>BJHQ01000036.1 GCA_014193115.1 Planctomycetota bacterium | reverse complement strand
GTGCAACTTATAGCCGATCCAGGACTCCTTGTGGCCTTTAGCGTTTTGTTTGGTTCCCACATCGCAATGCCGTGGCAGATCCGCCAGCATCGTGGTCGCTGACACGCCAGTTTTGGCCATTTCCAGTCCTGATTACGCACCTTCCTCAGCCCGATCTCGTATGGTACAAACCATGAACAATCCTGGCTGAGAAGGAAACCCGATGGCTCGCAATATGGTGCAGTTCCAGAAAGGCCTCAGCGAACCGGCCTTCGAGCACCAATACGGAACCGAGAACCAATGCCGCGCGGCTGTCATCCAACTTCGATGGCCAAACGGGTTCGAATGCCCCGCATGTGGCGGAAGGACCCATTGCCTGGTTAAGAGCCGAGACCTCTTTCAATGCACCGCCTGCCGTCGGCAAACCTCACCGATCGCCGGGACAATCTTCGCTGCGACCAAGCTGCCGCTGCGCACCTGGTTTCGCGCCATGTATCACATGACCCAAACCAAGCAGGGGATTTCCAGCATCGAGCTTGGCCGACGCCTTGGCGTAACTCAGACGACAGCCTGGAAGGTCAAGCACAAGCTCCAACAAGTCATGATGGAGCGAGATGCCACCAAGAAACTGACCGGACGCGTCGAGATCGACGATGCCTACCTCGGCGGTGAACGCTCCGGCGGCAAACGAGGGCGCGGGGCAGCCGGCAAAACGCCGTTCGTCGCCGCAGTTGAGACGACGGTGGAGGGCAAGCCGGTCAGCATCAAGCTGGGCCGGGTCGCCACATTTTCCGGCGACGCCCTGTCTGGGTTCGCCAAGCGAAATTTCAATCGAGCCTGTCAGGTCGTCAGCGATGGCCTGGCTTGCTTCGCCAGCGTGACCAACGCCGGATGCACCCACCAAGCCATCAAGACCGGCAGCGGTGCCGCCGCCGCCCGCACGCCGGCTTTCAAATGGGTGAACACCGCGCTCGGCAATATTAAAGCCGCGATCGTCGGCACCTACCGGTCGATCGACAGCAAGCATGTCCCGCGATACCTGGCCGAATTCGAATACAGATTCAACAGACGATACGACCTCGCAGCAATGCTTCCTCGCCTCTGTTGGGCAAGTGTCCGAACAACACCAATGCCTTATCGGTTGCTCAAATTGGCTGAGGTTTATGCGTAATCAGGAAAAGAAATGCGTCGCCTGGCATCCCAAACGGACCCATCCCCGTCGTGGTGGGCGCACGCCCACCATCCACGACTTGCAGTTCTGGTCAGGAGAAAGTCGTGGGTGATGGCCCTTCGGTCACCACGACGGTGATGGTACGGTCCGTGCCAGGAGGAGAATTTCTGAAGGACGGGTTCAGCACCGGGCGGGTTGGACCCGCCCAGCACCGGTTGGGGCATTCAGGCCTTTTCTTCCCACTGCTTCAGCTCATCCAGCAGCGCCGGCAGTCCGACCGAGATGGTGTGGACGCCGAGGACGCTGGTCAGTTCAAGGACCTCCATGATCTCGGCCGGGGTGGCGCCCTGTTTCAGCGCGTTCTCCATGTGGATCTTCGTGCCGGGGTCGTAGAGATGCGTCGTGGCGGCATCGATGGCGATGTAG
>BJHQ01000035.1 GCA_014193115.1 Planctomycetota bacterium | reverse complement strand
GCGCCTTCCATCGCCAAACGCATCAACGTCTGGTCCTGGGTCTTCATGGTCAGCCGGGCATCGCATTGCGCCTCCCGGACTTCGTGAACGATCTGCATGGGGATTCCTTCTGGGCTGGCGGCGTGTCGCCGCTGGGTGATTACACCCAGAAGGGTCCTCGTCTTTTGGGCGATTACGATAGGCTTAGCTCTTAAGGGGCGGACATCTGTCCGTATCCCAAGAAAACTTGGCGTTGTGATGGTCAAGGTGGACGGCAGGCTGATGACCGGAGCTAAGCATTTTGATAGAATGAATTGAGAGGGAAGAAGGATCGGCGAAGACTGCCTCACCATGGCGGTTCTTGGCGCCTCGCTACGTTGACACGGGAGGTGTCCCATGCGCCAGACGCTGCTCGTCGCTCCCGCCGGCCATCAGGTCGGGTTGACCTCCGTCGCCCTCGGCTTGATCCGGGCGCTTGACCGGCTCGGCGTGCGCATCGCTTTTTGCAAGCCGATAGCCCAGCCGGTGGTTGGCGAACAGGTCGATCGCAGCCTGGCGTTGATCGCCATGGCGACGCTGCGCTTGCCGCCACCGGCCATGGCGATGGCTGAAGCGGAAACGCTGCTGTCGGCCGGCGAAGACCAGGTTCTGATGGAACGGGTGGTGGCTGTGGCCGATCAAGCCGGCGCCTGCGATGTGCTGGTGGTGGAGGCCCTGGTCGGTGCCTCCGACATGTTCTATGCCGCTCGGGTCAATAATCTGATGGCCAAGGCCCTCGATGCTCAAGTGGTCCTGGTCGGCATCCCAGGCGGACGCGAGCCCGCTGCGGCCGCCGAAGCAATAGCGATCGCCGGACGGGCGTTCGGCGATGGCCGGATCGCAGGCGCTGTGCTCAACCGGGTCGCCCATCGACGGGTCCACGCACGGGGATTTGCCGACGCCTATGGCGGCGTGCTGGCCCTGGAGTCGGCACCGCTCCTCGCTGATGCAGAACGCGAACGGCTGGCATCCGCGCTGCGCGATGAAGGCCAACGCTGCTTGGCGATCATCGCCGATGACCCGCGGTTTTCCGCGCCCCGTGTTCTAGATCTGGTGAACGCGCTGCCGGCACGGGTGCTGCGCGCTGGTGATTTGCAACGCCGACGCATTCATCAGATCGCCCTGGGAGCGAGCACCGTTCCCAATGCAGTGCCGGCGATGACCGCAGGTACGCTGCTGATCATCCCTGGCGATCGGCAGGATCTGTTGGTTGCGGCCAGTCTCGCCGCGCTCACCGGCACCCACCTCGCAGCCGTACTGCTCACCGGCGGCCGCGAACCCGACGTCAGTGTGTTGAAGCTGTGCGAGCCGGCGTTGGCCACCGGGTTACCATTGTTGGCAGTGGATCTCGGGGCGTTCGCCGCCGCCACAGCGGTCAACGACCTCGACCGGTCGATCGCGGCCGACGACACCGAGCGGGTGGACATGGTTGCCACCGCCATTGCCGACCGCTTCGACCGGACATTTTTGGAAAGCCTTGCACGCAATGAACGCGAACCACGGCTGTCGCCGCCTGCGTTCCGTCACCGCCTGATCACCCAGGCCCAGTCCTCCCATCGCCGCATCGTTCTTCCCGAAGGCGACGAGCCCCGCACCCTCGCAGCGGCGGCGATCTGTCACCAGCGCGGCATCGCCCGCTGCGTGCTGCTCGGCGATCCTGCCCTGATCCGGTCCAGCGCCGCCCGCGCAGGCGTCGCCTTGCCAGAGGGCATAGAGATCGTCGATGCTTCGGCAGCGGCGCCACGCTACTTGGAATCCCTGGTGGCCGCTCGCAAACACAAAGGCATGACGCCAGCGATCGCAGCGTCGGAATTGGGCGACACGATCATGGTCGCAACGATGATGCTGCACCTGGGCGAAGTCGACGGCTTGGTGTCTGGAGCCGTCCATACCACCGCCCACACCATCCGGCCCGCGCTCCAGATCATCAAGACCGCACCTGGCGTTTCCCTCGTCTCTTCCATCTTTTTCATGTGCCTGCCCGACCAGGTGCTGGTCTTCGGAGACTGCGCAGTCAATCCCGATCCAAACGCAGAACAGCTTGCCGACATCGCTATTCAGAGCGCCGACAGCGCCATCGCGTTCGGCATCCCCGCCAGGGTGGCGATTCTGTCCTATTCCACCGGCGAATCCGGAACCGGCGTCGATGTTGAAAAGGTGCGCGAAGCCACTGCGCTGGCGAAGAAACTGCGCCCCGACCTGCTGATCGACGGGCCACTCCAATACGATGCCGCAGTAAATCCCGAGGTCGGACGCAGCAAGGCGCCGAATTCGCTGGTCGCCGGTCGGGCCACGGTGTTGATCTTCCCCGACCTGAACACCGGCAATGTCACCTACAAGGCGGTCCAGCGCAGCGCCGGCGTGGTCAGCATGGGACCGATGCTGCAAGGCATGGCCAAACCGGTGAACGATCTGTCCCGCGGTGCCTTGGTCGAGGACATCGTCTACACCATCGCCCTCACTGCGATCCAGGCCGGGCAAGGCCACGCCGGAGCCGCGTCAGCAGCAAGCTGAACCACCAGATCAGCGCAATTTCAGCTGAGCATGACCGAGGCGCTCGACCAACTTGAGTCCGCCGATAGCGGCCAAGGTATCGAACAAGGGAGGTGATTCCTTGCGGCCGGTCGCCGCCACACGCAGCAGCATGAACAGCCCTTTTGGCTGCCAAAGCGCTGCACCTTTGCGCTGGGCATCGGTGGCGCCTTCGGGGACCAGGCTTCGTTCGGTCATCGCTTCGCGGAGCAGCGTTTCGACCGATGGGGCGTCCCAGACCGGATTGTCCCCGGCCAGGTACGACTTGACCAGCTTCTGGACCTCGGCCAACACCGCCGTCGCATCAGCTTTGTCCCACCCCTTCGGAATCAGGTCATCGGCATGAGGCTGGACCTGATCAGCGTAGAATGGTTCCACCTGGGTGAGATAATCTCCGCCGCACGCCATGCGCTCCTTGAGCATCGGCAGCAATTGGTCGATCCTGGCATCGACAGCGCGATGGATTTCCTCCTTCATCCGTTCCGCTGACAGTTCGCGGAACCACTGGCCTTGCAGGTGCCGGAGCTTGGCCAGGTCGAATACCGGTCCTGCGACATTGATCCGGTCGAGATCGAAAACCGCGGCGAGCTCCTCGACTGAGAACTTCTCCTTCCCCTCGGGATGGCTGTGGCCGAGCAGTGCGAGAAAATTGAGGAGCGCCTCAGGCAGGAACCCCTGGCGGCGGTACCAGAGCAGACTGGTCGGGTTCTTCCGTTTGCTGATCTTCGATTTGTCGGCGTTGCGCAGCAGACCGACATGGACGTATTCAGGAGCGGTGAAGCCCAATCGCTCATTCAGCCAAATGTGCTTGGGCAGGGAATTCAGCCATTCCTCTGCTCGGATCACATGGGTGATCCCCATCAGGTGATCATCAACAACAGCGGCAAGGTGATACGTCGGCCAGCCATCGGATTTGAGCAGCACCTGATCATCGATCTCTTTCCAGCCCTTCACGACCGGCTGTTTGCGCAAGCGATCGCGATAGACGAACTCGCCGTTGAGCGGAGCCTTCATCCTCACGACATAGGGTTCGCCTTTCGCGGCGCGCTCCCGGGCTTCGTTCCGGTCGATGCCGCGATGGCGGCGATCATACATGATCGGCTCGCCATTGGCCTGCTGGCGTTTTCGCATCACGTCAAGTTCGCGGGCCGAGCAGAAACAGTAATAGGCATCGCCCTGGTCGACCAGCTGCTCAGCAAATTTCCGATACAGATCAAGTTTGACCCGTTCAGACTGGACATACGGACCACGATCGCCGCCAACATCCGGGCCTTCATCATAGTTCAGACCAAGCCAACGCAGCGATGCGTAGATCGCCTGGGCCGACTCAGGCGTGCACCGGGTCTGATCGGTGTCTTCGACCCGCAGGATGAACTTTCCGCCGTGGCGCTTGGCGAAGCAATAATTGATCAAGCCGATGTACGCGGTCCCGACGTGTGGGTCGCCAGTGGGAGAGGGAGCGATGCGCACGCGGACGGACATGGGATGACTCCGTGGATGAAGCGATAGAAAAAAAGACCCGCCCGGGGAGTACCCGGGCGGGTTGGGAAAAAATCCTGGCAGCTACCTACTTTCCCCTAAAGAGTATCATCGGCTCCAGCGGGCTTAACGGCCGTGTTCGGAATGGGAACGGGTGTGA
>BJHQ01000034.1 GCA_014193115.1 Planctomycetota bacterium | reverse complement strand
GTCAGGAACAAGGAACAAACCGTTACCTGAGTCTGTTCCTGACTCCCCCACGCGCCCTATAGGGGCGTGGGGGTCAGGAACAGGAACAGTGGGGAATCAATGAAGAGCGTTACTGACCATGGCCACCTGCCCACCAGCGAGGAACAAAACCCGATGTTGATTTTTTGGACAAAGTCGCGGTTCCTTCCCGGCAATGTAAGCAAACGGACGCCCGGGGGTAGCGTCGCCAATATGAGCACAGTTTGGGCATGGCCTCCGGTTTGGGGACAGTCATGAGCAACCCCGATCCTGGCCTGGCACTGACGCGGCTGAGCATCGATCAGGTGGTGGCCATCCTCCAGCGTGCTGGGGCCCGCCACCTGACCGCCGAGCGCCTGCGCGCCGAGCTGGCTGCCGGTGCGCCCGCCAATCCTGATGGGACCGTGAACCTCATCGCCTATGGCGCCTGGATGCTCCAGGAGCTGGCACGCCGGGAGGGCCGTCATGATCCGTGACCTCCGCCACCTGCGGCCCAGCGATCTGGTCCAGCTCATCAACACCACCAGCCAGGGCGCGGCGATCCATGAGCGCCGTCTCCGCGATCACCGCACCCGGGCCGGCCTGCGCATCGGTGACGGCAGGACGGTGGACCTCTACCGATATTTCGCCTGGTTGTCTGACCTCATGGCGGCCCCGGTCGCTGCCGCCGATCCCGAGCGCGACTACCTCGCCCACCGGGCGGCAGCGTCCCAGCGCAAGCGGGCGATGTCAGATGCCGGCCGCGATATCGGCGAGCTGCCGCCGGTCGCTGACCCCACCCGCAAGGCCGTCAGCGGACGCGACTTCACGGCGTTCTGCACGCACTATTTCCCCCATCTGTTCACGCTGCCGTGGTCTGCCGACCACCGGAAGGTCATCGCCCGCATCGAGCAGGCCGTGGTCCAGGGCGGGCTGTTCGCGCTGGCCATGCCACGGTCCAGCGGCAAGAGCACCCTGGCCGAGAATGCCTGCCTGTGGGCGATCCTCTATGGCCACCGCGACTTCGTGATGCTCGTCGGCTCCGACGAAGCCCACGCCGCCGACATGCTCGACTCACTTAAAACCGAATTGGAAACCAACGATCTCTTGCTGGCCGACTTCCCGGAGGCGGTGTTCCCGATCCACGCTCTGGACGGCATCCCGCACCGCGCTGGCGGCCAACTCTATCGCGGCGAGCGGACCCACATCGGCTGGACCGCCAAGGAGATCGTCCTGCCCACCATCCCCGGCTCGCCGGCCTCGGGCGCCATCGTCAAGGTGGCCGGCATCACCGGCCGCGTCCGGGGTATGAAGTTCAAGCGCGCCGATGGCCGCGCCGCGCGCCCGTCGCTGGTGGTCCTGGATGACCCGCAGACCGACGAGTCGGCGCGCAGCCTCAGCCAATGCCAGCACCGGGAAGCCATCCTCGCCGGCGCGGTGCTCGGCCTGGCCGGACCCGGCAAGAAAATCGCTGGCGTCATGCCCTGCACCGTGATCCGACCGGGCGACATGGCCGACCGGATCCTCGACCGCGACGCCCACCCCGAATGGAACGGCGAGCGCACCCGCATGGTCAATGCCTGGCCCACGGCCACGAAACTCTGGGAGGTCTACGCCCGGCTGCGGGCCGACGGGCTGCGCGCTGGCCACGGTCTAGCCGATGCCACTGCATATTACCGCGAGAACCGCATGGCGATGGACGCCGGCGCGCAGGTCGCCTGGCCCGAGCGATTCAACCACGACGAGGTGTCTGCCATCCAACACGCCATGAACCTGCGCCTCCAGGACGAGGCCGCATTCTTCGCCGAGTACCAGAACGAGCCGCTGCCTGAACGTGCCGAAGCCGGCGATGAGATCACCGCCGAACAAATCGCCGCCCGGCTGAACGGCCTGGAGCGCGGCCAGGTCCCCGCCGGCGCCCAGCACCTGACCGCCTTTATCGACGTCCAGCAGAAGGCGCTGTTCTGGGTGGTGTGCGCGTGGGAGGACGACTTCACCGGCGTCGTCCTCGACTACGGCACCTGGCCCGACCAGAAGCGGCCCTATTTCACGCTGCGCGACCTGCGCCACACGCTGTCCGCAGCCACACCGGCAGCCGGCATCGAGGGCGCGATACACGCCGCCCTCGGCCACTGCATTGGCGACCTGCTGGCCCGGCGCTGGCTGCGCGACGACGGCGCCGAGCTGACCATCGAGCGGCTGCTCATCGATGCCAACTGGGGTCAGAGCACAGACGTGGTCTATGAGTTCTGCCGGCAATCGGCGCATGCCGGGATCCTCATGCCCAGCCATGGCCGCTTTGTCGGCGCCGCGTCAATCCCGTTCAGCGACCTCCCACGCAAACGAGGCGACCGGGTCGGCTACCACTGGCGCATCCCCAGTGTCGCCGGCCGGCGCACGGTGCGGCACGTCCTCTACGACGCCAACCACTGGAAGACCTTCCTGCATGCGCGCCTGGCGGTGGCGATGGGCGACCCCGGCGGGCTCTCGCTGTTCGGCCAGGACCCCGAGCGCCACCGGCTGCTCGCCGAGCACCTGACTGCGGAGTACCGCATCCGCACCACCGGCCGGGGCCGCGAAGTCGACGAATGGAAGCTGCGACCCGAACGCAGCGACAACCACTGGCTCGACGGAGTCGTCGGCTGCGCAGTTGCTGCGTCGATGGCGGGAACGGCGCTGCCCACTGAAAGACGCTCCCCAAACGCCCCCAAGGCGCGGATCAAACTCTCAGCACTTCCTCGGCAGCGGTAGAAGAGCCGCCGACTGGATTATGTTATTTCTATTTTGGTGTGGGCATGCCTTCCGTGTCGGCCAAGCAACAAGCAAGTCGGTAGACCGCCTGATCGCCGCCCACGCCCACGACCCCTACTACGCCGACATCGGGTGCCTCCGGAGGTATCAATTGAGCCCCGACTCATTTTGAGCAAAATACCTGTCCGTTATCGGTTCACTAAAGTACCTGTATATTGGATAAGGACAGGTATATGGACACGGGCCCTCGAATATATGACCGAAAGAATATTCCATCATGCTTCAACATCGCGAGCATAAGTGGGGCCATTATGCAATTGCCATACTCACGTCCTTTGACCTTTTTCTTTTTGAAGGTCTGCGCCTCCTTCCATTCGGCGCGATATAAAACCGGATTCATCGATGGCTCACCTTCAAGGCTTTCGTTAAATTTTGACCATAACATGGTTTTTGTAGCATAATCATACGTTGCAAGGTACATTCCTTGAGCTCGTATATGAATCGCGCCACGCGACTCAAATTGCCCATTCACCATATTCCAGTCTTGCCCAGGTAAATCCCTTACGAGTTTACAGAACGGAAGAACTCTTCGACGATACTCGGAGTATACTGCATCAAATTCATCAAGAAAGTTTTCCTTCGACCATGGGTAGGGATACTCAATAAACACGCATACCTCCGCTTGGTCAGCGACGAATATTCGTCAAGAAGGTTCTTAAAGGCGGAACGGCGAGCTCATCGAATAAGTCAAAAAATATTTGCCGAGAGAACAGTTCTCGGATAAAACGAGTTATTCTGGGTTTTTCAAATTGTAGTGACGATTCAGAAATCGAAGAGCATTCACCCCAAAAAATAAACGGTATATGGTCCAGCAAATGATTTGAGTCCATAGTTTGTATCGAGGTAGCCCAACTAGGATACCATCCAATAAAATGGATAATGGAGGGTATATTGGACCACACTGCAATACCGTCTAGCCTATCAGTATCCAAAAGGAACCCAGTTTCGCCCGCGCAAAGGATGCTAATTGAACCAATTCCACAATGAGATAATAAATTATTGCATTTATTATTGGCATAATCTTCGAAAAGCGTGTCCATGCAAATCAATTGGCAATCAGCCCCGCCCCCGCCTGTCTGTTGCTCCCTCTCGCCAATATGCCATTTCATCTTGTGGTGATTGCCCATACGGGAAATGGAATCATTCATGGGAGGCTTTCTACTGTTTCGGCGACAGTTACAATGTCAATAGTATATGAAGTCTTTATTGAGGCAGGGATCAAAGACGTTCCATTCTTGTAATCAGGTCCAACTTCTAAAGTTTCGTATTTTCCTTCCCTTGCTCGAACCCGAATGGGGGTTGACCAGCCTGCACGTCCTGTGGGGCAGCGGGTCTGTCGGCCGCTGCCTGACCGTGGCCGGCCGTCGGCTTTCCGGTCTGATCCGGCATGTGCGGTCGCTTTGCCAATTCTGTGACCATCCCCGTCATGCGCGCCACCTTCGATTCCGATGGCTTCGAAGTGCCATGGTCGCCGTCCTGGAACATCACGCCGACCCGGCGGATCCCGGTCCTGATCCAGGATCAGCGCTCGCGCAGGCTCGGACTGATGCGCTGGGGCTGGAACCCCGACGCATTGGGCGGACGACTCCTGGTGAACTGCCGAGGAGAGGCAGCCCACGCCAAGCGGATGTTTCAGCCGTCACTGGCAACCCGACGCTGCCTGATTCCGGCCACGGCGTTCTACGAATGGCGCCCCGCCGCGCAGGCGAAAGCCAAGCCGACGCCCTTCGCCTTCGCTCCCTGCGCCGGCGGCTTGTTCGCCATCGCCGGCCTGTGGTCGCTCCGAATTGCAGCCGATGGTACTCGCGGCGGCGAGGTGATCCTGATGACTGTCCCCGCCAACTCGGTGGTAGCACCTGTCCATGAGCGCATGCCGCTGGTGATCGGGCGTGAGCAGACCGGCGCGTGGCTGACCGACCCGGCAGCAGCCCAGGACCTGATCACAACGCCCCCCGCCGAGGCGTGGAGGAGCTGGCCTATCAGCCAGGCCATCGGCGATGTGCGCCGGGACGGACCAGAGATCGCGGCGGAAGTAAACGAATAGGCAACCGCGAGCCCGGAGGTCGCGGGCAAATTGGTCAGGACAGTTGGACGAAAGGCGGGGGATATAACCAGAAGCGGAACCCCGCTTCTTCCCCATGCCCGACCCGACCCCAACCGAGCAAGCGATCGAGCAGAACGCCACGGGACCCAAGCAGGTCACCGGCGACACCGGCTCGGTGGTCCAACACAACCTCGCTGACCAGATCGCGGCTGACCGCTATCTGGCGAGCAAGGCGGCAGTGCGGCGCAAAGGTCGCGGCATCGTCATCAGCAAGATCGTCCCCCCGGGGGCGGCGTGAGCCCCATCAGCCGCGAAGGCGGCCTGGGAATTGTCGGCCGGTTCATCGAGGGCCTGTTCGCCCCGCGTGGACAACGCCGGACCGCAGCCATCGGCCGACTCAACGCCGCCGCCCCTGGGGGTCGCGGGCGGGTGATTCGCGCCCGCTACGACGCGGCGCAGACCACGACTGACAATCATCGTCACTGGCTTCTGGCGGACGGGCTTTCGGCGGACGCTGCGGCGTCGCCGGCCGTCCGCCGGATTCTTCGCAACCGGGCACGCTACGAGGTCGCCAACAACAGCTACGCCCGCGGCATCGTCC
>BJHQ01000033.1 GCA_014193115.1 Planctomycetota bacterium | reverse complement strand
TCGAGGAGTATGCCGTGACCAGCAGCAAATTCGACCAACTCTTGAAAGACTCAACCGCCACCCGATAAGCCGAAACCCATACGCCCAGCAGGGCCAACGTCCGGATGGCGGACAGGTGTCCTCATTTCCGAAAGGACCGGGGACCCACCTGCATCTGGCGGAGCAGGAATAGCGCAAAAATAAGTTGTATTTTTACTGAATATCGTCGCGGCGTTTTCGCAAACACTTCGGTCAGCGGATCGCCTTGTACGAACCGCCATTGGCGGCGGCGATATCGGTCAGGGATTTCTCAGCGACCGGATCGTACTGCCGGTCCGAGCGCGCGAACCACAGGCCGACGGTGTGCAGCCGGCGGGGATCGGCTCGGTCGAAGTTGTGGTTGGTGATGGCTGCGACGGTCTCAGGTCCGCCCACACTGCCTTTGAAACTCGGATCGCCGCGGCAGACCCAGACCACCGACTCGCACAACGGCTGATCGAGGCTTTCCTCCACCGGTTCCTGGCACGGGTGGGTTCCGGCCAGACCCTGGTCGAGCATGTCCTTGAGCAGCGCCTTGTTTCTCCAAGTCGCCCGCAGCGGAGTCGGACGCCACCAGCTGCGGTTGATCGCGACGCAGAACCGCGTGCCTGGCTCGAACCGGCTGACCTGCCGCCACAGTTCATAGCGCACGGTCTCCGCGATGGTGCGCTGCTCGGTGCCGCCCTCGGCGGTGGGGACATCGCGGATCTGATTGTCCTCGGGCAGTTCGATGGCGAAGGCGACGCCGCGGGTTGCATCGGTCACCTGGTAGATGGTCAGGTTGGTGACCTCGTCGACCGTGAAGATTCGCTCGCCTTTCCATTCTTTGGCGACGCCGGTCCACCATCGTTTCCAATCGCCGGCATCTTTCCAGCGCTCGCCGGTCGCGGTGCGCAGCAAGTCGCGATGATCAGCGTCGCCGTCCTTGCCCAGACCGAGAATCAATGCCGGTGGCGCCAGTTTCGACCCGAGGCGGAGCAGCGCCCAACCGGCGGCTTGGCGGGCGCCCCACCAGTTGTCCTGCGACGCGATCAACGCGAGAGGTTTTTCGCAGGTCGCCGCCACTGCCGGATCGGTTGGCGCGATGAAACCGATGGCATCGGCGATGGCGGCGCGGACCTCCGCGAACTTGCCGCCGCTGTTGGCATTGAGTGCCGCCAGCAACGTCGGAATCGCCGCATCGCCTCCGACCAGGCCGAGCGCTTCGACTCCGGCTGCACGGATCTCGACCTGCGGATGGCTCAGGATCCGGTTCAGGACCTGGATCACCAAGGGCTTCTGGCTGGTCGCAGCGAGCCGCACCGCGGCATCGACCAGGATGGTCTCACCGCCCTGCGCTGCGCTGGAAAGCACGGTTTTCGCCAGATCGTCGCGGGCCGCTAGGGCGGCGACCTGATTCACTGCCAGGCGCACCGCCAGATCCCGGTCGCTGGCCAGCTTGCCCAGGGCCTGGATCGCCGGGTCGCTAGCCAGCATCGACTCGCGCAGCGCGGGGGTTTCGAGCAACGCCGCAAGCAACGCCCGACGCACCGCCGCTTCACGGTCGGCGACCAGCGTCGGCAGCAGTTTGAGCACCGCCGCCGGATCGGCCTGGGCCGCCCACGGCAAGGCCTTGGCCCGCATCCGGCCGTCACGATGGCTGAGCAGGCCAACCAAAATCTGGGCGCCGCTGGTCTGCCCAGCCCCACCCGGCGTACGGAGCAGCGCCTGGCCGGCGGAGGAATGAACGGTGTAACGACGATCGGCGAGCAACGCGGTGAGCACCGCCAGCGCGTTCGGCCCCTGGCAGGCACCGGCCTCGACCACCGCGCTCAGCCTGGTCGCCTCGTCCGCCTTGGACAAGGTCGCGGCCAGCTCATCGCGTCGCGCTCGGGGCAGGTCCTCCGCGATCAGATCGACCTCCAGGGACCAGAGCAGCAGGACGCCGAGCAGCGCATGCCACGGACGCCACGATTCGAATCGCCGAATAGTTATGGAAGGAATCCCGATTCGACGAACGCGCATAGTGCTCATTCCGCTGTGCAGGTGGTTCCGCCGCTGACTGCGGCGAGCTCGGTAAGCAGCCCTTGGGCGGCATGCGCCTGGGCGGCAACGACATGGAATCCCACGGTGTGGACGACCATCGCTGGAGTACGCAGGGAATTCTCAGCCGCCAAGGCGGCGACGATGCCTGCCGGGTCCTTGGGGTCGCCGACCGAAGGCATCCCGTCGGTCAGCAGGAACGCACAATCCGCCCGGGGCATGGCCAGGGCCGCAGCCAACGCCGGCCAGGTGGCAGTGCCGCGGTTGGCGCCAGTGGCGGCGAGGCGGTCGATGCAGGCGGCCCGGGCCCGCCACGAGGCTCGCACCGGTGCCGGCATCCACGGATGCAGCTCATCGTTGAAGCAGACGATGGTGAAGCGGACATCGGCCGGCAGCGACAACAGGCTGCGCCGCAGCTCGGCCGCGGCGCCGCTGCGCTTGCTCAGCGGTTTGCGGTCCTTGCCGGCACCCAGATCGCGCATGCTTCCGGAAATGTCGAGCAGATAAACCGCAACCCGGCCTCGGCCCGAGGCATCCAGCAGACGCAGATCGGTTCCGGCGAAGGCCAGGCCGGGGACCACCGGATCGCGGTCCAGGCCGATCGTCCGCCACCATTGCGCAAAGGTCTTGGCATTGCTGAGCGGGGAGCCGTCGCGGACCGGCTCACGGCTCCGTTGTTCCGCCTGGTTTCCACAAGCCACCGCCAGCAAGGGTCGGAGCGCCTCAGCCAGAACGCCACTGCCATCGCCCAGCTGTTCGCCGATCACCGGCACTGCAGACCGCACCCGATGGCGGAGCAGTGCCCAGGCGGCAGCGACCCGGGCGCCCCACCACGGATCGCTGCGCAACACCCGCAGACACGAGGTCTCTACCCGGTCGGCGATGCCGGCCCGGGATGAGTTGCTGAAACCGAGAACGTCGCAGGCCGCGGCCTTCAGCTCCGACGAGGTCGCATTGGGATGCAAATCGAGCAGGGAAAGCGCGGCAATCGCCGCCTGGTCGCGGTCAACCCGGGCCAACCCCTCAAGGGCTGCGATCCGGGCCGGTTCGCTCGATCCGTTGCGCAGCGCGCTCAACCACGCCTGGACCAATGTCCCGCCAGGCAGACCGGATTCGTCAAGCGCATCGCCAACCAGGGCGATCAGATCTTCGCGGGGCGAGCGGGCTGCAACCGCCACCGCTGGCGGCAGTCCCGATTTCCTCCAGCCGCGGCAGGCGGCGCGCAGCGCCGCGTCGACCACGCCGGCATCGCTGTCGCCGGCGAGCACCGCGAGCAGCTCATGATTCCCGGCCTTTGCGCACGCTGTGGCGGCTTCGATCCGCACCAACGGTGCCTCATCGCGGGTCGCCTCAGACAGCTCGCCGGGGCGCAGGATCCCTGCTTCGGCCAGTATCCGCAGCGCCATCGCCCGGGAACCCGGGCGACGGTGGCCGAGCGCCGCGTGGAGCACCGCCATCCCGTCCGATCCCTGGCTCAGCAGGGCTTTCGCGGCCGCCTGCCGGACTGGCGCGGCCGGCTCAGCCAAGGCCTGGGTCAGCACCGGAATCCCGGCCTGGGCGCAGGCCGCAGCCTGGTCCTGCCACGACGGAGCAGACGGCTCGGAAGCGGTCGCCGCGGCCACCGCCACCAGGGCGTTGCGCAGGATCTGCGCCATCACTCGATCACCCGATAGATCCCGCCGGTGCGGCGGGCGAGGGGTTCGAGCAGTTTCTTGGCGTCGCCCGATTCCTTCGGATCGATGAAGAAGGCCACCGTATGGATGCGGGCCGGGCGCTTGCGGTCGAGATTGTGGAGCAGCATCGCCTCAGCCAGCTGGGTCGGTTCCTGGAGGTCGCCGGCGGTGGGATGGCCGTCGGTCAGCACATAGAGGGTCTCGACCTGGGGCTGATCGAGGCCGAGCAGCAAGGCATCGTGGAGATTGGTCGCGGAACCCGGTGCGTGCAGATGCAGATCGTCGCGGAATCGCGCCTTGTTTCGCCAGCTGGCACGCAGCGGCGCGGTCTGCCAGGACTCGGCCTGGCTATCGAAATAGACGACGTTGAACCTGGTTCCGGGATCAAGTTTGCGCAGCGCCCCCCACAGCTCCGAGGTCGCCGCGTCGAACCGGCTGCGCTGCTCGCGCAACCCGCGGCGGCGGTCGAGGACCTCCTGCATCTCGGACATGCTGCCAGAGGTGTCGAACACGAAACAGACATTGCTGGTGCGGTCGGTGACCTCGTAGAAATCGATGCTCGACTCGTCGCCGGCAGTGCCGGTCCGGCCAGGTTTCCAAGCAGCGCCGTAGGCCTTCCACCACCCCGACCACTCGGCGAAGGTGCGCAGGTTCTGTCCGGTGTAGGCGCGCAGCAGGTCGACCACGGCGTCGTTGGTCTCACGTTGCAGGCCCTGGATCGCCAAGGGCACGCAGTCGCGGTTCGCCGTGCGCATCAGCGCCCACAGCGCGGCGCAGCGCGTGCCCCACCAGGCGTCCACCACCAAGGGCACCAGGGCCTGATGGACCAGCTTGATCAGGGCCGGATCGTTGGGCGCAAGCACACCGAGCGTATCGGCGATGGCGGCCCGCACCCCGGCGTTGCGCGGGCCGGGGCTGGCCTTCAACGCAGTGATCAGGAACGGGATGGCCTCGATCCCGGCGCACCTGGCAAGCAGTTCGCCAGACAAGGCGCGCAGGTCGGAATGGGCATTGCTGCTGAGGATTTTGAGCAATTTTTCACTGATGGTTCCAGCCGGCATGCCGGCCCCGAGCAGGCCGTCCACAATCCGGTGCGAGGCGTCCTCAGAGGTCAGCGGCAAGCCCAGCCGGCCGAGCAGCAGGTCCTGTCCCTTGGTCAGATCGCGGGCCTGAGCCAGGCCGGTGATGGCGGGCACCTGCACCCGCGGATCCTGATCGGTCAGCCACTGGCTGAACCAGCCGGTGAACGTCGGAGCGTTGGGCGCAGTCGCACCCGGCCACGGCCGGCCAGCTGCGGACTCGGCAGCAGCCAGGCGCACCCGCGGATCGCCATCCTTGGACAGTTTCTGGATCACCGGGATCGACAGAGCGGCGCTGCTCGCCGAGCCACTTGCCGGGACCAGCTGAGCGGCGTCCAAGGCGGCGGCGAGTTCGATTCCCGCCACCCGGGCTGGGATCGCGGTGCTGCCCGCCAATTTCAGCGGCCATGGCGCCGCCTCGGACGGAGCATTGGCCACCAAGGTGGCGATCGCTGCTGCGCGCACCGGCTGACGCACATCCACCGCCAATTCGACCAGGGCCATGGTCGCGACCGGCCCTTGGAATGCTCCGAATTTCTGGGCCAAGGCAGCTGCTTCGACCACGGTCAGCCGTTGTTTTTGCCCGAGCCAGCGCAGGGCTTCTTCCTTGGCAAGATCCTCGGCCGGAAGCGAAGGCGAAAGGAAGAGTGCGAACAGGACGAGCAGCACGTTGCGCTGGGCGGCGCCAGCGGAGCGATCCGCCTGCGGTTGGCTCGGTGCCGGGGGACAGTGTTCGCCAATGAAAGCGGTCACGACAGCGGTTCCGGCAGGAGCGGGACGAGACGTGAGAATCCGCTGACGCACATGTCCCATTCGACTGCTGCGGAACCAGCGGTCGAGATCCAGCCCCCATCGACCTGCACGCTGGCGCAGACGGTGTGTTGGTGCGGCCAACGGCCGGTCCATCCGTTCAGGTGCGTCCGCACATGAACCGGAGGCGTCCACGCCAGGGCTCATGCTGACGTGGCGGGACCTCGGGCTGAGAACCGGCAAAACGTTTATGCTGCCAGAAATACTGGCCGGGAACACCAGCGATCATCGCGCATTGCAGGTCGATGGCGAGCTGGACCACGGCGGCTTCGTCCAGCCCTTCGGCCGTGCGCGCAGCGCCGCATAGACCGACGATCTGCCCGGCCCGCCGGCGCACGCAGAACCCAGGCAGCAAGGCCATCTTGGCTTTCAGTGCGAAGAACGCCGGTCCCTGGTGGCACCAGGCCGCATGGCCGAAAAATCGGGCCGGAGCGCCTTCATGGCGACCGGGGCGCTGGTCGCCCATCAGGCCCACCGGGATGCCGCTGCGCGCCGCGCGCAAAGCCTTCATCGCGGCCTGGCGGTCACCGCTGGCGGCCATGATCACCTCGATGCCGAGGGCCGCGCGTTTGGCATTGATCAACGCGTCGACCTCGGCGTTGTGCTGGGGCTTGGCATAAGCCACGATCCGCCCGGTGGCCTTGGCGATGGCGTGTGCGCCAAGATCCCACGAGCCGAGGTGCGGAGTCAGGAACAGCACGGCAGGATGGCGTTTCAACATCAGCCGCAGCCACGTCGGATTGAGCACCGTCAAGCTGCGCTCGACGCCTTCCGGGCCGCCCACCGTCCACAACGCCAGGAAATTAGCGCCCATGGTGGCATAGCTGCGGCGCACCAGACGGGCCCGGGCCGGACCGGTCACTCCAAGGCACCGGGTCAGCAGCTCGCCTGACAGACGACGGCGGACGCCGAGTCGCCAGGCGAGCACGCCGATGGTCCCACCCAGACGATCAGCGGTGGTGGCGCTCAGCCTGCCAAGCTGGCCCAGCAGCGGGGCGATCAGCCAACGATGGAGTAGTCCGGGGGCCGCGGATCGCGCTTCAGCAGAGGACTGGTGCGCCGACGCAGGCCCTTGGTTGACCGGCGGCTGTCGGACCGGTCGCCCCGGCTGCGCTGTAGCAGATTGCGGCGAACCTACTGCACCGCTGGGGGTCGCCTCGCCCTGCGGGCGGTCATCCTCGCCCCCGGAACGCACCTCCGGCGCTCCACCGCGCAGCCCGCGGCTGCTCAAGACACGAATCCCCGTTCCGAGAGATCCTTCAGATCAAGCAGGCCGACCACCAGACCGGAGGCTTCGATCACTGGCAATTCGTGAATCTTTTTTTCGCCGCACAGGCGCAGCGCCACGGTCAGCAATTCGTCGGCGCGAACCGAACGGCATGGCACGGTGGCATGGGTCGCTACTGCCGCGGCGAGCACGACGCCAGGATCTCGGCCTTTGGTCAATGCCCGACGCAGGTCGCCGTCGGTGAAGATGCCGACCAGCCCACCCGCAGCATCGACCAGCACCGCCGAGCCAGATCTGGCCCGGGTGATGGCCTGGATGCAGTCAGCGATGGTGGCGGTCGCGGGCACCGCAGCCACCCGTTCACCGGTGCGCATGACCTCGCGGCAGGTCATCAGCCGGCGGCCGAGAGCTCCGCCAGGGTGATAGCGGGCGTAGGCCTCGGGAGTGAACCGCCGCCGCCGTTGCACGGTCAGGGCCAGGGCATCGCCGAGGGCGAGCATGGCCGTGGTGCTGGTTGACGGCGCCAAGCCGAGCGGGCAGGCCTCCACCACCTTGCCAATCGACAAAACCACGTCGGCGTGGCGACCGAGCGGCGAGTCGGTGGTGCCGACCAAGGCGATGACGGCGCAGCCGATCAGCTTCAGGCTGGGCAGGATGGCGACGATCTCCTCGCTCGCTCCGCTGTTGCTGAAGGCCAGGACCACGTCGGCAGCCTGGACCATGCCGAGATCGCCATGCCTGGCCTCGGCCGGATGCAGGAACAAACCGGGGGTCCCGGTGGAGGCGAAGGTCGCCAAAACCTTCCGCGCGATGATCCCGGCTTTCCCGACTCCTGTGGCCACCAGCCGGCCGGGACGCCCATCGCCGCACTGATCTGAGATCAGCCCTACTGCCCGGATCACCGCCGCTGCCTGGCCAGCCATCAGCCCGGCCAAGGCCACCACCGCTTCGCCTTCCTGGCGGAGCACCGCCTGCACGCTGGCCAGGACATCAACGTCGCGATCGGGCATGCCTACACCTAAACGAAGAAGAACCAGGGGCTAGGGGCCGGGACCGATACCCGCCCCTGGCCCGAGGCGACTGAAGTCTGAAGGTCGTGCATGCCCATTGACCGCGCGACCCTGGCCGGGGACCGCCTGTATTCCATCGCCTTCCGTCCCCAGGAGTTGGCGCTGCTTGGTGGCGCTGTGGCCATCGATGTGCGCTATGCCGCGATCGCCGATCCCGGCGACCCGCCAGTGACCAGGCATTTCCGACTGCTTGTGGTCGAGGTCACCGCCCAGGTTCCGGCCAGCGAATTCGGTGGTTCCGCCGGCGATCCGCCCCGCGCCGTGCAATTGCTGAAAATCGGCTGGGAATTGGAGCTGGCAACGACCACACCTTGCCCCGCAGCCGGTCTGGGGACGTCACCGAAGGAAGCGCCGCTCCTCGCTGGCCGCATCGCCGATACCGTCAACGACCTGGCCAAACGGGCCGGCATCGATCCGCCCATCTCGCCGGATCTGCGCCGCGAGATCGCCGATCGTTGCCTGCTCAGCGTCCATTGAACCAGGCAGAAACGCCATGAACCGCATTGCCCTGATCACCGGAGCCTCCAGCGGAATCGGAGCAGCCGTGGCCCGGGCACTGGCCGGACGATGGCGGCTGGTACTGGTGGCGCGGCGCAAGGATCGCCTCGACGCCTTGGTTGATGAGATTCACCGCGATGGCGGTGATGCCGTCGCCCTGCCTGCCGACCTGGCCACCGATCCGCAAGGGATCGCTGAACGGGCGGCCGCGATCTGGCAAGGTCTCGATGCCATCGTGAATAATGCCGGACTTTTCGCCACCTCCGGCAGCGATGCGTTGACCGCCGAACACCTCGACCAGCTGTGGCGGATCAACCTGCGCGCGCCGATGCTGCTGACCGCCGCAGCCATACCCTACATGCGCGCCCGCCATGGCGGTAGCATCGTCAATGTGTCGAGCGTCGCCGCCGACACCGCCTTCAGCGGTTGCGGTGCCTATGCCGCCACCAAGGCCGCTCTCGAAGCCTGGAGCCGGGTGCTGCGCGAAGAACTGCGCCGGGACCGCATCCGGGTGTCGGTCGTCGCCCCGGGAGCCACCGACACGGGGATCTGGCCTGCCGGATTCAACCCGCCGATCGACCGGATGTGCCGGGCCGCGGACATTGCCGCAGCCATACGCTTCATCCTGGAACAACCCGCCAGCGCCAGCATCGACCGGATGGTCATCACCCCTCCCGGGGGAGCTCTGTAATGCTGCCCTGACGCTGACCCGAGAGGAACTTGCGTTGTCCGGTTACGGTTTGCCGGGGACGGTCACCTGGAAGTCAGTGGGCTGGCCGACCAAGTCGGCGAAACTGAAACTGCCGTCGATGGTGCTGGTGTTCATCGTGGCGATGACACTCGTCAGGGGCAGCCAAGTCAATTGCACCCCCGTCGCCGGACTGGTCGGGACGTCATTATCGAGAACCTTGCCAGCGATCGAGAAGACCGCGGCGTTGACCGCCACATCGATGGTCTTGGTGGTGGCCAAGGGCGGAGTGCCAGCGTCGGTGGCAGTGACCGTTAGCCGATAAGTACCCCTTTTGGCAAACAGCACGGTGGGATCTGCAGTGGATCCATTGGTGATCTTGAGCGGTGCGCCGACCGGTCCGCTCCAGGCGATGGTCGGAGCAACTCCGCTGTCATCTGAAATGGTGCTATCAACAAATGAGGACACCTGTCCGCCATCCGGACGTTGGCCCTGCTGGGCGTATGGGTTTCGGCTTATCGGGTGGCGGTTGAGTCTTTCAAGAGTTGGTCGAATTTGCTGCTGGTCACGGCATACTCCTCGA
>BJHQ01000032.1 GCA_014193115.1 Planctomycetota bacterium | reverse complement strand
TCGAGGAGTATGCCGTGACCAGCAGCAAATTCGACCAACTCTTGAAAGACTCAACCGCCACCCGATAAGCCGAAACCCATACGCCCAGCAGGGCCAACGTCCGGATGGCGGACAGGTGTCCTCATTTCCCCTGCGGCTCCGCTCCCTGGTCTAGTCAGGTCATGGCACGGCTTGGGCTGGAGCGCACAAGCGGAACCCCAGAAAGGTGTAACTTCCGCCGGGCACATACCCGACGCGCGTTGGGGACCGGAGGAACCCGGAGCTGTCGGCCCAACCGCCGCCGCGGCCCACCCGGAGGGAACCAGAGGCCGGACCAGTCGGGTCGGTGACAGCGCCAGTCGGGTACTCGGCATACCAATCACCGCACAACTCCCAGGTATTCCCCAGCATGTCGAACAATCCCCAGGCGTTGGCCATCTTCAATTTCACGGGATGCGTCTGTTTGGCTGAATTTTCACCGAACCACGCCACGCTTTCCCATCCGAGAGTGTCTATGATTCCACCAACTGCAATTTTACTGGAGGTCCCCGCCCGGCACGCGTATTCCCATTGCGCTTCGGTCGGGAACGTGAACTTCCCTCCACGCACTTGGCCGTTCAATTTTTGGAAGAATCCTTGGCAATCAGTCCACGACACCTGTTCCACCGGCCGGTTGACATCGCCGGTGAATGTCGACGGATTCTTCCCCATCACCTGCTGCCACAGCCCCTGGGTCACCTCACTGTCGCCCATCCAGAACGCATGGGAAATCGTTACGGCATGAGCAGATTCGGTTTCGCCCCTCTTGAAGGTCCCCGCCTTGATCAGTCGCAAACGCTGGGTTACCCCGTCCACAGTCAGATCGGCAAAGTTCCCGAATTGATCCTGGTCAATCCTCGACGCCCAACTCGGAATCTGGGCTAATCGCTGCCGCGCCTCCGGCATCAAGGCATGTTGCGGATACGCTTGGATGAATGCCTGCAAAGCATCTCGTCCACCGTCGGTGATGGCGCGATCAGCGGCGGCAGCAGCAGCGGCTGCGGCGGCGACTTTTGCCTCCCGCGTTCCCGGCAGTACCCGTTCCGTCAATTCTTCCTCATCCGCGATTGAAACCTTCCCGACCTGATACGTCACGCAGATCTTTGTCCACGCCGCCTGCGCCATCTCGGCGCCGAACTCGCTGGCAGCGATCTTCCGGTATTTTTCCAGGTCCTTTTCCAGTCGTTCGTTCAGGCGCTGGCGCTCCTTTCCCTTCGCCTGGGCCAGTTCCTGCTCCTTAGCCTTGCGCTCGGCTTCGGTCTCTTGGCGGCGTTGTTCAGCTGTGGCCTCTGCTTGCCGGCGTCGTTTGGCGGCAGCAAGTTCCTCCTGACGAAGTCGTTCAGCGGCGTTGGCCTCGGCCTTTTCCCGGGTGGCTTCGGCCTCGGCCTGCATCCGCTTGAGATCGGCCTTCTGCGCCTCTTTCTGCGCGATCACCGCCAGCATGGCGTCGAGATCGGCTGATTCCGGAGCAGCGAGCTGCTGGCGTTTCATCTCGGCGATCTGGGCCTCAATTGCTGCGACTTTGGTGCGCTGCGCAGTCAGGGTGGCGTCCTCATGGGTGCGGGCGGACGCGATCTCCGCTTGCTCGCGGGTCCGGGCCGCAGTCAGATCGGCGTCCAAACGCTGCGCCAGATCGCTGGATCGTTTCCTGGCTTCTGCAAGGTCGGCTTCAAGCCTGGCGCGCTCGGCCTCCAGTCGTTGACGGTCGGTGGCATCCGCCGTCTGGGCCTTGTCGGACAGGTCGGCCAGTCGCTGGCGCAGGTTCATCTGGGCCAGTTCGGCGTCCGCTTGCTGCTGTCGGACAGCCAGGCGTTCTGCTTCGGTAACCTCCGGAACCAAGCAAAAATCCTGGCGCAGGCTCACCGAGGTCCAAGGCACCTGGGTGCCTTTGGCCCAGCCTTCGGTGCGCTCCTGCACCTGTCGGTTCACCTCCACCACCATCTGGGTCAGGCTTTGGCCAGGGCGTTCCCAGGTCGCGAGCAGCGCTGCTGTGAAGGGACTGTGGGAGTCAGTCTCGGCGCCATCGTAGGCCTCTTTGCCGGGTGCGGTCGCATACAGGATCGCCATCCCCGCAGCTCCGGTCAGCGCCGCCAGGCCGGGCGCGCCCGAGCTGCGTCCCGAGGACGATGGCAGCGGGTTGGTCCGGCAGGCGTCCAGGATCAGCAACTGCACCGGGACTTTGGCGCGCTCCATGGGCTCCAGCACCGTGCGCAGCTCCACTGCCCGGCCGGGAACTTCCTCGACCCGTTCGATCGGGAGTTCGCCGGCACTGGGCACGGGAAGCATGTAATTGTAGCCATCCACCTGGATGCCATGCCCGGCATAGAAGAACACCGCCGCCTGGCAGCCGGCCAGCCGGCCAGCGAACTCCTGGGCCTTGGTGCGCAGCTCGGCCCCCGAGGCATCCAGCACCTGAATGACGGCGAATCCCATGCGCCCTAGCGCGGTGGCCACCGCCGTGGCATCCCGCCGCGGATTCACCAACGCGCCTCGGGGATAGGCGCTGTTGCCGACCACCAAGGCCACGAACTTCTTCGAGTCGCGCCGTTCAAGCGCGAACGACCGTTCAGGAGCGACCGTCAGCGGCAGATCGCCGCGACCGGATTCACCTGCGACGGCCAGGGCGGACAGCAGAGGCAGGGCGAGCAGGGCGATGGTGCGCATAGAGGACTCAGCGTGGCGGAACCCTAACAAGCTCCAACAGATTGGCGAGTTTCGCCAGCTTGGCGGTTCGACCTTGCAGCGCGGGAGATGAGCCGGGCGGCCGAGACGGCGTTCAGGGGCGCGGCTGGGTCGCAGCCGCGGTTGCCGAGCCAGCCGCTGGGGCGGCGGCGATGTTCAGTTTGTCCTGGCGCACCACCCGGTCGAGGTAACCGGCTTCTCGCAGAATCGCGGCGACCGCCGCTGGCGGCTCGGCTCCCGGACCTTTCAGTTCCGGTTTTGCGCGATATTCGACATAGAATCCATCATTGCCGCGGAATCCGTCGAGCAGCATCTGGAACTGTGGCGGTTGCAGGCGCAGTTGGCCGGGACCTGGCGGGCCGAAGGGGATGGTGCCATCGGGCGCGAGGGTGAACCACAGGAACGGCCGCCGACCCAAGCGCAGGCCGATCGGCACCCATTGGAAGCTTTTCGGTTCGGTGCTGTCGATGGATTCCTGGTGGTCGATGCCTTTGCCCGGGTCCAACGCGTCAAAGGTGAATTTCCGTTTATAGGCCAGGATCTCCGCAGCCCGGACCGGATCGGAGCGGTTGAGGGCGCCGATCAGCACCGGGCGCAGGTCAGCGTCCTCAGCCAGCGTCAGACCCAGACGAGCCGCGATGTCGGAGCGCAATTCGTCACGGCCGCGATCGTCGGCGCGTTCCAGTTTATAGGTCAGCACCGCCAGACGTTCGCTGTTGGCTGGATCAGCGGATTGAAACTCGCGCTTGTTGATGTGGGCGAACACCGATTGCAGTTCGGGCCAGGTCAATTCGAGTTTGCCTTGGTCGTTGTCGATCCGGAAACGGATGCCATCGCGGCCTGGCACCGCCGGATCGGTTGTGATCAGGATGCGCAGATGGGGCTGACCGCCACGACCGGTGAACTGGTTGGGCAGGATGTTCTGGAAGATCTCCACCGAGGCTTTGATCAGCAGAAAGAACACCAGCAGGATGAAGATTTTCAGCAGCGACAGGCTGACATCGCTGATGCCCTCGAAAAGTTCGGCACCTTCGCTGTGCTGGCCGGGCGCCCGGGAATGGCGGCGAGCCATGGTTCAACCTTTAATATCAGCGGCAGGAGCAGCCACCGGCGTCGCGGCCCGGCTGGCGATGGCGGCCTGCACCTGGGTGCGCACGGCTGGATCGAGGCGGTCGAGCATGCCTTCGACCATGGCCACGGCGTGAGCGTCTCCACTGGGTTTGCCTGGCGGCGATGGATCCTTCGCCGCCGGTTCATCCAGTGCGGCGGTGGCCAAATCCCAGCGCGCCAGCACGGTCTGGATGTCGGCCACGACATGCAGGTGGGCGAAACGCAGGATCACACCGCCCAAGGCAGCGCCGAACAGCGTGGCATAGAACGCCAGGCCCATGGCGCCGATCGCCTCGACCATGTGTTCCATCAGTTTGGCGGCGCCGCCCTCAATATCGTTGAATCCGGATTTGAGCGTGAACAGGCTGAGGATCAGGCCGATCATGGTCCCGCACAGTCCGACGCTGACCATCGCGCCGGCGACACCGTTGACCACCCCGCCAACCGCATGCAGGTGCGATTCGACCGCGCCGATCGCCCGGTCGCCGCGCTCGT
Source organism: Planctomycetota bacterium (assembly GCA_014193115.1). Lineage (GTDB taxonomy): Bacteria > Planctomycetota > UBA11346 > UBA11346 > UBA11346 > BJHQ01. The sequence goes on along the minus strand of BJHQ01000032.1, from coordinate 9,472 downwards.
GGCCGCCGGCACGGAAGCTGGCCCAGGCCCAGGGCACGGTTCCATTGACCGTGGCCCGCCCGGATTCGATCACCCAGCGGTCGGCCGCTGCTGCGCCCGCCTGACGATCCTTGAGCAATTCACCGAGCCGGTCGATCTCGGCCAGGGCCTGGTCGACCAGCACGACCTGATGATAGCTGCGCAAAATGCCATATAAATACAGGCCGAAGCTCGCGGCCATGAAGATCCAGATCAGATAGTTGGCCGGATCGAGCAGCGACCTGCCGCCAGGCAGGAGCATCAGCAGGCTGGCGACCAGCCCGAGGGTCACGATCGCTGACCAGCGCGACAGGGATGGATTGGACATAGTGCGGATTCCTCGATCGTCAGGTTGCGCCCCGCCGGCCGCCCAGGAGCGGGCGGCCGGCGGGACAGGCCATTACAGTCCAGCGTCCTTCTTGCTGGATTTCGCCTTCTCTTCGGCGTCCTTGATCTTCTTGGCGTCCTCGACGGACTTGGCCTCGGCTTCCGCTTTCTTCTTTTCAGCCTCGGCGGCTTTGGTTTCGAGCTGGGTGGCCTTCCGCTGCATCGCATCCAGTTCCAGCTTGCTCGCCGAGCCCGACGCCTTCGCCTTGGCCAGCTCATCCTTCTGAGCCGCCAGCTGGGCATCGTAATCGGATTTTTGCTTGGCCAGATCGGCGGCGGCCTTGTCGGTGATCTCTTTCAGCATGCCGTTGCGCGCGGCGTCGAGTGCAGCCTGGAACTGGACCTTGCCGGCGTCGCTCAGGTTGTCGACCTGCTGCTTCAGTTTGCCCTGGAGCAGGTCGAATTTGGCGTTCACCAATCCACGGAACTGATCGATGTGGTTGGGGTGGATGTACGCGACGCAGCCATAGACCTGCCGGCCTTCGGCGTCCTTCCAGTCGCTGTTCAGATAGGCGACGCCGGCCATCTGGGCGGTCGATTCGCCACCGCCGGAGCTGCTCAGCTTGGCCTGGTCGCCGATATCCTTGAGAGATTTCTTGATGCCCTCGGCGGCTTCCTTGTCTTTCGGATCGATTCCGGCGCCCTGGAGGTTGGATTGGCTTGCGATGCTCGCTTCGGACTTCTGGGCAGCGGTCTGGTCGAGGATTGCCGCCAGCTTGCCGAGGGCGCGCTGCCGGGTGGTCTCCTTCAACGTTTCTTCGCTGCGGGTTTCGCCAGGCTGGACCCGCACTTCATCTTTACCGTAGTATTCCAGGCCGGCTTTGTTGACCTGCTGGGACAGCGGATCGTTGTTGACCTCTTTGGGACGGCCATCGCAACCAGTCGAGACCAGGCAGATGGCGAACAGGGTGGGGACCAGCGCAAGGATGGTCAGGCGGGGGATGGGCATGGGATGCTCCGGGTTGGTGATGAAGGGATAGTGTCAGGCAGGATCGGGTCCGCGAAATTCGCCGTCAGGGGCGCACTTGTTGGTTGCCGGCAAGAATCCGCAAGGGATGGGCTGCGGTCCATGGGGCTTGGATCAAACCGGATCCCGATCCGGCAACCAGCCCGGCGATGCGTTGCTCTTCAGCCTCAGTCCCGGCGATCCGGCCCGGTTGGCGGAGCAGTCCAGCGATGCCGCGACGCCAGGATTCCTGGCTGGCGAAGGCGAGCAGCACCAGATTGCCGTCTCCGTCAGGACCCGGGATGGCCACATGGGCCCGCCAGGTGCCGCCGGCTCCAGCTGCATCGGCGCGGTCGCCCAGGATCAAGCGCCACGATCCGTCCGAGGCAGCAATCCGACCGGCCACCCAGCAGGGAACCGGATTGGGACAGGGAACGGTCAGCAGATAGGTCTCGCCGCTGCGCAGGCGCTGCCATTCGTGCAGCTCCAGAGGTCGGCTGGTAGGCAAACGCAACTCGGCTCGACCGAGGCGGACGACTCCAGCTGCCGCCTCCTTGGCCTCAACGGCAGTCGCAGGGTCGGCCGCCTGCCGCTCCGGCAAGGCCTGTTTCGTTTCCCCGTACCCTCTGGCCAAAACCTGCCAAGATCCATCCCGACCACCGAGGAGGGATCGCAGTACATACAAGACCCGTCCATCGGACGATGGTTCGACGAACAAGGCCGCAACGTGGTGACGCCGATCATCGCTGACTGCGCTGGTTGTCGCGGCTTCGCGCAAGGCCGCCATCGCGTTGAGTTCGAAAAACAGAGCGGTCTCATCCCGGACCGCTGCGCGCAGAACGTCATCGCTGGCAATGGCGCCGAGCATGGCCACCAGGTCACCACGGATCGCTGTCTGTTGCGCCTCCACGGCTGCCTGGTCCACACCCGACATCACTGGCCCTCTGAGGACGATGACCGATTGCGGGTCATCTTTCACCCGCAATCGCAGCTGATCGAGGAAAACCGGAGCCGGCGTGCCAGACGCCGAGTCGCGGCCACAGGCCGCCATAAACGCCATTACGGTCAACACGGCGATCAGGAGGGGACGTCGGAAGGTGCTCATGCGGGTGGGACGCTATCGCGCCGATCGGCCCGTGCGAGTTTCGCCATGCTGCCGAGGCCGACCAGCCGATGGGGATAGTTCGGCCGTGATCTTCCCCCCGAAAAGTGGACACCCGGATTAGGTTGTTTGGACAGGGTGATAGCGTGTCGATATAATGAGATCGTGCCAGCTAGAAAGAGAGGCCAAGCGCATCGCTACTGGAGAGCCCGAGGGCGAACCGAGAGTCTCTAGCTGAACGCCGGCGCGAGGGGAACACCACAGCGACGCTGGACAGGGCATCGGCGAAACCCGGAGGCCCACCGTGCGCGCGCAAAGTAAGCTCAAGTTCCATCAAGTATCTTTCCTGGATCAGCATCCGCATGCGGTTGAAGATGCCTCATCTTGGAGGCCGCCATGCATGAACCCCCCGGCTCACCAGCCTATAGCTGCGCCGGATCCGGCTTTCTGTTGATCCTGGTGCTTTCCACCGTCATCGCCGACCTGAGCGGTCTCGACACCCCGAGCCCACGGGATCTCGCCATGGACAACGTCGCCCATTCCCACCAGGTGAAACAGGCTGGACTCGTCGCCCTCAACCAGCGGCGTTTCGAAATCCGGACCCCGCAGCAGGTGCTGACCCTCGATGCCAGTCGGGAATTGCTGGCTGAATCCTGGAAGAATCACCTCACCAGCACCGCCATCAGTCTGGGGCGCGGCGCGGAACTGGAGGTGGACATCGGGGCCGCGGACAAAGATGGTTTACCCGTGAAACTGCTGGTAACGGCATGGCCAGATCCAGTGGAGGCGGTCACCGGCACGGCGGTCTTCGCCCTGGCGGCTGACGACCGGAGCATCACCGCCAAGGTCACCTACCAGTGGGATGCCGCCCAGCCGGTGATCCGCAAATCCGTCCACATCACCAACGCAGATGCCACGCCGCTGAATCGGCTGCTCAACGTGCGGCTGGCCCGGTATGTGTCCGATGCGCGGGAGATCGTCGCCAAGGGCCGTGGCTTCCCGGGATACGTGAATGGCGAGTTCTTCCTGGGGTTGGCCCATCCTTCCGGGTGGGTGGTTGGTCAGGGAAAAGAGATCCTGCTGCGCCAGCATCCAGGCATCCGCCTGGCGCCCGGCGCGACCTTCGTCGCCATGGAGACGGTGTATGGCGTCGCAATGGCGGGTGCGGCGCCGGAGGCGTTCCGCAACCACCTGTCCAGCCGCATGCGCCGGACCCTGCGGCACAACCAGGCCTATGCGTTTTTCGATGCGTTCGGCTGGGAAAATTCCTTTTCGAGCAATCCCATCCTGGAGACCGAGGCGTACCTGCTGGACAACATCGCCAAGGTCGCCCAGGGACAGCAGGAAGCTGGCTGCCACTTCGACGCCTATTCCGTGGACTTCTGGAATGATCCGGCCGGGGATCTGATCCGCTTCCATCCCCAGGGTTTCCCCAATGGATTCGCGCCGATCAAGCAGGCCCTGAAGCAGCTCGGAACCGCGCCGGGGCTGTGGATCGACAGTGGCGGTAATCCCGGCTGGACCATCGGAGCCAATCCCGCGATCAAACCGGCGATGACCGATCCCCAGGGCAAGGGAACCATCTGCCGCGCAACCGAACCTGCCAGATCGATCTACACCACGGCGTTTGCGCATCACATCAGGGAAAACGGCGTGCGCCTGCTGAAATTCGACCACAACGGCAATCCCGACATGGTCTGCAACAATCCCAACCACGAACACCTGCCCGGCGTGTACAGCACCGAGGCCAACCATGCTGCGATCATCGAGTTCCTGATCGAAATGGATCGCGCCAGTCCCGAGGTCTTCCTGATGTTGTACTGGGGATATTCGTCGCCGTGGTGGTTGCTTCATGCCGACACCATCTTCGACTGCGGCTTGCACATCGAAGCCCGGGACCCGGCCTCGCAACCCACGCCCCATCCCCGGGACACCGTGACCCAGCACATGGATCAGGGATTGCGGAATGCGGTGTCCAAGCGCGACATCCCGGCCCTGGGCAAGGACTCCTTGGGAATCTGGCTGTCGAGTTCGGGCTGGAACAGCAGCATCGGCAAGGAGCGTTGGCAGGAAGGCATGGTGATGGACATCTGCCGGGGCAGCATGCTGGTGCAGCCGTGGACCGACCGCGGGTGGCTGACTCCGCCGGAACGCCAGCAGATGGCGGATTTCATCGCCTTGGTGAAGAAGCAACCCGACTGCTTCCGCAATTCCCGGTGGATCCTCGGGGATCCCTGGAAGAACGAAGCCTATGGCTATTCCTGCACCGACGGCAAGCGGGCCTTCCTCGCCATCAACAATGCCTGTTGGCAGGACCAGACCATCGCCTTGGACCTGGGACCGGCCTGGGGATTGCCGTCGGGTGGATCGTGGGACATCTATCGCTGGCATCCGGAACCAGCGCGATTGACCAGCAGATTGACCCATGAAAAGCCGGCCTTTGGCGCCACCGCCGCGATCACGCTGCGCCCCTTCGAGGTGGTCCTGCTGGAAGTGGTGCCGGCCGGGCAGGCTGCGACCTTGCAACGGCAATGGGTCCAGGCACCGATCCCGGCCGGCTTCACCGAATCCACCACGGACATCCCCTTCACCGAGGTGATAGCAGAACCGGTTGCTCCGGCATCGGCGAAGGTCGCCACGTGGACACCGGTGCAGGTGACGGCGGCGGCGTCCGCCGCCGGAACCGTGCTGACCGTCCACAAGGACGGATCCATCCTGGCCAGCGGGCCGAACCCGGAACGCGACACCTGCACCCTGCAAGCGACCACGCCGCTGCGCAGGATCACGGCCATCCTGCTGGAGATGCTGCCGGATCCGTCCCTGCCCAACGGCGGGCCCGGCCGGGCCGCGAACGGGAATTTCATGCTGAATGAACTGCAGGTCAAAGCCGTTCCGGTGTCTGAACCGACGGCAGGCAAGGCGGTGGTCCTGACCCGAGCCCAGGCCAGTTTTTCCCAGGAAACCCATGGTGATTGGCCGGCTTCAGCGGCCATTGACGGGAAACCTGAGACGGCGTGGGCCATTGATCCCCAGGTCGGCCAGCCCCAGGCGGCCGTCTTCGCATTGGCCAGGCCGACGGATTTCCCCGGCGGCACGGCCCTGACCATCACCCTGACGTACGGCAAGGGACACGGCCTCGGTCGATTCCGCCTGTCGCTGACCGGGGACGCGCCAGTGCGGTTGCCGTTCAAAGCAGCCGTTGCACGCCAGTTCGCAGGTCGGATCCCACCGGCCAGCAAAGGTGGCACGTTGGTCCTGATCGCGCCCGGGCCGCTGACGGCCACGGTGGATGGCAAGGCGATCGCCATCGAATCCGTCTGGCGGCCTTCCCATGTCAAAGCCCCCTGGGAAGCCTGGCGGATCGACCTGGGGCCATCCACCGGGCCGCAAACCATTCTGGTGTCTGGCCGGAAGGTGGAACAGGCCTATCTCATCCCGTCGGCGCGCTGAGATCAGTCGAAAGCATCTTTGCTGGGATCGAAAAGCCGGCGCCGGCCGCCGAGGTTCCACCCCAACGGGCAGGTCGGCAACCGTGCCTCAAGTTCCATCAACAGCTCGCCTTTGTTTCTTCAATGATGCCTGAATACCGTATCCACCAGGAGCCAACCATGAACCCGTTTTCACTTCCCCACCGGCGAAATGCCCGGGATTATCCCATTCTTCTTTCCCAGGCGCTATCCCTGGGGCTTTCCCTGGGCGGGACGGTGCTCGGAGCGCAGGAGCCAGGCGGGGGTAATGCCAAGGTCCAGGCGGATGGGGGAAGCGTCAGCGGCAAGAGCCTGGGCAGCGGTGGCTCTGCCACGGAATCAATGCATGCGGTCCAACCGGCCGTGCCAGATCGTTTTCAGATCCTACCGATCCATTCCATCCAGTGCGGTGGAATCTTTGACGATAGGTTGAGGAAACAGATGGCTTTCGGCTGCGACGCACCGACGCTGGCAGCCATGGTGGACATTTACAGGAAACAACCAGGTGTATTCTGCATCGCCTATTTCTGGGGCGCGGCCACCCGGGCCATGTGCCACTATTACCGATATGCGAAAGATGAGCGGGTTCTCTCCCTGATCCGCGATACCACCGCGGAGATGATGGGCATCCAGGAAGCCGATGGCTGCCTGAGCGCGTATAAACGTGCTGGCGAAGGGAAGAAGCAGCCATTTGACAGCGATCTCTTCGATCGCGCCTATACCATGCTGGGATTCCTGTCCGCATATGAGGTGCTGGGCGACAGCAAACTCCTGGAGGCGGCGACGAGATTGGCGGACTATACCTGCAACCAGGTCGGACCAGCCCCGAAAATCTCCCGGAACGACGTGATGTCGGGTTCGATCATCGAACCGATGGGGATGCTGTACCTGGCAACCGGCCAGCAACGGTATCTGGACTTCGTGCGCCACATGATCGGAAAAGGTGAAATCGGAGCCTGCTTGCAAGACGCCCGCCAGGGCAAGGACATCAGGGACTTCACTGCCGCCAAAGCCTATGAATTGCAGGCCTGTTTCGAAGGACTGGCGGTATACTATCGAGGGAATGGAGATGAACAATTGAAGCAGAACCTGGTCCATGTCCTCGACAGCATCCGTCGAACCGAAACCACCATCATCGGTTCCGGTTGCGGAGTCGGCCCAGGACCATATCGCAGCGGTTGCGCCCCGGAGACCTACGCCCATGCCGGGCTCTTCCAGACCATTCCCACCATCGAAGGCATCGAATCGTGCTCCGCAGCACGGTGGATGGGGTATTGCCGCCAGATGCTCCTCTTGACCGGCGATTCCACGATCGGGGATCTGTATGAAAGGTGCCTGTACAACGCGCTCCTTGGGAGCATCCATCCGAATGGCCAGAAAAATGACTACTTCACCTGGCTGAATGGGGTGCGTGGGACCAGGGGATGGGGCTATAAATTTGAAACGAACAAGTATTTCACCTGTTGCTTTTTCAATATCGCGGATGCCTTTGCGGTGACGCCATCCCTCGCCGTGATGAGCAGCGAGGGGGGTCCGGTGGTGAACCTGTTCCTGTCGAGCACGGCGCGGGTGCCGTTGTCCGGCAGCAACGAGGTGGTCATCGAACAGACGACCGACTATCCCAGGACCGGCGAGGTGCAGATCTCCGTGCGCCCCAGCCAACCGGCGCAGTTCCCCATCCGAGTCCGGATTCCCGCCTGGAGCCGGAACACCTCGGTCACGGTGAACGGGACCAGCGCCGAGGCCAAGCCAGGGACGTATCTGTGCCTGGATCGCCCCTGGAAATCGGGCGACCAGATCACGCTCACCCTGGACATGCGCTGTCGCCTGGAACGGTCGCCGGAGGGCAGTCCAGCGGTCGCCGATGGATTTCGCGCCCTGGTGCGTGGACCGGTGGTGCTGGCACGGGACAGGCGACTGGGTGAAGATTTCAAACAGCCCGCGGAAATCCTCGCGGATTCCCATGGATGTGTGGCGTTGACGGCGGTGAAACCGGCCATCCCGGGGGCGCTGATGCAATTCTCCGTCCCGACTGCCGATGGCGGGCATTTCCCGGTGGTGGACTTCGCCACCTCAGGCAACACCTATGATGCAACCTCGGAACGGGTGACCTGGATTCCGCGCACCCTGGAAGCGATGAAGAGCGCTCAAGCCATGAAGGCGAAGAAATAATGGAGTGATCCCAGACAATAACCCAGTTGCGCCCCATCCGGATCCTTCGGATGGGGCGGCAGCGCCGTTCCACCTGCTTGTTTGTCCCCTGGCCCGGCGACCATGCGGCGATGCCGCAGCATCCGGAAGTCGGGCCGCCCTTGATCTCGCCGCAGTTGCTGCTGGCCTATCACTACATCCTGCAGCCCGGTTTCGTCGCTGCGGTCCGCTCTCCGGGCATGTCGTTCAATCTGATCCTGGCCGGAGCCATGGCGTACCGTTGTGGTCCAGGCCGCAGCGGCGTGGCCAGAGCCGGTTCCCTGGTGGTCTTCACCCCGGGGCCAGTGCGTTACGAAGCGGTCGGATCGGAGCCGCTGGTCAAATACGGGATTTATTTCCAGATCGCCAACCCGCCGCTCGCTGGAGGCATCCCGGTCCTGCCTGGCCTGGGACCGCTACCCGACCACCTGGAACTGCACGAGGATCTGGCCGCCGTCGAGCAGGCCTGCGAAGCGATCCTGCAATCGATCGCGGTGTGCTCTGCGACCTGGCAGCTGCGTTCGTCCAGCGCCATGGTGCAGTTGTTGGCCATGCTCTTCGAACGCGCCACCGCAGGCAGGATCCTGACGCCGATGCGCCGCGACCGCTGGGATCTGCTCCTGGCCCGCATCGATACGACCCCCGATCTGCCGACCGTACAGGAGCTGGCCCGCGAGTTCGGCATCAGCGCACCGCAATTCATCCGGGATTTCCACCACCGGTTCGGCCGTCCCCCCAAGTCCTACATGCTCGATCGCCGCCTGGACCTGGCCCGTCAGGACCTGCTGGGCGGATCCGCGGTGAAGCAGGCGGCACATCGCCGAGGCTTCCGCAGCCTGCCCCATTTCAGCAGGCTCTTCCGCGCGCGGTTTGGACATCCTCCGTCCCAGACCCATGGAGATGCCCATCTTCGCTTGCCCATCCAAGGCCCGAGCCTGCCTTCCTGTCGCCATTTCTTCGCCCCCGGTATCGACGTGGAGCATTTCCCTCCCTTGGCCACTTCCCGGAGCCCGTGAATTCCTTGGCTCTCTGACGGTTCATTTGCACGGAACCGATCAGCGGGGGCGTTCCCGGTGGAACCGGCCACGGACCGCGGATTCTTCCCAGCCATCGCAGCGGACCATAGCGCTGACGCCCTCCGGCAGATCGATGGCCAAGGAATCCTCGGAAATCTCCAGGTGTACCTGTAGGCGTTCACCGAGAACTATGGAATAATACTGGGAAATTCGCAGGAAAAATGAGGACACCTGTCCGCCATCCGGACGTTGGCCCTGCTGGGCGTATGGGTTTCGGCTTATCGGGTGGCGGTTGAGTCTTTCAAGAGTTGGTCGAATTTGCTGCTGGTCACGGCATACTCCTCGA
>BJHQ01000031.1 GCA_014193115.1 Planctomycetota bacterium | reverse complement strand
GGTGGCGTCGAAGCGACGGCGCACGCTGTCAGCCTTGGGTGAAGGGGTGGTGGTTGATCGTGCCATGATGGCATCCTCTCAGAGCTTTCGCTCTTGTCAGGGTGTCCACCAAACGGGGGGAAGTTCACGGATCTGGCGGCGGTCGGTGATGCGGCGGTTGGCGAGCAGGCGTGCGGCTTCGAGGTCGTCGAGGGTCCAGGAGTGCGGTCGGTCATGCCTGACGGCCAGGTCGTGGGTGAGTCGTTTGATGGTGCCGTTGCCGGCTTCGCAGGCGCCGTTGTAGGATGGGCAGTAGGGCGGCGAGCGGAGGAGGACGGCGCCGATGCGGTCGAGATAGTCGCCGGTCGCCTGGGCGGCGAAGGCCGGTCCGTGGACACCTACGCCCATTTGGCGCCCTACGACGCTGAGGTGGACCTAATGACGATCGAGCCGATTCAGGCAACGGCAATGACACCGGACAGCACGGTGATTTCTGACCCGGTTTCTGGTCCAAAGCCGGATGGGTCAGAAAAACGTGATCGCTAATACGAAAAACCCCAGGCATGAGCCTGGGGAATAATGGCGCGCAGGGGAGGATTCGAACCTCCAACCCTCAGATCCGTAGTCTGATGCTCTATCCAATTGAGCTACCCGCGCAGGCCGGGGCGGCGCTTGCCGCAGTTTCGTTGTGAGGGGTGGAATCATGTCTTCGAAGCGGTTTGGTCAAGTGCGCTGCGGACCTTTGGGTGGATCCGGTCGGGGAGGGCAGCTTGAGTGTTGGATGCGCGGCCAAGGATGCCCGGACAATGGAAACCTTCGTCATCCTGGCTGCCGGCGTGTTTCTGCTGCTGCTCAATGGATTCTTCGTCCTGGCCGAGTTCGCCATCGTCAAGGTGCGCTCCTCGCGGGTCGATGAGCTGGTCGATTCGGGCCATCCTCAGGCTCCGCTGCTCAAGGAAATCCACGTCAAGCTCGACGAATACCTGTCGGTGTGCCAGGTCGGGATCACCTTGGCCAGCGTCGCCCTGGGCATGGTCGGTAAAAAAGGTGCTGAACTGCTCGGTGCCCGCGAGCCGGAGATCGGCGAATTCCAAATCAGCATGGAATACATCGTGGCGATCCTGGTGTCGTATGTGCTGATCTCGGGCTCGCATATCGTGATCGGCGAGCTGGTGCCCAAGTCGATCGCCATCCGCATCGCCGACCGCGCCGCGTTATGGGCGGCGTTGCCGCTGCGCTTCTTCCATTGGCTGTTCTTCATCCCGCTGTGGGCGCTCAACCGGGTCGCGGCGGTCATCCTGCGCCTGATGGGTTTCCCGGGGAAAGCCGAGGAAGGCGAGCACAGCGAGGACGAGCTGCGCATCATCCTCGACCGCAGCCAGGCCCGCGGCCTGCTGTCGTTCCGCCGGCTGCTGTTCATCGAAAACGTGTTCGACCTGGGCGAATTGAAGGTCAAAGACGCGATGCGACCACGCAGCCAGGTGCGGATGCTCAATGCCGGGCTGCACTGGAACGACATCCATGAGTTCATCCGCACTTGGCGCTACAGCCGCTATCCGCTGATCGTCGACGATCCCGAAAAGCCAGCAGGGATCGTCCACCTCAAGGACATCCTGTTCCATCAGACGACTCCGGGCGAGGCGGTGGACCTGAAGACGCTGGCCAGGCCGTACCTGTCCGCCCTCGACACCGCGCCGCTGGAGCAGGTGCTGGCCGAGATGCAGCGCCGCCGGATCCATGTCGCTCTGGTATTCAACGCGGAGAACCGATGGATCGGCCTGCTGTCGCTTGAGGACGTGATCGAGGAGGTCGTCGGCACGATCACCGACGAATTCGAGACTGAGGACAAGGTCCTGCTCGCCGACGTGATCGCCCCCGGCCGGGTGGTGCTGGGGGTCGAGGCCCCGTCGCTGGTCGAGGCCGTTGCGGTGGTCTTGGGCCGGGTCCAGGCCAGCGAACTGCCCTTGGCCGCCGATCTGATCCGCAAAGCAGTGCAGGAGCGCGAACGGGCGGCGGGCACCTATCTGGGCAAAGGCATCGCCATGCCCCATGCCCGTCTTGCCGGCTTGACCAAGCCGGTGGTCATCGTCGCCCGCAGCGAACGCGGCATTCTGGTTGAAAAAACCGGAGAACGAGCGCGCCTGCTGTTCATCCTGCTGACCCCGGCTGGCGCTCCCCGGGTCCACCAGCGTCTCCAGGCGACCATCGCGGCGATGATCGAGAACAGCGAATTCGTCTCGGAGCGGCTGCTCGATGCGACCACACCAGACCAGATCATCGAAATCCTGCGCACGGGTGAACAGGCCGCGCTGGACTGACCGCGAGGGCTGTTGGTGCCAGGGCTGTTGGTGCCAGGGCTTAGCTAGGGATCGTCGCGCTGCGGTTCGCAGTCCACGCCCGGGCAGACGCCATCGAGTCGGGTGTGCTTCTTCAACGACATGCACATCCGTTCAGCGTCTTCCAGGGAAAGACCGCGGCGGACCGTCGCCTGGCCCTGGCTGTGGGCTTCCTGCATGACCATGTCGGCGACTTCTAGGCTGAGCCCCGCCGCCTTTTGCAGGCCGAGCACGACCAGCTCGGCCGGAGTCACATCGTCGTTGTAGAGCACGACTTTCCAGCCGCGGTCGATGGAGACCACAGGTTCGAGCAGCGGCGTCGCCGTTGGGGTCGAAACAGGCACGACCGCAGCGTACCACCGGGCCTGGGCCGACCAGAGCCGGCCAGCTGGGCGGGCCGCTCAGAGCCGGTCAGTTGGGCTGGCCGGCCCCGCCAGGCGGCGCAGGCGTGGCCGATTCAGCCGGCTTGACCGGGTCGGGCAGCGGGATCACCGGTCCAGGGCTGGGCAGAGGCAGGTCGGCCGGCGGCAGCGCCGGGGTCGCGGTCCACCGGATCAACACTGCGCAGGCCAGGATGAACACGCCCAGAGACAGGACATTGGAGCCCCAACCGCGGATCATCCGGCCGCGATCCTGGCGCCTGGTTTTGGCCACCGAGGCGTTCACATCGGCCAAACCGGTGGTGACCTTCGCCCCGCATTTGCGGCAGAACCGGGTGCCGAGGGGATTGTCGTTGCCGCAGACTTGGCAAGGGATCATGGCCGGCCTCCGGCTTTAGCCGCTTCGGCTTTGGCGGCAGCCGCCTCGGCTTTGGCGGCAGCCGCTGCCGCCTTTTCCGCCTCAGCAGCGATCTGCTCGGCCCGCCAGGCAGCGATCGCCTTGCCCGCGGCACCGGCGCGCAGCAACAGATCGGGATCCTTGATCGCACCGGTCAATCGGGCGATCTCTTTGTCGTTGGCTCCGGCGGCAGCGGACAGGAGCAGGATCAGCCCGTCACGTTCGGGATGGTTGGGCATCGCCAGCAGCAGGCCGCCGGCCGCGGCCTGAACCTGGGGAAAATCGCGTTTCTTCCAGGCATCTGCGAGGATTCGCGGTAGGCAAACGACCTGGATCGCGCGGTGCGGCGGTTCACCGGATACCGGTTTGGGCACCACGCCGGTGCCTTTGGCGACGGCCTGCAACAGCGCGGCGTCGGCCTTGGGCACATCGCTGCTGATCGGTTTGCCAGCGAGCACCGCTCCCAGGCCGAGCGCAGCGTGGATCGCCTGACGATCATTGGACGTGGATGATCGCAGGAGTTTTTCAATCCGGGCGATATCCTTGGCTTGGCTGAGGTCGGCGGCAGGCAGTTCGGTCTGGGCCAGACCCGGAGCGGTTTCCCGGGCGGTGAGGGCGGCCTCGCGGGCGGCAGCGTAGTCGCCGGCCAGGTGGGCGCGGTTGATCCGATCGATCGCCCAGGTCGAGGTCCAGCGGGCCCAGCTCGACCACAGCAGTAGCACGGCGATGCCGGCCAAAATGACTCCAACCAGTCCCTGGACCAGACCGAAGATCACATCGCGACTGACGCCGCCGCTGACTTCCTCCTTCAAAGCGGTCATGGCAGCTCCTCGATCCGGCCGCGGATGGTCGATAAGGGCAACGGTCCGTTGGCCAGGCTGTCGTAGCGATGGTTGGAGGACACCACGAAGGCATGGCCGGCGGGAACCGCCAACGGGCCGCAATCGGGCAGCGACAGCGTGGTGTGGGGGTGGGCCGGTTTGCCGTCGACCTCGACCTTGCCTTTGACGATCGCCACCTGCTGTCCGGGCAGGCCGGCGATCCACCCGAACAAGGCGCTTTTTTCCCGGGAATTGCCCAGGGCGAAGCACACCGCATCGCCGGTCTTGAGCTGCGCCGGCGTCACCGGCTCCAGGAAATAGCCGGCCTCATAGGGCTTCATGCCGTCAATGTCGTAGTAATTCACCTCGGGCGCGACCCGTTGCAGACGGGGCAGATAGGTGATCGCCGCCCATAGCCCGGCGGCGAGCAGGGCGTAGACCAGCAGCTGCTTCAGGATGTCCATGGCGGAGGCTCGCGGCCCGATCCCGGCGGGGAACCCCCGAGGCATGCCTGGCCGCGTATGTGTCTGCACCGGCGTCGCTGAGAGCGCCACGCGCCAAACCGGTCCTGCGGATCTGCCGTACAGCGTGCCGGCCTTGGCTGCGGCCAGGTTGCCGGGCCGGGCCGCAGGCCACCATACCGTGATGAGCGGTGAAACTTCAGGTCCTGGGCTGTTCGTGATCCTGATCGGCCCGAGCGGTGCCGGAAAGAGCACCTTGTTGAAGGCCTACCTCAGCGCCGACCCGACCGCGGTCCGGGTGCTGAGCTGCACCACCCGGCCGCCGCGGGCCGGCGAACAGGACGGCGTCGATTACCATTTCCTGAGCGATTCGGAATTCTCACGTCGCCGCGCTGCCGGAACGTTCCTCGAATACGCCCAGGTGTTTGGTCGCCACGGCTACGCGACGCCGCGCGAAGAGGTGCTGACCGTGGTCGGCGCCGGCCGGATCGCGATCAAAGATGTCGACGTGCAGGGCGCTTCCCAGATCCGCAAGGCGATGCCCGAGGCGGTCCAGGTGTTCGTGGCGCCTTCGACCTTGACCGAGATCGAACGCCGCCTGCGCGACCGGGCCACCGAAAGCGAAGACGCCATCCGCCGCCGCCTGGCCGAGGCCGAACGCGAGCTGCCCTATGCCGAGCGTTGCGACCACCGCATCGCCAACGACGACCTGGGTGCGGCCCTGGCCGAGCTGACCGCGGTGATCGCCAGCGAACGCCGCCGCCGTGGCTGAAGATCCGACCTGGATCGACATCCTGTGGTTCGTGCCGTGGTGGCAGCGCGGCGGCGACGGCTGGTTCGATCTGATCTATCCAGCATTCAACCTGGCCGAGGCGACCTGCTGGATGGTCTGCGCCGGATTCGTGTTGTATCGCTGGTGGCGCAGCGGTCGCAGCCGCTGGCTGGAGCCGGGTTACGCTGCTGCCTTGGTCACCTTCGGAGTCACCGATCTGCTCGAAAGCCAGTCGATTTCCGGTTGGCTGGTCGCCGCCAAAATCGGCAACGCATTGCTGTTGTGGTGGCTGCGGCGCCGGACCCTGGCGCTGTTTCCGGGCGCAAGACTGCTGTAGGTCGCCAGAGGCGCGGTTAGCCTGCCGCCATGCCAAGCGTCTTGCTGGTGGAGGACGAGCCGGCGATCGCCGACGCCGCGACCTGGGCGCTGCGCCGCGACGGCAATGTCGTGGTCGCCACCACCACCGTGGCTGAAGCGACGGCGCACCTGGCCGGGGCCGACCTGGTGGTACTCGACCTGGGTCTGCCGGACGGCAATGGCCTGGATCTGCTGCGCCGCATCCGCTCGGCTGGCAACCTGCCGGTGATCGTGCTGTCGGCCCGGGCCGACGAGGTCGATCGCATCGTCGGCCTCGAACTCGGCGCAGATGATTATCTGGCCAAGCCGTTTTCCCCGCGGGAACTCTCGGCCCGGGTTCGCGCGGTGCTGCGCCGGGCCAGCTCGACCCCGTCAGCACCCCAGGTGCTTTCCATCGATGTCGAGCGCCAGCGCGCCACCTATCGCGGTTTGCCGGTGGAGCTGACCCGCCAGCAGTTCCGCCTGCTGGTGGCCCTGGCGGAACGGCCAGGCGCGGTATTGAACCGCAGCCGGCTGCTCGACCTGGCCTGGGATGAGCCCGGCGAACGCTTCGATCGCGCTGTGGATTCCCAGGTGAAATTGCTGCGGGCGGCGCTGCGTGCGATCTGCCCCGAGCCTGATCCGATCGAGACCGTACGCGGCGAAGGCTATCGGCTGCGGGAAGATCTCCTGGGATGATGCCGCTCGCCACCCGGCTGGTCCTGGCCTTCACGCTCAGCGCGGCGTTGGCCTCTGGCCTGCTCGCCTGGTGGGGGCTCGGGCAGCTGCGGCCGCATTATCTGGAGGCGACCGAGGAGGCCCTGGTCGATACCGCCGAGGTCCTCGCCGCCCTTGCCGCCGAGGACTGGCCGGCCGCGCCCAGACGGTTGGAGACAGCTTGGTTGCGGGTGACCAGCCGTCATCTGTCAGCGCGGATCTACGAGGTCGTGAAGTCGCGGGTGGATCTCGACTGCATCCTGACCGATGCCGCCGGCATCGTCCGTTTCGACAGCCTGGAGCCGGCTGCCGTGGGCAGCGACGCCTCGCAATGGAACGATGTCTGGCTGACTTTGCGTGGGCGTTACGGCGTGCGCGCCACCGCCGGCCGCGATGGCGTGCGCCGCCTGCATGTCGCGGCCCCGGTACTGGTCGATGGCGTCACCGTCGGCGTGCTGACCGTGGTCAAACCTGAGTCCAGCGTCGATCGATTCATCGGCTTGGCGGCCCAGGCGGCGATGCTCGCCGGCACGCTGGCGGTGGCCGGAGCGATCTTCGCGGCCGGCCTGGCAACCTGGTGGATCGTGGCGCCGCTGCGCCGGTTGACCGCCTATGCCAAGCGGGTCAGCGCCGGAGCTCGGCCTGAGCCGCCTCCGACCGGTCCCACTGAGGTCGCCGCCCTCGGCCAAGCTCTGGCCGAGATGCGCGAAGCCCTCGAAGGCCGGGCCTATGTCGAGGCGTATGTCCAGGGGCTGACCCATGAATTGAAGGCCCCGCTGGCCGGGCTGCGGGCTGCCGCCGAAGTCCTGGCCGAAGATCCGCCGCCTGCGGAGCGCGAGCGTTTCATCGGTCATCTGCGCGGCGAAGGCCAGCGCATGCAGGACCTGATCGACCGCCTGCTGCGCCTGGCGGCGGTGGAGCGCCAGACCGCGCCGCGGCGAAGTCCGCTCGATGTCCTGGCCTTGGTGATCGGCGAATGCGCCGCCGCCCAGACCACGGCGGGACCGGCGGTCACGATCACCTGCGAACCCGGTCCAGCGCTGATCGTGACGGCGGAATCGGTGCTGCTCGCCAGCGCCGTGCGCGGTCTGCTGACCAATGCGGTGACCTTCGCTCCGGCGGGCAGTGTGGTCACCGCGGTTGTCGCCAGCGATGGCCGCCACGCGGAAATCCGCATCCGCGACCATGGCCCCGGGATTCCGCCATGGGGCCTGGAACGGCTCGGACAGCGGTTTTTTTCGCTGCCCCATCCAGCCACCGGACGCAAAGGCACGGGCCTGGGCCTGGCATTCGCCAAGGCGGTGGCTGATCTGCACGGCGGTTCCCTCACCGTGCGCAACCACCGCGAAGGCGGCGCTGAAGCAGTGCTCACCATCGGTCTGGATTGACCTTTCCCACTGCTTGCGCCCCACCGTGCACACCGCAGAAAACCATCATGAGCGACACGATCCTTCGCCAACACGCTGACCCGGGCTGGATCGCTGTGGTCCGGGAAACCATTCCGTGGAACGAACTCAGCCGACGGCTGCGTCCGATGTTCGATGCCGTGTACGTGGCGGTACGCGCCGGCCGCTTGGTTCCCCATGGCCACAACGTCGTGGTCTATCGCCAGATTCGCCCCGATCGGGCAGCGGTCGAAGCCGGCATCCAAGTCGCTGGAAGCTTCGCTGATTTCGACCGCATCCACTGCTCCCAGACTCCTGGCGGTCCAGTCGCCAGCGTTGAGCACATCGGTCCGTACCACCTGCTGTCTGCAACCCATCAGGCAGTGATCCGCTGGTGCGCCGATCAGGGTGCGACGCCCGCTGGCATCCAGTGGGAAATCTATGGCGATTGGGACGACGATCCGGCCCGGTTGCGAACCCGCGTGTTCCACCTGCTGGCCGAGTGACGCGACGCAGCGATGCCCACGCCGGAGCAACGCTGATTCGGTTGGCAGCATGGGTTGGCTGCCCATGGCCGCGAGCCATTCCGAAGGTTTTCTCCGCTATCGGCTGGCCAACCAGACGGTCAGTGTCCAGGAGCGTGGATCGGACGCATACTGATCGAGCGCTTGCTCGTACTGGGCCACCCACGGAGCGGCAGTGGCGGCCGCCGCCGGATCGCGGCTATTCCTGGCCAGCCAGGCCGCCGCCGGGACGGCGGTGGGACCGAGTTCGCGCAGATAGCCCCAATCGATGGTTGGTCCACGGCCGCCTGCCTCTCGGCAATGCTGGACATTGTACCAGCCGATCACCGGGGACCACGGCGCTGCCGCGGCGAACAACAGCACGCCGAGCACCGCCCGGGCATTCATCTCCACCAGCCAGCGGTTGGCGTGATGGCGCCACACCCGCCAGGTGCAGAGCACCAGTCCGGTGGCCACCAGCGCCATCCACAAAGCCGCTGCGATCCGCCAGCGGGTCAGGCCGTACGTGTCGATGTACAGGTCGAGCCGCCACAGCGCCGCCACCAGCAGCAAGACGTTCTGCGCCATCCACATTCCAAGCAGCCAACGAGCCCAGGAATCGTGCTCGGCGCCGGCGCCGGGTCGGAACCAGCGCACGACGAACGCCGCCGCGAGCAGAGCGGTGGCGACCAGCAGATACGCGCCGCGATGGGCGTATTCCGCATAGGTCAGTCCGTCGGGCAGAGCGAGTCCGCCAGTCAGGTAACAGGCATCGCTGGCCAGCTGGACCAGGAACACCGCATTGGCGGCGACCAGGCAGCGGGCCACGCCGGCAGCATTATCGGCCACCGCTGCGTCCTCGACCCGAGCCGCCCGCGGCACCCGCCAACGGAACGGCCGGACCACCGCCCAAGCGATGGCGAACAACGCGGTCCACCAGACCATCCGCTCGATCGGGGGCAGATCGAGCTTGGCCAGCCAGTCGCCAATCTGGCCCAGGTGCAGGCTGATGACCGGATTCCCGATCGCAAATAATACCAGGAAAATCACGGCGATTGCCAGTGGTCCGAGCCAGCGCAGGACCCAGGTCAGACCACACCGTCGTGGACGGCGGTCGGCGACGCGCGCCACGATGACGCTGTCCAGAACCAGGCGAGGCCCACCCAAACAGATCCGCCCCAGGCTGGGCAGTACCGCCGCAGCCACTCCGTCGCGACAGCCTGCCGCCAGGGCCAGGCAGCTGCCCGAAGCGAGCAGTAACCCGAGCGGACCGGGATCGATGACCAGTCCACCGATCGCGATGGCTGCGATGGCCAGACCCCATCGCCCGGCCACGGTGCTGATGGCGTCATTGCGGACCAGCAGCGCCAAGGCGAGCAGTCCGACCTCGGCCACCACCAAACCCAGGCCAGGCGAGGGCGCGTCCCACACGGCTCGATCAGCGAGGAAAACGGCCGCGAAAGCAGCCGCAAGCAGGATGGCGAGACGGCGGTGGAACGGACTCCGCATGGCTGGACCTCGTCAGGCAGCCTGGCGGTACCTATGGCGCGACGATGGAACGACCGTGGAAACGGCGTGGAACGCGGATGCTTACCTACGGCGATTCGTGGCCTGTCCTCCTCGACAAGCATGCATCCTGGTTTCTCACCGCCTGCGCCGAACGCCCCACCCCACGGCCGTGTCGGTTTACTTCAGCATTCCCTAGAAAAAGCGGATGAACCGCCAAGGCGCCAAGGAATACACCTGGAGAAGGATCAGCTGGCTGGACGACCAACCGGGTTCGGATGGATCTTCCTCCAACGTTCCAACCCTAGGCGCTTTGGCGTCTTGGCGGTTCCACATCTAGGTCAGCCAACATTAATCCTTCTTCTTCTCCTTCTTCTCGCCATCACCAGCGGGTTTCTTCTTCGCGCCGCCAGCGCCGAAGATCAGCCGGTCAAGCGCCAATGCACCTCCACCCCAGCCTGCCAGCCACAGCAGTACGAGGGCAAACATCCACGCCGAGATGGCGGTGACGCCAGCTCCAGGAGCTGGCCAGAGCATGACCACGGCATCGGTGGTCTCTTTGAGGTGGGCGGTGGTCAGGGCGCCGATCATCACCGCAACCAGGGCGAGAGCGGCCCACCGGGTGCCGAGCCCGATCACCAGCAGACCGCCGCCGATCAATTCGATGCTGCCCACCACTGGCGTCAGGATCTGCGGCATGGGCACGCCCCAACCGGTGAACTGGCCGATGATCTCCGGCTGATGGGTGAGCTTGTACCAGCCTGCCACCAAGAAGGCCTGGCCGAGGCTGAGCCGGGCAACGAGTGCGGTGAGGTGGAGGAGAATCGTCGAGAGCATGTTCATGGCGCGGGGAGGCTGGTCCCATGGCGGCAGATGCAAGGGCAGCAGGGATAGGCACCGTCGCGGCCGGGGACCGGACCGTCGCGGGTGCTGGACCTCAGTTGGCGGCGGGCTCCAGGATCATCTCGACCCCGCAGAGCACGGTTTTCCCAGTCTTGGCCCGCAGGCTGATCGATAATTCTCCGGGCACCTCGACCCCTGCGACGTCGCGGACCAGGGCGGTGCACGGCCCGGCCTCTCGGACGAGATCAAGGTCGGTGACCACGTCCTTGCCTTGCAGGGCGATGGAGAACACCCGCTCGCCTGCTTTGGCCCGGTCCGAGGGTTCGAGCAGATGCAGCCGCACCCGGTAGCGCTGGGCCGGCTGGCCCGGCGGCACCAGGCGGATGGCCAGTTCGCTGAGGCCTTCGCTGCCGGTTGAAGCGACGATCGGTTGCCCACCCAGCTTGGCCGGCAAGCCCGGCACCGGCAGGACGAATCCGCTGACGCCGTCGCCGGGAAAGCGCACGATGGATGGAACGGCTTTGTTTTTTGTGCTAGAGGCGCGGTCGGGACCGAGACGCACCCAGGCGGTACCATCCTTGCCCAGGTGGTCACTGGGTGCGCCCAGGTCGAGTGCCAGGCGCGGGATCGACGTAGGCCGTTGGGCCAGCACGGCGAGCACGTTTCCGTCCTTGCCGCTGAACGAGGTCCAATTGACGTTGTCGGGTCGCGAGACCATGGCGCCGTTGGAGCGTAGTTCGGTGTTCTCCTCCATCGCCTGATTGATCACGCTGATCAGGCCGTTGGCCGGCAGCATGCTCGGGGTGCAACCTGAGCGGATCCCATCGAACGGCATGGTGCAGCCCACTGACCACACGTCATAGCAGGTGCGATGGGTGGTGAATTCCGGGCTGGCGATCAGGAAATTGCAGCCGCCGGTGGAGACATCCACTGGTTCGGGATTCCCGGTGACCGGATCGTTGCGCATCGCCCGCTTGCCGGAGGCCAGTTCATAGCCGCGACCGCGGCGGGTGATCACGACCTCGCCATTGATGACCACCGGTTCAGCGAATTCATCATCTTCGATCCGCCAGATCTGCTCGCCGTCGGCGCCGCGGATCGCGCGCATCACCGACGACTTCGGTGCAGGCTTGCCGCCTGTCGGCGGCGGTGGCTGATCCAGCACCCAGCCGCCATCGCGCCACCCATAATTCTCACGCGACGGCAGCACCACCAGATCGCGCTCGGCGGAATAGGCGATGTCGATAACCAACGGATCGACGGGCTTGCGCCACAGCAGTTTCCCGCTGACCAGATCGAGACCGATCACGGTCGGTGCCGAGCCCGGGTTGGCGATGGTTACCTCGGGAGCCTTGGTTTTTACCGAGGGAATGATCAGGTCGAGGGCATAGACCCGGCCGTTGCCGCAGGCCACGCCCCAACTTTCAAAGCCCTGCTCGGCGCGTTGCTGCCAGCGCAGAGCGCCGGTCCGACGGTCGGCGGCGAAGATCCAGGTCGCCGGAAGCTGCTGTTTGTTCTTGTCGTTGCCCTGGGCCCACACCGGAAAGATCGCCCGCCAGCGAGCCGGGTCGAAGGCGGTCGCGACGATGGTGTCGCCGACCACCCGCACGGTGCCCCAGCACAGCGGCCGACCGGCGGCGGGATCACGCACCGGCAACGGCATCTTGCGCACCACGCTTCCGGTGGTCGTGGAAACCACCCAGAGATCTTCGGCGATCGTCACATAGATCTCATCGGCCATCGACACCACGTTGTAGCCGTCGCCGCATTGACGGGCGACTTCGATCTCACCGGGCGCCAGCCCAGCGTGGTTGCCCTGCCACAGACCCGATCCAGGTTCGGGATAGACCGGCTTGCCGTCCGGGCCTTTCTTGACCTCGATATAGCTGACATAGCGCTGGGCGGTGGGGAGTTTGGTTTCCCACATCAGCCGGCCGGTGTAGGCATCGATCGCGCTGAGCATGCCTTTGCCGAGCATGACGTAGCGGCCTTCGACCACCTCAACCGCCTGGTACAGGCCATCGCAGATCAGCCGAGTCTGCCACTCGGTCGATGGACCGCCGAGCCACAGCATGCCCATCGGGGCGGTGATCGCGACATCGCTCGAACGCAGCGTATTGCCTGGGCCGTGACGTTCGTGGGTCCAATCGTCGGATCCGACCAGGGCACCGGTTCGGCGCAGCAGCGACCACCGGCCGTTGCGGGCGACGGTGGCTTTGGGCAACGCCGCCGCAGCGGTTTCGAGGCGTTTGTGGGCCGCGTCATCAAGCGCAAGGCAAGCCGTGCCGCCATACGGTCGCAGAGCCGCATAGGCCGCAGACAGGTTTGCAGGGTCGCTGACCACCGCGGCTGCGCCTTCGGTTACGACCAGCAGATTGAAGGCATACGGCGGCAGCTGGGCGGTCGCGAGGGTTCCTTCGATCACGCCGAGCTGGCGGTCGAGCCGTCCGGCGGCGGCCAGCCGGCTACGGATCGTGGCGGATCTGGCCTGATCAGCTTCGAGCACGGTCACCATGCGTGGACAGCTGGCGGAGAGCGCTTCGCCCAGGCTGCCGTCGCGGTCGCCGACGACGGCGACGTAGCCGTCCTGGGCCACCGGACCGGCGGCTGTGACGATCTCGCCGGCCAGCGTGGATGCCGCCGCGTCGGGAGCCTTCGCCGTCACCAACGGGATATCCTTGGGCGTTCCTGCGTTCGGCCCGAAGCAGAGCACCGCGCCGTTGTCGCACACCGCCACCAGACGGCCATCGGCAGCAGCCAATTCCTGGCGGTTTCCCTCCACCGGCAGGATGAAGGTGACCTTCGGAGCCGCGCCATCGGGACCCAACTTGATGCCGGCCAAGGCCTGAGGACCAGCCGCAATCAGCATCGGCCCCGCCTTCAGTTCGAGCCGCCGCGGATACCAAGGACCAGCGCCATCGGCCTGTTCACCGCCGCTCCAGCCGATCCCGATGCTCGCTTCCTCTTTTTTCTGGGCCTGGACCTTGGGCAATGAGGTTCCGGCGGGCAGGGGAAGCTCCTCGCCGATCTGGCTCCAGCTCAGTCCTGGCCGCCCGCCGAGCCAATACTCGCCGAGCACCTTGATCAGGCCGCGCTGCTTCTGGCCCTTGCCAGAGGTGACCTCAGCAGCCGCATCGTCGCGTCCAGGCAAACGTAATCCGCGCAAAATGCCGTCATTGAAGCCATACGCACGATCGCCGTCGATGACCGGAGACCACATGTTGGCGTTGTGCTCTGCATTGACGTACTGCGAACCGAAGTTCTGCCGACCGGGAGACAAAGAGATGATCTCGTTGCCATTCCACAGGTAATCAGCGGTGAAACCGATGATGCGGTTGGGCGACAGATTCTTCACCGACCACGCACTGCGGACTTTGGCGCCGGTGGCGGCGTTGAAGACATTGGGAAACATCCCGCTGGGCACCACCACCCAATCCCCGATCACTGCGGTGTAGCCCCAGCAGACCTCGGCCGGCACCCGCCACCGCCGTTCGCCGGTCTTGGCATCCACCGCATGCATCCAGGTGCCGTCGATGGGCAGGATTCCCGTGCTGAAATACACGGTTCCGTCGCGCACCGCCGGACCGCCACTGGTCGGCCAGGCCGAGGTCACATGGCCATGGTTGATGATCTTGCGCGGGCTGGGGGCGCCGACATAGCGCCAACGCTCGCTGCCGGAAGCGAGTTCCAGGGCGTGGAGCACGCCATCATCGGCGGCGGCATAGACGACGCCGTCGGCAACCGCCGGCGCGAAGCGGAAAGGGCCATCGGCAACGAAGGTCCAGCGCAACGCTCCGGTTTCCAACGCGAAGGCCTGCAGCGCATGGTCGGCCTCATTGCCGATCAGGACCAGTCCGCCGGCGATCACCGGCACCGAGATCGCATCCACCGGGTTGCGCCGATCGGTGCCGAATGCCGCGATCCGGGTGGGAATCCGCCGTTTCCATTGCAGGTGCAGGGTATCGGCCAGGGGCTCGGCGATGGCGGCGCTGCGCGCGGCGTCGGCCCGGTACATCGGCCAGTCGGCGGCGCCGGCCGTGGCGGCCAACGCGCCGAGCAGAAAAGTTCCGGAAAGACGTGGATGTGCCATGGTCACGATGAGGTACTCCCCGCCAGCAACCCCGTTGCCGGTCAGTGAACGACACCCAGACCCGTTTTCCGACTTGGCTGAAGGTCCGGCTGGTCCGATCTGGCGTAGGGCTGGGCTGGCACCGGGTCCCGGTTAGGTTCCCCGCCCATGTCACCTGATCTCGCCTCCTGCCGAGCCCTGGCCGGCCAGGGATACACCCTGATCCCTGTGATCCGCCGGCTGGTGGCGGATGAACTGACCCCGGTCGGCGTCCTCGCCCGGCTGCGCGATGAACCCCATGCGTTCCTGTTCGAAAGCGTGGTTGGTGGCGAACGCCTGGCGCGCTATTCGATGCTCGGCATCGCTCCGGTGGCCCGGCTCACGGCCCGGCTCGACCGCGATGGCGGCCGGGTCGCGGTCGAGACCGCGGCTGGTCGCGAGCTGCTGCCCGGCGATCTGTACAGCGGCGTCCGCGCCTATGCCCAGCGTCTGCGCAGCCCCCAGGTGCCGGGGCTGCCTCGGTTCAGCGGCGGTCTGGTCGGCTGGTTCGCCTATGACGCGGTGCGCTGCGTCGAACCGTTGCCCCATCCGCCTGCGGATCCACTCGGTCTGCCCGTGCTGTGCCTGGCCCGCTATGACACCGTGCTGGTGTTCGATCACAGCTACAACCAGCTGCTGCTGATCGCGCATCTTGACCTGACCAGCGGACAATCAGTGGAATCGGCCTATGCCCAGGCCCAGCGCGAGCTCGACGCCCTGCAACGCCGATTGGAAACGCCGTTGCCGCCGCGGCTGGTCGAGCCGGGCCTGGGCGAGCCGCTGAACTACCAGCAGCATACCTCGCGAGCGGAGTTCGAGGCCGGCGTCCGCCGCTGCCAGGACTTCATCGCTGCTGGCGACGCCTTCCAGATCGTGCTCAGCCAGCGCTTGTCGGCGCCCTGCACGTTGACCCCCTTCCAGATCTACCGCAGCCTGCGCAGCCTGAATCCCAGTCCGTACTTGTTCTATCTGCGTAGCGGCGACACCGCCCTGGTTGGCGCCAGCCCCGAAATCCTGGTCCGGGTCGAGGACGGCACGGTGTCGCTGCGCCCGATCGCCGGCACCGCGCTGCGTGGCAAGGATGCCGCCGAAGATGAGCGCCTGGCAGCAGCCCTGCTCGCCGATCCCAAGGAGCGGGCCGAGCACACCATGCTGATCGATCTCGGTCGCAACGATGTCGGCCGGGTGTGCAAACCCGGCTCGGTACATCTCACCGAAACCATGGTGATCGAGCGCTACAGCCACGTGCAGCACATCGTCAGCCATGTCGAAGGAACGCTGCGCGACGACTGCGACGCCTTGGCCACCCTGCGCAGCTGCCATCCCGCCGGCACGGTCAGCGGCGCACCCAAGGTCCGGGCGATGCAGATCATCGACGAATTGGAGCCGGTGCGCCGCGGCCCATATGCCGGCGCGGTCGGCTACCTGGATTTCCGCGGCAATCTCGACACCTGCATCGCCCTGCGCACCGCGATCCTGACTCCAGGCGAGGTCCATGTCCATGTCGGCGCCGGCATCGTCGCCGATTCGGATCCGGCGATGGAATATGAAGAATGCCTGCGTAAAGCCCGCGCCACCCTGGAGGCCATCGCCCGGGCCGCACGGTTCTGAACATGCTGGATTCCAGGGGAGCGCCGAGCCCTGGGAGCGCCGAACCCTGGGAGCGCCGAACCCTGGGAGCGCCGAGCGCCAGCTCGGCTGGGCTGGGAACGCCGAGCCCTGGGAGCGCCGAGCGCCAGCTCGGCTGGGCTGGGAACGCCGAGCCCTGGGAGCGCCGAGCGCCAGCTCGGCTGGGCTGGGAGCGCCGAGCCCTGGGAGCGCCGAGCGCCAACTCGGCTGGGTTTGTTCTTCCACTTTTCTCGTCCCTACCATGCGGGCCGAGCTGGCGCTCGGCGCTCCCAGGTGCATTTCCGCTCACCTCGTCCCTGCCGTGCGGGCCGAGCTGGCGCTCGGCGCTCCCAGGGCTGGCTGACGTAATGCGGTTCCGCTGATCATGTCCGGTACCGAACCGGCCGAGCCGGCACTCGGCGCTCCGCGAGCAGCACTCGGACCTCCGGTCCTGCTCGCCGAGGTCGCGGTCGATCGGCCGGGCCTCGATCTGCTGACCTATTCCGTACCCGATGACCTGGCTGGCGTCCTGGCAGTGGGCGACTGCGTCGCGGCGCCGCTTGGACAGCAGGATCTGCGCGGATTCGTGGTCAGCCTGGAGCGCCGGCCGCTGCCCACGACCTTCACCGTGCGCGATCTCGCCGGCCGCCAGTTCGGCGTGCGGGTGCCGCCGGCGCTGCTCGGCCTGGCCCGCTGGGGCGCCACGTATTACCGCTGCACCCTCGGCCAGTTCCTCGGCGGAGTCGTGCCATCGGCGGTGAAGACCGCGCGCATGACCGAGACCGTCGAACTCGTCGCGCCGGTCCAGGGCTTCGCCGGAGCGCTCAGCAAACGTCAGCGCGAATTGCTCGAAAAGCTGCCGGTCGAGCCGATCGAACTGGCTGCGGCGATCATCCTGGCCGGCACCACCGCTGCGACCCTGCGCAAACTCGCCGGCCTCGGCGCGCTGACCATCACCAGCGAAGATCACGAATTGCGCCGGGACATCGTCGAGACCGAGCTGTCCGCTGGCGATGAGCGGCATCCGCTGACCGATGAGCAAGCCGCGGCGGTGGCGGCGGTGGCGGCCGGATTTGATTCGCCGGCGCCCCAGCCGACGCTGCTCCACGGCATCACCGGCAGTGGAAAAACCCTGGTCTATTGCGAGCTCGCCGAGCGCTGCATCGCCTCCGGCCGGCAGGTGCTGGTGTTGCTGCCTGAGATCGGGCTGACTCCGCAACTGGCGGCGCGGTTCCGCCGCCGCATCCCGCGCACCGTGGTCTGGCATTCGGCCTTCGCCGCCGGTGAGCGCGCCGAGGGCTGGCGACGGGTGGCCGCGGGGGAGGCCGATCTGGTGCTCGGTACGCGCAGCGCGCTGTTCGCCCCCCTCGCCCGGCCGGGGCTGATCATCGTCGATGAAGAGCACGATCCGTCGTACAAATCCGAGCTGACCCCGCGCTATCACGCCCGGGATCTGGCCCTGGTCTATGCCAAGCAGTTGGCGATCCCGGTGGTCCTCGGCTCGGCTACGCCATCGCTGGAATCGATCGCCAACGCCCGGGCAAAACGCTACCAGGTGGTGCGCCTGACCCGGCGTCCCGCGGGCGGCGCCTTGCCGGTGCCCGAGCTGGTGGACATGCGCCGGGAATGCCAGGAGCAGAAGCAGCTTGCCGTGCTGTCCCGCCGTCTGGTCGAAGAGCTGGCGACGGTGCGAGCCCGCGGCGAGCAGGCGATCGTGCTGCTCAATCGCCGCGGGTGGAGCCCGATCCTGAGCTGCCCGGCCTGCGGATTCACCGTCGAATGCGTGGCCTGCGCGATCCCGCTGACCTTCCACCGCGGGCCGGGGCTGCTCCGCTGCCATTATTGCGGCCACCACCAGGCGCCGCCGACCCGCTGCCCGTCTTGCGACCACGACGGCATGGACGCCAAGGGCGTCGGCACCGAGCAGCTCGCCAGCCTGATCAACGCGGCTCTGCCGGACCTGCGCATGATCCGCCTCGATGCCGACACCGTCGGCACCAAGCACGGCCACGCCCGGTTGCTGGCGGCCTTCGCCGCCGGCGCCGCCGACTGCCTGGTCGGCACCCAGATGGTGGCCAAAGGCCTGGATTTTCCCCGGGTGACGCTGGTCGGGGTGGTCGGCGCCGACCGCTCGCTGGCGATCCCCGAGTTCCGTGCGGCGGAGCGCACCTGGCAGCTCATCGCCCAGGTCTCTGGCCGCGCCGGCCGCGCCGACAAGCCCGGCCGGGTGATCGTCCAGGCCTATGACGTGCAGGCGGCTGCGCTCCAGGCCGCCTTGGGGTTCGCCTCGGTGAAAGATTTCCTCGACAACGAACTGGACTTGCGTCGGGCCTATGGCTATCCACCGGGCTCCGGCCTGGCCCGGATCCTGTGGAGCGGTCCAGCGCCAGCCAAGGTCCAGCTGGCCGCGATCGACGGCGGGCGGCGGCTGGCGGCGGTCGCTGACGACTGCCGGGTCCTCGAACCGTGTCCTGCCGGGATGCCTCTGCTCAAAGGCATGCATCGTTGGCACGTGCTGATCAAAGGCCCGAGCCGCGGCGCGGTGCAACGGTTGTTCGACCGCCTGGCCGAATCCAGCAACGCCACCGGTCCGAGCGGCCTGCCTGAATCGAATGCCGTGCGGGTCACCATCGACATCGATCCGCTGCACACCTCCTGATCGGCCCTGTGGAGCGTCTCCGACACTGTTTCCCGCGGATCCCGACCGGGGCAACATGGATGCGCTGGAACCGTACCATTCTGGCCATGCCCAGCTGGAAACTCCTCATTCCTGCGTTGGCGCTGACCAGCGCCGTCACCGCTGCCGATGGCCCGGCCAACCAGGCCGCGCGCTGCCTGGTGACCCTCGAAGACGCGTGGCCGGGCGAGCCGGCGATGCCGATCACGCTTGGCCTGGACCTGCCCACGCCGGCCACCGCCACGGTCGCCTGGGCGTGGATCCCGGCCATGCCGTGGCTGGATCTGCCGGTCGAGGTCACTGACCTGACCAGAAATAACGGTGGATTGCAGGCGAACTGCGTCATCACCATTCCCAGCCTGCCGCCGACCACCGCCGGCGGCAAGATCAAGATCACCACGTCGATCAAAGAGGTCGATGGCGCCTGGTCCGGAACCTACCAGGCCGAGCTCGCGCCGCGTTCGGTGAAGGAAGCCCTTGAAGCCTGGACCGGTGCTGGGCGCAAACCGCCAGCGGCCTATGCGCTGACCGTCGCCGCGGCGACGACCGCGAGCCAGACTCCGGCCGAAGGACCGCCGACCCGGGCCATCGCCCGGTTCGTTCCGCTGCCGACCGGGCGGATCCCGCCGCATCCACGGCTGGTGACGACCGCGGACCTGACCGCCGCTGCCGGCCGCGCCAAAGGTCCCGGCTCCAGCTTGCTCGCTGAGCTGCGCCGACTGGTCGGCGCTGGTGTTGGCGGCGATGCCGGACCGCTCGAACCCTTGCCCAGCTCTGGACTGCTCGCGGCGGGCTCGGCGCTGCTGGCGCGCATCGGCAGTGACTCGGCCGCCGCGGGAGCAGCCCGCACCGCCGCAGCCGCTGCGCTTGAGGGTCTGCCCAAGCAGCTCGCCGCCCCTGGCGTGCTGGCGGCGCGGGATCTGGCTGGGCTGGCCATCGCCTATGATCTGGTCGGCGCCGACTGGCCCGAAGCCCAGCGCACGGCGACCATCGCACTGCTCGCCGACTCGGCGCGTAAGATCGCCTTGCCTGGACCAGGAACGGCTCCGGCCGCAGCCCAGGTGCTCGCGCCGAGCGACGACCATGGCCAGGCGATCTGGCGCTCGGCCGGGCTCCTCGCCGCCCTGTCCGTGGCCGACGACCCAGGAGCCGGCGACACCGCGACGGTGATCGCGGATTTCCGCCGCTGCCTCGGACGGTTCGCCGCCATCGCCTATGGCGAAGAGGGCGCCGGCACCGGCGCCACCGGCGGAGACGAAGTGCTCGAATTGCTCGCTCCGGCGGTCCGCGCCTTGGCCGCGACCGGCGAGCCGCTGTGGACCGGCTGGGAGATGCCTAGCCTCGAACTGCATTTCAGCGCCGACAACTGCTTTACCACGCCACGAGTCGCCCGTGGCGGCGGACTGGGCCGGATCGCGGCGATGGCGCTCCACCTCGGCGGCCGATCGTTCGACCAGCGCACGGGCAGCGACGGCTGGCTGGCTTTCGCCGCCGACCTGGCCGAACCGGCGCTGCGTCCCTACCTCGGCATCCGGGCCAAATCCTGGAAACCGGCCAATGCCTTCCACGCCGGCTGGGGCCTGCTGGCGCTGCCGGTGGACGCGCCGGCGCCGGCCAAGCCGCTGCCGCTGGCGTGGGGCGATCGCGAGAAGGGCCTGTACGCCCTGCGCAACGGCTGGGATGATAACGCCTGCGTTTTGACCTTCGAATTCGCCAACCACGCGCTTGGCGGCGGCGCCCAGCGCCGCGGGCATCTGGCGTTCAGCGGCCTGGGTCGCGAGTGGTTCCGCCGTCCCGAGACGCCGTATGGCCAGGTCGGGTACCTGCCGGCGTCGCGGCTGAACGTGGTCCAGGTCAATCCGGGCAAGGTCACCGGCAATGGCGCTGCGATCCCGTACCTGGGCGGCAAACCGCGGCGGGTGCGGGCGGAGGCCGATGGTTCGGGCTGCCTGGCCATCGATGGCTTCGGCTGGGTCGATCCGGCCGGATCGCCGACCAAGCAGGTGGGCGACCCGTCTGCGCCGTTCCCGGGCATCACCCGGCGCACCGTCGGCGTGGATTACAGCAAGCGTTCAGGCGCCGAAGCGGTGCTGACCGTGATCGAATCCCAGGTTTACCTAGGCGACCGCGAGCAGGTCATGGAGTTCGACCTGGGCGATCTGCCGGCCACCGCGGTCGAATGCGAGGGCGCAGTATTCACGGCCAAACCCGCTGCCGGCGGCGCTGTGCTGCGCGGACAAGTGCTCTATCCCGCCACTGCCCAGGCGACCTACGTTCCTGGCGTCGAGGGCGCGAGCGGCCGACTGCGGCTGTGGCGGACCAAGCCCGGCGACGACCAGTCGCGCCTGGCCCTGCGCAGCATGGAAGGCAAGCTCGACGAGGTCGAGGAATCCCTTGGCGGCGGCAAGAATCGGGCCGCGGATCCCACCTCTGACGGCCCGCCGAAATTCCTGGTCGATGGCGACGACGCCCTGACCGCGATGATCTCGCAGCTCAGCGGACAGGCCGACGCGATCGCCAAGCAGCATTTTTCGCTGTATGCGAAACTCTACAAATATTCCCGGGGTTTCACCATCCACGTCAAAGGCGACAACGACCGGCCGGTGCGGGTGAAGAACCATTGGGTGGTGGTGATGACCCTGTCGAGCGGTCCTCCGCCACCGTTGGTCGTGCTGCCGATCACCTCGGACAACCTGTGCACCGTCGGCGGCCTGAGCGTGTCTTATGAAGAGCACCAGGTGCGGTACGGCCGAGTCGACGCCGCCAACGTCGTCGAGGGCAACCGGGTCAAGATCGAGAAGGAATAACCCATGCTGAATCAAGTTTCCCGGCATGCAGGACTGCATGGGTTGGCGCTGCGGATGATCGTTGCGGTCCTGGCGATGACCGTGGCCAGCGCCGGCGATTCCGCCGATGGCATCTGGACCCTGCGCCTGGCCGGCGGCCTGCCGATGACCACCACCGCACCGGTGAAGCCGGGTCAGAGCGCGGTGCAGCCGCTGAATATCGAACTCACCGTCACCATCCGCGACGGCCGGCCCCAGCCGGTGGCCTGGGCGTGGTTCGAGGAAAGTTTCCGCACCGACCACATGGGGACCGTGACCGCCGCTGAAATCACAGGAAACCACGCCCATTTCGAGACCGACCTGACCATCGGAGATTCGCGCTACCTGGGTTCGGCCAGGGGCGGCAATGCGCGTTGGACCGTCGATCTGGACCTGACCGGCGACACCTGGTCAGGCACCTGGACCCTGGCAGCCACCGGCAGACCGGACGATCCCGACCGCAAGCCCAATGCCTACCTGGCCACGGGCAAGGCGAACGGCAAGGCGACCGCGACCCGGGCGGTACTGCCTGCGCCGGTGGCCGGCTTCACCCCGCCGGCGACAGGCGAGCATCCCCGGTTGTTCTTCCGCGCCGGTGATCTGCCGCGGATCAAGTCGGCGGCGGCCACGCCTCTCGGCAAGCAACTGGTCGCCGCCCTCGAAGCCCAAGTCAAGATGATCGACGAACGCGGATTCGGCCCGGGCAGCGCGCCGGCCGGACAGACCTTCGTCGCCGCCGCCGGCGCCGGCATGCTGTACCAGCTGACTGGCGACAAGGCCTATGCCGATCGAGCCATGCAGTGGGTGCGTCGGGGCATGTACTATGTCTTTCCTGACGGCCATTTCTGGCAGCACACCTACCAATGCCTCGGCCTGGCCATCGCCTATGACCTGTGCTATCAGGCCTGGCCGGCGGGATTCCGCGACAAGGCCTATGCCTGGCTGTACCAAAATGCCCGAGAAATCGCGTATTTCGGCGACCCTGACGACCCGGTGCAACCGCGCCGCAACGGCTTCAGCAACAACGCCGGGCAGAGCAGCCGGGTGAAGTACGGTTACGCCTATGCCGCGATCCGCGATCCCAGCGCCTTGAAATACCGGGCTGGCGCCGCCTTGTGCGCGATGGCCATTGCCGGCGATCCGCCGCCGATCTCCAAGCCCATCCCCCTCGACCAGGTGGCGGAGCTGCCACCGGACGACAGCCCAGTGCCGTTCGGTGTGCCGATCGAGCCGTTCGTCTCCGGGGCCATGCCGGGGATGATGCTGATGTGCGGCCCGCTCAAGCGCGGCCTGATGCCCGATCCGCTGATCGCCCTCGGCGGCTGCGCCAAGGCCCGGCCGGTCGAAGGCACCGTGGTCATGCACGACGGTCTCGATCTGGATTTCCACCTGTATTTTCCCTCGGGCACCGACACGTCGTGGGGCAATGTCCATAATCCCCAGGTCTATCCCCGGGAATGCAGCTGGTATTTCAGCCATCCCCGCTCATGCCGCGACCTGCTCACGCGCTGGCGCCAGGGACCATTCGACATCGATGTTGCGGTGACCTGCGTCATCGAGGTCGACCGTGCCCGGGTGGTGATGGCCAAGCCCAACTGGGATCACAACGGTGATGGCTCGCGGATGTGGCTGAATGGCAAGGAACTGGTCGATGGCGAACTGATCCGTTTGCGCCCGGGCCGGTACCACTACCTGGCCCTGGTCCAGACCAACGGCACCTATGCCACGTTGGCCCCCAACCTGAAGGACTACGGCGCCGAGGATTACCAGAAGACCGTCGCGCGCTGGGAGGCCGGCCAACGCGATCTGCAGAGCGATCCGGCCAAGGGCATCCTGGAACGGGCGGCGCAGGTCCTGCTGCGTTCGACCTTGCGCTATCTCGACCGCTCCATCGGTCCCCAGGCCGCTGGCGGATGGATCGATCATTTCCAGGGCGAATACAAGCACGGGTATGGCCGCGACGAACGCAGCAGCCACGCCACGGTCCTGCCGCTGCTCACTGCCTGGCTGAACACCCGCGGCGAAAACCTGGTCGCCGGCCGAGGTCTGGCCCAGATCGTGCCGGCGGCGGCCCGCTGGCGCGGCTATGACCGCTCCTTCCACGAGATGGTGCTGTACGGTCTTGGTTCCGTTCCTGCCGAATACCGTGGCCTGGCCCGCTGGTACCTGGACACCGAGGGACCGCGCATCGAGCGTCCGGTCGAAGCCGTCCTCGCCCTTGCCGCCCTCGACCCGGCGGTGGTTCCGGCCAGCCCCAAGGATCTCAAGCTCGATCTCGCAAACTTCTGTCCTGGCCAAGGACAATGGCTGATGCCGAGCAGCTGGGACGGCGCAGACGGCTTTATGGTCGTCATCGAAGGCAACACGCTGCCGATGGGGTCGCCGGGGGCGGCCGGCAGCTTCACCATCCACGGCCGCGGCAGGAATTGGACCGAGCGCCGCGACCGCCTGTTCTCGCCGGTCGATACCTTCACCACCAATGCGCCCTTCGTCGCCGGCTTTGCCAACACCAGCGGCAGCGCCGTGGTCCATCAGCAGCTGCTGCCGAACGGCGGCGGCGTCGTATCCATGGCGATCACAAAATTCAGGCCGGCCAAGGTCACCATCAGCCACAGCCTCGGCACGTCCGGCCGATCCCCGACCTATACCGCCGACACCGAGTACGGCGGCACCGACATGTCGGTGTCGGTGGGCGAAGGTGCCGGCCCGGACAAGATGCGGATCCTGCGTTCCATCGCGGTGGACTATTCCGGCGCCAGCGGGGTCCCGGCGCTGGTCGTGGTCGGCGATCGCTTCAGCGGTCTGACCAATGAAAGCGTCAAGGTCTTTCATCTGTACCTGCCTGGATTCGGCAACAACCGGGAACGTTTCCAGGTCGATGCCCAGAATCGCAACTTCCAGATCCTGCCCTTCAACGACAATCGCCGGCCAGCCGACGGCACGACCATGAAATGCACCTTCGCCTGGCCGCCCGACGGCGACCTGCGCTGGTTCAACAACCGCAAGGACGGGCTCGACCCGATCGTCCACCTGTTCGTCGACCGCAAGGACAACGCCTTTGAAAAGGTCGCCAAGGAGCGCACCGACCAGAACGCTGAAACGGTCGGCCGCGGACCGACGGGCAAGAACAAGAAGAAGACCCCCTCTGGCGGCGACGACGACCTCGGCGGCATGGTCGATGACATCGACAAACAGCTCGCCAAAGACGACGTCAAACCGATCGTCGATCGCACCATCATCTCCGTCTTCACCGTCGGACCCGGCGATCCGCCCAAGGTCAAAGTCATCGAAGGCGGCGATCCGGCGGTGCGCATCGGCAAGCGCACGGTGACCTTCACCGGCGATAAACTGGTGCTCGGAGAATAAACCAGCTGCCAGTTCGCAGCGCAGGCTTTAGCCGTGCCGGTTGGACACGGCGCAAGTCTGGGAGCGCAGGCTTCAGCCTGCCGGGTTGCCGCTGGTGATGCGTGCAGGCTGAAGCCTGCGCCCCCTGGACCCCGGCTGCGTCGGTGGATGACGGCCTGCTACCGGATCTTCGCCATCACGGTTTTGCCGGCTTGGCCCGAAGATCGTAGCAGACCAGGCCGGTCTTGTCGCGCAGGAAGAGCCGGCCGTCAGCCAAGGCCGGCTCCATCGGGCTGAGATAGCCAACAGCGAAGGCCGCGCGCCAGGGCGACCCGGTGATCGGTGCGGTTTCGCTCTCAAGGCCAGTGAAGCAGATGCCTGATGAGATGGTGCGGCCTTCACCGGCGATGAGGAAGTGACCGCCGCCGGTGTGGCCGCCGCCATGCTTCAGTTCGGCGACGACCTCGCCATCTGACAACTTGGCGCAGAGGATGCTGCCCTCGCCAGGCGAGAAATAGAGGTGTCCACCGCTGATGGCGGCGTAGTGGTAGCCGGTGGGCAGCTTCTTGCCTGGCAGAGTCCAGATCCGTTCCGCTTTCTGCGGCGTGATGCGGAATCCGGTGGCGACCGCATCCTTGTCAGTGGTGCCGGTGTTGGCCACCGCGTAGTCCTCGCTGGCGACCAGGCCCATGCCGGTGCGCAGGCACGGGACTTCCCATAAGACGCCGCCGGTTTTGGGATCGAGCAGACGCAGGCGGTCGCCAGCTGCGCCAGCCCCATCCGCCAGGATATAGGTGCGACCGCCATGGACCCAGCGGCAGGGCATGGCGCCGGCGAAACCCTCGGGCGTCTGCCACAGGCGCTTGCCGGTGGCCGCATCGAGGCCGATCAGGCCGGGGCCGCTGGTGTTGGGATAGCCGTCCTTCTGGTGCAGCTTGCCGCGATTGTCGCTGCAGATCACGACACCCTCGGCGACCACCAGGGCTGTCTCCAGGCTGCGATTGACCGGAAAGGCCTCGCCCGCAGCCAGCCGGTCCCGGAGGATCTTGTCCTTGGCGGTGGCGCTCCAACCGGTGTGCGATTGCCAGATCTCTTTGCCGGTTTTGGCGTCGAGGCAGTAGATGCGCTCGGTCGAACCCAGGGCGTAGATCCGGCCGTCGGCGACGAACGGGGTCAGCTGCGGTCCGCCTTTGCTGCCGCCGTAATTGGCCGAGGCGGCCGGATAGACCGTCTTCCACCGTAAGGCCCCGGTCTGCGCATCGAAGCAGAACACCACATCGTCGGCGCCGATGCAGAACATGGTGGGCTGGGGGAATACCTCTGGCGGCGTGGTGCCGCGGGCGAAGGCCGGGATTTCGTCAGGTGGCACAGGCTGGCCAGGCAACCAGGCATGGGCGGCCTGGCGCACGATGGCGGACTGAAGCTCGGTGAGCGAGTAGCGCGGGTCTGCGACCAACCACCGCTGCGTTCCAGAGGGCACCATCGTATAGGTATAGACGCAGCCGTCGGCCACCACCGGACTGGATTTGGCTCCGGAATAGCGCAGCCAATCGACAGCGATGCCGTCCTTGACCACCGGATTGACGTTGCCGCCACCGCTGGAGTGAGCGCGACCGTCGGGCAATTCGTGGTCGGCCTTCCACACCGGCCGGGCCAGAGACAGGTCATCGACCAGCCGGTTGCCGTGTTCCTTGGCGGCGCCGCAGCCGGCGGGTCCGCGGTATCCAGGCCATCCGGCGCCAGCCGCCAGCCGGTCCTGAGGCACGGGAGGTCGTCCGCCGGAATAGCGCCTGCCGGTGATGGTGGCCTCCCGCCGCTGATCGCCACCCAGCAGCAACGCCTTGCCGGTGATCACGCCCTGGGCATCGGCCGTCACCTCGATGATGGCCACGCGTTCGTGCGCGAACTTGAGGTATTCGCTGGAATTGAGCTGGCCCTTGTCAAGAAAACCGATGCGCACGGCGCCGTTCAGTCCGGTCGGGCTGGCAGTCAACCGATAGGTGCTGGTGTAATGGATCAGGTTGTCGGCCGACGGAGCCACGACCCAACCGTTAGCCACCGCTCCTGCGCGTACCGCTACGGTCAGGGTCGCATCGGCCCCGGCCGGATGCAGTTTCGGCAGGGTCAGGTCCCAGTGGTCGACCGGTGCCACCGGCGTGTACACCGGCTCGATCCGCGGCGGCCCGTCCAGGTGCTCCCGGGCCCAGATCCGGGCCGCGGTGCTATCGGCGGTTGGAATGAGGACGCGGTGGTCAGCGGGCTCACCGGGGTGCGGTGCTGGTTCACCTGCAGTCAGTGCAACAGACAGGATGGCCGCCAGGCAAATGCGACTGCAGGGCATGTTGGTCCTTTGCTTGAAGCCGTTCTACCGTGCGGCGTTCGCCATCGTTGAACCTAGGCGAAGCAGTTGGGGAAACGGCCAAGGCGCCAAGTGGAAAAGGTGCGGGCTCCTCGGGCAGGATGGGTTTGCTCGAATCCGGCACGGCGTGGTCCACATCGCCGGAATTGCTCAGAATCGTGGATCCGGTCTGATCAAGCGGGCATCGTCACCAGGATCGCCCCGGCGGTGCGGGCATCGCCGCTGCGCAACGCGCACGTTGTTGTTGCGTGCGCAAAGAAAGAAAGACCCATCCGCATCCGGTTGGTCGTCCAGCGCGCAAAGCTTTTCCCTGGTTTTTCCGCGAGCGTTTTGGCGCCTTGGCGGTTCGTCTGCTTTTGTCAGGTTGAACGCCGAGCCGAATAAAAAACAAGCCGGAAAGGTGGTTCCCTTTCCGGCCTTGTTGGCGTTCTTCGGATGGTGCCAGTGCTTGCGGCGACGCCGCAGGCACTGGCCTATCGCTACGTGTCCCGGGGCGCGAGCCCCGGATAGCCAGCTCAGGCCTTGGCGGCCTTGGCGGCGGCATTGGAGATCTTCTTCACTGCGGCGAGCAGTTCCTTCACATGGTCGGTCTTCTCCCACGAGAAGCCGGCGCGGCCGAAATGCCCGTGGTAGGCGGTGTGGCGGTAGATCGGCTTGAGCAGGTCGAGGCGGTCGATGATCGCCTTGGGGCGGAGGTCGAACACGTCGTCGACGGCGGCGCTGAGGATGTCGTCGCTGACCGTGCCGGTGCCGAAGGTGTCGACCTTCACCGAGACCGGCTTGGCGACGCCGATCGCGTAGGCCACCTGGACCTCGCAGCGGCGGGCGAGTTGAGCGGCGACGATGTTTTTGGCGACATGGCGCGCGGCATAGGCGGCGCTGCGGTCGACCTTGCTCGGATCCTTGCCGCTGAAGGCGCCGCCGCCGTGACGGCCCATGCCGCCATAGGTGTCGACGATGATCTTGCGGCCGGTCAGGCCGGTGTCGCCGTGGGGTCCGCCGACTTCAAAACGGCCGGTGGGGTTGATGTGCCACACCGTCTGCTTGTCGACCTTGGTGTTCGACGCCTTGTTGATGATCTCGGTGGCCAGCTTGATCACGTCCTTGCGGATCGTTTCCTGCTTGGCCTCGGGGGTGTGCTGGGTGCTGAGCACCACGGTGTGGACGCGGACCGGACGGTCATCTTCGTATTCGATCGTCACCTGGCTCTTGGCGTCGGGGCGCAGGTATTTCAGCTTGCCGCTGCGCCGCCATTCGGCCTGCGCTTCGACCAGGCGATGGGCGAGGAAGATCGGCAGCGGCATCAGTTCGGGGGTGTCATCGCAGGCATAGCCGAACATCAGGCCCTGGTCGCCGGCGCCTTGTTCCTTGTTCTTGTCGGCATCGACGCCAACGGCGATGTCGGGCGACTGGCTGTGCAGGGCGACCAGGATGCCGCAGGAATCAGCGTCGAAGCCGACCCGGGCATCGGTGTAGCCGATCTCACGGATGGTCTGGCGGGTGACCGATTGGACATCAACGAAGGCGGTGCTGGTGACCTCGCCAGCGACGACCACCTGACCGGTGGTGCACAGGGTTTCGCAGGCGACCCGGCTGCGCGGATCCTGCTTCAAAAAGGCGTCGAGGATCGCGTCGCTGATCTGATCAGCCACCTTGTCGGGGTGGCCCATCGAGACGGATTCGGAGGTGAAGAGGCTGCGGGCCATGGGTGGGTCCTCGGCTGAACCATCGCTTCATCGCGATGGAACGATGAGTGTTAGGGGGAGTAAGTCGGGTGCAAGTCTGGGGGAAGGCGTGAACGGATCATGAAGACGACCCGATTCTTCGCCTCGCGATGGCCGATCAGGTCACCCAGCGCATCGCCACGAGGACGAGGAGCAGCCCGGCCACCACCAGGACCGTGGACGGGATCGGTTTCTTCCGTGCCAGGAAAGCACAGACCAACGCCAGGATGCCGGCCGCCACCGCCAGCACCTGGAGCAGATTGCCGTTGATGTAGCGTTGCAGTTCACCGACCACCGGCACCAGGGCGACGAGCAGCGCGACCGCAGCAGTGACGCCATGCAGCGCCTTCGCTCCGGGAGTCGGGCTGGCGGTAGCCAAGGCCACCAGCGCCGATCCGGTCACGCTCGCTGCCAGAACGGTAGAGAGAGGCAGGGCCATGGCTCAGGTTTCGAGATAGCGCTTGAGCAGCGCGGAAGTCGAAGGATTGAAGCCCTTGATCCGGTCGCCGTCGTTGCGGGTCGCCGCGATCTGGCCGCGCACCTGCTTGGCCAGGACCTTGCCCAGCTCGACGCCCCACTGGTCGAAGCTGTCGATGCCCCAGATGAATCCCTGGACCGCCGTGCGGTGCTCATACAGCGCCAGCAGCTGGCCGCAGGAATACGGGTCGAGCCGTTCGAGCAGCAGCACGTTGCTCGGCCGGTTGCCGGGGAAGACCTTGTGCGGGACCAGCGCCTCTGGGACGCCCTCGGCGCGGCACTCTGCCGCGGTCTTGCCCACGGCGAGGGCGTCGGGCTGGGCGAAGAAATTGGCCATCAGCTCATCGTGGTTGGCGACGCTCTCGCCCTTGAGCTGCAAAGGCTGCTGGCTGCGCCGGAAGCCGATGAAGTCGGCGGGCACGACCCGGCCCTGATGGAGCAACTGATAGAAGGAATGCTGGCCGTTGGTGCCGGGCTCGCCGAAATCGATCTCGCCGGCGGCGAAACCCAGCTCGGCCCCGTCGAGGTCCACCCGCTTGCCGTTGGACTCCATGTCGACCTGTTGGATATGCGGGGCCAGCTTGTGCAGCGCCTGGCAATAGGGCAGCAGGGCGCGGGCCGGATGGCCAAGGAAACTGCTGTTCCAGACGCCGTACAGGCCGAGCAGCACCGGCAGGTTCTTCTCCACCGGGACAGTGAAGAAATGGCGGTCGATGGCGTGGGCTCCGGCCAGGAACCGCTGCACCGGCGCGAATCCGAAGTGCAGCGCCAAGGGCAGCACGCCGACCGCACTGCACACGCTGTACCGGCCGCCGACCCAATCCCAGAAGCCGAAGGCGTTGGCAGGATCGATGCCGAAAGCCTCGACCGCTTCAAGATTGGTCGACACTGCGACCATGTGCTGGGCCACCGCCGCTTTGCCCAGGGCCTTGACCAGCCAGGCGCGCACGGTGCGGGCGTTGAGCATGGTCTCGGCGGTGGTGAAGGTCTTGGAGACGACCACGACCAGGGTGCGAGCCGGATCGAGACCATCGAGGGCCCGGGTGACATCGATCGGATCGACATTGGCCAGGAAGCGCAGGCGCCGCCCCGCTGCCGCCTTGGCGCAGGCCGGATCGGTGCGCAGGGACTCGGCGACGAACTCAGGGCCGAGATAGCTACCGCCGATGCCGATCGCGACCACGTCGGTCAATGGCTCGCCAGTCGCACCCAGGCGCTTGCCCTTGCGCAGGGCATCGCTGAAACGCTTGATGTTCTTCAGGACGTCGTGGACCTGTGCGACGATATCGACGCCATCGACGGTCAGCGCCTCGTCAGCCGGCAGACGCAGGGCGTGGTGGAGCACACTGCGGTTCTCGGTGCGGTTCAGGCGTTCGCCCCGGGCCATGGCTTCGAGGGATCCGGCGAGGTCGGCGGAACGGGCGAGGTCGATGAGCAGACCGGTGGTCTCAGGAGTGGCGAACTGCCGGCTGTAATCGAGGTGGATCGGCCCGTCTTCGTCCTTCACCGTCGCGGTCATCGCCTTGCAGCGGGCGGCATCCTGAATCAGGTCGCGCAGGTGCAGCCCGCGCAGACGGTCGGCATGTTGCTGGAGGGCGGTCCAGGCGGGGCTGGCGGTGATCGGCATGGCGGTTCCTCCGTGAGGATACGGCATGGTCAGCGGTCGTGGGCTGGCAAGCGTCCCGCTGCTTCCCCCAGGGCGATTGCATAACCCCCCGCTGGGTTGCCTTGAAAAAAGTCCTTCGGACGGATCCAGGCCTCTTGGAGCGTTGTGCGGATGCTCCCATCCGCCGATCCTTCGTGCGTCTCCTCCACCTTTCT
>BJHQ01000030.1 GCA_014193115.1 Planctomycetota bacterium | reverse complement strand
CTGGGAGATGCCGTCGGCCAACAGCGTCAACGCCTCAAGGCGCCGCTTCTCCATCGCGGAATGATCCCGCTTGCCGGTCAGTCGGGGGGTCGAACGGCGCTGCTTGGCTGGCATGGCGGGATCATGCCAGGCATCCGGGGGATGTCAACCTATATATAAATGATCAGTAAGCAAAAAACCCACGGCTTTCGCCGTGGGTTGTGTTGGCTCACCAAACAGGACAAGCGATAGACGGTTCTCCACGCTCACGGCTCTGTTGGCCATGCGTAAAAGTTAAGCCGGGCCTCATCTTTGTGCGCTCCTCTTACACCGTCCCTTTATCCTAGTTCTAGGATCATGTGCCGTTACCAAGATTTCCTAGTTATAGGAAATCCTTTGCACGGCAATGTATCCTAGTTATAGGTTCGCCATGATCTGCCAGGGGTGGTACGACGCGGAGCCCTTCGTGGTCCAGGTGCAGGCCAACGGGCAGGTCGATGTGCGGTTGGGTGATCGGATC
This sequence comes from Planctomycetota bacterium, assembly GCA_014193115.1. GTDB lineage: Bacteria > Planctomycetota > UBA11346 > UBA11346 > UBA11346 > BJHQ01. The sequence continues at coordinate 31,800 of BJHQ01000030.1, read as the reverse complement.
ATCCACCAGACCAGACTGGTGCCGACTGAGCGTGTCGAAGAGGCCGGCGAGGGGCGGCTCTTGCTGCTGCCCGGGCGCGAGCGGGCTCCCAACCATGCGCCTTGGTCGTGGGTCAACGCTCGGGGTCGCGGCCAACTCGTGGTGGTGAACGGTGCTGCCATTGTCTGCCAACTGCGCCGCCGTCTGCCCGAATCATCGAGGCCCGATGGTCCGGCAACTGAAGAGCCACAACACCCCCTTGCGGGCTTTTGGCTGTCGGTGGCTGCCAGCCTGGATGGTCCATCCACGATCGCCTCATTGGCGTCCCTGAGCGGCTACAGTTACCCAACGGTCCATGCCTGGACGCTGAACGAGGGCTTGGCCGGTCGGCTGCTCGGCGTCCGCCGTGGTCGCGAGATGGAGTATCAACCGGCGCCTGGCGCATTGGTCGCTTGGTGGGGCGCCCTTGCCCGCTGGTGGCCGTCAATGCGCTCTCCGCGGTGGCCCAAGCGGCATGGGCCGGTCGAGGTCGTTTGGGCTCGATCCCCTCGTCGATTGCCGACCCTCACCATCGGACGGGCCGCAACTGATCAGCGCTGGGGCAAGCCAGGGTCGCTCGATGGCCGGGTCTGGGCGACCGGGGGCGACCACCTCGCTGCCCTTGGAAGCCTGGTGCAGGCCTACGACAGCGATGTGTGGGTGGGGCGATCGGCCTGGGCGGTCCTGGCCAGCGAGGCCAAGGTGCTGGCCGAACCGCCAGCGACGGAGCGCTGGCCCGGCATTCGGGTGACGATCTTTGCGGACGATCATCCCCTGATGCGGATGCTCTGGTTTGCTGCTGGCGGGGTCCATCCCGCCGCCCTTGCGGATGCATCCCGCAAGTCTGAGCTGCCCCGTCTTCCCGGGCTGCTCCCGGGTCTGCCGCTCCTCGATGCCATCGAGTCTCCCGATGCCAGGGTCGCTGAACGCGGCGCTGAGATGCTGAATAACCTGGCCAAAACCTGGGGTATCTGATGTCATCGATCTTCGTCCGCTTCGCACCGCTCAATGATCTGATCCGCCGGCAGCGGCTGCCCTTGGTCAGTCGCACCGTGGTCATCGGCGGGGTGGCGATCCTGGACTGGGATCTGCAACAGGCGGCCAGATTTGGGGCCGAGGTTTGGGGGCCACCGGTTCGTACCACCGAGGACATCGACATCGTGATTGCCGCCGCCGACGATCGGGGCTGGCTTGAGGCTTTGACCGAGGCCGGGTGGCAGCGGGACGCGGCGAAGCGCTATCGCTGGCGATCGCCGGCCCACGCCGGCGAACCGCCCTGCATTGTCGACCTGCTTGGCCAGTACGGTGGCGATGGCGGCGCCGGCGGCAGCGAGCTGCGCCTGCAGGACTATTGGGGCGGCGAGGATGGCGCCTACATCTGCCGCGTGCTGCGTGCGTATCAGGGCCAGCGGAAATTTCCCAGCATGCTTACTGAGCCATTCTGGGATCCAGTCATGCAGGGATTCCAGTGGCTGCGCCTCAACCACCTGGGATTGGCCCTGTCGAAGATCAGCGCCGTCGGCCTGGTCCTGGCCCATGGGGACAGCGAGTATCAACGAGGTCTTTCAGCGACGCCCCGCCTGCGCAAAGATCTGCAGGATCTTCTGCGGCTCTTGCGGGATGAAGTCGCCTTGAACCTGACCGGGTGGCATGGTCAGGTCATCCTCGATGAACTGGTGCCTGCCCTGGTTGCCGAGGTGCTGGACCATCTCCAGACCATCGCCGCCGTGGCCTCGGGGGCCAGATCGTCGGCATTCCTAACTTCAGACCATCGACCGCTGCTGATCGAGGCCGCCGCCAGACTTCCTGCCTGGCATGCCTGAGCGTTGTAATAGCTCAGATCGGGTTGCCGGGGCCGCGGCCAAGAATTTCCGCCAGGGTCGTGACCTTGCGGCGCACTTGCCATGGGCGTCGCGCCGGCTGGCCGTGATAGTTACCTCCGATTGGCCACGGCAGCATCGAGTGCTGCTATGTCGATCTTCACCATGGTCATCATCGCAGCGAAAGCGCGCTGGGCCTGGTCGGGATCGGCGCTGGTGGTCAGCTCCAGCAGGCGTCGCGGCGTGATCTGCCACGAGAATCCCCAGCGGTCCTTGCACCAGCCGCAGGCGCTCGCGATGCCACCATGCCCGAGGATCGCATCCCAGTAACGGTCGGTCTCCTGCTGGGAATCGGTGACGACCATGAAGCTCACCGCTTCATTGGGCGTGAAGTTCGGGCCACCATTGAGCCCGATGAAGCGCCGTCCCAGCACGGTAAATTCGACGGTCAATTCACTGTCCTTCTTCCCGCCGGGGAAATCGCCAGGAGCCCGGTTCACCTTGATGACGCGACTATCGGGGAAGGTGGAGGCGTAGAATGCGGCGGCTGCGCTGGCCTGGCCGTGGTCGAACCAGACACAGGTGATGAGGTCGGTCATGGGTGGATCCTTAGGGCAGTAAGAGGTACATTCATTGACCTGGGGTCTTGACGCCCAGCACCAACAGGTCGGTCAAGCCATGAAAGTCGCGATCGTGGGTGACCAGGGCGTGGCATCCCTCATGGACAGCCACGGCAACCTGGATGGCGTCTGGAAGCCGGAGTCGATGGCGGATGCGCAGCCTGGCAGCCAGGACAGCAATGTCGGCGTCGATCTCCCGCAGAGACCAACCGTTGCCGGCGCAAATCGCCTGGCGGTAGCGTTCCGCCAAGGCCTCCTTGCCGGCTTTGAGGGGCCCCGTGACGACTTCAGACAGCGTCACCGGCGTCACCAGCGCCTGGATCCGGCCGGCATCCACCGCAGCGAAGATCGGCTCGAATGGGGCCACCAGCGGGTGGCCCTCGAAAAGGTAGATGATGGGGTTGGTGTCGATCAGGACGGTCGCACCGTCAGGGATCTGATCTGCCAGGCTCATGCCCACTCGTCCCGCATGCTGGCGATGGTGCGCGCCGGGTCATCGCCCCAGAGACCAGCACCGCTGCCCTTGAGGGCGAGTACGGAGATGCCGCGCCGGCTGCTGGTGGCGACCTCGACGGACACGACGGCTGCGTAGGGCTTGCCGTGACGCGTGATCACGGTTGGCACACCGCGATGAGCCAGCTCCAAGAGTTCAGGTAAATGAGATCGTGCCGATTCGGCACCGCAGGTCTTGGGCGGCATGGCCAACTCCTTCTGTACGGACTGTACGGAATATGAGTGGCGAGGGAAGAGGCGATTGCGCCGGCCGAGCCTCCGCACTGCAAACGTGCCCCGTGGCGTCATGCTTGCTGGTCACGCGGACGTGACCAGCCAGCTCAATAAGTAACGCGTTCTTTACGAGCTATCCAGCGACGCGCTGCCCCTTCTTCCCGCTGAACTGCTCCCAGCGTTTCGCGATAACACCCATGTTGGACGATGGTAGTAATCTGCTACCATGCGCTCCATGAGCATGCCCGTGAAGCTATCGGACGCCTTGGTGCTCGATGCCCGCATGGCGGGCGAGGCGATGGAGCGCAGCATCGCCGGCCAGGTTGAGTTCTGGGCTCGGCTCGGCCGTGCCATTGACCCGCTCTTGAACGGCAGCCAGGCGATGGCCATCAGCCGCCGCGGCGCCGCCCGCCCGCTGGCTGAACTCGTCGCCGAAGTCGAGATGCCCGCCGGGCAGCAGCGCCTGGCCCAGCACCTGGCGGCCCAGCCCTTCCCCCATTACGAACCCCACCCCGAGCGGGCCGGCATCCTCGTTCGCACGACGGATGATGGTACCCGCACCGCGGGCCGCTTTGTGAACCGAATCTTCACCCCTGCGACTGATGCCTGATGCTGGGTGAAAACATCGCGGCGCTGCTGGCGCGGCGCCCATTGCTGTTGGTTATCGCAGGTCCCAATGGCGCGGGCAGGAGCACGTACTTCCACGCCAATCTCGCCGCCGCCGGCCTGCGCTTCGTCAATGCCGATGTTCTTGCGCGCGAGTTGGATCTTGATGCCCGGAAGGCGGCGGCCGCCGCGGATGCGGTGCGGGCGGAACTGATCAGGCAACGCGAGAGCTTCATCACCGAGACGGTGTTCTCCGACCCAGTCGGTGCCAAGCTCGGCCTGTTCACCGATGCCAAGGACAAGGGCCACACACGGTCGTCCTCATCTTCATCGGCATCAGCGGTCCAGAGCGCAGCGACGAGCGCGTCGCCATGCGGGTGTCCCAGGGCGGTCACGACGTGCCCCCCGACCGCATCGTCGCCCGTTTTCCACGCGTGCTGGCCTACTTGCGCGCTGCCTTGCAGAGGCTGTCGGCGGTACTGGTCTACGACAACGACGACCTGCGCAGTCTCTACCGGCTGATTGCCCAGGTAGAAAACGGCGCGGTCATCGCCCAGGCAAACGACCAGCCCGATTGGTGGCGAGCGGTCAGGGACTGACATCCAAGCACGGCGCACCGTGCGACTTTAGCAGGAAAACGGTTACCTGTTTTTCACGGTGGCCAATGCCATCGGGAGAGTTCCCGAGAGTTCCCGGATAGCCCGCCGGGGGGTGACTTGCGGGGTTGTCCATGGCCAGGGCGGCGTGGAACACGTTGAGCATCAATACGCCGGACCTCGAGATGCGCTTTCGCCGGTCACTGCCGGTATCGGCGCCGATCGACGGATCTGACTGCGCCTGAAGGTGGGCCCATGACACTCCCGCATGGTGGTCCCAGAGTTCTGCATTCGGTCTGTCCACGCCGGCCAGCGATGCGGATGATCCGCACCAGCAAGAAGGACCAGCCCATGACCCACCTGCCTGCAAGCCTGGAGCCCATCGACCTGCGCATCACCGACTGGTGCGCTCGCCTCGCCATCCTTCTCCTACGCCTGAGCGTTGGCATCTGTTTCCTCTGGTTCGGGGCGCTGAAGCTGTTTCCAGGTCTGAGCCCTGCTGAGGCTCTGGCGACCAAGACCATCGTCGCCCTCAGTTGGGGGATGATACCGGCCGCCGTGATTCCCCTCGGTCTGGGCATCTGGGAATGCCTGATCGGCCTGGGCATGATCACCGGGCTGTGGATCCGCGCGACCTTGCTGTTGCTGGCGGTGCAGTTGCCAGGGACCATCACGCCGCTGTTCCTGTTCCCCCACGAGTGTTTCGTCCAGTTTCCATTGGTCCCCACCTTGGAGGGCCAATACATCATCAAGAACCTGGTTCTGGCAGCGGCCGCTCTCGCGGTGGCAGCGACCGTCCGGGGCGGGCGGCTGGTGCCGGGACCGCCCAAGGTCTGATTTCACCGCCGGTAGGTGGCCGCCATCCGCGCGGTCTCGGCCCGGAACCAGTCCACCAGGGTCAGGGGCGCCTCGACCACGGCCTCGGACCCGCACTGCAGCAGCCAGTGTTTTACCGCGTCGATGCCGCTGGTGTTGAAGGCGATGCGGGCCCCGCCGTCGGGCAGGTCCTCCCAGGTTTGCGATCCGCCCATGCGGCGGTGGCGCAGGTGGGGCACCGCGCCTTTGCTGAGCCGCACCACCACCCGGCCGCGCTGGGCGTCGCCGGCCACCCCGCGGAAGCCGCCGCTGAGCTGGGCCCGCACCTCGCCATCAAGTCCCGCCGGCAGATCGGGCACGGGCGGGCGCGCCGCCAGGGATTCCATGCGGGAAAACTTGTAGTTCTTCAGCTTGCGCTCGCCGGCATCGAATGCCCACAAGTAGGGCTCGCCCTCGACCAGGACCATACGCACCGGCTGAGCGACCACCTCATGGGTGGGCTTGGTCAGCGACCGGTACTGCATGGCCAACCCATCGCCCAAGCGGATAGCGCGCATGGCGGTCAGCAGGTGGACCGGGTCGTAGGGCTGCGGTGCGGCGTGGGTGACCGCCAGGATGTCAGGAATTCTATTGTCTTTGTCGCTGAACCCGAGCCGACGGATGAGTTGACCAAGGGCATCCGCCAGCGGGCCCGCGCCGGCCGCCTTGGTCCCTGGCGCCGGCGGCGAGGCCAGTTGGGCCCGCGCGGCCACCAGGGCCAGGGCTTCAAGTTCGGTGATGAATACCAGATCGCCGGTGGTGGGGATCAGGTCCTCGGCACCGATCAGCCTGTAGAATTGGCGGAAGCGGTGGAATTCAGGCGGCGGCGCCGGCTTCAGATCCGATTTGGCCACTCGCTCGATGCCGCCGTCCCCAAGGTGCTCCAGCAGCCACCCCAGGTCCCGCTGGAGGGCGCGTAGGCTGATCCCGGGCAGCTTGGCCTGGCGCAACAGGGCATTGAGCCGGGGGAGCAGGACCTCGGCTGGCAGCGGCTGGGCCCGCAACAGGGCGATGATGCGGGGCAGGCGGTAGGGGCGGTGGGCGTCGCTGGGGGTGGCGCGGGAGGAGGCCATATGGTCCCTGTTCGCCAGAAGAGTCGTCAAGCCATTGGCGGGTCAATGGATGTGCGTGACGGCAAAACGGCGCGCAGTGGGGCCCTGGGCGGACCGGCGCCAGGCAGAAAACAAGAAACCCAAATATTCGATGAGGCCCTCTCCGCTCATCACCCTCGCTCACTGACGTTCCGCCCGCGGGCGGTCAGCCGGTACTGCTGGAGTCGGCTGTTCGGCTTGTCCGGGAGGGTCAGCTCGACCAGGCCTGCTTCCAAGGCCGGCTGGAGGTAGCGCTGGCTGAAGGACTTGCGATCGGCCAGGCCAAGTGCCTTCTGGATGGCGGCACGGTCCAGGTCGCTGGTGAGGGCAGCAAGGAGCCGCGCGACTTGGGGGGTGACTTGGGGGGCGACTTGGGGGGTGGTGTCCAGAGCGGTTAGGGCGTCGTGGATCACCTGGAGCATGAAGGCGATGAAAGGGGTCGAGGCCCCGGCCTGGTTGGACTTGTTCAGAGCAGAGTAATAGCCGGCCTGTTGGTCGCGGATCAGGGACTCAACCGGGACCAATGCGAACAGCGGCTTCCAGCGGCTCAGAATCAGCGTCTGCCACAGGCGGCCCATGCGCCCGTTCCCGTCGACGAAGGGGTGGATGAACTCGAACTCGTAGTGGAAGACACAGGCGGCGATCAGTGGGTGGTCGGCGGTGGCCTTCAGCCAGGCAAACAGGTCGTTCATCAGGGCGCGCACCTGGCCAGCCGGCGGGGCGACGTGCACCAACTGGTCGCCGCGCTGGATGCCTGCCGGCGTGGTGCGGAAGTGTCCGGGACGGTCCACCAGCCCCGTCATCAGCACGCCGTGGGCGGCGAGAAGGTCTTCCCGCTTGGTTGGATCCCATTCGCCCAGCCGGTCGTAGGCCGCCACGGCGCCGCGCACTTCTTGAACCTCGCGGACGCTACCCAGCACGCGCTTGCCCGCGACGACGGCCGTCACCTGTTCCAGCGTTAGGGTGTTGCCCTCGATGGCCAGACTGCCCTGGATGGTGCGCAGGCGGTTGGTGCGGCGCAGCAGCAGTTGGCGCTCGGGCGGTAGCGAGAGCTCAAGCCGGCCGACCTGTTCGCCGATAACGGCGACGAGAGCGATGAGAACCGGCGGCACAGTGAATGGCGGGGGCTGCGTCACCGACCGGCACCCTCGCGTTTCGGCACTGGCGTCTGCTTCCACGGGCGCTCATCCTCGGGATCCCAGAATTCGCGGTAGAACTGAACGTAGGTGGCTGCGGCCTGCTGGTCGATGTCCCAGAGGTGCCGGCACAGTCGACGGTACAACGCCAGGCCCTGGTGATGACCAGCAAAGTCCAGCAAACCGTCAAGGGTTCTGGCGATGGTGTCAACGTCCTTGCATCCGCTGGCAATGAGATCGTCAACGACAGTGGTGTAAGCAGCAACGCCTTGGGCCTGCAAGGCGGATAACGATGCAACGAGGGCGTTAAGGGCCGGCGGCAATGAAGCCGTACTACTCTCTGCCTGTTGAGCCGAGCTGGTCCGGCGATCGAGGTGATTTTTAGGCATCATTCTGCTACTTCACAGTACTGCCGTTTGATTGGAATCGGAAAATTCGGCATCTTAGCAAGAGCGTTATTTTTTCACGGCCTGTCAGACGGCGGCATCGATCCAGGCATTCGATAGGTCGCGCCTCGGCCCGGCGAGTGGCTCTCGATATAAGGAGTTCACTGATCGCCTTCTCAACGACACGCATGTGAGATGCCGATGGCCTGGGACAATGCCTCACTGGTAAAGGAAGGCTGTACTGACATCTTAGGTTCCTCTCTCACAGGTACTCTTGACTTGCTCAAAAAGGGATTGGGAAGCAAGGACGTGCCAGATGAAAGCAGCCGTCACAATACCGCGATCGTGACAGCCAATAAAACGCCGAGCACGGCGATGCTCGCGCTTCAATAATTTGCATATATTTTGCGCCGTCGGCGGAAGGCCGTAATCGCGAAGTGTATCTGCAATCGATCCTGATAATCCCTGGACCTCATCATCTAGGTTCTTGCTCCAGAACTCGGAAATTTTAAAGAAATCTTGGAATTTATCTATACGTTTCTGAATGCTCGGATCCTTAGCTTCTAATCGTGTCTTTAGGCCAACAAGACCAATGTGGAATCGAATTCTAAATATGGTATTATGTCGTATCTTGGTTCCAGTGGCAGCGGGCCGAAGTCGTGGATGAAGCCATTGACCAGCTTGAGATGCATTCCCCATGTCCAACGGAACACGCCTACCTTTTATCTGTCCACTATTCGCGTCAGTGCTACAGGAGATTAGGTTATCGGGGTGACACGAAAGAATTGGAAATTCCTCCTTCGGCAGGAAGTGATCCATTTTGATGAGATGAACGGACTCATCCGTGTAGGGGCAGACGGAAATCTGATGGCTCAACGCAGCAAGATATGTGTCCTTCGTAAAGTTTCCCGGGCCGGTCCCAGGATATCCTTCGCCTTTGTAGAAATATGGATCGTAGAAGTCAATCAGCAAATTCTTTACAGCAGTGAATGGGTTTTCAGTCCAGTCTTGCTTGTGCAGGCTGAATGAGCCAGTTTTGTAGACCTCGGCGTATCTTAGATGGTTACGGCAGCAGGAAATGATTGCACGTTTGTCGTGCTGTGATGCACCTGCAACAATCTTGCAATTCTTAGCGCGTCCTCCTTTATCATTTTCCCAGAATCGTCGAACCCATTCACCTGGAGCTTCTGCCCATGTCGCTTTAAGCCAATCAAGATCAATGTTAGCATTTTCAGGTAATAAACAGAGACGCGCGAGCAAGCGCTTCTGCATGTTCAGAACGGCGAATAACATATCTCGGAGGCTGGAATCAGGGATCGGATGGAGCACGATTACCCTCCAATTCTTCCAGGATGTCCATGAGGCGAGCGCGGGGCCAGCCGCTGCCGATCAGGCCGATCAAGTGTTCGAGGTCGGCTTTTTCATCGGGCTTCCATCGATTAGGATCCAGCAATTTTCGCAGCAGTTGGGCTGACCGGGAGCCGGTGATGTCCGGAGCGTCGAATACTTTAAGCAGAAGGCGGCTGGGGTCGACGCCGAAGAGGGCGTGTGGAATGCCTTCGGCGCTGATTCGACCGGTTTGTAAGTCCTTGTTGAACACGGTGACTTCGGCAGCGAGCGCATCGCTGAGGGCAATGCTGGTATGGGTCGCCATCACCACCTGGGCCCGCGTGGTATCCAGCAATGCGCGGTCGAGCATGGTGACCAGTTCACGCTTCCAGACGTCGTTGAAGTGGGTTTCAGGTTCATCGAGCAGTAGCAGGGCACCGTCCTGGCCACGCAGCAAAAATGGTAGCGCCATGCGGCAGAGCAGCATCTGCTCGCCATCAGACAATTGGTCGTAGCTAACAACGCGGTCTTCCAGTTCGTCGCTGATAGCTGTGGTCTGGTGTATACGCGTGATGGTCAGGCCCAGGTGTTCGAGCAGGCCCAGGCGTTGCCACCGGTGCAGCGTGCTGAAGGCATCAAACAGGCAGGCGTGCAGGTCCTGGGATTCACTGAAGATCCGCAGGAACGCGCTAGCCCCGCTCGGCTCTTGGTCGAGTCGCTTGACGAGGGATTCTAACGCCTGGGGCACGACAAGGAAATTCGGATTGATAGCCCCGGCAATGCTCAGATTGCTGCGATGCTTCAGGGCGATCACAGCGCGCATGCGTCCCCGGGGCAAGGCGATCACCTCGTCCGCCAGGGCAACCAAGGCCAGCAGCATTCGCCGATCGTCCTCTAGCAGTCCATCGCCGTGATCGTGGTAGGTCAGGCACAGATGGGATGGCAATAGCCAATCGATGCGATTGAGCACCATCCGGGCATCGTCGCCGTCGGGATGGTTCTTGGCGTGCTGGCGAAGACCGTCCAGGGCGGCAGCATCGGGATGGGTGCGCTGGTCTTCGGCCGCCTGCCACAGGGCGGTCACGATGGCGGCAATGCGCGCCTGCTGTGGTCCGACGCGCAGGTCGAACTCACGGTTTGCGATGGCAGCGGGCTGAGTGGCAAGTTGCTTGCGGAGACGGTTGATTTCAGCCAGATCCACGTCATTTAGCTTGGTCTGATCGCCAGAGCCCAGGTTGCGCACCAGACGCTGGGGAAGTTCGTCGTGCCATTCTTGGCGAAGACTCCACTGCGCCGGTCGTTCGGCCTCAGTTTCGATGGGGGCCTCAAGCGCCTCGGCCTGGAGCTGATTCCGATCCAGATGTTGCCACAGCTCTTCGTTGCCAGAGGTATAAGCCAGCACTTGCTTGGGTAGGGCGGCGTCAAGCTGCGGGTGACCAAGGACCGCGTTTCCACTCACCTGAGCAAAGCCTGGTGTTGGGCGCCAAGCGAGATAATTACTCCAAGTTTCTATTTTCTGGTGCCAGCCCGCACTATCCAATTGTTCAAACTCAGGTGTGCGCGGCATGACGATCAGAAAGCTATGAGATTCACCTCTGGGATCCCAATGCAGCAGGCGGTATGGCCCGTCATTCCAAGCACCTGCCACATCCTCCCAAGGCAACCCGCTATCCCAGGCCAGGGTCAACGGCAGTTCAGGCCACTGTCGATGGCGCAGGGCGCGAAAGGCTTGGTAGAGCACGCGTAGGATGGTGGACTTGCCGCTGCCGTTGACGCCAACAACGAAGTTGAGGCTGCCGCCGCTCATGGCGCGCGGTAGGCCAAGCGTGTGCATGGTGCGCTGATCACGTCCGAAACAGACAGCGATGTCTTCCAGTGGGCCGCACCGTGGCAAATGCAAATACCTCAGTCTCATCGCTGCGATCCGGTGTCTTTGGCGCTTAGCGTCGCGGCGAGGCGAGCGATTTCGGAGGAGTATCGCAAGTCATCACGGCGAGGCAGACGATAGGCTTTGCCGTAGATGGTTCCCAGATTGGGCTCGTCGATCTCTCGGGAGACGGGAATAATCAGCCCCCGATCGGCCAACACAGTGAGATGGCCATCGATGGCGCGGGCATCGTGCCGCAAACGGCCTTCCATAACCTTGGCCAGGCTCTGCGCGGTGACATAGTGAGTGGCATCCGGCTCATCTGACCGCATGCGCATCAAGATAAAGGCCTGGTCGGTGGTAACACCTTTAGGCAGGGCAACAAATCGGCCTTTGATGGTCAGATCGACAGGGGCCGGCTGGCGCGGATTAGTAACACCCTGCGTTGCCAGCCAGGCTTCGCGTTCGGCGGCTTCGCGAGTGAGTTGTTCAAGGTGACGGTCGCGCCAGATGGCGGTGAGTTTACCAGAGAAGGCCTGTGAGGAGAGTGATTGAATTGTTATAGATTCCATTTTTTCAATCGCGTCGTGCTGGTTGATCAAATCGAAAGTTTCTCTTGCCTTCATATCAAATTTATCTTGCTCGGGCATCGGCATAAGAGGGATCGTGACCGGATAGATGCGACTTGCGGAGATCAGTGGTTGCCCACCCTGCGAAGCGAATCTATTCAGGCCGGCCGCTTTAAGTGCACTTGCAAGATATGTGATGTTTGCAGGAATTTTAATCTCGCTGACATATAGCGCATTGTCTGTTATCCATGAATTAGGCATGGTAAGATGCACAACGCCACAGTAAGCGCCCACTCTTCCAATGCAGATCTTCGAGGAGGAAAATAAGGATTTGTTATGATATCCGTTAATTCCATTGCCGCCATAAACAGGGACTGTACCCAGTTTCATTGCGCTCGCAGGCAAGAATTCTCCGCTTTTTACCTGCACGGTGTCTCCTATCGAGACATATCGAGTTACGGGTTTATATTTTCTGAGGTGGTCGTAAAATATTTTCTCGGCCAGTTTTTGGACAATTTCATTAGAGCCGACGCGCAGTCGCCGGACTTCCTCGGCCTCGTGCAGGATGGCGACGATGCGGCGTTGTTCGCTGATGGGTGGGAGAGGAATCTGTTCTAGCGCCAGCGTGTCTTTTGTTATGCCCGCAATTGTCGATCCTTGATTCTTCTGAAGTAGGGATGCACGACGCGAGCGTAAGCAACGAGCTACATACATGGCATCAACCAAATCAGGCCGATCCAATTGAATGGCCGTGACATCTTGACTGAAACACATGCGTGTGCCCGAGATGGCTGTCTTTCCAACCGTTACCCGAGTGGCGATAAGCACGCAGCCGGCATCCACGATATTGGTAGCGCTCTCTGAAATGGCGTCTTCTGAGATATAATCCCGCGCCAACGAGATCGGCGCAACGTCATGTTCCGGAATATCCTGAGTTGTAATCCATGGGATTACTCCGCGAAAAAATTCTTGGTTTTTTCGACTCGGTGTTCCTCCGCCTATCAAACGGCCAAGATCACGGATGCGAACGATTGGCCAAGGAGTCAAGGAAGATGATGACGGCATCAATCAGCACCTCCCACCATGCGAAGCAGTTTCTCTAGCCGCTCCTGCATCTGCCCGTGCAACACCTGCATTTCCTTGATCAACTCCGCCGGATCTCGGTGCTCACCCGCATCGAACACGAACGGTTTATGCCGCCCCGCTGACAGGTTGAGATCCAGTGCCTCCAAACAGTCGGGGTCCAACCGGTCACGATGTTCGGCAAGTACCAGACCATCATCACCAAAGATCTCCAAGGTTTCATGCAACCATGTCAGGTAGGTCGGATCTACCACACCATTGATGTGAGTAGGCTTGGCGATGGCTTGCTGAGTCGTCGGATCGACGCCCCAGTTCTCGCGTTCAGCCCACACCCGCACAGGAACGATCCAGCTCATGGTGGTGGGCACGCGGGCGATGGTGCCGTCGGCGGCGGTCTGGCGCTTGCCCGGATGCTGCCGCACGGAGGTGCTACGCCGCCAGATATTGTAGCCGTCGAGCTTGGCAAAGGCCGGCAGCAAGGCTTGCAACTCTAGAGCTGCCTGATCTGCGTTGGGCTCAGCAGTGATACTTTCCGTGGCAAGAGACACCGGCGTGGCTGGTGCCGCCGATTTAGGAGGGCGACCCCGTCCGCGTTTGACGGGTGCGGGTGGCTCGGTTGGCAACGTCGGGTCTGAGGCTGGCGCTGGCGCACCTAACCAACCGGCCACCAGACCATCGATCTGTTTTTGCACGCTCTTGAAGGCTGCGAGGCCGAACTGGTCATCCTGTGTATCGAGAATGGGTTGTTCGCGCAGGGCCTTGTTCACCTGGCCCGTGATTTTCTTCAGGTGCTTATCGACGGCGGTGCGGATTGCGACATCCGCGTCACCGTTGCGGCGTGCCGCCTGGGCGGCGGCCAGAGCTTCACGTTGATAGATGGCCAGGACCTTTGGGCCGACGGTGTCGATGACCGCTTCGTCATATTGCCGGGCACCACGGGGATCTTGTGGATCAAAAGCGAATTCCTGCGGCCATAACTCGTGCAGGGGATGGGTGTGCCCTTTGTCGCCCGCCAGATCGGGGAAGATCTGCAACGTGGCATCATCGACGCTTCGCCAGCGCTCCTCCCAATAGTCCGGTTGAAAATACGTCGTGGCGATGGAGGCGGCTTCATCGCCGGCGAGCCAGGCTTTGAATTTTTCCAACGCATCCCACAGATCGTTATCCTGACCATACTGGGCTTGGCGCTTCTGATCGAGGGAATAGGCCTCGTCGCTGATTTCGTAGAACCACACCCGGTTGGTTCGTGGATCGGCGGTCGCCGCGACTTTGTCGCCGATCTTTTGGAAGATCAGGATCGAGGTCTTCACCCCTGAATACGGCTGGAACATGTTTGCCGGCAGCGAGATCACCGCTTCGAGGGTATTTTCGAACAGCAGGGTCCGTCGCAGGGCGATGTGGGCATTGGTGCCACCGAACAGCACGCCATCGGGCACGATCACCGCCGTGCGCCCGCCGACTTTCAGCAGGTCGAGCATCAGCCAGACAAACAGCAATTCCGACTTGGTTGTGATGGGTCCCTTGTTGCCCCGGGGGAAGCGGCCGGCGAGGTCACTGAGGTCACTTTCATCCACGCTGCCGGTGAACGGTGGATTGGCCAGGATGTAGTCGTAGGTTCCGCTTTGGGGCTTGTCCTTACCGTGCTCATCGGTGTCGAGACGTTTGCTGAGGCTATCGCGCTGATGGATTTCAGGGGTCTCCAGACCGTGCAGGATGAGGTTCATCCAGGCGATGCGCACCATGGTGCGGTCGTTGTCGTACCCGACGAAGCAGCGACTCGGATTGAATGCCACGCCCTTGGGCCAACTCGGCAGCAAGCGGTGCGCGGTGCCGTCCCATTCCAGACGTAGAACTTCGGCATCGGTATTCTCGGCCTTCCAATGCAGCAGACAGTTGAGCAGGAAACCGCCGGAACCGCAGGCAGGATCGAGCACCGTCTTGCCCAGTTCGGGGTCGAGCAATTGGGCCATGAAGCGGATAGTTTGGCGGGGCGTGCGGAACTGGCCGTTCTTGCCGGACTCTTTAACCTCTTCGAGCAGATATTCGAAGATATCGCCCATGATGTCGGCGTTGACCGATCTGGTGTCGAGCTGCTTGAACAGATCATCGATGGCTGAAACGGCGCGTTTCAGCATTTCGGTCTTGTTCACATCGAGTATGAAATAGGCGTCGGATAAGCGGCCTGAGATGCGGCCCAGGGTGGTATTGCCGTTGGTCTTGTCACCGACCCGTTGATCCAGGATACGCAGCCAAGGGAAGACGATTTCGTTCAGCAGTTTGAACGATGGATTCTTGCTGATGTACGACCATTTGCAGGTGTCGAACGACGGAATGGCTCCTTTTGACTTTTTTGCAGATTCGATTTCCGCTGCGGTGGCGGCGTAGATGGAGGGCTTGCCGGCTTTGACCCGGTCGCGATCAAGCGCTTCGAGTTGGCGAATGAACAGCAGGTACGTGATCTGTTCGATAGCGACCAGGGGATTCGACAAGCCTGAGGACCAGAAATCAGACCAGAGGTCATGAACTTTGCGACGAAGTTGTGGCGACAGCATGTAGGGCTTTCGGTGGGAGATTAAGCTGCGATTGATTGGACGAAGGCCAGCAGATCAGCGAGGTCAGCGGGAACAAAGAGCCGCTCGGGATCGCCAATGCTGGTAAACGGTGGTTGGCGCAGGGCATCAACCGACGTGACGGCAGCCTGCTGCATGACGGCCTTGCGCAGGGTGCGGACAAACAGCAATTGGGTGGCGCTTAGGCGCGGATGCTGACGAACCCAGCCGTCGAAGGCCTGGGATATCGTGTCTTCGCGCGAGGGCAGGGTCGCCTCGGTCAGGATATGACGGAGAAAGTCCGTCAGGTTGGCTTTGGGCTGGTCGTAGACTTCGCGCAGGCGCTCTTCGGTCACGAATAAATCGGCGCGATTGAGAACGGAGGCCAAGGCGTCGAGATCGTCGTCGGACAAGGTTTCGCCACGCTGGATTTTGAGCAGTGCGGGGTGATCACCCGCTAGGTCCTTGACCAGGGCTTCGACCCGGGCGCGGTAGGTCTCGGCGAAGCTGCCCTCGCCGGTGGGGCCGAAACTGATCCAGCGGCGCTGCGCGACGGCATCTGGCAGATCGAGTTGGACGAACGTGTCGGGTGGACGGCGATTGCGAAAGCGCATCAGTGGGGCGAGGGCGCTTTGCAGGTCGAGGATGCGCTCACCGGTGAGGTGCAGCCAGAAGTCATCTCGCTTGGTGGCGGCGATCAGTTCGGCTTGCGCTGCGACCTCGGGCACCGTGAGCGGTAACAAGGTCACCTGTTCTACGATGTGCTCACGCAGGTCGTCGATCGCATCCGGTTGGCTGCGCAGGTGGGCCAGTGCGAGCTGATCGGTCAGGTTCTCAAATTGGAGCTGGGGGTAGGACCCGGCATCCGCAAAGCGAAGCAACGGGGCGATGTCATGGCTGAGATGATCCACCTGTGACTGAGCGAGGGTTCGCCATGGTTCATCGCTGCCGATGAGTGGGCGGAGGGCTTCGGCACTGGGAGCGACGTTGATGTTGTCGAGGGGCAATGCGGCGCAGAGTTGGCGCAGACTGGCGATGGTGCGCCGGCGCAGGTCGGGTTCATCGCGGCCGAGCAGGATTTGCAGGCGCTCTAGGCGCAGGCGGAAGAGGCGGGATGGCAGCGGTTCGCTGACGGTTCCAGCACGACCGTCGGTATTGACCTGGAAATAGTCGAAGACGTTCCAGTGGTCGATGATGAGAAAGTCTTCTTTCTTCGTGCCGCTGACCGGGTCGGTGTAGAGACGGGTGCCGCGCCCCAACATCTGCCAGAACTTCACCTTGCTGAAGACAGGTTTGGCAAAGACCAGGGTGCGAATGGCGGGTACGTCGACACCGGTATCGAGCATGTCGACAGAAATCGCGACTCGGGGCATGTCCTGAAGCTTGAATTCGTCGAGGGTCTTTTCCGCCCGTTCCATCTGGCTGTCGATGACCTTCGCCAGGCCGAGTCGTTGCTGATCGGGATACAGCCGGTTGAAACTCTTGTAGAGTTCGAGGGCGTGGCGGTGGGACATGGCGAAGATGATCGCCTTGGCTGGCAGGGTTCCGGTTGCGTCTTTGATCGCGAAATCCATGAATTCGCGCACCATGGCATCGTTGGTACCGCTGTTGGAGACTCGGCGTTCGAGGTCGGAACCTTCGAAACTGAATTCGTCAACGTCGACGCCCTGCTTGCGGAGCTTACGTTTGATCTCATCGGGCAGATCCCCCGGTTTCAGTCCGGCGATCTGGAAACCGGTGCGGGCGACGTGGACCGGTCGATAGGGAACCAGGTGCTTATCGCGGACGGCCTCGTCATAACCGTAGAAGAACGTCGGGGTATTGTCTTGGCAGTCGAATAGCTGGAAGGTCTGGTGATCGACAAAATCCGTCGGTGTCGCCGTGAGGCCGAGTTGGAGCGCATCGAAATGGTCGAGGATATTCTTGTACCGACTGTAGATGGATCGGTGGCTTTCATCAGCAATGATGAGGTCATAATACCCGGGAGAGAGACGCTGGTAGAGCGTCATCATCCCCGGGTAGGTGGCAAAGTGGAGCTGGGCATGGGGATCCAGTTCGCCGCCTTCAATCCAGCAACGCGGGGCACCTGGCAGGTGCTCTTTGAATGCGCCCATCGCCTGCTTGACCAGTTCGCGCCGGTCGGCCAGCACCAGCACACGCTTGATGTGTTCGCGGCGCAGCAGGAGTTCGATCAAAGCGACGGCGATGCGGGTCTTGCCAGTGCCGGTAGCCAGGACCATCAGGAAGCGGCGTTTCGCTGATTCGATCCGCTCACAGATGGTTTTGATGGCCTCGATCTGATAGGCACGGTCCACTATCTTGAGATCGGGTGATTCACTTGCCAACGGCTGACCGAAACGATCGATGTGGGCGAGGCGAGTCAGGTCATCTTCCGTCAAGAAGCCGCTGATCTTGCGGGGCGGGTACAGCTTGCGGTGCCAAAACCAGATTTCATCGCCATTGGCGAGAAAGACGAAGGGATCAACCCCATCACGGGCCTTCAATGCATCGGCATAGTCGGCGGCTTGGCGCTCGCCTTCTAATGCGAGTCGGCTTGAGCGTTTGGCTTCGACGATGGCAATGATCCGGCCCAGGCGATCGGATAGGGCGTAATCGATGAATTCATGTGAAGCTTCATTGTCGGTTGCTTCTTCTCGAAGGCGTCGCGGATTCACCAGGTGCAGTTCGGTCAGTCGTTGGCGACTTCCCGTGGACCAGCCGGCGCGGCCAAGCTGAACGTCGATACGTTCTTGGCGGGTCTCCCGTTCATTGCTCACAGCCGCGATCCCTTGGTCTGCGCTTGGGATTTCCTCACGACTCCTGCGGCGGTCAATCGATATCGCTGCAAACGGCTGCGAGGCGCGTCAGGGCGGGTCATCTCGATTAGGCCGGCGGTCAGTGCAGGTTTCAGGTAGGCCTCAGTAAAATGATTGCGATGGGTGAGTCCAACGGCGGCTTGCAACTCGCCCCTGGTCATGGGTCGGGTGCAGACTTCTAAAAGGGCAGCGACCTGCTCGGTGACTTGCTCGGTGACTTGCCCGGTGACTTGCCCGGTGACTTCCGGGGTGATGTCCCCTGCCGGTTGGAAGGTCACGCAGACGGTCATCAGTTCCATCTGGGTCCAGGTGGGTGCTGGCGAGGCGTTCTCCTGGCACCAACGCAGGATGTTGATGCTGCCGGTGCCCCACTGCTCGATGATGCCGGCGCGATAGAAGACATTGGCGATGTTGGGGTTCCAGCGCCGGCTTTCGTGGGTGTGGCCGAGGTCCGCCGGGGTCAGGCCGAAGTGGAAGCGGCCCGGGTTGGTAATCTCCAGGTGGTCATCGTAGATGGCCAGGGCAATGGAACCGCCGTGCATGGCGTAGTCGCGGTGGATCAGGGCGTTGGCCAGGGCCTCGCGGAAGGCTCGGGGGGCGTAGCGCGGTCGGTCGGTGCGAATCCAGTTATCGCCCTCGACCTTGCTGGCGATGGGATTGTGATCGCGCAGGAAGCGCTCGCCGGCCTCCAGCAGCGTGAAGATATTGCCGTAAACCTGGCGGTTATCCTCGAAATCGGCCAAACGGTCTTTGCCGCGAAAGCGGGCCATCCGCATCAGGATCTGCGGGTAGTCTCCCCAGCAGTGCTCGCGGCCGAAGGCGATGATGGCGCCGTTGAGCAACCGGTCGCCGCGCATGAGGTCGAAGCCGCGCAGGACGGCGGGAATGTCGCTGGCGCTGCCCTCGTCGAGTCGGCCGCGCTGCACCGCCAGACGGATGCAGGTGCGGATGGTGTTGGCATCCAGGTCTTCGAGGGTGAAGCGCTCGGGCGCTGGGTGCAGTTCCCAGCGGACGCGGCCGTGCATGCGCTCCTGCATGCGGTCTTCGACCAGCACCTGGGGCATGGGAACGGTGGTCGAGCCGACCCGCTGCCAGTGCCGCCCGTCGTAGGCATGGGGTGCCTGGGTGCTGGCCTGGCAGGTGACAACGATGACCGATTTGCCCGATCCCACCTCGACCGTGCTAATCGCCGCATCGACATGCGGGTCGATGCGGCGCACGGCCTGGCTGATCTCCCGGAGGGTGGCCTCGCTGACCGTCTGGCCGACCAGAGTGCCCTTGTCATTGACGCCGAACAGCACCTGGCCGCCCCTGGCGTTGAGCATGCCGCACAGGGTCTGGCATCCGGCAACGAGTTGGCTGGTACTGCCCTTGAATTCCAGCATTTCCGACTCGCCCTGGGCAACCAGGGCGGTCAGGTCGGCCGTCTCCATGGAGGCACCGGAAGACGGCATCAGAGCCGACCCTTCTTACCGACCCAGTTGGACTTGCCAGGCGTCATGGCTGCCGCCTCCCATGGTGATGGCGGGGCATGCTAGTTCTGGGTGGCATTTCGCCAGCGCGGGCCTGGCCGCCTGGCCTATGCCCGGTGGCGGGCTCCCACAGCGCGCCGATGCCCCACAGGCCGCCGGCTACAGGGGCGAAGGCGAAGGGCTGGGGTCGGACGCCTTTCGTGGGGCCGGGCTGCCATTCATAAAAGTCGGTCGCTGGCACGACGCAGCGGCGCCGGGCCAGGGGTTCGGCGGCCCGAAGACGATGCCCAGACCCGCAGCCCGACCTTGCCGCTCCAGCTACGCCTGGTACTTTGCCCAGAGATGTCTTGCGCCTCAGGGCAGCAGCCGTTGGCCTGCGACCGCTACGCCACCAGGAGGTGGACTAATTCGTCTGCCAGATAATCGAGGGGAGGTACAATGATGGTGCGCGTCGAACTGCCTGGATGTCTAGCCTGTGAAGGCATTAATGTGTCATGACGATTTGGCGATTTAAGGAAGCCGAGCAAGTTGTCAGGGACCACTTGCACAAGATAATGCTAAAGTCCGTTCGAGATAATCGCGGGCCAATACTGTCAAATGTACCGACCCGAGTATTATTTGAAGGTTCGCAACACTCCATTTCAAGGGAAGACAGCAGTAAGGACTGCAATGAATTTAACATGGTTAGCACGAATCACACCATGGAACGCCACGCAGATCGCCCTATGGAGCTTAAAGAGCTAGAGAATCAATTTGTGATAATGGGAATGGATTTTGCGCGCCAGTGGAATATCGATTTCTACAAGCAGATCGATAGGTCATTGAAAAATGCTGGTCGCGAGGTCCACCATGGCTCATCCCCTAAGGATCTCCTCAGTGTTTTGGATTCCATGTGGTTCGAATTTGATGGGCCAATGCGTCCACGGTGGCCAAAGATAGTATGCGGATCTGAAGCATATGAAAAAATAAAAACGTCATTGGATGAGTTAACCACAAATCCCGAACTTCGTCTTCAGTTAGCTGATCTTATAAAAAGGAAATACCGTGAGTGGTCTGACCGAGAAGCTGCTAAGCACCTGGCTGACTAATGTAGATGAGCGTGGCCTGCAGCACGTCTTTTGCGTGCTCCTCATGCGGAAGGGTCACCGTGTCGTTCATTCAACTGTTCATAATGCTATGGAGATGGGCAAAGACATTGTATCAGTGAATGAGACGGGGGAGTTATGTGTTTATCAACTGAAATCGACGACATCCGATCGTATCACGCAAAATGACTTTCGTGATGATATTCAGCCGCAAATTCGCGACCTGACAACACTGGCGGTGTCCGTTCCTGGTGTGCGCCGCCGTCGTCCTGACAAGGCCTATATTGTTGTAAACGCAAAATTCCGTGAAGAGGTTCATAGGCAGATTGCTGATTATAACGATGCCGGCGAGGGTTGCCCTTTGGGTGTAATAGGATATGATGAGATCCTTGGTGATTTGACTTGTGTTGGAGCGGATATCTGGCCAGCCGATGTGCAATTGACCAAAGACTTTCTTGAATTGTACATGGACGATGGCCATGGGGATCTTCCTGCCGAGAAGTATAGTGGGTTAATGTTCGGCTTGATTGATGACGTTTACAGAAACAATATACGGGGAAAAGCAGCAGGTGTACGCCTCCTAACCTCCTTAGCTGTCGTAGCCGAATTGGCAACTACCCCATGGCGAAAAGTCAATAACCACTGGCCCTTAATCCAGGCAGACTGTTTATCGCTAATGGCAAGCGAATTCGTATCTGCTCGTTGGAAAATATCGAAGCAGAACCGTAGTATATTTAACGCGCTATATCAAGACCGTATGTTTTCTGAATTGAGACTTATGTCAGATGAGATCTGCGACAAGGAATTCTGGCAACTAGTAACTGGTGATGAGGTCGGCGGAATCGGTAGCGCCAAGATTATTCATTTAACTGCTATTCTTTGTTTATCGTCTATGGTCCTTAACAATCATGAATATGACGAGAAATGCCGACGTTTAATTAAGGTCTGTCGCTCACAGCGCTTTCTCTGGGGAGAATATGCTGTCCCACAGATATTGGCAATCATCGTATGGCTATACAGAAATGAGTCTTCCAACGCAGCCGAAGACTGGATGTGTTGGCTTGTTGGTGAACTCCTTAGCCTAACCATGACTCAAAGTCGCATTCACTATCCACCGTGGCAGCGGCTTGATGAAAAGGTGGCAAAGGATATTCTTGGAATTGATGATGAAGTTTCTAATACTGGCCAGACAAAAGAGTCGCATTGGCTGGAAACTGCTGTTCGAATTGCTGTTCGTTTGAACCTTAAAACATATTTAAAGGGCGTCTGGCCATTAATTGCTGATTCAGCAAAGCTTTCATTTTTCCCAGATGATCGTCTGGATTGGCTACGATACAAAGCAGATAAGGGTAGAAACCATCATCAAGCTTGGGTCCCGCCGCATAGTTGGTCAAAAATAATAAACGAATCTCAAGGTGAAAAACCAGATATTGAACTGATAAACAATGACCCATATCTGCATTTATTAATTCTGCTCGTCTGCCCTCATCGAATTAACTCTCAGTGGTTTTTATGTCATCTCCGAGAACTTATGGGGACAACATGGCATTAACTCTGTTTGCCCAGTAAACATGGAGGGGAGGCGCTGTTCCCGGTTCTGGTTTTGCGCCAAGCATTTACCAGTTACCCACGGTCTGGGAGCAGTGAGCAGGAATCGAAGCCCCCGATTAATTTTTTATGTATGTAACCCCCGCCGTTGCCGTCCGTCCCTGTCCATCCGGCCCCTTCAGCGCCCACACCAGCGTCGCCGTGATGACCGTCGAAAACTGCCCATAGTGCCGTCCCGGCAGGAACACCACCGGCTGCCCACGGGCCTGTGGCACCGGGGAGAACCGATTATTGACGCCAATGGGGATGGTCACCGGCACGGTGTTCCGGTTGTACCAGCCCCACAGGGCGGTCCAGGTCCCGTTGCCGTTGTTGGTCACGCTTTCCAGGACCGGGCTGACGCTGGCGTTGGTGATCGGCGGGCCGGCGGGTTGGAAGGCCAGGTCGGAGGTCAGGGCCAGGGTCACCTGGCGGGTCAGGCGGCCGCCTGGGGTCAGCTCCCCTCCGCCCACGGCGGTGGCGAAGGCGGTGAAGACCAGCTTGGCCGGCGAACTGTCGCCGGGCTGAAGCGGGTAGCTGATCGTGACCTGCTCGGGGGGCCGGCGGAGCAGGGCCGGGGCGCTGGGAACGTGATCGAACTCCACGACCACCTGGCCGGGATCGACCAGCTTTCCGCCGCGGTTTCCCAGGGTCAGCAGGCTCCCCAGGTGGCTGGTGCCGATCGCATCCTTGGCTCGGTCGGCGAGGGTCAGGGTGATCAAGTCGGCGGTCAGGCCGGTGGCGGCGAAGGTGATCTTTGCGCCGGTGCCTTCGAGGGCGATGGTTGGCATCAGGCTGTCCTCACACCTGGGCCTTGGAGCGGAAGTAGCGGCGGGTCCAGCTCATGGTGATGTCGGAGCTGCTGGCGCCGTAGACGCGCAGGGTCAGGAGCAGTTGGCCGGCGGTGAAACTGGCGCGGGCCGACAGGTTGAGGTTCACGTTCCGCTCCAGGAGGACGTGATAGGCGCCGTCCACCGGCACGGTGATGTTGGGGAAGAGGTTGATCGGGCCGCCCTCGGTGGTGCTGCCGCTGCCATTCATGGTGAGGACCGTGGGCACGTTCGAGGAATAGTAGAACGCCAGGTTGTTCAGCGAGGCTTCGAGGAACTTGCCGCCGTCGCCGTCATCGTAGCCATTGCAGGTGGCGCTGAAGCCTTCGACCCACTCCATGCCATCGGTGACCACCGAGACCAGGCCGGTGATCTCCGACGCGACTCCGCTGCCCTGCGCGACAGAGCCGCCGATGCTCTGAGCTGCGATCATGCCCTGCATGCGCAGGACCGGGGCCTCGTCGTCCTCGTCGACGCCGAGGATCGCCAGCGGGTTGCGGCGCAGGCGGTCGACCAGGGATTGGGTGACCGGCTTGCCTATGGCGTGCTCGTTGGGGGCGACGCGCTGGTAGGTGGGGATCATCGGTCACTCCGTGATGCGGTAGGGCTGGCCGTTGTCGGGGAAGAACGGGGGCGTGTTGGCCCCGATGTAGGCCCACTGCTCTTTTTGCAGGGAAGTTGAGTGGTCGTAGTCCGGGTGGACGTTGGGAGTGATGATCGCGGCGCGGCGGAAGGAGGGCAGCGGGTGCAGGGCGTAGCGGTAGCGCCCGCCGGCGGCGATGGGCTCTCGGCGGACGATGACGCAGCGCATCGACTCCGGCTGGCCGGTGCGGTCGATCAAATCCTGGCTGGTCAGGGTCACCACGTCGCCCAGGCGAAGATCGGCATCTTTTGCAGAAACTTCGGCCTGGATCGTGGTCCGTCCGTTGCGGAGTTGGGCGCTGATCAGGTAGGCGGCGCGGGTCGCCAGGGTCACCTGGTTGAACGCCAGCCAGCGGGTGGCGAGCAGTTTCGGCTTTGAGCTGCCGTGCTCGGCGGAGCTTTCGCCGAACGGGATGCCGACCAGCCGCAGGCGGTAGCTGCTGGCATCCTTGGGGTCGAGGGCGGCGGAGCGCAGATCCAACAGGACATCGGTGCGGCTGACCCGCTCGGCCATGTCGCGCTTGACCTCGGGTCGGCCGAGGAGATGCAGCGCGTCGCCCCAGGCGGCCTGGGCGGGCATGACCGTGCGGATGGCGCGCAGGCGCAGCGTGCCGCCGGCATCATCCCACCACAGCACGCAGCCGCTGGCTTCCAGCAGTTCTTGCACGAGGTCGAGGACCTTGGTCGGCGTGCTGATGGTGCCGGAGAGGTTGTAGGCCGGCAGCCATTCGGCCTGCTCGACGGCCCATCCGGCCAGGTCGAGCAGCGACGGCGCGGCGTGGCCATACGTAGTCAGCAGGTCGGCCAGAATCGTGATCAATGGCTGGGACTGGTAGCGCAGGACCAGTTGCAGGGCGTCGTCGGATTCGTGTTTATCGGCCGCGGTGCCGAGCTGGCTCCGGGTCAAGGTCAGGGCGGTGCCGGTGCGGGTGAAGGCCACGACCTCGTCGCCGATGCGGAGGAATCCGCTGGCCGGGTAGTCCTCGGCGACCACCGGGTCGTGGATGGCGGCTGCGGTGGAGCCGGCCGTGAGGTTCGCTGCCAACCGGCCCCGGGACGGCGCTGGGGCCTCGGCCTCGTTCAGGGAGATTTGCTGGAGCGGGCCGACGGCGGTCAGGCGCAGCTTTCCCTGGGAAGGGCCCTGGACGTCGCGGATGAAGTAGACGTGGGTCTGGGTATCGTCGGGGTGCCAGACGCCGTCGGTGGCCCAGCCGGCGATGAGCCGGACCGGGCGGCCGGTCCAGTACGGGTTCCGGGCCATCAGCTTGCCCAGGTAGGTGCCGGCCTCGGGGTCGAGACCACTGCGGGACGGGTGGCCTGCGAAGGGATCTTCGGCCCGGCGGTCGTCGTCCACGAAGTCGTTCAGCTCGATGGTGGCCTGGCCGAAATAGCTGAGGCCGCGGCCGAGGCGGATCTCTTCAGAGCCGATGCTGACCGACTGGACGCAGGGGATGGCGCTGATCCCCGGCATCGGCCGCGTGGTGGCGCTCTGCCAGCGGCGGGTGCGCTGGGTGATGGCGCGTGGGCCCTGATCGGTGGTGGCCGGGGTGCGGTAGCACAGCGTTCCATCGTCATTCACGGGCTGAATTGTGGGGTCATCGTGCCAGTCGAGATCGACCTCGACGATCCACACCGGCGTGCGCGATGGGCGCTGCGCGTGCTCGGCCCACGTCATGGCTTTTTCCTTTCGCTCATGGCTTTTTCCAGGCGCTCATGGCTTTTTCCTTTCGCTCATGGCTGTCCTCGCCGGCCGAGTTCGGCGGTGAACGACACCGACACGTCGATGAAGCCGTTGGTGCTGAAGGCTGACTCGCCGAAGTCAGCGTTGGTGCAGAGGCACGCGCTGTCCGGCCAGTCGGTCTGGTGCCAGTGCAGGACGAACGGCCGGGTGGCGCAGGCGCGCTGGAATGGGCGCCAGTATGTGCGCACCCACCCAGGCGTCAGACGCTTGAGGTTCAGGGTCAGCGTCGCATCCCAGAACTCGATCCGGGCGCCCAGCCACACGCCGCCCCGGCTGATCTCAGCATTCAGCTTGGGCCGCTGGGCCAGGTCGGGATCAGACCAGCCGGGGGCGAGGCCCTCGGGCAGGATCAGATCCTCGCCGGCCAGCAGGGTCGACAGGAAGCTGAGGTGGTCGAAGCGGAAACGCAGCCGGGTGGTGACCGCCGGCGGCCAGGTGAGGTAGCGCACCGCGCCGGAGCCATCGGCCGTGGTGGTGGCAACCGTCTGCCAGGCGGTTCCGGTCCAGATCTCCACGGTGATCGCGCCAGCCGCATCGTGGCCGGCGAGGGCGGCGTAGGTGGTGGTGCGCGGGCCGGGCAGGTCGGCGATCAGCTCGGCCGGGCCAGCCGGCAGCGGCTGCCAGAACGACCAGGTCCGGCCGTCGCGGATGTTGGCGACGGCGCTTTCCGCAGCGAAATCAGTGGGATTGGCGCTGAGCAGGGCGTCATCGAGGGCGCTGGCCCAGCCCAGTCGTGGGAAGACCTCAGGCACGGCGCACCCCGTCGATCGTGATGCCCCGCTCGCGGGCCTCGGCGAAGATGCGGGCCAGGGTTTCGGGGGTCAGGTAATCGCCCTGGACCAGGAGCGTTTGCGACGGCGGGGCCTTGCTGGACGCGGGCCCGGCGGCCGCGTTGGCGTCGAGGCTGGTCGAGGCACTGCCGCCGCCGATCGATCCCTTGTCGACGTTTGCAAGTTGCACGGCGCCGGCCGCGATGGCGGCGGCTGCGGCCAGGGCGCCGAGGTACGGCCCGACATACGGGATGCCTGCCATCGCCTGGTAGGACGCCATCGCGGCCTGGGCGGTGTCGACCACAATCTTGGCCTTGGCCGCCGCTTTCCCCACCGCCTGCATGCGTTTGTCGTGGGACTGCTGCAAGGTGGCCAGGTTGCCCAGCATGCTCGACGTGCCGCTGACCAGAGTCTGCATGAGTTGCTGTTTGCGTGCGGTCTCGGCCTCGGCCATCGCGATGCGGTGATTCGCGGCCTCTTGTTCGATGATGGCGCGGGCGTCTTCGGCGTCCTGGGTGCTGATCAGTTCCTGGGCCTGCATGGATTCCAGGGCGAGCAGCTTCCGGGCGTGTTCTTCCTGCCATTTCTGCTCAGCGAGGACACCTGAGGCATCGCGGGCGATGGCGAAGTCCTGGTTGGCCTGGGCGGTGGCCTCGATCATTTGCAAGAAGCCGTCGCGCTCCTCGGCCTGGCGTTCCAGCATGCGTTGGTGCAGGGCTTCTAGCCGGGCTTGTTCATCGAGCAGGGCCTGGATGCGGGCGCGTTCCAGGGCCGCTGAATCATCGACGCCCTGGGCCTGGATCGCGCGGACCGCGTCCTGCTGCTCCTGCTCGGCGGCCACCGCCTTGGCCTTGGCCTCGGCCCGGGACTGGGCGCCACTTTGGGCCGAGGCCGCCGCTGATCGCAGACGGTCACCTGCCCCCGCCTCGCGCTGCAAGTCGTTCAGGGCGGCGCGCTCCTGTTGCAGCAGATCGCTGAAGCCGGTGCGCAGGCCGGTGATGAGGTCGTTGCCCTCGGTGCGTACCGGGCCGAACAGCGCCGAGAACGCCGCGCTGACCTTCGTTCCGGACGTCGCCAGGTCGCGGCTGGCGGCGTCCATGTCCCGGCGGGCCTCGGCGCCCAGGGCTCCGGTGGAGGCGCGGATTTGCCCGGCGGATGCGGCCAGGCTGTTGGCCAGATCGGTGTCGACGTACTGCAGCGCGCGGCTGGTGGATTCCAGCAGGCCGGCGAACTGGCCGCTGACGTACTGCACGAACGTAGACACCGGAATCATGGCTGCGGCCCAGCCGGCCTTGAGAGCGCTCCACAGCACGCCGGCGGTGGCGCCGACCAGATCCCAGGCCTGCTGGAACTTGGTGCCGATCCACTGGGCGGCGCGAACGCCGGCGTCCGCGGTGGCGGCCAGCCCGTAGCCCACCGCGGCCACCGCTACCCGCCCGGCCTGGAAGGCGACGCGCAGCGCCCACCAGCCATCGGCGATGAGCGCCGCGCCCTCGATGGCGACGTTGACCACCTGGTCGATGGTCGAGCCGAAGCCGCCCGAGGCCGCGGCAGCATCAGAGAATCCCTGGGACAGGGCGGTGATGAAGGGCGCTACCCGCACCGCGATCTGGTTGAAGATGCCCTCCAGCACGGCGCCGACCCGAGTGAGGGCGTCGTTGGATTCCTCGATCTTGGCCGCATCCACCCGGCTGATCGCAAGGCCGAACTGCTGCGCCTCGGTGGCGGCCTGGGCCATCTCAGTGGCGCCGCCTGCGAACAGCGGCATCAGCTTGGCGCCCTCTTTGCCGAAGATCTCGACCAGCGCCGCCGAGCGCTCGGCCTGGGTGCCCATGGCTCCGATGCCCTCGGCCACCAGGCGCATCTGTTCGTCCGGCCTCGCAGCTACCAGGCGGTTCAGCGGGATGCCCAGCCGGGCGATGGCCTGGGCGGCCTGGTCATTTCCGGTGGCGGCCTCCTGGGTTTTCACCAGGAGTTTGCCCATGGCCTGCTCTAGCTGCTCGCTGGAGACGCCGGCCAGGTCGGCGGCGTGGCGCAGCCCGGCCAGGGACTGCGTGGTCACGCCCAGCCGGTCAGCCGTTTTGGCCAACTGGTCCATACGCTCGGCGGCGCGCTGGGCGCCGATGGCAAGGCCGACGAATCCGCCGCCGATGCCCACCACCGCCAGTAACTTGCCGGCCAGGCCCGAGGCCGCGCCGTGGATCGAGGCCAGCTTGGCCCCGAAGGTCTGGACCTGCCCGGTGGCCCGGGTGAGGCCGGCGGTGAACGCGCCGGTGCTGAGGTTCAGCACCACCGCCAGGGAGCCGATGGCCTGGGACATGCGACTCCTTTCTGCGGCTCAGGGGGTGATGCCGAACAGGCGGTTCAGTTCGTGGCAGGCGTCGGTGCGATTCAGCGGCCGGCGGGTACGCTGCTCGGGCGGGGCTGATCGTTCCGCCTCGATGACATAGAAGGCCGCCCACAGGCGGAATTCATTGAAAGACAGCGTCTCTTTCAGCTCGCCAACGGTGCGTCCGAGATCGCGGGCAAGGCGGAACCAGAGCAGCTCGGTTGGCCGCTCGCGGAGGTAGGGACGGCGGCGTTTGCCGCCTCCTCGCGCAGGTGGTTGTGGTCGATGATGGCGTCGACCACCGGCGACAGCACGCGGTTGGGCAGCTCGGCGATGCGCGGCGCGTCCTTGATCGTGAACAGCGGCGTTCCAGCGCCGTCGCAGACGCAGGCGGCGAACAGGGTGGCGCGGGCCAGCTCCGGGGTTTTCAGGCTGGCGTGGCCGAAGGCGTCGGCCCCGGCGCCGGTCAGCAGGCGGATGAAGACGTGACCGGCTGACATGCCCGTATCGGGGGGTAGGTCGACCTGGCGCAGGGTGGTGCGCACATCGAAGCGGGTGAGGAGGTCGTCGCGGGTGAGGGTTTGGGACATGGGCAGGTCCTGGGTTGATCGGTAGGTACTGGAAGGTATACTTTTCACATGACTGAAGTCGTCGTCTCGTCCCGCCTCTTCCGCACTGGCGGCAGCCTAGCTGTCCGCATTCCCAAGGCGTGGGGTCTCGGGAACGCCGGTGATGGCGTCCGGATGCGCAAGCATGGACGCTCCATCGTGCTCGAACCGGCGGATGAGTGGCCGCAGGAAGTTCTGGACCTCATCGGTTCCTGGAAAAATGACCCGCCGCTGGAGCGCATGCCCCAGGAACCGATCGGCAAGGCATTCCGGACTTCGCTGTGAAGTACGTGCTCGATACGGATTCCATCAGCTTTATTCTGCGGAGTGAAGGCCGAGTCGCCGCTGAATTCGCGCGTCGTCGTGCGGGGATTATTTCCGTCAGCATCATCACCTTTGCCGAACTTCACTTCGGCATCGACCGGAGTGGCGCAGAGCATCGTCGTCGGGACATCGATGTGCTGCTGGGGCGGATCACGGTCCTCGATTTTAATCAGGAGACGGCGAGGACGTACGCCAAGCTGGCCGCCGATCTGATGCGCAAGGGCACGCCCCTGGAAATCCATGACACCATGATTGCGGCCCAGGCTATCGCCGCCAAGAGGACCTTGGTCACCCACAACACGAAGCATTTCTCCAAGGTGCCAGGGCTGAAGATCGAGGACTGGTACTGACATCACGCGCCAGCCGTGAACGTGTAGTCCGACGTCACCTGGAAGGTGATCTTGGTGGTCATGCGCGACCCGACGGTGAACTCCTCGCCGCCTTCCGAGACGCAGAAGGCGGTGAAGGCCAGGGTCGCGGCGGTGGTTTGGCCATCCTGTTTCGGATAGGTGATCGTGATGGTTTCCGCCGAGCCTTTGATCAGCTTCGCTGCGGCCGGGTTGTGATCGAACTCGGCGGTGACCTGGCCAGGATCGATGAGCACGCCGGGTTTGAAGGTCTTGGTTATCAGGCTGCCGAGATGGGTGGTCTCGATGGCTTCCCGGGCGCGCTCGGGAAGTTGCAGCGTGATCAGGTCGGAGGTGAAGCTCGACGTGGCGAAGGCGATCCGGGCGCCGGTGCCTTCCAGAGCGACGGTGGGCATGGGTGGTTCCTCAGGGGGCGACGCGGGAGCGGAGTTCGGCGGCCACCGCGTCGATGGCTGCCTGTTTCTGGGACTCGAGGGCGCGGATCATGAACCGGGCGGGGCCGGCTTTGCGCCGCACGCGGCCGGATTTATCGACGCCCAGTTCGATGCCGCGGGCATACATGCTGGGATTCGTGCGGTCCTGAGCGTAGCCTTTTGCCAGGGCTTTGTCCCGCTGTTTGCCGGAACCGGACACCAGCTTCTGGCCTTTCAGTCGGCCCTTGCCGGTGAAGCGGAAGTCGCGGCGTGGGCCGACTCTGCCTATGGCGCCATCCTTGCGCCGGCGGACCTGGACGCCGGCGCCGAGGGACGCGCGCAGTCTTCCGCTGGACACTGGCACCAGGCGCTTGGCGGATTGCAGCAGGGGTTTCATGCCCTGCTGGACCGCTGCGATGGCGGCCCGGCGCAGACGAGATCCACCCAGGGCACGCAGCCGATTGGCCAGCTCTTTCTGGCCTTCGAGGCGGATCGTCTCAGCGGCCATGGTCGTTCTTCTGGTAGAGTTCCAGCGTCGGTTCGTCGAGGGCGACCATGCCGCTCAGGTTGGCGAAGCCTGGCTCCCAGCCGCCATCGCTCGTCGGCACGAGCACCTCGATCAGGCGGTCATCGACGATCCGGGCCGGCGTTCCCATCTTGGCCCAGATCACCGTCCGGGTCTCGGCGAAACGGAAGCAGCCGCTCAGGGCGAGCGAGGCGATCAGGAGCAGGGCCAGCAGGAGACGAGGATTCACGGGCGTTTTCCTTAATGGGTTGGAGGAACAGGTCGGCGATGAGGCGGACGATGCCGAGGATCAGCGGGATCCACGCGGTCATGTCCGGTCCTGCTTTTTCAGCGAGGTGCGGCTGGCGGTGTAGCCCAGGCTGGCGAGCACGGCGAGGATCCCGCCGGTGATCTGCGCGGCGGTGCCGCCCTCGGGCAGGGCGCCGCTGGCGAGCAGGATGCCGGCGACGGTGGCGATGGTGGACAGCCAGAATTCGCTGGTGGTGAAACCGCGGCGCTGCGCGGGATCCTGGGTGTTGGTGGTGGTGGGATTGGGCGTGGGGGTGTCGGTCATGGGGTGCTTTCAGTGGGTGGCTGGTCAGTGGGTGGAGCGCCAGGAGATGGACAGGGCGGCCTCGAACAGGTCGCCGACATGGGGCCGGCGGTCGGACGTGATCCGCGCCGGATTGGCGGCCAGGCTGATGTTGGTGATCAGCAGCCGGCCCTCGGTGACGATCATGCGCTCCAGGTCATTCCACAGCGCGCCGAGCCGGTTGCAGAAGGCGATGGTGGCGTCGGCCTCATCCAGGCCGGTGTCGACCTGGTCGCGGAGGAAGGCGATCAGGGTGCCACGCTGTTCGAACGGGCGGTTCATTGACACGCCGATGCGCTCG
Organism: Planctomycetota bacterium; assembly: GCA_014193115.1. Classification (GTDB taxonomy): domain Bacteria; phylum Planctomycetota; class UBA11346; order UBA11346; family UBA11346; genus BJHQ01. The sequence continues at coordinate 166 of BJHQ01000030.1, read as the reverse complement.
CGCTCGAAGCCGTCGCCGTAGTCGATGAGGCACAGCGGCAGCGCGGGATTCCTGGTGGATTGCAGGAGGTGGATGTGGTCCTTGGCCGCCTCGACCGTGGCGGCGCCGGTCCAGGTCAGGAAGGATTCGGACTCGGCGACCATCTGGCCGAGGCGAACCAGCGGTT
>BJHQ01000029.1 GCA_014193115.1 Planctomycetota bacterium | reverse complement strand
TCGAGGAACCGCCAAGCGGAAACGCGATGCCCGGTAATTCCCGGTCCTTGATGGTCAACGTATGCGTCGTCTTTGCCGGATCGATGGTCAAGCCGTCAGCGGCGACCAGTTTTACGGTCAAGGTCGTGACATCCGTGGATTCCCAGAACGGATTCGCATTGGGCAAGGCGATATAGGCGCCGGTTGCGCTAGCCGCCAAGGTGATCCGCCCGGTCGCCAGATCGAACGGCTGAAACGAGGTCGACTGATAGTCCACACCGTAGACGGCATTTCCGCCAAACTCCAGTACGGCTGTCGTGGCGGCCGCTATCGCGTTCGTAAACGGCAGGAACGCCATGGCTGCCGCGGTCGCGGTGCCTTCGGTTACCGTACTGCTTGCTGTCGAAAATCCAATTCCTGGGACCTCATCATCACAAATAGTCAGATTCAGGATGGTACGCCCGGACATCAAAGCTCCCAGATCGGTGCTGGTGAGTGTCACCGTCGCTGTGGTGGTGTCATTAGTTCCGGTCTCATCGCTGGCATTGCCCGTTACCGTCCTGGTGATGGCGACGCTGCGCTGGCCAGCCGGAAGCACGACGCTGCCGGTGGACGCTGAGAAACGTGGTGCATAACCGGTGATTCCGGAGACTGACCAGCCGATGGTGATTGGATAATTCGCCGTGTATGGACCGATGATGCCGACGTTGATGTTCAGGGTCCACGCCGCATTGCCCTCGCTGACCGTCATGGTCGGTTCGCAGAGCAGGCCAACCACGACTGGAGCGTTGAGCGCGAATGCCTCGAACCGAATCACTCCGGTGGCCGTCGAAAAACCTGGAAGCAACGTGACTTTGCCGGGATCGGTGGCGATCAGTTTGACCTGGGCACCAGCCTGTACGGTCGTCGCAGCAGTCGCCGATGAGGCGATGCCGCCAGTCGACGTATCTGATGGCGTCGAGGTGATCGTGGTGTTGCCGGACAGCGGGCCACTGACCACCGTGTCAGCCGGGTCAGCGGCGGACAGCAGGTGCATCCCAGCAGCGATCGCCATCGCCCAGGGAAATAACAGCGGAAGTCGACGGAGCATGGAGAAAGGCCGAATCGGTGAATGAGGGATCACGTTGAAACGTTCGAGAATCCACAAGCGAATATCAGGGTTTCAATTGCAGCAACGCCGCTTCGATAGCGGCCATGCGGGCACGCAGCGCTGCGAGTTCTTTCGACTGTGCAGTGAGCTCCGACGACTGTTGTTTATTTTCGCGAACTTGGGCGGCGAGTTCTTCCGACTGCGCGATGTTTCTCGCCGACTGAGCAGCGAGTTCCGCCGACTGCGCAGTGATCCGCTCCGCCGCCGCAGCTTCGCGCTTTTCAGCGGCGATGGCATACAGCGTCAATTCCTCAATCTTCGCCATCTGCCGTTTCAGCATATCCGCAGTATCGATCCCCTTGGCGGCGATTTCCGCTTCGCTCGGGATGCCGGGCAGGTGCTTCTTTTCTGCGATATGGGCGGCGACTTCTTCCAGGGGTGGCAGGCGATAGTCGGCGGCGAAGACCGTGTCGGCCCAGCCGGTGGCGGCCTCTACTGTGACTTTGCGGGCATAGATGCCGCCTTTGACTTGCAGCAGATCCGTTGCGACCGGGGAGTACGCCACCGTTGAGCCGATTACCACGACGCCTGTGGACAGTGCCGACAGCCGCTTTTGGCCCGCCACCTGCACATCCACCCGTCCGGCCGCGCCTGGGGATTCCAGAATGAGCGGATCATTGCCGGTGCTATCACTCGTGAGCCTCGTGGCGGTGGTATCCGTGAAGAGCCGACCACGGCGAGCATTGTCAGGCCGCGCGACTTCGAGCGACGAACCATTGGTCAAGGTCAGACCATTTCCGGCGGCAACCTTTCCCGCTCCGACCAGCACGTCCGTGGCCGATGCGGTGGTCGGAGCCGTACCGCCAGCGACTCGCAACCGTTCCGTACCGACAAAGGTCGACCCGCCCACCACGAGGCCAACTCCGCTCAGTTGCATCTGCTTGATCGCTACCGTGGAACCACTCGGTGTCACCTCCCAATAATGCCCGGTTTCGCGGTTGCTCGCGGTCCACGTTGAACCAGCAAACATGGTATAAGAACCGGCATTGGACTGGAACCCAACTCCGTCATGGCCATTTGCAGAAATTCGGCAAAACTGCTGGCCAAGGGGTGTGGCTGCCGGTGCAGCGCGGGTGCCGCCAATGGCCCGAAGACGCAAGGAGAGCGCAGTGGAGCCGCCATATGCAATGGATTCCGCCTCTACGTTTGTTGCATTAAGTGACGCCATGCGAAACTTGGCATTGGCGATCGCGGCGGGCAGCGTGCCACTTGCTGTTCCTGAATCGAACGTCACCGGACCGGTCGCATTCACGGTAGAAACGGTAGCAGCGCCTGTCAGAGTCGTCGCACCAGTGACTGCCAGGGTGTTATTGACCGCAACCGCGCCTGTCAGGGTTGTTGCGCCAGTCACGCCAAGCGTGGAGCTCAACGTCGTGGCTCCAGTTACGCCCAATGACGAGCTCAAGGTTGTCGCTCCGCTGGCTTTCAGCGTGGACCCAATCGCAACGGAACCACCGCCGAGCTGCACCTCGGTGGCGGCGGGAACCCCAGGCGCGGTCCCGCCGGTAAACGTCGTCGTGCTGTAATTGTAGGTCTGCGAGATATTGGCGTCGAGAATGACCAGACTGCTGTTGATCTCGGCGTTCAGAACCGTGGACGTATTCTGATCAAAATAGGGGACAACTTTTAAACGTTCCGGCGCAGTGCTGATCGAATACCCGCTGAATTCGATGCTGTGGAATCGTGACGCTGAATAAGGCACCACCAGGGCAAGATAGGTCTTTCCGCCGTAACTGCATGTTGCCAATGTTCCGGCTGCCCCCTGACTCGCGATCGCCAGGTGATTGGTATTGTACGCGCTATGGCTGGAAACACGGATGACCGAGGTTCGCAGCGAACTAGCAGTGGTGCCGCGTTGTAGCACGAACTCACCGACGCAGGCGTTGGGATCAAGCAGGGTGCTGGTGTAGTATTCATGCAACAATATGACATTCCGATAGTAATCGGTTAGAACAAAGTTTACTTTCGATAGCTGCCAGGGTGCATAAGCAGACGACGTGTTCGCCTTGAGCAGCCCAGACCCATAGATGCTGCTAAAAGTTTGTATATCGCCATACGCTTTAATTTCTCCCCCACTGACCCGTACCGTCCCTGCGTCTGGAGTTGGCGCTGGAGCCAATCCATTCACCACTAGTCCGCCGCCGGTGCCGCTGCCCACCGTGAGGGTGCCGTCGATAGTCTGGTCGGCGGCGCTCGCCACTCCGACCGCAAGTGCCACGGTCGCGGCCATCAATGACCATGGGCCTTTCCGCACCGAGTTCGGTTTCTTAGCCGTGGGCCGCGTCACAGCCGGTTGGGTGAGGTCGAGCATGGTCGCGGTGAGCTTGGTCATGGCGTGGGCCTGTTGGTTGAGAAAAAGGTTCATGGGTTTCATATCATCGTTCCGTTGCGGGTGCCTGCAATTTTGCTGAGGCATCCCGGCACTCCGGGCGAGAAATGTGGCTCGTTTGGAGGCGTGTTATGTGGAGTTTTCCTTGTACGATGGCTTTGTAGCAGCCAGATTTTCTTGTCAAGCGGTGCGCATCTCGGTGCGCTTTTGTGCTGTAATGCGCGGTGTTGCATTCGCGTAACTGCGGTTATCAACGCGACTTGTGTCGATTTATCGACACAAGTCAGCCACCATCCATCCGGTGCAGGCGGGAAGCAAATCGCCCGCAGAATGGTCTACTGCCGCATCGCCGGTGTCGGACTTTGTTTAATTCTTCGCAATCCTTTCCCTATCGTCGGGCAAATCCGCTTAACACAGAGCACAGTGCGACGGTCGCCAATCCGAGCACAAGTACCTGAAACGGAGCTAAGAGTTGGAAAATTTGCAAAGCGTTACAGCACATCAACAGGATATTGCTGACGAGCACATAAAACAGGATGCGATGGCCAATTTCTGCTAGCCATGCGGTAAAAACAGGAATGCGCCATCGGTCAAGCAACTCACCTGCGGCTATGGCCCACACAGCGAGGCCGGCTGAGGTCACCACCCACCATGGTGAGGGCGGAAAGCGGCTCGTCGTCCAAGCATCAAGAGCCAGGGCGACACCGAATACGACCAATGGCGATGCGACGAGCACTCCCACCCGGCCGATCCGCAGGTCGTGACGCGCCAGCCAGGCGCCCAGCAAGAACAAGGGAAAATAGGTGAGCACAGGAAAATAGGCGAAGTTAGAGCCACCCACCCACAATCCGATCAGCGGGTCCACGGGCTGGGCAGGGATGAGTCCAATGGCCAGGACCGGTAACGCCATTAGCGGTAGCGCCCAGGTTCGGTCCAGCAGGGGACGTAGGATCGGTGCGGAAGCGGCCGCCAACCCCACCGACAAGGCGAACCCTAGGAAGAATTCAGCATAGTTGGGGATGATGCGGAGCAGCAGCAGGTCCCGGTAAGTCGCTGGATTGAGGTCGTGGGCGATCACGACGCGGAACGCGGCGGCCGAGATAGCATAGGCCAAGTAAAGCCGGCCCACGGTGGCCGCGACGCGGCCCCACGGCACCGTCGGCCGGGAAAGGTAGGCGCGCTGGCAGGCGTAACCGAAACAGATGAGAAAACCGGAATAGATCGTCAGGTCACCAAGTTTGTACACGGCGTCCATGACGGGATGCCGCTCACCGCAAAATTGGATCGCATGGACCAGGATCATGGCGATCACGAGCAGCGCTTTAGCGAGATCGATGGATTCCGACCGCATTCGAATCCCAGGATTCCGCGCAACGTTCGGATCACCCTGTGCAGGAACGGCCGTAGGCGTTGCGGTTCCATTTGTTTTCATGATATTACCCTGCAATTCCACTCTCTTTGTTTCCGAAAAAGCCGACACTGTCTGTTTGAAACCATCATTTCCCTAGGCAACTGTTCGTGCGTTTCCCTTGAAGGACCTCGTCGATTGACGAACTTGGGTCGGCGAACGCTGGGGCCGGCTTCGCTGGAGGCAAGCATGCGCGTTACTGGGGCGTCTGGTGCCATCCCCTGACCATCGCTGCACGACGCTCTGGTTCGCGGCTTGATCCCGACGCGGCGCACGTCGATGCAGCTTGTTGACCCGCGGTTGCGCCGGACGGCGTGCCGGCCTAGTGTGCCGTCATGCGCAACACCCTCGTCCAGCTCGGCGTGCTGTCCGCCCTGATCCTCGCCGGTTGCGAAGAACGCGACACCATCCGCGTCGTTCCCGATCGCCAGGGCCACTCCCGGGCATCGATGGATTCGGCTCCGGCCACGGCCACGACCCGGGTGCCGAGCACCGGCGAGCAGGTCCACACGGTCAAGGCCGGGGATACGCTGGCAGCCATCGCCAAGACCTATTCCGTCGAACTGGCCTGGCTGATCAAGCGCAATGACCTGAGCCCCGACCGGCCGCTGCAGGCTGGTCAGCAGCTGATCGTCCCGCGACGCTGAGCAGCCTATCGGCTGGCTCGCGAGCCGCCGACGCTTGGACGTTTTGGTACTTCCAGCACGGCCTGATACGTGCGCGGGTCCTTCGGCTTGCGCACGCTTGGCTTTCACAGATCCGACGCGGTTTTTCCCATCGACGCGGCTTTTTCCGCCGCGGCGGTGATGCCCGCTGAAGTAGTGATGCACACCGCCGTGGCGACGCTCACAGCGCCGGACCGGCACGGAAATTCGGAACCCCCGCATCCTGGCGGCGCTGATCTGACCATCCTGCCACCGGGACCTGTCTCGTGCCGGCGATGAGGGCATCGCCGCTCCGAAAGCGCTCGCTGTGTTTTCTTGTGCGCCTTTACGCCACCCAGCCACCGCCCAGACACGTGCGGGCGGTGGGGTCGTAGACCACGCAGGCCTGTCCAGGGGCGGTACGCTGCACGGGTTCGGCAAAGCGAATCGTCGCCCGGCCGTCGTCGCCGGAGGCGATGGTCGCCTGATGCAGGGTCCCGCGGTGACGTAGCCGAGCCCGGATAGGTCCGGTGGGCACCTGACCGAGGTGCCAAGTGCAGTCGGTCAGCGCCAGGTGATCGGTCAGCAGGTGGGGTCGTTCGCCCACCACCACGGCGTTTTCCGCGGGATCGATGGCGACGACATAGAGTGGTTCGTTCCAGGCCACGCCCAGGCCTTTGCGCTGGCCGATGGTGAAGGCCGGCAGGCCGTCGTGGCGGCCGACCTCGCGGCCGTCGATATGACGGATCGGACCGGGACGGAAGGCGTCGGGGCGCTCGCGGCGCAAGAAATCCGCTGCGGAATCGCCGACGAAGCAGATGTCCTGGCTTTCCGGCTTGTCGGCGGTGGCCAGGCCGCGGCGGCGCGATTCGGCGCGGACCTCGTCCTTGGTCAGGTGGCCGACCGGGAACTCGGCGTGGGCGAGCTGCTCCTGGGTCAGGGAGAACAGGAAATAGGTCTGATCCTTGTCGGTGTCGGCGGCGGTCTGGAGCAGCCAGCGGTCACCGAACCGGCTTGCCCGGGCGTAATGGCCGGTGGCGACGCGCTCGGCGCCGAGCCGCCGGGCGTGGGTCCAGAGCTGGCCGAACTTGATGTCCTCGTTGCAGCGGATGCACGGGTTCGGAGTCCGGCCGCGGGCGTATTCGTCGGTAAAACGCTGAACCACCGCCGTCGCGAACTCGCGCTCCAGGTCGAGCACGTAGTGGCGCACGCCCCGGCCCACCGCCACGCCGCGGGCGTCGATGGTCTCGGTCGGCGAACAGCAGGCGTCGGGCCGGGTGAAGCCGCCGTCCTCTTCGGCGCAGGGCCACAATTTCATGGTGATGCCCACGACCTCGTGGCCGGCCTCCTGGAGCAGGCACGCCGCCAGGCTGGAATCGACTCCGCCGCTCATGCCGCAGACGATGCGCATGATGGCGATTGAACCGGGATGTCGCGGTCGGGGAACCGCCAAGACGCCAAGGCGCCGTTTGGGGGCACCGGCACCGCCCGCCCGTCAGGCCCGTCGGGCGGCGACCAGGCGGAAGGGGCGGCCTTCGGGAAAACCCTGCAATTGCGGCAGATCCTCGCCCAGCGCCGGGCCGTCGCTGAGCTTCAGGCCGGTGGCGCGCACCGCTTCGCCAAGCGGGAAGGGCTTGCCGTGCAGGGTGTTGCAGCAGGCCACCAGCAGGCCGCCGGGCGCCAGGCGGTCGGCGGCTTTGGCGAGCAGCGCGGGGTAATCGCGGCGCAGCACCCAGCCATCTCCGCCCTGGGCGGCGGTGGGCGGATCGCTGATGATCAGATCCCACGTCTCTGCGGTTTCGCCGAGGAACCGGCCGCAGTCGAGACGCAGGGCGCGGTGTCGGTCGGCGACGCCGTTGAGCGCTGCGGCTTCGCTGGCCCGGGCCAGGGCCGGCGCCGACAGATCGACATCGCAGGCGTGCGCTGCGCCGGCAGTCAGGGCACTCAGCGAAAACGCTCCGGTATAACCGAACAGATTGAGGATCCGGGCGCCGGCGCAGCGGCTGCGCAGCCAGGCCCGGGTGGCGCGCTGGTCGACGTAGAGACCGGTGGCCAGGCCCCCCGCCGGAGTCAGCGGATAGCGCACGCCGAGTTCGCTGCCGATCACCACGCTGTCTGTGCTGAGCTGGACGCCCGGCGGAGCCCAGCGCACCGTGGTGGCAATCTCGGAGCGGCGCAGATCCTCGGCATGCTGTTTGACGACGATGGCGGATTTCGGCGATAAATCTCGTAGAACGGCGACGATCGCGTCGAGCCACGGCACGATGCAGTCGGCGAAAGCCACCACCACCAGCACGCCGGCGTAGCGCTCGACCCGCAGGCCCGGCAGGTGGTCGCCTTCGCCGTGGACGATGCGGTAGCAGTCGGTGGCCGGATCGCTGTGGAGCTCAGCCCGCCGCGCCCACGCCCGGCGCAGCGCCTGGGCCGGATCGAAGGCGCGATCGGGCTGGCGATGGAAGACCCGGGCGCAGATCGAGCCGCCGGGCTCGACCAGGGCGCTGGCCAGGCGCCGGCCCTGCTGGTCGATCAGGGTCGCCGCCTGACCACTGCGCAGGGCCTCCAGGCCGAGGGTGAACCGATCCGGCCGCACCCAGGGATGGCCTTGTTCCAGGAACCGGGCGGTGGTGCGCGACACGGCGGCGGAGGGCAGCAACGGTCAGCCTCGACCCACTGGATGAACCGCCAAGGCGCCAGGGCGCCAAGGAAAAACCGAGGGATTCCTGCGTTGACCGCAAGAACATCCCGGTGCGGACGAAACATCCTGCACGCTTCCTCCACCTGCTTCCTCGTCGTCGTGGTCCTCCGGCAGCCCGCAGATCCAGGTGCGGTCTGGTGCGGACGCTGTGGCTTTGCGATCGCCGGCCTTCGTCATGCGATAACCGGCCGGTCGGTGTGGATCGAGCCGTCGGCGTCGATGCGCTGCGAGAAGCACGAGCGGCGCAGCTGGTGGCAGGCGGGGCCAGGGGCCTCGACCCGATAGAGCAGGCAGTCGCCATCGCAGTCGGTGCGGACCTCAATGATCCGCTGTTTATAGCCGGATTCCTCGCCTTTGACCCACAGTTTCTGGCGGCTGCGGGAAAAATACGTGGCCCAACCGGTGGCCAGGGTCGCCGCCAGGGCGGCGCGATCGACCCAGGCAACCATCAGCACCTCGCTGGTGGCGTGGTCTTGAGCCAACGCCAGCACCAGGCCGTCGGCATTCCACCGGATCTGGTCGACGGCTTCTCCGGGAGCGCCGCGGGGGATGAGATCAGCTGGCATGGCCTGACGCTGGCGCTGCTTGGAGCGGATGCCAGCGCTGGGTCGCCGACGGCATCAGTTCCGTCCCTCGGCTTCGGCGGTCACGCCACCGCGTGAGCCAAGGCTCCGCTCAAGTCCGGAAATTTCCAGGCAAACCCCAACTCGCGAAGCTTGCCTGGCGCGATCCGGCTGGACCCGAGGAGCAGCGTCCGGCCCATGTCGCCGAACAGCAGTCCGACCGCGAAACCTGGCAGCGGCGCGATCGCCGGACGATGCAGAACCGCGCCCAGGGTCGCCGCGAAATCGCCCTGACGGATGGGCTCAGGGGCCACGGTGTTGATCGCGCCGGACCAGCGATCGTCATCCAGGGCGCAACGGATCACCGTGACCGCGTCGGCGGCGGCGATCCACGACACCCATTGCCGGCCGCTGCCGACTGGCCCGCCGGCGCCCCAGCGGAAGGCCGGCAGCATCTCGGCCAGGGCGCCGCCTTCTTTGGCGAGGATCATCCCGAAGCGCAGGTGGACCACCCGGATTCCCGCTTTGCGCGCGGCTTCGGCGGCAGCTTCCCAGTCGCGGCAGACGGTGGCGAGGAAATCCGCTGCGTTCGCGTCGTTTTCCGTGACCAACCGTTCGCCGGTGTCGCCGTACCAGCCGACCGCCGAGGCGCACACCAGCACCCGTGGCCGGCGGACCAGGCCAGCCAGCGTGGTGGCGAGCAGCGTGGTCGCGGCGACCCGGCTGGTGCGGATGCGCTGCCTGGCCGCATCAGTCCAGCGCTGGGCGACGTTTTCTCCAGCCAGGTGGACCACCGCGGCGCAATCCTCCAACGCTTCGCGGGCGATGACGCCGCGTTCCGGATCCCAGGGAATCCCTGCCGATGCCTGCGTCTGCCGGCTGCGCACCAGCGGCACGACCGTCGTCCCGGACGCGGCCAATGCGGCGCTCACGCGCTTGCCGATCAGGCCGCTGGCACCGCTGATGACGACCCTGGCCGGACCATGACGACTGGCTGCCTCTGCCATGGGGTTCGACCTCCGGTCGCGGAGCAGCGTTTCGAGACGGCGCGGCAGCGCAACGTTTCGACGGCGTTGTTCAGACGGCTGGCGACGAGAGGCATCCCCGTGCGCCGATACATCGCTCGGATACCTTGAAGGATCTGGGAAAACGCTCCATTGCTTGGAGATCCCGTCCCCCGCCAACGTCAATCATCCCAGGTGCGACGAGCGGCGGTCGCGCCAGGCGCTTGGCTCCATGCCGGTGAAACTGCGGAACACCCTGGCGAAATACTGGCTGGACGAAAATCCGCAGGCGATGGCGATGGTGATGATGTCGCGGCTGCTGGCGCTCAACATGCGCCTGGCCTTGGCGATCCGCTGGCGGTTGCGGTAGCGGATCGGGCTGTCGCCGGTGGCGGTCTGGACCAGCTCGGCGAACCGGGTGCGGCCGAGGCCGCAAGCCGCGGCCATGGCCTCCAGCGAATCATCGTGGGTGGGGTCGGCAGTGATGGCGGCGATCCACTGTCGCACCCGCAATTGGTTGGGATCTCCGGACGCCTGGGCTGAGCCGGCGCTGACCGCCGCCGCCGCCGCCGCCACCAGGGCGGTGATCAGGCCACGCACCAGCAGCGGGCTGGCCGTTCCGGAAGCGGAGTCGAGACCGCCGATCCCGTCCACCACCTCGGGCAGCAGCCGCGGCACCAGCGGACCGGCCGGGTGGCTGTGGCGTGGGATGGAAAAGACTTGGCGCAGGCGCTGGTCCTCGGCCGGGGTGGTATGCAGCCCCAGGTCGGGGTGGAACCGCCAGTCGGCCTCACCGCCTGCGAGCTGAAGCACGATCCACGACAGGTCGCTGCCCGGTTCCCACGGTTCGGCGCTGCCGTGATCCTGCCAGGGCAAGGTGAAGAACAGCGACCCCGGCGGGACCTCTTCGACCACGCCGCCGACCTGCCAGCGCCGGCCGCCGGTGGCGATGGAAACCAGCTCAAGTCCTGGATTGCGGTGGGATTCGAGGCGGATGGCCCGCTCGGTGGGGCGCCAATGGCCGCAGGCCTGGACTCCGGGGAACCTGGCCATGGAAACGATTTACCGCTGGCAGAACCCGGCCGCAACGGCCGCTGGGAGGATAGCATGGTGCTTACTTCCCCCGAGGTCCCCATGGCTCCTTCCCTGCTCCCGTCTCGCCCCTCCGCGCTGCTGGCCGCCGCTCCGGTCCTGAACGCCGACCAGGTCGCGGCCTATCACCGCGACGGCTATGTCGCTGTGCCGCAGTTCTTCTCGGCGGACGAAGTTGCGCTGATGCGTACCGAACTCGCCCGCCTGGTCGCCGAGGGCAAGGGCCGCAACGTCGTGGTCGAGGCCGATGGCAAGACCCGCCCGAGCACGGCGGTGAATTTCCAGATCTGTCCGATCCATACGATCAGCGAGGTCATCCGCAGCCTGTCCTTTTCCAGCAAGGTGGTGTCGGCGATCACCGCCCTGCTCGGCCCGAACGTGCGCCGCCGGCTCGACCAGGTCTTCATCAAGCCGGGCAAGGTCGGAGTCGGTACCACCTGGCATCAAGACAACGACTATTTCTATGAGCTGCGCGGCAAGGACGCGCCCCGCGGCCTGGGCATGTGGATCGCGATCCACGATGCCACCGTGGCCAATGGCACGATGCACGTCATCCCCGGGGTCCACGAACAGAGCTTCAAACACGTCCGTGAGGAGCTCAGCGACCACCACGTCACCTGCAAAGCCACGGTCGACGAGTCCAAAGCGGTGGCGATCGAGGTCCCCGCCGGCGGCGTGCTGCTGTTCAATTACGGCGTGCCCCATTGCACCAAGGCCAACACCACCGACCAGGAGCGCGCCGGGCTTGCCCTGCACTTCCAGGACTCGGCGATCCCGGTCGAGGTCAAGCACAGCCACGCCGTGCCGATCATCGCCGGGGACGGCAACGACGGAGGTGTGAGCGCTTACGGCGTCGACCAGCGCGGCCGGTGGGAGGCCTACGTCGCCGCCCAACCGCAGGCAGTTTCGCGCTGACGACCGTGGCCACGCAGCTGACGCTGCTCAGCTGACGCCGCTTGCGCGGTTCCGGTCCGGCGGTGCCCATAGCGCCGGAATGGCCCGGAGTCGCGGATCATCGCCACATGTAAACCAGCGGCCACGCGCTGACCAAGCGGCCTTCGGAACCAACGTTGCGCCGGCGATGAGACCGCGCTGGCGATGAGGGCATCGCCGCTCCGAATCAGGTTCCTGCGCGAGCCCTCAGCCGAGGTCGAACAGCAGGATTTCCGCAGGGCTTTTCGCGGTCAGATCGAGACGCGCCTGGTCGCTGACCGCCAGGCCGTCGCCGGCGCCCAGCTCCTGTCCATTGACCGTGAGCGCTCCGTGAGCGACCTGGATCCAGGCGTGTCGGCCCGGTGCCAGGTCGTGGCTCAGCGCTGTGCCTGGATTCAGATTGGCGACGAAGACATCGGCATCGGCATGGATCGGCAGGCTGCCGTCGCGGCCCGGTGCGCTCGCGCCGCTGGCAGCTGACGTGCCTGCTGCGCCGAGCCTGCCGGTGGCGATCGGGCGCAGGCGATCGCTGCGTTCGGCCAGCGGAAAGTGCAGGTCGGCATAACGCGGGCCGATGCCGGCGCTGCGCGGTTCGATCCAGATTTGCAGCAGATGCGCCGGTTCGCTAGTCGAGGCGTTGACCTCGCTGTGGCGGATGCCGGTGCCGGCGCTCATCACCTGGGCGTCGCCGGGGCGCAGGACGGCTCCCGAGCCGAGGCTGTCGTGGTGGCGCAACGAGCCGCCGAGCAGCCAGGTGATGATCTCCATGTCCTGGTGGCCATGCATGCCGAAGCCCGCGGCGGGGGCGATGCGATCCTCGTTGATCACGCGCAGTGCGCGGAACCCCTGGTGGCGGGGGTCGTAATAATTGGCGAAGGAAAACGTGTGCCGGGCATTGAGCCAGCCGTGATCGGCGTGGCCGCGGGCCAGGGCGGGGCGTTTGATGAGCATGGCGACCTCCTATAGGTGGTTGAACATATAACGTTGAAACGATAATTCAAGGGCCGTTCGGATGCCCGTTGGCCGCCTGCTCATTCCGGGTGGCGACAACATCCATGCCCGTCGGTCGTATGCAGGTGTTCCTCGTTAAACGGACCCGCTCCATGACCCGTTCCCTCTCCCTCGTTCCGCTGCTCGCTGCCGTGGCCCTGGCCATGCCTCTGACCGCTGGCGAACCTGCCGCCACTCCGGCACCGGCGCCGGCGCCGGCACAAGCAGCGGCGAACGATGCACAGAAGACGGAGCTGGAAGCCAAGCGCGAGGCCCTGCACCAGAAAGAGCAGGACGCGAAAAAAGCCATCGATCAGTCCCCGGCCGTGGTTGCCGCCCAGCAGCAGGTGATCGCCGCCAAGGCCGCCCTGAAGCATGCCCAGACCAACGATCCGGCCCTGATCGCAGCCCATGCCGCGGTGATCGCCGCCAAGGCCGAACTGGTCAAAGCCACTACAGCTGTCGCTGCTAAGGACCCGGCGATCCTGGCCGCCCGGGCCTCGCTGGTCGACAGCGACCGCCAGCGCGGTGAGCTCGCCTTCGCCCTGGCCAAACTTGATCTGGCGCTGGACCATCACGCCGGCCCGGCGCGTCGGTCGATCGCCGCTGATCCCGGCATCGCCGCCGCCGCTGCGGCCCTGAAATCCGCTGAGGCCGCAGCGAAATCGGCACCCGCCTTGGCTGCGCTGCGCAGCGCGGCGGTCGCGGCCTCCGCCAACGCCAACGCCGCCTCGGTCAAGGCCCACGCCAGCACCGCCGGCCAGCAGCTCGCCGCCGCCCAGGCCAAAGCCAAAGCCGCCGGAAAACCCCGGGCCGAGGCGGTGACCGCGGCCCGCGACGCCCTGAACGCCGCCCGGGACAAAGCCCTGGCAAAACTGGCTCCCGAGCTAGTCAAGGCCGAGGCCGCCGCCCAAGCCGAGCTCACCGCCGCCCAGGCCAAGGCCAAGGCCCTGAGCCTGGTCAACGACGCTCTGCGCGAGGCCGCCAGCGGCTCGGCGGTCGATCAGGCCCGCGCCGCGCTCAAGTCCGCCATCGAGGCCTTCGAAAAGGCCCAAGCCGACGGCGCCACCGCCAAACAGGCCGCGGCCTATGCCAAAGAGCGCGCCGCCTACGACGAGACCTTCAAGAAGTTGCTCGGCAATCACCCGGAATACACCGCTTTGAACGCCAAGCTGGCCGCGGCCGAGCAGGTCGTGGCCAAGGCCAAGGCCCAGGTGGCCGGGCTGTCGGCCCCCAGCGCGGCGGCCTTCGCCAGCGCTGCCCAGGATATTGCCGCGGCTCTGACCGAGGTGCGCAGCATCGAACAGCAGCGTCGGGCCATCCGCATGGGCCAGGCCGATCTCGATGTGCGTTACCACAGCCGCGGTGCCGCCCAGTCGGCGCTGAAGCAAGCCTCCGACGCCGATCCGGCGGTGAGCGCCGCTGATGACAAAGTCGACGCCGCCCGCAAGGCGCTGGACGAAGCGATCGACGCGTCCTTGGCCAAAGACGCCCGCTGGATCGACTTCCAGGCCGCCCGCAACCAGGCCAACGGCGCCGCCGCCGAGGCCGAATACCGGTTGGCCCTGGCCCGCCTGCCCCTGACCCACCGCGAAGCGCCGCTGGTCGATCAGGTCGCGGCCGACGCCGGAGTCGTCGCCGCCAAGGCCGCCCTCGACAAGGTCGACGATCAGACCCCGGCGGAGATTGCCGCCGCGGCCGAGGTCGAAACCGCCAATGCCGCCCTCGCTGCCGATCCGGCCCTGGCCAAGGCCCAGGCAGACTACAAGACCGCCGATGCCGCACTGAAGGCCGCTGAAAAAGCTGAACCGGCGGTGCAGGCGATTCCGGGAGCACGGGAAGCCGTGGCCAAGGCCACGGCTGCGGCCCTCGCCGCCAGCCCGGTAGCCAAGCCGATCAGCGACGAACGCCAGGGGATTCTCGCCAAGCTCGATGCCCTGAAGACCAGCGATGCCAAGGTCCGGGACGAAGCCGCTGCGGCGGAAAAGAAGTTGGCCTCCAGCGCTGATCCGGCGGTGACCGCCGCCCGTGAGGCCTTGGCCAAGGCCGAGGCCAAGGCCGCCGACGCCGCCAAGGGCGGCACCATCGCTCCGGCCCAGGCCGCCGTGGTCGCAGCCGAAAAGGCGGTCTCCGAAGCCCGCGCCAAGGCCATCGCTGAAGACGCCACGATCAAGGACTTGTCCGCCCAGATCGCCGCGATCAACAAGCAGCTCGCCGAATTGAAAAAGGCCGAGAAAAAAGAGGCCAAGCCGAAGGCCAAGGACGAGCCCAAGGCCAAGGACGACAAGGCCAAGGACGACAAGGCGAAGGTCGAACCCCAGGCCGCAGCGCCGGCGAAGTGACGCCGGCGCAACCGCGCACGCACAGCGCAGGCCCAGCTGCGGGTCCTCAACGCAGCTCTGCCACAAGACCCCTGCGCTGCGCTGCGGTTCCGCACTGTTAGCGTCGCGACCATGCGCCACCGTCCCCGCCGCAACCGCGCCTCCCCCGGCATCCGCGCCCTGGTGCGCGAGACCTCCCTGGCGCCGTCCCATCTGGTCCTGCCGCTGTTCATCGAAGACGGCCACGACCTGGCGTCCCCGATCCCGGCCATGCCCGGTGTCTTCCGCTGGTCGGTGGACCGCGCAGTTGCCGCCGCCCGCGAAGCTCTTGAGCTGGGCGTGCCCGCAGTGGCCCTGTTCCCGCGCATCCCCGACGCGCTGAAAGACGCCACCGGCAGCGCCGCGGCGGATCTGGGCGGTCTGACCCAACGGGCGGTTCGAGCGCTCAAAGACGCTCTGCCCGAATTGGTGGTGATCACCGATGTCGCCCTTGATCCCTATTCCAGCGATGGCCACGACGGCGTGGTCGAACGCGGCAAAATCGCCAACGATGCGACCCTGCCGCGCTTGGCTGCGATGGCCGTGGCCCAGGCGACCGCTGGCGCCGACGTGGTGGCGCCCAGCGACATGATGGACGGCCGGGTGGCGGTGATCCGCGACGCCTTGGATGCCGCCGGGTTCAGCGATGTCCTGATCTGTAGTTATTGCGCGAAATATGCGTCGGCGTTCTATGGACCGTTCCGCTCCGCGCTGGATTCCGCCCCGAAATCAGGGGCGGGCATTCCCACCGACAAAGCCACCTACCAGATGGATCCGGCCAATGTCCGCGAAGCGCTGCGCGAGGTCGCCCTCGACGAAGCCGAAGGCGCCGACTGGCTGCTGATCAAGCCTGGCCTGCCCTATCTCGACGTGATCGCTGCGGTGCGGGCGGCGACGCCGCTGCCGGTGGCGGCCTACCAGGTCAGCGGCGAGTACGCGATGCTCCGCGCCGCCGCCGAGCGCGGTTGGGTCGACTACGACCGCGGCTTGTTGGAGTCGCTGACCGCGCTGCGCCGGGCCGGCGCCGACCTGATCTTCACCTATGGCGCGGTCGACGCGGCCCGGAGACTCAACGGATGAACCTGACCTGCTCGGCGATGAACCGCCAAGGCGCAACGGCGCCACGACGGAGCAGTCTCGTCATCCTGTTGCTGCTGATCACCGGGGTCGATGCCGGTGAGGTGTCCCTGCGCAATCCGACCAAGCGCGAGGTCACCCGCGAACCGGTGCGCATCGCCCTGACCCAGCCGGGCGAGATCGCCGAGGACGGCCAGCCGATTCCCAGCCAACTGGTCGAAACCGATGGAAAATCCGAACGGTGGGCCCTGGTCAGCCTGCCACCGCTCGCCGCGCGCGCCTACACCGTGGTCGCCGCCCGGATCGACCCGGCCGTGGACGTGCAACTGACCGACGCCAACGGCGCCATGGATCTGTCCAATCGTTATTGCGCGGTGCGCCTGGCTGGCTCCGCCTCCCCCGGGCAGGAGCCTGGCGCCAACGTGCCCGGAGCTGAGGCCGCACCGCTGCTCGCGGTGCGCCTGGCTGATGGCCGATGGGTCGGCAAAGGGGCCTGGAAAACGCTCCGGGATCAGTCAGCGGTAGGGTCCGGAAACAGTGAAAAGCCTTCCCATGCCGAAGGAGCGGAAACCCGCCCCGGTCCACGGCTGACGGTGCGTCGCTACCTCGGGCCGTGTTTTGCCGGAGTGGCGCAACGCTGGGACTTCCCGAATGGCGGTTGGGCCGAAATCGAATTCCGCCTGGCTCCGGGCTGGCGGCACATCGAGATCACCGAACGCCACCAGAACGCTCCCGGCTGGACCTTCGATCTTGCCGCCGGCTGGACTCCGACCACCGGGCTGGGCCGGCCCTTCACCCGCGGTGGTCCGGGTTCGGGCTCGGTGCCCAAGCCGATCGAGGCTGACCGGCCGCTGTTGCCGGGGGCCATCCCATTCCAGGATCCGTCGATCTTCATCGAACTGCTGCCGCGCTGGAACCAGCATTTCAAGGATGGCTGGTCCTTCGCCGCCAGCGATGGCGCCCAGGCGGTCGGCGTCCTGCCGGTGCGGGCCAGCCGCTGGTTCTGGCCCCACGACAGCGTCATCGCGGTGCGGGTACGGGCCGCCGGGGACCAGGCGCTGCTCGACCTGCCCGGCCGCCACGGCCAGCGTCAGTGGTGGCTGCGGGCTGCGCCGGTGGCGGATTGGGCCGATCCGGGGCTGAAAGAGTACGTCACCGCCAACTGGCTGGAGCACCCCGACCGGCTCAACCGCGATTTCGACCTGCCCGCCGACCCGGCTGCGGTGTTCCGTGGCGAGTGGCCCTTCGCCGACAGCATCAATCCGACCGGAGCGATGCGCAGCCGGGCCAAGGGCATGCTCGCCCAGCTTGCTGCCGGCCCGCTCAAGCCCGGCGACGATGGGCTGTACACCAACACCCAGGCCATGCTCCATCCGGACTGCTACGGCTCGATGTACGCCCACTGGTCGCCGGAAAACCCGAATTTCTTCAGCGATTTCATCAAGGTCCCGATCCTTCAGGCGATCCGCCTGAAGGATCGCCCGGGTTTCGCCGCGATCCGCGCCCAGTGCGAGGCCCGGCTGCGCGAAGATATGGATTTCAGCGTCACCCTGCCCGGCGGCGCCGGCCAGGAATGCCCCGGTTACCAGAACGGCGGGATCGGGGTGTGGGCCAGCCTGGCGCCGATCTGCCGCGAGCACCTCGGCTTCGATCCCACCACCTGGCCGCGTTTTGCCGCGGCAAAAGCCTTCCAGCTCCGCCTCAGCCAGCCCGATGGCGCGATCCGCCGGATGCTGCCGATGGGCGACACCCATCCCGACCGGGTCGCCCCCGACAAAACCGGCGGCGGCCCTAAGCCGGTGGCGGTCGAACCCGCCGTCGCCCAGACCTGGATCAGCGAGGAGTTCCCCGGATTCGGCGTGGTCATGCGTCATCGCAGCGGCACCCCGCAGGAAACCTATCTGTCGTTCAAGGCCGGACCGAATCGCGGCCACTATCATGGCGACCAGCTGGCGATCCACCTCTGCCTGGGCGCGGTGCCGACAGCGGTCGATCATTTCTGCAGCTATCATCCCCGGGCTGGCCAAGAGCACATGCACAATCGCCTGGCATTTTCCACGCCGGACCTGCCCTGGGCCAACCTCGACGGCTATGAACGGTTGATCGCCTGGCAGCCCGGCCCGGCCGCCGACATCGCCGTCGCCCAGGTCGAATCGCCGCGCCTGCGGGCGGTCAGGGATCTGCCGCCGGAAAACTGGGACCAGCGCTGGCCGGTGCTGCCGCTGAGCCGGCCGCTGGTCTATCGGCGCACCGTGATTTTGCTCAAGGGCGCCCAGGACGCGGTGGTCCTGCGCGACCAGTGGCGCGGCGGCGATCCCCAGATCTCAGCCACCTATTGCCTGCATGTCCACGCCGAGACCTGCGTCGAAGACGGCCCGCGGGTGCGCTTCGGCGAGGCCCTGGTCGCCCACCGCCTGATTCCGGCGACGGCGGCCTTCACGCCGTTCCCGTGGAGCCACGACAACGGCGGCGGAGAAAAATCCCAGGGTCTGCGCTGGACCGCAGTCACCGGCAAGGTCTCGCCGGTCGGCGAGAAAATGTCGGCGGCTGGCGCGGATGCGGCATACGGCGGCGAGTTCGTCACTGTGCTCGCCAAACCTGGCGTCGAAGCCCGCGTCTTCCCCGATGGATTCCAGGTCGGCGACGCGACCCTCATTTTCAACGATGCGATCGGCAGCGCCGGGGTGGTGGTCCGCCGGGCCGGTCAGGAGATCGCCCGGCTCGACGACGCGGCGGTGGATCTAGGCCGCCACCAGGGCGAGGTCGGACTGTTCATCCCTGACGCCGGCTATCCCTTCGGACCGATTCCCGATTGGCTGATCAAACAGCGGGACCTGGCGCCACCGGTGAAGTGAGCTGCCGCGGGCTGCGCCGAGCCGACGCAGGGACAAGCCAGCTGCTCGGCTGGGACGAGCCTGCTGCTCGGCAGGACAAGCCAGCCGCCGGGCTGGGCTCCGAGCGCTGCTCAGATGACCGATTCGCCCGGGGCGGGGGCGGTGCGCTCCACTCCCTGGGCCGGTGTTCCGAGCTCCGCCGCGGCTGGTGCATAACGCTCGCACACCGCTTGCAGCGCGGCGAAATCCACCGGTTTCGAGACGAAGTCGTCCATGCCGGCGGCAAGGCACTCCTCGCGGTCGCGTTGCAGCACGCTGGCGGTCATGGCGATGATCGGGGTCCGCCGATCGGACGGCTCGCGGCGGCGGATGGCCTTGGCCGCCTCGACTCCATTCATATCCGGCATGTGATAATCCATCAGGATCAAGCGATACGGCCCGGTGGCGCCGCTCTCCAGGGCTTTGGTGACGGCCTGGGTGCCGGTGTCGGCGAAATCCGGTGCGAAGCCGAGTTTGCGCAGGAACCCGCCGGCCACCGCCTGGTTGATCGGATTGTCCTCGACCACCAGCGCCCGGGGCCGCTCGCCCTGCTGGGCGAGCAGCTTGCGGGTGCCGGTGCCTGGGCGACGGGACTGGCCATGCCCGCCATTGCTCGCGTGAGCCAGGGCTTCGGCGACGCTGCCCGGACGCACCGGCTTGACGATGGTGGCGGCGACCACCGCGGCTTCGGTGGGTTCGCTGCGGTGGCCGAGCCGGGCGGCGAGGATGATCGCCGGTGGTTTGCGCAGGGCCGTGGCCAGGCTCGTCGAGAGCGCCGCCACGCCGCCAGGGATCCGCTGGTCGACCACCAGCAAGCGCACCGGATGCCCGAGGCGCTCGGCGGCTTGCAGCTCGGCGATCGTCGCCGCCGGGTCGACCGGAGCGATGGTCTGGCAGCCAGCCCGGTTGACCAGCTCGACCAGCACCTGACGCCAGAGCGGGCTGGTGTCGAGCACCGCGGCAGGAACCCCTTTCAGCTGGTTGCGCGAATAGATGCCGCTGGCCGAACCGGCCTCGTGCACGACCAACGGCAGGACCAGGGTGAAGACGGAGCCGCCGTCGCTGGCGGTGCGGACCGACGCGGTGATATCGCCACCCATCAACCGCGCCAATTCCCGGGAGATCGCCAGGCCGAGACCGGTGCCGCCGAACTGGCGGGTGGTGCTGGCGTCGACCTGGTAGAACTTCTCGAACAGCCGGCCGATCTTGTCCTTGGGGATGCCGATGCCGGTATCGGTGATGGTGACGCACAAGCCGATCTGATCCCGGCTGCGGGTCGGCGAGGCATCGACCAGGACATAGCCGCGCTGGGTGAACTTCACCGCGTTGCCGACCAGGTTCGACAGGATCTGGCGGATCCGCACCGCATCGGTGGTCACCCCGGCGGGCAGATCGGGTGCGATGCGCAGGACCAGTTCGATGCCTTTCGACTCGGCCCGGGCGCCGAACAGGGCGACGACTTCGCACAGGGCGCGGTGCAGGTGGAACGGCGCCGGGGTGATGGCGAGCTTGCCCGCCTCGATCCGGCTGATGTCGAGGATGTCGTCGATCACCGCCATCAGCGCCTGGCCGCTGCTCTGGATGGTCGAAGCGATCTCGCGGTCCTCGGGTTCCATCGGCGAGTCGAGGAGCAGCTGGGTCATGCCCAGCACGCCGTTCATCGGCGTCCGGATCTCGTGGGACATGTTGGCCAGGAACTCGCTTTTCGCCCGGTTCGCGACTTCGGCCCGGCTCAGCGCCGCAGCCAGGTCGCTGGTCCGGGTCTCGACCTCGGCCTGCAGGGTCGCGTTGAACCGGCGCAGGTCGCGGTCGCGGCTGCTCACCGCCTGGCGCATGGTCTCGAAGGCGGTGATCAGCCGTCCGAGCTCGTCATTGCTCGCCTGGCCGAGGTCGGCGGCGGTATCGCCGGTGGCCAGACCGGTGCTGGCCTTGACCAGGCTGTCGAGGCGCCGGGTCCAGGCTGCCACCACCACGGCGGTCAGGGCCATGGCCGCGGTCAGCACCGCTGCGGCAACCGCCACGGTCAGCCAGAACTGCCGTTCGAGGGCCTGGGCCACCGGGGTGCCCGACAGCGCAACCGACACCGTACCGGCAGAAACCGACTCCCCGGCCACCACGACAGGAGCGACCGACACGACCCCAGCGCCGGATCCGCCGATGGCCGACGGCCTCCCGGACAAGTGGGCGGCCAGCCCGGCGGTGTCGGCTCCGCCTGAGGCCAGCGGCCGGCCGGTGGCGTCGCGGATGGCAACAAAGCGGACGTGCTCGATGGCAGAGAACCGCTGGGTCAAACGGGTGAGTTCAGCGGTATCGAGCACCGCCAGGGGCAGTTCGCTGGCCGAGGCCAGGCTGCGCGCGATGGCGGCGGCCTCGCGGGCCTGGGCGGCGGCGAGCAGTCGATCGAGCTGGGCGAGGGCGACCACCGCCACCACCACCACGGCTCCGCCCACCGCCGCCAGCACCAGCAGCATCGCCTTGAAGCGCAGGCTGGGATGCGGCGTGGTCCGGAACAGGGACGGCATCGCGATCGTCTCGCGGGACGAATCCTGGAAGGGGTTCGACCGGCTGCTGTTCGCACCGGTTGCCGGCTCCACGGGAAATCCGCCGCTGGGCGAGTTGGCGACTTCGCGGGCGGCTCCGGACGCACCGCCCGGGATTCCGATGCGCCCTGGGGAGGAGGTCCCGCGCCGTTCGACCTCCGCCGCAGCCTGCGCTTGCTCGGATGCCCCTGGATGGCCGCCAGCCGCTTGCAGGGGCAGCCGGCCGCTGGTCGGCGGCGGCTCGGCGCGGGCCTGGACCGGACGCGGTTCGGTCGGCGTCAGCTCAGTCATGGCCTGACCACCTGGTCGGCGCGGTCGACGAGCTTTGCGGGAAGCTCGATGCCGAGCTTGCGGGCCACGACCAGATTGATCGCGATCTGGAAATGCTCGGGGCCGAGCCGGGTCGCTGCGCTGCCGCCGAGGGCGGCCCGGACCAGCGCCGCCGCCTGGTCGCCCTGATCGGCGGGCTCGGTCCCGACCCCGATCATGGCTCCGGCCCGGACGAAGGCCGGCGAGAAGCCGAAGACCGGGACCCGACGGCGCAGGGCGGTGAGCAGCAAGGCGCGGATCGCCGGCTCGTTCCACACTCCGCCATCGGCCGCGGTCCACACCACATCCGGCCGCTTGGCGAGCAGGGCGTCGATCGCCGAGGCGATGCCAGGGTGCTGGTCGGCGGCCTCGCAGACCAGTTCCCAGCCCTTGGGCAGAGCGGCCTTCACCGCAGCCATCTGGCGCAGCCCGGCTTCGCGATCGCCACGGTAGACCATCCCGAGCCGGCTGGCGGTGGGCAGGGCTTCGGCGATCAGGGCGACCTGGGTCATCAGAGGGACATCCGCGGCGACTCCGCCGAGCGCCGGTGGAAGGCTCTCGGCCGCGCCTTGGGGCACCAGGCAGTAGATCACCGGCACTGCTGGACCACCGGGACGGGCCAAGGCGTTGGCCGACTCGGTTCCGACCGCCACCACGACCTTGGCCGCGGCCAGCTGGTCCCGGCGCTCGGCCAGCTCGCTGAGCAAGCAGATTGTCACCCGGTCGTTGCTCAAACCCTTGACCAGGCCCTCGCCTGCGGCGCGGTAAGGCGCCTGGTCGCCACTGAGCACGGCCAGGATCTCGGCGGAATGCGCTACGCCACGCAGCCACCAGGCGGCCACCGCCAGGCAGAGCAGCGATCTCTTCGCGCTCATGACCGGCGGTCCTCGCCAGATTCGGTTGGCTGGGTGGCTCCCATTGCCGGCGAGTTCAGAACGACCAGCCGGCGCGCAGGTAAATGGTTCTCCCGGGCACCGCATGGGACTGGAATGACCCGGTGCTGCGGGTGGTCGGTGTCTGATTGAACAAATCGTCGACCCCGACCGCGATCTCCCCTTGTTTGCGGTCAAAGGTCCATGCCAGCTCCAGGTCGATGCGATGAAAGCCCTGTGCGGCGATCGGTTCAGCCACCGATGCGACCTTGCTGCGCGAGACCACCGGATCCTGATAGGTCGCCGTGGCGAAGCGGTAGCCACCAGTGGCTGCAAAATTCGCCGGCAGCTCGGCCCGGGCGGTGGCACCGACCTTGTGGCGGGCTGGCTCGAAGGCCCGGATCGCCTGGTCGTCTCGGTCGGCGACGAACTCGTTGAAGGCATACCACAGTCCGACCCGGCCAAGTTCTCCGGTCCAGGTCAACTCGACCTCGCCGCCCAGGGCCCGGGCCCCGTCGTAGTTATCCAGGACCGTGTCGCTATAGATCACCCCAGGGATCGGGGTCGGCCGGGTAAAAATTTCGGCGCCCAGCAAATCCTGGTAGCGCATCCAATAGCCGTCGAGACGGAGCAGCACCCGATCGGTCAACCGCCCGGTGTAGCCGGCCTCCACCGACCACACCCGTTCATTGGTCACGCCCCCCGGATCGGGGCGCAGGCCGATCACGGACAGGCTGCCGAACCCCGGCACGTTGATCCAGCCGCGATTGGCGACGCCTTGGCGCAAGGACGGATACGGGGTGCGGTAGGCCCTGGCCCCGCCGACGCGGAGCACGTGGCGCTGATCACCGCCCACGTCATACAGGATTGTCGCCCGGCCGCCCCAATCGTTCCCGGTTCCGGTGTAGCGCTCGCCACGCAACTGCACTTCGCTGGTGAATCCCGAACCGAGGTTCCACCGATCGATGCCAAACAGCCCGACTCGCCATTCCTGGAACGGGCCGCCGAAGGTGAACTCCTCGCGGTCATCGCCGGTGGTGTAGCTGACCCGGGTGGTGTCGCCGTCGCAGCCCAGGGTCACGCGGTGGCCCATGCCGCCATCGATGTCGACCTGGGCGGTGGTCCCGATCCGCCAGGTCTCGCCGCGATCGACCAGCTGGGGCTCGAGGACCCGATCGTAATGGCCATGGAGGATGACGCTGGTTGCCAAGGCGTCGTCCCGGCCACCGCTGTTCAGGCGGATCTGGCTGCGCAGGCTGTCGATGCGCACTGGCCGGTTGGGGTCATAGCCGATGAACTCATAGGATCCGACCTCGCCCCCAGACCAGCCGGCCATGGCGGTCAGGGCGCCCAGCGCGGTCGGAGTCGACATGTCGATGGCGACCCGGCCGGTGCGGACCGCGTCGTCGCCGGCGCTGGAGTCGACATCGACGGTCTCGGCGCTGGAGCGCAGATCGCGGTAGCCGCCGCTCAGCCGCCAAGCGGTCTGGCCAGACAGCTCGGCGACGCTGATCGCGCCCAGGGCGTCGCCCCACTGGTCGGCGCCGACGGTGACGATGGTGCCGAGGCGGTCCTCCGGCGGTGCCGTGATCAGGTTGATCACCCCGTTGAGCGCATTGGCGCCCCAGGCCGCGCTGGCCGGGCCGCGCACGACTTCGATCCGGTCAAGGTCGCCGACTCCGACCGGCAGACGGTGCCAGTCGGCGCCGCCCAGCGAGACATTCTCGAACGGAACCCCGTCGAGCAGCACCAGCGTCCGGTCCGAGAACAGCCCGTGCAGCCCGCGCACGCCGACTGCCGCGTGGCCGCGATCGATGTCGAGCACGTCCAGACCCGGCAGGCGGCGGAGGACCTCGGGCAGGCTGCGCAGCCGGTCCGCGTGGAGCTGCTCCGACTGGACCACGCTGATCGCCACCGTCGCCCCGGCCAGGGACGTCTTTTGACGCGAGGCCGAAACCACCTCGGGCAGTTCGGAAAACAGCATGATCTCGTCGCCGGTCGGAGCCTGGGCCAACGGCTCCGCCGCGGTGATCGCAGCAAAGGTGGCAAAAAGGATGGCGGTCGCCGACGGCGGACGGGACTGGGTCATCATGACGGCCTCCCGGTGCCCGGCCAGACGCACGTTCGCGATCCGGCCGGAGCTACCGATTGTTCAGTATCGCCGCAGACCGCTGATGCGGCAAGTTCGACCTGGATGGTCCTAGGGACTCCTCGTCCGGGGCGTCCGAACGTTGTTGCGAGCGGACGGATGGACGAGGCGACCAACTGCCGCCAATCGGACGAGCCCAACGGCCGCCGATCTGACGACTGTCAACGACCGACTGCCGTGTCTTCGTTCCCGCCTGCTGGTTCGGGCTCGTCCTTGCCTTTGCGCTTGAGATCCTCGACCACTTTCTTGCGTTCCTTGGCCTGGGCGACCAGCCGCTCGACCTCTTTGTGGGCCTCGTCGATGATCGGCAGCCAATCGGCCTGCTTCTTCAGGTCGCGGAAGGCGGCGTCGGCCTCGATCTCCTTGACCAGCATCGGATCGAGCTTCAGCGCCAACCGGATCATGAGCAGCGCCGACTTGTACGATTTGGCGCTGGCAAGCTGACGGGCGCTGTCCCGGGCCTTGGTGGCATTGGCCATGTCGCGGAACTTCTGATCGAGCAGGGCCAAGCCGACGTCGATGGTATAGTCGCGTACCGAGATCAGGGTGATGGTGTCGCCGCCTCTCAGATCATAGGTCATCAGCAGGCGCTGGGACTGGAGGTCGATGATCAGGCGCTCGCCCTGGACTGCGACCTCCAGCGGTGACAGCTTGCCGCTCTGCTGCTGACCGACCAAAGCGATGATGTTTTCGCGGTCGATGGCGATGCCGTAGTCCTTGGCCCGCTTCATCCGGTTGGCATCGCGCTGATAGGCGGCGAGCAGATCACGCTGGCCTGGTTCGTCGTGGATGCCCTCGCCGATCAGCCCCGGTATCTTCATTTCGACCGAATAATTCCTCACCGATTGCAGTTTCAGATCTTTGCCGGTCATCTGGTACAGGCAGATCCGGGTGTTGGCGGAATCGACCAGCACAAAGGACTCGTTGGGCGCAACCCCGAGCCAGGCCACGCTGGCCGGGGTCGGCCCGCCGGGCAGGGCCCCGATGCCGTCAAAGGCATGTTCAAAGATTTTCTTCTGCTCTTCGTTCGTCGCCTTGTCGACCAGATTGTCGCGCAGCTCTTTGGGCGATGGCTCGCTGTTGAGCGCCAGCGGGATGAGCAGTTCCGGGCCGTAGTTGCGGAACGAGGCCAGCTTCCAGCCCTCGCCCACCGTCTCGTACATGACCAGGGAGTGGCTGGCCTGGACCGCCAGCATCAGGTACTGGCGGCCGAACGCGGCACGGACCACGCCATCATAGGGCCGCTCCGCCGCCCAGAACGCGTCCTCGCATTCCACCGCCCGTTCGCGCAGGGATTTGAGCCCTTCGCGGCGCTCCTCGGCGGTCGGCTTGCCTTCGAGCAGACCGAGGACCTCAGGCTTGGTGTTGGTGGCGCCGCTGCGGAGCATGGTCCACGGCACGCCGAGCCGCTCGGTGAAGATGAAGCTGCCCAGGAATCCCAGCTCGGCCTTGAAATTCACCGAGCCCTTGCGGGTCAACAGCTGGTCCTGGACCTGGTACAGGGTCAGGGTGCCCAGGCCGGGGTGGACGATCGCGACCTCGCCGTCGTCCTCGCCGGGGATGATCAACGGCGTTTCCAGCGCCGGCAGGCCGGCCAGGGCGAGGAGCGGGATCAGGGCTGGGGCGCGCAAGGGGAACATGGCCGGATCTCCTGGTCTCAGCATCGCCGCCAACCGAGGCCCGTGCCAGCCTCGACGAAGGTCATGGCGGGCGGGTGTGCGCCCTGCCGTCCCGGTCCAGACCGGTCCAGCCGAGCAGGGATCAGGATTGCCCATCGCCGTGGTGGCGCAGCATGCCGACATGCAAAAAAGCCGTCTTGCTTGCACCTTATTCCCAGTTCTGGTCGCGATCACCACGTTCACTGGATGCTCTCCGGGCTATTTCGGCCGGGTTCCGGCGCACGCCTCAGCGCCGGGATTGACGCTGTTGCCGATCACCGGATTCCAGCAGACCACCGAGTACACCTGCGGCCCGGCGATTGCGAAAACCCTGGTCGCCCACGCCGGGCGCGTCGTCGACGAGATGACCGTCGCCAAGGAGATGTCGACCAATGCCGACATCGGCACGACCCCCGCTGCGATGGCCGGGTGGTTCGAGCGCCAGGGCTGGAAGGTCACGTGGGGCGAAAACGGCACCATCGCTGAGGTGCGCGCCCGGCTGGCCCGTTCCTTGCCGACCCTGGTCGAATGGTCGGACTGGGGCGGCCATTGGGTGCTGGTGGTCGGCTACGATACCCGCGGCACCGAGGCCTTTGGCGACGATGTCATCATTTTCGCCGACTCCAGCGACTGCGCCGACGACCGCGTCGATGGTCTGACCTGGTGCAATGCCGAACGTTTCGACTTCATGTGGTACGACGCCGTCTTATTCGGGAAGTTGATGAAGCGGGTCTACGTCGCTGCCGACCCGCCGCCAGCGGCGCCGGCTCCGGATCGTGGCGCTGGTCGCTGATCAGGTCCCGCTGAGCACGGACATCAGGTCGTCGAGCAGGGCCTGCTGGTCCGCTGCCGACAGCGCCGGTTCGAGCACGGTCAATTCGTTGGTCGAACCGCGCTCCACCACCACCATCCGGCTGGTGCCGTCGCCGGGCCGTTCGATCCTCAGCAGACGGAAGGCCTTCAGCCGGACCAGGGCCAGAGCGCAGAGGTAGGCCAAGGCCCGCTGCCGCGGATCCTCGCGGTCGCGCAGATCGGTGTAGAGCTGGCGCAGCACTGCCGGATCGAGTTTCGCCGCCTTGGCCTGGGGCGGCGGGATGATCCGCCGCCACCAGCTCAGGAACCGCTCGGGATCCTGGGCTTTCCAGGCATCTGGCGAAAAATCCCGGCGCTCGAATCGGCCGGCCTCGACCGCAGCCAACGCTGAGACGCATGGCGAGCCCGGCGCCAAGGGCGTGCCGGTCGCGGCGCAGATCACGCCACCGGCGGCGACTTTACCTTCCCAGTCCATCAGGTGGACGGCCCGAATGACGATGCGGTAAATCGGATCTTATAGTCATTGATCACATAAAACTCCGTTTCCTTCATGCCCATCAAATCCACGTCCAGAAAGCTCTCCTTCAACAACGGCTCGTCCCACCACTTCATGACCATCTGCACCTGGGTGCCGGCCTGCAAGAGATGGCGTAGCATTCGGTAGATTTCCCGGGCAGCAATCACGCCGTCATCATCGTCGCGTTCATTGGCCCACTCCTGTGGTGGGACGAACCCGAACGAATGGCCCCAAGTTCTGATCTCGCAGCTGCACCCTGATTTGCTTCCAAGGTAATATATGGAGGGAAGTGAAAACCACGAGCGTTGCAATTGCCGGTCTTCCCCCGCAACAAAAGCCGGCTGGAGATGTTCGGTTCGAAACCGATTCAGATCCTCTGGAGCGCTGAGCGCGACGTAGCACATATAACACACGACCAATTGCCGTCGGCTAGAGGATCGTCGCGGCGATGCCCGCCAGCTCGCTGCGCTCCGACTTGGTGAGGGTGACGTGGCCGGCCAGGCGTTGGCCGCGCATCCGCTCGACCACATAGGTCAGCCCGTTGGAGTTGGAATCCAGGTACGGGCTGTCGATCTGGTGGGGATCGCCGGTGAGCACGATCTTGGTGTCGGTGCCGCAGCGGCTGATGATCGTCTTGATCTCGTGGGGGGTCAGGTTCTGGGCTTCGTCGACAATGGCGTATTGCTTGCTGATCGAACGGCCGCGGATGTAGGTCAGCGCCTCCATCACGATGGTCTCCTCGGCGATCAGGCGCTTGATCACCTCGTCGGGCTCGCGTTCCTCCTGGCCGAGCAGGAAATGCAGATTGTCGAAGATCGGTCCCATCCAGTGCGCCAGTTTTTCATCCTTCGATCCGGGCAGATAGCCAATGTCCTGGCCGAGGGGCATGATCGGCCGCGATACCAGCAGCTTTTTATACCGTTCATCGTGGATGGTCTTGGCCAGGCCGCAGGCCAGGGCGAGCAAGGTCTTGCCGGTGCCGGCGCGGCCGACCAGGGTGACCAGCTTGACCCGGTCGTCGAGCAGCAGCTCGAAGGCCATGCGCTGCTCAGGACTGCGTGGCGCAACGCCGAACAGCTCCGGGCAGTCGGCGTCGATCCGGCGCAGCAGGTTGGCATCGGCGTCATAGATGCACAGCAGTTCGCGGTCCTGCTCGGCGACATCGCGGAGCAGCACGAACTGGTGGTGGGACAGGGGCGAGCGCGGCTCGCCGTCTTCATCGGTGGCGGTCTCCTCGCCCAGCACCAGCCCCGGCGGAAAGGCGTCGAGGCCCATCACCGGATCGAGCAACGCGGTAGGCACGGTCTCGGCAATCCAGCCGGTGTAGAGCTCGTCGACGTTGATCTTCTGGTTCTTGAAATCCTCGCTGGCGATGCCCAGGGCATCGGCCTTGATCCGGCAGTTGATGTCCTTCGAGACGAAGATGACGCTGCGGCCCTGGGTCTTCATCAGCAGGGCGCAGCCGATGATGCGGTTGTCGGCGACCCCGTTGGGCAGGCTGGTGACTTCCTGGAAACCCATCTGCACCGTCACCATCCCGCCCTGGGGCGTGGCCACGCCGTCCTTCAGCGAGCCCTTGGCGCGCAGCCGGTCGAGGGCCCGGGCGACCTCGCGGGCGTTCTGGCCCAATTCGTTGTTGGCGGTCTTGAATTTATCGAGCTCTTCAAGCACGGTGATCGGGATCACCAGATGGTTGTCGGCGAAAGCGAAGATCGCATTGGGCGAATGGAGCAGGACGTTGGTATCGACGACGAAGGTCTTGCTGGAACCGCGGTCATGGGAGCGGGCGGGCTTCGCTGCGTCGGACATGCGGGGTTCCTGGGCATCCGGGCCGCGCCTGGCCTGGACAGGTGAAGACGATGCGCCGGTGCGACCGGGTGCAAGACCACTGCGGGGAAGGATACCCGCCATGGCGCCAAAGCGCCACGTGATACAAGGTCAACGTTTTACCAATAAAAAAGTAGATGAACCGCCAAGGCGCCGCGGCGCTAAAGAAAATCCTGGGAAAGGCTCCGCTGGTTGAACGACCGACCGGGTGTGGGTGGCACTTCCTTCAACCCTTCCCCACGTGGCGATTTTGGCGCTTTGGCGGTTCCCCATCTGGCGCCTTGCCGGCGTGCTCGCAGCAACCGGACCTTAGAGCGCCACCACCGCGTCGATCTCGACTCTGGCTCCGCGCGGCAGGGCTGCGACCTGGACCGTGGCCCGGGCCGGGAAAGGATCTTCGAAGCGGTCGGCATAGATCGCGTTGACGACTGCGAAATCGCTGAGATCCACCAGATAGATGGTGCATCGCAGGGCTTTCGACAGCCCGGTACCGGCTTCGCGGCAGATGGCGTCGAGGTTGGCCAGAGCCTGGCGCGCCTGGGCCGCGGTGTCGTCGCCGACCAACGTCCCCTTGCGCGGATCCAGACCGAGCTGACCGGAGCACCACAGCAGGCCGCCGTGACGAATCGCTTGGCTGTACGGGCCGATGGCGGCCGGGGCGTCGGTGGTGGTGACCGGGATGCGCATGGTCGCGACTAGAGCAGCGGCGCCCCGCGGCGCCAGCGATCCAGCGCGAGATCACGAATGCCAGCATACCACGGCGCGAAGGCCGTGCGCCGAACCAGCTCGCTCACCACCAGACCGGTGCCGCTGGCGACCCGCACCCCGCGGGCATCCCACGCCCCGCTGTCGAGCCAACGATCGGGCGCCGCGGTGTTGGCCAGCACCAGCGGCGTGGCCAGCTCGGAGGCCCGGGCCGCGCACAGCGCCGGCAGCACCGCGGCCTTGGTGCCGGGATCGGGATCGGCGCCAGCCAGGTGGGCCGGGCAGAGGAATCCATCGCAGCCGGCGGCAGCGAGCCGCGCCCAGACATCGGGAAAGCGCAGATCGTAGCAGATTCCCAGGCCAAACCGCCAACCATCGCAGTCGAACCAGACCGCCGAGTCGCCCGCAACGAAGTGCGCCGTGTCGCCCGGAGTCAGGCACTGCTTGCGGTAGCGCACCGGGGCGATGCCGGCGCCCACCGCCAGTGCGTCATTGGTGATCCGCCGCGGATCGCCCCCCGGCCGACCATCAGGCGAAGCCGTGCCCAGCACCAGGACCACACCAGATTGTTTCGCCGCCTCGGCCAGCTCGTCTTCGAGATCGCCAAACAGGCGCCAGTCCACGTCTGAAAAATCCGTTCGGGCGGCGCCGGGATAGCCGGTCAGTGCGCACTCCGCCATGACCACGATCCGGGCGTTTGCCGCCGCCGCGGCGGCGATGCCGTCACGCACCTCGTCGCGGTTGCTCCGAGGATCGGCGGTCGCAGTGAACGACCAGGTGGCGATGTTCATCTTCTGTCCTATAAACACTGTTCACATCTGATCATCGTATCCACGACCGGTGATCGCCTCATCAGCCTGGATCCGCGTCGTGACGACCGTTCCTGCCGAATATCTTATTACGTGGGTCCAGGGATCGACATCACGGTAGAAGCGGATTGTCGAACGGTGGTCCGTGCCATCCAGATCCCTTCCTTCCATTTCTTTGGAACCAGGCATACCCAAGGCAGTAAAGCGACAGGAGCACCAACCCGGCCCATACCAGCGTCCGGCCAATAGCGGAGTTACTTCGGCACGAACGCCGGGCGGACGAAGCGCAGGAGTTGGCGTTCGGTGATGGCGAGGATCTGGAACTCCCGGGCCTGGGCGCGTTCCATGTCGCTGCGGTCCTTGGGGTCGCCGCGCACCACCAGGAAATCGACGCCGGGTTGGAGCTTGTCCCAGACCACGCCGCCGGCGGCGCGGACGAAGTCGGCCAGGTCGGAGCGGTTGTACTCGGCAAATTCGCCGGCGAACACGAACACTGGCGGGCGCTGCGGGTTGTAGACCGGGTTGCCGAGTTTGTCGCCCCGGGCCATGGGCAGGCGCCGTCCGTCGACCAGACTGGTGACCTTGCACTCCGACAATTTGCTGGTCGTTTTGATCACTTCGAGCAGGCCCTTTTCCACGAAGTGGCCGTGGTCGTAGGTGAACACCAGGAACACCATTCCGGGCAGGATGCGATCGGCGCTGGTCAGGTTGATGATCGTGCGGTCGCCGCGTTCATTGACTTGGAGGACCTCGCCCACCGGCAGGATTTCGCTTACGAAACGCAGGTCGAGTTCGAGCAGTTCGCGGATCTGGTCTTCGAGCTGGTTGATCCGGGTGGCGCGCTCGCCATAGGCCTTGCTGGCCGCCCGCTCGATGCCTTCCTTGGCCTTGTTCAGTTCGTCGAGCTTGGCGTTGAGCGCCTCCTGGTCGGTCTTGAAGCCGGCGTCGAGGCGGGTCATCTCCTGCAGGACCACCTGGAGGTCGTCCTGACGCTTTTTGATCGCGTCTTCCATGGCCTGGAAGCGGGTGTTGTCATCAGCCTTGGCGGCTCCGGCCTGGGCAGCGGAGGCGGCGTTCTTGGCCGTGACCAGGTCGGAGGTGATCTTCCACGGCGAAGCCTTGGACTGCGTATCAGTGCCGAAGATGGTCTCCCGCGGCCGCTGCGGTGTGGCGGTTGCCGAGACCAGGTCGATGTAGTTGGCGTAGCTGGTGCGATGCTTGACCAGGTCGAGCTCGGCCCGGGCCAGATCGGCGCGCCGGGCCGATTTTTCGTCCTCGGCCTTGCGGATCTCGGTGCGCAGATTCCCCGCCTCGGTCTGCAGGGCCGGCAAGGTGGCGTTGGGCGCGATCTTCTCGCCGCCTTCGAGGGCCTCGGTCAGCCGGGAGTTGGTGGTGTAGAACAGCAGGCCGAACAACAGGCACAGGACGATGCAGGCGATCAGGCCGATATAGGCGCTGGGAGGGGTCTGGGTGGCGGCCACGGTGCGGTTTCCTTAGGTACGGGCCTGGACGGATCTGTCGTTGCCGTTCGCAGTTACTTCTTCGCCGGCGCCTGGCTCGCCTGCTCTTTGGCCTTCTGCTCGGCTTTGAGCGAAGCGAGGTCGGCCTTGGTCAGGTGGGAGAACACCGTCTGGTCGACCACCGGCACGCCGAGGGCGCGGGCCTGCTCCATGTCGGCCACGGCGCCCTCGCCAGCCACCAGCAGGCTCACCCCGGGTTCGACCTTGCCGGTGTCCTTGCCGCCTTTCAGCGAGACCCAATCGGCGATCAGGCCCTTGTCTGCGGCATTGAATTTCCCGGCCAGCGCGACCCGGGCCCCGGATTTGACCAGCCCGGCGACGTAGTCCCAGGTGTCCTGGTTGCGCCACCGCGGCCGCGAGCGGACGAAGTCGAGGAGCTGGTCTTCGGACAAGATGGTCATGCCGAGCTTGGACGCGAGTTCGAGATCCTTGGCGGCGTTGATGCCCGAGACCAGGTAGTCGGTGCCGGTGTTGAGCTCGTTGGCCACGCGGCAGCCGGCGTCGGTGATCAGGCGGGCCAGTTCGTCGCGGCTGAACCGCTGGAAATCGCCACGGATCGAGAAGGTCAGCACCTTGTTCGGATCATAGACCGGGTTGTGCAGCTGGTCGCCTGGCAGCAACGGATCGTTGGGATCGTATTCGGCCTCGACCCGGCAGGTGCTGTGGTCGAATTCGACCTCGATCACCTGGATCACGCCTTTGACCACCAGCCGGCCGCCGCGCCTCGTCCAGACCTGGAACGAGGTGCCCTTGCGCAGGTTCTGGCGGTGGCCGCGATCGACCACGACATAGCCGTCGGCGGCAGCGCTGGCCAGGATCGCGCCGTCGCTGCGCATCCGGCGGTTGCTGGTGTCGAGCTGCGAGGTGATCTGGCGGACCCGGGCTTCGAGCTCGGCCACCCGGTCATCGAGGAGGGCCTGGTCGGTCCGGGCTTTCTTCCGCTCGTTCTCCACCGACTGCTGCAGAGCCTCGACCTGGGCCCGCATCTGCTGGCGGCGGTCGTCGTACTCGTGCTCTTTGGTGAACTTGCGGGTCTCTTCGGTATCAAGTTCTTTGCGCTGGTTGGGCGCTTCCTTCATCAGGTCGGCGAGGCGGTCGGTGCGCTTGGCGAAGCCGGCCTTGGCGGCCTCGTTGGATCCCTGGTGCTCGGCCAGGATGCGGGCGACGTCGTCCTCGTTCTGCTTCTGGGCCTCGGTCAACTCGGCCAGACGGGCGCGGCGGTCGGCGGTCTGGGCGGTGGCCAGTTCGGCCGCGGCCTTGGCGGCTTCCTTCTGCCGGCGGAGGGCTTCCATGCGGCGCTGGAGCTCGGTGCGCTCCTCTTCGACCACCATCAGCTTGGCGTACGCCCGCTGGTGCAGGATGAACAACGCTGCGGATCCCAGAGCGAACAGGACGAGCAACGCGACCAGCCAAGCCGGCGTCCGGTAATAGGTCACTTCGACGGCCATGGGCTACCCCCGGCAGGCACGGCTGCCCGCGATCGGCAATGGTGTCCGGGGCGGGTTCACCGCGAGGACCGGGTCGGGCAACGACGCCCAGTGTGTGTGAATGGCTGAAAAACGCTGCTGGGGAACCGCATCGGTCCAGGGCGATTGCATAACCCCCCGCTGGGTTGCCTTGAAAAAAGTCCTTCGGACGGATCCAGGCCTCTTGGAGCGTTGTGCGGATGCTCCCATCCGCCGATCCTTCGTGCGTCTCCTCCACCTTTCT
>BJHQ01000028.1 GCA_014193115.1 Planctomycetota bacterium | reverse complement strand
TGACCGCAGAGCGGCAATCAGGCCACCAGCAAGCGCTCGGTCCCAGCACCACCCGGGTGCCTCCTTCCAGCTGGCACGGTCGCATTATATCGACACCCTGTCACCCTGTCCAAACAACCTAATTCGGGTGTCCACTTTTCGGGGGGAAGATCACTTCGATGGTCGGCACCTGCCGGTTGCGGCAGACCTCGGCATGGATGACGCGCTCCAGCCAGTCGAGGGAATCGATGACCACGGTGCGATAGCGGTGGTCTTCCTGGTAGAGCGCCGCCAGCGCGTTCATGACATCGGTGAAGGTCTGAGCGACCGGGAATTTGTGGCAGTCGATCTCGCCCAGGCCGTCTTCAGTTTGGATGACAATGGGCGACGGCGCACAGGTGGCGAAGGTCGACTTCCCGATTCCGGCGGTGCCGTACACCAGCATGCGGCGTGGGCCCGGCTTGGCGCCGGTGAGGATGGACGTGAGAATGCTCATGTGTTTCCTTGGATGATCTGGTTGTTCAGGGTGGTTCAGGCGAGATAGTCGAAGACCCGGACATCTTCGTATCCGGTCGGCCAGCGATCCTGCTCGCGGCAGATCTTCAACCGCTGGATGGCTGCGAGGTTCTCGCGGTTCGCCGCGTCGAGGACCTGCTCCGCGATACGCCACACCCCAACGCGGAACGGCTCGATCTTCTCGACGGCGATGAGATGGACGTCCGGGATCCGGCCCGCAGCATGACCGAGGATCGCACGATAGAAGGCAAGCTGGTGGATGTAGCCGAAGGAACGGGACTGCACCTCGAACCAGTCGAGATTGTCGATGGTCTTGAGATCGACGATGCCCCGGTCCGGATGGGTCCAGTCGATGCGGATCTGGCTGGGCAGGCCACCATACTCGCTGCGCACGACCCCTTCGGCGGAACCCTCCGCGAGCAGTCCGGAGGCAGCCGCATGCCTGTGAACTGCGGTGGCGAGCTGGTCGCACAGGTCGGCAGCATCGTGGCTGATCGCCGGCTTGCCGATAGATTCGGCCCATTCAGCCCATGCCTTGGTGTCCTGCCCGAAGGGTTTCCCGGTCTTCGGGTTGACGGGGCCGCCGAAGGCGAAACGGCGATGGAATTCGGCTTCACCTTCCAGGATGAGGCAGTGCGCCGCACGACCGAGGGCGAAGGACGGGCGTTCCCGGTCGACCGCCAGACCGAGTTGCTTCCAGTGGTAGAGGAGAGGATTCCTGCGGAAATCCGCCAGCGCATGCGACGAGAGGAAGGTCCCCCGGTTGGCGGCGTAGACCTCTTCCGGCTCGCGCAGGAGGTGCTTGGTGAATGGAATCTGGTCGTTGCCGACTGGATGGGTCATGGTCTGGTCCTGGTTGGTGGGGGTTGGTCGGGCCGGCCGAGACCACCGGCTCCGCGATTCACGGAGCCGGTGGCCACCTACTGGTAATATTCGGGAAAGCGGTCCTGGCAGTCCGGCGATCAGTTCGCGGACGGGTCCAGTCCGGCCTTGGCGAACGCTGCGCGCAGACGCCCGAGGGCGTCGTAGAAGGTGCTTTTCTTCAAGCCGAGTTCGCGCCAGGCATCCTTGGGATCGCTGGTGGTCAGCTGCTGGGCGATCCGCCGCAGGTCCACCGGCAACGACGCCATCACCTGGGACACGTCCATGGCCAGTTCGCAGCGATGGAGATCGCTGCTGGACGAATGGTCGATCGCCTCCTGCGCTGGGATGTCGGCCAGGATCCCATCCTCGACCTCCCCCTCGGTCGAGGTGGCCCCCGGTCCGGTGATCACGCCCCAGCCCCGTTTGGTCGTGGTGCGCTCGCGGATGAGATCCCGCATCCGGGCTTTGATCAGCCGGTTGGCGAAGGTGTGCCACCGTGACCGCCCAGGATTGAATTCGACCTGCCTTTCGAGCAGACAGAGGCGCAGCTCCTGTTTCAGGTCATCGCGATCGGATTCGCGGAATCCGAATCGGCCGATCGCGGAGGCGACCAGGACGTCGATCCAGGTTTCGATCCGCTGGTCGATCGCAGTGTCAGGACTGGTGGTGGGGATGGCTTCGGTATGGGGCGCCATGGGCGGCTCCGGGGAAGGCGCCCTTTGCAGGGCGCGGGTGGTGCCCCCGGCCCGATGTGCAGCAACGAACCCCACGAACTCCGCCCATCCATCACGGGCCAATGGCAGACAACCACTTGCATCGCACGTGCGGCGCCGTCCCGAGTGCAGCATGACTGCACCTGCACGACCTCGTGTCCTTCCTGGGTGCAGATCCCCACCGGTGTCCAGATCGCCTGCCGGTCTACCGAGCCAGGCACGGCGAATATTCCTGGTAGGGACCTGCCCAACCTGGTCGGCGCTGACATGCGACGAAGCCGGAGGTGGTCCCGGGATTCCAAATGACAACGGCCACAGATCAAAATATCGAAGATTCCACCGAGCGTCGGCGCACCATCGTCCGGCTGCTGGCGATGGGGCTCATGGCGGCTCTCCGCCGACCACATGGGTTGGATGATCCACCAGGGGGCTGTGAACCGGGAGAGTCCACCATCCACGTTGATGCATGTGCTCCCGCCGGGATTGATGGGACTTCGACGCCACGGGCGTCGTGAGGAGATCCCCATGCACCCCCAGCTCATCGCCGACCTCGCCGCCCTGCCGACTTTTTCCGTCCGCGAGCTGCGCGCTCGATTCGAGACCGTCTTCCACGAGCCGGCCCGCTCGTTCAACAAGGCTTGGCTGGCGCGCCGGATCGCCTGGCGGCTGCAGGCCCAGGCCGAGGGCGACCTCAGCGAACGGGCTCGACGACGGGCGGCCGAACTGGCCACCGATGCGGACATCCGCGTCACCCCGCCGCGAGCATCGGCTGTTCCGCAGGTGGACATCGGACACCGCACCACGGTGCCGGTCCCGCATCTAAGGAAGTCAGCAGGGATGCCGGCTCCCGGGACGCTGCTGACCAGGACCTACAAGGGTGCCACCATCCGGGTGGCCGTGCTGGCCGACGGCTTCGACTGGAATGGCTCGGTCTACACCAGCCTGACGGCGGTGGCCAAGGCGATCACCGGAAGCCACCTGAGCGGCCGGGCCTTCTTCGGACTGGTCCGGGAAGGAGATGCTGCATGAAGCCGCCGCCGCTGATCCGCTGTGCGATCTACACCCGCAAAAGCACCGAGGAGGGTCTCGACAAGGATTTCAACACGCTCGATGCCCAGCGCGAATCTGCCGAGGCCTGCATCGCCAGCCAACGGTCCCAGGGTTGGAAGCTGGTCCCGACCCGTTACGACGATGGTGGATTCTCTGGCGGGACGACCGAGCGGCCGGCCCTCAAACGGCTGCTTGCCGACATCGAGGCCGGCCTGATCGACTGCGTGGTGGTCTACAAGGTGGACCGCCTGTCGCGCAGCCTGCTGGATTTCGTGCAGATGCTGCAGGTCTTTGAACGCCGGCAGGTCGCCTTCGTGTCGGTGACCCAGCAGTTCAACACCACCACGTCAATGGGCCGGCTGACCCTGAACATCCTGCTCTCCTTCGCCCAGTTCGAGCGCGAGATCATCACCGAGCGCATCCGCGACAAATGCGCCGCCAGCAGACGGAAGGGGAAATGGACCGGCGGCCGGCCGATGCTGGGGTACGATGTCGCTCCCGAAGGCCGCCGGCTGCTGGTCAATCCCCGGGAGGCTGAACAGGTGCGCCGGATCTTTGCGGCATACCTGGAACTGCGCAGCCTGAATGCCCTGGTCCGCCACGCGAAGGACCACGGCTGGCGCAACAAGACCTGGACCAACCGCAAGGGTGCCGTCTGCGGCGGTCTTCCCCTCACCCGCAGCCAGCTCGGCGATCTGCTCAACAATCCGCTCTACATCGGCCAGGTCGTCTACAAGGATGAACGGCATCCTGGTGAACAACCGGCGATCATCGATGCCGCCCTGTTCGCCCAGGTGCAGCAGGAACTGCAGCACCAGGACCGCACCGGCGGGGCCGAACACCGGGTGAAGCATCCAGCCCTGCTGCGGGGCCTGCTGCGCTGCGCGCCCTGCGGCTGCGGCATGACCCATTCCTACCGGGCGCCACGGGGCACGGGCCGGGCCTACCGCCATTACCTGTGCCAGCGCAAGAACACCGGACACAGCGACGCCTGTCCGACACCCTGGTTGCCTGCCGCCGAGATCGAGCGCGTGGTGGTCGATGAGATCAAGGCCATCGGCAGCGATCCGCTGCTGGCGGCTGAGGTTCTGGCCGAGGTCCGCAAG
Source organism: Planctomycetota bacterium (assembly GCA_014193115.1). Lineage (GTDB taxonomy): Bacteria > Planctomycetota > UBA11346 > UBA11346 > UBA11346 > BJHQ01. Next base: position 32,569 of record BJHQ01000028.1, on the reverse strand, counting down.
GGCTCGGCTGCCGAGCTGGAAGCCGCCACGCAGGTCCTCACGTCGGCGAAAGCCACCTTCGCCGATCTCGACCGCAGGTTGCGGATGGAGGTGACGGGCGGCGCCACCATCGACGCCGCACGCCTGGCCGACCTCAATGACCGCTTGCGCCAGGCGGAACAGGACGCCGCGAAGGCCAAGGTGCGTGTCGCCGCCGCCAAGGCCGCACTGCCAGACGAGCACCAGGCCCGGACCGCGCTGCAGCGCTTCACGCCGGTGTTCGACGGGTTGAGCCCTGGCGACCAAGCCGCCCTGCTGCAGTCCCTGCTGGTCTCGGTGTCCTTTGACGCGACCGCCGGCCGGATGGCCCTTGCCTTCCGCCCCACCGGCATCGCCGCCCTGATGCCTCGGGATGGCGGCGCTTCAACCCCGCCGACCGGGCCATGACCTTCACCATCGAACGTCAGGTCCACCTGGGGTCCGTCCCGGCCAGTCGTCGTGGCGGTCACCGCACCATCATCCGGCCGGGACCGGCGCCGGCCACCGCGCCACCGGCCTTGCCACCGTCGGCGCCCAGCATTCCTCGCATCGCCAAGCTCATGGCCTTGGCGATCCGCTGCGACCACCTGATCCGCAGCGGTGCGGTCAACGATGCGTCTGACCTGGCTGCGATCGCCCACGTCACCCAGCCGCGGATGACCCAGATCCTCAACCTGACCCTGCTTGCCCCCGACATCCAGGAGGATCTGCTCTACCTCGCTGGCGACCAGCGCGGCCGGATCGGCGAGCACCACCTGCGGCCGATCACCGCCCTGGTTCGTTGGGATCGGCAACGGGAGGCCTGGCGACGGTTGGTGGCGGAAAAAGGGGGCTGATCCGGCAGATTGGGGTCCGTATTGACACCATGGCACCCGGAATAGGTTGCCGCGCCGCGAGGCGACCATGTCCAGTGCCACCAACCCACGCCGGCTCCTGACCCAGCTGACCCTGGCGTCGATCACCGAGTACGCCGAGCGGCGCCAACGCCTGCCTGGATTCGACTGGTCCCGGGTCACGGAGGACGACCGGAAGGCGCTGCTGGAGGCCTTCGACGGTCTTCACGGGGAACCCCGCAACGCTCTGGTCGCAGAGCTGGTCGAAGCCGATTTCATGGCCACCGAGGTCGGCTTCCGCGCCCTTGTGGGTGAGGCAAAAGTCCACGGCATCGACCTGCCGGCCGAGTTCACTGCCGACCAGGGGCTGCACGACCGGGCGCTGCTGACCCTGGCCCGCCACCACGACACCTTCTGGGCCAGCGCCACCCGCTACGCCGTGGCCGATTCCCTGTCCGAGGGCCGATCCTGGCGCAAGCGGAAAGGGGTGGCGGTGGCGGTCCCCCGCATCACGACCGAGGAACTGGAGGCACTGCGGAAGGACATCTCGGTCTGCTATCGTGAAGAGGGGCGCGGCGAATTCTGTGAGGTGGAGCACGCCCTGCGCGAAGGCACCCAGCACTATTTCTTCGTCACGCTTTCTGACTATCCGCGCAACACCGGCATCTTCGACACCAGGACCGGGCGGTTGCGCCGGACCATCCGGCACCTACGAGGTGATCCTTGTCTACGAGGCCGGCGAGCGTACCGCCACCATCGACATCCATGCCCGTGGCGGTGCCAAGGTCCAGGACGCCATCATGGCACGGTTCAGCTCCTGCGTGCTGCGCCAGGCCCTGCCGCCTGAGGACGCCCGACGTAGCAAGTCTGCGACGATGGACCTGTCGATCTTCGCCCGGCCCCGATCTGCGGCTGGATCCCGCCGATGGGATCGCCTCGGTCCGGGTCGTCGGCCTGCGTTTCGACAGGGTCGGCCATCCGGGCCGCAAACACGCGGTCGAGATCGATCCGCGCAAGTATCCTGAGGTGGACGTCTACGACGAACTGGCCGACACCATGAAGCCCCAAGCCATCGACCCGCAAGCGGTGCTGCCGACACGGGCGACCCTCCTGTTCAACGGATCGGGAGGATCCCGTCGCGGCAACACCTTCCGGGTGACGGTGGGATTCCCGAACACCAGTACGGTGAAATCGCTGCCGGATGCCCGCCGCCGGATCGCCGAACGCTGCCTGAAACGCTGGAGGATCGATGTCACTGGGCCTGCTGCAGCTGCTGCAAAATCTGGTCAGTGACCGGGGCGCCCGGCTGGTCGCCGACCAGGCGGACCTCTGGGACGACGGGTGCTGGAGGCTCTCGATCAGAGCGGGCTGCTTGCCAGCCTGCCGCCGGCGACCTCGGTCACCTGCCGGGCCTGCGTCGGTGATCATGACGTGGAGGTCTGGCGCGACGATGACGGCGACCAGGCGCGATTCTGGCACTGCTGCCCCGAGTCCGGGCTGGTCCAGGTCCAGGCCGATCGGCTGGGCCAGTGGAGAGCCAACATCGATGGACTGGTGGTCCTGATCCAGGCCGCCCTCGGCAACCGGGCGCGACGTTCCATCGTCGTGCCTGAGCGGGTCTGGATGTGGCAGGGAGCGGTCATCGACGGACGCCCGCGCACGGTCTGGTTCGTCCGCGGCCACGGCTGGCCCGATGGCGAGGCGATCGCCAGCCGGGTCCGGGCAACGGCCGAAACCGTGATCCTGGTCAGCGATCCGCCGTCCACCGCACCGCAACCGCTGCAGACCGGCCGGATCATCTCGTTGTGGCAGATCGTGGATCAGGACGAGGAAGATGCGGTGATCGTGGATGCCGGACTGTTGGTCGAGGCCGCCACCGGCAGCCCGGCGACCTCGCCAACACCGCGGGAACCGCGCCACCGGCGCCGTGGCGGCCGTGATGAGGCCGTCGCCGCCCTGACCAACGCCCTGGTGCGGTTCCTGACCGACGCCCAGCGGCAGCTCGCCCATCAGGGGAAGGCTGACGCCCAGGCCTACCTGGCCTACCAGCCGCCGACGCAGAAGGCGCTCGGCTCCCTGGCCGGCATCCGCATCCACACCCGGGTCGGCCGCGCCCTCAAGGACGCCAGCCCGGGGGGAAAGTACCTCCGCCTGCTATGGGAGGCCGCGCAGACGCCCGAGGGGGTCATGGAATTCAGGCTGCCTGGTGTATGACGGTTTGTGTACCACTCAGATTCATTGCTGGGTAATCCGCAACTGGCCGCAACTGGTGTGCTCTTTGTTAGCATGCAAGTGCTGCCCGCATTTCATCTAGGTGTCCAATCCTTGCGCCTTGAGGCGATCCAATGGACTTCACTCTCTTTACGAACTTAACATCATCGGAAGTAACATACACATCGTCATGTGCCAGATAGAGTAGCATTGAATAATCTATGCCGTCATTCTTTTTTGAATTCGATCCTGGGTGATAGTGCTTATCATTTTCCACTTCATACCGATATCTTATCGCTAAGTCCAACCTGTCTCCAAAATCCTTGACTAGGTGACTGTAATCGTTGGAGATATCGCGTTTTTGATCGACAATCGGAGTGGACTTTGCTTTTCCGAGTAATGTCGAATCCCAGTTGTGGTTCACTTGATCCATTATGGATCGCGTGGCGACCGAAAGTGGCTCGACTTTAAAGGTGCCAGAATCCGTTGTATAATGAATATCCTGTGGTGGCATGTCATTAATGAATCGAATTAATTGAGAGAGTGCTGCCCTGTAGTATTCATGGCGATAAGGAACCCCATGTATTTTTGCGGCGATTTTATTCGGTATATCGTATCCGCCTGAAAGAACAGGGCCATTCTCATCCAACATGTCAAAATACTCGTTTAGGGCCTTTCGCGCCGGTTCATTATATCTACCCTCCTTGTGGTGGGTTGCGATCTCCATGAGGGTGTGGTCTGCCAATACGAATGTGTGACCACATCCGATCAGGGATTTGAGATCGGCCATTACACAGGACGAATGCCCATAGATGATGTGCTCTAACGAGCATGTATCCATCGCGATTCGCATTGTTTTCTCCTATTTGTTGGTGTGTGGTATCGGGGCTACTTCGATTCGCAAGTCAAGTTGGAAGGCGAGATTCTCCGTGCCGTAGCCACGCGGGTTGCAGACCACTCGGCAGCCGGTTGGGAGCGTGTAGTCGAACGAGCGGTGGGTGTGGCCATGAATCCATAGCGGCACGCCGGTGGTGAGGTCGTCGCGGTCATTGGCGAAGTAGGCGTTCACCAGGCTGCCGCGGTACTGCTCGTGGCAACTCGACCGCGACGGCAGGAAGTGGGTCACGACGATCGGCACCTCGCCGACGGCTTGGGCCTCGGCGATCTGCTGCTGCAGGAAACGGGTGGAGAGCGCATGCATGGCCCGGCTGTCGTCCGGCGTCAGGGGACGGTCATCCTTCCTGATCAACCTGTAGTCGTTCAGGCAGCCGAGCGCCGCGGCACGCACCCGTGCGAAGGCATCCTCGCCGGTGCTCCCGTCCTCGGTCCAATCCATGGAACTCCACCAAGTCGACCCGATGAAGCGGTAGGTCACGCCGTGGTGCTCGTAGCGCCAGACACCGTCATCGAGCACCTGGAGATTGCCCGCCCCAACCCGCCAGGCACGCACCATGGAGGACCGCTCGCCGGCGATGTCGACCTGATACCAGTCGTGGTTGCCGGGCACGTAGACGACGGGCTTGCGCACCTGGTTGCAGAGATCCATCAGCGCCTTCGTCATCCGCCGCCCATTGGCCAGATCGCCGGCCACCACCACCACGTCGCAGGCCACCATGGGCGCGATGAAGCCGCCGTGCTCGATGTGCAGGTCGGACAAGACATGCAGCCGCAGCGGGGGATTCGTGCGCTTCATGCTGGTGGGTCCGCCTTTCCCGACGCTGGCACCGTTGCCGCCAGGGCCAGGGCCGCGTCAGCCGGCCCGGTCATCCAGGCCGTCGCCCGTTCCGGGGTGATGACCACCGGCATGCGGTCGTGGATGTCGGCGATGCTGGCGTGGGCGGCAATGGTCAGGACCACGACGCAGCCGCCCTCAGGTGTGGATTCCCAGAGACCAGCCATGGCCCAGGTCTCCAGTCCCTCTGGCCGCAGGAGGTGCTTGGTGCCCGGCCTGGCGTCGGGGTCGGCCCGCTTCCATTCGAACCAGGCCGTCGCCGGCAGCAGGCAGCGGCGGCGCTGGACGGCCTCGGCGAAGGTCCGCTTGCTGGCGGCGTCCTCGATCCGGGCGTTGATCAGCTTGCCGCTGCTGGCGAAGTCCCGGCTCCAGCCCCAGGTCATCAGCCCGAGCCGCCGGGGGCGCTCGGCCGGGCCTTCGAGCAGCACCGGCACCCGGCGTGTGGGGCGGATGTCCGTGTTCGGCTCCCACGCCTCGGCGCCGGGGGCGACCTGGGCAGCCCAGCGGCCGCCCATGACCGGGATGGTCTCGGAGTTGGCGAAGCGCCCGCACATGCCGGGTCAGAGCAGTTGGCTGAGCAGGGTACGGGCAGGGACCACGGTCGGATCGTGGCGTTCGAAGCAGTCAGCCGCCACGAAGTCGCGGTCGAGGACGACCTGGAAGGCATGCGGTGCTTTGATCTGGTCCTGGTAATATTTCAGTGCCGGACTGAGGTTGTCGCGCCCTGCCTTGACCTCGACCAGGAACCACGGCTTGCGGTCGCGGATCACCACGAAATCGACCTCACGCTGCTGCTTGTCCCGCAGGTATCGCAGTTCGAAGGTGCCCAGGCCCAGATCGCTCCAGCCTTCGACCGCCTTCAGGAGGTGGCAGGCGACGAAGGTCTCGGCGCGCTTGCCCGGATCCTCGATCCCGGACCAATCGCGCAGGAACCACTTCGGCTCCTTGCGCAGCGACTTGGTGACGTTGCTGAACCAAGGGCGGATCAGGACGCCGACATGCAGCGCGACCAGCAGGTCGAGCCAATGCTTCACCGTGTCGGGTGCGACGTGCAGATCATCGGCCAACGACTTCATCACGATCTGATCGCACGAGCGATCGTGCAGGATTTCAGCGAGCAGGCCGATCTGGGCCACTTCGCGCACCAAAGTCAGGTCGCGAATGTCCTCGCGCAAGAGTTGGGGCTTTCTGGAGTCGCGCCAACGCCGCGAAAACGCAGCCGACCGCTGGGCGAAGGGTTCGGGGAACCCCCCATGCTCCCACAGGGCATTCCATTGGTCCTCGGGAAGCGCCTGCGGCCCGCGGACCAGCGTGTCCGGAATGGTGGGCGCCACCAGTTCGCCGACTGAGAACGGATGCATGCGATAGTGGAAGTATCGCCCCATCAGGCTGTCGCCGCCCCGGCGATAGACATCCAGACGCGAGGATCCGGTGACGATCACCCGGCAACGGTCAGCATGCATATCGAAGAAGCCCTTGAGCCAGTTCTTCCAGCGGCCGAACTTGTGGATCTCATCGATGGCGATGACCGGCAGCTGTTCGGCCAGGTTGTGCAGGCCGACCTGCGTGGCCACCGCATCCGGCCCCGCCGCGATCAGCTTCCGATGGGCTGGGTTGTCCCAATCGAGGTAGCTGCCGGACAGATGCCGGGCAGTCGTGGTCTTGCCGACCTGACGCGGCCCGCTGATGAACGCCATCTGGCGGTAGCCGGCCAGATGCTTGGCGATGAGGGCGTCGTAGAGACGTGGGAGCGGCTTGGTCATCCTGGATCAAAATAGAGCCAGCTGGATTTTGGTCCAGACTGAATTTCACCATGGCTGATTTTGGACGCACCTCCATGTGATCGATCGTGCCCCGACGACCGTTGGCCAGATCGCCGGCCACCACCACCGCGTCGCATCCCACCTTGGGCGCGACGAAGCCACCGTGCTCGATGTGCAGGTCGGACAGGACATGCAGCCGCAGCGGGGGAGGAGTTCGATCCATGGCGGCTTTACGCCGGCTGCCAAGGGCCTCGCGGGGGCCACTGGTCGATAAAGGGACGTTGCTGGTGGATGGCCACGGCTATGGGCAGGAGCAGGGCGCGGAGGACCTGCATGACGGCCGGGAATTCCGATGGTGCGTCCGCGATCGCGCTGCGCCGGATGAAGGCATTCCACTGCGTATGTCGTCGTTGATCCCGTCCGAAGGCCTCGGTGAGGCAGACGGCGTGCTGGTCCATCGTCGCCTGGCGCTGGCGGAAGGTCGCCTGGATGGCGGCTGACAGATTGGCGCCATCGAAGGATCCCGTCGTGACCATCGCCCAGATGTCGAAGAAATCCTTCATCCGGCTGTTCAGTTCGCCAAGTTTGACCATCGCGTGGAATTTCTCGGCTATTGCCGTCTCCCGGTTGTAGGCGTTGAGCATCGGTGCAGGGTGGCCCAACAGGCAGGGGAACGCGATGCGCTCGGGACCAGGCGTGACCAGATCACTGAAGCCGAGATCGATCTGCATGGGGAGACGAGACGAACCGAGCGAGGCGGAGAAGGTCGCGCGCACGCCTTCGTAGAGGGCGTCCTCGGCGATCCTGCTGGTGACCACAGAGGCTGACTCAAAGTCCATGCCGTCCTCAACTACGGGGGTCTTGCAGATATCGGCCACCATCCGGGCGATGGCCTCCAGATCATTGCTGGTCCGGGCCAGCAGGTCGATGTCGCGGGTCGGGCGTGTGGCCGGCAGCCGCCAGACCAGCAGCATCAGGGCGCCCTTGAGGACGAACCGGTCTGCGTGCGGCGAAGCGGCCAAACGGGCCAGCCAGCGCTCCAGGGCGTAGGTCTGGACGACATCCTGATGGCGACGGCCGGTCGCCTTGGCCAGGTTACCGAGCCTGGCCAGGGTAGAGGCGGCGACATTGGTGACAGTATCCCGGCTCATGTCGCTGCCTCCAGGTAGGGTCGCATGCTGGTCTCCACCCGGCAGATGCGGGCGAATTCCAGCACCTGCTGCAGGTCGGCCGCACGCCGCGATCGATAGGCGCGGAGGGCCTCCAGCACGACATCCATGCCGATCTGGTTGCGGAAGCGGAAGCAGTCGGCCAGGGTCTTCTCGGGCGAGTAGACGCGCACGGCCGTCCCCGAGACATCAATGGTCGTCACCCCGGCGGCGTGGATGGCGGGAGCCACCAGGTGGAACTCCACCGGGGGGTGGGCCAGCACTGGCACCCTGGCCGTGCGCGGCAGGGCCAGATGAACAGCATGCGGGATCTGGGTGGTCAGGCCGTGGATGGCGAGGGCGGATACCAGGCACACGACGCCCTTGGGGATCTTCCGTGCGACGATCACCAGATCTGGATCCGATGCCACGGGAGCATCGCTCCAACGGTACAGGCCGCGCGCCAGCCGTTCGATGGTACCGGTCTTCGCCAGGGCGGCGATGGTGCGCGGATGCAGGCCAGCTCGCAGCATCTCGCCAGAACGCAGGGTCCAGCCCTGCTGCTTGAACAGCGTCTTCACGGCAGGCGGGGCGATGGGCATGGTCTGGATCAATTCGTTGGCAGATCCTAACAAGTGCCTGCGTTATTATCCAGCGAGGACCTCTCCCGGGCACCTCTCTGTCTTGTCCGGACCGTCTCGACGAACCGGACAGGGGTCATAACCCGGGCAGAGAGCCGAGAGAGATTCCGGCGGCGCCGGCTTTTTCCGGGGGTGTCCGGCCCGCCCGGGCGAAGGCATAGGCCGGACAGAGAGGTTCCGGCAACGCGAAATCCCACGGAAATCCGCGGGATTATGAGCCGGCAATGCAGCCTGAACCAGTTAACAAAAAACCCTAGCGTTTCCGCTAGGGTTATCTTTGGTTGACCAAGCGGGACAGGTCACGAACAATTCTCCGTTTAAAATCGTGTCGTTATGACTTTATATTATGGCTTTAAGCCAGTTTCCCCAGGGCTTCCTTGGCGAGTTTCCCAGAAATCTGGTGATCCTTCAACAAGGCCTTGACCTGTGCCCGAGCAACGCTGAGCGACAGCACGCCAGATTCGACAAGCCGGCGGATCGCGGCGATCATGCCTTCGGCCTTGCCTTCAGCTTTGCCTTCGGCATGGCCTTGGGCCGCACTCTCGGCCTTCTGTCGCTCGATGTCCGCCAGGATTCGGGTTGCCATCATTGGTTCGATCTCGTCGAGTGATATCCTAGCCGACCGTCGACGGCCCGGCAAGCCGGTTGGAGCCAGGGATGCAGCATACCAGGTGCCGATCACCACCTTCAGATCGCGGCGGTCTGCCAGCCAGTCCCGCAACGCCGCGATCACCCGACGCTGGGCTTCCAGGCCCGGCGTCTGCTCCAAGGCGAAGACGGCGGCAACCAGATTGCGCACCGCCAGGCCATCCGCCGTTGGCGCGCGGTTCTCGTCCAAGAACAGATACCGCAGATCCGGCTGGAATTTGGCCAGCAAATCGATGGGGGATGCGATCAGCTCGCGCAGGCACGTAGGGGCGCTCCACTGCCGGTCGCCATTGTAAAGGACGATCGGCAGCACAGACGGTAGTGTGCCGTCCTGGCTGATCTCCTTGGCCGCGATCAGGTCCTGCCATAGCAAGGCGATGTAGCCCAACAGGCGCACCGCCATGAAGCGGTCGACTGTCGATTGGAACTCCAGCAGCAGATAGACATAGACCCACTCGTCTTTCACCTTCACGCGCCAGACAATGTCGTTCTCGCGGCCGCGCAGGTCCTGCGAAATATAGCTTCCATTGCAGCGCTCCAACGACTCCAGGTCGAAGCGATTGGCCAAGCCGGGATCGACGTAGCCACGAATCAGGTCGGCAACCAGATCCTTGTGGGAAAACAGGCGCTTGTAGGCGCTGTCCCGAGAGGGCATCGGCCGTCGACGTGCCTTCCTGGCCATGGCAGGGCAGCATTGGAGATGGCCGATGCGAACAAGGGCGCGCTGGCTCTTTGCCAATGCGTTTGGCGTCTTGGTCACGCGGCATGGCGCACCTCGGGGTGCGCACGGTCAAACGAGAGTGCGTCAGGAAATGCTGGTTCCTGGGATACGGCGGCCTGTGCAGGATCCTCAACGAGTACACCCGCGACCACTACAACGTTGAGCGGCCTCACCAGGGCAAAGGCAATCTCACCCTGGAAAAAACCAAGTCCGAGCCACCTGCGCAACAACCCATCACCAGGTTCAAGGCCCGCCATATCCGCTGCGTGACCCGGTGCGGCGGCACCGTCCGCCACTACGAGCGGCGCGCAGCCTAAGTTCGGTGGATTGATCGGACCCGAAGCCGCCGACGCAACGTCAGGTGGCTGACGCGACTTTGCCCAAAGCTGAAAAACACCAAGGAAAACCGGGCGGTTTGGCTGACTACGCGGCTTCTCTGCAATGGGAGGCGTGGTCATCAGGCTGCGATTTTTACTGCAATTCCAGGCTGTCTAGGGCGGTTTGAGGCTGGGATGGATTATTGCGCAGTACGAGACTTCGTGGCGAGTCGCCGAGCGCTGGCGCACGACAGCGCAGCACGGAACGTGCGATCGGCGGCGAAGCCGGATCATCGCATTCCGGCGGCGTCGCGGCGGACGTGAGCGGCGCCAGCGACGAACAGAGATCCTGAATGCATGCCGCGCCGGGCGCGGCCGTCGCCTGCGGTCGGGCGATCTGCTGTGGCCCGCTGATCGACAGCCCCGCACAACTGGCACAATCACCCGATCCCAGCGCAACCGCAAATAACCAGAAAATGACCGGAAGAATCACAAATGAGCCCCGTGAACCGGTACACGTCGAACCCGGATCATGATGTTGCAGGATGGCGACCGCCAAGCCCCAGCAAGCGTCAATCGACCAAGAAAATTGCTGCGCCCTGTGGATCACGGGACGCGAAGCGGCCCGCCAACCCGATCACCACGCTGGCCGCGACGAACCGCCGCACGTGAGCGCGCAGCGCGAACGTTGGCGGGGTTGCCGCACTGATCAACGAACGTTGTGCAACAATCCACCGTTGATTTCAGGAACGCACGTCGCGCCACGACCGGTCCGCATGACCGCCCGGGTTGGGTCGAACCGGATGGCCGAGGCACGTATCGATAAGCACATCCGACGCTGACCGGCCAGCCGGTTCGCCCCAAGGCGGGCGTGGGGACGACAGATCATCTTGGCCGTCCCACTTTCTTTATCAAAAATCGTGTAGTCATTGGCCGCCAATCAGTCTAATTTTCACCGGCGGACCACACTGAATCAGAGCCGCGATGACATCGTTCTTTTGTTCGGAAGACATGCCAGTGTCGAGGTCAACAACTATTCCACCACCGTTGAGTGTGTCTAATTTAAGTTCAAACCTAGGCAAGCGTCCTTCCATTCGGGGGTCGTGGATTACATTCGATATCCACGATTGAGCAATCGACTGATTGTAAATAACCGAATTTGGCACATAGCCGAAAAACCACATCCATAGATGAATACTATAACCCAAGAGAGCCGCGAGGGTAAATTTCCCAATGGCCAAAAATTTATTTTTCATCGCAGCTTCCCATTCAGATACCAGTTTGACCAGTAGATATTTGGTCGTTGCGCATCAAATATCGTTGGAAATACATATCCATTTCCAACATTTCCCCGTACAGGAACTCCAGGCCATACCATACTTAATTTCTTTGCCGTATCATCAGAACCGCATCCTCCGAGGATAATAGAAAAATCACTATGTAATTTGTACTTCTTAATTAGCTCAATGAAATTTAAGTATTTTCTCCGAATCGCCATATTTTTAGGATTGTCCTTCGTTGGCAGAAGGTCGAAAATCGGTTCGCCATCTGCGCCTTTAATGCTTTCATCCAACACGAAATCATTCCCGGAAAAACTGTATCCCCCATTTGGCATTGGCTTACCATCATATCGTTTACTTTTATAGTAGCCAAAGCAGTCATTGGAATGACCGTGTATTTCAATTTTTTTTATTGATCGATACATCATATCATTATTTCTTAAGCCCTCAATTAGACCATCCATACTGTAGTATATTGCAGTGGTATCCAGTCCGTAGTGATCATAGGTCACATAAACCCATAGGCCTAGTGGATCAATGAGCGATATCGGACTATTTCCGACGTATCCATACAGATTCATCCCACCGCTCTCCCCAATCGGATCCCTACTCAACCACCGCCCCACAACCGGGTCATAGGCCCTATACCAAGTCAGCACCAAACCACTCGCTGCGTGATGGAAGTGTCCGGTGTAGCCGGGCTTCACATCTGGGAACGCCGGATCGCCAACTCCCGCGACGCGGGTGCGTTCGCCCCAGGCGGAATAGGCGTAACGGGCCTTGAGAAGTCCCGCTGTGGTCACGACCTCGCGAACCGAGCCCAGATGATCACGCAGGAACAGATATGTTCCGGCATAGGTTCCACTCAGGATGCGCATTCCCGAACCGGTGTAGCGAACCAGGACGGTGGTTCCGTCGGCAGAACGTTCCTCGGCGATCTGTGACCCGACCCATACCTGACGGGTGTCGGAAACCAGGGTCTCGGGCGTGCCTTGATATTCCTGGATGCGCACCCGACGCCCCAGGCCGTCATAGGTGAACTCGCTGCGCTTGGCGGTGGCGCCCGTGCCACTGGTGATGCGTACCAGACGATCGGCGGCATCCCAGGTATAGGCATTGACGCTATCGGTCAGGCAATTGCCGTTAGCATCATAGGTGAACGTGCGCGCCGCCGCCAAGGCCGTGGCATCCAGCCGGTAGGTACCCGTGCGGACGTTGCCGCGCAGATCCGTGGCTTGCACCGTGAACGTGTTCTGACCCGGAACCAGCGGAAATGATGCCGTGAAGCTCTTGTCTGGCCGCATCGCCGCCGCCTGGCCATTGACCAGTACCGTGCCCGGCTCGTCCAAATGGCCATCGATCTGAACAGCGCCATTGGCCGACGTCGCCGTCAGTTGGTTCAAGGCATTGAATGTTCCACCACCGGTCATCGTCGCCGGAGGAATCGTCACGGTGGTCGCCAAGCGATTGCCCAGCGGATCGTACTTCCAACCCCGTGCCTCGACCAATGCGCCAGTAGCGGTCCCGCTATGACGTTCTTGGCCGGTCAACTGGCCGATCGCATCATTGCCAAGATTCCAGACATCCGCAGGCTGCGCATCGGCCTGCTGGGTCCACTGACTAATTTGATGATCAACCGTATATCCATAGTTAAACTCTGAAATCCGCGTTCCGCTCGCCTGTCGATTGAGCAACTGTTGCATCCGGAAATGCTGCGCCAACGGCTGATAGGTGTACGCCGTCACCACACCGCCAGGCCGCGTGACCTGGGCCAAGCGACTGGTCAGGCCCACATAACTAAAGGCCGTTGTGCCAAGATCATCCACCACCTGGGAAATCCGGCCCTGCGGATCAAAGGTCGCGGTCCCAGCAATCCCGTTCAGCGCAGTGCCAATCTGCCGGTCCCAGGCATCATAGCTACTGGTGATCGTGTCGCTGCCAAGTGGACCATCGATCGACGCCAACTGGCCGGCGCCGGTAGTCGGCGTCGTCGGAATCGTCGCCGGGCTCGGGTTATAGGAATACGTCGTGATTCCTGTGCCGTCGGTCATCGTTTTCAACCGACCGAACGTATCATAGGTCCAGCTGACGGCTGGCGTGGCGACGACGGCGTTGCTGAACGTCAGCGACGATTTCGATCCATCCAGCAAATAACTGAACGCCGCGATCTGGCCCTTCGCATCGGTGATCGTGTCCAGGTATCCAGAGGCAGGTTTGAATCCATACGTGACGGCTTTGCCATCGGGGAAGATCTTTTTGACGACCCGGCCATCCAGATCGTGTTCCCATTCGGTCACGCCCCCATTGGCGTCGAAAATCGCTTTTAAGCCTCCACACCGGCACCACTGATACGCTGTCACCTGTCCATTCACGTCCTGACTCGCGATAACTTGCCTGCGAACATTGAACACCTGGCGTGACCACTTTCCCAAACGATCTCGCGCCCATTCCGGATCTAGTCGAGTCCAGCCGACCTGTTCGGTCGTTCCGTCAGGGTAGGTGACTTGGGTAACCCGGTCCAGGTTGTCGTAATCCATCGTTAGCGCATAGCCGTCGGCACCCGTGACGGTACGGACCCGGCCTAAACCGTCATAGGTATAGGTAGTCTGGGCTCCGCCGGGGGCTGTTACCGTCTGCAAATAGCCGGTTGCGTTGTAGGCATATACCGTCTGTTCGACGCCCTGGCCGGGCCGTTGCGGCAAGGTTATAGAAGTGACCTGGCCCGCAGCGTTATAGGTGTAAGTCGTGGTGCGTCCGTTGGCATCCGTCAGGGATTGTGGAACCGGCAGCGTCGGGTGACGAACGGCGCTGAACAGCGCGGAAGTGGACGAGCCATCGGAAATGGTCGCGCCAACTTGAACAGGTCCATCATAAGTATTGGTCACGGTCCGCCCCATTGGGTCGGTGACTGTCAATACCCGCCCCATGCCATCATAGGTCATCGTGGTCAGTTGCGTGCTGCCATCGTCGGTCACCCGGGCGATCGCAATTGGGGTATAGGGCTGGTTTGGGGTGATGAACTTTGTGTTCACCTGGCCTGGATATTTGTACCAGACACGGTTGGAATAGACGGCCTTTTCCGTTTCCAGGGCATACGTGCGAGCTGAATTACCATCCAGCGCCCAGGTTTTCCGGTGCGCCTTGGTCGGGTCATTGGGGCCAAGCTTCATCGCCTTGCGGTCCCACCGCCACGTCGTGTTGGTCCAGGTCACCGCATTGGTCAATGTGACTCCTGGAATCACCGGAACTGAATTGACTGGATCGGTTAGGACCTCGAACGTCCAATTGATCTCGACCTTTTGCTTCTCTCCGTCTGGATCGGCAATGGTAACCGAACGGTCGAGCGACTGACTTCCAAGAACCGTGTTAAAGAATCCTTCGGTCACGGTGAAGGTCGAGGTTCCATAAGGAGTCGTGAGCGAGGCCAGAACATCGGTCGAGCCAATATAGGACAGTGACGATGCCATGCCTTGAACATCGGTGATCGAGGTGACTTTGCCATTCGTATATGCGATGGTTGCGGTACGTCCGAATGGATCCACCACCCGGGTTAGAAGCAGAGGCGAGCCCACGATGTCATAATATAACGTCGTTACTTGACCGATGGCGTCGGTCACTGCGATCAACCGCTGGCTGGCATCATAAGAAAAACTGAGCGCGTTACCGGCAGGGTCAACCATGGCGGTGATGAAGATGCGCCGGGGGTATACCACCGAACCGTCGGATCGGCCGTACACGCACTTGCTGCCGTTTGCGTACACATATTCGTAGCTGGCCGCTCCGGTGCGGGAAAGCGTGGCCTGCTCCATCAGATCGGACTGGCTGGCACTCATCCGCACGCCATTTGGCCAACCCGAAGCCGCCGAGGTCAATGGTATGGTATGACTGCGCTGGCCACCGCTAGTATACTGGTAAGCTGTGGCAAAAATAGTTCCGGCACCGGTTGGCGGAACGACTGTTGGGTCATCAACGATGGAATTGATCCAGGTATGGGTCCAACGGTGGCCAATATTGCCAAAGCTGAAGGTCGCTGGCTCGGTGCCGGGATCCTGGGTATAGCGCAGTTGGAACTCCACCGCCGGACCAATAGGCGGAGCGTAGGCCAATGGGATATCGTCGAGTTTGAGTGTGACCGAACAGTCATCGATGGACGGTACCGGCATGCCAGGACAGGGACAGGTTGACGGCGGAGGGCCGACCGGAGGCAGGCGGCCGGTGCTGCAGCCACGTCCCCAGCATTCTGCCAACTCAGCCGGTTCCACGGGTGTCCAGCCGACCGGCAGGGGCACTTGAGCTGAGATCAGGAAGACGCCGCTGGATTCTTCGGCCAATGTTCGCAGTGAAATGCCATATTCATTCGGCATCCTGGGATCAACCCGATTGTCACGTATCAGGCATGTGTGGTCATCAAGATTGTCACTTTGGGTGGCTTTGACGATCAATCCGAAGTGGCCCACCTTCCAATGGGTAACGGCCGGTGCGATTGGGACAGCGCCCTGACCCATTCTGGCGCCTTGCAGCATCAGACCAACCGAGGCAGCGGCCTCTTTCAGTTGCAGCAGATTCGTACCGCGAGATTCAGCGTCAATGTAGCGTAGGGTTTTGTTGAAATCACCCGGAACGTGCAGAATCTGGCACATGCTGTTGACGGCCCATGGCCCACAGCGGAACACGATCTCCGGAGCTCGGATCATTTCCAGCAATTGCATCTGGCTACGTTCCAACGCCTGCTTGGTCGCGCCTTCCAAAGGGAATCCGCTTGTTTCCAGTTCGCTGAGCAGGGACTTGAGCTGCTCGGTTCGACCGAGCCACCCATAGAGCAAGGCGAGTTCCGAGGCTAGGCGAGCCGCTTGGGAATGCAGACGGTCGGGAAGGGCGCCAGATCGCTTGGCATCGCGGGCCTCTGCCCAAGTCGTTTCCCACAGGTTGAGCACTGCGGAAATGCGTCCGGCATGGCGCAGGTGCATTCCCACGTTCAAAGCAATCGAAAGGCGCCAGGCGCCGCGTCCATGGTTTTGAGCCAAGGCTAACAGGGTTTCAGGGGTGATACGCGATGGCTCGTCAATCGAGGCCGTTTGGGCGGCAGCTCGGGCTAACGAATTGCCCAAAAGCATATTCTGGCGGTTGGACCAGCCGACGAGTCGTGCGCTCAGCTCGCGATCGCCCTTGGAATCGCTCTCACCCCACGGGATGAGCGGCTCACCAAATGCCCGAGTCTGGCCCAACCCTGTGGCGTCATGGTCCTTGAGGGTGTCAGCAATTGTCGGCAGTGCCTGATCAGTCGGCCGCCGGCGTTCGGCGGTGATATTCTGGGGCGTCAATGGCACTGAAGTCGGTGGACTACCTGGTGGGATTTCAGGTCGTTGCGGTGCGTGGCCGCCCTCTGCCGCCTGTGCCAGGTAGCACAAAACAAGGGAGAAGACGATAGCGGATCGAAGTGGCATGGACCAACCAGAATGGTTTTGGGGTTGAGGAATGATGGATTGAAGGAACGAGTTATTGGTCCAACTCAGCGCAGCGAAGCCGGAAGCCCGATTGGCGGCCCTGTGACAGCTGGGGTACCAGAAGATGTCGATTGAGGTTTTAGCCAGAGGAGGCAAAGCGCGAGGGGAATCAGACCGTGTGGGAGTCGGGCCAAGGATTCGAAGAACCACGGCTCGGCCCACATGAACATACCGCACTGCCCATAGGCAACGACCCGGGCGAAATTGGTGGCGAATCCCCACGCTACCATCGCCACCAACGCCGGCTGCCTCGTCAATCCCCACCAGCATAGGATGCTGACCAGGAAGTCTCCGATACCCGCAGCCATCAGGAACGAGCGAGCCGCGCTTTGTTCGACGCCCAGCACCTTTTGTGTTGTCTCCAGGTACTCTGCAGGAACCTTTGGAATGCCGACATCGAGGAAGCCATGCCCAGCGAATGTGCAGGCGAGAACCACCAAGCCGATCCATTTGACCGTGGGAAGTTGACCTCGCAGACACCACCACGTCAGCAGGGGAGTCATGATCTGGCTGGCGAATTTGAGGAACACATGCGCTTGGAGGGGATCCTTGGACCACGACACGAAGCCGAACCAACCGAGAATGGCGGTCGATACGACCGTTGCGGTCAGCAGCAGCGGAGGCCAGGAGGCGCGCCACCATGCCATGACAAACACCGCTGCGGCCAGCCACGCGGCGATCGCCACGCTCCAAGCGAGCATCGGTGGGAGGTGGATCGGTGCGTGGATGACGAGATGCAATCCACGGCCAATCAGCGCCAAGCAGGTGGAAACGATCAGCAGCCCCAGCACCCATCGCGCTGGAACAGATGCAGTGGGTATGCTCATAAAGTGATGACTCCAATCGGACGATCGATAGTGATGATGGGCGGGATCACATCTGTGGGCGATGGAGCAGGCCAGCCCGTGGCCGTCGCGTCAGTCGGGAAGACATCGGTGGCATCCCCGACGCCGTCTCCATCGGTATCGGCGCGGAAGGGATTCGTGCCGCGCAGGCGTTCCACTGCATTTGTCACGCCATCGCCATCTTGATCCATATTGAGCGGGTCGATAGTGCTGTCTGCACTATCAATCAGGCCGTCGCCGTTCGTGTCTCGGTTACGTGGGTTGGTCCCGAGCGCAGCTTCTTCCCACCCCATCAATCGATCGTTGTCGGCATCAAAAACATACCCATCACCAAGGATAACATAGGTTCCACCTGATTCCACGGCCAATCTAAAATCTTCCACACACTTCGGCTGCGTATTGATGCTGCCAAATCGATCACCATCCCAGATGGGCGTCGGTTCGATCTGGTCGGAAACCCTGCCATTTGAGATCTTGAGATCGCCGAAAACAGCCGTCGTGTTCTTGACATAAATGGTTCCCGCAACTCCGTCGTGGAATATATCTGCAATGACCAAGGTTCCATTCCAGGCAGCGCCATAGGCGATGAGTTTGGTCAGGTCCACGGTGCCGCTGCTATGATAGACAGCAATCCGTCCTCCTCCACCGTTGCCGGATGGACTGATCCCACCGCATGCCTGAATGACGCCCGTTCCTGCATACGCCCCGGTTTGGATTTTGATGCCGCCACCAGCCCCACCGGAATTGTAAGTCGTTGGGCCTGGTTTGCCGTGGGCCAGGATCGAACCGTTGTTCGTCAGACTTCCAGCGATGATCCGAATCAAGCCGCCACCCGCACCGCCGGTGGCTCCGCCGCCTCCGGCCCCCAATTCATTCGGATTCTTCCAGTCGCCGTAAACCTCTGGTCGCACGCCCGTACCGTACTGGCTACCGTAACCACCGTAGCTTCCGCCGGCTCCGGCTATGGCTGTGCCCCCGACCGCGCCGCCGGTCGTTGTATTGCCATATGTTCGACCGGCGAGGTATCCGCAGCCCGTAACATCAATCTTGCTGGTGGCGTCGAGCGATAGGGCACCACTGAGCGTAACCAGGAGTTTCCGTTCCGTGGTCGCTGTGCTGGCGTTGCTGCGAACCGTCGATCCGGTCAGGGTTAGACTTCCGGCGGTCAGCACGTCGGTGGTGATCGCCGACGCTGTCGCGGCGGTGATCGCCGCGCCACCGGTGGTAGTGAGGCTGTCAGTGATCACCGTGGAACCAGTGAAGGAAGCCGGCTGGTTCCCTGTCACCGCTATGGTGCTGGTGGTGAGTGAAAGGTTTGTTGCGGTCAGGCCATTGGCGGTCACCGCTTTGACACTGACCCGGGCAGCGCCGAGCACGGCCGGCGTTCCGGTCAGATTCCAGGTCGCGAACTGGCCCTCATCAACCATGTCGGCGTATCCGCTGGTGATCAGGCCGATGCTATAGTTGGTCGGATCATCCGTGGCGGTTCCCCGTGCACCCAGCCAGAACAACGTCGGACTGGTGGTGGTATAGGCCGTGCGCCCGTTGTCGAATTTTAACGTGCCCGGCAGCGCCGAGGAATTTTCCACATAAACGGTACCCGCGCCGCCGTTATTTCCATTGACAGCAAAGGCCGAGGATCCATTCCAGGCAGCGCCATAGGCGATAATTTTGGTCATGTCCACGGTGCCGCTGCTGTAATAGAGGGCGATGCGCCCGCCGCCGCCGCCGGATGAACTGGTTCCGCCGCAGGCCTGGATGAGGCCGGTCCCTGTATAGGCTCCGGTTTGGATCTTGATGCCGCCACCAGCCCCACCAAGGCTGTAGGTCGTGGGGCCTGGTTTGCCGTGGGCCAGGATCGAACCGTTGTTCGTCAGACTTCCAGCGATGATCCGAATCAGGCCGCCACCCGCGCCGCCGGTGGGGCCGCCGCCTCCGGCCCCCAATTCATTCGGATTCTTCCAGTCGCCGTAAACCTCTGGTCGCACGCCAGTTCCGTACTGTCCACCGTAACCACCGTAGCTTCCGCCGGCACCGGCTGTGGATGTACCTCCGACAGCGCCGCCGGTCGTCGTGTTGCCAAATGTTCTGCCGGCGAGGAATCCGCACCCGGTGACATCGAGCTTGCTGGTGGCGTCTAACGATAGGGCACCACTGAGCGTAACCAGTAGTTTCCGTTCTGTGGTCGCTGTGCTGGCGTTGCTACGCACGTTCGATCCGGTCAGTGTCAGACTTCCGGCGGTCAGGACGTCGGTGGTGATCGTCGACGCTGTCGCGGCAGTAATCGCTGCGCCGCCGGTGGTCGTCAGACTGTCCGCGGTCACCGTACATCCAGTGAAGGAAGCCGGCTGATTGCCGGTCACCGATACCGTGCTGGTGGTAAGCGACAGGTTTGTGGCCGAGAGGCCGGCAGCTTCGATCGCTTTCAACTGCACACGACCGGCGCCGAGGACGACTGGCGAACCCGACAAACGCCAGGTCGCCACCTGGCCTTCGTCGAGCAGATCTCCATAACCGCCGGTGACGAGCGCCATGTTCCAGATCGCGGGGTCGTCGCTGGTGACTCCACGACTTCCAAGCCAGACCGGCGTAGCCGTCGCTGCCACCAACGCTGTTCTGCCGTTGTCGATCTTCAGCGTTCCTGGCAGGGCAGTCGATTTCTCGACGTAAATCGTGCCGGCTCCGCCTGGATTCGCGGCGCTGACAGTGACGCTGGTGCCGTTCCATGCGGCGCCATACGCGATGCATTTCGACAGGTCCACGGTGCCACTGGTATGGTACAGCGCGATGCGTCCACCACCGCCGCCGACATAGCTGCTGGTCCCGCCACACGCCTGGATCAGGCCGCTACCCGAATAGCTCCCGGTTTGGATGCGTATGCCACCGCCAGCGCCGCCGCCGGTATACGACCCAGTGCTGGCGGCGCCGTGGGCCGCAATCGTTCCGAGGTGGCTGATGCTGCCGGCGGTGATCAGGATCAACCCTCCGCCGGCGCCACCCGTAGCGCCGCCTCCGCCTGACCCCAGCTCATTCGGATTCTTCCAGTCTCCGTACACTTCGGGACGTACTCCGGTGCCAACCTTGCCGCCGTATCCACCGTAGCTGCCGGCTCCATAACCGGTTGAAACCCCTCCAGTCGCTCCGCCAGAGGTGGTATTTCCAAGCGTCCGTCCGGCGAGGTACCCGCAGCCGGTGACATCAATTTTGCTGGTGGCGTCTAGTGTGAGTGCACCGGAAACCGTGATTTGCACCGAGCGTTCTTGGCTCGCCGTGCTTGGGTTCCCCAGCACCGTGGCTCCAGTGAGTGTCAAATCCCCGGCAGTCGTGGCCACTGCATCTGCTCTCATCGTGGTACCAGCTAAGGTCAGTGCATTCGCAGTCACGCGATCAACGGTCAGCCGTCCGCCCCCAAGACTCGCCAGCGATCCACTCAGTTGCCATGTGGAAGTGGTTCCTTCATATAGCACATCGGCATACCCGCCCAATTTCAAATCGATGGAAAACATCGCGGGATCGTCTGTTGCAACATTGCGAAGTCCTAGCCAGACGGGTGTAGCGTTCGCTGCCACCAACGCTGTTCTGCCGTTGTCGATCTTCAGCGTTCCTGGCAGGGCAGTCGATTTCTCGACGTAAATCGTGCCGGCTCCGCCTGGATTCGCGGCGCTGACAGTGACGCTGGTGCCGTTCCATGCGGCGCCATACGCGATGCATTTCGACAGGTCCACGGTGCCACTGGTATGGTACAGCGCGATGCGTCCACCACCGCCGCCGACATAGCTGCTGGTCCCGCCACACGCCTGGATCAGGCCGCTACCCGAATAGCTCCCGGTTTGGATGCGTATGCCACCGCCAGCGCCGCCGCCGGTATACGACCCAGTGCTGGCGGCGCCGTGGGCCGCAATCGTTCCGAGGTGGCTGATGCTGCCGGCGGTGATCAGGATCAACCCTCCGCCGGCGCCACCCGTAGCGCCGCCTCCGCCTGACCCCAGCTCATTCGGATTCTTCCAGTCTCCGTACACTTCGGGACGTACTCCGGTGCCAACCTTGCCGCCGTATCCACCGTAGCTGCCGGCTCCATAACCGGTTGAAACCCCTCCAGTCGCTCCGCCGGTAGTCGTGTTGCCAAGCGTGCGGCCAGCGAGGTAGCCACAGCCAGAAACATCAATTTTACCGCCGGCCGCGATCCAAAGTTCTTGCATCACTCCGAGCACCATGGAGTACTCTTGGGCCGCTGTTGATGGCGTCGTTGTCACAATGCCCAAGGTATTTACACGAACCGTTAGAAATGAGTGCGATCCGTTCACGGTCGTCGTCGTTCCGCTGACGATCAGCACCCCGCTATCCACAGAGAAATCGGTTGTGGAAATGATCGTGGGCGTCGTGGCATTCAGGACTGGCACGTTTAGCGTTACCGGGGCATTAATACCATCGCGAACCGTCAGTACGAGGTGCCAGAACCCAGCTGGAAAGGTGTAGCTCAGCACAGCGCCAGTGGTATTGATCCCCAGCGTCGGTTCCTGCCATTGGTAGGTCAGCGGGTCGCCGTTCGGGTCGATAGATGCGCTGGCATCAAAAACGACGGTGTTGGGATTTGGCGATACTGTGGGCAACGGGGCCACCGTCACGACCGGGACCGGAGGTCCATTTGCGGCACAGAGCTGCGATGTCAGTAGCCCCAACATCGCAAATATTGTGATACATGAACACTGCATTTTTACTATCAAGGCTGACGAGATCATTTTTTATTTCTTGGTAAGATTTGTTAACTGTGAACCGTTTGAGTGGCATCATGCGCATTATTTTCATAACGTCTCAAAATTGCCATTTCATGTACTTCACTTTTGGAATTTACTGAATATCTATTCATATGAGTTACTCGGAGGCACCCTGATGATGAGAATCGCTACGCACGTCGGCGTTCTATGCCTTCCGACGGTCGGTCAAGTGGGTTTGTATTCTCTGTCGGTCAGCCGTGGCGGAGTGTCCTTTTGTCGGATTTACCGACTTTTGTTGGCCCTTCTCCTCTAGTTCGTTCGCGCACGTAGCGCTGCTAACCACAGGCTCACACTGGTTTTACGACCATCGCCAGGCCGGAATGACCAGCGCGCCGACTTCTCCCGAAGTCGGCCTGTGTCTGCCTCCGCCGAAGATCGATGGTCCTTTGACCGGTCGGCTGGTCGGACAGACCAGCACTCCACCCCCGCCGTCGCTGTCTTCCCCGCCCCATCCGGCCCTTTGAGCACCCACACCAGCGTCGCCGAGATCACCGTCAATAACTGTCCATGACCTCGGCGTCACCAATTGCCGGTCATGCCACGATGCCCGGCACGATCCAGGATTTGATCCGGTGGCAGACTGGAAGCGGATTGTCCACGGGAATTAGGGTCAGGTACCGTCCCCCGATAGCCGCCGATCTGGGCGGAACAGTGGCGCCCGTTCGCGGATCCGCCCCAAAACTCGCAGCAGCTCATCGGCGAGGCAGTGCGCTGCGCCCGGTGCCTGCATCGCCTCGATGATTTTGACCAGCGAAGCTCGCACTGCGTAGCTCTCGGGGTGGAGCCGGGCCGCCCACGCGGTCAACCGTTGGGCTTCGGCAAGGGAGGTGGCATCCGCCTCGTTCGAGCGGAAGCGCAGCACCTGGATACGCACGGCTTGATCCAAGGCCTCGACCTGGACTTCGACCGGTAGGGCCGACCAGTCGGGATGGACGGTGATGCCAGCCCATGCAGCCGCCATTCGGTCCAGCTCAGATCGGCTGGTGTTTGCATCGGCAGCGAGGCTGGCGGCCCCTGTGGCGAGCAGGTCAGGCATGAGCGGATCGGCCATGATGGCGACGTTGGAAGGGAGAAGGCCACAGCAACGGGCCTTGGCTCAGCACCCCCGGAAAAATTGCCGGGTGCCTGTTGCCGTGAGCGGGCCGCCTATCGAGGGATGAGGTCCACCTGACCGTGTTGGATATTTGACACTGCTGAGCTTCAAGCAGACTCGTCTGAGGAGAAATCATGCGTCTATTTACAACGAAGGGTGATGCGATCGACTTTTCTCAGCCGTGCGTGAGCTGCAAAGCCAAGGGCGTTCGGTGGCGTTACGGGGCACCGACGGATGAGCCCTGCCAGGTATGCGCGGGCAAAAAAACGATCCTCAATGAGAATGGGAAAATGCTGCAACAATTTATTCGTGATGAGCTTGCTGAGGCGCTTGCGAAAGCAGCTGGTACCTAACGAATAGGCAACTACCCGTCGGAGCACGGTTCATCCCACCCCCGCCGTTGCCGTCCGTCTCTGTCCATCCGGCCCCTTGAGGACCCACACCAGCGTTGCCGAGATCACGGTCGAGAACTGCCCGTAGTGCCGACCGGGCAGGAAAACGACTGGTTGGCCTCGGGCCTGGGGATTGGGCACAAAGCGGTTGTTGACGCCAATGGGGATGGTCACCGGCACGGTGTTCCTGCTGTACCAGCCCCACAGCGCGGTCCAGGTGCCGATGCCGTTGTTGGTCACACCTTCCAGCACTGGGCTGACGCTGGCGTTGCTGATCGGCGGGCCGGCGGGCTGGAAGGACAGGTCAGAGGTCAACGCCAGGGTCACTTGGCGGGTCAGCCGGTTGCCTGGGGTCAGCTCCCCGCCGCCCTCGGCGGTGGCGAAGGCGGTGAAGACCAGCTTGGCTGGCGGGCTGTCGCCGGGTTGGAGCGGGTAGCTGATCGTTACCTGCTCGGGCGGGCGGCGCAGGAGGGCCGGGGCGCTGGGGGCGTGGTCGAACTCGACCACCACCTGGCCGGGATCGACGAGCTTTCCGCCTCGGTTTCCTGTGGTCAGCAGACTGCCCAGGTGGCTGGTGCCGATGGCGTCCTTGGCTCGGTCGGGGAGCGTCAGGGTGATCAGGTCGGCGGTCAGGCCGGTGGCGGCGAAGGTGATCCGGGCGCCGGTGCCTTCGAGGGCGAGGGTCGGCATGGTCAGGCGATCCGCAGGGCCAGGAGGGCGCGGGTGATCGGGCGTGCAAAATCATCGAACAGATTGGGAAGAAATCGGAGCGTGCCGTCATCGAGCAGAAACCCAGTGGTGGAGCCGGCGGCGTGTATGACGGCGGAGTTCACCAGCAGTTGTCCTTGGGCGACCAGGGCCATGCCGTGCCAGGTGTGCGGCAGTTCGTCCTGAAATCCCGGTTGGCTGGCGATGGCGTGGGCCATCCAGGTGCCAGCATTCAGATTGGGGATGCCGTCGTTGCCGCCGGTGCGGTAGTCCTGGGTCAGCCGGCTCCAGCGCACGCCGCCCGCACCGTCGGCGTAGAGGCTGAGGGTCGGGTCGGTCTCGGTGGTAACCAGCGATTGCGGCACCGGGATCCTGGGCGCGCCGGTCTCGTCGTCCTCGTCAACGCCGAGAATCGCCAGCGGATTCCTGCGCAGGCGGTCCATCAGGGATTGGGTGACGGGCTTACCGATGGCGTGCTCGGAGGGGACGATCCGGCTGTAGACAGGGGTTGCCATGAGCTACTCCGTGATGCGGTAGGGCTGGCCGTTGTCGGGGAAGAACGGCGGCGCATTGGCCCCGATGTAAGCCCACTGCTCTTTTTGCAGGGAAGTTGAGTGGTCGTAGTCCGGGTGGACGTTGGGGGTGATGATCGCGGCGCGGCGGAAGCTCGGCAGGGGCTGCAGGGCGTAGCGGTAGCGCCCGCCGGCGGCGATGGGCTCGCGGCGGACGATGACGCAGCGCATCGACTCCGGCTGGCCGGTGCGGTCGATCAGATCCTGGCTGGTCAGGGTCACCACGTCGCCCAGGCGCAGATCGGCATCTTTCGCAGAGACTTCGGTCTGGATCGTGGTCCGGCCGTTGCGGAGCTGGGCGCTGATCAGGTAGGCGGCGCGGGTCGCCAGCGTCACCTGGTTGAACGCCAGCCATCGGGTGGCGAGCAGCTTCGGTTTTGAACTGCCGTGCTCGGCGGGGCTCTCGCCGGATGGGATGCCGACCACCCGCAGGCGGTAGCTGCTGGCTTCCTTCGGGTCGAGGGCGGCGGAGCGCAGATCCAAGAGCACATCCGTGCGGCTGACCCGCTCGGCCATGTCGCGCTTGACCTCGGGTCGGCCAAGAAGGTGCAGCGCGTCGCCCCACGCGGCCTGGGCGGGCATGACCGTGCGGATGGCGCGCAGGCGCAGCACGCCACCGGCGTCGTCCCACCACAGGACGCAGCCGCTGGCCTCCAGCAGTTCCTGCACCACGTCGAGGACCTTGGTGGGCGTGCTGATGGTGCCGGAGAGGATGTAGGCTGGCAGCCATTCGGCCTGCTCGATGGCCCAGCCAGCCAGGTCGAGCAGCGACGGCGCGGCGTGGCCGTAGGTGGTCAGCAGGTCGGCCAGGATCGCGGTCAATGGCTGAGATTGGTAGCGCAGGACTAGTTGCAGGGCGTCGTCGGATTCGTGGCCGTCGGCTACGGTGCCGAGCTGGCCTCGAACCAAGGTCAGGGCGGTGCCAGCGCGAGTGAAGGCCACGACCTCATCGCCGATGCGGAGGAAGCCGCTGGCCGGGTAGTCTTCGGCGATCACCGGATCGTGGATGGCAGCTGCGGTGGCGGCCGCCGAGAGGTTCGCCGCCAGGCGGCCCTCGGACGGCGCTGGGGCCTCGGCCTCATTCAGTGAGATCTGCTGCAGCGGGCCGACGGCGGTCAGGCGCAGTTTTCCCTGGGAAGGACCCTGGACGTCGCGGATGAAGTAGACGTGGGTCTGGGTGTCGTCGGGGTGCCAGACGCCGTCGGTGGCCCAGCCGGCGATGAGCCGGATCGGGCGGCCGGTCCAGTACGGGTTCCGGGCCATCAGCTTGGTCAGGTAGGTGCCGGCCTCGGGGTCGAGGCCACTGCGGGACGGGTGGCTGGCGAAGGGATCCTCGGCGCGGCGGTCGTCATCCACGAAGTCGCTCAGCTCGATGGTGGCCTGGCCGAAATAGCTGAGGCCGCGGCCGAGGCGGATCTCCTCCGAGCCGATGGACACCGACTGGACGCAGGGGATGGCTGCGACCCCCGGCATCGGCCGCGTGGTGGCGCTCTGCCAGCGGCGGGTGCGGGTGGTGATGGGGCGTGGGCCCTGATCGGTGGTGGCCGGGGTGCGGTAGCACAGCGTTCCATCGTTATTCACCGGCTGAATTGTGGGGTCGTCGTGCCAGTCGAGATCGGCCTCGACGATCCATACCGGTGTGCGGCTCGGACGCTGAGCGTGCGCGGCCCAGGTCACGGGGTGCCTCGCCGGCCGAGCTCTGCGGTGAATGACACCGAGACATCGATGAAGCCGTTGGTGCTGAAGGCCGACTCGCCGAAGTCGGCGTTGGTGCAGAGGCACGCGCTGTCCGGCCAGTCGGTTTGGTGCCAGTGCAGAACGAACGGCCGGGTGGCGCAGGCGCGCTGGAATGGGCGCCAGTACGTGCGCACCCAGCCTGGCGTCAGCCGCTTGAGGTTCAGCGTCAGCGTTGCGTCCCAGAACTCGACCCGGGCGCCCAGCCAGACGCCGCCTCGGCTGATCTCAGCATTCAGCTTGGGTCGCTGGGCCAGGTCGGGATCGGACCAGCCGGGGGCGAGGCCCTCGGGCAGGATCAGATCCTCGCCGGCCAGCAGGGTCGACAGGAAGCTGAGATGGTCAAAGCGGAAACGCAGCCGCGTGGTGACCGCTGGTGGCCAGGTGAGGTAGCGCACTGCGCCAGATCCATCGGCCGTGGTCGAGGCGGCCACCTGCCAGGTGCTGCCGGTCCAGATCTCTACCGTGATCGCGCCAGCCGCATCGTGGCCGGCGAGGGCGGCGTAGGTGGTGGTGCGCGGGCCGGGCAGGTCGGCGATCAGCTCGACCGGGCCAGCCGGCAGCGGCTGCCAGAATGACCAGGCGCGGCCGTCGCGGATGTTTACGACCGCACTTTCCGCAGCGAAATCAGTGGGATTGGCGCTGAGCGTGGCGTCATCGAGGACGCTGGCCCAGCCCAGGCGCGGGAAGACCTCAGGCACGGCGCACCCCGTCGATCGTGATGCCGCGCTCCCGGGCCTCGGCGAAGATGCGGGCCAGGGTTTCGGGGGTCAGGTAGTCGCCCTGGACCAGCAGGGTCTGCGACGGCGGGGCCTTGCTGGACGCGGGCCCGGCGGCCGAGCTGGCGTCGAGGCTGGTCGAGGCTCCGCCGCCGCCGATCGAGCCCTTGTCGACGTTGGCAAGTTGCACGGCGCCGGCGGCGATAGCGGCGGCGGCGGCCAGGGCGCCGAGGTACGGCCCGACATATGGGATGCCCGCCATGGCCTGATACGACGCCATCGCCGCCTGGGCGGTGTCGACCACGATCTTGGCCTTGGCCGCCGCTTTCCCCACCGCCTGCATGCGCTTGTCGTGGGACTGCTGCAAGGTCGCCAGATTGCCGAGCATGCTCGACGTGCCGCTGACCAAGGTTTGCATCAGTTGCTGTTTGCGCGCGGTCTCGGCCTCGGCCATCGCGATGCGGTGATTCGCAGCCTCTTGTTCGATGATGGCGCGGGCGTCTTCGGCGTCCTGGGTGCTGATCAGTTCCTGGGCCTGCATGGACTCCAGGGCGAGCAGCTTCCGGGCGTGTTCTTCCTGCCACTTCTGCTCAGCGAGGACGCCTGAGGCATCACGGGCGATGGCGAAGTCCTGGTTGGCCTGGGCGGTGGCCTCGATCATTTGAAGGAAGCCGTCGCGCTCCTCGGCCTGGCGTTCGAGCATGCGTTGGTGCAAGGCTTCCAGCCGGGCTTGCTCATCGAGCAGGGCCTGGATGCGGGCACGTTCCAACGCTGCGGAATCGTCGACGCCCTGGGCCTGGATCGCGCGAACGGCGTCCTGCTGTTCCTGCTCGGCGGCCACCGCCTTGGCCTTGGCCTCGGCCCGAGACTGGGCGCCACTTTGGGCCGAGGCCGCCGCTGAGCGCAGCCGGTCGCCGGCACCGGCCTCGCGCTGGAGGTCGTTCAGGGCGGCGCGCTCCTGCTGCAGCAGATCGCTGAACCCGGTGCGCAGGCCGGTGATGAGGTCGTTGCCCTCGGTGCGTACCGGGCCGAACAGGGCCGAGAACGCCGCGCCGACCTTCGTCCCGGAGGTCGCCAGGTCGCGGCTGGCGGCGTCCATGTCCCGGCGGGCCTCGGCGCCCAGGGCCCCGGTGGAGGCGCGGATTTGTCCGGCGGATGCGGCCAGGCTGTTGGCCAGGTCGGTGTCGACGTATTGCAGCGCCCGGCTGGTGGATTCCAGCAGGCCGGCGAACTGGCCGCTGACGTACTGCACAAACGTGGACACCGGGATCATGGCGGCGGCCCAGCCGGCCTTCAGAGCGCTCCACAGCACGCCGGCGGTGGCGCCGACCAGATCCCACGCCTGCTGGAACTTGGTGCCGATCCACTGCGCGGCGCGAACGCCGGCATCGGCGGTGGCGGCCAGCCCGTACCCAACCGCGGCCACCGCCACCCGCCCGGCCTGGAAGGCGACGCGCAGCGCCCACCAGCCATCGGCGATCAGGGCCGCGCCCTCGATGGCGACGTTTACCACCTGGTCGATGGTCGAGCCGAAGCCGCCCGAAGCGGTGGCGGCGTCAGAAAATCCCTGGGACAGTGCGGTGATGAACGGCGCTACCCGTACCGCGATCTGGTTGAAGATGCCCTCCAGTACCGCGCCGGCCCGGGTGAGAGCGTCGTTGGATTCCTCGACCTTTGCGGCGTCGACCCGGCTGATCGCAAGGCCGAATTGCTGCGCCTCGGTGGCGGCCTGGGCCAGCTCCGCTGCGCCGCCGGCAAACAGCGGCATCAGTTTGGCGCCCTCTTTGCCGAAGATTTCGACCAGCGCCGCCGAGCGCTCGGCCTGGGTGCCCATGGCTCCGATGCCCTCGGCCACCAGGCGCATCTGTTCGTCCGGCCTCGCAGCTACCAGGCGGTTCAGCGGGATGCCCAGCCGGGCGATGGCCTGGGCGGCCTGGTCATTTCCGGTGGCGGCCTCCTGGGTTTTCACCAGGAGTTTTCCCATGGCCTGCTCTAGCTGCTCGCTGGAGACGCCGGCCAGGTCGGCGGCGTGGCGCAGCCCGGCAAGGGACTGCGTGTTGACGCCCAGCCGGTCCGCCGTTTTGGCCAATTGATCCATGCGCTCGGCGGCGCGCTGGGCGCCGATGGCCAGGCCGACGAATCCGCCGCCGATACCCACCACTGCCAGCAGCTTGCCGGCCAGGCCCGAGGCCGCGCCGTGGATCGACGCCAGCTTGGCGCCGAAGGTCTGGACCTGCCCGGTGGCCCGGGTCAGACCGGCGGTGAACGCGCCGGTGCTGAGGTTGAGCACCACCGCCAGGGAGCCGATGGCCTGGGACATGCGACTCCTTCCGGTGATTCAGGGGGTGATGCCGAACAGGCGGTTCAGTTCATTGCAGGCGTCGGTGCGATTCAGCGGCCGGCGGGTGCGCTGCTCGGGCGGGGCGGCGCGCTCCGCCTCGATGACATAGAAGGCTGCCCACAGGCGAAACTCGTTGAAGGAAATCGTCTCTTTCAGCTCGCCAACGGTGCGTCCGAGGTCGCGGGCGAGGCGGAACCAGAGCAGCTCGGTTGGCCGCTCGCGGAGGTAGGGACGGCGGCGTTCGTCGCCTCCTCGCGCAGGTGGTTGTGGTCGATGATGGCGTCGACCACCGGCGACAGGACGCGGTTGGGCAGCTCGGCGATGCGCGGTGCGTCCTTGATCGTGAACAGCGGCGCACCGGCGCCGTCGCAGACGCAGGCGGCGAACAGGGTGGCCCGGGCCAACTCCGGAGTTTTCAGGCTGGCGTGGCCGAAGGCATCGGCCCCGGCGCCGGTCAGCAGGCGGATGAAGACGTGGCCGGCTGACAAGCCCGAGTCGGGCGGAAGATCGACCTGGCGCAGGGTGGTGCGCACGTCGAAGCGGGTGAGGAGATCGTCGCGGGTGAGGGTTGGGGACATGGGATCAGGCTCCTGCTGTAAAGGTGTAATCGGACGTGACCTGGAAGGTGATCTTGGTGGTCATGCGCGATCCGACGGTGAACTCCTCGCCACCCTCCGAGACGCAGAAGGCGGTGAAGGCCAGGGTTGCGGCGGTGGTCTGGCCATCCTGTTTCGGGTAGGTGATCGTGATGGTTTCCGCCGAGCCTTTGATCAGTTTCGCTGCGGCCGGGTTGTGGTCGAACTCGGCGGTGACCTGGCCGGGATCGATGAGCACGCCTGGTTTGAAGGTTTTCGTGATCAGGCTGCCGAGATGGGTGGTCTCGATCGCTTCCCGGGCACGCTCGGGAAGTTGCAGCGTGATCAGGTCGGACGTGAAGTTCGACGTGGCGAAGGCGATCCGGGCGCCGGTGCCTTCCAGAGCGACGGTGGGCATGGTGGTTCCTCAGGGGGCGACGCGGGAGCGGAGTTCGGCGGCCACCGCGTCGATGGCGGCCTGTTTCTGGGACTCGAGGGCGCGGATCATGAACCGGGCTGGGCCGGCTTTGCGCCGCACACGGCCTGACTTGTCGACGCCCAGTTCGATGCCGCGGGCATACATGCTGGGATTCGTCCGGTCCTGAGCGTAGCCCTTGGCCAGGGCTTTGTCCCGCTGTTTGCCGGAGCCGGACACCAGCTTTTTTCCTTTCAGTCGGCCCTTGCCGGTGAAGCGGAAGTCGCGGCGTGGGCCGACTCTGCCTATGGCGCCATCCTTGCGCCGGCGGACCTGGACGCCGGCGCCGAGGGACGCGCGCAGTCTTCCGCTGGACACTGGCACCAGGCGCTTGGCGGATTGCAGCAGGGGTTTCATGCCCTGCTGGACCGCTGCGATGGCGGCCCGGCGCAGACGAGATCCACCCAGGGCACGCAGCTGATTGGCCAGCTCTTTCTGGCCTTCGAGACGGATCGTCTCAGCGGCCATGGTCGTTCTTCTGGTAGAGTTCCAGCGTCGGTTCGTCGAGGGCGACCATGCCGCTCAGGTTGGCGAAGCCTGGCTCCCAGCCGCCATCGCTCGTCGGCACCAGGACCTCGATCAGGCGGTCATCGACGATCCGGGCCGGCGTTCCCATCTTGGCCCAGATCACCGTTCGGGTCTCGGCGAAACGGAAGCATCCGCTCAGGGCGAGCGAGGCGATCAGGAGCAGGGCCAGCAGGAGACGAGGATTCACGGACGTTTTCCTTAATGGGTTGGAGGAACAGGTCGGCGATGAGGCGGACGAGGCCGAGGATCAGCGGCACCCAGGCGGTCATGTCCGGTCCTGTTTTTTCAGCGACGTGCGGCTGGCGGTGTAGCCCAGGCTGGCGAGCACGGCGAGGATCCCGCCGGTGATCTGCGCGGCGGTTCCGCCCTCGGGCAAGGCGCCGCTGGCGAGCAGGATGCCGGCGACGGTGGCGATGGTGGACAGCCAGAACTCGCTGGTGGTGAAACCACGGCGCTGCGCGGGATCCTGGGTGTTCGTGGTGGTGGGATTGGGCGTGGGGGTGTCGGTCATGGGGTGCTTTCAGTGGATGGCGGGTCAGTGGGTGGAGCGCCAGGAGATGGACAGCGCGGCCTCGAACAGGTCGCCGACATGCGGCCGGCGGTCGGAGGTGATCCGCGCCGGATTGGCGGCCAGGCTGATGTTGGTGATCAGCAGCCGGCCCTCGGTGACGATCATGCGCTCCAGGTCATTCCAGAGCGCGCCGAGCCGGTTGCAAAAAGCGATGGTGGCGTCGGCCTCATCCAGGCCGGTGTCGACCTGGTCGCGGAGGAAGGCGATCAGCGTGCCCCGCTGTTCGAATGGGCGGTTCATCGCCACGCCGATGCGCTCGCGCTCGAAGCCGTCGCCGTAGTCGATGAGGCACAAAGGAAGCGCGGGATTCCTGGTGGATTGCAGGAGGTGGATGTGGTCCTTGGCCGCCTCGACCGTGGCGGCGCCGGTCCAGGTCAGGAAGGATTCGGACTCGGCGACCATCTGGCCGAGGCGAACCAGCGGTT
>BJHQ01000027.1 GCA_014193115.1 Planctomycetota bacterium | reverse complement strand
GAGAAAGGTGGAGGAGACGCACGAAGGATCGGCGGATGGGAGCATCCGCACAACGCTCCAAGAGGCCTGGATCCGTCCGAAGGACTTTTTTCAAGGCAACCCAGCGGGGGGTTATGCAATCGCCCTGTAGCGGCGCCAACTGCCGTTTCGGGCCGTTCTGATCCCATTCCGGCCAAGCCCAGATCAGGCTCCAAGTCGAGGCTCAGCCCCACCGCCTTCGTCCACCCAGGGCGATGCCGAAAGCAAGACCGATCAGGGCCAGTCCACTGCCAAGTCCGCAACCACTGGTGCCTCCACCGATGCTGGTAGAGGTAACCGGTTCGCTCACCGGATCGGTGAAGGCGAGCGCCGCCGCTTGCGCGGTCGAGGCGGCGAGGGCTGCGACTTCGCTGGCGGTCAAGGCCCGCGCGTAGACACGGACGTCATCCACCTGGCCTTTGAAGGCGTTCTCGCCGACCTGCGCCCGGGCCAGATTCAGCGAGACGCCCTTGAGATTGAAGGTCGCCGCATTGGAGCCGATCGCCACCCCATCCAGGTATCCGGTCAAAGTCGTGCCATCGAAGGTGACCGCGAGGTGCTTCCAGGTGCCAACGCCCAGCACCGGCGCGACCTGGCCCGAACTCCACGCCCCGAACTGCGTAGTCCCGTTGCGGTTGATCAGCCAATGGTGCGCGCCAACCCCCGCATCGCCGAGCAGGGCGATCCAGGCACGGTTCGCCGGCAAAGCGGTTACCTTCACCCACGCCGCCAAGGTGTGCGCCTGGTTGCCGGTCGGCAGGCCAGCAACGCTGGTCTTGGTCACAGCGCCGTTCACTCCATCGAACTGGAGCGCCCCACCGAGCTGGCCAGGCGCCCAGGTCCCGCCGCCACTCACCACCCCTGCATTGCTGCGGCCGGAGTTGTCGGCGGCGGCGGTGCCGGTGGTCTCATCCAGTCTCCAGTTCAGCACCAGACCAGTGTTGAGTGTCGCGCTCGCCAGCGCCGAGACTTCGCTGGCGTTCAAGGCCCGGGAATACACGCGGATGTCATCCACCACACCGTTGAAGGCGTTCTCCCAATCCACCGCTCTGGCCACCTTCAGGGAGACGCCTTTGAGCTGGTAGGTCGCCGAAGTGCTGCCGACCGCCACCCCATCGACGTAGCCGGTCTGGGTCGCGCCATCGAAGGTCACGGCCAGGTGTTTCCAAGTCCCGACCGCGAGCACCGGGGAAACCTGGTTCCCGTTCCACGCCCCGAACTGGGTGACGCCATTGCTGTTGATCAGCCAATGGTGCGCGCCGACCCCGGCGTCCCCGAGCAGCGCGATCCAGGCACGTTTCGGCGGCAGAGTTTTCACTTTCACCCAGGCCGCCAGGGTGTGCGCCTGGTTGCCGCCCGGCAGGCCGCCAACGTTGGCTGTGGCCACGGCGCCGCTGTTCCCATCGAACTGGAGCGCCCCGCCGACCTTCCCGGCGACCCAGGTCGCGCCGCCGCCCACCGCACCGGAATTGCTGCGACCGGATGCGTCGGCAGCGACCGTACCGCTGGTCTCGTCCAGCTTCCAGTTCAGTACCAGATTGTCGTTCGAAGTCGCATTGACCGTGATGGCAATGGTCTGAGTCGCGTTCGGATTCACCCCGTTGCTGGCGGTCAGAGTAATGCCACTCGCCGTGCCGGCCGCTGTCGGCGTGCCCGACAGCACATTGCCGGATAAGGTCAGCCAGGCCGGGTTACCACTGACCGCCAATGTTGGTGCCGGATTGCCGGTGGTGGTGATCGTGTAGGTGTACTTGGTGCCGACGGTCGCCGTCGTGGGCGCGGTACTGGTGATCACCGGTGCGGCCGGTGCCGCATTGACCGTGATAGCAAAGGTCTGGGTCGAGTTTGGATTCACCCCGTTGCTGGCGGTAAGGGTGATGCCACTCGCCGTGCCGGCCGCGGTCGGCGTTCCGGACAGCACATAGCCGGACAAGGTCAGCCAGGCCGGGTTACCACTGACCGCCAATGTTGGTGCCGGATTGCCGGTGGTGGTGATGGTGTAGGTGTACTTGGTGCCGACGGTCGCCGTCGTGGGCGCGGTACTGGTGATCACCGGTGCGGCCGGTGCCGCATTGACCGTGATAGCAAAGGTCTGGGTCGAGTTTGGATTCACCCCGTTGCTGGCGGTAAGGGTGATGCCACTCGCCGTGCCGGCCGCGGTCGGCGTTCCGGACAGCACATAGCCGGACAAGGTCAGCCAGGCCGGGTTACCACTGACCGCCAATGTTGGTGCCGGATTGCCGGTGGTGGTGATGGTGTAGGTGTACTTGGTGCCGACGGTCGCCGTCGTGGGCGCGGTACTGGTGATCACCGGTGCGGCCGGTGCCGCATTGACCGTGATAGCAAAGGTCTGGGTCGAGTTTGGATTCACCCCGTTGCTGGCGGTAAGGGTGATGCCACTCGCCGTGCCGGCCGCGGTCGGCGTGCCCGACAGCACATTGCCGGACAAGGTCAGCCAGGCCGGGTTACCACTGACCGCCAATGTTGGTGCCGGATTGCCGGTGGTGGTGACGGCATAGGTGTACATGGTGCCGACGGTCGCCGTCGTGGGCGCGGTACTGGTGATCGCCGGTGCGGCCGGGGCCCCATTGACCGTGATAGCAAAGGTCTGGGTCGAGTTTGGATTCACTCCGTTGCTGGCAGTAAGGGTGATGCCGCTCGCCGTGCCGGCCGCGGTCGGCGTTCCGGACAGCACATTGCCGGACAAGGTCAGCCAGGCCGGGTTACCACTGACCGCCAATGTTGGTGCCGGATTGCCGGTGGTGGTGACGGCATAGGTGTACATGGTGCCGACGGTCGCCGTCGTGGGCGCGGTACTGGTGATCGCCGGTGCGGCCGGGGCCCCATTGACCGTGATAGCAAAGGTCTGGGTCGAGTTTGGATTCACTCCGTTGCTGGCAGTAAGGGTGATGCCGCTCGCCGTGCCGGCCGCGGTCGGCGTTCCGGACAGCACATTGCCGGACAAGGTCAGCCAGGCCGGGTTCCCGCTGACGGCCAACGTCGGAGCCGGATTGCCGGTGGTGGTGATGGTATAGGTGTACTTCGCGCCAACGGTCGCCGTCGTGGGCGCGGTACTGGTGATCACCGGTGCGGCCGGTGCCGCATTGACCGTGATGGCGAAGGTCTGCGTCGCGTTCGGATTCACTCCGTTGCTGGCAGTAAGGGTGATGCCACTCGCCGTGCCGGCCGCGGTCGGCGTTCCGGACAGCACATTGCCGGATAAGGTCAGCCAGGCCGGGTTACCACTGACCGCCAATGTTGGTGCCGGATTGCCGGTGGTGGTGATCGTGTAGATGTACTTGGTGCCGACGGTCGCCGTGGTCGGGGCGGTGCTGGTAAAAGCGGGAGCCTGGTTCACGGTTCCACCGATGGTCCCATTTCCATCGGCGTCGATCTGGAAGGCGACTTCAAGCGCGTTTGCCTCAGTGGTTCCGAAATTCCACTGACCTTCGGACGAGACCCATTGCCAGTTCGCATCCAGATGCCAGATGTGCAGGTAATGTCCCGATTCGTTGCGCCACAGTACCCGGTTCTCGCTGCTGAGGTTCTCTGCCGCCAGCACGGTCCAACCGGAATAGATGCCTTGGTAGATCTGCTGACCCTGATAGATGATCTGGATCGGCGTCCCTGTTCCGGATTTGGCGAAGTACTTCTTGTCATTGGGATGTTGCAGCAACGCGGTATTGCCCTTCGATTCTATCGCGACCAGGGCCACGGTGGGATTGACCGAGATGCTGAAGGTCTGGGTCGCGTTCGGATTCACCCCGTTGCTCGCGGTGATGGTGATCGGGCCGGCCGTGCCGGCGGCCGGCGGCGTGCCGGACAGGATGTTGTTCGTCAAGGTCAACCAGCTCGGATTGCCGCTGACGGTCAACGTTGGGGCCGGGGATCCGGACGCCGCGATGGTATAAGAGTACAGCGCACCGACGGTCGCCGTGGTCGGCGCGGCGCTGGTGATGCTCGGGGCATAATTGCCACCGGTGGGCGTGATCGTCCCCGACAGGAACCAATAGCCCAGACTGCCATAGGTGGTGTAGGGCATTGCGCCGTTCGCCGGCGCAGCATCGGGGAGGATGCGAAGATAGTACGTTCCGGCCGTCAGGGTCGGACTGATGCTGGCCGCAAGGCTGTTCGGCGGGGCGGAGCTGGCGACCGGGTTTCCCAGGCTGTCGAGCAGTTGTATTTGGACGTCCAGGGTGCCGCGACCGCCATCGTCAACAGCGACACCCGGATGCACGGTGATGGTGGCGGGTCCGGTCCCAACCGTGAACTTGAAGACGTTGACATCGCTGGCGCTGCGCAGGATGCCGTTGGCCGTGAGCGTGGTTCCGCCGACCGCGGTGAGGGTAGTGGCGGTCGCAGGAGTGTTTCCATATGCAGAGGCTCGCAGCGGGATGTTGTTCGTGATGATCTGGATGTCATCCTGATTATTATTACTGTTATAATACTCGCCCTTGCTCCACTGGACCACCGCCCGGTTATATCCAACCCCCATGATCGGAGCCCAACCACCGGTGCTGGTGTCGTGACCGGAATAATACGTCTCCTTGGGGGTCTTTCTGCCGTCATGCGACAGTCCCATCGCGTGCCCTATTTCATGGGTCGCGGCAATGGCAATATTGTAATCATTCCAGGCGAGTTGCGGGCAGAAGACAAAACAGGGGGTGTCCACGCTGGTCCAATACATGCTCCCCTGAAAGGCGACGCCTCCGGCGGACCCTTTATACCAATCGTAACTGCTTGACCCGGTGATGACGCAATGTTGAAAATGTGCAGGGTTCCAGGTCGTTGGTTCGGTGGTGACATCGACGTCCCACGGTGAATACGCTTGAGCCACCTGCTGCCAGATGCGATAGATATGCAGCTGTTCATTGACGGTGAAGGTGTTGGGATCGCCCTCCCAATTGCAGGGCGCATTGTGCCGGACGGGGTCTTCAGTTGAGTTCCAGAATGTTCCAGAGACCTCTTCACCGTTGAAGTCGAGGTAGACCGTGAATGGAGCACCGGGCTTGCTATGGAATACCGGCGGTGACGAGATCGGCACCTCGTGGTCCGAGATGCCAGCGATGGCTGCGGCATTGGCGATCGGGGCCTGAGCGACTTGGGGAATCTTGGCAGGCGGCGGTTCATGGAAGCAATTGACACTGATTGCGTCGCCATCGTGCTCCACGCGCAGATGGTCGAGCTCGGTTTCTTGCACATGCATGGTTTTCAAGGTGGCCATAGCACGCAGCCGTGGCCCATCCGCGAGCTTCAGCAATTGCCGCCGCAACGTGCTGTCGGGCATGGTCGCCGTATCGATGGCTTCACCTCTGCGTTTGTGCCAGCCTCCGCCGCCGGGTGGATGTTCGTGCTCATCCGCAGCCTGGACCGCAGGGACGAGCAGTACGCCGATGGCGAGCAGACTCAGGATGGATTTCAGCATGGCTGTCCTTCGGGACGTGAATCGATTGGGAACGGTGGCTGAACTGGAAATGGGCAGTTGCGTTCAGCAGGTGGCCGAATCTGGAAACCAGCGCGGAGAGGTCACGGGCCAACCTCGAGTCCGACGATCCTCAGATTCCTGATATGGATGCCGCCAGCACCCTGCACCTTGAAGTTGAAGCCAACAGGGGCTCCGAATTGCCAACGTTGCACAAAGACCCGGTCTGCGATGGCTATGCGGAATTCATAGATGATCTGGTCGGAGTAATTCCTGCCAACCTGCCGATAACTTATCCGACTGCCATGCCAGGTCTGACTTTTCGAGCGAATCGTGGAGGGATTGAAGACGACGGGTCGTGGCCAATCCAACCCGGCAACGCCAATCCCCTGCGGAGTCGTGTCCACTGACCAGGAGGTGGAAAATTCCAACTCGTCCTGTTCGAAAAGCCTTTTCGTCTCGCACACCAGGGTGAATGCGCTCGGATGACTGGGCGGTATCGGGATCGACAACACTCGCCGACCGGCCAAGTCTGCCACCTTGAATGGCATACCGATGGCATCGATCCCACCAGTGGCTGGGACCGCGTACTCGCGGTCCTTGGGCCAAGCCGAGATGGGCTGTCCGACCTCCACCAATCCATCCAGGGCGGATCGGCCGGCTACGTAGGCCACGGCCGCATCGCGATAATACATGCCGCCCCAACGGGGCGAGAATTCCTGCCCCCAGGACGGCACCACCAGCGGAGCTTTGCCCGGGACGAGCAGGGCCGCCTTGCCGGCTGGCAAATCTGAGTTCGATTCGCTGACGGCATCCAGTCGCGCCCGACCTGCCAGGAGGTCGACCCGGGCTGAATAGGGACAGGCCATTAGGTAGCCACGACCACCGGAAATCCGCAGGCTGCCGTGGGGCGTCTGGATGCGGATGGCCTGTCCCGGCTGCGCGGTTTCGGGCCAGGAGAACACCAGGTTACCCGTCGTGAACTTCACCCCCGCCGACGGCCCAGTGATTTCCAAATCACCTTCGTCCCGCACGATGAGTTCGCCACCGCCGTGCAGGCCGAATACGATTTCGCCTCCAGTTCCGGTCAGGATCCGGCTGCCAGGGGGCAGGATCTGCCCTTGGGCGATCATCTGAAGAGCAGGTCCAGGGTCCTGCCGGCACTGGACCGGACCGGTACTGCGCAGCACGAGCAGGCCGGATGATTCCTGTGGCGCAACAACAGGTTTCCCGATCGGATAGAGCCAGGTCATGGCCCCGAACGCCGCAACCACCAGCGCCGCCGATAAAAAAAGGAAAGTGACCACTGATGGCATCACCGAGCTGGCGCCTGCCGTCGTTGTAACTGTCGTACCGCCCGCCATTCCACCCGACGCCCCGGCGAAGGCCGCCTCGCTCAGATGCGGATCCATTCCGACATCGCGAAGGATCGCGACGATACTGCTTGAGCCCGCTCCGACAGGTAGATCCCGGCGCAGTCGAGCGAGTGAGCGCGATAACGTGGCGCGGACGTTCTCCTGGGAAAGATTGAGGCGGACTGCGATGCTTTCGTGGTCGAGATCATGGAAATACCTGAGTTCGATCACCCGGCGTTGCAGCTCCGGCAGGTTCCTGATCGCGTCCATCACCGTGCTGATGCGGCACTGGGTTTCCTCCAGGTCGTCGAGGTTTTCGGTCGCATCATCGTCGATGGGGACGCGTTCCCCGGCATAGCGATGTTGATGGTGCTCACGAACCCGTTCGCGGTTGAAAAGGTTGCAGGCGATGTTCCCGGCGATCGTGGTGATCCAGGCCTGGGCGCTGCGATCGTCCACCAGCACCAGCGTGGCAAGACCATCGCGGATAGCGAGAATGGTCTCTTGGACTGCGTCTTCGACCAGGTTTTCCTGCTTCAAGTGGCCACGGCAGACGGCCGCGATGATGGGGGCCTGGTACTGGATGAAGGTGATCCAATCTTGTTCACGGTCATCGCTGGCCAGACGCCGGAGGAGGTCAACCAGGTCGACGCGCTGACCGGTTTGCTGGCGGTCTGGCTGGACGGAATGACGATCGGTAGCCATGGTTCCAACTTTCAATCAGTTGAGTGACGGCTTCGTGACAGGACAGGTCCCAGGGCTGGAATTACTGGATGACACAGCACGACCAGGGCGCCTTGGCCGGAATCCGTGCGACGCTTCGTCAGGGTCCTTTCCGCAGTGTTTCTTCAATGCGACACCATGTAATCTCGCCGAGGTTGCGCCGTCGGTCGTCGAGGCTGAATGCCACTGGAAAGATGGCGCAGGAGTGCCGCTGGCGGCGGCGGTGAAGGTCGCGGTCTAACCTGCGGTCACAGAGGCATTCGCTGGTTGGCGGATGATTACTGTGGATATGGCGTCACGGTTAGGGTCGCGGCGTTCGACGTCACATTGCCGACGCCATTGGTGACCATGCAGGTGTAGCTGCCGGTATTCGCCGCCTGCGCGACCCTGATCGTCAGGGTCGGGCTGTTCGTCCCGACATTGGTCGTGCCCTGCTTCCATTGATAGCTCAAGGTCGCTGCGCCGGTCGCAGACAACGTGAAGGTTGCCGGCCGGCCGGCTGTCACCGTGATGCTGACCGGCTGGGACAGGATCGATGGGGCACCGGAGGCATAGCTGAACCCATCGGTCTTGACCACCCACATATGCACCGCCGATTTCGCCAGGGTCCGGTCCGGCAATACCAGGGTTCCGTCGGTGACGATCGCCGAGTAATCCTGCACTTTTTCCAGCGGTTTCTGCTGGGCGGGAAGCGACTTGCTGATCAACTGCGTCCACACATTGCTATGATCATGATCAATGACGAATTCGCTCACCTGGGCGTAGGTCCCACTGACATTGCAAATCCTCAGATTGACGTCGCGTGGGCTCGACAAATCGACTCGCCCCGGGCTCCACCGTCCATAGTTGGCAAGGATGATTCCGACCATGTTGCCGTCTGCACTGGCGATGGGCTTCACCTGAGGCGGCCAACCGGCGCTTTTCTCGACCGCGCAGGTGGCTCCGGGAAGTTTGTTGAATAGGTCAAAAACATTGAAGACGGCTTTCCTGTAGACGCCGTGGAGCATAGCCGGCCAGGTCCACCGATGGTCGCCGTCAGGCACATCGGAATAGAGGAGAAACGTCCCAGCATCGATGGGCGTCAATGGCGCCAGCATGAGGAAAGCCGCAGTATACGCTGCCCCGACCTCGTTGCAGTTGATGGGGCTGGTGATGTTTTCGTCGGCCCCCCATTCGGTCACCCACAACCTGGTGGTAGATAGACCGACCGCGTCCAGTCGGTTCCTGATCATCGTACTGCGGTCTTGCAAAGTCTGGTCGCCGGGTGGCAAACCAATAGTGTCCAAAGCGGCGCCATATTCGTGATAGGTGACCGCATCGAGCCGGACATGGTCTCGTGCACAGTCCACTGCGAGCTTCTCCATCCAGGACAGGTGATTCACCGACTGCATGGTTCCGTACTTGAATGTGTAGGTGGTGGCCGCCGGTCCGGCAATGAACAATTCCTTGGCCGGATGCTCCTTGGCGACCTTTTCGACCGCACCGGCCCAGATCCTGAAGAGCCGATAATACCCGTTGTAGGCCTCGATGGATCCAGTGGAGTACTTGTTATC
Source organism: Planctomycetota bacterium (assembly GCA_014193115.1). Classification (GTDB taxonomy): domain Bacteria; phylum Planctomycetota; class UBA11346; order UBA11346; family UBA11346; genus BJHQ01. The sequence continues at coordinate 28,163 of BJHQ01000027.1, read as the reverse complement.
GGTCATGAACCAGGCTGATTTCGACGGATAATTCGCGCTATCCATCTCGTTTTCAACCTCGAACACCGCCTGATCGAATCCTGCACCGGTGTATCGCAGCGCGACATACCGGACATAGGCCTCGGCGTACATCGCATAGGAATCCCATTGCGCCTGTGCCCAACCTGATGCGCTCGCTCCGCCCACAGCCGATGGTGCGATGGTACCGCAAACCACATGCGGTTTGAGCCCACGGCTCCTGCAGACGGCGAGGAAGTTGTCCAACCGGTTGGTGGAGACGAAGTCCCCGTTGCCATCCAGACGGCACGTACCGACTCCAGGCCAATTCGATTCCGTATTGATGCCTCGGGCCGCAGAGGTCTTCAACACCTGCGCCTGAATCCATACTGGATCATCGGCGAGCGTTGCGTCGCCATTGTCGGCACTGTGATAGAGGTTGCGAACCAGATGAAGCAAATCGGCTGGATGGACATTCGGAGTCACCGTAAGCGTTTCCGTGCATCGGCACCAGGCAATGCAGGTAAAGAGGAACATGGCGATCCTAGCAAAGATGCCCATTTCACCCCTGAACACTGAGAACCTCCATATTTTTCCTTGGCCAACCGCCTCGACCTGTTTGGTGCGCTGGCGAACCCACCCAGGAAACCTCGGGATCAGCGCTGGCTCCAGGAAATTTCCAGGGCTTCGTCAGCCTGCAAGCATGACTGGCATCAAAATCCAAAGAGCCAAGCGTTCCCGCGGAAAATGCCATTGACTTCGGCGGAGAATGCCACGGCCGTGTACCGAACGAAGAGTCTGCCCTGGGTTCACTTGGCATGGCTTCTCGCCCGCCGGTCTGGATCCATGTGTTTTTTCGCGGCTGCCGGCCTGTCTCTCTGCCAATGACTTCGACCATTATTAATCTTAGATTGAGGAATCGTACTGTGCAACAATCCATCTCCCAAGAATGGAACCCTGATGCCTGCGCAACCCATGGTTCGAATCCAAGCGAGCGCTCCAGCGAAAACCCCAAGCTTCCGCCTGGGGTTTTCTGATTAAATAAATCCGCCTCCGCCCCCAGTTCGATGGTCTTGTCCATCCGTTCGTCCCCCGCGCCGCCGGTTTATCGGCCGGACCCAGCAACCGGAACATGTGCGTCTCGTCGTAATTCAGCAAGTGGGCGTAGTGCTCGTGGACCATCTGGGTCGTCGAGTGCCCCAGCCAACGGGCGACCTCCTCAGCGCTGTGGCCGGTGCGGAGACAGGCACAGGCGAACGAGTGCCGCATTTCTTTGATTTCAATGGAGGGCACGCCCATCACCAGCAGTGGATCCGACCAAACACAATCCTCCTGATTTGCGGTCGACCTGGGTCATGCCTGACGCGAAGACTGGAAAATGCGTTCACACCATGGTGTTAGTTTTTTGTTCTTTACTTATTGGTACTAATATATAAGTATATAAATAACGGAAGCATTCTGCGATCCGCCCCCCTGCTGAGCCTCTTATGCCGATGACCACGACTCCATCCGCCTCCCTTGGATACTCCGACAATAACCTCACAGGGATGTGGAATCCCGTCGATGGCGGCAGCGCCGTAGCAACCGATGGCCAGTTCAGTATGAAGCTCACGCGCTCTGACGCTGAATCCACGGTCGCTTGCGGACCTGTGAGTGGCGGCCTGAAAATCTCCTCTGAAGGTGCTACCGAATTGAAGTGGAATGTTGCTGCGGCCGAATCTTTTTCCCTTTCGGCCTCGACCAAAGTTGAATTCAAGCAACGAGTCGATCAGGACAAACATATCACTTTGATCTTCGCGGGGGCCATCAGCAATAAGCAAGTCCTTCAATCTGATCATCCATCCCTGCTCAGCAAAGAATCCGGGGAAGTGAAATTCATAAGTGAGAGCCCGGCGTTTAAGACGGCCGGCATTTATTTGCCGAACCTGACGTATAAAGGACTTGCCTACAAAGCTGAGATCAAGGTCAGCGCCGATCTGAGCCAGCAGACAGCGGATCCGCGAAAAGTAGACGCGAAACTGCAAGGGACCGTAACCATATCCATCCGTCCGATTTTCGGCAAGATTGACGATCCCCAGGATCCGCCTCCTGGCTATCCTGCCTTCAATGATCCGCCCAGCGATGACAAAGATGGATGCAGGCGCGCGACCGCCCGCTTCAATGACCTCAATCAACAGTATGATGCAATGGCGGTGAGCGTGAAGGAGATCCTCGCTGCTATGGCGCAGGACAAGAAGGACGCAGCCGACGCCCTGGCGACCCTCAATGCGTTGACCGATGAAGTTTTGGCAAAGGCCACGGAGGTCAGTGGTCTGTTATCCTCAGTGCAGGATAAAACGCAGGCCATCAATTCCGCAGACGACGTTGCCAAGACTGCGGCGGTAACCGCCGCAGCGGCAGCAGCTTCAGCGGCGGCAGCGGATGGGGTCGCTGTCGCCGCCATTGCCATCGCCGCCGGTTTCTGCGGTTTGAACCCGATTGCTGATGGGATTGCGGCGGCAGCTGGCGCAGCGGCGGCCACCGCTGATGCGGCGACGGTCGCAGCTGTAGCCGCGTCGACAGGGGCCCTTGCGGCAAAAGCAATCTGCCAATCGAACCTCGCCTCCGCGCAATCCAGTTACGATGTTGCCGTGCAGGAGCAAGTCGCGTTGGTGGCAAAGAAAAATGCTGCGGCGGCCACCTACGCCGAATTGGCCGGAAAAATCACCACCGAAAACCAGAACATTACGGACTTGACCGCCAAGCTGAATGACTTTTCACGGCAGATCTCTGCGGCCACCTCGGCGATGTCGAAGGCCTGCATCATGGTGCCAGTGATTACCTATTGATAGAGACGATCCATAGCTGACTTTCACTGTTGTCTTGCTGGACCTGCGGTGCGGGCTGCGTCGCGGCGTCTCCGGAACCGGCCCTCCGTCCGATGAGGTCAAGGCCGTGCCCGGCATCTCCTTCTACGAGATGGCCAGCGGCCGACGGCTGCTCTCAGCGGCGGCGTCACAGGCGGCAGAACCGGTCACGCCGCGCGTCATCGCCGTGATCAGGCGCTACATGACAACCAGATGGATTGCGGCGGCTCTATCGCGGCCCTGGTGTCCCGGGCTCGGGGACTACTGGCGACGGCCGTTGAAATGCCAGCGCACACGAAAAGCTGATCATCATGCCACAAACCTGGATGCTGTTGGTAGGCGTGGTCTACTTGATCATGAGCCTGGCGGCCAGCATCGCGTATGCGATCGACAAGCGGGCGGCCCGGCGTGGGTCACCGAGGACGTCCGAGGCTACCCTCCATGCCCTCGAACTGTTCGGTGGCTGGCCAGGCGCCTTCCTGGCTCAGCGGCTGCTGCACCACAAAAACGCCAAACTCAGCTACCAGATCGTTTTCTGGCTGATCGTCGTCCTGCATCTCATTGTTTGGGCTTTCGTGGTGCGGCTGGCATGAACGTCCTCTTCGTCTGCACGCTGAACAAGGCGCGCAGCGTCACCGCTGCCATGCTGTATCGACGCACACCAGGCTTGTCGGTCCGCTCGGCAGGGATCAACGAGCGCGCCGCGCACCAGCTGAGCACGGATGACCTGGTGTGGGCCGATCAGGTCATCGTCTTCGAGCCAGCACATGCCCGGTGGATTCGGGACACGTTCACCGGTGACCTTCCGCCCATCGTCGATGCCTCCGTTCCCGACGAGTTCAGCCCAGGCGATCCTGCCCTGGCTGCTGAACTGCACGATGCGTTGACATCAATCCTCGGTCCTCCGGGCCGTCAGTAAGTCCTGTGAGGTCGATGTGCAAACTCCGAGACCATCCCGGTCATGCACCGGCAAGCACGTGACGGTCCCAGGGTCGTGATCTGGGGCGGCGGCTCCCCTACCGCCGTTTGCCGCGCAGCGGTTTCACGGTGCTGGTCTTCTTCTTCCCCTGCCAGCTCGGATTGAAGCCGCCGCGCTGGGCTGCCTGGGCGAGATGGGTCGGAACGCGGGTGCCGCAGGCCAAGGTGGTGGGCTGGCGCGGGTCAGGGAAGTGGCCGTCGTGGGCGTCGAGTTCGTCCTCGATGCGGGCTTCGTCCTCATCGACCACGCTGTCGCCGCCGCCGGCCATGAACGTGGGACCGAAATAGCCCCCCTTCTTGGCGCGGGTCGCAAATTCGCTGCCTTTCGTGCCGCTGCCACCCGTACCGTCGCCAAGCAGCGCGTCGGCGAGATCCATCCGCCCGGTCTTTTGCAGGGCTTCCAGGACCAGTTTGCGATTGTCGGGTTTGCCGCTGTGAATGAGAGCCTTCTGCATGCGGCGTTCGCGATCGCCTGTGATCGTGGCGATCGGCTGCATGGTGAACGGATCAAGGCCGCTGACGTGCATCGCAGTCGAGATCGTCATCGGGATGGGGACGAATTCCTGCACCTGGTCGGGCTGCATGCCCTCGCGGCGCAGGGTCGCCGCAGTTTCGGCCATGGTGCCGGTATCGCAGCCGGGATGGCCGGCGATGAGGTATTCAGTGATGAACTGCTTCTTCCCCGCCTTTTTTGTAGCGAGCAGGAAACGTTGCTTGAAACGGCGGAAGACGTCGAAGCGCGGTTTGTTCATCAACGTCAGGACACGATCGTCGGTGGCCTCGGGGGCGACCTTCATGATGCCGGAGACATGGTGGCGCGCGACCTCGTCGATGTACTCGTCGCCGTCGCGTAGCGCCAAATCGTAGCGGATGCCGGACTGGATGAAGGTGTGCTTCACGCCCGGCAGGGCGCGGATGCGGCGCAGCGCGTCCAGGTTTTCGCCGACGCCGCTTTCCAGGCTTGGGCACGGGGTGGGCAGCAGGCAGTCGCGATGGACGCAGGATCCGAACTTGCGCATCTTGCCGCAGCGCATCCGGAACATGTTTGCGCTCGGGCCGCCGACGTCGCTGATCGTGCCGGTAAAACCAGGTTGGCTCGCGATGCGCTCGGCTTCGGCAACCACGGAATCGACACTGCGGTTCTGGATGTCCTTGCCCTGGTGGTAGACGATCGAACAGAAATTGCAGTTCGCGACGCAGCCGCGATGGGTGACGATCGAGGTGCGCACCGTTTCCAGTGCGGGCACCCCGGCAACGTAGGCGGGATGCTCACGCCGGGTGTAGGGGTGGGCGTAGATGAGGTCGAGCTCGACTTCACCCAGCGGCCGCGCCGGCGGGTTCTGTACCACGAATCGTGCGTCGGTGGCCTGCACCACCATGCGACCGCGCGCCGGATCCTGCTCCAGGAAATGAATGCGTTCGCCGTCGGCGAACCGGCGCAGGTCGGTTTTGATTTCGGTGTACGATGGCGTGTCGACCTGGCCACGCGCGAAGGGATCGGAGATCGCCGAGCGGTTGTTGGCCATCCAGCAGGTGCCGCGGATGTCGGTCATCTCCTTGATCGATTCGCCGGTTTTCAGGCGATGGGCGATCTCCAGGATCTGGGCCTCGGCCATGCCGTAGCAGAGCAGGTCGGCCTTGCTGTCGGCGAGCATCGACCGGCGCATGGTGCCCGACCAGTGGTCCCAATGGGCGAGGCGGCGCAGGCTGGCCTCAACGCCGCCGATCACCACCGGCAGACCCTTGAACAGCTTCTTCACCGTGCCGGTGTAGACGATGGTGGCGCGGTCGGGGCGCAGGCCGGCCTTGCCGCCAGGCGAGTAATGATCCTGCCGCCGGGGTTTGCGCGCGGCAGTGTAGTGATTCAACATCGAATCGATGTTGCCCGCGCTGACCCCGGCGAACAGTCGCGGCCGGCCCATGAGCAGGAAATCCTCGTCGCACTGCGGTTGCGCCACGATGCCGGTGCGGAAACCGGCGGCGACCAGGGCGCGTCCGATGAGAGCAATGCCGAAGGACGGATGATCGACGTACGCATCGCCATTGACCAGCAGTATATCGAGTTCATCCCAGCCCCACCAATCGCGCATTTCGGTGCGGCTCATCGGCAATGGGTGGGAATCGGCGGGGTCGCTCATCGCGGGGGGACCCTAGGCCATCATCGGGCGCGAGGAACCGCCCGGCCTTGTCCGCCCCGACGCCGGCGCAGCATGCATGTCGTCATGCCCGCAGCTGATTCCCTAAGCCTGGCCGAGGCCGAACGCCTGCTGCGTGGCCTGCCCGACGACCACGCCTATCCCGCCATGGTCATCGACCGCATCCTGCTCATCGTCACCGCCCAGCATGGTCATGCAGCGGTTAACCGCCTGATTGACGATTGCCGGCTCACCGGGCGCTTCGGCATCCGCAAGGTCTGGCCGGACGGGCGGTAAGCAGAATCAGGCCTTCGCGCACGGCCCCGCCCGTCGCGTGGGCAACGGGGTGAGCTCGCGGGACGAAGCAGGGCTCGTTGCTGATACCGTCCCGCGGAAGTCCACCACGGCTGCCATTGGGTGCTCAATCAGGGCCATCAATTTCTGTAAACCGAGCTCGCCTACTCAGGCAGGAAATTCCTTTGCGAGTGAACCGGTTGCTGAAGGTCAGCGCTGGTCACGGCGACGAGTGCCGGACCGCCCAAACGCGATCAGCAGACCGATCCCGAGCAAACCAAGGCCTCCGCCTAAGCCGCAGCCATTGCTGGCTGAGCTGGTATTTGCTTCCGCAATGGGCGGTTTGCCCGATCCGGAGTCAAAATTGTGAATGGTCAAGTCGACTAATTTGGATCCGCCAGCAGTCCAGGTCGGTCCATCATCAATGACGAATCTGACAGTCTCGTCGCCTTCCGAAACAAAATCCGGTATCGGAGCGATTTCAATGATCACTTCGGTTTGACCCGGCCCGAAGGTAACGGAACGCGGAAGTCCAAAATAATCAAGACCTTCGATTGCCGTCGAAGAAGCGCCAATCACAAAAGGAACCGAGAAGGTTCCGCGAAGGCCTCCTGCTGGAGGAGCGTATGCGAGCCGCACCGCCCCAGACTGGTTCGGTTCGGTCGCATCGCGCACGAGCGACACGGACAGCACCCCGCCAGCGCCGTCATCATCATTGATATTGACCCGAACCGATCCGCGATCGGGCGACAGTGAATAGGCGCTGGTCTTTACCAGGACGATGACGAGCTTCTCTTGGGACTCAACCAAATTGTCATCCAGCACGTTTACTGAAAAGGCAACGGAATCGATCCCTGCCGGCATGGACACCGAAAGCGGGAAGGCAGCGACATCTGCACCGACTGTCGCAGTACTGGACGAGTCGACCTCAAGAACGATCGTTAACGGTACGGCTGACGAGCCTGCCAGACGCTGTAACGTCACCGTTGCGTTCGTCGCAGGTTCAGATGCGGTGGCCACCGGACTGGCGAATCCGACCATCGGTTCATCGTCGAGGATGATCAATTGGGCGGTTCGTTTGGTCCCATCCACCTTATAGGTAATAGGAGCAGGCGAATCCTGAAGGGTCAGGATCACCTTTTCGTTCGCGGAATCCTCAACGAGCAGATCATCGATCACGATCACTGGCACATTGACCGAGGTCACGCCGGCAGGAAGGCTCACTGTTCGAGGAATGGCCTGGAAATCCGTGCCTTCGATTGCCTGGGTGGTCGCATCCTGGACGATCTCGAAGTTGACGGTGATCGCCTTGTTGACCGAACTCGGATTCCGCGAGATCGTGAAAGCGCCATTTGTGGCCGGCTCAGCCAGAGGAACGCCTGGGGCAGCCGGGATCACCGCAGCGACACTGACCAGCGGTTCATCATCAGTGATCGTCGCCGTGGCACTGGATTGGGTCGCTGAGATGAAATAACGTGGCGGAGTCGATTGCTTCAAGGTTGCAGTGATGGTTTCGGTCAGGGCTTCGAATTCCGCATCATCCACGACGATCGCAACCAGGTCTACAAAGGTGGTGCCCGCAGCGATTATTGGAACGCCGATAGTGTAGTCGACACCAGCAGTCGCAGTCCCAGTGAATTCAAGGGTCGCCAGCACACCAACTGGAGGAGCAACATCGGAAATGATCCTGAAAACCGCATTCACGGACCCCTCAATTCCATCCTGTGTCTTGATAACTGAAAGAGTTGGCTCGATGTTATCGCTCAGGCGCAAAGTGACTACGTTCTGGATTCCATCGACCGTGTACCGGGTACCCGCAACTATTTTGACGATGATCGTTTCATCTCCTTCGACCAACGTGTCATCGATCGGCACCACCACGACCGGGAGGCTCTCGTTCGCTGATGCGGGAATGGTGACAAATGATGGAATCGATTGGATGTCCTGGTCGGAACCCGACAGGGTCACAGTGCTCAAGCCGTCAACAGCAATGGAAACATCCAGGTTTTTTGCCAACAAATTGCCACCACCACTTGATGTCAAGTTGACTACCCTGAAACTCGGTCCTGTGCCACCCTCAAAACCTTGTGATGATTCCGCTTTGATTCCGACCACCGGTTCGTTGTCACCGATGGTCATGGTGGCGACCCCAGTATCGCCGGCGCCCACGTCATAACCAGGACTCGTCCCGACCTTGACCAGTTTGACAATGATGGTTTCGGCAGGCTCAACCAAATCATCGTCAATCACGCTGACTGGTATCTCAACACTCAGGCTGTTTGCTGGGACCACATAACTCCGGGAAAGCGCGCTGTAATCCAGACCTTCCGTGGCTGTACTCGACGATTCAATTGAGATCGTAAACGGGATCGCACGACGCAATGGCGTTCCGAGCGGAACTCCATTGTACGACACCACGAATTTGCCTTGCGACCGGGAATCGCCAACCAGGTATTCCACCGGATTATTTCCTTCAACCTTGATCTTCAGCACCGGTTCGTCATCGCGGATCGTGATCAGCGCATTGGATGCCCCCTGCGCGATGCTGTACCCAGCGCCGGCTGATAAAGAAACGACCACGATTTCATCTCCTTCAACAATCTGGTCATCAACCGGTTCTATGGATATGACAATCGGGCTCCCAACAGTATCGCGAATTTCCAAGCCCACCGCTTCACCAGCTGGAGTCGGGGACAGCAGCGCACTGGTAAGCGGTATGCTCGCCGCAGTAGTCCCGAGGATGACAGCCGTTTGGACCCGGTACAGCTCTCCGCCAACTAAAATAAATTCCCCTGCTTGCAGGGTTCTTGTTCCTGCATCAAGCTTGACATTGATCGCGGTATCAGATCCGTTCGCGACTGTTGTCAACGTTGCCCGGAGCTGTCCAGTCGGGATGGTCATCACCCCGGATAATATTTTGTAATCTGAACCTGCTGTTGCCGTCGACCCAGCGACGACCGAGTAGCGAACTCCGAAGGGCGCCGAGTTGATCGCGCTTTGGTCTGCAAAGAGAACGCGGACTTGGGCCTTGTCCGGCACACCCATGGACTCTGCCGCGACCCCATCCAGATCGCTGACGATTTCCTTGTTTTGGCTATCGAATTGCAAGGGGGACACCGCCAGCCCAACTTCTCCTTGACGGTCAATGATGTTGACCGTTGCCGAAGGATTCGTTTTGCTCCCGTCAGCGCCGGCGAGAAGATAATCTTTTGATTCAATAAGAGTGATGGTCAACCGTTCTGAACCCTCATCATTGTTGTCTGCAATCGGGTCGACGGTGATGACCACCGATGTTTGACCAGCTGGAATCGTGATCGAACCGACCAATCCGTTTGTCGTGAAATCTATGCAATCGACGCCAAGTGTAGCAAAACCTGCACCAGAGGTCGCTGATGACGAAACGGCGAAAGGAATCTCGACATCGACTGGTAAAGCAGCACTCAAGGTGATCTTGACCTGCCCAGCCTGATTCGGCTCGCTCGCATCGGATATGGTTATTATATCAGCAGTGCTGTCGTCATCGGCGATAAGTATTGTTGCGATTGTAGGATCAGATATCAGAAAATCCGTGCTTCCAAAAACTCGCAAGGTCACCGACTCAGATGCTTCCGGAGTCGTATCGTTTTTCGGAGTCACGACATATTCAAGACCCCAATATGCAACAGCGCTAGAGTTCGACTGGCAAATTCGGCGAGCAGAGGAATCCGACGTATATCCCCCATCGTACGGAATGAGATTGGTCGTATGACGATCTGCCGATCCTGCTATTGATATGATGTTACTTACGCTCGAATCTGCATTAACATCAGTCTCCAGCGATGGGAAAACGGAAATAATATTCCCATCGACATTGGTTATTCGGTATAATTTGGATAAACCGGCGATTTGGATGGCATCGCCCCTCGACAGGAATCCTGCCGTTCCTTTCACCAACGCCAAGGTGGAATGGTTCTTTTTCCCATCCCCGTACGTGGCAATAGCATTCAAACTGCTATCATCCTCTCCCGGCAGAAACCGAGACCCGGCGCTATTGAAGGTCCAACCAACTGTTCGGCGATCAAGTAAATCATCGCCCGAATCATCTGGAACTGCCCCGGGCAAAGGAGCGTTCGGGCTAGCACCGGTAGCAATACGAGCGCTGATCGAAGCATTGATGCCACCAGCCATAGTAGGCGGATCTACAGAAATGATAGGTTGAGAGATACAACCCGCCCCACCGTTCAAGACGAACACCCGCTCCAGAGACAAGCTCACATTGTTTGTCAAGGTATGAAAAATACCTAACCCGTCTATGTAACCCACATTCGGCTGAGCGTCGTACCCTTTACCTGCCGCAGTAACAAAGAAACTCATGACCTTTGTCGTGGGATCCAATGTCGCAGTGGCCGTCGCTCCTATCCCCCCGCCACCTTGGATGGTAATTTCCGGTGCAGATGACAATCCGTGTACCGAAAAGGGAAGGTCTTCAATGCCCACAACCTGCATGGTCGCTCTGAATTCAGGAATTTCCATGGTCACGAGATCAACAACTGCATCAACGCCACTCAAACCATCGGTGCGAATAATCGATACGGTTGGTTGCCGCGCTGGCAACGTTGAGTAACCTTCGCCACCATCGACCAGGATCAATCGATCGATTGATCCGAGCTGGTCGACAACCGCCACAGCACGCGCAACACGTTGCGGAGAGCCACCATTGAATTGTACAAGAGGCGGGGAGCGATAACCAGATCCACGACTGCTCAAGCGAATCGACGTGATTCGGGTTGGACAGGATGCTGGATCAACAGTAATTTGTGGCACAGACGCATATCCACTCCCTGAATTTTCTATCAATGCTTCTATGACACTCCCTCCATCGTGACGATACATAAAAGCAAAATCATAGTCGGACGATCCAGCAGTACCGCCTATCTCAATTGATGACCAACGCTCAATATTCCACCAATCATAGCTGAAGCGAAACACCGCCTCGAAATCGGCTCCGGCAGTCGTCCCAGCCAAATATTCAGTAGCTGATACATCAGGGATGGACCATTGTCCGAGAGTATCATCATCGGCCAGCGTAATGGTCGAACTGAACCGCGATCCGAGCACGTATCCAGGATCATCGTTTAAGGTCAGGACAATCGGTTCATTGCCTTCGATCGCCTTGTCGTCGATCGGCTGGACCAGGACCAGGGTGGATGCCGTACCGGGTGCGATGTCTACGGAAAACTTGGTCATTGACCCTTGTACCGGCGATATGCCCGTCCCGGCGAGGGTCAGCGGCTCGAAGTCCATATCTGTGTGGACATAGTTCGGATACCCAGGAACCGAGGTCCTGCGGATCGGCAAGGTCACTTCCGTGTCGATTGGAAGGCCATTGGGCACCGATGATTTCAAAGTGACCGGGGTGGCCACGTCGGTCACTGTCACGTTGGCTGCTACTTGGAAATGGGTGGTGCCAATGGAAATCCAGTCGTCCGTGCGTAGCTCGACATTGAAACCAGGTGCGGGCGTGCGCACTGAAATGGCGCTTGTGCTGCCGGCGGTGACGACGGTCAGGAATCCGGGCCGATAGGCAGGAGTGGCAACGCTCGACGCAATCTTAAAGATAACCGGCAGGTTGCCGGTCGTTCCGGTGCGCGTGATGCGGAAGCGTCCCGGCACTTCACCGGCTTCGTTCGCGGTCGAACTTTCTGAAATCACGGTAATCGTGTCGAGCGCAGCACAGGGCACGCTGGCGCACAAGAGCAAGCACCAAACAGCGATCATCCGTGGATTCATGATGGGCTTTTGCATTGGCTGTGTTTCCGCGTGTTGAGCTTCAGAAGGAGTATCCGATTTGACCGCCAAATTGGAAACCATCGCCTTCGAGGGTCAGTTCGGAGGAGCGCTCACCAGGTACATCGACCGTGACCGTGGCTTTGGTCCAAACATAGGCCGCTGTCACTCCGGCGACGACCCGGCCCTCGATGACCGCTATGCCTACCCGAGCGCCGTAATCATAGTATCCGCCAGTGCCTTTTCCTCTGCTGTAGCTGCCGCCTTCACGGGAATCCGTTGCAGCCATGGCGTACCCGCCACCGGCAAAAGCGACGAGTGTGCCGACCACCTGGGCATCCCGTGAATAATCCCCGGTCATGCCGTACTGCCATCCCGCGAGCACATCCCCGCCGACTGAGGTGTAGGTCAACCGGCTTTGCGAAGTGTTGGTGAATTCTTGCCCGGCATAGCCATATTTCCGAGGGGTGATGTCGTGGCGGGCGAGCGTCAGGTCCACCCCGATGAAGGGGCCGCCACGCTTGCCGATCGACGTCCATGCCGCTTCGACGGTCAGTGACAACGGCGTGTGGCCTTCGCCATGCCAATCCCAATGCTGGCCACCGACGTCTTCCTCGACTTCGAGAGGCGGCGGAGACCCGGCTCCTACCGTAAGAAGGAAGGCTTGGCCTTCGAGCTTCGACTGGACCGGATCAGCGGCCATGACACCGGCCGCTAGGCAGGGCAGGATCGCCGCTCTGGTGGCCAGCCTGGTCAGGCGGGCAAGCGGAGGCAGGTGCATGGAGGTGGCAAGGATGGCGGACATCCGAACTCCCAACGTCGGTGGGGATCAGCCGAGAGCGGCCGGCGCACCGTAGTTTGCTGGCCAAGGGCACGCAACCCCTCAAACAGGGGCTTGCGTCGGACGTCCCATCCTCAAGCCCTGAGCGGAGCCACAAGCAGGAACGATCGCATGCGCTTTTTTCACACCTTCTTCATCCTATTGTGCTTTGGGTGGCTTGCTGCGGGGGATTCCGCGACGCTGACCAGGAACTCGGTCCGGGTGACCGTGACCGTAGAGTCCGATCCGACTCCTGGGTACGCGGTTCTGGTGGGCCGATATGAACCCCTGCTGAACCCACTCCCCCTGCATCTGTATCCCACCGATGTCCCGGCCGACGCGGTGGGCCAAGGCGTCGCGACCCGGCTTGATGCCCAGCCTCCACTGGTCGCTGTCGGCGCCCTGGTGGCGGATCGGCCGGTCGAGCTCAAGGACGGAGTCAGGGTGCTGCCGGCGGGTCCGGTCACGGTGCGGCAACGGGTGCGGCTGCCAGCCGGAGATGGCTCGCCGGTGGTGGTCGGCGTGCTGGTCAGCTGGATGGCCTGCGATGCGGAATCGTGCAAGGTACCGGTGCGCAATGCGCGGCTTGAACTGTCGGTGCCGACGGTGGTCGGGTCCCTGGCGATCGCAGGGGTTCAGCCGGTCGGTGGAACCCAGCCATCCGCGAGTATCGACCCCACCGTCTTCGAACCAGTCATCCGGGCAGTGGTGCGCGACGAATTGACCAAGAGCCGCGAATCCCACGAGGGACGGATCCGCTGGTCGCATCCGACCACTCCCGAGGCCGCCATCGCCGCCATCACTGCCGCCCATGCCGCTGGCAAGCCGGCCTTGCTCGATGTCACTGGACCGTCCTGCACCAACTGCCAGCTGATGAAAAAGACGGTGTTCCAGCGGCCCGACGTGATCGCGGCCTGGAACCGCGGGGTGCCAATCTCGCTCGATACCGACCCGCCCAATGATGCGCTCGCCAAATGGGTTCTGACGACTTTTCAGGCCGATACCAGGCCGATGTATGTGCGGATCGATCCCGGGGCCAAACCCAATGCGGAATCGCCGCGCTGGTCGAAGGTCTTCGCGGCCAGCGACCAGGAGCAGACGGCGCGTTTGGTCGCCTTCCTCGGAGGCGGCAGTGGCGAGGCCGCTGGCGGGAACGGCCTGGGCGCATTCCTGCTGTTGGCCGTGCTCGGCGGGCTGGTGACCCTGCTGATGCCATGCACCTATCCGATGATCCCCTTCACCTTGAACATGTTCGCCAAACAGGCTTCCCAAGGCCGACCGCTGCTGCCCTTGGCGCTGGTCTATGGCCTCGGGATCGTGCTCTGTTTCATGCTGGTCGGCGTGGTCGTTACCGGGGTGTTCGGATCGTCGTTGGCGACGTTCAGCGGCCATCCCCTGACCAACTTGGCGGTGGCGGTCCTGTTCCTGGGGCTCGGACTCAGCTTGATCGGAGCGTTCTTCCTGCACTTGCCGGCCGGTTGGGAGGACCGCCTGGGCGGTTCACGAGCCGGTTATCTGGGCGCGCTGGTGATGGGCCTGACCTTCGCCGTCACCGGTTTCACCTGCGCAGCGCCCTTCGCCGGCGCCGTCCTCGCCCAGGCCGCCACCACCGGATCGTGGGGCGCGGCCCTGCTCGGTATGGCGGTGTACGGGCTGGCCATCGCCATCCCGTTTGTCGCCTTGGCGCTGCTGCCCGGTGCGGTGAAAGCCCTGCCGCGATCCGGCGGCTGGCTGAACGAGGTCAAAGTCGTCGGCGGCATCGTCGAACTCGCCGCGGCACTGAAATTCCTGGTGGTCTGCGATGTCGCTTGGGGCTGGAGCCTGATCGGGCGGACCACCACCCTGGCGGCTTGGGCCGCCTTGGCCGGAATCGCCGCGTTCTATCTGCTCGGCCGGATCCGGCTGCCTGGGGACAGCCCGGTGGTCGAGGTCGGGCCGTGGCGGCTGCTGATCGCCGCGGCGTTCCTGTTCGCAGCGATCGGCTGCGCCGCCGGGCTGGCCGGGACCCACCTTGGCCTGATCGAGAGTTTCTTCCCCGGCGATGCGGCGCCGCCGCTGCCGGGGTCAGGCGGCTGATCGATCGATGATTCAGGCCCAAGCGGCTTCGGTCTCGACCGGCACGGTGTAGTCGACGCCGTCGATCTCGAAGCCGAACAGCTGGCGGAACTCGCGCTTGAAGCTGGCGTAGTCGCTGACCGCCAACAGGTTGCCGGAGTCCACCTGCTCCCACAGGGCCGCCACGGCGGCCTGCACATCAGGGCGCATCTCCCAGTCGTCGACCCGGATGCGACCGACTTCGTCCACTGCCGGAGTCTTGCCTGGGGCGAGGTGATCGCGCCACAGCCGGACCATCTGCTCGATCGTGCCCTCGTGGCACTGCTTTTCCTTCATGATCTTGTAGAGCAGCGAAATGTAGAGTGGAACCACCGGAATAGCGCTCGACGCCTGGGTCACCAACGCCTTGTTGACGCTGACCCAGGCGCCGGCGGAGGCCCCGCACCGAGCCCGGATCGACGCGGACAGCAAAGCGGCGGTGGCTTCCAAGTGATCCTTGGCCCGGCCGATGGTTCCAGCCCGGTAGATGGCGTGGGTCAGTTGCGGGCCGATGTAGCTGTATGCCACCGTGCGGCAGCCCGGAGCCAGCAGATCAGCTGCAAGCAGCGCATCGATCCAGCGTTTCCAGTCGTCGCCGCCCATGACCTGGATCGTGGCAGCGATTTCAGCGTCCGTCGCCTGGGCGATGCTCACCGGCTTGATCGTGTCGCTGTCGAGGTCGATGGTTTTCGATGCGTAGGGCGCACCGATCGGTTTCAGCACCGACGACCACACTGTGTCGCTGGCCGGGTCCTTGCGCTTGGGCGACGCCAGGGAGTAGACCACCGCGTCGATTTTTCCGAAACCGGCTTTGAGCGCTTCGACCACCTGCTGCTTCAGGGCGTCGGAGAAGGCATCGCCGTTGATGGCCTTGACCGCGCCGCCGGCAGCCCGCTGGACGGCAGCGATGTTGTACCAGCCGGCCGAGGCCGCCTTTTCACCCTGACCGGGCCGCTCATAGGCCACTGCCAAGGCCTTGGCGCCGTGACCGAAGACGGTGGTGATCAGCGACGCCAGACCGTATCCCGCCGAAGCGCCGATCACCAGCACGTTGCCTAGACCGCGACCCGGGCCGCTGGCCTTGGCCACGGCGATCTGGCGAGCGACGTTGGCGGCGCAGCCAGCGGGATGGCTGGTGAGGCAGACGAAGCCGCGGATGCGCGGGTTGATGACGGCCTGGGCCATGGAGTCTCCGGAATCGGATGGTGTGGGGCACATGTTTGGCAGAACCGCCTCTGCGCCAAGGCCTTGTGGTCCACTGGCCGCGGCGAGCTCCTCGCATCGCCGAGCGCCCCCTGGCAGCGCCGAGCGCTCCCAGGGATCGGCGCTCCCAGCGGGATTTCAGCCTTCGTCGCTCTCGTCGGGAGGCACAACCGGCGCCGTCCCCGCCGCCGCCTTCGCCAGCGTCCGCACCCGGTCGGTGCCCCACACCTGGCGCAGGGCGCTCAACGCCGCTGGGCTCGGGCGCAGGCGGTGGCCTGACCCGACCGCCAGGGTCAACAGCACGTCGCCGGGAACATGGACCTGCATGGTCAACGGCACGTCGCCGCGGTGTTCGGCGAGTACCGCGCCGGTCGTGGACAGGCGCTGGGCGAAGCCCGGATCGGCAGGCTCGGCGACCGCGACGACGACCTCGCTGGTCAGCTTTTCCGCCACCGCCGCGGCCGGGATCACGTCGCTGACGATCAGCGACGGCATGACCTCGACTGTTTCTTCCAGAGACACCGCAGCCGCTGGTTCGCTTTCGCCATCCTCGACATCGACCGGCGGAGTCTCGCTGGCGTCTTCTTCAGCGGCCGGAGGCGGCGGGCGGTTGCGGCGTTCGCGGCGTTCCACGGTTCCGGTGAACAGGCAGACTTGGTCGGGCTCGCACAAGGAATGAAAGCGGTCGAAGGGCGGTTCCTGGCCGCGGCGGCCGCGACCGCCGAACAGGACAGCCTCGAACCGGCCGGCGGGATCTTCGAGCTGCACCACCGCCATCTGGCCGCCGGACTTGGTCTTGATGATCCGCTTGGCGACGACCACGGCGGCGACACTGACCGTCTGGCCGCTGGCGATGCGCGGCAGCTCGGCGGCGGTGGCAGTGGCGAAACGGCTGGTCTCGCCGGCGTGGACCTGCACCGGATGGCCGCTGATCCAGTAACCGGTCAGGGATTTCTCGAAGGCCAGGCGCTGGTCAGGGGTCCAGTCATCAACGGCGACATAGCCCTGGGTTTCCTGCTTGAAGGTGGCGTCGGCCTCGAAATCGCCGAACAGCGTTTGCTGCTGACTGGATTTCATCTTGGTCAGCCGGCTGCCGCGGTCGAAGGCCCGTTCCATGGTGGCGTGCAGGGCCTGACGATTCGGGTGCAGGCTGTCGAGGGCGCCGACCTGGATCAGGGCCTCGACCACCCGCTTGTTGATGACCCGCAGATCGACCCGTTCGCACAGGTCGTACAGACTGGCGAAGGGCCGGTCGCTGCGCCGCTCGATCAGGTGCGCGGCGGCGGCCTCGCCAATGCCTTTGACCCCGCCGAATCCGAAACGGATCTTGACCGATTCCTTCTTCGCGATCGAGAACTCCCAGCTCGACTCGTTGACATCGGGGGGCAGCACCGGGATGCCGTGGCCGCGTAATTCTTCGACGAACAAGGTCATCTTGTCCTTGTTGCCCATCTCGAAGATCAAGTTGGCGGTCATGAACGCAGGGTAGTGGTTGGCCTTCAGGTACGCCGTCCAATAGGCGATCAGGCCATAGCACGCCGAATGGGATTTGTTGAAGCAATAGCTGGCGAAGCCGAGGATCTTGCGCCACATCTCACCGCACTTGTCGCGATCGAAGCCGTGTTTCGTGAACGCCCCTTCGATGAACTTCTCTTTCAATTTCTCAAGGATCGCGATGTCCTTCTTCCCCATCGCCTTGCGCAGGTCATCGGCTTCGGCGGGCGTGAAGCCGCACAGCTCGCGGCTGATCGACATCACCTGTTCCTGGTAGATGTACAGCCCGTAGGTCTCCTTGAGCACGCCTTCCAGCACCGGGTGCGGATAGTCGACCTTCTGGCGGCCGGATTTCCGTTCACAGTAATCGACGTGCATGTTGGCCATCAGCGGCCCCGGCCGGTACAGCGCGACCAGGGCGATCATGTCCTCGAAGCGGTCGGGCTTCATCGTCCGCAGCAATTCCTGGAATCCGCGGGATTCGCATTGGAACACGCCGAGGGACTGGCCACGGCCCAGCATCTCAAACGTCTTGCGATCCTTCAGCGGAATGCGTTCCAGTGCGAGATCCGCGCCGTCGACCTCCCGGGCCAGATCGACCGCCTTTTTCAGGATCGACATGGTCTTCAGCCCAAGGAAATCCATCTTCAACAACCCGGCTTTTTCGACCTGGGTCATGTTGAACATGGTCGCCGGCTTGCCCTTCACGTTGCACACCGGCACGTAACCGCTCACCGGACCTGGAGCGATGATGACGCCGCAGGCGTGAACACCCAGGGAACGACCGAGCTTTTCCACCTGCACCGCCGCATCCACCACCTGCTTGGTGCGCGGGTCGGATTCGTAGCGCTTGACCAGGCCGTCGACGGTGGCCCATTCCTTGCCCTCCTTATCGACCGCCTTGCGGCCGAGGGCCATCGCCAAATCCACTGGTTTCGCAGGATTGTTCGGCACCAGGTTGGCCAGCTCCTGGGATTCTTCCGGAGTCCAGGCATAGGCCCGGGCCACGTCTTTGATCGCGCTGCGCGCCTTCATCGTGCCCAGGGTCATGATCTGGGTGACGGCTTCGTGGCCGTATTTGTCGGCGACGTATTTCAGCACCCGGTCGCGGCCATCCTGGCAGAAATCCACGTCGATGTCCGGCATCGATTTCCGGCCCGGATTCAGGAACCGTTCAAAGAGCAGGCCATACGCCAGGGGATCCATATCGGTGATCCCCAGACAATAGCTGACCAGCGAGCCCGCTGCCGAGCCGCGCCCGGGACCGACCGGGATGCCGTTGGATTTGGCCCAGCCGATAAAATCCGCCACGATCAAAAAATACGCAGGAAAACCCATGCGTATGATGGTCGCCAGCTCGAATTCGCAGCGCTCGAGGACCGCGGTCGAGGGCGCGTCGCCATAGCGCCGCAGCAGTCCAGCAGCGGTTTTCTGGCGGAGCAGACTGGACTCGTCGAAGCCCTCGGGGCACGGGAAGCGCGGCAGATAATACACGTCCTTCTGCGCCAAGGCGACGCCTTTGCACAGGTCGGCGATCCGCCGGGTGTTGGCGATGGCCTCGGGAAGATCGGAAAAGCGCTCGATCATCGTCGCCGGCGGCTTCAACCAGTATTCCGCCGCCCCCAGCCGTTTGCGCTGGACCCGGGGATCGTCGAGGGCCGTCGCGCCTTCGATGGCCAAGAGCACATCGTGGATCGGGGCGTCATCCGGTTTCAGGTAATGCACCCAATTGGTCGCCACCACCGGCACGCCGGAGCGATCCGCGAGCAGCGGCAACTGCCGGCGCGGCGCGAGCGGCCCGTCGTCGCCGGTGTCTGCGATCTCCACGAATAGCCGGTCGGAATAGATGCTTTTCAAACGTTCCAGCTCACGGCTGGCTTCCTCGACCGCGCCCGACACCAGATGACGGTTGAGAATTCCCTGCGGCCCGGCGCCGGTCAGGCAGACGACATCCCCGGCATGGGCGGCCATCAGCTCGATGTCCACCCGTGGCTCGAAATAGAACCCCTCCGACCAGGCCCGGGACACCAGCTTGGCAAGATTGCGATAGCCGGTCTGGCTTGCCGCGATCAGCACCACCTGATGGCTATCCCGGGTTTTTTCAGCGATACCAAGCGGCGCCACCGCCAACTCGCAACCGATCAGCGCTGACATCCCTTTGTCTTTGCACAACGACCACCATTCGAAGGCCCCGCACAGATTCCCGCGATCGGTCAGGGCCGCTGCATCCGCGCCTTGGGATTTCAGCGCATCGACCAGCTTCGGAATGGCGATGGTCGAGCCGAGCAGGCTGAAATGGCTGCGGATGTGCAGATGGCAGAACGGCGAGGGAGGCGTCGCGGGAGCAGAGGCCGGGGAATCAGCCATAGATCAGCGATAGATCAGGGGCAGGATGCGTTCATTGCCAATCCGGGTGCGGATGGCGAAGAACAGATCCTCGCACACGGCGATGATACCGGCACTGGTCCCGTATTCGACGGTAAGGTGCACTTGGTGGCGCTGGCCGTCGCGCTCCACGTCGAAGCCGAGGTAATACGTGTACCAATAGTTGCCAAGCTGCGTCAGCCCGTTGCCTTCGCCCAGGCCAGCCAAGCTGAGCATGCCGTGACGTCGCACTGCTCCTTGTGCGACAGGTTCAAGAGGAATTACGGTCACTCGGAAACCCGCGAGGTCTGGGCCGATCCGCTGGGAAACATTCGGAGCGACGCCATTCAAGCCGAAGTTATGCACCGAATATGACCGCAATTGCTTGCTGATCTTTATGAGGCCGCTTTGGTCCTCGACGACCGCGGAGTACTTTTCCGCAACCGGTTTGATGGCGGCCAGAAGATCAGCCCGGAGCGCGATGACCCAGGGATCTTCGTCAGCGCTGGTGGCGGAACTCAGGCCAAGGCAGAGCAGCACGACAAGGCGTGCCAGCACGGTGAGCCCGGGTGCAGAGATATGCGTGAGCAAGGTGGCCATGGGCGGCAGTACGCGCTCCGGATCGTGAATCCCAGCGAGATCTGCGGTAGGTCAATCGTCGCGGGTCAGCCGGCGGTGGAAGCCTTCGACCCAGGCAGTGAAACGGTCGGCCTCGATGGCTTCGCGCATTGCCCGCATCAGGTCCTGGTAAAAATGCAGGTTATGAAGCGTCACCAGGGTTTCGGCCAGGGTTTCTCCGGCAAAGAACAGATGCCGCAGATAGGCCCGGCTGAAGCCGCCGGCGCAGCTCGGGCAGCGGCAGGCGGTGTCGATGACGTAGCGATCCTTGCGGTATTTCTTGTCTTTGATGCGCATTTTCCCATCCCAGGTGAAGGCGGTGCCTTCCCGGGCGTAGCGGGTGGGGATGACGCAATCGTGGATGTCCATGCCAGCAGCCACCGAAGCTACCAGATCCTCGGGCAGGCCGACGCCCATCAGATACCGCGGGCGGTCGGCGGGCAGGAGCGGCGCGGTGTGATCGACCACGCGTTTCATCGCGGCGTGGCCTTCACCGACCGAGACTCCGCCGATGGCGTAGCCGGGCAGATCAAGCTGGGCAAGATCGCGCACAGCCTGGGCGCGCAGGTCGAGGTGCATGCCGCCTTGGACGATGCCGAACAGGTGCTGATGGGGTTGCAACGGCGCATCGGCGCAGCGCCGCAGCCAGCGCAGGGTGCGAGCGGTGGACGCCGCGACATAGGCCTTTTCGGCGGCGTGGTCGATGCACTCGTCGAAGGCCATGACGATGTCGGCGCCCAGGCGGCGCTGGATGTCCATTGCCGATTCCGGCGACAAGGTCACCGGATCCTCGCCATCGGTGAAGCGGAAGGTCACGCCCTGTTCGTCGATCTGCCGATCAGGCAGGGAAAACACCTGGAATCCGCCGGAATCAGTGAGGATCGTGCGCTCCCAGCGCATCATCGCGTGCAGCCCGCCGAGGCGCTCGACCAACTGGGTGCGCTCGGCGGTGCCGAGGTGATAGGTGTTGGCGAGCACGACCTGGGCGCCGGTGTCGGCGACCTGCCCGGGCATTACGCATTTCACAGCGCCCTGGGTGCCCACCGGCATGAAGGCCGGGGTATCGACCACGCCGTGGGCGGTGGTGAACCGGCCGCGCCGGGCGTTACCGCTGGTGGCGAGCAGCGAAAATCCGAGCACGGTGCCACGGTTCATGGCAGGTCTCGCCGGGATTGGGGAGCGCTCGGTCGCAGACGGTCCATTCGGTCGGTCAGCAACCAGCTGGCTGCCCAGTCGTCAAGCTGGCGCGCTGACTGCCGCTGCCGCGCTGTTTGCCGTTGCTCAGGCGGCCTTGGCCGGATGGCGGAACAGCTCGGCCAGCACCGGTTCCAGGTCGCGTTCGACCGGCACCGCATTGATGATGCGGTTGCGGGTCTGGAGTCCGATCCACTTGTCGAACAGATGGCTGCGGCCGTGGCTGATGGCATGCTGGAACTCGGCTTCGGTCACCGGCACGAGGTGGACCGAACCGCTGACCGTCGGTGCCTTCGCATCGGCCGACACGACCCGCCCGGTGGCTGGACCGGCGGCGCGACGCGGTCCGGTGGTCGGCGACGCAGCCGATGGCGCTGCCGGGCGCGGTGCAGGGGCAGCCTTGGCCGGGGCGGCTGGCGGGGTGGCCGATGGCGGGCTGAATTCCGGAGCGATCGGAGCCGCGCCTGCCGGGCGCTCCAAGGCGCCGCCGCCGACCGGCGTGGCGGCGTCTTCGGCAAACTCAGTGTCGGCTCCGAGCCGCGGCCGGGGCACTGGCGCGATCTTGCCGGTGTCTTCCAGATCAAACGGCTCATAGGGCTGTTCGGCAACGGCTGCGGGTGCCTCCGCGCTGGCTGCAACCCGGGACGTGGTCGGCGGGCTGATGCCGACCTCTTCGAACTCCTCGGCTTTCAGGCTGATCGGCTCGATGATCGCCGGAGCGATGGTCTCGTCGCCAGCGAGCAGATCGTCGATGTCCTGGATTTCCGGAGTGATGTCGGCTTCGATGCGCTGCGAGGTGGTACGCGACGTCACCGGAGCCGGAGCCGGGGCAGGAGCAGGCGTTGACGGGACGATGCCGTGAGGGCCGCTGGTCGTGCTGACCTTGGCCATCATCGCCGTCACCGATTTCGGCTCGATATCCTGGGTGAACGAGATGCTGGTGTCCTTCGCCTGGACCTTGCCGCCGTAATACTTATCGATGCCTTGGCCGATCTCGGCCCGGGTCGCCACAACCTTTTTGATGTCCAGACCGGTCTTGGCGGCCAGAGCATCGATGGTCGCGGCATCGAGGGGATTGGCCATCGCCAACGTCAGCAGGCTGCCCAGCTTATCGACCGGGAAGACGCCGTAATAGACTGCGTCGTCCTTATCCACGGTATCCAGGGCCTTCTTCCGGATCTCGTACTTGTCAACTTTCAAGTGGGGCACCCAGCATTCCTGGGTCAAAGCGTTGACCAGCTGGTCTTCGGTGATGAAGCCGAGACGCACCGCCGCCATGTCGACGGCGATCTCTTGCTGATCCGCCGTGACTTTGACCTGCGCCGTCTGCTCGGCATTGAGCAAGGGGGGCCGGCTGCCGCTCTCTTTGGTCAGGAAATCGAGCATTGCCGGATCGCCGGTGCGGCAGACGCCACGCCGCTGATCGACCAGGCTGCCGCCGAATTGCGGTGGTTTGCTGCCAGCGATCGGGACATCGCCGCGCAGCCGTTCGGTCGCAGTCGGGGTCGCCAAGACCAAGCCGCCATCGGGCTTGGCCACCGGGGCAGTGCTGGGCCGCTGAATCGCTGCCGAAGCCGGAGCAGCGGCCTCGGCCGGACGGGACGCGGGTTTGCCGCCGGCCGGGATCGCCCGTCGGCTGCGCCGCGACGCTTGGGTATCGCCAGCCGGCGCGACCGGAGCCTGGGGCGTGGCCTTCTTCTTGCCGAAGAGGAAGTCGAAGAAGCCCATGCGATCTCCGTGCGTGCGGCACGTCCTCCGTGCGGGGTGTGCGGAGCATGGTTGCCCGCGCCGCGGTGAAAGCATGCCCTTCGCCACACCGGTAGGCTCCCGGAAGTCGGCGGCAGCACGGGGATTTCAACCTTCCGTATCACACTCGGGACAGCTGCGCCTGTCCAGTGTTGCACTGCCGGGCTGCGCCGAATGCTCAGTGCTGCACGCTCGTGCCCGGCAGCCGAGACCCGGCTGCCACATCACCCGACGCGGGAGCGACCCATGGCGGTCCTGAACTTCGACATCAAGACCGTGAAGCTGCCGAGTGGCGAAGAGGCCAAGGCCGTCTTCCTCACCGGCTCCATCGACGCCACCACCAACCAGACCTTCGAGGGGCGGCTCAGCGACATCCTGAATGCCGGCACGCGCAACGCGATGCTGGTGCTGACCAACGTCAAATACATCAACTCGACCGGCCTCGGCACCATCGTCAAATGCGTCGACTCGTTCCGCGAAAAAGGCGGCGACATCAAACTGGTGGGTGTTCCGGCCAAGGTCATCGCCCTGTTCGAGATGCTCGGCCTGCTCGCCCTGTTCGAGACCCACGAGACCATCGAGGCCGCCGTCGCCAGCTTCGGCAAAGCCAAGGCAGCCGAGGCGAAAGCCGCCCCGACCGTCAAGTTCCCACTGCAATTCAAGCATCCGGTCACCGGCATGGGGCTGAACGCCAGCCAGCCCGGCCGGTTCAAGGACCCGCGCAGCGGCGACTATTTCAATGTCACCGCCGAGGGCGGCATCGAGTTCTATGAGATGAGCAAGGTGCGAATGGCCGAGATGAAGGTCCACTGCGACCTGGATTTCGGACCGGCGGTGTCGGCCCTGGCCCAATCCCTGGCCACCCTGGCCCGCCTGCCCCTGCCCACCGCCCAGGCCGCCAAGCGTGGCATCGAGGACGCCACGACGCTGGTCCGCAAGCACGCCGCCCAGGGCGGCGAAACCTGCACCGTGCTGCTGGTCGGCGATCCCGACAAGATCCAGGTCGGCTTCGTCGCCCATGGCGCCGCCCTCAACATCGCCAAGGACGACCCGGCCCTGAAAGCCCTCGAAGGCATCCTCGACGAGGTCAAATACGTCCTGCTGCCCAATCGCGGATGGCTGCTGGCTCTGACCAAGCGGTCGCACTGAACCGCGGGCGCTGAAGCTGCGGTCCGACCCTGAGACCGCGAACGAGCTGACGGTGGCTAAATCGTCGCGCCCGAGAATCGTTGACCATGGACACCGACGAAGACTGGATGCGTGAAGCCCTGGCCGAGGCCGGTGCTGCCGCTTCCGCCGGAGAAGTCCCGGTCGGCGCGTTGGTCGTCAGCGACGGCGTGATCCTTGCCCGGGGGCGGAACGCCGTGGAAACACTCGGCGACCCGACCGCCCATGCGGAAATGCTGGCGATCCGCGCCGCCTGCGCCGCGCTCCCCGGTCATGGGCTGCGCGCGGCCCGGCGCCTGGCCGGCTGCGTCCTGGTGGTCACCCTGGAACCCTGCCCGATGTGCCTCGGCGCAGCGCTGCACGCCCGGATCGACCGGATCGTCTTCGCCGCCAGCGAACCGAAGTTCGGAGCCTGCGGCAGCGTCGTCGACCTGCGCGCTCCGCCAGGATTCAACCACGCACTGACCGCCACCGGCGGAGTGCTCGCCGACGAATCGGCCGCCCTGCTCAAAGCGTTCTTTCGCGCCCGGCGCTGAGCCGACTCGGAGTAGCCGACTCGGAGCGCCGCACTCCGTGCGACCCGAACCTCCGTTGCGGCGTTCGGCCGATCGAAGTCAGCGAATCATCCGGTTTTTAGATCGGTTTTTTCTCAATCAGCCGCACAGAGTGCGGCGCTCCGGGCTTGACGCCCTGCTCAAGGCTCATTTTCGAGCCCGGCGCTGAGCCGACGCGGAGTAGCCGACTCGGAGCGCCGCACTCCGTGCGGCCCGAACCTCCGTTGCGGCGTTCGGCCGATCGCGGTCGGTGAATAATCCGGTTTTTAGATCGGTTTTTTCTCGATCAGCCGCACCGAGTGCGGCGCTCCGGGCTTGACGCCCTGCTCAAAGCGTTCTTTCGCGCGCGGCGCTGAGCCGACTCGGAGTAGCCGACTCGGAGCGCCGCACTCCGTGCGGCCCGAACCTCCGTTGCGGCGTTCGGCCGATCGAAGTCAGTGAATAATCCGGTTTTTAGATCGGTTTTTCTCAATCAGCCGCACAGAGTGCGGCGCTCCGGGCTTGACGCCCTGCTCAAAGCGTTCTTTCGCGCCCGGCGCTGAGCCGACTCGGAGTAGCCGACTCGAAGCGCCGCACTCCGTGCGACCCGAACCTCCGTTGCGGCGTTCGGCCGATCGAAGTCAGTGAATCATCCGGTTTTTAGATCGGTTTTTCTCAATCAGCCGCACAGAGTGCGGCGCTCCGGGCTTGACGCCCTGCTCAAAGCGTTCTTTCGCGCCCGGCGCTGAGCCGACTCGGAGTAGCCGACTCGGAGTGCCGCACTCCGTGCGGCCCGAACCTCCGTTGCGGCGTTCGGCCGATCGAAGTCAGTGAATAATCCGGTTTTTACTGAGCTTTCATATATAGGTTGTCATATTGACCCAAAGGACAGCCCGGCCCCAGTCAGAAAGCCATCCAGAAGGGATAGTCGCCGGCGGATGCGCTTGGCTCCACGCCTGGCCTCGGTCTCGGCATCGGTGATGTCGTCGGCGCAGAAGTTGGCGAGTTCGCTGCCTTTGAGATTGGCCCAGAGCCATTCGGTTGGGTTGAGCTGAGGTGCGTACCCGGGGAGCAGGACAACCTCGATGCCATGGGCGGCCAGGACGGCCTTTACAACTTTGCTCCGATGGGCTTGGAGGCGGTCCCAGATCAGGATCGCCTTCTTTCCGGCCAGCACTCGGACCAATCGCCGGCACCAGCGAAGGATGTCGGGCAGGCGGTAGGCCTTCTCGATGATCTCGAAGGTGAGTTTCGTGGGCTTGCCCGACCAATGGTAGATCAGGCCGGCCATCATGGACCGCTTGGCCCAGCGATGGGAATGCACCACGACCGGCGTCTCGCCCAATGGCGTTCAGTTAGCACATAAACCCATGTGAAACAGTGACTTACGTACATTTGGACTTCGCAAGAAAGTACTTGACTTTGCCTGAGAAAAATTGGGTCGGGCCTCATGCGCCGATCTCGATTTTCTCATGCTTTGATCGCCTGTCGATCTGCATGCGACTCCACCCCCAACCTCTTCCAACGCGATCGGGTCTTCAATGCACTGACGATGTTCCTTTGCCTGATGACGTTGTCGTCGGTGAAGAAATCTCAGTCCTATCTTGAGGTGATGCGGCAGATGGAATCGCTGTTCGGTGCGTCGATGGGTTGGTTGCGGCGGCCTTCCGCGAGTGCCTTTTCGCAGGCGCGCGGGAAGTTGCCGGCGCAGTCTTGTCGGTTGATCTGGCAAGCGGTGGTGGATGCCGTTCGGCCTCTGTTCGCTCGCGACTCGGAACATCGGGTTTTCGGTTTGCGCCCGGTCGCAGTGGATGGGACGCGGGCCATCACACCGCATGAGTCGAGCACGTTGATGCGGTTCCCTCGTCCGAAGGTTGGGGCTGGCCATTTGTCGCATTATCCGCAGGCACTGGTGGTGATCGCTTTCGAGTTGTTCAGTCGATTGCCGATGGGCGTGGCGGTGCTCGGTCATCGGGCTTCGGAGCACCTGGGCCTGCGCCAGTTGCTGGAGCAAATCGGCAAGGATAATCTGCTGATTCTTGATCGTGGGTATGTGGGGAAGGCGCTTCTGCGCGACCTCATTGCCTCGGGGAATCAGGTGGTTCTGCGTATGACCACCGCCGAAGCCAACAGTTGGGACTGCGTGTATCGGCTTCTGAAGGACCGCTGCAAAGATCGCCTCGTCAAGATCACTTTGCCCAGCCGTCCCGGCTACGACGAAGAACCACTCATCGTCATAGTTCGGCTCATCGTCCGTACTTTTCCTCGCGGCCGACCCGGCAAGCATCAGTCCCGCGAAAAGATGGTCATTCTCACCACCCTGATCGACGAACAAAAAGCGCCGCTAAACGAGATCATCGAACTCTACTCCCAACGCTGGGGCATTGAAACGTTCAACCGAGAAATGAAGGCCATCTATCAACTGGAACGTTTTCGCAGTCGCACAGCCGAACGGGTCGAACAGGAACTCTATGCTTGCCTTACCTGGCTCACCATCGCCGCCGCCGCGCAAACATCAGCCGACCAGGCGATCCGACGCAAGTACGGACCTCAACGCTGGAACGATCCCAACCGACGACAGGTGCGAAGAACCTACCTCTTCACCATCGTCACCGATTGGTTCTACAAAATCATGGCAGGCACCGTCACCCACGACAAACTCATGGAAACCATGGCCGATGACATCGACGATCTAGCAAGATACGCCGCAAAAAGACGACCAGGACGCAGCGAAGTGCGTGCTCGGAAGCACCCATATGGGAGGCCGCTGGCTAAGTGAATGCCATTGGCGTCTCGCCCCTGCGTCCCCAGGTGGAGCGTATCGACGGGCGCTCGCTGAGACCCGACTCATCGGCGAAGATGATCAGCTTCCGATGATCTCGGGCGTTTTTTTGACAACGGTCCAGGTCCGTTC
>BJHQ01000026.1 GCA_014193115.1 Planctomycetota bacterium | reverse complement strand
AGCCGAAGCCATCCCGCTGCTCTCCACCCGCGACGTGCGCTGCATCCTGGCCGACCTGATCGCCCACCCCGGCATCGACCGCGAAACGATCTTCCAGATCGTTTCGGATCGCCAACGACAGCGCTGGTATTCTACAGTGAAACGCTACGATAAACTTGGATTATCACCGCATTTCAATGTGGTGGTCAAAACGACCATGTAGAATTAAAGTACTCATCGTATTTCCCCAATCCCGATATTATTTTTATTTCCCTTGCAATTCTGTTGTGGAAAATGTTATCTTCCGTAATATTTGCATCTAATAAATTAATAAGCAAATCCTCTAGGTTTGATTCATAGAAAGAGCAGAGGAGAAATAGCAGTGAAACATTTAGATCGGACTCAGGCAATACATCTCCATTAAATTCACCGCCAATCTTTTTTGTATTTTTAACGTCACATAGTGGTTGATGATATTTTCTTCGGAATGACAATTTGTTAATCATATTTCCAATCAACATTGAAGAATTATTATTTCTCATATTTAGAATGCCGAACAGCTTATCATCTGGACGGCCGTGATCCGGTGGTGGTCATTGAAATAACCACTGCATGCCTGGGCAATTTTTCGACAAGCACGAACCATGTCGTCGTTTCTAAGCACGGTCGTCTGAATGCAAGTCACCATCCAGGTGATTGGTGAGCGCCGTTCACGATCCACCGGCTTCGACGGCATTAACCCAACGCCCGGGCCACCCGCTGTTCGGTGACCCGGACCCGTTCCCAGGCGTTCTGCACCACCGGATCGAGCCGGGCGGGCAGGTGGGCGTCGGCGTAGCCGGGGATGATCCGGGCTCCGCGTTCGTCGTCGCGGGTTTTGCTCGATTCGACCAGCTGGGCGTTTTCCCGTTCGATCTCAAGCAGGCGCTGCATGCGCTGGGGGAACGGCAGTCCGGGCAGGGCTTCGTCGGCCAGTTCGTGGGCGATCTCGGCGGAGCCGGCGATGGTCAGCCGGCCTTCCTTTTCATTGAGCAGCAGGCGTAGGGCGTAGCGCACCAGGGCCTGGTCATACGAGGCGATCGCTTGCAGCCGGGATTCCTCGCGCAGGAAATTGCGGCCGAGACCGTCGAGGTCGCTGTCCAGGTACACCGCCAAAGGCGTTTTCACGGCCTTCAGCCGGTCCCGGGCCTGCTTGACAAGGCGCATGATCCACGGCCTGAACACCTTGTAATCGAAGCGGTGGCGGCGCGAGCGGTCGCGCTTGGCGAACTTCAGCTCGGCCCGGGCCAGGCCATAGGCGTTGGCGCCCAGGCCCCAGCCGGGGATCAGTTCGGGGAAGGCCCGGGGCACGCGGTCGTCGGCCACCGGATCGACCGGCACGGTGATCAGGCTGAACGGGTAGCTCAGCCGCTGGGGCAGGGTGGTCACGCCCATGGCGATGACGGTGTAGGGCGCCTCGCTGAAATCGCTGGGGAAGCGGATGGCGCAGCCGAGTCCGAAGAACGTGCCTTCGCCGGGCCAGATCTCCTGGTCGGGAGCCCGGCCGGTGTGGTTCGAGCCGACCATGGCGCCGTGGGCGACGTTGCCCTTGCCCTCGGGCCACAGGGCGGCGATCAGCATCGATTGATGGTGGAAACCGACGAACGGGCCCACCAGAGAGGCGGTGACCTCGCCCTTGGCGATGCTGGTGTTGGGGCCGATGGCCGAACCTTCGACGGTGGCGTGCTGATCGACGCCGCTGTGCTCCAGCAGCACGGCGTGGCGGACGATGGCATTGCCGGCGGCCTTGGCGCCCCACTGCACCACCGAGTCGGTGACCGCGGCGCCGCCGAGGATTTGCACTGGTTCGTCCACCGACGACAGCAGCGCGACGTTGTCGAGGGCCAGGGCGTGATCGACCAGCGCCCCGGCGCCGATATAGGCGTCGTGGATGCGGGTGGTGTGGCGGACGTGGGCGCCGCGCCGGACCCAGCCGACCGGGCTGCGCAGCGCATCGCGGTAGCGCTCGACCGCGCGACGGATGCCTTCGAGGCCGGCAGTGTCGTGGCGGTTGCGGGCCACCGCCGCCAGGTGGTCGATGGTGCATTCGGCCCACAGCGGGACCTCGCGGCCGCCGGTCTCGATGCCGAGGGGCAGGTCCTGGCCGGTGCCGAACACCGCCGTGCCGCTGCACGTGATCGAGCCGACATCGTAGAGGATCGCCTGGTGCTCGATCACCAGATTGGCGGCGAAGCGCACGTTTTCCATCAGGCCGTCGTTGCCGACCTGGCAATTGATCAGGGTGCTGTCGAAGATTCCCGACGGCGCCTTGATCCCGGCGACCACCTCGATGTCGCCGGTGAACCGGCCGAGGACGCAGCGTCCCTGGAAGCGGCTGCGCCTGACCCGGAAGCAGTCGAAATCCTGGGCGACCTGGACCTGGGCCCAGGACTCGGCCCGGCAGCCGCGATCCTCCATCACCGCGATTTCTTCGCGGGTCAGGTCGCGGAGCAGCAGGCCGAGCACATTGTCCCGGCGCTTGGCGACCTGGCGGGCGGCCTCGACCAGTTCCCCGCCGGCGGCGATGACCGCGGCGATCTCGCTCAGCGGCGGCAGCGGCGACGGCGATTGGAGCTGGGCGGTGTCGGTGCGGCTGGAACTGCGTTCGGGGTCGCTCATGGGGTCTTGGGGCCGGATGGTGTGCGGGATCGGGGAGGCTGCGCAGCGCGTGCTGCCGTGTTGTCGATGAGGAGCGCCGATTATCTACCGGCCAGCCAAGTGTGGCCGACCGCAGCGGATCGCCCTGAGGACTGGGATGAACCGCCAAGGCGCCACGACGCCAAGCACAACTCCGGGCGATGCCCTGCGCGATGGCAGGATCAATGCAGTTTCTTGATCTGCTCGGCGTCCAATCCCGAGGCGGCGGCGCGGTCCACGATGACGGTCAGCTGTGGATGGTGCAGGATCAGCGTCGAGGGATTGGCCGGACCGGGACGGGCGGTGCACATCCGGGTCACCGCTTCGGCTTTGCCGACGCCGCAGGCGATGAGCAGGATCCGACCGGCGTCGATGATGTCGGCCATGCCCATGGTGATCGCCTTCAGCGGCACCTCTTCAACCCGCTTGAAGCGCTCGCCGCCGCTGATCGCGGCGACCGTCGACGGGGTCAGATCGACCAGACGGGTCCGGCTTTTCGCCGACGAGCCGGGCTCGTTGAGCCCGACATGGCCGTTGTGGCCGAGGCCGAGGACCACGACATCGAGGCCATCCCGGGCATCGAGCAGCAGGTCATACGCCTTGCATTCGCTGTCGAGGTCGGCGGCGTCGCCGCGCGGGATGCAGGTCTGTTCACGGGGCAGGTCAACCTGGCAGAACAGGTTGGTGTTCATCAGGTACCGGGTGCTGCGATGATCCGACGGCGGGAGGGTGGTGTACTCGTCGGTGCTGAACGTGGTGACGTAGCGAAACGTGAAATCGCCGTGTTCGTGCCAGCGGCGGACCAGGCCGGCGTAGGCGAGCAGACTGGTGGTGCCCGCCGACAGGCCGAGCTTCAGCCGGGGCTCCTTCTTCACCGCATCGGCCAGCATGCCAGCCAGTCGTTCGGCGGCCTCGGCCCGATCCTCGCAGATGATCAGCTTCATGTCGCGCTCCTGGCGTATCGTGACACCGCGCTGGGCGATGCCAACGGAGCAAGGCCGAGGCTTGTGCAGCCACTGCACACCGTTCATGGGGCCTGAAGTCCGCACGGAACACGCGGGAAGCCCCACGCAAGGCGGCCCGGACCACCGCCCGCAGATCGCTGCGTTCGGTCGGGTCCGGGTCGCGAGCCCCGCGCGTCGTGGCGCGGGGCCTGGTCAGCTCAGCGCGTGATGTGGGTGAGCAGATCGACCACGCGGTTGGAATAGCCCCACTCGTTGTCGTACCAGCTGATCAGCTTGAAGAAGTTCGGGTTCAGTTCGATCGAGGACCCGCTGTCGTAGATCGACGACCGCGCGTCATGGATGAAGTCGCTGGACACGACCTCTTCGTCGGTCACTGCCAGGATGCCCTTCAGATAGGTTTCGCTGGCCTTTTTCAGCGCCGCGTTGATCTCGGCGAGGGAGGTCGGCTTGACCGTCTTCACGGTCAGGTCGACCACCGAGACCGTCGGCACCGGCACGCGGAAGGCCATGCCGGTGAGCTTGCCCTTCACCTCGGGGCAGACCAAGGCCACCGCTTTGGCGGCGCCGGTGGTGCTGGGGATGACGTTCTGGGCGGCGGTGCGGCCACCCTTCCAGTCCTTCTTCGAGGGACCGTCGACGGTCTTCTGGGTCGCGGTGTAGGCGTGGACCGTGGTCATCAGGCCTTCGGCGATGCCGAAGCCTTCGGTCAGCAGGACGTGGACCAGCGGGGCCAGGCAGTTGGTGGTGCAGCTGGCGTTGCTGATGATGTGATGCTTGGAGGCGTCGTACTTGTTGTGGTTGACGCCGATCACCACGGTCAGGTCCTCGCCCTTGGCGGGGGCCGAGATGATCACCTTTTTGGCGCCGGCGGCGAGGTGGCCCTTGGCCTTTTCCGCCTCGGTGAAGAGGCCGGTGGATTCGATCACCACATCGACTCCGAGCTTGGCCCAGGGCAGCTCGGCCGGGGACTTGGCGCTGACCACCAGGATGTCCTTGCCATCGACCACCAGCACGTCGTCTTCGGCCTTGTCCGCCGCCGACTTCTTCGAACCGACCGTTCCGCCGAACTTGCCCTGGGTGGAGTCGAATTTCAGCAGATAGGCGAGGTTGTCGGCGGGCACGATGTCGCCCACGGCGACCACGTCGAACTGCTTGCCGAACAGCCCCTGGGCGTGGAGGGCGCGGAAGACGAGACGGCCGATGCGGCCGAAACCGTTGATGGCGACGCGGATGGCCATGGAGGCTCCTGGGAAGGGCGTGGATCGGACATGCAGGGGTCCGGCGGCGGGAGCCTAGAAGGCTGGACCGCCCCGCAAGGCCGTGCCGGGCAGCACCGGGCAGCACCTTGGGCTGGCCTCAGTGGCGCAGTTGCTGGAGACCCACCAACCGGGCGTATTCGCCGCCCTTGGCCAGCAGTTGGTCGTGGCTGCCGGATTCGAGGACGGTGCCGCGGCGCGGGTCGTCCTTGCCGGCGAGGACGACGATGCGATCGGCGTGCTGGATCGTGGCCAGGCGGTGGGCGACGATGACCACGGTGCGGCCCTGCATCAGTTCGGCCAGCGCCTCTTGGACGTGGCGTTCGCTGTCGGCGTCGAGGGCGCTGGTCGGCTCATCGAGGAGCAGCACCGGGGCGTCGCGCAGGAAAGCCCGGGCGATGGCGATCCGCTGGCGCTGCCCGCCCGACAGCCGGCCGCCGCGGTCGCCGACCACGGTGGCGTAGCCGCGGCCGCCTTCCAGGGCGAGGATCGCCTCGTGGACATGGGCGCGGCGGGCGGCCTGTTCGATGTCGGCGTCGCTGGCTCCAGGCCGGCCATAGCGGATGTTGGCGGCGACCGTGTCGTGGAACAGGAAATCATCCTGCTGGACCAGGGCGAATTGCCTGGCCAGGGATTCCTGCTTGAAGTCCCGCAGGTCGGTGCCGTCGAGGGCGATCCGCCCGCCGGTCACATCGTGCAGGCGGAGCAGCAGCGACAGCAACGTCGATTTGCCGCAGCCGGACTCGCCGACGATGGCGGTGGTCGAGCCCACCGGCAGCGCCAGGTCGACGCCGCGCAGCACCTCGTCGCCGTTGCCGTGGTGGAAGCGGACCTGCTCGATGGTGATCGCCACCTGGGGCGGCGCGCAGTCCCGGGCGTCGGGCCGGTCAGCGATGGCGCTGACCCGGTCGAGCAGGGCGTAAACCCGCTCCACCGACGGCAGGTTCTCTTGCAGGTCGCCCCAGGTGCGGATGGCTTCGCGCACCGAGGTGATCAGCCGGGCCAAGGCGGCGATCGCGACGAACAGATGCAGCGGTTCGAGCGGGGTGTGGGCGAACAGCCAACCGCAGGCCGCCAACGCCCCGCCGGCGATCAGGAACACCGCGCCGGCCGAAACCGCGTCGTTGAGCGCCCGGGTCCGCGCCAGGCGCAGATTGTCCCGTTCCAGCGAGGCGTTGTGGGCATCGTAGCGCAGCTGCTCGCGTTCCGCCGATCCGTACGCTTTGATCACCTTGATGCCGGCGGTGATCTGCTCCATCACACCGACGTTGGCGGCCAGGGTCTCGCGGGCCCGGTGGCTGTGCCGCCGGGTGCGGCGGACCAGCGGGATCAGCACCGCCGCCACCGGGGCGATGATCGCGGCCACGGCCAGGGCGATGCCGGGGCCGCAGAACCACCATAAACCTGCGATCACGCCGAGGGACTCCAGCGGACGTTGCAGGATCTTCCCGTACAAATACTGCTGGACGCGCAGCGTCGAAGTCAGGTCGGTGGTCAGCCGGGTGAGCAGATCGCCCCGGGCCAAGGTCTGGTGGAAGGCCAGGTCGAGCCGCACGAGATGACCGAGCAGCCGGGTGCGCAGGTGGCGCATCGCGCGGTTGGCGACCCATTGGCCGCTGTACCACGACAGCCAGGCGGCACCGGCGGCGACCGGCGCGACCAGCGCCAGGGTCACGCCGAGGCGGTAGAAACCAGCCGCCGAGCGGGCGAGTTCCTCGACCCGGGCCGTGTCCGGACCGTCCTTCATCAGCCCGGCGAGCAATTGCAGAAATGGCGCCAGCTGGGCGAGCAGGAAGGCCATCAGCGCCCCGGAGGCCGCCGTGGCGAGGAGGAACACCAGGATCATCCAGCGATAGGCCCAGCCATTGGCCAGCACCCGGCGGATCAGGGCCCAGTCGCCCGGTTTCGAAGAGTCCATCGGTGGCGGAAGGTAGCGGCGGATCCCGCTGGCCCAAACCCGCAGGCACGGGCCGTCGCCGCGACCGTGCCGCTGCTGCGGCGATCGGCTCGGAGCGCCCCTCCACAGACCGCGATTGGCGCTTGCCTCCGGGAAGGAAGACTCCGTCGTGGGCTGACAGGCCGTTGCCGGCTTGCATTCTCTGGTTTCTCAACATGCTGCCGCGTCCACTTTCACCAGACGCCGCCGCATGCCGCGCCGGCCCCAGGGACGACCCGACTCCTATGGCACGCTATACCGGACCCCGCCTGCGCATCATCCGCCGTCTTGGCACCGAACTGCCCGGCTTGACCACCAAGACCATGACCCGGCGGCCCTACGCGCCCGGCATGCACGGCCAGGGCAAGCGGATCAGCAAGACCAGCGAATATGGCGTCCGTTTGAAGGAAAAGCAGAAGCTGCGTTTCCACTACGGCCTGTCCGAGCGCGGCCTGCGGATGATCTTCGACCGGGCCCAGCGGATGCCCGGCGACACCGGCCGCAACATGCTCGTCCTGCTCGAATCGCGGCTCGACAGCCTGGTCTGGCGGGCTGGATTGACCCGGACCATCCCGGCTGCCCGGCAGCTGATCGGCCATGGCCACGTCAACCTGAACGGCCATCGCGCCAAGAGCCCGGGACAGCGGCTCGGCGCCGGCGACACCTTCCAGGTCCGCGAACGGGCCCGGAATCGCGAAGACCTGCGGGTGACGGTCAACGCGCCGCTGCTTGACCGCCCGTCGAACCTCAAAGGTGATCTGGACAACCTGTCCTTCACCCTGGAAAACGTTCCGGGCAACGAACAGGTGCCGTTCCCGGTCGACATCCAGAAGGTCATCGAGTACTTCGCGCAGTGATTTCATGGGGGGCTTCGGCCCCCCACGGCCCGTTGGGCCTGCTTGTTTTGTTGGGGGCTTCGCCCCCCACGGCCCGTTGGGCCTGCCCCCAGGCCTTGGTCGGTGCTCGTTTTCCTGCGGAAAACGTGGGCGCATCGCCTCCGGCGATTTTCTGCGCCCATCGCTCCTCGGGCGGCCGTTCCCCTCTCGCTGCGCTCGGGGGACTCTTTTCTTTTCCCGGCCTTGGTCGGCGCTCATTTTCATCTGCTACGCAGATGAAAATGTGGGCGGATGGGCTGCGTCCATTGTATCCGCCCACCGCGCCTCGGGCGGCCGTTCCCCTCTCGCTGCGCTCGGGGGACTCTTTTCTTCCTCCTGGCCTTGGTCGGCGCTCGTTTTCCTGCGGAAAACGTGGGCGCATCGCCTCCGGCGATTTTCTGCGCCCACCGCGCCTCGGGCGGCCGTTCCCCTCTCGCTGCGCTCGGGGGACCCCTTTCTTTACCCGGCCTTGGTCGTCGCTCATTTTCCTCCGGAAAACTTGGGCACATCGACTTCGCCGATAGTATCCGCTTACCGTCGTTTGTTGCGGAAGCCTTGGCGCGGTTTCGCCGGCTGCCTCACTGGTTGAACGGGTCAGCTGATGGTGCTGGCTGTGGCGGGCCGGTGGCCAGCCTGGGGTCATGCGCTGCCTGACGATGCCTGCCCCCGCCGTGCCTGCCCTCGCTGTGCTTGCCCTTGCCCTGCTGTTTCTGCCGGCCTGCGCCGAGCGCTCCTACGAAGGCGGCATGCGCTCGCCGGGCATGAACGATGATGGCACGACCTTGCACACCACCGAGAAGAAACGGTCGGTGCTTGGCGATCCGCCCGGAGCCATGCCGTGATCGCTGATGCGCGGCCACTCACCGTCAGCCTGCTCACCCGGCGGATCGCCGATTCCCTTGAGCATTTCGGTCCTCTGGTGGTGCGCGGCGAGCTGACCCAGGTGAAGGTGCCGCCCTCTGGCCACCTGTATGCCACGTTGAAGGACAGCGAAGCGTCGATCTCGGTGGTGATGTGGCGGTCGTCGCTCGCCCGGCTGCCCCGGTTGCCCAAGGACGGCGAGCAAGTCGAGGTCCGCGGCACGTTGTCGGTCTTTCCCCAGCGCGGCCAGTATCAGGTGACCGCAACCCGGATCACCCCGATCGGCGAAGGCGATCTCCTCGCCCGGCTGGCGGCGCTGAAGGAGCGGCTGACGGCCGAAGGCTTGTTCGCCGAGGAACGCAAACGGCCACTGCCGCTACTGCCCCGGGCGGTGGGCCTGGCCACTGCCAGCGCCAGCGCGGCGCTGGCCGATCTGCTCCATTCCCTGCGCAGCCGTTTTCCGGCGATGACCATCGTCCACGCCCCCTGCGTGGTCCAGGGACCCCAGGCGCCCGCCGAGATCGTTGCCGCCCTGCGCCGGCTCTCGGCCCATCCCCTGGTCGATGTCATCATCTGCGGCCGTGGCGGAGGCAGCCTCGACGATCTGATGGCTTTCAATGACGAATCGGTGGTGCGGGCGATCGTCGCCTGCCCGATGCCGGTGGTCTCGGCGGTGGGCCATGAGACCGACTGGACCCTTGCCGATCTCGCCGCTGATGTGCGGGCCAAGACTCCGACCGCCGCAGGCGAACTGGTGGTTCCGGTGGCGGCTGAGTTGCGCGCCGCGCTCGCCGAGGAGCGGGCCCGCCTCGACCGCGGCATCGATCGGCTGATGCAGGCCGCCCGCCATCGGCTGGCGGCGCTTGATGCCCATCGCGCCATGGCCTCGCCCGGCCATCAGATCGCCCTGCGCCGCCAGCGCCTGGACGACCTCGCCCAGCGCCTCGATGGAGTCATCGGCGAGGCGCTGCGCCAACGTCGGGAACGCCTCGGCCGGTCCGCCGGCCGGCTGGCGGCGCTGTCGCCGCTGGCGGTCCTCGGCAGGGGTTATGCGGTGGTCGAAACGTCGGGCCGGATCCTGCGCCGGATCGCTGATGCGCCGTCTGGCACAGCGATCTCCGCCCGGCTCAACGATGGTTGGATCGACGCCCAGGTCACCGCCCAGCGGCCGTTGCCGGCCGCCGGATCCCCTGCTGAAATGCCGGCTTCTTAGGCGAGGCCCGAGACCGACACGCCGCCGGTTTCTCCTGGCAGGGTCCAGCGATGGCCGTCTTTCCACGCCACCGCCTGGTCAAGGGCGAACAATCTGGGCAATCGGCTCGGTTTGGCGGAATCGATGTTGGCCAGTTTGCACGCCGTGCGCCAGACCAGGCGGGTCCCTTCGCGATCCTGGGCCGGATCGCTGGCCCCGGCCAAGGTCGGGGTCAACGACGGTTCGTCCGCGAAGGCCTCCTGACGCAGCCGGCCAACATCCGGGGCTGATGCGGTGAACAGCCCCCAAGCGACCGCCACGGCCTTGGACGGCATCGGCAGCTGCGCCCGTCTGGCTACCGCGCAGCAGCGCAGCCAATCGCGCAGACCTTCCAGGATTTCCCTGCGCTGAGCCGCGCTCAAGGTCGGATAGCGCTCGGCCAGCGGTGACTCGGTGGCGTACCCGAATTGCAGCCGGTCGATGGCCGCCAGCCGGCGGCCCTGCCGGCCATGCCGTGCGGACAGCTTGGCGCCGACGACGATGACACCGGCTGCGGCGGCGGCGATGGCGCTGGCAACCACGAGATCAGAGAGGGTCATGGCGCGAAGGTCGCTCGACTACCACGGGATCGGCGCTGGCGCTGACCAAGATCAGGAACTGCCACAACCACCTCCACCACCACAACCGCTTCCGCCACCGCCTCCGTCACTTCCGCCACCGCCGTCATGTCCGCCGCCACCGTCC
Organism: Planctomycetota bacterium; assembly: GCA_014193115.1. Classification (GTDB taxonomy): domain Bacteria; phylum Planctomycetota; class UBA11346; order UBA11346; family UBA11346; genus BJHQ01. The sequence goes on along the minus strand of BJHQ01000026.1, from coordinate 27,367 downwards.
TGTCCGCCTCCTCCGCCATGGTGGGCTCCGTCGCGTGGTACATCTGCTGCGACCGCGCTGCTGGCGCCGCCACCTCCGCAGCCCCCGGCGACACCGCCAGCAGTGGGTGCGGCCCGGAGCAGCGGCGCGATGCACGGACGCGGGTCGCCATCGCCTGATCGGCAATCGCTGCGCCAGACCGACCCGTCAGGCCAGGCGACGGCGGCGTCCATGGCAAATAAGGTTGGTAACCGCGATGGTTTCTGCGGGTCGATCCGCTCGATCGCACACGCGGCCTGCCAGACGCGATGCCACGGCGCCAGATCACGCTCAAGGTCCGGACTGGCCTCGGCAGGGACATGATCGAGGTATCGGCCGAAGGCTTGCTGGCAAAAGAACCGGTATTCGGCAGTGAACAGGATGAATTCATGCCACGCGGCATCGACCGCCCGGGATGGCATCGCCAGCCGGGCCAGCCCGCTCTGGGCACAGCACCGGAACCAGTTGCGCAGGCCGGCCTCGATCAGCAGGCGCTGAGCGGAATCCAGATGCGGATGCAGCCGGGTGAATTTCCTGCGGAATCCCTCGCTGAACACCAGACCGTCGATGGCCGCGAAACGTTCGGTCTCCTGCCGGGCGACGCGCCGGGCCTTGATCGCCAGGACTGCGGTGACGATGGCGAAACCCACCGCGAAGAAGGCGACCACGGTCCCGGCGTCCATGGCTCACCAGTCCAGCGGCATGGCCCAGCAGGGATCGCCCGGCCGCAGGTCGAGTCCATCGGCATGCAGGTGGTAGCAGCGCAGACCTTCGCCAAGGACCAGCGCCGGGATGACCGCGGCCTGGACCTGGCTGGTGGCCACGAGCAGCGACTGGGGTTCGCTGGACGCATTGGCCGGCTGGCGGGCCTCAGGGCCGCCGCTGGTCTCCTGACGAGCCTCGGGGCCACTGGTCGGCTGGCGAGCCTCGGGGCCGCCAGGTGGCAAATCAAGTTTGACCAGTTTGCGGGTGCGCTGGATCGGGCCGACTTGGGCGACATCGACGCCATCGTGCGGCCCTGCGTCGAACGGATCGATGGTGTGCAGATACTTGAAGCCGGCCCGGCGGAGCAGCGCCCGCACCGGAGTCGTAGCCGGACCCTCGACTCCGATCAGGGCCCGGGCCTCGGCCGGAAGCAGCTCCGCCACCAGCTCGTCTGGCGGGAAGAATGCTTCGATGAATTCCTTGTCGGTGCGGCAGAGCAGATCAGCACGGTAATAGTCGAGCCCGGTCAACGGCTTGCCAACAGCGTCCCAGAACGCATTGCCGCCGTCGGGCCGGCGCGGCGGCAGCAGCTCGGCCAGCAATCGGCGGCAGAACCGGTTGGGATGCATGGCGATGTACAGCAGCCGGATCGCCACCAGCAGCTTGCCGACTCCGGCGCCACGGGATTCAGGATGGACGACCAGACCGCCAAACTCGGTCCACGGCTCCAGATCGCGGCCGAGCTTGAGCACGGTCCGTTTGCGCTCCGCCGACAGCTGCTTGGAAAACGCCGACTGTTCTTCAACCCGCAGATAATAGTGGGGATCATCGGGCATGCCGTGGAAGGCGAACAGGCTGGCGGTGCCGAGCAGCTTGGCCTCGCGGCCGATGCCGCGCTCAGCGACGAAGGTATAGCTGGCGTCCTTGCCGCCCTGACCGGCGAAGGACTTCACACTGGTGGCGATGAGCTGCCCCACCACCGCCGGATCCCGCGGCAGATTCACGGTGTCGAGCAGGCCGGCGAGGGCGACCAGCTGCTCCTGGTCGCCAAGCGCCACTGGACGCACCCGAACCGAGATCCCGGCCATGCCGGGGTTGTGGGCGGCCGGACGGCACGGCAAGCCTGGGCGCAGCTAGAATAGCGCGCTTAGCGCTCGGCCAGCAGCGACTGGAGATCATCGGTGAGGCGCCGACCGATCAGGCGCCAGTCGTACTGCTCCTCAGCCAACCTGCGACCCATCCGGGAGTACATCCGGCAGCGCACCGGATCCGCGATGAGGGTTCTGATCGCCATCGGAAAATCAGGGACCTCGGCCATCACGCAGTGCAGTTCGGGGATCGCTGCCAGGCCGCGCAGGCCGACCCGGTTGCTGATCACAGGAATGCCGGCGGCGAAATAATCGAGCATTTTCAGGTTGCTACCGGTTCCGTAAGGCATTGGATTCAGGGCCAGGTCGGCGCAGCCAAGGCATTGCGCCTTCACCGCATCATCCACCAGCCCAAGCGTCGCCACGTTGCCGGGCAGGCCGCGTCCCGTGAAATAATTACAGGCGCTGCCGATGATCAGGAAGGTGACCTCGGGCACCTCCGGGGCGAAGCGAAAGATGGATTCTATCGCGTCCAGGTTGGGACCATGCCAGCTGCCGATGAAAATAGCCACTGGAGCATCATCGATGCCCAGCGCGCGACGCAGCCGGCGGCGGGCCAGCGGACCACGCCACTTGGACGTTTGCACATCGACCCCGTTGGCTGCCAGCATCCAGATCCCGGGCCCGTTTCCGTACAGCTTCCTGAGCCGTACCCCGTCCTCTTCCGCGCAGACCACGACGCCGATCGCTTCGTCGATGGCACGCTGCTCCAGCGACCGCAGTCGCTCCAACAGGGCGGAGGCTGGGGCTGACTCCGGTAGGATCTGCCGCTTCAGGTCGACCTCGACATCCTGGGCTTCGAGCACCACCGGCTTGCCCCGTCCAGCGAGCAGTGGATGCAGGAAGGGGTGGCAGGCGACCAGCAGATCGCTGCGCCGTGCGGCGGCATCCACTGCGGCGCCAAGGGCCGGGGTCAGGTGCTGAAGGTCTGCCATTACCAAATCAGTGATTGGAACCCAGTTGACCGTCGACGAGATCTCGGCTTCGGCCTGGACATGTTCTTTCGTCCTGGGGATTCGCGTCTCGCTGAGACCTGGGGCGATCGGCCCAGCGAACGGTGCCTCCGTATCGCTGGTCACCGTGATCAGTTCGACATCGAAACGCTCCGCTATGGTCTTATACAGGTGGAAGACGCGGCTCTGGCCGCCACCACGTGGCGGATAGACCGGGAACGGGACCGCCACCGCCATCCGCGGACGAGCCTGACCGAGCAACGACGGTGGGCCGATGGGCTTTGCAGCGGGTCCGTCGCCATGGTTCGCCAACAGCTGTCGGCATGCAGCAGGCCAGTTCATCGCCGCCACTCGCTGCGCCGCCGCCTGGCCAAGGGCAGCTGCAAGGGGTTGGTCAGAGATCAGCCGAGCCAGTCCCGCTGCCAGAGCGACGGCCTCCGGAGCGACGATCAGGCCGCTGCGGCCATCCTCGACGAGTTCTGTCGGACCGCCGGCGTCGGTGGTGGTGATGACCGGCTTGGCGTGGGCCATGGCCTCGAAGGCGACCAAGCCGAAATCCTCATCCATCGGAAGAAACGGCACACCGATGGCCTCGGCATAGAGATCATTCAGGGCCTGATCAGGGATTCGCCCGGCCATGACCACCCGCGGATCGCGCGCCGCTAGAGCTCGCAGCCGATCGCCCTCGGGGCCGGCGCCAGCGATGATCAGCGGGGTGTCGCCGGGAACCTGGCGATAGGCGTCGATCAGCAGATCGAGCCGTTTCGGTGCTTCCAGGCGGCTCGCCGTGGCGATATGGCGACCTGGTCGGCAGGCCAAGCGCGCTTGCCCAGACGGTGGGAGGATGATCCCGACATCGGCGCCGGTAGGAAAATATCCTGGCCGCTGCGCCACGGTGCGCGAAATCGCTGCATAGCTGGCAACGGCGCTAGTGGCCAGACCGACGCCATCCAGCCAATGGATGACGGCCCGGATGAACGGCGCGGGAAAAGCCGCATGATGCGCAGGAAGACCGCCATGGCGCAGGGCTTCAAGGCGGTTGAAGACTTCGTCGAGGGCTTCCCGTCGGCCGAAATTGGAAGCCATCAGCGCCAACAGAGAATCGATTCCGGGATGACCTGCTGGGACGGCCGTGTCCTGACCGAAATAATGGTAGGTATCATACAACCCACGGAGCTTGTGCAGCATATAGCAGACATGCCGGTGGTGCTTGACCATCCACGCCGGATATTTGCTGGTGATTACCAGATCAAAATGGTTCAGATCAAGCCGGGCAAACGTTTTGTAGGCCTCGATCAGCTCCCAGACGCCGAGTTCGCGGATCGGGATTTTGACCAGTTCGACCTGATGGCCGAGGGCTTCGAGGCCGCCGAGCAGTCCGAGATAGAAACGCTCGGCGCCGCCGAACACAAAAGGCATCGGGCTGGGGGCGACGATCGCGATCTTCATCGGTGCTCCAAGCTCCTCAACTGCCAATCAGGGTTCGGACCACACGATCCCATGACAGGTCTCTGGCCAGGAGATCTGCGCGTCCGGCCTGTCCGAGATCCCTTGCCCAGCTCCGGTTGCTGGCCAAGCGGTCGATTGCATCTGCAATGGCCGCCGGTTCGGGGGCGACGACCAGTCCGGTCTCGCCGTCACGCACGAACTCCAACGGACCGCCGGAATCCGTGCAGGTGATCACTGGTTTGGCGGCCATCATCGCTTCGACAGTAATGTAGCCATAGTCCTCGTCGTGCGGTGGAAAGCACACCGCCAGTGCATGTCCGTAGAATGCAGACATCACTTCCCGGCGCCAAATTCGTGGCATCAGGCGCACTCGGTTGCTCAGGTTCAACTCCGCAACCAACGCGTGGGCGGCTGGCAGCTGACCACCATCTCCTGCAAATAACGCCACGACCGGTGAACGAACCAGTGACATGGCCCGGATGAGAAGCGACTGCCTCTTCAGTGATTCGAAACGGCTGGGAAAGAAGATGTAATCCTCCGCTGGGCCTGGCAGGATATCATTGGTGTCGGCCATCGGTAAATGATGGAGTGGAAGTGAGTCCAGCCCATGGAATTGCTTTAACCGTTCGCTTACGCGTCTGGATATGGTTAGCAACCGACGGCACTCGGGCAGATATTTTGCATCTGCTTCATGGATAGCACGTCGCAATGCCTGGGCTTCGGGTTGCTTCGGCCAATCTCCGACGTACGGGGTGTCCCAAAGGTCGTAGACCGCGCGATGCTGGTGGATCAGCCAGGTGATCTTGTTCGGATGCTTGGCCAGGTAACACGGAAACTGCATGCAGATCACCAGATCGGGCGTATAGCCGGTCAATTGGGTCAGATCCTGATCGGCCCAGGCCTGCATGCAGCGTTCCACTTGGCTCTCTGGAGCAAAGCGAAACGGGAGCGTGATCACATCGGCCTCGTGGCCGTGGGCGCGAAGCGCCTGGCACAGAGTATTCGTGTGGCTCTCGGCTCCGCCGTTGATGAATGGCACCTGATTACGGGTGATGGCGATACGCATGGTCACTCGCGGTGGGCGATGATGGCGTAGTCCATCGGCCCGCAAAGCACCCGCTCCAGACCAGGGGACAGCTCGTGCAGGCCAAGCTGCTCGCGGTCCTGCGTGCGCATGGGATTGACCTCACGGACCGCGGCATCGGAAAAGCCGGCCTGGGCAACGAAGAATTGCAGCATGCCGGGAGGCAAAGGCCGCAGATGGGTGGGATCGAGCCAGAACCAGTTCGCTCCGACCAGCAGGTTGCCCGGATTGGGGGTTTCGAGAAGCAGCAAACCGCCGGGACGCAGCACCCGGTGACATTCGGCGATCAATGCCAACAGAACGGTAAACGGAAGGTGCTCGACGAGATGGAAGGCGGTCACCGCCCCCAGACTGCCATCCGGTTGAGCGCGGAGATGGGCCAGCGCATCGGCTTTTTCCGCTTCGATTCCCAGCTTTTCTGCCAGCGCTGCGAAGGCCGCGCTGGTGTCGATGCCGCGTCCGACCAGGCCTTCGGCGGTGAGCAATTCCAGCCACTCGCCCCGCCCGCAGCCGATGTCCAGCACCGGAGCCCGCAGGGTCCCGGCCCCGCTGTTGCGCACTTCGGGCAGGTAGATCTCCAGACGCTGGCGGATGTCGGCGCGGTCGCCGCGGAAACGATCTTCGAACCTGGCGTAGAGCCGATCCATCAGGCGGCCCTCCTCGCCTTTTGCGACGGTCGCCGCGACCGCTGGCTCCTTGGGCAGGATGGCTGCAATTTCACTCAGAATCCGAAGGTAACGGCGCTCCTGTTCACGCAGGACCGATTGGTGATCGGACTGATGCCGCTTGAGTTCGTCAATCCGGGCGGCCGTGGTCCGGCTCCAGGTTTCTGCCTGGTTGCGCAGCCCGTGCAGATTTTCAGAAATCTCCGCCTTCCATGGCTCGATGAGCCGGCGCTGCTCCATTTCGATCAATTCGGCAGGTGGATGGGATGCCTGGCGTTCTATGGCCGCGGACAGATTCCGCAGCCATTCCTGGAGTTCCGCGATCCCTGAACTGAATCCGGCGTGGAATGCCGTCATTTCACTGGTCAGACGCTCGACGTCCGCTGAATTCGCTTTGCCAGCCAGCGCTTCGCCCTGCTGCCGCACGCCGCTTTGGACATTCCGCAGCCATTCCTGCAGTTCGGCGATTCCGGCGCTGATACCGGCCTGAAACGCCGTCGTTTCGCTGGATAGGCGCTCGACGTCCGCCGCATTCGCTTTGCCGGCCAGTGCTTCGCCCTGCTGCTGCACGCCGCTTTGGACATTCCGCAGCCATTCTTGGAGTTCGGCGATTCCGGCACTGAAACCGGCATGGAACGCCGTCGTTTCGCTGGATAGGCGCTCGACGTCAACTGCATTCGCTTTGCCGGCCAGCGCTTCGCCCTGCTGCTGCACGCCGCTTTGGACATTCCGCAGCCATTCTTGGAGTTCGGCGATTCCGGCACTGAAACCGGCATGGAACGCCGTCGTTTCGCTGGTCAGACGCTCGACGTCCGCCGCATTCGCTTTGCCGGCCAGCACTTCGCCCTGCTGATGCACACCGCTTTGGACATTCCGCAGCCATTCCTGCAGTTCGGCAATTCCGGCGCTGAAACCGGTTTGGAACGCGGTCGTTTGACTGGCCAGGCGATCGACCGCCACTGCATCAGCTTTCGCTGCAAGGCGATCCCCGTGGTCCCTCGCCGTCGTCTCCAAATCATCGAGCCTTTCCCGATGCGCGTAGAGCCCCGTTTGAAGGGCCGCTACCCCAGCCTGGTCAGCCTTGGAATCCACACGGGCCGTCAGCAGGGCAACTGCCTCGCCATCAGCTTTGGCATCCACCGCGTCGGCCAGTCCATCCAGTTCCGACAGGTCAAGCCGCATGGTGGTCAGTTCGTTGCCGTGTTCGGCCAACACGTTTGCATCTTGGCGGACCTGTTCGGCCAAGCTCCTGACCGCGATGGCCAACGCGCGCTGGTCGGCGTTCTGGGCAATGAGGCTGGCAGCGAGATCTGCGGGGTTGGGTTCGGCCGCCAATTGATCCACGATCGCTAGCAGCGCTGAAGCGGCAGCGTTTTGCCTTTTCTCAAGATCGCCGAGCTGGTGGCGGAGCGCGGCATGAGACGATTCCAGCAGGCGTGCTCGCGCGACGAGCATCTCCGCAAGCTCCCGGCGGTAGCCATCCGCCGCATGGAGATGCCGCTCGAGACGTTCGAGTCGACCAAACAGCAGCGGAAATCGCGCCAGTTGACTGAGGAATCGGTACACACCAGCCACCCGAGGAAAAACCCGCGCGCATCGACGGACCATCCGGCGCCAGCTCAGGCCTGGGAGGCTGGCAGTTCCTCCCTTTGCTTCGCCTTCGGCCGATTCCGCCAATAAAATGAGAAAGTCCAGTCGGTCCAACGTTCCTGACCTGATGATCTCAATGAACTTCGATCGTTCCGGCGCCGAGAGCCGGCGTTTGAAGATGGCGGCCGCCGCATGGTCGACAAAATCGGCATCGAACCGTCGGAGGATCTCCTTGGCGGTCGTTCGAATTGGCAGCGTCAACGCTCCAGGTGGCGACTGTGCATCGGGTTCACCAAGGGGTGGGACCGCATGCGGAACGCTGGTCAATTCAAGTTGGGCGATGCCGGCCATCGGTCGCCGCGGCAACGCGGTTCCATCGAATTCCGGCGGTATGGGCACCGGAACCGCTGTCCGGGCTGCTGTGGTCCGGGCGACGACACGGGCTGGACTAACGGCGGTCGCGGTGATCCGTCGGATCAGGTCGTGGATCTTCATGCCGTGGATCCGGTGGATTCGGTCAGGGTGAAGTCGGGGGCAAGCCGGACCAGACCGATGAAATAGGTTCCGGTCGTACCGGCAATTTCAAACCCGGCGATATTGTCAAACCAATGGTGGCAATCGGTCAGGTGGGTGTCCGCGGTGTGGATCGCCACGGTCAAGGTGTACATCCCGACACCGAGATCGAGACGCACCGGGAAACTGGCTCGGTACGACTTGCCAGCCTCCAGGTCGACCTGGCGACCCAAGTGATGGGTGTTGGTGCCGAAGATATCCTGGCCAAAACGGTCGCGGATCAGGATGCCGATGGTGGCTCCTGGAATGGCGCGATCGACAGCCACGTCGAGGTCGATCCGCGCCTGGCTGCCGGCGGAGATGACCGAGGCCCCGGTCTGCGCATCGACCACTGCTGCGCGGGTGATCCGGGCAGCGAAATCGCCATAGGATTTGCTCCGGTGACGCTGCACCTCCCGCTGTTCAAGCTGGATCCGCGGATCGCCTTCGGCCAGCCGGGCGATGAGCAGGTTATACGCCGCGGTAACCGTTTCCGGATCGCCTTGTTCGACAACCTTTCCGCGATGAAGCATCAGAGCCCGGTCGGTCAGCAGCTTGATCGAATTGAGGTCGTGGGAGACCAGGATCAGGCTGCCGCCGTTAGCGCGGAAGGCCCGGATTCGGTGCAGACATTTCTGTTGAAAATGGGCATCGCCGACAGCCATCGCCTCGTCGATGATGAAGCAGGCGGGATCGGCATGGATCGCCACGGCGAAACCCAAGCGCAGGGCCATGCCAGAGGAATAGCTGCGCACCGGCTCGTGGATAAAGTCGCCGAGCTCGGTGAAGTCGATGATCGCCTGGCGTTTTGCTGCGATCTCGGCAGGCGTCATGCCCAACACCAAGCCACTGAGGTCGATGTTGCGCAGCCCGCTCTCGTTGGGGTCCATCCCGATGCCGATCGACAGCAAGCAGATGCGGCCACCGCCGGTCGCTCGCACGGTGCCGCGGTCGGGCAGGAGGGCGCCGGCCAGGATGCGCAGCAACGTGCTTTTCCCTGCTCCATTAGGCCCGATGACGCCCAGCGACTGGCCTGGCGAAAGTTCAAATGACACGTCATCGAGGGCTTGGAAATCTGTGTGGAACGGCCGCCGAAGCAGAATTTCCTTCAGTCGATCCGCAGGAGACCGGTACAGCCGGAAGCGCTTGCTGATGCCCTGGACGCTGATCACCGGGATGCCTCGGCCTTTCGCTGTGGCGTCATAAGAAATCCCTGACATCGCGTTCCAACCGGCGCAGAACCCACAAGGCGAACGCGGTCACCGCGACGCCGAGTCCGGCGGTGATGAGCACCGGCATCAGATCGGGCCAAGTGTGGGTCACATAGATGGCATGGTACGATTCGACGAAGATCGATGCCGGGTTGGCCATGACCAGCGGCTGGACAGCCGCAGGAACGACGGAAGTGAAGTACACGATGGGCGTGAACCAGAACAGCAATTGGAAGAAAATGGAGGCGATTTCCCGAAGGTCAGCAAGGAAGACGGTGAAGGTCGCAAGCAGAAGTCCGAGCCCATAGGCCAGGATTTGCTGGGCAATCAGCACCGGGATAACCGCAACCAACGGCCAACCCGGCAGGCCATCGGTGGAGGCCATGATGACCAGCATAATCGTGGTGGTTACGAAAAAGGTGAAGCACTCTGAAGCAACCACGACCAGGGGCAGGCTCGCCAGAGCGATCCTGCCCTGCTGGATCATCGCCTTGCGCTCAGAAAACAGATTGGAGCAGCGCAGACAGGTATTGCTGAACGCGACCCACGGCAACATGCCGCTCATCAGGTACATTCCATAAGCGAATGGCGAACCTGACCCGGGTATGCGGGCAGACATGATCTGGGAGAAAATCACAGTGAAAATGAACACCATCACCAACGGCTGGATGAAGGCCCACAACCCGCCAAGCGCCGAGCCGCTGAAGCGATCGGTCAGGTCGCGGCGCGTCAGGTGGACCAGCAGGGCCGGGGTCATCCCGCGAGACGCAGAAGAGACGATATAGGCATGCGAGGGGGCCTTGCATAGCTGTGGTCCTGGCTGCCGCCAGCGGGCAGCGACCGGCAGTGACTCCTGCCCGGGTCCGGAAGCGCAGCTCCACGTTCTGGCACGCCAGGTGCCTCGGTGGTCTTCCATGACCTTCCGTGCTCGGCCGTGTGGTGCTCTTCATCATCCGTCGAGGCGCTTCTCGGCGCTGGTTTCCATGGCGCTGCTCTTGGTCGGGCTGGTCGGCCCGGCCTGGGCCGGCGAAGTCTTCACCGATGCGGAGTGGGCTGCCACCAATCGCGCTGCGGCCCCGGCGGCGGCTGGACCGGATGCCGGTTCTCTGCTGGTGGTCGCCGCCAGCTTGCTGGTGGTCGCCGGTTTGGCGGTAGGGCTGGGCTGGCTGGCGCGCCGGGCTGGCGCCGACAAGGCGTTGCTCCGCCGAGGGAAACACCTGGAGATCGTCGATACGGTCGCGGTCGGGTTCAAACGTCAGCTGACCTTGGTGCGGCTCGGCGACCAGCTGGTTCTGGTCGGCCAGGGCGAGCACGAGCTGCACACCCTGGGCACCTTTCCGGCCACGCTGCTCGGCGGGCCGGAAGCGCCGGCACCACCTGCTGGCACCTCGACCACCGCGCCGCAGCCAAGCGCCTTTGCCAACCTGCTCAGCCGGATTCAGGGAGGTCGATAATGAGCCTGGCCGTGCAAACGGACTCCGGCGGTCAGCGCCCGCCTCGTCGCTGGTCACTGCTGCGCTGGGCGTCTCTGCTGCGCTGGGCGCCGCTGCAGCTCGCCGCCCTGGTCATCGTCCTGGTTGCCTGCCTGCCCGCGGTCGAGCCGCCAGCGCTGGATCTGCCGCCCGGAGCGGTGGATATCGGCCAGATCGGCGACGCCGGAACCAAGACCACGACCAACGATGTGACGGTGGCGCCGGGCGCCAAAGGCGAAGTGGTCGGGTCATCCACCGCCGCGGCCATGACCCTGTCGAGCGGCGGCCTGACCCTGCGCATCGACAATCCGCAAGGCGGGGATTTCAGCGGCGCGGTCACCTTGCTGCTGGTCGTCACCGCCCTCGCCCTGGCTCCAGCATTTTTGATGATGATGACCTGTTTCACCCGGATCATCATCGTGCTCGGGTTCCTGCGCCGGGCCCTGGGCACCCAGACCCTTCCGCCCAATCAGGTGATGCTCGGCCTCGCCCTGTTCCTGTCGTTGTTCATCATGGCGCCGACCCTGCGCCAGCTGAACGATGAAGCCCTCCAGCCGTGGACCCGCAAGGAGATCAGCCAGGCGGTCGCCCTGGAGCGGGCCGAGCGCGGGATCAAGGCGTTCATGCTCAAGAACACCCGCAAGGCCGATCTGGCGACCTTCATCCGGCTGTCCGGCGCCCAGCGCCCGCGCACTGCCGAGGACGTGCAGCTGCTGACCCTGGTGCCGGCCTTCGCCACCAGCGAACTGAAGACCGCCTTCCAGATGGGCTTCGTCATCTTCCTGCCGTTCCTGGTCATCGACCTGGTGGTGTCGGCGGTGTTGATGGCCATGGGCATGATGATGCTGCCGCCGGTGGTGATCTCGATGCCGTTCAAGCTGCTTTTGTTCGTGCTGGTCGACGGCTGGACCCTGCTGGTGTCGGGTCTGGTGGCGAGCTACCGCTGAACCCTGGAGATCCGCCATGCCTGACGACGTCCTGATCGAATTGCTGCGGAAAATGCTGTGGGTTTCCGTGCTTTTGTCGGCGCCGGTGCTGCTCGCGACGATGGTCATCGGCCTGATCATCGGCATCCTGCAAGCGGTCACCTCGATCCAGGAGCAGACCCTGTCGTTCGTCCCCAAGCTGGCGGCGATCGGTCTGGTGCTGGTGCTGCTCGGCTCGTGGATGACCCGGGTCCTGGTCGATTATTCGGCCGAACTGTTCACCGGCCTGCCCCAGATCGGGGCGCTGTGATCCTGGGTGGCGTAGGTGGGGAACCGCCACGACGCCGAAGCGCCTCGTGGCGGCAGGTCACAGAAAGATCCATCCGCACCCGGATTTTCATCCAGCCAGCGGAGCCTTTCCCAGGTTGTTCCTTGGCGACATGGCGGCTTGGCGGTTCATCGTCTTTATTGTGGGTGATGCCGTGCGCCCGTAGCCGAGGATGAGCCGTGGATCCCGCGCCGATCGCTGCGATCGCCCAGCATGTTCCGGTGTGGGCGCTGGTCCTGGTCCGGCTGACGGCGTTCTTCGCCAGCGCTCCGCTGCTCGGCGGGCCGTGGGCGCCAGGCTCGGTCCGGGTGCTGCTGGCGGTGGCGGTGACCATCGCGGTAGCACCTCAGGTTCCGGTTCCGGCGCAGGTCCCCCTCAACATCGGATTCCTCTTGCTCGCGGCTCAGGAGGCCTGCACCGGGCTGGCCCTCGGCTGGCTGCTGTCGCTCACCGTCCAAGGGGTTCGGATGGCCGGCGAGCTGATCAACCGCTATGCCGGTTTCCAGGCGGCAGAAAACTTCGATCCCAGCGCCGACATCGGCGAAGGACCCTTCGGTGATCTGCTCCACACCGCCATCGTCATGGTGCTGCTCGCCGCCAATGCTCACCTGCTGCTGATCGCCAGCCTGATCGACAGCTTCCGCCTGGTGCCGATGGGCGCGTTCTCGTTTGGACCAGCGGCGACCGACTTCATGGTTCACGAGATCCACGCTGCGAACCTCACCGCCCTGGCGCTGAGCTTCCCGGTGCTGGGGGCGGTGATGGCGATCACCGTGGCCGAGGGCGTCCTGGTCCGGGCGGTGCCGCAGATCAACGTGCTCCACCTGAGTTTCGCGATCAAGATCGGGGTCTCGGCGATCGTCATGTCGGCTTGCCTGCCGTCGGTGATCGCCGCCATCGGCGCCCTGGTCGCCGGCCTGGGCGGCACGGCCCAGGCAGCGATGCGGTCCTTCGGTACCTGAGCGGCTGACCCACACCGGCTCTGGACAGCCAGGCGATCCGCCAACGATTCCGCCTCCCTACCCGGAGGATGCCCCGTGGCGATCACCGTCGTCGAAGTCCGGCAGCTCGCCCGTCTCGCCAGCCTGGCGGTGGACGAGGCCGAGGCCCAGCGTCTGGCCGGCGAGCTGCAGGCCATCGTCGGCTATGTCGAGCAATTGTCCCAGGTCGACACCGCCGGAATCGCGCCGGTCGCCAATGTCGCTGGGCTGTCCAGTGTGCTCCGCCCGGATGTTCCTGGGCCGATGTTCGCCACCGCCCAGGTGCTGGCCAACGCCCCGGCCCGCAACGAAGTCGCCATCCTGGTCCCCAAGGTCGTGGAGCGCTGATCGTGACCGAATCCATCACCGCCATCGCCGCCGCAGTGAATGGCGGACGCTCCGCCCGGAACGCGGTCGAACACAGCCTGCACGCCGCCGAGCGCGACACCTTGAATGCCATCATCCGGGTCCACCGCCCGCGGGCGGTGGCTGCCGCCGACGTGGTCGATGCCCGGGTGCGCAGCGGCGAACGGCTGCCGCTGGCCGGCGTTCCGCTGGTGATCAAGGACAATCTCTGCCTGACTGGCGCCGAGGTCGGCTGCTGCTCGAAAATCCTGGCCGGTTTCATCGCGCCATACACGGCGACCGCGGTCGCCAGGCTCGAAGCCGCCGGCGCGGTGGTGGTGGCCACCGCCAACATGGACGAGTTCGCCATGGGCTCGTCCAACGAGACCAGCTGCCGCGGACCGGTGCGCCATCCCTTGGATCCGGCCCGGGTTCCCGGCGGCAGCTCAGGCGGCTGCGCTGCTGCGGTTGCCGCGGGCATCGCGCCCCTCGCCTTGGGCTCGGACACCGGCGGGTCGATCCGCCAGCCTGCCAGCCTGTGCGGCGTGGTCGGCGCCAAGCCCAGCTACGGCGCGGTCAGCCGGTATGGCCTGATCGCCTTCGGCTCGTCTCTCGACCAGATCGGACCGTTCGCCGCCGATGTCGCCGGCGCCGAGACCGCTTTCCGGGCGATGGCCGGGCATGATCCCCTCGACAGCACCAGCGCCGCCCACAGCTGGGCTCCCGTCGACCAGACGATTGATCCCCGCGCTGCCCTGCGCGGCCTGCGGGTCGGCTGGTGCCCCGCCCATGTCGCCGGCCTGGCCCCCGGCGTCCGCGCCCGGCTCGATGCTGCCAAATCCGCCTTGGAATCTGCCGGGGCCCGGCTGGTCGAGGTCGAACTGCCCCACGAGCGGTTCGCCGTCGCCGTCTATTACGTGATCGCCACCGGCGAGGCGGCCTCGAACCTGGCCCGGTTCGACGGCATCCGCTTCGGCCACCGCGCCAGCGATCCCAAGGATCTCGGCGACCTGTACGCACGCAGCCGGGCCGAAGGCTTCGGCGCCGAGGTCCGCCGCCGGATCTTCCTCGGCACGTATGTGCTCTCCACCGGCTATTACGACGCGTATTACAAAAAAGCCCAGCAGGTCCGGGCGCTGATCGTCCGCGACTATCAGCAGGCCTTCGCCAGCTGCGATGTGCTGCTCGGCCCGGCCAGCCCGACCACGGCTTTCCGTCGCGGCGAGAAAACCGCCGATCCGCTGCAGATGTATCTGTCGGACGTGTTCACCATCGCCACCAACCTGGCCGGCGTGCCCGGAGTCTCCGTGCCGTTCGGCGCCGATGAGCGGGGCCTGCCGGTCGGCATGCAGCTGCAAGCGGCCCTGGGCGACGACGCCCGGATGTGGCAGGTGGCCGCGGGACTCGAAGCCTTGGCACGCTGACCGGGTAGCTGCGACAGCGCGCTGAGCTGACCCGCCGAATGAGCGGCCGCGGTCAAAACCATGGCCGATGATGCCGTTTCGGTCCGGAACAGCAAAGATCCCAGGAACGGGGTGCTCGGCAAAGCTGCGATGCCCGCCCACCTGCGCCGAACCGCCGCGATCGCCACCGCGGCGCTGGGTCAATCTGCGTCCACTCCGGGGAAACCAGCCATTCGGCGGCATTGACCACCCCGGGTCGCGGTCTAGGGTTCCGCTCCCGCCGCGCCGGAGCCCGAACGAGCCCCCATGTCCCGCACCAAATTCATCGCAGGCAACTGGAAACTCCACCTCACCCGCGCGGAAGGCTCGGCCCTGGCCAGCGCCGTCGCCGCCGCCGTTCCAGCTGGGGTTGATGCCGCGGTCTGCCCAGGATTCCTTTCCATCGCCAGCGTCGCCCAGGCGGTGTCCGGCAGCCGGCTCAAGGTCGGCGGCCAGGATTGCCACTGGGAGGAAAAAGGCGCCTTCACCGGCGCGGTCTCTGCCGGCCAGCTGAAAGACGCCGGCGCGACCGTCGTGATCCTCGGCCACAGCGAGCGCCGCCAGCTGTTCGGCGAAACCGACGCCACGGTCAACCGCAAGTTGAAAGCGGTCCTCGGCCACGGCCTGATCCCCATCGTCTGCGTCGGCGAAACCTTGGCCGAACGCGATGCCGGCCGCCTGCAGGACGTGCTCCGCACCCAGCTCACCGGCGGTCTTGCCGGTCTGTCGGCGGAGCACCTGCCCACCCTGGTCATCGCCTATGAGCCGGTGTGGGCCATCGGTACCGGCCGCACCGCGACCAGCGCCCAGGCCCAAGAAGCCCACGCCTTCATCCGCTCGGTCCTGCGCGGGATCGTCGGCGACCTCGCCGACCGCCTGCGCATCCAATACGGCGGATCGGTCAAACCGGACAACGCCCGCGAACTGCTCGCCCAGCCCGATGTCGATGGCGCCCTCGTCGGCGGCGCCAGCCTGAAGCCCGCCGACTTCAACGCCATCCTGGCCGCTGCCGCCTGAGGAACCCGTGGAAACGCTGCTTCTGACCCTGTTCGTCCTGCTGTATCCCCTGTGCTTCGGGATCATCTTCCTGGTCCTGCTGCAAGGCGGCGCCGGTGACATGTCCAGCGCCTTTGGCGGTGGCGGCCAGCTCGACACCACCCTCGGCGTCGGTGCCAGCCGCAAGATGGCCAAGCTCACCGGCTGGCTGATCGTGGCGCTCTTCCTCTTCCTGACCATCATCGCCATCCCCCGCGGCGGATCGGTGGCCAGGCTCGCCGGAGCCACCTCCGAGCCCGCAGCGAAGGCCGCCAGCGAAGCCGGCGCCGCTGCGGTTCCGGCCCAAAGCGCAGCGCCAGATAAAGCCGCAGCGCCTGAAAAAGCCGCAGCGCCAGCGCCTGGCTCAGCTACCGCCGGCAAACCGGCGACCCTGGAGCTCAAACCGGCCGATCCAGTTCAAGCGCCCTCCAAGCCCGCGCTGATCACGCCGGGTCCAGCCCAGGAGCCAGCAAAGGCGCCTGTCATCGAACCAGCAAAGGCGCCGGTCGCGGAGCCGCAAAAGGCAGAACCGAAAGCGGAAGCTCCCGCTGCTGCGCCGGCCCAGCAGTCGCAGGTGACTCTGGCTCCGGCCGGACCCGCGAAGGAGTCAGCCACGGAACCGGCAAAGCCTGTTGCAGCTCCTGCCCAGGTCGAAGCGGCGCCGGCTGGCGGCGCCGCGGCAGCCGACCCGAAGCCTGTTCCCGCTCATTGAGCCGCACCCCCATCGGGCGCGGCTCGCAGCCGCGCTGCTGCGAGACCCCTCGATGATCCAGATATCCCAGCCCCCCCGCCACGCCGCCGCCGCCACGGCGCGGACGGTCATGGGCCAGGAACGCGTCCTGAACGCCCTCCGCCAGATGCTGCGCATCCGCCGGTTTGAAGAACAGGCCGAGAAGCAGACCGGAATTTTCAGGCCCGGAACCCAGATCAAGAAAATCGCAGGCTTTCTGCACCTGTACATCGGGCAAGAAGCGGTGCAGACCGGCTTTGCCCAGCACCTTGATCCGACCATCGACGCCACCGTCACCAGCTACCGCTGTCACGCCCTGGCCATTCTCGCCGGCGAGCCGACCACCGCCTTGATGGCGGAATTGTTCGGTAAAGACACCGGCAACGCCCGCGGCAAGGGCGGATCGATGCATTTCTTCTCCAAGAAATCCAGGATGCTCGGCGGCCATGGCATCGTTGGCGGGCAGATTCCGGTCGGCACTGGCGCGGCGTTCTCAGCGAAATACCTGAAGACCGGCGGGGTCAGCGTCTCCTACCTGGGCGATGGCGCGGTGCCCCAGGGCACCTTCCATGAATCGCTCAACTTGGCCGCTTTGTGGAAACTCCCGGCGATCTACGTGGTCGAGAACAACCGCTACGGCATGGGCACGGCCTGCTCCCGGGCGGTGTCGGTCGAGAACATCGCCGAGGCCAAGGCTCCGGGCTATGGCATGGTCGGCCTGACCTGCGATGGGCTCGACCTGTACGACGTTTGGGCGACCGCCAAAGAAGCCGTCGCTCTTGCCCGTTCCGGCCAACCGGTGCTGGTCGAGGCCAAGACCTACCGCTACCGCGGCCACAGCGCCTCGGATGCTGGACTGTACCGGACCAAAGACGAGGTCGACGCCTATAAAAAACTCGACCCGATCGAACGCATCAAGACCGATCTGCTCAGCTGCGGCTGGCTGACCGCAGCCGCCTGGGACACGCTCGAGGAAGACGTCGCCAGCGAAGTCGCAACCGCGGTGCGTTTCGCCGAGGATTCCCCCGAACCCCCACTGAACGAATTGGCGACCCACGTGTATGCGGCGACTCCGGCGGCGAAGGGCTGAACCATGACCGTCGCAACTCCGCCATTCCGTGCGTCCCGGCCCATCAACCAGAAGACCGAACCGTTCCTTGGCCGAAAGGCCACGGTTCTGGGCAATGGGCTGCAATTGCTCAATCTGCGCATGGCCATCTGCCAGGCGATCGCCGAGGAGATGGAACGGGATCCGACCATCGTGGTGATGGGCGAAGAGGTCGCCCAGTACAATGGTGCTTACAAGGTCACCAAGGGTTTGCTGGACGAATTCGGCCCTGATCGCGTGCTCGATACGCCGATCACCGAAAGCGGTTTCACCGGCCTCGCGGTGGGCGCGGCGATGACCGGGCTGCGGCCGGTCATCGAATACATGAGCTGGAACTTCAGCTTTCCCGCCTTCGACCAGATCATCAGCAACGCGTCGAAGATGAGCTACATGACCGGCGGTCTGTTTAACGTGCCATTGGTCATGCGCGGCCCCAACGGCGCCGGCCCGCGAGTGTCGTCCCAGCACAGCCACGCGGTCGAGGCGCTCTTCGCCCATTTCCCCGGTCTGATCGTGGTCTCGCCCTCGACCCCATTCGATGCCAAGGGCCTGATGAAGACCGCCCTGCGCCAGCAGAATCCCGTGTGCTTCCTCGAAAACGAGATGCTCTATGGTTATGAACAGGACATCCCGGTCGCGGATTACGCCATCCCCTTCGGCGTCGGCGACATCAAGCGCCCTGGCCGCGACTGCACCATCGTCGCCGTGAACCGCAGCGTGCACTGGGCGTTGGAGGCCGCTGAAGAACTCGCCAAGAGCGGCATCGACTGCGAGGTTGTCGACCCGCGCACGGTCAAACCTCTCGATATCGGCCTGATCGCCGAATCGGTGCGCAAGACCAACCGCCTGGTGACGGTCGAGGAATGCTACCAGACCGGCGGCATCGGCGCCGAGATCGCCACCCAGATCGTGCAGATGTGCTTCGACGACCTCGATGCTCCGCCGGAACGGGTGACGACCTCGGAAAACCCCATGCCGTATGCGGCGAATCTCGAACACGAGACCTTGCCTAAGCCCCACCGCATCATTGCCGCGGTACGCCGGGCGTGCAGCCGGTGAGATGACCGTGCCCGCTCGCCTCACCATCCGGTCCGCGCTCGACTACCTGAAGCGCCAGGATGTGGACAATCGGATTCTCGCTGCCCAGGAATTGTGGGATAGCGCGCTTGATGGCGCTCCTCCCCTGCTCGCTGCCGACGAGATCGAACTCAAGCAGGAAGTGGATGCGCGGTTGGCCCAATACCGTCAGGATGGAATCGCCTACTCTTCCGAAGAGGCAAAGGCCTATCTTGAGCGCAATCGCCCGCGCCGTCGACGAACCCGCCGTGCATGACTTCTTCGTATCTCCTGCTGCCTCCGGCGATTCGCGATTTCGCCAGAGCACGCAACTAGTACGATGGCCAGCGATCAGGACTCGGCGATGAATTCCAACGCGCCATGTGGGCGCATCTCGAACAGATCGGCGACGATCCCCAGGTCGGAGTCCCCGTCGGTTGGACAAATGGAGTCCATCGCCTGTTGGCCCATCGTTTTCCCTACCACATCATCTATCTCGCAGAGCGCCCGGCCGTCATCATCCTCATCCGTCACGCCCGCCGCGACCCGAGCACCCTGCGCCGAGACATCCGCAAGCGACTGAGGCAACGAACATGATCACCGAACTCCTCCTGCCCGCCAAGTCGCCGACCATGACCGAGGGCACCCTCGTGGCGTGGAAGATCAAGCCCGGCGATCAGGTCGCCATCGGCCAGGTCATCGCCGAGATCCAGACCGACAAGGCGGTGCTGGAATGGGAGAGCAGCGACGCAGGGCGCGTCGCCGTGCTGCTCGCCGAGGCCGGCCAGCAGCTGCCGGTGAACGCCGTGGTCGGCTTGTTGACCACCAAACCCGGCGAAGACACCACCGCCGCGGTCGCCGAAGCAAAGGCCAAGAACGCCGCGCTGGCAGCGCCGGTGGCGGCCCCAGCTCCCGCTGCGGCGCCGGCCGCGGTCCCTGCGCCTGCACTTCTCTCTGCGCCAACCGCTGCTGCCCTTTCGGCGCCGCTCCCGGCACCAACTGCAAAACCCGGGAAAAGCGTGCGCGCTTCGCCGGTGGCGGCCAAGGTTGCCGCGGCCCTCGCCGTCGATCTGCGCAAGGTCACCGGCAGCGGACCGGACGGCCGGATCCTCCGCCGCGATGTCGAAGCCGCGGCGAAGGACGGATCAGCATCCTTCGCCTCGGCCGGGGCGACTGCTCCGCCCAAGCCGAAACTGAAGCTCAGCCGCGCCGACGGCCCGGCCCAGGCCGACCTGCCGCTGTCGCCGATGCGCTCGGTGATCGGCAAACGCCTGCTCGAATCGACTTCGACGATCCCGCATTTCACGGTGTCCGAGACCATCGCCGCCGAACGCCTGGCCGACCTCCGCGAACAGCTCGCCGCCGCCGATGTCAAGATCACCGTCAACGACCTGCTGGTGCGGGCCAGCGCCCTGGCCCTGCGCCAGCATCCCAAACTGAACGCGGCGTGGCTGGGCAACGCCATCCGCCAATTCGACAGCGCCGACATCAGCGTCGCGGTGGCCATCCCCGACGGGCTGATCACGCCGATCGTCGCCCGGGCCCATACCAAGACCGTGCGCCAGATCGGTGACGAAGTCCGCGCCCTGGCCAAAAAAGCCCAGGAAGGCCGGCTGGCGCCTGCGGAATTCCAAGGCGGCAGCTTCACCATCAGCAACCTCGGCATGTTCGGGATCGCCGCGTTCACCGCGATCATCAACCCGCCCCAGGTCGCGATCCTGGCGGTGGCCGGCATCAAGGATGTCCCCGTGGTCCGCGCCGGCGCCGTGGTGCCGGGCAAGCAGCTCACCGTGACCCTCAGCGCCGATCACCGCGCGGTCGACGGCGCCGACGCCGCGGCCTTCCTCAAAACCCTGCGCGAGCTGCTCGAAGCTCCGGCGCTGTTGCTCATCTGAGCCTAAATCACCTGCGAAAGCTATTCCCATGCCTGACTTCGATGTCCTCGTCATCGGCGCCGGTCCCGGCGGCTACGTCGCCGCGATCAAGGCGGCGCAGCACGGCCTGAAAGCCGCCGTCGTCGAAAAGGAGGCCCTCGGCGGCGTCTGCCTGAACTGGGGCTGCATCCCGACCAAGGCGCTCCTGAAATCCGCCGAGGTCCTCGACACCCTGCGCCACGCCAAGGACTACGGCCTGGCCAGCGGCGGCGAACCCACCGCCGACTTCGCCGCGGTGATGAAACGCAGCCGTGACGTGGCCGAAGCGATGTCCAAGGGCGTCGCTTTTCTGATGAAGAAGAACAAGATCACGGTGCTCAGCGGCACTGCGTCATTCGTCAGCGCCGACACCGTCGCCATCGCCAAGTCCGATGGCACCACCAGCCAGGTGTCGGCCAAACACATCGTCATCGCCACCGGCCACCGGGTGCGCAGCTTCCCTCATCTGCCGGTCGACGGCAAACGCGTGCTGAACTACCGGCAGCTGCTCGCCACCACCACCAAGCCGAAATCCCTGGTTGCGATCGGCGCCGGCGCCATCGGCATGGAGTTCGGCTATTTCCTGAGCACCTTGGGCACCCAGGTCACTGTGGTTGAGGTCATGGACCAGGTCCTGCCGATCGAAGACACCGAGATCGCCCAATTCGTCCAGCGCCAGTTCACCAAGGCCGGAGTGGCGATCCACACCAGCACCAAGGTCACCAAGCTCGATGTCCAGGCCGACCAGGTGATCGTCCACATCGAAGCCAACGGCCAGTCCAGCACCATCGCTGCCGAACAGGTCCTGGTGGCGGTGGGCTTCCTCGCCAACACCGAGGGACTCGGCCTCGACCGGGCCGGAGTCAAGCTCGACGAACGCGGCTTCATCGCCGTCGATGAGAACCTGGCCACCAACATCCCCGGCATCTGGGCGATCGGCGATGTCGCCGGCAAACAACTGCTCGCCCACAAGGCCAGCCACGAAGCCGAGGCCTGCCTCGCTGCCATCACTGGCCATCCCCAACCGGTCGACTACACCCAGATCCCCGGCTGTACCTATTGCCAGCCCCAGGTCGCTTCGATCGGCCTGACCGAAAAGAAGGCCAAGGAACGCGGTCGGCCGTACAAGATCGGCAAGTTCCAGTTCGTCGCCTCAGGCAAAGCCAAGGC
Organism: Planctomycetota bacterium; assembly: GCA_014193115.1. Classification (GTDB taxonomy): domain Bacteria; phylum Planctomycetota; class UBA11346; order UBA11346; family UBA11346; genus BJHQ01. The sequence continues at coordinate 5,487 of BJHQ01000026.1, read as the reverse complement.
CATCGGACACCCCGAAGGCTTCGTCAAACTGGTCTTCGACGCGGAGCACATGCAACTGATCGGCGCCCACCTGACCGGCTACGACGCCACCGAACTGCTCGGCGAACTCGCCCTGGCGATGAAACTCGAAGCCACCGCCACCGAACTGATGACCACCGTGCACGCCCACCCGACCCTGCACGAAGCCGTGATGGAAGCCGCCGCAGACGCCCTCGGGGAATGCGTGCACCAGTGACGACTCCGGGTTGCCGGAGCGCAAACAGCTTGGCCGAGTGTCATTTTGAAGATGTTTCACCATGAAATCCGTCGCGGCGTAAACATCGCGACGGAGGTGGCGTTCCAGCAGGGGAAACGGAGGGCTTCTACGCAGCCCGTTATTCCGACCATTTCACATCTCGCCCGCTCTCCAAGCGGGAACCCATTGATAACCCGGGCCATTCTCCACCCCAGAAAATTGGAGAATCCGGACTGCCGGGGACCTGTCCTGACCGGAGACCAAGCGTCCTGGCTCAAAACGGAGAACGCGGATCTCGGGGAACCCTGCAAGAATTTACGGTGCTTCTTCGTCGGTTTTCGGTCCCAGCGGATTACAGAAAACTCTCGCGTTTTCTCTCGGGTTTCGTGTAGTTGACCAAGCTGGAGCGGTCCCGAACAATACTCCGGTCTTTATGACCGGATATTGAGCACGTCAGCCGAGCTGGCCGAGCGTCTTCGCGGCGAGGTCCTGAGAAATCATGCCACCTTCAACAAGTTCGCGGATTTCAGCACGGGCGGCATCGACGGTCAGCCTGCCTTTCGCGACCAGGCGACGGATCTCGTTGATCTGGCCTTCGGCTTTGCCTTCGGCCTTGCCTTCGGCTTTAGCTTCGTTCTTCATCTCGGTGATCACGTTGACCATGCCGGTCTCCTCAAGCCTGCGCCGGAAGCGGGGTGCGTCCGACTCGTGCATTCTGGCAAGCTTCATGGCAAAGGGAAGGAACCGCTCCAGATCGTCCAACGGGCCTGGGCTGCGGGCCATGTCTTGAACGAAGTCCACCAGCGCCTCGACCGCATCCTGGGCGGCCAAGACGGCCAACGTTGCCGCCACGCGGTTCTGGAGCGCGCGCAGGCGCGGCACGTCTCCGGCCGTGATCCGCGTCACCTGCGCATCCAAGAGCACCGTCACCCGACCGGCCACGCGCATTTCCAGGCGTCCGGGGACATCCCGCGGCGACGGGTCGATGACGAGGACAACCGGAAACACCGCGGCTTGCGGGTGCCGCAGCGCCAGATCGGCGGCGTACCACAGCACCCGGCGCAGGTCGACCTTCCTCGCCTCGGACCAGTGCTCGATCAAGGTGATCACCACCTGCTGGCCGTCCGGCCACGATGCCAAAAGCGCCACATCCAAAAAGCGACTCGGGTCGCCCAGGTCCGGCAGCGCCGACTCCTGCGCCAGTACCTCGACCCGGGAGGGCAGGCCGCGCTCGGCCAGCAGCTCCGCAGCGAAGACCTCCACCGTCTCCCGCGGGTAGGCGCTGAACAACGCCTTGAAGCCACGATCCTCGGTCAGCTCCCCAACGTCGGTCATAAGCCAGACGGTGCTGCTGGGCATGCCTCAGGCAAGCTCGCACGTCAGGCTGCATGGCGAATTTCATCGCGATCGACCTTTCCGCAATACCACCACGGTGTAACTTCTTTCAACTCTTGAACAGCCTGCCTTTTTTGGTCCGGCTGATCGCCGATAGGTGTTACTTAATTACGCCGCCCGCTTTGCCTCCGCCGCCGAACCCGGGAACAGCCGGCAGTAATTTCGCACCCAATCCACGCCCCGCCTTGTCGCTTCGGCCATCCGGCTGGCAAGCGCGCCAAGCGCTGCGCCCAACAATTGCCGCGGACTGAGCAGGAAATCGACCCAATCGTCAACCTTCAGATCGAGACGCGCCAGGATCGGTGCCAATTCCGGTGGAATGACACCCTTCTTTCCCGCTCGAACGATCCGGCCTGAAGCATCGACCAACGTGAGGTACTCATCAGGAGTCAACGTCGCCACCTGCGAAGGACCGGGTAATCCGGCATCGATCCGGCAACGTTCCATCGTCGCCACCCACAAACCGGTTTCCGGCGTGGTTGCGCTCTCCACGCCGGAAGCTTTCACCACCTGGTCAGCTTGGGCCGTGGAACTCGCGCGCTGCCGCACCCGAACCGCCGACCGATGCCGGTTGCGCGCCGTCGCCCTGGCCGACACCGAGGTTCCCGCTGATGCTTCAGGAGTTTTTGCGACTTTCGCCCGGATCGGATTGAGATCGACATAGACCATCGCCGCGATCACCGCCGCCTGATCGAGCAGCGCCGTCGAACGGAAGCGACCTTCCCAGAACGTTCCTCGGCAACCGTCTTCGCGATTCGCCCTGCGCGAGATCGGTTCTTTGAGCGCCTTCATAAACCAACTGAGATCCCCCAGCCGTTTCCGTGCTTTTTCCACCAGTTCGTGATCCTTGGCTAGTTCCGCGATCACCGCCGCATCCGGCAGTTTCGGAGATCCATCCGCGAAGAACTCGGGCGGATAGGCGGTCAACCATCGAAGCACCAGATCCTCAGCCGACCAGCCCATCGGCCCCTGCGGATCAAACCGCACCACCACATGCAGATGGTTGGACATCACCGCGAAACCAGCCACTTCGACAGCGAAACAACCGGAAAGCAGACGAATGCGTTCCTCGATCCACGTCTTCCGGTGCTCAAAGCCATCCCCGCACAGAAACGCCCGCCGCACGCACCGGGACACGCAATGCACCCAGCCAGGACGGGACAGATCGAGGAGATCACGGCGAGCGGTGGTCATGGCGGCAGCATGGGGACCATCGGCTGGTCAGTCAAGAGTATATGCCTGTCCTTATCTTTCCTGCGGATCAAACCGCACCACCACATGCAGATGGTTGGACATCACCGCGAAACCAGCCACTTCGACAGCGAAACAACCGGAAAGCAGACGAATGCGTTCCTCGATCCACGTCTTCCGGTGCTCAAAGCCATCCCCGCACAGAAACGCCCGCCGCACGCACCGGGACACGCAATGCACCCAGCCAGGACGGGACAGATCGAGGAGATCACGGCGAGCGGTGGTCATGGCGGCAGCATGGGGACCATCGGCTGGTCAGTCAAGAGTATATGCCTGTCCTTATCTTTCCTGCGGATCAAACCGCACCACCACATGCAGATGGTTGGACATCACCGCGAAACCAGCCACTTCGACAGCGAAACAACCGGAAAGCAGACGAATGCGTTCCTCGATCCACGTCTTCCGGTGCTCAAAGCCATCCCCGCACAGAAACGCCCGCCGCACGCACCGGGACACGCAATGCACCCAGCCAGGACGGGACAGATCGAGGAGATCACGGCGAGCGGTGGTCATGGCGGCAGCATGGGGACCATCGGCTGGTCAGTCAAGAGTATATGCCTGTCCTTATCTTTCCTGGGTCGTGTCAGTGTGGATGCCCTGCTGGCCCCCGACGAGAACCCGCTTCAACCTGTCCGCATTGAAGACCGCGAGTTGTCAGAACGCCTGCAATTGCTCGGCACCCTCGAACCCACGGAACGCACTGCTGTCATCCAGGTCATCGATTCCATGCTGACTAAACAGCGCATGCGGCGTGTCTTGGAAAACACCGCTCAACCAGCGGCGCCAATTCCACCGCTAGCAAAAGCTGGGTAAGCATTGATCCCGTTGAGACTCAACACCCTTTGGCGGTCCGTCAATTCGTTTGAGTCGATTCCATCAGCCAACTGGAAAACCGGGATTTTTGGGCAGAGGGGCATTTCTGGACAGAACGATGCCAACCGCATGACTCGGGGTCGTTGTGGGTCGCTACTCCTTCAACGTGCAGCTCTTCCATCTGCTCGTTTCGGCCGGTTTATCCCGGCGCACGCCTGTCCTTGTATTTCGCTAGCTAGCTCAGATCCAGCCCAGCTCCACATATCCTCATTATTTATTGTTTGTTTCCCATTCTTTGGTTAATAGCCCTTGCTCAATGAGATACGCTTCCCATTTTTTCCAATCGTATCCAAACGATTGCCCCGTAGTTTGTTCTAGCCCCTTAATCGCGAATGATGGTGGCGGGAATGCAAGGCCTTGCGGTCTGCCGACATAGTCACCGCGGATGGCGATGAGCATTTCAACATAATATGACACGCGCATAATTTGTCCTTATCTCCCTGGTGAAAAGTCTGACATGTATTCCGCGCTATCCAGGATCGCCGATGGAGTGGCCATACCGGCCCCATCCAATTCCTGGATCGCAAATAATTCTGCCGTGTACTCTAATTGAGCGCGAAGGGAGGGATTGGCCCTAGCATTCATCCAGGTATTGTAGGCCAAATTACTTCCCTGCATGGCTTCTAAAATATTCCATTGATGAGCGTGCCCGTACTCATGCAAAACGGCCTTCATTGAATGGCGGATTCCACGATTTGCATCATTCGTCCCCAGCACCATAGCGCGCCATCCATCTGGAGTGATACCGAAACTTGACTGGCCTGGTTCAATTCTCATATCATCCACTCGTGTACCTTTTTGCGATCGGGCAAGCTGTCTGCGTGCTAAAATGATCCCGATTTTTCCGTTGACGGCTTGCATTGTACTAACGCCACGCTCAACGCGAATAGACTGCCATTCTTTTGCCAAAACTCTTGCCTTTGGAACGATAGGCGCTGCATACATCGCCAGACCCGTTATAGCCCCACCCACACGAGCATGATCACCTTCGCGCGAGCCTTGATAAACATCAAAGGCAGCAAGTGGAATACCTGTAGCCGGGTTTCCCCGAGTGAAAATGTCTCTGCCCACTTCAAAGCCGACTCGCGTCCGCGAAGTGCCTTCGTCAAGTCGCTGTGCTGCGTTGGAAAATAAAGAGCTATCAGGGAAAAATCCATCTCGGCGTAGGTCATTTGAGGAAACACGACGACCACCAAACGGCATGGTGGCTGCGGATCCAAGGGCATAAAGACCTGTTTTTACCAGACCAACGGGCTCATAAGCAACACGGAGTGCGCCTTCAGCACCCCTGATCCAAGGCATATATTCATGGTTTCGACCGTCACCGCGCGCTTCCTGCACGATTGCGGCCATACCCTGATCTGTGATTGTTTCGCCTGCTCTTCCACTGTAGGTCTTCCTAGCGTGGTACTTCAAGGTTCCATAGTCAACCAGACCGCCACCATGCTGTTTATTGATTCTTATCCATTGATTATCGTCAGTAGTGCCAATAGCTATAGGTTGGCCCACGTTGGGATCCCAAAGCGTTCCTGGATTCTCACGTTGCCAATAAACCGTTCCACCGCTGATCCAAACTTCATCGAGCCCACTCGGATCCGCCCGATTCACCGGATCGCCCCCACAATAGGCATACAAGTTCCACCATGCGGACCGACCCGATGTCGCACAAACGACAAAAAATACAGGCGCCCGCCCCTCGGCCGTGGGAGGACCGTTAGCCCGATAGGCAGCCA
>BJHQ01000025.1 GCA_014193115.1 Planctomycetota bacterium | reverse complement strand
CCAGGACCTCATCCACCAACGTACGCAGTGCCCGCAAGGGTTCGTCCGCTGGAATCATCGATTCCACGTCGCCAAGGATGAAAAAGGAGGTCTGTCGTTCGTCTGTTCCGCGCATAAAATCAATACGAATTTGCTTGAGTTTAGTTGAAATGGACTTTTTCAAGACCCTGTTAGGATGGGAATTGTCAACGCTAGAATCTGGAGCCGATCATGTCCGCATCCCGCTTGCCGTCTGCTGCCCGCTTGCCGCCCGTGCAGTGGGTGCGTATGTCCTGGTGGTTGTCGCTTGTGCTGCTGTCGCCCCTGCCGGCGGCCGAGCGCGGCGACAAGCCGTTCTCGGTGGAGGACGCCGCCGGGGTAGAGCTGGTCCGGTTCGGTCGCAGTAGGGCGTTGGTGATCGGCAACAGCGCCTATCGTGGACTCGGGTACGGGAAGCTTCCTGGCGTGGATGCTGACGTGGAGGCGGTGGCCAAGGCACTGGGCGAAGCCGGCTTCGCGGTTACTACGCGTAAGGATCTGGATGGCCGCGCCCTGCGGGATGCCTTCGAAGTTTTCACGACCAAGGACGGCAGTCTGCCTGATGCGCGATTGGTGGTGTATTACGCGGGTCATGGCGAGACGCGGACGCATGCCGCGACCGGCCGCGCAGTCGGTTACCTGGTACCGGTGGACTGCCCGAGCCCGGCACGGGACCAATCGGCCTTCATTGAGCGCGCCTTGCCTATGGAACAGGTCCAGACCTGGGCGGGACGGATGGAGGCGCAGCATGTTCTCTTTGTGTTGGACGCGTGCTTCTCCGGGACGATCTTCAAGGCACGGTCCAACGACGATAAGGTGCCGCCGACCATCACCCGGGCTTTGGCGAAGCCGGTACGGCAGTTCCTGACCGCCGGGGATGCCGGGCAGACGGTGCCAGACGAGTCGATCTTCCGTCGCTATTTCGTGAGGGGGATCCAAGGCGAGGCGGACCTGAGTCGCGACGGCTGGGTGACCGCGACCGAATTGGGGATGTTCGTGAAGGATCATGTCACCAACGAAACGAAAAAGGCGCAGACGCCAGTTGACGGAAAAATCATGGACGTGGCCTTGAACGAAGGTGAGTTCGTGTTCAAGGTCCCTGGGACGGCGACGCCGGTCAAGGTCCCTGGGACCACGGAGTCGGGCGGAAATCAGAACGTCCCCAAACCCGCGACATTCGATATTAGAGACCTGGACAGCGTAAACTTCCAGAAAGCCATGGCCGAGGCCTTCGTAGTGGCTGAATCCCGCCATGGTGATGACAAGTTGCCAGCAGCGGCCAAACGGGAGATCTGGCAACGCTTTCTGGGCACCTTCAAGGATGACGATCCGTTGAGCACTGAGGACGAACGACTGCGGGGGTTGGCGACCGATCGGCTGCAGAGCCTTCGTGATGGTCCACCTTGGGCGTCCGCTTCAGGCCAGGACGAATACGGGAAGTGGGCTGATCTGAAGATAGGCGATGTGGTGACACGACTTCGGCTGATCAAGGCCGGGAGGTTCACCATGGGCAGCCCGGTGGACGAACCCGAGCGAAGTCCAGATGAGGCCCAGCACCGGGTGACCATTTCGAGGGGTTTCTGGCTGGGGGAAAGCGCGGTGACCCAGGCGTTATGGCAGCAGATCATGGGGAAAAATCCTGCGTACTTTACGGATGACGCCAATCGCGCGGTGGACACAGTGTCTTGGCAGGACTGTCAGGAATTTTTCACAAAGTTGAATGGCCAGTTGCGTGGAGTGGCATTCACTTTCCCCACTGAGGCACAGTGGGAATACGCCTGCCGGGCAGGATCAACAACCCCGTTCAATTTCGCAACGAAGTATGATACTGAGCGCAATACCTATTGCCTGAAAAAAGACAATAACGAAGAGAGTTGGCGCCTGAACGCGTGGGGACTGAAAGATATGCATACCGGAATCGGGGAATGGTGCGCCGACTGGTATGGCGAGTACCCGTCAGGACCGTGCTCCAACCCGACGGGACCATCATCAGGGGTCGATCGCGTGCGCCGCGGTGCAAGTAAGGGATTTCTGGAAGCGTTCTACGAGGATAGGCTGCGCTCGCGCTCAGCGCATCGTGACGGTTCCGCTCCTGGCATACGACGCTTGGATACCGGAGTCCGAATGGCCACCCCTGATCTTGACCAGGGAGCGACGACGCTGCCCCTTGAACCAGAAGGCGGGAAGGTAGCCCAGCCCATGAAAAAGACCGTAGGGAGCACCATGAATGAGACGGTATGGCCGTCGGCCACGGGCACAGACCAGTATGGGGCGTGGGCCGATCTGAAGGTGGGCCGAGTCACCCAGCGGATGCGACTGATCAAGGCAGGTACGTTCCAGATGGGAAGTCCGAAGGAGCAGCTCCGCCGCACGAATGACAAAGGCGATTACATTGATGAGATCGGCGGCGAAAAGGACGAGATCCCCCACCTTGTGACGTTGACCAAAGATTATTGGCTGGCGGACAGTGAAGTGACTCAGGAGATGTGGCGTGAGGTGATGGGCTACGATCATTCAAAGTGGCGCAATTCGGATTCCAATCCCGCAGACAGCGTTTTTTGGTTTGAGTGCAGGGAATTCTTTGTAAAGTTGAATGGGAAGGTGGGTGGAGGGGCCTTTTCGTTCCCGACCGAGGCGCAGTGGGAATACGCTTGTCGCGCCGGGACGACCACCCCATTCAGTTTCGGTGCGAAAATAACTAGAGACAAACAGGTCGTTTTTGATATTATGGTTGAAGATCGGGATCCGACCGTGCCTGTCAGGAGTCGGCAGCCGAACGTCTTCGGTCTATATGAAATGCATGGTAATGTCAGGGAATGGTGCGCAGACCGTTATGGTCGATATCCAACCGATCCGGTTTTCGACCCCACGGGACCAGAGGCAACGACACAAAAAGCCACGCACGATGATCATGGCGATGCATGGAATCTTGCCCAAGACGAAATATTTGGAGCAAACAGGGTGATTCGTGGTGGAGGTTGGTGTGACCATGCCACTGATTGTCGATCCGCGAAGCGCTTGAAAGGAGAGGATATTAGTGAAAGGGCGACAGGCTTTCGAATCTCGGCCCCTATAAAATCAACCCGATGAGCGAATTATCAACGCGCTCAAGGGTTTCGAAATCACCATGGACGCTCTTCATCGCGCGTCTGTCAAACCCTGATCCCAAACTCGTTCCGGTCCGGTAGAATTGACAGCAGGCATATAACGAATCAGAATCTTAGCCATTTCGGCTAGTCCTTCAGAGACTTTTGCCCCGGTCCACTCCAAAGATCATACGTCAGGACCTCCGAAGAAGCGCGTGCGATCCGGTTCATTCCCATACCGACGACCGGCAGTGATAGGCCGGCGTCTCACGTCAGCCTGAATGCGCGTTGGAGCACAACCTGAGCCGCCTGGGGTCGATCTCAGGTCTTTCGGCCGACTGTGTTCACACGGTACACCGTATCGGCCAGGGCCACATCACACCGTCCGGAGTCCAGACGCAGATTGCACCAGCATCTTCCATCGCCGAATGCGTCAGGAGCGAATCCTTGCTTGAGGACTCGGGCGATTGCCGGCAGGTATTGGGTGTCTTCTCCTGCGACGCTCTGAGGATGTTCGCCACCAAGCGCTGGTGATCGGCTCCAGTGTAATAGGTGTGCCTGGATGTCCTGTTCCCGGGCTGGAATCTCCGACCATGCACGAACCGTCGAGTCCAACGTCAGAGGGGCCCAGGCGGCAGGCTCGCCGGGGAGCCTCCCGCGCAGGTGCATGGCAGCGGCCAGCCTGCGCCAGGCAGTGGGCAGATTGTCGTTAAGTTGTTTGATGACCAAGGGAAGGTGGAAATAGAGGTGCCCTCCACCAGGTCTTGGAAGGACGCGGTCCAGGAACACGGTCACGGCGAACCGCACCGCAAGCAGTTCATATGCCCGGACTGCAGTCATCAAATGCCGGTAGATCACTTCCCGTGCGTCATTGGCGTACTTCAGGGACTCATCGCTGACCGGATTTAGATCCCACCCAACGAGCATCACATGACGGTCGGGCACAAAGCGCCGTTGCTGCCCACGCGCCGCGGAGTGGAAGAGGCGGGGTGCGCGGCCGCTGGCCCTGCTTGCCGGCACCTGGTGCAACCGATTGGTCGACAACCTGGTGCCAACGCAGCGGAACTGGTCCTGGGGCGGACCCGAAGACCGGCGGTAGCTTTGGCGCAGGCAATTGGCCAGCACCAGGGCAGAGCCTTCATCGTAGTGCTCAAAGACCGGATCCAGGTTATCGGAAAGTTCAAGGGTGGTGGCCAACCAATCGATCGTGACCGGGATGGTGACATACCGGATCCGGTCTCCCAGGTGCTCGGCACCCGGGAGTGGTGCGGTGGTCATTTGATCACGATCGATGGCGGCGACCAGATCGGTCAGATCGAGAGACGATCGGGAACCGGCTGTCGCCTTGACCGCCATCAAGGACACCGGACCGGATCCGAACGGCACGGGCCAAGTGGTCGGATTGATGATCGGCGCCCAGCGGGGTTGGAACGACGGGGACTCGGGATTGCTCCACCCTTCACCGCCAGAGGCCTCAGGGAAGATCTTCAGCAGGCGCCGTCTTCCCACTGCCAGCCGGATTTCTGACAGAGGAAGATTCTGTTGGTTTCGATCGAACGGCTGGCCGCCCCGATGAAGGCAGGCTGCCGCCAGCAGGACATCGTACAGGTGAGCTACCGTGGGATCATACCAGAGACCCGGAGCAGCAGGCAGGACAGCGACCGGTGCTTCAAGGCCGGTCTGGGGGTGAACCGCCAATGACCAACCGGCCGCCTGGCTGGCCAGGCAAGCGAGCACCTCGGGATCAAGACCGATCATGGGTCAACCACAAAGTCGGATTCCTCACCCATGCCTCGTCCCAGTCTCCACATCTGTTGCGCTGTCTGGTAATGCTTCTCATGGGAGGCGTATTTGTTGACCATCGCCACGCGCACCGCCTGTCTCAGCTCCAGGCCGGCCATCAGCAGGCGGAGGCATTGGTCTGCCGCCCGGTAGCTCAGCCGGGCCGGCGGCTTGGCCATGGGATCGCCGAGATCCTGATAGGCGACCCAGGCCTTGGCCACCTGGTCGATGTGGACCTCGTTTGCCGACTGGTGCTGTTGACGCAGCAGGTCGGTAACTTGGACGACATTTAGGTCAGGTACGTCAAGCACTAGGCAGCCGTCGATCAGGGCCTCCGCCACGTCGCCCATACGATCGCATTGGAGGCTTTCCGGGTTGCTGGTGGCGAGGAGCCGGAATCGTTCCGAAATGGGTAAACGCTCCCCGGTGAAGGGATTGGTGACCACGGAAGCCTCGCGCAAAGCCAGCAACTCCGCCCGTGCCTCGAGGGGCAGCAAATTGATCTCCTCGACCAGCAGTACCGCACCCGATCGGAGCGCCCGAGGCAAGGGTCCATCGACGAACCGGGTGCGGTCGCCTTCGAGCAGGAAGAGGCCCCAGAGCGCACTCGCATCGCGCTCAGGCGAGCCTTGGAGGACTTCCGGTTCGACTCCGGACCAGCGTCGGGCCTGCTCAACCGCCCAGGCGGACTTGCCGATGCCAGGACGCCCGACCAACAGGACCATGCGCTGGATCTGAAGGAGGAGGGCGGCGGTGTCGTGCCAGCCCATAGAGGACAGCGTGGGACGGACGGATGGTGTGGACATGGGGACCTCTGAGATCGTTATAAAGTGAGTGGTGATTCCGGTCTGGCCACCGCGTCAATCGCCATACCAGGGATTCGTCATGAAGGTTGGCCTGAGGCGACGGTGGGCTCCTGAGTGCATCTTGACAGCATGAGGCCGCTGCGCGAATTTCGCACCCGAACAACGCCTGACAGAATCAGCCGGTTCCGTCTGCTTATCCCAGCCTGACAGATCTGTCAAACGCTGACTGAAAACTGCCTGTGACCACGGAGCCAAACGATGGACTTCTTATTTGATAAAAAAATTCGACGTATCGCAGCCACGTTTCTTGGGCTGGTCCTGTGTGTCGGCATTGGTTTCATCGCCGTATCCAGAACGCGAAGCGAACCAGTGCAAACCGCTTGGGATGATCATTGGAAACCTGCGGATCAACCGAGCAGACTGCGGGCTGATCAAATACCAGATTACGATCCTTTTACCCCAGACGTTCGGCCGCGATGCTGGCCTATGCGTCCTGCCTCTTGGCTGTCGCCGGATCCCAAGGTCGAACCCAGCCGTGCCCTGCTCACCTGGGGGCCGACATCGCACCCGCTGGTTTATGGCCTGTCGGGCACACAAATGCCCTGTTTGTCGGTAGCGCGAGGTGGAGATCCAGGATCCGTCTGCATTCAACTGGAACTCACTTCCACGGATGGCACCCGCATCGCTGGTCCATGGCTGCTACCGGATGGCACGTTTTGGGTGGAACCGCAAGTGTGGTTTACGGATCTTAACCGTGACGGAAGATTGGACGTGGTCGTGTTGATCCAATCGGACGGTGCCGGTTTGGCAGGATCCGAGGGCCGTCTGATCGTGATACGATCGCAAACGGCCGGCGGTTGGCGGGCGGATTACCGCGATGCCTACTTGAACAGCCCGGTAAATTTTATGGTCGACCCTGATTCCACCTCTTGCGTGGTGATGACCACCAATATTGCTCAAAGGAAGGGGGAGGACGGAATCGAACACTCGTTCTGGGTCCATTCAGCCCATGTGATCGTCGACCAAGGCTATGCACCCATTGTTACTGGCATCTGGCGCGACTTTCCAAAATGCATTCAATACACCCAGAAACCCAACCATGAACCTACACGCCTGTTGTCTGCAAAGCATTTGGCCGAATTGACTTCCAATGCGGCCGCAACTGGATGGAGACTCGTACCAAACCTCAAGTCCCATTGAAATCTAGCAAACCGCCCATGCCAAGCGGGCGATGCATGCCGTGACCCTATCCTGGGGTGCTGTGATCCCCTGGGAGCGCAGGCTTAAGCCTGCCGGGTCATTGGGGATGGCTGAAGCCTGCGCTCCCAGGGCACCGGCTCTGGAAAAATGAGAAATTTTCCGGGCCGCTCCGCGGCCGGCCAAGGGGCAAGCCCCTTGGAACCCCCAACCGGGCCGGATCGCTCCGCCTCCGGGGCTGCCGGGCATCGCCTCCGGCGAGCGGCCTCCGGCCTTGCCCCACAGCCCCTGCGGCTCCGCTCTGGTACTGGTTTAAGGCCCAGCCTGGACTGGGGCGGACAAGCGGAACCCCAGGGTACTGCGCCGGTAGCCGGGCTCGTTCCTGAAGCGAAACGCTGCGCGGCAGCCCCTGGCGAGGCTGAACCAGCCGCCGCCGCGGTACACGCGGTCGGAACCGGAGGCGGGACCTGCGGGATCCCTGGCGGCTCCCACCGGGTAATCGCCGTACCAGTCGCCGCACCATTCCAACACGTTGCCGTGCATATCGAACAGCCCCCACGCATTCGCACCCTTGGTCTTCACTGCGTGGGTCGTGCCACCGGCATTGTCTCTAAACCAAGCCAAACCGCCCACATCACCGGCGTACGCACTGATTGTCCCTGCCCGACAGCCGTATTCACACTGCGCCTCGGTTGGGAAGGTGAATCCACCACTGCGTACCAGGCCGTTCAACTTCCCGAAAAATCCCCGGCAATCGTCCCACGATACCTGTTCCACCGGCAGATCAGCTCCCTTGAAGTTTGCTGGGTTGTTCCCCACCACCGCCTGCCACAAACCTTGCGTCACTTCACTGTCCCCAAGCCAGTAATCCTTGGTCAACGTCACCTGGTGCTGGGTTTCATCACCGTACCGCCCAGCCTCATCCGCCGGGCTGCCCATCTGGAACGTCCCTGCCTTGATCAGCCGCATCCGCTGGGTCACCCCGCCCACTGTCAGGTCTGCCCAGGTTCCGTACTGGTCCTTCCCGGCCTCCGTCGCCCAGGCAGGCTTTTGACCCGGTGCTTTCTCAAATGAGATCGTGATGGTCAGGGTAGGCGATGTCGGTGACGGCGCGATCCCATCTTTATGGAAACCCAATTCAGTAGATTGATCTACGAGGAAGGCCCGTTGATTTGCCGTGGAGTCACTCGAGAAGGTATATAAATTGGTAGCCGTTGAAATGCCTTTATCGTCTGTAATTGACACAAAGACCAATTTCCCAGATCCAGGCATTTGCCAACCAACCTTCGCACCTGCCACGGGCGAACCCTGATAATCAACCACTCGCACACTGATATTCTTGAATTCTCCAAACGGAATAACCTGCCGATCGCCGCTGAGTGTTTCTAATTTTAATCCGTCGCCAGCCGGCTTAAAATGAGCCTGCAGTGCGGGCGTGGCTACGTCCACCTTGGCCAGGTCCTGCTCGATCTCAGCAAGCGCATCCGTGACGTCGGCACCGGTATTGAGGGCCGTGGTCAATTGGAGCTGGAGTTTGCGCAACTGTTCCTGCGCATGCATGAGCGGGCCGGCATAGTCCATCAAGACCGAACCGAAGTTTCGCAACGGGCCTTCGAGGGCCTGGCCCTTGGCGAAGGCATCCGCTTTGGTCAGTAGATCGCGCATGGCCAGAACCCGGTCGAGCGCCGACTGGAAACGTGCATACGAAGTTGTAGGCAAGCTCCAAGCCCGCTTGACCTTGGCGATCGGCCCCATCGGGTTGAAGTACGTGAACGGATCCTCGAGGTAGTTGCGGCCTGCCCAGGCGTTGTAGATCTTCTGCGATTCCTGGCTCGCGTGCAACTGCTTCAGGACGTCCTCTGGCGATTTGCCGATGATCAGGCCCCATCGATTGGGACCGCCGACCACGTCCCCAGCCCGGTACAGGCGGATATGCCATTCCTGCGCTTGAATTTGGCTGGGATCACCCTGGTAGAGAGTGACTGATATGCCATCGTCGACAAAATAGGTCTCGCCGGCATAGATGGGCGCAGCCATCATCGCACAGAGAAGGAGGAGCAGGAGATTATAGCGTGGGCGCATCATAGTCATGAATGTAGATGGGCAGCGACTCGATGCAACCTCAACGTGCTGTAGGGTTTGGAAGAACCCTAACCAAACGCGTTCGATGCAGTGGACCGCACCGACCTGGGCCAGGAACTTGGACTTCCCCGGTGTCTCGGTTTGCTATGCTAAAAACATGAGCAACAGGCAATATGATCTCGCCCGCCTGATAGACCCGAAGGGCCCAGTTTACCGGCAGGCAGAAGATCTCTATACCGCTGTGCTGGGACATGAATCCGAACGCATGGAATATCTCCGAAAGGCGCTGAAGGTTTCTAAGCGCCATTTCTCCAAGCATCTCAAGTTGCCTGCTTCTCAGCCGAATAAGACCATGCTCAACTTTTCCATAAATGTCCTTGGCAACATGGCCAAAGAATACGGTGTGGAGCTGATCATTGTTCCGACGAGCGAAGGCCAGACCACTTTGAAGGTAGGATCGGCGGCTGTTCTTGACGAGAATACCGATCCACCCGGATGGAGTGAAGTAGAGTCGGTGCTCTTGGCATATAGCGATAAAGTTGTGCGAATTACCAAATCTGCCGTGCGGCAATGCCGGAATCACGAGGCCGATGCTGATGCGCAATCACTGTACGTTGTAGGTTCCATGGCAATTCAGATGACGAGCTTTTTTCTAAGGCATTTCAAGCAGACCGTCTGCGTTCCGACCAGACTTTCTCATGCTCTGCCATTTGCTCCGATCATTTGTCAGGGGAAGGCAATCACACCCTTGGATCGGTTCTTCTGTCAGCGGGCAAATATGGCCGATAACACACCTGCCACAACAGAATTGCTGTGGCGCCCTGATCAGCAGGGCGATGCCAAGAGCAAGCAGCTTCAACGCTGGCGCTTTGGAAAGATTCGGGGCAAAGGGTGCGAGATACCTAGCAATTTTGTATGTGCATCCGATTACATCCACCGCTGCGAGGAGACCGACGTCCTCACACGGAGACGATTTGAGGCAGTGAAGGTTGCACAGGGTCTCTGGCGGTACCTCCACCAACACGACGTGCCCGATTCCATAATCAGCGAATATCTCTGTAAATTGCTTGGTTGTGACGATGGATGCCCAGCCGATCCAGGGTAAGAATTGGTGTCCTCGCCATGCGAGCGGCCCTTCTCTATGCTCCCACCCATCATCCAGAAACTGGCATCCCCGCCGGACTGCATGATCAGCGCTCTCGCAGAGAGCAGGAGGCATAATCATGAGCAAAGGAGGATCGAACGGAGGCGGCAAGGGCGGTGGCAGCAGTGGAGGCGGCAAAGGCGGCACCAGCAGCGGCGGCAAAGGCGGCAGCGGTGGTAAAGGCCCTGCCGGTTGGCCGAGCTCGACCGGCAACCCTTCCGGGGGCGGCCGAGACAACGCCCCGCCATCGAAGTGATTGAGGAAGGATAGCCACCCCTGCGTGAATCAGGGGGTGGCTATTCGATGACCCAATCCTTCACCATACTGGCGCAGTCTGGACCGCGGTGAATCCGCAAGATGCCGACGATATCGACATCAAGACGCAGCCGAGCCGAATCCGGGTACGGGCTCCGCTCATCTGTTGGGGCCTAAGTGGGCCTGCGCTCGCCGAGATCTCCGAACTGCTGTTGCGGCGACCAGGAAGGAGCGCCGCCTGCCAAGGCGAGCACCGTGGCTCTTGAGATTCGATGGAAAAATCTTCCCGATTTCACAAGTAATCGGATCCAATGGCGATGCTGATCTGCGCCCATTGGGGTCACCAGTCGGAAATCCTCAGTCCGATATCGGGTCGCTGACCGCCTCGTAAGTCCGGACCAGCGCTAAACGGGAACCACAATCGGTCTGACCCGCGTCCATTACAGATACCCATAGAACGCCAGCGCAAGAATCAGGACTTGCGTGATGACGTATGTGATGTCGGCCCCCCACTGGGGCAATCGCCCGGTCTCAAGTCCACCTCGGTGTCGCGTTACCTCAGCCCGTGTTCGGCGAATTTCGCGTCCGACATCCTGCCGGCCATGCTCACCGACATGGTATCCCTGCCCTGCCTGGCTGACCGTCCGCCCGTCGGCGCATGGACGTCTACGATCCGCCTGACAGTCTTGCCCCGCATGAGCATGATCGTCACCGCCATCCTCGGGGCGGCCTCGCGTAGATATGCCTCGGCAATGGAACTGCCTACAGATCGCGACTGGTTCATCGGGCGGAGCGCCGCCAGCGATCTGTGCACCGCCGATCCCAGCGCCGGCGATGACGATCTGACCATCAGTGACCAGCAAGTGGCCTTGACCATCGTCCGGCAAGGTCGGGTGCGTATCGCGAACACCTCTCGCAGGCGATCCTGCTTCGTCCACCGCGATGAGGACGGCGAGCCCGAGGACCAGGCCCGCAACCTGGCGCCGGGAACCAGCATCGAACTGGACGTGTCCGTTCCTTGGCATCTCTTCCTGGGCGGACATGCCGGCAGCACCGCTCCGTTCACGATCCTGCGACTGGCCCTGGCCGCTCAGGCGGTGGACCGCACCCGGCCGGCGCTGCACGCGTGCAGCCGGCCCTTGGTGCCGTCTTCGACTACCGACCGCGAGGTGCTCGCTGAATTGCTGCGCGCCCCTGAGACCTGGCGCGGCTCTGATCCCACCCTGGCCCAGGCCGGCGACGATCTGATCGCCGCCAGCCGCGAACGACTTCCCCCAGCCACCCTGCTGTCTGGCCTGCGTCGAGCGTTTTCGGCCCAGACTGCGGTGCTGGCCCGGGGCACCGAGCTGCTCGCTCATGACGGACCGGTGCCCGGCGAGGGCCGGGCGCGCCGCGCCTGGCTGCGGGTGCTGACCGATCATTATGCCGGATTCGCCAGCAGCGACCGGGCCTGGCTGCATCTTTGCCGGGCCAAGGCCCCCAGTTCTCAGACCCGGGCCCTGGCTGACGCCGGCGAAGCCCTGGTCGGCCGGCTTTCAGCCAACGGGACGACGGTGTTCCTGCTCGGTGATGGCCTGGCGGATTGCGGCCGATTGCTGCCATTTTGGAGGATCATCTGGTGGTGGCAGGCCCAGCGCATCCTGCCCGCCAACTGCGGCCACCCCGATGATCTCGAATCCCAATGGCTGCTCGATGCTTGTACTGCGGCTGGGAATCAACTGTGCGCTCGCCAACCGGCCTTGGCGCAGCGCCTGGACGCCTGGCGCACCACACGCAGCGCCGTGGATCTTGAGTCCTTCCACGACGCGGTGATCAAGCAGATCGGTCTCGGCACTGGCTACGCCATCCGCAAAAAGACCGAGTTCAAGGCCGACGACCAGGAAACCGAACGCTGGATGGACAACTGGGTGTATTACAACCGCGCTTGGGTCGCCAGCCGGCTGTTCGTCGCGGGCTGACCGATTCTTGATGCTGCAGGGGAGCGCCGATTTATAGGCATTGGATGCGAATCAAGTCGCCAGTCTTTCCTACAAGATTCCTTGAGGAACCATCCCGCTCTGCGCCACGATTGGGCCTTCAATTACCAGCTCCTCCACTTCAGGGCGAACCGCCAGGCTGGCGAAACTCGCCAACGCGTTGGGGCGTGTTAACGTGGCGTCACGCAAAGGCCCTCATGCGCACCATCGCCCTGCTGTCCTTGATCCTATTGGCTGCGGCCGCTGAACGCGGCGACACACCGCTGTCGGTGGTTGATCGCCGCACCCAGACCGAATTGGTGCGGTTCACGAGTAGCCACGCGCTGCTGATCGGGGTGTCGCGGTACCAGCGGTTGACGCCATTGCCGGGGGTGCTTGAAGATATCCCTGCGGTCAACCAGGCGCTGAGCGCGCAAGGCTTCGCGGTGGAGCCGGTAATCGATCCGACCGCCGACCAGCTTGACCGTGCGATCAAATCGTTCATCGGCCGGTGGGGTCTGGATCCATTGGGCCGGCTGGTGATCTATTTCGCCGGCCATGGCACGGTAGTGGATGACACCGGCTATCTGCTGGCGGTGGACACTCCGGACGACCAGCGCGATCCGGAGTTCATCCCGCGTTCGCTGGCGATCGAGGATTTGCGGACCCGGGCGAACCAAGCGCGGGCGCGGCACATCCTGGTGGCATGCGATGCGTGTTTTTCGGGATCGCTGTTTCGCAACCGCGAAACCCCGCCGGCGAACGTGCTCGCCGCCAGTCGTGAAGGCGTGCGGCTGTTCATGACGGCGGGCTCGGGGAAGGAGACCGTACCCGACCGGAGCGTCTTCCGCCTGGCGTTTGTCGAGGCTCTGTCCAGCCCGGCGGCGGACGCGGACCGCGATGGTTATGTGCTGGGCAGCGAACTGTTCATGTACCTGCGGCGCCGGGTGATCGACGCCGCCGAGGCGCGCCGTGAACGTCAAACACCGCAGTGGAAGGCGCTGGGGCTGGCCAGCGGCGAGCCGGTGGGGGATGTGGTGTTCGCGGTGCCGGCTAGCGCATTGCCACCTTTGCCGGTGAGTGCACCGGCCACCGTGACTGGAGGCGGTACGGTCGCCCAGCGTATCGCGGCAGAAAAAGCTGCACGCGAAGCCCGTCTAACATGGAACGCGTGGCAGGCGAACATGCAGATGGCATTCCAGCAGGCCCAGACCCAAGCCGCCGATACCGACCTGAGTGTGGAGCTGAGACGAGATATCTGGACAGAATTTCTGAACGCATGGGCGACGGACAATCCGCACAGCGATCAGGACGAATCGCTGCGCCGCCAGGCAGAAGAGGCGAGGGCGAAAATTGTCGCTGCAATGGCGCAAGCGATCACTACTCCGGTAAAACCCGAGGTGAAACCAACGCTCACCGAACCGACGTTGCTGGCACCGAGTCAAGCTGGTGCCCCTGCCTGGGCCTCAGCAAAGGGCCAGGATCAGTACGGGACCTGGGCGGATTTAAAGGTGGGCAACGTGGTGCAGCGGATGCGGCTGATCAAGGCGGGGAAATTTTCTATGGGAAGCCCGGTAAGCGAGGATGATCGTGAAAGTGATGAGGCCGAGCACTCGGTGACGTTGACGAATGATTTCTGGCTTGGCAACAGCGAGGTAACGCAGGGGATGTGGAAGCAGGTGATGGGGAACTATCCATCGCGAGTCACTGGTGTCCTGGATTTTCCGGTGGAACAGGTCTCATGGGAGAATTGCCAGGAATTTTTCTGGAAGTTGAATATTCTGGTGGGCAATGGGTTCACGTTTCCAACTGAAGCCCAGTGGGAATACGCGTGTCGGGCTGGGACGACCGGTGCGTACGCCGGTATTCTGAACAAGGTGGCGTGGTATTCAGACAATGCCGGAGGCACAACCAACACGGTGATGACCAAGAGTGCGAACGCGTGGGGGCTGTTCGACATGCATGGAAATGTGAGGGAATGGTGCGGCGACTGGTATGGCTCCTATCCGGCGGGAGCCGTCTTGGATCCCGCAGGTCCCGCCTCCGGTACTTTCCGCTCTATCCGCGGCGGAAGCTGGTTCAACGGCGCCGGGCGCTGCCGCGCTGCGCGTCGCGAAAGATTCGAGCCTGGCTATCGGGACAGCTACCTCGGGTTCCGACTCGCCATTCTGAACGATACTCCACCAGCAGAAGGAACTCGTAAGCCAATTCAAGATTTTCCTCCAGCGTGGGCTTCAGGCTCCGGTCGTGACGCCAACGGAGTATGGGTGGACCTCACGGTTGCCGGCGCCGTTCACCGCTTGCGCCAAGTCTACGCCGGTTCATTCACGATGGGGAGCGCCAAGGGCAGAATAAGCGGCCTGATCGGTGGCGAATCGGGTCGCCAAGATGACGAGACCCAGCATGAAGTGACACTCACCAGCTTGGTATGGATGGGGGAAAGCGAAGTGACACTTGGTCTATGGCAAGCAGTCATGGGTGCTCCTGCCCCAGGTCCGCGAATCAACGATCCAGCACTGCCAGTTTGCCGAGTGTCGTGGGAACAGTGCCAGCAGTTCCTTGCCAAGCTGCGTAACCTTGTGCCGGCAGCGGCGGCGCGGCTTCCGACCGAGGCGGAATGGGAGCGCGCGTGTCGGGCCGGATCAGTTAGCGCCTTTGCCACAAGCCCTGGTTCCACCAGCCTGGACGTTCTTGGCTGGTACGATAAAAATGCGCGTAGTGCGCTCCAACCAGTGAAAAGCAAACATCCGAACGCTTGGGGATTCTTCGATATGCATGGCAATGTCCGTGAATGGTGCGGCGACTGGTATGGCGCGTATCCAGCCGGCCCGGAAACCAATCCCACCGGGCCGGCAACAGGAGACGCCCGTTGCATCCGCGGCGGCAGTATCGTCCAACCCGACAAATATTGCCGCTCAGCCTGCCGTGGTTCAGCCCATCCAAACGCCGACAACTTCGACCTGGGTTTCCGATTCTGCATCCCGGGTGCTCCGTGATCTTGATGCGATAGCTGCGCCAAATCTCTATCACGGACTCGTGGTTGCCGGAATAGCCAGTCGCAGGCCCAGGTCGGGGAACCGTACGGCCGGGCCGAACCAATAGCGGTTTGCGGATCGGCAATCCCATGGGGGAAAATTGCAACTGCCACCGCGCCTGACCCGGCCGCGCTCGGCCGCGATCGTTGGACCGGTCGGGTCGGTGGCTGCGCTGGCGGGGTAGTCGCCATACCAGTCGCCGCACCACTCCCAGGCATTGCCGTGCAGGTCGAACAGGCCCCAGGCATTGGGCGCCTTGGTCTTCACCGGGTGCAGCTTGCCGTCGGCGTTTTTTTCATTCCAGGCGAGCTGGTCGACCTCGCCAGCGAAGTCGCCGGTGGTTCCGGCCCGGCAGGCGTATTCCCATTGGGCTTCGCTGGGGAAGGTGGCATTCAGGCCGTTGACCTGGGCATTCAATCGTTGGAAGAAATTCCGGCAGTCGTCCCAGGACACTTTGGTCATCGGATGGGCGATCTCGGCGATGCGGCTGACCTTGCCCTCCATCACCGTTTCCCACAGCCCGACCGTCACTTCGCTGTCTCCGAGCCAGAATGCCGAGAGGGTCACGGCATGGATCGGCCCTTCGCTGGCGTCTCCCATCTGGAAGGTTCC
Source organism: Planctomycetota bacterium (assembly GCA_014193115.1). Classification (GTDB taxonomy): domain Bacteria; phylum Planctomycetota; class UBA11346; order UBA11346; family UBA11346; genus BJHQ01. The sequence continues at coordinate 34,963 of BJHQ01000025.1, read as the reverse complement.
TGCGCGGATCAGGCGGAACCGCTGGCTGATCGTGCCGATCTGCAGATCCGCCCAGTTGCCGAACTGGTCTGAGCCTCGCCGAACCGCCCAGGGCGAGGCCAACGCGCGTTCCTCCAGGCGTTTCTGGTCGGCCTGCCGGGCTTCGTCCTGTTCCTTCGCCAAGCGTGCCTCAGCCGCCAACCGCTCACTCTCCTTTCGCTCTTTCTCTGCCCGTTGCTGCCGTTCCCGTTCGATCCGCTCGCGTTCGGCCTGCTCCCGTTCCTGTTCGGCTTTCAACTGGACTTGCTCGTGGGCTTTGCGCTGTTCCTGCTCCATGGCCTTGTCGCGGGCCTGTTGCTTGGCGAGTCGCTCACGTTCGGGCTGTTCTGCCGCTAGCCGCGCCTGCGCCTTGGATCGCTCGGTCAGGGGCAGGTCGAATCTGGACAGGATCGGTTCCAACTCGGCCACTTGGCGCTGCTCGTCGGCTGTCAACTGATCATCACCAACATCCCAGACTTGGTGCACCGCTTTCCACGCCTGTCGGACCTGGCGCTTGGTGGCGTTTTCATCGGCGGCCAGCCGCTGCGCTGCCGCCAAGGCTCTGGCTCTGGTCTGGGCGACCATCAACGGCTTCAATCGCTGGAGCAGATTCTTGGCGCGTTCCTGCAATTTTTCATCCCTGGTGGACCATTCGTTCTGATCCGACGGTGCTGCTGCGACCACGGCGGACCAGGCGTCCCAGCGCTCAACCACGCCTGCCTCTGCGGCTTCGGCCTTCTCTGCCGCCGCATAGATCCGGCTGCGCTCGGATGCAGTCATGGCGACGCCTGGCGAATCAGCGGGATTTGCTGGCGCTGCTGGTTGCTGGTGTGGCGACACGAACACCACGTCGCCCACCGGTTCGTTGCCCATGGGCAAAGACCGGTATTGCGCGGTCTGCACCTGGTTGCGCGCAGCAGCTTCATCGGCCACGCGTTTTTTCAGGTAGGTGAAGAGCTCTCTGCCCAAAACCAATCCATCGTTGTCATTGTCGGCCTTGCCATCGATCCCATCGATCAGGGCTCTGCGGAACGAGCTCTGCTTCGGACGCAGTTCGTTCGCCGAACCGGCGGTCATGAACATACGCACAGGATCGTGAATGGCGCTGACCACCGGTTTGTCTGGAACCGCCTGGTTGAACAGCGGTCCGGAAAAGCACACATCAAAAGCCATCAGCACGCTGCGTGATTTGGTCTGCTGCGCCCGATTGATGAAATCAGGCAAAAAGATGGCCGCGGTACGGAAACCAGCATCGTCCTTGTCTGGGATCGGAGCATCCACCGGGCAGAGGTAGCCCTGGGCAGCTCCGGCGTCGTCCTGCAAGGTGCAGCCGTGTCCGGCGAAATAGATGACCAGCCTGGCGTCAGGGAGCGCACCGGATCGCCCGATGAACGTCCGGATCGATTTGTCGAGGTCCGCTGTGGTCGGGTCCAGAACCTGGGTAACCGCGAAACCGTGGCGTTCCAATGCGGCTGAAACCGCTTTGATGTCCTCGGCAACTTCAGGCAGCGCCGGAAGCTGCTTATAGGCGGCGCATCCGATGACCAAGGCGGAGCTGGCGGCATACTGAACCACCACCTGCTGGGTTGCCGGATCTTTCACCGATATCGGGACGGACTCGCCAGCAGGCGCATCCGCGGCCAGGAATAGCGATGCCACCAGAGCCAGGGCAGCAGCACGAGCATCTCGGATCATAGCGCACCGGCAGGATGCCGACGGACGGTAGGCCGTCCATCGCCGCAGCGGCTTGGCAGGTCAAGCTGCCGGGAGCATGCATGAGGGGGGCCAGATGGCGGCCCTCTGGTGATGGGCGCGCTGTGAAGGGTTGTTGGGCTAGGCGCAGCCGATCAGGGTTAAGGAAGCGCGTCGATCGCGATCCGGAAACCGAGCACGTCCCATTGGGAAGTCCCCGACCGCGGCATGCGTGACGCGGCGCGGCATGCGCCCAGACCCATGTTCCAGCAGCCACCGCGGATGACCACCTTGTCATGGCTCATGCGGATCGGATCGGTGACCGGATCTGGGGCCGGGTTCTCGTTCCATTCGTCCAAGGTCCATTCGAGCACTCCGCCATGCATGTCATAGAGACCCCATGGATTCGCAGCCTTGGAGCGCACCGGCTGCGGTTTGCCGCCGCTGTTGCGGCGGTTCCAGCAGAGCCGTTCAGGGTCGCCAGCGAAGGCAGTCACGGTTCCAGCGCGACAGGCGTATTCCCATTCAGCCTCGGTCGGCATCCGTAAGGGTGTGCCGCGGGCCAGGTCGCTCGCCTTGGCCAAGAATTTCATGACCTCCTGGAACTCAACCTCGTTCACAGCGCGGTCGTCGGCCTTGTACGAACTCGGATTGTCGCCCATGACCTTTTTCCAGAGCGCCTGGGTGCATTCGCTATCAGCCAGCCAATAGGGCCGGGTCAAGGTCACCTCGCGCTGCACCTCGTCCTTCCTGCGTTCCACTTCATCCGACGGACTGCCCATCATGAAGGTGCCTGGATGAATCCTGCGCATCCGCTGGATGACACCGTCGAAAGAGAGATCCGCCCAGTCACCATAGGCATCATTGCCAGAGGCTGCGGCCCAGGGCGGTGGCGGGATGGTCGGCGCTTGCGGTTTGGCCGGTGCTTCCAGCTTGGTGGCCACCTGCGGCTTGGGCTCGGTTGGCTCTGTTCGGGCAACGGGTTCCGGTGTACGCGCCGCTGCTGCCGCAGCAGCGGCTGCGGCGGCAGCCTGCTTGGCAACCATCGCCTGCTTCATCAGTGACAGGCGATCGGCGGCCTTCACTGCGGCATCCAAAGACGCAACACCTTGCAGATCAATCAAGGCGAGTTCCGCGCCGGCGAGGTCGTTCGCGTCGATTCGCTGGTCGAATGCGCTCTGTGCTGACCGCTGCCGACGATCGCCCGCTTCGGCCGTGGCCAGGCCCAGGATGACGGCCGATGCGGTCGGGTCGAAGGTTTTGGCCAGGGTGAACGCCAGGATGGCGGCCTTCCAATCACGTCGCTTGTTGGCCTGGTTGCCAATATCGACCTGTTCCGAGAACTCTTTGGCTGCTGCCGCTTCGCGGGCCTGCTTGGCTCGTTCCTGGGCCAACCGTTCTTGCTCAAGCCGTTCCCGGTCGAGCCGTTCCTGTTCCAAGCGCGCTTGCTCCTGGCGCTCGCGCTCGGCCCGCTCCTGGGCAAGACGTTGGCGGACCGGCATGGCGATGTTCATCGCCGCCAATCGGGGCTCCAAGGTGGCAACCTGCTGGCGTTCCATCGTCGACAGCTGGTCGTCAGGCACATCCCAGGCTTGCTGCACGGCGCTCCACGATTGGATCTTCTGTTTCCTGGTCGCATTTTCATCGGCTGCGACCGTTTCGGCCGTGGTCAGGACATCGCTTCGGCGTCGCATCGCCATCGCCGGCTCCAAGTCGGTCAGGATCGACTTCGCCCGCGCCTGAATCCGCTCATCGCGCTTTGACCAATCATTGGCATCGGCCGGCGCCGCCTTCACGACTGCGGACCAGACGGCGAACCGGGTCGCGACATCGGCTCCATTGGATTCGGCACGCTCGGCCGCTGCGTACACCTGATTGCGATCGAGCTCTACCGGGACAGGGGCTGCCGGCTTCACCGGCGGAGCGATCGCCAACGCCGCGCGGCGCGGCACCACGAATACGACATCTCCGACGGGTTGCTTACCCATGGGCAGGGAATTGTATTGCGGCGTCTGGGTCCCGTTACGCGAGTCGGCGGCATTGATCACACGCTGCTGCACATACGCGAACAGCTCATTCCCAAGTACGAACCCATCGCTATCGCGATCAGCAGCCCCATCGATGCCTTCGATGAACGCCCGGCGGAAGGTGCTTTCGTCCGGGACCGGCTCATTCTCCGATCCAGCGGTCAGGAACGACCGCACCGGATCCTGGGCCATGCGCAGTACGAATTTGTTCGCCACGGCCCGATTGGCAAACAGCGCGCCAGAGAAACACGAATCAAAGGCCATCATGACATGCCGGGATTTGGCCTGTTGGGCGCGATTGAGAAAGTCCGGCAAAAACACGGCTTTCTCTCTGAAGCCGACCTCGTCCTCGGTTGGGCTCGGTGTGTCCACCGGGCACAGGTAGCCTTGCCCCTGCATCGTGTGGCCGTGGCCGGCGAAATAGACCACCAGCCTGGCATCGGCTACGGAACCGGCTCTGCCAATGAAGGCGCGTACCGCAGCGTCAAATTTCTCGGTGGTCGGATCCATGACCTGGGTGACGGCAAAGCCATGCCTTTCGAGCGCCTCGGCTACCGCGGGCACATCCGCCGCGACGCCCGGCAAGGGCTTCAGTTTCTGATAATTACTGCAACCGATGATCAGCGCCTGGCTCGATCCATAGCGCACGACTTCCGTGCCTTTGCTTGGATCCACCACGGAGATCGGTGCGTCGCCGCGGGTTTCGCCAGCGCTGATGTGGATCGCCATCAGCATCAGCACAAAAGCAGGGAAGGGTCGGTACATGGGAATCTTGGTCATGCTCGCTGCTGTACCTCCGTAGTGGCGTGTTGACGCCACGCGAGGGTCTACCCGTTCAGCATTATCCATACTATCGAGTATGGCCAGCGCCCATGCAGGTTGCATGAAGGTCTGACGTTGAAACCCAGAGGGCGATGCGATCAAGCATAGGTCATTTCCGTCGCGCCAGCACCACCACCGCGATCACGACGATGGCGAGGACGGCAACCGCCGGCCACACCCAGGCCGGCAGGTCGCCTGTTGCAGTGGCAGCAGTCGTGGCCGAGGCCGTCTGGGGCACCGGGTCGAGATAGGCGTTCGAGCCCTCGGTGCGCGTGACGCCCAAGCGACCTTTGGTGGCTTCAGCGGCAAGGTCAGCCAGCACGTCGACCTTGTCGCGGGCAGCGAGATCGAGCCAGCTGATCGCATCGGCGTCAAATTCCCTTGGGATCACCACCGACACGCCCTTGGCTTTGCCCAGGGCGTCCTTGATGACATTCCACTCTGACCGGGTGGCCTTGGTCAGATTCAAGCGGGACATGCCTCCAAGATCGACTTCGACCGTCCAATTGGCCACGATCCGCCGAAACATCCGCAGCAAGGGCGCCTCATTGGCCAAGGGGCTGTCGGTGCTGTTCGGGATCAGGCCGGCGAGCAGGTGGTTGATGGCCTGTTCGGTTGCGGCAGCAATCGGCTGGTCCGGAGCGAGCAGCAGCGGATCTGGCGATTGGGGCACCGGCTCGGTGACCAGGACTTGCCCCAAACCAGGATCGACCAGGCGCAGCTCAGCACCGATGAACACGGCCTGACGGCGGTTGCCCCGGGTATCCTCGATGGTGCCGCGGTGTTCTCCGGTGACGGCGATGGTCAGGAGCAGATCGGCCTTGGTCGGCAGGTCACGGCCAAACAGCTTGGCGGACTCCGTCCGACCTACCGCCTCGGCATGCTGGGCCAATTGGCGGATTTTCTCGCTGGCCAGACCCACGTCGACCAAGTTGAGCTTCAGACGCTGGGCAGCGGCCTCGACCACCGGGCGGGCGAAGGGACGGGTTCCTGCGACGACGCCCTTGATTTGCTCATCAATGGCCAGGGCCAGCCGCGGGGAACCCTTCATCCGCACCAAGTTGATCATCGCCAGTTCGTCAGTGACCTTGGGATCGCCCGGAGCCACCGTGGCGCTGATGGTCAGTTCATAAATGTTGGATGCGGCGTGAACGACTTCGCTCTGCTTGGTCCAGCCCCTGACCGCTGCCGAGGCCCGAGCGAAGACCTGATCGTAGGCGATCTGGAAATTCACTGATTTGGTGGTCGATTCGATCTCGACTCCGCCTTTCCGGGCGGCATCGACCAGTGCCTCGGTCAAGGCGACTTCGCGGAATGACGGATGGGAGGTCTCGCAACGGCCGACCCCCTGGACGTTCAATGCCTCTCCGGCGGTGAGGATGATCAGGGAGCAGCAGCAGAGGATCAGGGAGCGGAGCATGGTGGTGATGATCGTGTAGAGGTTGGGGCGGGCGAAATTCGCAGGGCGCTATTCGCGCAGCCGAGCCAATTCCTGCTGGGCCAGGTCAGACGTCAACGGAATGTAGCCATCCTTGACGACGATGTCCTGGCCTTGTTGGGATAGAATGAAGCGAAGAAATTCGGCCAGATGGTTTTCCAACGGCTGTCCCGGGTGCTTATTGATGGTCAAAAAATAGAAACGGGCGAGTGGATAGTCTCCATTATGGATCCTTTCGGCAGTGGGGGGTACAGCTGCTTCCGGAGAAGAACCCAGCGCTAATGCCTTAACCCCGGGATTCAGATAACTCAAACCAGTGTAACCGATTCCATTCAGATCATAGGATACACCCAGGGCGACGGCTGAGGAGCCAGGCTGTTCTTTAACGATCGACTTGAAATCTCCCTTGTTCAGAGCAGCTATTTTGAAAAAACTATATGTTCCCGAGGCTGAATTGCGGCCGTATAAACTTAGCTGCCGTCCACGCCAGCTGTCGAGCCCCAGGTCGGACCAGAGCGAAATGTCCCTCCCTCCGCGCTTGCGACTACTGGAAAAGATGCTGTCGACCTGGGCCAGGGTCAGACTTTGGATGGGATTTTCCTTATGGACGATGATCGCCAGGGCTTCTATCGCTACGCGGATCTGCATCGGTTTATACCCAAATTTGTTCTCGAATCGATCTATCTCATTATCGGTGAGCTCCCGCGACATCGGGGCGACCTGGGCCGATCCGTCGAGCAATGCTGGGATTGCCGTGGATGACCCCTTGCCCTCGATGTTGATGCGTATTTTAGGATGCAGCTCGGCAAAGCCCTCGGACCAATAGGTCATCAGGTTGTTCAACGTGTCCGACCCGATGGAATTTAACGTGCCCGAAAGGTTCTGTTGTGACACATATCTGGGCAAAATCTGCCGGGCTGGTTCCTGGGGTGATTCGGTTGTTTTGACGACCGGCGTTGACGGTGGTTGAGGCACTGGTTGGTTGTTCGGGAGCGGCGCTGCCGTGGATTCGACCAGGCTCCCCGCCGCAGTTTTGGCCTTTTCGCGGAGGTCGTCATCGCGCTTGCTGAATGGATTATCATCCGTATGGGATTTTAGGAAGGAATCCCACACCAGACGACGTGTGGACAGGCTCAGGCTGGCATCTCCGGCGTTGGTCAAGGCGGTTGCATAGGCTTCTTCCATGCGTTGCTGCCACTGCTGCCATTGGCGTTCCCGTTGGATGAGTTGTTCGATTTCGCTGGGCTGGCTGTTCGTCGGGGGAGGCGCTTGCGGTGCCGGGGCTAGGCGTTGAGGGGCCTTGAAGACGAAGTCGCCCTGATCCAGCCCGGTCTGCTCGCTGGTTCCACATTGGGGATGCTGCCTGCCGCCAGCGGCGCCACGCCGGCCAGTCACCCGCTGTTTCAGGTGCAAGGCCAGTTCTGAACCGGTAACATAGCCATCTCGGTTGGCATCACCTTGGCCTTCGGTCAGGGCGAGTACAACTTCTTCCCGGAAGATCGATTGATCAGGAACCTGCTCGCCAGCATCGCCGGAAGTGATGAACATACGTACCGGTTTGGCCACCACATCGAGCAGATACGAGTTCTCACCGCGCATCGGCGCGAACAGGCTGCCTGAAAAACAGGAATCGAACAGGAACAGCGCATGGCGGCAGTTCAGCTCGGCGGCTTTCACTTTGATCGTCTGGATCGGGTAGGATAAGCGGCGGAAACCGGTGGGATCCTGATCCGGCCTCGGCGCGTCCACCGGCACCAGGTAGCCAATCTCCCCGCCCTGGGGGTTTTTCACGGTCTGGCCATGACCCGAATACCAGAACACGACCCGGCCGGAGGGATCATTGGACTCGGCGACGAACCCATCGATGGCATCCTGCATGCGCTGTTTGTTGGGGTCTTTGACCACGGACACGGAAAATCCCTGGCCTTCCAGTGCGCTGACCACTTGCCGCAGATCTTCCAGCACGCCCTTCAGGGGAAGCCAGCCGGCGCTGTAAGCGCTGCAGCCGATCACCAGCGCGCGATGGCTGGTGAACCGGGTCAGCTCGCCTTTGGTCGCCGGATCGACCACTGCAAACGGTTCGTCACCGCGATTGGCCCCGGCAAGTAGTCCGAAGGTCAGCAGAAACAGCACGAATGAGCGCATGGTGGAACTCGATTTCCTGGTCACAGTCGGTTGCGGTTAAGGCAATTGTTCCACGACTTCGGCTGGGAAACGGTAGCGACCGATCAGGTCGGGTTTGGCTATGCCGGCTTTCAGCAAGATGTTCCCGAGCGTGGTCAGGTCGCCCTGATCGCGAGCGGTATTCAAGTAGTAGCAATCGCCAAAGCGGCGGATTGCGCCATGCATCAAGCGGGCGGTATAATGGGGGGCGCCAAATTCGAGCAGCAAATCGCGAAACAGATCATCGGCCAGCTCGCGTCCGCGGTCATCCTTGCCAAAATATTGATTGGTATAGATCCAGTCATGGACCAGGGCTGCGGGCATCACGATCGGGTCGAACGGGCCATAAGTCGCCGGTTGGGCGATGGCCGGAATGGTTGCGCCATCGTAGCTGAAATACCGGGGAACCACGAGGGTGCAGGTTCCGATGTCGGAACGCTTGAGGACCAGCTCGTAATCGCTGACCAGCGCATACTGACTTTCGTGCTGGGTATCGTCGATCACATACCCGGTATGATCGATCCGCCGGCCACGTGGGCATGGCGCCAGACTGGGAGGGGTCAGGGATGCCTGGAATTGGAAGGGACCGCTCATCTGGTTTCCGTGGCCGGGGTTGTGGACGGCAAAGGTTCTGGTGCAAGGCCGACTGCAAGCCGCAGACTGACATCGACCCCAGGTCGCTCGGCCGGCAGTTCGGTCACCGGCAGCTCGGTGGCGAGGGCATCCCGCCAGGAACCGCCTGCCGCTTGGCGGTGGCCGCTACCCGGGGGCGGATCGTCGGCCAACCATTCCCAGCAATTGCCTGCCAGATCGTAGAGGCCCCAAGCCGATGGAGGTCGACCTGCGACCTGACGCGGTCCGTTGCCGACTTCGGCCCGGGTCCAACCTCCGCCCTGGCCCGCGGCCCAGGCCGCACGCAACTCAGCCAATCGAGGCAGCCTGGCATCGAGTGCTGGATATTTACGGCGCAGGGTCGCGATCAGGTCAAGGGCCTCGGTAGCGCTGACGATGGCAGGACGGTCGTCGCCACCGGCCAGGCCGAGCAGGGCCGCGTGCTGGGCCGTGGTCAACTCGGTGGCCGCCAACCAGATCTGCGGTCCGCGGCGCAGGCGCAGACTCACGCCAGGTCCGAGCGCCAGGTCCGCCCACGCGCCGTAGCGGTCATTGCCGCTGGATGAACTCCACGCAGGACCGTTGTTGGTTCCGAGCCTGGTCACCGTGCCGATCTGGGCTGCGATCAACGTTGCTGGCAGGAACCACCAGGCACAACCGGCGAGCACGAGTACCATGACAGCCAGCAAGGCGATGGGCAGCATCCGGGAACGCTGGGCGGGCTGCGACGCGGCCGGGGCTGCGGGATTGACGACCACTGGCCGTGGTCCCTTGTCGAGCCGGGTAGCGGCCAAGGTCGGCGGCACGGCATCCGCGAGCTTCGGCTGAGCCAGGTGCTTGGCGCCGGCGTCAGGCAGCGCTTCAGTCTCGTTCAAGCGACCGCGCTGCACCGCCTCGATAAGTTCTGCGACGCTCTTGATTCGCTCGCCATGGGCCGCCAGGCCTCGTGCCAGGGGCTCGGCCAGTTCACGGTCGCCCGGTGGTAGGCGTGCGACCAATTGGCGGACGGCCCGGTCATGCGGCTGAGGCTGATCGAATCCCAATTCGCGCGGGCTGGCCCTGGTCAGCAACCACGCCAGTAACGCAGCGCAACCATACACATCGGTGAACGGTCCGCTGATGCCATGAACCACTTCCGGGGCGTGCCACCCGCGGGTGCCTCCGACAAATGATTTATGCAGACGATCCGCGCCAAGTCCGCCCAGGCCCCAGTCCACCACCACCGGCCCGCGGCTGGGCACAAGCATGATATTCTGCGGTTTCAGATCGCGGTGTAGAGCACCTTGGGCGTGGGCAGCGGCAATCGCCTGGGCCACCGGCAGCCACAGTTCGAAGGCTTGCGACGCCGGGATCTCGCCTGTCGCCGCCGCGGCCTCCAGGGATTTTCCTGGGAGATGCTCCATCAGGTAATAAATCCAGCGCACTCCGCCATCATCGGCGAAACCGCTGCACACTTCGCCTTCGACCGGTACCAGCCGGACAATGTGCGGATGGTTGAGTGCCGCTAGAATCTGGACCTCGGTGGCGAATTGGCGGAACAGTTCCGGGCTGGCCAAGGGCGCCCGCTTGAGGACCACTGTAGCCTGGGTGGAACGGTGGCGGACCGCGAAAACCTCGCCCATGCCGCCAGCGCCGAGGCGCCGGATGATGTCATGACCGTCAATGGCACCGCTGACCGCAACGGGCTTGGCGGGGCTGGCGACAGCACGGGAGTCAGGAGTGGTATCGGTCATAGCAGCGATGATGAAGGAAGCGAATCGAGCGCGAATTTCGCACGTATGATGTGGTTGCTGACCGGGATGGCCGTGCGGATGTAGCAGCGGCATTGGCAATGTGATCGGATCGCTTCCGACGTCCAGGGCCTCTAGTCGCAGCCGGCCTGGATGATTCTGGATGCGCAAGTGCTTGCGCCGGTTTCATGGCCGGTTTCCGGCAGGCTGCTGCGAATCTGGTCTCTGACACTAGGCAGCCTCGTCAGCGCCAGCGTGCGCAGCGTTTCGTACTCGCTCGGTGCTCGACGGATCATTGGCGTGGCGTCGAGCAATCGCTGCCTTGCAGCCCGTTTCAGTTCATCCGACACTTCACCATTTGCCTGACGGGCCACGGCTTTGAATAAAGCCGTGGCAAACGATGAATTTCAGCTCATCACGTCGATTTCTTCAGGGGACCGTTTCGATCGGCACTGATACCCAGCCCCATCGGACCGCGCTTGGGTTCGGGCGTGGTGGGGCGGATTGCCCCTGGACGGATAGCGGCACATCACCGCGGGTGGCGTGAACGAGCAGTGCGTTGAGCCGGGCGGCGATACCAGGATCGGCTTTCTTGTCGCCACGGGCGGCATTGGGTTGGCCACCAAGGCGTTCCCGCAACCAGGTCGCCATCAGCGGAACGTGCTCGTCGGCGTTGATGTTGCCAGGAACAGCGCACAGGTCGACAGCCAGCCGGGCCAAGGCGGAACGATCGGTGCAGGCGATCATCAGGCGCTGCTCAGGGCCGAATGGCGCCGAGATGCGGCTGGCGGCGATGCGCCGCGATTCGGAAGTGATCCGGGTGTCGCTATCCACCGACGGCAGGATGAATTTCCAGGTCTTGTGAGCGTACAGTCCCAGGACGAGGGCTTCGGCTTGGGCCTCGGCCAAGGCGTGGAACTCAATCGCTTCGCCGTCGGCCAAAATGTTGCGCAGGAGGGGATCGATCAGGCCCGGCTGGTACTGCGGCTGATAGCGGCCCAGGACCAGGCTCACCGACAGGGTGCGGGCTGGCAATCCGTTGAGCAGGCCAGCCCAGTCGGCGGCCTGGCCAGCATCGGCCTGCGTCCCGATCGGCTGGGCAGGTGCGGCGACGACATCGACCGTCATCTGGGTGGTGATCTGAAGCCGGTTGCCGTCGGGTGCCTTAATATCGGCTGATACCGAAACGGTCGAAGCCTGCACGGTGGCATAGGTGATGGAGATGATGACCTCGCGGCTGACCGTTGCCGTGGCCGCTCCGCCCGCACTTCGCATCGCCAGACCGGACAGATCGGTGCCCTTTTTGATCAGCACATCATTGGCGCCATAGGGATCGAAATCCGGCCTGGCCGCGATCTTCAAGCGTTGCTCGGCCCATTCCGAAGCGAATCGGTCGCGCAGGGATTGCTGCACCGCATCCGCTGCACCGGCGATGCGGGCGCTTGGCGGACTGCCCGGTTTGGCCTGGGGTGGCGGGATCACCACCACCACCGGGCCTGCCCCGCTGGTGATCACGGGGCTGAGGGCCTCGGCGACACGGCCGGCGAAGCTGTCAAACTCGCCGGCCAGTGCGCCTGCCAAGCCGGCCGCGACCAGCAGCAGGGATCGGGTCATTTGCCGAGTTCCTTGTCGGTCAGCGGCACGGTCTTGCCCTCTGGATTGGCCTTCGAGGACGTCTCGACGCTGGACGTTTTTGTGGTGGTCGTGGTCGTGGTCGTGTTGGCTCGGCCGCAGCCGGCAGCCAGGACGAGCCCGACTGCGGCGATGATCAGAGCGATGCGATTGGTCATGGTTGTGTTCCTGTCTTGCTGAAAGCTCAGCGGATGATGATGATTTCGCCCAGAATCCGTTCGACCACGGTGGTGCCGGCGGGGCTGTTGGCGGCAATGCTCGGAGTAGCAGTGCCTTTCAGCAAGTCCTTCCAGCCGTCGTCGGAGCCCGAGCCGTCTTCGGTGAACGTTTCGATATCTTTGAATTCAAGCTTGGTGACGTCGCCATTGGTGAAGATTTTGACGGCTTCGACCACGTTGGCTTTGGCTACAGACAGCGAAGCGACTGCAATCCATCCGTCGCCGTGACGCCTAAAGGTTGGCTCACCATAACGACCACCAGCCAAGCATACGGCCAACGATCTGGCGACACCCTTGTTCACCAGCGCACCGAGCTCGACCTTACCAAAAACCTCGACCAGGGCTTGGCCAATGCGCTGAGCGAGGGCGCGCTGGGCATCGGTCTGGGCGGCGCGCAAGGCGACGGTTTTGCGCCATCCGTCGGAACCAGGCAACCCAGCCCACCCGGTGGCACGCAACACCTCCTTGGAGCCGGCGTCCGAGCTGAGCTCTCCAGTGGCGTTTTTAATGCTCTTCTCGCCTTCCTCGCGGACGGTCTGCACCGCTTGTACCCAGCCGATCGACAGTTCGATTGAATATCTTCCATCGGCATATGCGCATTCATTTGTAGTGGTCACGCCGATCAGCCGGGCCTGTTGTGACAGTACGGCTTCAACAATCTGGGTTATCGGCAGCCTATCCCGGGTAACCTCGGTGCTGAACAGCACCGAACCATACAGCCGTTCAGCGAGCATCCGGCTGGCATCGAGTTCTGCCACCATCTTGGCTTTTTTGAGTTCGATGAACGGTGCCGCGGCCCAAGCGCCCTGGGCATCCTCTTTGAAGGGGATGAAGGTGGGCCTGGTTGTGACTGGCGCTATGGTTTTCGTCGCATCTGTGGTGAAAGCCGTGGTTGTTTCGGGTGTGATTTCTGCTCGATTGGTCGTGGAAGTGACCGCGGCGGATGGCGTTGTAATTGGCGCGGCCGTATCCGTTCCTGAGGCTGTATCGGTTGGTGTGCTCCTGCCGCAGCCGGTTGCCAGGACGATTCCGCCTGCGGCGATGATCAGAGCGATGCGATTGGTCATGGGCGAGTTCCAGTCTTCCTGTTGCCTCACCGGATGATGATGATTTCGCCCAGGATCCGTTCGACCACGGAGGTGCCGGCGGGGCTGTTCGCCGCGCTGGACGGAGTGGACGTGCCTTTCAGCAAGTCCTTCCAGCCGTCGTCAGAGCCCGAGCCGTCTTCGGTGAACGTTTCGATGTCCTTGATGCCGACGGTCTGTTCGAGCTTGGTCGTGGTGCTGTCAGTAAAACTCTTGATGGTTTCGACCACGCTGCCCTTGGCAATCGACAGCGGGGTGGTCGCCACCCAGCCGTCGCCATGCCGGGCAAAGGTCGGATCGCCATACAGGCCGCCGGCCAGGCAACCGGCCAAGGATTTGGCAATGCCTTCGGACACCAGCTTACCGAACTCAGCCTTGCCATAGGCCTCGATCAAGGCCGGGCCGAGGCGTTGGGTCAGGGCCCGCTGGGCGTCGATCTGGGCAGCGCGCAGGGCGACCACCTTGCGCCAGCCGTCGGAACCGGGCAGGCCGCCCCAACCGACCGACCGCAGCACCCGGACCTCCTTGGTGGTGGTGACCGAATTGATCCGCAGGGTCACGGTCTTGCCGCGTTTTTCGATTTCTTCGCGGACGATCTGCACCGCCTGCTCCCAGCCGACTGCCAGTTCGACTGAATACCGGCCGTCGGCATAAGCCCGTTCGCTGGCGGTGGCCAGACCGGTCAAGCGGCTCTGGAAGGCCAGTCCGGTCTCGATGATCTGGGAAACCGCCAACTTGTCGCGGCTGATCTCGGTGCTCGACAGCACCGACCCGTAGAGCCGTTCGGCGAGCATCCGGGTGGCGTCGAGGTCGGCCACCATCTTGGCTTTCTTCAGTTCGGTGAACGGCTGGGCCGCCCACACGCCAAGCGCGGCCTCTTTGACTGGGATGAAGGATGGCTCGGCGTCGCCGGCCCAGGCGGCTGCGGTCAGGCAGGCGGCCAGGGTCAACGAGGCGATACGGGCGAAGAGGGGGCGGGCCATGGTCAGGTCTCCGTGGTTGGTTGGGCAGGTTGTGGCAGCAGGGAAAGGGGCGGCGAATTTCGCCGGGTGCGGGTCATTGCTGGGGTGGATGAACTTCGGGTGAAGGACGTGTGCCCTGAATCCTCCGGCTCCCGCGTGGGTCGCCCGGAACGACACTGGCATCATGGACGGTCAGGCCGGTTTTCCACCGTCAGTTGCTGCACCAGCCGTTCGGCCAAATCAGGGAAGAACGTCTCGGCCTGGGCCTCGGTCACCAGGGCTGCGGCCACCGCCACCGCGGCCTGGGCTGGATTGGCCAGGTGCAGCCGATTTCCGGTCCAGATCGTTGCCGGTCCGCTGCGTTGGCAGAGCGGTTCGCCGCGCAGGCTGGCCGACCAGGTCGCGCTCCCGCGCACCGTTGGTCCGCTTCGATCATCGCTGGCGAGCACCGCAGGGTGGGGAACGGCCCAGGTGCCCTCAAGGTGCACCGTGATGACCAGGGCAGCATTTTCGACCACCAGCAGGTCGTGACCGCGGCAGGCGGTCTCGGCCAAGGTGCGTACCGCTGCCGCCGCATCGATTCCGGAGATCGCTCCGGTGATCCGCACCGCCACCGTGGACGCTCCGGCTGCGGCCAGGGCTCCGATAGGTCTGGGCAGAGGCACCTGGCGTTCCTCGCCGCCGATCCGACAGCGCAAGACCCAGCCGTCGACCGCCGGCAGGCGATACGGCAAAGGGCAGTGCAACGCCAGCGTGGTGATCATCAGGCCAAGGTCGCTATCGACCTGCTGCGGGGCAATCGTCGCCGCTGGACCGTTTCCCGCCGACCACGCTGGCGGACCGGTTGGCGGGCGCAGTTCCAACGGTTCGCCCGGCAGGCTGGCGCGCAGCAGGATGGTCGCAGTCGGAAACGCTGTGCCGGGTTGCAGGCTCACTGAAAACCGGTCGACCTGCACCACCTGCCGGGAAAGACGACCCTGGCACGCCAGCCAGTGGTCTTTGTTCGGGGCAAGACTGGCCCGCACCATCCAGTGATTCTGCCACGCGCTGGTCAGGTCTCCGTCGTGGGGCCAGGCCCGTTGCCAGGCAACCAGCGTGCGGTGCTGGGCATCGAGCCAACGCCGCTGCGCACCGCTCATCGCGGCACGCTGGGTGTCAGGCTGGGCTGCGCCCCCCGCCAAGACGTCGTGATAGCGGCGGACGGCCAAAGCGAAGTCCTGAGGACGACCGCTGGCTTGAGCCAGGTAAAACCAGTGGGCCGGAACCACCTGATAGCGTGGCACGGTCAGCAACCAACCAGCCGCGGAGCGGATCGGCGCGACTCCAGACAGGTCGATCGCGTCGGAATCGGCAGTCACCTGCGAAAGGATCGTGTCTTGGGTGGTGGTCGAGCCCGATGACTGGTGGTTGCTGTCGCTTTTGACGACCGTGGTCGCCGCAAACGTCTGCTGGCTGTGGGACGCCACCCGGACCCCAGCAAACTCAGCAGCCCGCTTCAACAGCAGTTCGCGGGCCTGGGTCGGGTCGGCTTCCGGGCATGAAAACACCACCACGGCGTCCCACGTGGACGGAGTATCATCGCGCACCTGCGCCGCGGGCGGTCGGGACTGGCAGCCGATCAGCGCGAACACCAAAAGCACCAGCAGGAACGAGGCCCCGCCCCAGCCCGGATCCGCGCGGTGCGCGGGGCATGATTCGGTCAAAGGCCGCACTGCAAAAAGCGTGGAGTCAGTCATGGCCGGGACAATGGCAGACCGGAAGGAAGGGCGAATTTCGCAGCTCCTGGGAGCGCAGGCTTCAGCCTGCCGATACCTGGGAGCGCGGCCGTCTCGGCCGCTGTCGGGGTCAGGCGGCCGAGACGCACGAGCTTCCAAGGCGTGATCTCCCGGCAGGCACAATGGCCCAAGGCGAAATTCGTGCGCCGACCCCGATCCCGAGGCTCGCCAGCCGACTGCAGGCGGTTAGCCTGCGCCGGCCACTTCAAGGACCCGCCATGCGCATCCCCCAAATCGTGCCTTTTTTTGCTGCCTTGCTGGCGATGACCGTTGTTGGGTACGGCGGCGAAGCAGCGCGGGGCGATCGCCCCTTATCGGTGGTCGATCCATCGACCCAGGCCCAGGTGGCGTCCTTCAGCCGCAGCCATGCCCTGGTGATTGGCAACGGCGACTACCAGGTGAAATCCGCCTGGATCGATCTGCCGGGGGTGGTGAAGGACCTGGCACGGGTGCGGACGGCGTTGGAACGGCACGGATTCACGGTGACGGTGGCCACCAACCAGACCAAGGCGCAGTTGGAGACGACGCTGACCACGTTCATCAGCCGGCAGGCGGGCCAGGAAGACACCCGGGCGGTGGTGTACTATGCCGGCCACGGATACACCCGAGGCAAAGTGGGGTATTTGGTGGGGGTCGATGCGGGCAATCCGCAGAACGACCTGCCGGGATTCTTGAACGGCGCCTATCCGATCCAGTCGGTGAAGGTGAAAGCCGAAGAGGCTTTGGCGCGGCACGTGATGTTCCTGTTCGACAGTTGTTTTTCAGGATCGCTGTTCGTGCCCCTGCGGACCGGCCCCGGCGACTATCTGTTGGCGAAGGCTCGGGACCCGGTGCGGCAGTTCCTGACCAGCGGTTCAGCCAACGAGTCGGTGCCTGACCGATCGCTGTTCTGCGACGAGTTCATCCGCGGCATCGACGGCGCCGCGGATGTCATCGTGCGCGACGGCTACGTGACCGGCAGCGAACTGGCGGTGTACCTGAAAGAACGCGTCCAGCAGCGGGCCCAGGCCGAAGGTCTGAACCTGCACCCGCAGGCCGGCACCGGACAACCGGACGAAGGCCGGGAACTGGGCGATTTCATCTTCCAGGTGCCCGGCGGAACGCCGGTGGCCGCCGTCAGCCAACCGCCGCCGGCCAAGGTCCCGACCGCCGGCGGCTTTGACGACGCGGACATCGACCGCCAGGTGGCAGCGCAAAAGGCGGCCAAGGAGCAGTCGGCAACCTTCCAATCGGCGTTGGCGTCAGCGTTCGCAAAGGCGGAGGCGCGGCACAGCGACGCGGACGCGACGGCGGAGCAGAAACGGGAAACCTGGCGGCGGTTCCTGAAGGCGTTCGCGGTAGACGATCCGTTGAGCGCTGAAGACGAACGGTTGCGCGCACTGGCGCAGACCCGGTTGACGTCGATCCGGGATGCAGCGCCGGTTCCGGTCCCTGTACCGGAAGCACCGGTGCGGCCCATGTCCGGACCGGCGTGGGCGTCGGCGACGGGCAAAGATCAATATGGGACGTGGGCGGACCTGACGGTGGGCGGAGTAGTGCAGCGGATGCGGCTGATCAAGGCGGGGACGTTCACGATGGGCAGCCCGGCGAATGAGGCAAGTCGTGACGCCGACGAAACCCAGCATCAGGTGACATTGACCAAGGATTTCTGGCTGGGGGACAGCGAGGTGACGCAAGGTTTGTGGCAGGCGGTGGTGGACAACAACCCGTCAAAATTCCAGGGAGCTGATCTGCCGGTGGAACGGGTATCGTGGGAAGAATGCCAGGGATTTTTCGAGAAGTTGAACGGTCAGGTGCGCAGTGGTGGATTCCGGTTCCCGAGCGAAGCGCAGTGGGAATACGCGTGTCGGGCAGGGACAACCGGTGCGTACGCCGGTGATGTGGGCGGTTTGGCGTGGTTAGGCGACAATGCCGGTGGCACGACCCACGCGGTGAAGACCAAGGGTGCGAATGCGTGGGGACTGTTCGACCTGCACGGCAATGTGTGGGAATGGTGTGGTGACTGGTATGGCGATTATCCGGCGGGAGCTGCCCGGGATCCAACAGGACCCGCCTCCGGTTCCAACCGCGTGAACCGCGGCGGCAGCTGGTACTACAACGCCTGGAACTGCCGCGCAGCGGGTCGCGACGGGAGCGAGCCCGGCAACCGGTTCAGCAGCCTGGGGTTCCGCTTGTCCGCCCCAGTCCAGGCTGGGCCATAATCCAGAACCAGAGTGGAACCGCAGAGGCTGTGGGTCAAGGCCGGAGGCCGCTCGCCGGAGGCGATGCCCCCCGGGAGCGCGGCCGTCCCGGCCGCCCGCCACCAGCCAAGCGGCCGAGACACCAGCCAAGCGGCCGAGACGGCCGCGCGCCCAGGGTTTCCAAGGGGGTTCTAAGGGACACGACCTGGGAGCGCAGGCTTCAGCCTGCCCGCACCAGCCGGGATCGCGGCCGTCCCGGCCGCCCGCCACCAACCCAGCGGCCGAGACGGCGCTCCCGCCCGTCCGCCATACGAACGGGATGGCCTCGCTCCCGCCACTGAAACAACCAGGCCAAGAGGTGGTGTCGTTTGCCCGGCCGGCGCCCCCCGCTGATTGGCCCGCCCGTTCAAACAGCTAGGCTTCACGCGTGCTCGACCAGGACGCCACCTATCGCCTGCTGTACGGCCATCGTCGCATGGTCGAGGATCTGCTGCGGACCTTTATCGCACCCAAATTGGATGGCGAACTCGACTTGACCTCGCTGGAACCCGGCCCCAGCGAGTTCCTGGCGACGCTACCGCGCCTGCCCGGCGAGGATGACGCCGCCCATGCCCGCGGCCGCGCCGACCTGATCTGGCGGATGCGCTATCATGATCGACCGGCCGGAATCGATCGCACGTTGGTGCTCATCCTGCACCTGGAGATCCAGGCCCGCCCGCAGCGCCACATGCCGGTGCGCATGCTGTTGTACACGGCCTTGCTGTGGAATTTCCTGATCGAAACCCGGGCGGTGGCCGGCGACGAGCCCTTGCCGCTGGTCCTGCCGTTGGTGCTGCACCACGGCGAAGGCCGCTGGACAGCGCCGACCACCATCGCTGACTTGCTCCCCAACCCGATCCCAACCCTGCTGGAACCCTACGTCCCGCGCCACGGCTACCTGTTTTTGGATGAGCAGCGCACGCCGCTGCCCGAACCCTTCGTCGGCCTGGTCCAAGCCTTCTTCGCCTTGGCCCGCACCGGCGACTTATTGCAACAAGCCGAGATCGCCGCCAACATCCGCCGCCAGCTGGCCAATCAGGGCCAGGACCTGCTCGAACTCGCCACCACCTGGTGGGCCGCCGGCTCCGCCAACGCCGACCTGCCAGCCGCCGTCAACCCCTTTCGGGAGACCACCACCGTGCTCAGTACCACCATCAAGCAGTTCATCGAGAGCAAGGTCGCTGAGGGTGAAGCCCGCGGTGAAGCCCGCGGTGAAGCCCGCGGTGAAGCCCGTGGTGAAGCCCGCGGTGAAGCCCGCGGTGAAGCCCGCGGTGAAGCCCATGGACGCATGGTTGCCGCAGTGGCATCCATCCACCGTCGGTTGCAACGCGGACGCATCACCCTGGACGAGGCGCGCGCCGAGATTCTCGACCTGCGGGATGCCGGTGTGCTCGATCCAGTCCAGGCGGTGGATGCGCTGGCTCAACTGAGCTGAGCACGTAGGAGCCAAGGAGAGCTGCCGTCCCGGCCGCTTGGGTGGCGGGCGGCTGGGAGGCCGCGCTCCCGGCGGGTCGTTGGCCGGAGCGCTCCGCCTCCGGGGCTGCCGGCATCGCCTCCGGCGAACGGCCTCCGGCCTTGCCCCACGGCCCCTGCGGTTCCGCTCCCAAATCCTCCCTAATCCGGTCATGGCCCGGCCTGGACTGGGACGGCGAGGCGCAGGCCCACGTCGTGCCCACGGTAGCCGGGCAGTTCCCCGTTGCGATTCGCCGCGCGGCAGCCCCTGGCTTCACCGTTCCAGCCGCCGCCGCGGAGCACGCGGCTGGAACCGGAGGCCGGTCCGGTAGGGTCAGTGACAGCGCCAGCTAGGTAATCGCCAAGCCAATCCCCGCACAGTTCCCAGATATTGCCCTGCATATCAAATAGTCCCCAGGCGTTTACTTTTTTCTTTTTTATTCGATGGGTTTCCCCCCCGGCGTTCGCATCGTACCAGGCCAGGGCGTCAAGATCCTTGACAACGTCTTCGGTAGATCCCGCCCGGCATGCATACTCCCATTGCGCCTCGGTCGGGAAGGTCGCATGCAATCCGACCACCTGCTGGTTCAATCGGGTGAAAAATCCCTGACAGTCATCCCATGATATCCTTTCTACTGGCCTGGAACTGCTGGAATTTTTACTGGGGTTTGCATCCATGACCTTTTCCCACAGTTCCTGGGTCACCTCGCTTTCGCCGAGCCAGAATCCGGACAGGGTTACCAAGTGGACCGGCCTTTCATGCGCTGCGCCCTCGTCGCTTCCCATCTGGAAGTTCCCGGGTTTGATCCAGCGCATCCGTTGGACCACCGAGCCGACTTTCAGATCCGCCCAGGTTCCATATTGATCTTCACCGCGTTTGGCGGCCCATGGGGCTTTGAACAATTCCTGGGTGCGGCGTTCGCGTTCCCGGGCCTGTGCCTCTTGCCGTTCCTGATCACGGCGGGCCTGTTCGACCGAGGCCAGACGATTTCGTTCGGCCTGTTCCTGGGCCAGCCGCTCACGTTCGATCCGTTCGCGTTCTATCAGGGCCAATCGCTCACGTTCTGCTTGTTCCCGCGCTAAGGTGGCCTGGCGTTCCCGTTCGATCTGGGCCACCCGGTCGCGTTCGGCTTGTTCCCGTTCCGCTTGTTCCCGAGCCAATTGTTCTCGGCGTTCGCGAACAATCCGTTCCCGTCCCGCCAGCGGCAGCGCCATCGCCGCCAGACGCGGTTCCAACACGATGACGAGTTGCCGTTCTTCCGAGGACAAGCCTTCGTCCGGCACGTCCCAATACTTTTGCACTGCGGTCCACGCCTGGATCCGCTGGCGTTTGGTGGCGTTCTCGTCTGCCGTCAATGCTTCGGCGGTTGCCAAGCTTTTGGCACGGGTCAGGGCGTCCATCGCCGGGGTGATCTCGGTCAGGATCCGCTGGGCTCGGGCCTGGATCTTATCATCCCGGGTCGACCAGTCGTTCTGATCTGCCGGGGCCGCCCGTACCACCGCCGACCAGGCGTTCCATCGGGCTGGCAGATCGGCGCCCTCGGTCGTTTCGAGTTTTTCCGCGGCCGCATAAATGGCGGCTCGGCCGGCCGGTGCTGCTGGAAGCGCCGGCAACGACGCCTGCTGCGCTGCCGGGTCTGTCGCCCCAGCCCGGAATACCAGGTCACCCATCGGATCGGTTTCGCTGCCCGGCAGCCATTTGAACTGCGGGGTCTGGGATTCACCGCGCCGGGCCGCTGCATCCAGCACCCGTTTTCGGACATACGGCACCAATTCCGTCCCCAACACGAATCCATCGCCGTCGCTGTCAGCCCGGGTGGTGGTCAAGGCTTCGACGAAGGATCGACGGAACACCGACTGGTCGGGAACGGTTTCCTTCGCTGATCCAGCGGTCAGGAACACCCGCACCGGATCCCGGGTCGCGGCCGCCACCACGGGCGGCAAAGCGTCGCGCACTTTGAACAAGGATCCGCTGAAACACGCATCGCAGGCGACCAGGACATGCCGGGCCCGGGCCTGGTTGACCCGGGTGCGCAAGTCTTCGATGGCGAAGGCATGGGCGATGAAACCGGGATCATCCACCGAGGCCGGCGTGTCCACGGTCAGCAGATACCCGGCGCCGTCCTTCACCGTGCCGTGGCCGGCGTAATAGATCACCAGCCGGGCACTGGGATCGGTGCCGTGCCGGCCGATGAAGTCCTTCACCGACCAATCAAGCGACGCCGATTCCGGGTCGCGCACCACCACCACGCCGAAACCCTGGGATTCCAGGGCCTGTTGCACCGCGGGTAGGTCTTCAGCGACGCCATCAAGCTTTTGCTGATGGCGGTACTGCGACACCCCGATCAGCAGCGCCCAGCTTTTGGTGAAGGTGGTCAACGCGCTGCCATCAGCCCCAGCGAGCGCGATCGGCTGGTCGCCACGCGACACCTCGCCCGCCATCGCGGCAGCGACCAGAGCGGACATGATCAGGACGGCACGCATGGCAGGAATCCCCGATGGGAGCGGAATGTGGGCCGCACGCCGGCCATGGCAACGGCGCTACCCAATTCGAACAGCGTGACTCGCCTTGGCCGCGCTGCGAATTTCGCCCTGAGAGCGCAGGCTTCAGCCTGCCGATGCTTTCTGGGAGCGCGGCCGTCTCGGCCGCATCGCCGGCGGTCGGCCGGGAGGCCGCGCTCCCGGCGGGTCGCTGGTGGCGCGGGCAGGCTGAAGCCTGCGCTCCCAGGCCTCACCGACCGCTCTGTCCCGGGAGCGAGGCCGTCCCGGCCGCCCGCCACCGGTCCGGCCGCGCTCCCAGCGAAACTCGCCAAGCCGTTGGGGCGTGGTAACGTTCCGCCATCACGCTGAGACTCCCATGCGCACCATCGCCCTGCTGACCCTGATCCTGCTGGCTGCCGCTGCCGATCGCGGCGACACGCCGCTGTCGATCAGCGATCCCGCGACCCGGACTGAACTGATCCGCTTCACCAGCAGCCGGGCGCTGGTGATCGGGGTGTCGCGGTACCGGCATCTCAGCCCGTTGCCGGGTGTGGCCGATGATGTGCCGTTGGTTAAATCGGCGCTGGAATCCCAGGGATTCTCGGTGCAGACGGTGATCGACCCGACCGCCGACGAGGTCGAGCGCGGGGTGAAAGGTTTCATCAGCCGGTATGGCACCGATCCGGCCAGCCGGTTGGTGGTGTATTTCGCCGGCCACGGAACAGTGTTGGCCGACAATGGGTATCTGCTGGCGGTGGATACGCCTGCTGACACCAGCGATGCGGATTTCATCAGCCGGGCGGTAGCAATCGAGGATCTGCGGACCCGGGCGAATCAGGCCCGGTCGCGCCACATCCTGATGGCGTGCGATAGCTGTTTCAGCGGATCGCTGTTCCGCAACCGCGACAGCCCGCCGGCGAACGTGATCCAGGCGTCGCGGGATGCGGTGCGGCTGTTCATCACCGCTGGCGCAGCGAAGGAGACCGTGCCTGACCGCAGTGTTTTCCGGATGGCTTTCGTCGAGGCGCTGACCACGGCGGCGGCGGACGCCGACCGCGATGGCTATGTGCTGGGCAGCGAGCTGTTCCTATACCTGCGCAAACGGGTGATCGACGCGGCCGAGGCCCGCCGTGACCGCCAGACGCCGCAATGGAAGGCGCTGGGCCTGGCCAGCGGCGAACCGGTGGGCGATGTGGTGTTCACGGTGGTGCCGGGTCCGGGGCAACCAGCGAGTGCCGCGCTGGCGCCGCAGTCCCCGACGGTGCCAGCGGCATCGCCAACGCTTCCTCAGCCTGCCGCCGCGCCCAGCGGTAAGGCCGCGATCTATGCCGCCGCCGAACAGTTGGAAAAACCCGGCGACGGCACGGTGGAACAGCGGATTGCAGCGTGGGAGGCGGTGCTGGCGGCGGTACCGGCGGATGAATTGGCGCGGACCAGCCGTGACGAAGCAGCACATGCACAGGCAACCCAGGTGCTCTCGGGGCTGAAGCCTCAACGTGAGCGGTTGGAACGTCGCCGGCTGTTGGTCGAGGCCGAACGCCTGGACGCCGACCCCGATGTGACCCGTGGCCAACGGAAAGCGGCGTGGCAGCGGGTGGTGGCGGCGTGGCAGGCTGCCGGTGAAGGATTGACGGCGGGCGAATCAGCGCAGGTGGCAGGCATCGAGGCGAAAGCCGTGAAAGCCGGCGTGGAGGGCCTGGGCATGCCGGCGTGGGCGTCGGCGACTGGCAAGGACCAGTACGGAACCTGGGCGGACCTGACGGTTGGCGGGGTGGTGCAGCGGATGCGGTTGATCAAGGCGGGGACGTTCACCATGGGCAGCCCGGTTGGCGAGGCTGAGCGGGTCAACAACGAAACCCAGCACCAGGTGACGTTGACCAAGGATTACTGGCTTGGGGACAGCGAGGTGACGCAAAGTTTGTGGCAGGCGGTGGTGGGGAACAACCCGTCAAGATTCCAGGGAGCTGATCTGCCGGTGGAACAGGTATCGTGGGATGATTGCCAGGGATTTTTCGGAAAGTTGAACGGTCAGGTGCGCAGTGGTGGTTTCAATTTTCCGAGCGAAGCGCAGTGGGAATATGCATGTCGAACGGGAACGACGACGGCGTTCAGTTTCGGGGTGACGATCACCCCAGATCAGGTGAATTACGATGGCAATGATCCTTATGGAGGAGCCGCCAAGGGCGAGTACCGAGAAAAGACGGTGCGAGTGAAGAGCCTGCCCGCGAATGCGTGGGGCTTGCATGAGATGCACGGCAATGTGTGGGAATGGTGTGGTGACTGGCTTGGCGATTATCCGGCGGGAGCCGTCCGTGATCCATCAGGTCCCGCCTCCGGTTCCAGCCGCGTGCTCCGCGGCGGCAGCTGGAGCGACGACGCCAGGGACTGCCGCGCTGCGTATCGCAGCTGGTTCGTGCCCGGCGTCCGGCTCAACGACCTGGGGTTCCGCTTGTCCGCCCCAGTCCAGGCTGGGCCATAAACCAGTACCAGAGCGGAGCCGCAGGGGCTGTGGGGCAAGGCCGGAGGCCGCTCGCCGGAGGCGATGCCCCCCGGGAGCGCGGCCGTCCCGGCCGCCTGTTTACCAAGCGGCCGGCCGCCAGCTCGCCCGCCGGAAAACCAAGCGGCCGGGACGACCGCGCGCCCAGGAGGTTCCAATGGGCAGGCCCTGGGAGCGCAGGCTTCAGCCTGCCCGCGCTCAGCCGGGAGCGCGGCCGTCCCGGCCGACCGTTTACTAAGCGGCCGAGACGACCGCGCTCCCGCCCGACGACAGTCGGGACGGCCGCGCGCCCAGGAGGTTCCTAGTGGCAGGCCCTGGGAGCGCAGGCTTCAGCCTGCCCGCGCTCAGCCGGGAGCGCGGCCGTCCCGGCCGCCCGCCACCATCCAAGCGGCCGCCGGCAGCTCGCCCGCCGGAAAACCAAGCGGCCGGGACGACCGCGCGCCCAGGAGGTTCAAAGTGGCAGGCCCTGGGAGCGCAGGCTTCAGCCTGCCCGCGCTCCCCCGGGAGCGCGTCCTTCCCGGCCGCCCGTCAGCCACGCGGCCGGGACGGGAGACTCAACACTCCAACGGCTTGGTGAGTTTCGCCAGCCTGGTGGTTCGGCCTGGAAGCGCAGCCCAAACCGCACCCGCCGCGCGTTCGCCCAGGTTTTTTGGCCTGCCTACTGACGCGGCGGGGTTTTCACCATCTTTGCCGCACGACCAGTGCGGACGGGATGCCGGCCGGTCCAGGCCGGGCGGCTGCCCGGCGTGGGGGCCCGCCCCCTTGGATCCCCCAACCGGGCCGGACCGCTCCGCCTCCGGTGCTGGTTTATGGCCCAGCCTGGACTGGGGCGGACAAGCGGAACCCCAGGATGCTGTCCCGGTTGCCGGGCTCGTCCCTGCCGCGATTCGCTGCGCGGCCGTTCCTGGCGAGGCTGCCCCAGCTGCCGCCGCGGTCCACGCGGTTGGAACCGGAGGCGGGACCAGCGGGATCCCGGGCGGCTCCCGCCGGATAGTCGTCTTTCCAGTCTCCGCACCATTCCCACACGTTGCCGTGCATGTCGAACAGTCCCCACGCATTCGCACCCTTGGTCTTCACCGCGTGGGTCGTGCCACCGGCATTGTCACTATACCAAGCCAACCCGCCCAAATCACCAGCGTACGCACCGGTTGTCCCTGCCCGACAGCCGTATTCCCACTCCGCCTCGGTCGGGAACCGGAAACCACCACTGCGCACCTGACCGTTCAACTTGCCGAAAAATCCCTGACAATCATCCCACGACACCTGTTCCACCGGCAGATCTGCTCCCTTGAAGATTGACGGGTTGTTGCCCAGTACCGCCTGCCACAAACCTTGCGTCACCTCGCTATCCCCCAGCCAGAAATCCTTCGTCAGCGTCACCTGGTGCTGGGTCTCGTCGGCGTCACGATTTGCCTCGCTAGCCGGGCTGCCCATCGTGAACGCCCCGGCCTTGATCAGCCGCATCCGCTGCACTACTCCGTCCACCGTCAGGTCCGCCCAGGTACCATATTGGTCCTTGCCGCTCGCCGACGCCCACGCTGGCTTGCCGAATCCGGACAACCCTGCTTT
Source organism: Planctomycetota bacterium (assembly GCA_014193115.1). Lineage (GTDB taxonomy): Bacteria > Planctomycetota > UBA11346 > UBA11346 > UBA11346 > BJHQ01. The sequence goes on along the minus strand of BJHQ01000025.1, from coordinate 8,571 downwards.
CGCCGCTTTGGACTCGATTCCAGCCAACTGCCCCTGTTCGCTCGGCGTCAGTGTCACCCCATCGCCTTGCCACAACGCCACCACTCGCTGCCATGCCGCTAGCCGCTGGCCCTTGGTGACATCCGGGTCAGCGTCGAGCCGTTCAGCCTCGTCCAAGACTCGCCGCCGCTCCAGGCGCTCACGCTGCGGCTTCAAATTGGCCAGGATCTGGTCGGCTTGCTCCTTCGCCTGTTCATCCCGCCGATTCCGCTGCAATTCATCCGCCGGCACAGCCGCCAAGACCGCCTCCCACGCCGCGATCCGCTGTTCCACCGTGGCATCACCGGTTCTTTCCAGTTGTTCAGCGGCGGCATAGATCGCGGCCTTGCCGGAGGGCGCGGGCTTGCCGGTGGGCGCAGGCTCGCCGGTCGGCGCGGCCGTTGGCTGCGGCCGCTCCACGGGGGCCACCGTTCGCGGTGGTTGACTGACAGCGACCACCGGAGCCGGCACCACGAACACCAGATCCCCCACGCTTTGCCCGCCCTTGGGCATGGGTCGGTATTGCGGCGTTTGCCGCTGGTTGCGTGCATCCCCGGCGTCGATCACCCGTTTCTGCACATAGCTGAACAATTCATTGCCCAGGACATACCCGTCGCCGTCGCGGTCCGCCGCCCCGTCGATACCCTCGATGAAGGCCCGGCGGAAGACCGAGGCATCCGGCACCTGTTCTTGGGCCGAGCCAGAGGTGATGAACAGCCGCACCGGATCCTGCGCCATTCTCAAAACATAGGCCGACGGCACCGCCCGGCCGGCGAACAGCGACCCGGAAAAGCACGAATCGAAGGCCATCAGCACATGCCGCGACGCCGCTTGTTGCGCCCGGTTGATGAAATCCGGCAGGTACACGGCCTTTTCCCGGAATCCGGCGAGATCCTCGGCCGGGCTAGGGACATCCACCGGGCACAGATACCCCTGCTGTTCGTCACCGTCTGGCAGGGTCGTCCCGTGCCCGGCGTAATAGATCACCAGCCGGGCATCCGCCACCGCGCCTTCCCGGCCGATGAAGGTCTTCACGGTTTTCTCCAGCGTTTCGCCGGTGGGATCGAGCAGCGGCGTCACCACGAAACCATGCCGCTCCAACGCCGCCTGCACCAACGGCAGGTCATTGGCCACGCCCTTCAGCGCCGGCAGGTGCTGGTAGCGGCTGCACCCGATCACCAGCGCCCGGCTGCGGCCGTAGCGCACCAATTCGGCTTTGGAGCCAGGGTCGCGCACGCTGATCGGCTGATCGCCCCGGGTTGGTTCGCCAGCCCATGCGGATGACCACAGCGCAGTCATCACGGCGAGGGCGAGGGTCGGCAGCAGGCGGGAGCGGTGCATGGCTGGGTCCTGGATGGTCGGCACGCTAGCAGCCGGTTGGCCCTTGGCGAGTTTCGCACGCGGTGTGGCACAGTACCGGCAAGGATTAGCCTGATGTGGCGAATTTCGCCCGTCTGCCCGGTCTGGCGAGGCTGGTCCTGGTGCCCTGGTCCGACAGACTGCGGCAGCGCCTTCGGAGCCGACCATGACCAGCCGCACGACCAACATGAGCCTGCTCGCCGCCGTCCTCAGCCTCAGCGCCATCGGTCTGGTCGCCATTCCGGCGGCGGAACGCGGCGACGTACCGCTGTCGGTGGTCGAGCCCACCACCAGCCGTGAGGTGGCCCGGTTCTCGGAAAGCTGGGCCTTGGTGATTGGTAACAGCGCCTATCGCGCCCCTGGCTATGGGCCGCTGCCCGGTGTGGCGGACGATGTACAGGCAGTGGCAGAGGCGTTGCGCCAAGCCGGATTCGGGGTCGAGGTGAAGACCGACCTGGCCAAGGCCGACCTGAGTCCGGCCATCGATGGATTCATCGATCGGCATGGCTTGGTGGACTCAGCGCGGCTGCTGATCTATTACGCCGGTCATGGCGAAAGCCGGACCCGCTCCGACAGCAAACGGGTTGGCTATCTGATCCCGGTGGACTGCCCGAGTCCGGGCAAGGATGCCCAGGGTTTCAAGCAGAAGGCCCTGGCGATGGACCAGATCGAAGTGCTGGCCAAGCGGATCGAGGCCCGGCATGCCTTGTTCGTGATGGATTCGTGCTTTGCCGGAACGATCTTCAAAGTCCGGGCCAACGCAGACCGCATCCCGCCGGCGATAAGCGACCGCCTGGCCAAGCCGGTTCGTCAGTTTCTGACCGCAGGCGACGACGGCCAGACGGTTCCCGACCAGTCGATCTTCCGCCGGTACTTCGTCCGCGGCATCGCCGGCGAGGCAGACGTCAACCACGATGGTTGGGTGACGGCCACAGAACTGGCGACCTTCGTCCATGACCATGTGACTGATGACAGCCACGGCACCCAGACCCCGCGGGATGGGAAGATCCAGGATGTGGCGCTGAACGAGGGCGAGTTTGTGTTCAAGGTGGGGACGCCGGTTGCGTTTGAGGCATCGCCGTCGAGTGCTTCCGCGCACAAGGCGGCGACGACTGGCGCAGCCGTCCTGAGCAAGCCGGCGTGGGCCACGTCGATGGGTAAGGATGGGTACGGAATCTGGGCCGATTTGACGCTAGGCGGCGAAGTGCAGCGGATGCGTCTGATCAAGGCCGGGACGTTCACCATGGGCAGCCCGCAGTCGGAAAAGGAGGCAGCGATCGCGGCTGGCGCAAAGCCGGAATGGGTGGCACCAGAGGTCGAACATAAGGTGACGCTGACCCAGGATTTCTGGTTGGGGGACAGCGAGGTGACGCAGGGATTCTGGTCGTCGGTGATCGGAGGCTATCCATCGCGATTTACAGGCGATAGCCAGCGTCCGGTGGAGCAGGTGTCCTGGGACGATGGCCAGGGGTTATTGAAGAAAATCAACGATTTGTTGCGCAGCGATGGACTGATGTCGAGTGGCGAATTTTCGTTTCCGACCGAAGCCCAGTGGGAATACGCATGTCGAGCCGGTACGACGACGGCGTTTAGCTTCGGTGCGACGATCACGCCGGAGCAGGTGAACTATGATGGCAGCGGGCCATACGGCGGCGCTGCAGAGGGCCTCAATCGCTCTGAGACCATGAAAGTGAAGAGCTTACCTGCGAATGCATGGGGACTGCACGACATGCACGGCAACGTGTGGGAATGGTGCAGCGACTGGCACGGCGATTATCCACCGAGTGCGGTGACTGCGCCGATCGGTCCCGCCACCGGTACCGTCCGCGTGTACCGCGGCGGCGGTTGGAATTTTGGTGCCTGGTGCAACCGCGCAGCAAATCGTGGATTTGGCGCGCCCGGCGAACGTCATGACGGCCTCGGACTGCGATTGTGCGCCCCAGTCCTGGCCGGGCCATGACCAGTCCAGCGAGCGGAGCGCGGTCGCGGAAGCCCTGGGAGCGCAGGCTTCAGCCTGCCCGCATCACCAACGACCCGGGAGCGCGGCCGAGACGGCCGCCCGACACCATGCAAGCGGCCGAGACGGCCGCGCGCCCGGGGGGCCGGGTTCCGGATGGTCGGCACGCGACCATCTGATTGGCCCATGGCGAGTTTCGCCCGCGAAGCGGCGGATTTGCCTGATGTGGCGAATTTCGCCCATCCACCCGGTCTGGCGAGGCTGGTCCTGGTGCCCTGGTCCGGCAGACTGCGGCAGCGCCTTCGGAGCCGACCATGACCAGCCGCACGACCAGTATAAGCCTGCTCGCCGCCGTCCTTAGCCTGAGCGCCATCGGTCTGGTCGCCATTCCGGCGGCGGAACGCGGCGACGTACCGCTGTCGGTGGTCGAACCCACCACCAGCCGCGAGGTGGCCCGGTTCTCGGAAAGCTGGGCCTTGGTGATCGGTAACAGCGCCTATCGGGCACCTGGGTATGGGCCGCTGCCCGGTGTGGCGGACGATGTGCAGGCAGTGGCAGAGGCGTTGCGCCAAGCCGGATTCGGGGTCGAGGTGAAGACCGACCTGGCCAAGGCCGACCTGAGTTTGGCCATCGATGGATTCATTGATCGGCATGGCCTGCTGGACTCGGCTCGTCTGCTGATCTATTACGCCGGTCATGGCGAAAGCCGGACCCGCTCCGATAGCAAACGGGTTGGCTATCTGATCCCGGTGGACTGCCCGAGTCCGGGCAAGGATGCCCAGGGTTTCAAGCAGAAAGCCCTGGCAATGGACCAGATCGAAGTGCTGGCCAAACGGATCGAGGCCCGGCATGCCTTGTTCGTGATGGATTCGTGCTTTGCCGGGACGATCTTCAAGGTCCGGGCCAACGCAGACCGCATCCCGCCGGCGATCAGCGACCGCCTGGCCAAGCCGGTGCGGCAGTTCCTGACCGCCGGAGACGATGGCCAGACGGTGCCCGACCAATCGATCTTCCGCCGGTATTTCATCCGCGGCATCGCCGGCGAGGCAGACGTCAACCGCGATGGTTGGGTGACAGCCACCGAACTGGCGACCTTCGTCCATGACCATGTGACTGACGACAGCCACGGCACCCAGACCCCGCGGGATGGGAAGATCCAGGATGTGGCGCTGAATGAGGGCGAATTTGTGTTCAAGGTGGGGACGGCACTTGGATTGGTTGGGACTGCTCGTCCGATTGATGCTTTCCCTCCCGCACCGTCATCAAGCGACCTGGACTTGAGTTCCCTCCAGGCCCAAGCGGAGCAGAATCGAATACGGAAAGGCTGGCAGGAATGGCAAGCGCGGATGCAATCATCGTATGAAAAAGTGCAGAAACTGGCAGCTGATTCGGATCTACCGGTGGCTTCGCGTCGCCAGGCTTGGCAGAAGTTTCTTGAAAATTATCCGCAGGAAAATCCATTCAGTCAGGATGATCGCCGCTTGCGTCAGTTGGCCCTGGCTGCGATTGCCCAGTTGGATCAATCAGCGGATAAACCCAAGGATATTGACAAGAGCTCGAACACTGAGGCTAACCAGGAAGTTGCGTCGTCCATGGTTATACAAAGAACCGTCACCATGCCCGACTGGGTCAAGGACCCAACTAGAGGCGGAACGATCATTGGTAGTTACGGCACCGCAAATAAAAAGTTATCCGGCCTGCAATTTCAGATACAGACCGCATTGCAGGCCGGTCGACGCGAACTAGCAAACACGCTCGAATCTAAAATTTCTTCCATATGGAAAAACTGGACCCGCGAAGGCGGTGAACTCTACGCAAAGGAGACTCGCGCCATTGCAATGGAGATGATCGAGTATGTGGCACGCATCGCAACCAACCAAGCGGTAGAGAATCTTACACCTCACGAGGCATGGATGGACACCTCGACTGGCGATCTTTACGTCAGACTGGAGATCGACAAAGTCCTCTTGGCAGAATTAGGCAAGCGGATCGTCGATCACACCAAGAAGGAGATGGAGGCTCGCAAGGCTTTGCTCGCCTCAACAATCGAATCCGAAAAGGCTTTTGCAGAGCTTGAAACACTGATCAGCAAAGAATTTGCGTTGACCAAGACACCGACGTTGGGGAAGGCTCCGTGGGCATCGGCGACTGGTCAGGACCAGTACGGAACCTGGGCGGATCTGACCGTTGGCGGGGTGACCCAGCGGATGCGGCTGATCAAGGCCGGTACGTTCACGATGGGCAGCCCGGCGGATGAAGCTGGCCGTGGTGCCGGTGCTTCTGAGGTTCAGCACCAAGTGACGCTGACCAAGGATTATTGGCTGGGCGACAGCGAGGTGACGAGGGGATTGTGGCAAGCTGTGATGGGGGAAAACACGCGCTGGTACAAAGCTGATAATGACCGTCCAATGGAACAGGTGACGTGGGATAAATGCCAAGGATTTTTCACGACATTGAACAATCAAGTACGCAGTGGCGGATTCAGCCTTCCGACCGAAGCGCAGTGGGAATACGCCTGTCGTGCTGGCACAACCACGCCATTCAGTTTCGGTGCGACGATCACGCCAGATCAGGTGAATTATTGCGGAAAATATCCCTATGTTGGTGCAGCGAAGGGCCTTTATCGCGAAAAAAGCACGTCAGTGAAAAACCTCCCCGCCAATGCATGGGGATTGCACGAGATGCATGGGAATGTGGCGGAATTATGCAGTGATTGGTATGAACGTTTTTTGCAGAACGCCGTGACCGACCCTGTCGGACCCGCCTCTGGTACTTCGCGCGTGATCCGCGGCGGCGGCTGGGCCTCTGAAGCCAAGAGTTGCCGCGCTGCGTACCGCAGCTGGATCACGTCTTCCGACAATATCGTTGGGTTCCGTCTCACCGCCCCTGTCCAGGCCGGGCCATGACCAATCCAGCGAGCGGAGCACAGTCGCAGAGGCCCTGGGAGCGCAGGCTTCAGCCTGCCCACACCTGCCGGGAGCGCGGCCGTCCCGGTCGCGCTCCCGCAACAGGATTCCCATGAGAATCAGGTATACTTTCACCCCGAGTTTTTCGTATCCGAAGCGTATCGAATACACCCTGAAGACCAGCCATGATTTCAAAGCGGTGGAAGAAACCAACCCAGATCACACGGACAAGGCGAACTTTGGCAAGCAATCGATCGTCACCACCAACATTGATGACGCAGAATGCCAGCGCCTGCTGTCCTTGATGGAAGGTTTGCGGATCTTTGGGCCTGGCGATGATGCAGCGGGCATGGACGGGGAGATTCACGGTTTGGAATGGGATTGGGAGTACGGCTTCACCGAAGTTCGCCTGAAATGGTGGGGCCGTGGACCGCGAACGTGGGTTGGTCTTCCTGAACTCGTCGACTTCTTTCGAGCGTCGTTCCGGTGGAACCGATGAGTGAACTGACGTATGCACTTTTGCGGTCGACTGGGCACCAATCATGACCAGCATCACGTTCATCGGCGATCCGCATGGCTGGTCAGACCGCCTGCAACAGGTCGTCGATCAGGCTCCAGACCGCATCGTCGTGCTCGGTGACCTGATCGACCGCGGTCCGGACTCCCGCGGAGTGATCCGCATCTGCCGCGAACTGGAGGAACGTGGGCGCCTGCGCTGCATCCTAGGCAACCATGAACTTGCTCTGCTGAAGGCGATGGGCATCCCCCACTTCGGTTATGAGCCGGATGACTACCTGTTCGAACTGTGGTCGATCGGTTACGATGGGCACACCGTGCTGTCGGCCTACGATGCCACCACCATGGACGAACTGAGAGCGGCGATGGGGAGCGACCTGGACTGGCTGCGCAGCCTGCCCCACGTTCTGTGGGGTGAAGAAGATGGACGCGGTTGGATGGCGGTGCACGCGGCGCTCGATCCGGCGCAGCCGGCGGCGGTCACCCTCGGCCGCCTGGCCGACCCGCAGCGATCTGAAAACTGGGCCGGACATCCCTATCATCTGTACGAAAAGCGCCGGCAGCGGGACCTGCCATTCGACCTGCCCGCGAACACCTGCGTGGCCAGCGGCCATGTACCACAGGATCGGCCATGGATCGACCAGTCCCGCATCCTCTGCGATACCACCGGCGGAAAGTCCGGACGCCGGCTGGCCGGCGTCGTGTGGCCGCATCAGGACGTGCTGTGGAGCGCTTGACCGGACCTGACCGCGCGGGCCGCCATGCAGGGTGCCGGCATCACCCCAGGCCGTGGATGCGCACCTTGCGCCTGGGACTGATGCCGTGGGCATGCCAGGCGGTTTCGCTTGTCAGCAGGCACCCAGCCAGGTTGCTGCTGGTGATGGCCTGTCTGGTGGTGGCCGCCTGGGCAGCGGAGCCCGACACCAGCCTGGATCTCGCCAAGCTCAGACAGGAGATTTCCGCTCTGCGCCGGAACTTCCAGCGCGCCCCGACCACGGCGGACATGGCCGAGGCTGCCAGGATCCTGCACGAAGTCGTGGCCAAACGATTGGCAGCGGCGGTCGCGTGGCGGCGTTCCAACCAGCCACCAGCCTGGCGGGAGCGGTTCGAGACGGCCCAAACCGCATGGCAAGCGTGGTTCACTGCCGAGGTCGACTGGCGCCTGGCTGATGCCCAGGGTTCAATCGCCCCGGTGAATCGCCTGGCTGTCGAAACCGAGCTGATGGAGCACCGCCTGTTCAGCCTGCTCCGTCCAGCGCCAGAGGGCGAAGACGCCGGACCATGACTGGCGGACGGCTTGGAAATCAGGTTGGCAGCGTCCGGGCGGCCGGGTCGGCCGCGCTCCCGGGACGGGTGGTGCGGGCAGGCTGAAGCCTGCGCTCCCAGGGCCGCAGCGAACAAATCGCTGCTATTCCAGCTGCCGGCTGCCTGGGAGCGCGCCGCGTGCCTGGGAGCGCGCCGCGTGCCTGGGAGCGCGGCCGTCCCGGCCGCTTGGTTGGTTTCGAGCGGCCGGGGACGGCCGCTCTCCCGAGGGAGGGGGCCGCTCCGCCTTCGGGGCTGCCTGGCATCGCCTCCGGCGAGCGGCCTTGCTCCACTTGGGATACGGACAGATGTCCGCCCCTTAAGAGCTAAGCCTATCGTAATCGCCCAAAAGACGAGGACCCTTCTGGGTGTAATCACCCAGCGGCGACACGCCGCCAGCCCAGAAGGAATCCCCATGCAGATCGTTCACGAAGTCCGGGAGGCGCAATGCGATGCCCGGCTGACCATGAAGACCCAGGACCAGACGTTGATGCGTTTGGCGATGGAAGGCGC
>BJHQ01000024.1 GCA_014193115.1 Planctomycetota bacterium | reverse complement strand
CCAGGACCTCATCCACCAACGTACGCAGTGCCCGCAAGGGTTCGTCCGCTGGAATCATCGATTCCACGTCGCCAAGGATGAAAAAGGAGGTCTGTCGTTCGTCTGTTCCGCGCATAAAATCAATACGTTTTTACTTGTATTTCGTTGAACTATACTTTTCAAGACCCTGTTAGGGCAGGAATTCACGGACACCCTTGATGAACGCCGGTGACATGTCGAAGGAGATCTCGGTCACGGCAGACGAGTCGCCTTTTTGCTCGCCCATAAAGCGAGCGAAAGTGGCGACCACCTGGTGTTCGCGACCCTCCGTCGCGAACACCAGGCGCTTGGCATCCATATCGAAGAAGCACGTGATGTAGTCATGGCGCTTTGGGCAGATGTCTCGTCGACGCAAATCGCGGTCACCTGCGGGCAATCAGTGCGAGACACCGCATCATCCACATAGTGCTTAATGACCCGCCACATCCGATTGTCCGATACCCGCAGCAACTAAGCGACGCTCCGAACCGGCGTCGAACGCGCCATCTTCATGATCTGGCCTCCATCAGCAGCGTGAAACCACTGCCAGATCTCGCCCAAGGCACCGCGACCAGACGAACACCGCAATTCTGGCATCGCACGCGAGGTACCCGAGCCACAATGTAGGCTTGATGCTGGAAAAATTTCATGTGCCGCCATTTCTTCTCGATGGTATCGTGGACATCGCATTCGGCGGAGGCACAGCCCGGAAACGAGAACAGTGCCCCAGCCTTGAATCAACCTGCAACTCCAGCTACCGCTGGTCAGCATGGAATCTGGTACGCACCACGCACTATTGCGGGATCAAGCCGAGGGCTTCGGTGAAAAGCGGATTGGTGTCCATGATAACACCGTGGGCCAACCATTTGACCTGCAACTACCCACTGATTTCGGCAAAGAGCCAAAAAAACTCACGCTGTTCTTGTGCTAGACTTTACTGCGAGGGACCGGCCACCGTCAACCCCGGCCAGCTCTGAGGGCAGCAACCTGCACAGCTGACGCGCTATCTGCGCCTGGACGTGTTCACAGCGAGATGCGGTAGGCCCGGGTCGGTTTCACCGTCGCCACGATCTCGTCGAGCACCGTCTGGGGCACTGGGTCGTCGAGGGTGAGCAGAACCAGGGCGTCGCCGCGGCCGTCGATGCGGCTGACTTCCATGCGGGCGATGTTGATCCGGTGCTCGCCCAGGATCGAGCCGTACTTGCCGACCATGCCCGGACGATCGGGGTATTCCATGATCAGCAGGTGGCCGCCGATCGGCAGATCGATCGGGTATTCGTTGTAGCGGGTGACCCGCAGCTGGCCGCCGATCAGGCTGCCAGCGATGAGATGGCTGCCGGCTGCGGTCGTGGTCCGCAGCTCCAGGTGGCCATCGTGGTCGCCGGATTGGGCGGTCGAGGCGCTGGTCAAGGTGATGCCTCGTTCCTGGGCCACCTGGTTGACCGTGACGAAGTTCACCACCTGGGTGCTGATCTTCGAGAGCGCGCCCTTGAGCGCCGCCACCGCGAGCGGCTTGGTGTCGAACTTGGCCAGCTCGCCACGGGCAGTGACCTCAAGCACTTTGAGCGGACCATCGAGGGTCTGGACCAAGGCCGCGCCGAGCTGCTCCGCTGCCGCCAGATAGCCATCGATCGCGGGATCGACGCGGAGCTGCACATTGACCGCGTTGATGATCCGACCGTAGGTGAAATAAGCGTTGAATTGCTGGGCGATATCGCCAGATACCTTGACCTGGGCTTCTTCGGTGCTGGCCCCGAGGTGCGGGGTCAGGATGCAGTTGGGCAGGCCGTACAGCGGCCCACCGGCTGGCAGCGGCTCGGTCTCGAACACATCAAGGGCGGCGCCGGCAATGACGCCTTTCTTGAGCGCATCGGCGAGGGCGGTCTCGTCGATGATGCCTCCCCGGGCGACGTTGACGATGCGGGCCGACTTCTTCATCAGCGCCAAGCGCTGGGCGTTGATCAGGTTGCGGGTCTGCTCAGTCAGCGGCGTGTGCAGCGTGACGAAATCGGCCCGGGCAAGCAGGTCATCGAGGGTGACGCCTTCAATGCGCAATTCCTTGGCGACCTCGGGGCTCAGGAACGGATCATAGGCGATCACGCTCATCCCGGCGGCCTGCATGACCTGGGCGACGTGCTTGCCAATCTTGCCCAGGCCGACGATACCGAGGATTTTTCCATCGAGTTCGACGCCGACGAAGGACTTCTTGTCCCACTCGCCCTTGGTCAGCTTGGCGTGGGCTTGCGGAATCAGCCGGGCTACGGCGAAGAGCATGCCCAGGGTGTGCTCGGCGGCGCTGATGATATTGCCGAGGGGCGCATTCATCACGATCACGCCAGCAGCGGTAGCGGCCGGGACATCGACGTTGTCGACGCCGACGCCTGCGCGACCGACGATCTTCAGCTTGGGCTGGCCGGCGGCGATGACCTTGGCTGTGACCTGGGTCGCTGATCGCACCACCAGGCCGTCGTATTCGCCGATGACCTTGAGCAGGTCGTCAGCCGACAGCTTGCGGTTGTCGATTTCGTGTCCGGCCTTGGTCAGCAGGTCGATGCCGTCCTGGGCCATGCCGTCGGTGACGAGAATCCGGGCCATGATGGGCTTCCTAGCCGGGGGCGTCCCGCCCGCGGAGGTCGGCACCATTGGGCTGACCTGAGCAAGTCAAAGGGTCCTGCACCGATCCATGCCGAAGTTGTGCGCCAGTCGGGTTAAAAAGCATGCGTGTCGGGCATCTTGCATCATGATGCGCATCGTGATGATAAGCCACCATGCGTACCACCATGTCCATCGACGATGACCTGCTTGTCGCAGCCAAGCGGCGGGCGGCGGCATTAGGCGTATCGATCAGCGAAGTCCTCAACCGGGCGCTGCGCCGCGGGCTGGATGAGCCGGATCGGATCCATCCCCCTGGCCGAACCATCACCTTCGGTGGTGCGCCAGGAACTGGTCTGAGTGATGCGGAGCTACGGGCCTGGACGATCCGGCTCGACGATGAGTACTTCACGAAAAAACTGCAATGACCATCTTGCCTGATGTGAATGTACTGCTTGCTGCGCATCGCAATGACAACCCGAATCATGCCGAGGCGGCAGCCGTGCTGGATCGAATCGCTGGTCATGGATTCGCTCTCTGTTCGCATACCTGGAACGGTTTCATCCGCTTGAGCACCCTTGCCACCGTCTGCCAGCCGCCTTCACCACTGAAGACCGTGCTGGAAGTCGTACGGGAATGGCGAAGCCGGCCCGACAGCCGCGTCCTGGTCGATACCAGCGCTAGCTGGGAGATCTTTGACCGGATCTGCCTCGAGCGGTCGGCGGTCGGAAATGCCGTCTATGATGTTCACTTGGCTGCCCTGGCCATCGCACACCGCTGCCTGGTCGTCAGCTATGATCGCGATTTCACGACGATCCCCGGGGTGAAGTGGAAGCCGCCATCGGCGCTGGTGTGACCCATGTACGAAATCCGCGATCCGATCCACCAGACCATCCTGATCGATGAGGCCGAACGCCGGGTGGTGGACCATCCGTGGATCCAGCGCCTGCGCCACATCCGCCAGCTCGGCTTCGTCAGCCTGGTCTATCCCGGCGCAGTCCACGACCGTTTCCAGCATTCGATCGGAGTGATGCATCTCGCGGGCCAGCGCTTCCGCCATCTGGTCGATTCCCATCCCGTTGGATTGGCTGGCTTTTCCCAAAGCGATCTCGATTACGCCTATCGCCTGGCGCGGCTGTCAGGGTTGCTTCACGACGCCGGCCACGCCCCGTTCAGCCACACCGCCGAGGCCTATCTGCCGGCGGTCGAACGCTTCCAACTGCCGGCCGACTGGTACCGCGCTGGGCAACGCCCCGAAGGCCGCCAAGCGACCCATGAGGATTGCTCGCTGGCGGTGATCCATGGCCTGGTCGGCGAGGGCGTGCTCGACGAACCGGTGGCCCGCGATGTCGCTGCGGTGCTGTCGGTCAGCATCCGACGGTCCCGGCGCTTGGGAGCCCTCGGCACCCTGGTCGGCATTCTGCGCGCCCTGGTCTCGGGCGAGCTGGACGCCGATCGCTGCGATTACCTGCTGCGCGATTCGCATTTCGCTGGAGTCAGCTATGGCATCTACGACCTGCCCCGGTTGACCGCCACCGAGACCGTTCTTGAAGGCCCCGAAGGCCCGGAACTCGGACTCGATGTCCATGGCGTGCATGTCCTGGAATCGCTGCTGCTGGCTAGATACCACATGTTTTTACAGGTGTATTTCCACAAGACGCCACCAGCCTTCGAGCACTACCTTGATCGCGCCATCGCTGAGGACGAACTGACGCTGACGCTGAACGGCTTGGGCGATCTGGTCGAACTGCGCGACGACAGCGTGGTCGGCCAGATCCACGCTGCCCGAAGTCGCGGCCTGCCCTGGTCCACCCGGATACTCGCCCGGGAACCGGCCAAGCTCGTGCTTCGCGAACGGTTGGGAGCCGAACATCAGGAGAATTTCCTGTCTCAGCAATTGGTGGACGCTCTGCGCGAAGCCGGTTGCACCGTTTTCACCCGGCGCAGCCGCCAGCGTTTCTGCGCCATTTCCGGCGCCGGCGGGTTGGACAGCGACAGCGGCCGCCGCCTGCTCTGCGAGCGCCGGGTGCTCGGCCGGACCCTGGTCGAGTCAGTGACGCTGCACTCGCCCTTGCTGGCGGCGTTCAACCAGCCGATCGACCTCCGCCACACCTATGTCCTGCGCGGCGATGCCGGCACCGCACGGACCGTGATGGAACGCCTCGCCAGCGGGTGAGGCCAGGGACGTTTCTCATCGTGCGGCTCAACCAATGAGCGGAAATCATCCAAAAAAAATTGATAATGATTACCACTTGCAATTCATTCGAGGTCATTATCGTTTGTTCATGCGAATGATTCCTATCGGCATCGGGGCTGCAAGGCATGGAGGTCCACCCCATGGGAGACCGACGTCCGACAGCCAATTGCGTCCCCGGACCACCAAACCTCGGCATGTTTTGGAAAACTCACGTTTTTCTGCCAGCGATGCCGCCATCCCACGGAGCACCCCCATGCGATTCCTCCTCGTCATCTCTTGTGCAGCGCTGAGCCTGACTGGCCTAGCTGCCAGCGAGCGTCAGCTCAGTTACACCCACGACAGCAATGTGCTTGCTCCGGGCCAGAAGGAGATCGAAGTCTGGGGCACCTTCCGCAGTGGTCGCGATTATTATTACCGGCGGGTCGATAACCGGATCGAACTGGAATACGGCGTGGCCGAACATCTTCAGACAGCGGTCTACCTGAATTTCCGCAGCGTGAACAGCGATCCCAGCGGCACGGGCACGGTCGAAACCGATCAGGTCAATGGCATCTCGTGGGAATGGAAATGGAAGCTGGCCGATGCGGTCGCTGATCCGGTAGGCGCGGCATTGTACCTGGAGGGAACTGCAAGCGGCCATGAACTCGAAGCGGAACTCAAGGGCATCATCGATAAGCGGTTTGGCGATGAGCTGATCGCGCTCAACCTCACGGTCGAACCCGAATGGGAGAATGAACGGAAGAAACATCCCGAGGTCAAACTTGAAGCCACACTTGGTTGGAGCCATATCGTCGCAAAGGGGTTCGCGGTCGGTTTGGAGCTGCGCAACACCCACCTGATCGAGCGTGAGACCTCCTCCGGCGGAGACGAAGAATGGAAGCATCTGACCAACGTGTTCCACGGCGGGCCATCGGTCCACATCGCCCAGAACGGTTTCTGGGCCACGATCACCGTCATGCCGCAGTTGTTCGCCGTGCAATCAGCTTCAGGGAACGAGAAGAAGAACCGGGAACGGCAGGAAGCCGAGGATCTCGAAGTGCGGGCGCTGATCGGTTTTTCCTTCTGATCCACCTGTCCAATCAGCCAGCCCGACGAAACCGCATGGCGGATCCTGGGCGACCGCTGGCGCTCGTTGCAGCGGCGCTCTTTTCCGCATCCATGGTCGGTTGCGCTGATGCCCGTTTTCCTGCCGGCCTTGAATTAGCCACCGAACCAGCGGCTGTATCGCGATTCGACACTGGACGCCGGCTGTACCTGAATCGGTGCTCAGGCTGCCATGCACTGATCCCGCCCGAGCAGATCTCCGCCGACCGCTGGCCGGCGGAGGTCGCCCGCATGGCCAAGCGATCGGTCATCGACAGCGCCCAGCAACAGGCCATCACCGACTACCTGGTGGCCGTATCCAGCCGATGATGCTGGTTCGCCGCCGCGCCGCGGCCGGATGCACCGGATTGCACGACCTCGGGCCGGACCAAGGATCCCGGCTCTGGATCGCTGGTGGATACCGCTGAGTTCGACTACGCCCTGCCCGAGACCCTGATCGCCCGCGATCCGATCGAACCCCGCGATGCCGCTCGGCTGCTGGTGGCGCGAATCGGCAGCGAAGGGGTCGAGCATCGAACCGTCCGCGATTTGCCTGACTTGCTTCGCCCGGGCGACCTGCTGGTGCTCAATCGCACCCGGGTGATCCCGGCCCGGCTGCTCGGCACCCGGCCGGGCGGAGGCGCCGCCGAGGTCCTGCTGGTCCATCCCGAGCCGTCTGGCGACGATCCGCGTCCACGGTGGGTCGCTCTGATCCGCGGTCGGGTCAGACCTGGCATGCGCATCGACCTGCCCGAGGCCCAAGTCGAAGTGCTCAGCTGCCATCCCGATGGCACCCGGCTCATCGCCTTCCCGGACGGCTGCGATGTGCTCGCACTGTGCGATCGGATCGGCCGGGTGCCGCTCCCACCGTACCTCGGTCGAGCGGATCGGGCCGAAGACCGTGAACGCTACCAGACGGTGTTCGGCGACCGCCCCGGATCGGTCGCCGCGCCGACGGCCAGCCTGCATTTTACCAGCGATCTGCTCGATCGGCTGGCGGCACGCGGCGTCGCCTCGGCCCGGGTCGAATTGGCCATCGGCCCGGGCACCTTCAAACCGGTGGACACCGAGCGGGTCGAAGACTTCCGCATCCACGCCGAGTGGTGCTGCTGCCCAGCCGAAACCGTGGCCGCCATCGCCGCCACCCGCGCCGCCGGCCGACGGGTGATCGCGGTCGGCACCACCGTGGTCCGTACGCTCCAGACGGCCGCCGCCGCGGGTGAGCTGAACGCCTGGTCTGGCTGGACCCGCTGCTTTCTGCACCCTCCGCACCAGCTCACCACGATCGATGGATTGCTTACCAATTTCCATCTGCCGCGAAGCAGCCTGCTGATGCTGGTGGCCTGTTTGACCGGAACCGAGCGGCTGCGGGCGATCTATGCCGCGGCGATCCGCGAGCAGTACCGGTTTTTCAGCTACGGCGATGCCATGCTGGTTCTGCCCGAGTGACGAAGACAGCGGTCCAGGGCCGACCGGAGATCAGGTCAGGCCGTCTGGTCGTCGTAGCGCAGCAACCGCCCGGCGTTGGCCATCACCGCCAGGGTTCCCAGGTTGTGGAGCAGCGCCGCCGCCAGCGGGCCGTACCAGCCGATGGTCCCGCCGGCCAGGATCAGCGCTGTCCAGCCCAAGCCTACGGCGACGTTGATATTGGTGGTGCGGCGGGCGCTGCGGGCCAGGCGGATGCAGGTGCCGAGCCGGCGCAGGTCGTCGCTCATCAGGACCACGTCGGCGCTGGCCAAGGCGACGTCGGTGCCTTTGCCGCCCATCGCCACTCCGACGGCGCCGGCCTTCAATGCGAGGGCATCATTCACGCCATCACCGACCACCAGCGGGCGATGCCCGGCCGCGAGTTCAGCGCGCACCCGGGCCAGCTTCTGATCGGGCAGGACCTCGGCCTCGACCACCGTGATGCCGAGCTGGCCGGCGATGCGCTCGGCGACCGATCGCCGGTCACCGGTCAGCAGCACCTGGTGCTTCAGGCCAAGGTGGCGCAGATCAGCCAGGGCGTGGCGGGCCTCGGCCCGCGGTTCGTCGGCAAGCAGCAGCCAACCGAGCAGGGCGCCATCGCTGACCACGCCGACCACCGGTCCGTCGTGGAGCGGGATCTCCAGCCCGTTTGCGGCATGTGATGCCGCTTGGGAATCTGCAGGAGATCTATTCAGATCCATGCGCTGGGCCAGGAAGGCGGCTCGGCCGAGAGCCACGGCGCTGCCGGCGACGGTGCCAGTGACGCCCAGGCCGGGATGCTCAGCCAGTCCATCGACCAACAGCCGTTCGCTGGCAGGCACGGCGCTGGCGACCGCCCGGCTCACCGGATGGCTGCTGCCGGCGCCGAGGCTGGCGGCTATCAGACGCAGGCGCTGATCGGCTTCGGCCGCTGCGCTGACCGGCCTGGTCGCGACCAGGCGCAGCTCGCCGATGGTCACCGTTCCGGTCTTGTCGATCACCAGGGCATCGACCTCGGCCAATTCCTCAAGAAACGCAGTGCCCTTCACCAGGATGCCGAAACGGCCGGCGACGGCGATGGCGGCGATGGCGGTGGCTGGGGCCGCCAGCACCAGGGCACAGGGGCAGGCCGCCACCAGCACCGTCATCATCGCGGTGGCGCTGCTGGTTACGAACCAGGTGGCGGCGGCCAGCAGCAGCACGAAGAAGAGGTAGTGGCCGGCGTGGCGTTCGAGCAGCCGGGTCACCGGCGGCTTGGCCCGCTCGGCGGCGCGCATCAGCGACACCACCTTGCCCAAGGTCGTGTCGGCGCCGGTGCGAGTGACTTCGACGTCCAGCCGGCCGCCGAGGTTGATCGCTCCGGCCAGCACCGCGTCGCCGGAGGCGACCTCGATCGGCACGGACTCGCCGGTCAGCGAGGCATTATCGACGCTCGACACGCCCAGCCGCACCACGCCATCTGCGGCCAGGCGATCGCCGGGACGGACCTCCAGGCGATCGCCAGGATGCAATTCGCCGGCTTCGACCTCAATCACCGCGCCATTGACGAGCTTGCGCGCCTTGGTCCGGGTCAGCCGGGCGAGGGCGGCGATGGCCTCTTGGCTGCCGAGCAGGCTGCGCTCTTCGAGAATGTGGCCGATGACCATGAACAACGGCACCAACGCAGCGCTTTCCAGATCGCCCACGACCCAGGCGGCGAGCACCGCCACCGCCACCAGCTGATCGGTGATGGCATGCAGAGTCGGAGTGCGCAGCCCGGCGATGGCCTCGGTGAATACCGGCACGGCTACGATCAGCGCGGCGATGCCCGCGATCAGATGGGCCAGCTCTGCCTGCTGCGGAGCCACGATCAGCAGGCCGAGCGCGAGCAGCAGCAGCCCGGCGCAGGCCAGCGCCAGACTGAGGCGCAGGCCGAGGGAGAATCGCTCTCCTTCATCGAGCAGCGACGCCCCCAGCGCGAAATGGCTGTGGGCATGGCCGGCGTGAGCGTCGGTCATGGATTCCCGCATCTCATGCTGAATGAAGTCGTCGAAAATCTTTCGTGTTTCACCTCGGCGTTTTCGCGCGTTGGCGATGCTCCGGTTTGCTCCGGGTTCATCGGTTTTCTCCCGGAACCGCCACCCGCACCGGGGTCCGGCCGTCGACCGCCGTGACCGATGCGCAGCGGCGCAGGATCTTGTCGAGCCGTTCACGCCACAGGTTGGTCAGGAGCAGGCGGCGGCGCTCTGGCGAGCGTTCGGCGGCGAGCGCGGTGACCCGATCAGCGGCCGCACGGGCGGTGGCCACGGTCTCGCGGCGTGCAGCGTCGGCCGAAGTCTGGATTTCGGCTTGGGCCTGTCGGGCGGTCTGGACCGTGCGTTCGGCAGCGGCGCGGGCTTCGGCGACGCGGCGGTCGGCGGCCTGGGATTCCGACAGCACCGCATCGTAGGCGCGCTGGGCCTTCGCCGGCAGCCGGGTGGTGAGGTCAATGCGGGTGACCTGGACCCCGGTACCGGAGTTTGGGCCTGTGCCTGCGATGGCGGCGAGACGCAGATTGGTCCCAGTCACTAGATCGGCCCGCAACCGGTCGCGCGCCCGGCTGGCGGCAAGGTCGTTGCTGGTCTTGCTCGCTTCGGCCTTGGCTGATCCGGGACCGCCATTGGCGACCATCACCCCATCAAGGGTCCTCGCTGCGCAGGCCGAGATGGCGGCCGCGACGGCCGCCCGGCGCAGGGAATCCGCGATCTGCGGTCCTGGAGCTGCGGCCCGGCCGCCGGCGAGCACCCAGGCCCGGGCATCGCTGACCTGGTACACGACTTGGATGGTAAGATGGACGATCCCGCCATCGGCGGTCAGCACATAGCCGCCGTCCTTGCGCAGATCCAGTCCGTCGGATGCGCGCGGGCGGTCGGGCTCGGCCAGATCGAGATCGCTGACCGCCAGGCTCAATTGCCGGTCGGCGCCGGGCACCACCACGACCTCTTCGAGCGGACGCGGCAAGGCCACGACCAAGCCTGCGCCGGCGTCGCGATCGACCGCGCCAAGCCGCAGCACCACCGCCCGGTCACCCGGTTGCACCGCCACGGTGCCGCTGGCCAGCCAGGCAACCGCCAGCACAGCGACCACGATCAGCAGGGCGCGGATGCTGAGAGCGACGGCCTGGGCGACCGGGCTGGGCGGATCGCCCCGCCGATCAGGGTCAGAATCTTGGCGCTGCGCGGATGCAGCCGTCATGGCTTGGCGGGTTCGGTCGGCGCCGGCGCTTCGACCAGGGCCTTGAAGGGGGCCGCGTCGGTGCGCAGGACCAGGCGGGTGCCGGCGGTGATTGCCTCGTCCAAGGTGTCGAGACCGCGGATGAACTCGAACAACGCAGGATCGGCGGCATAGGCGGCACGGGTGATGGCCGCGGCGTCGGCCTGACCTTTCGCGGCAATGGTTGCGGCTTCCTCCTTCGCCGTGGCGCGAAGCAAACGGGCCTGCTTATCAGCTTCGGCTTCGATCTCGCCGGCCTGGCGTTCGCCCAGGGCCTTGCGCTCGGCAGCGACGGTGTCGCGTTCGGCGGCCATCCGCGCCACGGTGGCGGCGACGGTGCTCTCGGGCAGGCCGAGCCGTTCCAGCCCGACCTGGGTGATGCTGATCCCGTACAGGTCGCCTGCCCGGGTCTGCAAAGTGCGGGCGAGCTCCTGCTCGTACTCCGCCAGGCGGCTGGTCTGGCCCTCGCCGGCAGCCAGCAGATCGGCCAGGGAGAAGCGGCCGGTGACGGTTTCCAGGGCGGCGCCGAGCTGACCGCGCAGCTGGTCTTCAGCGGCCTGGGGATCGCCTTGCACCGAGCGCAGGAAACGCAGCACCGCCGACTGTTCGGCGGGCAACCGCCAGACCACCGCGGCCTGGGCCACCAGGCTGAGGCCGTCGCGGGTCAGCACCGTGTGCAGGCCGCTGGCGCTGGTGCGTAAGCGCAAATCCACGGTGGTGGTGCGTTCCAGCGGCGCCGGCCAGCGCCAGGCCAGCCCGGGTTCGGTGATCACCCGGACCGGATCGCCCAGGCGGGTCACCACTACCGCTGATCCGGCCCGCACGGTCACCAGGCTGGCGGCGGCAAGGGCGGCGGCGACCAAGGCGGCCGCGACGCTCCAGCGCAGCCACGGACGGCCGCCGGGCAGTGGCGCATGATCATGATGATGATGGTCGTGATCGTGACTGTGGCCGTGGTCGTGGTCGTGACTGTGATCGTGATCACAGTGTTCATGACCAGCGGCCTCCGTTTTCAGAGGCGGCTTATGGCCGGCCTGGCCGTGGTCGTGGTGATGTCCGTGGTCGTCGGGCATCGCAGTCAGTCCTTGCTGGTCGGCGGAGCGAAGCGGCGGAGGTCGATGGTCGGGCCTTCGCCCAGGTCCAAACGATGGTCGATGATCAGCAGATTCGCCCGTTTCAGGTTGGCACCGAGGGCCGCCCGCCAGCGTTCCCGTGGAGCCAGAGCCCCGTCGGCGCGATAGGATTCCATCAAGGTGACGAAACCGACCGACGATGCCCGGGCCGCGGCGATGGCCTCACCGGCGCCAGCCACCGCGCCGCTCCGCGCCGCGGCGCTGTCGCGTCCGGCGTCCGCTTGGCGACGTGCGGCCTGGCCGCGGGCTGCCGCGATGCGCGCAGCGGCGTTGTGCCCGG
Source organism: Planctomycetota bacterium (assembly GCA_014193115.1). GTDB lineage: Bacteria > Planctomycetota > UBA11346 > UBA11346 > UBA11346 > BJHQ01. The sequence goes on along the minus strand of BJHQ01000024.1, from coordinate 47,368 downwards.
CGTCCTGGACTCCGGCATAGGCCGCCGCCGCGCCGACCGGCGGATGGATGGCGTCGAGGACCACCGCGGCGACGCGTAGACCTGACCCAACAGGCAACCTGGATCCGTCGTCAGCCGCGCCGATTTGATCGAGTCCGCTCTGGATCGCGCTGCGCAGCGCTTCGGCCAGGCGGTCGCGGTCTTCGCCCAGCACCGAATCGAGCTGGCGCCGAGCGAAGGTGCTGATCAGGGTACGGCTGGCGATGGCAGCGATCAGCGCTTCGGGATCGGCGACCCGGGCGTGAAAGGCCAGAGCTGCGGCATCGCTGTCGCCGATCTGCCAGGCGATGCGGGCGTCGCAGGACAGCACGTACGGGATCGCCTCGCCGGCGCTGGAACGGCCGGGAATCAGGTATTCGCCTTCACCGTGGTGCCGGACCTCCCACAAGCGGTCGAAGCGTCGGGCCGGATCTGTCGGCTGCTCCGCTTTGGCCTGAGACGATCCCAAGGCGATCATCCGCACCTGGCCATGGTCGATGCGCCTGACCGTGGCGAAGGGCCAGGGCAGGTGGACATGCAACCCCGGTGGCAGCACGGCGAGCGGCGCGCCGGCGCGTTCCAAAATGCCGCGTTCGTGCAGCGCCAGCACGGTTACGCCGGTCAGCAACCAGGCGGCGAACGCCAACACCACCGCTGCCAATGGCACCGCGGTGCGCAGCCAGCGCAGAGCCCAGCTGCTCGACAGATCGATGCCGAAGCGTTCCTTCAGCCCACCACCCTGACCGCCGATCCAACCAAGGACCACGCCGAGCACCGCGCTGTCGGCCAGGGCGATGGCCTCGCGCTCGTCCCGGATCGGTACGAAGGGCGTGGCCAACGACCGCAACAGCAGTTCGCCGGCGGCCACTCCGCCGAGCCCGGCAATGACCAACGGAATGTATTCGGCGAAGGGCGCGCCAGACGCGGCCGCAGCAGTCGCCAGGCCACCGCCCGCCAGCCCGAGCACGAGCAGCCGGGCCAGCCTGGCGAGGGCCGCAGCCTCGGGCAGATCGCCAGGATCGGTGGCGGCCAGTCGGCGTTCCAGAACCAGCAGCGGTGCAGCCAGGACCGCGGCGACCACTCCCAGACTGGTGGCCACCGTGTCCGCACCACCCAGCGGATCCGCCACCACCAAGGTCCAGACCGCCATCGTCACCGCACCACCGGCAGCCAGGCCGCCGACCAGGGCCTGGGGCCAGCCGGCCAGTACGCACAGGCGGTGCAGATCGGCGGTCAGGGCTGCGTCGCGGCTGCCGCCGGCGTTGAACAAGCTGCCGGCTGAGGCGATTTCCCCGGCAGCAGCGGTCTCAGCGCAGCGGACCCGTGCCCGGCCCAGCCACCAGGAGGGCAGGAATCCGGCCAGGGCGGTCGCCCCAATTACGGCCAACAGGTGACCGAGATTCAGCGCTGATGCCGGCAGATGCACGAGTCCGAACCGGCCGGCTACCGCGATTGCGCAGCCGGCCAGCGCGACCACGGCTGCCGCCACTAGTCCGGCGACCAGCCACGGTTGCTGGCGCGGTGCCGCTGCGATGAGGCGACTGGGTGCGGACGCTGGCTCGGTCGATCCTGGCATCGTCATGCAGTTTCGCTGGGACGCCGTCGACGCCAAGCCGGTTCCCAGCTGCTGCAGTCGAACTGGCGCACTGCCGGTCGGGCAGGGGGGAGCGACACGCTCGCCAGGGATCAGAGCGGGGCGATCAGGACGGTGGCAGTCCAGCGATGGCTGAAGCCGCTCGCACGATACAAACGGATGGCGGCGGCATTGTCGGCCAGCACCTCCAGGCCGATGGACGGCAGCCGATGGCGCGCTTCGGTGGCGAGGATCCCTGCCAGCAGGCGCTTCCCGACATGCTGGTTCCGGTGGGTTTTGCGCACTGCGATCAGTTTCAGCCAGGCCCGCCGACGCGGGGCGTCAGGTCCTGGATCCTGGACCGCTGCGGCGGCCACGATCTCGCCGTCAACCGACAGCAGATAGTGGCGATATCCTTCGTTTTCACGCTGCACCAGATTGGGCGTGCAGTGGTCCGAATCAGGGAAGCCCTCAGCCAGGATCTGGGACACCGCCGGATGGTCGGAGCGCACCGCGATGCGCACTCCGGACAAGTCGCCAGCGGCGAGCCCGGTCAGGCTGCGCTCGAACAGCAGGCAGTCCTTCCACGCCGCGAATCCCAACGATTGGAGCAACTGGCGATGGGCCCGATCGCGCAGATCGCACAGCGCCCGGAGCGAGGCATAGCCGCCATCGCGGGCAGCGCGGCGGGCCTCGTCGGCGAGCAAGCGCGCGATGCTGGCTGCGGAACCACCGGCAACCGCCGGTCCCCACCAGGTGACCTGGGTGTCGCTGTACGGGCAGATCGCCAATACCCCGACCACGTCGATCCGATCCAGGGCGAGCAGCACTCCGGCGCACTGGCGCAGGTCGGCAGCGCTGGGATTCAAACCCATGGCGACCGGAAGCCCGCTGACCAGGTGGCTGACCCCGAAGCGCCCCGCTGACAGCAGCGACAACGCCGCAGCGGTCATTTCCGGGCGCTGGTCGAGATCAGTCAGTGAGATGCGGTCGAGGGCCACGGCCTAGTGCCCCGAACAGGTCGGGACGGGCGATGATGCCACGGCGGGAAGCGCGCAACAACGCTTGATGTCGGTCAGATGAAGGACGATCCGACCCGCGCTGGGCACCTAGCCCAGGATGCGATCGATCAGGCGACCCGGACCACAGCAGGTGGCAGCGGTTTCTTGCCCTGTTGCTTGATCGTGTCGACGCCGCGCAGGTAACCAGGCGTCGAAGGAGCAGCCGGCTCGGGTTGCGGCGCAGCCGACGTTGCTGGCTCGGGCTGGCTGGCAGCTGGCGGATTCCACGGACCGGGATGGACCGGTTGGGGTTCGCTGGGCTCGCGCTGGGCAGCCTGGTGACCTGCCTGCCGCACCGGGCTTGCGGCCACCGCCGCCAGCGGGGCGTTGGCGATGTCGTGGCCGGCAGCGGCAACCGCCGGTAGGACTTCAAGGGGCAGGGGGGCGGCGATTTCGAAGCGCGCCGTGCTCGACAAGGCGGTGCTGCTCAGGGCCCGGCTCGACAAGGCCCGGCTCGACAGCAATCGGCCCGACCATTCCGATGAGCCCAACGCGCCGGAGGAGCCGATACGTGGCACCAGCGCGCCGGAGGATTGGGACGCCGACCATGCTCCAGACAAGGCATTTTCCAGGCTGGACAGGGTGACGACCTGGTTGGACCCAAGCGCTCCGGGACCAGCCAGCAGGTGGCTGCTGAAACCGCCCGTGATCGGCGCAGCGGCAGAGCCTTCGCCAAGGGAGGAACTCGACCAGACCTTGGCATGGGCGGTGTCCTGCCAGTCCCAGCCCAGACGGCGCTGATCGATGGTGCGGGCGCGCAAGCGGACCTCGCTGCCGCCCAGGCGCAGACCGGACGAGCCGCCTTCGCCAGGCAATCCGGCCCGGGCCACCAGCTCATGGAAACGTTCATCGACCACCATCCAGTCCTCGTCAGTGCGCCACGACGGACCGGCCGCCGGGGTGCTGACCAGGTTCGAGCCAGCCAGCGTATGCAGGCGACCGTGGCGGTCGCGCAAGGCGAGCCGTGCCTCGTAAGTCGCCGTTGACGCCACGGCCAGGTAGTAATTGCCGCCGAGCAGATCGACCTCGCGCTGTTCTTCGCCGGTCGGTCCGAGGATCACCAGCACCGGCTGTCCCGGTTCGCTGATGTCACTCCGGACGCGATCGAGGGTCGACGGGGTGACTTCCCAGTAAGCAAAGAGATGGCCGGGATCCTGGACCATCAGGACGAGCCGGTCGCGACCGTAACGGGGCGGGATCGGCAGGCCCGGATTCGGACCATCGCTCGCGACCGGGACCCGCTGGATGTTCGACGAGGTCGCCTCAGCCAGGGCCGGCACCGCCAGTGCGGTTCCCGACGCAAGTCGCGACGCGAGCAGACCGAGCAGCTCAGGTCGCAGCAAATCCGAGGAGATTCCGTACCGATCGCCGAGTTCGCGCAGGTCGTGGTCGCTCAGCAGATCGAGCTGGTCGCGGGTCATGGCGGGCCTCGGCGAAGGGAGTGTTAGTTACAGATGATGTGTGGCGGTCGGGAGCGCGGTGCAACCGGGAATATTCTGGTAACGGATGGTTACTTCCAGCAGCAATGCCGCTTCACCCGGGCAGGAATTGCTCGATGTGGTCGGTCAGCAGGCGATGGCGCTTGGCGTTGATGTCGATCCGGTCGAGCAGCCATAAAATCGGGTCGATGTCCAGCCCTTCGGCCACTGCCCAGGTGATGACATCCAGGTTTTCTCCGCCATTGGCGAGAATCCGACCGACTTCGTGCAGGTTCTTCCGTGGCACATGGTACTCCACCGAATGGCGGACGAGCAGGCCGAAATCCTCGACATTGAAGGCGCCCCAGCAGCGCCAGCCGTACAGGTGCTCCATCAGCCTGGCCCGGGCATAGCCCTTCCAGTGGCGTCTGACCCAGTCGCGCAGGGCGCCTTCGCCCAGGTCGTGGCCAGCTTTCTCGCTTTCGATCCAGCGGTGGCGATCAGCCGCCACCAGGCCATGGGCGGTCAGCGAATGGACGACCATATGATCGTCGCGCACGCGGTCGCTGGGCAGCTGGCCCTCGGGCAGTGGTTCCGCCAGGTCGGACATGGCGAGGTTGGCTCGCAGCTCAGCGGCGGAGCGGTTCGACGATCTGGCCCTTGGCGATCACGACGATGCCGGATTCGGTCACCTTGAACCGCTTGGCGTCATCATCGCGGTTGTATCCGATGACATCGTTGGGCGGAATGCGTACATGCTTGTCGATCAGGCAGCGGCGGACCCGGGCGCCACGGCCGATGTCGACGTCTTCGAGCAGCACGGCGTCATGGACCTCGGCATAGCTGTTCACCCGGCAGCGCTTGCCGATGATCGAATTGATCACCGTCGAACCTGAGATGACCGAGCCTTCGCAGACGATGGACTGGATCGCCTGGCCGACGCGGCCTTCGGAATTATGGACGAATTTCGCTGGCGGCAGGTTGTTCGGCTCGGAACGGATCGGCCATTCCTGATTGTAGAGGTCGAGCTGCGGCATCACCGAGCGCAAGTCCATCGACGCTTCGTAATAGCTGTCGAGGGTTCCAACGTCACGCCAATACGAATCATTGTCAGGATTGCTCGAACCAGGAATCCGGTTGCGGGTGTAGTCATAGGCGAACAAACGCTTGCCCTGGGCGAGCATGTTGGGCAGCACGTTCTTGCCGAAATCGTTGGCCGACTGCTTGTCGAGGGCGTCGCTGGTGAGCTGTTCGACCAGCGGTCCGCGCGAGAAGATGTAATTGCCCATCGACACCAGGGCGAGGTCGGGCTTGCCCGGAATCGGAGTCGGATTCTTGGGTTTTTCCTGGAATCCGGTGATCTTCCAGTCGGCATCAACCTGGATCACGCCGAACTGGCTGGCTTCTTCGATCGGCACCGGGATCGCCGCGATCGAGACATCGGCCTGGCGTTCGCGATGGTCCTGCAGGAACTGCTCGACGTTCATCTTGAAGATGTGGTCGCCGCCGAAGATCGCCACCAGTTCAGGATTGTGGTCGCGGATCAGGTTCAGGTTCTGGAAGATCGCATCGGCGGTGCCTTTGTACCAATGCTCGCCGGTGCGTTGCTGGGCCGGCACCGGGATGATGAAATGATGGGGCAGCACCCGGCCCAGGTTCCATGCCAATTCCAGATGCTCGGTCAGGCTCTGGCTTTTGAACATGGTCAGCACGTAGATGCTGTATACCTCGGAATTGATGAAATTCGACAAGACGAAGTCGATGATCCGGTACTTGCCGCCGAAGGGGACCGCAGGTTTGGACCGTTCGGCGGTGAGGGGTTCCAGCCGGGAGCCCTTGCCGCCGGCCATGATGAATGCGAGGACGCGTTTGCGCATGGGCGGGATGTCTCAATGCCTTGTTCAGGAACCATGAAGATGGAGCGAGCATCGGCAAGGGCAGGGCAGAACCCTGGGATCAGGACCATTTCGCGAAGGGCGCCATCGGTGATCGCCTTGGGGAACGGGCGGTTCCCCACAGGCGTCTTTCAGGGTGAATGCCCCCATGCCCGAACCGATCCTGGTCTATGTCACCTGCCCCGATGAGCAGGTCGCCGCAATGCTTGGCCGCATCGCGGTGGACGAGCGCCTGGCCGCCTGCGCCAACCTGCTGCCCGGCATGCGCTCGATCTATCGATGGCAGGGACGCATCGATTCCGCTGAAGAAACGGTGCTGATTCTGAAATCCACCAGGATCCGCTGGGCGGACTTGGAAGCACGGCTGCGGGCGCTGCATCCGTACACCGCGCCGTGCATCGTCGTGCTCCCGATCGCCGCCGGCAGCGCGCCGTTCCTTGCCTGGCTTGCCACGGAGACCGGTCCGGCGGATCCGCCGGCTGAGTGACCTTCAGCCCAACAGGCTGAGAATCCGGTTTCCTGCCAGATTCTGCTGAGCCAGCGCGGCATATCCGCTCTGGGCCAGAATGCTGTTGCGGGCGAAATCCGCCGCAGACGAGGCCATGTCGGTGTCGCGGATGGTCGAATAGGCGCCGGTCAGATTGATCTTGGCCTGTTCCATGCTGCGGCCATAGGCCTCCAAGGTGTTGGCCTGAAGGGCGCCGAGGGATCCGCGCTGGTTGGCGACCTCGTTGATCGCGGTGTCCAGCCGGGTGAGCGCATCGCTCACCCCGGTCGGAGTGCTCAAGGAGACATCTGCCAGGCCGAGACCGGCCTGGTCGAAACCCGCCGGCTTGCCGCTGGCCTTGCTGGTGAGGTCGATCTTGACCGACGAGCCGCCATCTGGACCGACCTGGAAGGTCTGCTTGAAGCTGCCGTCGAGCAGCGGCTTGTTGCCGAAGCTGGTATTTTTCGCGATGCGGTCGATGGACTCGCCGAGATTGCGATATTGGGCATCGAGGGCGGCGCGCTGGCCGTCATCGAGGGTCGCTGAATTCGCTGCCTGCAAAGCGACAGCGCGTTGTTTATTGAGCAGCTCGGACGTCTGCGACAGCCCTCCGTCGGCGGTCTGCAACAATGACACGTCAGTAGCGATGTTGTCGCTGGCCTGTTCGGTACCGCCGAGGATCGCAGCCAGCTGTTCGGAGATCACCAGCCCGGCCGGATCATCGGCAGCCTGGTTGATCCGTTGGGCCGAACTCAGTTTGGCTAACGTGAGTTCGAGCGCTCGATTGTGGTTGCTCAGATAGTTGACGGAACTCGATGACTGGGAACCGGAAATCGGGGCGGTCATGGCGTGCTCCTCAAGATGAGCCACTGGGGGCTGAACGTGGCGCATGATGCGTGGCCGGAACCAGGAAGGAAGCTGGGATATTCCTCCACCGCCACCCACGCCGTCGTCAGAACATGGGCAATTGATGCAACTATTGGCGTCGGATCAGGGTTTCTTTGATCCAAGTCGCTGACCAGCCGAGAACCTGAGGGCTCGCGCAGGATGACCTTGCGCGGATCCGGTGCGGCGATGCCCCCATCTCCGGAATTACTCGGAGTCGCGGAACCAGGAGTCGCGGAACCATTCCCATATGCAAACCAGCGGCCACGTTCTGAGCAACCTGCCATCGGAACTGGAGCCACTCCTTCGATGACGGCATCGCCGCTCAGAAACGCGCGACATGTTGTTGCGTGCGTCCTTACGTCCCTATCCACCACAGCCCGCCGATGGCCAGCCCGGCGACGATGCGATACCAGGCGAACCAGGTGAAATCCTGGCTGGCGACGTAACGAACGAGCCAACCGATGACCAGCCAGGCGACGATAAAACTGACGACGAAGCCGATGGCGATGGTGCCCAGGCGATCGCTGGTGATGGCATCGGCGTGGGACACCAGCTTGAGCAGCGAGGCCCCGCACATCACCGGGATCGCGAGGAAAAAGCTGAACTCGGTCGCGGTCTTGCGGTCGAGGCCCAGGCACAGGCCACCGATGATGGTCGAACCGCTGCGCGACACGCCGGGCAACAGCGACAGCAGCTGGCAGAAGCCGACCCCGAGGGCGGTGGTCCACGGCAGCGCCGTGACCTCACGATGCCGGGGCACGATGCCGAGGCGCTCGATGACCAGGATGGCGATACCGCCGACAAACAGGGTCCCAGCGATCACCGGCAGCACCACGGCGTCGGTGAAGACGTGTTTTTCCAGCCATTTGTTGGCGGCCAAGCCGATCACCGCCGCCGGCAGGCAGCCCAGGACCACGGCTGTGGCGAAGCGCCGCTCCACCGGGTTGGTCACGGCGCCGACCACCGCACTCCACAGCCGGACCCGGTACAGCGCGCACACCGCCAGGATCGCGCCGAGCTGGATGACCACCGTGAAGACCTCGCCCGGGTCGCTGAACCCGAGGATTTTCTCGGCAACGATCAGGTGCCCGGTCGAGGACACCGGGATGAACTCGGTCAGCCCTTCGACGATTCCCAGCACCACCGCATCGAGCCACTCGGGCAGATCGATCATGGCGCCGTGGCCAAGGGCGGCACATCAAGCCAATGGAGCAAGGGTTGGATCTGGTCGGTCAGAGCGGCATGCAATTCAGGCGTCGCCGCGCACAAGATTGACCGGCGGGCGGTGAGGCCGTCGATTTTCCCTCGGAAATCCGTGGCGATTCCGCCACCGCAGCGCACCAGCAGCTCGCCAGCCGCGACATCCCAGGGATGGATGCCGATTTCATAATATCCGTCGAGGCGGCCAGCCGCTACATAGGCCAGATCGAGCGCCGCCGAACCGGAACGGCGGTGGTCGTCGCAGCGCCGCTGCACCGCGCCGAGCACCGCCAACGCGTCATCGATGATCTGCGGAAAACGGAAGGGCAGGGCGCTGGCCAGCACCGCCCGCGACAACTCGCGGCACGACGAGACCTCGACCCGGTCGCGGTTGACCCACAGACCGGCGCCCTTTTCAGCGATGAAGGCTTCATCTCGCACTGGATCGTAGACCACCGCGTCCACCGGTTCACCATCGACGCAAAAGGCGATGGACACCGCGAACAGCGGAATGCCGTGGAGGAAATTGGTCGTGCCATCCACCGGATCGATGATCCACAGCGGCTGGTGGTCCTCGACCGGATGCTCGTCGTCGTTGTCAGCGCGATGCGAGCCTCCTTCCTCGCCCATGATCCGATGCTCAGGGAACCGGGAGCGGATCCGGCGGACGATGGCGTCTTCGACCAGATGATCGACATGGCTGACGAAATCCCGGCTGCCCTTGGTCCGGATGTCCTTCTCGGCGACATGGCGGAAATGTTCCCGGGCGATGGCCCCGCCGGTCCGGGCAAGGTCGGTCACGAAGGCGCGCATCTCTGACATGGTGGGGATGCTTGCCCGACCTGGTCGGGATCAATGGGGCGGGAAACTCGCGCTCTGCCAACCATTTCCAGGCTCTGGCGACCAGATCCGGCCGCACATCACCCCGGCGGAGTCCGGCTCACCGCCACTGAGCCGCTGCGTTCGACGCGCAGCCAGCAGGCCGGTTTCCATCCGAAGGGGGTCCAGCGCAGGATCGGTTCCGGGGTCACCAGTGCGTCGCCGTCGCGGTGCCACTGGACCCGGCCGCCATCGCCAACGGTGTATCGTGGCGGTTCGCCGGGACCTCCGGCCGCCCACCACGCCGAGGCGTCCTGGGTCAGTTCATGGGCCCGCACCGTCGCGTCGAGCCGCGGCACCAGCCACACGTTCACCGCCGTGCCGAAATGCAGGGCGATGACGAGGATTCCCGACACCGGAGCGATCTTCAGCCAGCGCCAGCCGGCGAGGATGGTCCAGGCGAGGGCGCTGCCGACGCCGATGCCGACCGACAGGACCAGCGCCGGCACGAAGACCTCTGGCCCATGGAAAATGCAGGCGGTGGGCAGCAGCAACAGGGCGCCGCCCCGGGCCCCGGCGATCAGATCCGGCCGTTCCGGGAGCACCCACGGCGGCAGCGGCGCAGGCAGCGACGGGGAATCGGCCATACCCTACCGACGACCCCGGACCTCGGCGGTTCCGTGGCCGACCGCATTGCCGAGCACCGACGCCGGCCGCGGTGCACAACTGGTCAGGACCAGTCGGTTGCCTGGTGGTCCCTCGGCTTGGCCAGGCGACGATCTGGAGGAAGACTGCCGCTCCATGGCCGACGCTGCCGATTCCACCCGACCCCGCCGCGATGCCGGACCCGCCAAACCGGCGCCGACCGCAGCCAAACCGCGGCAACTGCCGCATAATCCCGACCTCGAAAAGGTCGTACTGGGCACCATCCTCGCCGGCGGCTTCGCCACCGCGATGCAGGTGGTACGGGAAGCAGCGCCCCATCCGCTGGTCTTTTTCGGCCGCGATCAACAGATTCTGTATTTGGCGTGCCTGACTCTCGACGATCAGAACGTGCGCCCCGAGGCCGGCGAGGTCGCCGAACTGCTCGGCCGGTGGCCGTTCGGCCAGCTGATGGAGAACCTCCGCCAGGCCCAGCTGCTGCAAGATGACGACCGCCTTGATGGCCGGGATCGCGCCCGGCTGCGCGAGCTGCTCCGCCGCGATGGCGAGGCTGCCGATCTGGCTGACAGTGCCCTGGTGGCGGTGGGCGGCTCGGCGGCGATCTACGACCTGGCCGGCCAGGCCTCGATCACCGGCCTCAAGCGCAATGCCGAGCTGCTGCGCGATTACCACCAGAAACGCCGGTTGATCCGCAAGCTCACCACCCTGGCCGACCGCGCCTATCTGACCACCGATTCCTTCGGCGCCTTGGCCGACGAGGCCAATTCGGCGGTGCTCGATCTGACCCGCCATGCCGGCGTCGCCAGCGTCCATTCGGTGCAGCAGGTGGTCGATGACACCCTCGCCGCCATCGCCGAGCGCAACGCCAACCCCGAGGACGCCCTCAACACCGGCATCGCCGAGGTCGATAAAAAGCTGATCGCGTTCCGCCCAGGCGGTTTGTACATCCTCGCCGCCCGGCCTGGCGTGGGCAAAACCTCGCTGGCGCTGAAGATCGTCGAGCACGCCTGCAACCGCATGGAAACCCGCGGCACCGCGCTGTTCTTCAGTCTGGAGGTCGACCGCATCGACCTGATGAAGAAGATGCTGGCGGCGATGTCGGGGGTCGAGTTCAGCCGGATCGACCGCGGCGAGCTGGCCGATGGCGCCTTCGAAAAAGTCGAGTTGGCGGCCAAGCGTTTCCAGGAATGGCGCTTCGACCTGATGGATGTCAGCGATCTCACTGTCCACGGCCTGCGCGCCGTGGTCCGTCGACGGATCCTGGAGCTGGCCCACGAGGCGCCGCTGCGTCTGGTGGTCATCGATTACCTCGGTCTGCTCTCGGCCTCACGCGCCGACATGAGCGAGTACGAGCGGGTCAGCGAAGTCACCCGGGTGCTGAAAGTGCTGGCGAAAGATCTGAAAATTCCGGTGCTGGCCTTGTCCCAGATGTCCCGCGACAGCGAAAAGGGCGCAGGAACGGCCTCCCGTGAACCGCGCCTGTCGGATCTGCGCGGATCGGGCTCGATCGAACAAGATGCCGACGCCGTGCTGTTCATCCACCGCATCCAGACCGCCGGCGACGAGAGCGCCGATGAACGCGGCGATCCGCGCATCATCGAGCTGATCCTGGCCAAGAACCGGTTCGGCCCCACCGGCAAGGCCCGTCTCGAATTCCTTCCGAAACTGCTGCGATTCCAACCGCACCTGGCAGCCGACCCGGGCGATGGCCATAACCGCGAAGACCGCCGGCAACGGAGCAATGCCACGCCCAACGAAGCCGAAGACGTGTTCGCATGAGCAGCAAACAAGCAGATGAATTGCCAAGCCGCCAAGGCTCCAAGGGAAATTCTGGGAAGGCTCCGCTGTCTGGACGACTCCAACCTTTGACCACTTGGCGCTTTGGCGTCTTGGCAGTTCTCCAACTGCGTTATCTCTGATGAACAAGCATTTCGCCGTGCTGTATGACTGGGAAGCGCGCACCATCCATCCCGACGCCAGCCCGCTCGACCGCCTCGGCCGGTTGATGCTGCTGGTCGGCTGCGCGACGCTGATCCCGGCAATGGCCTGTTCGATCGCCCTAATGAACATCGGCTTGGCGGTGGCCCTGACTGGCGCCGTCTTATCCCGAGCTCCGCTGCACCGGCTTCCTGGCTTCTGGTGGGGCCTGGCGCTGACCGCGTGGATCGGCCTGGGCGCGGTGATCGGCGCCATCTACGGCGTCCCGGTGAATGCCACCGCGGCCGATGGGTCCCTGACCGCCGAGCTGAGCCATCGGCTGCACTTCGAAGGCCAGGCCTATACCTGGATCGCGGTTCTGCTCACCGCGTTCGCCTGGTCGGATTCCACCCGGCGGGGGTTGTTGCTCACCTTGCTCGCGGTGGTGCTGGCCTCGGCGTCGCTCCTGGCGGCAGCCCAAGTGGCCATCGGCCACGGCCCGGAAGGACCATTCCGGATCGCTGCCGGTGGCGAGCGCCTGGCCTCGGGCTGGTTCGGCGAGCACCTGACCTTCGGCTTCATCGTCGGACTCACCGCGATCGCTTTCTGGCATGGAGCCGGCGCAGCGGCGCCGTGGGCGCGCTGGCTCGGCCGGATCGCGAGCTGCGGCTCCCTTGCCATCTGCATGGCGCGCTCGGCGGTGCTCGGCGGGGTCCTCGGGCTGGCGACCGCCTGGAGCTGGTTCGGCTGGCGTCGCGCCCTGGCCGGAGCCGCAGCGGTGCTCTTGGCCACAGCCGCGGCCATCGGCGGACTCGCGGTGCTCAAGCCTGAGAAATATGACAAATTGATCCGCGGAGAGGACGGCCGGTGGGCGATCTGGACCACCGCGATCGCCGTGGTCGAGGAATCGCCCTGGTTCGGCGCCCAGGGCCAGAACGGCTACCGCGCCGCCCATCGCCGGCTCCACCAGGTGGTCCACCCCAACCAGGTGCCCGAGTTCCCCAAAGGCGCACCGCACGCCCACAACAGTTTCCTTTCGCTTGCCGCCGAACGGGGCATCCCGGCTGTGCTGTTGTATCTCGGACTGCTCGCCGCGCTGCTTCGTGCGGTGTGGCGCAGCGGCGATCCTGCCGCCCGATCCTTGGCCCTTGGGTTGATCGTCGCCGCGCTCATCGCCGGACAGTTCGAACGCCTGGCCGGCGATGTCGAAAGCGGATTCGCCCTGTTTTCGCTGTTGGGATTGGCCTTCGCGCTGGCCAGTCAAGCGACGCGAACTCTCCACGACGGCGAGCACGCGCCGAGTTGATCCGTGGCGTCGGATCAGCGCCGCAACTTCGTCGCTGGCGATGGATGGGGTCCCGCTATGATTCCATCGTGACCGAGCCGCTGCCCCTCTGCCTGGGGCCGACCTACTGCCCGCATATCGACCTGGCCGGATCAGGTTCCCGGCGCCAAGCGGTGGTCGAACGCCAACCGATCCATGACTACCTGTTCACCTCGCTGATCCACGGGCGCGGCACGTTCACCCTGGCCGGAACGACCGTGGAAGTGACCCCGGGAAGCACCTGGATCGCACCACCGGGCCTGCCGTTCTGCATCCGTTTCCACACCCAGGTCGACTTGTGCTTCGTTCATGCCAGCTTCACCGGCGATCCGGCCTGGCGGGACTGCACCCATCACCAAGTCTTCTCCTTGACCCCAGAGAGGGAACGGTTTCTGCAACCCGATCCACTTGCGTTATGGGGCTGTGAGCTGCCGCTAACCGTGCCGCGGACCGCCGCGGCCCTGTGGCGCCGCGAAATGCCCGGTCTGGTCGCTGAATGGTGTTCCGGCAGTCCGGTCGGGACCTTGTCGGCCCAGGCAACTCTCGGCCGGCTCGTGGCCAGTCTGGTCCAGGCGGTGTCCGGGCCGCGCCAGCACCTCGCCCCGGACGAACGCATCGCCCTCGCCGCCATTGCCGCCAGACGACGCTGCGGCATCGGCCTGAGCGTCGATGACCTGGCCGCCCTCGCCGGCTACCACCGGGCCAGCTTCACCAGTCGATTCTCTGCGCTGCACGGTGAAGCGCCCCGAGCATTCCTCGCCCGGCTGCGGCTGGACGAGGCCCAATCGCGCCTGCGGGTCGGCGGTTGGACCGTTTCCGACCTGGCGGCATCCCTCGGCTATCACGATGCGGAAACCTTCGCCCGGGCCTATCGCCGACATTTTGGACACCCGCCCTCGGCAGATTTCTAGTCGGAAGGCCGAGTCGCGAAGTGATGGGTGGGGGTGCGAGGGGGTGCGAGGAGGTGTGAGTGGTCGGGACAGGCAGGTCGAGTCCCAACCCGACCAAGCAAGGTGCATCACCGTCATCCGTCCGCTCCAGTTGACATCCCCGCGACTTGCGCCACGAGTCTCCCAGCGCCAGGGTTTCACGGAGCCAGCCATGCCCGAGTTCCTCAGCAGTCTTGTCGCCTGGCCGACCGCGGTGTTCACCGTCGGTCTGGGCACGGCGGCTTTGTACTGGCTGCTGGTGGTTGCCGGCATGTTCGACCTCGGTCTGCACGGCCATGGCGACCCTGATGCCGCCAGTCATGGCGATGGCCATGGTGATCATCATGGCGGAGGCCACGACGGTCACGGTTTCTGGCATGGATTCCTCGATTTCCTGGCAGTGGGCACGGTACCGATCTCGTTTTCGGCAACCCTGGTTCTACTCTCCGGCTGGGTGCTGTGCCTGCTCGGCAACCAGCTGCTGGCGCCACTCGCCACGACCGTGCTGCCCGTCTGGCTGTTCGGGACTGTGCTGCTCATCGCCGCGCTGGTCATCTCGCTTCCTCTGGCTGCGGTCGGCATCCTGCCGTTCAAGGCGGTCTTCAAGCACCTGAACGATGGCGGCCAGATCCATAAACGCGGCCTGGTCGGCCGGATCGCCCGGATCACCTCGGCCACTGCCGACCGCAGCTTCGGCACCGCAGTCTGCGATTACGAAGGCGACGAGCACCTCATCCACGTCACCACCCGGGACGACCTGCGCTTCGCCAAGGGCGATCAGGTGGTGGTGGTGGATTACGACGATGACGCCGACCGTTTCCTGATCGGCTCGGCACCGCATCTGACCAACTCGGCCGAATCCGCCGCTCAGCCGCAGCCGACTGCGCTTCCGACGCAACCGTCATCTCAGACAACCACCTGAACCGGAGTCCACCATGCCCGACACCTTGACCTTGATCGCCATTCTGGGCGGCGCTTCGGTCTTCATCTTCCTGATGATCCTGGGATTCTTCGCCTTTCTCAACGCTTTTTACAAAACGGTCGAGCAGGGTCATGCGCTGATAATCACCAAAAGCGGCGGCGCCCGGGTCTCGTTCACAGGCAGCACCGTGCTGCCCATCGTCCACCGCTATGAAGTCATGGACATCTCGCTGAAGACCATCGAGGTCGATCGCCACGCCCAGAACGGCCTGATCTGCAAGGACAACATCCGCGCCGATATCAAGGTGACGTTCTTCGTCCGGGTCAACAAGACCGAGGAGGACGTGCTGCGGGTGGCGACCTCGGTGGGCGTGGCCCGGGCCAGCGATCCCAAGACCCTGGAGAACCTGTTCCAGGCGAAGTTCAGTGAAGCGCTGAAAACCGTTGGAAAACGCATGATTTTTGTCGATCTATACAACGAACGGGACAAGTTCAAGGACGAGATCGTCCAGGTCATCGGCCGGGATCTCAACGGTTACAGTCTCGACGCCGCCGCCATCGATTATCTTGAGCAGACCCCGATCACGATGCTCGACCCCGACAACATCCTCGACAGCGAAGGTCGCAAAAAAATCATCGAACTGACCGCGATCCAGAAGATGAAGGCCAACGAAATCGAGCGCGAATCCCAGAAGACTATCAAAAAGCAGGATGTCGAAGCCCGCGAGGCGATCCTCGCCCTGGAACGCCAGCAGGCCGAGGCCGAAGCCAAGCAGACCCGCGAGATCGCGACCAACCGCGCTCGGGAAAACGCCGAACAGGCCCGGGTCGAAGCCGAAGAGAAGAAACGCTCTCGCGAGGCCCAAATCCAGGTCGAGCAGGAACTCGCCGTGCAGCAGCAGAACGCCCAGCGCGAGGTCGAAATCGCGAGCAAGAACCGCGAAGGTGCGGTGATGGTGGAAAATGAGCGTGTCCTGAAGGAGCGCGATCTGGAAGTCGTGGTCCGTGAACGCGCCGTCGAACTGTCGCGGATCGAACGCGAAAAGATCATCGCCCAGGAACGCAAACAGATTGCGGAAGTCATCCGCGAGCGCGTCGTGGTCGAACGTGGCGTCGCCGAGGAAGAGGAACGGATCAAAGACGTCCATGTGCTGGCCGACGCCAAACGTGTGAAAAGCGCGGCGATCCTCGATGCCGAGCGCCAAGCCGAAGAGATCCGTATCCGTGAGGTCGTCCAGGCCGAAGGCACGCTGCAAGCCTCACAAGCGCACGCGAAAGAGAAAATCCTGCTCGCCGAGGCTGACCAGGCCGCGGCCGAAAAGGAAGCCGTGGCCATGATCCGGCGCAGCGAAGCCCGCCAGGCCCACGAGGCCGCCTCGGGCCTGGCCCAGGTCCGGGTCAAGGAGCTCGACGCCGCCGCCAGCGAAAAACAGGGCCTGGCTAAGGCCCGGGTCATGGAGGCCGAAGGCGAAGCCGCCAAGAAACGCGGCCTGAACGAAGCGCTGGTCAAAGAGGCCAACGTCGAGGCGCAAAAGAAGCAGGGCCTGGCCGAGGTCGCGGTCAAGGAAGCGACCGCCAACGCCATCGAACTCCAGGGCCACGCCGAAGCCGTCGCCACCGAGCAGCGCCTGGTCGCCGAGGCCAGGGGCTTGACCGAAAAGGCCGGCGCGATGGCCAAGATGACCGAATCGACCCGCAGCCACGAGGAGTTCCGCCTGACCACCCAGGCCCAGGTCGAGGTCGCCAAGGCCAAAGTCGACGCCCAGGTCAAGATCGCGGAATGGAACAGCGCGGTGATGGCGGAAGCGATGAAAAAAGCCGACTTCCAGATCGTCGGCGGCGACGGCGCGTTCTTCGACCGCTTCGTCCAGGCGGTCACCACCGGGAAAACCATCGATGCCACGGTGCAGAGCAGCCAGGTCCTGCAAACCGTGGGCAAGGAATACCTCGAAGGCGGCCGCAGCCTGCCCGACGACGTGAAGGAGGTCCTCACCAAATTCGGCAGCCACGACGTCGCCAACCTCAGCGTCGCCGAGTTCCTGAGCCACCTGTCCGGCAAAGACCCGAGCTTGCTCAAGAAGCTCACCGCTCTGCTGAAACCGAGCTGACGCGATGCCTGACGCGAGGCGTCCCGCTGCTGTTGTTTGCCAACGACAAGCGACGCCGTCCCGTAGGGACGGCACGAACCCAGCCCGGGGTTTCAACCCCGGGGACCCGTTGAGCTGGTTAAGTCAGTCCCGTAGGGACGTCACGAACCCAGCCCGGGGTTTCAACCCCGGGGGTCAGTCCCGTAGGGACGGCACGAACCCAGCCCGGGGTTTCAACCCCGGGGACCCGATGAGCAGGTTAGGTCAGTCCCGTAGGGACGGCTGAGGGTCTGAAGACACGATGCCTCACACCTATGTCGTCACCTACGTCCATGTGGTGTTCAGCACCAAGGGAAGGCGACCGCTGATTTCGGTCGAGGCGATGCCACGTCTCCACGCGTACCTGGGCGGCATCACCCGCGAACACGACACAGTCGCCATGGAGATCGGAGGCGTCGAAGACCACGTTCATTTGTTGCTGAAAATTCCGGCCACTGTTGCCGTCGCAAAGCTGGTTCAGTTGATCAAGGGCGGATCCTCGAAATGGATGAATGGAAACATCACTTCGGATTTTTCCAGGCAAGAGGGATATGGGGCATTTTCTGTCGGCCAATCGCAGCTCGACATCACCCGACGATACATCCTGAATCAGGCAGAACACCATCGCACGGGATCCTTTCAGGATGAATACCGTGCGTTCCTGACCAAACATGGCATCGCATGGGACGAAGCACATGTCTGGGGATAGGTTCTGACTGGTGGGCTCGCCTTGCGTCTCAGCCGTCCCTACGGGACTGGTTTTCATGGTCTACCTTGACCCGGGGCTGAAGCCCCGGGCTGGTCTCGTCGCGTCCCTACGGGACGCGGTTTCCCGTTATTTAATACCGTTGGAAATCCTGGCCGATCGCACCATTTTTCTTGGGTTTCTGCTTCCCAATCAATTTTCGGGAATGCATCGTGACCCGGGGCTGAAGCCCTGGGCTGCGCTCGTCGCGTCCCTACGGGACGCGGTTTCCCGTTATTTAATGCCGTTGGAAATCCTGGCCGATCGCACCTTTTTTCTTGGGTTTCTGCTTCCCAATCAATTTTCGGGAATGCATCGTGACCCGGGGCTGAAGCCCCGGGCTGGTCTCGTCGCGTCCCTATGGGACGCGGTTTCCCGAATGAACACCCTGTTGAAACCTCATGCCGATCGCATCGATCTGCTCGGACTACTGCTCGCAAATCTTGGTTCGGGAATGCGCGGTGAACCGATGCTGAAGCTCCGGGATGATCTCGTCGCTCCTTTACGGGTCGCAATTCTTTCCTCCAAGCCGTTTCCCCAGGTCGCCTGACCATGCCTGACGCTCCCGCGCTCGACGCCACCACCTATGAGGTCGTTCGCCGGCGGTTGGAGGGGCAGGTCGCGGCGCTTGCTGCCTCTGCGAAAACCCTTGGTGATCGGCGGCAGGAACTGTTCGGTGGGCGATCGCTGACCCTGACCGCGACCCACCGGGTGCGCACTGAGCACAACAGCATACCCCGGGATCTGATCGCGGTGGGCGGGCGGTTCCTGCTCGGCTTCCAGGTCGTACTCGGCTTGCAGAGCCGGATCAGCGCCGGGGAGGTGTTCCTTGAACTCGCCGAGCAGGCCGGCGCAGGCCAGGACGCCCTGATCGCCTTGGGCAAGGACCAGCGGACGTTCACTGCTGATCCGGGATTCGTCAAAGATTTCTCAGAGATCTTCCAATATTTCAAAGAGGCCAGGCTGTACCACCTGCGGACCACGCCGACCCGGGTGCTGGCGGCATTTCAGATCGGTTCACGGGCTTCTGATCTGCGCGTGCTGCGCTGGGCGATCGAGCGCTCCGGGGGCAGGGAATCGGTCCGCTACCTCGACAATCGCGGTCTTGAGGACTACCAGTTCCCCGCCAGCCACGATTTCGCGTGGACCCGCGCCACCCGGGATCAGCACGTCCAGGGCGCCCATCCCCACATCAATATCGCCGACACTGTCTTCGTGGAGTGCATCCACGGTGATCTGACGGTGAAGGTCGAGAACAACACCGCCACCGGCCAGGGGGTGTACAGCGAACCGGTGGATGACCCGACCCAGGGTCTCGACGATGCTGAAATCCATTTTGCCCTGCTCGAATGCGGCATTGTGCTCAAGATCAGGCCGTATCGGGAAAAGCAGTTCCGCTATTTGGTGTTCAATCGGCAGACCCGCAGCGCGGTGCGCATCGACGCCATCGGCCAGGCCTGCCAGCAGCTGCCCGAAGGCCACGGATTGGTCTATCCCGGCGGGTATTACCTGAGCGATGGCACCTGGAAGACCTTTCCGGTCGACGCCGCCGGCATGGAGTTCAAGCGGACGATCCGGGCTCCGAGCGGCGAGGATGTCGCGTATGTCTTCTATCGCCGCGATCTGGGCACGTACCTGCTGCTGATCTACAACCTGATCAGCCGGACGATGGCGCCGCCGGTGCACTGCCACAGCTATTGCCGGCTAAGCGACGGCCGGGTGTTCGTGCTGCGGGCCGAAGCCGAAGCGAGTCGGGTCCACACCATCCAGGTGTGGGATTCGCCGTTCTGCGATGAAGATGTCGCAGCAGCGGCACCGCCCAGGGATTCACCTCTGGCCCGGATCGGCAACCGCGATCTGGTGCGGGCGCTCAGCGATTTGTCGCTGATCCAGCATCTGGTGGCGAATCCCTCGCCGAATCGGCAAATCTATGAGGATTTGCTGAAGGGCATCGCCCGCACCCTCGACCGCTATGGCTGGCTGGGCGAACCCGAGGCCGGCGGGGTCAAGGATCGGCTCGGGGAGCTGCGCAAGACCGCCGAACAGGCGATCGACGAGTTCGCCAAGGTCGAGGAGCTCACTGCAGAGGCCGCCGAGCGGGTCCGCCAGCAGCAGGCGTCCGCAGCCAGCCTGCTCCGCGAGATCAGCCTGGCGACCAAGGACACGATCGCCGCGTTCACCACCCCGCTGGCCGGTCTGCGCGCCCAGCGTGGCCAGATTGATCAGCTGAAATCCACGCGTTTCATTGCAGTGGATCAGCTCGACGGGCTCGACGCCAAGCTGGCCAAGGCTGCAGCCGAGCTGTCGGAGCAGGCCGTGGCCTTTTTGTTGCGACCGGAATCCCTGGCGCCGTTGGCGAGCGAGGTCGCCGCGCTGGAGCAGCAAGGCGCCGCCATCGATTCGGTGATCGCCGCAAAGCCGGTGGCGGAGCGCCTCGCCGCCATCGCCTCCGCCGGCGAGCTGCTGGTCCAGACGGTGGACGGATTGGCGATCGAGGACGCCAACCAGCGGACTGAGATCCTCGGCCGGATCGCCGAAGTGCTGGCCGCGGGGAACCGGGCCAAGGCGGTCACGGAACGCCGCCGCAAGGAATTGTCCGGCGTGGAGAACCGCGCTGCCTGGGCGGTGCAATCGCAATTGCTGGCCCAGGCGGTCACCGCAGCCGTCGGCCTGTGCTCGACGCCAGACAGCTGCGATGAGCAGACCGCCCGGCTCCTCGCCCAGGTCGAATCCCTCGAGGGCCGCTTCGCCGACAGTGATGCGGTGCTCGCGGAACTGGTCGAGCAGCGCGAGCGGATCACGGAAATCCTGGGTTCCAGACGCCAGCAGCTTGCAGATGAGCGGGCCAAGGCCTGCGACCGATTGGTCGACGCCTGCCAGCGGTTGCTGACCACGATCGCCAAGCGGGCCAAGGAATGCGCCAGCCTTGACGCTTTGTCGGCGTATCTCGCCAGCGACCCGCTGGCCGCAAAGTTCCGCCATCAGACCACCGCGCTGCGCCAGCTTGGCGGTGCGGTCATGGCCGACGATCTGGACGGAAAACTGCAGGCTGCCCGGGAGGCTGCCAGTCGCGCCATCCGCGACCGCGCCGACCTGGTCGATGGCGACGGGCTGGTCCGGATCGGCCGCCATCGCTTCACCGTCAATCGCCAGGCGGCCGAGCTGGCCCTGCTGGTGCGCGACGATGGGGCGCAGCGCCGGCTGGTTTTCCAGCTCGCCGGCAGCGATCTCGAATGGCCGTGCGCTGATAACGACGCGGTATCCTTCGCTTCGGTCTGGGACCAGATTCTGGAGAGCGAGGACCAGTCCACCTGTCGGGCGGAATACCTCGCGTGGCTGCTGCTCGACCAGACCGCTGAACCCGGGGCAGATCTGGAGGCGCTGGTGCGCTCCGTCGCCGCCGACCGGCCCGAACTGGGCATCGAGCGCGGTATCCACGATCACGACGCGGTGAAGATCCTGGTCTCGCTGCGGCACTTGAGCGCCACCGCTGGATTGCTGCGATATTCGGCTGCTGATCGCGCTGCGGCGATTCTGGCGTGGTCGCGGTGTACGGATTCTGAGCTGAAACAGCGACTGATCGCCGAGGCCACCAGCCTGGCCCGGCTGCGCGGGATCGGTGGTTCCCCGGATGATTCGGCCTTGGTGGCGGCGTGCGCGGAGCTGGGAGCGCCGCACCCCAGTTCGACCAACCTGGCAGCGCCGAGCGCCAGCTCGGCCGAGAGACAGTCCGCCAGCGGAGCGATTTTCGTAAATGAAAATCCAAATAAAAATCAATCTCCAACCCAAGCCAAGCCGAGCTGGCGCTCGGCGCTCCCAGGGCAAGCTCCTAATCAAGCCCAGCCGAGCTGGCGCTCGGCGCTCCCAGCCGGCTCGGCGCTTCCGGCGCTCGCGGCGCTCGCGGCAGGCGCTTACCTCGCCGCTGAACTTGCGCGCTCTGGCGGCGCCAGCTTCGTCGTCTCTGGCGAGGCCGTCACTCTACGCACCAAGTTCGACGATTGGCTGCGGAATCATCAGGCAGATCTCCAGTTCGCTGATGATCTCGCCACCGTTTCCAGCGATCTCGACGGACAGCTTCGACTTGCTACGGCGTGGGTGTCGGCGGCGTGTACGCCAGAACTCAGCAATGCCATTCCCGAGGTCGCCGCCTGGTTGCTGACTCCGGGCATCGACCGCGAACCGATCACCGCCCGCACCGCCATGGCCATCGAAGGTCTGCTGGCGAATCATCCACGGATCCGGGACGGCCGGATGGATCTGCGCCTCGATGAAGCTGCCACTCGCCTGACCCGCTTCGCCCGCGACACCGTACCGCTGTTCAGGGCGTGGCGGACCAGGCGGGCCGCAATCCTTGCCGCCGAACGAACCCGGCTGCGGTTGGACGAACTGACTCCGAAAGTCCTCACCAGCTTCGTCCGCAACACCTTGGTCGATCAGGTCTATCTGCCGATGGTGGGCGACAACCTGGCCAAGCAGATCGGATCCGCCGGTGCTGGTCGACGCACCGATTCGCAAGGATTATTGCTGCTGATCTCGCCACCTGGATATGGCAAGACGACCTTGCTCGAATACGTCGCGGCGGTGCTCGGCCTAGCCTGGATCAAGGTCAACGGCCCGGCCCTCGGCCACCGCACGCGGTCGCTCGATCCGGCCGAGGCGCCCAACGCCACCGCCCGGCAGGAGGTCGAGCGGATCAACCTGGCCCTGGCGATGGGCAGCAACGTGTTGCTGCTGCTCGACGACATTCAGCACTGCGATCCGGAATTCCTGCAAAAGTTCATCCCGCTGTGCGACGGCACCCGGCGCATCGAAGGCGTCTGGCGCGGCCAGGCCAAGACCTTCGACCTGCGCGGCAAGCGCTTCGTGGTGGCGATGGCGGGCAATCCATACACCGAATCGGGCGACCGGTTCAGCATCCCCGACATGCTCGCCAACCGCGCTGACACCTGGAACCTGGGCGATGTCGCCGGCGGCAACGCAGCGGCATTCGCCAGCAGTTTCCTGGAAAATTGCCTGGTGGCGAGCCCGGTTCTGCAACCATTGGCGGCGCGCCCGCCGCAGGATCTGGTCCGCCTGCTGCGCATCGCTGGCGGTGACGACAGCGCCCGCACCGAGCTGGAGCATCCGTACAGCGGCGCCGAGCTCGGCGACGTGGTCGCGGTGCTGCGCCACCTGAGCACTGCTCGCGATCTGTTGCTCAAGGTCAACGCCGCGTACATCGCCAGCGCCGCCCAGCAGGATGGTGACCGCACCGAGCCGGCCTTCAAATTGCAAGGCAGTTATCGCAACATGGCCAAGATCGCCGCCCGGGTGGTGCCCGCGCTGTCCGCAGCGGAATTGACCGGCGTGCTGCTCGACCACTACCAGGCCGAGAGTCAGACCCTGACCACCGCCGCAGAATCCAACGTGCTGAAAATGAAGGAGCTGCTCGGCGTGCTCGATTCGATCGAGGGCGAACGCTGGGCGACGATCAAGCGCGGTTTCGTCCGCCGGACCGATCTGGCTGGCAGCGATGATCCGCAGGAAAAAGCAGTGGTCATGCTTGCCAAGCTGGGCGAGCGGATCGAGCTGCTGCAAGGCGCCCTGGTCAAGGCCCTGGCCGAATCGGGCGCGGTGTTCCGCCAGACCGCGGAACACCAGACGGCCAGCGCTGCCCAGCGCCAGGCCGCTGATGACCGCCTCGCCTCCACCGCGGCAGAGCACCAGACAGCCCTGACCGAAGTCATCGCCAAGCTCGGCGCTGCACTGACTGCGCTGCGCAGCGAACCCCCGCGGATCGAAGTCGCTTCGCCCAAGATCGAAGTCATCAACACCTTGCCCGCGACCTATGCCAAACTCTACGAAAAGCAGATCTGGGTGATCGAGGCCGCCCTGGTACCGGTTTTGGAACTGCTCAGTAAACACGTCGGCGGCACCATCCAGACCCGCAAGCAGATGGAGGCCATCGCCGCCGACCTGCGATCAATGATGCGCAAGGCCAACGAGGCCCAGGTCATCAAACCAGGACAGCACGACGCGCCAGACGAACCTCCCACCACGTGGGCCGGCCCAGAGCGCTGACGAAGCGATCGCCCTGCCCTGCCGCATGCGGTTGACGCTGCTAGGTCCGCGGCCCACCGTGCCCGGCCATGTCCGGCACCCTGTTCGCCCACGGCTCGCCCACCACGGTCATCAGCGATGCAGAGCTGAAACGCATCGTCCACGACACCCTGGCCGGTCTCGGCGAAAAGCGGCGGGTGCTGGCGGTTCCACCGGATTTCACCCGGTTCAACAGCCGGGCCGGGATCGCGACCCAGGCGGTTGCTGAGCTGTATGGACAGGCGTTGACCGATGTGCTGCCCGCCCTCGGCACCCATGTGCCGATGCCGGAATGGCAGATCCGCAAGATGTACGCCGGCGTGCCGGTCGAGCGGTTCCGGGTCCACGACTGGCGCAACGACGTGGTGACCGTTGGGGAACTGCCGGCGGATTTCGTCCGGATCGCCAGCGACGGCGTCTACGACAAGCCGTGGCCGGCCCAGCTCAACAAGCTGGTGTGGAACGGCGGTCACGACCTGATCCTGTCGATTGGCCAGGTCGTGCCCCATGAGGTCACCGGCATGGCCAACCACACCAAAAACCTGTTCGTCGGCACCGGTGGCGCGGCCGGCATCAACGAAAGCCACTTCATCGGCGCGTGCTATGGCATGGAACGGATGATGGGCCGGGCGGATACGCCGGTCCGTCGGCTGCTCAACGAAGCCCTGGTCCGGTTTTGCGCCCATCTGCCGATTGTGTTCATTCTGACCGTGGTTGGTCGGCCAACCGCCGGCGAGACGCCAGGACCAGACGGACTGGTGACCAGAGGGCTCTACATCGGCAGCGGTACCGAGTGCTTCGAGCTGGCCTGCCGGCTGTCAGTGGCGGTGAACTTCGTTCATCTCGACGAGGAACCGAAGAAAGTGGTGGTCTGGCTCGACCCGGAGGAGTTCCACACCACCTGGCTCGGCAACAAGTCGATCTATCGGACGCGGATGGCCATCGCCACCGGCGGCGAGCTGATCGTGCTGGCTCCTGGCCTGAAAGGCTTCGGCGAGGATCCCGGCATCGATGCCCTGATCCGCAAATACGGCTACCGGACCACGCCTGAGATCATGTCCTTTGTCGCTGGAAACGCCGACTTGCGGGCCAATCTGTCCGCTGCTGCGCACCTGATCCACGGATCGAGCGAAGGCCGGTTCACCGTCCGTTACTGCCCTGGCGTGCTCAGCCGGGCCGAGGTCGAGTCGGTCGGTTACCAATGGGGCGATCTGGCCGAGCAGCGCCAGCGCTATAACCCGGAGGTGCTGACCGATGGCTGGAATACCATGGCTGATGGCGAGCGGCTGTATTTCATCCGCAACCCAGCCTTGGGGCTGTGGGCGTGGAAAGGTCGGCTGGGCTGATCGGCGGCTGGGTGCTTGTTTGCAACAATGTGCAACGACCAATGTGGAAAGAAAACCTTTTGGGTGGTGACATAACCTGGTTACTATCCCCCTTCCGCGATCGTCCCGGCAGGCTTGCCCCGCCGGCCGCGATCCCTTAGGGTCCCTGCGAATGGCCACCGTCACCGTCCGGAAATTCTCCCTCTCCCCCGACCCCGAAGAGGTCGTGGATTTCACCGAACCGCTCGAATACTTCGCTGAGCATTTCGGCCAACTCGGCTTCGAGCAGGTGGGAACCTACACCTTCCGCTACAGCGATGACGAGAGCATGATCAAAGGCGAATTGCAACGCTCCAAGGATGGTTTCTACGTCTGGATCTACGTCCAGGCGGCTGACGAGCATCATTACCGGGTGATCGAGATCGCCGAAGCCTTCGGTGCCAACCTGGTCGAAGGCGGCCGTCCGCCAGTCTGACCTGGCGGCGCGGTTCCGACCGCCATGACCGCCATCGCGCCAACGCCGGACGTGGTTCAGGTTGACTGGAGCCGCGCCCTCGGTCCCACCGGTCGGCCCGTGGTGCTGGCGGTGTCGGGTGGCGCCGACAGTTGCGCCTTGCTCGATCTGCTGGCGAGGGATGGCCGGTGGCCGCTGACCGTCTGGCATCTCGACCATGGCCTCAGGTCGGATTCGGCGGACGATGCACGATTCGTCGCTGCGCGTGGAGCTGGTTACGGCCTGACCACCGTCATCGAACGGGCGGACATCGCGGCCCTCGCCAGGTCCGGCAAGGAAGGGCTCGAAGCTGCCGGCCGCCGCTTCCGCTATCAGCGGCTTGGCGAAGTCGCCCGACAGGTCAGCGCCAACACCGTCTGCACCGCCCACCACCGTGATGATCAGGCGGAAACCGTACTCCATCACATCCTCCGCGGGGCTGGCGATCGGGGTCTGGCCGGAATGGCGGAGCGACGGCCGCTGGCTCCTGGAATTGATCTGGTCCGACCGCTGCTGGGCTGGCCGCGGCTCGCCCTGACCGACCACCTGGTCGCGCGGGGCCTGGAATGGCGCGAGGATCCCACCAATCGGGACCAGCGGCTGACCCGCAATCATCTCAGGCATAGTGTGCTGCGCGATATCGAGCTGGCCTGCCCCGGATTCAGCGAGGAACTGGCCGCCTATGCGCAAGGCCGCCGGTTGGCATTCACCGCATCGTCAGCATCGGCGAAACCACTGATCGATCGCTGGAGATCCGATCAGATCGTCCCGGTTGCGGAACTACGGGCGACGCCGGCTGAGGCGCGGGCAGCGTTCTGGCTGGCCGCCCTCGAACACCTGGGCCTGGAGCCCGATCGCGGCCGATTACGCCGGCTCGATGACCTGATCAACGGTCCTGGCGGGCGGAGCTTCCGTCTCGGAAGCTGGCTGTTCCGGCGGCGCTACGACACGCCGGCCAAGGCGATCCTGGTGGCGGTCGCCACCTGACCAGCACACCACTCAGGCAGTCTGACGGATTTTTTTCGCAGCCGATGTCTGTCCATGCCATAGGTGACGTTGAATCGGATCGCCATTCACGGTCGCGGCGCCGCCGAATGGTCGGACCGGCGCAGTTGGCGGGGCCTGACCCCGAGGTGCTGGCGCAGGGCGTTGGACAAGGCGAAGCCGCTGGCATAGCCCACTTCGTCGGCGATCTCCGCAAGCGTCGCATGGGAGGTCCGCAGACGGTCGGCGGCGCGCTCCAGGCGCATCTGGCGGACCAAGGCCATGGGCGGGCGACCGTGCAGAGCCAGCACCCGGCGATGAAAATTGCCCACCGACATGCCGACCCGCCGGGCCAATCCCGCCGCCTGCCACGGCCGCTCTGGCGCTGATGCGACCTCATCCCAGAGGGTTTGGAGCCGAGCCCGTTCCCGCGGCAGGTCGGCAGCGGTCAGTCCCAGGCAGCACGTGATGATCGCTTCGGAAAGTTGCCGAGCCAAGTGGTCGTTGGCGATGCCGACCGTCTCGTCGGCGAGGGCGGTGATCAGGGCGGCAACATGGCGGGCGCGGGCCGCCGGCAGGACCCCGGCAGTGATCTCTGTCCACGGCGCTCGTGGCGACAGATGGATATAGGCAGCATGCACCGGCCCCGCTCCGCTGGTCAGGCGCTTGGCGGTGGTCGGCGGAACCACCAGACATTGGTCCGGACCGGCGGTCAGCTGGTCCGTTGAGGCGGCTGGCCCGGCGGCCAGCGCAACCTTGCCGCTGACCATCCAGAAGAGCAGCAGCGAGGGCGAGACTCCTTCGCCCCAGGTGCTGCCGGGCATCCGCCAGTCGAGGCCGAGGCTGCGCACCCCGGCGGTGATCAGGGCGGCGCAACCGGGATGGGACAGCGGCACGCCACGCACCCGGTCGACCTGGGCAGTCCGGCGTATGCTGATGCGAGTTCCGGGCATGGTCGATGGCAATGCTGACAGCATACCATCAGCATCCACACGAACCAGCGCACGGTTCCCGAATCACCGCGAGTCAGACATGCGTACGTGGCCCATACTCAGAACCTTCACCGGAAGCGACCTGCGCCGGGTCGCCCTGCCCCTGGGCGGCCTCGGCACCGGCTCAGTTTCCCTGGGCGGACGCGGCGACCTCCGGGACTGGGAGGTGATGAATGTGCCGGCAAAGGGCTTCGTGCCGGTGGGGGACGGCGGCCCGGGGCACATCGTCCTGCGCACCCTCGACCATGCCGGCCGGCCGCTCATACGCCTGGTGGAGGGTCCCATCGACCCGGCGGATTACCACGGCGACAAGGGCTGCACCGAAGCCAACCACGGATTGCCGCGCTTCCCCATCTGCCGTTTCTCCGCTGCCTATCCGCTCGCCCAGGTCGAATTCGAAGACCCGGGATTCCCCCTGACAGTCCGGCTGCAGGCGTTCAATCCGCTGGTGCCCGGTGATGTCGCCGCGAGTTCCCTGCCGGTGGCCGTTCTTCGCTACGTGATCACCAATTCCGGGGACGTTGCCCGGCCGGTGACCCTGTGCGCCACCGTGCCGAACCACGTCGGCGTCGATGGCAGCCGGCGCCAGCCGGACTGGGATGGCCGGCCGCTGCCGGTGGGGGCGAAGGGCAACCGCAACCGCTTGGCGGACCACGGGGCGGATGCCAACGCGATACGCGGCCTGATCCTCGACAGCCGTGGCGTCGATCCGGACGATCCCGCCTGGGGTTCGCTGGCCGTGGCCATGCTCGGCGAAGGCGATCTGAGCCGGCGCTGCCACTGGGCGCCGGGGCGCTGGGGCCGGCCGCTGCTCGACTTCTGGGACGATCTGCTCGCTGATGGCCGGCTGGAAGAACGGCCGGATCACGGCGAGGCCTCGCCGATGGCCTCGGTGGCAGCGACCCGGATCCTGGCGCCAGGCGCAGAGACGGAATTCACCGTGCTGATCGCTTGGCATTTCCCCAATCGCCGGAGCTGGACTCCAGCTCGCACGGCGTGGTCGGGCCCAGGCCGGGACCCGGACCTCATCGGCAACCACTATGCGACCGTGTACCCGGACGCCTGGAGCGCCGCCGTCCACGCCGCCAGTCACCTGGACGACCTCGAAGCCCGTACCGTCGCGTTCGTCGCTGGTCTGGCGCATTCCGACTTGCCGCCGGTGCTTGCCGAGGCGGCTCTCAGCAACCTCGGCGCCCTGCGCAGCCAGACCTGCTTCCGCACGCCCGACGGGCGATGGTATGGCTGGGAAGGACTGCACGACAGTCGTGGCAGCTGCCACGGATCGTGCACCCACGTGTGGAACTACGACCACGCCACTTCCCAGCTCTTCCCGGAGCTGGCCCGCAGCATGCGCGAAACCGAATTCCTCGACGCCACCGCCGAGGATGGCTGCATGTCCTTCCGCGTTGACCTGCCCCTGGGCCGACCATCGCGGCGCCGGGCCGCCGCCGACGGGCAGCTGGGATGCCTGGTCAAGTTGTGGCGCGAGTGGCGCCTGGGCGCCGGTGACGCCTGGCTCCGCCGATTGTGGCCACGGGCGAGGAACGCCTTGGAGTTCTGCTGGATTCCTGGCGGCTGGGATGGTGACGGCGATGGGGTGATGGAAGGCTGCCAGCACAATACCATGGATGTGGAGTACCACGGCCCGAATCCGCAGATGCAGGGCTGGTATCTCGCGGCCCTGGCCGCAGCCGCTGCGATCGCCGAGCACCTCGGCGAGATCGACTTCGCTGTTCGCTGCCGCCGTCTGGCCGCCTTCGGCAGCGCGTGGATGGACCGCGAACTGTGGAATGGCGAGTATTATGAGCAGCGGGTGGTGGTGGGCGATCCCGCGACGATCCCTCCTGAGCTGATCATCGGGATGGGCGGTGGCAGCGACTTCCAGCTCGCCGGCGGCTGCCTGGTGGACCAGTTGATCGGTCAGGCTTGCTCAGGTTTGTACGGTATCGGGGACCTCCACGACCCCCGCCACGTAGCGATCACCCTGGCCAGCATCGCCCGGCTCAACCATCGCTCAGGTCCGGAAATTGGCTGCAATCCCATGCGCAGTTTCGCTCTCGGCGATGAGGCCGGGCTGGTCATGGCCCACTATCCCGAAGGCCGCCGACCGCCGGTTCCCTTCCCCTATTTCGCCGAGGTGATGAGCGGTTTCGAATACACCGCCGCCATCGGCCTGGTCCAGACTGGCCGCGACGAGCTCGCCCTGCGCACCGTCACCGATATCCGCGACCGCCACGATGGCCGGCGGCGCAATCCATTCAGCGAGCCGGAATGCGGTCATCACTATGCCCGGACCCTGGCCAGCTGGGGTGTGCTGCTGGCCTGGACCGGTCAGCGCTATGACGCCATCACCGGCGAACTGCACCTGGGCGGCCGACCCGGCACGTGGCCGTGGTGCACCGCTGGCGGTTTTGGCACCTGGCGCCTGGCAGAAGGTGCATTGCTGCTGGAATGCCACGGTGGCGGGCTGCCGCTGCGCGCTGTGGTGGTGGATGGCCGGCGCCTGACCACCGCGGGCCGGACCGGCCTCGACGCTGGTGGGAGCATCTGTCTGGAGTGGTGACCTGGGAAAATGCTGGGAATATCGTTGCTGCCTGACTCGCCACGGGATGCAGGCGGCTGCCATCATCGACGTGGTCGGGAAGAGACTGGCCGTCATCCGGCATCACGGTTTCGGCCCTGCCTGCACGGTGGCCAGGATGTCGGCGGCTGCCGCCGACCAATCTTTCTGTGCGATGAGGCGATTCTCCGACCAGGCCACCAGCATGTCTGCTTTCGCGGCTGCGCCGTAAGACTGCATGGCGAGTCCCGGTTGGTGCCGTTGGACGGCGGTGCCGTCCTTGAAGCTCATCAGGATGTTGCCCTTTATAGTAATCTGACCATCAGCTGGGATGGTGGTGGCATTTTTGCCATCAGCCAACTGTCCAGGACAATTGAGGTTGATGGCGCGGTCATCGATATGGTAGACGAGATTTCCTTCCACCGTCCAACCCAAACTGCCATTATCGAGGTAAATGCCCGCGATGGGTGAGGTGAACACATCGGGTGCACGCCGGATGTCATGGATGTGGTTGCCGATGATGCGACCGCCAGGTTGGTATCCCAGCGAATAGATGCCGCCACCATCACAGAGTTTCTGCATGACCTGGTGGATGTGGTTGCGCAGGATCTGGTTTCCGCCCGCCCCGGAGGGGTCGGAGCTCCATTTGAATCCGTTGCTGATGCCGGTGTAGGGCATCTGGGAGATCTCATTGCGCTCGATGCGGCTAGCACGGGTGAATCCCAGCCAGATCCCGACAGCTCCAGAGTGGATCAAGCCGCCCTGGCTGATGCGGTTGTCCTCGGCCACCACCTCATGGACCAAGGGCACGCCTTCGGGCTGCGTCGAGACCGTCCCGATTTGCAAGGGAATGGCACCAATGCGGGTGAAGGTGCAGGAGCGAATCCGGTTCCCGGTGCACCCGGACGAGATGGCCAGGCCATGCGCCCCGAGATCAAGGAAGGAGCAGGCGGTGAAATCGACGCCCGGGGCGTGGGTTGCCAGTACGGCGACCGGCAGGGTCTTGACCTCGAACGGCAGAGCCGGATCGGAGATAAACGAATTTCCGGCCCAATCGCGGAAGGTGCGATTGGCCTGAAGATCGTCCACGCCTCCGACCGGAAAAGGTCCGGAGGCGTCGCGGAAGGTGATTCCATCAAAGACCAATCCGCGCACCGGTTGTTGCGCCGTGCCCTGGATGATCACCAGCCGCGGCGCGGCGGCCACCACCAGCGGCGCGGTGGTGGGAGTCTCACCAGCCCGCGGGCGATAGATGATGGTGCGGGTCGCGGCGTCCCAGGCCCATTGGCCCGGATTGCGGGTAAAACTGGGATGGCCCTCGAACCAGGCGTGGAAATTCTTTGCGCCACCAATGAGGTTCTCGTGCTTCTTGCTGATGAAGCCGGGTTCGAGCCGGATGCGCTTGGCTTCAGCCTCGACCGCGTTGGCCCGCATGCGGGCGAAAGACCAGTGCTTGCGCACCGCCAGGCGCAGCGGCCCCTGCGCGGGCAAGCCGCTCAGATCGCCCTTGGCCGATAGAATCCAACCGCCTTGGATCAAATTGGGGTCGTTGGCCGGATATTTCGTGCCGCCCTGGTTTTCAACGCCTGGGATGTCGATGTAGGCATGGCTATCCGTCGGATAGCGCGAGGGCTGCGCCAGGGACTCGCCGACGCGGATGATCTCGGGTTCGTCGACCCCGGCGGGCAGGACCGCTTTCCAATCCGCGCCGTCGACCAGCCACGGCACCGTCACCCCGCCGCTGATCACCGCCTCGTCCCCGCGGTTGGCCCGCCAGGTGACGCGGTGCGTCGCGCTGCCGTCCTCGGGACCGAAGATCAGCGGCTGGGTCACTCTCCAGGTGCCTGCGTGCAGGACCACCTCCGCCGGTCCAGTGAGTCCAGCCTTGATCAAAGCACGCATGTTTCGTTGCGCGACTTCGACTGTCTTGACCGGCTTGGCCACCGTCCCCGGATGGCCATCGTCGCCACTTGGTGCGACATGGATTTCAACGGCAAGCACCTGGATCTGGCACATTTGGACCAGGATGGCGATGATCACGCCGAAGCGAGCCGCTGGGCAGGGGGTGCTGGCCATGGTGTGATGCTCCTCAAGACAGCAGGCTAGAGGAGCATGTAGGCAACACCATGCCAATCATGGGCTGTCGGTTGAGCCTGGAAAAATTCGGAAAAGCCTACACTATTCCACGGTTTGCTCAGCCCGGGAATCGGGCAATCCGTCCGGTCATTTGCCCTTGGACGGAGGTATCGCAAAGCGCTTGTCCAGGTCGGCCTGGGACTCGGTTGGAGCGAAACTGAAGGTGCCCAGGTGGTGGCCACCGGCGATGGTGATGTGGCCGTCGATCACAGTCGGGGCGGCGTTGATCAGGGTGCGAGAGATGATCGGCGTGCCGCCTTTGCCACCTGGCCCGTACACCGAGGGATCCTTGTGCAGGGTGCGGGCCCAGACCGCTTCGCCGGTTGCCGCGCGGATGGCCTCGACCCGGATGCCGCCGTCCAGTTCGGCGTGGGTACCGGCGCTGGCCACCACCAGGCCGTCTCCCAGGTCGGCGACGCCGAACACTGGCCAGCGGGAGGCGAGCTGGCCGTTGAGGACGATAAGGCTTTCCGCCGGCGCCACCAAGCGGCGCCAGCGCTCAGCGCCAGTGGCCAGATCGAGGCCGTGCACCCTGCCATCGTGGGCGCCGATCACCACCAGGCCGCCGACCACGGCGAGGCTGTGGCCGAGGCGGGCGCCGGCGGTGAAGCTCCAGCTGCCGGCGGGGCCGGTCGCCTCAAGACGGTGCAGGTTCGGCCGCACGGTGAAGGTCCAACCGGCGATGGTCTGCTGGGCGTCGGTCACGTCTTGGGCGACGGTGAAGCCCGACCACAGCCGGGTGAGCGGGGTGGTGGCCGACGCTGTTGCCGACGCAGTCGCCGGCAGGGCCAGGGCCCGCCCTGCCAGGCGCACCAGGCGGCTGGTGTCGTCCACCGGCGCCGGCGCCGGCCGGGGGCTGAAGGCCAGGAATCCGTCCAGATGCGAGGTGCAGGCGCACACATGCGGTCCGAAGAACATCTGCCCGGCAGCCGGCACGCCGCTGAGGGCGCAGCCGCTGCGCGCCACCGAGACCTGGGGTCCGGCCAGAGTCTTGTCGAGGAACGACGTCTGGCTGGCGATCAGCCAATCCGGCGTCGCCACCATCCGGGTGCAGCGGTGGTTCCAGGAATGGCTGAAGACCTGCTCGATCTTTCCAGCCACCGGATCGAGCCGCCAGATGTTGTTGAAGGCACCGTTGAACCAGACCGCCCCGTCACGCACCACGGCGCTGTACATCGAGATGTTGTAGTTGGGCTTCACCGCCTGGCCCAGGTCGTGGACGAGCTTGCCAGTGGCGGCGTCAAGGACCGTGATCGACCCGCTGCCGCTGCTGGCGATCGCCACTCCGCTGAAACAGACCAAGCGGTCGCCCACCGGCAGGAGCTGTCCGATGGTGCGCAGGATCGGCTTCTTGGTCTTCGCGTTCACACCGATCTCGACGCTGGCCGCGTCGGTGCTCTCCCACAGCAGCCGGCCGCTGGCGGCGTCCAGGGCGGTCACGGATTCCACCGCGG
This sequence comes from Planctomycetota bacterium, assembly GCA_014193115.1. Lineage (GTDB taxonomy): Bacteria > Planctomycetota > UBA11346 > UBA11346 > UBA11346 > BJHQ01. The sequence goes on along the minus strand of BJHQ01000024.1, from coordinate 13,362 downwards.
TTGAGGCCGGCCAACGGCCCCAGTAGGCGTGGCTTGGATTGCCGCGGTCGTCACGACCGGGCACGCTCACCACCAGGTAGACGCGCTTGGTGGCTCCGTCGACGACCGTGAAATCCAGTTCGCGGCCAGGACGTTCGAAGCGCCAGCGCAGGGTGCCGTCGGGTCCGAAGCAGGACGCGGTGGCGCCATGCCCGACCCAGACCCCATCTGCCGTGGCGCGGACGACGACGCTTTCCCCATCCAAGTTGCCCTTGGCCGTTGACGGGGCGGTGCCCGGCAAAGAGCCAATGACGGCACCTGTGGCCAGATCGAGGATGGCCGCATCGGCGCCAGCCTTCAACCAAGTGAAGACCTTGCCACCGGCCACCGCCAGGGACCAACGCCGGCCGGCCACGCCCGGCTCCCGGGGCACCGACCACAGCGGCAGGCCGTTGGCGGCATCGCGGCAATCCAGCTCGACCCGGGGCGGAAGCCGGGTCTTGGCATCGACCTTGCCGCCATCGACCGTGGCGTCGATGAGGCAATAACGCCCAGAAACCCGCAGATTGCCCTGGTTGCCGCCTTCTGGACCAGTCTTCATCCAGCGCAGATCGCGGCCGTTGTCCATCCATTGCAGGGCATGGATGGGACCGACCTCGCGGTCGGCGCCAACGGCATTGCCATCTGCGCCGCCATCGAAGTGGTTCCAATCGCCCAAGGTATCAGGGCGCGGGATGGTGATGACCGCCCACGATCCTTTGGACCGGGCGAGGATCGTTCCGCCCGGCGCGACCACCCGGCGCAGTTCGTCGTCGGGTGTGGCCGGGCAGGCATCGCGGTCGATGATCAGCACATTCACCAGGCGGTCGGCATAGGGCAGGCCTGGCCCGGCCCAGGTGGCAACGCTGGCGGCGGGATGCACCCCGGCCTGGTGCAGCGCCTGGCGCAGCCGAGCAGTGACTTCCTCGTCGGCGGCCAGGCCGTGTACCAGGCGTCGGCCACCACGTGCCAGGTCGGCGAGGAAGGCGCCGTCGCTGGCGCCGATCTGGACGACCAGCCCGGCTGCGCTGGGCCAGGCCTGGCGCACCTGATCTGATGAAGGATCCGCAGCCAAGACGGTCAGGATGGCAAAGATGGGAATGAGCGGTCGCATAGGGGATCTCGAAGGTCAGTCGCTGCAAATACGGTCCGCGTCAGGACGCGTTGGCGACCCGGTCAGAGACGGCGGTACCTTCGAATACATGAGACAGGTATGGCGCCGGTGAGCAATTGTCCCGTTCTTGTTTGTCCCACATTGCTGGCGGCGACATCACGCTCAATGGATCGTCAGCGCTGGCAAAACCACCGTGGGGTGGTATCGCTGCCATGCATGACCCAGGCCAAGCCGACCCACCCGCTCGAAATCGGAGTCCCGTACCCGCTCTTCGATTGCTTCATGGACCATGAGGGCGCCTACCCCGCGCCGGCGGCGGTGGCTGATCGCCGGTGGTTTGAACGTGCCCGCTTCGGCATGATGGTGCATTGGAACCATTCGTCGCTGCTGGCCCGGGAAATCAGCTGGACCATGCAATTTCCCGAGGACATCGGCCGACCGCGTCTGGCGATGGCCGAATACGAGGCCCTCGCCGCCCGCTTCAACCCGGTGGAATTCTCGGCCAAGGCCTGGGTGGAGCTGGCCCAGCAGGCCGGCATGGGCTATCTGTTGTTCGTGGTGAAGCATCACGATGGATTCGCGATGTGGGACACCAAGACCAGCGACTACAAGATCACCCGCACGCCGTTCGGACGGGATATCTGCCGTGAGATCGCCGACGCCTGCCATGCGGCGGGGATGCCTTTGGGCTGGTACTATTCACCGGCCGACTGGTGGCATCCCGCCTCGCGGTCGGCGGATTGGGACACGTATGTCCCCTACATGCAAGCTCAGCTGCTGGAGTTGATGACCGGTTATGGCCACATCGACATCCTGTCGTTCGACTTCTGGTCTCCCGCCTGCAAGCACCCGTCCTGGGAAGGATTCTACCGCGATTTGCGTCGTCGCTGCCCACGGTATCTGCACAGCCGAGGGACGCCCTGGGCGTCGGGTGATTACGAGGTATTCGAGCACGTTGCGCCCTATTTCCGGGACCCGCGTTCGTCCACCTGGAACGGGATCGAAGCTCCGGGCGGCTATCGCTCGCGCATGACCTGCGCGGACCAATTCGAGACCATGCTGAGCATCCAGCCCAGGCGCTGGTCGTATTGGAACGGCGTGGCCAAACCCCTGGCGACCTGCGTCGATTCCCTGGTCGATTGCGTCAGCCACGGCGGGAATCTCACGCTCAACGTCACCCCGGATGCGCTCGGCTCCATTCCACCCGAGCAGACCCAGCGGCTGCGCGAGATCGGCGCCTGGATGTCTACCCACGGTGAGGCCATCGTCGGCACCCAGGGCGGACCGCTGCTGCCCATCCTTATCGCCAAGGCCCCGGCCGACGCTGTTCCCGGCTATGTGCCGGACATGCTGGGCGGCGGCGGCGTGCGCCCGCGCGGAAGCCATTGCCGAGCCGCTACCACCAGTTCCGGCCATCGGTTGTACCTCCATGTCTGGCCGGGAATCACGCATCCCGTGGTGGAGCTGCCCCCGGAGGTGGCCCAGGTCGCTGTCCACTGCCGCCGCCTGGGTGGGGGAGCGCTTCCATCCACCACGGTGGATGGCTGGCTGCACGTGGCCGTACCCCAGGAATCCGGCCCCATGGCCACCTTCGTGGTGGAACTCACCAAACCCGCCGCCGATCTGCCCCAGGTGGCCTTCCGGGTCCGGACAGGCTGATTCCGCCCAGACTACGGGTGATTCACATCCAGGCCAGGCCGATGGAGATACACCGGATATGGCGCGTATTCTTGCACGACTGGACATCCAGGTGGAGGACAGGGTGTCCACTCTGGTCGCCTGATGTCAGATGCCTGGCCGGCCTAAGACAAACTGTATAACAAAATGGTATTGAATCCATCAGGATCCGATCTCTGGAAACATTATCAAGGAACGCCAATCCAATGATTCCCTTTCCCCTGGCTTCAGAAGATGTCGAGCGCATCAACAGTTGGCCTTATTGTGAAGCGTTACAAGAATTGATCGAGTTCATGCGGCGGTCGCCGCTTTTCGTTCCTGATGTGGAAAGACGGACCGTGCCCATGCGGTTTGTCAAGTCGTCTTGGTCAGGCGTCGAGGACTCGGATATTCACGCGGCGCCACAGATTCAGGAATTGACTCATAATAAAAATCCTTTTAAACATGATTCTGAATTGAGCATTACAGCCGCGTTGAATCGTATTGCAGATCATTGGGTTGCTGCTTGGGTTGCGACGGTAAATCCTCCACATAAGAAGCCCCCAAAATGGGCAATCATGAAGCTCGAATCTTGGTTTTCTAGTATCATCATCCCAGAACGCATGTATTTCGGTGTGCGCGACCATCTGTGTTCGCAGGTCTTCGAGATCTTTCGCAATGGATATGTTCCCCTGCGGTCCCGTGGCCGACACCCCAATGGTTTCTGGGATGTCTGGTGTCCTGCGTCCTATCCCCAGGCCAATCGCGTTCCCGAATCATGCCAACCAACGCCAGAGCAGTTGGCGACCGGTACTGGCCAACGCCGTGCCAAGATGATCGTGGTCCCACCCTATGACGACATCCCCATCGTCGATCCCGGCGATGTGTGGGGCGAAGTCGCATTTCGCGGTTCGGGATCCTTGCAGGACCGCGTGCGTGATCACCTTTCCGTATGGGCACGCACCGACGCTTGTCGGAATGCGTTGGATCAAATCGCGTCGAAGGTCAAATCCGTGGAGGTTAACGCAACTTTGGATATCACCTTTCATGGGCCGGCCGGACGTGATGATTATCTTCTGAGTTTAGCGCCGCCGTATGGCGGCAAGCTGCCGCGCATCCCCCGATCGTTGGCAGAAGCGATACGGACGCACAATGGTGCGAGCCTGACTGGCTTTTCTTTCTGTACCTGGTACCCGATGGTGAACGGACAATTTCAATCGGATGGGAAATCCTGGTACACGCACGAGCCAGATGATCCAGAAAATCCGCTTCCCGAACATCCGTTCATCCCCATTGATAACGAAGCTGCCGCGTGGGCATTGAATCCCCGCGAATCCTTCGCCCCTGGAGAATGGGCAGCATGCTGTCTTGACGGAAACGACATCCATGGCCCTTTCCCGTTCGGCATCGGCGGTGTTTGGCTGAGATTGCTGCGCTATTATATTATAGGAGACGATGACCAATCGTATCTCTACGCTCCCCGTGACATGAAGTGGACATCTTGACGAGAAGCCGGTCGGCGTGCTGTCCCGCAGCTGGGCTAAGCGATTCACGACGGTCGGTTCCGCCTTCCTCGTCAGCAGAGTTGCGAATGGGCGCTTCCTCGCGTGCAGCCAAGCGGCCAACTTCGGTTTAAACGCCTAGCACTTCGCCATGGTTGACGTCATCCAGATGACAGGCAGATAGGCGTTTGATGAAGATGGCAGGGCCATTGCATGCATAATCGCGGTGGTAAAATCCCAGCCTTTCATGCGCTCCGTTCTGTCTCCTCCGCCCGATCTGCCGACCGGCGCCAAAATCGCCGCCAGCGTCCTGGAAGGCCTCGGCGCCAAGGCCGTGCGGCCGACCACGGATTTCTGGACGGTGTGGGACACCTCGGACCATCGCCTGGCCGCTGCTCAGCGACGGCTGATCCAGAAGTCGGATCGACTTGAATTGGTGGCCAGCGATGCTCCTGACGATGCCATCGCATCACGCGCCGGCGGCGAGGATCCCCATCATTTCGTGGCCACCTGGCCGGATGATGCGCTGACTTTGGCGGTGCGCCGCACGGTCGGGCTGCGGGCCTTGGCGCCGGTGCTGTCGGCCCAGGTGAGGCAGGTGCCTGGCACCGTGGTCGATGGCCAGGGCAAGATCACCGCCCGGGTCGAGGTGATCCGGTACGATATCCAGATTCCCTCGCCAACATCGAACCGCCGGAAACGCGGCCCGGACCCGCAGGCAGGTCCTCGGTCGTCGCATCTGGCACTGATCATCCGTCCGCTGCGCGGCTACGACTCGGCGGCGACGGCGGTGGTCCGCCGGGCCGAGGAGCGCGGCTGGCGGATCGCGGTGGATCCGGTGGAAACCGCCTTGGCGGCGCTTCCCGTGGGCTCCGCCGAGCCTGGGTTTGCCGATCCTGCCCAGCCAGCCGGTTACGCCGTGCGCGGGATCACTGCCGCTTATCTGCCAGTCCTGGCTGAACTCGAAGAAGGGGTCATCTCCGACCATGCGCCGGAGTTCCTCCACCAGTACCGGGTCGGACTGCGCCGGCTGCGTTCGCTGGTCGTCCAGCTCGGCTCTGCTTTGCCCGGCGACGAGGTCCAGCGCCTGCGCGCGCTGCTCGGCACCATGGCCCGGCGGACCAATCACCAGCGTGATCTGGATGTCTGGCTCGAATCCCGGGATGAGCACGCGGTGCTGGTGCCGGAATCCCTGCGCCATGGGCTGGATCCGTTCTTCGCCGCCGTCGCCTCAGACCGGGTCGCTGTCCACCGCACCGTGGCCAAGGCCCTCGGCTCGGCGGCACACCGCAACGAATGGTCTGAAGTCGAGGCGCTGGCTCAGCGCGAGGCCGCCGGCGGCGAAGACCATGCCACGCCGATTGCCGATCTCGCGGCCCGCCGGACCTGGAAAGCCTGGCTCAAAGCCGCCAACGATGCGGCCAACGTCGGACCGGCGACACCGTCCGAGCACATTCACGAAGTCCGGATCCGCTGCAAACGCCTGCGCTATCTGCTCGATGCGTGCGGCCACCTGACCGCGCCCGACGCCCATGAAGGCCTCCGCCGCGACCTGCGCGAGGTCCAGGAAGTGCTGGGCGCGTTCAACGACGCCTCGATCCAGGAGGCAGCTCTGCTCGAACGGGTTTCCGCAGGCCGTCATCCGACGCCCACTGCGGTCGCGGTCGGTGCCCTGATCGGCGCCTTGGCGGCCAGGCGCGACAACCTGCGCGCGTCGCTGCTGGTCGGCCTGGGCAAACTGGCCTCGACCGCATCCCGTTCACGCTACAAACGGTTGTTCAAGCGTTCGGCCACTGCGCCGACCGCCGATATCGGAAAGGATTCCTGAGATGGCGGTGATCGCGTTGCTCAGTGCCAAGGGCGGAGTCGGCAAGACCACCGCGGCGGTGAACCTGGCGGCCCTGTGGGCGGCCACCGGCCACGACACCTTGCTGATCGATCTCGATCCCCAGGGCGCTGCCGGGCACCTGCTCAAGATCCACGCCAGCGGCTCGGTAAAAGCCAAGCGTTTCTGGTCAGGCCGGGCCGATGCCGAGTCCCAGGTGCGGGCGTCGGATTTCGACCGGCTCGACGTGCTGCCGGCCGACGACTCACTGCGCCGGGCAGAAGCCGTGCTCGAGGACATCGGCAAGTCCCGGCGGCGCCTGGCCGACTTGCTCGCCACGCTGACGGGCTGGTCGCGGATCGTCATCGATTGCCCGCCGGGATTGGGCCTGATCGCTGAAAACGCCATCCGCGCCGCCGATCTTGCCCTGGTACCGGTGGCGCCCAGCGCCTTGGCCGTGCGGGTCCTGGAACCGCTTTCGGATCTCGCTGGCGAGCGCAGCGGCAAGCTCCGGCCGTTTGTCTCGATGCTGCGTGGGAACAGCGCTTTCCTTGAGGAATTGCGGCGTGCCCATCCGGCGACGCTGAGCGCCACCATACCTTCGGCGGCTGTCGCCGAATCAGCCGCCAGGTCCAGGCTGCCGGTGGTGGCCCACGCTCCGCGCAGCCCTCTGGCCCGGGCCTATCGCGCCCTGCTCGCCGAAAGCGATGCGCTGCTCACCGCCGAAGGCACCGCTGTGGAGCGGCGTGGTGGTGCGCCATGACTCTGCGCGTCGCCGCCTGTCCCCTGGTGGTCGCCCGCGGCCGGCTGCGGGTGGTGCTGGTCACTGGTCGGCAATACGGCGAATGGTCGTTGCCCAAAGGCCGCGAGGAATCCCATCTGAGCCGTCGTCAGGTGGCCGAGCTGGAAGCCTGGGAGGAAGCCGGCGTGGTCGGCAAAGCGGTGGGGACGCCAAGCCGTTTCATGCTCAGCCGGCGCGGCCGGATCGAGCGGCCGATCATCGCCTTCGCCATCCACGTCCACAAGCTGGCGGTGGAATGGCCTGAAAAACATCAGCGCCAACGCCGGCTGGTGCCGGTGGACGCCCTGGCCGGAATCGATCTCGATCCGGCCTGGCTGCGCTGCATCAGCCGCCTGGCCACGACCCGGGCCGACGATGACGCTGCATTCCGTCAGCCTTCTGCCCGGTCCAGAGAGACCGCCGAGGTCACGGTGCAGGATGAGCGGTGGCTCTGAGCGCTGGAATCTGCGTCAGCCGTCGGGGCTCGCGCAGGAGGATCTCGCGCAGGAATGCCTTGCGCGGATCCGGAGCGGCGATGCCCTCATCGCCGGAATTGCTCGGAGCCGCGGAGCCATCCGATATCCAAACCAGCGGCCACGGTCTGACCAAGCTGCCAACGGAACCAGCGTCGCGTCGGCGATGCCGGGAGCGTCGCGCCGGCGATGAGGACAGCGGCGCGCCGAACGCGCGCCGTGCTCACGCAGCAACACTCAGCGGTTGAGCAGCACGACCTCGTCCACCGCGATCAGCGGCACCGTGGCACTGAGTCCGGTCTGCTCCGTGGTCAGCGGTTCGCTTCCGCCTTTCACGCCGGCGTAGCGATAGATGTACTCTGACAGCTGGACTTCTGGAGCGCGGGATTTCAGCAGCGCCTTCACCTGGCCATCCTGGGACATGACCACATAGGTCACTTGCAGCTTGGAGAATTCCTGCTGGACGATCAGCCCCTCGGCGGCGAAGGCCGAGACCGGTGCTGCGGCTGGCAGCTGGGCCGCGGCCGTGGTCGCCTGCTGCTGGGCCTGGGCGACGGCCGGGGTCGGCGCAACCGGTGCTTCTCCGGGTTGCGGCACCGGCTGGATCGGCCCGACCGGCGTCCCCTTGATCTTGACGTACTGCTCAGCGGCGGTGACCAGCTCGGTCACCCGGACCTTGATCGCATCGGCGGCCACCCGCACCTGCACGTCGGGATGCTTGGCGGTGACTTGTTCGAGCTGGGCCTTCAGGCCGGCCCAGTCCTTGGACAGGGCGGTTTCTGGCCGCGCCTGGGCGGCTTTCCGGAAATCCTCGTAGGTCGACTGCACCACCGCCCACAGCCGGTCCGCCACGTCGCGCTGCAGACGCTGCTCCTCAGCGAGCTTGGGCAGATTCACCGTTGCAGGCAAACGCAGGTTGTCCTTATGGGTATAGGCCACGGCATTGGCGGGATAAACCGCGATCCAGTCTCCGACCCGCTGGCCCTGGTCCTCCAGGATTTCGCCCACCGCGAGCTGGGCGACCAGGGCGGCGCCCATGGTCGCATCATCGCGGACGTTGGCGCCGCGTCCGACGACGCGCCACAGCGCAGTGCCTTCGGCCGTGCCTTGAAGCGCTTGCAGATTCTTGACATGGACCCACGCCTTGCCCTGGCGCGGGAACCGGATCACCACCCAATCGGGAGCGCCGGCAGCCGGGCCGATGACCTCCACCGCGCTGCCCGCTTTCAGCGTAGCCACCGGTTTGGCCTTGGTGTCGGGGCCGAAACGGACATTGCCGTTCTTGGCCATCTCGGCGGCCACCACCGGGACCACCGGCGCCGACGGATCGGCTGCTGCGCCGGCGCCGAGGGCGCAGGCAAGGACGGTGGCGGCGAGCAGCGGACGGAGCATGGACGACCTCTCTCAGGACCCTAGGCGGCAGGACGGCGGTGCCAAGATCCAGCGATCAGGCCATCGCTCGCCGGGCAATCGAGCCGGGCATCCGGTCATGACAGCTTGCCGCGCCGTTTCCTCGCCCAACATGCCAGCGCCCCGGAAACTGCCGGTAAGGAGCCCCCAGCATGGTCCTCGATCGCCTGCGCCGTGGAGCCGTCGCCAAGGATCCCAAGAAGATCCCCGACGGTTTGTGGCTCAAATGCCCCGGCTGCGGCAAGACCGTGTTCAAAAAGCTGGTTGAAGAGCGCCAGGACACCTGCCCGGAGTGCAACTACCACTACACCATGTCGTCGGTGCGGCGGATCGAGCTGCTGATCGATTCCGGGACCTGGAAGGAATGGGATGCCGGCCTTTCCGCCGCCGATCCGCTGACTTTCACCGATTCCAAACCCTATCCCAAGCGCATTGCGGAAAGCCAGCTCAAGACCGGGATGAACGACGCCGTGGTGTGCGGCACCGGCGCCCTCAACGGCATGGCCGTCGGGCTGGGGGTGATGGAGTTCGCCTTCATCGGCGGATCGATGGGCTCGGTGGTGGGCGAAAAGCTGACCCGCCTGGTCGAGCGCAGCACCGCTGCCCGGATGCCGGTGATCATCGTCAGTACCAGCGGCGGAGCCCGCATGCAGGAAGGCGCGCTGAGCCTGATGCAGATGGCCAAGACCAGCGCCGCCCTCGGCCGCCACAAAGAGGCCGGACTGCCCTACCTCAGCATCCTGACCAACCCGACCATGGCCGGAGTGATGGCGTCCTTCGCCAGCCTGGGCGATATCATCATCGCCGAGCCCAAGGCCCTGATCGGCTTCACTGGCCTGCGGGTGATCAAAGAGACGATCAAGCAGGAATTGCCCGAAGGCTTCCAGACCTCCGAGTTCATCCTCCAGCACGGCCAGATCGACCTGATCGTCACCCGCCAGGATCTGCGCGGCGAGCTGGCGCGGGTGCTGTCGTATCTGCACCGTCCGCGCAGTACTGCGGCTGCCTGACCCGGTTTGCCGCGTGATCGCGCACTATGCCGGTCAATACCGGGAGATCTGCGATGTCTTCCACGACGCCGTGCATGCCACTGCGTCGGTCCTGTACACTCCCGAACAGGTCGCCGCCTGGGCGCCGGGTATCCGTGACTACCAGCACTGGCATTGGCGCTGCGAGCTCAAGCGCCCGTTCGTCGATCTGAACGAACACCGGGTCACGGCATTCATTGAGCTCGACCCGGATGGCCACATCGATTGCCATTACACGAGGCCCGAATGGAACCGTCAGGGCATCGGCGGCCGACTGCTCCGCCACGCGCTGACGATCGCTGAACACCTGAAGCTTCCCAAGGTGTTCGTCGAGGCCAGCCACCTCGCCAAGGGTCTGTACCTCAAGCACGGATTCACCGTGGTGCGCGAGAACGAAATCGTGCGTCGCGGCGTCACTTTGAGTAATTGGATCATGGAGCGGCAAATCGCTGGGAAACTGGCATGAGTCAGATCATCCGCGAGACCTGGCGCCACGCCCGCACGGTGTGCTTCGATGTGGACAGCACGGTCAGCCCGGATGAAGGCATTGATGTGTTGGCCGACATCGCCGGAGTCGGGCCGCAGGTGGCGGCGCTGACCGGCAGTGCCATGGGCGGATCGATGACCTTCCAGGAAGCGCTCCGCCGCCGCCTCGACCTGATCCGGCCCTCCCGGGCTTTGCTTGCTGAATGCCTGCGCCGCCATCCGCCGCGCCTGGTGCCGGGCATCGCGGCGCTGGTGGCGGCGCTGCATGGCCGGGGCGTGGCGGTGCATCTGGTCTCGGGCGGTTTCGAGCCGCTGGTCTTGCCGCTTGCAGAAATGCTGAAGATTCCTGTGAAAAACGTCCACGCGAATGCGTTCGTCCATGCCGCTGACGGATCCTTCGGCGGTTTCGCCGCCGACCGCCCTACCGCCCGACGCGGCGGCAAGGCCGACGTGCTGGCCAAGCTGCGCTCCCAGCCTGGCTCGGCGCCGCTGGTGATGGTCGGCGATGGGGCCACCGATTTGGAATCACGTCCGGCCGCTGACGGCTTCATCGGTTTTGGCGGCGTCGTCGTGCGCGAAAAAGTCAAGGCCGGCGCCGACTGGTTCGTCACCGATTTCGCCGAGCTGCTGACGGCGCTGGACGGACCGGCCTCCGCCGCATCGTGAGGGGCGGAGCTTTGCCATGCCCGTCCATGTCCTCGTTCGCGCCCGCGCCTTGCCCGGACAAGGCGATGCGCTCCACGCCCTGCTGCGCGAGCACGCCGCCGCCAGCCGCGGAGAGCCAGGCTGTCTCGCCTACACCGCCCTGCGTGCTAGCGATGATCCGTTAATCGTGGCGACGGTTGAATTGTGGGCAGACCAGGCCGCCTTCGCCGCCCACATGCAATCGGCCCACACCCAGATCAATCTGCCGCGGCTGGTGGCGCTGCTCGATGGCGCGCCCGACTTGCGCGTGTTCGAGCCGCTGTGATGGCTCAACGATCGGTAAAAAAAGGCGCAACTGGCCGTGGGGGCGAAGGCCCCAAAAATAACCACCTTGAAGCCCCCAAATATTGGCTGATGAAGACAGAGCCTTCTGTCTTTTCTATTGAGGACCTCAAACGTTTGAAGACGGCGCCGTGGGACGGGGTGCGGAATTATCAGGCGCGCAACTTCATGCGCGATATGCGGATCGGCGACCAAGTGCTGATCTATCACAGCAATGCCAAGCCCACCGGCGTCGCTGGACTAGGCCGCATCACCGGCGCGGCCCGACCTGATTCTACGGCCTGGGATCCCGCGAATATCCATCACGACCCGCGTTCGACTCCGGACCGCCCGGTGTGGGATCTGGTCGACGTGGCCTATGTCAGCACGTTTGCCGAAGTGCTCGCCTTGGACGAGCTGCGACAGCGTCCCGAACTGGCCGGTATGCTGCTGTTCAACCGCAGCCGTTTGAGCGTCCAGCCGGTGTCCGCCGAGCATTTCGCGGCGATCGTCGCCTTGGCCAGCGTCCAGCCCTGAATCCATCCCGCGACTGGCGACTTGTCCGGCCCGCCGAAACGACGAGGTTTACGCATGCGCCTCGCCCTTCTTGCCATCGCTCTGATCGCCCTGTTCTCCGCCTCGGCCTGTGGCCGTCAGGAGCCTGATCGATCCAAGCCTGCCCACGACGAGGCCCACCAGCGGATGGGCACGGCAGCGGACAAGACCGACGCCGCTACCCGCTGAGGCGCTCGGCCGAGCCTGTGATCAGTGCAGGTCACAGGTTGGGTCGGCCACCGGTTGCTCACCAGACCGGAGAATTTTCACCCTGGATGACGCATTTGGGAAACCGCCAAGGTACCAAGTGGCGGTCATCCAGGAGCCAGTACCAGTTTTTCTTTGAGTCTTGGCGCTTTGGCGGTTCACCTGCCGTTTTGAGTTTCACCGCTCCAGAGCCGTCAATTCACGGCGCGCCACGCAGGCGTCGACGCGGGGTTTGACGCCGGTGGTGCGTTGGATGATGGTTTCGATGCCGCGCCACAGACCGATGCGGTCGACCACCGGGTTCACCCATGGGGTCAGCGCGCAATAGGCGGTGTCACGGCGTCCACCGTGGTGTCCGCCGTGATGGATGCGGCCTTGGATCAGGCGCATGCGCTGCATCCAGCCGACCAATCGCGGGGTTTCCTTGACCGTCATGTGCGCCCATTGGTGCACCGTGTTGGCGTTGGCGAGCAGCGTCAGCACCAACGCGAGCTGCCAGGTCAGCCAGCCGACCGCAGCGGTGCCAGCAGCGATCAGCACAGCCATGATGATCTGCGGCCAATTCGCTCCCCACCAGCCGCCGGCCAGGAAAGCCCTCGGCTTTTCGTGATGTTCGAGGTTCGGCGCAAAGACCAGCTGACCAAGGATCGGCCAGGAGGGGTCGCCGTAGTGGTCTTCAGCCCAATGGACCAGGCCGGTGATCAGGTCGGCGAGGAGGACGCAGGCGGAGATCCAGAGCACGGCCCGCAAAGCGAACCAGGCGGTGGCGACGGCAGCGGCGGAGGTCAGGGGAGGCATGGATGGGTTCCTTGTGCCCAAAACTAACGAACGTTCGTTTAAGTCAAGTATCGTTTACTTATAAACGTTTTGGAGCATAGTCCTCGCAACGAACCTGGTCGATCGCCAGCGGCGATTCGATCACCAGTGATGAGCCGCAAAGAGCGCACGCATCGACAAAGCGCGGGATTCGGAGCGGCGATGCCCTCATCGCCGGCGCGACGCTGATTCCAATGCCAGCTTGGTCAGACCGAGGACTAAGGTTGAGATACGGGGGCGGCTCCGCGACTCCGAGCAAGAGCGCACGCATCAACAAAGCGCGGGATTCGGAGCGGCGATGCCCTCATCGCCGGCGAGACGCTGATTCCAATGCCAGCTTGGTCAGACCGAGGACTAAGGTTGAGATACTGGGGCGGCTCCGCGACTCCGGATAATATCAGGGCGATTGCATTACCTACTGAGTGACACTGCCGTTAGTCAAAAGCAAGATCTCCTCCAGGCATTTTGTTTCGTATCCAGCCATGCGTCGCCTGCGATTGAGGCCCTTTTTGCTTTCCTGCCGGC
>BJHQ01000023.1 GCA_014193115.1 Planctomycetota bacterium | reverse complement strand
GCCGGCAGGAAAGCAAAAAGGGCCTCAATCGCAGGCGACGCATGGCTGGATACGAAACAAAATGCCTGGAGGAGATCTTGCTTTTGACTAACGGCAGTGTCACTCAGTAGGTAATGCAATCGCCCTGGGCGCCGCTACCCCCTACACTTTGTCCAGAAAAACCCGAATCCATCACACTGATGCTGTTTGCGAGGCTGCCTACCGGTTCACCCCCACCAGGTGATCAACCGAACATTGCTGCTATCCACAGACAAGCCCGAACTGCTGCAATCTATCGGTTCCCAATCCCAAAACGGTGCATCTCTCGGGTGTCGATTCGGTTCTTGGGGAGGCATGCGATCGCTAGGTGGCGTGGGGCGAGGTTCAGCCCGGTTGGCCGGGATCACCAAAGGTGGCGGAATCCTGGAACAGCTGGACAAGGCGGGCGAGGAATCCGGCCGCATAAGCGCCGTCGACGGCACGATGGTCGCTGGTCAGGTTGACGCTCAGGATCGAACGCACCGCGATCATCCCCGACATCGCCACCACGCGGCCGGTCGCGGCCCCGAGCGCCAGGATGGCGCACTCGGGCGGATTGACGATGGCCTGGAAGCTGGTCACCCCCAACGCGCCAAGATTGGAGATAGTGAAGCTGCCCACCGCGGTGGAGCCGATGCGGCCGCCGCGCGCGGCGGCGATCAGACTGCGGCTAGTGCGCGTGGTTTGAGCTACGGTCAGACGTTCCGCGCCCGCGAGCACCGGGACAAGCAGGCCACCGCTGTCGGTCGCTACCGCCAGACCGAGATTCACGGTCGGTTTGATTATGATGCGGTCATCCGCGACGTGGCTGTTCAGGCGCGGGAAGTCGACCAGTGTACGCGCCACCGCGACGCTGACCAAGTCGCCCAAGCTGATGCGGGCTTCGCGCGGCAGTTTGGCGTTGGCAGCAGCGCGCCAGGCCTGCGCCTGGGTGCAGTCGAGATCGGACGCGACCGTGAACTGAGGAATAGTGCGCACGCTGCGAGTCAGGCGTTCAGCGATTGCCAGGCGCATGCGATCGAACGGCAGCGCCAGATCGGCACCTGGCAGACCGGATGGCAGTGCGGCTGGAAAACGGCCTGATCCGGCCTTGGTCGGCAGCGGTGCAGCGAGCACATCGGCGGCGACGATGCGTCGGCCCGGCCCGCTGCCGATGAGCGCGGGCAGGGAAAGGCCCAGCTCGCGGGCGAGACGACGCGCTGCGGGGGTGGAAAATACCCGTCCCCCCAGCGCCGTGGCTGGTGCAGCGACTGCTGCGGACGGCACGAGGGTTGTAGATGTGGTGGTCGCCTGAGCCTCGGGAATCTCGGCAGCATAGATGCGCTGGCCCGCCGGTTTTCCGATATCCGCCAGGTTGATCCCACGTTCCCGAGCGATGCGGCGGGCCAATGGCGTGGCGAAGATGCGTCTGCTGGGGGTGACCATGGCGATCACTGGGCGATATAGCCGATGGTGGCGCCCAGGGGCAGCACCGTACCAACCTGGGCGGTGATCTGGGCGAGTCTGCCCGCAGCGGGGGATTCGATTTGGACTAAGGACTTGTCGGTTTCGACCTCGGCCACCGGTTCACCCAGGGTGATGGGATCACCAGTTTTTTTCAGCCAGTACACCACCTTGGCCTCTGTGATGGTGAGATCCATGTTGGGAATGCGGATGGCCACTCCGCCCGCCGGTACCGGGTTGTCCGCCACCGGCGCCGGGGCGGGCGCCGCAACCGGAACCGGTGCCGGCGCAACTGCGACCACCTGCTGAGCGGGTTGCGGAGCCGCTCCTGGTGCCGCGGGAACCGCGACTTGCGTGGCCGCCAGAGCCGGCGCAGGTGAAGCTGTCGGTGCGCTGGACACGAGGGATTCGCCCGCGAACACGCGCCGCGCGGCGGCGACGATCTGCTCGACCGAGACGCCCACGATGGAATCCAGGGTCGGGCTGAACGGGAAGGGAACCGCCTGGGTGTGCAGGCGGCCGATGGGCGCGTCGAGGTAATCGAAGGCGCGTTCCTGCACCGCCTGGGCGACCTCGCCGCCCACCCCGTACAACGACCAGGCCTCGTCCACCACCAGCAGGCGGCTGGTGCGGCGGACGCTGGCGGCGACGGTCTCGACATCGAGCGGGGCGATGGTGCGCAGATCGATGACCTCGACCGAGATTCCGAGCTGTTCCAGCTTGGTGGCGGCTTCGAGACTCTTGCCCACCAGCAGGCCCAGGGTGGCGATGGTCAACTGCGTGCCGGGCCGCACCACCGCCGCCACCCCGAGCGGCACGGTGTAGTCGCCCACCGGCACCAGACCCTTGGTGCTGATCAGCGATTTGTGTTCCAGGAAGACCACGGGATCGCCGCTGCGCAGGGCAGACTTGATCATGCCCTTGGCATCGGCCGGGTTCGACGGCACCGCCACGATCAGGCCGGGCACATGGCCCCAGAGGGTGTAGTACGAACCGCTGTGATGCGCGCCGGCGGATTTGATCATGCCGTGGAAGGCGCGGATCACCGCAGAGCCGCCGATGCGGCCGTTGGTGAGGTAGCGCAGCTTGGCGGCCTGGTGGATGATCTGGCTGCCGGCCTCGAAAAGAAAGTCGGCGAACATCAGGTCGGCGATGGCGCGGGTGCCGGTGGCGGCAGCGCCCGCGGCGGCGCCGGTGAAGGCGAGTTCAGAGATCGCGGTATCGACGATGCGCGCCCCGCCGAACTCCTTCCACAGGCCTTTCGACTGGCCGAACGATCCGCCGCGCTCGCCGATGCCCTCGCCGAGGTAGATCGAGGCGGGATCGCGGCGGAACTCCTCGGCGATGCCGTCGCGCACCGCTTCCAGCCAGCCCTGCTGCACCGTGGCGGCGCCAGCCGGAGCGGGCACCGCGGGAACCGCCGGGGCAAGAACGTGCAGATGAAGCGTCGCGGGATCGGGGTAGGCCGAGCTGGCGCCGAAGCGTTGGGCTTCGGCGATGACCTCTTCGACTTCGCGGTCGACCGCGTCCAATTCCGCCGCGGTGGCCGCGCCGCGATCGACGATGAGTTTGCGATGGCGCAGGATCGGGCAGCGCAGCTTCCAGTCCTGCAGTTCGGCCTCGCTGCGGTAGGTGCCGCACACCGAATCGCCCTCGTGGTGGCCGCACCAGCGGTAGGTCTTGGCTTCGATCAGGGTCGGCCCGTGGCCGGCGCGGGCGCGCTCCACTGCGGTGTGGGCGGCCTGCCACAACGCCACCACATCATTGCCGTCGACGGAAATTCCGGGCAGGCCGAAACTGGCGGCGCGGGTGGCGATCTCGACGTTGGCGCTGGCGAGGGTGAGCGGCGTGGCGGTGGCGTAGAGGTTGTTCTCGCACACGAACAGCGCCGGGGCCTTGAGCGCGGCGGCGAGATTGAGCGATTCCAGGCAGGCCCCGTGGTTCGTCGCCCCGTCGCCGAAGAACGCCACGCCCAGGCCATCGGTGCCCTTGGTGCGCGCGCTCAGGCCCGCACCCACTGCCATCGGGATGCCGCCACCCACCAGACCGTTGGTGCCCAGCAGGCCCCAGTCGGCGGCGTAGATGTGCATGCTGCCGCCGCGCCCGCCGCTGCTGCCGGTGGCCTTGCCATAGAGTTCGGCCAGGACTTCTTTTGCTGGCACGCCCTTGGCCAGCGCATGGCCATGTCCGCGGTGGGTGCTGGTGATCCAGTCGTCACGGCGCAGATGATCGCACACGCCGACCGCGACCGCCTCTTGGCCAATGTAGAGGTGGACGAAGCCGGGCCAGACGCCCTTCTTGTTGAGGTCCTGCGCGGTCTGCTCGAAGCGCCGCAGCAGGGTCATCGAGCGGTACAGCCGCACCAAAGTGGCGGCATCGGGGAAGGGGCTGGTCGGGGTGGTGGTCATGGCTCGGTCGTGGTGCGGGGACTGGTCCAGGGGGATGCGATCACGGATCGATGGTCAGCTTCCGGGCTCGGGGCTGCGGCGCAGCGAGCAGACCTGCGGTCTGCTGATGAACGCACTGCGGATCGACTCGGCGGCTAGCCCTTGATGCCATTGACGACGTTCACGGCCTTGCCGCCGGTGAGGACCACGGCTGCTGATTCCGCCGCCTGCGAACGCAGCCGCCACACGGCCTGCGGGCTGTACGAAGCGATGTGGGCGGTGATGAAGACGTTGTCGAGCTTCAGCAGCGGATGGTCGGCCGGCGGCGGTTCCGGGTCGGTCACATCGAGCGCGGCGGCGGCGACCTTGCCGCTCTTCAGCGCGGCGACGAGATCGTCGGTGCGGATCAGGGTGCCGCGCGAGGTGTTCACCAGCAGAACGCCGTCCTTCAGCTTGGCGATGCTCTGGGCATTGATCAGATATTTCGTGGATTCCAGGCTTGGGCAGTGCAGGGTGATGAGATCGCTGGTGCGGTAGAGCTCGTCCAGGGTGACCGGGATGGCCCCGGCGGCGATGATCACGGCGGGATCGACCACCGGATCATAGACCAGCACCTTGGCCTTGAACGCCTTCACCCGCGCCACCACCTCGCGCGCGATGCGCCCGAAGGCGACCACGCCGACGGTCAGGTTCTTGAGCGACTGGATCGACGTCACCGGCACGGCGAGGCCCCAGCCGCCGTTCTTCACCTTGAGCACGTTGCTGGTGTTGCGGCGCACCAGATCCAGGATCGCCGCCAGGGTGTGGTCGGCGACCTCGTCGATGCAGTAATCAGGGATATTGCTGACCGGAATGCCCTTGGCGGCGGCGGCCTTGAGGTCGACGTTGTCGACGCCGATGCCGTAGCGCACGATGACCTTGGCCCGGCGCAATGAGGCGATGACCTCGGCGTTGATGGGCGCGAACTGGGCGATGACCGCGTCGGCATCCTTGACCAGTTCGATCAGCTTCGCCTGATCTTTACCAGTCTTCTGACTGGTGACCGTGAGGCCCTTGCCGGTGAGGATGGGGGTTTCGATCGACAGGTCGTCGAAGCTGTAATCGGTGATGGCGACGGTGGGCATGGGTTCAGGCTTCCGCGATGACGGGGTTGGAGAGGGTGCCGATGCCCTGGATCTCGACGTCGTAGACGTCGCCGGGCTTGAGGTAGACCGGTGGTTTCAACGCGAAACCGCACCCGGCCGGCGTGCCGGTGAGCAGCACCGTGCCCGGGCGCAGGGTCACCGCCTGGGAAAGGTAGCTGATCAAGTAAGGGATGTTGAAGATCAGCAACGACGTATTGGCGTCCTGCTGGATGTTGCCGTTGAGCCGGCCTTGGACGCGCACGTTGCCGGGATCCAGTTCGGTCTCGATCCACGGCCCGAGCGGGGCGAAGGTGTCGAAGGACTTGCCACGGGCCCACTGGCCGTCCGCAAACTGGCAGTCGCGGGCGCTGACATCGTTGGCGGCGGTATAGCCGAAGACGTGATCCAGGGCCCGTTCCGGGCTGACGTGGCGCGCCGTTGTGCCGATGATCACCGCGAGTTCGGCCTCGTAGTCGACCTGGCTCGGCGCGACCCGGGGCAGGACGATCGGCGCATCGGGATCGGTGACGCTGGAGGTCGCCTTGATGAACAGCAGCGGCGATTTGGGAATGGTGTCGCCGCTTTCCTCAGCGTGCGCCTTGTAGTTGCGGCCGAAGGCGAGCACGTCGCCGCCTTCGACCGGGGCCAGCAGTTTGACCTCGGAGCGCAGCACCACGGTGGTGGTCTCGCGCCAGGGGGCGAAGGGGTGCCCGCTGAGCATGGTGAGCTTGTCCCCGCGCAGGATGCCCCAGGCGGTGCCGTGGGTCGGATGGCTGAACTTGGCGAAGCGCACGGGGAGGTCCTTGGGCCAGGGTGTCGTCAGACAGGAAATCGGGACTGCGGCAGCGCCAAGCCCGATTGACTATATCATCTGACAATATAAATAGAACGCCGGAGTCAATCAGCCTGCCGCCCAGACCCGGCCTGAAGCGAGTGAATCAGCAGTTTTCCTCTGACCCGCAAGGAATTTTCATGAGTTTTCATGCGTTTTGTTGTGACCGTCGCGTCAAACCATGATGCAGAAGGTCAATTTCGCCTTGGATCAGACGTCTCCGATCGCAGGGCAGGCCGAACGCCGGACGTATGCCATCGTCTCTTGGTTAACGGCAGGGGCCACCAAGGTAGCGCCATGAGCGACGAGAGTTCTGCGGCGCTTCCGCCCGAACCTGCGGTGCCAACCGAGCCGACCCGGACCACGACCCCGATCGCCAGCCAGCGCCTGGGCGACATGGTCGCGGATCGGATCAAGGACTACATCATCGAGCGCAAGCTGTCCGAAGGCGACCGCCTGCCGACCGAGCAGCAGTTCGCCGAGATGTTCGGGGTCAGCCGGCTGAGCGTGCGCGAGGCGACCCGCGCCCTGGGCTTCCTCGGCATCCTGCGCTCCGCCCCCAAGCGCGGCCTGACCATCGGTCGGGTCGACATGGATCGCGTCTCGACTTTCCTTGGTTTTCACCTGGCGATGAGTGATTATCCCCGCACGCAACTGCTCAAGGCGCGGATGGTGATCGAATCCGGGGCACTGGCCGAGGCGGTGGAACGCATCGCCACCGACGATGCGGTGTACCAGCGTCTGTGCGCCCTCAACGACCGCCTGGCCGGAATCACCGACGTCGACGCCTTCATCGCCGGTGATCTCGCCTTCCACCAGGCGCTCCTGGCGAGCAGCCAGGTCGGACCGCTCATCGCCTTCGGCGGTTTGCTGGAGGTCTTCTTCCGCAGCTTCCGCGAGGAGCTCGTGCACTTGCGTCCCGAATGGGCGGGCGGCATCGAGAGCCACCGCGCCATCCTCGCCGCCCTGCGGGATCGCAACTTGAACCTGGCCCGCGCCCTGTTGGAGGCCCATCTCAGCCGCTATTTCAGCCGGGTCTGAAGCGGTCTGGGGCTGGACGCCGGTTGACTATATTATCTGATGATATTAAGGTCTGGAAGCGAACGCGGCGAGCTGGCTGAAGGCAGCGGCTGCCCATCGTCCGTGTCGGCTGTCGCCAACCCCTGTCCAGGATCCTGCATGCAAGCGAACCTCTCCGGTCAGGTGGCGCTGGTCACCGGCGCTGCTCGCAACATCGGCAAGGCGATCGCGGACACGTTCGCCCGCAACGGAGCCACGGTGGTCTACACCGATGTGCTGGTCGATGAAGCCAAGGTCGCAGCCGCTGCCCATCCCGGATCCATTGGATTGCATTTGGATGTGACCGATGGGGTTGAGATCGATGCGGTAATCGCGCAGACCGTCGCCACTTATGGTCGGCTCGACATCCTGGTGAACAACGCGGGCACCAACACCGCCAAGCACCGGGTACCGATCGACCAGTTTCCGTGGGAGGAATGGCAGCGCCTGATCAAGATCGATCTCGACGGCGTCTTCCTGGTCTCGAAGGCCGGGGCGCAGGTCATGGTGCGCCAGGGTTCGGGTCGGATCATCAACATCTCGTCCGTGCTCGGCCTGGTGCCGGCGCGGTTGCAGTGCGGCTTCGTCGCGGCC
Source organism: Planctomycetota bacterium (assembly GCA_014193115.1). Classification (GTDB taxonomy): domain Bacteria; phylum Planctomycetota; class UBA11346; order UBA11346; family UBA11346; genus BJHQ01. The sequence goes on along the minus strand of BJHQ01000023.1, from coordinate 59,520 downwards.
AAGGCCGGTGTCGTCAACCTCACCAAGGCCATGGCGCTCGAACTCGCCGGGCGCGGGGTGCTGGTCAACGCGATCGCGCCGGGATCGATCCTGACCGAGGCCACCCAAGCGTTGTTCTACGGCAAGGACGCGCAATTCATGACCAAATACCAGCAGATGCTCGACCACATCCCGCTTGGCCGCCCGGGCAAGGTCGAAGATATCGCCTATGCCGCGTTGTACCTGGCTGCTCCGGAAAGCTCGTACGTGAACGGCCATGTCCTGACCGTGGACGGTGGTTGGACGGCCGGATACATCCGCGATTTCTGAATGACCAGGCACCGACGCGAGAGAGCACCAGGATGACGACCACGATACCATCCCACGTCGCGCCCATTGCTCAACACAAGCGCGTGCATCTCTTCGTGCCTTGCTATATCGACCAGCTCTATCCCGACGTCGCCATGGCCACCGCTACGGTGCTGATCAAGGCCGGCTGCACGGTGGAATTCGACCCGCGCCAGACCTGCTGCGGGCAACCCATGGCGAACTCCGGTTGCGCTGGCGATGCAGCGAAATTGGCGCGGCGGCATCTCGACCTCTTCCGGGGCAAGGTGACGGTCTGCCCGTCGGGGTCGTGCACATCGATGGTTCGCAACCATTATCAGCACGGGCTCGGCCTGGACCTCAACGACGCTGATCGCGAGACCATGGCCAACACCTTTGAGTTGAGCGAATTCCTGGTCGATCACTTGGGAATCGATGATGTCGGGGCCCGTTTTCCCCATACCGTCGCGGTGCACCAGAGCTGCCACGGTCTGCGCGAACTGGGCTTGGGATCGATGTCCGAACGCGGCGGCGCCGTTGTCCCCAGCCAGGTCGAACGCTTGTTGCGGAAGGTGCGCGGCCTCACCTTGGTGCTGCCCGAACGTCGCGACGAATGCTGTGGATTCGGCGGCACTTTCGCCGTAGCCGAGGACGGCCTGTCGGCGCGCATGGGCCAGGACCGCTGCGCCCAGCTCGCCGCAACCGGCGCTGCGTACATGACCGGCGGTGACATGAGCTGCCTCATGCATTTGGAGGGCATCCGGGCGCGACTGCCTGCCGCGCAACGCGGCCCCCAGGCGATCCACTTTGCAGAAATCCTGGCCTGCGCATGAGCCGGCATGCAGCCACGGAGGCTCCGGCGTTCCATCGCCAAGCAGAAAAATTCCTGATCGATCATGCGCGCGTGACCTGGCACGACCAGGCCCTGTGGCATGTGCGGAAGCGACGCGATGCGGTCAAGGACGCCACGCCTGACTGGGAGGACCTGCGCGAGCACGCGTCCCGCATCAAGGCCCACGTGCTCGACCATCTGCCCGAGTTCATCGCCACCTTCGCCGCCAACGCGCGCGCGGCCGGTTGGAGCGTCCACTTCGCCGCCACCGACAGCGAACTGCGCGAGATGGTCCATGGCCTGCTGACCGCAGCCGGGGCGACCCGGGTGGTCAAAAGCAAGTCGATGCTCACCGAAGAATGCGGTTTGAATCCCTACTTGCACGAGCGCGGCATCGACGTCGTCGATACCGATCTGGGCGAACGCATCGTGCAACTGCGCCACGAACCGCCGTCGCATCTGGTGTTGCCGGCGATCCATCTCACCCGGGCGGATATCGGCGCGACCTTCCATCAGCACCTGGGCACCCCGGTGGGCGAGATCGATCCGCCACGCTTGGTGGCGGCGGCGCGCGCTGATCTGCGGCGCCGGTTCCTCGCCGCCCAGGCCGGGATCACCGGAGTGAACTTCGCCATCGCCAACACCGGCGGGATCGTGATCTGCACCAATGAGGGCAACGCCGATCTCGGCACCGCGCTGCCGCCGCTGCACATCGCCTGCATGGGCGTCGAGAAGATCATCCCGACTTTGGAAGATGCCGGCGTGTTCCTTCGCCTGCTCGCCCGCAGCGCCACTGGACAGCCGATCACGTCCTTCACCACCCATCTGCGCGGCCCAGATCCGAACCGTCCCGAGCATCGAGGGCATCTGGTGATCGTCGACAACGGTCGGCATCGCCTGGCCGCCGACCTCGAACATCGTCGCAGCCTGTCCTGCATCCGCTGCGGCGCCTGTCTGAATACCTGCCCAGTCTACCGACGCTCATCCGGCCACGCCTATGGCACCGTCGTACCCGGCCCGATCGGGGCGGTACTCGCCCCGGCGATGATCGGCACCGCTGCGGCGCGCGAACTGCCGTTCGCCTCCACCCTGTGCGGCTCCTGCACCAACGTTTGTCCGGTGAAGATCGACCTGCATGAGCAACTGCTGTCCTGGCGGCGGCGGTTGGCCAGCGAACACCTAGTGCCGTGGTCGAAGCGATTCGCCATGCGCGTGGGCGCCTGGGTGATGTCGCACCCGCGGTTGTTCGCCGCCGCTGGTTGGCTGGCGCGCCGATCCTGGTGGTTGGTGCGCTGGCGGAGCCGCATCAATCCGGCCTGGCCGTGGTTGAAGCACCGTGATCTTCCACCGGCACCGGCGTGTTCATTTCGGGCGGCGTGGGCCAAGCGCCAGCAGGGCAAAGACCGTGGATGAAGCCGCATTCATCGCCCGCTTTCAGCAGACGGAACGTGGTGAGCAAGCGGCCCATCCAGGCCCGTATGTCCCGCGTCAGACGAAAGCCGCCGATTGGCGCGACTTTGCGGCGGTGCTGAACACGGTCGGCGGCAGCCTGCTCAGCGGTGATAACGGATGGCGGACAGCAGTGCAGGGCGTCATCGATTTCGATGCCGGACCCGTCATCGCCGTCGCCGCTGCACAACCCTTGCTGGCTGGCGTGACCGGTTGGGGTCCCGCGGGTGACCCTGCGCTGCCGTTGAGTTGGGAAACGGTCGGCCTCGGTATCTTGGTTGCAGAACTGGCCTGCGCCGAAAACGCGGCCGTATTGCTGTCCAGCCGTTCACTGCCCGAACGCGGCCTCGCTTTCCTTGCCCAACGATTGCTAGTACTGGTGCCGCGCGATCGGCTGGTTGCCGATTTTATCACCGCTCAGAATCAGGCCGCCGCGTTGCTGCAAGCGCACTCCGACCACCACCTCACCTGGATGTCGGGACCGTCCAAGACCGCGGATATCGAACAATGCCTGGTCATCGGCGCCCATGGTGCCCGCTCGCTCATCGTCGCCGCGTACGATCCCTAGTTGCTCACCCGAGATTCGTTGCAGTGCTCGGCTTCACGCCGGCAGCACGTCGAGCGCTTCGCCGGGACTCAGCAGCCGGGTCCGGGTCGTCGGTGCCAGAGCGGCGCAGGCATGCAGGAAACCCAACGGATCGGCGGTTCCCTGATCGGAAAACGTAAAGAAATGGCAGGGGATCGCCAGGCGCGGAGCGGTCTGCTGGATGGCGCGGGCGGCATCGAGATGGCTCATATTGCCGAAGCCGCCATTGATACAGGCAAAGATCACATCGCAGCGCGGTTCAACCAGGTTGGCGAAATTGCCGATGTTCCAGGCCGTATCTCCGGTGAAGGCGATGCGCACTCCGGCACCGCTGAGCACCAGCATCAACGCGTCTGGGGCGAGGTCGGCATGGTCGGCCTTGATCGCCTGCACCTGGAAGCCGCCGAGATCGAGCGTCTGTCCAGCAGCGATGAATTGCCGGCGCTGCTCGGCGATCCCCGCCGCATCGAAACCTGCGCGGCAACTGGATGGACCGATGAAACGGCAGGATGGGCGCTGGCGAGCGATGGTGGCCACGGCGTCGGGATCGAGATGGTCGGCGTGTTCATGGGTGCACAGCAGCCAGTCGGCAGGCAGGTCCTCGGCTGCGATGGCCGGCAGCGAAAGCCGTTTGAATCCGTGCAGCCGCTCCACCGCATCGGACAGGCACGGGTCGACGGTCACCAGCGGTCCGCCGGCGAAGCGCACGGCGAACCCCGATTGGCTCAGCCACCAGATCCGGACTCCGGCCACCGGGGCTGAGCTGGCGATGGTTTGGGATAAAGCGAGTTCAAGACTCATGGCGGTCCGATCGTGATCGAAGGCGGATCTATGAAATCAGAAAACCCCAGGGTTTCACCTGGGGTTTTCGCTGGCGCGCTCGCTTGGATTCGAACCAAGGACCTCTGCCTTCGGAGGGCAGCGCTCTATCCAGCTGAGCTACGAGCGCACATCATTTTGCGGTTGGGGATCATCGTGGCTGGGCCTGGCTCGACAAGGGGCGGAACCGCTGGCGTTGGTGCGCTGCGCGTTGCTCAGACCGGCGGTTGGGTAGCTGGCGCTGGCGACGGCTGGTCGGTGCCCTGGGACAGGACAGATGAATGCACGCCGGTGATCGGCATCTGGCTTTCTTCGGGGAACAGCCGGGCGAGGTAGCGCTGGAGCTTCTCGTTGGTCGGGCCGTAGCCACCGTCGTACATGTAATGTTCGAGATCCTGGCCGAATTCGCGTGCGGTCTGGTAGCGGTTGGCTGGATTGACCTCCAGCGCCTTGAGCATGATCGCTTCGAGTTTTTCCGGGATGTGCGGATTCAGCCGGCGCGGGGCCTTGATCGAATAGTTGTCCATCTTGTCGACCAGGTCGTCGATGTCGTTGACGTTGTAGACCACGGTGTTGGTCAGCAACTCGTACATCACCAGTCCCAGGCTGAACACGTCGCTTTGCCGGGTGGTGCCTTGGAATTTGGCCTGTTCAGGGCTCATGTAGGGCAGCTTGCCCATGATGACCTCGGCCTCGTCCGGCGTGCTCATGATCACGGCTTTGGCGATGCCGAAGTCGGTGAGCTTGACCACGCCGCCATAGGTGATGATGACGTTCGACGGGGTCACGTCGCGGTGGACGATGTTGAGCATCCGGCCCGACATGTCCTTGGCCTCGTGGGCGTAATGCAGCGCCCGGCAGACCCGCGACACGGCGAAGGCTCCGATATCGACGTTGCAGACCTTGTGGCGGTCTTTGTGGGCGCGGATGAAATCGGCCAGGTTTTTCCCGTGGGCGTATTCCATCACGATGTAGTAGATGCCCTTGGTCTGACCGAGCTGGTAGACTTGCAGGACATTTTCATGGATGAGGTCGGCCACCAGCTTGGCCTCGCCGACGAACAAGTCGACGTTTTCCTTGTTTTTCAGGAATTCCCGCTTGATCGTCTTGATCGCGACGATCTTGCGGAAGCTCTCGGCGCCCAGCTGCTCAGCGAGGTAGACCGAGCCCATGCCACCCGAGGCGATCTTGCGCAGGATCTGATAGTTGGTGACGAACTGGATTTCCTGCATGGCCTCCCCCGGTCGGTCGGCGGAGTGGACGCTGGATGGAATAGGTGTCAACGCACCGGCCCCCGAGAAGTCAGGACAGCCAGCGGACCCGCTCAGACAGTGGCCGGCGGGGCGGCGCTGGCGGTTGCTGTTTGGCGATGCCCAGCCACAGGCTGCCAAGGAAGCCTTCGCTGGCTGGATCACTGCCGCACCAGCGCTGGGTGTCGGGATGGCCCAAGGCGGGATTGGTGCTCCAGAAGCTGCCGATGCCGGCGGCGGTGGCAGCCAGCAGCAGATTCTGGGTCGCAGCGGCGGCGGCTGCGAGATCCTCGCGGTCGATCTCAGCATTGGGCGAGCGCACCCAGGTCACGTTGATCAGGGCACCGAGGGTCGGCAGGCGTTCGAGCAGCTTGGCGAGTTTGGCCGGACCTTTTGCTGCGTCGGGGGTATCGCGGATCTGGGGCTGGGTCGGCAGCCAGGCTGACAGCCGGGCGATGGCGGCCTGGTCGAGCACAGCGAACCGCCAGGGCTCACTCAGGCGGTGGGTCGGCGCCCAACGGGCGGCATCAAGCAGCGTTTCGAGGGTCGCCCGATCCAGCGGAGCGCCGGTGAAGTCCTTGACGGTGCGACGGGAGCGGATGGCGGCGAAGGCGTCCATGACCGCAGCGTAGGCCAGTTGGCGGGCAGGCCACAGGCTGTGGAAGGCGGTCCCCGGCTGGGCCGCAGACCATGGGCCTGCAACTGCTTTGAGCGTGGCTCCGTGTCGCAAATCGAGGGTATCCTGGCGCAGCGGTGAAAGCGCCTGGCAGTAAAGGTCATCATCGGCTTCCCGATCAGGAGATCATCCATGCCATGTTCCAGCGCGGCGCCTCGGCATCCGGCCCGGCTTGGTCGTGGCAGCCGCCAGCCATGGCTCACGATTCTCTCCTACAAGGCAGGCTCCGCGGTCGGCTGCGCCAACCTTTCCTGGTGGCGATGCCTCGCCCGCTCCCAGCTGATCCTGGCTGGATTCCTGGCTCTGTGCCTGGGCGGTGAACCGGCGCAGTTGCCCGCAACCATCCGGCTCGACATCACCCTTGAGAAAGCCGTCTGGCCGGGCGGCGATCCGGCCCAGGCCGGTGGTCTCCGTCTGCGACTGGTGCGCAACCATGGCGGTTGGGAACGGGTGGTCTCCGCCGATGCCCGCGGGGTCAACAAGACCGACCAGCACGGCCGCGCGCTTGAGGCCGTCATAGATGACCGCCAGGCCACGGTCAGCGTGACCCTGCAAGAGGAACCCGCTCCGTGGGATCCGCCACGCGACTGGAACCGCTACCGCGTGCAGCTGGAGCGCCAGGTCGATGGCGGATTCCGTGGCACTTGGACCGGCCTGTATCACGGCCGGGAAGGGACAGGCGCGGCCAGCGCCGTCCTGACCCCGCTGGCCGAGACCTCTTCAGCGCAGCCCGGCGAGCATCCGCGTCTGCTGTTCCGCAAGGCCGATCTGCCGGCCCTCAAGGCCAAGGCTGCGACCCCCTGGGGCCAGGCCGAGATCGCGCGGTTGCGAAAATTGCTGGCCGGCAAAGGCGGACCCGACACCGAAGGTCCCACCGCCCGCGCCGTCGCGCTGGGCCTGCTTTTTCATCTCACCGGCGATGCCTCCTTGGCCGAGGAGGGCCGCTCCATCCTGCTCAAGGACATTCCGAATTGGTACAATGTGATGTACGTCCACGGCGCTGCCGCCTGCGTCGCCCAGGCCGCCCTGGCCTATGACCTGCTCTATGACACGGCCGACCAAAACTGGCGCGAGACCATGCAGAGCACGTTGATGGTCAAAATGCAGTATCTCTACTATCCACCGGTCGGCGGCTTCAACGATTACGATGGCTCGAACTGGAGCGCCATGTACCGCTCGGCCATGGGCATGGCCTCGTTGGCCATGCTGGGGGAGCCCGACCCGGCGACGGGAATTCCTGAGGCTCCGGCCATCCCCGAGCTGCCTGGAATCGTGGATCTGCCCAAAACCGGCGTGGTGCCGACGCCGCTGTCGGCCGGCGCGACCATCGGCACCTGGCTGCATGCTGGGCCGTTCGATGTGGATCGCGATACCCGGTTGCTGGATCCGCGGTCGCGGCCGGTCGCTGGCGATGCGCTGGAATACACCACCCGCAGCAAGACCAAGGCGACCCGCACCTATGCGCCGTTGCCGGCCACCTGCCTGATCTCGGTGGAGCAGGCCAAGAAATACCGCAAACCGGAGCTCGCCGGCGGCGTGGATTTCGCTGCCGCAAGCGGCCGGAACTACCTGACCACGCACCTGCTGGCGACGGTGCTGGAAGTGGCCGAGACCGGCCACTTCCGCCTCGACCATTCCACCATCAAACTGGATCGCATCGCCGTGTTCCTCGATGGCCGGTCCCTGGCCAACGGCCAGGTGGTGAAGCTGGCGGCCGGCCGGCATCTGCTCATGGCTGAGGTTGCGATCGGGGTTTGCGGTGGTCACGAGATCATCGAGAGCCACCTCCGTTTCCTCGGCATGACACCCGAGGCGGCCGCCACCTGGCTGGCCACATCCCAACGCGAACACGCCCACCGCGTCGCGGTGGCGGCGATCGACCGCGAGGACCAGGCCAGCACCCAGGCCCGGCGCTGGCTGGCGGTCGCTGAAATCCGCCTGGGGAATTGGGGTGAAGTGGCCTTCGGCGAGACCGGATGGAACACCGAGGGCGAGGCCTACACCCAACATGCGATGCGCATGGGGCTCGTGTTCGAGCACGCCTTCCGCAACGCCATGGGCCGCGGCGTCCAGCCGGGCGGCCGGCTGGTCTCGACGTTTCCGCTGTATGTGGCCAAGACCGTCTTCAGCGGCCAAGGCGCAGAGACGCCTTCCTATGCGCCGGGAGGAGGCCCGCTGGGCGTCGACAATTGGGCTCGGGGTTTCGGTCTGATCGAGCCGAAGCATCGCGACATCTGCCTGGCGGCCTGGGACCGGACCCAGGCCCTGGCCGACGCCGGCCGCCTGACCAGTCCGATGCAGCCAGTGGCCGAACTGGATTGCACGTCGGCCGTGTTCCGCTTCGTCAATCATCCCGGCACCCCGACCCCGGCCACGGCGGTGGAGACGGTGCTGCCGCGCGCCTGGTTCGATCGCTACAAAGGCGGGTTCGTCTGGCGCAACGCGTGGAAAGATCAGGAGGACAGCGTGGCCACGCTCCTGACCATGCGGACGCCAGCCCAGGGATGGAGCGGTCCGGAATGGGGCGATTTGCGCTGGGTCGCCCTGGGATCGGTCTGGGCCGATCGCGGCATCCCGGCTGGCAACGGCATCGACCTGCGCAGACCGAACCAGGACGGCAGCTCTCCCGACCGGCGCCAGTACGGCAGCATCGTGGTGGTGCCAGGCGTGAAGATCACCGAAGACGGCCGCTGGTTCGATCCTGCGAAATACCCGCCGGTCAACCCCACGCCGATCAACGGCCGGGAGGCTGGCCTGGCCACGCTGGTTGCCGCCTCGCTGTCCGCGGACGGTTCCGGTCTGGCCGAATTGGATGTCTCCAACATGTACTTGGGCGAAACCAAGAGCGAGGTTCCCGCTGCCGACGGCAAGCCCGCGACCTCGCGGCGGACCCTGGTGGATCTCGGCATCCGGGCCAGGCGCGTGGTGGCCATGGACCATTCCGGCACCAGTGGCGCCCCAGCCCTGATGGCGGTGGCTGACCTGCTGACCGGCACCAAGGGCGATGAGGTCTGGCAGTTCTGCACCGCTGCCGGACACACGATCGCTACCGACGCGACGGGTTTCACCATCACCGCGGCGGATGGCGCGGTCCTGCGCGGGACCGTGGTCCTGCCGAAGCAGCCGGTCCTCACCGTGCACCAGGTCCGCTTCACCCATGAGATCAACTATCACGCCCGGCATAGTCAGACTCCGCTTGACCGGCAGGTGATCCGGCTGACCGGAACGGGCAGCCAGTTCGTCGTGGTCATGACCGTCAGCCGCGGAGCGCTACCGCCGGTGCAAGTCGATGGCGCCAAGGCCACGGTTGGCGGCCAGACCGTCGCCTGGGATGGACGTGGACTGATCCTCGGAAACCTGAAGGCCACGCCTTGCTGGCCCTGAACCTCGATCGACCGATCGTGCTGATGGCTGCGCCCGGAACCTGAACAAGGACGATCATGCGTGTCGCCGATGTCGCCGCCGCGGCGGTCCTGCTCGTCGCGCTGCTCGACCTGCCCGGGGCGGAAGGACGCCTGACCCGCGCCGAAGTCCTGGCGGAACTCGGCGCAGCTGCTGGTCTCTGTGTCCACCTGGGCAGCTCGGACGGCGGACTGGAAATCGAGGTCGCCAAAAGCGGTCGGATGCTGGTCCAAGGGTTGGCGGAGGACGATGCGACCTGCCAATCGGCGCGGGCGGCGATCGAGGCGAGCGGTTGCTATGGATTGGCGTCGGTGGTCCCGTTGGCGGGCACGGCCCGGCTGCCGTACCGCGACCATCTGGTCGATCGTCTGGTGGTCTCGACCTGGGGCGCGTGGCAACGACGTGGCGTGCAGACCGAGGAGGCCCTGCGGGTCGTCGCCCCGGGTGGTGTGCTGTATCTGGAATCGGCGGACGGCTGGCGGTCGCAGGTCAAAGCACGGCCGGCGACGATGGGCGATTGGCCGACCCGGAAGAACCAGACCCAAGGCGAACTGATTTCACGGGATGCGGACCTGAAGGCGCCATTTGAATTGCGCTGGATGGACGGCACAGCCATAGGCAGGTACGCAGTGAACGTGGTGCTCGGCAGCAGCCAGGGCCGGTATTTCGGGATCACGCCGTGGGATGCCGCCAACGTCGGGAGGGCGAAGCAGGAGCATATCCTGACTGCCCGCAGCGCGTTCAATGGCCTGCCGTTGTGGCGCCGTCGGGTCAGCGAAGGCGATGCCAGGCATGGAGTCTGCGCGGTGGGAGACACGGTGTTCGTTTTTCCCGAGCCGACGGCGGTGGCCGCCAAGACCACCCAGGTACTCGGTCTGAATGCCGCCACGGGCGAACCACGTTGCAAGATCGACCTGGGTGCAAAATTCCTCGCTGGGTGGGGACCCGCAGGCGACACCGTGGTGCTGGCGTTGATGACGACCAAGGGGAATACGTCACCGTGCCAGATCCTGTGCGCCGACGCGCGAACCGGGGCGACGCGGTGGATCTATGAGCAGGGATCCTGGCCTTTCCTGGTGGACCGGGACGCGATCTACCTGATCGACAGCAGGCTCACCGCGCTTGACGCGGCGACTGGCGCGGTGCGTTGGCAGGCGGCGCTGCCCCCGTTGGGCGAAGGAACGAAATTTTCACCGAGCAAAGCCTTGCTCTGCTATGTGGAAGGAACGACCCTGGTGGTCGCAACCAAGGATCATCTGGCGGCCTATGCCACCAAGGATGGCACCCAGCGCTGGTCAGTGCAGGTGCCCCTCGACGCCAAGTCGGTGACCGCTGCCGCCTACAACCCTGGACCCTATCCGTGGCAGGGTGGCGTGGCCCTGGGCGCGAAACGATACGACCTGGCGACCGGCAAAGAGGATGGCCTGGCACCGGCTCCGTTCGGTGGGCGATGCATGCCGCGGGTCGTCAGTGCGAACTACACCATCGGCGTGGGGCCATCGCGCTTTCTCGGCATCCTCGGAGAACCGGACCTCAAGAGCACCATCGCTTTTGCCGGCATGGATTCGATCTGCTCGGTCGGCGTCATGGTGGCCAACGGGATGATGTACTCGGGGTCGTCTTTCTGCAATTGCGTCAAGGGCAAGATCGAGGGTTTCCCGGCCTTCGGCAGCGCTGGGGTGCGCATGACCGATGCCGATCTGGTCGCACCGCGCCCGGTGGTGACCGGAAAAAACACCGGGAAAGCATTCGATGAGACGGAGGATCCCGGAAGTTGGCCGATCTACCGGCATGATCTGCGGCGTAGTGCCGCCACGACATCGCCGGCGCCGAAACGGTTGAACATGCTCTGGGACCGGCCACTGGCGAGCCGGCCCGGCGGTGTGGTTGCGGACGGCTGGAAGAGCCGGATCTCCATCGGTCTGACGGCGCCAACGGTCGCTGGTGGCCGGGTCTTCGTCGCCGATGCGGAAGGCCATCGGGTCATGGCGGTCTCGGCCAAGAATGGGCAGACGCTGTGGAGCTTCCTCGCCGGTGGCCGCGTGGACACGCCGCCGACCATCCATCACGGGCGCTGCCTGTTCGGTTGTCGCGATGGTTGGGTGTACTGCCTGCGGGCCGATGATGGCACGCTGATCTGGCGCACCCGCGCCGCGCCAGCGGAACAGTTCGTAGTCGCCTATGGTCAGGTCGAATCCGCTTGGCCGGTCTGCGGAAGCGTGGCGATCCAGGGCGACCTGGTGGTGCTTGCCGCTGGACGATCCCATGGTGTGGACGGAGGGCTGCCCTTCTTGGCGCTCAGGCTGGCCGATGGTTCCACCGCTTGGGCGCGAAACCGTGGCTACATCGGCGACATGCCGGTCAGCGATGGTGAAGCGCTGTTCATCGGCGGCATCAAGGTCTGTGATGAAGACCTGCCCAAAGACAGGAATGGTCGCATGATCAGCGCGGTGAACGAAACGTTTTTGTTGCGACCAAAGGAACTCGCTCTGCACGACCTGCTGATCGGTCCCCGCGCCGGACTGTCCGAAGCAGGCATGATGCAGGCCCCGCCCTGGTCCGCCAACCCGCGTTCACATGCTTTCGTGTTGCGAGGTCGCCAGGGATCCCTGATCTCGTTTGACGAAACGGCCACCATCGTGGCCAGTATCGGCGAGTGGACCGACCCCAAGGGCGATCAGGCGCTGAGGGAATCTGGGTCGGTCAGCTGCTGGAAGCCGGATCCCAGCGAACCGACGCCGGTCTGGACCGTACGGCAACCTGCCGGGGCACGTATCCATGGTTTGGTCGTGACCAGAGAAGCCGTGGTGATCTGCGGCCAAGCAGATTTCAGGGCAGAGAAATCCCAAGTGTTTGTGCGGATGCACGCCCGTGACACGGGCGCAGCACTGGCCGAATGCAGCTTTCCTGGCGCACCCAACTGGGATTCCCTGGCCTTGGCTGGCGGGCGGTTGTACCTGAGCACCAGCGACGGGCGTTTGGCCGTTCTTGGAGAGTAAACTGACGAAAAGTCACTGTGAAAAATCTGCTCGGATCAGGTCTCTCTGCCGGTGCTGCCAACGTCAACAACCAGTTTCAGTAGTCTTCCCCAAGACGAAAGCGCAGCCAATGACCCTACCAGCCAGGATGTTTGCCTGCTTTTGCATTCTTGCCTGCTCCCGCATGCTCAGCGCAGAGAAGGCCCCTATGTCGACACCGCTGATCCTGCCAAAACTTTTCAGCGACCACATGGTCTTGCAACGCGACCAGGTAGTACCGATCTGGGGAACCGCCGCGCCTGGAGCAAAGATTACCGTCACCTTTCGTGAACAGGAAAAGACCACGAGCGCCGATGCCGATGGCAAGTGGTCGGTGAAGCTTGATCCGCTGAGCCTAGGCGAACCCGCCGAACTGAAGGTCAACACGGTGACCATCAAGGATGTCCTGGTCGGAGAAGTTTGGTTGGGTTCCGGCCAGTCGAACATGGCCGCTGGATATCCTGGGAATGATACTTCTCCAACGGCGACTGTCCTGCCGTTGCCCACCATCCGCCTGTTCGGAGGTGCTTGGAAAGCAGCCACCGCTTCGACTTGCGCGGGTTTCTCAGCAATCATGGTCCATTTCGGTGTCCGGCTCCATCAGGAACTCCATGTTCCCATCGGCCTGTTGTGCGGGGCTCAAGGAGGAACCTCGTCGGGACCGTGGGTCCCCGAGGATGACTTTAACGAGGATCCCACCTGTAAAGCTGTAGCCAAACAATTGTCGCGGCCCGCGTTGACCGTCACCCGGGGCAAACTCGGCGAGTGTTATGAACAGCACATCCGGCGCTTGGTCGGGTACGGGATTCGCGGTGTGGTGTGGGATCAAGGGGAAGGCGGGGCGGGACTCGAAGAAATCGATCAATACACGATGATGACGATATTGATCCGATCCTGGCGCAAGGCCTGGGGTCAAGGTGATTTTCCGTTCCTCTATGTTCAGAAACCGAGTGGTTTGGGTTGCGCTTGGGATGATTCGAATCCAGTCACAGCGCTTGGCGAACGGTTCACCGCGTTGCCCAAAGCGGTGCCGCGAACGATCCTCGGAGAAGTGGACCAGGGCAGCGGACTGACCGGACATGGGCTCTATCGACCGATGAAAAACATGCTGGGCACTGGGGATGGCCCATCGGGAATGACCCGGGACGACGCCATCGCCTGTTTGAAATTGATGGATTTCCCCAATACCGGCATGGCCATCAGCAGCGATCTCGGCGCCGGCCTCCATCCCCAGAACAAATTCGGATATGGGAATCGCGTCGCCCAGGTTGCGCTCGGTAAGGTGTATGGCCGCCAACTCGAATATTATGGTCCGGTCTATGCCTCCCACCAGGTCGACGGGAACACCATGCGGGTGAAGTTCACCCACATCGGCCAGGGGTTGGCTTTTCGTCATGGCGAGCACTTGCAGGGCTTCGCCGTGGCCGGGAGTGACAAGTCTTTCCAATGGGCCGACGCCGTCATCGTTGGGGACACCGTGGTGGTGACGGGTCGTGACGTCGCGCAGCCGAAGTTCGTTCGCTATGCCTGGTCTCATAACCGCCAATGGGCGAACCTGTTCAACAAGGACGGCCTGCCGGCCGTGCCGTTCCGGACGGATGGGGACGACTAGCCGCCAGGAACGGTAGCGCCTTGGTCGCGCATCTGGCGTCCCTGGTCTTGCGTCTGGGGCAGGGGCCGGCTGGATAGTCCCATGCCGCCCAGTGATTCCGTGCCGTGCCCGCCGGATTGGGCGGGAATCGAGCTGGGCGAGCTGACCTTTGCGGCGGCACTGGCAGCGACGGCGACCGAGCCGGGACTGGTGGCGCTGCACGATGGATCGGCGGGTTGGATCGGGCTCGGCGCCAGGCCGAAGCCGATCACCGGGTGGGCGGACGTGGCGAGCGCCACCCAGGACGCGACGGGGTGGAGCGACCGCGCTGCGGACCTGCTCGCGGCGCCTGGCGCCGGATGGATGCCGCCGCCCGGAGCCGACGTTGTGCAGCTCGACCACGAGTTCCCAACCACGGTCGGATGGCGGTGGCGGCCGAGTGCCTGGCTCGCGTGCCGCAGCGATGGCAGCGCGGTCCTGGTCGCCCCGGATGGCGGATCCCTGGCCCAGGCCCGGCAGTCCTTTGTGCGGCGGGAACCGGCAGCCGTCCCGGCCCGACCTTTTTTGCGGCCACAGCTGCGCGGGGCGCTCACGCCGGACTGGGATGCCGACGGCCATCGCCAGCGGATTGAGCGTCTGCGCCAGTGGATCGCCGCTGGCGAATGCTATCAGGCCAATGTGACCTTGGCCTGGCGAGGCCACATGCGGCCCGATCCGACCGCCGACATCGGCTTGTTCCTGGCGCTCATCGCCAGCCATCCGGCCGGTCACGCTGGGCTGCTCCGCCGACCTGGGCGGTCGGTGGTCAGCCATAGTCCGGAATGCTTCCTGCGTTGGCGCGGCGACCAGGTGCTGAGCGAGCCGATCAAGGGCACCCGTCGCCGCACCGCCGATGGCTCGGGCCGCGCCGCCTTGCTCGCCAGCGCAAAGGACGCCGCTGAATTGGCGATGATCGTCGATCTGGTGCGCAATGACCTGGGAGCCTCGGCGGTGCCCGGATCGGTCCAGGTGGTCGAGCCGGCCGGCGTCATCGACCTGCCCAATCTGCACCATCGCTGCGCCCAGGTGGTGGCGCAGATCAGGTCTGGCGTCAGCCCGGCGGACATGATCGAACGCGCGTTTCCGCCGGGCAGCGTCACCGGCTGCCCGAAACGGCAGGCTCTGCGCCGGCTGGTCGAACTTGAATCAGGGCCACGCGGCCCCTATTGCGGAACCTTCGGCTGGTTGGCCCGGGATGCTGGCGATCTGGCGGTGACCATCCGCTGCGCCGTGATCGATACCGGAACCGAAGCGACGAGCGTGGCGATCCATGCCGGTGGCGGGATCACCGCCGACAGCGACGCCGCTGCCGAATGGGATGAGGCCTGGGCCAAGGCCAGCGCCCTGGCGCAGGCTCTGGAGCTGAGCACATGAACCGCCAAGGCGCCAAGGACCCAACAAAAATCCTGGTAATGGATGCACGAGCAGGACGACCAAACGGGTGCGGACGGATCTTCCTCGAACCTTCTACCACCTGGCGCTTTGGCGCCCTGCTGGGTCATCCCGGATCAACGGTGGTCCTGGTCCTGTTGGCGATGCTCGTGACGAGCTGCGACGGCCGCGCCCCCGACCAGGCGCCGATCACCGCCCAGACCACCGCGACCTTGGCCCAAGCCGATCGCATCGATGAAGCCCGGCGACTGGCTGACTCCGGGCTGGCCACCCGGGCTGAGGTCGCCGTGGACGCGCTGCTGGCAGACCGCGTCGCCCATCCCACGGTTTTGCATCTGAAAGCGCGGTTGCTGGCTGATCGCGGTGACTCGGCCGGGGCCATCGCCTGGTGCGACCGGGCCATCGCCGGGGCTCCGCAGTGGACCGATCCGCGGGTGCTGCTCGCCCGCTGTTACCTGCGCCTCGATCGGCCGGCCGCGGCAGCCAGCGTCTACGCCGATCTCGACCGGTTGGTGCCGCAGTCCGCCTGGGGGCCGTATGGCCAGGGCGCCATCGCGTTGATGCGCAACGACGTGGCGACGGCGAGGCGGTGGTCCGATCTGGCCTTGTCGCGCGAACCGGACCAGGCGGATGTGCTCACCCTGGGCGCGGCTGTGGCCCGGGCCGAAAAAGACCCGGTGCGCGAAGCCGCCATGCTCGAACGGCTGGTGGTCAGATCACCTCGGGATGGCGATGCCCTGGTGCGCCTTGGGGATTTGTCGGCGGCCGGGGGGCGCGATCACGAGGCCCGGCGGTGGTGGACCTTGGCCTGGGAGCAATGCCGCCACCCGGCCGCAGGACGGCACCTGGACGGAAAGTGATTTTACTGCGCTGGTGGCGTTGACCGCCAGCGGAGGATCGCCGCGATGGCCACCGGAACGAACGACAGCACGACCACGGCCACCAACAGGAGGTGCAGCTGTTCGCGCAATGGGCTATTGCCCAGCCAGTGGCCGAGGGCGAGCAGGCTCCATACCCAGACCAGGGCACCGAGGACGTTCCACAGCAGGTATCTGCCGAACGGCATGCGGGCGACGCCAGCGACAAAAGGGATGAACGTCCGGGCGATCGGGATGAAGCGGCCGGCGACCAACGCCAGGCCGCCCCAGCGGTCATAGAAACCCTTGGCGTCTTCCAGGTAACGGCGCTTGAACAGCCGGCCGTCGGGCCAGGCCCAGGCGCGGCCGCCGATCCACCAGCCGATCCACCAGTTGACCTGGTTGCCAGCGATGGCGGCGACAGTCAGGGCGGTGCCGGTGGTCACGAAATCAAGCAGCGGGGCTGCGTCAGGCAGGCTCGGATCGAGGGCGGTGAAGACCCCGGCGGCGATCAGCAGGCTGTCGCCAGGCAAAAAGAAACCTGCGAAGATGCCGGTCTCGGCGAAGACGATGGCGACCAGGGCGACCAGCCCGGCGGTGGCCACCAAGTGGCGGAGATGGTCCGGATCGTGGAGCTGGAACAGCCAGTCGAGCATGGCCGGAACCCTGGGGCGAGAGCCCGGTGCGCAAGCTGGTCCTGACCGCAAGCTGGGTCTCGGCGCAAGCAGCGCTGGGCGATGTAGCCCAGCCGTCCTGGACACGTGCCGGTATCAGACCTGACGCGCCGTTGCCAATCCCGGCGGCCCGACAGTTTCAGCGCCACAGGACGTGATCGCCATGAAGCAATGCGCCCAGTGCTCGCAGCGGTTCGAGGATGAGCTGGATCGTTGCCCGGTCTGCGGTCATGATCGGTGGACCCGCGAAGGCGGATCCCGGCGTTTCACCAACCCGGCCCCCCGGCTGACCACGCCTCCCGCGGACCTGCTGGACCGATTGCAAACGACTTCCGAGGCGGTGCCTCTGACCCGTCCGGGTACGCCGGCTGCGCAATCCCGGCCGACCGGCCGGATCCAGCGCCCGGCATCGACCGAAGCTCCACGCCCGGGAACGGCGACATTCACCCGCCAGACGACGATCGAAGCCACACGCCAGGGAACCGCCAAGATCACCCGTTCGCAGACGGCGCGGTTGGCGCGGAGCGAGCCCGGCGCCAGCCCGGCCCGGGTGGAGACCCGGATGGTGACCTCGCCCGAGACGCCGCCGCCGCTGGCCAGGCCGGTCACACCGCTGCCCGATGACGCCCAGGCCTCTGCCAGCGAGCCGGTCACGTCGATCCGCCGCCAGACCGATCGTCTGGTCAAGCCAGTGGCGCTCCCCGAGCTGGTCATCGCCGCCGTTCCGCCGGTCAGGTCTCCGCCAGGAACACCTGCGACCGGAGCATTTGCGCTGCCCCCGGCGCCGAAGGTCGATGGTCACGCCACCACCCGGCTGATGTCCTCCCAGACCACGCCAGCGCGGGGCGCCGGGCCAGCCAGCGACCTGCCCGTGACCTCGGTCCAACGCTGGACCGGCACCCAGCTCGCCGCCCTTGGCATTCTCGCCATCGAATTGCCGATGGTGCTGATTCTGCCGTGGATTCCCGGCGCATTCCTGGTCCTGCTGTTCCAATGGGCGATCGTCGCCTTGGCCGCGCTGATGCTGCTCGGATTCTCGTGGGCCGAGCGCGGCGTGGCGGTGCTGTTGGTGGGCGCGATCCTGCGCGACGTGAAATCGGCGGTGGCGGTCAGCGATTTCGACGGCGGATGGTGGTACTCCGCCGCCCTGCTGGTCGATCTGGCGGCGTCGGTGGGATTCCTGGTCTGCCTGCGCTTCGAGTTCGATCCGGTGGTCGCGCGGCGGATGCTCGCCGGTCTCGGCGGCGCCTGTGTAGTCCAGATCATCCTCTGCCTGGTGGCCAACGCCCACTGCAACTGGGACAACCTGCACAGCTCAAAATGGACTGCGGAATACGCCGAAGACATCATGGGCACGAAGCGCATCACCGCGGCTGACTGGCTGGCCCAGGGCAAGCCCATCGCCGGGCTGGAACCCGACGTGGCCGCCCGGCTGGTCCAGGACCTGACCGCGGCCGGAGCCCAGGAGCTGTTCATCGGCAATGGCCGGGACCGCGACCTGAAGGACCGCGACGGCAGCGCCCTGGTGCTGGTCGTACGTCTTTCCGACGACCAGGCGGAACGGCGCCAGACTGCTGAAAAAATGGCGGCAGCGATCACCGCAGCCAGGCTCGCCAGCAACCTGCCGGAGGGTTTCGACGAGCGCGATGCCTGGGCGGTGGTCTGGTTGGAGAAATCGCCGCCGGATCAGGGGCACCAGGAGAAATAGTGGGGCTCGCCACGCCCGGTCCGGCCGCTACACCCGGGCATGCTCAGCATCCAGGGCGTGACCAAGCGATTCGGCACCTTGACCGCGGTCGATGGGATCAGCCTGGACATCGGTGCCGGCTCGGTGCATGCCGTGCTCGGGCCGAATGGTGCCGGCAAGACCACTACCATCCGCATGACCTGTGGATTGCTGCGTCCAGACGCTGGCCGGATCCTGGTCGATGGCCATGACGTGGTGACCGATGGCGTCGCGGCCCGGGCGGTGCTCGCCTATGTGCCCGACGAACCGTACCTGTACGAACGCCTGACCGGTCGGGAATTCCTGGATTTCACCGGGCGGATCTACGGACTCGACCGCGCCACCTTCGACCGTCGGCTGGGCGAGGCGCGGGAGCGGTTCCACCTCGATGGGTTCCTCGACCAGCTCGCCGACGGCTATTCCCACGGCATGCGCCAGCGGGTGGTGCTGGCGGCGGCGATGCTCCACGCGCCGCGTCTGCTGATCGTCGACGAGCCCTTGGTCGGCCTCGATCCCAAGCACATCCGCATCGTCCTCGACTGGCTGCGGGAAGTCGCCGACGGCGGCGGCGCGGTGCTGATGAGCACCCATACCCTGGCCATGGTCGAAGAGGTCTGCGACCGGATCTCGGTCATCGACCGCGGCAAGTTGTTGACCTCCGGCACGGTGGCCGAGGTGACCGGCGACCGTGATCTGGAAAGCCGGTTCTTCGAACTGACCGAGCCTGCCGCGCCTTGAAGCGGCTGGGCCGGGGGTCGCCGGAACCTTCGGCTTGGCCTGATTCCCTTGGCCATTATCTTCAACGCCGCGCGCCTGGAGGCGTGGCAGAGTGGTCGATTGCAGCGGTTTTGAAAACCGCCAGGCCCGCAAGGGTCTCGGGGGTTCGAATCCCTCCGCCTCCGAGATCTTGCGCTGGGTGTTTCCTTGGCGGGTCATCGATTTGTTTGAGGTTGGACGACGCAGGCCAGCACCCCACCCAGGAACACCGCCATGTTCAAACATCTCGCCCACGTCTGCCTGAACGTTCACGACATCGCCAGGACGATAGACTTCTATCAGGGCAAGATCGGTCTGCCGGTGCATTTCACCTTCATGAAACAGGGGCGGCTGATCGGGGCGTATTTCCGTGTCAGCGAACACACGTTCATCGAAGCGTTCGAGGTCCCCGGGGTCGCGGTCGCCAATACCGGCATCACCCATTTCTGTCTGGAAGTCGACGACATCGACGCCTTCATCGCTCAGGCGGAGAGCAAAGGAATGGCCTGCACCGCCAAAAAGCTGGGCTGCGACCAGTCCTGGCAGACCTGGCTGCGCGATCCCGACGGCAATCGCTTCGAAATCCACCAATACACCCGGGACAGCGCCCAGCTGGTCGGCGGCGTGGTCGAAGTGGATTGGTGAACCGCGCGACGTTCGAGCCCGCGCCGGGCTGGGCTGGCTCAGCGCTGGACTAGTTCAGCGCCGGACTAGCTCAGCGCCGGGCTAGCTCAGCACTGGGCTGGCTCAACGCTGGGCGTCTCCGCCGCGCGACAGCAGACCGTCCACCGCATTGCGCACGCGACGCCAGGCGGTGGTGAGAGTGGCGAAGATCGGACCGGTGCGCGGCTGGTCGGATGATTCCAGGTCGAGGCCTTCGAGGTCCTCGATCAGCTGGGCATAGTCGCCGCGCTGGGTCGAATCCTTGTCGAGCAGGCGGGCGACGATGGCGCCCAGCGCGTCACCGGCTTCGGGGGCGAACAGGCGCAGGGGCGGGGCCGGCGCGCGCACGTGCTCAGCCATCTGCTGGATCGGGTCCTCGGCGGTGAACGGAGGCCGGCCGGCCAGGCAGTGGAACAGCGTGGCGCCCAGCGAGTACAGGTCGCTGGCCGCGCTGGCTCGTTCAATGCCGTGGGTCACGACCTCGGGGGCGATGTAGGCCGGAGTGCCGACCACCGCCCGGCCGCGGTTGACCTGGTCGTCCATGCCCACCCGGGCCACCCCGAAATCGCTGATTTTCAGCTGGTTATCACGGTTCACCAGGAAGTTCGCCGGCTTGACGTCGCAGTGCACGACCCCGCTGCGGGCGGCGCAATCGAGGCCGCGGGCGGCTTGCAGGCAATAGTCGATCGCCTTGGGCGGAGCCAGCCGGCCGCTGTTGTTGATCAGCTCGCGCAGGGTCATGCCCTCGACGTATTCCATCACCAGGTGGGCATAGGGCAGCTCGTCGTTGCAGTCGAGCACGCGCAGGATGTTGGGGTGGCTGAGCCGGGCGAGGATCGGTGCCTCGCGACGCGACAGCAGGCTTTCCCGGCCCTCGGCCGGACGGAACACCTTGACCGCGACATCGACCTTCAGCGACAGGTGCATGGCGCGATAGACGATGGCGGTGGCACCGCGCCCGAGTTCGGCCGACAGATAGCACTTCCCGAGCATGTAGCCGATGGTGGGCTCCACCCAGTCGGGCTCGGACGGCGCCGGCTGACCTTCTTCGGGCTCGTCGCTGCGGAACTCGTCGGGCACCAGCGCCGAGATGAAATCCGGGGGGAATTCCCCGGAGGCGTTCCAGGTGGCCTTGTTCGCATTGTCCGAACGCACCCGGGTGGTGAGCCGGGCCTCGGCGACCAGATCCTGAACCGTGGTGCCCGCGGCGGGGATGGGCAGGCCCAACGCGTCCCGGGCCAGCTTGCGGGTCCCGCCGGCCCCGACGCCGAGGGCCAGGGCGGACTTGACCTCGGCCAGCAGCGCCGGCGTCAGCAGGCACAGTTCGTTGGTCACGGCGTAGGCCCGGGGGGACAAGCCGAATCCGCCAAGGGCCTGGCGCGAGCACGACGCGAGGACCTCGATGCCGGCCCGTTCCTGCCACCGCGCCGACATCACCGTGCCTCCGGCCAGCTCGATCTGGGCAGGCTCATCGCCGGGCATGGCGACGCGCAGGGTCGCGTCCAAGTGCAAGGCATAACAGCTGCTCAGCAGTCCGCTGATGCCGTCGGCGCCAAGCCGGCCGACGACCCCGGTCGGTGAAGGCTCGCCGATGATCGGCAGGTTGGGCACCGTGGGCGACTCGTGCTTGGATAGCATGGATTCCCTTCCGATCAGCGACGATCGCGGTGCTTCAACCGTTGGCAGGTGCCACAGGTTTACCAGGCTGATGGTGGGCCGTTGATGAAGGTCGGTGACCAAAATGGGCGAAGGATCCATGAACCCCGGGCTGGCTCAGCCGGGCACCGCCTTGCTCGGTGCGTAGCGCCAAACGGTGGAAGGCGCGGGGAAGTTCCGGCCACAACCGGCTGGCCGTCGAACGTCGTCCAGCCAGTCGGGTTTTCCCCTGGTTTCTCATCGGGATCTTGCTGCCGGGATCCCACCGCCTTGGCAGTTCCGCTGGTTTGTCACCCGCGGCGAGCCGCCGACGCGGGGTCGCCTCAGCGCCGTTTCAGCGGCGCGAATTCTGCCATGCGCTCCGCGCAGACCGCGACCACCTGCATCGCCTGCTCTTCGTCGGCATGGCCGATGAACACGTGGGTCCACAGATAATACAGGGAAAAGGCCAAGGCCGGGTGCTTGGCGAGCTGGGCGATCTCGGGGCCTTCGTGGGCCATTTCGTCAGCCATGCGGCGAAGCATCGCCGCGAGGTCGGCGATCTCGGCCTGGGCGGCCTGGCAGCCGCGCTGGTGCAGGGCCAGGGCCAGGGCGGCCTCACGCAGGTCGCCGCCCCGGGCCAACCACGGCCGGCCTTCGCTGGTGCGCAGTGGCGGTGGCTGGCGCGCCTGGGTCCAGACCTGTTTGAGCTCAGCGAACCAGGCTTCTCCGCCATCGGGTGCCGGACGCCGGGCCGGCCACGGCTGGTCGGCATCGCCTTCGCCGGCAGGCAGGGCGGCATCCCAGCAATCGTGCACCACCTTGGCCGCGGCCTCTGGCGCCATCAGGCTGGCGTGCAGATGGGCGCCGACGTAATACAGCAAGGCGTGCTGGACCTCGTTGACATGATGGTCTTCCGGATCACCAGGCGCGGCGCGGCGCAGGGCGACGGTGAGGTCGGTGACCTCGTCCATGGTCGCATCGGGATCGGCTAGGGGCTCGTCGATACCGCGGGCGCAGCGGGCGGCGCGGACCACCTCGTCCTCGACGCACTGGGACCAGGCGTGGTCCTCGTCCTCGGGATCGAGCCCGGCGGCCGCGGCCACCGATTCACCAGCGGCCATCGCCCGGCGGACCTCGGCCAGCCAGGCGCTGCGGTCCGCCGGCATGGCGCGGTCGGCGGGATTGGCGCTGGCAGGCGTCGGATCGGGCATGGCGGACCAGCCCGCTCAGCGGGTGAAGCGGTCCCAGCCGAACGGACAGGCCGAAGGCGTGTCTGACAGCAGGCCGGAGAGGCTTGGATCGGGAAGGGTGATCTGGCTGCGCACCAGCCGGCCATCGCCAGGTTGTCCGGCCAGGCGGAGATTCACCGTGGATCGGCCCAGGTTCATCGGTTCCTGTTCAGGCACCGCCAGGACCAGGTCGGCGCCTGCCAGGTCGGCCTCGGGCGGGTGGAGGATCACCAGGCTGCGGTCGGCCAGCCGGCGGATCAACACGCCTGGATGCTCGGCGCAGCGCAGCGGCACATGGAGCGAGATCTCATCGCCGAGCAGCTGGAGGCCGCGCAGGCTGTACAGGGTCAGCGGCTCGGTCTTGTTCTTGGCCTGCATCGGCGGCATCCGCCAGCCGAAGCCCCGGCCACCGAGGGCCGCCCAGGTCGCATCCGAGATCAGCACCTGACCGGGCTGCGAGGCATGTTCGATGCGCGACGCGGTGTTCACCGCATCGCCCAGGGCGGTGGCGTCGATGCGCGAGTTCTGGGTGCCGATGTTGCCCCACACCACCTGGCCGGTGTGCAGCCCGATGCCGTGGCCGAGGCGGACCCTGCCGGCGTCGAAGCGCTTGGCGTTGAAGCCGTGCAGGACCTGCTGCATCGCCAGCGCCGCGGTGCAGGCCCGCAAGGTCGAATCACCCGGATCGATGGGGAAGCCCCAATACGCGAAGATCGCATCGCCGATGAACTTGTCGATCGAGCCGTTTTCTTGCAGGATGCAGGGCACGACGTGCTCGAAATAATCGTTCATCATCGCCACCACCTCATCGGGAGGCAGCGATTCGGACAGCCGGGTGAAGCCGACGACATCCGAGAACAGCATGGTTCCCGTATAGGTCTTTCCGCCCAGACCGAGATCGACCTTGCCGGCCATCGCCTGGTCGGCCACCGGACCGGGCACGAAACGCAGCAGATTGTCGCGGACCTTGGTTTTCTCTTCGACGTCGGCGAGCATCCGGGCGTTGTTGACCGCCAGCGCCGCCATCTGGCCGATGGCCACCGCGACTTCCAGGTCGTCGGCGGTGAAGGCCCGGCGCGGATCCGGCGTATCGATCTGGACCACGCCCTGGATCCGGTCGTCGACCACCAGCGGCAAGGTCATCGCGCTGCGGATCTGCAACGAGACGATCGACAGGCCGAGCTCCTGGTCGCCGGCGCCTTCGTTGAACAGCACCGCGCTGCGCGTGGTCAGGGCCTTGCGGCAGATGGTGCGCGAGACCGCCGGCACGCCGCTGTCGCCGCCGCCCCGGCCGCGGGTGCGGATCGCCTTGGGCTCGAGCTTTTCGACCGTATCGCCGAGCATGATGAAGCAGCGGTCGGCCTGGGCGAAGATCTCGAACAGCCGATCGATGATCGAGCCCAGCACCATGTCCAAATGGCGGATGTCGACCAGCGCCCGCGACACCTTCATGATCGCCGCCAAGCGGGCCTCGGCATTGCGGGCGTTGCCCTTGGGCGAGTCGCTGAGCGACATCACCATCGAATTGCTGAGGTCGGCTTCGGCCTCTTTGAAGGTGAAGATCGAGCTGTTGTTGGGATCGGGATCGGCGGCCTGGGCCGGCTTGCCGCCCGACTGGTGGGCCTGGACCCGCAACCGGGTTTCGCCCAATCGCACGACATCGCCGGCGCGCAGCTGGGCGGTGGGCACGCGCTGTTCGTTCACCCAGGTGCCGTTGGACGAACCGTTGTCCATCATGGTCAGCACCGCGCCGTCGAACAGGAAACGGCAGTGCTGGCGGCTGGCGTTGGGGTCCGGGACCTCCAACGAGCAGTCCGGGCTGCGGCCGGCGACCAGCGGCCGGGTCACCGGAACCACCATCCCCGCCCGAGGGCCTGTCAGGAACACCAGCTCGAACATGGCCAGGATTGAAGCCGCGGAGGGCGGGCAGGCAACAGTGCGGGCGACGCCGAGTGGCCCGGTGACCTGGGGTGCACTGCACCGGTCATGTCCTGGGCCGGAGACCACCGGCCTTCCCGTTGTGCTGCGACGGGGTAGGTCATGGCCATGCACCGGATCGCCTGCTGCGTCGCTCTCTGCCTGCTCGCCGGCTGCGGCGATGATCGCAGTCCCGCGGGCCCGGCCGCTGCCCGACCGGCCTGGATCGACCAGCCGCCGCAATCGGTCGGACTGATCCACGGCGTCGGCGTGGTCAACGGCGTCAACCAGCGCGATGCCGCCATCGCCAAGGCGCGCGAGGATCTCGCCAGCCAGATCGCGGTGAGCATCCAGGCCGAACGGGCCCAGGACGACCGCCTGAGCGAATCCCTGGTCCAAGGTGGCGCCAGGTCCGGCCGGCTCGACAGCGAGGTGCGCAACCAGGTGCGGACCAAGGTCGACCAGCAGGAACTGCCCGGCGTTTCGACGGTGCAAGTGTGGACCGGCTCGCTGGAGACCGCGGCGCTGGTGGTGCTCGACCGCACCGCCTGGAGCCTGGCCCTGCGTCAGCGCCTGGCGGATCTCGATCTGCAATTGCTGGCCCTTGCCGAGCAGCGGCCGCCGGCGGGCAAGCTCGCCGCCGCCATCGCGTTTTTCCGCAAGGCGTCACCGATCGGCGAGGACCGCGCCGAGACCGCCCGCCGCCTGCGGGTGGCGGCGCCAGCCGGAAGCATCGCCGCGCCTCCGCTCGACCTGGGCGAGGTGCGCGCCGCCTTGGCCAAAGAGGCCGCCGCCGTGTCCATCGCCCTCACTGCGGGCGGCGAAGCGACCGCCCTGGTCGGCCCGGCCGGAGAACGCCTGGCCCAGGCCGGCCTGGCGGTGGTCGATGCCGGCACAGCGCCGCGCCTGGTGATGACCTTGACCGCGACCACCGCCGTGCGGGCGGTCAACGGCGACCACCGCGTCGATGGCCATCTCGACGCCACCTTGACCACCAAGGACGGCCGGAAACTGGCGGGATTCGCCCTCGACGACCGGGCCAGCGGCACGGTCCTCGACGAAGCCCGCCGCCGGCTGTGCGATCGCCAGGCCGAGCACCTCGCCAGCCACGTGATGGCGAACCTCTACGACTGGCTGACCGCGATGGGCGACTGATCCTGGCGTTGTCTCCGAACCAGCGTCCCAGGCTTGCCAGCGTCAAACGCGACGACAAAACTCCACCATCCTACAAGGATCCCACGATGACCATCCGCTCCGCTCTCATCCTTGGCACGGCCGTCACCGGTGCCCTGCTCATCACCGGCTGCGGTGAAACCCGCAGCGACCCGGTGGCCAGCCCGACCGCTCCGCCGCCCACCGCCCAGGCGGCAACGGTCAATGCGCCGCCAGCCGCCGCGGTGACCTATCCCGAATGGGTGCTCGATCCGTTCACCGGCGGCGTCTTCGGCGCCACCGGCATCAGCCGGGCGTCCCTCGGCGGCACCGGCGAGGAGATGGCCCGGGCCCTGGCCAATGGGCGCACCGAACTGGCGCGGACCATCCAGGTCAAAGTCCAATCGTCCTACACCCGCTTCTTCACCGAAGGCGGCGACATCGCCAACAAGGCCGGCGGCGGAGTCGAATATCGCCAGATGGCCCAGGAAATGAGCGAGAACGTCAGCCGCCAGCTGACCAATCAGGTGATCTCGGGCAGCCGCCAGAAGCAGATGTGGCGCGACCCGTCGAACAAAGATCTGTACATCTGGGTGGTGATCGACAACGAAAAGCTCGCCGCGCTCAACACCTCGATCAAGGATGAGGCCAAGCGCCAGCTCGACGCCCGGGCCCAGGTCGGCGCCGAACTGAAAGCCGCCGATGCCCTGAAGCGCCTCGACGCCGCCATCGACGCCGAACTGGCGCGCAAAGAAGTTCCCGCGCCCAAGCCAGCCGCGCAGTAAGCCCGATCCAGCCCGATCCGCACCAGCGGATCGGGCCATTGCGCGCACCAGCGTGAGAACCGCCAAGCCGCCAAAGCCCCACGCGAGATCGCCACAGGAGGCTCCGCCCCCATCAGGCGGAGCCTGACACCAGCGGCGGAGCCTGACACCAGCGGCAAACCTCCAGGTGTTCTTGCAGTCGTTTGGGTGCTGTGACGACGTGGCAGTTCAACTGCTTGTTGCGGTCGGTCCACCCGTCCAAATATGGCCATCGCCGCTCGGAAGATCGCCCGCCATGCCCTCGCTCACCCGGAAACCAAAACCTGGTTGGCCCTGGATCGCGGGGTCCCTCGTGGTCGCGGCGGTGGTGTTCTTCGCCATGCCGGATCTCAACCCGTGGCTCCGCATCCCGATCCTGCTGATCTGCGGAATCTTTCTGGCCGTCGGATTCAGATTGGCACTCGTTGGCCGCACGAAGCGCAAGGTCGATCCGCGGACGCTCCCGCCCCGGGACCAGCCGGATCAGCAGCAGACCCTGATCCCCAATTCCTGGTCCGCGAATCGCGGCGAGATCGTGCTCAGCCTGGACCGGCTCGCCGTGTTCCATCCGTTCCTGGTCAGCGGCAAGGCCGACCAGCACCCAGCGGACGCCCGCCTCTTCGCGGCCGGTGATCGGGACAAGATCCTGCGGTCGCTCAAGGAGCATCTGCTCGATGGCGGCAGCCACGGAGCCATGGTCGCGGACTGCGCTGACAGTGCATTCACCGTCGCCGCCTACAGCGAGGTGTTCGATGCCTGCGTTTTCCTCGCCTGGTCCGGTCCGACCGCCAAGACATTGATCAGCCGGCACCGGTTGAAGCCAGGTGCCAGACTGATCACGATCAACACCTACACCCAGCCGACCTCCCGCACCGAACAACGTCAGTCCGATATCGTCCCCGGCGAACGCTCGCAGAAAGGCACGTGCATCGCGGTCTGGCCGATCATCGCCGATTTCCTCACCGACGATCAGCCGACCCTGAAAGAGAAGCACGCCAGCATCACGCCCGACGAATGGGCCAGGATCGCTCAGCTCGTCCAGCTTTTCCAAGCCCGGCCGCTCGCCAGCCGTCCGGTGCGCAGCCTCGCCCCGTACCTGTCCGGAAAAGAAGGCGTCAGCGCTCCACCGAACGGTTAGCGCGCCCGCACAAATAAGGTGCATTTCAGAGCGGCGATGTCCTCATCACCGTGTTGAGGAGCGGCGATGCCCTCATCGCCGGCGCGACGCCGCCTCCGTGACCGGGGGCGAACCCGCGCTCGATGTTCGGTGACCGTCACCGCCCGAATCGCCCCTGGCGGCGGTAGCTCGCGGGGGCGAGGCCCAGGATCCGCCGGAACACTCTGCTGAAATGGTAGCGATTGGCGAATCCGATCGCGGTCGCGATCTCGTCGATCGGCCGGTCGGTGGAGATCAGCAGATGCGCCGCCGCTGCGATCCGGCGCTCCGCCACATGGCGGGCGGGAGGGCTGCCGATGGCACGCATGAAGGTGCGGGTGAACCGGTCGCGATGCATCCCGCAGCGATCAGCGAGCAGGTCCACCGGCAGTGGATCCCTGAGATGGCTCTCGATCCAGCTCACCGCCGGCATGATCAGGTCGCGGTCCCCGCTGCGGGCATCATCGGCGGACGCCGATTGCTGGGTTTCGCTGATGCTCATCACGTACGCAGCCAGCGCCGCACAGGCCACTGCCTGGGCGCGCAGTTGCAGCTGCCAATCCGAGCGATCGTCGATCGGGAGCTGATCGATCAGCGGATCCCACTCCGGACAGCGGCCGAGCCGGACCAGGCGCAGGCAATGCGCGCGCACCCACGACCCAGGCAGGCCGATCGGATCGAAATGGAAAAAATCATGCCGGACCGCGCCGTTGCAGCGGGTGCGGTAGCGGCTCCACGCCGGCAGGACCAGGCAGTCGCCGGGCTCCATGGGCACCTCGCCGTCCTCGCCGATCAGCACGCCGCCGCCGTCGCGATTGCGGTACAAGCGCCAGAACGGGTCGTACAGGCTGTATCGCCAACGCTGATCGATCACCACCGTCTGGACTGAGAGCAGGCGGCAGTGCAGCACCCGGGGCACCGTAATCGGATACAAACCGG
Source organism: Planctomycetota bacterium (assembly GCA_014193115.1). Taxonomy (GTDB): domain Bacteria; phylum Planctomycetota; class UBA11346; order UBA11346; family UBA11346; genus BJHQ01. Next base: position 30,651 of record BJHQ01000023.1, on the reverse strand, counting down.
GGGCAAACCGGCATCGCACAACCGTGCGCAGGTAGATAAAATTCCGGTTATGACCACCACCCCAATCCCAACAGACGGACATCCCGGGCGGCGCCAGCGGCTGCTCCAGCTGTGGCTCGGCCACAGCGACCTCCATTCCGGAGTGGTCGCCTGGTCGAGCTATGATCCAGCGTTGGCCGGACGTCCGCCCGACGACCTGCCGACCGCGCCGCCCTATCCCACTGCCATGGCCGCCCTGCGCGACGGCTGGCGATTGATCCAGTTCAGCCCGGCGATCCCGCCGGCGCCAGGCAGCGAATTCCGCACGTCCTTCCTGCCCAACGAAGTCCTGCTCGAAAAGACCGAGGCCGACCATGTACGCTGAAGCCGCCGCAGCCAAACCCCAGCCGATTCCAGCCCACCTCCGCCGCATCGCCGACGGAGCGCCCGGCGCCGAGGCCGCTGAAGCCCTCCGCGCCTGGCGGGCCTTGCGCGATGCCGGACACCTGCTCTCGGCGAACCAGCTGGCCGAATTCGTGGCCCGTGGGGTCTTGTCCTTTCCAGCGTTGATCGATCAGGCATTCAACCGCGAATTCATCGATTGGGTCGCTGGCGGTGGCAGCACCGGGGAAGGCTATGTCGGCGAAGACCTGCGCACCGCCTGGCCGGCCGGAAGCCTGGTTCCGCGGCTGCTCGCCATGCCCCAGGTCGCCGGGATCATCGCCTCGCTGGTCGGGCCGTCGCCGCGGTTCGATCATGTCGCCCTGCACCGCGTCCCGGCCGGGCGGCTGCTCGGCCAGAACTGGCACGCCGACGCCACCATCGATCCGCGCGAAGACGCGTTCGACCTGCAATTGATGTACTTCCCCCACGACCTGCCGGCTGAGATGGGCGGCACCATGCTGCTGCCCGGCAGCCATCTGCGCATGGTGCACGAAATTTCCATTGCCAGGTATCAGCATTTCGTCGGACAGATGCCGACCATCTGCCCGGCGGGGACGATCCACGTCCTGCACCACGGCATCTGGCATCGCGCCCGGGGCAATGCCACCGACCGCGAGCGGCTGATGTTCAAGATCCGCCTGAATCCGCGGTGGAAACAGGAACGGCTGTACGCCCCGGGGGAACACCGTTCGCCTGAGATCAACGGCATCCTGACCCGCACCGAGCCGTGGATGGGGGTCGAGGGCCGGCTGGAGGTCATCAACCGAATCCGCCTGTGGCGCCATCTGACCGGCGACCCGCAGTTCGACGCCCGCATGTGGATGGGGCGCCTCGAATCCCGGCCACAAGCGCGGATCCACCCTGCCTCGGGACCGGAATGATTCACCGGCGGGTTCCCCGGGCTGAACGGAACGCGCCCGGCGTCGTTCCGTAGCGTTCGCGGAACCGCCGACCGAAATGGGCGCCGTCGGCGAAACCGCACTGGAGGCCGGCGGCCACAGCGGTGTAGCCGGCGAGGAGCAGTTGGCGGGCGCGATCCAGGCGCACATCTTCAGCGAATTCCCTGGGACTTCGCCCGGTGTGGCGGCGGAACAGCCTGACCAGCTGCGGGATCGACACGCCGGCCAGCGCAGCGGCCGCGGCCAGATCGGTACCTGCGGCGGGTTCGGACGACCACCGATCCGCCACCCGCTGGACCCGGGGATCGCCGAGCGGTTGGTCCTGGCGGGCAGCCTGGCACCACAACAGGCAGGCTTCGATGCGGTTGCGCAGCAGGCGTTCGCGGCCCGGCCCGGCCCGGGCCAGCTGGATGGCTTCATCCAGCGCCGTGGCGGCCTTGCTGAGCCGATCCGCCGGACCAGCGGATAGATGCATGATGCCCGGCGCGTCCTCGTCCCACCGCAACAGGTCGAGCCAGTCAGCAGTCGGCTGGAACACCAGCCAGCGCACCCGCCAGTGCGGCCGGTCGGAAGGCGCCGTCCCGTAGTCGTGGGGCGCGCCCGGGGCGATCAGCACCCAGTCGTCGGCTCCGACCAGGATCTCCCCACCGGCGAAGCCGATCCGGGCCCGTCCGGTGACGGTGAGCATGATCAGCCAGTCGCCGATCCCGCGGCTCCGCCAGAGCGCCATCGGCTGATGCCAGCTGGAGTCATCGCCAAAGGCCGGCGCGGCCGGCGGGCATGGCGCGTCCTGGCGGGCAGCCGTGAGCGCTTGGCGGGTAGCCATGAGCGGAATCTTCCAGCAAATGAGCGCCAGCGCCATTCCTCTTTCCGACCGGGATCCCTAGCATATCTCACATGAACGACGCTCAAGCTACTCAGTCAACGGCCTCCGTGCAGGAAGCGCCAACCGACGAACAGATCGAAACCTTCCACCGTGAAGGATTCACGCCCTATGGCCGGGTGATCGACGCCAGCCTGTTGGCGGAACTGCGCAGCGAATACGATCGCCTGTTCCGCGAAGCCGCTGCCCGGGTGTCCGGCCGAACCGTGCGCAATCTGGCGGCGGACGGAAACACCGACATCACGTCCCGGTCGACCAGCGGCGAGCGGATGCTCCAGATCACCCAGTGCTGCGAACGCAGCCTGATCTTCAACCGGGTTCTTTACCACCCGCCGATCCTGGCGATGTTCCGGGCATTGATCGGGCCGAATATTCAATTGTACCACGATCAAGCGTTGTTCAAACCGGCCGGGCACGGCGGGCCGGTGCCCTGGCATCAGGACAACGGCTATTGGCGCTGCCAGCCGGCGACCCTGGTCAGCTGCTGGATCGCCCTCGACGACGCCGATGCCGATAATGGAGCCATGCAGCTCATTCCTGGCAGCCACCTGAGCCATCATAGCCACACCTCCGCGGAGGGCACCAGCGCGTTGCTCGATGCCGAGAAGTCCATCGACGCCAGTGCCGCCGTGCTGGTCCCGATCAAGGCCGGATCCTGCCTGTTCCACCACTGCCGCACGCTGCATTACACCGCCCCCAACCGCTCGGACCGCGACCGCAGAGCCTACATCATCCATGTCATGACCCCGGGCACCGCCCGACGAGACCAGGCGCCAATGCCGGTCGGTTGGAGCCATCCGCTGCTCAGCCGCGGCTGAGTGATCCGAGGATCCAGCTGCTCGCGTCCGGAGGCGACGAGGCGCACCGCATCGGCGGGTGAACCGCGACTCCATCCCAGGGAACGGCCCGGCTGAACCGCCGGAGCTCCAACGTGATCCGGGCTGCATTGACGAACCAGGTCAACCGAGGGCCGCGCCGCGTATGACACCTGATGGCCTGGTTTGAGCCGACCTCAGTATAGAAGCGGTATCGGGTTACCGTCACCCGGAAAATGCGCCAATCGTAGATCCATACGTGTTTTTTGAAAACCGATTCAAGCAATGATCATCACGTCGGCAAATGGAACAAGAACGATGCCGCCCGCCGCTCCGTATCACTCACTGACACCTGGCGTAAAAAAACCGTGTCCGGTAAACCCAGTCTCGTGCATCTCACTTGAGGCATGTCATCTCAACGCTGGAACCATTCCCAGGCATCGGCCCTGGGCGAAGCCCTGAAACGGGTCCATCAACGCTCCGATGACGGAGCCGCCGACGACCTGCTGCACGGGATTTCCTCCGGGCTCGCCCACCGCGCCCACCCCCGGCGCCAGCGCCCGCTCTCAGCCGGACTGATCACCGGGCTGCTCAGCGCCGCCGCCATCTGCCCGGTGCTGGTGGTCCTGTCCCGGTTCGGCGCCAGCCATGCCGCCATCACGATCGCCGCCGGCATCATCCTCGGCTGCGCCCTGTGGGGAGCGATCCGCGAGGTCACCGCCACCGCCAAAGGCGCCCTCCGCGGCCGTTTCCAAACCGACACCGTCGCCGCCGCGATCATCGCCGTCGGTTGCTGGATCACGGTGTTGGTGGTATGAATCCTAACGGTTCCGTTCCGATCCGATGAGCATACGAACTACCATACCGCGTCAGGAAGGGTTCACCCTGATCGAACTGCTGATCGTGATAACGGTCATCATGGCTCTGTCTGCCTTGTCTCTCGGAGCCTACTCGGTCCTGCAAGAAAGCGCCCGCCGTTCGAACACCCAGGCACTGGTCAATACCTTGGCGACTCAGATCACGATGTATGGCCCGGCAGTGGTTACCGACAGTGCCGATCCTGCTGGCTTGCGTATGCGTCAATTGTGGGATTTTGACAATGACCGGTATGTCGATGGTTTTCCCACCGAACTCGCCACCACGGCTGACAAGGATGCCGCCCAGCGCTGCGGGTATCTGGGCGCGATCGATCAGTTGAAAATCAAAGTGTCAAAAAACATGCGCGATAGCAAAGGGCGACCCCTCGACGGGTGGGGCCGACCGCTCCAAATCACATTCGCCATGCATATTTACGGAAACTCTGGGGTCGGCATCTATTCTCCAGGACCAGACGGAATTACAGGCACCAGTGACGACCTGACCAGTTGGGGAAGCAAATGAATTGCAAAGCATATACCGCGATCGAATTGATGGTGGTGATGACCATCATGCTGATCATGCTCGGCTTGGGCATCTCTGGGGTGGTATCGACCATGCGCCGGGCAGCAGTAAACCAAGCGGTGGTGGCCATCACCAGTACCGGTGAAAAAGCGCGGTCGCTGTCCATCGCATCGGACAATCTTGGCGGGGCAGTCGCAACAGTATTTGGAGTCGTCATCTCCGATGATCCTGTCATTGGTTTCCCATTGGTAGCTTTGACTATGGGTCAGAAAGGCGATGGCTTTGTCAACGACCATATCAAGCGCGTCGCGATCATTGATACGGCAATCGGCGGCCTTTCCACCGACACGCTTATTGGGAGCAACGCATTATCTCAATTGAATACCAATTCAAACCTTTTGGGGACTGCAACAAGCAGCAGACGGCCGCTCAGTTTACATAAATTGAAATCGACAGCAATACCATATGTGTTTAGTGGAACAGGTCTGGTGCCGTTGCGAACCGCAACTTCAACGAATTGTGGTTGGTATTATCACCAAGGAAGTGGGGCTTTGATCACATCCTCTGGCTCGAGTCAATGGCCGATCGATGCCTATCCGTGTGAACTGGGTAAGCCTGGAACGGGAAGGACATGGACCAATTTATGGATGGTCGCTGGTCAACCGGCTGTACCAGGCAAAAAATGGACACACACCATTGCAAATATCCTTCCGGGAATGACGGTGACAACGGCCGGTCAGCCCTTTCCTGGGTTAAAAGTTGGAGATGAAGTCCCTGGGCTGGTAATCTCGTCTCCTGATGGTGGATTCCGAATGGGTGTGACCGGAAGCGCCATTGGCCAACTCCTCACTAGGACCTTTTAGATGTTACATCGAGTCGGATTCTCTCTCATTGAAGTGGCCTTGTCTTTGGGCCTGGTTACCACGGCCCTGTTGACCTTGGCGATGATGTTGCCGCCTGCGATGAAGACGCAGCAGATTGTCAGAATGCAGGCAGTCGCAGCGGCGAGGGCAATCAGCGTATCGGAGAGCATAGCTCAAGGTAATCCACGATTCCCACTGTATACTCCGAGCACACCAAACAAAGGAAATTGGTGGAACCATCTTGACCTTTCGTATGCGAACATGATGACGAGGGGAGGTGCATACAGCCGGCCGAGCTTCCCCGATGCTGAGCAGATGATCGCTGGTTGTGGTCGGGCGTTCATGAGCATTCAAACCGGGATACCGTTGCCATTGAATATCGCACAACGACTTGATTCGGATAGTGATGAAATTCGTTCAATTTTGGATCAGGGTGGAATGATATTCTTTCCACCACCAGGCAGCATAAGCGGAATGTCCGCAACGGAATATAAATTTGCAGAACGAGTGGAATCAAGTACAGATCAAGAGCGGTTAATATTCGCGGTCAAGGGATTTCCGCAGCAGAACCTGATGCCGGTGCATCCATGTTATAATTTACCGATATACAAATTGTATCCATTCCCGCCAGATTCCTTTTTGAGTATCCGATTCAACTATTATGGCATTGGCACCGGCGCAGGGGGAAACATACCAATCCTTATGTTCTCTCGCCATTGCATACTTTGAACCCAGAAAGAACGGTCTCCGCGAATGCAACCGGAACCATAAAAAATATCTGGCAGTACTTCAAAGAAATAAAGGCATCGGCCACTGTCGATGATTTCGATAAGGCTTGGCTTGGTATTTGGGCCGGTTCCTATGCCGACTATCTTTCGCTGTGCCGATATGGGTGGTCGCCCATTGCGTGCAAATTAAGCAATGGGAAAGGCACCAATGTGGCAAAACACGCAATGGATTGGCCCAAAAATGCAGCAGGTCAAGATTTAGCAGATGATTGGTTTTGGGGAAACGTTTTTACACCAAGCTTGCCAGCTCCACAGCCATATTATGGAACGACAATTACTTCGGACGGTTCGAACGGAACTGTCTATATAAACACCTACCCAGAAAAATATTATGCGTACCCGCCCGTGGAAATGCTGGATACCAGTGATGCGGGAACCGCGACGCCCGACGCCTGGTGGCGTCTCATTGCCCCATTTGATCCTGTTGATCTGGCGCCATATGATGGAGCAACAGTTCTATCGCCCTACGTAACCTCCCCATTTAAAAAGGGGGATGGGGTTAATGCAGAGCGATATCGAGAGCCACCCGGGTTGCCCACGTTGGAAATGCGTCGATATTATCGAAGGATGGCGCTTCAATTATGGATGAAAACATTAGATCCAAGTTCTGACGCCGCTGCGTCGCACAATCCGTGGCAGCCAGGGGATGATTCGAATGCTTTTGAAAAAGAGGTGCCCGCCTCAAAAAATCCATTAATCACGTTGATACCACCGAAAATGGATATCAATTCACCCACAATAATATCGACAGGCGATCTTTGCGCCGGAGAGAATTGGCGGTATCCGCATCCAGCGAGAATCTACGCGCTGACGTTTCTTGCGCATGCGGCAATGCTGGTGACAGGGTCTCGCGGGCCGTTGATCGAGACCAAAGGTGGCGCCGGCTATGGGCGCTATGTGCCCGATGGAAGCACATCGTTGCAAGACAAGCCGCCTGGGATGTATGATGTTTTTCCGTCGGATGTCTGGGGACTGGGCGCATCGACTGCGGCGTGGCTGCTGTGCGACATGAACCAGGATCATCCAGGTTTAACAAATTCTGCCAGTTCCAGTGTTTTTGACGATCCAGGTGCTGCCCTGGCAAGCACAAACCGGAAATATTACGATGGTTTTCAACTTCTGAAGGAGGATATTGAATTTGCGCGGATGGCCCACGAGAATTGCATGCGTTGGATAACAGTTTATTCTTCGGAGAATCCCAACGATCTTTGCTGTCCAAGACCGGCAAATCGCCAGTCCTTCATGGATAGACCACTTTGGGCATTCGATCTATTCCCAGGAAATGCGGCCAATAGGGGTACAGTTCCGTTCAATTATTACAACTATAGGGAGGAATACTATCGCCTGTACAGTGATCGACCAACTATTTTTTCACCCATTTATTCGGGAAAGCAAAGCTATGGATATTACGATCCGCCAAATCACGGAACACCACAACCACCGAGTTGGGATGGATTCCATCGATTGATCAACCCCAAATGGGTTTCAGCGTATAATACGCATAATCAACCAGGCGCCCAAGGATCATACCATCGAACGAGTGATTCAGCTCAAAATAGTGGAAAGCCCTGGTTGCTCAATCCGGCTGACGATCCGGGCGGTTTCCATTTCAATAAGGCATTCGATGCTTCTGAACGCTGTCGAGAATTGGTGTTTTGGTCCGCTGATTGGTTGAATTATGAGGATGCCGAATCTGCGCCGTCGGCGCCATTCGACGCAACCTGGATGTATCAGTATGATAATGGCACTAACTTTGGGACTGGCGGTAATGCATACGGGAGTGGAATTCTGATGTATAATATGCCGGAATGGCCCTTCATTTGGATGACGCCAGAGCGAATTTCCAATCGTGGTGCACGTGGGGATAATACAACGGCGGGACTCGATTTGAAATTCTTCGACGTTTTGGCGGCAAAAAACGCAGGAGAAAGTTGGCTGTATGGCTTCGGTCAACATGGCGCGGATCGGAATGGGAATGGGCGATATGATCGCGGAACAATTCCAGCGAGTCGACGACTGCGGGCGGAAACTCTGTCTCGATACATGATTTATGATCCTGTTGGCCCTTGTGGCGTAAGGAGGTAATCATGAGAAAGCATGCATCCGGGTTCACCCTGCTGGAAATGATCGTGGCGATTTCACTCATCGCTACCATTTTGGTGATGGCGTTTGGAACGATTCGATTGTTGACCAAGGCCATGGGCGTAGTGTCTGAGATTCGTGAGGATGGCGAGTTGCTTCGTCAGGGATTGCTTTTCGCCTTGGATGACGCGGATTTTTGGAATAGTTCGGCGAATCCAGATCCGCCATGGTGCGCTTCCTATAATTCGGACCTCCAGGTGGATAGTTCCGGCATTGTCAAGTCAGATGCGACTCCAGTTGATGATGCTGGAAATAAAAGGATATTCCGTCGAGTGGCCTTTTCTGCAACGGATCAGCAGGATGTGACTTTCAGTGGTCTGGTTCCGAATCCGAATGTGCTCTTACCCCATGACCAACGATCATGGTACCGAGGGCATTTATTTTCAAACATAAGGCCATTTGATAATAGACGCGGACGATACAATGCGACAAGACAAAGTAACCAAGACCTTTATCTAATTTCGGCGTACATATATCGGGACTATTGGAGTGGCGTCCCCGCAGAGTGGTCGCCGCTGCAAGTCTATGGTGATTATGCTCTGATTTCTCATACGGAGATGAGTGAGGCCACGGATCCTGGACCGTATGTCGATGAGGTACTCACGGATCGCATTGCCGGTCCTGGCGGGTACCGCCCAAATGCTTTCCTCAATTTGTATCGTGTCCTAGGGACCTTCGGTATTTTATCGTATGCGCCGAGAGGATCGCTCTTGTTGGTTCAGCGACACGATCGTTTACGCGGGCCATCGATCCATGGTGGAACCGGCGCGATGGGTACGGATCCGGCCGCGTTGCTTATTTTTGGTTCTTCGACAAGGGCTGATACGGCTAAATTTTACGACATGGGCGAAGTGCCATGGGCAATGGATGTTGGCACTTCTCTCGCTTCGGTGACCACAGATTACCTAGGAAATATCCAAGTGTACCCTCCGTCGCTTGCATCGGTGAAAAATTCTCTCGACTATTCAAAGATGCTGTTTGGTAACATTTACGATCCACCATCTGCATGGCGCCAAGCATGTACGTCGTATGCTCTGTGTGATATGGATGTTCTCCTGCTCGGTGCAAATGGTCGGAATGACTTGAGTCTGCGTCAAAGTTCCTGGTCAATGTATCCGACCATTCGTCCGATCAACGGATATGGAAAGTTGAGCATCCCGTGTTTCTGGACCAATCCGAGAAATGGAATTTATTCGTGTCATACCAGCGGTAATTATTTGGGCTCCGGAATATTTTCTGATTATCTTCCTGATAATCAGATTGAGACCCAATTGATCCCATTATCCCCATCGGGTTCGACGACAGTCGCAACAACCTCGATTTTTGAAAACAGGGGGAAAGCCATGCGCATTTCCATATTCAGGCTGTGCAGCCAAGGCCGCAATATTGATCGTGTAGGGTCTGTGGTCATCCGTCCTGACGGTCGTAGGTTGTTGCTGCTATGTAATTCTTTGGGAACCGATCTCCGAGGAGCCCGTCAGCATTGGGGGATGATTCGCACCGATATGGGAGATGCGTACCAATGATCCCACCTATTCAAAATCCCTGTCGTGCCAGTGCACTTTTGTTAATAACCGGATTGGTGAGCATTTTGGCTGTATTAGCCGCGGTTTTCCTATTGCGTACAAGAGAGGATGCGAGCGCGGCTCAACCATTGGTCCGTGAGGCACAGGCCAGGATCATGCTCAGCGCTGCCTGTCTTTACCTACTAGAATCGAGCCGAATGGGTTGGGGCAGTCCTGGTCACGGATGGGTCGACAATCGCAATGGCAGCATTGGCCCGCGTCCGCCGAGGAGCAGCACTGCTGGGGATATACCTCAGCCGACTTGGTGGCGAACGGGTGGCTATCCGTTTGATGACAGTGAGGGGTCGACGCCGAGTATTCCGCCGAAAGTTCCGTGGGATGACTACGGATACACGCAAATTGATCCGGCCGGCGGTAATGATAATAAGCGCATTGACTATTGGCCGCATCCCGGTGGCGCATGCCGGTGCGAAATGGCGCGTTGGTTGCTGCCGCCGTATGCAACAACGGCCCATTTCACCATGAACCCGGTCATGATTTCAGATGATTTTCTTCCTGGCGTAGGAGCAGATTACAGTAAGGGCTGGACCGGTTCTGCTGCGATGGTGGCCCTGCGTACTGCGGCGATGAATCGTGCCCCAATGTTTCTTCAACCTCAGCCCGTTGCTGATGTTCATGGTGATAAGAACAGCCCAGTGTCCGGTGCTGACTTTATATCAGGGAAACGCACGATTTCTGGAGTCGCAATTTCCTCGCCCTTGGCACCGTCGCCTTTGTATGTTCCCGAGACGATCAACCGAGCTTGGTTTCGGGTATATCGAGAACTTCCAAGTGAGCACGATGGAAAAAGCGTTATGGTCGGAACGCTGACAGAACCCTACTTTGACACGGTGGCACTTAGCAAGCCGGATCCTGTTGTCTCTGGGAAATATCTACGATCGAGTGATGGTGTGTTCATTATCACCTGCGGTGGCGGGGCGACCGGTGGATATCGTTCCTGGCAAGAGGTGGCCAATTGTGGAGCAACGCAACGATTTGGAGGTGACCAGAATTTGTTTCATCGCCTACGAAGCCAAGAGCGTATACTTTGGTATCGCGTCTGTTGGTCGGGGAATCAAGGTGGGAGTTATAATGCTCAGTTTGATGTAGTTGATGTTCCAAACTATCCTAACGGAGGGAATCCACCGGCAGTAAATCAGTCGCCACCGGGAAACTGGAGCGGGTCGCGATCTGGGGTAAATACGCATGCATTTGGTACCTTTTCGTGGATTCAGCGACTTCCATCTGAACCGCCTCGATGGTGATGTGTATGTCTCACGCTGCGTTTACCATCATTGAAATGCTCATGGTGGTCATTATCGTTCTGCTTTTGGGCAGCCTACTGTTAGTCGGAGCGAATATTCTAAGTGAACAGCGAAAGCCGATTATGACTAAGAATTCGATTCGGACGATTCTGAGCGTATTGGGAGCATCTGGTGCGCAATCTGGAAGCATTTCGGGAACCGTTGAGCATCCTCTTGCTGGCAGTGCGGACACTGCGTCTGCTGGAGGAAGCGGAAGACCGCGGTTCAACCGTAAATTGGGCGGAGCGTTGGTTTCGGTGACCGGCGAAGCTTTGGATGTGGCGAACGATGCCTGGATTCCTGGGGCCCAGAGTCGGGCTATCAAAGCAGACGATTGTTATGATGGGATCGTCAGTTCTGGGGACCTGCCCTTCCTCTTTGGTCTTGAGCGGAAAATGTGCAGGATTCTTGGCGGAACGGTGGGAATTGGGAAGCCAGCATCGAGTTATCCTGGGATCACGGCGTTTCGATTGCTGAATCAGCCGCGTCCTGGTGCTACCACGCTGCCTGGCGGTCCGAATTTTGATAATTCATCATTTCCGAATCCCTTTCATCTGATTTCGCCAATAGGCGAGGACGGCACTTCGTTTAATTCGTTGGAAAGCGTTCAATTGAGATCGCTCGAATCGACCCTGGGAACCGGTGGAATGGATGAATTAGCAAGATTGGGTTGCATCAAAACCACGACAGGTACAACCATATGGTCGCCCAGTACACTCTATAATTCCGGCGTCATGGTGTCCAATGCAGGTCGTTATTATCGCTGCATCGTTGGTGGGACCTCTGGAACAGGCGGACCAGCATCAACGGCTGACGACATTACTGATGGAGCAGTTCATTGGTCGTACGAAGGTGCCCTGATTCTGCAACGCCGTGCATACGTAGGTCGCGCAGAATCGCAGCTCATGCCTTCTTGGAGCGCTGGTTGTTATCAACGCTCGGCCGACTTGCAGTGGCAGGTCTATCGTTTGCGTGGCACCGTTGTGGTGGACGCCTGGGGCAGGGAAATGCTGTGCTGGAATCAAGACGGATTGCGTTTGGCCTCGGCTGGGAAGGATGGTGTTTTTTTGTGCAATCCCGGACCAAACCGAGCGATCAATTCAGCCGCCAGTACTGCTCAGGCCACTCGCGGCGGTGACGATCTTGATGGAACAGTAGATAATATTGTGAGCCAGCAATGATCAGAAAATGTTCACTCGGGAAAGCCCGTGCTTCTCACGCCAAAGGCGGCGAGAAATCATTCACCCGTGGAGGGACGACTGGTTTTTCTTTGATGGAACTGCTCATTGTCATTGCCATCATTGGTGTGCTGGCCGGAATGGTATTGTCATTTGGTTCGTATATGATTACTCAAAGTAAGTGGCTGGTGACCATTCAGCGGATCGATGGAGCGATAGAATCAATACAGCGAAACAAGTCAAGCTCTTCTATCGAGGCTTTGTTTTTGGATGGATTGGGTCTCGACATGCGATTTCGGCCACTGAGATCAATCATAGCCGATCTTCAAGATTCGGGCATGTTTGGTTCAACTGCTGGAACTTGTCTATTAGGTGCGACTTCTACCAATCCTCAGAATTGCCTTCCCCCGTGGGTGTTGGTTTCTAGTGTATCGAAAAGTGAGATCAATCGGAGATTTTCGTCGTATGGTTGGGGCACTAATCAAGTACAAAATATTGAATCGATCGATGACGTCGCGGATATATCGCCTTCACGTGAGATTATGACCATAAAACGACGACCATCCGCGTATTGGTACTATGCTGCTTGGCCTGTTTCCTGGCCTTTACCAACGTGGGATCAACCGATACCGCCCACCGTGACCCCACATGTCGGTTCGGTATGTGTCTTTCCAACGCCAATGACCAGCGTTGGACAAAGTACAACTCAGTATGAGCCAGTTCCGCCTGGACTCACCATCGGGAATTCACCATTTGCTAGGAGCCAGATCAGGCCATATCCCTTGTATACCGGAAAAGAGGAACACGATATCACGGTAATTAAAGCCAAGGCCACGCTCGCAGGCTATGAATCGATTCGAAGCATCGGCGATTTGGAGGCGCCGGCTGCGAACCATTTGGGTTTGTTCTCGCCATTATTAACGACCCGTCTGTTCATGTATGCGGGTTCTCTTTCAGGATCAACTGGATTGGCCGATTATCGTGGCGATCGTAAGCCAGAGCGTTTGTGGAATGATCGATGGGGGAATCCATTGGTGCTTTCATCCTATGTATTTGTTCCACCCAGACATTTAGCACAGATTGCGACATTCCCATTGCCGTCTGGTGTTTACGATCCGTATTTGAACGCATCGGGAACGTATCCTGCCGCCGGCGACGCAACCGGAGGAACCTGGTTTCAGAAGACGGCGATGCGAAGAAGAGATTATTTGTTACAGGCCTACCGAAAAATGTTGGGTTACGATCGCTCTATTTTTTTATCCGGTGGCGCGGTCGGGCCAACGCGGAAATGGGCAAAATTGAAGCCAGATGGTTCGCCCGAACCCACCGATCCGGCGATTCCTGGTTTCAACGGAAATGCCCCTTTGACTTGGACTGCCGAGACCGCTGGGGTGGACGCCGATATCGGCGTCAATTCGACGATTGCGCCGCAGATCCCCGTACCTCTGACCGATCGCAAGATTTTACGCGGCCTTTGGGCGCAGGTGACGACAGCAACCCAGGCGCAGCGCTGGGACCAGAACTCAGGTTCGACGCCGCCTTGGAAGGGATCGAGTCTGCGTCAGACGGCAACGATTGGAGGTGTTTCGGTGGAATGTCTGATCACTAATCCGGTCGAAGTCAAATAAGCCAGGTCAGCCTAATTCAAATAACGGCCACCCATGCCCGTTCAGCCAATCAGCGCTGTTTAACGGGCTGCCTCCCGGGGATTGCAGGCGGGTGATCTCGACGGCGCCGTCTGCGCAGCCGATGAGCAGGGTCCGTGGTTCGTTGGCGCGTTCGCCGAGTGGGGCGGTGATCCCGGGGCGGGGTTTGAGTGCCAGGATCCGCAGGCGTTGGCCGCCGGGCAACGGGACCCAGCAGCCGGGTGCCGGGGTATAGGCTCTGACCCAGCGGTCGAGTTCGGCCATTGATTTGGTGAAATCGAGTTTGCCGTCATCCGCCGTCAGTTTTCGGCAATAGGTCGCCTGGCTGTCGTCCTGGGGCACCGCTGTGGCGGTTTCGGCTTCGGTCAGGTGGTGGTCGAGGGCGGTGGCGGCGAGGTCGGCCATCCGGTCGTGGAGCCAGGGCAGGGTGGCGTCGTCGGGCAGCGGAATCGGGTGCAAGCTGAAGATCGGCCCGGCATCCAGGGCGCGGACCATGCGCATGACGGTCATGCCGGTGGTGGAGTCGCCGGCGCGGATCGCGGCTTGCAGCGGGCTGGCTCCGCGCCAGCGCGGCAGCAGCGAACCGTGCAGGTTGACGCAGCCCAAGCGCGGCGCGTTCAGCACCGGCTCGCGGAGCAGTTCGCCATAGGCCAGCACCACTGCCAGATCGACGGATGTCAGGCGCTCGGCGGCTCCGCTGCCTTTGGTGGTTTCGGGTTGCCAGAGCGGCAGGCCGAGTTCTTGGGCGGCCACCTTGACCGCTGGCGGGGTCAGTCGGTTGCCGCGGCCGGCCGGGCGGTCGGGCTGGGTGATGACTAGGCGCAGATCGGTGCGCTTGGCCAGGAGACGCAGGGCCGGGACGGCGATCTCCGGGGTGCCGAGGAAGGCGGTTCTCACGGTCGGCGCAGCATCGGACGGTTGGCGGGCCTGGCCAGGGTTCAGCCCGGGAGCGCGGCCGTCCCGGCCGCCTGGCAGCAAGCCTGCGGCCGGGACGGCCGCGAGCCCAGGCTTGGTGATCACGCGCTTGGCGATCCCTGGATTTTACCAGATTTCCGTCAGGATTTTTCCTCGGCCACGGCTTCCAGTTGCTTGAGCAGCGCGGTGGCTGCGGCGGCTTCGGCTTTGCGCCGGCCCTGGCCGGTGCCGGTGGCGGTGAACTCGGCGATCGAGGCCGTCGCGGTGAACTCCGGTTGGTGGTCGGAGCCGCCGCTGCGTTCGGTCAGGTAGTCGGGCCGCCGGCCGAAACGTCGATGGCATTCCTCCTGCACCCGCTGGCGGATGTCCTTTTCCGCCGATTCCGGATCGGTGAGCAGGCCGGTCCACAGCCGCTCCACCGCGCTGCGCAGGGCCAGCCAACCGCCGTCGAGGTGGATCGCCGCCAAGACCGCCTCCATCAGGTTGGCCTTGAGCGAATCCGGCCACGCCGCCGGGTCGCCGCCCATCTGCGAGCCGATCCGGCAATGGGGCAGCAGTCCGGCGGATTCGATCACCCGGGCGAGCACGGTCCGCGACACCAGCCGGGACTTCAGGCGGGTCAGCTTACCTTCGTCATCGTCCGGATACTGGCGATAGAGCAGGTCGCAGATCGCTCCGCCGAGCAGCGCATCACCGAGGAATTCCAGCCGTTCATTGCTGTCGGCATTGCGCCGGGCTCCGGCTTGGGCGCCAAGCAGGCTCAAATGGGTGCAGGCCCGGGCAAGCAGCCCATCGTCGCGCATGGTCCAGCCGGTGGCGGCAGCGACGGCCTCGCGACGGGCGACCATTTCGATCGAGACTGCCGGAACGACCGGACCGGTGCCGGACACCGCGGTGGCCGGCGCAGCGTGGGCGGAAGGGGGCGTGGATGCGCTCACCGCGGAAAGGATGCGACCCAGGCCGCCTCACGCCATCGCCCTGCGATGCTGGCTTTGCAGAGGTGATGCTGGGAGCGCCGAGCGTGAGCTCGGCCCCCACGACCATGAGCAAATCCTCGGAGCGCCGAGCGCCAGCTCGGCCCGTACGACCGTGCGATATTCCTATAAGCGCCGCGCTTTAGCTCGGCCCCCACGACGATGCGCAAATCCTGAGAGCGCCGAGCGCCAGCTCGGCTGGATTGGGGAACTGACGCACTCGCTGTCGCCCGTTTAATTCCCATGGCCTTGCGAAATTTTCCTGTTGCGAATCTGAAAATCAGCACTCGCGTTTTGCGAAAGGTGGTGTCAGACTAGCTTGGAGAGAACGAGCCATGGATCTCATCGGACCACTTCAAATCCGCGTCATGCATTACCTGTGGGCCCAGGGCCCCAGCACCGTCCATGACGTCCACGATGCGCTGAACGCCCACCCCGGCGCGCCCAGCCTGGCCTACACGACGTTCCTGACCGTGATGCGGAATCTGGCCAAGCGCGGCATTCTGACCCAGACGCCGGGCGGCCGGTCCCATGTCTTCGCGCCGGCGGTGGACGAACGCACGTACAAGACCGGGTTGCTCCGCCACCTGCGTCACGAGTTCTTCTCTGGCGATCTCCGCCAGCTGATCAACCACCTCGCGGCCGACGATTCGTTGCCAGACGCCGATCGCGCTCGGCTGACAAAAGCGGTGGAATGACCCTGTGTGACGTAGTTGGGGAACCGCCAATGGGCCAACGCGTCACGTGGTGGAAGGATCCATCTGCACCCGGTTAATCGTCCAACCAGCGGTGCCTTCCCAGATTTTTCACAGGCGTCTTGGCGGTTCATCTTTATTGAAAGCGACCTGACGATTCGGTATTCCGCCTCACCATGGGAAACCGGAAATCGCCAATGCGGCACGTGGTGGAAAGATCCTTCCGTCCCCGGATAGTCGTCTATCTGTCGGAGCTTCTCTCTGATTTTTCCCTGGCGTCTTCGCGGTTCATATAGCTTTGTGCAGATCACAGGCCGCGGTGGAGCAGGCCCAGGGACTCGGGCAGGCCGAACATCAGGTTGAGGTTCTGGATCGCCTGGCCGCTGGCGCCCTTCACCAGATTGTCGATGGCGCTGGTGATGATCAGGGTGCGGCCATCGGCGGCGCAGGAGAAATCCGCGAAGTTCGTGCCGGTGACGTGGGCAACCTCGACATCTTTGGCGGACTTGCGCAGCCGCACGAACGGCCGACCGGCATAGGCTTTCTGCCAGCAGTCCATGACCTGGGCCTCGCTGATGTTCAGCGAGAGATCCGCGGTGATGGTGGTGTGGATGCCGCGGGTGATCGGCGCCAGGTGAGGGACGAACGTGCAATGGATCGCGCCGCCACCGGCGACCGACAGTTCCTGGTCGATTTCGCCGATGTGTTGATGACCGACCGTCTTGTAGCTGTGCAGATTCTCATTCACCGCATAGAAGAGGTTGTTGTTGGCCTCGGCGAATTTCTTGCCGGCACCAGAAACCCCAGTGTAGCTGATCGCGGCGATGCCGGTGGGTTTGATCAGGCGGGCTTTCAATAACGGGATCAGCGGCAGCAGGATGCTGGTCGGGAAACAGCCTGGATTGCCCACGACCTTGGCGCTGCGGATGGCCTCGGTGTTGACCTCGGAAAGTCCATAGACCGCACTGGCGAGCAGTTCCGGGCAGTGGTGCTGCTCTTTGTACCAGGTTTGGTAGTCCTCGACCTTGCGCAGCCGGAACTCGGCGCCGATGTCGATCAGGCGCAGACCCCGAGCGAGCAGCGCCGGCACCACCTTGGTGACCTCCGGGCTCTTCTTGGCCAGGATCACCGCCTGGGCGCCCGAGATGCCGATGGTCTCCGGCGTGTCCGCCGACAGCATTAGGTCGGTCTCACCAGCAAAGGCCGGAACCGCGTCGGCCAGGCGGATCCCGCCCAATCGATCGCTGCCGGCATGGGCGATGCGGAAACCAGGATGGCCGAGCAGGATACGGATAGCGATCTCACCAGCATAGCCGGTGGCGCCGAGGACGGCGACGGGGATCGGGGTCATGGAAGGCCTCCGCTGACAGCTTTGCGCTGGCGCCGCCGGCTCAAGGCCAACTCCAGCCGAGCTGGCGCTCGGCGCTCCAGGCCAGCAGAAACTTTGCGCTGGCGCCGCTGGCTCAATGGCAACTCCAGCCGAGCTGGCGCTCGGCGCTCCCAGGCTGGCGAAAACTTTGCGCTGGTGCCGCCGGCTCAAGGCAGCCAACGCCAAGGACAGGATGTGGCCGGACACGGTGACAATTTTGTCATTTTCCGCTTCTCCAACACGGATAATCTCGAACCTATCGAGCCATTATGGATCAAAAATATATAAAAATGAGTTTAATCGATACATATCGGCCTCTGGCACACTCAGCGCAACACCGCAGGCACGCACCCACCCTCCCAAGGAGCTTCCCATGCGTCAGGGCTTCACCCTCATCGAGCTGATGATCGTCATCGCGATCATCGCCATCATCGCGGCCATCGCGATCCCCAACCTGCTGGAATCCCGCGTCAATGCCAACGAGAACGCTGCGGCGTCTTCGTTAAAGGCAGCGATTTTCTCCGGTCAAGTCCAGTTCCTCGGCAGTTCGGTCAACGACGCTGATGGTAACGGACGTGGAGAATACGGGCATCTTAGCCAGCTTTCCGGATGGCAGGATTGCTACGGTAGCCGGAAGAGAGACCCGGCTGCTCCTGGCGTGAATGCCATGTTGGTCAATGGCACTCCGTCGAAAGGGAATCATGGAGTGGGCGCTCTGACGTACATTGGAACCGAATTCGATGGAATTCAGCCAACATATGTTGCAAATGGTCTCGCAGACGGAACTACTGCTGGTGGTGCCGCTCCTGCCGGTTCCGACACGGCGCGTTTGACGTGGCAAGGTACCAACAACGCCGTGTCAGGATATTTCTACGGTTCCCTGCTGGCCACCGACTTTACCTCTGAGCCGATTGCCGGTGCTGCAGTTGGCGATGTTTCCGGTCCAACTGCCTTGATTACCGTTCAGACTCAGGCGAGTGTCATCTCACGCGGTGAAAAATATTTCGTCTGCATCGCGATTCCCGAATCATTCGGCGACACCGGCCGTCGTGCGTATTTCTTGACTCAAGAGGGCAAGGTTTATTCCAATGCCGCCGATATCGCCCCCTATGATACGGCTACTGGCGAAAACTCAGCGGTGACTGGCACCGATGCCGGGAGCGCCTTTGTGACTGCCGCTGGTGCCGGCACCGTGGTTGCCCCAGCAGAATATTATCTGAATAGAGCGTTCGCAGGTGATCAGGCTGCGCCTGCTTATGCCGTTTCAGCGGTCAATGCGACCTGCATTGGAAATCGGAGTAACGCGCCGACTGGCGCACTGGTTTGGGGTCCGCTCAACAAGTGACGTGACTTGAGACCACGCGCTGCATGCGCGTGTTTCGAGCCCCCGGCCGGATCGGCCGGGGGTTTTTGTTTGCTGTTAGCAACCGCGGTCAGGCGTATTCCACGAAGGAATGCTGGGGATTCTGCCGGGCGCAATAATTGCGGTCCCATTCGCTGGGGAACAGCGCGACCGGGCGGCCGCGGCTGTCGACGGCGAGGGTCGTGGCCGGCGTTGGCGCGAAGGTCGTCGGGTCGCCGACCAGCCAGCCGCTGCATGAGAACGGCAGCGGTTCGAGCCGGGTTTCCACCGCGTATTCGTCTTTCAAGCGATATTGCAGAACTTCGAACTGCAATCGGCCGACGGCGGCGACGAACGGATCGGCCATCGGATTGTGCGCCGAGCGCAGGATTTGCACCGCGCCTTCGGTGGCGAGCTGGGTCAGGCCCTTGTCGAAGGCTTTGCGCCGGCCGAGGTCGATGGGGCTGACCCGGGCGAAGACCTCGGGCGGGAAGCTGGGCAGCGGCTTGTGTTCGAACTGGATTTTTCCGCTGATCACGGCGATGGTGTCGCCGATCGCGAATCCGGAATTGACCAGGCCGACCACGTCGCCGGGATAGGCGGCATCGAGGGTGGTGCGCTCCCGGGCGACCAGGGTGGTCGGTCGCGACAGGCGGACCTCGCGGACGAACTCGCCGCGGTGGAAGTGCTTGACCACCACATCGCGGTCGAATCGGCCGGAGCAGATCCGGATGAAAGCCAGGCTGTCGCGGTGGCGGGGATCCATGTTGGCCTGGATTTTGAAGACATAGGCGCTGAACGGCATTTCCACCGGATCGATGCGCAGTTCCGTGCGCCTGCCATCGGCGGCCGGCGGCAAGACATCGGCCAGCCGGGCCGAGGGCGCGGCGGCGATATCGACGAAGGCATCATAAAATGGCTCGATGCCGAAATTGGTCAGGGCGGATCCAAAGAACACCGGCGTGATCTGTCCAGCCAGAAAAGCCTCGCGGCTGAACGGATTGCCGGCAACCGCCAGCATCTCCAGATCCTCCGCCAGCTTGGCCAGGCGTTCCTGGCCGATCAGCGCCAGGGCCGCCGGATCGTCGAGGGCCAGCTTGCGCATGCCGGCCCGGGCGGCGCCGGCCGCGGCCATCTTTTCGAAGACCAGCATCTGCTTGGAGTCGCGTTCAGCGACGCCAACGAAATCGCGGCCCGAGCCGATCGGCCAGTTGATCGCACTGGCCTGGATGCCGAGCACGTCCTCGACCTCGGTGAGCAGCTCCAGCGGATCGCGGCCGGGCAGATCGCATTTATTGATGAAGGTCAACACCGGGATGCCGCGCAATTTGCACACCGCGAACAGCTTGCGGGTCTGGACCTCGACGCCCTTGGCGGCGTCGAGCACCATGATCGCACTGTCGGCGGCGGTCAGGGTGCGATAGGTGTCTTCGCTGAAATCCTGGTGGCCCGGCGTGTCGAGCACGTTGATGACGTGCCCTTTGTATTGGAACTGCATGGCCGAGGCGGTGATCGAGATGCCGCGCTCCTGCTCCATCGCCATCCAGTCGCTGGTCGCCATCTTCCCACCCTTGCGGTTCTTCACCATCCCGGCGGTGCGCAAAAGGCCGGAATACAGCAGGAGTTTTTCCGTCAGGGTGGTCTTGCCGGCGTCGGGATGGGCGATGATCGCGAAGGTCCGGCGGCGCGCGATTTCGGCCCGCAGCACGGCGGCCTCGGTGCTGGGCGATGCGGATCCGGGGGACACGGTCGGGGCGTCGCTCATGGGGGGCGCCGTGGTATCAGCGGCGGCGACGGTCTCAATGACCAGATCCGAGCGGACGGGATCGTGAATCCGTCATTTCCCAATGCAAAACCGGCTGAACAGGGCGTCGAGCACGTCGTCGGGCGTGGTGCTGCCGATCAGGTCACTGAGCAGTTCGGTGAGCCGGCGCAGATCCTCGGCGAGCAGTTCATCGGCCGGCGGCTGATCGGCCAACTTGCCCAAACCGGCCAAGGCCGAGGCCAACAGGCGTTGCTGACGGGGTTCTCCTCCAGAACTGTGGGCGAGTCGTTCGGCGACCAGTCCGGCAAGCTGGTCGAGCCCGGCTCCGGTCTCGACCGACACCGCGACCACGGCCCGGGGATCCGGTGCCCCGAGGTCGGCCTTGGTTGCGACGATGGTGGCAACGACCTGCCAGGTTCCATCGCTCTCGGGCAGCCGGGCGTCGGGGGCGCTGCACGCCAGCACCAGCGCCGCGTGCTCGATCCAGCGCCGGCCGGCGGCGATGGCCGCGGCGTCGAGGCCGCTGCTGGAGCCGTCGAGGCCGCTGCTGGAGCCGTCGAGCCCGCTGCTGGCGCGGTCCAGCCAGCCAGCGGTGTCGACGAGCGTAACGGTGCGGCCGCCGATCTTCCACGGCGCTTCGAGCGGATCGCGGGTGGTGCCGGGCACTGGCGAGACCAGCGCCGGCGCTCCGGTCAGGCGCTGGAACAGCGCGGATTTCCCGGCGTTGGCTGGTCCGACCAGGCAGACCACCGGCGTGCCTTCGCTGCCATCCGCCGTGACCTGCCAGCGCGCCAGCCGGGCGCCGAGACGTTGGGCGGCGGAGCGGATCAGGCGATGATCGGCGCCGGCGACGCCGTCTTCTTCGGCGAAATCGAGGCCGGCCTCGACCCGGGCGCGCAACTCGGTCAGTTCGCTCCGGACAGCCGCGAGGTCGGCACCGAGGTCGCCGCGCAGGCGGATCAGCGCGCGCAGGGCGGCCTCGGCGTCGCTGGCCGTCACTAGGGCGAGCACCGCCGCCGCCTGGTCGAGATCGAGCTTGTCATTGGCCAGGGCCTGGCGGACGAAACCTCCTGGCGGAGCCGGCGCAGCGCCGTTGGCGCACAGGGTCCGCAGCGCCAGCTCGGCCAGGTCGCGGCTGCCGGGGAGCAGGATTTCCACGGTGTTTTCACCAGTGAAGCTGCGCGGCGCCTGGGCGGTCCAGACCAGCACCGGGCAGCCCTGACCGGTTCCGCCGAGCTGCCTGGCTCCGCCAAGCTGCCAGTTGGATCGGACAGCAGTGCCGGGAGCCGGCACGGGCAATCCCGCACGCTGGACGATGTCCCAGGCATTGCTGCCGCTGAGGCGCAGCACCGCGGCCGGGCCGGGCGTGGCGGTGGCGCAGGCCGCCCAGGTCGTGGTCACCGTCCGCGGTACGACCACACCAGCAGCACCAGTCCGACCAGGTTCAGCACTAAACCGATCAGCAGCCAAAAGGCCGCGCTGGAGCCACCGCCCAGGCCTTTGCTGCTCGCCAGCACCAAGCCGACCACCCAGCCGAAACCGCCGAGCAGACGCAGCATCCAACGGGTGCGGTGGAGCATGGTCTTACAGCACCTGGCGCAGCGACGCAGCCCAACGGATCACGCCATCCCCAGGCGATTCTTGACGATCTTGATCTCGATCGTCGACAGCAGCGAGTTGACCGTGAAATACAGCACCAGGCCGGCTGGCATGTTGTAGAAGATCAGACCGAAGAGCACCGGCATCCAGCGCATGGTCTTGGCCATCTGCTGCTGGAACTCGTCGCCGCCTTCCGGCGGTTTCTGCTGCAGGCCCATCCACAGGGCCACGCCCATGTAGATGATCGGCAGCGGATTGATCGACGCGGGCAGGCTTGACCACAGCGGGAACCAGCTCGGGAAATGGAAGCCGAGGTAGATCAGCTGGTCGGGCAGGGTGAGGTCGGTGATCCACAGGAACGGCTGGCCGCGCATGTCGGCGCTGTGGCAGAAGGCCTGGTACAGTGCGATGAAGATCGGGATTTGGATCAGCATCGGCAGGCAGCCGCCGAGCGGGTTGACCTTGTGC
Organism: Planctomycetota bacterium; assembly: GCA_014193115.1. Taxonomy (GTDB): domain Bacteria; phylum Planctomycetota; class UBA11346; order UBA11346; family UBA11346; genus BJHQ01. Next base: position 7,638 of record BJHQ01000023.1, on the reverse strand, counting down.
TTCTGCCACAATTCCATCTGTTTTACCGCCAGTTTCTGCTTGTCGTTCTTATAGGTTTCATTGAGCAGCTTGATCTCGGGGGCGAGCTTCTGCATCTTCAGCATCGACTCGTACTGTTTATAGGTCAGCCGGAACAGAGTGAGCTTGAGCAGGAAGGTGAGCAGCACCACAGCGACGCCGTAGTTCACCACCAGCCACGCCAACAGATCGAGGGCGCCGGTGAGCAACCAGGTCAGCGAGCGGAAGAACCGGTGGAACCAGTCGGTGTACTCCACCCTGCGTTCGGCCGGGGTGAGGCGGGCGAGGTCGGCGGACTTCATGCTGGACACCGTGATCGACCACGGCGCCGAAAAGGTCGCGGAGGGGGCGACGGTCACTGCCGGGCCGGTGACGCCCAGGCAGGCCTGGTGCTCATTGGTGTCAGCGCTCCAGGTACCCCAGACCTTGGCCGAGGTCCAGACCTTTTGCACGCCAGGCGCAGGCTTGGCGCTGTCATCTCCGAAGCTCGGTCCGCCGGCGCCTGCCGGGTTGGTAGCGGCAGCGGTGGCGCTCGGCGCCGAGGCCGGAGCAGCGCCGACCTGGTAGGGAGAGAACCAGGCGGCGAAGAACCGGCTCTTCAGGCCGACCATGACCGAATCGGGCTTGAATTCCAGGGTTTGACTGCCCCGAGTGCGTTTGTCGAAGGCGACCGGCGGCTGGTTCGACGGCGCCGGATACATCTGGGTGACCGGCCATTGGTCAGCGCCGGCCTGGAGGACGAACGCGACCAGATAATAACTCTCCACCGGTCCATAATCCTGGTGGACCCCGACCAGCGGGATCAGTGCTGGCTCGAACGTCACCGGCGCGGCGCTGGCGTTGCGGACGGTGAGCATGGCGTTCAGCGTCGGCCGGTCGGCGAGCAAGGTCCAGGTCAGCTCATAGGCCAGGGCCGGCGACGTCTTGGAATAGGTAAACGTGACCGAATCTTCAGTACGTTTGGCGATGGCCCAGGGCGGGGTGTCGTCGATGCCCAGACCATTCTGGACGGTGGCGCCCTGCTCGCTATTGGTGAGCCAGGCATGGTTGCGCCAGCGGCCGGTGTCACCGAGCACCGGCAGGGGGTTGGGTTGATTCGCTCCGTTCTTCGGAAGGGGGCTGTGGACGTGGCGCAGGTGCTTCGGCAGCTCCACCGGAGACGCGGTCTTCAGCTCGAATTGGCGCAGGGCTCCGCGCTCGGTAGCCAGGACGGCCCGGGCCAGGTCGTTCTCAAGCACCACGACCTCGTAGGTCGGCGGCGTTACCGGACTCGGTGGCGTCGCCGGGATCGGCGGTGTGGCCGGGTTCGCCGGAGCTGCCGGGATCGGCGGCGCTGCTGGAATCGGCGGTGTGGCCGGGTTCGCCGGAGCTGCCGGGACCTGGACTGGCGATTCACCAGCGAACAGCGTCGACAGGCCCAGCGTGAGCAGGAGGAGCAGGATCGGGAGGCGCGGCATGGACGGTCCGGGGGCGCGGCAGCTTGTTGCGCACGTGGCCCGGAGCTAGGGGCCAGGGGCGGAGATCACCACAGGCCGCATCGGCCGGGTTTCGTCAACCAAGCGGATGAGCCGTGCTGAGCACGCGCTGAGCGGGCGTAAGCTCCCAGCGCGTGGCCGTGGCCGTTCCTCAATCGTCGATGCGGACGATCTTGACCCGGATGACGCCCTGGCCGGTGGTGTTGGAATCCCACCAGCTGTCGATGTTGTCGTTGGTCACTGGGGCAAGCAGCAGCCGGCCCGGCCCGGTCAGGACGTCACCGCATTTCTTGCGCGGCTGCTTATCGAGCCACGCGACCAGCTCGCCATACTTGAACTGACCGGTCCACATCCGCTCGCGCTTATCGATCGAGGCGCCACTGGCGGTGCAGGTGTGGGTTCCGTAATAGCCCGAACCGACCTGCCAGGTGTCGGTGGGGTGGGGCACGACGCGGACCTTTTGTCCGGCGGCGAGCATGATGCCCGGATCGGTCTGGGCCTTGCGCGCTTCGACCTGCATCGTGACCGCCTTGAGCGATTCCCACTGGTTGACGGTGATCTTGTTCCAGTCGGTGATGTCCGGCGGATTGAGCTTGTCGATCTCGACCAGCCGGGAATCGATGCGGGCTTTGCTGATGCCGCTCGCCGCCTTTTGGCATTTCGTGTACCACAACCGCGCCCGGTCGAGGAAGGCGTCGCGATCAACGTTGTTCTTGCAGGCTTTGGCGATGTCATACCAGGCGTCGCCCAGCTCGGCCTGTTCCCCGGTCTTGGTCGGGTTGAGCAGGTCCATGGCGCCGGCCTTTTTGGCAGCCTCGTCGGAGCCGTTGGCGAGCATGGCGGTGCCGTCGGCCCATTCGCCGCTGATGCAGAACAGACGCCCGGCGACTGCGTTGGCGGTGGGATCCTTGGGATCGTCGAGCAATTTCAGGACCTGCACGGCGCCGGCCCGGCTGCCCAGGCGGCCGAGGCTGCGCCGCTTCTCGGCATCGGCGTCGAATCCGGCGAAGATCGTCGCCAATTCGTCGTTGGCGCGCAGGATGACCCAATAGTGCTCGGTCTCGATGCCTAGGCGAATGGCCTCGGTCAGCATCGCCCAGCGCATCACCGGCTCATCCTTGGATTTGGCCTGCTGTTTGTACAGCGTGGTGCCGAAGGCCCGCCGTTCCTCAGTCTTGGAGGACGCGTATTCGCTTTTGTAGATCGTCTTGAGATCCTTCAGTGCCTTATCTTGGGCAGCTTTGTCGGGCAAGGTCTCGCCACCGTTGGCGGGCGGCTTGCGGGTGAAATAGCTGTTGCGCAGAGCGGCCAGGTCGTCGGACTGCTTCTTGATGTCCTGGGACTTCTTCTCCAGCTCGTCGTTCAACTTGCTCTGGAATTTCAGGCAGATTTCCTGGGCCTTGCGACCGACCGGGTCGTTCTGGAAGCGGTTGGCGACTTCGAAATAGCGGATGACGATTTGCAGGGTCTTGTCCTGGTTGGACTTCTCGAATTTCTCGGCCCGGTCGAAATAGGACTTTGCCTCGCTGACATCGACTTTGCGCTCGGCGACCTCGTCGATCTTGGCCAGGGTGGCCTTGGCCTCGGCGACCTCGGCTTTGACCGCTTCGTTGGTCTTCCCGGTGCCATGGGTTTCCTTGGCCTTCAGGAAGGCCTGGATGTCATCGACGTTCATCTTCTTTTTGCACCAATAGATGTTGGCCTGCATCGCCACCATGTTGTCGGTGTCCTTGGCCTGCTCGTACAGTTTGAGGGCCTTGGCATAGGCCAGCGCGGCAGCCACGTAATGATTCGTCTGCATTTCCTTGCTGGCGCCATCGGCGAGATCCTTGGCCTGCTGACGCAGTTCGTCGTCGCCGGCGAAGGCGGCCGACATGGCCAAGGCGACGGCCAGCGATGACGAGAGGACGCGGGAGAGGAGAGTCTTGCGGAAGGTCATGGCGTTCGCTTGGACGTGGTGGTACGCTATTGGTTTCAGCAGCCATGCTTGGCGTGGGAATCTCGCGGCGCAAGTCACAAGTGTGTCAATGACCACCTGACAGTCTGCGCGGCGTACCATGGTTGCCTTGGTGCTCGCTGCGGCCGCAAGGTGGCTCCGCCGGCGACTTATGCCCTTTTGGCGCATGCAAGGACAACCTGAGCGCCATACAAAGAGGTTTTCCATGACGTGGCGTCCCGTAGGGACGCCACGAGTTGAGCCCGGGGTTTCAACCCCAGGTATCATAGCCCGTTCCAGGGCCCAGTCCCGTAGGGACGGTTGAGTCCGGGTGACCACTATAGAGCGCCATTGCGGGCTGAAGCCCGCAGAGAATTCAGCCGCCCCTACGGGGCTTCCCATGCAATCCATCCTACCCGGGGCTGAAGCCCCGGGCTGGCGTCGTGGCGTCCCTACGGGACGCCCAAACCATGCAATCCATCCTACCCGGGGCTGAACACCTGGCTGGTGTGGTGGCGTCCCTACGGGACGCCCAAGTGGAAAATTGCTCAAGTTATTTTACGCGGGTCCTGACTTGAAGGTGCTCAAGGAACCGGGCGAACTTGGTGGCTGGCTGCTCGCGCCAGGCCAGGCCCAGGGCGGCGAATCGGCGGCGCCAGCTGGCGGGATCGGGCTCAGCGGATTCCACTTCCAGCTCATGATCGATCCGTTCGCCCGCCGGGCCGCTGAACACCGTGCGGTCGAGGCAGGCGAGGGCTGTCGGCAGGTGCCATTCGATCCGGCGGTTGGCGAAGCCGCCGATCAGTTCGGTGGTGGCTTGGCCCAGGGCCTCCGTGTGGGGTTCGGGCAAGGGCAGGCGCAGTGGCAGCTCCGCCGCCGGCAGCTCCCACAGCGCAGGATCGATCTCCGCTTCCCACTCGTCATGGCGGTGGATGCCGCCCATCGCCGCCGCTGCTGCCCGCTTGCAGGTCATGACCAGCCGTTCGCGGTGGCCGTCGCGGAGCGCCTCTCGGCGCAGGCGGAGGTTGAGCCCGGCCCGGCGCAGGCGGCGGTCGGCGGTGTCGAAGAAGCGGTTGCGCTGTTCAAGCACCTGGCCCGGTCCGTGCTCGGCGGCAAGGACCTCGGCCAGGCGGACGTGTCCCGGTTCGTCCAGGATCAGCTTGAGTTCGACCTCGAGTTGGCTCGCCATGGATGCAGCGTGTGCCTGGCCAAGGCCGGGCAACCGCGCCCCCAGCCCAGCACCGGCCCAGCGCCGCGGGCCGCGCATTGGCTGACCTGGATGGCCACGTACCATGCCGGCGTGAGCAATCCATTCACCTTCCTCGACCCCCTCGTCGCCCTAGAGGCGAAAATCCAGGAATTGGAGCAGCTCGCCCAATCCCGCGGGGTCGATCTGTCCGTTGAGGTCGCCAGTCTGCGCCAGAAATGGGCGGAAGAGAGCGACCGCACCTTCGCCGGGCTCACCGCCTGGCAGCGGGTCCAGCTGTCGCGGCATCCCCAGCGGCCCCAGGCCAGCGACTACATCGACCGCATCGCCCAGGAGTTCGTGCCCCTCGCCGGCGACCGGGTGTTCGGCGATGACGCCGCCATCATCACCGGGCTCGGCCGCATCGGCGCCCATGCCTGCCTGATCATCGGCCAGCAGAAGGGCAAGGACATCCACGAGCGCAAGCGCTGCAACTTCGGCATGCCCCACCCCGAAGGCTACCGCAAGGCGCTGGAGAAGATGCGCCTGGCCGAACGTTTCCACCTGCCGGTGGTCTGCCTGATCAACACGCCGGGGGCCTTCCCCGGAGTCGAAGCCGAGGAACGCGGCCAGTCCCTGGCCATCGCCGTGAACATCCGAGACATGTCGCTGCTGCGCACCCCGATCGTGGTCGCGGTGATCGGCGAAGGCGGCTCAGGCGGAGCCCTCGGGATTGGCGTCGGCGACCGCATGCTGATGCTCCAGAACAGCTATTTCTCGGTCATCTCCCCAGAAGGCTGCGCCGCGATCCTGTGGAAGGACGGCGCCAAGCGTGATATCGCCGCCGCCAGCATGGGCCTGACCGCGGACATCCTCAGTCGGCACGGCATCGTCGATGAGATCCTGCCCGAGCCCCCCGGCGGAGCCCACCGCCAGGGCGATGCCATGGCGGCGATCCTCCAGGCCGCGCTGGTCCGCAACCTCGACGCACTGACCAAGCTGCCGATGGCCGAGCTGCTCGATCGGCGCTATGCGAAATACCGGACCATCGGCCAGGTCATCGAAGGCGGCGAGCTGCTCACTGGCGCGCGCATGGCCGCAGCCCACGGATGAGCGGCCCACGGATGAGCGGTCCAGGGCGGAGCGAAACGTGCCTGGGGAAATGCGGCGCGAGCCGCTGCCTGCGATGAGCCTGCTCTCGGTGCAGCTGGTGGTCCGCCCGCAGCGCGCCGAGCAGCTCTGCCAACGCCTGCTCGCTTCAGGCTGGTTCGAGGAGCTCACCGCCGTCGAGTGCCGTGGCTATGGTCGGCAGAAAGGCCACCTCGACGACTATGACGGCGATGAGTACCGGATCGACTTCCTGCCCAAAGTGCTGATCACCGGCGTCATCCCTGCGGACCGCCGAGACGAATTGGTCGAGCTGGTCTGCCGGATCGGCCGCACCGGCCGGATCGGCGACGGGAAGATCTTCCTGCTTCCGGTGACGGCCCTCGACTTCGTCGCCTGACCAGACCAAAGCAGCTGCTTTTATGAGGCTCGCGCAATAGCCAGGCGCGTGCTTCGGAGCGGCGATGCCCTTTGCGCTTTTGGAGCGGCGATGCCCTTTGCGCTTTTGGAGCGGCGATGCCCTCATCGCCGGCGCGACACATAATCCGTTGGCAACCTGGTCTGATCGTGGCCGCTGTTTTTCAATTGGAGATGATTCAGCGATTCCGAGCCATTCGGCAACGCGCTGGAACCGCGCAAGGCAATCGTGCACGAGCACGTACCTCTGCAGGCTGCTTGTTCAGCAACTCAAGCACTGCGCTTCGTGCGGACCGCTCAGCCCCGGGCCGCGGTGAGCCCGGGCTGGCGCCCCGGCTTGCCGGTGCGGACCAGCCAGCGGCGCAGATGCAGGTTGAAGGCCCGCGCATGTTTGAGCAGCGACGCGTGGGGCACTTCCGCGCCATCGACATCATAGACCCACTGGATTTCCGAATTCGGCAGCAGCCGGCAGGCATGGTCGGGGCGGCAGAGCACGCCGGTGCCGGGACCATCCATGGTCAAGGTGTGGCGTTCCTTGCTGCCCCAGAGCACCAGAGACGGCGCCTGGGTCAGGGGTTTGTCGGCATTCGCGCCGCTGTCCGGGCCCGGGAACCGGCGCAGCTCGACCACCCGGGCCATGCCGCCGTGGGTCGGGATGCTCTCGATGGTGCGCTCGATCTGGGTCCGCACCTTGGCTTCCTGCTGCTCGCTGGATCCGCCCGGGATCAGCAGCCACGACACCGACCGCCACATCATCGCCGCTGGGGTCAGGCTCAGGCCCTTGGCCTCAGGCACGCCCGCGGCCAGCGCCCGGGCGGCAAGCTGCTTGAAGAACTGGCGGCCGCGCTCGTAGGGCGTGATCGGATCGCCGCCGGCCTTGTCGACCTCTTCCAAGATCGGTTTCAACAGCCGCTTGAGCAGCGGCGCGAGATCGTCGACGCAGGTGAACGGCGAGACCAGGATCAACCCGGCCAGCGGCAGCTCCTCGCCTTTGGCCCGGGCCCGGCGCAAGGCCTCCAGGCACAGCCCGCCGCCGACGCTGCACCCAACCAGCACCGGATCGTTGCCGCTGGCTCTGGTCGCCGACGCCCAACGGGTGATCCATTCGACCACGGCGTCGAGTTCGAAGGTTTCGTAAGGATAGGTCAGGGTGGTCACCGTGCCGTGGGCGCAGAACAGCCGGTGCTGACGCCAGAAGGTCTCCGGTCCATCCGGAACCAGGCCGGGAACGAGCAGGAAATGGCGCGGGCCACGGCCGCGGACGGTACGTGCGACCGGAGCCGGATCGATGCGACGGGGAGGACTCATGCGCTGGACGGGCCTGGCATTGTCGGGCTAGGAACCCACCTGCCAACCCTGACCAGCCGGACTGCCAGGGCGATTGCATAACCCCCCGCTGGGTTGCCTTGAAAAAAGTCCTTCGGACGGATCCAGGCCTCTTGGAGCGTTGTGCGGATGCTCCCATCCGCCGATCCTTCGTGCGTCTCCTCCACCTTTCT
>BJHQ01000022.1 GCA_014193115.1 Planctomycetota bacterium | reverse complement strand
CTATTGATTTCAGTATTCCACCAAAAATAATATTACCAGTATCATCTTCTTTAAGATGATACGCAATATTTTTATTAATATTAATTAAGGTTATTGGAATCATATTTTATCTTTAATCTGCCCAACGCTTAGATCACCGGGCCAGCGCAGGCGACTTTTGACAAGCACCAAAACCAATCAGCGCTGGCTCCGGTGCATCGCCTTGTTGGGCAATTTTTCATTTATGAATATAAATTACCATTATGACCATTTAAGCATTATGGATGATTGTGATATCATCTATCATGGAATAAATGAATTTCCGTGACAGAATTCTATAATATCGTTAATATTGCATTTCCATTTGCTGAAACTTCCAATTAATGAATTACCTATGATTAAACCACCATATTCATCAAATCTTATCTCACGATTACGCTCACTGAAAATGGATTGTGAAATAACTACCTTATGACTCCTCCGATAGACTATCCAGGCAGCCAAGGTACCTTTTGATCTATTATAATTCATATCAGTAATCAGAGCAGTCGATGAATTTGAATTATGGAGAATCTTTGATAATGATATCATCCATGATCGTTGATAATCATATTTATTCCAATATTTATAATTTATAGGGTAACTTTCGGTAAATTCATTGACTACTATTGTTGAATAATTGTCTTTTAATATTAAGCTAAACATTCCATGCCCCTATTTTATTTTTATTATGTTTCATTACAGGCCACATAATATATTATTTTCTAATAATAGGATACAATGGTTTGCCCAACGTCAGAGATCACCGGGCCGGCCGATGTGGTGTTGCCAAGCAGAAATGATCATTGTGGCCGGCTCCGGTGCATCGACTTGTTGGGCAGAAGGAATAATGTATACAAGGATTTTTATTGTCTAATGGTAGATATTTTTGTTTTTGTGTTCACGTCAATAATAATTTCAAGTCCATCAAATATTGCATTTGGAGGTAAATGTTTGCTGGATTTAATAATGATTGTCCAATTTGTTAGCCGAGTTTCTTTACCTGCATTTTTAAAGTAAATATTGGGATGACTATCAATGATTATTGGTTCTAGTATTCCAGAATCTTGTGCGGATTTCAGGGCCAATTCTTTTGCACATAATTCATGGTCACTTTTAGCGGTCATATAATTCAATTTTCTTCTGCCCAACGTCAAAGATCACCGGGCCGGCGGAATAGACGGTGGCGAAGCAGGAAAAGCGTTAGTCGCCGGCTCCGGTGCATCGCCTTGTTGGGCGAATTTATATTTCAAGCAATTTCTTTAATGATATATGTCGTTGATCCTGTTCAATGTATTTTACTATATTATAATCTAAATTTAATTCACCAACCCGCAATTGCCTAATTTCATTTTCAATACGACATTCCATTAATCCAAGGAAATGACATCTCAAATGAAATTCTTTTTTTTCTGAGGGATTTAATAAATTATCTATAAATAATAAATGTGTCTGAATTTCATCATCGGAATACTCTTCATTTCCACAATCATCCTCACCAATGTATCTCATATAAATCAATTCTAATTCCTTTTTATTTTCCAAATTATCAATTATTAATTTCCTAATCTCACTGTCTGAAGTGATATTCGTATAGATTTTTATTATATTAGGATTCATTTCATTCGCCCAACGTCAAAGATCACCGGGCCGGCGCACGAGACTTTGCCAAGCACCAAAATCTACCAACGCCGGCTCCGGTGCATCGCCTTGTTGGGCCGATGTAATATTATTAGAAGTTTGCATAATCTATAATGAATTTCCCGGTTTGTCTTTTGATATAAATATATAAAATATACTAATTATTTGGATAAAGAATATAATTATTCAAGTTGGATATTTTTATTCCTGATATAATATTATAGTTATTTTCACTATTTTGATCAAAACCCATAATAATCAAATATTGTATTATTTATCAACTATATTATCATATTTCATATTTACTTATTTTATCAGGAAGGAAATAACCATTATTCTGCCCAACGTCAGAGATCACCGGGCCGGCCCGAGCGATGTTGCAAAGCAGGAGAGATCATAGTGGCCGGCTCCGGTGCATCGACTTGTTGGGCAGATTTTATTTACTAATTAATGTTTGAATTTATTCAATAAATTAAGTAAATGATTTTGATAATCCGTATTTTTAATTCCCAAAATTGAATTCTGAATTTGATCCATATGAACATCCCACTTCATTGATTTGGCCTGATAATACTCAATTATAGAAATAATTTTATAGTTTTCTGGATTTTCTATAATCGGAGCAATTAACAATTCCGTAGGGACAATTCTATTTTCTGCAATGAGCCTTTTTATTAATACTGAATATTCTCGCCAACCACCTTCTTTTAATATAGTAAGTGTGTCGTTATTCATGTCTTGATCTGCCCAACAGTTTATTGAGTGGACTCAGGGTTGGGGCGTTGGTGGTCTATTGCGCTCGACTTGGTCGGCATCATGATGGTGTTATATGGAATCGTCAATGCCTAGTGCTGCGCCTAGTGCTGCGCCTGTTGCCAGCCATTCTGGGACTCCGCAGCATTCGCTTGCATCAAAGAAATGGTGGGAAAAATATTTAACATATTTAAAAAGGAACGGGGTAAGCGATACGTCTGTTGGTTGGCATCAGCGACGGATTCAGTATTTGTTAGACCGATTTCCTGGGACTCGTTCGTCGGCACTATCGGTTCAGGATATTGAGGTTCATTTGGTTGCGTTAGACGGAATGGATTTGCCGCGTTGGCAATTGGAACAGACGCTCGATGCGCTTCAGCGTTTCGGCCGCTATGGCGGGTGCGCCTGGGTCGTTTCTGTGGATTGGGCGAAGTGGCGGTTGCGGTGGTCGGCTAAGCCTGAGAGCCAGGAGCAGATCGATACCATTGAGCGTGGCATTCTGCCGCTTGATCCTGCGTTGCGCGCTTTCGCTGTCACTATGCGCACGCGACAGTTGAGCCTGAGTACGGAGCGCACGTACCTTGACTGGGTTGAGCGATGTGTCCGCTTCCATGGCTTGCCCAGCCCTGCGGCAGTTGAAGAGGGACATATCGCTCCCTTCCTTGAGTACCTCGCCGCAGAGCGGCAGGTCTCCGCCAGCACTCAGCGCCAGGCGCTGAATGCCTTGGTCACCTTTTTGAAATTGACCCGGGGCGTCGAGACGGTTGAGGTTGGGTCGTTCCTTCCCGGCTCGAAACCGCGCCAAGTTCCGACGGTGCTGAACCTTCAGGAGATCCGCGCCGTGCTGGGGCACGTCGATGTGCCGGCCATGCGTTTGGCGGCGTCCCTGCTGTATGGCTCTGGGCTTCGGCTGATGGAGGTCGTGCGTCTGCGCGTGAAAGATATCGATTTTCCCCACCGCATGATCCTGGTGCTGGAAGGGAAAGGCGGCGCCAGTCGCCGTACGCCGTTGCCGGAATCTCTGGTCGGCCATATGGAACAGCAGCTTGCTGCTGTCAGGGCGCTGCATCAGCGGGATTTGGAACAGGGTTATGGGCTGGCTTCGCTTCCGCCCGGCCTTTCTGAGAAGTTCGGTTCCTCCGCAAAGGAGTTCTCGTGGCAGTTCTTTTTTCCGGCCAAAAGCCTTGCCCAAGATCCCTATGATGGACAGGTGAAGCGGCATCACTGCGATCCGAGCAACCTCCAGAAGGTCGTGCATCAGGCGGTGCGGAAAGCCGGGCTGAACAAGCGTGCGAGCTGCCACACCTTACGCCACTCCTTTGCCACACATTTGTTGGAAAACGGCTATGATATCCGCAGTGTTCAGGAGCTGCTTGGGCACAAGGACGTCCAGACGACGATGATCTATACCCATGTTCTCAACCGGCCCGGACTGGCGGTCCGTTCGCCTGCGGATCTGCTGTGATCCGGTCGTTGCCGTTGCCGCGGTGAGCTGACGGCACGCTCCGCGCGCGTGGCCTGGGACGTCCCAGGAACATTGGCCGCAGACACCTGACCAGTGATGAGGGCGGTCGGTTGATCTGGTACTAGCACACGGCGTGGTGCGGTCAATTGTGAGATTCTGAGTTGGCAAACCGCGTTCAAGGATATGCCAACATGGACGCGAGGCCCATCAAGGAATCCGACGGCTTTTGTATTGCCTGGCGTGAGATGACTGCTGCGATCACGCAGCGACGGTTCGGCGGCGGATCGGCAGACCAGCGGCGGTTCTGCAGCGGTTCGGAGAGAATCAGACCCGATCCTTGGTTCATGGTGACTGAGGGTGTTCGGCACGTTCAGGTTGATCCTGGCTTCCCAACCTTTGTTTTTTACAGCCTTGGCTTTTCCAGCCTTTGATGTCCTCGTTTTTGCTTCTCCAGCCAGGATGTCCCCGCCAGGGCATGCACGACCCTGGCTTTATCAAACCGTGGGTTCCCTGGTCTTGGCTTATGGACCATGGCAATCCGGTTGGTGGACCTCACCGCGGCACCCATGATGGATGGCGACCACGCCTCGGGCGATGGTTTCATGGGCTTGAGGCGTCGGGTTTGAGTCAGCGGTGGTCCTGCCTTGGAAGACGGCACCTGGCCGGCTGTTCGCCCGGCGATTGGTTCGGCTGGTTCTGCTCACGGACCTGCACGGGGTCCCCGCCGGCGGTATGCACGGCTTGCCCCCTGTCTGTCGTTCCCACGATTCCGCTCCGCCACCGGAGACGCCATGGACCACCTGGAAAAGCTCGAAGCCCAGTCCGTCTACATCCTGCGCGAAGCCTACAAGCATTTCGACAGCTTGTGCATGCTGTGGTCGATCGGCAAGGATTCGACCGTGCTGCTGTGGCTGGCGCGCAAGGCGTTCTTCGGTCATGTGCCGTTCCCGCTCGTCCACATCGATACCAGCTATAAATTGCCGGAGATGATCCAGTACCGTGACCGGCTGGCCTTGGAATACGGGCTGTACATGGTGGTCGGCCAGGACGAGGCCACGCTTGCCGCCAAGGACACTTTTCCCGACAAGCTCGCCGCTGCGGCAGCCGCCGGCACGCCGCTGACGCTCCAGGAACAGGCCCAGGCGCGCGTCGATTGCTGTGGCAAGCTGAAGGCCGGGGCGCTCAAGGCCACCCTGGCCGGTACCGGCAAGCGGCGGCGGCTGAACCTTCAGAGCGGGACGTATGAAGACGATCCCAACACCACGCCGTTCACCGGGGTGATCGTCGGCGCCCGGGCCGATGAGGAAGGCTCGCGCAGCAAAGAGCGCTACTTCTCGCCACGCGACAAGAACAACCAGTGGGACGTGGGCGATCAGCCGCCGGAGTTCTGGAACCAGTTCAAGACTGATTTCGCCCCCGGCACCCATGTCCGCGTCCACCCGCTGCTCGACTGGACCGAGCTGAACATCTGGGAATACATCCAGCGCGAGGCGATTCCCACGGTGTCTCTGTATTACGACCAGGGCGACGGCACGCGCTATCGTTCGCTCGGCTGCGGTCCGTGCCAGAAGCCGATCCATTCGACCTCCAAGAATGTCGCGGACATCATCGCCGAGCTGACCTCAGGGTCGCTGCGCGACGTTGCGGAGCGCTCCGGCCGGATGCAGGATGGCAAACACGGCCTGGAGGAACTGCGCCGGCAGGGATACATGTGAGCATCAGGCACGGGCGGCCGGCCATTCGCCCAGGCGCGATGGACCTGGCCGTGCTGGGGACCTGGCGGCATCGATGAGTGGGCAATGGCGGCCTGGCGACGTAGTTCAGCCGCCGTCGCGCTGAACGATCACGGTGGCGAGGGGACCTTGGTGCGCGGTCGGCGCAGATCCTGCCAGAGGTTCCAGGCGGCGACGACTGTGGGCAGAGCGTTCTGGAGGATGCCGACGCTGTCGTTCTTGCCCCAGATGAAATAACCGGTGGTCAGGCCGGCGCCGGCCAGGCTCATCACCCAGAACACCGTCGGCAGGTTGGCGCTGCCGTACCGTTTGCGGTGCCAGGCCTGCACGAACCAGCGGGCGGCGAACAGGCTGGCGCCGATCCAACCAAGAATTTTCCAGCCGGTGATGGTCACAGTCCAGCCGACGATGGGCAGCACCCAATCGCCGAGGATCAGATTCATGTAGCCGCGGCCTTCCCAGCGCTGGCCGGCGTGTTCATAGACCGTCGCTTCTCCGGCGGACAGTGCGGCGGCCATGAGCAGCAGGAAGAAAACGGGTATGATCCAATGGCCACCCGGGGGGCAGGTGGGATCGTCGAGACGTGGTTCGGGCATGGGCTGAACGCTCGCGGCAAAACCGCCGAGGCAAGCAGGTCAGCGCTGGTTGGTCTCGGTGATGGTCCACACCCGGCTGCGGCTGATCAGCCAGCGGACCCCGAACAGGTCGCGGGTGGCCGCGAAGACCCGATTGAGCACACCGTATTTCGAGGCGCCACCAGCCCGAGGACGATGGTTCACGGGGATTTCAGCGATGGTGAAGCCGCGCATCCGGACCAGGGTCGGCAGGAAACGGTGCATGCCATGGAAAAACGGCAGGCGGAGCAGAGCCGCCCGCCGGCACACCCGGGTCGAGCAGCCGACATCGGTGACGGTCTCGCCGGTCAGCCAGTTGCGCACCCCGTTGCCGATTTTGCTGCTGATCTTGCGGATGATGCTGTCTTGACGCTTGGCGCGGATGCCGTTGACCAGATCGACGCCGGTCGCCAAAGCATGGTCGAGCTGGCGGCGGAGGTCCGCCGGATCGTTCTGGCCATCGCCGTCGAGGGTCCCCACCCATTCCCCCCGGGCGGACTCGAATCCGGCCATGAAGGCGGCGGACTGGCCGTGATTGCGGTCGAATGCCAGGAATCGATGCGGCGCCGGCAGATTCCGCAGCAGGTCGGCGGTGCGGTCGGTCGAGCCATCATTGATCCACACGGCTTCCCATGGGAATGGCGCATCAGCGAAGGTCCGGCTGATCTCGGCCGATAACCCGGGGATGGTGGATTCCTCGTTCTTCACCGGGATGACGATGGAGAGCAGGGGCGCAGGGCCGGCGTCGGGCATCGGCAGGAGGGTCGGATCGCGACCGCAACCGGCAAGCCGGAATCGCACCAGGTGGCAGGCGGTGCCGCTGGGCACCCACGACCATGCCGGTGTGAACCGCCAGGGCGCATCTGATATTTGATGGCGAAGGGCAGTGATCACCCGCCACGGTTCCGGCCGACCAGGGGACGCCCGCCGCCAATTCGCCGCTCGCCGCCAGCCGCCGCCGCCTGGCGGTTGCGGGTTGGTCGGAGCTGAATTCCTGCTGTTTTTGAGGCACCGGCCAGCCGGTGGGGGATCTTGAGGCGGTGGGGCGAGGGGTCCATGGCCTGGAAAAAGCCTGGAACCACCCGGCGTGCAGGCGATACGAGTTGAAAAATTATGGAAAAATACAATGAATTTTTACGTCCGCAATATCACTGGTGGATCCCTGGCATTTTCGTCCACTCGGGTATTGACGAACGGGAAAAGCCTGCGAATAATCAAGCGATCATGCCTCGATGACCCGAGGCAACCACCCCGCCAGGCCCACCCAAGGAGCCTCCATGGCCAAGTCCGCCCCCGCCGCCAAACCCGCCAAAGCCGCGAAGCCCGCCAAGAAAGCCGGCCCCGCGATCCTCGGCAAAGCCACCAACGCCGGCAAGTCCTACAGCCGCGGTGCCCTCGTCGGCCACCTCGTCGCCACCCTGGAGAAGGCCGGCCAGGCCGTCTCCAAGAAGGCCGTCGCTTCCTTGCTCGAAGAGTACGGCCGCGTCGCCCTGGAATACGCCCGCACCAAGAACGGCGCGATCATCGTCGGTCTGGGCAAGCTGAAGGTCCGTGAGACCAAGAAGCGCCCGGCCCGCGAAGGCATCAACCCCAAGACCGGCGAAAAGATCCAGATCGCCGCCAAGCCCGCTGGCAAGAAGCTGGTCTTCCGCTTCGCCAAAGACGCCAAGACCTCGATCTGAGGCACTTGCACGATCGTCGATCAGACGATCGTGCTGACGTGAAATCCTAGAGAATTCAGGTGATCCACGGGCTGGCGGCTTCATTGCGCCAGCCCGTGGAAAACTTGTCGAGTTCATGCTGCACTGGTCGCTTTGCGATTGGTGAGCTCGCTTCGCGATCGGCGTGCCATGCATTCGTCGGCGGCGCGAATCGCTGATCGCAGAGCGATGCGCTATGACAATCATAAGGCTGCAATAGAAATGCGCGACGCGCTCAGGAAATAGCTGCGCGACGCGCTCAGGAAATAGCTGCGCGACGCGCTCAGGAAATAACTGCGCGACGCGCTCAGGAAATAATTACGCCACGAGCTCAGGCAGACGGCAGCAGCGGCCAATCGATGAATCGGTCGCTGGTTGTTGCGCTAACGCTTTTCAAACCCGCGATCCCGATGCGTTCGTTGCTGCGCTTCGCGACGCGTTCGTCGCTTCGCGCTGGGCTTGGTCGCTGCGCTTTTACGGATGGCGACGGCGGCCCAACAGTGAATTCGTCGCCGTGCGTTGGCCCAATCAAACCCGCAATATGGTTGTTGCTGCGCTCGTCTGCACCGCGATACGCGGGTCGTTCCGATTAGTCGCTGATCGTCCCGCACATGCGCTGATCGGATCTGGGGTCTGACGACCGTCCAAAGGAGCCTCGGCAGTCCCGCCTGGTCGGCCCTGGCATCGAATCGGTCCCGCGGCTTGGCTGGCGCCGTTTGTGCCGTGCGACGCTGCGGCCTTGCCTCATCAACAGTGTATGACCCGGAATTGGCCTGCCCCTGATCGGCCTCCTGTCGGCACGGGGCCTGGGGGCCACAGTGCCGGGACGCCGCCAAACCGGCAGGGGAGCGACCTGACATGGCCGACATGATCGATGCCAAGGATGCCAAGCAGATCCTGGGGTGCGATGACGCCACCCTGAATGGCCACATCAACAAGGGCCAGATCCGCGCCCAACGGGTGGGCGGCAAGCTGCTCCTCAACAAGGACGACGTGGATAAGCTGGCCACCAGCGATCCAGCGTCGGCCGAAGATGACGACGGCACCATCGTCCTCACTGGCGACAGCGAGAATCTCCAGATCGACTTGGGTAAGGTGGTGGACGACACCTCCGAGACCATCGCCCACGGCAAGGCTGCGACTGCCAGCAACACCGAGTCCATCACCTTCGGCGATGAGCTCGAAGTGGTGAATTTCGATGACGGCAAGACCCAGGACTTGCAGCTCGACGAGACCGCCAACACCACCCAGGCGGCGCCGACCAAGGACAAGGCCAAGCCGTCGCTGACCTTCACCGACTCCAACACCGCGGTGATCACCTCGGTCGAGGACACTGTGGTCGGCGGCACCACCTCAGCGGTGGGCATGACCAGCGAGATCGAGGCCGCCAACGGTCCGCCATCGCCTTCGGAAAGCTCGCGGCGCAGCGTGCGCTCGAACCGGGCCCGCGGCGTCGAAACCGAAAAGGTCGGCATACTTTGGCTGGTGTTCCTGGTCCTGACCTTTGGCGCCGGCATGCTGCTCGGCATTCCGTATTACTTCATCGGCATCTCGCCGGCCAGCAAACCGGATATCCAGGGCAATGTCCGCCGCGGCACAGTGGATAATGGCGGCTGGACCGAAATGGCCGGCTGGTTCGCCGGGTTCACCGTCGAGCCGAACGAAGAGACCTGGAGGAAGAACAACCAGGGCGGTGAATACACCAGCATCAGCACGGCTGTCGACCCCAGTGCGAAGTGGCGCACGGCTGCGTATCAGGGCGATTTCAAGGATGGAACCCGGGTCGAAACCTTTGACATCCTGAAGGTCGAAGGCGACAAGGCCAGCCCGCGCAAAGGCCCGACCTATACCATCATCACCCAGCCTCGTGCCGGTGCCACCGATGGCAGCACCGAAGACCGTGTTGAGCTGTGGGGCGCGGCGGCCAAGTAACGGCTTTCCCGGGAGCGCTGAGCAGCCTGGGAGCCCGAGCGCCAGCCTGGGAGCGCCGAGCGCCAGCTCGGCTTGAGCCTGTCTTTCATTTGGCTTGTCTTGAACTTGGTTGTTTTGAACTTGGTTGACTTGAACTTGGTTGACTTGAACTTGGTTCGCTAGTCCCCTCGGTCGATCCAAGGCCTCATTTCCCGGAGCCATGGCTCGCCAGTCCAGCTGAGTTGGCGTGCGACGATGCCAGCACAGCAAAGCGCTGCCAGCAAAGCAACGCGCCGCATGCGTAGAATCCAAGGCTCGTTCCTGGCGAGAGTTCTGGCGAGGCGTTGCCGATGCTCCAGCCGCCCGGAGTGCGGCGCTCCGGGTCAGGAGCCAGTGGTTGGAGCGCTCTGGTCCCGACGCTGCCTTATTTGGCGGACGAGGCGCGACCGGGCCTGCTCCAAGGCGCTGAGATCCTCTGGCCGGCTGATCCGGCCGTAGCTCCACCGCGCGTATGCAGCGCTGGCTGCGGAGAGATCCGCTGCCAATTCCGCACGTTCCCGGCCGATGCGCTCAGCCCAGGCGATGGGACCTTCGTCCTGGTTCCGACCCAGGCCAAGGCGGGCGAGCCGGCGCTCCACGTCGGCCAGGGCGCGGCGGGCCGGATCCGTTTCCCGGCTGGTCAGCAGGCGCACCAGCAGCCAGCCGCTGGCCACGGCCACCACGGTACCCACCGCCAATGCCAAGGCGAGCAGCGCCCAGCCACCCAATCCGCCCAGGCCGAGCTGGCGGAACCAAGAACGCTGGGATTCGCGGTCCCAGTTCACCACCGAACGGTACCAGCGCCATTCCACCCAGTCCCAGCTCTGGCGCAGCGGGCGAAGCCAGTCGGCCTGTTCCGCTTCGGCCGCGGCGACGGCGGCTGCACTGGTGCCGCCGGTGGTCGGCGGCGGGGGCGTACCGGGATCGATCCGGGTGAGCGCGCTGGTCGGATCGATCCGCAGCCAGCCGACCCCGTCGAGCCAGGCCTCGACCCAGGCATGGGCGTGGGCCTGGCGGATGGTGGTGAAGCCGCCATAGGCGTTGTCTTCGCCACCATGGTAGCCCACCACCACCCGGGTAGGGATGTCCGCCAGGCGCAGGATGACTGCGGTCGCCGCGGCGTAGTGCTCGCAGAACCCTTTCTTGCCAGTGAGCATCAAGGTCTTCACCGGATCATCACCCAGATCGCCGGGCGTCAGCGAATAGGTGTAGCCTTGTTCGGCGAACCAGGCGAGCAGACGATCGATGGTCTCTGCCGCCGAGGTTCCCGCCGGACGCAGCTGCCGGGCAAAGGCCACGATCTGCGGATCGGCGGGAGGCGCTTCGCTCGCGTTGCGCAGCAAGTCGGTGTCGGCCAAGCGCACGCCGGAATCGCCGACGGCTTCATAGCGGTTCCGCCGGCTGGAAAAGACCTGGGTTCCGCCGGCGTCGACCTGGGCATCCCGCACCACCACCACCGGAGCATCGAGCAGGAACACCCAGGCCCGCCGCCCCAGCCCGGCGGCTTCCACGGCGACCTCGTAGCGCACCGGCCGGCTCGGTTTGCCTGCGCCCACCGGCCGGGTCGGCAGATCCATCGACAGCCAACGACTGGCGCCGACCGACCACGACCGGCCATCGGTCCGCCACAGCACCACGCCGCGGAAATAGCGCTCTGCCGGCGGCGGCGGCTGGCCATCGAGCCAAGTCACGCGCAAGGCCAGGCGCTGATCCTTGGCCAGGGCTGAGACGCCGCCTGGATCGAGCTGGTCGGTGATGCCGGAGCGTTGCACCGGCGGACGCAGTCCCACCGCCGGCCGGGGCAGCACGACGAACAGCGCGACGGCCAGCGGTGCTGCCGCAGCCATCATGACCAATGCGAAGGAGATGGCTGGCCCCAGTGCCGCCCGGCGGACCACGACGGCCTGCGGAACCGGCCGGTCCGAGCCGGGCATGCCGGCTTCGGGCCGGACTGCGTCCACCGCGCCGGGGCAGACGCTGTGGGCAGCGGTGGCGGCTGCGAGCAGCAGCACCATCGCGGCCAGAGCGGCCAGACCGCTGGCCAGGGATTGGTCGGCGAGCATGCCGATGCCGGCCAGGACGAAGGCGAAGGTCGCGCACCACAGCACGTCGCGCAGCCGGCGCAGCTCTGCCAGCTTGGTCCAGAGGAAGACCACCAGCATCGGCGCCCCGCCATCCAGGCCCATGCCCACCGACCCGGTCAGCGCCAAGGCGGCGATCATGCCGATGAGCAGCACCAGGCGCTGGCGGCGACCCAGGGACCAGGCCCGGCCGGGCTGGAGCTCTGCCCACAGCCGCCACAACCCGATGGCTGCCACCGCCACCACCGCCCAGCCTGGCAGCAGCGAGCTCAGCGGCCAGGTCGCCAAGGCCAGACCGGCAAGCAGCAGGCCGAAGAGGCCAGGACCGAGCCGGATGGTGTCAGACACGGTTCAACCTGGAAATAGCTGATGAACCGCCACGGCGCCGAGACACCAAGGAACGCTTGAGGGAATGCTCTGCTGGCCAAAGGACCGGCTGATTGCGGAAGGAGGTTCCCTCTTCCTTCCAACCCGTGGCGCCCGAACCGGTGACAAAGCAGCGTCTGGGCATTTCCCCGACGGCTCGGTTGGCCTGTCGGTCGAGGCCTGCTGCGCGCCGCCGCTGAAGCGTCCTGTTGAATTTTCTTGGCGTCTTGGCGCCTTGGCGGTTCATGGCTGGGATGTTCAGGCTCATGCCGCCGCACCCCGGCTGGCGGCGGTGGCGAGGGCCAGCCGGCACGCTTCGCGATGGACGCTTCCGCGGCCGGCCGGCAATGCCGCCGACGGCAGGATCAACGCATAGTCGGCGCCGTGCTGTTCCGCCTGGTCGATCCAATAGGCGAGCACGCCCAGCCGGCGCTCCTCGTCGGCGCCAGCGCCGGCGGCGGCCACCGCGTCGGCGTAGCGCAGCTCGCTGGCTCCACCGACGGCAGCGAAGGATTTCGCCGGTAGTTCAGCGCCAGTCGGGCGTCTGGCCGCAGCCCGCCAATCCACCGCTGATGGCGCCATGCCCTGGCGCCAGGGGCGATGGCCGGCGAAATCCCGATCGTCGCCAGCGGTCGTCCCCGGCATGGCGGCCGGCACCGGCACCGGCACCACCGCGATGCGCTGCCCGGGACGGTCCAGGTCGAGCCCGGCCTCGGCCAGGCCAAGGGGCCAGACCGAGCGCAGCAGCGCGGCCCGCACCGTGAACAGCCCGGCGCTGGTGGTCGGAACCGGCACCACCACCTGGCTGCGTCCGGGATCCAGCGTCGGCAACCAGATCGGCTGGCTTTCCAGGCCCTGGACCTCGACGGTGATGAGCAGGGCCTGCACCGGCCGGCGTCCGGCCAGGAACAGGGTCACCGGCACCAGTGCGGTGCGACCGGCCTCGACCGCGGCGACCTCGCCGACCTGGACCGACAGACCGTGGAGATTCCTTGCTGAAAAAACCGCCGAGGCCAATCCCGCGCAGGCCACCAGCTGGGCGACCAGCCACGCGGCATTGCTTTGGTAGCTCACTGCCGCGGCCACCAGCAGGGTGCAGGCGGTGGCGAAGGACAGGGCATGGCCGGTGGGGCGCAGACGCACGGTCGACAGCGTGGCGCCGCGGCGGCTTCCCCCAAGGGCGGCCACCGCCGCCCTGCAATCTGCCCACAACGACCAGGCCCCGGCGCCGGTATGTCCTGCTAGCCATGGCGACCACCGGACAGGGCAGCAGTGGGCACCGCCGGGCGGTGACTGCGGGCGCGCACCCGGGCGCCTCGGCTGGCATTGAGCCCGGTCGCCAGGCCAACCGGACCACCATCCCCACCGTGGTCCATGCGGTGGACGCGGCGCCTGACGGATGGCTGCTGGTCGGCGCCGACGGCCGCATCGCCGAGGCCAATCCGCACCTGGCGAATCTGGCGGGACGCGATCTGCCGGCGCTGATCGGGACCCCGGCCACCGAACTGTTCGTCGATTCAGGCGCCTGGCGCACGCTGGCCGATGACGCCATCGATGGCGACGTGTTGCGCGAACTCGATCTGCGCAGCAGTTCGGCTCGGCCGCTGCGGGTCGAGCTGAACGTCCATCATGCCGGCGACGGGCGCACGGTGGCCTGCCTGCGCCACCTGCCGGCTGGCGCCCGGGGCACGTCAGCGGCGGTGGATGCCGCGGTCGATCGGGCCAAGGCGCGCTTCGCCGCGACCATGAGCCACGAGCTGCGCACGCCGCTCACTGCGATCCTCGGCACCTGCGAGATGCTCGAAGCCCTCGACCTGTCGGCGGAAGCCCACGACCTGATCCGCACCCAGCGCGACCAGGCGGCGGCCCTGCTCGCCCTGGTCGAACGGGTCCTCGACCTCAACGCCGCGGAAAGCGGCGCGCTTGAGCTCGACCTTGCTGATTTCTCGCCGCTCGGCGTGGTCGAGGACGCGGTGGTCGGCCTCGCCGCCAAGGCCCATGCCGTCGGCGTGGAATTGGTGGTGGCGGTGGACGAGGCCCTGCCGCTGCCCAGCCAGGTCCACGGCGATCCTTCGCGCCTGCGCCAGGTGGTCGCGTCGCTGGTCGACAATGTCGTGGTCCACACCGGACCCGGCGTGGCTGAAATCCGCCTGGCCGCTGAACCAGGAGCCGGGGCCGGATTCGTCCTGCGCTGCTCGGTCAGCGATGATGGTCCGGGCCTGCCCAGCCACCTTGCTGCCGATCCGTTCCGGCCATTCCGCCAAGGCGATGACACGACCACCCGGCGCCACGACGGAGCCGGGCTGTCGCTGGCCCTGTGCAAGCGCCTGGTCGAGCGGATGGGCGGGACGATCCGCCTCGATCCCCGGCCGGGTCGCGGCCTGGTCGCCACCTTCACCGCCCGCTTCGCTCCGCCACGCACCCCGCTCCAGGTCGATTCCGAGCGATTCCTGCGGGTGGCTGGCACCCATCAGGTGCTGGTCGCCGAGCACCGGCCGGCGGCGCGGGCGGCTCTTGCGGCGCTGCTCCGCCGGGCCGGGATCACGCCGATCGAGGTGGGCGATGGCCCGAGCGCCGTGGCCCGGCTGCGCGACGCAGCCTATGCCGGAGCTCCGGTGGCCGCGGCCCTGGTCGCCGCCGATCTCACCGGCCTCGACGGCCTGAGCCTGGTCCATCTGGTCCGCGGCGACCCCGAGCTGAGCCTGACCCCGCTGGTGCTGATGGACGGGGCCAACTCGGGTCGCCTGCAACCCGACGGGCTGCCGGTGCTGTCCCGTCCGATCCGCCAGGAAGACCTGCGGCAAGTGCTGGTGCCGCTGGTCCAGTGAATTCCGGCGGAAGAACCGCCAAGGCGCCAAAACGCCAAGGAAAAACTGTGGAGATGCTCCGCTGGCGGAATCCCGCTGGTCAGGTCGCGGCGTTGCGCCGGGCTCCCAATTGGCTGCGCAGATTGCCCAGGGCGGTGGCCTCGGCGGGACCGGCGTCCACCGGGATCGAGCAGGCCTTCCGGGTCAGATCGAGGAGCAGCCGGTTGCGCACGCCGCCACCGATGATGGTCAGGCGCGGCACCGCAGCGCCGGTGATCACGGCCAGTCCGGCCACCGCTTTCGCATACGCCTTAGCCAGACCTTCGAGCACTGCCCGGATGATCGCGCCGTCGTCGGCCGGAGCGGCATGGCCGCGTTCGCGGTACCAGCCGGCGATCCGTTCCGGCATCGGCGCTCCCGCCGCGGCCAGGAACCGGGCATCGTCAACGTCGAGCAGGGCGGCAGGCGATGGCGCGCTCTCGGCCAGCGCCGTCAACGCCGCGTAATCGCGGTCGCGGCCGGCGGCGGCGAAGGCCCGGCGGCACTCCTGGACCAGCCATAATCCCATGATGTTGCGGTTCAGACGCACCCGTCCGTCGGCAGCGGTCTCGTTGCTGAAGCCAAGCTCCAGAGCGGTCTGGGTCAGGATCGGCCGGTCGATGGTGATGCCGAGCAGCGACCAGGTGCCGCTCGACAGGTACGCGCCGCTGGCGACGCACGAGGCCGCGCTGGCGGTGTCGTGGACGGCCGGGGTGATGATCCGCGGTGGCTGGGTGAAGCCGAGCCGGCGGGCGTGTTCCGGGCGCAGCTCGCCGAGCACGGTGCCCGCCGCCACCACCGGCGGCAGCAGCCGGGCGGGGATGCCGCTGCGTTCCGCCAGCTCGCCGTCCCAGACTGCGGTGCCGGCGCGAAGCAGCTCGCTGGTGCCGGCGATGCTGTGCTCGACCCGGGGCGGGCCGCCGCACAGCCGGCGGTGGAGCGCATCGCCGATGAACTGGATCGCTGCGGCGCGGTCGAAGATCGCCGGATCGGCCCGGCGATGGGCGACCAACTGGTTCAGAGTGTTGATCGGCGACGGCGCCACCCCGGTGCGGGAAAACCGCTCGGCTGCGGGCACCGGCAGCTCCAGGCCGTGGGTGCGGGCATCGCGGTGATGCCAGGGCAGCTCCAGCGGCTCGCCACGGTCATCGACCAGGACGTAATCGACGCCCCAGGTGTCGATGCCCAGGCTGGACACCGGGCCCTGGGCGGCGGCCTTGGCCAGGCCGTCGTCGATGGCCGCAGCGATGCGCGGCAGATCCCAGCGCACGGTCCCACCGACCGGATGCGGACCGGTTGGGAAACGATGGATTTCTTCAAGTTCTTCGCTGATCGGTGCGCCCGGCGCGGGCTGGCGCCCGCGCATGATACGGCCGGATTCGGCGCCGAGGTCGATGGCGAGGATGGCTGAGGTCATGGCTGGATCGCAGGTTGGTGGGAAGGCTGGGCGAGGCGAACCTCAGCCCCTGGCTGCCAACAGAACCAGCGTCGCGCCGGCGATGAGGGCATCGCCGCTCCGAAACGCGCGTCGTGTTGGTGCCTGCGCACTGAGCTCACTTGGCCAATAAGGCTTCACGATATTTCTCGTCGGGGCGGTTTTTCAGATGCCGGGCGACCGCTTCGCCCAGGGTGGCGATGCCGCCGGCCTGGATCGCGCCGAGACGGATGCGCGCCGCTTTGATCGCCATGGCGGTGATGTTCCATGCTTCGGTGGTATTCTTCGCCAAGGCGATGAAGCCGTGGTTCTGCATGTAAACCGTCTTCGGCGTGTGGCCCCGGGCCTGCTGGAAGTCGCGTACCGCGGCCAGGATCGCCCGGGCCAGTTCGACGCCCGGATCTATGTAGGGCACGAACACCGAGAACTCGCCGAGCACCACGACTTCGTCGGGGAACAGCCGACCATCTAGCACCTGACGCCAGTTCGCCGAGCAGGTCAGCATGTTGACCGCCGACGGATGAGTGTGGGCGACCACGTTCACGCCATCGATACGGAGCAATCCAGCGTGGAACACGGTCTCCACCGACGGGCGTTTGGGGCTGGCCTGATCGACCTTGGCCGACTGGTAGACCCGGGCCAGATCGGCCTCGGCCACCGCGCCGCTGCCCGCCACCAGCGACAGGATCTCGGCATAGCGCAGATGGACCAGGTCGGTGGGTTCCAGGGTCGCCAGATTGGAGCCGCTGGCTTTGACCAGGAAAGTTTCTGCATCGAACCGGATCGAGGTGTTGCCTTCGCCAAGGATCGCCGCGTCAGCGGCAGGATCGCCCAGGCGGCGGGACAGGGCGGCGAGGTCGGAGGCGGGGTCGGTCATGGTGTCTCGGGATCTAACCACCGGATCAAGGTTGGACATGGTCGTGCGGCGAACCCGGCATCAGGCCGAGCATGCCAGAAAATATCGCCGCCGTCACCCATCGATATCGAGGTTCAGCGCCTTGTCGGCGCGGATCCGCGCCAAGTCACCGGACCAGCGCTGGGCGACATCGGCGTTGGCCGCACGGGCGAGCAACTCCCACACCCGACGCTCGGCGAATCCGGGGTGGGCTTCGATCAGGGCGAGGATGTCGCTGTAATCCGAGCTGCGTTTGCGCAGCGGTCGGGCCGCCATTCCCTGCCCATCCACCGAACGGATCGCCAGGTACTTGAGCGCGATCAACATTTCGACCGACGCCACCGGAACGTCGCACGCCATCGTCGTCTCAGAAAACACCAGGTGACGACCGCAGTGGCGCGCGAGGAGCAAACCCAAAGCCGGTTCGCCGTCGCGGAGCAAGGTCACGCCGATGGTCGGCCCAAGGCTCGCCGGGACGAGCCCTGGGTGGGCAGCGCAGATCGCAGCTGCTGCTGCCGCCGGATCATCGACCACGAAATCGACATCGCTGGTGTTGCGCGGCGCACGGGTGCGCATGCTCACAGCGTGGGCGCCGATCAAGGCGTGGCGAATTCCTGCGGCAGTCAGCAGTTTTGATAGATCGCCGGGATTCATCGCCTGGGTGGCCGCGCACGCAGCGGCGAAGGCAGCGCCGTCAGATATCTCACGAACCCGGAGGTCGAGACGCTCCTGCCACGGACGCCAAGTCGACCAACCGTCAGCCGAACCAGTTGCGGGCATGGCCGACATGGTTGCCCGTCACCGTTCACTGGAATCCGCCGCTCGCCCCGGCCGCAGCCGAGCCGTGGCGGATGGCGCGTTCTTTCGCTGCGGATTCCTTCAAGCCGCTGGCGCGGTAGGCCTTGAGCGGTTCCGCCAGCAGGCCCTTGGCGGTGCGCCACTTGGCCAGCGCCGGGCGGACATCGCTGTTGTAGGCATCGCGCAGGACCTCTTCGGCGCCGGTGACGTCGCCCTCGGCCCGGGCCTTGGCCAGGGCGGCGCGGTCCACCAGCACGGCTTTGGCGTACATCTCCTGCACGAATACGGTGCTCTGGATGGTGGCCTCGATGCGGTGCTTCAACGTCGGCGACTGGTCGAACATATAGGCGACGTTCTTCGCCGTGGCCGAGGCCACCGGATCGCTGCTGTCCTCGGCGCCGACCAGTTCGTTGTAGATCAGGAACATCTGATAGGGATCGATGGAACCCACGGTCAGGTCATCGTCGGCATATTTGCGGGCATTGAAGTGGAAGCCGCCGAGGCGGCCTTCGTCGAGCAGGCTGGCGACGATGTGCTCGATGTTGCAGCCGGGCAGATGGTGGCCGGTGTCGACCAGGACCTGGGCCTTCGGTCCGCACTTCTGGCAGAACAGCAGGGCCGAGCCCCAGTCCTGGATGTCGGTGTGGTAGAACGACGGCTCAAAACACTTGTATTCCACCAGCATCCGCGAGCCGGCCGGCAGGCGCTCATAGACTGCCTTCAACGCCGCTTCCATCCGCCGCTTGCGGGTGCGCATGCAATCCTGGCCGGGATAATTGGTGCCGTCGCCAAACCAAAGGCTGAGGGTGTCGCTGCCGGTATCGCGCATGATCTGGGTGCATTCGCCCGCCATGTGTTCGATGGCCATGGCGCGCACGTCGGCGAACGGGCTGCACGCACTGCCCAGGGCATAGCGGGTGTCCTGGAACACATTGGGGTTGATCGCGCCGATGCGGATGCCGAGCTGATCGGCCCGGCGCTTCATCGCCACCCAGTCGTTGTTCGGCGCCTTGTCCCACGGGATGTGCAGGGCCACCGACGGGCAGATGCCGGTGAAGCGGTGGACGATGGCGGCGTCCTCCAGCTTCTCGTCGAGTGTCGTGGCCTGGCCGGGTTCGGGGATGGCCCCGAAGCGGGTGCCGCAGCGGCTGTAGCCCCACGAGGGGGTCTCGATGCGCTGGCGGTCGAGGCGGGCGAAGAAGGCGGTCTGGTCCATGGCGGCATTGAACTTGCATGACCCGATTTGGGAACCGCCAAGACGTCACAGGTCCCGGGGTGGAACCGGATCCAGACCGGGCCATCTGACAACCCGATGACGCGGTCATGACAGGCTGATGACAGCGCCACGCCCCCAGGCAGGAGCGGATCGTACCGGTGGCCCGGTGGATATCGCCGTCAGGAACGCTGATGAGCATGAATTCATGCGCCGTTCTTGCGGTCATGCCGGGCTGCGCCATGATCCGCACCCATGCGATTCCCAACTCTCGCCCTGATCATCCTCGCCAGCCTGAGCGCGGTCGACGATCCGTCGTCTTTGCGGACCTTGGACACCACCATCCGCGATGGCATCGAGGCCCGGCTCACCGCGCCGGATGTGGAATCACCGGACACGGTGTTCGTGACCCTGGTCAGCCGGTTGTCCTATGATGTGAAGGTCGAGGTCATTCTCGGCGAACGCCAAGGCGGCGAGCGGCAGCGCATCGCCACCTTTCTGAATGCCGAGGGCGTCTGGCGCAGCCCCCGCGAAGGCCTGGCGCTGGCGGGCGTCAATTCGATCCGGCTCGGACGGCCGATCCGCGGCAAAATCATCGAATCGGTCGGCGAGGTCGCGTCCGGCAGCAGCTTCGTCGCGGCGAGCCGCAGCGTCACCTTCGAACCAGCCCAAGAGGTTCCGGTTCAGACCTCGACCGCGACCAAGGCCGGCGATTCAGCGCCGTTCGAGCGCAAGATCCTCGATCAGATCACCCAGAACGGCATCGAATCCGTCCTGGTCCTGGAAAGCCCGATCCAGGTGTCGCTGACCCTGTCCAACCGCGCCCTGTACGACGTGAAGGTCACCGCGGAACTGCTCGACAGCGGTAGCAATCTGCTGACCAAGGCCGACCTGCTGATCACCAAGGAAAGCTCTACGAGCCGGTGGTTCCGCCAGCCAACGGCCGACTACGTCCGGATCACCACCGTGACTCCCGGCCGGATCCGCGAACGCACCACCCAGACCACCCACCCCGACGGCTCCATCACCACCAGCGTTTCCACTGAGTTCCTGCCTGGACTCAGGGATCCAGAGGATGCGGATCACCGCCATGACGGACCGTGGAAGAACCCGCACGCCTCCACGCCGATCGCCCCACCCATCGCACCACCACCAGCGCGACGGGCACCGGACACGACCACGCCGAATACCACGCCGCAGGCGGCGAGCGGTCCAGCGCCTGCGGCGAGCGGTCCAGCGCCTGCTGCGAGCGGTCCAGCGCCTGCGGCGAGCGGACCCGCGCCTGCGGCAACCGGATCAGCGTCAGCGGCGAGCGGATCTGCGCCCGTGCCGGCACCGGCCGGACCGGAGAAACCTCGGCTTGAGGTCCGCCCGGTGCTGCCGCAGAAATGAGCCTGGGAGAGGCGAGCCCACTTGGCGCTTGGGCGCCTTGGCCGCCCATGGTGTTATCCTGGATCATGCCTCTCCCAATCCTGGCTCCACGTCATCGCCTATGGCTGATTGCCGGCGGCCTCGCGGTCATCGCCCTCGGCCTCGCTTCACGCCGCTTTCCATGGCTTTTCCCAGAATTCCTGGGCAAATATCCGGGTGATGCGCTGTGGGCCTGGGTGGTGTTCCTCGCCTGGGCGTTCTGCCTGCCGGCCGCGACCACCGCCAGGCTGGCGCTGCTCGCCGTGCTGACCGCCTGCGGTGTGGAGTTCTCGCAGCTGCTCCACAGTCCGTGGCTCGACGCCGTGCGCCGCACCACCGTCGGGCATCTCGTCCTGGGCACCACGTTCTCGTGGTGCGACCTGATCGCCTATGCCATCGGCATCGCTCTCGGCGCAGGACTGGATCACCGGCTGACCCGATCATCGAGGGAACCTTCCCCACCCAGGCCCTCGCCTGAAGCGATGCCTCCGTGACACTGCGCCAATGCATGTCCGCGGCCTCGCCCTGCCCCTGACCACCTATCGCCGGCGGCGCAGCGAAGCGCTCGCCCTGGTCGAACGCTGGGCCTTCGATCCGCTGCCGATCCTGTTCGTCGGCTGCGACGAACTGCGCTTGCGCCGCGACCGGCAGGATCCGTGGTTCGACTATTATTCCGGCTGCCATGAACCCGAGGCGGCCCTGCTCATCGATCCCACCCGGTCGCCCCAGGACACCTTGTTTCTTGATGCTGGCGATCCCAGCCGGGTGATCTGGGACGGCGCCCGGCTGCGCCCCGACGAGACCGCCCGGGCAGCCCATGGCGTCGATCGCGCGCTGGCCCGCAGCCGCCTGGAGGATCTGGTCTGGGCGGCGGCCCGGCGCGCCGGAGGCCGGTTGGCGATGTGCCACCGCGACCGTGAGCCTGGCTTCCAAGCCGAGTCCTTCACCGCGTGGAAACAGAAATTCCCTGATCTGAAGCTGGTCAATGTCGAACCGATCCTGGCCTCGCAGCGGGTCATCAAGGACGCCGACGAGGTCGCCTGGCACCGCGCCGCCATCGCCCAGACCAATGCCGGCCTGCGCGCCGTGCTGCCGCAGATTCCCAGACTCACCAGCGAAGCCGAGGTCGCGGCGCTGCTCGCCATGCACTACCGCAAGACGGCGTTCGGACCGCTGGCTTTTCCGTCGATCGTGGGCAGCGCGGTCAATGGCGCGACCTTGCACTATCCGCACAACGACCGGCCGCTGGAACTCGGGAAACCGCTGCTGATCGACTCCGGCGCCACCGCCGGCGGCTATTGCGCCGATGTCACCCGCTCTGTGCCCCAGCATGGCCGGTTCGACGATCCGCGCTTCCGCGAGGTCTATGAGCTGGTCCTGCGCTGCAACGCGCTCGGACGCCAGCATGCCCGGCCCGGGATCACCTTTACCGAGCTGAACGAGATCGCGTGGAAACCGATCATCGACGCCGGTTTCGTCCGCCACCACGGGCTGTCCCACTTCATCGGCCTGGACGTGCACGATCCCGGCGACCGCGATCTGCCGCTGGCTCCGGGCATGATCATCAGCAATGAGCCCGGCGTGTACCTGCCGAAGGAAGGCTTCGGCATCCGCATCGAGGACGACCTGCTGATCACCGCCGACGGCAACGAGGAATTGACCGCGGCGATCCCCAAGGCGATCAGCGAAGTCGAGGCGGCGATGATCGGCTGAGCCAGCCGCGGCGGGCTGAGCCGTTTGCGGCTCAACGCGCCGAAGGCGGTAGGCTGGTCTGGACTGGGGTCGCGGACGCCCTGAAAAACAGCAGGAAAAGCGCAGCGAGAAAGACAACCACGACCACGATCCCGATCCACAGCCACGGCCCGCGACCGGCTGGCAGTGGGCGGGGCGCCACCGCCAACGGAGCCAGGGGTTGGTCGGGATGGGCCAGCGCCGTATCGATCGCCGCCACCAACGCGGCGCCGTCCTGGGGCCGCTGGCTGCGGTCCTTGAGCAGACAGCGGGTGATGAGATCGCACACGCCGACCGGCAGTCCGGCGACCCGGTCGCTGACCGGCACCGGCGAGCCCTCCAGCACCAACTGCATGACCTCGGTACCGCTGCGGCCTTCGTAGGGCAGCCGGGCGCTGACCAGATTGTACAGGGTCACTCCTAGCGCATAGACGTCGGCGCTGGGTCCGACGCTGCGGGTGTCCAGAATCTGCTCCGCCGGCATGTAGGCCGGCGAACCCAAGGCGACGCCCTGCATGGTCAGACCGAGGCCGCCCGCTGCGGGATCGTCGCTGCTGCCGGTCTGCTTGGCCAGGCCGAGATCGGATAATTTGGCGATCTTGGGCGTGCCGCCGTCGCCGCCGGTCCACAGGATGTTGGCTGGTTTGATGTCGCGGTGGAGGATCCCGCGCTGGTGGAGATGGGCCACCGCCTGGGCCGCTTGCCGCACCAGATCCAGCGCTTCGCGCCACGGCAGCGGCGCCGATTCGACCAGATTGGCGAGGGTGCCGCCGGCGACCAGTTCCATCACCATCCAATGCACGCCGCGTTCATGGCCGTGGCGACGGACCTCGACCAGATGGGGATGGCGGATGGTCTCGGCGAGCTCGGCCTCGCGCACGAACCGGGTGACGACCTCGGCCTCGGTGGCAGCCTTGCTCGACAGCAGCTTGATCGCCACGGTGCCGCCGACGGTCAAATCCTCGGCTTCATAGACCACGCCAAGGGCGCCAGCGCCAAGCCGGGGACCGAGCCGGCAGTTGCCGACCTGCTTGCCGAACAGCCGGTCCGGTACCTCGCTGGGCGTCGCCGGCACCTTGAGTATCGCCCGGCAATGCGGGCAGGCCGCCTGTTTGCCGGCGAAACTGCGGTCGAGGCGGATCTCGCGCTTGCACGAGCCGCAGGTGGCGAGAAGGAACCCTTGCGTCGGCATGGAGGGAATGATGGGCGAAGGCCCAGCCTGGCCAGGGCTGGCCATCATCGCCCCAAGCCAACCTTGCAACGCTGCGCCCAAGCGCCACGGTGCCATCACAACACCCAATCCCCACGGAGCATGACCATGGGCCTCCTCTCACGATTCATGGGCAGCCAGCCGGCCAAGAAGGCCAGCGACGATGTCCTCCTGCTGCAAGGCATGATGATGATGATGGCCGCCGACGGCGACATCCAGGATGAAGAAATGGCGACCCTCGCCAGCTTCGCCATGACCCTGCCCGAATACCGCGGCAAGGACATGCGTCCAATCCTGCAAGAAGCGAAAACCAGCCTGCGCCGGGCCAAGTCCCAGGCCGATGCGGTCAACGCCATCGGCGGCATCCAGAGCGAAGCCGTGCGCTTCAAGCTGTTCGTGCTTGCCACCGATCTGGCGATGTCGTCGGGCGAAGTCGACGAATCGGAAGAGCGCCTGCTTGAGGCGATGCAGAAAGTGCTGAAGGTTCCTGACGATCTGGTCAAGAAGACGCTCGACGTGCTGGCGGTGAAGTACGCCCAGTAAGCCGTCCGGCTGGGCCCGACCGGTCGCAGTGCCGGTCGCGCCCAGCCAGCCTGCGGCCCAGGAACCGCTGGGGTCTGTCGAGCGCGCTTCCGGTTCCGATCCGCATCCCTGCCACAGGAGCTGCCATGTTCGATGATTCCGGTTTCCTGCCCCACCTCCTGGTCAAAGGCCGCGACGAGCTCGGCGGCCGGCTGCATCGGCCGTTGGCCGCCACCGGCGATCCGCTGCTGCTCGGATTCACCAGCAAAGGCCTGCTCGGCGGAATCCGGGCGGTGACCGCTGACGACGCCCAGAAACGCCGGCTGTCCCTCGAAGGGGCCGAGTTCCTGGCCCGCAAGAATCTGGCCGGCCGGGCCAACCGGCCAGCCTGGTCGGTGGTGAAATCCCTGGCCGGCAGCTGGCTGGAACGTCAGGGTGACCACCTGGTCGCTGCCGACATCCTCGACAGCGAGCTGCGCGCCGACGCCCACCGGCGCCTGGGCAGCGATGACCTGGTGGTGGCGCTGCCGTCCCGGCACGTGCTGCTCGCCGCGCCAGCGAGCCTGGCGCCGGTGCTCGCTGGCCTGTCCGCAGTGATCGCGAAGACGGCCGAGGAATCCGCACTGGTGGCCGACCTGTGGCGGCTGCATGCCGGGGACCTTGGTGAACGCCTGGCCGTGGCCGCCAGCGCCGCTGCCGAACCAGCGGCGGAGGATCATCCGCTGCCCGAGATCAGAGACGGCTCAGCCACCGTGCCGATCAATGCCACGACGGTCGAGGAAGTCGAAGAAACCGCGATTGCCATCCTCAAGCAGCATCTCCCGGCGCTGTGCCGCCAGCCGGAGTTCGCCGGCGTGGTGGTCATCTCGGTCAATGGCTACCTGTTTCCCGCCACCGATGCCAACAAAGTCGCGTTGGGCGAACTGGCCGAAAAGCTCGACGACCATGCCGCCTGGAAGGATCTGACCACCACCAAAGGGAAGGCGATCAGCGTCCGCCTGCGCTTGGACGCGTGACCAGACCGCCAAGGGAAACAGCGCCGCTCCGGCGATGAGGGCATCGCCGCTCCGAACGAGCCGACGAGGGCATCGCCGCTCTGGCCGCGCGCCTGGTTGTTGCGTGCCTCCTCACCGGACCAGATGCGGCAGGCCCACCGGCCGCAACCGCATCGCTCAGGATCACGCCGCCTATTTGGTGCCGCGCAGATCCACCGCCAGGCCGATGGTGGTCGGTTCCTCGGTCGACAGGATGACCTCATCGACCAGGCGGTAGAGGCGCATCCGGCCGCCTTGGGCCAGATCGGGCTGGATCCGATAGCGTCGGTTGATCCGGCCCTGTTCGGTCAACGCCACCAGCCGGCCATCGGTATCGCGGTCGAGCCGGACGATGACGACGAACGGATCCCGGGTCAGGAAATCCAGGGCCCGACGCTCCTCGGCGGTTGGCACCGCCTGGGTGCGGTGGACGCAGGCGGAGGACAGCACCACCGCCACAAGCAAGGCAAGACGCAGCATCGCGGCATGGTCGAAGCCAGCGGCCGGGTACAACCCGGTTCAGCGCGCCGGATCGTCCATCGGCCCCGCCGCTGATTGCTTTGGCGGAATCGCCAGCGCGGTCGGCGGAATCGCCTCTGCCGTGGGCGCGATTGCCTGGAGCGGGTCGAGACGTTGGGCCAGGCGCAATCCGTAGCCGATCGTGGTGACTCCGGCAACGACCAGCACCAGGCCAACGAACACGGCGAACCACCAGGGAACCGTGTTGCCTTCGACTGTGATCGAAACACCGCCCAGGCCACCAGCGAGGCCGGCGAGCAGCGCCAGGGCGCCGAGCCCAAGAGGAATCAGGCCGATGCATTGGATCAGCGAGCCGAGCAGCAGGCGATAGAACCGAGCCATGCTTCGGAATTTCCCACGATCCTTGGGCCGGGTTCACCGGGCCAGGCTCACTGGGCTTGCGGCCCCATCTGTTTGATCGGGGCGGCGGTCTCGGCCGGCAGCGGCGCCGCCGAAGACGGAATGGCGAAGCCTTCTTTCGCAGCGAAATCGGCCAGGGCCTGGTCGGCCAGCGCCTCCTGCTCGTTTTCCTTGAGGTTCACCTCGGTCATGTTGATCGAATCGCGGGCCATGCGGGCGCGGCCGGCGGCCTTGTTGCGCTCCTCTTCGACCATCTCGTGCAGGCGGCTCATGGTGTCGCCGGCGCCGCCGATCTGGGTGATCATGCCGCTGGCCATTTCGTTCATCTCGGCCATCGCCTTCTTCATTTTCATGTCCTCGATGGCACCCTTCAGCGAATCGATCTGGGCCTTGGCCGAGCTGATCGCGACATCACGGGCCTTGGTCAGATCCTTGTAGGTGGTCTCGGCCTGCTGGAGCTGCATGCGGTTCTCCTCCAGCTCGCGGGTCGCGGTCTGGAGGCGCAGGGCGTACTGGCCGGCGGCCTGGCGGTTGCCGGCCTTCAGGTGGGCGGCGGCCTTGGCCCGCAGGTCACGCTCTTCGGCTTCGAGCTTGCGGATCTGCTGCATCAACCGCTCGCACAGCCCGGCATGCGACGCCAGCCCGGTGTTGTACTGGGCGATCTGCTTGCGCAGGTTCTCCTTTTCCACCTCGAGCAGGGCCTCGGGATTGCGGCGTTCGAGGCCGCTGATGAAGAGTCCCAGGAACCCCCGGAAGAGGTTGGCGATGCGTCCGAACATGGGACCTCCGTGGGTGTGCTTCTAACGCCCGTTGGCGGTCCGTCCAAGGTGTACCGAGGCTGAGGCGAAAAGATCGGCCGATCCGCCACGCGTTCGGCGGTACCTCGCTCCGGTTGGATGGAACCGGCGAACGACCCACGCCAGCGGCGTTGGGCCCCAACGGTCCGGGCCTGGGCGAGCAACGGTTCAATCGCTTAACCGCATCGGGATGGTCTGTTTCGCGGGCGGTGCGCCGGAGATTTCGACGCCATCGAGCAGCACGCGGCCGTCCCTGGTGAACGCCAAGCGATGAGGCAATCCTGGCTCGGCCAGCGCGATGCGCGGGATCGCCCAATCAAGCTTCCATTTCCCGTTCGCAGACAGCGACAAGGTCGATCGACCGCTGGCCAGGGATTGGCGCAGTTCGGGTCCGAACCACAGCCGGTTTTCACCGGGCATCACCACGTTCCCCTGAACCGTCCCGTCAGGTCCGTCGATGGTCAGCAGGCAGTTCGTGTCCAGGCTGGCGTCGGCGATGGCGTCCGCTGTCGCTTTGACTGCCACCGCCACGACCACCACGACCACCACCACGACGATGACCGCCAGCACGGCCTCAGGTTTATTGCAGCCATTGCCGAGGCTGCCGAGGTTCAGGTTGCCGCCGCCACTGCCGCCAACGGCTACGGAACCATGCTGACGCTGGCCGTTGGCGGCAAGGAATCCTTCATGGAAGTCGACCAGGAGATCGGCCGGCGCAGAGGGATTCCCTGCACCGTGGAGGTTCCCAGCAGAAGCGGAACGGCCGCACCCGAAGAGGACCAGCGGGATCAGCAGGGCGGCAGTGAGGTGGCGTACGGTCATGGCTGCCTTTCTATGATAACAATAGATAACAAATGACCAGAGCTGGCGCAAGGGCCAAAGCCAGTGCTTGGGCCAGCGCAAGGAAGGAGCGCCTTGGCGTCCTGGCGGTGGACCTGAGGCTGGACGGAGCCCCATGCACCAGCCCTCCCGATCAGCGCCGAGCAGCGGCGGGGCGAATGCCCCAAGGCCGGTCACCGATGCTCTTGATCGCCATGCTGCGGATCGGCCCGGCCAGTTGGCGGTCCATGACGGCGCGACGGCGCTGACCTGGGCCGAGCTCCGCGCCGCTGTGGATGCCCAGGTCGCGCGCTTCGTCGCTGCTGGAATCGTTCCAGGACAGCGGGTGGCGCTGATCGCGCCCGATGGCGCACCGGCCCTGATCAGCGCCTTGGCGGTGCTCCGGCTTGGCGCCGTGCACGCACCGATCGACCACACCTTGGCCGCACCGGAAATCGAAACCGCCTTGACCGCCCTCGGAGTGGATTGGCAGGTTCGTCAGGCCGAGCCCGGAGCGCCCCACGCGGTGCGCCAGGTGACCCCAGCAGTCTCATCGCCGCTCGATCCGCTTGGCCCCGGGCAAAGCGCGTTCCTCCGCCTGTCGAGCGGCACCACCGGCGCCGCCAAAGGCGTGCTGCTATCCCATGGGACCATCGCCGCGCGCATCGCCGCCGCCAATGACGGGCTCCAGCTCGGCCCCGACGATCGCATGCTGTGGCTGCTGCCGATGGCCTACCACTTCGCCGTGTCGGTGCTGCTCTATGTGGATCGCGGCTGCGCCATCGTGTTCGGGAACCGTCTGCGCGCGACCGACACCGCTGCTGCCGCCCGGGCCGCCGGCTGCACCGCGCTGTACGCTTCGCCGTGGCACCTGCGCCGGCTCGCGGAACTGCCGGCCGGCGCCGACCTTCCCGCCGGCCTGCGCCTGGTGGTGTCCACCACCACCGCCCTCGATGCCGGCACCGCCGCGGCGTTCCGCGCCCGCCATGGCCTCGGCGTGCGCCAAGGGCTCGGCATCATCGAGGTCGGCCTGCCGTTCCTCAGTCCAGGCGAAGCCGGCGAACGGCCGGGTCAGCTCGGTCGG
This sequence comes from Planctomycetota bacterium, assembly GCA_014193115.1. Taxonomy (GTDB): domain Bacteria; phylum Planctomycetota; class UBA11346; order UBA11346; family UBA11346; genus BJHQ01. Next base: position 41,819 of record BJHQ01000022.1, on the reverse strand, counting down.
CCCTTGCCTGCGTTTTCCGTGGCGATCCTCGATGCCGCTGGCCAACCCGTGGCGCCGGGCGAAGCCGGCGAGCTGGCCATCGCCGGTCCTGGGCTGCTCGATGCCTATCTGACGCCCTGGCGCACCAGGGAGAGCATCCTCGATCACGGGTTCTTCCGCACCGGCGACCTGGCCACGGTCGATGGCGACGGCGCGGTGACGCTGCTCGGCCGGCTGAAGGACGTGATCAATGTCGGCGGAGTGAAGGTCTTTCCGCTGGAGGTCGAAACCGTGCTCGCGGCCCATCCCGCGGTGCGCGGCTGCCGGGTGTCGGCGGGACCGGACCCGCGTCTCGGTGAGCAGGTCGTCGCCGAAGTCGAACTGAGCGTCCCGGTCGAACCCGACGCACTGGCGGCGTGGTGCGCAGACCGGCTGGCGCCGCTCAAGCGGCCGGGCCGGATCACCGTGGTCGATCGTTTGCCGATGACCGGCTCAGGGAAAGTAAAGCGCTGAACTGGCGACCTGGCACCGCCGCCGATGCCAGGTGGCGACCGGCGGCAAAGGCACACACTGCCCGCAATGCGCCTGCTCCTCGCCGTCCTCGCCGTCACCGCCTGGACCTCAGCCGCCTGGGTCCAGGCCGCCGAGGGCCAAGTCTACCTCGCCGGCGGCGCGACCTATTTCAATCCGGAAATCCGCAACATGACCGATGATTTCGGCATCTATGTGGCGCTCGGCTATATCGACGGGGTGAATTCCGGGGCGGTCGGCAAGGCCTCGGCGGATATCGATTGGCGGGTGACGCTGGGCAAGGGCAACCGGCTCGACTCGTTCGGTGCCACGTATACCGAACGGGCGATGCTGTCGCAGGAAGGCTTTTATGGAGGTTTCGGCATCGGCAGCTGGTACCACAAGCTGAAGGACCAGCGCCGCGACGAGAACGGCAGTGTGTGGCGGCCGGGTGGGAAATTGCTGGTCGGCATGGATTTACGCAAGGATTTCTTCATCGAGGTCGCCTATTGCTACACCGGGAAGATCCGCGGCGTGAACACCTCCGGCTTCACCGGCGCCCTCGGCATCCACTTCTGAAATCGCGCCATGGCCGAGCCAGCCGCCTTCGCCCAGCGCGATGACGCCAGCGATCGGGCCCTGCGACCGCGCCGGCTGTCCGACTTCACCGGCCAACGCGCCGTCACCCGCAACTTGGCGCTGGCGGTGGCCGCGGCGCTCCAGCGCAAAGAGCAGCTCGATCACGTGCTGCTCAGCGGTCCGCCTGGACTCGGCAAGACCACTCTCGCCCACATCCTGGCCGCCGAGATGGGTGCCGAGATCAAGGAAACGGCCGGCCCGCTGCTCGAACGCCCCGGCGATCTGGCCGGCGTGCTGTCCGGGCTGAAACCCGGAGCCGTGCTGTTCATCGATGAAATCCACAGCCTGAAGCGGGTGGTCGAGGAATACCTGTATTCCGCGATGGAGGATTTCCGGATCACCATCCAGCTCGGCGAAGGCGCCAACAGCCAGACCCTGACCCTGAATCTACCGCCATTCACCCTGGTCGGCGCCACCACCCGCGAAGGCTCGCTGTCGCCGCCGTTCCGCAGCCGGTTCGCGATCCGCGAACGGCTCGACCTGTATTCCGCCGAGGAATTGTCGACCATCCTGACCCGCTCGGCGGCGCTGCTCGGGGTCGAGTCCGACGCGGACGGGCTCCTGCTCATCGCCCAGCGCAGCCGCGGCACCGCCCGCTACGCCAACAACCACCTGCGCCGGATCCGCGACCTCGCCCAGGTCCACCACGGCAACCGCATATCCACGCCGGTGGCGGTCGAGGGCCTGGCGATGCTCGGCGTCGATGGCGCCGGGCTGACCGAACTCGACCGCCGGATTCTGCACTGCCTGGCCCGGCACCGCCGGCCGGTGGGCCTCAAGACCATCGCCGTGACCGTCGGCGAGGAGGAGACCACCATCGAGGATCTCTACGAGCCGTTCCTGATCCAGAGCGGCTTCATCACCAAGACGCCCACCGGCCGCCAGCTGATGACCGCCGGCTACAAGCACCTCGGCCTGGCCCCGAGCGACCCAGAACCGCTGGGTAACCAGGAGCGCATCGGGTTCTGAACCAGCGACGGTGCAGCTCAGCGGGGTCCGCCGGTGCAACGCGTAGAATCACCTGTGATATACCTCACAATGTGCTGAGCCATATCACAACACGGTGGCCCAGGCCGACGTACATGCCGCCATGCGATCCAATGACCACCGCGCCAGCAGCCTGCTCGCGCTCCTGCTCTGCCTGCTGGCGCTGCCGCTGAGCGCGGCGACCGCCACCGGTTCCGCTGTTCCGCTGGCGCCGCCTGATCTGGCGATCAAACACCGGCTGCTGCTGGCCGACCAGGGAGCCTGCCGCCTGATGCTGGTCGACCAGAACGATCCGACCAAGGATTGGACCGTCCAACTTCCGCCAAAAGACTACGGCCACGATCTGCAACTGATCGGCAACGACCAGGTCCTGGTCAGCATCCCCAATGGCTGGCAGGAACGCAGCCTGAAGGACGGTAGCCTGGTCAAGGAGCGCACCGATTGCTCAGCCGTGATCAGCGTCCAGCGCCTCGCCGATGGCAGCACCCTGGTCGCCGGGCAGGTGCCCGGATCAACCAAGGGCTCGCTCCTCAGCATCATTGGCCCTGATGGGGCGTTCCGCAGTTCCATTGAAGTGGCCGGCGCCAAGGGGCCGCGGATGGTGCGGGTCTTGGCCAACGGCTCGTACCTGATCGCGTTGGGCAACCGGATCATCGAGGCCAAGCCCGATGGCAGCATCGCCTGGGAAGTCCCGCTCAAGCACAACAACGGCTTCTGGAAGGCGCTGCGCCAGGCCGATGGCACCACCGTCGCCACCACCGGCCACGATCTGGCGCTGGTCCACATCGCCGCTGATGGCCACACCATCCGCCGCACCGCCGCCAGCGATATGCCTGCAGAAGTCCAGCTGTTCTACCCCACCGGCCTGCAAGTTTTGGCCAACGGCCATCGGGTGCTCACCAACTTCACCGGCCACGGCAACGGCAATGGCACCAAGGGCATCCAGCTGCTGGAGTTCGACGTCGACGGCAAGCTGGTCTGGTACTGGAAGCAGGATCCGGCCCGGGTCAGCTCGCTGATCGCGGTGATCGTGCTCGACGGCCTCGACACCACGAAACTGCATGATGAACGCACCGGCATCCAGGCGCCGGTCGAAACCGCAGCGAAATAGGCAGGCCTGGGAGCGCAGGCTTCAGCCTGCTGGATGTACACTACTGTCAGGCTGAAGCCTGCGCTCCCAGGGGGTCAGCTCAGGGCGCCGGCCACGGCCGGATCCTTTTCCAGGGCTGCCGCCGGGACCTGGACCGTGTTGAGGATCATGGCGACGATGGCGTCGCTGTTCAGGCCCTTGGCTTCGGCTTCGTAGCTCGGCTGCAAGCGGTGGCGCATGACCGGGGCGACCACGGCGCGGATGTCGTCGAGGCCGACATAACTGCGACCATGCAGCGTCGCCCGGGCTTTTCCGCACAAGATCAGGGCTTGGCCGGCGCGGGGGCCGGCGCCCCAACGGAGCAGATCGGCGATGACCTTCAGCCCGCCATCGGCCACCGGCCGGGTGGCGCGGACCAGGGCCAAGGCGTAACGCGCCACCGCGTCGGCGATCGGGGTGTCGCGGACCAGGCCCTGGATGGCCAGGACATCTTCGCCGGACAGCACCGGTTGGACTCCGGCGCCAGACCGGCCGGTGGTCCGGCGCAGCACTTCCAGCTCATCGGATTCGGTGGGATAGCCGACCACGATCTTGAGCAGGAAACGGTCGAGCTGGGCCTCGGGCAGGGGATAGGTGCCCTCTTGCTCGATCGGGTTCTGGGTGGCGAGAACGAAGAACGGCGCGGGCAGCGGGCGGCGCTGGCCGCCGGCGCTGACCTGGCGCTCCTGCATCGCCTCAAGCAGGGCGGCCTGGGTCTTGGGCGGCGTGCGGTTGATCTCGTCGGCCAGGATCACCGCGGCGAACACCGGGCCGGGCAGGAAGGCCAGTTGACGCTCGCCGGTGGCCCGGTCCTCGCGGATGATTTCAGTGCCGGTGATGTCCGCCGGCATCAGGTCAGGGGTGAACTGGATGCGGTTGAAGGTCAGCCGGGTGGCGCCGGCGAACGTCGAAATCAGCAAGGTTTTCGCCAGTCCGGGGACGCCTTCGAGGAGGGCGTGACCGCCGGCCGAAACGGCGATCAGCACCTGTTCGACCACCTGCTGCTGGCCGACGATGACCTTGCCCAGTTCGGTCGTCAGGGACTGGGCGGCGGCGGCGGCATCGGCGCGGGTGGCGATGGGCATGGGATCCTCAGGAGCCGAGCACGGTCGGTTGCGACCAGCTGATCGCAAGCCTCAGCAGCGTGATGTCTGCCGCGATCACCATCACGAGCTGCATTCCTCCAGGGCTTCAGCAGCCGCGGCCAAGGTCGCGGAGACATCGCCACGGCGATGGGCGGAGGACCAGAAGGCTGCCTCGAAGGGGCTCGGGGCGAGGTAGACGCCGCGGTTGATCATCCCGAGGAAGAAGGTCCGCCAGCGTTCCTGGTTGCTGGCGGCAGCGGTGGTCCAGTCCACCACCGGCCGCTCCGAGAAATAAAAGCCCCACATGGTGCCGGCCTGGCTGATCTGGATCGGCACGCCGCGGCGGGCGGCGAGCTGGCGCAGGCCGGCGGCGAGCTTGGCCAGAGCGGCCTGCTGTTTGGCATAGAATCCCTTGGACGCGCACAATTTGAGCGTGGCCAGGCCGGCGGCGACGGCGACCGGATTGCCGGACAGCGTCCCGGCCTGGTAGCACGCGCCGATCGGGGCGAGATGGCTCATCAGGTCGCGCCGCCCGCCATAGGCCGCCACCGGCAGCCCGCCGCCGATGACCTTGCCCAGGCAGGTCAGATCGGGAGTCACGCCGCACACCGTCTGCCAGCCGCCCCAGGCGACCCGGAACCCGGTCATGACCTCGTCGAAGATCAGCAGCGTGCCGTGCTCGGTGCACAGCCGGCGGAGCGCGTCGAGCCAGCCCGGCTTGGGCAAAACCAGGCCCATGTTGCCCGCCACCGGCTCGACGATCACCGCCGCGACCCGGCCGCGATGGGCGGTCAGGGCGCGTTCGACGGCGGCAGCGTCGTTGTACGGTACCGACAGGGTGTGGGCGGCGATCGCCGCCGGAACGCCGCTGGAATCCGGTGTGTTGAGCGTGGCGCAGCCGCTGCCGGCGGCGACCAGCAGAGGATCGCTGTGGCCATGATAGCAGCCATCGCACTTGATCACCAGATCGCGGCCGGTGGCGGCCCGGGCCAGGCGCAGGGCGCTCATCACCGCCTCGGTGCCGCTCGACACCAGGCGGACCTGTTCCATCGCCGGCAGGGCGGATCGGATCACCTCGCAGATCTCGGTTTCGGCCAACGTCGGCGCGCCGAAGCCGAGCCCGTCGCGGGCGGTGCGGCGGACCGCTCCGACCACCGCCGGGTGGGCGTGGCCGACGATCAGCGGTCCCCAGGACAGCACGTAATCGATATAGCTTTTCCCATCGAGATCCCAGATTCGGGATCCTTTCCCGCGGGCGATGGTCAGGGGATTCCCTCCCAGCCGCTTCCACGCCCGCACCGGCGAATTGACGCCCCCCGGGATCACCGCGCTGGCCGCGGCATGGGCCGCCCGGCTGAGGGGCCCGGCTGGCGTCGGCGCTGGCGCTGGCGTCGATATGGTCGCCGCCGCTGGTGTCGGCGCCGGCGCTTGGGTTGCTGCGGCAGGCGAATCGGGCTGGCTCATCTTGCGGTCTCCGGTTGGCAGAGGTACGCTAGCGTCGTGCTGTATCTCGCCAGCCAGAGCCCGCAGCGGGCGATGCTCCTCACCCGCGCGGGCCTCCGCTTCACCGTGGTCCCCAGCGCCAACGACGAGGAAGCCATCGTCAATTTGCCACCGCCGGTGCTGGCGGCGGAGCGTGCCCGCCACAAGTGTCGCGGCGCCGTGCTGCCAGCCGAATCCAGCGGCGTCGTCCTCGCCGCCGACACCCTGGTCGTGGTCGCCGGCAAGGTGCTCGGCAAGCCGGTGGATCGCGCCGATGCGGAGCGCATGCTCGGCCTGCTCTCGGGCACCACCCACACGGTCATCACCGGGCATTGCTGCCGGAAGCTCGGCCAGGAAGCGGTCGAAGCGGTCGGCATCGCCCTGGCCAAGGTGACCTTCCGCCCGCTGACCCAGGCCCAGATCGCGGCCTATGTCGCCACCGGCGAATGCGACGGCCGGGCCGGAGCCTATGCCGTGCAGGAGCGCGGCGACCAGTTCGTCGCTGAAATCCAAGGCGGATGGGACACCGTGGTCGGCCTGACCCTGGCGACCGTGACCCGGCTGCACCGCGAACTCACCGACAGCGACCTGGCCAAGGCCGGCGCATGATTGCCATCGTCAGCGACATCCACAGCAACCTCGAAGCGATGGAGGCGGTGCTCGCGGAATGCGAGCGGCTGGGCGTGACCGAATACCTCTGCCTGGGCGACGTGATCGGCTATGGACCCGATCCCTTGCAACTCGCCCGGATCGCCCAGTCGAAATTCGCCGCCAGCCTGATGGGCAACCACGAGGAAGCCCTGGTCACCGGCAAGCACCGGTTCAATCCCCACGCCGCCCAGGCGATCGATTGGACCCGGAAGATTCTGAAACCAGTCGGCGCCGAGACCGGACCGTCGGGCCCGCTGACGCCGCCCCTGGAGTGGTTCGCCGCCCGGCCCCAGTTCGCCCTGCGCGGCAAGCTGCTGCTGGTCCACGGCTCGATCTACGATCCGGTCCACGACTATGTCGATGAGCCCGAAAATCCGGTCGAATCCGAGGCGATGATCCAGACCCTGAGCCGGGATTTCAGCGGATTCGACCTGTGCTTCGCCGGCCACAACCACACCCCGTTCTTGTCGACCCTGGTCGGGACGTTCTTCCCCCACGACGACCACCGTGAGTTCGTCTTGCCCGCCGGACACAAGGCCTACATCTGCGTCGGCTCGGTGGGCCAGCCCCGGGACCGCGATCCCCGTTCGAGCTTCGCCACCCTCGACGGCGATCGCCTGACCTTCCATCGCATCCGCTACGACATCGCCAAGACCCAGAACAAAATCCTCAGCGCCGGACTCAACCGGTTCCTCGCCGAACGGCTCGGGCTGGGGATCTGAGCGGCGTCATCTGAGCGACGCCATCCGTCGCCTGGACAGAGCGTGGAGCGTTCCACGATCCGCCCGCCATGATCACCCATAATTCCTATTTCACCGGCGCCGTGCAGAGCCTCGGCTTCGAACGCAACGGCCGCCGCCAGACCGTCGGCGTCATCGTCCCCGGCGCCCATCACTTCAAGACCGACGGCGCCGAGCGGATGACGGTCGTCTGCGGCGAGCTGCTGATCAAACTCGACGGCCACGAGCACTGGCGCCACTATTCCCAGGGCACCAGCTTCGAAGTGCCGGCCAAAAGCGGGTTCTCGATCCAGGCGGCGGTGACCACGGCGTATTGGTGCGAGTTCATCTGATTTGAACGAGTTGCCAGCGGACGGCCGTCGCCACGCCCGGTCTGAGTGAAGGCTCCACCTTCATCAGACCTTCACCAGAAATTGATTCTCCGGGACGGATTCGGCGCAGCCTGCGCCCATGCACGGCGTTGAACTCTTCCTGGCGGCCTTCGTGCAGGCGGTGGCGCAGAGCGCTCCGTACCTGGTCCTGGGCTACCTGATCGCGGCGGTGATCCGCGAATGGTTCTCGCTCGAACAGCTGTCAGGGGCGTTCGGGTCCCGCGGTCTGCGGCCGGTGCTGACCGCCGCAGGCATCGGCAGTCTGCTGCCGATGTGCAGTTGCACGGTGATCCCGGTGGCGGTGGGCCTGGTGCGCGGCGGCGCCGCCCGGGGCACGGTGCTCGCCTTTTTGGTCACCGCTCCGGCGTTGTCGCCGATCTCGATCATCATGGGCATCGGCCTGCTCGGCCCACTCTATACCGCGGTCTGGTTGGGCACCGTCGCGGTCGGGGCGGTGGCGCTCGGATTGATCGGCAATGTCCTGCTCGCCGCCGGCGACCACCAATTCCGCGATGCCGTTCCCGCGGCGACCACCGCCGCACCCCAGCTGCCGTGGCCACGGCGGGTGGCTCGGGCGGTGCATTGGGCGTGGTGGGATCTGGGTTCCGAGGTCAGCGTTGATCTGGTGGTCGGCCTGGCTTTGGCGGCGGTGGTGCTGGCGCTGCTGCCCCTCGATCTGATCGCGTCATGGGTCGGCGGTCCGGGCCTGTTGCCCTTGATCCTGGTCGCGCTGATCGGCATTCCGCTGTACACCTGCACCGTGCCCAGCCTGCCCCTGGTCCAAAGCCTGCTGCTGAAGGGCATGGCGCCGGGCGCTGGCGTCACCTTCCTGATCTCGGGGCCGGCGACCAACCTGGGAGAACTGCTGGTGTTGCGCCGGTCTCTGGGCAGCGCGGCGATGTGGCTGTTCGTTGGCGGCCTGCTGGTCATGTCGATCGCCGGCGGAGCCTTCGCCAATTCGGTGGTGTGGGCCGGCTACAACTATGTTCCGAACGCCGAGCCGGGCGTCAGCGGCAGCTGCTGCGTGGTCTCGTTCCTGCCTGGAGCGAGCGCGCCGCCCAAGGATTTCCTCGCGGCGATGGCGGTGGTGCCGTGGTGGCATTGGCCGTTCGCCATCCCGTTGGCGGTGTGCCTAGGCACCGGCGTCGTCCGCCGGGTGCTGCGCTGGCGCGCAGGTCCCGCAGTCCCAGCCCCGGCGAGCCACCCATGATCCGCACACTACCAGCAAGGCAGCACGCTCGGATTCCGATCATCATCGCGGTGATCCTCGGCCTGATCGTCGTCGTCGGCATCAACTATGCAGCGTGGCTGTCGGTGGCGACGCGGCCGCTGCCGAAGCTGCAACCAGGCGAGCTGACCTGGAGCGCCTTCGCCGGCATCAGCGGCACCGACGGCGCCTGGAAGATTCCAGCCGAATTGCGCGCCAAACACGATCAGGCGGTCACCATCACCGGCGTGCTGGTGCCCCACCCGGCGCTGCGCAGCGGCAAACAACTGCTCGGGGCGCTGTTCGCTCCGCCGGCAAAATTCTCATGCTGCGGGTTGACCTGCGATCCCCGACCGGCGGTGACCATGCTGGTCGAGTTCGCCAGCCCGATCCCCGATCCCGGCAAGCAGCGCCTGGCCCGGATCCATGGCGTGCTGGCGGCGGATGGCTCCGCCACCGGCTGGGCCGCCACCAGCCTCTCGGCCGCCACGGTCGAATTGCTCCGGGATCCGTGATGCGCTTCTTACCGCTGCTTGCCCTGATCGCTGCCGTCCACGCCTATGCCGTGTTCGATGACGTGATCCCGCCGGAACCGCAGTGGACCGTACCGCCACTGGGCGCGGTGCCCGGCGATGCGGCGGTGATTTACCGCATCGTGCGGGCAGGTGACGACCGGGCCTGGATCGAGGCGCAGAGCCGGACGAATGCAGCGCTGGCGCTGCGCTGGGTCGTTCCCGGGTACTGCGATGAGCCGGCGGAACTGGCCCTGGCGCCGAACGCTTCTGCCCGGGCTGCGATTCGCTTGAAAAACTGCGATCACGGCCTGTTCAGCGCAGCGGTGCTGGCTCCCGGCCAGGCCCAGCCGCGCCGCCCCGACGCCCAGCCCACGGCCTATGGCGTCACCGCCTCCGTCGAGGACGCCGGCTTTGCCGCCCATCTGCTCGCCTATACCCTGGCGCCGGCGGCAGCCGGCGGCATCGACCTGCATCTGCGCCACAGCGGCGACCGGCCGGTGCACCTCGACTGGCGGGTGGTCGGCCGCCCGGCTCTGGTCACGCCGCGGTTGCATGTGTTGCCCGGACGGACCGCCGAAGTGGTGCTCGCCGGCGTCGCCGATGCCGGGGTCATCAACGATATCGTCGAGGTCAGCAATGTCCGGATCGGCCCTGACGATTCCGGGCCGCTGCGCTCGCCCGGTGCCGCGTTCGGCCGGCGGTTTACATCGACCCAATCGGGCGATGGCTGGTTGGCGGCGGTGCCGGCCGATGAGCACCAGATCGCGTTCAATCCCGCCGCGGTGGCGTGGCGGCCACAGGTCCAGGCTGATCGCTTGCAGGGCATCGACCTGCGTAATCGCTCAAACCAGCGGCTGACCGTGCGCTGGGCGCTGCCTGGCGTCCATCCCGGCGGGATGATCAGTCTCGCCGGCGAGGAGGAGCGCGCTCTGCCCCTTGGCGATCTGCCGTGGCCGCCCAACCGGGTCCGGGTGCTGCTGCTGACCGGCGTCGAGATCGACGGCCAGGCGCTGGCTGGCGACTGGACCTCGGCGGCACCGAAAACCCTTGAAGGAGCTTTTCCGGTGACTCCGGTCGTCGCCGACCCGCGGTTCAATCCCCTGCAATTGGTCTATCAGACCAGGCCAGTGGCCGGCGCTGCCCAGATCACGTTGGTCAACCTCCACGGTCTGACGGTCCATGCCGACGTGCGGCTGGCCGGATACCAGAAAGAGTTCCAGCGGATCAGCCTGGCGGCCGGAGCCACGACGGTGCTCACCGTGGCGGTGGCCAAGGCCGATCTGCGCCTGGCCACCGCCCGGCTGGAGGTCGCCCGGGTCCGCCTCGGCGCCGACCAGGGCGAGACGTGGTGCGGCGCCTTCGCCAGCGCTCCGTAGCCCGCGCCATGCAACGGCGTCGTGGCGGTGAAGCTGCCGTATGGCTGGCGCTGCTGTTGATCGTGGCGGGTCTCCAGGGCGCGGATCCGTTCGCTGACTGGCTCGCTGGACGCGAGCTGTTCCGCAAGGAATTTTCCGAAGCAGAAGGTGCCGGTGCGCCGACTCCGCTGCTTCGCCTATCCGATGGCCGTCCGGCCCTGGCCATGGGCCGGGCCTTCAGTTGCGCGCTCTGTCATAACACGCCGTTCGGAGACGCCGGCGCTGGCGCCACCATCGCCCGGGGCGGACCCCGCATCGGCCGGTCGACGCCACACTTGTTCGGAGCCGGCGCGATGGAGCAGACCGCCCAGGCGATCAGCAACGCGTTGCTTGGCATTGCCGACCGCGATCGCGATGGGCTGATCACCGCGGCGGACGCGCCGTTCGCCGAGGCGGTGGTGCAGGACATCCGCTTCGGCAGTTTCGTTGATGCAGACGGCGACGGCTGGCCGGATCTCGATCCGGCAGTGTCCATCGTTTGCGTCGATGCGGTTGGCGGCCGAGTGCCCGGCGCCCGGGGCACGGCCGATCCGCGGGTGGCCGGATGGTGGCCGGCGGTGGCGGCATTCGGTTGGGGCGAGGTGCCCGCCAGCCGCAGCCTCGATCCCACCGCGCTGCGTCCGTTCATCGCTGGCGCCTTCGCCCAGCATGCGGGCCTCCAGGCCGACGACGGGGCCGTCAGCCAGCCAGAACCGAGCAAGGATCCCGCCGTCATCCGATCGGCGACCTCGGCCTCGCTGCACGGCGCCAGCACCTGGCAGCAAAGCGCCAGCGCCGGGCCGCTCGGCGCCCGGGCCAGTCCCCTCGGCGCCCGACTGCTGCCCGGAACCATAGCGATCGATCCGGGCGGACGCCGGGCAGCCGACGGCCGCAGCCTGGATGACCCCGACGGCGATGGCGTGCTCAGTGAGCTCCGCCGCGATGATCTCGACCGGATCGAACGCTATCTGCTCGATCATCCCGAGCCGCCGACCGCGCTGCCGCCACCACCGATTTTCACAAAGATAGGCTGCGCCGGCTGCCATCGGCCCGACTGGTCCTTCGCGCAACCGGATCGTCGTGCGATCAGGTGGACTTGGACCGACAGCAGCGCCATTGCCGCACCGCGTCTGCCAGGACCGCTGATCGTGACCGGGATGTACACGGATTTTTGCAGTCACGACCTCGGTGAGCAGCTGTGGATCCACCAGGCCGACGGCACGGTGATCCGCCGTTTCCGCACTCCGCCGCTATGGGGCGTCGCCAGCACCGGTCCATGGTTGCACGACGGCCGGGCGCTGGATCTCGATGCCGCGATCCGTGGCCACGGCGCGGCCGCGGCGGGTTATTCCGAACTCGATCCCGCCAAACGCCGCGAAATCCTCGATTTTCTGGCCCAACTGCGGCTGCAACGCGTCGGCGACCAGCCGCAACGCCTCGGCGACCAGCCGCAACGCCTCGGCGACCAGCCGCAACGCGTCGGCAACCAGCAGCGCTGACGGCGCGCTGGCTCAGCCGCGGATCAGCGCCGTGATCGCGGCCAGGCGTTCGTCACGCTGGGCTGGCGTGGTCCCTTCCAGGTTCAGGCGGACCACCGGTTCGGTGTTGCTCGCCCGGACATTGGCCCACCAGCCCTGGCCGCGGACGGTGATGCCGTCGAGCTCGCTGACCGCCACGTCGGGCAAGGCGCGCAACCGGGCGAACACCGCGGGGATGTCGGCCACGGTGAAGTTGATCTCACCGGTGTGGAAATAGCGCTGCAACGGCGTGACCAGGGATTCGAGGCTGGGCGCGGCGGAGATCAGGTTGGCGAGCACCAGGAAGGCGTAGAGGCCGCCATCGGCGCCGAAGAAATCCCGGAAATAATAATGGCCCGACAGCTCGCCGGCGAAGGCGGCGTGGTGTTCTTTCATGGTCTTCTTGATGAAACTGTGGCCGACCCGGGTCTCGACCGGCTGCCCGCCCAGGCTGGCGATCAGCTCGGGCACGGCCAGCGATGAGCGCAGGTCGTAGACGATTGCGACGCCAGGTTCGCGCTCCAGATACTGCCGGGCGATCAGCGCCGTGGTCAGGTCGCAGGGCACGAACCGGCCGCGGTGGTCGACCAAGGCGCAGCGGTCGCCGTCGCCATCGAATGCCGCCCCGAAGTCGGCGCCCTCAGCCACCACCCGGGCCTGCAGATCTTTGAGGTTTTCCAGCTTGAGCGGATTGGCCTCGTGGTTGGGAAAGCGTCCGTCGGGGTCGAGGTACATCGGCACGATGAACAGCCCGGGCAGGCGCGGCGCAAGATGCTGGAGCATCGTCCCGACCATGCCGTTGCCGCCGTCGATCACGACCTTCAGCGGACGCGACAGGCGCAGGAGCGCTGTGAGGTGGGCGGCATAGGCGTCGATGACCAGAGCCTCGTCGATTCGCCCGCCGGCAGCCGGCGACAGGGTCCCGGCCCGGGCCAGGGCTTCGATCTCCTCCATGCCCGAACCCGCGCCGACCGGCACATATCCCGGGCCGGTGAGCTTGATCCCGGCATAGGCCCGCGGGTTGTGGCTGGCGGTGATCTGGGCACCACCATCGGTTCCCAGGTGGTGGGTCGCAAAGGTCAGGCACGGCGTTGACACCAGACCGACATCGACCACCCGCACGCCGGCTTCGACCAGCCCGCGGACGAAGCCCGACTTCACTGCCGGCGAACCCTCGCGCATGTCGCGGCCGACCGCGAACCGCTTCCCGGCCAGCCGGAGCACCTGGGCGGTGGCGTGGCCGATGCGATAGGCCAAGGCCTCGTCAAGTTCCTGCGGATACTTGCCGCGGATGTCGTAGGCCTTGAAGGGATCGGGCATGGTGGACCTCGTGGGGCGAGCGTTGGCCGACCGCGGAGGCCATGCAACCGTCCGGACCGCCGCGCGACGTGCATAGCGACGTTGCGGAACCCCCAAGACGCCAAAGAGCCAAGGTGGACAGTTCCACCCCCCCACCAGCCTGGTGTTCCAGCCAGCGGAACATCTCCTCTCTTTTTCCTTGGCGGCTTGGCGGTTCGCCGGCTTTCCCGAGGTTCAGCCGGTGCCGGCCTTCGGCTTCTTGGCGGTCAGCCACGCCAGCAAGTCGGGATTGATGCCGTCGGGTCCGCCGCGCTTGGCCAGCACCAGATCGCCGCCGGCGGCGAGGATCCGCAACGAGCCGGCCCGGACGCTCGAAAAGCCGATGATGATCGCCCGATAGCCAGCTGGTTCGAGTTGACGCCAGGCGGCGGTGACCAGATCGCCGCGCTCTTCGCCGATGAAGAAATCCATCAGCACCACCGCTGGCCGGCCGCCGGCGGCGAGGGCCGCCAGGGCCGAGTCGCCATCGTGGAATCCAGTGAAATCCCAGTCGGCCCGGCGGGCGGTGGCGGCGGTCACCACATGGTGGTCCGCCGAGTCGTCGATCAGCCAGAGTTGGCGCGGTGCTGGCCGGCTCATGGCAGCCAGTCGCGGCCCCAGGCCATCATCCCGCCGAGGTGTCCAGTGAGGCCGGCGGCGGCGGCGGTGACCACCAAGGTGATGCGCAGCGGCCATACCACGGCGGGCAGACGGTGGGCCGCGGTGGCCAAGGCGGTGGCGGCGACGGCCAGGATCAGCACGGCGAAACCCATGATCTGATGCTGGCTGAGCAGGTCGCGATCCTGGTCGCTGGCCAGGGCCAATCCGCTGGCGATGGCTCCGACCGAACCAGCGGCGCCGACCGCGCAGAGCAGCGTCACGGATCCCCGCCATGCCAGGCCGCGCCACCACACCAGGAACTCGGCCAGCACCGCGACCACCAGGCAGCCGAGGGGCAGGTGGACCAGCACCGGGTGGAGCCGTCCGAGGAACGGCGGCCGAGGTGGTTTCGGCGGCGCAGCAGCCCCGCTGGTGGCGGAACCGGCAGTCTCGGCGGGCTGGGTTGGCCAGGGCGCTCCTAGCTCGACCCAGCGGGTGAGCGCAGCCATGTCCTGGTCGGGCAGTTTTTCCTTGGGCGGCATCTTGAGGTCGCCGGTCCAATGCAGGCTGGTGATCATCGGCGACGCCGCGGGATCTCCCGGGACCAGGGCGGCGCCGTTTTCGCCGCCGCGGAGCATCGCCGCCAGCGAATCCAAGCGCAGATCGGCTTTCTGCTTGGTCTCTCCATGGCAGCCCAGGCAGTGCTGGGCGAGCACCGGCTGGACTTTTTCATGGAAGAAACGGGCGGCGGTGGGATTGGGGCCGACCGCCACGGTGCCGGCCGGATCGGCGGCGGCGAGCAAGGCGGCGGCCAGCAGCAGAAGCAGCGTACGCATGGGCGGCACGGTGGCCCAGGCGCCGGCCGCGCAACGCCTGGCAGCGACACCTAAGAGCGCAGGCTTCAGCCTGTCGAAGGACGCCGCAGACGTCAGCCTGCCGAAGGACGTCGCACGCAGGCTAAAGCCTGCGCTCCCAGGCAACCCCTGCGTTGACTGCATCACCGTGGAGCCAGCCCGCGCAGCGACTGCGAGGAGCGACACCTAAGAGCGAAGGCTTCAACCTGTCGAAGGACGCCGCAGACGTCAGCCTGCCGAAGGACGCCGCACGCAGGCTAAAGCCTGCGCTCCCAGGCAAACCATGCGTTGACCTCATCATCTCCGCTTCTACTTTTTCTCCGCTTTCCCGCACACCCGCCCGCTTGCGCGCCGCGCCGTCCCGGCCTGCGCCCTGCCCGGCATCAACCTTCCAGGAAAAATCCATGGCTTCTTCGATCTATCATTTCGGCAACGGAACCGCAGACGGCGGCGCCGAACTGAAGTCGCTGCTCGGCGGCAAAGGCGCGAACCTCGCCGAGATGAGCCGCCGCGGATTCCCGGTGCCTCCCGGCTTCACCATCACCACTGAAGTCTGTACCTATTATTACGCCAACAAAAAGTCCTATCCGGTCGGTCTGTTCGACAAGCAGGTGCCGGCGGCGATGCGCAAGATCGAAGCCAGCACCGGCGCCAAGTTCGGCGACAGCAAGAATCCGCTGCTGGTCTCGGTGCGCTCCGGCGCCCGCGACTCGATGCCGGGCATGATGGACACCATCCTCAACCTCGGCCTCAATGACATCACCGTCGAGGCGCTCAAGGCCAAGACCGGCAACGGCCGCTTCGCCTATGACAGCTACCGCCGCTTCGTGCAGATGTACGGCGATGTGGTGATGGGCGTGCAGAAGCGCAACGAGCAGGAGCACGAGCCCTTCGACCAGGTCCTCGACGAGCTCAAGCACGAGCGCAACTATGTCGAAGACACCCAGCTCACCGAAGCCGATCTGAAGGATCTGATCAGCCGCTTCCGCGATCTGATCAAAGCACGCACCGGCAAGGCCTTCCCCCAGGATCCCTACGCCCAGCTGAACGGCGCGGTCGGCGCCGTGTTCGGTTCGTGGATGAACGACCGGGCGGTGGTCTACCGCGACAAGTACCGCATCCCCCATGAGTGGGGCACCGCGGTCAACGTCCAGGCGATGGTCTTCGGCAACATGGGCGAGACCTCGGGCACCGGCGTCGCGTTCACCCGCAACCCGGCCAATGGCACCAACGAATTCTATGGTGAATACCTGGCCAACGCCCAGGGTGAAGACGTGGTCGCGGGCATCCGCACCCCGCTCAAGATCACCGACATGGCCAACGACGCGGTGTTCAAGGACATCTTCGTCCAGCTCCAGAAGATCCGCAGCAAGCTCGAAAAAGAATTCGGCGATGTCCAGGACTTCGAGTTCACGATCCAAGAGAAAAAGCTGTACATGCTGCAGACGCGGCACGGCAAGCGCACCGCCCAGGCCTATGTCAAGATCGCCCATGACATGGTCAAGGCGAAGTTGATGACCCCGGAGCACGCCATCGCCTCGGGCGATCCGGAAGCGCTCAACCAGCTGCTCGCGCCGATCTTCGAACGCGCCGACGAAAAGGCCGCCGAAGCCGATTCCTACCTGACCGCCGGCCTGCCCGCCGGTCCCGGCGCCGCCAGCGGTATCATCGCACTTTCTGCGAAAAAGGCCGAGGAACTGGTGGCCGCCGGCCAGCGCGCGGTGCTCTGCCGGATCGAGACCAGCCCAGAGGATCTGCGCGGCATGATCGCCGCCGACGGCATCCTGACCGCCCGCGGCGGGGTCTCGTCCCACGCCGCCCTGGTCGCCCGTCAGATGGGCAAGGTCTGCGTCGCCGGCGCCGGTGAAGTCGCCATCGACTACGACAAGGGCACCTTGCTGTGCAACGGCAAGGCGCTGCGCGAAGGCGATTGGATCTCGATCAACGGCACCACCGGCAAGGTCTATGGCCGCCGGGTCAAGACCTCCGACAGCGAGCTCCTTCAGGTCCTGGTCGCCAAGACCATGAAGCCCGCCGACAGCGAGCTGTTCCAGGCCTACGACTTCGTGATGAAGCTGGCCGACAAGCGCCGCCGCCTCGGCATCCGGACCAACGCCGACCAGCCCGACCAGGCCGCTAACGCGGTGTCCTTCGGCGCCGAAGGCATCGGCCTGTGCCGCACCGAGCACATGTTCTTCGATGGCGACCGCATCGACAGCGTGCGCGAGATGATCCTGTTCAGCGACGACTACGCGAAATACAAGGCCGAATCCGAAGAGGCCAAGGGCGACGAGCAGAAGCTGCACCTGATCAAAGGCAAATACGCCGAGGCCATCGACCACTTCACTGGCGCCCTGGCGAAACTGCTCCCGATGCAGCAGGCCGACTTCGAAGGGTTGTTCACCGCCATGGGCGACCGCCCGGTGACCATCCGCTACCTCGACCCGCCGCTCCACGAGTTCCTGCCTCAGTCCCACGACCAGATGGACGCCCTGGCCAAGAAGCTGGGCGTGCCGTTCGCCCGCATCGCTGAGCTGAACAACAGCCTGCACGAGTCCAACCCGATGCTCGGCCACCGCGGCTGCCGCCTCGGCATCGTCTATCCCGAGATCAGCGCCATGCAGACCCGGGCGGTGATCCGCGCAGCCATCGCCTGCGCGAAAAAGGGCCTGAAGGTCGTGCCCGAGATCATGATCCCGCTGGTCGGCTATGTGGCCGAGCTGAAGCAGCAGCTCGACATCGTCCACGCCGTGGCCCAGGAAGAGATCAAAGCCGCCAAGGCCAAGCTGAAATACCTGGTCGGCACGATGATCGAGATCCCGCGGGCGGCCCTGACCGCCGACGAGATCGCCGCCGAGGCCCAGTTCTTCAGCTTCGGCACCAACGATCTGACCCAGACCACCCTGGGCATGAGCCGCGACGACTCGGGCAAGTTCCTGCCCCACTACCAGAAGATCGGCATCGTGAAGGCCAATCCCTTCGCGAGCATCGATCAGACTGGCGTCGGCAAGCTGATGGAGATCGCCATCGAGAAGGGCACCCAGGCCCGGGCCGATCTGAAACTCGGCATCTGCGGCGAGCACGGCGGCGATCCGACCACGATCGATTTCTGCCATCGCATCGGCCTGACCTATGTCAGCTGCTCGCCGTTCCGCGTCCCGGTGGCCCGCCTGGCGGCGGCCCAGGCCGCGATCCGCGCCGATCGGGCGGCGGCGAAAGCGGCCAAGCCGACGAAAGTCGCCAAGGAAAAGCCGGCCAAAGCCGCAGCGAAGGCGAAGAGCGCGTCGAAGCCTGCCGCGAAGGCGAAGCTAGCAGTTAAGGCCAAGCCAGCGGCCAAGGCAAAGCCAGCTGCCAAGGGCAAGGTCAAAGCCCGCGCCGCTGGCGCCCGGGGCTGATCTCCGGGGCTGATCTCCGGAGCCACCGCCTGGGCCTGCGCGAACCCGCAGGTCCAGGCGATGGAACGGCCTGAGGCGATCTACGGCTGCGTAGCGGAAGCCACCGGCAAACCAGGAAAACAGCAGCTGACTGTCGGCGGCTGGTGGTCCAGCCGCGCAGCGTGGCTCGTTCTGGTCAGCCGGTTCTGGTCAGCCGGGCGGAGCCGGCCGGGGCCGGCATGCTGGCCTGGGCGACAGAGTGCAGCCGGGTCGGATCCAGGTATTTGAGCAGCAGATGGTGCAGATCATCGCGACTGATCTCAAGCTCAAGGCCGTGCATGAGTCTGGTCAGCGTGCCGATGATCTGGGTCTCCTTTTCGGCCGTGGCGGACGACTGCCGCCAGGCACCAAGGGCTTCGCCCAGGCGCACCAGGTCGGTGAGGGAGCGACCAGTAAAAAACGCGTCGAAATGGTTGAAGACAGCAGCGACGTGGTCGCTGCGCTTCAGATCGATGGCCAAGCGGACCGGCGCGACCAGCGCGCTCGGATGAGGCGTCGGATAGTCGCTTCGCCTGGGCGCATCAGGATCGGGAATCGTGCGGTGCGCCTTCGGCGGCGATGGAACCACGATGGCTTCGTTGACCGGCACCAGACCCTGGACGCTGCGCCGGAAGCGGCGGGTTCCAGAGCTGGGCGTCGGTTCGACCGTCGCGCGAGGCTCGGCCGTTGCGCTGGCCCCATCGGCCGGCTGCTCGACCAGACCCATGACGCTCCGCCGATACCGTCTGCTGCCCGAGGTGGGTGTCGGTTCGGACGGATTCGCTCCGAACGGATCGACCTGCGGCGGTGGCTCAGGTGTTGGAGCCCTGCTCATGGCGATCGCCTGACCATGCTCCCCATGGTGGGTAGTTTGAACCAGAGGGAAGCATTGGCCAGTGGGTTCGCCCGGACTTGACCGATCGCTTCGCGATCGCTGCTGCCGCGTCCACCACGGGTCGACGGCGGCGCGGAGGCGAGCCCGGAATCAGGGTCCCGGCGGCATGACGCCGATGACCGGCCTCACCACACCACGGTTTCGTCGGCGAAGATGCGGCTGGCGGCCACCGCTGCTGGGCGGCCATTGCCGCTGGCGCCGCAGCCGCCGAACGGCAGATCGCTGCGGGCTCCGGCGGTGGAGCGGTTATGCGCGACCAGGCCGTAGCGCAGGAGCCGGGCATGGCGCAGGAATCGTTCGCGATCGGTGGTCCAAACCGCTGCGGACAGGCGGTACGGATTGGCCGTCATCCTGGCCACCGCCTCGTCCTCATCGTCATAGGGATCGACGATCAGCCCCGGGCCGAAGTGCTCCTCGCTGATCAGCGGGTGGTGCCGCGCCGCGGGATCGCGGACCACCGCCAGCACCGGCGCGGCGAAGGCTCCGCCGCTGGGCGGAGACCCGGCGATGGGCAACGCTTCCAGGCCGTCGGGCCGGGCCTGCCAGGCCGCGACGAAGCGGTCGCGCAGGTCGACAGCGACCATCGGACCGGCTTGGGCGCTGTGGGCTCCGCTCGGCAACCACGCCGGTTGCTGGGCGTGCAGCCCAGCCAGCACCGGGTCGAGCAACCGCCGCGGCACGTGGACGATCCGGGTCGCGGTGCAGCGTTGTCCGGCCATCCGCCAGGCGCCGTCGGCGATGGCCGGCACGGCCAGGTGGACCTCGGCGTCGGCGCAGACCAAGGCGTGGTTCACCCCGCCCAGTTCCAGGGCCAGGACGACCTCGGGCCGCGGCGCCAGCAGGCGGCTCAGCGCCACGCCGGTGGTTCGCGAGCCGACCGCCGCCACCGTCGCCACCGCCGGCTGGGCGACCAGGTCCGCGACCACCTCGGGTCCGCCCAGCACCACGGCGCAGACCTCGCCGAGCCCGGCCTCGCGCAGGAGGGCTCGGTACAGTTCGCCCAGGGCCGGGCAGCGCTCGGTCGGCTTGGCGACCACGGTGCAGCCCACCGCCAGTGCCGGCACCACCAAACCGTGAAGCAAGTGCAGCGGGAAATTCGACGGGCCGACGACCACCGCCACGCCCCGGGGCCGCCAGGCGATGGCCACGCCATGACCGACCGCCGGCACCCCCGGCACCAGGCTGGCTCCGGCGCCCAGGGTGATGTCGATCTTCTTGATCAGCAGCTCGATCTCGGCCTCGGCATCGCCGGCGGTCTTGCCCGCCTCGCGGGTGAGCAGCACCGCCAGGCTCGCGCGATGGGCGGAGATCGCCGTGGCCAAGGCGCGCAGGCGTTCAGCCCGGTGGTCGTTGCGGCTCCACGCCGGGAATGCGCCGGCCATGGCTGCGACCGCGCCGGCGATCTGTTCCGAGGTGGCCGATGGGCTCTGCCACACCGGAGCGAGATCCCAGGGAGAACGGCTGGTGAGCATGCGCCCCAGCACACGGCCAGGCGGCTCCGGCGCCAGTCCTGGCCGGGCTCACCTGCACCGTTGGAAGACTGCCATGGCCGGGCTGGCCGGTTTCACGCGCCGTCGCGGCCCACCGGGCTGAGCCAGCTGGGCAGGATTCCGGCCATCCAGCCGATCGCCATGGCGGCGATCGCGGTCAGCACCGCATTGCCCAGGATGCTGGTCGCGGTGGCGTCGCCGAAGCCGCCGATCAGGCCGTCGGCGATGGCCAGGACGATGCTCGCGCAGCCGGCGACCAGGGCCCAGCCCAGGCCGCGGCGGCGGAAGACCAGTCCGCGCAGCGGCCAAAATGCCACCGCGACAAGGAAATATCCGGTGGTGTGGAACAGCGCAAAACCCAGCGGATTGCTTGCGGTCTGGAAGATCAACGCGGCGGGATCGCAGGCGTCGCGGAGCATCCCGACCCACCACGCCCGGGCCACGAAGCCGGTGGTGGTGCCATCGACCACCGCCCAAGCCACCATCGCCAACGGCAGATCCGGAGCGAAGCGGGCTCCGCCGAGCAGGCTGTGCTGGATCATGACCGCAGCCAAGGCCAGAAGCAGGAATGTGGTCCAGCGCAGCACCGCTACCAGCGCCGCTCCAGCGCCGCTCCGCCGTAGTAATGCTTGAGGATCGCTGCTGCGCCCAAACCGTCCCGGGCCAGCTGCCAGGCGCCGACCTGGCTCAGGCCGACGCCATGGCCGAAGCCGCGGCCGTGGACCCGCCATTGCCCGTTCTCGATCACCGACGAGGTCCACCAGGTCGAGCGCAGCAGCATGGAACCAATGGACAAACGCAAGGCGGCGGCATCGACGGTCACGGTGCGCTCCGCCGCCGGACCGGCGACCGGCGCCGTTGCCGATCCCGGGCGCGGCGGTGGCCGCAGCCGGAAGCTGACACTGCGCGCCCGGCCGTCGCCAGGATCGCTGGTCATCGACACGCCGAGGATGGTCGCCTGGGGCTCGCGGCGCAGCGCCGCCACCGCAGCCGCCAGGCGATCGAGGTCGACCGAGGCCATCCAGCGCAGGTGGCTGGCGGGCAAGCGCAACCCGCGGGCGCCGCGCTCGCTGGCCGGATCATCGCAACTGGCCAAAGCCGCAGCGACCGATGTCCGGCCATCGGCGGCGGTCAGCTTCGGCATCAGCGCCGCCAGGTCGGCGGTGCGTCCGCCGCTGCCGGCGTGGAACAGCGCCGGCAGCGGCAGGCCACCGACCAGCAGCACCTGGCCGCGTGTGCTGGCCACGGCGGCCTGCACCGATGGCTGGATTTTCGCTGGCACTCCGCGATAGGCCATGTCCCGATTCTGGTGCCACGACAGATGCCAGGGCCGGCCTTGGCGGCGCAGCCAGCGGTCGGCCGCATAACTGCGGGCGGCGATGGTCTGGGCGGCCAGGGCCGCCGCCGGCCATGACGGCAGCATCTCGTTGCCGATCACGCCGATCAGGTAGTCCTCCATGGGCACTCGCTCGCCCAGCTCGACCCGGGCCGGTTCGGCCGGGGAACCACGGTCGAGGCGCAGCACCAGCTGGCCGCCGAAGCGCAGCGGCATGCTGGTGCTGCCCTGGACGGCAGTGCAGGCGAAACGCACCGCCGCCGGGCCTTGGGTCAGCTCCAGCCGATCGGCTGCGATCATCCGTCCGTCGATCACCAGCCCGGTGGCGCCGACCCGGGCCTCGTGCTTGCCGGCGGCCACGGTTCCCAGCACCGGATGGCTGGCAGGCACCAGCAGATCGAAGCTCACCACCGCGCCGCCAGCCAGCAGCACATCCACCACCGGTTCGTGGTCGAGGGCCGGCAGCACCGGAGCGGCAGGAACCGGCTCCGGCAGCGGCGCATCGAGGAACGGCGGCGGCGGTTCCCCCGCGACCGGTCCGGGATCCGGCGGCGCGTCCTCGGCGGCGACCGGCGGCCGCGCGACGCAGCCGAGCAGGAACAGCGCCAGCACGATCACCACATGGCGCAGTCCCGGCGGCGATCCAGTGCCTCGCGAAAGTTGCTGGAAATCCCCTGGCGTTGTGGCGCCTTGGCGGTTCGGGGCACGGACCTTCATGCGCTGAAGGTCTCGACCTGGCCATCAACCGCCATGACCACGCCCGGCGGCAGACGAGGTACCCAGTCGGCATGGCGGACTTCCGGCCCCATGTGGGTCAGCACCGTGCGCCGCGGCTGCAACCGGGCGATCATCGCCTGGGCCTCGGCCCAGCACAGGTGGGTGGGGTGGGGTTCGGCGCGCAGCATGTCGAGGACCAGCAGGTCGAGGCCACGCAGGTGCCGATCGGCCGCCACGGGCAGATCCTTCAAATCGGTGAGATAGGCCAGGTTTCCGCAGCGGAAACCGGTGGTGACCCCGGCCGGGCCGTGGCTCATGGCGAAGGCGATGCAGTCCAGTCCGGCCAGGGTGAACGGCTGGTCCATCTCCAGCGTGGCGGTGGTCAGCGCCGGCCGAGCATGCTGATAAGCCTCCAGGGCGGTGATGAAGCAGTAGGGAAACATCGTGCGCAGCGCCTCCAGATGGCCGGCGGCGCCGTGGATCGGGATGTCCTTGCCGCCCATCAGCCGGTTCACATGGCGGAGGTCGTTCAGGCCATGGCAGTGGTCGGCGTGGTCGTGGGTGAGCAGCACGCCATCGCAGCGCACGATGCAGTCGCTGGGATAGCTGCGTCCGTCCCAGGTGCGGAACGGATCGCGCAACTGGTGGAGCAGATCCGGTCCGACATCGAGCAGCACCACTTCGCCCCGGGGACCGAGCAGGATCGCACCGGATCGCCGGCGCAGATCGCGTGGATCGGTCGACCACCAATCCGGATAGCCCCAAGGCGGGTTGCCGTGGCTGGTGCCGGTTCCGGTGAGGACGATGCGCCAGTCCACGTCGGCATCCTCGCCCAGCGCAGCGCGACGCCAAGGCGGCCAGCCCAGCGCGCCGCCAAGGAGTCAGTGCCGCCGCCGGTCAGGGTTTGCGCAGATCGTAGCAGTACACTCCGTCAGCGCCGCGGATGAACATCCGCCCATCCACCACCGGGAACAGCATCGGCTTGCTGTGGTACGAGCTGGTCAGGGGATGAACGCCGGTCCATACCACGGCTGGCGCGTCCGGGCTATTCTTGTCCTTCGCGCCCTGGGCCGGGTCCTCGACCGTGGCCAGCACCAGTTTGCCATCGCGGAAGGACAACCAGGTCCATGGGCCGGAACCGTGGCTGCCTTCAAGCCGGGTGAACAGCCGACCATCGACGAACTCGGCGGTGCCTTCGTTGGAGCCTCCTGGAGCGTCGAGGCGAGCCAGTTCATTCCCGGTGGCGAGATCGAACACCGTGTAGCCAGACGGCATGGACACCCACACCTTGCCATCGCCGATGACCGGCAGGACCTCAGTCTTGCAGCGGCTGGTGCGGGTCGCCCAACGCTTGACCGGCACGCCACTGGCCAGGTCGAAGCAGACCAACTCGCAGGTGAAGTTTTCGCGGGAAGACGTGTCGAGGTTGGCCATGACCACCAGCGCATCGCCGCTCAGGGCAAAGCCGCCGGTATTGTAATTGCCAGGCATATCCCAGCGCATTTTTCCGTCGCTGATCGATACCGCGGCGAAAGTTCCGGACACCGGCTGCGATCCCCAGGTGATCGTGCGCTCTGCCGCCGGTGCCTTGACGCCCTGGGCAACCAGGGATTTCTCGTCGCGCAGGGTGATCAGCAGGTCGGCGTCGCCGTGCCTCCAATACGTCGACTGGGCGATCCGTCCGACTCCACCGGGCAAGGTCCAGCGCAGGGCGCCGGTGGAAGCGTCATAGCCGTACAGCGTCACCCGGTGGTCGGGGACGAGCAACGTGCCGCCGACCACCTGGGGCGACTGGTTGAAGTTCTCGATGTAATGGCCGCCCATGCGGGGATAGCCGCTGGTCGGCATCCGGGCGTTCCACAGCAGCTTGCCGGTCGCGGCCTCGCAGGCATAGACCCGGCCGCTGGTGCCGGTGGCGTACACCCGCTCGCCATCGGTGCACGGCGTGCAATTGGTCGGACCATTCTTGTGATCCTGGCACGGGGCGCAGACGGTCGCGCGCGGCAGCACCGTGGTCCAGCGCAAAGCCCCGGTGGCGGCGTCGTGGCAGGCGATCACATCGTCGCCGAACCAGGCGTATTTCTCGCGGGCGAAGGGATCGACCTGTTCGATCGGGGGCAAGTTGGCGTCCTTATCCACCTGCAATCCCGCCAACGCGTCCAGCTCATCGCCGGCGGCTGAACCGCCTGCCAGTTCGCGGCGCACCGGCAGCCGGGCCTCGGCCTCCTGGCGCAGTCCTTTGATGGCCTCAGCTTTGTAGGGCCCGGTCTGGGATGGAATGAAATGATAGGTGAACACCCGGCTGCGGGCGACGACCGGCGTCGATCCGCCAGCGATGGTCGGTCCGGAAAACGCCATCGCGATGTATTTTCCCAGGCGCTGGTACGGCGTGCCGTTCCCCGGCCCGCGATCGATGGGCAGTTCGCTGCGCCACAGCAGCCGGGACTGGTCGAGGCGGTCGACCAGGGGCCTGGCGCAAGGCCCGGCCGTCTTGTTGTGGTTGGGACCGAGGTATTCCGGCCAGCTGGCATCGGCGGCAAATGCCTGGGAGGTCGCCATGGCAGCGGTGTCGCGTACCCAGCCGGACAGCACCCCTTTGATTTTTTCGCCGTCTTTCGCTCGCACCATCGACCAGGCACCAGCAACCTGCTCGCCGCTGAGCGTGCCTGTGATCGTGATCCGCCCCTCCGCCTCGCTCCACTCGCCGGCGATCTGTGGGCCGGACAGGGTCAGTTCGCCGATTTTCTGACGGGCGCTCTGGGCACCGGCCACGGCCATGGTCCCATCGCGGAAGCCGCCGCGCAGCGACCGCGGCGGTGCGGTTCCATTCAGGACGATCCACGCTGGACGCCAGCCGTGGTCGGGCATGACCGTGGTGACCGCCGGATTGGGCAGCGCATCGCTGAATGCCGGCAGCAGGTGGGCCGGGATCGGAATCTGCCCGACCGAGGCGCCCCCACCAGCATCGTCGTCGGCTTCGCCGCCATGGATTCCGGTCGATCCGGCGGTCAGGACCGCGGTCAGCAAAACGACGGAGAGACCGGTGTGGAGGGTGAAGCGCATGCAGCGGATACGCCCCTGAAACCGGATCGCTTTGTCTGGCATAGAACCAATATACTCCCATATGCCACCACTTGCATCGATCCGGCCGCCGGCCGACCGGAATAATGCCCGGACACCGGTCGCCAGGACACCAGGCGACCGCACACCGATTCCCCCTGGCAGGTTGCCGGCATGGTTCGCCTTGGCCTGGCGGCGTGCGGTTCTGCAAGTGAATTACGCCGGCCTCGATCGCGGCCGGCTGCCCTCCATCGCCCGCCGCCACCCCAAGGACTACTGGTCGATCTTCGTCTTGCTGGCGGGCAACCTGAACTGCATCGCACCAGGTGGAATGACCCGGCATCAGGCGCCTTGCTCGTGGTTGATGCCGCCAGGCGGGATATCCGGCCAACGCCACGAGGATTTGCAGGTGGTCGAATTGTTCTCGATCCTGTTCACCGTCCATCTGCACGGGGACCAGGCCAATCCCTTGCGCCGACTGCCGACCGGGCCGGTTGCGGTGCGTGATCCGCCAGGTGCCCGGAAGGCCATCGCTGAACTGCTATCGGGATTCGCCGACTGGCGGCCGGTGGACGGCGAATGGGCCTTGCGCGCCCGCGGACCGCTGGACCGCTTGCTCATCGACCACGCCGTCGCCGCGATCGCGGCCGGCGGGACGCAACGGCGACGGCCCCCCGGATCCATTCCCCCGAATCCACCATTGTGGTTCGACGACCTCTGCTTGCAGCTCCATCACGATATGCTGGATCCCACCTACGATTTCAGGCGCCTGGTGGCGTCGTCAGGAGTTTCGCCATCGATGGTCACCCGCATCTTCCGGAGCCAGCTCGGAACGACGCCGCTCGGCTACCTGCGACGTTGCCGGATCGATCTTGCCGCTCGCCTGCTCCGCGAGCGCCAGGATGAACGGATCGTCAGCGTGGCGCGGCGCTGCGGTTACACCAACCAGTCACTGTTTTGCCGACATTTCACCCAGCTGCACGGGACCAATCCCCGCCGCTGGCGCCGGACCGCGGTGGTGGCCGGCTGATACCGGCGTGCCGCGTCATTCCCCGGATTGGCCGACGAACCAGCTCGGCTTATCAGCGAACAGCACGTTGAACGTGGTCAGGCTGCCGTAGCAGCGGGTGACATAGCCCTGCAATTCGAGCTTGTCCTCGCCGCTCAGCACCGGATGCGCGTTCAGCTTCTGCTCCAGCACCCGCAGCTTGTCGCGAACCCCGATCAGCTTGCGGAAGAAGACGTCGATCGGCACTTCCTTCACCGCGCCGTCCTTGCCCGGCTTCATCACCAAGGTCCCGCCCTGCCAGCGCCGGCCGAGTTCGGCCTCGCCGTCGAGCCAGCCGAAATCGTGGAGCACCTCGCGCAGCGCCTGCTTGAGCCGGGCCATCTCGGGATCGGCGCCGGGCTCCACCCGCATGCCTGGAAAATTGACGGAGATTTTGCGGATGTCGGGTCCGAACTGGACCGTGACCAGGTCGCGGTCCCGGGCCACCACCCGGCCCAGGCCATGCTGATCGTGGCGGACCAGGGTGCCGACGGGGAAAGGATCGGGAGCGGCGGGCGGGGATTCCATGGCAGGATGTTGGTCAGCCAGGCACGAAACGCGACCCCCGGATCGCGACCCACGTCGCGATCAAGTATTGCGTGTCTGTTGCGAAGGGGTCCGCTCAGCGTGAGGCCGCCAGAGGGACCGCGCCGCGCTCAAACGAGAGCCCGACCAAGGCCGGCCGAATGGCCCGTGGGGGCGAAGCCCCCAGCTAACTCGCGCAGCGTGGCCAGGTCGGCGCAGCGCACGAAATGCCCCGGTCCGGCTTCGCGCAGAGTGATCTCGCCGCCGGCGAACGCCGCGAGATGTCCCGGGAAACGCTTGGCCAGGCGCGCCGCCGACGGCGGATCGAGGGGACTGGGCGGGTCGCCGGGCAGGATGATCCGCTTGGCGCCGCCTTCGATCCGCGGCACCGCTGCGAGCAGGGCCTGGGTGTATGGATGCAGCGGCCGGGCGAGCACCACCTGGCTCGGTCCGGTCTCGACGATCTCGCCCAGGTACATCACCGCGACCCGGTGGCAGAGGTGCCCGACCACGGCCAGATCGTGGCTGATGAACAGATAGGCGCAGCCGCGTTTTTCCTGCATGTCCAGCAGCAGATTGAGGACCTGAGCCTGCACCGACACGTCCAGCGCCGAGACCGGCTCATCGCACACCAGCAGCGCCGGGTCGAGGATCAGGGCCCGGGCGATGGCCACCCGCTGGCGCTGGCCGCCACTGAACTGGTGGGGGAAACGGTCGAGATGCTCTGCGCCAAGGCCGACCTGGGCGAGCAGCGCGGCGCAGCGGTCGCGGGCCTCGCGCCAACCGCACACGCCGTGCACGACCAGCGGCTCGGCGATCTGCATGCCCACGGTCAGCCGCGGATTCAGGCTGCCGTAGGGATCCTGGAAGACCATCTGGGCATTGCGCCGGAACCGACGCAGGCGTTCCCCGGACAAGGTGCGCAAATCCGTGCCGTTGATCACGATGCTGCCGGCGTCGGGTTCGATCAGGCGCAGGACGCAGCGGCCGAGGGTGGTCTTGCCGCAACCAGATTCGCCGACCAGGCCCAGAGCCTCGCCCGGAGCAAGTTCGAGATCGACGCCATCCACCGCCCGCAACCGGGCGACTTCGCGCTGCCAGAAGCCGCGGCGGATCGGGAAGTGCTTGACCAGGCCGCGGACACGCAGCGCGGGATCGGGCATGACGGCACCTTCTGCGCGGTTGCCACGTCGCCAAGCCGGTGAAACCGACGCCGGTTGATCGAGCCGCACAGTATGCAGGGATCAAGCCGCACCGAGTGCGGCGCTCCGGGCTGGGAGCGCCAAGCCCTCCCGCCGGTGGCGTTCGGCCCGGGCTTCAGAAGCTGCCGCCATGTCCGCCGTCGCCGCTGAGCCCGCCCTCCACGCCTCGCTTCTCGAACTGATCCGGGTCGCCAGCACCCAGCTGCCCGATGACGTGGTCAGGGCGGTGGACGCCGGCCGCACGGTCGAGGATGCCGGCACCAACGCCCGCTATGCCCTCGACGTGGTCTGCGAGAACATCGCCATGGCCAAGGGCAAGAGCCAGCCGCTGTGCCAGGACACCGGCTCGGTGCTGGTCTACGTCCATCATCCGCTCGGCTATGATGTGCTGGCCTTCGAGGACGCCTTCTGCGCCACGGTGAAAGACGCCACTGCCAAAGGTTATCTCCGCCAGAACTCGGTGGATTCGGTCACCGGCCGCAACACCGGAGACAACCTCGGCCCGGGCGCGCCGTCGTTCCATTTCCAGGCCTGGCGCCGCGATCAGGTCGAGGTCGTGGTCATGCTCAAAGGCGGCGGCTGCGAGAATGTCGGCGCCCAGTATTCGCTGCCTGACCCGCGCTTCGGCGGCCGCGATCTGGCCGGAGTCGAAAACGCCATCCTCGACTGCATCCAGCAGGCCCAGGGCCAAGGCTGCGGCCCGGGCATCCTCGGGGTGTGCATCGGCGGCGACCGCGCCACCGGCTATGCCCATTCAAAAGAGCAGTTCCTGCGCCTGATCGGCGACAGCAACGGCGACCCGGTGCTCGGCGACCTCGAAACCCGCATCGTCGCCAAGGCCAACCGCAGCGGCATCGGCCCGATGGGCTTCGGCGGCAGGACCACGCTGCTCGGCTGCAAGGTCGGCAAGCTCAACCGGGTGCCGGCCAGCTTCTTCGTCACCATCAGCTACATGTGCTGGGCCTTCCGCCGCCAAGGCGTGACCCTGGACGACACCGGCAGGATCGCCAGCTGGCTATACGGGACGCCGGAATAGACCATCGCAAAACAAGCAAGGTGTGGGTCATGGCCCGATGGAGAGTCGTATCACAAGCCTTCGCTGTTTGGCCTGCGACATTGGCAGCAGGAACTTGTTGGGCCAGTGATCGAGCGCTGGGCGGTTGAGTGAAAACAAGGCGTAAGGACTATACGGATGGCGGGTGCGGGCAGCAGGGCTCCGTGCCGATGGCACCACCATAACCAAGCTTCGTATGCGCAAACCTTTTCTACTGATGGTCTTGTGGATCACCTGCACGCTCAGCTCTGCTGAACCGCCTAGCAAACCAGTTGCTATTCCACCTCGTGGCTGGTTTGAGAATAGCCTGGGCTTGCGGATGGTATATGTGCTCGGAGGTCGGGCGATGATGGGCGGTGGCGAACAGGGGCCGTATCATCCGGTCAATGTTTCTTCATTTTACATCGCTAAGCAAAGTGTGTCGCGTGCCCAGTTTCGCGCTTTTCTCGCGGATGGGGGCAAAGCGCCCGAGTGGAAGGAGAAAGACGAAGAGGAACTCAACAGAGCTCATGATTATGAAGACGAACAGCCTGCCAGGGTGCTGCCTGAAACTGCACGTCGATTTGTCGAATGGATGACCATGAAAGAGGGACGCATCTATAAGTTATCCTCCGAAGCCGAAGTTGAATTTGTAGCTCGTTTGCGCGGTGAAGTGCGTGATGACCAAGAGAACTGGTGGGATATCAAACAACCAGGTCCTGGTGGAATGTGGGGAGGTGATGATGATTATGCCCAAATGCGGCCATATGAATATTTTGGCTCCGAAGAATATTATCCAGCCCTGCCCAATGGCATTCGACTGTATCCGCTTGGGTGTTGGACTCGAACCAAGTATTATCGTTATGACGGTTCGGAAGAGACGAATCCTGAAGGCCCGCCTGAAGAACATCGGATCATGGTCAAGGAAATCCGCGCCGCGTTCCGTACGGGACTTGACCCGAGGAAAGGAAGAAAGTATCCAATACGATTGACGTGCCCTGTCACCGACGCCGATCATGTTCCCGTGCAAGAGATTGTTCTTCCGCCCGCTCCCACGCCAATCCCCGTGATCTCGCTCCCCGAACAACAGGTAACGCTAGCACCAAGTGTTTCACTGACCATGCGTCAATGTCCCGCTGGCGTTGTGACCATTGGTCGGCCGCAGGAATGGAGCTACCACACCAAAGAATCACCAGAAACCAAGGTGAAGATTCCCCAACCGTACTGGTTAGGTGTGACGGAAGTCACCCAGGCGCAGTACGAAGCGATCATGGGTAAGAATCCGAGCCTGATTCAAGGTCCGACACTGCCGGTGCATTCGATCAATTACATTGAAATGTTGGCATTCTGTGAATTGCTCACCCGGCAAGAACGCGACGCCAAGCGGCTACCGGATGGCTTCATCTATCGCCTCCCTACCGAAGCCGAGTGGGAACAAGCTGCACGCACAGGAACTGACGAACGGTACCTGTGGGGCAGCGATCCCAACCACGGTCCATGGTATGCGTGGTACGATGTTCTGGGCGGTCCACGACCAGTGGCAACGAAATGGCCGAACCGTTGGGGATTCTATGACCAGGCAGGGAATATCTTGGAAGTGGTGTATGAGCAATTTGGCCTCTACCCTGGTGGGGAAACGGAGGATCCATTTCTGAAAAAAGTGATCACCCTTACGGATTGGATCACTGCCCGAGGCGGTGCTTGGGACATGGGGGTAATAGCCGCGCAAACGACACTACGCCGTGGCATCAATGGTTACGCTCGTGCCTATTTCATGGGGTTCCGTCTTGCCTGTGGTCGAAGTGACTTCCCCATATGGGCTGGCTCAGGCCACGCCTTCCAAAAGCCCGCCGTCGCCTTGGCCGACAAAATTCAGGAAGAGCGCAAGCAAGCGCCGGTACCGTGAATGTAGCGACGCCATACTCAGCTCGGAACGCCGCACGCCGTGCTGCCGTGGCGCCAGTGACATGAAGGAAGGAAAAATGGAAATGAATAATCCAAGCCGATCAGACGCCCAACCGGCGACTTGGGCGGATCCGAGTTCCTTGGTATTTACCACGTATCGTGTAGCTTCAGGGTGAGCTGCGTCGGAGTGCCTGATGGCACGTCTAGGGATGATCAGGACCGCCCGTCGGACGATGCGGCCTCCAGCCCTGCCTGCGGCAAGACTTTCACTTCTTGCCGCGGTGCTTCCGCCGGTCGAGCAGTTGGCTGATGGTCAGCTTGGTTTTACGGCCGGGCATCGGGGCGGCGCGGTGGGTCGGGGCGTCGTTTTCGGGGCGGGCGAAGACCACGTCGGCGCGTTCGATGTCGACGTGGGCGATGAGCACGTCGAGTTCGGTGCCGATGCCATAGACCCGGCCGCTGCGGCTGCCGACCAGGGCCATCCGGTCGGGGTCGAAGCGATAGAAATCATCGTGCAATTCGCGGATCGGCAGGACGCCTTCCAGGCCGGTTTCGAGAATCTGCACGTACAGCGCGCCGCCTGAGGCGCCGGTGACCACCGCCGGCACGACCTCGCCGATCCGCCGTGCCAGATAGCGTGCCGCCTTGCGCGCGTCGAGGTCGCGTTCGGCGTCCTCGGCCCGCTGTTCGAGCCAGCTGGCCTGGCGGGCGAGGCTGTCGAGATAGGCCGGACGAATCTCGACCCGCTCGAAATCCTTGCGATTCAACGCGCGTTTGGCCAGGCGGTGGACCAGCAGATCGGGATAGCGCCGGATCGGGCTGGTGAAATGGCAGTAATCGCTGAAGGCCAGGGCGTAGTGGCCGTTGTTCTCGACGGTATAGATCGCGCGTTTGAAGCTGCGCAGCATCATCAGGTTGAGGACCAGGCGCGGCGCCCGCGGTTCCTTGGCGATGCGGCCGAGGATTTTCTGCAGGCCGGGCCGGGTCTCGACCCCTTGCGCCTCAAGGCCGTAGGTTTCGAGGAGGGTTTGCAGGACTTTCAGCCGTTCCGGATCCGGCGCCTCGTGGACCCGGAAGACGCAGGGCAGGCCCTTGGCGCCGAGCCAGGCCGCCACCGCCCGGTTGGCGAGCAGCATCAACTCCTCGATCAGTTGGTGGGCGATGTCGGTGGTCTCGGCGGTCGTCGCGATCGGGTTGCCCTCGACATCCAAGGTGAAGCGATGCTCGACCGAGAACAGGTTGAGGGCGCCGGCCCGTTCACGCTGGGCGCGGATCTGCTGGGCCAGCTTCGAGCAGTCGCGGAGCATGCCGAGCGCGTCTTCGGGCCATTCGCCTGGGCGTTCCCGGCGTTCGAGCACCGCCAGCGCCTGTTCGTAGCTCAGCCGGTGGCGGCTGTTGATCACGGTTTCGGCGAGCCGGGTGTCGAGCAGGCGCAGCGATTTGGCCTCCAACGTCAGGAACGCGCTCAGGCAATAGCGGTCCTGTTTCGGCACCAGGCTGCACAGGCCGTTGGACAGCGCCTCGGGCAGCATCGGGATGACCCGGTTGACCAGATAAATGCTGGTGCCGCGACGGGCGGCTTCCTGGTCAAGCGGCGAATGCTCATCGACGAAGTGCGACACGTCGGCGATGTGGACGCCGACGATCCAGTTGCCGCGGTGGTCGCGCTCCAGGCTGATCGCGTCGTCGAAGTCCTTGGCGGTTTCAGGATCGATGGTCAGGATCAACTTTTCACGGAGATCTTCACGCTGATTGCCGTGGCGGTCGAGCAGCGGCATGTCCTTGCCATAGGCTTCGGCCTGGGCCACGACCTCGGGCGGGAAGTCTCCAGGCAGGTCGTGGACCAGCCGGACGTACTCGAAGTCGGCGACCTCGGGGGTGCGCTGGCCGAGGACCCGGGTCACGTTGACCCCGGCCCGGCCTTCGGCGTCGATCTCGATCACGCCCACCACCCGGTCGCCGGCCTGGTATTCGCGGTCGAAGCGGGCGAAGGTCGAGCGGATCGGCAAGGTCCCTTCGCGGCGATTGTCGGCGACCAGCACCGGGCCGCCGGGCAGGAAGTTCACCGCGCCGACGACCTCGCGACCGGACCGGCGGAGGATCCGGGTGACCAGGGCCAGACGATCCTCGCCGATCAGGATCTGGCAGACATCGCCGGCTTTGGCGCCCAGGCGATAATGAGGATGCACGGCATAACGGCTGCCATCGGGCAGCACCGCCGCCAGCCCGCCGGACGCGTCGGCCTGCAAGGTGACGGCGTGTTCACCGCCGCTGCCCGAGGCCTGGTAGCGGCCCGGGCGGACCTCCAGCACCTGGCCCTGTTCGACCAGGCGGCGCAGCGCCACCGACACGTCCCGGGGGTCGGCGCCATTGCCGAGGTGCTGGGCGATCTGCCCGGCGGTTCCGCCGCCGGCGATGCCGTGCAGGGAATCGAGGACCTCCTGGGTGTCGGCCCCTTGCCGGCTGCGGGCGAGCAGCTCGGCCCCGGTTCGACGGCGGCGGATGGCGGAACGGTCGGAACTCTGGCGGGGCATGATGGAGTCTGGGGCCCACTGGCCGACGTGCCACGGACTAGGCGCCACGGAACAGGCGCCGGGAACCAGGCGGCTCGGGCCGGGAATCACGCTGGTGCCGTCACCGGTCCCCGGGGCGCTGCACCGATGCTGGCAGATGCCGGCGCCGATACGCATGGGGACCACAGCCGAACCGCTTGCGGAAGCGGCGCGTCATCATGGCGGTGCTCAGGCCGAGCATGTCCGCCATCCAATCCAGGGTGTCCTTGGTTATTGGATCTTTGTGGCGCAGGAGGTCGGCGAGCTTGTCGAGCACGCGGTCCTGGAAAGGGCTTTCGGATCTGACCGGTTGTACCGCTTCGATCACGCTCCAGCCCAGGGCGACGGCCATCGCCGGGGTGGCCTCCGGTCCGGCCTCGATGGCGGCGAGACGCAACCCACCGAGCAGGCGCACCGTGGCATTGCGGCGAACCTCCGGCGCGGTTGCGCCGAGCACCGCCATCGCCTGGCCGGCCAGGTGGAACCAGGCGCAGCGGCTATGCTTCTGAGTCGCCTGGCGGGTCTCCAAACCGCCAGGAATCACCAGCGCTTCATCCATCGACGCGGTCGCCTCGTGGCCGGCCCAGCGGACGGTGGCCGAGCCGCGAAAGACGGCAATGAGCGCGACCTGCTCAGCGGGTGCCCGGGGACCGACCCCGGTTCCGCAGGCTGCGAGCCAGAGCGCGGGAGGAGTCCCGAGAAACCTGGGATCAGGGAAGCGGAGCATGCCCGGCCGCGATGCTCCTGGTCGTCCGGTCGCTGTGAACCAGCGGGGCGACGCGCGGCTGGCGACCTGCGCAACGCGCCAGGGTCCCTGCACGATAAGTGCTACCCTGTTCCATTCTTCGCGGTCGTCCCGGCAGCTCCAACGCCATACTCGCCACCACGTCGTGATCCATGAGCATTCAACTCCTTCTCGTCGTGATGTGTGCGGCCATAGCTGGCGAGGCGCCGCCCCCTGATTTCTCGCGCATCCAGCCGATCCTCGCAGCCACCTGTCTGTCGTGCCATACTGGCGACAAGGCGAAAGGCGGGGTCAACCTGGCGGCGTTCAAGGATGACGGGTTGGCCAGGGAGAATCCAGTGCTCTGGGCCAAGGTCGCGGTTTCGGTCGGTGATGGCGAAATGCCTCCGAGCAAGGCCAAGTCCCTGGCTGCCGCGGACAAGGCCGATCTGGTCCGGTATGCCAAGGAGCTGTCGTCGCCCAAGCTGGATTTCGTTGCCGACATCCACCCGTTGCTGGTGACTCATTGCCTGCCGTGCCACCAGGGGCCCAAGCCGCCGGGGGGCATGGACCTCGTCTGGATGAAAAACCAGGAGGATGCCGACCGGGTGCTGAACTGGGGAACGTATCGCGAGCTCATCGCGGCGGGAAAGATGCCGCAGAAGAGTCGGAAATTGAACGACAAAGAGACGATCACGGTCCCGCCGCTGGCTGCGGCCGATCGCGCCAAGCTCGTGGCCTGGATCCGGATGCAAGAGAAGCGGCTGGAGAAACTCCTTGATTGCTCAGATAATGGCGTGCGCGACGACCAGGCCAGCAATCAGCAGGTCGGCATGGTGTACAGCCGGCGCCTGACCCGCCGAGAATGGGCCAACAGTCTGCGCGACCTGTTCGGAGCGGACATCGCCGATCCCCAGATGCTGCCCGGAGACGGCGCTGGAGCCGGGTTCGACAACGCGGGCGCCGCGCTGTTCAACAATACGATGTTCCTGGAAAAATACCTGACGGCGAATGACCAGGCGCTGAGGACGCTGCTCGATGGGACCGCTCCAGCGCTGGTCGCGGCGCGCACCCAGTTGCTCTCTCCGCTGGCCGGTGCGGCTCCTGCTCAGGCCATCCGGACGATCCTGAAACCGCTGGTCAGGCGGGCCTTCCGCCAGAGCGCGGCGGCAGCGGATCCCGAGCCCTACGCCAAGCTGGCCGATCAAGCCTTGGCCCGGGGCGATGCTCCGCCGTCGGCGCTCCGCTTGGCCCTGGTCGGCATGCTGAACTCGCCGCGTTTCCTTTATCTGGTGGATGAAACAAGCGGTCGCAAAGGGATGATACCGCTCAGCGATCATGCGATGGCCGGGCGGCTTGCGGCCTTCCTCTGGTCGTCGCTGCCAGACGAGCAGTTGCTTGAGGCGGCAGACCGGAAGGAGCTGCGCGAACCTGATGCCATCGCTGCCCAGGCGAAGCGGATGCTTGCCGATCAGCGGGTGCGGGGCCTTGGCGAAGGCTTCGGCGTGCAGTTCCTGGGATGCAACGTCCTGGGCTCACTGAAGACCCCTGATCCTAAAATTTTCCCTGAATATACCGAGGATTTACAGCGTTCCATGCAGGCCGAGGTGGCGGCGTTCTTCGCGCATCTGTTCTCGGCCGATCGTCCCCTGACCGATGTGATCTCGAGCGATTACCAGTTCGTCGATGAGCGGCTGGCGAAGCACTATGGCATGGCCGGCGTGACCGGCCCGGCGATGCGGCAGGTTAAAGCCGCCCCGCACCGCGGTGGGATCCTGGGCATGGCCGGCCTGCTCACCGCCACCTCGGCGCCGGACCGCAGCAGCGTGGTCCTTCGTGGAAAATACGTCCTGACCAAGCTGCTCAATGTCAAAATGCCTGAGCCACCCAATGATGTTGGCGCCTTGCCCGAGAACGACGCCGTCAATCACCAGACCCTTCGCCAGCGCCTTGAGCAGCACCGCTCCCGAGCCGACTGCATGTCCTGCCATCAGAAGATGGATCCCCTGGGATTCGCTTTGGAGCATTTCGACGGGATCGGGCGTTGGCGGGATCGGGAAGACGGCCACCCCATCGACGACCAGGCGGCCATGCCCGACGGCACGGACATCACCGGCATTGATGGGCTGCGGAGATTGTTGAACGAGCGGAAAACGGATCTGATCAAGCGTCTGGCCAGGGATCTGACGGTGTATGCGCTAGCGCGGGACCTGACCAAGTATGACCGCTGCCCGGTCGATGCGGCCATGGCCAGGCTGCCCCAGGCCGGTTGGAAAGCGTCGGTCCTGATCGACGAGATCGTGCGCAGCGATGCGTTCCGCCTGCGCATGTACCAACCGGTATGGGATCAGAATGGCGGCAGCAAAATCATCCGGCCGAAGAAGCCACCGGCATCCGGACCGGCCGCTCAACCCACTGAAAAGCCTGGGCCAGCGCCGCCAATTAAGCCTCAACCAGAAGCCACGGCAAAACCAGCGGCGCCGGCTCCATCGGCAACGCCGGCAAAACCGGCGGCGCCGGCTCCATCGGCAACGCCGGCCCCATTGG
Source organism: Planctomycetota bacterium (assembly GCA_014193115.1). Taxonomy (GTDB): domain Bacteria; phylum Planctomycetota; class UBA11346; order UBA11346; family UBA11346; genus BJHQ01. The sequence goes on along the minus strand of BJHQ01000022.1, from coordinate 4,374 downwards.
CAACGCCGGCAAAACCGGCGGCGCCGGCTCCATCGGCTGCGCCGGAAAAACCAGCGGCGCCGGGTGCGCCGGCTCAGGCCAAACCATCGGCCACCGCCGCGCACACAGCCTCGCCGAAACCTTCAAACTCCAAGTGATCGGACTATTATGTCGCAACCATCCTGGCTCATTCCCCGACGCACCCTGCTCCGCGGCGCGGTGGCCGCCCTTGGTCTGCCGCTGCTCGAATGCATGCGGCCGCTGGCGGCATCGGAACCAGCCAGCGCCGGCAAGCCGCCGGTGCGCACTCTGATGCTCTATTTCGCCAACGGGGTGCCTCCCGATGCCTGGTTCCCAAAGAAAAGCGGCAGCCAATTCGATCTGCCTCAGTGCCTCGCCCCGCTCGCGCCGATCCGCGACGAGGTGCTGGTCTTCAAAGGTCTCAAGAACCCTGGCGTCGGCAGCCACGAGAATGCCCACGGCTATTTCACCTGCCTGAAATCCAAGCCGACCACCGGGGCCGACATCGCCGGCGGCGGCGTATCGATGGACCAGGTCATGGCCAAGGCGGTGGGTCAGGACACGCCCCTGCCGTCCATCGAGATCGGCACCGAGCCACCGCCTTTCGGAGATCAGAAGGGATACAGCGCCCAGTACTTCCACTACATGTCCTGGGCCTCACCGACCGAGCCGATGGCCCGCGAGATCAATCCCCGAGCCTTGTTCGAACGCATGTTCGGAGCCAAAGATGCCCAAGGCCGACCGCTGCCCAGCCGACCCGCCGCCGACGATCGCAGCCTCATCGATCTGGCGCTGGGCGAAGCGAAATCCCTCCGCCCCAAGCTGGGCACTCGCGACGCCAACAAACTCGATGAATACCTTGAGGCGCTGCGCGGAGTCGAACGGCGCGTCGAGTTCTCCAGCCGGCCCGATACCAGAACGTGGCGCCCAAGAACGAAACCAGAGTTGGTTCCGCCGCCCCTCGACCCCAAGACCTATGGCGAGCGTTTGCAGTTGATGCTCGATCTGGCTGTGCTCGCGTTGCAGACCGACACCACGCGGGTGATCACCCTCTTGATGACCAATGAGGCCAGCGATCGCAGCTATTCCGGGCTGGTCCCCGGGCTGACTGTTTTCGGTCACCACACCTGCTCGCATTCCGAGCCCAAGGGCTATGCCGCGATCACCACCTGGCAGGTGGCCCAATTCGTCAAGGTATGCCAGAAAATGCGCGCGATCGATGAAGGTGGATCGTCGCTGCTCGACAACAGCATGGTCACCCTGGGCACCGCCATGCTCGACGGACGCAGCCACAACGCCGATCATACGCCGATGCTGATGGCCGGTCGCGCGGGCGGGACCATCGCACCGGGCCGCTATCTGCCCTATCCGCAAGGTACCACCTTGTCCTCGCTGTACCTGGGCATGCTGCGCCGGATGGGCGTACCGGCCAAGAGCTTCGCCGGGGCCACCGACGAGCTGCCGGCACTGTCCGGAGGAGACCCTCCACAAGAAAAGCCGAAGGAGAAACCGCCGGAGAGCATTAAACCGAGCGAGCCGGCCAAACCCGGCGCCAAGGCCGCCGAACCGGCGACACCGGCCGCTGCGAAACCGCCCGTTACGGGAAAGAAGCCATGATCCAACTGAAGCCCCGAGGTTCGCGCAGATCGGCTCGGCACCGGTTGCCTGTGTGGTTTCTGGTTGCGCTGGCGACGATCGCCGGCGCAGGCGAGCCACTGGTCCGGCCGCAGGTTGGCGACGCCGGAGCCACTGCGTTGCCGGCCGCTGCTGCGCATCCTGATCTGATTCGCTGGGCCGCCGCCGGCGTGCGCGGCGGCATCCCACTGCGCTCCTCGCTGCCGATCATCGCCGAGGTCCCGGCCGGTGGCGACATCCAGGCGGCGATCAATGCCGCCAAAGCCGATCCTTCCGCCCCAACGGTGATCCGGTTGGGCCCGGGGATCCATCCGGTGACCGCGACCCTGACCTTGCGCAGCGGCGTGGTGCTGCGCGGAGCCGGACGCGGAGCCACGGTGCTGGAAAGCCGCATGCGGCAGACCGCCGGCCCGGATGGAAAAATGAGCCCCGAACGGTTAGTGTTTGACGGCAAGGCGATCGCGCGTGCCGGTCTTGAGGATTTCACCCTGCGTCATGCCGACCTGGCCGGTCTCGCCGATACCGAATTCACTCCGATCGGCGGTGCCGGCGAAGGTAAAACCAAGGGATTCCCGGCCTGTTGCCGAATGGTGTTGAGCGATCTGTCAGACTGCTGGTTCGACAACCTCGACCTGGTCGATGTCGGCCACCACACCGTCGGCCTCAGCGGCAGCCATTGCACATTGCGCCGGATCACCTTGCACCGTTCACTCGGTCCGATCCATATCACCGGCGATGATTTTTTGCTGGTCGGAATAAGCATGTATCTGACCCGCCATTCCATCGTGATCTCAGGGAAAGCCGGCGGCGCTTCCCAGGGCGGCGGCAATGTCGTGCTCGACAGCACGTTGATGGGCGACGTGATCTTCTATGCTCCGATCGACGCCGGACATAACTTGTTCGAAGGCTGCCTCTTTTACGCCCTCGACGGCACGCCGTGGATGCATCCGTGGGGCTGGATGCACGGCAAGTCCGGACCAGGGAGTGTTGCCAATCACTGCGCCGGATGCGGCAAAGGTGGATTCAAGGTCATGGCCGAGCCCACGTCGCTCGCCGACAAGGCCAAGCCGGAGGTCGCCGCGAGCGATGGAACCCTGTACCACGTCGACGCCGATCGTCCGGACCGGCTCGGCGGCCTGCCGGCCAGCGACGCGGCGGCCCGGGCCTTGTACGCCGAACGTGCACGCAAACCGGCGCCAACTGCTCCAATTCCCTGACAGCTGGCACGGGTCGCGGTGCACACAATCCGTTAGCCGTTTCAGTTTCAAAAGACAGATGAACCGCCAAGGCGCCAAGAAGAACCTGCTCCGCTGACTGGTCGATCAACCAGGTGCGCACGGTTCTCCCTCCAACGTTCCACTCCTTGGCGCCTTGGCGGTTCCCCACCTGCGTCATATGTCGTTCTGCCCGGCGAGCGGGCTGCTGTTTTCCGCCGGGCGGGTAGCGTCCCGGCCATGCGCTGCGCTATGCCCACTCTGCTGGCCCTGATCTGCCTGCCCGGCTGCGGCGACGGCGTGCGCAGCCAGGGAACCGGGGTCGAGGAGATCTCCAACCCCGCCGCCGAGGCCGAACGCGAGGCCCGGGCCCGGGATCAACGGATCCAGCAGATCGTCGAAGATGTCGAGGCCGACCTGGATGTCCTGGCGCGTCTGAAACCGGTTGAACGTGACCGCCGCTACCGCCAGTTCGGTCCCCGGCTCGAACGCCTGATCGATCAGGTGAAGGGCACCCGGCTCGAAAATAAAGCCGTGTATCTGCTGGCGGACTGGCGACTGGTCTACGACCGCGGCCGGGGCGACCGGCCGACCGAGGAGCTCCTTGACCGGATCGAGGTGTTGCCCAGTCCGGCCTTCAAGACCGCGGGCAGGGCGCTGCGCGTCCAACTGCGCCTGCGCCAGGGCCGGATCGGGGAGGCCAAGCAGCTCGCCACCGCGCTCTCCTCGGAACTGCCCGAGGCCAAGCCGCTGCTGGGCCTGGTGGCCTTCCACCAACGGATCGGCGGACCGCCCGGCCGGCTGGGCGGAACGCCCCTCGACGGCCCGGTCTGGGATCCGGCCAGCGAACCGCAGCGCTGGCTGCTCTACCTGTTCCTCGCTGGTTCCGACGACGAGGCCGCCGGCCAAGTCGAGCTGTGGGCGGCCGCCTGCGCCGGCCGGGCCAAGCTGGTCGTGGTCACCGCCGACGGCGCCCCACTGGCCGCCGCCGCACGGCTGCGCGCTGCCGGCGCCGAGGTCCTGCTCTGGGCCAGTCCCGGTGACCGCGGCGATCTGGGCGATTGGGTCAAGACCTGGTCGCTGCCGATGCTGCCCTGCACCGCCCTGGTCGCACCAGGCCCGGAACGCCGCCTGATGGCGGTCCGGCTGGTCCCCGATGACCTCGGCGCGCTGGTCAAACGGCCCTGACCGGCAGCGACCGCACCCATCCAGGCGTCTCGGAGCGCTTCCAGCAGGCTGCTGAGAAAACTGCCTGCGGAGGTGAAGAAGGCGGGCCGTCCTCTGGACAAACAGCCACCCTCGCCTTCCCCCTGGAAAAGAGCGATCACTGGTCACCTTTGCAGGAGAATCGAGGGCAGGAAAACGAATTTTTTCATCGGCCTGCCGGGCGCTTCCGACCAGGGCGATTGCATTACCTACTGAGTGACACTGCCGTTAGTCAAAAGCAAGATCTCCTCCAGGCATTTTGTTTCGTATCCAGCCATGCGTCGCCTGCGATTGAGGCCCTTTTTGCTTTCCTGCCGGC
>BJHQ01000021.1 GCA_014193115.1 Planctomycetota bacterium | reverse complement strand
GCGCCTTCCATCGCCAAACGCATCAACGTCTGGTCCTGGGTCTTCATGGTCAGCCGGGCATCGCATTGCGCCTCCCGGACTTCGTGAACGATCTGCATGGGGATTCCTTCTGGGCTGGCGGCGTGTCGCCGCTGGGTGATTACACCCAGAAGGGTCCTCGTCTTTTGGGCGATTACGATGGGCTTAGCTCTTAAGGGGCGGACATCTGTCCGTATCCCAACTACCGGCGGTCGGGGTCAGGGTCAGCACGCCGCTGCCCGGATTGAACGGCGGGTTGCTTTGGGTCCCGCCACCGCCGAGCGCCCGCCGGTATTCCCGCGTCTGGGACACCGCCGGAAGGTGGATGGTGATGGTGGTGCCGATGCCGGGGGAGCTGGCCAGCTGCACCACGCCTTCGTGTTCGCGGATGATTCGGGTCACCAGACTCAAGCCGAGTCCGGTCCCTTGGGCCTTGGTGCTGTAAAATGGCGCGAAGACCCGTTCCTGCTGGTCAAAGGGGATGCCGCACCCGTTGTCGGCGACTGAAATGGTGGCCGATCCGGCGCCGAGGGGGCCATCCTCGCCCGCTTGGCCAGAGCGCAGGGTCAGCCGCGGTTCGGGGATGTCAGCCAGGGCATCAAGGGCATTGGCCACCAGGTTGGTCACCACCTGGCGGATCTGGTCGCTGTCGGCCCACGCCGCCGGAGTGTCGGGAGCGACTTCGACCTCGACCTGCAATTTCGGCAGGTTGTTCCGCCCGCCGAGCAGGGTCTTCTGCTCCAGGACCACCCGGCCGACGTCGAGACTCTGCCGCACCGGCGGTCGTTGCCGTGAAAACGCCAGGAAATCTTCGACGATGCGGGCGATGCGATCGGATTCTCCGACCAGGATCCCGGCCAGGTCGGCGGCGTCGCGGTCGCCTCCACGGGCGCTGATCTCAGCCAGTTCCTGGGCGCAGCCGCGCAGCGAGGTCAGCGGATTGCGGACCTCATGGGCGATGCCGGCGGCCATCTCGCCCAAGCTGGCCATGCGCTCGGCGCGGTGGGCGCTGTTCTGGAGCACGCGCAACCGGGTCTCGTCGGCGATCAGCAGGATCCGTCCGATCACCGCCTTCCGCGAGGTCAACGGGCTGACCCGAAGCACCAGGTTGCGGCCGAGGTGGTCCAGGCGCTGCATCGCCGGACAACGCGGATCGCGGAGCAGGTTGAGGGCCGGGCGCAGGCCGTCGCCGGGAATGGCTGCGGAGGCCTGGAGCCCCACCAGCTCGGCGGCGGGCACGGTCTGGCGGTGCAGATCGAGCAGGCGGATGGCCTCGGCATTGAGATAGACCACCACGCCCTGGCGGTCGATGGCAAGCACGCCTTCGGCCAGCTGGTCGAGCACCTCGTCGGCGAAGATCCGCTGCTCGCTGGTCCTCCGCGCCAGCACCTGGGCGAGCAGATCGACCAGGAACAACGCCACCACCTGCACCGCCAGGTAGCCCAGCACCCGGCTCTGCGACACCAACTCGGGCTGCACATTGAGCAGCTCGGGCGACAAAGGGACGTTTCTGGCCAGATACAGGCTTGCCACCACAGCCAGGACCAGCCCGGCCAGCGCCGGGAGCAGGAATGGCGCCACGCCGGGCAACACCAGGTTGCCGATCAGGACCACCGCGAAGAGCAGGGCCACGCCCGGCGACGACGGTCCGCCGGTACACAGCAGCACCCCACCGATCCACAGCAGGTCGAAGACCAGATGCAGTGCCAGCTGCCAGCGCTGGTTGACCCAGCGCACCACCACCACCAGCACCCCGGCAGCGATCGACACGCCGATCAACAGGGTTTGCAGGATTTCCGCCGCCGGACCGATCTTGAGCGTGCCGGCGGTGGACAGGAATCCTGCCACTGCGGCCAAGGCGAGAGCGACCAGCAGCAGCCGGAACAGTCCGACCAGGCGGGCCTGGGCGGTGGGGTGATGGCGCAGTTCGGCCGCCACCAGCGGTCAGTTCTTTTGCAGGGATTTCTGGATTTCGAGGATGGGCAGGAAGATCGCGGCGACGATCGTGCCGACCACCGCGCCCATCACCATCAGCATGATCGGCTCAATCAGGCTGGTCAGGGATTTGACCATGGCATGGACCTGCTGGTCGTAGAAGTCCGAGATCTTGCTGAGCAGCTGCTCCAGCGCGCCCGACTTCTCGCCGATCGAGATCATCTTCACCACCATCGGCGGGAAGACCCATGAGGTCGCCAGGTGGTTCGAGAGCGGTTCGCCGCGGCGCACCGACTCGCGGGTCTCAAGCAGCACTTCCTCGATGATCTTGTTGCCGGCGGTCGAGGCGACGATCTCAAGGGCGCCGAGCAGCGGCACGCCGGAGGCCAGCAGCGTGCCGAAGGTGCGGGCAAAGCGGCTGAGGGCGACTTTCTGGCTGAGCGATCCGAAGACCGGCGCCTTGAGCATGAACAGGTCGCGATAACGCTGGCCGATATAGGTGCGCATCAGCAGGATGTAGCCAACCACGACCACGACGATGATGACGATACAGGTGATGATGTTGCCTTGGAGCCAGCGCGAGATGTCGACCACGAACTGGGTCAGGGCCGGCAGCTTGCCGCCCAGCTTTTTGAACATCGATTCGAACTTGGGGACCACGCCGACCAGCAGGTAGCCGGTGATGCTGAAGATCAGGATCAGCGAGATCACCGGATAGGTCATCGCTGATTTGATCTCGGATTTCAGGGTCTCGTTGGCCTCCAGGAAGTCGGCCAGGCGGTTCAGGATCACATCGAGCTGGCCGGAGGATTCGCCCGCCTTGACCATGTTGATGTAAATGTCAGGGAACATCCGCGGGAACTGGTGCATCGCTTCGGACAGCTCGGTACCGCCGCGCACCAGATCGGCGCAGTCCTGGAGTCCGTAGCCGAAGCCCTTGTTGGTCATCTTCGACTGCTCGGCGAGAATCTCGTAGGATTCCAGCAGCGGGATGCCAGCACCGATCATGGTCGCGAGCTGGCGGGTGAACATCGCCAGCTCGGCGGTGGAGCAGCGCCGGGCATAGGCGCCGCCTTCCCGCTTCTTGTCCTGGCTGACCGTGACCGGAGTCAGGTTCTGGTCGCGCAGGCGCTTCAGGACCTCGTCGCGGCTGTCGACCTCGAACGTGCCTTTGACCTCCTTCCCGGTGGCATCGCGGGCGGTGTAGGCGAATTTCATTTTGGCGGCCACGGGTCCCTCCCCTGACGGATGCAGGAGCTTCCCGGCAGTGAGTTGGGCCGCAAGGCACTGCGCCGGAATCGTCCAAAACCGTGAAGATCGCTACGATCGCGGCGATTGCAGCAGGTCGCCAGCGGGGCGATGCCGGTCAACCGCTCAGTGTCCGGCCAGGCGATGGGCCTCGCCCTGGGCGAGGAAGGCAGCCATCCGCTCGCGGACGATGGTTTCGACCTGGAGCCAGTCGCCGGAGCGTAGCGGCAGGTCGAGGGTGCGGTTGGTGCTGTTGGTGAAGGCCACCACCGCCTGGCCGTCTTCGACCAGGGCTTTCAGGTTGTCGGGGCTGTCGTCGATGTAGAGGTCGGCGCCGACCGCCGCCTTGTCCTTCATGAAGCAGAGGTCCCAGTACGGCACCCCATGGTGGTCGAGCCAGGCCACGGTCTGGGTGATGGTCTTCTCGTGGATGTGCTCCAGGAAGAGCCGATGGGTGATGATCCGGATGCGCACGCCGGATTCCGACAATCGGCGCAGGGCCTGGGGGGCGCCGGGGATCGGTTCGAGCCGGCGGAACAGGTCGCGCTGGACCACGGCGAAGCGGTGGAGGTCGGGATAGCGGTTCCGCCCGATGCCCCACTCATCGAGGCCGAAGGACACATCGAGGGGAAGATCGGCAAGCGGGCGACCGGTCCATTCCGCCGCCACCGGGCGCATGCCGCCATAAAAGTCGGCCACGACTCCATCGAGATCGACGCCGAAGACGAAGGCGGGGGTGCGACGGGACATGGCCGGCAGCTGGTCGGTCAGAACTCGACCAGCACGTTCGCCCCGAACATCCAGATGAAATCGTCACTGGATTCCGACGGCGCCGTGGTCGCGGTGCCGTTGTTCGGACCAGGGGCGATGGCGCGGAACGCGCTTCCTGGCTTATACACGCCGCCGAACAGCTTGGTCGAGGTGTTGTAGTTGTAGTGCCAGGTCAGGGTCAGATCGGCCTCCTGGCCGAGCCAGCGCGACGATCCGTTCACGGATTTATCGGTTTTGTAGGCAGCATAGATGAAATCCAGGCGAACCGTGTCCTGCTGATCGAAAGCGACACCGGCCTTGATCTTCCCGGCCTGGAGATTGCCGTCGAGATATCGGCCGATCTCGCCGTATTTCTCGTGTTCAACGATATAGGTGTCGCTGATCGATTCGTAAGGATCGATCAACGCATCGTTGCGGTCGTCGCCAGGGCTGCCGTCGCCGCTCTTCCAGTCGATGGCGATGCCGAAATTGAAGGGGCTTGATGGCCCCATGGCCAGGTCGAGGCCGATGCTGCCGCCATAACCATTGAAGCGTTTGCCGTCGCCTTGCTGGCCGGTCTGCTTGGCGAATTCGGCCCACAGGCCGACATCGCCCTGGCGGTAGTCGAGGCCGGCATACCACGAGGTCAACGACTTGCCGCGGCGGGACAGGCCCTTTACCGGCACGTCGCGTTGCAGGTTCCACGACCCGGTGATGAACAGGCGGTCATCGCCGCTCGACTTCACCGGCTGCCAATCGATCACCACCCCGGTCAGGCCGCTGGAATCGGGAACCCGGTAGACGAAGGGGGTGATCAGGAATGATTCGAAGCCGCTGTATGACGCCTGGGCGCCGTCCCAGCTGGTCAGATCGCGGTCGTCGGCCCGGCTGTCGAATAGGAAGGAGCGGCGCTTGTCGTGCAGCCAGAAGGACACCGGCATCCGGCCGGCCTTGAGTCCGGCGGTCTCGAAGCCAAGCACCTCTTGGAGGTTGACGAAGGCCTCCTGCATGATCGCCGTGCCGGTGTTGGTGCCGGAATTGCCGGTGGTGCCGGCGCCGTTGGCCGGGCCGTCCACCGGGCTGTTGGCGGCCAGTCCGCCGGCTTCGGCGTGGTAGCCGATCGTGAGATGGACCGAGACCTGCTCGTCCAGGCGCAGGCGCAGGCCGAGGGCAGAACGCAGCAGGCCGCGGCCGCGGTGGTCGCCCACCGAACTCTCGCCGTCGCGGTAGTTGTCCTGCTGCACGGTATCGACATCCAGGAACCCCTGGACCAGCACCTGGCGGCCTGAGCCAAGCAGCGGCCGGCCAGCATTGAACTCAGCGAATGATGGCGAGGTGGTGGTGGCGCCAGGTGCGCCGGGCATGCCCGGGGCGACCACCGGCGGACCGAACTTGCCATCATCGGCGGCGATCCCGACGGCAATCAGTCCGGAGGCGATCAGCACCGGCAGGACCCGGCCGCCAGGCTGGCGCATGAGGCCGGTCAGGGCGGACGGATGGCAGGCGGAACGGAGCTGGGGCATCGGCGGGGTCCGGAAACGGGGAATGGGGCATCCTCGCGTTGATGATCTTTGGGCAATCCCCGACTACCGGCCGGATTCGGCTGGAATGAACAGTCGATGCGTTACCCCACCCACCGCCTGACCCAGGCCATGGTGATGACGCAGGTCAATTGCCCACGGGAAGAACTCCGGTTGGCAGCAGGCGAACGGTGCGCGCAGCGCGGTCAGGGAAATCGAGCTGGGCACTGCCAGCGGCGAACGGGACGATCTGGCCGCTGAGGGATTCGCCCAGCCACAGGTCGGACGGCGCGGGCAGCACTTCGATCCGGATGCGCCGGGCCGGAATGGTGCCGGACACGCCGCGGATGGTCCAATCAGCTGGGTTTTCATCACTATCGTTGGTGGCACCGCTGATCGCGACGCTCCAATCGGCGGCGGCCGGGACGATGGTGATGGCGAGGGTGGTCGATGCGCCAGCGGCGACGGCAGAGGCCGACTGGGTCGATACGCTGGCGGTGCAGCCGGTGACGGCGCCAACCGAGAACCCGGTCAAGGTCAATTGACCGGTGCCGGTGTTGGCCACGGTATAGGTCAGGATCCGGTTGATGCCGATGCCGCCGGATGGCGCGAGGTCCGTGCCGCCATCGGCAATCACCCCGCCTCTGCTGACCACGATCTCGGGAGCGGGAGCCGAAGCATCGGCAACATCGAGTTCCCGCAGATAGGCGAGCAGATTGCCTCGATCTGTCGCGCTCAGGCTCTGGACCCGGCGGTGGGGCTGGGCGGCCGCGAGATGCAGAGGGGTGATGAAGACCACCTCGTCGAGGGTGAACGATCCGCCGCCCGTGCCCCGGCGCAGGGTGATCGTGTTGGCGGTGCCGGCGGCGAAGGTCACCGGATGACGAGTCACCCGCCAGGCATCGATCATCCAGCTGGGTTCGTTCGGGGTGATCGCCAGGGAGGCGCTGGTGGTGACGCCATTGACCACCAATTGCAGATTCCCCGCAGCATAATTCACGCACGACCGGATCTCGATCATTCCGGCGCCGCCAGCACCGCCATTGATACCGGCGAATTGCACGCCTTTGCCATCGGCGTCGCAGGTCACTTTCCTGCCTCCGTGCCAACTCTTCATCGGCCACCAGTCAACGTCATCGCCGACAGCTCCGCCGACCAGCGTTCCGCTTTCCGCCTGGCGCAGGTCGCCTCCGGCCAAAGTGAAGACCTCATCGAGGGTCGCCGCCATCCCGTTATGGAAATACGGCGCGCTGGCGTGCAGGCCGAGCAGGGTCGGCGTGTCGATCCCGTCCAAGGTCCCGCCCAGGCGCTGGCCGGAGGTGCTGCGCAAGGTGCCGACATCATGACGGGTGCGGTCTGTGAATCCGCTGCCGGGCACATGGCAAGTGGCGCAGTTCTGGCTCGTGAACACCTGGGCGCCGGCTGTGGCTGCGGCGGAATTGGCGCCCCCGCTCTGACGTGTTGGGCTGCGCGGCAGGCTGGCATCGCCGAGCGAAGTGACATAGGCGGCGAGGGCGTCGAGATCAGCATTCAGCCCGGCCTTCGGCGTGCCCAAGGTCGCCTGGGTGGTGGCGAACTGGACCTCGGTGAGGAACCCGCTGCCGCCGAAGCCGCTGCGGATGTCGTTCTCGAAATCCTGGATCTCGTCGAAATTCCCGGACCAATGGACCAGCCCGTGGCCGGTGCCGGCACGCCCGCGCAGGTCGGTGGTATTGCGCAGTCCTTCGCCGCGCTGGGTGAAGTCCCAGGTCCGTGCGTCATGGCTTCCGTCGACGTGGCAGGTGGCGCAGGAGATGTAGCCTTCGGCGCTCATCCGCCGATCGCCGGCATTGTAGAAAATCTGCTTGCCGCGCAGGACCTGGGCGGTGAGCAGCTCATTGCTGACAGTGGCGACGGTGGTGGACGGCAGATTGACGTTGCCGGCGCTGAATAGGGACGACAGGGCATGGATGGTGACGTTGCGGCCGGTGAACCCGTGGGTGAACAAGCGGTTGGTGCTGCTGTCGATGGCCAGACCCTGCGGCGCCAGGCCGGATCCGAGGCGCCTCATCAAACCCTTCGCGCTGTCGTTACGCATGAATTCGAGCGCATCGACCACTCCGACCTGGTTGTTGCCCTGCAAGGCGATGAAGGCGTAGTCGCCCAGCGGACTGAAGGCCACTGCGGTTGGCGATTCGCTGTTGTCGATGTCCATGCGCAGGGTCCGGTCTTCGGCGTTGGTGGTCAGATCGACCACCAGCAGCTGCGCGCGCACCGTGTTGTCCTGGCCGAGGGCGAGGCCGTTGGTCATCAAGGTTCCGCGCTCGGTGTTGTCCTTTTTACAGACTACCCAGGCCCGGGCATGGTCCGGGGTGATGGCGATGCCGGCGAGGTAGTTGGGCACCCCGCGACCGCTGGCGCTTCCATCGAGAAGGTACATATGCCGCTGCAGCGTGATGGTGCGGGTCAGCGACATCGATCCGCTCAGGTTCACATCATAGATCGAGCCATCGTGCTCGGCAGACAAGAAGCGGGTGACCAGGGCTCGGGCACCGTTGCCGGTGATGGCGATGGCCCGTGGAGTCGGACCCAGGGCCAGGCTGCCGCTCTGGGTCCGGGTCGTGACGGCGAAGCGGCGCAGGGTGCCGTCGCCGGTGCAGGTGGCGTACATCGTGGCGCCGTCGGGGCTGGCGCAGACCGCCACCGGGGCGCTGCCGTAACCGGTCGCTACCGAGGTGATCAGGGCCCCGGTGGTGCTGCTCAGCACCTCGATCCGATCGGCATCGTGGCAGGCGACCCACAGGCTGCCGTCCTGGGCCAGGGCGACGCTGCGTGGATCGGTGCCGGTGACGCGCTCCCACACTTTTTCCTGCCCGTCGGCGTCGATGGCGGTCAGGGTATTGGCATCGGGATTGACGTTCCACACCCGTCGTGCGCTGGCGCCGACGACGATGGCGCTGCTATTGACCGGGCGGGTCCCGGTCGGCGCGGTGGTGACGGTGACCCCGCGCGAGAACGACGCCAGCGATCCGGCCGGATCGCGCACCTGCACGGTGACCCGGTAGTGCCTGGCGGTGGCGAAGACGTGGCTCGCCGTGGCGGAGGCCGACCATGGCGTACGCGCGCTGCCATCGCCGAAATCATAACGATATTGCAGAGTGTCTCCGGCATCGGGATCACTGGCTGTGGTAGCGAAGGCGACCACCGCACCGGGCGTCGCCGGCGCCGGTGTGGCGCTCATCGCGGTCGCCACCGGCGGGCGGTTGCCGCCGCTCAGTCCGCTACCGGTCGAGAAGCGGAACGAATACGGTTCCATCCCGTTGCCGACCGCGTCCTGGATGCCAGAGGTAAAAACCACTTCGTACGTGGTGTTGGCCGCCAGCACCGCTCTGGGTGTGACGGTCAGCAGCTTGTTCTGGCCGAAACTGTGCCAGCAGTCGATCGCCGACCCGCCGACCGGACGCACGATCAACGTGGTGCCATTGACGATGGTCTCAGTCTTGAGCGTTTCTGGGATCGAGATGGTGATCGGGCAGACCCGGGAATAGTTGGCCTGATCGGCCTTGGGCACATGGTAGGCGACGAACGGCCCGCGGGTGTCGGGCGCGGCCTGGTGCGCCCAGATCGCCAGACCGGGTCCGAGGGAACCATAGCCGCCGGTGACCACCAGGTTGCCGACCGGCAAAGCGAACTGGCTGGCATCGAGGGTGGTGTCGTTGGTGGCCAGGGTCAGCACCGTATCGAAAGTGCGCAGGTCGATCTTGTACCTGTTCATGAACGCGAACTCGTCCTGGAAGGTCACATATTGGTTCGACCCCGGCAGGTTGCGATTGGCCACCACCCGCAGATCGGTGGGGTCCTCGAAATCGACCACCATGAAGCCGGCGCTGCTGCCTGCCCCGCCTTCGCCGTCACGGCGCGGAAAGAAGATGTAATGGCCATAAACCTCTGGCCAGTAGCCGCCGGGGTTTCCTTCCTTCAGCACATCGAGCAGCACCGGGTGGGCCGGATCGCTGATGTCATAGGTCGCGACCCCGGTGCCGGTCTGTTCCGAGGCGTAGATCAGGATGTTGCCGATGATGAACGGCTGGCCGATCACACCGGTCTGGCCGAGGTGGTCCCAGGTCGCCTTCACCGCCGGTCCGGTCCAGGAGTTGGTGGCGGGATTGTACATGTTCTCGGCCAGGGATCGGCGCACACCGAGGAAGGCATTGCCGGAGACCGCGCCATACGACCACCACATCTCCGCGCCCCAGGGCGACTGGGCGGCTGCCCGGTTCCACGAACCCATGGGCATGCCCATGCCGCCTTCGAGGGTATCCTCGACCAGCACCCCCGGTGCGGTGGTGCGCAACCCATCGCGCCACTGGCCATTGCCCGGCACGGTCTCGTGGCCGCCGAACCACAAGAACGGCCCATAGTGGAAATAACCGTGGGCATTGAGCCCGCCGGCGCTGTACGGCTTCACTTCGATGACCGGATGGGCGGGGTCGCTGATGTTGGTCACCCGTACCCGCAGATCGGCGCCGCTCTGGCTGCCCGGCGCTTCGGGCACGGTGATGATCCGTCCGCCGTGCCAGGCGATGATCGCGGTCCGGCCCTGCTGCGGCGCGATCGGGCCGTTGAGCAGGGTGCCTGGCACTTGGGTGACGTTGGGCACGTCAGCCCCATGCAGCGACATACTGATCGCCGCCAGCGCGGCCAAGGATGAAAGTGCGGGAATGGACTGATGGGACGGACGCATGCGGAGGATTCCCAGTAGGAAGGCTATCCATTCTTCCTGTCCTGGCCATGGCCGTCTACGTATCACACACGCGCAGGTTTGGCCTCACCCAACTCGTCCACGCTCATTCCGTTTGGCGTCCTGACGGCACAGCCGTCCTACCCCGAAGCGCTCTCCCCGGATCCCCCGATCAGCCTGCGTACGGTCCAGCTCCGCGCACGGTGGTCGACAGGGTTTCGCCGATCCGTTCGACGTCTTCCATGCGCACGCTGATCTTCGTGCTGACGCCGGGTTCGTTCTGGGTGATGCCATAAATGCAGTCGCTGCGCTGCATCGTGCGTTTCTTGTGGGTGATGACGATGAACTGGCTGCCGGCCGGGTTGCCTGAACTGCGCGTGAACTCGCGGATCATGCTGTTGTAGACATCGACATTGGCGTCGTCGAGCGGCGCATCGACCTCGTCAAGGATGCAGAACGGGCTGGGTTTTGCCTGATACACGGCGAACAGCAGGCTGATCGCCGTCAGGGCTTTTTCTCCACCTGACAACTGCGTGATGATCTTGGGATTCTTGCCCGGCGGCTGGGCGACGATCTCCAGGCCGGCTTCGAGCACGTCCACCTCGCGGCGCTCGATCCGCGGTGGCGGTTGGGGTTCGCCAGGCGGAGCCTCGTCCTGGACGGTCACGTCTTCGAAGCGCTCCAGCCGCAGGTCGGCACTGCCGCCGCCGAACAATTTGCGGAACAAGCCGCGGAAGTTCTCGCGCACCCGGTCATAGGTCGCCTCGAACAATTTCCGCGACACGTCGTCGATATGGCCGATGATCTCCATCAGCTTGGTCTTGGCCTGATCGAGATCATCGAACTGGCGTTGCAGGAAATCCGCCCGCGAGGTCGCTTCCTCAAGCTCGTCGATCGCGGCCAGGTTCACCGGGCCCAGGCCATGCAGCTCTTTTTCGGCTTTGGCCAGCTCGGATTTCACCGCCGCGGTGTCGAGATCCGCCGGACGCTGCCAGTTGGAGAACGCCTCGGCCAAGTCGACCTGGTAATCGTCGAGCACCCGCTGGGTCAGCGCCTCGAGGCGGACTTTCGCTTCGTTTTGCTTCAATTCGAGCTGCTGGCGTTCCTGTTCGGCGGCGCGCTGCTCGGCAGCGGCCTCGCGGGCCTGGATGCGGTGGTCTTCACCGCGGTCGCGGAGCTGATCGCGCTTATTCACCCGCTCGGTCATGGCGGCGGCGAGTTGGGCGGCGTCGGTGGCGGCGGCGGCGTGCTCCGCGGCGCTGGCGTCGATCGCGGCGTGCAGCTCGGTGCGGCGCTGATCGATGGTGGCCAGCCGGCGGTTCGCGGCGTCGCGGCCGTCCTCCAGTTCCTGGATCGCCCGGACCAGATGGGCCAGGTTGGTCCGCGCCGATTCCAGTCGTTCCTGGCCGGTGGCGAGATCGACCCGCAGGTTGTTCACGGTCTCCTGAGCGCGGTCCCGGGCGGCGCCGACCAGTGCCAGTTCGCCTTGGGCGGCGTCCACCGCGCCGGCCAGGACAAGCTCCTGCTCAGCGATGGTCGCAGTATGGGCCGACAAATCCCTGGATTCGCTGGCGATCTTGGCCTGGGCGGCAGCGATCTCGGCGAGTTCGCTGCCGACGCCGCTCGACGCCTCATCGGCGTGCTGGCGGTCGCGCTCGCAGGCCATCAGCGCGGTGCGGGCCTCGCTGGCGGACAGGTCCGAGGCGCGGATCGCCTGGCGCTGGGACTCGACCGCCTGGCTGGCCTGGGCGGCTTCGGCCCGCACCCGGTCCCTGGTCTGGGCGGCGAGTCGTTCCTCGGCTTCGAGGGATCGCGCCTGGTCGACCAATTTGGCGATCTCGTGCTTGCGGCTGACCACGCCGCCGCCTTCGTGGCCGGCCATGCGGCCGCCGGTGATGGCGCCGCCGGCGGCCACGACCTCGCCATCGAGGGTCACGATCCGAGTCGTGGTGCGATGCCGGCGGCGGATCGCCAAAGCATGGTCGAGGGTCTCGACGATCAGCACATTGCCCAGGCAGAACTCGATGACGTTGCGGTGCTCATCGGCATAGCCGACCAGCCGCGAGGCGATGTCGACCACGCCGGGTTCGCGGAGCAGTTCGCGCGGCACCCGCTCGCCGCCATCGACATCGTCGAGCGGCAGAAAGGTCGCCCGGCCGCGCTTCTCGCGCTTGAGGAACTCCACGGCCTCCTTGGCCGCCGACTGGGTGGTGGTGACGACGTTCTGGGCCTGCTGGCCGAGAGCGGTCTCGATCGCGGTGACGTGGGCGTCGTCGATCCGGATCAGATCGGCGACCAGCCCGACGATGCCAGGCAGGCGGTCCATCTGGGTCAGGACATCCTTCACGCCGCGGTTGACGCCTTCGTTGCGCGCCTCTTGTTCGCTGAGCAGGCGCAGGGTCGTGTCGGCCCGGGTGCGCTGGTGGCGCAGCTCGGCCAGGGCCTGGTCGAGGCGGTTGCCTTCGCCGAGCAGCCGTTCGCGCTGGGCGATCAGCTCGTCATAGCGCTGGTGGGCGGCCACCGCCGCTTGCAGGCGCTCGGCCACCACCGCCTGGGCCTGGGCTTCGGCGGCGCGCAGCCGGGCCAGGGCCTCGGTCTGGCCACCGCTCTGGCCTTCGAGCCGTCTCTGGCGCTCGGCCACCGCGGCCAGGCTGCCGGCCAGCCGGCCCTGCTCGGTTTCGATCCGCGACCGTTCGCGGAGCAGGGAAACCTGCTGGGATTTCAGCTCTTCGACGCGGCGGATGAGCCCGTCGCAGGTGGCGAGATGGCCGTCGAGGGCCGCCCGGGCCGAGCGCATCCGTTCGTCGCCATCGAGGTCGGCGGCCTGGGTGGCCATCGCCACCGCGGCTTCGGCCTGGCGATGCTGGCCGGTGAGGGCCGCGATCTTGGTCTCCCAGGTGGCCAGGGCGCCGCGGTCTTCCTCTTCCTGGTCGTCGAGTTCGATCAGCCGCGAACGGGCATCGCGGCCGCGGGCCTGGGCGATGTCGCGGCGGGTGACGGCGGCGGCGCGGCGCTCGTCCTCGTCGCGCAGTGATTGATCGATGGCGACCAGTTCGGTGGCGATGGCGATGGCGGCGGCCTCGTGCTCGCCGGAGCGGGTGGCGGCGGCGGCGGCGCGATCGGTCAGGGTCTCGCAGGCCAGGACCAGGCCGGCGCGTTCGCCGGTCAGCCGGCCGTGCTCCTCGAGGGCCGAGACCATGCGCAGGGCTTTGACCTGATCGCTCAGCTCTTTCCAGCGCAGGGCGGCGGCGGCCTGCTTCTGCACCTGTTTCGCCCGGCGGCGGACCTCGGCCAGGACCTCGCTGATGCGTTGCAGGTCCAGATCCACCCGTTCCAGCTTGCGCGCCGCGATCTTGCGCCGCGATTTGTACTTCGAGATCCCTGCGGCTTCCTCCAGGATCAGCCGGCGGTCCTTGGTGTTCGATTCGAGGATGAATCCCACGCGGCCCTGCTCGATCACCGCATAGGCGCTGGTGCCGATGCCGGTGCCCATGAACAGCTCGCGCAGATCGCGCAGGCGGCAGGCCCGGCCGTTCAGGTAATAGCCGCTGGAACCGTCGCGGAACAGGCGGCGGGTGATGGCGACTTCTTCAGCGCCATCGAGCTCGATCTGGCCGCGGACCTCGTCGAGGGTCAGAGTGACCTCGGCCATCGCCATCGCCCGGCGCGAGGCGCAGCCATTGAAGATCACGTCGATCATCTCGCCGCCGCGCAGGGCCTTGGCGGATTGCTCGCCGACCACCCATTTGATCGCGTCGACGACATTCGACTTGCCGCAGCCGTTGGGGCCGATGACCGCGGTGATGCCCTCGCCGAAATCGAAATCCATACGGTCGGCGAAGGACTTGAACCCGACCACCGACAATGATTTCAGGCGCATGCGTGGGTCGACGTTCGCGCTGGCGGCGGGATGGCAAGCCGGCGATGGGCTGGGCAGGCCATCGCATGCGTGCCGGGCGCTGACCTGCCGCCACGCCGGTCGACGTGGTCTGCGGTTGGTTTTCCTAGTCCATCCAGTTCATCCGGCTTCGCCGGAACGGCGCTGGATCCGGGTGGAGGCCTCGCGCAGGGCCTCGGCGCCGGAAATCTTGCGCGGTGGTTCATCGGCTGATGCGATGGACGGGCGGCACAGCGAGTCAGAGATGGAAATCCGGCCATCTTGGCGGTTCTTGTTGCGTACGCCGTGCATCGCGCCCTTGGCCAGGGCGATGAATTGCTGGTAGCTCAGGAACCGTTGGCGGGGCTCCTTGGCCACAAGCAGCGCATGGACAGCGCGCAGGTGGCAGGATGAAGCGCGCCATTGATCGTCACCGGATCAGGGACCGGTTCGTTGAGGTGAGCGATCATCGCCATGTTGGCGTTCGCGGCCGGAAACGGCACCCGCCGGGTGAGCAGATGGAACAGCGTCGCTCCAAGAGAGTAGAGATCCGAGCGGAAATCGACTTCGCTGCCGGCGGCTTGTTCCGGGCTCAGGTAATAGGGGGTGCCCAGGCCGACCGCGCCGCCGATCGTCGCACCGACTCCGGTCAGGTCCTGCTCCATCGAAAATTCATCGATGTCGACCATGGATTTCGCCTTGGCCAAGCCGAAATCGATGATCTTGAGCACGGCATCCGGAGTCGGGATCGGGTGGCCGCGGAAATCGATCAGCAGGTTGCCCGGCTTGATGTCGCGATGGATCAGCTGGCAGCGCTCAAAGGCATGGTCGAGGCCCTCCGCCGCCTGGATGATGAAACGCAGGCATTGGCGTTCGGTGAGCGGATGCTTCTCGATCACTTCGGCCAGGCTGGGGCCAGGGACATGTTCCAGGGCCATATACGGCATGTCCCGCCAGGTGCCGTGGCCGGCATAGGTCGCGATGTTGGGATGCTCCATCGCCGCGGTCAGGGCGATCTCCTGAAGCAACCCGTCGCGGAATCGCCAGTCGTTTTTCAATTTGATCTGGACGAATTTGATCGCGACCCGTTTCCCGGTCAGGCGGTCGTGGGCGCGGTACACCTGGCCCATCGCGCCGGCCCCGAGGGGGGCTTCGATGACGAAACCATCAACCTGGGTGCCGCGGGGCATCAGGTCGGCTTTGTCGCCAGCGGGCGTTTGCGGCATGACGGGGTTCCTGGTCGAGAAGCTATCAGCGATTTACCGTGGTCCAGGGCCGTTGCTGCTGCACTGCGACGCTGTGTCCAGGTCGGGTCGGCCCGACGGAAAGGGGTCTTCAGCAGCTCCGGTCGCCGGGGGTTGAGACCGACCGGCCCATCGCACCATCCAAGGCATGGTGCAGATCCCCATCGCCCTCCTGTCCCATGCCCAAGGTCTGGAAGCTCCGCGCTATGCCACGGCGGGATCCGCCGGCCTGGACTTGCAGGCGGCGGTCAGCGAACCGGTGGAGGTCCTCCCCGGCCGGCGGGTGCTGATCCCGACCGGCCTGGCCCTGGCCCTGCCCGGCGGTTACGAAGCCCAGATCCGGCCGCGTTCCGGTCTGGCGCTCAAGCACGGCCTGACCGTACTCAACAGCCCAGGCACCATCGACAGCGATTATCGCGGTGAAATCCAGGTGATCCTGATCAACCTCGGCCAGGAGCCGATGATCGTGGTCAGGGGCATGCGCATCGCCCAGATGGTCATCGCCCGCTATGAGAAGGCGGAGTGGAAACCGGTCGCCAGCCTCGACAGCACCGCCCGCAGCGCCGGCGGTTTCGGATCCACCGGCACCGGAGCCCCCTCATGAGACTCATCGCCGACTGCGGCAACACCAACGTCAAGCTGGCGGTGGCCGACTCCAACCGGATCGAGGCGTTTGCCAGGCTGCCGCCGGATCCGGCAAAACTGTCCGCGTTTTTCGCGGTCCACGACGATGCCATCACCAGCTGCGTCGCTCTGCCCGGCTCCAAGGCGAACAGCGAGATCTTCCGCAAGTGGTGGAAGCAGGTCGGCAAAGGCCGCCGGCGCTGGCTGCTCGGCACCGACATCACCGTTCCCGATCTTGGCCAATACCCCGGCATCGGCCTCGACCGGGTGGTCGCCGGCCTGGCTGCCTGCCTGCGCCGCCGCCAGCCCCAGATCATCATCGATGCCGGCACTGCGACGACGATCACCGCCTGGCATTGCGCTGACACTTCGGCGCCTCCGGGGGGCGTGGGCTTCCTCGGTGGGTTGATCCTGCCCGGTGCCCGCACCGCCATCGCCGGCCTGGCGACCCTGGCGCCGGCCTTGCCCGCGGTCGATCCCCACGGCCCGGAATCCAACGCTTTGCAGCACAGCACGGTGGGCGCTATCGGTGCGGCCATGGGCATCGGTTACGGCCCGATGGTCGCCGCCTGTCTGGTCAAGCTCGAGCGCGAGACCGGCATCAAGTCGGTGGTCGCCACCGGCGGCAACTGCGATCTGCTGATCCAGTCCAACGTCATCAATCCCGATCAGGTGTTCGAACACCTGGTGGTCGAGGGCGTCGCCCTGCTCGCCGGCTGAGCTGGCTCGCCAGCCCTCACCTCGCGGACCGTAAGGAAACATCATGCAGATTTCCTCGATCGTGTGGCGGAACGCACCGGCCTGGCTGGTCCAAGGCGACCAGCTTGAGGCGGTGATCACGGTCACCGGCGCCAACCTCGCCTGCCTGCGTCAACGCGGCGACGAGGTCAATCCGCTGTGGCAGCCGCCTTGGCCCTGGGCCGATCCGGCCACGGTCGTGGGCCGTCCCGATGGCCCGTATGGTGACTGGCCGGAAGCACCGCTGCTCGCCAACATCGTCGGCAGCAACCTGTGCCTCGACCGCTTCGGCATGCCTTGGCCCGGTGAGCGCCGACCGCTCCATGGCGAGGCCGGTGTGGTGCCGTGGCGAGTTGTGGCCCATGGCGAAACCGCCGAGTTCACCACCGACCTGCCCGAGGCCCGGCTGCGCGTCCGCCGCCGAGTGACGCTGGCTGGCGACGCTTTGGTGCTGGCCACCGCCGCCTGCCACGACCACGACGGACCCCGGGCGGTGGAATGGTGCGAGCATACCACCTTGGGCGATCCGTTCCTGGATGGCGTCGAGATCACCGCCGGGATCGATCGCGTCCTCGAATCCGCTGGCGAGGGGCTGCCGCTGCGTGACCACGATCCGGTGCAGGCCCTGCGCGTTCCCGGGGTGAACGATCCGCCCGCCGGGTCGGTGCTGGCCGCACGGGTCACCGAACCGTGGTGGCAGGCCGACAACCGGAAGCTTGGCCGGCGCCTGCGGGCGGTATGGAATCGTGATGATTTCCCGTGGTTGACCTTGTGGACCCAGCACCGCCACCGCTCCCACGCGCCGTGGAAACTGCTGGGACGGACCCGGGGCATGGAGATGGCGACCAAACCGTTCCCCAGCGACCGCCCTGCACCGGGCCGCAGCCGCTACCTGCTCGACCGCCCGGTGGAATGTCTGATCCCGGCTGGCGCGTGGCGCGAGCACGTCATCCGCTTCACCTGGACGACGATCTGATCGGCTCTGGTCGGGTCTGGTCAGGCGCCGACCACCGTCACCGCCACCGACTTGAATGCCGGCGTACCCGAGGCCGGATCGGCCGTCCGCGGCACCAGGACGTTGGCTTCCGGATAATACATGGCGCAGGTCCCGGCCCGGATCGCGGCGCGGCGGGCGCGGACGGTCATCGTGCCGACACTTGACCGGATCTGCACCGGCTGGTCTTCGCTCAGTTTCAGCCGCGCCAGATCGTCCGCCGCCATCAGCACCACATCGCGGCGTTCGGTGCCGCGGTAGCGGTCGTGATCCTCATAGACGACGCTGTTGTACTGGCCTTCGCTGCGGATCGTGGTCAGGCGCAGTTCGCCGGCGGCCGGCGCGGCGGGCAGCGGAATCGGCGCCAGATGGGCCTTTCCGTCAGACGTGGCGAAACGGCCGTCGAGATTGCGCCTGCCGGTGATGTGGAACTCGCGCTTGTCGCTGCCGATGGTCGCCAGACCTTCCAGTCCGGGGATGGCGGCGGCGATGGCCTGGCGGATGCGCTGGTGATCGGCCCACGCTGACCAGTCGATCGGACTGCGGCCGAGCAGCCGCTCCGCCAGGTCGGCCAGCACCGCACTTTCCGCCCGCGGTCCGGCCGGACCGGCGACCCCGCCGTCACTCAGCCGGATATAGCTGAACATCGATTCCTGGGTGGTCGATTGGGTTTCTTCGTCCCGGGCTGATACCGGCAGGATCCAGGTGGTCTGACCGCGTCCGATGACGTGCCCGGTGTTGAGCGCGGTGCTCAGATAGGTCACCACGGGAATCCGGCCGAGGGCGCCACCGGCCCAGTCCGGCTCGGGACTGGCTCCGGCCAGGTTGCCACCCAGGCACAGCGCCGCATCGATCCGACCGTCAGCGGCTGCGGTGAGCGACTGCAAGGTGTCCATGCCCGGTGTGGCAGGAATCGTGATGCCGAGGTTTTCCGCAATCTTTTTCGCGATCGATTCCTTCAGCTTGGGCGTCACTCCGACGGTGCCCAGGCCCTGGATGTTGCTGTGGCCGCGCAGCGGCAGCAGGCCGCCACCGGGCCGGCCGACCATGCCGCGGATCAGCGCCAATTGGGCGATGGCCTTCACTGCGTCGGTGCCGGAGCGGTGGTGGGTCACGCCCATCGCCCAGGCGAACACCGTGGCTTTCGATCGGCAGAGCCAATCGGCGAGCTGTTCGATCTCGGCAGTGGCGACGCCCGCGGACTGGGCCAACGCGGCAGGATCGTGGCGCTCAAGGTCAGCGAGGACCGCTTCGCTGCCGGTGGTGTGCTGATCGAGATAGGCGCGGTCGGCGCCGCCGCGACGGACCACCGCCTGGGTGAGGGCGATGGCCAGCGCGGCGTCGCCGCCGGCATGGGGCTGCACGTACAGGTCGGCGATCTTCGAGCCGAACAGCAGGCTGCGCCAATCGCTGGGCACACGGAAACGCTGCAAACCGACTTCACGGATCGGATTGACCACCACCACCCGGCCGCCGCGCCGGCGCAGTTCGACCAGGTTTTTCATGAAGCGCGGATGGTTCGATGCCGGGTTGGCGCCGATCAGCACCAGCAGATCGGTGCGGTCGAGATCCTCCAACGCGATCGTCCCGGCCGATCCGCCGAGCACCGCAGTCAGTCCTGCCGCCGAAGCGTTGTGGCAGTAATAACTGCAATTGTTGACGTGGTTGGTGCCGAAGGCCCGGGCCATCACCGAAAGCAGGAATCCAGCTTCGTTGGAGGACCTGCCGCTGACGTAGAAAAAGGAGCGCTCCGGCCCGGCTGCCTTGAAGGCCGCAGCAGTGCCGGCGATCGCTTCGTCCCAGGTCGCGGCGCGGTAACGGTCATCGCCCGGCCGCAGAACCATCGGCGTGACCAGCCGGCCTAGGGCTTCGAGTTCCCGCGGGCTCATCGCCGCCAATCGGCTCAGCGGCAGTTCCGACAACCGCCCGGCATGCAGCGGCTGGCGCAGGTCGCTGGCGATGGCCTGGACGGATTTCTTGCAGAACTCAGGGAAATGCCCGGCTTCATTGACCATCCCGCCGCGCTGGCCGCCCATTCCCAAGGCGCAGGTCTTGCACGCATTGCGTGAACGCAGCGAGCGCCACACGCGTAGCGGACCGACCTTCGCTGCCGCTGAAAACGTGTACAGGATCGCGGCCAGTCCGCCGCCGCTGCCAGGGGTGCGCATGGGCGCGACGGTAGGACGGCGAACCCTGGCCGCCATCAGCGATCGTCAGCGATCACCGGGAATGTCAGTCGCTTGCGCGAGCTCTGAGAGCCTCACCGCCCGTGGCAACGCCGGTACGGCTGGCCCGATCCGCAGGGGCAGGGGTCCCCAGGCTTCGGCTTGCCCTTTGGTCCGGTGCTGGGTGGTTCTTCGGAAGCAATCGCGCCAGCGGCGGGGGCGGCGGCGATGGCGCCGGCTGGGGCGAATCCGCCGTTCTCGAACATCCGCTGAGCCAGCGGCGCCGGTTCGGCAGGCGCCTCTTCCGGCGCGGTCTGGACCTGGACGCGGAAGAACAGCTTCATCACGTCGGAGCGGATCAGCTCCTGCATCATGCCGAACTGGCGGAAGCCTTCCTCCTTGAAGCGGATCCGTGGATCCTTTTGGGCATAGGCTTCGAGGCCGATGGCGTGGCGCAGGTGGTCCATCGAATACAGGTGGTCGCGCCAGCGGTGGTCGATGGTCTTGAGCAAAATGAACGTCTGGATCTGGTCAAACAGTGGGCCGAAATCCTTTTTCCTGGTGTCGAGCTGGGCGGCGACCAAGGCGTCGAGGAAATCGCGGCAGGCGTCGCCGCCTTCCTTGACCGGGATGGTCGCCGGTTCCGGCGCGTCCAGACCGGTTTCCTCAGCGAAATCCTTGCTGATCCGCGCGGCAAGTTCAGGGCCGCGGAGGCCGGTGCTGGCGATGCGCTGGACCAGGTCGTCAACGCCGTCGCGGAACAGCTTGCGCAGGATCTTCTCCAGGTCCTTGCCTTCGAGGATGCTCTGGCGCTGACGATAGATGATGGTGCGCTGCTGGTTGGCGACCTGATCGTATTCGAGCAGGTTCTTGCGCATGCCGAAATAATATTCTTCGACCCGTTTCTGGGCCTTTTCCACGGATCGGCTGACCATCGGCGATTCGATCGGGATGCCGTCCTTCAAACCCATGTTGCGCATCGCCCGGGCCAGCATCGGGCCGGCGAAGCGCTTCATCAAGTCGTCGTCGAGGCTCAGGAAGAACCGCGACGAACCGGGATCGCCCTGGCGGCCGCTGCGGCCGCGGAGCTGGTTGTCGATACGCCGGGCGTCGTGGCGTTCGCTGCCGACGATGCGCAGCCCGCCCAGGCGGCGGACATCGACCGCCGTGCGCAGCGTCGACGGCAAAGGCAGTGCCGGCCAGCCGAGCAGCTTGCGGCGCTTGGCGATGGCGGCCTGGCGGGCCTCGTTCGTCGTCGCCTTGGCCTTGATCTTTTCCAGCTCTTTGCCTTCGAAGGTGCGCTCCAGCCAGAGATCGATGCAGGCCGTGTCGGCCTCGCCGTGGTCTCCGGACATCTTTTGCGGAGCCAGGCCGTGACGCTGCCAATGTTTCCACGCGGTCGAGAAATCGGTCTTGCCGAGGACGATGTCGGTACCGCGGCCGGCCATGTTGGTGCTGATCGTCACCGAGCCGAACTGGCCGGCCTTGGCCACGATCTCGGCCTCGCGGGCGTGTTGGCGGGCGTTGAGGACCTCGTGGGGGATGCCCTTGCGGCTGAACAATTCGCTGAGTTTTTCACTGGCCGCCACCGAGATCGTGCCGACCAGCACCGGCTGGCCGAGGGCGTGCAGCTCTTCGACCTCCTTGGCGATGGCCTCCATCTTCTCTTCGGCGCTGCCATAGATCAGGTCGGGCAGATCGAGCCGCGCCACCTGCCGGTTGGGCGGAATGGAGGTGACCTCCAGCGCATAGATCGCGTTGAATTCGTTGGCCTCGGTCATCGCCGTGCCGGTCATGCCGGCGAGCTTGTCGTACAGCCGGAAGAAGTTTTGCAGGGTGATCGTGGCGTAGGTCTGGTTCTCCTCGCGGATCTGGACGCCTTCCTTGGCTTCGATCGCCTGATGCAAGCCGTCGGACCACCGCCGACCTTCCATGGTGCGGCCGGTATGCTCGTCGACGATCTTGATCTCGTCGCCGACCACCAGGTAATCGCGATCGCGGTGGTAGAGCTCCTTGGCCTTCATCGCATTGTCGAGGAAGTGCGGCAAGTGCATGTTTTCGGCATCGTACAGATTGACGACCTCGAACAGCTTGGCGGCCAGCTCCATGCCGTCTTCATTCAAGGTCACATGGCGGTCCTTGATGTCGACCTCGTAGTGGGTGTCCTTGGTCAGGCCCACCGCGACCTGTCGCGCCTTGTCGTAAAAAGCCTTCCGGCCCTCGGCTGGGCCGCTGATGATCAGCGGGGTGCGGGCCTCGTCGATCAGGACGCTGTCGACCTCGTCGACGATGGCGAACTGGCGGCGGCGCTGGACCTGGTCGTCGAGGCTGCTGGCCAGGTTGTCGCGCAGGTAGTCGAAGCCGAACTCGTTGTTGGTGCCATAGACCACGTCGCGGGTGTAGATCTCCTTACGGGTCCACGACTGCTGAACCGATTGGATGGCGCCGATCGACAAGCCGAGGAAGCGCAGATGGGGCGAGTTCCACGCCGCATCGCGGGCAGCGAGGTAGTCGTTCACGGTCACAACATGCACGGCCAGACCGGCGACGGCATTGGCGAAGCAGCACAGCGATGCCACCAACGTTTTGCCTTCGCCGGTGCGCATTTCGGCGATCCGGCCCTGGTCGAGGACGATGGCACCGAGGATCTGCACGTCGTGGGCGCGCATCCGGAACGGCGGAGCCGATTCGGGATACAGCCGGCGGACCGCGGCATAGGCCGAGGCCGGCAGATCGATGGTCCACGGTCCGGCGCGTTCGGACTCGGGTTTCTTGGCGTCTTCGGCCAGGGCTGCGCGAGCGGCATCAATCGCCGGCTTGGCCTCGCCCCAGGCGTCGTCGGGGAAGCCCTTGGCAGGGTCGAGGGCGTTCCACATCCCGATCCGCCGGTCGGCAGCTTCGCGGACGATGGCCAGGGCCTCGATCAGCCACGGCGCTGCCCGCCCGGCCACCGTCGACGCCACCGGCTTCTTCTTCTTTGCGGCCGGGTCGACCGCCTTGGCCTCCGCCGCCGCCGCAGATTCCCCCGATACCCGCTTGCGCAGGGCCACCGCCCTGGCGCGAAGCTCGCTATCGTCGAGCAATTGAAGCGGCTTTTCCAATTCGCGTACCGCCAGGACATTCGGCCAGAGCGCCCGCACCTGAGACTCGTTGGTCGTGCCAAGTACCCGACGTACCAGAGTGGTGACCGACTCGACCAGGGGCATAGGGACTCCGGAGGCTTTCCGCCGCGGGGAAAAGCGGGGATGCGGACGGTAGGAACGACCCTTGACGGCACAATGCCGGCAGAAGGTCGGACTCCGCACTTGGCCCAGAACGGCGCACTCCGTGCGGCCAGGTCGCTCCGGCAACCGTCAGCGGTTCGCGCCCGCCTCTGTCCGGATCCAGGCCGCGAAACCCTGGCGCCAGGCCAGGGGGAAGCGGTCGGCGGAGACATAGCGGGCTGATTCGCCGATCAAGGGGACTTCCAGCGGCCGCTGGTTCTCGCACATCCTGCGGTCTTCCTCCAACACACGGACAGCGAAGGCGAGTTGGTCGGCCGGCGCGGGTCCGCGAAATCCGGGGGAGATCGCGATCGACCAATACACGATGCAGGAGGTGGCTGAAATGGGAGCTGGGATGTGGACCAGCACCCGTTGATCGCCGTCTGGAAAGATTTGGCGGATGGTCGTGACATTCGGCCACCATGCGCGCTGGATGCGATGGTGGGCCTGCTGCAGTTTCGAGGGCGGGCGGTCGCCATCGGCCAGAGCCGGGAACTCCGCATCCATGCGCACGCCATCGGGCATGCTCTCGACCTGGTAGCGGTCGATGACGGTGGCTGCGGCCAGGCCCAGGGTCTCGCGGTGGGCGAAGGCGAAATGGCTCATGTCCAGGTAGTTCTCGACTTCGCGGCGGAAACCGGTGGCGAACGGGGTCGGTTCCGCCACGACATAGGTCCAGGCGGGATCGGAGAATTCGGGAATGGAAGGGATGCCGGCGATCGCCGGGCCGGCGAGCAGCACCCAGATGAAGCCATAGCGTTCGACGCAGGGATAGGATGCGATCCGCACCCCGTTCGCTGCCGGGCAGGTCCCACCCTGGCTGGGGATGGATCGGCATTGACCGGCGCGGTCGAAGGCCCAACCGTGGTAAGGACAGACCAGCGTTCCGCCAACCGACCAGCCGAGGCCGAATCGCGCGCCGCGGTGCGGGCAGCCATCGGCCCAGGCTGCTGGTCCGTCTTCGAGCTGGGCCACCACCAGATCGTGATCCAGGAGCCGGCATGCGCGCACCTGTCCCGGACCGAGAGCCCGAGCCAGCGCCACGGGCTGCCAAGTCGACCGGAGGCGGGAGAAGACCAGATCGTCGGCAGAAGAGGTATCCATGGTCCTTGATGCTGGGAACCACAGCTGGTGGACTTGGCCAATCCGGATCCGCCGGCTTGGCTATGCCGGCAGGCGGCTGGTTCGGCCCATCGCGACGGCATTCGGTCACGGTGCGGCTGGGCGAAGCAGGCCTGGTCGCTTTCGCCAGCCGCCACGCTGCCGATTTCGCCATGCCAGAGATGGAACATCCGTTCAGCAAGCTGGTGCTGGTCTGTACCGGAATGGGCCAGCTCATCACCCGGGCGAACAGCGATGGATCCCCTTCTGCTTCCGCGTTGGTCGCTGGCGATGCGCTGTGGGTACCGGCCGGAACTCGCCATCGCCTGGTCGATGAGTCAGGCCAGCCGATGCGCTTGCTCGGGGTCTGCGCAGTCGATCCCCAGCCGGATGCACCCGAAGCCGGCTTGATCAAAGAGCTGCTGCGCCATCTGCGGCCCAGTGTGCCCCGCGCGGTCGAAGACGGCGGTGCCGAGCGGGTGCTGCGCCAACTGCTGTTTGAACAGACCGAATCGCGACCGGGGCAGGTGGCGGCGCTTCGCGCACTGTGGATCCAGCTCCTGGTGGTGCTGCTGCGCGCCCTGGTCCGCCTGGAGTGCTCTGATCGATTGACCGAACATCGAACTGGCGAATCACGCATGATCGGCGTGGTGCGGGCCCTTGCCTGGCTCGATGAGCATTGGCATCTGCCTGTCTCGTCCGCCGAACTGGCGAAGCGCGCCGGCGTTCCAGAGCGGACCTTCTCCGGGCAGGTGCGCCGCCTGACCGGTACGACGGTGAAGGTCCGGCTGCATCGGTTGCGCCTGGCCCACGCCGAGCGGCTGCTGCGCGCCGGTTCGCCGGTGCTCGATGCTGCGCTCAGCGCTGGATACAGCGATCTCGGACATTTCTACCGGGTGTTCCGCGCCGCCCACGGCATCGCCCCGGCCCGCTGGCGGTCACAGTCCGGTGGCCCGTAACGATCAGGGATTACGCAGCGCTGACGGGCTGGTGCCGCGCAGGCGGCGGAATTGGGTGGTGAAATGCTGGAGGCTCGGGAATCCGAGGTCGAGGGCGATGGTCGTGATGCTGAGCCGGGTGGTGGTCAGCAGGCGCTCAGCCTCGGCCAGTTTGAGGTCGAGCAGGGCGCGCTTGGGTGAGCAGCCGCGGGCGGCTTTGTAGATCCTTCTGGCCCGGCGCTGGGCGGCGTCGTCGCCGAGGATCGTGGTCAGCGACGCTTGTGCATAGACATGGGCGCGGAGCAGCGCGTCGATCCGGCCGACGGCCTCGGGATGGTCGCCGGCGTTGCTGACCAGTTGGCGGCGGGCCTGACGGTGGAGCAGATCGTGGAGCAGGGGCAGCAGGACTTCGCCGCCGAGCCGGGCGTATTCCAGTTCGATTTCGGCGATGGTCGTGGCCACCGGCTGTTCCCAGGCGAAGATGCTGACCACCGGCGTGGTCAGTTTACGATCGGGAATCAATTCTATGAAATGGCCCTGATACGGTCCGGTCGGGGTGCTCAGGGTGAAGGTCGAACCCGGGGGCAGATGGATCGCCTGGCGCGGCCGGATCCAGGCGGTGGTCCACGGCTCGTTGGGACGTGCCGGCCATTGCGCACGCAGGGTGCCTTCGGTGATGAAGAAGACGCAGTGCTGCTGGTAATCGAGGACGTCGTTGCGGTAGCGGTGCGGCTGGTGCTTGCGGCCCCAGCCAACCAGACCTGGTGGGATGCGCGAGGTTTCCATGGCGTTTCCTGACGACTGGGCTGGCATCGATTTGATCAACCTCAATACAGGCGGGTGAACCGACAAGGCGATAGAACGTCAAAGAAAGACCTTGAGAAAGGCTTCTTTGGCCGGGTGCGGTTGGATCTCCGTCCAACCTTCGCCTTGGCGGTTCCCCAACTGCGCTATCCAGGATCGGAGGATTGTGTCCGAAAAACGAACCGTGCAACTGCCGGAACCCGGAAGCGGACCGAGTTCGCGCGGGCACGATTCAACCATGCAACCTGCTCTGCAGACCGACCTCGTCCCCACCGACCTGACCGCAGCCCAGCTCGACGAATTCGCCCAGCGCGGGTTCATCCGCCTGGGCCGGATCGTCACCACCGAGCAGCTCACGGGTCTTCAGAAGCGCATCGACCAGATCATGCTGGGCGAGGTCCGCAACGACGAATTGATGATGCAGCTCGATTCAGAAAGCGGCAAATACGAAGAAATGCCCGGCCAGACCAAGGGCTTCAAAGGTCCGACCCTGGCCTATCGCAAGATCGAAGGGCTGGAGATCGATCCGGTTTTCCTGGCTTACATGCAGCAGCCGCTGATCCGGGCGATGTGCCAGCGGCTGGTCGGCCCGCACATCAGCGTCTACCGCACCATGTTCATGAATAAACCTGCCAATCGCGGCACGTTGCTTCCTTGGCATCAGGACGGCGGCACCAACTGGAATCTGACCATCGATCCGATCCTGACCTTGTGGTTGGCGATCGATCCGGCGACCATCGCCAACGGCTGCGTGCAGGTCATTCCTGGCAGCCATAAACTGGGGCTGTTGTCAGAACGCGGCCACACGATCAGCGCCGAGCATGAACGGCTGCACTGTCCGGCCGAGCGGGTCGAATATCTCGAACTGGCTCCCGGCGAGGCCGTGCTGCTCCATAATTTCCTGCTCCATCGCAGCGATCGCAATGCCACTGCCCAATCCCGACGGGCATTGAGCCTTTGCCTGATGGATGCCGCCACCCGCCAGCGCAACGCTCAGGACAAAACATTTCCGATCCTGTTCGGGCCGGGGGCGATGCGGGTGCCGTGAGCATCAGCATGCGGCCAGCGCCCCCTGGTCCGCAGGTTCTGGGCATCAGGCTGTCGCCATGCGCATCGCCCTTTTCGGTCTCGGCATCATCGGCTCGATCTGGGCCAGGCACATCGCTGCCGATGGTCACCAGCTGACCACCTGGAACCGTTCGGCCAAGCCGGATGCACCGGGATTCACCGCCGATATCGGCGAGGCGGCCGATGGCGCCGAGCTGGCGTTGATCGTGGTCGCCGATGGTCCGGCGGTGCGCGAGGTCGTCGAACGCATTCTGCCTCGGTTGGCTCCGACGGCGGTGGTCGCCGTGCATGCGACCATCGCAGTGGCGGAAGTCCTGGAGATCGCCGCGCTGGTGCGCGCCGCCGGCCGGCGCTACCTCGACATGCCTTTCACCGGTTCGAAGCCGGCGGCAGAGGCGCGCCACAATGTCTTCTATGTCGGTGACGACGATGGCGCCTTTGCCGTGGCCCAGCCGGTGCACAGCCGGTTGTCCCAGGCCTGCCTGCCGTTTGGCGGAGTCGGCCGGGCGATGGCGATGAAGCTGGCCATGAACCTGTGCATCGCCGGGACCTTCCAGGCGATGGCTGAGGGGCTGGCTGCTGCTGAGCGCGCCGGCCTGGACGCCGACGCCTTCTTCCAGGCGATGGATCGCAACGTGGCGCGCTCTGGATTGGTCGATCTCAAGCGGCCGAAGCTGCTTGCCCGGGACCGCAGTCCGCAGTTTTCGGTCAAGCACATGCACAAGGATCTCCGCCTGGTCTTGGCCTTGGCTGCGAGCCATGGCCTGGCCCTGCCGTTGACCGCCGGGGTTGAGGCCGCGTACGCCAAAGCCGAGGCTCGGGGATTTGGCGACCTTGATTTCAGCGCCCTGGTCGACGTGGTCGGGTCCGACTGATCCGTCTTATTGGGGGCAGTTCCGCCCGGTGATCCGGGTTGGTTGTCTGCGGACGAGGCGCAGCATGCGCCACCTGTGACCGAACCCGAGACCTACCGCTCCTCCCTCGACCGCGCCAAAGGCCGGCCGTGGCCGATCCGTCTGCTCGCGGCCCTCGGCTCAGTAAAGATGGCGGCGACGTTGATCGCCTTGGTGTTGGCGGTGGTGGTCGCCGCGACCTGGTACGAGCGCGATTTCGGCCGCCATGCCGCCGGCATTTTTATCTATGAGGCGCCGTGGTTCGGCCTGATCTTCATCGTCATGGCCGGCTGCGTCGCTGCCGCTGCGTTGATGCGTTGGCCGTGGAAGCGGCAGCACCTCGGCTTCGTCACCGTCCATGCCGGACTGATTACGGTGATCATCGGGTTTCTGCTGTCTCCAGGCCGGCTCGATGGTTCGCTGGTCTGTGTTCCGGGGAAGGAGTCCCACCTGATCGAACTGCCCTATGATCGTCTGGATCTGGTGGTGGGCGAGGCCCGGGAGGGGGTGGTGATCGATCCGGTGGTGTTCGCCGGTCCGCCGTCGTTGCCGCGCTATTTGATGTGGCCGCTGTGGCCGCTGCCGCCAGCCGGTATCACCCCGGTCGATCTGCCGTTGTTCTCTGCCGGCGGAGTCACCGTGCGCTGCACGGCCGTCGCACTGACTGCGGAAACAGGGCTTGGATTCGCTCCCGCGCCTGCTGGCAATGTGGGCACTCAAGCGGTCCGGATCCGGATCCTGGCAGCGATTCCCACGGCGCCTGATTCGGCTGAACCAGTCGAAGACCGCTGGTTGACTGCGACCGGTGACAAGAGCCATATCCAGGTGGGCGGGCTGCTCGATCTCAGCCTGGGCACCACTGCCAGCCAGGCGTTGGCTGAGGATTTCGCCAAGCCGGATGGCGGAACCGCTGGCAGATTGCTGGTCTATCGCGCTGGGCAACGGCATGTCGTCGATCTCGCCACCGTCGTCGCGGGCAAGGAGTTTGCTCTATCCGACGAGCTGGCCCTGCGCTGGTCCCGGGTGGTGCTGCATCCGCGGATCGAGCGCACCCTGGGCTCGTTGCTGGAGGATTCTGACGCTCCCTTGCTGCCGATCCTTGAAATGGAGATCGGCAGCGGTCCAGCCGCGCAGCGCACCTGGCGGCGCCACGCCACCGCTGCCTGGCTGGTCCAGGAGGCCGCAGCGGCTGGCGAGTGCGAATTCTTGTTCGAGCACCCGGAACTGCTGAAAGGCGGTGGAAAGCAGGGGATGCTGGCCCAGGTGCTGATCGGCCCTGGCAATCGCCTGACCACCCGCTGGCTGTCGCGCAGCAAGGGGTTCCTGGGTAGCAGTCATCTGCTCGGCAACCAGGCGAAGGAAACCGCGCTGATCGACCTGGTCGGCAACACCGGTGGCCCGATGCGGCTGATCTTGGAGGAGACCTGGATTCCGCAGGCCGAGCCCGCTCCGACGGTGGTGCAGATGCTGCCCGATGCGGCCGATCGGCTGGCCCAACGCTGGTTGCATATCGAGGCCCGACGCGGCGATCAGGTCGCCAGCGCCTGGCTGGCCCGGGGACCGCATGCCAGCGAGCGCACGACGTTGCGCCTGGGCGACAGCGAAGCGCTGATCTCATACCGCAGAGCCCAATATGATCTGCGCCAGAAGCATGGTTTTTCCATCCGTCTCGATGAGTTCATGGCCGGGACCGATCCCGGTGGAACGCAAAAGGCCAGCTTCCGCAGCGATGTTACGGTGGTGCCCAACACCGGGCCGACCCGATCGACCACCATTTCGATGAACGAGCCGCTGGAAGTCGCCGGCGTCTCGCTGTACCAGACCAGCTACCAGCCCGAGCTTGATGACCAGGGCCGGCCGACCGGCCGGTTCATCTCGGAGCTCACCGCCGCCACCGATCCCGGTCGTGGTGCGAAATATGTCGGCTCGGCCCTGGTGGTGCTGGGTACGATCCTGATCTTCTGGTTCCGGCCCCGCCGGAAGGAGTGAGGCGATGCTTCGCGAAGGTATGCGGTTGACGATGAGGCTGGGAGCGCCGAGCGCCAGCTCGGCTGGGTTGGCTCACGCGCAAGCCCAGGCACCAATTCAAGCTGCAACTCAAGCACAAGTTCAAGCTCAAGCCGAGCTGGCGCACGGCGCTCCCAGGCTGGCGCACGGCGCTCCCAGGCTGGCGCACGGCGCTCCCAGGCTGGCGCACGGCGCTCCCAGGCTGGCGCACGGCGCTCCCAGGCTGGCGCTCGGCGCTTCCGGGTGGTTGGCGCTCGTTGCCTGGTTCCTGCCATATGTCCTGCTGCTGTCGGCTAGTGTGGCGGGCGAATCGGCGCCGCCGGCGCCGCCGCAGCAGCCGTTGGCCGCCTTGCCCGAGGCGGTCGATCGTTTGCCGGTGTTGCACATGGGTCGGGTCAAGCCGTTCGCGGTGGCCGCCCAGGAGACGATCACGGCGATCACTGGGAAATCGTGGTTTGCTCCGCTGCGCGCCGATGGCAGCCGGGATTCGTCGCGGCGCTGGCCAGCTACGGCGTTGGTGCTGGCAGCGCTCACCGATCCGGCCTGGAATTCCGTGCCGCTGCTGCATGTCCCCTACGCACCGCTGCAGGCTGAAATGGGTAGCGGCGAATGGATCAGCCTGGCCGCGGTCGAGCCACACATCGGGCGGATCGCGGCATTGTCGCGTCGCCGGCAAGAGGCCAAAGAACTCGGCCGGGTGTTCGAATCCTCTCGAATCGACACCGCGCTGCTCGAATTGGGCAGCCGGTTCAGCGAGACCAGCGCCTGGTTCACCGGGTTCAGCTTCGGCCTGGCGCCGTTGGCCCCGGATGCGACTGCCCGCGCCTGGGTGATCGAACACCGTGAGGCGCTGCTCGCGGCATCCGGTGAGGATCGCCGGATGCGCGATTGGAGCGACACCCTGCGCGAAATCGCGGCCCGTCCAACGGGCTTGACCGAGGCCGGACTGGCCGACGCCGACCTCTGGCTGAACATCAAAGAGTTGGCTTTTTCGACGGATCCGCGCCTGGAGGGTTGGCCGGGTCCGGCCACCGCCGCCAGGGCCTGGGGCGAGGCGCTGACCAAGGCCGACGGCGTCGCCGCCCAGACCGCCGCGCTGACCGACGCTTTGCGCACCTGGGGCCAGCGCCGGGATGGCGACCAGCTCGCCCGCCATCTCGCCCGGTTGGAGAAGCAGCTGCCGTCGAATCCGCCTGGAATCTCGTATCCCAATGCGGCCAGCATCGACCTGGAGCTGTGGTACCATCGCGGCGTCGGGGTCGGGTCGCTGCGCTACGGGCTGTTCACCTGGGCCTGGATCGCCTTCCTGGCTGGCGGCCTGCTTGCGGCCTGGGGTTTGGCAAAGCCGGCTGCGGGGACAGCGGTTGGTGCAACGGCTTCCCGCCTTTCGCTGCCGTTGCTGCTCGGCGCGGTCCTGACCGTGGTCGGCTGCCTGCTCACCGCCACCGGACTCGGCTGCCGGGTGGCGATCACCGGTCTGGGCGCGGTGACCAACTTGTATGAAACCCTGATCTGGGTGGCGCTGCTCGTCGCGGTGCTCGGCCTTGGTCTGGCCTTGGCCACCCGCCAAGGTCTGTACGCCGTTGCTGGCGGAGTCGGGGCCGGGCTGTGCGCCATGATCGGCGAAGCCATTCCCCCCGAGCTGGGCAGCCAGATCGGTCAGCTGCAACCAGTCCTGCGCAGCCAGTTCTGGCTGTGGACCCATGTGAAGGTGGTGGTCGGCGCCTATGCGCCGTTCACCCTCGCCTGGGTCCTGGGCAACATCCTGCTCGCCCGCGCCGCCTTTGCCGGCCGGGCGGTGACCGCCGGTGAACAGTTGCTGCTCTATCGCTGCTTGCAGATCGGGGTCCTGCTGATGGCCGCTGGCACGATCCTCGGCGCGATCTGGGCCGACCAGGCCTGGGGTCGTTACTGGGGCTGGGATCCAAAGGAGGTCTACGCCCTGGTCGTGGTGCTGACCTACCTGATCCCGCTGCATCTGCGCTATGTCGGCCTGGTCGGACCCACCGGACTGGCGCTGTGGTCGGTGTTCGGATTCCTGTCGGTGGTGATGAGCTGGTACGGGGTGAATTTCGTTCTCGGCGTCGGCCTCCATGCGTATGCCTTCGGATCCGGCGGCGCTGAATACGCCTTTGTTTTGTGCGGTGCGCAAGCTGCCTTCGCGGCGGTATGCTGGTGGCGGATCACCAGAGGCCGCGCTGGTTTGGCGGCGTGATCTGGTTGGGCATGCGCGAATTGAGGGTGCAATGCATGTAGAAATCGCATGATGATCGGTGAACGCCACCGTTGTACCCTTGTCGGCTGAATCGGCCGTTCTAGGGTCCCGCCCACTGCCTTCCGCGGACCGCCACCTCGTGCCCACGCCAGAACTCGCCGCCAATGCCCTGCCGATCTCGCCCGGTGGATTCCTGGCGCGCTTCTGGCTCATCCTCATCGTCGTGGCCTCTGTACCGGTCCTGGCCCTGGTGTGGTACCGCGATGCCTTTCTTGACCGCGGCTATGCGCCCCAGCAACCGATCGCCTTCAGCCACGCACTGCACGCTGGCAAACTGAAACTTGATTGCACCTATTGCCATTTCAACGCGACCAAGGGCAAGCACGCAGGCATCCCGGCCATGTCTGCCTGTCTGGGATGCCACCTGAGCGGCGGCATCGGCCAGGGTAAACCCGAAGTGGCCAAGCTGCTTGAGCTTGCCAGCAAGCCAGAATACGACGATCAGGGCATCGCCAAGGTCGGCGGCGTGGTCCATTGGAACCGAGTCCATAAGCTTCCCGACCATGTCTATTTCACCCACCAGGCCCACGTCGCGGCCGGGGTGTCGTGCGAGACCTGCCACGGACCGGTGAAGGAGATGACCGTGATGCGCCAGTTCGCGGATCTCTCGATGGGCTGGTGCCTGGAATGCCATCGCCGGAGCAACTACGTCAGCGATCCGACCAAAGATGAGGGCTTCGCCGTCGGTACGGCCAGCTATCCAATGCAGGTCGGGCGCCAGGTGCCGGATCCAGTGGTGGTGTTCACTCCACGCAAGGTCAACGGCGCCGCGCCTGAGCCGGCCCATGCCACGGAAATCCATGCAATTCACGGTGACGCTGCGCCAGTCGGCCACGGCGACGCTGCTCTGGTCAGCCACGGCTCCTCGGTGCCCGCTGCCAACGCACACGAGGAATACACCCGGCGGTTATCCAAGCTGATGGCCGCCTACCCAGAGTTGCCTCGTTGGAAGACCGCAAACCTACCCGCATCGCATCGCGCCTACCTGGAAACCATCGGCGGCAAGAGCGGCAAGCCGATCGACGAAGTGGAGCTGCTTCGCACCTACATGAACGCTCCGACCACCTGCTCCACCTGCCACCAGTGACCTCCCCGATGTCCAAGCGCACCCAGTGGACCACCGCGGCCGAGTTGGATGGCGCCCAGCCTTCCAACGACGAGTTTTCGGCCGAGGTCAGCGCTGCGATCAGCGAACTGCGCGAACGTCATGGCCTGAGCGCGCCTTCCTGCGCACCAGAAGGCAACAGCCCCGGCCTGGTCGACCAGTTGCGCAAGCTGCTGCCTGGTGTCAGCCGTCGCGGTTTCTTGCAGTTGTCAGGTGCTGCGGCGGTTTTCGGACTGGCCGGCTGCCACCAGGACCCCGACACCCTGGTTCCATTCAAGACCCAGCCCGAGGGCTCCGTGCTGGGCAAACCCCGGCAGTATTCGACGGTGGTCCGGGCCAGCGGCCGTCCAGTTCCGGCGGTGGTCACGACCTATGACGGGCGGCCGATCAAGATCGACGGCAATCCCGACTGCCCGATCGGCCGCGGCCGAGCCGACATCCGCACCCAGGCGGCGCTGCTCGACCTGTATGATCCTGATCGCCTGCAAAATGGGCCGCTGAAAAAGGCCGGCGCCAGTGCGACCTGGTCCGAGATCGACAACGCAGTCGGCAAGGCGCTGGCCAGCGGCACGGTCGGCCTGATCACCGGGCCCATTGATGGTCCGGCCCGTCGTCAGCTGATCGCTGACGTGGCCGCGGCCTTCGGCGACCGGCTGCGCCATGCGGTTTTTGATCCATCGGCCACCGGCGGCGACGCCGCCAGCGAAGCCTTCGGCGATGTGGCACCGCCGGTGTGGCACCTCGAACGGGCTTGCGTCCTGCTGCATCTCGGTGGTGATTTCCTGGCCGATCAGGGGCTCGCCGGACAAGTCGCTTTCGGCGATTTCCGTCGCGGCGATGGATCGGCGCCGGGTCAGGTCATCGCCATCGAGCCGGTGCTCAGCCAGACCGGAAGCGTCGCCGACCTGCGCATCCGCTGCGCCATCGACCGGGTCGCCTGGGCGGCCTGGGCCATCGCCGACCTGGTGGCCAAGGCCAAGGGCCTAACTCTCCCGGAAGCCATCAGCAGGGTGCTCGACAGCGAACGCGCCGC
Source organism: Planctomycetota bacterium (assembly GCA_014193115.1). GTDB lineage: Bacteria > Planctomycetota > UBA11346 > UBA11346 > UBA11346 > BJHQ01. Next base: position 46,047 of record BJHQ01000021.1, on the reverse strand, counting down.
CGGGTTCGACAAGGTGCTCGAACTGCGGCCGGTTCCGGTCGCAGCCGCTCAGGGCAAAACCTTGAGTGAAGCGGCAGCCGCTGCCAAAATACCTGCGTGGACCGGCGAGGGAATTCCCGCGCTGACCTACGCTGCGCTCCGTCTGCTTCAGGCCGGCCCAGGAAAATCCCTGGTCTATGCTGGCGGACCGACCCATTCCGGCAGCTCCAGCGCGTCGCTGCTCGCCGCGGTCCATTGGCTGAACCACGCACTCGGCAACCTCGGCTCGACCGTTACTTTCGACAAGCCGGCCAGCGCCATTCTGGCCAGCGACCGCAATGCCTCCTATGTGGCGGTGCGCGCCCAATGCGCCGCTGGCGGCATCCAGACCCTGATCACGGTGGGCGTCAATCCGGCATTCAGCGATCCGTCGTATGCAGCGGCGGTCGCGAAAGTCGGCACGATCGTCGCCATCGCCGAGCGCAACGACGAGACCGCCCAGCTGGCGCATTGGGTTGCCCCGGCCTTGCATGAGCTGGAAAACTGGGGGGACGCAGAGCCGGCTCCCGGGTTGTTCGCCGTCCAGCAGCCGTGCATCCGGTCGTTATGGGATGCCCGCGCTGCCGAGGAATCCCTGTTCGCTTGGACGGTGAAGGCGCTGGGCGATGCCGCCCCCGCCAGCTTCCGCCAAGACGTTTCTCCCGACGCCGCGGAATTGACAGTCGCTGTCGTCAACCGGGCGCCGTTGTGGCAGGCCCCGCGCCAAGGCGTCAATCGGTGGAGCACCTATGTTCAGGCGGTGTGGTCTGGCCAGGTTCAATCATCTACAGGTGTTTCGCCAGCCCCAGCCGCGGCCGGAGTAGGCTTCTGGAATGCGGCCTTGGCTCGCGGCGTGGTCCAGACCAAGGCGCCTGCCGCTGCCGTCCCAGCCCATTCCGGCACTGCTACCGCGCCGACCGCGTGGAACCGCGATCAGGAAGTGCGCCTGGTTGTCACGGCGCACCGCATCCTCGGTCTGGGTGAGGGCGCAGCCGCCAATAATGCCTGGTTGCTTGAGGCTCCGGATCCGGTGTCGCGGATCACCTGGGATCCCTATGTGGCGCTGTCGCCCACGGATGCCGGCAAGCTGGGTGTGGCCGACAACGACGTGGTCACGGTGAGCATCGGGCCGGTCTCGGCAGCCTTGCCAGTGCATCTGCAAGACGGCCAGCATCCGGGCACCGCCGAAGTGTTCCTCGGTTGGGGACGGACCGCTGCCGGCGCGGTCGCGGCCCTCGGACGGAACGCAGACGAATTGCCGGCATTCAATGCAGCGCAGGTGGCCGATCGCTGGGGAACCCGGGTGCAGATCACCCGTACCGGCAAAACCTTCATCCTCGCCAGCCCCCAGGGTCACGATCGGATGGAAGGCCGGGACATCGCCCGTGACCGGGTCCTTGGCGCCGCCCCAGCCCATGGCCACCACGCGGGCTGGATCGCTGGAGTTGACGGCAAGCCCGGTGGCCGGTTGTCGATCCATGGTTCAAGCATCCCGGTCGATGGCCGGCGCTGGGGCATGACCGTCGATCTCAGCCTGTGCACTGGCTGCAATTCCTGCGCCGTGGCATGCTCTGCGGAAAATAATGTGCCGGTGGTCGGCCGCGACGAGGTTCGCCGCGGACGCTTGATGCATTGGATCCGCATCGACCGCTATTACTCAGGCAAGGATCGGCTGGATGTCGAAACCATCCACCAGCCGGTGATGTGCCAGCAGTGCGAAAAGGCGCCGTGCGAAGCGGTTTGTCCGGCCAACGCCACGATGCACAACGAAGAAGGCCTGAACGTCCAGGTCTACAACCGTTGCATCGGCACCCGCTATTGCGCCAACAACTGCCCCTACAAGGCCCGCCGCTTCAATTGGTATGAATACAGCGCTTTGCGCGCCGGCCCCAAGACCGGCAGCGGCGCGCTGTCACCGCTGACCCGCATCGTCGGCAATGTGCAGCAGACCGCCAACGCTGGCGCTCCAAGCACCACCAGCCCCGATGAGCGCACCCATCTGCCCTTGCAGCTGATGCTCAATCCCGATGTCACGGTACGCAGCCGCGGCGTCATGGAAAAATGCAATTTCTGCCTGCACCGGACGCGAGCAGCGAAAGAGCAGGAGCGGGCCGCTGGAACCCGCCTGCCCGATGGCGCGGTCCAGACGGCGTGCAGCCAGACCTGCCCGACCCAGGCCATCGTTTTCGGCGATCTCAATGATCCGGCCGCAGCAGTCAGCCGCTCAGCTGGCGTCGCAGGCGGCTACAAGGTCCTCGACGAGGTCCTGAACACCCGGCCGTCGGTGACCTATCATCCGCGTCTCCGTCACCGTCCGTCCGAACCCGACGAGTCCGCTGGTGAACATGCCCACGCGAAGGAGGGCGCATGAGCGACGCTCCTGTGACCGGGCCTGGCGCAGCTGGGCACACCGCCGGCCGGATCACTACCGATCTGGTTGCAGCGACGCAGAAATTCCCGCCGATCGCCTGGCATGCAGCGTTCGGCTTCTGCCAGATGCTGATCGTGGTTTTCTTTAGCTGCATCGCGATGTATTGCATCGAAGGCTACGGCATCTTCGGTGCGAACAACGTGGTCAACTGGGGCAACGACATCGCCAGCTACATCTTCTGGATCGCAGTGGCGGTGGCCGGCACCCTGGTCTCGTCGATCTTGTTCCTGTTCCGCCAGAAGTGGCGCAATGCGGTGAACCGCTCGACCGAGGCGATGACCGTCTTCGCGATCAACATCGCCGGCATCTATCCGCTGATCCACACCGGTCGGCCGTGGGTCGATTACTGGCTGATCCCGCTGCCCTGGTCCCAGCTTGATCTGTGGCCGCAATTCAAGTCGCCGATCATGTGGGACGTGTTCGCCATCACCGGCTACGCGACCTGTTCCGTGTTGTTCTTCTACCTTGGTTTGCTGCCTGACCTCGCGACGCTCCGCGACCGCTCGAAGCACTGGCTGCAAAAGCTGATCTATGGTGCGCTGTGCCTGGGCTGGAAAGGCACCGCCAGCGATTGGCGGCATTACGAGCGGGCCTATTCCCAGTTCGCCTGGATCGCCACGCCGCTGGTCATCGGCATGCATTCGACCATCGCCACCTTGCTCGCGGTCAGCACGCTGCCCGGTTGGCACGCCACGATCTTCCCGCCGTATTTCGTCAGCGGTGCGATCTATGGCGGTCTGGCAATGGCGATGGTGATCGTGGTGCCGATGCGCTCGCTGCTGAAGCTGGAAGCCTACATCACCATCGATCATCTGGAGCGTCTGGCCAAGATCATGATCGCGGTTGGCTGCATCGTCGGTTACGTCTATTGCACCGAGGCCTTCACCGCCTGGTACTCCGAAAGCTCCTATGAGCGCGGCCAGTTCCTCTATCGGGCCACCGGCCCTCATGCCTGGGCCTTCTGGATCATGGTCTGCTGCAACCTGCTGCCAGTGACGCTGTTGCTGCTGTTCCGTCCGCTGCGGCGCAGTTTAGGCTTTCTATTCCTGGTAGGGTTGGTGGTGAACGTCGGCATGTGGTTCGAGCGCTACGTGATCGTCGCCCTGTCGCTTGAGCACGACTGGCTGCCTTCCAGCTGGTATCTGTACTCGTTCACCGCCTGGGATTACCTGATCCTGGCCGGTTCCTTCGGCCTGTTCTTCACCCAGTTCCTGGTCTTCAGCCGAGTTGCGCCGGTGGTCTCCATCGCCGAGATCAAAACCGTCATCCTGCCTCGTCCTGGCCATGGGAAGGGCGGTCATGACTGATCCCCATGCCGTTGACGCTGCCACCCACGCAGCACCGGCCTCGGCGGAAGCACCGGCCTCGGCCGCCTGCGTCTACGGAACCTATCGCGACGAAGGTGCCTTCTTGCACTCGGTCCAGTCCGCGGTGCATGCTCATCTGACGGTGGATGCGATCACGCCGTATCCGATCCACGCGCTAGACGGCATCCTGGGCCTGGAGCGTTCGTGGATCGGCCGGCCAGTGCTCACCATCGCCCTGTTCGGCTTCGCCACCGTGTTCGCCCTGATTTTCGCCAACAACATGGCGATCTGGCCGATCAACGTCTCGGGCAAGCCCTATGACGCGTGGCCACTGTTCATCGTCTGCACGCTCGAAGCCGGCCTGTTGTTCGCTGCGATCTCAAACCTGTTGCTCGCGTTCCACACGGCGAAGCTGATACCGAATCCCTTCACCAAAGTGATCAGCGAGCGGCTGACCGATGACACCTTTGCGGTCCTGTTGCTGTCATCAGACACCACGGCCGGCGAAGCCTGGCTGCGCGCCCACGGCGCCGAATCCGTCGCACTGGTCCAGCTCAAACCCGGCACAGCCGAGCTGGCCGCCGAACTGCCCAGCGAGGTCGCCCATGCCTGATCCCGGATACCGGTTGGGGACAGCGATGGCGGTTCTGGCCAGTCTGGCTCTGATCGGCTGCCAAGAGGAAAAATCGAAACGCGGACTTGAAGTCCTGCCTGACATGTTCCATAGCCCGGCCTACGAGAGCCAGCAGGCCCTGGTCGGAACGACGAATGGGGTTGATGACAAGGGCGCTCCGGTCAAAAAGCCATGGCAGGCCTCACTGCTGTTGACGCCTCCAGCCGGTACCGTGTCGCGTCAGGGCGCCCCGGTGATTCCCCAGGTCCCGGAGTTCGCCTCCAGCGATGGGCTGTTGAATCCTTTGCTGCCGACCACCGCGGTGCTCCGGCTCGGACAGCAGCGGTTCGGCGTCTATTGCGCCGTCTGCCATGGTCCGCGGGGCGATTCGTCGCAATCGAACGTCGCCGAATTCCTCGCCAGCCCATCGTTGAACGATGTCAACGTGGTCAGCTACACCGACGGCGGCCTGCACCACGTCATCGCCCGCGGCAAGGGACGGATGCCGGGATACGCGGCCCAGCTCGACGAACGTGAACGTTGGGCCGTGGTCCATTATCTGCGGGCGCTGTCCTGGGCCCACATCGCCACCAAAGATATCCCGCAAGTGATCGAGGCGGCCGAGGCCGAACTCCGCCTGCACCCTGAGAATGCCCAGAAACGGGCCGAAATCGAGCAAAGCAAGAAACTGCTGGAGCGCCGCGCAGAGATGGTCGAGCTCATCAAACAAGGGGGAGACGGCCACGCCTTCCATCCGCCGCTGCCCGGACGGGCGGAGTGGAAACAGGCGGTCTGGCCAGGTTTCGAGAACCAGGACCAGGGCGGAGGGCATCACTGATGGCTGCCATCGATCTGCCGCTGGCATCCCTCGACCGCGTCCCTGCCCTGCCATCCGGTGGGCTGAACCTGATCGCCTATGGGCTGATCGCTGGTGGAGCCGTCGGCCTGGCGCTCGCCGCTGGCTTTGGGCTCGGCATGGTCTTCGCCGGTGTGCTCGCAGGCACGTGCCTGATATTCGCCCTGACTGTCGCGTCCCTGTTCTTCACCGCCGCCCATGTCCTGGGCGGCGCCCATTGGATTGTCCCCGTGCGCCGGCTGATCGACGGCCTCAGCGCCGGCCTGCCGATCGCTGTGGGTGGCGCGGTGGTGCTGTTGGCTGTGGGCGGTGCTTGGCTGTACGAATGGGTCAGCCAGACCGGCGCCGAGCACGCCAAGCTTTTCCATGCCGCAGATGGCACCAAGGCCGCCTGGATGACCACCCTGCGCTGGGCCGGCACCAGCTTTTTGATTCTCGGATTTTTCGTGGTGGCGCGAGGCTTGCTGGTCGGTACCAGCCTGCGCCGCGACGCAGGTGCGGTGGTCGATGGCTCCGAAGCCCGGTGGAGCGTCGTCACCCTGATCGTCGGCATCTTCGCTTTCACGCTGTTCGTGTGGGATTACCTGCTTTCGATTGAGCTGACCTTCCCGAATGCGATCTGGGGATTCTATTGCCTGGCCAATGGCGTGCAGGTTTTCCTTGGCGTGCTCACCTTGGTCGCGGTGTGGCTGGCCTCCACCAGCCTGCGCGGCCTGTTCCGCCGTCATCTGTTCCACGACCTCGGCACCTGGTTGCTGGCCTGGGGCTGCATCGTCGCCTACCTGACTTTGGCCCAGTTCGTCATCATCTATTTCGCCAACCTGGACGAGGAGACCGGTCCGATCCTCAAGCGCCTGCAGCACGGCTATGGCGCCGTCTATGTGATCGAGGCCATCCTGCGCAGCGCGGTGCCGTTCGTTGTCCTGATGAGCCAATCCCTGCGCACCCATCCAGCGGCGCTGACCGTGGCGGCGGTGTCGGCGATCCTCGGCAACCTGCTCGACTTGGCCTGGTGGATCGTCCCGGCTCTCGCCCCCAACCATTTCGAGTTCGCCTTCGGTCTGCTGCCGGTGGTCCTGATCGCCTTGGGATTCCTCGGCGGCGCACTGCTCTTGGCCCAGGGCTTCTGGCGCCGCAATGGCGTTTTACCAACCGATCCGCGCCTGATCCCCACCATCAACGGCGAGCATCTGCACTGATATGAGCGCTGATCCCCATGATCATGGCGCAGGGCATGCCCCGGCTCCGGCCGAGTTCAGCCATCCGCTGCTCTGGACCGCCGCCCTGCTCATCGCCTGCCTCGGACTGGCCGGCTGGTTCATCTACTGGTTCGGAGTCGGCAGCAATGTCGGCCGCGACCACGGCGTCCTCAGCTTGGGCAAGGTCGGACCTGTGGAACCTGATCATGCCGCTCTGATCGCCAAGCGCGATGATGCGGTGATCGATCGAGGTGCCTTGCTCTATGGCCAGCAATGCGCCAGTTGCCACTTGGCGGATGGTCATGGGCAGAATGGTGCGCGTAATTTCGCCGCCGATGCCTTCAAGAGCGACAAGGGCAACGGCCCCTACGCCATGTACCTGACGCTGGTCACTGGCTATGGCGCGGCAATGCCGGCCTTCAAAGGCATGCCGCCAGCGGACAAATACGCCGTCGTGCACTATGTCCGGGAAAAATTCATGCGCGGAAAGAACTCAAGCTTTGCGGAGGCGGACAAGGCCGGACTGACCTGGCCGCCACCTGGGGCCGCTGGGGGTGCGAAATCCTCTGCCAAGCCGGCCCCGGTCGAATCACTCATGGCCGGCCTGGCCGCCCAGGCGGATGCCAAGCAGCGCTCCTTGGACCGATGGATCGCCTTGGCTGCGCAACGAGACGCCGTGATTTCGGCGCCGCTCGCCCGGCTGGCGGCGGCCAAGCCGGCCAGCGCCCTGCTGATCCAAGCTGCCGTGGCCAGCGATGACCGCGCTGCGTTCGACGCAGTGGTCCGGGACAGTGCCAGCCGCGGGTCCTCGACCGACGAACTGAGACTGCTGCCGGCGGACCGCATCGACCAATTATTCAGCTTCCTGAAGGCGCTCGCCAGCTCGCCGACCCCACCTGCCGCCTCGCCCACCCCGGTTCACGGAGGCGCTTGAGCATGCTCCGCCTGCTCCTCGCCCTTGTCGTTGCAGCCGGTTGCCTGGCAGCTGCTGAGCCGTCCGGCCACGATGCATCCGGTCATGCCGCCTCGGTGCCTGCGACCTCGGCCGAGGTCGATCGCCAGGTTGCCCTGTTCAATCCAGAGGTTTGGAAACTCGACGAGAAGAAGCAACCGATCCTGAAACTGGACGATCCCTTCAACACACCGGCAAGCGATGTGGCCCGGCGGATCGCGTCGGATTTCTGGTTCAGCCTGCTGATCTTTTCGCCCTTCCTGATCCTGCCGCAGATCCTGCTGCTGGTCATCATCTTCAAGTTCCGTGACCGGGGAGACGGGCGCAAAGCCGCAACATTCTCTGGTAATCACCTGTTGGAGGTGGTGTGGACCGCCGTGCCCTGCGTCGCCTTGGTGATCGTCACCGTGCCCAGCGTCCAGACCATCATCTGGATGGAGTTCCCACCCGATGCAGCGCGCCGCGATGTGGTGCCGGTGGAAGTCATCGGCAAGCAGTTCTCATGGAAGTACCGCTACATGCGTGAGGACCATGCCGCGCTGATCGGTCTCGATGTCGCTGGCCTGCAAGAGCCCCTCGTCCTGCCCAAGGACCGCATCGCCGTGCTCAACCTGACCAGCGAGGACGTCAACCATGCCTGGTGGATTCCAGCGTTTGGGGTGAAAAAGGACGCCATCATCGGCCGACACACCAACGTCTGGTTCACCCCTGATCGAGTGGGCACTTTCAAAGGGCAGTGCGCCGAGCTCTGCGGAAACGACCACGGTCGGATGATCATCACCGCGGTCATCACCGATGCGGCGGATTACGAGCTCTGGGTTGAGCACCTGCGCTACCGCAATGCCGCCCTCAAGATCTGGTCGCTGGTCCGCGACCCGCTGGCCAAGCCGGAACAGGTCGACGCTGCGGTGGCGAAATATCTCGCCGTCGACAGCAGCGTCGCCGCCAAGAACGCACTGCGCTTCTGGATCGCGACCAACCACGCGTCCTTGCTTCGGGGCAAGGGTCAGGGGCCCAATAAAGACCAGCTGAAGTCCGAATCCCGTCGCGACCGTGAACGGATCGACGGCCTCCTGAACCTCACTGCCAGACGCACCACCCAGGAAGCCGCGCCATGAACGCTCCGGCCCCAATGCCGGAAATCCGCCACTATACCGGCGTGATGAACTGGCTCACCACGGTCGATCATAAGAAGATCGGCCTGATCTATTTCTGGTTCGTGGTCCTCATGGGCCTGGTCGGCGGAGCTTTCGCCGGCGCGATCCGCTTCCAGCTCGCCTCGCCCGGCGCGACGCTTGAAGCCTTGCAGGCGGCCCAGCTCGCCGGCACGGCAGCGCCGATGGCGCTCTTCAACGCAGACGGCAGCGGTCTGTTCGGAAATTATCATCGTTATAATGAAATGGTGACGATGCACGCTTCGGTGATGATCTTCTTCACCATCATCCCAGGGTTCATCGCCTTCGCTAACTACATCGTGCCGCTGATGATCGGCGCCCGTGATATGGCCTTCCCCAAAATGAACGCGTTCGGGGTGTGGCTGCTGTTCCCATCGGCGATCCTGATGATCACCAGCTTTTTCGTGAAGGGCGGCGCCGCCGCCAGCGGCTGGACCGCCTATCCGCCGTTGTCGCTGACCGGGGTCGGCGATCCTGGTCAGGACATGTGGGTGATGGGCGTCCACTTCGCGGGGGTTTCGTCGATTCTGGCCGCGATCAACTTTTTGGTCACGATCATCTCGCTGCGCGCCCCTGGCATGACCTGGAGCAAGCTGCCACTGTTCGTCTGGGCCACTTTCTTCGTCTCGATCATCCAGCTGGTTGCCACTCCTGTGTTGGCCGCCGCTGTCACCATGGTCCTGATGGACCGGAATTTCGGCACGTCATTCACGGTTGCCAGCTCTGGCGGCGATCCGGTGCTGTATCAGCACATCTTCTGGTTCTACAGCCATCCGGCGGTCTATATCATGATCCTGCCCGGCTTCGGGGCTATCAGCCATATCTTTGCCGCCTTCAGCCGGAAACTGGTATTCGGCTACTGGGGCATGGTGATCGCGACCGGTTCGATCACCGCTGTTGGCTTCGCGGTCTGGGCCCACCACATGTTCACCGTCGGCATGCCGATCTGGGCACAGAACTACTTCATGATCGCGTCGCTGGTGATTGCGGTGCCCACCGGCATCAAGGTCTTCAGCTGGCTGGCCACGATGTGGGGCGGCACCATCCGGTTCACCACGGCGATGCTTTTCGCCTGCGGGTTCCTCAGCACTTTCGTCATCGGCGGTTTCGGCGGCCTGATCCTGGCCTTGGTCCAGATCGACTTCAGCTTCCACGATTCCTATTTCGTGGTCGGCCACTTCCACATGGTCCTGGTCGGCGGGTCGGTGATGCTGCTGTTCGCCATGACCTATTACTGGTGGCCGAAGATGAGCGGTCACATGCTGAGCGAATCAGTCGGGAAATGGGTGTTTTGGCTGATGTTCATCGGCATCCTGTGTACCTTCATGCCGATGCACGTCAGCGGCATGGAAGGCATGGCCCGCCGCATCCCGGTCTATTGGGCGGATTTCCGCCTGACCAATCATCTGACTACCGGTGGCTATTGCCTGACCTTCCTTTCAGCTCTGATCTTCTTCATCGACCTGATCGCCAGCTATCGCCGGCCTAAGATCACTGTCGATGATCCGTGGCAGATCAATGACGTGCAGCAATCCTTCGAATGGGCGACGAGCTGCCCGCCCCCCGATTACAACTTCGTCCAGGTCCCGCCGATCCCGGTGATCGACCCGACCGGCGGGAAGCATTGATCGGCGCCTGGCGCCGATGCGTCGATGGCTGGCTCGCTTGACGCATCGGTTCTCGGCCGACCTGATGGCGGGACCGCGCCGGCTCTTCCCGGCATCGCCAGTTGGCTCGGCCTGCTGTTGGTGCTGGTCATTTCCTTGAACTCCCTGGGTGGATGGGTGCGGCTGTCGGGCTCGGGGGTTGCCATTCCGAGCTGGCCGGCGATTCCGCTCGGGGAAGGACGCTGGACGTTATGGCCGCCGCTCAGCGCGGCCGGCTGGGAGCAAGTCCAATCGGCTTATGAAGCAGATCAAATCCGACTGCGGCAACGGGTGGAGGCAGGTGAGCTGCGGGCTGGGAATCTTGGCTACCAGGCTCAGGAACCTGGGGAATTCCGCCGGTTGTTCCTGACCGAATGGAGCCATCGCCTACTTGCCGCCATCGTCGGTCTGATCACAGCCGGATGCCTGACTGCGGTCCTGCGCTCGGCCGAGCTGCGCCAGCGAATCGGTCTGCCCTTGGGTCTCGCGGCGGGACTGATCGTGCTGCAAGCGGTGATCGGTGGGGTGCTGGTGCGTGAAGGGACCTCGACCAATTGGCTGTTCCTCCATCAGGGCAATGCCGGCGCCATTGTCGCCTGCCTGGTCTGGGCGTCGTTGCGCCTGGTCGCCAGCGCCGTGCCGGCCCCGGATGCAGGCATCCGCGCCCGCCGGCGATGGGCCGAGGTGGCCGCGCTTGGTGCCATCGTCGTGTGCTGGTCGCAGATGATCCTCGGCGCATTGCTCGCGGGCAGCCGCCACGGCCAACCATTCGCTACCGATTTCCCTACGCTGTTCGGGCAATGGCTGCCGACGTTGTGGGACAGCGGGCGGACCGTGGCTGCGAACATCCTCGATTTTTCGGTGCTCCATCAGTTCGTCCATCGCTGGTTGGCATGTGCATTGGTTGCCGCCTGCGTCACCGCGTGGTGGCTGGCGGTGCGCGCCGGGGCCGGTGAACGGGTGCGTCTGGCCTACGCCGTCGGCGGGACCTTTTTGGGCATCGCCGGAGTGCTTGGCCTGGGCAACGTGGTGCTCGGGTCGCCGACCGGTGACGTTCCGCCCGCGGTTGCATTGGCCCATCAACTGTCCGCGACCTGCCTGCTCGCCTGCCTGACCATGGGTTGGTTCTGGCTGCGCCACGAAGGCGATGCACGCAAGGAAGCAAACTCATGAGCGGATTCCCTGGGAGCGCCGAGCGCCAGCTCGGCTGGACTTGTGAGTCGCGATGGCCTGTCAACGAGTTGGAAAAAATCCGATCGGAAGAACCGATCTTTGGGAATGCGTGCCGAACTGGCGCTCGGCGCTCCCAGGAGCCACTGCCATGACTCGCCGCCTTGCACTGGGTTGGCGGCGCGCGTCCCGCTTCGCCTTCGATCTGCTGTTGCTGATGAAATGGCGGATCACCATGACCGCGATGTTCACCGGCTATGCGGCGTTGGTCATCGAAGGCCACCACCATGCCCAGCCGGCGGTGCTGCTGCCGGTGCTGGCGGTGATGGCGTTGTACGGCGGCTGCGCCAACACCTTGAACCAAATCTTCGAACGGGAACGCGATTCCGGCATGACCCGGACCCGGCACCGCCGCCCGTTGCCGGCTGGTCGGATAACGCCGCGGGCGGCAGCGATCTTCGCTGTGGTGCAATTCGCCATCGCCACCTGGCTGTCCCTCGACGTCCTGGGCAGTCCCCTTGGCGCCGCCATCGGCGCATTCCTGGTCTTTTACTACAGTTTCCTGTACACCCTGTGGCTCAAGCCGCGGCATTGGCTGAACATCGTGATCGGCGGCGTGCCTGGCGCGCTAGGTCCGCCGCTGGCTTGGGCCTTGGCCACCGGCGGCATGGCCTGGGCTCCGATCCTTTTGTTTCTGCTGATCTTTTTGTGGACGCCGCCGCATGTGTGGGCGCTGGCCATTCGCCTGCGCGACGATTACGCCCGAGCCGGCATCCCGATGCTGCCGGTGGTCAAGGGCATCGACGAAACCAGCCGGCAGATTTTCTGGTACACAGTGGTCATGGTCGCCGGTTCGTTGCTGCTGCCGTTCGCGGTCCAGCCGATGCTGTGGATCTATGGTGCTCTCGCCGTGATCCTCGGCGGTGTCTTCCTGGCGTGGTCCTGGATCGTGTGGAAACGGCGGCCGATGCCGGCGACTATGCCGCTGTTCCGCTTCTCGATCGTGTATCTGTTCGCCCTGTTCCTGGGCGTGATGGCTGACGCTGTGTTGGCCCGGGGCTGGTGATGGGCGCGAACCTGGCCCATTCCGCACCGACGACGCGGCCTCGACTCGGGCCGGTGGCCTGGCTGGCCATCCTGTCCGCCGTGCCGGTGACCATGGCTGTGCTCGCCTTCGTGGTTTTCCCTCTGTTTTACGGGCTGTGGTGCACCTTGACCGGTACCGGCCTGAACAACGGCGGCAGCGCCACCATCGTCGCGGGCACGCCGCTTGGCCACGAGGTCGAAGTCTTCTTCACCGCCAAGGTCTATGACAAACTGCCGGTGGAGTTCACCGCCGAGCGCAGCCATTTGGTGGTGCGGACCGGCGCGGATGCAGTCACGACCTACCGGTTTCGGAATCTCAGCGACAAGCCGGTGCGCTTCCGCCCGGTCCACGCCATCGCTCCGGTCCAGGCGGCAGGCAAGTACGTCATGCGGGAATGCTTCTGCTTCACCGACCAGGAGGTCGAAGCCCATGGCGAACGCACGTTCCCGGTGCGCTTCGCCTTCACCGCCAGCCTCGACCGGCGGCTGGCCACGGCGACGGTGAATTACGGGCTGTTCCATATCGACGAGAACGCCCCGCCCAGCGCTGAACAATTGCGGATCAAAGCCGCGATGGAGGCGTCAGGCGGGATCGTCAGCCCACCGGTGGGGCCGCTATGAACCAGCAGCCGATACAGGACGCTTCCGGCATCACGCCTGAGCAGCGCCGGCAAGCCAACCGCGTCGGCCTGGTCCTCGGCGGCGTGGCGATTGTGGTCCTGCTGACATCCTTCATCGTCTTCACCGTCGCCGGCCTGCCGAAGGACGCCAAGGAGGCCAAGCGCCTTGAGCTCCGCGACGCCACCCGCCGTTCCATGCCCGACCCAGGCCAGACCCCGAACCGCCCATGAGCACCGCCCCGATCCCCGCTGCTGCCGGCCATCCTGGACCGTCAGCCCCTGGCCACCTGCTCGATGAGCACGGCAACGATCCGAACACCCATATTCCACCGCCGAGTCTGTGGCCGCTGCTGGTCACCGTCGGGCTGACCATGATGCCGTTCGGCGTGGTCTCGATCCTCGGCGCCCTGCCGGGCTGGGGTCCTCTCGGCTATCCGCTGTTCGGTGTCGTGTTGCTGCTGACCGGCGCGGCAATCTTCGTGGGCTGCCTGATGGGCTGGTGCCATCAGATCATCCGCGAAAAGCCGATCTCCCACAATCCCGCCGCGCAGCAGCGAGACCTCCAGTATTTTGTGCTGTTGTTCCTGACTGGTGAGCTGATGGCCTTCGGCGCGGTGTTCGGCTATTTCTATTATCGCCACGCCGTCGATCCCAACTTTGGCCCGCCCCATGGCGCGGATTTCCACTTCGGCGGACCGCTGGTGGCCTATGCCACGTTCGTCCTGCTGTCGTCGTCGATCACCTGCGAGATCGCTCATCACGCCCTGCAGAAGCATCAGGTGAACCTGGCCAAATTCATGTTCGTGGTGACCATCCTGCTCGGCGTGGGGTTCCTCGGCTGCATGGGCTTTGAATGGGGCGAGTTCATCCGGCGCGGGTTCTATCCGCTGCATCCGTCGATCGCGGACAGCTCGCACTCGGCCTTCGCTGCCATCTTCTACACCGGCACCGGCTTCCACGGTCTCCACGTCGCCATCGGCCTGGTCATGCTGTTCATGGTCCTGGCCCGCCTACAGGCCGGACATTTTGCCGCCCATCGCCACTTCGCCGCGGTTGCAGCCTCGTGGTACTGGCACTTCGTCGACATCGTCTGGGTGCTGCTGTTCATCACCGTCTACGTGGTCGGCTAGGCTGCTGTTCTTGCCGTGGTAATGGTTCGGTGTTTAGCTATCGGAACGATCGTTTTTGGTGCCGCATCTATTATTTTTAATCGCGTCATTGTTTTCGGAATCATCTTACAAATTATCGGACCTGATGCATTGGTCGGCCACGAGTGGGTTTATCATTTTGATGGAGGTGGCTATGCGATGACAAATCCAGCCGCAATGATGATGTGGAGAATCCTGGTTGTAGCCATTGGTATCATTTTAATTGCCCTTGCTATATTCGTGCTGGCAAGATCTAGGAAACCACGATGATTTCTTATAACCTCCCAAGTCTCCATTGTGGTTGGTTGGGATTTTTTGCATTTATCCTAGAATCATTCCGGTTTCTGCCATTTGATAAACCATGAGCGGACTTTCCCCGAGCCCTCAGCCGCTGACTTCCAACCTCAGCCCAAAGCGATCGACCACCGTCGGCATCGTCTTCCTCGTCCTGTTTCTCGATCTGGTCAGCTTCGGCCTGGTCTTCCCGGTGTTCGGGCAGATGCTCGACTATTATTTGGAGCGGGACTCGGGACTGCTCCGCTGGATGATGCAGCTGGCCTCGACGGTGGTGCCGGCGGCTGATCATGGCCAGCGTGCGGCGCTGTTCGGCGGAATGCTGGCAGCGCTCTATTCCCTGTTGCAATTCGTCACGGCGCCGTGGTGGGGCAGATTGTCCGATAGGATCGGGCGGCGGCCGGTGCTGCTGTGGTCGCTGGTCGGCAGTCTGGCAGCCAATCTGCTCTGGGTGTTTTCCGCGGATTTCACGGTGCTGCTTATCGCCCGGGTGATCGCCGGCGGATTCTCAGGGAATGTCTCCACCGCCACCGCGGTGGTCGCCGACATCACCACGCCGGAGCAACGCGGCCGGGCGATGGGTCTGATGGGCATGGCCTTCGGACTGGGATTCACCGTCGGCCCGGCGCTGGGCGGCGTGGCGTGGTGGATCGGGCACGGCTGGTGGAGCGGTGGCAGCGCCATGTTCGCGCTCAACCCGTTCTCGCTGCCGGCGCTGATCGCCACCGTGCTGTCGTTGTTCAATCTGGCCTGGGTGTGGCGGAGCTTTTCCGAGACCTTGCCGGTCGAACGTCGATCGATTCCGTCTGGAGAAGGGCGCAGCGCCAATCCGCTGCGCCTGTTCGCGGCGGCTGATCTGGGCGCGGCGGTACGCCGGCTCAACTTTTCGTTCGCTGCCTATGTGCTGCTGTTTTCCGGCATGGAGGCGACCTTGGTGTTCCTCGCTGGCCAGCATCTGGGACTGCTGCCGCACCACCTGGGCGGCTTGTTCATGATGATCGGTTTGTCCTCGGCGATGGCCCAGATGCTGATCTTCCGCCGCTATGTCGGGCGGTTCGGAGCCCGGCGGATCGGACTGGCGGGTTTGCTGACCATGATGCCGGGATTCCTCGGTCTGGCCCTGGTGCCGCAGTACCCCCATTTATGGCTGCTGGTAGCTGCGCTGGCTGTGGTCGCGTTGTCGTCGGGCATGGTGTTTCCCGCGCTCAGTACGCTGGTCAGCCTCACCGCCGATCCGCAGCGCCAGGGTCAGGCCATGGGCACCTTCCGCTCAGCGGGATCCCTCGGCCGTGCGGCCGGTCCGTTGGTGGCGGCCGGGGCCTATTTCTCGCTGTCTCCCTCGGCGCCGTATCTGATCGCCGGCATCGGCGTACTCCTGCCGGTGGCCATGCTGGCACTGGTCAAGGTCAGCGAACCGATCGTGAGCCCAGCCGGGACGCGCTGACCAGGGTGTAGTCTGCGCGCCGTTCCTGGACCCAGCTGAGACCGTGCTGCCGGGCCAGCTCCGGCAGGTCCGATTCCAGTTGCGATCGGGGATCGCTGAGCAAGGCGACACCGTCAGCCGCCAGCGACCCGGTGATGGTGGTGAGCAGAGCGGCAAAGAACTGCGGCCGATAGAGCAGATCTCCGCCCAGGATCACCGGCCACGGTCCGCCTGGGACCGGCGTGCCCCAGGTATGGACGACCGTCGCGTGTCCGCGGATTCCAGCGAGAGCGGCGGCATCGGCATCGGCGAAGGTCACCGCCGTCGCCCCCAGGTGCAGCGCGGACAGTCCGCACACGCCGGTACCGCAGCCGAGGTCGAGCACCCGCTTTCCTGCGACGATCGCCAATGCGGCATGATCAGTCGCCAGCCGACGTCCGGCCGGCCAGGCATAGCCGCCGGTGGCGTCGGCCGGCGTCGGAACGGAATCGGTCATGAGGGGATCCTTTGCCGGTCAGTCGTCCGGGGAAGCTCGTCGGTCAATTCGCATACCGATGGTGGACAGCCCGGCTCAGCCCACCACAACCCCAGCCATGCATCGTTCCCTGATCGGCGTGATCCTCGCATCCGGTGCCCACGGCGCGGTGAGCGGGGTGCCTGAGCCGCCACGGCCCGGACCTGAGCCGGTGGTGTGGGGCATCTTTACCAATGACTACCTGGTCGACCGGATTCTCGATGACGATGATGGCCGGACCTATGGCGCCGCCCTCGGGGGTCAGTGGAAGACCGCAGCCCTGCCAGTGACGGTGATCGCCGGGTGGGATTACGCGGTGCTGACGCGGCGCGATCGGCCGGATGGCACTGGAGATCCGACCCTGATCGGCAGCGAAGCGTCGCGGGTGGATGAGCACCGGTTCTCCTTGGGCGTCGGCGATCATGGCATCGACCAGATGGTCGGCCTGGTGCGCTGGCAGTGGGCGGCGGGGCTGGGCGCGACCCTGTCCGGGGCCTATGCCGGCGATCGCATGCAGAATTACCTGCATCAGCGAATCTTGCACATCCCTCCCGCCTATCTGCCCTACGAATATTCCCGCAAGCAGACCGCCTTCGCGTGGGCGCGGGCTGGCCTGACCATGGCCATCGACAATCCGGCCATGATGCGGGAGGTCGGACCCGGCGGACTGGACCTGCGGTTGACCGGATCCCTCGCCCCGACCGCGCGCGGAGGCGTGCCTTGGGATGCGGCGCTTGACCTGGTGAGCCGCGGAAACCAGGGCAATTGGTGGATCGGTGGCCGGTTCGTCGGGTTCGACCGCAGGACGTTGTCCGATACCGCCGCCAGTGTCGCCCGGCAAGAAGCCGGCATGTGGGTGCGGGCCGGCTCAGCGGTGTTGCCGTCGGGCGATTGCGGTGTGGCCATGACCTATTTTGCCGAGGTCAATCCGCGCTCTGGCGCCACCAACGGCGGGATCTCTTTCGATTGGATCAATGCATCGAGCCTACCGTCAGACCAGCCGACCAGCCCGCATCCCGAGGACGTCCGCCAGTCGTTTCTCTATGCCATGCGCAGCACCGGCTATGGTGTGCAGATCGTGTGGCCCTCGCGCTGGCTGGGCCAGGGTGACTGGTGGGCCTGGGATTTCCTGTCCGAGTACCGCTGGGGCGACGCTGAAGACTACGAATATCGCGGCAATTCGGTCCAGGCCGACCAATTCATGCTTGGCACCGAGCTGCGCCTGCGGCTGCCCGAGGCGTATTGGGTCAAAGCCGACATCGAAGGCCAGGTGCTGACCGGAGCCCGGGTCGAACGGATCGCAGTTGTGGAAAAAGATGCTGACTATACCCAGGATCAGAGTGTGCGTCCGGCCAGCCAGTTGGCCGTCCGCAGCCACCTTGGTTTCGGGCCACCGGGCCTTACCCGGCTCGGCCGGCTGCGACTTGGAGCCGGCATGCATGTGGTCGCGCCCTGGTGGCAGGCCCGCTCGGAACCTTCGGTCGGTGGCAGCGGTGGCGCGGCGTATCAGCTGCCACGCTGGGGTTGGAATATGGAGATCTCCTTTCTGTCGCGCTGGTGATCGGCAACGGAGTGGCCCCTGGTCCACGTCGTTTCAAGCGCAGAATCCCCAATCCATGGCGACCCTATCAGAACTCGGACCGGCGGGACCACGCCGTGCCACGCCATGATCGCGCCCTGGGGATGGCCGGTCCTGATCCCGGTGGCTGTGGTCCTGGGCGTGGCGGTTTGGGTGCTTCCACCCGGCATCGCGCAAGCCATCGGCGCCGTGGTCGCGATCTTCCTTGGCGCATTCTGCCTGTGGTTTTTCAGGCATCCGCAGCGCACTCCGCCGGTTGGCGAGCGCCTGCTGGTGGCGCCGGCGGATGGCGTGATCGACGACCTCGCCGAGGCCGATTGTCCGGAGCTCGGCGGCCGGGCGATGCGTCTCGGCATTTTTCTGTCGGTGTTCGATGTCCATGTGAATCGCAGCCCGATCGCCGGAACCATCGTATCGGCGGTACATCGGCCGGGAACGTTCCTCGATGCCCGGCATCGCGACGCCGGCAGCCGCAATGAAGCGCTGACCCTGCTGGTCGAGGCCGACGCAACGGTGTCGCCAGGATTGCGCCTGCTCGTGCGCCAGATCGCCGGCCTGATCGCCCGCCGGATCATCTGCGCCCGCCGGCCTGGCGAGCATCTAATTCGTGGGGAATGCTATGGGATGATCCGCTTCGGCAGCCGCACCGAGGTCTGGCTGCCGATCGAGCGGTCGCATCGGATCCTGGTCAAGCCCGGCGATCGGGTACGCGGCGGCGAAACCGTCATCGCCGAGCTGCTGGCCTGAGTCGCGTATGCACCGGTCAAGGAAATCTCTGTTGTTTTCCATCGGTTCGGTTGCGCTGCTGGCGTTTTTCGTCGCTCAGATCACATCAGTCATCGGCTATGTCCTGCTGCAACGGACGCTGCCGGGATGGGTGGTCGCCGCGTTGATGGCGAATGCCTGCCTGTGGTTGGCGCTGCAAGTGATCAGCTGGTTCATCCCGGATCGCGACCCGTGATCCCGGGGTTGGGGACGAAGGCCCGAACGAGCGGGTGCAGTGGAGCGATGCCCCGACCAGGTCCGGAGGACTGGGGCGGCAGCCAACTCGTTGGGTACCACCAGGTTCCGAGAGACGCTCGGAACTTCGCGATGGGCAATCACGGCATGATCGCGCCGAGTTTGACAAATTTCCTATGAACCTCGATCCGCAACGTCCAGGGCCGGGTAAAGCCGGGGTGTTCCGCGAGGCGATGCAGGCCCGCATCCGCCGGCTCAAGACTCTGCCCGTGCTGCCGACCCTGCTCACTGCTGGGAATTTGGCCTGCGGCGTCACCGCCATCTTGTGCGCCGCCCACGGCCGGCTCGAACTCGGTGCCATCCTGATCTTCGCCGCGATGGTTTGCGATCTGCTCGATGGCAAGGTCGCCCGTTTGACCAAGACCAGCGGCCCGTTTGGCGCCGAACTCGACAGCCTCTCTGATCTGGTGTCGTTCGGCGTCGCGCCGGCGGTGCTGGTCCATCGGCTGGTCCTGGGCGAGCCAGGGGTGTTCGATCCTGGCCAGCGCATCTTGTGGTTCATCACCGTGTTCGCGCCGGTCATGGCGGCGATCCGTCTGGCCCGCTACAATGTCGAATCCCACGAGGGTCCGACATCGCATTTCCGCGGCCTGCCGTCACCGGGCTTCGCCGCGGTGATCTGCGCCTGGATCATCATCCATGAGGAATTCACCAGCCAGCTGACCGATTGGGGACTGGTGACGGCAGGGCATTACTCCGGGTTGATCAACCTCGATCCGTTCCGCTTCGGCGCCTTGGGCGTGCTCTTCATCGGCAGCCTGCTGATGGTCTCGAATCTGCCCTATCCCCATGTCGGCAACACCGTGCTCGGGCGGATGTCCTTCACCGGTTTCATCGTTCTTTTATTGCTGATCGTCCTGCTGGTCAGCTATCCGGCGATCACCTTGCTGGTGGTGACCACCGGCTACCTGCTTTCCGGGCTGGGCCTGGCGGCCCTGCGAGCGAGGCAGAACTGGGCGAAGGGCCGCGACGCACTCGCCGACGACGCCGACGACGATGCCGAGGATGCCGGCAGCTCGGCGGTGCCGGTGCTGCCTGACGACGGCCCGGCATTGGGCCGTTGATCCATAAAAGCGAATAAAACCCTCCAGGGCGCCAAGACGCCAAGGAAAAATGAGGAAATTCTCCATCGATCGGTGGACCAACTGGATGCGGATGGTTTTTCTCCTTCCTTCCGACTCGTGGTGCTTCGGCGGTTCAGCGCTTTGGCGGTTTCCCAATCTGTCCGGCAATCGACGCCAAGGCGAGCTGGGGCTCGCCTCTCTCAGGCCGGCCACGATCTGGCATTGGGCAGGTGGTTGAACCAACGCCAAGGCAAGCTGGGGCTCGCCGCACTCAGCCGGTGATCGGGCGGATTCCCTGGTGGCGCATCCGCTTCTGTCCGGCTGCATGCTTTCGGGATGTTGCGCTGGCCGATCTCCGGCGAGGATCCCGACCCATGACTCGCAGCCAAAGTGATGATGGTTCCCCGGCAACCGGCGCGGCGGGCTTGGACCCAGGCGGCCTGACCCGGCGCGGAATCCTCGTCCTGGGCGGGGCCGGAGTCCTGGGCGGAGCCAGCGTGCTGGCCGGCTGCGTTCGCGAATCGCCTCAAACCAAAGCGATCAACCAGCCCGCCGCGCCTTTGCAGATCGAAGCTGAACCGGGGGTGTGGTATTCAGTGGCGGCCGGCGACACCTTGTCGTCGATCAGCCGCCGAGCCGGCATCCCGGTGGCCTCGATCCAGGAGGCGAACCGCCTCGCCGGCATCGCGATCAAACCGGGACAGCGCCTGTGGCTGCCTGGGACGAATGCTATTGCTGAACGCATCGCGGTCGCTGAAAAGCCGATTGCTGGTCCCCAAGGTCCGGTGCTGCAGCCGGGCGAGGAACCCTATCGCCTGGTGCCGCGCAGCACCTGGACCAATCAGAAGATCGCGGCGAACCATGTCCTGCTCGACCGGGTCGATCGGATCACCGTCCACCACACCGGCGAACACGGTCATATGGCTGACCTCAATGACATCGCGGTGATCCGCGGCATCGAGCGCTATCATCACGAAGATCGCGGCTGGGCAGCGATCGGCTATCACTATCTGGTCGGCCGCGACGGGGCGATCTATGAAGGTCGGCCGATCAAGTTCCAAGGTGCCCACGTGTCGGGATCGAACGCCAACAACCTGGGCGTGACCGTGATCGGCGATTTTTCCAAGGCGGCGCCCAGCGCTCGTCAGCTGGCCTCGCTGCGAGCGTTTCTGGAAGACAGCCGGGCCAGGTACCGGCTTCCGCTGGCAAAGATCTATGGCCATCGCGACCTGCGCCCGACCATCTGCCCAGGCGATGGCCTCTACGCCTGGCTGAAGCAGTACCGCACCGGTTGAAGGCCGAGGGTGTGGGCCGTTGGCGGCTCGCTGGCGTGGCGCGCGTCCTCGGCTAGGACCTAGACGTGCTTGCTCTCCACCGATGGTTGCCGCTTTTCCGGCGTGAGGCCAATCCGGTCGCCCTGCGTCTGGTCCGCCAGGATCTGCGCAGCGCTGCGACCACCTCGACCTTTCTGCTGCTGCTGGTGGTCTGTGCCGGGGCGGCGGTCATCGCCGCTCTCGCCGCCGGAGTCCAGGCCCGGCCGACCACCGGGGCCGGGCTGTTTCTCGCCGTGCTGTGGGCCTGGGGTTTCGCTGCGGTGGTGGTGCAGGGGCTCAGCGTCTTCCGCGCGGTCAGCCAAGAACGCCAGGATGATACCTGGGATCTCGTCGAGCTTACCGGATTGAGCCCAGGCCGGGTGCTGCGCGGCCTGCTGATCGCGCATCTCGCCAACGCCTTGATGGTGGCCTCGGCCCTGGCGCCATTCGCGGTGATGGCCTATCTGCTGCGCGGCATCGATCTGGCGGTGATCGGTTTCGTGCTGTGGGCAGTGCCCATGGCCGGACTGCTCGCGGCGAGTCTGGCGGTGTTCACGGCGACGCTCACGACTGGTAAAGCGCTGCGGACATTTTTGGGCGGCGTGCTGTCGCTGGTCCTGCTTGGCGGCTGGATCATGCTCTGTGTCGCGCTGTCGCAGTCAGATGGGCTTGGACGGTTCCTCGGCAAATTGGTGCATGCCGACAGCGAGTCGATCTTCATCATGCTGATCGCGCTTGACGCATGGCTGGTGGTCGGCGGGTTATGCCTGACCCTGGGAGGCAGTCGGCTGCGCCATCGCGCTGACGACCGGTCGAGCGGTCCGCGGTCGGTGGCCCTGCTGGTGGCGATCAATCTCGCCTTGTGGCTGCCGATGACGTTGGCGATCCTGTGGCTTGAGCATCTATCCACTGGTCAACCGTGGCACGACCAAGTCACCGAATGCCTAGGGATTCTGCCCGCGATCCTGGCGGTGGTCGGCATCATCTGGGCGGCGTTGGTCGGTTGGCTCGGCCAAGCCGAAGACGAGGCGTTGTCGCCCCGCCAGCATCGTGCCTGCGTCGCCGGCGGCCGGTTGCGCCGCGCCTGGATGGCCATCGTCGGTCCCGGCGCGGTCCGGGCTCGGCGCTGGTTCCTGGTGGTCCTTGCCGCCTCGCTGATGTTCAGCCTGATCAGTCTGATGGTGCCCCTCGATCCGGGTGGCGAAGACCGGATGCGCCGACGGGTGCTGATCGGCGCTTGGCTGACCGCGATGTCCGCCGCCACCTGGCTGGCGGTTGGCGACCTGTTGCTGCGCCGCACGCCACTGGCGCGGATTTTCGATACCGCCGATCTGCGCCGGGTGGCGATGCTGGCGATTCTTGGCCTGTGGTCGCTGCTGCCGGTGCTGCTCGCTTGGCTGATCGACCCACGCCATGCCGATTCATCGGTCCTGCTGCTGTGCAATCCGGTGTGGGCTCCGGTTCGGCTGGCCCATGAACCGGAGTCCGCCGGGATCATCGCGGTCAGCGTCGTCGGCCTGCTCTGCATCATCTGGCTGTACGTGCGGTCGCGATCGGCGGTGGAGGTCATCGAGCGGGTGGCGGCCCGGCCCGATGAGCGGAATCCGCGGGCCTGACGATGCCCGCAGCGCCGGTCCCGGATTCGGCTGGGCCAAGGGCGGTCGGCGTCCTCGCTCCGCTGCTCGGATTCGCCGATCGGCTGGGCGAACGGGCCAATCCGCTGGCGGTGCGGCTGGTCCGGCAACGCCTGCGCAGCCGTTGGTTCGTAGGCACCTTCCTGATCCTGCTCAGCTTGGCGACGGTGGCGGTGATCGCCGCTGCCAGCTTGCCGGTGACTGCTCAGACGACTGGTCGACTCTACGGATGGTCCGCTTTGATGGATATCACCGTCGGGCGGGCGGTGTTGCTGGCGGTGTTGGCGGTGTGGATTCTGGCCTCATGGCTGGCCCAGCCGATCGCGGTCGGCCGGGCGGTGGCCGAAGAACGCCGGCCCGACACCTGGGACTTGGTGGCCCTCACCGGCCTGTCCAGCCGCCGGCTGGCCGCGGGAGTCCTGATCGCTGCCGCCGTCGAGCAGGTGGTGATCGCTGCCGCCATGGCGCCGTTCCTGGTGCTGGTCGTGCTGCTACGCGGCACCGATCCGCTGTTCGCGATGCTCTTGGCGGTGCTGATTCCGCTGGGCGGAGTGGTCATGTCCGCCGGTCAAATCGCCCAGGCTGCATCTATCCGCCAGAAATTCCTCAACCGCGCTGCCACGAGCCAGGTGATTTTGCAGGCGCTGGCGGTGTTCATCTTTGCCTTCCCCGGATGGGTCGCCTTGCGCTGGACGCCGTGGGACCGCTCGGTTGCCGCTTCTTTCGCTGGAGGTCAGCCGTCTGCCTGGATCGTGTTGGCGATCATCCTGTATGTCGCCTTCGCCGGCATCCTGATGTCGTGGGCGACGGTTTCGGCGTCCCTGTCGCCCCACGGCAGCGATCGTTCCACCTTGCCCCGGACCTGCGACTGGATCACGGCAAGCTGCCTGGTGCTCATCGATCTGGGCGCGTGCTATTTCACCAGATACGGTGGATTCCTGTCGTTTTCACCCGTGCTGATCGCGGCCATCGCCGCCAAGCAGGGCCTGAGCGGAAGCTCGGCGCCGGCCTTTCTCTCGCCTCGTCAGGCGAAGGATGGCGAAGCTGCCCCGAGGTGGGGCCGGTGGTGGCGGTGGATCGCTGGGCCCGGAGCCGTCGCCGGGCGGGTCGGATTCCTGGTCATGGCGGCTGTGGCGATCGGGCTCGCGCTGCTGTCTGGTCCGCGTGTGCCGTTGCTCGAACCAACCTGGCTGGCGATCGCCCTGACCGCAGGCTATCTCGCCGTCGCCGACCTGGTGGTACGGCCGAACCTGCGGCTGACCACGCCCAATGCCCAGATGATCCAGATCGGTACGGTCATCGCCCTGATCGTGCTCGCTGGCACGGTGTCCTTCACCGCCCTTGCGCTGTCCAACGACCGCAGTGCGAATGCGATAGTGCATGCCCTCAATCCCTTGCTGCTGTTCACCCATCGGATGGGCAGCGACATGTCCAATCCCCATCCGTGGATCGACCTGTGGGGCAGCTTCGGGCTGACCACCTTGGCCCTTCAGGCTGGGCTATGGCGCCAGCTTCCGGTGCTGCGCCCAGAACCGCAGGATCCGTGATGGATTGGCCCGCCGCTGCCGTCGCCACCGCCGCTGCCCGGCTCCGCCTTGGGCTGGATCCTCGGCGCCGCCGCCAGGGCGCGGGCACCCGGCTCGGCCAAGGTCCAGGAGCGAGCCTCGAATTCCACGATCATCGTGCGTATGCTCCAGGCGATGACCTGCGTCAACTCGACTGGAAGGTCTACGCCCGCAGCGGCAGCCTGGTCTTGCGCCGCCACCGGGTCGAGGTCGCGCCGCGCCTGGAAATCTTGTTGGATGGCTCAGCGAGCATGGCCCAACCGCCGGCCAAGGCGGCGCTGGCGGCGGCGCTGACCGCGTTGCTCTGCACCCTCGCCGAAAGCGACGGCCTGCGCCCGCATCTGTGGCTGCTCGGCGACCAGCCTCACCAGGTCGGCGGCAATTGGCGGATTGCCTTGGGCAAGCAGGTACCGGCCGGTGCCGGCGGTCTCGAAGCCGCCACTGGCGCCGGATTGATGCCCGGCGCCGAACGGGTGCTGATCAGCGATGGTCTGTGCGTGTCGGGTGGACCAGCCGTAGTCCGTCGGCTCGGCGCTGGTGCCGGCCGGATCTGCCTGATCCAGGTCATGTCCCGCAGCGAGCTGGATCCGGCGGCCCTCGGCGCCGTGCACCTGATGGATGTCGAAGGCGGAGCCAGCGACCAGCTGGTCGATCCCCCAGCGGTCGCTGCGTACCGCCAGCGCCTCGCCCGCCACCAGGCCGGCTGGCACCAGGCCCTGGCCGGCCGCGGCGCCGGGGTCGCCGGCATCGCCGCCGAAGACGGGCTCGACGCGGCCATCCGCCGCCTGCTGGCGAACGGGATCGTGGCGATGCGGTGACATAACTGTCTGTCTAATCGATAGATATACGGATATTTGCAATTTAGGAATTACATTCCAATATAGCAAGAATGATCCGGCGCACGATGATCGAGGCTCTGGCGGCAGCTCGGGAACGCTATCCGGTGGTTGCGATCACCGGGCCTCGGCAATCGGGAAAATCAACATTGGCCCGTCTCTCCGCTCCTGGACTTCCAGTGGTTCATTTAGAGGACCCCACCGAATTGGCATTGATCATGAATGACTGGCGAGGCTTCTTCGCCCGCTATCCTGACGGTGCAATAATCGACGAGGCGCAAAAATTGCCTGAACTATTTTCTGCGCTGCAGGCAGATGTCGACCGATTGCCGCGTATGGGCAAATGGATCCTCACTGGCTCTCAGCAATTTGAACTCAATCGCGGCATTGGCCAAAGCCTAGCCGGGCGCGTGGCCCGACTGACCCTCTGGCCATTTGCTCGGGAAGAATTGATTGCCAGTCCCCGCTGTCCCCGCTCGCTAGCTGAGGCGGTGTTCATTGGTGGTTTCGCGCCATTGTATGACGAAACACGAAAACTTGATCCTGTGGACTGGTTGACGAATTATGTCGCAACCTTGATGGAAAAAGACATCGCAGATCTTATCGGAGTGCGTAACCGGCTGTCCTTCATTCGGTTCCTGGGTCTGTGCGCAGCCTCCACTGGAACTGAGATCACCAAGGAGCGCTTTTCTGACGCTATCGGCATCGACGGAAAGACGGTGGAGTCCTGGCTGTCGGTGCTGGAGACAGCGCGAATTGCGATCCGCCTGGCGCCCCATGCCCGGCGGTTCGGCAAGCGTTTGATCTCACGGCAGAAGCTCTACCTCTGCGATACTGGGCTGGCATGTCGCCTCATGCACCTGCACGATGTGAACCAGGTGCGTTCCTGCCATGAATGGGGGCCGCTCGTAGAAACTTGGTGCATCAACGAACTTCTCAAAACCCGCCAGCATCGTGGTTTGTCCCCGGACCTGTGGTACTGGCGCAGCCGGGACGGCCATGAGGTGGATGCTCTGCTCGATGGCGGTACCCGGTTGCTACCCATCGAAATCAAGGGAACCACGACTGCATCGTACGATCTTGCCGCAGGACTTCGCCATCTGCGTACGCTCAGTAAACGTGACTCCGCGGTCGAAGTCCTACCTGGGCTGGTGATCTATGGCGGCGACGAAGCGATTCCGTTGGGAGATGATCGCGCTGTGCCTTGGCATGCGATCGCCGCCCAGCCGGAGCTGATGCAATGAGCAGGCTGACCACCGGCGGCGAACCAGACGCTAAGGGGAATGCCTACGAAGCCGATCTGGTGGTGCATCATCTCTTGCGCGTCATTCATGGCCTGGCTGAGCGTGTGATCTGGCATGATCCGGAAGCCGGTCACGGAATTGACCTGATCGTGGTCGAACCAGACGCGATCATCGGAATCCAGGCGAAATCGGGGACCTCTAGCAATTGGACACCCAACGCATTAACGAAAGAGGGGATCCTGGTCCACGCCAGAGATTGGCTAGCACGGAGCGATCTGCATCGGTTTCAGCTCCATGCGGCTCATCCAGCCAAGGAACTGGAAAGAATATCGGACCAGGCGCGCATCCATGATGCGACACGATGGTGGTTGGGACTTGATCTAGAGGACAGGAAAATGATCGCATCCTTTGCTGGTAAGGCCGATTCGACTGCTCACGCAGATTTCGTCAGAATCCGCGTCGAGATCCAGAATCCCAACAGTCTCGATGCGACCATTCGCAGCCAAGCGGCATTGTTCCAAAATCCGGCATCTCTGCGCGCCGCGCTGACCCGGTTGGTGTGGGAGTTTCGTGAACGCACCTGGGATGCTCAGTCACTCAAATCCGCGTTGCAAGCGCAGGGGTGCTCGATCGAGTTCGCTGCCTGGGATCAAGGTTGGGAGACGCGCTTGCTTGAGAGCCGTCAGCGGTTTCTTGATGGCATCGCTGCTCAGCGTGGCGAGCTGCCCACCTTGGCGCGCTCAGCAACAGAGGCTGTTTTACAAGGGATTGCCGACCTCGGCGCCACGGGCGGTGTGGTGGCAGTGCATGGTCCCGGAGGCGTGGGCAAGAGCGAGGTATTGGCAGCAACTGTGCAACGGCTGCCAGCCGAGACGATCGTGATGGCCCTGGCCGTCGTCGGGCTGGATGCCCAACGTCCCTGGCGGGATCTCGGTCTTGGCGAGCGTCCGTTGGCCGCGCTGGCACGGGTGGCGAAAGGACGTGCGGTGGTGTTGGTACTGGATCAGCTCGATCAAGCGGTGTGGGCGGCACCGCAGCGATTGAGGTCGATTCAGGATTTGCTTCGCCAGGCTCGGGATCTGCGGATCGTGACGGTCCTTGGCTGCCGCAGCGTCGACCTGGGAGATCCCAAAATCGCCCCGTGGATCGCCCCGCGATCTGATCCGGGTCGGCCAATCCCAGGCCCAGAGCGCTGTGTCTTGGTGGAAGATCTGGCGGTCGCTGAGTTGGAGCAGGTCTTGCGCGACCAGCAGGTGCCTGTGGCCGATCTGCACAGCAGCCTGCTAACACTATTACGTCGGCCGATTTGCCTGCGGCTCGCCCTGCATCTGCATCATCGCGGTGGTTCATCGCGGTTGCCAGGCATCCGCCATCTGGTGGATCTGTTGCGGAACTGGAGCGATTGGTGGCACCTGCAATCATCCGACCAGGCGGATGCCGCTCAGACGGCGCTCGACGAAATCGCTCGCTACTGCGAACGGCACGAAACCGTGATTGCTCCCATCGACACCTTAACCGCAATCCTACGCGCTGCTGTGCCGGTGCTCGTCGATCTCGGAGTACTGGTCTGGCATGACGCGGCACAACGCCAGGTGCGTTGGTCTCATCAATTGCTGCTCGATCACAACCTTGCTGGGCAGTGGCTGCGACTGATCGATGGTGGTAGACGCCTGGCAGAAATGGTCGGACCCCGGGAAAGCCAAGACCAGCGCACCGGCAATCGACTGCGTTTATTGGTGCCAGGACTGGTGGATCGGCCTCGCCTACGTGACCAGATCACGCCAACGTTTCTTGCTGGATTGCGGCCCTTGGCCCGGGTCGGGTTCTATCGCGGTCTGGCAGAAATCGATGATCCCGATGACCTCATCAAACTGCGTTCGTTGGTATTTGCAGCGCTGTCCGACAACGAACAATGGCGGATGGCGTTGCGGCAGGTGTGTCCGTGGCCGTGGTGGACCGCTGCTTTGGAAGACTGGTTCAAAGATGTGTGGGGTGACCCGCTACGACGAGGGGCTGCCGTGGACGTCCTGTCCAGTGTGGTCGATCGGTGGGGTAATGGGGTGGCACGGATCCTCACCCAGTGGCGTAAAGTCGACCCGGAAGCCATCACCCAGGTCCGTACGATCCTTTTCCGGGCTCACGATAAACCAAGCGATGAAATGTTCACCCATTGGTTGGATTCTCTAGCGCGAACCCCCAACGATCGGACTTTTTATATTGAATGGCCTATATTTCTGGAGAAATGTCCAGACCGCGCCGCCCGGACGCTGGCGGTTTTGTTGCCTTACTACCGGCAAGACGATCTCGAGGAACCCGATGGATATCACCAATTTCCTGGTGAATCGTCAACGTTTTCGTCACTGGGTCGGGTCGTTCTCGAAGGGCTCTGGCAGGGATGGACCGTCGCCGATTTTGGTTCACGACCGCGTTGGCCCGTGCGGCTAGGTCTGACACCGCTCTGGTCACGGTTGGTGGATCTGCTCGCCGGGGCACTTGCTATTGCCTTGGAACGTGGCGAGTACACCTGGAAGGACGTGCTTGACCGGCTGCCAAATCCGCTGCGTTGGCCAGACCACGCGCTGTTGCTGCGGGCTGCGGCCCGATCGCGTTGGACGCACGTCGATCAGATCGACGCCGCCCTCGGTTGGTTCACGCGTACGCCAGCAGCGTGGTTCCAGCCCGCATGGGATCAACCTCCATGGCGCGAATCCGTTCCATTCATTGACGCATTGGCGAAATCTGGCAGCAACTCGGCCGTCGATGCGGTACAGCGGTCGCTGCTGTCGATTCCAGACCCACGCGGTTCGTCCGAGCTTCGCGATCATGGGGCCACGAATTGGTTCCTGTTAAATGCGATTCCCGTGGAACGGCAGCTGCCAGAGACCCAGAAGAGAATTGCCAGTGAAATCCGTTTTGCAGGGCGGGATCAAACGGATTTCCAATTAGTACAATCCGGTCCGGGAGGGTGGGTTGGATCTGATCTTGCCCAGGATCGTCTTGAGGCGTTCACGGATGACGACTGGCGTGATGCTTTCAAGCACGCCCGTGATGAGCCGGAAGCCATCGGTACCCAAGCCGGTCCAGATCGTATCATCCGTCGATCTGTCGAAACCTATGCCAGCGATTTGCGGCGATGTGCGCAAGCCAAACCTCGTCGATTCCTAAGCCTGCTGCGTGTATTGAACGATGACGATCCGCCTGAAATGCTGCGCGTCGTGGTCTGCGGGATGTTGTCGCCGCCCGGCGATACCGCGCCCGAACTGCGGCTGCGTGACGACGAGATCGTGCAAGTGGTCAGCGACGTCAGGGTTCTGGACGAGGCGGAGTGCCGCAACCAGGTCGGATTGGCTATTCGGGAACGTGCTGAAATTTCCTGGCCAGAGTCGGTGATCGCGGCCTTGTGTGCCTGGGCCAGCGACCCACTTCATGTGGTGCCCGAAGATTCGACCTGGGCAAATGGCGAACGGCCAAGGTCACGTTGGAATGAAGAGAGCCTGGTGGCCATCGGTGCGTTGGCCGCCTTGGCAACTGAACATCCCATGTTGCGTGAGCGCATCTGGTCCGCGATCCGAGACCTGCCCGCAAACGATCGGCCTGATCTGATTGCTGCCTGCGTCATGGCGGCCATCCGCTGCCGGACTACCGATCCGCTCATCATCGATCGAGCCATCCTGACCTGGACGGCAGACCACCGGGTCGCGGGACAGGATGACGTGGCGGATATGCTGCGTCGTCTGGCGTCGATCCACCCTGAAGCCATTGCCCGGCTGCTTGCATTAGCGAATGCCGATGCCGGGTGGGTGCAGCAGCAAGCCGGAGAGTATCGAGTCCTCCTTGCCATGGATGGGCGAATGTCGCTTGACGACAGTGTAATGACAAAAAGTTCAGCCTATCGCCGCGGTATGGCGAAGTCTATTCTTGCTATCTGCCGTGGATCACCCGCGCATTGGAAGATGGCGCAGTGGCCACCATGGCTGCTCGATCGCATCATCCTGCTGGCTGATGACGCCGATGACGACGTCGCTCGTCAAATGGCCATGCTGTTCTATTCCAGCCGGGAGGCTGTTTGGGACGCGACTCAGGCCGCACAACGTCTGATGACTGACCGTGAGTTCGTTGTCCGTTTTACTCGGACAAGAGCGGTCCGCCTGGACGCAGGCCCGATCATTGGAGCCTGCTTGGCCAGCACGGATCTGCGACCATGGGCGACCGTGATCCGCGACATTGTTGGCCAAGCCGTCCACGGCCAAGCCTGGTTTGACAGCAGGGAATTAGTGTCCTTGGTTGGCCGGCTGGCCGAAGAAGCTGAGGCAGCGGGTGATCGAACGGTTCGGCTGACTGCACTTGATGCGTGGGATCTGTTGATCGATTCTGGCTGGCGAGACGCGGTGGAGCGGTCGATGCCGGCCTGATCCGGCTGGTTTGGATTAGTCAGCCGTTTTTTCAGCCACCCGGCGGATGGCGTCACTGAGGGCGCGTTGGGTCGGGATGTCGCTGAACAGGAATCCTGCGGCCGAAAAGGTGGGGAGTTCGAGCAGGGGGGCGATTTCGGCGAGCTTCGCCAGGCCGCGTTCGACGCCGATGGCCAGGCCGGGGAGACGACCGGCGGCGATCTGGTCGAGTCGGCGGGCGAGCGCCCGGCCATGCCAGCGATGGAACAACTCCACCGAAACAACCTGCTGTTTTCCTGCCTGATCGGACACGCTGATCGCCAGATCCGGCACCACCAGCTCGCCGCTGTGCAGTGCGCGCAGCTCAGGTTCGACGAAACGCCAGTCGGGACAGCGTTCGGCCAACTGGTCGGACAGGTCGCGCAGTTCAGGAGGAACGTAGCCGAGGGCCTGGGGCGAACCGGGCAGGCCGGTGCGATCGTTGAGTTCGAGCACGCCGTGCAGGGTCACGCCGGTGCGGCTGCGCAGGCGGAGTCTGGCCTTCATGGTCCACGCCGGTTCCGCCGCCAAGCGAGGCAGGAACTGGGCCAGGTTCAGGCCATACCGGCTGGCCTGGTCGAGCACCGCATCGGGACCGCCGATGGTCAGATGCAGACCGTCGGTGGTGGCGCGGACCTCGCACAACAGGCGATGGAAGCGACAGGCCGACAAGATGCGTCGGCGCCCGCCGGTGTCTGATTTCAACGGTGAAACGCTGCTTTTCTGACCGTCTCTGGTCGGAGCGTGTTCACTGGTGGAAGCCTTCTCTCTGGATGAAGCCTTGGCCGCGGCGTGCAGGGTCACTTCCAGCTCGCGGGCGCTCAGCAACAGGCCCTGGCACAACGCCAGATTGTAGTGGGAGAACAGTTCGTCTGGTGTCCAGGCTGGGGCGCTCGCCAGCCGGGTGGCTCCAGGCAGGTCGGCGTAGAGCCCTTCGAGCAACGCTGCGGCATCGCTGCCGAGCTGGGCGGCGACTGCCGCGCGGTGCTCTTCAGCGGTTTTCGCCAGTGCTTTGGCGACGAACCGTTCCGCCGAAGCGGCCAGAGCCTGGCTGCGCAGGGTCTCGGCGGAGGTCGGATCGGCAAAGGTGCAGGCATCGCCGACCAGTTTGTGGAAGCCGCGGGCGATCAGCATGGTGCGCGAGCGGTGGAGCAGCGGGATCGCGGATTCCTCGATGTCCTCCAGGCGTTCACCGATCGATTTCTGCCAATGCCCGAGCAGATCCTCGGCCAGGGAACGCAGCGCTGGTGTGTCCTTGACCAACCCGGGGACGACCGCGCCTTGATTGAGGCGATAGCGCAGCAGCTCGCGGTTCAGCATGGGGTCCAGCCACCCGGAGCGCCGGACTCCGTCCGGCCCGCAGGCCAGGGATGTCCAGACAATGGAATGGGAATGTTCCAAGAAATCACGTCGCTGGCGGTCCGGCCGGACGGAGTCCGGCGCTCCGAGTGGTTCCGTGGAATCACGTCGCCGGTGGTGGCCCAGCCGGACGTAGTCGAGCCACCCGGAGCGCCGGACTCCGTCCGGCCCGCAGGCCAGGGATGTCCAGACAACGGAAAGGGAATGTTCCAAGAAATCACGTCGCTGGTGGCACGGCCGGACAGAGACCGGCGCTCCGAGTTGGCGAGCTCCGAGTTGGCGAGCTCCGAGCTTGCGTGCTGCGAGCTGGCGTGCTCCGGGTTGGTCGCCGGGTTCATTCGATCGTCTCGCTGAAGGCGGCGTGGGCGCGGCGGCGTTCGCTGGTGTAGGCCTCGGCGGTGCCGGCCGACAGCAGTTCGTACAGCACCGCGGTCTTCCCGGCCATCGGGCGCAGGATCCGGCCGAGGCGCTGGACGTGTTCGCGGACGCTACCGCTGCCGCTGACGATGATGCCGACCGCTGCCTCGGGCACGTCGACGCCTTCGTTCAGGACCTTGCTGGTCACCAGCACCGGCAGGGTGCCGGAGCGGAATTCGGCCAGCATGCGTTTGCGTTCGCTGCCCTTGGTGTGATGGGTCAGCACCGGCAGCACGGCTTCACGGCCGATGGTGTAGGCGGTGTCGTTGTCGTCGGTGAAGATGATGGTGCGCAGTCCGGCGTGCTGGCGGAGCAGGTCCCACAGCACCCGCAGCTTGGCCCGGCTGGCCCGGGCCAGTCTACGCTGCTCGTGGTAGCAGCGCAGGGCGACCCGGCCCTGGGGATCGCGGCTGGCGGCGGCCAGGAATTGGGCCCAGCCGTCGGCCGCCGACCAGTTCACCCCGGATAGCCGGGCGAAGGCGAGGTAGGCGCGGCGGTGGTCGGCATAGGCCACCGCCTCGTCCGGATCCATCGCGACTTGGAGCACTTCGACCTGATAATTGGAGAGGAATCTCCCTTCCATTTCGGTGATCGATGAGCGATGGACCTCGGATCCGAGGAGGTCGGCGAGCCGGGCATGCTGGCCATCGAGGCGCTCTGGCGTGGCGGTCAGGCCAAGGCGGAACGGCGCCAGGCATTGCTCTGCCGCAGCCGCCGTCACCGCCGCCGGCAGGTGGTGGCATTCATCGCAGATCAGCAGCCCGAAACGATTGCCGTGGAAGGGCATGAACAGCACTGCCGAGTCGTAGGTCGCGACGGTGATGTCCTCAAGGCGCTTTTCTCCGCCTCCGTATTGTCCGATGGGGACAGCCAGCCGCCGGCCGAGATCGGCTGCCCACTGTTGCACCAGGTCGATGGTCGGGGCCAGGATCAACGCGCTGCGCTGGGCGGCGAGCAGGCAGTGCAGCGCGACATACGATTTGCCGGTGCCGGTGGGCAGCACCACCACACCGCGTTTGCGGGCGGCAACCCAGGCCGACACGGCATCCTTCTGGTAGTCGCGCATGGTCAGCGCTTCGCGCTCGACCAGGGCTAATTCCCGGTAAATGCGGGCCTCGTCGCGATAGGGGACCACGCCATGCAGCCGGCGGAGGATCTCGGCATAGCGCATCGCCGCCGCCCGGTGCAGCCCGACCCGGGGATCGCGCACCACCAATCCATCGAGCAGCTGGGCACCGGATTCGTCGAGGTGCTCCAGGGTCAAAGTGCCCTCGGCGAAGCGCAAGACGACCGCGGTGGACATCACAGGCAGGTTCCGCCATCTTCAGAATGCGGCAACGGCTTGGAATCTGCCCCGTACCGCTGTATCCATCTATGCCCATGGCAGCTCAGCGCCCACACGTTCCCGCCGCGGCAGTGCCGGCTCAGAAGCTGGGCAAGCCGGCCCGCGAGACCTCGGCGCGCAGGAAGGTCGCCGCCCGCCGGGACAGCGCCGCTGCAGTGCTGCAAGCCAAGTCGAGTCCGCCAGCGCCTGCGGAAGGCGCGGCCGAAGCGGTGTGGTTCGTGGTCGCCAACGGCCGTGAGCAGGGGCCGGTCACCGCCGCCACGATCCAGCGCTACATCACCGAGGGCAAGGTCACCACTGCGACCAAGGTGCGGCGCAAAGACATGCCGGCGCCGGTG
This sequence comes from Planctomycetota bacterium, assembly GCA_014193115.1. GTDB lineage: Bacteria > Planctomycetota > UBA11346 > UBA11346 > UBA11346 > BJHQ01. The sequence continues at coordinate 11,451 of BJHQ01000021.1, read as the reverse complement.
CCAGCGAGCAAAGTGCCGAGCTTCTTCGCCGCCACCGGCCCGGCCGACCAGGCTGGCGCGGCGATCGACATCTCCCTCGATCCCGCGTTGGCAGCAGCGCCAGAGGTCGAAGAGCCCGCACCCGAGCCAGAGCCGCCGGAGCCGCCAGTTCGCTGGCCGGCGACCGCTCCGACGGCAAGCCGCATCGTCGCCGGCCTGATCGACCTGCCCCTGTTGCTCGGGCCAACGGTGGTGCTCGTCGGATTTGGAGTGGTGCTCGACAACCTGGCAATGGCAGTGTTCGGCGCGCTGCTGCTGCCGCTGAGCGCGGTCGTGTCGGAAGGGGCCTTCGCGGCGACTCCAGGCAAAGCACTGCTCGGCCTGCGCCTGATCCTCGCTGAAGGCCGGCGCCCCGGGTTGGGCCAGGGGCTGCTGCGCCATCTCGATCTGGTGGTGATCGCCGCCGGGGTGGTGCTGACCCACGTCGGTTGGCATCTGGTAGCGCCGCTGCCGGTGCCTGAAGACGGCCACCGGCTATCCCTGGGCGAGTGCTGGAACCTGCTGCCGTCGCGCAATCTGCCGTGGCAGAGCCCCGGCGTGGCGGTGGTCGCCGGCGGTGTGCTGTGGAGGCTGATTGCAGCGTTCACCGCCCTGTCCGGGCGGAGTCTGAACGACCGGCTGGCCGGAACCGCCGTGGTCCATCGTCAGCGACGGCGGCGAGATGACGACGACGATGAGGCCGACAACATCGCGCGCAGGACGGTCTCGACCCGGAAATATACCCGCCCGACCGCCTCGCGGCGCCTGGCCGCGACCACCCGGGTCCGCCGCCCGCCTTCGACCGAAGCGTTATCGCCGGCGCCGGGTTCGGTCGCGGTGGTCAGGAAAGCGACTGGCCACCAGCCACCGCTGCTGCCGTTGCTCAAGCCCGCCGACTGGCCGCGCCGCGATGGGCGCTGCGTCCAGCGCTTGCTCGACCGCGATCAGCCCCAGGTGCCGTGGGTGGTGCTCGGGCGCCTCCATGACGATGGTATGGACTACCTGCCGTCCGCGGAGGGCCAGCAGGCGCCGGCGGTGATCGCCGGTACGATCGTCGCCCTACGCGCCCGCGCTGACCGTCCTGGCTGGCAACCCACTGAGCTGATTCTCGACCGCAAACCGGTCACCGTGCTGATGCGCAGCGGCGACGACTTCACCGCCAGCGACCTGCTCGACGGTCAATTTCTGCGCGAAACCCAGGCCAAGCTCGGCGGCGGACCGGTGGTGATCGGCATCCCGATCCGCGGCACCATGCTTGCCGCCGCCCAGGCCCACGCCGCCGCGCTGCTGCCGCTGGTCACCGAGCAATACCAGCGCAGCCGCCAGGATGGTGATGAAGTGCTCAGCCCAGCGCTGTTTCTGGTCAGCGACGGAGTGCTGAAAGGCGTCTCGAAGTGAATCCGTCTGGGCCGTCAGCCAAACGGTCGGCTCGGTCACCGGTGCGGTTGTACCTGTCTTGGGCTGCGTTGAGTGTGACGTTGCTCGCAGCCGCGTTGGCAGCGCTCGCCATCGCTGCCGGCTATCCGATCGATCTGCCGTTCAGCAAGCCGAAGTTGGCCAATCCCGGCCAGATGGCTCTGGTCCTGCGCTGGATCGCCGGTGGGCTCGGATTCAGCGCAGTGGGGCTAGGCGTGGTCGGATGGGCGATGGGCGGCCCCTGGCGATTGAATGCCGTGGCGGTGGTCTTCGGCTTCGCTGTGCTTGCCCTGGAATGGTTCGTCATGGCCACCGTGACGGCTATGATGGTGGTGGTGATCTGCCTCGCGTTGTTCTCGTTCAGTAGTTGAACTGAAGGTCCTGGTCAGCGTCACCGGAAGCACATCCAGAGCACCAGCATCCCGGCCACGGCGCCAAGGCGCATGGCCGCTGTCCGCAGATCCGGGCAGCGGATGAACAGCAGCGGCCAGGCGCACATCAGCCAGGCCGCAGGCGGCGGCGATGGAACCGTCGCGCCGGGCCAGGTGGCCGCCCAGGCAGCCGCCCGGGCCAGCGACTCCAAGGAGATTTCCAGCAGGAAACGCAGGCCGGTCCACGGACCATCTGGCCACAGGCTGGTCAGGCCGAGCCACGGCAGGCCAAGCCAGAGCGCCGCGGTGGCGCACGGCCCGGCCACCGCAGTGGCGAGCACGCCCCACGGATTGGCGGTGGCGAACCACCAGGCGACCAGCGGCGCCGTGGCCAGGGCGGCCGCCGCGCCGACCAGCAGGCCGTCGATGGTGGTGCGCAGGCACCACAGGAATCCCCGCCATGTCGGCCGATCGAGCGGCCACGGCTGTAAACCGAGATGTCTTTTCCGTAATCCCACCAAATCCATGCCCAGGGTGACGATTCCCAGAACCGCCGCCAACGACAGCTGGAATCCGGCGTCGCGGGCCTGGCCTGGATCGATCAGGACCAGGACCAATGCCGCCAGGGACACTGGGCCCAGGCGGTGCGGCTCGCGCCCGGTGGCGGCTGCGGCGGTCACGACCAGGACCATGGCCAAAGCGCGCATGGTCGCGGGCGAACCGCCGGTCAGCCAGGCGTAGCCCGCGCACAGCCCAGCCAGCAGCCCGAGCCGCCAAGCCCAAGGCATGCCCAGCGCCTGAAGCAGCCACGCGCCCAGGGCCGCCGCCAGAGCCAGGTGCATGCCGCTCACCGCCAGCACATGGCTCAGGCCGCTCGCCCGGAAATCCGCCCGTTCCGGTGGACGGCCCTGGCCGATCAACAGGGATTCGGCCAGATCGCGGCGCTCGCCGAGCTCGGCGAAAGCGATCCAGGCGGCTGCCCGCGGCCCCCGTTCCCGTGGCGTGGTGATGGTGACCTCGACCGCGTCGATCCGATCGCCACGGCGATCCCGCGACCACACCCCACGTGCCTCGATCTGGTCACCGGGCCGCAGCAGCGGCGCTCGCCCAGCATGCACGAACAGCTGATCCGGAGGTTTCCATCGTTCCGGCGTCAGCACCGCGTCGATGGAGGTTCGTGCGCCGGCCGACCAGACCGACTGCCAGTACACGGCGCTGACCGTGCCCGTGACTGCCACCAGTCTGGTCTGATCCGTGGCGGGTGGCTGTGGCTGGGCGATGGCGGTTCCGGCCAGGCAGGCCGCCAGGAACAGCAGCCACCGGCCGGCCCACGGCATGGCCAGTCGCACTGCGATCAACATGGCGATGCCGGCCAGCAGGGGTGCCAGCCACCAGCCAGGCAGCGGTCCGGGGGCCAGGGCGCCGAACACGATGCCGAACGCCAACCACGGCAGCCATGGCCGGGCCGGAATCGGCTGCGGCGGTTCCACAGCATCCGGATTGGTGAGTGGAGCGTCGTCGGGGGAATCCGGTCCGCCTTCGCGTTGCGACGGTTCGTCCCCATGCGGCCGGGCGCTGCGCTCCGATGGCTGCGGCATGTCCCTGATCTGGCAGCGGCCGCGGACCAGCGCCAGCCTGGGTCAAGCTTCGACCAGCTTCGTCCAGCGTTGCCCACGCGGGCGTGTCGCGACGGCAGGCTGAAGCCTGCGCTCCCAGGCGCGTGGTCGCGACGGCAGGCTGAAGCCTGCGCTCCCAGGCGCGTGGCATCCGGCAATCCGCTGCCACCATGGCGCCATGCTCCGCTGCTTCCTTCTGATCGCCGTCGCCGCCCTGGCCGCTGCTGCTGATGGCGCCGTCAGCCTGCTTGATGGCGGCGACGCCCGCGGCCAACTGGCGATGTCCAGCGATGCCGTGACGGTCGCCGGAAAACGGGTGGCGCTGGCCGATTGCGATGCGCTGGATCTGCCTGGCGAGCGTCCTTTGGCCTTGGATGAACCGGGTCAGGGAGTGTGGCTTGCGGACGGCTCGTGGCTGCCTGCCACCGGGCTCGAACCAGGCGCGACCCCTGACAGCCTGAAGATCAGCGGACCATTGGGCGACCTCGAAGTGCCGCTGACCGCGGTGCGGGGCTGGGCGGCGTCCGTACTGCCCACGGAGAGCGGCAAGCCCGATCTGGTGATCGGCCCCGCCGGGCCGGTCGCCGGGCGGGTGGTCGGCCTGGTCGCGGGCGGACTGCGCCTGGCCACGGACCTGGATCCAGAGCCGGTGACGATTCCGCTCAGCACCGTGATCGCCTGCCGCATCGACCAGGCGGTGAAGGCCGCAACCGGGCTGACCCTGGCTTGGCGGATCCGCGCCGATCGTCCGGCCCTGCGCTTGCGGCCTGGAGTAGTCCCCGGGCTGGTCGCGGCGCCAGCAGTCAAGCTGGCAGGATGGGACCTGTCTGCGCTGGCTGGCGCGCGGCTGCGGGTCGACGGCGGACGTCGGGTCTGGCTGTCCGATCTGCGTCCAGACAAGGTCACGGAAACCGGAGCCTTCGGGGTGGTCTGGCCGTGGCGCCGGGATACGGACCTGGATGGCGGGCCGCTGGTCCTCGGCGGAATCCTGCATGCCAAAGGAATTTCGGTACACAGCGCCGCCAGCCTGGTCTGGCGGCTGGATGGCGCCTATGCCCGGTTCAGCGCCTTGGTCGGCATCGCCGATCTGGTCGCACCGGAAGGTGATTGCCTTGCGCAATTGGTCGTCGACGGAAAAGCGGTGTGGAGCCAGCGGCTGCGCGGCGGATCCCGGCCCCTGCCGGTGACTCTTGAGCTGCCCGGCGCGAAACTGATCGAACTGCGGATCGACACCGGCGAACGCTACGACATCGGCGACCACGTCGCCTTGGGGTCGGCGTTCCTGGTGCGCAAGTGAACGGTTAGCCGGTCCGTCGTCGAGGTTTCTGAGCCACGCCGGCACCACGGCGCAGCGCTGCCGGCAAGGCCGCGGCAAGCGCCTGCGCGATGGCGCTGCGCAGCTCGCGCAGATCGAGACGGTCTCGATGGGAATCGGCCACCGTTCGTTCGAGGGCAGCCAGCCGAGTGGTCAACGTCGCCCAGCGCCGCTCCTCGACCGATTGGGCGTGGGATGCCCGGTCCGCTTCCTGAGCCGCCTGCTGCGCGAGCAGCCCGGCCAGCCGTTCACTGAGGGCGGCGACCTCGGTCATGAGCGCCGGGGCCAGGGCAGCCATCGCTGGCGCCAGGTTGGCGACCGCGTCAGACAGAGCCTGTACGCCTGCTTCAAGGCCGTGGAGGTCGCCGATGAGTCGGTCGTGCTGCGCCGTCAGCTCGGCAAACCGCCGATCGGCGGCGGCGGTGGCGTCGGCGAAGGCGCTGCGCGACTGGGCCACCTGGGATGCGAGTTCGGCCACGGCGCCGGCCAGGGCTTCGCCGCGCAGGCGCTCTCGATCTCGTTCCTCCACTAATTTTGCGGCTTTTTCAGAGGCCGACCGGTCGGCGTCAGCGCGTTGCTGTTCAAGTTCGGCGATGGCGGCCTCGGCGGCGGTCAGATCGCGCAGGGCGCCATCGCGTTCGCTGGTCAGCTGCTCGACCTGCTCCCGGACCGAGTCGCGGGCCAGGGTGACGGCCTTCGACCAGGCTTCTGGTGCCAACACCGCCAAGGCCTGGACCCGGGGATCGGGGTCGGAGGTGGGCGCAGCCTCGACCCGGGTCGCACGCCAGGACCGCAGATATTTCGCGATGGTGGTGTAGCTGCCCCGGCCAAGCTCGTGGTGGACGCGGCGGACCGAGGGCTCCTCGCCGGCCGCCCGCAGGCGGTCGCAGACCTCGGCGACGAGGGCCTCGCTGATCGCTTCCATCAGCCCGAACGTATGGATGGCGTTCGAATCGGACAGTCCTCGGCCCGCCCCCCGGGCCATTGCCGGATCCTGGCCCGGTGCTGAGCCTGGGCCGCCATGCCCGCCGACCATCCGCCCGACCATGCCGCCAGCGCCGAATCCATTCTGGCTGCCGCCCGCACCGAGATCGATGCTATCGACCGGCAGCTGGTGGCGCTGCTCTCGGACCGCGCTGCCGCGGTGAAGCGGATCGGCGCCGCCAAGCTGGCCAAGGGCGAGGCGATCTTCGTCCCGCACCGTGAAGCTGCGGTCTTCCAGCGAATCTGCTCGTTCAACCACGGACCGCTGCGCGACAGCGATCTGCGGGCGATCTGGCGAGAGATCATGTCGGCCGCGATCGCCCTTGAACAACCCCAGACCATCTGCCACTTCGGCCAGCCCGGCGCCTTCACCCACGCAGCTGCCCGGCTGAAGTTCGGCGCCGCCGCCACCTACATCCACGCTGACGCCATCGCCGCGGTTTTCGCGGAGGTCGAACGCGGTCGCGCCGACTACGGTGTGGTGCCGATCGAGAACAGCACTGACGGCACGATCACCGACACCATCGATGCCTTCCTGGCGACTCCGCTGCGCATCGTCAGCGAGCTGCACCTGCGCATCCGTCACCATCTGCTGGCCCGCTGCCCGCGATCCGACATCCGCCGCATCTATTCCCGCCACACCGTGTTCGGCCAATGCCGGCAATGGCTGGCCGCCAACCTGCCCGGCGTCGAGTTGATTGAAGTGGTGAGCACCACCAAAGGCGCCGAACGCGCCGCGGGTGATGCCGAACCGGGCTCGGCGGCCATCGCCAGCGAAGACGCCGGACGGGCCTATGACCTGCCGGTGGTGGCCGGCGACATCCAGGATAATGCAGGAAATCTGACGCGATTCGTGGTGGTTGCTGATCCGGCCAAAGCGGCCCAGCCCACCGGCGACGACAAGACCAGCCTGATGTTCAGCGTCCAGGACCGGCCCAGCGCCCTCCACGACTGCCTGCTGCCGTTCCATCGCGGCGCGATCAATTTGTCGCGCATCGAATCCAGGCCGAGCCGCCGCCGCCACTGGGAATACCTGTTCTTCATCGACATTTCCGGCCATCAGCAGGATCCAGCGGTGGCCGAGGCCATCGCCGGCCTGCGCCAGCAGTCGTCGAGCTGCGAAATCCTCGGCAGTTATCCCAGGGCCGACCGTCCGCTGAACGAATAGCAGCTGCCAGGCGCCCTCGCGGACCGCCTGGGAAACGGCCTATTTCTCTATCGGTTTGGCCGTGTCCGTTGACGGTTTTTGCTGATCGCTGGGTGATGGACGCCAGCGTGCGATCTCGACCAGATCCTTTTTGGCCAAGCCTTGGCCTGCGATCCAGCGGGTCCAGAACGGCGCGATGACTGCGGCGCCGAAATGGCGCTCCAGGTGGGCGCGCCACTCCGGCGTCGTCGCCACCCGCCAGCGGAATTCCTTGGCCCAGTCCTGCAAACAGCCGATCCAGGCGGCATCGCCCACCTGGCGGCGCAGCGCCTGCCAGGCGAGCGGACCGCGGCCATAGACCTGGGTGCCATGGACCTGGTCGCCGCTCTCCCAAAGCGGCACCGAGATGTCCGGATACGCTTTGCCATCGGGCATGCTCGATTGCATCAGGGTCAGCTGCCACGCCCAGGTTCCGGTGGCCGGCGAATCGCCTTCCAGGATCCAGCACGAGGTCCAGCTGGTCAGGCTTTCATCGAGCCAGGCCGAGGTCAGCGGATCGTTGCCCACCAGATCGTACCACCATTGATGGGCGACCTCATGGACCACGGTCATGTCGAGCATCAAGGCCGGCAGCTGGTGGGCCGGAGCATCGGCGCCCAGCGGTTCGAAAAGATTGACGGCCTGGTCGCCGATGATCACCAGACCGCTTGACTCGACCCCGCCGACCTCGTCGCCCAAACTGCCGGCCAAGACCACGTCCAGCTCGGGGCGCGGATCCGGCGCGATGAGGGCGCAGCGGCGCAGGGCCAAGGCGGCGCGGGCCTGGCTGCGCAATGCCGCTTGCGGTCGGTCGAGATGCCAGACCTGCACCGTGACGCCATCCACATCTGAGCGCACCATCTGCCAAGGACCGAGGATGACCGTGAGATTGCGGCTGAAGGCGCTGGCGATGTGCAGCACGCGCTGCGGGCCGGGCAGGTCTTCCTCGACCACCCGGCCGCAGGCCGGGATCGCCGGTCCGTCGGGAATGCGCAGGTCCACCGTGGCATGGTAAGCCCAGGAGCGCGCCGCATCGCACAATTCGGGCAGGGGGGCGACCTGCCAAGCATCTCCGAAGCGCAGGGCGAGTTCCGGAAACCAGCCGTGGAGCACGGCGATCGCGCCGCTGCGGCAGCCCAAGCCATGGTAGCCGCCTTTCGTCGACAAGGTGTGGCGGAAGGTCAAATCCACCTGGATCTGGCTGCCGACTGGCAGCGGTCTTGGCAGCACCAGCCGGCTGCCGAGACCGTCAGCGAAAGGCATCGCCGTGGCCGGGTTGCCATCGATGGATGCGCTGAGGATCTCCATGCGGGCGCCATTCCAGGTCGGCCCATTGGCGTAGCACTGGAAGACCAGGTCTTTCAACGGCATCGCAGTCCGGTTCCGCCAGCGCATGCGCACCGAGCCGGCCACGCTGCCGTCCTCGGGATGGTAGTCGGCATCCACGTCGTACACCGCCAGATCATCGCGCCGTTCCAGTTCACCCGGATCGGCGCCAGCGCTGCGCAGCGCCGCTGCCTGGCCGGGTTCGATCAGCGCCGGCGGTGTCCGGGAGCATCCGCCCAAGCCCACGGCGATGACGAGACAGACGCAGACGAAGCAGCGCAGGGACATGCTGGCCAGCGTGCGGCGCCCCGGCCGATGCCAATCCTGGACCAGCTGACCAGGGACCGGCCGGGTCAGCGGGCAGTGGTGGCCTGGCGCGGGCGGGCACGGTGACGCACCTCGACACACTCCAATCGTGGGCCTAGGCAGGGCCTTCCCCGGATCGGATCCTGCCCCAAGCTCGACCACCAGAGCCCGTTGCATGTGCAGGACCTTAGTGATTGCTCCGCCGCGTCCCGGCAGCCTGGCCGGTTGGACCGGCCTGGCCGCCGTCGTGTTGGGTCTGGCCGCGCCGCTGGCTGCCGTCGAACATGAAGTGACGCTGTCCAATGGCGATCAGCTGGTGGGCGAGATCCTGACGATCACGGCTGCTGAACTGACCGTGCGCCTGGTCCGGCCGAGCAGCTCCGGCGGCTTGCTGATCGGCGAGCGGCGGATCGACCGTCGTGTGGTCACCGCGACCCGGCCCCTCACTGAGCCGACGGGCGAGTACCAAAAACGGCTTGCCTACCTGGTCGATACCGCAGAGGGCCATGCCGATCTCGCCCGCTGGTGCCGCGATCGCCGCCTGTGGCGTGAGACCGAGTTCCACACCCAGCGCTCCGCTGAGCTCGTGGCCGGAACATCCCAGCAATCAGCAGGCCGCTTGGCCAACCAGGTTGTTCCGGGCACGCTCAGCGATCCGCTTTTCGTCGCCCGCGATGCGGTGCTGTCAGCAAGCAGCGCGGTGTTCGGCCTCGATTCGTCGCTGGTCACCAATCTCGATCTGCAAAGCAGGACCCAGTCGCGGATCGCGCAGATGGAATTCGACTGCGCGTGGCTGGCTGGCGCGAAGCATCGCGCCGACCTGGCCACCACCGCCATGCTCGCGGCCGAGGCCCAGAACCGGATCTGGCGCGAAGAGACCGATTTCACCGATGCTCCACCGGACATCGAACCGCCAGTCAACGACGACACCATGGATCGCTTGCAGCGCAACTCCACGTTGGCAGTACGCGATGCGCGTCATGCGGTCAATGAGCTGAACCTGCTGCGGTCGCGGATTTCGTTGGCAAAATCCGATCTGACCGGCCTGGTCGGCCGTTACGACCGTCTGGCCGGGGAGCGCAACCTGGCCTTCGCCGGTCTGGTACGGGCCGCAGAAGCGCTGCGCCAGCGCACTGGCGAGATCGTCGCCCTGCCTCCTGACCATCCTCCGACCGCTGGCGATCTGGTGGTGGCCGGGCTTGGCAAACGGTTCGGCGCCGCTGGCGGCAATGGCGCGAAACTGCCGAATCCGTCAGGAAACACCGGCATTCCGCAAAATGGCGCTGGCAAGAGCGATTCGGACGGGGACGGCTCTTCGGCTGAAGGGCCGGACCGTCCGGCTGCTGACAAGCCGGCTCGCCACCGCTGATCGATCACGATCCGACCTTGGCGAGCCGCCCGCGTGCCGCGCACGCGGTTGGCGCAGCTTTTTTCCACCCTAACCTGCCTCCCCTTCCTGAGACCCGAGACCGCGATGGACCTGCCCCCGATCGTCCCCAGCCAGAGCCTGGCGAATGTCCGCTACGAGATCCGCGGCGAACTGATGCGCCGTGCCGGCGAGTTGAAAAAAGCTGGCCACGACATTGTCGAGCTGAACATCGGCAATCCTGGCCTGTTCGGGTTCCGCGCCCCGGAGGCGATGCGCCGGGCGGTGGTCGAGAACCTCGACCACGCCGATGCCTATTCCCATCAGAAGGGGATCTTCCCGGCCCGCGAAGCCGTGGTCATGCAGCAGCAGGAACGCGGCGTGCTCGATGTCACCGCCGACGACGTGTTCATTGGCAACGGATGTTCTGAGCTGATCGTTGCGGCTCTGCGGGCGCTGCTCGATCCCGGCGATCAGGTCCTGGTGCCCAGCCCGGATTATCCGCTGTGGACCGCCGCCACCCATCTCGCCCTCGGCCAGGCGGTGCATTACCCGTGTCCGCGCGAAGCCGGCTTCGTCCCCGATGTCGAGGCGGTGCGGGCGCTGATCACGCCCAAAACCCGGGCGCTGGTAGTCATCAATCCCAACAATCCCACCGGCGCGGTTTATCCGCGGCCGGTGCTCGAAGCCCTCGCCGCCCTCGCCGAAGAACACAATCTGGTGCTGTTCAGCGATGAGATCTATGATCGCATCACGTACGACGGGGCCGAGTTCACACCTTTGGCGACGATCGCCAAAGGCTGCCTGACCGGAACCTTCGCCGGACTTTCCAAGGTCTATCGCGCCTGCGGCTGGCGGGTCGGCTGGCTGTCGTTCAGCGGGCCGAAGGACCACGCCCGGGACTACCTGGCGGCGATCGACAAGCTGTGCGCCCTGCGTTTGTGCAGCAATGTTCCTGGTCAATGGGCGGTGCAGACCGCGCTGGGCGGCTATCAGTCGATCCATGAGCTGACCCGCCCGGGCGGTCGGTTGTACGAATCGCGGCGGGCGGTGATCGACGGCGTCGGCCGTTCGAAATACCTCGATCTGGTGGCGCCGCGGGGGGCGCTCTACGCCTTTCTGCGGGTCCGGTCCGACCGCCTGGGCGAGTTCAGCGATCAGCGTTTCGCCTTGGATCTGCTCGAAAAACAGCACGTGCTGATTACGCCGGGGCGGGGCTTCAACGTTCCGTACGCCGACTGCTTCCGGATCACCCTGCTGCCCGAGGCCAGCGCCATGGCCAAGGTCTTCACGCGGATCGAGGCGGTGCTCGATGGTTACGCTCAGGGCACCACCCGGCGGGCGACCCGGGGCGCCTGACCCCAGCCTGTCCAGCGCAGATCCGTCGCACTGCGCACGGGTGGGACATCTGGGGAAGCAGCAGGGCGATTGCATTACCTACTGAGTGACACTGCCGTTAGTCAAAAGCAAGATCTCCTCCAGGCATTTTGTTTCGTATCCAGCCATGCGTCGCCTGCGATTGAGGCCCTTTTTGCTTTCCTGCCGGC
>BJHQ01000020.1 GCA_014193115.1 Planctomycetota bacterium | reverse complement strand
GAGAAAGGTGGAGGAGACGCACGAAGGATCGGCGGATGGGAGCATCCGCACAACGCTCCAAGAGGCCTGGATCCGTCCGAAGGACTTTTTTCAAGGCAACCCAGCGGGGGGTTATGCAATCGCCCTGACTTCGCCAGGCAGGCGCCTTGGCGATAACGCGGTGTTCGCCAGGCTGCGGCCATGCGCTGCTATTCCTGGAACGTCAACGGCATCCGCGCCGTCGCCCGAAAAAATCTGCTGCCGTGGGATGTCTGCGTCGGCGCCGACGTGATCTGCCTGCAAGAGACCAAGGCCCAGGAGGCCAGCCTGGAACCCGATCTGGCCGAGCCCGACGGCTGGCAGACGGTGTGGCACAGCGCGGAAAAACCCGGGTACAGCAGCGTCGCGATCCTGTCGCGATCGCATCCCGACGAGATCCGGGTCGGCATCGGCGATCCGGAATTCGACCGCGAAGGCCGGGTTCTGGCAGCGCGGTTCGGCACGTTGTGGATCGTCTCGGCGTATTTCCCCAACAGCCAGGAGAACGGCAAACGTCTGGCGTACAAACTCGCGTTCTGCGGCCGGATGGAGGCCTATTGCGGCGAGCTGCGCAGCGGTGGACGGCAAGTCCTGCTGATGGGCGATTACAACATCGCCCATCAGCCGATCGATCTCGCCCGACCCAAGGCCAACGAGAACAACGCCGGATACCTGCCTGAGGAACGGGCCTGGATCAGCCGCTGGCTCGGCCTCGGCTGGCGCGATGTCTTCCGCGAACGCCATCCGGACCTGATCGGCGCCTACACCTGGTGGACCGCCTGGGGCGGCGCCCGGGCAAAAAACGTCGGATGGCGCATCGACTACGGAACGGTCAGCCCGGACCTGGCCGACCGCGTGGCCGAAGCCGCCATCCATCCCGACATCCTGGGCAGCGACCACTGCCCAGTGTCGGTGACACTGCGGTGAGCACTATCAACAACGACACGAAAGTGCCAGCCTTGCGCATTTTCACAGTGATCCTGTTGCTGTTCGCGATCTTCACGATCGGTTGCACCAGGACTTCGATGATCATCGCAAACAACACGAAACTGCCGACCAATCCCATCACCATCCAGTACAATGACACGTACTTGCGCCTCAGATCGCTGGATGTTGGAGAAACCCGGGTTGTACCGCTGCCGCTGTGCAAGAACTCCATCAACATACAATTCATCGACCCGGTGCTGAACAAAGGCACCCTCCTTTTTCATTCCAAGCTGGAATCTCCCACCCGGATTGCATCAGCACCACGATCCGTCTCTTTCAAGGGGCACTTCAAGGACATCCGTGTCGCCATCACCACCGTTGGTCCAGCCATCAGTTATTCGCATTTTCGCTATGCTCCCGACGGTTCACTGGTCGATGAATCGCAGCCGTCGTGGTGGGCCTTTTGGCAATGATCCACTTCCATCTGATATGCAGTACGCTTGGATGGTCCGGGAATAGCGCTGGCATTGCCATCGACAGATCACATGGAAGAATCTTCACACGAAATCCAAGGTCCCTGTAGCTCAGTGGATAGAGCACTGGTTTCCTAAACCGGGGGTCGCAGGTTCAAGTCCTGCCGGGGACGCTTCCTCTTCTTCGATTGCCGCTGGGTCCTGGGCAGTGGCGCCAGTACCGGAGCCGCCACGATTCCGGCCATGTCCTTGACCTCCATTGCCGTGCTGACGGTGACCGGCGCCTTGATCGGTTGGGCCACCAACTGGGTGGCGCTGAAGATGCTCTTCCACCCGCGCAAGCCGTTCCTCGGACTGCGCGGGCTGCTGCCGCGACGGCAAGCGCAGCTGGCCAAGGACGTCGGACGGATCATCGCCAACGAGCTCGTGGATACCAACAAGCTGCTGGCCGGGCTCGACACCATCGATCTGCAACCGCGCATCGCCCAGGCCCTGGACGCGGCCATCGCCACCAAGCTGACCGAATACCAGCAGATTCCGCTGATCGGTTCGTTCATCACCAAGGAACGGGTCCAGGGCATCCGCGACGCGTTGCTGGTCGAACTGGTGAAGGCCCAGCCGGCGCTGCTCGCCAGCCTGAAAGATGAACTGGGCAAGCGCATCGACATCGGCCGGGTCGCCGAGGAAAAATTGGCTACCTTCGATCTCGACCGCTTGGAGACGGTGGTGAACACCATCGCCAACCGCGAATTCCGGGCGATCGAATGGTGCGGTGCCATCCTCGGCGGCCTGATCGGCCTGATCCAGGCCGTGGTGATGCCGCTGATTTCCTAGGCGTCACTGCGCCGGATCGGCAAGCCGCTGCACAGTCGGGCCGGAGCGCCCTGAAGCCACAGCATATCCCGCGGTCTGCTCCATCGGCAGCGACGTGGCGCCAACAACCAACCTTGGCCGGGAACTGGCCGTGATCCATCTCGTGAAATGCGCCGCGTCGGATCCGGCCGATCCTAAGAGAAAGGTGGAACTCGCGGCACCCTCGACGTGCACCGCGACGGTCACTGGATTCGCTGTGTGGTTGACGACCGTAACCACCGTTCGGCTGGGCAGGTCGCGACGCACCAATGGCTGATAGACCCGGATCCAGCCATCCACCAGGGTGGTCAGGTCCAGCGGCCGGCGTTGCACCGTGCGGTCAGGCGCACCGGCACCCGTCGAGATGTTCTGCTCGAACACTTCCATCGGGTGCCCGGCAGCGTCGATCTGGGCCACAATAGCCGTGTGGTGGGGTCGCAGCGCCACGCCAAATCCAGATCGCAGGCGAACGGAGCGGAATTGCAGGATGTCGCCGACCTGGACACCGACCGGTTTCCCGGCGGTGGCGGTACCCACCAACCTGCCCCACACATAGTCGCCTGGTCCAGGCGCGTCAGGGCCGAAATCCGAGCGCTCGAAATGCGCACCGGATACGCGCAGCGCTTCGACCGCTAGGTGCGAACATTCACCACCGCCGACCTGCTTGCCGATCTGGCCTGCGGAAAAAGCCGCGATCTTGGCCAGACCTGCGGCGTCTACCGGCTTAGCGCCGTCGAAAAACGAACGCTCCTGGCCGGAAAGCCCGGCCAGGAGCGTCACCAACAGCATGCATTTCAATCCGGCAGCGCGCTGACGCATCGCTGCCGGAAGCCGATCACTTGGCGGCTTCGAGCGGCAGCTTGGCGGCCTTCCAGCCGCTGATGCCGACCTTCAGGTGCGAGGTGTTGGTGTAACCGAGCGCGGCAACGGCATCGATGCCGCTCTTGTACGCGTTGCACTCGGGGCCGCCGCAATAGGACACGATCAGCGCGGACTTGTCGGAGGGCAGCTTGCTGGCCAGGTCGGCCTTCGCCGCGGCGAAGTCGATCGCGCCGGGGATGTGGCCTTCGTTGAAGCTCGCGGTGCCGTTGCAGTCGATCACAGTCACCTTCTTGTCCGCGATCGCCTTCTGCAGATCGGCGGCGGAGATTTCCGCGGTGGCCTTGGCGGCCGCCGGCGGATCGCCAGCGAGCGACATGGCGAAGGGCGCCACGGCGAGGGTCAGGGAGAGGATGAGGGGGAGGGTCTTCACGGGGTGGAGCCTCGGTCAGCGGGGGTTGGACGCTGACGTTATGCGTTGCAGTTTAACGAGTTATCAGAAAAGGGAAACGCCAAGTGGCGCTGACCTGGCAGCACCGTCTCAGCCCGCCGTCAACGGATCGGCGATGCCGTCAACGGATCGGCGATGCCGTCAGCGGATCGGCAATGCCGGCCTCGGCGAAACCCTTGGCCCTGAGCAAGCAGGCAGGACAGGTTCCGCAGGGCGGACGGCTGCCGTTATAGCAGGTATGCGACAAGGCGAGCAGCGGCAGGGCATCGAGGTCCACCGCCAGGCGCACCGAGTCGGCCTTGGTCAGGAACATCAGCGGGGTGTGGATGGTGAAGGGCCAGTCCATGCCGGCGCGCAAGGCCGCCTGCAAGGCATCCATCGTCGTTTGCCGGCAATCGGGATACCCGCTGAAATCAGTCTGGCAGACACCGGTGACCAGGTTGGCGATGCTGCGCTGCCACGCGTAGGCCGCGACCAGGCAGAGGAAAATGAGATTCCGGCCAGGTACGAAGGTGTTGGGCAGGCCAGTGTCCTGTCGCACGCCATCGCGCACAACTTCCTCGCTGACCAGGGAATTGCCGCCGAGGGCGGTGAAGCTGTCGCAGGGCAGGATGCGGTGCGGAACCCCGCAACGCTCGGCGATGGCGCGGGCGCATTCCAGTTCGACCCGGTGGCGCTGGCCGTAATCGATGGTCACGGCTTCGACCCGGCGATACTGGCGTAGCGCCCAGGCCAGGCAGGTGGTGGAGTCCTGACCGCCGGAGAACAGCACCACGGCGGCCGCGGGATCAGGCTGCATGGATGGATCCTGCCGCGGCGGGTGCCTGACTGCAAACCCTCAGGCGTGCAGCCCGGAAAGCACTGCGAAGCCCCGAACTGGTCGTCCGGCAGGCCGGATTCCGCTCATTTCGCGAATTGCAGCGTGCTGCCTGTGACCGTGATGGTCTGGCTGCCGACGGCGATGGTGTTGCCAGTGACCACAGGCGCCGGGGCCTGGCCGCCGCAGAGCAGTACCTGGACCTTGGTTCCGGCGACCTCAACGCTGTGCACGGCCAATCCCCGGCCGGGACCGGGCGGCACCACCCCGATCAACGCGATCAGGGCCTCGGCGCCGGACGCGCCGCTGGCGTCGAAGGCGACGCAGGTGTCCTTCGCGGTCAGGATTCCGCCCGTCGGAGTGGTGACGAGTTCGTTGGTGTCGCTGGTGAAGCTGCCGAAGGTCATGCGATCGCCCTGGGTCCACAGGCAACAGGGACCAACGATCATTTCTTTCGGCGAGGTGAAGCTCAGACGACCGCCAGCCTTCGGAGTCTGCAGGCCCTGCACGGTCAGGATCGTATCGTTGGCGTCTTTCCAGCGATTACGGAAGGTGATCAGGTTGAACGTCTCGTCCTTGACCGCCTTGGGCATGACCAAGGCCGGATCGGCGGGTTGGACTCCGATCGGCCAGCTCGCCAGGGCGAGGACCGCGGTCCACGGTTGGCTGACTACATCGAAAGTCCGTTCGCCTTTGATCATCTTGCCGGCCTGGAATGGCTCCTGATCCAGGCCATTCCATTTTCCGGCAAGCTCCGCCGGCTCAACCGCCTGCTGATACGTCCAAAGCAGGGCGCCGTGGTACTTCGGATCGACAGTGGCGAAGGCATCGAGGAAGCGAGCGCTGTTGTCCCAGCCACTGCGCAGGAAATCGCTGCCGATCACGCTCTTCGCTCCCACCCCGGCCTTATTCAGGCGATCGGGGAACCGCGGTCCGGTCTTGGTCGGGATCAGCTCCATCAGCCAGCGCAGCGAAGCCCAGGATACCTGGGTCTTCTGGGTCAGGTAATCCCGCCCGCATGCAATCTTTGCAACCCGGAACCAGGGCAAGGCCCCAGTAGGGTACGGCCAAGGATGTGCCCCATGGTCGCCGAACAGATAGATGATCCGTTTCGCTTTCACATCCATAAGCTGCATCCACGCGCCCCAGATATCCTCGTCTTCGGTCCCTGGATCGCCTGCGATCGCAATGGCGGCGATGGCGCTTCCCAGGCTTTCGATCGAATCGGAATCGGAAGCCGAGGCTTTCAGATCGACGGTTTTCTGCCCTCCCGACTTCACCGACAGGAACGCTTTGGCTGCCTTCGCCCGAAATGCCGGATCCCAGCCGTCATAACACAGGTCGTAGCCGATCGCGGCCACCGCCCACGACGGTCCGACGCATCCCGGGTTCGGCTTGACCAGGCTGTATCCGGAAAAAACCGCATCGCGGGTGCCGCTCATCAGCAATTCGAAGGCCTTTCGCCCGAAATCCGCGTATCGCTGCTCTCCGGTGATCTGATACAGCAGTCCGTACCCTGCGGCATGATCCAGGGAAAAGCTGCCAGGATCGTGGTTCGATTCGTTCGGCACCGGTCCCGGCAGGTGCGAATTGACCTTGCTGAACCACGTCGGAAAGGTCTCTCCGTTTCCGCCGAGCAGATGGCGCAACCGGGCGATGATCGCCTTGCCTTCCGGTGTTGCCGCCCGTTGGCGTAGGGCAGGGACATCGCCCTTGCGGAAGAACAAGCGCGGATGCTCGCCCGGCGCGGGCCTGACATAGCCAGGGACATCCGACACCCAGGCTTCGGAACCTGGAGGCGCGAAGCCGTCATGACTCCAATTGTGCTTGGTTTCTTCGGCAAGGACCGGTGCGGACAGGACCATCGCCCAGCTGCACCACCAGCTGGCGAGGAGGACCCGACGCGCCACGCGCGGCTTGGGGAAACGCAGCGGCATGGATACAGGCATGGCCGTTCCTACCTTGGCGGATCTCTGAACGTTGACGATTGACCGGATGCGATTTGCCGGAATTCGCCAATATGCATCAATCGAGCAATTTTCGACGGAACAAGACACCCTATGCGCATCCTCTGGAGCGAATTATCCCGCGGACCCTTGACGTTCCAGGACCTCCGTTGTGGCGGCGGCGAAGACAGATGTTTGCGTCTCCGTCAAGCCGGTTGAGGATGCACCCCAGGAGATTGGTCATCAGCGCCTTCGCCCCCGCCGTCCTTGCCCGACCCGCACTGGCCTTCCAACTGCTCGGTTCGACTCGATCACATCTTTGGCTGGAATGCTGCCAGCCCTCAATCGAGCCCTGGTCGGACCGGCAGATGCTTGCTGTTTCCCGTCTCTTTCCTTCCGCCCAGCTGGCTCATGTCCCGGCGCGGGCTCCGTTCACCCATGTCGCAGACTGACCTGCCCCCGGAACCACGATGACCGCCGCCCGATCCGCATCTGACCGCCCCGCCCGCGCCGCCGCACGCCCAGCCGCTGCTGCAACCGCCCGTCCCGCAGCTGCCCCTGCGGTCCGTCCTGCCGCCGCCCCGGCCACTCCGCCGAAGCCCCCTGCGGCTGCGGCTCCAGCCCGCCCAACCGCTGCTGCCGCTCCCGCAGCCGCTGCGCCCGCCCGCCCGCTGCCGGCCTCTGCCACCCGCCCGGCCGTCGTCGCCCGCAGCCCCTCGAACCTGTCCTCCAGCCGCGCCAAACCCGTGCCCCCTCCGGTGATGCCGTTGGCGCCAGCTGGTGAACCGGAATGGATCGACAAGGCAGAGCAGCTGCCCGCCGTGGCCGAAGCGCTGGCCGCCGCGCCATGGATCGCCCTCGACAGCGAGGGCAATTCGATGCACGCCTATCACGAGAAAATCTGCCTGCTGCAGCTGAATGCCGGTGGCCGGATCTTCCTGATCGACACCATGGCGGTTGCGGCCGCAGCTGGCAAAGCGCTGAAATCCAAGTTGGAAGGCAGGGAAATCTGGCTGCATGGCGGCGAATACGACGTCGGCTGCCTGAAGCGCGATCTCGGCATCGCCCTCAGCCCGGTGTTCGACACCCAGCAGGCCGCGAGCATGCTCGGCTACGACCAGACCGGCTACGGCTCGGTGGTCGATCGCCTGCTCGGCGTGCGCCTCGACAAGGCTTTCGCCACCCACGATTGGGGCATCCGCCCGATCGAGCCCGCTGCGTTGACCTATGCCACCGACGATGTCCGCCACTTGCCGGCGGTCGCCGAGAAGCTGAAGGCCGCGGTCAAGCGCGCCGACCTTGAGGAAGAGGTCTCCATCGCCTGTGCGGCGGTCGCCGAATCGACCTGGAACGGCGGGTTCTCGCCGGACGGATTCTGGAAGATCAAAGGCGTCCGTGAGCTGCCGGTGCAGGCCCGCGGGATGCTCTGCGCCCTGTGGAGCTGGCGCGATGGCATCGCTTCGGAGCGCAACCAGCCACCGGGACGCCTGATCAACAATGAACAGCTGCTCGCCCTGGCGCGGCACTCGCCGACCAGCTTCCAGCACCTGAAGGCCGCCGGCATGCGCGGCTGGCAGCTTGCCGAGCTGGGCGACAGCCTCATCGCCATGATGCAGGCCGCCCGCGCCAGCCTGCCGCCGATCCCCCCGCCGCCCCGCACCCGCGACGTCTCGCCCCAGGAAGAGGAACGCGAGCGCAAGCTGAAGGATTGGCGGCGGGCCGAATGCGAACGGCGCAACGTCACCCTGCAAGCGGTCTTGCCTGCCAAGTCGTTGGAATGGCTGAAGCAGCACGGTGCCGGCGACCTGAGCGAAGTGCCCCAGCTCGGTGCTAAACGCGCAAAATTGTATGGTGAAAAGCTGAAAGTACTCTGCCGCTGAGGCCAGGCTCGCCTGAGCTACATCGTCAGAGTCCGTCGTGACCTCGCCCGCTGACCGCCGTCCCGCATGGAGACAGGCGATCGAGGCCGAGGGTCGTTGGATTCTGCTCCACCTGTGGCGGCTGCTGGTCGCCACAGGCGGCGAGATCCGGCGGCGTCCATGGCTTACCGCTGGACTGCTGATCGCCACGACGGGCCTCGGTGGGCTCTCCTTGGCGTTCGACGCCCCGGCCGATGCATGGCTGCTCGCCCAAGGCGAGACCGACACGCCGCTGCGCTTGATCGCCCGATGGTTCCGAACCTTCGGCGCCTTCACCGACGTACTGACCTGGTCCGTCCTGCTCTATGTCGTCGGCCGGGTCATCCGCCGCGATCGATGGCGCCGCTTGGGAATCGCCTGCCTGCTCGCTGCCAGTCTGGCCGGCCTGGTCGCCAATCTGTTCCGTCCAACCATCGGCCGCGCCCGCCCAGATGCCAATGTCGGTCCCTATGTCGCGGTCGGACCGACCACCGATTATTCGCGGCAGAGCATGCCCAGCGGCCACACCACGACCACCGCAGCTGGCGGCACGGTGCTGCTGATCCTGGCGCCGCCGATCGGGATCGTCACCACCGCCAATGCCGTGCTGGTCGGATGGTCGAGCGGTCGCCTGCGCCGTCATTGGCCAAGTGACATCATCGCCGGCTTCTGCCTCGGCCTGGCCACCGCCGTGCTCGTCGGCCTGGCCTGGCGCCGGTTGGAACAGGGCGGCGGCTGGCCGAGCTGACTAGCCCCCTGTCGCCTTTGCGGCCGCTGAAGCAGAGGCCCGGGAGCGCAGGCTTCAGCCTGAATCAGCCTGGGAGCGCAGGCTTCAGCCTGCCGGGTTCGTCGATGCAGGCTGAAATCTACGCTCCCAGGACGCCCATCAGCGCCGGACCCGGACGCTCAGGATCTGGTACGGCCGGTAGTCGATACGCACTGCGCCGCCGCCCAGGTGCACGGGATCACCCAGGACATTGCCCAGGAAATCCACCAGTTCGACCGACTTGGCCTCGTGTTCGAGCTGGAGCGTTGCGCTGCCTGAACCCCCTGCCGTTTCATGCAGGCGTACGGTGTAGCCACGCTTGTCCGGCACGGTCCAAGCCGGAACCAGGCTGCCCAGGTTGCGCAAGGTGAAAGGTCCGTGGCCGAGGTCATCGCCACGGTGGCGACGGCGCTTGCCCGGAGCCACTACCGGCGGCGTGAACAGCGCGTCGGCAGCCAAGGCGGTGGACCACAGGTCGTTGCTGCCACCGTCGATGATCGCGCTGGACGACTGATGGCGGCCGATGGCGAAGCGGATGACATGCCGGCCCCGATCGCAACCGGGATCGGGATCCGCCGGCGCGCGCAGCAAGGACAGGCCGAGGTCGCCATCACGGCACGAGAATCCGTATTTCGATTCGCTGACCAGGCCCAGGCCATCGCCGTCCTCGTCAATGACCGCGGCCCAGCGGCTGCCGGGGACCTCCCACTGGGCTTCATCGGCCTGGACCCCAGGCAGCTGCGGGCGCAGGATCGATCCGAATGGGCAACCGAACCGGGCCCACCGGCCGCGGTACCCGGTCGGAACATGGAACTTCAGCAACTGATGGTTTTCCTGCCAATCGATGGCCAGTTCGCAGCGCAGCCAGCGGCTTCCGGCATCAAGGATCCAGCGCAACGCCACCCGGCTGCGTTCGCCCAGGGGTCCCTCGCCAGCGAGCACCGCCCGCACCGGTCCACCCTCGGCGATGGCAAGCGGAACGCCGGCCACCGGTCGGGGATGGGACAAGGAATAATGGTCGATGTCCCAGGCGTCGAAGGACAGCGGACGGTCGTCGTACAGACGCAGACCGCAGAGCCCAGCCAGACGCAGCGGCTGACCGTCGATGCGCAGCGCATCGAGCTGACCGTCTGCCGAAAAACCGGCAGAAATCACACCGTTATCGAGGAGATCGTTGGCAACCCGGACAGTCGACAGTTCGACCTCGTCGGCCCGCGGCGCAGCGGGGATGAGCGACGTCACGCCCAGTCCGCCCAAGCTCACCAACGCCAGGGAGCGGGCCTCGACCGGTTCGCCAGCCACCGTGCCCGGCACAGCCTCCGAGAACTGCATCGGCACCGCCGAGCCGTCTTCTTCGACCAGCGAACCGGCACCAACCGGCAACTCGACCACGACCGTGCGTGGGTAGGGCAGCGGGTTGAACACCGTCCAGCCAGGGCCGGCGCCGGTCAGCGCCGCCCGGCTCGCCGCCAGATGACGCTCGCCGATCCCGTTCAATTCCGGGGTAAGCTGGGCATAGACCGCAGCGATCGAACTGCCGGGCAGGGCGTCGTGGAATTGGGCGAAGGCCACCCGCTGCCAATCGATTTCGTCGAGCGGACCGGTGCCTTGGACCACGCGGACGGCCTCGTGGGTCTGCAACGCCCGTTCGGCGCCACGATAGGCGGCCTTGAGATCCGATTGGCTGGTATAGGTGCCGCGATGGTATTCGAGATACAGCTCGCCCTGGTAGATCGGCAGGCGCTCGCGCACGGATTCCATCCGCGCGAACACCGCCTCGGCGGTGGTCCAGCGCGCCGGCGGAACTCCGGCCAGATCGGCCAGGCGTCGCGCCCGTTCGCACATCAGCTCGTTGGGCCCACCGCCGCCATCGCCGTACCCATGGCAGGTCAGCATCTCGCCATGTTCGCCGGCCTGGCGATGACCTTCCATCGCATTGATCAGTTCTTTTGCTGTCACGGTGCCATTGTAGCCGACGGTGCAGAGATGGGTCAGCACCTCCGAGCCGTCGTGGCCGCGCCAGACGAAGCTGTTGTAGGGGAACCGGGTGACCGTCGACCAGGTCATCTTGGTGGTGTAAAATGAGGTCACTCCGCCCAGCCGCAGGATTTGCGGCAGGCATGCCGAATAGCCGAAAACATCGGGGATCCAGCACAACGTGCTGATGCTGCCGCGAAGGTCCTGAGTCTTGGCCTGGCCGATGGCCAAGGAACGGGCGAGGGCCTCGCCGCTGGGCAGGTGGACATCGGGTTCGACCTCGAACCCGCCCATGACCTCCCATTGGCCGCGACGGATCGCGCTGCGGATCGCCTTGGCCTGGCCCGGAGCCTGACGTTCGATGGCGCGATACAGCGACGGCTGGGACTGGCTGAACCGAAATTCAGAATAACGCTCCATCAAACGGAGCACCGTGGCGAAAGTGTGGACGCCTTTGCGTTCCGTAGCGGATTCCGGCCACAACCAGACCAGATCGATATGGGCATGCCCGGCCAGAGCCGACACCGGCAGCCAGGCGCTGCCGCCTTTCAGCCGGTCCTTGAGCGCATCCAGGCGCGGCTGCATGGCCGGGATTCCACCGGCAATGAAACCGTCGCAGGCCTCTTCGAGACCGCTGGTCAGGATGCGCACCAGCGGCGGACAGAATTCGTGGGGCTGGGAAAAGCCGGCGGAGCCCGACCACTTGATCCCGGCCTTGTCCAGGCTGACCACCAGCAGATCGAGCAGCACATCCAAGTCGCAGCTGGCCGACCAGGCCGCCTGGTCGCGAACCGCCAGGCTCGCCGAATCGAAGCGCAGACCGTCAGGACCGATCACCCGCCGGCCCGGCACCCAGATGCCGGTGGCATAGCATCCGCAGTCCAGCCACAACGTGCCGGCCTGGTCGGGCACCGGGCATGAGGCGTGACCTGCGTCGAGCCCAGCCCACGGCTCGCCTTTCCAGTACACGGTGGTCTCGCCATCGCAGGCCCACACCAGGTGGCGGAGCCCAGCCTCGCCTTTGGCCGCGGCCGGCAGATCGATGCGGAACCAGCGGTTACACCATTGATTGGTGGGCGCGTGGTGCTTCGTCGCCTCGGGTTGGCCCGTTGGCGGCTTGCAAAAGATCGAACCCGACGCGATCGGCTCGAAGGTCTGCTCGTTCGCCTCGCCCAGGCTCGCGAACCCGGCATTGAGCGGACCAGCGAGCACGGCCAGCGGCGTACGCCGTCGCCAGGTCGATGCGTCGACCCGCTGCTTGACCATCGTCACCCGTTGGGGCAGCAGTTGAGGCAGAGGATTGCGGGCGCGAGGCATGGTCAGACTTCCGTGGGCTGGGATGCTGGGAGGTCCCGACGGTCGGCAACCTGGGACCTGCGGGACCGGTTCCGCCATTGCCCTCTGCAAGCATGGGTTTGACCGTCGTCCGCCCTGGACTAGCCTGCTCCGCCCGCCTGCGAGCCCCCCACGATGGCCAAAGCCCCCGCCGATGCCCTGAACGCCGAACTGCAGATCATCTGCGAGGCCCTTGAGGCCCGCTATGGTCGGCGGAAGTTCGGCCCCTTCGAAGACTTCATCGAAGCGATGATCTACCAGATCCTCGAGCTGGGCTGCACCGAGAAGACCGCCCGCGATGCCTACAAGCGTCTGCGTGACGAATACGTCGACTGGAACGACATGCGGGTGGCGACGGTGCGCGAGATCGAGGACATCCTCGGCGCACGCTATTACCGGGTACGCGAAAAATCAGAAGACCTCAAACATCTGTTGGCGGACATCTACACCGCCTTCCGGCGCATGGACATCAAGGACGCTCTGGCCGGGGATGGCGTCGCGACTCTGCGCGCACTGCCTGACACCACCAACATCCGCCGCGATATGATCGAGAAGGCCCTGCTCTCGCTGACCGGAGGCAAGATTTGCCCGCTCGACGACGATCAGTTCAAGCTGCTGAAGTTCCTGTCCGGCGGCCAGAAGACGCTGGGACCGGCGATCAAACCGCTGTCGTACCAGCTCGGGGCCCGCAAGCTCGAGGAGCTCGCGGATCTTGAGACCCTGCTCCGCCTGTCCCGCGGCCTGCGCGAGCACAGCCATTTCTGCCAAAGCCAGGACGAAGACGAACCGCAGCCGATCAGCTTCGGCTGGGACAAGAAGGATCCGCTCGGCATGGACAAGCCGGCCACCGGGAAGAAGAAGAAATAAGCGCCTGACGCAGGGTCGCAGCCATGGCGAAGCACTCCCACTGGGACAACATCAAGCACAAGAAGGCGGTCAACGACAAGAAGAAGGCCGCGGTCATCGCCAAGATGGGAGTGCTGCTGACCGTGGCGGTGCAGCAGGGCGGGCCGAATCTGGACGATAATCCCCGCCTGCGCCTGGCCTGGGACAAGGCCCGCGCCTCGGGGATGAATCTGGAGGCCATCGAGCGGGCGATCAAGAAGGCCGCAGGCGAGGGCAAGGACGGAAAAATCCTGGTCGAGGTGACCTACGAAGGATACGCCCCGGGTGGCGTCGCGGTGGTGGTCCAGACCCTGACCGACAACCGCAACCGCACCGCCCCCGAGGTGAAGAAGATTTTCGAACGCGCCGGCGGGGCCATCGGCAACCCCGGCTGCGTCGCCTGGCAGTTCAAGCCGAAGGCCGCCTTCCTGGTCGGGGACGAGACCAAGGGCGCCAAAGAAGAGACCGTGATGGAAGTGCTGCTCGCCGCCGGCTGCGAACCCGAGGACCTGGCCCAGGTTGACCGGCAGGTGTCAGTGACCGCTGATCCGCGCCAGTTCGATGCCATTTCGAAGGCGCTGTCCGCCGCGAAATTGACCGTCGCCCAAGCCGATTTCACCAAGCTTCCCGATACCATGGTCCCGGTCGCCGACCCAAGTCCGCTCAACGAACTGCTCGAAGCCCTGGACGATCACGACGACGTCCAAGAGGTCTTCCACAACGGCGAGCTGCCCGACCAGGCCTGAACCCGCTTTGACGGCGTGGGCGCAGGTGCGGCGCGATCAGAGCAGCGATGTGCGAAGTGCTTCACCGGGCCTGCGCTTGCCTTTTCCGATAACTCCGCATCATTCCGCGCCCACCGTTGAAGGATCAGCCATGGCCCGCGGCCAACATCGTTTCTGGACCACCCGCAACACCCGTGGCCGGGCCATCCGCGCCGCGATCAAGGCGTCATATGCTCCGGCGAAGAAGGCCGCCGGCATCCGTCGCGACGCCCGCGTCGCGGCCAAGATCAAGGCCCTGATCGACAGCCCCGCCGGCCTCAGCGCCGAATGCCAGTCGTGGCTGAGCGTGCAGACTGGACGTCCGGCGAGCAAGCTCTCCCGGGCCGATATCGAAGCCGTCCTAGCCTGAGCACCCACTGCTGAGCGTGCGCTGACCTCAGCGTGCGATCGGTGGATTCCTGCGTCGCGCTCCAGCGTTGGCTCAGCCGAGTTCGTACATGCGCGTGGAGCTTCAGCCGAGCTGCCTGCGGATGTTTCTTGTCCAGGCGCTGCGGTAGTCCGGAAGCGTTATTCGTCGCTCGCGGCTCCCACGAGATCGAATGTCTTCCTGAAGCGCTCAGCCTGGCGCCGACGATGCGGATCGCGCTGCTGTCCTTGGGGATCCTGGCTGCGTCCACGGTCGTCGGGGTCGGAACGCTGCTGCTGAGAATCGTCACGATGGTTCTGCTGCGGAGCGACCGAAATCTCGGTCAGCCGCGAATCGCTGGCCCGCAGGTCGCCGCGCAAGGTCGGCAGCAGCCGTTCGAGAGAATCGCGGACCGCTGGATCCTCTGCATGCAGCCGGGCATTCAAACCATCGCGATCGGAACGGATTTCGATGCGAACCGTGCCCAATTCCGGCGGAGTCAGGCGGACCACGATCACCGTGTCCGAACCTGCCTTGGCGCCGCTCAGGCTGCGGGCGACCTGACCGGCGATGGCGCGTTCCATCGGGTTTGACCGGACTTCGCCAGGTATTTCCGGCGTTGCTACGGACCGTGACTCGGCAGGTGCGCGCTGATCCGGTCCATGCGCCGCTAGAGTCGTCGCGAAATCAGGGAGATTCCGCAGAACGCCCATCATTGGCTCAGGTGCAGGCTTCTCTGCCGCACTGGCAGGCAACCTGCGTGCGGACTGGGCCGGCGCCAAGGAATCAGGAACCACTCGCATTCCTATCTGCGACAGCTCCGCTGCTTGCACAGCCGCAGACCGCTCCGACTCGGGCAAGGAACGCTTTGCACCAACTGCCGCAGACGGGGACGCCTTGGTGTTTCCCGGGATCGGTCCTTGGACCAAAGGACGCCCAGGTCCATCGACCACAGGCTGCAAAGCCGCCGTCGTCCCCGGCATCGCTCCAGGGGCCTCGATCGGTTCCACCCACGGCAGAGGATGACTATTTTCTAGAGGTTCTGCTTGGTTTTTTGTGACAGATACTGGTCCTGCCGATCCATTCCACGCGCGATTTGGTTCGGGCGATGCCTCCACCGGCTCCCCGACCTGGGTCATCCAGGCCGGAGCATCCGGCACTACATTCAAGGCGATGCGCGGTTGGCCTGGTTCCGTCACAGGCTGCAACGCAGCTAATCCCAGGTTCCGCACCTGAGTCTCAGACTCCATCAGTTCATTGGGACGACCGAGCAGATCCCACCCCTCTTCCGGCATTCTGGACTGCTTATTTACCGAACCCTCTGCCTGGTCGAGAGCCGCGATCTGAAGCGGCGGGCTGATGTCCGATCCGGTGACCGGAACAAATGCTTTCGTTCCGCTCAGGGCCGGCCTGGCCGCTGGCGCTAATAGAGGTACTGGCGCTGATTGAGTCGCTGGCACTGTTATTGGTGCTGGCGCTGATAGAGACGTTGGTACTGATAGAGGTGCTGGCGCTGGCGCTAAAGCCACCGCTGGCGCTGAAGCTACACGGATCACCGTGGCTAGCGGCGGAGCCTCCAGACCTTCGCCTGGAGCATCCCAGTTTATGGAACCGGGCACTTCCTGATTCGACATCCCGAGGTTTGGGGTGGGCCACCCACTCCCACCTGGACGGTCGACGAGCTTCACCTGTCCGCGGTTGATGGCGCCGAGCCATTCCTGCCAGGTGGACAGATTTCCCCTGGTCGCGTCGGCAAGACAAGTGTCACCAGGGCCGTCACCTGGCCTCAAGTGGTCCACCGGAGGCGGGACGACGTACTCCAGCACCGGTCCGGTCTCGTTCCTCGGCAGCGTCTCCTGTCCAGTGAATGGAGGCGCATCTCGGATGATCCCGGTGATGTCCGCACCTGGCGGAATCAGCAGTTCGGAGGGCAACAACTCAG
Organism: Planctomycetota bacterium; assembly: GCA_014193115.1. Taxonomy (GTDB): domain Bacteria; phylum Planctomycetota; class UBA11346; order UBA11346; family UBA11346; genus BJHQ01. The sequence continues at coordinate 65,843 of BJHQ01000020.1, read as the reverse complement.
CGATGGATCCGGTTTCGGCAGGCGACGGCTCGGTCTCTTTCGAGTCAGGCGCCTGGTCTTGGCATGCATCGATCGCCAGATCGATCATCCCAGGATCATCCTGAAAGATGCCGCCGGCCAGCTCGGGTAGCTCCTGGTTGAGATCGCCAGGGACCGCAATCAAGTCGCCAGGCGACACCGCGATCGCTGCATCTTCGCCAGCTAGGTCCGCGTTGATCAGGGCGATGGCGCCCTCGACGGCCCCATAGCCATCGCCGTTATTGGGGAGCCCCGAACCAATCGGCCATGCCGGCGCACCTGAATTCACACCGAACGGAATGGCGAAGGGAACCATGCCCTGACAACGCACATGCCTTGCCAAGCCGGCACCGCGCGACGCCCATGTGAGTCGGGGCATCGCGGCCTGCTGGAACCCTGCGGAGGCCGTTAATCGGAAGGTCTGCGACGAATCGGATCATTCGGCGACGCCAGAGGCACGCGCAGCGGGAACGAACCCGCACAATGGTACTTTTTTGGCTACCTCAGACGGGCTTCGCCGGCAACGGCTCGTCATCGCCGCCCGGCTGCCCACCACCAGAGATCGCTTGAAGTCCTTTGACTCGTTCATCACCAGCGTCGACCAGCAGCAACTGGAAGGTCTCGCGGGTGCCCAGACGGATGATCCACGCAGTGCTGCCGAGCTCGACCGTCAATGGCTGCCGCAGCTGGTCGTTGTTGAGGAAGCTGCCGTTGGTCGACAGGTCGGTGAAAGTGGCCTTGCCTTCCACCAGCTGCACGCGCAGATGCCGACGCGACACCGTGTTGAAATCATGATCCTGATCCCGGGTGGCAACCGGGCTTTTCAGATACCCGGAGCAGCGGCGCAGGCTGATATCGCACGAGCGGCTGCGGCCGATTACGGCATCTGCGGCGGGGGCAAGCAGAAAGCGCTCGCCTTCGACGAGGCCGGCGGTGCCGATCAGCATTGGGACCTGGACGGCCATGACGATTCCCGGTGGCGTAAGGATGGACCTGGGAGAACGTATGAGCGTGGTTACGGCTGACAATCCTCTGGACGCCAGGGCGGGCGATGCGCGTTTCCCGCACCAGGCCCGCCTCCACCACGGTGGCGATTACAATCGGGTCTTCCACCACCAGCAAAAAGCCGCCGGACGGCTGGCCGTGGTGCTGGTCCGCGAGCGGCCGAGGAAAGGACAGCAGCTGGCCAGGATCGGGGTCATGGTGCCAGCCAAGGTGATCAAGACCGCCGTCCGCCGCCACCAAGTCAAGCGCTGGGTCCGCGAATGGTTCCGGACCGAAATGAAGTCGGTTTTCGATCATCACGACGTGGTCGTGCTCATGCGTGCGGATCCGCCAACGGAAAACGGCCACGCCATCTTGAAATCAGAGCTTGCGGTGTTGGCGTCCAAGGCCCTGGCCGCCCGGGCCCAACCGGGTCAGCGGGGCGGGCGAAAGCCGCCAGCCCGCCCAGGCAGTGGAGCCACGTTTCAGGACCGGGCAGCCTCAGGGAAAGCCAGCGCCGGGAATGGCAATCCTGGTGAAGCCGGCAGCCCGCTCAGCGGGGAAGTTCCATCGGCGACATGACATGCGCCCGATCACCTGGTCGTTGCTGGTCCTGGTGGAGGTCTATCGCCGCTGGATTTCTCCGCTCAAACCGCCGACCTGCCGATTCACCCCGACGTGTTCGACCTATGCCCGCAACGCGCTGAAGCGTCACGGGGCGGTCGCGGGAACCATGTTGGCCACCGCTCGGATTTGCCGCTGCCATCCCTGGGGCGGCCATGGCTGGGACCCGGTGCCAGAGCACCCGCCTTGGCCATTCCCACGCCACGAATCCGCCGAGACGCCAATCAACCAGCAGGACACCAGTTCAGGGCGCGGTGCCGCTCAGCTCCAACCGCTGCAGGACACAGGCGCTGCGGCCAGAGGACTGGAAGCTTTGGATGACGAAAGTCGCCGATTGCCCGGCCGGCATCCTGGGCAGCTTGCCGGACAGCTTTTGGTCGAGGGGAATGCCACCAACAGAGAGGGCGACGGTGCCGTCGGCGGCGACCGATGCGGTCAAGGCAATCGAGGTGCCCGCCAGGATCTTGGGCCGATCGCTTTCGGGCAACGGGAATGAGTCGTGCTTGCCGTCAGCCCGGGTGACAATCACACCGAACGGCTCAATGCCGCGACGTAGGACGATGGCCGCCCGCACTGCCGCCACACCCGACATCACGCCCACGGCAATTTGGCTGCCTGGCTCAACCGTGAACGCCGCAGTCGCGCTGAATGGTGGGCGCAGAGCTTCGCGCCAGCGCAGCGTCGGCACCGTCCCTTGGCGCGGGTCGCGAGCCTCAGACGTGATCCAGCGCAGCCCGCTGCCGGTGATCTCGCGGCCTTCGCCTACGAAATCTTCCAGCAGTTTGCTGCCATTCGCACTGAAGTCGTAGATCAGCGACACGGCCTCGCCCTGGGTCGCGAGGGGCACGGCGACGCGCAAGGACCGACCGCGTTCCTCCAGTCTGAGCAGGGCCTGGGCGAGTGGCGCCTCGCCCAGCTTGGCGACCGCGGCTGCGGCGGCGGGATCGCGCCAGAACCACAGGAAGGCGGCGAGGATCCGGGCGGGATCCTCTGCTCCAGCGTCGGTCAAGGCACGCTCAAGCACTGTCGACCAAGTCGTTGGCGTGGCGACGGCCCGCGCTGCGGTGGCCTCTGGACCAGGAGGATCGATCGGTTGCCAGGTCAGCGCACTCGACGTCATTCCCACCAATTTGACCCGTTGCGGGCGGCCATTGGGCCCTTGGCGCAATTCAAGCTCGGGGCGTTCGGTCAGCACCAGGCGCAATGCGCCTTCGGCCTGCTGGATCAGCAACGACAGATCCGCCAAGGCCACGACCAACGGGCGGTCCTCGGGCGGAAAACGATCGAGGTTGGCGTCGACAGTAGTGCGCAGTTCCGGAAAGCGGCTGCTGCCGCGCAGCGGATCGATGGCGGCGTAGAGCGCACGCCAGGCTGCTTTCCCGGACGTTTCAGGCTTCACCTCGGTCTGGGCGATCCACTCCTTCTGCTTGGCCTCCAGCTTTTTGGCGAGCGCCGTGCGCAGCGCCGGGGTCAGGTCGGCGACGGTGAATTCGGCTGAAAACGCGGCCAGGCCGGCCGCCTGCAGCGCATCGATCCGGCGATCCCAATCGGCCCTGACCTTGGCGATGGTGGCGTTGAGCTGGCGACGCAGGGTGTCGTTCTCGGCGAGCGCAAGCCGATCGGCAGTCGCCGAGGCGGAGCTCAGCTTGCCGGCGACGATGGCGCTGCGCAGCGCGTCGAGCTCGGCACGTTTCGCCACCGCCGCAGGATCCTCGATCTGCTTCGGAGTGCGCCGAACGCGTTCCGCGGCGATCGCAGTGATCGCCGCAGGATCTCCAGCGAAGCGCGGTTCACGTTCCAGATCATCGAGCTGGGCCAACGCAGCTGTTGATCCGGCTGGCAAGCCAGCAAGCAGCTCGGTGATCGATGGCTCGGCCGGTCTGACCGGGGCTGCTGGACGCTGGGCGCTGGCTGCCGGAACCGCCAGCACCAAGTACCAGATGACGCCTGCTGAGATCAGGATGGTCGCGGCGGTGACCGCCATGCCGACCCAATTCCGCGGGCGCCGATAGCTGCTCCCGGTGCGCAGCACCCGGCCACCAACGGCTGCGCGCACCGCCGTGCGCAGCGCTTCGGCATTGGCATAACGCTCGGCCGGATCTTTGGCCATCAATTTCATGCAGACGGTTTTCCATGCCGCAGAGACCTCTGCCCGCACGGTCTGTGGATCCGGAATTTCGTCGTAGACATGCGACCGCATGATCGTCCGCGCGTCATCGCCAGGATACGGCGGTTCTCCGGTGAGCATGTGGAACAGCGTGGCGCCGAGCGAGTACTGGTCGCTGCGGTGGTCGAGAGGATACGCCCGGGCCTGTTCGGGGCTCATGTACAAAGGCGTGCCCATGACCTTGGCCTTGCCCTGCTCATCGCGGTCCCCCGGCGCCTGGCTCCCGGCCTGGGTGGCCAAGCCAAGATCCGCTAATTTCACAGTCCGTTTGCTGGTCAACATGATGTTGTCAGGCTTGATATCGCGGTGGATGATCCCCACCGTCTCGGCATAGCACAGCGCTTCCGCCATCCCGAGCATCACGATGGCAACCAGCTCTTCGCTGCACACACCTTCCCGGACCAGGACCTCCTTCACCGATTCGCCGTCGACCAGCTCCATGGAAAAATAATGGACTTCTTCGCCGTGATTGGGCAGCGGGGCCTGACCGACGTCGTGAACCGCGACCAGGTTGCCATGATTCAGCCGGCCGGCGGCCCGGGCCTCCTCGACGAAACGCGCAGCGAACTGCGGGTCTTGGCGGGCCAGGCGCGGCGACAGGACCTTCAAGGCGACATGGCGATCCATCGACAATTGCCGGGCGCGGTACACCTCACCCATGCCGCCACGGCCGATGAGGGCCTCAACCTGGTAGCCGCCGAGCTGCTGCCCGGGCTGCAGGAGCTGGCCCCGCTTGGGATGGGCAGTCGTCGTCATTCACGACGGTCCTAGCCGTCGGCACCAGTCGCAGCAAGCATTTGCAGCCTCCAGTCACGGTCTGCGATTGACCGGGCGTCACTCCCGCCACAGCGTGCCCGCGCATGCAGCGATTGACCCTGATCGGATTGCGCGCGAGCGGGAAGACCACCGCTGGTCGGCAGGCGGCGATCCGCTGCGGCTGGCCATTCACCGACGCCGACCACGCCCTGGCCGAACGACTGGGGATGAGCGCCGGGACCTATCTCAGCCAGTATGGAGAACCGGCGTTCCGCGATGCCGAGACAGCGATTCTGGAGGAACTGCTGGCAGGTGACTCGCCTTTGGTCCTTGCCACCGGCGGTGGAGCGGTGCTCCGCCCAGCCAATCGCGACCTGCTCCGCCGGCGCGGCGGAGTCATCGCTTACCTGCACGCCACGCCCGAGGTGCTCATGGCCCGCCTCAGCCGCGATGCTGGCGACCGGCCGAGCCTGACCGGCCTTGGGGTCAGCGCCGAAGTTCCGCGATTGTACGCCTTGCGTGATCCGCTGTACCGTGAACTGGCGGCATCGGTGATCGACGCGACGACCGGCACCGCAGCCGTGGTCGGAGCCCTGCACCGCCTAGCAATCGACCAAGCGAATTCGTAGGCAGTCGAGCAAGCCCTCGAACGTCCGTCGGGCTGGACTCACGGCGTGGCAGGCAACCGTCGCCACGCACCTGGCGGCAGGCCGGTCTCTTGCTTGAAGACATGGGAGAAAAACGCGGCTTCGGCGAATCCGACGGCCCGGGCGACCGTGGAGAGATCGTCGTCAGTCTCGCGCAGCAGACGCCGCGCTGCTGCGAGACGCAGGCTCCGGGAATGGACCACGGGTGTCGTCCCAAGGGCCTTGGCGAACAGCCGGCGGAATTGCGCTGGCGACAGCCCGCACAGTCTGGCCAAGGCAGGAATGCCACAGGGTCTGGCCAGATCCGATTCCATCCGCTCCAAGGCGGGCAGCACCCGGGCCAACGCACCGGAGTCGCCGGCAGGATGGACAACCGCCTGACGAGGAAAATTGCGAAGGATGTGATGGAATACCGCCGTGGCCAAGGCATCGCCGCGCCGTTTCCAGCCGGGAGGCCGGTGGACGTAGTCAACGACAGCGGCCGCAAGCCAGCTGCGGACCGGATCGTGCACGGCCAAATCCACGGCAGGCGGAGGCTCGGCCAGGGCGCCAGAACGCATCCCGCCGGCCAGGTGGGCTGTGAAATGGCAGGCGATGACGCTGAGCGGTCGATCCGGATCGTGGCCGGCGGCATGGGGCGTCCCCGCCGGCCAATGGGCAAGCGTGCCTCCCTTCAGGGCGATCCGCTGACCGCGCAGCCGCATCCAACCGTGACCAGTTATGATCAGGAACCACATCTCATCCGACACCGATCGGACGGGAATGGACCAGCCCGCCGCGCACTGCCAGAAGAGCGCACTGACCAATTCGACCCTGGCTTGATCAAGAACCTGCCGAACTTTCGCGGGTAGATCCGGATCGAAACCCTGTGGTGGAGCCACCACCTGAGCATGGGGTGAGCTCGGAAAGGCGATGGCGGCCATTGCGGCAGGATCGGCGGATGAGCGAAAACCACAAGCTGAAGTTGGATTAACACATGGCGACGATCGACGTGGTCCGCGACGATGGCGACCATGCGCTATCTCTCCCCCGACCAACTCGACCGCTACCGCCGCGACGGATTCCTGGTGATCAACGATTTCCTGCAACCCAACCAGGTGCGCCGGGTTGAAGCCGGCATCGCCCGCGCATGCACTGAACGTGCCGGCCAGACCCGTGATGGTGGAGGGTTCAATCTGGAAAAGGTCGATGATGACAGCATGAATCATCAGGCGGCAGCGAAACGCCCGGGTATGTTCCGGAAAATCCAAGGCGCAGCCTTCACCATCCCCGAGGTCGGTGAGGTCTTCACCCGCGGCGACCTGCTCGACCTCATGGAGGATCTGATCGGTCCCGAGATTTGGTACCATTCATCCAAGGTCATGTTCAAACCGGCCAACGGCGGAGCGGCGAAACCCTGGCACCAGGATGCGGCGTACTGGCAGGCCTATGACCCCAGGCAGATCACAGTGTGGATCGCCATCCACGACGCGGACCAAGGCAATGGCTGCGTCTGGGCGATCCCCGGATCCCATCGTCTCGGTCTGGTTCCCCACGCCGGTCGGGAATTGCAAGTCGGCGAAGGGGATATCGACGTTGCGCAAGCGATCCCGGTACCGGTAGCGGCAGGCGGACTGCTGATCTTCCATTCGCTCGTCCTGCACATGAGCCAGCGCAATACCAGCGACCGTGATCGCTGGTCGATCATTTGCGATTACGACTGCGCACCGAATCCGGTATTCGAAGACATCCCGGCCAACCGACCGGTCGGGATGGATGAGAAAAACATCTGGTCTTTGCGACGAGCCCAGCAGACCGGAGCTGCCCGGTAACAAGAGCGCCGCACTGAACGGCAGGAATTGCAAATGAACATCCTCCGGCACGCGGTGCGTGCCGGAGGATGTTTGCTTCAGACTGGATCGCCGCCGGCCGGGGCCAGCAGCGAGGGATCAGGCCGGGCGGACGTTGGTGGCGGTGGGGTTGCCCATGCGGTCGGTGCCCTGGTCATAAACGACCGGCTGTCCGCGCTTGGGTTCACCCTGGCCAGTCCACTTGTCCGTGAAGAAACGGACATCGGCTTCGCGAGGAGCACGGCCTTCGGGGGTGATGTACCCCATGGAGGCGCGGCCTGGTTCGCGGGGCGGGAGGATGTTGGCGATGGTGCCACGACCGGGAGTGGTCGGACCGCCGCCGCCGCCGCCAGCTCCGCCGCCGCCAGCGCGGGGCGGACGAGCGACCACCGGGGATCCCGGCGGACGGACGTTACGTGCGACTGCATTCCCCGAGCGATCGGTGGCTTCGTCGTATTCGACCTGGATGCCGCGCCGGGGTTCGCCGGGGCCGCTCCAGTTGTCAGTGAAGAAACGAACGTCGGCCTCACGAGGAGCGCGGCCTTCGGGGGTGATGTACCCCATCGATGGACGGCCCGGCTCGCGGGGTGGAAGGACGTTGGCAATGGTTCCGATGGGCATGACGGGGCGGGTCGCTCTTGGGCTAAGGGGGTGGGTATGATCGGATGTGGGGCGCTGACCGCAAGCCAGTAGTGCGGCCGTCAGGTTCTCGCCGGCGGAAATGAATCTCTCCGATAGCAAGGCAAAATCACTCGGAAGGGGCAAGGCCAGGCCGCGAGGCGAAGCGCACGACGGTACCTCCTGATTATTCACAACCTGGCGGTGAAAGCTGAAAAAGGCAGGTCCTATCGCTGCCGAGCTCGGTCAGGATGGCTGAGACTGCGCTGTTTGAGCGGCCGGGATGACGGCGAGACGTTTCGACAGCCCGGCCCAAAGCGATGCCCAACACACCTGCCCCAGGACCCGGCGCTGGACACTCACGCCAGCATCGTCGAGACTCGACCATGGTTCGCTTTGAACCGCCCGGGAAACCTCGCCCGGCTGCGAAGCAACCACCGTAACCTCAGAAGGGGCCTTAGCTCAACGGTTAGAGCAGGCGACTCATAATCGCTCGGTTGTGGGTTCAAATCCCGCAGGCCCCACCACCAGTTGCTTCTTCATGTCCGGGAGTCCCGATGCTGCCGCTGGGCTACAGCACCAATCTGCATGCCGCTGAGACCTGCGCCGAGATCGCAGCTGCCATGTCAGGCTTTGCCGGGGCGTTACGGGACGATCTGGGCTGGGACCGGCTCGGAGTCGATCTGCGGCTCGGGTCGGTGGCGCTTGCCGAAGGCGTGGCGGGCTGGCGCCTGATCCGCGCCCAGCTTGATCGGCATCGCCTTTCCGCCCACACGCTGAACGGTTTTCCGCTGAATCCGTTCCAAGCCGCCCGGGTCAAGGATGCTGCGTACCTGCCGGACTGGACGAGCCAACAGCGGTACGCCGACAGCCTCAAGCTGCTCGACGCCGCGTTGTTCCTGAGCGATGAACCACTGGTCACGGTCAGCACGGTGCCCGGCAGCTACCGGCCCCACCATCGTCAGGATGCCGGGAGCGTGGCGACCATCGCCGCCGCCCTTGGCGGTTGGGCGGCAGCCGCCGCGTCCGTGAAACAATCCAGCGGTCGCACGGCGGTCTTGTGCTTGGAGCCGGAACCGTGGTGCCTGTTGGAAAACGACCACGATGTGGCGTGGTTCTGGAGCGGCCCCCTCGCCACGATCGGCGCCGAGGCGGCATCCCGCGCCCTCGGCGGTGATCTTGCCGCAGGCCGTTCCGCCATCGCCGAACACCTCGGCGTCTGCGTTGACACCTGCCATCTGTCCCTGGCCTTTGTCGATCCAGCCGACGCGGTGCGACGCATGGTGGCTGCAGGCGCCAGGATCGCGAAAGTCCAGGTATCGGCGGCGCCAGAGGTGATCTCCCCTGGCCAGGATCCCTCCGGGGTAGCAGCAATGCGCGCCCTGGACGAGCCGCGGTTCCTGCACCAGACCGCTGCCGCAAGGCGGCAGGGCGAGGCCTGGGGAACGATGGTGAAAGTGCAGGATCTGGGCGAGCTGGATCGCCTGTTGGAGCGCATCCCCGACGCCCACGCGGTGCGCAGCCATTTCCACGTTCCATTGACCACTCCGGTCACCGGCCATGGCCTGTCCGCGACCATCGCCGGCAGCCGGGCCGGGCTCGCCGCCAGCATCGCCGCCGGATGCACCCACGTCGCGGCTGAGACCTATACCTGGCCGCTCCTCGCCCGCTCGGCCGACACCATCCGCGCCGGAACCGCTGGCGAACTGCGCTGGTTGGCGGAGCAACTTGCCTGACCAGGCGAGCAGCGAATCCTGACCAACTTGCTCAAGCTCCCTGAATTGACCCGCGCTGCAGCCGCCATCCGCGTCGGCGCCCTGGTCGGCATGCCCACCGAAACCGTCTATGGCCTGGCTGCAGATGCGCTGGATGCCGCAGCGGTGCTGAGGATTTTCACCGCCAAAGGCCGGCCGCGGTTCGATCCGCTGATCGTCCACTGCGCCGACGCCGAGCATGCCTGGACCGTCGCCGAGCCTTCCCCACGTGCTCGGCGGTTGGCAGCGACGTGCTGGCCAGGGCCGTTGACCCTGGTGCTGCCGCGACGCCCGATCGTACCGGACGCCGTCACCAGCGGCCTCGACAGCGTCGCGGTGCGGGTCCCCGATCATCCGCTGGCGTTGGCGCTGATCCGGGCCTGCGGCCGACCTCTGGCGGCACCGAGCGCCAATCTGTTCGGCCGGATCAGCCCGACCTGCGCGGCGCATGTCCGCGAGCAATTGGGCGACGCGGTGGCTGAAATCCTCGACGGCGGACCGTGCCGGGTCGGGGTCGAAAGCACCGTGCTGCGCCCCGATCCAACGCCGTTGATTCTGCGGCCAGGCGGGCTGACCCGTGAGCGGATCGCGGAAATCCTGGATGAAAGGGTGGATCTCGCCGATCGCAGCGTCCGGGCAGAGCACCTGGCCCTGCCCGCACCGGGGCTCCTGGCCTCGCATTACGCACCGCGCACACCGCTTCGCCTACGCAGGTCGCTGGAACCCTGGCCCGATGGCGCCGGCTGGCTGGCCTTCACCGGTCGGGACCTGCCCCGGATTGGAACTGCGGTGGAGATCCTGTCGGCAGATGGTGACTTGGCCGAAGCCGCAGCCTCGGTCTTCGCCGCCTTGCGCCGGCTCGATGCGGCGAACCTGCCGCTCATCGTAGCTGAATTGGTGCCCGAGTCCGGTCTTGGCGCAGCGATCAACGACCGGCTGCGCCGGGCAGCTGGTCTTGGCTAACCGAAGCGCACCCACAACAACAAGACCCGTGTTTTGGAGCGGCGATGCCCTCATCGCCGGCGAAAGGTTGGTGCCGATGACAGCCTGGGCAAATCGTGGCCGCTGATCTGTGTTGGTTTCGCGGCTCCAAGCAATTCCGGAAATTGAAGGCTTCGCCATCGCAACACCGGACTCGGTGTTCGCGACCGAGCTCGTGTCTTCACACCATGCCAACCATATCCTGACCGGGTCTTGCCGGTGGAGTGGCACACACTTGGCAACGGAGCGAGCGCCCTAGGCTCCGCCCCCCGCACGGCGGCCTTCCCCGCCAGGAGTCTCCCATGACCCGTCTCATCCGCCCCCTCACCCTGCTGCTCGCTCTCGGCCTCGCCGCCTTGGCCGCAGCTGAACCAGCCGCCGCACCGGCTGCAGATGCTTCAGGCTGGTTTGGCGTGGTCGGATCCCTCGGCGGATTGCTGATCGGCGTCATCCAAGTCGTGCTCGGACTGAGCATGGCGGCCTTCGCCGTCACCGCCGGCTTGACCCTGCTCGGCAAGCTGCTCGACGGCCTCGACATCTGGGCCGAGATCAAGAACAAGAACATCTCGGTGGCCCTGCTCGCTGGCGCCGTGGTCCTGAGCTACACCAACGTCATCGGCAGCGGCATCGACAGCATGACCAAGTCGGTCGGTTCGCTCGCCAGCACCTCAGCTGCCAGCTGGGCCGCTGGAGTCAGCGGCTTCGCAGCCGGCTTCATCAATCTGATCGTCGCTGTCGCCCTGGCCTCAGCCGCCATCACCGTGACCTTCACGATCATGGACAAGCTGACCAAGGACATTGATGAAAAGGCCGAGTTCAAGAACGGCAACATCGCCATCGGCATCGTCTATGCCGGCATCCTGTATGGCGTCAGCCACATGGTTGCGAGCGGCGTCAGCGGCGTCGGCACCGGCCTCGGCGCGTTCTTCAACGCCCTGCTGACGGCGCTGTTCCACTGATCGGTTGTTGATTGCGGCAGCCTGCATCGCCGAACGCGGTGCAGGCTGCTGTTATTTTCTGGGGTTATTCGTGCGACCTCTCGCACCAGCCCTCAACCTCATCGCGCTTCGCCGACCCGCAGCACCCGCAGCACTGCGGCGGTCACACCATCGACATGCTGGCTGAGCGGACCCGGCAACCGGCCGTACAGCACGAACGTAGCGGTCTCAAGGAACATCCCGACCAGCCAGCTGGCGTGCAGGGCCGGATCGCACGGGGGAATCTCGTTGCGGGCGATCGCGGCCTTGATCAGGTCGATGACCACGTCGTTCGGGACCCGGTAATCCGGCGGCAGCTCCTTCGCCAGCTCATGCTGGATGAGCAGGATGAAGCGGAAGACCAGCGGTTGCTCGTCATACAAACGATAGGCCGCCTTGACCGCCTGGCGCACCTGGACGGCGATCAGCGGCTCAGACGCAGCCGCCTTGGCGGTGGTGATGGCGGCATCGAGCAGCGCCATGACCTCTGCCAGATGCTCGACATACAGGGCCCTGACCAGGGCCTCCTTGTTTTCCCAATGCCGGTACAGCGCCGCTTCGCTGCAACCGGCATGGCGGGCCAGTTCGCGGATGCCTGCGGCATGCACTCCGCGTTCGACGAAGAGTTCGAGGGCTGCCTGCTTCAGCGGGGCACGGGCCTTGGGGGGACGCGGCATGCCTGAGACTGCGGGCCTGGGAAGGATCCGGCAAGGCGGAGCTGAGCGACGGGGAAGGACCAAGAGACACAGCATTCCCAGATCCAGGATCAGCCTTGATTCTGGACATCTGCACACGGCGGCTCAGGCCTCGCTGAAAAACCTGAAGCATTTCATCGAAAATCGACTGTGGGTGAGCACAACAGCAAGGCGCACGTTTCTGAGCGGCGATGCCCTCATGGCCGGCGCGACGCAGATCCTGTTGGCAACCTGGTCAAATCGTGGCCGCTGATTGAATTTGCGGATGGTTCCGCGATCCCGAGCAATCCAGACCATTTGGGCATCGCCGCACCGGATCCGCGCAAGGTCATTATGCCCGAACCCGAGTTCTGCGTGCGGCGAAATTCTGCCGATGAAGATCCGCCGATGAGTACCGCCCGGCCGGTGCAGCTCAGCCGGCGGCGGCGACCGATTCGGCCAGGATCGAGCAGCCCGCGTCGAGATCATCAAACGCGATGGTGAGTGGAGGCATCGCCTTCACCACTTCGTCGTGGGGACCGGCGCGTTCGATGATCAGGCCACGATCATACGCGACGGCGCTGATCCGCGCCGCCCGTTCCGGATCAGCGCTGACCAAGCCCTGCATCAGGCCTCGACCACGGACCGAGAATCCGCGATCCGGGTGCGCCGCGGCGATGGCCTCAAGCCGGCCGCGCAGGCGCTGGGAACGTTGGGCGATGGCCGCCTCGAAGCCGGCCCGATCGCTCCAGTGCTGTTCCAAGGCCGCGGCGGCAGCGACGAATGCCAGCTGATTGCCGCGGAACGTGCCATTGTGCTCGGCTGGCTTCCAGCGGTCGTGCACCGGTTTGATCAGCACCAGGGCCAGGGGCAGGCCGCAGCCGCCGATGGATTTCGAGACCACGATCAAGTCGGGATCGATGCCCGCCGTTTCGTAGCTGAAGAAGGTCCCGGAGCGTCCATTGCCGATCTGGATGTCGTCGACGATCAGCAGCACCTGATGTTCGCGGCACAAAGCGGCGAGAGACTTCAGCCATGCCCACGAGGCGACGTTGATACCGCCTTCGCCCTGGACCGTTTCGACCACCACCGCGGCTGGCAGATCGACCCCGCTGCTCGGATCCTCCCACAGTTTCCTGATCATGGCGATGGTGTCGAGATTGGCCCCAAAATATCCGTCGAAGGGAAGGAACGTCGCCCCGCCCAAGGCGACGCCGGCCCCGGCCCGATTGTACTTGTTGCCGGTGGCGGCCAGGGCGCCCAGGGTCATGCCATGGTAGCCGTTGGTGAAGGCGTGAATGCCCGCCCGGCCGGTGATTTTCCGGGCTAGCTTGAAGGCCGCTTCCACCGCATTGGTGCCGGTGGGATTGGTGAATTGGACCCGGTGCTCCATGCCCCGCGGGGCCAGGATCACCCGCTCGAAAATCTCGAGAAACCGGCGCTTGGCGACCGTGTGCAAATCCAATCCGTGGAGGATCCCGCCGCTCGCCAGGTAGTCAGTCAGGGCGGCGATTACCCGTGGCGGGTTGTGGCCGTAATTGAGCGAACCCGCGCCGCACAGGAAATCGATCCACTCGCGACCGGTCTCATCGCGCACCCGCGATCCCTGGGCGGTGGCGAAGATTGCAGGGAATCCCCGGCAATAACCGCGCACCGCGGATTCACGGCGAAGGAAGGCGGCGCGGGGGTCGGTGCTGGGCGAAGCGGCGACGGGCGGGGTCATGCCCGAGGATGATGGGTCGCCTGCGGCCAGGACCAGGGGCATGGTCCCGGTGCAGGCCGGATTCAGCGGAACCTGGAGTCGTGGCCAGGTCCAGGCCCGTCAGCGCCCTAAAGCACCACGCGCTGCCGCCGCAGACTCGTCATCGCCTTTGGCCACATGTTCGAGGATTTTCTGGGCCTGATCAGCTTTGCCGAGGTTCTGCAATGCCCGGGCCAGGTGGAACAGCGCAGGCCGGGCGTCATAGCTGCGCGAGGACACTGCCGACAGGACGTTGACCGCGTCCTGATCGCGGCCGATGGCGATCAGGGCGCGTCCGTGCTCGACCCGGGCGGTATCGGTGACGAGCTCTGGCGGCAGGCCTTGGACGATACCGATCACCGTGGCCCAGGCGCCGAGGCCGCGGGCGAACGCGAGTTCTTCCGTGACAGCCCGTTTGGCGACATCGCTGCGATGCAGACGCAGGTAGCTGCGCAGGGCCTGGGCTGGGTCGCCGTGGGCCGCCAGGCTGCGGGCTTCCTCCAGCAGGTCTCTGGCAACCTGACCGATCACGAAAGGTTCGTCGGCCGGAGGCGCTGTGGGCAGGTCGGCTGGCGGCGGCGGCAGCGCGGGAACCGGGTTCCGCACCGCAGCTTTGCCGTAGATCACTCCCGGTTCGGCCGGTGCGGGTGCGCCTTGAGCGGTCGTGGGGACAGCGGTGGCGGTTGGCGCCGCTGGTGCAACAGGCGCGGCTGCCTGCGCCGGCGCCGGCGGAGGTGTGGTCCCAGCTGCCGCCGGCACCTGGGCGGTGGCAGGAGCCGTTGCGGTCGTGGATGGCGCTGGTGCAGGTGCAGGCACTGGTGCAGGTGCTGGAGCCGGTTTGGCCGCAGTTGGCGGGATCAGGTCATTCACCGCCGGCAAGGCCACCACCGCCTGGCGCAGATCCGCATCGGGATCACGCGGCCTGGGTACGGCGACCAGGGTTGGTCCAGAGGTGACCTGATTGCCGGCCTTGTCCTTGGCGAAGACCCGCACCAGCAGCGAGGAGACCTCGGCGGAGGGGTTCTGGCTGGCGGCGAGCTCGCCGGTGGCGGCCCCGCCGCCAGGCAGTTCAGTCCAGGTGCGGCCATCGTCGCTGCTGAGGTCGATCCGGGTTGCTTCCAAGTGCGGATCGCTGACGTCCCACGCCACCTGCAAGGTGATCGCGCCGGTGCCGCGATCCTTTTCTTGGAAGCCGGCCTTGATCGAACGCACTGCTGGCGGCGCGGTATCGACCACCAACGTCATGGCATTGGGCGGCACGGTTCCAGGTATCGGCTCGGGTTCGGGCTGGCCTTTCCCAGGCAGGAAGACAGCGCAGGTCTTCACCAGGAAGGTACCATCGGCAGGGGCGTTGAACGTGAACACCACCGGCTTGCCCGGCTCGGCGATGACCTCGGCGGCGCGCAGCCAGCTGGCTCCATTGTCCGCCGACACGAACAGCAGGCCCTTGGCCAGATCCTGCGGATTGGCCACGGTCAGGGTCAGGTTTGCGGTAGGCGTGCTGAGGAAGTTGCCCGGTTCGGCGGCGGACACCGCGATCGGGATCAGGGGCAGGAGCAGGGCGGTGGCGTTGCGCATGGCGGACATCGGCCGGATTTCCTCAGGAAGTGATCGGCGGACGCTAGGTGATGATGGCTCCGGCGCCAGCGCCTGGTGCGTGTGCCGGTCAACCTGCCCGATCGTCAACCGATGGCTGATGCCAGCGCGCTGCGCACCTGTTCACGGTCGGACCGGTCTAGATCAGGCTCGGCGTGGAGAATCCAGGTCATTGCATTCGATGCCGCGAAAGGCTTCAATTTCACCGCATCTTTGCTGGTCACCACCAGGTCCGCCTGATGTTTCTGGGCCCAGGCGGCAAGTTCTGCGGCCTCAGCCGCCGTGAAATGATGATGATCGGGGAAACGTCGGCTGGCGAGGACCCGCAGCTGGCGGCCGGCGATGGTTTCGAAGGCGGCAGGATGGCCGATGCCGCTCGCCAGCACCACTGGCCGCTGGCCCTGCCTGGGATCGACGGCCCGGCCCTCAGCTTTTTGGGAGTCCGAGGGAAGCCGCTCCAACCGGATCGTTCCAGTCCGGCTGACCACCCGCGGCGTCCCTGACGGCAGCAACCGGTCGAGACGGGCGTGGAGGGCGGCCAGCCGTTCCGGTTCGACCACGTCCGCCCGGCTGATCCACACCAGTCCCGCCCTGGCCAGGGCCGGCAAGGTTTCGCGACGATACCCGAGCGGGAGCAGCGCTCCGTCGCCGCCATCGTCGGCGCCGAACGGCCGGGTCGCGTCGAGCAGGACCACGTCGAGGTCGCGGAACAGCCGGCGATGCTGGAATCCATCGTCGAGCACCAGGCAATCGGCGCCGCCGGCGAGGGCGGTCCGGCCGCCGCGCACCCGATCGGGATCGCACACCACCGGCACATCGCCGACCAGCGCAGCCTCCTCATTCACGCCGTCGCTGCCCCGGTAGCCGCGGCTGACCACCGCTGGTTTCCGGCCGAGTTCACGGAGCAGTTCCGCCACCAGCCGGGTCGCCGGGGTCTTGCCGGTTCCGCCGGCAGTCAGGTTGCCGACTGAGATGACCGGCGCCGGCAGCCGATGCACCGCCAGCCAGCCGCGATCATAGGCGATCCGCCGGATTTCGGCGGCCGGCGCAAAGGCGCACCAGGCCGGCGCCAGCAACCATCGCCACGGTGAACCGGGCAGATCCTCGCGCCACCGCCCAGGCATGAACTCGATCTCCACGGCGCGTCGGATCTCCTGGTCGCTGTCCGTTCACATGGTCCGCTCCGGCGACCATCGCGGCAAGCGGCGGGTGGCGGCGTTTGCCGCGAGTCGCAGCTCATGGCGCGGCGCTCGGTCAATGACGAGGCGGTTGGACGATCGGCGGCGCCTGGCCCGTGCGTTGGCGGATCCGCTGGACCAGCGCCAGGACCTCGGCTACCGCTTGATACCACTTGGGGCGGATCGCCTGGCCGAGCTGGACCTCCCGGGCCAGGGCCCGGGCCAGCTGGACATCTTCGATCATCGGCACCTGGTGGGCGGCAGCGATGGCCTTGATCCGCTGGGCGACCTCGTCGTAGCCTTTCGCCACCACGACCGGCGCCTCCATCGCTCCCGGGTCATAGCGCAGGGCCACAGCGACGTGGGTCGGGTTGGTGATGACCACGCTGGCCTTGGGCACTTCCTGCATCATCCGGGCCATGGCCAGCTTGCGCTGCAACTGGCGGATGCGGCCACGGACCAGCGGATCGCCTTCCGACTGCTTCATCTCCTCTTTGACCTCCTGCTTGGTCATCATCATGTCGCGTTCGTGCTGCCAGCGCTGGAACAGCAGATCTCCCAGGCCGAGCACGAACAGGATCGAGGCGAGCTTGATCCCGATCCACATCATCGCCGGAGTCTCGTCCGCCATGCGCCGGGTGACATCCGCCGGAATGATCGAGATCGAATGCAGGTGGTCGGCGATCAGCCACCAGGCCAGCAGCGACACCAGCGCCAGCTTCAAGGTCGAAAACATCGTCTTGACCAGACCGCGCATGCCGAACAGCCGCTGGAACCCGCTGATCGGATTGATCTTCGTCAGCTTGGGCATCAGCGGTTTGAGCGACGGGGCGAATCCGACCTGACCGACGCACAGCGCCAGATCGAGCGCGACCAGCACGCCGGCCACCACCAGCAGCCAGCCGAGCAAGGGTACATGATGAAGGAGCATGATCCGCAGGCTTTCGCTGTCGCTCAGCTCGAGGGACAGGCCGTTGACCAAGGTCCAGCGCAGCATCGCCTGTGACGAGGCGACGAACCATGGGCCGGCCACCATGAGGATCGCGAACGACGCGATCAGCATCACCGCCACGGTGAAATCCGGAGAATACGCGACCTGGCCCTCCTCGCGGGCCTGGCTCAGCTTGCGCGGCGTCGCCTGTTCAGTCTTTTCCGCTCCGCTGGCGTTCTCGGCCATGTGACCCCGCTGGCCGGTCCGTCGCGGGACGCGACAGCGCTGGCCATCACTGGTCGAAATGGCGCAGAGTGTGCCAATTCATGCCCGCGCTTGCATGGCGCACCAGCGGCATTGCACCGGCGATCCATTCCTGAGCATTTCACCAGTGACAAACGAATCGCCTTTGCCCGGACCGTGGCCGGTGGTCGACACCCACTGCCACCTGAGCGACGAGCGCTATGCCGGCGATCTGGAGGCGGTCCTGGCCCAAGCCAGGGTCGCCGGCGTCGAAATAATGCTGGTCATCGCCACCGGGCTCGCCGACGCCGTGGCCGTGGCCGCCCTGCGCGACGCCCATCCCCAGCTGCGCTCGGCGGTGGGCCTTGATCCCGGGACCTGCCACGAAGTGGGACCGGCGTTCGCCGAGCACCTGGCGCGGCTCGACCAATTGCTTATCGGCGGCGGCTGGCAGGCGATCGGAGAGTTCGGCCTGGAGTGCCACCACGATTACGATTCGTTGCCGGTCCAGCACGACTTCTGCCACGCCCAGCTCGCGCTGGCCACCGCCCGCCGGCTGCCGGTCATCATCCACGCCCGCAGCGGCAAGCACGGCGACGCCCATGCCTTGATGCTCGATCTGCTCGCCGCGCATCCCGACGTGCGCGGCGTGATCCATTCCTTCGATGGACCGCCTGAGGTCGCCCGCAGGTACCTGGATCGGGGATTTTACCTGAGTTTCAACGGCATGGTCACCTATAAGGCCAACGAAGCCCTGCGCCGCAGCGCCGCCTTGGTGCCCGCCGACCGGCTGCTGGTCGAGACCGACGCGCCGTACCTGGCGCCGGTGCCGCGCCGCGGCCGGCGCAATGAACCGGCCTGGATCCAGCACGTCGTGCAGGTCATCGCCGATGTCCGCGGCCTGCGTGGCGACGACGTGGCGGCGTGGACCACCCGCAACGCCAACCATTTGTTCCAGCTCGAAAGCCGCGGCTGAAGCTCGGCAGAACGGTCCTTTCCTGATCCCCGCCGCCAGCGATCATCAGCTATGGGCAATCGCTTCCTGATCCTGGTCTGGATGGTGGCGTTGATGGCCGCCGAGGACATCCCGACGCCGCTGGTCGAAACCCCGCCGCTCGACCCCGGGCACCGGCTGTTGGCCAAGGTGCTGGACAAGGCCGTGGCCCCGAGCGGCGTACGCTGGGCCGAGGTCCGGGAGCAGCTTGCCACCCTCGACCGCTACCGCGTCCAACTCGCCCGCGCCCGGGTACCCGAGGACCGGCTTGAGCGTCTCGCGCTGCATGCAAACGCCTATAACGCCTTTGTCCTGACCCTGGTCGCGAACCGGCTGCCGGCCGATCCGTCGACCTGGCGGCGGTGGAGCATCCGCAATCTGGGCGGCGAGCAGGGCTCGCCGTGGACCGCTTTCACCTTCGAGCTGGCTGGCGAGCGGCTGACCCTCGATCAGATCGAGCGGCTCCGGCTGAAACCGCTGGGCGATCCGCGATTCCGATTTGCGACGTGCAATGCGTCGCGTTCTTCGCCGCCTTTGTCTGCGCAGCCGTGGCTGGTCGAGGGTTTGGAGGCGCGGCTGAGCGCGGCGAGCCAGGCCTTCGCCGGCGATCCGGCCCAGGTCCGACCCAGCGATGACGGCCAGCGGATCGAGGTCAATCCGCTCTTCGACTGGTTTGCCGATGATTTTTCGGCGAGCGGCGGCGTCCGTGCGTTCCTGCTCGGACGGACCACCGGCGCGATCCAGGAAAAACTCAGCGGCGGGGCGCCGATCGCCTGGCTGGCCTACGACTGGACGCTCAATGTGGCGACCGAGCCCGTCGCCAATCCTACGGAAACACCTCGGCCGTGAGCCCCAGCCGGCGGGCGCGGTCGGCGATGGATTCGAGGATCGCCGGTTCCAGGGCGGTCGCCGCTGGTTCAGCAGTGGCCCGGGCGGTGGTGTAGACCTGGACCCGAGTGATCCGGGCGCCCTGGTCGAGCAGCCAGGCCAGTCGGTCAGCCCAGGCGTCGTATTCCGCCGCGCCGGCCTCGGCCCCCTGCCAGCGCAGGAACAAGGACTGGATCACCAGCGGACGACGACGCCCGCACTCGCGCAGATTGGCCAGGATTTTTGCCAGCGGCACCTTGGTGCGCTCGATGGTTGCATACCATGCCTCGCTGCCCGCATCGAGCTTCGCCCAGATTTCGCTGGGCCGGGAATCGAGGATCGACAGGCCGGATTCCACCGCCGGGCGGTCGAGCAGGGTGGCGTTGGTGATCACCACGGTTTTCACTTCGGTCAGGCCGCAGCCATCGAGCGCACCCGCTGCCACTGCGCACATCCGCGAGAACCCCGGATATGCGGTGGGCTCGCCATCGCCGCTGAAAGCAACGTCGTTGATCCGACGCAGCGCCGGCGGGGTGGCATCGAACGGCGGCCATTCCCACAGGCGGCCCGAATCCGCCAGGGCGATCAGACAGTCAAGTTCCTCCGTCAGAGCCGCTTCGTCGACCTCGCGCACCGTCGATGGCACGGTGCGGTCGACGGAGCAGTACACGCAATCGAAATTGCAGCCCTGGTCAGGATTCAGGTTGATCCCGATCGACAACCCACGGGACCGCCGACTGATCACCGGATAGACGAAACGATGGTCCTGCCAGCGTCGGGAATGATCGGCGTACAGGGCACGGACGTCGGCGGACGCCATCGGGTCAGACCGGCGTCAACCACGCGGCATAGCGTGGATCCCTGCCATAGACCGCATCTTCGTAGCCTTTCTGGATCCGGGCGGTGATCGAACCGCGCTTTCCATCGCCCACCGCCCGGCGGTCCACCGCCGACACCCAGCTGACCTGGCAGCCGGTACCGACCAGGAAGATCTCATCGGCCATGTACAGTTCGCTGCGCGCGATCGGACGCTCTAATGCTGGAATGCCGAGATCCTCGGCCAAGGCGAGCACCGCCCGGCGGGTGATGCCTTCGAGGATGTCGGCGGTGCGGTCGGGAGTGTGCAGAGCGCCATCGCGGACGATGAAGATGTTCTCGGCCGAGCCTTCGCAGACCTGGCCGCGGTCGTTGAGGAAGATCGCCTCGTCGAAGCCGTTCTGGACCGCCTCGCTCTTGGCCAGGGCGCTGTTGAGGTAGCCGCCGGTGGCCTTGGTCCGGGTGGGCAGGGCGTTGTCGGACACCCGCCGCCACGACGACACGCACACCGACAACCCTTTGCTGGTGTCGAGGTAGTCGCCGAGGGGTTGGACATAGCACAAGAAACCGTCGGGGACGCCGAGCAGCACCGGTCCGAGGCTGGTGCCTTTTTTGTAGACCAGCGGCCGGACGTAGACGTTGTGGGTCGGATTGTTGCGACGCAGCAGTTCCTTCGCCAGCTCAAGCATCTCGTCGGCCGACGGCGGCTTCATCAGCAGCAGCTGGGCATTGCGATACAACCGGCGGAAATGCTCGGCGGCGAGCAGCAGATTCAGCCGCTGGCCGTTCCAATAGGCGCGGATGCCTTCGAAGCAGCCGGTGCCGTACTGCAAGGCGTGGGTGTTGATCGGAACCTGGCACTCCGCCATCGGTTTCCAGGCCCCATCGTGATAGGCGATGGTGGCAGCAGCGGGAGTGGTTGACGGGGCGGGACTTGACACAGGGCGGCTCGCGAAGGGGTTTGAAGGGTAGAGAAGTGAGCCGTGGGCGCCAGCCGGCCGATGGCGCCGCCGGTTTTGGATGCGATGGTTCAAGCATGGCGCTGCTTCCGGTGGACTTGGCGGAGCTGGAGACCGCCCTGGTGGACGGCCTTGGGGTTGCGACCGCCGAGCGCATCGTCGCCGGCTGGCAGGTGCGCCGGACTCCGGCCCTGCGGGTCAATCGCCTGCGATTTTCCTTGGAACCGGATGCTGCCGGCCGTCTGGCTGAGGAACTGGCCGCAACTGGAATCCCATTGACCAGGCATCCGCTGTCGCCGTGGTCGTTCACCACCACGCCCGAGGGCGAGCGGGCGATCAAGCATTCTGAGGCCTTCACCAAGGGCCGGCTGTATATGCAGTCGCTGTCCAGCCAGGTTCCAGCTCTGCTCGGAGAGGCCCAGCCGCGGTCCACGATCCTCGACGCCTGCGCCGCGCCAGGAGGCAAAACCGCGCTGTTCGCGATGCGCGCCGGCCGCCCCGCGCCGCCCGGGCTGCTGGTGGCGGTGGAGCGATCGGCGGTGCGCGCCCAGCAGCTGCGCCACACCTTGCAGCGCCAGGGCGTGGACTGGGCCGAGGTCGTGGTCGCCGATGCCCGCAGCCTGCCCGACCGCCAGCGGCGCAGGCGTTTCTCGACGATCCTGGTCGATGCCCCATGCACCGGCACCGGCACGCTGCGCCTCGGCGATCCGCGCAGCTACGCCCATCTCGCTGGGCGCTACGCCGGTTATGCGGCGATCAAAGCCCACCAACAGCACGGCATTCTCAGCGCGATGGCTGAATTGCTGACTGGTGACGGCCTGCTGGTCTACAGCACATGCAGCGTCGATCCGGTGGAGAACGAAGCCGTGGTCGACGGCCTACTGCGCGCGCGGCCGGATCTGGGCCTAACCGATCTGACCACCTGGAACCAGCATTTTCCCAGCGCGATCCCGGCTTGCGCGAGTGTCTCTGGGACGCCGGTGGACCCGACGATTCCGGAACGCTGCCTGCGCCTGCTGCCAGATGCCCTGGCCGAGGGCTTCTTCGTGGCGGCATTCAAACGGCGGTGAGCGCTGGGAGCGCCAGCTCGGCCAGCACGTGATTTCTCCAGGCGGTTGCCGAAGAAACCGGGCGCCGTCGACTTTTGCCGAGCTGGCGCTCGGCGCTCTCAGGGACACACCGTGATCGATTCAGGGAACGGCCGACGAAACCGGGCGCCGTCGACACTTGCCGAGCTGGCGCTCGGCGCTCCCAGGGACACATCGTGATTTCTTGAGGCGGTTACCGACGAAACCGGGCGCCATCGATCTTTGCCGAGCTGGCGCTTGGCGCTCCCAGGCTCTGCGCTCCCAGGCTCGGCGCTTCCAGGCGAAGCTGCGCCTGAGCTCAGAAGCTGACCTTCGGTGCGTTGCGCTCCACCGGGTTGTCGATGGTGAATGGCTCAGCAGGCAGAAACTGGCCGAAGCCGGCGATGATCGAGCTAGGAAAGACCTCGCGGGCGGTGTTGTAGCTCATCACCGCATCATTGTAGGCCTGGCGGGCGAAGGCGACTTTGTTCTCGGTGCTCGACAGCTCCTCGCTGAGCTGGTGCATCGACGTATTGGCCTTCAGGTCGGGATAGGACTCGGACAGGGCGAAAAACTTGCCCATGGTTCCGGTGAGGGCGGTCTCGGCGGCGATCAGGCCCTTCATGGCAGTCGGATTGGCTGGATCGGCGGCAACCCGGCTGGCGGCGCTGGCGGCGCCGTTGCGGGCGGCGATCACGGCTTCGAGGGTTTCACGTTCATGCTTCAGATAGCCCTTGGCGACCTCGACCAGGTTCGGGATCAGGTCGTAGCGCCGCTTGAGCTGCACATCGATCTGGCTGAAGGCGTTCTTGAAGCGGTTGCGCAGCGTGATCAGGCCGTTGTAGGCGGACACCGCCCAGATCAGGACGACCAGGGCGACGGCGGCGACGATGATGGCGGTCCACATGGCGAAGGCTCCGCCAGGGACGGTGTTGGGGCGCGGCTGCTCGGCAAGTCGCCCAAGGTGCCGGCCCGGCCTGACAATCGGTTCAGCGCGGTTTGCCTTCGACCGGCGAGGCCAGATGACGGATCTCGCTCAGGATGATGGTCATGGTCAGACCCAATGGCCCCAAGGCGCGCACCGACCACGGCGCCAATTCGCCGTCGAATGGCCGCCAATCCTCCAACTCCAATGTCAGTCCCTGGCCTTCGACCAGGCGGAGCAGGATGGGATCACCTCCATAGATCCGGTCGCCGAAGCGGGTCGCGCCAACCAGGATGTCGTCTTCCCAGCGGCGCTGCTCCACCGGCAACCCGAAGGCGTGCAGAGCGATCCGGGCCAGATGCGGAGCTGCCTCCTTGACCGGTTCGACCACCGATTCGATCCGGTACCAGCCATCACCCGGCTGGGCTGGATCGACGCTGACATCAAGCAACAGAAGGCCCTCGTCGCCCACCACCGCGAGACGGGCACGGCCGTCCGGTTCACCACGGATGATGACCTGGGCAGACGCCCGCCAGGAAACGAAGGCGATCGCGATCCGTCCCTTGGCGAGCCACGGCCGTTCCGGAGCGGCATGGGCCGGCTGGCCGCGAGCGTTGAGGGGTACCGGTGGAACCGACCGGCCGCAGCCGGCCAGAGCGGCAAGAACCAGCAGGAGCACGACCGGGTACGGCTGGCGCATGGGTCCAGTTCATACCTGGCTGGAGTGCTGGGAAGCGCCTGCCCCGCGACCCGGCAGCGAACGCGGCGGCCCGACGACCGTACAAGCGCCATGGAACGCGTGACCGTCCCCGCCACTGAACACCCCACGACCTCCACCGACTGGCTTCTGTCAGGCGTTTCGGTGGTGCTGATCGCAGCCTCAGTCGCTACCTGCGCCTGGCTGGTGCCTGATACCGATCAGGCACTGAAACAATTGAAACTGGTCGACGCCACCGGGAGCAGCGAGTTTTGGACGACGACCACCACCCTTGAATGGACCAACCGGGTGCAGGGCCTTGGCGCCACCATCGTCATCGCCCTGGCCATCGCCGTCGCCTTCGCTGTGCCGATGGTCCTGCGTCGGCCTTGGCGGACCATCGCTTCGTGGCTGCTCGTGGTGCTGGCCACCGGAGCCTTGTTCGTGCCCGTGCTCGGGGCCGTCCAACCAGCCTGGTCATGGCAGGCCGAACAGATTCGCATCGCCGAAGAAAAGAAGCAGAAGGAGAAAGACCGGAAAGAGATGGAAGAGGCGGCCAAACCGCCGAAGCAGGAAAAGAAGGACTGGAAACCGACCATCGTCCATTAGGCGAGGTTGCAACGGTCGTCCAATCATAAAACCGACCTCTTTACCAACGCGGAATCATAGCGTAACAAAGCTGCGGAGGCTCTATGCCACGCGTCGCCCTGGTGCTCGTCGGAGCCCTCACCTGCGCAACCGCAGACGAAGCGATCACCGCTTCTCTCGCCAGCTTCGTCCAGATCCGGGCCCAAATCTCCCAAGCCGACCAGGCCGACGGCTCGCCCTACAGCGTCGGCGGGGCGGTCCCGGGGAAAGATGACCACGCCGACTTCTTCCTGCGCCGGGCGCGCTTCGGCGTGCGCTTCGGAACTGCCAGTAAAAGTTGGAGCGGAACCTTTCTGCTCACCGCCGATGGCGCCGACCGCGAGGGTGCCAGCCGCACCCCGGCGTTGTTCCTGACCTTCCTGTCCCGCAACTTCACCGACGGCGACACCCGCCATAGCGTCCAAGGCGGCCTCGACTGGGCATTCATCAACCGCTCGGCGGTCGGACCGAACACGTGCAGCCTGCTCGCCACCCAGCGCGCCACCCGGGCTTTGCTCAATCAGCGCGGCACCGGCATCGGCTACCGCCTGGCCAGCCCGACGGTGCGCGGTGGCATCGACATCCAGAACAACGTCGCGGACAGCGCTCCAGGCTCGATCAATCGCCGTGAAGGCCTGCTCTATTGTGCCCGCATCGAGCTGACCCCGCCCCAATCGACCGGCTGGAACCTGGATAAATACCAGGAATCCTGGGCTGGCGCCGCCGGCCAAGGCACCATGTTCACCCTCGATGCCGCCTGGAATCAGGGCGATCTGAGCGCGGCGACCCTGTCCGACCAGGACTCCAACGCCTTCGCCGATGCAAGCGGAACGGTGCCGACCTCCATCACCGGCGACACCACCACCAACACGTTCTGCCTCGGTGCTGAGGCTCTCGTCCGCCGCGACGGTTTCGTCGCCTTGGCCGAAATCCGCTGGCAGCGTCGATTCGTCCGCACCGACACCAACTCCGTGAACGGCGTCGCCGGTAGCAATCGCCATGCCCGGCGCGAGGTCTCCTCGCTGATCTGGCTGATCCAAGCCGGCTACACCGTGCAGTCCGATGCCATTTCGCCAGGCTCGGCGTTTGAAGCCTCGGCACGCTACAGCGCGATTGACCTGTCCCGCGAGGACACCGGCGAAACCGCCGCTTTCGGGAACCAGGATCACGGCACCAGCGGTCGCCAGATCGAGATCGGGTTGACCTATCACGATGATCAGTCGGCCAGCACCAACGCTCGCGGCAATCGCACTGGCTTCGTCTATACCAACTGGCACGCCGAGGCCGGCCGGGCATCGGCCCACATCTGGCGCCTTCAACAACAGATCAGCTTCTGACCGGGCCTGCTGCCCAGGTTGGCAGCGTCAGCGTCCCATCCGCCTGACAGCAAGAGTCCCTCGGCCGACTTGCGGGCTGGTCGCCGATGGCCAGCGTCCGACGGCTCTGGCCTCTGGTCCATCCAGGCTGCCAGGCCACCGGAGTCGCCATGCCCACCGCCATTGAGGTGTCCTCCTCCGCCATCCGCCTGTGCCGGGTCGAGGATGGCCGTCTGATCGCGCTGGAATCCTGGCCGGTGCCGGAAGGCGGCGATCCGATCCAGGCCTTGGCTGCGGTTCCGCTGCCGGATGGTCTCGGCAAGGTGCGGGTCGTCCTGCAGCACGACGACCTGCTGGTCCGTCAGATGGTCCAGCCCCCCTGCCCGCCGGACCGGCTCGACCGGATCGTGCGCTTCGAACTCCAGCCGAGCGGCGAGGCCAGCGAGCCGATGGCGGCGAGCTGGCACCAGGTGCGGAACCTGGGCGGCGATGAGCTGCGGATCATCGCCCTGGTGGCGAAGCAGCGTCTGATCGACCAGCTCCAGACCGCTTTGGCGCGCCGTGGCGCCCAGGTCGCAAGCATCATCCCGCCCGCCTTGGGCCTGTACCACGCCTGGAAGGCCCAGGAGGTCGGCTCGACCATGCCGGCGGTGCTGCTCGACATCGGCGGCAGCCGCCTGCATTTGACCCTGGTCCACGATGGCGAGCTGCTGTTCCTGCGCCCGCAGACCCCGGGCCTCGATGACCTGATCCGCCAGGTCGCCGAACTGCGTTCGATTTCGGTCGCTGACGCCAAGACCATGGTGGCCAAGCTCGGCCGCAACCTGCCGAATGACTTGAAGAATCTGATCGAGCGCCAAGCCGCACAGGTCGCCTCGACCCTGGCCAACAACCTGCGTTTCGCCAAAGCGCAGTTCCACCTGGACCGTTTCGAGCCGACCAGCATCTGGCTGTCTGGAGCCGGCGCCCAGGCCCCTGGATTCGCAGCGGATTTATCGAAGAAGGCCAACCTGCCGGTGCGGGTGATCAATCCCTTCGCCGGAGTTCCAGGAACGGTCTCGTCCGACCTCCTCGACCAGTTGGCAGCGCTGCCAAGCCCGTGGACGCCGGTCCTCGGTGCGGCCTTGGCCAAGCAATTCGAACTCGACGCGATGCAAGAGTCACGGGACCGCCGGGCCCGGTTCTGGGCCACCGACGGCGCCCTGCGGGTCGCGGCAGTGGTCTCGGTAGCGCTGCTCGGTGTCGCCATCGCAGCGTCGGTCCATGCCGGCAGCGTCGCGGCCGAGGCCAAAACTCGGCTGGATGCCTTGGTGAAAAGCGCCAAAGCGGTCGAAGACGAAGCCAAGAAGCACGGCGAGGCCGGCCGAACCGCCGGGAATCTGGTCCGCTGGCTCGACGGCGAACGCCGCGCCACCCGGGTCGCCAGTGAATTGCTGGCGGCCGTGGCCCAGGCCCAGGATCCCAGCACCCGCCAGGTCGCGCTCAGCCGTTACCGGGTCGCTCGCCAGTCCGGCGGGGTCGTGGTCGAACTCAGCGGTACAGCGAAGGCCGCACCGGGCCAGACCAGCGACAAGGTGCTGATCGCATTCGAAGAAAAACTCCGGGAAAAATATCCGCTGATCACCGACATCAAACGTCGCTCGGTGGCGCTGAGCCCTGGCCCCGGCCAATCCGGCGTTCCGTTCAACAGCTTGATCACCATCGCCGATCCGAAATAAGGATTGTCGATGACAAACAGTTCCGCTGGAGCGGTTGCTGAAAAACGCCAGGCCATTCCAGGATTCGAAACCTGAACGGCCATCCACGGCAGCGCTGCCAGTCAGGTGATGTCGGTTGCTTGCTCCGCGATGTCCGGTCCGTCCCTCCGGACATCACCGATCGCCGGTCCGATCCGCCAGCTCGTCCACTCCTCGGCGGGAGGCGTGGTGATCAGTTCTCGGGCCGCGGCCGGGTCGGTCAGCCAGGCAGCAGCCTGATCAGGCCCAATCACCAGCGGCATGCGATCGTGGACCGGAGCGACCACCGTGTTGGCTGGAACCGTCATGAGAATGGCCGCTCCTGAACGCGTGCCATCGGCATTGGTCATGGGAAGCCACAGCCCGGCAATGGCAAAGAGGCCACCGGCCCGGGGCGCGAAAGCAAATGGCGTCGGCTTGGCTTTCATCTGCGCGGCAGGACGCCATTCGTAAAACGCCGTGGCCGGGATCAGGCAGCGACGGCTCTCCAGCGGTGATTGGAACATCCGCTTGGCGTGGGCTTCCTCGCCACGGCAGTTCACCAGCAGGCGTCCACCGAGCGCATCGGGATTCCAGCCCCAGCGCATCAGTCCGAGCCGGCGCGATCGCCGGTCTTGGATCAGCACTGGAATCTGCCGGGTCGGGGTGATGTTCCAGGACGGTGACCAGGACACATCGAGACCATCTGCCGCGAAGGTGGCACGCATCGCCGGAATGGTCTCGGAGTTGGCGAAACGTCCGCACATGCCGGATCAGACCGAACGGCCGGCGGCAGGCCACAGTCAGGCGGCGTGGAGCGCCGCCCCAGCGGTTCGCTGGAATCCCCAACCGATGTCCGAACCAGGCAGCACCCATGCACAATGCATGATTTCCGACGGGGAGTCATGCGGATCGCTGGAGGCCCGTCCACCGGCATCGGACGCCTGACCGGACATTCGATCGGAAAATGCCAAGGGGTTCGCTGGGTACGAACGTCGACCGGATGATGGCCCGGAACCTGCTGATCATGGCTGGCCGGGGACTCACCCCACCAACTCACCGTTCCAGGCCAGGCCCATCGGCCATCCCGGGCGTGTCAACCTCAGCAGGAAAGCAGTCAGCATGCTGCGCAGCATCAAACATTTGTATGGAGACCGCCTCATCGCATCCGATGGCGAACTGGGATTCGTCAAGGATTTCTACTTCGACGACCGGAATTGGGTGATTCGCTATCTGGTTGCTGACACCGGATCCTGGCTGTCAGAACGCTTGGTCCTGATTCCGCCACACGCGCTTGGAATCGTCGAGCGTGCAGGCCAGCGTTTGCAGGTGCATCTCACCCGCCGCCAGATCGAAGACAGCCCCTCCATCGACCACCACAAGCCGGTGTCCCGGCAATACGAGGAGTCCTATTATCAGCACTATGGTCTCCCTTTCTACTGGCAGGGAGATTCCTTGTGGGGAATCACCGGATTTCCACCGCGGAACCTGGCCGTGCCACCGCAGAAGCGAAATCTTTCCGACGTCGCCCTGGGCTACGCCGCCGGCCCGGACGCGCATCTGCGCAGCACCGTGGCGGTGCACGGATACCAAGCCCATGGAAAGCATAGCCGGGTCGGCCAGGTCACTGACTTCGTCATCGACGACCAGAGTTGGGCGATTCGTTACCTGGTGGTCAGAACCAACCCCGCCCAGGCAGACTCAGAGGTCCTGGTCCCCATCGCCAAGGTCAGCGGGGTCAGCTATGCGGAATCTTCGGTGCGGGTCACCTGCACTGCCGAAGAGATCCGTCAAAGCCCGGACTACCACTGCCGCCCCGACGGAAGCTGCCTGGATCCAGTGCAGACGACCGCCAAGGATCTGACTCCGTCGACGCCGGAGCCGCGGGTGGCTGAGTCCAAGCACCAGACGAGCAACGCTCCGGTCGGCATCACCGCTGCGGCACAGGTCCGCAAGCTGCCTGAGGTTTCGTCCGACGAGGTCGCCACATCGGCCTACTTCACCTTTGTCAGGCAAGGCCGCCAAGGAGGACACGATGTCCAGCATTGGCTGGACGCCGAGGCCAAGCTCCGAGCCCTGGCCGCATCCCCGCCTGCAGCACGATCGGAAGCGATCGACCAACGCAGCGCGCGCTGATCGATGTCCGGTCGAATTCAGGCAGATGTCACTGCCTGAGGCGTTGCCGGACGCGGCTGCAACCACATGCGCGGCATCCCCCACCGACTTCAGCCGGGTTCCCGTTCCGCGCACAGCAAACAACATGGGCCTGATTGGCTCGTTTCGGGGGCCATGCTCGGAAGGACCATCGACGCCATCGCCAAACGGCTGGTGATCAATCGTGACTTCCATGTGCCGTACCTGGCCGGATACAGCACCGACGGCCGAACCATCTACATTGATCGCGACCTGCCGCGCATGCTGACAACCAGCAGCGGCCGTAAGATCCAAACCGGCCGCTATCTGCTGATGCACGAGGCGGTGGAAAAAGCCCTGATCGATACCTACGGTCTCAAGTACCAGCACGCTCACCAAGTCGCCTTGCGCACCGAAAAGGACTTGGTCCGCGCCGACGGTTTCGCCTGGCGCGAGTACGACCGGCTGATGCAACAGTACATCAAGGTGGTCGAGAGCAAAAAACCGCTCGACCTGCCGCCAGATCTCGACTTGAAACCCTATATCGACGAACATGACGGCAAGCTGTTGGCCGAAATGAAGCGTTGGATGCGCTCTGCCCGACGTTGCGCACCGCCCGTCGTCCCGGCTGCATCCTGACAACGTCCACAACCGCACCCCGGTCGAGCAGGCCGGGGCTGGGCGGCATCAGCCCCGATCGCTGCTGAGGGCAGCGTGCTCCTCAGGATCCAGTTCGATCCTCGCTGCGGTCAGACTGTCGGCCAACTGCGTCAGGTTCTTGGGTCCGATGATGCCGAATCCACCCTGCGGATGTTGCAGCAGCCAGGCCAAGGCGATGGCATTTGGG
Organism: Planctomycetota bacterium; assembly: GCA_014193115.1. Taxonomy (GTDB): domain Bacteria; phylum Planctomycetota; class UBA11346; order UBA11346; family UBA11346; genus BJHQ01. The sequence continues at coordinate 35,162 of BJHQ01000020.1, read as the reverse complement.
CTGGCGGAATGTTGTGCAGCAAACTGTTGCACCAGCGTCCACCGGCGTCGATTGATAGGATGGTCATACTGCGGATGCCGTTCCAGCGCCTGCGCCAACGGCTTGGCGAAGAAACCATTCGCCTGGCTGCTGTAGGGGATCTGGGCAAGCCGGCTGCACGCATGCCAGGTCAAGGTGTCGGCATCCATGCCAACCAATCCTCCGGTGTGACGATGGGTCGGCGAAAATGCAGCCAAGCTCCAATTGACCTGGCTCGCGCTGAAGCCCGTCCATCCATGCTTGGTGGCGCAGATCTGCGCCGCCTCCAGGCGGGCCCAGGACCAGTTCGAGGCACCAAGTGCGCGAATCACTCCGGAACGGACATGCGGCTGCATTGCTCCCAGGATCTCATCCACCGGGATGCATTCATCGTCCCGGTGCAGCCAATAGACGTCGATAGCGGAAACGGACAGACGGTGGAGACTCTCAGCAAGATCCGCGCTGATGTCCTCGGGACGCAAGCGCGACCGATCCATGCTGGCAAGATGCGGGTGACCGCCTTTGGTGCCGATGGCCACCTGGGCACGCATGCCTCGGCTGGTCAGCCAGGCTCCGATCGTACGTTCGCTTGCTCCTGTTCCATTGGGCAACCAAGCGGCGTAAACGTTGGCGGTATCCAGGAATGTTCCACCGGCTTCGGCGAAGGCGTCCAGCAGAGCAAAGGACAGGTCCCGTGGCTGCGCCGAACCGAATCCGCCGGTACCAAGGACAATGGCCGAAACCGGGTTCGCCAAGCCGGGAACGTGTCGAAATCGCATGAGAAAATGATGGAAGGCGATGGATTGAAGCAAGGCCGATGCGGAGTGGAGATTCCCTTCCAAAGCGAGAGGATCACGATTCCTGACGCCGTATGCTGGCAGATGTCTTACTTCCGTCGCTCCAGCCGCCCCCTCCGCCGGACGAGGTTCTGATAATCCCATTGGATCATCCGGGATTTTTCGATCCACCTGCGCAGCTCGGACGTCCTGATTTCCGAGACGTCGCTGTAGAACACCGATGCGTCCTTAAACCGCTTGCCCAGGACAGTGAGTCCGGGCTCATCGAAGTCGGCGCCGCTCCAGAACATCAGCCGTATGCCTGGTTTCTGCTTGCTGTAACCGACCGTCGGATTCCCGTCCAGGAACCAGACGGGATGGGCATGCCAAATCCTGTTCTCAGCTTCAGGAAGGTTCTCGTCGATCTCCTTGGCAAGCAGATCGCAGAGTTGCTTCTGCCCATGCTCCAATTGCTGGTTGTACCTCAGGGTTCCCGCATGCATTTCATCACACCAGCTGCTGTCCGGATACCAGCATGCCCACATCGGCCAAGCGCCGGATCTCGACGCTGCCGACCCTGGCACCGGGATGCTTGGAAGCGACGGTGATCACATCGTTGAGATCGCGGGCGTGGATAAGGAAATAGCCGCCGAGGAACTCACGGGTTTCTGCGAATGGTCCATCGCTGACCAGCAGCTTGCCCTGGCGTATCCGCACACTGGTGGCCGTGGCGATGGGATGCAATGGCGACGCGCTGAGGTATTGCCCCCGTGCATCCAGGGTCCGGACCAACGCCGCCGCTTCGGCCTGGGCTGCGCGCAGGGCTTCCGGTCCCAGCGCATTCCACGCCTGTTCATCGTCGTAGCACAGCAACATGAACGGCGCGGCCTGCGCTCCGTGATCCGAGCGGGCAGACAATTGCTCTGCCGGCAGGTCGGGCAGGACGAAGACCGGCCGCACCTCGACGGTGCCTTTGCCAGCAGCGGGGAGCCGCGCGGCGATGGCGATGGCGGCATCGAGATCCGGAACGTCGATAAGGAAGAAACCGCCGAACTGCTCCGTCGTCTCGGCGAACGGCCCGGAGGTGACCAGCGTCTGGCCTTGGCGGATCCGCACGGTGGTGGCGGTGGCCACCGGTTGCAGCGGCGATGCCGCGATGAAGCGTCCCTGGGCCTGGAGTTCCTGGCAGATCTTCGACGAGGCGACGACGCAGGCCGTCCATTCCTCCGTGGTCCAGGCGGATTCCGGGCTGTAGACGAGCAGCATGTACCTCATGTTGATCGACCAGCGGGCTGAATGACTTCTGCGGAAGATCCCAGTGCGAGTCGCATTATGACAGGTTGGCGCAAGGCCAGTCCCAGCCAGGCGATGGCGCCGAGGACGACCGGGAACCACCACGGGTCGCCGACGCGCAGGTGCGTCAGCACCGCGCCGCCGAGGTACCCGCTGAGCAGGATGGCCCCCAGGAACGACGTGCGCGGAATAAGGTAGATCAGCGTCACCGCGATCTCGATGACGCCGATGATCGGGACCAGCGCCAGGGGCAGGCCCAAGTGGTCCATCATCGCGGCCTTTCCCGGCCATTCGACGAACTTGGGGACACCGCTCCCGCCGATCAGGAACAGGCCGACGAGTCCGGTCAGGATCCAACCTATGATGCGGGCTTTGTTCGTGGTCATGGGATTCCCTTACCTGATGTGGCCATGTGTGTCGTCATGTCGAAGTGACCCCTGCTGCCGTTCATGTGCATGCGTTGCCATAGTCCGGGATGTCGACCACGTCCGGATTCCTGATGAACCACACTTGGCTGTTCATCGGATTGAAAGGCACCGACACATGCTCGTGGAGGACCTTCCATGCCCCCTGGATGCGCCGGAAGCCGGACGTCACCCGCATCCACGTCTGTCCACAGGGGTCGTCTGCCGGAACGGGAAGGAAGTGGATGAGGAAATGAGCGAAGGCGGTGTCGCCAGCGACCTGGATGGTGAGGTCGCGGCGCTCCAACCTGAACTGCTCAGGAAAGAACGGCAGGCAGTTGGCCCAGGCCTGCCGGATCGCGTCCCTCCCGATCGTCTTGTAAGGCGGGATCGCATCGAACAGCAGGGTGTCCGGCTGATAGTTCGCAGCGATCCCATCCAGGTCCCGGGCGCTGACCGCGGCAGACCAGGCCTCGATCAGCCGGCGGATCTCGGCTTCATCCTGGGCGGTTGAGAATGCTGATGTCGTGTTGGTGTAGGTGCTCATTGAGTTGTTCCTCATCGTTTCATTGTTGTTGTGCGATGACCATGACCATCCAGCCGATGCCGAAGCGGTCCGTCACCATCCCGTAGCGCGGCGACCAGAAGGTCTTGGCCAGGGGAAGGTCGATGCGACCGCCATCGGCGAGGGCCGTGAAGGCGAGGTCGGCGGCGGCCTCGGTCGGCACAGTGAGGGCCAGCCGGAAGCCCTGGAAGCGGGTGTCCTCGCCGCAGCCATCCGAGGCGAGCACGGTGGTGCCGCCGACCTTGAATTCACAGTGCATGACCTTGGTCTCGAAGCCCGGCTTGAGCAGCCCCGGCGGGAGCGTTTCGGGGCTCTCGTTCCAGCGCAGGACCGTGCTCACCTTGGCCTGCACGGCGGTGGTGTAGAACGCCAGGGCTTCATCACAGCGGCCGTTGAAGAACAGATAGGACTGGACCGTGGCGCGGCTCATGGCGGCCTGCGCGTCGAGACGGGCCTCCTGGGCCTTCAGCTCCGGCGTGAATCCCTCGCCGAGGTCCTCCCATTCGATGAATGGTCGGATCTCGATCTCCGACTCCTCGGGCATCGGGTTCGGGCATTTGCGCACCCAAGCGATGGCGTCGGCCAACGAGGGGACCTCCCACAGCCAGAACCCGGCCACCAGTTCCTTGGTTTCGGCAAAGGGGCCGTTGATGACGGTGCGATCAGCGCCCGAGAACCGCACCCGCACCGCCTGGGCGGACGGACGCAGGCCGGCGCCGTCCTTCATGATGCCGGCCTTCACCAATTCCTCATTGAAATTCCCCATGTCGACCATCAGCCGCTCGCTGGGCATGAGCCCGGCCTCGGATGATGGGGTGGCTTTGACGAAGACGACGACGCGCATGGATGGGCTCCGGGGTGGCTCGGCGGCGACGGCGCGACCGCGCTGCAATTCCGCCGTTCTCCTTCTAATCGAACGGGCCGGTCGGAATTCGACAACGAACTGGGTCCACTGTTCTCGCCTGGCGGGACGATACTACATTGCGGTTGAGGCCTGGATCTCGGACAGCTCCGTCAACCGGCGCCCGAGCAGCCTGCGTTCGGGGTCCTGGTAGGCATGCACCAGCGCCTGCCGATATGCGGCGGCGGCCTCTGCGATCCGGCCGGCCCGGCGCAGCAAATCGCCCCGGGCGGCATGGAGCAGGTGGTAGTCCGCCAGCTCAGCCTGGAGGGTTTCCACCACGGCCAGTCCGGCTTCGGGGCCATCGCACATAGCGACCGCCACAGCCCGGTTGAGCGCGATCACCGGCGATGGCGCCGCTTGGATCAGGGCATCGTACCAGGCCACGATCTGCCGCCAGTCGGTCCGCTCGGCGCTTGGCGCGTCGGCGTGAAGCGCAGAAATGGCCGCCTGGATCGTATACGCTCCGATCGGCTCCGCGGCCATGGCCCGAGCGAGCCATCGGTGGGCTTCACGGATGGCATCGCGGTTCCAGCGCGAACGATCCTGCTCTTGAAGCAGGACCACATCACCCGTGCTGGTCGTCCGGGCTTCGCGCCGCGAATCATGGAGCAGCATCAGGGCCAGAAGGCCGAAGGCTTCGCCGTCCGGGCACAGCTCGCACAGCAGGCGGCCGAGGCGGATCGCTTCACCTGACAGATCCTGCCTGGTGTGGAGCGGACCAGCTGATGCTGAATACCCTTCATTGAACACCAGGTAGCAGACCGCCAGCACCGCTTCGATCCGCCGCGGCAGCTCTTCGACGCCAGGTATTCTGAAGGGAATCTTCGCGTCGCGGATTTTGGCTTTGCCGCGTACGATGCGCTGGGCCATGGTCGCAGGAGCGACCAGGAAGGCGGCGGCGATCTCCTCGGTGGTGAGACCGCAGACCTCGCGCAGGGTCAACGCGACCTGAACCTGCGGATCGAGAGCCGGATGACAGCAGGCGAGGATCAACCGGAGCTGATCGTCCTGGATCTCGCGCTCGGACAGGTCGTGGTTGCTGGCTTCAAGCTCTGCAATCAAACCTGCGATCTCCCGCTCCGATTCCTGCATCCGGGTCCGCCGCCGAATGGAATCGATGGCTTTGAACCGGGCGCAGGAGACCAGCCACGCGACCGGATTCCCGGGCCAGCCATCCTTGGGCCATTGCTGGATGGCGGCGATGAAGGCTTCCTGCACCACGTCTTCAGCAAGATCGAAGTCCCTGACCAGACGAACCACGGTGGCCAAGACGCGACCATGTTCGGCACGAAACAGGCGATCGATAGCCGAGGTTGCTTCCGCTGAAGGGATCATACAGGCGTCGATAGACGCGTCGCGTCATCCGAAGAACCGGTCGGCGGCGCAAGCCGTGGATGCAGCGCAAGCCGTGGATGCAGCGCAAGCCGAGGCTGGATGTGAACCGGCATGGTCCCGCGAGCAAAGGAGCAACGCCCTCAGAAAGCAATCGTCCTCCCCGGAGGCCGCCAGATGCACTGCAGAAGCCATCAGGTGCGATGAACCAGCCTCACGGTTTCCGTTTCCGCCACAGGCGCTGACAGAGGTCGACAATGCCAGCATAGCGGCCCTCGACGCCGACGTAGCGCTCAAGGACATAAAACAGGAAATAGTAGAACCGGCAGGCGGCCCACAGGCAGACCAGCAGCAGGCCGAGTCGGAACCAGAAGTTCTCGTGGATGAGCACGCCAGAGCCGGCCATCACTACGATGACGGCGAACAGGATGCCTTTTGCGACGATCCATCGCCGGCTGGTGAGGTCACCCATGGGCAGCCTCCAACCGGCGCACCGCGCGTTGCAGGTTCGTCCGCGACCTGGCCAGGTAGCGGCGGCGGAACCAAGGCGTGGTGAAGAGATCCTCGCGCTGAGCGAAGCTCGCCAGGATGCGTCCGCGTTCGCGCCGATAGGTCGCCTCGGGCACCCAGGCGTACTCCGCCCGGATCGCAGCATCGTAGCGGTCGAAGCGGCCGCGGGTTTCGCCGAGGATGGCCAGGTCAACATCCAGGGTCAGGGCCTCGGCGGCATTGGCCGGAGGCCCACGATGCCGGGTTGCCATGATGCAGCCAATGATGACGTCGGTGATCTCTGGCGTCAGGCCGGCAACACCGGCAGCCGAGCGCGCCAGCTCGGCGGACCGATCCTCATTGTCGCTGGCACGCGGGTCATAGACGGCATCGTGGAACCACAGCGCCAGCTCGACCCGGGCGTCACGCAGCGGGTTGCGGTCATAGGTCGCCAAGCAGTGGGCGAGGTGCGCGGTCGTGTGGTAACGGCGATGGGGTTCGGCCCAACGTTGCAGAAGATCACTGATGTCGGGGATGACCGATGCGCCAAGGCGCCTCCAGACCGCCGGCCAGCGCAGTCCAAGACCATTCATCTGATCTGATCCCAGGGCACCGGTGCCACGGAACGCAGCGCATCGACCCCGCAGTCGATGGCAAGCTCGCGCAAATGCTCGGGGAGCGAGCCGCGGTGGCTGTCACCATGGCAGTGGCCGTGCAGCACGCGCCTGGCACCTTTTGCCATCTCCGGCGTGACCTTGGCCGGGTCATGCCGGCAAACCCAACGGTCATCGCCGACGCGGATTTCACCAAGCGGCACCACGACTTCGAAGCCGGCTGTCAGCATCGAGGTGCGCGTCCGATCATGGTTGCCGAGCACCACACAGATCCTGCCTTGCAGGCGTGTGCGGTAGGTAGCGACCTGATCGAAGTGACCAAACGCGACGTCGCCGAGGTGCAGGACCCAGTCTTCGGGACCGACAACGCTGTTCCAGGCGTCGATCAGGGCCGCGTCGTGCTGGTGCACATCGCCGGCCCAGGTCTGCCGCCACGGGCAGTAGCTCAGAATGTTGGCATGCCCGAGATGCGTGTCGGAGATCACCCAGCGCGGGACCGGCAGATCGGTGACGGCCGCCGACGGCTTCATGGGCCTCTGCTTACGATCGCATGTACCCGTTGCCGTGACACGCCGGCTGCGCGGGCGATGGTCGCAAGCGCCTCACCGCGACCGGCCCGCTCACGGATTTCATCGTGGGTTATGGAGCTGCGACCGGGCCGCGGAGCCTCGGGCCGCCAATCGCCAGGTGGGGAGAGGTTGATGGCGACTGCGCCACCACCAGCCGGCCGGATGACCAGGCGGGCGGCGATGGCCGAGAACAGGCGATGCGGAGTGGCCAACCGACCCTCGGCTGTCTGGTCGAGCACCGCTTGCACGGCGCTGAGCGAGACCCCGGAGAGCAATGCGAGATCCTCGGCGTTCACGCACGCCGCGTCAGCGACAGCGCGCAAGCCTGCGCGCAGGCCGGAAGTGGTGGCATCGGCGTAGGTTGACCCGAGTCGCTGGTGGGCCGCCTGCAAGTCGTTGTCGAGGCGCGCAGCCGATGCCGCGACATAGCCGAGCGCGGTTCGCTGGGCGTCTTCCAGCATGATTCCCGGGCTCTGGCGCAGGATCTGCGAACGGAACGCCACCAGCCGCCGGGCTTCCCACTGCTGGCGTTCATTGGCCCGGCGTTGGGCGCTGATCCTGGGAAGGGCGATGCTCAGGAGTCGTTTGGGGGCTTTGACCTCCAACCGGCAGCGCAAAGCGTTGAGCAGGCCCAACCAGGTCAGGGTCGGTGCATGGGGCTTGTTCAGGTAGGCCACCACTGCACCCGGCGAGACCCCGGCAAGCACCGCCAGCTCCTGTTCCGACAGTCCGTTATCGGCAGTCAGCCAGCGCAGGGCGAGCGACAGGCTGGGAGCATTGCTCATCGCCCGCAGGCTAGCCGACTTCGCATGGTTGACAATCGCAGAGACTACCATATTGTTATGCCCATGTCCGCGTTCGTCCCTCGCAATCCCTGTGTCCAGCATCCGGTGAATTTTCGGATGCTCCAGGGGCGATGCAGACCATGACGACGCGCTAGACCACACCGACGCGACCTCATCTGCGAGCCCCTGGGACACCTCCCAGGGGCTCGCTTCGTTTTTCCTCTTCGACAACTGCAGATCCGTGGCGAAAACATGCTCGCGAACCACGTGCCGCAGGTTCGAGTCCACCTCCTCTGACCACCTGCTTGGCAGGTTGGCTCAGCCGCAGGATGGCGAACTCGATGTGTGTTCGATTCGAGTCTTTGCGAGGCAACACGATGGCCCTGTCGTCCAATCGGCAGGACGCCGGACTGAAAATCCGGAGATGGCCGTTCGAGACGGCCTGGGGCCACCATGGTCTTCATTGGGAGGTGCGCCGAATGGTAAGGCATCCGGCTGTTAACCGGACGAGGGCGACCTCATTGGCGGTTCGAATCCGCCCCTCCCAGCCAGACGCCTGCGCTGTCCATGGGCAGCGATGCAAGGCTCTCCCCCTGCGTGTCCATAGCAGTTTTCCACGCGGCGTTCCAAGCCGACAACCCGGGTTTGACTCTGACAGAAATATGGCTGTTGACATATCACTCAACTACCATATAAACCGTCCCAGCACAGCATCCGGCTCTGCCGACCCTGCCCCCGAGCCGACCTTCCGTGATCCACCACACCGCCAACCAGGCCGCGACCGTGATCATCTCCACGACAAGGCCGGTCTTCGGCAACCGACGCTCATGGTCCATGTCGTGTGCACACGGGTTCCGCGGCGCATCCCTGCGCGCCACCAATCGCCCCACGCCGGGTTCTCCAGCAATGTAGTCGTTCAGCTCACGCTGACGCCTCTTCTGGAACCCCGGCCTGATCTCAGGCCGGGGTTCTTCGCTTTTCGCCACCTTTCACAACGCCAGAGCCGTAGCACCCAACCGTCGCCACTCCACGGTGGCGGCGTTTCTGGACTCCTAGCTCATCGGAAGAGCGCCACGTTTGCCCGTATTGAGCAAACGGGGAGGTCGGCGGTTCGAACCCGCCGGGGTCCACCATCGTTGCCGCAGGGACGCACCGCGTCCTGAAGCCTCAAGCCCGGGAGTCCGCAAGGACTGGCACTCCGGGCCGTCGGGGACACCGACCGGCAATTTTATTTTTTGCAGGCCATCACTTCCCCAGGAGCGACCCATGGTCGTTTTTTCCTAGAGAATTCGCAAATGGTGGTTGGTTCAGGTAGCGTCACGCCCTCCATCACCCTCAGCTGCGGGCCTTCGCCCCGACAGCCTTCAGGAGGTTCCTCGCGGCAGGTGAGCTGCATGAACAGCGATCGTGTTCAATTCGTTGTGATTCAACCAGCACTGCGGCGTGGACTGGAATGGTTCCCAGCGCGGCTTCATAAGCCGTCCGATGCCGGTTCGACTCCGGCCGCCGCGATTTTTGACTGGTCACCTCACGCATGCGGTCAGCTCGCCGGGCGAGCACTGCGCAGCAAACGCAGAGCCAGGTGGTTCGACTCCACCGTGCGTGTCCAAAGAGAGGCATCCAGGCATGCCGTCGGGCAAGGGGCGCAGGTGGGCGCCAGAGGCGGTCGGCGTGGCGTGGGGCCGGACCGCCAGGAGGGCAAGCACATTGCGAAGCGTTGGACTGTGAGACGACAACAGCGATCCCGGAAAACGCTGAGCGATTCACCATGGAGATCCGCGCCATCATTGCGGTAGCTGCGTCGCCTCCGAACGGCGGGTGTCGTATCGTGCACATCCGGCTGGGCTCCCCATCCTGGTGTACCAGACCTCATTTTTCCTCGTTTTTTGCGCAAAACTGCGCTCTCCACCATCTGCACCGTCTCGACCTGCGACGGTAATTGCCAGCAGCCGGCACCATGACCCGAGGAGGGCATGGACCCCATGGGGGTGATGCCGGAGCAGGTCGTTTTCCTACGGATGGGGCCGGCTGGGCAGGCGCTGGTTTCCAAAACCAGTACAGACAGGTTCGATTCCTGTCGTCCGTGCTTCCACGCACATCCCATGGCGACGATCCAGCGCCGCCTGCGCCTGCCGGCGCGGGAAAGCGGTCCGATCTTCTCTGCCCGGTCCAGTTCTCGAGGTCGTCTAGCGGAAGGATGCCGGTCTACGGAACCGGCGACGATGGTTCGAATCCATCCCTCGAGGCCACATCGTCGTTGTCCATGCAGGAGATGACCTCCACGCGCAGCTCTCCGGTTTGGGCGACGCGGACGGCGCGACCAGACTCGAATGTCGGCCGGGACCTGCGCACCTGGCGACAGCGGTCCGAGACCTATATTCTGTCCCATTCGGCGGCGACGCAGCCGTTCGCCTCCCAGACCCGCCACGGGTCGTTGGGGTGCTCTGGCCTTGATGCCGCTGACTCATTCGGTCTGGCGGTTGACCACAAAACCATCACGGAGTGTGACCCATGGGCGGAAATGCGTTGAAGCACCTGCATCCGATCCGACTGACCTCGGCCGAGGTCGTCGCTCTGGTCCATCACCTGCACCGCAACTGGCAGCTGGTCGATGCTCGGCCGCTCTACCTCGTGCCATGGGTCGCAGAGAAGCAGGACCATGGCGACATCGATCTGATCTGCGAATCCAACGCCCCGACGGTGGAGCGCTTCGCAGGCATGATCGGCGCCCATGTCGCCGCCATCAGCCGCAACGACAAAGTCCTTTCCGTGCCCGTCCCGGTGCCGTGGGACCGCGGGCGCATCGTCCAGGTTGACTTCATCTGCTGCGCCACAGCCGAGGCGCCGGCCACCCGCTTCTTCTACGCCGGCGGAGATTTTGGGATGCTGATCGGCCGCGTCGCAGCCTGGCAGGGACTCGTCTTCGGCATGGATGGCCTGCGCTACCGCGCCGAGCGCGATGTCCCGTGGGCCGCCGATGTTCACCTGACCGCGGATCCCTCCACGGTGCTCACGGCCCTCGGCTACCCAGCCGAGCTGCCCTGGTTCGATACCTATGACACGCTCTGGCGCTTCGTCTTGTCGAGTCCGCTGGCCGGGCCTTGGATGTTCATGCCCGAGGCCACCAACCACGAAAACCGCAGCCGAGACAAGCAGCGCCGCAAGGTCGGCGATTTCCAATCCTGGTTGAGTGAGCATTTTTCTGAACGGCTCTCTCCACCAGCGCCCCGCCGCACCCCGGCCGAGGCTCGCGACTGGGTGCGGAAGCATTTTCCGGCGATCGGCATCGACGAGGCCCTTCACCTGCAGGAGGCGCGCTTCGCCTACGCCAAGCTACGCACGCGACTGCTCGGTCTCGGAGCAGCCCAGTCCGTTCTCAGTACTGGACATCCGCCCGAATTGCTCGGAAAGGTGGTGCATGACATGCAAGTGCACCTGCCGGACAAGGCAACGCGCGAAGAGGCATTGGCCTCTCCCCACGGTTGGGATGACATGATCGGGCGAGCACGTGCGGCGGCCGCGCTGGTGGCCGCAGCGCGTGGTCTGGAGACCTGTGATCCAGGAGCACTACCGGAATTCCAAGCGCCGCCGTCGATCGGAGGCGTACATGCGTGAGCGTCCCATCCGAGATTCGTGGACCGAGCAGGTCCCGAAAGGATCGAGCAGGTCCCGAAAGGATGGATGGCTCCAGAAGCAAGAAATCGCTGATCGGCAGTCCATCCCTGGCCGATCAGACCCCCTCCCAATCCTGGTCGAATGCCGACCAAGGGAATCAAGGGAGGGGCTGAGCGCTCAATACGCGTTCTGATCTGCGACTGGTCGGGGACGGGCGCCACCTGGGCGTCCGCCCGGGTTTCCAGCGGCAAACGCCAGGCCGATGTTTCCGATCGCTTTTAACGGAAGTTGGGCTTTCGCCTGGATCTTTCCGTCTGCCAGTTTGAAAGCAAACAAGATGGGCGGCGCCGGCTGGGCTGCGGCCAGGGCATCGGCCAGCGGCTTGATCATCGGTTGGGCTTTGGCTTGGATCGACATGGTCAGGCGGAGGTAACTGATCAGGTCGCAATCTACAAAGCCGTCGAATCCAGGGAACGCCGCCTGGGCTGCGAGCGGCTTACCAAGGACCTTGCCGGCAACGAGTGCATCGACATTGGCAGGTACATTGCTGCTCAGTCCCTGGGTTTTGGTGAACGCGAATTCGATGTTCTGGATCATTTCCTTCGCCCCGGGCTGGGCCTTGGCTTCATCGATGGTCACCTCCGTGCGATCAATCTGCTGACCGCCGGTGGACCTGACGTTTTCCTTCAAGACCACCGAAATTCCCAGGTCCCTGTACATCTCCCCTACTTTCCCAGCGCCGAGCAACGCAAGCCCTTGCTTGGCCAGAGCTCTGGCCTTTGCCGCATCGGTGATGCCGAGGATATTGCTTGTTTCCAGGCTGTCGGTGCCGCCAACTGCGCCACTCCCGGTCCCCGAATAGACGCCGGCAGCGGAGCGGATCAGGGCGATCACTTCGTCGCTGAACAACGGACCTGCCTGGGGATCGGCTTTGAATTTCACGGCATATTCGGCGATGCCGCCGACCACGGCCGAGGCGTTGAAGTTGAAGCCCATGGCGATGCAGCCGTTGCCCGGGATCGGGGGCCGGGTCAATCCGGCCGGCGGTGCGACCAGCATCGAGGCCAGGATCGATCCAGGCGCTGCGGCTGCGCTGCTCTCGATCTGCAGGACATCGCCTTTCAGGAACAGATCGATTTGCTTCGCAGCGAAATCCTTGGCCACACCGGTGAGGACCGGCCAGACCATCTGGGCCATCGCCATGCCCTGGGCGGCCTTGGGATCGCCAGCCGTTTGCGCAGCGGCCATCTGGATGAAGCCCTGGAGCATCGGACCATAGGTGCTCACCACCTTGCTCGGTGCGATGATCAGCCGGATATCGGCTTTGGCTGCCACCGCCGGCCCGGTCAGCGCAGCGTAATCCTTGGCCAAGGCCTTGCCGAGATCGATAGCCGTGGGCAATTGCCCGACCAGCACCAGATCACCGACGGCTTCAGCCATCAGGCCCAGGCCCGTAGCGGCCGCGACATACGCCTTGGTATCGGTGCTTGGCACTATCCCGACGATGGTCGGCAGCGGCGCACCTGGACCGACCGCGATCACCACTGGTCTTGGCGCCAGCTTGTTCAGTCCCGGATCGCCAAAGGTACCTCCTGCCTGCATCGCCATCAGACCAGGCGGCAGTACGCCAGGCTGGATCGCCTGCACAGCCTGCTCGACCCGCCCGAAGGTCGCCTTCAGGTCAGGCACCACCGCCACCAGAAAAAGGTTGGGATCCGGCAGGGTCTGCGGCGCGGGAATGGCGTCGCCGGCGGCGAGGGCGCTCACTGCGAGGACGGGGAGGAGATGGAGGCGCATAGGGAGATTCCGAGGGCAACAGACGATGCTTCGCAATCAGCATCGGTGCAAGCGACTGATGCCGCCGGCCAGGGTGGACACTCGGCATCCGGCGAAGCAACCACGATGGAAGGCGGATTGCCGGGGAAATCCATCACCTGGCAGCGTCTGGCCGATCGCAACCGGCAGGCAGCCAGGCCTTGTCTAGAACGCCGAAGCAGCGCAAACCAGCAGCGTCCCTCCGCGTCCACTTCCGAGCGCTTCTCAAATCCCCCCTGCCCGCTATCGTATCCATTCTTGACAATCGGGGGGCGAATAGGCTTTCGACGGGTGAACACCGGCGACCAGCCGCGCGCCGTGGTGCGGGAGGCCACGTAAAAAATCCGCAAAAAACACAAGTGCCGACGATCACGTCGAGTACGCCCTCGCAGCCTGATTTAACCATCAGTAGGTGAGGCGGTGCAAAGGGCCGCCAATGCCCCGATGCACCTCTCAACGCATTGGCTGGCTTGGGGAGCTGTCCGACTACCCCTGGCGAGACCCACCGGGCTGGTCTGTGGTGAAGGTTGGCGGCCGCCGCCATCACGGATGAGATCAAACGACCGCCTACGCGCGTAGAAGCATCGTACGAATTTTCCCGGACCCGGGTTCGACTCCCGGCGCCTCCACCATTTGAGAACGCCACACAAACCCAGGTCCGCCGCAGGAAACCCCTGCGGCGGGCGTGGGGGCGTTGGCTTCCGGGGTCTCTTTGGACCCTACCAGGGCTACCAGATCCGGCATCCACAGGGACACGGTGATGGGCTTCTGGAAGCCGATGGTTACCCCTGACATCAGGCCCTGAAGGACGGTCTTCTGATCTTCGACCGGCCGGTCCTTCAAGCCAATGGCACCGGCCTGCAACTGATGCAGCAGGGTCTCCACCGTGTCGGCGTCGATCCGCGACGCTGAGTTCAGGCCCTCGATCTCAGCCATCTTCAGTTCGAGCTTCGCAGCCTCCTGTTCCAGGCTCTTGAGCCGGTCAGCGATCCCACGACCGGAGCATCGCCGGCCTCGGCCAAGTCGATGAGCCGCTGGATGCGACCCTGAACGGCATCTCGCTCCTTGGCCACGGCAGACAGCTCTTCCTGCTGGTTCCCTGGCCGCCGCTCCAACTCAATCGTGAGCGCGTTGAGACGACGGGCATAGGGGCCGTCATCGACGAGCACCATCTCCAAGGCGGTGCATACAGCATGCTCCCATGCCTTCGCCGGTAGGTCCGGTGCCTTGCAGAGCTTCTTCGTCTTGTTGGTGCAGCGAAGGTAGGGGTGAACCCCGCCACGCCGGCCCTTTGAGGAGTACCCGAAGAGCGTCGAGCCGCAGAACGCACAGCGAGCCAGATTGGCCAGCGGCCAGACGCGCTCACTGCGGCCCTGACAGGCAAGCCGCACGCCACCGACTGGCCGGGCCGGACAGCTCCTGGCCTCCAGCGCCTGATGACAGGCGTCGAAGGTCACCCGATCGACCAGCAAGCCGACGAGCCGCTCTTGGCTCAGCAGCGAGTGGACCGCGGCAGGACGCCAGCCCATCTTCCGGGGCGGAGCAATGCCCTTCTCGGTGAGATAGATGGCGATCTCGTTGAGGATCGCGCCCTTGGTCACCATGGACTAGATCGGAGTGACCAGAGGAGCAACGTCGGAATCGACGACCTACCGCTTCTTCTTCCCGGGCGGCAATCGTTGCCGTGGAGGCTGGTCATCGACCTTGGCGTGCTCCCGTAGCCGGGCCGGGCTGACCTTGCCGGTCCTGATCCGGCGCACCTGACGGTCGGTAATGCCCAGTCGGCGGGCCACTTTGGAGGCTGGCAGGTCGCGGATGAGTTTCAGCCAAGCCCCTTCATCAACCTGCGGTCCAGGCGCGACTTGGATGAGCACCCCACCCTGGTCTTTTTTCGCTAAGTCCGTGTCATAACTGAAACTCAGGGGGTTTGTGTCGATTCTTGAACCCTCCAACAGGGTCAATATTGATCCACGTCCGATTTAAGTCATTTTCGCGGCCTTGAGGCTTGTAGAGAGAAATTTTCTCCCAAAGATATGAAGGACGAGGTTACCGCTATGCTTGTCCATTTCGTCGTGCGGAACTTCCGAAGCATCCGCGAGAGCGTTTCGCTGACGATGACGCCTGCGCCCAAGGACCACTCATTGCCAGGCAATCTCGTGGGCGACGAGTCCTGCAGGTTGCTGGCAAGCGCGGTCCTCTACGGCGCGAATGCGTCGGGGAAGAGCAACGTCCTCAAAGCGCTCGCCTATCTGCGCTTCATTGTTGAGAACTCGGCAACCAGGTTGTTGCCCGGCGCACCGACGGGAGTCGTCCCCTATCGCCTTGATGCCGAGAGTCGCGCCAAGCCTTCCTCTTTCGAAGTCGCATTCATTGAGGATGGCGTCCGCTACATCTACTATCTCCAGATCAGTGCGGAGAGAGTCCATCACGAAGAACTTGTGGCCTATCCCAAGGGCCAGCCACAGCGCTGGTTCACCCGCAAGTGGACGGGTGAACGGTACGACTGGCACTCAACGAGCAGCTTCAAGCCGGCGAAGGACCTGCAGGAGCGGACGCGGGATAACGCATTGTTCCTATCGGTCGGGGCGCAGTTCAACCACCCGCAGTTATCAGCAGTCTATCAGTGGTTCGTGCGACGGCTCGGCTATTGGGATCTCGCCGCGCAGCAGCCGGGTAGCTTGGCTGGCATGCAGGCGTTCACATCGCAACTGGCGAAGAACGACCCCGAGGCCAAGGCTTTCATCACGCGGATGCTGGCCGCTGCCGACCTCGGCATCCAGGACATCCGCGTCATCACGCTGTCCAGCGATCAGATCAAGCTGCCCGAAGCGATCCCCGAAGACATCCGTTCGCAGCTGCAAACGGACCTGCTAGCTGGTCGGGTCACCGCCACCCAGACCATCCACCGCCGGTCCGATGGCAGCGGCGATGAGGACTTCGATCTCATGGCAGACGAGTCCGCCGGCACCGTACGGCTCTTCACGCTGCTTGGCTCGCTACGGATCATGCTGGAGACGGGAGCCTGCGTCGCGATCGACGAGATCGACGCCAGCATGCATCCACTGCTCGTGCGCAGCATTCTGGGGATGCTGCATGATCCCGAGGTCAACCGCCACGGCGCCCAGGCGATCATGACCAGCCACGATGTCTCCCAGCTCAATCAGGAGATCCTCCGCCGAGATCAGATCTATCTGACGGAGAAGGACGCAGACGGGGCGACCCAAGTGATCCCGCTGACCGACTACAGGCCGAAGCAAAAGGACTCGATTCTGCGAGGGTATCTCGCTGGTCGTTACGGCGGCATCCCCGTCCTGCCGACCCACCTGGGGCGCTGACATGAGCCGCGACGACCACTTTTCACGGCGAACCCGCCGGCAAGACCACCGCCGTCCGCTCCGGCGCCGCATCTTGGTCCTGACGCAAGGCAAGGTGACTGAACCCGCGTATTTCGACCGCATTCGACAGACCCACCGTCACGTTGTGATCGTGGTCAAGGACTGCCCCAAGAGCCCGCTTCAGATGCTCGATGTGGCGATTGCCGAAACGACCAAAGCGCGGAATAGCCGCGAGGATCGCGCACCCTTCGGCAGAAGGCCGGGCAACATAGCATCCACCTAGCTTGGTCGAACCCGTGCTTCGAGGTCTGGCTTCTGCTCCATCTCGTCTACTCGCAGGCGCCTCTCTTCAGCGCAGCAGAAGCCATCCGACGGTTGGCAGCCGCGCTTCCCAGCTATGCCAAGGATCAACGCTCCGCTGATCGGTGCATGGCGGAACTGGTTTCCAAGGTTCCGACAGCCTTGGATCATGCCCAACGGCTTCGTGAGAGTCATGCCGCCCAGGCAGCAGGGGAGTTCCCGAATCCAGCCACCGACGTGGATCTCCTGGTCCGCTCCATCGTTGGCGGCGGGTAGGCGCTCGCGGTAACTGCCCGTCGGGGATGCCCAGGTGGAGAGGCAATGGCATTTCGTTTATTTCCACCTCTGGCAGGACATGAAGATGAGTCACTACCGGTGGTGCCACCAACCACGGGACTCCCAAAACGATGCAGGCATCTGGGCCAGGGTACGTGCCGCTGGCGCGGCGTCTGCAGACGCTGTGCCTCCCGCTGGCTTGGCAGGAGGCGTCAGGCCCGCCGCATCGACTCGTCCTGCCCCCTTCAAGCGCTCAGTAGGCGAGGACCATGCCAGCAAGCGCTGGAGCGGCGTCTGGGAGTTCAGTAAGACCCGGGCGATCTGAATCCGCTCTGCCACAGCGGCACGTTCTTCGTCAGTCGCCGCGCATCGCTCGGCATCGGCCAGGAACATTTCTATTTCCACGCGGCCCGCCCAGGCCCCAGCCAATGCCACGAGCGCATCGCGGCTTGCCGTCACCGCCTCGGCTGCCCTCTTCCGATCCTCTTCGGCGCGCCAGCGCCGGATGGATTCTTCCTGGGCGATCCGGCCTGGTACCTGGTCGTGATGAGCGCGCCGAACAGCGGGACGGCGTGGGTCTACACCATCAACTGCCCAGCGTGACGCAGCGACTATGCCTCGCGCTGGCCTGCGTATTATATCGGAAGAACATGGAGGAATCATGGAAGACCGCGTGAAGCCTTCGGCACACCGGACGTCGTCTGAGCAGATGAGTTCGGCAACAGGTTGCCCCGACAACAAATTGGGGCATGTGCCCTCGACGCCGTGATGAAAAAGCTCCCAATGAGCGAACGGCGCGTCTTCAGCTACATCGTGGCTCGGGATGGCGGCTACTCGCCCAATCCGTTCCATGGCATCTGTACCCTCGCCTGCTGCAAACCGCAGGTTCGTCGTAGTGCGCGGCCAGGCGATCTGATCCTGGGACTGGCCGGACGAGCGGAAGGTAACCGTCTTGTCTACGGCATGGTCGTGGCCGAGAAGGTCTCGTTCGCCGATTACTGGCACGATGCCCGGTTCCTGGTCAAGCGGCCGGACATGACTGCCCCGGATCGACGCTCTCGCAGCGGAGACAACCACTATGAACCGCTTGCCGATGGCACCTACTGGCAGCACCACAGTCGCCACAGCCGGGATTATGGATCGGAGGACCCCAAGGCAAAGCGGCGCGACCTTGGCCCCGATCAGGACAACCCGGTGCTGATCGGCGGGTCCTTCTGCTATTTCGGCGCGCAGGTAAAGGATCTCCCACTACACCTTGGCTTCCTGATCGGAGGCCGTGGCCATCGCTGCGATTTCACGCCCGAGCAGGTCGAGATGGCCTGGGCTTGGTTCGAGAGCCTGCCCAACGGCATCCACGGACGGCCGTCGCTGTGGCCCGAAGACGACGCATCGTGGCGGCAGGACGGCAACGCGTCGCCAGCGCCCACAGCCATGACGTCTCGGAAGGATCGGTCCATGGGACGCTGCTCATGAAGATAACCTTGAGCAGAAAGGGGTTCGATAGCGCATCGGGCGGATGCCCGAATCCGATCTTCCCGGACGGCTCGATGCTGGCTCTGCCAATCCCTGACCGCGATGCCTCTGTGCGCTACCAGGATCTGGTGTGGCGCGGTCGGAGGCTGGGCGAACTCGTGCCGAACATGACCGGCGGGAAGCCTCGCGCTCACTACGGCGCGCACCTCGATCCCGACCTGGATCCGGCCATGCGCCCCCGAGCGACAGGCTGGCGCCCCGTCTTCGGACAAGTGGGACCGGCCCAAGGCCACCTGCGCAATGAGGGCGTCGCCGTGGGCGACGTCTTCCTGTTCTTCGGCCTCTTCCGCCGCCTGGGCGACGACGACAGATTCGTTCGCGGCTCGCCCGCCATCCACGCAGCCTGGGGCTGGCTTCAGATCGGCGAGATCGCCGTGGTCGACCGGGACCGATCCCGGCTGGCCTGGGCTGGCGACCATCCGCACCTGGCCATGCAGGCTGACCCAAGCAACACGCTCTACATCGCCGCCGACAAGCTGCGTCTGCCGGGTGCCCTGGAACTCCCTGGCGCCGGACTCTTCGGGACCTTCTCGCCCAAGCTGCGCCTGACTGCACCGGACAGCACCGGCCCCTCGACCTGGCTGCTGCCCGCCTGGTTCCACCCCGAGGGGCGCGGATCGGCCCTGTCCTACCACGGCAAGGCCATCGCCTGGGAGCGATGCCCCGAGGGCGTCAGGCTCAAGACCGTTGGACGCGGCCAGGAGTTCGTCCTAGACACCAAGGACTACCCGGAGGCCATCCCCTGGCTGGCGGACCTGCTTCGCCCAACCGGCACAAGGTAGGGTTCGATAGACCGCGACGAAAGAAACGACGGTAAAACGCGATCTATTCTAATCGCGGAGAGGTTTTGCCGGAGTAAGCCCAACCTCCACCATTAGGTCTGAAGAGACCATGACGCGACCCGCAGGATTATCCTGCGGGTCGCGTTGTTCTCTGCAAAATTCACAAGCTTTTCACTTCGAGCTGGCGCCTGATTCGGACTTGAAAATCTTTTTTCCCGGCGATTCCGGTCTCAGACTGCGCTGAAGTCACATGAAATTCGCCTGGGAGGTCGCCAAAGGGCCAGGCCCGTTCGGCCGTGCGCTGGGCCAAGGTCGCACTCCGACCTAAGCGCACGCTCCGTCAGGTGGAGTCGGACGTTCAGAACGCCGGTGGGGCGTCGGCGGCGGTCACTGTCGCGGCCACCGAGGCGACGCCAGCATTCCCTGCGAGATCGGTGGCGCGCAGGTTCACGGTCAGCGTGGCCGAGGCTCCAGTGGTGCTGCCGTTGCCAGGAATGGCCACCGAACCGGTCCAGGTGCTGCCTGTCTGGGTCAAGGTCACCGGGGTGCCACCCACCGTGGCGCTGGTGGTAGCCACGGTGCCGGCATCGGTGGCGGACACCGTCAGGGTGGCCACTCCACCTTCGAATGTGAAGGTGTTCGGGGTCAGGGTGCCGCTCACGGCCGGCACGGTGGTATCTGGCGCAGGGCTGGAGCTGCCGCCACTGTTCCCGCCTCCGCCGCTGCAAGCGGTGAGCAGAAGAATTGCGGACAAGGGCAGGGCACCGAACAGCTGATGGGGCTGGGCGAAGGTCATGTGATGATTCCGGTAGATTGGTTAATAAGGGATCAACCGCGATTGGTCGGGGCGGCGGCCGGGAAGCGGATCTCCAGGGATCCGACATAGAAACTGCGCACCCACAACGTAGCTCCGGCCGGAATGGTCGCGGTCGATCCCGGAACCCGGCTGGGATCGCGGGTGACCAGTGAGATCGAGCCAGTGGCGGGGTCATAGGCCCAGATATAGGGCCGCAGATGCCCAGCAGTGATGGCCTGATCGAGGGTGATGGTGGTGGTGCCGTCCAGGATCACCTGGACGGTGGCCGGATCCCAGGTGACCGCCGCGCCGCCACTGACCGAACGCAGGCTCCAACCGGATCCGACCGCAGCCACCCGACCTGCCGGAGTCGGTGTGACGGTATGGCCTGCGGGTGGGAAGGCCGGCGCCGCGACTCCTGGCGCCAGGACATAGCGGATCCCAGGTGTGAGCACCTCATTCGCCCCGACCGGGATGAAGGTGTTGGTGGCCGCATCGTACCGGGACAGATCGCCTGCCCCGAGGCCGAGCAGCGCCGGGGTGATGTCCACCGCTGCGCCTGCGCCATTGGTAAGGGTGCCGCTCGGGGTGAACGTCTGGGCCGGCTGCACGGTGATCACCACGGTGGCGGCAGCTTGGTTGTTGGCAGCGTCCTTGGCGGTCACCACCACGGTGTTGGCACCGACTTCCAAGGGCAGGCCAGTGATGGTCCAGGTCAGGCCGCTGGCGCTGGCCGAGCCGGTCAGGCCGCCCCGGGTCCAGGTCACGCTGGTGACCGCGACATTGTCGGTGGCGTTGATCACCACGTTGGCTGTGCGGTTGCGGACGGTGATCGCCCCGGCGGTGGGGGCGGTGCCATTGACAGTGGCGATGGCCACGGTCGGGGCGGTGGTGTCGGTGACCTCGGTCAGGGTCACGGTGAACACGCTGGGGGTCAGGATCAGCGCTCCAGCCGAGGGGCTGACCAGGGTCAGGATCACGGTCTCGCCGGAATCGCCGGCTCCATCATCCACCGGGGTGATGGTCACCGTACCGCTGGCCTGGCCATCGCTGAATGCCAATGAGGTGGTCGAGACGGCGGCATCGGCGGGGATGGTGGCGGTCCCGCTGATCGCGATGCCGACGCTGGCGGTGCCGGTGGTGCCGACCCGCTGGACGGTCACCGCCAGGGCGGGGTCGGTTTCGGCCAAGGAGGCGGCGCTGCCGGCGAACATGAAGCCGGGATTCACGCTTGGAACGTCGTTGTCGCGGATGGTGAACAGCCAGCCCGGGGTGACCAGGCGGGCCGAGCCTGAGGTCTGGGCGGTCAACAGGCGGACCACCTCGTCGAACTCCACCAGGGCATCGTCGATGAGCGGAATCGAGATGGTCTTCTCGCCGGCTTCGCCATCGGCCCAGGACAGGGTGCCGGAAACCGGAGTGAAGTCCGACCCCTGGCGGGCGAAGTCGCCGACCTGGGAGACCACGGTGGCATACGAGACGACCACCGCCCCCGCGGTGCCGTTCAGACGGCCCAAGGTCACGGTCAGGTTGGGATCGACGCCCTCGGTGAACTGGACCCGGGTGCTGGTCGCGATGATGTCGCCAGCGCTGGAAGCAGCCTCATCGATCAACGCCTGGAAATTCGCGCTGATGGCATAGGAAAAGACCCCGTCCACATATTGGGTGTAACCTCCGGCATAGGCATTTCCCTCGTTGACGAAGAAGCGCACTGACAGCGACTCATCGCCTTCCAGGACATCGGTATCGGCCAGAACGCTCAAGGTCAGGGTCTTGTCGGACAGATCCCCCGCCGCCCACACGACCGCATCTGCCGAGAGGGTGTAATCGAGTCCCGGGGTCGCTGTCCCGGAATCGGATCCGACTCTCAGGGTGATGGCGCCGTTGTTGAGGCCACGGCGACGGAAGGTGAGGAGGTGATCCGCACCTTCAGTTAGGCGGATGCTCGTGGTCGAGGTGGCCAGCACCCCGACCACATCCAGACCGCCAGCGGATGGTTCGTTGTCAAGGACCCTGAGATCGGTGAATGGCTGGATGTCCACGGGCTGGCCGGAGGCAGCCGTGAGGAAGACCCGGAAGTTCTTGTCGCCGTCGGCCACGGTGTCATCGAGCAGCTGCAAGTTGAAGGTCTTGTCCCCGGTCTCGCCGTCGGCCCACGCCAGGATCCCGCTGAAGGTACCGGTGACATCCACCCCATAGGCCGGGAAGCTGGGATAGTTGGGATCCGGGGCGACCAGCAGTGCCCAGATCAGCGACACCGCTCCGCTGCCCCCGGCATGGCGGGTGACGGTGCCGGTGACGGTGGGGTCGTTCTCATTGACCGCCACCCCGGCGATGGTGAATTCATAGGTATTCCCCGCGCTATCGTCGTCACCGATGCTCAGGGTGACCGAATCGCTGCCCACCAGGTAGCCCCAGCCGATCGGCGCGCTGAGCCGCGCGGTGAACGATTCACTGGGTTCCCCCACCGTATCATTGATGCTGGCGAAGGTGGCGGATTTGGTCCCGGTCTCGCCCGCTGCCCAGGACACGGTCACCTCGGCGGCGGTGTAGTCGGAGCTGGACAAGGCGCTGCCGGGCTCTGAGACCACCACCAGGCTGACCGCCTGGCTGGCGTCGCCGCTGCGCTTGAGCGCCACCACCAACGGACTCCCTTCATTGGCGTACAGGACCGACGCCGGATAATCGAGTTCGATCCGCGAGCGTTCAGCCCGATCGGGCTGGGAGACGAAATCATTGTCGTAGATGGCAATATCGACCTTGTTCGAACCGGCCAGGACGGCACCGGTCAGGGAGCTGAGCGTCAGGCGGAGGAGTTCCGTGGCTTCGGTCTCAGTGTCCTGGATGGCGGTGAAGGCTACGGTCCGGATCCCGCCCTCGCCGGCAGCCCAGTTCAGGGTCCCGGTAGCAGGCGTCGCCGACCAGTCGGTATTGCTGGTGGACGAGTTGGTAAAGGTGAAAGTGGCCGAGGCGGCGCCAGCCAGGTCACCGAAGCGCTCCACCGCGATGGTGGCGGTGCCGCCTTCCACCACGGCCCATTGGCTGGCAGTGAATCCGATCCGGCCGCCCAGGGCGGGCTGATCGTTGGCCGGGATGGAGAAGCCGGAAACGGTAGTGGTCCGCTGGGGGACGCCGCTGTTAAGTGAGAAGGCCACCGGGACGTCGACCGGTATGGTCAGGCTGAGGAAGAAATCCTCACGGGATTCGGCCACATCGTCCGGCAGGACCTGGACCTGGATCGGCTTGATCCCGCCCTCGCCATCGGCCCAGCTGACCGTGGGGGTCAGCAACGATGCGTCGGTGGAGGGACCACCGCCCAGGGCGACGCTTACCGTGACCGCCCCAGAGAAGCCTTTGACCCGCTGCAGGGGGATGTTGACCGTGGTCGGGGTGTCCCGCTCGACGACGGCGGCGGTGTCATAAGAGACCGGGGTGATGAATCCCCCTGGCCAGCCTTCGTCATCTCCGAGATAGATAGTGGCGCTGCTATTGACGGTCGAGCCAGCGACCTGATAGGTCAAACTCAGGATCTCACCCCGGGTGGAGTTGACCGCCGTATCGTTGGTGATCGCGACCTGGGCATATTGGTAACCACCCTGGCCATCCGCCCAGGACAGGGTTCCGCTATCCGGACTGAAGCGGTTGCTCGAATCGCCGATGGTCCATGAGGCGGTCACCGAACCGGTCAGAGGCCCCACCCGGCGCACCGGGATGGCGAGGGTGCCGATGCTCTCCCCGGCGTAGATGCTGTAGGGATCGCTGGGGTTGATGATCAGGGAACGAACCGGTTCATCATCGATGATGTTGACCGACGTCGTGCTGTTGGTGCCCGGGGCACTGGTCCCGATGGCTGCGTTCACCGGATTGGTCAGGTTCAGCGCCAGGAAGCGGTTCCCATCGCTGACGTTGTCATCCAAGAGCGGAATGGAGACCGTGGCCAGGGACTGGCCGGCGGCAAAGGTGGCCGTCACCGGTCCGCTGAAATTGTGATCGGTCCCGCTGACCGCGGGACTGTAGCCATACACGAACCCGAAGGTATTCACCCCGACATCCACGCTGGCGGTGCCCGCGAGGTCGCCGCTGCGGACCAGGCTGACCTGGACGGTCGCATTGGCCTCCATGGCATAGCGGCTGCCGCTGGTGAAGGCCACCTGGTCGACCGCCGGCAGGCTCGCCAGCAGGCCGCCGAGCAAGGCCAGGGTTCGTGATGGTGAAGGGAAATGTTGGTTCATGTCGGGGTCCGGAGATCGAGTGGGACTACCGTACCCCACAACCTGGCCGGACGCAAACCGAGCCAGTCCATCCGCTCGATGGTCGCCGCTGGCCTCGGCGAGATGGCGGATCACATCATCGCTGACTGCAGCAATCCCGACCGCTCCGACGACGAAGTCGTCGCGGAAATGCCCTCGCCTGAACGCGGCGAGGTAGAAGGATAGCGCCATGGCGGGTAAGCCTCCAACCCTGGAACGTACGCTGGCCGATATGCAGAGTTGGCCCTCGTCGTGGGAGATCGACGACGACCGCGCAGCTGGCGAGGCGCTCGTCGCCGCACTCACGCCCTTCGTCCGTCACCTCTACGAGACCGACGTTGCCACCACCACGTTGCGGCGGCACGTCAACAACCTCTGGATACTGGGCGGCGAGGTCATCCGCCAAAGGCATGATGACAACGAGACCGACGATGTTCCGTCGCTGGCCGAAGTCGTCGACGAGGAGGGCGGACCACTCCTGTACAGCATGGACGAAGCTGAGCAGCGCCCCTTCGATGCCACCTGTCGAGCCCTGCACCGCTTCCTGACCAAGCCAGCAGGCAAGCGCGTGATCGCCACGCGGAGGCGAACGCCGTCGTCGGCAATTTCTTTCGTGAAAAAAGCCCAGCTCGACGCCATGATCGAAGAAGCCACCGTCGACGCCTACGACGACTCCGAGCAGGCATCGGGCTTCCTGGCTTGCTTCGAGCAGATCGCCGTGCCCTTCACCACCGAGGTACTCGGGGGCGAGGTGTCCGTCACCGGCTTCGATCTGACCGACGATGAGGCCCTGGTCGCGATCTGCCGGCGCGGCAAGGCTAAGCAGTGCATCCCAGTCCTCGACCTACAGCTGCCTACGCCGCCGCCTGAGGGCCATGATTGGATCGCGGCCTATCGGCGATGGCGGAAGGGCAGATAGGCGCACCGGCTCATTGGAAAGAGCCGCCCGCGCCAAGGTCGTCTTCCCGGATTGCCGAGGCCCAGTGAGGGTCACGATCGGGTATCGGGTCAAGGCAGCCTGGAGGGCCGGCGCCAAGTCGCGTGGGATCATGAGCCCGAACCCTATCTCCGGAATCGGTAAATCCTGTTCCTGAAACCGGAATTGCATAATTGACCAGAAAGGCATACGGAACAATGACTTACACAGAGATATCCTGGTCCGGCGAGCGCCAGGATGACGATGTCGGCGGGATCAGGGCCGGCCGATGACCCGCTGGCCTTCGATCTGCGCGCCAGGCTGAAGCGCCCATCCGGTCACGCCGGGCGCTGAGGTTCCGCAATCGTGCCGACGACACGGCCCGTCGCTGAAACTTCCTGCCGATTGCAGGGATGCGACTTGCAAGGCGCTCCTGGCCCATGTGAACATGGACAGTCCAGGGCAGAACCCAGTGTTTTTACCCATCGATACCGTTTAACCGGAGAATCGGATCAACGTCTTCGGGATGTGCCGACTGCCGGTCCGAACCGCTTGGCATGGTCAGGGCTCAAGGGCCGGCAGGGCGCAGGCACTGGACCTGTCCAGGACCAGCGGATCACAGGGGAGCAGGCGGCCGATGGCGATCTCAGCGTTGCACATGAAAATCCTGATCGCTGCCGTGATCGTGGCCGCGATCGGTATCAGCGTCGTCGTGTGGATCGTGCGGTCACCAGCGACGCCTGGTGAGGGATTCGTCAGCGGCAATGGCCGGATCCAGGCGACCGAGATCGACATCGCCAGCAAACTCGCTGGTCGGGTCAAGGACATCCTGGTCAAAGAGGGCGATTTCGTCCAGGCCGGCCAGCCCTTGGCCCAGATGCAGGTGGACAATCTCGAAGCGCAGCGCAATGAGGCACGGGCCCAGTCACGCCAAGCGTCCACCGCGGTGACCAGCGCCGAGGCCCAAGTCGCGGCCCGGCAGAGCGACGCCGCAGCCGCCGCAGCCATGGTGGTGGTGCGGGAGAGCGAACTCGATGCCGCCCGCCGTCGTTTGGCGCGCTCAAAGTCGCTGTCGCAGCAAAAGGTGATGACCGTCCAAGAGTTCGACGACGACCAGGCCCATGTGCACGAGGCCGAGGCGATGCTGACCGCCTCCCAGGCCCAGGTGGCAGCGGCGCAGGCGGCGATCAAGGCCGCCCAATCCCAGGTGGTCGGGGCCGTAGCGGGCGTCACCGCCAGCGAGGCGACCATCGCCCGGGTCGAGTCCGATCTCCAGGACTGCCTGCTGACCTCGCCCCGCCAGGGCCGCATCCAATACCGCATCGCCGAACCGGGAGAGGTCGTAGCCGGCGGTGGCAGGATCCTCAACCTGGTCGATCTGAGTGATGTCTACCTGACTTTTTTCCTCCCCGAGACCGCAGTGGGCCGGGTCGCACTGGGCAGTGAGGTCCACCTGGTCCTGGACGCCGCCACATCCTGGGTGATTCCGGCAACAGTGTCGTTCGTCGCCAGCACCGCCCAATTCACGCCCAAAACAGTGGAGACCGCCACCGAGCGGCAAAAACTGATGTTCAAGGTCAAAGCCCAGATCAGTCGGGAGCTTCTGCTCAAACATCAGAAGCTGGTCAAGACCGGGCTGCCTGGCGTCGCCTGGCTCAAACTCGATCCACAGGCGAAATGGCCCGCAAACCTGGAACTCAAAGTCCCGGAATGACCGGAATGGCCAAGGCGACCTCTGGCGATCCGGGCTCCCGGCCGGCAGTCGCCTCCGGGACCGCCGCCAAACCAGGCGATGCCAGGCCATCCGTCGCCACGATCAGCCAAGTCAGCCTGCATTTCGGCAAGATCCTGGCATTGGATCGGATCACCCTGGACATTCCGGCCGGCCAGGTGACCGGCCTGATCGGGCCGGACGGCGTCGGCAAATCGAGCTTGCTGTCCCTGCTTGCCGGCGCCCGGGCGGTGACCACTGGGACGGTCTGCGTCCTCGGCGGCGACATGCGTGGATCGCGTCATCGGCTCACCGTCTGCCCGCGCATCGCCTATATGCCCCAGGGGCTGGGCAAGAATCTCTATCCGACGTTGTCAGTGGAAGAAAACCTGCAATTTTTTGGCCGTTTGTTCGGACACGAAGCGGCCGAGCGCCGCCGCCGGATCGACGACCTCGCCGGCAGTACCGGCCTGGCTCCGTTCCTGGACCGCCTG
Source organism: Planctomycetota bacterium (assembly GCA_014193115.1). Classification (GTDB taxonomy): domain Bacteria; phylum Planctomycetota; class UBA11346; order UBA11346; family UBA11346; genus BJHQ01. Next base: position 7,590 of record BJHQ01000020.1, on the reverse strand, counting down.
GCGGGCCAGCTATCCGGTGGGATGAAGCAGAAACTGGCCCTGTGCTGCGCGCTCATCCATGATCCCGACCTGCTGATCCTCGATGAGCCGACCACCGGCGTCGACCCATTAGCGCGGGTCCAATTCTGGGAGCTCATCCGCCGGATTCGAGAGCAGCGCACGGGCATGAGCGTGATTGTAGCCACCGCCTATCTCGACGAGGCAGAACGCTTCGACACCTTGATCGCGATGGATGCCGGCCGGGTGCTGGCCACCGGAACCCCGGCCGAATTGCTCCGGCGGACTGGCACCAGCTCACTGGACGAAGCCTTCATCGCCCTCCTCCCCGAGGATCGCAGGCGCGACCATCATCCGGTCACAATCCCGCCCATGGCGCCGGGAAGCAACGACGAAATCGCCATCGAGGCCGTGGATTTGACCAAGCATTTCGGCGGATTCACAGCCGTCGACAAGGCCAGCTTCAGAATCCGCAAAGGCGAGATCTTCGGCTTCATCGGTTCCAACGGCTGCGGCAAAACCACCACCATGAAGATGCTCACCGGCCTGTTGCCGGCGACCGCCGGACGGGCGGCTCTGTTCGGTCATCCGGTGGATGGGGATGATCTCGCCACCCGCCGTCGGGTGGGCTACATGAGCCAAGGGTTCTCGCTCTATTCGGAATTGACCGTGCGCCAGAATCTCGAGTTGCATGCCAGGTTGTTCCAGGGTGGTTCGGGTGACGCCAGCCCTCCGATGCAAAAGGCCGAAAGCCCGGCACAGCCAAGCGATGGACTCGCAGACCGGATCGATGCGGTGATCAAGCGGTTCGATCTGAGCGGCAGAGCCGACGCCTGGCCGGACGAGCTCCCGCTGGGGATTCGCCAGCGATTGTCGCTGGCCGTGGCCATGGTCCATGGCCCGGAACTGCTGATCCTCGATGAGCCGACCTCTGGGGTCGATCCGATCGCACGTGACCGCCTTTGGCAGCTGATGATCGATCTGGCGCGCAAGGACCAGGTCACGATTTTCATCTCAACCCATTTCATGATCGAGGCAGGCCGCTGCGATCGCATCGCCCTGATGCACGCAGGTCGGGTCCTGGCCACGGACACCCCGGCCGAATTGGTGCGAAAATGCGGAGTGGCCACGCTGGAACTCGCTTTCATCAAATTGCTCAAGGAGGCTGACGGCCCGGCCAAGGCAGGCCAATCCGATCCGAAGCCGGACGACAAACCCAACCCAACACCAGCATCTACGTCACGCCCTGAGCCTGCGCGAAAGATTGCCCGGACCTGGTTCAGCTGGTTCAGCTTCGGCCGTGCCTGGAGCTGCAGCCGGCGTGAAATGCAGGAACTCCGCAGGGATCCGGTGCGGTCCACGATGGCCCTGGTGGGAACCGCCATTTTGATGGTGGTGTTCGGCTATGGGATCAATCTCGACGTTGAAAAGATGCGCTATGCCGTCCTCGATCTCGATCAGACCGAACTCAGCCGGGACTACGTGCTCAATCTGTCGGGCTCGCGTTACTTCGTCGAACAACCTCCGTTGATCGACGATGCCGAACTCGACCGGCGCATGCGTGCTGGCGAGATCGCCTTGGCAGTGGAGATCCCGCCATCTTTCGCCAGCGACCTCGAGCGTGGCCACGACGTGCAGATCGGTGCCTGGATCGACGGCTCGATGCCGCGCCGCGCTGAGACGGTCCAAGGCTATGTGCTGGGCATGCATCAGGATTGGCTGAGCAGCCGGAATACCGGCCGGGATGGACCCAGAGGAGACGTCGTGGCGGCCAACCTGGAGGCCCGCTTCCGCTACAATCCTGATGTCAAAAGCCTGCCGGCGATGGTTCCGGCCATCATCCCGATGCTGCTCCTGATGATCCCGGCCATGCTGACTGCGATGTCGGTGGTGCGGGAAAAGGAGCTGGGTTCAATCATCAACCTGTATGTCACCCCGGTGACCCGCAGCGAATTCCTTTTAGGCAAGCTGCTGCCGTACCTCGCCTTGGCGATGCTCAATTTCACGCTGATGGTGCTGCTTGCGGTCACGCTGTTCGCCGTGCCGATCAAAGGCAGCCTGCTGACTCTGACCGTGGGGGCATTGTTGTTCGCTCTGTTCTCCACCGGGTTCGGCCTGTTTGCATCGACCTTCACCCGCAGCCAGATTGCCGCGTTGTTCCTGACCATGCTGGGCACCATCATCCCGATGATCCAGTTCGCCGGAATGTTGAATCCGGTCTCCTCGCTCACCGGCGTCGGACGGATCATCGGCGAGGTCTATCCCGCTACCTACTTTCTCGGCATCAGCCGCGGAGTGTTCTGCAAAGCGCTGGGTTTCACCGACCTGGCTGGTTCGTTTTGGCCGTTGCTGCTGTCCGGTCCGGTAATCATCGTTCTCGCCGTGATGCTGCTGAAGAAGCAGGAATGAACAGGTATCGGATCATGACCAGGAATGTGCCGCGGGCCGCCAACGTGTATCGATTGGGAATCAAGGAGTTGTGGAGCCTGGCTCGCGAGCCGGTGATGATCATCCTGATTTCTTACACCTTTTCCCTATCCATCTATTTTTCGGCAACGGCGATGCCGGAGACGCTGCATTTGGCGCCCATCGCCATCGTCGACGAAGACGATTCACCCCTATCGTCCCGGATCATTGCAGCCTTCGCCCCGCCCAGGTTCAACCCGCCGGTGATGATCAGTCCCCAGGCAATCGACGCCGGCATGGATGCCGGTGATTACACGTTCGTCCTTGACATTCCGCCTGGGTATCAGCGTGATGTTTTGGCAGGTCGAATCCCGACGATGCAGTTGAACATCGACGCCACCCGGATGAGTCAGGCATTTACCGGCGGCAGCTACATCCAGCAGATCGTGGCGGGCGAGGTCGACGAGTTCGTACAAGGTCACCGTGACAACATCGCTCCGCCGTTGGACCTGGCGCTTCGCGCGCGGTTCAATCCCAATCTTGATGATGCCTGGTTCGGCGCCCTGATGGAAATCATCAATGGCATCACCATGGTGTCGATCATTCTGACCGGAGCGGCATTGATCCGCGAACGCGAACACGGCACCATCGAACATTTGCTGGCGATGCCGGTCACGCCCATGGAGATCATGCTCGCCAAGGTCTGGTCGATGGGACTGGTCGTGCTGGTCGCCGCCATGATCGCGCTGCTGGTGGTGGTCCAGGGCATTCTGCGCATCCCCATCCCGGGTTCGGTGGCGTTGTTCCTGGTCGGTGCCGCCCTCCATCTCTTCGCCACCACCTCGCTCGGAATTTTCCTCGCCACGGTGGCTCGCTCGATGCCGCAGTTCGGCATGCTGACGGTGCTGGTCCTGTTGCCGATGAACCTGCTCTCGGGCAATGCTACGCCCCAAGAAAGTATGCCGCAGTTCGTGCAGGTCGTCATGTTGGTGGCGCCGACCACCCATTTCGTCTCGTCCGGCCAGGCCATCCTGTTCCGTGGCGCCGGCCTTGACGTGGTATGGCCGTCGTTCCTTTCCCTTGCCGCCATTGGCTGCACGCTGTTCGCGATCGCCCTGGGCCGGTTTCGCGCAACCATCAACCAGATGGCCTGAAGATCCCCGCCAGATCGTGTCACGTCCGTGCCTGGCGCGACCAGGCACCGGGGCCGATGCCGAACTGCTTGCGGAAGGTGGTGGTGAACCGGCTGCGATCTGTCCAACCGCAGTGTTTCGCCACCATCTTCACTGGCGTCCCTTCGTGCAACAGGCGGGCGGCAAGATTCAAGCGCAGTTGTCGCCGCAGGCGTTCGGGTGAGGTGCCGGTTTGCAGCCGAAAACGGCGTAGGAACGAGGCAAGATGCAGTCCGGCATTGTCTGCCATGGACTGGTTGTCCGGGGCATGCAGGGGATCCTGGTACAAATTGTTCAAGATGGCCAGGATGATTGGATCCTTGGTTCGTGGGGACCAGGAGGTTTCGTCAATTTTCGTCAAGATGATACCGATCAGACCAAGGATCGCGACGGCTTCCTGGTGACTGGGATCGCCGCGGGCAGCAAAGTGTTCGGCGATTTTTCGCAATAATTGGCGCGTCGTATCCTGCAATGGGTAGAGGATCGGTGCCGTCCGGCATTGGTCCCAGATCGGGCCAAGGGTGAACCAGAAGTAGAGAAAATTGTGGACGCTCTTTGCTCGTGGAGTGAACGATAAGCCCGGGGGAATGACCACGATGGTATCAGCATCCATCTCGTATTTTGCATCAGGAAATTCGTATTGGATGCCAGGGCGATCATGCCAGAACAAGTGCCAATTCGGTCGCGAATGCGGATTGAGCTCCTCGGGTCGAAGAGCGCGACAACCGCTGTGCAGCACCCGCACTTGTGGCATGGGCAGCGGCCGGTTGCACGGTGGGCGGGTGGGGGGAATGGCGATTCCCTGCAACATTTTCGCAGTATGCGCAACAAAAAGGTTGCGAACAGGGGCGAAGATCCCTCGTAGTCTGCATTGATCACCGCAAGAAAAATGCTTTTTCGCGACCGGTATGCTTTCGATCCCCAGACCCCTTCCCGCCCTACCTAGCGCCCTCCTTCGACCCGGTCCTTCCGATCCATCAATGGGTTCCGCCGACGTGGCCTGGAAGATCGGTTTGCCCTCTGGAAGATGGCTGTTTTTCGATCGGACCAGTGGCCGCCGTCTGGCCTGCTGTGATCTTCGGCAAGGAACCTCCGCTGCACAGAATGAACAAGGCAAATGACCATCACCGACACACCAAACGCATCCCAGGCATTCGCACCCATCCCACTGCACTGGCTTGATACCAAGCCATCCCGCCCCAAGGGCGTGACCTTCGGCATTCCCTTGCCGCGCGGCGTCCTGCGCGAAGCCATCGCGCATCTCCAACACGGGAAGGTTGATCTGCCGACCCAGACCTGGCCCTTGGCAACCTGGCCGGATGGGTCGATCAAGTTCCTGGGCGTGGCGGCGGTCATTGATCCGGCCAATACCGGTGAGATTTCGCTGGTCCCCGGTGCCGGACCGAATGCACCACAGGTTGTCCTCTGTCATCGTCCTGGGGTGGAAATCTTCCTGCGCGTCACCACCGGCGTCATCAGCGTCGATGTCGGGGATCGCGGGGTGTACCTGATCCAGGAAGCGAAACGCGCGAATCGCACGGTGGTCGGTGGGGTGCGCTTGATCACCCGCCGGCAGCACCGCAACACCGAGGACCGCTGGCAGATCACCAAGACTGAAGACTGCCTGGGCGAGATCGAATCAGCGACCATCGAGCAATCCGGTCCCATCCGGGCGGTGATCCGTCTGGACGGCAGACATCGCGGTCGGGAAACCGGTGACCGCTGGTTGCCGTTCCGGGTGCGTTTGGAGTTCTTCGCTGGAAGTGACACCATCCATGTCACCCATACCATGACCTATGACGGGCGGGCGGAACGCGATTTCATTGCCGGTCTCGGTGTGACGGCTGATGTCCCTTTGACTTCCGATCCCCATAACCGGCACGCGCGAGTGGTCGGGGTCGATGGCGACGTCTGGTCTGAGCCGGTCCGATGGACCGGAGATGTGTTCAAAAGGTACGATGTTGAGGATCCGCACGATTCGTTGGTGGTGGCACAGACGCTGGCCCATCCGGTCCAGGACAACACGGATCGCATGCGGCCCTGTTTTGCCGACTTTCAGTTATTGCAACATGGCAGCGATCAATTCCGCCTGCGCAAACGCACCGGCCCCAATGCCTGCTGGGTCGAGGTGGGCACGGGAACAAGGGCGCCTGGTCTGATGGCGCTCAGCGAGGAAGCAGGTGGTTTGGCGATTGCACTACGCGAATTCTGGGAAGCCTGGCCTCGCGCCTTGGAAATCACCAAAGCCGACGGGCCACTGGCGACGGTGACGGCGTGGCTGTGGTCCCATGAAGCCGAACCTATGGATATGCGGCATTATGGTGAACGCGACTACCGGCCGACCTATGAGGCCGTCAACCCAGATCCGGACGTGTACAGTAGTGCGACCGGGGTCGCCCGCACCAGCCACCTGGAACTCTGGTTGATGCCGGCAGGTGTTGAACATGCGGATTTGCCACCGTTGAGCACCGCAACGCGCAAACCACCGCTCTTGGTGGCGACACCGCAGCACTATCATTCCTGCAAGGTTTTCGGTCCCTGGGCACCGATTCATCGCAGTGATCCAGCCGCAGCACGGATCGAAGACGAGCTGGAACGGCACACCGCGTTTTACATCCGCGAAATGGAACAACGGCGCTGGTACGGTTTCTGGAATGCCGGTGATGGCATGCTGGGTTTCGATCCAGATCGTCAGGCATGGCGCTATGACATCGGCGGATTCGCGTGGTGGAACTCCGAATTGGCCGGTGACCTGTACTGGTGGATGCTGTTCCTGCGCAGCGGCCGGGCCGACTATTTCCATATCGCAGCCAACATGACCCGTCATGTCGCCGAGGTGGATACCTTCCATCTGGGACCGTGGAAAGGAATCGGTTCGCGTCACAACGTCGTCCACTGGGGTTGCCCCTGCAAGGAACCTCGGGTCAGTCAGGCCCTGCCCAAACGGGTGTTGTACTACCTGACCGCTGATCCGCGCATCGGTGATCTGTTGGATGAGGTCGCCGACGCCGACGCCACTCCGGCAACCAACGATGTGATGGAGACCGTCCGCCGGGTCCGGGTCGGTTCCAACTGGCTCGCCTATGCCGCCAACTGGATGACCGCTTGGGAACGGACTGGCGATCCCAAATGGCGAGCGAAGATCGAACACGGCCTGGACGGCATCTTGTCATCGACCTATGGACTCATGCAGACCGATCCATTCTTGTATAACGTGGCAGACGGATCCATGACTCCCAAGGAGGACATGCCCTTTGGATCCTGGCTGACCTGGGCATTCGGTGGCGACCAGACGTTGATCGAACTGGCTGCGCTGCTTGACCGCGACGATCTGCGCTCGGCAATGACCGCAGCCGCACGCTTGACCGTCTTGACTGGCGCCGAACGAGCGCGGTTGGCGCCCGCGATCCAGAAACGCTTTGATGTCAGTCCGATTCCAGGGAAACTTGCCGCCTGGGCGGTTGCAGAAGGCCATGCGACGGCGGAACTCGCCGTGAAGGCCTGGCACCTGTTACAGACCGGTGAGGACCGCGACAAAGGATTTATCCTCTGGCCTCTGCCGGCCCAGATATCGTCCTACCTGGACCCCCTGAGCGGACGCACCGTCCAGGGATGGGACCAGTACCTGTCCTACATCGCCCAATGGGGACACTGCTCCATTACTTTTCTGGCTCTCATCCCTCAGCATATTCCCAAGGATATTCTACTTCCAAAACGAACTGATTGATGCGCGTCGCTGATGATCTGCCTCGACCGCCGCTGTGGTGGCGGTCCGATCGGATTGCAGGCGGTTCAACGCGCTTCGGGATCGCGCAGGTAGGCTGGCGCGCGGGGATCTCGGTGGGCCGTGCCGTGGATGACGCCGGACGGGTAGTACTCGGCCCACAACTGTGAACTTCCCCCCGTTTGGTGGACACCCTGACAAGAGCGAAAGCTCTGAGAGGATGCCATCATGGCACGATCAACCACCACCCCTTCACCCAAGGCTGACAGCGTGCGCCGTCGCTTCGACGCC
>BJHQ01000019.1 GCA_014193115.1 Planctomycetota bacterium | reverse complement strand
TGACCGCAGAGCGGCAATCAGGCCACCAGCAAGCGCTCGGTCCCAGCACCACCCGGGTGCCTCCTTCCAGCTGGCACGGTCGCATTATATCGACACCCTGTCACCCTGTCCAAACAACCTAATTCGGTTGTCCACTTTTCGGGGGGAAGATCACACAAACTTGGACACGCACTTGGATTGACCTGTCACGCTCGATCTCGCTCCAGGCAAGGCGTCCAGGAGTACTTGGAGGAGATCGATGCGGTCAAGACAATGCGTGTCCTTGTTTTGCAGATGATCCTGGATGGAGCACATGGCTGCTCCAGGTTGGTGGTGGAATAGGTTATTCTACTCCACCAAAGAATTGACTGATGATTTCCTTGCCGTCGGGTCCCTTCATGGTGACTGACCCAGCGATCACGTCGCCCAGGCGTTGGCCGTCGAGTTTGTATTCATAGGTGCCAGGCGTGACCGGTTGGGAACTGGTGAGGTATTCCAGTTTACCGCCCTGTTTGTCTTCAACACCAGGAATTCTGGTATGTTCTGGCCAGGGCAGAGGCACGATTTGCGGGTCGAATTTATTCCCTTTGCCGCCTTCCATGGCCTGGTCGTCTTTTGCAGCCTTGAGGAAGGCCTCATGGGCTGGACGCTTCCACGCTGGGGAACGGATGGGGCACCGTCCGATCCTCCAATAGGCGAGCCAGTCCATGCTGTCTTCTATCCATGCTGCTTTCCGATATTCTTTGTAATCTGGAGCGCCATAGGTATTATCGGCGAACTTCCGCGCGGTGACGGTCACCTTGAAGGTAGAGGTGAACGATTCTTTGTTGAAGGTGGTTTCGGCACTATCAACCGCAGCCCTCCAACCGGAATTATTATTGCTGAGCGCCGTGCTTTGGATCTTTCCATCTTTCAACTCATAACGGACCAAGCCCCAGTTCTGCCAGGCCTCGCCACCGATAACAGCCTTGGCGACTTCCGCATGGATGCGTTTGGGAGCGGCGATGGCGGTGGGGCGGATTTCCCCAGCGACCTGGGTGGCTGGAGCAGAACCGCTCGTCCAGGTGCCGGTCAGCACGCGGTGGTCCGGTTTTACCGCCAGGACAAAAGTGGTTGGAATGGGTTTGGCGCCGACCGTGGGGCCGGTGAGATGAACCGTGACGTTGCCAGTAATCCCGTTTTCATCGACCTGAACAGAACTGGCATCGACACGGTGAAACAGGGCGGTCTGATCGTGGAAATGCAATCGGCCCGGTTGGGTAAAGGGAATGTCCACCGGTTGCCAGGTGGGAGTAGTGGCGATGGCGCGTGCGACCTTGCCGCTGGTGCAGTCCAGCAAGAGGGTGACTCGTTCGCTGCCTTCGGCGGCGCGATCCAGATTGAGAACCAGCATGCTGTTGGTCGGATTGGCGATAGTGGGTTTGGCGGTCTGAATTTTGCGCCGCAGTTCCAGATAGGTCAGGGCATGCCAAGGTTCGTCGTTTTGCGCAATATATCGGCTGAAAGCACGTTCCGGAAGTCCCATCACCTGATCACGAATTTGCATGTAGGACGTGAACATCGCTTCGGCCTTGGCGAAATAGATGGCTTTCCCGGTCTGCTGGTACAAATGCAACCAGATCAGGGCCATACGCGACTTACCGATGTCATCCATCGTTGCGCCATCAATACCTGGAACCGTGTCCCATGTGACAAAGAGATCTTCGCAATAGCGGGCCAGATCCTCGGTCGCAGCAACATTGGCAACTTCAGCCGGAGCATGTTCCACAAGATAGAACAGGTGGTCCATCAGCATGGCCGAGGCGTTGGGGCGGTTATATTCGTCATCGCCCTGGTTCGCCTGTTTTTCCCACCATCCGGTGCGCAGGGAATTGCGGGCCAGCCAATGGTTGGCCTTGGTTTCGGCATCCAAGAATTTTCCATCATTGGCCAGACGGCGGTAGCGGCCCAGACCCAGGGTATAGGCCCCGGCGTTATGGTCGAGCCAGGCATTATTGGCGAACGAGAAACAACCTTGCCACGCAGGATAATCTACGGGACCCCCAGCAAGGGTCCAGGAACCACTGGGTTGTTGGATGCGACTGAGGGTGGTGATCTTCTTTTCCAGGATTTCCAAGCGATCTTTCTTACCTGTGGCTTCAAAATCATCCATTGCGGTTCTGCCCCAGGACTGGAGCGTTGTCCAATAATGGACTTTGTAGCCATGATTGAGCCACATGACGGTTTTATCTTCGTTTGCAATCCAGTTGAAGAAAATTTCCGCATTGGCCTTGGCATTTGCGCGTTCGTCCGGGGATTCTCCCCAACGCGCCAAGGCGTGGTAGGGTGAGCGCAAACAGCCAAAGACGTTATCGACTCCTGGTTTGAATTTGGCGTCCTGGACCAGTCCGAAGAGCATCCAGTAATTGTACGGGTATTCCGCCAATGCCCGGGGATAGCGCAGTGCCAGTTGGGTGGCGAGCGGGTCTGGTATGGATTTGTTGAGAAACTTGATTTCGCCTATGTGTTTGCGTTTCTGAATTTCACGTTTCTGCTTTTCTCCGACGGGATTTCCGGACCCATCCAGGGCCGTACAGGAAACCGTAACGCCGCCTGCGGGAATGTTCAACCACACCGGGCGAAGACTGGCCTGGGGCTTGACCGATTCAAACGTCGAGGTGTGTTTTTCCGCTGATATTTCAAAACGATAGCGGGCTGCACCCGGGACGACTTGGAAGTCCATCCAGGGTGGGTAGAGGTACGTACCTTGGCGCCGGGAGGTCCGATGACAGTGGGTAAAGGTCGTCGCCAGACTAGGAGCGGGCATGGCATCGAAACTTGCTTCCTGGGCGGATTCGGCCAGGACCTCTTGGGAAAGTTCTTGCGTGCCGGTGTAGAGTCCGGTCATCCATTCCCTCCACCGCTTGGCTACCGGGTCGGTATTTGAATAGACCACGCCAGCAACTTTATCGTTATTGTTATCGGTACTGATCCAACAGGTGTAACCATTCGGAAGGACCTTCATCTTTCCCAGCGCCAGCGATTTCCCACCGACCACCAAATTTCCGCTGATCTGGCCCGAACGCCCGCTGGCGCTCGGTGGGTCAAGGGTGAGGTTCAAAGCACTGGAATCGACCTCAACCAATTCTGTCATTTTTTGCCCCGCAGATTGCCCGGGCCTCCATTCCGGGACTAATTGCCGTGCCAAGGCCCCAACTGCTTTTCCGCCTGAAAACTCAACGACGAAATCCAGGTCCTGGAATCCAAAGGAATACACCGCGTTGGCTGGATCAATCCACCCGCTTACCGCCTGCCGGACCAGGCCGACCAGGGGTCGTTCCAGGCGCTTGCCGGCGACGACCACGGCGGAGGTCCCCAGCACGGTTGAACCATTCAAGGTTCCTTCCCACACCGTTTCAATCGGAACCTTTCCACCGTAATCGACTCTGGAACGTCCACTGAGCGTGGTTCCCTTGAGGGTACAGGTGAATTCAAGCACTGTTTCCTTTTGCTTTCCATCGTTAATCTTGAAAAATCCGTATGGAGCATTACTACCAAACTGACCGAGAGGGCCACCAGGCGAATACAAGGTGAGGTACGGGGTGACAAAGGGGCGCTCGACCGCACCCTTCACTAGATAGCAACCGATCAAAACATTATTGCGATGAAGATCGGTCGGATCTCCGGCCTCAGGATTGGTCTTGGGATCGAGACCCGCCTTGGTGAAGACCTCGGACGCCGTAGTTCCCGCAGGCCCCGACCATAACTGGATCTGCAACGGAGCGTTCAGATCCAAGGGCGAAGCATCTGCCGCCATCAGGGTGAAGGATGCGCTGGCGAGACTCGCCAGCAAGATTGGTTGATACAATAACTTCATCTGGGTGTTCATGATTGGGTGGTGATTGGTGTTGGACATTGGGTGTTTCCGTATTGGTTTCTAGATGACTGGTCTGCGACCAGGTATCGCTCTTCGTCAACAACCCCTGGGATTCGATTCGTCCGCATGGATGCATGATTCCAGGGGAGTGGTTTCGGCAGGTGGACGGTTATGCGGCGGGGCTCGCCGGAGGGATGCGTTCTGAACGTGGTCGTGATCCATGGCGCCATCGGCGGATCTCTTTCCAATCGGGTCTACGCATTTCTTGCCGGTGTGGCGCAGGATTCGTGGCCTAGACCGCGCTCGTGGGTCCGGCTCTTCCTGCAAAGCCTTGCTATCAAAGGTGTTGGAGTCTTGACTCAAGTGATTGATCGGGATAAAGAATACATCATCCATGGAGGATTCCCGCATCATCGAGGTGGTCATCCGCGACCATGTCATCCGACAGGAGGTGCGGGATGGATTCCGTGCCTATGCCCAGCGCCTTGGCCTGCATTGGAACATCAACGCCTTCGGCGAGCTCGACGGGGCATTCCGACGCCCGGATGCCGATCTGGTGGTGTCGCGTCAGCCGGATCCCGCTGCCCGTGCCTGGTTGGCCCTCAGGAAAGCTGATCAACAAACCGGTCCATTTTTGTGGTTCGACGATGCTGCGGTCGGGGCCGAGGCCGCCCGCCACCTACGTGAGCAGGGCTGGACCAACGCCCTGGTGGTGAACCGCTCTCCAGCCAACCAGAGTTCCTCCCGCATCCAACGCGAGCAGGCCTTCATCGATGAGTTCGCGCGCCTTGGCGGACATCCGATGCGGGCTTCCATGCCACGCTGCGGCTTCCGTGAAAGCCTGGAATGGCTGCGTTTGACGATATTGGCCCAACCACGTCCGCTCGCGCTGTTCGCTTTTCAGGATGTGCAGGCTTTTTGGCTGGCCCAGGCTCTGACCCAGCTCGGACTGGCCATCCCGGCGGACTTCGGATTGATCGGCTGCGAGGACACGGCCGAGTCGGCGATCTTCGATGTCCCGATTTCCAGCGTCCGCTGCTCATGGCGGCTGCTGGCGGAAAAGGCTGCTCAGGCGTCCCACGTCTTTTTGCAGCAACGGGCCTGGCCCGAGCTGATCCCGGTCCGACCATTGGGCGTGGCGGGCCGGGTCAGCACCCAGCGGCTGGGCACGGGTGATGCCTTGGTGGAACGGGCCCTGCACACCATCCGACGCAGCCTGCCGCGCGGTCTGACGGTCGCCGAACTGGCCCGATCCCTCGACTGCACCCCGATCACGGTCCAACGTCGATTTTCACGCCAGCTCGGCCGTTCACCGCACATGGTGATCCGCGACTTTCGCCTGGATGAGGTCGAACGCTTGCTTCTGGAGGAAGAACCCATGACGGTGGAGCAGATCGCCAAGCGCTGCGGCTGGTGCGACACCAGTCACCTGTCGCTGGATTTCCGTCGGAGGCATCAGCTCAGCCCTGACTGCTTCCGGCGAGAGAATCGCTCGGGATGACCGGCGAGCGGGCTGCGCCGACCAGGGTCATCCCGGTTCTTTCCACCGGCTCCGCCATCAGTGGCAGCGAAAAGCGGGATGCGGGCGCAGGTTTTCTTTCGGATATTTGCCAGCGGACGAATGACCGAGTGGTCGACGAAGAACAGCGGACTGGTCCAGATATCGGTGCGGATCCGCGGTTCGTAGTTTCCTGTCATTGCTCTATGGATCTGGCATTCAGGTGTTCACTGGTCCGCACTGGCGGAAACCACTTTCGGCATTCCTTGATAGACTTCCTTCCCATTCCATTTCACGGTGACGCTGGCTGAATTGGGATACCCCAACCCAGCAGGTCCCAGATCGATGTCCAAGCCAGTGGCGCCGGTGCTTTGGATATCCACCGTTGCATCCTTGATGGAGCAGACGAATCGAGGCCATTGTTTGGTTTCGGGCACGCTTTTGATCGTGATGCCGTTACGTTGCCGATAGTCGCCGACGGCATTGAAAATGATGGGATTGGGGCGCTTGCGCACCTGGGTGAGCAACCAGCCGAAGATCTCGGCTTGCACCGCATCAGGCAGCGAATGGCCGATGCCTTTGCCGATGATCAGTTCAGCCTCAAGTCCCAGGCGCTTTGCATTCTCGATCATGCGGATGGATCCTCCGGGTTGAACTTTCACATCACCATCCCCATGCCAGGCCCGCACCGGCAGGCCGGTGAGATTCTCCAATGGACCGAGATCTCCTGCGGCGGAAAGCGGTGCGATGGCGGCCCAGCGTCCCGGATCGTAGAGTCCCAGCATCCATACCCCCTGACCACCCATGGAATGGCCGCTGAGCAGGACCCTGTCCGGATCCACCGGGAATACGCTGCCAATGTCCTTGATGATGTCCAAAACGTCAGTGCCACCCTCGTGGCCAACACCAGCGTTTCCTCTGGTCCACGGTTCCACGATGATCGGAGCCACGCCTTGAGCATCCACCACCTGGGCGGCCGGCGGGCTGATGAATCCTCGCCAGGCGAACCGCATCGATTCGGGAGCACCGGCTCCATGCAGGTAGACGATCAGCGGATATCCAGCCGCTGGCTGACGACCGGCAGGAACCAGCACCCGATAGATCTGCTTGGTCTGGTCCCGGCTTGAAATGATGGAGAACACCAGGCTGGCCTTGCGCCCTGCATACGTCTCCCACACGCCGCCTTGACCATCCAACAAGTCTATTTGGCGATGGATATAGCTCCAGGCGGCACGAGGGTCGCCACCTGGAGTGAGCGCCACCGCGCATTCGGCCCGATCAAGTTCCTGCAACGTTTCCAGGTAGCGGCGCAGCAATGGATGTACTTCAAGGTCGGCCGCCAAAATCGCTTGGCACCGAGCAGCAAGGAGTTCCAGCGCCGTATCCAAGGCCTTGCGATCAACCTGAGCAGGCACGGTTCGGTCCGTCTGAGCTGCGAGTGGACCGAGCAGGACAGCGAGAAAGAGGACGCTGGAGAAAACGGTGAGAAAGTGCCGCATGTTTGACTTCCTTGTTGTTCAGCAGTATGGGAAAAATTTAGGAATCTTGGAAATACATCACAGTCGATTCAACAATAACACGGATAGGAAGGATTTTTGATTTACACACTGGACCACACCATGCACCTGAGGGCACGTTGAGGAAATAACTGCGAGCGGTGGTCATGGTGGCAGCGTGCCCGCAGACTGGTGATATCAAGGATTTGCGTGTCCTGGTTACTTCTTGCGATGAATAAACTCCCGATTGAACGTCTCATTCCCGATGCTTCCCTGTCAAATCGTAATACAGGTGGTCAAGGAAGACCACCCCAGGATGTTGAATTGGAGCAGATTCGACAAACCCAGTTCCATGACTGATATACATCAACTCCAAATACCCAGCTTTCTCCTGTGACGGATGATAAGCCCAGAGGTCTTGCGTCATCACTGGCACCAACGGCTTCGTCGTCCACAGATTGTCCTGATACCGATCATGGACTGCGTTCCAGACCTCCCAATCAAGCTCGAATCCTTGCTTCGGCCCGAGATAGCGATTCCAATACACTTCATCGAAACCACAGCCGGCTGCGCCATTGTGGCTCCTGACCATCCCCGCCAGGGTATCTGACAGCCCGGCGATGGGTCCAGTATACGGTTCATCGAGGGTCAACGTCAGGGGAGAGTTGTCTTCCATTCCAAACCAATTGATATCAAGAACCAATTGTCGTTCACCAGCGCGTTCTTCATGAGGCTGGATCCGAATCCGCTGGATTCGCTGGGCGATCAGCGTCACCATTTCTTTCCCGATGGTCGTTGCATCCCCAACAATGAATGGTTGCAGGATGTCCATGACGGCGGCTGCGGGATCGCGCTTGGTGTATTCAACCCAGATATCAGGGCTGCGGATCGGAGCATCTGCAGTCCAGCGCTTGACATGATTGATTCGCTTCCGTTCTACAGGGCAATGTGATTTGAAGGTCTTCCGAGATACCCGCAACGCTTCAGGGATCTCGCCGGGGTTGGGACTGTAGGGGTACACGACCATGAAATCCGCCAAGGGGAATAGCGGTATATATCCGGATTGGACGAGATAATTCCATAGTGACAAATGTGATTTCTCGTCGATTAGACCGAACCTGATGCCTGCGGTCCAATAAAATACGTAACTGAGGCCACTATATGGATTGATCAGTTCTTTTACAATATTCATAATATGATGAATAACTGCATCATATGAGGCTCTTTGATCCACAGAAAGTTTTATTGCACCAGTTTTTGAGCATCGGAGAATCCGTCACCATAAATTGCCGATAGATGAATTACGAAATCGGATGATTTTTCATTTTTACTACAAACGTATATTTTTTCATCTCCACTGTACGGAACTGCAATCGATCCGTGTTCCAACGATTTCGCAAGATCGAATAGGAGATTTATTTCCTTTAAAATTTCATTGGGTGTGCTGGATGGCATCGTTATAGTCCTTTATGGATAGGTCACTGTCGGCCAACTACCGTAGCCCTTGTAAGCAGCAGGAGGAATTGGAACACCGAATGCCTCGCACCACTTTAGATATAAAGTACTCTGATCCCCAACAAGCCCGACTTTCCCATCCTGCAATAATCGTCTGGCCTTGTCTTGAAATGCATTCACTTCAATTCGCGTAGCCTCACGCAGTTTCTCAAGCGCCTCACGATAGTGGCGCCCCTTGAGTGTCGCCTGGAGCACTTCCTTCCACCTGCCAATGTGCATGGTTGTTTTTTCTTTCTCGGTCCGGGACCGACAACAAGTCGCATCCAGCAGAGGTGCATGGTTCCATGCTCTGGTCCTCTGTCACTTCAGCAAGCAATCCCCATGGGAGGTTGCCCGATTCGTCAGCAGGATTCAGGTCGGGGCCGGTCGCGGATTCTGGGACGTGGCGCAGCCATGACGGCGCAGGGCCACGGCGCTTGCGCCATTTTCCGCCATGGAATCATCGGGAATGCTCCGCTATCCGCGTCTGCGCCGCGCCTTCCCTCGCTCGGGTTCCTGAATCGCATGCCCGGCAACACCTTTGGCCACTCGTTCCGCGTCACCACGTTTGGCGAAAGCCATGGTCCGGCGGTGGGCTGCGTCATCGATGGCTGTCCTCCGGGATTGGCCCTCGACCTGGCGGCGGTGCAGGCCCAGCTCGATCGGCGGCGGCCGGGCCAGTCGAAGCTGGTGACGCCCCGCGACGAGGCCGATGCCGCTGAATGGCTGTCGGGCCTCGACACCGAGACTGGACTGACCTTGGGCACGCCGATCGCCGCCCTGGTGCGCAATGCCGACCAGCGTTCTTCCAGCTATGCCGATTGGCGGCACATCTATCGGCCATCCCACGCTGATTTCGGATATGACGCGAAATTCGGGCTGCGCGCGTGGCAGGGCGGCGGACGGGCCAGCGCCCGCGAGACCGTCGGCCGGGTCATCGCCGGCGCTGTGGCTGAGCAACTGCTCCGTGGCCGGTTCCCCGAGCTGCGCATCACCGCCTGGGTTGAGCGGGTCCATGTCCATGACGCGGCCGGCTTCATCGACGCCGGATCGGTGACTCGGGATTTGGTCGATGCCTCGCCCACCCGGTGTCCCCATCCGGACAGTGCCGCGCGCATCGAGGCAGCCATCCTGGACGCTAAAAAACGCGGTGATTCCCTGGGCGGCGTGGTCCGGCTGGTGGTCACGGGGGCTCCGCCGGGACTCGGTGATCCGGTCTTCGCCAAGCTCGACGCGCTGCTCGCCCAGGCTTTCCTCAGCCTGCCGGCGTGCAAAGGCGTGGAGATCGGCAGCGGTTTTTCTGGGACGGCTTTGACCGGCCTGGAGCACAACGACGCCTATGCCTGGCAAGGCGAGCGGATGACCACCGCTACCAACCGCAGCGGCGGCATCCAAGGCGGCATCAGCAACGGCATGGCCATCGACTGCCGCCTGGCCTTCAAGCCGACCGCGACCGTGCTGAAGCCCCAGGCCACCGCTGACGATGCGGGAAACAACGTGGAATTGCAGGCCAAGGGCCGCCACGACCCGTGCGTGCTGCCGCGGGCGGTGCCGATCGTCGAGGCCATGGCGGCGCTGGTGCTGATCGACGCCTGGCTGGGCCAGCGCGGCCAGGTCGGCGATCCCTGGCCGGGGCTGTCCGGCCCGATCGGCCGAGCTGGTTCGTAAACGCGGCTTAAAAAACATTGATAGAACAACCGCTCAAGGGTTCGCGCAGGAATTGCTCCGAGTCGCGGAACCAATCTCAAAGCCACATCAGCGGCCACGGTCTGACCAAGCCGCCATCGGAACCAGCGCCGCGCCGGCGATGAGGGCAGCGCCGCGCTGACGATGCGGGCATCGCCGCTCCGAAACGCGCAGTGTGTTGTCGAGTGCGCCATCAGCATCAGGTGGCTTGAGGTTGGAAAGCCACTCGGTGCCATCGTCTGGCCGAGTCCTGCGACGATCGGCCGCTGCAGGAACCTTCGCTTTTCCCTGTCGTTTGGTCGGTCCATGGCAGAAATGTGTGAGGCCAGTGTGCGGGTCGCGCCGGTGCTGATGCTCCTATCCAGTGATGAATCCTGGACGCGGCCTCGATCATTCCCCGTACCTGCTCGCGGCGTTCGCGCCGTTCTGCCACCCGAATCCGAGATCCTTTGCCATGCACCAATGCCCAATCCGCACCTGGTCCATCGCGGTCATGTGCCTGCTCGGACTGTTCTCGGCTTCAGCGGTGGCTGCCGAGCCATCCGCCGCCGCTCAGCCATCCGCCGCGGCTGTCCGCAGCGCTACCGGGATCGCGGAGGGATTGGCGGTGGTCGTCGGTGGAAGCGCCGATCTGCCGCTCGACCTGGCGACCGACGGACGACTGCTGGTCCATTGGCTGGTGGCCGATTCCTTGGCTGCCGACGCTGCGCGGCTGGCCGACACCGCCCGGGCAGCGATCCACGAGCGCGGATTGGGCGGGCGGGTCATCGTCGGAACCCTGTCCAGTGATGGCCATCTGCCGCATCCCGATCGGTTCGTGAACCTGGTGGTCTCGGCCAGCGAACGTCTGAAAGACGCGGAAATCCAACGGGTTCTGGCGGTGCGCGGGGCCGCCTATCTGCATCGGAAAGGGCAATGGCAGGCGGTGGCGAAGATCGCTGATGAGCGCATCGATGGCTGGTTCCAGCACTGGTATGACGCCACCGGCAATTGCGTCAGCAAGGATCGGGTCGCCGGCTTTCCCCAGGCGGTGCAGTGGCAGCACGGTCCGGCGATGGAGGACGGCACCGCCGACGGAAAAGCCGTGCGCATCGCCGATGGACGGCTGGTGGTGGTTGACAACGGCACCGGCGATCTGGTGTGCCGTGATGCCGGCAATGGCTTGCTGCTCTGGCGGATTCCGGCCCAGCTTGCGCATCATGACGATGTCGCCCTAAGCGATGGACGGATCTATTGTTATGGCAGTGCTACGGCCGCAGCGCCCGGCACCGATTGGCGCCGGCAGCGCTCGGTGGCGCCGCTGGTCGCCTTCGATCTGGCCACTGGCAAACTGCTCCAGACCTTTGATCAGGCTCTGAGCAAAGGCAGCGTCGCAGCGATCGAGATCGACGAGGGCGGAACCAAGAACCGGCGCGATGTCGTGCCGTGGTTCGTCGTTTCCGACCAGGTGATCGTCCAGGGCTATGGTCCGGAGCTGATCGTGCTCGACCGCCGCACCGGAGCGCGGCGTTGGCAGAAGACGCTGCAAGGAGCGTCCTGGTTCTCGCCGGTGGTGAGCGGCGACCAGGTCCTGGCTGCCGAAGCGGTGCAGCCTGGAAAACGCGAACGCTATGACGCGTCGGGTCAGGTCCAGGCGGTGGCGGCCTTCGCCCTGGCTGACGGCGCGCCGCGCTGGCGCAACGAACAGGTCCATCCGGTTCGCGACCTGATCGATAAGAAGACCGGACCGTTCCAGGGCCGGGCCGGGTTCAAGCCGATGAGCGTGGCGGATGGACTGGTGGCGCTGCACACCGCCAGTTATCAGGCCCGCCAGGGCCACACCGTCGCCGTGCTCGATGCCAAGGACGGCCGCGAGCTATGGCAGAAAAGCTATCAGGTCGGCCAACTCTACGACAACGCCTCCCAGCGGGTGGTGATCCGCGGTGGCGAAGTGATCTTGATGGATGGCATGGGCATCCATCGCTTCGCGGCCCGCACCGGCACGCCGATCGGCGAGACGCTGACCGTCGGCGGACGCTCTGCCCGGGCCAACAGCGCCTGCACTTCTTCCCGGGCCACCGTCGACTGCCTGATCGCGAACGCCTGGCTGTACGTCGGTTCTGACAACAAACCCCGCGGATTCTTCGGCGCGCGCAGCGCCTGCGGCCAAGGCGTCTTCCCGGCCAACGGCCTGGTGTTCGTGCTGCCGACCGCCTGCGACTGCGGCGACTACACCCGCGGCTACGAAGCGCTGGCTCCCAGGTTGCCCGGCTCGCCGATCGCCGACGATGCCCGGCTGGTCCGGGCTGGCTCAATTCCAGCAGCGGCCGGCGCCCCGACCGGCGGATGGAAATGCTTTCTCGGAAATACCCAACGCTTGTCGGCCGGCGCCGCGCTCGGCCCAAAAGACCTGAGCGAACGCTGGACGATCCAGGCAGCCAAGACGGTGAGCGGTCCGCTGGACGCCGATCGCCGCAACAGCGAACGCTATCTTGGTGCGCTGACCGCACCGGTGGCTGCTGCTGGACTGGTCGTGGTCGCCGCTCCGGAAATCCACGCAGTGCTCGCCTTCGCAGCCGATACCGGCAAGCCGCGCTGGCGCTTCCTGGCCAATGGAAAAGTCGACAGTCCGCCGACTCTGGTCCCGGACCTCGGCCTGGCGGTGTTTGGTTGCGACGATGGTTCGGTGACGGCGCTGCGCCTGTCCGATGGCAGCCTGGCCTGGCGGTTCCTCGCTGCCCCGACCGATGGGGTCGCCATGCAGCATGGGCACCTCGCGTCGGCGTTCCCGCTGCCAGGGAGCACGCTGGTGCTTGGCGACACGGTCATCGCCGTCGCAGGCCACCACACCGATCTGTCCGGGTTGCGCTGCTGGGCCCTCGCCGCGGCCACTGGCGCGGTGCTCTCCCAGCGGGTGGTTTCGGCTGACACCCGGGCCGTCGTCACCAATGGCCTGGCCGTCGCCGATGCGGACGGCAAATCGTGGTGGATCGGAAAACAACTGCATCTGGCGGTGGATCTGAAGGATGTCACGGCCGGAGCACCGCCCATCCTGCTCGACCGCAATGGCGACCGGATCCGCTTCCGCACCGACGAAAGTCGCGGCGGTTCGACCCATGGCTGGGGCGGTGCCATGCAGGGTCCCGGCCGTGGCCATCGTCTGGCCGTCGACGGCGGGCAGGCCTTCATCCTCACCGATCCCACCACCGGAGCGCGGCATCCGGTACGCGCCAACCAGTCGGCCGTGGTGCAGTGCCTGGCGGTGGGTGGACCCAACAAGAATCCGGTGTGGGCCGCGTCGGTGGCCGCCCTGGGCAACAAAACGTCCTACAGCGCGTTGATCAAAGCCGGCGACCGGGTGTATATCGGCGGTGGACCGCGGGGCGGTGGACCGGGGTTCGTCCAGGTGCTCGCAGCGGCCGACGGCAAGCTGGTGCAAGAGCTCGCCGTGCCCGCCCGGGTGACCGAATGCGGCCTGGCCGCAGCTGAGGGACGGTTGCTGGTGAGCTGCGAAGACGGGTCGCTGGTGGCGCTCGGCGGAGACTGAACCAAGGCGCATTTTCAGGTGGCGGCGTCGCAAAACGACGCTCAACGGATAGGGATTTCGCAGTATCTTCTTTGCGGTCGACCGGTCTGGCCGCCAGGAGAAACCCATGCCACGGTCCAATCGATCCATCTTCATCATGGCGTGCAGCGCGCTTTTGCTCGTCCTGGGCCAAGCCGTCGCATCCGATCTTGATCAGATGCACGGATCGTGGCGCCCGCTGGCGGTGTTCGCCGAGGACAAGCCGGACAAGACCGGCTCGCACCCAGATTCCCACGTTGATTTCGCCGCGGATCGGATGACCTGGCTCGACCGGGACGGCAAGGAACTGATGGCTGGCCAATTCACGGTGTCAGAATTGACCGAAGTGAAGGGAAAGGCGACCGTGAAGATCCCGGCGTTCGATCTGACCACCGGCAGTGCCACTTGTCCTGGCATTTATGATGTCTATCTGCCGAACTTCCTGCGGATCACGTTCCGCCATATCAAACCGGAACTCGGGCGACCCAGCGTCCATACTGGCGGGGGCACGACCACGTTCTTCCTGCTCGAACGGATCTCTGGGCAAAAACCCCGTCCGATCGATACCTCGCGCACCGATCAGGAACGCCTGGTCGGCACCTGGTCGATGCTGATCAGCTTCGACGATGCCGCCGACAAGATCCCGCCCGGTCCTTCGGCCGGCCAAGTCTGCGTCATCACCAAGGAACGGATCGAATGGCGCGAGTCCCCCAAGCACCCGGGATTCAGGGTGGCGGCAGACTACACCATCGATCCGACCACCACCCCGAAGCAGATGGATTGGCAGAACGCCAAAGGTGGCAATCCCGCGCCGCCTGAAGACGGCTATCTGCCGGCGATCTACGAATTCATCGATGAGGACACGCTCAAGGTGTGCTATCCCGAGAGCGGCTTCAAAGCCACCACTCCGCCCAAGGAACGGGCTCGCCCGACGCGATTCCAATCCGATGGCAACATCAACCTGTGGATCATGAAACGGCAATGATCTGGAATCGAGCTGACCTGCTGACGGCGCTCACGCTGCTGGTCTGCCTGGCCGCAGGAACGAACGCCGCGGAGCCGCTCGGTTCCGACCTGTTGGTGGTCGAACTTGGTGCCACGGATGGAGCCGCCGCTGCGACCTGGTGCGCCGACAGCAGGCGCCTGGTCCAAGTTCTGACCACCGACCCGGCGGTGGCCGACGCTGCCCGAAAGGCATGGACGGGCGAGGGTCTTTCCGGCCGGGCCACGATCCTGGTGGTTCCGGATTTCAGCCACTTGCCCTATGCCAGCGACCTGATCGATCTGGTCGTGGTGGCGGACTGGTCGAAGGTGAATCCCTCGGAAATTGCTCGGGTGGTGGTGCCGCGTGGCCGGGTGATCGTGCGCCGCGGCGGTGACCAGGCTGGAGCCGCATTGGGCGCGACCAGGGATGCCGATGGCGCCTGGCGGATGCCGGTGGATGCCATGGCCGGGGCCACCGACCACGCTCCAAGCTTCAGTGCCGGCGGCCTGCAGATCTCCAACGATGCCGTGGCGATCAAGCGGGCTTCGTTGCTGTCCCTGACACCCCAGGCGGCCAAGGGCGAATCGACGCGGCCGTCGGGCTGGATGCAATGGCTGGATGGCGTCTACCAGAATGTCCGCGAGCAGAAGGGTGTCACGGTCAGCCTGGCCGGCTGCGGGGTGTACGTCAGCGCCGGGCTCCAATCCCAACTGCTGTTCGCCCGCAGCGGAGGACTCTTCCTCGACAAGGAAGGTCCTGGATCGATGGAGGTTCGCGACGCCCACAACGGTCTGATCCGTTGGGTGCGACCGTTCTGCGGCAATGTGGTGACGATCACGCCGCGAGGCATCCTCGCCGCGCTGCCTTCCGGCCCCAGCATGCCGCGGATCCGCGATGAATCGGTGATGTGGCAAGGCGGAAAGAATGGAAAAGCGCCACTTTCTCAGGATTTGGTGGCCTGGGACCTGGCTGATGGACGGGAACTCGGACGCACTGCCGCGACCCAAGGACCGGCCGTGGCCCAAGGACCGGCCGTGGCCCAAGGACCAGTCACCCAGATTCTCTCCGCTGGTGATCGGGTCATCGCCATTCGCGCGGATGGTGCGACCGGATTCGCGCCGACACCGAGCAATCCCTGGAATCCTGCGTGGATGACGAGCTCGGCCAACGTCATCGCCGGCTCAGCCGATGGCGACGTACTGGTGCTGGTCGGAGGTCCCCGTCCGCAGCAGGGCAATTCTCCGTTGGGCATGCGGGTCATTCCGTTTACCAGTCTGTCCGCCTTCCGATCCGGCGATGGCAAACCGCTGTGGTCGACCACCGCTGAACAGCTTGGGGATGCGAAGGCGGTGTGGTTCGGCCAGGGAGCCGGGTTGGGGCTGATCGCCACCTCCAGCGAGGTGGTCGCCTTGGTTTCGGCCACCGGGGTGGTGGCCTGGCGGTTACCCTTTGCCGGGAACTCCCGGGAACTCCAGGTCGGCCTGGTGGGGAACGCCATGGCCATCCTCGACAGCAAAATGATCTGCCTGGTCGATCCGGCCAGCGGCGCCATCCGTGAGCAGCGTCCCGCCGGCCTGGGGGCAGGCTATGGCAGATGGGCCTGCGCCACCGGCAATCTGACTGCCGGGCTGATCCGCAGCGCCTTCACCCAGGTCGTCGCTGCGGAAACCGACGGGATCGGTTCCATGCCCATCGATTTTTCCTGCAAGATCGGAACCATCTCTGGAGAAGGCCTGCTCTTTTGCCCGCTGCGCCATTGCATCTGCTTCACCGGCCGGACCAGCGGCCAATACGCCGTGCGTACCGTGGACGCCGGCGTTCGGCTCGCTCCGGGCGGACTGGAAACCGGTCCTGCCTTCGGTGTCGCTCCTGGACCAGTCGTTGCGGGTGGCCAGTTCCGCGCTGACCTGGCCCGGAGCAGCCGCGGCGACGCCCTGGCTGGCCCGCCCGTGCTGCGCTGGCGGACCCGGCTTGCCACTCCCGACTGGTCCAGCCAGCTCGCCCAGATGTCGTGGCGGGCGCAGCATCGCCATCCGGTGGTCATCACCGCTCCGGTGGTGTCTGGCGACCTGGTGCTGGCGGCGCTGCCCTATCGCCACGAGGTCGTCGCGCTGCGCCGCGCCGATGGCGCAGAAGTCTGGAGATTCTCTGCCGATGGAGTGATCGACGCACCCCCGACCGTCGCCGGGGCGATGACCGTGTTCGGCTGCCACGATGGTCGGGTCTATGCCCTCGACACCGCCACCGGCCGTCTGGCCTGGCGGCGGCGGATCAGTCCGATCGATGAGCAGATCGTGGTCCACGGCCAGCTTGAATCGCGCTTTCCGGTGCCTGCGCCAGTGGCGCTGCGCGATGGGATCATCCACGCCGTCGCTGGGTTGAATGCGATGCAGGGACTGTGGTACGCCCAGTTGGATGCCACCACCGGCGACCTGAAGGCGCACCGCCGCCTGGCTTGGCCGACGCGGTCCGCGATGGTCAGCCTGTGCGATCGCGGTGGAGCCGGCGGTTCAGGCAACAATGACTGCCTGACCGAGGATTCCCAAGGCCGGCTGTGGTGCGCCGGATTGGCCCTCGATCCGAAGGACCCGCCGAGCCGTTTCCCCGACCACTTGCAGACCTCGGATGCCGGGCTGCTCGCGACCGTGCGCAGCAGCTCGCCGATCGGCCCGGCCAATGCCCAGGCCATCCACGAAAAAAAGCCGGAGCAGCGCGATTGGCTCGGGCAAAGCTCGAACTACCACGGTCCTTGGGCGGCCCAGCCCAGTCCCATCAAGCAATCGCAGTGCTCGTTCATCAACGGCTCACATGTGCCGCGGGCCGATCTGGCCGCGCTCGGCGCCCGGGGCATGCATCTGGCGTGGGACGACCAGACCGTCTACGGCGTCAACTGCTACGGGCTGCCGATGCGCGATGACTTGAACTTTGACCTCACCGCGATGCCGGGCGGAGCTCTGTTCGCATTCAGTCGCGACGCCCTGGTCAAGGCGCGGGCGTTGCCGAGGACCTTCCAGCCACCGATCCATGCTGGAAAAAGCCTGGCCTTTTCCGAACTCGCCACGCCGCTGTGGTCGCGGGTGGTCGGTGATGAACCGATCTGGGCCTTGTTCCTGGCTGGTGATGCCATGCTCGTCGCTGGACCGCGGATCGAACCAGGCACCGCTGCAAAATCGCCGCTGCCGTACTGGGACAGCGAGCCGAGCAGACCGACGATCCGCGATCCGGTGCTGTCTCCGGGCTGGCTGCGCTGGATCGGCAAGGACGGCCAGGAACGCGCAACTCTGGAGCTGCCGGCGTCGCCGATCCAAGACGGCATCATCGCCGCTGGCGGACAGGCGTGGCTGAGCCTGCACGACGGCAGCGTCATCTGCGTCGGTCCGTGACGGCCCAGCGGAGCTGAGGCCCGTCCCGCCAGACCGCATGCGGCTGGATCTGGACGCCTGGCCCGGTCAGCATGGCGACGTGCGCGTCGCTCTCGTCTATCACCGCCATGCCGCCGACGGCGGAGTCGAGAAAAACCTCGATTGTCTTGCCGCATTCCTGGCCGAGCGTGGCCACGCGGTCGAGATCCTGTGCCGTCGACACGGGCCGTCACCAGCGCCTGGGGTGACCTTCGCCCGGCTGAGTTCGTGGGCCATCGGGCCGTGGCGGGCCAAGGGATTTGCCAACGCCGTCGCCCGTCAGGTCGAGCGGTCCGGCTATGACCGGGTCTTGGCCTTCGGCCGGACCTGGCCCCACGACGTGATCCGACTGGGGATGGGCTGCCACGCGACCTACCTGGAGCGCATGGGGCTGCCCACCCGGTGGCGCGACCGGGTCGAACTCAGCCTGGAATCCACCGCACTTGCAGCGGTTTCGTTCCGCGGACGAAAGCGACGGGTGCTGTGCAATTCGCAGCTGGTGGCGACTGACGCCGCGCGGCGTCACGGATTGCCGGCAGAGGATCTTACGGTCATCGGCAACGGGGCCGACCTCGACCGGTTCCATCCCCGACAACGCGCGGCCGGCCAGGACCTGCTTCGTGCCGCCCTGCCAGGCGACCATCCGATCGCCCTGTTCCTGGGCTCAGGTTTCCAGCGGAAAGGACTGGACCGTGCGGTGCTCGCGCTGGCCAGGACCACGGAAATCCGCTTGGCTGTGGCTGGCCGCGACGGCGATGGCGAACGATTCATCCGGCAGGCCCATGACCTTGGCCTGAGCCGACGGGTCGCTTTTCTCGGACCGACCGGCGCGCCGGAAAAGCTGCTGGCCGGAGCCGACCTGCTGGTGCTGCCGACCCGCTACGACCCGTTCGCCAACGTCACCATCGAGGCCCTCGCCGCGGGGACTCCGGTCGTGACCACTGCGGACAATGGCGGCTGCGAAGTGCTGGCCACCGGCACCGGTGCCACCGTGGACGGCGACGATCCGTCGGCCCTGGCCGAGGCGATGCGCACCTGGAGCGCCCTGGGCCGGAGCGACGCGACGCGCGCGGCGTGCAGATCGGCAGCCGAATCCCACGGCCTGGATTCGGTCCTGGAGCGGACCGCTGCGATGCTGCTCGGTTGAGGATCCGGTCGCCCGGGTCAGGCATCGGCGCGGTCTGTCCCATCCGGCCCTTGGCGATGTGGCGTTGCGACCGTTAATCGGCCCACGATGCGCATCCTCGTCACCGGCGGCGCCGGCTACATCGGTTCCCACACCTGCGTCGAGCTCCTGGCCCGGGGTGACGCGGTCACGGTGATCGACAACCTGAGCAACAGCCGTGAGGAATCCCTCCGCCGGGTCGAAGGTCTCACCGGTCGCGAAGTGGATTTCCACCGCGTTGACCTGCTCGATCGGCCGGGCCTGGACCGGGTCATGGCCATCGCCCAGCCCGAGTCGGTGATCCATTTCGCGGGACTGAAGGCGGTCGGCGAGTCGGTGCGCGAACCGCTGCGTTACCACCAGAACAACGTGGCCGGTACGTTGCACTTGGTGGAGGCGATGGCCGCGATCGGCTGCCGCCGGCTGGTGTTCAGTTCATCAGCCACGGTCTATGGCCACGGTGCGCCGCCGCTGCGCGAAGCAGCTCCGCTTGGTGCGACCAATCCCTATGGCAAAACCAAGTGGATCATCGAGGAGATCTGCCGGGACCTGGCCGCTTCCGATCCCGCCTGGCGGATCGCCCTGCTGCGTTACTTCAATCCGGTCGGAGCCCACCCGTCCGGCCAGATCGGCGAGGATCCCCAGGGCCTGCCCAACAACCTGATGCCCTACGTGCTCCAGGTCGCGGTTGGCCGGCTGCCCCACCTGAATGTCTTCGGAACTGACTGGCCGACCCCGGACGGCACCGGCATCCGGGATTACCTGCATGTGGTCGATCTCGCCCGTGGCCACCTGGCGGCGGTGGATCATCTCGATCGCCTGGCCGGCTGCGTCGCGATCAACCTCGGCACCGGCCGCGGCACGTCGGTCTTGGAGCTGGTGTCCGGGGTCGAGCGGGCCAGCGGGAAGCGCGTGCCGTGGCAGCCTTCCTCACGGCGCAGCGGCGATGTGGCGGTCAGTTTCGCTGATCCGACCCTGGCCAAGGAGCTGCTCGGGTGGACCGCCGAACTGGGGCTCGACGCGATGTGCTCCGACGCCTGGCGGTGGCAGGTGGGGAATCCCCGGGGATTCGCAGCGGCTCCCTGACCGGGCTGGCGGCGCCCAAGGATTCCACAGGGGAACTGCCCAGGCAGCATGCCGGCATGGGCCCCGCCATCGGACTCGCCGCCCAGTTCCAGTTCCTGCCGCGGCAGGAGATCGCCTTTGCCCGGGTCGAAAGCCGGATGCTGCTGTGGTGCCTGCGCGGCCTCGGCCAGGTCTGGGCTTACGGCAAGGAATTGCCGCTGCCCGCCGGCGGTTTCATGGTGCTGCCGTGGGGGCACCGGATCCGCTACCTGGCCGACCGTCGCCAACCGTGGCTGCTTGGCGGAGTCCACCTGGTGCCGCGTTTCGAAGGGCCGTGGCAATCAGGCATCGCCCATACCTCGGATGATCCGGTCATGGGCGATCCGCGTCGCGGCGACGACCCGCGTCTGCCCGGCCAGGTGGTGCTGGGAACGCTGCCGGATGAACCTGGGATCATCAGCTTGGCTGAGCACCTGGTCCAGCGCTGGCGGCAATCGGCGATCGACGAATCCCTGGCCAGGGCCGAAGGCGAGGTGTTCCTCGATGCCCTGCTCCATCTCGGCTCGGATGAGCAGGCGCGCATGCCGGCGAGCCTGCGCCAGCTCGAACTGGTCGTCGCCCAGCGCCCCCAGGCGCCGTGGGATGTGGCCAGCCTGGCCCAGGCCGCCGGATGCCAGCCGGCCTGGCTTTCCCGGCTGTTCCGCCGCCATCTGCGGACCTCGCCACGACGCTGGCTGGAGGCCCGCCGGCTCGAACGCGCCCGCCTGCTGCTGACCTCGACCAATGATCCGGTCGCAGACATCGCGGCCGCCGCCGGTTTTACCGATCGGCAACGCCTCAGCCGTTGCTTCCAACGCTGCCATGGCCTGACCCCGACCCAGTGGCGGCAGCGCCACCAGGGACCGTGACCGGGAAGCTGTTCAGAAAGACCGGTTTTCCACGTCTTTCGGCGGTCAGAGGCCCGGACTGGTCCGGACTGGCACAGGCGAGTTCGGCATGATCTGATCCGCAATGAAGTATCTGCATTTGCTCGGCGTGGTGGTCGCCTCGTTGGCGGTGCTGGCGCTGTCGCACTTGCTGCCGGATCCGGTCCAGTCGCGAGCCGCGGCGGTGGGCGGGGTGGCGCTGGTGCTGTGGCTCAGCGAGATCGTGCCGCCGTTCGTGCCGACGCTGTTGCTGCTCGCGGTGGTGCCGCTGGCTCTGTCCGGTCATGGCGAGGCCTTCCAGGTGGCGGGTCTGCTCAAGGCCGCCGCCGATCCGGTGGTGGCGCTGTTTTTCGGTGGTTTCGTCCTCGGCATCGCCGCTTCCCGCCATGGGGTCGATACGTGGATCGCTGAACGGGTGGTGGTCACGGCCCATGGCCGACCGGGTCGACTGCTCGCTCTGGTCATGCTCGCCACTGCCGGGCTGTCGATGTGGATGTCGAACATCGCTGCGGCGGCGCTGATGCTGGCGGCTCTGCGCCCGGTGACGGCTGGCCTGCCGCTGCGCTCGACCCTGCGCCGGGGCTTGCTGGTGGGCACGGCCTTTGCCGCCAACCTGGGCGGGATGGCGACCCCGATCGGCACCGGTCCCAACCTGTTGGCTGTGAAATACTCGGTGGAATTGGGCAAGCCGGTGTCGTTCGTGGGCTGGATGGGCTTCGCCGTCCCGTTGGCGCTGGTCCTGCTCGCCGGGACCTGGTGGTACCTGCACCGGAGGATGACCGAGCGGGCCTTGCCAGTGACCACCGGCGATGCGGTCCTCGGTGCCGGGGCCTGGGGCGTGGTGGCGGTCTTCACCGCCATGGTGGCCCTATGGCTGGCGGAGCCGCTCACCGGCATCCCCGCCGCAGTGGTCGCTCTTGGCGGAGCCGGGGTGCTGTTCCTGACCGGGCTGGCCAACGGGCGGGAGGACCTCGCCAAAGTCGATTGGGGGACCTTGGTGCTGGTCGCTGGCGGTATCGTCCTGGGCCATCTGCTGGAGCGTTCCGGGCTGGTCCGCGACCTGGCCGCCAGCGTCGATTGGGGAGCTTTCGGCCGGCCAGTGCTGCTCGCCTTGCTCGCCACCGCTGCCGCGCTGCTCTCAGCGCTGATGAGCAACACGGCGACAGCCACGTTGCTGATCCCCATCGCCTTGGCGGTGATCGGCGATCCAGCGGCGGTGGCGGTGGTGGCTCTGGGCTGCTCGCTCGGCTGTCCGTTCGTCATCAGCACGCCGCCCAACGCCATGGCCGCAGGCGAAGGAGGGCTCAGCTCCACCGATCTGCTGTGGCCGGGATTGCTGCTGCTGGTGATCGGCATCGCCCTGGTGGTGGCGATGGCTCAGGCAGGTCTGCTCGGGTAAAGCTCGCACAATAATACAGTGAGCGTTTCCCAATGTTGATTTGCATGGCGACATCAAGCGACCTGTAAGGACGCCACGCAATGAGCCCGGGGTTTCAACCGATTTTAATCCCAGGGATGGCTGGAACCCGTAGAGGTTCAGCCGCCCCTACGGGGCTTCCCATGCAATCAACCTAACCCGGGGCTGAAGCCCCGAGCTGGTATCGAAGCGTCCCAACGGGACGCCCAAGTTGGAAACGGCTCACGTTGTTGCGCGTGCTCTCAGTTAGCCGATCCGCTGACCTGGGGCGGCTCCGCTGTCGGGCGAGAGCACGAAGATCTGTTGCGGTTCGCCGCCGCCGGCCGCCACCACCATGCCTTCGCTGGTGCCGAAGCTCATCTGCCGCGGCGCCAGATTGGCGCAGACCACGATCAGCCGTCCGACCAGCGCCGCCGGGGCGGGATAGCCGAGACGGATGCCGGCGAAGATCGTGCGCTCGCCGAGACTGCCGAGATCGACCCGCAATTTCAGGATCTTTTTGGCCTTGGGGACTTCCTCGGCGGACAGCACCTTGGCCACCCGCAGATCGATCTTGGCGAAATCATCGATGGTGATGGTCGCGGCCAGCGGTTCGGCCGGTTGGCCGGTGGATGGCGCTGCAACGGCCTGCGTTCCAGGTGCTGCTGGCTGACTGGCTGCGGCAGGTTCCGCAGCGGTCACCACCAATTTTGCGACCAGCGCCGGGTCGACTCGGTCGAGCATGCGGGCGAACGGTGTGATCGCCGTGCCCAGGATCGGCTTTTGGGCATCACTCCACCTGGTGATCGGCGCGCTCAGCAGTTCGCCGGCCTGCTCTGCCAAGCGTGGCAGCACCGGCGCCAGATACACAGTCAATTGGCGGAACAGATTGAGCGCCACGGTGCAGGCCTGGGCGAGTTCGGCGGCGCGCGCCGGGTCTTTTTTCAGGGACCACGGCGCCACCTGTTCGACGTATTCGTTGGCGCGATCGGCCAGGGCCATTATCCGGCGGATGGCCTGGGAGCTGTCGTCGGCGTCATAGGCGGCGGCGATGGCTGAGCCCTCGGTGGCGGCGGTCGCGAATCGTCCGCCATCGTCGGGATAGACAGCGTCCAGCCGGCTGATCATCCGGGCGCAGCGGCTGGCCAGGTTGACGACCTTGCCGACCAGGTCGGCGTTCACCTTTTCGGTGAATTCCTTCAGGTTCAGATCGAGGTCGTCGGCGCTGCCGTTGAGCTTGCTCGCCAGGTAGTAACGCAGATAGGCCGGGTCGAGTCCGACGTCGAGATAGGTCCGGGCATTGATGAACGTGCCGCGGGATTTCGACATCTTGTCGCCATCGACGGTCAACCAGCCGTGGATGCGGATCCGATCGGGCAGCCGCCAGCCCGAGGCGTGGAGCATCGCAGGCCAGAACAAGGTGTGGAAATAGGTGATGTCCTTGCCGATGACGTGGTGGATCCGCAACGGTTCCGTCGGCGTTTCGCCGACCATCGGCCACCAGTCCTGGCGTTTCCGGTGGCCGGGATCCTGGGCGCACCAGTCGGCCAGCGAACCCAGGTAACCCACCGGCGCATCGACCCAGACATAGAAGTAATTGCCTGGTGCGTCCGGAATCTCGAAACCGAAATACGGTGCCGGGCGGCTCACGTCCCAATCGCGCAGCGGCTCGCCATCAATCAGGAAGGCGCCTTTGATCCAGCGTGCGATGGGGCCCGACAGGGCGCCGCTGGACTGGGTCCAGGCATCGAGGAACGAGCGGAAATCCTCCAGTTTGATGAAGCAGTGGTCGGCGGAGCGCAGTTCAGGGACGGCGCCAGACAGCACGCTGCGGGCGTCCTTCAGTTCGCTGGGTGAATAGGTCGCATTGCATTTCTCGCAGGCATCGCCGTATTGGTCGGCGCTGCCGCACTTCGGGCAGGTGCCTTTGACGAAGCGGTCAGCGAGGAAGCTGCCGGCCACCGGATCGTACAACTGGGTGACGCTGCGCCTGGCGACATGGCCGCCGGCGCTGATCCGGCTCCAGATCGCTTCGACGAAGGCCTTGGCGCTGGGCGAATCGGTGGAGCCGTAGTGGTCATGGGCGATCCCGAAATCCTTGAAATCCTTGACGTGGGCGGCGCCCAGCTCGGCGATCAGGGTGGATTCGGGCAGGCCGCGCTTGCGCGCCGTGAGCATCGTGCCGGTGCCGTGGACATCATCGGCGCACAAGAAGACCACCTCATCGCCCTGCATTTTCCGGAACCGCACCCAGAGATCGCATTGGACATGCTCGACCAGATGGCCGAGGTGGATGTCGCCGGTGACATACGGGAGGGCGGCGGTGACCAGGTGACGCATGGCGCGGCAGGATGGCGGTTGGGCCAAGGCGGCAACCTGTCAGGGCTCGCGCCCCAGCCCGACCGATCGCTGGGCGATCGGCATGCTGCGCATGCTCTGTCAGGCTGTGGCGACTCCGGCTGTGCCGGAGCGCCTGCCTGCGGCAGGCCGAGCCCGTCCCCGCTCCGCGCTGCTTCGCAGGCGCTGCGGGGGATCGCTGTTCGCGGTGGCTTCGCCCCCGCTACGCCCCCACCAGGGGCTCGCCGCCCCTGGACCTTGCCTGCGTCAACCGCATGCAGGGACTGAAACTTCTCTAAGCTCGCGCCCCAGCCCGACCGATCGCTGGGCGATCGGCATGCTGCGCATGCTCTGTCAGGCTGTGGCGACTCCGGCTGGGCCGGAGCGCCTGCCTGCGGCAGGCCGAGCCCGTCCCCGCATGGGCTCGCCGCCCCTGGACCCGGCCAACCCAGCGCGGAGTGGGCTGGAGACCGGACCATCCTGCCCGAGCATGACGCCATGCCCGTTTCCGCTCTTGCAGTCGGAGCCGCTGCCGAACGCCAGGTGTGGTGGCGTTATTGGTTGCGCGGTTGGAGGCTGTGCGCCCGCAATTGGGTTGGCGGCGGCGGCGAGCTGGATCTGGTGGCCAGCCGCTGGACCACCCTGCTGGTGGTCGAAGTCCGCCGGCGCCAGTCGCTGGACGCGGCGGCCCTGTCGGTGGATCAGGCCAAACTCGACCGGACGTTGGCAGCGGCCCGGTCGCTGATCGCCACCCACGGTCTGCACCGTTATCGGCTCAGGGTCGATCTGGCCGCCGTGGATGCGGCTGGACGAATCAGGATCCAGAGGAACGTGACCGATCAGCAAACCTGAATGAAATGCATCATGACGCAGCAGGAGCTCGGCCAGGTATCGGGATACGCTCCTGGCATGCCTGATCGATTCGATCGCGCTATCGCCAGGGCCCTGACCTGGCGCTATTCCCTGGCCCTCGCCCTGGTGGCGGTGCTGACCATCGTGGCCCAAGTCGGCGTGCAGCTGGCGCTGCGCCAATCCCAGAATGATGGCGCCGTGGTCAATCTCGCCGGACGGCAGCGCATGTTGAGTCAGGCCATGGCCAAGGCGGCGCTCGCCTGGCGCACCAGCTCCGGCCCCGATCAGGAACGGTGGCTGAACGCGCTGCGCACCACCACCGCCGAGTGGACCTCGGCCCATGCCCGTCTGATCGCTGGTGACGAACCCGGCATGGGTGTGCACAATTCGCCGGACATCGCCCGGCAGCTGGCAGCGCTTGATCAGGTGGTGGCTGCACTGGCCTCGGCTGCGGCGGCCTTGCCCGAAGATCCGTCGGCGGTGGAGCGGATCCTGGCTGGCGAGTCCGGTTTCCTGAGCGCGATGGAGCAGATCGTCGCGGCCTATGACAGCGATGCCCGGCACCGGGTGGAGTTCCTCAAATACCTGGAGATCGCCTTATGCGCCATGCTGCTCCTGATCCTGGCGCTGGAAGTCCTGTTCGTGTTCCGGCCAGCAGTGGCGCGGTTGCAGGCCGCCCTGGCCGATCGCGAGCGCCTGCGCGAGCGTGAGGTCGCCAACCAGGTACTGGAAGCAGCCGCGGATGTGTCGCGGCGGATCGGGCAGGATCTCCACGACGGTCTGGGCCAGAGCCTGACTGCGGCGTCGCTCCAAGCCCGCGCCATCCAGCGGTCGTTGGCCGACCATCCAGCAGCGATCCAGGCCGCCGCTTTGTCGGAGACCATTGCCCAGGTGGTTGCCGACGCCCGGGCCGCGGCCCGTGGATTGGCTCCGGTGGTGATCCAGGTTGATGGGTTGGCCGGAGCTCTGCGCGAGCTGGCCCAGGTGACCTCCGCCGGAGGCATCGCCTGCCGCCTCGATTGGCTGGCGACGCTGGTGCCGAGCGGCGCGGATGAGGACTGCTACCGCATCGCCCAGGAGGCCGTGACCAACGCCATCCGCCATGGCAAGGCGAACTCCATCGTGATCCGAGCGAAATCGAGCTCGGGCAGGTTCCGCCTGGCGGTCGAGGACGACGGCCGCTGGCAGCCCGGGAAAGAGGGGCTCGGCCTGACCGGGATGCGCTGGCGGGCGGGCCGCCACGGTGGCACCTGCCGGCTCGGTCCCGGGCCTGGTTCGGGAACCGCGGTCGAGGTCGAGTTGCCGCTCGGGCCGGAAGCGGAGGCGGCACCAGCTGGTTTGCCTGCGCCCGCGCCGCAGGCCGGTCTGACTACGACTGCTGAAAGGACCTCGTGATCGTCGATACCGTTCCGGTGCCCCAACCGACGACTCGGACGTCGGAGATCGATCCCCTGGCGATCACCACCGTGGCGGTGGTTGACGACCACCAGCTGGTGCGGCTCGGCCTGGTCCAAGTCATCAGCCAGGAGCCGGGCTGGCGGGTGGTGGGCGAGGCTGCCACCATCGCCGAAGCCCGGTCGATCATCGCTGAACGCGATCCCGACGCGCTGATCCTCGACTTGCAGCTGGGCGATGGCGTGGCGCTCGATCTGCTGCGCGATCTGCACAAAAGCCATCCGCACCTCGCCATCCTGGTGGTGTCGATGCACGATCAGCGGGTCTACGCCGAGCGCTGCCTGCATGCCGGCGCCCTCGGGTACCTGATGAAAGAAGAAGCCGCCCAGCGGGTGGTCGAAGCCCTGCGCACGGTGGTCGCCGGCAGGACCTGGCTCAGCCCCAACCTGGTCGCCGACGGCGCCCGCCCGGGAGTCGCCTCGCTCAGTGACCGCGAGCTGGAGGTCTTCACGCTCATCGCCGACGGCATGGCGACCCGCGACATCGCCGCCCGCCTTGGTCTCAGTCACAAAACCGTGGAAGCCCACAAAGAACACCTGAAACGCAAGCTGGGTGCGGCCAGCGCCACGGAACTGCTCCGCCTGGCAGTGGAGTGGCGGTCGGCAGGTTGATTAGCTTGCAGGCGAGCGCCGAGCCCAGGGAGCGCCGAGCGCCAGCTCGGCTGGACTGGACTGGATTTGGAGCACCGAGCCCAGGGAGCGCCGAGCGCCAGCTCGGCTGGACTGAGCATCAGGCTTTGCCCTTCGGCGCAGCCATCCGCGCGGCGATGATCCCGCCAGCTACCAGTTGCACCAGGTGGTAAAGCAGAACCGGCAAAGTCAGCAGGGCCAGCCGCGGGTCGCCAGCGAACAGGACGGCGATCAGCGGCACTCCGACCGCGAGGGTCTTCTGGCTGGCGCAGAACAGCACGGCGATGCGCTGGCCGCGGCCGAGGCCGAATCCACGCCACCCCGCCCACCACCAGGCGAACAGTGAACCGGCGGAGAACAGCACCGCGGCCGCGCCGAACGCCAGGGCAAGGGACGCTCCCACCTCGAATCCGCCGCTGTTCACGCTGCCGGCGAAGACCAGCAGCACGATGATCAGCACGCAGACATTGGGGATCTGCCGCAGCCAGGCTGGGGGTTCTCCCGAGCGGCGGACCCACGGCCACCGGATCGATTGGCCGATCGCGAACGGCACGACCACATCCCGGGCGATCTGGGCGATGGCCCCGCCCAGGTCGAGGGCGCCGCTGCGCTCCGCAATCAGCACGATCAGTGCTGGCGTCACGACCACGCCGACCAGATTGCCGAGGGTCGTATTGCACAAAGCCAAGGCCTCATCGCCGCCGGCAGTCCGGGTGAACAGCGCCGCGGTGGCGATGGTGGTGGGCAGGCAGCCGAGGATTCGCACTCCCGTGGCCAAGCCGGGATCGAGCGGTTCCACGGCGGCTGCGACCAACCAGGCCAGGGCCGGCATGACGGCGAAGGAAAACACCTGGATCGCCAGGTGCCCTTTCCACAGCCCGATGGCGGAGCGGAGCTGCGTGGTGGGCAGGGTCAGTCCGACGATCGCGAAGGCGACCGCGATGGCGAGGTGGATCGACACCTTGGGGAACAGCAGCGAATCATTGGCGCCAAGGGCCGGCCACAGGGCGCCGACGGCGACGGCGAGGACCAGTCCGATCACGAACCAATGCCGTTTGAACCACAGGCTCATGGCTAGATCGGCGTGGCCAACAACCGGTCGAGGTGCCTGCGGAAGTACACCCGGTGACGAACCGGATCGGTGATCGAGCCGCAGGAACCGTGAGATGTTCCTGCGGAAGTGGAACTCACCGGAACAAGTCGCTGGACAGGTAGCGGTCGCCGCGATCGCAGGCGATGAATACGATGACGCCGTGATCGATTGCTTCCGCGATCCGGCAGGCGGCCCAGGCGGCGCCGCCGCTGCTCGGGCCGGTGAACAGACCGATCTCTCTGGCCAGACGGACCGCGGTGCGTTCGGCGTCGCGCTGCTGGATGTCGATGATCCGATCGACCCGCGACGGGTCGAAGATGGTCGGCAGGTATTCTTTGGGCCAGCGGCGGATGCCGGGGATCTGGCTGCCTTCGCTGGGTTGGCAGCCGACGATTTCGACCGCTGGATTCTGGGCCTTCAAATACCGGCTGACGCCCATGATCGTGCCGGTGGTGCCCATGGCCGACACGAAATGGGTCACCGCGCCCGCCGTATCGCGCCAGATCTCCGGCCCGGTGGTATCGAAATGCGCCTGCGGATTATCAGGATTGCCGAATTGGTTGAGCATCAGGAAGGCATCGCTCTGACCGCGGGTGCGTTCGACCTCGGCGGTGGCCCGGTCCCGGGCGTCCTCCATGCCGCCATCGACCAGGATGACCGTGGCGCCGAAGGCCTGCATGGTGGCGGTGCGTTCGACGGTCAACGTCGCCGGCATCACCAGGTGCATCTCGAAACCGACCGCCTTGGCGATCATGGCCAGGGCGATGCCGGTGTTGCCGCTGGTCGCTTCAATCAGGCGCATGCCGGGCTTCAATTCGCCGCGCGCCATCGCCCCCAGGATCATGCCCTTGGCGGCCCGGTCCTTCACCGAACTGGCCGGATTGTTGCCTTCACACTTGGCCAGCAGGGTCACGCCTGGCTTGCCGATCAAGGCCGAGCAGTCGAGGAGCGGGGTGGCGCCGACGAGATCAAGCAGGCTGGGCATCTGACCACGCTGGCTGCAATCGGCGTCCACCGCAAGCGCCTAGCGCGAGCGCACGGCAAGCGCCAAGCGCATGGCAAGCGCCGAACAGGGCTCTCGCCGACCGACCGCTGGGCGCTACTGCATGAACAGCTTAGGCTGTGAGCTCGGTGGCGTGGTTCGGCCGCACCCGGAGCGCCGCACTCCGTGCGGCCTGGTTAAAACTTCCGGGTCTGTGGCGAGGTCGATTGCGTATATCGGCCGCACGGAGTGCGGCGCTCCGAGTTGAGGAACTGGCGAGCCCTGAGCGCCGCACTCCTGTGCTGGGAGCGCCGAGCGCCAGCTCGGCTTGGTTTGGCGTGGTCGTTCTCCGAAGCCGGAGGGCTCCGGCCGCACGGAGTGCGGCGCTCCGAGTCGAGGAACTGGCGAGCCCTGAGCGCCGCACTCCGTGCGACCTGGTTCAGCCTACGAGTGGGGTGCCCGTTGCGGCTCTTGGCGGCCAGCTTCCACAGCAGTTAATCCGCAGCGATGGTCCAACCGGTCATCCTGGTGGTCGGTCCGACCGCGTCGGGCAAATCGGCCTTGGCGGCCCAGCTGGCAGCGCGCCTGGGCGGCGAGGTGATCAGCGCCGACGCCATGGCGGTCTATCGCGGCCTGGAGGTCGGCACCGCCAAACCGGGACCGGCGGAACTGGCGCTGGCGCCGCATCATCTGATTTCGGTGGTTGAACCCGACGATCGCTGCGATGTGGCGCGTTGGCTCGGCTTGGCCGAGGCGGTGCTGCGTGACCTGCGCTCCCGCGATCGGGTCGCCGTGGTCGCCGGCGGCAGTCCGCTCTACTCCAAGGCCCTGGTCGAGGGTCTGACCGCCGGCGCTCCGCGCGACGCCGCGGTGCGCGACCGCCTGAACGCCGCCTTTGAGCAGGATCGGGCAGCGCTCTGGCTTGAATTGCAGCAATTGGACCCGGTCTATGCCGCCGGGCGCCATCCCAACGACCAACGCCGGATCGTGCGCGCCCTTGAGGTGATCCGCCTGACCGGAAAGCCGTACAGCTCGTTCCACACCTCTGACGGCGT
This sequence comes from Planctomycetota bacterium, assembly GCA_014193115.1. Lineage (GTDB taxonomy): Bacteria > Planctomycetota > UBA11346 > UBA11346 > UBA11346 > BJHQ01. Next base: position 61,824 of record BJHQ01000019.1, on the reverse strand, counting down.
GCGCCGGAGCGATCTGCGCACGCTGCACCTCGGCCTGCACTGGCCGAAGGCGATCCTGCACCACCGCATCGCCCAGCGATGCGCCGGCATGTTCCAGGCTGGCCTGGTCGCCGAAGTCGCCGGCCTGCGTGGCCGGTTGTCGCCTGAGGCGAGCCAGGCGGTTGGCTATAAGGAAGTACTCAACCACCTGGCCGGACACTGCGACCTGGCAACGGCTCAACAGCAGGTCGAGCTGGCGTCGCGGCACCTCGCCAAGCACCAGCTGACCTGGTACCGCGGAATGGCCGATCTGGTCTGGCTGCCGGGTGACGCTGCGGATCTGGCGGATCGGGCCGAGGCGCTAGCCAGACGATTCCTCGCGGGCGGAGAGATCCTGCCCGATGATCCCTTGTCGGTCAGACCGCCAGCGCCGGAACCTCCGCCAGCCCGCCGCGCCGGAAGGGCAGGGCAAAGGGACGGAGCAGCAAGGCCCAGTTGAGGGCGATGGGGCGTTCGTCGCGGATCACGAACCGGGTCCAGCGCCGCGCCCACCCGGCCAGAGACCGGGTTTCACGGTGTTCCCGAGCGAAATCCCAGGACAGCAGACGGGCGGCTTCGTCGGTGAGCGGCTGGCGCATGACCGGAGGATGCCTCCGGTCTATCAAGAATTGACGAAAATCGTTTGATTATTTGGCGCTGGCCGCCCGCGACAGGACGACATCTGCGATCTTCTCATCGCCGATGAACAAGTTGGTGATGGTGACCGTCCAGTCATAGCCGGCCTTGGGCTTGGGCGGAACTTCGAATTTCCATTTCATCTCCAGCTCGCTGCTGCCACCAGCAATGAGTTCGGACAAGTAAGTGGCCCTGGATTTGGCCCAGATTCCGGCGTTGGCGCCGAACGGCGGCTGGCCAGCAGCGGCGAGGCGGAATCCGGGGATGCGATCACCCGGGGCGTTCTTGAACAGAATGATCTGTTTTCCCGTGTTTTCGAGGGTCAGGCGGGCCTCGAACCAGCGATCATCAGCGCGCGTGACGAAAACCGTGGCGCGCAGCCCGGCCTCGTTGGTGCCCGTGACCGAGGTTCCAGCGTTGGTGTCACGGCCTTTGCCGCAGCCGGTAACCAGACCGGCGGCAAAGACGAAGGACAGGACGACAAGGGCGGCGAGACGCATGGCAGGTTCCTGGGCGCCTGGAATAGCCTGCACAGGTGCCGGGTCAACAGCACCTGACAGCCGGCCAACGGCGCAAAAGTAAGTCCATCGAGCCACGCAGAGAGAAGCCCCCGAAACAAAGAAGCCCTCGATACAAACCGAGGGGTCCCCCGAGCGCAGCGAGAGGGGAACGGCCGCCCGAGGCGAGTTGGGCGCAGAAAATCGCCGAAGGCGATGCGCCCACGTTTTCCGGAGGAAAACGAGCGCCGACCAAGGCCGTGGGGGGCCCGGGGGGCGAAGCCCCACGAAACAAACAGCAGGGTCCCCCCGAGCAAAGCGAGAGGGGAACGGCCGTCCGAGGCGCGGTGGGCGCAGAAAATCGCCGGAGGCGATGCGCCCACGTTTTCCGGAGGAAAACGAGCGCCGACCAAGGCCGGGGGGCGGAGCAGGCGCCGCCGCAGGCGGCAGCAGGCCGAAGGCCTGCGACCTGCGCAGCGCGGAGCGCAGCGGAGCTGGACAGGCCCGAAGGGCCGCCGGGGGGCAAAGCCCCACGAAACAAACCGAGGGGTCCCCCCGAGCAAAGCGAGAGGGGAACGGCCGTCCGAGGCGCGGTGGGCGCAGAAAATCGCCGGAGGCGATGCGCCCACGTTTTCCGGAGGAAAACGAGCGCCGACCAAGGCCGCGGGGGGCCCGGGGGGCAAAGCCCAACGAAACAAACCGAGGGGTCCCCCCGAGCAAAGCGAGAGGGGAACGGCTGCCCGAGGCGCGGTGGGCGCAGAAAATCGCCGGAGGCGATGCGCCCACGTTTTCCGGAGGAAAACGAGCGCCGACCAAGGCCGCGGGGGGCCCGGGGGGCGAAGCCCACCGAAACTAAAGCGACCCGGCGAACGCCTTCTGGACCGAGAAATGCAGCGTTCCCAGGGTAGCGGTTCTCCAGCTCTTGAGCTTGGCCGTGGTCAGGCCGAGGGGTGCGGCGAAGTTCGGTTCGGCCAGCCAACTGTCCAGCTCTTTCATCGCTGCCTCAATAAAGGCTTTGGCTTCGGCCAGGCGTTTACGACCGGCGTTGACCCGTGAGACGTCGGCGCCATTGGCTTCGATCCACTGCTGCCACTCGGCCCATTTTGCGCTCCGTGGCCGGTCCTTGTCGAGGAAGCCTTTCCAGGCATTGGCGTCGAGTCCGTTGGCTTGGGCGACATCGGGCCGGTTGTACGCCTTGCTGACCAGATCGCGCAAGGTCTGGATGCACAGCGGATCGGTGGTGGCGGCTAAGCGGTCGAGAGCGCGGCGCAGGGCCGGGCTGGTCTCCCAGCCGCTGGTCGGACGGCTGAGCCCGGCGGCTCCGACCGGGCGGGTGGTCGGCTGGTCGAGCAGTGCCGCCAGGGCATCGACGGTGCCTTCCGCCCATTGCTGCTGGTCGGGCGTGGCCTTGCTGTAGACCGACGGCAGGCAGGCATCTGCGACGATCAGGCCGAGCGCCTGGCCATCGATGCCGTCCAGACCGAGTTCGCTGATCTTGGGCGCCAGTGCCAGCACGGCGTCGCGTGAGCCGCTGAGGCGCAGGGTGCGGACGGCCTTCAGCGCGCCGGACAGTTCGGCCTTGTCTGCATCTACGGTGATCCGCTGGCCGATCGATTGGCCGAGGTCACGCCGCTTGGCTTGGTCGTCGGGGGATTCGCCCAGGGCCATGCCTGGCGCGCCGAGGCCGGCCAGGGCCAAGCCACGGATTCCTGGACGTTGATCGCCGAGCCGCTCGATCAGGGGTTTCAGGTGGGAGGGCCGGGATTGGTTGCGGATGGCGTCGCACAGCTGCGGATTGGCCAGCACCAGGTCACCAGCGGTGCCAGCGAGCAGGCCGATGGCGGAACCCAGCGCGGTGATGTCCCCGTCGGCGGCCATCTTGGCCAGCGCGGTGAGGGCTTGGTCGGCACGCAGCGGATCGGTCCCGGGCTTGGCGACCATCCCGGCGAGCAGTCTGACCGCGCCTTCGCGATTGGCTTTGGCGATGACCGCGATCGCTGCGGCTGAAATGGCGCGCCCGGCGGCGGGTTCGGCAGCGCCTTCGGGCAGGGCGGTTCCTTCGGCCCAGTTCTCAAGGCTGCCGGGCAGCCGGTCGCGGTCGTTCTTCCCGGACTGGTAGACCTCGGCCAGCCCGGTCAGGGCGGCGACCCGCTGGTTCAGGGTGAGGCCCGGCTTTTCACAGAGGAACACCATGCCACCGACGCTGCCGACGACTTTCGACAGATGGAGCTGGGCCTCGATCGGTCCGCGGTCGGTGTACACGGCGTTTTCCGCCCAGCCGCGCTGCTTCGCGACGATGTCGAGATAAGCATCAGCAGCGGCGATGGCTTCCGGCAGGCGGAATGGCGCCAGATCGCTGGGGGATTCCGGTTTGAAGGTATCGAGATGGCCAAGGGCGATCGCCCGCCGTACCGGATACCACGACACGGCGACGATCAGCGCCACCACGACGACTGCTCCGATGATCAGCAGCGGCAGGTTGCGACGCAGGAATCCCTGATTTTTTTCGGAAGGACCGGTCCGCCGGGTCGCCGGTTCGGTGGCTGGCCTGGCACCGGTCCGGGCCGGCGCTGCGGCCTCCTTGCCAGCGGGGGCCTTCGCTCCAGGACGGGCTGGGGAGGTGCTGGCGGCGGTTCGGGTGCGAGGCGGCATGGGCGGATGATGATCACGACCAAGCCAGCGGCCAGTACGGCGATGGGGCAACGCAGCCGACGGTGTCGCACGCCGCTCGGCCACCAGCCAATAAAGCGGATGAACCGCCAAGACGCCAAGATGCCAAAGAAAAACCTGGGAAGGGCTCAGCTGGCTGGACCACCGAACGGGAGCAGGTGGGAGCTGAAGGACGGATGTTCGTTGAGCCTTCCACCACTTGGCGTTGTGACGTCTTGGCGGTTCCCAACTGCATTTTCAGGAGGAACGGATTGCGATCTGGTCGGGCTTGTGTGGCCTTGCCCCGCACCGGGGTGGCGCAGCCTGCGCGCATGCCTGCCGCAGATCTCCCCGTCGCCCTGGTCGGTGCAGGCGGCATCGCCAGCACCCATGCCGCCGCATTCGCTTCGCAACCCGGGGTGCGCCTGGTCGCGATCTGCGATATCGACCGGGAAAAAGCCGCAGCCTTGGCGGCCCGCCATCCCGGCTGCCAAGTGGTGGCGGATCAGGAGGCAGTGCTGGCCAGCGAGGCCGCCATGGTCTCGCTGTGCACGCCGCCGTTCCTGCACGCCAGCGGCGCCCGGGCAGCCCTCGCTGCCGGCAAGCATGTGGTCTTGGAAAAGCCCCTGGCGGGCTCCTTGGCTGAATTCGATGACCTGGTCCTGCGCCAGGATGCGTCCGGAAAGACCGTGGTGCCGGTGCTCCAGAACCGCTTGGGCGATGGTCCACGAGGGCTGCGCGCGGTGCTGGCCGCCGGACTCGCAGGTTCCTTCATGCACGGCACCGTCGAGACCGTCTGGCGGCGCGGCAGCGATTATTATGCAGTCCCATGGCGGGGAAAACATGCGACCGAGCTCGGCGGGCCGCTGACCGGTTTGGCTGTCCATGTCCTGGACCTGGTGCTCGGCCTGATTCCGGCGCCGCAATGGGTCCAGGCCCATGCTGCCACCCTGGTCCATCCAATCGAACTGGAGGACACCGCCGCCCTGATCGCCGGCCTGACCGGCGGTGGCTGGCTGACCGCCACGGTCAGCGTCCACGCCAACCGCGAGCTGACTCGCGGTCTGCTCTGCTGGCAGCATTTGCAGGCCGAATTCGGCGATGCCCCGTATGGCTATTCCCAGCCGCGCTGGCGGATCACCTCCAGCGAACCGCTGATCCAGGCGGCGATCGATCGGGTGCTCGCCGATCTGCCGTCCGATCCGCCTCCTTCCGATATCGATCAGCTGTGGTTCCGGATGGCGCGGATCTGGGCCGCTGCCGGCCGCGGCGCCGTCGACCCGGCCTTCGCCCTCGCTACCGGCCGTCCGGCCCTGGAGCTGATCAGCGCGGCCTATGGCGCCGCCCGGACCGGCGAGCGGGTTCCGCTGCCGCTCGCGAAAAGCCACGACAATTACCGTCGCCTCGCTCCCTAAATCGGTTAGGGCTCGGGCAACAACTAGTAGATTGTAGGCGCGCTTTGCGGAGCGGCGATGCCCGCATCGCCGGCGCGACGCAGGTACCATTGGCAGCCTGGTCGAATCGTTGCAGCTGTTTTCATGAGGGGATGGTTCCGCGACATCGAGCAATACCAGAGCGATGTGGGCATCGCCGCACCGGATCCGTATCAGGAAATCCTGCGTGGGCCCTTATTGCTCGTTGTCTTCGAGGGTCGTCGGCCCTGTCTGGGACGGTCGATTGAGCGCCCGGCTCAGGTGATGTCCATTTTTGAATCCGACCAACGGGGCGATGGCGCGCAGCGGCATCCCGGTTGACTGGCGCATGGCCCGGGCCGCGACCAGGCGCTGGGCGCGGAGGAACTCCATCGGCGTCTGTCCGCAGGAGCGGCGGAAGGCCCGACAGAAATGGAACCGGCTGAGATGCACGTGGTTGGCGAGATCGTCGAGGGTGAGCGGCTGATCGACACGATCGCTGATGAAGGACCGAATCGCTGAGACCATGGCTGATTCGGGGCGGGCCAGGCGGATCAGTTCGGCATCGAGCAGGGCGATCAGGTGCTGGTGCAGGCTGGTCTGTTTTTGCGACTCGATCATCCAGGTCAGGATCGTCGCCAGGCGGCCGTTCGGATCGGCGCAGCCCAGCGGCCAGCCGTCGGTGTCGATAGTGGACGGGACGTTGCACATGACGAACAGCATCTGCGCCGGGCGGCCGCCAGGCCCCGGTTCGAGCAAATGCTCACGGTGGGCCAGGCCCATGGGATGCCATTTGAAGGCGCCTGGCCCGGTGACGATCTCGCGGCCATCGGCGAAGCGGGTCTCGACCCGGCCCGTGAGGATCACTTCAAGCTCGATCTGGTCGGGATGGCGGTGGTCGCGCATCTGCCAGCCCGGGGGCAGGCTCAGTTGGGAGGCATAGTCGATGCGGAAGTCAGTCATGGAACGGTGAAGCCCAGCATCGATCCAAGGCAGCAGACGCAATCCTTGAAGGTCGCCATGGAGCAAGAATCGACCCGCGCTCAGCAACTCACGGCGCGATCAGCCCCCGTATACACCTGCATGGCCAACGTTCGCATCTTGTTCGCCCTGTTCGCTGCGGCGCTCTGCGCCCAAGCGGGCGAAGGCTTCACCCGTTTCCAGCTCGACAAGGATTTCACCTGCGAGGGGGCCGACGCCGGCGACATCGACGGCGATGGCGTGATCGACGTGGTCGCCGGACCGTGGTGGTTCCGGGGACCGCAATTCACCCAGCGCACTGAAATCTTCCCGGCCAAAACGTTCAGCCCCGAGCAGTATTCCAACCAATTCTTCACTTTCGTCGATGATATCGATGGCGACAAGAAACCCGATGTCCTGATCGTCGGCTTCCCCGGCAAGGCCGGCCGCTGGTACCGCAACCCCGGTGACGGGTCGGCGAACTGGAAGGAATCCGTCTGCTGTCCGTCGGTTGAAACCGAATCACCGACCTGGACCGACCTGACCGGCGACGGCAAGGCCGAACTGGTCTGCTCGAATGGCGGGAAGCTCGGCTGGTACGAGCCGGATCGGGCGGCTGCGGAAAAACCGTGGGTGTTTCATGCCCTGGGCACGGCTGGCAGCGGAAAGACCTTTCTGCATGGCCTGGGTGTCGGCGATGTCGATGGCGACGGAAAAAAGGATGTGCTGGTCGCCAACGGCTGGTGGCGCCAGCCCGAGTCCCTTGCCGGCGACCCGGTGTGGGAGCTCCAGGCCGCCAAGTTCGGCGGCGGCGGAGCCCAGATGCACGTCGACGATGTCGATGGCGACGGCCTGCCCGATGTCATCACCAGCCTGGCGGCGCACGGTTACGGGCTGGCCTGGTTCCAGCAGCAACGCGCCGCCGACGGCAAGCGGACCTTTGTCCAGCACACCATCATCGACAAACCCGCACCGGATACGGTGTCTTTTTCCCAATTGCATGCCGTCGCCCTGTACGACATGGATGGCGACGGCAAGAAGGACATCGTCACCGGAAAGCGGCGCTGGGCCCATGGATCGAAAGGCGATGTCGATCCGATGGGCACGCCAGTTTTGTATTGGTTCCGCAAGATCGGCGCTGGTGACGCGACCAAGTTCGAACCCCGTCTGATCGATGATGCCTCCGGCGTCGGCACCCAGGTCGAGGTGCGCGACATCAACCGCGACGGCCGCGGCGACGTCATCGTCGGCAACAAGCTCGGTTGCTTCGCTTTCATCTCTGGCGCTGGGCCAGCGCCGCCATCCGCCACCACCTCATCCACGACCCCCGCGAGGACTCCATGAAATACGGCATGAACCTGCTGCTCTACACCGATGACGCCTGTGCTGACAGCCAGATCGCGACCATCGCCGGATTGAAGCGCATCGGCTTCGATGGCGTCGAGGTGCCAGTGTTCGACCTGCGCACGGAGCGTTATGCCGCGCTCGGCAAACGCCTAGATGACCTTGGCCTGGAACGCACCGCGGTGACGGTCTCGGATGCCGATCATGACCCGATCAGCCCCGATCCGGCAGTGCGGGCGAAAGCAGTCGAACGCCTGAAACGGGTCATCGACTGCTGCGCTGCTGCGAACATCGGCCTGCTGGTGGGTCCGTACTATGCCGCCCTCGGCAAGTTCAGCGGCAGCGGCCCGACGACCCAGGAATGGCATCACGGGGTCGAGGCCATCCGCGCCATCACCGCCCACGCCGCTGCCGCCAAGGTCAGACTTTCCCTGGAATTCCTCAACCGCTTCGAAATCTACCTGCTCAATACCGCTGCTGACTCGGCGCGCTTTGTGGGTGACATCGGCAGTCCCGGCGTTGGTGTGCTCTACGACACCTTCCACGCCAACATCGAGGAAAAGGATCCGGCGAAAGCGATCGCAGCCTGTGCTGCGGTGCTCAACCATGTCCATGTCTCGGAAAGCGACCGCAGCACACCCGGCACCGGACAGGTGGCCTGGCAGGCGACCTTCGCCGCGTTGCGCCGGGCCAACTACGATGGCTGGCTGACCATCGAGGCATTCGGCCAATTGCTGCCGTCCTTGGCCGCCGCCACCAAAATCTGGCGCAAGATGTATGCGAACGAAGAACAGCTCGCCCGTGACGGGTTGGCCTTCATCAAGGCCGGCTGGCAGCGTCAGGCGGTTTCGGCGGAGGCACGATGATCCGCTCCTCCATTCCGCTGCTGCTGGTACTGGCCGGATTGGCCGCCGGCGAGAGCAAGCCGGCGCCGATCGCCGACACCCTCGCCAGCATGAAGCCGCCTGAAGGGATCGCCGTCCAAGCCGCGGTCGATGAAAGCAAGGTCACCCAGCCGGTGAGCATGCAGATCGATGGCCGGGGCCGGCTGTGGGTGGCCGAATACCGCACGTATGCGAAGAGCTATGACCTGACCCTGAACGATTCGATCGCGGTCTTCACCGATACCGATCACGATGGCGTGTACGACGAACGCAAGGTCTTCCACGAAGGCCGCATCTATTCCGGCATTGCGGTCGGACTGGGCGGCGTCTTCGTCTGCGCCATGCCCAACCTGATCTTCATCCCCGACAAGGATGGCGATGGCGTGCCGGATGGGCCGGCTGAAGTGCTGCTCGACGGCTGGGAACTGGAGCGCGGTGGTTGGACCAACAATACCTTCAGCAATCTGACCTGGGGACCCGACGGCTGGATCTATGCCTGCAGCGGGATGAGCAATCGCAGCCGGGTCGGTCACCCCGGCGATCCGCCGGAAAAAAGGACTATGATCGGCTCGGGGATCTGGCGTTACCATCCGGTCACCAGGGAATTCGAGGTCATCGCCCGGGGTTTCACCAATTGCTTCGGTCTGGTCTTCGACAGCGATGGCGAGTTGCTGGCTTCGGATGTCGGTCCCCGGATTCTGTTCCACATCCTGCGTGGCGGGAACTATCAAGTGGAATTCCATCCGGCATTCGTTCCGGCCTCGGCCTATGAACGCCTTCCGCCGATCCATGAATTGAAGGGGCGGAATCTCGCGTCGGGAGCGTTTCTGTGCGGCGAGAGCTGGCCGGCCGACTGGCGCAACCGGATGCTGACCTCCCGGCTGCGCACCCGAACGATCGTCGGCAATGAACTGAAGCCGATTCCGGGCGGATTCGGCGGCGGCCCGGACCAGGTCCTGCTGCCCCGGCCAGCCGACAACTGGTGGTTCCCGGTCGCGTTCTGCGCCACGCCGTCGGGCGCCGCACTGATCTCCGATTGGTCGGACGCCAACCGGGAACTGCATTCCTTCCCGATTCCGGATCGCAGCGGCGGGCGGATTTATCGGGTCGGCCCGACCGGCGCCACCGAGCCCTCATTCGACCTTCCGGCCGCCACCGACCAGGTGCTGATCGCTGGCGCCCTGGGCAGCAATGCCTGGGTGGTGGAACAGTCGCGGGTCGAGCTTCAACGCCGGTCCATTGAGAAGCGGTTGGGCCCAGCGACGACCGCCGCCGTGCGAGCCAGACTCGATGACCCCAAAGCCGACGTGGCTGTGCGCCGCCGGGCCTTGTCGGTGCTGATCGCCTGCACCGCCATCGACGATGCAGCGCTGCATCGCCTGGTCGCCGAAGGTGACGAGCGTTTGGCGATCACCGCCGCCCGGGCTCTGGGCGATCAGCGCAGTTTCGATCTGGCCCAGGCGAAGGCCGCGACCGGGCGCTCGCCGAACCTGCGCATCGCATTGGCTGAAGCCTCGTTCCGCCTGCCTGACGCGCTGCGCCGCCCGCTGTTGTCCGCCTTGGTCCAGGCGGTCGAACCGGCGGATCCCGATCAGGTCGCGTTGATGGCGTGGTACGCCGTCGATCCGGTGCTGACGACCGATCCCGCTTGGGACCGCACATTGCCTGATCTCGCCCGCAATCAGAAGCTGAAGGGCTTTGTGCAGCGACGGCTGGGCGGGCCAGCGCCAGCCCCTAAAGTGGAAAGCGCCCCAGCCGCGAAACCGGCCGCGGCCAAGCCCCCGGAGCCGGCCGCCAAGCCATGACCGTTCCTGATGGATGGAAGCTGCTGGCGACGGTTCTGGCGTCATGGGCCGTGCCGTTCGCCATGGCTGGCGAGGACGGGTTCAAGCGCGCGCCGCTGCGGCCGTTCATCGGACTGCCTGCGACCATCGACGGGGAACGGGGACTGCCGCGCTTGTTGTCGCAGACCGGGGTTTTCGCCGAAGTTGCTGCGCTGACACCGGTTCCCGGCATCGCGGGTTTTTCGGTGAACCAGCCCTTATGGTCGGATTTTGCAGTGAAATTGCGCTGGATCGCCGTGCCCAACGACGGTGAGCCCTATGCTGCTGGCGAGCAGGTCGCCGTAGCCCGCGACGGTCCCTGGAAATTTCCTGCCGGAACCGTGCTCATCAAGCATTTCGCTCTGCCCCTGGATCTGCGCAAGCCGGACGGCGCGGTTCGAAAGTTGGAAACCCGGCTGCTCACCGTGGCTCGCGACGGCATGGTCGCCGGAGTCACCTATCGTTGGCGCGATGACGGCAGCGACGCCGAATTGCAGGCCCAGGCCGAAGACGCGGTCTATCGCGATTACGAGGTCATCGGCCTCGATGGGGCGTCGACCAAGGTCACCTGGACCTTCCCCAGCCGCGAGCAATGCATCGCCTGCCATACGCCGGAATCCGGCGGCATTCTCGGCTTCACCACTCGGCAGCTCAACCGATCGGTCGGCGGTGGAGCGAACCAGCTGGTCCGGTTGGCAGAGGGGGGCTGGCTGGACCGGCCGTGGTCCGCTGCCGAGGTCGCGACGTTACCAAAACTTCATGCATTCAACGACCCGGGGATCGATGCCGTGTCCCGGATCCGGTCGTACCTCGACGCCAACTGCGCCCACTGCCACCACCCGGAGACCCGGGTTGGCGGCGGCGGATTCCTGCTCGACCTGCGCGCCCAGACGCCGTTGGCCAAACAGAACCTGATCGACAGCGACGCGGCAAATTCCCTCGGCGTCGACGACGGCAAGATCATCGCACCCGGATCCCTTGAGCGCTCGGTGCTGCTCGATCGCATCTCCCGGCGCGATGTGTTCGGCATGCCCCCGGTGGGCAGCAACCACTTGGATGAATCCTTCGTGGCCGAGGTGAAGGCTTGGATCAAGTCGCTACCTGCTGCTGCCAAGCCCTAGCGGGTGGGGACCCCAGCCCAGTCCCGTGCGCGGCGCGGTGACTGTTCCTCCTTCCGCTGGTCATAGGACTGCCAGCGGGCGCGGTATTCGATCGGCGTGCAGCCTTCAGCGGAAAAAAGATCCTTGCGCATTTGCTGAAGGTTGCGGTACCCAGCCTGTCGAGCGACGGCTTCGATGGCGATCTGTGGATCGCGCAGCAGGATCTTGGATCGGGCGAGGCGCACCCGTTGCACATACTGCTTCGGCGAACAGCCGATGCTGTCGATGAAGCGGCGGAACAGGGTGGCCCGCGACACTCCTAATTGAGCTGCCAGATCGCTGACACTGATCGTGTGGTCATTGCGTTGGTCGAGCAGGTGCTTGGCCCGCTGGGCGAGGTCATCCTCAGAGGGCGCGACCGGCTGGGCGAAGACGGCTTCGAATTGGGCGATCAGGCGCCAGGCCAAGGTCGCCGGATACCACGGCGTGTGGGCGCCGGCGGCATAGACCCGCATCGCCTCATCGAACAGGTCGGCCAGCGCCGGGAACAGTCCGCTGTGGCGGCAGGGCGCATCCGGGGAAAATCCCATGCTGCCCAGCACTTCGATGGCACGCGGTCCCTCAAGCCGGAACCAGGTGTATTTCCACGGCGAATCCAGGGTATCGTGATAGCGGACCTCTTTGCCTGGCCAGAACACGAAGACATCGCCTGGCCCCACCGGCCAGGATCGTCCAGCCATCTCCATGACGCCTTTGCCGGATTGGATGACGTGGGGGATCGGGCAGGTCTCGCGGTTCACATTGCGGAAGCCACCGCGGCTGTGGAATCGTCCGACGATCGGCGTCCACAGATCGGGTGGTCGTGAGCCATAGATGTTGGCGGTGGGCCGTGCGATGCCCTGGGTATAGGTGAATGCCGGCTCCTCGATCGTTTCGATCATAAGGGATCATACCTGACGGATGGCCCGGCGTTCGCATCCGATTCCTGGCCGAGGAACCCCAAGGTGCAACAAATCCACCCCTGTTGAATCAGCGGTCGATCCGCTGGGCGATAGCATGGGAGGATGCGGATGATCCTGATCCTACTGCTCGCGGGTGGCCTGCTGGCCGATCTGGCCGGTGGCGAGACTGCCTGGAAAACGACGGTGTGGCCGACCCTGTCGCGTTTTTGCCTGGATTGTCACAGCGGCGACAAGGCCAAGGGCGGGCTCGACCTGGCATTGCTGGCTGACGAAAAGCAGGCCAAGGATCGGCCCGATTTGTGGCTCAAGATCGCTCGGCAACTCGATCGCAAGCAGATGCCGCCAGCCACGAGTCCCCAGCCGATGGACAACGAACGCAAGGCAATCCGTACGTGGATCGACCAGTCCGCGCATGCGGACATCTATAACAAGCGGATCAAACCGCTGCTCACCCGATACTGTTATGACTGCCATTCCCCGGGCGGAGGGAACAAGGGCGGCGTCAATCTGTCGTACATCGAAACCCAGGCCGAGGTGGGCAATCTGGCCAAGTTGTGGCCAACGGTGCAGCAAGTCATCAAAGACAACGAGATGCCGCCGAAAAATCGGCCTGAGCCGAGTCCCTCTGAACGGGAGTTGCTCGGACATTGGCTGACCTACCAGATCGACCTGCAACAGGTCGATTGCACGAAAAAAACCGACACAGCCACCATGTCCAAGGCGGCGGCCTCGCACACCTGGAGCCGTCCGTTGTCCTCGACTGAATACGCCAACACGATCACCGCCCTGCTCGGTGTCGACGTGCCCGCAGGCGTGCTCAGCAAGGATGGCGACAGCAGCCTGTCGCCGATCATCATCGATGAGCGCTTGGATGCCGCTGTGCTCAGCGTCGATCGGTTTTTTGCGGCAGATGCTGGAGTAGCAGCCAAGCACCAACGCGATCGTCTGATCAACGGAAGACCGTCAGCTTCGGCCGCAGCGGTGCTCAGCGATGCTGCACGCATCGTCTGGCGACGCCCTGCGGCCTCCGCCGAGGTCGCGAAGGCGGCGCAGAAAGTCGCTGCATCAGCGGCGACATGGCCGGCCTCGCTGGGCGATGGCCTGGTGCTGCTGCTGATGTCGCCCAATTGCCAGATGTTGGTGGAGCCGGTCGATGGGCGGAAAGGCCAGGCCCTGCGGGATCCCTATGCGCTCGCTGCCCGGCTGTCCTACCTGCTGTGGCAGGAGCCGCCCGATCCGCCGCTGTCCGCCGCCGCTGATTCCAAGGCCATTCTGGCCGATGACGAGATCGCTGCCCAAGCGGCCCGGATGCTGCGCGATCCCCGGTCGATCCGCTTCGCCCGCCGACTGGCGCGGAACTATCTCGGCATTGCCGTGCTCGGCGGCGCCAAGCTACCGGACCCCAAGCGGTTTCCCCAATTCGATGAGGCCCTTCGCCAATCGATGGAGGACGAAGCGGCCCATTTCCTGATGTCCATCCTGCGCGATGGCCGACCGTTGTCCGACCTGGTCGATGCTGGCTATGTCTGGGTCGACGGCCGGATGGCCAAGCATTACGGCCTGCCCGGTGTGACCGGGGACGGGTTCCGCAAAGTTGCCGTCCGCGACGGGCAGCGGGGTGGGATCGCCGGACTGGCCGCGGTGCTCACCGCGACCTCGTACCCAGGGCGGACCAGCGTGGTGATGCGTGGAAAATGGCTGGTCGAACAGATCTTGGGCGACGATATCCCGCCGCCGCCGCCGAACGTCCCAACGTTGGAGGAATCAGCGGCGGACAACGCGAATATGACGATGCGGCAACGGCTGGAGCAGCACCGCCGGAAACCGGAATGCGCTTCGTGCCACCAGCGCATGGATCCCCTGGGATTCTGCCTAGAAAAATACGATCCCATCGGTCGGATCAGAACGACCGACGGATCCTTGCCGATCGACGACCGGGCAGAGCTGATCTCTGGCGAGTCGTTTACTGGAATGGACGGACTGCGGACTTACCTGCGCAGCAACAACCAGAAGATCATCGACCGGTTCAGCCGGAAGCTGCTGGGCCAGATCTGCGAGCGCGGCGGCATTCCAGAGTGCGACATCCGCGACCTGTTCGCCGATCTGTCCCCGGCCACCACTGGCGATGCGTTGTTCAGGCGGATCGTGACCTCGGTCCATTTCCGCCAGCGTTTTTTCACCACTGATTCCCCTGGACGGTAACATGCCCACACTCCAGCCCACCCGGCGCGCCATGCTGCGCGGAACGTTTGCCGCTTTGGCTTTGCCCTGGATGGAATCGCTCCAGCCGTTGGCTGCGGGCGAACCGGTTGCCGCCAGCAAGCCGCCGCTGCGCCTGGGCATCTGCTATTTCCCCAACGGCGTCCATCCCCCGTCGTGGTACCCGAAAGCCACTGGAGCCGGCTTCGATCTGCCCTTCTCCCTGGAACCGCTGGCACCGGTCCGTGACGACGTGCTGGTCTTTTCTGGTCTCGACAAGGCAGCCAGCCACCGCGGCGATGGGCACGCGGCCAAGACCGCAAATGTCCTGACCGGATTCCAAGTCTCCCTCGGGTCCGAACTGGATGCAGGGGGGCCGTCGATCGATCAGGCCGTCGCTGCGGTCCATGCCGGGCGCACTCCGCTGCGTTCCCTTGAGCTTGGCCTCGATCCGCTCTATCCCGGAGATTCCCACCATCTCGCTCATCATCTGATCTCGTGGCAGGCCCCGAAGCGGCCGGTGATGCGTGAGACCGACCCCATGCGGGCCTGGCGCCGGTTGAACGGTTCCGGCGAGACCGGCCCAGCCAGCCGCGCTGCGGCAACGCGACGAGTCAGCCTGCTCGATGATGTCCTGGCCGATGCCAAGGGCCTGACCCCACGGTTGGGCTACGCGGACAAGATGAAACTGGGTGAATACCTGGATTCCGTGCGCTCGGTCGAGGCCGAGCTGGCCTTTATCCAGCGCGCCGATCCGCGGGAATGGACCCCGACCACCAAGCCCGAACCAGGCCAGCCGCCGCCGGCCAATCCCACTCATGCGCAACAGGTCAAGGCGATGCTCGACCTGATGGTGCTGGCCTTCTGGACCGACGCCACGCGGGTGGCCACCTTCATGTTCGCCAGCGACAATTCCCACAGGAACTTCGGTGCCATCATCCCCGGCGCCGATGGGTCGCACCACGAATTCTCCCATTACAATGGAGAGAAAAACCGAGCGGGCATCTTCAAGCAGATCGTCCGCTGGCAGGTTGAGCACTATGTCTACCTGATCCAGCGTCTGGCTGCGATCAAGGAAGGGGGTGGACGTTTGCTCGACCACTCCGTTCTGCTGTTCGGCTCGGGATTCAGCGATGGAAACTCGCACCAGGCCAACAATCTGCCGTTCATTCTCGCCGGCCGCGGCGGCGGCAGCATCGCCACCGGCCGCCATCTGCGCTACCTCGACGGCACGCCGCTGTGCAACCTCTACCTCGCCATCGGCAAGCAGATGGGGATGACCGCAGAGAAGTTCGGCGACAGCACTGGTCCGCTGCCGGCGCTTGGCGGAGGGGAACCGCCCGGAGCGCCGGCGCCTTCGCCCAAGCCGCCGGAATCCAAAGCGAAAACTGAGGACAAGCCGATACCGGCCGAATCCAAGCCCAAGCCCCAGGAATCGAAAGCTCTGCCAACTTCTGGACCGGTCAAAGCGGCAACGAAGCCGTGACCCGGCAGATTCAGTCGTCGAAAATCGTCAGTTGACGGCCTTCGCCAGGCCGGCGGAAGCTAGCCGTGGACAGCTCTGGCCAGCCAGTGAACTGGTGTCTGCGGTGCATCACCGAGAACAACTGCGAAATCTGCTCGGCGATCACGCCTTCACCGACGTGGCGGTGACCGGCGCGGTTGTCGGCGGGGTTGCCGCCATGGACCGCGTCCAGCCGGGCCAGGATTTTCGTGCGATGGGTGGGCCGGAAGCGCTCCAGCCAATCGGCGAAGAGTCCGCCCACCGCGCCGGGCAGGCGCAGCAGCTGCCAACCGGCCGAGGTCGCTCCGGCATCCTTGGCGGCGGCCAGGATCGCGGGGATCTCGTGGTCATTCAGCCCTGGGATGACCGGGGCGATGTGGGCCGCAGCCGGAATCCCGGCGGCAGCGAGGGTGCGGATCGCCGCCAGCCGGGCGGCCGGCGCCGAAGCCCGGGGTTCAAGCTCGCGGGCTAGGTCCGGGTCGAGGCTGGTGATGGTCAGGGCGACGCTGACGGCTTGGTGCCTGGCCAGCTCGGTGAGCAGATCGATGTCGCGGGTGACCAGAGCGTTCTTGGTGATCAGCCGCACCGGATTGCGGTACTCGGCGAGCACCGCCAGGCAGGCTCGGGTCAGGCGCAGGCGACGTTCCACCGGCTGATAGCAATCGGTGGCGCCGCTCAATCCGATCACTTGGGGCGTCCATCTTCGGTCGTTCAGCTCGCCGCGAAGCAGCTCAGCAGCTCGGGGTTTCACCAGGATTTTCGTTTCAAAATCGAGTCCCGCCGACATGCCGGCATACTCATGATAGACCCGGGCGTAGCAGTACGGACAGCCATGCTCGCAACCGCGATACGGATTCAGCCCCACGGCGAACGGTACGTCCGGGCTGTCGTTGCGGCTCAGGATGCCCTGGGAATCGTCCTCGACGAAGCTGGTCTGCGGTGACGGATCCTCGGCTGGATCGAGATCACCGTCGAAAACCAGGGTACGTCCTTCAAAGCGGTTGGCCGGGTTGGCGGCAGAACCGCGGCCAGTCCGCCAAGCAACCCCGCCAACGAATGGCGGGTCATCGATCATCGGGTCTCCGAGCACAAGCACCCTGGGAGCGCCGAGCGCCAGCTCGGCCGGGGTGTGGTGACATGCTCGTCGTATTGCCGAGCTGGCGCTCGCCGCACCCAGCGGACGCTCGATGCAACCAGCTAGCGTGCAGCGCGACCAGCCATGCTCCTCGGCTTTGCCGGTTCATCCCGCCGACCTGCAGATCAGATCCCGGGCGCACCAGGCGATCAGTTCGCCATGACGGGACTCGGTCAGGCGGTGGTCGCCTTCGACCAGATGCAGTTCGACGCCGTCACGCTGGGTCGTGTAGGCCACCGATTGGCGATGATCGACGACGGCATCCTGGCGGCCGTGGACGATGGCCACGGGTAGCGGGCGATCACCGCGAAAGGCTTGCCCAGGCAGCGCAGGCAAATGCTGGCAACTCTCCAGGAAACCGATCTTGAGCGGCACTTCGGCGCCGGCGGCGTAGTGATGGAACGGCAGCGATCCTTCACTGCGCCACCGGGCGACGGCCGCGGGACCTAGTTTGCCCTGCCAATCAGCGGTGAAACCGAAGGCCGGTGCGATCAGCAGCGCGCCAGCCAGGCGCGGCATTCCTTGGGCGGCGATCAGCGCAGCCAGGTATCCGCCCAGACTCGATCCGACCAGCACCAGCGGACCGCCATCAGCAGGCAGGCTCGCGGCGGCGGCGTCGACCCGGCGGAGCATGCCATCCATGGTCAAGTTGGGGAAATCACCGCCGTCGAGCGCAGGAATGCCGTAGCTGGCCACGGAATCGGCGAGTCGGCGGCCCAGATCGACACCTTTTTCGGTGGTCGGTCCGCTGCCGAAGCCGTGCAGATACAGGACATGCGTGCGGCGGGCCTGGGCAGCTGGCTCGCCGGTCGTGTGGTCGCTCATGGCCCGGTGAACCGGTTTGCGGGCAGGGCGAGGCCGAACTCCGGAGGGGCGAACACGTACGTCGTCAGGTCGCCACCCGCAGATTCGATCTCCAACCGTTCCGGCGCCGACAGGTCGCTGCGCCAGCGGATCGCGATCTTGACGATGAACTTGGCGATATCCTTGGATTTTGGCGAGCAGGTGAGCAGGGGGGCGCCACCCGGATCGACCGCCAGGGTGAACGCCGATTCGAGGGCGGTCCAATCGCCGGACAAGAATCCCTGCATTTGGCCAGCGAAGGCGCTCTTGTCGGGATCACCGCCGCCAGGCAGGGTCTCCTCGACACCGGCCATGGTCCAGCGCCGCAACTTGCCGTTGGCCAGGATCAGCACCGAGGCGCCGGTGAACTCCCAGCGCACCGCCTGGCGGCCGCGATCGACTTCGATCGCGCCGGTATTGGTGAAGGGTTCGTCCTGGATCGCGAGGTGCTTGGTCTGGGTGAAGGGCAGGCGGAAGGTGGTGACCTTGGCCGTCAGATCCTTGATCGCCGCCAGCGAAAATTCGCCGGCGCAGGCGGTCGCGACCAGGCAGCAGAGCAGGAGGAAGCGCATGGCGCTGGCACCCTATTCGCCAGGCCGGACAACCCAACTGGGCTCCGTGGCCGGATCCGACCGTTCCCAGGCGACCGGAAGCCCTCATATTCTTCAGGATCATGCGCACGGTTCCCGGTGGTTCCCCAGGTCACGCCAAGCTCGGCCCCAATGAGCCGTGCTGGTGCGGTTCGGGGCAGAAATACAAGAAATGCCATCAAGGCCGCGATCTCGTGGCGCACTTGCAGGGAGGCGCAGCGCCGGCCCAGGCCAGACCATCGGCAGCCGATCCTGCCGCCGCGGCCATCCCGTCACGCTTGGTCCAGCCGGGCCGGATCTCACCACCGCAACCGGTGCCCGAGCACATCGTCAAGCCTGATTACGCCACCACCGGCAAACCCGGCGGCAGCCGCAACCGCGGACTGATCAAGGACGCTGACCAGCTCGCCCGGATGCGGGTCGCCTGCCGCGCGGCCCGGGACATCCTCGACGAAGTCATCACCGCGATCCGCCCTGGCATCGCCACCGAAGAACTCGACAAGCTGACCCATGCCGCCTGCATCCGCCGCGGCGGGTATCCATCGCCGCTGAATTATCATGGATTTCCCAAGTCGGTGTGCACTTCGGTCAATGAGGTCATCTGCCACGGCATTCCCGACAGCCGGCAATTGGTCGAAGGCGACATCATCAATCTCGATGTGACCATCTACCTCGACGGCATGCATGGCGATTGCAGCGAGACCGTCGGCGTCGGCCAGATCGATGCGGCCTCGGCCCGGCTGATCGAGCTGACCCGTGAATGCCTGATGCTGGGCATTGGTGCGGTCAAACCCGGCGGAGCGGTCCGCGATGTCGGCCGGGCCATCGAGGCCCACGCCAAGCGCCACAACCACAGCGTCGTCCAGGCCTTCGTCGGCCACGGCATCGGCGAGCTGTTCCACATGGATCCCCAGGTTCCGCATTATTACGACCCCAACGCCCGGACGGCGACTTTGCCGGGAATGACCTTCACCGTCGAACCGATGATCAACCAAGGCACCTGGCAGCACAAATCCTGGCCTGACCGGTGGACCGCGGTCACCGCCGACCTCAAGCGCAGCGCCCAGCATGAACACACCATTTTGGTCACCGAACGCGGCGTTGAAATCCTGACCTTGCGCGCAGGCGAGCCGCAGCCGTTCCCGCACTGACCGGCGACGAACAGCACTTCGAGACCGATGGTCTGCTCACGGGCCAGCCGATTTCTGGAACACGAGATTGAAGTTATCGACCAGGATCTCGCCGGCGCCTTCGGTGAACAGGAACCCGACCATGCCGACTTTGGTCAGGGTCAATCCGTCATTTGGCGCCCCGCTCGGTTGACCGTTTTGCGACCGGCGGACGAAGCCGGAGAGCGGTAGTTCCACCATCCTCCATTCAGTCGTCGAATCGACGATTTCATGTAGAAAACGCTCGCCGCCATTATCACGGATCTCAGCGTGGAAACGCCGACTCCGGCCCTGGCCGCGCAGGGCGAAGCGCAGAGCCACGACCTGCCGCCAATCCTCGGCCGGATCCAACGCATAGGCCGCCCAGTCCCAGGGGGCCTGGTTGATCGCCTGACCGACCACCGTGTCGTAGACGATTTTGAGGACCTTCGGGTGTAAGGCACCACCGGTGCTCAGGGACACATTGCGGTTTCGCTGCGGACTGGTTGGGCAATACCATCCCGGCAAGCCCGGCTCCAAGTTTTTTATATCGAACAGCCGGCGCAGCGGTCCGGTCGGATCGTGGCTGCCGTGGGCAGAGCAGATGCGTCGCCCGCCTTCCGGCAGGATGACCCGGTGCCCTTGTACATCCTCGACCTGCACCCGGCCTTTTTCGACCGCGATCCGGGTCATGCCATCGCCGAGTGCGACCTGGAACCGGGTGCCCACCACCGAGACCGCCGCCGTGGTCGTGTCGACGCCAAAGGTCAGACCGCGATCAGCAGGCACTTCGCAAGCGATTTCGCCGGCCGTCAACCGGATGCGATGGCCATTGGCGCTGGCAAGCGTCACCTCGCCGGCCAGATGCAGGCGGATGCCGCCCTTCAGGTGCAGGTCAGCCGTACCGACCAGGCGGTCTTCAGCGTGCAAGAGCGCCCCGGACACCACCGGAGATCCATCCGCAGAGCGGCAGGCGACCGCGTTGCCGATGGTGCCGATGACCGACCGATCATTGGTGGTTTGGCTCACCAGAACCAAACCGATAGCTACCGCGATAGCCGCAGCCATAGCCAGGATCATGGGCCATCTGGAGCGCTGCTGCCGTCGGCGCATCACTGCCTGGACCGTCCGCTGCTGCCGGCTGGAACGCAGGTGATCGATGAGGTCATCCAGGCGGGGAACGAGATCGGCGCTGGTCGGACGCAGACCAGCCAAGTTGGTGGCAATCCGCACCTGCGAGTTGAACGTGGCCAGGGCTTGCGGATCCGTGGCAAGGATCTCGGTCAGCCGCAGGCGTCCGGCCGCATCCAGTCGATCCTCCAAATAGGCGGCAGTCAGGACGGCCAAGGGCTCCGTTTCAGAATCCATGATGACCCCCGGTTTCCGCCTGGATGCACTCGGCCAAACCCCGGCGCGCTCGGAACAAAGTCACTGCCACCCAGTTTGCCGTACGCTTCATTTGTTTGGCCAGGAACGCGACCGGTCGACCTTCGAGGTGATGGGCTTCGACCAGACGCCTGACTTGCGGCGGCAGTCGGTGCAGACAGTTCCGCAGGCGGTCCAGGGATTTTTCCCGTTCCGCAGCCGCCTCTTCATCTTCCAAGACATCGAGTTGGGCGGAAATCAGCACCGCATCGAGATCTTCGGATATCGGCTGGTCACGCCGATGCGATCGCAACTCCATCCGCAATTCATTGCGGGCGATGGCCCGGATCCAGGCCACAAAGGTGCCACCGCCGCGATAGGTGGACAGACGTTGATAGGTCCGCACCAGGGTCGCCTGCACCATCTCCTCGACCAGATGCGGATGCGGGGCATGCGCGGCGATGGTGATCCGCACTGCTGGCTCCACCGCCAGGGCCAGCTCATGAAAGGCCTGCCGTTCGCCGGCGGCGGCGCGCTGGGCCAGGGCATCCAGGTGGTCGGGGTCTGCGACATGCACAGGCATCTGCAAGAGTATGCTGAAAGCGCCCAAGGATTACATCCTAGCCCAGAGACATCGTACAACTCTATGCAGGATAATTGGTTACGAGCTGCAATGTAATGTTTCCCGCATGGCGGCATATCCATCGATGAGGGAGTTCCGCCATGTCCGTCCTGACCAGTCCTGGGCAATTCCATCGCCTTCTTTTATTCATGCTCGGCCTGACTGTCTTGGCCGGCCTAGGGGCTGCGGATTTCCATGTCGCGCCAACCGGCAAGGACACCGATCCGGGGACCGCTCTCAAACCCTGGAAAACCGTGGTCTATGGTCTGAGCCGCATGTCCGGTGGCGACATTTTGCACTTGGCAGCCGGCGCTACGTTCACTGAATACCTATATCTGGCTCCCGGCGCTGGCGGCACTTCAGCGGCGCCCAAAACCATCATCGGCGATCCTGCCGCCCGGGCGGTATTGGCACCCATCGCCAATGACCAGCCGGTGGTCTACGGATATAATTCGGCAGGCCTGGTCTTCGCCAATCTCCGCTTCGTCGGACCGGGCATGGACATCCATCAGAAGGATGGCGTATCGTTCTATGCCGATGACGGCCAACACCGAGGGCTGACCTTCCGCAACTGCGAGTTCACGGGTTTTGGCGGCAACGGCCTGGTCATTGGCGGTTGGAATGGCACGGACCGCGGATTCGGCGGCGTCCTGGTCGAGGACTGCGATTTCCACCACAGCCGGAAATGCGGTTTCAACACCTATGCCCAATACGCCTCCGGCAACACCAGCATCACCGTGCGGCGCAGCCGGTTCGCCGACCACCGCGGCGATCCGACTGCCGCCAGCCATACCGGGAGCGGGTTGATCCTCTCAGGAGTCACCGATGGCTTGGTCGAGCATTGCCTGGCTACCCGCAATGGCGACCGCTGCACCACCACGGGTGGGCCGGTCGGAATGTGGGCTTACATGGCTACCCGCGTCACCTTCCAGTTCTGCGAATCCTACGCCAACCGCGCCGTGAATTGCGATGGAGGCGGCTTCGACCTCGACGGCGGGTGCCAGGATTGCGTCATCCAATACTGCTACTCCCACGACAACGATGGTGCCGGTTATCTTCTCTGCCAGTACAGCGGAGCCCGTGCCTTCACCGGTAACACGGTTCGGTTCTGCATCAGCGAGAACGATGGCCGTCGCCAGACCGGCACCCGCATGGCCGGCATCCATTTCTATTCGGCCGGTTCCAATGGCGGTCTGCAGGGCACGCGCATCCACAACAATACCGTGTTCAACTCAGTCGCTCCAGCGGTATGGTTCCAGGTCACCTCCGGCCAGACCGGAACGACGCTGCGCGACAACCTTTTCGTCACCACCGCGGGCAAGGCCTTGGTCCAAGGTTCGCCATCCACCGCCGTCGCCCTTTTCCAGGGCAATGCCTACTGGTCGAGCGGCGCCGCCTGGTCGGTGGCCGGGTACGCCACCCTGGACGCCTGGCGCAGCGCCAAGGGCCAGGAAATGCTCGCAGGTGCGCCAGTCGGTCTGAATGCCGATCCGCTCCTCACCGCCCCAGGCACAGGCGGTGTCATTGGCGACACCGGCAGACTCAGCACCTTGACGGCGTATGCCTTGAAACCCGGATCGCCGTGCGCCGATGGCGGGCTGGACCTGGCCGCCCTTTTCGGCCTCGCGGCCGGCGGCCGGGATTTCTACGGCAATCCCGTCCCAGCCGGGTCCGGGTGGGCCATCGGCGCCCATGAACCGCCGGTGAACCGCAACCGGACCATCGACATGCAGGTGCCGAGCGGATTCCGGTGGAACGCCGCATCTCCGACCGATGCCCAGGTCGACGCGCCATCCGGCGGCGTCCAACGTATCCATCTGAATTCACTGCAGACGGCCCTGGTGGGTCTGGTTCCAGTCTCGCCGGGATGATCATGACCGTTCTTCCATGCTTCCCGATTCCAACCCCGCGATGCCCGTTATGCGATCCTTCACCTCTGTAATCCTTTCGACCGTATTTGCTGTCGTGTTGATCACCGAACCGATCGTGGCGGTCGATACCGTGACGATCAATGCAGGTACGGTACTCTCGGATGTCTCGGCGCACCCGATCGGCATCAACCTTGATTACCTGATGGATGACGACACGCGCCTGAGCACGGCCCCGGCCCGGAGCACTCGCGATGCGCTGGCGGCGATGGGCGTGAAGTTCCTGCGGTATCCTGGCGGTGAAAAGTCACAGAATTATCTGTGGTCTGTTTCGCCATGGACCAGCGCGACGCCACGTTCAGCGTTGCCAAAGACCTGGCCGGCAACCGATAAGAATTTCTTCAGTACGGATGGCACGACGCCAAAAGCGACGACACTCGACTTTGACGAGTTCATGACCATGGCGAGAAGTCTGGGCGCTGAACCGGTTATCGTCGTCAATTCCGATTCGCAGTACGTCTCTGGCGGGCCGACCAAGGAAACCCTGTTGTTGACCGCCGAGAACTGGGTCCGCTACGCAAATATCGTCAAGGGATATGGCATCAAGTACTGGATGATCGGCAACGAGACCTGGAACACCGGCAACTACGCAGGTCACACCTCTGCGGCAAACCACAAAACGGACGTGATTGCCTTTTCGCAGCGCATGAAGGCTGTTGATCCGACGATCAAAATCGTGGCCTGCGGCAACGGCACCAATTCAGGCTGGAACAGCACGGTACTCAGCGGCTCGAATGCCTTTGACTACCTGACTATTGGTGGTTACTTCAATCCAGGATCCAGTTACACCAATTATCAGAACCTCGACAAGACCTATCAGAACGTCACGACGATCCTGAGCCAGATCGTGACCTACAGTCAGGTTGGCGACGGGACGCGGATCAGGCCATGCTACTATGAATGGAATGGAGTTGATTGGAACAATACCTGGGCCAACACCAACGACCTCGGTCACGCCCTGCTCAACTTCCAAATCCAAGGCGACTTGTTGAACAAATCTGGTTGGGACTTCTCCTGCCTGTGGAACACCCGTTGGGTCGGCAATGATCCGACAAGCGTTTTCAATGCCTTGAAGGCCGATGGCAGTTTTACGGCAGTTGGTCAGTCGCTGGCCATCTGGGGAAAAAACCTGAAGGACAAGATGGTCGTCTGCTCTTCCTCGACGCAGTTGATCAGGGCTTTTGCCTGCACCGCGAACGCAGACCGATCGATGAACGCGTTCTTCATCAACAAGGATGCGGCAGCCCGCTCTGTGTCTGTGACCTTGTCCTCCTACACCGCCCAGACGAACGTAAACCGCTGGCAGATGGCAGGTACCGGCAGTGCTGATCAGGCCCCATCCTGGACCCAGCAATCGAACGTGACGATGAACGGATCAACGTTGGCGGTGACGCTGCCAGCGGTATCCATCACCATGTTGACGTTCACGACCAATATATCGCCGCCACAGATCACGAGTACCGCGCCGACGACGGCGACGGTGGGCACGGTTTATACCTACACCATCGCAACCACGGGGACGCCGACCCTGAGCGTCAGCGGGAATCCCGCCTGGTTGACCTTATCGGGAAACACCCTGTCCGGTACACCGACCGCGGCTGGTGCGACGGGAACGATCACCGTGACAGCGAATAACGGCGTGAACCCGAATGCCACCCAGACGTTCAGCATCACTGTGGTCCAGAACCGGACCATCGACATGCAGGTGCCGAGCGGATTCCTGTGGAACGCCTCGTCTCCAACCGATGCCCAGGTCGACGCGCCATCCGGGGGTGTTCAGCGCATCCGGGTGAATCCACAGGAATCGGCCCGCCTGGGTCTGGTACCAGCTTTACCGGGATGATCTGACGGACCGAGGAAGATCCATCCTCACCCTGTGGGTTTTCCATCCAGCTGAGAAACACCTCCGTTTATTCTTGATACCAGTGTTGCGCCGGCGATGAGGGCATCGCCGCTCCGAAACGCTCGCCTCGTTGTTGCCCGTGCCCTAGCCGGCGACGATGCCGATGACCAGATCCATCACATTGGTGCCGGTTGGACCGGTGATGAGCGCGTCGTCGAGGGCGTGGAAGAACGAATAAGCATCGTGCCGGCGCAAGTGGTCACGGGCATCAAGACTGCGCCGCGCGGCCCGGCCGACGGTGCTCCCATCGACAAAGGCGCCCGCCGCCGGTGACGATCCATCGCCGCCGTCGGTGCCGGCAGCGAGCAGACCAACATCGAGGGATCCATCCAAAGCGATCGCAGCCGCCAGGGCCAGTTCCTGATTCCGGCCGCCTTGGCCCGGTGTCGGGCCGAGGCTCACCGTGGTCTCACCGCCGGAAATGATCGCCCGCGGTCGGCTGGTTCCGGCGGCGATGGTGATGAGCCGCGAGGCCAGCACGTCGCCCATGCGCCGGGCCTCGCCGGTCAGCGGCGGAGCGGGTTCGACCAGATAGCCGCGTCGTTCGGCCTCAGCCTGAGCCGCGTGGCAGGCGACGGCGTTGCTGCCGATGCACAGAAAACGATCCCGGGGATCGTTGGTGTGCAAGGTTTTTGGTTCGTTGATGAGCGTGGCCACCGCTGCCGGCAGCTTTAGGCGGAAGTGTTCGACGACGCCGGACACCTCCGCCCTGGTCGCCAGGTCGGGGACGGTCGGGCCAGAGCCGATGCTGTCCGGACGATCTCCTGGCACATCCGACAGCGCCAAGGTCACCACGCGGGCTGGGCGCAGGGCCTGGGCCAATCCGCCGCCGGCCAGCACGGACAGACGTTTACGCACGGCATTGATCGCGTGGATATCGGCGCCGCAGGCCAACAGGTCTGCGTGTAATCCATCGAGATCCGCCAAGACCAGTGGCGACCGTGGGCAGGCGAGCAGGGCCGATGCACCACCTGCCAGCAGCACCAAGACAACGTCGTCGGCAGTCAGGCCGGAGACAGCCGCAAGCACTGCGTCTGCGGCGGCAACACTGCGTTCATCCGGTCGTGGATGTCCGGCCAGGTGCACCGGCCAGCGGCACCGGCCAGGATCCTTGGCGACGACCACCTGCCGCCACACCCGATCGCCGAGCACAGCCGCTGCTGCCTCGGCCATGGCAGGCGCGGCTTTGCCTGCGGCGATCACCACCAGTCGGCCGGTCGCGGGCAACGTTTCTCCAGCGACGATCAAGGCGCCATCGGCCATGGCGAGGTGCCGATGCACGGCGGCTGCCGGATCGCTGGCGGAAAGGCCTGCTCGCCAGATCGCCTCCAGATCGGCGCGTTGGTTCACAAAATGACGAGCTTTCCGCGGAAACCTCGCGCTGCATAGTACGATTCGGCGCCGTTATGATACACGAAGACCTGTCCATACCGATGGTCGCAGAAGAGCGCGCCGCCCAATTTCCGGATCTCCGGCGGCGTTTTCACCCAACTGGAGGTTTTCCTATCGCAGGTGATGACCGATTGCAGTTTCCGATAGTCCTGTTCGTCCAGCAGTTCGATTCCCATGGCCCTCGCCACGTTCACCGCGCTGTTCTTCGGTTTATGTTCCCGCCGCGATTCCAAGGCTTCCTGATCGTAGCAGAGACTTCTGCGTCCGATCGGGCTTTCGGGTGAGCAATCAAAAAAGACATACGCGTCCTGAGTTTGATCGTACTGCAACAGGTCGGGCTCACCACCGGTTTCCTCCATAGCGATCAGGGATGTCATGGTCTTCTCATTATTCCCCAGTTTCGCCAGCACCTTATCCCAGGACACACCGGTATGCCGGTGTGAGTTTCTCACAAATCGTGCCTTGAGCACGGTGATGACGTCTTCGCTCGGTGATGTTGTCATAGGCTTTGGACGATGCTCAGCCAGCGATGTCGGGCTCGACGAAAGCAGCCAGTTGGAGGAGTGATTCCTGCCATCCGAGGTAGCACATCTCCAGGGGGATCACGGCTGGGATGCCGCTTTGGGTGATGGTCAGGTCGGTTCCGCACACCACCGATTTCAGCGCCACGGTGACCTCCATCACTCCCGGCAGGTTCGGATCATCAAACCGATCCGTGTAGCGGAGCAGCTCGTTCGCGACCAGTTCGAGGTATTCACCGCCGAACGAGTGGCCATTGCCGGTGGAAAAATTGTGAAACGACATCCGAAAGGTTCCGCCAACGCGCGCTTCCAGATCATGGACCTGGCAGGTGAAGCCATACGGAGGAAGCCACTTGGCCAGGGCGTTGGCCTCCGTGAAAGCGCGGAAGACCTTCTCAGGCTTGGTGCGGAGCACCCGATGGAGGCGGACGGTACGGTCGGTCATGGGTTGGGTCCCTTGGTGGGTTGCTGGGGCTGAACGTCACCATTCACCGGTCGCACAGGCTTCGACGTATCGACTTGTCGAGAAAAGAAAATTCCATTTCAGAAGTCTTTAACGCCAGTTGATTTCGGTGTGACTGGATTGTCCATTTTATTTTTCCAGGCGAAGTCCATAAATCCATTTAAATCAGCAATTGATTTTAAATGAAATCCAATAAATACGATTTTCGGTGAGTCCATTGTCAATGATCATTTCCTTGCTGGTTATACTGACTTTGGGATTCTTTTCGTCCCTGAAGCCGTTTATCGATACAATTGATGAATAATCGATGATGAGATCGTGAGTATCCTTCCATTCTCCTTTTTGTGTATATCCGCGAATGGCGATTGCAGTTTTACTAGATTCGGAAATGAGTGAATCGCATTTATATATGGTGGACTCTGACGCAAAATGGTAGTTTCCAAACATAATTATGGCGGCAATGAGCATCATGGTGCGTAAATTCATAATTTATTCCAAGAGTTGTGTTGTGTAAATTATACAGACCTTCAGGATCAACGGACCGACCCAAAGTGACCGGCGCCGGTGCAACGCTTTTTTGACACTTCGCTATAACGAGCCTGGGTTGGATTTACGTGGTTCACTGCAGGGATGGTAAATAAGTCTGTAACGCAGAAATTACTTCATCCTGTTTAGGACCCTTCATCAGTCTCACCAAAAGCTTCTTGTACTCACCATTTGCTAAGCCAAGTATTCCCGAAATTCGTTCCGGAAGTTTTTTTCGATTATATATGCGGAGAAGCATGTCTAGATTTTTTGAGGCAATTGCATCGTCGAATGCCTTTTTGCATTCATCATGTATCACATTGACGTCAATTCTGCCCATTGTTACTCTAAGCCCGCTTTCTAGTCCATGCTTGTCGTTGGATGACTTAGAAAATGCTCGCAGTAAAAATTGAATGCGCCGTTCGGCCATTGAGGATATTTGTAGATTAATTTCTGATACCAGTGCGGAAATTAAGAAATCTATGACCTCCTGGATGACTCGATTTGGGTCTTGTGCAAGGTGTTCCGCGACAATCCTTACAACCGATTTAGTGCAAAATATATTTTCTATTTCCGCGACGGCAATGGTTTTGATTCCATGAGACAATAGTGCTGTAATTTCATCGGATTCCCTGTAGTCACTATCGATGATGCCAACCGCATCCAAGTGGTGAAGGGCTGCATTATTTCGCAGGGCCTTTGTGGACTCAATAACCTTATCGCATCCGCCTCTAGGTATGACGTGATATCTTGGATAAGCGATCTGATAGATGGTTGCATCAAGGCTTCCTGGATCTCCTTCGCAAAACAGAATTTTCTTCCTGCTTCCAATGACTTCAAGTATCATATCCGCAGGCAGGGATTCCTCTTCCGGGACAATTTCCCACGTCCAAACGTTTCCGCTGTAACTCTTGATCCAAATCTTGTTTGCGTCACTCCTCGATGCGGCGAAGTCTAAATCATGTGTGATGTAGATAAATTTCTTCGTTTGGCAAAGTTCTTCGACCTTATTCCAAATCTTGTCAACTAGTGATTTGTGAAGGTGAATCTCGGGCTCATCTACAATGACTAAAGAATTATCTGGTGCGCATAGGCATTGGCCAATGAGATACAGGGCAACTCGCTCGCCATCACTCATTTCTTTTCCGTGATATTCGGGCTCGCTGGACTTCCTGACGAGGACCTTTCCATCAACGAAGTTAATTTCCCGATGTGGCATAATCTCCCCCCATATCTTGACGATGGTGTCGATGGGTGCGTCGGGGACTGCGATGTAAGTTTGTGATAGCCTAGTGAGTTCAGTGTGTTTTCGGTCTCGCTCAGATGACTTGGCGAATAGCAGTGACAACAGTTTGTCGAAGTCGCTAAGGAGAAATGTAGCAGGCGTTCCGCCCCATCGATCATGGATCTTTCTATCTACGGCGGCGTGCTGATCTGAACGACCAAGAATCAAATCCTTTTCGGCCTCTTCAAGATTCTTGCGCTGTGCGAACTCGGGGATGGTTAATGCCTTCTGTGCACTGATTCTGTGAACGGTAAATTTTCTTTCGTGATGCTGCTCAATCCAAATGCCTAGACGAGTTTTACCAGAGCCATTCGCTCCTATTAAAACCACGTGACCCGAAGAATCAATTATCGCAGGATCACCAGATCCTGTCTGATTCGGGAGCTCAACTATGATTGTCATAAATTTCCTTGAATGAACAACGGCGTATTCTGGGGATGAAGAATTATTATTGCGCTTGGGGTGGATGGGCGTTGACCATGCTTCTATCAGGATGAATTCAGGTTAAATATGCGTCATCATTGTCAACCGATCACTTGCAATTGCGGTGGACTACCGCTGCTCACAGCAACCCATACAGCGCCTTCGCCAGTCCCGGCAACGCCGGGTCCCGGGCGCCCATGAGCAGCACGGTGTCGCCGGGGATGGCGGTGTCGGCGACCCAGGCGAGCACGGCGGCGTGGTCCGGCGCGTGGGCGGCTGCCAGGTTGGCCGGCAAGTCGCTGACCAGGTCGGCGCTGCTGATGTCCTTGGCCACGGTGCCGCCGGCGTAATGGATGCCGGCGTAGCAAAAACGGTCCTGGGGTCGCAGCAGGCTTGGCAACAAGGTCTTCAATTCCGGGCGCAGGAATTTTGCCGGGCCGAAACCGTGGGGCTGGAATACCGCCACCAGGCGGTCGCAGCCGGCCTGGGCGGCCTCCACTGCGGCCCGGATCTTGTCGCCATTGTGGGCGTAATCATCGACCACGGTGATGCCGGTGTCGGTGGTGCCGAGGACCTGGAAACGGCGGACCACGCCGGGGAACTCGCGCAAGGCCGCGGCGGCGGCTGAAACATCCAGACCGAGGCAACGGATCACCGCCAAGGCCGCGGCGGCATTGTCGAGGGTGTGGGCTCCGGGCTGGGGTAGATCCAAATTGATGTCGCCTTCGGGGAGGCCGAGGACACCTTGGGATCGCCAAGGGCCGATGCTGACGATCTCCAGCGGCAGATCCGCCGGATCACCGGTGCCATAGCGCACCGCCCGCGGGTGCTGAGCAGCCAAGGCTGTGGCCACCGGACAGGCGGCATTGACCAGCAGGCGCTGGGACCGGGCGGCGAAGTGTTCGAACTGGGCTTTGACCTCATCGACCTCGCCATGATCGCGGGTGATGTTGTGAATCAGGCCGATGGCCGGCTGGTAGCCCGGCAAGGTGCCGTCGGATTCGCAGGCTTCGGCCACCACCAGGCCGCCGGCCGGGCCAGGCGTGAACGGCCCGTCATCGCCGACCAGGGCGGCTCCGCCGAGGATCGTCGCCGGCTGGCCCAGCTGGCGCAGGCACCAGGCGACCATCCCGGTGATCGTGGATTTTCCTGCGGTTCCACTGATCGCGATGCCGGGCTGGGCGGCGTTGACGATCTCGGCGAGCAGGGCCGGCCGCGGCACCAGGGCGACTCCATGGCGGCGGGCGGCGACCAGTTCCGGCGTATCCTGCTCGACCGCCGTGGAATAAATCATGCAATCGATCGCCGGCGTGATCGCTGCGCCATCCTGGGCGACGATGCGGATGCCTTCGGCTTCGAGTTGCTGCCGACGCTCGGCTTGCTGACCGCGGTCGAAACCGCGGTCGCTGCCCTGCACGTCATGCCCCCAGGCCCGCACCAGCCGGGCGAGCGGATTGACCCCAGCACCGGCGATGCCGGAGAAATGATAGCGCATGGCTGGGAAATAGCGGGTGGCTGATGTCTCGCCAGCCGGGCTCTGCCCCTCCGGGACGCCATGCGGACAGGTGCGTACATCCCGAGAAAGGCGGTTGGGGAACCGCCAAGACGCCACATCGCCAAGAGTTGGAGAAAGACCCGAGTTATTCTTGCGCGATTCCTTACTGTCAGAGATCAGACCGGATGATGCAGCATTCAGCGGCCCGAGGGAACCGCTGCGGCCCTGCCACGAACGAACTGTTGGGTGGTTTCAGCAACCCGGCGGCCATAGAGTTCCGCGGTTTCAAGATCCCCGGTGCCTGGTGCGTCAGGTGGGGGGACCTGGAAACTGGTGGCCATCGGACCGATGGACGATCCGACCCGGTTGTGGGCGTCCGGTCCCGGACCTGAGTTCTGCTTCATGGCGTCGGGGCGATTGGCTGACGGCAGCACACCCAGCCCCACGAAGACCATGCCGTGCTGCATGGCGTTGATCAGCAATCCGACCAGGGTGTTCAGCTTGTCGCCGGAAAACGACGATGAATTGGTGAACGCCCCGGCGACCTTATCCTTCCACGCCAGGGTGAACCACTTCTTCGATGACGCTTCGATGAATTGCTTCATGCCTGCGGACATGCTTCCCATGTACGTTGGACAGCCGAAGATGATGGCATCGGCGAAGTCCAACGTATCCAGGTGGGTCGTAGCGAATTCAGCGGTGTACAGCATGACCGTCGTATCCGGGACGCTGCGCGCTCCGATGACGACCCGTTCGGCTTGCAGTTTGGTGTGGCCATACAATGAATGGTAGACGATGGCGACGGTGGTCATGGGATTCCTTGGCCAAGTACTGATGGACGGTCAAACTTTGGTCTGGGAATGGGCCTCGACGAACCACAGCCACTTGTCGATACCCCGTGAGACCTCGGTGAACACATCGGCGGTATCGGCATCTTCCAAGGCGGTCGCCTCGTTGATCGTGTTGCGGGCTTCCTGGCCAAAGGTGGACAGGGACCGGGCGACGGCTTCGACGTGGGTCATGCCGTCACCGATGGCCAAGGGATACTCGGGAAGACGGGTGCGGGCGGCGACGGTGCGGGCGGTGCCCTCGGCGATTCCGCCGAGCTGGACGATGCGTTCGGCGATCAGGTCGACATAGGCATCGACCGCGCCGCTGATCTTGTCGAACAGTTCATGGAGGCCGATGAAGCTCGGTCCCTTCACGTTCCAGTGGGCTTGCTTCAAGTGGGTTCCCAGGTCGATCGCCGAAGCCAAGCGCTTGTTCATCAGGGCGTTCAGTTCGATCCGGCGTTTTTGGGTGATATCATTTCCCGTTTCATACATGGTGACGTCTTTTTGAGGAAGCGGATTCGGTTTGGTTTTCATGTGGGATTCCTTGGGTGGGTGGTCGATGCATGGTCGGCGGATGATCGGATTGCGATCCCGCCAGCTCTGGCCAACCGGCACGCGACGTGCCGGTTGGCTTCAGGTCACGGAGCGATCTTGTCGCTGGCCCATTGGCGGGCGGCGGTGATGCCTTCCTTGAAGTCGGCGTAGCCTTTGCGGAAGCCGGCTTTGACGTCTTCCCAGGTGTTTTCGGTCGCATCCTTAGCCACCGAGAGCTGCTTCTTGAGCTTGTCCGCCTGGTCGCGCAGGGTCTGGATCTTCGGTTTGGATTCCGCCTTGATCGCATCGTTCGATTTCTCGACCTTGGCCGCGATCTCGTCGATCTCGCGATTGATCTCGTCCAACCGGCTTTGCATCTGGGTCACGAATTCGACCCGTTGCGCATAGGAATAATCCTTCAATTCCTGAGACGCTTGCGAGGTGTCCCGGCTGACCTGGTCGATTTTCTCAGTTGTGGTCTTGGGCGCTGGCGGCTGATTCGTGGTGGTGCATCCGCTGCACATGACCGAGATCGCCAGGATGGAGAGGGGAAGGTGGAAGTGGTTCATGGTCGGTTCCGAGGAGGGGTGACGGTGAGCAGTCAACAGACTGCGAAGGAAGGAGCGATGGTGCAGTGGCGGAATCCGCACGTCAAAATCTGCCGATGAGTACCAGCACCAGGACGATCGCGACGATGGCGCCGAGTCCGCCGGATGGCCCATATCCCCAATTGCGACTGTAGGGCCACGCGGGCAGGGCGCCGAGCAGCAGGATGACGAACAGGACGAGGAGAACGGTGCCGAGCATGGTGGCCTTGGATGGCTGGTGATGGAAGTTACCGAGCCAGCATCATGCCAAGGCCTGGCCAACTGCTGTTTGCCGACCAGGTCAGATCCTTCTTTGAGTGTTGTTACCTTCGGTATTTCCAGATACACCGCCGGCAATCCAGACCAGTACGGTCATCGATCATGACCGGCATCGCCCTGCAATTCGCAATGCCTGTAGCCACACGATCGGTCATGCTGCGTGGTGAGGGGGGAGCCCCGTAGGGGCGGCTGATGGCTCTGCGGGCTTCAGCCCGCAACGGCCGTCGTGGTGGTCGCCCGGACTCAACCGTCCCTACGGGACTGGGTCCTGAACGGGCTATGATACCCGGGGTTGAAACCCCGGGCTCAACTCGCGGCGTCCCTACGGGACGCCTGCTTCGTCCTTACGGGACGCCTGCTTCCTGCCAATGACAACAAAATTGTAAGGCGCTCACGTTGTTCTTGCGTGCGCCCTTACTGAGGGCTCGCGCAGAAATGGTCTGCATTTCTCTCTGTGCTTGCGGAACTCAGTCCTGGAACTGGGTCATCCATTCCTTGGCCTGGGTGACCGATGATTCCACGCCCCAGGTATCGATGACTTTTTGCAGGCGGGCACGGACGTCGGCCCTGGCCGCAGCTTTGTTGGCTTCGGTGCCGCCAGGCGCGGTGGCATCAGCGCGCCGGGTTTCGACGAAGCGGGACACGGCCTGCCAGGCTTTCTGGTGGGACTCCAGGGCGGTGGTGCGCAGGCCCTTGAAATCGGCGTCTTTCCAGTCGCGTTCGGCCTGATCGACTGCCGCCAGCGCCTCCTGGTAGCGCTCCTGCTTGACCAGGCTGTCGATCTCGGCCTGGGCCTGGCGGACGCGATCGCTGGTCCGGGCCTTGGTCCGGGCATCGCGTTCGCGCAGGATCGGCTGAAGCAGGCCCTTGGCGGTGCCCACGGCGTTTTCGTGCTCAGCGATCGCGGTGTCGTTGCGGGCTCCGCCGAGATCCACGGGATTATCGCAAAAGGCTTGGATGTCCCGTTCCAGGCCGCCGAGGGAGGCATCGTCGAGGTCTTGCAGCTTGGCGAAGCGGTCGAGCAGCCCGCGCAGGCGGTTGGCCACCGCCAACTGGCGGCGCAGGGTATCGATGCGCTGCTTCAGGCCTTCGACCTCGGTGCGCAGAGCGAAGGCGCTTTGCGCCCGGCGCACGTCGGCGACCAGGGCCGGATCGGGATGGTCGCTGGCCGCCATGCCGAGCTCCACCGAATTGGTCAGCAATTTCAGGGCGATGTCGTATTCGGTCTGGGCGGCATCGGGCTGGTGGCCGGCGATGTTCTGCACCGCCCGGTCCTTGGCGTTGAGCGCCTCGGTCAGGGTCTGATCGGCTTTTTTCACCGCCGGATCGATCCGCACGGCGAAGAACCAGATGACCGCGATCAGCACCGCCAGCAAAGAAATGCCGCCGGCGACGATCAGGCCGGTACGGATCGCGGCCCGCCGGGCTGCGATCTGCTCGGGAGTCAGGACCTTGGATCGCGCGGAGCGGGCGGCCACCGCCGGACCGGACTTCTTCCCCGATTGCGAGCTGCGCCGGGACGAGCGGGCGGTGCGCCGGGCGCTGCGCCCGGTTGCACCAGGCAGCTCAGCGGCGCCTTTGAGATCCGAAGTCGCTGCGGTCTGGTCATCGGGTGAGGCGAGCTGGTCGGTGCCGACGCCGTCCATCGCATCCGGCGCAGCGATATCGCCGGTTCCTTTGCCTTTGTCTTGCAGATCCACATCGACGACTTCGAGCTGCTCCTGATCGGTCATCTCGACGGTTTCGCCCAGCGGCGGCTGGACCGGTTCGGCCGGTTCGACCTTGGGTTTGCTCTGGCGCTGGGTCGCGGTGCGGCGGCTGTACGGCGAAGGCATGTGCGGTCCTGTCGAGTCAGACTAGGTGTTCCAGGCCGCAACCCAGGGCGTGGCTGCGGTCGATCCCCTGGCCTCATTCACACGGGATGGGGAATCCGGTTCAGGTGAACTGGTTGCGTTCATTCAGCACCCGCACCACCGGATGGTGGGCGGAAACCTCGGCGACCTCGAAATCGGCATAGGTCAGCACGATGATCCGGTCGCCGACCTGGGCCAGCCGGGCGGCCGGGCCATTGACCTGCATCTCACGCGAACCGCGCCGGCCTTCGATCAAATAGGTCACGAAACGCTCGCCATTATTGCAGTTGAGGACGTGGATCTGCTGGTAGGGGCGCATGCCGACGGCCTCGTAGAGGTCGGGGTCGCAGGTCAGGCTGCCCTCGTAGTCGAGCCGGCAGGCGGTGATTGCGCCGCGGTGGAGCTTGGCCTGGAGCAGCGTGATCCTCATGTGACCTCCCGGGGCGCGGCATCGTGGAATGCGCAGCCGCGAACAAGCCCCAGGCCGCCCGCAGGCCTGCTCGCGCGTCGCCCTCGCCCAACCCGATCAGTCCACGCCCACCGGGTCTGGCTGGCGGGGATGAGCCGCCCGGCACGATCCCTGCCGTGCTGATCCTGTCGGACGTGGCCAAGCGCTTCTATGACCCCGGACGCGGTCCAGTGGCGGCGGTCGATGGCATCGATCTGACCCTGGATGCCGGCGTGGTCGCCCTGGTCGGGGCCAACGGCGCCGGGAAAAGCACGCTGCTCCGCTTGATCGCGACCTTGATGAAACCCGATCACGGCCGGATCACGGTCGCCGGCATTGATGCCGTCGCCGAGCCAGCCGCGGTCCGCCGGACGCTCGGCTACCTGTCCACCACCACCCGGCTCTGGCCTCGGCTGACCGTGGCGGAAGTGCTCCAGCTTGCAGGCGGCTTCCACGGCCTGACCGGAGATCTGTTGGCCGAGCGCACCGCCGCCGTGGCTGAGACCTTTGGCCTGGCCCCGATCCTCGGGCAGCGGGTGTCCGGCCTGTCCACCGGCCAGGCCCAGCGCCTGGGTCTGGCCCGGACCCTGATCGCGGATCCCGATCTGATCATCCTCGACGAGCCCACCACCGGCCTGGACGTGGTCGCAGCTCGGGCCTTCATCGATTCGGTCCGCACCATCATCCGTCCTGGCCGCCTGGTGCTGTTCGCCACCCACATCGTCGCCGAGGTCAGCGCCTTGGCCGATCGGCTGGTGGTGCTGGCCCATGGCCAGGTAGTGGCCGACGGCGCGCCCGCCGCGGTCGCTGGCGATCTCGACTTGGCCGAGGCGATCCACCGCCTGCTGAGCGAGCCGGCATGACGGGTCGAGGCCGATGAACTGGAACCACCTGCGGCTGGCGATCGGCAAGGAATCCCGAGAAATCCTGCGCGATCGCCGGACCTTGTTCCTGCACCTGGTGCTGCCGGCGCTGCTCTATCCGCTGCTCGCACTGTTTCTGCTCCAGGTCGGCCAGGTGGCGAAACTGGCCACGGTCGCGCCTCCCCGGCTGGCCCTGATCGACGCGCCGCCCGAGCTGGTCCAGGCGGTGGAAGCCGCCCTGATCGCACCGGAATCGCCTGGCTCGCCGCCGACCGCGACCCGTTCGCCGCGAGCTGACGCGGTCGCGTTGGCGCCTGCCGACCACGCCGCCGTGGGCGCAGCGATCCGCCGGCTGGCTGCTCTGCGCCCGTCCAGCCAGCTCGACAACCGGTCGCAACCAGAGAGCGAATCGCCTGCTGAGGCCGCCGCCCGGGCCCAGATCGCCACGGAATTGCGCCGCTTGCACCTGGCCTGCGCGCTGTGGGTCGAACGGGACGAGCATCCAGCACCAGCCACAGGCCGCCGCCTGCGAACGATCCTGGTCATCGATGACGGCGCCGGACGGCGCGGCAGCGCCCCGGCCGTCGCAGAAGAAGCGGTTGCCGCATGGAAACGCGCCATGGTCGAAGCTCGGCTGACCGCGGCCGGCTTGCCGCCAGCCGCATTGACTCCGATCACTGCGGAAACCTGGCCGGTGGCGGCCCGGGCCGAGGCCCTGCGCAGCGCCTTGGCCGGCATCCTGCCAATGCTGCTCGCGTTGCTCGCTACCAGCGGAGTGTTCATGGTGGCGGTGGATCTGATGGCTGGCGAACGGGAACGCGGTTCGCTCGAAACGCTGCTCAGCCTGCCGGCTGGCCGGCGGGAGTTATTTCTTGGAAAATTGGTGGTGGCGGTGGGGGCCGGGGTGGGTGCGGTCGCGCTGAACCTGCTGTCGTTGGCCGCGACCCTGGGCATCGCCGCCAGCCACTTTCGGCAAGCCGGCCCCAGCCTGCCCCTCGATGGGCTGCTGTCGGCCGGGATCGGAACGCTCGTCCTGGCGTTTGTCGTCTTGGTGCCGGTCACGATCCTGCTCGGCTCGCTGTCGTTGGCGATGGCTGGTCTCGCCGCCACCACCCGGGAGGCCCAGAACCAGCTGACGCCGCTGCTGCTGTCGGTGGTGGTGGCGGCGTCGATCTCGCTGATCCCCGATGCCCGGCCGGGTTGGGCGATGGACCTGGTGCCGGTCGCTGGACCGCTGCTGGCGCTGCGCGAATGCCTGCTGGTCAACGATCCGCCGTGGATGCATCTGCTGCTCGCCCTGGGCGGGTCGCTGGCCTGGGCCTGGGTCGTCACCGGCTGGGCGGTGCGCCTGCTCGATGAGGAATCCTTCTGCTATCCGGGCCTGGTCCGGGCCGGCTGGGGCCGCTGGCGGCGCTGGGGTGAAGCGCCGCCCAGCCCAGGTGCGCTGGAAGCCCTCGGCCTGTTCGCGCTGTGCTTCGGCCTGTTCATCGGCCTGCAACCGTTGCTGGCGATGGCCGGACCTTTGGCTGAGGTCGCAGGTCCGCTGATGGCGGCGCTGCTGCTGCCGGTGCTGCTCCACTGCTGGCTCGGGAACCATGACCTGCGCCAGACGTTGTTTCTGACCATGCCCAAGCGCCAGGCCTGGCTGGCGGCCGGGATCGCGGTTCCGTTCGCCGGTTGCGCCAGCCTGGCCTGGCTTGGATTGCAGGAGATCTACCTGCCCAAGGACCTCTATCCCCATGCGATGGCCGAGAAGCTCACCACTTTGCAGCACGCGATCGGCCCGGTCGGGCTGCTCGTTCTGGTCACGATCACCCCGGGATTGTGCGAGGAGCCGCTGTTCCGCGGCACGTTGCTCGCCGGCCTGCGCCGCGGCATCGGCGACCGCGGCGCCATCGTCGTCACCTCGTTCCTGTTCGCGGCGATGCATCTTTCGCCGTGGCGATTCTTCCCGCAATTCACCTTGGGCATTTTCCTGGCGACGCTGGTCCTGCGCACCGGTTCGATCTGGCCGGCGGTGGTGGTCCATGCCTTGCACAACGGATTGATGGTGCTGCCCTTCATCGAACCCTGGGTCAAGGAGCGTAACGAGCCGACCCTGTGGGCGCTGCTCGCTTTGGGCGTCACCGGCCTCTGGTTCGCGTCGCGCCTGGTCCGCCGCTAATCGATACGCTGCGCCACTCGGCGATGGCCGATCAGACGAAATTCTCGCCCTGGGCGCCGCCGACCCGCTCCAGGGTGGTGCGCATCCGGCGCAGGGCATGGAACATCCGGCTGCGCAAGGTGCCCTGGCTGACACCGCCGAGGATGGTGGAGGCCTCGTCGTAGGTCCGTTCCTGGAAGATGATCAGTTCGATGATCTCGCGGTAAATCTGGGGAAGATCATCGAGGGCCTTGGCCAGTTCGGCGGTCGATTCGGCCCGCGCCAGGCGGCGGTCCACCGATTCCCCCGGTGCGCTGGCCTGGTCGGCGATGGAGTTGCCCTCGTCCTCGCGATCGAGATCGGTGAAGCTGGCCATGACCCGCCGGCCGCGGGCTTGCAGGTAGTCGATCGCCGCATTGCGGGCGATGGTGTAGAACCAGGTCGAGAACCGCCGTGTCAGGTCGAAGCGGTCGACGTGCTCGTAGACCCGCATAAACACGTCTTGGGCGATGCAGGCGCTGTCGTCGTAATTCCGTGTGATTTGATAGATGTAGGCCATGATCGGCCGCTGGTAGCGGCGATACAGGATTTCAAACGCCGCGTCGTCGCCCCGCTGGCAGCGTTCGACCAGTTCCTCGTCGTTGGCTTCGCCGGGCGGAGGTTGCATGGAGTAGGCGGGTCAGCCGGCGTGAACCGAGACCGTGACCTCGGCGAGCAGGCCGTCCCCAGGTCTGACCGGCTCACGGAAGGCGATGCGTTTGGTCGAGGCGATCCGCGGCAGGCCGGCGGCATCGGGGACCAGCACCAGTTCGCGCACGTCGACCACTTCGGCGCCATCGGGCCGGACCAGCCGGCCGCTGGCGACCACCGATCCGGTCAGGCCGAGCTTGGCCCGGGCCGCCCAGGCGGCATCGGCGACGGCCTGCCATTGGGTGACACCCATCATCAACGCCGCACTCGGGAAATGCCCAGCAACGAACGGATGGTCTTCAGGATAGCGATAGGCGCACACCGCTTTGCCTGACGCAGGGTCGGCCAGGACCACGGTGTCGACGAAACGCATCGCGGGGGCTTTGTAGGCGAACCACGCCGGATCGACCGGATCACCCGGCAGCGGCCCGGCGAAGGGTCTGATCGCCGCGCCCGAGATGTCTTCCATCCGGGCGACGCCCGACATGACCTCGGCTTCGAGGCAGACCCCTTGCACGCCTTCGGCCTGGGTGCGGAAGACGGTGAAATCGCCGCGATCGCGGGTGATTTCCGCCCGCCCGAGCAGCTTGCCCGCCAGGTCCGGCAGCACCGGCACCACCACCCGGCTGATCATCGAGAACACCGCCACGTTGCCCTTGGGCGCGAGCCGTTCGTGGAGCAGTGGCACGCCGGTCAAGGCCATCAGCTCAGCGATGAACGGTTCGGACCATACGGAACGGCCGTCGCCGCTGCGGCCGAGAATCCCGCGGCCGCGCTGGTCGTCGGACGGAACCACCGTGGTGGATTTGGATATTTTGCGATCCGCGGACAGCTCGACCTGGTCAGGCATGAGGTTCACCCCCCGATGCGGGAGGTAGGCCTCCAGGGCCCGGTGGTCGAGGGTCACGGCGTTCATGGAAGCCCGCATCATCTCCCCGGCCCGGAGGGGCTCAAGCCGGCCGCTTCCGGGGCCGATGGCGGGGGCAGGCGTCATCGCAGCAGG
The DNA here is from genome assembly GCA_014193115.1 of Planctomycetota bacterium. Lineage (GTDB taxonomy): Bacteria > Planctomycetota > UBA11346 > UBA11346 > UBA11346 > BJHQ01. The sequence continues at coordinate 20,965 of BJHQ01000019.1, read as the reverse complement.
TCCGCCAAGACCCGCGGATACAGCTCGCGCTCTGCTGCCTGGACCCGTTGCTGGAGGGTCTCGGCGGTGTCGCCAGCCAGGACCGGAACCCGGCTCTGGGCGAGGATCGCCCCGCTGTCATAGGCCCCGGCGACCTGGTGGACGGTGCAGCCGGACTCGGGATCTCCGCTGGCCAGCACCGCCGCATGGACATGGGTTCCATACATGCCGCGACCACCGTGGCGTGGCAGCAGGCTGGGATGGACGTTGATGGTCCGGCCGGCAAAGGGCGCAGGCGGATCCCAGAAGCGCAACCAGCCGCACATCGCCACCCATTCCGCGCCATGCTCGACCAGCGCCGCCGTCACCGCCGTCGCCGTGGCGGCCACCACCCGCGGATGGCCGAAACGCTCAGCCCTGACCAGCCCGAAGGCATCGGCCCGGGACGAGACCACCACGGCGATGACCGCTGGCACCTGGCCTGCGCGAATGGCCTCGACCAGGTTGGCATAGGTGCTGCCCGATCCGGACACCAGGATGCCCAGCCGTTTCTGGCTCAAGGCACAACCTCGGTCGGCGCTGGTCCCGGCTTGGCGGTCTTGGCGGTTTGCGCCACGCCGTCGCCCCACAGGCGCAGATTGAGGTATTCGCTCATCTTCGATGCATCCGTCGCCACCACCCGCAGCTCGTTCAGGCCAGGCTGCAAGGTCAGCGAGGTGGTGTAGCGGAGCTGGCGCAATTCGGCCTTGGGCAGGTCGGGTCCCGATGGCCCGGGCAGGCGCTTGCCGTCGCCTTCGAGGCGGCTCGACGGACGCAGATCGATTTTGTCGCGGTTCTGGAACAGGGCGACGACCTCCGGATCATCGTCGGTCACCAGCACGGTCAGGTCGACCACATTGCCCGGCTTGCGCACGATCCCCACCGGTTCGAGCCGAGGCTGGAGCAGCATCCCGCCCCGCACGACCTCGCGCACTGGGATCGACAGCACATGGAACAGGTCGGCGCGACCGCGCCGGTCGCGGACCGCGTCCTCATCCAGGCGCTCGAACATCCGCACCTGCAAGGTCACGTTGTCGCCGGTGAACCGCTGCTCGACGCCATCGGCGCGCTTGTAGCTGGGCCGCACCCGCAGCGACACCGGCGGCATGGTCTCGTGGCCGCCGGCCGGGATCGGTCCGGCGGTGCGCATCCGGCTGCTGCCGATGACCACGAACGGATCGTTGTCCTTGAACACCGCGACATCGACGCTCGGTCCGGTGGGGGCATCGCCATCGTTGATCACCGTCAGGCGCAGCGAGCCTTCCTGGTCCAAGCCCAGGCCCTGTTCGGGGATCCCTTCGATCTTCCAGGAAAAGCTCAGGTGCGGCATGGGGCGCTGGACGACATTCAGCCCCACCGCCAGACGGGCCAGTTCACGGTCATTGCCATCGGTCTTGAGAGCCACGGCGAAGCGCTCCTCGATCGGCGCGGCCGCGGTGCCGCCGGTCATCCGCGGCGGCACCGAAAAACGCAGCCGGCCGGTGGCCGACCCGCCTGCGGGGATCATGCCGATGACGACTTCGTCTTCCCACAGCGCGCTGCGCCGGTCGGCCTCGATCAGCCCCCACACCCGTCCGGCGGTGGCGGAACCATGGTTCTCGACGACGAATTTCAGCTCGGCGGTCTCGCCGGGGACGAGATCCTTCGGCCCATCATAACGCACCACGAGATCGCCGGGCTTGACCACGGAAGCCTCGCCCCACACCACCGGGTCCGGAGCCTTGGCCAAAGCGGCGGCCAGGGCGGCCTGCTCGGCCTCGGCGCGCTTGGCGACCGGCCCGCGCAGGCGGTCGAGGAGCAGCGAGCGCAATTTCCCATCAGCGTGGGCCGCGGCCACCGCTGTCGCCCAATCCGGGGCTGAAGCGGCCTCCTGGAGCAGCTGGATGACCAGCGAGGCCTCTTGATCAGGGATGAAGTCCCGGGCGGCGATGGCGTGCTTGCGGATCAGATCCTTATTCTCGAACGCTTCGACCCAGGGCAGCTCGAACGTGGTCTTTTCGCGATAGGTGCCATGGTCGCCGAGGGCGAATTCGTCGTCGGCCTCGCGCCGGCCGGTGAACGGCATCAGGTCGACCGTGCCGTCTTCGCCAACGCTGCGGCCGACCAGATGGAGATCCGGACTGACTCCGATGCGCTGGATCGACACCCCGCCGGGCAGCTGGTATTCCTGGATGGTCAATTTCAGCCGGCTCTCGTCGCGCAGGGTCTTGATGCTCTGCACCGAGCCTTTGCCGAAGGTCGCGGTTCCGACGATGATCGCCCGGCCCTGGAGCTGGAGGGCTCCGGAGACGATCTCGCTGGCGCTGGCGGTGCCGGACGACACCAGGACCACCACCGGGGCGGTGACCAGCTCGTTGGCCGTGCTCATCAGTTTGGTCGGATCCTGTCCGGCGGCGACGGTGCGCACGATCTCCTTGCCGCCCGTCAGGAAGAAGTCCGCCACCAGCCGGGCCTGATCGAGCAGCCCGCCACCATTGTAGCGCAGGTCGAGGACCAGGGCCGCCAGCGGACCCTGCTCCTGCAATTTGCCAAGCTCTTTGGCGAGGTTGCGGCCGGTGACGGCATGGAACTCGTCCATCCGGACATAGCCGACGTCGCCCAGGCGCACCGCCCGCTCGGTGACCGGGGTCACCAGGTTGCGGACGATCGGCAGCACGAAGGGACCGGGCTTGTTCTTGCGGTCGATGGTCAGGCGCACGGTGGTGCCGCGGGCGCCTTTGATCCGGCGCACGACCTGGCCGAGGGACAGGCCGGCGGTCTTCTCGCCATCCACCGCCACGATCGCGTCGCCGTCCTCGACGCCGGTGCGCTCGGCGGGCAGTCCGGGCAGCACCCGCTCGATCAGCACCGTGCCTTCGTCCTCGCGCAGGATGGCGCCGATGCCGAAGAACTCGCCTTGGATGTCCTCGGTGAACTCCTGGGCGATTTCGGGAGGCAGGATCAGGCTGTGGGGATCGAGGGAGCGCAACGCGCCATTGAGCATGGCATAGTCGAGCTCACGTTTGTGGATGTCGGTGAAGGGCGAAGTCCCGACCACGGCCCGGACTCGCTCCAGAATCTCCATGGCCTCGTCGAGAGACGTCGGCGGCGCGGCCTTGACCAAGGACGGCGCCGAGGCCGGGGCGATCAGCACCGCGATCTGATCGCCGCGCCAGGTCGTCTCGATCGCGGTTTCGGATTCCTCCAAGGCGCGCAGTCCTTGGCTCACCATGACCCGCAGATGCTCGGGCTGGAAGGCCCGCTGGTCGTAATACGCCTGGGACAGGATCTGGCCGACCGAGATCGCCATGTCGGGAAAGGGTCGCGGCGGCTCACCGGCGCTCAGGATCGCGGCAGAGGCCAGCAGACTGGCGACAAGCGGGAGGCGGAGTCGGTTCACGGGGGCGTCCTGGTCGCGGGGGGCTGAGCAAATTCAACCTTACTGCCGCGGCGAGTCTGAGCCAAGCGTGCGCAGGCATCGCCGAAACATCGCTTCACCGCAGACGCTGTGGCCAGCCTCCTTCAGCCTGCACGCATCACCAGTCGCACCCCAGCAGGCTAAAGCCTGCGCTCCCAGGCTTGCGGCTGGCAACAAGCCATAGAAATGAGGGTTGTGTGCTGCTGGGAGCGCAGGCTTCAGCCTGCACGCATCACCAGCGACAACTCAGGAGGCTTCAGGCTGAACTCATGACCAGCGGTATGCCAGCAGGCTAAAGCCTGCGCGGCCAGGCTTGCGGCCCATGAACAGCGAATCGAATTCGCAAAAGTCTTGCCAGGTGGCTAAAGCCTGCGCTCCCTGGGCTTGACCGGCGCTGGTCAAGCCGAGATCACCACCATGGTCAGATCGTCGGCATGGGGTTTCCCCTGGGCCCAGGCATCGACATCCGAACTGAGCAGCACTCCGGTCTCGGCCGGTCCCTGGCGCAATTCCCAGGCGTTGCGCGCGGTCCGGGCAAGGCGCTCCTCGCCGAAGCATTCGCCCGCCGGGTTCACCGCCTCGGTGAAGCCATCGGTGTAGAGGATCATCCGATCGCCCAGGGCCAGGGCGCCGGGTTCGGTCAGCGGGTATTCACTGTCGCCCAGGATGCCCAGGGGCAGCCCGCCGCTTTCGAGCCAGCGCGGTTCGCCGGCATTCAGCCACAACAGCGGATTGTGTCCGGCGCTGACATACGAAAAGGTTCCGGTGGCGATCTCGATCTCGACCAGGGCCGCGGTCATGAACCGGCCGCTCTGGGCGTGATAGAGACCTTCGTTCAGCACCCGGAAAGCTTCGGCGATGGGTGCTCCGCTGCGCAGCTGCTGCTGGATGATCGCATGGGCCATGGTGGTGAACAACGCCGCGCCCAGACCATGCCCGCTGACATCGCCGATCATCGCCAGCAGCCGCCCGCCGCGCACCAGATAGGTGTAATAATCGCCGCCGGTCTCGTTGCATGGCTTGGAATGGCCGATGGTGAGCAGCGATCCGACCGCCAGCGGACCAGTTGGCGACATCCCGGTCTGCACCGCCCGGGCCAGATCCATCTCCTGCTTCAGCCGTTCGCGATCCACCGTCGCCTTGACCAGCACCGCATTGTCGAGGGCGATCGCCGCCAGGCTGCACAACGTCTCGGCCATCCGCCGCTCGTCCTCACCGCAATCGGTGGGATTGGCGGCCAGCACCACGCCCATCGAGGTGCCGCGGGTGGCCAGCGGCAGGGCCAGCAGTCCGGTCAGCTTGGCATCCAGCCGGCTGGCGTCGAGACCGGCGAGATCCCCGGTGAACACCAGGGAACGGCCATCGGCGTGGACCGCTTCGGCCAGCTTACGGCCATCGCTCAGGCGGAGCGCGGCAACATGCTCGGGGCGCAGGCCCCAAGTGACCTTGGCCTCCAGCGCCCCGGTTTCACCGGGCACCAGCAGCGCGCCGACCTGGGCCCGGGCGGCGCCGAGCACGGTCTCAAGGATTTTGACCAGCAGCACCTCCAGTTCCATGTGGCGGAGCAGATCTCCGGCCGAGGTGATCATGCGGATCTGCTCTTCGGCCCGGCGCAGGGCACCTGCGGTCACCTCGCGCTGGTGCAGGCTGACCAGGACTGGACCGAGCAGCGCTTCGACCACCGCCAGGCGCTGGCTGGTCGCTGCGCCGGGCGTCGGCTCCTTGCCCAGCACCAGCAGGCCGATGGCGCCTTCCGGGCCGCGCAGGCGCAGGATGCGGTTGCCCGTGGATTCCACCGGCAGGTCGGGGGCATCGCGTTCGCAGCCCAGGCCGGCAGCGGCGTAGAAAACCTGCGCCGCCGGATCGCGCAGGTACAATCGCGCCGGCAAGGCATTGAATTCTTCCAGCAGATCCTCAAGGGCGGAGACCAGCGAACCGCTGCTATCGGTGGCGATCAGCCGGCCCGCCACCTGCCCGCAGAGTTCGACGGAAGTCAGGTCGGAGAGCGGCATCACCGGATGATACCTCGGATCCGGTCATCCACGCAAGCCGCCGGACTGCTGGCTGATGACCACTGCGGCGGCTGGAATCCACCAGCGACATTGGTGGACGTTGCGTCCAGCGGTCACAGGGGCTTTTTACGGTAGGCGATCAGCGCCAGCTGGGCCTCGGCATGGATCTCAAAGACCTTGTCGAGGTTGGTCACCTTGAACAACGGCAGGATCGCCGGTTTCATACCGGCCAGGGCCATGCGGCCTTTCAGTGTTTTGACCTGCTTGTGGAGCGCCACCAGCTTGCCGAGCACCGCCGACGACAGGTAGCCGACCTCGCTCAGGTCGAGGACCAGGCTGATCTTCGGATAGCGGTCGAGCAGCTGGTTCAGCCCTTCGCCCAGGCTGTTGATCGCCGCGGCGTCGAGCAGGCGCTCCTTGGCGACCTTCGCCAGGACGATGCCGTCATAGGCCTGGACGTGGAGGAAATCGCAGGAAGGCATGTCAGGTCGCTCCAGGTCGGTGGCGGGCGAGGACCACGGCGGTGCCTCGCTGGTAATAGGTCAGCTGGTCGAGCCATTGCAGCATGATGCGGATGCCGCGGCCGTGCTCGAGCAGCAGGCTGTCCGGATCTTCGGGATCGGGCACGGCTGAGGCGCTGAAGCCCTCGCCGTGGTCGGCGACGACCACGGTCCAGGTGCCCGCGTCGATCGCCACTGCGGTGCGGATCAGCAAGGTCGGGTCGCCTTCATTGCCGTGGAGCATGGCATTGACGATGACCTCGTCGAGGCACAGCAGCAGCCATGGGCGCTCATTCTCGGTCACCGCCCCGGCGGCCAGGATCGGCGCTGCAATCGCGTCGATCACCTGTTGTTTCAGGTCGACTCGCGACGGCCACGACTGGTCGAGCACCGGCTCGGCGGGCCAGGGCACGGGATCGTCGAGGATGCGCACAGCGGCCATTGGCGGCCTATTCCCGGGCAATCACCACGAGGGTGATGTCGTCGTGGGGTTCGTTCCCTGCCAGGTGGGCTTCGACCGCGGCGACCACCGCCCGGACCACGGCGTAGGGTCCATGGCTGGCGGCAGCGGCGACCGTGGCGCGGAACCGTTCTTCTCCGAATTGAACTCCATCGGGCTTCTGGGCCTCGACGATGCCGTCGGTGGCCAGCACCAACAGATCGCCAGGTCGCAGCGTGGGCAGGGCGTGATGAGCGAACTCGGCGTCTTCCACCATGCCGAGGATCAAGCCGCTTTCCTCAGGCTGCTCGAACGCCCCGTTCCGCCACAGCAGCGGCGGTTCGTGGCCCGCCGAGACGTAACTCGCCGAGCCATCTGCGCCGAGCCGGCAGAGGCACATGGTCATGAAACGCTCGTCGCCAAGGTCGGCGCAGAGCAGCGCGTTCAGCCGGGTGATCAGGGCCTCCGGTTCGGGGAGCACCCCGGTGCCGGCGACATGCAAGGCGCGCAGGAAGGCCCGGGCCGTGCCCATGAACAAGGCCGCGCCCAGGCCGTGGCCGCTGACATCGCCAATCACCGCATCGATCGTCCCGTTCGGGGCGTGGATGAAGTCGTAGTAGTCACCGCCGGTCTGGTCGCACGACCGGCAATGAACTGCGAACCGCCAACCAGAAGCAGGCTCGGGGCAGCCGGGCAGCAGCGACAGCTGGATCTCGCGGGCCAGCTCCATGTCGCGGAGCAGCCGCTGCCGTTCCAGATCGCGCTTGATCAGCTGGGCGTTGTCGATGGCCACTGCCGCCTGGCTGCACAACGCGGCCAGAACGAACTCGTCATAGGCATTGAACGGCTGGCCATCCTCCTTGTTCAAGGTCTGGAGGACCCCGACCACCGTTCCGGCGTGGTTGCGCAGCGCCATGCACAGGATGCTGCGGGTCTTGTATCCGCTGCGCCGATCGTGAGCCGGATCGAACCGGTGATCGGCCGCGGCCAGCGGGATGTTGATGGTCCCGCCGTCGGCGGCGACCGCTCCGGCGATGCCTTTGCCGAAGGGCAGGCGGATCGTGGTCGCCGTGCCCTGGGCCACCGGCGTCCACAATTCGCGGCGCTCGATGTCGACCAGGAACAGGCTGCTGCGATCCGATCCCACCAGCTTGGTCACGGCGTTGACGATGATCGGCAGCAGGGCGTTGAGATCGCGCTGACTGCCCAAGGCCCGGGCCACCTCCATGATGGTCTGGAGGTCGGCGAGCAGGCGCCGGGGATCGGAGATGCCGGATTCGGGTCGTTCGTTCACTGCCTCAGCCTACCCGGCGAAGGCTATCTACGCCACCGTTCGCTGGTGGCAGGAGTGACTACCGCCAGCGGAGGCCGCATCGTCAGCTTCGGCATGTGCAGCCAGGCTGGCGGCGGCGGTGGCCGGACTCGAAGAAAAGACCAAGCTGCCTGGAAAGGAATCATCCTCATGCCCGCCGTCCCCGCTGTCGTCGATGCCCTGAACACCGTTCTCGCCAACACCTATGCCCTGGCGGTGAAGACCCACGCCGCCCACTGGAACGTCCAAGGCGCTGGATTCTTCGCCCTGCACGATGCGTTTTCCAAACAATATGAGGACCTGCTCGACGCCGCCGATGAGCTGGCGGAGCGCCTGCGCGCCCTCGGTCAACGGGCTCCAGCCGGACTGAAGGCGATCGCCACCGCCGCGACCCTGCGTGACCATGGCAACGACGGTGGAGCCGCTTTGTGCGGTGAACTGCGCGATGACCACCGCACGTTGGCTGCTGCCTGCGCAGCTGCGCTCAAGACCGCCCAGACGGCTGGCGACGAGGCCACCGCCGACCTGCTCATCGGCCGGATCGACAGCCACGACAAGACCGCGTGGATGCTCGCCGCCGCCGCGGCCTGAAGATCGGCTCGCTCGGCGAGCCCATCAGCCGCCGGCGTCGCGGTAGACCCACGCACCGCCATCGCGGACGAAGCGCGAGCGTTCCTCGTGGACCTGCTCGTTACCGGCGGCATCTCGCCAAATCGCGCGGAAATGCACCATGCCCTGGCGATCGTCGGCGCCTCCGTCGCGGGTCGCGAGGATCTCCAAGCGGCTCCAGGCCAGGGCGAAGCTGGCGCGTAGCCCTTTGCTGTCGAGCTTGGCGCGCAGCATCGGATGGCTGGTGCGGGCGAGGTAACCAGCGTCGCGTTTGACGAACGCGGCATAGCGCGAGCGCATCAGCTGGAGCGCGGTCGGGGCGTCGGCGCCGTGGTGGAAGACGGCGCAGCACGCTTGGTAGTCATCGCCCGATCCGCAGGGGCAGGGATCGGGACCGGCGGCGCTGGTCAACGGAGCACCTCGACCCGGCTTGCCTGCTGGGCGATCCGGGTGATGCCGGAATGGGCCGGATCGAACGCCGTCAGATAGGGGGCATCGATCAGGCCATCGCTGCGGCGCAGCCAGGCGGCGTGGTGCGGGGCGTCGGCGTGGAACTGATTGAGCTCGGTGTTGGCGGCTGCGCCGGCGCCGGCGGTCGGCCACACCGTGACCACATCGCGCACCACCAGACGGTGGCAGTTGTCGGCGACCAGGGCGCCGCGGGCGACCCGGGCCTCGGGGCTGCTGTTGGCCATTTGCGAGGATTTCTGGCGCAGCACGCTGACCGCCGGGTCCTCGACCGCGGGAAAGTTCAGCCGGATGCCTGCCAAGGAGAGATCCTCGATGGCTGCGCCGTCGGCGGCGGTGGCGATGATCCGGCCGCGGCTGGTCAAAGTGCAATCGCTGATCCGGATGCCGCGCATTTTGCCGAGGGCGCCATCAGTCCGGGTATGGTGCTGGATGTTGAGCGAGATCGCCCGCTGCAGCGGCACGTCGGCGGTGCTCGATCCGGTCAGGCCGGTGATGGTGATGTTCTCGATGATGCCGGCCTCCCACATCTCGATCTGCACGCCGCGCAGGGCCTGGCGGATGACGTTGCCGGAGAACACCACGTCGCGGATGGCGTGGGCGGTTTCAGCGCCGAGGCCAAGGGCGGCGCAGTTGCTCGCCAGAATGCAGCCGGTCACCACGATCCGCTCGCAGGCCCGGGAATCGGCGGTGGATTTCAGGATGATCGCGTCGTCACCGCAGGTCAGATCGCAGCCGCTGACCACTACATCGCGGCAGCCGTTGATGTCGAATCCGTCGGTGTTCGGCCCGAACAGGTGGTTGCGCAGGGTCACATCGCTGATCCGTACATCGTCGCAGGCATCGAGATGCACGGTCCAACCCGGCGAATCCTTGATCAGGATGCCGTCGAGCCGCACCCGGGTGCAGCGCTCGAACTGGACCAGCGGGCTGACCCGGCGCTTGCGCTCGCGCCACCACGGATGGACCGGATTGCGGTACACCGGGGCCAAGCGGTGCGCATCGCAATAGGCATCGACATCGACCCCGCGCTTGGCCAGGACGATCATCGGTTCATCCCAGAACGCGAAGCCATTGCCGTCGATGGTGCCTTCGCCGGTGATGCCGACATCGGTGGCGCCCTGGGCCACGATCAAATGGAACGGCTGGCGATCCTTGTTGCCGTCGCCGCCGTGGCCCAGATCGGGATAGTCCGCGACCTCAGGATGGCAGGCCAGCACCGCTCCCCGGGCCAGGCGCAAGGTCGTGCCGGAACGCAGGAAGATCGTGGTGACGACCCAGGTCCCGGGCGGGACCTCGACCACGGTGCCAGCAGCGCGGTCGATGAATCCCTGCAAGGCCGCGGCGCGGGCCCGGGGATGGTCGGCGGAGACGAGGGCGGTGCGGAGATCCATGGCTGGGATGGTGGCCCAAGCCGGCCAGCGCCAAGCCGTTCAGCCCGACCAGGCGAAGAGTGCGGTCGGCGCCGGCGAGCGCCGGGCGGCGAGATCGGCGTAGACCTGACCGCAATCGGCCGGCGCATGGCGGCTGGCCAGCCCGGCGACGTTGATCCGGCCGTCGCCCAACCAGCGCATGCCGGCGGCATAGTTCGCCAGGTGGTTGCCGATGGTGAACTCGCGGCGCTCGCTTGGCACTTCCCATTCCCACCCGCTGCGCAGCACCAGGTAGCGCTTGAACACTGCTTCTAGCACGGAAAACGCCGCCAGATCAGGGGCCTTCGCCTCCCATGGGACCCCGGTCAGCACGACCTCGCCGCGCTTGCGTACCGCTTGGCAGGCGGCGAGCACCGCCCGTTCGTGGCCGCTGCAATCGATCGCGAGCTGGAATCCGTCGCCTGGTATCGCTGGTATCCGGTCGTGGGCGACGATGCCCAGACTGCCAGCCAGATCCCGCCGCTGGGGATCGGGATCCACTGCAATCACCTGATATCCCGCCGCGGCGAACAGCTGCGCCGCCAGATTCCCCACTGGCCCCAATCCGCAGACCAGCACCGGATCAGGCGGCCGGGCGGTGGTGGTCACCAGCGTCGCCCAGGACACGCCGAGCAGCCGGGTGAACACCGCTACCGCCGGGTCGAGTCCGATCGGCACCGGCACGACGCTCTCCTGGGACTTTCGCTGCCAGGACTGGTGCGGGCCAGCCGCAAAGACCAGGTCGCCGGGGCGCAGCTCGGTGACTGCCTGGCCAACCGCGGTGATCCGGCAGACCGCCGCATACCCGGTGCCGCGAGGCTGGGCGCTGGCCTTGGCCGCCATCGCCAGCTCGGTGCCCGGGCTGACCAGGGAAACCACGGTATCGCCGATGATTTCCTGGGCGGACAGCGGTTCCGGTGGGCGCGGCCGTTCAATCAGAGCAACTCGGTTCTGCGGATCGATGGAGATGGCGTGGTCGGTCATGGGAAATCCGGGATCGCTGACGGTGGTTGCAGCTGGTTGCCGCTGAGGTCTCAGGTGACCTGATCCTGCACCGCCGGAATCCGGCGGACCTGCTGGCCGGCGACCCAGGCCACGCCGCCGCGCAGCAATTCGCGGCTCGACCACGATGCCCAGCTGTTCGCATCATGGCCGAGCAGATTCTGGAACACCCGGCCACGGCCATAGCGATAGGCCCAGGCGAGCGGCGCATCTGCGCCGGTCAGGGTCGACTTGGCCCACGCCAACGGCTCGATCGGAGCGTCGCCACGCTGCTCCACATACAGTTCGTCATCGGTGGCGAAGGTCACCAATCCGGCGGTGATCGGATGGGCGCGCTGGTCGATCCGCACCAGGAAATTCCGATACCGGTCGTGGCTGCTCTTCGGCGGATGGTGGTCCCACACCCGGCGGACGATGCGCCGGTACTCGGGCCAATCGCTGGCTTCAGCCCCGCGCAGGGAAAAATGAAACGCGCCGTTGGAGAAATGCTGCACAACCAGACCGCCGCCGTTCGCCAGCCACGACGCGAACGCGGCGCGGGCTGGTTGCGACAGGGCCGAACCGTCTTCCCAATTGCAGTAATTCAGCACGACCGCATCGAATCCGGACAGGCGACCGAGATCCTCGGGGTCGGTCGATACGGTGACCTGGATGCGCGGATCGCGCTCCAGAGCCGATCGCATCAGCGGGGTGGTGGCCGGCCAGTTGTGCCAGCGGTGGGCCTCGTTCCCGGCCAGCAGCAGCACCCGGATCGTGGATTTCCACAGGCTGGCCGGCTCAATCCAGGGGGCGGAGATCCCGCCCGCGGGGACCGCGATCCCGGCCGCCCAGGCGATGCCATTGAGCAGCACCCGGCGGTAGTCGGGCACTTGCAGATTCGCAGTGGCGTGGCCCAGGCCGGTGACGAAGGCGCGACCTCCGCCGACCGGTTGGCGGACCCAGGCGATCCGATCACCGCCAGCGCGGCGCGACGGCAGCGCCGGCGCCGACAGCAGGTACTGGTTGCGCCCGTCATCGGCCATGGTCAGGTCGTGATAGAATTCCTCAACCAGACGGAACGGCGCGATTCCGTTGAGGACGGGGTGGCGTGGCTCGTCGCCGCTGATCTCGACCTTGGCCTCGACGGTGTGGATCGCCGACGACCAGACCCGCTCGCCGCGATCGTCCTGCCACTGGAAATACCCGCCGAGGTGATCGAGCACCCACGGCGCCTGGGCCTGGGTGGCGAACAGGCCGAAATGGAGGACGGCGATGCCGCCGCCCCGGGCCTGGAGTGCGGCCACATCGGCCATCCGCGCCGGGTCGCTCAGATGGATCGCCTCCAGATACGGTTTGTCGCCATCCTTGCCATCGCTGAGCACCACCACCGCGTCGGCAGCGGCGATGGACTGGGCATCGGGCCAATCGCCATCATCGAACACCGCGCAGGCCACTTGGCCGCCGACCTCCGACGCCGTCAGCATCGCCGCCAGCAGCCGGGCATCGGTGGGATAGTCGTGGACGCCGTTGCCTTCCGGTCCGTGGCTCTTGGGTCCGGCCAGAACAATGATGCTCCTTCGTCCCGTGGCATCGCGCATGATCAGGTTCTCCGCAGCGTCATCCTGGGAAAGTTCTTCGGAATGGGAATGTCCCTTGCTCGCGCTGGCTTGTCTGGGAATCCTGTGGCATGCCATGGAACGATGCGGGACGGATCCGCCTGGTCGGCTGGGAGATCGGCGGCAGCGATGCCGCAGCCGATGGCTGGGTCCACCGCAAGACGGTTCCCCATGCGATCCTGTCGCAGGTCCTCGCCGGCTCCTATCAGCTGGGCGGCGGCGGGCGGACCATCCGGATCGCGCCCGGGGAACTGGCGGTGGTCGCTGCCAGCAAACCGGTGGTCTTCTCCCATCACCACGACCTGGACGGACGGATGGCCTATCGCTACCTCCATGTCGCCAGCCTGCTCGACGGCATCATCGATCCGCTTGCCCTGCATGAAACTCCGACCCGTCTCAGCAGACCGGTAGCGAAACGAGTGGGAATCCTCATCGGCCGGCTGCATGGACCGGAAGGCCGTGAGCCGGCCCTCGGCCCGGCTCTGGTCCAGACCGCGCTGGCCGAGGTGCTGGCGGCGCTGCCTCCGGCCGATGACGCCGCAGTCCGGCTGACCGCAGCCGGTGCGCTGTCTCCGTTGTTCACCTGGATCCGTGCGCATCTCACCGATCCGATCACTGTCGATGGCCTGGCCCGGATCTGCGGCCTGTCGCGTTCCCGGCTGCACGCGGTGTGCAGGCTCCGCCTGGGCAAAGCGCCGCTGGCCGTGGTCCGCGAGTTGCGCCTCGAAGCCGCCGCCCACCTGCTGCTGGTCACCGACCGGCCGATGCAGGCGATTGCGGAAGCTTGCGGTTTCGCCGACGCATCCCACCTGTCCCATGCCTTCCGCCGCCGCCACGGCATGCCACCACTCGTGTACCGATCGACCCAGCGGCTGCCGGCCCCGTCGGAACCAGATGGAATCCAGGCGAAAGCCTGACTACTCCAGTCGGTCGATCGGTCTGCGCCAGATCGTCACCCTGGCTGGTCGAGTGCGACCCGCACGCGGGTCCGCTCGGCGCTGATCTGGTCGGGCCCGGCACCGAGATCGGTCAAGGCGGCCTCGGCCATGGCGCCGGCGACCTCGACCTCACCGGCCAGCACCTGGTCCGCGCCGGCCCGGCGCAGAGCCGCGGTCTGCCGCAGATAATCAGCGCGGACGATGATTTTCAGCCCTGGATTCGCCGCCCGGGCCAGGCGGATCGCCTCGGCTGCGTCGGTGATGCCGCTGGCGGTCAGGAACAAGGCCCGGGCCTGGGCGATGCCTGCCGCAGGCAGCGTGTCCGGATGGACGACATCCCCGTACAACGCAGAGATCCCCTGATCCCGGAGCCGGCGGACGGTCTCCAGGTTCATCTCCACCACCACCGGGACGATGCCCCGTTCGTTCAGGATGCCGATCAGGGTCCGGCCTACCGGTCCGGCTCCGACCACCACCGCCCTGGGTGCTTCCGTCGCCAGAGCGAGGGCTGGGTCCAAGGCGGCCTCGGGAATCACCGCTGACACGGAACGTGAGAACCGCCGATTGATCGGACCGATGGTTTTATAAATCAGCGGATTGACTGAGATCGAGATGATCGCGGCGCCGATGATCGCATTGGCAGCGGCTGGGCCGAGCAGACCAAGCTCGCGGCCCAGGGCCATGAGCATGAACGAGAATTCGCCGATCTGGGCCAATGCGGCAGCCACGGTCAGGGCAGTGCCCAGCGGCCGCCGCACCACGAGCACGATGATCAGCGCCGCCAGCGGCTTGCCGACCAGGACGATGCCCAAAGTCGCCAGCGCCAGCCAGGGCTCGGCGATCAGGTCGGCGGGCGACAAGAGCATGCCGACCGAGACAAAAAACAGCACTGAGAACGCATCGCGCATCGGCATGGCTTCGGCCGAGGCGCGCAGGGCGAAATCGCTGCGTGCCACCACCAGACCAGCCAGGAACGCTCCCAGCGCCATCGACACGCCGAACAGCTTGGCCGACAGCACCGCAACCCCGAGGACCAGGGCCAGCACGGTCAGCGTGAACAATTCGCGGGATCCGCTGGCGGCGACGCCGGACAAAAGCCACGGCATCAGCCGTGTTCCGGCGATGGCGAACAGCGCCATCAGTGCGGCGATCTTCACTGCCGCCCAGCCGATGGCGACGACGGCGCCGTCGCCAGATCCGGCCGCCGCGCTGCCCGGCAGCAGCACCGGCAGCAGGACCAGGGCGAGGACGATCAGGAGGTCTTCCACCACCAGCCAGCCGACCGCGATGTGGCCGGCCGGGGTGTGCAGATCGTGCTGGTCGGACAGCACCCGAAGCAGCACCACGGTGCTCGCCACCGACACCGCCAGGCCGAAGATCAGGCCGCCTTGCCACGACCAGCCCATGGCCGATGCGACGGCCATGCCGAGCAGCGTCGCTGCCAGGCATTGGACCACGGCCCCCGGAATCGCGATCCAGCGCACCGCCCACAGATCGCGGATGTGGAATTGCAGACCGACACCGAACATGAGCAGGATCACACCCAATTCGGCGAGCTGGTTGGCCACGCCCTGATCGGCGATGAAGCCCGGGGTGTGCGGCCCGACCAGGACGCCGGCCAGCAGATAGCCGACAATCGGCGACAACCCCAGCCAGCGGCTGGTGTACCCGAGCACCGCCGCACAGCCCAGGCCGGCGGCCAAGGTCAGGATGAGTTGCTGATCAGCCGACATGGCTGCGGAGTAGGGCTGCGCCCGCGCCCCGCAACAACAGATTCCGGCCGAGGCGGTTCAATGCAGGCCGAGCTGGGCCTGGACCACCCTGGGCAAGGCGAACTGGGCGGCCTGCAAGCCGGGATGCCAGCTCTTCAGGCGGTTGTGCCAGGGCTGCGGCGCGACCTGGTCGCCGGGGGCGATGGCGGTGGAGCACCACGCCACCGCCCAGGTGCCGCCGGGATAGCTCGGCACCGCCATCTGGTAGACCCGCGGGCGGAATTTTTCGGCCAGGGTGCGCAGCGTCGCCCGGGCGTCGTCGCCGACCAGCGACGGGCAGCCAAGCGGCGCGATCAGGATGCCGCCATCGCGCAGGCGGCGGAAAACGCTGGCGGCGAAGCCCAGATCGTGGAACACGTCGCTGGCGGCGGCATTCGGGCCGCTGAGCTCGCAGGCGTCGACGATGATGACATCGAACTGGCGATCGGTATCGCGGAGGAACCGGTGGGCGTCGTCGATCACCAGTTCGACCCGCGGATCCTTCAAGCCCGAAGCGGTGTGGGCGAAGAACTTGCCGCACACCTCGACCACCTGGCGATCGATCTCGACCACGGTGATCTTCTCGACCCCGGCATAGCGGGCGACTTCCCGGGCCACGCCGCCGTCGCCGCCACCCAGGATCAGCACCTGCTTCGCCGACGGCGCTGCCGCCAGGGCGGGATGGACCAGATGCTCCGCATAGAGCGCCTCGTCAGCGTCGGTCAGGGCGATCGAGTTGCCCAGGCACAGCACCCGGCCAAAGGCGACGCTGTCGAACACCGCGATGCGCTGGAACGGCGAGTTCGCCGCATACAGGCACTCACGCAGGCGCAGGCGCAAGCCGACCTGATCGTTGGTGAGGTCCTCGATCCAGAGGTTCAGGGATTCGGTTGCCATGTGACAAGATCCTTCTTAAGGAATTGAAGAGAACAAGCTAGTCGATGGTCACGATTTTCGCGCGGGGGAAGAAATTGAAATCGGTGGCGCTGGCCGAGGTGTATGCACCCATCATCGGGCTGACCACCAGGTCGCCGCATTCCAGCTCGGGCAGGCTGATGTCCTGGTACACCACATCGATGGAATCGCAGGTCGGACCGGCGACCACCGACAGGCGCTCGGCGCCGCCGTGGCCTTCGAGCTTTTTCAGCGGCATGAACGGATAATCGCAGTGGTCATAGAGCTTGCCGGAATAGCTGCCGTACAAGCCATCGTCGAGGTAATACCACATCCGGCCCTGACGTTCCGACTTGCCCATGACGGATGCGACCAGGGTCATGCTTGGCGCCGATACGAACCGTCCGGGCTCAGCGAGCAGCCGGACGCTGGGGAACAGACGTTCCAGTTCGCCGGCGATGGGGTGGCAGTAATAATTGATCGGCATCACCGGTTCGATGTAGCCCACCGGAAAACCGCCGCCGATGTCGAGGGTGTCGAGGCGGATGCCGTCGAGGGCGGCCAGATTGAACAGCTGCCGGCAGAAGCCGATGGCCTCGACGTACTTGAAGTTGTTGAGCAGCTGCGACCCGGCGTGGAAGCTGAGCCCGCGCACGGTCAGACCCATCCCCACCGCCTGCTTGAGCAGCGCCAGGCCGTCCTGCGGCTGGACGCCGAACTTCATCGACAGATCGCACTGCGCCTCCTTGTTGCGGAAGCTGAGCCGCATGAGCAGTTCGACCTGGTCCTTGTACGGAAGGAACTTTGGCAATTCAGCGGGATTGTCGAAGACGAACGTGCGGCAGCCGTATTCCAGGCAATAGCGGATGTCGCCATCGCGCTTGATCGGATGGGTCTGGATGCAGCGGGCGGGATCGACCCCGCAGGCCCGGACCACATCGACCTCGCCGTTGGTGGCAAGATCGAAATAGCCGTCTTCGGCCATCAGCGCCTTGACCACTTCGGGATGGGGCAGCGGCTTGAGGGCATAGTGCAGATGCACGCCGGGCAGCGACTGGCGGAGCTGCCGATACTGGCTGCGCACCGTCTGGGTGGACAGCAGCAGCAGCGGCGTGCCGTGCTCGGCGGCGAGGGCGCGGATGCGGGCGGGGTCGGGGAGGTGCTGCATGGGAGGTCAGGTCCGTTCACGGAGACGGCGTAAGCGGCGGCGCATCATGCGGGGATCGCTGTGAGCGTGGGGGACGTCGATGATGGTCACCATGGTGCCTTCGATGAAAAAAACGATCCGGTAGGGGAACCGACGGACGCCGACTCACAGCAAATCATCCTTCCATTGGCTGGAAAGTCGTGGATCGTGGGTGGTCTCGTCCAGGGAGGCATCAATGGAACGCTTCAACTCATCGCCAAGACCAAGCTGTTGGAGGTGATATCAGGCGATTCCTTCCGCAGCCGACTGGCGACCCGGCGCGAGATGAAGGCATCGGCTTCGTCGCGAGACACGACTGCCGCCGTTCCGGCACGAACGGCGGCAGCGCGTCTGAGCAATTCCTTGCCTTGATCCTTGGTGAAGGGACCATCCATGAACGGACTTACTTGGATCGGCTGCTCAGACATGTCATCCTGCATAACTCATCTGCTCGATGATCGCGGGAAGCTTCCTCCTCTCACCCCTCCCGGATCTCGATCGAACCACGGTTGATGTCGATGTCGTCGAGGACCTTGGGCGAGGCATCGGTGATCGCCGGCAGCGACGGGGCGCCATCGACCAGCTCCTGGATGAACGGCATCGGCACCTGCATGCTGCGGTGGGTGGCGCCGTTGTAACAATGCAGGCCGCTGACGCCGCGGGCGTTCAGGCGCACGCCGATCTCCTCGGCTGACAGCTCGCCGACGTCGATGGTGTCGCTCGACACGGTCACCGACCACAGCACCGCATACATGTGGATGTACAGATAGAACGTGCGGCGGTACTTGAACACGTCACCGAGGGTGCGCAGGCACTGCTGGAAGGTGCGCGGACGACTGATCGGCGACTCGGTATGCATCACGAAGATACCGCGCTCATCGGTGAAGGTCCGCTTGATATGCTGGAAGAACTCCCGGGTGTAGAGCATCGCCGACGGACCGAAGGGATCGGTCATGTCCATGATCACGCAGTCGAAGGTCTCCTGGGTCTTCTCGACGAAGCGCCGGCCATCGCCGACCTCAGGGCGGTAGCGGCGGTCGGCGAACGCGCCGGCATTGATCTCGGGCATGTGCTGGGCGCAGAAGTCGATGACGCCGCCGTCGAGCTCGGCCATCACCGCCTTGCGCACCGTGCGGTGCTTGAGCACTTCGCGCAGGATGCCGCCGTCGCCGGCGCCGATGATCAGCACGTCTTTGGGATCGGGATGGCTGGTCAGGGCCGGGTGGACCATCGGCTCGTGGTAGAGGAACTCGTTCTTCGAGGTCACCTGGGTCACGCCGTCGAGCAGCAGCACATTGCCGAACTCCTCGGACTCGCAGATTTCCAGGTCCTGATACTGGGTCTTCCCGCGCTGGAGCGTCTTTCCGGCCTGGTAAAAGTAGCCGAAGGTGGGATTGAGGCGTTCGATGACGTAGCGGGCCACGGGGGTCTCCAGGGGGGGCGCGTCCGCCGGAATCAGCGGAGCGAGGCGGCTTGTAGGGAGACCGTGTGCGCCGGCAATGTGAAGATTTTGAGGGGAGCGCCGCCGGAAGCCGCCTGGAAGCGCCTGCTCGGCTTGGCTGGCAGCGCCGAGCGCCAGCTCGGCTGGGCTGGAAGCGACGAGCGCCTGCTCGGCTTGGCTGGCAGCTCCGAGCGCCAGCTCGGCTGTGCTTGGAGCGCCTGCTCGGCGCTCCCAGGGCTCGGCGCTCCCAGGGCTCGGCGCTCCCAGGGCTCGGCGCTCGCAGAAGGGGCTGGCGTACATGAGCATCCTGCGAAGCTGGACCCGTGAGCTACGCCACCGCCCTGGTCTCCGTCGCCGACCTCGCCCGGTTGCATAGTCTGATGGTGTGCTCGCGGCTGGTGGTCGAGGGTGTCCAGACCGGAGCCCATCGCAGTCCCCACAAGGGCCATTCGGTGGATTTTGCCGACCATCGGCCCTATGTGGCGGGAGACGATCTGCGCCACCTCGACTGGAAAGTCCTGGGCCGCGCCGACCGCCTGGTGCTGAAACGTTACGAAGCCGAGACCGATCTGGCCTGCACCCTGTGCGTCGATGGCTCGGCCTCGATGGCCTACCAGGGAACCCACGCCGCGGTGACCAAATACCGCTATGCCTGTTTGCTCGCGGCGGCTCTCGCCCACCTGACCCTCGGCCAGCAGGATCGTGCCGGACTGGTCCTGTTCCACGACCGGGCGGCGGTCGATCTGCCGCCGCGCCACCAGGGCCAGCTCGAACGGATCTGCCACGCCCTGCAAGACCACCAGCCGGCCCTGGGCACCGATGTCGGCGCCGGGCTCGAACGCCTGTCGGCGCCGGCGACCCGCCGCGGGCTGGTCATGGTGTTCTCCGATTTCCTCGACGATCCTGAGCAGATCGTCAACACCGTGGCCCGTCTGACCCATCGCGGCCACGACTGCGCGCTGGTCTGGATTCTCGATCCGGACGAAGCCGACCTGAGCATTGACGCCGTGACCAGGTTCCAGGGCATGGAATCCGGTGACGCCCTGACCGCCGAACCCCGTGCCCTGCGCACCGCTTATCTCGAAGAGGTCCAGCGCCAGCGATTGGCCCTCCAGACGCTGTGCCGCAGCCGGCGCCTGGCGTTCGTCGAATGCCGCACCGACGAGGCGCCCCACCTGCCGCTCAACCGGCTGCTGGTGAATTTGCAGGCGGAACGGCGTTGAACGTTTTTTGTTACAACTGTTCCGAGATCAGTGGGTATGTCGCTGGCAAGCAAAAGGTGATGCGGCTTTGAGTTCGAGTTGGACAGCGATGAGGTAAGCCATGGTGATGAAAGTTCTGTGGAAGCGGTATCCTCTGGCCTTACGCTTTGCGGCCCGCAAAAAGATCACGGCTTTGGTCATCCGAGTGGAGTGCCAGCGCAGGATTCCCTTGGAGCGGTTCCGGATGGTCTCGGCTGCTTTGAGCAGGGGTTTGAGTTTGGAGTTTATGGCGGTGGCGTCCATCCTTTGAGGAATCCGGTCGCGGCGTTGAGGTCCGGCTGCCTGTAGAAGTCGTGGAAGGTTTCCTTACAGCATCTCCCGGGACCTTGGTTACATGGAACCGATTGAAGGTCACGGCAGCATTAGCAGGGTCATGAAAATCTAACCTGCAGCTTTCGCCGGTGAATTCTTTGTGATAAAGTGTTATTTCCCAGCCATCTTCCGGAACAATGTTCCAAAATTAATGCCCTGTTGCCCGAAGTTCACATTCAGAAGTGATGGCGATATTCCTTTTGAATTGTGCAATGGCCTGGTTTACTTATGCGGCGGAAAGAATGTTTCTCATCCGAATAAGGTCGTAAACACCAGCTGCCAGGCAAAACACGCCTTCAACCAGGAGTGTCCCGCGAAGACGGAGTTGATCGAGTCCAGCAACAGTCTTCATCCATCCGAAGACCTCCTCGACCAGTTTGCGTTTCCGTTGGCTGATAACGTATCCGGCATGTCGTG
>BJHQ01000018.1 GCA_014193115.1 Planctomycetota bacterium | reverse complement strand
AGGTCACTGGCGGTGAAACCAGTCACTGCCTCGCTGAACGTGATCGTCACCGTGAATGGCGCGTTGAACGGACCAGCGCTGGCGCTGAGCGTCGCGGTCGGCGCGGTCGCGTCGTAGGTTCGGCTCAGCTGCGTTGCCGCGCTATTGCCGTTGCCCGCCGCGTCGGCCGCGCTGTTCGCAGCCAGGTCGATCGAGACCACACCGTCCGCAGTCGGTGTGATCGTCGTGGTGTATGGTCCCGTGCCGCTCAGCGCTCCGGCGCTGCCGTTAGTCACGCTCAGGTCGCTGGCGGTGAAACCGGTCACCGCCTCGCTGAACGTGATCGTTACCGTGAACGGCGCGTTGAACGGACCGGCGCTGGCGCTGAGCGTCGCGGTCGGCGCCGTCGCGTCATAGGTCCGGCTCAACTGCGTTGCTGCGCTGTTATTGTTACCCGCCGCGTCGATCGCGCTGCTCGCCGGCAGGTCGATCGTCACCACACCATCCGCCGTCGGCGTGATCGTCGTGGTGTATGGTCCCGTGCCGCTGACCGCGCTGGCACTGCCGTTGGTCACGCTCAGGTCGCTGGTGGTGAAACCGGTCACCGCCTCGCTGAACGTGATCGTCACCGTGAACGGTGCGTTGAACGGACCGGCGCTCGCACTCAGCGTTGCGGTCGGGTCAATTCCGTCGGTAACCGATACGGATCCGGATGATGCCAGGATATTTGCGGAGTCCCGCACGGCATCGGCACCAATCGTCATCGTACCGCTGTCAGCGGTTCCGACCAACGATGCTGCCAAGGTCACAGACAGGGTATCATCATTTACAGTTGAACCAGTGCCTACAGCAACACAGGTTGCATTGGCGCCGACCACAGAGAACGCTGAGCCGGTGAAGAATAACGGATTGGCGGAGCTGTCGAGCAAAGGCTCTGAAAATCGAACTTCAACTTGAGTACCACCCAGAGTTCGCGCGCTGATCAGAATAGGGGCAGCGCCATCAACAGCATTCGCACCGGGACTGTCGCTTGCCAAGGCGAAGGCGTTTCCAGCTTCCTTGAGGGAACCGGAATTGGTGATGGTTACCGTTGGAGTAGCTCCAGTGTCCGGCGGGATACCTTCGGTGAGGTCTATATAGAACATGGTGTCATTGGGAACTCCAGACGTAATAGCTCCAGGGGTATAACCATCGACTGCCACGGTCACTCCAGAAAAGTCGTCGTTCAGCGCTGTTGAACACGTCACCTGGATCCGATCGATCCGGCCATCGCCATCCAAATCCAAGGTGCGGCGCTCAGTTACGACAAACGGCGACAGGATCAGGTCTATTTCGTTGTTCACCGTGTCATTCGTCAGCGTGGGCATCAGCGGTACCGTGTTATTCACGGTACTGATATTCCCTGCGCTCCACAAACCAGTCAGAATCGTATAACGGAGGATGCCCTGGGCCGTTCCGCCGGCAGAAGGCGCCCCTGAAAGATCCAGCACCAATTGCTGGTTTGTTGACAAAGTGACGGAAGACGCCGTGATCCGGCTATAGTCAGTTCCTGGCGTGGCCACCCCAGCGACCTTCAGTCTCACCGTGTTGGAAGGGTTGCTCGGGTCGTCGAGTGCCAGGTTGCCGGTGATGGCCAGGATTCCGGGAAGCCCATTGACTCCGGGAACAACCGTGCCGGCGCTGCTCGTTGGATAATTGGTCTCAAGATACCCGATCGGACCGATTCCTTCCACCGTACCGCCGCTGAGTCTGACTCCCGGAGTCACGCTCCCGACCCGTAGTATCCCATCCACGGCCAAGACCGGATCGGTCACGGTTACCCCACCAGCGATGATGACGGTTCCAGGTCCATCAGTTGTCAACCCAGAGCGAGCTGTCTCGCTCACGTGACCAGACAAGGTCATGGAACGACCACTCGCGACCGTCACCGCCATGGTACGTGCATCGATGATCAACGGTGCGGTGATTGTGGTGTCGGCACTGCCGCCGCCCTGGATGTCGCCCCAGATTTCCGTCGCAATGTCCGACCAAGTGCCACTGGTCACCTGGCTGCGCAGGGTCAACGGAGTGGTTGGATTCAGAATGACCTCATCGAGGATCCAACCGCTCCCAGTTCCAGTAGACGTGCGCAACCGGACATCGCCACCACCTGTGACCGTCAAATCGAGAGGAAAGGCGTAGGAATCATCATCGATCCCGACATCGATGGTTCCAGTTCCGGTCAAAACCAAATCCAGGGATGGGCCAGAAGTATCCATGCCGGCGGCAAACGTGTGGGTGATTCCCGATAGGGTGATGATGAAGACATCGATTCCCGAGGCCGCAACTTCTTTTCCGGCGATGGAACCGTCATCAAAATAAATATCGCCATGTCCGTTGCCCCAACGAAGTTCTTGGGCCTGGAGTTTCACCGTTTCGCCAGAGAAGATCACACCACTAATGCCACTCTGAGCGTCGTCGTGGTAGCAGGAACCAGTGACTGCGAGGTTGGAGCTTGCCCCATTCCAATGAATTTCAAGAATCGAGTTATTTATGGTCGGCATGGATCGGAGGCGAAGATCGCCCCCGACGGTCACTGAACCATCCAGCTGGACTTCCAGATCCTCATTTTCTTCGATCTGAATGGTCAAATGTGAATTGAATGCGGTCCCGCCAGCCAGGAACGTTGATGGATAATATCCATTTGTTTCGGCAGTCAGGAGGACCGGACTATCAAAGTTGACCACACCAGGAGCTGGGAAGGTGTTTTCGGATCCTTGCCGCCATTGAAAAGTACCCGAACCGGCGATCGTTCCACCGCTGAATCCGCCAGACCCGTCCAGGGTGCTTTGGGGACCGACTTCCAAGGTCACATCAGCATCTAGGGTGAGCGTGATGCCATTATTGATACGAAGATTCCCGAAGGAGCTGTCTGGCGCGATCCGGCTGGTCCCGGAAACCGTCCGATCCAGGGTCGTGTTGCTGAGGAATTCCAATGCGGGCACCTGTCCATGAGCGGTGCTCGGGAGGATGATCGTGGTTCCGTCGATTCCGGCGGCCACCCGTATCAGGTTCCCTGATCCACCAAGGTTCTGGAACAAAGCACCAGAAAAGTCATGGGTGGCGGCGGAGGAACCGGCAATGGTCAACGCGCGGATATATCCGAAATCGATCACTCCATTCGCCTGCAATATCCCACCAAGCGTCACGTCCGTGCCCAACACCATAGTTCCACCCGCCTGAATGGTGACCCGGTTGAGGGACTGCCCGCTGGTTTCCACGATGCATGAACCCGTCATGATCACCGTTCCGGTCAGGTTCAGTGTGGTCGCGGCATCCTGCCAGAGGAATCCTTCCGAAACCGTGATGTTGAAACCGCTATCGGAGAAGGATCCAGGATAGGTGCTGGCAGGAGCGGTGATGCGCAAACAGGAGAGGTCGCCGCTCAAGATGCAGTCCGCATCTGCATTTGGCCCGGAGCCGTCGAATCGCAGTGCAAACGAGGTCAAGCTGCCCGCGAAGGGCGCAGTTCCTCCAGGATCCGTGGACCAGTTTCCAGGAAGATTCGCATCCTTTGAAAGGCCGGGATTAGGGGGATTCCAATACAGGGCCGCGGCGACGGAGATCGGAACGCCATTGGTGCCGCTATTCGTATTTTCGGATTGGTCGCTGAAGGTCCCCGGCGACTGGAAACCAATGGTTCCACTGTTTCCAGGCTGGAGGTCGCTCACCAGTGTTACGATCGCCCGATCATCGTCCACCGCTCCAAAGTCCGGCCCGAGATTGGTGTCGATGGCCGGCAAGGACCCCGTGGTGACCATACTGGTCGTACCCCAGGTGTCCTGGACCGGTTCGGAAAAAATGATCTGG
This sequence comes from Planctomycetota bacterium, assembly GCA_014193115.1. GTDB lineage: Bacteria > Planctomycetota > UBA11346 > UBA11346 > UBA11346 > BJHQ01. Next base: position 105,017 of record BJHQ01000018.1, on the reverse strand, counting down.
ATCAGCTTGCCTGACAGATACGTTGCAGCAGCGAGAATCGGATCCGCGCCGTCATCGGCATTTGCCGAAGCGAGAGAAAGCAACGCATAACCAGTGACATCCATCAGACTCGAATTGGACACGCTGACTAGCGGTGTCACGCCGGTGTCGAATACGGTCTTCTCTTGGAGATGGATCATCAAGATGTTGTCAAATGCAACCGCGCCAGTGTCGATGCTGGTCACGGTGTACCCCTGGACCACCGCGGAAATTCCTGAGAAATCATCGTTGAGCGGCATCGACATGGTCACCGCGATCCGATCGATATGGCCGTTCCCGTCGAGGTCCCTGGTGAATCGGCTGCTTTCCGTGAACGAGGACAATCCTAAATCGAAATCGTTCCCATTGGCAACGAGATTCGGAACACCGTTATAGGTGGTGTTGTTCAGCAATTCCACCCGGGAGTTCAGCGGTGCCCCGGACAGACTCGTCGATGTGATGACCCCGGCTGCGGTGCCGGATCCGGATAGGCTTCCTACATCGACTTGGATGGTGAAGGTGCCCGGGTCGATGGTCAGGTTGGAGCAGGCCAATCGGGAATAATCGGTCCCGGCCGTGGCGAAATCATTCACCACGAGCCTGAGGATTCCCGGAGTTCCTCCGCTCGGGCCACGCAAGTTATCAATTCCTGTCGAGGTCAGGATTCCCGGCGAACCGGCAATTCCGGGGGCGATGGTTCCTTGGCTGGTGTCCAGCAATGACAATCCAATGACCGTCCCTGAGCCGCTGAGGACGCCGGATTCGACGATCACATCCGGACTCACATCCGCCTCAACGGACAACTCTCCGGCCGAGACAGTCACCGGGCCGCTCATCGTGACATCCCCTTGGGCAATCCACTTCCCGGCACCGATTTTCGCAGCATCTGCGGTTTCCCCATACGTGATGGTGCCGGTCGTGGTCAGAGAAGTACCATCGATCTTCACCTGCAGCGTTCCCATTCCTTTTGAAAGACTCGCAGAAATGACTGGTGCCGTGGCGCCACTATCGACCTGGATGCCGCCGATACCCATCGGGGCCGACGCGGAAATGACTGGCGAACCGCTGGTGATCTGAAGCTTACCAAGGTTCAAGTTGTTGGTCGTGATGGCGACATCAGCCCCATCGCAGATCAGATCGGTCGTCTGGTAGTCGATAGCCGGCCCGGTCAAAGCCACCGTACCGCTGGTCGCCTTCAATGTGATCCGCAAGAAATTGGAGTTCTGAGAATACAGGTTGCCTAGATGGCAGACCGAACCTGAAATCCTGAGATCGAGGCAATGGGTCGTGATCGTCGGGTCATTCACAGTTTCATCGTTTTGACCAGCGGAGAAATCGAAATCTCCGCCGATGTTGAAAATACCATCCGGTCCGCCATCGGTGATGAAGGTCAGACGACCGTAGGTAGACGTGTCATCAAGGTGAGTGCAGGTCCCACCGATGTTCAGGACTGCCGACTGCAAGGTGACGGACACATCTCCCGATGATGTCTTCGTGATAAACCTGAGATCGTTGGCCACCGTGACGGCTCCGGAGATGGTCACTGAGACCGCGCCCTCCGACCCGGCCTCGATCGCCAGCGATTTTGGAAATGTCCCACCGAAGAGCGTCGCTGGGCCGAGAGTGAAGGCTGGCGTGGCAGGTGATCCGATCGGTGAACGAACCACAATATTGCTGTTCAACGACAAGGCAGCGCTTGCCGGAAGATCCTGTGTGCGAGCCCATACCAGCCAGCCCGATCCTGGGGTCGTGATCGTTCCACCTGCAGCACTTACGGAGGTACCGCTGTTGATGGCCAATTCGACGCCATCGTCGATGGTCAGGGTTTTCCCGTTGGCGATTTCCAACCGGCTGGTGCCGAAACTGAACGCCGAGCGCCCATCGTATTCCCGTTTCAACGTAGCGTCCTGTTCGATGCGCAGACTCGGAATATTATCTTTGTCGCTGGTTCTGGCGGCATTGGCGCCATCGGGCAGCGACAACGAACAACCAGTGCCCTGGATCACGAACCCGCCAGCCAGCGCAAAGGAATCGCTGAGGATGCACGTAGCCGGGTGGAAGCGATGGATCTTGCCCGCTCCGGTCAAGGCGATGACCGGTTCATTGGACAGGGTCGATGCGTCCCAGGTCCCGCCCAGGATGTCCAAGGTTCCAGCAATCGTTAGATCTGAAAGAATGGTCAGATCGGTGGAGGTGCTGCCGACGTTGTTCAACGACTGGCCTGCGGGGAATTTTAGCGGCCCGCTATAGGCGACGAATTGGACGAATTGCACCGTGCCAGTCAGGGTCCAGCTCCCGCCGACCGCATCGAGGCCGCCCATCGAAAGCGTATTCCCGCCATCAGAGATCGGGATCGCTCCGGCCGGCACTTCGATCCGCTTGACCGAAAGATCCGCCGTGAAAGCACACGCCTGGGTACTGGAAATTCCGGTTCCAGCGAAGCTCAAAACATGAAGATTATTGAGCGGACCTGGCGATCCTCCAGTCCCGTCGGCCAGCAGGGTCCAGTTGGTGGAATCATTGCCGTCGGTAGATGCGCCGGCTGGATTCCAGTAGACGGTCAGCTCGGAGGCGGTCAGGCAAGAAAGACAGGCTGTAAGAATTACCAGGAGAAATCGTACCGCATAGCGAACGAGAGGCATGGGGATTCCGGATCGGTGGCGGGAACTGGCGATGGCGGGAACAGTCTAGGGTCGAGCCACCCTGCACAACCGCTGCATACCCTTGAGGGAACAGAGATTTGCTGCGATCGCCATCGTCGGTGAGAGTCTTAACAAACCCATCTTGGTCACGCGATCATGCCAAGCAAAATCGCCCTCAAGGCGGGGCGCTCATGGCGGCTCATGGCGACTGCAGGAAAGGCGCGAAGCACGTGGATCCATTCATCCGCTCCGTCAACGGCGAAGTTGAATTGCGCCTGAAGGTCGTGCCTGGCGCAAGCCGAACCGAGATTTCCGGCCTGCACGGTGATCGCTTGAAAGTGCGGGTCACCGCCCCACCCGAAGGCGGCAAAGCGAACCAGGCGGTGTGCGCGTTTCTTGAATCGCTGGTCGGCGGACGGGCGACGGTGGTCTCAGGGGCGGCGCATGCCGAGAAGACCATTCGGCTGTCTGGCGCAGACCACGGCAAGGTGCTCGCACTCGCCGATCGCCGAGATCACGACCCTGGGGCCGTCGGCTGAATCGTGGAGAGGTTCGCCCGCCTTTCCGGTTTCGCACCTTCGGACCTCGGGGTATCCTGCACACAGCTGTGACCTTCCGCGATTCCGGCGCTTTCTCCCAGCCCGCCCAGCGGCTCACCGTCCAGCTTGATGAGCGTGGCAGGATCACCTCGCTCAGCGACAGCTTGGCGGCGCATCTCGGCACGCCTGTGGATGATCTGGTTGGGGATCCACCGTCGGCCTGGGAGTCCCTTGGTCATCTGGTGCTGGCCACCGCCTGCACGCCGCCACAAGTCCCTCACGGAACGGCGCCCACGACGGTGATCCGGGAGATCCGAGACGAGGCTGGCCAGGACTGGCGCATCCGTCTGGCTCCCGATCGATCCTCTGGCTGGCGCGTCACTCTTGACCCGGAACTGGATGCGAGCAGCGATACCAGGGTCATCCGCAGGCCGCCGAGCCACGACCGCAAGCTCGGCCCCTACCGGCTGGTCGAGCGGATCGGCCGGGGCGGTGTCGGCGAGGTCTGGAAGGCGCTCGACCAGGACGGACGGATCGTCGCGGTCAAGACCCTGATCGACCCCGAACCTGGCGGCCAAGGTCCGGAACGTCTGCGCCGCGAGCATGCGGTGCTGTCGAAGCTCAGACATCCGCACCTCATCCGGGTCCATGCCATCGGCAACAGCGGCGACATCGAATGGTTTGCCATGGATTACGTCCATGGCCGAGATCTGGCGGTGTGGGCCCGGGAACAGCCGCGGACCTGGCGGCAGCGGGCGACGATGGTCGAAAAGGCCGCACGCGCCGTCCACCACGCCCACCAAAATGGAGTCATCCACCGAGATTTGAAGCCGGCCAACATCCTGGTCGACAGTTCCGGTGAGCCGCGGGTGACGGACTTCGGCCTGGCGCGGGCCGTGCATGCCACCGGACTGACCTTGCCTGACCAGGCGCTGGGCACGCCGCCGTACATGCCGCCTGAGCAAGCCCAGGCCCAGCACGACCGGATCGGTCCGCGCAGCGATGTGTGGTCGTTGGGAGCCGTACTCTATGAACTGTGCTGCGGCAGACCTCCCTTCACCGGCGAAACCGCGTACGAGGTGTTGACTGCGGTGGTCGAACGCGAACCACCGGCAGTTCGCCGCCTTGATCCCACCGTACCGCTTGGACTTGCCGCGATCTGCGGTAAATGCCTGCAAAAACGCATCGAAGATCGCTACGCTTCAGCCGAGGAGCTGGCAGACGATCTGGCCCGATTCCGCAATGGCGAACGGGTCACAGCTCGCCCGCCTGGCTACCCGTCTCAGATGTGGCGCATCGTGCGCCGGCGCCCCCTCCAAAGCGCCCTGATGGCCTCGGTGGTCGCCATGGCGGCCTTGCTCGGTTCCTGGCTGTGGCGGGACAACCAATCCCGTTCGACTGACTGGGTGGTGGTGGCGAACCGCGATTTCACCGCCGGCGACGATCTGGGTCCGTTCCAGATCCTCACCTCGGACCTCGGCGGAACCACTGTGCCGGTGACCCTCGACCGGGCCGGCCTGGCTATTTCACCCGGCTCATGGCTGTGGCTTGAAGGAGCGAATCTGCGCAATGAAGCGCGGGTCAAGGTCGAAGTCGACCTGCCGCTTTCCGAATCGATCGAGATCGCCCTTGGAGCGCGGCGGGAGCGGTTGCAGGAATATTGGCATCGGCCAGCTGGCCTCACCGCCAAGTCAGACAATGGCAATTCCGCCAAGGCCTACCGTATTTATCGCGAATCCTCTCCGGGAGATGGACGACCAGTGGTCGGCCCATCCGCTGTGGTCCCCGGCTCCCGGCTCACCTATGTCCTGACCCGGCTTGAAGGAAGAGCCTCGCTGTCCTGCGGTGACCGGGTGCTGGTGGAGGCTGCCGACGTCCTGCCCTTGCCCGGATCGGATCTCGGCGGGATGGGCGTGCGGGCCTGGCAGGCATCGACTCGCATCCTGAGGATCACGGTCGAGCGGCGCTCCTTGGCCCGCGTTTCCAGCCCGGTGGCCACCGGCGATGCTTTGGTCGAAGCCGGCGCACTGGCCCTGGCCCTGGACCGCTACCGGTCGATCTCAGTCGATCAGGCTGGCACCGCTCTTGCTGCCGAAGCCTTGGAGAAAACCTGCCTGGTGGCACGCCTGCTCGGACCGGACTGGGCTTCCACCGCCGTCGCCGCCAGGGAACGGCTGGCCTCTGACTACCGGAACAGCATGCCAACCCTCCGGCTGCTGGCCGATGAAGCGTTGACCGCATGGCGCAATGGCGACCTTGATGAGGCCGAATACCTGCTCGCCCAGATTTCCGCCGTCGATCCAAACCATGGCGCAGCCATCACCTTGGCCAACGACAAGCAGACTCAGATCACTGCCGCACGGCTCCGTCACCTGGCCCCGTGGCTCCGCCGATTGAAACAAATCGACCTGCTCGATCTGAGCGGCATCGATCTGTCTGCACCGGCTGACGTGTCGCTGTTGGTCGGTATCAAGGCACGCCATCTGCTGCTGATCAAGGCCAAAATCAGCGACGTGCGCCCCCTCTCGGGGATGCCTCTGAGCCAATTGAGCCTCAGGCAGTCCACAGTCATCGACCTGGCTCCTTTGGCCGGGCTTCAGCTGAAGATGCTGGATTGCAGCGAAAGCGAGGTCTCAGACCTGAGTCCGCTGGCCACGATGCCTTTGGAACGGCTGCTGATCGGCAGAACCCGGGTGACTGATCTGTCACCCTTGGCCAAGCTGCCCATCAAATTCCTCGATGTTTCAGAACTGCAATTCATCAATCTGGCGCCATTGGCCATGCTGCCCCTGGTCAACCTCGACATCAGCCACACCCATCTGTCCGACCTCGCCCAGGTCGTCCGGCCGTCGCTGGTGACCCTGATGGCGAACCGCAACGACATCGTCGATCTCGCGCCCCTGTCCCAGTGCCGGTCGCTGAACCGCTTGGCGATCAACGCGAACGCGATCACCAGCCTCGCCCCCCTCCAGGGGCTTCGGCTCATCTCTTTGGATTGCAGCAACAACCAAGTGAGCAGCCTGGCACCGCTTGCCGGCATGCCCCTGCGGCGGCTTGATGCGCAGTCGAATCTCGTGGCGGACCTGTCGCCGCTCCGCGGCCTTCCCTTGGCGATGTTCAATGCCGCATCCAACCGGTTGACCGATCTCGCACCGATTCGCAGCCTGCGCCTCAACCGCCTGGAGCTGAACTGGAACCAGGTGACCGACCTCTCACCGCTCACCGGCATGCCCCTGGCCACCCTGCTGGTCGACGGCAATGCGGTCCAATCCCTGGCACCGCTTTCTGGGTGCCCGCTGGCCGAACTGAGCGCGAAGGGCAACCGGATCGTCGATCTGGCACCGCTCCGCGGCTTGCCGATCCAGCGATTGGGCCTTTCCGGCAACCTGGTGACCAACGCAGCGCCGCTCGCCGGCTGCACCCTGCTGCGCGCTGTCGATTTGGCCGGCAATCAGATCACCGACCCTGGCCCACTTGAGCGGCTCGATCTGCGGATCCTCGATCTCCAGGACAATCCCTTGGCCAGGTTGCCGATACCGCCGAGGAACATCAATCAACTCCAGGCCGGTGGCGCTCCGCTGGATGCGGATGCCTATCGCGCTTGGTCGAGAGAACTGGCCAGCTCCGCCAACCTGAAGGTTCGCACGATCTTGGCCGAGGATGCGTCGACTTTGGCTGATCTCCTGGCCGGCATCGATCCGGCAACGGGAGCGAGCGGGGCCATGACCCTGGGCGGCTCGCTGTACCGGCGCATTCCGCTGGCGATGACCTGGGCCGAAGCCGCTGGCTGGTGCCAGAAGCATGGAGCCAAGCTGGCGACCTGGAATGACCTGGATCAGTTGAAAAAACTCAGCGATCTTGCCCGACCTGAGATTTGGTGTGGAGCGATTTTCCGAAAAGATCGCTTGGAGTGGTCGGACAAGCGTACCAGCGCGCCTCCTCCACCCCCAACCTCGGCCTTTGTACCGGAGTGGATGGATCCCAAGCGGGAATACGGTGTGCTGGTGCTTCTCAATGCCAGACTCCGCCTGGGTGACGTGACCCATCGAGCGTATTTCCTGGCCGAATGGCCAGAGAAATCTGCCGAATTGCCAGAGAAATCTGCCGAATTGCTAGGGAAATCTGCCGAATTGCCAGGGAAATCTACCGAGTCGCCAGGGAAATCCACCGAATTGCCAGGGAAATCCACCAAGTCGCCGGGAAAATCTGGCGAGGCACCAGCAAAGGCCGCCGATGGCCCAGTGAGCGCGCCCGTCACCCCTGCACCCTGAACGGTCCCGGGCGATCCGCGGGCCAGGCTTGCCGCCCCTGCGATAAGGCGAACATCCCGCCATGCACGGCGACTGCCAGGTGTGCGGCAAGCGGCCGGCAACCATCCACCTGACGGAATTACCGACCGACGGACCGCGGCAGGAAGCCCATCTCTGTCCCCAGTGCGTCGAACGCCTCGGGCTGGACCTGCATCGCGATCCCCCATCGGTGCACTCCATCTTGACCAAGCAGTCCACCTCGGCCCAGCCGCCAGCCGCTCCAACCGTTCCGCCGCCGACCGGGAAGACATGCCCCCGCTGCGCCTTCGCCTTCTCTGATTACGCCGAGAACAACCTGTTCGGCTGCGCCGAGTGCTATGACGCCTTCGCCGAGCAGGTCGATGCGCTGCTTCGCAGGTACCACGGTGCTGTCGGCCATGTCGGACGCATACCGGGCTCGGAAAGCGGCGTCATGCCGCCGGTGCCAACCGATCTGGTGATGCGTCGGGCGACCCTCGAAGCCCGCCTCCGCGATGCCATCACCGCCGAGCGCTACGAGGAAGCCGCCCATCTACGCGATCAGATCCAGCATCTGGCGGAACCGTCATGAGCGGTGCGGGCATCCGCCATCTGCTGACCGCCCCGGCCCGATGGCTGGCAAGCCCTGGCGAACACGACGGGATCGTGGTGTCGAGCCGGATCCGCCTGGCCCGCAACCGGGTCGGAACCGCCTTCCGGCGGACCTTGGATGGCGAGGCGGAGCAGGCCTTGGTCGAGGATTTGCTCGCGATCGTGGCCCGAGCGACCGATTGGCCGCGGGACCAGCTGCTCCAACCTGCCAGGCTCAGCGAACTCGAACGTCAGGCCCTGGTCGAACGCCAGCTGATCAGCCGCGAGATCGCCAACGGCAACCGTCCCAGCGGCCTGTGCGTCAGCCCCGACCAGGTGGTGACGCTGATGCTGAACGAAGAGGATCACGTCAGGTTGCAGGTCATCTCAGCGGGCCTGTGCCTCGATCAATGCCTGGCCCGGGCCCAGTGGACCGACCGGGATCTGGAAAAACATGTCGTCTGGGCAACCCATCCCCGGCTCGGCTACCTGACCGCCTGCCACACCAACTGCGGCACCGGCTTGCGCGCCTCGGTGATGCTCCACCTGCCGGCCCTGGCCGAGACCGGCGAATTGAAAGCTGTTCTCCGCGCCCTCGACAAACTGCACATGACCGTGCGCGGCCTGCACGGCGAAGGCAGCGAAGCCACCGGCCACTATTATCAGGTCTCCAACGCCCGCACCCTTGGCATCGAAGAACGCAGCCTGGTGGGCTCGATCCACGCCGCGACCCTTCGTCTGATCGAAGCCGAACGTCTCGCACGACAGGCCCTGCTGACCAAGGGTCGGCTGACCCTTGAGGACAAAATCTACCGCGGCTGGGGCCTGCTGACCCACGCCCGGTCCCTGACCAGTGACGAGCTGAACGAACACTTGTCCTGGGTTCGGCTCGGTTTGGCGCTTCGCCTGCTTCCGGTGTCCAGCGCGATCGGCCCGACCTGGGCCAACCTCGATCGGATCTTCCTGCTCTGCCAGCCGGCGCACCTGCAACTGCTCCACCTGTCCGATCAGGGTTCGTCCGCTACCGCCGCCGTACGCGACCAGATGCGCTCAGGCCTGGTCCGCGAATGGATTCAAGCGGGCTGAACACGCTGGCGACGTTTGGACCAGCCGACCAAAGTCATCAGGTTGGCATAGCCGACGCTTTGCCATATCATGCCATGTCGATCCGCCGCACCCGGGTGGATCCAGCCCTTCCCCTCGTCCGTACGCGTTGACGATGCCGGCTTCGCAGCCCATCCGCGCCCCGCCGACATTCGCCCCAGGATCGCCGCCATGTTCGACAAGTTCACCGACCGCGCCCGCAAGATCATCGCCCTGGCGCAAAAGGAGGCTGAACGCTTCCGCAACGATTACATCGGCACCGAGCATCTGCTGCTCGGCCTGGTGAAGGAAGGCAGCGGCGTCGCCGTCACCGCCCTCAACAACCTGTCGGTGGATGTCGAAAAAGTCAGGAAAGAAGTTGAGAAATTGGTGGTGGTCGCCGATCGTCCGGCCCCTTCCGGTCCCCTGCCATTCACTCCGCAGGCGAAGAAAGTGCTTGAGCTCGCCCACGAAGAGGCCCGCGCCCTCGGACACCCGTACATCGGCACCGAGCATGTGCTGCTCGGCCTGCTCTCGGAGCAGGACAGCGTTGCCGCCCAGGTGCTGATCAATCTTGAGCTGAAACTGGAGGATGTGCGCAACGAGATTCTCGACCTGCTCGGCGCCAGCGATGTCTCCGGCATGTCGGGCAATTCGGCGACCGCGACCCGCGAACCCGACACCAAGAGCGAGGCACCTCCGACTCCGACGGCCTCCGCCGGCGGCAACCAGCAGCAGCAGCGCCGCGGGAAAAAAGAGGACAACAGCACCCCGGCGCTCGACGCCTTCGGCCGCGACCTGACTGCCGCCGCTGAAGCCGGCGAGCTCGATCCGGTGATCGGGCGCTCAAAAGAGATCGAAAGGCTGTGGCAGATCCTGTGCCGCCGGACCAAGAACAACCCGGTGCTCCTCGGTGAGGCCGGTGTCGGCAAGACCGCCATCGTCGAAGGGCTCGCCCAATCGATCGTCAAGCATGAGGTCCCCGACCTGCTGGCCTCCAAGCGGGTGATCAGCCTCGATTTGGCGTCGATGGTCGCCGGCACCAAGTACCGCGGACAGTTCGAGGAACGGATCAAGGCGGTGATGAAGGAAGTGAAAGCCAACAAGCAGATCATCCTGTTCATTGACGAACTGCACACCCTGGTCGGCGCCGGCGGAGCCGAGGGCGCGATCGACGCGTCGAACGTGCTCAAGCCCGCCCTGTCCCGCGGCGAGATGCAGTGCATCGGCGCCACCACCCTCGATGAATACCGCAAATACATTGAAAAAGACGGCGCCTTGGAACGCCGCTTCCAGTCGATCGTGGTTGAACCGCCCAGCCAGGAAGACGCGGTCAAAATCCTCGGCGGCCTGCGCGACAAGTACGAAGCCCACCACCGGGTGAAGATCACCGACGCCGCCCTGTCCGCCGCGGTGAAGCTGTCTGATCGCTACATCACCGGCCGCCACCTGCCCGACAAGGCGATCGACGTGATCGACGAGGCCGGCGCCCGGCTGCGTCTGAAATCCGGATCGAAGGCCCCGCTCTACAAGGAGATCGAAGGCCAGATCAAGGATTTCGAGAAGCAAAAATCTGAAGCGGTCCTGAATCAGGATTATGAGCGGGCGGCGGAGTTCCGTGATAAAGCGGAACGCCGCAAAAAGGAGCTGGCCGAGATCCGGCGCAAGCACCAGGAGCAATCCAAGGAGCTGTGCGGCACCGTCGACGAGAACGTGGTCGGAGAGATCATCGCCTCGATGACCGGCATCCCGCTCCAGCGCCTCGACCAGGGCGAGGCCGCCCGGCTGCTCAAATTGGAGGATCACCTCCACCGCAACGTCATCAGCCAGGACGAGGCCATCCGCACCTTGTCCAAGGCGATCCGGCGCTCGCGTTCCGGTCTGAAGGATCCCAAGCGCCCGGTCGGCTGCTTCATGTTCGTCGGCCCCACCGGCGTCGGAAAGACGCTGCTGTGCAAGGCCCTGGCCGAGTTCATGTTCGGTGGCGAAGACGCACTGATCACCATCGACATGTCCGAATACGGCGAGCGCTTCAACGCCAGCCGGCTGGTCGGCGCGCCTCCCGGCTATGTCGGCTACGACGAAGGCGGCCAGCTGACGGAAAAGGTCCGCCGCCGGCCCTACAGCGTGATCCTGTTCGACGAGATCGAAAAGGCCCACCACGATGTCTTCAATCTGCTGCTCCAGATCATGGAAGAAGGCCGCCTGACCGATTCCCTCGGCCGGATCGTGGACTTCCGCAACGCGGTCATCGTCATGACCAGCAACGTCGGCGCCGCCCAGGCCAACGAAGCCGGCACCCTCGGCTTCGACACCAGCGCCGGCACCAGCGCCGACTACGCCTACGAATCGACCAAGAAGGCCTATCAAAGCGCGCTTGAGGACAATTTCCGTCCCGAGTTCCTCAACCGCCTCGACGAAATCATCGTCTTCCGCCCGCTGGAACGCGAGGATCTGCGCGCCGTGGTCCGCCTCGAATTCGGCAAGATCGCCAAACGCGTGCAGGAGCAGGGCATCGTGCTGAAGATCACCGACAGCGCCGCCGACTGGCTGCTCCGCGAAGGGTACAACCCGAAGTTCGGCGCCCGTCCGATCCGTCGGACCATCGAACAGAAGGTCGAGGATCACCTCAGCGAAGCGATCCTCAAAGGCGAGTTCAGCACCGGGACCATCCTGGTGGTGGACACAGAACCCGGCCTGGGGCCGACCGACAAGCCGCGCCTGGCCTTCCGCCGCGAGGAAACGCCCCAACCCACCGCAGCGCCCGACCAGCCCGCGGCTCCGACGCCAACCCCCTGAAGAGAGCAGCGCTGCCGGTTGCGATAAACGCATCCGCACCCGGCAGCATTCCGTCCGCAGCGCTAGATTGACAGCTTTCGGCTGTTCCCACACTATTCACCTCGCGCCCACGGTGGACGCACGTGGCCCGGTGCTGCGTCGTTAGCTCAGTTGGTAGAGCAAGGGATTCTTAATCCCTGGGTCCTAGGTTCGAATCCTAGACGACGCACTATTTTCCCAGCTTTTTCTTTGTTGTTTTCTGCTGACCGTGTGTCGCTAATTTGTGTCGCGCGGCCATGTGTCGCATCTGGTAGATGGTCACAAAAAACCCGCCGGGGGTCATCAGCGGGTCAGGGGGCTACTCGGCGTTGGGCGTTGTGCCTGCTACTCTGGCCGCTCGCCCCGACCACCGCGATCGCCGGCCTGCCATCGATCCACGATCTGTTGGCCGGAAACCGCCTTTTCGACCGCCGGGCCGAGGCGCCTGCCGAGCCGCGCTAGACGGCACAGCACGTTAGGACGCCCGCGTCGCTGGGCGGCCGGATCACACAGAAACAGATCTGGAGCAGACGCACGTCATTGCCGGGGGTTCTTGGCGCGTCAGCCAGACGCACAACCATCGCCGTAATGCCCAGCCCGGAGTCCGAAACATGCGTCCCGCCTTCCTGTTGTTGATCGCAGCCGCCGTCCTGCCGGCGGTGGACGTGATCGGCGACAAACCGCCCGCCTACCTCAAAGCGAGCTTCCAGGCCGGTTGGCGGATGAAACCGCTGGCAGAAGTACTTGCCGAACTGGGCCGGCAGATCGAGCGGCCGGTGGTGCGCTCGAACGCCGTGGCCGAAATCGAAGGCAAACGTCTGGTGGTGCTGGTCGATGACCACAAAGGCCCGCTCGGCGACTGCCTGGCCCTGCTGGAGCGCAGCCAGGATCTGCGCCTCACCGCCGAGCCGCTGCGCCTGCGGGTCGAAACCTGGGAGGACTTTCGCAACCGCCAGCGACGGCCGGTGGATCTCAACCTGCGCGATTACGGGATCTTCTTGGCGCCCAAGAATTTCCCCGGCCCTGCATTGGGCTTGCCGGTCAATGGCGGGGGCGGTGGTGGTTTCTCCATATTCGGCGGCGGTGCCGGTGGCGCGGGCGATTCCGGTCGCGATCCCGCCGGCGACGAGGTCGTGAAATGGATGGATGGCATCGCCGGCAGCACCGGCGCCGAGATGCGCGGCCACGGCAATGTGCATCTGCTGGCGACTGTCGAAGAAGAGAATGCTCTGCGCGCCGCCCTCGCCGAGCGCCTGGCCCGCCAGACCCGGCGCAGCTCCTGGCAGGCGGTCTTCGGCACCCTGGCCAGCGGAGACGCCCTGCCGAGCGGCGTCGTGCCGCAAGCGGCAGCCATCGCCCTGGCGGCGCGGCTCGACCGCCGGCAGGTCCTCAGCGTGCAGGCGCTCAACAACCAGCGGGTCAGCGCCGACAACCGGCGCGAACAGACGCAGGTAACCGATCTCGACATCGTGGGTGGCGGCTATGACCCGCGCACCGAGACGGTGCGAACCGGACGCGCCATGGACATCATTCCCCGTCTGGGTTTCGGATTCACCCAGATCGGCTACCACCTGGCTTGGGTCGATCCCATCGATGGCGCCTTCGCCACGTTCACTGATCCCGGCCATCCGACGCCTCCGACGGCTGTGACCAGGGTCGAAAAGGCCGGCGACAAGGAGACCACGACCACGTCGACCACGCCAGGCCAATCGGGCAGTGGCTCGCGTCAAACCATCGCTCTGCCTGCGGAGTGGAATTGGACCCCGCGCGGCGAATCATGGCTGCCCGGCGGCTCATCCCTGGTCCTGGTCGCCGAACATCCGGCCGGTCGCGCCGTCATCATCCTCATGGAGACGCCATGATCCGTTCTCTGATCCTGACCGGCCTGGCCGGCTGCGCCGCCGCCGCCCAGCAGCCGGCTACCGTCGATCTGCGCGCCGACCAGCAGATCCTCTACGTCCTGGTCGAACGCCTGGCCAAGCAGTGCGACGCCGGCCTGATCGTCGACCACAACCTGCAGGATCGCCTTGGAACCACGGTGACCCTGGTGGCTAAGGACGCCCCTTGGAATGACGCCATCGCCATGCTGGCGTCCGAATACCACCTGACCGTCCGGCTGGTCGGCAACCGCCTGGAAGTCACTGACGCCGACACCGAGGCGCGCAAGCGGCTTGAGACCAGGATCTACGATGTCCGTACGATGCTGGTATCGACTCCAGACTTCCCCGGACCTGAATTGGCCACGCCTGCCATTGGCACCGCCGCCGCCCGCTACCTGCCTGGGATCGAGTCCGAGGCCCTGCCGAACATCAACGAGCTGGTCGAACTGGTCCAGCACCAGATCGCCCCGTCATCATGGACGGACGGGCTCGCCAAGATCAGCGAGTCGGGTGGGATGCTGACCGTCACCCAGTCGCCTGAGATCCAGCGCCAGGTGGCCGGGCTGCTCGCTCGGCTCGAACGTTCAGCCGCCCGCCAAGTCGTGGTGCGCTGCTTCCGCCTGACGGCGGCTCCGGCCGCCGCGACCGTCGACGCGGCAACCTGGAAGTCCCTCGGGGCCGACCTGCAGCCTGCCGCCGTCTTCGTCACCCAGGACGAGCAGCAGAACCACCACGCCGTGCTGGAGCAGCGAAACTATGTCGGAGACCTGGACATCGTGCAGGGCATCTACGATCCCGTCGTAGCCACCATCGCGCGCGGTCTGGTGGTCGACGTCCAGCCGTCGGTGACTAACCAGGGCGTGGTGGCGACGGTGAAGCTCGCCGCCTCAGCGGACCAGAAACTGCCCACGACCAAGGTTCAGGCCGGCGACGGACGCTGGCTGGCCGATATCACCTTGCCCGACGCCAGCTTCGACAGCGCCAAGGACACTCGGCTGATCCCATCTGGCGGCGCCGCCATCTACCAGCTTGGCGGTCGCATTTATGCGATCACCTGCGAGGTGCTCGACTACACGAAGTAGACGGAAGCTGCCGAGGCCAAACGGATTGAGCCACTTGCAGCGCGAGGAAGCCCGCCGGCCTGGCGCCCGAGCTGACGTAGTCGAATGCGGTTTTGTGCAGCCTTAATTTTGTTGGTATTCATTGGGATCGCTTTCATGTGAGAATACTGCTCACGGCCTGATTTGTCTATCTCTATGAATTGGTTCTGCTGGCTTCTCTATTAAAAGGGACTGGCGAAACAGGCTGAGCAGGCGGGGACCGGATGTCGTTCCGAATCTCCCGCACGTAGCTGACGCCAAGGTCCATTTGATGCCGGGCGGTTTGGTCTGGCCCGGTCCGAACAGGCCGATCCGGTCACCGCTGGCAACGCGGGCACCAGCAGGTGGTTCTTCCGGCGATGGCGGTTCGCCTGAGGGCGGCGCCGCAGATCACGCAGGGTTGGCCGCCTCGGTCGTAGACCTGGAACCGGTGCTGGAACAGGCCGGTGCCTCCGCCGGCGTGGACGAAATCGCTGATCGTCGAGCCGCCAACGCTGATCGCTTCGTTCAACACGGTTTTTATGGCGGCCACCAAGCGATGGCAGGCGGCGAGATCGAGGCGTCCAGCAGGTCGTTGGGGGCGGATGGACGAGCGGAACAATGCTTCTTGGGCGTAGATGTTGCCGACTCCGACCACGATCCGCTGGTCCATGATCATGGCTTTGATGGCTGCTTTGCGGCCGCGTAGGGCCACGCGCAAGGCAGCCCCATCCCATGCCGGATCCAAGGGCTCAGGGCCGAGGCCGGCAAGGACCGGATGGTGGCCGGCGGCATCGAGGAGCGCTGCCAACCCGAATCGACGGGGATCGTTGAACACTGCACGGCGGCCGTCCGCCAGATGCAGCGTGAGATGATCGTGGGCTCGCGGGGCATCGCCGATCCGCCAGGAGCCGGTCATGCCCAAGTGGCTCAGCAGCGTAGCCTTGGCGGCGTCGATCAGCAGGTATTTTGCTCGGCGGCGCACGGCCCGCACCGGTCCTGACAGCGCTGACAGATCGCCGAATGGCCGGCGCAGCCCGCTGCGGTGGGGTTCAACCCGCACGATCACCGCGTCTTTCAGCAGGCCTTCCAGGCCAGCGCGCACCGTCTCGACTTCGGGCAGCTCGGGCATGGCATAATGCTCGGGACGACCTGCCGTCTTGCCACGGGCGCTTCCCGCCGGGATCGCAATGGATGCCCTTGGTCCTGTGCGAAAATCGTGATAGTCCCGCGCATGGCTCTCGCACTGCTGCTGCTCGGCACCGATGGCGCTGCAAGCCGGACGATCCGGCCCAGCCGCGGTAAACCAGTGGTCTTCGCGGTCAGGCATCCTGATGACCCCACCGGCCAAATGGTCGCCGAAGTTGCCGATGACGGGCTGGTGCTGACCAACCGTTCCAGGATCCATCTGCGGGTGAATGGAACGGAAGGCAGCCGCTTCGAGCTGCACCAAGGCGACGAGATCCGGATCGGCCGGTTGGAATTCCAGGTGATCGATATCGATTCTGCCCTGGTGTCGCGTTCAGCGTCAGGGACCGAACAATCCGCCGATCTGCCCGTTGGCGCCGTACCGGAGGCGGGATTGGGTCCCGCCGCCAAGCGCGGCAACAGCGAGGTCAACGACATCGAGATCGAAGAACCAAGCCCGGTTCAGGTCGCTCCGGCACCGGCCGAACAGCCGTCCGAAAGCCATCGCCGACGCACCCGGATCAGTGCGACCCGCCTGGCCGCCATCGAAGCCGAACCCAAATCGTCCGGGCTGCTCGGCCGGGTGAGCCGGATGACTTCTGCGCTGACCAACCGCGGCGATCACAAGCGGCTTGAGCAGCTCGAAAATGAACGGTCGGAGGTGCTCCAGACGGCGGGGCGGCTGTGCTTGTCCGACCGGAGCGGCCTGTGGGAACGCCTGGCGGCAGCGGTCGACGCCCACCGCACCGCGGCCATTCCCCCCGACGCGCTCAACCTGGCCGACCTCGAACGCTGGCGACGCCTGCGGACCCGGGTCGTGGAACTCGACGCCGAGATCGCCGCCTTGCGGCTCAGTCTGGGTCTTGGTGCCGATGCGGGTGCGGTCATCTTGACAGAGATGTCAGAGAGCGAACGCCGCGCCCGGCACCAGCGCGTGTTCGAGACCATGGACCGCACCGATACCGACGCGAGCGATCCGGTCACGATGTGATACCAGTCCCGCCTGCTGGCCGGTGTGATGAGCCGGTCCCAGTTGCGGCGCGGGTGACGATCAGCAAGCAACCAACCATACAAGGTTGACGGCGCCGAAGTGTGGAAGCCGGCGCCCGCAGCGATGTAGCTGAGCAGCCCGAAGCAGACTGGGGCTCGCCACGCAGGTCCGGGCTTCTAACCTTGCCGAATCGCCCGGCTCTCCGGGCCACCCTCCATGCCCGACGCCCCGCCTCCCACTCCACAACGTTCCCGCGGACTGTGGATCTTCCTGCTCTGCCTCGGCGGAGCGCTGATCCTGATGATGGTGACGGTCAGGACCTGGAGCGAGAATCCGCCTCCGTGGTCGCAATTCATGGAGGACATCAAGCAGGGCCGGGTCGCCGCGGTCGGCGCCGGCCAGGCGTCAGATTATGTCGTGGTCGAACTCGACCGTTCGAAGACCACCCAGAAGAACCAGACCTACAAGGTGTTCTGGCCTGGCGATCCGCGGACCGCCAACGAAGAAATGCTGGCGGCGATCAACGCCTACAACAACAGCGGCCAGGGCACGGCCATCGTCCGCAAGAGTTTGCCCCCGCCCAGCATGCTCGAACAGATGCTGCCCAGCCTGATCCTAGTGACCGTGCTGGTGTCGCTGTTCTATTTCCTGGTCATCCGCCGGATGAGCCAGGGCGGCGGCGTCCTGTCCTTCGGCAAGTCGCGCGCCCAGCTCATCGGCAAGGGCAAGACCGGAAAGACCTTCAAGGATGTCGCGGGCATCGACGAAGCCAAAGAGGAAGTCGAGGAGCTGGTCGCTTTCCTCAAGAATCCCAAGAAATTCCAGAAGCTCGGCGGACGCATCCCCAAGGGAGTCCTGCTCGTCGGGCCGCCCGGAACCGGCAAGACCCTGCTCGCCAAGGCCATCGCCGGCGAGGCCGACGTGCCGTTCTATTCGATCAGCGGCAGTGATTTCGTCGAGATGTTCGTCGGCGTCGGCGCCAGCCGGGTGCGCGACCTGTTCGCCCAGGCCAAGGACAGTTCGCCGTGCATCATCTTCATCGACGAGATCGACGCCGTCGGCCGGCGCCGCGGCCAGGGGCTGTCCACCGGCGGCCACGACGAACGTGAGCAGACCCTCAACGCGATCCTCGTTGAAATGGACGGTTTCGCGAGCACCGACAAGGTGATCGTCATCGCCGCCACCAACCGGGTGGACGTGCTCGATCCGGCCCTGCTCCGTCCAGGACGCTTCGATCGCCATATCCACGTCTCGTTGCCCGACATCGCCGGCCGCGAACAGATTCTGCAAGTCCACGCCGCCAAGGTGAAGATGGCCAAGGATGCCGACTTGCTGGTGTCAGCTCGGGGCACGCCCGGGTTCAGCGGCGCCGATCTCGAATCGATGATCAACGAAGCGGCACTGCACGCGGCGCGCAATGAGCAAGAGGCAGTCACCAACAGCGACCTCGAATACGCCCGCGATCGGGTCGCGTTCGGCCGCGAGAAGAAGGCCGGCAGCCGGGCGATGCCCGAGCGGGAACGGATCATCACCGCCTATCACGAGGCCGGGCATGCCCTGCTCCAGACCCAGGTGGCTGAAGCCGACGCTCTGCACAAAGTGACGATCATCCCCCGTGGCCGGGCCCTGGGCGCGACCATGCATCTGCCAGCCGAAGACCGCCACACCCACAGCAAGCGCAAGCTGCTCGGCGACATCGCGGTGCTGTTCGGCGGCCGGATCGCCGAGGAAATCTTCTGCGGTGACATCACCACCGGAGCCGCCAACGACATCGAGCGCGCCACCGGCCTGGCCCGGGCGATGGTCTATGAATGGGGCATGTCGGATAAAATGGGTCCGCTGAAATACACCGAGTCCCATGACGGATTCGGAGGCGAGGAATCGGTTGTGGCGGTCAGCGCCGTCACCCGCCGCGAACTCGACGAGGAAGTCCGCGGCGTCATCGACCGCCAGTATGCCCACGCCCACGACCTGATTGTGCACCATCGCGCCAGTGTCGAACGCATCGCCAAGGCGCTTTTAGAGCATGAAACCCTGGATGCCGGACAGGTCCGTACCTTGCTCGGCGGCGGCGATCTGCCGCCCCGCGCACCGACGGTGAAGATTCCCGCGCTGACCGTGACCGAACCGGAAAAGCCGCGGACCGAGGCCGTTTCCAGCGGCGATCTGCGTCCAGCGACGGCCTGAGACGATCGCCACTGGCGCGTCCACAGCGTCCCGTGCGCAGCGGCTCGCCTGAATAGTCAAAGCTCGTCGGGATCCGCAACGTGCGGTTCCGGTGTTTCGCCTTGTCGGTCCAATGTTCTGGGCGCACACTGGTTCTGATAATTCCGGAGTATCATTCCATTGCTTTTTCTAAAACCGTTCCTCTCATACATGGCCACATTTGAATGGTCACAGATCAAATCAATGGCATACAGATAGTGACCTGTTTGTTTCATGCGGGAAATCAAAGTCGATCCAATACCTTTCCCCTGGTACGCCGGAAGGACCTCAAGCAAGGGCACATACCCATAGAATACTCTATCGGTAATCATGGTGACGAATCCAACCATTTTATTCCCATCCATTGCCATCCAGACATGATCGCTGTGCTTCAATATGGCACGGAATCGCTCGTCGGGCGGTGGGTTGGGCCAACCAACGAAGAATCCAGTCATCTCGATGGTCGGTAAAAGAGCTGTGTCTGAAGTGTAATGGATCATACGATCACCATGTAAGTGCATCGCCAAATGTCAAATATCATCGGAACGACCGATGTGATGTTGCGAGGCAGAGCCGTCTTTTGACACGGGCTTCCGTGTATCACCATGCTGTGTGATTTCATTTTATTCGCCCTGAATTAATTAATTCATATATGAATTTATTTTGTATATCCGTCATATCTATTCCCGTTCCATTTATAGAAACGGTAATAGTTCCGGTTTCCGAAGCCGATGTTGCGCCAGATAAAATCGACAGCATTGAGAATACTACACCTCTTATTATTTCTTCATTTAATCTTGCCACCTCGTCTGAACACCCGGAACTAATAATTTTAGGAATTACTTCCGGGCTATCCAGGAATCTGAGATCTTTTTGTTTGTTACTTAAAACTTCATAAATAGTGGTTTTCCAATGATCATAAATTAGAATTGCGTCTGTTGTAATGGGATCTAGATTCATTTTTTCTCCATATGTTTAAGGCTTCTTAATTGCCATAATGATCGCTGATTTTCCCTTTCGCCATATTTCCCCCGCCTCAAATCCGATCGATCTCAGAATTTCAATATGTTCTGACGCATCCATGTTTAAGCCCTTGTATCCACCGCCGCCGCCGGAGTTGACCGGGCCACCAGCATGTTTCGTGTCGATTTGCGATCGGCGCATCAACTCTTTATCGAGCGGATCCATAATTGCTTTTGAATCCATAAACGCACAGTAGCTATCAACAATCTTTGCACTTTGTCCGCCGAATGTTTGATGATTTATCAGCACGCCCCCATCGCGTAGGGATTTATGACTGAAGGCATATATGCTATGCAGGCTTTCTCTCTTTGCATGAAATAGGGCATTTACAGAGATGACTGCGGCGAGATCCTCTACGTCTGGTGGGAAGCTCGCAGGATCATTCATGTCAAATTGCCATGTTTGGATCGTTGGTATGACACCATTGAGTTGCATCTTGGCGTACTCCAGAAATTCAATTTCATGATCCAGCAACCAGGCTTTTGTAATTCTACCACCAACTATCACCTGCGCGATTCCTTCGAAAACCGCCGGTCCACAAGCCAAATCTAAAATATGTAAATTCCCATGGAGTCCGGCCAGCACATTTGCAATGATAGGGAACGTTTCACGTTTGTAGTGCTCAAATGAGCGGTAGTTATAGGCAATTTCTGGCGTCATTTTTTTCCCTGGTAGTCCAACGTCAATAATCACCGCGCCATTGGAATAGACTGTTGCGAAGAAGGGGTCGCGATATTGGCCAGTTCCGGTGCATCGCCTTGTATGGCGATTCGCTTAATAAAGAACAAGTTCAGATTGTCATCAAATTTGGGAGTTTCGCCATACATAACTGGATTGTAATTATAATGCACACCGTTCCCGTCTAACAAATACCCCAATTTAGAATATAATCTTTGCGCATTATTGTAGTCAGGATACAGACCAACTCCAATTCCTATTGAGTTTTTCCCTTTGTTTTTCGCCTCCATTTCACAGACTTTTATAAGGGCCGATCCAATTCCCTGATTTCGGTATTTCGGCACCACATTTAAATCAGAAATTTCTGGAACCCCATGGTCAGAAAAGTTCTTATATTTACTATTCCATATTATCCTTGTATGCCCCAAATAATTATTGTCATCCATTGCAACAAAAAATTCCAATTCACCCGATATTTGTCTGGTTAATGCCAGATGAAAATAATTTAATGGCTTAGAATATCCTGTATTAGCAAACTGTGATTCGCACACAATTACATTTTCAGGATTTAACTTTGTTATATTCATATTACCGCCCAACCGTTCATTCACCCGCGGGCGCGGCTGCGGAAGGCGCCGGGGGTGGTTCCGGCATGTCTCAGGAATACCCGGCGCAGGTGTTCTTCACTGGTGAAACCGCTCTGCCGGGCCACGCCCTTCATCGGCAGATCGGTATTGGCGAGCAGCCGGCTCGCCTGGTCAAGATGGATCCGGTGGATTTCCTCCAGGATCGAGCGGCCCACACGCTCGGCGAAGCGCCGTTCCAGGGCCCGGCGGCTGAGCGAAGCGGCGGCTGCGACCTCATCGACCACGATCGGCCGATCTCGATTGGCAGCGATAAATGCCATCGCCTTGCGCACGGCGTCGTCGCCGCTGGCCAAAAAGGTGCTCGATTCACGGACCGTGAGAGCCTCGGGGGCCACCAGCTGATCTTTGGGCCGTTTACCTGTGGCGAGCCATTCCAGCAGCACCTCTGCGGCGGTGGCGCCCCAACGCTCGGGATTGGTGCCGACCCCGGTCAGCGCCGGGACCGATGGCAGGTCTTCGTCCAATCCGCTCACCACCGCCAACCGCAAGGGAATCGCCAGGCCGAGGATCCGGGCATGGTCGCAGAGCAGCACCGCCTGGGTGCCGCGGCTGGCCAGGATCCCGCACGGATCGGGGAGCATCGTCAGCCACTCGGCGAACTTGCGGTCAGCCTCATCGGCGGCGCCGCCGACCGCACGGCCGGGTTCGGGGACTTCTTCATCCCACGAATGCGATACCTGCCCGACGCTGGACAGGAATCCGGCCTTCCGCTCGGCCGCATAGGCCAGCTTGGTGTCGCCGACCCAGGCGAAGCGCTGATGACCCTGGGCTCGCAGATGATCTCCGGCGCTTCGGCCAATCGAAAGGTTGTCGGGACCGGCATAGGGCCAGGAATCTTCCGCCAGGACACGTGATGTATTCACCACCGGCACGGTCCACGACCGCAGCGTTTCGGCCATGACCGCGTCTTCGACATGGGCGACGACTCCATCCGCCCGCCAGGCCAGGACGGCTGCCGCTCCCGATGGGGTCCCCGGGAAAAACCGGATGATCAGGTCATTTTCACGACGCAGCCGGCGTTGCACCCCACGGGCGATCCGGTCGTGGAGGAATGAGCCGGCAAGCCCGAGGCAAGCGATGCAGCGCACAACAAGCAGCCTAGGGATGTCGCGCCGGGGACCAGGGCCTTCGCGGCGCCGGGCGGGAGCGCCTCACACGACGGCGTTGGCCCGGATGCAGTCGGCATACCATTTGGCGGACTGCTTGAGGATCCGGCGCTGATCCTCGTACACCGTATAGATGATGCCGAAACGCTTGGAATATCCCCAGGCCCATTCGAAGTTGTCGAGCAGGCTCCAGACGAAATAGCCGTGGAGCAGACCTTCGCGAGAAGCCCGGTGGACCTGGCGCAGGTAATCCTTCAGGTAGCGGATCCGATCGAGGTCCATGACCTCGCCGTTGGCATCGATGCTATCCTGAGCAGCGGTACCGTTCTCGCTGATCACCACGGGGCCGGAAAAACCGGTGCATTCACGGATGAATCGGGGAGTCCAGTAGAGGCATTCCGGAACCAGGTTGAGCCAGTCCATGTCGAGCCGCGGATAGCCTTTGGGCAGCGCCGGCTTGTCGTAGCCGAGGGCGTTGTCGGCCGCGCGGATCCAGGAACCGCTGTAGAGATTCAGCGCATATTGATCCAACGGCTGGCGGATGATGGCCATGTCACCGGCCGCGATGTCGGGCATCTCCCCGTCGCGTTCGGCCCGTTTGACGAACGCATCGCTGTAACGCCCGTTCAAAGCGCCCCAGGTCACCATGCCGTTCATCCATTGGTCTTGGAAGGCGGTCTTGGCGGCAGCGATGTCGGCGGCGGTCTCGCTGAGCGGGATCGCCGAACCGGCGCAGTCGACCAGCGCCACCCGGCACGACCGCGGGCTGGCGGCGCGGATCGCCTGCACCGCCTTGCCGTGGGCGAGCAAGGCATGGTGCACGGTCTGATGGACTTCCTTGCGGCTTGCGACCACGGTCCCGGGGGCGTGCCGCCCGGGTTTGCCAACACCATAGCCCAAGTCGGTGAAGCACGGGATCTCGTTGATCGTCATCCAATCTGAGATCCGATCGCCGAGCCGTCGCACCACCACGTCAACATAGGCCGCGAAATCATCCGCGATCTGCCGCGACCGCCAGGAACCGTAGCGATCCTCCAAGGCTTGGGGGCTGTCCCAATGGAACAGCGTGCAATGCGGGGTGATTCCGTGCTGTTGCAGGCAATCGAGCAGCCGTTTGTAGAAATCGATTCCAGTCTCGTTCACTGCGCCGGTGCCATCGGGCAGGATCCGCGGCCAGGCCACCGAGAACCGGTAGTTGCGGATGCCGAGTTCCGCCATCAGGCGGACATCGGACTCAAAGCGGTGGTAATGGTCGCAGGCGATATCACCGGTCTCTCCGGTGCAGACCCGGCCCGGCGTCTTGCTGAAAGTATCCCACACCGACGGCTTGCGTCCGCCAGCGGTGGCCGCGCCTTCGATCTGGTAGGCGGCGGTGGCGGCTCCCCACAGGAATCCGGCCGGAAAAGCATAGGTCATGGGTGCTCCGCGCTGCCCTGTCGGACAAACCGCAGGGGTCGGTCACCCTAGAACCGGCAGATCGGGCGCCAAGACGCCAAGCGGCTGAAAGGAAATCCCAGCGGTTCTCCGTAGCTGATCCCAACCAGCTGCGGGTGGATCAGTGCGCCAGAGGATCGTTCTGGCCCACCGGCAGGTAGCGATAGGGGACTTGCAGGCACAGCAGCGCCAGGCTGGTGGCAAGCAAATCTCCATCGCTATCGTCGCTGAGATGCGCCGCATGCTGACCAGGCAAATGCACCTGGCCGCCAGACGGGACCATGGCCACGGCGAACGAAGTCACCATCGCGCCGCGCCAGGCCTCCCAACCCTGGCCAGCACTGTGCTGGTCGAGGGCTGCGAAAAACCAGGACAAGGGATCGCAGCGGCCAGTGGCATCGGCCAGCGGCGGTTCAGCACTGGGGTTCGGAACCTGCTCGCCCCGGGTCCGGGCAGCCCAGGCGCCCAACCCGTCCCGAGTCGGCCCGGAGACGTCTGCTCGGCCAAAACCGGCGAGGACTCCTTCGACCTCGGCGGCCAGGGCGGGATCGACCGCCATGCCGGTGGCCGCGGCCGTGCGCACTGCCAGCAGGTGCCAACCGCCCCGGGCCACTCCCTGGGTGGTCACCGGGCGCGGGATCGCTTGCAGGGCCCGGACCGCCGCCGTCGAGCGGCGGCCGTCACCAGAGAGCAGGGCGGATTCCACCGCCGCCAGGCAGGCCAGGCCCTCGGCCGCGACTCCGCGGGTACCAGGAGTCCACTGCGCCATCATCAGATCGGCGCCGCGCATGGCGGCCTGGGTCCGTCCGGCATCGCCCAGCCCTTCGCCGAGCAGGGCGAGCACGGCGGCCGCCTGGGCAGCCAGGGCGAAATCGTCGGCTCCGGGATCGCTGGTGGAGAAACGGCCACGACCGTCTTCGCGGGCCCTGATCCAGGCCAGGCCGCCATCGACCAGCGGTTTGGCCGAGTCCATCCCCGCGCTGCGGCGCAGGCTTTCCCGTAGTTCTGGCAGCCTCCGAGACAGCAGCAGATCAGCGCCGGCGGCCCTGGCGCTGGTCCAGGTCGCCGCGGCGATCTGCGGCCCGCGATCCTCGGCGTTCACCGCGACCGGGGCCGGCCGGCCGCCGCGTTCAGGGCCAAAGGTCACCAAGGCCAGGATGAGCGCTGCTGCCAAGTGCGCCGCGACCACGGCATGCCACACCCGCAGGCGCGACCGAGGCTGCACGGCGAGAACCGTCGACATCCGACGCGAGCCAGCGATGCCGGCCTTGACCCGGGCGCGCAGGTCGACCGGCCGGGGCAGCGAGCTGGCCTGGCGGATCAGTCCGCCCAAGGCCTCCAGCTCGGCGTCAGGAAGGCCAAGTTGATAATGCGCATCGATGGGGTCGTCATCGCTGTCAGCAGGCAGCTGGGCGACGCGGCGCTGTACCGGACCGGACAGGTCGGTCGGACGCGGTGGCGCCGAACCGGTGCGGACCAGGGCGCCGAGATTGGCCAAGGCGCGGCCATCAGGGCAGGCCTGATCGCCCTCGGCGACGGCATTGAGCAGCGGATCGCTCATGCTTCCACCAAGTCGGCAAGCTCGTCGCGGAGAATGCGGATGGCGTGGTGCATGCGGCTCTTCACCGTGCCTTCGGGTATGCCGAGAACACCGCTGATCTCATGGTATTTCATCCCATGATTGTTGGCCAGCACGAAGACTTCGCGCTGGCCGGCGGGCAGCAGTTCGAGCGCTGCCTGGACCCGTTGGCGAATGACGCCGGCCCGCTGCGGGTCGTCGGACTGGCCGGCGGGCGCCGCGATGGCGTCGCCGAGCCGGAATCCGCCGTCATCCTGGTCGGCGTCCAAGCTGAGGTGGTCATGGCGCCGCCGGCAGTGGTCGATCCAACGGTTATGGGCGATGCGGTACATCCAGGTGCGCACTTTGGCCGTCGGCACCCAACGGGTCCGCGCCCGGTACACATTGACGAACACATCCTGGGCCAGCTCCTCGGAGAGCAGCTGATCGAAGCAGAGATTGAAGAAGAATCCCACCAGTTCCTGTTGAAACCGCTCGACCAGGGCGGTGACCGCCTCCTGGTCGCCGTCCCGCATCCGCTCCATCAGGGCGGCCTCGGGGTCGGTACGCTGCGGAACCAGGGCTAAGGCAGGCATCGCTGGGGCGAACGCAGGACCGGCCGCATGGTTCACAGGATGCTGGCGGGCCGAGCCAACGCCAGGCGCGATGGTGACGGCAGTGAGCGGGACGGCAGTGGCCACCACCAGAGCGGCTGCCATCAGCAACTGAGGGCACCACTGGGCAAACACTGCCCGCAGCGGTGGATTGACAGTCCTGCGGAAGCGCTTCCATCCGCCTGCCGCTGGAGCCCGCCATGTCCACCTTCTCCTCCCTCTGCCGTCCCGCCCTGCGCTGCCTGGCCGGAATCGCCGCCGTTGCCGGATTGGCCGCCGGCGACAGCAAGCCGCTGACCATCTGGTGGGCGCAATGGGCGCCGGCCGATGGCTTGCAGCAATTGTCCGAGGATTTCACCAAGTCGACCGGCATCGCGGTGAAGGTCCATCAGATTCCCTGGTCGTCCTATCAGGACCAGGTGTTCCTCGCCTTCGGCAACAAGACCACGGAGTTCGACATCGTGGTCGGCGACAGCCAGTGGATCGGCCGCGGCGCGACCAAAGGGCTGTACCTGAACCTGACCAGCTGGCTGCCCGGCGCGGTCGATCTGAAGGCCCAGAATCCCCAGGTGTTGCGCTATCTGTGCGAGTATCCTGGCGGCAGCGGGAACTATTGGGCGGCGCCGTGCGAGAGCGACGCCGTGGGTTTTTCGTACCGCGCCGACTGGTTCGCCGATCCGGCCGAAAAGTCCGCGTTCAAGGCGAAGTTCAACCGCGACCTGGCGCCGCCGGCGACCTGGGCCGAGTTCAAAGACGTCGCCGTCTTCTTCCATCGCCCCGAACAGAAACGCTTCGGCTGCGCGCTGCTCACCGGTCGCGGCTACGACTCGCTGGTGATGGGCTTCCAGCAGCTGCTGTGGGCCTGGGGCGGCAGCTGGGGCGACCCGGCGACGTTCAAGGTGACCGGTAAGCTCGACAGCCCGCAAGCGGCGGCGGCCCTGGGATTCTTCAAGGAATTGATGGCCTTTGGCCCTGCCGGAGCGACCAACTTGGACTACGGCAAGTCCCTGGAGGCGTTCACCAACGGCTCCACCGCCATGGCGATGAACTACTTCGCCTTCGCCCCGGGCATCGCCAAGCAGATGGGCGACAAGGCCGGATTCTTCGTCATGCCGACCCAGGATGGACGGCGCACGATCAGCCTGGGTGGGCAGGGCCTGTCGATCTCGGCCAAGGTTCCGGTCGAGCGCCAGGAACAGGCCAAGAAGTTCATCGCCTGGTTCCTCACCGAACCGGTGCAGCGGCAATGGATCACCAAGGACGCCGGCTTCACCGCCAACACCGCGATCCTCAAGAGCGAGGCCTTCCGCAAGGCTGCGCCCTATAACGCGGCCTTTGCCGATTCCCTGGATTCCTTGCAGGATTTCTGGAACGTTCCGGTCTATAATGAACTGCTGGCCGCAGCCCAGAAGCGGCTCGGCGAA
Source organism: Planctomycetota bacterium (assembly GCA_014193115.1). Classification (GTDB taxonomy): domain Bacteria; phylum Planctomycetota; class UBA11346; order UBA11346; family UBA11346; genus BJHQ01. The sequence goes on along the minus strand of BJHQ01000018.1, from coordinate 77,232 downwards.
GCCCTCGACGGGGTCAAGACGCCGGCCGCAGCCCTGACCGAGCTGGCCAAAGAGCACCAGGACATCCTGACCGACGCGGGGCTGGCCAAGTGACCACGGCCGCCGCACCAGGCGGCGGCGGACGCAGTGGTTCTGGCGGCTGGGGCGCTGCCGCGGTGGTCGCCCCGGCCCTGATCCTGCTGATCGCGTTCAACGTCTTCCCGCTGTTCTACAACCTCATCCTGTCGTTCACCTCGGCCGAGCTCGGGGTGGAAGGCTGGACGTGGGTCGGCACCCGCAACTACCAGCGGGTGTTCGAGCGTCCCGAATACTCCGCCGCCCTGCGCACCACCGCGCTGTTCGTGTTCCTGGCGGTGGTCTGCGAGCTGGCCCTGGGCTTCGTGCTCGCCCTGGCGCTGCACCGCCGGTTCGCCGGCAAGACCGCGCTGCTCACCGCCCTGCTGATCCCGATGATGCTGCCGCCGGCGGTGATGGGGCTGTACGCCAACCTGCTCTACGACGGCGACTATGGGCTGCTCAATCAGATCATTTCCGGTTTCGGCGTGGCGCCGCCGCAATGGCGTACCGATCCGGCGTGGAAGCTCACTGCGGTCCTGATCGTCGATGTGTGGATGTGGACGCCGTTCATGCTGCTGATCAGCCTGGCTGCGCTTGGTTCGGTGCCGCGCCATTTGTATGAGGCTGCCGAGGTCGATCGCGCCTCGGCCTGGATGGTGTTCAGGCGGATCACCATCCCGTTATGCGCGCCGCTGCTGGCTTTGGCCGCGTTGCTGCGCACCACCGACGCGCTCAAGCAGTTCGACATCGTGATGGCGATCACCGGACCGAACGATCAGGCGACCCAGACAGTCAGCGCTCTGCTCTATCAGGGACTGTTCGCCGACGGCAAAGTCGGCCGCGGTTCGGCGTATGCCTGCGTCGTGCTGGTGCTGGTCATCGCCCTGGCCACGGTCTGCACCCGGTATCTCGATTGGCTGGCCCGCCGGCAAGGACGTGGCGCATGAGCGCGGCCCGATCATGGGATGAGCGCGGCGCCTGGCGCTGGCTGCGGTTCGTCGTGCTGGCGGGATATGCCGGCATCGCCCTGGTGCCGCTGCTGTGGCTGGCACTGACCTCGATCAAGGCCGCCACCGACACCACCAGCACCACCGCCCGGTTCATCCCGGCAGCGGAATCGGCTGTTTCCGGCGCCGCCAGCCACAGCTTCGTCCCGACCGCCGCCGGCTGGACCGGTTTGCACACTCCTCTGCCGGGTTCCCCGGCGACATTCCTCGATTTCCTGCTGTCGTCGCTGATCATCGGCCTGGCTTCGACGGTGGCGGCGGTGGCCCTCGGCACGGTGACCGCCTATGGCTTCAGTCGCTTCCGCATCGCCGGGGGAAAAGACTGGTTGTTTTTCATCCTGTCGACCCGGTTCATGCCGCCGCTGGCGGTGGTGGCGCCGGTGCTGCTGATGTACCAGCAGTCCGGGCTGACCGGCACCCACCTCGGACTGATCCTGCTTTATACGGTGTTCAACCTGTCTCTGGCGGTGTGGCTGATGAAGGGCTTCATCGACGAGATCCCCCGGGCCTTCGAGGAATCCGCCCTGGTCGACGGCTACACCCGGACCCAGGCGTTCTTCCGCATCATCCTGCCCCAGGCCCGCACCGGCATGGCGGTGACCGCGGTGTTCTGCCTGATCGCAGCGTGGAACGAATACGGCTTCGCCCTGGTCCTGGGCGGCCAAGGCGCGGCGACGGTGCCGGTGTGGTTCGCCGGCCTGCAAGGCAACATCAGCGGCGTGCCCTGGCCGGTGGTGGCGGCGGGCGCGGTGCTGTTCGTCACCCCGCTGGTGGTGTTCGCGGTGCTGGTGCGCAACCACCTGCTCCGCGGCATGACCTTCGGCACGGTGAAAGGCTAGGATATGTGGTTGTGGATCGATCGCGGCGCGTTGGCCGGCATCGCTTTGGCGGTGGCGCTGATGGTCCAGCCGTGGTGGAGCGACGGCCTGCGCTGGGGCTTCTTCCTGGCCATCGCAGCGGTCATCGTGCAGACCGTCAGCAGCCGGATGGCGAGCAAATGAGCAAGGATTTCCTGGTCCTGGATCAGGTCGCGAAGACTTATGCCGATGGCACGGTGGCGGTGCGTGGCATCGACCTGCGCATCGCCGAAGGTGAATTCGTGGTGCTGCTCGGCCCGTCCGGTTGCGGCAAGACCACGACCCTGCGCATGGTCGCCGGGCTCGAACTGGCCACCGGCGGAACGATTCGACTCGACGGCAAAGACGTCACCGGGTTACCGCCCTCGCAGCGCGATGTCGGCTTCGTCTTCCAGTTCTATGCGCTCTATCCGCATCTGCGGGTGGCCGACAACATCGCATTTCCCCTGGTCGCCACCGGCGTGCCGCCCCGCGAGCGGAAGGAACGGGTCGCGGCGGTGGCGGAGAGCCTCGGCATCACCGGTCTGCTCGATCGCTCGCCGCGGCAGCTCAGCGGTGGTGACCGCCAACGGGTGTCCTTGGCCCGGGCCATGGTCCGCCGGCCGCGGGTGTGGCTGATGGACGAGCCGCTGGGAACCCTCGACGCCGATGTCCGCGACACCCTGCGGGATTTCATCCGTGAGCAGCAGCTCGCCCACCGCGTGACCACGCTGTACGTGACCCACGACCAGGAGGAAGCCATGGCCCTGGCCGACCGGGTGGTGGTGATGGACGCCGGCCTGATCCAGCAGGCAGGTCCGCCAGCCGCCGTGTACGATCGGCCCGCGAATCGCTTCGTCGCGACGTTCGTCGGCAGTCCGGGCATGAATTTCCTGCCAGGTGCGAGCGGCGAAGGTCTGTTCGTGCCCAGCGCTGGCGGGCCTGGGATCGCAGCCGCCGGCCTGCCGCCTGGACCGGCGATCCTCGGCATCCGCGCCGAGCATCTGCGCCTGACCACGGTCGGCGCCGGCGTCCCGGGAACGGTTGCCGGAGGCGAATACCTGGGCGCGTGGCGGCTGGTCCATGTGCGCCTGGGCGACGGATCCCTGGCGGTGGTGCGTTCGCCCAGCTCTGACCGATCGGATCGGCCGGCCAGCGCCATCGGCGACGCCGTCGGACTTGCCATCGCTCCCGCCGGTGTTCGCTGGTTCGCCACCGATGGCAGTTCGTTGGAGGCGCGATGACCGATCACCCGCGCCTTGCCGTCGCCGGCCTGACCAAGCGATTTGGAGCGATCCAGGCGCTTGCTGGTGTCGATCTGCACGTCGGCCGCGACGAACTGGTCGTGGTGCTCGGCGCCACCGGTGCCGGCAAGACCACGTTGCTGCGCACCATCGCCGGCCTCGAAACCCCTGATGCCGGCAGCGTGGCCTTCGACGGCGCCGAGGCGACCTCGTGGAATCCAGCGGCCCGCGATGTTGCGCTGATGTTCCAGGATTTCGCCCTGTACCCGGACTGGACGGTGCGCAGAAACCTGGAGTTCCCCCTGCGCGCCCCGGCCCGCAGATTGCCCGAATCCGAGATCACCCAGCGCATCGCCTGGGTCGCTGAGCTGCTCGCCATCGGCCACCTGCTCGACAAGCCATCGACCCGGCTCTCAGGCGGCCAGATGCAGCGCGTCGCTCTCGGCCGGGCCCTGGTCCGCCGGCCACGGTTGTTCCTGCTCGACGAGCCGCTGACCAATCTCGACGCCAAGCTGCGCGAACGGCTGCGCCTGGAAATCGCCGCCCTGCGCCGCGAGCTGCACACGCCGATGCTCTATGTCACCCATGATCAGGGCGAGGCCCTGGCCATGGCCGACCGCATCGTCGTGCTCATCGCCGGCCGGGTCGCCCAGGTCGGCAGCGCCGAGGACATCTATGATCGTCCGGCCAGTCCGGAGGTCGCCCGGCTGCTCGGCCATCCGCCGATCAATCTGATCGCAGCGACCGCCAGCGACGGATTCTGGCGAGCAGGCGATGGAACCCCCCTCGCGCCAGCCACCGCCACCGTTGGCAGCCGTGCCACCATCGGCATCCGGCCGGAACACCTGGCGCCAAACGGTGGACCGCGTCCGGCCCAGATCCGGGTCGTCCAGCACCATGGCGCCTATCAGGTCGCCACGGTCGCTTGGGCCGGAGGCGAATCCCACGTGCTGCTGCCGCCAGAGGCCGCCCTGCCGATCGGAACCGAACTGCATCCGTCGGTCGTCCAGGATCGGGCGCTGATCTGGCCCGGCTGATCGATCCGTCCTGATCGCTGCCAGCCGTTGGCAGCGCTGCGGATCCCGCGACCCTGAAGTCATGACCAACCCGCTGTCCGCTGCCGATCCGCTTGGCGATCTGCTTGCCCGCTTTCCCAACCTGCCCGACGTCGCCGGCGAGGGTCTGCTCTTCGCGTTCTCCGGGCTCGACGGAGCCACCTGCACCGCCAGCGGATTCGTCGCCGCGATCGACGGCAAGCCGTTCAACCTGCTGATCCACACGCCCCAGCGACGTCGCCTGCGCCTGCAATTTCCCAGCGATCCGGCCGTCGCCATTGCGACCGGCGATGTCCTCGCCGGGCGCTCAGCCAACACTCCGGTGGTACTGACCTGGACCGCTTGGCACACCCTGGTCGGAGCGATTCCAGCCGACGCCAGCGCCGAGCTGGTTGAAGAGGACGAAGTGCGGGGCGAAGCCGAAGCCGGCGGCGTGCCGCGCTATGTCGCTGATGGTTTCCTGGTCGGCGTGGTCGTATTGCGCACAGGACCGGGGCGCATCGCCCTGGCCTGGGGCAAGGATTCCGCTGAAGCCACCGCCCGCGCCGACGCCGGCCTGAACGCCGATCCCTGGGCAATCGCAGGGAAACGCCTGGAATGGTTCCGCAAGGTGCCGCCGGCGCTCCGCTCCGGACGGGAACGCTTGTTGAACAAATGCGCCGCAGTCATGCGGGTCAACTCATGCACCACCGAAGGGTCCTTCCGCCAGGCGTGGTCGACGCCGGACCGGGTGCCGCATCGCCACTGCTGGCTGTGGGATTCGTGCTTCCACAGCGTCGCGATGGCCCAGATCGAACCGGCCACGGCCTGGTCCTGGCTCAAGTCGATGCTCGATGCCCAGACCGACGACGGCATGGTGCCGATCACCACCACCGTCGCCGGCACCAAGCTCGGCAAACCGATGACCCAGCCGCCACTGCTCGCCTGGGCGGTGCTGGAGACCGTGCGCGCCGGCGGCGACCGCGCCGCAGCCACTTGGGCGGTGCCCAGGCTGGAGCGCTACCTGGAATGGGACCTGCGCAACCGCGATCGCAACCGCAATGATCTGCTCGAATGGGATATCGAAGGCAATCCGCGCTGCCGCAGCGGTGAATCCGGGCTCGACAATTCCCCGCGTTTTGACGAGGCCGGCGTGGTCGATGCAGTGGACTTCTCGGTCTTCGCCGCCCACGACTGCCTGTGCCTGGCCGACCTCCATCAGATGCTCGGCAAGGAAAATGCCGCGGAATTCTGGCGGATGCGCAGCCGTGCGATCAGCCAGCAGGTCCACGCCCAGCTGTGGAACCACGATCACGGTTTCTACGAGGACCGCGATCTGCAGGGCCGGTTCACCGGGGTGCGGGCGGTCAGCGGCTTCATGCCGCTGCTGCTGCCCGACCTGCCCGCCGACCGCGCCCGCCGGCTGGTGACGATGCTCGACGATCCCGCCCACTTCGCCGCCCCGGTGCCGGTGCCCAGCGTGTCGCTATCACACCCGACCTTCTCTACCGACATGTGGCGCGGGCCGATGTGGGTGAACATGAATTACTTCATCGTGCACGGCCTGCGACGGCATGGACTTGAGGACCGCTCAGTCCGCTTGGCCGAAGCGACCCTGACCGAGGTCGAACGGCGTTGGCGCGAATCCGGCGTGCTGTTCGAGTTCTTCGACGCCAAAGGCGCGGTCGCCCCACCCGCCTGCGACCGCAAGGGCCCGGTCGGCAGCCCCTTTGATTATCGCCGCAGATACAGCGTCATCCGCGATTACCATTGGACCGCAGCGCTCACCGCCTGCCTGCTGTGGGGGAGATGACGCGGAACGATCCTCGTCATGGTCAATCAGGGGCTCGACCCAGCGCTTCCACTCGGAGCGCCGCACTCTGTGCGGCCGGGCGCTCCAGCGACGTTCGTTAGGCACCCAGGCGTTCAGCGGATCTCGTCTTGGTCGAGCTGGGGCTCGACCCAGCGCTTCCACTCGGAGCGCCGCACTCTGTGCGGCCGGGCGCTCCAGCAACGTTCGTCATGCACCGAGGCGTTCAGCGCATCTCGTCTCGGTCGAGCTGGGGCTCGACCCAGCGCTTCCACTCGGAGCGCCGCACTCTGTGCGGCCGAGCGCTTCAGCAACGTTCGTTTGGCACCAAGGCGTTCCGCTCCCGTCTTGGTCGAGCTGGGAGACTCTCCCAGCGCCTCGGCTGCGTCAGCTACTCGTGCCGGCTCAGCCCGATCCGGCGATCACTGCTTCGCCCTTGGCGGTGCCTTCGGGGCTGTAGAAGTACTTCGGTCGGATGATCGGCGTGCCTTTACCGCCGCGGGCTTCGCACCGTTCGTAGACGATCTGGGCGGCGATGCCGACCACCCGGCTGAGGCCGAACAGGACCGTGTAGTATTCGGGGCGGGTCAGGCCGCAGGCCATCAGCAGGCTGCCCGAAACGCTGTCGACATTGGGATGGGGATCAGCGATCTTGGGATTGGCGCGCAGGATCCCGGGGCCGACCTCGGCCATCAGCTTGACCATGCGGAAGTTCGTATCGTTGGGGCACAGCTCTTCGCCCAAGGCGCGCAGGACCCGGGCCCGGGGATCCTCGACCCGCAGCACACCATGGCCGAAGCCGAAGATCAGTTCCTTTTTGGCCAGTTTGTCCTGCATCATCGCGGCGACCTCGGCGGCGCCGAAATGCGGTCCGACCCGGGCGACGCAGCCCTGGATGAACTCCAGGCATTCCTGGTTGGCGCGGCCGTGGAGCGGCCCGGCCAGGGCGGCCATCGCCGCGACCATCGACTCGTACATGTCGGAGTTGGCCGAGGCCACCACCTTGCCGGTGAAGGTCGAGCAATTGCCGCCGCCGTGATCGAAATGGGTGACATCGAACACCCGCATCAGCCGGGACAGCCGGGCGTTCTGCTGGTGGCCGAATCCGGGAACGCCCAGCATATGGACGAAATTTTCCATGTACCCGAGATCGGCGCGGGGCGGGATCGGATTGCCCCAGCCCTCGCGGATGCGGAAGATCGCAGCGGTCACCACCGGAATCTTGGCGATCAAGTCGATGGCTTCGCGGCGGTAATCCTTGCAGGCATAGGTCATGCCCAGGGCGTTGATCGCGGCGATCAGCCACTTCATCGGATGGCCTTGCCGGGGCAGGGCCTGAAGCGTCGCGAACACCGATGGATCGACCGCAGCGCGATCGCGGATCAGCTCGTCGAACTGGAGGCGTTCCGTGGGGCTCGGCCAATGCTTGTAGAGCAGCAGATGGATCACGTCTTCCGGATCGCGCTCGGCGATGGCTTCCACCGGATTACCTACGTAAAATAGGCCCTTGTCAGCTTCGACTTGGGAGGTGGTGCAATAGCCCACCGGTGCCCCGCGCAGGCCGGTCTCCAGGTGATCCTTGGAAATCGCGAACAGGGTATCGGCTGCCTTGGCGGCTTCGGTAGTCATCGTGTTGGGCTTTCGTTTCGTCGGGCGCGGAAGGTTTGCATGGACCCTGCCACAGAGGCGCCCAGGCGCAAGGTGGCGTGGAACGCATCACTACCGGTGCGCCCTGCGCATGGCTGGGAAGATCCGTCCCATCGCCATGCTGGTTGGCATGCAGAACAGGGGCTGGGGGCTGGGAACCGGGGACTGGGGGCCGGGTGTGCGCCGGTTTTCGCAGGTACGCATCGCTGGATGGAGTGCGCTGAGCGCCGCTGGCGACGCAGCGGCAACCTGGGACGCCGTGGTCGCGGGGCGTTCGGTGCTGCGGCGCGATGCGGAAATCGGCTGGTGCGGACGGGTGGACGATCCGCGTTCGGCGGCGGAAGTCGCAGCGGCGACGGCAGTGGCGGCGCGGCATGGGGCTCGGCTCGGCTCGGCCGCTGCATCCGCCGATGCGACCCTGGAAAACCTGATTCCTCAGGCAAAGCCGAGCTGGCCTCAAACACATCCGAGCTGGCGCTCGGCGCTCCCAGGGCTCAGCGTCGCCACCAGCAAGGGTGATCCGTGGTTGCTGGAAGCGGCCCTCGCTGGTGACCTCCGACACTTCACCGCAGCGTGGCCGGGACAGGCCAATGCTGTCGTGGCCGCGGCCCTGGGTTGGCCGATGTACGTGAACCTGCCGACGGCGGCGGCGTGCGCGTCAGGATTGTATGGCCTGTTGGCGGTGGCCGACGCCATCGAATCCGGCCGTGCTGGCCTGGGTCTGGCCGGCGCCGTGGACCGCTCGTTGACGCCTTTCGTCGTGGCGGGCTTCCATCAGCTGGGCGTGCTGTGCGGGAGCCGGCCACCGGGAACTGGTTTGGTCGAGGGTGCAGGCTTCGCGCCTGCTGAGGGCGCCGCCGCCGTGGCATTGGGACCCCACGGGCCGTGGCGGCTGATCGCCGGAGTGCGCCTGGGTGACGCCAGCCATGAGACCGAACTACGCGATCCCGAGGTGTTGCTGACCGCTTTACGTGGTCTGTGGAGCGTTGCTCCGTCGCCCGATGCGATCGTCATCCACGGCACCGGCACCAGCAACGGCGAGCGTTATGAACAAGGCGGCCTTGACGCTGGACCGTGGCGCAGCATCCCGCGCATCCGCATGAAACCGGTCATTGGCCACACCCTGGGCGCCAGCGGCCTGGTCGAAATCGTCGCGGCGCTGCACAGCCCGCACCGCCGGCTGTGGAAGCTGGCCTTGGGTTTCGGGGGGCATTTCGCGGCGGTGGCAGTTGAGCGGGACTGAACCACGACCCATCCGCGTTCACCCGCGCATGTCGAAACCGCCGTCGACGGTGATGGTCGAGCCGGTGATGAAGGCAGCCAGATCGCTGAGCAGAAACAAAGCAGCCGACGCGGGTTCCTCGGGCCTGCCGATCCGGCCGAGGGGGATGGATTTTTCCACCGCGACCCGGGAAGCCGGATCCAGCTCGCCGGCCGCCATGTCGGTGTCGGTCCAGCCTGGGGCTACGCAATTGCAGCGGATGCGATCTCCGGCGAGTTCGCGGGCGGCGGAGCGCATCAGCAGGATCTGGCCGCCCTTGCTCACCGCATAGGCGCTGTGGTGCTCGCTGCCGCGCTGGCCGGCGGTGCTGGTGTACAGCACGATGCTGCCGCCGCCGCGACGGCGCAGGCTGGGGATGACCGCCTGAATGGCGAGGAAGCTGGCGCGCAGGTTCACCTGCATGGTGAAATCCCAGAAGCCCACCGACATGTCGGCGAGATCGGCAGCCTGGAACACGCCGGCCGCGACCACCAGCCCGTCGAGATCGCCGTGGGCTCTGATCGCGTCGGCAACCAGCGCTGCCGGAGCGCCAGCCTCGCCGAGATCGTGGGCAAAGGCCGATGCCCGGCCGCCGGCGGCGGTGATCCGGTCCACCGTCGCCTGGGCGGCGCGGTGGTCTCCGCGATAACCAATCGACACGACCGCTCCAGCGCGGGCGGCGAGCACCGCGGTGGCGGCGCCGATGCCGCGCGAACCACCGGCGATCAGGAGGTGTTTTCCGGAGAAGGTGATCATGAGGACAGGACCGGGATGATGGTTGGTGGCTTGGTGAACAAGTGCCGCAGGCTCATCGGAGAACGGGCCGCGACCGATTCGGTCACGTTCGGCGCGGCACGTTCTCGCGAAGACCCGGAGTTTGGGAACCGCCGAAGGTCCAAGTGGTGCAAGGTTTGAGGAAGATCCCTCCGCACCAGCGAAGCATGGCGCCTTCCCTTGGCGTCTTGGAGTCTTGGCGGTTCATCAATTTTACTCAGCCGTAAGCACCGATGGTGTGCTTGCCCATCATCCGCTGCTGACGTTCGTTGGCCGCCGCCATCACCACCGGGTTGTGGCGGAAATCGATGTACGGCGGGAAGCGCTGGGCGACGACCCGCTGGGCGTAGTGGACCTGCAGCAGGTAGCGGGTGCGGTCCGAGGTGTTGGCCGACCCGTGATGCCAGATTTCGCTGCGGAACAGCATGCAATCGCCGGCACTGCAGGTCACCGGGAAGGCGGTCTGGCCGCGCCAGGTCTCCTCTTCGCCGCCTTGGGAATTGGCGATGGTCAACTGGCGCTGGCGTTCGGCGCGCTGGCCGGGATCGGCCGGGCGCGGTCCGCGGCCAGCCTTGTGGGAGCCGGGAATCACCCAGGTCGGACAGAGCGATTCATCGATGTCGCACAGATAGAAATGCAGGGTCATGATGAACACCGGCAGGACCACCTGCCCGGACAGCAGCAGATCCTCGCTGATCGGCAGGAAAATCTGGTCGGCGTGGATCCCCTGGCGGCGTACCCCGGGCGGGGAACGCCAGGCACTCATGCCGATGATGTGGCAGTTGCTGCCGAGCAGCCGCTCGACGGCGTCGATGATGCCCGGCTGGTCGAGGAAGCGCAGCCAAAAGGGATCGCGATTGAACACGCATTTGTAGTGGTCGATGCTTTTCCCGTCGTGATTGCGGCCATCGCCATCGAGATGGACCAAACCATCGATCTGGCGACAGGTCTCGGTGGCCTGTTCCGGCGACAGCACGCCCGGGATGAAGGCGCATCCGTCGTCGGCGATGGCGGTGGCGATGCTGGCCGGGTCGTGCTGGGCGATGGCTGGCAGGCGACGTGCGGCGGGCGCGGGAAGAGGCGCATTCATGGGAGGTTTCCTGGTTGGAGGCGTGCATTGTATGCATGGTGAAATTCGTATTCTTGACGAACTGACGGTTCAACCAGGACGGATCACGGTGCGGCATTGAGCGTTCCTGTCACCACTCTGAACCGCTTGCGGATGGGCGGGCATTCACCTCCCGGCCTGCCGGTGGCGGTGATCGAATCCAGTGCGCTGCAAGGAACCGAGCACTGCCACGATTTCTATGAACTGGTCTTCATCCGCAGCGGCTGCGGCGTGAACCTGATCGAAGGCCGGCCCTATCCGATGCTCGGCGGCGACGTGCTGCTGATGCGGCCCGATGACGTCCACAGCTTCCGCAGCGAACCCGGATTCTCGCTGGTCAATGTCATCTTCACTGCCGAGCTGTTCGCACCTCGCGACTGGGCGGAGCTGATCGCCCTGCCTGGGCTCAACCGGTTCCTGGATACCGTCCAGGCCGAAGTGCCGCACAAGCTCGCCCTGGCCCCTGATGACGCCCGAACCGCGGACCGCCTGTGCCGCCTGATGCTGGAGGAACTCACCAGAAAACAGGCTGGATTCCATGCCCAGGTTCGCGCCCAGATGACCGAGTTCCTGGTCCTGCTCGCCCGGGCCCAAGCCGCGTATGGCGGATCAGCGCTGCACTCCCTGCCCGCTTCCGGCCCGATCACCGAGGCGTTGGCGATCCTCCACCGGGACTTCCGCTCCCAAATCCGGGTCGCCGACCTGGCCGCGACGGTGGGCCTGACCCCGAACTGGTTCGGCGAGCAGTTCCGCCAACGCACCGGATTGGGCGTGCTCGACTACCTCGCCCGGCTGCGCGTCGAGGAAGCCCGCCGGCTGATCGAAACCGACCGGCGGCCGCTGCTCGACCTCGCCCTCGATGTCGGCTTCAGCGATCCCGGCTATTTCACTCGGCTGTTCCGCCGGATCACCGGCATGACCCCACGCGCCTATCGCGCCTTGGTGCGGACCGAATAACGCCACGGTGCGGCGATGCCCCCATCGCCGGAATTGCGCGGAGTCGCGGAACCATCCCGGTATTCAAACCAACGGCCACGTGCTGACTATGCTGCCATTGGAACCAGCGTCGCGCCGGCGATGAGGGCATCGCCGCTCCGAAACGCGCGACGAGGCGAGCTGTTTCGTGCGCCCTAAGCGTTGGCGGTGGTCAGAAGACCGGCTGCTCGGGTTTCGGCTGGGGTTTGGGCGCCGCTGGCTTCGGCGGCGTCAGCGCCTTCAGGTCGATTTCGAGACGGCGTTCCTCGTTGGTCTTGGCCCGCAGTTCCGACCACGCGTTGTCCTGATAGATGATCAGTGTGATCAACGGATCGTCCTTCAAGGTGCGAGCGTACTGGTACTGATCAACGGTTTCGACCCGATAGCCATCAAGGGCGACGATCACCGCGCCAGCTTTCAGGCCAGCGGCCTTGGACAGTTCCGATTCCGAGGTCACCAGAATGCCCGCGGTCGGCGGGCCTTTCCATTCAGCCAGCACGGTCTTCTTCATCCCGTTGGGGAACAGCTCGGCTTCGGCGTTCTTGCGGAAATCCTTGGCTCCGGCGAAGTCGGGATGGCGGCCATAGAACTTGGCCAGTTCTCCACGGTCGCCATATCGTTCGGCCTGGGCCTTGGCGCAGGCTTCGGCGCCAGCCAGGTCGCCCATGGCTTCGCAGAGCACCAGCTTGGTCTGGATGCCGCTCCATGAAAAAACCTCGTACGCCCCATCGGCGATTTTCTTGGCTTCGGAAGTCCGCCCCAGGGCGTGCAAGCGCATCACCAGCCACTGCGAAGCATTGGCGGCGAGGACCCGGTTCAGTCCGTGCTTCCAGCCTTTGAGCGCTGCTTCCAACGCCTGATCGTCCTTTTTCTGATCGCGGTACCAGCTGCTCAGGTTCCACCATTCGTCCGGGTCTTCAACGCAGAGTTTTTCCATCAGTTTGGCGTAGCGGTCCGGCGCGCCTTCCTGGGCGCACCGGGCCACCCAGCCCAAGACCTGGTAGTCGAAACCAAGGAGCGGCGCGAGCATCTGCTCCAGCGCCGCCACCGCGGGGTGGTCTCCTAGCCGACCGACTTGGAGGAACAGCAGGTCGCGATTGACCGGGTCGAGGATTGCCAATGTATCGGCAGCCGCCAGGCGGTCGGCCTTGGGCAACCGGTCAAGCCGGGAACCGACATTGATCAGGGTTCCGGGAGGCGGTTTTGCAGCGAACCAGGTTTCGGCCCGGGGCATCGCCCAGTCCTTGGCCAGCTTGCCCTCGGGTTTCCAAATCCAGGCCGAGAACGGCATCCGCTGCGGCTGAATTTCAATCATCTTTTGCATGGCTGCGACGTGCGGGCGGAGCACCTCCGCCGAGCCGGACCACCGGGCCAGGATCAGCGGCGCGTGGGGCAGCTTGGCGAATTGCTGGGTGAACAGTTCTTGCAGTTTATTGGCTTCTTCCGGAACGCCCCACATCCGGTCGCAGAAGTCCCAGGCCATGAACCACTGCTGGCAGAGATGCCGTTCGGCCTGGTCGGCCCACATCGTCCACGGCAGCACCGTGCCGGCGGGGCCGGCGGGCGGTTGCGCAAGGATCGCCAGCAGCGCTGGCAGCTCGCCGATCTCCTGGTCGAGAACTTCCTTGGCGCATACGCCGATCTCACGCAATTCATCGCCCAGGCCGCCGAGAAGCAGGACATGGCCGTCCTCCACCGAATAGTTCGTGCCCACCGCGCCCGAGCCGATGTGGAAGAAATCGGTGGTACCGTCGATGGCGACGGCGGCTTCGCGCCGGGCTGCCGACAACGACACGGTGATCGCTTTGGCGCGGAATCGCTCCCGGGCGACGAGCAGGGATTTCGCCTGGTCGGCCGGCACCAACCGCCAGTCGTTGGTCAGGCGCAGCCGCAGGGCTGCCGCCCAGCTTTTGGCTCGCGGAAGATTCGACGCGGCGATGCGGTCGAGCTGGGGCGCCGCCTCGACCGCGCGGCCGGTGAGCACCGACAGAGCGGCGCTGGCCACCAGTCCCGGACCCGACGCCGGTGCGCCGGCTCGCAGCCGTTGGGCCACCGCCAAATGGGCCGCCAGGCGGTTCAGTCCTGGACGGACATCGGTGAGGAATCCCGCTGATTCACGCAAGGTGAAGACCGCCAGCACCAACGCCGCAGCCTCGTGGGCAGCGGCGTCGCCCGGCGCCTTGGCCAAGCCGGCGCCGCAGGCTGCTGCCTTGGCTGCGATCCGGCTGACCGTGGGTTCCACTAGGTCGCCAAGGACGGCGAAGGGGTCGTCGCCGGTGCTGCTCGCCGGCGCCGGTCCTGCTCCCAGGCGATCGAACACCGGGGCATAGGCCCCAGCTGCCCAGCAATGTGGCTCGGGTTTCACGACCACTGCGGCGACTCCGGGCGCGGTCAGCGTGACCGCGGACGTGGCCGGATCGACCGTCGCGGAATAGCCTGGCGGCTTGCCGGTCCAGAATTGGGCGAGGTGCCCGGCCGTGGCGATCACGATCCAGGCGGTTTCGTTGACCGGCCTGGCGGTCACTGCCGCGGCCGGCTCGCCGGCCGCGGCCATGGATGAAAACAGCAGCATCGTGGCGATGACAGCCGACAGCAGGGGTACGCGCATGGCGGCGGAACATGCTGCAACCTGGCCGTGGTCAAGGCGCCATCTCCCTGAATAGCGCTTGTGGAACCGCGAAAGCGCCGCGTGGTTGGATGGTGAGCAAGGTCCATCCGCACTCGGTTGGTCGCCGAGCCAGCGGAGCCTACGGGACTCGGTTTGCTGCCAAACGCATCCACCTGTGCAACATGCTCAAGTTATTCCTGCGCGAGCCCTTACTCAGATTTTTCCTTTGCGTCATGGTGTCTTTGCGGTTCTTCTGGAATTTTGAGGATCAATCATCGTTGCTGACCGATCCGCCTGAACTGCATCTTCGCCGGCATTCGCCCGCATTTGCCCGCATTCGCCGGCATTCGCCGGCATTCGCCGGCGGCGGGTTTCCGAACCGGCCCTTCTGGCCACGATGCGCCCATGGTGCCGAAATTGCTGGTGCTCAGCGTCTCTGCCGGAGCCGGCCACGTGCGTGCGGCCGAAGCGCTGGTCGCCGCCGCACATGCGCGCGGCTGGTCAGCCCAGCACATCGATGTGATGGAACTGGTCCCCCGGCTGTTCCGCCGCTTGTACGCCGGGTCCTTCATCACCCTGGTGAATCGCAGCCCAGCGCTGTGGGGCTATCTCTACCACGCGTCGGATGTGGTCGGTCCGGATACCTATCTTGCCCGTTTCCGCCGGGCCATCGAAGAGCTCAACACCCGCCGCCTGGCCAGGGCGGTGCACCAGGCCGAACCGACCCACATCGTCTGCACCCACTTCCTGCCGGCCCAGCTCTGCGCCCGGCTGCGCGCTGCTGGCGTGGTGTCGGCGCCGATCACCACCGTAGTCACCGACTACGATGTCCACGCCCTGTGGGTCCAGCCCGGACAGGCTGGTTTCTGCGTCGCCGCTGAAGAGGTCGCCTGGCGCCTCGACGATCGTCTGGCGGCGCTGCCTGGCGCTCCGCCAGTGCCGCCGATCGCGGTCACCGGTATCCCCATTGCCTCCGGGTTCGCCGCTCCGCCGAGCCGCGCCGAGGCCGCCGCCCGGTTCGGCATCGACGCCCAGCGCACCACGTTGCTGTTGATGTCGGGCGCTGCCGGGGTCGGCGCCATGGATAAGCTCGCCGAACGCATGCTCCACGTTCCTGGCGATTTCCAGATCATGGCCCTGGCCGGGCGCAATGCGCCGCTGCTCGATCGACTGGGCAAGATCGCTGCGCGGTTCCCCGGCCGCCTGTTCCCGGTCGGCTTCACCGAGGTCCCCGAAGCAGCAATGGCAGCATCCGACCTGGCGATCACCAAGCCCGGCGGCCTGACCACGGCGGAATGCCTGGCCCTGGGCCTGCCGATGCTGGTGGTCTCGCCGATTCCAGGCCAGGAGGAACGCAACAGCGACTACCTGCTGGAGCACAGCGCGGCGATGAAGGCCCACGACGCGGCCGGCGTCGAATACCGCGTCCGCCGGTTGCTCGCCGACCCCGATCGCCTGGCCCGGATGCGGGCCGCAGCGACCGCCCTCGGCCGGCCGCTGGCAGCCGATGCCGTGCTCGACCAGGTCATGGCGGCATCGCCGTCATCATCAGCTCCGAATCCGTCGGTCTGACATGTACCACGAGATCGCCCTCGCCCTGGCGCTGCTCCTGCTCGCCTATGTGTTCGCGATGCTTGAGATCAACATTGAGGGCGAGAACGGCTGGGCGGCCAAGCTGCCGACCTGGCGGATCGAGAAGCACTGGCTGCTCGACGTGTTTTTCGGCGGGCGGCCGCTGACCGGCTACCACGCCTGGACGCTATGCTTCATGATGCTGATCTTCCATTTCCCCTGCTTGTTGCTGTGGCAGTGGTCGTGGCCGCTCGAAGCGCGGATCATGGGCAGCTTCATGCTCTTTTGGATCACCGAGGATTTCCTGTGGTTCTTGCGCAACCCGGCATGGGGCTGGAAACGCTTCAAGCCAGGCGAGATCAAGTGGCACAAGCATTGGCTGCTCGGACTGCCGACCGACTACTGGACCTTCGCCGCGATCGGTACAGGGTTGCTCGCGTGGTCGTTCCGATGATGACGTGTCCATGCCCGACCTGATCCCTCCTGCCGAACTCGCCGGGCACCAGCAGCGTTCCAACGCCCTGCTCGCCGGCCTCGATGCCGTCCTGTTCGGCCAGCAGGATCTCACCCGCCTGGTGCTGACCGGGATGCTCGCCGGCGGCCACGTGCTGCTCGAAGGGTTGCCTGGGCTGGGCAAGACCGAACTGGTCAAGGCTCTGGCCCGGCTCGCCGGGCTCGACCACAAGCGCATCCAGTTCACCCCCGACCTGCTGCCCGCCGACATCACCGGCACGCTGATTCTTCAGGAAACCGCAGGCGGACGGAACCTGGTGTTCCGGGCCGGACCGCTGTTCGCCCAGGTGGTGCTGGCCGACGAGATCAACCGCGCCAGCCCCAAGACCCAGTCGGCGCTGCTCCAGGCGATGCAGGAACGCTGCGTCACGGTGTTCGACACCACCCACGAGCTGCCCCGGCCGTTCTTCGTGCTCGCCACCCAGAACCCGATCGAGCAGGACGGCACCTATCCGCTGCCCGAGGCCCAGCTCGACCGGTTCACGATCAAGGCGACGGTGACCGGAATCTCCGCCGACGCCTTGACCCGCATCCTGATGGAGCGCCCCGACGGCCGGCCGGCTCCGCCAGCGGCGGTCTGCGACCAGGACGGCATCGCTTCGTTGCTCGCTGGGGTGGCGCGGGTCGTCCTCCCTGAGGCGGTCGCCGGCTACATCGCCCGGCTGGTCAATGCCACCAGACCGGAATTGGCCGGATCGCCTGGCACAGTGAAAACCGCAGTGCGCTGGGGCGCCAGCCCCCGCGCTGCCATCGCCCTGGCCGGATGCGCCCGGGCCAGAGCGCTGCTGTCGGGGCGGCCCGCCGTGGGCTTCGCCGATGTCCAGGCCCTGGCGGTGCCGGTGATCGCCCACCGCCTGGTGCTGACCTATGAGGCTGGCCTGGCCGGAACCTCCGCCGCCCAGATCGTCGAAGGCCTGGTGCGGGAGATCCCTGAGGTATGAGCCTGCATGTCGGTTCATCCTGGTCCTGGCCAGTTCCAGCCCTGCTCGGGCTGTATCTCTGCGCCGCCGCGCTGGCCGCCGGGGATTTTTCTGCCAGCGTCAACGTGCAGCTGCCGTGGACCGACGCCGATGGCTACGCTCCGGCGATCGTGGCCATCGACCCCGAGCGCGACGCGACGCTCCGGCTGGAGGCCCGCTGCGGCCAGGACTCCGGCACTTTGCGGGTCGAGGTCCAGGACCGCCGCCCGCAGCGGGTGACCGTGCTGGTGCCGGGCCAGGAATACTCCTACGTCAACCTGCACGCCACCGATGACCGCGGTCGATCCTATGATGTCAGCGGCAGTTCTTCGCATCAGCACCGGTCACTCGACCTCGCCCTGGTCGATCCCGACGAGACGGTGAAACAGAAGGCCCTCCACGAATTCCTGGTCAAAGCCCTGGCCGGCGCGGCTCTGCCCGGCCGGCATCGCTATTCGTCAACCGCCGGCTATCCCGAGGATCGCGTCGACCGCTTTCCGGTCGAGAACCTCCCTGACCGCTGGCAGGGCTATCCGTGCTGGCTGGTCCTGTGGCTGACGCCAGCCGGTGATCGCGCCCTGAGCGCGGCCCAACGCCAGGCCATCGCCACCTGGTCGCTGGCCGGCGGCGGGCTGATCGTCAGCGAGAACAGCCAGGTCACCGCGTGGTCGCGGCTGGGCGCCCGCCCGATCCTGGCCACCGCTGCCGACCCGGCGCCGGTGGCGGCGGCGATCCGGGAACGGCTGAAGGATTCGCCCGACGACGCGCCGCCGGTGCCCGGAACCGATCGGGTCCCGGTGCTCGCCTTCGTGGTCATCGCCGTGCTTTTCGCAGTGGTCGTCGGACCGCTCAACTTGTGGTGGGTGCGCCGCCAGGGCAAACGCCACCTGTTCCTGATCACCACACCGATCATCAGCGCCGCCACGTGTTTCGGGCTGATCCTGATCAGCATCCTGGCCGAGGGCATCCATGTCCGACGGACGGTGATCCAAGCGGTCCATCTTGATCAGACCGCCAAACGCGCCATCGGCTGGACCGGCGTGAGTTATTTCGCCGGACTGTCCACCGGCGGCCTCGTCCTCGACGGCGAGGATCTGGTGACCGCGGTGCTCAGCGATGAAGAACGACGCCAGGTCGGCCAGCTCAGCCTCGACTGGACCGACGGCCTGCGCGCTGACGGACCATGGATTCCCAGCCGGACCAACCGCGCCCTGCGCTACATCCAGGCCCGGCCCGACAACCGCCGCTTGCTGATCGAACCGGTGGGCGGGGGATGGCGGGTGACCAACGGCCTGGGTGCAGCAATCGACCAACTGCTGTGGCGCGATGCCGCTGGAAAAGCCTGGGCCTGCACCGCCCTGGCCGACGGCGCCAGTGCGACGCTCACCCAAGATGGCCCGGCCCGCGGTCTGACCCGGCTGCCACAACTGGCCAACCAGGGCCGGTTGAGCCAAGGCGCGACCCTGGTCCGCGATGCCGTGGCCAAGGAACCATTCGCTTACCAGGCCAAGCTGGCCGCGCCGCTGCTGCCTGTGCCCGGCCCAGCCGGCGAGGACGTCGCGCCGGTGGAATCCTGGGTGTTCGGGATCGTGGCCCCGGCAACCGCAGGAAAGAGCTGATCCGATGCTGGTCCAAGTCCACAGCTTGTCCCGTTCCTTCGGCCACGGCCCGACCAGGGTCGACGCCGTGAAGCAGGTCAGCTTCCAATTCGATCGCGGTGAAATCTTCGGCTTCATCGGCCCCAATGGCGCCGGCAAGTCGACCACGATGCGGATCCTCGCCAGCCTCGATCTGCCGACCTCCGGCGACTGCACCGTGGCCGGGCTGTCGACCATCGACGACGCCGACCGGGTCCGCCGGCTGATCGGCTACATGCCCGACAGTTATGGCGCATATCCGAACATGACAGTGTGGGAATACCTGGATTTCTTCAGCCGGGCCTACGACATGCCGATCGACCGCCGGACCCGGGCGGTGGGCGACGTGATCGACTTCTGCCAGCTCGGCGGGCTGCGCGAAAAGCTGGTCACGACCTTGTCCAAGGGCATGAAGCAGCGGCTGTGCCTGGGCCGCTGCCTGATCCACGACCCGCAACTGCTGATCCTCGACGAACCCAGCGCCGGACTTGATCCCCGGGCCCGGATCGAGTTCCGCGAACTGCTCCGCCTGCTCGCCGGCCAAGGCAAGGCGATCTTCATCAGCAGCCACATCCTGGCTGAACTGGAAGAACTGTGCGATGCGGTGGCGATCATCGAGCAAGGCGCCCTGGTCGCCGCCGGCAAGGTCCGCGAGATCAAGGCCGCGGTCGCCCACAAAGCCCAGGTACAAGCCGCAGCCGAGCCTGATACCGCCACCGAAACCATCGAAATCCGCCTGGCCGCCCCGGTCGAGCGCCTGGCGGCAACCCTCGCCGAGCAGCCCGAGCTGGGCGAGATCCAGATCGACCACCTGCTGATCACCGCCCGTTGCCCAGCCCTGGCCGCGACCCAGGCGGCGCTGCTCAAGCGCCTCATCGAAGCCGGCCTGCCGGTCTGCCGCTTCGCCGCCCGTGAGCGGAATCTTGAGGATCTGTTCATGCACCTGACCGAAGGAAAAGTCGCGTGACCGGTTGCTGGCGAACACCTCGCTGAATTCGGGGAACACTCAGGCCAGTCAGGAAATCTCGGCGTCGGAAAAGCAATTCCTGCGCTCGAACCGAGTCGGATGGCTGCCGTACCAGCTCACATGACCATTCCTACTTGTCTGGAACCGATGCAGCTGGAGCTCACAGTGCGTGTTTTCAGGAATGGTCCATGCACTGGCTAGACATTCTCGTAGCGGTGCTGCCGATACTGGCCGTCATCTTGATTGGTTGGCGAACCAGACGTTGGGTGCAGAGCGTGGCCGACTACATCTCCGCAGGCCGCTGCGCCGGACGGTACCTGCTGACCAATGCCACTGGCGAGGCTGGCAGCGGAGTGACCAATACTGTGGCGAATGTTGAAAAATTCATGCTCGCCGGCTTCGTGGTGTTCTTCTTCGACAGCCTGCTCACCCCGATCGTCCTGCTGGTTTCGATCAGCGGCTTCGTGATCTGGCGCTATCGCCAGACCCGATGCCATACCCTCCCTCAATTGCTTGAACTCCGCTACAGCAAAAATTTCCGACGCTTCGTCGGCATCCTGCTGTTCACCTCAGGCGCGCTCGGCTACCTGGTCTTCCCCTTGGCATCCTGCCTGTTTTTCAAGGCGTTCCTGGGACTGGACGATGTCTTGGTGATCGGCGGCCTCGAAGTTTCGACCAATCTGGTGATCATATCCATCTATCTGTCCCTGACCATCGCGACGATCTGCCTGGGCGGCCAGGTGACGTTGCTGGTCACCGACTGCGTCGAGGGAATCTTTTCGCATTTCGCCTACATCATCATCATCATTGCGATCTTTTCGGTGGTCTCCTGGCAGCAGATGTCCGAAGTGCTGGCCGGCACCCTGAGCGGACCGACCGCCGCGGTGGCGGCGAATAAGAGTCCGATCGATCCGTTCGATGCCTTCGCCGTCCGCGATTTCAATTACCTGGCCATGCTCACCGCGATCTTCGCGATCATCTATAATGCCGGCGGTCTTGCCGGCGCTGGCCACGGCTTCCGTAACGCCGCGTTGACCCCGCACGAAGGGCGGATGGCTGGCATCCTGAGCCAATGGCGGGCGTATTCCCGGACCCTGGTGATCCTCGTCATCGCTCTCGGCGCCATGACCTTCCTCCGCCATCCCGATTTCACCGAGCGCACGGTCAGCCTCAAGGAACGGATCGCCTCGGTGCCCAGCCCATCCGGCAGTCACGTCGCCCGGCCGAATGCAGCCAATCCGGTGGGAAGCCAATCCTGGTTTGATGCCACCGCAGTCGTCGACCAGGACGGCCAGCCGATCCGGCGTGAAGACCTTCAGCGCCAGAAGCAGCAGGCGCCGTTCATGGCTTTGTCGGAAATGCTGCCGATTGGCATCAAAGGGCTCTTCCTCGCGATCATGGTCATGGGCCTGATCGCCGGGGATGGGAATCATCTCATCTCGTGGAGCAGTCTGTTCATCCAGGATTGCGTTCTGCCCTGGCGGCGTCGGCCGCTGTCCACCCGGACTCACCTCAAGGTCCTCCGTCTGGCCGCGGTGGGACTCGCGGGTTTCGCCCTGATCGGTTCGATGATCCTGCCGCTGTCGACACCGATCTGGGTCTGGTGGTCGGTCTGCGGAGCCATCTCCGCTGGAGTCTCCGGAGCGGTGATCATCGGAGGGCTGTACTGGTCGCGGGGTACGGTCCAGGGAGCCTGGGCCGGCGCCCTGATCAGCCTCCCACTGGCCTTCGCCGCGATCATCTTGAGCAGCAACTGGTGGGATTCGATGACCTGGCTCAGGACCATCATCCCGATTCCGTTGGTGTTGACCTCGGGATTCTTCCTGAGCTTCCTGGTGGCCGTCTGTTGCCTGGTTACTTACGTCGCGGTTTCCTTGGCCACCTGCCGGGCTCCGTTTGATCTGAAGTCGATCCTGGTCGGTGACGTTCAACCACTCAGGCGAGCCCAACCATCGTGGATCGCCCGCCTGGTGGGCATCGACCACCATTTCTCCACCAGTGACCGCTGGGTGGCCATGGGAATCTTCTTCTATTCCCTGGTTCTTGCCCTGCTGATGGTGGGCATGGTCGCCTGGAAATACGGGCTGCTGCCACTGCTCGATGCCGAGACTGCCGCCCAGCTGACCATGAGCAAATCAGGCTGGTTGAACGTCTGGCTGATCATCGGCCTGATCATCCCCATGATCGTCGCCGCAGCCAGCCTGATCTGGTTCGCGGTCGGGTGCGCAATCGACCTCAGGCGGTTCTTCAAGGACATGGATCTCATCAAACGCGATGCCAGCGATGATGGCAGCATCCTCCATCAGCAGGCAGACACGATTCAGCCAACGGCAAACCGAGCCTGAAAGGTCGTCATGAACCAGGTCATCCTGCTCAGCAAAGCTGCTTCAGGGTCATCATTCCTCCGCCGTCTGGTGCTGGTCATCATTCTGACCGGCTGGTCGGTGCCTTCGATCCCGACTGCCGAGATTCCAGAATGGGCCTTGGGTGAGCATTCGGCGGCGATCCGCCAGTGGGCGGATCCGCCGGACTGGCTGCGCAATGGCATCCCCTACCTGCCCAAACCGACCTTTGGCAATTATGCCCTGCTGTTGCAGGACGGCCTCGGGGTCTCCAAAAACCCCCTGCGCACTCAGGTTCTCGAGATCAATCTTCGACGGCATCCGGATGGGTCCATTGATGACGAGGTGTGGGCCAATTGCTGGCATCGCAATCGGGCCGAATCGCAGGGAGCCGTCCTCAAGCAATGGCATGATGGCGATGGTTGGCATTTTGAAATTACCCTGGATATCGCTGGCGATTCCTATGTGAAAGGCGGAATCGGGTGGTACCAGATCGATGTTGCTGAGACGAACCCAAGTGGAACCTATCGCGGTGTATTCAACGATGTTCCGCTGCATGGGGCGGTGGTGGCGATGGCCGGAGTCGAACCACCCCGATTCGCCCCGGCCTTGGCACCAGGCGTGCATCCGCGGCTGTTACTACGGGCGGATCGGCTGGAGGCAGCCAGAGCCTGGGGCCGGTCAACCACCGGGGCCAAAATCGTTCGCATGGTCGCCGAGAACGTGCAGCCGTTCCTGGCCATCCCCTTCAATCCAAAGGAACATGGACAAGGATATACAAACGATCTGGCGCTTTCCAAACTTACCGCCATTGCCATGGTGTGGCAGATCACCCAGGATCCGGTCTATGCTGATTATCTCCGATCCGCCTTCGCCATCATTTGTGATCCCCAGGGTCCGTTCAAAATCAGCGATTATCAGAGACTGGACCCTTACCCATTCGATCTCGCCTGGGATCTCCTGGATGCCGACCAACGGGCCAAGGTCACGGCCTGGCTCACCGAAAATTGGGTCACGGCCGGCATGCAAAAAGGCAATGGGATCTGCTTCTCCAATCATTCAATCTGGGAGTGGGCTGCCGATCTCGTCCAATTACATGCCCTGGACGGCACGGTGGGGAAACCGCCCGCGGATTCGTTTCCGCCTGCCCGTGGTGCATTCCAGGTCCAGGCCATCACGCAGGCACGCACCGATATCACCACGTATCAAGCCGGGACCGAGGTATCATTGGATGATTTCAGGTGCGCAGGTCCGCTGATCGCTGCCGACTTCACCCCCTGGTCGGATGCGCGGCACCTGGACCGCCTCCAGTTTGACCTTCCGGCCATGGGGAGACTGGCGGAACCACCGCCGCTCGCTTTGGCCGGGTCGGCGTCCCTGGCCTGGACCAAGTGCCTGGCCCACCCAGGAATCGTTGAATTGCGCAAGAATGTCCTGGAAACCATGGAGATGATCAAGACGAGTGGCGGAAAGAACGTCGACCAGATCATGGCTGCATATGATCAGCACCTGTTTGATCTCGGTCCGCTGCTGGGTCCCAACGGGAGCGTGGCCATCGCGGCCGGACCAGTGCTGGTCAGCAAAGGCGACTACCGATTGGGCCTTGCAGAAAGCTATCGCTTGCGGATCGGAGACGATTGGTTGCAGAATGGCGATATCATCCGTCTGCCTGACGGGGTGGTCGCCCTGGCCCTGATCGCGTGGAAGCCAGCGAAAAGCGGTGCCTCGACCTCGGCCAAGCTTCGATTCGAGCCGTTGGAGGGGATATCGCTGGAGGACGCGCTGGCGGTTCGACGGGGCAGGGCAGAACTGGTGCAAAAACGGCAGACCTGGTGGGAGCAGTCCGGCCGTGAGGATTGGAGTCTGCGGAATTCCCGGATCATCAACGAGCGGAACTTCTGGCGTGGTTTGGAGTTCGTTCTCGGAGCTGGCGGGTTCAATCTCGAAGGATCCGGATATACGACCTCGGGGACATGGAATGTTTCACGATCCCTGCATGCGCTCCGCAATGTCTCGGGCCTCGCCTACGATCAGGTCTCGCATTTCAGGTTCAAAGCCATGAATAAACTTGGTGGTGGATGGCAGTTCACCGTCGGAACAGGGTCGATGGGTCCAGACCTTTGCCTGATGGATCTGCCGTTTTCAGATCCAGGGATCCAATCAGCATTGAAGCCTCTCTTTGCTTCGCGCTTTGCCACATTCAATACGAATCCACCCGCCAAGTCATGGTCGGTCTATGGATTCGGCGGGATTTCCTCGATCCTCAATGGCCTGGCTGGCTGGGAATTGCCATTTGCAGACCAGCCTGAGCGCCTAGCACAGTTGCCAAATTTCGTCCACGATGGCGTCATGGGCGGAATGATCCTGCGTAGCGGCTGGCGTCAGGACGACTGCTCGACCATCTTGATGGCCAAGCGGCAATTGCCGAACTCGGCCTGGCAGTTCCAGGACGCTGGCGCGTTCCGGATCGATGGTCTGGGGGTCTGCTGGACCAGCCATTCGCACCGTTATAAACGGGCTTTCGGACGTGATGATGAGAACGTCCTGCTGGTTGAAGGCATCGATGGGGCCATCTGGCAAGGTCGGACCAGCGATGTCCAGGTCGATCGCCAAGGGAATGGCCAGGTGGAAATCGACTTGCTGGCCTGGAATCGCGAGCGCATGCAGCCCTATCCGGGACCAATCCCGACCCGGATGTTGCGCCGCGTGGCCACGGATTATTCCGGGAAGTGCGGTGCGCCTGGTCTGGTGGTGATCCATGATCAGGTGGTCGGCGGCGGCCGGCGCACCTGGCAGATGCATACCCAGGACGAGAAATCCGATCTCTATACAGGCTATTCGCAAGAGATCGGGTTCGGCCCTGGTTCTTTCACCATCGATGGCGGCGAGGGCAGGCGCCTGCAAGGCATCATCGTCGAGCCGAAAGGGACCCAACCTCGCCTTGGGGCCAAGCGGCCGCGGGTTGTCGGCGATGAGGCCGCCCGCGGCCGCCTGGAGAATCCGAAAAAGAAGAAGAAGGCCGGTCCAACCAAACCACAGGATCCACTGAACCTTTCCAACCCACCGGAGCAGGCCGATACAAGTCCGTTCAAAATGGTCATCGATCCCAACTCCGTAGAGGACAAAAATCCTGAAAAAGACACCATCGATAAATCTCGCAGGATCGAAGTGCCGATCGATGCGAAAGATCAGGACGTGACCGCCATCCTGGTGATCAGCAGGGAAAAACCGTTGGAAATCAAGGAGCTGCCGGCAACCGCAACCCATCGTCGCTGGCGGGTGGGAGATCGGATCGTGTTGGTATCTGATGGGGACATCCGATTCGAATCGCCATGAAACGTCTCGCAATCGAGCCTGATCACGCTGCGATTGCCCTGGCAATGCAGGTCACGCATCATCCTGGTGGAAGCTGATTCCAAATCGACGCATGGCACGGTGCAGGCTGGCAGGCGACGCATATCCGAGCCGGGCGGCGATCTCCTTCACCGGTACCTGGCCATCACGATGGAGGATCAATCCGGTCTCCAGTCGACGTCGGCACAGATAGGCCATTGGAGTCTCGGAAAAAACCTTGAAAAAGCTCCGGCAGAGATGCGGTGCGGTCATGTTGACGGAGCGGGCCAGTTCGCCCAGGCTGACTTCGCGGTAGATCATCTGCTCAAGGAGATTCTTCACCCGATGGATCGGATCGGACGGGGCGAGCCGCTGCTTGCGGACCGCCTCGATCTCTCCCAGGCAGCTTCTGACCAGGCTTTCCATCAGCAGATGATGGGCGTCGCGCCGGTCATGCGCCCAGGACAGGGCCAACAGGATGCGCTGGCAGTGGTCCATGATGGTGAAAGCTGATGGCCACGGCGGATGCCATCCTTTCCATCCGAGGACCCAGAGCTGCAGCCGGGACCCGTCCAGCGCCGATGAACGATGCGGAGTGCCAGCGCCATAGAAGATCACTTGACCGGATTCGAGCACGAAGGAATCAACGTTGGTTTCACTGTGATACCGGCCATGATTGACCAGAATCAATTCATGCCATTCATGGGCTGTGAAATTGCTTGAGACGACCGAGCGCGGTCGATGGTTGACCAAGGTCAGGAAGATGTCTTCGATGACAAAAGTTTCATCCATGTATTCAGTCTTATACTGGGGCGAGATGGAGCAACAGATTGCCCGGACGGGAGCTCGGAAGCATCGGCCATAGGTTTCGGAAGATCCTACGGGTCTTGACGGTTCCCCAATGGTGTCCGGGCTATGGCTGGGCGACAAACGGTCGGATGGAGCAATTCCTGATGCTGGCGGCCAGGACCCGATTGTGGACGAGTTGGAAACTGATCCGTCCTTTCGTGCGGCCGGTCGATGCCATGTTCGGCCATGGTGCCGGTTGCAACCAGATGAAGCCAGCTCCGCCCTTCGGGTTCAACCGGACACCAACTTCGC
This sequence comes from Planctomycetota bacterium, assembly GCA_014193115.1. GTDB lineage: Bacteria > Planctomycetota > UBA11346 > UBA11346 > UBA11346 > BJHQ01. The sequence continues at coordinate 50,447 of BJHQ01000018.1, read as the reverse complement.
CGCCTGAGCGACTCCGTCTGCAAGCGGATCTCCCCACAGCACCAACAGGACCAGGGCCAGCGTCAGGGCCAGGCCGAGGACTATGAGCACCGCCGCCAGCGGCCTTCCGGTGCGCACCAGATCGCTGTCGCTTCCAGTCAGATTGAGACGGATGTTGTGCCACAGCCCGTGCAGGTGCGAAAAAAACGCCAGCGATGCCAGACCGGTGGAGACCTGGCGCCACGGGCCGACTGGCAGCAGTTCCTGGGCGAGCAGCAGCGGCAGCAGCAGGAGCGGTAATGTGTAGGGAGCGATGGCGATCAGCGTTCCACGCAGCGCGTCGACGGCGTCATAGTCCACCGCTCCGCCGCGTCCGTCGGTGGCGCTCAGCCCGCGGACCTTGGTGAACAGCACCAGACAGGCGATCAGGTGGCAGTGCTCATGGACCCAGGTGTGCCAGAACCAGGACGGGCGCCACAACAGCATCATCAGCAGACCAAGACCTGCCCCGACCGCTGCCGCCCACGGATCCTGGGGCAACGTCAGCCGAGCCTGGATCAGAGTGACCACCCAGGACAGCACCGGCGGCAGGAGCAGGCCGCCCACCACCAGCGCCACCAGGAACCGGACCAGCGCCCTCAGCATGCTGCGATCATCCGCCGCCGTTCGCGCCGGAAAGCATGCCCTCCGCACTGCCTGGCAAAGGATCGTTTGTCAGGCCAGGCCGGTTGGCCAAGGTGCGGTCATGCGCCTTGCCCTGTTCCTGCTGGCTCCCGCCATCGCCGCTGCTGAACCGGCCGATCCGCCTCCGGCATTGGCCGACCTGGCGATGGTCGGTGCGGTCGGCGAGCACACCGCCAGCATCTGGTGCGCCACGGCGATCAGCGACCCGCTGCCCACGCTGCAATGGAAGCCAGCCGCGATCCCCTCTGTGGCCAGCATCCTCGTGTCCTCTACCACCAGCGAGATCCCCCTCGGGCCTCGCTACCAACTGGCGAAGATGCGGCTGGTCCGGTTCGACTGCTCGGGGCTGACGCCGGCGACTCCGCATCAAGTCGGTTTGAATTTGGTAGCGGGCCTGGCCGAGCTGTCGTTCACCACCGCCCCGCCCGCCGGTAGCGCAGCTCCGCTCCGCCTGGTGTTCGCCTCCTGTTTCCGCCAGCCCACTGGCGGAGCCCTGACCGCCCTCGGCCGGGAACGCGCCGACCTGGCTCTGTTCATAGGCGACAATGGCTATTTCTTACCAGCTCGCCGGGTGCCCGGCGGTGATGACATGTTGCTGCCCGCTGACTGGGACAGCCCAGGACAAATGGCAGAGGTGCATCTGGGCTTCAAGAACATCTCGGCGCTGCGTCCGCTGTTCCGTTCGGCGTCCTGCCTGGCGATCTGGGACGACCACGACTACGGCCCCAACGACAGCGACGGGACCTTCGCCTTGAAAGGCGACAGCCGCCGGCTGTTCCAGGCGAGCTGGGCCAACCAACCTGCCGCCGGCCAAGGCATCTGGTTCACGATCCGGCGCGGTGACGTGCAGTTGTTCATGCTCGATGACCGCTGGGACCGTTCGCCCAACCGCTCCCCCGATGGTCCTGGAAAGAGCCTCCTCGGTCCGGCCCAGAAAGCCTGGTTGAAGAGCGAACTGCTGGCCAGCACCGCGACACTCAAACTGATCGTGTGCGGCGGCCAGTTCCTTGCGGATTATTCCGAGCGCTTCGAATCCTGGCAGCTGTTCCGCAACGAGCGGGAGGAATTGCTGGCTTTCTTCCAGGAACACAAGGTTCCGGGACTGGTCTTCCTCAGCGGCGACCGCCACTTGGCCGAGTTGATCCGGTGGGATCGGGCCGGTCTGCCTCCGCTCTACGAGCTGACCTCGTCAGCGGCGTCCGCCGGCATGGTTTCAGCAACCTTCCGCGACCTGGTCAATCCGCGGCGGGTGGCGGGCTGCACCGACCAGCAGAATTACGGCGTGGTCGAGTGGGATCCCACGCGCGGCAGCGTCGCCCTGGCGGTCCACGGCAGCGATGGAGCAGCGGTCTTCCGCCAGGTGGTCGAGATCAGTCCACCTCGTCGATGATGAACAGCCGGATCGAGCGCCAGCCTCTATCGCCGCCGAACTGGCGGGCGGCATGTTCCGTGGCGAAGCGCAGATCGACAAAGGTCGTTCCGCTGCCCTGGGTGCGCCGGGAGATGGCGGCGCCGGTATCATCGACAGTGAACACCCGCTGATCGGCCCGGGTCAGGGTCTGGTCGAGGTAGCCTTGCCCGGCGGGGATGAAAACCCGGGTACCATAGCGCAGCCACGGATTGCCATCGCGACGCGGCACAGCCAGACCATACGGCTGGGTACGCACATCGGTACGGCCGTCAGCGGTGATCCAGCGCCACGAGCCCTTGGTGGCGTGATAACCGGAATCGATCCGGTCATGGGGTGAATAGCCGGTGGCCCGCACCGTGACCCAGCGGCCACGCCACCGCTCGGTCAGGATTGGCTGCGCTGAAGCGGAGCGGACAGCCGGTTGGCGCACTGACGCAACGAAGACGGGCGGCGATGGCGGTTTGTTGAGAGACGTCGCTTGCAGTCGTGCGGGAAACCGGTCCATCCAAGGCGGAGGCGGTTCCGCCAGCCACGGCAACGGCGGCGCTTGGAGCCATTCCTCGACCACAACCCCACTCGTGCTCGCCACCGGTGTGGCAGCGCAGGCCAGGGCCAGGCAGAGGAGAGGACGCAACCACATGCTCACCGGCCATGATGCGCATCGGCGGCCGCGTGGTACAAGAAAGTTCGACGCGACCAACCGTCATCCGGCCTTCACCGGATCTTGGTTCCGATCATTTTACCAAGCGATTCGTTGTGGAATGGCGACCAACGCAGCAGGATCATCGCCACGGCTGCGGAAGCACCACCTCGCCTTTGAGCGCGCTGCGCGGCGCAGCCATCATCGGACCGACCGTCACCGACCACTGCTGATAATGGCTGGTCTCGCGATGGGCGGCAATGGCCGCGGCATCGTCATAGATCTCATAGAGATAGAAGCGATTCGGCGCACTCTGGTCGTTCAAGACATCGAATCGCCGGCAGCCCGGCTCTGCCACGCTGCCGGCGTGATTGAGGGCGGTGGCGGCGATGAAGGCGTCGCGGTGCTCGGGCAGGACATCGACGGTGACGAACAGGAAGCGCATGGCGGCGTCCTAACACCCGGCCGCGCCCGATACCAGCCCGGCGGCACGACTGCCTGGACAGGAAAAACCTTGCGCCGACGGAAGGAACCAGGCATGCCGCCGACATGACCGCGCCCCCTGTGGATCCAGCCTCGCCCAGCGGCCAGGTGCGCCGGCACCAGTCCGGCCTGCGGCGCCGGGCGGCGGCGGTCAGCCTGGCCGTGGCCGTGGTCCTGCTCGCCATCAAAGGCGCCGCCTGGTTCATCACCGGATCGGCGGCGATCCTGTCGGATGCCTTGGAATCGGTGACCCACCTCGGTGCGGTCGGTTTCATGTACTGGGCGGTGCGATTCGCCGAAGCTCCGCCGGATGCCGACCATCCCTATGGCCACGGCAAGGCGGAGCAGCTCTCGATCGGCTTCGAAGGCGGAGCCATCGTCCTGGCAGCTCTGGTCATCGCCGTGCAGGCGATCGAGTCGGTGGTTCGCGGCGTCGGTCCAGCCAGCCTCGATCTCGGCCTGATCCTGATCGGCATCGCCGCGGTGGTGAATCTGATCCTCGGCCTGTGGTTGCAGCTGGTCGGCCGGCGCCTGGACGCGCCGGTGCTGGTCGCCGACGGCAAGCACGTGCTCAGCGATGTCTGGACCAGCATCGGAGTCCTGGTCGGAGTCGGGGTGTGCTGGCTGCTGCCGCCTGGTCCCTGGCAGGTCGGCACCGATGCCGGCGTCGCCCTGATCCTGGCCGGCTATATCCTGTGGGTCGGACTCGGTCTGATGCGCGAGGCCGTTGCCGGCCTCCTCGATCAGACCGACCCGGCGCTGATGACCAAGGTGGTGGAGATCATCGAAAGCCTGCGTTCTGCCGAATGGATCGATGTCCACAACCTGCGCGCACGGCGAGCCGGCGACCAGATCCACATCGACTTCCACCTGGTCGTGCCCGCGACCTGGACCGTCGCCACCGCCCACGACGTGGTTGAGCTGCTTGAGCAACGCCTGCTGGCCAATTTCAGCGGCCAGGGTTCGGTGCTCATCCACCTCGACCACGATGGCAGCGAGCCATATCGTGGTGGGACCCGGCTGGCTGGACCGCTGACCGTCAAGCGCGCCACCCGGATCGAACCTCCGGAATCAGGCGTAACGACCAGTCCCATCCTGCCCTGACCTCCCGGTGGGTGCGGGCAGCCGGTCGGGTGGATGACCTGCGCGGTCCATTCTGACGTTCCGCTGATTGCTGATTTGCGCCGAAGCAGCAATCTGCGACCCATGGCCGAAGAACCGATGTGCCTTTCCGGTGGCTACTCTCCGGCCGTACTGGGTTGCGGACATTTCAACCTCACGGCCGGCGACCTCGTCTTTGATGGTTCCGGCTCGAACAAGCTCCAGGGCTGGAATTACCGGCTGGTGATCGTCGTACGCGGCGGGATTTCGATCCTGACACCGGCTCCCGCGCAATTGCTCTCAGCGCCGCATGCCCTGCTGCTCTGCCCCGGCAGTCCTGCCCGGCTGCGGGTTGGTCCATCGTGCAACCTGCTGCATCTGGTCTTCTCAGTCACCGGTCAGCGGCTCGTACGCGGCTTCACCAGCATCAGCTCGATCCAGCAGCCGCCACCCAAGGAGGTCTGGGGAATCGACCTGCCCCTGGTGCTGCCCCAGGACCTCGTGCGCAGCGCCCACGCCTTGGTCAAACACGTCCGCATCGAGTATTTCCACTCCCTGGGCGATCGGTTGCGCAGCGACGCCCGTCTGACCACCTTCCTGGCCGAATTGGTGGCCAAGCTCGATCCGAGGAATCAACCGGCACCCTTTTGGGTGAGCGAAGCCCCCAAAGAGACCGATCCGTTGATCAGCATGGTCCTGTACCACGCCAGGTGCAACGTTGAGAGTGGCGAGGACTGGTCGCTCCCGACCTTGGCTGCGCTGGCCGGGGTCTCGGTGCGCCATCTCCATCGCCGCATGGCCCGGCTCAATGGCGGCACCTTGCGCATGAACATTGAGAACATGGCGCTGTCCCGGGCCGTACTCATGCTCAAGAAATCGCCGGCGCCGAGCATTTCCGACGTGGCGGCATCCTGCGGCTACCAATCGACGGGGACCTTCATCCGGGCCTTCCGTCGTCGCCATGGCGTGACCCCGGGCCGCTGGTCGCAGCTCCATGATGCGCCGCGGCCTGAGACTCCAGCCGATCAGAACCGACCAGAGAGTCACAAACCGAAGGAATCCAGGCCCACTCGGCGGAAGACTCCGCGCTAGCGATCCACATGAGGCCACGGGTTCGACCGAAAGCATCCGCGTTGCGGAACCGGTCCCGGCAGCTGCGGTCTACTTGATCTCCACCGGGGTCATCACCAGGCATTCGCTCTGCCGGCCATTCAAACGGGCAACCGCGCGGAAGGATCCACCGCGCCACGGCGGGCTCGACTCGGCATTGAGCGCACTCCATCGCGCCGCCTGGGTCGTCTCGAGGACCTGGAGCCACAACGCCCGTAGAATCTTGCGATCGGTCAGGGGAACCGGGATGTCCGGAGCGATGCTCGACGTGGTGCCGGCATCGCTGGCGACCCCGACATCGCCGGCCACCGACCAGGTCAATGACCCGTTCCCTTGATAGTTGGCGATGGGTACCGGGTCCATCGCCACTGGCTTCGTCCAGGTGCGTTCCGGGCCGACTGCGCCACCAGAAATCGTAACCGATCGGTTATAGGTGTACGCTTCGCGATAAGCCTGGAGCAGCAGGTCCCGACGGCGCATCAGATTCTGGGTGAACCATTCTGCACGGCTCTGGACGGCATATAAAGGACCATCCATATCCGATCCAAGGAATGGATCAGCAACCCGATTGGGTGGATCGAAGATATGAAAGGCAAGTTGGCGCGGAGGGATGAACACAGTGGCCGATAGCACCAGCGGATTGCCCCAGCGATCGTTCCATGGCCGGTCAGACTTCCGATTGGTGCGATAGTCGTTCAATCCAGTGCTCGTGGTCAGGATGTCTGCGAAACGCAGCAACCGAGTGGTGACCAGCGGCGAGAACATGGTCAGATCACCCGGCTCGGGATCCTCCATGGCTCCGATGTCCCGGACGATGCCCAACTGGCTGAGATCCGGCTGGGACAACGTCAATGGCATCGTATGCTCGCCGCACCTGAATTTCGGGTAGGCCCGGATGCGCTTCTTTCCGAAGGGTGAACCGGTAATGGTCAATCCGGGTGGAATCGGCCGATAGTGGGTCGGACCATCGCCTTCGCTTAGGGTGTGGGTGAAAGCACAGCCGGAACCGACATGGGGCGTCACCGTTGGCGGGTCCGCCTGATCCCAGGCCGGCATGGGCCAAATCACCGGCCAAGCGGAATAATACCAGTAGGCTGACGGACGGATGCCTCTCGCCAAGACCTCTCTCGTCGGTGCAATATCGCAGGTGGCGATGAGATTTTCCACTGGCTGATCACGTCCTACACCATTCCAGAGATTTCTCGCCTGGACCATGATTCCATAGGATGTGAAGCTGAACTCGGCACTGGTAATGAATGCGTTTTTCTCTCGTCGAACGTATGGGGGAACGGAAACGCTTTCACCTGCATCACTGCTGTCCACCAAAGGAGAATTACTGGCGGGTAATGGCCCATATTTTGACGTATCCATCAATTCACTGAGCAAACGGGTAATGGGGATGAAGCGCACATCCAAACCGATCCCGTTCCTCATGAAGTCATCCATGACACCATCAGACTCGCCACGTTTGCGTTGAATGGCTTCAACCGCCGCATCCAGCCGCTGCCCGGTCACCAGCCACCGGCTTTGTGAGATCAGCCAAGATCCTCCGGTCAGGACAAGGCTGGCGAGCAACGTGATGATCAGGATGACGATCATCAGTTCGATCAAGGTGAAGGCGCGACTGGTGGGCATGGTTAGGGCGGATCAGTGGTGACGTTGTCGGTCATTCCATTCCGATCATCGGCGGAACGGGTGGTTTCCACCGTCGCAGCACTGCTGGAGATGATTCCGTCGGGGCCAGGGTCGCAGACGAAGACGCCATCTTTGCCGGCCGACAGCAATCCCGGACTTGGTTGCGAGCGGTACAGCATTTCCCGGCCCCATCCGTCCACCAGCACCGGACCACGCAGCCGGTAGCGCTGCCACCGCGTGTCCGCCCGCCGATAGGTCCCCGGCGACCAGGTCGGTTGCGGTGAGGTATCGCTGGCCAGGACCATGGCCCGACGGTCGAGAATCAGCGTCCCTTGGTCTTCCTGGATGCAGCGCAATCTGCGCAGCTCATCAAGTCCACCGGTTCCGATGGCGATCTCCAGCGCTCGGCGCTGCACGGTCTCCAATGATCGCTCAGGCGAGCCGTCTTCACCGGTCGGCGACACCAGATGCTGCGGGTCGGGATAGTCAGCCTGGCCATAGGCCGGACCTCCTGAGAAGGTCGCCCGTCCTGGCATCGGCCGGTCCAATTTCCGGTAACTGGTGATGCCGGGATAGGTCACGGCCGGAGTACCGATCCCAACGGTACCGCCAAGGATGCTGCACTGGGAACGCCTGAGGCCGAACAGGAAAGGAAGATCCTGCGACACGACGATCCCGTCGAATCGGTCGTCGGGCTTCAGCACCCGGCTTTCCGCCCCAGCCACCCAGGTCGAGTTCTCGACCATCAACGCTTCGCCGGTGGTCGAAACTGCTCCCCCGATGGCACGCATATAGAGAGGCCGGCCGGCGGCGCAGATCGCTGATCCTGCCAGGGGATGCTCGACCGCCGCGGGATAGCCGCCGGCCACGGCCGAACGCCCAGCGAGCAGATTCATGACCACCCGCATGGTGTTGCGGGTCGACCAAGACTTCTGCTGCTCGGTGATGATGGCAGCGGCGGCCATGATGAGACCAGCGAGCAGGCAGATGATGATCAGCACGACCAGCATCTCGATCACCGTCAGCCCAGAACGGTCAGCAGGTCTGGTCCGGGATGGACCTGGATTCACCATCGCGGTGGCTCGGCAGCGAGTCGCTGTATCCACGAAAAGGTACCGAAAGCATGTTTATTCACCCCGCCCCGCGACGCATTCCAGTTCGTGTTCGCCGGCGACTGGTTGAGCAGTGATGGAGTACTGGAATCCTGATCATGGACATCTTGGATCGATAAGTAGCTGCCTCCTGGCGAACCGGACCAGCACACCCGGAACCAAAGGATGCGCTCCTGGGAACGCATCTGGTAGAACAGTGATGGGTCGTTCCCGAACAGTTGACCGGATCCTTCGGCTGTCACCTCAGCCCAGGAGCGGAAACCCTGAGTGGCGCCACCACCACAGGTGATGATGAAGACGCATTCGCTGGACCGGAGGTATTTACCCACCGCCGTCGGATGCGCATCGCTGACGGCGACGGTGTCGAACGTCGATTCGACCACTCCTCCGACCGGAATGTTCTGTCCATCGTGCTCGCTGGGCAGTTCCCGGTAGATCCGGAACCATGACCGGCCCGCGGACCCCGGGGCGTACACCGGCAGCGGTGACAGCGGAGATCGGATCGCTACACCCGTAGTCACTCGTTTCCCAGAAACAAAATCATCGCCTGCCGATGGCGCCAGCAGATCACCCCGACGGTCGGCGACCGGTTGCGGGTCAAGGAACATCGGACCCTGCCGCAAGGCGTTGCTGAGCATGAGTTTGACCGAATCAATCTTACTGGTTGATGACGCCGTGCTGGAACTCAGGCTCGCACCCGTGTTTGAGGTCCAATCGGCTGTCACCTTGAATGGCGACAGGGTGTAATGCGCCGTGCAGGCATAGGGCGGCTGGACCCAACGCGTCATGTCGCTGCGGCAGACCCCGCCGGGATGAGGCCAATACTTGATACGCGCGGCATCATTGCCTCCAGCCGGATCGCTCTGGGTATAGCCGTATTCATCCCACGGGACGCCGGGCGGATTGCTCGGTGGAATTGCTTCGGAATCATCGGCCGGATACGCACCAGCTCTCCACCAAGTCGGCTCGGGAATACTGCCATTCGCCAGGCGTGGCGGGCGTGGACCGACGCTGCCGTTGCGGTTGTCCACCCAGCCATGGCCGGGCGCACCCCAGCCAATCCTGCTGGTCTCCAGCAGATACATGCATGCGGCATCCAGCATGATCCGGGCCTGTGCTTCGCGCAGCAGCGGTTGCGCGGCCTGGGCATCTTCACGGGTGCGCAGGATGAACACCGCCGCCATCACCGCCAAGATCGCCACCAGCCCGGTGACCATCAGCAAGGCGGATCCCCTGCGTCCACTACGTGCCTTTTCACGAATCGATCTCATCGATAGACGTCCCCCATGTCCGCCGCCGGCCTGACGTCGGGCATGCCCCAATGCTGACGGGCTCCGCGCAAATCAGAGCACGTCGGGATGATCGACACGGTCAGTTTCCGTCCATCGAGGCGGGTGACGGTGACACGGAAAAAGGAAATGCTTTTCCCTTGCCAAACCAATCGCAAGGCTGATTCGGTGAGCGATGCGACCTGCCCGCCGGCAGGGGCAGATGCGACGTGACGTTCCTCCCCAGTCAGGGACAACGGCAACAGCCGCGTCTCCGCAGATGCCAAAGGCATATACTGCCAAAAGAGCATATCGCCGTACAAACCTCCACCACCCCCCTGATTCGATTGGAAGGTGCCATAACGCGCTTGTGTCAGGTAGTCGCAACCGGATTTTCTTCCATAACTGCTATCGATACGAAATACTGAATCCTGAGATCCGAGTATTTTATACGGACGCATCACCGGAAAGAAAATTCGATCCTGGGTATTTCTCTGGATGTATCCAAGCCCAGCCGGAACCAGCCACGGGTCCTTCATCGATCCCGGAAGACAATAGGCATCGGTATCGGATGCAATGAAATACAGATTATTGATCGGACTGACCGCGAACAACAGGTCAGCATAACAGGTTGCATTCTTGACCTGATTGAGGTGGAATCGCGGCGATGCATGGGCGACGCCCTTGGTGCGATTGGGATGCCCCCAGTCATATGGCCAATCCCAAGTTCCCGAGCCGATCGGCAATTCGCCGTCGAGCGCCCAGGGGACCTCTCCCAGGTCGTACATCTTCTCCTGGGCGGCATGTGTGGTGATCCCGTCGGTCAACGCGTCGGGTGCATACCCGATCTGTCCCGAACTGGTTCCGGGTCGCAGATCCCGTGTCCGATCGTGACGCTGCATCACCATGATCGTCGACATCGGCACGTAGTTGAAGATACCGTTTGGTCCCAAGGTGCGATATAGATTGAGAGCCAGATTGGGACGATAGCCTCCTGGACCGCTCATGCGCTCGTTCACGGCTTCGCTCACAAACGACCGGTCGGGATCGGCAGCAGCGCCCATTTCGGTGTGGCTGGTAAGCGCGTAATCACCATAAACCTGCAATGGAGACCAAGTCGGCGGCACACCGGTCCATTGATCCTGGTATCGCGTGTTATCCGGACTTCTCATATTCGAAAAATACCCTCCACCGTCCTTGAATGTCCTGGTATTCCCCTGCAAGTGCCCACGATACCATGATCTCTGGTCATGGATCAGCATTGCATTTGGATTGGGGACCTTACCCGCGAAGGACGTGTCGGGATCAGCCGATCGGGAAAAGACCACTCGGCGGAATGGCCTTTTATTTGCTGCATCATCGACCGGTCCACTGGAGACATTGCCATCGAAATCCACATTCTGCTCAGAATTGACCCGCATCGACCAGGGCGGATCGGGATTCGCGGCGCTGTGCCAGAAATCCGCGTCCTCTAAGGCCAAGACAATCCCCTGGCGCAGCATCTCGCTGTCCAAGCGCATTGCGCCGACCACGGCGATGGTTTTGGTCAGGATGCGGGCCATCGCCAGGACCGACACCAGGATGGTCGCGATCAAGGCCACAGCGATGGTCACTTCGATCAAGGAAAATCCGCGAAGTCTAGACATAGGTCACTGCCGAAGGCCACAGGGGCCGACCGGATCATACAGATTGAACCGGGCGATGGTGGTGGCGCGCATCCGCTGACTGGCTGGGATGGACCCTCTATCAAAACGACCGCTGCCATTTCGATCGGCACCAAATTGCCCGAAATCGCTCGACCAAATAGGACTGCCAGCAAATGTGTGGTCCGGGTTGAGGAATTTAATGGCCGCCTCCGGATTCCCGTACATATTTCCGTTGAACGCGCCGTTCAGCGATCCATCGTTTTTCAGACTGATGACGAAGCTCGTATCGAACGGAGCCGACGGAGCGCTTTCCGCGTCTTCGTAGTTCATCCAATCCACCGACCAGAAGACGAGCTCCCGACTACGCTCCGAAGCAGCGAACGGCCGGTTGAAATGCGCTCCGTCCGATCCGTCCGCACCGTTCAGCAGCCAGGGCTTCCCTTGATCGTGGCCAGAATCCGTGGACCGGTGAAAGGATCCGACAGCGCCGAGTTGAGTCGAAATTCCCGTTCGGCTCCATTTCGGGTCGACCGCCCGGTGGAATCCATCCCAACTGGGAGCCAATCGTGGCGCTGGATCATTGGGAACTATGATCGGAGCCTTGCCAGTGAATATGGGAGCCAACCGCGATTCACGATCCGACATCAACCGGTAGTATTTCTCGTCCATGGTGAAATAGGGAGCTGCCGATCCGCCGCGGTCAGCTAAGCCGCCAGGGAAAAGATCAGCGCACCAGAGCGGCCGATCCATGAACGATTGCCGGTTGGCTGGCCTCGGACAACAAAGATCGTTTGGATTCTCCGAGGCATAGGCCATGATCCAGCGCATGCAATTTTCATGGGCCATGCGGGCGAACTGGATATCTTCCTGAAGCAATTCGGCGCCGTCGAAAAATTTCTGGTTGTCCGACCGCTTCGCCGCGTCTTCGTCGTCGAACACCGCTGGAGAGGTCGCATTGCCCAGCCCTGGATGATTCTGGTTGAGATCGCAATACCACCACGCCATGGTCGACGAATTCATCCCCCAGACGCTGTTGGCCGTGGTCAAATCCCATATTTCCATCGGATCTCCAGTGGTGACCTTGCCGCCCACTCCTAATTTGTAGGAATCATAGCCGCCATCGGCTTTGATCATCGGTCCCCGAGCTCCGGTGACCAGCATGGCTGCGTGGGCAAGAAAGGTCAGGGCATAGATCCGAGCTGGATGTGGATAGCGCCAATTTTCACCTCCGCTGAGATCGTGCATGTCCCTGATCATCGAGCGGTTCAGGTCGAGCTTTGGCGGAATCAAGTGGGTCAGAGGATTTTTCCGGGTCACCAGATTTTGCTCGAAGATGTTTGAGCTATCGCCCGGCTGCCAACCAGGGAAATCAAGGGATTCGTCACGCGGGTCGCCATGGTGGACGAATTGGACAACGGGATCGATCCCAACCGTCCTCATCCACAAGATGAGCGCCATCCGACGGTAATATCGACGCATTTCCAGCGATGGTAGGCCTTCCGGCTCGCGGTAACGGTTCTCATTGATTCCGTCCCCCTTCTTGAAGGGTGATTTCATCGCAAAATGATCGTATATTTCCTCATAGGTCCCGTCATAAGGGGGGATGTCCAACGGATCGAATGGTGCCATGACCATACGCCACGGCAGCTTGATCTTATTAACTCCTCTTCGCCATTCGGTTATGTACTCGGTCCTGGTAACGATGCGATTGCCTCGCACCAGGCAGAACTCTGAATCCGGATATTGATCAAATGGTTCGCTAGGCGGAGGAAGCGATGGATACTGAGCATCGCCAGGATACGTATACGTTGGCACTTTGGTCGGATCGAAAATTTCCAAGGGGCTTGGCTTGACGGTTTTGTAATAGTCCTCAGGGGACGTGTTCGACCAGTCAGTCTGCGTGATCAATGTTCCCCACGGCTTGGTTTCATCCGTGGCTTGAAGCGCCGCGGCCCACTTGACAGGATCGGTGGGAACTCCTGTCACGTTGGGAGACTTTTGTTTCTCTTTGGCAGTTTTTACAGTTTTTAATTTATGCGCAATTGGTGTCCAGCCGTAGCGCGAAAGTGAGAGGTAGTCTGGATACGACTCTGACCATAATTTCAACCAAGCCGTATCGAAATCGGTGCCCATGGATGGATCTTTTGGACTTTGCTCATAGAAGTATCTCCAAAGACTGGCGATTTCACCAGTATTCAATGCTAGTGTCCGCACCGGGTTTGGCGAAACCGTCGTATCCCGTCCATATTCTGGCGAAGCTTTCCCAAGCCCAGTGCCAGCCACATATTCGGTGATCTTAAACGTTGCCATGTCATCAGGCGGAAACGGGTACAACTTATAGATTGGCAGGTTGTAACACGGATGGGAGGGCAGCAGATTCTGCTGGGGTTTCCCGATCACGGCAAAGACCAAGCGCCGACGATCGGCGTCGGTTTCGGTCGTACCTGCCACAATATTCATGTCATTATTGAAGACACCCTCACCCGGAATGAAGCCGCTGAAACTCCCTGGCGGGGGATAAAACAGGTAGCCGCCATCGCTGAGCAGCGTCTGGATTTCGTCATTATCGGAATCGATTCGACGCACGATCTCCAATGGAATGGGGATTCCGGTTTGCCCCATCGCATATCGTTTTCCGTTCCCGGTGATGATCTGCTCGACATCGGCAAAGCTCGGTCGGCTGAACGCGCCACCTGGAAGCGGCATCCGGGCAAAAGCCTGGCCTCTATCCAGGGCGAACGTCGACACGTCGCTGTTCGGCTTAACCGCGGCGGTGAAGCCCGGAAATCGCGGATTGCCCTGAGCCACCGCATTCGAGATGGTCATCGCGTGGGTCGCCGCATACGTTTGCAGGCGGACGATCTGCTGGGTCTTGAACATCGCCGGCAGCAGGGCGGCGATGGTCAGCACCGCCATTGCCACCAGGCCCATGCTCAGCACCACCTCGACCAAGGTGAAACCGCTGGGCCGCATGGTCACGTCAGAACGCCCGGGTCAGCAGTTGGCCATTGGCCAAGGCGGTGATCCCGACCCGATAGGCTCCGTCGCTGGAGACCACGCATAGCCCCGGGATCGGATCGCCTGAACGGACCCCTGAAAACGGCCGGTCGGCGGCAGTCGCAGTCATGCCAGGAAGCAAGTTGGGGATGCGGACCGACCAATCCCTTCCTGGAATGTCCGCTTGGTTCTTTGATTTCCAGCGATCCGACCAGGTTTTATCTCCGGCCGTGGCTTGGCCGAGTTCGCAGATGGTGGCGACCTTCGGCCAGTCACTGCGGGCGCTGGGCTGGATCAGGTAGCCGCTGCGCTGCTGGAAATACCAGCCGATGGCGGTGGGGCTGGATTGATCGAGCGGCACCATGCTGCCACTGGAAACCGTGTAGATGCTCGCGGTCGAGCGCAGGCGATGGATCATGGACGGACGTTTGCTGCCCTTGGCGACCAGGAGGCCGGTATCCGACCCCATGTGCGTATAGGAGCTGGCACTCGGGAAGGCCGAGGACGCCAACGGACTGGCAGCGGTGTCTTCGATCAGAATCCGCGCACGATGGTCGGTGGCGAAACCGTCGTTCGTCTTGCCCATGGTCAGCGCGATGAATGGGAAGCCGCAGGTCCGCGATGACGCCTCGATGACCACTCCGAAGGCGACATTGCAGTTGATGCCCATGGAGCCGCCGGTGATGGACAAGGTCTTGGCCTGTTCATTCGTGGCTGAAATCGCGGTGACCGCCTGGTTCACCGCCGACCGGCGCAACGTTGACAGGACCGACGACACTCCCAGTCCCGACAGAATGAGCATGATCGAGATGACGACCATGAGTTCGATCGCCGAGAATCCAAAGGTGGAAGCCATCGACTTCACCGGTCTGGGGCATCGCTGAGTGGCCATCGGCACGGTCATGGGTCCAGGTGCGTCGGTCATCGGTTTCCCCAGCTGGTGAGATCGTCGTCGGTTCCTGGTCGCCCATCCGCGCCCAGGGAAAACAGCCCGAATCCAGCCGCGCCATAGGCCTGCAACGCGAAGGCGATCTGCAGCGGCCGATTCCAGCCATCCACTGGTCGGCCGGATGGATCGAGCTGGCTCTTGGAAATTTGGAGATTGAGTTGCTTGACTGGTCCACGGTAGCCGCAACGGGCGGCGGCGGCGACATCGGCCTGAAGCGCGAAGGTCGCCGGATCGCCATCCACCTGGTGATCGCCATCGAAATCCCATAGCCGGCGCAGGCGTGGCCCGCCAGAATCAGCACCATCGATCACCGCGGGAGACCCATACATGACCATCTGGGTGGCCATCGTATTGAGCAGAACCCGGGTCGAGGATGTCCGGCTGTTCTCCATCAGGACTCCGTAGGCGCCCAGGCTGAGGCCGCTGAGCACCACGATCACTGCCATGACGATCAACAGTTCGATCAGAGTGAAGCCCCGATCAGACATGGAGTATCGCGGCGCAACTCGCCAGGACGATCAGGGCCGCGACCAGGCGGGCTGGCTGCGGCTTGGCAAAACCGAGCTGGACCACCAGGAGCTTCCGCCCGATGCCCCAGACCCCGCTCACCAGCATCACGCCGATGGTCAACAGCAGGAACAGCTCGTATTGTTCGGCAATCGACAGCATCAGCAGCGCTGGACAGATGCAGCCCGCCATCAGCACACCGCCGACCACTCCATCGAGGACCTGTTTCCTGGTGATCGACAGCGAGGCCCGGACTTCAACCGCCTGGTTGATCCTGCGTTGCAGCAGGCCTTCATCGACGCCGATCCCCGGACGCAGGGCCTTGGCCAGCACCCGATCAGTGACGGCCAGGTCTGCGGTTGCGGACTGGCGCCGTCCAGATCTCGACCGTTCCGGCACTGACCGTGAGTCGCTTTCGACCAGCAGCGAAAGCGGCAGTCGATCCGAGATCGCATTCATGCTGACCGTCCGATCAGCCGCTGATAACGATCAGGAGCACCAGGGACTAGGCTGGCGCAGTCTTGCTGTTCACAGGGAAACCTGGGCATGGTGGGCGATTATAGCCACCTTCGGCATGCCCCGAGAAAACACTTCGGGACGGATATGCATCGAGCGACCTGACGTAGGCCCGAACGACGCTGAAGCCGCCGGGTAGTCATACCCCGGAATCCCTGGGCCGGTCAAGTCGATGCCTCTGGGTGGCCGTGGACGCCCCGCATATGGTGGCGTGATTGACTGGTTCCGCGCGGCAGCATCGGCGTCATCATCGCATCCATTCATGGCCGACACCGACCCCAATGCCCAGACCCTGGCCGGCCCTCCGGTGCCGCCGAGCGAAATGAAGACCCTGAGCGGAGCGGTCGAGGGATCCTCGCCTTCCCAGCCGCAGGTGACGCCGCAAACCCAGCCGCAGCCGCAAACCCAGGCAAAGCCGCAACCTCAGGCAAAGCCGCAACCCCAAGCCAAGCCCGATCCGAAAGCGGCACCCTTTGCCGGTCAGGTGTGGGGCGATTTCGAGCTGACCAGGCTGATCGGCAGAGGCGGGATGGGGTCGGTCTACCTCGGCCGCCAGGTCAGCCTCGACCGGCCAGTGGCGATCAAGGTGCTTCCTGAAAACCTCAGCGACGATCAGCAGTTTCGCCGCCGGTTCATGCTCGAAGCCCGGGCCATCGCCCTGGTCAGCCACACCAACGTGGTCCAGGTCTACTCCGCCGGAACCCATCAAGGGAACCACTATTTCGCCATGGAGTTCGTCGATGGCAGCGACCTCCAGCAGAAGCTGCGCAGCGGCTGGCGCCCAGCCCAGGGCGAAGCGCTCAACCTGATCCTGCAAGCGGCCAGGGGTCTGGCCGCGGCCGGTGAACGCGGATTGGTGCACCGCGACATCAAGCCCGGCAACATGCTTCTGGATCAGAAAAACACCTTGAAATTGACGGATTTCGGCTTGGTCAAGCTGGCCAGCGAGAACCACGGCCTGACCATGGCCGGAGTGGTGATGGGTACGGTGTCCTATTTCAGCCCTGAGCAGGGACGCGGGCTGGCCTGCGACCAGCGCACCGACCTCTATGCGCTCGGAGTGGTGTTCTACGAGCTGCTCACCGGCACCCTGCCGTTCCCCGGGCATGAGCCGACTTCGGTCATCTACCAGCACATCCACGTCGAACCGCCGCCGCCGCGGACCATTGACCCGTTCGTTCCCGAGGACTGGCAGCGGGTCTGCCTGACCTGTTTGCAGAAGAATCCAGACGACCGCTATCAGCAGGCGACGGAGCTGATCGCGGATCTTGAACGCTTGCAGCGCGGCGAAAAACCGTTGTGCCACAACACCAAGGCGCCCACCGCGGCGTTGGCGACCGCAGAGACCATTGTCGTCGGTCAACGTTTCCGCGGACGGCGGAACTGGCTGCTGCCCCTCAGCCTGACCGCAGCTGCGCTCGCCGCTGCGACCCTCGCCGCCATCACTTTGTGGCCGACATCCCCTGCACCTGCCGCGCCGTCGGCGGCAATACCGCAGCCTGGCACCGCGACGCCGGTACCGGCACAAATGACTGGCACCGCGACGCCGGTGCCGGGCCAAAAGCCGGCACCAACGCAAGCTCAGCAGCCCGCAACCCAATCGCCCAGCGAACCAAACCAGCCTGCGGAACCGCCGGTCCCGACCCAAACCCAGCTCGCAGCCCAGGCAAAGGCTGCTGAAGCCCAACAGGCGTTGACCCGCTGCCGCGCTGCCCTGGCCCAGGGCGAACTGGCCATCGCCGAACGCGAACTGGCCTCTGCGGCAAGTCTGGTCGACACGGCTGACTACGTCTCAGCGAAAGAGGAATTGCGACGCCAACGCGAGGCCATGATCAACCGCATCGCCGAGGCCGACGCGCTGATCACCCAACGCCAGGCTGGCCGGGCGGTCGCCCTGCTCGCCCCCCTCGCCGAGCGCCACCCTCATGAACCGGCAGTCGGCTCCGCCCTGCGCCGGGCCACCGATGCGAATGAGCGGGAGGCAGTGGTCGCCCGGGCGCTTGCAGCCCAGCTCGACCTGGGCCACCAGGCCTTGTCGCGACGGGACTGGCCGGCTGCCTCTGCTGCGTTTTCGGCTGCAAAAGCCATCGATGCGACTGCACCGGCCATTGCCCAGGGCTTGGCGTCCGCCGAAGCCGGCCAGCGCCGCCAATCGGCTGCCCAGGCTGCCTTCGATGCCCGGATCGAGGCCAAGGACCTGCGTGGTGGCGAGGCAGCCCTGACCGATCTCCAAAACGCAGCCCAGATGTCGATCTCCTTGCCGGCGGCCGACCGCCTGGCCCGACTGCGTCAGCAACTTGACGCCGAGCGCCTCGCCGCGCAGCAGGCGGCAGCTCAGCAAACCGCTGCCACCGCCGCGACGACACCAAGCCAAAGGCCGCCTGCGGTGGTCGAGGCTCCGGCTCCGGCTCCTCCGCCGACCGCCAGACCAATTCCGCCATCACCGGCAGCCCCGGCATCCGTCGTGAAGAGAGCCGTACCGACCTGGGCCAGCAATCACGGCAACGACGCCCGGGGCGACTGGGCCGACCTCGATCTGGCCGGCATCGTCCAGCGCTTCCGACTGATTCCCGCTGGAATGTTCACCATGGGCAGCCCGGCTGACGAAAAGGACCGGCGCAAGGACGAGGTCCAGCGCCAGGTGACCCTGAGCAAGGCCTTTTGGCTGGCCGACAGCGAATGCACCCAGCAGTGCTGGACCAAGGTCATGGGCAAGAATCCCAGCGCTTTCAAAGGCAACGATCATGCGGTGAACGAGATAAGCTTCGTCGAGATCCAGAGATTCCTCGCCCAGGCCGGCACCCAGGCCCAGGGCGCGGTCCTTCGCCTGCCCAGCGAGGCCGAATGGGAATACGCCTGCCGGGCGGGTACCACCGGCCCGTTTGCCGGCGCTATCGATGTGCTGACCTGGCACCGCGGAAACAGCAACAGCAAAGCCCAACCGGTACGCACCAAGGCGGCGAACCCCTGGGGCCTGTACGACATGCACGGCGGCGTACTGGAATGGACCCAGGACGCCTGGACCGACACTCCGGCTCCAGATCCGGTCACCGATCCGCTGGTCATGGGCAAGAGCAAGCGGGTGATCCGCGGCGGTTGCTGGAACATGTCGGCGCCGCTTTGCCGATCAGCCGCCCGCCGACCGATGTCCGAAGGCGACACCTGGGATGTGCTCGGATTCCGCATCGCCATCGACGCCACGCCGTGAGGCCTTCTGCGGCGGAAATGGCGGTAGCCTTATCCGTGCAGATTTCCTGAATTCGATCGCTGCCCAGGCGTCGGAACAGAGCCAGGGGCAAGCCAATCGCTTGGCCGAACTTCAACCGCGCCGGAATTCCTGGGGAGAAAGGCTGCTCACCCGCTTGAACATCCGCGAAAGCTGGAAAGCCGAGCAAAAACCCGTCTGTTCAGCGATCTCCGCAAGCGGGGCGTCGGGCCGTGTGAACAGCAGACCCTTGGCGGCGGCGATGCGCGCCTGCAACCGGTAGGCGGTGGGTGACATCCCGGTCGCCCGGCGGAATCCCCGCCGGAAACGGTCATAGGAAAGTCCGACGGCGGCGGCGATCTCGGCCGGGGCGACCGCCCGCCGCGGTTCAGCGGCCAGCCTCCGCTGGGCTTGGGCCAGCCAATCGTCGGCCTTCTGCTGTGCGACCGCCATATCTGCGAACCACCCATGCAGACGGGCGAGCAGCCGGCCATCATCCAGGCCATGGATGAGGAAATCGTCAGCGATCGCGGCGAATCGGCGGATCTGGTCCGTGCCCAATCCATGCCAGATCCGCCCCAGGTCGCTGGGCAGGAACAAACCGGCACGGTGCAGCTGCTCGGCCAACGGTCCAGTAGCGCTGAGGAAGACCTCGTCCCAGGTCGAGCCAGCGCCGGGTCCGTAGTCATGGAGTTCCCCAGGCAGTACCAGGATCAGATCCCCAGCGGACACCTTCCGCCACGGATCCTCGGCGCGGCGATGGCGACCGACGCCAGCCAGGATGAGGACAAAGCAGAACGCAGGAAAGCAGCGGGCCACAGTTCGTGAGACCTTGCCGGTGAGGACTCCGGCCTCGATGATCCCGGATGCACCGGAGTGGGCGAAACGGACGCGGGCTCGCATGGCAGAATATCTTCCAAACGGCACATGCGTCGTCCATGGCGCCCATAGCGGATCGCGCCAGCCAGATGGATACTTCGGATATGGAATGCACGTTTCTCGACCAATGCGATCTTTCCCATGTCCTTCAGGGTTGGGAAACACCCAAGGCCAATTGCGCGGTGACCGGTGGCCCTCTGAGCATTGCCGGACACACCTTTGAACGCGGCGTCGGCACCCACACCGTGGGCTGGCTGGGCCTTGCCCTGCACCGGTCCGCACATCGTTTTTCAGCCTCGGTCGGTGTCGATGACGCAGTCGGCCGGCATGGCCACGGGCGAGTACGTTTCTTGGTACGCGGCGATGGCCGCACGCTGTACGACAGCGGCGTGGTGCGCGGCGGCGAGGCTGCACGCCGAGTCGATCTCGATGTGGCCGGGGTCGCCCTGTTGGAACTGATCTGCGATGCTCCTGACGACAACACCCACCATGGTCACGCGGATTGGTGCGAGGCGCTGGTCCTGTTCTCAGGACAACGTCCGCTGGCGGTGGCGCGACCCCGGGGAGAACCCGAGATCCTCACCCCAGTACCGTCACCAGCACCACGTTTCGTCGGTGGTTGGCTGCTCGCCGCGAATCCAGGATCGCCTCTGCTGTATACCCTTCCGTGCCAAGGCGAGGAAGCTCTGCGGTTCAGCGCCGAGGGTTTGCCAGCAGGTCTGCATCTTGATCGCACCACCGGGATCCTGAGCGGGGTCGCCCCGCCCTGCGGCCGATACCCGGTCCTGTTGACGGCAACGAATACCCATGGCCAGGCCCAGCGGGTCCTGACCTTGGTCACCGGCACAGGATTGGCGGCGACGCCACCCATGGGCTGGTCCAGCTGGAACTGCTGCCACGCAGCGGTCAACGCCGACCGGGTGCGCGCCAATGCCACGGCCCTCGTCCAAGCCGGGCTGCACCGGTGTGGCTACCGCTACGTCAACATCGACGACGGCTGGCAGGGCGGTCGTTCTCAGCACAGCGCGATTCCCATGGCCCTCCAGGGCAACGCCGGATTCCCCGATCCGGGCGGATTGGCGTCGGACCTCCACCGGTTGGGGCTGCTGGCTGGCATCTACCACGTGCCGAACGTCCACTCGCCCCAAGGTCTGGCCGGGGCGTCCAGCGACCACCCCGACGGGACCACGACCTCAGTTTTCACCCACGGCGGTTCCAGCCCCCGAGGTGCTTGCGATTGGTTCCGCCAGGACATCGCCCAATTCACCGCCTGGGGTTTCGATTACCTCAAGGTCGACAATGGTCCCACCGTCGCCGAGGCTCGCCTGATCGCCGAGGCGATTCGCGCTGGCGGGCGCGACCTGGTGCTCAGCCTGTCCGCCGGCATGCCCCGGGACCTGATCCCCGACTACCGCCGCCATGCCCAGCTGTGGCGAACCACCGGAGACCTGATCGACACCTGGTTTTCAGTGCGCAACAAACTGCGCGCCCAGGTCGCCTGGCAGGGTCTCGGCGGGCCAGGCGGCTGGAACGACCCCGACATGCTGGTGGTTGGTGCGGTCGGTCCGGGCTGGAACGCGCCACTACAGCCCAGCCGGTTGAGCTATTCCGAGCAGTACCTGCATATCGGCATGTGGGCATTCCTCGCCGCCCCGTTGATGATCGGCGGTGACCTCACCCGGCTCGACGACTTCACCCGCAGCCTGCTCTCCAATCCAGAAATCATCGAACTGGACCAGGATCCCCTGGGAGCCCCGGCACTGCTGATCGACCAGGCCCCCGAACGCGGCCAGATGCGTTGGCGACGGCACCTCAGCGGTGGAGACGTCGCCGTAGCCCTGGTCAACCTCGGTGAAGAACCGTCGACCATGGGTTTCGACCTCTCCGAGCTGGGCCTTGGCGGCACCTGGATCGCCCGGGATCCTTGGCGTTGCCACGACCTGGAACAGATCTCGACCGGCACCCGTGTGGAGGTGCCCGCTCATCATCACCGGCTGCTGCGCCTGCGTCGGATCGGTCCAGGATAAGCTGGTTTCTCCTGCAAATTCATGCTGCGCTGAGCAGCGGTCCGTCGGCCTGCCGGTCGAGCTGACGCTGCTTCCCATGCCGGGTTCCTGCGCTATCCCACGGCCGCCGGCCATCGGCAGGGGAATCCACCATGCTCAAGCTCACGTCCACCGGCGGCGCCGAGATCCGGCTCGAAGAACCCTGCCCGGCCTGCATCGGCACCGGCATCATCACTCGCAGCATGGGCATGGCCGGGCGCTGCGCCGAGTGCAAAGGCGAACGCATCGTCCTGACTGCAAACGGCCGGACGATCATCGAACTACTCAACAAGTATCGCTTCGCCTGATCGCCGCGTGCTTGGGCTGGCCGTTCCGCATAGGAACGCGCTAGCCGGATCGGGTTACAACCCGAGTTGGCGCCGAAGCAGATCCTCCAGCTCGTCCACGGTCGGTGCCGACGGCGCGGCGGGCTGGGCGACGGCACCGAACGCTTCGAATCCTCCGCCCTGACCGGTTCCGAAACCCATCGGTTTCCCAGCGAAATCCGGGGCAGCGAAGGCGATCGCTCCGACATCGTACATCCGGGTCGTGGTCGGGCGATCGAGGGCTGGGGCGTCGGCCGCCACCGCGAACAGTCCGCCGTGCAGCGGCTCCAGACGGATCCCGCCCTGATTGGCGACCCAGCGCAAGGTGTTGGCGAGGGTCATCGCCTGAACCTTCAGGCTGATCGGCGTCGCGGCGACCTGCACCGCCGGCGCGACCGCAATGGTCAGGCCGCTGAGCCTGGCCAGGGTCGCCAACGCCTGGGGCAACGGCTCATCATGGAACTCCACGGTCACACGCTGGCCAAGCTTGGCACGCAGCCGCGGATCATCGGCCACCGCCGGAGCGCTGATGATGAGCAGCGTGCCGAGCCGGGCGATGCCGACCTCGCCGCGACCGGCCGCGCCATCAGCGGCGGTCAGCACAGACAGCACCGAGAACGCAGCAAGGCCGACGAATGTCATGGCGATGTCCTGCAACGAATCTGGGTGTTGATCAGGTCCACCAGCCAGCGGCCGCCATCCGCAGGAGCTGGCCGCTCGATCGGCGGGATCAGCTTCACCGCGGCAGTGCCTGGGGCCGGGACTTCCAGCTCTGGACCGGGGAAATCAGGCACGGCGTGGAGCAGATCGGCAACATCATATCTCACCGTCACCGGGCGCAGGGCCGGCTGGTCGGCGGCCAGATACAGGGCGCCATCGCGCCAGCCGGTGTGGACGCCAGCGAGCCGGCCGAGCCAACGCAGCAGGCTGTCCACCGGCATGCGCTCGGCGGTCAGGGTGACCGTGCGCCCCGCCGCCAGCAGCTTGGGATCCACGATCAGGTTCAGGCTCGTGGCGGACCGGATGATCTCGGAAACTTCGTCGATCGGAGTGTCGTTCCAGCGCACGCTCACCGTCGCCGATAACCGAACCCGCACGGCTTCCGGGAGATCCTCGGCGCTTGCGGTCACAACCAGTTTGGTGCCGATCAGATCCGACGAAGCGTCAGCCGCCGCGACGGTTCCGATCGCGGCCACCAAGATGCCAGCAAGCAGGATCCGCATGTAGCCAAGGTATGCGGCGGAACGGTAAGGCGAGCGGCAATCCGCAAGGATGCGGCCACCGTCCCACGCAGTGCTCCCCGATCACTTGGTCCGTGACGGAATCGCACCATACTCGACCGGATGCGCGCAGTTCAGGTAGATCCCAGCCGTCGTCGCCATTTCCGTTCCTCGATGGCGCAGAACACGCAGGGTGCGATCAGCCCGGTGATGACCTGGGCACCGATGCCACCGACCGACGGGATGGCCATCGGTACCATGACATCGGATCCCCGGCCACTGATCAGGAACAGCGGAAGCAGCCCGATGCTGGTGGTGGCGATGGTCATCAGCGATGGGCGGATGCGCTTGAGTGCGGTGACGACGACCACAGCCCGCATCTCCTCTATCGAAGCAAAGTCACGATCTTTGAAAGCGTCTTCGAGGTAGGTGCTCATGATCACCCCGTCGTCATCAGCAACGCCGAACAGGACCAGGAATCCGACCCAGACGGCGACCGAGAGATTCGCTCCCCAGATGCCAAGCGCGATGAACCCGGCACCGGTGCTGACCATGATCGAGATGAAGATCATCGGACCGATCCACCAGCGATTGAACCCGATGTAAAGCATCAGCAGCATCCCAGCCAAACACATCGGCACCAAGACCGCCATGCGCGCCGTGGCGCGCTGCTGATTCTCGAACTGTCCCGACCATTCCCAGTAATAGCCGTGGGGGACTTGCAACGTGCCGTCGGCCAACGCTTGGCGAAGCATGCGTTCCGCATCTTCAACCACCGAGACCTCATCGCGATCGCGGGTGTTCATGGTCACGTAGCCGACCAGCAGGTTGCGTTCGCCTTTGATCTCCTGAGGCCCGATCACGGTCCGGATGTCGCACAAGCGGCTGACCGGCACTTGGGTTCCGCCGGCTGCCGGTACCAGGATGCGCTCCAGGTCGGGCAGGTCGTCGCGCATGTCCCTGGCATAGCGGACACGCACGCCGTAACGCTCGCGACCTTCGACGGTCTGGGTCAATTCCATGCCGCCGAGCGCGGTGCTGATCACGTCCTGGACATCCTGGACGCGGACGCCGAAGCGGGCGATGCGTTCGCGGTCGACGACGAATTCAAGATACGGTTTGCCGACGATGCGCTCCGCCACCACGTCGGTTGCTCCCGGGACCGTGCGCAGAATCCGCTCCATATCGAGCCCGATGCGCTCGATTTCGCGCAGATCCTGGCCATAGATTTTCACACCCATCATCGCCCTGAATCCGGTTTGAAGCATGACCAATCGGGTCTGGATCGGCTGCAACCAGGTCGGCAGAACCCCCGGCATGCGGGTCACCCGCTGCAGATCGGCGAGAATCTCGGCTTTGGTGATCGAGCGTTCTTCAGGCCAGATCCAGGCCAACGGAGCCTTCAGCAGGCCGGGCCAGTTGGAAAAGAACCGCGGCACCGGAATCCGCCGCCATTCCGCAACAGGTTTGAGGATGACGATGCTTTCCATCATGCCGATCGGTGCTGGGTCGAGGGCGCTGTTCACCCGGCCGAGCTTGCCGACCACCGAGGCGACCTCGGGAATGGACGCAATGGCTTCGTCCTGCTTGGCGTTGATCGCTACGACCTCTGACAAGGCCGCCTGGGGCAAGGCCGAGGGCATGGCGAGAAAGCTGCCCTCATCGAGCGGCGGCATGAATTCGCGGCCGATGCCTGGCAGGATCCTGGTCTCGGAAAGGATCTCTGGGGCAGATGGGGCCTGAAGCTCGGCCTGGGTGGCCATGCGCCAGCGTATTCGGCGATGCACGCTGCCATCGGCCTCGCGCACGGTCTGCACCGCAAGCCGGCTGAACTCGACCACCGTTCCGCCAGACACCGTGTTGACCGACCATTCCAGCGGCTTGAGAACGAAACCGATGCCGAGCCAGATGGTAAAGCCAGTCACCAAAATCGCCGCTGGGATCGCCAAGAAGGCGGCTTTATGCCCCAGGATCCAGTTCAAGATCGGGGTGTAGACGGCGATGATTCCTCGGCCGACGGCATTCTCTTCCAAGGGCAGGAAGCGCTCACGGGTCATGCGCACCACCGCCAAGGTCAGAATCACGCCCACCGCCAGCGCCGTCGGCACACCGTTCCAACCAGAGGCGTAACCGAGCAGACCGAGCACCATATGGGTCGAGGCTGCCCCGAGCAGGCCGATCGCCACGGCGACCATCCAGACCCTCCTTCGCCCCCAGGCCACCGGCTGAAAGAGGTGCAGGCAGATGACCGGAACCACGGTCACCGCGATGACCACGGCGGCAGCGATCGCAAAGGTCTTGGTATAGGCCAGCGGCGTGAACATCCGGCCTTCCTGGTCTTGCAGAAGGAAGACCGGGATGAACGAGATCAGGGTGTTGGTCACCGCGGTGACGATCGGACCACCGACCTCTCGGGCCCCATCGTACACCGCATCCCAATGGGATTTGCCCGGCGGTTTCGCAGCAATATGCCGGTAGATGTTCTCGGTCATGATGATCGCCATGTCGCCGACATCGCCGATGGCGATGGCCAAACCGGCCAGCGACATGATGTTGGCATCGACGCCAACCACATACATGACGACGAATGAACCGGCGATGGCCAGGGGAAGCGTCATCACCGGCGCGACCGCGCTGCGCAGATGGAGCAGGAACAGGATGATGATGAAGGCGCAGACCAGCGCCTCCTCGCTCAACGCTTCCTTCAACGTGTCGATGGTCTCATGGACGATGTCGGTGCGGTCATAGAATGGGACGATCCTCACTAGTGCCACGGTTCCGTCAGCACGCGTCTTTTTCGGCAGGAAGGTTTCGATCTGCGCGATTTTCGCCTTCACTCGCTCGACGACCTGGAGCGGGTTCTCGCCATAGCGCATCACCACGACCCCGCCGACGGCCTCACGCCCACCGCGATCAAGGGAACCGCGGCGGAATTCGGGACCAAGTTGGACCGTGGCGAGGTGACGGAGGAGGACCGGCGTCCCCTGATGCTCCTTGACCACGATCAGTTCGAGGTCGGCCGGCGATTTGATGAATCCGACTCCGCGGACGACGTATTCCAGTCCGTTGCGTTCGACGACCTTGGCGCCGACATCCAGGTTCGATCGCTGCACCGCCATCATCACGTCGGGCAAGCTCACTCCATAGGCGCGGAGCTTGTCCGGATCGACGTCGATCTGGTACTGCTTGACGAAACCACCGATCCCGGCGACTTCAGAGACGCCTTCGACCGAAGTCAGTTGATAGCGGATGAACCAATCCTGTAAGGAACGCAATTCCGCCAGGTCGAATCCATCGCCTTCGACGGTGTACCACAGCACCTGGCCGAGGGCGGTGGCGTCTGGGCCGAGTACCGGGGTCACGCCCTGCGGCAGGCGTTGCTGGGCGACATTCATCCGCTCCAGCACCCGTGATCGTGCCCAATAATAGTCGACGTCGTCCTTGAAGATGACGAATGCCATTCCGAAACCGAAACCAGACATCGAACGGATGTTCTTGACCCCAGGAGTTCCAGCCAGGCTGGTCACCAGCGGGAAAGTCACCTGGTCGTCGACGTCTTGCGGCGAACGACCTTCCCATTCAGCCATGACGATGACTTGCTTCTCGCCAATGTCGGGCAAGGCGTCGACCGGAATGCGGACCATGGACCACCAGCCTGCGATGAGCAGGCCGGCGACCGCCAACAGCACCAAAAGGGTGTTGCGCATGCACCAACGGATGAGGGCGTCGATCATGCCTATGACTCAGTGCTGATGGGTCGCGGGGGCGACCGGCGCCGAGGGAGCGGGCGCGACCGGTGCCGTGGACGAGGGAGCGCTCGACGGGGCCGGTTCTGACGGAGGCGGAGGAACAGGGGCGACGCTGTGATGACCATGACCAGCCTGCGTGGCTTCGCCGGTTGGCGAAAGAAGACTCGGAAGACCCCGGATCTGGGCCTCGCTGTCGATCAGGAAACCGCCGCGGGCGACCACCCGGTCGCCTTCCTTCAATCCCTCCAGGATCACCACCTGGTTTCCATCAACCTGAGGACCGATCCGCACCGGCACCGCACGGTAGTTTCCGGCGGCCTGCTCCTGCCACACCACCGACCGCGAACCCAGGCTGAGCACCGCTGACGACGACACGACCAACGGGGCCGCACCATCGGCAGGCAGGACCGCAGTCGGGATGACGCGCAGCTCCATACCACAGCGCGGGCAGGACCCCGCAATTTCGGTGACGACATCGGGATGCATCGGGCAGGTCCATTTCCCTTCGACGCCAGTCGGACCGGGATGACCCTTGGAATCGATCGGGATGGCGATTTCTGCCTGGACGTACTGATTCGGCTTCAAGACATGCCCAGGATTCGCAACCGCCACTCGCGCCCGGGCCGTCCTGGTCTCGGTCCGCAAAATCGGGTCGATGAACGCGACCCGGCCGGTGAAGATCCGTCCTGGCTGGGCATCGCTGCGCAGCTCGACCGCCTGCCCTGGACGAACCAGGTCCAGATCCTGTTCATAGACATCGATCTGGGCCCACACGGAATCAAGGTTGGCGATGCGGAACAGCACCATGCCGGCCATCACCGGAGATTGGGCCACGACCATCTTCTCGACCACCACGCCATCGATCGGAGAGGTCAGCACGAGGCGTTCCTGGACTCCGCCACCGGCGACCAGTGCGGCGATCTGGTCCTCGCTGATTCCGTAACGTTTCAGACGCTGACGGGCCGCATTCGCCAGGGATCGGGTCTCTGCCTGATCCCGGGCGACCAGGAGTTCCTGCTGTGCGATGATCAGGTCAGGGCTGTAGATCTCGGCCAGATGCTCGCCGCGATGAACCGGCACGCCGGTCTGATCGACGAAAAGTCGTTCAAGATAGCCATCCACCCGGCTCGGGATGATCGATAGTCCTGCTTCATTGTAATCGATGATCCCGACCGAGCGTAAATGCCTGACCGCCGGCCGGCGCTGGACGGCAACCGTGGCCATTTCACCCATGGCAACAGCCTGGGCATCGAGGGTCAGGACCTGGGCGGCAGCTGTCGCAGATGCCCCGTTCTGGGCCACCTGGATCAACGCCATGCCGCAGATCGGGCATTTCCCCGGTTTGGGCAGCCGGATCTGGGGATGCATCGAACAGGTCCAGATCGAATTCGCCGTTGCTCCGCTGCTCGGGATTGGAGCCGCTGGCAGCAGGACATCGTGGGCCAGCCAGGTGAGCACGCCGACGATCACGGCCAGCGCCAGGAATCCGTACCAGTGATGCGGCTGGGTAGGCTGGTTCATGGTCTGATTCCGGTGTCGATCAGTGGTGGCGGAGCGAGGGTCCACAGACCCGCTCGGGCCCGATCGCCTTCGGCCGCAGCCGCGATGTCGGCCCGTTGCGCCTGCGCCAATTCGTCAAAACGATCGAACAGCATGGCGGTCGCCCCAGCCATCCCCGAAGCTGATTCGGCGACCAGCGCCTCCAATTCGTGAGCCAGCCGTAAGCTGGTCGCTTCGGCCCAGCGCCGGGTACGCGCCGCCTGGTCGATCGCGCGCTTGGTTCTGGCCAACAGTTCTTCTGCGTCGCGCAGCGCTCCGGCAGCGTCGCTCTGCGCCGCCGAGCGGTCCAGATCGGCCGCGGCCACGGCGCCAGCATAGGCCGAGCGCCAAAGTGGAATGCTGACCCGGAGTCCACCTTCCCAGGCATCGCGATCCTCTTCTCCCTCTTGCTGCCAGCGACCGAACACCGTCACCATGGGACGGCCGCGGGCCCGGGCCATCCGTTCGTCAGCGGCCGCCATCGCCATCCTGGCCCGCGCCATGGCGATCTCCGGAGCTTGCGCCACAGCGACTGAAGCAAGATCTGGCAGAGGAAAATCTGGGAGTTCCGCGTCGGGTGGCAGACCAACCGTCGCCGCCGCCATGCCTGCGGCATCGGCCGCCATCCGCGATTCCTGCGATGCCATGAGCTCGGCCTCGGTGGCCCGCGATTCCAACGAAAGCGGCTCGCGTACGCTGGCCTTACCGACTGCTACCGCCGACCGGGTCAGCAGATCCGCCAAGATCCGTGCCCGCTGGGCGATCTCCCGGTTGAGTGTCGCCAAGGCGATCGCCGACCGGCGTTCGATCAGAGCAGACTGAAACGCCGCGGCAGTCCGTCCTCGGGCTGCAGCATAAGCCGCCCGGGCCATCGCCATCGTGGCCAGCGCTTGATCGCGCTCGGCGTCGCGTTCTCCCCAACGGGGAAAACCTTGTTCGACCTCCACCGCCAGGCTGTTCATCGGCATCGAGCCGGGGATGGTCATATAGCTGGCACTGACCATCGGATCGGGCAACACGCCAGCCAAACGGATCCGGGATTCGGCCGCCGAAAACCGATGCCGGGCAGCCAGCACCGTCGGCGCACGATCAAGCAGCTCGATCCAGGTGACCGGAGCCGTTGCAGCGACGGCAGGCGGTGGCGCCTCCCCGACCACCACCGGGCCGCCTGCGCTCCGATCGGCTGAGCACCCCGCTCCAACCATGGCGATCGCAAGGAGCCCTCCTCCGAGCGGCAGCCATCGACGGGGACCGGGATCATGGCTCACATCAGGTGAACCACCGCTGCTGGCTGCCTGTTCCACGAATAAACCTGGAAGACGCACCGAGGAACCGCCAAGGCTCCGAAGCTCCGTCCAGTTAACGAGAATTTTACCTGATTTTTACTTGGCGTCTCGGCGGTTCATCGGCTTGTTTGCAGGTGCCTCGATGCGCTCGATCAGGGCAACGCAGCGGTGAAACGCCGATAGCCTCCGATAGCCTCAGGTGGCTCAGGCAGCTTTGGCAGCGTCCCGCTCCATGCGTCGGCGCAGCATCGCTAAAAATCGGTTGTCGGCGGCGGTGGTGTTGCCGGCAAGCAGGCTGGTGATGCCGCGTTCGATGGCCTCGTCGCGCAAGCTGGTGAAGAACAGGTTGTCGATGAACGACCCGTCGTACCACAGCCGGATGAAAGCGATGAACGTCGCCAAGTCATGGTCGGTCTGATCGCGCCAGGTGGTCAAGTCAGCATCGACGCCATGCTCGCTCAGCACCTTGCCCAGTCGCCAGCCGGCCCGGGTCGCGAGCAGCACGCCAGACGAGAAGATCGGATCAGCGAACCCGCCGGCATCGCCGAGCAGTGCCCAGCGCCGGCCGATGCGTTGGCGCACGCGGTAGCTGATGTTGGGAATGCTTCGACAGGGCTCGGGGATGCGCCCGGCGAGACGTTGTTCCAGCTCAGGGAAATGGTGGATGTGGCCACGGAACACCGCCGCCGGACCGCCAGCGGTCTTGGTCACCTGGTCGCGCTTCAGCACCAAACCAATTGACCACTTGTCGGAACGCAGGGGAATCTGCCAGGCCCAACCGATCGGAGCCTTGCTGATCACGATGTCGCCGGTCTCAGCGCCCGGCACCAGCGGCAGGTGGCCGATGTGGCCGAACACCGCCGCCCGCAGCAGATCGCCGTGGCGATCCATCAGCCCGAGCTGGCGGGCGACCAGGGTGTCGCGTCCGCTGGCATCGACCACGAAGTCGACCTCGTGGCGTTCCGGCTCGCCGGCGACGGCGGCCTCGGCCGCACGCCGCTGCAGGCCGACCGCATCCTCGTCGGGCACGACCTCACCCACCGCCTGGGGCGGATGGCGCACCGCGTGGATCACCGGTCGTTCGGCACCGGACTGCTCGGGCAGCTCGACCCGCTTCACCGTCGCCGGGCAGCGCAGCTCAGCCCCCAACGCCACCGCCCGGTCAAGCAGCAGCTTATCGAATCGCGAGCGTTCGACCTGGAAGATCGACGGTGGATCGCCCTCAAGCGCCCGAGCGAACGGGAACCGTGCGATGCGCGGCGGCGCCCCGGAAGCAGCGGAGCCGGCCTGCTCGAAAAAGGCCGCCAGCTTCGGCATATAGCCGCCGGCATGCATCACCGCCGGGGTGATGCCGAGTTCCTCATAGATCGGCAGGTTGCACGGCAGCAGGGATTCGCCGATGTGGAAACGCGGAAAGACCTCGCTCTCGAACAGCACGACTTGATGCCCGGCCTTGGCCAAGGTCGCCGCAGTGATGCTGCCTCCGGGTCCGCCGCCGATGATGCCGATGCGCATGGAGACTCCTTCAAGTCAGTCGGCATTGTCGCCGCGACGGCCGATTCCGGCAAGCCTTCGCAGGCCATCCTCGTACCGAGGGTTGTACCACTGTGCACACGGTGGTGCGACGGGTGCGACAGATCGCGATACAGCTGGCCGGTCCTTGCTCCGATCGCAGTGACCGGGGCACGACGATCACCAGGATGAACCCATGCATTATCTGAGAGCAGCTGCGATCCCCCTCGCCATGGTCCTGATCAGCTGCGGTGAGCGCAGCGCGAAACCGCCTGAGCCGTCGAGCCAGCTGGACCTTTTGGAATCGGCCCAGGCCATCGCCGATCTGAAAAAGACGGACCTGCCTGCGCCGCCCCTGCCCGATCAGATTGAGCGGGTGCGCCGACTCGACCACCGCGCGATCGGATTCCAGACCACGATCCTGGTCCTGGAGGTCGGCTCAGCCGCCCTGGGGGAAATGAGCCCAGGCGTTGGCGCAGAACCGATCCCGGTGGCGAAATCGGCCCTTCGCCAGCTGCTCTCAGCAAGCAACTCCGCTGGTTCCTCGGTGCGCACCTTGTTCGAGCAGCGGGTGACCAGCCAGCCGATGACTGTCGGCGCGACCGCGAATCTCACCCAGCAGTCTTATGTGAACAATATCGTGATCTCTCCGGAAGGGCTGCCCGATCCACAGATTTCCGTCCTCGAATGGGGTATTTCGGCAGCGTTTCGCCTTGATGTCGCAGCCGATGGGCGGTTCCTGGTCGATTCTGCCCGGATGAACATGATCGAATTGATCGCAACCACGAGATACACCGGTGGCTATCGGCCCGGTTCCTCGGGCACAGCGACCGGATCGGATTTGGCTGGGCTGGCTACGGCCATGGTTGAAGAGCCAACCCTGCTGGTCCGTAGTCCACGTTGGAACAGCCCGGTGCCACTCGGACTTGACCAGGCCCTGGCCTTGCCGATGGCCTCAGGACTCATCGCCAGCGTCTCTCAATTCAGGGCACATTCATCCCAGATCAATGAACAGAGGATGTCCACCCCCTCTCCCATCACCGGCCGAGTCATCGGCTTCCTGATCCCCCAGGCCGGAGCGATCCCTGCGGAACAGGCGGTCGATGTTGCCCAGCGAGTGGTCGGCGAGCTGTCACTGCCGGTACGCGCCTTCGCCAGCCAGCCGACCGCCATGCCCGCCGGTGCGACATCGCTGGCCGAGGTGCTCAAGCAGCTGTCCTCTACCTACCAAATCCGTGTTCGTTTAGATGGCTCGGCCAAGGCGGCCAATGAAGACCGGATCACGCAAGATGGAGCGGCCAGCGACCTGGTCGGCCATCTCGCTGATCTCCTCCATCAGACCGGGCTGTTCCTCCAGGTGCAGGGCAACGATCTGATCCTGGCCTGGCCCAGCCCGACCTGAGCAGATCCTCAGCCGACGGTGTACACCCCTGCCTGGCCGCTGGTCTCGGCCACCGTCACCCGCAGGCGGCGGACCAGAGCGGTGCCGAAACGTTCCCGCAGCTCGGCGATCAAGGTCCGACCGACCCACGCGGCCAGGTTCTCGGCCGAGGTGTTGTTGATCGGCATCACGATCACTTCGTCAGTCGGCGCCAGGTAGCGGCAATCGCGATAGGTCACCTCGGTATGGCCGTCGTCGCGATGGCGCCAGGTCAGCTCATGGTGCTGGCCTGGAATCAGCCAGTGCTCATCCAGGCGGTCGCACAGCGCCCGGATCACCGGTTTCACCAGTTTGAAATCGATCACCAGGCCGCGATCCGACAGCTCGCCGTCGATGTCGCAGGTGACCTGGTAATTGTGGCCGTGCAGCCGTTCCTTCGAGCCATCGGGAAAGATCAGGAAATGGGCGCACGAGAATTTGAGGTATTCCTTCTCGATCAGGATCGACCAGGCCTCGCCCGGCAGGGACGGCGGAACGTGCTGCATGGGCCCAGCGTGGCCGCGGCCCGGGGCGCGTCCACGTCCCGCCAGGATCAGCAGACGATCGAGGCGGATTCCCACGGCGGACGTTCCGCCTCGTTGAAGTTCTTCGCAGCCGCCGTCCAATCTTCGAGCAGGGCGCGGCGCAGCGGCGGCTGGGCCGCGATGAAGGCCGGATCGTGGGCGTGACGACGGACCAGCCACGGCGGGGCGTAGACGATATGCTGCATGAATCGCGGCCGATCGCGCAGATTGAGGGTGCTGGTGTGCCAGATCCCCTGATGGAACAGGACCGCAGTACCGGGTTCGGCGGTGATCAGCCGGGCCGATGGCACATCGCCGACCACCGTTCCCGGCGGCAATGAGACCGGGCAACGGTGGCTGCCGGGGATGAACGCCAGGTTGCCGCAATCGCTGCCTGACAACGGTGTCATCACCCAGCCGACCCGGAGCTGGACCAGCGGAGTGGCCGGCGCCAGTTCGCGGAATGGCGACGGCGCATAGCCATCCTGGTGATAGGCCATCTCGCCTGAACGCGGCGGCACCCGGGTGCACCAGCTGCTCTGGACCTTCAGGAAATCGCCCAGCAAAGCGCGCACCTTGGCGAGCACCGCGGGATGGTCGATCAGGTCGGCGATGGCCGGCTCGCGCTGATAGGCGAGCGGAATCTGCCGCCACGCACCAACCGGGGTGTCGGCGTGGAGCCGTTCGCAGGCGGCCAGGCAGACCGCCGCCTGGTCGGCGCTGATCGCGCCAGGGACCAGCAGATAGCCAGCTGATTCGAACTGGAAACGCTCGATGGCGGTGAGCGGTCCGGGCCGGCCGATCGGCTCCCCTGGCGGGGCTGCGCCCGCCATCAGCGGCGGTGCGGTCTGGCGGTATTCGGCTTCGGCGGTCAGGGCCATGACGGCTCCTTCAGTTCCAGGTGAACACCACGCCGAGGAATGCCGACGGATCGTCGATCAGCCGGCGATAGACCTGCGGCGCTTCGTGCCAGGCATGGACGTGGGTGATCAACGGGGAAACGTCGATCCGGCCGGCCGCGACCAAGGCCAGGAACAGCTCCTTCTGCCGTCGTTCGGTCCAGCGGTCGGCGGCGGTGGGATCGACGGCCATCGAACTGCCATGCGCACCGTGGACTTGCAGGCACTTGGAATGGACGTGTTCGTACAAGCGGATCTCCACCGGGCGGTGGGGTGAGCTGACCACGCTGATCCGCCCCAGGCGCCGGGCGACGGTGCACGCGGCCAGGAATCCGGCCGGCGCGCCGCTGGCTTCGATGACGTGTTCGAAGCCTGCCGGATCGCCGACGGGCAGCTCCTCAGGCGCCACCACGGTCAGGTGCGGCACGCCGCTGGCGATGGCCCGGCGGGCCGGAACCGGGTCGCAGGCGGTGACCCGCATTCCGGTCAGCACTGCTAGCCGAGAGGCGAGTTGGCCGACCATGCCCAGGCCGATGACTGCACAGCTTTCGCCGATCAGCGGATCGACGGTGCGCAGACCATGGGTCGCCACCGACGCCAGCTTGGCCATCACCGCAGCCCGGTCGTCGACGCCAGCGGGAACCTTGACCAGCCAGCGCGGGTCGGCGGCCTGGACCAGATGGCTCTGATGGGTGTTCCAGCAGCCGGGACCTTCGCCGATCACCCGTTCGCCAACGGCGAAGCCGGTGACGCCGGCGCCCACCGCCTCGATCACGCCGACCTGCAGGTACCCCGGAACGCTGGGATAACGCAGCCACACCGGCGGCTCGGCAAGGTTCGAGCGGGTGTGGGTGCCGCGCAGCGCGGCCATCTCGGTACCCTGGGACACCATCGTCATGCGGGACTTGATCAGGACCTGGCCCGGACCCGGCGCCGGATCAAGATTGATCTGGTCGGTTTCGACCTGGTCGCGGGCGGTGAAACGGATGCGGTCAACGCGCATGGAAGACTCCTAGAAGGATTGAACTCAGGTTTTCGCCGTGGCTTTGGCGGGACTCGGGGCCGAACCCGGATCGGTGACCCGCTGTTCGCGCAGATTGGCCTTCGCGCCTTGGTTGGCATCCCGGCGTTCAGTCAGGAAACCCGCGTAGGCCTCGCCATCCAATGGCAGCGTGACTGCGCGGCCGAGGTGACCCGACATCAGCAGCGCGCAGGTCAGCTCGACCTGTCCAAGAGCCGAGCTGCTGCTGAACCGCAGTGGTTCTCCATGCAGGATATGGCTGGCGACGTTGCGGAAGACCTCGCCGTGACTGCCGGTGCCGGCGGGCAGTTCGACCGGGACCTCGACTGGTGCCGGCCGGGTCCACATGCCCGGCTCGTCGCGGATGAACTGGGAAGTCGGCGGATCGAACCGCCAATGGCGTAGCGTATCGCGCAGGGCCAGCCGGCCGCGGTCGCCAACGATCTCGAACAGCGGATCGATCCGCGGTTCGACGGTGCTGGCGTGGTAGAACCCGCTGGCTCCGCCGGGCAGCACCAGCCGCGCCTCGACCACGTCCTCGACCTCGATGGCGTGGCCCTTGGCTGCGGTCCACGCCTGGACCGATTCCGGCAGGCCGATCGCCTGGACCAGCACGTCGAGCAGGTGCGATCCCTGATTGATCGCGACGCCGCCGCCTTCGCCGCGCCACGTCGCGCGCCAGGCGCCGCTGTCGTAATAGGCCTGGGTGCGGATGTCGGGACTGATCAGGGTGAAGCGGCGCACGACGCCGATCGCGCCATCGCGCACCAGCCGGATCAGCGCGGCATGGGCCGGCGTGGTGCGCTGGTTGAAGATCACCGCCAGCGTCCGGCCGCGGGATTCGGCCAGGGCGACCAGGCGGCGGGCGGTGGCGATGCTCTCGGTCAACGGCTTTTCGACGATGACCTCAAGCCCGGCTTCGAGGCAGGCGGTGGCCATGGCGGCATGTTGCGGATGCGGCGTGGCGATCACCACCGCCTGGCAGCAGTGGCTGGCGATCAGGTCGGGCAGCGAGGTGAATCCGGGCACTCCTGCCCGCTTGGCATGTTCGGCCACCCGGCCCGGATCGCGGCCGCACAGCGCGGTCAGCTCCATCTCGGGGACCTGGTCGCGGATCGTGGCGAGGTGGCCGGCACCCATGCCGCCCAGGCCGATTACTGCGGTGCGCAGACGTTCCGTTGCGGACATGGTCGGCTCCTGATCAGCCCAGGGTGGGCATGGTGAACTCGCTGCCCAGGCGGATGCCGGTGGGCCAGCGGGTGGTGATGGTCTGCATCCGCGTGAAAAAACGCACGCCGTCGGTGCCATACATATGCAGCGGGCCGAGCAGCGAGCGCCGGGCACCACCGAAGCTGTGGAAGGCCATCGGGACCGGGATCGGCACGTTGATGCCGACCATTCCCGCCGGCACCTGACGGGCGAACTCCCGGGCGGTGTCACCGTCCCGGGTGAAGATCGCCGCGCCATTGGCGTGGTCGTGGGCGGCGATCACCGCCATCGCGGCGGCGAAATCGGGCACCCGGACCACGCCCAGCACCGGGCCGAAGATCTCTTCGCGCCAGATCCGCATCCGCGGTTCGACCCGGTCGAACAGGCACGGGCCATGAAAAAAACCAGCGGAATGTCCTGGGACCTGCCAATCCCGACCATCCACGACCAGTTCTGCGCCCTCGTCGACGCCGGTCGCCACCAGGCCGGCGACCCGGTCGCGGTGGGCCTTGGTGATCAGCGGACCGAGGTCCGGCTCGGGCACGGTCTGGCCCGGACCAAGGCGCAACGCGGCGACCCGGTCGCGCAGCCGTGCGATCAGCGCGTCGGCGGTCCGGTCGCCCACCGCCACCGCCATCGCCACCGCCATGCAGCGCTCGCCAGCGGCGCCGAACGCCGCCCCGACCACGGCCGAGGCCGCCTGGTCGAGATCCGCATCCGGCATCACCACCAAGTGATTCTTTGCGCCGCCCAGGGCCTGCACGCGCTTGCCGGCGGCGCAGGCGGTTCGGTAGACATGCTCGGCCGTCGGGGTCGAACCGACGAAGCTCACCGCCTGCACGGCCGGATCGGTGAGCAGCACCTGGGCGGCACGGAAATCGCCATTGATCACGTTCAGCACGCCCGGCGGCAGGCCCGATTCGGCGAGCAGACCGGCCAGGCGCAGCGCTGCTGACGGATCACGCTCAGACGGCTTGAGCACCAGCGTATTGCCGCAGGCCAGGGCGATGGGGATGGTCCACAGCGGCACCATCGCCGGAAAATTGAACGGGCTGATCGCGGCGCAGACGCCCAGGGGTTGGAACTGGCTGTGGCAGTCGATGCCGCGTCCGACCTCAGCGCTGAACTCGCCTTTGAGCAGATGCGGAATACCGCAAGCGAACTCCACGACTTCGAGCCCGCGGACGAGCTCGCCGCGGGCATCGGACACGGTCTTGCCGTGCTCACGGCTGATGGTCAGGGCCAATTCGTCGCTGGCGGCGCTGAGCAGTTCGCGGAACCGGAACAGGATCCGCGACCGGGCCAGCGGCGGCGTCGCCGCCCAGGCCGGGAACGCCTCGCCCGCCGCCGCGATTCCTGCGGCGGCCTCGCTCGGCGTCGCCAGGGCGACCTGGGCGATCTCCGCGCCGGTGGCGGGATCGTGGACTGGGGCATGGTCGCCTTGCCCAGGTTGTTCGCGATTGCCGATCCAATGACCGATGCGACGCATGTTCAGCTCCATAGCCGGCGATAGAGGTCGATGATCTGGTCGCGATCCGGGACGCGGGGATTGTTGGCCGGGGACCCGGAGGCCAGGGCCTGATCGGCCATCTGCGGCGCCAGCGCCAGGAACCGATGCCGGTCGACGCCGAAATCAGCCAAGGTTGGCACCGCCAGATCGCGGTTGAGGGCTTCGAGTTCGCCGAGCAGCACCTGGCCCAGCGCGGCCTGGTCGGCGCCGGTCAGGCCCAGGGCGAGGGCGACCTGGGCATAGCGCTGGGCCGCTGCTGGCAGCGAGAACGCCGTGACCGCCGGCAGCAGCATCGCGTTGCTCAGGCCGTGAGGCACATGGAAATGGGCGCCGATCGGGCGGCTCAGGCCATGGACCAGGGCGACCGAGGCATTCGAGAAGGAGATGCCGGCCAACGTCGCGCCGAGCATCATCGCCGACCGCGCCGGCCGATCGCCGCCATCGCGGTACGCCCGGCGCAGGTTGGATCCGATCAGGCCCAGCGCGGCCAGGGCCAGCTGGTCGGTGAAGGCATTGGCCTTGCCGCTGACATAGGCCTCCACGGCGTGGGTCAGCGCATCGAGACCGGTGTCGGCGGTAACCCGCGGCGGCAGGCCGAGGGTCAATTCCGCATCGACGATCGCCGCCGCCGGCAAAAAAGCCGGGCCGACGCACAGCAGTTTCTCGTCGCAGGTCTCGTCGGTGATGACGGTGAAGCGGGTGACCTCGGATCCGGTACCGGCGGTGGTCGGGATCGCGACCACCGGCAGACCGGGCAGGTCGACCTGGCGCGGGGCGCGATAGTCGCGGATCGTCCCGCCGTGCCGGGCGAGCACGGCCACGGCTTTGGCGCTGTCGATCGGGCTGCCACCGCCGACCGCCACCACGGCGTCATGTCCGCCGGAGCGCACCGCCGCGATCGCCGGCAGCAGGGATGCCGCGGTCGGTTCGGCCACCGTGTCGGTGCACAAACGCGCTGCGATTCCTGCGGCAGCAAGCAGATCGACCACCCGTCCGGCAATACCGAGCCGCGCCAGCGTCGGGTCGCTCAGCACCAGCGGTCGGCGGCAGCCGAGCCGGTCCAGCACCGCCGGAAGGCGGGTCACGGACCCATCGCCGATCTCCAGGCAGCCAGGGAGCAGGATCGTCGCCACCCTCAGAAGCGCCCTTCACGCTGCTCGTATCGGGTGGGTTTTTCATAGACCGGCAGACCCTGGCGCAGCCAGGCGGCGTTCCAACGGATCATCGTCGGCAGATCGACGGTCGGTTGGCCGAACAGCCTGGCGGCCTGGCGGGTGTCGTTGTGCCAGGCGGTGGGACACTCGTGGCCGGTGAAGACCGGAGCGACCGCGAATTCACGGCCGAAAGCTTCGGCCACCGCGCGGATCCGGGCCGGCTCCGCCAGGCCGAGGTTGAGCGGCGTCGCCGGCGTCGCCACGTGGCGGAACGCACGGAGGATCCAGGCGTTGGCATCGCCCTGCCAGATGACGTTGGCCACCGCCGTCGACAGATCGATGGGCAAGCCGGAGCGGACCCGCATGGCCACGTCGTGAAGCACGCCATAACGCAGATCGATCGCGTAATTCAGGCGGATCAGGCGGCCGGGACAGCGGTTGCGCCCACTGTAATATTGCAGGATCCGTTCCCGGGCGACGCAGGAATTGGCGTACTCGCCGAGCGGTGTGGGCGGATCGTCCTCGCTGCTGCCCGGACCAGCGATGCTGGCGAAGGGGTACACGCACAAGGTCGAAAAAGCGATCATCCGCGCCTCGTGGAAGCGCTCCCCGACGATCGCCGGCGCGACCGCGTTCATCGCCCAGGTCCCGGGTTCGGAACCGGCGGTGCCAAACTTGCGCCCCGCCATATAGACGATGTTGCGGCAATCGGGCAGGCGAGCGACCTGGTCGCGGTCGAGCAGGTCGCAGGCGATGGTCTCGACCCCGGCGACCGCCAGGCGGCGGCGCACGTCGGGGTCGCTGAACCGCGCCACCGCGATCACCCGCTTCGCCGGCCAGGCGCGCTTGGCCATCATCGCCAGGGTCGGTCCGACCTTGCCGCCCGCGCCAAGGATCAGCACATCGCCGTCGATGGCGGCGCCATCGTCGATCAGCGCCTGGGTCGGCGTCGACAGCAGATCCTCAAGCTGTTCGACGGAATCGATGGTGGCCGGCAAGGCCCCGGTGCGCTGGATGGTCAGCATCGCCCACCCAGCCAGCGGTCGCGGTTGGCGGCGACGAACTCGTCGTCGGTCAGATGCGGATAGGCGGCAATCACGCGGTCGATCTCCTCGCTCTGGCCTGGGGACAGCACTTCATCGCGACGCAGGGTCCAGGTGCCGGCGAGCAACCCCTGCCGGCGCAGCACCTCGTTGACCCCTGGAATCGATCCCGCAAAGCCGTGGGCCGGATCGAACAGTGCACTGTTGGCGTCGGTGATCTGGGCCGCGAGGGCGAGCAGCGCAGCATCCACCGGCGCCTGGCCCTCGGCCACGGCGTGCAGCCGGTCGAGCAACTCGACGGCGCGTCTGGTCCAGCACGCCCACTGGCCGAGCAGGCCGCCGCGCATCCGCACCACCACGTCGCGGCCGCCGACCCGATAGGTGAACGGCGTGATAAGATCGTGGACGATGCTCTCGTCGTTGCCGGTGTAGAGCGCGAGATCGTCCTGCCGCCCGGCCTCGGCCACCGCCCGCATCACCTCGTTGGTGCCGTAGCGGTCGAAGGGTGCGATCTTGATCCCGTGCAGCCACGGCTGCTCGACCAGGTCACGCCAAAAGGCATAGGGCAGGCGGATGCCGCCGACGCCGGTGAGCAGATAGAATCCGAACAGCGGGATGACCTCGGCCAGCCGCGCCATGTGGGCGAGCAGGCTGCGCTCGTGGGCCCCGGTGAAGGCGCGCAGGCTGACGATGCCGATGTCGTAGCCGAGCCGACGGGCGGTGGCGGCCTGAGCCAGAGCCGACTCGGTGGCGCCGTCGATGCCGGCGATGGTGGCGACGCGTCGGCCGGTGCGCTGCATATAGACAGCGGCTTCCTCGCGGCACAACGCCAGCACCGGCTCGAACAGGTCGATGCCCGGCAGGCGGATCTCGAACTGGGTGAAATGCATGCCGACCGCGATCCCGCCGGCGCCGGCTTCCAGATAGTAGCGGATCAGCGCCCGTTGCCGCCGCTCATCAAAACGCCGGCGCGCATCAAGCGCCAGCGGCACCGCGGGAATCACGGTGCCGGCGCGGAGCAGATCGAGCAGGGCGGCGGCGGGGGGTGGAGCAGGCTGCATGGGGATCGCGGGGAGTCTGGCAGTCCCAGACCTCAGTTGCGCGACGCTGGCCCCCCGCTTTGCGGCAGGAATCCGTTGGCCCAGGTCCACAGGGACGGGCTTTCCAGCGGTGCGATCCGGCTACATTCGGCCGTCCCATGCAGACCATCATCCTGATCCGCCACGGTTACCCGGTGTCATGGGACCAGCAGCTGAAGGAACGGGGCACGCCACCGCACCTGCGCCTCGATCCTGGTCTGGCCGAGATCGGTCTGCGCCAAGCCCAAGCGACAGCAAACCATCTCAAATCGCTGGGTGGAGCCGACGCCGTGATCGCCTCGCCCTTCCGCCGCTGCCTGGAGACCGCCGATGTCATCGCCCCGGCCTGCGCGACCACGGTCACCGCGGATTGGCAGGTGGGCGAGGTGCTGCTGTCCGACGTGCTCGGCAGCCCGTTCAGCCCGACCAGCGCCATGGATCCGGCCTGGGCCAAACGCCGCGAAGGCGCAGGCAAGCCGTCGCATCCCGAATCCGACCGCACGCTCAACGAACGGATCGGCAAAGTGGTGAATGAACTCAAAGCGATGAAACCGTTCGCCCAGCGCATCGCCATCGTTTCGCACGAGATCATCCTGAAGGAACTGCTCAACCGGATGACCGGTCGCGCCGTCACCCTCGACTGGCACCCCTGCGCGATCACCGTCGCGACCCGGCCGAAGCTGATGGACCGCACCTGGCGCCTCAGCGGAATCCTTGGCGATTTCAAGCATCTCGGCAGCGACGACCGCTGCGAACCGGTCCAGCAGATCGTCCACCGCTACCATCCCCTCGACAGCCGTTCCTGAGCGGCGCCGGCAGGCGAGCCTCGCCGTTTGGCGATCACGCCGGCGTGGTCGCCGATCACCTCGCCTGCATGGGCGCATGCCGTGAACGGATACAAAGCACGCTGAACGGGAATTGCCGTCGAGGGTCCGCCTCCCGACGCTGCGAAGGACCCTCGTCCCTGCAAGGAACCGCATGCTCGCCCATCCCTACGGAGCCGGAGATACCTCGTGGTTCGTCCGCGAACGCTTCGGCATGTTCATCCATTGGGGTCTGTATTCCCTCGGCGCCCGCCATGAATGGCTGATGGCCCGTGAGAAGATCCCGCCTGCGGTCTACCGCCAGCGTTACTTT
Organism: Planctomycetota bacterium; assembly: GCA_014193115.1. Classification (GTDB taxonomy): domain Bacteria; phylum Planctomycetota; class UBA11346; order UBA11346; family UBA11346; genus BJHQ01. The sequence goes on along the minus strand of BJHQ01000018.1, from coordinate 7,652 downwards.
CCGCGCTTCGATCCCGACTTGTATGATCCCAACCTGTGGGCCGCCGCCGCAGCCGGAGCCGGCATGAAATACATGGTGGTGACCGCCAAGCACCACGAAGGCTTCTGCTTGTTCGACAGCGCCCACACCGACTACAAGGCCACCAACAGCCCAGCCAAGCGCGATCTGCTCCGGCCGATGCTCGACGCCTTCCGGTCCCACGGAGTCCGCGCCGGCTGCTATTACAGTCTCCTCGACTGGAGCCATCCCGACTTCATCGTCGATCCGCACATCGGGCCATACGCCCACCTCAGCGCCGACGAGCGGGCCAAGCTCAACGCCGGACGCGACCAGCGCCGCTACGCCGCCTACATGCGCAATCAGGTGCGTGAACTGCTCACCAATTACGGTGATATCGATGTGCTCTGGTTCGATTTCTCGTACCCCAAGGCCGACGGAAGCGGCAAGGGCCGGGCCGACTGGGAGAGTGATCAGCTGATCGAGATGGTCCGCAAACTGCGGCCAGACATCATCGTCGATGATCGTCTCGACATCCCAGGCGTTGGCGACATCCATACCCCTGAGCAGTTCCAGCCACGGCAATGGTACCGCCATGGTGGCCAGAAGGTGGTGTGGGAGGCCTGCCAGACCCTGTGCTGGAGCTGGGGCTATGACCGCGATGATGCCCTGCTCGACCGCTATCGCAGTTCCGACGAGTTGATCCGCACCCTGATCGACTGCGTCGCCAAGGGCGGCAACCTCCTATTAAATATCGGACCAACCGGACGCGGCGAAATAGACGCCCGGGCCCTGTCGCGCTTGGCCGACATCGGAACCTGGATGCGCCGCCATGGCCGCAGCATCACCGGCTGCACCGAAGCCCCTGCCGACATCCCGCGGCCCGACGGCTGCGCCTTGACCTGGAATCCCGAGACCCGCCGGCTGTATGTGCATGTGCTGTCCTGGCCCTACCGGATCCTCCACCTGCCTGGCCTGGCCGGGCGCGTCGAATATGCCCAGCTGCTCCACGACAGTTCCGAAGTGCTCATGCAGGGCCTCGAACAATGGCAGGAAAGACACAATGAAAATGCAGGCATCGGCCGAGATGTGCTCAGTTTGAAAATGCCACCGAACCAGCCCAAGGACGTGATCGTGCCGGTGATCGAGCTGTTCCTGAAGGAGTGATCCGCGCCGCCAGCGGACGACGGACTGCGGCCTGCCAGGTCACGCTGGCCGCAGTCCATTCATTCAGACAACCGGGTTCGACTGCCGCGGGAACGGCGATCGGGCGGCTCCAGGAATCGCGTGGTCATTTCCCAGGTGGACACGGCGCGCCCAGGTCGATGCCGGCGGCCGACGCGGCCTGGTGCCAGCGATCGAGGTCTTTCGGATCGGCTTTGGCCAGATGCATCCAGGCAGTGCACACGGCTGCAGCCCAGGCCGGCTCCAAACGTTCGGGGTGGGCGACAGCGACGTAGTCGGCCACTGCATCGAGCACCGCCCGGTGATCGCCGGCGAGGATCGCCACCGGCACCGCCGCCGCAGCCGCCGCAACTTGTTCAGCGGATCGCCTGGCACGCTCGGCTGCCGAACGCAGATACGGATCGCCGGCGCCTTCTGGTGTGGCCAAGGCCCGGGCGAAGGCCTCGGCTGCTTCTGCAAACCGCTGGCGGGCGAAGAGCTCGTTCCCGGTTGATGCAATTGCCGGCGGTGCAAAGGCGACCGAGGCGATCTGTTCGATCGGGATCACCTCGATCGATCCGGTCTGCATGGAGAGAGACGAGCCTTGAATCTGGAAGCTGCCGGTGAGCGACCGGTGATCCCGCAGCACCACGGTACCGCGCTCCCAGATGCCTGGGCGGCACCAGTCCAGATGCAGCCGCTGCGGCGCCTGCTCGGCTGCCAGCGCTGGCGGCGGGATGGACCTGTTCCCCGGACCTGACATCGCCGCTCTGGCCACCACCACGGCGATGGCGGACACGGTCAGGATCACCACCGCGGCCCAGACCCACGGCTGCAATCCCACCGTCCGTCCACCGTGGAGGAAACTGTGGCTCCGTCCGGCGGTGCCGATCAGCCGCACACTGCCCGGCTGGGAGCCGATGGCCGAAGTCCCGACCGACGGCGGATTGGGAATCTTGCCTGCGCGAATGGCTTGGACGGTGGCCGCGACCTCGGCCCAGTCAGCAAAGCGTTGGCGGGGTTCGCGGGCCAGCAAATGACCGATCAGGGCTTCTAATCCGGCCGGCAGATCGTCGACCAGGGTACGCGGGTGGGGCAGGCTTCCTTGCAGGCGGACTGCGGCCAATTCGGCCCGGGTCTGTCCGACATAGGGCGGACGGCCGGTGGCAGCATGGTAGAGCAGCAGGCCGAGGCTGAAGCGGTTTGCGCGCTCGTTGGCCTGTGCGCCTTCCGCTTCTTCCGGGCTGATCCAGCGCGGATCCGGGGATTCCTCGGGGTGGTGGGGATCGAAGCGGGCGCACAAGTCCAGGTCCCCGACCAGGAAACGCCCGCCATGGATCAGGATGTTGCTCGGGCGCAGGCCACGATGGCCGCGGCCGGCGGCGCCAAGCCCGGCAGCGACCGCCGCCGCCAGGTCCAGGCATCGATCCGGCGGCAAGGGCTGGCCTGCGGCAAGCAGGTCGGCCAGGGACCCCTGAGCGCACCAGTCCTGCACCGCCGCTGGACCTGGCAGTCCGGCAGTGGTCGGCGGATAGCGCTTGACCAGGTTCGGATGATCCACCAACGGCCGGGCGTTTTCCAGGAAAAGCGAAGCCTCATCGAAATCCGCTGCACATCCGGGATCGAGGATCTTCACCGCCAGCAGCTTGCCTAGGTGCGGTCCGTCGCTGACCCGGGCCCGCCAGGTGCCGCCGAAGCTTCCCCAGCCAGCAAGTCCTTGCAGCCGCGCCGGTCCGAGGGTGGTGTCGATCGTAGTCAGGCCAAGGTCGGTGCCTCGCCCATCGCTGAACTCGACCACCGTCCGGCCAATCACGATCCGATCGCCACCAGCCAGCCACATCGGACGCCGTACCGGATCTCCGTTCAGATAGGTCCCGTTGAGCGAATCGGTATCATTCAACCGCCACCGGTCTTCGATATGGGCGATTTCCGCATGCCGGCGGCTGATGCCGGCGATGTCCAGGCGAACGGCGCAGTCGCTGTCCCGACCGATGGAGGCCCGCGGCCCCGGGATCGGCACAACGGTACCGGCAGGTAGGTCCGGCGGTCCGGTCAGCACCTCCAACCGAGTGCCGATCAGGTTCCTACGATGGACGGAAATCTCCCAGTTACCGACGTTGGCCCGGCTGCCGTCGAGCAGCGGGATCGGCCCGCTGCCGATCCGTTGCAGCATCCACCCGTCGCCCACACGGACCAGCTCAGCACTACCTTGGGACGGCGACCCGCCCGGCCCGGGTTGGAAGTCATTCGGCAGCCAGACATCGACGGATTCCCCTGGACCCAGACCCAAACGGTTGCAGCCGTGACCATCGAGAGCGATTTCGTTGCCGGCTCGGCCCGGTCGGCGCACCCGGAGGATCCACGGCTGATTCAGGTCGAGCATGAAGGCATCCGACTTTACGCGGCTGACGTTGCCGCGTTGACCTACGCGGGGCTGGTTCGTGATGTGACAAGCACGCGGACGGGGTTTGTACCGCCCTTGGCCCGTGCAGAAAGCAGGCGCCGAGCCAGGACCTGCCCGGCGTGTCCACGGCTCGTGGTTTGTCGTCACTGGAATCGCCTGCCGCACCGAATCATTCCGACATGGATTCATCCCGGCACGATCCATGCTCGTGGACGGATGGAGGCTCCCATGTTCGACCCCCGCACATTCACCGAAAAAACCCGCCTGGCGCTCTCTGCTGCCCAGGCACTGGCTGCGGAGCACCGCCATCCCGTGCTGGAGCCGCTCCACCTGCTGGCGGCTTTGATTGCCGACCGCGATGGCTTGGCGAGCAGCCTGGTCGATAAGGCAGGAGGAAACCGGACTGCCCTTCAGACCGCCGTCGACAAGGCCCTTACCGAACATCCCAGCCGCAGCGAACGCCCGGACGAGGTGCCCTTGGCGCCGGAGACGGTCAAGGTCCTGCAAAAAGCACAGGACGACCAGAAACGACGTGGCGATTCGCATCTCGCCATCGAGCACCTGGTGCTGGCCCTGGCCGATGACCGCAAGATCGGGCAGATCCTCCAGCAGGCCGGCGTGCAGAAGGCCAAACTGGCCACGGCCATCGATGAAGTCCGCAAAGGCCGCACCGTCACCGGCGACCAGGCCGAGAACACCTATGAGGCGCTGAACAAATACGGCCGCGATCTGGTGGCCGACGCCAAGGCCGGGAAACTCGATCCGGTCATCGGCCGCGACGTGGAGATCCGCCGGGTGATCCGGGTCTTGTCGCGCCGGACCAAGAACAACCCGGTGCTGGTCGGCGAGCCTGGCGTGGGCAAGACCGCCATCGTCGAAGGCCTCGCCAACCGCATCGTCCAAGGCGACGTGCCGGAAGGCCTCAAGGACAAGCGGGTCGTGGCCCTGGACCTCGGCGCCCTGGTCGCCGGCGCCAAATACCGCGGCGAGTTCGAAGAACGGTTGAAGGGCGTGCTCGACGAGGTCAAAGCCGCATCGGGCAAGGTCATCCTGTTCATCGACGAAATGCACCAGCTGGTCGGCGCCGGCAAGACCGACGGCGCGATGGACGCGGCCAATCTGCTCAAGCCGATGCTCGCCCGGGGCGAACTGCACTGCATCGGCGCCACCACGCTCGATGAGTACCGCAAGCACATCGAAAAAGACCCTGCGTTCGAGCGTCGTTTCCAGCCGGTCATGGTCGGCGAGCCATCGGTGGAAGATACCGTGTCGATCCTCCGCGGTCTGCGCGATCGCTATGAGCGCCACCACGGCGTCAGACTGGCTGACGCCGCCTTGGTCGCCGCGGCGCGCCTGGCCCATCGCTATATCGCTGATCGTTTCCTGCCCGACAAGGCCATCGATCTGATCGACGAGGCCTGCGCCACCGCCCGGGTCGAGCTCGACAGCAGCCCGGCGGAGATCGACCAGCGGGAGCGCCGGAAATTGCAGTTGGAGGTCGAAGCCACCGCCCTGGCCCGGGAGGTCGACGCCGGCAGCCGGGACCGCCTGGTCAAAGTCAACGAGGAGCTGTCCCACCTGAAAGAGGAGCTCGGCGCCCTGCGTTCCCGCCATCAGCAGGAAAAAGCCGTGGCCGACCAGCGGCGCGTGCTCCGCACCAAGCTGGAGGAAGCCCGCCGCGCGATCGAGCTGGCCGAGCGGCGCTACGAACTGAACAAGGTCGCGGAGCTGCGTTACGGCATCATCCCCGGCATCGAGAAGGAGATCGCCGACCTCGACGCAGCGACCGATTCCGGCGCCACCAGATTGGTCAGCGAAACCATCGGCCCGGACCAGATCGCCATGGTGGTGTCGCGCTGGACCGGCATCCCCGCCAGCCGCCTGACCGAAGGCGAGCGCGAACGCCTGCTGAAACTCGCTGACCGCCTGCGCCAGCGGGTGATCGGCCAGGACGAGGCGATCACGGCGGTGTCCAACGCGGTGCTTCGCGCCCGGGCCGGCCTTGCTGATCAGCGTCAGCCGCTCGGTTCGTTCCTGTTCCTCGGCCCGACCGGCGTGGGCAAGACCGAATTAGCCAAGGCCCTCGCCGCCGAGCTGTTCGACGACGAGACCCACCTGGTCCGCCTCGACATGTCGGAATACATGGAACCGCACAGCGTCGCCCGGCTGATCGGTTCGCCGCCCGGCTACATCGGCCACGACGAAGGCGGCCAGCTGACCGAGGCGGTGCGCCGCCAACCATCGACGGTCGTGCTCTTCGATGAGGTCGAAAAGGCCCATCCCCAGGTGATGAACGCCCTGCTGCAAGTGCTCGATGAAGGCCGCCTGACCGACGGCAAAGGGCGCGAGGTCAGCTTCCGCGAGACCGTGCTGCTGCTGACCAGCAACCTCGGCGCCGACCACCTGCTCGCCGGGGTCACCCGCAGTGGCGAACTGATGGAAGGCACCCGGGAAAAAGTGCTGGAGGTGGTGCGTGGATTCTTCCGCCCCGAGTTCCTCAACCGGCTGAACGACATCGTCGTCTTCACCCCGCTGACCCGGATGCACCTGAAGACCATCATCGGCCAGCAGCTGAACCGGATCGAGGAACGGATGAAGGACCGTCATATCCACCTGGCCCTGACCGAGGCCGGACTCGACCGGATCCTCCAAGAAGGCTATGATCCGCAGTACGGTGCCCGGCCGTTGAAGCGCTATTTGGAAAAGCAGATCGTCGATGCCTTGTCCCGGAACATCCTTGCCGGCGAACTGCAAGATGGGACCACGATCAGCATCGACGCCGATGGCGAGGAAGGCTTACGGGTGGGGTGAACAAGAAACGGCGGTTGGGGCAGGAAGCGCCAGCGGTATGGGCGGGCCTTGCGCATCCCCGGGAAGGACTCGGTGAGCAAACCATAACGGTTTCATGACACGCCATGCTGGTTTGCAAGAGCGGACGCGATGCAGCCGGAGATGCCCTCAATGAAAGTCCGTTGCGTGCGGTCGATGCCTGGATTCTGCCACAGCCGCAGTGCCATCCAGGCTCGGCACACCTGCTCTGCCCGCTCCAAATCGTGGCTTTCCGGCAACCGATCGTCCAGGCCGGCATCATACCGCGCTTGTGCCATCAGTGAAACCAGGCGCTGACTCCCAGGACGTGTGGGATCTGCAATCTGGAAAGCGTGGCAATAGGCGGCGTCTAGGGTCCATGGCTGCCGTATCGGCTGGAAATCGATCAATACCGCCGGACCTCCTGGCGGGGGATGATGGCTCAAGGCGTTGGCGAGATGCAGGTCGCCATGACAGACGGCTGAGGAAAAACGCGCGGTCAGCCAGGCCCAATCCGTGCTGAGGCGTTCGATCAGCGATCGGGCCTCTCCCGGGGCATCCAACGCAACAGCGCGTTGCAGAACTCGTCGCAAACGGTCCTCGGTCATCATGGGGGCCGGAAGATCCACTCCTGCCGCCACCGCTTGGAATCTCACACCGGCCTCCATCAACAGTTTGAATTCATTTCCATGCCATAGCGGACCAAGGGGGCCATAGGGAATCCATCGACTGGCCAACCATCCGACCGCTCGATCACCCAACTGCATTCCTGAGGCAAGCAGTTCCGCGCCCAAATCGGGGCATCGCTCAGCGATGGCCTGGGTCCACGACACTTCATCGCGGAAGGCGCCCACCTTGATGATGACCGGGGAGTCATCGATCCGTCGCAGTCCTGCGAAATGGACACCACCTCCGCGATTTTCTGATTGGGGCTGATACGTAATGTTTTTTACGCGGCTTGTGAGCGCCTCTGTCGCATGCAAAGAACGCAGGATCGTATCGATCACCGGCGGCTCGCGGCGGATGTTCCATCCGTCTGGTTGATAGATGTTCATGAAGGATCCTCGTCAGTCGGGTCCGCAGGGAATCCGCAGACACGGCTGGCATTTTACCAACTGGCCGGCGCGTCAACGGGACGATCGATATTATCCGCAGGGCGATTGCATAACCCCCCGCTGGGTTGCCTTGAAAAAAGTCCTTCGGACGGATCCAGGCCTCTTGGAGCGTTGTGCGGATGCTCCCATCCGCCGATCCTTCGTGCGTCTCCTCCACCTTTCTC
>BJHQ01000017.1:113007-113926 GCA_014193115.1 Planctomycetota bacterium | reverse complement strand
TCAGCGCGAGCGCCGGTCCGTTCAACGCGCCGTTCACGGTGACGATCACGTTCAGCGAGGCCGTGACCGGTTTCACCGCCAGCGATCTGAGCGTGACCAACGGCAGCGCCGGCGCGCTGAGCGGCACCGGTCCGTACACCACGACGATCACGCCGGCGGCGGATGGTGTCGTGACCATCGACCTGCCGGCGAGCAGCGCGATCGACGCGGCGGGTAACAATAACACCGCAGCAACCCAGTTGAGCCGGACCTATGACACGACGGCGCCGACGGCGACGCTCAGTGCCAGCGCTGGTCCGTTCAACGCGCCATTCACGGTGACGATCACGTTCAGCGAGGCAGTGACTGGTTTCACCGCCAGTGACCTCCTCGTGACCAACGGCAGCGCCGGCGCGCTGAGCGGCACCGGTCCGTACACCACGACGATCACGCCGACGGCGGATGGTGTCGTGACCATCGACCTGCCGGCGAGCAGCGCGATCGACGCGTCGGGCAACAACAACACCGCAGCAACCCAGTTGAGCCGGACCTATGACACGACGGCGCCGACGGCGACGCTCAGTGCCAGTGCCGGTCCATTCAACGCGCCGTTCACGGTGACGATTACGTTCAGCGAGGCCGTGACCGGTTTCACCGCCAGCGACCTGAGCGTGACTAACGGCAGCGCTGGCGCGCTGAGCGGCACCGGTCCGTACACCACGACGATCACGCCGGCGGCGGATGGTGTGGTGACCATCGACCTGCCGGCGAGCAGCGCGATCGACGCGGGGGGTAACAATAACACCGCAGCAGCCCAGTTGAGCCGGACCTATGACACGACGGCGCCGACGGCGACGCTCAGTGCCAGTGCCGGTCCATTCAACGGAACGTTCACGGTGACGATTACGTTCAGCGAGGCGGTGACCGGGTTCACCGCCAG
>BJHQ01000017.1:0-112907 GCA_014193115.1 Planctomycetota bacterium | reverse complement strand
CCCAGTTGAGCCGGACCTATGACACGACGGCGCCGACGGCGACGCTCAGTGCCAGTGCCGGTCCATTCAACGGAACGTTCACGGTGACGATTACGTTCAGCGAGGCGGTGACCGGGTTCACCGCCAGTGACCTCCTCGTGACCAACGGCAGCGCCGGCGCGCTCAGCGGCACGGGTCCGTACACCACGACGATCACGCCGACGGCGGATGGTGTCGTGACCATCGACCTGCCGGCGAGCAGCGCGATCGACGCGGGGGGTAACAATAACAGCGCAGCAACCCAGTTGAGCCGAACCTATGACACGACGGCGCCGACGGCAACGCTCAGTGCCAGTGCCGGTCCATTCAACGGAACGTTCACGGTGACGATTACGTTCAGCGAGGCCGTGACCGGTTTCACCGCCAGTGACCTCCTCGTGACCAACGGCAGCGCCGGCGCGCTGAGCGGCACCGGTCCGTACACCACAACGATCACGCCGACGGCGGATGGTGTGGTGACGATCGACCTGCCGGCGAGCAGCGCGATCGACGCGGCGGGTAACAATAACAGCGCAGCAACCCAGTTGAGCCGAACCTACGACACGACGGCGCCGACCGCGACGCTCAGTGCCAGTGCCGGTCCATTCAACGGAACGTTCACGGTGACGATTACGTTCAGCGAGGCGGTGACCGGTTTCACCGCTAGTGACCTCCTCGTGACCAACGGCAGCGCCGGCGCGCTGAGCGGCACCGGTCCGTACACCACGACGATCACGCCGGCGGCGGATGGTGTGGTGACCATCGACCTGCCGGCGAGCAGCGCGATCGACGCGGGGGGTAACAATAACACCGCAGCAACCCAGTTGAGCCGGACCTATGACACGACGGCGCCGACGGCGACGCTCAGTGCCAGTGCCGGTCCATTCAACGGAACGTTCACGGTGACGATTACGTTCAGCGAGGCGGTGACCGGGTTCACCGCCAGTGACCTCCTCGTGACCAACGGCAGCGCCGGCGCGCTGAGCGGCACCGGTCCGTACACCACGACGATCACGCCGACGGCGGATGGTGTCGTGACCATCGACCTGCCGGCGAGCAGCGCGATCGACGCGGCGGGTAACAATAACAGCGCAGCAACCCAGTTGAGCCGAACCTACGACGCGACCGCGCCGACCGCGACGCTGAGCGCGAGCGCCGGTCCATTCAACGGAACGTTCACGGTAACGATCACGTTCAGCGAGGCGGTGACCGGTTTCACCGCCAGTGACCTCCTCGTGACCAACGGCAGCGCCGGCGCGCTGAGCGGCACCGGTCCGTACACCACGACGATCACGCCGACGGCGGATGGTGTCGTGACCATCGACCTGCCGGCGAGCAGCGCGATCGACGCGGCGGGTAACAATAACAGCGCAGCAACCCAGTTGAGCCGAACCTACGACGCGACCGCGCCGACCGCGACGCTGAGCGCGAGCGCCGGTCCATTCAACGGAACGTTCACGGTAACGATCACGTTCAGCGAGGCGGTGACCGGGTTCACCGCCAGTGACCTCCTCGTGACCAACGGCAGCGCCGGCGCGCTGAGCGGCACCGGTCCGTACACCACGACGATCACGCCGGCGGCGGATGGCGTCGTGACCATCGACCTGCCGGCGAGCAGCGCGATCGACGCGGCGGGTAACAATAACAGCGCAGCAACGCAGTTGAGCCGGACCTATGACACGACGGCGCCGACGGCGACGCTCAGTGCCAGTGCCGGTCCATTCAACGGAACGTTCACGGTGACGATCACGTTCAGCGAGGCGGTGACCGGTTTCACCACCAGCGACCTGAGCGTGACCAACGGCAGTGCCAGCGCGCTCAGCGGCACGGGACCATACACCACGACGATCACACCGACTGCGGACGGTGTGGTCTCGATCGACCTCGCCGCGAGCAGCGCGGCCGACGCGGCGGGCAATGGCAATAGCGCCGCGACGCAGCTCAGCCGAACTTATGACGCGACGACGCCGACCGCGACGCTCAGCGCCAGCGCCGGTCCGTTCAACGCGCCGTTCACGGTGACGATCACGTTCAGCGAGGCCGTGACCGGTTTCACCGCCGGTGACCTCCTCGTAACCAACGGCAGTGCCAGCGCGCTCAGCGGCACCGGTCCGTACACCACGACGATCACGCCGACAGCTGACGGCGTGGTCTCGATCGACCTCGCCGCGAACAGCGCGGCCGACGCCGCGGGTAACGGCAATAGCGCGGCGACGCAGCTCAGCCGAACTTATGACGCGACGACGCCGACGGCGACCCTCAGCGCCAGCGCCGGTCCGTTCAACGCGCCGTTTACGGTGACGATCACATTCAGCGAGGCCGTGACCGGTTTCACCGCCAGCGACCTGAGCGTGACTAACGGCAGCGCCAGCGCGCTCAGCGGCACCGGTCCGTACACCACGACGATCACGCCGACGGCGGATGGCGTGGTGACGATCGATCTGCCGGCGAGCAGCGCGATCGACGCGGCCGGCAACAACAACAGCGCCGCGACGCAGCTGAGCCGGCTTTTCGATGCGGCATCTCCATCCGTGGTTCTCTCTGCTCCAACTGGTCCGTTCAACGGTCCATTTGTCGTAACGATCACATTCAGCGAATCTGTCAGCGGTTTGCTTGCAAATGATGTGGTTGTATCTAACGGAAATGCAGGGGTCCTGACTGGTGGTCCAATAACCTACTCGGTAGCCATTGTTCCACTGGATGGGCCGGTGTCCGTATCTCTTCCTGCTGCCAGTGTGATCGATGCCGTTGGCAACTCGAACACAACTTCGAACGTGTTGACCCGGTTGGCTGACTTGGTTCCGCCTACGGCTCCGGTGCTGACGGGATTCAGTGTGGATAGCGCGCCTGTCGGCGATGGTGTGACCAATGATACCACCCCGACTTTTACCGGAACTGCTGAGCCGCTGTCTTCGGTCGAGGTGGCCGCAAATGGCGTTGTCCTCGCAAATGGGGCCGTCGACAGCTCAGGAACCTTCTCCGTAACCATTCCTGTCATTGCTGATGGCCATTATGAATTTACGGCCGTGTCCGTTGATGCCGCTGGCAATCGCGGACCAAATTCTGCCGCAATTCCGTTGTCCATTGATTCCGTCGGACTGCCCACCGTGTCGTTTGCAAAGCCCAGCTCCTTCGCTGTCGAAGGCATGACCATCTCTATCGGACTGAAATTGTCTGCTGCGCAGCCAGGCGCGCTAACGATTCCCTTGATCATTCCTGGGGGAGATGCGACGGGACCAGCGTCCGTTACCTTCCTTGCAGGGAAGACCACCGCTGTCCTTGCGCTGTCGATCATCGTCGACGGCCTCGTCGAACCCATGGAGGATATGACGGTCTCCTTCGGTCCATTGACCAGTGCGGCCGTTGGTTTGCCTGCAAGTCACCAAATACTGCTGGTCGACACCCAGCCGCTGCAGCTTGGTATCCATGATGCCAATGATCCGTTCCTAACACCGACGACGTTCGTCGGTGGGACGGTGAACCTACCTGGAGCTCTGGTTCGTGGTCAGACTTTGTTGACCACCGTGACCGGCGGCGTTCCGCCCTATATCGTGACATCGGTTGGCAGCAGCGCCTCCTTGTTGGCAGCAACAGCAGGTGATCTTGCGAATGACGGTGATCGGGACTGGATTCAGCGCGTTTCGGCCCGGATCGATGCGAACGCTGGATCGGTGACTGTGGCCGATTCCCAGGGGAACCAGGTGCGCGTTGTTTTCACCGCGACAGCCGGTCCGGTGTCGACAGTCCCCATCGCCGCACTGCCGGATTCCGGATCCGATGGACCGGCCTTGTTCGGAGCGATCTGCCCAAGCACTGAGGAAGGTCTCGAACAGTTCAGAATCGGTATGAACGGTCGCTTGCCTTCGGAAGTGCGTTCCTTCGCCTGGGATGGAATAGTACAGAAATATACCGAATTCCCCATTGAGCCAGGCGGCCACGCCCTGCCGACCCATGCCTGGTTCCTTGCTCGGCGCATCCCCTTGTCGCTCAACTTCACCGGATCGGCCGTGCCTCTGTTCACCTCGGTTCCGTTGGATCCCGAGTGGAACTTCATCGGGATACCACCGATCATTGTGGGTGGTTCGACGGTCACGAGCCACCCATGGAATAACCTGGTCCCCAGCTTGGCTGATGGTCCAGTGACGACGGCCGCTGGTCGCGACGCGGTGGTGGTCGGACCATTCTCCTGGGATGGATCGGTCTATACCAAGGTGACCACCTTGCAGACCGGACGAGGCTATTGGATTCGCAACATGACCGCTGAGCGCTTGCTTCTGGTGCGGGTCGATGATGCCCATGTCCTGACAGGTCCGGCTGCGTTCGCTGCCCGAACTGGCAATGACATACCTCCTGCTCCGCCAGTCCTGTCGGCTCCGGCCTCCTCGACGGCGAACACGGGTGGCTGCGGACTTGGTTCTGGACTGGCCCTGGTGCTCGGAGGATTCCTGCTGATGTGGCGGCCACGGTCAGGACGGATGAACCTATCGGAATCCGCATGAATGCTGACTCGGGAAGATGCGGTCCGATGTGCGGTCGATTGATCTGAGACGGGGTTCGACATTCGGACAGTCTCGTTTTCCAAGGTGGCATCCTTGACCGCATAGTTCTGTCTGTCCGTTTGCCGACGTCCTCGCGGTCGCCTGCGCTTTGCGCATGCCAGGATGTGGGGGACGATTGGAGATCGAGCTATCAGCTCATCGCCTGACCCGCCCCACGCCGCCTCGGCAAGGCTGCGCCCATTCCGGACCATCGATGCCGTCACTCCTGCAACCTGAATCTGCTCAACATACCGTGCCTTCCGCCGTCGCGCCGAGCGCCCTCGGCGGATTCCTTGCCCTGGTCTCAGCCCACGGCTGCGTCGACATTGCTGTGGGGATCTGGCCGATCTACAAGACCTTGGCCGGGCTCGACCTGGCCATGGCCGGGCTGGTCGCCACGGTCGCCAGCATGTCTGGCAATGCCGCCCAGTTCCTGTTTGGCGTGGCGGCCGACCGGGGGTGGCAACGGATCATGCTGGTGCTTGGCGTGTTGCTCGCCGGCTGCTCCTTCTGGTTGCCGCTGGTCAGCGGTTGGCCGATGATGACCGCTCTGCTTGCGGCGACCTTCGTCGGCTCGGCGATGTTCCACCCGGCCGGGGCCGGCCTCGCTGGCGGGATATCAGCACAGAGCAAAGGATTTTTCGTCGCGCTGTTCCTGGCCGGCGGTTATGCCGGGACGGCGGTGTCTCAGGCGCTGTTCTCGGCCACCTGGACGATGCTGGGTTCGGGGGCGGTGGTGCTGTTCACTTTGCCCGTGGCCTGTGCGATCGGGCTGGCCTGGCAGGTACAGCCGCAGCCACGACGAGATTTTCCGCCACTGGCCGAATCGCTGGTGCTGATGAGCAGGCAATGGCCGCATCTGTGGGTGATGTTCGTGGTTCAGGTCAGTTCCACGGTCACGGCGTTGGCGGTGATCTTCCTGCTGCCCGATCTGCTGCTGGCCCGGAAGTCCCCGACCTGGCTGGTGGCGGGAGGGGGCCACGCGATCCTGATTCTCGGAGCCTGCGCCGCCCTCGTCCCTTCTGGGCATCTCGCCGACCGGCTCGGTCCACGGCTCGTGTTGACCGTCGCCAACCTGGCTTCGGGCGTTGCTTTGGCGGCCTTCCTGCTGCTGCCAGACATCCATCCCCTGTGGTCGATGCTTCTCCTGGCGACCTTTGGTTTTACGAACGCTGCCAACAACCCGGTGCTGGTGGCCGAGGGCAACCGCCTGCTCCCGGGTCAGGGCGCCGCTGCCAGCGCTCTGCTCATGGGACTGCCCTGGTGTTTGGCGGCGATGACCCCGCTGGTCGCCGGAACCATCGCTGCCCATTCAGGTGCTGCCGCGGGCATCGGCTGGCTCGCCCTGTCGGTTCCGGTCAGCGTGGCGATTGGTTTGGGCTTGCGCGGCCATCGCTGAAGTGGCGGCGCCCTCATCGTGGGGCCAGGGTCTGGGCATGGCGCAACCGATTGATTCCTGTGGTGCATGAACCAATCCGCGGCCGGATGCCGCAGTGGTGAGCGCTCCGCGGTTTCCACGATGCCGCCCATGCGCAACGCCGCCCTGCCCCTGCTCGCGACCTTCGTCCTGATCGCTGCGGTCATCGGTCTGCTGCTGAGTCAGACCCGAATCCAGCCAGGACAAGGTGGACCGGAACTGTCTCCAGGCATTTTGTCGTTGGCGAAAAAGGAACACCAACGGGTGGCCAGTGCGCCATTGACCGATGCCGTCACCACCGTGACTGGAGGCGATTCTGATCCAGGCGCGACGCCGTGGCGTGTGGTGGTGCTGGCTGCTGGCGACCACCATCCACTGACCCGCGCCTTGGTCCTGGGACTCGGCGAGCAGCTGTTCATCCGCGGGGTCATCCCGGTGATCGTGCCTGAAGACACCCGCCCGACCTTGTTCACTCTGCCGGCGGATCGGGTGTTGACCGTGCGCCAGCGCAGCGGCGAGCCGGCCCTGGTTCCAGGTGCACCGCAAACCTGCGTGCTCGATGTGGTCGAGACCGTGCCGCGACTGCCCGCGGACCACCCGGGTGCAGGGCTCCAGGCCGGGGCGCCTTTTGTCGCCCGTTCCTGGACCGTCGAGCACCGTGACGGAGGCAGTCCCGGCGCCTCCTGGGCGATGTGGTATGCCGGGCTTGGCCGGCATTTGGCCGATGCGGTTCTGGCCAAGGTAGCTGGGCCAGCGCAAGCTGGACATCCGCCATTTGATGGCTGGACCGCAGCCGACGGCCCTTTGATTGAACCGCCGCAGGCCGACGCCAAGGCCTTCGGGACCGCCCGGATCGATGTGCTCGCGTGGAGCGCTGCATTCCAGACCGCACTGGTCCGCGGCTGGGTCGGCGTGATCGCCGCACCCACCTTCCGCCAATCCGACGGCACCGAGATTGCCGGCTTGGCGGTGCTCGAAGACCGCATGCGTCGCGGTGGGTGGACGGAGCAGACCATGGACCCCAAGGCGATCGATCGGGTGTGGACCAAGACCATCGCTGGTCGCGGTGGCCCCGATCTGGCGCCGGGCACGCCGGTACCGGATCAGGCCTGGGCAGTCTCGGCTCGTAGCTTCGGCACCGGCTGGCTGGTCTGCGCCTGGCATGAGCGACCTGGCGCAGCGACGCTCTTTCAGCAGTGGGCAACGGCTGCCCGTGGTGGGGACGCAGCTGCCCTCGCCCGGGTGAAAGCCCATGCCAATTGCGCGAGAATCCCAGCCGATCTGCGGGCGGAATGGAAATGAAACGGCGGCGTCCTGAGATCCTCGCTCCAGCCGGCGCGCCCGACTGTTTACCGGCGGCGGTGGCTGGCGGGGCCGACGCGGTGTTCCTCGGCCTGCGTCATTTCAACGCCCGGGGCCGGGCGGCGAATTTCCGCACGGCTGAGCTGCCGGGTCATGTCCGTTATCTGCACCGTCATGGCGTGAAGTGCTATGTGGTGCTCAACACCTTGGTCCACGACGACGAATTCCCCAAGGCCCTGCATCTGGCGGCAGCCGCCCATGCGGCCGAGGTCGATGCCGCCATCGTCCAGGACCTTGGATTATGGCAGCGACTGCGTTCGGCCGTTCCGGGATTGCCGCTGCATGCCTCGACCCAGATGACGGTACATGATCCGAGCCAGATCGAGGTCCTGGCCGGGCTTGGCGCCGAGCGGGTGATTCTGGCCCGGGAACTGAGCCTCGACGACATCCGCGCCTGCACCTCGACCGCGCGGCGGCTGGGCGTAGAGACCGAGCACTTCGTCCACGGCGCATTGTGCTATGCGTTCAGCGGGCAATGCCTGATGTCCAACTTCGCCGGCTGCCGTTCGGCCAACCGCGGCACCTGCGCCCAGAATTGCCGGTTCGTCTATGCGCAGAAAAACGCTGGATCGGAGCCAGCCGTCCGCACCGATACGCTGCTGTCGATGAAGGATCTGGCCTTGATCGACCAGGTCGCGGCCCTTGCCGATGCCGGCGTCGCCTCGTTCAAGATCGAAGGCCGCCTGAAGGGGCCGGAATACGTCTACACGGTATCCAAGGCGTATCGCGCCGCCGCTGACGCCTGGGCGGCCAAAGGTCAGCCTGATCTGGGCCAAGCCCGGGAAAGCCTGAAAGACGTATTCGCTCGGGCCCACACCGCGGCGCCGTTGGCCGGCATCTATGGCGAGTCGTCACGGCTGCACCGCGACGATCCGGCCGCCGATCGGCGGCCCGACGGCGTGCTCGACAGCATCGATAGAAAGCACGGTGTCGCGCTCATGCGGGCCTCGCGGCCACCTCGGCCTGGCCAGGGATTTTCCTTCGCCATCGGCATGATCACCGGGGGATTCCTGGTGCTCCACGTCGACAGCCGGGGCGACCAGCACCAGCTCCGCATCCGGGTCGGACACGGGCCGTTCGTGCCGCCAGGCACGCCGGTGTTCCGCAATGCCGACCATGCCCGGATCAAAGAGGCGAGCTCGGCCATGGCCGAGGTACCACTGGCCGATCCCGGCATCGCCATCGATCTGGTCGTAAGCGGCTCGCCCGGCGCATCGTTGCACGTCATCGCTACCACCGCCGACGGGCGTACTGCAAAGGCGACCAGCGCCGAGCCGCTTCAGCCAGCCACCGGCGCACCGCTGAACGAAGCGACCTTGCGCGACAAGCTCGGCGCTTTCGGAGGCACCGGTTTCGCGCTCGGAACCTTGGATCATGCGCTTGATGGGGCCTGTTTCTTGCCGTTAGCGGCGCTGAAGGAATTACGCCGTCAGCTGGTCGCCGCGCTCGACCAGCAATCGGTGGCGCAACCGGAGGAACCAGCGTGGAAGCCACCTGAACAGGTTGCCCCCCGCCGGCGAGCCACCGCCTTGTGGGTCGCCGTCGGTTCGGTTGCCGCTGGCACCGCTGCGCTGAACGCCGGCGCCGACGCCGTGTGGCTGGAGGCTGGGAGCGCGCTGGCTGGGAGCGCCAAGCCCCAGCTCGGCTTGGACTGGCGAGCACCATCGTTCGACCAACGCAAGGTCGATCCATCGCCTGAAGCAGATAAAACCATTGAAAATACCAGCCCCGCTCCAGCCGAGCCGGCGCTCGGCGCTCCTGGCCCCGCTCCAGCCGAGCTGGCGCTCGGCGCTCCCAGGTCGGAGCTTTGCGCTCCCAGGTGGTGGCGGCGCCTGTCCGCCACTGCTCCGGTGCCTGACGATCTGGCCGAGGTCGGCCTGCCGGTGGTCGCTGGCCATCTTGGCCAATTGGCCGCAGCACAGCGCCTCGGCCTGCCGGTCATCGCCGATCATCCCTTGAACTGCTATTCCACCGAAACCCTCGCGGCCCTCGGCGGACTCGGTGCCCAGGCCGTGGTCATCAGCCTGGAATGCAGCTCGCGCGAAATCGCCCGGTTGGCCGGACGGTGCACCGATCCGGCGTTGCCCGGCCTGGTCGTCGCCGTCGCTGGACGACTGCCGGCGATGCTCACCCGCCAAGATCACGGCTTGGCGGTCGGTGAGGTTGCGACCATCCAAGCGAGCGAACGCGAAGGCGGGTTGCCCTACGAATGGCAGCGCCGCGAGCATGAAACCGTGGTCTGGGAAGGTCGCCGGCTGTGCGCCCCGGCCGAGGCCCAGGCCACAGCCGGCCTGGTCGATGCCTGGCTCCTGGAGTTCGCCGACCTCGACCCGCAGGCAGTGGGGGAACTCGTGGCGGCCTATGCCGGCCTGCGTTCAGGCGCCGACGCTGATCACGTCGCAGAGCACCACGCCCGGCATTGCCGGCACGGCACGTTCCCCGGGCACCTCGCCATCGGCAGTCGTGAGCTTGACGCTGCCGCGGAACGGATGGAAGCGGCCGAATGAACCGCTGAATGCCCTTTTGACTTCAGCCGTCACCAAACACCCGTTTGCGCAGTAACCGCAAATCGAGCGGAATCAGCACAGCGAGCATCAGCAGACAGAGCCCGGCCGCCGCTGGCAGATGCCACGTCGGAATGCCGAGCACCAGCAGGTAGCGCAGTCCTTCGGCCAGGTGATGCAGCGGATTGGCCAGCAGGATCTGGTTGAGCACCGGCAGATCGGGCATCGGGAAATACGTGCTGGAAGAGAAACCGATGGGCATGATGACCAGGAAGAACGGCAGGCTCATGTGATCCATGCTGGGCAGGATGGCGGTGAAGCAGAGGCCCACCGACGCGAAGGCCAATCCGGCCAGGAACAGCAAGGGCAAGGTCAGCGGCAGCCATTCCCAATGCAAATGGAGCAGTCCGAAAAAGCCGAAACCCGCCAGCACCAGGCAGACCAGGGTCGCGTAGAACGTCCCCAAAGTCGCCGCCCACAGGGCCTCACCCCACACCACATGCTCCAGCCGCACTTGGGTGGTGAGCTGGCCTTCCCACGATTTCTGGAAGTGCATCCGGATATAGGCAGCGAACAACGCCTGGAAAAATGCTGACATGAACGCGGTGTAGGCGAGGATGCCCGGCGCCAGGTAATGCAGATAATCGAGGTTCGTGCCGCCCCAGCGCAATCCAGACATCTGCTGACCGAGACCGACACCGAAGGCCAACAGCAGGATCAGCGGCTCGCACACCGGCGGCAGAGCCGCCGTGTACCAGTTGCGCACATGCACTCGCAGATGCCGGCCAAGCACCTCCCAGCTCTGCCAGGCCAGTGCAGGAACATAGGAATTCATGAGGAAGGACCTTCCCCAGCCAGGGTCAGGAAGAGATCATCCAGGGTCGGCGCACGCACTTCATAGCGCAGCTCGGGGAAGGCGGCGACGAAGGCTGCCAACCCAGGTCCGTCGAAAGGCAGGTGCCAATCGTTGAGCACCTGGGCCGGCTTCTGGCCACGGCGGCTGAGCCAGTCCTGGACTTTCGTCACGGCTGCGGCATCGGCTTCGAGCCCGAGCACCGGCAGGACCACGATGTGTTCACCCACGACATCACCGAGGACGCTCTTCGCCGCGCCAGACGCCCTGACCTTGCCCGCTTGCAAAACCAGCAATCGATCTGACAGCCGCTCCGCCTCGTCCATGTAGTGGGTGGTGAGCACCACGCCCAGGCCGGCCTCGCGCAGGCTGGCGATCAGTTCCCACACAGCGACCCGGGCCTGAGGATCGAGGCCGGTGGTGGGCTCGTCGAGGAACACCAGCTGCGGAGAGTGGACGATGGATCGGGCGATCATCAGCCGCCGCTTGTATCCGCCAGACAAGGTGTCGGGTTTCTGCTGGGCGAACGCCTCCAGTCCGAAGCGGCGGAGCAGTTCGTCGATGCGCTCCTTGGGCTGGTCGATCCGCGGCCGGTAATAGCGGGCGGTCTGCTCCAGGTTCCCGCGCACCGAGAAATCGCTGTCGTAGGTGTCATCCTGAGTGCAGACGCCGAGGGATCGGCGTGCGCGATCGCCGTCAGTGGCCAAGCTGTGACCGGCGATGGTGATGGCGCCAGCATCCGGACGGAGAAACCCATAGCACATCCGCAAGGTGGTGGTCTTCCCCGCGCCATTCGGCCCGAGCAGGCCGAGCACCTCCCCCGCCCGACAGTGCAGGTCGACGCCATCAACCACGCGCTTTCCGCCAAGGTCTTTCACCAGGCCGCGGGCGTCGAGCAGCGGAGCATCCGATCGGGACATGGCCGTAGTCGATGGCCCAGCCGGGCAGTCACAAGGCGCAGGGATCGTGCCTGGTCCCGACACTGGCACCGCTGCCGCGGCAGCTAATTTCGGCCGCAGACTCTTGCTCACGGAGCCCGGATGTTCTTCTCGCGCGCCACCGCCCTGGAACAGGCCCTCGGCCGCTACGCCAAGTCGGGGATCGACTGGTCGAAGGCCGTCGGCGATGCCGCCAGCGAAGGCGTGCGCACGCCGAAGGAAGCCGAAGCGCTGGCCAAGGTCATCCACGCCATCGCCGATGATCCGCAGCGTTTTCCCGGAGCGACATCGGCAGTGCTGCTGCTCCAGGAACCGAATGGCCAGGCGGTGTCCGCGATCCTGGCGGAAAAGGCGGTGCCGGCCCTGGCCAAGCTGATCGCGGTCCATGGCGGCATGGAATGCCCGCCGATGGACAACCTGCCGGTGAGCGCGGCGAAAATCGCGATGATGTACCAGGACAAAGCAGCGGTCGCCGCAGTGATCGGGATGATCAAGCGCGGCCAGCAGCCCGATGACTGGATGTGGTCGGTGGTGTTCTCGATCGCCGCCGATGCCCCCGGGTTGCGCGAGGCGATCGCCGGGGTGCTCAGCCAGCCGCTGCCCCAGGGCTTCTGCTGCGTCGCTTTCCTGGATTTCTGCAACACGCTGTGCCGTGAGCACGGGCTGAAGGTCCATCCCTTCGACGGCCTGGCCGGCTTCGAGCGGCTCGGCAATTGGATTTCGGACACCGATCCGGAGCACGCCAGCCTGGCGGTCAGCGCCGCGGCCGCGCTGCCCTTCCTGGGCGACAGCGTCGATCGCAGCGCCTTGCTCAACCAGGCCCTTGCCCATCAGGAAACCGATGTCCGTCTGGAAGCGGCCTGGGCCGCGGCCCGGCTCGGGCGCAGCGATGGCTTCGATGTCCTGGCGGCTGCGTGCCTGAACCCGGCGAGCGCGTCCAAGGCCGCAAGCTACCTCGAAGAGCTGGGTGCCGGCGACCGGATTCCTGCGGCTGCTTCGTCGCCAGAGGCCTTGGCCTGCGCCGAGATGGCCCGGTGGCTCAGCCATCCCCAGGAGTTCGGACATCCGCCGGATGAGGTCACCGTGATCGATCGCCGCGACCTGCACTGGCCGCCGACCGACGATGACCGGAGCATGAGCCTGGTCCGTTACCGCTACCTGGCCAAGGACGACCAGGAAGCGGACGTCGGCGTCGGCTGCGTCGGCTCGGTGACCTTCGCGTTGTTCGGCATCGTCGGTATCGAACGGAAATCTCCTGAAGATCTCTATGGCATGTACTGCACCTGGGAGTTGCAGGCGCGGGGCGATGCGCGGGTCACGGAGATCTCCGCACCGATCGGACGGCGTCTGCTGGCGGCAGCCAATCCGGGATTCGCAGCCGGCTGACGGATCGGCTCCGTGCATCGGCTGGCGGTTCCGGGTCGCGGAATGGTTGCGACGGTCTACCGTCCGGCCCATGCATGAAGCCAAGGACCTGCGGTGAGCGCCGCGATGCCAGCCGGGCGCTGCGCAGTGATCGGCTCAGGAATGAGCGGACTGTGCTCAGCGGTGCTGCTCGCTGAGGCGGGATGGAAGGTCACCGTCTTCGAACAGCACGCGGTGCCGGGCGGGCTGCTGCAACGCTTCAAGCGCGGGCGCCGGTGGTTCGACACCGGCATGCATTTCATCACCGGATCGCAGCCAGGTGGCATTTTTCGCAGGATTCTTGCCCGATTGCAGGTGCTCGACCAGGTCGAGTTCCTGCCCCTCGACACCCGTCGCCAGTTTACGGTCCGCGTCCCGGAGGTCGGCGAACTCGACGTGCCCACCGGCATCGCAGCCGGCCTTGGCGCCCTGCGCAGCCGGTGGCCGGAGCAGGCCGCTGGGCTCGACCGCTTCACCGAGCGCCTGTTCGCTACGCTGGTGGCTTATGGCTGGCTCGACAGCCTGGCGCCGCCAGGCACGCCGCCGGCGCCTGAGCTGGACCATCAGCGCACCGTCGCCGAGGTCTTGGCCGAATGCGGCATCACTGGCCCGTGCGCCCGCCTGGTCGGCTCGCTCTCATCGATCCTTGCCCAGCGCGCTGAACACTGCCCGTTCCCATTGTTCTGCACCTTCGCCGGCAGCGGCTTGGCCGGGGCCTGGCGGGTGCGCCACGGCGGCACCGGCCTGGTCGATCCGCTGATCGCCCGGCTGCGCTCGCTGGGCGGAGAGCTGCATTTGCGCAACGGCGTCGCCGCCATCCGCCATGCCGACCGCGTCGCCAGCGCGGTGGTGGATGAGCGCGGGGTCGAGCATCCGGTCGATGCGGTGGTCGGATCGTGCCATCCGGCGGAGGTCATCCGCCTGGCCGGCAGCGGTGGTTTCCGTCCGAGTTTCATCAGCAAAGTCGCGGAGACTCCGGACAGCGCCAGCGCATTGATCGTCTTCATCGAATTGTCTGCCCACGCCGGGATCGGCCCGAGCCACCAGTTCAGCCGTTTGCCGACCGGCGAGGATCTCTATTACGTCGCACCCGCCGACTTCGATCCGGGCGAGCTGCCCTCGTTGGAGGCCATGGTGTGGATCCCGGCCGGCGATGCCGCCCCGTGGCGCGACAGCCGCCTCGGCCAACGTCCAGAGGCCTATCTGGAATGGAAACGCGACTGGGAGCACCGTCTGGTGGAGCAAGTCTGCTTCCATCATCCCCATCTGCGTCCGCTGATCGGCCGGGTGTGGTCGTCGAGCCCGCTGACCATCCGGGATTATATTCGCAGCCGAGGCGGCGGAGCGATGGGCCTGAGCCACGATGTCGGTTGGCTTGGCAGCGCGCCGCTGTCGATGCGCAACCATCTGCGCAATGTCTTTCTGGTCGGCCAGAGCGTCGGCCATCCCGGCGTTCTCGGCACGTCGATCGCCGCCTTCGCCCTGGTCGGATCTCTGACCGGCCGCGATCTGCGGGCCGACTTGGTATGAGCAGCCGCAGGCTGCGCGGGGGAGCGCCGAATGGCGCGTCCGGGGGCGAGGACGACCGCCCGCAGGGCGAGGCGGCCCCCAGCGGGGCCGCAGAGTCGCCGCAGCCTGCCGTAGCGAAGCGGAGGCAGCCGATCGGGCAGCCCCCGGTCAAACAAGAACTTGAGACGGCAAAGCCGGCCTCCCCGGCGAAGCCGGAGCCCCGCGCAGCGGGGAAGTTCTTAGGAAGTGCGGGGATTTCACCGGCCACCCTGCTCGATCTGGTGCGGTCGACTGCGCCATTCCTGTTCGACGGTTCAGAGGGAACCGCCGACTGGACCGCTGCCGCAGCCCAGCCCGAAGGATTCCTCGGCATTCTGCGCTTCGCCGAACGCCATCACCGCGAACGGTTCGAGCGCCAGCGCAGCGATTACTTCCTGCTTTGCCTGGCTGCCCACCACGCCACGATCGGAAGTTTCGTGCCCACCGATGTCGATGGGAAGATCCGCGGTGTGCTGTGGCGCGACCTGACTCCGGAGGCGCTGGCCCATCAGGCGGGAACCGCGATGCAGGCCGCCCACTGGACCGTGGCCGGGGTCTCGACCCGAGCGGTGACCGTCGCTGGCCGCCCACTGTCCGGGCATGATGGCGAACACCTGTCGGTGTTGCTCGGCGCGCTGGGCGCCGCGGCCATTGCCAACGATGCCGCCACCACCGTGGCTCTCGAATCAGCGATCGAAGAGGAACTCGCCCGGGAGTCCGGGGCTGTGAAAACGCTGATGAAAGGCGATGAATTGGACCTGCTGCGGGGCGCCTGGTCGGTGACCCACAATGCCGGCGATGTCGATCAGGCGATCAGCTTCTGGCCCGATGACCTGCGCCTGGCGTCGTTCCGCGAGCGTTGGGGCGACCTGGCCCATGGCGAACCGCGTTTTGGCGGAGGTTTCCATCGTGCGGCGCGGCTCTATTCCAGCCTGCTGGCGGCGGAGGGCCACCGCAATTATCCGCTGCGCGCGGTGAAGGGCCTGCGAAAAAGCGCTGACTTGCTGCTGCCCCTGGGACCGTTCCTCGACGCCTGGGGCGAAACGGTGGGCACCCATCCCGAGTTGAACGCCGACGACCGCGCCGAGGTCGTCGCCGCCCTGCTCGCCGGCTGCCGCAAGGTGCCCGGCCAGGAAGGCTACTACCGCGCGCTGGCCGGCCTGCTTGGTGGACTCTCAGGACGCCGGCTGACCGAGATCGAGACCCGCCTGCCCGGCGCCGCCCGCGGAGCTCTCAAAGATGGGGAACTGCGCCGGAAGATGGCCGTGCCCCGGAGCTCCTTCGAATCGTCGTACCGCAAACGCGCCAAGGCGCTGTGCTCGGCTGGTTGAGCACTGAAAAACTTCCTGGCCACCGATCCGTCAGGGACCCCGGTGCTCAAGCTCATCGCCGCAAAGTCGCCTGGCTGTCCGCCAGCTCGCGGATCAACCGCAAGGCTTTCTGCGCTTCTTCTGCCGCGGGACCTTCGGGCCAGCGCGACAGATAGTCCTGCCAGGGCCTGGGATCTGCGAGAGGATCGACGGCGGCGGCCTGACGCACGCTATCGGCGGCCTGGCGGGCCTGGCGGGCTGGCTCCTGCGCTGCCAGAACCAGGCCGGCACCGATCACGAATCCCGCCACTGCGGCGCTGGTGAGCTTCCAATGGAAGCCGTGTGCTGGGCCGGCGAGCTGCGAATACCCTTCCTGCGGTACCGTCGTCAGACCTGCTGCTGGCGCATCCGGTCGTCCCGTCGCAGCCGGCAGTCCCGACGGTACGAGTCGTCGGAACATATTTTTTTGTGCGGGCTCTTTCGGCGCGGGGCGTAACTTGGGCCGACGGAGTGCGACGGCATATTCAGGATCGAGGCCGGCCAGGACATTGGCGCAATCCTCGCGCAGGTGGTCTGCCTGAGCGTAGCGGCAGGCCGGATCGCGGGCGCAGGCCGCCAGGATGATCTGACGCACCCGGTCGTCGATGCCGGGTGAAGCCTCGCGCGGATCGGGGAAGGGGTCGTGCATGGCCAGGCCTGTCACCACCCACGGCGAGGCGCCCGTGTACGGCGGACGGCCGGTGATCAACGTGTACAGGGTTGCACCCAAGCCGAACAGATCGCTGGCCACCGAAGCCGCTGCTGCGTCTGCCAAGACCTCGGGGGCCAGGTAGGCCGGGGTTCCAAGGATCTGGCCGGTCAGCGTCACCCGGCCATCGCCCTGGACCATGCGCGCCAATCCAAGGTCGCCTACCAGGGCCCGGGCCCGGGTGCGACCGTCGGCCTCGGCGAAGGTGCGGATGAGCACATTCGACGGCTTGAGGTCGCGATGGAGGAGGCCAGCGGCGTGGATGGCGGACAGGCCAGCGGCAGCATCGCGGATGATGCCCAGCGCCTGACGATCGGTCAGGGCACCATGGGCGGCGGCCATTTTACCGGCATCGCCCTGATCGGCGAACTCCATGGCCAGCCACAGCCAGCCATCGGTCTGACCGGCATCCAGGCAGCGGACCACCTTTGGGTGCGTCCAGGGCGTCCCGGCCTGGAAGCCCTTCCCTGCACATCCGCGGTGATGATGGCATTTCCTGACGAAGCGGCGGGCTCCGAGGCGCCCGTGTTGCCCCGGCTGGCCTGCGGATCAGCGACGGCCGCGGGAGCAGTCGGATCGGCCACCGCCTTGGGCCGTTCAGCGACGACCACCGCCGCAACCTTGGTTCGGGCCGCCGCCAAGCGGGCTTCAGCGGCAGATCGTTCGGCGGCGTCCAGTTCGCTCCGCACCCGATCCGCCGCGACCGCCAGAGCCACGTGGCTTCGTGCCTCCCAGACGGCTACACCCTGCGGATAGTGCTGCACATAGTCATGCCAGGCTGCGGGTGTACCGACAGCGCGGGCGGTTTTGGCGGCGTGGGAGTCTGCATCCGGTCGAAGCACCGTCACCATCACCAGCGCTCCCACGATCGCTGCCACTGCAGCCGCTGCCAGAACCGCGGGCCGAGACCTCTGGCAGGGCGGTTGGAATGCTCGGTTCCTTGTCCCATCGGTCCCGAAGTCGGCCGGCACGCCAGGGGCCTTCGCCGGCCAGGACGCTGGCGCAGTCCTCGGCTAGTTCCCCAACGTTGGCATAGCGTGCGGCCGGATCGCGGGCCATGGAACAAAGGCAAATCGCTCGCAAAGACGGGCTCAGGTCAGGACGCACCCGACGAGGATCCGGTGTTTCACCGGCGATGACCCGGGCCACCACCGCCCAAGCGTGCTCGTCCTGGAAGGGCGGCTGGCCCGTGGTGAGGTGGTACAACGTCGCTCCGAGGCCATAGATGTCGCTGGCTGGGGTGCGCGGACCGCCGCGGGCGACCTCGGGGGCGAGGTAGGCCGGAGTGCCTCCACTGGCCCCGGCGCCCGCCTGCCCGGCCAGACCGAAATCCCCCACGCGCACCTTCCCCGCGTCATCGAGCAGCAGGTTCCCAGGGCTCAGGTCGCCATGCGCCAATCCGGCGGCATGCAGGGCGCCAACGCCCGAGGCGGCTTGCTGGATCATCACCAAGGCGACGGGCGCCTCCAACCGCCCGCCAGAGGCCGTTGCCCGACTACCCGCATCCCCAGCCATCAGGTCGCTGGCCAAGTAGAGCCAGGCGCCCTCCCGGCCGGCATCGATCACGTGCAGCAGGTGCTGATCGCGAACTGCCGTCGCCGTCTGGACCTCGGCGAGCAGTCGCTCGGCCGCCTGGGGATCGCCCGCCGGTTGCAGCTTCAACGCGGCGATCTGCTGGCCACCAGCGGCCTCGCGGTCCGCCCGTACGACCACCCCTTGGCCGCCGCGGCCGATGACCTCGCCGATCCGCCACCCACCGATGGACGCGGGGATGAGCGGAAAATCAGGGATCACCGCTGGATCTGGACTATCACCCATATCGCCGCCCTTATCCAAGGAGCAATGTTCAAGGCAAGTATCGTCCAATGCTGGCAGTCGGCGATGGGCGGCACCAACTGCGCAAGTCCGCCCCGATCATCGCCGCGGACGTAGCCGCACATCTGCTCCGCGCCGGATGGTTCGGATCCGAGGGGTGCAGAGATTGGTTCGATCTGGGCGAACTACGCCCCCAACCGAATGACAACGGTTCAGCCGTCGCCGGTTTCCTCGTCGCGGTCGAACAAGGTCAGGTGTTCGCGGTCGCTGCCGTGGCGGCCGTGGGCGAGGTCGGTGAAGAAGTCTTCGACCAGGGCGGCGAATTCGCTGCGGTTGGCGATGCGGCAGAAGCGGTCGCGGAAGCGGCGCACGCCAGGCAGGCCATTGCAGTAGAAAAAGGTGTATTTGCGCATGACCCGGACGCCGCGTTCCTCGCCAAACAGGTCGAGGATCAGAGCGAAGTGGCGTTCGAGCAGGGCGCGGCGCTCGGCGTGGGTCGGGTCGTGGCGTTCGCCGCCGGTCAGTTCGGCCATCAGATTGCGGAACAGCCATGGGTCGCCGCAGGCGGCGCGGCCGATCTGGTAGCCGTCGGCGCCGGCCTCGTCCTTGGCAGCGCGGATGTTGGCGGCGGTGTCCATGCTGCCGTTGGCAACCACCGGCAGGCTGTCGCCAAAACGCTGACGGATCGCTGATTTCACCTCGGCCAGGCCGCTGAGATCCACTGGCACGCCGTGCTTCGATTCGCCGGTCCGGGCGTGGACGAAGACCGCGCTGGCGCCGGACTCGGCCGCCGCCAGGGCGACCTCGACCGCATTGCGGTTGCCGGTGTCGTAGCCCAACCGCATCTTGATCGTCACCGGGATCGCCGCCGGCACCGCCGCCCGCATCGCGGCGATCACCCGGCCGACCTGCTCCGGTTCGCGCATCATGGCGACGCCGCAGCCCGACTGCTTGGCTTTGCGCACCGGGCAGCCGCAGTTGAGATCGACCAGATCGGCGCCGGCTTCGGCCAGGGCGGCAGCGGTCCGGGCGCAGAGTTCCGGCTCGCGTCCGTAGACCTGCATCGCCAGGGGTTTTTCTTGCGGAACATTGGCGGTCAGGGTGCCGAACTTGAACTGCTGGGTCGGTGCCATCCGGTCCAGCGCCGCCACCATTTCGGTCGCAACCAGCCCGCAGCCGCCGACTTCCTTGGCGATCAGCCGGAAGGCGACGTTGGTGAACCCGGCCATCGGCGCCAAGCACAGGTTGTTCTCCAACCGCACCGACCCGATGGAGAGGGGGTGGATGTAGCGGTTGGGGACGGTCATGGCGACCAGCGCCTGATCAGGGCGCGAACTCCCAGGTCGCACCGTCTTTCCCGTCTTTGACCACGATCCCGGCGGCTTTCAGGCGGTCGCGGATGCGGTCGCTGGCGGCGAAGTCGCGATTGGCCCGGGCCGAGGCGCGCAGTTCCAGCACCAGGGACATGACCTTGGCCAGGCGATCGTCATCGGCCGCAGCAGGCACGGCCGCGGCGTCGCCAGGCTGGAACAGGCCGATCAGCCGGCCCAGCCCCCACACCACCGTACGCACCGCCGGTTGCTGATCGGCAGGGAGTTTTCCGAGCAGATGGGCCAGTCCGAACAGTTCGGCGATGGCCGCGCCGGTGTTGAAATCGTCGTCCATGGCGGCGACGAAATCGGCGCGGTGGCGGGAGGCCTCATCGGGCAGCAAGATCGCAAGAATCGCTTCGAGGCTCAAATCGCTGGTTTTTTCCAGGTCGGCGGCGACCACCCGGTGCAGCCGGCCGAGGGCGGTGGCCACCGCGCCGATGTTCTCGGGCGAGAAATCCACCGGCCGGCGGTAATGGCCGTTGAGCAGCAGGAACCGCACCACCGCCGGGCCGTGGGCTGCGACCACCGCCTTGGCCTGAAATTGCAAGGCGAAGGCCGGGTCCGACATCCGCGGATCGGACTTCGAGACCTTCGCGCCCTGGTATTGGACCAGGTTGTTGTGCATCCAGTGGCGGGCGTAGTCACCGCCGTGGGCCTCGCCCTGGGCGATCTCATTTTCGTGGTGAGGGAACTTCAATTCCTCGCCGCCAGCGTGGATGTCGAAGGTCGCGCCGAGGGTGTGCAGCGACATCACGCTGCATTCGATGTGCCAGCCGGGACGGCCGTCGCCCCACGGGCTGGGCCAGCTCGGCTCACCGGGTTTGGCCAGCTTCCACAGGGCGAAATCGGCGGGATGGCGGACGCCGCCGGCGGCTCCGGCCATGCGATCGAGCTTGCCGGCGTCAGCGGTCATCTCGTCCAGCCGGCGGCCCGACAACTTGCCGTAGCCGACTTGGCGCGACACGTCGTAATAGACACCGTCGCCCGCGACATAGGCCCGACCACGCGCCACCAGATCCTCAATATACGAGACCATCTGGGGAACGTACTCGGTGCACCGGGGATGGTCGGTGATGGTCGTGACGTGCAGTTTCTTGAGCAATTCCAGGTATTGGTTGGTGTAGCGCTCGGTGATCGCCTGCCACGGTTCGCCAGTGGCGTTGGCCTTGTCGATGATCTTGTCGTCGATGTCGGTGATGTTGTTGACGAAACGCACCTGGAAACCGCGCACGGCGAACCACCGGGCCACGGCGTCGAACAGTACCGGACCCATCAGGTGGCCGATGTGGCAATCGGAATACACCGTGGGACCGCACAGATACATCCCCACCTTGCCGTCGGCGAGGGGCGCGAAGGGCAGCTTGCGCCGGGTCAGGGTGCTGTGGAGCTGAAGGGCCATGGGCGGGCGGATGCTGGTATCAGCGGACGCGGGTCAACTGCGATCCCACTGGCGTGGGCGCAAGTTCACCGGATATCGACCGTGACCGTCAGCGGCAGGATGATGCCGGTTTCGGGGACCGCGCCTTGCAGCATCACCCGCAAAGCGCCTTCGCCGGGGACCGGCCAGGCCAACTGGCGGGGTTTTCCGGCGCTGGCCGGCAGCGGACGCGGGCGTTGCTCGACCGCGGCCAGCTGGCCATCCACCGGACCGGTCATGAGTTCCGCCTCGTCGGCGGTCACGCCCGAAGCGAGCAGCCAGCGGGCATTGCCCAGACCAAGTTCCAGGGCCTGGTTCGGGGTCAGCAGGCGCAGCAGCACCGGCGGATCGGCGAGGTGGAGCACGCCTGGCGCATCCGGTGCCACCACCGTTTCTGCCATCGCGGTCGAGCGGCCGTTCAGCCGCACCGTGCCGCTGATCCGCAGGCCGCCAGGGTCGGCCGGCAGCTCGGCGGAAAGCTGGTGGACCGGGTTGTTCCGGGAATCGGCCTGGCCGGGGGTGCGGACCATGATCCCGCCGCGGCCGGGCAGCCGGACGAAGCGGTGGCGCTGCTCATCGGGCTGCTTGTCCGGCTCGGTTACGTTGAGATCGACGGGGATGGTTCCGAACTGCGCCTTGCCATTCCACGACACCGTGGCTGACAGGCCGTCTTCGGCCAGGCCGGGTTCGAGCCTCAGGCGCAGAGACAGTTTGCCGCGGTCGGCGGCAGTGCCCGAAGACGGCAGGCGCTCGACGAGCAGGGCTCCGCTGGCGTGGTACCGGTCGAGTTCGGGCAGGCCCGCCCGGGGTGGACCGATGGTCACTGGCGCAACCTGCACCGGCAGCGGATCATCGCTGCTGTCCATGGGCATCGCCGGCAGGATGCGCAGGTCGAATGCCTGGCAGACCGCCAGGACCGCCTCCCACCAGGTGCCTGAGAACGCCGGCAGATCGGCAGTCGCACGGACATTCGCGCCGAGTTCGGCCAGGATCGGGTTTCCAGCCGGCGACGGCCCACGGGCGAGCAGCATCGCCAGGGCCTGGCCCAGGGTCCGGCGGCCGGCGTCCCAGGTGGCCCTGGTCGAGCCGTCGCCGATGGCGGCTGATGGTTTCGGCACCTTGGCGGCGAACGGAAGCTCGGCTTCACCAAGGCGGCAGTCGGCTGACAATCGCACGGTGTAGGCGCCCTCCACCAGGTCGGTCAGCCGGTGGCTGCGCACCACCTGGACCACGCCCTCAGTGGTGCGCCGGTCCTGTCCGGCGCTGCGGATGCGGATCGGCTGGCCTTCGCGCTCCAGGCGCAGCCGCGGCGGACCCACCGAAGCCGCCTCGGGCAGGGCCACGGTCAGCGACCACTGGCCCTGGCGGAGCAGGGACAGCTCCCCCGGCTGGTCACGGAAACGCAGCGGTACGGTGTTGCCGGTGGTGATCGGGATGGTTGCTGACCAGGACTCCACCCGGGACAGGGTCAGGGTGCCGGTGACCATGCCGGCGTCATCGGCATAGGTGCAGGTGGCGGATCCGACCTCGCTCTCGACCAGGCGTGGCTCCAGGCGCAGCGCCAATTTGTGGAGGTCGCCTTCGGCCTGTCCGGCTGGGCCGGGCACCCAC
Source organism: Planctomycetota bacterium (assembly GCA_014193115.1). Lineage (GTDB taxonomy): Bacteria > Planctomycetota > UBA11346 > UBA11346 > UBA11346 > BJHQ01. Next base: position 90,051 of record BJHQ01000017.1, on the reverse strand, counting down.
CACAGCGCCACCGCTCCGGCCGGCTGCCACCGGCGCGGGCCTTTGGCGGTGGCCAGCTCAGCGGCCCCCCAGGCGAGGTGCACGGGATCTTCGATGAGCAGCGGTGCTGGCCTCAGGTCGAGATGGAACCGTTCGCAGATCGTTTCCACCGCCTGCCAATAGGGTCCTGAAAAGGCTGGTAGTTCGATGGCTTCTTGGCCCACTGCCACATCTGCGGCGAGACGGGTCGGATTGCCGCTGGCGTTCAGCCGGGCCACCGCGTCAACGACTGAGACTCTTCCGGCAGCCCAGGACACGCCGGTGGCTGCCGCCCAGCCTGGCAGCGCGTCGGCGCGCGGCGCCGGCCCGCCGAGCACCACCGGTTCGCCGGCGATGACCGTCCAGGCTGCAAGCAACGCCAGAAGGAAGCGCATCGGTACAGGCTGGTGGGGCGGAGGCGGCGGGCAACGCTGGGCCGGAGCTGGCGCGAACCGCGCCGGGTCGATTCTTCGCCAACCGTCCATGGGTTTGACGATCCATGGAAAACTCCAACGATTGCCCATATGGACCTTCTCGAATCTTGGCGATCCCCCAGCGCAACGCATCACCTCCACGTCGCTTGAGGCGCAAAATGGCAGGTTCAGGGATGCATCCCGTGGCCAATATCGCCCAGCGTCTGCTGCGGCGGAGGGCCGCCATCGCCGTGGTCGGACTCGGATATGTCGGCCTGCCGCTAGCCTGCTGCCTGGCCAAGCATTTCGCGGTGATCGGCTTCGATATCGACCAGCGCAAGATCAACCTGCTCAACAAAGGGCGGGATCCGCTGGGCGAAGTCGGCGACGCGGCCATTGCCGAAAGCGGCATCCGTTTCACCGCCGAACCGCTCGACCTGGGTGACGCCAACGTCGCAATCCTGACCCTGCCGACCCCGGTCGATGACGCCAAGCGTCCTGACTTCACGCCGCTGCTGGCCGGCGCCGAAACCATCGCCAAGTTCACCCGCAAACGCCCGCTGGTGGTGATCGTCGAAAGTACGGTCTATCCAGGAGCCACCGAGGAGATCGTCGTCCCGCACCTGGAAAAATCAGGCCATCTGCGCCTGGGCAAGGATCTGTTCGTCGGCTACAGCCCGGAACGGATCAATCCCGGCGATACCCAGCACACCATCACCCGGGTGGTGAAGGTGGTCAGCGGCTGCGACGCGGGCACATTGGAATTGGTGGCCGGGATCTATGGCGCCTCCATCGAGACCGTCCATCGCGCCGAATCGATCCGGGTCGCCGAGGCCGCGAAAGTCATCGAAAATGTCCAGCGCGATCTCAACATCGCCCTGATGAACGAATTGGCGATGCTGTTCCATCGCCTCGATATCGACACCGGCGACGTCTTGAAAGCCGCGCGGACCAAGTGGAACTTCCTGGATTTCCGGCCGGGGTTGGTCGGCGGACACTGCATCGGCGTCGATCCGTGGTACCTGACCCACAAGGCCCAATCGGTGGGTTTCCACGACGAGGTGATCCTGGCCGGTCGCCGGACCAACGACGGCATGGGCGCCTTCGTCGCCGGCGAATGCGTGCGGCTGCTCGCCCGCTGCGGCCGGCAGGTGCCCGGCGCGAAAGTGCTGATCCTCGGCGCCACCTTCAAAGAGGATGTCGCCGACGTTCGCAACAGCCGGGTCGCCGACATCGTTACCGAATTGCGCACCTACGGCGTCGAGCCGCTGATCTGCGATCCGGTGGCCGATCCCGATCTGGTCCGGGACGCCACCGGCCTCGATCCGGTGCCGATGCACCCGTTGCCGCGCTGCGACGGGGTGATCGCCGCCGTTGCCCACCAGGCCATCCGCAAGCTCGATCCCCATGCGATCGCGGTCGCCACCGGCCTTCCCGCGCCGCTGCTCGACGTGAAGTCGATCTTCGACCGTCATGCCGTGGCCGAGGCCGGATTGACCCTCTGGCGGTTGTAGGACCTCCTGCAATTCACGGCGCCACCGGCTGGCGCCGCCATTCGCGTGGGCCGCGACCATGCCATCGGCGGAATGCCTTGGAAAACGCCAAGGGATCAGCATAGCCCGCCGCTAAGGCCGCAGCCGCGACGGTGACGCTTGGATCCGCCAGCACACGCCGGGCCTCCTCCATCCGCCGATGCATGACGTAGCCCTGGGGCGAGGCGCCGAAGGCGCGTTTGAATTGACGCCGGAAATGCGCCGGATGCAGTCCCGATAGACCGGAAGCCGTGGCCACTGCGGTGGGCTCAGCCCAGTACCGGTTCAAATGGTCAGCAGCCACCGCCAGGCGCGGGTCGGATGCGACGGAGTGGCGCTGGTGCGTGTCGATCCGCCGGGCCAATCCGTCGATCAGCAGGGCGATGATGCCGAGCCTGGCGGCAGGATCGGCGCCGGTCACCGCTGCCAGGCAGCGGGTCATCCACAGCGCGCCATCTGGCCTGGTCCAGGTGGTGATGTCGGTGCCGGCGAGGCGGCGCAGTCCAGGATGGTCGATCCGGACGTGCACCCAATCGACCAGCATCACCTTCGGGCAGCTGAGGCGGTGCCGACCGCTGGGGATCAGGTGCAACGGCCCCGCAGCGAGGTCACGCCAGCCGCTGCCCGCATCATAACGGCAGGTACCGCTGCGAATCCGATAGATTTTTATATCGGATTGGGGATGCCAGCCCTGATCCCAGCGCGGATCGCAGCGGGTGGTTCCGCCCCAGGTGAGCGCGAAGGACCACCCAGCGAGATCGGGATCGGGGGCGACCAGGGGCGTGGCGGGGCTGAGCGCCATGAGCAAAGCATGCCGGGGTCGACCTCGACCCGAAAGCGGTGGCCTTGGCTCCGAAGCGGCGGATCGGGGACGCTCGTTCCAGACAGGTCAGGTGCCATGCCGGCCATGTCTGGTCGGGTTCCGACTGGCCATGATACGACGATGACCACCAGCGCCGCTGCAACCATTCCCCACCCGACGCTGAAGGAACTCGCCGACTCCAGCCGGGTGATCGTCGAACGCCCCGAACTTGCCTACGCTCCGTTCCTGGACGATCGCCCAGGGAAGGTCCTCGACCGCGCCGCCCGCAAACGCTTCGATGAACAGGGCTTTTTGATGCCCTTCACGGTCTTCGCTCCAGATCAGGCCCGTGCGCTCCAAGCGGATTTCGAACGGTTGCTGGACGTTTTCTTGGCGGCGGGCAAGGACCACTACGCGATCAACGGCTTCCACAGCCGCTGCCGCACGATCTGGGACATCGTCACCGCGCCGGCGATCCTCGACATCATCGAGGACCTCATCGGCCCCGACATCGTCGCCTGGGGCACCCATTATTTCTGCAAAAAGCCCCATGATCCCAAGCAGGTCCAGTGGCATCAGGATGCGCCGTATTGGCCGATGACCCCGGCCCGGACGGTGACGGTGTGGCTGGCGATCGACGACGCCGATGAAGGCAACGCTGCGATGAGCTACCTGCCTGGGAGCCATCTGTACGGCACCTTGCCCCGCCGCCTCAGCACTGCTGTCGAAGACAACGTGCTGTGGGAGACCATCACCGACGTCAACGGATTGAATCCGCCCGTGCTGGTGAAGCTGCGTTCCGGCCAGATGGCGGTGCATTCCGATCTCCTTGGTCACGGGTCGCCGGCCAATCTCGGCCCGCGCCGCCGCTGCGGCCTTACCATCCGTTATTGCCCGCCCAGCGTCCGCTCCAGCAAGGGATGGAACAACAACGCCATCATCTGCCGCGGCAGCGATCCGTCGGGCCATTGGACCCACCAACCGCGTCCGGACGGCGACAGCCCGTTTGGCACCCACCAGATCATCGGAGCCAACTGAACGGTTCGCATGTGAGCGAAATAATTCTCTGATAAGCGAATATTCTCTGAATAGCGGCGATTGCTGGTCGGCCACCAAATTTCATTAACTAATTGTCATATAAAGCGTTATGACAGTCGCCGCGGTCTGGAAGCGACCTTGGCACGCGCCATGCAACCATGAGGCATCCCCTGGAGGTCCCCATGGCCAACAAGTCCTTGTTCCAGTCGGTGATGGGAGCCCTGCTGCCCAAGCCCGACACGACCAACGCCGCCGGTGGCGCGGCTTTCGCCCTGTCACCCAAGCACGCCCTGGCCCAGTACGCGGCCACTGGCTGCCTGAACGGCACCTTTTACGCCGAGGCCAAGGATCAGCTCGACACCGTGCTGACCCTGGCCAATGCGGTGCCGGTGGATTTCCTGGCCAAGGTCGCGATCCACGCCCGGTCGGGTCACATGAAGGACCTGCCGGCGCTGTTGCTGGCGGTATTGGCGGTACGCGATGTGCAGCTGCTCAAGAAGGTCTTCGCCCGGGTCTGCGACACCCCGAAGATGGTGCGGACCTTCGTCCAGATCCTCCGTTCGGGCGTGACCGGCCGGAAGTCCCTGGGCACCGCGCCGAAGAAGCTGGTGCGGGCGTGGATGGAGCGCCTCGACGATGAACGCCTGTTGGGCGCCACCGTCGGCAACGATCCGTCCTTTGCAGACCTGGTGAAGATGGTCCACCCCAAGCCGCAGGACGCGACGCGGCGGGCCTTCTACGCCTGGTTGATCGGCCGCGAGCACGACGCTGCGGCACTGCCGGCTCCGGTGCAGGCCTTTGAAGCGTGGAAGCAGGACCGCTCCCGGCCGGTGCCGGACGTGCCCTTCCAGCTGCTGACCAGCGCACCCCTCGACACCGCCGCCTGGGCGGCCGTCGCCCGCCAGTCGCCGTGGCAGGCGACGCGGATGAACCTGAATGCCTTCGTCCGCCACGGCGTGTTCCAGGTGGACGGGATGGCGGATCTCGTCGCCAAGCGCCTGCGCGATCCGGCAGCAATCGCCAAGGCCCGGGTGTTTCCGTACCAGTTGCTGGTGGCGTTCATGCAGGCGGACGCGGGTGTGCCCACCCAGGTCCGCGATGCGCTGCAGGACGCCATGGAGATCGCCATCGCCAACGTGCCGGCGGTGGAAGCCCAGTGCGTGGTGTGCCCAGACGTGTCGGGTTCGATGCACTCGCCGATCACCGGCCGGCGGGGATCAGGAACCAGCACCGTGCGCTGCATCGATGTCGCCGCCCTGATGGCGGCGGCGGTGGTGCGCCGGAACCCGCGGGCAGAGGTCCTTCCGTTCAGCGATACGATTGCGGACATCCGCTTGAATCCTCGCGACACGGTGCTGACCAATGCCCAGCGGTTGGCGGGGCTTCCGTCCGGCGGCACCGATTGCTCGGCGCCAGTGGCCGAGCTGAACCGCCGGAAGGCCAAGGCGGAGCTGATCATCCTGGTTTCCGACAACGAATCCTGGATCGATCGGAATCCGCACGAACGCGGCACCGCCTTGCTGCGCGAGTGGCAGGCGTTCCGGGCGCGCAACCCGGGCGCCAAGCTGGTCTGCCTGGACCTGCAACCCAATGGCGCGGTTCAGGCGCCGGACCGGCCGGACATCCTCAACATCGGAGGTTTCTCCGACGAGGTGTTCACGACCATCGCGGCGTTCGCTGAAGGCCGGCTAGCCAGCGATCATTGGATCGGCGTCGTAGAACAGGCAGTTTTGTGAATGAGGCTTTTGTTTCGGTGGGCTTCGCCCCCCGGGCCCCCCGGCCTTGGTCGTCGCTCGTTTTCCTGTGGAAAACGTGGGCGCATCGCCTCCGGCGATTTTCTGCGCCCACCGCTCCTCGGGCGGCCGTACCCCACTCGCTTCGCTTGTGGGGACCCCTTTTCGAGGAGTCGAGCGTGTAGTGGTGTGAATTTTCGCTAATACCTGAAATGCTCTTTCGCCATGAATGCCGTCGTGATTCCAGGTTCACCCACCTCGTGGCCGCAAGGCTGTGCCGGTTCGAGTCCGGCCGTCCGCAAGGACGTGGCGGAAATGGCAGACGCACGAAACGATCACGGCACTTTCGTCATGGCTTTTTCCTTCGGTTCTATGAAGCGGATGCCGGCAGGATTCCAGGTAGAGCACCTGTTCTTCGGATCAGGAAGTCCCGGGTTCAAATCCCGGCGGATGGGCGACCGGCCGTAGCTCAGTCACAAACATCCTGCCATTTTCGCCGCTTCTTGTTCTTTCACCTTTTGCCACGAATGCTGGCGGGAATACCTGACTGCGGAGGTTCCCGGTTCGACTCCGGGCGCAGCCACTCGGACGCGAGTCCGACGGCTGTGTCGCTCAAACGCAGAGCACCGCAATGGGCCGCGAGGCCCTCTTCCCACCTCTCTCGTCGTGGCTGTTCTTCGGGCGAATGCCGATCGGACTCCATGGAAAGGTCTGATCGAAACCTCGTCGCCCTGTTCTTGCGGCTCCACGGGTCGCCGGTTCGATTTCGGCCCGGTTTTTCCATGGGGGGCTTCGCCCCCACGGCCCTTCGGGCCTGCCCCCCGGCCTTGGTCGTCGCTCGTTTTCCTTCGGAAAACGTGGGCGCATCGCCTCCGGTGATTTTCAGCGCCCACCGCTCCTCTGTCGGCCGGCTGTTATCATGGGGGCTTCGCCCCCACGGCCCTTCGGGCCTGCCCCCCGGCCTTGGTCGTCGCTCGTTTTCCTTCGGAAAACGTGGGCGCATCGCCTGTGGCGATTTTCAGCGCCCACCGCTCCTCGGTCGGCCGCTCCCCACGCTTTGCGTGGGGACCCCTCCACCAATACACGCTCTAAAGGAGGTGTTCGGGGTTGGTTCTGTTTGGCACAAACCGGTAGCTCAGCGGTAGAGCAGTCACGTCCCTTCGGGGAAGATGCCGCACCATTTTCGTCGTGGATTCTTCGTGAAGCGAGGTAGCTCAAAAGGAAGAGCGGTCTGAAAAACGATGAGACAGATCCCGAAAGGGCACCGGCGGGGCACGTGCGTCCATGGCGTGTTTGCCCAGGCAGCAACGGTTGCGGATGCACCGGGTCATGGCCTTCATTGCTGTGACTGGGAAGCGCGTTTCCGAAAGGCTGCCGAACGACGGTGATGCGGGTTCGAGCCCCGTCCTCGCTGCCATGTCCACCCGAACCCACAGGATGTCACCCATGACCGACCACGACCTCATCCGCCGCGCTGAAGCCCTCGCCCGTCGCGCCCATGACGGCCAGACCCGCGACGACAGCAGCGATCCGTACATCGTCCATCCCGGACGAGTCGCAGCGCGATTGGCCAAGCGATTCCCTGATGATCCGGCTCTGGCCGCCGCCGGCTGGTGCCACGATGTGCTGGAGGATTGCCCGCAGATTTCCGCTGAAGAACTCCGCCAGACGATCGGCGATGATGCCTTTGCAGTGGTGTCTGAGGTGACCAATCCGAGCAAGCAGCACCCCGACCTGCCCCGGGCGGAACGCAAAGCGATGGACCGCGCCCACATCGCCGTGATCAGTCGCCGAGCCCGCTGTTTAAAGCTGGCCGATCGCGCCGATAACCTGACCGACGGCTGCGCCTCGCCGGATCGCGAGTGGCTCGCCATGTACGTGCGCGAGTCCCGCGCCTTGTTCGAGGTGCTGGTCGGCACCGATCCTGAATTGGAAGCCGACCTGGCGGCGGCCATCGAACGGGCGGCGCGTGCCGCCGACATACCTTAACCCGACTTTCCAGGAGGACTCCATGCTGCCCAACGATCGCCTTCGACTCGCCATTGAAATCCAGCAACGCAGCTACCGTTTACTGCGTTGGATGGCCGAGGGCATCGGCAAGGGATTCATCCCGGTGATGCGCGCCCACGACTACGGCGGCACGGCGGCTGCCGCCGAGCAATGGATCGCCAGCAATTACCAGAGCCTGCCCCTGACCGCGAGGCCGGAGGTGGGAAACGTGCCAGCCTTCGCGGCGTTCTTCTCAACCTATCTGGTCACTTCCTTCGATGTGTACCAGGAGCCCGGGACCATGCTTGTCAGCTCATGCGGATGCATGTGCCCTTGGTGCGCCCGGGTGGTCGCGGCGTCGCATCTCAAGCCCAAGAAGCTGATTGACCGGGATAAGCGGCGGGCCCGTGAGCTCATGATCATGCGACTGCGTGAACTAGCGGAGGAGCATGGGAGAGAGATCACCGAATCGGTCGCTGCAGTTTTGGTTGATGACGAATCATTACATCGCGCCTGCGGCTATTCAGCGTATGGATCCTGGCTGATCCAACGACTTGACGGCATCAGCGATGGGTCGTCGATCCTCGCGCTGTGGCGAGTGATCGCTTGGAAACCCCAGGGTTCCCCAATACCAGATTTTCACCTGAATGTTCAAGATTTCATCGCAGCGGAAACCTCCCTGATCGCCGCAATCAACTCATCCTCGGAATCGAGCCAAGTCCCATGTCCAATCACGAACTGATCACCGTCCCTGATGCCGCGCCGATCAAGGCTTGGATCCACGGCGTGCCGCTTGATGACGGCGCGCGTACCCAGCTGGTCAATACCGCGCGCATGCCGTTCATCCACGACCACATCGCGGTGATGCCGGATGTCCACTTGGGCATCGGCGCCACCGTCGGGTCGGTGATTCCCACCGTCGGCGCGATCATTCCGGCGGCGGTGGGCGTCGATATCGGGTGCGGGATGTGCGCGGTGCGCACCTCGCTGTCCGCCAGCGATTTGCCTGACAACCTGCATGGCGTCCGCCTGGCGATCGAACGCGCTGTTCCTCACGGTCGCAGCGACAATGGCGGCCACAACGATCGCGGAGCCTGGCATGACCTGCCGCCCCGCGCCGGGAATCTGTGGAAGGAGCATCTTGAAGGCGGATACGCCGAGATCTGCGCCAAGTTCAAGAAGCTCGATCGCGGCAATTCAGTGAACCATCTCGGCACCCTCGGCACCGGCAACCACTTCATCGAAGTCTGCCTCGACGAATCCGAACAGGTGTGGTTCATGCTGCATTCCGGCTCCCGCGGCGTCGGCAACCGCTTCGGTGAGTTCTTCATCAGCATGGCCCGCGACGACTGCCGCAAGGCTGGCATCGACCTGCCGGACCGCGACCTGGCCTATTTCAAGGAAGGAACCGAGCATTTCTCGGACTACGTGTCGGCAGTGGGCTGGGCCCAGTCCTATGCCCGGATCAACCGCCAGGTGATGTTGGAAAACGTCATTGATGCGGTGGCTGGCGCTCCCGGCATCAAGCCGTTCACCACCACCGTCGAAGCCGTGAACTGCCACCACAACTATGTGCAACAGGAACAGCATTTCGGGAAGACCTGTTGGGTGACCCGCAAAGGCGCAGTCCGTGCCGGCGCCGGCGACCTTGGCATCATCCCCGGTTCGATGGGCGCCCGCAGTTACATCGTCCGCGGCAAGGGAAATCCCGAGTCGTTCTGTTCATGCAGCCACGGTGCCGGCCGGGTGATGAGCCGCACCAAGGCCAAGCAGCAGTTCTCCCTCGACGACCACGCGAAGGCCACCGCGGGAGTCGAATGCCGCAAAGATGCAGGAGTGATCGATGAGACGCCGATGGCCTACAAAGACATCGACGCGGTGATGGCGGCGCAGAGTGATCTGGTGGAGATCGTCCACACCTTGAAACAGGTAGTGTGTGTGAAGGGGTGAGCCGGGCGTCTGGGCCGAATGGCCCAGACAGGACGCCCCTGCGGGGCGTCCGGCCCGGCGAACCGGCTTGTCGGGCAGGGCCCCGACAAGCCGTGGACGGCCCCAGCCGAGATGCACAGCATCGAGGCGAGTAACCACGGCCTCATCCAGACCATTGGAGCCGAATGGCCCAGACAGGACGCCCCTGCGGGGCGTCCGGCCCGGCGAACCGGCTTGTCGGGCAGGGCCCCGACAAGCCGTGGACGGCCCCAGCCGAGATGCACAGCATCGAGGCGAGTAACAACGGCCTCATCTAGACCATTGGAGCCGAATGGCCCAGACAGGACGCCCCTGCGGGGCGTCCGGCCCGGCGAACCGGCTAGTCGGGCAGGGCCCCGACAAGCCGTGGACGGCCCCAGCCGAGATGCACAGCATCGAGGCGAGTAACCACGGCCTCATCCAGACCATGGGAGCCGAATGGCCCAGACAGGACGCCCCTGCGGGGCGTCCGGCCCGGCGAACCGGGTTGTCGGGCAGGGCCCCGACAAGCCGTGGACGGCCCCAGCCGAGATGCACAGCATCGAGGCGAGTAACCACGGCCTCATCCAGACCACGGGTGCTTTCGGAGCGGCGATGCCCTCATCGCCGGCGTGACGCCGATTCCGATGGCAGCCTGGTCAGACAGTGCCCACGGCTTGGAATTGGTTCCGCGGCTCCAGGCCATTCCGGGGATGTGAGCATCGCCGCGCAGGACCAGCGCAAAGTGATCCTGGGTGCGGCCTACCCTCGTCCCAGGCGCAGGTGGATCGCTCGGCTGAGACGGTCGAGGGCCCGGCATTTCTCCATGGCCGAGCGCTGGGCGTCTTCGACCAGCGGCAGGAGCGATCGGGCTTCGCTGTCGCTCAGCACGCCGTCTGACAGGTTGTCGGCCATGGTCGCCAGCAGTTGATTGGCGTTGCGGTGGCTCGCGGCCAAAGCGGTCATGGTTTTGATCAGCGATCCGGCATCGGCCTTCGACACCGGTTCGAGTTCGTTGGCGCGCAGGGCTTCGACGATCCGGCTGGTGCCCCAGGTGGCGGCTTCATGACGGATCAGACGGGCCAGGGCCGACGGGGGCAGATCGTCGCAGTCGCCTGCGCGGATCGCAGCCAACCAGCGGTCAGCGGTGCGGCGAGGTGCGGCGACCACTGCCGACAGTTCGCTTCCGGTCCAGTCGCTGGTGAGAGCGCGGATGGCGACGACCAGGGTCTCGGGCATGGTGCCTGGTGTCGCCAGCGGTGGCGTGGCGGCAATCGTGATTGCGCCGGATCCGCCCGGCAGCGTTCCATGCTGTCCCCCAGCGGCCAATGCCGCGAGGAGGCTCCGATGAACCCCGCCATGATGATCCCGGCCGTACGCCCCGATCCCGCTGCTGCCGTCGCCGGCGATGTGCTCCACCTGACGGGCACGCGGCTGAGCGTCACCATCGGCTGGGAGCTGGCCTCGCTTCCCGGTCTGCCTCGCCAGCGACTGGCCGGCGCCGGCGGCATCGATCCGGCCGCGATTCTGCTGACCAATCCCTGCGAGGATCTGGAAATCGCCTGGGAAACCGCGCCATTGGCGGCGGATGGGGCACTGCGCCTGGCCCAGCTCGGTGGACGCCAAGGTTGTCGTCAGGCCCGGTTCATCCTTGATGGCAGGCGGTTGCCGATCGGTTCCCGGGTGCTGTTCGCCTTGCGCGCCGGTCAGGGTACCGGCCCTGCCGCCGGCTTCCGGACCATCGCTGAGACCTGGCTGCGCTGCGGGGCGGTGCGCTTCGAGTGCCCCAGCCAGGGCAGCCATGACGCACTTCGCCTGGCCTGGGTCCAGCTCACTCGGCGCGGCTGGGATCTGCGGCCGCTAGGCGACCCGGTGGCGGCCGGGACCTGGCGGGCGCTGACCGCGATGGAGCCACCTCCGCATCTCGGTTTGGCCGCGCAGGAAACATGGAACGCAGGCCACCTCGAACCGGGCCTGGCGGCGATGCTTCCGCAGCGGCGCGCTGGCTGATGATGCGCCGCTGCGTGAGCATGTTCTGCGCCGCGGGAAGGACTCAGCAGCGCGAACCGGACGTCGCCTGCTCCCAGGCGGCGTCCCGGGTTGGGTTGGACCCAGGCACCGCTAGAACGTCGACACGATGCGACTGACCCTGCTCCGCCACGGCAAGGCCGTCGAACGAGACGAATGGACCGGCGACGACGCCGATCGGCCGCTGACCCGCGATGGCATCGTCCATGCCCATGAGACCATGATCGCCCTCGCCTCGCTGGTCGTGCCGGTGATGGAGGCCACGGAGATCTGGACCTCGCCGTGGCGCCGGGCCCGCCATACCGCCGAGCTGGCGGCCTCGGTGTGGGAGCTGCCGCTGCGGGAAGTCCCGTGGCTGGCCGGCGACCACACTCCGGTGGATCAGTGGCCGGCGCCACCCGCCACCGGTCACATTTTCGTCGGCCATGAGCCCGAACTGTCGCGGTTGCTGCTACGCCTGTGTGGTTTCACCGAGACCGGCTTGACCGTCGAACTGCGCAAGGCCGGCGTGGCGATCCTCGATGGCGAACCGGTCCCCGGCGGCATGGAATTGTACGCGCTGATCCCTCCGAAGATCGCCCGCAAGCTGGGACGGTAGGAGAACCGATGAGCGCCCCCATCACCGTTGGCGACCGGTTGCTCGGCCTGCTCACGCCGTTGGCTGCGGTGGTCGCGGTGGTCGCCTGGCGGGTGCAGCCGGAGGGCTGGTTCGCATTGGCGGCGTCTGGATTCGCGATCTGGACCGGCCTGCTGGTTGGGGCGTTGGCTCCCGCGGCGGCCCGGGGCGGGATGTGGCCGTTGGCGCTGCTGATGAGCCTGACCGCCGGCGTCGGCTGGTTCGGCGGAATCCTCTGGCCGTGCCAGATCGCATGCGAGGGGGGCGGACATTATCGGCAGATTTTCCACGTTCCGGTGCTGGCGCTGGCCCTGGGCGCCGGCCTGTTCTGGGCGCTGCTCGCCCGGGCCGACGCGGTGCGCTCGGCCGGCGATGTCCGGGCCGGCGCCGAGCATCCCGGCGGCCACCTGACCCGCGCCGTCACGTGGGGACTGGCCGGGGTGTCCTGCTATTATCTGTGGGTCGCGGCCAGCCTGGCCATGACCTGTCCGTTGTGCCTGGCGATCCACGGCACCGTGCTGGCGGCGGCGGCGCTGTCGATCCGCGACGCCTATCCCTGGCTCGCCCGGCTCGGGGCCATGCTGCTGGCGTTTCTCGCCCTGCATTTCATCTACCATCCGACCGTGACTCGGGACGTGGCGCCGGTACCTGAGGCAGCGCTGTCCGGAGCGATGTCCGAGGACGACCAGCGGATCCTCGACCGGGTCGCCAAGGGCCGAAGCCGGGTGCTGGCCAGCGGCAAGCGCGAGCTGCGCCTGGATGTCGTGGTCGATCTGCAATGCGCGGTGTGCGCCAAGGTCCATCCCCGGCTGCTCAAGCTGAACGTGCCGAAAGACACCGGCCTGACCGTGGTCACCCGTCTGCTCGCCCGGCCATCACGGCCCCAGTCCGCTGATCTGGCACGCAAGGTCCTGGCGGCGGCGGCGATCGATGGCCGGACCTTCCACCAGGTCATCGCCATGACCCTCGGCACGCCGGAGGATCTCGGCTGGGCCGATCTCCGCGACCGCCTGGCCGAGGTCATCGATCCGGCGCCGATCGAACTGCTCGCCCACCAGCATCCGCTGGTGTTCGACCGGGCCTTGGCCGAGGATGCGGCGGTGTCTGCCGAAGCCGGATCCGGAACCCCAGGAGCCGTCCTACGCGATGGCCGCACCGGCGCCGTGCTCGGCCGGTGGACCGGCGACATCGACCCGGCGGTGGTGCAGGCGGCGCTGGCGGCGCCGTGATAGTGGTTGAGGGATTGCCATGCAGGAAACCCACTGTCCCGAATGTTTCGAGCCGCTCGAAGTCCGTGATGTGACCCCATGTCAGGATTGCGGTTGGGAGCCTCACGAACGGGAACATATGGCGATTGGCATGCATTATTATTGCGAATATGAAGTATTTCCCGGTCATCAACTCATTCTGTGCAATTTCTGCGCTGTCGATTTCGGATCGTATGACGAGACGTATTTCGGTCTGCCTCGCGGGACAAGGATCGGCTACCAGTACATGCGGTTCATCCGGTCGATCGAGCCGAGGATGGGGAAGGACAAGTTTTGTAACACCTGCAAGCGAAGCCTGAGCTTTCTCCGATTTCTCAATGCGGTACGGCAAGCGACGGCGGGTATGTCGCCCAAGCAAGCCAATGCGTTCCGGCCATGACCAAAAAATCCTCCTCCTTCGCCTGTCGCGATTGCGGCGACACCTTCGCCCGCTGGGCCGGGCGTTGTCCGTCCTGCGGGGCGATGAACACGATCGCCGAAATCACCGCAGCTGATGCTCGGTTGGCGGCGAAATCGGCTGGCCAGGCCCGGGCGGCAGCGGGTCTGGCGACGGAGTCGGCCAGCGCTGGATCGGGGACGCCGATCGAGCGCATGAAGACGGGCAGCGGGGAGCTCGACCGGGTCCTCGGCGGTGGGCTGCCGGTAGCCTCTGCAGTGCTGATCGGCGGTGAGCCGGGCATCGGCAAATCGACCTTGCTCGCCCAGGTCGCCGGCGCCGTCGCTGCCGGTCAGCGGGTGCTGTACGTCACCGCCGAGGAATCCACCGAGCAGGTGCGCGAGCGCCTGCGCCGGCTCGGAGTCGCCCGCGATAGTCTCGATCTTGCCGCGACCAGCGATGGCGAGGCCATCGCCGGAGCTCTGACCAGCGGCACCTATCGCCTGGTGGTGGTGGATTCGATCCAGCTGGTGGCGGTGGCGGGAATCGACGGCGAGCCCGGTGGGGTTTCGCAGATCCGCGCCGCGGCCGCGGCGCTGGTCGAGGCCGCCAAGCGCGGCGGTACCGCGGTGATCCTGGTCGGCCACGTGACCAAGGACGGTACCTTGGCCGGACCGCGGCTGCTCGAACATCTGGTCGATGTCGTGCTGTCCTTCGAAGGCGACCGCTACGGCGACGTCCGCACCCTGCGCGCGGTGAAGAATCGCCACGGCTCGACCAACGAGGTCGCCCTGTTCCGCATGGCCTCCACCGGCTTGGTCGAGGTCGCGGATCCCACCGGGATGTTCATCGCCGACCGCGATCCCGGCGTGCCTGGATCCTGCGTGGTGCCGATCATGGAAGGCAATCGCTGTCTGCTGGTCGAGGTCCAGGCCCTGGTCAATCCCACCGAGCTGGTGAACCCAGCGCGCAAGGTCAGCGGCTGCGATTCCAATCGGGTGGCGATGGTGCTGGCCGTTCTCACCCGCCGGCTGCGTCTGCCGCTGGGGACCTGCGATGTGTTCGTCAATGTCACCGGTGGTGCCCGCATCGCCGAGCCCGCCGCCGACTTGGCGGTCGGACTGGCCCTGGCCAGCGCCTGGCGCGAGGTCCCCATTCCCGCCGACTTGGTGGCCTTGGGCGAGGTCGGCCTCGGCGGTGAGCTGCGTCCGGCCGGCCGCTACGAACTGCGCGCCGCCGAAGCCAGACGCCTGGGTTTCCAGCGCCTGATCGGGCCCGGCGCCGGTTCCGGTCGCGGGCGCCTGGTCTGTTCGCGACTCGCCGACGCGGTAGAAGCGGCGCTCGGATGAGCTGGCGCTGGTGGCCGTTCCGTCGTGACACCGACGACCGCGATCGGGGGCCTCCCGAATCGCCGGTCGGCCGGGTGGCAATTCTGATCTTCACCCGGATCGACCGGTCGCCTCAAGCCCAGATGACGATCCAGGCGCCGATCGATGACGGGTCGATGATGCTGACTGTCGACTCTGTGCCCTTCGCCGAGCTGCCCTCCAACTTGTGGCAACCATTTCAGCGCATGGTCCTGATCCGCCTCGGCCGCAGTGACCAGCACGCGTTCGGCAATCCTGCTGATCCGGCCAAGGAAATCACAGGCCTACTGGATAGCGCCGACTTGTTCCCCGGGAAATGGTCGGCCACGGTGACCGCCGACCAGGTCACCATCCGTTCGGCCGGCTGATCCTCGTTCCGGCACGGTGCCTGCTGGTTTCTGGCTGACCACCGGCTGCTCATGAAGCGGGTCGGTGGCATGGTCATGGAATGCCGCCTGAACGTTGGTCTCCTGCGATGGAAAGCCCTCGGCGTGATCGATTAGGAATCGCATGTGACCGCAAGGCGGTGGAAGCGGGGCAGGTTGATGCAGTCCCGGAAGCAGCTCCGTTCGTTGTTGCCCATCACCAGCGACTGTTGTGGTATGAATCTATGGAAGTGAAGTATTCGATGGGAATCATCAGGTTTTCTGAGATTATTTTGATGAGCGGATGAATTCCGCGAATTCGTTATTGACAGGGAAAATTCCGTTATATAGTACGAACCATCGCAACGGCCATGCTCGGGTTTCGCCGCCGAGCCGGCCAAGGAGGTCCATCCATGTCGCGCCAAGCAGGTTGGGAATCCCCAACCACCATCTCAATCGGACGCGAAGGTGCATGAATCATGTCTGAGCCAGCAACCTTACTGTCCGCCACCGAAGCCGAGATTCTGCAATTATTGCGTAGTCTGCGTTTCGGAGCAGTCGAAGTGACCGTCCATAATTCCCGCATCGTCCAGATCGAGCGCCGCGAGCGCTTGCGCCCTGGGGACCCGCCGCGGCGCCACAGCGCTCCGGTCGAAGCAACGGAGGCTGATTCAGCTTCCGCCGCCCCTCTGCGGCGCTCGTGAGTCGATCTCGCATCGTTCCTACATCATCCATCACTCCTGGCGCCACCGCTCTCAGGTTGCCGCCATTATCGCTACCCGACTACGGGCGCTCCAACGTCATGTCCCCGTTCGCTACCGGATCACCGGAGCACCAACGCCGAGACCACCATGCACCTCCGCATCCCCACCACCCTCCTCATCCTCGCCGCGGCTCTGCCCGCTGCCGAGCCAGCCACGCTTGAACAGCGCCTCGAAGATCTCGACCAAGAGGTCAAGATCCTCAAGCGCAAGGCTGAGATCGCAGCCGAAGACGCCGCCGCCAAGGCCAAGACCGCCGCGTCGACCGTCACTGCCGTCGTGACCGCCAATGCCAAGGACGGGTTCCAGATTCGCGCCAGCGACAATTCCTTCCGCCTCAAGTTCGGAACCCTGATCGCTCTCGACAGCCGGCAATTCGTCACCGACGACACCCCGAGCCGCACCAGCACGTTCCTGCTGCGCTATTTCCGGCCCTCGTTCACTGCCACGGTGTCCAACATTGCAGAGCTGGTGCTGGTGCCCGAGTTCGCCGGTTCGACCCCATCCATCGATAATGGTTACATTGACGTGAAGTTGCTGCCTGAAGTCACGATCCGTGCGGGCAAGTTTGTCCAGCCGGTGGGCCTCGAACGCTGGCACTCCGCTGGGGCCCTGTCATTCGGCGAGCGCTCTTTGGCGTCCAACTTGACTTCGGCTCGAGACCTGGGTGTCCAGGCTTCCGGCGAAGTCGCTGGCGGGCAGCTCTCCTGGGCGATTGGAATCTTCAACGGCGCCCAAGATAACAACAATGCCCTGCCCACAGGCGAGACCTCGACCGGCGCAGCCAAGTCCAATGGCACGTTCAGCAGCGGCGATGGCAAGGACGTGGCCGCCAGGCTTTCGGCCAAGCCCCTGGCCTGGAGCGGGAGCCCCTGGGTGGAAAACCTCGAACTGTCCCTCTCTGGCTCGTGGGGTGATGAGGACGGCGCTACTCCCCCGGTGTATGTCTCTCCTGCCCAGCAGTCGTTGAACAGCTACCGCGCCAATGTCGTCGTCGATGGCCCGCGTCTGCGGCTGAATCCGCAATTGAAATGGTATGCGGGATCATTCAGCCTGCTCGGTGAATACGTCATCAGCCGGCAGCGGTTCCAGGCTCCTGGCGGTGCCTCCATCGCCAGCAACCATGCCTGGTACGTCAGCCTCGGATGGGTCGTGACCGGTGAAGACGCGACTTGGCGCGGCGTGACGCCGGCCAAGCCGTTCGACCCGGCTGCTGGTGGCTGGGGAGCCCTGGAATTGCTGGTGCGTGTCCACCGCTTGGCTCTCGACCAGAAGGGAGTCAGCAGCGGCCGGGCCCAAGCCGACGGCGCCGCCTGGACCGATCCGTGGCTGGCCCCGCGCAGCGCCACCGCCTGGGGCGTAGCTGCCCAATGGTACCTCAACCGCAATCTGAAATTGGTGAATGCCTACGAACGTACCGATTTCCGGAACGGTGCCGGCACCAACCGGGCCACCACCACCGACCGCGAGACCGAGCATGTCCTGCTGTCTCGTCTTCAGGCGAGCTTCTGAGTTTCTGAACCGGTTTTGGAACTTTCCGCGGTTCAGGCGGGCTCCGGTTGCACTGGAGGGGACGGCTTTGCCGTCCCAAGTTCCATCAGCTCTTCATATTGTCTGAGATACTAAGTACTTTAGCTCATCATCATACCCACAAGCGCCTCACCGGCGCAACCTCGCGCAGCTTCACGGCTACCGCACCAACCAAGGAATTCACCATGTCCCTCCTCCGCTCCATCGCCGTCGCCGTGATGGCCGGCACCCTGTCGGCAGCCGACATCACGCTGCTGAATGTCAGCTATGATCCGACCCGCGAACTGTATTCCGAGATCAATCCCGCCTTTGCTGCCAAATACACGAAGGCCACCGGCAAGTCCATCGAGATCAACCAGAGCCACGGCGGCTCGGGCAAGCAGGCCCGGGGTGTGATCGATGGCCTGCAAGCCGATGTCGTGACGCTGGCCCTGGCTTACGACATCGACGCCATCGCCGAGAAGTCCAAGCTGATCGACGCTGGCTGGCAGGCCCGGCTGCCCAACAATTCGGCGCCCTATACCAGCACCATCGTCTTCGTGGTGCGGAACGGGAATCCCAAGCAGATCGCCGATTGGGGCGATCTCGCCAAGCCTGGTATCAAAGTCGTAACGCCCAATCCGAAGACCTCGGGTGGTGCGCGCTGGAACTATCTGGCGGCCTGGGGCTGGGCGTTGCGCCAGCCTCAACCCGACGGCAAGCCGGCCACCGATGCCACGGCCCAGGCGTTCGTGTCCAAGTTGTTCAAGAACGTGGCTGTTCTCGATACCGGCGCCCGGGGATCGAGCATCACCTTCACCGAGCGCGGCATCGGCGATGTGTTCATCTCATGGGAGAACGAAGCCCACCTGATCGTCCAGGGGAACCCAGGAAAATATGCGATTGTCACCCCTTCGGTGAGCATCCTGGCCGAACCGCCGGTGGCGGTGGTCGATAAGGTGGTGGACAAGAAGGGAACCCGCGAAGCCGCCAAGGCTTACCTGGAATTCCTCTACACTCCGGAAGGTCAGGAGATCGCCGCCAAGCACCACTACCGCCCCCGCGATCAAGCTGTGGCCGAAAAGCATAAGGCAGACTTCGCCGCCGTCACGCTGTTCACCATAGACGAGGTGTTCGGCGGTTGGGCCAAGGCCCAGAAGACCCATTTCAACGATGGCGGTACGTTCGATCAGATCTCGAATTGACGGCATCCTGCCGGTCACCTGGCGGGCAGCACGGGCATCGCCCGCCAGGTGGCAGCAGAGCAGGTAGCCACATCCGCCGCTGAGCGGAATGCCGGAAAGCCCCAGATGGTCATATCGTCCACCGCCCCAGTCTGGCCCGAGCGCCGCGTGATCGCTTCGCCGGGATTGCCGTTACCGCTGTTCCATGGCGGCAGTCTGGCTCCGGTGACCTTGGAGTACCACACCTGGGGTCAGCCCAACGCATCGCGTAGCAATGCGATCCTGGTCTGCCACAGCTTCTCATCCGATGCACTGGCGGCTGGAGTCGACGGCCAGGCTTCGGCCCATTGGCGGCCGTGGCGACTGGGCCGGGCCGGCTGGTGGGATGCGCTGATCGGACCAGGAAAAGCCCTCGACACCGATCGGTACTGGGTGATCTGCTGCGCTGTGCTTGGCGGCAGCGGAGGGACGACCGGTCCAGGGTCTCCGATTTTTCCTTTGGATGCTGACGGTCGTGATACCAGCGGCCGCGAATCGCCGTGGGGGCAACGATTCCCGCGGTTGGCCATCGCTGATCTGGTTGCCAGCCAGCGCCGCCTGCTCGATCAGCTGGATGTTCGCCAGCTGCAGCTGGTGGCCGGTGGCAGCCTGGGGGGCCTTCAGGCGCTGCTCTGGGCGCTGACTGGCGGCGAGCGCGTCGCTGCGACAGCGATCATCGCCGCCGCTCCGCGGGCATCGGTTTCAGGTCGTGCCCATTTTCAGGCTGCTCAAGCAGCGATTCTCGATGAACTCAAGGCGGGTGGCGATGGCCTGACGGCGTTGCATGGGGCCCGGGCAGCGGCGCATCGCTATTCCGGGCCGGTGGATGGCGGCGAGCCCGGACAGCCGCCAGACCCCGCCGAATGGCCGTCTGACCGCTTCCATCCGATCAGCTATCTGCGCCTGGCCCAGGCGCTGCTTGATTTCGATGCCGGCCGCGAGGCCGGCGCCGACTCGCTGGCCGAAGCCTGTGGCCGGGTGCGCGGGCGGGTGCTGATCGCACCGTATGTCGGCGATCGCCTCTTCCCGCCGACTGCGGCGCTTGGTCTGCATGCGGCATTGCTCCGGGCCGGGGTCGATGCCGATGCGCAGGTCCTCAAGGGCAATGCCGGTCACGACAGCTTCCTCCGCAATCCTCGGCAGCTGGCTCCGTTGCTGGGCGGCCTCCTCGATGGCCGTGGCCTGTTCACCTCCAGCCGCGCAGCCTGACCACCACCGACCGTCCAACTGGGAATCCCATGCCTGCCCTGCGCGATGAACCCAACAACCTGCTCACTCTGCCGAGCACTCCCGCTGTCAGTTTGTCGATCCGCGCCAGCGCCGTGGTCTTCGCCGATCCGCGCTCTCGCGCCTTGCGCGACCTGATCGTACAGGTTGCGCCGAGCGATGCCAACATCCTGATCATCGGCGAGACCGGCACCGGCAAGGAGATCGTGGCCCGTCAGATCCATGCCACCAGCCGGCGTGCCAAAGGTCCCTTCGCTGCGGTCAACTGCGGTGCTTTCACCGAGAACCTGATCGAGAGCGAGCTGTTCGGCCACGAGCAGGGCTCGTTCACCGGTGCGGTCGGCGCCCGGCCGGGCTGGTTCGAGACGGCCCACGGCGGCACGTTGTTCCTCGATGAGATCGGAGATCTGCCGCTGCCGATGCAGGTCAAGCTGCTGCGCGTCCTCCAGGAACGCGAAGTCGTCCGGGTCGGCTCCCGCACGCCGATCCCGGTGGATGTCCGTCTGGTTGCGGCGACCAACGTCGATCTGCAGCAGGCGGTGCAGGCCGGCCGTTTCCGCGCGGATCTCTATTACCGCCTGCGGGTGGTCACGGTCGCCCTGCCGGCCCTGCGCGAGCGGCCCGGCGACATCCTGCCCCTCGCTGAGCATTTCATCGATGTCTATGGACGCCGCCTGCAGGTCGACCGGGCCCTGGGCGAGGATGCGCGCCAGGCCCTGCTGGAATACGCCTGGCCGGGCAACATCCGCGAGCTGGAAAACCTGATCCACCGCGCCCTGCTGGTCTCATCCGGCGACGAGATCCGTGCTGACGATCTCAACCTGCACCAGATCGCGTTGCCCGAGCCTGCGCCCATACCGGACGACCTTGCCCCGGTTCCCGATGATCACCTTCGCGAGGTGCTCGATGAATTGCTGGCGCGCAACCGTTCCGACCTGTTCGACACGGTAATGAGCGAACTGGTGCGGGCCGCTTATGCGCACAGCGAAGGCAATCAGGTCCAGGCCGCCGAGGCCCTATCGCTGTCGCGCAACACCTACCGGACCTTGCTCAAGCGCTATGGCCTGCTGTCCGGCACCGGCCGCAGCAGCCGGGTCGACCGCGAGGCCCGGGCGCAACTGCTGCGTGACGAACGCGCCAGCTGAGCGCTCGGGTTTCGCGAACCTGATGAAGGCGGTTGAGGAACCGCCAACCAGCGGAATGTTTCCACTGTTTTTCCTGGGCGTGTAGGCTCCATGGCGGTTCATCTGCTGTATTGCTGGTGAAGGAAGCAGGCGAAGCGGGAAGTCGGCAGAGCGGGATTTGGCGAGGAATGTGCTCTGGCTCGCGCCCACCCGTAAGGAATCCCATGCGTTATCGTCCGCTCGGCCGCACCGGCCTGAACGTCAGCCTCATCACCCTCGGGACCATGACGTGGGGCGAGCAGAACACCGAGGCCGAAGCCCATGCCCAGCTCGACGCCGCAGTTGCGCTGGGTGTCAATCTGGTCGACGCCGCCGAGATGTATCCGGTCCCGCCACGGGCCGAGACCCAGGGCGATACCGAACGATTCCTCGGCACCTGGCTCGCCAAGCCGGGCAACCGGGCAAAGGTTCTGGTCGCGACCAAGGCGGCCGGACCGGTGCGCCAGGCCCATCAGCCGAAGCATCTGCGCGGCGGCGAGACCCGGCATGACCGCGCCAACCTGACCGCAGCCCTCGACGACAGTTTGCGCCGCTTGCGCACCGACTACGTCGACTTGTATCAGCTCCATTGGCCCGATCGCAGCACCAATACCTTCGGACGGCTCGCCTATCCGTGGGTCGAGGATCCCAGCACGGTGCCGATCGAGGAATCGCTGGCGGTGCTCAGCGATCTGGTCAAAGCCGGAAAAATCCGCTTCGTCGGGGTTTCCAACGAGACGCCCTGGGGCCTGGGCCGATTCCTTTCCGCCGCCGATCGCCTGGGTCTGCCACGCGTGGTCAGCATTCAGAATCCCTACAGCTTGCTCAACCGCACGTACGAGATCGGCCTGGCCGAATTCTCCCACCGCGAGCAGGTCGGATTGCTGGCGTATTCACCGCTCGGCTTCGGCGTGCTCAGCGGCAAGTACGACGGTGGCGCCAGGCCCGCCGGGTCGCGCCTGGCCCGCTTCGAGCGCTTCTCTCGCTACAGCAACCCCCAGGCGGTGCGGGCCACGGCGCGCTATGTCGCCCTTGCCCGGGAACGCGGCTTGGATCCGGCGCAGTTTGCCTTGGCCTTCGTCAACAGTCGCCCGTTCACCACCAGCACGATCATTGGCGCCACCAATCTGGCTCAGCTCGAAGCCGACATCACCTCGGTGGATATCGATCTTGGCGCCGATGTCCTGGCCGCGATCGAGGCGATCCACGTTGACCAGCCCAACCCGTCGCCGTGATCCATCCGAGTTGATCTGTTGGGAATCCCTTGTCATTTTGGGGGGGATGAACGGCGCGGCGCCGAAACCGTTCCCGCAAGGACAAGGGTTCAGGTCCGGGCAGCCATGGCTGAGGCCGTCCCGTAAGCGTTGGCGCGCTGGCCGGCGAGCCCCGCTGCGCGATCACGACCGGCCGGGGCCGATCGCTGTTGTCGATCCACCGAGTCGTTCTCGACGGCGCCGGATAACCACGGCCCAGCCCGGATCGCTGCTGCGCCGTCAACAGCGTCGGATGCGGCGCTGCTGATTTCGCAGGAACAACCGGCCTGAGGTAGACGGAATGGATGGCATGAACCTGGCTGTTCCGGTCACCACCCTTCCCCGGAGTCCCGTCATGAGCGCCGCCCCACAGTCAGCCCCACAGCTCGCGGCATTGCCGCAACTTGACCTCGCCCGCGTCGCCGGGCACATCGGCGCCGAAGTGCGCGGACTGAAACTCCACGGCGGGCTCGACAGCTCGACCGCAGCAGCGATCCGGGCAGCACTCTACCAGCACAAAGTGCTGTTCTTCCGTGGCCAGGGCCACCTCGACGACGCGACGCAGGAAGCTCTGGCGCCGATCTTCGGCGGTGCGCCGGTCAACCACCCGACCGTGCCGGTGGTGGCCGGCACCAACCACATCCTCGAACTCGACTCACGGCGCGGCGGCCGGGCCAATTCCTGGCACACCGACGTCACCTTCGTCGATGCCTATCCTCAGGTCTCTCTGCTCCGCGCCGTGACCGTCCCGCAGTTCGGCGGCGACACGTTGTGGGCCAACACTGCCCGGGCCTATGCCACTCTCAGCCCCGAGCTGCGCGAGCTGGCCGACCGGCTGTGGGCAGTGCATTCGAACGAATACGATTACGCTGAGCGTTCTCAGGACGACGTCAGCGAGACCGACCGCAAACGCAATCGCAAGCAATTCACCTCCACGCTCTACGAGACCGAGCATCCCCTGGTCCGGGTCCATCCGGTCACCGGTGAACGCAGCCTGGTCCTCGGCCACTTCTTCAAGCGCTTCGTCGGATCGACCGCCAGCGAATCGGCAGCGCTCTTCCGGACCTTGCAGGACCATGTCATCCGCCACGAGCATACCGTCCGCTGGCGCTGGTCCGCGGGTGACCTGGTCGCTTGGGACAATCGCGCCACCCAGCATTACGCGATCAACGATTACGGCAGCCAAGTCCGCATCGTGCGCCGGGTGACGGTGGACGGCGATGTGCCGGTGTCGGTGGACGGACGGCGCAGCACCACCCGGATCATCGGTCCGCAACAGGCCGCCGCCTGACCCTCCGCTGCCGGCGATTCCGGCCGGCACCGTTGTCCGCGAGGTTCCCATGCCCAGCTCCACGCCGTCACACCGGTCGCCGTCCGGACGATCGGTGCGGCCGCCGGTCACGATCACCGGCGCCCATGGCCGGATCGAACTGGATGTTGCCCGGCCGGCCGGCGACGGCCCTTACCCGGTTGTGCTCATCGTCCATGAGGGTCTTGGGGTAACGCCGCATCTGCATGCCCTGGTCGGCCGTTTTGCTGCGGCGGGCTATCTGGCGGTGGCGCCGAATCTCTACACCCGGGACCCAGTGCGCCGCAGCTTCGATCCGGAGGCGGTGATCCGCTTCGCGCCCCTTGCCCAGGCGGCGGAGCGCGAGGCGGCAATCGCAGCGCTGCCGTCCGGGGAACGCGCCACCGCCCGCCAGGTCGCGACCTGGTTCGCTGACCGCAACCTGTCCAGCGCCATCCCCGATCTGCTGGAGACCCTGACCTGGATCGCTGGCCAGCCGGATGCCAGTATCGACCAGGTGGCTGCCATCGGTTTCAGCCAGGGCGGCGCCCAGGTGGCCCAGCTCGCCCTGGCCGGCGCGGCGCTGGCCGCTGGGGTCATCTTCTACGGTACGTTGCCGACACCCGAGCAGGCGAGCAGGTTGCGCATCCCGCTGCACGGGCATTTCGCCAGCGACGATCCCCAGGTGAATCAGCGCATCGCTCCCTTCAGCGCCGCGGCGAAGGCTGCCGGGTTTGGCTTCACCCACGTCATCCACGCCGGCACAGCCCACGGCTTCTTCAACGAAAGCCGTCCATCCTATGCCCCTGAAGCGAGCCAGCAGGCGTGGGTCGCGACCCTGGCATTTCTTGCTCGCGTGCTGCCAGCCCATCCGGTTGCCATCGGCTCCCTGGTGCCGCCTGCTCCGATCCGCCAACCTTCCAACATCCGCTGAGCCATGACATGAACCGCCTTGCTATCCTGTTCGCTTTGGTCCTGGTTGCTGTCGATGGACAGGCTGGCGACCATCCCGCCGCCATCCGCATCGGCTTCGCTAGCGCCGGCTTGGGCGGCCGGCCCTTCACCTCCTCCGGAGTCCTGGCCATCGTCCATGTGAAGAGCCTGCTCGAAGAGGAGTTCAAAGCTGAGAATATCCGCATCGATTGGCACCTGCACAAAGGAGCCGGCCCGGCGGTGAACGAGGCTCTGGCGGGCGGCCTGCTCGATCTGACCACCCAGGGCGACCTGCCATCGCTGCTCGGCCGGTCCAGCGGCATCAAGACCCGGATCATCCTTGCCACCAGCGTCCGGGCCAACACCTATCTCGCGGTGCCCGTCGATTCTCCTGCAAAACGACTGGAGGATCTCAAGGGCAAACGTGTCGCCTATCATCGCGGAACCAATGCCACTCTGGGCATCGCCAAACTGCTTCACAGCCGTGGCCTGTCCGATGCGGATTTCCGCACCATCAATCTGGATAGCACCGCGGCCCAGGTCGCCCTGACCAACCACGACATCGAAGGCGCCTGGGGCTCGCTGCTGCTCTTCGACCTGGTGAAGCGCGGTGTGGCCAGGATCATCGACGGAACCCGCGGCGGCGACCCGCGCAATACGCTCCAGTCGTCGATCCTGGTCACCGAATCCTTCGCCACGGCCTATCCCAGTATCGTCCAGCGGATTGTCGATGTCCTGGTGCGCACGGCGCGCTGGCAGTCGGACCCGGCCAACCGCAGCGAGGTGTTCGCCGCCTGGGCCAAGTCCGGCTACGCTGCCGATATCCTGGAAGAGGATTACCAAGGTGATCTGCTTCGTGTACGGTCTTCGCCGCTGTTGGACGAGTTCTTCACCAGCCAGTACCGCGACGGAGCGCGGCTGGCCCTGGCCTTCAAGCTGATCCGCAACCCGGTGGAGGTGGATGGCTGGTTCGATCCTCGTTACCTGAGCGCGGCCCTGAAGAAGCAGAACCTGGAAGAAT
Organism: Planctomycetota bacterium; assembly: GCA_014193115.1. GTDB lineage: Bacteria > Planctomycetota > UBA11346 > UBA11346 > UBA11346 > BJHQ01. The sequence goes on along the minus strand of BJHQ01000017.1, from coordinate 64,181 downwards.
ATTGGCTTCCGGCAGCAGCGGATGGCAGCTTTGGAACCGGATCGACTCAGCCGACGGCGCCAACGGCAACGCAACCTGCTCAACCTGGAACGGACAAGCCGTGATCCGCCTGCTCCTGCTCATCCTGTTGGTCCAGGCTCTGGCCGGTGCGGCAGACCGTCCTGCCGAAATCCGGATCGGTTTCGCCACCATCGGACTGCAAGGCCAGCAGCGTGCTGCTCTCAGTCCCATATCCACAGCCCATCAACTCGGGCTGGTCGATAAAGCATTCGCTGCCGACGGAATCCGCATTTCATGGACTTTTTTCAAAGGCGCCGGACCGGCGGTGAATGAAGCCATCGCCAATGGTCAGCTGGACGTCGCCTGGCAAGGCGACCTGCCGGCGATCGTCGGTCGCGCCGGCGGATTGCGGACGAAGATCGTCGCGGCCTGCGGCCTGCGCGGGAACAGCTATTTGGTCGTGCCTGTGGCGTCGCCGGCCAAGTCCATCACCGATCTGGTCGGTAAGCGCATCGGCATGTTCAAGGGCACCAATCTTCAGCTGTCGGTGGGCAAGATTCTGGCTGCGAACCACCTCACCGAGCGTGATTTCCGCAGTATCAATCTGGACACCAGCAGCGGCCTGGCGGCGATGCTCGCCGGCGAGATCGACGGCCTGTGGGGCGGCCTTGAGCTGCACCACCTCACGAACGTCGGCGGTGTGCGGATCCTGTACGACACCCGTGGTGCCGATCCGGTGCTGACCCGTCAGACCCACCTGCTGGTCACTGCCGACTTCGCGTCGGCGCATCCGGACCTGGTCCAGCGCCTGGTTGATGTGGTGGTCCGGCAGGCCGCCTGGGAATCTGACGAATCCCACCGTGAGGAGCTGTTCCGGCTGTGGACCGAATCGGGCTTCCCGATCATCACCTTCGTCTCCGACTTTGCCGGCACCGCCCTACGCGACCGCCAATCACCGCTCATCGATCCGTTCCTGATCAATCAGTATCGTCAGAGCGCCGCCACGGCATTGGCCCAGAAGCTGATCCGCACGCCGGTGTCGATCGACGGCTGGTTTGATCCAACCTATGTCGAGCGCGCCGTGCGCGAGCAAGGTCTGGAAAAATTGTGGACCACGTATGGCGAGGACGGCAAACCGGTCCGCTGAATCCATAGACCTCCGGACCCGCGCCGATCGGCGCGGGTCTTTGCGTTGGCAGGTGGAAAACCGCGAGTTCGTGCTGCCGATCTGTTGAAAAGGCAACCGGCGATGGGCTGGATACAGCGAATTCTGCCGAAATGAATTGGCATGACTCCGGCTAAGGGTGCGACAACGGCACGATCGCCGATCCCACACCCCCCGCACCATCCTGGCAACCGGCATCGATCCTGATCGCGCCGCGCCGCAACCCACCAACCCCCCATGTCCCGATCCACATCCATCCTCTCCCTCGCCCTGTTGGCCATCGCCGCTGCGCCAGCTGCCGACGATATCGCCACCCTTGAGCAACGCATCCAAGTGTTAGAGAAATCGCAGAAGGATCTGCTCGACAGAATCCGCTCTCTGCTCGACAGCCAGGTGGTGCAGGAGGACGTGCAAGGCGTCACCAATTCCCTGGAGAGCTTCAAGTACCAGTACCAGCGCGACCGTGAGACCAAGAGCCCGGTAAGCGTGCGCGGCATCACCATCACCGGCGGACTCGCCGCACGGTATGCTGCGACCAACCGGTCAAAGACATCGGCCGGTGCTGACGGCAAAGGAGGGAACGCCAACGGCACGGCATCCGCCAATCCAGCTATCGTGAACGGCCGTAACAACACGTTTGATGTCGCCGGAGCATTCGTCAACTTCAGCGGTTCGCTGTATCGCGACTACGCCGAAGGCCGCAATCTGACCTTCAATCTCCGCTTCGATGGAACCCCGCAAACCGGCGCCGCGATCGGCAACTCGTTTGCCAACCTGACCAATGCCAACGTGGTGTATTCGCCCCTGCCTACCACCTCGCAGGACATCGACCGGCTGACCATCACCCTTGGCCAGCAGACCTTGCCCTTCGGATTGGAAGCGAACACCACCGAGGAACTTCGCCCGGTGATCAACAGCGCCCAATTCGTCGGCGCAACCGGTGTCGGCCGGCGTGAGATCGGACTGGTCTTCCGCGGTGACTTCGGGATCACCTATGACTATGGCTACAACTACCGTTCGTCGTTGATTTCGTACAATTTCGGCCTGGTCAATGGCAATGGTCCGAACCGCGCCGATGACAACGATTACAAGGACATCATCGCCCGGGTCGATGTGAAGCTGCCTACCGAATACAATTCGTGGCTGCGAGAACTGCGCCTGGGCGTGTCGTACTACCATGGCCGGCAGGTCATCGCCGGAGCCACCAACGCCGCTGGCGCTCTCCTTCCCGGAGCGTCCACGTACTATGAAGGCGCTCGCAAGCGCTACGGCCTTGACTTGTACTACAATCATTTCCCCTTTGGTTTCACCTACGAATTTGTCCGCTCGGTGGACGATGTGGCCGCTGGCAGCAGCACCACCGAACGGCGCGGCAATTCCCATACGGCAACGCTCTTCTACAGTTTCGGCAGCCAGTTCCTGGCGTCCCAACGCAACGTCGGCGCCTTTGACGATTACTGGCCGAAAACCTGGCAGCCGTTCGTCCGTTTCGACCGCTGGGATCCCGACATCAAGATCTCCGGAAATCATACGGATATCTATACGGTCGGTCTCAACGCGTTCTTTGCCGAGACCACCAAAGCCCAGCTCAACCTGACCCACAAGCGTGAGAAGCTGCCCAGCGGCGCGGCTCGTCCGAACACCGCCGGGTTCATCACCAACGAGATCATCGCCCAGCTCCAATACGGATTCTGAGCCCTTCCAATACCAGACCAAGATCACCATCGCCATGCGCACCATCCTCCATCCCATCCTCTCCGTCCTCGTCTCCGCGGTCGCCGTCCTCGGCGCCGCCGACTATCCCACAGTCATTCGCGTCGGTTACCCCGGTGTCGGTAATGACGGATATTCGCCGGTTGGCGTCTCCACCGCCGGTACGATTGCCGGCAAGGGCCTGTTCGAAGAGGAATTCAAAGCCGAAGGCATCAAGTTCGAGTGGACCTTCTTCAAAGGCGCTGGGCCAGCCCTGAATGAATCCCTAGCCAACGGCCTGCTCGATTTCGCCTCAGGCCTGGGTGATCTCCCAGCCATCGTCCATCGCGCCAGCGGAATCGAAACCCGGATTCTGGCCGCCAATGCCAGACGCCAGAACACGTATATCGTGGTTCCCACCGATTCACCGGCGAAGTCCTTGCAGGATCTCAAAGGCAAGCGCCTGGCCCTGTTCAAAGGCACCAATGGCTCGCTGGCCTGGGCCAAAATCCTGAAGGATGAGAACCTGACCGAGAGCGACTTCAAGGTGCTCAACTTCGACAGCGCTACCGCCCGTGGCGCTATCGCTACCAAGGACATCGACGGATACATCGGGGGAAGCGATGTCTTCCAGCTGCGCAACCGCGGCGTCGGCCGGGTCGTCTACACCACCGTCGGCCGCACTCCCTATCTAGGCCGATTCACCACTTTGCTCGTCACCAAGGATTTCGAGCAGAAATATCCCCAGATCGTCCAACGGATCGTCAATGTCTGGGTGAAGGAGGCGGCCTGGGGTTCGAATGAGAGCAATCGTTCCGATGTCTTCAAATATTGGGGCAAGAGCGGTCAAGCCTGGGCGGACTTCAAAGAAGATTATGGTCAGGATACCCTCGCCTCGCACCAGTCGCCGCTGCTCGATGACCACTTCTGGAACCACTATCGCAAGGGCATCCTGGCCGCCCATGAGTTCAAGCTGATCCGCAAAACCTTCGACCTGGATTCCTGGGTCGAACCCAAATACATCAATGAAGCGCTGCGCCTCCAGAAGCTGGAGAACAACTGGGTCCGCTACGATGCTGATGGAAATCCGATCGCCGGCTCTGCAACCGCAGCCGGTGCTGTCAGCCGCTGACAGACGATCGTTGTCTCCACCCTTCCGGACTTTGACCATTCATGAGTATCGCCGCTGATACCACCACGCTTGCCCGGCAAGTTCTGGTAACAAAGACTGCGCAGCGCCCTTGGACAGGACGGTTGCTGCGCCGATCTGGCAGTTGGAGTTTGGGCCTGACCCTGCCCCTGCTGCTTCCGCTGGCGATACTCGGTGCCTGGCAGTCGGCGTCGACCTGGCATTGGATTTCACCCCAGATCCTGCCCGCACCGGCAGTGGTCTGGGGGACGCTCGTCGACCTTACCGCCAGCGGCGATATCACAACTAATCTGGGGATCAGCGCATTGCGCGTGCTGTACGGTTTCCTGATCGGGGGCATCGCTGGCCTGGTCCTGGGTCTGGCGATGGGTCTTTCACCAACAGTGCGCGCGTACCTCTATCCAACCTTCAACGCCATCAGCCTGGTGCCGGCGCTCGGTTGGATACCGCTGTTGATGATGTTCGTCGGCATCGGCGAAACATTGAAGATCATCATCATCGCCAAGGCCACCCTGGTGCCCATCGCCATCGCCGCGGTCCAGGGCATCCGGAACATCCCGGAAAATTACTTCGAAGTCGGCAGCGTGTTCCGTTTCAGCCGCTGGCAGGTGGTACGCTATATCGTCCTGCCGGCGGCGGTGCCCAGCCTGTTCAATGGAGTCCGTCAGGGGCTGAACCACGCTTGGCTGGCCTTGGTCGTGGTCGAACTGTTGGCCTCCAGCGAAGGCATTGGATACTTGATGGTGTGGGGCCGGCAGCTCTTCCAGCTCGATGTTGTGATCGCCACCATGATCGTGATCGGTGCCGTCGGCCTGCTGCTCGATCAAGGCCTGCAATTCGCTGAAAGCCGCCTGCTGCGCTGGCGCCGCAGCGCCTACTGACAAGCGCCGCAGCGCCTACTGAGCTTCTCCTTCATCTCTGTAGCATCTCCCATCGGAAGCCCACATGTCCGTCCAGGTCATCCCATCGACCCCAGCACTACGCCGCGCAGCAGCGGCAGTCGCCGCCCGGACCCGGCTGTGGCAGGGCCTGGCTCTGCCAGTGGCAATCATCGTTCTGTGGACGGTGGCAACCAGCGCCAACTGGGTCGATACCCGCATCCTGGTCGGACCGTGGAAAGTGGTGGAAACAGCCTGGTTCCACCTGACCCACCACGTGCTCTGGGAAGGCCTGGGCTACAGTGTCGCCCGCATGGTGTCAGGCTTCGTCCTCGGCGGGTTCGCCGGTCTGGTGCTGGGAGTGCTTCTGGGAGCATCCCGCATTGGCGATCGCCTGGTATCGCCAACGCTCAACACCGTGAAGCAGATCGCCTTGTTCGCATGGATTCCGCTGATTTCCGTATGGTTCGGCATGGGTGAACCGGCCAAGGTCATCTTCATCGCCCTGGCGGTGTTCTATCCCATCGTCTTCAATACCTATGAAGGCGTACGCAGCGTCGCTCGGGAGCACATCGAAGTGGCCCGCGCCTTCGAATTCACCCGTTGGCAGACCTTCCGCCGGGTCATCCTGCCTTCATCAACCCCGCAGATCTTCACCGGTGTCCGTCTCGGTCTGATCTACGCCTGGCTGGCGACGGTGGGCGCAGAATATTTCCTCAAAGCCGGTCCGGGCCTGGGCAACATCATGATCGATGGCCGCGAGCGCTTCCTGATGGAGCAGGTGATCTTCGGGGTGACGGTGGTCGGCCTGGTCGGCTTTGCCGTCCAGATCATCGCCACCCGCCTCGAAACCCGACTGCTGCGCTGGCGAACCCGCTCCAACGCCTGATCCCACTCCGACCCCCGAATCTCCATTTAGGATCGAATCGCCATGGCCAAGCCCGGTCACCTCACCCTGCGCAACATCCGCAAGCAATACACCGTCAACGGCAATGCCTTCACGGTGCTCGACGGGGTGTCCCTCGATATCGCTCCTGGCGAGTTCGTGAGCATCGTCGGGCACAGCGGATGCGGCAAATCCACCCTGCTCCGCCTGGTGATGGGACTCGATGGCGAATACGAAGGCGAAATCCTCCTCGATGGCCATCGACTGCGCGGTACCAGCCTCGACCGCGGCATCGTCTTCCAGGAGCACCGCCTGTTCCCGTGGCTGTCGGTGACCGACAACATCGGACTCGCATTGCAGAATTCTCCGCTGACCAAGGCGGAGCGCCGGGACGCGATCCAGCAGCACGTCGAGCTGGTCGGGTTGCAAGGTTTTGAGAAGGCCTGGCCCAATCAGCTCTCCGGCGGCATGTCGCAGCGCGTCGCCATCGCCCGCGCACTGGTCAACCGTCCGGAAATCCTCCTCCTCGACGAACCGTTCGGTGCTCTGGACGCGCTGAACCGCGCCAAACTGCAAGCTGAATTGCAGCGCATCTGGCAGGTGGAGGGGATCACCATGATCCTGGTGACCCACGATGTCGAGGAAGCCATCTTCCTCGGCGACCGGGTCGTGGTGATGGAGCCTCGCCCCGGACGCATCAAGCGCATCGTGCCGGTGGCCACGCCGCACCCACGGGTGCGCAATGATTGCAATCTCTTGCAGGTGCGCGAAAGCGTGCTCGAAGAGTTCCGTGAAGAGACCATCGAGACCATTTCCAACGCCGCCTGAACGTCGGATCTTTTGCTGCGGCGCTGTCGCAAACAGAGATATCCAGTACGTTCGTTTCCACATGCCAGCAAAGGGATGAAGCTGCTCTGACCGCGGCGTCGAAGTTGGTTTTTCGATGAAGGTCCGCTGGCTGTGCGGGGAGAGGACGAAAGCCCGCAAGGCGGGGCCGTAGCCCTGGCCTAGGCAGTCGATCGGGCGACCCCTGCTCAAACAAGATTCCAGCCGGCGAAGCCGACTCTTCCGGCAACGCCGGAATACCACTCAGTTGGGAAGGTCCTTGTTCAGTTATCCCAGTGGGGCGACGGATGACTTGGCATTATACATCCACTTTGAATCCGAGTTCGATCTCGCTGGCCGGCACGCCGCCGCGGACGCCCCAGTTTTCCCGCGGCTGCTCGTTGAGGACCACGACCACGTCGTCGGCTGGGACGCCGAACTGGGCCAGATTGCCCACCACCGCGCGGTAAAGTGCGCGCTTGGCGTCGATGGTGCGACCACTGAACAACGTTATCGACACCACGGTGAAGCGCGGCCCGCGCCTTGGCGGAATGGCGAAATCTTCTGGCGCGTGCTCCACGATCGCCACCACCCGGTCCCAGGTCGGGATACGCAGGGCTTCAACGAGGGCGCCGTGCACCGCCTTGATCAGAGCCGGCTTCAGGTCCGCCGCCCAGCCGCGCACCACTTCGATTCGGACGTGAGGCATCAGTTCACTTTCGCTGCTTGGCGGGTGTAGATCTGCGGATCGACCACTTCCATGAAGCGATCGGGATGCGCGAGCGGCTTGAACCCCAGCTTTGCATAGAGGCCGTGCGCATCCCGGGTTGCGAGTTGCAGCCGCCGCAGCCCCTGCACTTCCGGGTGCTGGAAGAGTGCCGTCAGCATGCGGCGCGACAGGCCCTTGCCGCGATGCGCTGGCAGGATGTACACGTCCGCCAGCCAGGCGATCGTCGCCTTGTCGGTGATCAGGCGGGCGAAGCCGACCTGTTCATGTCCGGCCAGCACTCCGATGCAGAGCGATCCGGCGATCGCACGTTCGACGACTGACCGAGGAATGCCTACCGACCAATAGGCCTGGGTAAGGAAGGCATGGATCGCGTCCACATCGAAGCGCGACCTGTCAAAGGTGATCTCGTACATGCAATGCGGTTGTCCACCGGGCCGGATTGGACTCAGCGTTTTTCAGCAACCACGGAAGCAGCAGCCGTTGCCGCTTTCCGCGCTTGCAGATGGGTGGCATAGAACCCGAGCACGCTCTGCCACACCCGCTCACTGGCCGCGGCATCGAACACCGGACGGGTTTCGCTGAAGAAACCATGCTTTGTGCCGGGGTGGATGGTGTGGGCGAAGCTGCCGCCGCGGCTGGCCACCGCCTCGGCGAAGGCCGGGATGTTGGCGTTGATGGCTTGATCCTCGCCAGCGAAGTGGCCGAGGACCGGCGCCTTCAGACCAGCGGCCTGGGCCGCGGAGGGCAGCTGTCCGTAGACCACCACGGCCGCGGCAAGTGGCGCACCGCTGGCGGCGAGCTGCGCCACCAGACCACCGCCGAAGCTGAAACCGATGGCGCCGAGGTGCTGGGCGCGCACGTCGGAACGCTGCCCAGTCCACGCCAGGGTGGCAGCGAAGTCGCCGGCATAGGCGGCAGTGTCGCGTCCAGCGAACCAGCCGACGACCCGGCGGGCGGCGGCCTGCTGACGCTCGGGCAGCGCGGCGATGGCCGCTGCCGGGTCGGCGTTGCGGGCCAAGGGCAGGTAGGCCAGTACCTCGGTTTCGTGAAGGTTGCGTCGGGCCAGGTCCCGGCTGTACAGATCGGGCACCACTGCCAGATAGCCGGCTTGGGCGAAACGGTGGGCCAGGCCCAGCAAATGTCCGGTGACGCCCAGGCCTTCCTGGCCGATGATCACCGCTGGATGGGGGCCGGCGCCGGTCGGACGGGCGACAGCGACACCGATTGGGCCGTGGGCGCCGGTGACCAGATGATGCTCCAGGGGTTGGCGCAGGGGTTTCGCCGCCAGCGGCTTCCAGGCGGAGCCCAGGATGGCGCGCGCGGCACTGACGATCTGCCCAGCGTGGTAGGCGATGTGGGAACCGAAGCGGCTGAGTCCCTCGGCCAGGGTCGGTTGCGGGTCATGGCTGCCGAGGCGCAGCGGCGCGCCGAGGTCGGAGTCGCGCAGCCGGGCAAGTTCACCGCGTACGGTGGCCAGCGCGACTTCCCATTCAGAGCGCACGATGGCACGTGACTTGGTGCTGGCGAGATCAGCCTGGTGGTCGCGCCACGGCCGGTTGTTGCTGTCGACGCTGAGCAGGTCGGCGAAGCGCGCGGTCAGGAACGACGAGGCATGGGTGAGCAGGCCGGTGACCGACGTACCGCCGGGGAATGGCTGCTTCAGCAGTTGCGCATCGTCGAGCTGGTCAAATGCCTGCTCGATGATGGCGACGTAGCGTTCGAACTCGTAGCGGAAGGCGGCGATGGACATGGGTGCTCCGGGCGGGTTGACGGGACTGAGCGCATCGCGTGCCCATCACAGTGCCGGAATTGGTCAGAATCGAACCACGATTTGTTGCATAAACATCAGCGATTCCACACCCGTCGCATGCAGATGCGGAGGCAGCAGCACCGCGGCGGTCGTCACCACCTTTGGCCTCACGCCGCATGACCGGCGCGGATCGCCAGCGGCCAACGCACGGTGCGCAGCTGGTTGGGATCACCCCAGGCGCCGGAGAGGCCGGTGTCGATTCGCTGCCGTGGATCGGTTCCGTGCTGTTTCTGCCAGGCTTTCAGGGCCGACCAGGTCCCCAGATAGTCGCGCAGGCGAACCAGGTTCCAGTCCACCACCAGTTCCATGGCCGGAACGGCGACCTCACGCAGCGGAAACGGCAGGCTGCGGTAGCGATCCTCCACATGGCGTCGCTCTGGCGGCCAGAATTCCTCCAGCAGATCATGGTAGAGCACCTGGATTACCTGATCGATGGCTGGAGTGATGGTGCAAGTGGAGTAGGTGATCGCGGCAAACAGCCCGCCAGGACGCAGGATGCGGGTCAACTCTGGGAAGAACCGGGGATGATCGAACCAATGGAAGGCTTGGGCCGCGACCACCAGGTCGGCGCTGCTCTTCACGAGCTCGGTCGCCTCCGCTCGGGCGACACGGTAGACGATGCGCGGGTGCGGCTCTGCCTGGCGGATCTGCTCGGCGCTGGGGTCGAGGGCGGTGACCTGGGCAAAATGGTCCGCCAAGCCGCGAGATGCCTGTCCATTCCCGCATCCGAGATCCACCGCCGTCGCTGTGGCTGGCGCGTTGGCCGCAAGCCAGGTGAACAGCGCTGCCGGGTAGGTCGGCCGGCTGGCGCGATAGTCGGCGGCGTGTCCTGAGAAATGATCTTTGAAGGCGGCAGGCATGGTGGCTCCTACGGCTATCCCGTGCGATCCCTGGCACGGGCGACGGGTTCGACAGGAAAGGCCCTGTCTCCAAAGAATCGGCGCCAGAGGTCGATCCTCCCGCGGTGCAGCTGCTCAGGCATCTGCGGCCGGTTCAGAGCACCGCCGAGGTGCCGCCATCGACGTTGATGCTGGTGCCGGTGACATAGCTCGCCGCAGCCGAGGCCAGGAAGACGACCACCGCGGCGACCTCCTGCGGTTCGCCGACCCGGCCGAGGGGAACGTTTTTGCCGATGGCGCGGTAGTGATCATCGATTGGCAGGTTCTGCCGCGCCGCACCGCGCTCCTGCTGACCGCTCTTGAACACCCCCACGGCGACGGTGTTGACCAGGATCCCATCGGCTGCGAGCTCTTTCGACAGCGCCTTGGTCAGCGCCTGGCCCGCTGCCCGGCTGACCGAGGTCGGCACGGACTTCGCACCGGGCTGTTTGCCGCCGACGGTCGTAATGTTGATGATCCGCCCGCCGCGTTGCTTGCGCAAATGCGGCAGAGCGGCGCGGGTGACGCGGATCGCTGCGAACAGCTTGAGGTCGAGGTCCTGCTGCCAGATCGCGTCGGTGACCTGGTCGAATGGCTGCGCGGCCGAGGTGCCGGCGTTGTTGACCACGATGTCGAGGCGACCGAAATGGTTGGCGGCCTCAGCGACGAAGCGCTCCACCTCGGCGGGCACCGTCACATCGCCGACCAGCGCCAGCACCGATCCGCCTTGGCTGCGGATGCCCGCGGCCACCTGCTCCAGCGGCTCGCGCCGCCGGGCGACGATGACCACCTGGACGCCTTCAGCGGCGAGCAGCTCGGCCGTCGCCCGGCCGAGGCCATCGCTGCCGCCGGTGATGAGGGCGACTTTATCACGTAGTCCAAGGTCCATGTTGAGGCTCCTGAGGCGTGGCTGAGCGCAGAGCATGCCAGCCAGGTCAGCTGGGAATGGGCCAGCGTCAGGTGACGCGGATCGTATCGCCGCAGCGGATGGTGCCGCCAGCCTCGACCTCTGCGTACACGCCCAGGCAGCCGTGGTTTTCCTGGGCCAGAGCGCGGAGCAGGCGTGCATCGGCGGGCAGATCGCGCTGGGTCGTGCCGACCATGACGCAACGCGCTGTCCGCTCGACCACCCGCAGCACGGCTCCTCCGATGGCAAGGCGGCGGTCGATCCAGGCCTCTTCGGGCCGCGCTGCATCGCCTCCGAATTCCACCACCAGATTGGCGCGGAAACGACGCGGATCGGCTGCCGTGTCATCACCCAGTGCACGCCCAAGCCAGGCGAGGGAGGAAGTGCTGATGATATGCACTGGCTTGGAATCGTGATGACGGATGTTGCTTTCCGGGCGCACCGTCACCGGTTCGCCAACCCAACGCGACAGGGCCGCGTCAAGGTCCGGACCTGGGCCGAGTACCGGAGGTCCGTGAGGGAATCGTACGCTTACCCCGTCGGCGGTTCGAGTCGAACCAAGTTCCAGCAACCGCGCCATGGTCCGGAACCGCCTGGTGTTCTTGCCACTGCCGATCTTGCCATCGGCGCCATAGAGCGCCCAGGCACGGTCATCGGCGAAGCCGTGCTCCGACAAGTCACACGCGTCCAGCGAGTCTCCGCCCAGCGATTTTACCGGGTAGCGCCAGATCGCGGCGACCAATCCGTTGGTCGCTGACACTCCGCTGGTCATCGCGGCGTGGTGCCGGAGAGAAACGCGCTGACCTCGTCGAAGAGCTGCAACCGGTTCTTCTCCAGGGCCAGGAAATGGGTTCCTTCCGGCACTATTTTCAACCGACGATCCTTGGCCTTGATGAGCAGGGCATGCACATCCTCCGCCATCGCGGTGGGAGTATTGCGGTCCCACTCGCCGACGATGGTCAGGGTCGGAGCGAGGACCTCTTGGGGACGCCAGGTGGGCACGCCTTTGCTCCAGAACTCGATGGCGTCCTGGCTCACTCCCGACGGAGCGCGCACGACCGGCGGCGTGCGCTGGGCGCCGACCGCGTCGACGATCAGGTTTGCAGCCCAAAAGCGTTCGAACCAGGCCGTGGGATTGATCTCTTCGATGCGATCGGGCGGAACGCCGTTGAGCACCCGTGTCCGCGCGCCGTCATGATCGAACGTTCGATAATTCTTCGGTGCCTGAGGCGGATCCTTCGGTGGCGTCCGTGGCAGCCAAGCCGGTGCATAGAGCACCAGATGACCGACCAGATCGGGATGGCTTGTGGCGAAACCGCCGACGATGGCGGCACCCCACGACCAGCCGAGGAGGTCGACCTGGGTCACGCCGCTCCGCGCGCGGATGACGGCGACCGCCGCTTCGACATCGCGGATGGCGTCGGCGGTGGTGGCGAATGGGACATAGGGCCCAGGCGGGCCGTCCATGAAGGCGGGCCTGGTGGATGAGCCATAGCCGCGGATGTCGAGGGCGTAGGCGTCGAAGCCGCGGGCCGCCAGATGAGCCAGCCAGGTGCCACCAGGCAGGTCGATGTCATAGACCGTCGATGACGGGAAGAAGGCGCCATGCACCAACAGCACGGCGCGCTTCGGCGACGGTTGCGCAGCCGGCGCAGCCGGGAGCCGTTTCAGGCGCAGGGTGATGCCTTGGTCGAGGGCCGGGATGTCGAGGTTTTCAGTCGTCCTGCTGGCGATTTTCCCGTCAGCAGCAGACAGGATCATTGGCAGCAAGAGAATGAGGACGAAGATCGATCTGGGCATGGCTGGCATTCAGGGCATATGAGGAGCAGGTGGGTACGGCGAAACAGCTATCTGCACCGAGCATCCGTGGGCATCGGCAGCATGGTCATCACGGGTTGACGGGTCCGATGGCGTTCAGTCGGCGATCCAGTCGAAGGCGACCCCGGGCTTGTCGCGGTGAGCGGCCCTGGTGCATCGGGTATTGCCCGCCTGGTGCAGGGAAGGCACGAACCCAAAACGGCGCAGACTACCTGAGCCGTCAGACGTAAACGTAGCGCACCAAAGCCGCCATGGGGCGGCGGGTCAGGCGGCCGCGGATGCGGCCCTGGCGGTGCGGGTCACCGCGTAGCGGTTGGCCGGGCGCTCAAGGCCCAGGTTTTCCCGCAGCGTCGTGCCTTCGTACTCGGTGCGGAACAGGCCGCGTCGCTGCAGCTCGGGCACCAGGTGCTCGACGATGTCGTCGAGACCGGTCGGCAGCACCGGAGGCATCAGGTTGAACCCGTCAGCGCCTTCGTTCTCAAACCATGCCTGCAACTGGTCGGCGATCGAGCTGGCGGTGCCGATGATGGTCCAATGGCCGCGGGCGCCGGCGACCCACAGGTAGAGGTCGCGGATGGTGAAGTTCCGCTTGCGCGCAATGTCGTACATCAGTGCCTGGCGGCTCTTCTGGTTGTTGGTCTCTGGCAATTCCGGCAGGGGGCCGTCGAGGGGGAACTTCGACAGATCGAATCCGCCGACCAAGCCGCCGAGCAGGGCCAGTCCGACCTCGGGCAGGATGAGGTCCTGCAGCTCCTGGTACTTCGCCTGGGCTTCGGTTTCGGTGCTGCCGATGACCGGAAACACGCCGGGCATGACCTTGAGCTGGTCGGCGTGGCGGCCATAGGTCGGCAGGCGGCGCTTCACATCGCGGTAGAAATCCTGGGCCTCGGCCAGGGTCTGCTGGGCGGTGAAGATGACCTCGGCGGTGCGCGCGGCGAACTCCTTGCCGGCCTCTGACGAGCCGGCCTGGACGATCACCGGGCGGCCCTGGGGACTGCGCGAGACGTTGAGCGGACCACGCACTTTGAAGTGCTTGCCATCGTGGTTCAGCTGATGGGATTTGGCCGGTTCGTAGAACTGGCCAGTGGCTTTGTTGCGGGTGAAGGCGTCGTCTTCCCAGGAATCCCACAGACCGACGACCACATCGTGGAATTCGTTGGCGCGGTCATAACGATCCGCGTGCACCGGATGCGAGGCCAAGCCGAAGTTGCCTGCGGCTTCACCGCTGCCGGTGGTGACGATGTTCCAGCCGCCGCGCCCGCCACTGATGAGATCCAGCGAGGCGAACTTGCGCGCCAGGATGTACGGATCCTCATACGTGGTCGAGGCGGTGGCGATGTAGCCGATGTTTTTGGTCACCGCCGAGAGCGCCGAGAACAAAGTCACCGGTTCGAAATTGCCGCCATAGCCGGTCTTGCCCTCAGCGGCGGAGAAGAAATGCGCCGCCAAGCCATCGGCGAGGAAGATCGCGTCGAGTTTGGCTTTTTCAGCAGTCTGCGCGAGGCGGATGTAATGCTGGAGGTTCACCCCGCCATCGGCCTGGGCCTTGGGATGACGCCACGCCGCAACGTGGTGGCCGGCGGCGGGAAGGAAAGCACCGAGGCGAAGCTGACGGCGTGCGGGCATGGGCGGATCCTGGGGTTGGAAGTGGTGAGCATCCGTCATGCCCACGGTGTGAGGTGGAAAAGCGCCTGGGGATGGCCTGTGCTGCTGCGGTCGCAACTTGCTGAGGACATCGGCCGTTACGGACTGCCGGGTTTGCAGCAGTCTGGATCCGGGCCAGAACCGGCCGGTGCCTGATATCCCATGAGCTGAGGACGCGGAGTCGGCAAGGCAATGAGTTCCGCGAGTGGCTGGTTCGATCCGGCCGTGTCTGTAGCAGGTCAGGCAGGTTTGATCCGAGTGCCGCAATCTCATCAGGAGGCAGCAGAATCCGCTGCCGATGCAGCAGCCTGATGGAGAAAATGGCTAGGAACGCTGGCATGCGGTGCGCTGGACGCGTCACCCCGGAACAGGAACAACCATGCCCATCTCCGCCGCCCCGGTGCCCGCACCTGTCGCCAAGGTCGGCGATGCCTCCGATGCCCTCGACCTCGTAGCCGACGTGCTGGTGCTCGGCGGTGGACCTGCCGGGACGTGGGCGGCCTGGGCCGCGGCTGCGGCTGGGGCGAAGGTGGTGCTGGCTGACAAAGGCTGGTGCGGCGCGAGCGGCGCCACCGCGCCATCGGGCACCGGTGTGTGGCATGTGCCGCCGGATCCGGTCCAGCGCGAGGAGGCCCGCGCCAGCCGCGAAAGCCTGGGCGGATTCCTCGCTGAGCGTCTGTGGATGGACCGGGTTCTTGACCGCACCTACGACAACATGGCCCAAGTCGCTGCGTGGGGATATCCGTTCCCGGTGGACGAGCACGGCCAGCAGGCCCGTCGCAGCCTGCAAGGCCCGGAATACATGCGCCTGATGCGGCGGCAGGTGTTGGCCGCGGGAGTGCGCATTCTCGACCATTCGCCGGCGTTGGAACTGCTCAAAGATGACTACGGCGTCGCCGGCGCTGCTGGTGTCGAGCGACGGACTGGACGCCGTTGGCGCGTGCAGGCCCAAGCGGTGGTCATCGCCACCGGCGGCTGCGCTTTCCTGAGCAAGGCGCTGGGCTGCGACGTGCTCACTGGGGACGGCGGATTGCTTGCTGCAGAGGTTGGCGCGGAGTTCTCCGGCATGGAGTTCTCCAACGCCTATGGCATTTCACCAGCATTTGCTTCGGTGACCAAGACCGCGTTCTATCGCTATGCCACCTTTTATCATGGCGATGGCCGTGTGCTCGAGGGTGCTGGCTCGGCCCGGGGCCGGTCGGTCATCGCCCGCACGCTGCTGACCGAGCCGGTCTACGCCCAGCTCGACCAGGCTCCGGAATCGCTGCGCGAGAGCCTGCGCAAATCCCAACCCAATTTCTTCCTGCCCTTCGACAAGGCCGGCATCGATCCACTGACCCAGCGATTCCCGGTGACCATGCGCCTGGAGGGCACGGTGCGCGGCACCGGCGGCATCCGCTTGGTGAACGCCGAATGCGGTACCGGCGTACCTGGGCTCTACGCCGCCGGCGACGCAGCGACGCGTGAACTGATCTGCGGCGGCTTCACCGGTGGAGGCAGCCACAACGCCGCGTGGGCGATGTCCTCGGGCTATTGGGCCGGCGGTGGAGCAGCGGCCCATGCCCGTTCTCTTGGAGTGAACGCGGCGAGCCGCCGTCCCATCGGTGCTGGCCGCGCGACCCTGCGCTCGGCGCCAGGCTCACGCACCCTCGACCACGCAGCGGTGGTCAAAGCGGTGCAGGACGAGGTCTTCCCTTACGACCGCAACCTCTTCCGCAGCACCGCCAAGCTGAACGACTCCCTCGAACGTCTCGACCAGCTCTGGCAGGCGGTGCAGGACCACCCGGAGCAGACCGCGCGGGACGTGGTCCGCGCCCGCGAGGCCGCGGCGATGACCGCCACCGCGCGCTGGATGTACGCCACCGCCCGCGAACGCCGGGAGACCCGCGGCATGCACAAACACGAGGATTTCCACGAACAGGATCCGGCTCAACGCCGGCGCCTGGTGACCAGCGGCATCGACCGCATCCAGGTGCGGGCCGAGAGCGCCAGTGAGACATCCGTCCTGGCGAAGGCGGCAGCATGATCGAACTCGTCAGTCAGGACCGCTGCGTTTCCTGCGGCATCTGCGTGCGGGTCTGTCCGACCCAGGTGTTCGACAACGGCGCCAAGGGGATTCCCACCATCGCCCGGCAGGAGGACTGCCAGACCTGCTTCATGTGCGAGGCCTACTGCCCGGCGGACGCGCTCTACGTCGCTCCCGAGGCCGACCGTCCGGTGCAGGTCGATGAGGCGACCCTGGTCGCCGAGGGCAAGCTTGGCAAATACCGCGCCAGCCTCGGTTGGGGCACCGGCCGGCGCTCCACCGCCCAAGAGGACGATTCGTTTCGGATCTTGGCGCTGGCAGCACGCGCGCCGACAGCCCCGCCCCAGGCACCAGCAGCACCAACCGCACCAGGTCCCCGCCCATGACGACCGGCCAAACTGCGTCCGCGGTCACCGCCAAGCCAGTCCCATCCCAGCAACCAGCCGTTGATGCCCGGCACCTTGGTCGATCCGGTTTGCGGGTGTCCTTGGTCGGGCTCGGCACCAATAATTTCGGTGGCCGCCTTGATCGTCAGCAGTCGGCTCGGGTCATCGATGCCGCCATCGACCAGGGCATTACGCTGATCGACACCGCCGATGCCTATGGCAATCGCGGTGGTTCGGAGACCATCATCGGCGAGGTGTTGGGGGCACGCCGCGACCGTGTCGTGCTGGCCACCAAGTTCGGCCTACCCCAGGATGATGCCGGCGTGCGGCAAGGCGCCTCGCGCAGCTACATCCTCCACGCAGTCGAAGCCAGCCTGAAGCGGTTGAAGACCGAGTGGATCGACCTCTATCAGTTGCACCGCCCGGACCCGGCAACGCCGATCGACGAGACCCTGCGCGCGCTCGATGACCTGATCCGGGCAGGCAAGGTGCGCTACATCGGCGCGTCGAACCTGCCGGCATGGCAGGTGGTCCAGGCCCAGCACATCGCCCGCGAACTTGGAACCACGCGTTTCATCAGCAGCCAGGACGAATACAGCCTGCTCAGGCGCGACGCGGAGCGCGAGTTGATCCCGGCGCTGTCCGCCTACGGCATCGGCCTGCTGCCGTACTTTCCGCTCGCCAATGGAATCCTCACCGGCAAGTACCGGGTCGGCGAGGCGGCGCCCGCGGGAACGCGACTGGCCAGCAACGCGAATCTGGCCCAGCGTTACCTCACCGAACGCGACCTCGCCGCTGCCGAACGTCTCGGGAAGTTCGCTCTCGCGCACGACAAAACGCTCCTTCAGCTCGCTTTCGCCTGGCTCGCGGCGCAACCCACCGTCGCCAGCATCATCGCCGGCGCGAGCACGGCGGAGCAGGTCGCGCAGAACCGCGCCGCGGTCGGGTGGAAACTGACAGTGGAGGAGCTGTCCGAGATCGATCGGCTGGCGAATCCGCGATGAGCTGCGCTGGGGTGCTCGATGAAGCATCGGTGATGGATTCCTGATGGCCGGCGCCGAGCCGGTGGTGCGTCGTCTGCGCGATGACGACCTTCCAGCGCTGCTCCGCCTCTATGCGTTCCTCCATATTGGTGCGACCCCAGCCGGAGCGCAGGTGGCAGCGGAGACGTGGGCGCGCATATGCGCCAATCCCGATCTGCACTACTTGGGTGTGGAGGTCGATGGCGAACTGGTCGCCTCCTGCACCATCGCGATCATTCCCAATCTCACCAACGGAGCGCGGTCCTACGGCCTGATCGAGAACGTGGTCACCCATCCGGACCACCGCAAACGCGGATTCGGAACCGCCGTGCTGCACGCCGCCAACCAAATCGCCTGGGAACAGGGATGCTACAAGGTGATGCTGATGACCGGCCGGAAGGATGCGGCGACCTTGCGGTTCTACGCCAGCGCCGGATTCGAGAGCGGGATCAAGACCGCCTTCCTTGCACGCCGACCTGCTCACGAATGATCCGTGCCGTTCTCCGCTAGCAGTCGCCGGAACCCATGCGTCTGAGCCCAGGTATCGCCACCGCCACCGCCAGCAACCTCGGCGAGCTTCTCGCCGTGCTGGGTGATGTTGAGCGTGGCTTCAGTGACGCCAATCTGAGCGTGCACGCTGATCTACGCGCCTTTATCCAATGCTGTGAACAGTACGTATACCAAGCCCGTGTCAGCGATCCGCTAGCTCTGGCGATCAACGTGGAGACCTTTTGCACAATCCTCTGAAGCTCGGCTTCTTCATCCAACCTGTCCATCCGCCACTTCGTCCGTATGCGGATGTCCTCCGCGAGGACCGCGAAGCAGTCATCCTGGCGGATCGGCTCGGATATCGGGAAGCCTTCATCGGCGAGCATCTCGTCGACTCGGCCGAGCCGATCACTTCGAGCCTCACTTTTATCGCCCATCTGGCCGATGCCTGCCCGTCGATCACTTTCGGCACCGGCGTGCTGCCGCTCGCCAATTACCATCCAGCGATGGCGGCGGCCCAGGTAGCGATGGTTGACCACCTGGTGCAGGGTCGGTTCGTGCTGGGAGTAGGGCCAGGTGTCCGCGCCGATGCGGAGGCCATCGGAGACCTGGGCTCGGACCGCAACCGCAAAACCCAGGAGGCGATCGATCACATGTGCCGGATTTGGAGCGGAGAGCCGCCCTACCGGATCGAAGGCGAGTTCTACCGGACGACCACGGAGGGCTCGCTGAATCAGCAGATCGGGCTGGGCGTCGCCGTCCGTCCGCTGCAGAGACCGCATCCGCCGATCGCCATCACCTCGATCCGGCCGGATGGACAGGGGCCGCACGCAGCGGGAGCGCGCGGCTGGACCGGCATCTCGGCCACCTACGTGGGTGAGTACGCCGTCCGCGCGCAGATCCAGAACTACCTGGAAGGGCGACGCTCCGCCGGACTCTCTGCCGATCCCTCCGGGTGGCGGGTAGCCCGCAGCATTTTTGTGGCCGATGACGAAAGCACGGCGCGTCGCTATGCGTTCAGCGAGGACGGCGCCCACGGTTTCTATTTTCATGTCATGCGGACGAAGCTGGCGAAGGCCGGCGCGCTGAACGTGATGCGCGATTTTTCCAACCAGCCGGATTCCGAGACCACGACCCGGAGGTGCGTCGAGCGGCTCGTGATAGCGGGAACACCGGAGAGCGTCGCGAATCAGATTCTCCAATTCCGCGAAGCGGTCGGCGCGTTCGGTACCCTGCTCTATACGGGGCATGACTGGGTCGATCCAGCCCTCGCTCGGCGCTCCATGGAGCTCATGGCGAACGAGGTCTTGCCCCGGATCCATCGAGCCGCGCCAGGGACGACGCCATGGCCCAGGTAAAGATCTATGGCCGGCGTGAGTTCCTCACCCTCAAACGGCAGGCCATCTCCGACGCCATCCACCAGACCATCGTCGAGGTGCTGAAGTTCCCACAGGAGAAACGCTACCACCGCTTCATCGGTCTGGCGGCTGAGGATTATCTGGTGCCGAGCGACAAGAGTCCCGACTATTTGATCATCGAGATCCAGCTGATGACCGGACGGTCCACGGCCACTCGCAAGACGTTGATCAAGACGCTGTTCGCCGCGCTGTCCTCCGCACTCGGCATCCGCGTGACCGACCTGGAGATCGTCCTCTTCGAAAGTCCACCGGAGAACTGGGGCTTCCGTGGCATCACTGGCGACGAGGCGGTGCTGAATTATTCCATCACTGTCTGATGCTTCGATATGCCGGCCCACACGTGTCCTATGCGCCTGAGTCCCGCCTTCGCCACCGCCATACCCACCAATCTCGGCGAATTCCTCGCCGTGCTCGGTACTGGTGAACGCGGTTTCAGCGGTGCCAATCTGAGTGCGCATGCCGATCTGCGGACCTATGTCCAACGCTTGGAGCAGGAGGCCAACGGTGTGGACATTCCAGCGGCGTTTGTGCCGATGTCGACCTTCTGGCTGCTCGATGACCGCGACCAGCTGATCGGCATGAGCCGCCTGCGTCATAGGCTGAACGAGCGCCTGCGCTTCAAGGGCGGACATATCGGATTCTATGTCGCGCCGACCGCCCGGCGGCGGCGCGCCGGTAGTCATCTGCTGCGCGAAACCCTGGTGCAGGCGAACGCCTTGGGAATCGCGCAGGTGTTGCTGACCACCGATCGCGACAACCTCGCCGCCCAGGGCCTGATCGAACGTCATGGCGGAGTCGCCGAGGACCGCACGGGTGTGCGGGATCCGGAGTTGGGAACCATGTTCCTGCGCTATTGGATCACGTTGTCGGGAGCATCGAAGTCGGCGCGATTCGCACATCACCTTTGAATCGACCACCACCTCCGGAGTCTCCATGGCCATCGCTCAACGCCTCATCGAACGCGGCATCGCCCTGCCGCCAACAACACCACCCGCGGCCAATTACGCCAACGCGGTGCGCACCGGCGACCTGTTGTTCATCGCTGGCAAGGCGCCGGCAGCGGTTGATGGACGGTTGCCCACCGGCCGTCTGGGGCGCGAGTTCACCACCGCACAGGGCTACGCCTTCGCCCGCTCGGCTGGTCTCGAACTGCTGGCGGTGATCCGCGATGCGCTCGGTTCCCTCGATCAGGTAGAGAAAGTGGTGGAAGTGCAGGGCTTCCTCAACACCACCGAGGAATTCACGGAACATCCCAAGGTTCTCGACGGCCTGTCGGACCTGCTGATCGAGGTGTTCGGCGAACGCGGCGTGCATGTACGCTCGGTGCTCGGCGCCCAGTCGTTGCGCGGCGGTCTGCCGCTGGTGGTCAAAGCAGTCGTTGAAGTCCAACGCAGCCAGCAGCGTGTGCAGCGCTGAATCCTCGTGGACATCTGCAAGATGGACCGGCCGCGATGGCCGGCTTCAGCGAACTCGCTGCACGTCGCCATCCTCGATCACCACCCGGCGACGATTGCGGCCATCGAGGGGGAAACCGCAGTGCCACCATCTGCGGTCGAGCCAGGTGAGTGGTCCATAGAGTACCTCCAGCACCGGCAGCTGACGGCGCGTTAGGTGCGCCTCCGGAAGGGCACCGTCGTCGATCAGCGGAATCAGGGGAAAGCGGTGGAACCGGACGAAACGATCCTCTGGATGGTCTTCAATGAAGTCGATCGTCGGCCACGGCCGGGCGTAGTACCCGGTGGCGGTGAGCAGGAACCCGAGGCAATACACCAGCAGCGCGGCTGTGAGCCAGGCCGCCGACCAGGCCACGGCGTGGCAGATACGGATCCGCGCAGGAGGTGCCGGCATGGGCTGGTCGGTTCCAAGCGCGGATCGTTCCCGACGGGCTGCCGGTGCGCCGATCCCGATCCCTCAGCGGGATGGTGCGGCTCGTCCAGCACGTTGGCGTCGCATGGGTCTGGCCTATGCTGGCTGCATCATCCAGATGTTTCCCGGTTGCCGATCCCGTTCGCCCGCCATCCGCCTGGACTGAACCATGGGCGCCATCCTCGACCGCATCGACGCCGATTTGTCCTCATGGATTTCCGCTCAGCGGGTTTTCTTCGTCGCCACCGCGCCGCTCGCCGCCGATGGCCATGTGAACTGCTCGCCGCGCGGCATCGACAGCCTGCGTGTGCTCGATGATCGCCGTCTGGCCTGGCTCGACCTCACCGGCAGCGGGGTGGAGACCATCAGCCACCTGCGGGACAACGGCCGGATCACCCTGATGTGGTGCGCCTTTGACGGTCCACCGCGGATCGTCCGGGTCCACGGGCATGGCGTCGCGCACCTGCCGGAATCGGCGGAGTTCGTCGCGCTGGCGCCGCGGTTCCCGACCCTGCCGGGAACCCGAGCGATCATCGAGATCGCCGCCGAGCGCATCTCCACGTCCTGCGGTTGGGGCGTACCGCTTTTCGACTACGTCGGCGAGCGCACCACGCTCATCGACTCGGCGATCAAAAAAGGCGAGGACGGCCTGGCCGATTACCGTCGGCGAAAGAACCGCGTGTCCCTGGATGGTCTGCCGGGATTATAGGGCATACGCAGGCACCTCCGTTTCGCGCTGGCACGGCTGTCGCTCTGGAGCAAGCTCTGAGGAATACCATGCCCTACCCCACTATCGGCGCTCCCGCACCTTGGCCTGCCGGCCTTACCACCCAGGACGGTGCGCCGCTGGCACTCTCCAGCCTGCGCGGCAAGCACGTGCTGCTCTATTTCTATCCCAAAGACGACACGCCCGGCTGCACCATCGAGGCGTGCAATTTCCGCGACCACGGTACGGAGCTTCCCGGACTGGTGGTGCTGGGCGCGAGCATCGATGACGCCGCGTCGCATCGCGCGTTCAAAGCGAAGTTCAACCTGCCGTTCGATCTGGTGGTCGATCCGAAACGGGAACTGGCTGCGGCTTATGGCGTGCTGCCCGATGGCGTGCCGCCGGAGAGCGCGAAAACCGCGCGGTCGAGCTTTCTCATCGCTCCGGATGGACGGTTGAAAGAGCTGTGGCCGAAGGTCGATGCCAAGACCCATTGGCTGGACGTGCAGCGAGCGTTGGTCGGCTGACGCCCACGCTGTTGCCGATTCAGCAGATCTGGTTGCCGATCAGTTGATCAGGCAACAGCGATACCCCGCGCATGGATCGGTCATCGCGCCCGGCGATGGCACGTTCTGCACTCATCACGCCTGCGCTCGGGACGTCCCGCCCCAGGTTCCTCCATCCCCTTTCGAGATTCCATGCCCACCAAGGCCGACATCACCAGCTCCATCGCCAAAGAGCTGCGCATCATCACCCATTTGACCAGCAAGCTGCAGCCCCAGCACCTGTCCTTCCGCTTCACGCCGGGACAACGCAGCACCCAGGAACTGCTCGAATACCTGGGGGTGACCACCGAAGGAGCGATCAGCGAGCTGCTCACCGGTTCGTGGGCTGTTTGGGAACAGCGGGAAAAGGAGGTCGAAGGGCTGCCCCTGCAACGTTTCGCCGCGGTCTTCGCCGCCCAGCAGCTGGCGGCCGAGAAACTGCTCGCGCCATTCAGCGAAGCCGAGTTCGCGGCCAAACGCGTGAAGAACGCCCAGGGAGTCGAGCGGCCATTCGCCGAGGCCTTGTTCGAAGGCGTCGTCAAGCAGCTGGTAGGCTACAAGACCCAGCTGTTCCTCCAGGCCAAGGCCGCGGGTGTGGCAGGCCTCGGCTCCGCCAATCTGTGGCGTGGCGAGGACGCCGCAGCGAAAGCTGGTTGAGCGCGTTGCCATGGCGGTGCGCGAATTGCTTCGTCTGGGCGATGCGCGCTTGCTGCGTATCGCCCAGCCGGTGACGAGCTTCGGCACTGCCGAGCTGCGCGAGTTGATCACCGATCTGCAGCACACCATGGTCGCTGCCGGTGGCGTCGGTTTGGCCGCCCCGCAGATCGCCGTCGACCTGCAAGTCGTGCTGTTCGGCTTCGAGAAAAGCGAGCGCTATCCCGACGCGCCACCGGTGCCTCAGACGGTGCTGGTGAATCCTGTGATCACGCCGCTGACGACGGACGAGGAAGACGGCTGGGAAGGCTGCTTATCGGTACCCGGTCTGCGGGGCGTGGTGCCGCGCTGGACGCGCATCCGTTACGAAGGTTTCGATCCAGAGGGCAATCCCATTGCCCGCGACGTCGACGGGTTCCACGCCCGCGTGGTGCAGCACGAATGCGATCATTTGATCGGCCGGCTGTATCCCTCGCGCATCCGAGACTTCAGCCGCTTCGGTTTCACCGATGTGCTGTTCCCCAAGGGCACAGCGGTCGCGGATGATTGACGACCAAAGACCACTGTGTCCAGAGCCATCCTGGCTGATCGCTCACCACTCCAAGGAATCCCATGACTATGAATCCACGTTGCCTGGCCATCCTGGCCTGGTTCCTCGTCTCCTACCTGACGCCGGTCGGCGCCGCCGACGCTGACGCCCTGCGCATCGCCTATCCCTCGGGCATCAATGGCCAGCTGGCCAAGGTCATCGAGAAGGCCGCCTACGCGGAAAAACACGGCTTCGCGCCTACCTTCACTTTTTTCCAGTACGGCCCGCCGATGATCGAGGCGTTGGCCGCTGGTCAGGTGGATGTGCTGTTCACCAGTTTGACGCCGGTGTCGAACTTCCTGACCAAGGTGCCGGACGGCCTGACCATCGTTG
The DNA here is from genome assembly GCA_014193115.1 of Planctomycetota bacterium. Taxonomy (GTDB): domain Bacteria; phylum Planctomycetota; class UBA11346; order UBA11346; family UBA11346; genus BJHQ01. Next base: position 39,764 of record BJHQ01000017.1, on the reverse strand, counting down.
CCGATGTCGGCAAGGCCGCGCACGCCATCGTCGTGCCTGGGGATTCGCCCGCAAAAACGCTGGCAGATCTCAAGGGCAAGAAGATCGCAGTCTCGCTCAATACCGAACTGCATGTCGATGTCATCCGCTCGATCAAAGAACTCGGGCTTGATCCGGTCAAGGACTTCGAACTGGTCAACATCCAACCGCAGGAACTGGCGAGCACATTCGAACAGAGGCTCACCGATGCGGTGGACATCCGCGTGCCGCCTCTGATCGCGCTGACCACCAAGAAGAACGCGCGCATCGTCAAGCAATGGCCGTGGCAGGTGCTGGTCGTGGCACGCACCGCCTGGCTGAAGGAGCACTCTGGAGCCGCAGCACGCCTACGCGAAGCGCTCAAAGACGGCATTGTGCACATCGCCACCAAGCCCGACGAGGCGGCCGCGTGGTGGGGCGAGCACCTCCGCCTGGACCCGGTGGTGGTCAAGGCCTCCGCCGACCTCAATCCGCTGTACAAGACCATCAAACGCGACGATCTCGACCTGGTGCCGAATGCAGCGTTCAAGGAGTTCGCCGACGGCTGGGTGAAATCACTGGTCGAATACGGCATCATCAAGAAATCGGTGAGTTTCCTCTATGAGTGATGGTGTGGGGAACCTGAAGGGCGGTACGCCGATCTTCATCGTCGGCAGCGAGCGTTCTGGCACCACCCTGCTGATGGCGCTGCTCGGCCACCATCCGCGCATCGCGGTGCCGGAGGTGACCTGGTACTATCCGCGTTTTCACGCTTTTTTGCACACCTATGGCGATCTGAGCCAACCGGAACACTTCCGCACGCTGGTGTCGGAGATGGTGTTCGGTCTGAAGACGCCATTCTTTGGTCTGCCTTGGAACCCGCGCACCATCGTCGATGAGATCGTCGCCGCAGCACCGAAGCGCGATTTTGCTTCGGCCTTCGCCGCGATCATTGGCGCGTACGCCAAGGCCCAGCACAAACCGCGCTGGGGCGAGAAGACCCCGCACAACCTCTACTATGTACGGCAGATCCTCCAGCACTTCCCCGACGCCAAGATCCTGCACCTGGTGCGCGACGGGCGTGACGTGGCGGTGGAGCAGCTGCAATCGGCGTTCGGGCCGACCAATCTCCACGCTGCGGCGGTGATCTGGAAACGCACGGCGCAGGAAGCCGCACGCCTGCGCGCCGATCTGCCGGCGACCACCTGGCTCGATGTGCGGTACGAGCAGCTGGCCAAGGATCCGGAAGGCGAAGTGCGCAAGGTTCTTACTTTCCTGGGTGAAGCGTGGGATCCGCTGGTGCTCGATTTCCATCAGGGCGAGATCGCCCGGCGGCGGGCGAAGACCCGCGACCACCGCCAGCTCGGCGATCCGGTGAACACGCGTTACATCGGCATTTACCGGCAGTTCCTCAGCCTGCACGACCAGGGCGTGTTCGCCGGGGTGGCGGGCGAGGAGCTGCGCGCGAGCGGTTACCCGGTGGAGGTCGCGCCGATCGCCACCAGCGCCGCCGACGCCCAGCTGTTCGACGAACTCGACCAGCGGGTGCGTGCGGCGACCCTCGACGCGCCGGAAGGTCACCTGGTCTACGAGAGTTACAACGACTGGCTGGCTGATCAGCGCGAGGATCGCCGCCGGCGCGGCATCTGGCAGAGCCAGACGTCTGGTGCAGTTCCGGCGAACGCGCCGGACTGGCCGGCTGAGTTCCTCAGCGGACAACGTGCGCCGAGCTATTGGAAACGCCGCTTCGCCATTCCCCGTCGCTATGAGGGCTACGGGATTGTGCTCTGAACCGCGCATGGCGGGCAGCCGTGGCCTGGTTGAGCTTTCCGCGATCGGAGTCGACCTCGGCACGGGCATCCGTGCCACCCGTGCTCTCGACGACGTCAGCCTGGACATCGTGCCAGGGGAGTTCGTCGCCCTGCTCGGGCCGTCGGGATGCGGCAAGACCACCTTGCTCAATGTCATCGCGGGATTCATCAAACCCGGCAGCGGCAGCGTGCGCATCGACCGCAAGCTGGTCACCGGCCCGTCCGCCCGCTGCCCAGTGGTGTTCCAGCACCACTCGTTGTTCCCATGGATGACCGCGGCGGGCAACGTCGCCTTCGGCCCGGAAATGCTCGGGTTGCCGGATCCGGCGGCGATCGCACGCGAGTACCTGGGCCTGGTCGGTCTCGCCGGCCAGGGCACGAAATACCCGGGCCAGCTGTCCGGCGGTCAACGCCAGCGAGTCGGTCTGGCTCGGGCGCTCAGCATTCGGCCGGATGTGCTGCTGCTCGACGAGCCTTTCGGCGCGCTCGATGCGATGACGCGCGAGCTGATGCAGGAACTGCTGCTGACCTTGTGGGAGCGGGACCGGCACACCACGGTGTTCGTCACCCACGACCTGGAAGAGGCGATCTTCCTCGCCGATCGCGTAGCGGTGATGGCGGGCCAGCCAGGTCGCATCAGGGCATGGATCGAGGTGCGACTACCGCGACCGCGCACGCCGGACCAGCGGCACGGTGCTGTATTCCAGAATATCCTGGCTGAGGTTTCGGGGCTGGTGCGCGAGGAATCACTGCGGGTGTTCCAGGAGGTATGACCGATGCCAAGCCTACCTAAGCGGAATGTCGTACTGGGTCTCATCGGCATACTCGGCTTTTTCGCCGTGTGGCAGGTCGCGACCTGGCGGATCCACAATGCCGTGCTGCTCCCAGGACCGCTGGCGATGTTCGAGGCCCTCTGCGGGCTGTGTGTCGAAGGCCGGCTGTGGGGGGATATCGGCGCGAGCCTGCGCCGGGTGGTGGTTGGATTTCTGATCGCGTCGGCAGTCGCGGTTCCGTTGGCGTTGGCCCTGGCCGCTTCCAGCCTGCTGCGTGGCCTGCTGCTGCCGATCGTGACCTTTTTACGGCCGATCCCGCCGATCGCGTGGATTCCGCTGGCGATCCTGTGGTTCGGTCTGGGCGATCCGCCGAGCTTCTACATCACCGCAGTGGCCGCGTTTTTCCCCATTTTCATCAATTCCTTCAGCGGCGCAGCCACGGTCGAGGCGGACCACCTCAACGCCGCGCGCTGCCTGGGCGCCGAACGATGGGCGCTGCTCATGCGGATTTTCCTGCCTTCGGCACTGCCGTCGATCTGGACCGGCCTGCGCATCGGCCTCGGTCAATCGTGGATGGCGGTGGTCACCGCCGAATTGATCACCGCGCAATCGGGACTTGGCTACTTGATCCAGCTCAGTCGGCTGAACCTGGACACCGACGTGGTGATCGTTGGCATGTGCGTCATCGGTTTCATCGGGGCTCTGATGACGGCGACGTTGTCGTATGTCGAACGCTGGGTGATGCCGTGGCGCCACCGTCATGTCGACTGAACCTGGTGGATGGAATCCGATTGACCGAATCCGGACTGATCGGAACCGTTCGATGTCTGAACATAGGATCCACGGAAGAATCCCATGAGCACGAGCGTCGACCAGGTCACCCAACGCCGCCGCGGCACCGGGCTCATCGCCCATGATCCGGCCCGCGCCGCCGGTGGGTTCACCGTGGTCGCGCCGCTGACCGCTGACGGCAATGTCTACCTCATCGACAGCGCCGGCACAGTGGTCCACCGCTGGAAGCTTCCGGTGCGTCCTGGTCGTGCAGCGGTGCTGCTGCCAAATGGAAACCTGGGTTACAATGGCAGCCACCGGACCTCGCTCGATTTCTACCCGGCGTGGTCGATGTGGCACGGCGGCGATTTCCAAGAGGTCACGCCGCACGGTGAGGTAGTGTGGCGCTACGAAGACCCCGCACACCACCACGACGCGCGCTGGCTGCCCGATGGTCATCTGCTCTATGCCGCGGCTGAACCGTTGCCGGTGGCGATCGCCAAGCGCGTCGTCGGCGGAACGTCGGCTGGCGTGTCGGAGTCCATCTTCGGCGACGTCATCCGCGAGGTCGACCGCAACGGCCGTCTGGTGTGGGAATGGCGGGTGTGGGAGCATCTCGATCCGGCCGGGTTCCCCATCCAGGTGGATTTCCCGCGCTTCCATTGGCCGCTGATCAACGGCCTGGACGTGACCCGCGAAGGGCTGGTACTGATGAGCCTGCGCACCACCTCGGGCCTTATCGCGGTCGAACGCACCAGCGGTCGGGTGGTGCACCACATCCCGCCTGAGGTGGTATCGCACCAGCATGCGCCGGTGGCGTTGCCGAACGGCCGCATTCTGCTGTTCGACAACGGCAATTTCCGTCGGGGCCGCGCCTATGCCCATTCACGCGTGATCGAGGTTGATCCGGCGACCGGCTCGGTGGTGTGGTCCTATGCCGACACGCCAGCACATGCATTCTACTCGCCCTACATGGGCTCGGCGCAGCGGCTGTGGAACGGAAACACCCATATCACCGAATCTGCTAGTGGCCGCCTGTTCGAAGTCACGCCGGCTGGCGAGGTGGTGTGGGAATACATCGTTCCGTGGTTCGCCGAGTTCCCGGCGCCGGCGGACGCCTATTCCCCAGGGCAGCACAACAGCGTGTTCCAGACCAGCCGCTACCGGCGTGAGGAGATTTCGTGGCTGCAGATCTGATCGCGACGTCATCGAATCGCGCGCCGGTCTACGATACCATCGGTCTTGGCTACCGCAGGTTCCGGCGTCCGGATCCGCGCATCGCGCGCCAGGTGCATGCTGCGATGGGCTCGGCTGCTAGCGTGCTGAACGTCGGAGCCGGTTCGGGTTCCTACGAGCCAACCGATCGACCTGTGGTCGCCGTCGATCCGTCGCTGGTGCAGCTGCGCCAACGTCCACCTGATGCCGCGCCAGCGATACGTGGCGTCGCCGAGCATCTGCCGTTCGCAGATGGCAGCTTCGCGGCCGCGTTAGGGGTGCTCACCATTCACCACTGGCGTGACCGCGCGGCCGGGTTCCGCGAACTGCAACGCGTCGCACGCGAACGCGTGGTGCTGCTGACGTGGTATCCGACGCCGGAAGGCTTCTGGCTGACGCGGGATTATTTTCCCGACATGATCACCTACGACTTGCGGATCTTCCCCAGCATGGAACAGCTCGCCAGCGAACTGGGACGGATCACGGTGCAGACCGTGCCGATACCCTGGGACTGCGTCGATGGTTTCGGCGGCGCTTATTGGCATCGCCCGGACGCCTACCTCGATCCAGAGGTGCGTGGTGCGATGTCGACGTTCACTCGGCTGAGCAACGTGGAACCGCGCCTCGAACGCCTGCGCCAGGATCTGTCCAGCGGACGATGGCACGTGGCAAACGCTGACCTGCTCAATGCCGAGAGCATCGACCTCGGCTACCGGCTGGTGGTGTGCGAGAGCGCTGGCTATGGAGCTCCTCATTCCCGTGCATGAACGTTCCGCACCAGCGCAGCGCCTGTTCGACGCTTGCGTCGCCCGACGACCATTCACCGTTATCCCGCCCACAAAGGCTTCTCCATGAACATCTCCCTGCGCTCGCTGATGCTGACCTTCATCGTCAGCGGCCTCCTCATCAACGCCTCCGCCGCCGATCCCGTCCCGGTGACTATCGGCGTCTGTCCTGGCCCTTACGGAGACTTGATCAAGCGCGCAATCGCGCCTGGGCTGGTGGCCAAGGGCTTTGCGGTGACGGTGCGCGAATTCAGTGATTACGTGCAGCCGAATCTCGCCCTCGGCAGCGGCGCCCTGGCGGCCAATCTGTTCCAGCACGAGCGCTATCTGACCAAGTTCAGCAAGGACCACAGCTTGGCCCTGTCGCCAGTGATCACCGTGCCCACCGCCAGCCTGGGGATCTACTCGCGCAAGGTGAAATCCCTCGATGAACTGAAAGCCGGCGACGAGGTCACCCTCGCCAACGATCCGACCAACCTTGCCCGCGCATTGCGGCTGTTCGCGTTGCACAAGCTGATCACGCTCAAGGGCGACATCGATCCGACCAAGGCATCCGAGCGCGACATCGCAGAGAATCCCAAGGGCCTGAAGTTCCGCCCGATTGAAGCGGCGCAGCTGCCGCGTTCGCTCGACAGCGTCGCGCTGTCGGCGGTCAACGGCAACTTCGCCATCGCCGCCGGAATCCCGTTGTCGTCGGCGCTGATCACCGAGCAGCTCAGTGAGGACCTCAAGAACCTGATCGCCGTGCGCACGGTTGATGCCGATCAGCCGTTGGCGAAGGCGCTCAAGGAAGTCGTCGAATCCGAGGCCTTCCGCACGGTGATCGAGGATCCGGCGCGGCCGTTCCACGAGTTCCAGCGCCCGGCGTGGTACGTGGCGAAGTGGGCCTCGGGTGACGCCAAGCCAGGTGCTGCGGTGCCTGCTGCCAAGTGACCACCGCACCACTTGCGCTTCCACGCGGACCTTCGCCACGCGTGGGCGGCGATCATCTCCACCTCGACCACGTCAGCGTGCGCTTCGGTGCGATCACCGCGGTCGATGACGTGACCCTGACCATCCGTCGCGGTGAGGTCGTCGGCCTGGTCGGCGCCAGCGGCGCGGGCAAGAGCACGCTGCTGCGCACCATCAACCTGCTCGAACGGCCGCAGGCCGGGCGCATCCGCATCGACGACGCCGACATCGTCGATCTGCGCGGGCCAGCACTGCGTCAGTTGCGCCAGGGCATCGGCATGGTGTTCCAGCGCTTCAACCTTTTCGCCCGCCGCAGTGCGGCGGACAACATCGCGTTTCCGCTGAGAGTCGCCGGGGTGCCGCGCGCGGAGCGTCAGCGGCGAGTGGCCGAACTGCTCGAACTCGTCGGGCTCGGAGGCCGCGCCGACGCCCGGCCGCGCCAGCTCAGCGGCGGCCAGCAGCAGCGTGTCGGCATCGCCCGTGCGCTCGCCACCCATCCGGCGATCCTGCTCTGCGATGAACCGACCTCGGCGCTCGATCCGGAAACCGCCGGTTCCATCATCACCCTGCTGCGTGACCTCAACCGCCGCCTCGGCCTGACGCTGGTGGTGGTGTCGCATGCGATGGATGCGGTGAAGGACCTGTGCGACCGGGTGGCGGTGATGGACCACGGACGCATCGTCGAATCGAAGCCGACCATCGAGCTGTTCGCCGCACCTGAGCATCCAGCGACGCGGGCACTGCTGCGCCGCGAGGCCGGCCTCGACCTGCCGCAGCCTGCGCAAGGCGCCGGCATCCGCCTGCGGGTGGCGATCCACGGCGCCGCCGATGCGACCGCGCTGCTCAGCGCCACCGCACGGCGTTTCGCCATCGACCTGATCTTCGACCACGGCCGCATCGGCCACGTCGCAGGCGAGACCCTGGCGCAGGTCCTGGTGCGTCTGCCGGCAGATGCCCCGGTCTCCGCGGTCATCGAGCACCTGCGCACCGGCGGCGCCCAGGTGGAGGTCGATGATGGACGCTGAGAGCTGGGCGACCCTGCCGCGCGAACTGGGCCATGCGCTCGGCGAGACCGGCCTGATGGTCGGTGTCGCCACCCTGGCGACCGCGGTGCTCGGCCTGCCCATCGGCGTGCTGCTGTTCGTCACCGAACGCGGACTGTTCCTCGCCAACCGTCCGCTGCGCCTGCTGGTGTCGTTCCTCACCAATGTCATCCGCTCGACGCCGTTCGTCATCCTGCTGGTGCTGCTGCTGCCGTTGACCCAGATCATCGCCGGAACCACCATCGGACCGCTCGCCGCATCGGTTCCATTGTCGGTGGCGGCGGTGGCGTTCTTCGCGCGCCTGGCCGAGGCCGCGCTGCGTGAAGTCGATCCCGGCATGATCGAGGCCGCGCTCTCCGCCGGCGCCACCTCGCGCCGGCTGATCATCGACGTGCTGGTGTGGGAGGCTCTCCCCGGCCTAGTGCGCGCCGGCACCATCACGCTCATCAGCCTGATCGGCCTGTCGGCGATGGCCGGCATCGTCGGCGGTGGCGGCGTCGGCGACCTCGCCATCCGCTTCGGTTATTACCGCTACGAGACACCGACCATGGTCGCCACGGTGGTGGTGCTGGTGGTGCTGGTGCAGCTCATCCAATGGTTCGGAGATTGGCTGGCGAAGCGGCTGGAGCGGCACTGAACACCAGAGCCAGGTTCATGCGTCACTTGAGCGCAAGAATTGACGACCGCGAAAATAGGAAGCAACATGAAGGGCTTGGGAGAAATCGCCCTCGCTGATGGCGGTCTCCAGTGCGTTCGCTGAGAGGAATCCGAAGGAGATGTCCTCAGACGCATCCAACTGCTGATCACCGGACGCGGTCAATTCGCGGGCGATGAAGAGGTGGACGCGGTTGGTCTGACGCGCTGGATTGGCGAACAGCCAACCCACAGAGCTCCAGCTCTGCGCGGTGTAGCCGGTCTCTTCACGCAACTCCCGACGAGCCGCCGCCAGTGGTTCCTCGCCCTGGTCGACGATGCCACCGGGAAGTTCGGTGCAGACGGTGTCAGCCGCATAGCGATACTGGCGCACCACCAGGATTTCACCGGCATGATCCACTGCCAGGATGTGGACCCACTCCGACTCGTGGACGACGAAATACGGATCGATCACCTTCCCGTCGGGCAGTTCGCACCGGTCTGCGGTGACGTGGAACCAGCGGTTTTCCAAAACTGGCAGCGAGGCGAGGCGTTTCCAAGGACGCATGAGGTATCCCTTCATCCGTTCCTGCTCGCGGAATGCTGCAGCTCATCAACGCGGCCTGTCAGGGTGTCCGTGCGGCGTATGGCAGGATCGAAGTGATCATCTTGGCGCCGGCGAGCAGCAGCAGCACCGCGGCGATTCGCTGGAACGACTGGCCCTTCAGGTATCTGCTGCCCCAAGATGCGCCAACGAGGCCGCCAACGGCGACCGATGCTGCCCAGAATCCGAGATCCGGATGGAAGGGTGTCGCTGCCGAGACCACGCCGAGGATCCCGCTGATGGAATTGACCAGGATGAACGCAGCCGAAACTCCTGCCACTACCCGCCCGGAAGCCCAGCCGAAATGCAGCAGGAGCGGACCGAGCAGGACGCCTCCGCCCATCCCGGTGAGCCCCGACAGGAAACCAACGACGCCGCCGACGAGCATCAGCACGGCTGCACCGGGAGGGCGGACCGGATCCAACGGAGCGGATGCCGCTGAACGGAAGCTCTGCCAGGCGGCGAACACCAACGCCGATCCGACCAGCGGCTGGTAGATCTCCGCCGGCAGCGACAGCCGGCCACCGACGTAGGCGAACGGGATCGAGGCCACCGCCAGCGGCACGAAGATCCGCCCGGAGAAGCCTCCGACCCGCAGAAATTGGACCAGAGCGATGGAGCCCACCAGGAGGTTGAGGGCTAGCGCGGTCGGCTTCATCACTTCCGAGGCGATGCCCGCGAGCGCCATGATCGCCAGGTACCCGGAAGCGCCGGCCTGGCCAACCGAGGAATAGAGCAGGGCGACGAGCAGCAGCAGGATCGCGACCAGCAGATTCTGGCTCTGGGGATCGGTCGGCATGTGCCAAAGCCGTCACCAGGTCAACCGAGCGTGCCGACAAGAACAAGAGCGCCTGGTCCGGCCCAGGGAAGGAACTGGCACTGGCTCGGTTTGCCGACAGCAGGGACCGGCTTCAGCTTGCCGCTCCCGCCGCGGCCGGCACCACCGACTCGGTCGCGGCGATGACGATGCGGTCGACGATTTCGGCTTCTGCTCCACGGCGATGGATGTCTGCGGCGTATTGCGCGGCGACGATTTTCCGTGCTCCAGGGATGTCGTTGGCGGCCTTGCCCTGGGCGATGACGCGGCGGCCGACCTCGGGCATCGGTCCCCAGTTGCCGGTCTCGACGAAGTCGGCGCTGAGGAACACCGCCTTGGGGATGGCTTCGCCGCCGTTGGTCAGCAGGCGTGCGAACACGTCGAGGTTCTGCTGCCGAGTGATGTAGCGCACCTGCACCTGGGGATTGATGTCCGCCAGTTTTTGCAGCACCGGCACATGCCGGCGTACGTCGCCGCACCACGATTCGGCGATGGCGACGATATGCACCGGCTTGCGCAGGGCGGTCAGGCGCGCCACGGACTCGGGCAGGGGGTGGAAACCGCCAAAGGAACCCAGGATTTCAGTGCGGTGCTCAGGTTTCTCTGCGCTGTCGACCCACGGACGCCAGGCGAGTCCGGCGGCAAACAGCGAGCGCCAATCGATGAGAGGCAGGATGGGGGGCTGTGGCATGGGGTCCTTGCATGAGATGACGGCGTGAGCCTGGCTGTGGCGACCAGGTCGAGGTGTTCAAGCGCAGCGCGGATCGTACCTATGGCCACAGCAGCTTTCGGCGCACTCGGACGCAGAGCTGCTGCGTTTCCCACAGCTATGACACATCGGCTGCTCTGTCCGCAACAGCCATGGGCCAGACTACGCCGGTTCTCCACGAGTTGCGCGGTCCTGGCTCTGGCACGCAAGATGCTGAACAGACCGTGACGCCTCATCCCACCGTCCGTAGGAACCCCATGCGCCATATCCGATCGAACGCCTCCTTTCTTGCCCTGCTCTTGGCCGTTGCGGCCGCCTGGTTGCCAGGCGCCGATGATGCCGGTTCAAAAGCCCTGGTCACCGCGGATTGGCTGTCCAAGAACCTGACCAATCCAACGCTGCGCATCATTGAGGTCAGTGTCGATCCCGGAGTCTACGAAAAGGGCCACATCCCCGGTGCGGTCAATGTGCGCTGGCACAGCGACCTGGTCGACACCGTGCGACGCGACATCATCAGCAAGGAGGGTTTCGAGAAACTTGCCAGCCAGGCCGGCCTGACGCCCGAGACCACCGTGGTGCTTTATGGCGACAACAACAATTGGTTCGCCGCCTGGGGTGCGTGGATCTTCACCGTGTACGGCCACCAGGATGTGCGCCTGCTCGACGGCGGTCGCAAGAAATGGGAACTGGACAAGCTGCCGCTCGATACCATCGCTGCGGCGCCCAAGGCCACCACCTATCAGGCGAAGGCCGCCAACGGCGCCTTGCGTGCCCGCCTCAGCGATGTGCTGGCGGTGGTCGAAGGCAAAGACAAGGCTGGCCTGCTCGACATCCGCTCTCCCGATGAATTCAACGGCAAGATCTTCGCTCCGCAGGGTGTGCAGGAACTGGCCATCCGCGCCGGCCACATCCCTGGGGCGAAGAACGTGCCTTGGGGCAAGGCGGTCAATCAGGAGGACGGCACTTTCAAGAAACCCGAGGATCTCAAGAAAATCTACGCCGACGCCGGCATCGACGGCAGCACGCCGACGGTGGTCTATTGCCGCATCGGCGAACGCTCCAGCCACACCTGGTTCGTGTTGACGCGCCTGCTCGGCTATCCGGCCAAGCAGTACGACGGCTCGTGGACTGAATACGGCAATGCCGTCGGTGTGCCGATCGACAATCCCGCGGGCACGGTGTGGGGCGGCAAATAACCCGGCCTGACGGGGGATCCATACCGCTCGCCTTGTCGGCGACGGCACCATCATCCGTAGCCATGTCGGCACCCGCATCAGTCACGCCGGTGAGCTGCACGCTCGCCGGCGTGCTGTTTTTCCTAGGACTCGGCAGTTCGTGGTACCTGGCCGGCTCCGCAGATTTCGGACCGCGCCAGGCGTTCCAGGTTCTTGCCGGTCTGGCCCTCGGTGTGGTGCTGCAACGATCCCGCTTCTGTTTCCAGTGCCATCTGCGCGATCTGCTGGCACCAGCCGATGGCCGGCGTGACAGCACTGGAACCGTCGCGCTGCTGGTGGCCCTCGCCCTTGGTCTGCTCGGCACCTCCATCGTCCTTGGTGCGTGGATCGTCGATCCGTCGCGGGGTCACCTGCCGCCGATCGCGCATATCGGTCCGGTCGGTTGGCACCTGTTGGTGGGCGGAGCGACCTTCGGGCTGGGCATGGCGCTGTCGGGTTCGTGCATCAGCGCCCACCTCTATCGCCTAGGTGAAGGTGCGCTGGTGACACTACCAGCGCTGTTCGGTGTGGTGCTTGGATTCGGGCTTGGCTTCGCGAGCTGGAATTGGTTCTACGTCAGTGGCATCGTCGTTGCACCGGTGTGGTGGCTGCCGGCGCTAACGGGAGGTTATGGTCTGGCAGTGCTCATCCAACTCGGGGTGCTCGCAGCGCTTGCTTGGTGGCTGCTGGGTTGGCGCCGCGCACCAGAAGCGGCACCGTCCAGCGATGGACGCACGGCGGTGCTGACCGCGGTATTTGTCCGTCGGTGGCCTGCTTGGGTCGGTGGCGCCGCGGTGGCCGTGATCGGCACCGTGACTCTGCTGCGCGGCGACGCGCTCGGAGTCACTGCCGGCATCGGGGCTCTGGCGCGTCAACTGAGCGACGTGGCTGGGTTGTTGCCAGTCCGTCTCGAAGGCCTTGACGGATTCCGCGGCTGCCGTTCCGCGACAGGTGAGGGTCTGCTTTCGACCAATCTGTTCTTCGTCTCCGCCTTGGTGCTCGGTTCCGCCAGCGCCGCGCTGACCGCGGGTCAATTCGCTTGGCGCGTACCACCGTGGCGCGAAGCGGTGCTCGCTCTGATCGGCGGCATCCTGCTGGGCTTCGGCGCGATGATCTCGCTTGGCTGCACCATCGGTGTGCTGTTTTCGGGAATCGCTGCCTCAGCCGTATCAGGGTGGGTGTTCGCGGTGGCGATGCTGGTGGGACTGTGGCTAGGATTGCTCCTGCGTTATGGACGTGGGCAATGGAAAGATCCCCTTCGGGCTCCGGGCATCGAGTCGTGATCTGAAGTCAGCACTCGAGCGGCGAACCAGGACGCGCTCTGACTCTGGTGCCCGTTCAAGTGGAAGCCGACGATCCGCACCGAGCTGTCTCAGGTCGGATCGGCAGTGCGCTGGTCCACCACGGGCGGTCAGCCCGCCGCCGCCGCGCGCTTGCGCCAATTCGCTGCTTTTTCACGCAGCGTCAGCAGGCGTGATCCGGCGGCGTCGAGGGTCTCCAAGCGTTTGGCGAAGTGGAAGCGGATGTACTGGTGCACCGGCTCGCGGTAAAAGCTCGAACCAGGCACTGCGGCGACGCCGACCTCTTTGGCCAGCCATTCAGCAAAGGCCACGTCGTCGTCGACGCCGAATTCGCTGACATCGACCAGCACGTAGTACGCGCCTTCCGGTTCGAGGTGTTTGAGTCCGGCGGCGCGCAGATGACCGAGGAATCGTTCGCGCTTGGCGGCGTAGCTGGCGGCCAGTTCGTCGTAGTAGCTGTCGGGTAGCTCAAGGCCGGCGATCACCGCCTCCTGCAACGGGGCGGCGGCGCCGACGGTGAGGAAGTCGTGGACCGCGCGGATAGCACCGATCCACTTCTCGTGCGCCACCACGTAGCCCAGGCGCCAGCCGGTGATGGCATAGGTCTTCGACAACGAGCTGATGGTCAGCGTGCGCTCCCACAGGCCGGGCAGGGTGGCGAGGGAGAGGTGCCGGTGCGGCGCATAGACTATGTGCTCATAGACCTCGTCGGTCAGCACGAAGGCGTCGTATTCCTTGGCCAGGTCACCGATCAGCGTCAGCTCCGCACGGGTGAAGACCTTGCCGGTGGGATTGGCCGGATTGCACAGGATCAGCGCCTTGGGCCGGTGTTCGGCGAAGGCCTGGCGCAGCGCCACCGGATCGACCGCGTGGGTCGGCGGGCGCAGCGGAACGAACACCGGCACCGCCCCGGCGAGAATGGTGTCGGCGCCGTAGTTCTCATAGAAGGGCGAGAACACCAGCACGCGGTCGCCCGGATCGACCACCGCCAGCAGCGCCGCGAGCATGGCCTCGGTGGAGCCGACCGTCACCACCAGGTGGGCATCGGCATCGATCGGCAGGCCGGTGGTACGCGAGGCCTTCTTTGCCAGCGCCTGGCGCAGCCGCGGCGCGCCCCAGGTCACCGCGTACTGGTGCGGACCGTCCTGCCCGGCCTTGGCCGCAGCCGCGCGCAGCGCGGGCGGCGGATCGAAGTCGGGGAAGCCCTGGGCGAGGTTGATCGCGTTGTACTTGGTGGCGACCCGCGACATACGGCGGATGACCGATTCGCTGAAGGACTGGACGCGGCGGCTGGTGGTGGGCATGGCGGGTTCCGGGTGGCGGGGAGGGAGAGGTGAGTGAAGCGTCAGCGCTCTTCATTCGTCGCTGACAGCGCTGCGGGCGTGCCATTGCCACCAGGCCAATCCCAGCGTCATCGGGATCAGCGCGATGAACAATGCCTGCATTCCGGCCATTTCGCCAAGGGCACCGCCGATGAGGCCGGTGACCAGTCCGCCGCTCGACGAGCTGAGCGCCATCACCCCGGCGACGCCGCCAGCATCGTGGCGCCGGCTGAGCCGTGCGGAGCGTTGCAGGTGATCGACCTGGACCAGGCCGGCGCCCAGGCCGAGCAGAGCGGTGCCGAACCAAAGACCGGGAACTCCGCCGGCGCCGGCCAGGAGCACCAAGGCCACGCTCACCAGCAGCGCGGTGACCACCAACTGGCGAGCGCGACCGAGGCGCCCAGGAATCCAGCCGAGCAGGAACAGCACCCCGACGTACACGCCGGCCTGCAGGCTGAGCAGCGCGGCGGCGACCGCGGGCGTGAAGTGATAGACGCGCATGGCGATGGCGATGATGAACGCGGAAAAACCGATCACTGTGCCGGAGTTCAGCAGTTCGGCGGCCGACAGCCGCCGCAGCGCCGGCACGGCAGCGAGCAGACCGAGCGCGTGTCGCAGCCCGAGGCGCCCTGGCGGCGCGGGCTCTCTCGCGGCAGGGCTTGGCGCACCAGAGCTGAGAATGCGTGGTGCCAGCGCGATCGCCGGTAGGAAGCTCGCTGCCACCAGCCACCAGGAATGCTGATAGCCGAAAGCCGGAACCAGTGCGACCGCCAGGGTCGGTCCGATCAGGAACATTGCCACTTGATGCGATGCACGATACCAGCCGGCGCGGGCCGGACCGTCGATTTCAAGCCGGCGCATGCTGGCGAGGTTCATCGCACCGAACCTGAGGGGCATGGCGAACCCGGTGACGGTCATGCCGACGATCAGCCACAGCGGAGTGCTGACGAAGCCCATGGCGACATAGACCAATGCCGCGACGACGCTCCCGAGCAGGAACATCCGCACTGGCCCGAAGCGCCTCGCCAGCACCCCCGCCGGCAGAGCCATCGCCGCGAAACCGATGCTCTGGCAGCTGCCGAGCAGGCCCAGCTCACCTGGGCTGGCGTGGATTTCGACGGCGAACAGCGCCGACACCGTCCTCGCCAGTCCGGGGTTCAGTCCACCAAACAGCGACAGCAGCAGGAAGACCGGCAAGGCCACATGCGTGGTCGCCTGCCGGACGGCGGCTGCGGACAGGTCCGTGCCATGTCCCGGGGCTGCGGAGATCAAGGCTTGGCTGCTCACGTCGCAGAGCCTGACGGTTCGAGATGCCGCCAGGACGCGCAATCCGATGCGTCCGACTCAAGCCGGACTGGTCTGGACTCGGCCGTCACGCGTCATCGATCTCCGCAGGGCGCCGCGCCACCAGGGCCTGGCCTTCGATGACTTCCGCCACCCGGCCGTCGGTCCCCGCAAAGGGAAGCAACTGGGCTCGGAACCGAGCAGCCAATTCTTCGGCATTGAATCCCGGGCTGCCGTGCCAGACCTTGCCGAAACTGAGCGCGCGGTCCACGAAATGCTCAAGCGGCGTCCGGCGCCGCTGCACGACCGCCACCCGTTCAAGGTGGCTGAACGGTGAGGACAGCAGGATGTCCTCATGGCTCGGCTCGCCGCGCAGCTTGGCCAGCGCGCCTTCATCCTTTCCATAGCTGTCGAGCAGCGCTTCGAATCCCGGGCGCCAGGCATTGTCCGGGACCTCCGGGAAGCGGTCGCCGATCAGCGCCACTGCGCCGCCCACCTCGGTGATGGCGTCCAGTGCACGCAAGGTCGCCGCCCGGTCGGTCCAGTGGAAGGAACGTCCGAACGTGGTCAGCCGGACTGGGCCGAAGTGGGCAGCGAGGTCATAGGAAGTCCCTTGGACGAAGCGCACCGCAACTCCGGCGCGTTCTGCATTGCCCCTGGCCACGTCCAGCATTTCCGCCGAAGGATCGAGACCAGTGACGGTTTCCACCTGGCTGGCGAAGTCGATGGCCAGGAATCCGGGGCCGGTGCCGATGTCGAGCACCCTGTGGCGCCGCTCCAGCCCGATCAGCCCGGCGATCCGCTTGCTCAGCAGCTTGGGGTAAAAGGGACGGCCGGTGGTGTAGTACTTGGCGGCATCCTTGAATCGGGTGGGATAGAAATGCTGTCGCGTGGCGGTGGCAGTCATCGAGGGTCCAGGGTGAGGAGCGGCGGAGCGTGCAGGGGGTCGAAGGCCTTATCCGCCGAGCCAGGCCAAGCTCGGCCGGGCGAACGGCCCTCGACGCTGTTCGAACTGGTGAGCGGCACGCAGCACTAAGGCATCATCTCCGAATCGGCCGACCAGTTGGATGCCCACCGGCAGGCCATCGGGCGAGCGGCCCGCCGGGACGCTGATGGCCGGTTGGCGGGTGAGGCTGAAAATGCTGGCAAATCCAGGTGTCGACCAACCCGGTTTGGCCGGCGCGCCGCTGGCCACCGGGACGCCGGTGGGAAGCAGCGGCGCCGAGGTCGGCGCGGTGGGCGTCAGCAGCAGGTCGAAACGCTGGTGTGCCAAGGCCACCGCCTCGGCCAAGGAAACCCGCGCAGCTTCGGCCTCCAGGTAGTCGACGGCGGTAAGCGATTCGCCAGCCCGGGCGAGCTCCAGCACCTCGGGCCCGATCAGCGCACGTTGCTCTGGCGGGAAGGCGCGAATCGTCAGCGCCGCTCGTCCGGCGGCCAGGATGCGTTGCACCGGCCCGGCTTCAGGCAGACCCAGTCGGGCCTCATCGACCCGGGCGCCGAGACTGCGCAGGACGATGATGGCCTCATGGAAGGCGGCAGCCGTGCCGGGATCGAGGGCGCGCGGTCCGGCGGCATCCGGTGCGGTGGTGAATCCGATGCGCAACCCGGTCAAGGGTTCTGAGAGGTGTTGGTGCCAGCCCTCTGCTTGGCGAGGCAGGTGGAAGGGATCACGTGCATCCGGGCCGGTCAGCACGCTGAACAGCAGGGTCGCATCGGCGACGCTGCGGGCGATCGGACCGACATGGGCCGGCACGCCGATGAAACTGGCCGGAGCATGGGGCACTCGGCCAAAGCTCGGTTTGAAGCCCACCACGCCGCTGTACGCAGCAGGCACCCGGATCGAGCCGCCGCCATCGGTTCCGACGGCGATCGGTCCGAGACCCGCCGCCACCGCGGCCACTGCGCCGGAGCTGCTGCCACCCGGGGTACGCGCGGGATCCCAGGGATTTCTGGTCGGTTCCCCCGATGCGCCGTGGGCGTGACCGCCCAAACCGAACTCCGCGGTCGCGGTGGTGCCCAGGATCACTGCACCGTGTTGGCGCAGGCGCGCGGCCGCGGGGGAATCCTCCGCTGACGGCACTTCACTGGTGGCACGTGAGCCGCGTCGCAGCGGCAGGCCGGCCACCGCCAGCAGATCCTTGAGCGACACCGGCACCCCATCGAGCAACCCCGCCGGAGCGCCTTGGCGCCAACGTTCAGCCGAGGCCTGGGCCGCAGCACGGGCGCCAGCCGCATCGATCAGGGCGAAGGCCGCCAGGCGGTCGTCGAACGAGGCGATTCGGGCCAGCACCGCGTCGACCACCGTCACCGGCGACAATTCGCCACTGCTGTAGCCCGCGAGCAGATCGCTGGCGCTGAGCCAGGGGAGCGCCTCGGGGTCAGACGCCGACGCAGGCGCGGCGGCACGATGGGCCTGGGTGCTCATACCCGCTGAGAGCATCATCCATGCCGATTCTGCGCAGCGAATGTCCTAGAACTCGGCGTCAGTCTGATGTCATGGCAGCAGCCGAGCATCCTGCCGAGTTGCGTAACGTGCAGCGGACGCGGTGGTTCCCGGCGCCGCACACATGGGGATCAGCCCAGCAGGTTCCAGGCAAGCCGTATGATCAGCACCGGCACCACCACCAGCAGAACGCTTCTGATCCAGCGGCTGCCCTTGCGCAGGGCCAGCCGGCTGCCGAGCACGCCTCCCGCCAGGTTGCACAGCGCCATCGGCACCACTGCCAGCCACAGGACGTTGCCATGGGGTACGAACCACAGGACCGCGCCCAGGTTGCTGGCGACGTTCAGGACCCGCGCATGGGCCGCAGCGCGCAGGAAATCGAATCGCGCCAGCAGCACCAGCCCAACTGCTAGGAAGCTGCCGGTCCCCGGTCCTAGAAATCCATCGTAGAATCCGATCCCGGCACCGAGCATGACGCCGATCCAGGTGCGTTCGCTCTGGTTCCGTTCAGGGCCGGCTTCGGCGCCGAGGTCGGGTTTGAGCGCGGTGTAGATCGCGACCACGATCAGGGCGGCCAGGATCAGCGGCTTCACCACCTGCGCGTCGAGGTGGCTGACCAGCGATGCCCCGGCGCACGATGCTACCAGCGCAGCGATCACCCCGGGCAGCAGCAGCCGCCAGTCCAGCGGAAGCCGCCGGGCATAGGTGACTGCCGCCGCCGCAGTGCCGACCACGCTGCTGCACTTGATCGTTCCGAGCACCGCTGGAATCGGCGCCTGCGGTGCGACCAGCAGCAGCGACGGAGTGAGGATCAATCCGCCTCCGCCGACCACTGCATCGACAAAACCCGCTGCAAATGCAGCAATTCCCACCAACAAGAGATCGACGGCGTCCATGCCCAGGGCGTAGGCTGCGATCCTGGCTGCGCAACGGTGACAGCGGGCCCGCCCGCGTCAGCCCCCGGTGACGTCGTCCACCTTTGCAAACAGCTCGTCGAGCCGCGCCCGGTCGCTCGCCGGCAAGGGACCGGCATGCACCGCGGCGATGTTGGCACGCAGGTGGTCTACGTTGCCGGTGCCGCTGAGCACGACGTGCAGTCCCGGTTCGTCCAGGCTGTAACGGTAAGCGGCCTCGGTGATCGATGACGATCCGTCGGGACGGACGAGAAAACCCAGGGGATCGGCGGCCTCGGCGAGCGCAGCCGGCACCTTGCCACGGCGTGCCAGTCCGGCCAGCACCTCCTTGAGACGCTCCGGCTGGCTCAGTGCCCGGCGCACCGCGAACATACCGAGCAGGCCGACGCCATGGCGCCAGGCGAGCGGAAACACCCGCCGGCGCGCCGACTGGTTGAGCGGATTGAAGCCGACCATCGCCACGTCCCAGATGCCATCGGCCAGGGCTTCACTCAGCAGCCGGTGGGAAGGATCCACTTCGAATCGTTCGGTGATGCCGAGAAAGCGGATCTTGCCCTGGGTGCGCAGGCGTTCGAGTTCGGGCACGACGGAGTCGCGCAGGGTGCGGTAGTCGGCGGGATCGACCCCATGCAGGTGGTAGACCTCCAGGCGATCGGTGCCGAGCCGCTTCAGACTCGCCTCAAGTGCCGGTGCGATCTGCTCGGCGCGCAGCAGCTCGCCAGGAGGATCGGCGCTGCCTGGGCGTCGGAACGCACGAGTCGTCTTCTTGCTCGACAGCACCACCTGGTCGCGGCGCCCGGCGATGCCGCGGCCGATGACAGTTTCGGTGCCATAGGCCTCGGCGGTGTCGATGAACGTCAGCCCCAGGTCGATGGCGGTGCGCACCAGACGTTCCGCGCTGGCCTCGTCACCGCCGCTGTTCAGGCCCAGCCGGCTGTGGCCGCCGCCGCCGAGACCAAGGACCGAAACCCGCAGGCCGGTGCGGCCAAGGACCATGCTGGGCAGCCCACGGCCTGCCGCAGTTACGGAGCTGGTGGTCGCAGGATTTCCGGTGATCGTTGCCATGGTTTCACCTCGTAGATGGATCAGCTGATGCCGGCAGGCGACTGGTTACAGGCCGTCGATCCCGCGCAGGGCCAAGCGCGCCTGGTCGACGCCGCGCACGGTCCGTGCCGTCCAGCCAAGATCGCTCGCGGTCGCGACGTTCTCGGTGCGGTCGTCGAGGAAGACCAGATTCCGCCCGGGATAGGCCTGGGCGATGGTGAGGAAGCCACCCTGGTCCGGTTTGTGGTGTCCGCTCAGGTGCGACGGGAAATGGGCATGGAACGGATCGGCGCCGTCGAGATCGCCGAGGATTTTGTCCCAATGCACCGCGTTGGTGTTGCTCAGGGAAACCACGGTATGACGGGCGGCAGTCTCGCGAACCAGAGCCAATGCGCCGGGATACCAGCCGGCGGCCATGGCCCGGAAGGCGGCGAGGAAGGCGGTCGGATCCAGGACCAGATCCAGGTCGCGGACCACGGTCCCGGCGAACTCCGACGGCGACAGGCCTCCGGTCTCGAAGCGCACGAACAGCGGGCGGAAACGCAGGCGCCGTTTGGTGCGATCGATCACGCCACCGCTGGCGGTGGCGAACAGCCGCGCATGGGCGTCCTCATCGACTGCGAAGTCGTAGAGCACGCCGCCGAGATCGAAAACCACGACCGTGCCGCTCATGCCACTCTCCAGAAGGCCGGTCCATGGGATAGGTGGCGCAGGATTCCGCAGCGTTTCATGGATTCTTTTCACGGATCCACGCCAGGCGGTCCGCCAAGGCCTGCTGGCGGCGGGGATGCTCGCCGGCCAGCAGCCACAGCCAGGCGACGCCGAACAGGACGCGCAGATGCACGCACAGGTCGAGCAGGCCGGCATTGTGCTCGCCATAGGCGGCGAGGGCCGCCTGCGACCAGGCGACCTCGCGGCCGGCGCTGCGCGCGCTCGCCACCAGGCAAGCGAGGTCCCATTCCCGCGGCGCAATCACGGTATCTTCCCAGTCGCTCCAGCGCGGGCCTTCGGTGGTGTTCAGCACATTGCGCGGATGGGCGTCGCCGTGCAGGTGCTGCACCGCTGGTCCTTGGGCACGCAGGCGCTCGCCGAGCCGGGCAAGGTGATCCGCCACCCGCGCCCGGTCGTCGGCGCGGGCGCGCGCTTGGACCTGGGGATGGGCGAGCAACGCGGCGGTCTCTGCCAGGAAGCCGTTTTCCCGGCCTGGTCCACGGTATCCGCGCAGTACCGCATGGCAGGTCGCGAGGTCCCGGCCGGCCAGCTTGGGATCAACCAGCGCTCCCTGCACCTCGACCCGCTGCCACAAGCTGATCACCTGACCGTCTTGGCGATGAGGGCCGGCGAGCGATTCCGGCGCCGGCGCCACGATCGGCGCCTGGTGTGCCGCCAGGTGCCGAGCCAGTGCGACCTCGCGCCAGGCGAAATCCCACGGGTCGCGGATCGGGACCGTCCCGGTGGCGATCCTCGCGACCCAGGGCGTGGGTTCCAAGGCGACGATCAGGTTGGTCGCCCGGCCGATCACCCGCGGCTCCACGTGTCCGAGTCCGATCCGGGCGGCCAGCGTACCCGCGCCGCGCAAGACGGCGGCCTCAGCGTCGGCTGCGGTCATTGGGAGACCGTGACCACCAGGGTCGCCGGGCCGGCCCGCTGCGGATCCGGTCGCGGACCGCCGGTGCCGAGCAGGGTGACGCTGAGTGTCATAGGCTGGCAGTGGTGGTCATCAGCCGCCCGCCGCCGACAAGGCCTGGTCAATGGTCACAGCTGCAACCTGCTTCCAAGCTGACACGGTGCCGGGAATGCCGAGCTGACGCGCCGTCGTCAAACCCGAACGGATCGCACTGCCTGCTCACGGCGCCGGCGCACCCTGGGCATCATAGGCGGTCCAGCGCTTTTCCAGTTTCAGCTCGGCCAGGGCGCGGTCGAGGAAGGAGCGGTCGATCCAGCCGTCGATCGCTACCGGAGCGCGGATGTGCTTGAGGTCCAAGGCGGCCTGCGCGCCGGCGGCCAGGCTGGCCAGAAAGAATCCATCCATCAGCGGCGATTGGCGGAGCGCGAGGGGGACGCCCCGATAGGAACGGCGATAGGTGGCGGCGGCGACCCCAGAGCGCTCCCACAGCGTGAACAAGGTCTCGCGGTTGGCCTCGTCGGAGTTCCAGTCTGCGGTTTTGACCAGGACGTTCACCACCCGCTGGACCAGGTCGGGATGGCGCGTGGCGAAGTTTTCGGTCACCAGGATGGTACCCTGGGAGGCGATCTCAGCCTTGCCATCACGGCCGGTATCGGTGCGGCTGTCGAAGATCACCCGCACCCGGCCGGCATCCTCGTGCTCAAGCAAGGTGAGCCCGCTCCACAGGCCATCGATGTCGCCCGAGAGCAGCGCTGGCAGGCTGGCGACGCTGTCGAGATTGATGATGCGGAAATCCGACTCGCTGAAGCCGCGCTGGGCCAGGATGCGCGACATGATCAACTGGGTGGCCGTGCCCTTGTGCACCACCAGGCGCTTGCCCTTCAGGTCCTCCAGCGTCCGTGCCGGCGAACCCACGGGTACTGCCAAGTAGACGTTTCCGCGCGAACCGGTGGTCAGGATCAGACGAGTCTTCAATCCCGCCGACCGGCCGATGAAGGCCGGCAGATCACCGAGCGAGGTGAAATCGAGCAGGCCACCGGCCAGGGCCTCGTTCACCGCCGGGCCGGCGCCCTTGAAGAAGTTCCATTCCACTCTGATCCCGTCTGATTTGAACTCCTGCTCCAACAATCCCTGGATGTGGGTGGTGGACAGGAAGCTGCCGCCGACGATCGGGCGGCCGCCGATGCCCACTGCCGGTACGCCGAAGCGGATGACGGACGGTTTCGGGGCGGCAGTACCGGCGAGGCGTTCCGATGGTTCGCCGGCGGTTGTCGAACGCAAAGCCAGCAGGGCCAGCAGCACCAGCGCCGCCATCGTGCTCGGTTGGAGAAGGAGGAACCGAAGGGGCGGAAGGTGCGTCGGCATGGGAATCTCCCGCGGGCAGTGCAGGGAATGCCGGCCCGCGGTGGTTGATGGACGAGCGTTCCGTTATTTGGTGCGTCCAACTTTCACGATGGCACCTTTGGCATCCAGCTCTGACCAATAGCCGACCAGATTGTTCACCTTCAGGGCCTCATCGAGGTACTTCCGGTTGAACCACGAATCGACATCGAACGTGTTGCGCAGCAGCTTGAATTCGATCGCCTGCTCGCGGGCTTGGCGGTAGTGGTCGACGAAGTATTCATCAATCAGTGGCGACAGGCGGCGAGAGAGGGTATCGACATTGTAGTCTTCCTTGAAGGTGGAAAAAGGCTGGCCGGTGCGGGACCAGGCCTTGAAGATCTCAATGCGCTGGGACTCGTCGGAATTCCATGCGGCTTCCTTGACCCACACGTTCACCAGCCGCTGCACCAGGTCCGGGTATTTCGCTTCGAAGGCCTCGGTCACCAGCAGCGCGCCGGTCGAGGCGGTCTCCGCCGCCTTCTCCTGGCTCGAATAGATGATCCGGCCAACCCCACGGTCGCGCAGGGCGAACGCGTCGCTCGCGGCGATATAGCCGTCGATGTCGCGGGTGGCGATGGCGCCGCGTGAGGTGGCGGTGTCGAAGTTGAGCACCTTGAAATCTTTTTCCGTATAGCCGTGCAAAGCGAAGATGCGGTTCAGTCCGAGCTGGGTTGCGGTACCCTTGAATACGGAGATGCGCTTGCCCTTGAGGTCGTGGATGGTCTTGGCCCGGGAATCGGAGGGCACGACGATGTAATAGACTCCGAGGCGGCCGGTGGCGAGGAGGATCTGGGTCTTTAATCCGCTCGCGCGGTGGATCACCGCCGGCAGGTCGCCTAGGCCAGCAGCGAAATCGAGCAGGCCGTTGGCCAGCGATTCATTGAGCGCTGGACCAGCGCCCTTGAAGAAAGTCCATTGGACCTCGATGCCATCAGCGGCGAACTCCTTCTCGAGCAAGCCCTTGCCGGCGACCGTGCCGGTGGTGCCGGTGGTCCTGGGCGAACTGCCATCGAACCCGACGCCGGGCACACCGATGCGGATCACCGTGGGGCGATCAGCAGCATGGGATGGGATGGTGGTGGCGATGCCGATGGCAGCGGCCAACAGGAAGGTGAGCAGGCGCATGGGTTCTCCGATGGAGTTGGGATGGACGGGCTGGGCAAGGTTGGCGACAGGAGTGCGCATCCCGTGGTGGGATCCGCTCTCGACTTCGACCCGAGCCAGCCACGTGCCAAATATTCCCGTGGTTTGCCATCATCTTGAGCTGCGTCTGCAATAGTGCGGCAACAGATGTTGCGGCTGGGGCATCATTCAAAGCCCGGAACCGGTGTCCGCGGCTGGCATCATCTGTGCGGCATCCGGCCAGGAATCATCCATCATGGGCTACCCCACCGTCTATCCGACCGGCGTCACGGTTTACGATCCAGAGCGGTCGTGGAGCGGCTACACGTTGTTCCAGGCTCCAGGCCATGGCGCTCTGCTCATCGACCCCAACGGCCGCGAGGTCCAGCTCTGGCAAGGGCTCAGCGGATTCCCCAACAAGCTGCTGCCGGGCGGGCAGGTACTCGGCCACACCGGTGAACGGGATCCGCGGTTCGGCTCGCAGGACCAGCGCGACCTGGTGCAGGTCGACTGGCAGGGCCAGGTGGTGTGGAGCTATGACCGTTTTCAGCGCATTGCCGATCCCGGAGTGCCTGCCCGCTGGTACGCGCGGGTGCACCACGACTACCAGCGCCAGGGCAACCCGGTGGGCTACTATGTCCCAGGCCAGGAGCCGCTGACCGATCGCGGTCGCACCTTGCTGCTGGTCCATGAGAATGTCATCGATCGCCGGATCAGCGATTGGCCACTGCTCGATGACACCGTCATCGAGGTCGACTGGAACGGCGAGATCACCTGGCGCTGGAAGCCCCACGAGCATTTCGAGGAGCTCGGTTTCGATTCGGCTGCCCGCGACGTGCTGCGGCGCAATCCCAACCTGCTGCCCGCTGGCGGAGGCAGCTCCCTCGGCAACGTCGTGCCCGGTCCGGGCAGTGTCGGCGACTGGCTGCACATCAATTCGCTGTCTTACGTCGGTCCCAACCGCTGGTTCGACGCCGGCGATCAGCGCTTCCACCCTGACAACATCATCTGGGATGCGCGGGAGGCCAACATCATCGCCATCGTCGATCGCGTGAGCGGCCGCATCGTGTGGAAGATCGGGCCGCGCTACGACGGAAGCGAGGCGGAGCGCAAGCTCGGCTGGATCATCGGCCAGCACCACGCCCACATCATCCCCCGCGGTCTGCCCGGTGAGGGCAATCTGCTGGTGTTCGATAACGGTGGCTGGGCCGGCTACGGCGCACCCAATCCAGAGGCGCCGCTGGGCCTCAAGACTGCGCGGCGGGATTATTCCCGCGTGCTGGAGATCAATCCCACCACCCTGGAGATCGTCTGGCAGTACACGCCCAAGGAGGCCGGCTTCATCGTGCCGCTGGACGCCACGCGGTTCTACAGCCCGTTCATCAGCAGCGCCCAGCGCCTGCCCAACGGCAACACCCTGATCACCGAGGGCTCCGACGGCCGGTTGGTGGAGGTCACTGCCCAGCACCAGATCGTCTGGGAATACATCAGCCCGTACTGGCGCAAACCACCGCTCGCCCTCAACTTGGTCTATCGTGCCTACCGCTATCCCTTCGCCTGGGTGCCCCAACTGCCCGCGCCAAACCCGATCCCGGTCAAGCGGATCGACGTCACCAGCTTCCGCGTCCCTGGCGCGGCGGCTCTTGGACGCGACCGCGTCGTGGCGGTGGTCGGCACCGAGCAGCAGACCGCCGACGGCGCGTTCTGCGTGACCCCCACTGCCGCACCCGACGCTCCACCTCCACTCAGCGCCAGCTGATGCCAACCGCCACTCCCAAGGTCCTCCCATGTCCAATCCCCGCATCGCTCTCATCACCGGCGCCAACAAAGGCATCGGCCTCGAAACCGCCCGCCAGCTCGGCCACGCCGGCATCACCGTGATCCTCGGCAGCCGCGACAAGCAGCGCGGTGCCGCCGCCGCCGCAGCTCTCGCCAAGGAAGGCATCACCGTCTCCGTGTTGCCACTGGAAGTCACCGATCGCGCTTCGATCGCCGCCGCCGCCGCCGAAGTGGCCAAGCGCCACCAGCGTCTCGACATCCTGATCAACAACGCCGGGATCCTCGATTGGGCGGCCGAAAAGGGACCTGATGTCACCAGCGTGGACGTCTTCCAACGGGTGTTCGCCACCAACTTTTTCGGTCTGATCGAAGTGACCCAGGCCTTCCTGCCGCTGCTCAGGAAATCCCAGGCCGGGCGGATCGTCAACCTGTCGAGCATTCTCGGTTCGATCGCCGAGCATGCCGATCCGAATTCCCCGATCTTCGGTCGCCATCCCACGGCCTATGACACATCGAAGGCGGCGGTGAACCTCTACACCGTCGAGCTGGCCTTGGCGCTGAAGGACACGGCGATCAAGGTCAATGCCGCCCATCCGGGGTGGGTGAAGACCGACCTCGGCGGCCCCGATGCGCCGCTCGACGTGGTCACCGGCGCCAAGACCACCGTGCACCTGGCGACCCTCGACGCCAAAGGGCCATCCGGCGGTTACTTCCACCTCGGCACGCATCTGCGCTGGTGACATCAGTTGGCGTGGTAACCGCCAACTGATTTGGGAGACTCACCGAATACACCGCAGCGCCGCCCATCGGACGGCGCTGCGGCGTTGGCGATCGGCGCGATTGCGGACGTCAGGACCAGCTCGGGAGCAGGGACCAGCTCGGGAGCAAGGCGTTCGCCAGCGATCGAATCATCGCGATCGGTCACGGCAGGAGATGGTCGACGTGCTGCACCACCTCGGCGAGCGGGAAGCGCACTTTGGGTGAATTCGCGTTGGCATCGGTTTCCGCGTGGTAACCGGCGGTGGCGAGCACCACGCTGCGGTAGCCGCTGTCCGCCAACCCCAGCACCCGATCATAGGCGACCGGATCGAAGCCACCGTGGGGGCAGGTGTCGATGCCGAGCAGAGCCGCCGCCGAGATGAATTGCCCAAGGGCGATGTAGACCTGGTAACGCGCCGATTCTCCCGCATTGAATCCTGGACGAGGCGCAGTCACCAAATTGGTGGTCAGGCGTTGGCGCTGGGTTTCGATCTGATCCGCTGGCGTGCCGCGAACGTCGGTCAGGCGCTTGAGCCAACGTTCGATGTCGTTGGCGTTGAGTTCGGTGCGGGCGAGGAACACCACCAGGTGCGAGGAATCGGCGACCTGGCGTTGACCGAAGGACAACGGTACCAGGGCCTCGCGCAGCTTGCGATCGCTGAGCACCAGGAACCGCCATGGTTGCAGGCCGCTCGATGACGCCGAGTAGAGCAGCACCTGTTCGAGGGCCGCCCAGTGCTGGGCCGGGATGGTGCGGGTCGGATCGAATTTCTTGGTCGAATAGCGTCGCTGGCTGACCGCGATCAGCTGGTCGGGGGTCAATACGGGCGAGTGGCTCGCGGCCTGGGCAGGGATGGGAACGGGGGCTGTTGCTGTCGCGGTGGCGGTCATGACGGATTCCTTGGTGCTGCTGTGGTGCCCGGTGCCGAGCAGTGTCGGTGCCGGAGTTGAGGCATTGGGATCAGCAGATTCCGTGCCGAGTCGTTACCGAGCGATCATCGTCGTTCGTGCCGAGGGCTGGGAAACCGCAAGTTTCCCTGATCGCCTGCTGTGATTGCAACGCCGGATGCCGATAATCACCTGCGGTTGCAGCATCATCCAGGCAGCACTGCCCGATTATGATGGCATTCCATTCGCTCGGCGCGGGCACCCCTGACAAGGAGCCGCCATGTCCTTCGCCCTGGCCGAGCGCGTCGATGAACTCGCTATCGAACTGTTTACACCGACCCTCGGCGCCACCGTCAGCGGAATCGATCTGCGTCAGCCGGTTGCTGAGGATACCGCAGCCCGGCTGCGCCAAATCCTATACGCTCACGGTGTGCTGTTCTTCCGCAATCAGCAGCTCACCAGCGAGCAGTTCCTGGCTTCGGCAAGAATCTTCGGCGAGCCACTGCGCCACAATCCGTACCTGCCTTCGCTGCCGGAGCACAGCGGGGTCGAGATCATCGAATCCGGCACCGGCGGTCGACGCATCCTCGCCAACGAGACCTGGCACAGCGATGTCACCTGGGTGAAGCCGGCGCCCCATGCGACCGCGTTGTTCGGCGCTGACCTGCCGCTGTTTGGCGGCGATACCACCTGGACCAACGCCGCGGATGCCTATGACGCGCTTGATCCCCGGTTGGCCGCGTACCTCGAATCGCTCACCGCGGTGAACTTCGTCGATGCCAACGGCCACGCCCGGGTGCCTGGCCAGGACGAATACTTGAACAACCTGCGCGCCAACCATCCCCCGATCGACGTGCCGGTGATCGCTCCACACCCGGTGACCGGGCGGAAAACTATCTTCGTCACCGAGCTGCACACGACCTACATCAAAGGCGTCAGCCGCGTCACCAGCGAAAGCCTGCTGCGGCTGCTGTTCGGCCTGCTCGCGGAACCGGTACGGCAGGTACGCTTCACCTGGGAGCCAAACACCTTTGTGGTGTGGGACAACCGCCTGACCCAGCACCGCGGCATTCACGACTACGGCGAGCAACGCCGCATCCTCTGGCGCGCGACCCTCGCATGAACCATCATCAACTGTGCGGCGCCTTTTGGCACGCATGTCTGTTGTTGGCGGTCACCTGGGTCGCGCTGATCGCTGCGGACAAACCGGCGGCGATCCGGATCGGGTTGCCGCAGGTCGGCGCTGGCGGCAGGCCGCTGCTCGGCGGCAGCGTGGTCGCCACCGTGCATGGCCGGAAACTCCTGGAAGCGGAGTTCAAGGCCGATGGCATCCCGGTCGAATGGACGCTCAACAAAGGCGCCGGTCCGGTGGTGAATGAGCAGCTTGCCGGCGGCCTGGTGGACTTCGCCTGCTATGGTGACCTGGCCGCGATCATCGGGCGTGGCGGCGGCATCCCCACCCGGCTGCTGCTCGCCGGTGGCCGCGGCAGCAATATCTATCTGGCGGTGCGGGCGGATTCGCCGGTACGCACGCTCGACAACCTCAAGGGAAAGCGCCTGGTGGTGTTCAAGGGCACTGCCATCCAATTGCTCGCCGCGCGGCTGTTGGCTCAACGCGGACTCAGCGAAGGCGATTTCCGCAGCATCGTGCTCGACAATTCGGCCGCCGTGCCCGCCCTGCTGAGCGGTGATGTCGACGCGATCTGGGGCATCAACACCATTTTGGAATTCCAGCAGCGTGGCGACCTGCGGATCATCGCCAGTTCGCGTGAGCCGCCGCCGGCCGGCCAGGCCCGCCCGACCTTTCAGAATGTGCTGGTGGTGAAGGATGATTTCGCTGCGCGGCATCCCGACCTCGTCCAGCGGGTGGTGACGGTGTTTGTACGCACCGCCGCGTTGGCCAGTGACGAGGCGAACCGCGAGGACCTGTTCACCCAATGGGCGGAATCCGGAACTCCAGCGGCGGTGTTCCGCGAGGACTTCACCGGTGACACCCTGGCTGCCCGCCATTCGCCGCTACTTGATGCCGGATTCCTCGCCGTCTTCAAAACCGGCATCGATTGGTCGTTGCAGCTCAAACTGATCCGTGCGCCGATCGCTCTCGACGCCTGGATCGATGACCGCTATCTGCAGCGTGCCTTGCGTGAGCTCAAACTGAACGAGCGATGGACTCCGACCGACGTGCTCGGGCAACCGATCTCCGCAGCAAAATCAGCTCCGTGACCGCCATCGCCGTAGGTGGTTTGCGACGGTTTGCCGAGATGGACGTGAGCTGTTCGTATTCGGGACGGGCGTGGGCGCTGGTGAAACCGAGCACCCGGATGAACCACCGCCGACCGCTGAGAAGTCAGCGACGCAGATCAGCGGTTGCGGGATCAGGGCGAGGGTGGCGTGGCCAGGATGCGCGGCCCGCCGGGCGCATCCGGCCATGCGCCACGGCTGTTGCCTGGACGCACAGCCGGTGACTGCACGTCGCCAAGGCGTTCTGGAGAAATGTCAGCGAAGATGAAGTTCTCGGGCGGAATGGGGTCATCCGCCAGGCGCCGGAGCAGGGCGAGCTGCCCGGCATGGGTGATGGCGTCGGCGATGGGGCCTTGCAGCAGGCGGGTGGCGGTCAGCCCACGGTGCATGGCGGCGCCGGCCTCCAGCCGGGCTGCAAGCTCCGCCAACCGCTCACTGAAGGCTGCGATCTGCTCCGTGAACGTAGCGCGTGGCTCGGCCTGGAAACGACGTTCCACCGGATCGAAGAAGGTGACCGCATAGCCGATCACGCTTTCCATGTGGCGGACCAGTTCCTGAGGCGTGCGCACGCCATGCCCAGGAGAAAAACCAGCGAAAGACGGTCCGGCCGCACGTACCGCTTTTTGTGTGCGATAGGCGAGGGCGGCTAGGGCGTGGCGCAGGACCGGGTAGTCGGCCGAATCGGACATATCATCCGGTCACCAGGATCAGGGTGAAACCGTCGTGCCCCTTGCTGCCGACCGTCTGCACGCTGGTGGCGGTCACCCGCGGTTCGGCGGCGATCAGTTCGTTGAGCTTGCGCACGCCGAGGACATTGGGATCGCTGCTGGTCGGATCGGCGACCAGGCCACGGCGGACGACGTTGTCGACGATGATCGCGCTGCCTGGTCGGGTGAGTTTGAGCGCCCAGGTGAAGTAGTCGGGATTGCTCGGCTTGTCGGCGTCGATGAACACCAGATCGAAGGGCGCGGCTCCTTCGGCGGCGAGCTGCGCCAGGCTGTCGACGCCGCGTCCGAGACGGACCTCGGCCAGGTGCGAAAGCCCGGCCCGGGCGAGGTTGGCTCGGGCGACCTCGGCATGTTTCGGATCGATCTCCAAAGTCACCAACTTGCCATCAGTCGGCAGGGCGCGGGCCAACCAGATCGCGCTGTAGCCGCCGAGGGTGCCGACCTCCAGGATGCGTTTGGCGCCGTGGATGCGCGCCAACAGGTGGAGGAATTTACCTTGGTTCGGTGCGACGTTGATGTTCGGCAGCTTGGCGGCTGCGCTGTCGTGCAGGGCCTGGGTCAGGGCTGGGTCCTGGGGTACGAGCTGATCGACCAGGTACTGGTCGACCGTGACCCACAGCGAATCCGGAGCAGGGCGAGGTTGCGGTGTCCCGGAGGTGGTCGCGATTGGCGGACGTTGCGCAGGAGACTTCCTCGCTTGCACGACCTTTTTCGCCTGCGGAGCCTTTTTCGCCTGCGGAGCCTTTTTCGCCTGCGGAGCCTTTTTCGCCTGCGGAGCCTGCTTCACTTCCTTCGTCGTCTTTCTCGTCGCCGGAGCAATCTTGTTCCGCACCTTCGCAATGAGCTTCAACGGTTGCGCGGC
The DNA here is from genome assembly GCA_014193115.1 of Planctomycetota bacterium. GTDB lineage: Bacteria > Planctomycetota > UBA11346 > UBA11346 > UBA11346 > BJHQ01. The sequence continues at coordinate 8,744 of BJHQ01000017.1, read as the reverse complement.
TCGGCCCTGCCCGGCTTTCCCCTGCCCGGCTTTTATTGGCGCAGCTTTTTTCTGCGCAGGTTGCGCCGAGCGTTTCCCCTGACGAATGGCCTGAGCTGGGACCGGTCGGTTGGTCTTGGCGGGCCGGCCGGACTTCCCACGGCTGGTCGTCAGTGGTTTCGGGCGATTGGAGGAGGTTCTGGCTGGCATGGTCAATTCCGGGTCGGAAGAGGGGAGGGCGGATGGCGGAGGAAACGCTTGTCGTTTCAAGACCAGTTTCTTCACATCGGCTTAGCACAAGGTGTTCCACGGCGCCGGAATCCTTTGGCGCAGCCAGTCAGCCGCTGTGGCTTCGTCCATGGCGGAGCGAACCACGCGGCGGCGCAGATGCTCAGGCATCAGCCTGCCCCATCACCACCACCAGCTGCTGCATGACTGTTGCCAGGGCGACAGCCGTCAGGCCAAGATGCGGTCATGAGCCTCGCCATGCAGGCATGACCTTTGCAACACCTGCCGTCCCGCCAGATCGGCGTCCAGGAGGCACGCATGCCATCGACAGCCACCGCCGCCAAGGCCTCCGTTTCGCGGACGACAGAGCAGCCCATCGACATCCGACCAGTAACGCCAGTGATCGGCGCGGAAATTTCCGGTCTCGACCTGAGCCAGCCGCCGAACCCAAAGATCACCGAGCAGATCATTGAAGCCCTGCATCGTTGGCGGGTGCTGTTCTTCCGCAGCCAGCCGCTGACTGATGCGCAATTCCTGGCCTTCGGCCGCAGCCTCGGACCGCTGACCCCGGCCCATCCCATCGCCGCTGGCCTGTCTGAGCATCCCGAGATCTGGGAACGTGCCGCCGCAGAATACCGCGAACGCCATGTCCACGACCGCTCCGTGCCGGTGGCGCGACCGCCCCGCGACTACCAGGGCTGGCACATCGACATCACCTTCATGGCCAACCCCAATCGCTATTCGATCCTGCGCGGGGTGCAGATCCCGGCCTATGGGGGCGACACGCTGTGGAGCAATCTGGCTCTGGCCTATCAGGGATTGTCGGCGCCGATCAAAGCCCTGGTTGATGGCCTGACCGCAGTGCACCGCACCAGCGCCTACGACAGCGAGGGCAAGGATGGCAAGAAGAAACCCGGACCCTTCGCCGCCCAGCATCCCCTGGTGCGCATCCATCCCGGCACCGGCGAAAAGATCCTGTTCTTCAATCCCGGCACCATCAGCCACATCGTCGGGTTGAAGGAGCGCGAGAGCCAGGCGCTGATCGAGCTGCTCGCCGGCGAGATCACTCGGCCGGAATACACCGTGCGCTTCCGCTGGTCGCCGGATGCGCTGGTGATCTGGGACAACCAGGCCACCGCCCACGCCGGGCCCATCGACTACGCCCACTTCGACCAGCCCCGGGTGGTGCGCCGCATCACTGTCGCCGGCGACCTGACCACCGGACCTGACGGCTTCCGCTCCCGCCCGCTCGAAGGCGAGCTGTTCGGCGTCATCGGCTGAATCTAACCCTCGTTCTCAACCAAGGATTTTCATGCCCGATTTCAAACTGAACGGCAAGCGTGCCATCGTCACTGGCGGCAGCCGCGGCATCGGCAAGGCCATCGCCCGCGCCCTGGCCCAGGAGGGCGTCGATGTCGTCATCAGCGCCCGCAATCAGACCCAGCTCGATGCCACCGCAGCGGAACTGGCGCAGCAGACCGGACGAACGGTCATCGGCGTGGTCGCCGACACCAGCGATGACAAGGCTGTGGACAGCCTGATCGCAGAGACCGTCCGTCGTCTCGGTGGAGTCGACATCCTGGTCAACAACGCGGCAGCGCCCGGCGGCCTGTCCACCGCGACCAGGATCGAACAGGTCGACAGCGCCCTCGCGCTGAAGGACATCGACATCAAGGTGATCGGCTACCTGCGCACCGCCCGCGCCGTCGCTCCGCATTTCATCAAGCAGAAATGGGGCCGGATCATCAACATCGGTGGACTGGCCATCCGCAAGACCGGCCGTCCGATCGCGACCCTGCGCAATGTCGGGGTTGCGGCCGTGACCAAGAACCTTGCCGATGAACTCGGCCCCCACGGCATCAATGTCACCGCCGTGCATCCCGGCGCGACCCGCACCGAGCGCACCGACGCCAAGGCGGAGCAGACCGCTGCGGCGAACAACAGCATCGGCCGCATCGTCGATGCCAGCGAGGTCGCCGCGGTGGTGGCCTTCCTCGCCTCGCCGCTGAGCGTCGCCATCACCGGCGACGCCATCGCCGTCGGCGGTGGCAGCCCCGGCTCGATCAACTACTGATCCTCACCGCATCACCGACGCAGGACTCCATGCCCATCGCCTCGACCCGTTTCGGCGCCACCGGACTCAGCATCTCCCGGCTGGTCCTGGGCACCATGACCTTCGGCCTGCAGACCGATGAACCAACCTCGGTGCGCATCCTCGATGCCGCCGCCGACGCCGGCATCACCACCTTGGATGTGGCCGACGTCTATCCGCTCGGCGGCGGCCTGCCCACCGCCGGCCGCACCGAAGAGATCGTCGGTCGCTGGCTGCGTGGCAAACGCGAGCGTTTCATCGTCGCCACCAAGGCGGTCGGCAAGATCGGCCCAGCGCCCTGGGATCAGGGTGGATCGCGCAAGCATCTGCTCGACGCCATCGACGGATCCCTGCGCCGGCTGGGAACGGACTATGTCGATCTCTATCAGCTCCATTCCGATGATGCGAACACGCCGCTGACCGAGACCGCCGAAGCCCTCGATGCCATCGTGCGCAGCGGCAAGGCGCGCTATGTCGGCGTCTCGAATTTCCTGGCCTATCGTCTGGCCCGTTTGCTCGGCGTCGCCGAGACCCGGCGCCTGGCCCAGGTGGTCAGCGTCCAGCCGCGCTACAGCCTGCTGTTCCGCGAGATCGAACGGGAACTGCTGCCCCTGGCTCAAGAGGTCGGCCTGGCAGTGATTCCCTACAATCCGCTGGCCGGAGGGCTGCTGACCGGCAAACACCGGCCGGGAGCGCCGACGCCGGGAACGCGCTTCACCCTGGGCACCGCCGCGGAGCGTTACCAGGACCGCTACTGGCATGACGAGCACTTCGCCGCGGTCGAGGCCCTGCGTCCCATCGCCAGCGAACTGGGCGTGTCGCTGGCCACCCTGGCGGTGGCTTGGGTGCTGGCCAACCCCGCCATCACCGCCCCGATCATCGGCGCGAGCAAGCCCGAGCAGCTTGCCGATTCCATCGCTGCCGGGTCGGTGATCCTGCCCCCCGCCATCCTCGCCCGCCTCGACGCCCTCACCGCCGCCTTCCGGCGCGGTGATGCCGGACGCTGAGCAACCGCATACGCCCAGGACCTCACCATGGCTGACGCACCCCCGCCCATCATCGCTCCGGCACCAGCTCCCAGCGCCACCGCCGCCGCTATCGCCAAGGCGGTCCAACCGGCCGCCGCCACCACCATCCATACCAGCGCCGACGGCCTCTCCGCCGGCTGGTCGACGGTCGACGTCGATGGTGGAAAACTGCCGGTGTATTTCGCAAAGCCCACAGGAGCCGGCCCGTTCCCGGTCGTGATCGTGGTCCAGGAGGTCTTCGGCGTCCACGAGCACATCGCCGATATCGCCCGCCGCTTCGCCAAGCTCGGGTACCTGGCGGTCGCGCCAGAGCTCTATTTCCGCCTGGGCGATCCCAAGCAGGCCCCCGACATTGACACCTTGCGCAGGGATTTCGTCAGCAAGACCCCGGATGCCCAGGTGCTGGCGGATCTCGACCGCACCGTGGAATGGGCTTCGACCCAGGCCGGCGACACCAGCCGGTTGGGCCTGACCGGATTCTGCTGGGGCGGCCGGATCACCTGGCTGTACGCCGCGCACCAACCGAAACTGAAAGCTGCGGTGGCCTGGTATGGTCGCCTGACTGGCGACAAGACCGCGAACAGCCCAGCTCATCCGGTGGATCTCGCCGCCGCGCTGAAGGCTCCGGTGCTGGGCCTGTATGGCGGCCAGGACCAGGGCATTCCGTTGACCGCAGTGGAAGCCCAGCGTGCCGCCCTGGCCGCGGCCAAGGCCCCGTCTGAGATCGTGGTCTATCCCGATGCTCCGCACGCCTTCTATGCCGATTACCGGCCCAGTTATCGCGCCGAAGCAGCGGCAGACGGCTGGAAGCGCCTGCTGGCCTGGTTCGCGGCCAATGGCGTGAAGTGACCGCCGTCGTCGTCTTCGATCTCGGCGGCGTGCTCTACGATTTCCGGGGCGACGCCCTCATCGCCGGGCACAGCCGGCGTCGCCTGGATCGGGAGCAGGTGCAAGCGACCTGGATTCCGCTGGTCCGCGGACATGAAAGCGGGCAGGTGTCCGCCGAGGACTTCGCCGCGTTGGTGATCGCGGAATACGATCTCACCCTGACTCCGGAGGCTTTCCTCGTCGCTTTCGCCGAGGCAGCCGCCGGCTTCTACGAGGGTGCCCTCGATCTGGTTGCTGACTGTGCGCGGCGCCACACCACCGCGAGCCTCAGCAATATCGGATGCATCCAGTGGACGCGCGTGCGCGCCCACTTGCAGCCGATCGACCCATTCCACGCCCATCACCCCTCCCATGAGATCGGTCGGCACAAGCCCGATCCGCAGGCCTGGGCGGCAGTGGCAGACGTGCACGGAGCCGGCCGCCGATACCTGTTCCTCGACGACCGACCGGAAAACGTGGCCTCCGCCCGGGCCGCCGGCTGGGAGGCCCATCAGGTGCGTGGGGTCGCCGCGGCGCGGGCGGCCCTGGTCGCGTCCGGCGTGCTGTGACCGGATGGTTGAACAGCTCAGCATTCGCCAGGTAAGGAGAGATTGCTTGGCAGTTGATGCGAGACTTGTCAATTGCGGGCCGCAGGCAGGTCGCTGATCCGGCCCAGGCGGCGGAGCTCGGGGATGGTCCAGGCGATCGCCCCGGTCACGCCGAGGGTCATCAGGCCGCCGAAGATCACGCTCGGGACCACCCCGAGCAGATGCGCCGCCAATCCGCTTTCGAAAGCACCCAGTTCATTCGACGACCAGATGAAGATCTGCTGCATGGCGGTGACCCGGCCGAGCATGGCCGGCGGGGTGAGCACCTGGACCAGGGCGCTGCGCACGGTGACGTTGATGAAATCCAAGGCACCGCTCAGGGCGAGGCAGGTGAAGGCGAGCACCGGATGGGTGGCCAGGGCGAACCCGATCATGGTCAGACCGAATCCGGCCACCGACCACAGCAGCAACGGCCCGGCGCAGGTGAAGGGCGGCAGACGCGCCAGGAGCAGCGACATCGCCAGCGCCCCGACCGCCGGCGCGGCGCGGAGCAGCCCGAGGCCATCAGGACCCAGGTGCAGGATCTGATCGGCGAAGACCGGCGCGAGGGCGATGGCGTCGCCAAAGAGCACGGCGAGCAGATCGAGCAGCATCGCACCGAGCAGGATCCGATTTCCGCCCAGGAATCGCATGCCCTCAGCCAAGCTGCGCAGCACCGGCGCTGGCGCTTCGGGTCGGACCTGCGGCCGGCTGACCACGGCCAGCATCGCCAGCGCTGCCACCACCAAAAGCACGGCGGCGAGGACGAAAGTTGCGCCGGAGCCCCAGCCGAGGGCGACGCCAGCGGCGTAGATGAAGCCGCCGCCGGCCTTGGCGCCGACCGAGGTGAACTGGAACACCGTGGCCCGCACTCGTGCGGCGGCTTCGCGCTGATCGGTGGTGACCAGATCCGCCATCAGGGCGCCGCGCGCCGGGACAAGGAAACCGCGCGCCAGGCTGGCGGCAGCGACTGCGGCATAGGCGGTCCACGGCCGCGCTGCCAATTGACCGCAGTAATCCAGCCCGGCGAGCAGGGCGGTGCTGGCGATCAGCCCGGTAAGGGCCAGAGCGGCGATCCATCGCCGATCGGCGACATCGGCGAGATGTCCAGCATACAAAACCGAGCTCAGAAAAGGCACCATCGCTGCCAGACCGATCAGCCCGAGGGCGAGCGGATCGCGGGTCAGCTCGAACAGTCGCCACGACACCGCCAAGGTGGTCAATTCGCTGGCCAGCAGGGTCAGCGACAGACTCAGCAGGTACCAGCGGAAGGAGGGATTGGTGAGCGGCGAGGTCATCGGTTCGGACCGCGGGCGGAGCCGGCGCGGTCGCTGACATGGTGGCGGAGGAACCGTCGTCCATGACGGCCGGACGGTCAACGGCGGTCGCCGGGATGAGCGGTGCCCATGCCAAGCTTTCCGGTGCTTCCGCACCAGGGCATTCGGAAAGCAAGCAAATGGGCACCGTGATCTGCTGCATTCCGCGCAGTTCGTCCACAGCAACGGCTGTGATTACAGCAGCCGAGACCTCTGGATGCACCAAGGATGCCAGACCTGTCCGTCGCCGAGGTCCCAACATCTGGAGTCGGCAAGCGAGCCGCCCTTGCCACGGGATCGGCTTGGCGCCCATCCCCTGGGCAAGACATTCGCACGGCCGGTCGTGGTCCAGGCGCGGGCTTGGATTGGTCCGAGTGTGAACCTGGCTCAGTCCGAGCACGGCCGAAGCAAACGGGAACGCCGGGCGCTTCGGCCTGAGCCCCCAGGAATCCGCGTGCCTGTCAATCGTTTGCCCTGTCCTCCGCCCACTCCCGCCGCAGTTGAACGGTCGTCTTCGCCTTTGGCCGGAACGGTGGCAGCGGCGACCGCATCGGTTCCGGATCGCGCTTTGCCTGATGACCACCGTCGGCGTAACTGGTGGCTGCACGTTGCCGAGGCCGGAATCGGCATCGGCGCCATGGGCCTGATCAACAGCAACACCGTCGGCACCGCCCTGGTCGAACGCCTGGGCGGACCGGCGTGGATGATCGGCCTGGCGCCGCTGCTGATGATCGCTGGATTCTCCCTCGGTCCGCTGCTCAACGCCCACCATCTCGACCGCCAGCATCGCTTCCTGCCGGTGCTGCTGCGGGCCATGCCATGGTCGCGGTTGTCGCTGCCGGTGATCGCTGCCGCCCTGTGGTGGGCGCACACCGATCCCGACCGTACCGGCCTGGCCTTGGCCGTAGTCATGATCGGCTACCTGTGGTTTGGCGTGATCGGCGGTCTGGGTGTCGGCGCCTGGCAGCAGGTGGTGGCCAAGACCGTCGCGCCGGCCGAACGGCCACGGCTGCTCGCCAGCCGGTATCTGCTTGCCAATCTGCTCGGCATCGCCGCCGGCGCCGCGGTCACGGCCATCCTCGCCCGGTGGCCGGGACTCGACGGTTACGCGGTGCTCCACCTGCTGACCCTCGGCGGATGGGCGGTGGCCTTTGTCCTGCTCAGCCGCATTCGTGAGCCAGCCGAGGCGCCAGCGATGGAAGCGGCGGACAATCCAGGCTTGATCGCCAACCTGCGGTCGCTGCCCGGGCTATTCTCGGCTGATCCGCGGCTGCGCTGGTTTTTGATCAGCTCGGTCCTGGTCAGCAGCCACTTTTTGTTGGTCGGCTTCCTCGCCCTGCATGCCCGGGCAGTGGTGCAGGCGCCGGAATCCTTCATCGGCGTCCTGACCACCGCTCAAATGGCGGGAGCCGTCGCCGGCACCCTGTTCGCAGTTTGGCGCGGCAACCATCACGGCAGCCGCAGCCTGTTGCTGACCGCCCGAGTGCTATTTCTGGTCGCCGCCATCGTCGCCATCGCTGCGTCCACGGCCACGGCCTTCATCGCCGTCTTCGCCCTCTATGGCGCTGCATTCTGGATCAACATCGTCGGCCACAACGCCATGACTTTGGAGCTGATGCCGGTCGCTCGCCGTGCCACCGTGCTGGCCGCCTTCGGTGCGGTCGGGGTACCGAGCATGATCCTCGCCGGCCAGCTCGGCGCAGCGCTGTGGCACGCCGGTCTTCCGTTCGCGATCATCGCCGGCCTGAGCGCCATCGGTCTCCTCGCTTCGTTGTTGACCCTGCTGCCGGTCCGCCTGGACACCGGCAATGGTAGTCGCGGCTGACCCTGCGCCGTGATCCCGCATGCGTGCCAATGACCAAGGAACTTTCACCGTCCATCGTCGGCCAAAGGTGCTGACGGTGTTCAGCGGTACCGAAGAAGAACAAGTCGGACCCTCCGCCATCGCTGTGCTCCCATGACCATCGGCATCCTCATCTTCCCCGGTGTCGAGGAGCTCGATGCGATCGGACCCTGGGAAGCCTTCGGCATGTGGCGGGCGGTCGCTGGCGGGCCGCCGGTGATGCTGATCGCCGCTCGGTCAGAGCCGGTGCGCTGCGCCAAAGGCCTGCTGCTGACGCCGGATGCGACCTGGACTGATGCTCCGCCGCTGTCGGTGCTGGTGGTACCCGGCGGCCAGGGAACGCGGCAGGTCGTGGACGACCCGGCGCTGATCGGATGGATCGCTCAACGCGCCGCGACGGCGAGCGCGGTGCTGGCGGTCTGCACCGGAGCGTTTCTGCTCCACCGTGCTGGGTTGCTGTCCGGTCGACGAGCGACCACCCATTGGGCTTCCCTGGATCGTCTGCGCGCGCTTGGCGATGTCACCGTGATCGAAGAGCGCGTAGTGCGAGACGGCGCGATCTGGACCTCAGCCGGGGTTTCGGCGGGACTCGACCTGGCATTCGCCTACATCGCCGAACACGCTGGCGCCGAGGCTGCGGGCAAGGCCCAGTGATCTTCCCCCCGAAAAGTGGACACCCGAATTAGGTTGTTTGGACAGGGTGACAGGGTGTCGATATAATGCGACCGTGCCAGCTGGAAGGAGGCACCCGGGTGGTGCTGGGACCGAGCGCTTGCTGGTGGCCTGATTGCCGCTCTGCGGTCA
>BJHQ01000016.1 GCA_014193115.1 Planctomycetota bacterium | reverse complement strand
TAACATGTGTACTCTCATCCCGGCCTAAGGGGCGGGGTGGGTTTTTATCAAAACCAGCCGCCGATTCGGTGGTGTCTTTACTGAAGTACTACGGCAGCCTGGAAAGTGTCTACACGAAACCCATTTCAAACGCGCCAACTCATGTGTTTGGAGCCAAGAAATACGACTATTTTTGCCTTGCGTCGAGCGACCATATCATTGGTCCGTTGCCGCTACACGGTCCAACGTTTTCATCAGTTATCATAACCATAGTTAACGTCGGAGCTGATTCACAAATATATATTATTTTTGGCGTTGAATCCTTTTTTTATTTGGATGGTTTGCCTGAAGGGACAGCAGATATATTCACTAAAATATTCGACCAAATGGTATTAACATTACCGCCTGTTTCGAAAAAGGAGCCAGATAAATAGTCGATGGACAGTTCGCACTGCGCAATGATTGCAACCTCACATTTCCCTCGACAGCCGCAGAGCAATGGCGACGCGCCGTGTGATCCACCTGGCATGCCGGGGTCGGGATCGCCCCTCACCTGTGTCCAGTCGGGTCCATCCACCTGCAATGGTGACCGCTGGGCCAGACCAAGCCGACCTTGATGACGCCATCCGCCGGGTCCAGGCGGGTGATGCCGAGGCGTTCACCTTGCTCGTGGAAACCTATCAGCGCGCCCTGCGCACCTGGGTCGCCCGATACTGCTCGCCCGGGATTGAGGCCGACGAGATCGCCCATCGCGCCTTCATCGCTGGATTCCAATCCATCCACCGCTTCACCGGCGGTGCCTTTCTGCCCTGGCTGTGCGCCATCGCCCGTCACGAATTGCTTGGCGAACTCAAGCGCCAGAAGCGGTCCCGCCAGCGACCGCACGGGACCTTGGCCGAACTGGCGGAACTTGAGCGGACGTCGGCCCTGGCTGATTTGGAGGATGCTCCGGCCGCCGACCAGGATCAGCGGCGGGTCATGGCGTTGCGCACGTGCTTGGCACAGGTGCAGGGGACGGCGGCCCAACTGCTGGATCGCCGGTACCGCCTGGGTGAGGGCCTGGACGCCATCGCGGCCGGGCTCGGGCTGAGCCTTGATGCGGTGAAGTCCCGTCTGCATTGGCTGCGTGGAAAATTGCATGCATGCGTGATGGCGCGCCTGGCGAGCACCGCGGCGGAATCGGGCACGCCATGAACGTTGAGAGCGATCCCTGGGCTGGCCGGCTCGATGCGTACCGCGATGGCTCTCTCAACGAGGTCGACGCCGCGGCTCTGTGGCGACAGGTTGCCGAGGCCGGGCCGGAGCGACGCCGGTTCATCGAACTGACCCGGCTCGACCGCCAGATTGCAGCCGAGCTGGAGCCGATCGGATTGGCTGCCCGGATCCAGGCAGAACTGTTGGCGGACGATCGACGCTACACCGCCCGGGTGGTCCGCTCGATCCGTGCCCGCCGGCCTCGGCGCTGGTTGGCCTGGCCGCTGGCAGCCGGCCTGGTTGCCGCGGCCTTGGCGGTTTCCCTGGCGGTGGCCCTGCTCAACCGGCATGCCACTCAGTTTCCGGATCCATCGCCAACGGTCGTCCACGTCGATCCGCCAAGGCCGCCTCTGGCCAGCTGTGTGGGTCCGCTGCGCCTGACACGGCACGGCGCCGGGCTTGACGCGCTCCCGGGCGCCGCCCTGGAGGCAGGCGACCGGGTGCTGGCGACGGCGGGTTCCGGCATCCGCTTCCCCGACGGGACGATGCTGACCCTGACCGCCGGTTCGGACCTCCGCTTGGACCTGGGCAGCGACGGCGGCAAGCGCCTCGACCTGACCGCTGGCAGTCTCTCCGCGTCTGTGGCGGCCCAACCGCCCGGCGCCCCGCTGCGCCTGGCCACTCCGCACCTGACCGCCACCGTGCTCGGCACCCGTCTGGAAATGATGGCGGAGGCTGCGCGATCCACCTGCGCCGTGGTCGAGGGCAAGGTCCGGGTCGAAGCCGGGGCCGACCGCACCGACCTCGCCACCGGGGGCTGGGCCGAGGCCCGGCCGGGGCAGGCCCTGCGCACCGGGCCCTGGTCAATGGCCGGTCTGTGGGCCGCCTGCGTCACCAGCGGAGTGCTGCGCCGGGACAGCGCCGGAACGGTCACCGGGGCTGGTTCGATCACGGTGAAACCCGAGCAGCAGAGCCCCTGGTTCACTCCCGATCAGATCATCTGCCTGCAAAGCGGCGAGCTTGATGACCGGGGGCCGGTGCTGGCGGTGCTGCCCGAGGATTTCGTCATCACGGTGCGCCTGCGCAGCGAGCGGCCTGGGGTCGTCGGCGTGACCATCGCCCCGGCCCCTCCCCGCCCCGAGATCGGCCTGGGTGTGCGGGGACTGCCCATCACCAGCGATTGGAGCGACCTCAGATTGACTGCGGATCTGTTCCTCGCCCGCGACAACGTCACCCGCATGCCGGCTGGCGCCTTTCACCTCTGGACCATGTCGATTTGGGGATTTGGGGTCGGCCAGGTGGAGATCGCCGGCATGACCGTCGAGCGGAAATCCGGGCCGTAGGCCTGGGACGGGCTAGGCCGAGAGCGGCCGACGGCGGGGAACCAGAATCGGATTATCCAGGACCTTCCCAATGGAAATTGCGTCGTCGCCGAACCGGGCGCGGTGCTCCCAGACCTGGCCGTGTGATCCACGACCGAACGTTCGCCCTGATGGAACCCTCACCGGACGGCAAGCGGGTCCATCCCAGGCCGGTAATGATGACCGCAACCGCGATCCATCGACCAGCAACGTCAGGAATCCAGCCATGATCCGGTCAGCCCCAGGCGCTGCTCATCCCGTTGCGGGGCTCCTCCTCGCCGTCGTCCTGGCCACGCTCCTGGCTTGGCCCGGGCAGGCCTTGGCGGCGGATCTCCCCGGACGGATCAGCGTGCAGGGGACCCGGTTGATGATGGGTGGCCAGCCCATCTATCTGAACGGATCCAACACGCCGTGGAACTACTTCAATGAATTCGGCAGCACCGGCACCGGGAATTACAGCCATGCCTGGTGGAACGCTGAATTCGTCCGGCTGAAGGCAGCCGGCATCAACAGCGTCCGCATCTGGATCAGTTGCGACGGGACCGAGCAACCCGCCACCGACGCCAACGGCGTGGTCGGGGTGAATGCCCAGTTCTGGAGCGATGTCGACGACCTGATGGCGCTGGCCACCACCCATCAGATCTATGTCATGGCCACGATGATGTCCTTCGATCATGCCAATCCGTGGATTTGGGACTTTTCCACCAATGCCCATTCCACCATCTATCGCAATTGGTTGGCGATGTTCGATTCGGTGGCCGGAGTGCAGACCATGATCGACCGGTACCTCCTGCCTTTCGTGCTTCGTTACCAGGACAATCCGTACCTGTACGCCATCGACCTGTGCAATGAGCCGGAATGGGTGAACCAGAACTATGGCTCCGAGTCCTGGGCGAATCTGCAGCGCTATGCCGCCCGGGCCGCGGCCGCGATCCACCGTTCGGGCAGTCCGGTCCTGGTGACCATCGGCAGCGCCGGGGTGAAATGGAACAGCAGCAAGTACGAGAACAATTATTGGAGCGACGCGAACCTTCAGGCGCAGTTCGCCGACAGCCAGGCCCGGCTCGATTTCTATCAGATCCATTACTACAAGTGGATGGAAGCCTGGTATCCGCTGCTGACCTCCGCGGCCGGCCATCAGCTGACCGATCGGCCGCTGGTCCTGGGCGAACTGCCGGGGCATGTGGCCAGGACCCCGGCCCAGGACTGGGATCTGCCCAGCGGTGTGACCTTCCCCCAGATCTTCGAGTTCCTGCTCGCCAATGGCTACAGCGGCCACTATCCGTGGCGCTCAAATGGCGGGACGTATGGCGCCTTGGACGATTTCGGGCCGGCGGCGTTGGCTTTCAAACAGGCCCATTCCGATGTCGTCCGCGTGCCCAACGGCCAGGTCGCCCCGGCCATCTCCACCCAGCCGGGTGACCAGCGGATCGCGGTCGGCCAGACCGCCACATTCACCGTGGTCGCCACCGGGACGCCGGCCCCCACCTTCGCCTGGCAGCGATCAACCGACGGCGGCGTGACTTGGACTCCCATTCCCGGAGCGACCACGGCCAGCCACACCACGCCGGTGGCTGGACCCGGGGAGGTGACCTCGACCAGTCCGCCGGCGATCGCGCCAAACCCGCTTATTTCGCGGGGAAAGCCGGTGTACGCCAACCCCGACCCCAATGCCCGGGCCGCCCAGGTGGTGAACGGCCACTACTACGATGCAGGTTGGTTCCCATGGACCGGAGCCGCTGAGCCGCCGGCGGTGATCGCCATCGACCTCGGCCGCGGTCCGACCAGCATCCTGGTCAATTGGACCTCGACCGCGTCCACCAATTACAACGAAACCACCTATGGCGGCCCGGGCGATTACACCGTCCAGGTCTCCGGCGATTCGACCAATGGCGCGGATGGGACCTGGACCACCGTGGCCACGGTGGTCGGCAACACCTATCGGACCCGGGAGCACCGGATCACCTTCACCGGGATGCGCTGGGTGCGGCTGCGGATCACCGCCCGTTCGGCCACCTGCCTGGCTGGAGCGATGAATCTCGATGAGATTGATGTCTACGATACTTCGGCGACCGCGGAGGATACCTGGTTTTTCCTCGGGGATTCGATCACCGCCGCCGCCTTCCGCCGGCAGGATGTGATCCAGCCGAGCTTCGCCAGTTTGATCAGCGCCAGCCACCCAGGGTATGGTCCGTCGATGATCAATGGCGGTCTGGGCGGATATGCGTCCGGCGGCATCGCGCCGCTGATCGGCAGTTTCCTGACCGCCAATCCGGACTGCCGATATTGGGCCATCGGGATCGGGACCAATGACGCCTGGAATGTGACTGCGGCCGGAGCACCCACGGCAGTGGCGGCGTTCAAAGCCAACCTGCAGACGATCATCACCGCCATCAAAGGCGCCGGACGGATCCCGGTCCTTGCCAAGATCCCCTACGCCACCGGCGCGGCCCATGACCAGACTCCGGCCTTCAATACGGCCATCGACGACCTCAACCAGACCAATGGGCTCCGTGCTGGCCCCGATTTGTACGCTCATTTCCTTGCCGATCAGGCCGGACTCGGTCCCGACGGGGTCCATCCCAACGACCAGGGATCCTTGGCGATCAACCGGTTATGGGCCACGGCCAGCGCCGATCTCTACACCCGTGGTGGCCGCTCGGTCAGCTATCGGTGCGTCATCGCCAACAGCGCGGGCAGCGTGACCTCCAACGCCGCCACCCTGACCGTGATCAGCGAACGGACCATCCAGATGACCGTGGTGCCCGGTCATGTCTGGACCTGCGAGCCGGCCAGCACGCGGGTCAGTCCGCCCCAGGCCGGACGACAGGATTTCCATCTGCCGACAGGTGAAACGGCCCAATTGACGCTGATGCCCGCCAGCAGCAATTGATCAGCGGGAGCACCACTCCCCGGTCGCGTTCAGAAGGCCAATGGAGCGCCTGTCCGGCGGCCCGCGATCGACGCGGTTGAACTCATGCGCCAAGCCATGCAATGACCGGGGTCCGGCCATCCGAGCCCGGTCACCGTGGCAACGCCAAAGGAACCGTCATCGTGCTTGAGCATCAGCCCCTGAGCCAGGAACAGTTAGACCACTTCATCCAGTTCGGGTTCGTCAAGGTTCCCGGAGCCCTCGACCAGGCATTCGCCAAGGACTGGGTTGAGCGGGCGTGGGTGCGGCTGGGCTACGATCCGGCCGATCCGGCGACCTGGCGCGAGACCAAGGTCCACATGCCTGGCGCCAACCAGTGCGACGTGCGTGAGGCCGCGCCGCGGGCCTATGCGGCGATCTGCCAACTGTGCGGCGGCGAAGACCGGGTGCAGCATCCGCTGACCTGGAGCGATGCATTCATCGCCAATTTCGCTCTCGAGGCCGATCGTTGGCAACCGGCCACGGCCGAGGCTGGCGGTTGGCATAAAGACGGCGATTTTTTCCTGCATTTCCTCGATAGTCCGGAGCAGGGCCTGCTGACCATCATCCTGTGGAACGATGTCGTCCATCGCGGCGGCCCGACCTATCTCGCCGCCGACTCGGTGGGTGTGATGGCGCGGTTCCTCGCTGAGCATCCGGAGGGGGTCAACCCCCTGGCCCATGAACAACCCGAGCACGGCCCGGGCTTTCCGCTGCACGAACTGGTGGGCCAATGCCGCGATTTCCGCGAGGCCACCGGATCAGCCGGTGATGTTTATCTGATGCATCCATACATTCTGCACGCCTCAAGCGCGAATCCTCTGCGCCGGCCGCGGTTCATCACCAACCCGCCGATCCTGTTGCGCGAGCCGATGCGTTTCGACCGCAGCGGCCGGGACGGCGACGTGCACAGTCCGGTCGAATTGGCAGTGTTGCGCGGACTTGGCCGCGAACGGTTCACGTTCACGCCCACCCGTCCGCGCCAGGGCATCGTGCCGCCGCGCCTGGCGGATTTCGCCCGTCGCCTGGCCGAGGAAAAAGCCCGCGGCCTGGCCTGAGCTTTTTCAGTGGAGCGGAAACGAGCGAGTCAGCCGGCCGTGGTGCCGATCCGCCGCCGAGCCCAGGCCCGGATGTACGCTTTGGGATCGGCCTGAGCGATCAGGAGCAGATCGGCCAACGCCGGATGGCTCAAGGATTCCAGTCCTGTGAGCAGGTTCAGCCGGATGCCGCCGCTGGGATCAGAGATCAGCGCCGGAAGATCGTCGTAGAGCTCCCACTGGCGGTAGGCCACGATGCCGTTCAGCGCATGCAGGCGGACGGTCATGGCCGGATCATGCAACGCTGCACGTAGGGCTGCGTGCACCGCCGGAGTCCGGAACGCCGCCAGACCCTCGACGATCCAGTCGTCCTGCTGGCGGTCATTATTTGCGCTGGCCTCGCTTGGTGGCTGATCCGCGCCACGTTGGTCCCGGTTCCCGTGCCCTCCTCCGGGTCAGCAGGCCAGGCTCAAGCAACCAGCCATGCGGTGAGCGCCACCGCGGCTGCGGCGGGACCCGCTCCGCCACCGGCACAAAGCGCCATCGCGGCGGCTGCGGAACCCACACCGCCACCGGCACCATCCGCTCTGACTTCCGTTGAAAACAAATCCGCCGGTGGTGCGATGTCAGTTCCCACCGACATCGCTTCCGGCGGTTCCGCCTCGACCGCCGCCACCGTCTTCGTCCCGATCACCGGGACAGCACCGGTGCCGCGCATGGGGAAGCCGGTGGCGCCGGTAGCGGTGGCCTGGGACCTGCGAGCGGCCACCGAGATCCCCGACCGGCTCAATCTGGTGCTCACGCTGACTCAGCACGGCCAGTTCGGGGGCATCGCCTGCCTGGTCACCAGTGAAGGACTGGTGGAAGTGACCCAAGCTGCCGGGACTTTTCCCGAAGTTGCTCAAGGTGCTGCGGTGCAGGTGCGAGGCGCGTACCGTCTGGTCGATTCTGCCCGCGGTGGCCGCCTGGTGGTACAGATCACGGCGCTGACCGGTGACCGCCGCGTCCGTACCGTCGGCATCGAGGTGCCAGCCGTGGCCGGTTCGGCAGGAGCGGCCGATTCGGGCGGTTCGGCAACCACTGGCGAACTCATCATCGATAACAGCGGCCAGCGCTTGATCCTGATGCCGGCAGCACGCTGAGGCGCTGCACGCTGCGGCGCTGCTGACTGGCGGTCATTCGCGCTTGGCTGCGGCCTGCAACTCGTAGAGCAAATCCTGCGCCTGGCGCGGGTTGAGCTGATCCAGATCTAAAGTTTTCAGCCGGCTCAGGGTCGGGCTCTCGGCGAGCTGGAACAACGTGAGCTGGACCGGGCCGGCCTGCTCGGCGGCGCGCCGGGCCGGGCGTTCCTGCTCTTCGAGGGTGACATTGAGTTGTTCGAGGGTGGCGAGCACGGTCTTGGCCCGGGCGACGACACTGCGCGGAACGCCGGCCAGGCGGGCGACGTGGATGCCGTAACTTTTCGCCGCGACGCCGGCTTCGATGCGATGCAGAAAAGCCACGTCGTCGTCCTGTTCGGCCACCGCCACGGTCAGGTTGCGGATGCCTGGTCGATCATGGGCGAGGTCAGCCAGTTCGTGGTAATGGGTCGCGAACAGGGCGCGGCAGCGACAGCGATCGTGGAGATGCTCGGTGATCGCCCAGGCCAGCGACAGGCCATCGAACGTCGACGTTCCGCGTCCGACCTCGTCGAGCACCACCAGGCTGCGCCGGCTGGCGTGGTTGAGGATCGCGGCGGTCTCGGCCATCTCGACCATGAAGGTGCTGCGCCCATGGGCGAGTTCGTCCCCGGCGCCGACCCGGGTGAAGATGCGGTCGATCAGGCCGATCCGCGCCGCCGTCGCCGGCACGCAGGAACCGGTGTGGGCGAGCAAGGCGACTACCGCCACCTGCCTGATGTAGGTGGATTTGCCCGCCATGTTGGGACCGGTGATTACCGCCAGGCGACCACGACTATCTGAGGGATCCGCCTCGCCGGCATCGAGATCCGTGTTGTTGGCCACGAACCGCGACCGGCCGATGGCGCCTTCGACCACCGGATGGCGGCCGGCGGTGATGACCAGCGCGTGGCTGTCGTCGACCACGGGGCGGCACCAGCCCTCATGCCGGGCCAGATCGGCCAGGCCGGAGCAGACATCGATCACCGCCAGGGCCTGGGCGCAGCGCTGCAACTCCAGGATGCGATCCTCGGCCGCCTGGCGCAGGCGCTGGAGATGGGCCAGCTCCAGGGTCTTGGCGCGGTCGCCGGCGGTCAGGGCGCGATCTTCGAATTCCTTGAGTTCCGGCGTGTAATAGCGCTCGGCGTTGACCAGGGTCTGCTTGCGGATGAAGTGTTTTGGCACCTGTTCGGAGCGGCTTTTCGCGACTTCGATGTAATAGCCGTGGATGCCGTTGAACCCGACCTTCAGCCGGTCGAGTCCGGTCTCGCCTTTCGCCCGCTCCAGTTCCCGGGCCTCATACGCCGCCATCCACGGACCCGAGTCGCGGCCGATGGCGCGCAGCTCGTCCAGGGCCGGATCGACGCCGTCGCGGACCATGCCGCCTTCGCTGATCGCCAGGGGCGGATCGTCGACCAGCGTGCGCTGGATGTCCGCCACCAGATGAGCTGCTGGATCGCAGGAACGGGCCGCATCGATCAGCAGGATGGGCGGCTTGGAAGAGGTAGCCTTGGGAGAGGCGAGCCCCAGCTCGCCTGGTTGAACGTCTTGATCACTGCTGGGCGATTCAACCGATAGATTCGTTCGGACGTTCGCGCCTGCGTTGGCTGGGTGTTTCTGCTCGCCGGTCCATGGCGAGCTGGGGCTCGCCTCTCCCAGGGAGCCGATCGCCGCCGGATCCTCGTCGTGTCGCTGCTCGCCGGTCCAAGGCGAGCTGGGGCTCGCCTCTCCCAGGGATTTCACGAGCAATTCGCCAATGTTGCGGGCCGCCGCCAGCGAATTGGCGAGATGCACCAGGTCGCGGGCATGGCAGCGGCCGGTGGCGATGCGGGCGAGCAGCCGTTCGACATCGTAGACCTCGGCCAGGCGTTGGCGCACCTCGCCGCGCAACGCATCTGCCGAGCTCAATGCGGCAATGGCATCCTGGCGTTCGGCGATGGCGGCAACCTCGCCCAGCGGGCGGCCCAGCCAATCGGCGAGCAGACGCGCGCCGGGTGCGGTGCGGGTGCGGTCGATGGCCGCGAGCAGGCTGCCGCGGCGGGTACCGTCGCGGGCCGAGCGCAGCAATTCGAGATTCGCCCGACAGGTCGCGTCGATCACCAGGTGGCGGTCGCTGCGCAGCCGGACCAGGGTGCGGAGATGACCGAGGCCGCTGCGACCGCTGGTTCCAGCATGGTTTTCAGGGTTTTCTCCAGCCGGAGCCTCGGCCCGCGGAGCCGACGCGGCATGAGGCGCAGCCGCTGATTCGGCGTAGCGCAGCGCCGCCGCCGCGGCGGAAGCGAGATGGTCGTCGTCGCCGCCGATGCCGAAGCCTTCCAGGCCAGCGACCCGCAGCCGATCGCACAGATGCCGGCGGGCGTCAGCGGGTTTCCAGGCATAGGCGGGAAATCCCTGCACCGGCAGCGGCGGTCCAGCGCCGAGCTCGATCAACCGGGCCGGGGTGCGTTCATCGCGGCGCAGGTCCTCGGGCAGGAGCAGCTCGGCCGGAGCCAGGCGTGACAGGGCCAAGGATAATGCCTGGCTGGAAGCAGCCTCTTCGACGGTGAACCGGCCGGTGGACAGGTCGAGCGCAGCGACCCCGACGCTGCCCCGCTCCGGCGCCAGTCCGGTGACCGCCACCAGGAAATTGGCGCTGCCGGCGTCGAGGGCATCTTCGTCGATCAAAGTGCCGGCGCTGACCACCCGGGTCAGTCCACGACGCACCAGCCCCTTGGCCTGGGCGGGATCCTCCAGCTGATCCATCACCGCGACCTGCTTCCCCGCCGCGAGCAGCTTGGGCAGGTGCGTCTTCAGGCTGTGATGCGGCATCCCGGCCATGGCGATGGGCTGGGGATCCTCCTTGTTGCGACTGGTCAGAGCCAGACCGCAAATCCGCGACAGCTCCTGGGCATCTTCAAGAAAAGCCTCATAAAAATCCCCCATCCGCATCAACAGCACACACCCAGGCCGGGCCGCCTTGGCCTCCAGGTACTGCCGCATCATCGGCGTGTCGAGGGGATTGGCGGCCTTGGCCACAGGCGATCTCCGGGCAGCCAAGCGTGCGGGAACTGCCAAGGCGCCAAGGCGCTAGGGCGCCAAGGCGCTGAGGCGCCAGAAGTCAGTGCAGCAGGATCGGCAGCTCGCGACCTGTGGTTGGGATCGGCAGCCCGAGCAGCGCGGCTGCCTGGGTAGCGTCGAGAGGCCGCCAGGACCTTATGTCTTGGCGTCTTGGGTCTCGCGCAGGATTTCCTTGCACGGATCCGGTGCGGCGATGCCCTCATCGCCGGATTTGCTTAGGGTCGCGGAACGATCCTAGAATCCTCACCTGCGATCACGATCTGACCAGGCTGCCAACGGAACCCGTGTCGCGCCGGCGATGAGGGCATCGCCGCTCCGAAACGCGCGGGTTGTTGCGCGAGCCCTTGGCGCATCATTTACCCTGCTCGCAGCGCTTCCACCGGGGTGAGCCGGGCGGCGCGGGCGGCGGGGTAGAGGCCGAAGACCACGCCGACCAGCAGGCAGATCCCGGCTGACAGCAGCACCGACCAGATGGTGACTTCGACCGGCCAGCCAGCGAGCACTGCGACGCTTTCGGCTCCGATCCAGCCGGCGGCGACGCCGACCGCGCCGCCGAGCAGGCACAGCGCCAGGGCTTCGACCAGGAATTGGGCGAGGATGTCGCGGCGGCGGGCGCCGACGGCGCGGCGGATGCCGATCTCGCGGGTCCGTTCCAGCACCGTCGCGAGCATGATGTTCATGATGCCGATGCCGCCGACGATCAGGCTGATCGAGGCGATCGAGGCCATGACCACGGTGAACACCCGCTGGGTGCGCTGCTTGCTGAGCAGCAGTTCCAGCGGGACCGTCACCGCGGCGTCGGCCCGCGGCTGGTCTGGGTCGAAGCCGTTGGGGCCGGCGTCGAGGATCCGGCGCGCCAGCAAGCCAGCTCCAGCGACATCGGACCCTGGCCGGCAGCGCAGCACCACCTGGTCGTATTCGCAGGCGGTGGCCTGGACTCCGCCGGATTCGCGGCTGATCTGGACGATACCGAAGCGGGCCCGGGCGGTCGTTTCGGGAATGAAAATGGTGCGGTCAGATGCGCCGGAGCGCAGCACGCCGACCACCGTGAACCACTTCCGGCCGAGCTGGACCTGGGCTCCGATCGGATCGGCCAGCCGGACCAGCTCGCGGGCGATGGCGGCGCCGAGCACCGCCACCGGTTGGTGGAGATCCAGATCGTTTGTGTTCAGGAATCGGCCGCGATTGGGAAGCAGGTTGGCGGTGTCGCTCCACGCCGGGACGGTGGCGGTGACCACTGCCTCGATCCGCTTGCCCTGGGAGTAGACTGGTTGGCGGATGGTCCGGGCGACCACGGCATCGCGCACCGCGGGGATCAGGGTGGTCAACTTGGTGACATCGGCGCTGTTCAGGCCATAGCGTTGGATGAAGGATTTCTTCCCGCTGTTCGATGCGGCGACGGTGGTCGGCCGGCGGCTTTCGACCAGGACGTTGTCGAGGCCCATGTCCTGGATCGCGGCCAGGGCCTGGACCCGGGCGCCTTCGCCGATCGCCAGCATCGCCACCACTGCGCCGACGCCGAAAACCATGCCGAGCACGGTCAGGCCCGATCGCAGCTTGTGGTGGTTCAGGCTGGAAAAAGCCGCGGACAGCAGGTGGAAGAGATTCACGGAACCTCTCGGTAAGAACGCCACGGGGGCAGGCGGTTGGTCGCTTCGCCCACGGCACGCTCAGCTTGGCGGTTCATTCGGCAGTCCCGTCGATCCGACCGTCGCGCATTTTGACCAGGCGCTGGGCCTGGGAGCCGACCTCGGCATCGTGGGTGACCAGCACGATGGTCAGTCCGCCGCGATGCAGTTCGTGGAGCAATTCCATGATCTGCGCACCGGTCTTGGAATCGAGATTCCCGGTGGGCTCATCGCCGACCAGCAGCGGCGGCTCAGCGACCAAGGCCCGGGCGATGGCGCAGCGTTGCTGCTCGCCGCCGGACAGCTGGGTCGGGCGATGGCCGAGGCGATGCCCGAGACCGACCCGCTCCAGTGCATGAATGGCTCGGCGGCGGCGTTCGCTGCTGCTGATGCCCAGATAGAGCAGGGGCAGTGCGACATTGTCGATGACGCCCATCTGGGGGATCAGGTTGAAGAACTGGAAGACGAAACCGATCCTGGCGCCGCGGATGCGCGACAAGGCGTCGTCGCTGAGCGCGGAGACCTCATCGCCGGAAAAGTGGTAGCTGCCGCCGTCCGGACGATCGAGGCAGCCAATGATCTGGAGCAGCGTCGTCTTGCCCGAGCCGGATGGCCCCATCAGTGCCAGGAACTCGCCGGCTCCGACGTGGAGTTCGACCCCGCGCAGCACCGGCACCGGTTCGCTGCCGGGGAGGCGGTAGGTGCGGGTGATGGAACGGAGGGCGAGAAGAGGGACCCTTGGCTTGGGGTTGGGGTCATGGGACGCAGGTGGGCTGGGTTCGTCATTCCGTTTCCGGATGGCGTCCTGGTCCGCCGGCGCAATCGGTCGCGAGGCGTCAACGTGCATGGCGCTGTCCAACTCGGCCCCCAACTCGGCACCCAACTCGGAGCGCCGCACTCTGTGCGGCTGGGCGTCCAACGACGTTCGACGAGCATGAAAATCCGCAGGTCGTGTCGCTGGTGCTGCGGGCCGCACGGAGTGCGGCGCTCCGGGTGGGCGCAATCGGTCGCGAAACGTCATCGTTCATGGCGCTGTCCAACTCGGCGCCCAACTCGGTACCAAACTCGGCGCCCAACTCGGCTCCTAACTCGGCGCGCCGCACTCTGTGCGGCTGAGCGTCCAATGACGTTCGACGCGCATGAAAATCCGCAGGTCGTGTCGCTGGTGCTGCGGGCCGCACGGAGTGCGGCGCTCCGGGTGGGCGCGATCGGTCGCGAGGCGTCAACGTGCATGGCGCTGTCCAACTCGGCGTCCAACTCGGCGTCCAACTCGGAGCGCCGCACTCTGTGCGGCCAGGCCTCCAACGACGTTCAACGAGCATGGAAATCCGCAGGTCATGTCGCTGGTGCTGCGGGCCGCACGGAGTGCGGCGCTCCGGGTGGGCACAGGCAGGCGCGAGGCGTCATCGTTCATGGCGCTGTCCAACTCGGAGCGCCGCACTCCGTGCGGCCAGGCCCTCCAACGACGTTCGACGAGCATGGAAATCCGCAGGTCGTGTCGCCGGTGGTGCAGGCCGCACGGAGTGCGGCGCTCCGGGTGGGCACACACGAGTCGCACGGAGTGCGGCGCTCCGGGCTGCGCCCTTAACCATCTCCGCCTGGCTCCACCGCATAGACCAGCACCACGTCGCCTTCCTTCAGTCCGTCGCCGATCTCGACCTGGTCGTTCGATGCCGGTCCGAGCTTGACCGTCCGCCGTTCCCGGCCGGTGGGCGTGGCGACCCAGCAGTGCGAAACGCCGGCCCGGGTGAGGACGGCATTCACCGGCACCGCCAGCACCTGGGTCCGCTTATCGACCTGGATTTCGACCTTCGCATCCATGCCCGGCTTGAAGGCCACCCCGGCGGCATCGGTCAATGAGATGGTCGTCGAGAAGCGCTTCAGATCGTCGCCCCAGCCGCGCGGGCTCGGAGTGTTGGCCAGTTTCTGGATGGCTCCGTGCAGCACCTTTCCATTCACCCCATCGACCGTGACGGTGGCGGTCTGCCCCACAGCCACCCGCCCCACATGGATCTGGTTGATGCCGACCTCGACCACGACCTCGTTCAGATCGGGGATGTTCATCACCGTCTGGTTCTGGCCGACATCCTCGCCGGGTTGCAGGGTCGGGGCGTCCTCCCACTCGCGGCGGTCGGGTTTGCCGTAGACCACCACCCCGTCGGTCGGGGCGACCAGGGTGAGCAAGGCGAGTTGTCCGGCGAAGTCCTCGGACTCGGCCTTCTTGCGGGCGATGCGGACCTCGGCGGTGCGCACCGCGGCCTCCTTTTGGCCGCGCTGGGTCGCGATCTGCTGCTTGATCCGTTCGACCCCCAGCTCGGCGGCGATCACATCGGCGGCGAGCTTGGCCTGCTCCTGGGGGGCTTCATAGGTCTGGTAGATTTCCAGCTCGCGTTTCTTGCGTGCGGCCTGGGTGCGCTTCTCGTCCGCTTCGAGGGATGCGGTGCGGACCTCGGCGGCGGTGACGAAGCCCTTGGCGAGCAGCCCGGGCATGCGTTCGGCTTTTTCAGCGGCGTCGTCGCGTTCGATTCCGGCGCGGCGCTCGGCCAGCGCCAGTTCTTCGCGGCGCAGGGGATCCTTGCCTTTTTCGAAGTGCTCCTGGGCGAGCTTGGCGAAGCGCAGGGCCCGCTCGGCGTCGGCGAGCTGCTTGTCGGCTTCGAGGGCGTGCAACCGCAGTTCGGCCTGGGCGGCGGCCAAGTCGCGCTGGGCTGATTCCACATCGAGCACCGCGCCATCGTGGTTCGCCGTCAATCCTTTGTTCTGGAGTTCCAGCACCACCTCGCCTTTTTTGACCACCGAGCCTTCCTTCACCGCTTTCACCACCGTGCCGTTGACCCGGAGCACCACCGGGGCCGGCTTGGCTGATTTCAGGCTTCCGGTTTCGCTGATCGTCACCAGCAGATCCTTGCGGACCACGGTGTAGCGGGCGAGTTCGTTGGTGCTGGTTGGCTGGCCGGTGCAGCCGGCGAGGACGAGCGCCAAGGAAACAGAATAAAAACCGCCCAGACGCCATTGCGCCAAGGCGCCAGCATCTGGCCGATTCGGTGGACAAGCGCAATTCACAGAGGAATCACGCTGGTGTTCCTTGGCGTCGTGGCGTCGTGGCGGTTCATCGCCGCTGATTCGCAGGCTCATTTCGGCTCCACGCTGGCGTAGGGTGTTGGGCTCTCGTCCCAGGCGCCATTGGCATCGATGGTCAGGCAGTTGGTGGCCCGGCGCAGGCTGAGTTCGGACACCCGGTAGGCGACCAAGGCGGCGTACCAGGCATTTTCGGCGGCACGGACCTCTCCCTGGGCCTCGACCACGTCGCGGTTGCTGGCGGTGCCGGCTTGGAAATCGAGCGACGCCTTCTCGGCTCGACGGGTCGCTTGGATACGGTTGCGATCCTGGATCGCCAGGGAGTCCTCGGCCCGGCGCAGATCCCGGATGGCGTCGAGGATCTCATTCACCACCCGTTCGCGCAGCTCGGCGGCGGCCCGCCGGGCCCGGGTCCGTGCGACCAAGGCTTGCTCCAGGGCAAACTCCTGATGCTGGGTGGCCAAGGGGAGGTCCAATTCCAGGCCGACCCGCCAGTTTGGTGGTCCGCGCACAGATTGGTTCGCGCCTTGGTCCAGCACCCCGCCCCAGGCCATCCGGCCGGTGGCATCGAGCCGCGGCCACAACCCATCCCGGGCCAGGACCACCGCGCGTTCGGCGTCGTCGATGCGCTCTGCGGCGCTGGCCAGGTCGAGCCGCCGTTCCAGGGCGGCGGCGATGGCCCGGCCGGCGTCGATGATCCAGCGCAACAGTTTGGGCGGTGTCTGGTCGATGGCGATGGTCGTGCCTGGCGCCAGCGCCAGGTCGAGGCGCAGCGCATCGACCGCAGCCTCGAATCCAGCGACGCTGTCCAGCGCCTGTTGCTGGGCCGAGAGCAAATTGGTCTCGGCCCGGAACAGATCGTCGGCGCCGCGCTTGCCCACCGCCATCAGCGCTTCGGACTGCTCGCGCAGGAAGGCCGCCCGCTGGGCCGCTGCCTGGGCCTGGGAGACTTCCTCCTGCCGGCGTTGCAGACCCCAGAAGGACCGGGCGGTATCGACGGAAATATCCTGGCGGTCGCGCAGATGGGCGCGGCGGGCATCGGCCAAGGCGCGCTCCGCCGCGGTCAGCGGTTGGCGCCAGGCGGTCGGGCCGGCGCCGCGCAGCAAAGGCTGACGAGCGGTCAAGGCGACCTCGTCCGAGGTGGTCGCCGTGGAACCTGCCGTTCGGTTCCTCGCGGCCGTGGCCGAGACCCCGACCTCCCCGCCAGTGGGCAGGCGCTGGGTCGCTCCCACGGTCGCCCGCTGGTCGTCGCCAGGGCGCGGTGACGTTCCGGACCCCGACCAACCGGCGCCGATGGTCGCAGTCGGCTGCGGACCGTAATCGCGGCGGGCTGCGCCGAGGGCAGACTCGGCAAGACGCAGTTCTTCACCCGCCTGGATCGCTCGCCGGCCCTGCCGATGGGCGAGGCGCAGGCAGTCGGCCAGGGCCAGCGTGGCGCTGGTTGTTGTCTGGGCCGGCTGGTAGATCGAACCAGGCGTGCTGGCGCCAGCGGCGATGAGCGGCGGCGCTGCACCGGCATCAGGCGGTTCAGCGGCAACCAGCAGGGCGATCAGCAGAAGCGCAGGCATCGGATGGGGTGGACCAGGGTCGCCAACAGCGATCCGAAATCCAGGCGGTTTCAGACGGGCCAGGTCCAATCCAGTTCCCAGCCCCAGTCAGGCAGCAGGCATGGCCGATGCGGAAATCCTGGCTACCACGGCGCCATGCCTCCACGCCTCATCCTGGTCCTGGCCTTCGTCCTCGCGCCCTGGTCCGCCTTGGCGGCTGCCGACGACGCTTGGAAGAAGGTCCCGCAAGAGCTGGTTTTCATCAACGAGAGCGAGCCTCAGACCATCGATCCAGGGCTGATGACCGGACTGCTCGAATCCCGCCTGGCAGGAGGCTTGTTCGAAGGTTTGTGCCGTCTGCATCCCAAGACCCTGGAACCGCTGCCCGGCGTCGCCGAGCGCTGGACCGTGGCCGATGGCGTGACCTACACGTTCCATCTGCGTGCCGGTGCAGCGTGGAGCGACGGGAAACCGATTGTCGCCCAGGATTTCGTTTCCAGCTGGAAACGGGTGCTGACCCCGGCCACCGGATCCGAATACGCCAGCCAGCTCTACCCGATCGCCGGCGCCGAAGCCTTCCATAAAGGAAAGTCCACCGACTGGACGACGGTCGGGGTCAACGCCACCGACGAACGCACCTTGACCGTGCGGCTGCACCGGCCGTGTCCGTGGTTCCTGTCGTTGTGCGCGTTCCAGACCTTGTTCCCGGTACGGGTCGATCTGATCGCGCTCCACGGTGACCGCTGGACCCGGGCTGGAAACATCGTCAGCAACGGTCCGTTCCGGTTGGTGGCATGGGAACCCAGAGTGTCGATCATCATGGTCCGCAACGAGCACTACTGGGATCGCGCCGCGGTGCGTTTGACCAAGGTCACCGCTCTGCCAACGGATGACCTCGATACCGCCTGGCGGCTCTACCAGCAGGGCGGGATCCACTGGATGCCAGGCGTGCCGCAGGCGCGGTTCGAGCAGATCAGCCGGCATCCTGATTTCTCGGTGACGCCGACCCTGGGCGCGTATTTCTACCGCTTCAATTGCACGAAACCGCCCTTCGACGATGCCCGGGTGCGGCGGGCCTTCAGTCTGGCCATCGACCGCGCGGCGATCACCAAATTCGTCACCAAATTCGGGGAAATCCCCAATGCTGGGCTGATTCCCAAGATGCCGGGCTATGACCCGCCGACCTTTCCTCTGACCGATCGCGCCGAGGCCAGGCGTCAGCTGGCCGCCGCCGGCTATGCCACGCCAGATGCTGCGGGGAAACCACTGCCCCCGATCGATATCCTGTTCAATACCAGCGAAAACCACAAAGCCATCGCTGAAGCCATCGCCGCCCAGTGGAAGGACGCCCTGGGCGCGACCGTCGCCGCCCGGTCGAGCGAGTGGAAAGTCTACCTTGATGCCCAGACCACCTTGGCGTACCAGGTCTGCCGGTCGGCGTGGTACGCCGATTACGCCGATCCCAACACGTTCATCGACCTGTGGACCACCGGGAACGGCAACAACCGCACCGGCTGGGGCTCGCCAGAATACGATCGCCTGGTCGACGCCAGCCAGCGTGCCACCGATCCGGCGGAGCGTGCCAAGCTGATCCGCCGCATGGAGACCATGCTGGTCGCCGAGGAATGCCCGATTGCGCCGATCTATAGCTATGTCAGCAAGAGCCTGCGCAAGGAATCCCTGGCCGGCTTCTACGACAATCCACTCGACCAGCATCCGCTGCGCGACCTATGGATCGAACCGTGAGCATGAGCGTGAGTCTGGCGCGGCTACGGTGAGCATGCTTCTTCGCCGACTTGCCACCGCGCCGCTGATCCTGCTGATCCTGGCCACGATCTCGTTCGCCCTGATCCGGGCGGCCCCGGGCGGTCCGTTCGATGGCGAACGTCATGTCGAAGCCGAGGTCGCCGCCGCGCTCAACCAGAAATACCATCTGGATGAGTCCCTGCCGATGCAGTACCTGCGCTGGCTGGGCGATCTCGCCACTGGCGACCTCGGCCCGTCGTTCAAGCATCGCGGCACCTCGGTCAACGAGATCATCGCCAGTAAATTACCGGTGTCGGCCTGGCTTGGCCTATGGGCGCTGCTGTTCGCTGTCTCGCTCGGATTGGGAGCTGGCATCCTCGGCGCCGTCCGCCGGGGCACGGCGGTGGATCACAGCGCCACGATCGCGGCCGCGGTATTGGTGACGCTGCCGACCTTCGTGGTCGCGCCGGCGCTGGTGGCACTGTTCGCATCGGCCCTGGGCCTGCTGCCGGTGGCAGGCTGGAGCGGCTATCTTGCGCCGACCTTTCTTTTCTTGCCGGCCTTGACCTTGGCCCTGCCGGCGGCGGCGCGCTTCGCCCGGCTGGTCCGCGGCGAACTCGGCGAGGCCCTGGCCAGCGACCAGGTGCGCACCGCCATCGCCAAGGGCGCCTCACCGACGGCGGTGGTGATGCGCCACGCCCTGCCCGTGGCCCTGGTGCCGGTTGCGGCGTCCCTCGGCCCGACCGCGGCGTATCTGCTCACTGGTTCGCTAGTGGTCGAGAAGATCTTCCAGATCCCTGGCCTCGGCCGGGAATTCGTCGAAAGCGCCCTGAGCCGCGACTACACGCTGGTGCTGGGCACGGTGCTGGTCTACGGCGCCATCGTCATTCTCGCCAACCTGCTCAGCGATCTGCTGGTGACCTGGCTCGATCCGCGGGTGCGGCAGACCTGATCCGGGCAGGGACGAACAGCAGGACGCGGTTGGGAACCCAAGAGGTCCAATCGCAAATTTGACGGGCGCACGAGCGACAAGTGGTGAGCGCACGAGCGTCAAGTGGAGGAAAGTGGTCGGGTCCTGGCGGTTCAATGCCGGGTTTGAAAATAATGAAGAAAACTTCATAAAAATTGCAGCGTCCGCACTTGACCGGCCAGCCCTCGCCAGCTCATCATGCCCCTGACCGACTCCCGGTCGCAACACCCCAGACCCCACGAGAAGACCATGGCCAGCAGCACCCAGGATCAGCTCCGCGCCCTTCGGCAAGCGATCGTGCAAAGCCACATCGATGCGGAAAACACCGGCAACCTCGATCAGGTGATCGCCAGTTTCCACTGCCCGCGCTACGAGGTCTTCCCCATGGGAGCGGTGTTCGAAGGCGAACAGCCGGTGCGCGACATGATCGGCGGTCTGGTGGCCGCTTTCCCCGATTTCCATTTCGCCCCCACCACCATCCACCATGCCGATCACGCGGTCATCGTCGAGGCCCGTTCGACCGGGACCCATCGCGGCGAGTGGGCCGGCCTGCCGCCCAAGGGCAACCGGCTCGACTTCCCGCTGGTCTGCATCTTCGATTTCGAAGAAGATCGTCTGATCAATGAGAAGGTCTATTTCGACTTCGCCGCGGTCCAGCGCCAGTTGACTGCATAGGCTCGACACGCTGGCCGCACTTCCTGGCTTCCCCCGCTCGGGCTGGAGATCCGGATGGCATGGCCAGCGAACCGGTTCGACCAGCAGACACCGAGACGGTCCGGTCAGCTGTCAAGGTTGACTCCCCGCACCCGTGGTCTAGCCATACGTCGCCATCACCGCCTGCTCGGAGTCTGACATGCCCGCCATCTGGGGCCTCGTGCCGAACCACCTCCTCAACCTGACCGCCGATGGCAGCCTGCCGGCGTCCCTGCCCGGTGCCTACCCCGCTCCAGCGCCGTCCGGCTCGCTGCGCATCGATGAAGGCCATTCCCTGGTCATCACCGGCGAAACCTTGGACACCATCCGCGCCTTCTGCCTGGCCCATGGCTCGGTCCAGCTGACCGCGGCGGGTCGCCTGCCCGGCTTCTGCGTCACTACCGAGGACGCCCCGATCCGCAGCGTCGTGGTCGGTTACCGCAGCGATCTGGTCCAGACATTCTTCGCCGGTCACACCCTGGCCGAAGTCGGATTCGCCGCGGGCCGCTGAACCCGGCTTCGCAGAACCTTCATCCGGTGGATCAGTGCAGATCGCGCTGATCAACCGGATCTGGCAATTCAGTTCTTGACCGCCCTGTCCGATCGTTCTATCCAGCCCATGCACGCCAGCCGTCCTCTGATCAGGGCCCTGGCAACCACCCCGCCCAGCTCGCTCAGCCAGTCTCCCATCCTCACTCCCCGAGGCCACCATGTCCGAAGCCGTCCATCTTTTCCTCAAAGCCAATGGATCCGATATCCAAGGCGACAGCTCGATCACCAGCCTCGGCCGTGAAAACAGCATCGAGTGCGTGTACTTCGAGCACGCGGTGATCACCGCCCGCGAAGCCGGCAGCGGCATGGCCACCGGCCGCCGCCAGTACCAGCCGCTGCTGCTGCGCAAGCGCATCGACAAGGCCAGTCCGCTGCTCGCCAAGGCCCTGGTTGAGAACCAGGTCGTCGAAGGCGTCTTCAAGTTCTTCCGCCCCAATCCCACCGGCGACGGCACCACCCAGCATTTCTACACCGTGGGATTCAAGCAGGGCCGGGTGGCGTCGCTCCGCCAGTACGTCCCCGACACGATCATCCCGGCCAGCTCGCAGCTGCCCCCGCTGGAAGAAGTCTCGTTCGTCTTCCACACCATCAGCTGGCGCTTCGAAGATGGCGGCATCGAGCACGAGGACAGCTGGTCGGCCAATCGCTGAGCTCTTTGCCTGGGGAAGGCTCCGCCCTCCCCAGACCCCTCCCTCGTCTGGGGGGGCTCCGCTCCAGAGGCGCGGGATGGCTCCGCCATGATCCCCCGTGCCTCTGGGCTCCGCCCTCCCCCAGCCAGCGCCCCTGAGGGACCCTGCCTGGAGGGACGGTTGGAGAAAAATGAGGCTCTTTTCATTCTTGTTCACCGTTTCCCACCACCCCCGATAGAGGATCACCGCCCATGGCTGCTGAAGGATCGGTCGCTCCGAAAGAGCGCGTCAACATCGTCTACAAGACCGCCACCGGCGGCGCCGTCGCGGAAAAGGAGCTTCCCCTGAAGTTCCTGGTCCTAGGCGATTTCACCCAGCGCGCTGACGCGACTCCGGTCGAGCAGCGCAAGCCGGTGAACATCAGCAAGGACAACTTCAACGAGGTCCTGGCCAGCCAAAAGATCAAAGCCGACCTGGCGGTGAAGAACACCTTGGCCGGCGACGGCGAGATGGCGGTCAGCCTGAAGTTCGGCTCGATCAAGGATTTCGAGCCCGAGCAGGTCGCCCGCCAGGTGCCCGAGCTGTCCAAGCTGCTCGAACTGCGCGACGCGCTCAACGCTCTGCGCGGCCCGCTCGGCAACATCCCCGCCTTCCGCAAGAAGATCCAGGCGATCATCGGCGATGATGCCGCCCGGTCCGCGATCCTCGCCGAACTCCAGAAGGGGGCCTGAACCATGGCCAACGACACCCAGGCCGCTCCTGCTGCCGGCGGCGCCAGCGCCAATGAAGGCTCGCTGCTCGACCAGATCATGTCCCAGACCTCGATGCAGCCGGCGGACGAGGGCTATGCCCTGGCCCGGCGCGGCGTCGAAGCCCTGGTCGGCGAACTGGTCTCGGGCAAGACCGCTGCCGACAAGATCGATAAATCGGTGGTCGAGCTGATGATCTCCGAGATCGATAAAAAATTGTCGAAACAGCTCGACGCGATCCTCCACGATGAGAAGTTCCAGAAGATCGAATCGGCCTGGCGCGGTCTCAAGCTGCTCATCGACCGCACCGATTTCCGCGAAAATATCCGGATCGAGCTGCTCAACGTCACCAAAGAAGACCTGCAAGCCGACTTCGAGGACGCCCCGGAGATCGTCAAATCCGGTCTGTATAAGTTGGCCTACACCGCGGAATACGGCCAGTTCGGCGGTGAGCCGTACGGAGCGATCATCGGCAACTACGAGTTCGGCGCCGGCCCCCAGGACATCGCCTTGCTGCAAAAGGTCGCAGCGGTCGCCACCATGACCCACGCACCGTTCTTGTCCTCGGCCTCGCCCAAGATGTTCGGAGTCGACAGCTACACCAAGCTGCCGGCGCTGAACGATCTGAAATCGCTGTTCGAAGGCCCGCAGTACACCAAGTGGCGCTCGTTCCGCGAAAGCGATGACGCGCGCAGTGTCGGCCTCACCGCGCCGCGCTTCCTGCTCCGTCTGCCCTACGGCCCTGAAACCACCCCGGTCAAGGCGTTCAATTACCAGGAAGAAGTCAAAGGCAGCCACGCCAGCTACCTGTGGGGCAACACCGCCTTCACCTTGGCCAGCCGGGTCGCCGATTCCTTCGCCAAGTTCCGCTGGGCGCCGAACATCATCGGACCGCAATCTGGCGGCACGGTCGAGAACCTGCCCCTGCACCAATACGAGTCGATGGGCGAAATCGAGACCAAGTGCCCGACCGAATGCATGATCTCGGAGCGCCGGGAATACGAACTGGCCGAAGAAGGCTTCATCGGCCTGGCGATGCGCAAGGGCTCGGACAATGCCTGCTTCTTCAGTGCTAATTCGACGCAAAAGCCCAAGACCTATGGCCAGAGCCCCGAGGGCAAAGCTGCCGAGACCAACCACCGGCTCGGCACCCAGCTGCCGTACCTGTTCGTGGTCAACCGCCTGGCGCATTATCTGAAAGTGCTGCAACGCGAGCAGATTGGCAGCTGGAAGGACCGTTCGACCTTGCAGCGCGAACTGCAGACCTGGATCAGCCAGTACATCAGCGACATGGACGATCCGGCTCCGGAAGTCCGCAACCGCCGGCCGCTTCGCAAAGCCGAGATCACCGTCGAAGACGTGCCTGGCGAAGCCGGCTGGTACAAAGTCGGCCTGAAGGTCCAGCCCCACTTCAAGTACATGGGCGCCAGCTTCACCCTGTCGCTGGTCGGCAAGCTGGACAAAAAATAAACCAGCCTGGGAACCGCCTTGGCGCCACGATGCCAAGGCGGTGAGGCCGCCCGTGCGTCACGGGCGGCCGCGATGACCGAACCGCTTGCGGTGGCTGCCGCCTCCGCAAGCGGTCACCTGTGGAGACACCAGTCGAGGGTCCATGGCCGAGGTCCGTCCGTGCCGGGTCGCGTTGCTCGAGCGCCTGTCCGCAGGCGATCGTGGCCCGACCCTCGCCGAGGATCGGGCCGCGGTGCTGCGCTCAGTGCTGCGCAACCTGAGCCGGGTGCTCAACTCGCGCCAAGGTTCGGCTCCGGCCCAGATGGAGCTGGGGCTGCCCTCGCCGCATGAATTGCTGCAAGGATTTCCCGCCAATCTGCCGCGGACCCTGAAGGACATCCGCGCCTGCCTGCAGCGCTACGAACCGCGCCTGGCCGGCGTCGTGGTGAAGCACGTCCCCTCGGAAGGCGGCGACCTCGCCATCCGCTTCCAGATCACCGCGGTCCTGGCCGGCGGGGATCGCACGCCAGTGAACCTGGCCACGGCATTCACCGGCGACGGCCGGGTTCGGATCAACGGATGAATGGGTTCATGGAAGCGCCGAGCGCCAGCTCGGCCCGCATGGCCAGCGAGGTGATCAACGCTGGTGAGAAAATACTCCCAAACCCAACTCAAGCCGAGCTGGCGCTCGGCGCTCCCAGCCCAGCCGAGCTGGCGCTCGGCGCTCCCAGCCCAGCCGGCCGGGCGCTCGGCGCTCCCAGCCGCGGTGCTGCCGGTCACGGGGGTTGGTGATGTTCAACACCTATTATCAGGATGAATTGCGCTACCTGCGGGAATCCGGCCGGGAGTTCGCGTTGGCCCATCCGGAGTCGACCCGGTTCCTGGGCGAGGCCGGCGCCGATCCGGATGTCGAACGGCTGCTCGAAGGCGTCGCATTCCTGACCGGGCGGATCCGGCAGAAGCTTGATGATGAACTGCCCGAGGTCGCCCAGGCGCTGATTGAGCAGTTGTGGCCGCAATACCTGTGTCCGCTGCCGGCCTTGGCCTTGCTCCAGGTCGATCATGCCCGGGCTGGCGATACCGATGTCCACCGCCTGCCCGCCGGCAGCCTGGTCGATTCGGTGCCGGTGGATGGCACCCGCTGCCGGTTCCGTACCGCGGCAGAGGTGGTCGTGCTGCCAATCCGGATCAGCGAGGTCGTGCTGCGTCCGGGAGCCCATCCGGTGCTGGAGATCACCGTGCGCTGCGCCGCCGGTACCACCTGCGCCCAGCTCGCCGAAACCGGAGTCCCGGCCCTGCGCCTGCACTGCGTCGGCGCTCACGCCCAGGCTGCCGGCCTGCACGCCTGCCTGACCCGCTACGCCCGCAGCATCGTCGCGGTCGCCACGATCGACGGACTGCGGCGCGAGGTGACCCTCCACCGCGGTCCGGCCCGTTGCCCGGCAATGGCGGAAGCCCTGCTGCCGGGACCGGGACCGCACCTGCCGGCCCTGGCCAGGCTCGCGGAATACCTCGCTTTTCCCGTGAAATTCTTTGCCGCCGAGATTCCCGGCGTGGCCGGCCTGGCCCACTTCGGGGCCAGTGATTCGTTCACCCTCCATGTCGAACTCGATGGCCTGCCGGGCGGGATCGGAGCGGTCAGCGCCGGCAGCCTGCTGCTTGGCTGCACGCCGGCGGCCAACTGTTTCCCGCACCACGCCGATCCGGTGCCCCTCGATCCGCTGTCGGGCATCTATCGGCTGCGTGCGTCCGGCAGCCCCGCCGACCATTTCGAGGTCCACTCGGTGGTCTCGGTCGAAGGGTTGGTGCGCGGTCGGCCGACTCCGCGCCCCTACCGCCTGTGGACCACCGCTCGTCCGGGGGCCCCGAGCGATGCCCGGACCTTCGCCGTCCGCCGACGTCCGTCGCCGCTCGGCTGGGGCGCAGAGATTTTGCTCGACATTCCGGCCGCGCTCGGAGCCCAGGACGAAGAGACCCTGGCGGTCGCCATCTGGGCCACCAACCGCCGGCTGCCCTCGGCTTTGGCTCCCGGCGACATCAGCCAGTTGGTCGGCGGCAGCGGCAAACTGCGTTTGCGCAACCTCGACCGACCGACGCCCTGCGCCTGGCCGCCGCTCGGCCGCGACCTGGAATGGCGGCTGGTCAGGCTGCTCGCCCTCAACCACCGGTCCCTGGCTGAGGTCGGCCCGCTGCGCGACCTGATCGAGCTGCACCATCCGCGGATCCATGGCGATCCCCAGGTGCGCAGCGCTCACCACCGGTTCCTGGAGGGCATCGAGCGGGTGCGCTGCGAACCTGCCACCCGTCTGCACCACGGTCTGCCGGTGCGCGGCAGCGAGGTCACCGTCGCAGTGCGCGAGGACCGCTTCGATGGCGATGGCGACCGCCACTTGTTCACCCAGGTGCTCGACGAGGTGCTCGCCCAGCATGTCGCGTTGAACAGTTGGGTACGCCTGCGGGTCGAGGGCACCATCACTGGCGCGGTGCTCAGCCAATTGCCGCGCAGCGGCCGCGGTCATCTCATATGAGCACGATCCTGGGAGCGCCGAGCGCGAGCTCGGCCCGCATGGCCAGCGACGTGTCCTTCCCGGGAGCGCCGAGCGCCAGCTCGGCCCGCATGGCCAGCGACGAGTCTTCCCTGGGAGCGCCGAGCGCCAGCTCGGCCCGTATGGCCAGCGACGTGTTTAACGGAAGTGGCCGGCCAACCGATGTAACTAGTGTAAAATCACATCAAATCCCAACCCTAGCCGAGCTGGCGCTCGGCGCTCCCAGGGACAACCTCTGCCGAGCTGGCGCTCGGCGCTCCCAGGGACAACCCCAGCCGAGCTGGCGCTCGGCGCTCCCAGGGACAACCTCTGCCGAGCTGGCGCTCGGCGCTCCAGTCGATTTCTGCCATGACGCCTGAGCTCGCCGCTGGCCTCGCCGCGACGGCGCACCGCGCCCGGTTCGCCGAGCTGGTCGATCTCGTCGAGTCGGGGGCCGCTGCGCAGGTTGGCCACCTTGGGCCGATCGCTGGCGAGGCGCTGCGCCTGCGCCCAGCGCTTTCTCTTGCCTTTCCGACATCGGATGTCGCTGGAGCCGAGCTGGGCGATGACGGTCGGTGGCAGATCGAAACCACCTGTTTCGGTTTGTACGGCCAGGCTTCGCCGTTGCCGGCCTTTCACACCGAGCAACTGATCGACCACACTTTTGACGGTGAAGGCCGGGTGCGGGATTTCCTCGATCTGTTCAACCACCGTTTATTGTCCCTGCTCGCCCGGGCGCTGCGCAAGCATCGTGCTCTCGGTCCGACCACCGGCGTTGCCCTCGGCGCCGTCGCCGGCATCAGCGCCGTCGCCGGCATCAGCGCTGTTACCGGCATGAACGCCGCCACCGGCTCCAGCTCCCTTGAGGATTTCCCCCATGCTGCGCTGCTCGCCGGTCTGGTGTCGCGGCGTCCGGCCTCGGCCGCCGCGGTGGAGGCGATCCTGTCCGCCGCCCTGCCCGGGATTCCGGTGCTGGTCGAACCGAACCTGTCATCGTGGACCGATCTGCCGGCCGAGGAACGGGCTCGGATCGGGGCGCCGCTCGGCGGCGGACTGGGCAGCCGGACCAGGACCTGCGCCACTGCTTTCGCCGTCAGCATCGGTCCAATCGATGGCGCATCCCTCAGTGGTCTGCTGCCCGGCGGCGCGGACCACGCCAGGGTCACCGCGCTGATCGCCGCGGTCAATCCCAGCCGTCTCGAATGCCGGCTGCGGCTGCACGTCGCGCCCGAGGCGTTGCGGCCAGCCCAGCTCGACGGCAGCCGCCGGCTGGGCCGCGACACCCGGCTCTCCGGCCACGATGCCGGCCACACCATCGACCTCGCCGCCTGACCACCGCTTCCACCGAGACGCCCATGCCCGAACTCAACCTCAAGGCCCTGCTCGGCCGCTGCAATCCGACCGTCACCAAGGCCCTCGAATCGGCGGCCGGAGCCTGCGTCCAGCGCAGCCATTACGAAGTCACGCCCGAGCACCTGTTCGCCGCCCTGCTGTCCACCCCGACCACCGATCTTCCGGTGATCTGCAAGCATTTCGCCATCGATACGGCGCGTCTGGCGCGGATCGTCGAAGGCGAGCTGGACAGCCTGCGCCACGGCAACGCCGGGCGTCCGGTCTTCTCGCCCAGACTCGTCGAGTGGTTGCAAGCGGCGTGGCTGCTCGCCTCGCTCGACCTCGGCCACGCCGACATCCGCTCGGCGACGCTGCTGCTGGTGCTGCTCGGCGACGGCGTCCGCGTCGCCGGGGGCGATTGGCCAGATGTATTGGCGACGATCCCACGTCAGGAACTGCGCAGCAAGCTCGACACCATCCTGGTGCCGAGCACCGAGGAACCCGCCAAGATCGCGTCTGGCGCTGCAAAAAGCGCCGGCCCAGGCAAGGGCGGTGATTCGGCGCTGGCCCGATTCTGCACTGATTTCACAGCGAAAGCGAAAGAGGGGAAACTTGATCCGGTGTTCGGCCGCGACACCGAGATCCGCCAGATGATCGACATCCTTGCCCGGCGGCGGAAGAACAACCCGATCTGCGTCGGCGAACCCGGCGTCGGCAAGACCGCGGTGGTCGAGGGTCTCGCCCTGATGATCGCGGAGGGCCTGGTCCCCGATGTACTGAAGAACGTCCGCATCGTCGGCCTTGATCTGTCGCTGCTCCAGGCAGGCGCCAGTGTGAAGGGCGAATTCGAAAGCCGGTTGAAAGGCGTGCTCGACGAGGTCAAAGGCAGTGCCACACCGGTGATCCTGTTCATCGACGAGGCTCACACCCTGATCGGCGCCGGTGGAGCCGCCGGCACCGGCGACGCCGCCAACCTGATGAAGCCCGCCCTGGCCCGCGGTGAATTGCGCACCATCGCCGCCACCACCTGGGCCGAATACAAGAAATACTTCGAGAAAGATGCGGCGCTCGCCCGGCGCTTCCAATTGGTCAAGCTCGACGAGCCGGGTATCGAGATCGCCCACACCATGCTCCGCGGCCTGCGCAGCGTGTATGAAAAGGCCCATGGCGTGATCATCCGCGACGACGCGCTGCGCGCCGCCGCCGAGATGGGCGCCCGCTACATCGCCGGCCGCCAGCATCCCGACAAGGGCATCGACCTGGTGGATACCTCAGCCGCCCGGGTCAAGGTCGCCCTGGCGACCAAGCCGGCGGCGCTGATGGATGTCGAACGACGGATCCAGGACCGGGAGCGGGCGTTGGCCTCCCTGGTCCGCGACCGCGACACCGGCGGCGCCGCCAATCCCGAGGCCATCGCCGAGCTGGAGGCGCAACTCGCCGCCGATCGCCCGCTGGCGGTGGACCTCACCGCCCGCTGGCAGCGCGAGAAGACCGCCGCCGAGGCCACCATCGCAGCCCGTTCCGCCTTGATCGACGCGCCGCAAGATGCAGCGAAAAAGGCCGATTACGAAGCCAAGCTGGCAGCATTGAAGACGTTGCAGGCGGGCAAACCGCTGATGCACATCGAAGTCACTCCCCAGGTCGTCGCCCAGGTCATCGCTGACTGGACCGGGGTTCCAGTGGGCAGCATGGTCAAGGACGAAGCCGCTGCGCTGCTGCGTTTCGAGCAGGAACTCGGCCAGCGGATCAAAGGCCAGGACCACGCGCTGAAAATCGTCGGCACCGGCATCCGCGCCGCCAAGTCAGGGCTGAAGGATCCCGGCCAACCGCTGGGCGTGTTCCTGTTCGTCGGTCCGAGCGGCGTTGGCAAGACCGAGACCGCCACCGGCATCGCCGACCTGCTATTCGGCGGCGAACGCTTCATGACCGCGATCAACATGAGCGAATATCAGGAAAAGCACACGGTATCTCGGCTGGTCGGATCGCCTCCCGGCTATGTCGGCTACGGTGAGGGGGGCGTCCTGACCGAGGCCGTGCGCCAGCGGCCGTACTCGGTGGTGCTGCTCGACGAGGTGGAAAAAGCCGATCTGGAAGTGATGAACCTGTTCTATCAGGTGTTCGACAAAGGCACGCTGTCCGACGGCGAAGGCCGCGAGATCGATTTCCGCAACACCTTGATTCTGCTCACCAGCAACCTCGCCACCGACCTGATCATGGCCGCCGCCAGCGATCCTGAGAAACCCCCTGTCGATGCCCTGGTCGCTGCGATCCGCCCGCAATTATCCAGGCATTTCAAGCCGGCGCTGCTGGCGCGCATGACCATCGTCCCGTTCTTCCCGATCGATCCGTCGGCGCTGCGCGGCATCGCCACGCTCAAGCTCGGCAAGCTCGCCAAGCGGCTGATGGCCAGCCACAAGATCGAGCTGGCGACCAGCGACGCCGTCGCCACCGCCATCGCCAACCGCTGCACCGAGGCCGAGACCGGCGCCCGCAATGTTGACCACGTCATCGCCGGCACGCTGATGCCACGGATCAGCACGACCCTGCTCGAACGCATGGGCTCGGGCGGCGCCACCGGAAGGATCAGCGTCGATGTGGCCGCTGACGGTGATTTCACCGTCGGGTTCGCATGAACCGCGCGCGGAGCGCCGCTCTCCGTGCGGCCAGCATCTCCAGGGGCGTCGCCCACCAAAATAGAGGCGAAATGCTTGGCGAAATCGTCGTTCGACCAGCCGCACAGCGTGCGGCGCTCCGAGTTGGCTCCCGGAGCGTCGCACAAGCCCGGAGCGCCGCACTCCGTGCGGCCAGCATCACCAAGCGCGTCGCCCACCAAAATGGTGGCGACGTGCTTGGCGAAATCGTCGTTCGACCAGCCGCACAGAGCGCGGCGCTCCGAGTTGGCTCCCGGCGCGTCGCACAAGCCCGGAGCGCCGCACTCCGTGCGGCCAGCATCACCAAGCGCGTCGCCCACCAAAATGGTGGCGAAGTGCTTGGCGAAATCGCCGTTCGACCAGCCGCACAGCGTGCGGCGCTCCGAGTTGGTTCGCGGAGCGGCGCACAAGCCCGGAGCGCCGCACTCCGTGCGGCCAGCATCTTCAGGGGCGTCGCCCACCAAAATGGTGGCGAAGTGCTTGGCGAAATCGCCGTTCGACCAGCCGCACAGCGTGCGGCGCTCCGAGTTGGCTCCCGGCGCGTCGCACAAGCCCGGAGCGCCGCACTCCGTGCGGCCAGCATCACCAAGCGCGTCGCCCACCAAAATGGTGGCGATGTGCTTGGCGAAATCGCCGGTCAACCAGCCGCACAGCGTGCGGCGCTCCGAGTTGGTTCCCGGAGCGGCGCACAAGCCCGGAGCGCCGCACTCCGTGCGGCCAGCATCTTCAGGGGCGTCGCCCACCAAAATGGTGGCGAAGTGCTTGGCGAAATCGCCGGTCAACCAGCCGCACAGAGTGCGGCGCTCCGAGTTGGCTCCCGGCGCGCTGCGCTGTCGCTGCCGCCGACTCCTTCCGGCGAACGATACTCCTTGCCTCTGCCCGTGATTCCACGCACAACCCGAGCTCTCCATGAACCAACTGCCTCGCCTCGCCCTGCTCGCCTTCGCCCTGGTCTCCTGCACCCTCGTGGCCGGCTGCTTCGGTTCGTCCCGGGCCTCGCTGACCTTGACTGGTCGAGCACCGCTCAATGTCAACGATTCCGGGGAATCCACGGCGGTGAAGGTGCGCATCTATCCGCTCAAGGCGGATCAGAAGTTCCGCTCCACCACCGTCGAATCGCTGTGGACTGACGACCTGACCGTGCTCAAGGACGATCTCGCCGGCGCCCGGGTCGAGGTCGTGGTGCGACCGACCAGCGCCAATGAGGCCCCGGCCACCGCCGAGGTCGCCTATGACGGCGACGCGAAATACATCGGCGTGCTGGCGCTGTGCTCCAAGGCCGACGCCCGCGACCAACGCGCCCTGGTCCTGCCGGTGGACGAGGCCGACGGTGCCAAGCTGGTGCTGTCGGGCTACGCCGTCGCCCTGGCCACTGAAAAGAAATAAGCGGAGCAGGATCGTGGAACATCTCCAGCCGGTGCTGTGGCATGAGGGCATGTTCCTTACGCCGCAGCAGTTCCAGCAGTGGGACCGGGCCGCCGACTGGCGGGTGCGCCGGGCGCTGCGCATCGCCCAGCCCCTGGCGATTGGATTCACCGAGCTCGATCTCGACCGCGAGGCCATCGCCACCGACCAGGTGGTGCTGCGTTCCGCCGCCGGGGTCCTGCCCGACGGCACGTTGTTCGCCATGCCCGAGGCCGACCGGCCGCCGGCTGCCCGGGGCTTCCGCGAGCGGTTCACGCCCCAGGTCGAGCGTCTGCCGGTGTACCTGGCCCTGCCCGCCCGGACCGCCGGCCAGGCGAGCATTCCCGATGATCGGCGCGAACCGCCCCGCCCGCTGCGCTTCCGCCGGGCTGCGGTGACGGTCGGTGACGAGATCGTCGGCGGCGCCGAGCGCGAGATTGCGGTGGTGGAACGCGATTGGCGATTGCGCTTCGGCGACGAGGACCTCGACGGATTCAGCTCGCTGCGGATTGCCGAGCTGGTGCGCTCGCCGGCCGGTGGATTCCAGCTCGCCGAGGATTTCACCCCGCCGGCCATCACCCTGGCGGCGGCGCCGGCGGTGGTCCGGATCGCCAAGCGCATCGCCGACATCGCGGTCGCCCGGGCCGCGGAACTCGCCCAGGCCCGGCGCAGCCGGATCAGCGGGATCGTCGAGTTCTCAGCGTCGGAGAGCGCGAACTACCTGCTGCTCCACACCTTGAACGGCGCCGTGCCCGGGCTGCTCCACCTGCTGCGCCAACCCGGCACCCATCCGGAGCGGCTCCATCTGGCGCTGACCGGACTGGCCGGGCATCTGCACACCTTCACCAGCGACGGCCACGCCAAGGATCTGCCGGCCTATGACCACGAGCGGCCGGGCGCGTCGTTTGCCGCTTTGGAAGTGCGCCTGCGTGCGCTGCTCGAAACCAGCATCACCGCCCGCTACACGCCGCTGCCTCTGAAACGTGGCGGCGGAAACATCTTCAGCGCCACGCTGCCTGAACCGGTGCTCGCCGGACACCGCATCTATCTGTCGGTGCAATCCAGCGCCCCGGCGGAAAAGCTGATGCAGCAGACCCCGCTGAAGGCCAAGATCGCCGCCAGCGCCCGGGTGCCGCAACTCGTCGCCCAATCGATCAAAGGTCTGGCGCTGACCTATCTGCCGGTGCCGCCGGCCGAGATTCCGGCCCAGCCCGGCAACTGCTATTTCGAGCTGCAACGGGTCGGCGACGATTGGGAGCAGGTCGTCGAGACCCGTACCCTCGGCATCCATCTGCCGCCGGATTTCACCGATCTGAAACTGGAATTCATGGCGGTGCAGGAATGACCACGGCTGGCACCTGTGCCCTGGCAGCGCCGAGCGCCAGCTCGGCCAAGCACCATCCAGGCCGAGCTGGCGCTCGGCGCGCGCGGTCATGAGCGGCCTCTCCGAATCCGCTGCGCCGGTGCTGAAGGCGCTGGCCGATGTGCTCGCCAAACCCGAGGATTGTCCGCCGTTCGCCGATCTCCAGGAGCGCTTGCACCAGCGTCTGGCCGAATTTGAGGCGAACACCCAGCGCGCCGGGGCGTCCTTCGAAGAGGTCGCCGCGGCCAAATACGCGCTGGTCGCGCTGATCGACGAATCGGTGATGCTGTCGGAACTGCCCGCCCGCGATGACTGGTTGTCGGCGCCGTTGCAGCTCCGCTACTTCGACGAGGTCACCGCCGGCGAGGAGTTCTACAATCGCATCGACCAGGTGCGCGGCGCCCGGCGCTACGACGCCTTGGAAATCTATTGGCTGTGCCTGGCCTTCGGCTTCAAAGGCAAGTACGGCGACCGCAAAGGCGGCGAACGGCGGCGGATTCTCATGGATGCGCTGGCCAGCGAGATCAACCAGGCGCGGGGCGTCGATCCCCGCGCCCCGCTGTCGCCCCAGGCCACTGCCGCCGCCGCCAATGCCCTCGACCTGCCGCGCTGGCCGCTGATCCGCCTGGCGTGGTGGATCGTGCCGTCGGCCAGCCTCGCCGGCGTGCTGGCGGTGTGGCTGATCACCACGCTGATCTCCACCGCCCGGTTGTCGGATCTGGCCGAAGCCGCGAGCGGCGCCGAGACCAGACCGGAACGGGCCGCCGAATCGCCAAAGAAGCCCGCGAAACCTGCGAAACCGGAGGCTACCCCATGAAGGCCATCGCCTTCGCCTCCGCCGTGGTCTGCGCGCTGCTCGTCGCGCTCTATGTCCTGAGTTTCGTGATCCGCATGCCGACCTGGATCTGGGCGCTGCTGGTCGCGGTGGCGGTCCTGATCGGGGTGGTGGCCTGGCTGGTGCGCAAGCTGATGGATGCGGGCAAGGCCAAGACCATCGAGCGCGGCGTCGCCGCCGGAGCCAGCGAGACCGCGGCGATGCGCGAGCAGTTCCAGCGGTATCTGACCGCGCTGCGCCAGTCGCCGTCGGGCCGTGGCGCCCTGGCTACGCTGCCCTGGTACCTGGTGATCGGCGCTCCGGGTTCGGGCAAGACCACGATGCTCCAGGAATCGGGGCTGGCGTTCTCGTCGTTGGGCCACGGCCTGCGCTCGGTGCGCGGCATCGGCGGCACCCGGAGCTGCGACTGGTGGTTCACCGACAGCGCGATCTTCCTCGACACTGCCGGCCGCTACACCACCCAGCCCGAGGACCAGGGCGAGTGGTTCGCCTTCCTCGACCTGGTCCGCACCACCCGCCGCGACCGCGCCTTGAACGGCATTCTCGTGGTGGTTTCGATCCCCGATCTGGTCCGTGATCATGAGGCCGCCATCGCCACCACGGTCCGCCCGGTGCGCGAACGGATCGTCGAGGTCTGCCACCGGCTGGGCGTGGTGCCGCCGGTCTACCTGGTCTTCACCAAGGCCGACATGATGGGCGGCTTCAAGGATTTCTTCGCGGGATTGACCAGGACCGAGCGCGATCAGGTGTGGGGAGCGACCTTGGCTCCGGCCGAGCTGGCCCAGCGCCTGGCCCATGAGATCTACGATCAGCAGGTCCAGCGCCTGGTGTCCGGGCTGGAAGCGAAACGGATGGCGGCGCTGACTGGCGACCGGCCCCAGGCCGCGTTGGTCAAGACCTTGCTGTTCCCGGCCAATGTGACGTCGTCGCAGCGCTGGTTCTCGGCCCTGGTGGGCGAGCTGTTCCGGCCTTATCCGCTGCCCGATCAGCCGATGTTCCGCGGTTTTTACTACACCAGTTCGATCCAGCCCAATCGCGACACCCGCCAGGTGGCGGCGATGGCCCAGGCCGCGGCCGCCCCGCCACCGCCGAAAACCAATAATTTCGAAGGCAGCATCTTCTTCGCGCCGAGCGCCGTAGCCGCTGCCCAAGAGGCTGACGGCGCCGGAAATCACGGATTTTTCCTGCGCGATCTGTTCGCCAAAGTGGTGATCGGCGACGCCGGCCTGGCCGGACGGCCGCGTGCGGTGCGCCAGCGGCTGGCCATCGGCCGGGCGCTGGTCGCGTATGGGTCGCTGGCCATCGCCATCGCCGTGGCGCTGTGGCTGGTGGTCGGATCGTCGACTGATGCCGGCCTGGTCACCCGCACCGCTGCCGCTTGCCGCGATCTGACCCACGCCGGCGATGCCGATGACGAGCTGGACGCCCTCGACCATCTGCGCGCCCGTCTGGTCGAGGTCCGCGACCACGGCAGCCCGACCGGCGGACCGGCCATCGCTGCCGAAGCCCACCGCGTCTATTTCCCTGCGCTGGCCCGGCATTTCATCCGTCCGGCGGCTGAGCGTCTGCGCGCCGCCATCGACAGCGCCCGGACCGGCCTCAGCTCGTCGCCAGGTGGCTATGACCAGCTCTTCGAGCTGCTCCGCGCCTATCAGATGCTGTGCGGCGAGGTCCCGCCCGACCGCGGCCTGCTGGTCCGCCAGCTGATCGACGAACCGCGCCTGGCCTCGGCCCATGCTGCCGATGCCGGCAAGTCTTCTGCCGATCCCGGCAAGTCTTCTGCCGATCCCGGCAAAACCGGGGGCGATAAGCCCAAAGCCGAAAGCGATCCGGCGGTCCCCGAACGGATCGCCGCCCAGGCCGCAGCCCACCTCGATTATCTGGTCGGCGTGATGGAGCAGTCCGCTGGCGGCAATCGCCCCACTGACACCTGGCGGGCCAAGTCCGACAAGACCCTGGTCGACCGGGTGCGGGCCGCTCTGGGCGACAACATCTGGCTGCAGCTCGGCTATTCCGAGCTGATCACGGC
Organism: Planctomycetota bacterium; assembly: GCA_014193115.1. Classification (GTDB taxonomy): domain Bacteria; phylum Planctomycetota; class UBA11346; order UBA11346; family UBA11346; genus BJHQ01. Next base: position 80,686 of record BJHQ01000016.1, on the reverse strand, counting down.
TGCCCAGGCCGGTATGGAACGCCTCGGCCGGGACGCCCTGGTCGCCGGCGAGAATCGCGAGCTGCTGGTCCTCGACCAGGATCTCAGCGCGGTGTTCGGCCGCGACGCCTATGAATCCGTGGTCGAATCCGCGATCAGCGAAAAGGCCGGCGCCCTGGTCGCCAAGCTCGGCGAGCTGAAGGCCCGGCCGCTGTCGACCAGCGAGGTCCGCCGCCGGCTGCGCACGATGTACGCCAAGGAACGGCTGACCCGCTGGCTCGACCTGCTGACCCACGTCCGGCCGGTCGCTTTCCCATCGGTGGCCTTGACCGCCGACCGGCTGCGCATCCTGACCGGACCCGATTCGCCGTATCGTTCGATCCCGCGCCAGCTCGCCGCCCAGGATGCCGACCTGGCCGATGTCGATGCCGTGCCGTCGCTGCCCGCCGATGCCACCTGGATGGACAATGGCTTGGAAGCAGCCAAGGATCTGGTGGCCGCCGCTGAGCGCTTCGCTGCCGGCACGGAAGTCGGCGGCCGGGTCCGCGATATCGCTAAATTGAAAGAGCTGTGCACGACCTGCGACCAGACCGCCCAGCGCTTCGCCACCGCGGTCGGCGTGCTCGACCACGAACCGGTGCGCAGAGCCGCTGCCGCCTGCCTGGGCGGGTTGATCGATGCCTTGCACGCCGCCTTGGCCGGCGAACTCGCCAACGAGCTGGAGCGCGGCTGGACCGGTGAGGTCGAGCAGCCCTTCCGCGAGCAGTGCGCCGGGCGCTTCCCGTTCGATCCGGAGGCCACCGCTGAAGTGCCTCCCGCCACTTTCGCCCGGATTTTCAATCCCAAATCCGGCACGTTCTGGCGTGGCCTGAAATCGGTGGAGGATTTGCGGGCGATGAAACTGGCGGGCCGGGATCTGCTGCCGGTGTCCTTCGACTACCAGCGCGCCCTGGCCCAGGCCAACCTGATCCGCGAGGCGTTGTTCAGCGATGGCGGCGAAGAACTGTCGATCGCCTTCAGCGCCACCCTGATCCAGCGCGAAGGCGTCGAGGATCTCATCCTGTCGGTAGGCGACCAGAAGTTCGCATTCTATGACCGCCCGGACCACAAAGGCTCCTTCCGCTGGAAGCAATCCCAGCCCGGCGGAGCCAAGCTGTCGATCACCCTGGCCAGCAACCAGCTGCTGACCATCAACCAGCCGGGCAGCGGCTGGGGCATCCTGCGTCTGCTGCGTTCCGGCAAGCCGCTGAAACGCCCGGAGGGCGGCCACCTGTGCCAGTGGTCCTTCGAGGCCAAATCGCTGAATCGCACGTTCCTGGCCGGCGCCATCCTCGACGCCCCGGCCCTGGAGACCCTGGTCGCAGGCGACCTGCTCAAGGGCTTCGCCATCCCGGCCCGGATCGGCAAGGCCGATCGCACCAGCGAACGGCGCTGAGCCATGGACTGCGTCACCGGCTGCTTCGGCAAGCTGCCAACCCACGGCGATTTCCTGCGCCTGGCACCCGACGATGCGCCGTCTGCGCAGATCGACAGCTGGTTCCTCGCCGGGCGGATCGATCCCCACCGCCAGCCCGACCGGGCCGCAGCTTTTGCCGCTGCGGCGCCGGTGTTCGCGCTGCTGCCAGCCGCCAACCGCTGGTGGGCGGCGGCGGTCTTCCCGTCGTCGGATGCGGTGGGCCGTCCCAGCCCGTTCGTGGTGGTGGCCGGATTGCGCGCCAGCGACTACGACGACCAGCCCGGTTTGCTGCCATTGCTGTTCGCGCCGTTCTTCCAGTCCGCCTGGCGCCAGCATCTGGCCGGGTGGCCTGACCAACCCACGGCGCTGCGCCAGCGCTGCGCCACGCTGATCCACGGCATCGATGTCGAATCGGCTGAGAAAGCCCTGCTCGATGGTTTGGGCAACACCCCGCAGGCGACGCTGTGGGCGGGACTGTTCGGCGCCGCCGAGGATCCCCGCCGGGCCGGCGCGATGACCTGGCTGGCCCAGGCCGCCAGCGCGGTCGGCTCGGGCCAGCGGCTGATCCTCCAGGTGCCGGTGGCCCACCAGCTGCATTTGTCGTTCTGGCTGACCCTGGTGCAGCTGCTTGGCGAGGCGGAACCCGCGCTGGTGGCGATGCACCCGACCGGCCCACGGCCGACGACCACCCTGGCGTTCGGCCCGCCCATGGCCGAGTCGGGTTTCGCCGCGCTGTGGCCGGACAGCTCGCCCGGCGCCTTTCTCAGCGGATTCAGCAACCTGCTCGACGAGGCTGGGCGCCAGGTGGTGGCAACATCCGATCCGCTCCACGCCAGCCTGGCCGATGGCACCGCCAGCCTGCGCGACCTGCTCCACGACCTGGTCGCAGCCCGCCGCACCAAGCGCTACACCCAACGCACCGACCGCTGATCCCGCTCAGGAACCTGCCATGCCCGATGATCTTGCCCTCGGCACCACGCCTCTCGCCGGAGCCAGCCCGACCGGGGATAATGTCCGCTACGACGACGCCTTCACCCAGATCGAGTCGGAGATCGCCAAGCTCGAACATCCCGCCGGCGGGGACATCGACTGGAGCGCGGTCGCGGCCGGCTGCCGCAATATTCTGGCTGAGAAATCGAAGGATCTGCTGGTGGCGGCGTGGCTCGCCCGGGCGCTGTGGCAGACCCAGCGCCTGGCCGGGCTGGCCAGCGGACTGGGCGTCATCCGCGGGCTGCTGACGACCTGGTGGGAGGCGCTGCATCCGCTGAAACCGCGACCCCGCCGAGCGGCGCTGGAGTGGCTCAGCGACAAGCTGGCACCGCTGCTCGATCCCAAAGACGCGCTGTCGCCCCAGGGCCGCGAAGCCTTGGAATCCTGCAAGAAATCCTGCGACGAGATCATCGCGGCGATCGGCGGACGGTTCGCCCCTGACGATCACGGGCTGTCTGCGCTGCGCCGCCGGTTGGGCGAGCTCGGTGCTCCGGTCGCCAGTGCCAGTCCGGCTGCCAGCGCCAGCCCGGTCAAATCCCCGTCCGGGCCGGCCAGCGCTTCGACGGCTTCTGGCGCCTTAGGCGAAGACGCGGTGCCCTATAACGCTGGTCCGGTGGCCGCTGGGCCCATCGCCAGCCGCGCCGAGGCCATCGCCAAGCTCCAGGAGATCGCGGATTTCTTCGCCAAGACCGAGCCGCACAGCCCGATCGGCTATCTGCTCAATCGGGCGGTGAGCTGGAACAGCAAGACCTTTCAGGACATCTTCAGCGAATTGCTCAAGGGCAAAGGCGACGCCCAGACCCAGTTGTGGGACAGCCTCGGCCTCAAGCCGCCGGGTTCGAAATAACCGTCGGCCCGGTCCCAGAACACGTGGCGATGCCGGCGTCCGCCGCCATGCTCCTTATCCGGGTGACCCGGGCCGCGCCCGGTCCACAGCTCGGTGTCCCCAGCCCTGAGGTGCCGCCATGCCGATCGTGATCAACGAGATCGAAACCCGGGTCGAGGCCGGCGCACCGGGACCAGCCATCCTGACCGGACGCAGCGATGCCCGGCTTGATCCGGCGCCGGCGCTGCTCGCCGGGCATCGGCTCGAACAGGTGATCGGTGAGGAGGCGATGTGCCGTCCGATGCGCTTCACCATCGATCTCGAACTGCCCGTCGGCGCCATCACCTCGCCCGATGATCTGTCGGGTCTGCTCCAGCAGCCGCTGACCTTGGTGCTCTCCGATCCTGACGGGGAAATCCACCGTGAAGGCCTGATCGTCGAAGTCGAGCTGATCGGCCAGCGCGCCCGGGGCGAAGTCATGATGCGCCTGGTTTTGCAGGATCCCCTGGCCCTGGCCGGGTATTCCCGGCGCACCCGGGCCTTCACCGGCAAGAGCGTCGCCGACATCGCCAAGCTCATCCTCGAAGCCCATCAGGTGTCCGCGACCATCGCTGATGGCAGCGGCACCGCCGCCCGGGTCGTGCAATGGGCCGAGACCGATCTCGATTTTCTCGGCCGGCTGCTCGCCGAAGACGGCTGCTTCTATTACATCCGGCCCGGTGCTGCCGCTGGCGACCAGCAGGTGATCGTCGGCGGCACCGCCGGATCCTACGGCGCGGTGGCGGATGCGGTCGAGGCGATGTTCGTCGGCGCCGGGGATCTCGCCCGCGATCGCGGCGTCTTCTCATTCGCTCCCCGCGAAGGGCTGGTCCCGGGGAAGGTCGAGATCACCGAGCACATCAGCAGCACGCCGCGGACGCCGACCACCGGCAGCGTTTCGCCGGATGGGCCGAGCAACGCCCGCACCGCCGAGACCGACCAGGACCATCAGCACCGCTTCCCACCGGGCACGGCCACCGCCCGCCACGCCAACCGCGCTGCTGAGGCCCTCACCGCCAATCGTCGGCGGTGGCATGGCCGCAGCAGCTTCGCCGGCATCCATCCCGGCCGCTGCGTGTCGGTCAGCAACTTGTCGCTGCCCGGCGCCCCCGAGCGCTACCTGGCGCTGAGCGTCGAGCACCACTGGCAGGCGGCCGGCGATGCCGACAGCGAGGAGGTCCGGCGCAATGGCGGCGGCCGATACCGGAATACGTTCACCGCTATCGAATTTGACAAGATTTGGCGGCCCTGGCCGCCGCCGAAGGCGCCGCTCGCCAGCGGTGCCCGGCTGGGCGTGGTGGTCGACAACAACGTCGCCAGCGGCGAGGCCAGCCCCGAGGGATCGTCCCTTGAGCAAGGCGTCTATGAGGTCGCCTTCCCGAGCGAGCCCGATACCGATGGCCAGCCGCTGATCCAGCGCGCCCGCCTGGCCGAGCCGGCAGCCGGCAACGGCCGCGGGCTCCACGTCCCGCCCGAGGTCGGCGACGAGGTGGTCGTCATCCATCAGCACGGCGACATCGACCGGCCGGTGATCGCCGGCGTGCTCTATCACGGCGGCCTGGCCGGGCCCAAAGTGGAGGTCAGCGACGGCACCACCACCAGCTCGGTATTCCAAAGCCGCACCGGGCACCAACTGCGCTATGTCGACAAGAAGGGGAACGAAGCGCTGAAGCTGATCAGCGGCACCCAGGACCACAGCCTGATCTTCGACGATGCCGGGAAAAAGATCACCCTGGACACCCAGGGCGATCTGATCGAGACCATCGTCGGAAAGCATGTGACCAGCGTCGATAAGGACCAGATCACCGCGGTCACCGGCAATGATGCGACGAAGATCTCCGGCAATCAGGCGCTGGTAGTTGAGAAGAACGTCGAGGTCCGGATCACGGGCGACCAGCTGACCGTTGTCACCGGGAACCAGCTCACCGCAGTCGAGACCGACCTGAAGCTCGAAGTGTCGGGCAAGGCCGATGGCAAGGTCGCCCACAATCTGCACCTCGTCGTCGGCGAGTTCACCAACCTCGACACCAAGCATCTGGGCGTCACTGCGTCCGGGCGCATCACCATTGATGCCACAGCGGAAGGCCGATTCAAAGCGCGGGATATGGGGATCTTCGCCACAACCCTGATCGTGCAGGCCAAAACGGTCGCAGTGCAGGCCGAGGACGAGCTCACCCTGACCTGCGGCAGCGCCTCGATCACCCTGAAAAAGAGCGGCGATATCACGATCTCGGGCGGCAAGGTTGAAGTCAAAGGCAGCAGCGAAGTGTCGGTGACCGGACCCAAAGTCGGCCTCAATTGAGCGGATCGGCGTCATGGAGCTGACCAACACCCATCCCGTGCCGGCGCATGTGTCGGTGTCGGCGGTGCCCGGATATCCCCACGGCCGGGCAGGCATGATCGTGGCCAAGGCGACCTTTCGCGACGCGGCCGGCACCCCGACGCTCGAAACCCAGCAACCGGCGCCGATCCTGGTCAAGGACACTCCGACACCGTTCGGCGATCTGCCCCGTGATGACACCTTGCGCGCCGATCCGGCGTTCGAGGTCATCCTGCTCGGCCAGGCCCACGCCCCGGGTGGTCGGGCAACCACCCGGATGACCGTGGCGCTGAGCGTCGGCGCGGTGCGCCACGAATTGCAGGTCAGCGGCGATCGCGCTTGGGAAAATGGTTTTTTCAGCCATCGCCCGGGACCCGCCGCGCCCTTCACCACCATGCCGCTGACCTGGGCCAGGGCCTTCGGCGGCGCTGCGGCGGTGGAGATCGATCGCGAATCCTTCATCGATGTCTGCGACGCCCGTAATCCGCTCGGACGCGGCTTCGATCCCGCGCCCCATGCCAAAGGCCTGGCAGCCAAGCTGAAATCGCCCAAGCCCTATCCGCGTTTCGATCCCGCCCGCCACCTGCCCAATGTCGAGCATCCAGGCCAGGCCATCCACAGCTGGGATGACCAGCCCGAACCCGCCTGCTGGGCCACCGTGCCGACGACCTCGGCCATCCATGCCCAGCGCATGCCGGTGGCACCTTCAACGCCGAAAGCCGGACCCGGGCTGTTCCATCGCGCCCATCCGGACTGGGTCCTGCCGCAGATTCCGCAGGCGCGGACCACCGTGACGGTTGAAGGCGCCACCCCGGATGGCCGGTGGAGCTTCGCCTTGCCCACGCTGCGGATCCTGCTCGACGTGCTCGCCGAGGGCCGCGAGCACCAGGTCGAGGCCGTGCCGCAACTGCTCGTGCTGCTGCCCGAGGAACGCACGTTCCACCTGGTGTTCCGTGGCTTCTTTTCGGTTGCGCCTCCCGCTGGTGGTGCCCGCACGGCGCGCCTGCGCCTGGCCGATGGCTGGAGCGCGCCGTGAAGGTCAACGTCAACATCATCATCGATTTCTCGTTCGGTTTTCTGACCCACGGCCTGATCCTGCCGCCGCCGGTGCCTCCACCGCCCAAGCCGCCACCGACGTTCTCGGTCGAGATGATCGCCACGTTCATGTGGACCCTCGGCTTCGCGATGAACCAGAACAAGTTCACCAACGGCGCGAAGCCGGTCACCCACAAGGGCATGTGGATCGCCCTCGATGGCCATGACTGCGGGATGATGATCCCCGATGTCACGATTCCGCCGGTGAATCTGTGGTATCCGATGATGTGGCCGTTTTCGAGCCGCAAGCCGTCCTTTGCCGCGAGCACGGTGAAGATGAACGGCACTGCGGTGGCCTGCGCCCAGTGGATCGGACTGCCGCCGCTGCCGATGATGACCTGCGGTGAACCGGTCAGCGTCCCGGTGTGCTGGTCGGCGCTCAGCGTCACCAACACCGTCCAGGTCGGGATGACCTTCCTCGACCTGATCATCGGCATCATCGGCATCGTTGCCTCGGTGGTCACCGACCTGCTCTGCAATTTGCTGCCCTTGGACAAAACCGGTTTGGGGTTCTTCGGTCAGGTGGCCTTGGGCAATGCGCTCAAGGGCCTGTCGCCGGTTTCGATCCTGGCTGGTTTCCTGACGTCATCGTTGACCGGCAACGCCACGGCGTCGGCGTCTGTCGGCCTGCCTTTCGCCAACGTCTCGGTCTCGTACACGCCGAATCCCGATGCCGGTTCGCCCAGCACCGTGTTCGGTGGTGCGTTGCCGTTCATCCGCGGTGACACGACGCGGGCTGGGCAGGCTGCCGGCATCCCGGTGACGCTATGAGCCGCGTCCCCGCGCGTCCGACCTATGACGCAGAAGTGCTGCTCATGCCGCTGCGTGGCGAGACCACCCACGCCCACGCGTTGTTCAAGCGGACGTACACCTTTGACCGGAATGGCCGCTGCGTTCTGGCTCCGCCGGAGCCGTTGCTCCACGACTGGCGGGATCCTGCGGTGGAACGGCCGCTGCTTGGCGGCAGCGATTTCTGGCTGACGAAACCGCGCACCGACCTGGTGGTGCAAGGTGCGGTATGCGCTCCTGAGGCCCAGCAGGTCGTGCGCATGCGGGCCGGCATCGTCATCGGGTCAGTGCGCAAAGAGATCGCCGTGAGCGGGCCGCGAGCAATCACCTGGCGATCCGGGCGGCCGGTGATCGGCGATCCAGCGCCATTCACGACCGTGCCGATGGCGTGGAGCGAAGCCTATGGCGGAATCGATTGGCGGGTCGCCGTGCCCGGCGCTGCGACGATGACCGATAACGAGAAAATCGAAGCGGCGATCCGGACCCGTTTCGACCATCCCGGCATGTACCCGCGCAATCCGTTCGGCCGTGGGTATCTGGTCGAAACCGGCGAGGTCGAAAAACTGTTCGCTCCATGCCTGGAGGATCCGGCGGATCTCCTCACCGCCGATCGCCTGGTGATCCGGGATCCTGCGACCTGGTGGCGCCAGCCGCTGCCGTGGTGCTTGGACTGGACCAACCTGATCATGTTTCCCCGGGCTGGCTGGTTCGCTCCGTCGGTCGAGCCGTGGTATCCAGTGACCGACGATGCGACGTTGCCGGAAGTGCAGCGTGGCCTGCTGCCGGCGGACTACCGCAGCCATCGGGCGGAGGGGGTCGATCTGCGGTTTTTCCAAGGTGCCAGCCACGGTCTGGCGATCGACCGCCCGGCCACCGGAGCGACCCTGCGCATCACCGGCATGCATCCGGAGCGGACGTCCCTCGACGTGGTCCTGCCGCCGACCCAGGCCGAGATCACCTTCGTCATCGAAGGCCGCTCGACCCGCACCGCGGCGCGGCTCCATCACGTCGTGGTCCGCCCGAGCGATGGCGTGCTGACCCTGGTATTCGCTTCCGAAACAGCGCTGGCCCGGCCGTTCATCCCGGGCATCCACAAGCACATCCCGGTGGCCGCCAGCCTGGATGGAGACGATCCGGTGCCATTCCCCACGCCGCCGACTGCCCGCGAGCGCATGGCTGCGGCGCAGAGCCCGAAAACACCTGCATGAATCCCCAACCGGCTCAGCCCGATACCGCAGAAATTCCAGCGATTCCGCTGGTCGATCTGATCGTCGCCGAGGCGGCGGCATCGCCCGGACGCCTGGCCGGTACGGTGGTCGGTGAGTGCCTCGACGACCGTCATCCCAGTCTGCCTGGTCGGGTTCTGGTGCGGATCGCCGATGGCGGTGCAACCCGCGAGCTGTGGGTGGCTACCCTGGTCCACAGCGTGGTCCGCCGCGACGACCGCGTGCTGTTGTTGCAACCAGCCAATTGGCCCGAGCCGGTGGTCGTCGGCGTGCTCGACGGGCTGCGATCGCGCACCACGCCAACGGTCACCAGCGCAGCCCTCGAACTGCGTCGCGATGAGCAGATCGACATCCGCGATCACACCGGCGCGGCGCTGCTGACCATCGTGCCCAGCGACAACGGCCCGCTGTTGCGACTGGCCCGCTCGGATCAGCGTCTTGAGGTCGCGGGACGATTGACGGTCGCCGCCGAACACCTCGACCTGCGCACCGCCGGCGACCTGACCCTGACCGCCACCGGCGATGTGGTCGTCAACGGGGAGACGGTCCAGCTGAACTGATCCTCGCCAGCAATAGTGAATGAAGCGCGTTTTCCTTCGTGCGTTCAACAGAGCTTTTGCGTCCGGCATTGCCTTGCACGCAGCATCCACACCAGCCCATGACCTCGGAGTTGAGATGACCATTATCAACGTGGCGGCCGGAGCCGCGATCGATCCGAAGCCTGCCCCAGGAACGACCATTCGCCTCGAAGGCGGTCGGCATTCGTGCGTGCTCAGCCTGGTTGGATGGCAGGATGTCATCATCGACGGCGGCGCGGCAGCAGAACTGTGGCGCGGCCGGATCGAACTGACTGACTGCCAGCGCGTGACCATCCGCGGCGTGGTCTTCCGGCAGGCGCCGGCGAGCGCGATCGTGTTCAACACCGGCTGCCGCGACTGCGTGGTCGAATCCTGCTCCTTCCTTGCCTGCGGCATCTCCGAAGGCGGAGTGACGATGTGGATCGGGGCGGGGACCAGCGGCATTGCCGTGCAGCGCTGCCGATTCGACATGCTGGGGGCGCGTGGCAAACGCCATCTGATCCTGAATCAACATTGTTATGACATCGCCATCATGTGCGCCGAGGACGACTGCGTTGAGCATCGGCTGCTGGATAACCGGATCACCCAATACAGCTACGGAATCCAGCTCGGTGTCCGCGGAATCTGTTTGAGCGAAGGCCGCCATCTCGTCCAGGGGAACCGTATCGAATATCCGTGGGCGGATGGCATCCACCTCAAACAGGGCCGAATCCTGGTCAAAGACAACACCATCATTGGCGCCTTCAAGAATGCGATGAGTGCCAGGGCTGGCGCCGCCAGCTGCTTCGTCGGCAACCGCATCGAGGACGCCTACCTTGGACTGGTCGTCCGCGGCCGCGATCACGAGATCAGGGACAACCATTTCGAACGCTGCCGGCGGAGTGCGATCAGCTTGATGGACGCCAAAGCAGGTGGCGACGGATTCGCTGCCGAGAACACCCTGGTCGTGGGTAACGAACTGATCGATTGCGGCGGTGCTGACGCCGGTCCAGATCCGCTGATCGACTGCGCCGGCATCCACCTCGGAAACGATCTGCCCCAGCGTATCGGAGTGAATCGCATCGTCGGCGCAGGGACGCCGTTGCTGCGAGGCCAGGGACAGGCTGTGGGAGTCGCTCTCAACGGACGCGGTCCAACCGACCCGATCCACCGGGGAGGATAGTTGTACCAGGGGCATCCGCTCCTGAACGGTGTCTCAGCGGGCGTGCAACGCAGTGCCAGCAGCCCGCAGATCAGTGACACCGATACTTCGGCGACAGCGTGCACTCAGCCGAACGGCCGAGTTTCCAGGACGCGATACCCGCATCAAACGCATCACGGTTTCGGTTGGACCTCGATCGGGCGGATGTAGAGGTTGCGGAAACTGGCGGCCATGACCCGGTTATGGGCGAGTTGGAAACCGATCCGTCCAGTCAGGCGGCCGGGCTGGTCATCGATGTCCACGGTCTTGGTGCCATTCAGCCAGATCTGGATGTGATGGCCGACGGCACGCACATAGAACGCATTCCAGTCGCCCTGCTTGACCAATTTCAACTCCAGTTCCTTGCTGACCGGGGCGACTTTTTTGTTGCGGGAGCCGACCTCGTACAGGCAGCCCCAATAGCCGGCGCCGGTATCGACCTGATAGCCGACGCCTGGATGGAATTCCGGCAGCATGCGGATGCAGATGCCGCTGTTGGGATCCTTGCCCGAGACCAGGCGGGTTTCGCAGGTCAGCTCGAAATCGCTGTATTCGGCCTCGGTGTAAGCATGATGGTGGAGATTGCTGGCATTGACCACCTCGCCGGTGAACACGTCTCCTTCGACCCGCCAGATGCCGGGTTCGCCGACCCAGCCGGCGGAACTCGATCCGTTGACCAGCAGTTTGGTCCAGCCGGCACCGGCTGGGACCCCGGCGGTGACTTCGACCGGTTGGGGATCGGCGGCGGGCTGGTCGGCGGCGCCAAGCCAGGCGCCAAGCAGCAGGATCAGGAAGAAGGCATGGCGCATGGAGCGGGTTCCGGGGTGGATGGTTGGGTTGGTTACAGGCCGTCGAGGCGGCCGACGCTGTCGCCGAACGCCGGTTGGTGGATTCCGTAGTGGTCAAGCAGACCGAGATAGAGGTTGCTCAACCGGCGGCGGCGGTTGAGCGGTTCCTCCAGGTCGGTGCCTTTCATCTCAAAATTCAGCGTCCGGCCGGTCTTCAATCCGCCGCCGGCCCGGCCAGCGAGCAGCACCGGCATCTGGCTGCGATCGTGGGCGCCACCGTTCATCAGGCTGGAGCAGAACGTCACGCAGCTGTTGTCGAGGACGGTGCCGTCGCCTTCCGGGAAGCTCTTGAGCCGGTTCAGGAAATCGGCGAAGCACTGGACATGGAAGCGATTGACCAGGGTGTAGTCCTCGCCACCGGAATGGGACTGGGTGTGGAGATTGTTGAGGCTGTTGTTGCCCGGCTTGAGGAACGAGAAATCCATCTTCGACAGGTCGTTGTTGAACATGAAGGTCGCCACCCGGGTCTGGTCGGTGGCGAAGGCGATGGCGAGCAGGTCGAGCATCAGCTTCATGTGGGCGGCGATGTCCACCGGCGGCACCGGATCCGGCGCGGCGATCAGCTTGTCCACGGTCGGGCCGCGCACTGGTTCCAGGGGCTTGCGTTCCGCCTGGGCAAGCCGCTGTTCGACCTCGCGCACCGCGGTCAGGTAGTCGTTCACCCGGTGGCGGTCCCAGCTGCTGAGATCCGGGGTCAGGCGCTTGGCGTCGTCCGCCACCAGATCGAGGACGCTGCGCGCGATGCGGCTGCCGCGCGGATCGCCGACCAGCCGGTCGTACAGCGAGCGCGGATTGTTCTCGCGGGGGACCGGCGTGGTCGGGCTGCTCCACGAGATATGACCGCAATAAATCTTGGAGAAACCCGACAAAACGCCGGTGTCGGGCGGTTCGATGCCGAGCACCAGGCTGGGCAGCGAGGTGTGCTGGCCGAGGCGCTGGGCCAAAATCTGGTCAAAGCTGGTGGCGACCTCGATGTCTGAGGCGGTCGGTTTGACCCGGGCGCAAGACAGGACGTTAGGCACCGCGCCGACGTGCTGTTCGCCGTGCAGGGCATTGGGGTTGTAGAGACCCTGGAGCACCAGCAGGTGCTCCTTCACCGATTCCAGCGGGGTCAGCGCCGGCTTCAGCACCATGTCCTTGCCGTTTCCGGTGGCGCCCCATCCACCGGGATTCACCCCATTGCCCATGAACAAGCTGGCGAAACGAACTGGCTTGGTCGGAGCTGACGGCGCGGCTGCAACTGCTGGGTCTTTGGCCCAGGCCGATTCCAGCCAGGGCAAGGCCAAGGCCACGCCGAGACCTTTGAGCACGGCGCGGCGGGAAGTGCGGTGGTTGGTCATGGCAGATCCTGGACAGGTGCGGGTCAGGTGCCGTCACGACGGCGGAGGGAGCGGAACTGCGGACTGGCGACGATGGCGTCGAGCACCACCGAGATGCGGAAGCCCTCCTTCACCAGCGCCGCATCGATCTGGTCGAGCAGCGGATTGTCGCCCGGTATGACCTGGCGGCCCAGGGCGAAACCCAGCAGTTTCCGGGCGAAACGACGGGCGAATCGCTTGGCCGGGATCTCGCCTTTCAGATAGGCATGCAAGCCAGAGGCACCTGCGATCACAGTGCCGTCCTCAAGCCGGCTCGTGCTGTCGATCGGTTTGCCGTTGCCGTCCTTGTCCCGCCAACGGCCGATCGGATCGAACTGCTCCAGAGCGATGCCGAGCGGGTCGATCCGGGCATGGCAGGCGGCGCAGGTCTGGTTTTCGCGGTGCTTGGCGAGCATCTGGCCCACCGACAATCCCTCGGGATTCTTTTCGTCCTCGGGCAGCAACGGCACATCGTTGGGCGGAGGCGGGGTCGGTGTGCCGAGCACGTCCTTAAGCAGCCAGTTGCCGCGCAACACCGGGCTGGTGCGCAGCGGATGGGCGTTGATCGCGAGCAGCGCGCCCCAGCCGAGCATCCCGCGCCGCTGGGTTCCGGCCAGACTGATCCGAGGCGCTGACACGAACGGATTCGCTGCTGTTTTCCCAGCCCAGGGATCCGGAGCGAAGGTCACGACGCCCCAGGTGGCCCGCCCACCGCCATGGCTGACCGCGATGGCCCGGATGGCCCGCGGGTCGTCCAGGCGCAGCTTGCCCAAAGGCAGAGCCAGCCGGCCCCAGGCACCGGCCTGGGGCGGAAGGCCAAGGTGGATCGGTTCGGGCGGCTTGGGCTTCGCCTTGGCGGGATCCGGTTTTTTCGCCGGCTCGATCGGCTTGACCACCGCCGGCTTGTCCGGATCGAAGGTTTCCAGGGATTCGGCGGCAGCCATTGTCGGTGCCGGCGGCGCTGGCGGAGGTTGCAGCGACGCGACGCTCTCCAGGTCGGTGGCTGGTTTCGCTCCGCCGAATGCACCCCAATAGGCGCTCTGCCACAGCGACGGCGCCATCGTTCCATCTTTCGCTTTGGCTTCGGTCGCCCAGTGGATGGCCAGGGTTTTCGCGGGCTGATCAGGGTCGAGACGGACCTCGATCCAGGCCTGCAAGGTCTCGCCGGGACGCAGCTCTGGGCGGCGATCAGCGGGGACCGCGAAGGCGATCACGGCTTCGCCACCGTTGGGCGGTGCGCCTGACAACGCCCCAGGCCGCGCCGCGTCGGTGGTCCAGGTGCCGTTGCGGTGCAGGGCTGCGGTGGTGCTTGCCGGTGCCCACGGCCACCGGCGTTCGTCCCGGGGAATGGCATAGAATTCCCCGAGTTCGCGGCTCAGGTAGGCGTAATCGGCATGTAAAAACAGGCGCAGATCGCCATCGCTGGCGACCAGATCGGTGCACAGGTCGAGGGCCTCGGTGAGCATCGCCGCCCGGAGGTTCGGGGTGAAGTCGGGAAAACGCTGCTGATTGGGCCGGGAAAAGTCTGCGAACCGGTAGAACCCGAGCCATTGGCCGAAGAATTCCTGGGCCAGCCGGCGGATCCGCGGATCCTTGCGCATCCGCGCCGCCTGGGCTTTGAGCTTGGCGGGATCATCCAGCTCACCGGCCGCGGCAGCGCGCAGCAACTCGTCGTCGGGCATCGATGACCACAGCAGGTAGGAGAGGCGACTGGCGAGCTCATGGCCGGTCAACGGCTCGATGTCTGCCGGCTTGCCTGGGGTCGCTTTCGCCGTGTCAGGCGGCCTGCCGCGCTCGATCCGATACAGGAAATGCGGCGACATCAGCACCCGCTGGACGAACAACCGCATCGCTTCCTGGTACGACGCGCCCTTCGTGAGCTGGTCGGTGAACGTGGCCGAGAGGGCGGCCGATTCGTCCTTGGCCAAGGGCCGGCGCCAGGCCCGGGCAGCGAAGTCGAGCATCGCCTGATGGGCGCTGGCCCGGACCAGTTCCGGGAAGGTCTTTTCCTGCGCCGTCCAGTCCGTCCAGCGCTGGTTCCATTCCGGTGGCGGAACTCCGCCCAGGCGTTTGGTCAGCGGATCGCTTGGATCGTTGACCTTTTTCCACAAGGCTTCGAGCTGTTTGGCGTCCAGGTACTGGTCGAGGAAGGCGTCGAAAGCGTCGTGATTGGGCACCTCCAAGGTGTCATAGAATTGGACATTCTCGAAATCTTCCAGGCTTTTCCGCTCCGTTTCCGTGAAGACCCGCAGGCCCGCAAGGAACGGCACCAAGGTCGGAACGCTGAACACCAGATCGCGCTCATAGACCACATCTATTTTCTGCTTTTTCTGCTGCATCCCCGCTTCGATCCGCGGGTTCTCGCCGACGAGGTAGGGCTTGCTCGCGAAATGCAGGTGGAGCAGCGAGATTTTCTGGGCTCGCACATCGCCGGCGGCGTACCGCAGGTCGAGCCACAACTGCTGCCAACGATCCTTCAGTTCGGGTTTCAGCGGTTCCTTGGGCAGTGCTTGGGGGATGGCATAGGCGGTCAGCGCCGGCGACAGACGGTCGAGGCGGAACTCCAGCCGACGTAGCGAACGCACAAAGCGGAAGTCGCCGCCGGGTGCCGTGCCGCCGCCGCCCTGGCTCTTGAACTTGTCGCGGGTTTCCTTGCGCAAATGGGGATAGGCATAGGTGGCGATCAGTCCTGCCGGCGCCGTATCGACATGGGTCAGGCGATTGGCGGCGTAAAACCGATCGAGCCGTTCCAGGGCGATCCACGCCCGCTGCTGGCTGTCGGTGCTCACCGGGCTGCCCAGGAACACTGGTCCGCTGCCCGGCAGGAACAGGGCGTTGTCGGCCACCCGGTTGACCAGCGCCAAGTATTTCTCGATCTGTGAGGCCGACATCTGCAAGGTTTGGCCTGTATTGGAGAAACCTTCGCCACCGCTGGCGTCGGCCGGGAAGTCGCGGGTCCAATCGATGGCGACGCCAGTCAGATCGGCCAGGGTGTAATTCAGCTCCGCATTGGTCTGCCGGCGGACGACGACCTGGCCCGGGTCGCCAGCTTGGGCCAAGGCCCGCCGATCGATGGTCTGGTGCAGCCAGGTCATCAGCGCGGTCCGCTCGCCGACGGTGGGCGTCGGTTTGCCCTTGGGGGGCATGAATCCTTCCCCAACCACTTCGGCGATTTTTTCGAGCAACGCAGAGGGCATCTCGCCATCGCCATATTGCGCGAGATCGGCGTCGCCCTTGGCCTTCGCCCCGCTGTGGCATTGGATGCAATAGGTGTCGACCACCGGCTTGGCGGTGTGCTTGAACCCCTGCGGCTCGGCTGCCGCGAGACCCAGGATGGCGCAGCTGATGAGTGCGGTCCGCATCGCGATCCTCGATGAAATGCGTGGGTCCATGCGGTTCACCCGGCCTGGGCGAGCACGGAGGTCGGGTCCAGATCGCTGCGCTGCTGGGCTGCGGCCGGCGGAGCCAGGCCGAGGCGATGCAGCATGTCCGCTGCCGCCGCCTTCAGTACCTCGGCGACACGCGGGAAGTCCGCCTCGACCATCCGGCTGGTCGGGCCGGAGGCCCAGATCGCAGCGATCGGCGGCTGGTCGGGCAGGCCGACCGGCACGGCTACGCAGTGGCAGCCGAGGAGGTTCTCCTGGCGGTCGATGGCGAACCCCTGGGCCAGGACCTGGTCGAGTTCGGCGGCGAAGCGCCGGCGATCCGTGATGGTGTGGACGGTGGTCGGGCTCAGCTCAAGGCGACGCAGTCGGCGGGTGCGTTCGGCCGGTTCGGCGCAGGCCAGCAGGACCTTGCCGGGAGCGCAGTCGTGGAGCGGAAAACGCAGCCCAGGATCGCAGGACAGGATGAACGGATGGCGCCCCCGGACCTGGTCGAGAAGTACGCCTTCCTCGCCTGCCAGGACGCCGATCAGGATGGTCTCGCCGATGGCGTCGCGGGCGGTCCGCATCGGCACTCCAGCGGCTTCGCCGAGCAGCACCGTCGGCATCCGCGGCATCCCCAATTCCAGGAACTTCCGGGTCAGCCCGACCCGCTGGGTCGTGGGATCGCGCCAGACATAGCCGCGCCTGACCAGCGTGGCGATGATCCGGAACAGACTGGCCCGAGGCATGCGCAGGTGCCCGGACAGTTCCGCCGTTGAACAACCATCCGGATGCAGATGCAGCTGCTCGATCACATCCAGTGATCGATCCA
Organism: Planctomycetota bacterium; assembly: GCA_014193115.1. Lineage (GTDB taxonomy): Bacteria > Planctomycetota > UBA11346 > UBA11346 > UBA11346 > BJHQ01. The sequence goes on along the minus strand of BJHQ01000016.1, from coordinate 63,805 downwards.
AGGCCGGGACGGCGAAAGCAATCGCATCGGTTTCACCTGTGGACATGTGTCCATATACGAATCGCAGGCTGGGTCGTTGACCCGCGACCTGGGAGAAGCAAACCCCAGCTCGCCAAGGTTTGCCTTGATGCTACTTTCAACCTCAACCAAGCAGTTGAACCACCAAGGCGACAAGACACGAAGGAAAAACAGGGAAAGTATTCGCTGGTCGGGCAAACAACCGGAAGTGGTTGGATCTTCCAGCCTGCCATCACTTGGGGCTTTGGCGCCGTGGCGATTCCCCAACTTCGTCATCCAGGTCGAATCGGACTTGGCCCGCAACCACCATCGTCGGGGTTCCAAGAACACCGCGGCGGTGGGGTTCCGTCGGACCAATCGACCGCTCAGGGCAGCCGCGCCGCCACCAGATAGATCGGGATACCGGCCCATTGCAGGCGCAGCTGCACGGCGAGCGCAGTGTCGTTGTGGAGCAGGCGCCACAGCCAGCCTTCATGGGTCGAGAGCACTTTCCCAGCGACGACCATCAGTCGGGGATGGTCCTTCCGCACGGCGCGGCAGGTGTCTTCGACCGCCTGGTCGACCTCGGTGCCACTGCCGATGCGCAGGGTGCAGGGCAGGCCCAGGGCGCGGATCTGGGGGACCCAGTGCTCCATCCGATGCTTCAGGCGGACTTCGGCCTCGACCACGTCGGAGCCGTCGATCGCATCGACCACCGCCACCCCGACCACCACGACCTGCTGGTAATATCCTGGGAAGGCGCGCAGCGCATTGAGCAAGGTATGCCAACTGGTGCCATTGAGCGAATCGGCAAGCAGGACCAGGGTCGGCGGGCTGTTTGGACCAGGGATCACCTCGCCCACGTCGGTCCGCACTGGTGCTGGGTTTGCCGGGACGATGGATTTGAACGCGTGGGCCAACCGGAAGGCCATCCGCCGGTAATGGATTCGGATGAAGCAGCACATGGCAACGACCAATCCGGTCGCAATGACAGTGACCCAGCCGCCATCGGTGAACTTCGAAAAGACCGTCGCGATCAGGATGCCAGCGCACAGGACGGTGGCGAATCCGAACAGGCCGAGCCGCCTGCGGCGCAGGCTGGGAGTGGCGCTGCGCTCGCTCAACCAGTGCCTGAACATGCCGACCATGGTCAAGGTGAACGTCACGAAAACGTTGATGGAATACATGACCACCAGCAGGTCCACTGCGCCGCCAGTGAACGCCAGCGCGGCGATGGCGGCGACGCCCATGACGACGACGCCCTGCTCGGTGACCAGCCGGTCCGACAAACGGGTGAACCGCCTGGGCAGCCAGGCATCACCGGCGAGGTTGGCCATGACCCGCGGTCCACCGATGAAACCGGCCTGGGCCGCAACCAGCAGCAGCGCGCTGGCCGACAGCATGGTGATCCAGACGAACGCCCAGCCCATCGGCAGATGCTCGGCTACGGCTTCGACCAGCACCGCGTTCATGGTCTTGCCTTCGACATGGCGGATGTCCCACAGCAGATACGCCAGCACCAGTCCGCCGGCGCACAGAGCCAGACTCCAGGCGAGCAGGGACATGGCGTTGCGCGCGGTTTTCACCTTCGGCTCGCGCATCAGCGGCAGGGCGTTGCTCACCGCCTCAATGCCGGTGTAGGTGCCGCCGCCCATGGCATAGGCTTTCAGGAAGATGCTGCACAGCGCGATCAGTCCGATCCCGCCAGCACCGAGATCGGTGGCGAAACCTTGGCTGACCCGCTCGGTGACTTCGCCGACCTGGGGCAGGTGGAGCAGAATGCCAGCGCCGATCAGCAAGGCATGGGAGACCACGAAGAGCACGAAGATCGGAGCCAGGATCACGATCGATTCCTTGACCCCGCGCAGATTCAAGACCAGCAGGCAGGCGGTTGCGACCAAGGCGGTGGGCAGTTTCACCACCTGCCACGACAACGGAGCCAAGCTGAACAGCGCATCGGCCGCTGCCGCGATCGAGATGGCGATGGTCAGGATGTAATCCACCAGCAGCGCCGAACCGGACACGATGCCGGCTTGCGGTCCCAGGCACTTGGTGGCGACGGCATAGCCGCCGCCTACCGGGAAGGTCTCGACCACCCGGCTGTAGGCCGCAGCGAGCAGGAAAACGGTTCCGGCGGTGGCCAGCGCCAGCGGAACTGCCAGATGCAGGTGGCTGCCGATCGCCTTGAAGGCCTCCTCAGGACCGTAGGCGCTCGATGACAACCCGTCGGCGCCCAGTCCGACCCAGGCGAGCACCGCGGTCAGCGCCATGGCATGGCCAAGGTTGAGGTCGCGCAGCTTGCGCGGCGCCCCGACCAGGGCGCGGCGAATCCGTGCCAACCAGCCTTCAGGAGCGACCGAACCGAGGCGGTTCGACGGTTCGCGGCGGGGCGGCGGCTGATCGCGTTCGGACATGGCCTCATCTTCGGCCGTGGTGAGACGGCCATCCACGGTGGTGGATGTGGAGGCGGAATCCGGCGGATGCCGGAGCCTCTTCACGCCTACGAGGTGAGCTGACGGGCTGGGCCGAAGAGTGGCCTGCGCACACCACGCCTGATGCCAGGCGACCAGCGCGCTACGCCCCGGTGATTGGTTCCCCCGCTCCCGACCGGGCGGGATTCGGCGACATGGACGACAGGGATGCTATGACCGGCAGCGCGGGGAACAGAGACCCCGCCGGTGCGCCGCGGTGGCCTGATCCGGGTCAGCCATCGGCCTGGGCTTCCATCGGAGGAACGTGCTGTGGAGGGGCAGGCCGATCCGGGATCGGTGCGCTGGCAGGTACTGCGTATGCCGAAAACAGCGTTAATGACCGATCATTTCTTGCTTTCTCCATCCAGCCCTGCTGGCAGAGACCCGGCGCATTGACCGCGCTCGATGATTCACACAATCTTTTTTCCTCCAAAAACCGCCGGGACAGGTGGCAGAGTGGTCGAATGCGCGCGCTTGGAAAGCGCGTAACGGGGCAACTCGTTCGAGGGTTCGAATCCCTCCCTGTCCGCCAAGTTTCGTGATCGTCGCATCGGGTCGATCCTGCCTAACGTGCAGGAATTACGGCCGGCCGGTTGGGCTGGGCTGGGCTTGGGCCGCTCCCGGCAGGCTGCGCTGCTGGTACAGCCGGGGCGGCATCCCCATCACCCGTTTGAAGCACTTCGAGAACGCGAACTGATCCGAGAATCCCAGACGCGCGGCGATGGTCGCGAGGGATTCGGGATGCTCGATCAGCGAGCGCGCCGCGTGCCGCATGCGGATCTGCTGGAGATACGCTCCCGGACTGGTGCCCAGGCGTTCACGGAACAGGCGGCACAGGTGGGCGTGTGAGGTCCCGCACTGCGCAGCCACCGCTGCCGGTCCGGCCAAGCTCGCCCAATCGCGGTGGATCATGCCGCGGGCTCGTTCCACCAGCATTTCACCACGCCCGATGACCTGACCTGAAGGATCCCGTTCGCCGGCGATCAGATACAGCAGGCCGCGGAGCAGACCAGCGCAGGCATCACCGCTGAAGGCCCGGCCATCGTGGGCGGTGGCGTGGAGCAGGCGGGCCGCCTCGCCGACCAGGACCATGCTGGCGCAGGTGACCACGCCACGGACGCGTCCCAGGCATTGCAGCTGAAGCGCTTCGGCCTCGTTTCCGAAGAATTCGCAGATGACGATTTCGAGGGATGCCCCGGCCAGCGACCGATAGGCGTGGTAGCCACCAGGTGCAAAGGTGAACACGCTGCCAGGGCCAAGCTTCCAGTGCCGGCCTTCGGCGAAGAACACCCCGCTGCCGGCCAGGACCACCGCCAGGCAACGCCAACCGGTGTCGGGGCGGTGGAAATGGGTAGGATGCAGCCATCGCTCATGAGCGACCCGGGACAGCTGGAACGCAGCGCCGGCCGTCCGACCACCCAGGACGATGCTGTCGTGGAGATCGACCGTGAATTGCTGTCGCAGTGGGGGAAGATCAAAATCAGACATGGATGGTCAACGACGACCATTCAATCAGGGAAATGGCGATGGTACAATGCCCACCGACATCGATCACGTTCACCAGGGACATGGCCGGCCAGCGGCATGCCTCCGGGACCAGGCCGAGGGACCCATGCGCAGCTTCACTCCAGACGCCGACGAACGCAGCAGCGGCTCGTGGCGCCCTTCAACCCTGGCCGCCGCCGCCGCCGCCTTGCACGAAGATGGTGTGGTCGCCCTCCGCCAAGTGGTTCCGCCCGGACCGATCGCCACCTTATGCAAGAAGATGCTCGACGATATCGAGCTGGCCACGGCCAAGGGCCGGGTGAAGAATGATTTCCAAGGAATCCGGCCGCCGCCCTGCCAGCCGTGGTTATCGGCAGACATCCTGAACAATGATTGGGTGATCGCAGTCACCCATGCCGTGCTCGGCGATGGATTGGCGAATGTCGCCTATGGTTCCAACACCGCCTATCCCGGCAGCGCTGAACAGGTTTGCCACGCCGATGGCGGATTCCTGTTTCCCGGCCTGGCCCATCCCAGCGTCAGCCTGGTGGTCAATGTTCCGCTGGTCGATGTCGATCTGGCCAACGGCGCGACGAAACTGTGGCCGAAGTCGCATCTCTGGCTGAATGCCAAGGACCACAGCCGTCCGACCGCGTCAGAACTCGCGGTCTTCGAGGCAGCCCACCCGACTGAACGCGCCCTCACCCGGATCGGCGATGTCGTCATCCGCGATCCCCGGCTGTGGCACTGCGGGATGCCCAACACCACCGCCCAGCCACGACCGATGATCGCCATGATCCACAACAAACGCTGTATGATCGGAGGTTTCTGCGCCGAGGTTGGCAGCGAAGCGTTCTTCGACAGCCATCCAGTGCTGCGCCACCGGGTCGAGTTCGTGCCGGCACCGATCGACTACCTGCTTCCCCACCACAGCATGGCAAGCTGGTGCCAGCCCCGCCCGGCCCGTAAGCCGACCAACCCTGCCCCGGCCACGCCGATGGCGCCCAACGCCAGCCCCATGGCGCTGGAAAAGGCTGCGCCGATGGCGATGTCCTGAGCCCATGACAACCTGCGAACCACTGATCGGAACCCCACCATGACCATCCGAATCGCCGCGCTCAGCGCGTGGCACGTCCATGCCGACGAGTACGCACGGCAGGTCAATCGCCATGCCGGTGCGCAGATCGCGGTGGTCTGGGATGACGATGCGGCGCGGGGCCGGTCCTGGGCGGAGAAGCTCGGCGTGCCCTTCGTCGCTGAGCTCGGCCAGATCCTCGCCGATCCCAGCATCGACGGCGTGCTGGTCTGCTCCTCGACCCGCAGCCATCCCGAGGTCATGGTCGCGGCCGCATCGGCCGGAAAGCATATATTCACTGAAAAAGTGTTGGCCATCACCCTGGCCGAAGCCGAGCGCATCGCCGCCGCGGTGCGTACCGCCGGAGTCCGCTTCGCCATCTCGATGCCGCACCGCTGCAACGCCAACAACCGGTACGCCCATCAGGCCATCGCCCGCGGTCTGCTCGGGCGCCTGGCCAGTTTCCGCTTCAGGAATTCGCACAATGGCGCCACCGGCGGCTGGCTGCCGGCGCATTTCCTCGACCCGGTGCCGAGCGGCGGCGGCGCGATGATCGATCTCGGCTGCCACGGGATGTATCTCGCCGCGTGGCTGTTCGGTATGCCCGAACGGGTGACCTCGGTGTTCACCAAGCGCAGCGGGGTTGCGGTCGATGACCTCGGAATTTCCGTGCTCGGTTACGCTGACGGCCGCATCGCCAGCAACGAGACCGGCTTCGTCACCTTCGCCACGCCGTGTTCGCTGGAACTGGCCGGCGACCTCGGCTGCCTGGTGATCGGCGGACCCGACCAGTCGGTGCGCCTGCGCTCCAAGCAGCTCGATGATGGCGGCAAGGGCTGGCACACGATCACTGATCTGCCGCCAGCCCTGCCCCATCCGGTGGACCAATGGCTGGATGCCATCGCCGGAACCGGCACCATCCACTTCGGACTGAGCGAAGCGCTGGAGCTCAGTGCGTTGATGGACGCTGCGTATGCCTCGTGGCGGAGCGGCGCAGGCGCCGTGGTCCAGCTGGTCAGGCGCTGAGCTGACCGCGTCGGGCGCTCAGCCGGCGCCGAGAGACGCCAGCGGCACCGGATATTCCTTGGCGCCTTCCTGCCCAAGCGGCTTGACCGTGGCCTTGCCCGAGGCGACCTCGTTGCCGCCGAGGACATAGAGCATGCTCGCCCCTTCCACGGTCTCGGCCCGCTCGACCACGTGCTTGAACCGGCGCAGCGAATAATCGACCACCACCACCCGGCCCTGCTTGCGCAGGAAGCGCGCGACCTTGTTGGCCACTGGAATCTCCTTGGCCGACATCGGATAGACCACGTCATCGACCTGTCGGCGCAGTGGAGGAAGCAGGGATTTCTCGCGTAGGATGTCGATGATGACGACGTCGCCCATGCCGAAGCCGGCCATCGGCGTCGGTTTGCCGCCGAGGGTCTCGATCAGTGCGTCGTAACGGCCACCGCCGGCGATGGCTCGCGGCATGGCACCGCTGGAATCGAAGACCTCCCACACCGTGCCGGTGTAATAGCTGAGGCCGCGGATCACCGACAGGTCGAAGCGCAGCAGGTGGCCGAGCCCGAACGGCTCGGCGTATTCCAGCAATTCACCGAGCTGGACCAGTCCAGGGTTGTCCTTGCCGACCACCGCTGAGATCGCCGCCAGACCTTCGGCGCCATGGCCGGACACCGCCATGACTTCGGAGATGCGCTTGGTGGCGTCGTCGCCGATCCCGAGCTTGAACAATTCGCTGGCCATCGCCTCGGGACCGATCTTGTCGCGCTTGTCGATGATCACGCAGGTCTGAGCGAAGCGGTCGCCAGTGATCCCGAGCCTGGCGAGCACGCCTTGCAGGACCTGGCGGTTCGACACCCGGAAGACCACGTCGGCTTTTTCTGGCGAGGTCCCCAGGCCAGCCTCGCGCAGGAACAGCGCCTGGGCCGCCATCAGCTCGGCCTCGGCAGCGACGCTGGCCAGGCCGATCACATCCATGTTCCACTGGTAATGCTCGCGTTTGCGCCCGCGCTGGACATTTTCATAGCGGAAACACTGGGGGATCGCGAACCACCTGGCGGGCAGCGGCAGGGCCGAGCCTCGGGCCATGACCATCCGCGCCAGACTCGGGGTCAGCTCGGGGCGCAGGGCCAGGCGCCGGTCGGACTTGTCGGCAAAACCGTAGAGCTGGCCAGTGATCTCGTCGCCGGCCTTGCGGACGTACAGTTCCTCGTGCTCCAGCACGCAGGCGTCGAACTCCTCATAGCCGAACCGCCGGGCGACATCCCGCCACAGGCTGAACAGCCAGGTTTTCACCCGCTGATCCTCGGGGTAGAAGTCGCGCACGCCCTTGACGGGCTGGAGGTCGATCTGTTCGGTCATGGCCCGGCATGTTCGCGCCACAGCCGGCGACGCAAACCCGCCAGCTGGCTGTCGAACTGCGCGTGTCGCAGCCCGTGGCCCTCAGCCGGTGCAGGCCTGGGAGCGCAGGCTTCAGCCAAGCGTGAGATCCTGACCAATCTTCACGCATGGTTCCTTGATTGACATCTTGATAATTTTCGAACGATTTTCTAAACATCAACCATTGAAGCATCCCAGCAATCGATTTGGTCATGCGCTCCGGCGCAGGCCAACTGGAGCAACCCTTGGAGTCAGACTGACCATGGTTCCCTCACTTCTGTCATCTTTGCTTGTCCATGGCCGAGCGATCTGCGTCAGCCCCAGAAGGTTCTTCCGGACCAGAGGCGCCAGCCAGCTCGCATGCGTTGTTTTGCTTATAGGCATGTGCGCAGCCGGTGCCGAAGGAGCGGAATCCCCAGCGAAAGCATCCCCGGCGGGAGGAAAACTCCGGCTTTTCCTCTTGGATGGGCAGTCCAATATGAATCGAATCAAGCCGGAACTGGCCTTCACCCCCAAGCTGAAGGAGCTCTTCCCAAATGACACCATTCTGGTGGAAAAGCATGGGCATGAGGGTCAGGAGATGGCCAAATGGCTGAAGAAGACTGGGAATGAATTCCAAGGAATCGGTTATTACCGTGAACTGATCGACGGCGCGACCAAACTCCTCGACGGACGCAAACCGGATTCGGTGTGCTTCGTCTGGATGCAGGGTGAATCCGACGCCATGGCCAAGGAGCGGGCCGACGTCTATGAATCTGCGCTCAAATCACTCATCGCTCTGGTCCGCAAAGACATCGGTGGCGAAAGCATGCCGGTTGTCATCGGCAGGATCAACGACTGGAAGAACCGTTTATGGAATGGGAATACCTTTGCTGAATGGGAACGGATCCGCGCCATCCAGGTGAACCTCGCCAGTACCGATCCCCACGCCGCCTGGGTTGATACGGACGACCTCAACGATCCCGCCGATGATGCCCACATGCTGGGGAAGGATGGCTACCTGCGCTTGGCGAAACGATTCGCGAACGCCAGTCACATCCTGCTCAATGGCAGGGTTCCACCTGGGCCGGTCTTCGAAGAGACCGTCGGCCTGGTGCCAGCCCGAGGCACCCCAGCGAAGCCCCGATAATTCCTCCGGCAGCACGCCACAATGAGCACCAGCTGGCCATCCGCGCAGGATCGCCAGCACGGCAGGTTGCCCACAATGCCTGCATCACAGACGTGGCGGCGGAGCGGCGCGGGAATAGGGCGGTGGCCATGCCACCGTGCTGCCCAGGGCCGCGGCGGCGGACAGCGGCCATTGCGGCTCGCGCAGGAAAGCCCGGCCGAGGAAGATGAGATCAGCCGAACCGGCGGTGAGGATGGATTCGGCCTGGGCAGGTGCGGTGATCAGGCCGACTGCTCCGGTGGGGATGGAGGCTTCGCGGCGGATGGCCTGAGCGAAGGCCACCTGATAACCGGGCGCCAATGGCACCACCGCCTTGGGCGATGAGCCGCCGCTGGAAACGTCGATGACATCCACTCCGCGATGCTTGAGCTCCTGGGCGAAGGCGATGGTCTGAGCCACATCCCAGCCGCCATCGATCCAATCGGTGGCAGAAACGCGGACGAACACCGGCAGGTGGCTTGGAACCACGGCTCGCACCGCCTCAGCAACGGCCAGCGGCACGCGCAGCCGGTTGGCCAGGCTGCCTCCGTGCTGATCGCTGCGATGGTTGGAAAGCGGCGACAGGAATTGATGGAGGAGGTAACCGTGGGCGGCATGGATCTCGATGACCAGGAACCCAGCCGCCACCGCCCGCCGTGCCGCGGCGGCGAAGGCATCGGTCACCGCGGTGATTCCGGCGGCGTCCAGCGCAAGCGAAGGCGGATCCTCAGGTGCGAAGGGCAATGGACTCGGCGCCACGGTGGTCCAACCACCTTGGTCAGATGACAGGCGGCCGCCGCCGAGAAACGGTGATCGATTGCTGCCTTTTCGGCCGGCATGGGCGAGTTGGATGGCCGGGACCGCACCTTGGCTGGCAATGAAGCTGGCGATCCGGGCCAGCGGTGCGATGTGGCGGTCGTCCCACAGGCCAAGATCATCCGGGGAGATGCGCCCTTCGGGAGCGACAGCGGTTGCTTCGGCGAACACCAGGCCGGCACCTCCCACCGCCCGTGCCCCAAGGTGGACCAGGTGCCAATCCTGGGCAGCACCGTCCACTGCTGAATACGTGCACATCGGCGACACGACGATCCGGTTGCGGATGATGACGTCGCGCAGTTGGAAGGGCGTGAACAACCGGGCTGGCTCGGTCTGGCCGGCTGGTCGAGGCGCTTGATCGGGATGGGCGTGATTCGGTGCGGGCAAACTCATGATGCTTACGAGATCCAACGGATGGTGATGGTGTTCAGAGCACCGGTCATGCCGGAAACCAGCTTCCGGAGCATCATGGAACTTTCGGCTGATGGGTGGCTTGGCTCAGCACCAGGGCCGCCACGGCGGTGCTCAGGCTGATGGCGATGAACAGAACGACATAGCCGAGATGCTCGGCGAGCAGACCCAGGGGAATGACCATCAGGAATCCCACCTTGTCGAAGGCTCCCATCCAGGCCATGTGCACGGCGCGATTCCGTCCGGCACCGGCTCCGCTGAGCATGAGGGCGATGAAGGTGGGAAAGAACAGCCCATGGGTCAGGCCGAGCAGGATTCCGTACAGCCACAACTGGCCTTCTTGCAGTCCGACCAGGGCGAACAGCACCGCCGCGTAGCCGACCAAGGCCCAGCGGGACACTTGGCGACTGCCGAGGCGGTCGATCAAGCGGCCTCCAGCCAGGCGCAGGGCGGCTGCGGTGATGGTGAAGGTGATCAGGAAGTCGCTGACCCGGTCGATGCCGCGGCTGAGCGCCAGGGGCTGGTAAAAGGTGAAGATCGAACCGGCGGCCAATCCGGCGAGGGCGGACACCAGCAGCAGGCGCCGTCGCGGGCGACGACGCGCGTCGGGCCTGCCGGCCGGCGATTCGACGTGCCGTGGATCCGGCAGCCGGCTGCACATCCAGGCAGCGGCGGTCGCCAGCATTGCGGCGCCGGCGAAAATCCACGCCGGGTCGCCCCGATCCAACCACCATTCGGCCAGCGGCGGGGTGATCAGGTTTCCCGCCAGGCCGGCGGTCATGTACAGGGCGATGGCGCTGGGCAACCGGCGCGCCGGCACCAGGTCGGCGACCAGGACGCTGGCCTGGGCAGTGAAGATCGCCGCCGCGATGCCTTGCACGATCCTGGCAACGACAGCCAGCGGGCCGACCGCCGAGACGGCGACGAACAAGCTCCAGCCGAACGCCAGCAGCAGGCAGGCCCCCACCATGCAGATCCGCCGGCCCCACCGATGTTCCGCCAGGCCGACCAGGGGAGCCCCGGCTACCGAGCCGAAGGCCATGGCGCCCATGATCACGCCGATCCATCCTGGCCCGGCGCCCAGATGGACCTTGAGGTATTTCGGCAGCATCAACAGCGTGGCCGACGATCCCCAGAACAGCAGCTGGACCACCAGGACCTGACGCAGGCCGGCATTGCTCAGCAATCCGGGCTCTGCCGCCGCGGGGACCGCTCCGCCCTGGGGGCGGTCCGCCTCGCCCGTGGACGCACCGTCCGGCGCTTGCGTGGGCAGCCTGCGGCTGCTCACGCCAACCCGGTGCTGGACGGCCTCGATGGTGATAAGCGCTCCTTGGGCGGGGTGGCGTCATCCGTGGAGCAGAATCCGTCTGCTTGCCGGCGCGACCCGCGCTCGGCCATGCCGGTCACCAGGACACGCCAGGGCTGCCGACCCTGCGACGAGCCCGGCTACCTCACTCTCTCACTCTCACTCTCTCCCTCTCGCACGAACTGTTCCAGGACATCCCGCTGCTTGAGTGGAATACCGCCGGCGGCTGCTGGCGGGGTGCATCTGGGGGGCGAACCCAAGCGGGCATGGCGGTATCTGGGATGTTGGAGGCAGGCGCCCAGGGACAGCGGACTGCGCGCCAAAGGTGAAAATCGTGCCCCGGTCGCTGCTGTTGCTGCGATCGCAGCAATCGCTGTGGGGCGGCAGTGGTATCGTCAACAGCTCTGCCCTGGGTCGGCCAAGCCGGCCTCACCGCAAAGCTGACTGCGCAGCAAAGCGGACCGCGCCGCAAAGCTGACCACGCAGCAAAGCTGACTGCGCCGCAAAGCTGACTGCGCCGCAAAGCTGACTGCGCCGCAAAGCTGACTGCGCCGCAAAGCTGACCGCCACTGGCGGCAGAGGGGAAACGATGCGACCCGGCTGCGGCTTCCATCCGCAGGTGCTGCATGCCTTGGCGCACTGCCGTTCGCTCAGACGATTCCGCCATGACCCCGGCCGAGCTGTTCGACGACCACCGCCGCCGCCCGCGGCAACTGGGCAAGCTGCTCAACGCCAACGCTACCGGTGATGTCGGTTCGATCGTGGTCGGCGATGCGCTGCGCCTGTACCTGAAGATCGATGGCGATCCGGCGCGGATCGTCGAGGCCCGCTTCCAAGTGTTCAATGCCACCGATCAGGTGGCGCCGGCCTCGGCGCTGTGCGAACTGCTCGCCGGATGGACCCTGGCCGAAGCCAAGACCGTTGATGCGGCTGCGATCCGCAAACACCTCGGCGGATTGGCCGCTGATGAATTGCCACCGGTGATCTGGGCAGTGAGCGCCGTGACTTCGGCCATCGCTGCCTGGGAGCACGCCCCGGAGCGCGAAGGCGACGAGGAACGCGAGGCGTTGTTCTGCCGCTGCCACGGCATCCCGGCGGCGGTGGTACGCGAGTCGATCCGCCTGATGCAGCTCACCGAGCCTGAGCAGGTGGTGGACGCCACCGGCGTCGGCACCGGCTGCGGCACCTGCCGGGCCGATCTGCCGGCCGCCATCGCCGAGGCCCAGGAATCCGCCAAACCCAAGCCGGTTGCGGCGCCAGCGCCGCGGACCGGTCCGACCGGGCGCATCGCTCAGGTCCATCGCATCGCCAAGATCCTCTCCGACGACGTGCGGGTGCCGGGCATCGAGCTGGAACCGTGGGATCTCGGCGATCAGCGCCTGGTGGTGCGGCTGCGCGGCAGCGGCGACCGGGCCGCAGCTTTGGCCAAGGCCGGCCAGGTGCTCAGCAGCCAGTTGGGCGGCACCTGGACGGTGGAAGCAGCGGAGTAGGCCGGGCTCAGGTCTTCAGGTCGTAAATCTCAGCCGTGATCAGATGGCGTAGCGGCCGGCCTCCGGCCAAGGCGATCAGGTTGTCGGCGACATAGTCGGGCAGCAGCCGCTGGGTGCGGACCGGTGAATCCGGTGCCGGCCCTTTGCCGTTGCCGGCGACGTGGCCGGTGAGCAGCACCCGGTCCGAAGGCAGCCGGGCGAACACCGAGGTCGCCCAATGCTTCTCATCGCAGATCACGTCCAGACCAGCGACGATCCGGCCGCTGGCGAGCACCGCAGCAAGATCGTCTTCGACCACGATCGGGCCGCGGGCGGTATTGATCAGCACGCCGCCCTGGGGCAGCAGTTCGAGCAGTTCGCGGGTGACGGTGTTGCGGGTGCCGTCGTTCAGCCCGCAATGGATCGACACGCACTGGCACGAACTGAACAGCGCCCGCAGGCTGTCGCATTGGCGAACCCAATCCGGCAGATGCTTGGCGTAAGGATCATAGATCGCGACGTGCGCGCCGAACGCGTGGAGAAAATTGCCCATATGCCGACCGATCGGTCCGAATCCATACAGGCCGATGTCGCGGCCATGCAACGTCGCGGGGAAATCCTGCCAGATCCGCCGATCGTCCTGCCAATCCCGGCGGATGTAGGCATCGAGCCCGTGGACCTGCTTCATCGCCATCAGCAGCAGGGTGAAGGCCGATTCGGCGACTCCGGCGACCTGGTCGCCCCAATTGCTGACCTTCAGCCCGGACGCGACATGGGCCTTAGAGACCAGGTGCTTGATGGTGCCGTGGATGTGGGCGAGCAGGCGCAGCCGACCGCGATCGGCGATCAGCGCTTCGGGCAAGGCCGGGCTGCGTCGCCCGGTGACCACCGCGTCATAGGACCGGCAGCGTTCGGCCAGGGCTGCGGGCTGCAGGCCGCTCCAGCCGATCACCTGCTCGACGGCGTGGGGAGCGAGCTGGCGCCGGATCCCGTCGATGTCGTAGCCGGTGTCTTCGAAGAGCAGGCCGATGCGCAAGGAGTCAGGCTGATGCATGGGTCGGGAATGATTCCGGCCCGGGGAACGGGTGCCAGGGCGGATCGTGGTCTGCCGCCGTCCAGTCCATGTCCGCTGGGGATAGCCAGCCTCCAGGTCAGCGGCTGATGACCGGATCAGCGGTTACCGGAACGATGGTCAGGGAGCGACCGTCGACATCCAGGATTCCGAAGCGCGGCGCCGGTGACAGATCCCGGCTGTAGCCCAGGGAGCCGACCGAAATGATGTGCCGGGAGTCCGGGTCGAGGTGATAAAGCGTGCGGAAATCCAGGATCGTCTCATCGCATTCCCCGGGCAGGCAGCGTTCGTTGAACCGCCAGGCGACCGACAGGTGGGAATGGCCGACCAGCATGTGACCATGGCTGGTCTCGTCGAACACGTTCCACGCCTCGTAGCGGTCGGCGACCTTCCGTTTGCGCTTCGTCCGTGGTGAAATGTGGGTGCAAAAGATGCCGTGTTTCTCCAGCTCCTCAGGCAGCTCCGCAAGGAACGCTTCCAGGTCGTCGCTGAGCGGTTGGGGATGGTGGACATCGTGGTTGCCCTGCACGGTCGGAATGTTCCGCCGCCGGATCAGCTCGACGCATTCACCGTCCCACCGCCCGCCATCGACGATATCGCCCAGGCAGATCCATTGCTCGACACCACCCGCCCCACCAATCAAGAGCGCCTCTTCCAAGGCGGGAAGGTTGCCATGGATGTCGGCAATGATGCCCAATCGCATGTCGGATCGTCCGCGACCTGGACGGCGAGGGAATGGTGGAGAGCGCTCAGATAGGCTCCTGATCGGAACCACGATGGCGACTGGCTCATCGCCCGTTGGCGGGCGTAGGGATGGTTGCCGATGTTCCGCCGGTGGACCGGCGAGGTGGTCAGGTCATTCGACCTGGGCGGCCACGGCGGTGGGGAGATACCGCATACCGCGGCGCTGGCCGACCGTGCGGGCCAGGCGCTGGTCGATCAGGGTTTTGAACAGGCCGCGCAGGGTGGCGGGGTCGAGGCCGGTGGCGGCCTGGGCTTCGCTGCTGGAGAGGCTGCCGCGGTCGCGGAGGAGGGCGAGGAGGCCGGCCCCGTCGATCCTCCCCGGGATCGCGGGCGTCCCGCCCGCCGGAGCTGCTGATCGTTCGCTGGGTGGCTGCGGTCGTTCCTCGTTTGCCAGGGCTTTGGTCTGACGAGGAGACTGTGCAGCGGACGAGGACGCCAGCGATCCCGGGCGGCGGCTGCCGGTGATTTCGGCCACCAGGGCGTCGAGCAGGCGGGCGGCGGTGGCGCGGGCGGTGGTGAGTTGGGATTCGTAGCGGTCGACCAGGGACATGAGGTGGTCGACTTGGGCGACGATGCGACGCTGTTCGGCGAGAGGTGGGATGGGTATCAAAGTCTGTTCGATCATTCCAACATTCAGTGTTGGTTGGGCGAGTGTTCGAGTAGTCGACGCGAAGTGCTCCTGAACCGATTGCTCCAGCAAAACAATAAGGAGATAGTCGCGGAGAACATCGGGAATGGGTTTGATGCGAGCAACTGCACGCGCGATGTTTGCGCCCGCCCATGAGTCAGGGACTACGCCAATTTTTCCGATACTGCCCACAACACAAAGAAGAATCTCGCCGCCAGTGAGTCGTGTCCGGGCGTAGGGCCTCTCTATATCCGGGGCAATGGTTTTGTTGGGCCTTGCCGGATGTTGAGAAAGGCACAGGTCCTGCGCACGGACAAATGGTATGCCGTCAGGAACATCGTTCCCGGGAACAAGGACACCGTAGGAAATCGTGTTTTCAGGATCAACAAGGTTTGCTAAGCGTTCAATGCACCACAACGAAGGAAAATCGTCGTTCTTGTGAAGATTGCCAGATTCGTCGAGTTCCTTCCTCCGAAGACTCTTGGATTTGATTGTTTCCCTCCTCAATTTCATCGCACGATCAATCATGACTCGCGCATTTTCGTCGTTCGGACTTTGGGGAACTAGTTTCCCATGAACGGCAAGACGAAAGATGGACTTACGAATATCTCCCGACGCAATGTCGTAGGCAGGATGGAAGAGGTACTGGAGATTGTCCGGGGTGGGGGCGGCGGCGAAGCGGGCGAGGGCGGCGCGGGCGAGGGCGCCGTGGCGGGTGTCGCGCTCGCGCAACTGCGCTTCCAGACGATCACAGATCGCCATCAACTCATCCACCTTGGCGACGATGCGTTTTTGCTCAGCAAGAGGCGGGAGGGGAATCCTTGCAGCTTTCAACAACTTAAAATGTCGGGCATATCCCCTGCTTTCCAGTGGCAGCCAACGGAGCATCAAGAAATAAAAGCGCGGGTTGATAAAAATCGGCTTTAACAACTTCACACCGTCTGCACCGACAACGAAATCGAAGTCGATAAACTTCGTTTCCCGAGTGTGGTCGCCAAATAGGACGATCGGTTCGACTGCGCTAATAACCTTTTCGGAGTCGTCGCAGAACCCGCGAATGAACATCTTTCCCTGGTCAACCACTGGAAATTTCCCGCTATTAAGAATATCCTTGGTTTGAACCTTTTTGCCTTGGTCTGATACTTTGACCGCAGGGGTTGTAGCGCCAATCCACACCCAGTTAACTGGAACTTCAAATTGTTCATTATTTGGAGTTTGGCCTGGATCTGAAGTCATTCGTTCATCGCGGCCCGCTTGGCGGCTCTTTTCGGCAAGAATTCTTTTTAGCAGTTCCGATGCAGGCTCGTCTGCAATGTCCTGTAGAACGAGTTTCCCCCGCACCGCCAACTCCAACACCACCTCCCGCATCCGCTCTACCGCCCCCGGCGCCTGGGCGAAGAGGTCGAACTTCTCCAGTATCTGTTCTATCCTCATGCCTTCGCTTCCGCCTGCCGCGTCCATTCCAGCATTTTGCTCTGCAAGAGCTTCTTCGACGGCAGGTACAGTTGGTATTCCTTGGCGTGGATGTTGGCGTCCTTGGGCAGGGTGAGTTCCACCATGGCCTGCTTCTTGCGCTTACAGAGGACGATGCCGACGGTCGAATTCTCTGCGGGGAGCTTCACCGTGCGGTCGAAGTGGTTGACGTACATCTGCATCTGGCCGAGATCCTGATGGCTGACCTGGCCGAGCTTGAGGTCGATCAGGACATAGCAGCGCAGCAGGCGGTTGTAGAAGACGAGATCAACGAAGTAGTGGTCGCCGTCGAAGGTGAAGCGCTTCTGCCGGGCCTCGAACAGGAAACCCTTGCCGATCTCGAGCAGGAAGCGTTCGAGCTGGCCGATGATGGCGGATTCCAGATCCGACTCGCTGTAGGCCGGGCGTTCCTCGAGGCCGAGGAATTCCAGGACCAGGGGCTCTTTGAACAGGTCGGCTGGTTGGGCGATAACCTGGCCCTCGCGGGCGAGGCGGGCGATGCCGGCGCGGTCGCGGCTCAGGGCCAGGCGCTCGTACAGGCAGGCGGTGACCTGGCGACGCAGCTCGGCCAGCGACCAGCCCGCGCGACCGGCTTCGATCTCATAAAAGCTGCGCTCGGCGGGCTCGCGGATGGTCAGCAGCAGGATGTAGTGCGACCAGCTCAGGACGGGGACGGCGGATTCCCCAGACACCGTCTGGGGAATCGTGCGACGGGCGGCGGCGGATTTCCCAGACACCGTCTGGGGAATGTTGCCGCCCTTCGCGGCAACCGTGCCGGACCTCGTCTGCGGCAGCCGTGCACGCCAGCCCTGGGCCAGCGGGCGGTCCTTCCATTCCAGATAGAAGCGGCGCATGTATTCGAGATTGGCGCGGGAATATCCGCGTCCGAACTCCTGCGCCAGGCGCACCGACAGGCCTTGCAGCAGGGTCTCGCCGTAGCCGGCGCGGGCGGCACCGTGCTGTTCGTGTTCGACGATCATCCGGCCGATCTCGAAGTTGCTGCGCACCTGGAGCGAGTTGACGGCGGAGGATGCCACGTTGCGGGCCGAGCGGATGACCTCGCGGATGCGGGTCAGCAAGGCGGGCAGACCGCGCCCACCCGCGACGGGACGACGGACGGACTTGGAGACGCCACGACTCATGGAACGGTACCGGTCAGGGCCTTGGCCAGCTCGGCTTTCAGGGTCGCACGCGTCGCGGCGATCTCGGCCAGCAACTGCTCATACTGCGGCAGCAGATGCTCCACATCCGCCGCTTCCTCTTGTGGCGCATGGGGATTCTTCAGATCCAGATTATACCCGCCGGTCTTGATGTCCTCGGCGCCCACTTTCCATGCCTGCGCGTTCTCCACCCGCGCCGCGAAGCCATCGGCCTCGCTGCCCCACCACGCCCGCTCGGCGGCGAACTCCTCGAAGCGGATGGGCTTCGACTTGTTGTAGCTCTTGGCGCCAGGTGGGTACGGGTGCTCATAGTACCAGACCTGCTTGGTCGGCCCGCCCTTGGTGAAGAACAGCAGATTCGTGCGGATGCCGGTGTAAGGATTGAACACGCCGTTGGGCAGGCGGACGATGGTGTGCAGGTTGCACTCGGCCAGCAGGGCTTCCTTGAGCCGGGTCTTCACGCCTTCGCCGAACAGGGTGCCATCGGGCAGGACGATGGCGGCCCGGCCGCCCGGCTTCAGCAGGCGGATGATCAGGGCCAGGAACAGATCGGCGGTCTCTTTGGTGCGAAAATGCTGGGGGAAGTTGGACTCGATGCCGTCTTCCTCGCGCCCGCCGAAGGGCGGATTGGTCAGCACCACATCGACCCGGTCGGACTGGCCCCAACTGATGTAGGGCCGGGCCAGGGTGTTGTCGTGGCGGACGAAGCTGGGGTCCTCGATGCCGTGCAGCAAAAGATTGGTGCTGCACAGCAAATGCGGGAGCTGCTTCTTCTCGACCGCGCGCAGGCCGGCCTGCATCCGCGCCTCATCCGCGACCGACTTCACCCCGTTGGGGTTCTTGGAATCGCGCATGTGGCGGATGGCGCAGGTCAAGAATCCGCCGGTGCCGCAGGCGGGATCGAAGAGGATTTCGCCGGGCTTGGGATCGACCCGGTCGGCCATGAACTGGGTCACGGCCCGGGGCGTGTAGTACTCGCCGGCGTTGCCGGCGCTTTGCAGATCGGACAGCAGTTGTTCGTAGATGTCGCCGAAGTGCTGGCGGTCGGCCAGGTTGTTGAAGTCCACGGCGTTGATTTTGTTGATCACCTGGCGCAGCAACTGGCCGGACTTCATGAAGTTGTAGGCATCTTCGAACACCGCCCGCACCACTTTGCGGCGGTTGGCGCTGGGACCGGTGCCGATGGGCAGTTCTTTCAGCGCCGGGAAGAGCTGGCTGTTGACGAAGTCCATCAGGGCCTCGCCGGTGGCGCCCTCGGGATCAGCAGCCCAGGCCCGCCACTGGTACTTCTTCGGGATCGGCGACTGGTAATCGTCCCGGGTCAGCTCAAGTTCTTGATCCTGGTCGTCAATGATTTTGAGGAAGAACAGCCAGCACAACTGCGACAGACGCTGGGCGTCACCATCGACGCCGGTGTCCTGGCGCATGATGTCCTGGATGGATTTGACGGTGGTGCTGACAGACATTTCGCGTTACTTCTTCTTTGGTTTTCGAGATTTCGTGAGTTTGAAGGGTGTGGGGCGGCGGGGAAGTGGGCATCGCCGCGCGTGCGCCCACGAGTGAGTCGGGAATCAGCGGTGGCGATGGCGCGGGGCGGGCTGGGCATGGGCGTCAGGCGGTCAGGCAATTGCCGGGTACAAGGCGGCCTGGAGATCGTGCACGGCCTTGGCGAAGCCATTTTTTCCGCCAAAAACGTTGATCAATTGCACCGGCGTGCCCAGGGTGGTGAAGGGCGGAATAGAGAGGATCTTGGGATCATCGAGGTCCCGGGGGCCGACATCCTGGTACTTGGCCAGGATGGCCTCCAGCACGGCGCGGGCCTGGGGGCCGAATTTGGTGAAGACATCGCGCTTGCGCACCTGGTCTGCCCGTTCCCGGCGGGTCAGGGGCGGCTGGTCGAAGGCGATGTGGCAGATCAGGTCGAAGGGGTCGAAGTCCTTGCCGACCTCCTCAGCCAGGGGATCGAGGAGCAAACCGTGCTCCGCCAATTCGTCGATGACCGCCTGCTTGCGTTCGGTCGACTGCCAGGTGGTGAGGAAGGCATGCAGGTTGGCGAAGCGTTTTTTCAACTCGCGTTTGGAATAGGCGCGCAGGCTTTCAGTGATGAGCTTGCCGTTCTCATCCAGGTATTCGACGCGCTCGGCCAGGATCTTGATGGTCTTGCCGTCAATGCGGTATTTCAGCCGCTCTTCACCAAGGGGAGTTCGGATATCCGGGGCAACCACCACGGTCTCATCGCTGGCGGGTTCGGGCGGCAGGTCGTGGCCGTCGTCGTCCTTGGCGGGCTGGTTTTCTGGCGGCACGGGGCTGTCCTGCTCGCCGGGCTGGTAGATCTGCACTGGTTCGCCATCAAAATCGGGATCGGCGAAATGATTGCTGGCTTTGCGGAAATCCACCAAGGTGAAGTAGTATTTTTTCGTGTCCTCATGGACGCGGGTGCCACGCCCGACGATCTGCTTGAACTCGGTCATCGAGCCGACCGCGCGATCGAGAACGATCAGCCGGCAGGTCTGCGCATCAACACCGGTCGAGAGCAACCGCGAGGTGGTGACGATGACCGGATACGGTGATTCCGGATCGATGAAGTTGCCGAGTTGGGCGCAGCCTTCGTTGTCGTCGCCGGTGACGCGCATCACGTACTTGTCATTGGCGGCGCAGAGGTCCATGTTTTCGTTGACCAGGGCCTGGCGCATGCGCGCGGCGTGATCGGTGTCGACGCAGAAAACGATGGTCTTCTGCATGCGGTCCTGACTGGCCTTGAGGAAGTCGGCGATCCACTTCGCCACCCGCTCGGTGCGCCGATCCACCACCAGGTTCTGATCGAAGTCCTTTTGGTTGTAGAGCCGGTCTTCGATAACTTTGCCACCTTTGTCCAACTCGCCTTTCTGCGGCCGGTAGCCCTCGACGTCGATGTCGAGGTGGACCTTTACGACCTTGTAGGGCGCCAGAAAACCGTCACGGATGCCCTGCTTCAGCGAATACGTGAAGACCGGTTTTCCGAAGTAGGAGCTGTTGGAGACATACTCGGTCTCTTTGGGCGTTGCAGTCAGCCCGATCTGAGTGGCGGCGCTGAAGTATTCCAGGATTTCGCGCCAGGCGGAATCTTCCGCGGCACTGCCGCGGTGGCATTCGTCGATGACAATGAGGTCGAAGAAACCAGTCGAGAACTCCCGGAACAGCTTGTCTTTTTCGTCCGGTCCGGTGATGGCCTGGTACAAACCCAGGTAGATTTCAAAGGCGGTGTCGATGCGCCGCTTGCCGTCGAGCGCCAAGACCAGGTCGATCTTCGTGCCATCCATGCGCTCGATGGTCTTGGAGGAGGTGCTGAGCTTGGCCATGGCCGGGCCAAAAGGCCGGAAGTCGTTCACCATGGTCTGATCGACCAGCACGTTGCGGTCGGCCAAAAAGAGGATCCGCTTCTTGATGCCGGCCTTCCACAGCCGCCAGATGATCTGGAAGGCGGTGTAGGTCTTGCCGGTGCCGGTGGCCATCACCAGCAAGACGCGGTTTTGGCCCGTGGCGATGGCCTCCATCGCGGCATTGATGGCACTGACCTGATAATAGCGCGGCGACTTGCCGCTGCCGTCGTCGTGGAAAGGCTGCAAGACGATGGGTTCATCGGCGGGCTTCAGTCCCTTCCAGGCACAATATTTGGCCCACAGCTCTGCGGGGCTGGGGAATTGGTCGATGGTCAGCGTCGTTTCCAGCTGCGGACTCTGACCCGTGCGGTCATGGAAGACGAAGCCATCGCCATTGGAAGTAAAGACGAAAGGGATGCCCAGGATCTGAGCATAATCGAGGGCCTGCTGCATACCATCGCCCACGGCGCAGGTGTTGTCCTTGGCCTCGATCAGAGCGATGGGCAGGTTGGGCTGGTACGACAGGATGTAGTCGGCCCGTTTACCCTTGCCGCGGGTGACCAGTTTGCCGCGCACAATGATGCGGCCCTTGGTGAACGATACCTCTTCGCGAATCTGGGTGTGCAGATCCCAGCCGGCCCGCAACACTGCCGGGGTGATGAACTTGCTGCGGATGTCGGTTTCGCTGAGGACCTTGTTGGGCATGGCGGGCTCAGGTTGGATCGACGATGGCGAAGGGTTGCTCCAGACGAGCGACGGTGTGAACCCACTTGGCGGCGGTGGGCTTGGCCGCCGAATGCTGATTACCGAAGAAGCCGCGCCTCGTCGCAGTGATGCCCAATGCTGTCGATCTCGCAGTGCGCCTGGTCACTGGCCTGAACCAAGGGGCCAGGAATGGCCAAGCCATGACCGCCGAGGGCGCTGATCGCATGGCAGGGAAGGGTAAGGTGGAACATGGCTCAGTTCCAGACCGGGCCGGCGGAGGGATGGATCGAGGTCAACCGGCTCCGCACGCGGTCATCAAACAATGCCGCAACGTTCACCGGATTGGACTAGCGGTTGGACGATGCCGCCCGCGACGAGATCCCGGAGTAGGCTGGCCCGACCCTGCTTGCATGGATTGACCGCAGAGTGGCTCGACTTTTTCGCCGCTCTTGGAGTTGGCTGCCTTGCTCCGCTGAAAATCGCGCAGGAGCGCCGCAGCGAGCGGGCAACTAACGGCTGGCGGCGCCTGCCGGACGCACCTGTGACCCGGGGACGTCCCGTCGTGGCCAATTTCCTTTGACCAAATTCCGGGGTTCGTGCGGTTGCCGTAACCCCTTGTCGTTACTTGGTGGAGACATGGGGAGTCGAACCCCAGACCTGTTCATTGCGAACGAACCGCTCTACCAACTGAGCTATGTCCCCGGCGTTGCGGTGGGGCTTTTACGGAGGCGCTTGGCGATTTCCAGTGGCTGAGATGGGCGAGCGCTGGTCGAGCGCAGGTCGAGCGTGGGAGAGGGGGCCGACCATCGCGGCGAAGTAGCTCGGGAACCGTGAGACCACCGAGTGAGCCTAGGCGAAAGACTGTCAGCATATTGCAGTGGGCCGCAGTCGTGCACCTGGGAGCGCAGGCTTCAGCCTGCACCTACGACCAGCGACCTGGCAGACTGAAGTCTTCGCTCCCAGGCATGGGCAGTCCAGTCGGTTCGGTCAGTCGATCGCGTGAGTCCCAGTTGGCCAACACGGGTGCAGGATCAAGTCGATGGCGGCTGGATTATGCCGGTATCAAGGTTGTGGATGGTGATGGTCGTGGTGCCGGCGGGCGAGGTGCGTTCGACGTGCAGCCGGCCATCGACCAGCTTCAGCGCCGTGACCTTGCCTGGCGCTGGTGCGCCTTTCGGCGCCTGCCAATTCCACAGGTTCTTGCCGGCGCGGATCGCGCCGAGCTGGTCGCCGTTGACCGTGACCGTCGTGTCGGTCTTGGCGTCGGTGACCTGCACCAGCGCTGGCCCGCACACCATCCTGCCCATCACGATTGCGCCTCTGCCTGCTGGTACGGGTTCAGGTTGGAAGGCTGGTGGAGCAACCTGGTCGGCGGCCATGCCGCCGGCTGCGGCGGCCAGGATAAGGGCCAGGCCGTTGGTCAGCACAGAGCGCCTGCCGAGGGACACCCGGCCGCTGGGCAGACGACCAGCCCGACCGCAGACCGATTCGCCGCGGGCGGTCCGTTCCTCGATCAGTTTCCGGGCGTCGCTGGCGGACATGCCACAGAGATCGACCACGACCCTGTCGCACACCGCGCAGTGGCGGCCGCTGCCGGCCGGGGTCATGGCGGCCCAGTCTTGGGGGCAGGGTTCGGGGATGCTGAGGGTATAGGTCATGGCTGGAGCTCCCCTGAGGTCTACGTTGAACGATGCCCTGCTGTTGCGGTTCAAGTCGATGGCGGCATGAGTGCACCGGTTTCGATGCTGTGGACGGTAATCGTGGTCGTCCCGGCCGGCGAGGTGCGCTCGACGTGCAGCTTTCCTTCGAGGATTTTCAGGTTTTTAACCGCGTCGGGCACCGGAGCGTCCTTGGGCGGTTGCCAGCGCCACAGCTCTTTGTTTTTTCTAGTGGCGACCAGTTGATTGCCGCTGGCGATCACGTGGGTCCCGGTCGTTGGATCGGTGGCCTGGGGAATCGGGATCGGGCAGATGCCGCCGGCAACCATGGGCAACGGTTGTGGCACCTCTTTGACCGGCACCGGCTGGTCGGCGGCGATGCCGCCGGCTGCGGCGGCCAGGATCAGGGCCAGGCCGTTGGTCAGCACATAGCGCCGGCCGAGGGCCAGCCGGCCGTCCGGTCGGCGGATCGCCCGGCCGCAGACCGATTCACCGCGGGCGACCCGTTCCTCGACCAGTTTCCGGGCGTCGCTGACCGGCATGCCGCAGAGATCGACCACGACCTTGTCGCACACCGCGCAGTGGCGGCCGCTGCCGGCCGGGGTCATGGTGTCCCAGTCTTGGGGGCAGGGCTCGGGGATGCTGAGGGTAAAAGGCATGGCTGGGTCCTCGTCGGCTCTGACGTAGCAGACGCCGTGGCCTTAGCCGGGTTCCGCCGGATGACCGGGGGCGTTGCGCCTGGCGGCGTTTCCCCAGCATGCCGCGCCATGCCCGTTCAGCGCTCCCTGGTCCTCCTCAAGCCCGACGCCGTCCAACGCGGTCTGATCGGCGAACTCCTCGCCCGGTTTGAGCGCAAAGGCCTGCGCATCGTCGCATTGCAGTTCCTGACCGCGACCGCCGACCATGCCGCCAAGCATTATGCCGAACACGCGGCCAAGCCGTTCTTTCCCAGCCTGCAGCAGTTCATTACCTCGAGCCCGCTGGTCGCCGTGGCCATCGAAGGCGATCAGGCGATCCCGGTGATCCGCGGCCTGATCGGCCCCACCGACGGCCGAGCTGCGCCTCCTGGCACCATCCGCGGCGACTTCGCCCTGTCGAAGTCCAACAATCTGGTCCACGCCAGCGACAGCCCCGAATCAGCGGAACGCGAGCTCGCGATCTGGTTCCCGGCAGGAGTCAAGACCTGGACCCGGATCGATACCGCCTGGACCGAAACCCCCTGATCTTTTCTATCTGAGCGCATTTCCCCGTAGTGTAACGGTAGCACACGAGTTTTTGGCACTCTTAGTCCAGGTTCGAATCCTGGCGGGGAAACCACTTTTGAGCAGGCACTGTGCCGGCAAGTTGTCGAAGCTGTTGGTGATGGTGATCGCGTTGGCGAACCATCCTCAATCAAAACCAGCGGCCTGACCGGGCTGCCAACGGAACCGGTGTCGCGCCGGCGATGCGGGCATCGCGGCTCCGACATGCGCGTCTTCGTTACGGCCCGGCCAGTGGATCCCGCGGCGTGCTGCCGGCCTTGGGATCGATCGCGGTCTCGAAGCGCAGGTCGATCCGGGCCTTGGCAGGCTGATTGGTGCGGATGGTCACGGTGTCTTCGAATTCGCCGATAGGCAGCGGCGACAGCTCGGGTTTGGCCGAACCGGCGACCAGCCAGCTGCCATCGTTCTGCCGGGTCGAGGTGAACTGCCAGATGGCGCTGGTGCTCTCGATACCGAGCACCGCCAACCCGCCGGGCGGGGTTTCCTCGGGTGGACTGCTCACCCGGATGCGTTTGCGCAGGCGCTGGGGCTCGTCGGGGCGTTCGTGGGCGACATACCGATAAATGTCGTGCCAGGCGCGTTTTTCCGGGCGTTTCAACGTGTCGCGCTGATCCACCGGCAGGCTGTCGACCGCGACCAGCGGTCGAACCGTCCACCAGCATTTTGCCTCGATCGGCTCAAGCGTTGGATCGGTGAAGAAAATAGTGACGCCAATCTCCCGCGGTCCGCTGCGATTGGCGTTGTCGACCGTGATGTGCAGGGTCGTCGCCCCCTTGGGCAGCAGGAATTTCTCGGCGATCTCGCGTTTGGTGCAGGTGCAGCTGGAATCCAGCCGCTCGACCTTCGCGGCCACGTCGTGGGGATTGCGGACGGTGAGATCGGCGACGAACGGCTCGGTCTCGCGGCACAGCGGCGCAGCCTCTGGACCGGCGCAGTTGGCATTGTCGAGGGCCGCCGCAGGAATGGAGGCGGCTGCCATGAACAGCCCGGCTGCCGCCGACCGTGACCAG
The DNA here is from genome assembly GCA_014193115.1 of Planctomycetota bacterium. Taxonomy (GTDB): domain Bacteria; phylum Planctomycetota; class UBA11346; order UBA11346; family UBA11346; genus BJHQ01. Next base: position 38,175 of record BJHQ01000016.1, on the reverse strand, counting down.
CATGAGGAAAGGAACGGCATGGGTGCATCCTGCGGCTGGATCAGGTCAACGCAGCAGGCTCCGCTGGGTTCGCCGATCCGGAGTCTGGCGCACGCGACTGACTCGCCTCGACCTTCGCCCGCCAGGTCGCCGAGCGCTGCTCACGGCGGGTTTGGACCAGCACCACCAGGGACCGCACGGCGAAATATCCGGGCACGGCCACGACCACGCCGATCACGCAGCTCCCGACCAGGGCTGGGACGAAGATCGCACCGATCAGCTGCGAACCGCTGGTGAGCGCCTCCCACCAGCTCACGTTGCCCAGTTGACTGACCTGTTCGACCAGCCGGTGGTAGCCGATCAACTGATAGCCGGGCATGAGGACTGCGCCGAGCACATAGCATCCATACCAGATCGGCAAGGTGGTGAACGGATTGCTGATCCACGACCACGGAATCGACGCCAGCAGATTGCCCCGGATCGCCCAGGCGATGGCGATGCCGGCGATGGTCTGGCCGACGATCGGCAGGAATGCGCAGAAGATCCCAGCGGCCGATCCGCGGGCGATCCGGCCAGGGTTGTCCTGCAGATGCACTGCGCTGCGCACCATGATGACCGCGGCATACCATTGGCCGCGCCAGAAGCCTTTGCGCTGCGGTGGGGCTCCGCGGATCATGGTCGCAATTCTCTCTCTGGCCGAACGTTGGAAACCGTCATGTGGCGCAGGTCAGACAAGACACTCCGCCAATGCCTCAGCCAGTCCGCCATCGCCGGAATCGCCTTTGCCCAGGGTGGCGAGGACCCTCAGTCCGGTGATGGTGGACAGCTCGTCGCTGATGGTTGCGCGATCGGCGCTGCTGCCAGGCACGGTCTGGTTGAGCACCAGGCCCAGCAACCGGATGCCGCGCTGACGGGCCACGGCAACGGTCAGAGCGGTGTGGTTCTGGGTGCCCAGACGGGTGCTGGTCACCAGTACTGCTGGCAATCCGCCGGCCACCAGCAGGTCGGCGTTGGTCGCCCGCTCGGCGGCGATGGGCGACAGCAGGCCGCCGGCGGTCTCGACCAGGAGCCAGGCGCCGAGTTCACCGGTCTGCGATGCAAGCTGACGCATGGTGCCGACCAACTGGGCGATGGGCACGGCCTGGCCCAGCGCCGCAGCGGCCAGGAACGGACTGCATTCACCGGGGAATTGCACCGGGCAGAGGGTCTCCGCCGGCTGTCCGTCGCCGAGCTGCGCAGCCAAGCTGCGGGCGTCCTCGGCGGTGCCATCGGGCCAGGCTCCGCCTTGCCAACCACCGCAGGCGATGGGTTTGTGCAGCCAGACCTGATCGCCGCGGTGGCGCAGTCCGGCGGCAAGGCGCACGGTCACATAGGTCTTGCCGATGGCGGTGTCGGTGCCGAGCACCGCGACCGCTCTCCCGCGCAGCCTGCGGCTGCTCACCGCACTTGCAGCGGTTTCCAGCCGCTGTCGGGATCGTTGCCGGACATCTCCAACGCGGCCAGTGCTTCGTAATTCACTTGGCAGATCCGGCCGCGGAAGCTGCTCGGCAGGCTGTCGGGGATCAGCAGCATGCCGCTGGCGACCGACCGGCTGCGCGCGGAAAAATCTCCGGCATGATGCAGGATCACCCGTTCTTCGCGCACCGTGCTGCTCTCGGTGCCACCGCTGCAATCCTTGCCCGAGCAGGACACCTCGCCGCGTTCGACCAGTCGCCAACGCAGGTAGACCGATGACACCTGGAGATCGCTGTCGCGGACCTCGATCTCGACCTCGATCGGAATCTCAATGCCGCGATCGATGAGCGGTGGTACGGACAGGCGCAAGGTCGCCCAGTTCCCGGTCATCCCGCCCCACAGATTGCGCAGCAGGCCCATGGCGGTTCAGCCAGGCAGGATCAACGACCGGGCGTAATCGCTAGGCGCCTGATAACCCATCAGGCTCAGGGCGGTGGCGGCGACATTGGCCAGGCCCGGGTTGGCCACCGACGGGTCGACGGCGTGGCGCTGGCGGGGATCGTGGATGATGAACGGCACCGGGCTGAGGGTGTGGCTGGTCTTGGCCTTGGGCCGACCGTTCTCGAACTTCACCGCACCTTTCTTGTCCTGTTCATACATCTCGTCGGCGTTGCCATGGTCGGCGGTGATCAAGGAGATGCCGCCCAGCTCGGCGATCGCCGGCAGCAGCCGGCCCAGGCACAGATCGACGGCCTCCACCGCCATCCGGGTCGCCTCGAACACGCCAGTGTGGCCGACCATGTCGCCGTTGGCGAAATTGAGCCGGGCCAGGCCATAGGGCTTGCCGCTGGCCGCGCCGGCGCGCAGCTCGGTGATGACCGCATCGGTGATCTCCGCCGCCTTCATCCACGGACGCTGGTCGAAGCTCACCCGGTCGCTGGGGACTTCGATGTATTTTTCCAGCGATTGATCCAGGTATCCGGTGCGGTTCCCGTTCCAGAAATAGGTCACATGGCCGAATTTCTGGGTCTCGCTGCACGCCAGCTGGCGCACGCCGCTGCCAACCAGGTACTCGCCCAAGGTGCGGTCGATGGTCGGCGGTTCGACCAGGATGATCGGCGGCAGATTGGTGTCGCCGTCATAGGTCATCATCCCGGCGAAAGTCACCGCCGGTCGCCGGCCGCGTGGAAACGGGACCTCGCCGACGAAGGCCTTGCTGATCTCCACCGCCCGATCGCCGCGGAAATTGAAGAACACCACCGAGTCGCCATCGACGATCGGAGCGAACGGCCGGCCGTCGCGCTCGACCACGAATCCAGGCAGGTCCTGGTCGATGATGCCGGGTTTTTCGGTGCGGAAGGCCTTCACCGCGGCGCTGGCCGAGGGGAATCGCCGGCCTTCGCCGTGGACATGCAGCGCCCAGCCCCGGGCGACCATGTCCCAATCAGCTTCGTATCGGTCCATCGTGATCTGCATCCGGCCACCGCCCGACGCGATTCCGTAGCCGGGATCGACTTCCGCCAGCCAGGCCTCGAAGGGTTCGGTGTAGTCGAGGGCGCTGGTCTCGCCGACATCCCGGCCATCGATCAGGGCGTGGACCGCGACTTTCTTCACGCCGCGACGTTTGGCCTCGGCGATCAGCGCTTTCAGATGATCGATATGGCTGTGGACATTGCCGTCGCTGAGCAGTCCGATGAAATGCAAGGTGCCGGATTTATCCAGGCAATTTCCGATCACGGTGTTCCATCCGGCGCCACGGTACAGGCTGCCGCCTGCGATCGCGTCTTGGACCAGCTTGGCGCCCTGGGCGAACACCCGGCCGGCGCCCAGCGCATTGTGGCCGACCTCGCTGTTGCCCATGTCGGCGTCGCTGGGCATGCCCACCGCCGTGCCGTGGGCGCGCAACTTGGTCCACGGATCGTTGGCGAACAGCCGGTCGAGCACCGGTTTGCGCGCCGCCTGGACCGCGTTGCCCGCGTAGTCCGGACCAAGGCCGACGCCATCCATCACCACGATCACCACCGGTCCGCGGCCCGGGTTTGCGGTCTTGGTCAGGGTCAGGGACATGGAGGCTCCGGTGCTGGGTGCGCCGGCATCGTGGTCGCTTGAGCTGGGGCGCCAGCGCTGCGGCGCCAGCACTCCTGCGACGCGCAGTACCGGATCACGCCCTGGGGCTTGGCGGACGCGCTACTTCCACAACCTGCCCGCCCATGACCGCGAATCCCTCGTTGCCCGCCTGGCGGGCGGTGTTCACCCTGACCGTGATCGCCGCCGCCCTCGGCTATTTCGCTGACATCTTCGACATCGTGCTGTTCACCATGGTGCGCAAGCCGAGCATGATCGAGCTCGGCCTGGATCCCGCGACCCAGGGCACGATCCTGCTCGATTGGCAGCTCGGCGGCATGCTCCTCGGCGGTCTGGTCTTCGGTATCCTTGGCGATCTGGTCGGCCGGCGCACGGCGATGTTCGCCTCGATCCTGACCTACTCCATCGCCAACCTGGCCAACGCCTGCGTCGGCTGGTTCCCGGTGGGCGACAACCTCACCCAATACGCGGCCCTGCGCTTTTTGTCCGGGTTCGGCCTGGCCGGAGAACTCGGCGCCGCCATCGCCCTGGTGTCTGAGAGCGTTCCTTCGCGCAGCCGCGGCTATGCGACGACGTTTGTCGCCGCCCTCGGCATCTCAGGCGCGGTCGGCGCCTGGGTTGCTGCGACCTATTGCCCGTGGCGCTGGGCCTATGTCATCGGCGGCCTGCTCGGTTTTGCGGTGCTGGCCCTGCGCCTTCGGGTGATGGAATCCTCGCTGTTCGATCGCGCTGTATCGAGCAAAGTCCGGCGCGGCGATCCGCTCTTGCTGCTGCGCACCTCGTGGCGGCCGTTCCTGCTCTGTACGTTGATCGGCCTGCCCCTGTGGTTCGTGGTCGGCAAGCTGGTGGCCGAATCGATCAACGTTGGCAAATCCCTTGGCTCGCCCGGGATCAATCCCGCCGACTGCATGCTGTGGTGCTATGTCGGCCTGGTCGCTGGCGACCTGGCCAGCGGATTGCTCAGCCAGTGGCTGCGCAGCCGCCGGCTGGCGATCTCGATCTTCCTGGTTCTGACTGGTGCCTTGTCGTTCGGCTACCTCGCCCAGCAGCAGCCCAGCCAATTCGCGATGAACCTGTGGTCCATCGCCCTCGGCCTCGGCTGCGGCTATTGGGCCTTGTTCGTGACCATCGGCGCTGAGCAGTTCGCCACCAACCTCCGGGTTACGGCGGCGACAGTCATCACCAATCTGGTGCGCGGCGCGGTACCGCTGTGGACCGTGGTGCTAGGTTACATCGCCGTCGGCGGCCTGGGCCATCTCGACGCTCTGCGCCTGCTCGGCGGCGCTCTGGTCGCCATCGCCCTGGTCGCGACCTGGCTGCTGCCAGAAAGTTTCGGGAAGGAACTCGATTACGTCGAGCGATAGCGGTGCCAGGCTTCCCGGTCTAACCCTCAGGCGATCCGCTGACATTGCCTGCCGAGCCCATCGATCTCCAACTCGACCACGTCACCACGTTGCAACCATTGGGGCACGGCCATTCCCATGGCGACTCCCGGCGGGGTGCCGGTGCTGATCAGGTCGCCGGGTTCCAGGGTCATGAAACCGGAGATGTACTGGACCAGAAAGGCCGGCGGGAAGATCATCGTCCGGGTCGAGCCGTTTTGGCGCCTGATGCCATTGACCGACAGGCGCATGTCGAGTGCCTGGACGTCCGGCATGGCATCCGCGCTGCGGCACCAAGGGCCGACCGGACAAAAGGTATCGCAGGACTTTCCCTTGGTCCATTGGCCTCCGCGCTCGATCTGGAAGGCCCGTTCGCTGACATCGTGGACGACGCAATAGCCGGCGATGCAGGCGGTGGCGGCGGCGAGCGAGGAGAGGTGGCGGGCTTCCTGGCCGATGATGACGCCGAGTTCGACCTCCCAGTCCAGCTTGGTCGCGGCGGGTGGCATCTGCACGTCATCGTAGGGACCGCAGACCGCCGTGGTCGCCTTCATGAACAGGATCGGCTCGCTCGGCACCGGCAGCTTCGCTTCGGCGGCGTGATCCGCGTAGTTCAGACCGACGCACACCACCTTGCCGGGCCGGGCCACGCACGAGGCCCAGCGCTCCTCGGGGGGCACCGGCGGAAGGGCGAGCAGGCGCTCCGCCGGCATCGCCCGCAGGCCTTCCACGGCCTGGTTTGCCAGGCTGGCACCATCCCAGTCGCGGACCAAGGACGAGCAGTCCCGGCGCTGGCCGTCGGGGGTGATGATCGCCGGGCGTTCCGAACCACGGGCACCGAATCGCGTGATGTTCATGGAGGTTCAACCGGCGAAGGGCGTCGAGGGGAGGCCGATCGGCCCGGTGTGCAAACAGAACAGGGCGCCGGCCAGCGGCTGCTCGGCAAGCTGACCGGCATCGAGCCCGAGCCGGCCGGTGGTGATGTACAGGCGGTCAAGCCGCTCACCGCCGAAGGCGCAGGACGTGACCAGGCTCACCGGCAGGTGCACGGTGCGCAGCAGGCGGCCGTTGCGCGGATCAAAACGGTTGACCCGCCACCCGCCGCAATGCGCCACCCACAGCATGCCTTCGGCATCGATGCACATGCCGTCGAGCCAGCCGTGCTCGCGGTGGTCGACCGCCACCGCCAAGCGGCGCTCGCGTAGCGCAGCGGCATCGTGATCAACGGTGAACGCGTCGATGCGCTCGGTCAGCGTATCAATGAAATAGAAGGTCTTCGCATCGGCGCTCCAGGCCAGGCCGTTGGACACCGACACGCCGTCCAGCAGACGGGTGACGCGGTGATCGCGGTCGAGGCGATACAGCGCGCCCACCGGTGGCTGGGTCGCGCCTGCCGACATGGTGCCGGCCCAGAAGGAACCATCGGGCGCGACCTTGCCATCGTTGAAGCGGTTGCTGGGGATGGCTGCTTCGGGATGGCACCAGGCCTCGAGTGCACCGGTCGCGGGATCGAACCCGGCGAAACCCTGGGCGGTGGCCATGGCGAGACCGCCCGCTGAGCGCTCGACGATGGCGCCGACGCTGTACGGGAGCTGGAACGTGGCATCCGACCGGGTCGCGGGATCGGAGCGATGGATGACACCGGCCAGCAGATCGACCCAGCAGAGCCTGCGCTCGCGCTGGCTCCAGACGGGGCCTTCACCGAGTTGGTCCTGGGCTGGGAAGACGACTTCCAGGTCGGGATCGGATGGACGGGGATTCATGACCGGCCCTTTGGCTTGGTGGGGTGACTGCGTGAATAGGCCCGCCGCACGTCCGCAACGCCCATCGCCATGTGGGTCTTCATCGCCTGGCGGGCGGCCTCGGCATCGCCGAGTCGGATGGCCTCGTAGACCCGGCGATGGATATCCATCGAGGCGTCGAGGTCGTCAGCGCCGAGCGATGCGCTGTGGATGCTGGCGCGGATCGCATCGTAGAGGCAGGCCATGATGCGGGCGAGGACGACGCACCGCGCCGCGGCCGCGATGGCGGCGTGGAAGCGCAGGTTCGCTTCCATGGCCGCCCGCGACTTTGGCTTGGCGGCCTCCATGTCGACCAGCGCCTGGGTGATGGTCCGCAGATCCTCCGCCTGGCGACGTTCTGCCGCCCGCCCGGCGAGGTGCACTTCGATCAGCTCACGGGTCTCGTAGAGATCGAGGGCGGTGGGCTGGTCGAGCAGCAGCAGGATCTCGAACGACGAGCTCAGGACGTTGGCGCTCGATGGGGCGAGCTGGGTTCCCGAACCATGGCGGACATCGAGCGCGCCCATCACCGCAAGCGTGCGCAGGGTCTCGCGCAGCGACGGCCGGCTGACCCCGAGCTGACGGGCCAGCTCGCGCTCGGCGGGAAGCTTTTCGCCCGGCAGCAGCGCCCCGCTGGCGATCATCGCCTTCAGTTGGTCCAGAACGCCGGCGCCAACCACCTTGCGCTTGCGGCGAGGGCGGTCACTGGTGCGGCGGGCGGCAGGCTTTTTCGTGGCAGGTTTCGCGCTGGGCATCGGTCGGATGGATGGTTACTGGTAAGACCACTTTCGCAAGGCCGCCACCGGCGCTGGATTTGGCGGTGAATCCTGCTGGTGCACTGACCAGACCCTTGGCGTCCAGGTCCCGCTTGCAATCCGGCGCTGGCCATGAACCTGCGGCCATGACGGCAAGTGGTCAGACCAATTTAGCGCCCCCGGGCGCCGCACTCCATCAACGCAGCGCCGTGGTGGTGGGAGGGGCGCGCGGCCTGGGACGCGCCATCGCCACCGCCTTCGCCGCCGCCGGCGCCACGGTGGCCATCGCCGATCGCGATGCGGCCGAGGCCGAGGTCGCCGCCCAGGCGATCGGCGGCTCCGCCCAGGCGATCGGTGGCTCCGCCCAGGGCAGTGGCTCCGCCCAGGGCAGTGGTTCCACCACCGCCCTGGGCTCCGTCGACATCACTGATCCCGGCGCAATTGCCGACATGGTGGCCACCGTCGTGGCTCGTCACGGCGGGCTCGACATCCTGGTCAACTGCGCCGCGGTCTGCCTGGTCGATCCCCTGCTCGACGTCACCCCCGAGCGCTGGGATCGGGTGTTCGCGGTCAACACCCGGGGCGCGTTCTTCTGCATGCAGGCGGCGGCCCGGGCGATGATCCCCCGTGGACGGGGACGCATCATCACCATCTCGACTCCGGCCTCACGCATGGGGTTCCCGCTGTTCGCGTCCTACGGCGCGAGCAAGGCCGCGGTCGACAGCATGACGCGGTCGGCGGCGCTGGCCTGGGCACCGCATGGGATCACCGTGAACACCATCGTACCCGGGCGGATGACCGGAGGCATGGTCGACGAGCTGGAACGCGACCTGGCGCGGGTGACCGGCCGGGCGATGGAAGATCTCGCTGCTGACCGCACCAAGGGCCTGCCCATGGGCCGGCGGGTCGATCCGGTCGAGGTTGCCCAGGCCGCCATCTGGCTGGCTTCCGACGCCGCCGCCTATGTCACCGGAGAACGCTTCAACTTCACCGGAGGCATGGAGCTGGCATGAACGCCACGTTGCAACCGAGGGTCGCTGATCCGGTCAAGCTGGCGGCGGTCGCGCAGCGGCTGCGCCTGCATGTCCTGCGCATGGCCGAGCGCGTCGGCCAGGGCTATGTCGGCCAGGGCCTGGGCATCTCCGACCTGCTCACCGTGCTCTATTTCCATTTCCTGCGCCACGATCCGCAGCGACCGGACTGGGTCGAGCGCGACCGCTTCATCCTGTCGATCGGGCATTACGCCATCGGGCTGTATGCCGCCTTGGCCGAGGCCGGCATCATCCCCGTCGATGAACTCGACAGCTATGGCGCCGATGGCTCGCGGCTGGAGATGTCGGCGCCAGAGACCCTGACCGGGGTGGAGATGACCGGCGGCTCGCTTGGCCACGGCTTCGGCCAGGCGGTAGGCATGGCCCTGGGTCAGCGTCTGGCCGGGCGCGATGCGCGCACGGTGGTGCTGATGTCCGATGGAGAACTCCAGGAAGGCTCGACCTGGGAGGCGGCCATGGCGGCAGCGCATCACCGCCTCGACCGGCTGATCGCCTTCGTCGATCACAACCGTCAGCAGGCCGATGGTCCGCCGGAACGGGTGATGGGCATCGAATCGATACCAGACAAATTCCGCGCCTTCGGCTGGCATGCCCAGCGCATCGATGGGAATGACCGGATGGCGATCGTCGCAGCCCTCGATGCGGCTCTGACGGCGCCGGCTGGCATGCCCCGGGTCATCGTGCTCGACACGGTGATGGGCTGCGGCGTGCCGTTGTTCGCCAACCGCGAAAAAAACCACTTCATCCGTGTTGGTGCTGATGAGTGGGCGATCGCCCGCCGCCAGGCCTCGGAGGTCGCATGACTGCCACAGCTACCCCGGCGCGCGGCGTCTCCGGCAACATCCTGACTTCGGACACCGGCGGAGCCACGCGTCTGGCGAGCGCGCCGTTCGGCCACGCCCTGATCGCTGCCGGCGAGCGCGATTCGCGCATCGTCGGCCTCACCGCCGATCTCGGGAAATACACCGATATCCACCTGTTCGCCGAGCGCTTCCCGCAGCGGTTCTTCCAGGTGGGGATGGCCGAGCAGAACCTGATCGGCATCGCCGCCGGCCTGGCCCGCACCGGCTGGGTCCCCTTCACCACCACCTACTGCGTCTTCGCGACGCGCCGGGCCTATGATTTCATCGCCATCGGCGCCGCGCTCGGCCGGGCCAACGTCAAGATCGTCGCCGGGCTGCCTGGTCTGACCACCGGCTATGGCGGTACCCACCAGGGCATCGAGGACCTCGCCCTGATGCGCGCCATCCCCAATCTGGTGGTGATCGATCCGTGCGACGCCACCGAGATGGCGCAGGCGACTGCCGCCGCCGCCGCCCATGACGGGCCGGTGTACCTGCGCCTGCTGCGCGGCCAGGTGCCCGTGGTGTTCGATCCCGCGACCCACCGCTTCGCCATCGGTGCGGCGAACCTGGTCCGTGATGGCGGCGACGCCGCGATCATCTCGACCGGATTGATGACCGGTCGCGCCCTGGACGCAGCGACCACGCTCGCCGCCGAGGGGATCAACGTCGCGGTGCTGCACCTGCCGACGCTCAAGCCCTTCGATCACGAGGCGGTGCTCAGTCTGCTGGCCCGCGTGCCGCGCGTCGTCGTGGCCGAGAACCACGTCATCCACGGCGGCCTGGCCAGCGCGGTCGCCGACGCGGTCGCCGATGCCGGCCTGGCCGTGCGCCTGCAACGGATCGGCATCCCCGACTGTTTCTGTGAAAGCGGATCGCTGCCGTATCTTGTCCGCCGCTACGCGATGGATGCTCCGTCCATCGCCGCCGCCGTTCACCGCGTCCTTGACCCTCGTCCAACCCCAGGATGAGCCGCCCATGACCAGGATTTTCCGACCATGACCGCCGACCTCATCATCGACCGCATCGAGACCATCCGCGTTCCCGAGCATCCCAACACGCTGTGGGTGCAGGTCCACGCCGGCGGACTGATCGGACTGGGCGAGACCTATTACCTGCCCGGCGCAGTGGAATCGGTGATCCACGATCTGGCGGCGCCACTGCTGCTCGGGCAGCGCGCCTACGACCGCGAACGGCTGTGGGCCGACGTCTTCGCCCACGCCAATTTCTTCGGCCATGCCGGGGCCGAACTGCGTGGGCTCTCGGCGCTGGATATCGCGCTGTGGGATCTGGTCGGCCAGCGTCTGGGCGTGCCGATCCACGACCTGATCGGCGGCAAATGCCGGGACACCATCCCGGTCTACGCCACCTGCGCCAACACGCCGCTGTACGATGATCAGACCGCCTCGCTGAACCGCGCTGGCGAGCTGGCCGAGTCGCTGCTGGCCGAGGGTTTCACCCAGATGAAATTGTGGCCCTGGGACCGTTTCGCGCCGCAGCGGCAGCCGCGCGGCCACACCGGTCCCGCCGGCTGGTCGGCGGTCGGGCAGCCCGGCCATCGCCTCACCGCCGCCGATCTCGCCAGCGGACTTGAGCCAGTACGGGCGATCCGCGCCAAAGTGGGTGATCGCATGGCGATCGCCATCGAAGGGCACTCGCGCTGGGATCTGAATAGCGCCTTGACCATCGCCCGTGCGGTCGAGCCCTTCGGCGTGGTGTGGATGGAGGACATGATCCAGCCCACCAGCGCCGCCGATCTTGCCCGCTTCGCCCGGGAATCCCGCGTGCCCCAGGCGGTCAGCGAGCGCCTGTTCACGCGCTGGGCCTTCCGCGAGGTGTTCGAGCGCGAGGCCGCCCACATCGCCATGTTCGATCTGATCTGGACCGGTGGAATCACCGAATCGATCAAGATCTGCGCCCTCGCCGATACGTACCATCTGCCCTTCGCCCCCCACGATTGCACCGGGCCGGTCAATGTCCTTGCCTGTCTGCACCTGTGCGCCGCCCTGCCCAATGCGATGATCATGGAAGTGGTGCGCGGCTTCGTGCGCGGCTATTACCTTGATATCCTGGATCGCCCGATCGTGATCCGCGATGGCCAGGCGGTGCTCGATTTCGCTCCTGGCCTGGGGGCCAAGCTGCATCCGAAGCTGCTCGCCCGCAGCGACCTCGCCCGTCGCGTCTCGGTCGCCTGACCAGCGGTCAGGCCGGGGCCATCCTGCGCGCCGCAGCGGCGCGCAGGATCCGCGCTTCGCTGGCCTCGGCTCGGGGAAAGGCGTCCGCCATCCGGCCGTCGACCAATACCAGGAAACGGTGGCACAGGCGCAGCAGCTCGGGCAGATCGGTGGAGACCACCACCAGCGCCAGGCCGCGACTCGCCAGGACGCCGAGCAGGGCGTGGATTTCCTCGCGGGCGCCGATGTCGACGCCCCGCGTCGGCTCGTTGAGGAACAGCACCCCAGGTTGCGCCGCAAGCGCCCGCGCCAGCACCACCTTCTGCTGGTTGCCGCCGCTCAACGTCAGCACCGACGCGGCGAGCGAAGGCACTCGGATCGAGAGCTGTTCACGGTATCCCGCTGCCAGCGCGTCCTCTCGTCCGCGGTCCATCCACCCCCGGCGCGTGACCGAAGGCAGGCAGGCGAGGGAGATATTGGCCGCAACGCTGAGATTGGGCAGCAATCCATCGCGGCGGCGTTCGGCGGTGACCAGTCCGAGTCCGGCCTGGCGCGCGGCCCGGGGATCGTCGAGCCGCACCGGATGGCCGGCGACGGCGACTGCGCCGGTGTGGGGCAGCCGCCCATAGAGCGCATCGACCGCTTCACAGCAGCCGGATCCGGGCAGGCCGGCGAGTCCCAGGATCTCGCCCCGATGCACGCTGAACGACAGGTCCTCGACCAGGGGGCGCTCGGGTCGGTGCGGATTCGGCACCGTCAGGCGCTCGACCCGCAACGCCTCGTCACCCACGACCCCGGTGGCAGGCGCAGCCACCGCCTGCGGTCGATGGCCGAGCATCGCCTCGACCAGGAGATCCTCGGTGAAACCACGGTCGAATCGCGCCGCGACCTTCCCGTCGCGCAGCACCGTGGCCCGATCGGCGAGCTCGACCACTTCATGCAAACGGTGGCTGATGTAGATGCAGCATCCGCCACCGGCGACCAGGTGGCGGATGAGCCGGAAGAGGTTGCCGACCTCGTCACCGACCAGCGAGGCGGTGGGCTCATCGAGGATGAGCACGGTCGGATTTGCCGCGAGCGCCCGGGCGATCATCAGCAGGTGCCGTTGCCCCGGGCCGAGGCGGGCCACGGTCTCAGCGGCATCCAGGTCGATCCGGTTGGCAGCGAGGAACTCCACGGCCCGGGCGTGCAGGCGGCGAGGAATGTGCCAGTTCCAGCCAAGATCACCGACGAAGATGTTCTCGGCGACGCTCAGATGATCGATGACGGTGATCTCTTGCGGGACATAGCCGATGCCGGCCCGGCGGGCGTCGTGGGGCGACGACAGCGCCACCTGGCGGCCGGCGATCGCCACGGTGCCGCGGTAACTGCCCGCCGGATACACACCATCAAGAATGCGCATCAGTGTGGATTTTCCCGCGCCGTTTTCGCCGAGCAGGGCGTGGATTTCGCCCCGGCGGACGGTCAACGACACGCCGCGCAGGGCGTGCACACTGCCGAACGACTTACCGATGTCGTCCATCGCCAGCGCGTCGGCAGTCTCGACTGGCATGGTGTCGCTCAGCGCCGCAGTTCAGCGTCGATGCGATCGAGCAGCGCTTCGTAGGGAGCCAATCCCTCCTTGGTCACCACCGGCGTCGGCAGCTTCGTCGACCACGGGATCTGCTCGCCCTTGATGAGGCGGTGGAGCAGCGTCGCCGCTTCGGCGGATTCCTCCCACAACGGCTGGGCGACCAGCGCGTGGACCTCGCCGTTCTTGACCAGATCGACGTTGGCGCGGGTGCAGTTGACGCTGATGATGATGATCTTGCGGCCGCTGTTGCGTTGCGCGCCGGCCCAGGTGATCGCTCCGCTGCCGGTGGTCGACAGCGCCGCCACCACTTCGGGATGTCCTTGCAGCACGGCCGAGGCCACCCCGATCGCCTTCACCGTGTCGAATCCTTCTTCCACCGAAGGCAGCACGACGACCTCGGGATGGGCCGCCTTCATCGCGGCGGCGAATCCGGCGGCCATGCCGTTCTCGGTGAGATTGAAGCTGCCCTGGCTGACCGCCACGGTGCCCTTGCCGCCGATCGCGCGACCGATCTCGGCGGCGGCGTTGGCGCCAGCTTCAGCGACGTCGAAGCCGGACAGGCCAGCGACACCCGGCGAATCCTTCTGCTCAAGCGGGAAATGCGGCACCACCACCGGGATGCCGCGTTTTCCAAGACTTTCCATGAATCCGTTGAAGCTGGGATTGCTCGGCCACACCGCCATGCCGACGACGTTCCCCCGCGCCAGGGCCTGCTCGGCCAGGGCGATGGTGCCGACCGCATCGACGGCTTCGGTGCCGACGATCTGGCAGCCATAACCCAGCTCGGTGCAGCGGGTGCGGAAGGCGATCTGGGTGAGCTGATGAGTGGGATGGCCGCGCAGCGGCTGCACCCAGCACAGCACTTTTTGGGTCGATTGCGGACGGGTGCGGACCCACACCGCGACCGCGATGAGCAAGACCACGCCGACCACGACGATGAGGGTGATGATGCGGTTGTTCATAGGAACCTCGTGGAGTCGGGCGGTCAGGTTCGGCCATTGCGGAAGCGTCGTCGGAGCAAATCGGCGCCGACTGCCAGGATCATGATCAGGCCGACGGCGACGGTCTGCCAATGCGGACTGACATCGCAGGAGACCAGACCGCTGCGCACCACCTGCATGATGAGCAGGCCGATCAGGGCGCCGAGGACGGTGCCGACGCCGCCGAACAGGCTCACCCCGCCGATGACCACGCTGGCGATGGTATCGAGCTCCCAGCCGGCGCCGATCTCCGGCTGCCCGACATTGACCTGGACCATCACCAGCACCCCGGCGAGGCCGGCGAGAGCGCCGGTCAGCACGTAGCAGGAGCCCTTGACCAGCCCGGTGCGGATGCCTGCCAACCGCGCCACTTCCTCGTTGCCTCCGATGGCGTACAGGGAGCGCCCGAACACCGTCCGCCGCAGCACCAGATCACCGGCGACGACGGCGGTGATGAAGGCCAGCAGCGCCCAGGAGACGCCCGAGGGCAGGATTTCAGCGAACTGCCGGACCTCGGCAGGCAGCGGGGCAATCGGATAGCCATTGCAGACGAGGTAGTCGATGCCGCGGGCGATGTACATCATGCCCAGCGTGGCGATGAAGGCCGGGATGCCGCACCTGACCACCAGGATCGCATTGGCCAGTCCGATGACGGCGCCCACGGCCACGCCCGCCGGCAGCGCCAGGCCGACCGGCCAGCCGAAATCGCGGAGCAGGACCGCAGCCACCACCGCCGCCAACCCCGCCACCGAACCGACCGACAGATCGAGCCCGCCGATGACCAGCAGGAAGGTCTGGCCGACGACGATGATGCCGATGAAGGCCACTGCATTGAGCATCGTCGCGACGCTGGATCCGCTGAGGAAGGTCGGACTGAGCGCGGCGAACACCAGGGTGATCAGCACCAGCGGAATCAGGGCCCCGACCTCGGGCCGTCCCGTCAACCGGGTGAGCGCACCTGACCAGTTCCCGGCTGCCCGGGGTGCAACGTGGTGTGGCGGCGGGCCACGGTCTTGCTCAGTGGTCTGACCACTACCACTTGTCGGCATACCGGCACGGTAGAATCCAGGGACCGAATGCAACCTTGCCGTGCGCCTGGGCGCTGTGGGCGAGCCACCAAGGGCTCGCGCAAAAACAATTTGAGCTGTTCTCAACCTGGGCGTCCCGCAGGGACGCAACGAAACCAGCCCCGCAGGGACGCAACGAAACCAGTCCCACACGGACGCAACGAAACCAGTCCCGCAGGGACGCAACGAAACCAGTCCGGGGCTTCAGCCCCGGGTGGGATGGATTGCATCGAGAGCCCCGTAGGGGCGGCTGAATTTCTGCGGGCTTCAGCCCGCACTGGGCATTTTTTGTGATCTGCCGGAATCAGCCGTCCCTACGGGACTGGGACCTGAACGGGTCATGATTCCCGGGGTTGAAATCCCGGGCTCTTCTCGTGGCGTCCCTACGGGACGCCTGCATTTCGCCACGTAAAACAACGATGTCATACGATCACGTTGTCTTTGCGTCCGCCAATATCTTACCGGGATCAGCGTCCGATCAGTCGTCCGGCCAGCAGCGCCCACGGGTGCTGATAGGCGATCCCGCTGGCGGCGCCGATGGCCAGGGCGCAGGCCGGGTTGGAGCAGGCGCCGCCTGCTGGCGAGGCGGCACGCACGGCGGCGGCCTCGCGGGCGGTGGCGGCAGCGGTCAGACCAGGTTCGGTCCAGCCGCGGTCCCCAGCCATGCCGCAGCAACCGGCGGCGGCAGGCTGTACGACCGGCGAGCCGTCTGCGGTCAGCGCCCGCCGCAGCGCCGCGTCCCAGCCATGCTTCAGATCGGCGCAGGTCGGATGCACGGCGACCGTGCCGGCATCCGCCGCCAGACGACGACGGGCGATCAGGCGCGGGACGAGGATGGTCGCCAGGCAGGTGGCCGGATCCATGACAGGCGGATCGTCGTGGAGATGCGCGGCGCAGGTCGAAACATCGGTCACCATCACGATGTCGAGGCTCTGCCCGCGTGCGGTCGCCGCCGATCTGGCGAGCGCCGCACGGGTACGGGCGTGACTGGCGTCATGGGCGGCGGTGTAGCCTTTGCTGGAAAAAGGCTGGCCGCAGCACAACGCGTCGGCGTTCTCGACCACCACCACTCCGACCCCGGCCGCAGCGCAGAGCCGATGCAGGGCCTCTCCAACCTCGTCCGGACCCATGATCCGACTGACGCAGCTCGGCAGCCAAAGAAGCGTCGGCGCGCCGGTTTCGGCCTGGGGCCAATGCGCAGGCCGGGGTCGCGCCGGCGGAGGCAGGGGCACAGCTCGGCCGGGCAGTCGCCGACCGGGAAGTGCACCAGCAAGACGCAGCGAACCCCTGGCCAGGGACGCAACGAGGCCGACCCGGCCGGCGATCCAGCCGGCGGCTGCCCGGGTCCAGGCCGGCTGGGCCGCCGTGCGCTCAGCTCGGACCAGGGCGCCGGTGTCGATGCCCACCGGGCAGGCAGTGGCGCACAGGCCGTCCGTGGCGCAGGTGTCCAAGCCCCGTTCACGCCAGACGGCGCGCACAGCGCGGCCCGCCGCGCCGCCAGCGGCCATGGTGCGCAGCGCGGTGATGCGCTGACGTGGACTCAACGTGTGGTCACGGCTCGGGCAGACCGGCTCGCAGAAACCGCATTCGATGCAGCGGTCGACCAGGGGATCAGCCGGCACCAGGGATTTGAGATGGCGCAGGTGGGACTCGGGGTCGTCAGACAACAGGATGCCCGGGTTGAGGATCCCGAGCGGATCGAGCAGCGATTTCACGGCGCGCATGATCGCCACGGCGTCCTCGCCCCACTGGCGCACGACAAATGGCGCCATGTTGCGCCCGGTGCCGTGCTCGGCTTTGAGATGGCCATCCATGCCCAGCACCAGATCGACCAGAGCGGCCATGAAGGTGGCATAGCGATCACGCTCGGACGTCTGGGCCAGGTCGGGAGTCAAGGTGAAATGCAGGTTGCCGTCCTTGGCGTGGCCGAAGATCACGGCGTCGTCATAGCCATGGCGGGCGAACAGGCGGCGCAGGGCGGAGACGCCTTCGGCGAGGCGCGGCACCGGAAAGGTGACATCTTCGATCACCACCGCCGTGTTGGCGGCGCGCACCGCGCCGACCGAGGGGAACAACCCCTTGCGGATCGCCCATAATTTCGCTTGGAACGCAGCATCGGTGGTGAACTCGACCGGACCAAGAATCCCGTGATCCTCCAACGCCGTGCGGGCAGCGCGCAAGGATTCATCCAGCCGGAACGGTTCTTCGTCCTGGAACTCGACCAGCAGGGCGGCTGGTTCACCGGGCGGCGGCGGCTGGGGCAGCTTTGCCGCCACCCGGCGCAGGGCGACAGCATCGAGCAATTCCACCGCCGCAGCGCCCGCCGCAGCCAAGGGCGCCACTGCCCGGCCGGCGGCCTCGACATCAGAGAACATCAGCCAGGCCGTCGCCCGGAAGCGGGGCAGCGGAATGGTGCGGAAGGTGGCAGCGGCGATGAACGCCAGCGTCCCCTCGGATCCCACCACCAAGCGCTGGAGGATCGCTGCTGGCGTGTCGGCATCGAGGAACGCGTTGAGGCTGTATCCCACCGTGTTTTTAGTGGCGAAGGCGCGGCGGATACGCGCCACCAGCCCGGCATCGGCGCGCACCCGGTCGCGCAGGGCGATCAGGCCAGCGGCAAGATCCGGCCTGACCGTGGCCAGCCTCGTATCGGCCTCGGCAGCGCCGGTGCTGATGGCGGTTCCGTCGGCCAGGATGAGGTCGAGGTTGGTGACGGTTTGGTAACTGTTTTCATGCACGCCGCAGCACATGCCGCTGGCATTGTTGGCGACGATGCCACCGATCTCGGCGGCCTGGATCGAGGCCGGATCAGGCCCGATGCGCCGGCCATGCCCGGCGAGGGCGGCATTCACCCAGGCGCCCACGGCGCCCGGCTGCGCGGTCACTTGCAAGCCATCGGCGGTCACCGTGATGCCGCGCAGATGGCGGCTGACCACGACCAGGATGCCATCGGTCACCGCCTGTCCGGAGAGCGACGTACCGCCAGCCCGGAAGCACACCGGTACCCGGTGGCGGGCCGCCACCGCCAGCACCGCCTGCACATCGGCCGCGTGGCGGACGATCACCACCACCCGCGGCACCAACAGATAAATGGATGCGTCGTTGGCCCAGGCCAGGCGACCGGCGAGATCATCGACCACCACCGGGCCGGGCAGGACGGCGCGCAGGTCGGCGGCGATCGGTTCGGTCATGCCGCGGCGAGTGTGCCGAGCTGGGCGTATCGGCCAGGGTCGCCCGGCCGGATCTCCGCCGACTACAACGTGAACAGGATGAAGGCCTGGGCCGAGAGCACACGCAGGATCATGGTCAGCGGATACACCGTGGCATAGGTCACCGCGGGGGATTCCGATTGGGTGGTGGCGTTGGCAAAAGCCAGGGCTGGAGGATCGGTCATCGATCCGGCGATCAGCCCGGACAGGGCGGTGAAATTGAGCTTCAGCACCAGCCGTGCGAACAGGCCGACCACGATCACCGGCACGACCGTGATCGCCGCCGCCCAGGCCATCCACAGCAGCCCATCGCCGCCGATCACGGTATCGACGAAGCTGCCACCGGCCTTCAGTCCGACGCAGGCCAAAAAGAGGACAATGCCCAGCTCGCGGATCATCAGGTTCGCGCCGTGCGACATGTAGAAATTCATCCCGCCCAGCCGCCCGAGCCGGGACAGCACCAAGGCGGCGACCAGCGGTCCGCCGGCCAGGCCCAGCTTCACCGGCGCTGGAATACCTGGAAACAGCACCGGGATCGATCCGAGCATCACTCCCAAGGCGATGCCCACGAACACCGGGATCATCTGCGGGTGGTCAAGCTGCTTCACCGAATTCCCCAAAATCTCCGAAGCCCGGACCAGTCCGGTCGAATCGCCGACCACCCGCACCTGGTCTCCGAACAGCAAACGGACGTTTCCCGTGGCGACGAACTCGATGCCCGATCGGCTGATCCGCGAGATCGCCGCGCCGCATTCCTGATGGAGATCAAGATCGGCCACGGTTCTGCCCACCGCCTTGGGATTGGTCACCAGCATCAGCCGATAATCGAGATCGGCCTCGACCTCGGTGAGTTTGATCGAGGCCAGATCGCCAACCACCATGCGCATCCGATCGAGCGAGGCGGCATCGCCAACCACATGCAAAATGTCTCCGATCTGCAGCACCCGATCGAGCTCAGGAACGACCATGGTGGTGCCGCGCATCAGCCGCGACACCGCGACTTTGCCGCCAGCGAGGGTGATGGCGTTGGCGACGGTGCGGCCGGCCAGACCGGGATTTTTCACCTCAAGATCGGCATCGGTCGGTGCCGGCCGGGATCCAATGCCCGCGGCCCGGAACGCAGAGGCCTCGGCCAGGGGATCGATCCTGAAGGCCAAACGCAGGGCGATCATCGACAGGATGACGCCGAGCACACCGAAGGGATAGGCCACGGCATAGCCCATGGCCGGCAGGTTCAGCTCAGCGGCAGAGGCGCCGGGCACCGAGTCCTTGAGCGCCTGGGTCGCCGCCGCCAGTCCCGGGGTGTTGGTGACCGCGCCTGAGAGCAGCCCGACGCTGAGCGGCGCCGGCAACCCGCCGACCGCCCAAGCGAGGATCCCCATGCCGGTGCCGAGGAGGACCACTGACGCCGCCAGCAGATTCCACCGTAGACCCTGATCGCGCAGCGATGAGAAGAATCCCGGGCCGAGCTGCATGCCGATAGAAAAGACGAAAAAGATGAGGCCGAACTCCCGGAGGAACTCAAGCAGATGGATCCGGTCGGCCTCGGCGGCGTGGTGGCTGGCGGCAACGTCGCGAGCTGGCGGCTGGTGCTGTTGGGGTGGCTGGGGCTGCTGGGCCGGCTCGGCGATCACCGCCGGGGTAGCTGACGACATCGCAACCGGCGCAGGGACCGGGCCATGGTCGCGCCAGGCGAGGTGCCCATACAGAATGCCGGTGAACAGGACCCCGGCGATACCCAGTGAAATGCCGCGGATTTTGATCGACCCCAAGGCGATCCCCGAGGCGATCACGATGCCCAGGACCAGGATCAGCCCGGCGACGCCATCGCCGTGGAGCAAGGGAGCGAACCAGGACATGGCTGGGATTGTGGCCCAGGATGGTGAAAGTGATGTGCTGTATCATGCGCGGTTTTGGAGTAGCACGGTTCAGCCATCTGGCCGGGAACAGGGCCTTGACTCCTCCCAAGGCACGTCCGACCGAGCGCCGCTCCGGCAACTCTGGGTGGTTGTCCTTGCCAGAGCCTTCGGCTTTCGCCAGAGCCTTCGGCTTTCGCCGTCTTTGACTGAATGTTTTGCGCTTGAGCCCAGCAGCTCGGCTCAGCCGCGCCGGACGCTCACTGAACCGTTGTGCCAGGCGAGATGGACTGGACCGGGAGCGGCAAGCAATGCCATCGCCAACGGCGTCGCCACCAGATCGTGGACCGCCCGCTGCATCGCCCGGGCACCGCGTTCGGGATCGTAACCGCGCACGACCAGGGCCTCGATCACCGCCGGATCCCAGGTCAAGGACAGCCCGCGCGCGGTCAGGCCCTCGCGCCGGGCGAGCGCCGCCAGCTCAAGCGCCGCGATCCGCCTGACCGCGGCGCGATCGAGGGCGCGGAACACCACCACCTGGTCGATCCGGGCGAGGAATTCCGGGCGGAAATGCACCGCTAGCGCGGTCCGCACCGAGGTTTCAGCGACGCTGCGTGGTTCAGCGAATCCTGCGATGGGCCGGTGGTCGGCGCCGAGGTTGGTGGTTGCCACGATCACCGCCTGGCGCAGCGAGGTCGATCGGCCGAGCGGGTCCCCGAGCCGACCTTCGTCCAGGGAGGTCAGGAGCAGGTCGAAGACCACCGGATCGGCCTTCTCGATCTCGTCGAGCAGCACCACCGCCGCGGGCTGCCGGCGCAGCCGGGCGAGGAACGGGCTGGGCCGGCCGCCGGCGCCGAGCATCCTGACCGCCGCATCGGGGCCTGCGTATTCGCTCAGATCCAGGCGGACAAGGGCCTCGTCGCCCAGGCCCGGGAAGAGCTCGGCGGCGAGGGCCTTGGCCAGCTGGGTCTTGCCGACTCCGGTTGGGCCGGCGAAGAGCAGGCTGGCGACCGGCCGGCGCGGATCGGCCAGCCCGGATTTGACCAGGATCGCGACCCGGGCCGCGGTCTCGACGGCGGAATCCTGGGCGATGACGCTGCCCGTGAGC
This sequence comes from Planctomycetota bacterium, assembly GCA_014193115.1. GTDB lineage: Bacteria > Planctomycetota > UBA11346 > UBA11346 > UBA11346 > BJHQ01. The sequence continues at coordinate 16,877 of BJHQ01000016.1, read as the reverse complement.
CGCTCGGCGACCTCGGCCAGCGGCACGGGAATCCCATCATCGATCAGCCGCGGGGCCAGCCCCGCATGCCGGGTGAACGCCGCGCGCACCGCTGCCGGATCGATGGTCGGGCCGGCAGAGCGCTCGATCGAGCCGGCCAGTTCATCGATGAAACGCACCGCCGGACCGGGGAATCCCGCGGCTCCGGCATGACGTTTGAACAGTCCATAGACGGTGGCGGCCGCGGCCGGCTCGGCGGTCAGGCCATGGCTGGCGGCGGCGGAATGCAGCGCCTGGGCCACCACCGCCGCGGCGTCGGCCTCGGCCAGTTCGGGAACGGCGAGGACGGCGCAGGCATCGGCGAAGGCCGGCAGGCGGCGCCGGATCGCGTCGAACTCGAGAGCGCTGCACTCGCCCACCAAGCGCAGCTCGCCGCGGGTCATGAAGGGTGCGAGGAACGCCGCGACGCTGTCGATCTCATCCTCGCCGCCGACCGCCAGCAGCTCAGCGAGCGAATCCACCACCAGGACGCCGTCGATCGCTGCCAGCCGGCGGATGACCTCCTGGCAGCGCTGCTCCCACTCGCCCAGCCAGCGCATGCCGGCGATCAGTCGCTGGGCGCTGGTCCGCCAGAAGCGCGGCGGCGAGCGGGCAGGCGAGGCCGGTTCCAGCGGATTGGCTGTTTCTGTGACGCTGCGTTGCTTCAGCTTCGCTGCTGCTGAAATCACCGCGCTCTTTCCGCATCCTGGCTCACCGACCACGGCGATGCTGCCGCGGCCGAGCCGGCTGGCGAGCTCGGCGACCAGCGCGTCGCGGCGCCAGGCACGGCCGCCGCCGAGCATTGGCTCCGCCACTTGCGGCAGCGGTCCGAGATCAGACTCCACCTGACCCGCGGCGCGCCGTTGCGGCACCTTGACCGAGGCGATTTTCCAGCGCGTGGGCGGCAGATACGCTGCGATGTCCTCGGGGGGATCTCCGCTGAAGAACCGGCGCAGACGATTGGTGACGGCGTCCTTCAGGTCGTCGCCGACGAGCAGCCGCACTGCCAGCCCAAGCACCGGAAGATGCGCGACCCGGCCCGAGGAATCCTCGATGGCGACGGCGTGGACCACCAGGCGGATGGGATCCCGCGTCGCCCACGACCGGCCTTTGCCGCTGCGCTCGCCGCGCAGGGTGAGGCTCAATTCGATCACGGCCGGATCGCCATCCGGCGGGGAATCATCGGTGAATCGGCCGGATTTCGTCAAGGCCGCAAGCCGGCGCGCCAGCTCGGCCAGGGCGCTGTCCGGATCGCTGCCGGCCCCGGATTCGCGCTGGGTGTCGCAGAGCAGCCGTGCCGACCACGCCCCGGGCGCGACCTGCCACAGGAATACTGGCCAGGACCTGCCTGCGGCGCTCATGGCAGCAACCAGGCGGCGAGGGCCAGACGACTGGGCGGATCCAGGTAGCGACCAGCCGACAGATCGGCCAGACCTCCTTTGGTGTCGCTGACCCGGACCACCGCATCGCGGCTGATGGTTGCGGCGCCGTTCACCGCCACCGTCACCTGCAACGCCACGACCGAGCCGTCCGCAGCGATCGCCAGATGCCGGCCAGCCAGCGGCGCGAGCAGTTCCGCGGCGCCATGGCCGGCCACCGTCCACGCCGCGGCGGCGCTGGCCTGGATGTCTTCAGTCCGGCTCCGGACCGGTCCGATCCCGGTGCCATCCAAGGTGGTGTACAGGGCGAACAGCATCGCTTTGACTGCGCGGTCTTCTGCTGCGCCGTCGGCGGTGGCGATGACGGTCGCCTCGCTGAAGCGGTGGGTGCAGCGGAACTCGGCCAGGGCCAGGTCGATGGCGGTGACCTCCACGGTGGTCGAGCTGGACCGAGAGTTGGCGTCGGTCCTGACCATCAGCTGGCCGGATGCCCAGGCGGCATAGGCGTCATCGCACAGCCGTTCACCGAGGTCGATCGCCGGGCCGAGATCCGGCGAACTCCGCCGGAACCGTCGGCGAAGTCGTTCCAAGGATTCTTTCAGCGTGAAATGATCGGCCAGGCCGGGGTCCGCCGCATCCAGGGCGATCGGCCCGCTGCCGCGGCGCTGGGCCAAGGTCCCGAGCAGCGCCTCGACCCGGGCTTCGCTGGCCTGGGGAAAGTCCCGGACCGGCCGCGGCGCGACCGGCTGGTAGGGATGGACCGAGACGGTCAGCGGGTGGTCGCGATGGGGCGCCGGACTGCCGGCGACCACCACCCGGGCGGGAAAGCGGTTGCTGGCCACGGCCAACGCCTCGGCCAAGGGCGCGACGACCAGCTGCTGGATGGCTCCGCGCACCCCGCGCCCCAGGGTTCCACTGGCAGCGGCCTGATCCGCCAGCACCGCCAGGGCCTCGGGACGGACGTCGAGCTGCCAGCGTCGCTGGCGCAGGCCGTCGCGCCGGGCGAGATCGGCCAGGACCTCACCGGCGATGCGCTGCATGGTCTCGTGGGGCAACGTCGCGAAGGGCACGAGCCGGTCGATCCGGGCGCAGAATTCGGGCCGGAAGAACTCGGCCACCGCCTGCCGCCAGGCGCTGCCGTCATCGCTGGCAGTGAAGCCGAGCAGACCGGCATCTGCTGGTTTCGCGCCAAGATTGCTGGTCATCACCACCACGGCGTTGGCGAAGCTGGCGGTGCGTCCGACCGCGTCGGTGAGCCGGCCCTCGCCCAGGACCTGCAACAGCAGATCGGCGACGCCGCTGTCGGCCTTCTCGATCTCGTCGAGCAGGATGACGGAGAAGGGCTGGCGCCGGATCGCCGCGGTCAGCACCCCTTCCGGACGATGGGTGCTTCCGACCAGCCGTTCGACGGCGTCGCTGCCAGCGTATTCGTTGAGGTCGATCCGGATCAGGCGGCTGCCGCCGCCACCGCCGAACAGGACTTCCGCCAAGGCCACGGCGGCGCGGGTCTTGCCGGAGCCGGTCGGGCCGGTGAAGAGGAAGCTCGCCAGCGGCCGGGACGGATCGTTGAGCCCGGCCTTGGCCAAGACCAGCGCGTCGGCCATCGCCGCCACCGCCGCCGGTTGCCCGGAGAGCCGGTGGGAGAGCTTGGTCGCCAGCTGCTCGCGATCGCAGCGCAGATCGGGATCGATCAACTCCCTGGCCAGCCCGGTGGTGGCTGCGGCGTGGGTGATCACCGCCCCGGGATCGGCGGCGCCTCCTTGGGCTGCCAGGGCACGGACCAGGGCCGCGGCCGAACCGGGCAGGACCCGGTCCGGTCGCAGGCGGCGGGCCAGGGCCAGGCAGGTGTCCAAGGTGCCCGGGCCGAAGCGCACCGCCGGATCGGTTTCGAGGCCCGCAGCCAGGCGGATCACCGCGGCCCGCGCCGCGGTCTCGCCCAGGGGCGGCACCGGCAGGACCTGCAAGGCGTCGGTGAAACCGCGATCGAGCTCGGCGGCGGCGTGAGCGGCCTCCCAGGTCGCTTCGGCGACGATCCGCACCCGGCCCAGCCAACGCTTGAGCAGGGCGCCAGCGTTGAAGGTGCTGGCGCTCGACTGCCCGGCTCGGAACAGGCCGACCAGATCGTCGAACCACAGCACCAGGTCGAGCCGCTCGGCGTGGCCGAGAATCGCTTCGAGCCGGGCTTCCCACTGGCCGACGAACGACATGCCGCTGATCAGCCGCCCGGGGCTGAGGTGCCAGATCGAGCCGATCGACACCCGTCGCGCCGCGACGGTCCGGATCAGCGCCGATTTCCCTGCGCCTGGCGGGCCGACCATCAGCACCGGACGGCGTTGGCGATGGTTCAGCACCGCTTCAAGCTGATCGGCCAGCTCGGCGCGGCCGTTGGCCTCATCCACGGTGCCCTTCTGGCGCAGGCCGCAGCGTTCGAGCTCCTCCCAGCCGTCGGGCAGGTCGTTGCTGGCGACCCCGGCACGTGGCCGGTCATCGACCGTCTTCTTCCGTCGATCGGACAGATCGCAGACGATGGTTTCGACCTGGATCCAGGCCCGCTTGGCGGCGGCGATGGCCGGCAGGTCAGCGCCGCGGTCGAGCAGCGCCTTCAACCGATGGCGCAGGATCTCCGCGGTGCGCGCGGCCAGCTCGGGCCGCCCCGGGGCATGGAACCACGGACCTGGCAGGTCGAGCAGGCGGGCCCGGATTCCCGCCGGACCGGGCAGCACCGCCAGCAGCACCTCGGCGGAGAGATGCCGGCTGCGCAGATCGATATCCACCGAGATCCGCAGATCCTCGACCTCGGCATCGCCAGCCATCGCCGCCAAACCGACATGGTCGCCCGCCGCGATCAGATTCGCGGCCCGGCGCCGCAGATCGTCGCGGACCACGGTCAAAGCACGTTCGACATCATGGTTGGTCGAGCTGGCCCCCGGCAGGGTCAGTGCCGAGACCACGAACGGTCCTCCCGGCTCGGGTTGGCGCAGGTACACGGGAATGGCCAGGCGCATCAGCGTCGGCCCTGCAGGTGCTCAGGAGTTTCCGTGACGGTTTGCAGGCGCCTGACCTGATCCGCGCTTGCCGACCGGATCATGCCGCGGCCTCATCGAGCGGTGCGTGCAGCAGCTGCCGGAAATCCCCGTCGATCAAGTCCGGCCACAACGCGCGGCACTGGGCATCGGTGCCGTTCCAGAACCGTGACTGTTCGCCGGGTTGCTGGCGGCCAGGCGACCGGGCCGACCAGATCAGCTTGCGCTCAGAGGCATTCCAGACCCGCCGGGCAGGTAGCTGATCGTTGGCTTTGCGCCCCCACCAGTCCGGTGGCCGCCAAGCGTTCGCAGCGCCCCATGAGACCGTCAGCAGCACCTGACGGCGCTCGCCGTTGGCGATGATCCGCTGGACGCCGGCCTGCGTCAGCCAGCGCGGCAAGGCCATCGGCCCGGCCACGACGAGCACGATCGCCTGGCCTCCGGGATGACGGCTGAGCTGCGGCTCCAAGGGTCGAGACACGGTCCAGTCGTCGGCTCCGCGACGCTCGGACCGGCGCACCTCGACCACGGAATCCCTCTGTTCCGCCACGGTTTTCCAGATGCTGGCGAAAAGCAGCGCATCCGCCGGGTCGTCGGCGATGATTCCCAGCACCGCCCAATCGGGATCGCGCTCGGCGTGCTCCAGCCGCCAGATCTCGGCCAGCCGGGCCTCACCATCCGGCAGGGGGTCGCCGGTGTCCTGCTCAGCGGCATGGGCCTTGGCGAGGTCGTCCTCAAGGCCGAGCACGAACCCATCGAGCCGTGCGGTCCTGAATCGCAGCAGCTCGATGTCCTTCGCCGCCATCGGCACCGCTCGCCGGTTGCGGCGCAGCCGGTTGAGCCGGTTCCGGCCGCGGAGCCGTTCGGCGCGCAAGGCCTGCACGGTCGGACAGCGATCGATGCGTTGCAGCAGCCGCCGGCAGCGGGTGGCTGGGGATTCGCCGGCGAGCACACCGGGCTGGCCCGGGCTGGCGACCCGGACGCCGGTGGCCTCCACCGCCAGCACCGCGCCAGGGGCAAGCTCGGCCCGGGCGAGCACCGCAGCCACCGGCATGGCGATGGCGGTTTCGATCCGCCGTTTCAGCCCACGGGCTCCGCTAGCCGGATCGATGGTGGCCAACGCCGTGACCAGCGACGGGTCGATGCGCAACGAGACGTTTCTTCCGGCCAGGCCGGAGCGCCCGGCCAACGACGCGATTTCGTTGCCGACCACGGTCGCGGCAGCCGCCGCGCCCAGCGCTTGGAATGGGATGATCGCATCCAGCCGGTTGACGAATTCCGGCCTGAAATGGCCTTCGACCGCGGCCAGCCATGGGCTGGCGCCGGTTGCGGTGAAGCCGATCCCACCGCGGACAGCATCGCCGGCGCCGAGGTTGCTGGTCATCACCACCACCGCTGCCCGCACATCGGCGGTGCGCCCCGATCCATCGGTGATCCGGCCCTCGCCCAGGGCCTGGAGCAGCAGGTCGAAGACCAGCGGATGGGCCTTTTCGATCTCGTCGAGGAGGATCACGCTGAACGGCTCGCGGCGGACCTGGGCCACGAGCAGGCCCATCCTGCCGCCGGCACTGCCCACCAGGCGCAGGGCTGACCAGGGATCGGCGTATTCGCTGAGATCGAACCGCGCCAGGCGTCCGCGATCGCCGTACAGGAACTCCGCCAGGGCCTTGGCCAATTCCGTCTTGCCGACGCCGGTCGGTCCGGCGAACAGCAGGCTGGCCAGCGGGCGGTCGCGGCGGGCGAGGTCCGCCTTGGCCACGGCCAGGCGGCTGACCACCTGGTCGATCGCCGCCAGCTGTCCGGCGACCCGGGCCGCGAACCACGAACGCACCGCGACCGGATCGAAGACGACCCGGTCATCAACCAGCAGCGCCGGCAGGCCGGTGGCGCGGGCGAAGGCCGCGACCACCGCGTCACGGTCGATCGGACCGCTCCGTCCGGCGGCCGGGCCGCTGCCGCCGGGTCGATGCCGATCCCAGGCGTCCACCAGAAAACGCAGGGGGCGGCCTGGGGCAGCCGACAGTCCAGCGAAGCGCCGGTGCAGCGCCACCACGGCGTCGATCGCAGCCTCGGTGACCTCGGCCTGGGCCGCGTTCCGCCACGCCACCAGCACCGCCCGGGTCTGTTCGACCGAGGCCGACGGTACCGGGATCACGGCAAAAGCCTGGATCACGCCAGGCAGGTCGGCATCGAGCCGGGCCAATTCGTCGGGCGTGCATTCTGCGACCACCGGCGGAGCCGCCTGGGCGATCCAGCCGCGCATGAACTCGGCCACACCAGTCTGGTTATGGCTGCTCCGCCCGGTCTGGGCCAGCTCATCAAGGCTGCCGACGTGGAGGATCGCCCTACGTTCCACCAGCATGGACCGCAGCCGTTCCGCCCGGGCCTGCCACATGCCGAATCCGATCTGGCCCGCGACCAGTCGGCCGCCATTGGTGGACCAGATCGGACGTTCGCCGAGCAGCCCTGGCTGGTGCGCCAGCGCCCCGACCAGGGCCGTCTTGCCCGCACCCGATGGACCGACCAGCAATACGCTGCGCGGTCGGCGGCCGGCCAGCAAACCGGCGCACTCGCGGATCAGGGCTTCCTGGCCGGTGGTGGCGACGCCGGGCACCGGATCGGCCACCGCCCGCAGTTCGCGCTCGGCGGAGTCCTCATCGCTGCGCTCGTCAGGCAGCAGGATCTGGGCCTGAACCATGACCACCGCGACGTCATCGTCGCCGGCCAGGTCCAGCACCGCCTCCAGCGATTCGCGCTGACCCGAACGATCGAGATAGGCCACGGCCTCCTCGGCGCAGGCCGCCTCCAGACGCGACGGCTCGGCCACCACCACCTGGGTACCGGTCGCCGGCAACCAGGCCCGGGCATGGCCCGACTGATGCCAGACCAGCGCGGGGGTCTCCAGCGCCAAAGGCACGGTCCAATGCGGGGCGCGGGCCGGCACGGTGAACGCGATCCAGCGCACCTCGGGCGTTCCCGAGACCACGAAGCGCTGGATTTCCGCTGGTTCATCGCGGTTGCGCAGATCCTCGGCGATGGCCTTGGCGGCAGCCTCCGTCACCGCCGGAACCAAGACGCTGCGGCTGTCCGCGACCCGGAAGGACCCCGGCACGAGCAGGGCTTCGCCGCGCAGCACCCCATCACGGCCGGTGCGGACCACCACCGCCAGCCGCAGGTTCAGATCAGCCATGGCCGATATGAGTAGCCTCTCGCCACCGGTACAACCGGGAGCCTGGCGTTGCGCCTGGACCGGGCGGCTTCCCAGGGCGGGTTTCCGGTCAGGCTCCGGACATGCGCCTCGGTTTCGCTTCCGCTGACCTGACCCCCGGGCCGGAGCTGTCCTTGCTCGGCTACGATTGGCGGCAGAGCGATCAGCCGACCGGCAACGCAGGAGTCAACGATCCGCTGCTCTGCCGCTCGGTGTGCCTGCGCGACGGCCCGACCACGGTGGTGCTGGTGGCCCTCGATCTGTGCATCATTTCGGTGGCCTGGGCGCGGCGGCTGCGTGCGGCGGTAGCGCAATCATGTGGCTGCCCGGCCGAGGCCGTACTGATCAGCTGCTCGCACACCCATTCCGGCCCGGACCCGGCGGAACCGGAGTTCACCGCCCAGGTCGCGACGGTGCTGCCCAACGCCCGGCCCGGCGATGATGCACACGCTGCGTACCGGTCCCGGGTGGAATCGGTCGTGGTCGCCACCGCCGCCCGGGCCGCGGCCCTGACCGTGCCGGTACGGGTGGCGGCGCGCTCCGCGCCGTGCGGCATCGCTTATGGCCGACGGGTGGTCACCACCGACAGCGCCGGCAAGGAACACGTCGGCCTGTGCTGGAATCCTCAGGAATGGCCGCTGCTTTCCCCGAATCCTTCCGTCGATCCGATCCTGTCGCTGCTCTGGTTCGCCAGTGATGGACTCACCCGGCCGGTGGCGCTGTGGAATCTTGGCGCCCATCCGGTGGTGCTCGGCCGGACCAGCCGGGTGGTCAGCGCCGACTGGCCCGGCGCCGCCGCCCAGGTGATCGGCGGGCTGACCGGAGCCGACTCGCTGTTCACCCTCGGACCGTGCGGCGACACCCATCCGTGGATCGCCACCCAGGCCGATCCGCGGGCCTTGTCGATCATCGGCACCGCCGCCGGCGGACTGGTAGCGACGTTGGCCGGAGCCGCCGTGACTGCAGCCGATCAACGTCTCGGATTCGCCCGGAAAACCCTGACGCTTGGCGGTCATGAGCTGGATCTGGCGGCCCTGCGCATCGGACCAGCCCGTCTGGTCTCAGCGCCGGTGGAACTTTTCGCGAAGCTTGGCGCTGATTTGCGCCGGCAGATTCCTGGCCCTTTGCTGATCAGCACCAACACCGACGGCTGGACCGGCTATTGGCCTGACGCGGATTCCTTCCCTGGTGGCGGATACGAGATCGACGCCGCCCGTGCCATGGGCCGCAGCCCCGGCGATGGCGAGGTGCTTCTTGCTGCGCTGGTGGAATTGGCGGAACGAGTGTGATGGTCGAGCCTCACGCCAGCTGATGAACCGCCGAGACTCTCACGAAACTACCCGAGAAAAACGCTGGCGGGACGAACTGTGTGCGCACAGATCGTTCTCCTGCCTGACACCATGTGGCGCTCTGGTGCTTGAGCGGTTCCCCAGCGGCGGAGTCCAGGGTGAAGGTCACCGCTATCAGAGCGGCTTGATCAGCACCCGGCGGAATCTGGCCACGCCGCTGCCTTGGTATTGCAGGGCGATCGGCCCTTGGCGAAAGGTTCCATCGGTGAGCTCGGCGGTCTGCTCGCCATTCAGGTTGACCGTGATCCGCGGACCTTTTGCGCTGATCTCGAAGGTGCTCCAGCGTCCAGCAGCCTTCGGCATCGGCGACACGGGTGAGCGCAGAACGATGGATCCGGTGCCATAGGTCGGATCCGGCCTGGTGTCGAAGAGGTTGATTTCGTAGCAGCGTTCAGGAGTCAGTGTCGCCAGCTGGGATCCATCAACGCAGCGAATGAATATCCCGCTGTTGACAGTCGGCTCGACGAAGACCTCGACCCGCACCAGCACATCGCCGTAGGACCGCCTGGACACCAGGAATCCGACACCGTGGTCCGCCTGCACACTGCCATCGACTGCCCGCCAATTGGCATCTCCGACGATGCTCCAACCGTCAAGGTCGGATCCATCGAGCAGCGTGATCCAACCGCCAGACGGATCCGGCTGTCGCGCACAACCGGCAAGGGACAGCGCAACGCAGAGCCAAACCCAGGCGGTGCTGCCGACAGCAGCCCGCCTGGGCAGTCGTCCCCGACGATCAGCCATCCAGGTTTCTGCTGTAGAAAATCTCTTGGATTTCCTGATAGATCCGCTTCTTGATCCGATCTCCCTCGTGCTTGCTCGGAGTGCGTTCTTTCGCACCGGCGTGGAACATGTAGTGGTCGAGGTCCAGTTCCTTGCGCGACATCTTGGTGTGGAAGATGCTTTCCTGGTAGTTGTTCACATCCACCGCGTGGTAGTCGTGGAGGATGTCGCGGGTGATGAAGTTCTGGATCGAGGTGATCGAGTGGTCGATGTAATGCTTGACCCCTTCGATGTCGCGGGTGAAGCCGCGCACCCGGTAGTCGAGGGACAGCACGTCGGCGTCGAGCTGGTGGATCAGGTAATTCAAGGCCCGCAGCGGCGAGATCTTGCCGCAGGTCGACACGTCGATGTCGGCGCGGAAGGTCGCGATGCCGTTGTACGGATGGGCTTCAGGATAGGTGTGGACGGTGATGTGGCTCTTGTCGAGATGGGCGACGACGTTGGCGTCCTTGCCTTCTTTGCCTTCTTTCTTGGGCAGCGGTCCCGGCTTTTCCGGATTCTCGGGCTCGTGGTCGAGGGGGTGCTCGCTGATCAGGATGGTCACCGAAGCGCCCTGGGGATCGTAATCCTGCCGGGCGATGTTCAGGATGTTGGCGCCGATGATCCGAGTGACCTCGGTCAGGATCTGGGTCAGGCGTTCAGCGTTGTATTCCTCGTCGATGTAGGCCAGGTAGTCGCGGCGCTCCTGGGCGCTGCGCGCATAGCACACGTCATAGAGGTTGAAACTCAAGGATTTCGTCAGGTTATTGAACCCGTCGAGCTTGAGCTTGCGGAAGCGATTCGCGGTCACCGGTGGCTCCTGGATCGCGGCAGGTTGGCCGCGGGTCATGTGCTAGCCCTGCGCAGACCTCCGGCAAGGCCGATCTTCCATGCTGAAATCTAAGACCAGCCTACGCAACCGCCCGATAAATCGCTGAGCCGGCCGGCCTCGAAGGTCACAATCAGCGATGGCCATCATGCATGCCCGAGTTTGGTGTGGCCGGCCTGCTTCGCCTCCACTGCCGATCCGGGAACCGTCGGCAGAATCAATCCAATCGTAGACCACGAGTCGAGGCGTCAGGATTGGACTAAGTTCCGAAGGAAGAGCGCCCTCCTTTCCGGTTCGAACGATCCGGCCATATCCACCCACCACCGTGAGATAATCATCCGAAGTTAGGGTCGCCACCCTCGGCAGACCGGGCAATCCAGCGCCGATCCGACGATGTTCCATGGTCGCCACTTCTACACCGGTTTTCGGCGTTGTTGCTCTATACGCCGATCTGTTTGGCGATCAGGACTTGGGGCTTGACGAAGAATTAAATATTAGTAAACGATAACTTATGAATGATGAAACCATGCCGACGTCCGCCATGCCCCAAACAAAACCCACGGCGCTCAGCCCCACACGCGCAGGGATCCACTTCAGCCGTATCCGCATCGTCGCTTTCGGCCTGCTACCCGCGCTGGTCGCCGCCGGAGAGGCCGGAGCCGAGCCGGCAGCAACAACGGACGGGCAGACGGCGCTGTCCGTCAGAACCAGAACGGAAGGTCTTCCACACCGTCCCATGGTCATCAGCAATGGTGACCAGCGCTGGGATCTCTGGTGGGAAGGTCGGCTCACCGACAGCGAGGGCAACCGCTGGGACATCGGATTTCTTCCGGGAATCTGGCCGTCGCTGCAAGTGGCCGGGCGGAGCTGGGTGCGCTGCGGCAACTATTACACCTACGCCGTGCCCAAGGACGGCATCGCCCAGAAAATCCTGAGCTCGTCCTGGAAGGACATCGGTGGCACATTCCTTATGGATGGCGTCGCCGATGACTGGAAATCCGCTGATGCCGACATCTCTCGTTCCTGGCGGCGCAAGACGTTCGGATGGCCCGCCTATTGTGCCTGGAAGGCGACCTGGGGCTTCGTCCTCAAGCCCCTCGGGCGCACCGTGGTCGGCTCGCTCGGAGTAGTTGGTGGTAGCGTGGCCGGTGGCGTCTGCGTTGCCGGCGGGGCGGTTGGCGCCACCGCCATCAGCGCCGGAGATGTCACCTCAGCGGGAACCGTCTACCCCGTGGCACGCCTGATTTGGCAGCAACCGGCCTGGGCGGTGTCGGTATTCACCTCCGAGCCGGAGGAGGAGGACAATGGCACTTTCACCATGCGCATCATCGCCCGACCTGGGTCGGCGCAGCCGGAAACGGAGTAGATACCATTTCTCGCGCCCTATTTTGCTTGATGCTCGTTACCAGTGAAGACATAAAACGCATAATTTTCAGAAACTCCACCTCGGAGCCGGCAACCTCCCGCGCGCCTAGGTGGAGCAGTCGCGGAAGGTTGCCGTAGTCATCTCACCGACGCACCGAACAGCAATTCCATTTGTCTCTACAAGTGAGGACCGGGAGTTCTTCACCGACGGCAAAAGGTCAATGAAATACCTCAGTTTACGTGCCAACAGAATCCCAATGGGTTCAGGCTGGCGGCTTAGCCGGAAGCTCCAAAGGGATTGATACCATAGGCAGTGCAGAGGTCACTGAATTCCTGGCTGTAGATAAAGCTGTCGAGTACTTCAGACCGCGTTGACCCGCCGGCGATCTGGTTCAGCCAATAGGTCCTGCCGCCATCGTCCGCCGCACGACTGAAAAAGGTCGAGTAGAGGATGTCGACATAAGCGGAATCGCTGAGCCCGCGCGCGATGAATTCGCTGCTGAGGAAGAAATTCCGGGCCAAGGAGGCCCCGGTGAGGCTGCCGTCGATCAGGGACTGCGTCCAATAGGCGATCCCGCCAGCATCGCCTTCGCGCTGCAGGCATTGCTGGTAGAACCGGCGGACAAAGCTGCGGACATTGCGCAACTGCTGATTGGCCGGCGAGATGGCGGTGATGCCGGCATTCGTCGACAGGGTGCTGAACTCGGTTGATCCGATGAAACCCCACAAGACGTCCTCGCGCAGGACGCCGGCGACCAGCTGCCCGGTCCAATAGGTCAGGCCGCCCGCGTCACTCGCCCGATCGAAGAATGCCTGGTACATGATCTCGACGAACTGGGCGTCATCCAGGTTGCGCGCGATGAATTCCGGTGACAGCACGAAGCCACGCGCCAGGCTGGCGCCATCCAGGGTCCCGGCGCGCAGGCTGTCCACCCAATAGGCAAGCCCGCCGGCATCGGCGGTGCGTTGCAGGACGAGCGTATAGAAGCGTTCGACGAAGGTCACCGCCGGGGATCCGTCATTGAGGAAGATGGCGTACGTGCTGGAGACTGTCTGGTTTCCGGCGTCGTCGATCGCTGTGACGGTGACTTGGTTGGTGCCGGTGCCGAGGGTCACCGTCGCTGACCAGGTCGTGTCTGTGACGTTGGCCGTTGTCGTTGTCGTCGCGAGATTCTGACGGCTGACCGACACGGTGGAGCCGGCATCGACCGATCCGCCCCAGTTCGAAGCGACCTGGCTAGTCGGGGTGGTCGGCACGATCGACAGGGTCAGGTTTGGTGCCTGGGTGTCGATCTGCAGACCGAGGGGCCCGACCCGCGCAGACACGTTGCCAAGGGCATCGGTGGCCTCGGCGTAGAGGCCGTTGCCGCCATCCGCAAGAATCGCCGAAGTGATCGTCCAGTTGCCTGATGGGTCGGCGACGGTCGAGCCCAATTCGACCCCGGCGGTCGGCCCGTCCCAGATGCGCACAGTGGCGTTCGCCTCGGCCGTGCCGTTCACCGTTGGCGTGTTGTCGTTGGTGATGCCGTCGCCTGGGGTGCCGCTGTCCGAACCACCAGCCAGGACGGGTGCGGAGACGGTTGGCGCCTGGGTGTCATAGCTGATGACCAGATCGGTCGCCGCCAGGCTGGATGCATTGTCGTCGCTGGCATTGGCGATGCCGGCCGCAACCGACAAGGTGACCGTGCCGGCGCCGCCTGCCGGTGGCGTCCAAGTCGCGGTATAGGTCGTGCCGCTGCCGGTGATCGCGCCCAGGGCGCCGGTCGAGGCGGTCAGGTCACCGCTGGCGACATTGACCACGGCTTCGTTGAAGGTGATGGTGATGGTGAGCGGATCTTTGGTGGCGCCGCTTCCGTTGCGCGACAGCACCGGCTGCGGGTTGGTGGCGATGTCATCGCTGATGACCGTGATGTTGCCGGAAATCGCGGCGTGGTCGTAGGCATCCCGGCCGCTGCTGCGGTTGTTGTTGGCCGCGTTGTTGTCCAGGCCATCCTCAAGGCTCACGACCACGGTCTCATTGGCCTCAACCAGGGTGTCGTCCAATGCTACCAGCGCGACGTCGACGGTGGTGGCGCCACGCGGGATGACCGCCCGGTAGAGGCCACCGCCCAAAGCGGTCTGGCCCACGGGAACAAGATCCGTGGTTGATGAGAGCGAGAACTTGACGTTGAGTGCGAACAGCAACGACCCGGTCCGACTGAGGCGGATGGATGCGTTGCTGCCGTTTTCGGTGGCTGTGGCGCTGATGGGTGCCAACGAGACCAGGGGCGTCGGGATCCACACCGTCGGGCTCTGGTCGATTTGCGTGCCATTGGAGACATAGCGGAATCCACTGGTAAACCAAGCTCCGTCCAGGGCGCCTCCGTCGGGCAAATGCGACCGCTGACTAGTAAAGACATTGCCTTGGTCCAGGTTCACGAACCCACCGGCTGGCGTCCACTTGGCCTGGAAGCCGGAAAAGTAGTTTCCGGCGCCGTCTCGCTGATTGGCGTACACGAAAAATCCACCGTCTGCCAGGTCAATTCCATCCCTGAAATTTACGTCGTTAATCGGGAACGGCGGGACGATCAGGGTCGGGGCTGCGGTCGAGCCATGGGCCCGGTACGCTGCCGCAGAGAAGTTGTGAGTCGCGTCGCGGACATCAAACAACACGCCATCAGCATTGATGGCTCGCACATACCAATTGTTGTCATCCGCGATACCGATTTGCGACCAGTCGGCGCCGGTGACGGCAGTCGGGGTCGGGAAGGTCGGCACGTTGAAATCCGCTGGCGTGCCGATGGTGCCGGTGAAGGGGGGCGCAATGAAGCCGGGCGACACCGAAGCAATGACACTACCGGTGACATGACTGCCGCGGATATAATCGCCAGTCACCCCTCGTGGGTAGGTAGTGGAATTATAGGGAAGCGAAGTGGCTAGGCTGGTGGCCGTCAACGTGACCGGGTCGTAGGTATACGTCGACACCACGATAGTGTTCGCCTCCAATTGGCTGGCGAAGTCGCCGGTCCACGACCATCCGATCGCGAGGGGCGAGGCCTGGCTCTGATCAAACGAATTGATGATCAGCGGATTTCCGTCGGCCTGCGGGGTGGTCCAGGCGCTCGCAGCCGGACCATACAGCCGGGACGTATTCGGTGTTCCACCCCAATAGGTCAGGTTCACCCACCCGCCCGGTGAGATGGAGAGGCCGGCGTCCTTATCTGTAGCATAGGCGGCCACGGCCTCGGCGTCGGTCGGTATGCCGAGATCAACCCAGGTGCCGGTGGCCGGATTTCGCCGCAGGACAGTGTGCAGGACGCTTGCGGCGGCATCATCAACGATGGACACCGCCAGCCAGCCGTCCCGAGAGATCACGACGGTATCCACACGCGGCGTGGTGTATCCCGTGATGCCCAAGGTGCCATTATTGGCCAGGGCGGCCCAATTGAGGGTGGTCTGGTTGAACCCGCCACCATCGACGACTGTCTGTTCCGCAAACACCCGAACGGGCAGGTGCTGGTAAGGGATGTCCTGGCTGGTGGCAGCCTGGACACCGCCGAACGCCAGCATAGCGAGCACGGTTGAAACGGAAGTGGTCAGGGGACGGAGTAGGTGGTGCATGGGCGGGCTTGGAGCGTGGTCGCGCGTGGTGGTAGGCGACTCGTGATTCGATTGCGGGCCCCTGCTGGTCAGGTGGCTCGTGACGCCGGCTCTATGCTGGCGCATTTCTCCAGACTAACCAATGCTGGTCGCTTCGCAAGCATCGCGCTTCTGCCAATCGCCTGGCCGCGGCTGATCCGCGCGCCCTGCTCACAAAATGCAAGCGCTGAACGAACAAAAAGTGAAACGGCTCGATATGGCATCCAATTGGACATCTTGCTGGGAAATATACTGAAGAATTGGGGATACGGACGAAAAGGAGCGGGAATGTAGGAAATGCATAATATTTACCGAGCGGTGTTCGCGTGACGCTCTGGCGGTCCGGGCTGGAACATCGCGCTGCCATTCCCCGAATCGCGGCGTTGGCGAGGTCGCAGTACTCCACAGTTTCTTCCACATCCACCCAGGCATCGATGGCTTGGATCGGCACGCCGGTGCGTTCTTGGACCGGGATGACCCTAGCGGAAGGAACTTCGTTCTGTGCCCGGTCGCAGATTTTTCACGGAGAACATCGATAAGCTGATTGGCAGATGCAGCTGTCGTAGAAACAGGTGGAGTTAGTGTTGTCAATGCATGTAAAACTATGATTTTTTTCAGTGAGCGATGATCAATGTTTTCAAGACTATGTCAGATCTTTTTCTTCTCTTCGCTTTGCAATGCATCAGGCAATCGAGCAGTACGGTGGGAATCCAGACTTTGCTCCGGAATAATTCATCAATTCTTCATGGACTGATTCATCGTGCCCACCCCATGAGCACCAACCACTACCATGTCGGCTTGTTCCGGCACTCCTCCAACCTCAAATCCTACCCGGCCGGGTCCACGGTTTTCTCAGCCGGCGACATCGGCAGGGTGATGTATGCGGTCAAAACCGGCAAGGTTTCCGTGTCCATCGATGGCCAGCCGGTCGACTACCTGGGCGAAGACGAGATCTTCGGTGAAATGGCGCTGCTCGAAAACCTGCCCCGTTCCGCCACGGTGATGGCCGTCGAGGAAACCACCTTGGTGGAAATCGACGAGGTCCAGTTCCTCAATACCGTGCGCCAGAACCCCTACTTTGCTCTGCAGATGCTCAAAATCCTGTCGGCCCGCCTGCGTCAGTCCAAAGTAACCTGACCTAGACGGTTGAAAAAGGTCTCTGATTATCGAGGCCGCTCTTATCCTCATCATTGCGGCACTGAACTTCCCCCCGTTTGGTGGACACCCTGACAAGAGCGAAAGCTCTGAGAGGATGCCATCATGGCACGATCAACCACCACCCCTTCACCCAAGGCTGACAGCGTGCGCCGTCGCTTCGACGCCACC
>BJHQ01000015.1 GCA_014193115.1 Planctomycetota bacterium | reverse complement strand
GGTGGCGTCGAAGCGACGGCGCACGCTGTCAGCCTTGGGTGAAGGGGTGGTGGTTGATCGTGCCATGATGGCATCCTCTCAGAGCTTTCGCTCTTGTCAGGGTGTCCACCAAACGGGGGGAAGTTCACAGCTCCCAAGACTCCATGTACGCGGAGACGGCTTTGCCGTCGCGCAGAGCGACGGTGAGCGGCAGGCTGACCGTAGGGTTAGCAAGGACCAGGCGGGCGAGCACATATGGTCCGACCGGGCTGGTGGTGACCGGGTTGCTGGCGGCTGGTATGACCGTGTCAGCAGCGCTGGCCATCACGAACGGGATGGCCAGCAGGGTGGGAATGCGCGTCGCCATGGGCTTGCTCCTGCGCCGGCATTCTAAAACACCGGCAGCCCCTGCGTGTCCTCGGCTGGCAGAAGCATGCTCCAGGATGGCAGTGTCCAGCTAGCTGGAACCATGCGGCAGCGCAGCCCTGCCGAGATGACCACGCCAAACCGCGATCCATCGATCAACACGCCGGGATCAGCAAGCGCCAGGGCACTCAGAGGCTGTTTTTGGCGCACGATTTATCCAGTTTATGGAACAACCAAATATTGAAAGAAACTCTGTCACGGTTATGATAAAATATCTGGAGGCATTCCCATGCCACGCACCAATTCCTGCGTTTCCCGCGCCCGCACGTCCTTGTCTTTGCAAGATGATATACTGTGCTTGGTCCAGTCTTTTGTGTCTTTTGTAGGGGCGCATGGGCCAGCCGTGGCGAGTTCAGGATCCGGATCCACAGGCCACTCCGGTAGGGTGAGCGGCTCCTCACCCTGGACATCACACGTTGGAATGGCCCTTGTCTTTTTTTCTCAACTCTACCGTTCCCGTGCCGGCATAATCACCACGTGTCCCACTGCTCCTCTGCCACGTCCCACACACCAGGTAGGCTTCTGGACTCAGGTCCTGCCCTGCTTGGCCATGCTGCTCTTAGGCTGCCTGGGACTGGCTCCAACCACCGCCGCCGCTGCGGAACCCACTGGTCCAGCACAGATCGACATCGACCTGGCCACGGTCACCAATCCGGATTACCTCGGCTTCGGTTTCCATGTCTTTGATCCGATGCATTCGAATGCGCTCACCGACACCATCTGCAAGGAGGTCCTGTACAAGCGGTGGCTGGAACTACGCCCGAGCTTCGCCAGGTTGACCCATTATTGGGGTACGGAACAGCAGGCTCCGCTCAAGGCGACGATCCTCATGATGAAACGAACCAGGACCCTGGTCTACCTGACCACCTGGGACGTGAAGGCCTTCCCGCCAGGGGCGGAACGTCAGGCCTATGCCGTCGAGGTCGCCAAGATGCTAGGCGGCCTGCGGAATGCCGGCTGCGATAACCTGCGATGGTATTGCATGGCAAACGAACTGCCCCTTTCGGGTGATGTCGGCAATCGATTGAAGCTCTCGGGATGGGCCAGCCTGCGCAACCACAAGGATATCTTCGTTGACTATCATCGCCTGATCCATGCCGAACTGGTCCGCCAACAGGTCGACGTGGGCTTGCTGGCTATGGACGCTTCGGACAAATTGGGAATCAAGGAGGCACAGTGGGCATTTAAAGGAGATCCCCGACATCAGCGCTGCCTATGGCGGCCACCATTACATCATTCAAGGTCTCGGAGATCCGAATTTCTATGGCTCTTTCCTGGCCATGTGCAGACAGGCGGCCCAGGTTGACCCGCAGAAACCCTTCCTGATCGGGGAATTCGGCTCCCGTCCGTTTAGCGGCAGCCGCTTCGGGTAATGGGACGGCTGCGCCTGGTTCGAGACGCCACAGGAACCGCTGGTGGCCATCCAGGTCGCCGAAGCCGTGCTGGCAGGGATCAATGGTGGCATCGACGGCATAGGTTATTGGACCTTTTCAGATTTTCCGGATAATGTCGAGAAGGAATACACCAATAAGTGGGGCGCAATGCGCTGGTCCGACGATGACCATTCGGCCCGGGACCTGTACTACGGCGTTGCCCTGCTGACCCGCAATCTGCGCGGTCCCTCGGCGGTGCTGAAGTCCACAGGCAGCGATGGGCTGCTGCGCATTACCAGCGTCCGCCAGCAGGACGGTGCGCTGTCCATCGCCGTGCTCAACCGGCGTGCCAAAGCCGTGCCGGTGCGCATCGGATTGGGGACGGCCGTGGAGCGGCCCTTCCGCAGGTTTCACTTCGATCCCGCCCATCCACCCCGCCATCCCTTCGCCGACTTGCCACCGGCGGACGGTCTCAAGCCCTGCCCAGCCGAGGGCTTCACTGACGAGATCCCAGGTATGTCTCTGGCGGTCTATACCACTGACTATGAGGACATGGCGCCGTCTACCCCCGCCGGCGTCACGGTCGCGCAGCGCGATGGCCACCGAGTGGCATCCTGGCAGGCCGTTCCCGATAAGGACCTGTGCTATTACCGGGTGTTCTGTGGCGACAGGCAAGTGGGCTCTACCATCGCCACCGAACTGGTCCTGCCCGCCGACGCTAACGGCCCGACCACCGTGCGTGCGGTGGACGATTCCGGCAATGTCAGTCCTTGAACTAACACGACCAGGGTGGCGCCATCTAAAGACCCACAACTACATGCGGTAGGCAGGATTAATCGATGCGATTATATGTCGCCATTCAGGTTCTATTCTGCCGCCACGGCCCGCAGCCAATCGATCTTCCGATCACCGGGCTTTTCTCCCAGGGTCGGGCAGAGGAAGCCACCCTCATCGAACTCGTTCCAGGCATAAAACAGAAGGGCGCGGGACGGCGCGACGGTCGGGTGTTCGTCGATCCAGCGACGTGCCGTGCGAACGTGCTGCTTGAATTGTTCGGCCGTTGGTTGTTGCATGATCGGTCCGGATGGGCGCGGGCCGCCCCAACCGCAACTGACCGGCAACACTGCGGGCGACCCAAGCGCAGCCGCCAGGTCCCACCAAGCGACGTTGCTTGCGGCAAGGTCGGCATAATCGGTTTTGCCGAAGTTGGTGTAGGCGGTGACCGCATCCAGGCCAAGTTGCTCACGGTATTCATGGCATTCTTTCACGTCACCACGCATGGCGGCGATATAGGGATTGCCCAGTCCCGCCTGGCGAAAACGTGCTCGTAAAGAATCCATTGCGGCGCGGGCCTGCGCAACCGAACCCCACAACCAGGCTGGGTGGTGCTTGTCGCCCCAGAGGAAGAGGAAGATGAGCGGACGGTCGTCGAGCACCCGTTGATAGTTGGGTTCGGCCGAATCGCGGACCATCATGTCGATCTGCGCCTCCCAGGGCGACTCCTTGGTGTAGGGTCTGGTTCCGGCAAGGATCATCGCATAGCGGATATCGCCTCGCCGAGGATTATTCCGGTACAGATCAAGGCTCCGGTTCATCTCCGGGACGTCGTGGTAGTAGAGAAATGCCCAGTAATCCAGGCCGGATTGCTTGGCGAAAGCGATTTCCTGGTCCATTACCTCGGGGGAATCCGCGTAGACGTCGACCCTGCGCGGGTTCTCGCTCACCACCTTGGCGAAGAACGGTAGTCGCTCGGCCCATTTAGGATCTTGAAGATTCCGGTGCTGGCCCCAGGTCTCTTTGCCAGTATTTATCATGGCTTCGCGTTTGGCTTCATTGCCCCTGGTCCAGAAATCCCAGCGAATCGCGCCCATGATCGGCTTACCAGCAACACGCGGTTGGGGCGCTACGGCGGTCGGTGGCGGCGGACTACGGAGGATTCGCGCCACCTCCATGGTGATGGCGGTCTGTGCCGGCAAAACCGCACCGACCACCGTCGTTGGATGAGCATACCAACTTTGCACGACGATCTGATCGAAGCCGATCGCGTGGTGTGCCACGGCGGTGGCGTAAGCCTGGGTATCGTTGGAAAAAGCCTCGTCCGAGGTCTTGCCGCCGCCTTCGCTGTTGAGCACCAATCCGCAGGTCATTCCATACGTCTTCACCACCGAGCACAGATCGGCGATGCGGGCGAACCATTCATCTGGATTTTGCGGTTCCAACTTTGCTGACTTGGCCTTTCCCGAGGCATAGTCGTACGGATTGTCGATCATCAAACCGCTGAATTTGGGTTCGACGGCCTGCACGATCGGCAGCACCGTAGACAAGGCGTCAAAATAATCACCGAATTGCTGGCGATTTTCTCCGACACCGTGATACGAGGGTTTTCCGCGCCAACCCCAGTTCGGAAAGTTCACCAACAAGATGAAGCGAGTATGTGGGAACTCTTTGGCGACCAGGCCCAAGTAAATGTCGATCTGCTTGGCGATCGCATTATAGTCTGTGATCCTCTTGCTGGGATCCTTGCCCCACGAGACGAAACCCTTGGCTCGACGCTCGGGGCCATCAAGTTCTAGTTGATCAAGCCTGCCGCCGGCATCGCGCCAACGTCGCAGTCCCCGCAATTCCGACTCGGCTGATTTTTCGCCGATCTGATCTTGCCAATCGGGATTGAGCAGGCCGCCGACCTCCACCGAGACTTGCAAGTCTCTCTCGCGCACCAGGATCGCCATCCGGGTCAACTGTTCGTCAGTCGCCTTGCCCAGCCAAATACCGTATAATTTGACCCCACGAATCTCTCGAACTGCATCCGCTGGCCAGGGCGTGGTCGTGAATTGGTCGGCTTTTTCCCAATTCGGACCGATCCACAGAAAGGGGATCTCGGCCGCTCTGCCGATCGTGGTCATCCCCGCGAAGGCGACCTGGAGGAGAAGAAACCTCAAGGCACTCATGGCAGCGCGAGGTTTCATGGGTTGCTCCAGTCATGGTTCGGGATCGGTGATTCTAGCACCTGTTCGATCTCGGCGTCGGTCTTGGCCCGACCCGGCCCGGGGCGATCGGCGCCAAGTTGGCCCTTTTCCATCAGGCGATGCCAACCTCGGATGGTAGCGGCCTTGGCCACGGTGGCGATCTCGGCCAGCCGCTTCCAACCCACCCCAGCGGCAGCGCGAGCGAGTCGCTTTCGCCAGCGATTGGTGAATCGCAGCGGCTTATTCTTGGGAAGCTGATCACGGAGATAGGCAATCTCGGCGCGCAGGTAGGCGACCTCTGCGATGAGCGCCTTGTTCTGCTTGGCCAGGATGGTCGCCGCGATCAGCCGGACCATGAAGGGCATGTTGTTCATGAGGTTGGGCAGGCTGCTTGGCGGAGGTTGTTGAGCAATTGCGGCGAGGTGCGCCATGCTGCCTGATCAAGCCGCCAAACACGTTGGCAGCCCGCTACCGCGCCCTTGCCCCTTTATGCCCGGACCGACCCTGTCCTGCCATGCCCAGAAAGGCACGTCCACGGCCTCCGCGCTCCCGGGACAGCGCCTACAAGCGCCTGTTTTCCCACAAGGATCTGGTTGCGGACCTGATTCGCGGTTACGTCGATCCCGGCTTGGCCGACCGCTTCAACCTGGATTCGCTAGAGCGCTGCAATGGAAGCTACATTTCCCAGGACCTGCGCGGCCGCGAGAACGACATCGTCTGGCGCGTGAAGGTGAAAGACGAATGGGTCTACGTCTACCTGCTGCTGGAGTTCCAATCGACGGTCGACCACTTCATGGCGGTGCGCCTGCTGGGCTACATCGCGTTGCTGTGGCAGGACCTGATCGCTGCCAAGGAGATCAGCCAGGACGGCACACTACCGCCTGTTCTGCCGATCGTTCTTTACAATGGCGACCGGCCGTGGAGCGCCCCTACGTGCCTGCGCGAGCATATCGCATCTCCCATCGATTTGCTGGCCAAATTCCAGCCGGATCTGCGGTATCTGTTCTTGGACGAGAACCGCGCGCCAACGGCAGATGGCCTGGCGGTGCGCAATCTGGTTGCCGCCGTCTTCGCCTTGGAGCAGACGCCGGGCCTGGAAGCCCAGCGTCGGGTGATCGCGGCGTTGCGGGACTGGCTGGCGGACCGCCGCGACCTGAAGGTGGTGATCGGCACCTGGTATGCTGAATCCCTGGCTCCAACCGGCTTGCCGGGCCGTCGACGGTCGGCTAGGATATCACTCGACGAGATCGAACCAATGATGGCAACCCGAATCCTGGCGGACATCGAGCGACAGAAGGCCGAGAGTGCGGCCCAGGGCCATGCCGAAGGCATGATCGACGCGATCCGCCGGCTTGTCGAATCTGGCGTGCTGTCGCTCAGCGTTGCGCGGGCTCAGGTCAAAGCCTTGTTGAAGGATCACCAGATTTCCGGGAAACTCGCCAAGGAAGCCCTGGGGAAACTGGCTTAAGGCTATAAAATAAGGTCGTAACGACACGATTTTAAACGGAGAATTGTTCGGGACCTGTCCCGCTTGGTCAACCAAGAAAAACCCTAGGGTAACACCTAGGGTTTTTTGTTAACTGCCGGGGCCCGAAATCACGCGCAAAATCACCGTGGATTCTTCCAGGCTTCCCCGCGATCCGCGTTCTCCGTTTCGCAGGCTTCACCCGGACGATGTCGGCCTCTGAAACCTGGGCCCACACCGTCACCGTGCTGGTATCGGCGATCCGCAGGATATTCGGGGCCTGCTGGTTAGCATTGAGGGTCTGGCCCTCCAGCAAACTGATCGAGGCGATTTCGCCGGCCATGGGTGCTGTGATTTTCGTATAGCCGAGATTGGCGGTGGCCGCCACCACCGCGGCCTCGGCCTGCTTCAGTTGAGCCGTCAATGCAGTCACGTCGGCCACCGCGACCGCATAGGCTGCCTGGGTGGTATCGCGTTCGCTGGTGGAGATGATCTGTAGGTTGAACACTCGATCATTGCGGTCCCGTTGGAGCTTAGCCAAAACCGCCTGGGCCTGTTTCATCAGCCGTTGGGCAGAAATACTGTCGAGATTGGCCTTGGCCGCGGTGAGCGCCGTGGTCGCCAGTTCGGGATCGATCTCGGCCAGCAACTGGTCCACCTTCACCTGATCCCCACGTTTGACCTTTAGCGATTTTAGTTTGCCTGAGGTCTGGGCGCCGACATGGACATACAAGATCCGAAAATGCGAAGAAAATTCCAGCCATCAGTCCATTGCCCACCGCTCCGCAGATCAGCGCGATGGATGCACTTTCGGTTGGCATGTTCATTTTCCTTTCCTATCGACCGGATTCAACATTTCGCGCAGGGCATCTTCAAGGGTGATGGTTCCGCGAACGAACTCGCCGACACCCGATTCGAATCCAATAGATCCGTCATTGAGACCACGATAGACCTCAGCGAGTCCCAAAGCATAGCTGCCACTGACGCCATATGTTCGAAGCATTTCGATCATAGTATCCACTGGCACCGCAACTGGCCTCACCGGGCGCTCAAGAATTCGTTCCAAAGCGGCGGCGGCTTCTTCGGGAGAGTACTCGGCTGGACCGACTAGGTTAAGGATGCAGGTCGAATTCGGTAATGGCGCGCGCAATCGTTCTGCTGCAATGCGCCCAATGTCTGCCACCGAGACCGCTTGGAACCGACCATCGAGAGGCGATCGTACGCTGGGCAGGCTGCCGTCGGCCATCACGGCAGGCAGCAGCGGACCCCAGTTCTCCATGAAATCCGCTGCACGCAGCAGGGTCAAGCGGACCCCGCTTTGGGACAATTCGGTCTCGAGATCGCGCAAGGTTGAAATTATCCCTGCCCCTGACGCAAGATGTGCCCCACCTGAGGAGAGTACCACTGCATGTGGAACCTCAGCCTGACGAAGCGCATGAGCGATTGCTCGCGAAACCCGCGCGCTCTCCAGCCAGGCATCGTCCGCAGTAAGGTACGGCGGCACCATGACAAACGCCGCTCGGGCGCCGGCGAAGGCTTCGGTCAGTTTGGTGGGATCCTGAGGATCGGCGCAGACAGCCTCCACGCCCAGAATTCTGAGGTTTTCAGCTCGCAAGCTATCGCGGGTGATCGCACGGACGTGCTCCCCTTGTCGAAGCAACGCTTCGACCACTTTTCGGCCTGTGTTTCCGGTCGCACCCATGATCGCGAACATGTTTAGCTCCTTGGTTGTTCCCGCCATGATAGCATGCCGGGGACTTTACCCAGAGGGCACAAATACTATACTAGCCGCCGCATGCCCAGCGAACCTATCTGCCCAGTGGCTTCAACACTGAAACTCATCGGCGGGAAATGGAAGCCGACCATTCTACTGCACCTGAAGGATGAACCTCGACGTTTTAATGAACTGCGTCGGTTGATTCCAGGAATAACACAACGGGTACTCACTCTTCAACTTCGCCAGCTCGAGCAGGATGGAATCATCCAACGTTCCTCGCGTGGCGGATTTCCTTTGTACGTCGATTATGCGTTCACCTCAAATGGACGTACACTGGGGTCTATACTCGACAGTATGGAAGCATGGTGGCGTCAACGGTCCCTCACGGATCAGCTAAAAACTTAGCATTATCCATATAATATCGAAATGGCATGCCCCGATCAGTGAACCGAGCGGGACAATCTCCAAGCACAAGAAATGCAAGAAAAACGCTTTGCTTCAGTTGTGCTTCTTGGGCTTTGAGATCACGCCAGGGGCAGATTATGCGAGACCTGGCACAGTCGGTCATGGAGTTCACGAACGCGGCGTCCTCGCTCGCAGATGGCTCCGTTCCCGATGTCATGCATGTATGAGCATGCTGCATATGCTGATGCTTTGGA
Organism: Planctomycetota bacterium; assembly: GCA_014193115.1. GTDB lineage: Bacteria > Planctomycetota > UBA11346 > UBA11346 > UBA11346 > BJHQ01. The sequence continues at coordinate 113,776 of BJHQ01000015.1, read as the reverse complement.
CTCGTAGTCCTTTATCCAAGCGACCCTTCGCGGCAATGCAGCCTCAGTTGCAGGCCATACGCCAAAGCCGATGCGACCGCGCATTCCGATGCGCCATGGTTTTGGGCTGACCCGGGCGCGAAAACAGTTCTGCTTCCGACACATGAGGCTGAACATCGGATCAACATCGACGGCGTCGAAGAATGCTGACGTCTCGTCTCCCTGCGGATTGATCTCGGCGTGACTGGCCAGTAGGCGGAGTCCGGCTGGCGTGCGATACACATGGATCAGCCACTCAGGGTGAGTTGCACACCAGGCTTCAACTGGCTCGAGCGCGGCCGTGGGATCGACGGCCCAACGCCACAACCTCCAATGGACGTCCAAACGTGACAAGGTGCGCAGAGCCCAACAGCTGGCGATAAAAATCAAGGCCATTTGAGTCGCGCCTGAAGCTTGCCAAGACACCAAGCTCAAAATGCCAAGAACGATGGAATGTCCGACGAGCGAATTCAAGAACGACATCCGCCGCTCCTTGGCAGTGCCAAGGTCAATGTCAGCAAACAGAATATCAGGAACATTGAGACAACGTGCACCATAACCATTGCGTGTGACTATTCCTCCCACCTCTGGATGTTCGCTGATGGTCTCCTCACGAATTGGGAGGTTGTCGGCACCACCGTAGGCAACCTTTGCTTCTCGCCTCGTAGGGTGCCGTTGCGCATCCCAATCCGACCATGCGTCACGAACACGCTGCTCGGCGTGCTGCTGGGCAGCCATTTGAGAAACCGATGACCATCCAAAGCGTCGAAGTGTAACCGATCGCTTTCGGCGACGCTTGGGGTCGTCTATCGAGCGCTGTTCGCGATGCTCGGCCCAATAGCGGGGAACGTCCATGATCGGGGATATCTTGGCGTCGTGTGTGGATGTTCAAACTGAATAATACGCAAAAAGCAGATCAACGCTTCTTGCCAACCGGTAGCATTGGCTGTCGACCATGGTAACCGATGAATGCGCGCATTAAACGGTCAAACTTGTAGAACCCCATTAGCGAGTCACGCCGCCCCGGACCGCAGCAACTGGTCGCAGTGGATGGCCAATTGGCAAAACGAGCGCTGTTGCGGATGCAGACGAACAGGACGGGATGTCCACAGTTGGTCTCCTGCCCGGAAGGCGGACCAGCGCCTTCAAGTGCAGCAGCCAGGGGTGCAGCAGGCGCCCGGTTTGATCGCCGAGATGTCCATACTGGTAATGAAGTCCGCCGGGGTTGTGCCGGCCGGTAGGGCCGACTGGACTTCGCGGTAGAGCGGATCGTCGTTGGCGCTCAGGGTGGCGACGTAGGCGGATTTGGCGATGAGTTCGAGCCGCACCAGTCCGGCGGCGGTCAACATCGCCCGCAGGTCTTCTAGGAGAGACGCCCCGGCGATGCAGCCGACGTAGGCCTCGACCGCCGCCTGGATGCCTTCGGGCAGGGGTCTCAGCAGCACCATGTCGCTCACGGCGACCCGTCCGCCGGGTTTGAGCACCCGGAAGATCTCGCGCCAGACTTGCGGTTTGTCAGGGGAAAGGTTGATCACGCAGTTCGAGATCACCACGTCGACGCTGGCATCTGCGACCGGCAGGTGCTCGATCTCGCCCATGCGGAACTCGACGTTGGCAAGGCCGGTGCGCCGGGTGTAACCGGCCAGGTTGCCGCGTGCCTTGGACAACATGTCCGGAGTCATGTCGACGCCGATGACCCGGCCGGTGGCGCCGACCTTGGGGCCGCAGAGGAAGGCATCGAAGCCGGCGCCGCTGCCCAGGTCGAGAACGATCTCGCCAGGGGTGAGTGCGGCGATCGCGCCGGGATTGCCGCAGGACAGGCCCAGATTGGCGCCTTCGGGCAGGATCCGGGCCAGTTCGCTGGCGTCATAGCCGATGGCTTCTGCCAGGGCTGTGGGATCAGCGGCCGGCGCACAGCAGCCGTTGGTGGATGGTCCGCAACACGAGGAACCAGCGCGAGCCATGGCGCCGTATTGGTCACGGACGGTGGTGCGGATGTCGTCGTAGGTCATGGTGGGCTCCGAGGTGGTGAGAAAGGTGAGGAAAGGATCAGGCGCAAAACGGGCAACCGGCTGTTCCACGGTGCGGCTCGCAATCGGTCGGTCGGCCGCGGGCATCGAGAGCGACTACGCAGCAACGGTCGATGGCTTGGCGCAGGTGCTGCCGCCCGCGACGCAGGCGTGCCTTCAATGCCGGCAGGCCGATGCCGATCTGCTCAGCGGCGGCGGTTGGCGCGACTCCGTGCAGATCGACCAAGCGGATGGCGGCAGCCTCATGGGCTGGCAGGTTGTCCACTTCGGATTTCAGAAATGCCGCGATTGCCGCCCGATCGTCGGCGTCTTCCATGGGAGCAGCGGTCATCACGCCCGGCATGGAAACGTCACGACCTTGCCGCCGCAGGTGGTCGATCAGTACGCTGCGGGCGATCCGCGATACCCATGGACCCAGGCTGCTGACGGCCCGCAGGCCCTCCAGTCCTCGGCGCATGCGCAGAAACACCTCCTGTATCAGGTCATCAGCGGTTGCATCGTCGCCGCCGAGCCGGCGATGCAGGTAGCCCCGCACGGTGGCTTCGACGGCGGTCCAGGATGCTTCGAGTTCGCAGGTGGTCATGGGTGCTCCTCGATCAGCTAGACGCAGACGGCACCGGTTTGGATGCCGGGTTTTCAGCACGGCAGGCTGCCCGGCAGGCCCGCAACGAAGTCGCGGATCTGGTCGCGAACCCGGCGGTACTGGTCCAGGGCCTCCTCCGGCGTCTTGGCGGTCTTCTCAAGTTCGGGTGGATCCTCGAAGCCGACGTGCACGACCGTGGTCTTCCCACCCGGGAAGATCGGGCAGGTCTCATGGGCGTGGCCGCAGACGGTGATGACCAGGTCAAGTTTCACGTCGGCGTCGAGCACGCTCTTCAGCGTCTTCGACGTCTGGTGGATGGTCGGGTCGATGCCGACTTCCTTCATCACCTGGACCATCTTCGGATTGAGGCCCTTGGCGATGGTGCCGGCCGAAAACGCCTCATAGTGGTCGGATTTCATGGCCCGGGTCCAGGCCTCGCCCATTTGCGAGCGGCAGGAATTCCCGGTGCACAGGAAGAGAATCTTCTTTTTGGACATGACGGTCTTTCAGCGGGTTGCAGGGGGATCGCAGGCAGGGCACGGAGCGACTGAAGCGATGCTGGCCGGTTCGCCCGGCCACCAGCGACGTTTGAGCCAGAAGGCCACCGTGACCAAGCCGATGAGCGCCGGCACTTCGGCGAGCGGGCCGATGATGGCGGCAAAGGCCGCGCCGTGGGCGATGCCAAAGGTCGCCAGCGCCACGGCGATGGCCAACTCGAAGTTGTTGCCAGCGGCGGTGAAGGACAGGGTCGCGCTGATCGCGTAGCTGGCGCCGGCCTTGCGCGCCATCCAGAACGAGGTCAGGAACATGATGCCGAAATAAAGAAGCAGTGGGATCGCGATCCGCACGACATCCAGCGGCTGACTGATGATCCGCTCGCCTTGGAGCGAGAACATCACCACGATGGTGAATAGCAGCGCGATCAACGTGATCGGGCTGATCTTCGGGATGAAGCGGTCGTGGTACCAGGCCTTGCCCTTGGCGTTCACCAGGGCGAAGCGGGTGAGCATGCCGGCGAGGAATGGAATGCCGAGGTAGATGAATACCGACAGGGCTATGTCGGCCATGGTGATGTTGACCGCCACGCCCTGCACGCCGAACCACCCCGGCGCGATGAGCAGGAAAAACCAGGCATAAACCGCGAAAAACAGCACCTGGAAGATCGCGTTGAAGGCGACCAGGCCAGCGCAGTACTCGCTGTCACCCTGGGCGAGGTCGTTCCACACGATGACCATCGCGATGCAGCGGGCGAGGCCGACCAGGATGAGGCCCTGCATGAACTCCGGGCGATCGTGCAGGAAGATCAGCGCCAGGGCGAACATCAGCACCGGCCCGATCAGCCAGTTCTGCGCCAGCGACAGGCCAAGGACCTTCCAGTCCTTGAAGACGCGGTGCATCTCTTCGTAGCGCACCTTGGCCAAGGGCGGGTACATCATCAGGATCAGGCCGATGGCGATGGGGATCGAGGTCGTGCCGACGACGAGGCCGTTGATGCCTTGGCCGATCTGCGGAACGAAGTGCCCCAGCGCTAGCCCGAGACCCATGGCGAGGAAGATCCACAGGGTCAGGTAGCGGTCGAGGAAGGAGAGGCGGGGTTGCTGGCCTGTCATTGTGTAATTCGTCGATATACGATAGTTATGGGCATGAAACAATCCGGTTCACAGGCTGGCAATCAGCACTTTGAGGCGCTTGAGTCGGGCCGCATCGATGCAGTAACACACCCGGGGTCCGTCGATCTCGCCCTGGATCAAGCCGGCCTCCTGCAATTGCTTGAGGTGCTGGGAGACGGTCGATTGCGCGAGGGGAATCGCCTCGACGATATCGCCGCAGATACAGGCGTTCTTATCGATCAGAATCTTGAGGATCCGCACCCGGGCCGGATGGCCGAGGGCCTTAGCCAGGTCGGCGAGTTCCTGCTCCTCGTCACCCAGCGGCAGTGGATTCGGCTTGCGATCTGGGGCGCAGGCCCCAGGGGTACAGGGGATCTCTTTCATCGTAAATAAACGATATAATTCCGCTGACGCAGTCAACTGACGAGTCCTTCGAGCTCGGTGCAAACCGCTCTATAATCCATCCCAGCTCCAAACCTGCTCAACAACCAGCAGTTCCACCAAAAATCACCGCATGATGACCGCCCAGGCCGAAACCGTGCCGTTCCATGACGACGCGGCTCCGAAAGTGCGGAGCGCCCTGGTCCGGGTTCCAGGTCTGCAAGAGCGCCAGCTCGGTCATGCCCAGTCCGGGCGGTTCATGCTTCCGCCGCTAAAAGGGCCGCTTTCCGCCTGGAACCCCAACGGTAGCCGGCCAGGGTGCCGTCGCCGCGCACCACCCGGTGGCAGGGGATGAGCAGGGCGATGCGGTTCGCGGCGCAGGCCGTCGCAACGGCACGAGCGCCACGGGGCAGACCCAGGGCCGTGGCCAGACGGGTGTAGCTCCAGGTCTCGCCCGGCGGGATGGTACGCAGCAGCTCCCACACCCGCAGCTGGAACGGGGTGCCGCGCACATCCAGGGCCGGGGCCCCTGCCGGCCGGCCGGCGGCGGCGGTGGTGACCGCGTCCATCCAAGCGACAAAGGCGGAACGGTTGCGCTCGGGCATCGCCACCAGGGCTGCTGCCGGGAACTCCGCTCTCAGGTCCGCCTCCAATCCGGCCGGGTCGTCGCCAAGGGCCACGAAGCACACACCGCGGTGGGTAGCGGCCACCAAGGCGTGCCCGACAGCTGTGTCGGTCACCGCCCAGGCGATGGTCTCGCCGGCGCCGCCGCGGGCATAGCGACCCGGAGTCATGCCGAGACGTTCCGCGGCCTGTTCGTACAGCCGGCTGCCAGAGCCGTAACCTGCCCCGGCGGAGGCCGCCGCGATCCCGCCACCGTCGCGCAGGCCCTCACGCAGGCGGCGTTCGCGCCAGGCGGTCTGCCAGCGTTTCGGCGAGCAGCCGAACGCGCGGGTGAAGCGCCGCTGGAGATGGGCCGGGCTCCACCCGGCGAGGGCTGCGAGCTCGGCCAGTGGAACCGGACGGTCAGCGTGGTGGCGCAGATGCTCCAGCACCCGGACCAGGGCCGGCTCGGACGCCACCGGGCGGGCGTCGCAGCGACGACAGGGCCGGAACCCGGCGGCAATGGCCGCCTCGCGGTCAGGGAAAAGGCGGATCCGTTCGGGCCGCGCCGCCCGGGACGGGCACGAGGGCCGGCAGCACACGCCCGTCGTGCCCACCCCGTACACGAAGGTACCGTCCGCGGCGACATCACGGGCACGGATTGCCGCCAGGGCCTCGGCCTCGGGCGGGATCGCCATGTTGGCCACGATGCCCTCCTCTGCCGGTGGGGAAGCCCTGTCCCGGATCATGGCACCACCGCCGACAGCAGGGAGCGCTGGACGGCGGGATCCTCTAAAAATGACAGGTGGCCGACCCCGGCCAGGACCGTGAGAGCGGCAGTGGTTATGAACAGAGGAAGGAAGGTCGGGCGCAAGGTGGTCTCCGTGGCCCGTACCATGCCCTCCGGTCTCGGTCCCAGCCATCCGGATCATGCTCTCCAATCCCGGCTCACCCGAGCGGTATTCGCAGCTGTCAGGAAATGTGGCTCCAGCACCAGATGCCAGGGACCGCCCGGCGAGGATCTGTTGCTCTGGCGGGAGCGATGCTTCCAAGGGATGGCGTCAGGACCGGCCTTTCGTGGGCGACCGATCTACGGATCTGCATTGCGGCTTTTCCCATTTGATAAACGGGAAAGAGGTGGCGTGAACCCGAGAAAATATGGTGTCACCGCCTTGCCGGGCCGATCGGTCACCACACCGCCGATCCGCATCCGAAGATCGGCGGAGGGTCCACCATCCAGATTCATCGCCATCTCAACCCCAGCGGCGACCAGTGCATCGGACAACTCTTTGAGTCCGACGCTTTCCGTCCTCACCACCAGAAGGTCGCTGCCCTTGAGCGCCAACACCGAGCGCGGAGCTACATTCAGGGACCTATTGATGCCGGATTTGCCGCCTTCGACTAGCAAAGGACCGGATTGGATCGCCCAAGCCGGTGCATCAGGTGGCTTGGCGCGCCGCTCGATGTGCATCTTTCCGGCAGGATCGGCCCACACGAAGCCCGAATAGGGCGTGTCGTCACGGAGCTTACCCCAGGTCGTACTGCCGGTGATGACCAATCCGTCCGGCTCGTGTTCGTTGTTGAAGTAGCCGCCATTCATGAGCAGGCGGTCAGGCTGAGCGAGGAAAGCGTCACGGTCGACAGCGCGGATAATCGAAGGCATCCAACTGGACGGGACCGTGATCGTCAGGATCTCGGCATTGGCGATAGTCGATGTGGCCACGGTTGGCTCAGAAGCAAAGCACAAGGCTAGAGCGATCAATAGGGTGGTTGTGAAGGTCCGGATCATCGTTGGGAACCGAGCAGGTGCGCTCCATCATCAGGCAGGCGTCAGGATGCCACGACCGATCAACCCATCGATGGCTCCATCCAGATCATCCTGAAAGGTGGCTTGCAGCACCAAGCCGGCGACCACCCCGCTGGCGGTCACGCCGTGGCGCTTGGCCGCATCGGCCAGGGTCTTCCAGACCTTTTGCGGCAACTTCACCGAACGCGGGCGCAGCGGAGCGGACTTCACGCCCTTGGCGGGACGGCCGGGCTTGCGGATGACAGGCAAATCGTTCCAGGTCTTTTCCGGTCCATGGCGCTTCTCCAGTCGGCGCACGAACGCCTGGTATTCGGTCTTGGTCATTTCGGGGACAGGTTTGCGGGTCATGATGGCTCAGCGCAGGGCGCGCCGCTCGATTGGGAAACCGGTGATGGGGAAGATGGACAACGGCACGACCGTTCCGTCGCTCTGCTCAGTGTAGATGATGCGGTACCATTGGCGGCTATGCCTCCCTTCGGCAATGGTGATCGTCTCGTCGTCCTTATCTCGGGCGGTACGGGCCGCTCGGTGGTAGACGGTTTCCCAAAGGTCAGTGGTCATTCCGTGAGCGACGACATGGTCCACGTTCCGGCCAGGGCGGGTGTCCCAGAGGAACTGCGTCGGCATGGACAGTAATGGTAACACCATATCTGTTGGAGTCGACCCCATCCCGGGTCACCCTGCTCGCAGCCGAGACGTTTCCGCCTCGGCATGCGTCACATCACCAAGCCGACGTGTACATTCGGCAGCGGCGAGTTCCTTGAGGTGGTGCCGGGCCGCCGACTGGTCTACACGTGGCGCTGAGATGCCCAGCCCGAGATGGGCGAGACGTTGGTGACCGTGGAATTCCGGAACCATCCCCATGGATGCGAGTTGGTACCTGGCTGGCCGGCATACCGACGTGCTGTCTGCTCGTCATCGGCCACGAAGACGCTGCGCGCCCACGCCACCCGGAAGGCTCGACGGAGAGGCCCGCCGAGCGCCGCGACAGACCAAGCCAGCCGGATTCCGAGCTCACCATCCGGCGATGCATCGAGTGTCTGATGATAGCAGGAACTCCGAAGAGCGTTCCTGACCAGATCCTCGATTTCCGGAACCGGGTCGGCGCGAGCCGGCTCTTGTATATAACTAATGGTTCATATATAGGCGATCATGCCCCGAGCCGCCATCGACGTGTTCGCCGCCATCGCTGAACCGCAGCGCCGCCGCATCCTCGGGGCGCTGGCCGATGGCGAGCAGGGCGTTGGTCAATTGGTGGACCGACTCGGCATTTCCCAGCCACTGGCATCGAAGCATCTCCATGTCCTGCGAAGCGTTGACCTGGTCCATGTCCGTAAACAAGCCCAACACAGACTGTATCGTCTCAACCATGTGGCTCTCCAACCCGTGCGGCATTGGATCGGAACCTTTGAACGCTACTGGCAGGAAAGCTTTGATCGCCTCGAGAAGCATTTACAGAACCTCCAACAAAAGGACCGCCATGATTCCATCAACTGACGCCGACACCTCGGATCGGGACATCGTCATCAGCCGCACCTTCACCGCGCCGCGCGTCCTGGTCTGGGCCGCTTGGACCGATCCGGCCCAAGTCGGTCTTTGGTGGGGACCGAACGGATTCACCACGACCATTCACCAGATTGATGTGCGTCCCGGCGGCATCTGGATTTTCGATATGCACGATCCTGACGGAACCATCTATCCCAATTGGATCCGCTATGTGGAAATCGATCCACCGCGTCGGCTGGTCTATGTACATGGTGGGGACAAGGACCAGAAGGATGTGTCGTTCAACGTCACCGTCGACTTCACCGAGGAACACGGGCGAACCACAGTGACCATGCGACACGTCTTTCCGACCAAGCAAGCACGCGACGAAGTGGTTGAACGCTACGGAGCTATCGAAGGCGGTAAGCAACACCTTGCCAATCTCGAAGCACATGTATCCAGTCGGAACACCTCAGCGACGGACCAGACGACCTTCCGCTGTGAACGTGCGATACCCGCATCAATCGAGCAGGTTTTCGCCGCCATCAGCCAGCCTGAACGTTTGGCCCGCTGGTGGGGACCGAAGGGATTCACCAACACTTTCCATGTTTATCATTTCACACCGGGTGGGCGCTGGTCATTGGTGATGCATGCGCCAAACGGACACAAATATCCCAACGAAAACATCTTTGAAGAAATTCATGCACCGCATCGCGTGGTGGTTCGGCATGACGGGGCGCATGCCTTTCGGTTGACCATCGCACTCATGCCAACTGCCAAAGGAGGAACCTTTGTGACCTGGACTCAGGTATTCGATGATCCGGAGGAGGCCAAACGCATCGCCCACATCGTCATACCCGCCAACGACGAGAACCTTCTCCGACTCGAAGAGGAAGTCCATCAAGGACTGGTTTCTCCGCTGTAAGCGGACTTGGTGCGAACGATGGGCCGCCTAGGCGATTTCGGAACCGAACCCCATCACCGTCATGCGCAGGACTCCCCAGGTCGTGCTGCGGTGCAGGACTTGACCAGAACCAGCGCCGGCCCCCAGGGCGACCAGGAATGGCAGCCAGTGCTCGGGAGTGGGATGGTTCCGGCGGGCATGCGGCCCTTGACGCCTCCAATCCGCCAGCGCCTTGGAATCACCAGCGCAGGCGCGTTCGACCGCCCAGTCGTCAAAGGCGGTGACCCATTCCGGTGCCTCGGTGCTGCCTGGGACGACTTCACCAAGGTTGTGGGTGATGGCTCCGCTGCCCACCACCAGAATGTTTTCAGCCCGTCGATCAGCGAGGACGGCGCCAACCGCCAGATGATGCGCTCCGTCACGACCCGGTTGAACACTCATGGCCACAACCGGAATGTCCGCCGCCGGGAACATGAGGGCCAACGGCACCCAGACGCCATGATCGAATCCCCGTTCCGCTCTGGTCGCAGGGATTCCGGCGATCTTCAGGTCTTCCACCATGCGTGCCGCCAGAGCGGGTTCGCCCGAAGCGGGGTACCGGATGGCCGAGAGTTCAGGGGCGAATCCGGTAAAATCGTGAATAGTTGCAGGCGATGCGCCAGATCCAACGGCAACTTCCGTCGTCGTCCAATGGGCGCTGGCCACGATGATGGCCGAGGGACGTGGCAACCTTCGGCCAAGCGCTCGGAGAAAGCGGCTTGCTGGGAGGTCCTGCAAAAGCAGATCCGGAGCCCCGTGAGAGATGAAGAGGCTCGGAAGTACGTGCATGCCTGTGAACTGTGGGCTGGAATGAACCATTTACCAAGGATTTTCGTGGTCGGACCGACAGAAGGCACCCCAAGACGGCCGAGGGAATTTCACTCACCCTATAAAAATCGTGATCAATTCTGATCATCAGGGTAACGGCGGGGACATAGCCAATGTGCACCATCGCGTCTATCACGCCCAAGTATTGATGTTTCTGCAACCACTGCTGCGCGATCCGCACACCTCTGGCATCAGCCGCGATTCGATCAGCACCAGGCATTGGCGGGCAGGTGATCCCTGCCGGCCGGGTATTATTTTAGCTATCACTCGTGCGTTGATCTGCTTTGTGCCTGCGCCGTCGCCTGACCGTGGTCTGCCGCTTGCCTCACAAGGCGCGCCGCTGGCGCAGGAACAGGCCGGACAGCGCCAGTGCGCCCAGTGCGGCGCCCACGCCGAATCCGCAGCCGCCATTCGATCCACCGTCTGAACTGCCGCTTCCGCTTGAGCCGCCGCCGCTGTCCACACCAACCGTCACCACCATTTGGTCGCTGCCCGTCAAGGCGCCATCGCTGGCGCTGAGCAGCATGACATAGGTTCCGAGCTGGGCGAACTGCACGGTGGTGATCTCTGAGCCTGGACTGGCGATGGTCACCGCCCCTGGGCCGCTCTGCATCGACCAGAGATGGCTCAGCGAGCCGCCCGGCAGGCCGTCGTCGCTGACCAATCCGATGAGGGTGCAGCTGCCTGGCGCGCTGATCACCTGATCTGACCCGGCCGAGACCGAGGGAGCCCCATTGCCGGTCGATCCCGTCGACACGGTGATCAGGACCCGATCGCTGGCGGACAACAGGGTGTCGCTCGCGGTCAGTTGCAACTCATAGGTGCCGACCACGGTGAACGTGACGGTCGTGGCCAGGCTGCCCTGACTCGTGATGGAGACCGACCCGGGCCCAACGACCAGCGACCAGGTTGTGGACACCGTGGATCCAACTGGCAGACCGTCATCGGTCACGCTCCCGCTGACGGTCGCGGTGGCAGTACCGCCCGAGGGAAGGGTGACAGCCTGATCGCCACCGGCCGCGACCACGGGTGCCTGGTTGGTCGTCGATCCCGGCGTCACCGCGATGGTGACCTGGTCGCTGGAGGTCAGGGAGCCGTCGCTGGCGTCCAGTCGTAGCACATAGACGCCCGGCGTCCCGATGGTCAGCACGGGGTTGAGGCTTGTCGGCATGGTCAAGTCGATGGTGCCGGGACCGCTGACCAGGGTCCAGCCGTGTGTGGCAGGCCCTCCGGCGGGCAGACCGTCGTCCGAGACCGCACCGTTTAGCGTGATGACGGCTGGAGCGACCACGGTCTGGTCAGGACCGGCGCTGACCACGGGAGGCTGGTTCACGGTGCCGGCGGTGATGACCGTGATCAGGACCTGGTCGACGCCGGTCAGGTCGCCATCGCTGCTGCGCAGCTCCAAGACGTAGGCGCCTGCCTTTGAGAAGGCGGCCGAGGTGGACACGCTGTCCGGCGAGCCGAACGATACTGTTGCAGGTCCGCTCACCACGGTCCAGGCGAAGGTCAAGGCCGCTCCGATGGGAAGGTCATCATCGACCACCAGCCCATTGAGCGAGGCCGTGTCCGGCAGGGTGATGGTCAGGTCGGGACCAGCATTGACGACTGGAGCATGATTGATGTCCGCCCCGATCACGCTTCCGATAAGTGTGGTGAACAGGATCAGGTGCGAAACATGGGGAAGATACATGAGATACCTCGGCAGGGGTGCCGTATGGATATGAACACGGCAACGGGCGTGCCACGACAGATGCCGAGCGACACACATGCCAACCGAAAGGTCGTGCTCAATAGCTGATTCTACAAGGTTTCCAGGCATCCATATGATCAGGGTCCTGCATTCCGCACGCATTCCTGCCATTCAGATGATTAATATGCACGGGATACATTGACTGACTTGAAAAATGCCAAGTATTTTCAATGCATCATGGCCTGGCACACTGCTTGCAATACAGGTGCCGATCCCCTCGACTATTCATGTCGGATAGTCGACCGAATCAGCAACCGGCAACCACCAGGAACCATCCAATGGCCACATCAGTCTACTGCCTCGCTACCACCGAAGCCCAAACCAAACGCATCGTCGACCGTCTGCGTGAAGCATCGTTCGAGTCCGATGACGTTTCTGTTCTCTTTCCCGACCAAGGCACGAGCCGTGATTTCGCCCATGAGAAGAACACCAAGGCGCCTGAAGGTACCGCGGTCGGCGTGAGTGCCGGTGGACTCGTTGGCGGAACGCTGGGCTGGCTGATCGGCATTGGCAGCCTCGCCATTCCCGGCGTCGGTCCTTTTATCGCCGCCGGCCCCATCCTTGCGGCACTCAGCGGCGCGGCAGTTGGAGCTGCCGTCGGTGGCATCAGCGGTGCCCTCATCGGCATGGGTATGCCTGAATATGAAGCCAAGCGATATGAAGGAAAAATCCATCAGGGACGAATCCTCATCTCGGTGCACTCGACCAATGGCGACCAGATCGCCACCGTGAAACGAATCTTCACGGACGAAGGAGCTGAGGACATTGCCAGTTCCAGCGAGGCCTCGGTACCCAGCGATTCCAAGAACGTTGGTCCCAACGCCACCCGCGCCCCCGCCCGCGCTGCGAAAGCCAGCAATACCTCCGATCATGCCACGACCATCATCGCACCCTGAAAAATCCCTCATGCATATCGCAACCATCCTATCCATTCCCACCACCCTGACACTGTCCCTGGCGGTCCTTGTCCTGAGTGGATGCACCCATGATGATCGGACTTCTCACGACGAGGCAGAGCTCAATCGTGCCACCAGCGATCAGGCCAAGGTCACTGAGGACTCCAGTCATGATACGCGAGCGGTAGATAATTCAGGTCAGAACGCGGCCGATCGGAACAGCGGATCAGTGACGCCGCTGGACCAAGGGAACAGCGCGAGTGATGTTACAATAACTCGCGATATCCGCAGGCTGGTGACCGATGAGAAGAATCTCTCGATAAATGGTCGCAACGTCAAGATCATCACCCGTGACGGAGCCGTGACGCTGCGCGGCCCGGTTGAATCCTTTGATGAACGGTGACGCATTGTGGCCATGGCTCATCAGCCAGCCAATGTCCGGAGCGTTGATGATCAGCTCGCGGTCCGCCAACCGACTCCGTGAGCCCAGCCTGCCATGGCGAATGAAGCTTGTTGAACAGCGTAGAGATCCACCGGGTACCTGTTCTTCACTTGCCAGCATCCTCACACGGTTCTGCCTGAAAATGCCTCTCGACCCCAAACGGAATCCATTCCTGATACCGGTTCGTAGGGGCATTTTCGGGTCGTGTGTACTGATTCGATGTTGTCCTTCGTATGTAGATATGGGTTATGGATAAGTATTATGTTCAGCCGCATCGAAACCACCACCCCGGAGTGATACCATGAATAAAGCCGCATCCCTGATCCTGCTCATTGCCGGGATCGCCCTCGCCATCTTCGGTCTCATGGCCATGGACTCGTTTTCATCAAGCGTTTCCAGATTTTTCACCGGTTCACCAACCGACAAATCCGTTTGGATGCTGATCGGCGGCGTGGTGCTGATCGCTGTCAGTGGATTCGGATTCCTTCGCACATCGCATTGAGCAGACGCTTCGTCGATGATCGTGCTCAGCACTTTCTGACTCTTCCACATCATTTCCGGTCTTTCAACCATGGCCGACACTTCACGCGGGCGATTCCAGGCCTTCCGCGATAGTCTCCGTCAGACGGTTGATATCGCAGACCGAACGGATCCTTCACCAGATTCCAACAAGGCAAACCCGCCAGCCCCTGACTTGAAGCCGGCTGATCCGCTCCGCAAAAAGACCAGCGTCCGCCGCTATTGCGAATGGGTCTGGCCTCGACGCTGGTCTTTGGCGTTCATCATGTTACTGGCACTGGTGGGCATCCTCATCGACTTGGTCTGGCCGTTGGTGCAGATCCATCTCGTGGACGGGGTCATCCTCAACCCGGATCTCAGTCCTGAGCTCAAGGAATCATCCCTGATCTTTTGGGCCCTGGTCGCTCTGCCTCTTTTCCTGTTTGGCAGCCTGGTCAGCCTGTATCGGAGCATTCGTACGACCCGTCTCAACGGTCTCCTGGCGTTCGACCTCAGGAGCCGGCTGTTTGGCCTGGTTCTGCACCTTCCTTTGTCCGACGATGAGTCGCTTAAAACCGGCGGTGTGCTCAGTCGTCTCTCGACCGACGTGGACAGCACCACCGGCTTGGTCCAAAGCGGCTTCATGAACCCAGTGCTGGCGGCGATCCGTCTCCTGCTCACCTTGGGCCTGATGTTCGGGCTCAACTGGCGCATCGCCTTGGTATCCGTCATCGCCTTACCGCCGATCATGTTCCTCCAGGCCCATTGGATTCGCCGCATCCGGCCGATTTGGCGGAGCATGGGCCAGGATCGCCAGGAGATTGACGGCCGAGTTGGCGAAGCATTGGCAGGCCTGCGGGTGGTTCGCACCTTTCGTCGGGAAAAACGCGAGGAATTGACCTATGCCGTGGGCCACCACACGGTTTTGCGCAAGCAACTCCTCGCGACCACCACCCAGGGTACCATCGGCCTGGTGTGGGAACTGGTCATGCCCCTGACCACCGTTGGGATCCTGTGTATTGGCGGTCTCCTCGTGATCCACGGCCATGCAACGCTGGGAGTGGTCATGGCCTTCATCGGCCTCGCCCTGCGCCTGATGGATCCAGTACTCGCGATCGTCAATTCCATCAGCGAAACCCAGCGGGGGCTGGCCGCCATGGAACGGGTCTTCGAACTGCTCGACAAGCCGGCCGAAAAACCCGATCGTCCTGGCGCTGTGGAGGCGTCGCCCACCGTCAACGAGCTGCGCTTTGAAAACGTTTCATTCGCCTATCGCGCCGACGTGCGGGTGTTAGAGCGGATCGACCTTCACGTGCGCGGGGGATCAACCGTGGCTTTAGTGGGCCCCAGCGGTTCTGGCAAAACCACGATGACCGACTTGCTGGCCCGCTTCCACGACCCCACCGATGGGAGGATCACGCTGGATGGCATTGACTTGCGCGACCTGCGCTTGGGCTCGTACCGCTCCCGCATCGCCATCGTCCAGCAGGAAACCTTTCTTTTCGATGGCACCATCAGCGAGAACATCGCCTATCCCCGGCGCGAGGCGACTGAGTCCGAGGTCCACGATGCCGCCCGGCGGGCCAATGCTGAAGAATTCATCCTGCGTCTGCCCGAAGCCTATGGGACCTGCATTGGCGAACGCGGGGTGAAGCTCAGCGGCGGCCAACGTCAACGGCTGTCCATTGCCCGGGCACTCCTTGCCGATCCAGCGATCCTGATCCTCGACGAGGCAACCAGCCACCTCGATACCGAGAGCGAACGTTTGATCCAAGCAAGCCTCGGCGAACTGCTCAAAGGTCGGACGACCTTTGTCATCGCCCACCGGCTCTCCACCATCGCCCAGGCTGATCTGATCCTGGTTCTGGACCGTGGCATCCTGGTCGAACGCGGCAATCACAATGAACTCATGGAACAGCGTGGCCGATACCGGACCATGGTGGAGCACCAGTTCAGCCAGTCGTGACGGCGACTGGTATTCCGGTGATCGTTACGCGGCTCGTGGAGGGCTCAACGAAATCATTTCTAGGAGATTTTTTAATGGCTGCCGGATCTTTGCCTGCAAGTTGCTTGTGCGCCGATTCGGAATCCTGCAAGGCCCGGAAGGGTCTCAGGTGCGACGACGGCGGACGTACTTGAGGATCTCGATCCATCCGACGCAGAGCAGTCCCGCGCTGACTGCGATGGTCAGATCCAACGCATGCAGCGGAGCGAAGTGGAAGAGATTCCGGGCCACGGGCAGGCAGAGCACCAACGTCAGTGAAGCGATGGTGCCCAGCACCACCCACCACTGCGCTGCGTTCGGAGTCCGCAGGATGCCGAGTAGACTAATCGACCACGACCGGTTGGTGACGATGATGGCAATGAAGGAGGTCACCAGGGCGGTGAATGTCAGGGCGCGAGCCGCATCGTCGCCGTGGTCGGTCTTGGAGTAATAAAAAATGCCGACGCAGACCGCCAGGACGCTCATGCCCTGCATCAGGCTGAGCGCGAGGCTCTTCCACGAAAACAGCCGCTCGCCCGGATCGCGCGGCGGACGGCTCATGATGTCCTTTTCGGCTTGCTCCGCCTCGTAGATCAGCGTGCAGGACGGGTCGATCACCAGTTCCAGGAAGACGATGTGGACCGGCAGCAGCAACAGCGGCCAACTCGGGATGAACACCGGCAGCATCGACAGTCCGGCGATCGGCACATGGACTGCGAAGGTGAAGGCGATGGCCTTCTTGATGTTATCAAAAATGCGCCGGCCCATCTTCACCGCCGCGACGATCGAGGCGAAATCGTCATCGAGCAGGACGAGCGCGGCGGATTCGCGGGCCACGTCGGTACCGCGGCCGCCCATGGCGATGCCGATGTGGGCCGCCTTCAGCGCCGGGGCATCGTTCACCCCATCGCCGGTCATCGCCACCACTTCGCGGTTGGTCTTGAGCGCCTCGACGATACGCAGCTTCTGCGCGGGCACGACCCGGGCGAAGACCTGCACGGTGCGAATGCGCTTGGATAGTTCCTCGACCGTCATGCCCGCAAGTTCAGCTCCGGTGATGACCTCGCGATGGTTGGTGATGCCGGCCTGCCGGGCGATGCTCAGGGCGGTCGCCGGGTAGTCGCCGGTGATCATGATCACACGGATGCCAGCGGTCTGGCACTCGGCCACAGCCGCAGGCACGTTGGCGCGCAGCGGATCGGAGAGGCCGATGAGGCCGACAAACTCCAGACGCAAGTCGTGGTGGAGCGACGGCAGCTTGCCGGTGGGAACTGCGGCTTTGGCGACACCCAGCACGCGCAACCCTTCGCCTGCCAAGGCGGTGACCTGCTGCTCCAGCGCTTTGCGCCGTTCGGGGGACAGTCCGCACAACCCGGCGATGGCCTCAGGCGCGCCTTTCGAGGCCACCAGCAACGGTTCACCGCTGCCCCGGCTCCAGGCCTGGGTGACGGCGAGCAGTTCCGGGGTGAGTGGATATTCCCGTTCCAGCTTCCAGCCAGGATGGCGCTCAGCGATCCCCGGAGCCGCTTTCGATCCGGCTGCGTGGATGGCGCGCTCCATAGGATCGAAGGGGTCGGACTTGCTGGCCAGGATGGCGAGGTCCAATAATGCCTGGACATCGGCAGGCTGATCGGCCCCCTCCTGCTCCTGGTGCTGCTCTAGGTCGATCTGCCGATCCCCGATGAGGATACGAGTCACCGTCATCTGGTTGCGGGTCAGGGTGCCGGTCTTGTCGGTGCACAGCACGGTGGCCGCACCCAGTGTTTCGATGGCCGGCATGCGCCGGGTCAGCACCCGGCTGCGCGAGATGCGCCAGGCGCCCAGCGCCAGGAAGATGGTCAGAATGACGGGGAGTTCCTCGGGCAGCGTTGCCATGGCCATGGTGATGCCGGCGAGGAATCCCTGCTTCCAACTTGCCGCATCGCTGCCACGGGTCAGGGCGTAGACCACAACGACGATGCCGCACAGGACCAGACCGAGGATGGCGAGATAGCGCACCAACCGGCCGGTTTCGATCTGGAGCAGGGTGCGCTCCGGCTGCACCTGACTGAGCGCTTTACCAATCTTGCCCAGTTCCGAGCGCAGGCCGGTGGCCAACACCTCAGCGATGCCTTGGCCGGCGGTGATCAGGGTGCCTGAAAATACCGACGGAAGATCGTCACCGCCGGGCACATCCAGCACTTGGGCCGACGCCGACGGCTTTTTCGAGACCGGCACCGATTCGCCGGTCAGCAGCGACTCGTCCGCCGACATGTTGAGCCCGTCGCGCAGCACCGCGTCGGCGGGTACACGATCACCCTCAGCCAGCACGATCAGATCGCCACGCACCAGATCTTTGGCCGGAATGCGTCTGCGCTCGCCATCGCGGATCACCAAGGATTGCGGACTCGACAGGTCACGCAGGGCGTCGAGCGAGCGCTCTGTGCGGCGCTCCTGAACGATGGTGATGCCCATGACCACGAAGACGAAACCAAGCAGCATCGCCGCGTCACCCGGTTCCCCCATCAGCAGATAGAGCGTTCCCGCCGCCACCAAAAGCAGGAACATCGGCTCCTTCACCACCTCCCAGGCGATGATGAACAGGCCGCGCTTTTCTTGGGCCGGGAGTACATTTGCACCCTCTTGGTCCATGCGGCGGCGGGCCTCGTCCTGGGCCAAGCCAGTGAGCAAGGTCGACGGATCGGCTACGGATGGATTCATGGGCTGGCTTCGCGTTCGGTGAATCAGTTGGAATTTTTCATGACAAGGGCCATGGCCTGGATTTGGTCGCTGGCGTGGTTCCTGCACTGGCCGACGACCCAAAGGTTGGGCATAGCCAGTCCGACGACCAGAGCGCTACCGCCAGCGAGCGCCGAGCGCCGACTCGCGATCACCATCGGTGACAATCGGTCGATCTCCATGTGCTCGCTTGACGCTGTCTGACGGGGACGCGGTGGCTGGGCATTTCCGACCTCAGTGACAAGCACAACCGGGACCACATGGATGCGCAGACAGAAAGAAGGCTTTCCGCGCAGGATCAGCCGATTGTTTACATCAAGCACCAACGCAATGGCTGATTCCTCGTGCGTGCAGCAGGACACGAGCGTCGCCCACCCTGCCATTTGCAGGAGTACTATGTTGATTATTAATGTAGTATCTCCGGTGGCTGCTGTGGCGCCATTGGCTTTCCCGTGCTGTGTAACTATCCATCCCCAAACCGTCCTCGACAGCCTGGATTTCCAGCAAGAATCGCCGCATGATGACCGCGACGCCCACGCTGGCCAACCAGCCAGGATTCCCCTGTTCATTATTGATCGATCGGGTGGACGAATTTGCCAGTTCCAGGCGTGGCGGGAGACCGCCAAGGAGCAAGAGCAAGAGTACGCCATCGATCACCCTACGGACACACCGTCCTCCCCAACCACATCCCCCAAAACCAATCATTTTGTAAATAGACGAGGTATAAATCAATGAAAATCTCATATTATCTCGTAGTCGGTTGTCTTGTCCATGTCCTTTCCGGGTGCTCCGAAGGCTGCCGAAAGGAGAGTGTCTCCGTTAGCCCGACGGAGCCAGGCGAGGGAAACAGTGCAAAGAGTATGAATTTTAATCCACAGAAAATGGGACTTTTACAACAGTATGTTATTCTTCCCGTGTACTTGGTCTCACACGGCCCCGCGGCCAGGGAAAGTGTTTGTAAGGAAATATTGCTGTCTGAAAATGTATTGTCGATAATACCAGGTTTATTCGATAGAATAAATCTTAGGCTTGACCCCAGCGTTTATCATGTGGTTGTAAAAAAGGAATCATTGGCAAACGAAATGAAAAGAATTTTACCGATAGTGGGTAAATATAGAGATCAGCCTTAAAATTAGGCACCGGTCTGCCATGTGGTTCCCCATGACGGTTGGCAGCCGAAGGACGGCGATGCCCGTAGCATACCGATCCATTCTCGGCTCCATGCCCTGCTGCTGACCAACCGTCGCTCAGCGGGCTATGTCCTGGAAGCCGAGAAGGTGATGCCCCGTCGCGGCGGGACCAAGCGGATCTATCGCTACGATCCGTCAGCCTTGTGGAACCGCATACTGAACCAGGTCATGGCAGCTGGGTCACCGAGGATCACCCCGCACGGCATGCGCCACAGCTTCGCCAGCAACCTGCTCATGGCGGGGGTCTCAGATGTACTTGTCGCCCGCTGGCTTGGGCACGCGGACACCAGCCTGGTCCATGAGCGGTACGGCCACCTCGTCGCGTACCACTCGGCCATCAACCAGGTTCGGCTCGCTGGTTTGTGAACAGTTTTGTGAACAACGCCGATTTCCGGGTTTGGGACGGCCCCGCCGAGGCCCTGGTATTCTAGCAAATTATCAGGGTGTTTGGTGGTCGGACCGACAGGATTTGAACCTGCAACCTCTACCACCCCAAGGTAGCGCTCTATCCAGGTTGAGCTACGGTCCGATTTCGCTTGCGGCGCGGCATCATGTGGCGGCTCTGCGGGGTGCAAGCCCGGTCGGTGTTGCCCGTGGTGTTGGTGGGTGCCTGGTTGCGTCGGCTTGGGGTGGGCAGAGGGTGCAGCCATGCGCGCTATCATCACCACGCCTCGCGGCGACATCCGCCTCGACCTGTTCCCCAAGACCGCTCCGAACACGGTGGCGAACTTCGTCAAACTGGCGAAATCCGGCTACTATGATCAGTTGGCGTTCCATCGCGTGGTGGATGGTTTCGTGATCCAAGGCGGCTGCCCGAACACCAAGGCTGGGGCCAGCGGTCGGCCAGGCACCGGTGGTCCGGGATACAAGATCAAGTGCGAGGTCGGCGCGGCCAATCCTGAGAAGCATTCTCCCGGGACCCTGAGCATGGCTCATGCCGGCAAGGACACCGGCGGAAGCCAGTTCTTCGTCACTCACGCCGCGACGCCGCACCTGGATGGCAAGCACACGGTGTTCGGCCGGATCGTGGACAAGCAGGATCTTGACGTGGTGCTGAAGGTCCGCGAAGGCGACCGGTTCTCGGTGCGGATCGAGGAAGACGCGGCGTAGGTCCGCCACTGGCGTTGACCTGCATGGCTGTGGCTATGGCCACCCTGCCAGCGGTCGCCGCTGCTCCCCGGTCTCCAACCGTTTCCCGCACAAGCTCACTCGCCGGCCTATGATCAACCAGTCGCAGCGCGATTTCCTGGAACTGCTGGTCCGCCGCCAGGCGCTGCGTTTCGGCGAGTTCACCTTGAAGTCCGGGCGGAAAAGTCCGTATTTCATAAATACCGGCAGCTTCCACATGGGCGGCGACCTGGCCCGGTTGGGATCAGCCTATGCCGCCACCATCCGGGAGCGCTTCGGCTCCGACGTGCAGGTGGTCTTCGGTCCAGCCTATAAAGGCATTCCCTTGGCTTTGGCCACCGCGGCGGCCTACGAATCCCTGGTTGGCCGTCCGATCGGCTGGACCTTCGACCGGAAAGAAGCGAAGGACCATGGCGATGGCGGGCTGTTCGTCGGCCATCCCCTGACCGCCGGTGTACGCGTGGTGCTGGTCGATGACGTCATCACCGATGGCCGGGCCAAGCGCGAAGCGGTGGAGAAACTCAAACCGACCGGAGTCGACATCGTCGGTCTGGTGGTCGCATTCGACCGGGAGGAGCCCGGACTGGACGGCCGACCGGCGCTGGCCGCCTTCGCCGCCGACGCTGGCATCCCGTCTGCTGCTGTGCTGCGGATCAGCGAAGCGGCAAGCTATCTGGCAAGCCATGACCTCGATGGCAGGCGTCACCTGGACGCAGAGCGCTACGCGCAGATTCTTGCCCACCTTGGGCGCTGATCGATTGATGACGCAGGTCCGGGCCTGAGTCCTGCTACCTCGGCCGCTCAAGGTTTGATCTCGCCAGGCGCGCCAGCCGATCACTGGTAGGCGATTTCCAACTTCGACACGTCACATGGGGCGTTGGCGGTGGTTTCCGAAATCACCGCGATAAAGGCGGCCGTGACCGGGAATGGCTTGCGGCCGGCCGGGCCGAGCGGCGCGCCTCCGCCAGCAGTCACGGTGATGGCGTCGGCGGTCAGGACCAAGGTGAACGGCAGGTCTGCGGCCGGTTCGACCACCTGCGGGCCCTGGATCTGGTTCGGGGTGCTGCCTGGCTTCTGGGCAGTCTCGATCGCCAAGAGGAAATTCCCGCCCAGGTTCTTCAGGGCGAAGGAAACGGTGGAGCCATCGCCAAGGACCACGCCGACGTTGACCGTGTCGGTCTTGGCGGTGGCCGAATTGGCGAGATGGAGCACGCCGCGCAGAGTGAAAGGAGCGTTGTCGACCGGTCGCGAGATCCAGCCGCCCAGACCGCTGACCGCGCCGTCGCGCTCTTCGGCGGCGGACCAGCGGCCGCTGTCGGACACCGTCCAGCCTTTCAACCGATCGGCGATGCCGAAGCCGAGCAGCTTTTGGACGCCCTCTGTCCGGGTCGCCGCGAGCGTCGGTGCTTTCTGGATCGGTGCTGGCGAGGCGATCGGCTGAGCCGGCGCCTGGGCAGGTTGGCTGGGTTTCTCACCCGGATTCAGCAGCCACAGGCCACCGGCGATGATCGCTGCCGCGGCCACCGCGCCGCCGATGATCAGCGGCAGGTTCGATCCGCTGCCGCTGCGTCCGGCGAGGATCTCGTCGCAGCGTTCAACCAGGTTTCGGTAGGTCTGCGGCCGTTGGTGCTTCTCCCGGGCCATCAGGTCGCGCGCCAGGCGGGCGACGCCCGGAGAGACCTCGCCGCGCAGCTTGGCGGGATCTGGCGCGGTGCCGGTGACTTTGTCGCGGACGATCTGGGCGATGGTATTGCCAGTGAAGGCCGACTGGCTGGTCAGGCAGTAGAACAGCACGCAGCCCAGGCCATAAATGTCGGCGCGGTGGTCGACGCCTTCGGGATCCTCGAACTGCTCGGGGGCCATGGTCGCAGGCGTGCCCAGTACCTGGCCCTGCATGGTCAGGTTGCCGCTGGCATCGCTGATCCGCTCCGCTGGCCGGGCAAGTCCGAGGTCCACCAGCTTGGCCGTGAACGGGAAGGCCCCGTCGCCTTCGCGCTTGGCGAGCAGGACGTTCTCGGGCTTCACATCGCGGTGGATGATGCCTTTCTGCTGGGCGTGTTCGAGGCCGAGGGCGAGTTCGCGGATCACCCGTACCGCATCGGCTTCGCCCAACGACCCGTGCTTGACCACATGGTCGCGCAGATTCGGTCCGTCGATGAACTCCATCACCAGATAGGGATTGCCGTCGCTGGTCGAGCCGGCGCTGTAGCAGGCGACGATGTGGGGATGGGACAACCCGGCGAGGATTTTGGCTTCGCGTTGAAAACGCTTGAGGTATTCGCCATCGCGCTTGCTCGGATCGATCAGCAGCAGCTTCACCGCCACGAAGCGGTCCAGATAGGGCTGGCGGCCCTTGAACACCACGCCCATGCCGCCGCGACCGAGTTCCTTCTCGATCTCCACATCCGGGATCGGCGAGGTGGAACTCGCCTTGGGCGTCGGCGCCAAGCTGACCGGGAGCCCCTTGGCCGGCGCCGCTGCCGGCCCGCCGAGATCGAGGTCGGACGGAGCCACGACGGTCTTGTCAGCAGGAGTGGTCATCGGATTCGTTCAGCGTTTCCAGCGTCGGACTTGGTCGATCAGGTCGTTGACCGAGGGCCGGTCAGCGATGGTCGTTCCGACATAGGCGTACCTCACAATGCCGCCCTTGTCGATGACCAACGAGGTCGGCCGCGCGAGGTTAGCTTCGATTCCCAGCTTGCGCACCAGGGCCAGGCTGACGTCCAGGCCGAGGGGCATGGGCGGCGGATCCTTGCGCAGGCTCTGCACCGCCTCGATGAAGGCAGGCACCGATTCGATCGGTCCAGGATAGATCACCACCACATCGGACCCGAGGTCGCGGAAGCGGTCGATGCCATTGCTCAGCGCGGCGGTCTGGGCGGCGCAGTACAGGCAGACCTGGCCGCTGAATCCACGCATGATCACCACCACCAACGGTTTCCCGGCGAATTGGGCGAGATCGATGACCGCACCGGTGCTCGACAGGAAGCGGGTCTGGGGCAGCGGCTTGCCGAGCAGATCTTTCTTCTGCTTGCTGTCATCCTCGGTGCTGCCGTTGTCGTAACCGGCCGGCCCTGGTCCGCCGCTGGTGTATTTGCGCAGGAATCCATCGGCCTTTGCCACTTGTGCGGCGGTGAAGATCCCTGGCAGCACCGCGGTCGGGGTCAGCTCGGGGGTTCCGGCAACGGCTGTGGTGGGGGTCTCGATCTGGGCTTCGCTGGCGGCCTGGGGCGCTTCGACCGCCGGGCCTGGAGCCATCATCTTCTTGATGGCTGGCAGATCATCCTTGCTCTTGGCCGGCTTTGATTCGGCGGCCTGGGATGCAGCTTCCGGCGTGGCCTCGGTCGGTGCCGAGCTGGCCGCGCCGGGCTTGGCCGCAGCAGGCTTTGACGCTTCCGGAACGGCCCCGGCGACCGGAGCCGCTTCAACCGCCGCCGTGGCAGGAGAAGCAACCGGCGCGGTATTCGCCTGTGCTTGGCTGTCCGGCTTGGCCTCTGCTGGCGCCTGGTTCGGCGCGGCTTGCGCCTGGTTCGGCGCGGCTTGCGCCTGTTTTGGCGCAGCAGCTTGGGATTCGGCGGCGGCGGCGGGACCGAAGACCTCTGTTCGGGTCACGCCCAGCGGCAGACCAAGATCTTGGCTGCCGGCCTCGGTGCCATCGGGGTTCCAACGGGTCCAGGTGCCGACCTTCAAACCACGGAAATAGGTGCCCGATTCCCGGGGCTGGCCGGTGGGATGCCACCACTGCCAGGGACCTTGCTTGACCCCGAGATCGAAGCCGCCGGTGGCAAAGGGCCGGCCGTCGGTGGTGAAGTAGGTCCAGGTGCCGTCCTGGCGGTCCAGCCGATAGGAACCGCTGCTGGCCGGCTTGCCATTGGCGTGGAAATGGCGCCATGAACCGGTGCGCTGGCCGCTGTGGTACGCGCCCTGGTGCTTCACGGTAACGCCATCCGGCCACCACCACGTCCACGGCCCTTCCTGGACATCGTTGGCGAAGGACCCTGACGCCTTTTTTGCACCATCCGGATAGGTGTAGGTCCATTGCCCGGTCTGCTTGCCGCCAGACGCAGTGGATCCCTGCCGATCCGCTTGCGCCGTCGGTGTGGTCGGAGCTGGCCGTCCATCGCCGGCGGCGCAGCCGATCAGGTGGAGGGCACCAGCGAGGCCGAGCATCACGAGGGGCGAGCGGAGCAGGAATCGCTGCATGGGAGGGTCCAGACGGTGGTGTGGTACCCGCTGAGCGCGAGTTCGCCACCCAGGTACGCTGGTTCGGCAGCGGTGCTTGGCCACCGCCTGGTCGGCTGGGCCACGCCGGGCCACCCTTGCCATCTCCGGCTGCGGCCCACGGTGCCCGGCCGGATCCGCCATGACTGCGATCAACCGCTTCCTGCTCGACCATCACTTCACCATCGCCGGCAACCCCTGCGTCAGCCCGGATTTCTGCCTGGATTGGGAGGGCCTGCGGGCGCGGCTGAAGCGCGAATCCGGGCCACAAGTGACGGTGACCCTGCGCCACCACCATCGCAGCCGGTTCACCGCGGCGGGCGCTGTCTGGCGGCTGGTCGAAGACGAGTACGGCAACCACGCCTGGCTGGTCGAAGCGACTGAAAGCGCCGCGGTGCGGACCGACCTGCTCGGCGATGGCGTCGCCCTGGGCGGCCGCCACACCGCCTTCCCGGCGACCTGGGCGAATCTGCTCAAGCTCAAGAACCTGGTCCAGGAAGAAGACGCGCTGTCCACGATCTTCCCGAGCAGCCGGGGCGGCCTCGACCAGCGCTCGATCGGGGTCGGCGCCCGGTTCACCACCTTGCACTGGCCAGCGGTGCAGTGGGCCATGACCCACCTCGGCATCAGCCTGGTCGGCAATCAGAACAGCATCCCGCGGGAACTGGTGTTCGACGTCGATGCAATGCTCGCCGGCACCCTCGACCGGGTGCCGTTCCCGTTCATCGGCAGCAGCGTGCCCGAAGGCCATCAGGGCCAGTCGGTCGAAGGCATGAGCCATGGCTCGGTGCTCACCGCCCTCAAGACCGGATTCCACCAGCGCCGCATCCCCTGGGGATTCAACGCCGATCATCAGCCGATCGGCGGCAAATTCGATGCCCGCGAAGACCGACTCGTCCAGGGCTGCCTGCTCGCCAGTTCGATCACGTTTGACCTGTCGCCGGAATTGGCCCAGACCAAGGCGGTCAGCGACCCGGCCGCCGCACGGGCGTGGTGCCTCAAAGAGGTCAACCCAGCCTTGCTCGACGCGGTGCGCGCCCGGGTCGCCCGGGCTGGCGTGACCTTGGACGATGCGGCCTTCCATACCTTGCTCACCGGCGTCTGGCCGGCGGTGCGCAAGATGCAGCAGCGCGACCGCAAGTATGCGGCCGCACGCGCCGCGGCCTTCACCACCGCGGTCGGTCGGGCCTATGTCCGGGAATTGTCCATCGACGAGCTGCCCGGTCTGACCACGCCGGCGACGCTGGCGACCATGCTCGCCCTATGCGAGGCCCTCGACATGCCGGTGCAGTACGTCGCGCCGGCATTCGGCTTCCAGAAGAATTTCCCCTTTGCCGATCAGGTCGAATTGGAGCGGCGGATCTCTGCCGCCTGGGCGGTGTGCAAGGATTTCAACGTGTCGATCGGTTTCCACTCCGGTTCGGGCAAGTCGGCTGAGAACTATCGTCTGTGCGGCCGGATCACCGGTGGACGGCTCGAGATCAAGACCAGCGGCCGGTACACCTACGAGATGGGCCGGGCCCTGGCGGCATCGAGCGATGCCAATGACCGCGCCTTGTGGCGCGACTGGTGGAGCTTCACCCGCGACCTGGCCACGGCTTCGGCCTTCGCAGAAGACGCCACCGAAAAGAACATGGCTCGGCAATTCATCGTCCACGCTCTTGAGCGAAGCGGTAAATCCGCTGACGTGTTCGCCGACCAGGCCAGCTGCGCCGCCGCCTTGGCGGCGCTGACTCCCGATCCCGACCACATGTTCTGGTTCGAATACAATTTCCTGTTCGTGCTCGCCGCCGGAGGCAAGGCGAGCAAATCGGCCCTCGGCGACCATGGCCAGGCCGGCTACCAGCAACGCGCCAGATTCTACGCCATCAGCGAACAGGCCCGTCTCGGCTATGCCCGCAACGTCGCGGAATACCTGTGCTTCTTGTGCGAAACCACCGGACTGGTGGGGGCGGCCAAGGTCGCAGCTGCGCGTTCGCGCCTGGCGACGTTCACCAGCTATACCGATCTGGTGCAGGACATCGCGCCTTGATTGGGGGCTTCGCCCCCACGGCCCTCCGGGCCTGCCCCCCAGCCTTGGTCGGGGTTCTTTTTCGACTGCTGCGCAGCCGAAAAAGTGGGCGCATCGCCTCCGGCGATTTTTTGCGCCCGCCACCCCTCGGTCGGCTGTTCCCCGGTCGCTTCGCTCCGGGGACCCCTCCGCTTGTATACGGGTCAACTTGGCGCTGACGCACACGGCTCTGCGCGCCTTGGTCGTCGCTCGTTTTCCTGCGGAGAACGTGGGCTGGTTTCTTGGGGGCTTCGCCCCCACGGCCCTCCGGGCCTGCCCCCCAGCCTTGGTCGGGGTTCTTTTTCGACTGCTGCGCAGCCGAAAAAGTGGGCGCATCGCCTCCGGCGATTTTTTGCGCCCACCACCCCTCGGGCGGCTGTTCCCCGGTCGCTTTGCTCCGGGGACCCCTCCGCTTGTACACGGGTCAACTTGGCGCTGACGCACACGGCTCTGCGCGCCTTGGTCGGGGTTCTTTTTTGACTGCTGCGCAGCCGAAAAAGTGGGCGCATCGCCTCCGGCGATTTTCTGCGCCCGCCACCCCTCGGTCGGCTGTTCCCCGGTCGCTTCGCTCCGGGGACCCCTCCGCTTGTACACGGGTCAACTTGGCGCTGACGCACACGGCTCTGCGCGCCTTGGTCGGGGTTCTTTTTCGACTGCTGCGCAGCCGAAAAAGTGGGCGCATCGCCTCCGGCGATTTTCTGCGCCCGCCACCCCTCGGTCGGCTGTTCCCCGGTCGCTTCGCTCCGGGGACCCCTCCGCTTGTATACGGGTCAACTTGGCGCTGACGCACCTATGGCCCTTTGGGGCTTCGCTTCGCGCTCCGCAGGCACGCAGGCGTCCGACCCTTCACGTCGCTCCGGGGCCTCGTCCGCTTGCACATGAGTCAGCGTAGCCCTTGCGTGCTTCGGCTCTGTTCCCAGGGCTAGCCGTCGCTCGTTATGCTTCGAGCTTCCGCGAAACGCTGCGCATGACTTGAGCCATTTCGCGCACTGCGCTCGCTTGTATTCTGTTTTTCTATGACCGTCCTCTGGATTGCTCTTGGCAGCGCCCTCGGCGGCGTGTTGCGCTACCTGCTCGGGACGGCGGTGCAGTCGGGCCTTGGTGAGCCGGCGTTTCCGTGGGGAACCTGGCTGGTGAATGTGCTTGGCTGCGCTGCCATCGGCTTGCTGACTCCGGTGCTGGCCAAGGGCGGGACTGGTTCCGCCGTGCTCATCGTCGGGGTGCTCGGCGGTTTCACGACCTTCAGTGCGTTCAGCATGCAGACCGTGGAATTAGCTGCGGCTGGACGCTGGGATCTCGGGTTTGGCTATGCGGCGGCGTCGCTGACGGCCTGCCTGGTCGCCACCACCGCCGGGCTGTGGTGCGGCAGATGGCTGGCCGGGCCTGGAGCCGGGCTCGCCTGACGCCGCAGATCTGCGTTTCCCAGGACGGCCAGCATTCACCAACGCGGATGAACCGCCAAGGCGCCAAGGAAAACGGAGAAAATGCTCGTCTGGCTGGGAACCCACCGGGTGCGGGTGGATCTTCCCCTGGCCTTCAGCCCCTTGGCGCTTGGGCGTCTTGACGGTTCCCCAACTGAATGTTCCGGGTTCAAGGCGCCCAGAGGTGTGCGATCAGGGTCTGATCCAGCGGGCCGCGACGCTGTTCCGGGTGCGGGTCAGGACCGTCTTCAGCACCGGATGGTTCACGCCGGCGATGATCGCATCGAGCTTGGCCAGGTCGTCTGGAGTGGCGCCGGTCTGAGGCAGGATCTCAGCGGCGGCGATGCGCCGGTTGGTGCTGCCAGTACCACCGATCACGGACAAGGCCGCATCGATGTGCAGTCGGCGTTGGGCCGGATCGGCGGCGAGCATGCGGCCGGTCGCTGCGAGAATCTTCATGCAGCGTTCGGCCAGTTCTTCATCGGTTTCGACGGCAGCTCGGGCCAGGATCAACTTCGCGGCCAAATAGGCGTGGGACCGGGAACGGGGCAGGAGGGTCGCAATCGCCGCGGCCCGGTGGGAAAGGTCCGGCGAGGCGAGCTGGGCGGCGAGGGCGGTCTGTGCCGCTGGATCGGGGCTTGACGACAGCACGCTCATGCCGGCCGGCATCCACGGGCCGTCGAGTTGGGTGAGGGCCCAGGTGACCGCTGCCGGATCCCGGCTGCGCGACAGGTGCATGGCGAGTTCGGCCGCTTGGCCTGGCTGGAGATCCTTGAGCGCGGCCAGCACCGCGGGCACCGCGCCTGGCCAGCGTTCGATCAGCAGGTATTCGCCGGCCAGCAGCCGGTCGTGGGGTGCGCCAGTGGCAAGGCGCTTCGCGACCAGGTCGACCGCGGCTTCGGAGCGGGTGCCGACCAGGGCCTCGGCGACCGCGGCGCGGACCACCGGTTCGCTGTCGTCGAGAAGCTTGGCGATGACCGGCAGATCCTCTGGCTTGCGCCCGCGCGCCAGTCCCGCGGCGGCGGCCGAGCGCAGTTCCGGGTCGATGCTGCCCAGGGATTTGATGAGCAGATCGTGGATCTCAGGACGTGGGTCATCGCCGGCCCGGCTCAGCACCCGCGCCAGCCGCTCGATGATCGGGATGTGCTCCGGCGGTGGGGCATCCAGCCCAGCGTTGAATTTTTTCCTGGTTTCTTCCTGGGTCAGGCGCTCCATGGTCGCCAGCTTGTTAAGCTCGGCGGTCAGCTCGGTGGGATCAGGAAGCGGCGCTGGGACGACCCCGGCCAGCCAAGTCGCGGGCGAGGCGGCAAACCCGGCTGCGGTCTGCTTGGTCCACTCATGGCGAGCGCCGTTGCGCTCCTTGCGCTTCGGATCGTACCACTGCAACGAGACCTTCGCGGCAGTGGGGTTGGCCGGGCTCAGGTTCGCCACCAGCAGCAGGGCCGGATCGGATGCCAGCAATTTCTCGTTGTCTTTGAACCGGGTCTCGATGCTCTGGGCCAACGCTGCGTCATCGGCGATCACCCAGGCGACGGCCAGCCACGGCGCTGGCTGGGCCTGGGTCGCGGCGAAATCCGGGAACCGCGCCATCGGGTGGAGAGCCGGATTGCGCGGAGTGCCAAAGGCGCCGAACAGACCGATCCGCCGTTGTTCCACCGGGGCATCCGGAGGATCGGGAAGGCCCAAAGCTGCGAGCAGCGTGCCCTGGGTCGCAACGTCGCCGTCTGGCGCGGAGGCGACCTGGCGAAGCAGGGCGGTCAGCGCCGGAGGTCCGTCAACATCGCGGTGGAACCAGGCGATGCGGCCGCGGATGGCCAACTGCAAACCGTGGGCCTTGGCATACACGGCCAAGACCTCGGCTGGCGTGCCCGATGCGTTCAACACCTGAGGCGCGTCCACCGTCGGCGCCCAGGCGATGGACCAGCGCTCGTCGCTGCGCAGAGCCTGGTTCAGTTCGGCCACGGCCTCTGCCGGCTGGTCCCGCCACCAGCGGACCTCCACTGCTGACAGGCAGGCGGCGGACAGAAAAAACAGACAGGTTAAGCGCATGTCAGGTCCCAGGAGCTGGCGGAGCGATCATCACCGACCACCCCATGGTGCCGAACTGGTTCTCGCAGCGGAACAGGATTTCGTTCAACCCTTCCTTGAAATCGTACTCGGCGACGTGCTCATCCGGGCGGAAGGGTTTGGCCCGGGTGCTCGACTTCCACACCAGCTTGCCGTTGATCCACAGCTTGCCGTAGTCGTCGCTGCCGGCGGCCACGAAATACTTCCCGGCCTTGGGGACATGGACCTCGGTCCAGCCATAATAGATGCAGTTGTTCGGCGCCCACAGCGGCTCGATCCGCTGCTTGCGCCGGAACCAGTATTCCCAGTTCAATTTGCGGCCATCTTTACCCAGTACCTGCTCGTCCAGGTTGATCACGACCTCGGGCTGGAAGCTGGTATCGAGGTTCACCCGGCGCTTGTTCTCGAACGGCCCGAGCACGTACCACTTGTCGAGGTACATCCAGGTCCCGGGCTTGCCCTGCATGATCCGGCCGGGCAGGCCTTCGGGTGCTGGTTCCTGGTTGGCGACATCCTGCACCAGGTCATCGGGATGGAGCGATTCCCCCGAGGCCGAGCCGAAGATGAAGGCGCCTTCGATATCGAGATCCCCGCCGCGGCGGACGTTCGACGCCACCAGCCGGTCGAGGGAGCCCTGGGCGTGCTTGGACATCAGATCGACCTCTTCCAGGCCGGTGCGGATGGCGGCGCGGAAAGCGGCCATCGCCGGATCTTTCAGCGATCGGGCATCGGTGAGCAGGGCGGTGCGGCCTGGATCGATCCGCTGGGGCGGGACGACCTTGACCAGATCGACCGCCTCGGCCACGTCGCGATGCGACAGCAGTGCATTGCGCGCTGCATAGATATCGAAGGCGGCGTTGACGATCTCGAGTTCGATCTCACGCATTTTCAAATAGGCATCGTGGATGGTGTCGGCGCGAGGGACGCCCAAGGGCGGCATCGCGATGTGGCGGGTCGCGGACCGGGCGATCAGGCTGTCGAGATACGCAGGACCGAGTTGGGAATCGGCGGTCACCTGCTGGAACGCTTCGGCGCGCAGGCGCATCACCTGGTCGCGGATCGGCGCGATCCGGGTCGATCCATCCAGCCATTTGACGCGGTACGAGGCGCGCAGGCCGTCCTGGGTCTCTTTGACCTCAGCCGGTGACAGACGGATTTCCGAACTCTGCCCATGACCGAGCAGGTCGAGGACCTGCGGGAAGCAGAAGATGCCGAGGATCACGCTGACCATGATGACCGCCGAGACGATCAGCGAGATCAGGAAGGAATGATCGGAGCGCTTGGGGTTGGCCATGGTCATTTCTTCTTGCCGGCGGGGGCCGCATCGGCGATCTCGATCGAGCAGGAATCCCATTTGGCCCCAGCGGTCCTGAGCAGATCCATGCTTCGCACCAGCGCTCCGTAGCCCAGACGCGATGAGAGCAGGAAGTGCAGGTGCTGATCCTGGGCGCCGAGCTGGCGGACGGCGCCGGCAAGTTCCGGCCCGGCCAGACCGCTGAGCTCATCGCTGCCCGAAGCGACGCCATAGATCGGCAGCCGATCCGGTCCTTCGAACACCCGGATGGTGACCACCTTGCGCTCTGGCGGCGGTTTCCCGGCCAGGGCGGAGTGCTGATCGACCATGGTCATCGGCACTTCCATGTGGGCTTTGCGCATCACCGCGGTGACGATGAAGAAGATCAGGATGAGCAACAGGCAGTCGATCATCGCGACCAGGTTCATCTCCATGTCGGTGACATCGAGACCGGTGGATTTCAGGCGCATGGGTCAGGTCCTCTGGTCGGCGGTGCGCAGGCCGAAATGGATGCCATACAACTGCAAATGATCGATCAGCTGGGACACGATCCGCACCGGCACGCGCTGGTCGGCATCGATCCGGACCTCGACCTTGGTGCCGGCGAGCTTGCGCAGCTCGCTGATCAGGGCCGACCAGGTGATCTCGTCGCGCCGCCCGCCGTGGGTGACCATGCTGTCCTTCATCGTCTTCAGCCGGAACAGGGCCTTGGACGAATCAGTCGGGTCGACATAGATCGTGACGATCCGGGCGCCATCGGCGCACTTGCGTTTGACCGCAGCGGCATGGACGACCGGCAGTTCCAGCGCCACGTCTTCGTTCTTTTTGCGGATGGCCGCGGTCGCCAAGAAAAACACAAGTAAAAAGAACATGCAGTCGATGAGCGGAACCAGATTCATCTCCAGCAGCTCTTCGGACTCTTGATGGCCGATGCGCATGGGCGCTTCTCCGAGGGTGAATGGACGGGCGGCGGCTCAGCGTCCGACCAGGAACTTGGCCAGAGTCTCGGTGCAGGCGTCTTCGAGCTTCAGCGACAGGTCGTTCAAGCGCAGGCGGAAGGCATGGTAGGCGGTGAGCGCCGGTACGGCGATGATCAGGCCGAGGGCGGTGTTGATCAGGGCCATCGAAATGCCGCCAGCCACCATCGACGTATCGCCGACGTCACCAGCCGCGGCGATCTTGTTGAAGGCCAGAATCATGCCGCAGATGGTGCCGAGCAGTCCGAGCAGCGGCGACAGGGTGGCGGCGATGTTCAGGTAATAGCCCCGGGACTGGTGGCGGCTGATGACGCGGCCGGCCATGTCGGTGACGTCGGTGGTCAAGGTGGCGGAAGGCAGCGCAGGATTGTCGGCCATGTACGCCACGATCTCGCCCTGGGCGCTGCCGTCGTCGAGGGCGATGGACTTGGCTTTGGCGTAGTCCTTCGCCTGCCAGGCGGCCAAGGCGGTGGTGAAGTTCTGGCGATCCATGACGAACGTGCGCAGACGCAGCTTGATCAGCCGGTCCACCGCCACGGCCAAGCCCATCAGGCCGACCAGCAGCAGGAAATACATGTTGATGCCGCCATCCTTGAAATACTGGATGATGGCGTTTTCAGTCACCTCGTCGGTCTTCGTCGCCAGATCGGCGGGAGCGGGAGCCGCCGCCTTGCCCGGCGCCGCTGCCACTGCTGGGGCGGCCGCCGCAGGCGCTGGGGCTGGCGCCGCCGCAGGCGCTGGGGCCGGATCGGCGGCGACCAGGCCGACGGTCAGCGCGGCAGAGAGGAGGAAGGTGTTCAGGATTGGGCGCATGGAGGCTCCACGGAGTTCGACTCGGGTCGGATGGGAAGGAAGGGTCGGGCGGCGGTTCACGGAGCGATCCGTTCCACCAGGATGGCGCCGCTGATCGGCGGCAGGCGGCTGTCGGCAATGCGTTCGTAGGTGATGCGCAGGGCGCCTTGGGCGCCATCCGCCTGCCATTCGCGGACGATGCTGCGCTGGCGTCCGCCAGCGACAGCAGCCACGTCGAGGGACTCGACCACCGTCTGGCCATTGCACACGACGCGGAAGACGCGCTGGCCCGGGGCCACCTCATCCGGCTCGCTGACGATCAGGCGGACGCGGAAACGCGGCGCCGGTCCGGGCGGGACAGCCGGGAAGGCAGTGGGAACGACCAGGCTGCCCGGATCCTCAAGGCCGAACCCAGACACCCACGAGGGGATGTCGGCTTGGCCGTGGGTCGGCACCACCCGGTGGTCGGCAGTCTCGTAGGGACGTTTGCTGGTCGGCGGCGGATCGGTTCCCGGGGCTTTGCGCAGGTTCAACCCTGGTACCTGGGCCCAGCCCCTGCCGTCGGTCGGCACCCACCAGCCGCCGGCTTTGTCGCTGCGGTACCCTGGTGCTGCGGGCTCGACGCCCAGACGGTTGATCCAGCCTGGTTCGAGCGCCTTGAACACCGACGCAGAACTGGCCCAGTTCGTTTCCCGGCGGGTCGATTCCAGCGTGCGCGGATGGGTGTCGGTGCGGTTGGCGAAGCGCTGGGCGCCGGCATTCCAGATGTTGATCAGACCGCCGGCCGGAATGAAGCTGGGTTTGCAGGCGAAATCCTGACCACCCCAGCCGCCGCTCAGTCCGGCATCGAGATCGTTCCAATAGCCGCGGTTGCCGGCAAAGGAGGCGCTCATCAGCAGGCCGTTGCAGCCGTTCTTGGGCGTTTTCATCGTCGCCGGCTTCCCGGTCAGCGGATGCGGCCGCTGATACACGGCGCCGTCGATCGCCGACAGCATGGTGCCATCCGACATCAAGGCCCGGTCGCCGACCAGACTGATCGCGCGATACGGCAATTCCTGGCGTTGGCTGATCGTGCTGCCGTCATTGGCCGACAGGAACAGGAGCACCCCTGCTTGTTTCCCAGGGCTCACCGTGACCGGTTCCGGAGCGGCTTCGGCGGCGGTGGCCGAAGCGGTGTGGACGCCTTCCGCCGGAGCGGAATCGGCGGAATCCAACTGGCGGGCCCTGACGATGAGCCGATCCCGGGCTGCGTCATAGGTGATGGCATCGCACCCCGGCCTCGGGATGGTCCACTGCTTGGCGCCGGTGGCGAGATCGTAGGCGACGATCTCCGAGGTAGCGGCATCGGCGACCGTGCGTCCGAACGAGGACAGCACCTTCGCACTGGACGGTCTGACATGATCAAGGGCGAAGACCTGACGGCCGTTGGCCACGGCCATGGAGAACCTCCGGCGCGGCTGGGCATGCCAGCGCAGCGAACCGTTGGCAGGATCGAGGACGGCGATGCGGCTCATCGGCATGTCGCCGCCGTCGCCTTCGGGAATGTTGTCGGCGGGATCGAACAAGGTGCAGACCAGCGCTCCACCCTGGGCTGGGATCTGGATCCGCCCCCAGCGCAGATCGCCGCCCAGTTCAGCCGGCGGCTTCACCCGCATGCGCACCGCCCCGGTCGCCAGATCATAGGCGATCAGTTCTTTCCCAGCCGCCAGATACGTCGTGGTGTCGTCACAGGACTGCTCGTATCCGGCGACACCGAACGACAGATCGATGATCCGGTTGGTCCCGGACATGGACCGTTCGGACAGCCACCACTTCGGGCCCGTGAGCGGGTCACGACCGCGTTCATGGATCTTGAGCAGCGGGTAATCCGGAATATCCGCTGCCCAGATCTTGCGGCCGGTGTACTGGTCGAAGCAGCCGATCTGGGTCTTGCCTTGCAGCAGCCAGCGGCCGCGGGCCACGGGCATCGGTCCCCACCACACGTCGCCTTCATGGACGAAAGGATCCACACCCTTGTACCAGCGGAGCTGGCTTGAAGCCCCGCCGAACCAGCGGGTTGCAAGCGGGAAGACCAAATCCGGTTCGGCCAAACCGTAGGAATTGCCAGCGTCGGCAAAGCGCTCACGCCATTCGCCGGAGCCCGCAGGCCCATCCGGGCGGGAGATCGCCGGTACGCCGCCGTGGTCGATCAGCCGCAGATCCGCCGAGGTCTTGGCCAGCGCCTGGGCGCGCTCGGCTGGGAAACCGCTGGGCAGGATCATGCGACCGCCATAGGGCCGGATGCTCCGTACGATCGTCGCCCAATCAGTTTCCGTGCGTTCGCTGACCACCAGATCGGCCAGCCACGCCGGAATCGTGTCGAATTGCTCAACGGCGACGATCTGGGTGCGGCCATCGAACAGCCGGCCTGCCTGAGCCAGCCGGCGGCGCACGGCCTCGACCCGGGTCCGGTCGTTGTCCACGGCCAGGATGCGGAACCAGCGGCGTTCATCGATCAGACGTTCAATGGTCTTGCCGTCGTCGAGGCCGGCGACCAGCACCCAGCCGTCCTCGACCGTGATCGGGCTGCGGATGGTCGCCGGCACCGGCGGTGATGGCGGCGGGACATGGCGGACGGATTCCGGACGCTGGGCGGTGAATCCGATCAGCCGTCCATCGGAGGTCAGCGCGGTCACCGTTCCGGCGTCGATCGCCACCTGGATGACACCAGGCAAGATCCGGTCGCGGGAGACCGGCCGCATCGCCCCGCCGGGCAGCATCACTTCGGCGCTGCCGGCTGCCGGCGGCGCCGCGATCAGACCGGGAAAGCCATGGCCGGGAAAAGCGATCGCCGAAGCGGCCACGCCGTTGTCCTGATCGCAGCGCCCCAACGTCAGCCGGCACTGCCAGCCGGCGGTTCCGGCGCGGCAGCGCACGGTCAGGAAATGCTCGCCTTCACCCAGACGGATGGTGCCGGTATGGGCGTTGGCCTCGCTGACCGGCAAGCCATTACCAGTGGTCAAGGTGTCGATGATCGGCTGGCCGTCGACCAGGATGCGCATGCTGCGATCGGCGCTGGCATTGACCAAAAGGATGCCGACTTCGTCCATGAAGAACCGGCCGACGGCGAGGATCTCGGTTCCAGCATCGGCGGTACCGGACAAGCCGGTCTCGGCTGGTTCCAGCGGCTTCGACGGCCCCCAGGCCGCGGCGGTGTCGGGCCGCTCGGCGACCGGCAGCGGCCCATGGAGCGTCCAGGTCACGGGAGGCTTCACCGCGACCACGAAATTGTCAGCCAGGGCCGCCTTCAGGTCGATGGCCGGAGCCAGCGCCGGGAACCGCACGCCTTCCTGTTGCCATGCAATCCGGGCGGTGCGTGGGGCTTCTGACGGTTTATCGTCCCGGTTCCCCTTGGTCGGATCAACCGGCGGTTCGGCTGGCGGGGCGACGACCTTGGACGGCGGCGGTTCGGGAATCGGAGCTCCGCTTTGCGCTTCGAATTTCCGGGCCGGGGCCAGCGGTGCGCCCTGGAACGTCACTTTTCCATCGGCGATGGTCGGCCGCCCATGGACCCGCACGTCAAGCCGGCGCAACCAGCGTTCCTTGCCGCTCGGCAGGTCGATGGCGAAGGCCCAGACGCCGTCCTCAGGGAAATTGCCGCAGACCCCGTACGCCGTGTTGTCAGCGATCGCCAACGGCGTCATGATCGGCCAGGCGTCGGCCAGACGATCGTGGGCGATGATCATCCGTCCGCCGGGTCCGGGGCGGTAGCGCCAGCGCAACGCGCCGTCACCGATCGCCAAACAGGCGATGGTGCCGTCTTCTGAGCCAACCAGGGCCGCATCACCGACCAGCACCGGCGCCTGACGGATGGCGGCCTCGGCGAAGTACCGCCAGCGCTCGGTGCCGGTGGCGCGATCGACACAGACCAGGCTGTCTTCGTCGGGGATGCCGATCAGCACGCAGCCGTCGGCCTCGACCAGTTGATACCGCCCATCCTTGGGCACGTGGATGTTCCACTGATTCGCCGGATGTCGCGGGGGCAGCTGCTTCGACCAGGCGAGATGGAACTCTCCGGCGCAGACCACCCCGAATGGGAGCAGGAGCGACAGGCAACGGGCAAAGCGCATCAGCATGGATTCTTTCCGCATCCCATACCCGATAGCCGCGCGATCGTTGACGCAAACCGCTGAGCCTGAACGCATTGAAATTGCTCATTTCAAATCGATATTGCTTTTCGTCGCTGGAATAACCCGTGGGCGGCATGTCGAAGCCTAGGTATCGGTATTCGCGTGCGTCCCGACTGCCCGGCTAACTGCGACCGGCAGGGGCCAGATCATTGTGGGATCGGGCCATGCCCGGCAGGCAGCGCCTGGAGGACTCACGGAGCGATCCGTTCCACCAGGATGGCGCCGCTGATCGGGGGCAGCCGGCTGTCGGCAGTGCGTTCGTAGGTGATGCGCAGTACGCCCTGCGCGCCATCAGCCTGCCAGTCGCGGACGATGCTGCGCTGGCGACCGCCGGCGACGGCGGCCACGTCGAGGGACTCGACCACCGTCTGGCCATTGCACACGACGCGGAAGACGCGCTGGCCCGGGGCGACCTCATCCGGTTCGCTGACGATCAGGCGGACGCGGAACCGCGGCGCCGGTCCGGCGGGCACCTCGGGATAGGCGGTGGGGACGATCAGGCTTCCTGGATCTTCCAGTCCGAACCCAGACACCCAGGCGGGGATGTCGGCTTGGTCATGGGCCGGTACCACCCGGTGGTCGGCAGTCTCGTAGGGGCGCTTGCTGGCCGGCGGGGTATCGGTGCCCTGGCCTTTGCGCAGGTTCAGTCCTGGGAGATTCGCCCGGCCTTGCTGGTCGGTCGGCACCCACCAGCCCCCGGCGGGGTCGCTGCGATACCCTGGCGCTGCCGGCTCGACGCCCAAGCGGCGGATCCAACCGGGCTCAAGGGCTTTGCAGGCCGAAGCGTTTGAGGCCCAGGTGGTGACCCGGTGGGAGGGCTCCAAGGTCCGGCTGTGGGTATCGGTGCGGTTGACGAAGCGCTGGGCGCCGGCGTTCCACACATTGATCAATCCACCAGCAGGGACGAAGCTGGGTTTGCAGGAATAATCCTGGCCGCCCCAACCGCCTCCGCTCAAACCGGAATCGAGATCGTTCCAGAATCCACGGCTGCCTGCGAAACTGGCGCTCATGACCAGGGTGTTGCAGCCGCCTTTGGGGATCTTCATGGTCGCAGGCGAACCGGTCAGGGGATGGGGCCGTTGCAGCACTGCTCCATCGACCGCCGACAACAGCGTGCCATCGGCCAACAGCATCCGGTCGCCGACCAGGCTGCCTCTGGGATAGGCGAGGTCCTGGCGCTGGGTGACGATGCTGCCGTCGCCACCAGCAAGCTGCAGCAGCAGGCCGGCTTTCTTCGCCGGAACGACGCTGGCGAGGTCCGTCTGGCTGGTGGTGGCCGTGGTCGATCCGCCATGGACGCCTTCAAGCGATGCCAGCTCGGACGGATCCAGGGAACGTGCGCCGACCAGGACCCGGTCGCGGCTGGTGTCGTAGACGATGGTGTCGCAGATCGGGATCGCCCTGGTCCATAGCTTCGTCCCGCTGGCCAGGTCGAAGGCCACGACCTCGGCGGAGCCCGCGTCGGCGATGGCGCGTCCGGCCTTGGCCAGAGCCTGCGCCATGAGCGGAGACACCAGATCCAGCGCGTACACCCGACCGCCACCGACCGCCACGCCGCCGAAAGCGCGGCGCGGCTTGGCCTGCCAGCGCATCGAGCCTGTGGCCGGGTCGAGGGCGGCCAGCCAGCAGAACGGCATGCCTCCGCCATCGTGGCCCTGGCCTTCCGGCAGGTTGTCGGCGGGGTCGAACAACGAGCAGATCAGGCTCGCCTTGCTCGTCTGGTGGTCGGACACCTGGATCCGGCCCCAACGCAAATCCCCGGTGAGCTCCTTGGGCGGGGCGATCCGCATCCGGATCGCTCCGGTAGCCAGGTCATAAGCGATGAGTTCCTTGGCCGCCGCCAGATACGTCGTGGTGTCGTCGCACGACTGTTCGTAGCCAGCCAGGCCGAAGGACAGATCGGCGATCCGGTACCCCGTCGAAGCCACCACCGACGTCCACCCCGATGGCGAATTGCTGTCTTCGCCGCGAGGATACTCGGGGATCGGAGCCGACCAGATTTTGTGGCCGGTGTACTGATCGAAGCAGCCGATCTGGTGAGCCCCTTGCAGGAGCCAGCGACCGCGAGCGATCAGCATCGGCCCCCACCAGATGATGCCTTCATCGGTGGCGTGGTCCGCGCCCCCTTTGTACCAGCGCAGCCCGCATGAGGCTCCGCCGAACCAGCGGGTGGCGAAGGGGAAGCGCATGACCGGGTCGGCCCGACCATAGGTGTTGGCGGCATCGCCCAGGCGCTCACGCCAATCGCCGGTGCTTCCGGCAGGTCCGTCCGGCCTGACGATCGCCGTCACTCCGGCCTGGTCGATGACCTGCACGTCCCCCGCCGCTGCCGCCAGGGCCTGAGCGCGGTCCGCTGCGAAACCGGCGGGCAGGATCAGCTGCCCGCCATAGGGTTTGATGCAGCGGGCCAGCTTTGCCCAGTCGTTCTCACTGCGTTCGCTGACCACCAGATCCGCCAGCCACGACGGCAGCGCATCGAGCCGATCCACCGCGATGATCTGGGTGCGGCCGTCGAACAATCGGCCCTGGTCAGCCAGCCGGCGGCGGATGGCATCGACCCGGGTGCGGTCCTGGTCCACGGCCAGGATGCGGAACCAGCGGCGTTCATCGATCAGGCGCTCGATGGTCCGGCCGTCCTCCAAGCCAGCGACCAAGGCCCAGCCGCCCTCGACCGCGATCGCACTGCGGATGGTCGCCGGCACCGGTGGCGACGGTGGCGGGACATGGCGGACGGATTCCGGCCGGCTGGCGGTGAAGCCGATCAGGCGTCCGTCGGAGGTCAGCGCGGTCACGGCCTGCGCGTCCATGGCCACCTGGATGATGCCGGGCAGGATCCGATCGCGGGCGACCGGACGCATCGCTCCGCCAGGCAACAGCACATCCACGCTGCCTGCGGCCGGCGGCGGAGCAATCAGTCCAGGGAAACCATGACCGGGGAACGCGATCGCCGAGGCCATGATGCCGTTGTCCTGGTCGCAGCGCCCCAGGGTGAATCGGCAGCGCCAGCCGTCCGTTCCGGCCCGGCAGCGCACGGTCAGGACATGTTCGCCCTCGCCCAACCGGATGGCGCCGGTGTGGGCGCTGGCTTCGCTGACCGGCAGTCCGTTGCCGGTGGCCAGGGTGTCGATGATCGGCTGGCCATCGACCAGCACGCGCATGCTCCGGTCGGCGCTGGCGTTGACCAGCAGGATCCCGATTTCGTCCATGAAAAACCGGCCGCTGGCGAGGATCTCAGTGCCCGCTTCGGCGGCGCCGGCAAGGCCGGTTTCTGCTGGCGCCAACGGGGTGGACGGCCCCCAGGCAGCGGCGGAGTCGGGCCGTTCCGCGATCGGCAGCGGCCCATGCAGCGTCCAGCTGGCCGGAGGCTTCACCGCGACCACGAAATTATCCGCCAGCGCGGCTTGCAGATCGATCGCAGGCGCAAGCGCCGGGAAGCGTATGCCTTCCTGGAGCCAGGCGATCCGAGCGGTGCGTGCGGCTTCAGACGGTTTGTCGTCCTTGGCGGCTCTGGTCGGGTCGGCTGACGTTGCGGCGGGCTTGGCGACAGCCTTTACCGCCGGTGGCTCCGGGATCGCAGCTCCGGTCCGCTGATCGAAGGTGCGGGCCGGAGCCAGCGGAGAACCTTGGAAAATCGCTTTGCCGTTGGCGATGGTCGGCCGCGAATTCACCCGCACGTCGAGCCGGCGCAGCCAGCGTTCCTTGCCGCTGGGCAGATCGATGGCGAAGGCCCAGATGCCGTCTTCGACGAAATTCCCGCACACCCCGAAGGCCGCCCCGTCGGCGATCGCCAACGGCGTCATGATCGGCCAGGCGTCGGCCAGGCGATCGTGGGCGATGATCCAGCGGTCGCCTGGGCCTGGCCGATAGCGCCAACGCACGGAACCATCGGCAATTCCCAGGCAGGCGACGGTTCCATCTTCTGAACCGACCAGGGCCGCGTCGCCAACCACCACGGGTGACTGCCGGATGGCCGCTTCGGCGAAGTACCGCCAACGCTCCGCGCCGCTGGCGCGATCGATGCAGACCAGGCTGGATTCGTCAGGGATGGCGATCAGCAGGCCGCCATCGGACTCCACCAGCCGGTACGACCGGTCCTTGGGAACATGGACGTTCCACTGGTTGGCCGGATGGCGCGGGGGCAGCAGTTTCGACCAGGCGAGATGGTATTCGCCGGCCGATGCCAAGCCGAGGCACCAGAACATCGCGAGGCAACGGGTGGCATTCATATGCAGGAATCCGATCCGCAGCCGATACCCCGACGGTCCGTGACATGTTGAGGGATTTTCCTTGCGCTTGAGCATCAGAATTGCTCTGCGCAGGCATCCTGGCGGCAGACCACGGATCCGCTGACTGGCCCTTGCCTGAAGAAGATCCATGCTATTTTTCCATATGGAATCCATCGAAGAGGCGCTGGTGACCCTGGTCCATCAGAGCGCCAAAGTGAAGCCCGACGGTGTCCACAACCACCCGTGGAACGAGCTGGTCCTGCTCGATCAGGGCGTTTACCAGACCCGGTTCGGCGGGACATCCCAGACCCTGCGCCCTGGGCAGGCCATCTGCTACCCGGCCGGATGCGTACACCAGCCGAGCTCCCCGGATCCCGTGACCCGCCTGTGGCTGGTCCAATGGCGCGGCTGGATGCCGGCGTGGACCGCGCCGGTGATCGTCGATGATGTCGATCGCCGGATCTTGTTCTCTCTGTCGTGGATGCATGACCGGCAATCGATCGCCACCGGCTCGTTCGTCAAAGACCTGCTGCGCAGCATCCTGACCGAATGTGATTTGATCCATCGCCACAAGGCATTGGCCTCGGATCCGATCGAGCGGGCGCGGATGCTGCTGCAAGGCGCGGTGCACCGCGCGATCTCCCTGCCGGTGCTGGCCAAGGCGGTCGGGCTGACGCCCAGCCACCTGTGCCGGGCTTTTGCCAAGGTCCACGAGGAGACCCCGATCGCCTACCTGACCCGGCTGCGCCTTGAGACCGCGATGATCCTGGGCCAGGATGGCCAGTTGCCGCTAGCGTCGATCGCCGGCCGGGTCGGCTATTCCAGCGCGGCGGCCCTGCGCCACGCACTCAAGCGCGCTGGCTATGACCGGAAATCTTCCCGGCACCGCCGCGGTCGCGACACCTGACCGGCCGTCCACGACCAGAAGTCACCGAGGATGAATCCGTTGGTGGACCGCTTGGACGCAACGCACCCAGCCGGGTCGGACCGGAGCAGCGTCCGTCCGACGCCTGGCGGATTGCCGGCGCCCAAAGGATTTCCCGTGTTCGTCCTTGCCGCTTAGCCGCCTGGGCGGTTCACGCAGCGCTGGCGCGGCCGGGCTGCTCGGCGCGCTCAGCGCAGCCGCCGCCGGGCGGGCTGATGGCGGTGACCGTGCGCGGCATGCGCAAGCCGTGGCGGCGGGCGGCCTCGACCCAGAACTCCGGGGCGGTGCCCAGGGTGGTCAGGTAATTGCCGACCATCACGGCATTGATGCCGGTCTTGAAGATCTCGCCCAGGCGGTCGGCGAAGACCACTTCTTTGCCGCCCGCCGCCATCAGGTTGCGGTCGGGCAGCATGAACCGGGCGGTGGCCAGGGTGACGAAGCCGTCGCCTGCGGGCAGCGGCGCCAGGTGGCCAAGCTTGGTCCCGGCGATCGGATTGAGGAAGTTCAGCGGGATCATGTCGGGTTCGAGGAACCGCAGCTGTTCCAGGAATTCGACCCGCTGGGCCGGCGATTCGCCCATGCCGAAGATCCCGCCCGAGCACAGTCCCATGCCCGACTGCTTGATGTATTGCACCGTTTTCAGCCGTTCCTCATAGCTGTGGGTGGTGCAGATGTTATCGAAGAAGCTGCGCGCGGTCTCCAGATTGTGGCCATAGACTGCGACCCCGGCCTGGCGCAGGCGGTCGGCGCAGTGCTGGCTTTCCAAAATGCCTAGATTCACATCCGGGCGCACGCCGCCGGCATCCTTCAGCGATTTCACTGCGTCGCAGACCATGTCGAGCTGGCTGCCTTCTTTCACGCCCCACCACGCCGCCACCAGCCCGA
Organism: Planctomycetota bacterium; assembly: GCA_014193115.1. Lineage (GTDB taxonomy): Bacteria > Planctomycetota > UBA11346 > UBA11346 > UBA11346 > BJHQ01. Next base: position 69,852 of record BJHQ01000015.1, on the reverse strand, counting down.
GAGCCTGGGCGCCGTTGGCCGCGGCTGAACTGGCGGCCTGGCGGATGTCCTCATCGGGCAGGAACTTGTGCTTTTGGTAGGTGGTCGCCGCGACTCCGCTGGCCTGGGCGCAGTACGAGCAGTTCTCAGAACAGTTGCCGGCTTTGACGTTGAGCACCGAGCAGCATTTCAGCGTCTTGCCGATGAAATGGTCGCGGATTCGCTGAGCTCCGGCGAACAGCGCAGCGCCGGCTGGCGAGGCTTCGTCGACGCTGAGCAGCTCCAGGGCGTCGCTGCTGCTGATGGTCGTGCCGGCGCACACCGCCTCGGCCAGGGCGGTGATGGCGGCGGGATCGTTGGCCAGGGTCGGGTTCGCGATGGGCATCCTTGCAGCATCGCCTGGCGCTGATCCGGGCCAAGCCCGCAGGCACGTTGCAGGTGCGCGTCTCTGGCGCGGCCTGAGACTGCTCAGATCCGGGTCGCGTGGCGCTCGATCTGGAAGTGGGCGAGCAGTTCGGTGTGGGTCTTCACCGCCAAGGTGTCGCTGCGTGCCTGGGCTGAGCTGAAGATGCGGGCGATGTCGGCGAGCAGTTCGAGCTGGGTCGCGTCGTCGTCATCCGGGGTCAGCACCAGGACCACAATCTGGGCGGCGCGGCCATCGGGTCCGGCGAAATCGATGCCCTCGGGCGCCAGGCCGAGGGCGACGATGGGCGCTGTCAGTCCGTCGAGCCGGGCATGGGGGATGGCCAGGCCATCGCCGGTGCCGGTGGCCTGCATCCGTTCGCGGCGCAGGACTTCGCCGGCGACGCCGGCCGCATCGCGGCCTCCAGCCGATCCGACCGCGGAGCACAGTTCGGTGATGGCGTCTTCGGCGGTGCGCGCCGCCAGCCGGGGCAGGAAGGATTTCGGCGACAGATACGCGGTGAAGCGCCGGGTGCGCACCGGTGGTATGATCCGCGCCAGCAGCGGTCCGGGCAGCACGCTGGTGACCACCGCCATCACCACCAAGGCGACGAACAAGCGCTCGTCGATCAGCTTGGCTTCGAGTGCGACCAGGGCGAGGATGATCTCCATCGCGCCGCGGGCGTTCATGCACACGCCGATCGCCAGGCTCTCGCGCCGGCCTGACCCGGACAGCTTCGCCCCCAGGTACGAGCCGGCGATCTTGCCGGCGCAGGCCACCACCAGGACCACAGCGACCAGCAGCAGGTCGAAGTGGGCATAGAAATCGACCTTCAACCCGATCGAGGCGAAGAACAGCGGCACGAACAGGAAGGATACGACCTGATCGATGGTCGCCCGGGTGCCCGGGCGCAGGTGCGGGCTGTCGCCCAGGGCGATGCCGACGATGAACGCCCCGAACACCGCATGCAGACCGATCCAGCTCGAAAAGGCGGCGCCGGCCAAGGCCAGCACGCCGACGAAGCCGAGCACGCCACCAGGGAAACTGAGGTAGGCCTGGACCCAGGGCAGGGCACGGTGGATGGCCCAGCGTCCGGCGGTCAGGGTGCCGGCGACGAACGCCACCGCGAGCAGCAATCCGTTGACCAGGCCGGGACCGTCGTGGCCGGTGTGGCCAGCCATCGCCAGCACCACCGCGAACAGCAGCCAGCCGAGGAAATCGCCGACGGTCGCCGCCGACATCACCACCATGCCCAGGTCGCTGCGATACAGATGCAGATCGCGCAGGGTCTTGGCGATCACCGGCAAGGCGGTGATCGACATCGCGGTGCCGGCGAGCAGGGCGAAGGTCAGCCGGTCGGCGCCGATGTGGGCGCCCATCAGGTCGGGGGCGAACCAGGCCATCACAAAGCCGAGGATGAACGGGATGACCGTGCCGCAGATCGACACCGCCAGGGCGGTACCGCCACGGCGCAGCACCGCTTGCAGCTCCATCTCGATGCCCGCGACCAGCATGAACAAGGTCACCGCGAACACCGCGATGCCGTTCAGGGCGGTGGTCGAAGGCGCTCCAGGCTGGAACAGGTGATGGAACGCCTCGGGCCAGACATGGCCGAGGATGGTCGGGCCGAGCAGGACGCCGGCCAGGATTTCGCCGAGCACCGCCGGTTGCTGCCAGCGCCGCGCGGCTTCGCCGAGCAGCCGGGCCGCCGCCAGCAGCACCGCCAGCGCAAGGAACAAGGTGACCTGGTCGTGATGGCCCATGGCGTGAGGGCCGGCAGGTTGGGTCGGGACCTGGGATCCGCAACCGTTTCAGGCCGCAGCCTGTGCAATCAGGGCTCGCGCAACAACCAGGCGCGCGTCCGGAGCGGAGATGCCCGCATCGCCGGCGCGACGCTGGTTCAGTCGGCAGCCAGGTCAGCTCCAGGCCGCTGTTTTGGCATTGGGGACCCCGGCGGAAGCGCTTGGCGCTATGGCGGACTGATGATCGCGCCGATCACCACCGGGTCGCTGCGCAGCCACGCCGGACCGACCACCTGCACTGGCAGGTCGATGCGCCGGCCCGGTTCGACCGTGCGGGTCAGATTCACATAGGCCACCACCTCGCGGTCGGGGTCGAGGGCTTTCAGCAGCAGTTCCGGACCGTGCAGGGTCAAGGCCACCCGGCCCGGTTCGAGAATCACCCGCAGACCGACCGGGATGTCCGGCGGCAGCAGGACCTGCACCGGCAGATTGGCGACCAGGCGCTCGCCTTCGACCGGGATGGCGATGATCGAGGCGGTGACCTCATCCAACACCCGGTAGTCGGAAGGCACCGGCTGGAGGCGGATGCGCTCGCGGCGCGGTGCGGCGGGGTCGATGGCCGACAGCTCGATCGGTGCGAAGGCGACCTTGGCCTGGGCTTGGCGCAGGCGTTCGATCACCGCGCTGCCGGCGCTGATCCGCACCCGGGTGCGGTCGAGGCTGATGTCGGCGCGCATGCCCGGCGGCAGACCGAGCACCATCGGCGCGAAGGTCGGCAGCTCGGCCTGGTGCAGCCGGTCATAGGACACCGCGATGTCGCGCAGCTGCTCGGGATCGGTGGACAAGATGCGGATGTCGCCATCGAGACCGAGGTTGCGTCCGGTGATCGGGAAGCTCACCGAACCTGGTCCGGGCCGAACGCTGCGCACCACCACGGTCAACTTGGGCTGGATCAGCCGACCGCGCAGATCGTCGAGACGCGACGATGGGATGCTGAGCAGCACGTTGAACTCGGCCGGCGAGATGGCGGACACTTCGCAGTCGTCGGGCAGCCCGACGATGTTCTCGGCGGTGATCCGCACCGGCAACGACCGCTCGACCCGGACTTGGCCGCTGGTGTAGATCCACAGCGCCACTGCGATCACCAGGCTGACCAGCAGCGCTTCCCAACGTTGCGGGATCCAGGTCATGGCGCTGGCGGCCGTGGGGTCGAGACCAGCAACCGGCGACGACGGTGGCGGCCGGTGAGCGGCTGCGAGGTCGAGGCGCCGATCTTCGCGGCGCGGATGTAGCGGTTGAGGACCACGTCGAGATCCTGGCGCGACAGCCCGCGCTGCAATTCGCCGCGTTCCGCCAGGCTGATCGTCCCGGTCTCCTCAGACACGACCAGGGCGATGGCGTCGGTGTCTTCGCTGATGCCGATGGCGGCGCGGTGCCGGGTGCCCGACAGGCTCAGGTAGTCGGCCTTGGTGGTCAGGGGCAGGATCACCCCGGCGGCGACGATCCGCCCACCGCGCACCACCACCGCGCCGTCGTGCAGCGGAGAATCCTTCCAGAAGACCGTCACCAGGCTTTTCGCGGTCAGATCGCAATCGAACGGTGAGCTGCGGATGTAATCGTCGAGCCGGTCGTTGCGTTCGATCACCACCAGACCGCCGATCTGGCGGGTGGACATGGTGACCAGCGCATCGACCAGATGGGAGACCGTGGCGGCGTCGACGCCGCGCTGGTCGCCCTGGGGGAAGACGCCGCCCAGGCGCGAGAACAGCCGGCGCAGTTCCGGCTGGAAAACGACCAGAAGACCGAGGGCAGCGACGCCGATCGAGGCCTGGAGCAGCCAGGTGATGGCGTGGAGCTGGAAATAGCGGGCGAGCATCCACGCCAGCACCACCAAGCCCAGACCGAGGGACAGGCCCTTCAGCTTGCCGCCGGCGCTGATCCGTTCGAGGCTGGCGAGGATCGCATAGATCACCGCCCACAGGATGGAGATCTCCACCGCACTGCGCAGCCAATAGGCAGCCTCGGACCAGTCGACGCCAAACATCAGCGCGGCCCTAGAAAATCGGTTGGCGGACCCTCGCGATCGGAAGCCTGGCGCAGCGCTGCCGCCAGGCGGATCGCCGCCGCTGCCCCAGCCACGTCGTGAACCCGCAGCACAGCGCAGCGGTCAGCCACCGCGGCATGGATGATGTGTGACAGCCCGTCGCGCTGGGCCGGCGGCCAGTCCACCCCGGCTGCCTTGGCCAGGAACGATTTCCGGCTGAGGCCCACCAATAAAGGAGGAGTGAATCCGCAGCGTGCTGCAAGCAGCTCACGCAGCCGATCGAGACCGGCGAGCAGGCGCAGGTTGTGCTCGGCGGTTTTGGCGAAGCCGATGCCGGGATCGGCGATGATCAGGGACGCCGCGATACCAGCTGCCAAAGCGGCAGCGATCCGGGCCGCGAGCTCCTCGGCGACCTCGATCACGACATCCGAATAGCTGGCCAGGCCCTGCATGGTTGCCGGCGTACCTCGGCTGTGCATCAGCACCACCGGGCAGTGCCGTTCAGCTGCGAGGCGCAGCATGTCTGGATCACTCCCCGCAGTCACATCATTGACCGCATCCGCTCCCGCCCCGAGGGCCGCCGCAGCCACCGCGGCCTTGCTCGTGTCGATGCTGATCCGGGCCGCATGGCAACTCGCACGGATCGCACGGATCGCCGGCACGATCCGGCCGAGCTCGGCCTCTGCCGTTACCGGCCCGGCGCCAGGCCGGGTGCTTTCGCCACCGACATCGATCCAGGTCGCGCCAGCCGCAAGGTGCTGTGCTGCAATAGCGGCAGCAGCATCTGGCCCAGCGCAGCCATCAGAAAAACTGTCAGGAGAAACATTGACGATCCCCATCAGCTCCGGTCCAGCGCGGAGTGCGTCATGAAGATGGCCGCCGATCATCAAGGCATGCTGCGCAGCCAGGTCCTCGCGCAATGCCGCCAGATGAGCGGGCAAGCCGCCTCAAAGCGACCGGAGAACACACCGCGATAAGCAACGGGCGGACAGAATCGGCGCATCTGATCCGCCCACCCGTTCCCGAGCGAAGCCGAAAAAAACCGGAGCGAAGCGACCGGGGAACGTGCGCCGATGAGCGGTGGGCGCATATAATCGCCGGAGGCGATGCGCCCACTTTTTCGGCAGCGCAGCAGGCGAAAATGAGCGAAGACAAAGCACGGCGGCGAAGAAAAGTCCCCGGAGCGAAGCGACCGGGGAACGTGCGCCGATGAGCGGTGGGCGCATATAATCGCCGGAGGCGATGCGCCCACATGTTCGGCTGCGCAGCAGGCGAAAATGAGCGAAGACAAAGCACGGAGGCGAAGAAAGGGGTCCCCGGAGCGAAGCGACTGGGGAACGTGCGCCGATGAGCGGTGGGCGCAGATAATCGCCGGAGGCGATGCGCCCACATTTTCGGCTGCGCAGCAGGCGAAAATGAGCGAAGACAAAGCACGGAGGCGAAGAAAAGGGTCCCCGGAGCGAAGCGACCGGGGAACGTGCGCCGATGAGCGGTGGGCGCAGATAATCGCCGAAGGCGATGCGCCCAGTTTTTCGATTGCGAAGCAGTCGAAAAAGAACCCCGACCAAGGCTGGGGGGCAGGCCCAAAGGGCCGTGGGGGCGCCAGCCCCCATTAAACCGCCTGCTGCCAGCAGAGCGCGCCGCCGTCGCCATCGATCTCGACGAAGACGTAGACCACGCCGCCGTCGCCGAGCTTGAGATCGACCAGGTCACCGGCGATGCGGTGGTGGAAACGCAGTTTTTTACCAGTCAATTCTTCGACCTCGACCGGGGCGTTGGTCCACAGCGGATAGCCGCCGAGCTTGGTGCAGTCGCAGCCGATCTCATCGACCAGATCGACCCAGCGGTCGCTCTCCTTCAGATCGAGACCGGTGGGGTCGATGTCGAGATCCATCGGCTCCTCCATCGCTTCGCCGAAGGCGACCTTCAGCCCTTTCCAGTCTCCGGCGCAGACCCCATTGAGGCTGGAGGTGTGGACCTCTGACCGCGGCACGATGAGCACCGCATTGTCGCCCTTGGCCGGATGGGCATCGAAGGTTTCGCTGGAATCCGAGCGGTCCATGAACGACAGCACCATCTTGTCGGAGTCCGCCGACAGCGGCAGGGCCGAGACCAGCGCCATGGTCTTGCCGGTGCGCGGGTTCACCGGATGGGCGCAGCCGCGCTTGATGTGGCCACCCAATTGGCCGATCGCATCCTTCGGCGTCAAAGCGCGAATGATACGGTGGCTGACGAGGTTTTTTGCGTTCGCGGGCATGATGGCGACAAGTCTGCCGTGGCTTGCGGCGGTCGCTAGCGCCGACTGCGGCGCGCTCTGCCGGACGCGGTGGCGGGAAAAAGTTTGCGATTTGCCTGAACATTGCTTAGGCTGAAGCATCCGCGTGCGATCACCGCGCCGGAGGAGCCCGCCCCATGGCCATCGCCCCCAAAACCACCGCCAAGAAAACCGCTGCGGCCAAACCCGCTGTGAAATCAGCGGCCAAGCCGCTCGCCAAGAAGGCCGTCGCGCCCAAGGCCAAGGCTGTTGCGCCCAAGGCGAAGGCTGTCGCCAAGCCAGCTGCCAAGCCGGTCGCCAAGAAGGTCGTCGCCACCAAGCCGGCCGCCGCCAAGAAGCCGGCCGCTGCTGCCAAGAAGCCAGCCGCCGCCAAGAAGCCCGCCAAAAAGGGCTGACCCTGACGTGGCGCTGACCCAGCGGGACCAACCCGCGGTCTCAGCACCACGAAACTTGAAGCATCCGAGCCGCTCTGCCTAACGCCGCGATCCCGCGGTCATGGCAGCTCGGCCGGGGCGGAGCGGGAAACGGCTCCGCCTCCCACGACGCCAGCGCAGCCAAGCGCTGGCCGAGGAAAGGACGCCGGGCTTGTACCTGCGCATCTCCGTCACCGACCGCTGCAACCTACGCTGCGTCTATTGCCTGCCCGAGGACGCACGCTTCGCGTCGTCACGGGCCGGTGATGACGAACTCATGGCGTTGGCGCGGTGGGTCGCCCTCGCTGCTGGCGTCCGCAAGATTCGGCTGACGGGCGGCGAGCCGACCCTCAATCCGCGTCTGGCTGACCATGTCAGGCATGCGAAAACCCTGGCGCCTATCGTCGGTCTGACCACCAACGGGGTGCTGCTCGGGCCGCTGCTGCCCGAGCTGCGCGACGCCGGATTGAATCGTCTCAACATCAGCCTCGACGCCCTCGATGGCGACAGCTTCCGGCGTTTCGCCCGCCGCGATGGCCTCGATCGGGTGGTGGCTGCGATCCGATCGGCGCGCCGTCTCGGCTTCGATCCGGTGAAGGTCAACGCCGTCGCCATGGACGGCACCGACTACGCCGGACTGGTCCGCTTCGCCGCCTGGGAAGGCGTGCATCTGCGCTTCATCGAACTGATGGCGATCGGCGAAGCCCGCGCCTTCCAGGCCGACGCCTATGTGTCCGCCGAAGCGATGCGGCTGCGGATCGCCGCCGCCGGCATCGCCCTGCGCGAGCGCACCGACCGCGATGAACCGACCAGCCGGGTGTGGTCGATCGACGGCCACGATCCGGCCACCTGCTCGGTGGGCTTCATCACCACCGTCAGCCAGCCGTTCTGCGCCACCTGCGACCGCTTGCGGCTGTCGTCCCAAGGCAAGCTGTTCACCTGTCTGATGGATAATGCCGGAAACGATCTGCTCGAACTGCTGCGCTCCGGCGATCACGATGGACTGGTCGCCCGGGTCCGCCGCGCCGTGGCGAACAAGGCTCCGCCGGCGGAATTCGTCCGCCACGAAGTCATGGCGTCGATCGGTGGCTGACATGACCGGGGACGCAGACGATACACAAGGCGCCCCCGGCATCGCCGCCGCCGAGACGGTCAGCGCCACCGTGTTGTGGTTCGCCCGGCTTGCCGAGGTCGCCGGCTGCGAACGAGAAACGGTGCGATTCTGCTCGACGATGCACACCAGCGACGTGCTGCGCTGGGCAGCGGAGCGCTTGCCGGCCGCTGCCGGGTTGATCGCGCGCAGCCGACTGGCGCTCGATCACCAGTTCGTGAGCGGGCCACTTATCCTGGAAAACGGCTGCGAAATCGCTGTGATTCCGCCAGTCAGCGGCGGCTGACGGCTCGCCCAAGAAGACGGCGCGACGCAGGTTCCGCCGGCAATCTGGTTCGACCGTGGCCCCTTGGATCGAGTGATGGCCGCTTGTTTCAGCGCGCTTCCGGCGATGAGGGCATCGCCGCTCCGCAGGACATCGCTCGTCTGGTGACGCCAGCAACGCACCGCGATGCAAGAATCCTCTTGGAAATTGCTTGGCATATCGACGGTCAACGTCCGCGTGTCGCAGGCCCGCTCCAGCGCCGCTCAGGCCCAGTCGAGCGCCGCTCTCAGGCCCAGTCGAGCGCCGCTCTCAGGCCCAGTCGAGCTTGTCGGCCAGTTCCGGCGCCAGGCTGGCGCGGACCTCACGCAGGCGCTGCAGCTCGCGGGCGCCCAGGTGCTGGCGCAGACCGCTGAGGGTGTCGGCAAGCCGCCGGCGCAACCGGCCCTCCTCATTGCCCAGGTGGGGAATCGCCAGGAATTCCACAGCAATTTCGGCGATCTGGGCGAACTCGTCCTCGGCGTAATAGCCTTCGGCGGTGCGTTCAACCAAGGCATTGGCGGCGCGGCCGGCGAGGCTGGCGATCACCGATCCGTCGCTGGCGGCGATGGCGTAGACCGGCGCCAGAGCCTTGGCGATGGGCAGCTGCAAGACCCGCGGTTGCAGCGACTGGACCACGGTGAGCCGCAGATTCCCAGGGAATCCCGGCCTGGCGGCGATCGAAGCCAGGGTCCTGGCGAGGTCGATGACGTTGGCCGGACCCCACACCGTGTTCCACGATGCGACCTGGCGCCACTGCTGGCAGAGCCGCTGGGTCAGCTGACGGAGCAGGTCGAGGTCCTGCGCCGCGTCCGGTGAAGCGGCGTCGGTGCGGGCGATCACGCCGGCGGCGATGCTGTCGAGGGCGGCGAGAATCCTGGGAACGTCCTCGGTGTGGTGGGCGAGCTGTTCGTCGAGCACCCAGGTGGTCTCACCCTTGGCGTCGACCTCGGCCACGGCGGGATGGTCGCCGATCTCAGCGGTCAGATCCGCCAGCAGCCGGTCCACCACCTGGCGCCGCACCACCGCCGAACAGCCCGGCGCGCTGGCCAGGTGCCCCCACGCCTCGGCGGCCCAACGGCCAAGGCCAGAGCACGCGGATTCCACCGCGACCACTCGCGCGGTGTCGCGGTGCAGCACCGGCAGGGCGAGCAGGCGGGCCGCGCTCGCCACCAGTTCACCACGCTCGCTGCCTTGCCCGGCCCGGTGCAGTCCGGCAAGCAGCTGGTCCACCGCTGCCGGAGCGGTCTGCGGAGCCGCAGCCGCGATCAGCTCGGGCAGGACGGTGATGGCGAAGTGGCGACGGGCGGGTTCGGGGTGCTCGGCAGCGATGACCCACAGCGGCGGCAGGGCCGAAGCGCCGATCTGGATCAGCGCGACGGTGACCAGGTCCCGGGTGCGGTCGCCGACGAAGCGATCCACCGCCGCCACCATGGGCTCGACCAGGCGCGAGCGCACGGCGTCGTCGGCGGGCAGCAGTCCGGGCAGGCCCTGTTCGAGGGCGGCGATGACATGGGTTCCCGGTGCGGAGCGCAGCAGCGTCACCAGATCTCCGGCCAATTGCTGACCGAGTTCCTTCGGCACCCGTCCGTCGCGGCACAGCTCTGCGAGCAGCCAGTACCCGCTGGTATCGGCGGAATGGGCCAGGTCGCGGAAGCGCTGGCCGAGCAGGACCGGGACCAGCGCCGCGACGCCGTACTGGCCAGTAGCAAGCTGCCCCGAAGCGGTTTCGAGCAGGGTCAAGCGGCGCAGGGCCGCGGCCAACGCCATGCGCTCCCGCGGCTGGGGCTCGGGGCTCATCAGCAGGGTCAAACCGCGTTCGACCAGCTGCTGCAAATCCACGCTGCCGCCGCGCAAGGTCGATTCATGGGCGAGCAGGACCACCAGGGTGGCGTCGCTTTCCGCGCCGGCGCCCAGGCTTTTGGCGAGGGCTGCGGCCACCCGCGGACCGGCATGGTCTTGCAGGCGGCGCACCAGATCGACCAGGCTGAGCCCGGTGGGCAGGAGCAGTTCGAGCAGCCGTTCCAGGCCGGGGTGGAAGGCGAGATGGGCGGCGAGCCGAGCGCAGAGCGCGACCAGTCCAGGACCGGCTTGGCCCCGGGCCACCGAGGCGAGCACCGCGGCCACCACCAGATCCTGCTGCATGCCTGGCAGTTGCGCCGCGGCATCGGCGAGGCGGGCCAGGCCGCCATCATCGCGGCGGTGCAAGGCGCGGACCAGATCGACCACGACGGCGGCGGCTCCGGCGGCGGCGAGCAGGCCGATGGCCCGTTCCCGGACCAGGTCGGCGCTGTCGGCGAGCAGCATCGGCATCAGCTCGGCGACCACCGGCAGGCTCGGCCGGGCATAGCGGAGCTGTTCCAAAGCTGCGGCCCGCTGGTCGTCGGCGCGGGCCGCGAGCAGGCCCTCGACCGGCGTGCGCAGCGACGGAGCCAAGGTGGCGAGCAGCGCCATCGGCGCCTGCTCGACCGGTTCATCCCGGGTTTTTTCAGCGATCGTCAGCGCCGCATGATCCCGGGCGAAGAGCGGATTGCCCAGTTCATCTTCCAGCGCGACCAGACGCCAGCCTGGCTCGTCGTCGGCCCCCGGCGCATCCCCGGCGACCAGGGCGAGACCCAGGTCACCCGCACCGGTTTCGACCATCACGGCGCAAAAGGCGGTCTCGTCGGCATCCTTCAACCGGCGGTCGAGCAGCAGTTTTTTACCTGCGGGATCACCGACCATGGTCTCCAATGCCAACGCAGTGAACGCCAGCCGGACTTCGAGCAGCGCGCCGAGCCGAAGCAGCAACCGCTGGTCGCCGCCGGTCAGCTGCTTGAGGGTCGGGAGGTCGGAGGCACGCAGACCACGAGGCATGGCCTGATGGATCCCGATGGAGCCGGATCGACAAGCGAAAGCAGCGGTGAACCTTGGCGGCGCGCCTTGAGCGCTCCCTTGCGGGCTGAAGCCCGCAAAGAATTCAGCCGCCCCTACGGGGCTTCTCTTGCAATCCATCCTACCCGGGGCTGAAGCCCCGGGCTGGTATCGTGGCGTCCCTACGGGACGCCCACGTTGAGTCTCCCAGCTCTTAGCCGAGCTGGGGCTCGCCGCTCCCAGGTGCGGCGAGCTGCATGCGGTCCATGAGGCATGGCCAAATCGATCCCGATGGAGCCGCACTGAAAAGAGATAGGAGCGGTGAACCTTGGCGGAGGCGAGCCCTGGGAGAGGCGAGCCCTGGGAGAGGCGAGCCCTGGGAGAGGCGAGCCCTGGGAGAGGCGAGCCCTGGGAGAGGCGAGCCCTGGGAGAGGCGAGCCCTGGGAGAGGCGAGCCCTGGGAGAGGCGAGCCCCAGCTCGCCTTTGTGGGCAACATCATCCAACCCAAGGCGAGCAGTGGTTCGCCGCTCCCAGGCTCATTCCAGGCGTAAGACAGACGCAAGAACAACTTGAGCGCCTTACATATTTGATTTCCAAGGCGGAAAGCAGGCGTCCCGAAGGGACGCCGCGAGTTAAGCCCGGGGTTTCAACCCCGGGTATCCTAGCCCGCTCAGGACCCAGTCCCGTAGGGACGGCTGAGTCCGGCTGACCACGAGGAGCGCTCTCTTGCGGGCTGAAGCCCGCAAGAATTCAGCCGCCCCTACGGGGCTTCTCATGCTAACCATCCTACCCGGGGCTGAAGCCCCGGGCTGGTATCGTGGCGTCCCTACGGGACGCCCATGCTGAAATCTGCTCAGGTTGTTTTTGCGCGAGCCCCAAGGCGAGTGGGAGCTCGCCTCTCCCAGGTGCGGCAAGCTGCTTGCGGTCCACGAGGCATGGCCAAATCGATCCCGATGGAGCCGCACTGAAAGGAGATAGCAGCTGTGAACCTTGGCGGAGGCAAGCCCCAACTCGCCTTTGTGAGCAACATCATTCCAACCCAAGGCTGGGGCTCGCGTCTCCCAGCTCTTAGCCGAGCTGGGGCTCGCCGCCCCCAGTTATCAGCCGAACAGTTTCCTGCACAAATGCAGGCCATCGACCAAGCGGTCGATCTCGCTGGTCGTCGTATACACCCCGAGGCTGGCGCGGGCGGTGGCCGGCACCGCGAAGCGTTCCATCACCGGTTGCGCGCAGTGGTGGCCGGCACGGATCGCGATGTGCTCCTGATCGAGGATCGCGGCGATGTCGGCGGCGTGGCAGTTGGGCAGGGTGAAGGCGAGCACCGTGCAGCGCTCGGCGGCGGTGCCGAAACGGCGTAGACCGGGGATCTCGGCCAGACGCGATTCCGCATAGGAAAACAGCTCGCGTTCGGCGGCTTCGATGGCGCTCCAGCCGACGCTGGCCAGCCAGTCGCAGGCGGCGGCCAGGCCGATCGCCTCGGTGATCGGCGGCGTGCCGGCTTCGAACCGCGCCGGCGGCTTGGCGAAGGTGGTGCCGGCAAAGGAGACCTTCTCGATCATCTCCCCGCCGCCGCGCCACGGCGGCATGGCCGTCAGCACCTCGGCCTTGCCGTACAACACTCCAATGCCGGTGGGGCCGTACATCTTGTGACCGGAAAACACCAGGAAATCGCAGTCGATGGCGACGACATCGATCGGCCGGTGGGGCACCGCCTGGGCGGCGTCGATCAGCACCCGGGCTCCGGCGGCATGGGCCTCGGCGGTCAGCTCGCGCACCGGATTGATCGTGCCCAGGCTGTTGGCCACCCACGTCAGGCCGACCAGCTTGACCCGGCCAGTGGCGAGCAGCCGGCGGAAGGCCTCGCGGTCGAGGCTGCCGTCGTCGTGAATTGGGCAGGCGATCAGTTCGGCGCCGTGGATCGCCGCAGTGATCTGCCACGGCACGATCATCGCATGATGCTCCATGCCGGTGATCAGCACCTGGTCGCCGGGTTTCAGATGCGACCGGCCCCACGACCACGCCACCAGGTTCACCGCATCGGTGGTGCCGCTGGTGAAAACAATGGAATCCCGCGGAGCGTTGATGAACCGCGCCACCGTCGTGCGGGCATCCTCATACGCCTTGGTTGATCCCACCGAGCGGTGGTACAGGCCGCGATGCACGGTGCCGTATTCCTCGCGGAGGAACCGCTCCATGCGTTCGATCACAGCCAGCGGTTTTTGGGCAGTGGCGGCGGAATCGAGATACGCCAGCGGCTTGCCGCCACGAATCTCGGCAAGCCCGGGGAACTGGGGCCGGAGGCGTTCGGCGAAGCCGGTCACGGTCGTCATGGCTGGCCCATCCTGCTGGTGACTTCGCTGATGAACGCCTGGGCGAGCAAGGACCGCGCCGCCACCACGTCCAATCCCCGGGAACGCAGATACAGCAGTTCGTCACCGGCGAGCTGCCCAATGGTGGCACCGTGGGCGGCTTTCACCTCGTCGGCGTGGATGTCGAGCTGCGGCCGGGTGTCAGCTCTGGCGGTGGGTGACAGCACCAGGGTGCGGTTCTGGAGTTCCGCATCCGAGCCGTCCGCCCCGGGCCGGATGGTGATCAAGGCATCGCAGGACACGGCGCTGTGGCCATCAGCGATGGCCTTGATCAGCTGGCGGCTGCAGGTGTCCCGGGCGGCATGGGTGATGCGCGACACACGATGGGCCTGGCCGGAACCGACCACATCGATCAGTGCCAGATCGAGCTCGGCGCCGGGTTCGGCCAAAACGACCTCGAAGCGCTGACGGAGCAGCGTTCCTCCGGTGCTGTGCCCGGTCCAGGTCAGCTTGGCATCCTGAGCCAGGTGGCTGCCGACCGTGATCAGCGACACCGCGCTCGCATCGTGGTGCCGCTCGATCACCCGCAGTTGGGCGCCGCGACCAAGACGGAGATCAAGCCAGCCGGAAGCCCAAACACCAGGCACATGATGGTGATCGATGCGCAGTTCCACCGCCGCTCCGGCGACGAGGTCGAGGTGCAGACGCCAGCCGGATGAGCCCGCTGACGACGAGTTCGTTCTGAGCTGGACCTTGCCCACTTCGCGGCTGAGCCGGATCGCCGCGCTGCCGCCGCCCATCGCCCACAACCGTTGGTGGTCGGTCTCGGCGGAGGCTTCGGGCCAGACAACCGGAATGGACGTGAACCCGGAACCGATACGGAAGGCACCGTCGCTGATGACGATCGACTGTTCGCCGAGCGCATCTGCCGCTGCTTCAAGCGGAGAACCGTCAGCATTTCCCGGTAGTTTTTCGATCACCGAGCAGTCCACGAAACGCCAGTCCTCGAGCGCCCGGGTCGGCGGGCCGAGGACGCGCAGCCGGGCGGCGCCCGGATTCGCTGCAGCGGTCATCGGCCGTAGCCCTCGGCTTCGAGCACCGTGGCCAGCTCAGGTCCGCCGCTGGCGACGATGCGGCCGCCTTTCAACACGTGGACCCGGTCGGGCACCACCATTTCCAACAGGCGTTGGAAATGGGTGATCAGCACCACCGCCCGGTCGGCGCGGCGGAAGGCGTTGATCCCCCGGGCCACCGCCTTGATCGCGTCGATGTCGAGCCCCGAGTCGGTCTCATCGAGGATCGCCAGCGCCGGTTCCAAAACGAACATCTGAAGGATTTCATTGCGTTTGCGCTGGCCGCCTGACATCCCGGCGTTCAATTCGCGCTGATCGAAATCGGCCGGCGCCTCGCTCTGCCGGATGCGTTCCGCCAGGATCGGAGCGAATTCCTTGGCGGAGATCTCCTTGCCGCCCGTCGCTTTGGCCTTGGCGTTATAGGCCAAGCGCAAGAACTCGGCATTGGCGACGCCGGGGACCTCCACCGGATACTGGAAGCCGACGAACACGCCGGCGTGGACCCGGGATTCCGGCTCCAGCGCCAACAGGTCGCGCCCCTGATACGTCACGCTGCCGCCGGTGACGACATAGGCCGGATGCCCAGCCAGGGTCTTGGCCAAGGTCGATTTCCCCGAGCCGTTCGGACCCATGAGCGCATGGATCTGCCCGGCCGGGACATGGAGCGACAAGCGATCGAGGATCGGTTGGTCGGCGACGGAGACGGACAGGTCAGTGATGGTCAGCATGGATGGTTAGTCTTTGGTCAGCCAGTCTGGGTCGAACAAGCGTTTCTGGTGGCGAACCGCTTCGATCCTGACCACCTCACCATCGACGCGGTAGAAGATGCGGAAGGAACCGAACAGCAACCGACGATGCGGTGGCGCTCCGCGAACGATCCCACCGATTTCCGGATGCCGGAGCAAGCGGTCAACAGAACGCGCCAAACGGTCGATGAAGCTGGTCGCCGTCGCCGGCGCGTCCTTGGCGATGAAATCGTGAATCTCCCGTAAATCTTCTTCGGATCGCGGGCTCCACTCGATCCTCATCGCGGGGTCCAGGTGGGAATCCTGGCAAGAAGGGTTTCATGGGGGATCCCTTGGCCGGCTGCAAATTCGCGGTCTGTTTCAACACTCCGCTGACGGATGAAAGTCGCTTCGAGAGCCTCCATGCTCTCTATTTCCTGATGATGCAGATCGCGTTCGGCCTGTCCTTCGATGAGGTCGATCACGTCGGCATAGGTCGCCTGACCGGGAAGCGCCGTGATGAGACGGATGAGCTGATCGGTGGCAGCGGGCAGGTGCAGTGCATCCAGGGAGGCGGCGGTCATGGCGATGGTCCTCAGCGAAAGTGGTTGGAACTGCGGGCGAGTCCAGCCTCACCCAACCGAATGTTCCAGCTTCAATTGCAGGAGTTTCCGGGCCTCGGCGGCGAACTCCAGGGGCAGCACGGCGAGCACGTCCTTGCAGAAGCCGGTGACGATGGCGCCCACCGCCTCGTCTTGCGGGATGCCTCGGGCGCGCAGGTAGAACAGCTGGTCCTCGGATAGGCGACTGGTGCTGGCCTCGTGCTCGACCTGGGCAGTGGGATGCTGGACATCGACGGTGGGGAAGGTCCGGGCGATAGCGGTCTTGCCCACCAGCATCGAATCGCAGGTGGTGTGATTGCGGGCGCCGGCAGCCTTTTTGTGGATCTGGACCAGTCCGCGGTAGGAATTACTCGACTGGTCGGCGCTGATCCCCTTGCTGATGATCGTGCTCCGGGTGTCGCGGCCGATGTGGATCATCTTGGTGCCGGTGTCGGCCTGCATCCGGCCGTTGGTCACCGCCACCGAGTGGAAAGCCCCCACCGAGCCGTCGCCGAGCAGCACGCAGCTCGGATATTTCCAGGTGATCGCGCTGCCCGCCTCGACCTGGGTCCAACTGATCCGGCTGCGCCAGCCTTTGCACAGGCCGCGCTTGGTGACGAAGTTGTAGATGCCGCCCTCGCCGGTGAGGGGATCGCCGGCGTACCAGTTCTGCACGGTGGAATACTTGATCTCGGCGTCGTCGAGGGTGACCAGCTCGACCACCGCCGCGTGCAGCTGGTGGCGGCTGGTTTTGGGCGCGGTGCAGCCTTCTAAATAGCTGACGTGGCTGCCGACATCGGCGATGATCAAGGTGCGCTCGAACTGGCCGCTTTCGGTGTTGTTGATCCGGAAATACGTGGACAGCTCCAATGGGCAGCGCACATGCGGCGGTATATAGACGAAACTGCCGTCGCTGAACACCGCGCTGTTGAGCGCCGCGAAATAGTTGTCGGCCACCGGCACCACCGAACCGATCCAGCGCTCGATCAGCGCGGGAAAACGGTGCAGCGCCTCGCTGAACGAGCAGAAGATCACCCCGGCATCGGCCAATTTCTGCTGATGGGTGGTGGTGATCGACACGGAATCAAAGACCGCGTCGATGGCCACGCCGCTCAGCCGTTTCTGCTCATCGAGCGGGATGCCGAGCTTGGCAAAGGTCTCCAGGATCTCCGCCGGAACCTGGTCAAGGCTGTCGTAGCTCGGCTGGGCCGCCTTCAGCTTGGGAGCCGCGTGATAGCGGATCGCCTGGTAGTCGATCGGCGGCCAGTCGAGGGCCGCCCAGCGCGGCTCGGCCATGCCCAGCCAGGTGCGATAGGCCTTCAGCCGGAACTCACGCATGAAGGCTGGTTCGCCCCGGGCGGCGGATATCGCGGTGATCACGTCCTCGCTCAACCCGGGCGGAAAGGATTCGGATTCCACCGCCGTCGAAAAACCAGCGGCGTATTCCCCGGATTTGGGAAATGCGGACTCGCCGGACATGGAAACGGGAGCGCTCATGGCAAGACCTCCACCGCAAGTTCAGGATGGATCGGCTTGAGGGCATCGCTCAGCAATTGCTGGACGGTGGCGTGCTGGTCGGTCTCCAGTCCGGTCAGGCGCACCCCGATGCGCAGGTCATCGTTGAGCGATTCGACCTGGGCGGTTGCTCCGGCGGGCAGCTTGGCCGCCACCACTTGGCCGAGCAGCGCATCGACCTTGGCCACCTTGCGCAGGTACGACAACGGCAGCCAGGCCCGGTCGGCGGTCGTCCAGTCGGCCTCGCGCTTGCGCTGATACACGGGTTTTTCCACCGGCTTGGGCAGCACGGTGACCGACGGCAAAGCGGCAAGCGCGCGCTGCTGCAAATCGGCGATGAAGCTGAGATCGGCGCCGGTCGGCGACTCCGGCTCGTCGCGCAGGCGCAGTTCGATGGCAGCGCTGGGCAGTGCGCAGGCCTCGGCCACGCTGCGGTCCTTGGCCAATTCGCAGAACACGTCGGCGGCGGGATGGCTCCATAAGTTGCCGAAGGCGAGGAACCGCGCATCCGCGACCCGCTGGTCGCCCAGGTCGATCAGCCAGTCGATACCGGCCTGGCCATCGCCATCAGCCACCGAGAGCAACCCGAGTCCCCGCCGGGCCGCATCCACGGTCCGGAAGGCGCCACGGCGCAGCGGTTGGCGCAGTCGTGACGCGGCAACGCGGGTTAACGGAGGATCGGCGCTGGCCACGGCGCCATGGTGATCAGCCGACCCCAGGCGCAACGTCGGACCGATGCCACCCTGGGCATGCGCACCACGGATGGCTCATTCGGATAACGAATTTCGGATGGCCGACTCGGACGCCTGATTCGAATGGCTTATTCGGATGGCTTAACTCGGATTTCCACACCGCTGACCGGCTCGGAAGGCCACACCGCTGACCAGTGGGCGCGACGACCTGCGGCGCAGGCGTGTGCCATGCCAACCTATGGATATTTCCTGGAACTCTATTCATGACTTGCCCTTCAAAGAACCGTGCTGTATTCTCAACACGTTCGGCCCGATCCATCCCATCCCGTGGCCGTATCCATCCACCCCCAGCTTCCCCGATCGGGGAATACGGAGGCTCCTATGACATCCCACCCAAGCCGCATCGCGGCCCAACCAGCACCCACGGGTCACCCAGCCCGATCCCCGGGTTCCCGCCACGCGGGCTTCACCCTCATCGAACTGCTCGTGGTCATCTCGATCATCGGCATCCTTGCGGGATTGCTGCTACCTGCCATCGGCATCGCAATGGGTCAAGCGCAACAGACTGCCTGCGCGAGCAACCAAAAGCAGTTGATGATCGCTTGCAAAGCCTATGCGAATATGAGTGACGGTGACTGGCCTAGCCGGCCAACAATTGCAGCTGGCACAACTATTGATGCACCCTCATTCGGGACTGGCGCAGTTGGTGCAGACCCCGTTGCTTCGACCATCGCTAGCTTTGAGTGGCTCGTGGTTGCTACTGGTGATGAGCTAACAAATTCAATTTTTGCCTGCAAGTCGTCGCCAAATTATAAACCAACAACTCTTTCCGGGAAAACTCCGATGACCTTTGCTGGCGCAACCACGAATTGGGGTGTAGAATGGGCCGCGGACAAGACAAAAGTTCCAGGATTTACCTACGATTGGTCTGCGCCAGTCACTTCCAAGTCATCTCGGGTCATTACATCCGATCGCGGGCGTGGCCAACTCGGGCACAAAGCAGTTGTCATGGCAGCTTTCGCCGATGGCCATACGACAAGCTTGCCTAAGGGTTCTGGTAGCGGTAACGCCGAATCGGTCAACAACATTGACAACACGGCCGACGTCACCATCTATTTCAATCGAGAGAATGGCCAGGAAAATATCTTTGACTCCAAAACAGCTAACACGGCTGCAGCCCATGTTGACGATTCCGATACAAATGCACCAGGTTCCGTTCGAGTTGGTCGCGGCTCAACTACCGCCGCCTGGGTTCGCTGATTTATCTTGCCTGACCCCCGCCTCCCCGCCTGGGCTCAGGATCTGGTCACCCGCTATGAAAGCGGTGCCGCGAGCCAGTTCATCCTGACCGGAAATGTCGATGACCGGTTGTTGCTGCCGGTGGCTGGTTTCGCCCGACCGGCGGAACCAGCCCGGCTGGGAGAGCCAGGGAATGGCGTCGAGCTCGGGACCTTGACCGACTTTCTGGTCAAGGTCCTGATGCCTCGGTTTGAAGTGATTCTGACGTATGATTTGGCAGTCGGATTGCGGGTGGAGCGGGGTGGCGAGGTCTTCCAGCAATGGCCGCGCTGGAAACAGGATCCTGCGCTGCCCCGCCATCCCCGTGAAGCGGTTGAGGTCATCAGCCACTACCTGCGCTATGTGTCGAACCTGGCCCGACTGAACGAGGCTCGTGCCAGCACGTCGACCAAAAGCGAACCTGCAAAAAGTGCGATCCGTGCGATCCAGGTAGGCATCATCATCCGCGGCGCCGATCTGGTGGCGCCTGCTGGGCAAGGTCCGTCGTCCTATGATTTGTCAGCCCTGGCCTGCCAACTGCGGGATTGGGCGGCCGACGGCATGCTGACCGGCGCGACCCTGGCGACCTTTTTGATCGCCGGCAATCGCAATGACCTGCATCCGCTGGTCGCCAACAATCCCAGGGCGGCCCACGTTCCGGTGCCGCTGCCGGCGCCGGCCGAGATCGCCGCCGCCCTGCGCCTGCTTGCCCCGCGCCACGCCGCGGCCCTGGCCGGCAGCGATCTGGACCAGGCCGCCGGCATGCTCGCCGGATCGACCCTGAACGCGGTGGAATCGCTGCTCAAAATCCGCGAACACCAGCGCGCCGCCTTGACCACCGATGCCCTGGTCCAACTGAAAAAAGAACTGGTCGAGACCGATTGCCAGGGCCTGATCGATTTCATCAAACCCGGCCGCACCCTCGACGACATCCACGGGCAAGAGGCCCTGAAATCGTGGCTGCGCCAGGACATCGCCCTATGGGCCCAGGGCGACACCCAGGCCCTGCCGATGGGTTATCTGCTGTGCGGGCCGGTGGGCACCGGCAAGACCTATCTGGTCGAATGCCTGGCCGGCGCCGCCGGTGTCCCGGTGGTGAAGCTCAAGAACTTCCGCGACAAATGGGTCGGCTCCACCGAAGGCAATCTGGAGAAGATCTTCCGCCTGGTCCACGCCCTCGGCCGGTCGATCGTCTTCATTGACGAGGCCGACCAGGCCCTGGGCAAGCGCGAGGGCGGCAGCAACGACGGCGGCATCGGCGGCCGGATCTATGCGATGATGGCCGAGGAAATGTCGAACCCGCACAATCGCGGCCGGATTTTGTGGGTGCTGGCGTCGTCGCGCCCCGACCTGATCGAGGTCGATCTGAAACGCCCCGGCCGCATCGACGTGAAGATCCCGATCTTCCCGACCACCACGCCAGAAGAAGGCTTCGCCCTGCTCCGCGCCCTGTGCAAGCGCCGCTCGCTGATCATCCCACAGGATGCCTACGCCGACCTGAAACCGCTGATTCCCGACCTGCTCACTCCCGGCGCCGCCGAAGCGGTCGCGGTGAAGACCTATCGCCAGCACCGCACCGCCGCCGCCGAGCCGGTCGCTGCCCTGAAAATCAGCCTCGACGGCTACCAGCCGCCGGTGGCGCCCCGGATCATCGAAGCCCAAATCCGCCTGGCGGTGGACGAAGCCACCGACATCGCCTTCGTCCCCGAACGCTTCCGCGCCCTGCGCGGGTGATTAGCTCGTCGGGCGGGAGTTCGCCGTGCTTGAAGAACGCCGCACCTTCGGAGCCTGAACCCTGGGAGCGCAGGCTTCAGCCTGCTGGCCTGCCTGGGATCGCGGCCGGGACGGCCGCACACTGCACACCGCACAAGCCCGGCGGCCGGGACGGCCGCGATCCCGGGGTGGTGGTTCCGGGAATCAGACCAATTTCGCCGTCAGCCACTGCCACAGGCCGCTGACCTGGCGGCGGACGTCGGTGCGGCTGGCGAGGTCGGCTCGGCGGCGGTCGGCGGCGACCAGGACCAGGCCGCTGGTCAGGATGTCGACCAGTTCGCTGGCCGGGTCGCGGCCGCGGTCGCCGCTGCCGAGGACGACTTTGAGGTCGAAGATTTCACGCAGCACGCCGACCAGGCCGCCGAGCAGGGCGCCGCGGCCGACCAGATGGATGGTGCCGGTCTGGGCCAGGATGCCCTGGGTGCGCAGGTCCTCGGCCAGGGCGCGGAACTGGCGTTCGATCTCTTGCCGGCAGAGCGCGGCCGCAGCAGGCAGGCGCGGATCGCCGGCGATGCCGTCGCTGCCGAGCAGGTCGGCCAGGGTCTGCTGGCCCTCGTGCTCGCGGACCCGGGCCATCGCCAGATCGACGCCGTGCTTCAGCCGTTCGGCCAGTTCGACATCAAGATTGAACTCGTCGGCCAGGCGATGGGTCAGGTCGTCGCCGCCGAAGGGATGGGTCTCGATGTGGACCAGCCGGCGCTGGCGCTGGACCAGCACCTGGGTGTGGCGGCCGCCGCAATCGATGACCAGCGAGCTGCCGCGCTGGCCGAGCCGACCGACCACGCCGCGATACAGCGCCAGGGGCCGGGCGAGGACGCCTTCGCAGTACAGATCGATGTCCTGGCACAGACCTTCCAGGGCGGCGCGGTGCCCGGCCCGGGCGGTGATCAGGATGCCGTCGCAGGTCAGCGCATGGCCGACTTCGCCGACCGGCTGGGCGACCTCGCGTTCGCCGTTGCGGCTGCGCACCCGCCACACCGTGGGCAGCAGGTCGACCAGCTCGCGATCGACGCCGGTGGCCTGCTCGCGGCAGCGGCGGAGGGCGGTGGCGACATCGCCGGCGGTCAGCGTGACATCGGCGCCGAGGGCGGCGTAACCACCGGCCGGATGCGACGCCAGGGTCGGATCCGCGGCGCAGACATAGGCCGAATGGATATCGACCCGGCCCTGATCCTCGGCCAGGCGGATCACGTCCCGAGCGGCCTCGCGCCGGCTGCGTTCAGACAGATCGTGCCAGCGGCAATCGATCGCCTGGTGGGCAAGGATCTGCTCGCCGCGGTCGGGCTGCTCGGGATGCAGTCGGGCAAGGGTGGCCGACACCCGGTGGCTCGACAGGTCGAGGATCACCAGGTGGTGCTCTTCGCAGGGCGCGGACGCCGGCGCGGCGGCGACCGGCGGGGCGGAGTGGGCTGGCTGATGCTGAGCAGCGGCGAGGGCGGGCACGGTGGACCCCTACGGACGGACGGTGAGGAAGGCGGCGCCGAAGCGCACGTCGAGACTGGCATAACGGCCGAGATCGGGGGCCGAGCGCAGGCCGGCGATCAGCGCGGTGGCCTTGGCCGCGGGATCGACACCGAAGCGTTCATCGCCGGGACGGCCCCAGACCAGCCTGGTGCCTTGCCGGGTGACCAGCACCACGCCGCGCTGCTCGGCCGTCGAAACCACTGCATTTTCAGCGGCCGGTGGCGCTCCGTCGCGGTGCAGGGCGCCGTCTCGGTGCGGGCCATGAGCTGGATCGTCGAGATCGTCGGCGCAGCGGATCTCGGTGATCAAGCCGGGCTCGACCCGGTCGCGGATCGCCAACCAGGCGTCGAGGGCGGTGCGGACCGCCTCGGCGCTGGCGGAATCGTGGCCGACCAGCACCGGCGGGCGCCCCGGCGGCGGTGGCAAGGCCTGGGGCAGCACGACCCCGTCGGCGGCGATCCAGGCTCGCCGGCCATCGGCGGTCGCCACCGGCAGCAGCGGCTGGCGCAGACGCAAGGACAGACGCAGCTCCCGGGCACCTGCTGCTGACGGGACCAGCGCGACCCGGGCGACCTCGGCCACCGCCGGCTGTTCGGCCAGGTGCGCTGCCAGCCGTTCAAGGAGCCAGTCATTGGCCTGGGGAATCTGCTCCCGGGCGGGAAAGCTGCGCAGCCAGGCCTTCCACTCGCGCTCGGCCAGGCAGGGCCCGGGCAGCCACTCGACCGTGGCCGTGACCACCGGCGGCGGATCGGGCAGCCGGGCGATGGCGACCACCGCGATGGTGAACGCAGCGGCCGTGACCGCGCCGGCCAGCCAATTCCATGGCATCTCCCAGAGCGGGCCGACTTCGCCGTCGCGCTGGGAGGGCAGCAGTTCGGCGGCGGATTCCGCCGCCGGCTCCTCGGGCGGTTTCGCGGCCCGGCGCCGGCGGCGACGGCTCGGCGGCTCGCCCGGCGCTCCTCCCGGGGAATCGCCCGGTTGATCGCTCTGAGCATTAGACAGCAGATCGACGGGCGTCGCAGATGGGTCGGCCGCTGCATCGGATTGCTGCGGTTCCCGCGATGGTTTCCCGCGTTCAGCCCGGTGGCGGTTCAGCTGGTCGGCGGCCTCGGCGGGGCTGGCGACGGATTCCTGGCTGCCCTGATCGACCTGGCCCCGGCGGCGTCTGGCGGCATCGACCAGCTCGCGGCCGGCGGCGACCTCGTGGGGTTCGCCGGGGGCGGGACCGCGGCCTGGGCGGGGCATCCGATGTTCGAGAATCGCGCTCATCGGTGGGCTTCCTGTCTCGTCCAGGCCCGGGCGGCCAGCCGCTCGCACAGCACGGGGAAAGGGATCCCCGCGGCGCGGGCGGCAAGCGGCGTCAGGCTGCGTCCGGTCATGCCCGGCAAGGTGTTGATCTCGAGCACCGCGAGATCGCCATCGGCGGTGGCCATGACATCGGTCCGGGCCAGATCGCGGCAGCCAGCGGCACGATAGGCGGCGACCCCCAGCGCGGCCAACCGGGCGGCCAGGTCCGGATCCGGAACGACCTCTTCGATGGTGTCATCGCGCTGGTATTTTGCAGCGTAATCGAAGACTCCTCCACCGGGCAGGATGCGCAGCGGCGGCAAGGCCACTGGCGCCGGATCACCGTCAGCCGGGTCGCCTAAGGCCACCACCGCCACGGTGTATTCGGGGCCGGGCAGGCGTTCCTCGATCAGGTACGGCCGCGGGCCGACCTCGCGCAGCAGCTCCTCGACCGCGGGCAGCACGAACGACGGATTGGCGACGATCTTCAGACCGACCGAGCTGCCGTCATCCCGCGGCTTCAGCACCAGGCCGGCGTGGTGGGGCAGCTTGAGGTCGCTGGGCCGGAACGGCACCGCCAGGTCCACCGCCACGCCCCAGGGCACGCGGATGCCGGCGGCGCTGAGCAAATCCTTGGTCGCCTGCTTGTTCATGCACCGCCGGCTGACCGCGGCATCACTGCCGACATAGGATTTTCCCAGGGCATCGAGTTCGCCCTGAAGCGTGCCGTCCTCGCCGTAGGTGCCGTGGATGACGTTGAACACCACCGCCCCCGGCCGCAGCCGCGCCGGTTCGAGCCGATCGGGCAGGTCGATGGCGAGCACATCGTGGCCGCGCTCGACCAGGGCCGCCACCACCGCAGCGCCAGAGGTCCGCGAGACGGCGGCCTCACGGCCGGGACCGCCCATGAGAACGTCGATCTTCATGCCGCCTCCGCGCTGGAACGGTGCATCGCCGCAGACCTGCCCGCAGCGGTCGATGCCGCCGGGCCAAGTCCCCAGGACTCCACCTCCATGACCAGTTCGACGCCGCGCTCGCCCCATGCCCGCTCGCGGATGCGGGCGACCAGCCGGACCACGTCGTCGGCGGTCCCGCCCTGGTCATTGACGATGAAATTGGCGTGGACCGGGCTGACCGCGCAGCCGCCAATGCGTTCGCCCTTCAGGCCGAGGGAGTCGATCAGCTTACCCGCCGGCAGGTCGGCCCGCGGATTCTTGAAGACGCAGCCGGCCGAGGCCAGGGCCAGCGGTTGGCTGGCCGCCTTGGCCTTTTTCAGCCGGGCGGCGGTCTGGCGCAGACGTTCGGGGTCGCCGTGGGCCAGGTCGAGCTCGGCGCCGAGGAAGACCGTGCCCGGCGGCAGACCGCAGTGGCGGTAGCGCGCCGGCAACTCAGCACGTTCGATCCAGCGCGGGCCTTCGCCGGGCAGCTGGATTTCGCAGCGCGCCACCCAGTCGAGCATCCAGCAGGTGGCGGTGCCGGCGTTCATGCGCAGGGCGCCGCCGACCTGGGCGGGGACGCCGGCGAGTCCTTCCGGCCCGGCCAACCCGGCGGCGACGCAGCGGTTGATCAGCGCCGCCAGGTCGAAACCCGCACCGACCCGGACCAACGTGCGGCCGATCCGGGGTAGGAATTCCAGCCCGGCGAAGTCACGGCCGAGGCGGACCACGGTTTCGCCAATGCCGGCATCGGCGACCAGCAGGTTGGCGCCGCGGCCGAGCAGGCGGTGGGGCCGGTCGAGGGCTTCAACCAGGTCGTCGCGATGATCGACGGTGACCACGGTGGCCGGACCGCCCAGGCGGAAGGTGGTCAGCTCGGCCAACGGCGTCACCGCGACCTGATTGCGCGACAAGAATCCAGCGGTGAAGGTCATGGCGCGCCGACTTTCTTGAACCGCCAAGGCGCCAAGACGCCACGGGCTGCGCCATCGTTGAGAAAAGATCTCTGATATTCGTGCCGCACGGAGTGCGGCGCTCCGGGTTGGCCGTGGCGCCTCGGAGCGCCGCACTCCGTCCTGGGTTCGTGCCGCACGGAGTGCGGCGCTCCGAGTTGACCGTGGCGCCTCGGAGCGCCGCACTCCGTGCGGCCAGCGTCACCAACGACAGACCACCATCGGAACGGGTCCCTCGTGGCGCCTGGGATGGGCGGTTTTTCCGCGTCTTTGTTGGGGGCGAAGGAAACCGTCCCGGGTTCGTGCCGCACGGAGTGCGGCGCGCCGGGTTGACCGTGGCGCCTCGGTGATTTGCTCGATGTTTTCATGCCAGCATCCGCAGGGGCAGGATCCGTCCGAGCCAGCCAGGCTCCCCCGGAGGTCGGCCGAGGCGTTCGACCAGCTGCGGGGCCAGCGCGCCGACATCGCCGGCGCCGAGGACCAGCACGGTGTCGCCGGGCTGGGCGTGGTCGGACAAGAAGGCCACCGCCGCTGCCGGTGCGGCGGTGTGGAGGACCTGGCCAGTGCCCTGGTCGCTGGTGCTGACCCGGCGGCGGGCGGCGATGGCCCGGGCCAGGCGTTCGGCGTCGGCGGGCTCGCCGGCGATCATGCCCTGGTCGGGCGACTCGCCGGCGGCATAGACCGGCAGGATGGCCAGGGCGTGGGCCTGGTCGAACGCCGCAACAAAGGCGGTGAAGCAGTCGGCGGTGCGGGTGTAGCGGTGGGGCTGGAACAGCACGTGGACCCGGCCGCCGCCGAGCCGGGCGGCAGCGATGGTGGCGCGGACCTCGGTGGGGTGGTGGCCGTAATCTTCGACCACCCGCACTCCGCCTGGGGCGCCGTGGACGGTGAACCGCCGGCGCACCCGCTCGCATCCGGCGAGCATGTCCGGGACGATATTCGTGGCCACCGCCTGGGCCGCGGCCAGCGCCATCAGCGCGTTGCTGGCCATGTGGCCGCCGGGCAGCGGCACCGCCATCACGCCCAGGTCACGGCCATCGCCGAGCACCCGCAGCACGCTGCCATCGGGACCGAGGCGCAGATCGGCGGCCTGGACATCGCCTTCATCAAGGCCGACCCGGATGATCCGGGCCGAGATCCCCGCGAGCACCCGGGGCGACAGGCCGGTGGTCGGGATGATGACCGCGCCGTCTTTGGGCACCCGGCGCAGCCAAGCGTTGAAGGCGTCTTCGAGATCACGGAACGAACCGTAATGGCGCAGGTGCTCGTGATCGAGGTTGGTGACCACCGCCACCTGGGGCCGGACCTGGGCGAAGCTGCCGTCGGATTCGTCGGTCTCGGCCACGAACAGGCTGCCGCCGCCGGCCCGGCCGCCGCCGCCGATCGAGGCCACCGAGCCGCCCACCATCACCACCGGATCGTGGCCGCCGGCGACCAGCAGGTGGCCGCACATCCAAGTCGTGCTGGTCTTGCCGTGGCTGCCCGAAATCGCGATGGTGCGGGTGCCTTCCATCAATTGCACCAGGCATTCGCCGCGGGTCTGGACCGGGATGCCGATGGTCCGGGCGGCGACCAGTTCGGGATGGTCGGTGGCGATGGCGGCGGAATGCACCACCAGGTCGATCTCTGCGAGATGGGCAGGATCGTGGTGATCGGCGACGGCCAGGCCTTCTCCGCGCAATCGGACCAGGGCCGGGCTGTCGTGCAGGTCGCAGCCCGAGACCTCGGCTCCGGCGGCGCGCAGCAGCGGCACGAGGGCGCCGACCCCGGCCCCGCCGATGCCCATCAGGTGGACCCGCAGACCGCGGTAACGTGAGCAGATCATCGGAGATCCTGTCGTGGACGGACTGGGGTTGGCGCGCTGCTGGCCCGGGCCCGGGCCCGGCGCTCCGCCGCTGACGGTGGGCGCGGATCGCCGAAGCGGCGGAAATGGGCCCGGGTCGCTGCCTTGCCGGAGGTGCGGCCGCGGGCCAGCCGACCGACCAGATCGGCCACGGCGTCGGCGGCACCGGGCACGGCGAGGCTCGCTGCTTTCTGGCCCAGGTCGGCGACCGCCGCGCGGTCGCTGGCATAGCGCATGATCCGGGCGGCGAGCTGTTCCGGCGCGGTCGTCGCCTGGGGCAGGATTTCCGCTCCGCCGATCCGGGCGACGGCGGCGGCGTTGGCGGTCTGGTGGTCGTCGGCGGCCCACGGCAGGGGCACATACAGCGCGCCGATGCCGGCAGCGCACAGCTCGGCCACGGTGGTGGCGCCGGCGCGGGTGACGGCGAGATCGACCCGATCGTAGAGCGCCGGCATGTCGGCGACGAAATCCAGGACTTCGGCGGAGACGCCGGCTGCGGCATAGGCCGCGGCCAGGCGCTCGCGGTCGGCGGCACCGGCGATGTGGACCAGGTGCAGGCCGGGCACTCCTGCCAGGCCCGGAGCGGCGCGCACCGCCAGATCGTTGAGGGTGGTGGCCGCCAAGCTGCCGCCGACCACCAGCACGGTCAGCTGGGATGAGCCGCCGCGGTCGCGGCAGCGGATCGGCCGCACCGGATTGCCCAGCCGGCGCACCCGCTGCTCGGGCAGGCCGTCCGAAGCCTCGGCGAACTGGGTGACGATGGCGGTGGCGAAACGGCCAAGCAGGCGATTGGTGCGGCCGCTGCGCGCATTCTGCTCCATGACCAGCAGCGGCCGGCGGAGCAGCGGCGCGAGCAGACCAGGCAGCAGCGCGGCATACCCGCCGAGAGCCACCACCGCCCGCGGCGGCCGCTCGGCCATCGTCCGCCACAACGTCAAGGCGGTGCGGATGGTGGCGAGAATCCAGCTGGGGCTGAATGGACGGGGTCGGCTGAGACCCCAGGGCAGCAGCGCGATGCCGGCCGCCGGAACCAGCCGGGCCTCGATCCGGGCCGGATCACCGACCCATCGCAGGTCGGTTTCGCCGCGTTTGCGCAGGCACGCCGCCACCGCCAGGCCGGGCCAGACATGGCCGCCGGTGCCGCCGCCGCAGAACAGGATTCCCGAGGCTTTGGCCATGGTCAGGTCGCCTCCATCCGGGCCGTGGCAAGGGGCCGGGCCGTGGCGATGGGCCGGGCGACGCCGGTGCGCTGGGGCGGCGTGACCCGGGCGGTGCGGACGGTGGCGCCACGCCGAGGCGTGCCGCTGCCGGCCCGTGACGGGGCGTCACGGGCGACGGCGTCGAGCAGGCCGACCAGGACCAGGCAGACCACCACCGACGAGCCACCGTAACTGATGAACGGCAAGGTCAGGCCCTTGGTCGGGACGACGCCGGTGGCCATCAGCACGTTCCAGAACGCCTGGGTGCCGAGGACCAGCACCGCGCCCACCGCGAGCAGCCGGGCGAACTCGTCCCGGGCCCGCCAGGCGATGGCCAGACCGACGCTGACCAAGGCGAGGAAGGCCACGCCCAGGCCCAGCCCGCCGACCAGGCCGAGTTCCTCGCAGATGATCGAGAAGATGAAATCGGTATGGCGTTCCGGAAGGAAATGGAGCTTCGCGGTGCTGTTGCCCAGACCGACGCCCCACCATCCGCCGCTGCCGATCGAGATCAGGCTCTGCGACAGGTGGTAGCCGGCCGGCCCGGCGGTGTGGAACGGATCGAGGAAGGCCATGATCCGCTCCCACCGATAGGCCTCGCGGAACACGGCGTGGAAGAACGCCAGCGGCAGGCCGAGGATGGTCAACGCCAGGAAGTACCACCACGCCGCCCCGGCCCACACCACCAGCGCCGCGAGCACCGCGAACAGCACCACCACCGATCCCAGATCCTTGGTCAGGAAGACCAGGCCGGCGAGCACCGCGAACCCGGCCACCGGCATCAGCACGCCGTGCCAGGTCGAGCGCACGGCTTCGGCGACACGGCTGAAATACCACGCGCCGGCCACCACCAGGGCGAGCTTCGCCAATTCCGCCGGTTGCAGATTGATCGGCCCGAGATCGATCCAGCGCCGGGCGCCGTTGATCGACCGGCCGATGCCGAGCACCGCAACCAGACTGAGCAGAGCGGCCACCCCGACCACGGTCACGAAGGCCGGGTGGCGCAGCCAGCGGACGCCGCAAAAGCTGACCAGGATCGCTCCGATCAGGCCGACCCCCATGGCGGCAAGCTGCTTGATGACGAAGCCGTACTGGACCTTGCCCTCGCTGCCGTCTGGTCCCGGGCCGCCGACCACCGCGGTGGTCGACGCGACCATGACCAGGCCGAAGCCGCAGAGCAGCGCCACCAGGGTCCAGAGCAGGACTCGCGGCCACAGCGCGGCGGGACCATCGAGGGGCTCGGTCACGGCCGTGCCCTCAGGTTGCCGGCGGCGAGCAGGGCGCCGAGGGCGAGCAGGGCGAGCAGGGAGGCGACGATCCAGAAACGCAGCACGATCTTCGATTCGGGCATGCCGGCGTACTGGTAGTGGTGGTGGAGCGGCGCGCAGCGGAAGATCCGCCTGCCGGTCAGGCGGAAGCTGGCGATCTGCAGCGCCACCGAGGCGGCCTCGGCGACGAAGATCGCACCGACCAGCAGCACCAGCAGCTCCTGCTTGGTGTTGAGCGCGACCAGGCCGAGCAGCCCGCCCAGCGCCTGGCTGCCGGTGTCGCCCATGAATACCTGGGCCGGGGCACAGTTGAACCACAGGAATCCCAGGCAGGCGCCGGCCACGGCGGCGCAGAACACCGCGACCTCCTGTCCGCCGGAGATGTAGAATACCTGGAGATAATCGGCGGTATCGACCCGGCTGGTGATGTAGGCGATGACCAGGAAGGCGAGGGTCGCGACCAGCATCGTGCCCGCCGCCAGGCCATCCATGCCGTCGGTGAAGTTGACGCCGTTGGCGCAGGCCACGGTGACGAAGATCGACCACAACACCGCCCACAGGCCCAGATCGAGGGCGTATTCCACCGGCAGATACGGCAGGCCGACCTGGTTGGCCCCGAGGCGCACGATGTAGCTGACGCCGCCCAGGGTCTTGGCATAGGAACCCTCGGGGAATCCGGCCGGGGCATTGCCCGGAAGCAGGTTCGCGGCGTCGTGGGTGCCGACTGCGTAGAGTCCGACGGCGCAGGCCGCTGCGGTGCCGAGCTGGATGCCGAGCTTGGCCCACAACGGCCAGCCCTTGGCGCCTTTGAAGACCTTGGTGCGGTCGTCGAGGAACCCGACCACCGCGAAGCCGATCATGCCGCCGAGCAGCAGCCAGACCCGGGGCTCGCCGGGATCGCACCACAGCACGGCGGCGATGGCGATGGCGGCAACCAGGCCGAGGCCGCCCATGGTCGGGGTGCCCTTCTTGCCTTCGCGATAGGCATCGACCAGATCGGCGCCCTGACCCTTGCCTCCGGCCTCGCCGAACTTCCACAATTTCAAGCGGCGGATGAGCGGCGGCATGATCGCCAGCATGAGCAGGAAAGCGGTCAGGGCGGCGGCGCCGCAGCGCACCGTGACCAATTGCAGCGGGGCGCCGGAGTCGGAACCGCCAAGCCAATGGGCCAGCCAGATCAGCATGGTTGGCCTCCAAGCTCGTGGAGAAGTCCGGCCACCACCCGCTCCAGGGCCGCGGAGCGGCTGGCCTTGACCAGGATGGTGGTGGGGTGGCAGAGCACGCCCGGCGCAGTCAGCGCCGTCACCGCCGCGGTGGGATCGGCGACCTCCTGGCAGGCGACGCCGCCCGCCGCACGGTAGCCGGCGGCGATGGCCGGAGCCGCCACCGCGAACAGCGGCAGGCCGAGGCGCGCGGCGCGCTCGCCGACCTGGCGATGGCTGGCCTCGCTGGCCGCGCCGAGTTCGCCCATCGCGCCGAGGATCGCGAGCTTGCCACCGGTGGCCCCGGCGAGCACGTCGAGCGCAGCGAACATGCTCGCCGGATTGGCGTTGTAGGTATCGTCGAGCAGCGTGTGCCGGCCGCAGGGCTTGCTCACCAGCCGGCCGGCCACCGGGCGGACCCGGGCGAGCCCAGCGACGGCGACCGCGTCGGGCACGCCGCAGGCCTGGGCCACCGCCAAGGCAGCGGTGGCGTTGGCCAGGTTATGGGCGCCGAGCAGGAACAGCGGAGTTTCGCCGCCGCTGTGGGCGATGACCAGTCCGTCAGCGGTGGTCCGCCCACGGATCGCGGCCTGGTCGATGATCCGCAGCTGGCGGCCGGCGGCAGCGGATTGCACGATCTCCAGCAATTTTCCAGGCGTGGTGCCATGGGCGGCAGCGTGTTCAGCGAGGCCGGTGGCGCCGAAGATCGCCGCTGCGCCGGCCGGCAGCGCTGCGAACAATTCGGATTCGGCCCGGGCGACGCCTTCGAGGGAGCCGAAACCTTCGAGATGTTCCGGGCCGATGCTGGCGATGACGCCGACCGTCGGCTGGGCGATGGCTGCCAGCGCCGCGACCTCGCCGGGATGGTTGGCGCCGATCTCGATCACCGCCGCCCGGCAACCGGACGGGGTGTTGAGGATGGTCAGGGGCAGACCGAGCTGATTGTTGTAGTTGCCCTTGGTGGCATGGACCCGGGCGCGCTGATGGTGCTCGGCCAGCGCCGCGGCGATCAGCTCCTTGGTGGTGGTCTTGCCGTTGGCTCCGGCGACGCCGATCCACACGCAGTCCTTGGCGTAGCGCCGGCGGAACTCGGCGGCCAGGACGCCCAAGGCGGCGGTCACGTCGGCCACCACCAGCACCGGCACCGGCACCGGCACCGGCCGGGTGGCGAGGATCAGTGCGGCGCCGTCGCCCACCGCGGTGGCGGCGAAATCGTGGCCATCGACTTTGGCTCCAGGCAGGCAGACGAACAGGCAGCCGGGATGGACCCGGCGGCTGTCCTGGGTGGCGCCGTGGATGGTCGCCGCGGTGGCCGTCCCCAGCCATCGGCCGCCGGTCAGGCGCTCGGCGCTGGCGCGGTCGAGGGCGAACGGCGCGCCGCGGTTGGTCAGGGCGGAAACGGACATCAGCCGGGTCATGGGCGTCCTTCCAGGCTGCGGACGAAGGACCGGTCGTCCCAGGGCAAGGTCGTCTTGCCGATGATCTGGCTGGTCTCGTGGCCTTTGCCGGCGACCAGCACCGCACCGCCGGAACCGATCCGCTCCCGGGCCCGGCGGATCGCCGCGCCGCGATCGAGGACCACTTCATGGGGAATCGTGCCGGCGATCCCGGCCACCACCTCGGCGGCGATGGCCGCGGGATCCTCGCTGCGGCTGTTGTCGGTGGTCACGATCGCCAGGTCGGCGGCGGCAGCGGCGGCGCCCATCGGCGCGCGCTTGCTCGGATCGCGGTCGCCGCCGCAACCGAAAACGATGGCGATCCGGGCGCCGCCATGGGCCGAGCGCAGGGCGGCGATGGCCAGGGCGATGGATTCGGGGGTGTGGGCGTAATCGACGTAGGTCGCTGGCGATCGCGCCAGGAGCTCCATCCGCCCGGGCGGCGCCGGCAGGGACCTCAGCCGGTCGAGGGCGGTGGCCAGATCAATGCCGGCAGCCTGGGCGAGGAGCGCTCCGGCGGCGGTATTCCAGGCGTTGAACGCGCCGGGCAACAGGACCGGCAGCGCCAACCGGGCGCCAGGCACGCGCAAAAACCACGCGCTGCCGTCAGGTTCGAGCCGGTGGCAGCCATGGCGCAGCCCGAGGCCGATGATCCGGGTACCGGCGCAGCGCGCGGCATGGCCGGCGGCAGCGGCGTGGGCATCGTCGGCGTTGATGATTGCCGATCCGCCTGGGACGAGCCAGCGGAAGGCGCGCAATTTCGCCGCCAGATAACTGCCCGCGGTGCGGTGGTAGTCGAGGTGATCGTGGCCCAGACCGGTATAGGCCAGCCCAGCGAACTGGAGCCCGGCCAAGCGGTGCTGGTCGCAGCCATGGCTCGACACCTCCACCGCCACAGCCGGGGTACGCGGGTCGAGGGCTGCGAGGAAATCGTGCAATTCCTCTGGCGGCGGCGTGGTCTGGGGGTTGGGCCGTTCGCTCACCCCGTCGAACCAGCCGATGGTGCCGATCCGGGCAGCGCGCCGGTCGGACGGCGACGCCGCCCGCTGGTCTTGGTGGGACGCCGCCCACCAGGCACACCAGCAGGTCGTGGTTTTTCCCTTGGTGCCGGTGACTCCGAGCAGCGGAATCCTGGGAGAGGCGAGCCCCAGCTCGCCTGGGGATGGACGCGCATTTCCAAGGTGCTCCAAGGCGAGCTGGGGCTCGCCTCTCCCAGACTTGCCTCGCCCTTGGTCGAGTCTGTAGGCGGCGGCGCTGGCCCGGGCGAAGGCCCAGCGGGCGTGGGGTACCAGGGCATCGGCTCCGGCGCACGGAGTTTCAGCCAGGATCGCTGCGGCGCCGGCGGCGCTGGCCTGGACGACATGGGCCGGGCGTTCCGCCGGCGTGCCGCAGGCGATGTAGATCGCGCCGCGCCGGACCCGGCGCGAATCCCGGGACACGCCGGTGGCGAGGCTCGGCCAGCGGCCGATCAGGCTCTGCCCGCGCAGCAGGTCAGCGCTTTCCATCGCGGACCTCCGGTTCAGGACGCTTGGGAATCTTCAAATATTCCAGGCTGCCCTGGAGGATCTCGCGGACGATCGGCGCAGCGGTGTCGGCGCCGAACCGGCCGTTCTGGCTG
Organism: Planctomycetota bacterium; assembly: GCA_014193115.1. Lineage (GTDB taxonomy): Bacteria > Planctomycetota > UBA11346 > UBA11346 > UBA11346 > BJHQ01. Next base: position 35,559 of record BJHQ01000015.1, on the reverse strand, counting down.
GGGTCGTCGATCACCACCAGGCAGCACAGCTCGGCGCGTGCGCCAGATTCGGCCGGGGCCCAGCACACGAACGATCCGACGTTATGGTTGCTGGCATAGCGGCCGTCGATGATCTTCTCGGCGGTGCCGGTCTTGCCGGCGCTCGAATAGCCGTCGAGCTGGACCCGCTTGCCGGTGCCCTCGGTCATGGTGTGGGTCATCGCCGACTGGATCGCCAGGGCCTCGGCGGCCGAGAAGACCCTGTGGCTGTCGGGCTGCTTCGGCAGGTCGAGATCCTGGCCGTGGGCGGTGCCGTCGTCGATCCACATCCGGCGGACCAGCCGGGGCGGATGCCACAGGCCGCCGTTGGCGACGGCAGCATGGGCCATGACCAGTTGCAGCGGAGTGACCGCGACGCCATGGCCCATCGGGATGCGCAGGCAGTGCTCGCCGAGTTTCCAGCGCGCTTTGGCTGCGACCAGACCGGCGTCTTCACCCGGCAGCTCGATCCCGGTGGGCCGGCCGAAGCCGAGACGCTCGATCCAATCCGCCAACCGGGCCGGGCCGAGCCGCACCCCGAGCTTGGCCATCGCGATGTTGTCCGACAGCGCGATGCATTCGACCAGGCTGAGCACGCCATGCCCGCCGGTCTTTTCACGCACCGGTGGCGAGTTTTGGAACTTCCAGTGGCCGTGTTCGCAGTCGATCAGCTCGTCCCATCGGGCCAGCCCCTCGGCAACAGCGGCGCCAGCGACCAGCGGCTTCATGGTCGAGCCCGGCTCATAGACGAACGTCAGGCAGTTGTTGCGCATGCTGGACGCGACCAGGCCGCTGCGGTCGACCGGATCGAAGTCCGGCCACGAGGCCATGGCCAGGATCTCGCCGGTGGCCGGCCTGACTACGATCGCGGCGGCATTCTGCGGGCGCAGTTTCTCGACCCCGGCGAGCAATTCGGCCTGGACCAGGCGCTGGACGCTGAGATCGATGGCCAGCTGGATGTTGGCTCCGGGCCGGGGCGGCGTGCTGATCGCGCCGTCGAGCACCGGCTTGCCCAAGGCATCCACTGACAGCTTTTCGGAGCCCGGCGTTCCGGTCATGGCGGCGTTGAAGGCCTGTTCGATGCCGAGGCCACCGCCGCCATCGGCCTGGACGAAGCCGAGGAGATGCGGCGCCAGCCTGGCCTCGGGATAAGTGCGGGTGAACTCCCGGACCAGCGACACACCCGCCAGGCGCGGTTTCTTGCGGTCGCTGGGCTTGATCAATTCCTGCAATTCACCGGGCAGATCGCGCTCGCCGGGTTCGCCATCGCGGATCTCCTTGGCCAGGATCCGGCCATTTCGCCCGGATTCGAACTGGCGGCGGAGGGTCTCCCGCGGCACACCGAGGATGCGCGACAGCTCGACCGTGGCGCGCAGCTTGTCATCCATGTAGTCGGGGTCGGCGCGCAGGGTCCAGGTACCCACCGACGTCACCAGCGGAGCGCCGCTGACATCGACGATCGCCCCGCGCTGGGCCGGGATCGACCAGGTCCGCACCTGCTGGGCTGCGGCCCGCCGCACCAGTTCATCCCGCGACACCACCTGGAGTTCGTGGAGCCGCCAACCGAGCACCGCGCACAACCCTGCGAACCAGGCGAAGGTCAGCGCCAAGGGCCAGAACCGCGGCCGCGGCCGATCGAGGGTGAGGGCGGCGTCCATGTCAGCGCTCGCTGGCGAATTCCAGGGTGACCACCGCCTTGACCAGCTTGCTGATGGTGGAGGTGTCATAGGTGCCGTAATCAGACACCGAGGTGGAATCGGGCGGAGTGATCTGGAACACGCCTTGGCTGGCCGAAATCAGCGGACCGACCCGGCCGCGGCTGTTCTTGGCCAGGATCTCGGCCCGCTCGCGGCCGTTGGCGGTGGCCTGGGCGAGCAGGTCGAGCTTGATCGCTTCGATGTCGAGATTGAGGAACACCGCTGGCCGGGACTCGACCTGGATGCCCTCGGCGAGCAGATCGGTAACCGAACGGGCGAGCTGACCGATCTTCTCGACCTCGGCGGATTGGATCTCGACCGAGCGTCCAAGGACGTAGGCCTCCAACAGATTGGTGGCGTTGCCCTTTTCGTCCGGAGCGAATTTCTCTTCGGTGCTGATCGCCGACCAGGTCTGGCTGGTGGCGGGAACGCCGTGCTCGACCAGGAACGCGCCGACCCGGGCGACGCCGGCGTCGAGCTGGGCGCTGGCGGTTTTCAGGTCGGCATCGCGGGCCTGGACCCGGGCGGTCCAGGTCGCCTGGTTGGCGGCGATGCGCTTTTCGGCGGTGCCCTTGACCCGGATGGCGTTGTCCTGGCGGAATCGGCCGATGGCGCCGGCCAGCTCCCTGGCGGCGATGACGAAACCGAGGGCCAGGCTGGCGCCGAGCAAAAGCATGCCGATGCGGGACATGGCGGGTTCGGTCACTGGGCGGGCGAAGCGGTGAGCGCCTGCGGCCTGAGCAGCGTCGCCAGGCGGGTGGGCGGAGGCGGGACCAGGGGCAGGTCGAGCCGGCGGACGGCATCAGCCAGATGCGGCTGGGAGGCCTCCCAATCGAGGGCCGACTTGATCCGGTCCTGCTGGTGGGCGAGCTCCATCCGGGTCTGGAGATCCTTGCCGCGCTGGGCCTCCAGCGCCCGGGCCTGGTTTCCGAGCACGGCGATGCCGAGGGCGGACCACGCCAGGGCGCCGAGCCAGATGGCGGCGACCAGCAGATGGGAGGCGAGGAGAAAGGTGCGCATTTTTCTGGTGGGGGCTGGGTCTGGAGACTAGGGGAGACTGGAGACTGGGGACTGGATGCCGGGGGCCGGCGGCGCTGGATGGCGCGTGGCCCAGCGCAGCTTGGCGCTGCTCGCCCGCGGGTTCACGGACAGCTCGGCGTCATCGGCCACCACCGGATGGCGGGCGATCGCCGCAAGCCGGCCGGCGGCGAGCTGGTCGCGGAACCCATGTTTGACCAGGCGGTCTTCGAGGCTGTGGAAGCTGATGACCACGGCGCGGCCGCCGGGCAGGAGCAGATCGGGGAGCAGGTCGAGCATCCGCTTCAGCTCGTCCAGCTCGTCGTTCACCGCGATGCGCAGGGCCTGGAAGGTACGCAGGGCCGGATGACGCGGATGGTGGCCGGGCACGGCGGCGCGCACCGTCTCGGCCAGCTCGGCCGCGGTGGTGCAGCCACCGGCGGCGCGCTCGCGCTTGATCGCCTTGGCGATGCGCCGGGAGCGGCGCTCCTCGCCGAACTGGAACAGCACGTCGGCCAGCTCGGATTCGTCCAGCCGGTCGATCAGGTCGGTGGCGTCCTCACCGCTGGTCGGGTCCATGCGGAAGTCGGCACGGACCTCAGCGCGGATCGAGAAGCCTCGTCCGTGGTCGTCGAGCTGCACGCTGGAGACGCCGAGATCCATCAGGATTCCATGGAAATGTTCGTGATGCAGAAGGCACTCGGCAGCGACCGCGGCGAAGGTGCCAGCGCGTTGGGTGAAGCGCCCGGCGAACGGCGCCAGGCGTTCCCCGGCGATGGCCCGGGCGGCGGGATCGCGATCGACGCCGACCACGCTGGCGCCGGCGGCCAGCACCCGGGCGGCATGTCCGCCCAGTCCGCAGGTGGCGTCGAGGAAGCGTTCACCCGCGACCGGACGCAGCGCCGCCACCACCGCGTCCGCCAGGACCGGAAGGTGCCGGGGATCGTCAGCCAGCTCAGGCTGCGGCGCGGACGGCCGCATGGCCGACCTCCGCGAGCGGCAAGGCGCCACGCCGCGCCGCGCCGGGCGCAGGCGCAGGCGCAGGCGGCCGGGGCTGGGCCAGGCTCAATCGGGCGCCAGGCACGAAGCCGTCGCAGCCGAGGAGCTGGATGATCGAAGCGAGTGCAGGCATGCGGTTCCTAGATGGCAAGGAAGCGGTCGAGATCGATGGCCGGCGGCTGGACTTCGTCGAGTCCGGCCCAGCGCTTGTAATGCTCAGGATTCCAGGCTTGCAGCGCGGTATTGGTGTCGACGAAGAACACGTCGCGCTCGCTCAGCTTGAGGTGCTCGATCAGGTTCTGGGCGAGCACGATGCGGTTCTGGGCGTCCATCGCCATGTTCGCGGCCCGGCCGTTGAGCAAGGTGATCGCCTGCAATTTCTGCTCGCCGGTGAAACCCGCGTCGTTCAGGATGGCCTGCTCGCGGCGCTGCATCTCGGGCTCGGTGAGCAGCATCACATAGGGAAAACGCTCGCTGGTTCCGGGTTTCGCCAGCATCAGCGGCAGCCCGCGCAAGTGCGACACCTCGGCCGATCCCGCCAGGGCGCGGCCCCGGGGGATGGTCACCTGATTCTTCGGCGACAGGCGATGGGTGGAAAGCACGGGAGCTGGTCTCTGGGGACAGGTTGTGCTCAAAATCATATGAATGCAACTGGCTGCAACTTGACACTACTTGCCTCTAAGATAATGGCGGCGGTTGGGTTTATATTGATCCATCAGCGCTGGTGCCGACACGACTCCGGCCTGGTCGGTCTGGTCGGGCAGCGTTGCCGAGCCGCCATGGCCGGGAGTCATCCGCGTCCGCTGGGATGCCCGTTCTGCGCGGACGCCCCGCGAATTCTTCCTTGATGATCCATTCGTTTTAGCTGGGGAGAGAACCCGATCGTGACGAAGAAACCGTGGAATTTCATTGGTGTTTTTGCGCCATCGTGACGCGGTTGGGGAACCGCCAAAGCGCCCAGTGGCGGAAGGGTGAAGGAAGATCCGGCCGAATCCGGTTGATCGCCCAGCCAATGGGGATTTTCCCAGGTTTTTCCTTGGCGTCTTGGCGGTTCGTCTGCCGGGTAAAGATGATGCAGTTGCGGAACCGCCAAGGCGTCAAAGCGCCAAGATCCCTCCGAACCCGGTTGATCGTTCTGCCAGCAGAGCCTTCCTCAGGTTTTTCCTTGGCGTCTTGGCGGTTCATCTGCTCATTTGAAGTTGATGAATCGGCCGTGCAGCCCAGCCGCAGCGCGCCAGCATGATCGCGCCATCACGGCCACGGTCCCTGCCCCTGGCCGATGGCCCAAGTCCATGGTACGACCACAGGGATTCCTAGCCGCTGGAGACGACGATGCCCGGTCCCGACCAGCCCAAGCCGACCGACCCGGCACCTGCCGCCGGGTCCAAGCCGGCTGGGCCGACCAGTTCCACCGGTCAACCGGCAAAACCCGCAAACCCGGCAGCGCCCCGCCCCGCCGCCGCACCGGTCCAGCCCTTCGCCGCCTCCACGCCCGACCCGGCCCCGCCGGTCGCAAAGCCCGCCGCAACCGTCCCGAACCCGGCCCAGGGCAGGCCGCCGGCAGCAAGTCAGCCGCCGGTCGCAAGTCAGCCAGCGACCCAGCCTTCGCCTGCGGCACAGCCTTCGCCAGCGGCACAGCCGCAGTCAGCGGCCCAGCCGCGGCCGCCGGTCGCGCCACCTGCCGCCGGCCAAGCGAAAGCCCCGCAGATTCCCAAACCGCCTGAGGCCCGGCCGGCGCCGCAAGTCGCCAACGACCCGGCTCTGGTGGCGATGGCCAGCAAATACAAGCAGGCTGAGAACGACCTGCATGAGGCGCGCAAAACCACGATCAACCTGCTCACCGCCTCGGCTGAGCTGATCAAGGCCTGCGAGGCGTTGGACAAGGATTATTTCGGTGGCCGATTCAAGGAATCCGACACCGAGACCCGGTCCACGCCAGCCCAAAAGATGCAGCTGTCGCGCAAGATCGTCGAAGCCGCCAGCGAGGAATTGCAGGGCGCCAGCGCCTTCGCCGACAGTCCGGTGCTGCGCGACGGGCTGGCGACACTGGTCGCGGCCTTCGATTCGCTGCGCGCCGAGATCATCGCGCTGGAAACCGAGGCCATGGCCGGGGCCGGGCTGATCGGCCACAAGCCGCAGCCGCTGCCGGCCCGGACCTTCCCCGAGAACAATCCGCTGGCCGGGATCACCGAGGCCGGCGGCTTCATCCGCGATGTCCAAGCGGTCACGGTGCGGTTGCGCAAGCACATCAAAGCCCTGGCCATGATGCTGGCCGAGGCCGAGCGCGGACGCTCCGAGGCCGAATCGGCGATCACGCCGGTCAACGCCGACCAGGTGGCGGCGGAGCTGACCACCGAGCTGCGCGCCCGCGACAGCGAGCTGGCCCAGCTGCGCGAGGCCCTGCGGGTTGCCCAGGACACCGCCCCGGCAGTGATCGTTGCCGACGAGCCGACCCCCAGCCGCAGCCACGCGGTCTTGTCGGATCTCCAGGAAAAAGCCTCGCGCGAGTCCGATCTACGGCGCTCCGAAGCGGCCGAGGTGCGCAGCCTGGCGGCGGAGATCGCGCGGCTGATCGCTGCCGATGCCGACGCCCGCCGGTCCGACGACCTCGACATCACCCTGTCGGTGCTCAACGAGGCGCTCAGCAACCGCGGCGAAGACGAGGCGAGCAGCGGCCTGGCAGCAGCAGCAGAATCCGCGCTGCTCGGCTGGGCCAGGCTGGTCACCGCCCGCACCGAGGCGGTGAGCGTGCAGCTCAAGCAGCTGCGTGAAAAACTGGCTGACGCCGAGCGCCGCGCCCAAGGGCTGCCCCCTCCGGGCAAACCGGGCGAACTGGATGCTGTCAAGAAGCTGCGGGACGATCTCGCCTCCGCCCGCCGCGAGACGGGGATTCTCCAGAACCAGCTCGATCAGGCCCGCCAGGAGGCCTCCGCCGCCAAGAGCGAACGGGATCAGGCCAAAGCCGCGGCGAACGAGGAGATCGGCCGCCTGGCCCGGGAATCACAGGACCAAAACCGTGTCCATAAGGATGCGACGAGCCGGATCAGCAAGGCTGAATCGGCCACCAAGGAGCAGACCGAACGCGCGGCCAACGCCGAGGTCCGCTTCGCTGCGGCCCAGGCCGAGATTCAGAAGCTGTCCGCGGCGGTACGCATCGCCGAGACCAAGGCGCGCACCGCCGAGGATGAGCTCGACCGCCTGCGCCGGGCCTACGCCGCAGAGATCGAGCGGCGCGAACAACAGCTGCGGGCGCTGAACGAAACGGCCAAGCGTTCCGAAGCCGAGGTCGAAGCCAAGCTCGCCGAGCTCGCCCGGCTGCGCCAGTCGCACCAGGCCGAACTCGCCCGGCGGGATGACGAGACCCGGGTCTTGGCCGCAAAAAGCGCTGCCCTGGAACAAGGCGCGAGCGACGCCCAGCGTCTGGCCGGGCAGCTCGCCGAGGCCCGCACCGCTGCCGACACGGTGGCCAAGACCCTGGCGATCCGCGACGCCGAGGCCCGCCGCCTGGCCGACGAACTGGCCCGGCTGGCGACCGAACGCGACCAGGCCGCTGCGGCCGCCGCCAGCGCCGCCGCCAGCGCCGAGGCGGCAAGCAAGGAAGCCGCCGCCGCCGGCGACCGCCTGAAGGAGGCGAACCACAAGATCGTCCTCGCCCAGCAGGCGACCCAGGCCCAGGTCAACCTGGTGCGGGAGCGCGATCAGCTGGTCGGCCAGGTGCGCGAGCAGTTCGCCGCTGCCGCACAGGCGCGCACCGCTGAAATCGAGGCCGCCGCCGAACGCCTCCGCCAGCTTGCGGCTGCCGCCAAGGAAAAGGCGGCAGCGCTGGAATCCGCCGTCGCCAAGGCCGAGACCCGGGCGGCGGAGCTCGATCGCCGGCTTGAGGAGACCGCCCGCGCCGCGGCTGCCGCCACCCACGATGCCGAACGCCTGCGCAATGAACTGCGCGCGGCCATCAGCGCGCGCGATCAAGCGGTCCAGACCGCCACCGCCGCTGCCGCCCGCGAACAGGCGCTGGCGGCGGATCTCGAACAAGTCCGCGCCGCCGCCACCCGCGAACGCTCCCGGGCCGATGCGGCCGAACAGGGCAAGGTCGCCGCCGAGCAGAAGGCGCGCAGCGCCACCGACGCGGCCGACCAGGCGCGCAAGGCCACGGTCGCCGGCCAGGCCGCAAGCACCGCGGAAAAGGAGCGCACCGCCGCCGCCGTCGCCGCCGCCAACGAGAAAACCGCACTCATTGAGCGGGATTTGTCAGCGGCTCGGCAGCAGCTCGGCCAAGCCAGCAAGGCCCGCGACGCGGCCATCCAGGAAGCAGCCAAGCTCGCCGACCGCCTGGCCCAGGCCGAAGCCGACGTGGTCCGGCTGCGCAGCGCGGTCGAACAGGCGAAGGCCGCTGCCGAACGGGCTGCCGATGACGCCGCTGGGCAGATCGTGGAGATCGGCGAGGCCCGTGACCAAGCCGTCGCGGACGGCGAAGCCGCCAGGAAATCCCTGGCGGATCTCACTGCCGCGCTGGCTCTGACCAGAGCCCAGGCCGCAGCTGCCGAGCTGTCGGCGCACAAGCAGATCGAGGCGGCTCGGAGCCAGGCGGCCACGGCTTCGGCTGAATCCGCGCAACTGCGCGGCGAGCTGGAAAAACTCAGCGCTTCTTCAACCACAGCGAATGCCGCTGCCGCCCAGGCCCAGGGCGCCTCCCAGGCGGCTGCGGTCAAACTGGCCGCTCTCGGCCAGGAGCGCGATCAGGCCCAGGCCGCGCTCCGCTCCGCCACCGAGCAGGCCACGGCGGCGAAGGCCCAGGCCGCCGCCGCCGAAAAGCAACGCGACACGGCTCAGACCGCGATCGCCGCGGTGCAGCAGCAACTGGCCGCCGCGGTCAAGGAGCAGGCCGCCGCCGAGCAGCTGCTGAACGAGATGGAACAGCGGGTCGCCCAGGCTGACCAGCAGAAAAACGCCGCCGAGCAGCGCAGCAAAGCAGCGGAGACGAAGGCCGCCGAAGCGTTGGCCCGGGAATCCGCCGCCATCGCCAAAGCCTCCGCCGCCGAGGCTGCTGCGGCCCAGTCCAAGACCAACACCGAGACCGCTGTGGCCAAAGCGGCCGCAGCAGAGTCCAAAGCGGCGAGCGCAGCTGCCAAGGAAACCGCAGCTGCGACCGAGTCTGCCGCGGCGAAGGCCAAACTGGCCGCGGCTGAGCAGCGACTGCACGCTGCCGAGCAGAGCCTGCAGGCTGCTGAAAAACAGCGCCTCGAGACCGATCGGCAACGTCAGGCTGCTGAGCAGCAACTCGCTGCCACGGACCAACGTCAGCACGAAGCGGCCCGGAAACACGGCGAATTGCAGCGCGAATTCGACGCCTTGCGCCAGGCCGCCAAGCAAGCCGAGTCGGTGGGTGGTGCGGAACTCGCCCAGGCCAAGTCACGGGAAGCCGATCTCGGCGCCCGTCTGGTCGAAGCCCAGGCAGCTGCGGAACGCGCCAAAGTGGCCGGCGACCAGGCTCGGGCAGAAACCGCAGAAGCCCGCACCGCCGCAGGGCGGGCCCAGGCTGAGGCGGCCAGATTCCAGGCCGAGGCGGCGAAAGCCCAGGCGGAAGCCGCTGAAATCCGGGACTCGGCAGCCAGATCGAGGACAGAGCACGAAAAATCGCTGGAAGACAGCAAGCGATTCCAGGCCGAGGCGGCTAGCGCCAAGGCCGAGCTGGCCGCGGCGCGGACCGATCTGGCCGCGGCGCGGACCGATCTGGCCGCAGCCAGGGCAGAGGCCGAGCGCTCCAAGGATCAAGCCGGCATCGCCCGCGAAGCCGCCGACAGCGCGGCCCGGGATGGCGCCCAGCTTCGCCAGTCACTGGATGCGGCGCGTGCCGCCCAGGCCGAATCCGAAGGCAGGGCCAGCGACGCCGCCGAGCGCGCCGCCGATCTCGATCGGCAGTTGACCGCGGCACGGAACCAGGCCCAGGTCGCCGCCGGCCGTGCGGCGGATTTGGAACAGCAATTGGCCAAGGCCCAGGCCGAGGCCCGCGATCAGGCCGCTGCCGCCCAGGCATCCGCCCGCAAGCAGCACGATGCCGCCCAGCGCCTGGATAAGGCCGATCAGGACCTCGCGGCCCAGGCCAAGCGGTTGAACCAGGCCCAGGGCGAACAGGAGGCCCAGCGCAAGAAGCTGGCGGCGCTGGAACGCGAGCTGCACCAGGCCAAAGCCGACGCGATCAGCGCGAACCAGGCCTTCGTCCGCGCCCAGGAAGCGCTGCGCGGCGACGCTGGCAAACAGCTGGCAAAAGCCCAGGAAGACGCCAAGGCCGCCAGCGCGGCCGCAGCCAAGGCCCAAGGCGAAGCCCAGCACCAGGCCCAGGCCGCCGCCCAGGCCCAGCAGGCCACCCTCGCCGCCCAGCAGGCCGTCGCCGCTGCAAAACAGGCCCAGGAAAAAGCCGCTGCGGATCGCGAACGAGCCATCGCCGAACGCGATCAAGCCAGCTCCGCAGCCCAGGCCGCCGAAGCCGCTGCCGCCGCCGCCCAGCGCGCGGTCGGCGAGGCCCAGCGCCAGAGCGAAGCCGCCCGCAGCGAAGCCGCCGCCCAGACCCAGCGCGCCGCCGAGCTGGCCAAGCAGGTGGCCGAGCAGCGGACCCAGGCCGACGCCGCACGTCAGGCCCTGGACCGGGCCACCGCCGAGGCCGACAGCCAGCGCCAGCGCGCCGAGCAGCTGGTTCGCGACCACGCCGCCACCATCACCGGCAGGACCGCCGCCCAGACCGAAGCCGCTGCCGAGGTGGCCAGGATCCAGACCGAGGCCCAGGACCGGATTGCCGCGGCCGAGCAGCGGCTGAGCGCTGCACAGCAACGGCTGAGCGCTGCTGAACAGCAAGCCGCAGCTGCGCATGCCGCGGCGGCATCAGCCCAGGCCGCCGCCGTGTCAGCAAAAGCCGAGGCGGACGCCGCGAAATCCGCGGCCGCGAAGGATCTGGCCCAGGCCCAGGCCGAGGCCAGGCAGCGGGTCGCCGCCGCCGAGCGGCAGGTTGCAGCGGCCCAAGCCGACGCTGACGCCGCGAAGACCGCGGCCGCATCGTCGCTGGCCCAGGCCGAGGCGGCGCGCAACGCAGCGGCCGTGGCCGCGGCCGACGCGGTGGCCTCCAAGCAGGCTGAGCAGGTCGCCCGGTCCGCTGAACAGGCGGCGAAATCTGCCGAACAGGCGGCCAAGGCGGCGCTCGCCGCAGCCCGCGAGCAGGCGGCGGCGACGGCGGCTCAGACCGATGCCGCACGTGAACGCGAGGCCGAGCGTCAGCTCACCCTGGCCAAGGCCGAGGCCGCAGCCGCCCAGGAGCGGGCGGAAAAAGCCGAGCTCGCAGCCAAAGCGGCCAGCGAACGCGCCGAAGCCTTGTCAGCCCAAGCCGATCAGGCTGGCGCCGCAACCGCGGCGACCAAGGCGGCGGTGGCCCGGATCGGCGAGCTCGACCGTGCCTTGGGCGAGGCCCGCGCCCAGCTCGAGGCTCTCGGCGCCGCTCGCCAGCAGGCAGCCGGTTCCCAGGCAGCCGCCGACGAGGCCGCCCAGGCGGCTTCGGCCCTGGCCGCCGCCGCCGCCAAGGACCGCGATGCCGCGCTGAAGCAGCAAGAAGAGGCCCGCCGCGAACGCGATCTGGCGAAGGCCGAGAACGCGCTCGTTCAGCGGCGGATCGAGCAGCTGGAAAAGGAGCGGGCCGAGCTGGTGCGTCACGCCCAGGCCCGCGAAGCCGAGCAGACCGCAAAGGTCACCGAGCTGTCCCGTCAGCTCAGCGAGGCGCGCAGCCAGGCGATGCGTCCGGTGTCCACCGGAGAAACCGGCAGCAAGACCGAACGGATCGCCAAGCTCAGCAACGAGCTCGACCGGGTCCATGACGACCTCGACGCCGCCCGCGGCATCGAGGCCGAGCTGGCGATGGAGCGCGATCGTTTCGATGAAGCCCAGGCCGCCTGGAAGGCCCAGGAGCTGGAGATGCGCCGCCAGCTCACCGAGATGGCCCAACTGCTGATCCAGGCCCGCGATGTCGTCGCCCGGGCCAAAGCCGATCGCGAGGATCTCGAACGCCGGCTCGCCGCCGGCAGCGGTCGGGACAGCAACGCCGGTTGAATCTGGCTGAAGCAGTTGGGAAACCGCCAAGGCGCCAAAGCGCCACGTGGCGAAAGGTCGGAGGCGTCGGAGGCATATCCAATTGCACCCGGATGGTCGTCCAGTTTGCGGCGATTTTCCTAGGTTTTCCCTAAGCGTCTTGGCGGTTCTTCGATTTTTCGTCCCACCCGGAGCGCCGCACGCCGTGCGGCCGATTCGTCCCAGGCGAGCTGGGGCTCGGCTCTCTCAGCCCGGCCTTTTTGCCGGAAGTCAGCTCAGCCGGTGGCTGCCGCCTCACGCGGGCGATCGAGGTATTTGATCGCCACCACCCGGTTGCCGCGGGCGTTGTAGACCAGCTTGTCCATCAAATTGCGGATCAGGTGGATGCCGTAGCCGCCGAGGCGTTTTCCGCTGCTCTTGCGGAATTCGATGTGGGCGAACGGGTCGCGGCTGGGGTCGGGGACGGCCTCCAGATCGAAGCCGTCACCTTCATCCTCGATCGAGACGATGACCTTGCCGGGCAGGATCCGGCAGCCGAAGCGCACGGTCTTTCCGCGGTCGTTGCGGTTGCCCCACTCGATGGCATTGCGTCCGAGCTCGTCGAGGGCCAGGCGGATCTCGCCCGCGGCCGGCTCGGGGATGCGGAAGCGGTCGAGCAGGCCGAGAAACCGGCGATAGCGGTAGAGCACCGAAGCGTCGCTTTCCCCGGTGACCTCGAACCAGCCGTGGGGGTCGTAGTCGACCTCCATCCGGCTGGTCAGCAGCGGGCGGTGCTGCAAGGCGTTGGCCGCAGCCATCGACAGGGTGTCGATGCCCACCGGCTTGACCAGGTAATCGCAGGCGCCGTGGCGCAGGCAGGTGATGATGGTGTCATCCTGCCCGAGGGCGGTGAGCATGATCACCGCGGCCGGATACGACCGCTTGCGCAAGGTCGCCAGCAGCTGCTCGCCGTCGAGGCGGGGCATGATGATGTCGCTGACGACCAGGTCGAAGGGCGGTTCAGCGTCGATCTTTTCGAGGGCCTCCTGGCCATCGATGGCGGTTTCGACCACGACCCCCGGACCGAGATCGCGCAGGGTCTCGGCGACCAGGGAACGCAGGGCCGGCATGTCCTCGACCACCAGGATCCGTCCGGTGCTGGTCCCAGAGGCGGTGGTCGTGGCGGTCATTTCCGGCGGAATTCCCGCTGGGTCTCGTATTGGCTGGGATCGATCGGCTGGTTCTCGGGCAAGGTCATGGTGAACCGGGCACCGCGGCCGGTCTCGCTCCACAGGTCGATCCGCCCGCCATGGAGCTCGGCGATGCCCTTGACGATGGCCAGACCCAGGCCGACGCCGTCATTGGAAGTCCCAGAACGTTGGAAGAACGGCTTGAAGACCTTTTCGTGGTCCTCGGGCGGGATGCCCAGGCCGCTATCCTCGACGATGAACCGCACTGGAGCGCCGGTCCGGTTCGCCGGCGGAACACGCAACGCCACCCGTCCGCCGGCTGGCGTGAACTTGCGGGCATTGTCCATCAGATTGATCAGCGCCTGGACCACCCGACGGCGGTCGATGCGGACGGTGCGTCCAGCGATGTCGGCTGGCTCTGGCCAGGCGACGATCAGGCGCGCCTCGGTCATCAGCGGCGCCACCGCGGCCAGGACATCGGCGACCACGGTTTCGACCTCGACCGCTTCCCGGCGCAAGGTGAATTGGCCGGATTCGATGGTCGACAAGTCGAGCAGATCGTTGATCTGGCTGAGCAAGGTCCGGCCGTTGCGGGCGATGGCCTCGACCAGCTCCAGTTGGCGCTTGTTGAGCCGGCCCTCGGCCCCGGAGTTGAGCAGATCCGAGAATCCGATGATGCTCGACAGCGGCGTGCGCAGATCGTGGGAAACCCGAGCAAGAAAAGCCGACTTCATCCGGTCGACGTCGATCAGCCGCTGGCGCTCGGTCTCCAGGCGCTCCTTCTCGGCGAGCAGGTCGAGACTCCCCTGGAGGACCTCCATGGTAAGGGGGTCGTGATCGTGTGGGCTCAGCGAGGGAGCCAGCGAGTCAGGCAGCAGTTCGCCCATGTCTGGAGAAGCATACTCCCAGCCTGAGCGTCCCGCCATGGCCGGCCGCTGAGAGACTGCGCAGGTTCGTCAGGTCGTCGGCCATTCGCGCGAGGGACCGCCGCTTGCGGGCTGAAGCCCGCAGATGGTTCAGCCGCCCCGCTGGGGCTTTTCCGGTTTTATCGACGTACCCGGGGCTGAAGCCCCGGGCTGATATCGTAGCGTCCCGACGGGACGCTTTTCTTTTCAACACGGGCAAACAAATGCTCGGACTACTCTTGTCTTGCGCGCGAGCGCTCAGTCGCCGGTGTCGCTGTTCGGGTCCAGAGCGAAGTCGAAATAGCTGGCGGCATTGCGGTAGCAGATGTCCTCGACCATGCCGCCGACCAGATCCAGGTCGGCGGGGATGCGACCGTTTTCCATCTCGCTGCCGAGGATGTTGCAGAGCAGCCGGCGGAAATACTCATGCCGGGTATAGGACAGGAACGAACGCGAGTCGGTGAGCATGCCGACGAACCGCGACAGCAGCCCGAGCTGCGACAGGGATTCGATCTGGCGGGTCATGCCGTCGAGCTGGTCGAGGAACCACCAGCCCGAGCCGAACTGCAGTTTCCCCGGAATCGTGCCATCCTGGAAATTGCCGATCATCGTGCCCAGCACCTCGTTGTCGCCTGGATTGAGGTTGTAGAGGATGGTGCGCGCCAGCTGGTCGTTGCGGTCGAGGCGGTCGAGAAACCGGGCCAGCGGCCGGGCATAGCCGCTGTCGCCAATCGAATCGAAGCCCTTGTCGGGGCCGAGGGTGTTCCACATCCGGCTGTTGTTGTTGCGCATCGCGCCGATGTGGAACTGCTGGACCCAGCCCTTGGCGTGGTCCATCACCGCCCACTCGTGGAGCATGCAGCTCTTGAATTTGACCGCCTCTTCCGGCGTCGGGGTGCGGCCATCGCGCAGCCGCTTGAAGATCGCCTTGATCTCGGATTCGGTGTAGTCGTCGGCATAGACCGTATCGAGGCCGTGGTCGGACAGCCGGCAGCCGTGCTCGTGGAAGAAATCGTGGCGCAGGCGCAGCGCCCGCAGATAGCTGTCGAAATCCCGGATGGTGCTGTTCGCCGCGGCTTCGAGCCGGCCGAGCCAGGCGTTGAACGCCGCCGCGTCGTCCACCGCCATGCCTTTGTCCGGCCGCCAGGTCGGCCGCATCTGGGTGGCGAAGCATTCTTCGCCGCGATCGGCGGCGCCGGCCTGTTCGCTGGCCAGGGCGATGTGGTGTTCGAGCGAATCCACCGGATCGTCGGTGGTGCAGACCACCTTGACGTGCATCTGGGTGAGGATGCCGCGGGTGGTGAAGGCGTCTTCTTGAAGCAGCTCGTTGCAGTCATCCCAGATCGACTCGGCGGTCTCGGGATTGAGCAGGCGGTCGCTGATCCCGAACGGGCGCTTCAATTCCAGGTGGGTCCAGTGGTACAGCGGGTTGCGCAGACAGCGGGGTACGGTCTCGGCCCACTTCGAGAACTTCTCCCAATCGGTGGCGTCGCCGGTGCAGAAGCGCTCGGCGATGCCGTTGGTGCGCATCGCCCGCCATTTGTAGTGATCGCCCGCCAGCCAGAGCTGGGTCAGGTTGGCGAAGCGGCGGTCACCGGCGATCTCGTCGGGCGGCAGATGGCAATGGTAATCGACGATCGGCTGACGCTTGGCGAAGTCGTGGTACAGCTCCCGCGCCGCATCGCAGTCGAGCAGGAAATTCCTGGTGATGAAGATGTCTTTCTTGCGGGACTTGCGGCCCATGGCGTACCTCGTCGGGTCCACGATGGATCACCGATTCCGCTGGGCAATGGGACAAGAGGGACTTGGGTCGTCCGTCAAGGCCCCATGATCCCGCATGGCCTGGTTCAACGGGATCGACCGGCGCGCAGGGTGGACGTCCCTGGGCGTTGGACGCAGCCATCTGGCCTGGGCGTTGTTGATCGCCGCAGCAATTGCGGTCGCCGGCATCGCCACCCGCCCGGTCCTGCCGGTCGATGAGCTGCGCTATCTGGCGGTGGCCTGGGAGATGCATCTCAGCGGGAATTGGCTGGTGCCGACCCTCGATGGGCAGCCGTATTCCCACAAGCCGCCGCTGCTGTTCTGGCTGATCAACCTCGGCTGGCTGGTGCTCGGTCCAGTGGAGTGGTGGGCTCGGGCGGTGGCGCCCCTGGCCGGGATGGCCTGCCTGGTTTTGACCGCGGCCATCGGTCGCCGGCTATGGCCGACTTCTGACGAGGTCGCGCCCCGACCCACGACTGCGCTCAGCGCAGACCAAAGCGCCGAGGAGCCGAATCACGGCAGAAGATCGTTTTGCGCCCGGTGGGTTGTCCGGCCAGCGGAGCATCTCCTGCGTTTTTCCTTGGCGTCTTGGCGCCTAGGCGGTTCATCTGCCGGCAACACCGCGGCGCTGGTCCTGGCCGGAGGATGGTTCTGGGCGGTGTTCACCTCGCTGACGTATTTCGATGGGATGCTGACCGCCGGTGTGCTGCTGGCCGTGCTCGGCCTGCTGCCAGGAAGCCGGTTCGCCTGGCTCCCGATGGGGTTGGCCATCGCCGTGCTGGCCAAGGGTCCGGTGGCGCTGGTCCATCTCGCTGCGGCCGGCGTCGCCATCGCCTGGCTCCTTCCGGGTGGACGGGACATCATCCGCCCGCGACGGATGGTCGCCGGCGTCGTGCTCGGTCTGGTACCGCCGCTGCTCTGGGCATTAGCTGCCTCTTGGGCTGCCGGCCCGGAGTTCGCCCGTGACCTGTGGTGGGAACAGCAGGCCGGACGGGCGATGGACAGCTTCGCCCACGCCGCTCCGGCCTGGTATTACCTGCCGGTGGTCGGCTTGATCCTCGTCCCCTGGCTGTTCTGGCCCGGGGCGTGGCAGCTGGTCCGCCGGGCTGTCGGGCAGAGCGATCCGGCGCTACGGATGCTGCTGGCGTGGAGCGGCTTGGTCGTGCTCGGGTTGTCGCTGGTCAGCGCCAAGCAACCGCACTACCTGCTGCCGGTGGTCCCGGTGCTGGCCCTGATCCTGGGTCGGGCGCTGACCGATCGGCCGATCACTGGGCAGGTCGGCCAAGCTGGCTGGCTGAAACAAGCCGGCTGGCCGAAACAAACCGGCTCGCCGCAACAAGCCAGCCCGCCGCAACCTGCCACCTTGCCAGCGGGTGCGCCGCGCTGGCGGGATTCCCTGGTGCTGCCCGCCGGTGTGCTGGCGATGATCGGCCTGGCGGCACTGATCGTCCCGCGGCTCGGCCTGAAACACCTGCCGGAATGGCTTGGGCAGCTTCCGTTATGGCCTGGGCCGACACTGATCGCACTGGCCGTGGTGCTGGCGCTCTGGGGACGAGGCCCCCTCGCCCTCGCCCTGGCCACCGGAGTCGCGGTAGGGATCGGCCATGCCGGCGCCAGCACCGCCCTGCATCGCGGATTCGACCTGACGCCGGTGGCCCAGGTGGCAGCGCGGTACCAGGCCAGCGGAGCGCCGGTGGCGCTGATCGGGGTCAGCCACGGCGAGCTGACCTGGCCAGGCCGCCTGACCATGCCTGTGGTCGAAATCCAGGAAGAAACCGCCCTCCGCTGGTGCCATGAACACCGCGATGGGGCGATCGTGATCCGCAGCGACCGGCCACCGGCCTGGACCGGCCGGCCGTTGGTGGAGATCCCAGCCTGGCGCGGCCGGCAGCACCTGGGCCTGTATCCTGCTGCCCAGCTCGCCGCTGCCGCTGGCTGGCACCCGCCGATGTGCTGGCCACCGTTTCCCCCTGCCCCCAACCTGATGCACTGAATGCCGCCCCGCTCGAACATCCTGCCAGCACCGGCTCACGGCCGCTCCTGCGCGGCCCGCCTGGGAGCGCCGAGCGCCAGCTCGGCTGGAGCCTGCCCGGGAGCGCCGAGCGCCAGCTCGGCTTGGTTTGGAGTTTGGAGAACGGGACCTCACACCTTGCCGAGCTGGCGCTCGGCGCTCCCAGGCTCGGCGCGGCCGCAATGACCTGCTGGCTCCATGATCTCCATGCTCCGTAGCTGGTGGCCCGTCTTGGCCGCCACCGTGTGCGCGGCCCTCGCCCTCGCGGTGCTCCCTTGGGACACGTCCCTCGCGACCCAGCTCACCGCCGGTGCGGATGCGCTTGGCGACCAGGCCCGGGCTGCGATTGCCATCATAAAACCCTTCGGCCGAGGCGAAGTGCTGGTGATCCTCGGCTTGGCCGTGGCCGCCCTCGGCGGCGGCGCAGCCCGGCGCAGTTCGCTGGCGATCCTGACCGCTGGATTGCTGTTGGTGCCGGTGGTCACCGCCCTGAAATGGACCATCGACCGGGTCCGCCCAAGCGGCGGTGAGCACAGCTTCCCCAGCGGCGATGCGGCCACGGCCTGCGCTCTGGTGGTGCCGTTGCTGGCCGCGTTCGGCTGGCGGGCGGCGTGGATCGTCCCGCTTGCGGCGCTGGTCGGGCTCGGCCGGATCGTCGAAGGCTGGCATCATCCTGCCGACGTTCTGGCGGGATTTGCCCTCGGCCTGACCGCGGGTTTCATCGCACTGCGGCTGATCCCGCATCATTGGCCGGGCCTGCGCTGGTGGCAGGGCGCCGGACTGGCCGGCGCCGTCCTGATCGTCAGCGCGGCAGTCGCCAGCTGGGATCCCAGCCCCATTCCCGGCGCCTGCCTGGCGAGTTTCGCCACCACCACGCTGCCGCTGCTCACCGTGCTGATCGCCGCCCGCTGGTGGCGGGCCCGGGTTCGCCGCGGGCCGCTGCGGATTCGTCCCGGTGTCGCCGTGGCGGCGGTGGCGGCGATCGCCGTGGCCGGTTGGCTGGCGCTGGCCGCGGTCACGACCTTGTGGGACCGCGATGAGCCGCGCAACGCCACTGCGGTGCGCGAGATGCTGCTCAGCGGGGATTTCCTGGTCCCGACCTTCAATGGTGCCTGGCGGCTGCACAAACCGATCCTGCCGTATTGGCTGATGTCGGGTCCGGCGGCGGTGCTGCCCTGGCCCGATTGGGCCTGCCGCCTGCCGGCGGTGCTTGCTTCGGGAGTGATCCTGCTGGCCACGGCGTGGATCGCCCGGCGGTTGATCGGGCTGTGGCCGGCGGTGGCCGCGACAGCGATCTTGGCCACAACGCCCCTGCTGCTGGTCGCCGGCACCGCCGCCACCACCGACGCGGTGATGCTGGCCGGCGTGGTTGTCGCGCTGGCTGCGTTTGCTGGGCGCCTGGCGCCGACTGGGAGCGCAGGCTTCAGCCTGCAAGCGCCAGGCGACCCTGCCGTGCTGCCGAGCTGGCCGACGACGCTGCTGATCGGCCTGGCCACCGGCTGGGCGATGCTCGCCAAGGGACCGATCGGCCTGGCGGTGCCGGCATTCCTGCTGATCGGCGTCGCCGTGCTTTACCGACCAGCGCTGCGGCTCCAGTGGCTGTTCCACGGCGCCGTCGCGCTGGTCATCGCTCTGGCGGCGTTCCTGGCCTGGGCGGTGCCAGCCAATGCGGCGACCGGCGGTGCACTGCTCCAAAAGGCTCTCGGCCAGGAAGTCGTCGGGCGGATGTTCGAGCCGATGGAACAGCACGGCGGCACATCGATCTTCTTCGTTTTTTACTATGTTCCGGTGATCCTGGCGGCGTTCCTGCCATGGACCATGCTGCTGCCGATGGCGCTGGCCAAGCTGGTGCGCGGCGAGCTCGACCGCCGGCTGTCCGCCATGCTGTGGGCCTGGATCATTCCGACCCTGGTCATCTTCAGCGTCATCGCGACCAAGCTGCCGCACTACATCCTGCCGATCATGCCGGCCCTGGCGCTGCTGGTGGCAGCCAGCCTGGCCGTGCCGATCACGGCAGCCGACCGCCGGTGGCTGGCGATCGGCTGGTGGAGCCTCGCGCCGCTGCTGCTCGTCGCGGGCATCGGCCTGATCCTGGCGGCGCCGTTGCCGTGGTTCGCCTGGATCCCCGACCAGCGACCGACTCCCGGACTGGTGGTGCCGGCGGTCGGGCTGGGCGTCTTGCTCATCGCCATGCCCCTGCTCGTCCGGCGCGAGCTGTGTGGAGGCCTCGGTCGCGACCGCCATGGGGTGCCCCTGGTGATCGGGGTCCTGGCCATGTGGGTGGCCGCGCTCTCCGCCGTGTTCTGCCTGGCCGCGGCACCGGTGGTCGAGCGGCTGAAACCAGCCGCCGCCGTCGCCGCTGCGATCCGCGCCGGAACCCCGCCGAACGTTCCGGTGATGACCATGGACGAAGGCCGCGGCTTCGACGAGCCGAGCCTCTATTTCTATCTGGCCAGGCCCCCGGTGCGCGGCCTGCGCGGCGCCGACCAGGCAGTGGCGTGGTCGTTGCAGACCGGCCCAGCGGTACTGGTCACCACCCGGCCGCTACTGGCAGAGGCCGAGGCCCTGGGCAAGTCGCCAAACCTCGGCTGCGCCATCCTGTTCCAGACCAGCGGCTTCAATTATTCCCGGGGGAAGTGGGTGGATGTCGTGGTGCTGCGGCGCGGACCTTGACCCGCCACCCGGCCCTCCTCACGCACTCTGTACTTGCCTAGGGCTCCGACGCCGCGGTTCCGGCGGCGAGCGCCGCCGCCTGGATGTCGAGAAACGTTCGGCCGAGGGCGAGGGCTGCACGGGCGACGGCATCGGCCTCGGGCTTGGCCCGTTCGCCGCCGCCGGGCAACGTGACGACCTTGAGCGGGATGGCGTGTCCCGCGACGGTCACCGTGACCATGCGCCGCGCCAGGATCTGGCGCTGCCACTGTTGCCAGCGCAGGCCGATGGTCGGCGTTTCGCGCAGGATCAGTTCGGCCAGCGGCTGGCGATCAGTTGGGCGGCAGAGCACAGCCAACAGGTATCCGGGGCGGCCTTTCTTCATGACCACCGGTTCGCACCAGGCGTCGAGTGCGCCCGCACGCAGCAGCCGCTCAACCGCCACCGCCAGGACCTCGCCGGTCACGTCATCGAGATTCGCACGGATTTCCACGACCTCATCGTGATCGGGGTGGTGGTCGCCGGTCGATTCCAGGACGGTGCAGCGCACCGCATTGACCAGACCCGGGATGCGCTTGGTGCCGGCGCCAAAGCCTGTGGCGACGACCCGGCCGGTGACGACGACGCGGCCAGTGCCGATAGCTGGGCCAGTGGCGATAGCTGGGCCAGTGGCGACGGCTCGACCTGTGGCGAT
The DNA here is from genome assembly GCA_014193115.1 of Planctomycetota bacterium. Classification (GTDB taxonomy): domain Bacteria; phylum Planctomycetota; class UBA11346; order UBA11346; family UBA11346; genus BJHQ01. Next base: position 14,569 of record BJHQ01000015.1, on the reverse strand, counting down.
TGCCGGGCCGGTGGCTCCGGGGCCGGAGGCGTCATCGCCGGTGAACGACCCGGCCAAGGCGCAGACCAGCGCAGCACCAGTCGGCGTGGTCAGCTCGCCGGTGTCCCAGCCGACCATCCGGCAGGGCGCTCCGGTTCGGCGGAGGATCTCCGCCACCGCCGGCACCGGCACCGGCATCACACCGTGGGCGCAGCGCACCGTGCCGCGGCCCGGGGTCAGCGCCGAGGCGGCGATCTGATCGATGCCCAGATGGTCCATGGCCAGGCAGCAGCCGACGACATCGGCAATCGCGTCGAGGGATCCGACCTCGTGGAACTCGATGGTTTCCGGATCGGTGCCATGGACCGCTGCCTCGGCTTCGGCGAGCAGGCGGAAGACCCGTTGGGCGCGGTCCTTGACCCGGCTGGCCAGGGCGCTGCGCGCCAGCAGATCGCGGATCGCGGAGTACGGCCGGTGGCCATGGTGGTCGGAAGAGCCAGCAATCGGCGCCGCCGCAGAGACATGCCCGCTGGCCGCACCATCCCGAGCTCCCCCGCCCAGCCTGCGTCCGCTCAGATCCACCGCGACCGCCGGAGGATTCTGGATCCAACGGGCTTCCTGAGGCGCAGCGATCCGCACCCGCAGCGCAGCCAGGCCGCCAGCCTGGACGGGCTCGGCCTCGACTCCGATCGCTCCGACACCGAGGCCATCGAGACCCCGGCGGATGGCCTCGACCGGAGCGCCGCAAGCGATCAGCGCCGCCAGCAGCATGTCGCCGGCGACGCCGCTGGGCATGTCGATGAACAGCGTACGCATGGCCGCAGCGTCGGCTGGCGGCGCGCTGTGGGCTAGGGGCCGGCCGGTTGGGGCGGTCTACTGCCTTCGGTTCGGTCCGCCGGTGCGGTCAGAAGTCCAGGGCGATCTGGAACGAGCCGCGGAACTCCTCGGGCACTTCGTACTTGGTGCCATCGAAGGCGATGGCGCGGCGCTTGAGCGAACAGGCCGCGGCGAGATCCGTGCGGATCAGCCAGAGGTCGAATCCGAGGCCGGCGGTGACCACCGGCGAGCGGCCGCTCTCGGCCAGGTTCTGATAGATACCGCCGCGCAGGGCCAGGAAATGCAGGACATTCCATTCGGCACCGAGAGATCCGCGCTGATAGCTCTTGCCGGAGACCAGGGAATCGGTGGCGAGCAGGTCGACATCGCCAGCGATCGACAAGGTCTCCCAGGGGATGAACGCAGCGCCGAAGGTCACCTGGGGATCCAGGGTGACATCGGGGAACTGGTAGCCGGTCGACGTGGTCGGTCCCTTGAAGGTCGGCCGGTTCAGGTTGCGCCCGGTCAGCCCGACCTGGACCCAGTGATAGCGCGCCATCAGGCCGATATCGATGCCGAAATTGCTGGTCTGCTTGTTGGTCTTCTGCGCCTCGTCGATGATCGTGTCGGCATCGGCTTTGAATACCAGGACGCGGGTGCCATAGACCCGACCGAGCAGGTATTTCAGGTTCACGCCCACCGACAGGTACTGATTGATGGCGATGCCGTAGCTCACCGGGATTTCGGCGACCCCGTAACCCGTGGCGAGGACGCTGGTGGTGTTGTCGTCGAGGCCCTGGCCGAGGGCGGAGCTCGATTGGGCGGCGCCGAGCAGATACGGGTAGATGAGCGCGACCTGTTCGGCTGAGAATCCCAGCGCCCGGGCCTGGAAATCGATCTGCCGCAAGGCGGTGGTGGCATTGGCGCCACCGCCCATGGCGGCGCCCAGTTCCGTCTGCTGGGCCGGGGTCAGCAGCAGCACCTGGCCGTCCTGGGGGGCGCCGGATCCGGCGATATCGTTGGCCATCGCCGGCCCGCCCAGACCCAGCCCGAGGTTGATCCGGTCGATGTTCGCCACTGCGCCGACGATCTCGCTGTACATCCGGGCGCCGACGGCGAAGTGGCCGATGCGCAGGTTAGCGCCGGCGTTGCCATCGACCTTCACCGCGTTGCCCGGATCGTCGAGCTTGTCGATCGCCGCCACCGCCCGCATGACGTCGCTGAGATCCTGGGACGTGCGGATGCCCTGATTGCCCAGGCGCTGGTAGTCGATGTCGGCGAGCACCGCGATCTGCTCCATCAAGGCGCCTTCGACCTGGGCGCCGAATTGCAGATCCACGCCGAATCCCCACCCTTTCCGGCGAAGATTGTTGTTGTCGGTCCAGCTCACCACATCGGCATCCTTGGCATCGGGATCCATCAGCCGCTCGCCGTCCTGGGGATCGCGGTTGAAGAAACCGAGGGCACCGGGGTTCTGGAACTGGACGGTGTGGTCGTCGGCCACCGCGACGCCGGTTCCGCCCATGCCCAGGGAGCGCGGACCGACGATGGGCGTGTCCTGGGCAGCGATGGCGCCGGCAAGGAGACATAGGGAAGCGGAGCAGGCAATGCGCATGGAAGCCTCTGGTCGGTGAACGATCACGTGGTTTCTGGATACACGGAACTGCGTGGTCGAGTCAAGTGGCGGTGGAAAGGTCTGGGAAGGGCCGATGCGCCCAACCGCAGGAACCTTGTCGGAAATCAGGGAAATTCTGTCACCGGACCGCGGTGTCGGCGCCGGTCAGCCAGCGGCCGACGGCTCCGCCGCCTCGCCGCGCAGGACATGCAGGCTGGTCACCCCCCATTCCTGTTCGACCACGCCGTCGAGCAGCACCGGCCCGTTGCGTTCGAGCAGGATCCCGCAGCTGCGGTAGGCAGCCGGGAACCACACGGTCTCGGCCAGGCCGGTGGCGTCCTCGACGGTGACGAAGGCCATCGGCTGGGCCGGACCGCCGGCCTTGGGTTTGGCGTCGACCTGCTTGCGGGTGATCGGCCACGCCAGGATGCGGGCCCGGCTGCCGGGCGGCAGGTCCGCCAAGTGGCGGCAGCGCGTGGTGCCAGGGGCCTGCGGGCAGAACCAGATCGGATGGCCGTCGGGGAGGAATCCCAAGGTGCGGAAACGCTCCCAGGCCGCCTGCCGCCGGGTCGGGGCCGGCAGGTCGGGGGCTTCCGGATCGCGATCCGGAGGCGGCGGCACGCAGCGCGCGATGACTCCGTCGTCGTCTTCTTCGCGGAAGCGTGCAGGTGCCAGCGCGACGGTTTCAGCCAGCCAGACCAGTTGCCGGCGATTGAGGTCGGGACGCAGGGCGTCCAGGGCGCCGGCCCGGGCCAGGGTGCCGAGGGCCGACGCTTTCAGACCGGTGCGTCGGCGCAGATCGAGGACGCCGCGGAACGGACCCTCGTCGCGGGCGGCGATCAGGCGCTCCGCTGTCTTGCGGCCGAGGTCCGGCACCAGGTGCAGGCCGCAGCGGATGCTGCCGGCGTCCTCGCGGCGGGTGGCCCAGACGCTGGCCATCACGCAGGGACCGTGGATCGCCAATCCGGCGCGGCGGGCTTCTTCCAGGTAGGCGCCAGGGGCGTAGAAGCCGCCCTCGTTGGCGATCACCCGGGCCAGGAAATAGGCTGGATAATGCGCTTTCAGATAAGCGCACTGGAAGCTCACCATCGCATAGCTGGCGCTGTGCGCCTTGCAGAATGAATAGCCCGCGAAGCTCGAAATGTTCGCCCAGACCTGTTCGGCTGCCGCCGGATCGACGCCGCGCGCAGCGGCCCCGGCGCGGAAGGCCGCCGCGAATCCGGTCAGCCGGGTCTGGGTGTCCCAGTGGCCCAGCGCCTTGCGCAGCGCATTCGCCTGGCGGTCGTCGAACCCGGCGAGACGGACCGCCGCCAGCATCACGTCTTCCTGATAGCTCAGGATTCCGAAGGATTCCGACAGCAGTTCACGCAAGGCGGGGTGCGGGTACCAGGCGGGATCGTGCTGGCCGGTGGCGCGGTGGTGGTGCAGACGCTTGAGGTAATCCGCGATCCAACGATTCGCTGCCGGGCGGATGATCGAGCTGTGGATCACCAGGCGGTCGAAGTCGCCGCTGCCGGCCTTGGCCTGAAGCTGCCGCATCGCGGGGCTTTCGATGTAAAAGCATCCCATGGTGTCGCCGGCGGCGACCAGCCGCCGGGTCGCGGGGTCGTCGGCCGGCCGCCACCGCGCCTCGTCGATCCGGATGCCGTCCTCTGCCAAGTCGGCCAGAGCGTCGCGGATCACCGCCAGCGAGCGGTTGCCGAGCAGATCGATCTTCACCAGGCCCCGCGCCTCGGCGCCGTCCTTTTCCCAGGCGATGGCCGGGATCGGGGTCGGCTCAGCGGGCAGCCCGGGGGCTGGTTCCAGGGCGATGCGCTTGGCGGCGGGGTGGACCGGCACCAGATCCCGGATCGGCTCGGGAGTGATGACGATGCCGCCGCAGTGCAGCCCGAGATGCCACGGCGAGCCCTCCAACAGGTCGGCGCCCGAGACGACGCCCTGCCACTCGCCGGGCAGATCGGCGGCGTGGCCGTAGCGCTGCTCGGCGGTCAGCGCCGCCCGGGCTGCACTGGTCGCGGCGACATCGTGGCCAAAGGCCCGGGCGCTGGCGCGCAGCGCGCCCCAGCGGCGCAGCACCTGATGGGTGGCGACCATCGCGACGTGGTCGCGGCCATAGCGGGTGAAGGCCGCGGCCAGCACCGCGTCCCGTTCGTCCCACGGGAAATCGATGTCCAGGTCGGGAGGATCAGTGCGCGACGGATTGAGGAAACGCTCGAACAGCAACCGGTACCGGATGGGATCGACATCGGTGATGCCGAGGCAATACACGACGACGCTCGATGCCCCGCTGCCCCGCCCGCAGGTCCGCCTGCCGGCAGCGAGGTCGGCCACGGTGAGCAAGTAGCCGCAGAAGCCCTTCAGCTCGATCACGCCCAGTTCGTGGTCGAGACGGGAGCGGACCTCGGCGGTGATCCGCCCATACCGGCGGCGCGCCCCGGCCTCGGCCCGGCGGCGCAGCTCGGCGGAAGCGTCGGCGTAGTGGGACGGCGGCAGGTGCAGGGTCACCGGCGGCAGCCCGCTGCACCGGCTCAGCAGCGACCGCGCGCAGTCGGCGGCGTCGCCGGTCGCCCGCGCTGCCGCAAGTCCCTCCGCCAGGGTCGCGGTGGAGGCCGCCAGCGGCCGCCCCTGGCGGTCGGCCAACGCACGACGCAGCGGCTCGCTCTGCAGTCCAGCCGCATTGACATGGCTGACCGCCGGCACGAGCGCCACCGGATAGCGGCTCACCGGCCGCATGTCGCCGATGGTCTGGGCCTGGCAATACACGTCGGCGCCACCGCGCTCCAAGCGCGCCCCGACGCGGTCCTCCCGCACCAGGGCGACCAGGCCGGTCAGATCAGCGCCAGCCGCCGAATCGCCGGCGAACCACGCAGCGGCATCGGCGGGGGATTCCAGGCGCCAGGACAGGAACCGGCACAGCCGAAGATAGGCGGGCGGATCGGGAGCGAAGACGACGGCATCGTGGCCGGCGCTCTCGCCCAGCCGCACCGTCGCACCGGGCACCACCGCCGCCGCACCCCAGGACGCCGCCGCCGCCGGCAGCGCGCACAGGTCGTCCCGGTCAGCGAGGATCGCCCGCCAGGGTTGGCCATCAGCCGCCGCGGCAAGCGCCGTACCCCATGCCGCCGGACTGGCGCTGCCCTCGCCGGCGGAAAAATGCGTGCGAATCACCAGCGGCGGCAGCCCTGCCGTGGTCGGCGGGGGAACCCGGGACGCGACCGAAGCGGAAGGCATGCCGCTTCACGATAGGTCAATAAAAACCCATTCCAGTGGGGCAGGAGCATGCACCGGGTCCGCCCGTTCGCCGTCGCCAGCAGGGGTCCCCAGTCCACAACACGCACCTTCCCGATGTCCCGTCGTCAACCAACCGGTGGTCCCACCGCGCGCCTTTGCAGGCAACCCCTCCCCGCTCTCCACGGAACCTCGCGGCGCCGCAGTTGGGCTCGGATACCAGGCCGGAGTGCCTGGGTGGGGGACTTGCACCCCACGGGTACGTGGCCCGAACGTCCTTGGCGTTCATTCAACTGATGTTCATGGGTTGAGAGACCGGCCGCACGGAGTGCGGCGCTCCGTGTGGGGCGTCCCGAACGTCCTATGGCGCCCGCCAAACCGGTGATCAGGTGCGGCGATTTCAGTTAGCCGTGGAAGAGAACGGCCGCACGGAGTGCGGTGCTCCGTGTGGGGCGTCCCGAACGTCCTATGGCGCCCGCCAAACCGGTGATCAGGTGCGGCGATTTCCGTTAGCCGAGGAAGAGAACGGCCGCACGGAGTGCGGTGCTCCGTGTGGGGCGGCCCGAACGTCCTTGGCGTCCACGCCATTGATGATCATGGGTTTTCTACTGGCTGAGAGAACGGCCGCACGGAGTGCGGCGCTCCGTGAAAACTTCGGCCCTTCCCTCATTTTCAACAGATGCCTACAAGCGCCGACCATGCTCCCCGACGATGCCGTGCTGGTTCCCGCCCTGGCTGCCCATGCCCGGGATCTGCCGTGGCCGGTGGTGACCGATCGGCGGGCATGGCAGACCGCCTGCGCTGGGGTGCGCGGGGAGCAGATCCTGCACGAGGCCGAGATCGCTTTGAGCGAGCCGTGGCCGGCGCTGCCCGCCACCGGCCATCTGGAAAACACACGGTCCGGCCGGCGGTCGGTCCATGAAACGCCGATGTTCCTGCGTCGTCGCCGCTTGGCCTGGCTGGTGCTGGCTGCCGGCATGACCGATCAGGAGCGTTTCCACGACGCGGTGATCGACGCGCTGTGGTCGATCTGCGAGGAATCCACCTGGTGTTCGCCGGCCCACAGCGGCCAAGCGAAGGCCGAACGCACGCCGCTGCCGCTGCCCGTGCCGGGGGCGGCCTTCGTCGATCTGTTCGTTGCCGAGACCGCCGCAGTGGTGGCGGTCGCCGGGGCGCTGCTCGCCCCGCGGCTCGATGCGGTGACGCCGGCGATCCGCCAGCGCATCGCCCACGAATGCCGGGTCAGGCTGGTGGATCCGCTGCTTCGCGACCGCAGCCAATGGTGGCGGCACGGCATCAACAACTGGACTCCGTGGATCGCCGCCAATGCCGTGCTGGCGGCCGGTCAGGTCGAAGCCGATCCCGCGGTGCTGGCGGTCATGATCGGCGATCTTGCAGACGCCTGTGGCCGCTACCGCGACCGGCTGCCTGCCGACGGCGGGTGCGACGAAGGCGTCGGCTATTGGAATGTCGGACCGGTGAAACTCCTGGAATTCGCCGAGCGGGTCGATCGCGCCTGCGGCGGCGCCGGGAAAATGCTGGACGATCCCAGGTTGCGGGCGGCGGCGCTGTTCCCGCTGCGCGTGCATCTGGGTCAGGGCCGCTTTCCGACCTTTTCGGATTGCAAACCGGGAGACGCGCCGCGCCGTGGAGCGCTGTGGAAGCTCGGCACGGCGCTGCAACTGCCGGTGCTGTGCGACCTCGCCCGACTGGCGGCCCGGGGCTGGGATCCCGCTGGCGAGGTGGATGACCGGTTCGACCTCGGGAACACCATGCAGGGTGGCGGCGGCCATCTGCTCACCGCGCTCGACCATCTCTTCCTGGCGCCAGCTGCCGAGTTGGCGGCCCCGCCGACGATCCCGCCGATGGCTGCTGACGACTGGTTCCCCGACCTGCAGTGGCTGATCGCGCGCGGCGACCGGCTGGTGCTGGCCGCCAAGGCCGGCCACAACAGCGAGAACCACAACCACAATGATGTCGGCCAGGCCATGGTGCTGCTCGACGGAATTCCGCTGTTGGTCGATGCCGGGACCGGTTCGTACACCACCCAGTCCTTTGGCCCGCGACGTTATGAGCTGTGGTATAACCGCGGTTCCGGCCATGGCGTACCGGTGGTCGGCGGCGTCGAGCAGTCCGCCGGCCGGCGCTTCACCCCCGACGAGACCGCGGCGCTGATGGCCGGCGGCCCGTTCCCCTGGGATGCCCGGCCATTCTCCGCCCGGAACGTGGTCTGCACTACCGGGGTCCGCAGTGAATTGGCGATGGAGCTGGTCGGTTGCTATCCGGCCGAGGCGGGCCTGCTCGGCCTGCACCGCCGCATCGCCCTCGACCGGGAGCGCAGCCAGGTGGACATCCGCGATGCGATCTCCGTCCGCCAGCCGACGACGGTGACGATGACCTTGCTGGCGGCGGTCGAGCCCCGGCGTACCGCCCACGGCGTAGTTCTGACCACTCCTGGCGGGGCCTGCCTGGCCATGGAATTCGTCGGCTGGCAGGTGGCAGCGATTGAGCCGGTGGATCTCTCCGGTGATGCCTGGTTGCGCGAGGGCTGGGGAGCGCTGTGGCGGATCGAGTTGCGCGCGGAAGTCGGCCATCCGGCCGAACTGGCCGTGATCGGTCGGGCGGTTTCCGACCGAAACAGCGCAATCCCGGCGGAGTGACTGGGCCTTGGACCGGACGCCCCTGTCCGCCCTCATCTGGCCTTTGCGCAACCTTGTTCAGCCGTAGGGTCGCAGCATGGCCGTGCTCAACTGGTCCCAGACGGTGGTGGGCTATCCCGAGCACACCCGCAGCGGCAGCCGGGTGGTCGGCGTGTCCCACATGTCGACGTTCGCCGCCATGCGCTTCGCCGAGGAGCTCGGCATCCGCAATGGCTGGCTGATGGCCGACGGCGCGCTGTCGCAGCTCGAAAACGTGCGCCGCGGCGCGCCGACCGCGGTGACCTTGTCGGCGATGCTCGCCGATCGCCGGGTGGCGATGACCGAGGGTGTCACCAGCGGAACCTTGTGGTTTGCGGCGGCTGGCGGCGCGGCGCCGGTGGCCGGCCAGTCCCTGCCCGCCTGGGCGGAATCCGCCAAGCAGCCGTGGGTCGAGGTGGTCGACAACGAGACCTGCTATTGGGGAGGATTGACCGATGCCCAGATCGCCCGGCTGCTCGCCTGGTTCCTCTGCCAGCATCCGATGGAGGCCGACTTCAAAAAGGTCAAGATCCAGCCGCGGACCTTCGCCAGGCTGAAGGCTGGCCTGTTCGACCACGGTTGGACCCGCAACCTGCAACTGGTCCGCGGCGATCGCAAACTGTGCGACCTGTGGGCGGGCGTGCATGGCTCGTGCATCCTCGATCACGCCACCCGGCCGCTGCCGACCCAGGCCGCCATCGGCCTGCGCCTGACCATCGATTTCGGCGAGATCTCCTCTGAGGATCTGGCCGATCGCTGCCCGCTGGTCGATGAGACCGGCAAGCTGGTGCCCGGCCGGCCAAGCGGACTCTGGGGACGCGCATGAGCGACGAATCTTCCATCCCGCCTGGCGGCACCACCTGGGAGGAACCGGCGGTGGTCTCCATCGCCATCGCACGCGCCACCACCGGCAACGGCGCCGGCCTCGGCGGACTGTTCGCCGCCATCGCCATCGCCTTCTTCGTGTTCTTCAAATACGCTGCGATCCTGCTGCTCCAGCCGTTGTTCTGGATGGTCGCTGTCCCCGTCGTCGGGGCCACGATCATCATCTGGCAGACCGTGAAGCACCAACGCAGCCGCGCCGCTGAGCGCACCCGCTGGCAGGTGCTGCTCGCGCCCCAGGGCGTGATGCGCCATACTGACGACCAGCGCCAGGCGGTGCCCTGGTCGCACATGAAAAAGGTGCTGCTGCGCGGGTTCCCAGGCCAGGCCCATGTCCTGGCCGGTGTCACCATGCGCGAGGACGCCGAGTGGTGCTTCGGCATTCCCGACCACGCCACCGCCAAGGCCCTGGCCGGGATCATCGCCACCCAGGGCGTGGCCGTCAGCCAGGCCAATTTTTCCACCACTGCAGAAGGCGCCTGATGCGCTTGGTCTCCTTCGGACCACCTGGTCGCGAACGCGCCGGAGCCCTGGTCGGAGCCTCCGACGCGATCATCCCCCTCGACGAGATCGGGATCGACGCGCCGCTCCGCCAGCTGCTCGCCGACGGCCGGCTGGGCGAGGTCGCCGCACGTCTCGGCCATCATGCCGGCCCGGGCATTCCGCTGGCCTCGGTGCGGCTCGGCCCGCCGATCGCCGATCCGTCGAAGATCATCTGCATCGGGCTGAATTACCACGGCCATGCCGCCGAGCAGGGCGTCGCCCCGCCGGCCAAGCCGCTGCTCTTCGCCAAGGCCCCGTCGAGCCTGGCCGGCGCGACCGATCCGATCGTCGTCCCCGATCCCGAATGCAATCCCGACTACGAGGTCGAGCTGGTGGCGGTGATCGGTCGGCGGGCGAAGCAGGTCGGCGCTGCCGACGCTTTGCGCTACGTCGCTGGCTGGATGGTCGGCAATGATGTCAGCGCCCGCCGCTGGCAGAAGGACGACGGCCAGTGGTTCCGCGCCAAATCCAGCGACACCTTCTTCCCCTGCGGACCATGGCTGACCACAGCGGACGCGGTCCCCGACCACACCGCCCTGCGCCTGACCACCACCATCGCTGGCGAAACCCTGCAAGATGCTTTGGCCGCCGATCTGATCCACGGCGTGCCGGCGCTGATCGCCTACATCAGCAGCCAGATCACCCTTCAACCCGGTGACCTGATCAGCACCGGCACCCCGGCCGGGGTCGGCGTGTGGCGCAACCCCAAGCGTTTCCTGCGCCTCGGCGAAACCGTCGAATGCGCGATCTCGGGACTTGGCGCGCTGCGCAATCCGGTGGCTGCGCTGAACGCTCTGGTCGCCTGAGCGCATGGCCGCCAGCGCCAAGCCGGTCGAAGCGCGGCCGGTGGCGGCATGCCGCAGTACATCGCAACCGACCGGCCTGGTCTGAACATGGGTCCGTGGCGGTTCGTGGTCGCTGCCGTGCTGATCTCGGTGGGTCTGTTCCTGGCCTGGCCCTGGATCCACATCCGTCTGCTGATGGACACCGCCCCTGCCAATCTGATCGAAGCCCTGGTCTTCCCCACCGGCGGCGGCCAGGCCCGGGTCGAGTCGATCTATGCCTGGACCGTCCAGGAGAAGGACTGCCGGGTCAGCTGGTCGGCCACCCGGATCGGCGACGGACATCTGCGTCCGGCGGCTGATCCCGTGCTGCCGCTGGCCGAAGCCGAGGCTCTCGCAGAACGGCTGCGTGACGCAGGCGGCGGCCGGGTCTATTTCCGGGCGAACGATCCGGCCGGAACTGCGTTCTTCATCGCTGCCGGCGCGCCCGGCGAGACCAGGCGCCACGATATCGGGCTGTGCCTGGTGGTGACCGGATTGCTGGCGCTGCTGCTGCGGGGGAGACGATGAACAACACTCTTTGGCAGGCTGAAGCCTGCGCTCCCAGGCTTGCCGCTGCGTCAACCAGGATGAACAGCCTTCCTGGGAGTGCAGGCTTCAGCCTGCTGCGCGACGTGCTGGGCAGGCTGAAGCCTGCGCTCCCAGGCTTGCTGCTGGCGCTCCTGGGGCTGCTGTTCGCTGCACTCGCCGCTGCCGAACCGGCGCCAATCCCGCCGATCGCACCAGCCGGCCAGGCCGAGCTGCACGGCACCGTTGGCGGACAGCGCTTCTGGGCGCGATTGCTGCCCGCCGATCCGCAGTTCGCCGGCAATCGGGTGCTCCGCCTGGTCTACACCCCGCCGGCCCCGGCCGAGCTCGGCGGCGTGGTGCTCGGTGATTCACCGTTGCTGCTGGTCGATGACCGGCTGCGCCTGGTGGCGTGGAACGGCCGGGACACGCTGAATCAGGTCCGTCGCCAGAAGACTGCCTATACCGTGGTCCGCGAGGTCCATCCCGACGGCGAACGGGGCGCACCTGCCGAAGATCGCCGGACCATCGCCGGCGAACCGGCCTGGGAACTGCGGCTGTCAGGAATTCTCTTGGCCCTGTGCTGGACCCCGGGCAGCCGCGGCGAAGAACGGCTGGTCGATGCCTTCGGTCCGCGGCATGGCGAATCCCTGACGATCCGCTGGACCGACCGCGAGGCCACCATCGCTGGTCGCGCCTTCCGCATCGAATCCGCAGGACAGCGGCTGAAACGCCTGGCCCCGGTTGCCCCGCCAGAGGATGCCGCGGCGGTGGTCGAGGTCGCAGGATGGCTGTCCCCGGAGCCGCCCCCGCCGTGATCCCGATCCTGCGACCAGCCGCGCTGGCAACGACGATTCCAGCCGTGTTGGCGGTGCTGGTCATCGCCGCCTGTGCTGGGACCGCCCAGGCGCCGCGGGCGGTGCCGAGCGACCTGGTCGAAGTCCGCCGCTATGCCTTCGATTGTCCGCTGGCCGAGCCCCAGCCGGCCTGGGCACCGGTCGGCGACCGCATCGCCATCCGCATCGCCAACGGCTTCGCCCTGCTCGAAGAAGGCCGCAAGCGCCAAGAGGTGTTCGGCGCCTCGGGCTCCAAAGATCGCCAGCATCCGTGCTGGCTCGACGACAAGCACCTGCTGCTGGGCTCCTCGGCCAATGTCATTCGCCTGGCTGACGGCACGATGGTGCCGCCGGGCCAGGGCCTGGAGCTGATCGAACTGCGCGAAGACGGCGACACTCCGCGTAAAGAGATCGACCGCTGGGGCTACCGTCCACGGGTCGGCGGCGACCGCCGCCCGGTGATCGTCACCCAGGTCGAGGACCGGGTCCGGATGGTCGATGCCGACCAGGCGAAAGGCGAGGATTTCGTCGATGGTTTCTTCGCCGAGCCGCAGCCCGACGGCCCCGGTCTGGCGTGGACCGAGACCCCGGTGATCGAACCCGACCACTGGATCGGCAAGGCTGGTGTCGGGGCAATGGTCGTGCGCTGGAAATCCGAGGTCGTCGACCGCATCCCCGGTGCCCTCCAGCCGCGCTGGGTATCCGGCGGGCGTGGGCTGGTAGCGACCCGGCTGCGGGGCCCAGCGCCAGCGTCAGGGCCGTGGTGGCAGGCAGGCACCGAGGTCATCTGGATCCCCGGCCCGGGCCAGGCTCCGGTGGTGATCGCTGACGATGGCCGGGATCCCGCCCCCCACCCGACCCATCCGCTGGTGGTCGTGACGGCCAAGACCGGGCTGGTGGTCTGCGCCCTCGATGGGACTCAGCCGGCGCAGCCCTTGAAAATGTCTGGCAGCGCCCCGCTGTGGAATGCTGCCGGCGACCGCCTGCTCGCGGTCGAGTCCTTTCCCGAACGGGGCCAGTCCCGGCTGAACATCGTGGTCCTGGCCTTGCGCGGCGCCTCGGCCACCCCGGCTCATTGAGCTGTTGGGCGAAGACATGAAAGGCATTTTGATCACCAAGGGTGTTACTCCGGGGTTCTTGCCTGGCGATCTGCAAATATCCGTTGATGGCTCAGAACAAAGGAAACTTCATGCGACAATGTCATTGCATTATGATGTAATTGGCGTGTGGCTTAGGACAGCGCTAGATTCACTTCGGGCTGCCCGAAACGCCTGGAAGCAGGCCAAGAAACGCATTTTAGATAATCAGGACGATGTTCCAATTGAGTTATTGGAAATCGATTTTCAACGATCAATGATTGCTATCATAAGCTTGTCAATATCAGTAGATGCATTTTATGCTAGATTGACTCAGTTCAATAGAGTTTCTACTTTAAAACCAGGAAATATGAGACAGGCGCCTAGATACGCTCAGGTTGCCGAGCAATTCAGGAATAGTTATAAAATAGATAATAAAACATTTCAGTCAATTAGAAGTGCGTTGCGGCAGTTATATAACATGAGGGATCAAGCAGTTCACCCATCTGGAAAACTCACCAACGCTGTTTTGTATCCTGAGATTGATCGGGGCGTTGAAAGTCGGTTCGAATTATTTAGATCGAAGAATGTAAATATAGTGGCACAAGATTGCATTAACGTTATTTTGCACCTTACGGAAAATTCGAGTCCAAAAAATGACAAGGTGAAGGACTTAGGGGTTATAGTTAACACCGAAATCAAGGCGATAATATCTATATATTCGGATATTTTCACTTCGAAAACTGCGGCAACTTAAATGATGGGAAATTCGCCTAACACGGCAGTGCACCGGGGCCGGCGACGTACGCTGATCCTGCTTCGCAAACGATTCTTCCGCCGGCCCGGTGACCTTTGGCGTTGGGCAGATCGCGGTAATTAAACTGATTTAATATATGAAAAAATATAGCGATGAATTAATTAATTGTCCGGCGATTTTCGACTGGGACGGTACTATAGTTGCATCGGTAAGAAATAAGGCCCAGATATTGATGGAATGTCTTGGCGAATATAAGATCGAAAAATTTGAATTATTGAAGTCCATAATGAAAAGATCTGGGATCAAACGCGATATGAAAATCAGGGAAATCCTGATTGAGTGTATTGGCTATGATATAACTCATGGTGAATTAAATTCGATTTTGAAAAACTACTCCAACCGATTGAAAAACATTGAAAATATTGAATCCATCCCGGGATTTAAGGCATTTATTGATTCGCGTAAAAATGTATCTTATATATGTTCTTCGGCACCACGGGCTGAAATTTTATCTGGATTAACTATGATTCATGTACCCCATGAAAATTTTATCATATTTGATGCGGTTGATAACAAATCAGTTATTTTCAAACAGATTATGGAAGATTCCATATCCCCAATATTTGCAGTGGGCGATTCATTACTGAGCATTTATATATAGGTTGACATCACCCGGATGCCTGGCATGATCCCGCCATGCCAGCCAAGCAGCGCCGTTCGACCCCCCGACTGACCGGCAAGCGGGATCATTCCGCGATGGAGAAGCGGCGCCTTGAGGCGTTGACGCTGTTGGCCGACGGCATCTCCCAG
>BJHQ01000014.1 GCA_014193115.1 Planctomycetota bacterium | reverse complement strand
TCACACCCGTTCCCATTCCGAACACGGCCGTTAAGCCCGCTGGAGCCGATGATACTCTTTAGGGGAAAGTAGGTAGCTGCCAGGATTTTTTCCCAACCCGCCCGGGTACTCCCCGGGCGGGTCTTTTGTTTTTCGTGATTGCGCCAGTCCCCGAACGGGATGCTTCCATCGATCAGGCTGCTTGAGACGGCTCCGCGTCCATACTCGCTTTCGGGCGAGACCGGGCGTCGCTATCGCTGATCGCGGCGGTGCAGTCAAAGCGCTTCGGAGCGCTGGCTTCGCTAAGAACCGTTCACCAGCCCAACCAAACGCCCAAACGCAGCGACGCTTGCCAGCCCGGTTCGATCAACCGGACTTCGCCGGGCGGGCCGGCATAGGTTCCAGCAGCGGTGAGCGGCGCGTAGCTGATCGTGCGCGAGCGCAGTGGTTGTCTCCAACCCAGGTCGGTGCCGATCGACAGGCGCAGGCCATCCCACGAGGCCGCCAGGTCGCAGCCGACGGTGGCGGTGGCGGCGAGGGTGCGGAAGCGCTCGTCCTGTGCGACTTCTCGCCGGCCGGTGTTTTCCGCCCACGCATCGACCAGGCCGAGGTCGAGGCCTGCGCGAGGCACGATCTGCCAGCCCGGTTGCGGCGGGAACGCCGCCAGGCGCAGGCCGAGGGCGAGCTCCTGCCAGCCGAGAGCGAGATCGTCGACCAGCGGCGAATCCAGCGTCGTCGTGCGGTAGACCACCGTCGGCGACAATCGGCCCGACCACCAGTCGAGGTTCGGCTCTACCAAACGCAGCTCGATGCCGCGGCCGTGGGCGGTCGACGCCGCCATCGGCACCGCGATCTCAGCCAGGGCACCGGCTCCGGTCGCCGGCCGGTCGGGATCCGACTGCACGGTGATGGCGCCTTCTGCTGCGTCGGTGGTGGGATTGCGGCTGACGCAGAGCGACACCCCGCCAGCGGCCAGGCCGGCTTCCAGCCACAGGCCGCGTTCATGACGGGCCGTGCTGGCGGCGGTGCGGCTCATCGTCTCGCCGCCGCGCAGCTCGGTCCGTCCGCCGATCCACAGGTCGCCTGCCGCACCGTGGCGGACCAGACGCAGGTTCAGGCTGGCCGCGATCTCGGGCTGGTTGCTGATCAGGCCGCTGCCTTCGAACACGGCCAGCCAAGCCTGATCGCCGGATAAATTCCACCATCCCCGGGCCGTCGCCCACACCAGCCCGGCGGCGGTGGGCGCACTGCGCTCATAGGGCAGGTCGCCCTGGGGATCGCCGATCAGGCCGTGGGTGCGGTCCTGCATCGATCGACCGCCGAGATCGCCGCTCAGCCGCACACCCAGTCCGGCGCTGCACCGCCAGCTGCCGAGCCAGCTGCCGGGTGCTCGTCGTTCCGCCACGACCGCGCCGGCGCCTGCGGTCAGTTCGTCGATCCGTCGCTGATCGACTCGGGATTCCGCAAAGGGATCAGCGACCTCCGGGCCCCAGCGGGGTGGAGATTCCGTCGGATTTTTGTCGGTGAGAATGCTGTGATCGACGAACAGCCGCCATTGCTCTCCGGCCCAGCCGGCGGCCATGGCATTGGTGCGATGATCGTCGGACACTGATTGGCTCGTGGGGAAACCGAGAGCGTCATTGGTCCAGCGCAGCCACACGCCACCAGGCCAAATCCCGGGTTCAGCCGGAAGACCTGGCGTTTCGGCAGCAAAGGTGGCTCCGGCGAAAGCGGCTCCGATCAGGGCGGCTTCAGCAAAGCGCACTCCAGCAAAGCGCACTCCAGCAAAGCGCACTCCAGCAAAGCGCACTCCAGCAAAGCGCACTCCAGCAAAGCGCACTCCGGCAAAGCCGGCGCCGACAACGACCCGCATTTTGGCAACGCGCATGGAGCGAAGCTGTCCACCCTTGGGCCGCACCGCAAGCTGGATTCGGCTGGTTCCCACGCGCCTGCATTCTTGGCGAATCCGCAGCGCTGATGTAGGTTATACCCATGGCTCAGGATCTCTTCCGCCGGTTTTCCAACCAACCGGCACCACGGCCCACGACTGAACCCGGGTCCAAGCCGCCAGGAGAGGAATCCGGTCCGGACAAGGCAAAGGTCAAGACGGCTGTGTCCGAAGGCGAAGTGATGAGCGCCATCGACAAGGTCCCGCCGATGCCGGCGGTGGTCCAGTCGCTGCTCAAACAGATGGGGAATCAGCAGAGCAGCACCAGCGATTTCGAAGATCTCATCCGTCAGGACATGGTCATCGCCGGCCGGCTGCTGAAACTGGTCAACAGCCCGTTCTATAACCTTTCGAACCCGGTCGCGTCGCTATCCCAGGCGGTAACGCTGTGCGGTCTGTCGAGCTTGCGCGCCCTGGTCCTGGCCAGCTCCACCGCCAATTTGATGAATCTCGACCTGTCGGCGTATGGCTTCGCCGAAAAAGGCCTGTGGAAGAACAGCTTCGCCACCGCCGCCCTGGCCAAGGCCGTGGCCCAGGAATCCAAGGCCGGCCCGCAATGCGAGGAGGAATGGTTCGTCGCCGCCCTGCTTCGCGATGTCGGCATGCTGGTGCTCGGACCGTTCCTGGCCAAGGCCGACATCAAGCTGCGGGCCGATCCCGATCGCGCCGAGATCGACATTTTACGCCGCGAGCGCCAGGTGCTGGGCTACGACCATTGCTGGGTCGGCGAGCGGATCGGCGAACGCTGGAAGCTGCCCGAGCCCCTGCGCCTGTGCATCGCCCGCCACCACCGCATCCCCACCGACGTGTCGGCCTCCACCATGCGGCAGCTCGCGGCGGTGCGCATCGCCGAACGGATCGGCTATGCCGCCGGCATCGGATTGCTCAAGGACCATCCCTTCGACGCCCACATCGATGGCATGCTGATCCATGCCGCAGGCTTGAATGCGGAAAGCTTTTCCCAGCTCATGAAGCGGGTGCCAGCCGTGGTGTCGTCGAGCGAGATGCCGCTGTAATCAGCCCTGGGAGCGCAGGCTTCAGCCTGCCCGAACACCCAACGGCAGGCTGAAGCCTGCGCTCCCAGGAACGTGACCATCCTGTGACCCAGCGCCGCTGCGCACCGGCAAGCTGCCGGCATGCGCGCCCTGCTCTGCTGTCTGTTCGCCTTCGCCGCGGCCGCCGAGCCCGACTGGATTGGTGCTGCCCAGGCGGTGCTGCCGGTCTCGCGAACGCGGCCCGGCGACGCGGTCGAGGTGACCGCGATCGAAGCCGCCGTGGCGGCGGTGGATCAGGTCGCTACCACCACCCTGACCATCCGCCTGCGCAACCGCTCGCGGCAACGCGCCGAGGCCGTGCTGCTGCTGCCTTTGCCGCCGCTGGCCCAGGTCCGCGGCTTCGCTTGCTCGGGTCCGGGAGGCGTGCTCACCGTCAACCTGCTGCCGGCGGACCAGGCCCGGGCGACGTATCAGGCGATCGTGCGCTCGCAGCGCGATCCGGCGCTGCTCGAATTCGCCGGCGACCAGCTGGTGCGCTCGTCGGTGTTCCCGGTCGAGCCCCTCGCCAATGCCGAGATCCGGCTGTCGTGGGAGCAGTTCCTTGAGCGCCGCCATGGCCGCCTGGAGCTGGTGCTGCCGCGTTCAGAGGCCCTGACGTATGCGGTGCCGTGGACGCTCACGGCGACCCTCAGCCATGCCGCAGGCATCGGTGCGGTGTATTCCCCGACCCATCTGTTGACGGAACGACAGCGATCACGCAACGAGGTGACCCTATCGTTGCCTGGAGCCATGGCTCCAGGTGCCTTCCAGTTGGCGTGGCTGCCGATGAACGACGCCACGGTCACGGTCTTCTGCCATGCCGACAGCGACGACGGCTGGGTGAAGGCCGACGGCAGGCAACGTGGCGATACCGGAACTTTCTTGCTGCTGGCCGATCCTCCGGCGGTCCAACCGGGCAAGGCCATCCCGCGCGAGGTCACCGTCGTCCTCGACCGTTCCGGCAGCATGAACGGAGAGAAATGGAAGCAGGCGACGGATGCGGTCGGCCAAGTTTTGGGCGGACTCGCTGCGAACGAATCCTTCAACCTGATCCTGTTCAATGAAGGCGTGGATGCGTTCAGTCCGACGCCGGTGGCCTGCACGCCCGAGAACGAGCAGGCGGTCAGGCATTGGCTGCGCTCGGCGCGGCCGAGCGGAGGCACCAACATTTTTGACGCATTGGTCGCGGCTCTCGGCCAGCCGGCGACCCCGGGCAAGCTGCCCCTGGTGCTGTTCTGCACCGATGGCCTGCCCACCATCGGCACCACCGGCGAAGGCGAGATCCGCCGGAAATCCAGGCAAGGACAAGGGAATCGCAGGATCTTCCCCGTCGGCATCGGCGCCGATGTCAATGTGCCCTTGCTCGACGGCCTGGCTGACGACAGCCGCGGCCGGTCGCGGCATCTGCCTCCGGGAGGCGATGTCGAGGTCGCCGTCGCCGACCTGTTCCGCTCCCTCGGTGCGCCGGTGCTGGCCGACCCGGTGCTGACTGCGGCGACGCCCGGCCGGCTGATGGATCTGCAGCCGCGACGGCTGCGCGATGCCTTTGCCGGCGAGCAGCTGGTGATCCTCGGCCGCTGGATCGGCCGCGAGCCCATTGCACTGACCCTGACCGGAACCGGCCCCGATGGCCAGACGGTCCAGCGCGCGGTGCAGCTCGATCCGGCCCAGGCCGAGCCGCGCCACGCCTTCGTGCCGCGGTTGTGGGCCAGCCGGCGGATCGCTGAGCTGGTGGCGTCGATCCGCGATCTCGGTGCCGGCTCGCCGGCCGATCCGAAGCTGCTGGCTGAACTCACCGGCGAAGTCGTCCGATTGTCTCAGCAGTACGGGATCATGACCGATTACACCGCGTTCCTGGCCACCGATGGACCGAGCGCCTTGCCTGGACACCGCGGAATCCTCGGCGGTTTCGCCGGAGAAAACGCTCCGACCGGGAAAGCCGCTGGTGAATTCCAGCGAAAAGCCATCGGAACCCGCAGCGGCAAGGCCGCCCAGGTCTATTCCGACAACAACAAACAGCAGGCAGAGGCCAAAGTGCTCAATCCGTTGAACGGACGCACCGCCGAAGATGGCGTGACCCAGGTGCGCGAGAACGCCGTGCAGCAGTGCGCCGACAAGACCCTGTACCGCCAAGGCAAGGACTGGATCGAACCCGCCGCCGTCGGTCGACCGATCGCCCGGACCATCGCCTTCGCCTCGCCCGAGCATTTCGCCCTGGTCGAACGCCTGGCCCGGAACAATCGCCAGGTGCTGGCCGCTCAGGACGGACCGGTGGTGATCGTCGATGGTGAAGAGGTTGTGTGCATTGCCGCGCCATGATCCCGGGGAGGGACAAACTCCAGAGAGCGCCAAGAGCCAGATCGGCCGATGGTATTTCACGGTCAATTTCCATCCAATTCCAAATCCAACCCGGCTCCAATACGACTCCAGTACAGTTCAAACACAACTCCAACGCGACTCCAGCACAATTCCAGCACAACCCAAGCCGAGCTGGCGCTCGGCGCTCCCGGCACAACTCCAGCCCTACCCAAGCCGAGCTGGCGCTCGGCGCTCCCAGCCCGAGGTACCCATGCATCGCTTCACTCTTTGCCTCCTTCCCGTCTTGCTCGGCGCCGTCGAGGTCGCCGCGCCGCCGGCACTCGACCGTGATCGGCCGCTGGTCCAGGTCGCGATCCTGCTCGATGACTCGGGCAGTATGGATGGTTTGATCAACCAGGCCCGGGCCCATCTGTGGGACTTGGTCAACCAGGCGGTGAAGCTGGCCCATGACGGCCGCCGTCCGCGGGTCGAGGTCGCCCTGTACCATTACGGCTCGGTGGGGTTCCTGAGCCGTCCGTTGCTGCCGTTCAGCGACGATCTCGACGAGGTCTCCAAGCAACTGTTTGCGATCAAAGGCGGCGGCGGCGAGGAGCGCTGCGGTGAGGTCATCGCTAACGCCACCCGGCAGCTCGCCTGGTCGAACGAGCGTAGCGCCCTGAAGCTGATCTACATCTGCGGCAATGAACCATTCACCCAAGGCCCCGTTGAATACCGCGACGCCTGCCGCGCCGCCATCGCCAAGGGGATCATGGTCAACACCATCCATTGCGGCAGCGACGCCGATGGGCGCAGCGGCCAATGGGCAGACGCCGCCCGCCTCGCCGACGGCAGCTTCGCCAACATCGATCAGAACCAGGCGGTCGTCGCCATCGCCGCACCCCAGGATGCGCGCATCGCCGAACTGAACGGGAAATTGAATGCTACTTATCTGTGTTATGGCGGTGCCGCTGGCCAGGCGAAGCTCGCCAACCAGGCGGCCCAGGACGCGAACGCCCTCGCTGCTGGGTCCTTCGCCAAGCGCGCTTCCTCGAAAACCAGCGGAGCCTACAGCAATGGCAGCTGGGATCTGGTCGATGCGGTGACGACGAAAAAAGTCGATCTGACGACGCTGCCCAAGGACCAGCTGCCGGCCGAGCTCAAGCCGCTGGATGACGCCGGGCTGGCCGCAGCGGTTGCGTCCAAGGCCAAGGAACGAGCTGCGGTGCAGGCGGAATTGGCGACGATGACCGCTGAACGCGAACGGTTCGTGGCCGAGGAGCAGCGACGCCGATCGGCGGGCACCAGCGAAGGCCAGACCGCCACCCTCGGCGACGCGCTGTGCCGCAGCCTGGTTGAGCAGGCCGGCCGACACGGCTATCAGGCCGATGGCCAGACGACCAGACCGTGAAAGGATCGCCGCCATGAACCGCCATGCCTGTCGTCAGCCGGCGGAACCGGACGCGCCATGACCGCCCTGCTGGTCATCGAGGACGATCCGGCGATTCGCGCCGGTCTGGTGGCGGTGCTCGAACTCGACGGCCACGACGTGACCGCCTGTGCTGATTTTTCCTGCGGATTGCGGGCAGCTTTGCATGCTGCGGTGGATCTGGTGCTGCTCGACCTGGTCCTGCCCGGCGGCGATGGCCTCGACATTCTCTCGGCCATCCGCCGCACCCGGCCCGAGCTGCCGGTGATCGTGCTCACCGCTCGCGGAGCCGAATCCGACCGGGTGCGTGGGCTGAGCGGCGGAGCCGATGATTACGTGGTCAAACCCTTTGGCGTCGATGAGCTGCGGGCCCGGGTCGCAGCGGTCCTGCGCCGGGCCGGTGGGCGCAAGGCGCCGGTGGCCGAGACGGTGGTGGCCGGCGGAGCGACCTTCGACCTCGGTCGGAGGGTGGCGCTGCGTCCGGATGGCGGCCAGGCGGCGCTCAGTGAACAGGAGGCCGAACTGGTCCGCCTGCTCGCCGTCCACCGCGAACGCACCGTCGCTCGGGATGAACTGACCGCTCTGCTCTGGCGGACCATCGCTCCGGCCCGCTCCCGCGCGATCGACATGGTGGTGCAGCGCCTGCGCGAAAAGCTCGCTGATCCTGCCGACGATCCCCAGGTGATCGTCACCGTGCGCGGCTGCGGCTACCGGTTGGGGGCCTGAGCCGGTGCTCCGCCAGTACGGGCCGGCGAGATGGGCGCCCCGCCTGTCAGCCTCGAGAAAGCAGCTGAACCGCCAAGGCGCCGAGACGCCAAGGAAACATGGGGAGGATTCTCCGCTGGCCGGAGGACCAGCTGGGTGCGGAAGGCTGTTCCTTCTCCCAGCCAGCCAGAGGCGCATGGGCGTCTTTGCGGTTCCCCAACTGCGTTTTTTTGAGATAATGAACACGATTCCATGGGCGGTCCGCCCATGCCACCGATCTGGCTTGGCACCTTGGCATCTTGGCGGTTCCAGCCGCAATTTATGCGCTCCTGGCTGATCGTCCTCGCCTTGGCGCTGCCGCTGCTCGGTGGGGTCGCGGCCCTGTCGGCCTGGGTCGTCACCGTCGACCACCACGCCCAGCGCGGGGAACGGCTGCGCCTGGCGCTGTGGCGGCTCGACGCCCGGGCCGGCGCGCTGCTCCAGGCCGAAGCCGCCCGGCCGAGTGAGCATTGGCGCAGTTTTTTCCCGATCGATCGGGCGTTCGGACCGATGCTGGCCGCGTGCCCGCCGGGACTGCTGGTGGCCTCGCCACTGCTCCAGCCGCCGCCGTCGCCGGTGCTGCTCCACGCCGAGATCAGCGACGGCCGGGTCACCTCGCCGCAAGTTCCGGAAGGCAATTTCCGCGACCTGGCCGAATCCGGCTATGTCACCGGCGACGAGATCGAGCGCATGGCTGGGCGGCTGCGGTCTCTGTCGCCCATCTTCGGACTCGATAACTCCGATACCTCGGGCGCCTTGTTTCAGGCGCAAACCACGGTGGCTGCGGACGCGAACCAGAAAGACCTCCGGATACCGTTGCGCGGGCCGCAAATCGACCTGACCCAGGCGCTGGTCGGCCAGACTCTGGTAACTGCCCCTGCCGAGCAGCAGAGGAAAGCTGCACAGCAGCTCGATAACGACTACGGCAACCGCGCCCGCAATGCCGACTTCAACCAGCAGTACGGGAATGCCAATCCAGCCTATCTGAAATCCGGCCGGATCGAGCCGTCGCCGTCGATCATGGACACCCAGCACACGAAAAAGCAGGAGGAACACAAACCCCGGCAGGAGATCGAGCGGATCGGCGCCATGAGCGGCCGATGGCGCGATGGCTATTTGCTGTTGGAGCGGACCATCACCGCCGCCGACGGTGGCAGCTCACGGCTGCAAGTGGTGCTCCTCGACTGGCCGGCGTGGCGCCAGGCACTGATCGCGGAAATAGGTGACCTGCTGCCGGCGGCTGAATTGATGCACGAGCAGCCGAGGCGGAAGCTTGGCCCGGCGCTGGAGCGCCTGGCGGCGTTGCCGATCGATCTCGATCCCGGGCCGCTGGCTTTGCCGCTGTCCGCCGAGACGTGGTGGGTCCTGGTGCTGGCCTGGTTGGGCGTGGGACTCGGCACCACCGGTGGCCTGATCCTGGTGGTGGCCTGGCGCCGTCTGGCCGAACGCCGCGCCGCCTTTGTCTCAGCAGTCACCCACGAACTGCGCACGCCGCTCACCGCGCTCCGGCTGCATGGCGATCTGCTCGCCGATGAGCGCATCGGCGGCGACCCGGTGCGCCGCAGCGACGCCATCGCCCGGCTGCGCGCCGAGGCCGCACGACTTGGCCATCTGGTCGAAAATGTCCTCGATTACGCCCGGCTCGAACGCCGCCCGCCGCGCCCCGCGGTGGTGGCGGTGACCGATGTGCTGGACGCCACCGTCCCACGCCTGCGCGAACGCCTGGCCAGCGTCGGCCTGAGCCTGTCGGTCGAGCCGCCGCCACATGGCCTGCGCTGCCGCTGCGACCTGCCGGCGATCGAACGCATCCTCGCCAATCTGGCCGATAACGCTGCAAAATATGCAGCCCAAGATCCCACCCGACCGATCGACCTGCGGGTCACCGCCCAAGCCAGGACGGTGACCATCCAGCTGCGCGATCATGGCCCTGGGCTTGACGCCGCGGCCCACGATCGCCTGCGCCGGCCATTCGAGCGCAGCGCCGAAGCGGCCGCCGGCGCAGCGCCGGGCATCGGGCTCGGACTGGCCCTGTGCCGCCGATTGGCCCTCGCCCAAGGCGGGCGGCTGACCTTCACTGCGCCGGACGGCGGCGGTCTGGAAGTCGGCCTCGAACTGCGCCGCGAGTGAACTGCGCCGCGATCGAGGTCCGCTGAAGATTCACTTGGCCGGAGCCGCTTCTTTCGGGGCTGCCGGTGCTGGAGCTGGGTCCGTCACCGGAACAGTCGCCGGTGCGGCTTTGCCGGGCAGCGGCACGGCCGAACCCACCGTGCGGATGGCGATGACTGTCACCGGCTCCACCGGCCTGTCCTGAGCACCGACCTGCACGCTGCCGATCGCGTCGACTACGGCCTGGCCGTCGATCACCTGGCCGAAGACGGTATGTTTTCCGGCCAGGTGGGGCGTGTCGCCGAGATTGATGAAGAACTGGCTGCCATTGGTGCCGGGGCCGCTGTTGGCCATGGCCAGACTGCCCTTCACCGGTTTGTGCGATCCGGGCAGCTTGGGGTCGTAGCGGTAGCCCAGGGCCTCATAGAAATCCTTCAGAGTCGCGGTCTTGAGCTCGGCTTGGACCAGCGGGATGACCTTCAGCTGGTCTTCGCGGGTTGATTTCTCGGTGATGCCGTGGGCCTTCATCCGCGGAAAGAGCATGACCTGGCGGAACTGCGGCATCATGTAACCGCACCACGGGTGCAGCTCCTTTTCGCCGACAACCAGTTCCTTATCGAGGCCGAGAGCAGACGCGTTGATCTCGTCCCGGAATTGGTAGCCCGGCCCGCTGGTGCCCTGACCGAGCGGGCATCCGCCTTGGATCATGAAGCCTTTGATCACCCGGTGGAAAACCAGTCCGTCATAGAACGGCCGAGTTTGCTGGGCGTTGGTCTTGGGATCGGTCCAAGGCTTGGTGCCTTCGGCCAGACCGATGAAATTGGCCACGGTTTCCGGGGCTTCGGCGGCGAACAGTTCGCAGCGGATGACGCCTTTGCTGGTGTGGAGGTCGACCTGGGGATTGGCGGTAGGAGCAGGATCGGCGGCGATCGCTGACCCAGCCACCAGGGCAGAGAGGATGAAGCGCATGCCAATATCCGTAGCTGTCGGGCCGGCCGAGGCCACCCAACTCAGGCGGCCGGCAGATCTTCCCGGATGCATCAGTGCAGCGGAGCGAATCGAGTCGGGCAAACCGATTGGCAGCATGGAGGGCTCGCGCAACAACAAGCGCGTGTTTCGGACCGACGATGCCGGTGTCGATGCATGGCGGTTGGTCCTGCCGACATCGCCACCGCCCTATTCCTGGAGTTGCCGGAGCGCCGATGACGCGAAAGATTTTTGCCGTCCTGCGCAATCCGACAACATCAACCCCACTATGACCGAATACCCGACTCCATGAAAAATACCGTCGTTTTTGGTGGCACCAAAGGCATCGGCCTGGCCATCGCGCAACGGATGACGGCGCACGGCCAGGTCCTGGTGGCGGGCAGGTCGGCCCCTGCGGTGGCCGGCGCGTATCGCTATGCGGTCTGCGATGTCCGTGATCCGCGGCAGGTCCGCCAGGTCCTGGACAACGCCTGCCAGCAGTTCGCAACCGTGGATCTGGTAGTGAATTCGGCGGGATACGGACACTGCCTGGCCCTGGATGAAATCAGCGACGAGGCCTGGGTCGAGATGAACCGGGTCACGGTCGACGGCAATTTCTTCATCGCCAAGCACGGCTACGAGGTGTTCAAACGCCAGAAGAGCGGCCACTTCATCATCATCGGCTCGATGGCGTCGGGCGGCGGCTGGCGGATGGAGATCGGCTATGGCACCTTGAAGGGCGCCCAGGCTAAATTTGCCATGCATTTGAACGATCAATTCATCTGGGACCGCAACCATGACGTGGGTGATTTCCACTGCCACGTGGTCTGTCCCGGCAGCGTCTCCACCGATTTCTGGAAAGCCATTCCGCAGCGCACGGTTTCAGCCGAGGAATCCCTCGTGCCCGACGACATCGCCCGGGCCACCGAGGTGCTGTTCCAGCATCCGACCTGGGGCTGGCAGGAGTTGGCTGAACACGCGAAGCGCCCGCATCAGCTGATCGCCGCTCTGCCGCCGTTCACGGCCCAGCCGTACATCATCCGGATTTCCCACGACGCCCATCCGTGATGGAACCATCCAAGTCAGCGGTGATCGCGGCGGCCAGGGCGAGCAGATCCTGCGCCATCGCGGTCCAGGCCGATCCATCAGCCAGGTAGGCCCCCAGCGAGGCCAGACCGCCCTGGCCATCGGGCACGGCGCAAGCCAGCGAACGGGTGCCGTGGGCTTGGCGCTCGGCCTGGCCGGCCCTGGCGATGGTGCGTAACTCGCCATCGAGCTCAGCCCGGGTCAGCAGGCCCGGCCACAGCGGTCCAGGCAGGCCGATGACCGCGATCAGCCGGATTCGGGCCTGGCGCGGCAGATGGGCCACCAGCAGGCGACCGCCTGCGGAATCCCACAGATCATCGCTTTCGGCGAAGGGGGCTCCGCCTTGCCGTCCCGGTCGGGGCAGGTGGAGCAAGGTGATCCGGCGCGAGCCGCGCAGGCACGACAGCACGACGCCGCAGCGGTGGTGGCTAGCGAGTTGCTGGGCTCTGGCCCGGACCAGTCCGGTCAGGGCATGGCGATAGGGGGCCCGCGCGGCCAGCGCCGAGACCAGCGGCCCGGGGCGCCACCGGCCGCGACGGCCGTCCTGATCCGCGAAGCCGACTTGGCGCAAGGCGGCAAGCAGCCGGGCCGCGGTCGCTGGAGGCAGCCCGCTGGCCGCAGCGAGGGTTCCGGTGGTCGCGCCCTCTGCCCGTGCGGCCAGGGCGGTCAGCAGCCTGACCGAGCGGTCGAGGACTTGGCTCATGGCGCGAGCATCGCGCCTGGGGTCGCTTGTTCCACCAGATGGAATGGCGTGGCGGTCACCGCCGGCCAGCGGAATCGCGCCAAGATCGTCCAGGATGAGCCATCCCCTGACCTTTTCCTGTGCTGTTCCCGAGGCCGGATCCGCCGATCTGGTCGTGGTCGGCGGCGGCCCATCCGGGTTCGCCGCGGCCTTGACCGCTCGGCGCCAGGGCCTGTCGGTGATCCTGCTCGAACGGTCAGCCCAGCTCGGCGGGGCCGGGACCTTGGCCGGAGTGTCGGTCTGGATGCCGATCGGGGTCATCACCGGCATCTATCAGGAGGTCACCAGCGGGCTCGGGATGCGCGACTGGCGCGGGCGCGATTTCGCAGAGACCGGGAAATTCTCGCCACATTTCGATCCAGCGGTGGTGCGCCATCATCTCGACCACCAGCTCGTGACGGCCGGCGTCGAGGTGCTCTTCCACTGCACCACCGTCGGCGTCACCGTGGTCGATGGCCGGGTCGAGGCAGTGATTGCGAGCACGCCCGAAGGCCTGCGCGCCTTCCGCGGGCGGGCCTTTGTTGATGCCACCGGCGACGCCAGCGTGTGCCGGGCCGCCGGCGTGCCCTGCGTGTCTGGCCGCAGCGAAGACGGTCTGACCCAGCCGATGACCTTGATGTTCCAGATGCAGGACACCGGGCGCCCGCAGCGCATGCAGCTGCCGCCCAGCGTGCCGCGCTACGACCGGGTCGAGGATCTGCCCCAGGGACGGCTGCTCCACTGGCTCGATGCCGAGCATGGTACCTTGCTGGTGAACATGACCCGGGTGCGGGGCAACGGGGCCATGCTGCGGGAACGGTCAGCCGCCGAGCGCGAGGGTCTGCGCCAGGCCTTGGGGGTCGCTGAGTACCTCCAGCGCACCAGCCATCCCACCTTCGTGGTGTCTTCGATCGCCGCCGAGATCGGGGTGCGCGAGACCTGGCAGATCATCGCGAAATACCGGATGGAGGACGCCGATGTGGTAGAGGGTCGACGCCAGCCCGACGCGGTCTGCCAAAGCAACTACGGGATCGACATCCACAATCCGAGCGGTGCCGCTGGCACTCACCAACCCCAGGAACTGGCGCCAGGTCAGCGGCCGCCGCTCTACGACATTCCCTGGCGATCCTTGGTGCCGGACAGCGGTCCCGCCAACCTCTGCGTCGCTGGCCGTTGCCTGGGCGCCAGCCATGTGGCGATGTCGGCGGCGCGGGTCCAGCCGGCGTGCATGGGCATGGGGCAGGGCGCCGGCACCGCCATCGCCATCGCGCTGGAACACGGCCTGCCCTTGGCCGACGTGCCCAGCGGTTGGTTGCGTCAGCGGCTTGAGGGCCAAGGGGTGCGGTTCGTGGTCTGACCACGTCCGCAGTCGTCCGCAGTCAGGGCGAGGACTTGGCACCTCGGTAAGGCGTAGCAGGCTCGCCGGCGGCCATGCCAATCCTGTCCCGCTCCGAGATCGCCTGTGGATTGCGTGGGATCGACCACGAAACGGATGTCCCGCTGACCTGGTCCGGTTCCCCGCCGGAGTGGCTGGTCGGTGACTATGTCCACAACGGCCCTGGACGCTTTGTTGCCGGTGGGCGGCAGGTCTCGCACCTGTTCGACGGGTTGGGCATGCTCAACCGGGTCCGGTTCGCTCCGGGCGGAGCGACCTATCGCAACCGGTTTCTCCGCGGCCGGTCGTGGCGCCATGCCGAGCAGGGCCGGCCGGATCGCGGATTCAGCTTCGATCCGCCGCGCAGCCTGCTCGCCAAGCTGTCGATCCTGGTCACCAAGGATCCCGAGGTCACCGACAATTGCCTGGTGAATACCGTCGAATACGCGGGGCGGCAGGTGGCTCTGACCGAGACCGCCTGGCACCTGGCCTATGATGATGAGTTGAACACCACCGGCCATTTCCGGTTCAACGACGACCTGTGGCCGGGGATGACGCCGGCCCATCCGGTGCGCGATCCGTCCACGGGCGAATGCCTGAACGTGGTGTTCAAACTCAAACCGCCCAACGGCTACCAGGTGTGGAGCCTGGCCCCGGGAACGGATCGTCGCCGTCTGATTGCGATGGTGCCGGTGCGCCATCCGTCGTACCTCCACTCAATCGCCGCCACACCAACTCGGATCGTCATCCCGGCCTGGCCACTGGTCGGCACGCCACTCCATTTCGCCCTGCGCGATCGGCCCTTCATCCACAATTTCCGCTGGGAACCGCAGCGCGGGACGCTGTTCCATGTGGTCGATCGGGCGAGCGGCGCGATCCGCACGGTCCAGGGTCCGCCGTGGTTCGCCTTCCATCCGGTGAACGCCTTCGACCGCGGTGATGAGATCGTGTTGGATTGCTGCGTGTACAGCGACCCGGCGATCATCAAGCATTTGTCCTTGTCGCGCATGATCCGCGGGAATGGGCTGCCCTCGGGACACCTGCGCCGATTCGTGCTCGATCCGGCGCGGGACCACTGCGCCGAGGAACCGATCCCTGGCCTGGCCTGTGAATTCCCACGCATCGACGAGCGGGTGGTGATGCGCAGCAACCGGCTGATCTACGCCATCGGTGAAGAGCCCACCGATCGCACAGCGCTGCCGGGCCGGCTGCGCCGACTCGACCTGGTCAGCAGACAGGTGCGCGACTGGCAGCAGGCTGGCTCCTATCCCAACGAGCCGATCTTCGTGCCGCGTCCGGGCGGCAGCGCCGAGGACGATGGCGTGATCCTGTCGTTGGTCCTCGACGCGCGGCGCAGGCGGTCGTACCTGCTGATCCTGGATGCAGCGAACTGGACCGAATGCGCTCGCGCCGACCTGCCCCATGCCTTGCCGCTGCTGTTCCACGGGCGGTTCTGCCCGCTGGGCCCGCCACGATGAACCGCTGGGTTTCCTGCTCCCTCATTCCTCACGTAGACTGACTCCATGCATCTGCTGCTGGTCGAAGACGAAGACGCCATCCGCAGCGCCCTGACCCGGGGGCTGAGCCTGGCCGGACATCAGGTCGCGGCCGCCGCCAGCCTGACCGAGGCCCGGGCCCTGGTGGCCGCCAGTTCAGGCCACCGCCATCGCCCGGGTTTCGAGGCCTTGATCAGCGATCTGAAATTGCCGGACGGCAGCGGGCTTGATCTGGCGCGCGAGCTCGGCCTGCCGTTCGTGCTGATGTCGGGCTTCGCCAGCTATGACGAGGCGGTGGCAGCGATGCGTATCGGCTGCCTCGACATCTTTGTGAAACCGGTGGCGATCCGCGACATCCGCCAAGCCATCGAACGGCTGTCCCGGCGCCGCGAGACGCCGGCCACCGGTGTCCACGTCATCGATCCCACCGGCTTCATCCACAGCGCTCCGGCCGGCGATGGCCCGGTGCGCAACCGCCACCTGACCACCTTGTCGGCCCAGTGGCGTCAGCCCGACCAGGCCAAGGCTGCGGTGGCGCCATTGCTGGAAACGGCTGGGATCCGCCTGCGCCGGGCGGTGGCCGAGCTGGCCCAGGCCGCGCCTGACGGTCGGCTGGTGCTCAATCGCGACGAGGACGGCATCACCTTGTGGCTGGCGGCTCCGGGCAGCTCCATCGACCTGGCCGAGGAACGCACCCGGCTGCTCACCGATCTCGGCCGGATCTGGCGCGACGATACCGGACTGCTGATGGCAATGGCGGCTGAGCCTCCCGACCGGAACGATGCGCAAGCCGGCGCGACGGGTTGGACGGGCGAATTGCTCTGGCCGATCCCGGTGCCGACTGGCCCGGTGGTCGACTGCGCCGCCATCACCTGGTTCGGGTCATGGGCCCTCGGCGCCATGCGCGCCCGCGGCCTGCGCGTCGCCAATGCCGCACCGGCGCTGCGCGCCTGCCTGGCCTCCGCCGGCATTCCGCTGGTCGCGCCGGTGGTCGAACCTGGGGTCAATCCGGCGGAACGGGCCGCGTTGTTCGGCTAGAAATCCTTGCACGGATCCAGGGCGGCGACGCCCCTTCGCTAGAAGTGCTCGGAGTCGCGGAACCATCCCAGAATCCAAACCAGCGGCCACGGTCTGACCTGGCTGCCCATGGAACCAGAGGCGCACCGGCGATGAACGCATCGCCGCTCCGATACGCGCGCCTGGTTGTTGCGTGAGCCCGTGCGGTTCGGCGCCGGGTCAGGCCGGCGGCTTGGCCACCACCACCTGGGCGGTGCGGACGAGCTGATCCTTCAGCTTCCAACCGGTGCGATGGATCTGGACGATGTGGCCCTTGGGCGTTTCAGCCGTGGCGAATTCGGCGATGGCCTCGTGCTGGGTCGGATCGAAGGCTCCGCTGGCGGGGATGGCGACCACGCCGACCACGCCGAGGGCCGAGATCAGGTTGTCGCGGACCAGCTGGACGCCCTGGGCGAACTCGGTGAATGCCTCGGGTTTGGCGGCATCGAGGGCACGGCCGAGGTTGTCGATCTGATCGAGGAACGGACGCACCGCCCGGGCGATGGCGCGATCGCCGGCCTCTTCGGCCTCTTTGCGCAGCCGGCGCCGGCTGTTGTCGAACTCGGCCTGAAGCCGAGCACAGCGCTCGCGCCACTCGGCGACTTCGCCCGCCAGCTTCGCCAAGGTTTCCTCATGGCCGCAGCCAGCGACTTCAGGTCGGGCCGATGACTCGGTGCTCTGCGCAGGATCGGACTGGGATTGGGTGGCGGTTGGGTCGCTCATGGCGGAGTTCCTGAAGAATCGGTCGAACCAGCTCATGACATTCGCGGCCTTGCGGAGCTGGCTGGTTGGGGTGCGGAAGGCCGGCGGAGCGGTGCTTCAGCGGGATCTACCCGAACATTTTTTTGATCTTGTCGAAGAAGGACCGCTGCTCGCCGCTGCGTTCTTCGATCTCGCCGAGTTCGCGGAGCAGCTCTTTTTGGCGATCGGAGAGCCGCTTCGGCACCTGGATGGTGGCGACCACGATCTGATCGCCGCGGCGGCCGTTTTCAGGATCGGGGATGCCGAGTCCGCGCATGCGCAGCAGGTCGCTGGGTTGGGTGCCGCTGGGGATGCGCAGGGTGGCCTGGCCTTCGAGAGTCGGCACATCGATCTCGGCGCCCATCGCCGCCTGGGCATAGGTCAGCGGCACCTTGCACACCACATCGTTGTTGTGCCGTTCGAAGAACGGATCGGCGGCGACGCTGACGAACACATAGAGATCGCCACGAGGGCCGCCGTCGCGCCCGGGTTCGCCTTCGCCGGCCACGCGCAGCCGGGAGTTATCGTCGGTGCCCGGCGGGATGCGGACTTTCAGCGTGATTTTCTTCGGTTTGGCGCCTTCGCCGCCGCACGAGGTGCACGGATCGGCGATGACCTTCCCGGCACCGCCGCATTGCGGGCAGGTGGTCTGGACGATGAAGATGCCTTGGCCCTGGCGGATCATGCCCGCGCCGCTGCACAGCCGGCAGACCGTCGGCTTGGTCCCCGGCTTGGAGCCGCTGCCGTTGCAGGTCTCGCAGGTCTCATTGCGCTTGAGATCGATGGTTTTTGAGCAGCCGAACGCGGCTTCGCGGAAGCTGATCTCCAGCGGCAGCTTCAGGCTGGCGCCCTGGCCGCGATCGCCGCCGCGCTGGCCGAAGAACTGCTCGAACAGCCGGCCGCCACCGAAGACGTCGCCGAACTGGGCGAAGACGTCCTCCATCGAATTGAACCCGCCGCCGGCGTGGCCCATGCCCTCGACCCCGGCGTGGCCCATCTGGTCGTAGCGCGCCCGCTTCTTCTCGTCGGACAGCACCTCGTAGGCCTCGGCGGCCTCCTTGAACTTGGCCTCGGCATCCTTGTCGCCCGGATTGCGGTCCGGGTGGTGCTTCATGGCGAGTTTGCGGTACGCCTTCTTGATGGTGTCGTCATCGGCGTCCTTGGCGACGCCGAGGATCTCGTAGTAATCGCGCTTGGCCATGGCTCCGCTGACGGCTCGTGGGGGCGGGTCAGGATGGCGCGCCCGACCGGTTGTCTAGCAAGCAGCGGGCCAGGGCCAGAACCAGGACCGGTCGTGCAGTCGCCGGTCAGAGACGGACCGGCACGCCCGCCGCAGCCATCTCGGCCTTGATCGCAGCGACCGTGTAGTCGCCGTAATGGACCATGCTCGCCACCAGGGCGGCGTCGGCGCCGCCGGTGGTGACCGCGGCGGTGAGGTGCTCAGGCTTGCCGCCGCCGCCGCTGGCGATCACCGGGATGCGCACCGCGTCGGCGATCATCCGGGTGATGGTCAATTCGTAGCCTTGGCGGACGCCGTCGGTATCGATGGCATTGAGGCAGATCTCGCCAGCGCCGCGGGCTTCGGCTTCCTTGGCCCAAGCCACGGCATCTTTGCCGGTGGGCGTCCGGCCGCCCTCGATGACGACCTCATATCCGCTTGGGATGGCGGCGCTGGCCGGCACCCGTTTGGCATCCAGGCCGAGGACCACGCATTGGCAGCCGAAGGCCCGGGCGCCGGCGGTGAGCAGGTCGGGCTCCCGCACCGCCGGGGAATTGAGCGAGACTTTTTCAGCTCCAGCGGTGAGCACCGCCCGCATGTGGTCGACGCTGCGGATGCCGCCGCCGACGGCAAAGGGGATGAAGATCGCCGCCGCCACCCGGCGGACCACCTCGACGAACAGGGTGCGGCCCTCGGCTGAGGCGGTGATGTCGTAGAAGACCAATTCATCCGCGCCCTGCTGGTAATAGCGCCGGGCGTAGTCCACCGGATCACCGAGATCGACATTGCCTTGGAATTTCACGCCTTTGGTCACCTGGCCATTGCGCACGTCGAGGCACACGATCACCCGCTTCATCAGCATGGGCACAGCGTCTGCCGGGCCGAGGGATCGTCCAGGCCGTGGGGGAAAGCGGCTGGGGGACGGCAGTGTTTGCGGTTCGGCGGGCTGCAAGCGTGGTCGCATGGCAGGCGCTCAGGTTCCAGCCCGTTCGCTCATCCCGACGCAGGTGCAGATCAGGTTGCGGTCGCCATAGGCCCCATCGATCCGCGCCACCGCCGGCCAGAATTTGCGCTCCCGGGTCCATGGCGCCGGGAAGGCAGCGAGCTCGCGGCCATACGCATGCGACCAGGTGTCTGAGCAGACCTCGCCGGCGGTGTGGGGCGCCATCTTCAAGGGATTGTCGGCACGATCGCTGCGGCCCTCGGCCACCGCTGAAATCTCAGCGCGGATGGCGATCAGGGCGGCGCAGAAACGATCGAGCTCGGCGGGATCCTCGGATTCGGTGGGCTCGATCATCAGCGTCCCGGGCACCGGAAAGCTGAGGGTCGGTGCGTGGTAGCCGTAATCCATCAGGCGTTTGGCCACGTCTTCGGCCTCGATGCCGATCTTTTTGAACTCCCTCAGATCGATGATGCATTCATGGGCGACCAGACCGCCGGGGCCGGTATACAGGATCGGATAATGCGGAGCGAGTGCCTTCGCGATGCGATTGGCGTTGAGGATCGCTGTCGCGGTGGCCAGGGTCAGTCCATCGCCGCCCATCATCCGGATGTACATCCACGGAATGACCAGGATCGAGGCCGAACCCCAGGGCGCAGCACTGACCGGACGGGAGCCGGGCGCCAACGGGTGGCCGGGCAGATGCGGGCGAAGGTGCTCGGCGGCGCAGATCGGGCCCATGCCCGGACCGCCGCCACCGTGGGGAATGCAGAACGTCTTGTGCAGATTGATGTGGCAGACGTCGGCGCCGATGACTCCGGGGCTGGTCAGGCCGACTTGGGCGTTGAGGTTCGCTCCGTCGAGGTAAACCTGCCCGCCGCGGGCGTGGACGAGTTTGCAGGCCTGTTGGATGCCGGCCTCGAACACGCCGTGGGTCGACGGATAGGTCACCATCAGACAGGCCAGGTCGCCGGCGTGGGCGTTGGCCTTGGTTTCGAGATCCGCCAGATCGATGTCACCATCGGGGCGGCAGGCCACCGCCACCACCCGCAATCCGGCCAAGGCGGCGCTGGCGGGATTGGTGCCGTGGGCGCTGACCGGGATCAGGCACACCGAGCGGTGGCTCTGGCCGGAGGCTTTCAAGTAGCTGCGGATCGCCAGCAGTCCGGCGTATTCGCCTTGGGCGCCGCTGTTCGGTTGCAAGCTGACCGCGGGCAGGCCAGTGATCGCGCCGAGCCAGGCTTCGAGGTCGTCGGCGATGGTTGCCCAACCCCGGCAGTGCTCGCTCGGGGCGAAGGGATGCAGGCCGCCGAGCTGGTGCCAGGTCAGCGGCATCATCTCGGCCGCGGCGTTGAGCTTCATCGTGCACGAGCCGAGCGGGATCATGCTGTGGGCCAGAGACAGATCCCGGGATTCGAGCAGCTTGGTGTAGCGCAACATCGCGGTTTCAGTGCGATGGCGGTGGAACAGCGGATGGGTCAGGAACGGGCTGGTGCGCAGCGCGGCGGAGGGCAGGTCCGCAGCGCTTTCGGTCACGGCGACCGGCCGACCGGCGATGGCATTGGCCAGGGTCGCGATTTCGCTGTCGGTGGTCGCCTCGTCGAGGGCGATGGCGACGCGCTGGGCGTCGATCTGGCGGAGCACGAATCCTTTGCGTTCAGCCTGGGCGAGCACCGCGGGCGCATCGATGCCGATGGCCACCACCACGCCGAAACGCTGGCCCGGCGCCACGGCGATGCCGGCGGTGGTCAGCGATGCCGCCAGGCGCTGGGCATGACCTTGAATCCTCCGGGCGATGGCGGCGAGTCCTTCGGGGCCATGCCACATCGCGTACAGGGCCGCCAGATTAGCGAGCAGGGCCTGTGCGGTGCAGATGTTCGACGTGGCTTTTTCGCGGCGGATGTGCTGCTCGCGGGTTTGCAGGGCCAGCCGGTAAGCGGGCTGGCCGAGCCGGTCGCGGCTGACGCCGACCAGCCGCCCTGGCATCAACCGCTTGCGGGCATCGGTGGTGGCGAAGAACGCCGCGTGGGGGCCGCCGAAGCCGAGCGGTACGCCCAGGCGCTGGGCCGAGCCGATCGCCACGTCGGCGCCGAGCTCGCCTGGCGGAACGTACAAGCAGCAGGCCAGCGGATCGGTGGCCATGACCACCAGCGCTCCGGCGCCATGGGCGGCTGCAACCGCAGGCCGCAGGTCACGGATCTCGCCGTCGCGGCCGACATGATTCAGCAGGACGCCGAAGACGTCGGCAGTGATCGCCGGCACGGTTCCAGCGGGGAAGGTCCGCACCGTCTGGCTGAGGACCTCGGCCCGGGTGGTGACCACCGCCAAGGTCTGCGGGAGCACGTCATCGGCGACCAGGAAGACCGAGCGCTCGCCGTCGGCAGCATTGGCGCAGAGATGCATGGCCTCGGCGGCGGCAGTGGACTCGTCGAGCAGCGAGGCGTTTGCCACCGGCAGTCCGGTCAGATCGCTGACCAGGGTCTGGAAGGCGAGCAGGCATTCCAGCCGGCCTTGGCTGATCTCGGCCTGATACGGCGTGTACTGCGTATACCAGCCAGGATTTTCCAAGACCGTGCGTTGCAGGACCGGCGGCACCAGGCAGTGGTGATAGCCGAGGCCGATGCACGAGCGCAGCGGCCGATTCTGGGCGGCGATCTCGGCCAGTTCGGCCAAGGCGGCGTGCTCACCCACCGGCTCGGGCAGTCCGGTCAGGCGGGGAGTGCGGATGGCCGCCGGCACCGCGGCCACGATCAGAGCGTCCAGGTCGGGATACCCCAGCTGCTCCGCCATCGCCTGCCGCTCCACCTCCGTCGGCCCCACATGGCGCTGGGCGAAATCGGAGAGCAGGGGGGCGGCGGCAGAAGCAGCGTGCATGGGGGGCGGGATCGTGGAGCTGGGAAGCCGACGTGAAGCGGTCGTCCTGGTCGACCCTGGGAGCGCCGAGCGCCAGCTCGGCAAAACCAAAGACCGAACACGCGGTTGCACGGACGCAAGTCGACTCCAGCCGAGCTGGCGCTCGGCGCTCGAAGCCCAGCCCAGCCCAGTCCAGTCCAGCCCAGCCGAGCTGGCGCTCGGCGCTCCCAGCCCAGCCAGCCCAACCCAGTCCAGGCGCGGTCGGTACCGTCTCGCCATGCTGCTTCACCGTGCTAGGCTCTACGCATGTTGGTCGAAACCCTGGTGTTCTTCGCCTGCCTCAATGATCAGGAGGTCCGACTCGCTGAACAGGAGTTCCGCGACCGCTACCGCGATGTTCCGGGAGCCGTCGAAAAGGCTCCGCCGGCCACCGGGCGGACTCCGGCCGGCGGATTCGTGATCTTGGGAGCGGGCGTGGTGCTGATCGGTTCCGCGATATTCTTTTCTCGGCGGCGCGGCTGATGCCGCTGGATCGAACGCAGCGAACGGGGGATTCCCGTCTGGGCGGTGGTGGATCGGTGAATCCGATCCGCCCAGGTGTTTTCATGGAAAACAAGCAATGACCCAGGACGGGTGGCCCGCCGGGAAGCCAACGATGAAAACAGGGACCGGTCCGATGAACCGGATGCGGGCGACCGTGCTCGGCCTGCTGTTCGGGGTGGCTCTGAGCATTTTCGTCACCCCGAGTTCTTCCCGATTCAAGCCCGATGGCTGGTGGGATGCCTGGTGGCACGAGTCCTTCACCGCAACCAGCCTGCCCGCGCAGCTCAAGCGCTATCCGGCACCGTGGCGTCTGGCGAAGTATCCGGGAGGCACCGCGCTGCGACTCGCGATGGTCGAAGACGTGCTTCACGAGCATTTCCCGCGGCACGGCGAGGCCTGGTACGAGGCGCGCAACACGGAAGCACGGAACCTGATCGATGCCGCGGCTGAGCGCCTGGCGGCCGGCGAGGCGCCCAGCGATGCCTGGTTGGA
The DNA here is from genome assembly GCA_014193115.1 of Planctomycetota bacterium. Classification (GTDB taxonomy): domain Bacteria; phylum Planctomycetota; class UBA11346; order UBA11346; family UBA11346; genus BJHQ01. The sequence continues at coordinate 119,604 of BJHQ01000014.1, read as the reverse complement.
TGCCTGCGACGATCTGGCAGTGGGCCTGATGCATGCGGGCCGGGATGACGACGCGGTGGCGGTGATGCGGCGCAAGCTCGAACTGCTGCCCCGCCGCGGCCCGGTGCCTGCGCCAGTGGTCGCGGTCAGGTCAGAACAGATGCTGCTAGATACCGTTGAACTGGATCGATTCCGACAGCGGCCAGTGCTCAATGAGGTGGCTGGCCACTGGTATTCTGCCAAGGCGAACCTGGCCACGGCGCTCCTTCATCGCCATCTGCCCAGTTTTCTGCGCGGCGACGCCGAGGCCGGCGCCGGTGTGGATGAAGGACTGGCGCATCTGCGCTCCGCCATGGCAATCAACCCGGTGGCCCACTTCGGGCGCGAAACCTGGCAGTTGACCACGGCGGTGCACCTTCAGCAGGTTGCTCGAAATTCGACGCTGCTCCGTCAGCGCGACCTGATCGGTCAGCCGCTCGCAAACATCCCCATCGGAACGACCGCACTGATCCAAGGAGCAGTGCACGCCTATGCCGATGGCAAGATGGTCGAGTCGCTTCTGGTGTTGCTGGCGAGCAATCCGGTCGAAGGTGGACTGCCTTTCCTCGATCGCCCTGGGAACGACGCCATGCGCCTGGCGATCAGGCGATTGATCCGACCGGTCGGACCAGACGGCTCCGAGCCACGCTGGAGCGAAGACGGTCGGCTCGCTGATGGTCACGTTCCTTTCGATGAGCCCGTGCTCGGCATCCTCGGCATGTGGATGCATGGCGGCGGCGCCAACCCACATTTCGCTTTGGCGCTGGGTGGGGTGCTGGAACGCATCGGCCAGCGCCGGTTGGCGGTCCATGCCTATGAACGGGCGGTGGAGCTGGTCGATCGCTTTTCCCCGAATTACGACGACCGGGCTTGGCTGGTCTCCCATTGCCAGGCCCGGCAACGGGCTTTGGCGGATTCCATCAATCAGCGCGGTGCCGCGGCCTGGCTGGCGGCGGAACGCGACCTGTGCCGGATCGCGTTGACGGAAGGCCGCCAAATGCAGGCCGAGCTCCACCGACGCGAGTCGGCCTTGCTGGCCGCTGGTGAACGTCCCGAATCCGCGAGCATCCGCTCGCTTCACACCGCGCCGGGCTGGGCGACGGCTCCAGGCTTTGCGGATGATGTCGTGATCGATCAGGACCGCGGCCACGCCAACGACTGGTCCCAGCCGCGACCGGGAGAACGCCTGGTCGGCGGCGCCTACCTCGCCTGGATCGTTTTGCTCGCTGGTCTGGGCGCTTGGTGCGGTGTGCTGGTCGGGTGGCTGTTCATCCGCGATCCGCCGCCGCCGCGCCCTTGAGGTGGCCGAGGAAGGGCGACCATCATCACGATGCTGCGCTGCGTTTCCCTGGCCGTCCTGATGATCGCTTCAACCGGTCTGGCCGGCGCGGCCGACGGCTGGCGGAGCGACCGTCGGGACCTGTTCTTTGCTGATCTGCGCGCTTATGGCGGCTGGACTACTGGTGGCGGACAGGCCTATGGCGTGGGCCTGCTGTGCGGCGACCTCAGCTATGACAGCAGCGTCGGCTGCGCCGGCGGACTGGTGATCGGCCCGCGCCTGGTGGCGATGCGCCTGCCCGCGAAACTCAAGGACGGCAATGGCGGTCCTGGCGCCGTCGATGTCGACGTGATGGGCGGTCAGATCCTCGGCGGCCTGGCCCTGGACTGGGATCACAGCGATCAGCTGGAGGTGGTCGGCGGCTATGGCGTCGGCTTCGGCGACGAACGCGGCAAGATTGCCAAAGGCGCCAAGGACGACCGCTATCGCCAATGGCTGATGGAAGCCACCTGGTTGCACACGTTCTCCAATGGATTCCAAGCAGGATTGTCGATCGGGTACGAATCCATCCGGCTCGAATACACCCCGCCCGGCTTCACCACCGCTACTGCCGAGGCCAGGCCGTTGACCGTGCGCCTGGTGCTGGGCATCCGGTTGTGAACAGGCACACCACCGCCAGGCAGGCGGTCGAATCGGATGTAGACTGTCGGCTGTGACCGCGCCCGCTCGAGCTTCGCCAATCCACTCCGAACTGCCTGCCTCGCCGATCCATCTCGCGGATCTCGACGCCACCCGGAACCTCGCCGAAAGCCTGGCCGCAGCCGTTGGGCCGGGCGAGGTGCTGGCCATCGATGGCCAGCTTGGCTCGGGCAAGACGACCCTGGTGCGCGCGCTGATCGTCGCTTTGGGCGGTGATGGCGATCAGGTTTCCAGCCCGTCCTATACCCTGCTCCACACCTATGCCACGACGCGATGGACGGTGGTCCATGTCGACGCCTGGCGTCTTGGCGGGCCGGGTGATTTGGACGCCCTGGGTTTTTCTGAGGCGCTAGGCGAGGGCATCGCGGCGGTCGAATGGGCGGAACGGGTGCTGCCGGCCCTGCCCGGCGGACGCACCTGGCGGATCGGCCTGGCGCATGACCAGGCCAGTGGCGGGCGCATCGCGACGATCGTTCCGCCGCCATCCTGGTTTGACCGTCAGCAACGGTCGGCAACCGAAGCCGGTGACGTCCGTACCATCGCCATGTCCAGCCGGGTTGAGTCAGTTCCAGGACCGTCGAATGCCGAATCTACCGACGTTGGTGGTGTCGCCTCGTCAGTTCAGCTCCTCGCAGAACCATCGCCGATCGCTCAGATGACGGATCCTCAGCCGACTCCGCCGGCCGTCCATGCAGTCACCCGGATCGACGCCGTGGACGGCGCGGATCCCTTGGTTCGGCGTTACCTTGAGCTGCATCGGCCGACCTGCGCCTGGCGCACTTTCTCGTGGCCCTGGCTGCTGCTGGGCGTGGTGTTCGGCGGGATCGGCGCGGCGATCGGCTCCCACCTCGCTGGACCACCGTTGCCGCTGACTGCGGCCCATGATCCGCTGGTCGGATTCCTGCATATCCATTTCGGCAATCTGAGCGGAGCGCTGCTCGGGCTGATCGGCGGAGCGATGGTGGCGTCGTCGATCGGAGCCTTCATCCACCGCAGCACCGCACCGGCCGGCCAGGAACCCTGGTATGCGGCCGCAGTGCTGGCGGTGGTCTATCTGCTCTTCTTCGATTGGCTGATCTGCCTGGGCGTGGTCGCCGGTGCGATCTGCGTGATTTACACCGTGGCCATCCTGTTCCGCTTGCTGGCGGTGGCGATGGGCGGCGGACGTGGCTTCGGGCAAGGCTCGCTGGCCGAGCCGCCCGGCGGTTGGCCGCGGTTCACGGTGCTGGTGCCGCTCTACCGCGAGCGCAATGTCGCCCGCAACATCCTGGTCAGCCTGGAAAAACTCGACTATCCACGCAGCCAGCTTGATGTGCAATTCCTGCTCGAAGCCGACGACCCGGAAACCCTTGCCGCCTTGCAGACCGCCGGCGTTCCTCCGTGGGCCGCGATCGTGGTCGTGCCGCCTGCCCAGCCCAAGACCAAGCCGCGGGCCTGCAACCACGGACTGGAACGTGCGACCGGCGAGTTCCTGGTCATTTTCGATGCCGAGGACCGCCCGGATCCGGATCAGCTGAAAAAAGCAGTGCTTACTTTCCGTCAGCTCGACCAGCGCAAAGGCGGCGACCGCGTGGTCTGCCTCCAGGCCCACCTCGCCTACCACAACCACCGGCAGAATCTGCTCACCCGCTGGTTCGCGGTGGAATACAATGTCTGGTTCGGCCGCTATCTGGCGGGGCTGGTGCGTCTGGGTGTGCCGATCCCGCTTGGCGGCACCAGCAACCATTTCCGCACCGATGCGCTGCGCGCCCTCGGCGGCTGGGATCCGTTCAATGTCACCGAGGACTGCGACCTCGGCGTCCGCCTGCACATCGCCGGCAAGCGCACCGCGATGCTCGACAGCGTCACCTGGGAGGAAGCCAACAGTCATGTCGGCAACTGGATCCGCCAGCGCAGCCGTTGGCTGAAAGGCTATGCCATCACCCACCTGGTGTGGAGCCGTCGCCCCGTCTGGCTCTTGTGGAGACTTGGTCCCTGGGCGGCGTTGGGGTTCTTCTCATCGGTCTTCTGCGTCTCGGTGCTGGCTGCGCTCAACCTGATCCTGTGGTTGATCACCGGGACCTACGCCGGTCTCCTGGCCTGGGATTTCGCCCACGGCATCTCGCTCTATGACCTCCTGGTGGTGGATGAATATCTGGATCACCAGCTGCTGGCGGAACGCCTCAGCTGGCCACTGGTGTACTCCGGCCATGCCGAAAATCCGGTGCTGTCCACGTTATCCATGGTTTTCGCCGCTGCCGCCGCCTGCCTGTTCATGGGGAACCTGGCGTTCGTGGCAGTCGCGGTCATCTGGGGCCGTCGCGTCGGCCAGCGCGGACTGATCGGCGCGTCTCTGCTGACGCCGTTGTACTGGTGGCTGATCGCCATCGGCGCTTGGAAAGGCCTGTGGCAATTGCTGGTCAAACCGCACTACTGGGAGAAAACCGTCCATGGGCTGGACGGCACCGGCAAGGACGCGGGCTGACTCTCGCCCGCGGCGGCGCTGCCCGAAGTGGCGCTGCGGATCAGCGAACCGCCAGCAATTCAACGATGAAGATCAGAGTTGCTCCGCCAGGGATATCCGGCGGCGCACCGCGCGGGCCATAGGCGAGATCGGACGGAATGGTGAGCTCGGCTTGGCCCCCCACCGCAATCAATTGCAGGCCTTCGGTCCAGCCGGGAATCACCTGATGCAGTCCAAAACTGATCGGGTCTCCGCCGGACGACGAATCGAAGGTTCTCCCGTCGATCAGCTTGCCGGTGTAATGGACGGTGACCGTGCTGCGCGGGCCGGGTTTTTTGCCGGTCCCCTGCTTGAGGTGGCGGATCTGCAAGCCGCTGCCGGTCATGGTCACGCCATCGACCAAGGCATTCTTCACCAGGTGGGCACGTTGGGCATCCATGAGCGGACCTCTGGGCGGCGGAGCCGCATGGGGTGGTCATTCCATGATCCTGGTGCGGGGTTCAGCGCAAGGATTGCCGCGCTGCCCAGCCGATCAGCGCCGTGCTGCTGATCGCACCAGCCAGCCAAGGCCCAGGACCGTCGTCGCGACCCACAACACGGCATGGGCCACCAATGCCAGGGCGGTACCCTGGGCAAGGGTCGCTCCGGCCAAGTCAGCTCCGGCGGCAGCTCCAAGATGAAAGGTCCCAACATGCCCCGGCGCCGCCGGAATCATGGTGGCCAGGGTCGCCGCCGCACAGGTGACGACCGCTCCCGCTGGATCGAGGCCGAGGCCGAGTCCCGCAGCCAATGAAGCGAAAACAGCAGCTTCGATCAGCCAGGCAAGGCAGGTGAGAGCGATGGCGTTGTTCAGCTGTCCTTTCCGCCGGGCGTCGCGCATCGCGGCCAAAGCCGGCGCAGCCACACCGCATACCACGCCGATCCGATCTGCCTGCCGTGACCTTCGCCGCATTGGTGTCGCCCAGCGATGGGCCATGCACAGGGTGACGATCAGGCCAGACACCGCGATGCTGGCCACGCTCATGGCGATAGGCCACCAGGACAAGCCGAGGACCATCACCCCGAGAGCGCCCAAGGTGAGTACCCCTGCGACATCCAGCCCGCGTTCCAGCGCCAAGGTCCCGAGGATGCGCCGAGGATCACCAGGCACTGCAATCAGCCGCCACACATCGCCGGCACGGGCGGGAAGCACATTGTTCACAGCGCTTCCAGCCAGGTACGGCCCGAGGCAGGTGGCTGGCTCAATCCGCGGTACAGCGGCATGCACCAGGCATCCCCATCGCCACCCGCGGACGAGAACCGCAGCGACAGCAGCCAGGACCGCAGCCAGCACCCACGCTGGATGGAGCCGGGCAAGAACAGCGAGCCAATCGGCCACCGGCAAGCCACAAAGCAGCAACCACAGGCTGCCTGCGCTGATCACCAGCCCGGCGACCAGACGCACATGAAGAGGCGACACGGAGAGAAACGACTTCCGACCAGCCTCGCGCGGACCAGAGGGAGAAAACATGGTTGCTTTGTGGAGCATATAGGGCACCTGGCAGGGTGCCCAAGCTAAAAGCATGACGCCGGGGCCGTTAGAAAAAATCCTGGAGGTATGCTCGACGAAATAACCGAGCTAGGTGAACTGATGGAGCTTGATGGCCGAGCGGTGGAAGGCTCGGTCTTCTCGTCCCAAATGCAAAATTGCATGCACCAATGATCCGGACGGCATGCACCAATGTTTCCGGTAGCGATACCAACCTTCGCTCCGCTTACCTCCACACCCGTCGGGCAAGGTCCGCGACCCGGGCGATCCGGATCGGCGGCATGTCGGCGCCGGCAGCCAAGGCGGTGCGGAAGGTTCTCGGAGACTGGCCAAAACGAGTGGTGAACATCCGGGTAAAATGGAAGGGATCGGCAAAACCCGTGGCTTCGGCCACCGCCTGCACCGGCAGATTGGTCCGCGCCAGCAAGCTTGCCGCCCGGGACAGTCGTAATTCGCGCAAAGCGGCTACCGGGGTGGTCCCCAGTTCCCGGCGGAACACCCGCGCCAGATGGGCTCGCGACACCCCGGCGAGTTGAGCGAGATGGCCCAGTGACAGCGGCACTGGACGTCCGCCCGTCCAGGTTTTTTCGACTCCGACGGCAACCCGTTCCACCAGCGGATGCAGCGGCGGAGGCAAGGGATCAGCGCCGGCAAAGGCATCTGCAAAATACGCTGTGAGTGCGTGGTGCAGTGCGCTTGCTGCCAATCCTTCCCATCCGTCCGGACGGGATTGCCACAGCCAGCGGAAATGATGAAGCAGCGGCCGGAATATATCGCCAGGTGGCAAGGATCGGCTGAGCGGCCAGGTCTCAACCGGTGGAAGACGATCCTGCCCTTCCAAAATGCTGAAATGCAAGAACCCATGGCGGGTCGGATGTCTGGGATCCCACGTGAATCCATCACGCATCCCGGGACGGCACAGGAGCAGGGTTCCAGCCGGAGCCGGAACCTGGCCGCCATCGGGATGCCAGATCACGTCACCGGCTTCGATCCAAACGAATTCATAATCCCTGAGCTGGCGAGGGCCGAACGTCGTCCCCGGCGGATAGACAGCCAGGCCAACCATGCCCAGGGAGTACCGAACTCCGCCAGCAATTCCGCTCAGGGGAGGTGCACCGATGGGCTTGAGCTGCTTTCCTGGAGGCGGCGTCATCGCGACCGTCCAGATCATCCGACCAGGGAGGCGGGATGAATCGACAACCTCAGACCAGTTCGAGGATCGCCACTTCAGCGTGGTCGCCGAGCCGATAGCCAGCGCGGTAGATCCGGGTGTAACCGCCCTTGCGCTCGGTGTACTTGCCGGCGACCTCGCCAATCAGGCGCTTCACTGCTTCGCGGTTGTTCAGGGTCGACAGCGCCTGACGAGAATAATGCAGCTTGCCGGCTGCGTCAGCTGCGGCGATGGCCTTCTTTCCCAGGGTGATGGCCTTTTCAGCATATCGCCGGGCTTCCTTGGCCTTGGCCAGGGTGGTGGTCACCCGGCCATGCTCAAGGAGGGAACTCACCAAGTTGCGCAGCAGCGCGATGCGATGCTCGGAGGTGCGGCCCAGTTTACGATGATCGACGCGATGGCGCATGGTGTGGTTCCCTTCGTTCTGCTTGGAAAATCAGGCCTTGGCCGCGCTCTCGCCGCCGGCTCCGGCCAAGCGCATGCCGAAGGACAGGCCGCGATCGGCCAGTTTCTTCTTCAGCTCTTTGGTGGCGATCTTGCCCAGGTTGCGGATTCCGGCGACTTCCGCCTCGTCCATCTGGATCAGGTCGGCGACCAGCTTGACGTTGGCTGCGCGCAACGCGTTCTCGGTCCGCACGCTCAAGTCGAGCAGATTGATCTGCTTGGCAAGCAGCGAGGTGCGTTCGGCATCGCCTTCGACGCTGAGACCGGCAGCGCCGGCCTCGAACTCGCGGCCGACTTCGAAATACTTCACGAAAGGATTCAGATGCTTGCGCAGAATGTTGGTTGCCTCGACCAGCGCCAACTCGGGGGTGATGGAACCATCGGTCCAGACCTCCAGATCCAAGGCTTCGTAGTCGGTACGCTTGCCCAGACGGCAAGGCGCGGTGCTGAACGAAACCCGCGAGACCGGGGAATAGATCGAGTCGATGGCAATCGTGCCCAGAGGCGAGCCGTCGATGCGTTGGGATTCCGCAGGAACGAAGCCGCGCCCAGCGCCGACATCGAGCTCCATGACGAAACGGACATCTTTGGTCAACGTGGCGATCACCTGCTCAGGATTGATGATCTCAACATCCTGATGCGGAGTGATGTCGCCAGCCGTGACCAGACCCTTGGCCGATTTCTCAAGGCGGACGACGACGTTTTCATCGGAATGCAGACGCAGGCGCAGACGCTTCACGTTCAGGATGATGTTGGTCACATCTTCGAGAACGCCCTCGAGTGAGGTGAACTCGTTGTTGGCGCCCTGGATCCGGATCGAGCGCACCGAGGCGCCCTGAATCGAGCTGAGCAGCACCCGGCGCAGTCCATTGCCGATGGTCGTGGCGAAACCGCGCTCAAACGGTTCGGCATGGAACTTGGCGTAGTTGGGAGTGCCCGAGAGTTCGATCTTCTCGACACGGGTGGGGAGTTCAAAGCCACGCCAGCGGATGCGCATAGGAGGGTTCCGATCGTTCGGGGTGATGAAAGGGAGGTTGGAATCAGCAGAAAGCGCCGCTGCCGCCAGGCAGCAGGGACTCACATCAGACGCGGCGTTTCTTGCCGGGACGGCAGCCGTTGTGAGGCAGCGGGGTGACGTCGACGATGGCCTTGACCGCGACGCCGGCATTGATGAGGGCCCTGACCGCGCTTTCGCGACCGGCGCCAGGTCCGCGCACCCACACTTCGCACTCTTTCAATCCGAGCTTGGTGGCCTTGTCGGCGCACCGCTCCATCGCCAACTGGGCGGCGAACGGCGTGGATTTCTTGCTGCCCTTGTAGCCGATCGAGCCCGCGGACTCCCAGCAGGCGACTTCGCCATTGCTGTCGGTGATGGTGACGATGGTGTTGTTGAAGGTCGAGTTGATGTGGACGACACCGGTACGGATCGTCTTCTTGATCTTCTTCTTCGAATAGGCCATGACGGGTTCCTTGGAGAGGCTTCAGTGCAGCCGGATCACTTGCGGAGGATCTTCTTGTTGGCGACGGTCTTCTTCTTGCCCTTGCGGGTCCGGGAGTTGGTCCGGGTCCGTTGGCCGCGGGTCGGCAGGTTGCGGGCGTGGCGGAAGCCACGGTAGCAGCCGATCTCTTTGAAGCGGGCGATGTTCGCCTGGATTTCGCGGCGCAGGTTGCCTTCGATGACGTAGCTGCCCTCGATGTGGGTCGCGATCTTGGCGAGTTCGGACTCATTGAGCTGGAACGCACGGCGATCCAGCTCGATGCCGCAGGCGGCGCAGATGTCCTTGGCCCGCTTCAACCCAATGCCGTAGAGCGCGGCAAGGCTGTAGGGGACCTTCTTGTTGGCGGGGATGTCGACACCGAGGATACGAGGCATGGCGGATCAGCCTTGACGCTGCTTGTGGTTGGGGTCGGTGCAGACGATGTAGACCTTCCCCTTGCGGCGGACGATCTTGCAGTTCTCGCACCGGCGACGAACGGATGGACGGACTTTCATGGGGAGTTCCAGGATCAGGCTTCGCGGTAGACGATGCGGCCGCGGGTGAGGTCGTAGGGAGTCATCTCGATCGTGACCTTGTCGCCAGGCAGGATGCGGATGTAGTGCATCCGGATCTTGCCCGAAATGTGGGTCAGCACTTCATGCTGCTTCCCGCCGGGCATTTGGACCACGACTTTGAATCTGGCATTGGGCAGGGCCTCTTTGACGACGGCCTCAAGACGGATCGCTTCTTCCTTGGCCATGTCAGAACCGCTTGCCGCCCGAAGGCTTCCGGCCGCCCTCGTCACCGAGGCCGCGGTATTGCTGGGCGAGGAAGAACGTACCGACCTTCTGCATCACATCGATGGTGACACCGACGATGATCATCAACCCGGTACCACCGACGAGCAGGTTCGAATGGGTCTGGCCTAGCGTACTGCCGATGATTTCAGGCATGATGGCGATCAACGCGAGGAAGATCGCTCCGACGAAAGTGATCCGGGTGAGGATGGCCTGAAGATAATCGACCGTGTTCTGACCAGGCCGGATGCCGCGGACGAAGAATCCGGATTGCTTGAAATGGCTCGACATCTCTTTCAGATCGAAAGTGATCGAGATGTAGAAAAAGGTGAAGAAGATGATCAGGGCGGCGAACAGATAGCGGTGGCCAACGTTTCCATAGCTGAACATCTGGTCGAGGCCGAGCCAGGCGATCACCTGCCAGCCGACCAGCACATTGATGACGATGATGACCGGACTGGCGAAGATCACTGGGATGACGTTGGCCTGGTTGAGCTTGAGCGGCAGGGTGGTCTGGGCACCGCCGTAGATTTTATTGCCCTGGACACGGCGCTGCTGTTCAAGCCCGATCCGGCGTACCGCCTGGACGACGACCACGATCGCGGCGATCAGCAGCAGGCACACAATTGCGACCATAAGGACCTTGACCAAGTCGGTGCCGATGCCACTCAAGGCCGACGGCATATAGGCGATGATGCCGATGGCGATAATGATCGACACGCCGTTGCCGATGCCGTGACGTGTGATCTGCTCAGCGATCCACAGGATCGCCATCGAACCAGTGGTGATGACCATCACCGCGGTCACGATGAAGGCGAATCTGTCGTAACCTTGCTGGAGCAGGGAGGTCTCTCCCTGCGATCCGACATTCACCGTGTAATTTGCCAGGGCGATCGCTGCGATGGTCGCCTGGACCAGGCAGATCAGCAACGTCGCATACCGGGTGTACTGATTGAGCTTCCTCCGCCCGCCTTCGCCTTCCTTTTGCAGCGCTTTCAAAGCGGGAATGCTGTAGGTCAGCAGCTGGATGATGATGCTCGCCGAGATGTACGGAGTAACGCCCAGTCCGAAGATCGAGGCATTCTGGATTGCGCCACCCGAAAACATGTCGGCATAACGCAGGATCGCACCGATCGTGCTGGTGCTGTCGGTTACCAGCTTACCGAGGACTTCGACGCTGACTCCGGGGATCGGGACATACGTCCCGAACCGGTACACCACCATCCCGAGGAAGAAGGTGATCAGGAACCGCCGCAACAGCTCGCGGACCGGACTCTCGGAGAGATCTCGCTCGGCCATCGTGGTTTGCCTGGTCGTCCGCGTCTGATCAGTTGGTTGGCGCGGACGAAGCGCCGTCGGACGGAAGGTCGGTCTCGGTGACGGTGCCGCCGGCGGCGATGATCGCGGCTTTGACTTTGGCGGACACGCGGTGGACGGTGACGTTCACCGCCCGATTGGCTTTGGCTTCGGCATGGTCGCCGCGCCCGCCAACCAGCTTCACGGCGGTATCATGCTTGGCCAACCCGGCGGCCGTGAGGGTCTCAAGGTTGATCACATCGCCGGTCACCCGTTCTAGAACTCGGTGCAAGGGCAGAGCGATGTAGCGGGTGGCAAAATTGACGTTATTGAAGCCGCGCTTGGGAAGGCGCATCCACAAGGGTTTCTGGCCGCCTTCAAAAAGCGGGCCGCGGTTCTTGCCGCCGGTACGCGAGCCTTCGCCCTTGCTGCCGCGGCCGCCGGTTTTACCGAGTCCGCTACCGAGGCCTCGACCGACCCGCTTGCGGTCCTTGCGGCCGGTCGGCGTGGAGAGGATGTCTTGCAGGCTCACAGCTCGACTCCGCGCATCTGGAGGTACTGTTCGCGGGTCCGCAGACGGCTGAGCGCGTCGAACGTGGCCCGGATCAGATTCACCGGATTATGGTTGCCGTAGGCTTTAGTCAGGATGTCGTGGACCCCGAGCTTGCCGAGAACGGCGCGCACCGACCGGCCAGCGATGACGCCGGTTCCGGGGGCGGCCGGCATCAAACGGACCTTGGATGAGCCGTAGCGGCCCTCGACCTCATGGGGGATGGTTCCGTTCACCAGCGGGAACGGGCGAACGTTCTTCTCGCCTTCGCGCACCGCTTTGTCGATCGACGAGGCGACCTCTTTGGCCTTGCCCTTGCCGTAGCCGACCTTGCCGCGGCCATCACCAAGGACGATGAAAGCGGCGAAGCTGAAGCGCTTGCCACCCTTCACGACCTTGGCGCAGCGGTTGATCTTGACCACGTCTTCGCTGTAGAGCTTGCTGCGGCTCTCGCGTTGGGCCGGGGCGCCGCCACGGCGCTCGGTGCGGGTCTGGGGGCCGGCGCCGTCGCGACTGCCGCCGCCGGTGGCAGCGCCGCCGGAGCGGTTGCCGGCGCCTGGACCAGGTCTCCTGGGCATGGGCATGGGATGATTCCTCTTAATCCGTTCGGACGTTCAGGGAGCGACGGCGTTGGTCGGGGTGTCGATCGAGGGGGGCGGAATGATGGTGATCCGGCTCAGAACTGCAAGCCCTTGGCCCGCGCTGACTCGGCCAAGGCCTGCAGCCGGCCGGAGTAGCGACGGCCATTACGGTCGAAGACCACTTTGGTGATTCCAGCAGCGATGGCCTTCTCGGCGATGGTTTCACCGACCTTCTTGGCGGCGTCCATCGGCGAAAGATTCTTGACGGCAGCGGCCAGGTCGATCGCCACCGTGCTGGTCGCGACCAGCGTCTTGCCGGCGAGGTCGTCAATGATCTGGCCGTAGATATGCTTTTCGCTGCGATAGACGGTGAGCCGGGGACGGCTGGGCAGACCTTCAACGGTCTTGCGGATGCGCCGTTTCTTGATCGCGATTGAATGCCACTTGGCCTTGATGCGTTGCATGTCTGTTCCCTGTTCGGTCGTGCTGGTTGGAGTCGGTGCTGCCCGGGATCACTTCTTGCCGGCGCCACCGGTGGCGGCGGATTTGCCAGCCTTCTTGCGCACGACCTCGTCGGCGTAGCGGACGCCCTTGCCTTTGTAGGGCTCAGGTTTGCGGACCTTGCGGATGGTGGCCGCAATCTGGCCGACCAGCTGCTTGTCGATGCCGGTGACCTCGATGTGGGTCTGGTCCGGTGTCGTCACCGTCACGCCCTCGGGGATCTGGACCTCGATGGTGTTGGCGAAGCCCACGGTCAGGGCCAGCTTCTTGCCCTGGAGGATCGCCTTGTAGCCGACGCCGTGGACTTCCAGCTTGCGCTGGTAGCCCTTGGTGACGCCTTCGATCATATTCTTGATCTGGGCCCGGGTGGTGCCGTGCATGGCCCTGACGAAGCGCTCGTCGTTGCCGCGTTCGATCACGACCTTGCCGCCATCGACCTTGGCCGAGATGCCTTCGACCAGACCGAGCTTGAGGGTTCCTTTGGGACCTTTGACCGCGACCTGGCGCGATTTCGCATCGACGCTGATCTGGACTCCGCCGGGGATGTCCACTGGGACCTTGCCGATTTTGCTCATGGGTGCTTCCTGGTTTCAGCGCGCTGGATCATTGGACGACGCAGATGACTTCGCCGCCCAGCTTGCGCTTGCGGCAGTCGCGGTCGGAGAGGATGCCGGACGAGGTCGAGACCACGCTGATGCCGAAGCCGCGGATGATCGGCTTCAGACCCTTGCGGCCGGAATAGACCCGGCGGCCGCTGGTCGAGACGCGGTCGATCTGATGGATCACCGGCTCGCCGGTCTCCGCGTACTTCAAGGCGATGGTCAGCGTCCTTGCCGGTTTGGTGTCCAGGACGTTGAACCGGCGGATGTAGCCTTCGGAGAGGAGGACGGCGCAGATGCCTTCCTTCACCTTCGAGAAGGGCACGGTCACCTGTTCCTTGTTGGCCAGGATTCCGTTGCGGATCACGGTCAACATGTCGGCGATGGGGTCAGTGCAGCTCATGGTCGATCCTTTACCAGCTCGCTTTGGTCAGGCCGGGAAGCACGCCCTGATGGGCGAGCAGGCGGAGGGCGTTGCGGCAGATGCCGAATTTCCGGATATAGGCATGGCTGCGGCCGGTGAGCTGGCAGCGGTTCTTCCAACGGACGGCAGCGCTGTTCGCAGGCAGCAGGTCCAATGCGGCGCGGGCCTCCATGCGCTCTTCGAGGGACAGCTTGATGTCCTTGCTGCGCTCACGCAGCGCAGCGCGCTTGCCCTTGAGCTTGGCGATCAGCGCCTGGCGGTGCAGGTTGCGATGGACTTGGCTGGTCTTGGCCATGGCGTGGTCCTGGTCACTTCGCCCGGAAGGGCATGTTGATCGACTTCAGCACTTCCAGCGAAAGCGCCGGCGAGCTGTTGCGGAATTGGACGGTGATCTGCAAGCCCTGGTTGTGATCGAGCTTGTCCAGCTGGATTTCAGGGAAGAGCGCTTGTTCGCGAAGACCCATGTTGAAGTTGCCCTGTCCATCGAAGCCCTTTGGCGACAGACCGCGGAAGTCTTTGATGCGCGGGATCGCCAGGTTCACCAGCTTGTCGAGGAACGCCCACATGCGGGGTCCGCGCAGAGTGACGTGGCAGCCAATCTTCACCCCGATACGGGTGCGGAAGTTGGCGATTGCCTTGCGCGCCTTGGTCACCTGGACCTTCTGGCCGGCGATCTGGGTCAAATGCTCGGCGACGATGTTCAGGATTTCGCCGTTCTGCATCGCCCGGCCGACGCCCATGTTGAGCGAGACCTTTTCGATCTTCGGCCCGGCGAGCTTGTTCTTGATCCCGTGCTTGGTGAGGATCTCCGGCAGGCGCTCTTGGTAGAGATCCTTGCTGGTGGGCTGCAGGACCGGCTTGGCCTGATTGGATTTGATGCTGCTCATGCGGGTGCTATTCGGTCGGAGGCGATGCTGGGTCAGGGCCGGCTGGAGGCGAAGCGGTGCTTCGATTTGACCGCCACCCGGACGACACCGTCGGCGGTGCGTTCGTGGCGGACCCGGGTGGCCTTGCCGGTGGTCGGGTCGAGCAGGGCGAGCTTGGCGACGTGGAAGGGGCGCAAGCGTTTCAGCCGGCCGCCTTCCTGCTGGGCCTGGGGATTCGGACGGACGTGGCGGGTGTCGTTGATCGCCGCGTCGCCTTCGACCAGGGCGCGCTGCTCAAGCGGCCACACTTTGATCACGGTGCCGGTCTTGCCTTTGGTGTCGCCGCTCAGGACGACCACCTGGTCGCCGGTGCGGACGTGGCACTTGGGCGCACGGTCGGGAAGCTGTTTTTTGACCTTGGAGGGCATCGCGATGTTCCTTTCAGACCACTTCCGGGGCCAGGCTGACGATCTTCATGTAGTTGCGGCCGCGAAGTTCGCGGGCCACCGGGCCGAAGATGCGGGTGCCCTTGGGATTGCTGTCGTCATCAACCAGGACGACCGCGTTGTTGTCGAAGCGGACCACGCTGCCGTCTTCGCGCTTGATCGGTGCGGCGGTGCGGACGATCACGGCCTTGCATACGGCCTTCTGCTTCACATCGCTGTTGGGCATCGCCTTCTTGATGGTGACGACGATCACATCGCCGATGGTGGCATAGCGGCGATGGCTGCCGCCGAGCACCTTGATGCACATCGCGCGTTTGGCGCCGCTGTTGTCGGCTACGTCGAGCCAGCTCTGCATCTGGATCATGGTGTGGGGTCTTTCGGTGTTCGCCGGTCTGCGGTCAGGATCAGAGGGCCCGCTCGAGCACCTGCATCAGGCGCCAGCGTTTGGTCCGGGACAGCGGGCGGGTCTCGATGATGAGGACCCGGTCGCCGGCCTTCGATTCATTTTTCTCATCGTGGACGTGGAACGTCTGGGTCCGCTTGAGGTACTTGCCATACTTCGGATGGCGGCGCTGCTCAGTGACCGAGACTACCCGGGTCTTCTGCATCTTGTCCGATTCGACGATGCCGACCACGCGCTTGCGGATGCCGCCACGAACGCCGTCGCTGGCGACCGAGCTGCTGGCCCCTGCCGGATTGCTGGCTGCCGGGTCCACTTGAGCTGGCTGGTTCATTTCGCTGCCTTCGACTTCTCTGTGAGGATGGTTTCGATCCGTGCGATCTGCCGGCGGGCGTTGCGCTGTCCCATGCCCTGGCGCTTGCCTTCAAGGCGGGTCGCGAAGCGGGCTTTCAGCAGCCCGCCGCGCAGCTCGTCGATCTGCTTGCGCAGATCATCGGGGCTGGTGTCGCGCAAGGCGGATTTGGCGGTCTTCTTCATGGTGATCGCGTCCCGTTTCAGGTCGACGTACGGCTGATCATGCGGCAGCGCAGGGGCAGCTTGAAGGACTGGAGGCGCATCGCCTGACGGGCCTGGTCCTCGGTGACGCCGGCATATTCGAAGATGATGGTGCCGGCGTCGATGAACGACGCCCAGTATTCGACCTCGCCCTTGCCCGATCCCATGCGGCTTTCCGCCGGATGCTTGGTCACCGGTGTATGGGGGAAGATGCGGATCCAGACCTTGCCGACCCGGCCGAGGTAGTGGCTCGCGGTGACGCGGGCCGCTTCGAGCTGGCGAGCAGTGATCTTGCCGCTTTCCAGGACCTGCAGACCGAAATCGCCGAAGGCGAGCTTGTTGCCGGTGCCGGCAACATGGTTGAGGCGGAAACCGCGGGTGTGCGGTTTGCGGTATTTGACGCGGGCGGGGAGCAGGGCCATGGCTCAGTTCTCGGTCTTCAGGTCGGAATACTTGCCATGGTTGACCCACACCCGCACCCCGATGATGCCGGCGGTGGTCTTGGCGGTGGCATAGCCGTAGTCGACCTTGGTGTTCAGGCTGTTGAGCGGCACCGATCCCTGCATGTCGTGCTCGACCCGTGCGATCTCAGCGCCACCCAGGCGGCCGCTGATCTTGACGTTGCAGCCCTTGGCGCCTTCGCGCATCGCGTTCTCCACCGCGCGCTTCATCGCTCGGCGGAAGCTGCCGCGGCGCTCGAGCTGCTCGGCAACGTTTTCGGCGACCAGCTGGGCCGACACATCGGGCTTGCGCACTTCCATGATGTTCACCTTCACCGCTGTCCCCGAGATTTTCTCGAGGTGCTTGGTGAGGGCGTCGATCTCGGCGCCACGCTTGCCGATGATCACGCCTGGGCGTCCGGCGTGGAGGGTCACGACCACCCGCTCCGCCTTGCGTTCGATCAGGATTTTCTCGATCGCGGCTGAGAAGAACCGGTTCTTCAGGTACGAGCGGATCTTCTCATCCTGGATCACCAGGGTGGAATACTGCGTGCCCTTGGCGTACCAGGTGCTGCGATGGGGTTCGGTGATTCCGGTGCGGAAGCCGAGGGGATTGATCTTGTGTCCCATGGCTCAGGCCTTGGCTTTTTCTGGTTCGGCGGCGGCAACGGCGACCGTGATGTGGCTGCAGCGCTTGTAGATGCTGTGGGCGCGGCCCTTGGGCGCGGGACGGAAGCGTTTGATGGTGGTCGACTGATCGACCCGTGCATCGACCACCAGCAGGTCGAGCGGATCGGCGCCGCCCAGGTTGGCGGCGTTGGCGACGGCGCTCTCCAGAACCTTGCGGAGCATGAACGAACCGCGGCGATGCTCGAAGCGCAGGATGTTGATGGCGTCCTCGACCCGTTTGCCGCGGATGAGGCCGGCGGAGAGCCGCGCTTTGCGCGGGCTGATCCGGGCATTGCGCTGGATGGCGCGATAGACTTCGCTCATTTCTTCTCCTCCTCTTTCTTGCCGCCGCCATGGCCGCGGAAGGTGCGGGTGGGAGCGAACTCGCCGAGCTTGTGGCCCACCATGTTGTCGGTGATGAACACCTGGTGGAAACCCTTGCCGTTATGCACGGAGAAGGTGTGGCCGATGAAGTCCGGCACCACTGTGCACGCCCGCGACCAGGTCTTGATCGGGGTGCGCTGGTTGCCGGCCTTCTGCTTCTCGACCTTGGCGAGCAGCTTGAGGTCGAGGTAGGGTCCCTTACGCGAACTGCGGCTCATGGATCAGTCCTGCTTTGCGCTGGTGACGGTGCGGCCGTCGCGGCGACGGATGATGAACACATTGGTGCGATGATGCTTCTTGCGGGTCTTGGTGCCTTCGAGCAGGCCCCACGGCGTGCAGTGTTGGCGACCGCCGTTGGTGTGGCCTTCACCACCGCCCAGCGGGTGGGCAATCGGATTCATAGCGTTGCCGCGCACCGTCGGGCGGACGCCGAGCCAGCGATTGCGGCCAGCCTTGCCGATATTCCGGACATTGGCATCGGACCGGCCGATTTCACCGATGGTGGCGCGGCAGATGGCGTGGACCTTGCGCAGCTCACCGGAAGGCATGGCGATGATGGCGTGGCCGCCATCGACCGCCATCAGGCGGGCGAACGTCCCGGCGGAGCGGGCGAGCTGGCCGCCTTTGCCCGGGTGCACTTCGATGTTGTGCACCGCGAGACCCTGGGGGATGTAGCGCAGCTCCATGCAATTGCCGACGTTCGGTTCGCCTTGGGCGGTTGCGCTCACCACCGTGGCACCGACTTCGAGATTTTTCGGAGCCAGGATGTAGGCCTTCTCACCGTCGGCGTACGTGACGTAGGCGATCCGGCAGTTGCGGTTCGGATCATATTCGATGCCGCGCACCGTGCCGACGATGTCGAGCTTACGGCGCTTGAAATCGACCGCGCGGTATTGTCGGGGGTGGCGGCCACCCTTGTGCCAAACCGTGATCCGGCCTTTGGAATTGCGCCCGGCGCGGTAATGGAATTTCTTGAGGAGCGACTTTTCCGGCTCGCTTTTGGTGATCTCGGCGAAGTCCGGGATCGTGGCCTGACGGGCGCCTGCGGAGGCGGAGTGGAGCTTGCGATAGCCCATATCACATCCCTTCGATCTGTTGGCCGGCGACCAGCCGGATGATGGCCTTCTTCCAGGACGAGGTCATGCCCGGTTGCCCAGCCCGCATCCGCCGCCAGGTCCCGCGGCAGTGCATGGTGTTGACGGCCACGACCTTGACCTTGAACAAGGTCTCGACCGCCGACTTGATCTGCGATTTGTTGGCGCGCAGATCGACTTCAAAAGTGTACCGGCCCTGCTTGTTCTGGGTGTAGGTCGACTTTTCAGTGACCACCGGACGCTTGATGATATCGTAGGGTGTCATGTCTGGCTCCCGATCACAGTGATGCCACCAGGGCGTCGAGAGCGCCCTTGGTGAAGATCAGGTGGGGCCGGCGGAGGACCGCACCGGCGTTGAGGTTGCGGCGCTCCAGGACATCGACTTTGGCGAGGTTCCGAGTGCTCAGGTGCAGATTCCCCTGATGACCTTCGGAAACCAGCAAGGTGCCTTTGCCGCCCAGGCCGAGTTTGGTCAGGAATTTGGCCACCACCCGTGTGCGGGGTTCGGTGCCGACCGCTGCGTCAAGGCCATCAACCGCGACCAACGCACCTTCTTCGAGACGCAACCGCAGAGCGGACCTGGTCGCCAGGCGTTTCTGGCCAGCGGGGATATCCCAGTTGTAATCCCGTGGTTCAACGGTCTTGGCGTGGCCGCCACCGCCCCACTGCGGCGACCGGGTTGAACCCTGACGGGCACGGCCGGAGCCCTTCTGGCGCCACGGCTTTTTGCCGCCGCCGGCAACCTCGGACCGCTTCTTGGTCTTGTGGGTGCCTTGGCGCTGGGCGTCCTGGGATGCAATATAGGCCTCTTTCAACAGGGCCTTGCGCACTTCGCGATCGAGCTTGGCGGGGTCGAGATCGACACTGCCGGTCGCGGCGCCTTCGGTGTTATAGATAGTCACGGTGGCCATGGCGCGTCCTTTCAAGCCTGACGGATCGAGACCAGGCCGCCAGCGGGGCCCGGGATGGCGCCGCGGACCACGACCAGATGTTGGTCCTGGTCGATGCTGACGATCTTGAGGTTCTTGATGGTCACCTGTTCATTGCCCCAGTGGCCGGCCATGCGCTGGCCCGGAAACACCCGGGCGGGGTCCATGCGACAGCCGATCGAGCCGGGAGTGCGCATGCCCATCGCGCCGTGGCTGGCGTTGTGGCCGCTGAAGTTGTGGCGTTTGACGACGCCGGCGAAGCCACGGCCTTTGTTGCGGCCGATGACGTCGCAGAGCTTCTTCACGTCGAGTGCTGCGACTGTGAGCTTGGTCCCGGCCTTGATCTCGATGGCCGGAGCGCCCTTGGCGTCGGTCGGCACCGGGATTTCGCGCATGAACCGCCGCGGAGCGACGTCTGCCTTCTTGTATTCACCGGCCACGGCCTTGGTTGGCTTGCGCTTCTTGGCGCCGACGCCGACCTTGATCGCAGCATGACCGTGCTTTTCCACGGTCTTCACTTCGACGATTTCGTTGGGTTGGCACTGGATCACGGTGACCGGGACGGCGATGTCGCCATCATAAACCCGGGTCATTCCGATCTTGGTGCCGAAGAGTGCGACCGGCATGGGCTCACCTCACCGTCTGCTTGATGGTGATGTCGACGCCCGCAGGGACATCGACCTTCGAGAAGACATCGTTGGTCTTGGCGGTCGGTTCGAGGATCTCGATCATGCGGATGTGGGTCCGCAGTTCGAACTGTTCGCGGGACTTCTTGTCGATATGGGGCGAGCGCTGAACGGTGAAGCGCTCGATTTTGGTCGGCAAGGGGATTGGGCCGGCGACTTTTGCGCCGGTGCGCTTGGCAGTCTCGACGATGTCGAGGGCAGCCTTGTCGAGGATACGGTGGTCGTAAGCCTCGAGCCGGATCTTGATCTTCTCGTTCACTCGACAATCTCCACGGCGCGAGAGCGCCGATTTCCTCGGCGCAGCAGCGCCGAGCCAGCCTGCCAGGGTGAACCCGGATCGGCTGCGGTGGGCCCGTGGACCATGACCGGAGTTGTTCCTGTGTGGGGTTGACGTCCCAACTCAGGCTTCGGTCTCGCCGATCAGGAGGGCTTGGCCCCGATCGGCGGTCCCCAGAGGACCGGGCCTTGCGACCCGTTCGTAGGAGGGCGGGCACTTTGGTAAGCGGGATTCTGAATGCAAGGGTCGATCGGCCGGGTGTGAGCGTCGAATCATCTGCTTGTCATTTGCTTGGGCGAGGTCGATGGATTTCAAGTGATCAAGCAGTTTTTCCGATCACGCCCGGTCAGCTGATCGGGAAAGTGCCTCTGGGTTGTGAGCATGCCCACGGTTGCGACTGGATTCGCCATGCCCATCAGGCAATCTTGCGCTATGGACCATGCCGCGTTCCTTTCCCGCCTTCGCGGCCGGTTGCGGTCGGTGCTGGTGATCGATGGCGCCGCCCGGCTGGTGGTCATCGCCATCGTGGTCGCCGCCGCCCTGATCGCTCTCGACTGGGCCTTCCGTTTACCTGGCTGGATCCGCGTGGTTGGATTGACCGGGCTCGGAGTGGCCGTGGCGTTGGCCGCACGCAAACGGTTGTTACGCCCGCTGGGCCTCAGCACTGATGACCGGGCCCTGGCCGCGCTGGCGGAACGGCGCACTCCGACCCTCGCCGGGCGGCTGATCAGCCGGGTCGAAGGTCTGACCCTCGGGCCGGCCGACGACCGGGCGCTGGCCGATGTTCTGGCTGCGACGCCTGCCGTGGCCTTGGTGCCGGCCCACAAACTGTCTCGGAATCTTGGGCTGGCCGCAGGAGTCTTCCTGATTGCGGCGATCGTCGCCCTGGCCATGCCCTGGCTTGCCGAAGATGGTCTGGCCCGGCTGCTGGCGCCGTGGTCCGATGCGGAATGGCGCCGTCACAGCGCGATCACTGCCAATCTTGAGCGCCCGGTGGTGGCCTCCGATGAAAAGGCCGTGATCTCCGTGACGCGGACCCGCGGACCGGTCTCGGCGGTGACCCTGTCCTGGGTCAGCGACAAGGGCATCAGTGAGGATCGTCAGCTGGCTGGACTCGACGGGCCGTGGCGGCACGCCCTCGGCCTGCCGCCCGGGCGGTGGACCATCACCGCCAGCGCAGGCGATGCCTTGCCGGTGCCGATGACCGTGCGGGTGGTCGACCGCGCTGCGATCCAACGGATTTCCGCGACGATCACGCCGCCCGCCTACGCCGGGCAGCCGATGGTGGAATCGAGCACCTTGGCGGTATCGGCCCTGGCCGGATCAAACGTTGAATTCCTTGCAGAATTCCTGGCGTCTCCGGTGACCGATCAGAGGACAATCGCGTCGGCCTGGATCGACCTGCCGGGCGGAGAACGCAAGCCGTTGAGTGTAACCGGAGCGACCGCCAAAGGCAGCTTCACGGTCGGTTTGGGCGGAGAACTCGTCCTCGGCGGCAGCGACGGTGACGGCATCGCCACAGCTACCACACGCATGACCTTGGCCGCGGTAGCCGACCGCCCGCCGGTGGCCGATCTGCGCGGTCCGCGGAATGATGAAGTTGTCGGCCCGCAAGCAGTGGTGCGCCTGACCGCCACCGGCGGCGACGATCTCGCCCTGGCCGAGCTCGCCATCGAACGCAGCGTCCGTTCCGCGGCTGACACCAAGGCGGGAAGTCCCAGCGATCTGGCCCGCTGGACCGATGTCAGCGGCAAGGCCAGCGCCACCCGGCCCGCCGAACTGGCCATCGCCGGTCTGGCCAAGCCCGGCGATCAGGTGGTGGTCCAGGCCCGGGCCAGCGACGCCAACAACGTGAGCGGTCCAGGCATCGGCCGGAGCCAGCCCCTGACCCTGAAGGTCGTCAGCGAAGACGAATTGCGCGCCGATCTCGCCCGCCAGGCCGGCGAGGCCAAGGAGCGGATCGGCCGGGCACGCGAAGAGCTCGGCCAGGGCCTGGCCAACGACCAGCGCCTTGGTGCGGCTGCCCGGGCCGCCGCCCTTGCCGCAGATAAGGCAGGGGAATTGCTTGGTCATTTCCAACGCCGGTGGGCCGAGAACCGGATGCCCGCTGAGCAATCAGAACCTGCCCGCCTGGCCCTGGTGCACACCGCCGCGGCCACGCCCCAGCTCACCGCCGCGGCCAAGGGCGAGTCGGCAGGCAGCGCCGCCGCGCGGAACGCCGATGGCGAACTGGCCGAAGCTGAACGTCTGCTCGCCCAGCTGGTGGCAGAGAGCGACCTCGGCCGGACTCTGGCCACCCTCATCGCCCGGGAGGAAGCGCTGGCCCAGGCGACCAAATCCTTCGCTCGCGACTACCTGGTGAAGCCCATCGACGAAGAAGGTGCCGCCCGGCGGGCCGACATCGTCAAGCGCCAGACCGAACTCGCCGAGCAGGTGCGCGAGGTCGAACGCCGGCTGCTCGCTGATCCGTCGTCGAGCCTCGACGAGGCCAAAGCCCTGGTCCGCAGCCGTGCGCCCGGCGACCGTCTGGCCTTGGCGGCGAAGCAGGCGGGCAGCGACGACCAGCGCGCCCAGGCCCCCGCCAATCAGGCCGATGCCCTTGATGCGATGCGCAAACTGCAAGAAAAATTACGCGGAAATGCCGCCGACCAGGCGCTCGCCGAGCGCTTCGGTGAACTCGCCTGGCGCGAAGAGATGCTCCAATCGGCCCTCGATGCCGGCGGCAAACCGCAGGAATTGGAAGCGGAGCAGAACCGGCTGAAGAACGACATCGAGCGGGCCAGCGAGGAGGCCAAAAAGTCCGATCCCGACGCGGGTAAATTGTCTGAGGCAGCTGAGAAGTCGGCCGAGGCGGCGGCCAGCGAAATGCACAGCGGGGATCGCGCCGGCGCCAGCCGCGATGCCGGCGCAGCCGCGGCGCTGCTCCGCGAGGCCCAGCGCAAATTGGCCGGCGATGCCGACAAGCCTGACGACAAGAAGAACAAGCCAGGTGAGCGCGATGTCCTGGCCGTGCTTCGTGACCTGCATCGCCAGCAAGCCAAAGCGGTCGTCGAGGCCACCGCCCTGGAAAAAAACCACGGCGACACCCCGCTGCCCTTTGCCGCCTCGCGCCAGGCCACGACCCTCGGCCAGACCGAGGCCGACCTGGCACTGATCTGCCAAGAGGAAGTCCTCGCCCGGCTCAAGCAGTTCGCCTTGGCGACCGAAGCCACCTCGCGGATCCAGGCCGCACTGACCGCCGCTGGGACCCATTTCGCCAAGCCCGCTGCCGGAGGCCGTGGCCGGCGCCTGGCCGCGACCGCCTTGGCCGAGATCGCCCGGTTGATCGACATCGCGAGCAACCTGCCCTCCGGGGAAAGCAAAGATGGGCAAGGCGGCGCTGGTGGAGCCGGCCAACAGCCGCCCTTCCCGCCCGCGGCCGAGCTGGCACTGCTCGCGGCGATGCAGGGTGAGGTCAAGCGCCTGACCGAGGTCAACCGGCCGGTGGATCTTGCCGCTGCCCAGTCCCGGGTCCGAGATCTGGTGGAGACCGTGCAGGGCCAGACCCGACCAGGAAGCCGGGCCCAGCTGCTGCTCACCCGGGCCTGGCGGGCCGCTGCCCAATCCGCTGAACTCCTGGCGACCAAGGACCGCGGCGCCACTACCCGCACCGAACAAGAGGTCGCCGAGCTGCATCTGCGCCAGGTGCTGGCCGAAGCCTCCGGAAGCAACAGCCAAGGCTCGTCGCAATCGCAATCCCAGCAGAAACGCCGGGAATCCAAACCTCAGCCGCAAGCCGGGCAAAAACCCCAGCCGGCCAAGCCGGAAGAAGGCCAGCAATCCGGTCAGGCCCAGGCCGGCCAGGCCCAAGCCGGCGGCCCGCAGAAAGGCGGGACCGGCGAACGGGTCCGGGTCGCGGCCGGCCAGGAAGGCGGCGGACTGATGCATCTGCCTCCCGAACGCCGCGAGCAGCTGCGCAATGCACGAGAACAGCTCCACAGCGCCCGGGCCCAGCAATTGTTCGAGCGGTACCTCGAAGTCCTCGAAGACGGGCGGTGATCATGCTGCGATCCATGAACCAGCTGACTGCGGCGGCGCTGCGTTTGGCGGTCCTCTCCTTAGCGGTGGTCGCGGCGCTCCCGGCCGCGTCGTTCACTCCCGATGCGGCAGTCGCCAACGCCGTCAACCGCGGAATCGCCGCCCTCCTGAAAATGCAGGGCGATGATGGCTCCTTCCAAGACATGGCGCCCACCGCCCTGGCCGGCATGGCGCTGCTCGCAGGCGGCTACACGCCGAGCCGCGGCGAGTACCGCGCAGCGGCTGCGAAATGCCTGAAATCCGTGCTCCAGCGACAGGATCGCAGCAATGGCTACCTGGGCGACGGCGGCAACATGTATGCCCATGGCTTCGCCACGCTCTACCTGGCCGAATGCTATGGCATGTCGCCGGACGAACCGGTGCGCCGGGCGCTCGAGGCCGCCACCGACCTGATCCACAGCGCGCAGAATGAGGAAGGTGGCTGGCGCTACGCCCCGGCCCCGGTGGATGCCGACATCAGCGTCACCATCTGCCAGGTCATGGCACTGCGCGCCGCTTGGAACGCCGGCGTCGGCAGCGCCCGCACGGTCGAGGTCATCCGCAAGGCGATCGACTATGTCCGTGGCTGCGCCAATGGTGATGGCAGTTTCAGCTACACCCGCGGCCATCGCGGCAATTGGGGCGTCGAAGGCGCCGAAGGCATCCCCCGGGCTGCGGCGGGAGCGATGAGCCTGATCGGGTCCGGCGTGTCCGATCCCAAGGATCGCACCCTGGGTCCGGCCTTGGCCTTCATCCGCCGCAATTTCGCCCAGCATCTCTCAGGGCAGGGGAACTACCTGTGGTACGGCCAATACTATTGCGCGCAGGCCCTGTTCCACAGCCCCGATCCGACCGACTGGGACACCTACTGGGCGAAGGCCGCCCCCCACCTGGTGAAGACCCAGGCCCCCGACGGCCGGTGGGCCCAGGGCGAGCACCAGGGTGCCTACCCGACCGCCATGGCGCTGATCATCTTGCAGGTGCCGAACCAGTACCTGCCCATCTTCCAGCGGTGACCACCAAGGCAGCCTGCGGCGGCCAATACCGAGAATCCGCTGACAGTGCGCGACGGACAGATTGGCACGTCGTCCATTCCCAAGGGCGGACGACCAGGCAGGCCATCGGCAACCTGAACCGGACGCTCTGTTTCCGATAACATTGCGGCGGGACGATCGCCTGCGCCCGTGTCATTTGAACTTCAACAGGCGTAAAATACTGGTGCCCAGAAGAGGAATCGAACCTCCGACCTTCGCTTTACGAAAGCGCTGCTCTACCGCTGAGCTATCCGGGCGGAACCATTGGGGGTTGGCCCTTTTATAGGCTGCGCCGTCCCTGGCAATGTCGCGGTCCGGCTGGTCGTTGCGGGTTGGCGGCGCCACCTGCCGAACTGCTCCGCACGTCAGACGGACAGTTCGGCGAAGACCATCCGGCCGTTAGCGGTGGTGTGCATGCGCAGCACGGTGCAATGCACGGTCTGGCCGATGCGGTCGGCGGCGCCGGCCACCACCACCAGGCTTCCGTCGTCGAGGAAGCCAGCGCCTTGGCCGCGTGCTTCGCCGGGCTTGACGATCAACAGATCGAGCTGCTCTCCCGGTCTGACGGTTGGGGACAATGCCGCGGCCAATGCGGCGAAATCCAGGACGGGCACGCCCTGGGCCGAGCAGCGGTGGACGGTGTCGCGGTCGGCGCTGGCGACCCGGCCGGTTTCCAGCCGGGCAAGGCGGATCGCGAGTTCGGGCAGGTCGGCGGTGGCCGGGATCTCGGTGGCGTCGATCTCCACCAGCAAACCGGGCAAGGCGCGGAGTTCCACCAGGGATTCGATCGCACGCCGGGACCTGGCGGCCTGGGCCGGATCGTCAGAGCGTGTCAGAGCCTCCCAGTGGGCGATGATTCGCTGGTGGATGACCACCCGGTCGGCGATGAAACCTGATTTCAGGAGGCCGAGCAGCCGGCCATCCCCGAGCAGGTCGACCGCCAGCACCAGCGGGCCGCCACCACGGCGTTCGGCCCGGAACTCGACGAAGGGGACCACCACCCGCAGGCGATCAGCATTGCGGATCACGGTCACCATCACCAGGTAGGTCAATACCAGCACGATCGGCACGTCGAGATTGCTGTACCAGCCTTCGCTGCCCTGCAGTGCCAGGCGCAGCACCGACAGCACCAGCCAGGACAGCGCCAGACCGCCGGCTAAACCGATCAGGAAGGCCACCAGGCTGCGGGTGAAGCGGCTGCGGAAGGCTTGTTCTGCGGCGATCAGCGTGACCGCCACGGCGAAGCCCATGATGCCGCCGAACCAGGCCGGCGCAGCTGGATACACCGAGTCATAGAAGCGACGGCCGTCGGTCATTCCGATGATCACCGCCAGGGCGACGAACACGACGCGCAAGAAGTGGATGAGCATCGGTCAGGCTCCGCCCCCACCGCCGGGTCCGGCGATGACACCACCGCGTTCGGCGATGACTCCGTGGCTGACCCCGCCAAAGAACGGCATCCACACCGTGGCGGTGAAACCGGATGCGCGGAGCACGGTGTCGGCCTCGGCAACGGACAGGAATTTTGCCGTGCTGGCGTTCAAATAGGTATACGCGGAACGGTCTCCCGAGAGCAGTCCGCCGACGGTGGGGATGACATAGCGGCCGAAAGTACCATGGAAAATCCGCGGCCACCAGCGCTCTGGCTTGAAGAATTCGAGGATCAGCACCTGCCCACCGGGACGCACCACCCGGTGAAGCTCAACCGCGGCCGCCGCCGGATCGGGGAAATTGCGCCAGCCGTACGCGACCAGCGCCGCATCGAATGAGGCGTCGGCGAATGGCAGATGCAGAGCATCGCCGACGCTGGCGGTGATCGGACGTCCGGAACGTTTCGCCGCTCCGGCGTGGAGCATCGGCAAACAGAAATCACAGCCATGGACCACCCCGGCCCGGCCCTGGGCCAGGGCTTCGAGGCCGAGATCGAAGGTACCGCAGGCCAGGTCGAGGACCCGGCCATGGGGCCGCAACCTGGACACCGCCTGCCGCCGCCAGGCGACATCCTGGCGCGCCGACAGCACCCGGTTCAACAGGTCATAACGCCCGGAGATCCGACCGAACATCGCCTGGACTGCCGTGGCCATGCACGATGGTCGCGAAAAAATGCGCTACGCCAAGTCGCCCTGCGGTCGCGCCCAGAGGCTGGTCGGAACCACCACGCCTTGCTGGCGTGACAGCGCCCGCCCGTCGGGTACGTCTCGCCTCCCCATGCCTGCCGCTCCTTCCATCGACCTGTCTGCGCTTGCCTCACGGTTCGCAACTCCGCTCTATGTCTACGACCTCGACTTGGTGCGGAGCAAGGCCCAGGCGCTGAAAAAGGCAATCGCCTTTCGTCCCTTTCAACCGCTGTTCGCGATCAAGGCCAACCCGGTGCCGCTGGTCGCCAGGACCATCGTCGACGAAGGCTTCGGCATCGACGCGGTGTCGCCCGGCGAAGTCGCCCTCGCCCTGCGTCTGGGCGTGCCTCCGGACCGGGTGCTGTACACCGAAAACAACATGACCGACGCCGAACAGGCCGAGGCGCTGGCGCAAGGCGTCTTGATTAACTGCGGCAGCCTCGACCGGCTCGAACGCCTGGCTGCCGCCGGCGGAACGGTGGCGTCGGTGCGCTTCAATCCGGACATCGGCGCCGGATCCCATGAGAAAATCTGTACCGCTGGGCCGCTGACCAAGTTCGGCGTCCACCACGCCGAGATCGACCGCGTGCTGGCGATCGAGCGCACCTATGGCCTCAAGGTCATCGGCTGCCACATGCATATCGGCTCTGGGTTCCTCGATGCTGAAGCGTTCATCGCCGCGTGCTCGGTGATCCTCAGCGTCGCCGCCAGGCTGCCTCACCTGCGTTTCGTCGATGTCGGCGGCGGCCTGGGCATCCCCTACAAACCCGGCGACCGCTCCATCGATCTGGTCCGGGTCGGCTCCGCTGTCACTAGCATGATGGAGGACTTCTGCGTCCGCATCGGCCGGCGGGTCGAGCTGCGTTTGGAGCCTGGCCGCTTCCTGGTCGCCGAGGCCGGCACGCTGGTCACCACCGTGACCAGTGTGAAGACCAACCCCGATGGACGCTGCTTCGTCGGTTGCGACACCGGCTTCAACCACCTGATCCGTCCGGCCATGTACGGTGCCTATCACCGGATCTGCAATCTCACCCGGCCCGACGCTCCGCCCGCGACCGTGGACGTGGTCGGCAACATCTGCGAATCCGGCGATCTGTTCGCCCGCGATCGCGTTCTGCCCCGACCCCAGCCCGGCGACCTGCTCGCCCTGCACGACGCCGGCGCCTACGGCTCGGCCATGGCCAGCACCTACAACACCCGGCCGCTGCCGGCCGAGGTCGTGGTTGATGGTGGCGCGGTTCGCCTGGCCCGGCGGCGGCAGACGGTGCAAGAACTGCTCGACGCCTGGGAATGGTGACCGCGTTGCTGCATACGCAGGCCCTTGCTGGTCACAGCACGCGGACAAGCATTTCCGACCTCCTGAAAGGATGCTTCCATGCACCAGCCCGGCACCCTCGTCGTCGGCCAATCCGGCGGACCCACCGCGGTCATCAATCAGACCCTGATCGGAGTGGTGCAGGCCGCCTTGGCCAGGCGTGACCAGTTCCCCAAGGTGCTCGGCGCGATCCACGGCATCCAGGGCATCATCGACGGCAAGTTCTGCGATTTTTCCAAGGAATCTCCAGAAACCCTGGAACTGGTGGCGAACACCCCGTCAGCGGCGCTGAAATCGGTGCGGCGCAAAGCCAGCGCAGAGGACGGCGAGAAGATCTTCGCGCGTTTCAAAGAACTCGGCGTCACCGCGTTCTTCTATATTGGTGGGAATGATACCGCCGAGACCACCCACATCGTCCACGAGATGGCGGTCAAGGCGGGCTATCCGCTGACCTGCTTCCACTGCCCCAAGACCATCGACAATGATCTGCGGGTCACCGACCACTGCCCGGGGTACGGTTCGGCCGCGAAGTTCGTGGCCCAGGCGTTCATGGGCGACAACCTCGATAATCGCAGCCTGGCCGGCATCAAGGTCAACATCGTCATGGGCCGCAACGCCGGCTGGCTGACCGCCGCCAGCGCCTTGGCCAGGGTCTTCCCCAACGATGGGCCGCATCTGATCTATTGCCCGGAAACCGATTTCTCGCTGGAAACCTTTTGCGCGGATGTCGAAGCCGTCTATCGCCGCATCGGCCGCTGCATCATCGCAGTGTCGGAAGGCATCCATGGACCGGGTGGCAAGGGCATCGTCACCAGCGGCGAGGTCGACAGCCACGGCAACGCCCAATTGTCTGGATCCGGCGCCCTCGGCGATTTCCTGGCCGAGACCCTCAAGACCCACCTGGCCAAGAGCTGGCCGGAGAAGAAGCACCGGGTTCGCGCCGATACCTTCGGCTATCTGCAACGCTGCTTCCCCGGAGTGGTCAGCACCATCGACGCGGTCGAGGCCCGTCGCGCCGGGTCTGCAGCGGTCGCCGCCGCCCTCGCTGGGAATGCCAGCGGCAGCATCGCCTTCCGTCGAATCGGCGACGGCGCTCAATACAGCATCGAAACCTTTGTGACCCCGCTGCATACCGTCGCCAAAGAGACCAAGTCGATGCCCCGGGAGTTCCTCAATGCGGCCGGGAACGACGTGGTGACCGAACGCCTGCTGCCGTATTTGAAGCCACTGGTCGGCGAACTCCCCCGGGTCGGCCAGCTCGCCGGCGTCGGCTGAAAAAAGCCACAGGCAGGGCCGCCAGCTCGCTTTTCGAAGGAAAACGAGGGGCGACCAGGCCCAACGGGCCGCGATGAGCACGGGAAGGGGTCCCCGAGAGCAAAGCGAGTGGGGAACGGCCGCCGGAGGAGCGGTGGGCGCAGAAAATCGCCGGAGGCGATGCGCCCACGTTTTCCGAAGGAAAACGAGCGCTGACCACGGCCAGGGGGGCGGAGCAGGCGCCACCGCGGGTGGCAGCAGGCCAAAGGCCTGCGACCTGCGCAGCGCGGAGCGAAGCGGAGCTGGAACTGGCCCAAAGGGCCGTGGGGGCGAAGCCCCCAATGGAAAGGGGTCCCCGAGAGCAAAGCGAGCGGGGAACGGCCGCCGGAGGAGCGGTGGGCGCAGAAAATCGCCGGAGGCGATGCGCCCACGTTTTCCGAAGGAAAACGAGCGCCGACCACGGCCAGGGGCGGAGCAGGCGCCACCGCTGGTGGCAGCAGGCCAAAGGCCTGCGACCTGCGCAGCGCGGAGCGAAGCGGAGCTGGAACAGGCCCAAAGGGCCGTGGGGGCGAAGCCCCCATGAAATAGGCGTCGCCTTGACACAGGGGGGGCTGTTTCTAGCCTGCCCGTCCTTTCTCATAAAAAGGCGGGGGCGCACGCCACCTTAGCTCAGCTGGTAGAGCTACGGTTTTGTAAACCGTGGGTCGCCGGTTCGAGTCCGGCAGGTGGCTCCAACGGTCCCGGCTCTTTCCCAGTTCTCCAGACAACACCCGATCGCACCGGGCGCGCGGGCCAATCGGGCAGATACCGAAGCGGCCAAACGGGGCAGACTGTAAATCTGCTGGCATCGCGCCTTCGTAGGTTCGAATCCTACTCTGCCCACCATCCCTGACCGGATGCGGGCGTAGCTCAGCGGCTAGAGCGTCTGCCTTCCAAGCAGAATGTCGTGGGTTCAAATCCCATCGCCCGCTCCATCCACCCGCCGCCTGATGCGACCGACGCTGTCTGGTGCTCCTGGAACGGCTCTTTCTAACATCGGTTACCACATTCTTCCGCTGCCTTAGCTCAGCTGGTAGAGCGCGTCCTTGGTAAGGACGAGGTCTCGGGTTCAAATCCCGAAGGTAGCTCCATCACCCGACCGACTCCCCTCCCGTCAGTCGTCGCAACCACCCCGGGCTGACGCCCGTAGGAACCCCCGATCATGGCCAAGGAAAAGTTCAACCGCAACAAGCCGCACGTGAACGTCGGCACCATCGGTCACATCGACCATGGCAAGTCGACCCTGACTGCGGCCCTCGTGCATGTGTGCTCCCTGGTCGATCCCAAGGCGACTCCTCCACGCACCTACGCTGAAATCACCAAGGGCGGTACCGTCCGCGACGCCAACAAGACGGTGACCATCGCCGCTTCGCACGTCGAATACAGCTCGAACGCGCGCCACTACGCCCACGTTGACTGCCCCGGGCACGCCGACTTCATCAAGAACATGATCACCGGCGCAGCCCAGATGGACGGGGCGATCCTGGTCGTGTCGGCTGGCGACGGCCCGATGCCCCAGACCAAGGAGCACGTCCTGCTCGCCCGCCAGGTCGGCGTGAACCACATCGTGGTCTTCCTGAACAAGATCGACCTGGTCGATGATCCTGACTTGCTGATGCTGGTTGAGGAGGAAATCCGCGACCTGCTGAAGAAGTACCAGTTCCCCGGCGATGCGACCCCGATCATTCGTGGACGCAGCGACCTGGCCCTTGCCGCCACCGACGCCAAGAGCCCCGACGCCAAGCCGGTGATCGACCTGCTCGCCGCCCTCGACAGCTTCATCCCCGAGCCCACCCGCGAAGACGCCAAGCCGTTCCTGATGTCGGTCGAAGACGTGTTCTCGATCGAAGGTCGCGGCACCGTCGCCACCGGTCGGGTCGAGCGCGGCAAGCTGAAGCTGGGCGAGCCGGTCGAGATCGTCGGCCTGAAGGAAGAGCCGATGGCCTCGGTCGCCACCGGCATAGAGATGTTCCGCAAGGAGATGGAAGAAACCATCGCCGGTGACAACTGCGGCGTGCTGCTGCGCGGCATCGCCAAGGAGTCGATCGAACGCGGCATGGTCATCGCCAAGCCCAAGACGGTGAGCGTCCACGCCAACTTCGAGGCCGAGGTGTACATCCTCAAAGGCGAAGAAGGCGGCCGCAAGACGCCGTTCCAGAACGGTTATCGCCCGCAGTTCTACTTCCGCACCACCGATGTTACCGGGACCATCAACCTCCCGAAGGACAAGGAAATCGCCATGCCTGGCGACAACCTCAAGATCGAGGTCGAGCTGGGCAAGAAGGTCGCGATGGAACCCGGACTGCGCTTCGCCATCCGCGAAGGCGGCCACACCGTCGGCTCGGGCGTGGTTACCAAGATCCTGCCCGCCAAGGCCTGATCAACGAATCCTGGGTCCCGGCCGATCGGAATCGGCCGGGACCACTCTTGTGACGAAAGCACGCAGCCATGGCCAAAGATAAACGCGAACATGTGATGCTGGTGTGCGCCGAAACCGGCGACATCAACTATTACACCAGCCGCTCAAAAACCTCTCCCAAGCTGGAACTGAAGAAGTACAGCCCACGGTTGCGCAAGCACACCGTGCACAAGGAGAAGAAACGGAAATGATCATACAGGCCGCGTGATCGACCTGTTCTGGATTGGCATTCGCCCGCTTGGCGGAGGTGCATACGGGGGTAGCTCAGCTGGTAGAGCAGCGGATTCCAAATCCGCCGGTCGGGGGTTCAAATCCCTCCTCCCGTGCCACCGCCTTCGACTTGACGGATTCACCGCCTGCCGGCCCCGCCGGTAACCCACGAGGGGATGTGTAGCGATGTACAAATGGCCGCAGGGACGTGTCATCCGCGTCGTCTGCCTCATCATGGTGGCGGTGATCGCCGCCGATTTCGCGTGGAATGGCGCCTATAAAGGATTCGGTACGGCGGCATCGTCAGCCGACCAGGCAGCGCACATCCGCCAGCTGGTCCAGGGGGGATTTTTTGCAGCCTGTTCACTCGCAACCTTGATCGCAGGCTTGATCCTGGTCGGATTCCTGCCGCGCACGGTCGATTTCCTGGTTGAGGTCGAGTCTGAGATGACTCGAGTCGAATGGCCCGAACCCGGACCGTTGTTCCGCACCACGCTGGTGGTCGGCTTGGTGCTGGTGGTAGTCGCCGCCACCGTGCTCGCGGTCGATTACATCTTCATTTCGCTCATGCGGAGCGGTCTGCCCGCCCTGAAAGGCTGGATCTGATGCGTTGGTACGTCCTGAAAGCGGTCAGCGGCCGGGAAAATTCCTGCCGTGAGAATATCCAGATTGCCCTGCGTGAACGAAAGCTGGAAGCCGGCGTCGGACAGATGCTGATCCCGGCCGAACGCATCACCGAGGTGAAACGCGGAAAAAAAGTCTCCACCGAGCGCAAGTTGTTTCCAGGGTACATCTATATTGAGATGGAACCCACCGATGCGCTGCTGGAAACCATCGATTCAATTGACGGAGTCACCGGATTCCTCGGCCCGGATCCGCACAATCCAGTGGCGCTGACCAACGAAGAAGCGGAACGGATCGTCCGCATCGCCACGGCTCCGACGCCAGATGAACAGCGCCGCGAACTGGTCCAGATGCCCTACAAGCTCGACGACCGGATCAAGGTCAAAGAAGGAACCTTCGCCGGCATGGAGGGCGTGGTCGCGGAGATCAACGCCCAGAAGGGCGAGCTCCGTGCGATGATCACGGTTTTTGGACGTCAGACACCGGTCTGGCTCGAAGTCTGGCAGGTCGAATCAGCGGTCTAGCGCCAGCGCTTGCTCTTGTAGCGATTCAAACCCACCCTTGCATTCCGCGGGAATGGCCCACCATCCCGCCCCCTCGGCAACCGACCAGCAGGCAGCGACGCAGGACCCATTATGGCTAAGGCGAAGGAAATCATCGGCACCATCAACCTGGTGATCCCAGGCGGTGGTGCGACCCCGGCCCCGCCGGTCGGTCCGGCCCTTGGCGCCAAGGGCGTCAACATCGCGATGTTCGTCAAGCAATTCAACGACGCGACAGCGAAGTTGAAGGGCGAGATCATTCCGGTGGTGATCACGGTCTTCAAAGACAAGACCTTCACGTTCATCCTCAAACAGCCGCCGGTAAGCGCCCAGCTGCGCAAGGCTGCGGGACTGGAAAAGGGCTCCAGCGCCCCCAACCCGCTGACCACCGTGGGCAAGGTCACCAAAGACCAGGTCAAGCAGATCGCCGAAAAGAAGGTCGCCGAAATGACGGCCGCCTCCCTGGACGCGGCGATGCGCTCGGTGCAGGGTACCGCACGCTCCATGGGCATCTCCGTCACCGACTGATCCGTTTTCACATTCACGCGTGGGAGGCCGCACCAGCGGCCGTCTGCACCACGGAGGAACCATGAAATACCGCAGCAAGCGCTACCGCGCCGCCGCGGCCCTGCTCGGCGACGCCAGCAAGGCCCACGTCCCCCGCCCTCTCACCGAGGCGGTGGCCCTGATCAAGCAGATGGCCGCCCCCAAGATCGGGGCCAAGTTCGCTGAGAGCGTCGACCTCTCGCTCCATCTCAACCTCGACACCAAAAAGGCCGATCAGCAGTTCCGCGGATCGTTCAGCTTTCCCAACGGTACTGGCCGCGACGTCCGGGTGATCGTGTTCGTCGATGACGGAGACAAGATCCAGGGCTCCCTCCAGGCCGGTGCAGTCAAGGCCGGCGGTGAAGATCTGGTCACCGCGGTCAATGAGGGTTTCATGGACTTCGACGTGGCCATCGCCACTCCGAAGATGATGCGCTTCGTCGGCCGGCTCGGTAAAGTGCTCGGACCCCGCGGCCTGATGCCGGCCCCCAAATCCGGCACCGTCACCGACGACGTGGTCACCGCCGTCCGCGAGTTCAAGGCCGGCAAGACCGAATACCGCGCAGACGCCAACGGCAACGTCCACGTCCGGGTCGGCACCACCCGATTCGATGAGGCCCAGCTGACCGGCAACATCGATGCTTTCCTGATCCACGTGTCCGAGCACCGGCCATCGTCGGTGAAGGGCAGTTTCATGGTCAGCGCCACTCTCTCGGCGACCATGGGCCCGGGCGTGCCCGTCGCCATCAGCTCCGCCGCCGACGCCTGAGGAATCCACCATGCCAAGCCTGATAAACGAGCTGATGCTGGGCGAGGTGAAGGCCCACGTCAGCGGCGCCACCTGCCTGGTGCTAATCGACGCCTCCAAGCTGAACAGCGAAGACGCCATCAAGTTCCGCACCGGCCTGCGCAAGGTCGGCGCCCGGCTGAAGGTGGCCAAGTCCTCGATCCTCTACCGCGTGCTGCCTGCCGGCGCCGACAAGGCCGTTCCGCGCAAAGGCCCGGTCGGGGTGATCGCCGCCGGACCGGACATCTCCGCCACCGCCAAGCTCATCAACGATCTGGTCAAAGAGGACAAGATCGCACTGAAAGGCGGGGTCATCGAAGGCACCGTCCTGAACGCGAAGGATGCTGCAACTCTGGCAGACATGCCGACCCGCGAGCAGGCCAGTGCGCTGGTCCTGCGCACCCTGCAAGCGCCTCTGGCCCAGCTGGTCCGCATCCTCAATACCAAGCCGACCGAGCTTATCCGCATCCTCAAAGTCAAGTCCGAACCGGAAGCCGCGCCGCCGGCAGCCTGAGCTCGACCCGTCCACCTCAACCCGCGGGCAAGTGACCCGCACCTAGGAACATCCCATGGCCGA
The DNA here is from genome assembly GCA_014193115.1 of Planctomycetota bacterium. GTDB lineage: Bacteria > Planctomycetota > UBA11346 > UBA11346 > UBA11346 > BJHQ01. The sequence goes on along the minus strand of BJHQ01000014.1, from coordinate 83,530 downwards.
TACCGCCAAGATCCAGACCATCGTCGACCAGGTGAAGACCCTGACCGTCATCGAGCTGGTCGAGCTGGTCAACCAGCTCAAGTCCGCTCTCGGCGTCTCCGACGCCGCCCTTGCCGGCCCAGCTGCCGCCGCTCCGGCCGCTGCCGGCGCCGCCGCTGCCGCCAAACCCGCCGAAGAGGCTCCGACCTCCTTCCGGGTCATCCTGGTCGACGGCACGGCCAACAAGATGGGCGCCATCAAGGCCGTCCGCGAGATCACCGGCCTCGGCCTGGGCGAGTCCAAAGCCCTGGTCGAAGGCGCCCCGAAGCCGGTCAAGGAAGGCCTCGAAAAGGCCGCTGCCGACGAGCTGGTCAAGAAGCTCGAAGCCGCCGGTTGCAAGGTCAAAGTCGAAGGCCAGTGATATCAGGTCCGGCTTCGCCGGACCTGCCGTCAACCCACCTGCGTGCACCCATCCGACCCGGTACCTGGACACGGCTTTGCCATCGGCGATCCGCCGATGGACAGGGCTTGTCCAACCCGGGTCGAATCGGCGTCTTGCCAGGCGGGCCTTCTCTTCTAGCCTGTCGCCCCCCATTGGTACAAGTCTGACGGCCGCGGAACTCCCCGGCCCTGGAGAACCTCATGCGCCCGATCCGGCACTTCGGCAAGACCCGCGAGGTCATCCCTGTCCCCAGCCTGGTGAATCTCCAGTCGCGCAGCTACGACGAGTTCCTCGACTCGGACGCGCAGCCTGACCAGAGACCCCAGCACAAGGGCCTGGAGGCGATCTTTCGGGAGTTCTTCCCGATCACCGGCTACGAGGACCAGGTCAAGGTCTCGTACCACGGCTATCTGTTCTCGCCGCCGCAGCACACTCTGGATGAGTGCCGCGACCTCGGTCTCACCTTCCAGCGCGGGATCAAGATCAAGATCCGGGTCGAGGGCCAGAACCACCCGACCTTCAAGGATGTCCTCGAAGAGGACGTCCACATCGGCTACTTCCCAATCCGCATCGGCGGTGGCGAATTCATCGTCAACGGCGCCGAGCGTACCATCGTCACCCAGATCCAGCGTTCGCCGGGCGTCGATTTCTCAAGCGAGACCGGAGCCAGCGGACGGCGCACGTATTCCTGCCGGATCATCCCCGAGCGCGGCTCGTGGATCCAGGTCGAGCAGACCTCCAAAGACATCCTCCAGATCAAGATCGACAAGAGCACCAAGGTCCTCGCCACCTGCTTCCTGCGGGCGCTGAGCGAGCCCCACGGTTCTACCGCCGCGATCATCTCAGAGTTCTACGAGACCGAGGAGATCTCGGTGGCCAGCCGTGGCGCCAAGGACAAGGCCGTCGGCAAGATCCTCGCAGCTGACATTGTCTCCAAGGAGGACAGCGAAGTCCTGGCCAAAGCCTGCGAGACCATGACCGAGGGCGTGTTCAACAACCTCAAAGATCTCGGCGTCGAAAACGTGACGGTGATCTCAGGGGTCAAGAACAGCGACCAGCCGGCCAAGCCCGACGACATTCTGCTCAACACTCTGCGCGAAGACGAGTCGCAGAGCCATAAAGATGCCCTGCTCCGCATCTACCGCCGCCTCCGTCCGGGCAACCCGACCGACGAGGCCAAGGTCCGCGAATTCTTCACCGACCGGTTCCTCAACGAGCAGCGCTACAACCTCGGTGCGGTCGGTCGCTTCCGCATCAACCGCAAGCTCAAGGTCGAAGGCGAGTCGCGGGTCCTGACGATCAACGACTACTCCCATGCTTTGCAGTACTTGCTGACCCTGATCCGCACCAATGCCGCCGCCGGCGAAATCGACGATATCGACCATCTCGGCAACCGCCGGGTACGTCCGATCGCCGACCTGCTCAGCGACGAACTTCGCGCGGCCATGCTCAAGCTGCGCCGCGCAGTCAAAGAGAAGCTCAGCCGCGACCTCCAACAGGAAGACGTCGCCGCTGCCCTTGCCCCCCGCAACCTGTTCAACAACCAGGCGGTGGACAGCGCGATCCAGAACTTCTTCCAGCGCGGCGAGTTGTCGCAGGTGGTCGACCAGTCGAACCTGCTGTCGCAGCTGACCCACGAGCGCCGCCTGTCGGCTCTCGGCCCGGGAGGTCTGAACCGCAAACGCGCCGGCTTCGAAGTCCGCGACGTCCATACCAGCCACTACGGCCGCATCTGTCCGATTGAGACCCCTGAAGGTGCCAACATCGGTCTGATCGTCTCGCTGGCGATCTACGCCGCGGTCAATGAATACGGATTCCTGGTCACGCCCTATCGCAAGATCGAGAACGGCCGGGTCACCGATGAGATCGTGCATCTCATGGCCGACGAAGAAGCCGAAGCGAAAATCGCCCAGGCCACGGTCGAGCTCGACGACAAGAATCGGTTCGCCAAGGACATCGTCCAGGTCCGCCATGCCGGCCAGTTCACCGAGGTCGCCTCCAACGAGGTCACCTATGTCGACGTTTCGGCCAAGCAGATGATCGGCGTGTCGGCCGCGCTCATTCCGTTCCTTGAGCACGACGACGCCAACCGCGCCTTGATGGGCGCCAACATGATGCGCCAGGCGGTGCCGTTGCTGATCAACGACGCCCCGATCGTCGCCACCGGCATGGAAAAGGAGATTCCCAAATCTTCCTCCATGGTGGTGATGTCCGATGTGGCCGGAGAGGTGGTCGCGGTCGACGCCAAGCAGATCATCATCAGCACCGCCGACGGCAACCGCCGCTACGAGCTGCGTAAATACCACGGCCTGAACGAGCGCACCTGCCTCAACCAGGCGCCCATCGTCCGGCTCGGCGACCAGGTGACCCCTGGCCAGATCATCGCCGATGGCGGTGGCACCGATGGAGGCGAGCTGGCCCTGGGCAAGAACTGCCTGGTCGCGTTCATGCCCTTCGACGGTTACAACTTCGAAGACGCCATCGTCGTCAACGAGCGCCTGCTCGCGGAAGACCGCTTCACCTCGATCCACATCGAGGAATTCAAGGTCGAAATCCGCGAGACCAAGCTCGGCAAAGAGGAATTCACCCGCGAGATCCCTGGCCGCAGCGAAGAAGCCCTGCGCAACCTCGATGAGCGCGGATTCGTCCGGGTCGGCACCCTGGTCCGCCCAGGCGACGTCCTGGTCGGCAAGGTCACGCCTAAGAACAAGTCCGAGCTGTCGCCCGAAGAGAAGCTGCTCCACGCCATCTTCGGCCGCGCCGGTGAAGACGTGCGCGACGACTCGCTGGTGATGAAGCCCGGCATCCGCGGGGTGGTGGTGGCGTGCAAGCGCTTCCAGCGCCGTGCCGCCCTGACCGAGAAGGACAAGCGCGAGGAGCAGTCGCGGATCAAAGTCATCGAAGATCGCTTCCAGGCAGTCATGGCCGCGAAAGCCAGGGAAAAATTCAACCAGATCTGGGAAGTCGCCGGCGCCAACGTGGTCAACATCGAGACCGGGGAAGTGGTCGAGTACTCGCCCCAGCTCGGCGATACCGAGGTGCTCAAGCTCAACAAGGAGCTGTCGGTCACCGCGCTGAACCTGGTCGGCAGCAAGCGTCGCAAGGCGCGGTCGATCTACGACGAGTTCGATCCCCAGATCGAGCAGATCAAGGCCGATTGCGAAAAGGAGATCGTCAACGCCAAGCGCGGCGACGATCTGCCGACCGGCGTGCTGGAGATGGTCAAGGTCTTCGTCGCCCGCAAACTGACCCTCAAGGTCGGCGACAAGATGGCCGGGCGGCATGGCAATAAAGGTGTCATCTCGGTCATCGTGCCGGAAGAGGACATGCCTTTCCTGCCTACGGGCAAGACGGTGGACATCTGCCTGAATCCGCTGGGCGTGCCGTCGCGCATGAACGTCGGTCAGGTGCTGGAGACCCACCTCGGTTGGGCCGCGATCACCCTCGGTCTGCAAGCTCAGACCCCGGTGTTCGAAGGCGCCAGCGAAGAGGAGATCCGGACCATGCTGCGTGAGGCCGGCCTGCCAGAAGACGGCAAAATCCGTCTGAACAGCGGTCGGACCGGCGAGCCGATGGACCAGAAGACCACGGTCGGCATCATGTACATGCTGAAGCTTCACCACTTGGTGGAGGATAAGCTCCATGCCCGCGCCACCGGCAGCTACTCGCTGATCACCCAGCAGCCCCTCGGCGGCAAGGCCCGCTTCGGTGGCCAGCGCTTCGGTGAAATGGAGGTCTGGGCCTTGGAGGCGTACGGCGCCAGCCATGTCCTCCAGGAGATCCTCACGGTCAAGTCCGACGACGTCGACGGCCGCACCCGGATCTACGAATCCATGGTCAAGGGCGACGGCTCGCTGACCTATGGCACGCCGATGGCCTTTGAAGTGCTGATGAACGAGATCCGCGGTCTTGGTCTCGACATCCGCCTGCATCGCCCGGAGGACATGGCCTTTGGCGACAATCCGCCATCGACCTTGGATTTCGGCGCCACCGCTGGCAAGGCCGAGGAGCTGGGACTGGATCAGGAGCTGGTCAAGGACACCGCTGAAATGGGTGTGGACGGCGAGTCCGACCCATCAGCCGAACCCTGACCAGACCGGGCCGGGGAGATCCTTCCTTCCCGGCCCGCATGACGCGATGATTGCCGTAGCCACCGCCGCAGGACCATGACCTCATGATCGATCACACTGCCGACCAGACCAATCTCGCCAGCCCCGACTACAATGCGGTGTCGATCCGGCTGGCCTCGCCCGAGGTCATCCGTTCGTGGTCCCAGGGCGAGGTCAAGCGTCCCGAGACCATCAACTACCGCAATTACAAGGCGGAGCGCGACGGTCTGTTCTGCGAAAAGATCTTCGGCCCGACCAAGGACTGGGAATGCTTCTGCGGTAAGTATTCCGGTGTGAAGTACAAAGGTATCGTGTGCGAGAAGTGCGGCGTGCTGGTCACCCACAGTCGCGTCCGCCGCGAGCGCATGGGCCACATCAATTTGGTGTCGCCAGTGGCCCACATCTGGTTCTTCAAGACCATGCCGAGCCGCCTCGGCATCCTGCTCGGCATGAAGTCGTCGAACCTGCAGCAAGTTGTCTACTTCCAGAAATACATCGTCACTGATCCTGGCACCACTCCGCTGGAATACATGGAAGTGCTGACCGAGGAGCAGTACCGCAAGGCTCAGGAGAAGTACAACGACGACTTCAAGGCGATGATGGGTGCCGAGGCGATCCAGGAGCTGATCCGCCACCTCGACCTCGAAAAGCTGATCGGTGACCTGCGCGAAGAACTCGCCAACACCCGGGCCAAGCAGAAGATCGAGAAGATCATCAAGCGCCTGAAATTGTCAGAGGAGCTGCGCTCGTCCGGCAACGACGCGCAGTGGATGGTGATGACCGTCATCCCGGTGATCCCGCCCGACCTGCGTCCCCTGGTCCCGTTGGAAAACGGCAACTTCGCAACCAGCGACCTGAACGATCTCTATCGCCGCGTCATCTACCGCAACAACCGCCTGAAGAAGCTGGTCGAGCTGAACGCCCCCGGCATCATCATCCGTAACGAAAAGCGGATGCTCCAGCAGGCGGTCGACGCCCTGTTTGACAACGGCCGCTGCCAGCGCGCTGTGTTCGGCTCCGGCAACCGTCCGCTCAAATCCCTGACCGACATGATCAAGGGCAAGCAGGGCAGGTTCCGCGAGAACCTGCTCGGCAAGCGCGTCGACTACTCCGCCCGCTCGGTGATCGTGGTCGGCCCGCGGCTCAAGCTGCACCAGTGCGGTCTGCCCAAGGCGATCATCCTGGAGTTGTTCCAGCCGTTCATCATCCGCGCCCTCAAGGAGCGCGGCTATGCCGAGACCGTGAAAGCTGCCAAGCGCAAGTTGGAACGCCGCGATGAAGAGGTCTGGGAAGTCCTCGACGACGTGATCAAGGGCCGGGTGGTGATGCTTAACCGCGCACCGACCCTGCACCGCATGGGCATCCAGGCCTTTGAACCGGTGATGATCGACGGCTCGGCAATCCAGCTCCATCCGCTGGTGTGCTCGGGATTCAACGCCGACTTCGACGGCGACCAGATGGCGGTCCACCTGCCGCTGTCGATCGAGGCCCAGACCGAGGCTCGGGTGCTGATGCTCAGCACCAACAACATCTTCTCGCCGTCCAACGGCGCGCCGATCATCTCGGCTGACCAGGATATCGTTCTCGGTTGCTACTTCCTGACCCTCGCCCGCGAAGGCGAGAAGGGCGAAGGCAAGGTCTTCACCGGCCTCGAAGAGTCGATCATGGCGCTGGACGCCGGCGTGGTCGGGCTCCACACCCTGGTCAAGGTCCCCATGACCAAGGGCACCCGCATCGACAGCGGCGGCCCGACCAAAAAGGCGCTGCCCGCCGACCAGCTGGTCGAGACCACGCCCGGACGTCTGATCTTCAACAGCGTGCTGCCCACCGGCATGCCGTACTACAACAAGCTGCAGGACAAGCCCGGCCTGCGCCGGGTGATTGCCGACTGCTTCGAGTACCTCGATCGCAAGCGCACCATCGAAGTCCTCGACAGCATTAAAGAGCTTGGCTTCCGCTACTCGACGATCAGCGGCATGTCGTTCGCCGCCTCGGATCTGGTCATTCCTGAGGAAAAGGCCGGCATCATCGCCGAGGCCGACAAGAAGTCGCTGAAGTTCCACAAGGCCTACCAGCGCGGTCTGATCACGGCCGGTGAAAAGCACCGCAACGTGGTCGAGACCTGGACCCATGCCACCGAGCAGATCTCGAACTCGCTGATGGAACGGCTCAAGGCCGATGAACGGTTCGGTCCGAACTACATCAACCCGGTGTACGCGATGGTGTCCTCCGGCGCCCGCGGCCAAAAAGCCCAGGCCCGTCAGCTGGCTGGTATCCGCGGCTTGATGGCCAAGCCCAACGGCGAAATCATCGAAACCCCGATCCGGTCGAGCTTCCGCGAAGGCCTGAAGGTGCTCGAGTACTTCACCTCGACCCACGGAGCCCGAAAGGGTCTGGCCGATACCGCCCTGAAGACCGCCGACTCGGGCTATCTGACCCGTAAATTGGTGGACGTTTCACAGGATGTCATCATCACCGAGGTCGACTGCGGCACGGTGGGCGGCGTCACCAAGGCAGTGGTCTATGATGGTGATACGGTGAAGGTCACCCTCGCCGATGCCATCCGTGGACGCACCGCCCGCGACACCATCGTCGATATCATCTCCGACGAGGTGGTCGCCCGCGAAAACGACATCATCAGCGCCGATGTCGCCAAGCGCATTCAGGATCTTGGCTTTGAAAAGATCCGGGTCCGCTCACCGCTGACTTGCGAATCCAACAGCGGCATCTGCCAGAAGTGCTACGGCATGGATTTGTCGCGCGGTCTCGCCGTCGAAGGCGGCGTCGCAGTCGGCATCATCGCCGCCCAATCGATCGGCGAGCCGGGCACCCAGCTCACCATGCGTACGTTCCACATCGGTGGCGTATCGCAGCTCAAGACCGAAGAAACCAACTACAAGGTCCGCAAGCCGGGCAAGCTGACCTTTGAAAATCTGCGCAATGTGGTCAACGGCGCGGGCGACACGATCGTGCTCAACCGGAATGGTGAAATCTCGATCCAGGACAAGAACGGTCGGACCATCGAACGCTTCAAGGTGCCGGTGGGCTCGCGCCTGCTGGTGACCGATGGCGCCGTGGTCGAAAAGGGCGCGCTGGTCGCCGAATGGGAAGCCGCCAATATCCCGATCCTGTCCGAAGTCGGCGGAACGGTGCGTTTCGAGCACGTCATCCCGGAAGTGACGATGCGCGAGGAGCGCGACAACGCGACCGGTATCATCAATCGGATCATCCTCGAAGGTAAAGGCGACCTGCACCCTCAGGTGGTCATGGAAGACGCCGACGGCCGGCCCATCGCGCACTATCCGATCCCGGAACGGGCCACTCTGCGCGTTAAAGAAGGCGATCAGATCGGACCGGGAACGCTGCTCGCGTCGACACCTCGTGAAATCGCCGGCACCCACGACATCACCGGTGGTCTGCCCCGAGTCACGGAACTGTTCGAAGCCCGCCCGCCCAAGGATCCCGCGGTCATGGCGGAGATCGACGGCGTGGTCGACTTCGGTGAACGCAAGCGCGGCAAGCGCACGATCATTGTTCGCGGCGACTCCGGCACCGAGGTCGAGCATCCCATCCCTCAGGGCAAGCACTATCGCGTCCATAAAGGAGATCGGGTCAAGGCTGGCGACGCCTTGGTCGATGGCGTGCTGGTTCCCAAGGATCTGCTGCGCATCTGCGGTGAAGAAGCTCTCCAGGATTATCTGCTGTCCGAAATCCAGGCGGTCTATCGCGCCCAAAACGTGCGCATCGACGACAAGCACATCGAATCGATCGTGCGTCAGATGCTGCGCAAGGTCGAGGTGCAGGATCCGGGCGATCTGCCCTTCCTGCCCGGTCAGCTGGTCGACAAGATCCGCATCCGTGCGGAGAACCAGCGGGCGATCGCCGACGGTCGCAAGCCGGCGACTTTCGAGCCGAAACTGATGGGCATCACCCGCGCCGCCCTCCAGTCCGAATCCTTCATTTCTGCGGCCTCGTTCCAGGAAACCACCAAGGTCCTGGCCGATGCCTCGCTGGCTGGTCGTCGCGACGGATTGTTCGGGTTGAAGGAAAACGTCATCCTTGGCCACCTGATCCCCTGCGGCACTGGATTCCACACGTATCGCGCACTCACCATCGAGAAGCATGGCGAGGCGGTTGTCATTCCGGAAACCCACGCTAGTCTCCGCCCCCTCGCCGTCGCCCCCCGCCCGCTTGAGGTCCAGGACAAGGTCCATGCCCACGATTAATCAGCTCATCCGCAAGGGCCGCACCAAGGTCCAGACCAAGAGCAAAAGCCCGCAGTTCGAGTCGAACCCGTTCAAACGCGGGGTCTGCCTTCAGGTCAAGACCATGACCCCGAAGAAGCCGAACTCGGCCCTGCGCAAGATCGCCCGTGTGCGGCTGTCGAACGGCAAAGAGATCACCGCATACATCGGCGGTGAAAAGCACAACCTGCAGGAACACAGCCTGGTGCTGGTCCGCGGCGGTCGCGTGAAGGACCTGCCCGGCGTGCGCTACCACGTGATCCGCGGCAAGCTCGACTGCCAGGGCGTCCAGGGTCGGATGCAGAGCCGTTCGCTCTATGGCGCCAAGCGTCCGAAGAAGAAATCCGCCTAGCCCAGGCCGCCGCCTGATTTTACCAACTGATCCACCGCACCTTCCGCGCCGCGGAGGGAGTACCTCCGGGCTGCGTCCCGGATCCAAGGGAAACCGCTCATGAACACCGATCATTCCAACACCCAGGCTCCGGCCCTCGACGACGAACTGGCTCAGACCCAGGTCAACGAGGACGGATCGATCACGCTCGTCCAGACCGGCGAGCCGGTGCAGGGCCCGGCCCCGGTCCGCTGGGTCGGCTCGAAACTCAAGCCTGATCCGCGCCATGGCAGCCTGCTGATCTCGAAATTCGTCAACTGCCTGATGTGGGATGGCAAGAAGTCCCTGGCCGAAGGCATCATCTACCAGGCCATGGACCAGATCAAAGAGAAGCTGAGCACCGATCCCCTTCCGGTCTTTGAACAGGCCCTGGAAAACGCCAAGCCGCTGGTCGAAGTGCGCAGCAAGCGCATCGGCGGCGCCAACTACCAGGTGCCGGTCGAAGTCAGCAAAAAGCGCCAGCAAACCCTGGCGATCCGCTGGATTCTTGAAGCGGTCCGCGCCCGCAAGGGCCGCGCCACCCACGAGAAGCTCGCCCAAGAACTGATCGACTGCTACAACAAGACCGGCACCACGATCCAGAAGCGCGAGAACACCCACCGCATGGCCGAAGCCAACAAGGCGTTCAGCCACTTCGCCTGACGCTGGCAGCACTGGTCAACAGCGAGTCCAGCAAACACCCCGGTCCTTTGACCGGGGTGTTTGCGTTTGGGACGCCTGAAGCGGTCGCTCGAGTTCCTCCTCGTCTGGTTAAGCTGCATGCGTGGTCTGGCTCATCCTGTGTTTGTCGGTCGTGGTCGTCATCGCTGGAGAGCCAGCCGAACCGCTGCCAGCCACGGCCGGCCCTGCTTATCGTCGTTCCGATGCGCTACTCGCTGGCTATTTGACCAGCGCGGGCGGCGATACCCTCAGCACCCCGATGACCTTTTTTCGCTGAAGGTTTTTCGACGCTCCATCCCAAAGTGACGATCAGCCTTGAGGGCCGGGGCGGGAGTCCAGTGCAGGCGCTGATCAGTGGTGCTGCTCAGATGGTTCCCCTGTGCTCACTTGGACCTTTGCATGATCCATTCAACCTGAGGCAGCGGATAGAACCTGAGTGCCGGCCCGGTGCAAAATGGGAGTCATCCTGAGGCGATCTCCAGGACCAGCGTTGGGGCGAAGCCGATCTGGTCGCAAGAGGCGCAGCGATAGGTGACGCCATCGAAGGTTCCTTCAACCTTTGCGGCTCCGACTTCGCGGCCGTGGAGATGGCCGTAGATGCAGTGGCTGGCTCCGGCATCGCGTATCAACGTGGTGAAGCGGCTGGATTGGCGTCCTGGGGGGATCGGCGGGTAGTGGAAAAGAGCTATTCGCGGGCCGCGCGGCGTGCCGTCATTTGGTGCGAGGGCATCGAGGGCGGTGATCGATAATCGCAATTCGTGCTCTTCGCGGTCGAGCCAGGCGTCGATGTCGGCCATGGTACGCTCGTCGCCATAGCGGGTCGCCGGGGCGAAATCGCCGCCCCGGGCCCCGAAGAATCCCACACCATGGATCTGGCAAGCAGTTTTCTTCAGCGCATAGGTCTTGGCCGGCAGCAGCGCCGCAAGTTTGGCCTGGCTGCTTGGCCACCAATGGTCGTGGTTGCCTTTCACCAGGATTTTATGGCCTGGTCGCGATCCCAGCCAGGCCAGGTCGCCGGCGGCCTCGGCCGGTTTGTTGGCCCAACTGAAATCGCCAGGGGTGAGCACGATGTCATCGTCACCGACTACGGCATCCCAATTCGCGGCCATCTGGCCAGCATGGTCGTCCCAGTGGTCGCCGAAGATGTCCATCGGCTTGGCGCCGCTGGTGGACAGATGGAGGTCGGACAGGGCCCAGATGCGCGGCATGGATGGCGGACCATGGGAAGCGCTCACGGCTGCCAAGGGCATCGACTGCGGCTTCACGCCAGCCAGCGGCGTCAAGACCGGCCAATTGCGGCCAAGGGCGATCTGCGAGTCACGGCCAGCGGCGTGAGCTAAGTCCGGTCAAATGGTTGGGAAAATGACCGATCAAGCGGCACTGATTGAGACCGGAGCAGCGCGCATTTTTTCTTGCAGATCCAGAGCCGCGACCCGGTAAGCTTCGCTCAGGGTGGGAAAATTATAGGTGTTCACGACGAAGGTGGCGACATCCATTCCGCCGATCAGGGCCATCTGGCCGACCGAGACGAGTTCGGCTGCGCCTTCGCCGATCACCTGGATGCCTAGCAATTTCCTGCCCGCGCCATCTGCCACCAGCTTGAGGAAGCCGTCCTGATTGGCCGAGATCCAGCCGCGGGCGATCTCGCTGAACGGGGCCCGGCCGACGGTGCAGGAGCCGTGGCGTTTGATCGCCTCGGCCTCGGTCAGACCGACCTGGGACATCTCGGGGATGGCGTAGATGCCCATCGGGATCAGCTCAGGAGGTACGCCGGGATCCTGGCCAAGGGCGTGACAGATCGCCCGCCGGCCCTGATCCATGGCGCTCGACGCCAGGGCCGGCGGCCCGATGACATCTCCGACCCCGAGGATGTGGGGCACGACGGTGCGCAACTGGCTATCGACCGGGATCAGGCCGCGATCGGTTGGTTTCACTCCGGCGGCCTCAATGTCGAGTCCATCGAGATTGGCCACCCGGCCGAGGGCGCAGAGCAGCTTGTCGGTGCGCAGCACCTCGCCGGTCGTCAGTGTGGTCACGACCTGCTCGCCGTCCCACACCACGGTTTTCGCCGAGGCTTTCCCGACATAGCGGCTGCCGGCAGCGGAGAACGCGGTGACGAAGCGGCTGGTCAATTCGCCGTCAAGAAAGCCGAGGGGGCGCTCGCCCTTGTCGACCATGGTCACGGTGACCCCGAGAGCAGAGAAAATCGAGGCGTATTCGCTGGCGATGACACCGGCACCGAGAACCGCCAGGGAGCGCGGCAAATAGGTCAGCGACAGGATCGAATCGCTGTCGAGGATGTGGGTGTGGTCCACCGGGACTTCGGGCGGGGTGCGTGGCCGCGACCCGGCGGCGATCACGATCAGCTCGCCAGCCACGATCCGTTTGCGGCCGCGGGTGCCGGTGATCTCGACCAGGTGTGGGCTTAGGAAGCGGGCCCGGCCATGGGCGCGCTCGATGCTGCTTCGGGATAGCTGGTCGCTGAGGAATCGCTGATGCGCCGCCACCACTTCATCGAGGCGGTTCATCAGCGATGCGACCTGCAAATCCTCCCGCATGGCGACCGCGAACACCCCGCCGGAGCGGCGGCGGAAACCGATCACTGCCAGGGCAGTCTCGCGCAGGGTTTTCGACGGGATGGTGCCGCGGGCGACGCATGAACCGCCCACGGCCTGGTCGCGTTCGATCAGCAGGGTCCGGCGGCCTGCGGTGGCCGCGGTCGAGGCGGCATGGTGACCGGATGGTCCGCCGCCGATGACCAGCACGTCGTACCGATCGGTCGCGGGAAGTGCGTTGCGGTCCACCATGATTCAGCCCATCGCCTTCGCTTGGTTGGCGATGTCCGGTAGCTTGGCCAGGATGAGGTCGAGCTCATCGTCGTACAAATTCAGGGTATCAAGCACCGGGTGATCGCGGAACTGTGTCTCCGTCACCTGCTTGGGACCTGCCAGCGCCAGGTGGCTGAGATCGTCGGCGAGGGCGATGACCGCCGACAACCCGGCGGCGCCGGAGCCGGCTTTGCTCGGTTCATGGTGGTGGCGGATGGCTTCAGCCAGGCGGACTGGCAGGGTCCATCGCTGGATCAATTCACTGCCGACCATTTCGTGCAGCACCGAGCAGGCGCCTTCGATGGCTCCGGGTTCGAGCTTGGCCTGGGCCTCACGGCCGAAGTCGACGATCGCCTGGAGCAGCACCGGCCGGCCAATGTCGTGGAGCATTCCGCCGAGGAAGGCCTCCTCGACATTCATCCGGCGTCCACGAGCGATTTCTTGCGCGATCAAGCCACAGGTCAGGGAATGGCGGAACTGGAGGCGGACCGTCGCTTCGTGGCCAGGCACCGCGAAGACTTTTCCGGAACAGCTGATGATCAGGGCCATTTCACGGACTTTGGTCAGACCGAGCCGGCTGACCACCTGATCCAGGGACACCAGCGGCGTTGGCGGTGCGTACAATGGAGAATTGGCGAGGCGCATCAGATTGCCGGCCAGACCCTGATCGCGCTTGATCAATTCGCCGAGATCGCGCAGATCAACACCATCTTTATTCGCCAGGGTGATCACCTGCTGGGCGACCTCGGGCAAAACCGGAAGTTCAAGCTGGTGGGTGCCGACCACGGTCGACAGGCGTTGGCGGACCTGTTCAGGGAGGCTGGCCGATCGCAGGGCAGTGGCGGCGAGCATGGGACAGTCTAGCTCGCAATTGCCTCCGCTGGCAACTACCGGGCGGATCGTTGCCCTGGCATGGACCATCCAGGGAGCCGCCCTTGCCTAGGCTGGTCCAGGGGGCTCGCTCGGTTCTTCGTTCAGGATGCCACGCGTCTGGTGTTCGCGGTGGAGGATCGCAAACACCAGCTGCGAGCTTTACTCAGGCACGCCGCGGACGACCAAACGACGGTCTCTGTCAGTAGGACCGTCGCTGGGCCGGTGCTGCCTGCTTCATGCAGGCAGGGTCATTCACCGGCCACTGGGGCGCCGCTGCTGTCGGCGCCGTCGAGCAAGTCGAGATTGGCCTGGCGGACCTTGGCCACGATTTCTTCGCACACCTTGGCATTGTCCTTGAGAAATTGCTTGGCATTCTCGCGGCCCTGGCCGAGCTTGTTGGGGCCATAGGTGAACCAGGCGCCGGATTTGTTGACCACCTTGGCGAGCACCGCCAGGTCGAGGACATCGCCGGTGTAGCTGATGCCTTCGTTGAACATGATGTCGAATTCGGCCTTGGTGAACGGCGCCGCGACCTTGTTCTTGACCACCTTCACCCGGACCCGGTTGCCAATGGAGCGGTCGCCTTCGGTGATCGAAGTCACCCGACGGATGTCGAGGCGGAGCGACGCGGCAAATTTCAGCGCACGACCGCCGGGCTGGGTTTCGGGGCTGCCATAGACCACTCCGATTTTCTCGCGGATCTGGTTGATGAAGATCACCACTCCGCGTGACTGGCTGATGGCGCCGGTGAGCTTGCGCATCGCCTTGGACATCATCCGGGCCTGGACCCCGACCTGGGATTCGTCCATTTCGCCATCAAGTTCGGCCTTGGGAGTGAGCGCTGCCACCGAGTCGACCACGACCACATCGACAGCGTTGGAACGGACCAGCAGGTCGCAGATATCCAGGGCCTGTTCACCGTGGCTCGGCTGGGACACCAGCAGATCCTTGATGTTGACCCCGATCTTTTCCGCCCAGCTGGGATCGAGAGCGTGCTCGGCGTCGATGAAGGCAGCGGTTCCGCCCTCTTTCTGGACTTGGGCGATGGCTGACAGCGCCAAAGTCGTTTTGCCTGACGATTCAGGTCCATAGATCTCAGTGATGCGGCCGCGTGGAATGCCGCCGATGCCGATCGCCAGGTCAAGGGACAGCGAACCGGTCGGGATGGCGCCGACCTCGACCTTTTCGACCTGGCCGAGGCGCATGATCGAGCCTTTGCCATAGACCTTGTCGATCTGGTCGAGGGCAGCGTCGAGGGCCTTGCGCCGGTTGGCGGCTTCGGCGGTTTTTTCCGGGCTCTTGTCGGCGGATTTGTCGAGGGCGGGTTTGGCTTCGGCGGGCATGGTGGACTCGTGGTGGTGTGTTGGTGGTGGGTGGAGCGGGTGCGCCGACCGCGGTCGGCGGATGAGCATCGGATCTCGTGGGCGAGAGCCGGCGGTCAGCGGACCGAGCGGTAGACGAAGCACAACGGACCGACGAACTCGACCAGCGGCAGGCGGTCACGTTCGATCACGATGGGCGCATACTTGGGATTCTCGGCGATCAGTTCGATCCGGTCGGCGTGGCGCACCACGCGCTTGAGGGTGGCCTCGCCATCAACGACCACTGCGCCGATGTGGCCGTTGGCGATCTCGGTCTTGGTTTGGATCACGGCGTAGTCGCCGTCGAGGATGCCGGCATCGATCATCGAATCGCCGCGTACCTGCAAGGCGATGCGGCCCGGGGCCGGCTTCACGTCGGCCAGGAAGCCGACGCGGTTCTCAGTCGCCAGGATCGGCACACCGGCGGCGATCGCGCCGACCACCGGCACCCCGAGCCGGGCAGGGACCCGGTCGATCATCTGCCAGCCGGGTTCGGTGAGGCGGACATTGCGTTTTTTGTCGCGATCGGCGATCAGCAGCCCTTTGCGTTCCAGGGCTTCCACGTGCTTGCTGACCGCAGAGGGGAACGCGTATTTCAATGCGACGGCGACCTCGGCCCTGCTGACCTGGCGCCCATCGTCTTCGGCGTCGGCGAAGTAGGTCAGGATACGGGCTTGGCCCGGCGGGAGTTCAGCGCTGCGCATGGACAGGGAATAGTGTCGATGTTGACCCATGTCAAGTGTCCATGGGTCAGTACGGAGCACATCCGCTCGAATGCGTACTCCAGGAACGGCAACACCCCTGCGAAATGCAGAGGTGTTGGGCCGTCGAGCAATGTACGGATCGCCGCTGTCGCGGCAACAATCCAGGGATTACTGGCGTTTGCCGTTGAGCAGCTTCTTGCCTTTGCCCTGCTTGCCCTGCTTGCGCTTGGGCTTGCCGGCGGCGAGGGCGCGTTGGCGGCTGATGATGGCGCGACCGCCCTTGGTTTTGGAGCGCCGGCGGAAACCAGTGCGCTTGCGATGCTTGAGGGCGCTTCGGCGGGTACGGATGTGCATGGCGGCGATCCAGACGGCGATTCGGTCGGAGGGGCGGTACGATGGTGGGGTTCGGCCGGCTGTCAATCGCCGACGCTCCGGTCGGGTTCAGTTCGACTCGAAGGATGGTTCCTCGCACGTGTCTTCTGACCACCGCAGGTTGGTGAAGCAACGAAGCGGGATCCAGATGGATTGGCTGCAACGCCAGGGACCTCAGCGAGTACCTTGGATTCCCGGCCTGGAACCAGGCCAGCTCTTGCACCACATGCGGTCCAACGGACGGTTCCCGGTCCTCCGGCTCCCGTCAGGCCCTGGCCCGCCCCACCTGTACCATGTTCACTCAGATCGCCGACCGTTTTACCTCCATCTTCAACCGGTTCCGCGGCAGCGGGACCCTGACCGAGGACAATCTGAAGGAAGGGCTGCGGGAGGTCCGCCGGGCCCTGCTCGAAGCCGACGTCAACGTCGGTGTCGTGAAGACCTTCCTGGATGCCGTCACCGCCAAGGCGGTGGGCGAATCGGTGCTGAAAGGCGTCGCTCCCGGCCAGCAGGTGGTGCAGATCGTCCACGACGAACTGATCGCGGTGATGGGTGCCGCCGACAGCGCCATCCCCTTCGCCAAGGCCGGACCGACCGTGATCCTGATGGCCGGGTTGCAGGGCTCGGGCAAGACCACGACCTGCGGCAAGCTGGCGCGGATGCTGAAAGAACAGGGCAAGCGGCCGCTGCTGGTCGCCGCCGACCTGCAGCGGCCGGCGGCCATCGATCAGCTCAAGATCCTGGGCGGGCAGATCGGCGTGCCGGTTTTCCATGAGCCCGGCCTGAAGGCGCCGGAGCTGTGCGCCCGCGGCGTGAACCACGCCCAGCTCGACAATCGTGATGTGGTGATCCTCGATACCGCTGGCCGGCTCCACGTCGACGACGCGCTGATGGCCGAGGTCGCCGACATCCACCGCCGGACCACTCCGCACCAGACCTATCTGGTGATCGACGCCATGACTGGCCAGGATGCGGTGCATTCGGCCAAGGCTTTCAACGACCGGCTGTCCCTCGACGGCGTGGTCGTGACCAAGCTCGATGGCGACACCCGGGGCGGAGCGATCGTCAGCCTGCGCGCCACCATCGGCAAGCCGATCAAATTCGTCGGCACCGGCGAAAAACTCGACGCCTTGCAGCCCTTCCATCCGGATCGCATGGCCCGGCGGATCCTCGGCATGGGCGACGTGCTGACCTTCGTCGAGAAAGCCCAGGCGGCGGTCGATGAGACCGAGGCCAAGAAACTCGAAGAGCGGATCAAGAAGAACAAGTTCGACCTCCAGGATTTCCAGGATCAGCTGAAAGCCATCCAGCGGATGGGCTCGATCAAGGACCTGCTCGGCCTGATCCCCGGGGTCGGTGCGAAATTCTCTGAGCTCAACATCGATGAATCGGTCTTCCGCCGCTATCAGGCGATGATCGGTTCGATGACCAAGTACGAACGCTCCCAGCCGGAGCTGATCGACATGGGCCGGCGCCGGCGCATCGCTCTGGGCAGTGGCACCAGCACCAACGATGTGCAGGCCTTGCTCAAGCATTTCCTGACCATGAAGAAAATGATGGGGAAGATGGGGGATTTCCAGGAGATGGCGGCCCGCCTGCCCGACAATCCGCACCTGACCCCGGAGCAGCTCGCCAATCCTCAGGCGTTCATGCCCAATCCGAACAAACTGTTCGCCCGCAAGGACGACCAGGATGCGCTCAAGAAATACCGCCAGGAGCGCAAGCGGAAGAAGATGCTGGCCAAGAAGAACCGGCGATGAGCGATGCCGCCCCACCGTCTGCGACGCCGTCGGCTCCGGTGGCGCGGACCGCAGGCGCTCCGCCGGGCGCGATCCGGACCTGGGTTGCGATCGCTGCCGGGGTGCTGGCTGTGGGTTTCGCGGCCTTCACCCCATGGGTGAACATCCAAGGCGGCCTCGACCCGGTCGGAGGCTACCTGCCGATGATCCCGATGGCCTTGGTCATCGTGCTGGCCCTGCTGCGCTGGGTCGGGCTGCTGTCGGTCCGCGAGGTCCTGCTCGCCACCGCCTTCTTGCTGACGGCCGCCGGCGTCACCTCGCTGGGGGCGTCGTGGGGCGGCTCGATGTTCCAGCGCTACACGCTGTCCCTCGACAATAATGCCAAGCCCCTGCTCGAAGCGTTCCCCACGGTGCTGTCGGTGCCGCCGCGCACCGGCGATGATGCAGCGGCGGTGGACCGGTTGATCGAAGGCGTGACCAAGGGAGGCCAACAGCTGTCCTCACTGCCAGTCGAGCCGCTGCTCCAACCGCTGGCCTGGACCGGCCTGCTGGTCGGTCTCGGCCTGCTGCTCATGTTGTCGTTGACTGCGGCTACCAGCCGGCAGTGGGCCCAGCACGAACGGCTGCCCTATCCGGCGATGCAGGTGCCCCAGGCCCTGGCGGATGGTTCGGCTTTGCGTTCCGGCGGGTTCTGGGCGGCGATCGTGGTCGTGTTGCTGTACTGGGCCTGGAACCTGGGATCGACCTGGCAATGGCATCCGTTGCCAGCGATCCCGGCCGAGCTGAAGCTCAAGGATTTCCATGATCTGCTCGGCATGCAGTCGGATCCCAACACCAAATACCTGATCACCGACCATTGGGAGAACCTCCGGATCCGTCCGGTGATCATCGGCTTGGCGTTCCTGCTGTCGCTGGAGGTCGGATTCTCGGTGTGGAGCGGATTCTGGATCAGCGTCGTGGTCTGCGGCTGGATCACCGCCGCGGGCATGCCGGTCAGTCTCGAGATCGAAGGCCGGGCGATGGGTGGCGGCGCCACCCTGGCGATGGCGGTGGTCGTCGCCTGGCTCGGCCGCCACCATTACTGGGCCTTGCTGCGCGCCGCGGTCGGACTGGGCGATGGCGCTGGCGACCAGGTCGGGGTCTGGGGCGTGCGCGGACTTTTGTTCACCTGCGTTGCGCTGGTCGGTCTGCTCACCTGGCTCGGCGGCAGCCTCGGCGCCGCCATCCTTGGGATCCTGCTCGCCCTGGCCTACTTGATCATGCTCGCCCGGGTGGTGGCCGAGAGCGGCTTGGCGTTCTTCCAAGCGGCGACCGAGACCGCCCGGCTCGCCCTCGCCCTGGGTTTGCCGATGCTGCTGCCCTTCCAGGCCCTGGTCGGTCTGCTCTGGCTGAATTCCGTGGCCCTGAACGACACCCGCAAGAACTTCGTGGGATTCACCGCCCAGGCTGCCGGCATCGCCGAACGTCAGGACATGCCGGTCAGCAAGGTCATGCTGGGCATCGCCGCAGTCGCCATCATCGGGACGTTGGCCGCCCTGACCGCATGGCTGCTCACTGCGTGGACCGGCCCGGGGAAGAGCGACCTCAGCGGCGATTTCCGAGTCGGGTCCATGGCCAAGCAGATGAGCGACGCCATCGCCCATCCAGATGGTCCGTGGGGCGCCTGGTGGGTGAATTTGCGCTCGAGCCCTGCGTTGCTCGGCGCTGGTCTGCTGATCGCGCTGGTCGCGCTGCGCCGTTGGTGGACCGGATTCGCGTTCCATCCGCTGGGCTTGGTGGTGGCGACCAGTTTTCCGGTCTGGATGGTGTGGTTCAGCTTGTGCGCCGGCTGGGGGGCCAAGGTCCTGACACTGCGCTATGGCGGCCCGGCTTTGTATTCCAAGTTGCGGATGGTGGCGATCGGTTTGGTGGTGGGGGATCTCCTCGGCTACACCGTGCAATTCATCTGCGTACTCAGTTGGAAGCTAGGCGGGCGGGAACTTGCCGCTTGGCAGGCATTCGGGTAAGCGCCGGAAAGTGCCTCCTGTGGGCCGTGCCTCGGGTGATCATGGGCCGTCCCGACGTCGCCTGGCTGCGTGCACGCTCATCGAGGCGATCGGTGCCAGTCCATGAGGGTTGTTCCCGTGCGTGCCATCATCGCCGTGGCCATCCTCGCAGCTGGACTGGTCTATGGAATGTCACTGATGGTCGGAGCCGGCTTCCAGGCCATCGATGAAGCGATCGAGCAACGAAAAGCTATCGAACAACGCATCGCCGAGGCCGGCCGCAGCCGCAGCGGCCAGCGACCAGGAGAGCCCATCTCAACCGGTCAGGGGCCGCGACTGCTCATCTCGCCGCAGGGGCCTGACCAGGCGTCGGCCTCGACCCAGACCACGATCGACCTGCCTCAGGTCGGCACGGACTACGACACCATCATCCGCCATTTTGGCCTGCCCGAACACACGGAGCTTGGCGGCCCCTTCGCATGGTACACGTATCGTCGTTTCGTGCTTTGCGTGCGGACCAAGGACGGCGTCATCGTCGCCGTCAGCCAGCGGCCGAAGCCCATCAAATGACCAGCGGCCAGCCGTCGTCAGACTAGGATTCTACAAGGATTTTTCCGCCTGCCCCAGCAGTGAGCAGTCAGCGGTGGTTCCTGACGGTCAGGAAAGGCCCAGACGGGCGGTCAGACGCAGCCGCCGGGCGTCGTCCAGGCGACACATGCCCGGAGTCCTGGCGCCAAGGAAATGCAGGTCGCTGCCCGCCGAGCACCACCAGCCGGCGGCCGCAGCCCGCTGGTCGAGCTCCGCCGCCAGCACCCGATCGAGGCCGGGATGGCGGACCTCCAGTCCGTCGAGGCCGGCGGCCATCAGCCGATCGATCGCCGCCAGCGTGCCATGCTGGCCGGGATGGGCGAGGATGGCCAGCCCGCCTGCCGCACGAATCGTGTTGGCGACCGAGAAAAGCTGAGGAAATTCGGGAAGATCGGCGTCGGCGGCATGTTCATCGCCGAGGAATTCCGCGAACACCCGACGGGTGTTGGCGACTTTTCCGGTGGCGACCAGGGTGCGGGCGAGGTGCAGGCGGGTGAGGGCCGCCGGCCGCGCTGGCCCAGCGTGCTGCTCGACCGATTCGACGGTCAGGCCGCGGCGCAGACGTTCGGGCAGGCGGTCGATGAGCAAGGCGATCCGCTGCCGGCGCAGCGCCTGGTTGCCCGCAAGCAAAGCGATCAGCTCCGGCGAGTCGGGATTGATGCCCAGGCCGACGACGTGGACCTCGCGGCCATCGGCGCCGGCGGTGGCCTCGACCGCCGCCACCAGCCCAGGGGCGCCGCGCAGCGCCCGCCAGCCATCCACCGTGTCGTGGTCGGCCACCGCCCAGGCGGCGACGCCGGCACGGACGACTTCGGCGTGCAGCGCCTGGGGCGAGAGCAGCCCATCGCTGGCGGTGGTGTGGAGGTGGAAATCCATCGGGGAGTCGCAACCTAAGGGGTTCGCGTGGGCAGTACATGAAGCAGCACCATCGGCTGGGCATGGCCCGAGGCAGACGCTGGACATCTGGCCCCTGGCCTCGCCCGCCAGTGCCAACAGCATCCCGCCGTGGATCAACTGCCCCCCCCAGCCGCCGGACAGGTGCGCATCCGCGTCCGCCTGCCCCCCGAGACCCGGATGACCCCTGGTGAACTGGTCCTGGCCGCCGGTGTGCCGATCGAGCGCATCGGACCGATCCACATCGCCCGCCATGACGCCACGATTGATGTCGCCGCCGAATCCGGCCGGGTCGCCCGGGCCCAGCTCGATCGCATCGGCCAGACCGCGCTGGTCGACTGGAACTGGCGCTGGGTGCGGATCGGGCTCGGCCGCAATCACGGCCTGAGCATGGGCCGGCTGCGCAAATTGCTGCTCGATGCCGACGCCCTGCCGGCCGGTCGGATCCACCTCAACAACACCCACACCCTGGTCGGCGTGCAGGATTTCCGGCTGCCAGCGGTGCTCGCGGCGATGGCGGCCATGCGGGTCAACGGATTGGCGGTTCCAGCCGAGGCCCTGCCGCCGGGCAAAGGTCCGGGTTCACCGGCCTTCGGTCCCGAGAGCCATTGAGCAAGAATTTTCCAAGCTGAACCGTCACATCCAATAGAAGCGCTCCGCCGGGCGCCAGGTCGGCAGACTCGTCAGATCGCTGGGGATTTCAGCGATGTGGACCTGGCAATAGCCGGTCGCGTCGCTGGTGAACACCACCGATTTACCGTCGGGCATCAGGTGGGGATGGGCATGGGCGCGGTGGTGGTGGCGGCTGGTGCCGTGGTGGCAGAGCAGCCGCGCCGGGGCGAACCCGGCACCCTGGCGCTGCCACAGGAGCAGCCAGTCGCCGCTGCTGCGGGTGCCGTCGCCGACCACCAGATCCGGGGTGTTGGCATGGGCATGCTGGGTCGGGACATCGACCTCGAACTGCTCGCGGTTGGCGCCATCGTGATCGACGAATCCCACGAAATGCCGGCGGTCATCACCGGCGTGGCGGGCGTGCCAGCCGATCCGTTTGCCATCGCGCAGCCAGTATTCGTGGCCGATGGCGGCGACGCCGTCATAGGGCGTGATCGGCCAGACCTTCCCCGTGGTGCGATCGAGGCCCCAGATCCGGCTTTCCACCTGATGCCAAGGCCCTTCGTGGCAAAACGTCACCAGGTTGGCCTGGGTCGGCGAGGCGTTGACGTGGCCGAGCCAGTCATGCTCTTCATGCAGGATGCGGGCCGGCCCGCCGTCGACGGGAATCTCGATCACCCGGGACAACGGCTTGGCCCGGAACCAATCGCCGTAGCCCTGATAGGCGACGCCGCGCTCGGTCTTCAGCCGCAGCGAGAGATCCTCCGAGATCGAGGTCAGCACCGCGCGGCCGTCGGCGGTGCAGCCAAGGATGCTTTCCTGGAAACCGTCCGGACAGGTCCACAGCGCCCGAGAGACGCCGCTGGCGAGATCCACCGCGAGGACATCGCGGCCGCGCCACAAGTAGACCTCGTCGCGGACCGGATTGGGAATCGACAGGTGGTGGGTGTGGCCGCTGGCCAGCGCCGATTGGGTCGTCAGCTGGCGCAGCGTCCCATCGAACAGATCCACCGACCAGAGATCGTTGCCGCCCAGCCGCTCGCTGGCGATGAGCAGGGTTCGCCCATCGCTGCGCAGACCTTCGGCGGTGAAATACAGGTGATGGCTGTGCCCGGTGGTCCAGGTCAGGCGGTGGACCGTGGCCCCGGTGACCCGGTCGGCCGTGGTCGTGCGTTCGGCGGGCAGGATAACAGACATGATGCCATGGTGCCTCCTACGGCGCGCCGTCCATCCACCCGGGCGGGTCAACGATCTGGCCGACCCGGGTTACAATCACGGCCATGCCGCACTTCCCGTCATCCCGTCTCGTCCTCGCGCTGCTCGCCGTAGTGGCCTGCGCAACCGGCGGTGAACCGGCCGATTCCGGCCATCCCTACCTGCTCTGGACCAAAGCTGAACTCGCCGCGCTGCGCGCGCAGGTGGCTAACGATCCGGCGGCGCGCAAACGCTTCGAGGCCCTCGCCGCCAGTGACGCCAGGACCGGCAAGAACAACAACAACGCCATGGTCAACCTGATGCGCTACGCCGTGCTCGGCGATGCCAAGGCCGGCGCCGCCGAGAAAGGCGCGTTGCTCAAATTCATCGGCACGAAAATCCCTGATAATCGCCAGGGCGATCCCAATATCCGCAATGCCGCCTGGCGTGAGGACCGCACCCACGACGCGATGCGCTATGACGTGCTCTACGACGAACTGACCGCCGAACAGCGCAGCGCCATCGAGGCCACTGCCAAGGGGATCATCGACTGGTGCATCGCCAATCCCGGGCCGTGGAGCCTCAACGGCCCGGGCGATCCCGGAACCAAGGCCGCCAATCCCAGCGCCAAGAGCCGGGCCCGTACCGGTTGGCTGCCCAACATGCAGTGGCCGACGATGATCGGCGCCCACGTCTGGGCGGTGGCGATGCGCGACCGCGACGCCATCGAACGCATCGCCAACTGCGACGGCGGATGGAAGTGGTATCTCGACCACTACATCGTCGATAAGCGGTTCTACATGGAGGAGTTCGCAAAATATTACTCGAATATCGGCGGCATGATCTGGTGGTGCCAGGGCTGCGAACGGCTCGGCCTGGACCAGCTCGGCTGGGGCTACACCGGCGCCGGCGGTGCGACCATGCGCGGATTCCTCGGCAATCTGCCGGATGCCGCCTTGCCCGAGGTACGGACCGCAGAGGGCTGGTCGATCCCGGTGACCTGGATGGGTGATGCGGGCCGGCCCGTGGTCGCAGCAAGCGGGCCGCTGACTCCGAGCTGGCGTTGGGGCGGCGGCATGATGAATGGCATGGCGGCCAAGGCTTTGACTCAGCTGTGGTGGGAGGCAGCCCATCGCAAATTTCCCGACGATGGCTTCGGCTGGTTCCTATCCCGGATGATCCCGCCCGAGGACACCGCGTACCTGCCCACGCCGTGGTTCCCCCAGCCGCCGATCCCAGCCACGGTCAAGCCCCGGGCGGCGCCATCGTATGTCGCCTGGGAGCGCGGCTTCGCCATGCTCCGGGCCGAGGAATCCGCAGCCTACTGGGATTCGCCCAAGCCGGCGGCGACCTTCCAATTCGGCATGTATTACGTCCATTACGTGTCGGACTGCTTCAGTATCCTCGATTACGTCGCCAACAACCGGCAGCTGTATGCCAAGATCGGTGCCGTCGGCGGAGGCTATGCCGGCGGCGATCCGTGGCGCGACCACTGCCGCGGCCAGGGCTCGGCGGTGGTGATCGATGACCTCCGCGCCGCCTTTGTCGACAGCGGTGAAAACGGCTGCAAAAACCAGCGGATCCGCAGCGATTTCAACGGCATCCGCTTCACCGCGGCGCGGGCTTCGGGGATCTATCCCCAGGTCGATCTGGAGCGCGCTCTGCTGCTCACCGACGATTACCTGGTCGATGCCACCTGGATCGCTTCAGGGACGCCGCGACTCTGCGACTGGCACGTGATCGCCCATGCCGTGCCGCTGTCCCTCGACGGTTGGCAGCCGGCGGAGGCGCTGCCCGGAGACGCCCAACGCGATCAACTGCACCAGGCGGTGATCGCCGCCCGGACCAAAGCCGACGAGGCGCGGATCGCCTCCGCCGGCTCGGTCACTGCCGCCAACATCAAGCCGATGCCGGAACGCAACCGCACCGGCTACCTGTCCGAGTTGCGCAGCCGCGGCGAAACCAGCGACAACTGGTCGATGGATTTCCTCTGCCCACCGCTGTCCGCGACGGCGGCCAAGGCTGGCGTGCGGGTCCACCAGCTCGGCGCCCCGGGTACCAGCTTGTCCATCGGACTGCCGCCGGGGGTGGCCGCCGGCAGCGCCGTGACCAAGCTCATCGCCACCCGGCAGGCAGCGAATACGTGTTTTGCCGCAGTCCATGAACCGTTCCCGGACGGACCGAAATCCGCACGCATCGCAAAAATCGCCGCGTTTTCCCAGCCAGCCACCGGAAGCATAGTCGCCCTGGCGATCACCGGCCAGCCGGGCAGCGGGATCGACGATCGGGTGGTCATCCACGGTTTCGACAGCGCCGAGCGCCCAGTGACCCTGGTTGATGGCCCGCTGACCCTGACCACCACCGGCCACGGCTGGGTCCGCCTAGCTGCCGACCGGATCACCGTCTGGGGCGCGGTCCAGGCGCTCGAACTGCGCGGCGCCGCTGCTGCGATCAAACTGGTGGTTGGCGGAGTCGAGGTTCCCGCGACAAGGACCGGCGACGTGCTGCGCTGGAAACGCTGAGCGCAATTCTTTCAAGGTCGAGCTGGGGCTCGACCCAGCGCGACACCCGCATGCTGTTTCTTGGCGTCGTGGCGTCGTGGCGCCTTGGCGGTTCATCGGATTTCGCTGTCCATCTCCTGCTCAGCGGGCGGAGATGCCTGCAAGAGCCAGGCCGGCCCACACCTTGAGATCGACCAGGGCATCGCGCTGGTGCAGCCAGACGCGCAGTCCGATCACGGGCACGAGGTGCACGGTGATGTCCTCACCGGCGACGCCGCCGCCGGCGCCGACCTGGTACAGGCCGGTGGCGTGGAACAGGAAGACGACTTCGTCGCTGAGACCGGGTGAGGTCGGACAGGTGCCGAGATGGCGCATCGATTCCGCCCTCCAGCCGGTCTCTTCCTCCAATTCCCGGCCAGCGGCCAGGGACGGGTCCTCGTCTTGATGCCGCGGGTCGTCGCCGACCAGCCCGGCCGGCAGATCGATCACCTTCCGCCCCAGAGGAATGCGGAACTGCTCGACCAGGATCAGTTCGCCAGCCGGGGTGACCGCGACGATCGCGGCAGCGCCGCGGACTCCGACCCGGCTGGCGTATTCCCAGCCGGCGCGCTTGCGCAGCGACAGGAATCGACCTGAAAAGACCAGATCATCGGACATGGGCGATTTCCAGAGGATGGGAGCGTCGCGCCGGCTGGGAGCGCCGAGCCGGCTGGGAGCGCCGAGCGCCAGCTCGGCCTGGCGAGTCGAGGCGGCCAGCCAACGGAGTTGGGTGCCAGCGAATGGAGCGATGGGCGCAGGATTTGGCCGAGCGTGAATGAATGCGCAAACTCAAGCCGAGCAGGCGCTCGGCGCTCCCAGCCAAGCCGAGCAGGCGCTTGGTGTTCACCCGCGGACCCTCGCCGCGGTGCCGGAATCGAGTTCGGCCAATTCGCGGACGAAGCCTCCGGACAGGATCGGGAACCGGCACCAGGTCTTGGGATCCAGATTTTCATCGTCGAGATGGAAAGCCGGCGCCAGGCGCTCGCGCTTCCACTGGTTGCGGGCGAACAAGGTGGTGAAGCGGCGGACCCAGGTGGCGGCCTGCTCGGGAGTGGTGTCGGGCAGGTCCTGGACCAGGCGCCAGGCGATGGCGGCTGGCGGCAGCTTGTCACGGATCGCCAGGCGCTCGATCAGGTCGAGCACGGCAAAAGGCATGAGGTCCTCTTCGCTGACCTGCTTTGCCGCTGTTGGGCGCAGTTCCGGGGTCGATCGCTGGCTGGTGACCACCGCCAAGGCCGGCACTGCGCCCAGGCCGTCGGCTCCGATGCGTTGCAGCCAGTCGAGCCAGTGGCGCAGGAAGGCCTTGTCGATGCCGGCGATCGGCGCCAGGCCGCCACAGGTATCGCCGTCCATGGTCGCGTAACCCACCGCCGCTTCGCTGCGGTTCGACGTGGTCAGCAGCAGTTTGTCTTCCAGGTTGGCGAGCATCCACACGCCCGGCCCGCGCACCCGGGCCTGGATGTTCTGCAACGCCAGGTCATCGCGGTTCCAGTCCAGGGTGCGGCCGATCGCGGTCTCGACCATCCTGGTGTAACTGTACACCAGCGGCGCGATGTCGAACTCAAGATGATGGCTGCCCGCCGCCGCAGCGACGGCCCGAGCCGCCTCGCGGGTCGTCGCTGAGCTGTTGCGGCTGCCCTGATACACGGTGGTGAGCAGGCGCGTGGTCAGGCCCGAGCCGTCGTCGTTGTCGGGCAATTCGCCGACGCCAGGGATGTGGGCCAGGGCGGCGCGGACCCCGCGCATGCCGAGCTCCTGCACCGCCCGGACCAGGGCGAGGGTGCACAGGATCGTCACCGCCGCCGAGTCGCAGCCGCCGCTGAGCGACACCACCCAGCCTTTGCTGCGGCTTTTGCGCAGATGGTCCCACAGACCGAGGGTCACGGCGCGGGTGAACTCCTCTTCTTTCACGTACGGACCGCTTTCCCAGGCGGGCAGTGGCGCGGGCTCGATTTTTCCGACGCCCGGCCAGTCGAAGGCGGCGCGAACGATGGCGCGGTCCTCAAGCACCGGGCGGAAACTGCCGGTGCGGGCCTGCTGCATGCGGGTCGCCTCGACATCGATCACCGCCGCGGTCAGGTGCCAGTCGCCCAGGCCGAGGCGCGGTCCTTCCGCCACCAGCTTGCCGCCGCTGGCGATCAGGGCGCCGCCGTCATAGATGATCCGTCCGGCCTCGTTGCCGAGCAGGTTGGCGTAGACATAGCTGACGCCGAAGGCGCGGCTGCCTTCGATGACGAAATTGCGCCGCACCTGGCGTTTGGCGAAGGCGAAATGGCTGGCCGAGGGATTCAGGATCAGGTCGGCTCCGGCCCGGGCCAGGCCGGCACCGGGGCGATTGGCGACCCAGGCGTCCTCGCAGATCTCGAAGCCGATGCGCACTCCGCCAACCTCGAACAGCAGATCGCCGATGGGCAGTCGGTTGCCTTCCCAGTCGATCTCCGCGACCACGCCTTCCTGCCACGGCTTGAACCAGCGCGGCTCGTAATGGATCCCATCGCCAGCCAGGAACCGTTTGGCCACCAGACCGAGGATCCGGCCGTCGGCGACCAGAGCCACCGCATTGAACAGGCCGTTGTGGTGGAGCACCGGCAGGCCGAAGGTCACCACCAGGCCGCGGGTCAGAGGCAGCAGCTCACCCAGCACCCGGGCCGACTGATGGAGCACCGCGATCGAATGGAAGGCGTCCTCACAGCCATAGCCGGGAATGCACATCTCTGGCAGCAGCAGCAGGCCGACGCCGCGTTCCCGGGCGGAGGCGATGGCGGCGGCGATCCGCCGCTGGTTGCCGTCCCAATCCAGCGGCAGCTGGTTGATGACGGCGGCGGCAACCTGGATGGGTCTCATGGCGCGGGGCTTTCTTCAGGGACTGTGGCCTGGGCCGGCTGACCGCGCAACGCCGGCCCGGGCGGCGAGGATCAGGGCGGTCTTGCGCTCGTGCAGCCCGAGCTCCAAACCGACCGGATATTGGTGGGGATTGTCCAGGCGTTTGACGCCGGGGTGGAACAGATCGAGCTGCTCCTGGGCATGTCTGCGCACGCTCGCCAGTGTCGGCGGCGCATAGACCGATTCCCCACGGCGCAGCACCGGCACCAGCAGATCGTGACCGGTGGCGTCCGCCGGCAGGTCCTTGCGCCGAGTCGGATCGTTGGGATCGACCAGCACCCACTGCTTCGGCAGGTCGTGCAGTTCATCCCAGATCGCATCACCGATGGCCTCGCCGCCGCGGATGAACCGGCGGACGTTCTGGATGCCGGGGTTCGACACCTTCACCGCCTGTTCGCTGAGCTTCACCCGGGGCTTCCAGGTGCCGCCGGGTTCGCGGATCGCGGCCAGTTTATACACGCCGCCGAGGGCCGGCTGGTCATAGGCGGTGACCAGCTTGGTGCCGACGCCCCACACCGCGATGGTCCCGCCCTGATCCTTGATGCTGGCGATGGTGCGCTCATCGAGGTCGTTCGAGGCGACGATCACGGCCTTGGGGAACCCGGCTGCGTCGAGCCGTTTGCGGGCCTCGATCGACAGCCAGGCGAGGTCGCCCGAGTCGAGCCGGATGCCGACCAGTTCGTGACCGCGCTCGCGCAGCCGACGGCCGGCGGCAATGGCGTGTTCGACCCCGGCCAGGGTGTCATAGGTATCGACCAAGAAGACGCAGTTGTTGGGCATCGCCTGGGCATAGGCGTCGAAGGCCTCCAGCTCATCGTCGAACGACATCACCCAGCTGTGGGCGTGGGTGCCGCGCACCGGGATGCCGAAACGCTTGCCGGCAAGCACGTTCGAGGTCGATGCGCAGCCGCCGATATAGGCGGCGCGGCTGGCGGCCAACGCGCCGTCGATGCCTTGGGCCCGGCGCAGGCCGAATTCGAGCACCGGCTCGCCCCGCGCCGCCTGGCAGATCCGCGCCGCCTTGGTGGCGATCAGGGTATTGAAGTTCACCAGGCAGAGCAGCGCGGTTTCGAGCAGCTGCCCGTGGAGGATCGGCCCGCGCACCCGGACCAGCGGCTGATGCGGGAAGACCACGGTGCCTTCAGGGATCGCGTCGACATCCACGCTCAGCCGGAGGTCACCGAGATAGCGCAGGAAATCCTCAGCGAAGATCGGCCGTCCGTCGTTGCCTGGAATCCCGGCGAGGAACGCCAGGTCGTCATCGGCGAAGCGGAAGGCGCGCAGCCAGTCGAGGGCCGGCTCCAGCCCTGCCGCCACGGTGTAGCCGCCACCGAACGGCGCCTTGCGGAAATGCAGGTGGAACACGGCCTCATGATCCGCCCGCCCAGCCCGCCAATAGCCATAGGCCATGGTCAGCTGGTAGAGATCGGTGAGCAGGGCGAGCGACTCCATGGCGACCTCCGTTATAGTGTATTTATAACACTAACGACGGATGTCAATCCGGAGGAGTGTCTTCTGGCGATCTGCAGTGGGTCAGCGTCCCGCCATCGAAATGAGTGCTGGGGCGAAGATGCAGGCTATCCAGCACCAGGTGAACCAGCCCAGCAGGCACGCCCCCATATCGATCTCGGCGGCGATCAGGCCGAGGACGAACACTCCGAAAAAACTCATCGCTGCCGCCACGACCGGCAACCACCGGCGCAGGCGTGGATGGGCCTGATCGATGGCCTGGTTCCACAGCGGGGCGACCATCGCCGCGAGCAACGCGGTCAGCAGCCAGATGGCGCCAGCGGTCGCTGAAGCGATGGCTGCGGCACCTGCGCCCACCGCCAGGCCGCCGGCCACCACCGCCGCGAGGCGCTGGCGGCCGGACAACGCGTGCCGCCCGTGGCGGTCGGTCATCAATATCAGGTTGAAGAGCGGCACCGCCAACCAGGTGGTGATGGCGAAGGCGAGATAGCCCCACACCAGCGGGGCGAGCCAGAGCGCCCATTCAGGATGGGTCAAACCCAGCCGGTCGGAAACGCGGAACCCGAGATACCCCACGATCAGCACCAGCCAGCGGGTGCCGGGACTCAGCCGGGCCATCCACAGACCATACGCCAGAAAACCCCTATAAATCAGATTGCGGGACTTCAGCGCCTCGACCAATCCGGCGCGGGCGTAATCATCATCGGGATTGAGGCGCAGGGCTTCAGCGAAATGCCGAGCGGCGGCGCCAGGGTCGCTGGCGTGCAGCCGGGCATAGCCGGCGTTTGCGTGGGCAAGGCCGTCATCGGGATCGCGGGCGAGGTCGCCGGAGTGCTGGTCGGCGGCCTCGTCGCGCCGCCCGAGCAGCACCAGGATCTGCCCGCGCAGGGTCCGGCAGCCGTGGTGGGTCGGGTTGATCAACAGCCCGGCTTCGACCGCGGCCAAGGCGCCGAGGCGGTCCTCTTGGCGCATCCGGCAGGCCGCGATCAGGGCGTGGCAGTCGGGATCGTCGGGCGTGAACACCAGACACTCCCGGGCGGCGGCTTCGGCCTCGGCGGTGCGCTGGTCGGCGTACAGAGCCTCGGCCCGGGCGTAGCGGGCGAGGGGCTCGCCGGCGTCGCAAGCCAAGGCCGCTTCGGCTTCGGCCAGGGCCTCATGCGGGCGGTTGTCCGAGGCCAGGCACAGGGCGAGGACGGCATGGGCCCGGGCATCCTGGGGATCATCGGCGAGGGCGCTGCGAATCTGTTCTGCGGCTTCACACCAACGACTCTGCGCCATCAGCTGCTGGGCGCGCAGGACCCTGGCGTTCATCGGCGCAAACCGAGGTGGGCCAGCACCTCGTCGTACAATCCGCCCTGGTTGGCATACAGCGCGTGGTTGCGGGCTGAGGCGAACCATTCCTGGCAGGTCGGCTTCTGCAATTTGGCTGCGGCCAGCAGATCCTTGGTGGTGATCGGCTGCGGCACACCCGAGCGCAACGCCTCGGCCAGGCGGATCTCGATCGCGCGGTCGACCACCGCCTTCAGATCCGCGCCGCTAAAGCCATCGGTCCGCTTCGCCACCGCGGCATGGTCGATGGCGGTAGCTGGCCGGCCCTCCAGTTGGATGCGCAGGATCGCCTCCCTGGCGGCGGGATCGGGCGGGGGCACGAACACCACCTGGTCGAAACGTCCGGGCCGGCGGAAGGCGCCATCGACATGCCACGGTGCGTTGGTCGCAGCCAGCACCAGCAGCCCTTCATTATCAGCATCGATCCCGTCGAGCTCGGCGAGAAACTGGTTGATGACCTGGCGTCCGGCGCTTGCCCGCATGTCGCTGCGCGAGGCAGCCAGCGCATCCACCTCGTCCACGAACAGCACACAAGGCCGGTTGGCGCGGGCGTTTTCAAACAAGGCGTGGAGGTTCTTCTCGCTCGCTCCGATCCACATCTCCAGCACATCATTGATGCCGATGGCGAGAAAGCCGGCGCCAAGCTCGCCAGCAACCGCCCGTGCCAGGTGGGTCTTTCCGCAACCTGGTGGCCCATAGAGCATGATCCCTCCGCCTGCCTTCTTGCCATAAGCGCGGTAGATTTCAGGCCGGGTGACGGGATAGATGATCTTCAGGCGAATGGTTTCCTTCACCGCCTCCATGCCACCGATGTCGGCGAAGGTAAGTCGTGGCCGTTCGGGCCGATCACCTGCGATTGCGTCGGTGCCGAGCACGGGACCGGCGCGCTGCCGCAGTTCTTCCGGTTTCTCGGCTGGCGGCTCGGCGGGAGCCTCGCCGCGCCGACTGCGCAGCTCGGTGAGCAGCGCGTAGGCCGCCGCCGGGGCATCCGAGCGGCCGCAGAGATCCTCGACCACCACCAGGGCCTCGGCCATCCGACCACTGGCGGCGAAGGTCCGGGCCAGACCGAGTGCCGCTTGGGCATCCTGGGGATCCTGGCGATGGAGGACGCGGAACTCGGTCTCGGCCTCGTCATGGCGGCCGGCGGCAAGAAGCTGTCCAGCCAGCATCCGGCGCAGCGGCTGGTTTCCTGGCGAGATCCGCACTGCGTCCTGAAGCTGCTGGATGGTGTCGTCGCTCATCGTGGAAGGTCCGGTGGGATCGGGTGGCTGCGAATCAGGTCTTCGACGATCAGCGCGGAGGTCAGCCGGCGTCGGACCGTCACCGGCAGCGGTGTCAGCACGGCCTCTGCCAAGGGCCGCCGATCGATGGCGGCCAAGGCGTCCTGGCCCATGCCCGGTGGCGGGATCGGCTTTCCGGCGAGGACTGCTGATTCGGCCGCGTCGAACCACTCGCCCAGCATCGCCACCGCAGCATCGGAATCCGGCGGCCGTTCGCGCATGACCCAGGCCATGTCAGCGCTTAGACCGGTGCCAACGCGCAG
Organism: Planctomycetota bacterium; assembly: GCA_014193115.1. Classification (GTDB taxonomy): domain Bacteria; phylum Planctomycetota; class UBA11346; order UBA11346; family UBA11346; genus BJHQ01. Next base: position 50,790 of record BJHQ01000014.1, on the reverse strand, counting down.
CGCGGCCAGGCTGCTGAGGAGTTCGGCAAGACAGCGCAACCTCAATTCCGCCAAGGGATGCGCCGGATCTGGCGCCAGCCCCAGGCGCGCTTGCGTGGTGGCGGCCAGGTCGGGTTGGCCGCCATGCTCCACCAGATCCGGCACCTGAACGTGCAGGCGGGCGACCGTGAGCGGCGGCATCGGCACCGGCAGCAGCCGGTCGATGAGGTCGGAATTCGCGAGCCAGAGGATCGCGATCAGCCCTGCAAGATGCCAATTGCCCGCACGCATGTTGGGAGCCTAACCGGCGTCCTCGGTTGCAACATCTCCTGGACCGGAGCGGAATCTGGCGTCACCCGAACGATGACGCCTAAGCCGTCGGCGGCCAGGCCAGGGCGAAGACCGAGCCGTCGGGGCCGGTGCGTTCCAGCAGCAGGTCGCCGCCTTGGCGGAGCTGGCAGCGCTTGGCGACGGTGGAGCCCAGGCCGAGGCCGCGGGTTCGGCCGGTGACGAACGGCTCGAACAGGCGGCTCTGCACGGTCGGCGGCACACCGCGGCCGTTATCCACGACCCGGATCGTGGTCTCGGCAACCGCCACCCGCACCCGGCCGCCGATCTGGCAGGCCTGGATGGCGTTGCGCACCACGTTGAGCAGGGCTTGGCGCGACAGTTCCTGGTCACCGACGGCACGGCCATCGCCTTCCCAGGCGAGGTCGACGCCGGCCTTTTCGGCCTCGCTGGTCGACAATTCGACCGTGGTCCGGGCCAGCCAGCCGAGATCCAGGGCCCGGCGTTCGGCGGTGCGCTCCCGGCAATAGCAGAGCAGGTCGGACACCAGGTGACCGAGGCGGTCGACCTCGGTCAGGATGATATCCACGGTCTCGACCCCGGCGGGATCGGTCAGGGATTCGCGCAGCAATTCAGCATTGGCGCTGATCCCGGCCAGCGGGTTGCGGATTTCATGGGCGACGGTGGCGGCCATCCGGCCGAGTTCGGCCAGGGAGCGCAGGCGTTCGGCATCGGGAGAGAGCGCGGACTCGACGATCATGGGCAGCTGGTCCATCGGGTTGGCCTGCCATTGTAAGCGACGATGGCTGGGCCGCGCAAGTCCGGCCGACGCCTCCGCTTTGGGAGGGGGAGGAACCAGGCCTTTAATGCCCAGCCCCACCGATCGGCGTGCGGCTCTCCGAATTCGTCGGCCGCGTCGGTGGTGGAACAGGCCGCACAGAGTGCGGCACTCCGGGTTCGTCGGCTGTGTCGGTGGTGGAACAGGCCGCACAGAGTGCGGCGCTCCGGGTTCGTCCGCCGCGTCGGTGGTATAGAGTGCGGCGCTCCGCGTTCGTTGGCCGCATCAACTCGGAGCGCCGCACTCCGTGCGGCCCGGTCAACGCGGCGATCCCCAGTCACGAGTGGCGCGGCTGCTCAGTGTTTTTTGAGGCCGATCCAGAGTTTGCTGCCGTTGCACACCAGCGGATCTCCACTCAGGCCAGGATCTTCATCCACCGCCAAGGCCAGGACCTCGTCGGCGATGGTGGCGGCGTGCTGACGGAGCGCGGCTGCAACCACCGCGTCGTCGGCTTTCCAGCCTAGACGGATGCGGTCGCTGACCTCCAGACCGGCGTCTTTGCGCGCCTGCTGGATCAGGCTGATCGCTTCGCGGGCGTGGCCTTCGGCGATCAATGCAGGGGTCAACGCGGTATCGAGCATGACCGTGATGGCGCCTTCAGCAGCGACGAGCCCACCGGGTTTCGGGGTGCGGGTCAGCAGCACATCGGCCAGACGGATCGGCTCGTCAGCGACCGCGATGGCTCCGCCGGCTTCCAGCCGGGCGACCTCGGCCAAGCCCCAGGCAGACAGCGCGGCGCCAATCGCTTTCAGTTTGGGACCGCAGCGTTTCCCCAGCTCTTTGAAATTCGGTTTGACCGTCACCGTCACCACGGCGCCTTCGTCGGCGCTGGTGGCGATGGCCTTCACGTTGAGCTCGTCCATCAGCAATCCGGAGAAACGCTCCGCAGCAGCGCGCACCGTTGCATCGCGGCTGACCACGGTGAGCCGGGGTAGTGGCTGACGGACTTTCAATCTGGCGTCCTCGCGCAGTTTGCGTGACAGACTGACGACCACCCGGATCGCGGCCATGCCGGTCTCCAGGTCGCGGTCGATGCGGCTGATATCCGCCTGAGGAAAATCGCACCAATGGACGCTAGCCGGCGCGGTCGCATCCACCGGGCGCACCAGGCGCTGGTGGATTTCTTCAGTCAAAAACGGCATCACCGGCGCCAGGACTTGCGCGAAGACGGTGAGCGCTTCGTACAGCGTCGCATAGGCATCCGCCTGCACCGCGCGATCGGCAGAGGTCCAGAACCGCCGCCGCGACAGCCGCAGGTACCAGTTGGTCAGATCGTCGATGAACGCGACCAGGCGCGGCACCACGGTATCGAGGCGATAGCGCTCCATCTCAGCGTTCACGTCGCGCACCAGCGATTGCAGCACCGACAGCAGCCAACGATCGAGGTCGTGGCGCTGAGCCACCGGCCGTGCCGGCCAGGACCGCGGGTCGTAGCCATCGACCACCGCATAAGTCGTGAAGAACGTCAGCGCATTCCATACCGGCAGGACCACGGTGCGCACGATTTCACGCAGCCCGGCGTCACTGAAGCGCATCGCCTCGCCCCGCACCACCGGCGAATCGACGATGTAGGCGCGCAGCGCATCGGCGCCGATGGAGTCGAGGATCAGGTTGGGATCGGTGTAATTCTTCTTGCGTTTCGACATCTTCTGGCCGTCTTCGGCCAGGATCAGTCCGGTGGTGATGACGTTCTGGAACGCAGGCCGGTCGAACAGCGCGGTGGACAGCACCAACAAGGTATAGAACCAGCCCCGGGTCTGATCGATCGCCTCGCCAATGAATTGGGCAGGGAAAACCGGTGGAGGTGCGGTGCCGACGACTTCGCCGATGCTGGCGGGACCGCCCATCCAATGGACGCTGGCGTAGGGCATGGCGCCGGATTCGAACCAGCAGTCGAGGACTTCCGGCGTGCGGCGGTAGGTCTTGCCATCTTTGCGGATCACCACGCCATCCAGGTGGTGCTTGTGGAGATCGGTGACCGTTCCCGGCGCGAGTTGCGCGAGGCGCTCCAGTTCCTGCACCGAGCCGACGCAGATCGTGTCGCTGCGGTCGGCCTCGTTCACCCACACCGGCAGGCAAGAACCCCAGAAGCGGTTGCGGCTGATATTCCAATCTTTGGCCTCTTTGAGCCAATTGCCGAACCGGCCCTGACCGACGAACTCCGGCACCCAGCGCACCTGCTGATTGGCAGCGACCAGTCGGTCGCGCATATCTTCGACCCGCACGTACCAGGCCTCGATGGCGCGGTAGATCAGCGGCGTACCGCTGCGTTCGCAAAACGGATAACTGTGGACGATGGTCGCCTGATGGAACAGCTTTCCTTCGTCTTTCAGGCGGCGGATGATGTCCTTGTCGCAGTCTTTGCAGAAGCGACCAACCCACCCCTGAGCAGCAGGATCGTGTTCCGCGACGGCGGCGGTGAACCGGCAATCAGTGTCGAGGGGATCGGCCAGACCGATGCCTTCGCGACGGCAGACGCGGTAATCGTCTTCGCCATATGCTGGCGCCATGTGGACAATGCCGGTACCGTCGACAGTGGTCACGAATTCGTCAGCGACGATGCGAAAGGCGCTGGTCGTGGCGGTGAAGCCAGGCAAGAGCGGCGAGTAAGGTGCCCCGACCAGCTGTTTTCCAGGGTATTCCGACACGATTCGGTGGGGTCCAGCGCCGAGAACCGCGGTCAAACGATCCTTGGCCAGAACCAGTATGGCGCCATCGGCACGTTCGACGTCGACATACGTCACGTCCGGACCGACGCACAACGCCAGGTTCTCAGGCAGGGTCCATGGCGTGGTCGTCCATGCCAGAGCGGTGCGGCCATCAGCCAGGCGAAAGCCAACCGTCACCGCCGGATCCTGCACATCCCGGTAATCATTGCCCGCCTCAAAGTTCGACAGCGGCGTGGTCAGCCCCGGGCTGTAGGGCATGATCCGGTGGGCCTTGTAGACCATTCCTTTATCCCACAGCCGTTTGAACACCCACCACACCGATTCCATGAAATCGCGGTCCATGGTCTTGTAGTCGCGGTCGAAATCGACCCAGCGGCCGAGGCGTTCCACCGTGCGCCGCCATTCCGCCACATAGGTCAGCACCAGGGATCGGCAGGTTTCGTTGAACTTCGCGACGCCGCCGCGCTGGATCTCACTTGCGCCCGACCAGCCGAGTTCCTGCTGGGCCAGGGACTCGATCGGTAGGCCGTGGCAGTCCCAGCCGAAACGCCGTTCGACGTGGTACCCGCGCATCGACCAATAACGGCCGACGATGTCCTTGGTGGTGCTCTGCAGCAGGTGGCCGTGATGCGGCGTTCCGGTGGCGAACGGCGGGCCGTCGTAAAAGACGAACTCGGGGCCGCCTTTGCGCCGGCGATTCGATTCGGCGAAGGCGTCGAGCTGCTTCCACAGCGCCAGGATGCCGACCTCGATCGCCGGAAACGAGGCATTTGCAGGGACTTTTTCGAACACCGGCGGAGCCGGGACGACGGCCGGCGGGGCCGGTGGGGGAAGCGGGGTTTGGCTCATAGGGGTCAGCAGCGAAGGGCGAGGACCGTAGACGGATGACGGCATGGGACAAGCACGCCAGACTCCACCGATGCGCCTCCCGCTGCTCTGCCTGGCCCTGGTCCTGCCTGTCACCGCGGGCGAGCCGTCCACTGCGCCGGCCGCAAACCTGGACAACCCGCCGGTGGTGATCCAGACCACGCCCAGCCCGAGCCTGGCGCCGGGCCTCCGGATCTGGCCGGCACCGGCCTTCACCCATTGGCCGGCGGTGGTCTATCGCGACGAGCCGCGCAACCTCGCGTTTGCGCTGCCCGTTCGGCAACCGGGCGTGTCCGGAACCATCGCCTGGCAGGGCGGTGCGGTCCTGCCCTTCACCTTGCCCGACCACGCCGACCGGATCGGCGGCCTGCTCGACCTACCGTCACCGCTGCTGCTCGGCAGCGACAGCGAGCGCCGCTGCGTCGCCGAGGTCCGCATGGCCGAGGCCAACGCCGACCTGGCGCTGCACCTGGTCGCGAGCAGCGCGCCGTGGCCCCATGTCAAGCTGCGCGAAGGTTTCCCGGTCGATGCCCAGGACGCGCCGGTGGTGCTGGTCGATGAGCGTTTTGACGCTGCTTTGGCCCGGCGCTGGTCCTTGGCCCAGACGCCGCTGCCCCGGCCCACCGGCACCGCCCTGATCGTCGGCGATCCGCTGGAGGCTTTGGGCCGCAGTCCGTGGGATGGCCTGGCCGCCGATCGGCGCCCCGCCACCGACGAGCGGTATCCCCACCACGCCGCTCTGGTCGCCTTGGCGGTGCTGCCCGTGCCCTTGCCCCGCACCATCATCTGGTGCCCAGGCAACCAGGTGGTGCGCGGCGGTGCCTGGAGCGCCGAGGAAGGGCGGTTGATCGGCGCCCTGACCCATCGGCTGATCGCCCTGGGCGCCAAACCCAAGCTGGTGCTGGCGTTACCTCCCGACCACCTCGAAAGCCGTTATCAGGCGATCCAGGAAGGCCGCCGCGACGCCCTGGTCCAGGAGGCGGTGACCTATCAGTGGACGGTGCTCGACCTCAACCGGGCGGCGGGCGAGGTCGCCGTCGCCAACCGCGTCGCCGAGGGTGTCTTCACCACCTATCCCAACGGCGAGAGCCAAGCCCGGATCCACGCGGCGTTGGCCAAGGCGTTGGAGTAGATCCTCAACGTGCCGAGCTGGCGCTCGGCGCTCCAATGACTTCAGCCCTGCAATTCCGCCGGGCCGCCATCTTCGGGAAGGATGATGCTGCCCGAGGGCGGGCGGGCGATGCGGTCGGTGACCCGTTGGGCTTCAGCGGGTGAATCGACCGCCAAAGCCTGGAAGCCGCCGCTCTGCTCGCGCAACCGCGTCTGGACCCGGCTGGCCAGCTCGATGGCCTCAGCCATCAGGGAATCGATGCCGTCGGCATCGTCAGCTGGGGCTGGGGGCGTGGGTTCGGACATGGTGAGGGACATCGGTGTCGTTTGGGAAGCATGCATACCTCAGATTCAGACCTGATGAAAGTGCTGCGGCGAGCACGCATCGCCTGTGTCACCCGCATGCCGGCCCAGGATCCGCCCTTTCCGCGCTGCTTTCATGAGCCACCGTGCCGGGCCATGGCCGACGGCGCAGACAGCCTTTTCAGCCTCGAAGCCCCGTACCAGCCCACCGGCGACCAGCCGACGGCGATCGCGGGCCTGGTTTCCGCCGTCACCGCCGGCCATCGCGCCACGACCCTGCTCGGCGTCACCGGCAGCGGCAAGACCTTCACCATCGCCAACCTGATCGCCCGGCTTGGCCGGCCGGCCCTGGTGCTGTCCCACAACAAGACGCTGGCGGCCCAGCTCTACGCTGAATTCAAAGGATTTTTCCCCGACAATGCCGTGGAGTACTTCGTCAGTTATTACGACTATTACCAGCCCGAGGCCTACGTCGCCAGCCGCGATCTGTACATCGAGAAGGAATCGTCGATCAATGAGGAGATCGACAAACTGCGGCTGTCGGCCACGCGCAGCCTGCTGTCGCGTCGCGATGTCGTCATCGTCGCGTCGGTGTCGTCGATCTACGGCCTGGGTTCGCCCCGGGCCTATGCCGACCTGACCGTGCCTCTTGCTGTCGGTCAGCCCGGGGGCCGCGAACCGGTGCTGCTCAATCTGGTGGCGATCCAGTATCGGCGCAGCGATCTCGATTTCCGCCGTGGAACCTTCCGGGTGCGCGGCGACGTGGTCGAGATCTGGCCGGCCTACGACGATACCGCCGTGCGCCTGACCTTCTTCGGCGACGATCTTGAGGAGATCGCCACCATCCAGACCCTGACCGGCACCGTGCTCGGCAAGCATCAGCAGCTGAACATCTATCCTGCCAAGCATTTCGTGGTCGATGAGCCGACCCTCGAACGCTCGATCGGCGGCATCCGCGACGAGCTGGCCGAGCGCCACGCCGAACTGGTCCGCCAAGGTGCGGCGCTGGAGGCCCAGCGGCTGCTCGCCCGCACCACCTACGACATCGAGATGCTCACCGAGACCGGCACCTGCCCGGGGATCGAGAACTACTCGCGCCATCTCACCGGGCGCAAGGCGGGCGAGCGGCCGTACTGCCTCTACGATTTCTTTCCCAGCGATTTCCTGTGCATCGTCGATGAATCCCACGTCACCATCCCCCAGCTCGGGGCGATGTACTCCGGCGACCGCAGCCGCAAGGAGGCCCTGGTCAAACACGGCTTTCGCCTGCCCAGCGCCCTCGACAACCGGCCCTTGCAGTTCGCCGAGTGGGAATCCATCGCGCCCCAACTGGTCTTCGTCAGCGCCACCCCGGGGCCGTACGAGGCGACCAAGGAACAGGCCCGGGTCGAGCAGCTGGTCCGGCCGACCGGCGTGGTCGATCCACCGGTAGTGATCCGTCCGACCAGCGGCCAGGTCGAGGATCTGGTGGCGGAGGTGAAGGCCCGGGCCCTGCGCGGCCAGCGCAGTCTGGTCACGACCCTGACCAAGCGCCTGGCCGAGGACGTGGCCGAATACCTGACTGACGCCGGCATCCGCACCGCCTGGATGCACAGCGACCTCGATGCCATCGAACGGATCGACATCCTCGCCCGGCTGCGCAGCGGCGAGCACGACTGCCTGGTCGGCGTCAACCTGCTCCGGGAAGGCCTCGATCTGCCCGAGGTGTCCCTGGTCGCGATCTTCGATGCCGACAAGGAAGGCTTCCTGCGCTCCACCACCAGCCTGATCCAGACCATCGGCCGGGCGGCGCGCAACATCGATGCGCTGGTGGTGCTCTATGCCGACCGCACCAGCCCGGCCATGGCCGCGGCCATCGCTGAGGGCGAACGCCGGCGGAAATATCAGCTGATCTACAATGAACAACACGGCATCACCCCGGTGACCGCGACCAAGCAGGGCAGTCTGGGCGGATCCTTCGCCGAACAGCTATCCGCCGGTTCAAGCCAGACCCGCAAGGTTGCCGAAGGCATGGCTGCCGACCGCGATGGGACCTACACCGCCGCCGATCTGCCGGAGCTGACCCAGCGCATGGTCGCCGCCGCCGAGGAACTGAAATTCGAAGAGGCCGCCCGGCTGCGCGACCTGATCAAGACCATCGAAGGCGGCGGCGCACCCAGCGCCGAAGCGGCCAGCGCCAAGCCGACCGGGCGGCCGAAGAAATCGCGGCGGCGGAGACGCTGACCGGGCGATCGTTCCCGTCGCAAGGACGGAACCAATCCCGGGATTTTTCCTTGGCGTCTTGGTAGCCCAGCGGCTTTCCCCAGGATCACTCCAGGACCAGGATGCCGCCGTCGAGCTTCACTTTGCGTTTGCCCACCGAGACCGTGCCGCCATCGACGGTGATCGCCGGGGCCGGGCCGCGTTGGATGGTCATCACCGTCAGGTAGGTCCCAGGACCGTCGGCGGCGCAGACGCCGGGCACCGGCGTGATGTTGTCGCCGATCAGGATGCCGGCGATGTGCTCGGCGGCTGGATCGCCGACGGTGAAGCGGTTGCCCTCCCAGCGCACCGATCCGGCAGCGGCGGTGATCGGCAGCTCCCAGGTGGTCGGTCCGGTCAGCTGGCGTTTGCCGGGTACTTTGGCTCCAGCGGCTGGTTGCGCGGCGGCATTCTTCTCAGCCAAGGCCCGCAGATGCGGCGGCAGCTTCGCGATCGCTGCGGCCTGATCGGCGTCGGCCTCCGGATCGGACCCCGCTGCCGACGGAGTCGCCACCGATTTGGTGGAAGCCTCTTCGCCGTGGGTGTTCAAGGCGCTTTGGAAATTTCGCCGGGGCGGCGAGCCGCGGGCGACGAAACCCGCAGGCAACACGACCACATCATAGCTGGCGATCAGCATGGGCGCGCCGCTCGAGCCGCTGACATCCACCGCCAGGCTGCGTTTGCCGCGGATGCCGAGATCGAGCATCTCGCGCCAATTCGGGATTTTCACCCAGCCCACGCCGCCGGTCTTGGTCAGATACGCGGCCTTGTCGGGAATCGCCTTGGTATCGACATCCTGGTAATAGGCGCGGGAAGTGTCGGCATCGATCACCACCGCGCGATCGCCGACCTGGCGCCAGGCCGTGGTGACCGGTCCGGTATCATCGCTCGGCAGGATGCCGTTGTTGGCTGCGATCTGGAAATGACCGGCCAGCCATTGCTTGCCGAGTCCCCACAATTCCAGGGTGCTGACCGAGCCTGCGCGCTCGTAGTGGCAGCCGCCCATCGGTTCGGACTTCTGGTGGTGGACCAGCACCAGGTCGTCGGCGCCGTTCTTGTAGCCGGTGCGCACCACCCAGTGCCCTTTGATCGTATCGGACAGCAGCCAGGGCAGCTGGCCTTCAACCGGTTTCACCTCCCACGGATAGGTGGCGACGGCGTAGGGCGCGAGCAGGCCGTAGCCGATGGCGAAGCCCTTGTCGCCGTTCAATCCGACGGACCGGTCGTGGACCGCCAGGACCCCGGGCAGCCAGCGTTCGGAAATGGTGCCGAGCAAGGTCGCCCAGGTCACGTCCTGGACCTTGGGTTGAGCCCCAGGGCGGGCGGTGATCAGATCGTGGATCAGCAGGTTTTCCGCCCGGTTGCCCGGATCGAGGACCACGCCGCGGGCATGGCGATAGGCGGCGAAAGTGTGGCCGTAACCACGGGCGATGGTCATGTGCTTGTACCAGCCGCCTTCCATGTACCAGCCGCTTTCACCGAAGCCGGTCTCGTACTGGGCGCGGATCTCCCGGGCCGACAGATCGATGTAAAACGAGGCATCCACCGGTCCGGCGCTGCCGGTGTCGCCATGGATCGCCAGGGCGCCGATGCCGGTGCCGGCGCAGCGGATGCCGTTGTGGTTCGACCACATGTTGGCGTTGTAGCCCGCCATGCCCTTGCCTTCGAATTTGCCGGTGCCGCATTCCACCACCCGGGTGGCGATCTCGTCGACCACCTGGCGGTTGAAGTCGGCGTCCCAGCCGTCGGCGCACAGATCATAGACCAGGGCCAGAGCGGTCAGCCGAGGGGCGTGGTGGATATCCTGGCTGACGCCCTTGCCGCGCCGGCCAGCGGGATTCTTGAGGATGGTGTCGGTGGTGATCCGCTTGGCCTGATCGAGGTGTTTGCGGTCGCCGGTGACCTGCCACAGGAAACCGAAACCCACCGCCGGCCAGGTGCTGGCCTTGTCTGAACCTTCCTCGATCCCGTCGTCCTGATGGGCGAACTGGTTTTTGCACGGCAGGCCGGCGATCTGCTGGGCGCGAGCAACCATCGCCTGGCCCTGGGGCGTGGTGGTCAGCAGTTTCACAATCCGCGGCTTGTCCGCGGCCCGCCAGCACAACCGGGGATGTTCACCGGCGGTCGGGGCGACATAGCCCGGCACCAGGCCGGGCCAGGCGACGCCGGAGCGAACCGTCACCGCCCCGGCCACGGTCAGCTTGTCGCCATCGGCTGGTGCTGCTGGCAGGGGAACCGGATTGGGCCTGATATCGGGATACGGATAGCCGGCGGGCCCTGAGATCTGGAACGATCCCGTGTAGCTGCCCGACCAGCTGCCGCCCTCGGCTGGTTTCAAGGTGACGATGTACTCGCCCTTGCCGCCACGGATCCAGTTGTCGGCAGCGACAGCCGCGTTGATCGTCAGGATGCGTTCGCCGGCCTTGCCCTCGGTGACCGCCACCGTCGCCCGGCTGTGGCCGCGGCCCCGGCCATAGCCCCAGGCCGAGGTCCCCCACTGCCCGCCGCGGACCGGGATTTCGAATTCAAAATCACCGAGTTTATCCGCGGCGTCACCGACCGCTGCGCCCAGCGTCAAGGTCAGGTTGGCATCGCCCTCACCGGCGCACAGCGCGGCAGCAGCAATGAGGGGAAGGGCGTACCGGATCGTGGGCATCGCAAAGCTCCGTGGTGGAATACCGTCAGCGCTGCCGGCTGTTGTCCCATGCACCGGGAAGCACCAAGTCTGGGATGGGCAGGTCTCTACTCGTCTGGGGCCTGGACCGAGCCGTGCCTGCCTGGGAACGCAGCCTCATCCAGCCGAAGCCCGCAGCACCCCGTCAGGCCGGTCGATCTGGTTGGTGATCAGGCGCAGCACCGCTTCATCCACGGTCTCGCCAGCGTCCAGGCGCAGCGCCGCGCGCAGCAGTCCGCCGTCGCCGCAGAACGCCGGCCAGCACGGCCGCAGTGTGGCGTCGGTGCCGGTGGTGAGCAGGCCGGCGACCCGTTCCGGATCGGCCTCGACCGCGAGATGGAGCAGCAGGATCCGCGCCGCCACCGGCCGGCTGACCGGATGCCGGGCGTCGCGGCCGCTGATCCCGCAGACGATGCCCGCCAGGAAGCTCGCCTCCTGGAAATCGAACAGCGCATCGCAGGTGATCTGCACGTATTCGGCTCCGCCCCGGTCCTCGGCCAGACGGATGAAGACCTTGTCGCCGAGGACCTCGCAGGATCCGTGGTAGCTGTAGCGACGGCGTCCGGCCTCGCGGACCTCCAACCGGGCGGAACCGCCGTCGATGTCGAGCAGGCTGCGCTGGATCTTTCCATCGTCGGCGAAGGACCGGCTGTAGGTCAGCCAGCGGCCATCGTGCCACCGGTTTGCCGGATCGACCGCGGCGAAGCGTGTGGCCTGGGACGGAGCCGGAGCGTTCGCGGTCAGCCGGGCACGCAGCGCCGCCGGCGCCGCGGCGAGCAGTGCGGCATCGATGAAGCCTGCGCGCTCATCACCAGTCAGTCCCAGCCGCGCCGCCCACGCGGCGCCCTCATCAGCAGCCGGTGGGCGCAGGTTGTGGCGCAGCCGGGACAGCGTGCTGGGCGAGAGCCCAAGCTGCTTCGCCAACCGGGCATGGGTCCATCCCCGGCGCGCCGCCAAGGCATCGAGCCGGGTTCCGAACTCGCTCACCGCCATGCCCGCAGCATGCCTCGTTGCGGATTTCCGCAAGATCACGGAATGAAGGATTCCTCCAGGTCTTTTCCCAAGGTTCCGGCGCGAGCCGAACGCTGGATTGCAGTACGGTGCAACTTGCAGGCCAACGCATCGCTCCATATCGGGATGGTCGCGCGAGACTGGGTGCCAGTGAGGTCGCCATGGATCCCCAAGCACCGTCCCCGGAACCGTCGAACCCCAGCCCAGCAGCGCCGAACCTGGAAGCGCCGAGCGCCAGCTCGGCCAGTACCTCCGACGAGTCGCATCACAGCGCCACCCCAATCCAGCCGAGCAGGCGCTCGGACCCGGCCAGCAGCGGAGCCCTGGGAGCGCCGAGCGCCAGCTCGGCCAGCAGCTCCGACGAGTCGCATCACAGCGCCGACCCAATCCAGCCGAGCAGGCGCTCGGACCCGGCCAGCAGCGGAGCCCTGGGAGCGCCGAGCGCCAGCTCGGCCAGTAGCTCCGACGAGTCGCATCACAGCGCCAACCCAATCCAGCCGAGCAGGCGCTCGGCGCTCCCAGGCCAGCCCAGCGCCAGCCAAATCCAGCCCAGCGCCAACCCAATCCAGCTGAGCAGGTGCTCGGCGCTCCCAGCGGCGGGCGCTGACGTTGAGCGTGGGTTCTGGCAGATTCCGACCGTGACCAGCATGATCTATCTGGTGTCCGTGGCCTGCCTGCTCGGCTCTGCAGCGGCGCTCTTGGCGCCGGCGATGACCGATACTGGGGCCGTGTGGGAGCGCAGCGCGGTGGTCGGGGTGGTGGAAGTCTACCTCGCTTGCTTGCTCGCCGTGGTGGTGGTTCTGCTCGGATGGATCCGCTCCAATCCCGATGCCGTCGGTCCAGCGCTGCTGTCGGCGGTGCTGATCGGCGGAGCCGGACTTGCGGTGTCGACCATCGCCCTCGGCGGCCTCGCCCGCAGCCTCGCCCTGGGTCTCGCCGGCTGCGCCATCGTGGCTGGATTCGCCCCGGTGGTTCTGCGCCGCCTCGGGCAAGGCCAAGGCGCAGTGGTTCCCAGTCCGCTCCTGATGTCCGGCGCGATCCTGGTCGGGTGGATGCTGCTGTGGCCGGCGCTGCTCGCCTGGCGCAGCGACGTGGACAGCGATGCGAGTGCGTGGGGCCAGGTTCCGACCACCGCGTCGACTGTCCAACGTTTCGGCTGGTGGCTGCCTGGTCTCGCGGTGGCGTTGCTGTTGCCGGCAGCGGCGGCTTGGCGCAATCGGCCTGATCAGCCGCTGCTTTCCCAGCCGTGGCTGGGCTGGATCTGGATCGCCGTGCTGATCGTCGTGGCGCTGATCCAGGCGGCGGTCCACACCCTGCTGTTCGCCGTCGAATCGAGATGGGGCGAATGGCTGGCGCTGGCGCTGCCGGTGGCGGTGCTGGGCGCAGCCCTGACCGGTCGGTGGTGGCCGGCGAGGCTGCTCCGCCAGTGGGGGTTCGTGCTCGTGGTCGTGCTTGCCGTGGCTGTGCTCGGTCATGCCGGCGACCCGCTGCATCTGGCCGGAACCGGTCTGCTGCTGGCGTTGGCGTGGTGGCGTTGGAAGCCGTTCGGAGCCCTCGGCCCGGCGATCGAGGCCGTCGGGATCGCCGCCATCGCCGTGGCCAATGCCATTCCTGCCGATAGTTCCTGGCTGCCGATCCCAAGCGCGCAGTGGACCGTTCCGACCGGAGCCGCGGTCGCCGGGCTGCTCTGGCTGGCCCTCGCCTGGCGGCGCGATTCGGTCGAGGCGTTGGCCATCGCGGCGCTGCATCTCGGACTGGTGGCGGGACGCAGCGTGTCGATCGCCGCGGGTTTCGACCTTCCCGCGACCCACGGTACGGCGGTCCTGATCACCCTGCTCGGCGGGTGCCAGGCTCTGGTCCTGGTCGCACTGGTCGCACCCGTCGATCGCCATCGGATTCCGGCGATTTTCGCCGCCTTTGGATTGGCGATCACCGGCTTGGCGCTGCGCCGGGAACTCGACCTGGGCTTCCTGATCGGCCTGGCCTGGGGCACGGCGCTGTGCGGAGAACTCGCCGTACTGGCTTGGCGGCGCCGCGACCCATGGATCGCCGGCATCGCCGCCGTGGTCGTCGCCAGCGATCTGGTCAGCCTGATCCGCCGCCACCTGGCGTGGAGCGGGTTGATTGCGGCCTTCGCGCTGCTCGGACTTGGGCTGTGGGCCAGCCGGAGACGGGTGCTGGCTCAGCCGCAAGCGCTCGTCCAGTCGCGGGCGCTCGTCCAGCCGCAGGCGCTTGGCCAGCCGCAGGCGCTGTCTGGAGGTGCCGCATGAGCTGCGCGTTCGGATCGCAAGCGCGAGTCGGAAGAACGGTGTTTCAGGTCGTGGCGGTAGTGCTGGTTGCGTGCTTGGTCTTGGCTGGGCTTATTCCCGCTACGGGCTCCAATTGTTATGCTAGGTCTAAGGAATCCCAGGCATGCGTGAGCAACCTCAAGCAGATCGGCTTGGCAATTCGGACCTACCAAAACGCCCACGACGGAGACTTGCCGGTGTGGCTCGTGGATGCTGAGGGTCGCACCACCACCGGCAAACCCGACGGACTCGCCACCACGGCTGCGAGTTTGGAGCTGCTCTTCCGCTGGTCCGGAGGTGAGTTGCGTCCACAGGTGCTGCGCTGCCTCAGCCAGCGCAAAAATCGACTGCCTCCCGAGCTGGGCATGGAGTGGGACCGTTCGGCCTGGGCCGCCGCTATCCACGCCGGGACGTGGGAGCCGGCCTATGTCTACGATTGGGCAGCTTCGCCGTCGATGTCAGCGGGACGAGTGCTGCTGGCGGATCGTTTCTCTCATGTCCATGTCATTCCAGAAACCACTTGGCAGTGGGCAACCCGATATCTGGGATTCGTCCATCAGCGCCAGACGGGAAGTTGCTCTCACTCGGCCAATGCCGTTTTCGGGGACATGCACTTTCAGCCCGTGCGGGGACTGACCTGCGCAAGCGATGAGAGGATTACTGGCGGCCACATCCATGGTTTGCCAGGCGACGACGATCCGTGGACCAGCACCGACGACGGCGGCGATCCCTGGTGCGCCGGCGGCGGATCCGCAACACGCTGCTACCTGCGCTGAATGCCGCTTGGAGCGCCGAGCGCCAGCTCGGCAAGAGGCGGATCTGAATCAATACCAGGTAAAAATCTAGCCAAGCCAAGCCAAACCCAGCCGAGCTGGCGCTCGGCGCTCCCAGGCGCGGAAGCTCAGGCGCTTCTCTGCCGAAATGGCTCCCAGCGCTCGGCAGTTCCGACCCAATCCAGCCGAGCTGGTGCTCGGCGTCCAGCGCTTTCTGCTAAAACTCCTGCCCCAATCGCCGCCGCACCAGTTCGCGCTGGGCGCCGGCGGCGATGACCCGGACCAGTTCTTCGCCGCCGGGCAGGTTCAAGCCGGCGAGGTGGAAGCACACCGCTTGGACTTGGGCTTCGGCCGCCAGATAGGTGGCGAGGGTTTCCCACAGGCGTTCTTCGGCGATGTAGGTGCGGCACCAGGTCAGGCCCTCTTTGTAGACCATGCGGCTGGCCAGGCGCTTGGCGAGGATGGCGACCTTGTGCGGGCGCGGGATGCGGTTGTGGATGCGCTCGCGCAGGCTGCGGCCGTCGGGGCCGGTTTCGATCAGCACATGGGGGCAATGGGCCTCCAGGTGGCCGCGCCAGGTGTCCTTCAGGCTGTCGTCGTCGAGATGGCCCGAGATCACCGGTTCGAGCAGTCCGCTCACCCGGTTGATCTCTTCGGATAATTGGGCCGACAGGTCGGACAGGCGCTCGTGCTCGGCGCGGCGTTTCCAGGCGGCGATCAGGGCTTTGGCCTCGCTCTGGGCGGCGGAGCGGATCAGCTCGACCACGTCGCGGACGTAGCGCGGCTTGATCGCCAGGAACTCGTCGTCGCTCAGCACCAGGCCGGCGAGGACTTCGTACGATGAGCAGATCACGCCGCCTTTGTTGGCGCTGCTGTCCTTGATGACGATCAGGCCGGCGTCCTCTAGGTGCTGGCGGGCGCCGGGCGATAGGAAAATGTTGGCGCCTTCGATCATGGCCTTGGCGCTGGGCCGGCCGCCTGGGGCGAGGAACTGCTGCCAGTTGTCGTCATTGATCGTGGCGGGACGGCCGCCGCAGGGCACGAACAGATCGGCGACGATGCGGTTATGCAGGGAATTGCGGGCATCCTCGCCGGCTTTGTCGGTAGCCGGCAGGACCCGGCCGCCGCGTTTCGACAGCCTGGCCGGATCGAAGGCGGCAATGCCCTGGCTTTCCTTGACCAGGCGGAGCAGCTCGTCCCAGTCGAGGCCGGCGGGGTCCTCGGCGCAGCCGGTGCCGTCGGCGATGGCCACCACCTGGCAGCGCTTGCGATGCTCGCGAGCCAGGATTTTCAGCAGGTTTCCGCCGACATCGCCATCCGGACCGCCGGTGAGCTTGACCGTGTAGGACGCCTCGTTGGCGATTCCGGCGACCGGCAGCACGGCGCTGATCCAGGTGAAGATGCCTTCGCTGGTGACGCCGAATTCCTTGTGGTTGATGCCCGCGCCGGGCTTGCTCGACATCAGCGTGGCGTGGTGGCGCACGCCCCGGGCCTGGGCCCGGGCGGCGACCCAGGCGATCCGTTCCGGCGTCATGTTCTCGTCGGGGCCGAGGAAGATCAGCGCCGCGTCGTGGCCGGTGCCGTGGGGGCCGACGACCTCGGGAACCTTGTCGGCGGGCAGGATCAGGTCGATCAGGCTGTCGACCACCTGGCGCACCGCGAGGTCAGCAGCGCCGTGCTCGACCAGGGCGATGCATTTCGAGCCGCCCTCGGGAATGTCCTTGTTTTTCAGCTGCTGGGCCCAGGCCAGGTCGTAGACCTCTTTGAGCAGACCGTCCCGGGCCCGGGCGTACTGGGCGGCGTTGCGCGGGATGAGCAGGCGCAGACCGCCGCGGGCCGACGGGCGGAAGCGGATGTGGAAGCCGCGGGCGTGGGCGCCGGCGAAGGCGAACACGCCGAACGGCCGGTGCGGGAAGCGCGCTTCGGGCAGCACCGCCGGATCGAGTTTGCAGGCGATGCCCAGCCGCCCGGGACGCCAGGCGTTGATCAGACGGATGTGGCCGAGGACATGGAGCATCGCCTCCAGCGCCACCGCCTGGGACCGCGGCTCCACTGCCCGGCAGCGGGTGGACAGGTCGCGTTGGCGCTTCTCCCAGGTCGCCTGGGGTTCGGTGGTCGTGGGAAAGAATCGGCCGGCGAGTTGCTGGCACAAACCGCGGCACAAATCGATCTGGTCGGAAAAGGCCTGGTGCCCGGCTTCTTCGAGATCCAGGTACGGATGGTCGGGCCCGACGATCTGGTTGGCGATGGCGAGCAGCGCGCGCAGCTGTTCGAGCTGATCGAGGCCATAGGTGCCATCCAGATAGAGCTTCAGCAGATCGTCGGCGACGGTGCGGTGGATGGCCGCGAGATCTGATGCGGCGGCGGCGAGCAGCGCCTCGTCGGCGGCACCGCCGGACTTGGTGACATAGAAGCTGGCGATCAACGTCCGGCTGGTGCCTTCGACTGCTGGCACCCAGTCGAGGTAGCCGCGGGCCAGGCTGAGCCGGTGGCGATGGAGTACCCGGGCGGCGTGGGCCAGCACCGGCCAGGGCGCCGCCGCGCCGCAGGCGAGCAGCAGGCGCGCCGAAGTCGTGCCTTCGACCCCGCGTTCGACCTGCACCGACACATCTTCGGCGGCGGTAAGCAACGACCACGCCTTCAGATGGCGGACCACCCGTTCGACCCGGCTGCGGGCGAGGTAGCCCTGGTCCACCGCTTCGAGGAACCGCCCGGCATTGCGGGAGCAGCGGTCGTCCTCGCCGCAGGCCGCGTCCAGAATCGCCTGTTTATGGGCGGCCAGATCGAACCCGGCCGGCGCCACCCCGGGGCCATAGCTGAACGAATCGAGGAACAAGGCATGGTCGCTGGCGGTGTGCAGCTCGACCCAGTGGATCGGACGTTCGGCCAGCCGGCTGCCATCGACCAGGTTGATGACATCAAGCAGGCGGTGCCGGCCGGGGATGCCGACCACCAGCAATTTCCCGGCTTCGGCGTCATCGACCAGGGTCAGCGCCGAGTCCGATCCGTTCGACCGGGCCGCGGCGCGGCGGGCGGCGTGGAGGATTTCCAGGTGCCGTTCCTGCTCGGCATCCGGCGTATTCGCCAGGTAATACGCAGGCATCGCCGACCGGAACCAGGTCACCGTCTGGGCCAGATCCGCCAGCAGGTGCGACTGGATGCGATCAAGGAGCGGGTCGGTCATGGCGGTCTCTGAGGAGGATCGGTGGAGCCTACGCCGGCCACGGGCGGCCGGCAACGCCATCCGGTCATCTCTGCACCAGCCTGAACTCGGCACCGCACCAGAACGATCCGGCGTGACCGGTCGCTGGACTTCCGTGCGCACGGGTTATGAGTTCGCCAACCGCTCCCGTCCTGATGACCGCTTCCACCCTGGTGAACACGATGCGACTCCTCGCCGCCCTCCTCGCCCTGTCCGCCGTCAACGTGCTGCCTGCTGCTGCGGCCTATGAAGGTGGCTGCTGTGGCGGCCAGAGCCTGCCGACGCTCAAGGCGGTCAACGCCTACGATGTCTACACCGGCGACCGGGTGAACGGCAGCCTCGACGTGGTGGTGTTCAAGACCCTCGACCTGACCGTCGCCGTGGGCTTCAGCTCCCTCGAGTCCCGGCGGATGTTCCAGGGCTTGTCCGCCGATCAGCGGACGATCTGGGCCAAGGCCGCAAAGGAAGGCAAAATCCTGAAGGATGGCAAGCTGGTCGATCCGCGGGCCAAGCCCAAGGGAACCTGAGCAGCCGCAGGCTGCGCCGGGGAGCGCCGGATGGCGCGAACTTAGGCCCGACGGCGCGAGCTGGGGCCGGCCTGGTCAGCCCAGATTGAAGTACACGAACAGCCCGTCCTTGCCCGGAGCGACCAGGTCGAGTCGGCCGCTGCCGGTGAGATCGGCCAGGGCGAAGTGGATGCCGACGCCTTTGCCGACGCCGAGCGGACCGTAATCGATCACCTGCTTGGCGAAGCCGCTGCCGGTCCATTTGAAGTAGTACGAACCATAATCGTCAAATTCGCCGGGGTCGTTGCCGTTGTGGGCGCGATGGCGCTTGCCGGTGATCAGCTCGGGGATGCCGTCGCCGTCGATGTCGGCCCAGGCCAGGTCGTGGTACTGGGCGTTGAACGGATCGATCGGGTGCAGGATCCATTGGCTCTCGCCGCCAGGCACCCGCCGCTGCTCGATCCACGACAGGCCGTAGCCATGGGCATTGCCGACGATCAGGTCGTTGACGCCGTCGCCGTTCACGTCGACCACCAGCATCGGAACGCTCGCCGCCCACCACGGCAGCTTCCAGCCGGCGGGATGCCAGATCCAGGTGCCTGTCCAGGGATCGGCCGGGGCTTCGAGCCAGCCGGTGGCGAAGACCAGGTCCATCCGGCCATGGCCGGCGATATCGCCGCAACCCAGACCGTGGCCCTGCTTCTGGCCTTCGGGGAAGGTGAACAGCAGGTGCTCGTCGAAGGCGCCGGTGCCTTTCCCGTTGGCGTCGCGGCGCAGGCGGTAAGCGCGGACTTCGCGCCGGCCGGGGGTGTTCGGCACCAGTTCGACCACGCCGTCGCCGTCGAGATCCCAGGCCCGGGTGGTCTCGATGTTGCCGACCTCAGCGATGACCGTCTCGACCCACGGTTTGCCGGCCTGGCCGGGATTCTTGCGCCAGCGCAGGGCCTGTCCCCACCACCCGCCGGTGACCAGGTCGGGCCGACCGTCGCCATCGATGTCCAGGAAAATAGCCGAGAAATCGTCGTAGTACTCGCCTTCGGCTCGGACCGGGCAGAGCGCATGCTTGCGCCGGAAATCCGGTCCCTGGTACCAGAAACCGCCGCAGACGATGTCGAGCACGCCATCGCCATCGACATCGACCACACCGGCAGCTTCGAAGCTGTCGTCGCTGATCCACTGTTTGCGCCATCGGACGGGCATGATCTGGTTCCTGTTCAGACGCCGAAGCGCAGGCGGATGTAATCGCGGGCGATGCGCAGATCCTCAACAGCCTCGGCGGCGGCGCACGGTGGTGCGATTTCGCCGCGGCACACCGCAACGAAATTGAGCGCCTGCTGACGCATCGCATGGACCCACGGAAGGGTCGGGGAGGTCCGCTCCGGAGGACCGCCGTCGGGATCGGAGTAGACCTCGACGGTGCCGGCCCGGTTGGTTGCCAGCGGCGCCGGCAAGGTCAGCCGCACCCAGCCTTTTTCGAAGCAGACCAGGGCTTCCTCCTGCCAGTCGATGGTCGTGCGGTAGGGCGTCATCTCGATCGTGCCGGCGATGCCAGCGGCGCTCTCAACCGCGAGCAGCACGCCGGTCTTCTCGGCATAGGTCACCTGGTACGGACCGCCGATGAGATGGCGCATCAGGTTGACCTGGTGGATGTAATAATTGACGAAATCGACGTATTTCTTGTAGGTCGCCTCGTCCAGGTCGGAGGGGCGCGGCTCGCTTTCTGGCGACGGGCCGGCCGGCTTGTCGTTGGCGCTGAGCAGCCCGATCCGGCCGTTGGCGATCCAATCGCCCGCCGGCATCAGGATGCGGACATAGGTCAGTTTCCCGAGCCGGCCGCTGGCGGTCAGTTCAGCGATCTTGGCCTTGGCCCAGATCGTCGCCGGATCGCTGCGCTTGTGATAGCCGACCATGTGGGTGCAGCCGGCGGCGGCGGCGGCCGTCACCAACTTGGCGCCGACATCGGCATTGATGCACAAGGGTTTTTCGGTCAGCACCCGGCGGACGTGCGGATAAATCTCAGGCAGCAGCGCGGCATGGTGGCCGAATTGCTGGCTGGCGACCACGCCATCGAGCT
Source organism: Planctomycetota bacterium (assembly GCA_014193115.1). GTDB lineage: Bacteria > Planctomycetota > UBA11346 > UBA11346 > UBA11346 > BJHQ01. The sequence continues at coordinate 29,967 of BJHQ01000014.1, read as the reverse complement.
GCTCCTTGGCCAGCATCTCGCGGTGATCGGCGTAGACTCCGGCAATGCCATGGCGGTCTGCGACCAGACGGGCGGTCTGCGGCCGGATCTCGGCGATCGCCGCGACGGTGCATCCGGGAATGGTCAGGTAGTTGCGGAGGTGGGCCATCTGGCCCATGCCGCCGACGCCGACGAACCCAAGACGGATGTTTTCCATGCGTGCTCCAGGAGAGCTACATTAGCTGGCGGCTCCCAAGATGCATTGCTGCGAACATGCATGGAATTGCGATCGCCCAAAGCTGCCTTGCAATTAGCCAGGGATTTTCCAGGCTTGTTGTCGTGGCGCGAAACGATCAGCGTCCGTTGGGCCGGGCGGTTACATCGATCCTGCGGCTGCTTCCGCCGGGACCGGCCTCGGCCGACCAGGGCAGGCCGGGCAGGGCGGCGAGCTGGGCCGGCAGTTCGTCGTCGCCGAGATTCCTGAGCCGGGCCAAGGACCAGGGATTGGGCAGGCCGGCAGCGTAGCGCACGGTCCAGGTCCGGCCTTCGGCGCGCAACGTGACCTGGAACGACGGAGCATCGGCGAAGGGCGGCGCCTCGTCGCCCCAGGGCTGGACCGGGACCGGCAGCGGGGCCAGTTCGGCCGCGGTCGAGTCTCCGCGTACGCCGTCGAGCCGCGCGGTCCCGGCGGCCCGGTCCACCACCAGACGTCCGAACCCGCCGTCGACCACGATCCGGTCGCCGCTGATCCGGTAGCGCGTCTCGAACACCTGGCGTCCGCCAATGCGGTCGAGTTCGGCCAGGAAAAAAGCGATGTCTTCGCGCAGCAGCCGGGCGGCGGCGGCGGGCGCGGTCGGCAGCCGGGCGCGATGGTGGTCGAGGCGGTCGAGCAGGGTGGAGCGGTACTCGTCCAATTCTTGACGATCGACCTGGGCCGGTGGCGATTCGATGACCTCGGTGGCGATGATCGACCAGTCGGTCGCCAGCGCCAAGCCGGCGGCGAGCCAGACAACCAGCGTTCGGCCTAGCGCGATGCGCATGTGATCAGCATGGGGCCGGGCGGCCGCGGGCCAGCAGCGCTTGCCGCTCAGCCGGCAGGTCCACCATGCCGCCCTTCCTGGAGGACCGGCGTAATGAGCCAGCCCGTTGCAGACCGTGAGCAGATGAACCTGGTGATCGTCGGCCACGTCGATCACGGCAAATCCACGGTGGTCGGCCGCCTGCTCGCCGACACCGGATCGCTGCCCCAGGGCAAGTTGGAAAAGGTGCGCCTTGAGTGCGAGCGCAACAGCAAGCCGTTCGAGTACGCCTTCCTGCTCGACGCCCTCGCCGACGAGCAGGACCAGGGCATCACCATCGACACCGCCCGCTGCTTCTTCAAGTCGGCCAGCCGCGACTACATCCTGATCGACGCTCCGGGGCACATCGAATTCCTCAAGAACATGATCAGCGGCGCTGCCCGGGCGGAATGCGCGGCGCTGATCATCGATGCCAAGGAGGGCGTGCGCGAGAACAGCCGCCGCCATGGTTACCTGCTCGGCATGCTCGGCATCCGCCAGGTGATGGTCTGCGTCAACAAGATGGACCTGGCGAAATACAGCGAGTCCCACTTCCGGGCCATCGAAACCGAATACCGCGCCTTCCTCAAAGGGATCGGCGCGGTCGCGCCGGCGGCGTTCATCCCGATCGCGGCGCTGCATGGCGAGAACCTGGCCACCCGCGCCGCAAGCATGCCGTGGTACCGTGGCCCGACCTTCCTGGAGGCCCTCGACGGCTTCCCCAAGCAGGCGGCACCGGCCCAACGTCCGCTGCGCTATCCGGTGCAACAGATCTACAAGTTCACCGCCCGGGGCGACGAGCGGCGGATCATTGCCGGCCGGATCGAGGCTGGCCAGGTCAGTGTCGGCGACCAGGTGGTGTTTTCGCCGTCAAACAAGCGCGTGCGGATCGCCTCGGTCGAGGAGTTCTCCACCGTGCGCGCCGAACCCCGGCGCAGCGCCGAGGCCGGCATGTCCACCGGCTTCACCTTGAGCGAAGAGATCTACATCACCCGCGGTGAGGTGATGAGCCATCTGAAGGACGCTCCGCTGGTCAGCACCCGGTTCCGGGCCAACCTGATCTGGCTGGGCAAGAAACCGTTCACCAGCGGCCGCGATTACAAGCTGAAGCTGGGCACCGCCGCCCTGCCGGTGCGCATCCACCGGATCAACAAGATCATCGATGCCAGCGAGCTCGGGTCGCACCTGACCAAGAACCAGGTCGATCGCCACGATGTGGCCGATCTGGTCCTGGAAACCCGTGCGCCGGTGGCCTTCGATCTCAATGCCGACTGCGCCGCCACCGGACGTTTCGTGATCGTCGACGGCTATGATGTCGCCGGCGGCGGCATCATCACCGCCGCCCTGGCCGACGAGCAGGACGACTTCCGCGCCGAGGCCCGGCTGCGCGACTTCCACTGGGTGTCCGGGGCGGTGACCGCCAGCGACCGGCATCGGCGCTCGGGCCATCGCGCGGGCCTGGTGATGTTCGTCGGCCGGGCCGACAGCGGCAAGGCGCGCTATGCCCGGGCCTTGGAAAAAGCCCTGTTCGACAGCGGCAAGCAGGTCTACCTGCTCGACGGCACCAATGTGCTGCTCGGGGTCGATCACGACCTGACGGTGGACGCGGCGCGGGGCGAGCTGGTCCGTCGTTTCGGCGAGGTCGCCAACCTCCTGCTCGATGCCGGGTTGATCGTGGTCAGCACGACCAACGCCATCGGCCTGGCCGACCACAGCGCGGTCCAGGCCTTGCTCGCCGTGCATCCCAGCATGGCGGTGGAGGTCGACCCGACTGGCACCGGCACTGCGCCGTGCGACCTGCGCATCCGCGGCGACGAGACCGAGGCCGATGTCGTTCGCCGAGTGCAGAGTTTGATGGCCCAGATGCTGGACACCTGAGCGACCTGCCCCACCCTGCGCACCCACCTGCCGCCTGCGGCGGTCCCACCAGGCACCGCTGGGTGCCCGAGCGCGATGGAGCCTTTGCGTGCAGCTTCGACAATACGTCCGGCAGTTGTTCGATTCCCATTCTGCCGACCCTGCCGCCGGTCTGAGCCACGAAGAAGCCCGCCGTTTCGATTTCTATCGGGTTGGTCCGTTTCTGTTGATGCACCTGGCCTGCCTGACCGTTTTCCTGGTCGGGTGGAGCTGGACCGCGGTGGCGGTCGCAGTGGGTCTGTACATGATCCGGATGTTTGCCATCACCGGCTTTTATCACCGCTATTTCAGCCACCGTTCGTACAAGACCAACCGCTTCTGGCAATTCGTGTTCGCGGTCCTCGGCAATTCCTCGTGCCAGCGCGGGCCCCTGTGGTGGGCGGCGCATCATCGCCACCACCACCGCCACAGCGATGAGGCCAACGACACCCACTCCCCGATCCAGGACGGCTTGTGGTGGTCGCACATGGGCTGGTTCACCTGCAAGGCCAATTTCAAGACCGACCTCGCCACCGTTCCTGACCTCGCGAAATTCCCCGAGCTGGTGTGGCTCGATCGCCACGACGCGGCGGTGCCGCTGATGCTGGCCATTTCGCTCTTTTCAGTGGGACAGCTCCTGTCGGTCGTCGCTCCGGGACTCGGCACCAATGGTTGGCAACTGCTGGTGTGGGGATTCTGCATTTCGACCATCGTCACCGCCCACGCCACCTTCACCATCAACAGCCTGGCCCACATCTTCGGTAAACGCCGGTTCGAAACCCCGGACCAGAGCCGCAACAACGTCTGGCTGGCCCTGCTGACCTTTGGCGAGGGCTGGCACAACAATCACCACCACTACCAGTCCAGCGCTCGGCAGGGGTTCCTGTGGTGGGAGATCGACCTGACCTATTATGGACTGGTTGTCTTGTCGTGGTTGGGCATCGTCCGCGATCTGCGCCAGGTGCCGGCCGCGGTGCTCGCCCAGCGGCACTGATCGGTTCGAGGGACTTTCCCTCCTGGACCGCATTGCGCGAACCGGGCTTTCGCCAGAGCGCTTTGATCAACGAGTCCCTCTGGAAAAGCGTACCGGCACCATGTTTCGTCGACTCTGCGCTTTGATCCTCGCTGCTGCCGCCGGCCACGCCGGCGAACCTGCGCCAGCCCCCCAGGCGCAGGTCTGGCGGCATCTCTGGACCCGGCAGCTCCCCGACCGTCAACCGGCCTGGATGTGGGCCAAAAGTCTGCCCCAGGATCGCACCTATCGGCTGACCGAAGCCACTGGTCTGGTCCTGGTCGGGACCACCGCCGACAACACCCTTCGCGCCTACAAACGCAGCGATGGCAGCGAAGCCTGGCGGTACTCCTTCGATGGAGCCCTGCGCTGGTCGCCGGCAGTGTCCGGAGATGCCGTCGTGGCGGGATCCGACGACGGCACCGTCGCCTGTTTGGCCTTGGCCGACGGCGCCCTGCGCTGGCGGTATCGTCCCAGTCCCGATCAACGCCAGTCCATCGGCCATCTGCGCTTGCAATCGTCCTGGCCGATCGCGACCACGGTGGCGATCGCCGATGGCGCCGCCTTCGGCATGTGCGGCCTCTTCAAAGAGGACGGCATCTGGGCCTTCGCCGTCGACCTGAAGTCCGGTGAAGAGCGTTGGCTGCGCCGCCAGTCGGCCAGGTATTCGGGCCGGTGCATCGTCGAGGGCGATGGCGTGGGCTTTGGCGGCCTGGGCTCCAATGAATCCGCGGCCCAGGTCGGCAATGTGCTGTCCATCGCCACCGGCGATCCGCTGCCTGGAACTGCCGACGCCAAGGGCAAGATCGTTTCGCCGGTGGCCAAGGCGAGTGTTCCGGTCACGCCCATCCCGCGTCTGCGCCGCCAGACCGATGGGACGTTCTCGACCGCAGCGCCGTCGGTGACGTTGGACGTGGCTGCCGCCATCACCGGCGGCGCAGCTCGTGACATCCCGGTGCCGACCACCTGGAATCTGGTCGGTCCCCAGGCTGAAAATCCTGCCTTCGATGAGCGCGCCGCGCCACTGGCGGGCGGAAAGCCGTTCACCGCCAGCGGAGGCGTGCTCGACCTGATGACGCTGTTCGGCGAGGTCGCCAAGCATCCCGGATTCGCTCCGCCCGTCGGCATCGAAGCCTACGCCGAAACCACCTTCGACCTGGCCGCCGCCGGTACGGTGGCGATCAATGCCAGCGCCGACTGGTTCCTTCGCCTGAGCATCGACGGTGCGACGGTCATCGACACCCTCGATTCCGGGAACGGTGCGCCGGCGGCGACCATCACCGCGAACACCGGGTTGGTCGATCTGACCGCCGGCGCCCATCGCCTGGCCCTGCGCCTTCGCCCTGGATCCGCGAGCTGGTCGGCGCGGCTGCGGCTCGGTCTGGTCGACGACCCGGCGACCGTGGCCCAACGCTTCGCGGTCAGTGGTCGGGCGACGGCGCCCTCTGATCCGCTCGGCACCGGCAGCACTGTCATCCAGGCCAGCAACGTCGACGGCACGCTGCTGCTGCTGACCGCCACCCATGCGATCCATGGCTTCGGTCCGGCGGGCGGCGCTCCTGCCACCGTCGCGAAACTCGCCGAGCCGGCGCGGCAGAGCACGGCGCCACCGCTCGAACCGGATTTGGCATCGGCGATCGCCAACCACTGGGTGCTGGTCGCTGGAGCGAACGATGGTGCCTTGGCCGAAGCGATCGCCACGCATGGGAAGCACGCGTACCTGGTGATCACCGAAGGCGACGCCAAAGTCGTCGCGGCGGTGCGCCGCCGGCTGTCCGCCGCTGGTTTGATGGCCGATGGCCGGGTCCAGGTGGTCAACGTCGATCCAACCGCCGAGCACCTGCCGCCCTGGGCCTTCCAGGTGGTCGTCTCAGAGCGCGGCTCCATGGATTGGAAACGCCTGACCCGCCTGGTGCGGCCATATGGCGGACGCCTGGCGCTGCCCGCGGGAACCGATGCCAAGGCCATCATTGCCGGCGGCACCGATCTCGAGGTCAGTTCCTTGTCGGGTCGACCCGCCATCACCCGGCCCCGCGCCGTGACCGGCGGCGCCGACTGGTCCCACGAACTGGCCGACCCGAGCAATGCCAGCGGATTGCACGAACCGCTGGTGAAGTTCCCTTTGGCCGTCAACTGGTACGGCGGTCCGGCGGATCTGCGCGAGAATTTCCTGGTGCCGACCCGCGGCATCCTGGAGGGCACCGTGATGCAGCCGATGGGTCTGCTCGTGGTCCAGGGCGTGTGGTTGCTCCAGGGCCTCAGCCGGCTCACCGCTTATGATCAATACACCGGGCGGGAATTGTGGAAGGTGCCGCTGCCCGCCTGGTATCCTTTTGCCTCGGTCGGCCTGCATGGCAAGGACAATGAAAAAGAGCCCTGGGCCGATCCGATCGCGGATGCCCTGCCGGTGAAACCTGCGGAAATGTCGCGGCCGGGCGGATTCAACATGTCCGCAGATGCGACCACGATCTTTGTCGCCGCCGCCAAGGAGATCCTGGCCTTCGACCTGGCGACGGGCAGCGAGCGGCTGCGCATCGTCACTCCAAAGGAGATGGGCGATGTCCGCTGGGGTACGGTACGCGCCCTGCCTGGCGCCCTGGTCGCGACGCTGTTCTCACCGGATGAACAGGCCAAGTCCCGCATGGGCTGGGACGGCAACGGCGGTGGCTGGGTCAAAGACCGCCAGCGGATGCGCTACCTCGCCTGCTTCGACTCGGCCACTGGCAAGCTGCGCTGGTCGGTGAAACCCGAGCGCGGATTCATCAACCACGGCGTCGCCGTCGGCGCCGACCGGGTGTTCGCACTCGATCTGGTATTTGGAGCGGTAGTGAAGGGCCTGGCGACCAGCCAGGCCGATCCCGTTCCCGGCGCGGAAAAGGGCAGCATCGCCGCCTATGACCTGGCCTCGGGGAAAGCGCTGTGGAACAAACCGCTGCCGGCGATGCTCACCGACATCGTCTACAGCGCCGAGCACGATCTGGTGCTGCTGCCGTCCCGGTTCAATTTTACGCTCAAGGATAACGACTGGGTGGCGGCCGAAGCCGGCGAGCCGGCGAAAGGGAAGGGCAAGGACAAGGTCGGGCTGCTGGTCGCGCTGCGTGGCAAGGATGGCGAAGAAGCCTATCGCCGCAGCGAGATGCCGTATCAGGAGCCCTATGCCGTGGTCGGCAACCGCATTGTCCAGCGGTATGGCCAGGAACTGTCGGTGACCGAGGGCAGCCTGCTCAAGATCCCCCATCCGGTCACCAGCGCCGCGGGAACGTACACGGTCGCCCGCGGTGGTTGCACCTGGCTGATCCAGTCCGATTCCTATTCGTCCCATCGCCACGGCTACAGCGATCTCGACGCCTGCCTGTCAGGTGATTATGGCGGCATCGACCACGGTTGCGTTCCGGCGCTGCAACCCGCCGGCGGACTGGTCAATGTTTCCAACGTCGGCAGCACCCGGTTCGGCAACCGTTCGAAGGCGACCTCGCGCACCCTGGTCCACCGCAGCCGCCAGACCGCGTGGAATGACGATGCCGGGCTGACCAGCATGACCGCCGCCCCGACGCTGGTGAAGAAGCTCGGGATCCTTCCCGGCGCCCCGGGCAATCGCGCCGATGCCGATCAACGCTGGTGGCTGCGCATGCTGCCCACCGGTCAGCTCCCGACCCAGGCGGTGCGCCAAGGCAGCAAGGACCAACCGCTGCCCACCGCCGAATCGACCTACGAGATCGCTGAACACCGTTTGGATGGAGCGAAAAATCTCGCCAAGGGGCTGCCCGAATGGGTCGGCGCCTGGGGCCTGATCGCACCGCCGGACCTGTGCGTGCCGCTGGTGATGCCGGCCGGTCCGCTGCCGGCTGGCGACAAGCCGCGCTACCGGATCACCGTGGTGGTCGCCGAACCCGACCGCGCTGTTGCTGCTGGAAAACGGGTCTTCAACGTCTCCTGCGACGGCGTGACCATCGCCGAGGCAGTCGATCCGGTCCGCCTCGCTGGCGCACCGCGCACCGCTGCCCACGTCACCGCCGAGGTTACCGCGACCAAGAACTTCTTGGTGATCAGCTGCACCGCAGCACCCAACAGCCTGCCGCCGGTGGTCGGCGGGGTGTATCTGGAGCGGGTCGAGTAGCCTGAGACCATCGCCACCTGGGAGCTTCGATCAGACTATCTCGATCCCCGCCCAGGTCAAAATTCCCTGTCAATTCGCAGGCGGATCGATGGTGGCTGGGAACAGGTCACCTGGTGTTGCGGATGACGATTGGCCGTCCACTCACCGCGGTGAGCGGACGAACAGCGAACAGCAGAATCAGGTTCGGAAGCGATCTGCTCGGCGGTCCGATCAGTCGACCACTTCGACGGTCGTCGTCGCCCGTTCCGGCGAAGCCAGGGTGTGGAAGAGCTCCACCACCTGATCATTCAGCATCCGCACGCAGCCGTTCGACACCTGACGCCCCATGCCTCCATTGGCTCCGGTATAGCCGTGGATGCCGATTCCCGGCCGCGGGAAGGTGGCGTTGTCGAAGGCGATCCACACCGGTCCCAGGATGAAGTCGGGATCGGTCGAGGGGATGACCCGGCCGGTCTTGGGATCCTTCCATTCGCTGGGATTCAGCTCGCGTTTGACCACGGTGGTCGTTCCCACCGGGGTCGGCGAATCGGCCGCCCCATGGCTGACCTGATAGCGCCGAGCGAATAGGCCCGCAATGAACACATCAAGATGGAAGTCGGACTTGTCGACGTGGATGCGGTAGCCACCTTTCTCGACGACTTTCACCACTTTCAGGGTTTCACCAGCCTGGAGATGGCTGGCATTCGGCTCGGCGCCACGTAAGCGATTGACCAAGCCAGCGCTCATTCCGAACTTTTTGGCGATACGGTCGGGTGAATCCCCTGGTTCGACGGAATAAAGCGCAAAGATGCCGGTGTCGTCCTCAGGGAAGCGGGCTTTGGAGAAGAACAGTGCGTCGCCCAACGGAGTCAGTCGTTCGGCCACCAGCTTTTCTTCGAGGGCTTGCTGCCCAGGTCGATTATAGAGCGCCTTCAAGACCGTGGTGTAGAGCACCGCCATGCGCGGCGCCTTGGCACTGGTTGCGGGATGCTCGCCGCCGGCCGCCCACAAGGCTTCGGCCTGATCGTGCTCAGCTTGCACCGCGGCCGGGACCGACGCCGGATTCGGACTCAGAGTCGGGGTGCCGGACAACGATGGCGGGCCATCCGGTGCCACTGCTGCAACCGGCGTAGGAGCAGTTCGGCCCGGAAGGTAGCCGAACCAGTACAGGCCGGCACCGATCCCGGCCAGGACCAGCAGGAACAAGAAGGTGCGCATGGGTGGATCCTGGGAGGTGGATCGCGCCAGGCAATCTTCGGCCACGGTCGGAGCCACGACTGGATGACGGAGACGGAAAACAGAAGACCTCAGGATGCCGGAGCACCCTGAGGTCAAAATGCGAGCGTATTCAGCAGCGAAAATCCAACCCAGTCAGCTCCTCCAGGACTCTGGAGGAGCTGCTCAGGTCAATTCAGAACGCCACCTGGTGCTGGATGCGGAAGATGTGGGCCTTGCCGCTGCCGCTTTCGGCGTGCCAGTTGGTGTAGACGATACCAGTCTTGTTGCCCTTGCCGTCCTTGGCCATGTCGAGCAGGTCATAATAGGTCAAGCCGAATTCGTACGACTGGCCGCTGTTGCCGTAATCCTGGGTGCCGAACAACGAAGCTTCGGTGGAGCGGTTCTCGCGGACCGCATCGCGGTAGGTCCAGCGGACGGCGACTTCCGACGAGCTACCTTCGGAGATGAAATCGGTCGGCAACGCATAGCCGGCCTGGATGATGTAGATCACCGAAGATGCTTCGCTGTTTCCATTCTGGCCACCGAGGGGGCCGGTGGTCCAGTTGGTGTGGGCAAACATGCGCTGCCAACGGGCTTCAGCCAAGGCGACCAAGCCATTCCAACGGAACAGCAGATCGCCGCCAACGACCAGAGTGTCGGTCAGCGTATCGCCAGCGCTCGGCGGACCATTTACTGGAGTATTAGCGGCCGCGGTGTAGTCCTTTTGATTGTAGCCGACCTCGATGCCGAGCAGCAGTCCCTGGCCTTCAGCGCCGGCCCAGGTCTCCTGGTACTTGTCGATGTTCCAGTTGGTGGATTCGGGTGGCGACAGTTCGATGCGGGTCGAGTACCACAGACCTTCGCGTTCAGTCTTGGAGGACGGAGCACCATCACCGGTATTGTTCTGGATGTCGACGCCGAATTTGATTTCCTTGCTGGCGGTCCGGAAGCCGATGCCGGTGCCGCGCGTGGCACTCAAGCTGTGGGTGGCGCGCTGGGTGGGCAGGAGGTTGGCGCCGCTCGGGCCGAGATCAGCGCGGTTGAAGAACGCGTAGTCCAAGCCGGCCTGGATCGCATATTTCACGGTGCCTTCGGAGTTCTGGAAATTACGGCTGACGAAGACCTGATGCAGGACCGGAGTACGGCTGGCAGCGCTGCTCGTCGCAGCGCTGACCTGATCGGCGCGATCAGCGCGCAGGATGAAGGAGCCGCTCCACTGCTTGCTGGTGGATTCGAACTTGGCACCGAGACGGGCGCGGCGGAGATAGAAGTCGAAGTGGTCGGTCTTGGCGTTGGCGCCTTCCGAAGGGGCGTACGGACCAGCATTGTCCTGGTACGCATTCGCGTATTCACCGCGAATCTGGATGGTACCGGTGAGGGAACCCTTGATGGCGTCCTCCGCATGGAGGGCCGGGGTAAGACCGGCGGCGATCAGGGCGAGGGCGGTGACGGGACGATTCACGAGGGGTCTCCTTGGGGTTGCCACGGTCGTCGGCGGGACCATCTGAAGGAATGTGAATGCAATATGAAGATGCAACGCGTTGAAAAAAGGGGGTACCGGAAGGGCTGGAACGGGCTTGTCCCAGCCCCTGCGAATCAGGTCAGGCGCCCTTATCGACCTGCTCTGCGGCCAGCCCGGGAACTGAGCATCGCTGGGCTTACCCGATAGGCGATCCGAGCGGCTTTTCGACCTGCTCTGCGGCCAGCCTGGTGAAGGTCCCACCGCGGGCCATCAGGTCGTCATAGCTTCCGTTCTCGACCAGCTTACCGCGATCCAGCACCAGGATCTCATCGACATTGCGGATGGTCGACAGGCGGTGGGCGATGACCACCACGGTGCGGGTGCCGCGCAAACGGTCGATGACCTGCTGGATGGCTCGCTCGGTGACGGTATCCAGGGCGCTGGTCGCCTCGTCCAGGATCAGCAGCTTCGGGTCGCGCATCAGGGCCCGGGCGATGGCGACCCGCTGGCGCTGCCCTCCCGACAACGACACGCCGCGCTCGCCGAGCCGGGTCTCGTATCCGTCGGGCAGCGCGGCGATGAAGTCGTGGGCCTGGGCGGCGCGAGCGGCTGCCTCGACCTGGGCGTGGGTCGCGTCGTCGGTGGCGAAGTCGATGTTGTCCCGCACCGACGTGCTGAACAGGACCGGATCTTGGAGCACCACCGCGACATTCTGGCGGAACCAGGTCTGCTTGATGTCGCGCAGATCGTGTCCATCGAGGCGGATCACGCCGTGGTCGGGATCGAAGAAACGCAGCATCAGCTGGCACAGGGTCGACTTGCCGCTGCCAGAGGAGCCGACCAGGGCATAGGTCCGGCCCCGTTCGAAGGTGAAACTGAAGCCGTTCAGCACCGATGGACGGTCCGGTCCACCAGGTGGCGCTGGGTAGGCGAAACGGACATCGGTGAATTCGACCCGTCCGGCCAGGGGCGGGCTGACCGCTTCCGGCCGGTCAGCCGGAGTCGGCAACACGCGCAGCAGATCGCCGATGCGTTCCAGGGCGGCGAGTCCTTCCTGGAGGACGTTGATGCCATCGACCATGCGCTGGATGGTGCCGTTGACCGAGCCCAGATAGAGCAGAAACGCCACCAATTCACCGGTGGTCAGGCTGCCCGGATGGGCCACGATCAACCACGCTCCGAGGCAGAGCACGGCGACCGTGGCCAACTGCATCAGGCCAGTCGACCAGCCCTGGAAGCGGCCCTGGAAATCCGAGGTCTCGAAGACCAGATCGCGGACCTTTTCGCTGCGGCCCGAGAACTCGCTGAGCGCCTCGCGCTCGCCGGCATAGGCCTTCACCAGGCTGATCGCGGCGAAGAACTCGGCGGCCTTGCCGGTGACCTGGCTCTGGGATTCCTGGACCTGTTTCTGCTGACGGCGGATGCTCGGCGCATAGACCGCGAGCACCCAGGCGTTGAGGATGAGCACGCCGTAGCCGATCAGGGTCAGCTTCCAGTTGATGATCAGCAGCACGACCGAGGCGGTCACGAAGAACACCAGATCCATTGCGTACATGATCAGGCCGCGGTCGAGCAGGCTTCCCGCCTGGGCGATGTCCGACGATACCCGTGCCCCCAAGGCGCCTGAGTGGTGGCGCTGGAAGAAGCCCATGCTCAACCGCTGGATGTGGTGGAACAGGCGGCGGCGGAGCAGGTGCTGGACCGTCGCCACCGTGCGCACCGCCCAAATGTGGCGGAAATAGGACGCGATGCCGAGCAGCACCGTCGAAACCAGCAGGATGACCGTGACGTAGGTAAGCTCGTCGAGCCGTTCGGCCGGGGTCAGCTTGGATTGACCCAGGACCAGGTCCACCACCCGCCCAGTCGCCCAGGGGACGGTCAGCGGAAGCAGGAATTTCGCCCAGCCGGCGATGACCGTGCCGATCACCAGCCAGCGGGTTGTGTACAACGGCTTGCCGAGCGGCGCGAGCAGTTCGCGCCAAGGTATCGGTGCGGTGGTGACCAGACGGGCGCTGGTTCCGGTCGAGGTGTCGGCCATCACATCGTCACGGCCAAGGAGCGGTCGCGGCGATGGCGCAGATGGTCGGCACCACTCCAGACATGCAAGCACGGCCGGCTGGCCTCACAGAGGCGGCCGCGCCGGTGAGGCTTGCCCGCCGCCGCCCGCCCGGAGCATCGACTCCATGGCCACGAAAAATAACCTGGGCTGCATCGCGGCCATCATCGTCCTGGTGCCGGTCTGCATCGTCGGCTGGTTCGTCGCGCCTTTGGTGCTGCCGATGTGGCGGTGGTCCAATTTGGATTTTCCGGGCTTGGCAGCAACGACCAAGCTTCCGCAATCGTATCTGGAAAAGCGCTATACGTTCACCCTGCGCTACAGCAGTCGCGGCGACCACGATCCGATGCCCTGGCAGGTCATGCTCTGCGAGCCGAACTGGCAGGTGGCGGATGGTCAGGAACGGATCGACGAGGCTGACCTCCTGGTCCGCGTCACGTTGATCTCGGACCGCACCGGCGAAGCCCCGGCCCTGCTCCTCGCCGGCGTCGGATCGACCATCCGCGACCAGTTCTTCAAATGCGAAGGCTGGCGTCTGCCTCCCGGCAGCTTTGGGGCAAGTGCGAAACGTCCGGTCATCATCGCGGACATGAGCACCTGGGAGAAGCTTGGCATCACCAAGTCCCTGGCCCTCAATGGTCAGGTCACCGATCGACGCATGGAAAACGATGACAAGTGGCCGGAGCGTGAAGACGGTTACGTCCCGCCCAAGCGTGAGCTGATCGAGTGATCTCAGCCCGCCAGCGCGGCGGCCTTATAGGCATCGACCTGGGCAGCGATGGCCCCGGCAGCGATCAAACGAGCGGCTTCAGTGACGCCTGGACCAGCGATGTCGGGAGTGCGTCCGTGCCACAGGTCGATGGCCACTCCGGCATTGGCGGCCACCATGCCAGCCAAGTCCGGATGTCCGTTCCCGGCCACCAGATCTGAAAAAAGCTTGGCGTTTTCCTGAGCGTCACCACCGGGAAGCGAGTCCGGGTCGCGGGCCGCAGGTATCAGGTATTCAGTCGGTGCGCGGATGCCGACTGCCCACACCTGGGTCGGGCCGGTGATCGAAATCTCGTCGATGCCGGGATGTCCGCGGATCACCAGGGCCGCTTCGGTCCCGAGGATCGCGATCGCGTCGCATACCACCGCGGCGGTCTGCTGATCGACCACGCCGATCAGTTGGCGGGTCGGACGGCAGGGATTGGCCAGGGGGCCAGCGAGATTGAAAATGGTGCGCGGCACCACGGCCGCCGCCGCTTTGCGATAGGGCGCCACCGCAGCCACGGCCGGATGCATCGCCCGGGCGAACAGGAAGCAGAGCCCGGTGCGGGCATGGACTTCGGCCAGGCGTTCGGGCGGCAACTGGTAGGGGATGCCCAGCGCGTCGAGCAAATCGAAGGACCCATTCGGTCGAGCGCTGCCTTTGTTGCCATGCTTCGCCACCGGGACGCCTGCCGCCGCGAGCACGAAGGCCGCCGTGGTCGAGACGTTGAAACGGACCCGGCCGCTGCCGCCGGTGCCGCACAGGTCGAAGACCGGGCGGGTGATGGGCGGCCGGACGGCCCGGGCCAGCAGGCAGCGCACCACCGCCGCCAACTCAGTTCCAGTGGGGCCGCGACGCTGCCAGCGGATCAGCAACTCAGCGCCTTGATCGACGGCCAGGGCCGCCGCCATCAGCAGGTCGATCACCGCCGTCGCCGACGTTTCGTCCATGGGCTTGGCGACGAGGTCGCGGGCGTCGGCGAAGCTGAGCATGGCCACATCGTGGTTGGCCCGGCTGCTTGGGTCCAGCCGTAGGACGGGTCGACCAGGAAGGAACGGAGCCCCTTCCTGGTCGACCAGCCGAGCCGGCAACAAGCCGAGCAGGCGCTCAATGCTCCCAGCGGTTCAGCGGCGGCTGGGGCCGCGATCGCCGCCGCTGCGTGCCGGGCGTTCGGGGCGCGGCGCGTCGCCGCCGGGAAGCAAGGCGCGGCGCGACAGGCGGTACTTCCCGGTCTTGGGGTCGATCTCGAGCAGCTTGACCTGGACCGTGTCTCCAGCCTGGGCGACATCGTCCATCCGCTCGACCCGGCCCATGTCCCATTCGCTGATGTGGAGGAGGCCTTCGATGCCCGGCACGAACTCGATGAAAGCGCCGAAGTCGCGCACCGAGGTCACTCGTCCGGTATAGGTCTTGCCGATTTCCGGCTGCTCGGTCGGCGCTGCCGGTTTGCGTTCGACCCGTGGTGCGGCGGGACGGGCGTCGCCGCGCGGTCCGCTGTCGCTGCGCGGGGTGTCGGTCCGCGGAGCATCGCCGCCTGGCAGGAGGGCGCGGCGCGACAACCGGAACTTGCCGGTGCGCTCGTCGACCTCGATCAGCTTGACATCCACTGCATCGCCGACCTTGGCGATGCCTTCGAGGGATTTGACGTGGCCGGTGTCCCATTCGCTGATGTGGACCAGGCCCTCGGTCTCGGGGATGAACTCGACGAAGGCGCCGAACTCCTTGATCGAGGTCACGGTGCCGTGATAGGTCTTACCGACCTCGGGCTTCTCCGTCAGGTCGCTGATCCAGCCCTTGGCCTTTTCAATGCTGGCGAGATCCGGCGAGGCGATGGTGATGATGCCGTCGTCGTCGACATTGAGCTTGGCACCGGATTCCTCCTGGATGCGGCGGATGGTCTCGCCGCCCTTGCCGATGATCTTACCGATCAGTTCGGGATCGATCTGGACCTGGACGATCTGCGGCGCCAGCGGCGACAGCTGGGTGCGGGCGGTGCTGATCGCGGCGTTCATGTGGCGCAGGATGTGGAGCCGGCCCTGACGAGCCTGTTCCAGGGCCTTGGCCATCAAATCGGCCGAGATGCCGCTGATCTTGATGTCCATCTGCAAGGCGGTCAGGCCCTTTTCAGTGCCGCAGACCTTGAAGTCCATGTCGCCGTAGTGGTCTTCGTCACCAAGGATGTCGGTGAGGATGGCGTAACGGTCGCCTTCCATGACCAGGCCCATGGCGATGCCGGCCACCGGGGCGGTGATCGGCACGCCGGAGGACATCAGCGCCATCGAGCCGCTGCACACCGTGGCCATCGAGGACGAGCCGTTGGACTCGGTGATCTCGCTGACCAGGCGGATGCAATAGGGGAATTCCTCGCGCTTGGGCAGGACCGACACCAGGGCGCGGCGGGCCAGGGCGCCGTGGCCGATCTCGCGCCGGCCGGGGCTGCCGCGCTTCTCGACCTCGCCCACGGAAAAGCCGGGGAAGTTGTAATTGAGCAGGAACCATTCGCTGTACTTCGGCTTGAGGCCGTCGATCAGCAGCTCGTCCTCGGCGGTGCCGAGGGTGCAGGTCATCAGGGCCTGGGTCTCGCCGCGGGTGAACAGCACGCTGCCATGGGTGCGGGGCAGCTGGTCGAGGTCGATCACGATCGGCCGGACCTCAGAGGTGCTGCGGCCGTCGACCCGTTTGCCGTCGAGGATCAGATCGCGGAAGACCACGTCCTTCGCATCGCCGAAGGCGTTCTTGATGGCGAGCGCAGCAGCATCACGCTCGGCTTCCGGAACCGTGGCGGCGAGGGCGGTGACGATCCGTTCCCGTTCGGCCTTGACCGCGGACGACCGCTGATGCTTGTTCGCCGTGAGCAGGGCGGTGCGCAAGGTCGCACGGCTTTCCGCAAGGATTTTCGCGACCCACGGATTCGTCGGCGGATCCGCCACCACCATCTTGGGCTTGCCGGCCTTGGCCTGGAGCTCGGCGATGGCGGCGCAGATGATCTGGACCTGCTGATGGGCGAGGGTCAGGGCCTCGACCATGACCGCCTCAGGAATCTCCTGGGCTCCGCACTCGACCATGGTGATCGCGTCCTTGGTGCCGGCGACGATCAGGTCGAGAGTCGACGCTTTGCGCTGCTCCACGGTCGGATTGATGACCAGAGCGTTGTCGATGCGGCCGATGCGCACGGCCCCGATCGGCCCCTGGAAGGGGATGTGCGAGACCATCAGCGACGCCGACACGCCGATCATCGACAGCACGTCGGACTCGTTGACCTGATCATACGACAGGACCAGCGACTGGCAGGACGTGTCACGCTTGTAGCCGGCGGGGAACAGCGGGCGCAGCGGGCGGTCGGTGAGCCGGCTGATCAGGGTCTCGTGGTCGCTGGGGCGGGCTTCGCGACGGAAGAAGTTGCCGGGGATGCGGCCGGCGGCGTAGTGCTTTTCCCGGTAATCGACGGTCAGCGGGAAGAAATCGAGACCGGCGCGGGGATCGCCGTCGCAGACCGTGGACAGCACCACGGTGTCGCCGCTACGGACCAGCACCGAACCTGCCGCCTGCTTCGCGACATAGCCGGTTTCGATGGTGATCGGGGTGGCGCCCACCGCGATGGTGACGGTGTGCTTCTGCATGCCGAGGGCGGCCAGGGCCTCCTCGCGGGATTGCAGGGGTTGGGGAGCGGATGCGGGAGAGGTCATGGAAGGACTCCACCGGGCAGGGCCCGGTCGATGGAACCGATACCCGTGCCTATCCGGAGGTGGGTCCAGCCAGACAGGCAGGGCCGACGTCGGGAGAGGCGGTCAGGGCAGAGCGGGGGTGGGGAAAGGGGAAGGCCGAGCGTGGGCTGGGAGCGCCGAGCGCCACTCGGCAGGGCTTGGCTGGGAGCGCCGAGCGCCAGCTCGGCTGGTGCTGCTTGGAGCGGGCGCTGGAGATATGGCGCAACCGGCTGGTGAAGGCGCTCATGGTAACGCCAACCAATGGTCGGGCAGCAACGTACGCAGGGGCACAGCGCGGTCGGGAGCGACGGTCACTGCGGTGGCAAAGTTGCTGGAATCGACCTGGACCAGCAGCTCGCGGCACCGGCCGCAGGGTGGGAGGATGCTGGTGGTCGACACGGCGACGATGCTGGCGATCGCGGTTTCCCGGTGCTTGAGCAATTCCGCGACAGCGGCGTGCTCGGCGCAGAAGCCGATGCCGCAGGCCAGGTCGACGCAGATTCCGGTGCAGATCCGCCCACCCGCCGAACGCAGGGCGCAGGCCACTGTCCCTGCTTCCAAGGAACTGCGGGACAAGGCGAAGCCGCCGACCAGCGATCGCGCAGCGCGGATCAGCTCGTCGTCGGGGGCCATGGATGCAGAGGCGGGAGTCAGCGGATCGGCCGGAAAACAGCGCGGGCCGCGCGTTCGGCGCGGCCCGCATGGGATCAGAGCTTCTGGCGGATGTTGAGCTTGGCGGACAGGGCGCGGTAGCCTTCGACATCGTTGGCATTGATGTACTTCAGCAACTTGGCGCGCTTCGAGACCATCACCAGCAGACCGCGTCGGCTGTGGAAATCCTTCTTATGGGATTTCAGGTGCTCGGTGAGGTCGTTGATCCGGGCGGTGAGCAGCGCGATCTGCACCGAGGCCGAGCCGGTGTTCTTGTCGCTGCCGCCGAACTCCTTGATGAGGACGGACTTCTGATCTTTGGTGACGGACATGACGCGTCTCCTTGGCGGAGGACCCCGGTACGGGGCGGTTGGGACCGGGAGGGCGTCCGCGTCGGTCGCTCCTCCCCGTCAGAGGGGCAGGACAATAGGGAAGTACGTCAGGACCGCAAGCCAGCCAGCTCAGGCGCGCCCCAGCGCCAATCGCCCGCTCAGATCGGGTCGGCTGGGGTTGCCGGAGCGTCCTTCGACGCAGTTGCCGGGGCGTCCTTCGACGCAGTTGCCGGGGCGTCCTTCGACGCCTGGGGCTCAATGAGGAGCAGGGTCTGGTCGAGGCGCAGCACCCGGATCGATCTCGCCATCTGATCGCTGGCGCCGACCAGACTCAGCCGCCGAGTCGGAACCTGTTGGGCGAGGGTCACCAGCCAGGCGATGGTCGAGGAGGTCAGATCGCGCAATTTCTTCAAATCCACGGTCAGCCTACCGACATGGAGATCGACCACCCATTGGTGGGCCTGGGCCTCCCAGATGCCCCGCCAGCCGGCAATGCGTGGACTGACGATCACCAACGCATGTCCAGGCTCGGGAAACCGCACGGCGAAGGGCCGGATATCGCTCGATTCATCGTTGGCTGCGTAGCAGCGCAGCGCGTCGAGCATCTGGAACAGGGGATGGATTCCCTCGCCGACCAGGTTGGCCAATTCGGGACCTGAATAGACCGGTGGGGTGTCCTTGCTCGGCACGACCGACAGGCATTCACCGAGCAGCCGCTGCAGGAAGGTGCGTTGCTGCGACGTCAGCCCATCGACGAAATGGCCGATTTCCTGTTGGTGTGCGTTGGTCATGACCGTTTCCGAAGGATAACAACCATGGGAATGGTTGTAAATGGAGGCATCGCGCGGCGCTCAAAGCCGCGAAACAAAAAATGCTGATCCGCCAGTCGCCAGCAAGGGTGGCCGGGCATCCGCCGGGCCGCAGTTGCCTGCCAGAGCGCTGCGCCGACCTCTCTCGCTCAGAGCTTTCTCATCCACCACAGCATTCTCATTCCGCACAGCTTTCTCATCCCGCACAGCTTTCTCATCCCGCACAGCTTTCTCATCCCGCACAGCTTTCTCACCCGCACAGCGGGAAGGCTCTTGGGAATGGTCAATCGAACAGCGACAGCTGTTTCCCTTTGATCTTCGCGAAATCGACGGACCGAGCATGGGGCGTGAAGATTTGTTCCCAGCGGCGGCGGTACAGCTCATCGGCGACCTGGGCGAGGTTGGCGCAGTCAGCTTTGCAGTAAGTCATCAGGCGCTGGTAGGCGGCCTGGTCGCCGTTCTTCCACAAGGCCCACAGGCCTCTGGTGTCGCCCCCGCGCAGATCCTTGATGTCGTTGCCACGCTGGATCCCCAGCTGTTTTTCCAGATCTTTCAAGCCGCCGGTCAGGCCCATCGAGCGCGATACCAGCACCAGATCGAGATGGGGCAGATCGAAACGCAGGCCCGAATCCTTGAAATGGCGCTCCATGAAGGGCACGTCAAAATTGACGCCGTTGAAGGTCACCAGCAGGCGGTAGGCGCGCAGCGCCTCGGGGAAGCGGTCGAGCCCATCGTCGCCGGGCAGCGGACGGCCGGCGACGAACACCCGCGCGCGGGCCGAATCGGCGACGCCGATGACCGTGATCTGGTCATATCCCGGGGTCAGGCCGGTGGTCTCGATGTCGACCAAGGCGGCCTGGGCCAGTGGGCAGTAGCCTTTCCACAGCCGCCAGGTCTCCCGTTCCGGCCAGTTGGCCTTGAACCATGCGGCGTCACCCCGCCCGAGGGCGGCCTGGGCCTCGGCCACCGCCTCAACCAGCTTGGCGCCGCGGCTGGCGCCGAGGATCTCAGCGACCTCGTCGGGCTGCTGTCGGGCGAGTTCCCAGGTGGTCAGGCCGCGGCTCCACAGGGTCCGCTCCTGATCCTCGCTCAGGCTGCGAACAAAGCAGAAGCTGCTGGTCAGCATAATGGTTCCAGGCAGCGGGCCAGGTCGGGGGAAGCACTGGACTGGAGCACCGTGGCGAGCCTATGGCAGTGGGTGATCTGGGAAGCGCACGCGCGGCCCGCGTCGATTCAAGAGCTGGTCTCGCGTTCCCGCTGATGCTTCGAGATCGCTTGCAATTGGGCTCGCTCCTTGGCGGTCAGACTGGGCAGGCCGTGCTCGCTGACCTTGGCCAGCAGCCGGTCGAGCAGTTCGCGTTCCTGCGCCTCAAGCCGGGCGACCCGCTCCTGGGCCATCCGTTCCCGCTCGGCCCGCCATTTCGACCACCAGCCGCTGCCGTTGCGGCCGCCGGCGAAGGCGGTCTCGACCTCAAGCGTCGGATCATAGCCCTCGCGCACCGCCCGGTGCTCAAGGGCCACTGCCAGGATGCCGCCCGCTGCGAACATGACCATCATGAAGCTTTCGGTATAAATCCCATAGAGACCCAGGATCAAACCGGCGGCATAACCCATCCAGACGCAGGCCACCACCGCCTGGCGCAGTCCGAGGAATGGCCACAGCACGCCGCGCCACATCCGCGCCCCGTCGAAAAACGGGATGGTGAACAGGTTGAAGAAGAAAAGCAGGAAATTGGTGTATTCGATCTGGTTGAGCACGGCTATTCCGATCGGACCGGGAGCGGACTGGTGGATCCAGAACGCCGCACCCAGCCAGATGATCAGGCTCGCGATCGGTCCGGCTGCGGCCACGGCGATCTGCGGTGCGGGGCGCAGCGGCAGCTGATAATCGCACCGCTCCCCCAGGCACCACAGCTGGCATTCGCTGATGCCGCCGCCGATGGCCCGGGCGATGCCGATGTGGGCAAGTGCGTGGAAGGCGAGGGAGAGCAGCGGGATCGCCATGCCGACGGGCAGCAGGAGCCAGGCCAAGCCACCATGCTCGAAGGCGACCTTGGCCATCGCCGACAAGCCGAACAGGACGATCACAATGGCCGTCCAATGCAGGAAGAAGCGGATCCCGGCGAACCGGCCGAGGGGCATCGCCCAGCTCCAGAACCCGTGCCCTTCGACCCGCTCAAGCGTCATGGCAGCATTTAGCCGGGCATTCCCCGGTACGCCATCGTGGTCAGGGCGCCCGCCGCGGCCCCGTCCGCTGGGCATCCCCGTCCGACCAGGCCGCCGCCGCCCGGTCGAGTCCGAGGCGATCGATGTCGAGCAGCGCCTCCAGGCACTCGTGGATGGTCGGCGGATCGGCGACGACCAGCAGTGATCCGCCGAGGTCGACGACCCCCCAGCCTGGCTGGGAAATCCGGGGCGTCAGGCGTAGCCGGACCGCGGCTACCAGCTGCGCCTGGCTGGTCTGGTCGCGGCGCAGATGCCAGGTCGGCAGCACGGCGAACCGTCGCCGTTCGGCGGGATGCTGGCGATCGACCGGGACCTGCCGGCCGATGCAGAGCACTCCGTGGACCAGGGCCGCCTGGGCTCCGCGGCGGGCGATGGCCGCCGGCAGCTCGGCCAGCGGCATCGCCGGCAGCGGTTGGCCGATCGACGCATCGCCGTCGCTGGCCAAGGCGACGCTGATTCCCCAGGTCGCGGCGATGGCTGGGACCGCATCGGCCCATTGCGCCGCCAGGACTGTGCCGGTCGGCCTGCCGTTCGCAGTCGTCGCCGGGATCAGCGGCGCGGCCATTGGAATCAGTGGCGGCACCGCCGGTTCGGCCTTGGCGAGCCGGGTCAAGGCTTCGACCAGCTGGGCTTGGCCGGCCGCGTCCAACGTCGCCGTCCACAGGCCGTCACTGGCCAGGAAATCGATGCCGCAACCTGCGCCGAGCCATGGCTGAAGCAGGTTTCGGACCGGGGCCACCAAGTCATCCCGCCCAACCAGATCGCTGGTCAGGACCCTGGTTTCCAACGGGCCGATTGACAGCTGATCCTGCCGGCTGAATCGGGTTCCGACGATCCGCACCGCGCCGGTGCTGGTGGCGGGCTCCGGTTCCTTCGCAAACCAGCACTGCAAGGCATGTCCCAAGGCCTGGCGGACCTGGATCGGCGTGGCCCTGACCAGGGCCAGGCGCACCGGCTGGTTCAGGTCGCCGGCCAGATCGGTGGCGGTGGCCAAGGGTGAGCCGCCGACCTGGCTGAGCAGGCGCAGGGTCTCGTGGGCCGGGATGCCGGCAGCGACGAAATCGATCTGCGGCTCGGCGGCCAGCCCGGCAGCGACCAGCAGCCATCCGCACAGGGCCCGGCTGGCGGCGCCAAGCCCGCTCTCGTCAGGATCTCGTCGCCTGGTCATGGATGGCGCGGATGATGCAGCTCCGGCCGGTCCGGGCCAGCGGCGGCAAAGCCGGAGCCCCGTGCAACGGGAAGGTTCCTTGGCAGCTGCTAATGCCAGCGCCGAAATCAACGCAAGGTGCGTTCGATGTGGTGCATGACGGCGTCGTAGACCGCGCCGGTGCTGGCCGGCAGTTCGAGCGGCGGATTGGCGTAGGTACCGATCACCCCGGCCAAGGTGCCGGTGTGGTAGGCCGCCTTGGCCTCGCTGAACTTCAGGCCGTGGGCGGTGCTGATCACCACCACCCGCTCGTGGGGCTTGATCGTGCCGCTGCGCACCAGCTTGATCAGCGACGCCAGAGCGACCCCGGTATGCGGGCAGTTGAACAGGCCGGTGCGATCGGCCCAGGCGCTGGCGTCGGCAAGCTCCTGTTCGCTGGCTTCTTCGACGATCCCGCCGTGCTTCATCAGAGCGCGCATCGCCTTCGACCGCGACACTGGATCGCCGATCCGGATGGCGCTGGCCTGGGTCGGCTGGGCGACCATCGGAATGAATTCCTTCCAGCCGGATTTGTAGGCGCGGTACAGGGGATTGGCGGCTTGTGCCTGGCAGCAGGCGATGTGCGGAATGCGATTGATGATGCCCAGCGCGAGGATCTCCTCGAGTCCTTTATAGAGCGCCGAGACGTTGCCGAGATTACCCCCAGGGATCAGGATCCAGTCGGGGACTTCCCAGTCGAATTGCTGGACGACTTCGATGCCGACGGTCTTCTGGCCTTCGACCCGCAAGGAATTCATCGAGTTGGCCAGGTACAACTTGCGGTCGGCGGTGAGCTCCTGGACCAGGCGCATGCAGCCGTCGAAATCGGTGTCGAGGGCCAGGGTCAGGGCATTGTTGGCCAGCGGCTGGAGCAGCTGGGCGGGGCTGATCTTGCCCCGGGGCAGCAGCACCACCGCGGGCAGGCCGGCAGCGGCGCAATAGGCCGCCAGCGCCGCCGAGGTGTCGCCAGTCGACGCGCAGGCGACGCCGAGGATGCCCGGTTGCTTGCCGCTCTTGATCAGGTGGTTGACCTGGCTGACCAGCACGGTCATGCCGAGATCCTTGAAGGATCCGGTATGGCTGACACCGCACTGCTTGACCCAGAGATCCTTCAGGCCGAGTTCCCGGCCGAAGCGCTCGGCCCAGAACAGGTTGGTTCCGCCCTCATCCAGGCTGACGATGTGCTCGTCGGGGATGTTGGGCAGCACCAGTTCCTTTTTGCCCCACACCCCGGACGAGAACGGCCATTGGGTGCGCTTGTAGCGCGACTCCCACAACTTCATCCAGCCGGCGTCGGTGCGCTGCTTCAGCGCTTCGAGATCGTGGGCGACCTCGAGCAGCCCACCGCCAGGAGACCGGTAGACGATCTCATCGAGTTCCCAACGACCGGTGCCGGTGTCGGCATCGCGGAACCAGGCGTCATAGCGCATCGGGGGTCCTTGCAAACGTGAGTGGCGCAGGCTCACCATGCCGGCGTTATCGCAAGTCCCGTCCCGCTGGCGGGCTGACCGGCCGGGACCAGCATGACAGGATGCCTTTCGCTCTGCGCCTCCGCCACGCCGACGGCAGCGAACGGGTATTGCCGCTCGACGACCTAGAGCTGCCAGTGGTGATCGGCCGGGACAGCGAGCAGGCCCAGGTGGTGGTACCTGACAGCCAGGCCAGCCGGGCCCATTGCCGGCTCGATATCCTGGATACCGGGCTGCAAATCGAAGATCTCGGCAGCCGCAACGGCAGCTGGCTCAACAGCGAGCGGATCACCCGGATGCCGTTCCGGCCAGGTGACAAGCTGCGCGTCGGTTCGACCCATATCGACATCATCGTGGTCGCTCCGCCCGGCGGAGATCCCTATGAAGGCCGGGTGATCGCTGGTTTCGAACTGCAAGAAGCCATCGGTCGAGGAGTCAGCGGAGTCGTCTATCGCGCCCGTCAGACCGCCCTCGACCGGGAGGTGGCGGTGAAGGTGCTGTCCGAATCCTGGCGGAATGATCCTGACAAGCTGGCGGCGTTCATGGAGGAAGCCCGGCGGGCCGGGCGGATGTCCCATCCCCTGGTGGTCCAGGTCCATGATGTGCTGCAGGTCGAAGGTGAATGCGTGCTGGTGATGGAGCTGATGGAGGCCAGCGCCGCCGACCGTCTGCGCGACGATGGCGTGTTCGACGAAGGCGACCTGCTCCGCCTGCTCCGCGACACCGGTCGGGCCCTGGCCTATGTCGCCGGCCAGCGCCTGGTCCATCGCGATGTGAAACCTGCCAATATCCTGGTCAATTCCGACCAGGTGTGGAAGCTCGCCGATGTCGGCATCGCCATCGCCCTGGGCGATGACGGCCGCGCGATCCAGGGCCGGGTGTTCGGTTCGCCGCACTACGTCGCGCCGGAACAGGCCAGAGGCGGACCGATCGATCCCCGGGCTGACCTCTACGCCCTGGGCGCCACCGCCTGGCATCTGGCAGTCGGTCGGCCGCTGTTCAACGGCACCGCCCGCCAGGTGGTGTCCGACCACGTCAACACGCCGATCCCCGATCTGCGCACCGCCGCTCCGGGATTGAATCGCGGCACTATCGACCTGATCTGCCGGCTGCTTGCGAAAAGCCCAGACCAGCGACCGAAAGATGCCCAGACCGTGGCCGATGAGGCCGACAAGCTGATCTCCTCCGGAGCACGGACGCCGTTGCCCGCGCACCGGGCCCGCCGCCGGCGCCGCCGTTATCGGTGATTCATTTCGGCTTGAATTCTCCAGCGTCGTAGCGTTTCCAAAAATCTTGGGCCAGAAATGGGACGCCCTTGCCGTTGCCCAGGCGCTCGATGCCGGGGTTCTCACGCACCGGAGCTGCTGCGACCTTGTTGATCGGCGGCGTCCAGATCAGCTGCTTCACGGCCATCCGGCGCAGCGGTGTGAAATCGGTGAGCTGGGTGCACGCGGCGATGTTCAGCTGGACGAACTTGTTGCTGGCCAACGGCGAGAGATCGCGGATGGCTGAATAGGTCAGTCTGAGGTCCTCGACGCTGGTCCGCGCGATCGGCGAGAAATCGGTCAGGCTGCAGCCCGCCAGGTCGAGGATGCGCAGGCTCGGCTTGGTGAACGGCGCAAGGCCGGGTCCGGACAGATCCTGATAGGCCAGGCGGACATCTTCCAAGGGCATGCCGGCAGACCAGGCGCCGTTGCCCAGGTTGGGTCCGATGTTACCGGTCCGGCTCAGGTTGAGCCGGCGCAGCGGCATGCCTTTGACCGCCTCCAGGCTCTCGATTGGTACGCCTTCCAGGTCAAGCCGGCTGAGCAGGCAGCCGCCGAGCGGGGTCAGATCGCGGACCAGCGGGCAATTGCTCAGGTTGAGTTCGGCCAGGGGCATCCCGGACAGAGGCGACAGATCGGAAATCCTGCTGCATAAAGCCAGCTCAAGCTTGCGCAGCGGCAGGCCGCGCAGCGGTTCCAGATTGACCAGATCCGGGTTGTTGACGAGGAAGAGTTCGCTGATCGGCATGCCGGCCAGCGCACTCAAGTCATTGGCGGATCTGGCCGGAACCACGACCGCCAAGGTACCGTCGGGGTTGATCCGGATCGCCGCCTGGGGCCAGATTTTGACCAATCGGTCGCGGTGGAGCTGGGCGCGCTGATCCGCGTCCCGGGCGACGCGGTCGGCCAAGCCGCCCAGTCCGACCCGCGACAGGACCTCCATCAGCGCTGCCGGCTTCTGCCGCGGATCGCCGGCGGCGAGCAGTTCGCGCAGCCGCCGGGCATCGCCATCGGAAGCGTGCAGTTTGAGCAGGTTGTCGAGCTCATTCTGGGCATCGGCCAGACGATTCTCGGCAATGAGCAGGCCGGCGCGGAGCAGTCGCGGCTCGGCCAGGTCCTCGTCGCAGGCGATGGCGGCTTCGGCCGCGCGCAGGGCCTCGGCATAGTGCTTGGCTGAGACCTCGGCCCGGGCCTGGGCGGCCAGGGCCGGCGCGGCCAGGCGCTGGACCTCGGCCCGCCGGTGTTCCGCAGCTTCCGCCTGCTTCAGTGCGGTCTGGGCCTGGGTCAGGGCGCTCTCGGCCTGGCGGCGGGCGGCGAGGTTGCTGGCAAAGGCGAAGCCGAGGGCGGTGGCGGCGATCGCCGCCGCGCCGGCCACCGCTGCGACCACGGTGCGGTAGCGGCGGACCAGGCGTACGGCGGCCTCCCACGGGGCCTCGTCGTGGGCGCTGACCGCTCGGCCATCGAGCCAGGCTTCGAGGTCGCGGCGCAGGGCCGCCGCGGACGGGTAGCGGTCGGCCGGATGCCAGGCCATGGCCTGCATCACCACCGCGGTCAGGGCTCTGGGGATGTCGCGACCGGGAGCCCGGCGATCGGGGGATTCCAGCTCGCCCTCCACCACCAGGCGCAGGATCGCTTGGGCGTTCTTGCCGCGATACGGCGGGGTCAGGGTCAGCATCTCGAACAGGATCGCACCCAAGGCATAGACGTCGCAGCGCTGGTCGAGCCGGCTGGTCTCGCCTTTGGCCTGCTCTGGTGGCATGTACGCAGGGGTGCCACGCACCGTGCCGTCCAAGGTCTGGTCCCCATGGCTGTCGGCCTGGGTCATCCGGCCGGTCTCAGGGTCATCTCCGCCGGCTCCGGACATCAGCCGGGCCAGGCCCCAGTCCATCACCTGGACCTCGCCATAGCGGCCGACCATCAGGTTGTGGGGCTTCAAATCCCGGTGGATGACGCCTTTATCGTGGGCATAGGCGACGGCGTTGGCGACCTCGACCAGGATGCGCACCAGACGGGGCAGGGTGAACTCGGCCTCTGCCTCGGCGTCGCGACGGGCGAGCAGATCAAGGATTTCATCGAGGCTGCGACCGCGGACCAGGCGCATCGTGAACCAGGGCCGACCCTGGCGGTCGACGCCGCGGTCGTGGACCGGGACGATCCCCGGGTGGTCGAGCTGGGCGGTGATCCGGGTTTCCTGGGCGAAGCGTCGGACCGCCCGCGGATTGCTGGGATTGAGCAGCACTTTCATCGCCACCGAGCGGCCGAGATCCTGGTCGGCGGCGCGCAGCACCACGCCCATCCCACCGCGGCCGAGCTCGCCTTCGATCAGGTACGGCTGGAGCGGCCCGCCATCGGCGTCGGCGACCCGGGCGACCAGGGATCCCTCGGCGGGAGCCGCCGCTTGGCCGGCCGAGGCGGCCACGGTCGATTGGGTCCTGGCTGAACGCATCGCGCCCGGAGTCTACCCTGCGGTTGCAACTCCCGGAAGCCGTCCAGCGAGCTGCGGACTGGCGACGGGCCTGGGCCTCGTCAGATCGCGATCTTGAACACCAGTTTGCGATAGGCAGCCGGATCTGAGCCGAGGTGCAGGCCAGGCCGGTGGGCATCCTCGGGCCAGAAAATGGTGAACCAGCCGGGTCGGACCTGCACGCTGGCCAGGTTGGACGGATCGTGCCAGAAGCCGACATCGCGTTCGGCGTGGTAGGGGGTGTGCTCGGCCAATCCGGCCAAAGGAGCCCAATCCATGACTTCACCACCGGCGACCGCCACCTGGATGTCGATGAATCGCCGGTGGGATTCGAGCCGCTTGGCCGAGCGCGGCAGGGTCACGCCGGATTCGACGATCACCGCCAATTGGTCGCCAGCCAGGGCATGGCGGCCATCGGGCAGCGCCGGCGGAGCCGCCAGCCAGGCGAACACCGTGGGAAACAGCGGATGGAGCCCGGCGGACCGGTGCGCATCGGCGAGCGTCGACAGGATCATCCTAGACCGCCTTCCCTTGGCTGGAGATGAACCGTTCGAGGGCGGCCAGGCTGGCGAAGGCCTCTTTCCCTTGGGCCTGGTCGGCGATGCGCAGGCCATAGGTCCGCTCCACCACCACCGCCAATTCCAAGGCATCGATCGAGTCCAGCCCCAGTCCGCTGCCGAACAGGGGGGCCTCGGGATCGATGCTCTCGGGAGTCACCCCTTCGAGATTGAGTCCGGTGATCAGGTGCTCGGCCAACCGCCGCTGCGCGTCGTTCATGGGACTGCGAACCTAGGCCCGGGGCTGCGCCGGCCAAGGCTCGTCCGGTCGTCCGTGGACAGCGGTCGGGCAGGACTACGATTCCAGCATGCCTACGTATGTCTATGAGGTCATCGACCCTGCCGCCGATGAATCCACTCCGCTGCGCCGATTCGAGATCGAGCAGCGGATGAGCGACGCGGCTCTGCGTGTCGATCCGGCCAGCGGCCTGCCGGTGCGCCGGGTGATCAGCGGCGGCATCGGCTTCACCGGCCTGGCCGGAGACGACCTGGCGCCATGCGCCAGTGGCGGCTGCATGCTGCCCAAGCGCGTCATCGAGAAAACCGGCGGCGGCTGCGGCCACACCGGCCCCTGCGATCATTGATCCGGCAAGCCCGGAGCGCGGCACGCACTCCAAGAGCAACGCGCACGCCCGGAGCGCCGCACTCGGTGCGGCTGATCGAGAAAAAACCGATCTAAAAACCGGATTATTCACCGACTTCGATCGGACGAACGCCGCAACGGAGGTTCGGGTCGCACGGAGTGCGGCACTCCGAGTCGGCTACTCCGAGACGGCTCAGCGCCGGGCGCGAAAGAAAGCCTTGAGCAGGGCGTCAAGCCCGGAGCGCCGCACTCTGTGCGGCTGATTGAGAAAAACCGATCTAAAAACCGGATTATTCACTGACTTCGATCGGCAGAACGCCGCAACGGAGGTTCGGGCCGCACGGAGTGCGGCGCTCCGAGTCGGCTACTCCGAGACGGCTCAGCGCCGGGCGCGAAAGAACGCTTTGAGCAGGGCGTCAAGCCCGGAGCGCCGCACTCTGTGCGGCTGATCGAGAAAAAACCGATCTATAAACCGGATTATTCACCGACCGCGATCGGCCGAACACCGCAACGGAGGTTCGGGTCGCACGGAGTGCGGCACTCCGAGTCGGCTACTCCGAGACGGCTCAGCGCCGGGCGCGAAAGAAAGCCTTGAGCAGGGCGTCAAGCCCGGAGCGCCGCACTCTGTGCGGCTGATTGAGTAAAACCGATCTAAAAACCGGATTATTCACTGACTTCGATCGGCCGAACGCCGCAACGGAGGTTCGGGCCGCACGGAGTGCGGCGCTCCGAGTCGGCTACTCCGCGTCGGCTCAGCGCCGGGCTCGAAAATGAGCCTTGAGCAGGGCGTCAAGCCCGGAGCGCCGCACTCTGTGCGGCTGATTGAGAAAAACCGATCTAAAAACCGGATGATTCACTGACTTCGATCGGCCGAACGCCGCAACGGAGGTTCGGGCCGCACGGAGTGCGGCGCTCCGAGTCGGCTACTCCGCGTCGGCTCAGCGCCGGGCTCGAAAGAACGCTTTGAGCAGGGCGTCAAGCCCGGAGCGCCGCACTCTGTGCGGCTGATTGAGAAAAACCGATCTACTGAGTATTTATATATAGGTTGACATCCCCCGGATGCCTTGCATGATCCCGCCATGCCAGCCAAGCAGCGCCGTTCGACCCCCCGACTGACCGGCAAGCGGGATCATTCCGCGATGGAGAAGCGGCGCCTTGAGGCGTTGACGCTGTTGGCCGACGGCATCTCCCAG
>BJHQ01000013.1 GCA_014193115.1 Planctomycetota bacterium | reverse complement strand
TCGAGGAGTATGCCGTGACCAGCAGCAAATTCGACCAACTCTTGAAAGACTCAACCGCCACCCGATAAGCCGAAACCCATACGCCCAGCAGGGCCAACGTCCGGATGGCGGACAGGTGTCCTCATTTGCTGATAAGCCTGATGCCGTCCGCGCCTCGCATATTCACAGGCGTTCCCGTGTCGTCGCCTGCAAAACAGGCGCTGGACAAGATGAGGGCGAATCCCATTGCGACTGCTATCTGCATACGGACGACCATGGTGGTGTTGGCCATTCCACGGCAAGCTGTGGGACGATGGTAGAGGACGTATTTTAGGGGCTCTCGACTATCGCGTGCACCTTCTTGGGGTTGATCAACCCTTCGTCCGACTTCTGCGACAAGATGGTCAGGTAGCCGAAATCACCCCACATCATGCCGGTCTTGAAACTAGATCCGACCACGCACACCGGAACCCAGGCTTCGATCTCCCTCGTTAGTCCCGGGAGTTGCTTTGACCACCATGACTTGGTTCCGAGCATCGACTTGAGGCGGTGTATGGCGACATCGAGGTTGACGTAGTCTGGCTTAGCGGATTCCAGTGTGCTGATCTCTTTGAGGATGTCGTCGTCTTCCCGATCCAGAAACCACTTCTTGTCCTGCCAGCCGTGTTCGGCCAGCACGGCGTCTATGCGAGGATCGTTCGAGGATGAACGGCGAATCCCCACATCCCAACCCAGGACGCCAGGTATGACCACCTCATCGCCGTCGTGGTGACCATTGCCAAGAGCCCGTTCCCGAAGCTTCCAGACGGCATCGTTCCGCTTCTGGTCTGAATAATCGAAGAGCATGTCCAGGCCAATGGTCACAGTCTCGCTCACGCGAACCGGCACGCCAATGTAGCCGAACAGGTGAGCCTCTTTCTCGACGAAGGGCGTTGCGAACTTCGTCATCGCTGGAGGACTTGCGACGACCGTGCAGGCCGACTCTGGGAGGATCTGCAACCGGACGCCACGCTCACCATGGAACACCAGGAGCGCGGCGTCCTTGGGGAAGTAGGTGGGAGCATGCTTGAGTTCGGAGACGAACACCTCGACCAAAAGTTGAAGCGGACCATCCGCATCGCTTGGCCAGAGGAATCCGGCGGGAACCAAGGGAATCCCGCCATAACGCGATCTGGCTGTTGGCTTATCGGTAACATGAATCGCGTCACAGATTCGCACGGATCGGGCGTTCTGGGCCTCGGTGAACCCCAGCCGGCGAACCTCTGCCAGCAGGTCTTCAACATCGGTTGCAGCCATGAGATTTCCTCCAGTGATGAGGATGAGCATCATCCCCCAGGCTGGCCATGTTGCCGATATGGTCATGCCTTGCTCAACTCCAGACCCACCGGCAACCAGTGATGGCCTGTCGTCCAGTCAGGTGAGCGAATAGAAAACCATGGGCCGATGACCACGCTGTTGCCGGGATGATGTTGCCTCTGGGGCCATTGTCATCCCTCACCCCTTCACCGCCGGGAACCCCTCCATCCACCACCGCCACCGCTTCCCCGCCCACACTGGCCCGGCATAGGCGACGCCGACCCGCGCTCCGCGTTGCCGGCGGGGGACGGGGTTGGTCGGTGGCAGCAGACTGACCGGGCAACCCGCTTCCCCGAGAATCAGGCCGTGATGCCGGTGGTCGATCCCCAACGCCTGGGTCACCTTCCCCGGCCCGTTCGTGCGCCTGGTGTCCATCCCATCGATGATCACCCCGCGCACCAGTACCGCCGATGGCACGCCCTCGCGGTCGCAGACCAGGTTCAGCATCCAGTACATCCCGTAGCACAGGTACACGTACAGCCGCCCTGGCGGGCCATACAGGGTCGCGGTGCGCGGCGTCCGTCCACGGCTGGCGTGGCAAGCCAGATCAGATTCGCCTTGGTACGCCTCGACCTCGGCGATGCGCAAAACCACGCCATGGGCCTGCATCTGCCAGCCGAGCAGCAGCGGCGCTGCCCGGGTTGCAGGTAAGGACAGCACCGCCAGCGAATCCATCCGCACCGTGCTCAGGCGCAGCGGCCGCTCGCGCAATACCTTATTTCCGCGGGCGCTTGCCTTCGGGGGACAAGGTCGCGGGATCGCCAGCCGGCAGGTCGGCATCGGTCTTGACCACCAGCTTGGGGAGCGCAGCGCGGAGCTTGGCAACACCATCAGCGGTGGTCTTGGTGCCGATCAGCACCACCGACTGCAATGCTGGAAGCTTGGCAATCTGGTCGAGGCCCGCGTCGGTCACAACGGTACCGCGCAAGTCGAGGCGCTCCAAACGGGTGCTCTTGGCGACGGTTTCGAGACCTGAGTCGGTGATGGCGGTGCCGGCCAGGCGCAGATGTACCAGTGCGGGCAGCTTGGTCAGCACGGCCAGATGCGCGTCGGTGGTATTGGGCGACAGGTCCAGGGAGACAACGCCACTGCCCAGCCGGCCGACCAGGTCGGATTCGGCCGCCGACCAGGGCGTCGGAAGGTGGCGGGCATTGACCTCGTACAGACCAGTCGAGCCGGGCAGAGCACTGACCGCCAAGCCAACCTTGGCGCAGCGCTCAAGAAGGGTCGACGGGGCGGCCGTCTGATCGGCGGGCAGCGCAGCCCGCGGTTCGCGGACCGGGATCATGAACGGCTGCGGCTTGGACTCGGCGGGTTTGGCCTTGGCATCTCCACCCGCCGTGACGGCGCCGCCTGCAACCCAGGCTTTGATCAGCTCGATCTGCTCCTTGGTCAGCGGACCGCCCTTAGGCGGCATGATGTCTTCATGGCCGGCCGGGTGGCTGATCAGGGTCACCAGTTTGCTGGCTTCGGGTTTGCCGGCGACCACAGCCGCGCCTGACTTGCCGCCGGCGGTGATGCCTGCCGGGGTGTCCAGCCGCAGACCGGCCTTGACCTTCTTTTCGCCATGGCACGAGATGCAACGCTCATCGAAGATCGGCTTGATCTTGGTAGCGAAGTCGGGGGCGGCTTCACCCGCGCCGAGGGCTGCGGAACAGGCGATGGCGGCGGCGGTGGCGAGGAGGGGTAGGCGCATGGCGTAGGCTTGCCACGTCACGCCAGCAGATCCAGCGCCGGCTTGCCCTTATCCGCGAGGGTGAATGGGCGTCCGCTGGGTGAAATGACCGTGCGCTGCCAGGGCAGGCCGAGCGCATGGGCGATGGTGCAATTGAAGTCCGGAATGCTCAGCTTCCCCGAGACGACCTCGCTGCCGGTGGCATCGGTCGCGCCATAGGCGATCCCCCGGCGGATTCCGGCACCTGCCAGCAGGCACGAGAAGGCCTTGGGAAAATGGTCGCGTCCGACCCGTTCGCTGATCCGCGGGGTGCGGCCGAATTCGGTGTTGACCACCACCAGGGTCTCGTCGAGCAGGCCGCGGGCGTCCAGATCGGCGAGCAGCGCCGGCAGCGCCGCGTCCAGGATCAGGGCCTGATCGGCGACGCGATCAAAATTGTCATCGTGGGTATCCCAGCCGCCCAGGACGACTTCGACCGCCCGTACGTCATGCTCGATCAGCCGCCGGGCCAGCAGGCAGCCGCGACCGAAGGCCGTATCGCCATAGGCGGCGCGCAAGGTCGGGCTTTCTTGGGACAGATTGAAAGCGTCGAGATCCTTCGAAGACATCAGCGACACCGCCTCGTCATAGATCGACCCGTAGGACTTCACTGCCTTCTGATCGAAAGTCGCAGCGAAGCGCCCGTCCATGGCCTTCAGCAGCTGTATCCGGCGGTCGAACTGGCCGACGGTGACCGATGATGGCCTGATGCTGTTGGCGAGTCCGCTATCGGCGGTCACCGGCATCGGCCCGTCCTTCGCATCAAGGTACCCGGCGCCAGGATGGCCTCCGCCGATGTTCACTCCGATGTATGCCGGCAGGGTCGGATTGTCGCGACCGGCGAAATGCGACATCCACGCGCCCATGGTCGGATGGATGATCGTTCCCCGCGGCTGGAAGCTGGTGCGCATCAGATAGGTGCCGGTCTCATGGGCACCCTGGGTCGAGGTCAGCGAGCGAACGACGGCGCAGTGCTTGGTCATCTTCGCCAGATTCGGCAGATACTCGCTGAGCTGGACGCCATCCGCGGCACCGGCGATGGCCTTGACCGGACCGGCCTGTTCGGTGCCCGGTTTCGGATCGAGCGTGTCGAGGTGGCTCATGCCGCCGGCCATGGACAGCATGATCAGACGTTTGGCAGGGAAACGCGGGCCGGTCTCGATCGATGCCGGCTCATCGCTCCAGCCCGGCGTGGGCAGGGACAGCAGGCTCAGTCCGAACAGCGCTTGGGCGGCGCCGGTGAGCACGGCGCGGCGGGTCGGTTCGCTGGCGGTCAGCAGGGGATCGCGCATCGGTCACCTCTCGAACTTGAATTCGGTGGAATTCACCAGCGCCCAAGCGAGATCGGCGATCCCGGTCTTGGCGTCGGCAAGCAGACAGGCGTTGGCCTCGCGCAGTTCTTCCGGTGTCGGCGACCGGGTCAGGACCGCGAGGTACAAGGTGCGGATCCGCTCATCTCCGCTCATCGCCAGCACCGCCTTGCCCAGGGCCGAGGTCGGGGTCAGCAGCGCTTGGATCTCCTTGCCATTCATCAGCGCCAGGGCCTGAGGCGTGGTCGCCGCCGTCATCGCGTTGCTGATCAGCTGGCGGTCGGATTGTCCGAAGGTGCGGAGCAGATGGTTGGCCGGCGCCGGCTGCTGCATCTCGCTGGCGCGCATCGGGGTGTTCTTGGCACCTCGCGATTCGGATTTCCGCAGCTGCTGCATCGCCGGCGGGCCGCCTTCGGCAATTTCATTGTCGATGGCTTTGATCTCGGCGCGAAGGGCAGCGGAGGCGTCCTTGTCTTTCGCCGCCTGCGCTACATTCAGCTGTTTGCGTAGTTGATTCAGCTTGGTCTGGCGTTCCCGCCGCCACGACTGGGCCGAAGCCAGGTCCTTTGCGGCAGCGATCATTTCCTCAGCCGATGCACCGTTAAACTCAGCAAAAAGCTCGAACAGTCCATCGGCTTTGGCACCGACGACCGATTCCGGATCGGCGATTCCCAAGGCGATAAGCGAGTCCCACAGCTGCTCGGCGCTCAACCGCCGAAGATGCGGCCCGGCGAATCCGGCTGCCTCACCTGGCTCGGGTTCGCGGCGGCTCGCTTGACGTTGCCATGCGTCAGTTGCCACCAGGATCCGCTGAAACACCCGCAGATCGTACTGCACTTTTTTCATGACAGCGCAGAGATGGTCCATCAGGGCCGGATCCGCCGCCTTGGTGTCGTCCTTCAGGTCGTCGACCGGCTCGATCAGACCGGCGCCGAAGAGCAGCTTCCATTGGCGGTTGGCGATGGTCACGGTGAAGCGCGGGTTGTCGGGACTGGTGATCCACTGGGCCAAGGCTTCACGTGGTCCGCCCTTTGCATCGAAACCTGCGATTTCATACAGCGGGGCGAACTTGATCTTCTCCTTCGCCTTATGGCCCGGATACTGCCAATCAGGTGGCAAGGCGATGGTCCCGCCACCTTTTTCCACCACCCGGGTGAGCACCACTTCGTTGAGATTGCGTAAGGATTGCCGCTGTTCAGGCTCCAACGCTTCAATGATCTTCTTCATGTCAGCCGGACGCATGCTGTCCGACTGCGGCGGCCCTTTGGGGATCTGGACGCCGCTGGTGCAAGCCGCAAGTTGATAAAATTCCAGCCGGGTCCAGCGGTCAAAAGGGTGGTCGTGGCATTGGGCGCAGCCGATGCGGGTACCGAGGAACACCTGGATCGTGTTTGCCAAGTGGTCGAGCGGCATCCCGGCATCGCGCAACCAGAATCCGGTGCCGCCATTGCCGGGCTGAGAGGCCGATCCTTGGCTGAGGATCAGGTCGGTGGTCAGGCGGTCCCAGCGGGCATCGCTGCGGATCCGGTCCTTGAGCCAGTCGATCCATGGCTGACCCGGGTAGCGGTTCTGGAGCCGAGTTTCCACCCGCAACAGATCCGCGGTCCAATTGAACATCCGGCTCGACCAGGCCGGCGAGGCGATCAGCTGATCAAGCAGCTTCGACCGGCGATCCGCGGCAGGGTCATCCAGAAAGGCGCGGGCCTCTGCCAAGGTCGGAATGCGACCACCGAGATCGAGCCAGGCCCGGCGCAGAAACTGCTCTTCGGTCAGGACCGGATTGGGGAGCAGGCCGGTGGCGGCGCGCCTTTCGCCAATCAGGCGATCGATCGCTGCGGCCTCTGCCGCGATATCGATCTTGGCCGCAGCTTTCAGAGGAGCCGCATCGCCCGTTTCCGGCGAACCCGCTGGGCGGAGCGTTCCCGAGCCGACCGGAGCGATGAGGGCTCCAGCTACCAGCACCCCGAGCACCGCCGCTTCCCATCCGATCAGCCGGGTCAGTCGCATGGCTCCATCTCCTTGGACTTGGACAAGCCTACAGCGAGGAACCCGATTGTCGCTGGGGAATCATGCGGCACCGACGAGGTGCAAGAAGGAAAATTCCCACAGACTTCGCCTCTGGCATCGATTGGCTGGCGATGGCTGAGCCACGCAGCAGCGAAGGCGCAGGTGCTCTTCTTTTGATCGATTCGCAGATCGTTTGCTTATCAATAGAGCAGTGCGCCAGGGGCCATAAATTTCAAAAATTCCACCCAAAGCCCCTCATGAAAAAGACTTACGCGGTTTCACCTGGCCGCATTCAGCCCCATCACGTACTCGGCGCGGGGTTTGCCCTAGGTGAACCAGATCCATCACCCCGTTCCCTTGGAAGGACTCCCCGATGGCGCGCCTGATCCTCCCCCTCTTCGCCGTACTGGCACTCGCTTGGGCTACCACCGCCTGGGCCGAGGAACCCGCAGCGGCAGCTCCACCAGCTCCCGCCGCCGCTCCACCGGCAGCGGCTGCACCGGCTGCTCCGCCCCACAAGAACCAGGCGAATATTGATGCCGGCAAGGCCTGGTTCGGCACGTATGTGGCACCGGGCACCAAGGACGACAAAGGCGCTGAGATCGCCGCCACGCCAATCAACAACGGCGATAATGCCTGGATGCTGGTGAGCTGCGCCCTGGTGCTGCTCATGACCATCCCCGGCTTGGCACTGTTCTATGGCGGTCTGGTCCGGCGAAAAAACACGCTGAGCACGATGATGCACAGCTTTTCGCTG
Organism: Planctomycetota bacterium; assembly: GCA_014193115.1. Taxonomy (GTDB): domain Bacteria; phylum Planctomycetota; class UBA11346; order UBA11346; family UBA11346; genus BJHQ01. The sequence goes on along the minus strand of BJHQ01000013.1, from coordinate 139,911 downwards.
GCCGCCGTCGTCACGGTGATCTGGACCATCTGCGGATTCGCCCTCGCCTTCGGTGGCGGTGGCTGGTTCTATGGAGGGTTCGCTGACTTCGTCATGCTGAAAGGCGTCGCCTTCGATCCGGCCTTGGCTGCCCACAGCAACCGCTTCCCGATCAATCTCGATTACGCCCCGACCATCAGCTTTGCGGTCTTCTGCATGTTCCAGTTGATGTTCGCGATCATCACTCCGGCACTGATCAGCGGTGCCTTCGCCGAACGGATCAAGTTCAGCGGCATGCTGGTGTTCACGGTCCTCTGGCTGCTCTTCTGCTACATCCCGCTGGCCCACATGGTGTGGGGCAAGAACGGCCTGTTCAACTGGGGTTTCGGCGCCACTGAGTGGGCGGCCTTCGACTTCGCCGGCGGTACCGTGGTCCATATCTCGTCGGGCATCGCGGCCCTGATGTGCGCGATCTTCCTCGGCAAGCGCAAAGGCTACCCCGAGCGCTCGATGACTCCGCACAGCCTGGTGCTGAGCGTCATCGGCGCCGCCCTCCTGTGGGTCGGCTGGTTCGGCTTCAACGCCGGTTCAGCGCTGGGTGCCAACGGCCTGGCCGCTCTGGCCTTCACCAACACCCAGATCGCCACCGCCGCCGCGGCGCTCAGCTGGCCACTCGCGGAATGGATCATCCGCGGCAAACCGACGGTGCTCGGGGCGATCTCCGGAGCGGTCGCCGGCCTGGTCGCGATCACTCCTGCCTGCGGCTTCGTCGAACCCGGCTCCGCGCTGATCATTGGCCTGCTCGCCGGCCTCATCTGCTTCTCCGCGGTCACCTATCTGAAGCGGCTCCTGGGCTATGATGACGCTCTGGACGCGTTCGGAGTCCACGGCATCGGCGGTATCTGGGGCGCCATCGCCACCGGTCTGTTCTTCAGCGTGGATGTGAACCCGAACCTTCCGGCGCTCAACGACGGTCTGTACAAGGCGATCGTCGACGGCACCCATCCGGTGGTTCTCAACCAGATAAAAGCGGTGCTGGTCACCATCGTCCTCTCGGCGGTTGTTTCGGTGATCGCTCTGCTGATCGTCAAGTTCACGGTCGGACTGCGGGTGACCGAGACCGACGAAGAGGAAGGCCTCGACCTCAGCCAGCATGGCGAAGAGGCCTACTCCCAGAGCACCTGACGCCAACGCCGGGTACGGGCTTTCCCTGCCCGTACCCGGCCTAGCCTCCACTCCCCACGCCCCTCTCCCATTCTCCCGAAGGAATCCCCACCATGAAGATGATCGAGGCCATCATCCAGCCATCCAAGCTGGAGGCCGTCAAGGAAGCCCTCAACGAGGTCGAGGTCGTCCGCCTGACCATCAGCGACGTCCAAGGCTTCGGCCGCCAGAAAGGCCACACTGAAATCTACCGCGGTCACGAATACACCGTGAATCTGCTGCGCAAAGTGAAGCTCCAGATCGCGGTGAACGACGAGTTCGTCGAGCCGACCGTCCAGGCCATCATCAAGGCCGGCCGCACCGGCCCCGAAGGCAAAGTCGGCGACGGCAAGATCTTCATCCTGCCCCTCGAAGACTGCATCCGCATCCGAACCGGCGAACGCGGCTCGGAAGCGATCTGACAGCCAGGCGGACAGACCGCCTGGACCGGCCCGCCGACGGCGTCAACGCCGGCGGCGGTTTGCGGTTTCCTGACCGCCGGCGCTGCGCACCGATTGCTGCCCAACCTGCCCCCTCTAGCGTCCCCCTTCCTCTCAACCCCCGGCGGCATCCGCCGCCTCCCCCGGAGCTCCCATGAGCGTTGAAAAAGCCCTGCAACTCGCCAAGGACCACGGTGCCAAGTACGTGGACATCCTGTTCGGTGACTTGTTCGGCACCCTCCAGCACTTCACCATCACCGCCCGACGGCTCGAAGCGAGCCTGTTCGAAGACGGCCTGCCCTTCGACGGCAGCTCGATCCGCGGCTGGCAGGGCATCGAGAAGTCGGACATGAACATCAAGCCCGACCCGGCCACGGCGTTCATCGACCCCTTCCGTGAGCAGCCGACCATCGCCTTCTTCGGCGACATCTACGATCCCCGCACCGGCCAGCGCTACACCCGCGACGCCCGTGGCATCGCCGCCAAGGCCCTGTCCTACCTGAAGTCCACCGGCATCGGCGATGTCGCCTATTTCGGCCCCGAGCCGGAATTCTTCATCTTCGACTCGATCCGCTTCCAGAGCACCCCCCAGGCCTCGTTCTACTACATCGACTCCGCTGAAGCGCCGTGGAACAATGGCGTCGATGATGGCATCAACCTGGGCCACAAGATCCGCCACAAACAGGGCTACTTCCCGGCCACCCCCGCCGACACCCTGATGGACCTGCGCAGCGAGATCACCACCAACCTCCAGGCCATGGGCGTCGAAGTCGACCTCCACCACCACGAGGTCGCCAGCCCGGGCCAGTGCGAGATCGGCATCAAGTACGGCACCGCCATCACCGCCGGCGACTTCGTGCACCTCTACAAGTACGCGGTGAAGAACACCTCGTACCAGCACGGCAAGACGGCCACCTTCATGCCCAAGCCGATGTTCGGCGACAACGGCAGCGGCTGCCACCACCACCTGTCGATCTGGAAGGACGGCAAGAACACCTTCGCCGGCAACCACTACTCGAAACTGTCCCAGGAAGCGGTCTGGGCCATCGGCGGCATCCTCAAGCACGGCAAGTCGATCCAGGCCTTCACCAATCCCAGCGTGAACAGCTATCGCCGCCTGGTGCCCGGCTATGAGGCTCCGGTCAATCTGGCCTACAGCGCCAACAACCGCTCGGCCTCGATCCGCATCCCCTTCGTCCAGGGTGACAAAGCCCGGCGCTTCGAATTCCGTTGTCCGGACGCCTCGGGCAGCCCCTACCTGACCACTGCCGCCATCCTCATGGCCGCCATCGACGGCATCAAAAACCGCATCGATCCAGGCAAGCCGATGGACAAGAACATCTACGACCTGCCCCCGGAAGAACTGGCCACCATCCCCGGCACCTGCAAGAGCCTGGAAGAAGCCATCGACACCATGCTCGAAGACAAAGCCTGGCTGACCGCCGGCGACGTCTTCACCGAGGACCTGATCGAAGCCTACGTCGCCTACAAGCGCGAGGCCGAAGTCGAGCCCAGCAAACTGCGTCCGAATCCCTACGAGTTCTACCTGTACTACGACGCCTGATCACCGAACAGAATCTTTGCGGTGGGAAAACCCTCGGCTATTGCCGGGGGTTTTTCGTTCTGGGGGAACGAACACGCAGCGCTTCCGGGGCTCAGAAGTCGTCCGCCCCTCGGGTGATGGCCGACGGTGGGGCGGTTTTGGTGGCTTTGCCTGGTGCTTTCCCTGCCGCTTTATCCGTCGTGTCCGCTGAGTTGGCAGCCAGGCGCACAGTGACTCCGGCGACGGCAGCATCGGTGACGATGGTGGCCTCGTTCACTTTAAGGACTTTGCGCGGAAAACCGGACTCATCGACCCGGCCGTCGAGTGCTTCGGCCAAGCGGGCGACTTCAGCAAAATCATTGGCCTTCCAGGCCGCGGCGAGGAGCAGGCTGTTCCAGGCCCGGGCCGGCTTGCCGGCGGCGATGGTGCGTTCCACCGCTCGGCGCAGCAACGGATAGAAGTCAGGCTGGGTATAGGGTCGCACCTTGCCCGCGCGGCAGGACTGGAGGTGGTTGATGGTCTCCATCAGGGGCTCGAGGAGTTCCTCGGCCTGGGGATGGGCGAGGGCGGCGGCGACCATGGCGTAACCGGTGGAGCCGTCGTCCTCCTCAAGCCGGCAAGGCGCGCAGGCATAGGCGAAGTTCGACCAGTTGGAGGTAGTGGCCACGCCTGCCGCCAGGCATTGGTCCATGGCGGCGCGGACCCCGGGGCCGTGCGATCCGCCCCAGGCCAAGGCGTGGAGCAGCATGCCGTGGGTGTAAGGCGATTCCGGTCGCAACCGTCTCGCCTCGGCCAGCTTCGGGATGGCCATGGCGGCCCAATCGTGCCGGCATTTCCCGTCGTGGTAGTGACCCGGGCCGTCGTGGATGCTCTCGGCCACGAAGGCATCGCAGCCGCCCAGGGCCAGGGCTCGGATCCAGTCGGACAGGTGGGTGTCAGCAGTGATGGCGGAACGCACCAGATCAATGTACCACATCGGCATCGGCCATTTCCACCACCAGGTCAGATAGTCAGCCAGCGCCTCGTCATCGACGCCGACCTTGAATGAGCCGTCGGTCAACATGCTGGCCAAGGCCAAACGAAAGTGTTCGCGTAGCGCTTCGGCTTCGGCGTCCCGACCCTTGGTGGCCAGGATGATTCTGACCAGCTCGATGGAGATGTTCAGCCGATGTATTCCGGGGGATTCTGCTGACGCCTGGGTCAGGGCTTGGCGATAGGAGGCCTCAGCCTGCTGCCGATTGCCGGCCTCGGACTGGCAACGACCGAGAGCCATGAACAGCAGATAATCGCCAGCACCGGTGGCGACGGCCCGTTCCAGGATCGGGAGGGCCTCGGCAAAGGTCATTCCTTTCTCAGCACTTGCGAACATGCGACGGAACACATCACGAACCGCCGGACCGACCTCGGCATCCCAGGCGCCATGCCGTCCCAGACGTTGCCAGGCCTGAAACCAGGTACGATCGTACCAGGCCTCGGTGACCTGTTTCGGGCGGACGAGAGAAGCGGTTAGCGGCGCGGGCAGCAAGCGGTCGAGCCGGTCAGGGCTCTCCGCTGCCAATGTCAGATCGACCAGTCCCGCCCCGATCCAATCAGGCAGATTGTGGTGGTCGAAGTCCTCATCGAGCCAACGCCTGACCTCTGAACGTCGGCCGCAATGCCAGGCCGCTCCGAGTTTCCAGGCAGTGAGCGTCTGGCCTCTGGGGGCCTGTTCGACCTCGCCGGCGGCGATCCGCGCGAACAGCCGCTCCCACAGATTGACCAGGGCGTCATCATCGGCCCACGCACCGTGGGGATCGAGGCGGCGGGCAATGGCGCAGGCCTTGCCCAACACCAAGGGAATGGAGCTGCCTTTCGGAGCTTGTTCGACGCAGGACCTGGCAAAGGTGAGCACAGCCGCACTGGTGGCGCCACTCTGACCGCCCAAAACCTCAAGGTAATCTTTGCATGCCTGACCATCCAGGCAGTCAGCGGCCAAGGCCCGGTCGAGCCACAGGCCAGCATCACCGCCCTGGTCGCGGCCAGCCACTGAGACCATCAGGCGGGCCACGTCGGGCTGATCGGGATGGGCCTGCCAGGCCCGGGTCAGACGGTCACGGATGCGGGGCAGAGCCACGACCAGTTCGTCGACTAGTTTTCCGGTGACGGGTCCGCCGTTTTTGGGCAGACGGCTCCACAGCAGCTCACGTTCGGCAAAGCCACCCACCAGGGCGGCCAGGGCCTGATCACCGACCCCGTCCCCGGCCTTGGCCAGGGCAGTCTTCAGACGGGAGTTCACCTGGGACGCGTTGCGGTCGTGGCTCTCCAGGCGATCGAGAATCGTCGACCAGCCGGCCAACGGCGTGTTGACCAGGATTTCCTCGATCAATGGCGGGTAGGCGAGCACGGCCTCGGCAGCAGCGGCCCGAGCCTTCTTGGCAGCAGCATCGTTGCCGCGGATTTTGAAGTCGATGAGTCGTCTGGCGATACTCAGGCGGGTGAGTGCCGGCAGCACCGACGGTCGGGAACCTTCCCAGGCCTGAGCCACCAGGTCACGGTAGGCAGTCTCATCACCCCAGTTGGTCTGGGTCACCCCGGCTAACAACAGTACCACTGGGTCGTCGCAGCCCTGCTCCACCGCCGCAACCATGGGCTGATACCTCGGGTAGTGTGCCTCCATCCACGGCATGCCGAGTTCCTCATTCGTCCTCAGGCAGGCGAGGACCGCCGCATCCCAACTGCCGTGCCGGCCATGGGTGCGGTAATACCCGCTGAATAGACTGCGAACGAACTCGATCTGGGCCTGTCGGTAAGCCTGACTTGCGGCCAGGCGCTCCGGCGTTGCCACCGGCAGGACGACGCCGACGACCTCACCAGTGGTCGCCACGGGCAGGACGAGGAATATCAAGGGGAATATGGCAAGCAGGAGAAATGGCATATTGGTCATCATTGGCCGGCTGAATGGCGGGCAAGCGGCGCCTTTGCCTATGCGACTCGCTCTGGTGAGTCGCATAGCTCTGGCGAGCATCACATAGATCTGGCGAGCGTCGCGCGAAGTTCCGGATTCACGAAGACAGGCCGACTGCGCGCATTCCTTGCCGTCAGGAATCCCGGGATGAACCGACCCTGAACTCTGCCCGCTCCAGTTCCTCCAACGCCAGCAGGACCATATTGATGCACCAGACGTGGCTGAAGCCCATGTAGGTGCCTTTTTGCACGTGGTGCTGGCTGGGATCCCATGCACCCCAGATCGACCAGTCGGTGGTGTAGAATTGCTCCGTGAGCATGCCCCGTTGACCGTTCCATTGGCCGTCCACCGCGCACAGCAACTGGCTGGTAAACGCCACATGGTCGAGGGCGCGTTCGCAGTAGTGGGGCTCGCCGGTGATCTCGGACAGACGGATCAGGTCGCCGATGCAGTTGCAGCCGTAGACGTGCAGATGGTTGTTGTTGGACGAGGCGAAATCGCCGCCGACCGTGCGCAGACCGCCGGCACCGAGCACATTGCGGCGATCGAACCGGACGTTGTAGGCCTTGCGCCAGGTCAGGGTCCAGTCGGCCGCCAGGCGCCACAGGCGCAGCCAGCGCGCATCGCCATCCAGATCGTGGAGCGCGGCATAGGCCATCACCGCATTGTAGCCGTCCTCGCTGGTCGGGGCGAGGCTGACGTCTTCTGGAGCGCCCACCACATAACCTGCCTCGACATCGGCGGCATAGGCGTCGCCAGCGTGGCGCATCGAGGCGCGCAGCCGGTCCTGGAACCCCGGATCGTCGGTAAATAATGGCAGCGCGCGGTGCATCGCCGGAATCCATAGCAGGCCGCCAGCGCCGTCGGCACGGCGGACCGTGCCGGCGACCACATCGTAGATCTGCGGATGCCGGCCGTTGGCGAGCTGAAGCCGCAGGGCGGCTTCGAGCGTGCCGCGAAGCACCCGGCGATGCGCGCCATGCCGAGGATGATCCGGCCCGCACAGCGTCAGAATCCGCGCCAGGTAATACGATGCATCCGCCGTGGTGCGGGCATGGGCGACAGACGAATCGCCTTGCCAGCACGACCCGTAGCCAGGCGTGTCGCTGCCGTTGGCGTATTCCCCGTGCAGGGTCCGCGCCCGGCCTGGGTGGTAGCTGGTGCGGAACAAGCCGCAGGGCGCCACCCCGTCGCTGCACCAGCGGTCGATGACCGCCTCGGCGATCGCCCGCGAAGCGGCGGCCTGTTCGGGTTCTGCCGCCGCCCGGCGCAGGCCGTGCCACAGCAAACCGAACGCCACCGGGAATCCACCGACGAAGCCGAGGGCCTCGAAGTGCCAGCCGAGCGAGGTGCCGCGGTTGACGTTGGCGTTGAACTCCACCGAACGGTCCATCGCCGCCGTGTAGACGAAGTAGCCCGGCCGGCCGTCGCTGGCCGCCGGTATCCAGTGCCAAGCGCGGATGCCATGAGCGGCGGTGTCGGCCAATTCGGCCGGGTCGCCCAGTTCGGCGCGGGGATGTTCGGTGGCCAATTCGCGGCGGATTTGCTCGATCACCGCGTATTCGGCGGCTTCGCTGGCTTCGACATCCCACCACCCGACCGTCAATTCGATGACCGATTGGGCCGTCAAGCGAAGCCGTTTGACGGTGGCGCCGTCGTGCGGATTCCGGGCATGTCGGCGGGGCGATTCGTTGGCCGGCAGGTTCAACCGCAGACTTCCATGACCATGCTGCCAGCTCAGGCCGACACCCACCTGCGGCTCGCTGTCGCCCCAGGACTTCGGGTCGGCGACGGCACCTGCCAAGGAATAATGCGGGGACCAGTCAATTCCCCGCCACCTGCCCTCGGAACGGGCCAGCGAGATTGGCGAAGCCATCCGATCCAGAGCGAAATCCCATGCAGGATGCTGCCACGGGTCGTCGCCGGCCGGACCGAGAGCTGGATAACGCAGCGAGCCGTCGGTCCGGCCCTGTCCATAAAAGAACCCTGGCAACAGGAACCAAGGCGTTGTGGGTTCGGCCGCTGTTGAACGACCCGGCAGCGCCGCGACCAGCGCGGCCGTACCGTGGAATCCGGCATCCCCGACGATCAGCCTGACCCGCCACCGCCGACGGTGGGCATCGGCCACAGGCTCGACGCTGAGATGCAGGGTGCCGGTTCCGGAGGTGGTCAGGCGCAGCGGAAAGTCCATGGCGAACGGTCGCCCGACCACCACGGCGCCGCAAGCGGGCGGACAGCGCTTCGAACGCTGGCTTGGCCCACTGCGATTGGCTCGCATCAGCAAGACGCTCGACGCCGCCCGGGGTGGACTCGGTCATGGCATCGGCGCCGCCGCCGCCACACTGGCCCGCCAGAGGAATCCGTCATGGCCGCCTCGCACCGCACCGGGCGCATCCCGCGCTACCCGACTCCGATCGTTCCCGGCTTCCCGCCGGTGTGCTTGTCGGTGGGTTCGTCAGATTCCAGCGGCAGCTCTGGGATCACCGCGGATCTCAAGACATTCACGGCCTTGAATGTCTACGGCACGACCTGCGTCACCGCCCTGGATGCGCGCAGCCTGTCCTTCACCGGCGGCAGCCACCAGGTTCCTGAACAGTTCGTGCGCAGCCAACTGGAGGCCGTCATCTCCCAGCTGCCGCTGGCCGCGGTGAAGGTCGGCTACCTGCCGACGGTGGCGACGGTGCGGGCGGTGGCCCGTTGGCTGCGCGAGAATCCCCGCTTGCCACTGGTGCTCGATCCCTCGGCCACCGACAGCCGGGGCATCGCCCTGCTCCATCCGGAAGTGCTCCAGACCATCTGCGCCGAACTGCTGCCCCGGGCAACTTTGTGCGTGCCCAACCGCTTCGAGGCCGCCCTGCTCGCCGACATGGAGGAGTGCCTCGATACCGGCGACATGGAAAAGGCGGCGCGGGAGCTCACCAAGCGCCACGGCTGCCCGATCCTGGTCACCGGCGGGGGTCTCGCCGGGCGCAGCCTCGATGTGCTGGCGGCCCTCGACGGCGTCAGCCATTTCGACGGCCCGGCCCACCAGCGGGGCAAGGTCAGCGGTGCGGGCTGCGCCCACAGCGCGGCCATCACCGCCGGTCTGGCCAAGGGCGACAGCCTGCGCGAAGCGATCATCAATGCCAAGTTGTACATCAGCGCAGCGATCGCCGCCGCGCCGATTCTTCCTGATGGCCACAGCACGATCTGGCACGGCGTGACCGTGCGCGAGCAGGTCATGGTCGATCGGCCCGAGGACCAGCGGACCACGTCTGGCCTGCTCGAAAAGGAAAGCACCCAGTCGGGCATCTTCGACCGACCTGGTGACGCCCGGGTCGGATCAGGCTATTTCCAACGACCGGGCGGCACCAAGCCCTGACCCTTGGCCACCGGGATCGCCGCGCCCGGTTCAACGATCCCGGCCGGCGCCTCCCGCCGTGAAGGTTCTTTCGACCCCGGCCGGCCGCGGAAGAAAACCGGCGAGGAATCCTCCGAGGCCACGGATGTCCTGGCCGATGGCCGTAGCTTCCGATCCGTAGGTGCGCACGCCGACCTGGAAGACGGTGGATGCGGCCACCGGTTGGAGGACCTGATCCACAGCCGGCGCGACCGGCCGATCGTTCGTCGCCGGATCGGCCACAGCGGGTTGTGGCGTGTCTTTCCGGGCCAGGTCCGGCCCGATCGGAGCCGCATGGGGCGCACCACCTGTCGGCATGAGCAAGACCAGGGCGATTGCGGCAGCTGCCAATGGCACAGGCACCAGCACCAGCCAGCGGCGGTACTGCACACCACGACGGTGGGCACGTAACCGCGCCACCGTCCGTTCGGCCAGATCGTTTGGCGGCGCAGGAATGACCGCGGCGCGCAGTGCATCTGCCAATGGATCCTGTCCCGGTTGATCCGGACCAAGGTCACGGCGAGCGGCGGAGCGCAAAGTCTGGCCGATCGGATCGTCGCGGTCTGGATTTCCAGAAGGACCTCGGCGGTCTGGGTCTCCCTCAGATGGTCGCATGGCTGTCCTCGGATCGGGCGATGTCCATGGCCAGTTGGCCGCGGGCGCGGTGGATCAGAACCCGGACGTGTCCGGCGGTGATGCCGAGGATCGCAGCAATATCCTCGTGGGGAAGATCGTCACCGTAGCGCAGCCAGAGCGCCTGATAGGTCCGATCATCGAGCAGCCGGCGAGCCCGGTCCCACAAGCCGTCAACGGCAGGATGGTGCGGAGCCGGCTCGACCACCGGTGGATCGTGATCTGCGATGGCCCGCACCGGTTGGCGGCGCCGGCGCAGGCTGGCACCGAGGTTCCTGGCGATGGTGAACAGCCACGTGGAAACCGCCCAGTTTCCGTCATAGCGGTGGCGATGCTGCCAGGCACGAAGGAACGTCTCCTGAACCAGATCATCAGCATCGGCGGCGGCGTAACCGAGGCCGACCAGGTGCCGCCACAAACGCGGAGTATAGGCCGCCACCAGATCGTCGAAGCCATCGGCGGTGCCCGAGCGGAGCGCCGAGCGCCACTGGGCATCGTCGCCGGTCATGGAGCGGGCTTGCCGATACGCTCGCTCCAATGTTTCTCGGCGAGGTCGATGGGCAGTGACGCCGAGAGAGACAGGGATTTTCCTTGCAGTTCGACTGAGGCCGACTCGATCACGGCAAGCCAGGCCGGATCGGTGCGGGTCTTCGGATCGAGCTGGGACAGGCTGATGAATCCCTCGACGACGCTGGCAAGCTGCTTGGCGGTGCGCGGACTGCTGGCCTCGATGCGCAAGCGGAGCACCAGAGCTCCATCCCGTTCACTCAGCGCCAAGGTGGCGGAAGCGATGTGCCGGAGGATCGCCGCCTCGGGGGTCAAGCCCTGCCAACCGTCGAGGCCGGCAGCCATCCCCGAAACGAGCATGGTCTCCTTCCCGGTCACGTCCTTGTGCTCGCCGACGGGCATCTTGGCCGGCTCCAGCGCTGGGGATGCACGATCGACCACGTCGAGCACCGCCAGCAGTCGATCTCGGGCATTGGCCACAACGACCATGGTAACGCCGCAGATCACGCCGAACTGCTCAGCCTGCGGTTTTTTTGCAGCATCTTTCCAATCATGCACCTGATGCTCGCGATAGGTGGTGGCATGATGGCCGTCCGCCGACTCGACCAGCGTCGTCAGTTTTTCACGGTCGAGGCGCCCGGTGATGGCCAAAACGCCGGATTCGGGCCGGGCGTCTCGTCCACTGAACGTCACCAGATGGAGATCCTTGCGAGGATCGCTGCCGGTGACCGTGGTGAACAACGCCAGCTTCGGACGCAGATCAGGTCGTTCAGCCAGCCGGTCGATCCAGCGTCCGACCCGGCCAGCCATGATCTGCCTGACATCGAATTGGAGCGCCCAGCGGTGATCGGCGGGAATGGCGGCCGTGTCGAGGGACCAGACGACCGCCGTGGCCGACAGCAGGAGAAGAAGACGAACCATGAATCCTCGCAGGGAAAGGAGTTACCAGGACACGACCGCTGACATGGCGTCGGCTTCGGCGCCTCCGGCGGTGGCCGCCAAGGCCAATGCGATGGCGACCCCTGGCGCTGATCTGGTGTGCATCTGATCTCAGCCTACCCGATCAGGATCCATCCGTACACCAGTGCCTGGGCTCTGGAATATGGACCGTAGACCACCCCATCCCAGGTGAATTGATACGAATCGATCCCGGTCCGCTGCCAGCGCCAGGTGTGCTGCGGCCCGCCATCAGTGACGATCGTGCCAGTGAGATTCGCGGTGGCAGTGCCGGTGATGGTGAAAGCGGATCCGGCCTGGATCACCGTCGCGGTCTCGCGCCGGGTGCCTCCGCCAACCAGCTGCGACACCCGGTTGCGCGGATCGACTACCCGCAACGAGGACGAAGCCAGCGCGGCGCGGGCGTCGATATTCAGCGTCCAGTGCTCCTGATCGGTGCGGCTCCAGTCGAAGTCGAGGTCATAGGTCAGCGTCGATCCGCTATCCCAGGTGCTGACCCAGGTCCGCGTTCCACGTTGTTCGGTGAAAGTCACCGGAGTCACCACCGTCACCGTCACATCGAGGGCCGCGACGCCGCTGTTGCCTGTTGGCTGGCTGGTGGTGACGGCGCCGGTCCAAGAAATGCTCATCGTGCCGCTCGCCTGGGGATGCAGGTCCGTGCCGTCGGCAGCGCGTGCGTCAAGATCGACGATCAACGTGCCTGTATTCTTCCAATCGAATTGCGCACCGCTGTCGCGCAGGCGGCTGAATCCACGGGAACCGGTGGAAGCACCGCCGCTTCCGATCACTGCCTCGTTGGCGGCCTGGATCGAGCCGGTGAGCGCTCCCAGGCCGGCGGCGCTCTGGCTGGCAGGATCTGCGATCGTTGCCGACTCTGGACGCGCCTCGGAGCTGGTGGTGCCGTCCTGCTGGCAACCGGTCATCAGAAACGCGCCAATGATCGCGGTGGCGGAAAAGGAGGAGATGCGCATGGATGGAGGCCTCGGGGTTCGCGATTCCTACGCAGGTGGCCATGCCGATGTTACAACGACCTGGAGAAATCCGGCTGTAACATCGACCTCGCCGACCGCGTAGATGGCGCGAGGTACCACGATGCTCCGACCCGCCCTGCTCTGCTGTTTGGCCGCCGCCCTCGGCGCTGTCGATCAGCCCTTCGATCTCGGCCATTTCCTCATGAGCGCGCGCAGCGCCCTGGACCGCGAGGCCGCGGGCACCTGGCGGACGATCCCCTGGCAGCGCGACGCAGCGACGGCGCTGGCCACCGCCACCCGTACCGGCAAGCCGATCCTGGTGTTCATCTACATCACCGTCGACGCTTATCTGCCGGGAGAATCAGGAACCCAGGTCTGCCTGGGCGGTCGCGCCACCCGTGGCGCCGTCCTGTCAGACGCCGCAGTGATCGCAGCCTTGCGTGATCACTTCGTCTGCCTGCACATCAACTGTAAAACGGGCGGATTCCCCGAGGTCCTGCCTGGCCTCGACCTGTGCCGCGAAGCCTACCGTCGGTATGCTGATCCAGAGGCCGGATTCAGCACGTCTTGTGTGCTCACCCCGGATGGCGGCCACCTGCTCGGTACCTCGGGGATTGGCAGCATCCCCACCTATCGCAACTCCGCCTGTTATGATCCCGTGAAATACCGCAAATTCCTTGAGGAAAGCAGCGAACGCGGACAACGCTGGAAACGCTCCGACAGCGCCGGACGGAAATCCATCAGCAGCGAGGTCCTGCTCGCTGCAATCGCCGCTTCCTCCGGCCAGGACGGACCTCGATGAACCAGGGCGCAGGCTGATCCACAGCAACGGCAATCACTGCGGCTGAGGCTCCTTCAGGGGAAACCGGCGGTTGCGGCTGGTATTCCCATGACGGCGCAGAGAACCTCGGTCGAACCGGAAAACCCTGAGGACACCGCCATGCGCCCGAACCTGCCTGCGATCCTGCTCATTGCCGCTGCGTCCGGCTTCGCTGCCGAGCGGATCAACCACGAAGGGCGGATCCTGGGCGATCCGCCGGTGGTGGCGGCGCCGACCCTGTTCAACACCGCAGCCGCCGATGCGGTGGTCTCGGCGATGCAGATTCTGCCCCGCGACAACGCCTGGAACGAGGACATCTCGGCGCTGCCGGTGGCGGCGAACTCGGCGGCGATGATTGCCAACATCCGCAACGATGTGTTCGCCGGCAGCCGCGCCGAACGCCAGCGCGTCGTGGTGTTCAAAGAGATGAATTTCGTGCTGGTTCCCGACAGCCAGCCGCTGGTGGACATCGATTTCGTGGACTACCCGGATGAATCCGACGACCTGAAACCGGTGGGTCCGGGAAACAATCCCGCGCACATCGGTTCGTGGCCGATCCCCACCAATCTGCCGGTGGAATCATGGCCGTCAGAACAGCCCGGCGTGACCCTGAACCAGTGGCAGCTCGACACCTTCAATGACGGAGGCGACCGGCACTCGATCACCGTGATGCCGGGCTCCGGCTTCATCTGGGAGACTTGGCAGACCAAGCTGACCACCGGAACACCGGCCTGGACGGCCTCGAACGGCGCGAAATTTCCGCTCAATGCCAACACCTTGCGGCCGGACGGCTGGACCTCAGGCGATGCCGCCGGACTGGCGATGTTCCCGGCGCTGGTGCGCTACGATGAAGGAGAGCGCGGCGTGGTCGAGCACGCCCTGCGCATCGTGGTCAAGCGGTCGCGGCGTTCGTATCTCTATCCCGCCACCCACCAGGCCGGCTCGACCACTGATGTCGATGTGCCGGCGATGGGCCAGCGGCTGCGCCTGAAATCGTCGTTCGCCATCCCCGCCAGCTGGAGCAAGCAGGAGCGCGCCATCGCCGTCGCCCTGAAGAAATACGGCGCATTGGTCGCCGATAACGGCAATTTCTTCAGCATTTCGATCACCCCTGATGATCGCTGGCCAGCCGGCTGCTTCGCCCACTTGTCGACCAGCGCCGGAAGCGATTTCTGCGACATCAACAACTTCGAGGTGGTCCAGGCCACCGGCGCGACCGGCGGTCCGCGCTCGCCCGGAGCGCCCACCGCCAACGCCGGACCGGACCAGGGCGTGGGCTTGGCCTCTGGCGCGACCCTGGCCGGCAGCGTCACCGGCACCGGCCTGACCACCACCTGGTCGGTGGTCGCGCCTGCGCCCGGCACCGTCACCTTCACCAATGCCGCCAGCCCTACCTCCACCGCGACCTTCAGTGCTGTGGGCACCTACACCCTGCTGCTGAAGGCCAGCAATGGCGTCCACACACCAGCTTTCGACGCGGTGATCATCACTGTCAGTGCTGGCAGCAATCCAGCACCGACCCTGACGTTGCTCAATCCCACCACACGGATCCAGGGTAGCGGCGGCTTCACCCTGACCTTGACCGGTACCGGTTTCGTCGCGAATTCGGCGGTCGCGTGGACCGGACAGGCGAACCTGTCCCCCGTCACCGCCACGGCGACCCAGCTCACCGTCGCGGTGCCGGCAAGCTATCTGGCAACGGTGGGCACGCCCAGCATCACGGTCGTCAATCCGGCACCTGGCGGCGGCAGCTCAGCGGCGCTGGCGTTCACCATCGTCGGAGACACGGCCCCGCCGGCGATCAGCGCCGTGACCGCCAGCGGGGTGACTGCATCCGCAGCCACCATCACATGGACCACCAGCGAGCCCGCCACCAGCCAGGTCGATTACGGCCTGACCACCGCGTATGGCAGCACCACCACCCTCAACGCCACGTTGCAGACCAGCCACACCCAGGCGTTAAGCGGACTGGCCGCCAGCACGACCTATCATTTCCGGGTGCGTTCCACGGATGGCGCTGGCAACGTCGCGAACTCTGGCGACGCGACCTTTACCACCGGCAGCACAGGAGACACGACACCGCCGGTCATCAGCGGCATCGGAGCGAGTGGCGTCACCACGTCCAACGCGACCATCACCTGGACCACCAACGAACCCGCCAACAGCCAAGTGGATTACGGACTGACGACGGCTTATGGCAGCACCACCACGATTGATGCCACCCTGACGACCAGCCACAGCCAAGCGATACCGGGGCTGACCAACAATGCGCTGTACCACTTCCGCGTGCGTTCCACCGATGCCGCTGGAAATGCCGCTGTCTCGGGCGATACGACGTTCACCACTGCGGTGATCGAGGACACCATGCCAAGCACCTGCGGATCGGCCTCTGGCCTCGGCCTGATCGTGGCCCTGTTGGCGGGGTTGGGTCTGATCGCTGTCCGCAGCTGGCGAATCTGAGGGGTCCCTACGAGCGCAGCAGGAGGGAACGGCCGACCAAGGCAGGGGGCCGTGTGGGCGGCAACCGGCGGAAGCCCCCTGGAAAAGGGGAATGGCCGACCGAGAAGCGATGGGCGCAGAAAATCGCCGGAGGCGATGCGCCCACGTTTTCCGCAGGAAAACGAGCGACGACCAAGGCCGGGGGGGCGAAGCCCCCATAGGAAAGGGGTCCCCTGAGCGAAGCGAAAGGGGAATGGCCGACCGAGAAGCGATGGGCGCAGAAAATCGCCGGAGGCGATGCGCCCACGTTTTCCGCAGGAAAACGAGCGACGACCAAGGCCGGGGGGCCGTGGGGGCGAAGCCCCCATGGAAAAGGGGTCCCCTGAGCGAAGCGAAAGGGGAATGGCCGACCGAGAAGCGATGGGCGCAGAAAATCGCCGGAGGCGATGCGCCCACGTTTTCCGCAGGAAAACGAGCGACGACCAAGGCCGGGGGCAGGCCCAAAGGGCCGTGGGGGCGAAGCCCCCATGCTACAACCGCCAGGTCAGCCCGCCGTGCATCCGCCAGGTGTCGACGATCTGGGTACCATTGGTCTTCTGGACCACCGGCAGATCGAGGCCGAGTTCACCGCTCAGGCGATTGCTCCAGGTGCCGGTCAAACTCGGACCGACATACACATAGGTCCCGCCGGAATGGGCCAGCTTTTCTCCATGGACGGTGTCGCGCCGTGATGCCTGGCCCGAGCAGTTGGCGGTCAGGCCCAGCGTCCCTTGGTCATCGAACACCAGATAGGCGCCAGGGCCGGCGCCCCACGCCACCATGGGGCCGAAGCGGTAGTCGTGGGTGCCCGACCCGTTGAGATGGCCATAACTGTACAACGTGAAATAGAAACGATCGGTGCTGACCCGCATCTGGACGCCGGCCACGACATCCCAGGACCCACTACCCAAGGTGAGCTGATGGCCGTGGATGACGTTAGCGGTGCCGCCGCCCGCGACCGGAACATGGCGAATGCCGATCGTTGCACCCGGGTAAGGAATCGGCCGCGGCGCAGGCGGAGCAACCGTCGATTCCTCTTGCAGCCGGGAACTGTTGCCAGTGGGCATCTCAACACCGGCGAAACAGGCCACGACTAGGGTTCCCCAGCTGGCCATCAGACGCACCGGGGTGCCGGTCAGTTCAACCAGCGTATCGCCCAGCCCGGAGTCGCTCCCCCGATCCAGGCCGGATGGCTCGCGACGTTGCCAGGATTTGACCACATAGGGCAGGTTCAGGCGCAGGCCGACGCTCTCAGTGAACCGGTACGAGGCCACCAGCTTGGTCGAACTGGTGTTGATGTGCTGGTCTTCGCTGTTGCGGCGAAGGTTGCCGGCTTCGACCAGCCGCCCTGCGTGCCCGTAATCCTGCAGGATGCCCAGGCTCAGCCCGGTACGGCCGTCACGGGCCTCGACCGCCGTGCTCAGCGTGCACAGATCGCAGGCCGGCAGGGCGGCGGCGGAGATGCAAAGCAGCAGGCGCATCGGTGCAGTCTGGGTACGGGCAACGCGCCGCGCCACTGTCGTATGCGGTCGCGGCAGACGGTATGCCAGACGGCGGATCCGTTCGCCGGACACCCCGGAAATCAATTGTCGCTGAGCGTTTTCAGGAAGGTGGTCAGGGCTGCGCGTTTCTTGCCATCCAGCTTGGACACCAGATTCTGGAGAGGATCCCGGCTTTCCAAAGCGCGTTCCTCGTCTTCGTCATCGGCGTCGCCCGCGGTCTCTTGCGCCGCCAGGCCGAGGGCGGCGCGGGAGCGGGCCATCAGCGCATCATAATCGGACTCGTTGAGCCCGAGCAGGGCGCGCAGTTTCTGGTTGGTGGCGGTGCGGCCGGGCAGATCACCGCGCTTGAGCAGCCGCGTGGCAGTGAGGACGCTCAGATCGGCGGCGTCGGCGAAGGCTTTCACGGTCATCCGGCGTTCGGTCACGAGACGGATCAGTGCGGCCTGGAGCGGGGTCGCGGCGTCGTCTTCCTTGGTGTGCGGCGTGGCCGGGGTCGGATGGTCGCGGCTGGCTTCAAAAGCGGCGACGAAGTCTTCTTCGGGAAGGGCCAACGCCGTGCGGATCGCTTCGATGGTCGATTTGCGCTTGGGCACCCGGCCGGTCTTGACCAGCTGCGACAGCGCCAAATAGGGGATGCTGTGCTCTTTGGCCCAGGCACCCATGGTCACGCCGCTATGGTGGACCACATCGAGGGCCGACTGCGCGAGGTTCGGGGCGTCAGGTCCGCTCTTCTCTTCGGGGATATCGCCATGGCCGAGGTCTTCGACCGCCACCGGCCGGGCCTGGGGGCGGCCAGCCGCTTTGCTCGCGGCGACGGCTTCTTCGAGAATATCCTGTTCGATCGCCAGGTGCACGCCGATCGACGCCAGGGTGTCGGACCTGGGAATGGCGCCCTTCCGGGTGATGCCCATCACCGTCGGATACGGGATGCCGGTGGCCTTGGCGAAGGACTGCTCGGTGTAGCCATGGGCGAGCAGCGATTTCAGGATCAGCTGCTGCAGGGTCAGCTGGCCTTCTTCGGGGATATCGATCCCGCCGCGCTGGCTCGACGCGACCACCTGGGCCCAGGACTCCGCATCAAGACCGAGTTCCTTGCGCAGGTTCTCGCGATGATCCGGCTTGCGCGGGACGGCGCCTTTGCGAAGCAGCGCGAGGGCGGCGGGATAGCCGATGCCGATGCGTTCCGCGAGATTGCGAGCGCTCAGATTGCGATCAGCGCAATGGGTGCGGACCAGGGCTTGCAGCTTGTTGGGCATGGCGTGGATTCGTTGTCCGTCGTCTCAGGGGTGTTCCGCCAGATCCCAGGTCTGGCCTTCGTAGGCCGCGCTCAATTTCCAGGTGGCGGCTGGCGCCGTCAGCTCCTTGTATTTGACCGCGTCGCTGGCCAGCTTGGCGACGTTGAAGTCGCTCGCCAGGGGATCGTGATGGAAGATGACCAGCTCACCGATCGACGTGTCTTTGAAGAAATCGATGAAATTGAAGATGGTCGAATGGCCCCAGTTGACCCGCTCGTGGCTGTCGAGGAAGCCGTACATCGCATCGACGATGACCACGTCGGCGCCTTCGACGAAATCGGAATAGGTCCGATCGACCCGGTCGGAATGGCGGGTGACCTCGGTGTCGGTCAGATAGCACACCGACCGGCCACCGTGTTCGATCCGGTAGCCAAAAGCCTTGTCGGGATGGATCAGCGGCAGGATCCGCACGGTCGCACCGGCCACCTGGGTGGCCTCGCCCTCGGCCAGCTGCTGACAGGTCACACGGCTTTGCAAGGTCCGCCATTTCACGGGGAAATGGGCGTCATTCATCTGGCTTTCAAGCAGCCTGGCGGCATCCGACCGCCCCGACCACACGCCGATCTCGCGCCCTGGCACATAGATCGGACCGAAGAACGGGAAGCCGCAGATGTGGTCCCAATGGAAATGGGTGAAGAAGAAATTGAGGCCGTGGGTCTTGGCCCGCCCGTCCGCTGCGAGCTGATGGCCGAGACCGCGCAGGCCAGTGCCGCCATCGAGAATGAACACCTGATCGGCGAAGGAAACCTCGACGCAGCTGGTATTGCCTCCATACGTCCGGGCATGGGGACTGCGGCCGATGAACGCGTCGATCGCCTCAGGCGAAGCCAGATCGGCCGGGGTCGCCTCTGCCAGCAATGCGCGCAGCTTCTCTTGCAAAACCGGTGTCGTCATCGGCGTGGCGATGGAGCCGCGCACACCCCAAAGCCGCACCTGCATGGAGGATCTCCGCCGGATCGCGGGCCTGACCGCCACGGTTTGGCGGCCACGGCGCCGTGGTTGGCCGGGGACGCTAGGAATGGAGTTGGGCTGGGCAAGTCGTTCGCGTTGCAATCCCGCCAAGCTGTTGGCGACGGCACCTGGGTGTTGCGCATCGCTCGACCGACACTCTGCGCATGGGTGGGTTGATCGGCAGTGGACCCATTGGCACCGCCAGCACCGCCCCAGCATCCCCGGCCATGCCCAGCGTCCTGCCAGCGGATGGCCGTTCCCCAGCCCCCAGCCCCCTGTCCCCAGCCTCTTCCCTATGAGCTACGCACCCGGCACCGTGCTTCCCGGCCCCCACGCCAAAGGCCTGGGGGCGACCGCCCGCTCCGATGCGTGGTGGGCTGCACCCCTCGGTTTTTTCCTGCTGCTCGCCGGATTCGTGGTCTATTCGACCTGGGCCGCCTTCCAGGGTGCGCATTACTGGGTTCCCGGCACCAATTACATCTCGCCCTTCTATTCACCTGAATTATGGGGCACCTCGCCCCACGCCTGGTTCGGCGCCGCCCCGCCGTTCTGGCCGTTGGCGATCCTGCAGTATTCACCAGCGTTGCTGATTCTCGGCATCCCCGCCGGCTTCCGGCTCACCTGCTATTATTACCGGAAAGTGTATTACCGCGCCTTCTGGGCCGATCCCACCGCCTGCGCCGTGGGCGAACCGCGCAATGACTATTGGGGCGAGAATTTCCTCCCGCTGATCCTGTGGAACGCCCACCGCTTCGTCCTCTATCTGGCGATCATCTTCACCTGCATCCTCGGCTACGACGCGCTCAAATCGTTCATTTTCACCACCAAGGATGGCGGCCACGCCATCGGCATCGGCATCGGAACTGTGATCTTGACCCTGAACACCGTGCTGCTGATGGGTTACACCCTCGGCTGCCATTCCTTCCGCCACCTGGTCGGCGGGCGCTGCGACTCCTTCGGCGCCAAGGGCTCCACCACCCACTCGCTGTGGTCCGGGGTCACCTGGCTCAACGAACGGCATCCATTCTTCGCGATGATCTCGCTGTGCTGGGTAGCTGCCTCCGACGTGTACGTGCGGGTGCTGTCGATCTCCGGCTGGCACGACCACCTCATCCTTTTCCGGTTCTGATCCCATGGCTCTCGATCATCTCTCCCACGACTGCGATGTGCTGGTCATCGGCGCCGGCGGAGCGGGTCTGCGCGCCGCCATCGAAGCCGCCGACCTCGGCTGCTCGGTCCACGTCGTGACCAAGTCCCTGCTCGGCAAAGCCCACACCGTGATGGCCGAAGGCGGCGTCGCCGCGTCGCTGGGCAACGTCGACGACCGCGACGGCTGGAAGGTCCATTTCGCCGACACCATGCGCGGCGGCCAATACATGAACAATCCGCGCATGGCTGAACTGCATGCGAAGGAATCCCCTGCCCGGGTGAAGGAACTCGAACTGTGGGGCGCGGTGTTCGACCGCACCGCCGATGGAAAAATCCTGCAACGCAACTTCGGTGGCCACCGGTTCCCGCGACTGGCCCATGTCGGCGATCGCACCGGCCTGGAGATCATCCGCACCTTGCAGGATCATTCGATCCACAAGACCACGGTGGCGGTGTCGATGGAGACCACCATCGTCAAACTGCTGAAGGATGGCGACCGGGTGTGCGGCGCGTTGGGCTATGAACGGGTCAGCGGCAGGTTCGTCCTGATCAAGGCCAAGGCCGTGGTCATCGCCACCGGCGGCCTCGGCCGGGCCTTTGAAGTGACCAGCAATTCCTGGGAATACACCGGCGACGGCTACGCCTTGGCCTATGACGCCGGCGCCGAGCTGATCGACATGGAGTTCGTCCAATTCCATCCCACCGGCATGGTCTGGCCGCCTTCGGTGAAGGGCATCCTGGTCACCGAAGGCGTCCGCGGCGAAGGCGGGATCCTGGTCAACAGCCAGGGTGAACGCTTCATGTTCAATGATATTCCTGAAAATTACCGCAATCAGACGGCGAAGGACAAGGAAGAGGGCTGGCGCTATGTCACTGGCGACAAAACCGCGATGCGCCCGCCCGAGCTGCTCACCCGCGACCACGTCGCCCGCTGCATCAACCGCGAGGTCAAAGCCGGCCGCGGCAGTCCCCATGGCGGCGTGTACCTCGACATCACCTGGATCAAGGAACGGGTCGGCGGCCCGGCCAAGGCGGCGGAGCTGATCCGCAAGAAACTGCCGTCGATGTACCATCAATTCCTGGAATTGGGCGGTCTCGACATCACCACCGAACGGATGGAAGTCGGCCCCACCACCCATTACACGATGGGCGGCATCCACGTCGATGGCGATACCCAGATGTCCACTGTCCCTGGCCTGTTCGCCGCTGGCGAGGCCAGCGGCGGCCTGCATGGCGCCAACCGCCTGGGCGGGAATTCGTTGTCCGATCTGCTGGTGTTTGGCAAGCGTGCCGGTGAATTCGCAGCCAAATTCGCCAAAGAGCAGAAAGCCGGTTGGCTCGACCAGGCCCAGATCGAGGCCGCGGCCACCGACGCCGTCCACTGGATGGACGCCCCGACTGGCAACGAAAACCCTTACACGGTCCAGGCCGATCTGCAAAAAAGCATGCAGGCCCTGGTCGGTATCGTCCGGCTCGAAGGCGAGATGCGCCAGGCGCTGGACAAAATCCAGGAATTCAAGGCCCGCGCCAAAAAAGTCTGCGCCCCCACCGGTCGCACCTACAACCCCGGCTGGCACACCTGCCTCGACCTGCCCAGCCTGCTGATCAGCGCCGAGGCGGTGACGATCAGCGCGATCGAACGCAAAGAGAGCCGGGGCGCCCAGTTCCGCGATGATTTCCCTGACAAATCCAAGGAAGAAGCGAAATGGAACATGGTGGTGAAAAAGGGACCGGATGGAAAGATGGTCCTGGAGCGGCGGGCGGTGAAGCCGCAGACCGCTGAGATGAAGCAGATCATCGAAGACCAGGCCAAGTGAAAAGGACCACATGAGCAGCCCTTCGCCAGTCCCGACGACCACCAGGTCCGAACCGCGCACCTTCATCATCTGGCGCGGCGACAAGGATTCCGGCACCTATACGCCGTACACCGCCGAGATCACCGCCGGCATGGTGGTGCTCGACGCCATCCATCAGATCCAGGCGGTCCATGCTCCGGATCTCGCCGTGCGCTGGAACTGCAAGGCCGGTAAATGCGGTTCGTGCGCAGCCGAGATCAACGGGAAGCCGCGGCTGATGTGCATGACCCGGATGGAATCGCTTCCGCCCGGACCGATCCACGTGGCGCCGATGAAGGCCTTCCCGAACATCAAGGATCTGGTCACCGACGTAAAATGGAACTACGCGGTCAACAAGCGGATCAAGCCCTTCAAGCCCAAGCAGGTCGAAGCCGACGGCAGCCTGCGCATGCAGCAGCATGACATCGACCGGGTGCAGGAGTTCCGCAAGTGCATCGAATGCTTCCTGTGCCAGGATACCTGCCACGTCCTGCGTGAGCACGACAAGCACGCGGAATTCGCCGGTCCGCGCTTCTTCGTGCGCATGGCCAGCCTCGAAATGCATCCCCAGGACGCCGAGGACCGCCGCGAATTCCTTAAGAAGGAAGCGGCGATCGGCTACTGCAACATCACCAAGTGTTGCACCGAGGTCTGCCCGGAGCACATCCATATCACCGACAATGCGATCATCCCGCTCAAGGAACGGGTCGTGGATCAGTATTACGATCCGTTGGCTGCGGCGATCCGGTTCGTGTTCGGCAGCAAGAAATGAATCATTTCACCAGAAGCCTGGCCTGCGGACTGTGCCTCGCTGCGGTGCTCGCCGGCGAAGCGGACAACAAGCCGATCGAGCCCAAGCCGGTCGGACCTGCAACCTATTGGTATCAGGTGACGGTGGCCCAGCACGTCCACGAGGTCGGCGATTACACGTATTATGGCACCAGTCCCCTGCAATTAGGCGCGATGGCCAATCTGCTGGCGGAGCACAAACCCCTGCGCCTCGACAACCTGGTGATCTTCAATGACGACGGCAAAGCTGTGCCCTGGTCGTCCGATGACCCGACCATCAAGGGTTCGGTGATCATCGCCGGCGATCGGGTGATCGCGATCCTGCCCCTGACCGGCGATCCAACCGTGGTGAAACAGGACAAGGTCGAAAAAACCGAACCGGCGACCCCGGTCGAAGCCAGACCGTCGGATCCCGGCAAGTTCTGAACCGCAGCGCAGGCGGGCTTTCCGATCCGCCTGGCCTTTTTCTACCGCTTGCGATTCCTGTCCGATCGCTATCGTTCCCGCCCCTCTGAGGTCGGCCATGCTGCGCATCGTCTCCGGCAACGCCAACCGCCCCCTCGCTGAGGCCATCGCCGGCCATCTCGACCTCAAACTGAGCGAGATGACCTGCGGTCGCTTCCCCGATGGGGAGGTCAAGGTCCAGGTCCACGAGGACGTCCGCGGCGCGGATGTCTTCGTGGTCCAGCCGACCACCAGCAATGATTTCCTGATGGAGCTGCTGGTCATCGCCGACGCCTTGCGCCGGGCCTCAGCAGCCCGGATCACCGCGGTGGTGCCGTACTTCGGCTACGCCCGCCAGGACCGCAAGCACGACGGCCGGGTGCCGATCACCGCCAAGCTGGTGGCTAACCTGATGACCACCGCGGGTTACCAGCGAGTCCTCACCGTCGACCTGCACGCCCAGCAAATCCAGGGCTTTTTCGATGTCCCGGTCGACCACCTGATGGCCCGGCCGGTGCAGCTCGCCTACCTCCAGTCCCTCGACCTCGAAAACCCGGTGGTGGTCAGCCCCGACACCGGCTCGATCAAGCTGGCGGAAAAAGTCGCCAAGGCTCTCGGGGCAGGGCTGGCAATCATCGACAAGCGCCGCACCGGCGACGCCACCACCGAGGTCGCCCACGTCATTGGCGAGATCGGCAGCCGGGACTGCATCGTGGTCGACGACATGGTGACCACCGCCGGCAGCATCTCCAACGCCATCCGCACCACCCGGAAATACGGCGCCAAGCGGGTCTTCCCGGTGGTCACCCATGCCGTGCTGTGCGGCGACGCTTATGAACGGCTGAGCTCGGTGCAGCTCGACCAGCTGATCGTCACCGACACCATCCCGCTCAAGCGCCAGTTCGCCGGCCTGCCGATCGCCGTGCTCTCGGTATCGGGGCTGCTCGGCGACGCGATCAAGCGCATCCACCTCAACCAGTCGGTCAGCGCCCTGCTGTCCGACACCAGGCAAATGGCCGCCATCAAGGCGACCTGAAGAACCGGAAACAGACCATGTCCGCCATCGCGAACACCTCCTACAACGCTACGCCCCGCACCGCCCTCGGCACCACCGCCGCCCGCAAGCTGCGCACAGCTGGCGGCGTGCCCCTGACCATCAGCCGCCGCGGCCAGCCCAGCCAGCACTTGACGCTCGACGCCAAGAGCGCGGCGCACCTCAAGGCCCATGTCGTCCACCTCTGCGAAATCCAGATCGATGGCAAACCGGTGACCGCCCTGCGTGGCGAGATCGCGACCGATTGCCTGACCGACCAGATCAAGCACATCGACCTGATCGCCGTCGAGCCCGGCAGCGAGATCGAAGTCGAGGTCGCCGTGACCCCTGACGCCCGCGACTGCCCCGGCGTGAAGACCGGTGGCATCGTCGAACGCCGGCTGCGCTTCCTGCGCGTGGCCTGCAAGGCAGACGCGATTCCCGATGGCTTGTCTCTCGACCTGTCGAAGACCCAGATGGGTGAAACCATCGTCGCCAGCCAGGTGCCCCTGCCCAAGGGCCTGCGCCTGATCACCAATCCCAAGGCTCTGGTGCTGTCGGTGGTCATCCCCCGCGCCACCAAGGTCGAGGAGCCCAAGCCCGGCGACGCTCCGGTCGCCGCTGCCGCTGCCCCCGCCGACGGCGCCAAGGCCGCCGACGCCAAGGCTGGCGATCCCAAGGCTGCCGCTGGCGCCAAACCCGCCGCGGGTGCCAAGCCGGCGGATGCCAAGAAGAAGTGACTTTTTTACGGGGAGGGGCTACGCGCCTCCGGCACGGGATGGCTCCGCCATTGTCCCCCGTGCCTGCGGGCTTCGCTCCCTCCCCGGGCCCCTCCCTTTGTGCGGGGAGGGGCTACGCGCCTCCGGCACGGGATGGCTTCGCTTTTTGTGCGGGGAGGGGCTTCGCGCCTCCGGCACGGGATGGCTCCGCCATTGTCCCCCGTGCCTGCGGGCTTCGCTCCCTCCCCGGACCCCTCCCTTTGTGCGGGGAGGGCTACGCGCCTCCGGCACGGGATGGCTTCGCCATTGTCCCCCGTGCCTGCGGGCTTCGCTCCCTCCCCGGACCCCTCCCTTTGTGCGGGGAGGGCTTCGCACCTCCGGCACGGGATGGCTTCGCCATTGTCCCCCGTGCCTGCGGGCTTCGCTCCCTCCCCGGACCCCTCCCTTTGTGCGGGGGCGCTCCTTTCGTGCGGGGAGGGCATCCGCGGTCCTTTCGAATCTGATGCTGCTCGACGCTTTGGCAGTTTAACGGTTCATCGGATTCTTGCTGCATCCACATGCGACGCGACCAGCCTGAACTGACCGCTGGGGCGTTGCGCCTGCGTGCATTCGCTGACTCCGACGCTATCCGGGTGCGGGAGCTGGCCGGCGATCCGCGAGTCGCCGCGACTACGCTCAACATTCCGCATCCTTACCCCGAACGTGCGGCCGAGCGGTTCATCGCCGACATGAACGCTGGCTGGTGGACCGGACGCAACGCGGTGTTCGCGGTGATCCATCCCGATGACGGCCTGATCGGCTGCTGTGGTCTGACCATCGATGCCGACCATCGCCGCGCAGAACTCGGCTATTGGATCGGAGCCGCTTGGTGGAACCGGGGCTACGCCACCGCTGCTTCGCGAACCCTCGTCGCCTTCGCGTTCGCCCACCTCGGGCTGATCCGGGTCTTCGCTTCCCATTTCACTGGAAATCCGGCCAGCGGCCGGGTGATGGCCAAGGTTGGTATGCGATTCGAAGGCATCCTGCGTGGACACGTCTGCGATCGATTCAGCACCCAGCAAGATATCGCCTGTTTCGGAATCCTGCGCTCCGACGTGACGAAGGACCACACTGTTTCGCCCTGATCGGCGATTCAGGCATTGACCGCCCAGTCGTTGGAAAAGGTCGCTGGGAAAAAAGTCGCTGGAAAAAATCCCCGGTTGTCCAAGCGGTAACGTGCAGGTGGGTTGCCGTCGCCAGCCACAGCCACAATCGGCAGCCATGACCATCCTCGTCATCAATTGCGGCAGCTCGTCGCTCAAACTCGCCGTGATCGATCCGGTCAGCGCGCAGCGCTCGGCCACTGCCCTGGCCCAGCGTCTTGGATCAGCCGAGGCCGATCTGCGGCTGGAGGTCGGCAACGAACGGATCGACCTTGCCCTGCCCATGGCCGACCACGCGGCAGTGCTGCGCCAATTGGTCGACCTGCTTTCGGCCCGGGGACTGATCGCCGGAATCAGCGGGATCGGCCACCGGGTGGTGCATGGTGGAACCCAGTTCTCGGCCTCGGCCCGGATCGGCCGCGATGTCCTCGCGGGCATCGCCGCCTGCGTCCCCCTCGCCCCGCTGCATAATCCAGCGAATCTGCTGGGCATCGACCTATGCGGTCAGCTGCTGCCGACGCTGCCCCAGGTGGCAGTCTTCGACACCTCTTTCCATTCCAGCCTGCCGGCCCGGGCAAGCACCTATGCCGTGCCCCGGGAATGGCGGGAACGACTTGGGGTGCGCCGCTACGGTTTTCATGGCACCAGCCACCGCTTCGTTTCGGCTCGGGCGACCAGCCTGCTGCCCGAGATTCCGCATCCCCGGCTGATTACAGCCCATCTCGGCAACGGCTGCTCGTGCGCGGCCATCGCAAATGGCATCTCCCTCGACACGACCATGGGCCTGACTCCGCTCGAAGGCCTGGTGATGGGCACCCGCAGCGGTTCCCTCGATCCGGCCATCGTCACCCACGTCGCCAAAGCCACCGGCTCCACCGCTGATCAGGTGGTGGCCCAACTCAATGCCGACAGCGGTTTGAAAGCGTTGTCCGGAATCAGCAATGATATGCGCACCATCCTGGCCGCTGCCCAATCCGGCCAAGCCGAAGCATTGCTTGCGGTGGAGGTTTTCTGCTATGCGCTGGCGAAGCACATCGCCGGCCAGGTGGTCGCCTTGGGCGGACTCGATGCCCTGGTCTTCACTGGCGGCATTGGTGAGCACAGCCCAGACATCCGCGCCCAAGCAGTCGGATTGCTGGGATTCCTCGGACTGCGGCTCGATCCGCAGCGCAATGCCGAACATGGCCGGACCAGCGCCAACCGGGTCAGCGCCGATGGATCGGTCATGGTTCTGGTGGTGCCGACCGATGAAGAACTGCTCATCGCCCAGGATACCGCGGCCATGCTCGCCTGACGTACAATGCTCAACAAAGCAGATGAACTGCCGAGGCGTCAAGACGTAGGGAAAAACTGAGAAATTTCTCCGTTGACTGGAGTACCCACCGGGTGCGGGTGGATCCTTCTCCGACCCTCCACGCCTTGACGCTTGAGCGTTTTGGCGGTCTCCCAACTGCGTTTTTCAGGGTCATTTGAGATCGATCCGGTCGCACCGCTGCTGCAAGTAGGTCTCATTCCGCTCGTTCCTGCCCGGACTTGCACCAGCATGGGCTCGCTCAGCATCCGCCAGTCATGATCGGCTGGTATCATCCGACACTGCTCCAATGCCTGCGACGCGGCTATAGTCGGTCTGATTTCTCTGCGGATTTGCTGGCTGGGCTGTTGGTCGGGATAATTGCCTTGCCCTTGTCCCTGGCGCTGTCGCTCGCGTGCGGAGTACGACCCGAGCAAGGCCTGTGGACGGCAGTGATCGGCGGGCTGCTGATCAGCGCCCTCGGTGGCAGCCGGGTCCAGATCGGCGGGCCGGCCGGTGCGTTCGTCGGACTCTGCGCCATCGGAGTGAATCAATTCGGTTTCCAGGGTCTGGCCTTGGCGACGGTGATGGCTGGGGTGCTGGTGCTGTTCCTCGGCATCTTCCGGCTCGGCAAAGTGATCAGCTACATCCCGATGCCGGTGGTGATCGGATTCACCACCGGCATCGCGGTGATCTTGGCCTCGACCCAGATCGGGCCGGCCCTCGGCCTCAGCGAACCCAAGCATCCGGCGGAGCATCTCCATGAACGCCTGGCCTGGGTGTGGATCCACCTGCCCGAGGCGACCTGGCCGCCAGCGGCGATCTGCGCGGCGTCGATCGCGGTGATCATCGGTTTGCGTCAGATCGATCCGCGCCTTCCCGGGGGCTTGATCGCACTGATCCTGGCGGCGGTCGCGGTCTGGTTCGCCGGGTGGGAATCGTCCGGAAAAGTTGCGACCATCGCCACCAGCTTCCCGGAGATGGCCGCGTCCGGCGGCCTGCCGATGTTCTCGTGGCCATCGCTGTCCTGGCTGGCTCCGGATCCAACGATATTTTCCGAACGGTTCGCAGGCGATTGGCTGAAATATCTCGCAGAGCTGTCGCCGCTGGCGCTGTCGCTGGGACTGCTCGGGGCGATCGAGTCGCTGCTGTCGGCAGTGGTCGCTGATGGCATGACCGGACATCGCCACGACAGCAACGCCGAGCTGGTCGGCCAAGGTGTCGCCAACCTGGTGGCGCCTTTGTTCGGCTGCCTGCCAGCCACCGGGGTCATCGCCCGGACCAGCGCCAACGTAAGAGCCGGAGCCCGCACTCCGATGGCCGGCATTTTCCACGCGCTGACGGTGTTGGCGATGCTGGTGGTCCTGGCGCCGGTGGTGATCCATGTCCCGCTGGCCGCCCTCGCCGGCGTGCTGCTGGTGGTGTGCTGGTACATGGCCGAGCTCCGCCATTGGCCCCACATCCTGCGCGCCGACCGCGGCGACGCCGTGTTGCTGCCGGTGGCCTTCGGCCTGACCGCCTTCGTCGGGCTGGTCTACGCGATCCTGGTGGGCGTGACCTTGGCCATGTTCTTCTTCGTCAAACGGCTCAGCGACCACATGCAGATCGAACGTCTTGACGCCGATGATGAACCGCTGTTTGCGCGGATCCCTCCGCCACCGGGCGTCGAGGTCTACGAAGTCCGCGGGCCGTTCTTCTTCGGCGCCGCGACCATGCTCCGTGACCTCGACGAAAGCCTGGGATCCACCGTCAAAGTGCTGATCCTGCGCCTGCGCCATGTGCCCTTCATCGACGCCACCGCCGGCTTCGCCCTGCGCGAACTGCACACCGCCTGCCGGCGCAAAGGAGTCGCCCTGGTGCTGGCCGAGGTCCATACCCGTCCGCTCCACGACTTGCAGCGTCTGGGCATTGATGAAGAGATCGGCGGCGACCGCCTAATCGGCAGCCTTGAGCACGCCTTGAACCGTGGCGGAGAGCTTGCGGCCCGGATGTCGGGACGAACCAAAGCGAATCCAGCCTAGAATCCAGATAGCGGCGAGCAGACCGTGCCCATGCCAGTGGCTGGTGAGCTGGCGGTGGCGGTGCGCTGAACTCCGAACATCCAGGGGCAGGATCCGTGTTTTCCAGATGACGGCTCAACCGAACTGACTTCGTCAGCTGCGGATGCAACGGTTCTGCTCGGGGCCACGGCCCGGGGCTGGGTATCGAGGATGGTCGCGTTACCTTTGCAACCATGGCGCGCCTTCAGGTTGCTGTGGTGGCCGGCCGCCACCCGTTCTGGCAAAGGCTCCGCATCCATCTGGACAGCAGCGGAATCACGGTCGTCGAATCCGCCGCCGCGGTGACGGTGGTGCCGGCCGCCAGATCAGCGGCTTGGGCGGGAAGCGGTCCGGTGGTGCTGGTTGGCACCAGTGCCGGTCCGGGTGGACCCGGGCGGGCGGTGGTGGCGAGCGACCCGCTGGCTTTGGGCTCCCAGGCGGTCCGCCATCTGCGCAGCCTGGGCGCGCGGCAGATCGCGGTCCGTGGTCTGCCGTTGCCCATCTTCCGCGGGCTGAGCATCACCGCCTGCGCCTTGGGTCTGGCACTGGTCGAGGACACCTCGGCCCAGGCGTTGGTGATCGGCGACACCCAGCCGGTCGACCCAGCCGGCCGGCCGGTCGTAGCCATCCACCATGAGGACTCGCTGCTGCCACCCACCGGCGATATGGCAGTGTTCGGCCCGGATCCGGCCGGCATGGCCGATGCGGTCGTCGCGGCCTGCCAGCGCCTCGCCGCTGATCCCGCCGCCACGGTGCCGCGCCGTCTGGTGTCCCCGGCTTCGACGCCGGCCTTCACCACCGCTGCCCAGGCGTCCGATGCCAATCGGCTGGCCATCGCCATCGCTTGGATCGAGCAGCATTACGCCAGGAATCTTGCCGTCGAAGAGGTTGCCGACGCGGTCGGGATCAGCTCCCGGCATCTGCAACGGCTGTGCGCCGAACACCTTGGCCGCAGCCCTTTGGCAGAAATCCACCGCATTCGGGTCGAGCGTGCCAGAGCGCTGCTGCTCGACAGCGATCTGCGCATCGCCGACATCGCCCAGGCGGTGGGCTTCGCCGAGGCCGATCGCCTGACCGCCGCGTTCCGCCGGTTCGCTGGCTGCACTCCGGGCCAATTGCGCCGGGCCCGCGGCGGTTCGTAACCGGCGCTTGGCTTTCGGTAGCACAGACTCCAACCATCGTCGCCGCACCCCTATGCTCCTCACCGTTCTCGCCCTGATCGCCATGTCCACTGCACCAGCCGCTACCGAATCCCCTGTCGTATTGGCCGATGGCTCGGTGTTCACGTTCTGGGACGACAGCACCGCCTATTCCAAAACCTATCATGTCGCCAAGGACCATCCGGCGGCGGATGACCGCGGCCCAGGCAGTGCCGACCGGCCGTTTGCGACCATATCCGCCGCTGCCGCGGTGCTCCAACCAGGTGAGGAGGCCGTCATCCACGCGGGTACCTACCGCGAGTGGGTGCGGCCCGCCCGGGGCGGCAGCGGTCCATCCGCGATGATCCGGTACCGAGCGGCGCCGGGCGAGATCGTCATCATCAGCGCCTCCGAGATCGTCACGCCACAACAGCGGACCGTGACCAGCAAACCGGATGCAGAGCACGAACGGTGGGAAGTATCGCTGCCCGAAACCTGGTTCGCCGGCTACGATCCCTTCGCCGCCACCAATTTCGGGCCAGGCGGGTGGTTCCCCTTCTGGAGCGCTGGAGAAGACGAACGCAATCGGGTGCTGGCACCACGCGGTGTCATCTCGCTCAACGGCCAACGTCTGGTCCATAACCCACGTTCCAGCGACACCACAGCAAAACCGTGGTATTCGGTCCAGGACCGCTCGCGAAAGATCTCGGTGCTCCTCGACGGAAAGCTCGGCGACCGGGTGGTCGAAGCCTGGGTCCGCGAGCAGTGCTTCGCCCCGGTGGTGCCGGGTCTGGGGTACATCCGGGTCGCCGGGCTGATCTGCGAACACGCCGCCAATGGCATCCCCCAGCCGCATCGCGGAGCCCTCGGCACTGGCGGCGGCCACCACTGGATCCTGGAGGACAACACCATCCGCCAGGTCAACACGGTCGGCATCGACATCGGCGGCGGGTGGCCCAAGGGCACAGACGCATCCGGAGGCCACATCGTCAGGCGCAACCGTTTGCAGGATCTCGGCACAGCCGGCGTCTTCGGTACCAATGGCGTGTCGAACAGTCTGATCGAGGACAACCTGTTCGAGCGCATTGGCACCCTCGGCGCCGAGCGCTGCTTCGAGGCAGCCGCCATCAAATTCCACTTCGCACGCAACACGGTGATCCGGCGCAATCTGATTCGCCACGTGCGTTCCGCTTGCGGCGTGTGGCTCGACTACCAGTGCGCCAATTGCCGGGTCACGCGCAATGCCATGCTCGACATCGAGACCCTGCTCGCCGCGGTCTACATCGAGGCCAACCCCGAGGGCAACCTGGTCGATGGCAACGTGGTCTGGGACATGCGCGATCCGCCGGGGAACACTCCGCCCAAGGATGGTTTCAGCGGTGGCAACGGGATCAGCAGCGACATCAGCGAAAGCACCGGCATTGCCCACAACCTGATCGGCAAGGTCGGGCATTACGCCATCGCCCACCATATCGCCCAGAAGAACCGCCTGGTCGACGGCCACACCGCCTTGTGCACCGGCGCGGTGATCCAGGGCAATATCGCTCTGACCGGGAAACTCATCTACCTGGCCCGGCGCAACGACAACCAGTGCGACCGCAATCTGTATGCCGGAAAAGGCCAAGGCGGATTCTGCCTGGAGGAACCCGGTCGCGAAGCCCTGGTGAACCTCGATTTCTGGCAGCGACTGGTCGGGTTCGACAAAGGTGCCGTGACCGCGCCATTGACCATCACCTGCGATGTCGATGCCGCCACGATCACGCTGAAGCTCAAGGAACCGCAACAGGTCTCGGCAGCCCAGGCAACCAATGCGGCGGCGCTGGGCTACGATGCACCGGGTCCGATTCCAGCCGCGGTCTGGGCCAAGCTGAACGCTGGCGAAAGCGTGACGTTAAATCTGCCGCTGCGCTGAGCTGGAACCTGCCGCTGCGCTGAGCGGCTTGCGCCGCAAAATGAGCCTGCTCCGGCGCAATAATTCTAGCGCTCTCGGGGTATCATCGGCTGAATCCTGAGAAACCCAGTCATGACCCGACCAACGATCCTGCTCTGCCTGCTCATCATCGGCGCCTGGTGCGCCGATGGCGCACCAGCAGCCCAGAAAAGCCCAGAAACCGCTCCACTTGCTGATCTGCTCCGGCCAGTCCAACATGGGCGGGCTCGATGTGCCGAAAACCGTCGCGCAACCGATCCAGGCGGCCTTCCCTCTGGACGAGATCGTCGTGGTGAAATTCCATCAGGGCGGTATGCCCATCCTGACCTGGTCGAAACTGCCCGAAGCCGCCGGCAAGACCTATAACAATGTCGTGGCTGGCACCTACTATGACGGCATGATTGCGGCGGTGGCCAAAACACTGGCCGGCCGCCGGCCTGACACCATTCACTTTCTGTGGCTGCAAGGCGAGACCGAGGGGCGCAATCCGACCATCATCCAGGCCTATTACGAAAGGGAGCTGGAAAGCCTGATCACGACGTTACGCAAAGATCTGGCTCGCGACGATCTGTTTGCCGTCATCGCCCGGATCAGCGATTGGGGGGCATCACGGCAACTCAAGGCGTGGGAAGCCGTTCGCGCGGCTCAAGTCGCCGTCGCCGAGCGCCTGCCGCGCAGCCGCTGGATCGACACTGACGATGCCACCAGCGGGAAGAACGACGAGGAGAATAAAGCCGACATCACCGGACCGAACGCCGGTATCCATTATAATGGCGAAGGGATGGCCCTGATCGGCAAGCGCTTCGCCGAAGCGGTCATCGCCCAACTGAAAGAGGCCGCTGCCCCAGCGAAACCCTGATTGGCCCGCCAGGCTGTGCCGCAGCGGGGCCCGCCGTCTTGCGTTCACGCACTAGGGATGTGGGCCAGACCATCGCTTCGCGTGACAGTCGCGTGCTGTCACCGAATCCAAGCGCCGGTGCGGCACGTAACCATCAGATCCTAAAAACGATAGGAAGATCTCACAGATTGCCGGCGAAAGCGTGATTTTGAACCTGCCGCTGCACTGAGCAGCTTGCGCCGCAAAATGAGCCTGCTCTGGCGCAATATTTCCTCACATTCCGGGGTATCATTGACTCAATCCAATGGAGCCCCGTGATGACCCGACCAATGATCCTGATCTGCCTGCTCATCGTCAGCGCCTGGTGCGCTGACGGTGCACCAGCAGCCCAGAAGACGCTGCACCTGCTGATCTGCTCCGGACAATCCAACATGGGCGGCATCGATGTTCCGAAGACCGTCGTGCCGCCGATCCAGGCGGCTTTCCCCCAGGATGAGATCGTCGTGGCCAAATTCGCCGTCGGCGGCATGCCCATCCTGTGCTGGTCGAAACTGCCCGAAGACGCCGGAAAGACCATCGGCTCGGTCGTCGCCGGAACCTACCATGACAGCCTGATTGCAGCGGTGACCAAGGCGCTGGCCGGCCGCCGGCCTGACACGCTCCATTTCCTGTGGCTGCAAGGTGAGACCGAGGGACGCAATCCCACCATCACCCAGCCCTATTACGAAAAAGAGCTAGAAAGCCTGATCACGACCTTGCGCAAGGATCTGGCTCGGGACGATCTGTTCACCGTCATCGCCCGGATCAGCGATCACGGGGCCTCTCGTCAACTCAAGGCGTGGGAGGCTGTACGAGCGGCTCAAGTCGCTGTCGCCGAGCGCCTGCCCCGCAGCCGCTGGATCGACACTGACGATACCTCAAGCGGAAAGACCGACGAGCAGAAGAAAGCCAGCATCACCGGACCAAACGCCGACGTCCATTACGATAGCGATGGGACAGCCCTGATCGGCAAGCGCTTTGCCGAGGCGGTCATCGCCCAGATCAAAGAATCAGCTGGAAAGCCTTGATCCCGAAAACGCGGTTGGGTGCCACCTAAAGCGCCAAGCGGTGGAGAAGATCCACCCGCACCCGGCTGGGCCTACCGGACAGCGCAAAATATCCTCCGTTTTTCCTTGGCTTTTTGGCGCCATGGCGGTTCATCTGCCTGATTGAGGATCAGGCATCGGGCTGCACTGGACAGTCGGTTCGATGTCACAGCCCATCAGCAGCAGGCGGCCGGCGCAGGCGCACCCAGTGTTCGTCGGTCTCGCCCACCAGCACCTCGACCAGACGCATCCCGCGGGCCGACAACGGTTCTTCGATGACCTGCCAGATCCGGCTGGCGAGGTTCTCCATGGTCGTCACGACGCCTTGGAACATCGGCAGATCGTTCAGATAGCGATGGTCGCAGGGATCGACCACCGTTTCACGGACGATGGCCGACAAATCCATGACATTGCAGAAGAACCCGGTGGCCGGATCGACCGCGCCAGAGACGGTCACTTCCAACCGGTAGTTGTGGCCGTGGATATTCTCGCACAGGCCATAGGCGCAGGTGTTGCCGTTGGCGTCCATCGCGATCGATTGCAGGCGATGGCTGGAGCTGAACGAGAACCGGCGGGTGAGCAGATGCATGCCCGAGCATGCCGCGGCTTGGGAAACGGGCCAGCGCGGCCGACCGGTGGTCCAACATCTCCGCTTAGGGTCTGGTCCAGACTGATGGCGATGGCCATGGAACCAGCGCAGGCTTTGCGCTGGACTCCTGCGCTGGCTTTGCGGCGGACAACAGGTTGAGATTTCGACCATTTTTTCAGTAATTTTTCGGAGAATTCCAGTGATACCACGCGTACAGAATTGCAAATCAATCAATCGCGGAATTCCGCGCCACGCGCATAAGGGCTCGCGCAGGATTTCCCTCCTTACGCCCAAACCAGCGGCCACGGTTTGACCAGGCTTCCATCGGAACCTGCGTCGCGCCGGCGATGAGGGCATCGCCGCTCCGAAACGTCGGCGCAGGCCAGATTTTCTGATCGGGCCGTAGCGCGGGCGTCTGGCACCGTTAGGAAATCGCCCATGCACCTTCCGCACCTGACCGCCGGGATCCTGACCGCGGCCGCCGCCCTGGGCTTCCTGACCGCTGGCGATCCACAGCCGGATCCCGCGCTGTGGACTGGGAACCTGCGTTACAGCGATGAGCTGGTGGCCTCGTGGGGCGAGAAGAAGCCGCCGCCGGCGGGGGAGCCACACCTGTGGTATTGGTCGCCTGCCCAGGCCACCCGCCTGCGGGCAGTGATGCTCGTGCCCAACAACTCGGATCTCTTCCGAATGGCCGAGCACCCCGCCATCCGCGAAGTCGCCCAGCGCCAGGGCATCGGCATCCTCTATCTCGCCCAGTTCAGCGGCAAGGTGATCGAGTTCGTCGACCAGGATCCGCCCCTCGCTGAACCGGCCTTCGCCGCCACCCTGGACCTCGCCGCCAAGGCCACCGGGATCGATGACTTCCGCTGGGCACCGTGGATCCCCGTGGGAAAATCCTCGCGCGGTCGTTTCCCGTACCGCACCGCGTGGAAGTTCCCGGAGCGGGTGGTGTGCACCATCACCTATCATGGTGAAGTCCCGCCCTGGCCCATGGCGGCCTGGTCCAAGGCCACCGACGCCTCGATCCTGCACTGCTCGGTCAACGGCCTGAGCGAGTGGGACGGCACCTGGTACCGTAGTGTGCGGCCGGATCTGCTGAACTACCACGCCAACACCCGGTGGCTCTGCCACCAGGCGGTGATCTTCGGGGTCGATCACGGCTACTATCCTGATTATTACCTGTATCCAACGTTTCAGCATGCCATGCCGCAAAGGATGCCTGGCGTGCCGAAGCTGGCCCGCTGCCAACGGGTGTGGGACTACCTGGCCCAATTCATTGACACCTCCGTGAAACTGCGGCTGGCTCCGGACCAGTACCCCCAGGGCGCGCCGCCCACCCTGCGAGCCGTCGACCCGGCCAGCGGCTGGCTCATCCATCCCCGTGCACCCGAAGAGCTGCTGGGACTGAAATGGTTCGCCTTCCGCACCAACGATAAAGGCGAGCACCTGAAAATTCCCTGGCCTGAGGAAGCCACCCCGGTCTACGATCCGCAGCAGGGCATCATCCCCGTCGGTGAACTTATCCGTCCGGCCAGCGCCGTTCCCCGCGAACGTTGGAAGGACTTCATGTGGATCGCCGACCGCAATCTGGCCGCCGCCTGGCTCGACCTGCACAATACTTACAAGCTCAAGGACAAGGTTCTGCCGCCTCTGCCGACGACAGAGCCCGGACCGCGCTGAGGCGCCGTCCTGCCGCGAGTCTGAACCACGTCACATGCGCTGCATCCTGCTGCAAACCGGTCATCTGCGCGATCGTGAGATCATCGCCCTGCGCGATGAATATGTGAAGCGCTTCAGCCGTTTTGGCACCTTGACCGTGGTCGAGGCCGCGGCCAAGGGCGACGCCCCGGTGTGGCCGAAGGCCGCGCGCTGGCGGGTGGCGCTGGACGAGCGCGGCGAACAGTACTC
The DNA here is from genome assembly GCA_014193115.1 of Planctomycetota bacterium. Classification (GTDB taxonomy): domain Bacteria; phylum Planctomycetota; class UBA11346; order UBA11346; family UBA11346; genus BJHQ01. The sequence continues at coordinate 102,376 of BJHQ01000013.1, read as the reverse complement.
ATCCACCGAATTGGCCGCGCGCCTGGCGGAATGGACCATGCGTCACGGGGCGGTGGCGTTCTGCGTTGGCGATGCCGATGGCCACCACGGCCCAACTCTGGCCAGCGCCGACGCCCGCTGGTCCCTCGGCCGCCTGACCCTGCCCCACGCCCTGGCCCATCTGGTGGTGGCGGAGCAACTCTACCGCGCCGCCACCATCCGGGCCGGGACCGGCTACCACCATGCCTGAGGTCACCTGATCGTCAGCGTCGCCGGTTCGCTGATCGTGGATCCCTTGGCGTTCGAGAACACGCAGCGCACCCGTGCGCCATTGCGGTCGGCGCTGGCGACCAGGCTGAGGGTCTGCGCGGTGGCTCCGGGAAGATCGGTGAATGCATTGCTACCCGGCGCGGCAAGCTGCCAACGGTGCTGGGCGGCCGGCCAGCCCACTGCTGAGGCGATGAATTGCACGGTTGAATCGACCGAGGTTGTGCGCCCGACCGGCTGGGTGAGCACCAGCGGTTTATATCCGCCGCCATCGTTGACCGCGATCATCATCGGTACCGTGGTCACGCTGCCCAAGGGATTGGTGGCGATGCAGCGCCAGGCGCTGCCGTGATCGGCGCTGGTCAGCGGTTGGCCGACCAGGGATTTCCTGGTTTCATTGGGAAGGTCGATCCAGGTGGTCGTTCCCGGCCGGCGCAATTGCCAGCGAAAGGTCGGCGCCGGAACCGCCAAGGCATCGGCCGCCAAAATCGATAGCTGGCCAACGGAGTTCGACATGAACGCAGGCCAGGTATTGACGAACACCGGCGGGAAGGTCGCCGTCGTGGGCAGCACCGGTCCCGAGATCGCAGGGCCATTCGCTGACACGGTCAAGGTGGTTGGCGCTGAGATCGCCGAACCAGCACTGTTTGCGACCACGCAGCGATACTGGCGACCGTTCATCGCCAGGTCCGGGACCGTCACTGACAGGAGTGGATCGGTTGCACCAGGAACATCGCTGAAACGGCCACCCACCGGCGCCGACTGCCAGCGAAAAGACAGCGGGTTGGAGCCATATCCCACGGCCACGGCGAACTGGGCGGTGGCTGGTGGAATCACGGTTGGAGGCGGCGATTGCCAGGTGATGAGCGGTGGGGTGAGCCCTCGGCTGTTGCTGACCGAGAACAGCGCCGGCGTGCTCGCGACCTCGCCCAAGCCGTTGGCGACGACGCAACGATACTTCACGCCATGCTGACTGGCTTGGAGCGGCGGTATGGAATACATGTTCATGGTGGCGCCGGCGATCGCTGACCACTGTCCGGTCAGCGGATCACATCGTTGCCAGCGATAGGTCAGCGCATCGCCAAGGGCCTGGACATAGACCGTCCGCGACTGCCCCGCAGTCGCGGGATTCCAAGGGAAAGGTGGCTTGATGATCTGCGGCGGAATCAACAGGTCGGCAGCGCCGATGACGTGGAAGGTCAGGCAAACGAGGAGCAGACGAAAGGAGTGGAGCATGGCACCCTGCGGGTTGAGGTTCGACAATGGATCGGACGGAGAGCAGGAATGTTTCCGGATCGACAAGAACCAAGACTGCCCGTGTGTGAAACAATCGGTATGACCGTACCTGCCTCGGCTGTTCCGAGACAAGCTGGTAAGGGCCAGAAGCCAGCGACCGGGTGACATTCCCAAGGGATGCGACGCAGGCAGCTGTTGGCTTGGAGAGCAAGAGTGGCAGAGGCTATGGGCATGTCCGTCGCCGAAGTCACCCTCGTCAGCTTGCATCCCCTGGTGCAACGCATCCAGGCCGGCCAGGATGATGACGCATGGAATGCCTTGGTCGGCGCGCTGGACGGCCCGGCCCGCCGCGCCGCCCGACTGGTGACTGGGGATCAAGCCGTCGCCGAAGATGCCGTCCAGGATGCCTGGGTGCAGGTGCTGCAACGCATCAGCGATTTCGCCTTCCCCCAGGGAATCGATGATCGCGCCAAGGATTTATCGGTGGTCGGATGGGTCCTGACCATTGTGCGGCGGGTCGCGGCCGATCACGCCGAACGGGCTGCCCGCCACCGCCGCCTGCCGCCGCCGAAGCGCCTGGCCACGCCCATGCGTATGAACACGCCCCTGCCCGAGCTGGCGGTCGCGGCAATGCGCTCAGCGCTCGATGAACTGGAGTCGACCACGAGGCGCCTGCTCCACCTGCGCTTCACCCAGGGACTCAGCTATATCGACATCGCCCGCGAAATCGGTGGCACCGCTGCCAATGCCCGGCTCCAGGTCCATCGCGCCCTGCGTCGATTGGGACGGCGACTCGGTCGCGAACCAGCGGCCCTGGCCATCCTGTTGTGGGCCTTGGCGCCGGCCTGGTCGAAGGACGCCAGCGACACGCCTCCATCAGATGCGGCGACCGACCTGGCGATGACCACCGTCACTGCGCCAACGATCCTGGCGCTGGCAAGTTTGTTCCTGGTGGCGTCTGTTGCCTGCATCGCCGCTGGTCAGTTCGCAATCGGATCCACCGCACCGGCTGCCCCTGCGGCCGAGCCAGAGCTGCTGCTCGACTGGAATCCAGCAGCGATCCGCGCAGCTGCCCGGGTGATGGATATCGGTGAACCGATGACCCCAGGCAAACGCGATGCACCAGTGCTCGACCTGCCAACGGGCACGCTCGAAGGCGGACTGCTGCGCGTCGCCTTGGACCGCAAGCACGGTCTGATCGTCACCCTGCCGCCGGAAATCCTCACCAATGATGCCAAGCACCCGCTGCGGATGACCCTGCATCTGGCTACGATCCCGGCCCGGTTTTTCGGCTACGGCCTGGTCGCCGAGATGGATTCGCAAACAGGCGCTGCGGCGCGCCCTGCCTTCCTCGGTGTTCCCGAACGGATCGAGATCACCGTCCGGCGATCCGGGACTTCGCCGCAAGGCGCAGCGCTGCACACCGCGCAGACCGTGCTCGTCCACCACCATGCCAAACCGCAGCCGCTCGGCAGCGATGTCATGAGAGGCGACGGGCTGGGGATCATGGTCACCAGCGATGCGCTGGGGATCAGCCGACTCACCGTCAGGCGCCTCGCTGCGGACCAATAAGTAACTTTAAGCTGCGCTATTCCTTGAGATCCAGACCTGGATCACCACCTGCGTCCGGCGCTGCATTTTTCACACTGGCGGCGGACACGGTCTGAAGCGTCGCGATCAACGGCTCAGCGGCGTCGGCCCCGGTCAGGCCGAGCTTGTCGCCGGGAATCGGGATGGTCGCCACGATCTTGAAATACGGGACCGTATCGAGGAAGGTCAACACGGCGGTTCCGGCGAAGGGAGTCGTGTAATTGCCGATATGGATCGTGCCTGAGCATTCCGTGTCCACTGAGATCAGCCGTCCCACCGCTCCCGGCGGATTGGAATCTTTGCACATGTGGGAACCGTCCCGTACGTCGCGGAAGACGAATTTTTCAAATTTGGTGAAAGTGAACATCACTCCGCGATCAGGTATCTTCTTCTTCACCGGTTTGGCGTCCTTAGCCGGTGGAGGAGCCTGCTTTTCGTCCTTGGCCGCGACTGCCTGCTCACGCAAGATCGGCATCCAGCCTCCGCCCGGCAGGATGTCGTCCATGCCATATTTGTAGGCGATGTGGACCAACGACAGGGTGAAATCGCCAGTGGCGGTCGGAGCCGACTGCACCGTCAGATCGTCGAAGTTATGGTTGAAGACGATGACCCCGCCAGCGCCCCCGCCGACCCAGAAGCTGGGATACTTCGCGCCCTTTCGGTCGATGATCATCTCCGTCGCCCACGCCCGAGGATTGCGCGACATGTCGAACGTACCGGTGATGGCGGTCAACAGCTTGGTCATGACTTCATCGCTCTTCTTCTTCGCTTCGCCGGCCGGGGCCGTGACGATGCACAGAGCAAGCAGCACTACGTGAAGGGAACGCATGGTCATTTATCCTTCTTCGGCTGAACACCCCAGGTCCGCTCTGGGATGACCGGCGGATTGGGTTGACCCTGGGTATCGACCAGGATGAGGTAGCCATCGACGCCGCCGCCGTTCTTCGGCTGCACAGCATCCTTGGTGATCGTCGGATGTTTTCTCGCCCACATCCGATCGACATCGTTGGGACCGAGATCCGTGGCTCCGCCGTAGATCAGCAGCTTGGTGCCCTGTCCGGTGACCTTGATGCCGGCGGCGCCGGGAATGCGTGTCGCCATGCGTACGTTCTTCAAATCCGGGGTGAACAAGGTGAAGAACGGACCGCCTTTGGCCAGGGCGAATTCATTGGTCTGGTATTCGATCCACCACGACTTGATCCAGGCATCATGGGATTCGACATAACCGACCCACGACCCGCCGACCACCGCGGTCTCGCCGGTGCCAAGATAGTGCGTACCGTAGATATTGAGCAGGCACGGCACATCGCACGTCGGAAAATACGAGATGTAGCGGGTCGCGCTGAGCGCCTCCATGGTCTTGCCGTCGATCCGGATCAAGTTGGCGATGCGCACGGTGAGACCGCCGGTGGCACCCCAGGTGCTGCCGCAGAAGCCTTCGCCGCCGGGCACCGGTTTTCGCAGGTCATAGGGCTGACGCATCAGGACGGTATTGCCGCCGTCCGACCAGCCGACCACCGAGATGTTGCCGTCGTCGCCCGGGCAGACGTTGGTGATCGACGAGTCCGAAACCAGGCGGAATTGCTCGGTTCCAACGATCGGTCCGGACCAGCTGTAGGCGGTCCAGGCAAGCTTCCCATCGGGACCGACCTTCACCAGGTACGGACAGACATACGGCTCCAAGCCGGTTCCCGAACGGTAGCTGCCGCCGAAATACACCGCGCCGGTGCTCGGGTCGCCCCACATCCCGCCGCGGGCGTATTCGAGCTGGGCGCCGATTTCGGGCACGCCATCGACGCTGGCATACCACAGGTTGTTTCCTGCGCGCATCATCAGGCGGCCGTCGGGCATCTGGCAGACATTCGCCGCGCCGTTGGGAATCCGCACGGCCCAGGTGACTTTGCCCAGGTCAGGAGCCAGCCGCAGCACCAGGCCGTCTCCGGGCAGGGTTTTTCCCTTCGGCGGGGTGGCTTTGTCCGCTGGGGCGGTAACGACTTTCAAACCCGACGCGAACGCATCAAGATGCGGGCCATTGGAAATCGACAGGGCCAGGGCGCCATCCTTGGACATGGCCAGGTTCACCGGCAAACCGGAACCCCAGGGCAGGCGGACGATCCGTTTGATCGTTTTCAGGTCGGGTGCGAAATGGACCAGCACCGCGGTCTTGCGCGGCCGCACCGTGACCGACTTGCCTTTGTTCTGGACCGTGGCAACGGGATAGGCATCCGCCGGAGGATCGCTGCCGAGGACGGTGATCGGCGCCGTGGTGAAACCGAGATCGTCGAAGGCGCCGATCGCCACGATGCTGTGGTCAGGCAGGAAAGTCGCGTAGTCGAAACGCTCGTCACCGGCGGCTCCGCCAAAGAACGTCGCGGCGGCGACCTGCACCCGGCCCTGATCGCCGACCGCCCGCGTGGTGTATTGCAGATAGCGCCCGCCATAGGTCTCGCGCTTGAGGTCATCGCTGGCCTCGAAGAAGACGACCTTTTCCAGTTCCTCGGTCTTGATGTGGTTGGTGCCGATGTCCTTGGCGGTGGCGAAGCGGACCGGTACATTCAAGGTGACGGTGGCAGTGCCGCGGACCGAGTTCTTGCCCAGATCCTCGCTCGCGGTCACCGCGGTCACCGCGGTGGCAGCCGGATCATCTTCGGTCAAGCCAAGGTCGTTGGCGAAGCCGGAAATATCCTTCTCGGCCGGTTTCCCCTTGCTGCTGGTGGCGCCCTTCTGCCCGGCGGCTGGTCGCTGGTCCTCGAGTTCGTCGCCTTTCTTCGCCAGCAGCTTGTCGAGGGACCCGGAATCGGTGCGGAGCACATCGATCCCGGCGAAGGCGAAATTGACCTCGCGGTCGCCGTGGCAGTCGTGGAGGATGAAAACCCGGCCTTCGCCGGTCTTGCCGACCCGGGTGAGGTTGAACGTGCCGGGATCCTTGGGCACGAACCAGCGGATGCCCTCAAGGTGGCCAGGGCGGCCGAAACCCTCGATTTTCCCCGCGGCGTTCAGTGTCGGAAAGTCGCGGAACCAGAGCTGGCCGCGCTCAGTCCGTGAATTCCCGGTGGCTGCCTCTTTCCAGGTCAGATCGACGACGATGTATCGTGGAGGCAACGCCTCGTAGGCGCCGGCCACCGAGAGGCAGGCCATGACGACGAGACAGGTGGCGATGGATCGTAGCATGGCCTTCTCTTTGGCACGGCGGCAACACCGAACCTAGTGGACTACGGCCATGGTCAGCAATCGTTGTGGCTGGTCTGGAGGGAGGGCTTCCCTTCCGGAGCGCCACAAGACTCGGTCCGGTGCGGACAGCCGCGCTGGCGTTCAGGCCACCTGTCAGGCAGGATGCCCGTGTGCACATCTTCCGTCCCCAACGGGTGGTGGCCGGGTTCCATGCCGACATCCTCGGAGACGAGTGCCCGGATTTGTCCCATTGCGGCGAACAATGGTTCGGAGCTGGCGAGGAGATCGGCCGGCACCACCACTCGGTCTGGGAAATCTATCTACAGCTGACCGGTCCACCGACCGGTTGGTGGAGCGACGATGGCCGGTTCGAGATCTCCAGCGGCGAGGCCTTCCTGGCTGCGCCTCAGCGTCGCCATGCCCTCGACCGGCCGGCCGACGGTCGCTTGCATTTTCTCTTCCTGGGAATGGATCTGGCCACCGTGGCCCAGCGCTTGGGTTTGGCGGGGCCGATCCAGCGGTGCCACCGGATCGCCGATGCCCGGCCGCTCGAAGCCCCGCTGCGCCTGCTGCTGGCCGAGGTCGCCACGCCAGCCCCGCACCGCAAGGATTTCCTGCGTGCCGGGCTCGACTGCCTGGCCATCGCCCTGGTCCGCACCTTGTCCGGCGCCGCCGCTGACCCGGCCCTGCCGATGCATCCTGCCGTGGCCGCAGCCCAGGCCCGGATGGAGGCGCGACTCGACCAAGCCTGGACGGTGGTCGAATTGGCAGCGGGCTCAGGCGTCTCGCCGGGTCATCTCAACGCCCTGTTCCAGCGTCATGCCGGCGAGCCACCCCGGCGCTGGCTGCTCCACCGGCGGATCGCCCGCGCCCAGACGCTGCTCAGCGAAAGCGATCTGCCGGTAACGGACATCGCTCTCGAGCTCGGATTCGCTTCCAGCCAGCATTTCGCCCATGCCTTCCGGCGGATCGCCGGCTGCTCCGCCCGGACCTGGCGCTCCCGGGGTTCGGTTCAGCAACCGGATCGAGGCCAAGCAGGCGGCCAGGAAGATGCAGTGGAATCCGAGTGAATGAGTTAGGGAACAACCACGGCGGCATATCCCGCGCATCCAACCCCACCCGGTCGGATCCCGTTCAAAGGACCATAACCTCGATTTTCCCGTGATGCTTGGCGACGTGCCGGGTCAACCGGTTGTCCAGGGATCTCGGCAACGTTTCGCCGGGGTGGATGCGACGAAATGCCATCCTGGCCAAGCTGCCAGCCAGATATCATACAGAACCATGGACCACACCGCTTCCCCCCTCTCGCCCGCCGAGTTCGCCGCGTTCCACCGCGATGGCGTGCTGGTGCTGCGTGGCTCCCTGGCCGGTGAACGCCTCGACCACCTGCGCAGCTCCGCCATGGAAATACGTCGCCAGGCCGAAGCCGGCGGTTGGGGCGGCGTGCGCATTGCACCTGGCTTTGAGGAACGGGTTGGTGCCGCAGGAGTGCCGCCCTGGACCGAGATGACCTGGGGCATCGGCGAGATCACCCGGCCCGGATTGCACGATCCGACCTTGATCAATGCCCTGGCCGAACCACGCCTGCATGGCGCCCTGACCAGCCTGCTGGCCGAACCGCGGGCCTGGGGCCAGAAGATCCTGTGGGCGCCGCGAGGCGTCGACTACGACTTGTTCTGGCACCGCGACATCAACACGGAATTCGATCCGGTGATGCCCTACAAACCCGCGGGAATCCAGGACCACATCCAGCTCAATGCCGCCCTTGAGAAGGACTCCGCCTTCATCGTCGTCCCGGGCAGCCATCGTCGGCGGATGACAGCGGTTGAACGCGCCACCATCGACGCCGATCGCCATGCCAAGCTGCCCGGCGAAATCCGGATCGAATTGGAGCCAGGCGACGTGCTGCTGATGGACGCCCATGCCCTGCATCGCGGCAGCCTGCCCGCCGGACATCCCCGACTGACCTTGCATTTCTCCCTGCAAGCCCAGTGGGTCCCGTTGAAGCCCTGGGGCGATGCCCAGAGCTTCGCATGGCTGACCGGCGCGGGTTTCATTGACGGTCTCGACCCCACGATCCGCGAGTGGTATCGCCGCCTGACCACAGCGAACAAGGACACCCACCAATACACCTACCTGGTCGAACAGGCCCGGCGCGCCGGCTGGACCCCTGATCCAGGTTGGCGGATGCCCGGCACCGATCCCTATCAAGGCTCAAAAAAGAAAAGAGACGCCTCCGCAGCGCCGACCTCGCCGGCGATCACCAACCACGGCTGATTCGGCGGATCGGCCTGGTTGCGGCGGCATTTTCGTCCGGCTTATTTTGTTTTCTCGGCCGCATTTTCTGCGGCCGCTTTCGCTGGGCTGGGTTCGGCGCCGGCCTTGCCGGCGGTATGGACCACCACTTGGACATCCTGATCCGCGAACTTCACCAGACCCAGGGCCTTGCCCTTGAAGGTTGCGACGAAGGTGAGGGTGATCACCGGGTCCCCATCGTTGGTGCTGCGACCGGATTTTCCGGTTCCTTCGATGGGAATGGTCTTGCCATCCATCACCACCTTGCCGCTGAAGGTCAGCGTCTCGCCCTTGCCGGCGGTGATGGTATTGATCGTGACCTTGGGCAGAGGGAGCGGCTTGTCCTCGCCCTCCTTGGCGCCGTCGCGCGGCAGAATCTCGCCGATCAGACGGCGCTGGTTCCCGGAACGCATCAGGCTGCCAGCCTCAGCGCCGAGCACGAGCGGCGATTTCAGATCGATGGCGGTCTCGCTGAAGGTCATCACCGTCGGTTCGACGGTCCGACCGTGGAAGATCGCTGGCCAATTCGTGGAATCGGGGTTGGGATCCCGGAATTCGATCACGGTGGCCATATAATGCGGCGTCAACGGAGCGAAGCCGACCGGGCCGGTGATCGGACCGGGCTGGGCGGCGGCAACCGCCTTGGCGGCAAAGACCAGGGCAATGATGGAAAGCAGGCGCATCGGTGATCCTGGGATCAGGGTTTTACGGAGCCAAGATCGAGCACGACGACGGCGGCATCAAGGTTGCCTCCGCCGAAGCCCGTCTGCACCGGGTTGATGGTCCAGAATTCGTCATGCTTCTGCGCCCCGCTGACCACCAGGACGCGGTGCCGGCCGCCCACGACGCCTTTGGCGCTGACCCATGGATTGTTCCCCAGATTGAGCAGGACCTCGCCGGCCCCGGGGACGATGGCGGCGAAGCGCAGGTCGCTCAGGTCCTGGTTCATGACCGTGACGAAGGACCCGCCGATGTAATCGCCTTTGAATCCGGACTGCCGGGTCTGGATGAAACCGTAGGAGGAAGTTCCGCAGACGATGTTCGAACCGTCGCTGGCCAGGTTGAGATGATTGGTCCGCAGGCCGCTCGGTTTGTTTTTGCTCTTCAGATAGGCCAGATACATGGTGCGCCCGGTCACTTGGCCGTTTTCCGGATCCATGCGGATCAGGTGGCAGAAGGATCCGGCATTGGCGCCCCAGGCGCTCATGCCCAAACCGGGGCATTTGACTGGAGTGCGCAGATCATAGGGCTGCTTGTGCAGGACCGAATTGCCGCCATCGGACCAGCCCGACAGCAGCAGCACCCGCCCATCGTCGGAATAGTTCAGGTATTTGATGGAGGAATCGGAGACCTCGCGGGAGGATGGGGTCCCCACCAGACGGGCGGCCCAGGCGTAGTATTCGTTGCGCAGCGTTCCGTCAGTATTGTAAATCTCGAGGTGCGGCTGCCGCCACGGTTCGCGGCCTGTCTTGGTGTTGGTGTCGTAGCCGATGGCCACCGACCCATCCACCGGGTTGACCGCGCGATCCCGTTTCGACTGGCGCAGGTCGAGATGTGAAATGAAGTCGCCCTTGGCGCTGAAGATGTTTCGGTGCCCGGCGATGATCACCAGTTCGCCCTTGGCGCTGAAGCGGAGTTCAGGAGCGATTCCGAGATCGGGAAACGTGGCGCACCAGCGCACGGAACTGAGATCGGGAGCGATTCCAGCGAGGAAGAGCAGCGACGGAGTCCCGCCCTCGGCCGCACCGGCGATGGTGGGATTGGCCGCCTGGGGTGACAAGATTTTGATATTGGCGCCTGCCAGGCCGGCGATGTAGATGTTGCCCAAGGTGTCGACCAGGCCGGCGTTGCAGCTTCCCACGCCCCAGGGCAGGCGGATGGCGGACTGGACGACCTTCCCACCTTTCGCCAGTTTGACCACGAAAGGCGCACCGGCGGTATGGCTTCCGGTGATGATCACCTCGTTGTGTTTGGTCCCGGATTTCTTGTCCTCGACTACTTTGACCAACTGGGCATCGGTGATCGCCGGCGCCGATCCATCGCTGCCGCCGATGACCTTGACGGCGACGCCACCTGCCAGATCGAACACCGGGCCGGCGGCGGTGCCGACCACGATCACGCTGCCATCCGGTTGGAATCCACCTCCCGAGGCCCATTCCTCGCCCTTGCCGCCCAGATACGTGACGATCTGGGGATCGGCAGGATCCTTGGGGTTGTTGAACTTATCGTTGAATTGATGGAAGCGGGTGCGGGGTTCGGGAGGATCCCCGGCGACCAGGAGGTTGGTGACGAAACCGCTCAGGGCCACACTGAACAAAGCGACGAGAACCAAGGGCCGAGAGTTGCATCGCAAAGACGGACGGTTCATGACGAGGGTTCCTATCGGTTGATTCGCCTGGGACAAATCAGGATGGAAATGGCACACGTAGTTGGTTCGATGTTCCACCGACCAACGTGCATCGATGGTGTCCGCACTCGGTCCAGAAAATGACGGCCTGGATCCGGCACCATGACGCACCCAGGACAGCCATGGTGGTAGGTTCTGGACCGGCGGCACTTCAGCAATCCCGATGTGGGGACAGACGAGACCAGATCGGGCCTGACAACGCCAGCCAGGCAGCGTCGGTCAGCTCTGCAGATCATGCCGCCCTTGTTGTGATGCTGCCGATCTCGGGAACAGCCGGCAGAGAATGCGCATCGAATCCACACCGCGCCGTTTCGACCATCCGACTGGCCAACGCGCACAACGTCGTGCCAGGCGATTCGGTGATATCAGATTCGGAAATCTCGATCCCAAAAACGTTCCATCATTGCCCTGTGTTCTCGTCGCGCCCCACCACCACCAGATGCACCAGGCTGAAGAACCGCGCGATGGCGCTACCAAGATCACGGTCGTCCAACCGGCCGGATTCGTGGCTCATCGCGTGCAGGGTCGGTTCACCGTCGGGGCGACGATGGCGCGGGTGCAATAGGTAAATGTCTTGTCCATCGGTCAGCGGCACCTGCGGCGGCGTGGGGAAGGGATCCTCCGGATCGTCGGGATTCGCCTGGTGCCAGACGTCCCATTCCATCACGAACTGCTTGCCGTCATAGACATGCCAGGCGGGATCTCCGAACCCCCCGTGCAAGGCCATGCCGTTGTGGATGCGCAGCACCTGACCGATGGAGGCGGGCAATCCTTTCAGGCCGCCAATATACGGCCCACGGCAATCAAGCCGGATCGGTTCGCGGCTGGCCTTTCCATCCTGGGGTAAGAACAACAGCCGCAGCACCGCTTCGGGTGGGTTGCTATCGTCGCATGGTTCGCGAACCACCACCGCGCCGGTGAGCCGCTGGCCGAGTTCCACCAAATATCGGCGGGATGGTTCCGGAATGTCGGCCAAGGTCGCGCCCGTCCCTGCTGGCTGACCAGGAAACATCGCCGCCAGATGGGCGACAATGCGCTCAGCATTGAACGCTGGTCCGGTGAACTCCTTCCACGCAGTGTTGGGAACCACCGCGATAACCGGCGGCATCGGAATCGCTGGCGGCTTCGGCGGCTTCGCCTTGCGCTGTCCCTTGATCCACGGAATGCCGCCGCCCTCATCGATCTGCTGCTGGGTCGGAATGCAATCAGCGGGAATGTTCGTCGCTTGAGGAAACTCCGGCGGACAATACGCCACCGCATAGCCCTTTGGCCATGTGCCGCGCCAGAACAACGGCCAATAGCCCCGCGCGAAGATGCCCAACATGCTTTCGGCGAGACTGGGGGCACGACCGTGGATGAGGCGGTGGGCGAGGGCGGCAAGCACCCAATCAGAAATTACAATACCATCATCATTGCGGCCATCACAAATATTGCCCAAAGATTTACAAATCCAGCTCTGTACGGCAAGGATGAAAATGGATTTTATTTCGACTCTCCCTGTTTTTCTGTTTCTGTATTCATTTGATCTGCCAAGATCATCTTGCAATGACCTCAAAAGGACGTTCATGTGATGAAAATTTTGAGTAGTGTCATACCATTTCATGGCCTTTGATTTCTCAGCAATCACAATCAATGGAACCGGCGAATCGCATGAAAGGGAATCCATGGCGGCCTGGAAAGGAGTATATTTTTCAACCCAATCGATGATTTTGTTTCCTTCCTGAACATAGCGACCCCAAATAATATCGTCAGGAGACGTATCCCCGAAGCGCCCGCTTAGTGTTAGTAGTGTGCCTATGTCCATGATTATTTCCTGGGAATCGCCACGTTATCGTTGCCCACAGATAGCAAATCGACCCATTTAGTTTTCATTTTTGGTGTAGTTAATTTTGTCCCAATTAGCACAATTTTTTCCCCATCGCGGGTTAGTAGAGTCCTTGCTCGATCCTGCAACTCGCGAATATCTCTCATCGCATTCTTCCGCGCAATTAATACTAAACGAGGATTTCCAGCGGCAATCGTTATCGCCCTATCGTATTTTTCACTGATCTCCGTTAGCTTCTGCGCCATCGCCTGACTATACCCAGGGTGATTTCCCGCATGGCGCACTTCCTTATAGAATGCCTCCAGGTCCTTCTTTGGCAACCAGCATCCATTACTGCAATGATTATGCTTGAATCCGATTTTTTCTAGAAAATCATTGAATTGGACTGATATCTCCGTTGGAATCAGGTGATGGGCACCAGCACTGCCTTCACAGATGGAACAAGGAATCGCATGTTGTTGAAACCTCCACCCAGAGGTGCACAGCTGATGTGACGCTCCCATCTCTGTGGCTGTCAGTACCGAGCCGGCATGAAGACGCATCCGAGCGAGGTGCATGATGTCATGATCTGTACCACTGGATCTTCAGCAATCCTGACTGAGGTGTCCTCATCTTCACCCCGTGATGCGACAGGCCGCCGCCGTTGCGGCATGCCCGTTCGGATTCATTCCGGCTTCACCGTGTAATGTCCCATCCCATATCCCGGCGCGAAGACATGGCGCGACAACGGCAGGCCGATCGCCGGCGATACCGCATCGGGTGCCAAGGCGGTCGCCGCCTGCGACGGCGGATGGCCGTAGCAGCGCCGGAACATGCGGCTGAAATACAGGGGATCGGGGAAGCCGCAGCGGTGCGCGGCCTCCTTCACGCTCGTTCCCGCGCACAGCATTCGCCGGGCCTCGGACAGGCGGCGCTGGAGCAGGTACTGCTTCGGTGTGGTTCCGGTCACCCGGCGGAAGTTGCGGATGAAACTTTCCGGGCGCAGGCCGGATTCCCGCGCCAGATCAGCGATCCGGCAATCCGGGGCGGCGGTCTCCATGCGTGCCAGCAGATGCCGCCAAGGATCGAGTGGCGGCCCTGGCGGTATGGTGCCAGCGAAAGCGGCAGTGGTGGCGAGGCGGAGGATCTCCATAGTCCAGATCCGCGATTCCACCTGCCACAGTTGAGTCCCATGCAGAAGCGCGTGGATCAGACGATCGAAGGCCGCAATGAGCGGTTCCATCGCGGCGCCGACGGCGAAGCGCTGTGGCAGCGGTTCGCACCCCGTCAACGCCGGGATGGCGGTGCGCTGGTCGTCACCGGCAAGGAAGCAGTGCACCTGATAAAAGGCTATCGGCCCCGGTGCGCCGATCACGATCTTATTGACGCCGTCCCCGAACCACACGATTTCCCCGGCTTTCGCCGTGTCTTCCTGACCTTCGGTGCGGCCGTAACGCAAGATCCCCTGGGTGATCAGGATGACGTGCAGGCCGAGGACCCGGTACAGGTGGGCGGAATGCGCCTGGTACACGTGGTAACCACCGAGTTGGACCCGGGGCTGCCAGGCCTCGGGCGGCAATCCGATCCGCGGTCCGCTCGGCCGGTGGAAGGCCCCGCGAGCGGCCCGGGGCAGGTTGGCGGCTGGCATGACCTCCAGTCAACTTCATCCATATCCGGGTCAAGTTCACCCCAGGTAGCCAAACGGGCGGCCGCGCCCACGATTCTTCCCGAACTGCCATGAGCAAACCCGTCATCGTCTTCACCGCCGAAAACCCGCCCATTGAGCCGCGTCGCCGTTAGCAGATCGGCAATACATCCGTGGCCGAGGTCACGGCAGCGGCGGCGCTCAGCGACCTTTTGATGTTCGCGCGTCCTTCGCCGCAGCTGGAGCCTGCCCGCGCCGGCAATGAGGTGGCAAGAAAGGCATGGCTGAGATCGGCAACAGGCGATCTGAAGTGACCTTGCACCCGATCCGTCGCGGCATTAATGGAGTCCTCTGATGCAGACCTGGGACTGGCGACATGCCCGGGACGCGAGGACGGCGCCATGCCCTTAACCCACCACCTGTCCATCAACCATGAGCTGGCGCCCGGTCATCCGTGGCCGTACGCGACCACCATACCCGAGACCTGGCGCCCGTTTGCTGACCGGGGCATCTGGCCGGCGCGCTGGGTGCGCGTGCCCGGCGACACCAGCGTGCCGGTGGTCGCCGCCTATCGCCTGCGCATCGCCGTGGCGACTGCGACGACGCAGCGGATCTACGCCAGTGCGGATGTGCGCTACCACCTGTTCCTGAATGGCGGGCGCATCGGCCGTGGCCCGGAGCGCGGCGATCCGCTCAACTGGTATTTCGACGGATTCGACCTGCCGCTGGCAGCCGGCGAGCATGTCCTGGTGGCGTTGGTCACCACGCGTGGGTCGGAGGTGGGTGGAAACAATGAACTCGGTCTGCGGCACGGATTCCTGCTGGCGGCTCACGATCCGGCCGGGCGCGATCAGCTGGCGACCGGATGGGCCCCGTGGCAGGGCCGCCGGATCACCGGCCTGGGATTCGAACGTGGCATTGCCGACGGACACCAAGGCAGTTGGCACACAGACGAGATCCTGACCGCTGCTGCCTATCCCTGGGGTTGGGAAACGGGTGCCGGCGAGGGCTGGGAATCGGTCGTCTACGACACTCGCCAGCTGGCGCGGACGGCCGAGGTGGCGCGCTGGATCAACAACTGGGAGCACCGCCTGCGCCCGGGCCGGCTGCCGCCGCAGTTCTCGCGCCAGTTGACCGGCGCCCGCATCGCTGCCGTCGATGCGGTCGGTCTCGACCAATGCATCCGCACGCCGTACACGGCCGAATCAGTGTCGTCCACGGCCCGCGCTGAGGCCACGGCGCTGGTCGAGCATCGGCCCTGGGTCATTCCTGCCCGCACCACCCGGCGGGTGCTCATCGATTTCGTGACCTACCGCTGCGGCTACCAGCACCTGCGCTGGTCCGGCGGGGCCGGCGCAGTGGTGGCGCTGTCCCAGGACGAGGCCCTGCATGCGCCGACTTCCCGCAACGACAAAGGCAATCGCAACGAGGTGGTGGGGAAGGTGCTGTCGGCCTCGGGCGCGCGCCTGCATCTGGACGGCAGTGCCGACCGGCAGTTCAGCCTGCTGCACCTGCGCTGCGGGCGCTTCGCCCAGATCGTGATCAGCACCGCCGAGGAGGCCCTGACGATCACCGACTGGACGGTCGAGGAGACCGGTTACCCGTTGCAGGACGACGGCGGTTTCACCTCCAGCGAGCCGCTCTTCGACCAGCTGATCCCGATCGCCGTGCGGACCTTGCGCGCAAACCAGAATGACGGCTTCGTCGATTCCGCCTATTATGAGCAGCTGCAATGGGTGGGCGACCTGCGGCCGCAGGTGCTGGCGACGCTGTGCATGTCGACCGACGGCCGGCTGATCCGGCGGGTCATGGAATACCTTGCCGACAGCCGCAGCGCCAGTTTTCCGGTCGAATCCGTCTTTCCTTCGCCGGTGCACCAGATCATCCCCAGCTTCGCGCTGGGGTGGGTGCAGATGGTGGCAGACCTCGCGTGGTGGCGTGGCGATGCCGCCTTCATCAAACGCCTCATGCCAGCCGCCCGCACCACGCTCGATTTTTTCCTGCGGCATCTTCGACCCGACGGCCTGGTGCAGACCCCGCTGGGTTGGAACTACGTGGATTTTCCCCAATCGAAGGACTGGCGCCACGGCTGCCCGCCGGGCGACGAGGATGCGCTGCACGGGGTGATCAACCTGCTGCTGGCCGGAGCGCTCAGGCGGACGGCGGAATTGGAGGACTGGCTCGGCGAACCGGAATACGCCAGTCGTTGGCGCCGCCACAGCGAAACGCTGTTCACGGCGACGCAACGTGCTTTCTGGGCACCCGCGGCAGGGGCCTTCGCCGATGATCTGGCGCACCGCCACTTCAGCGAACACACCCAGGCTGCCGCCAGCCTCACCGGCTATCTGGATGGCGAACATCAGGCTGGTGTGCGCGCGGCCCTGACGACCCGCAAGGCGGGTGAGGCCGATCTCGTGCAGTGCTCGTATTTCTTCGAAGGATTCCTGGTCGAAGCCTATGCCGCCTTAGGGTTGGCAGATGACATCATCGCCCGCTACCGACGGCAGCGCATCTGGCTGGACCAGGGTCTGACCACCACCCCCGAGACCACCGGCGTCACCCGCAGCGACTGCCACGCCTGGTCGGCGCACATCCGGCAACACACCATCACCAGCATCCTCGGCATCCGGCCGGCCACTTGGGGATTCACCACGGTCCGCATCGCGCCGCTCTTGGGCGACCTGACCTGGGCCGAAGGCGTACTGCCGCATCCCGCCGGCCTGATCCGGGTCCGCATCGATCGCCAGGACGGCTCTGGCAAGGCGACCATCACCTTGCCGCCTGGTCTCAGCGGCGAATTGGTGCTGGGGCATGAGGTATTTCCGCTGGTTCCCGGGGACCAGACCATCACCTTCACCCCGTGATGCGACGACCCGCCGCAGCTTTTGCGGTGGGACGGCGTGAACCGGGTCGATCTCTCATCGGTCTCGACCACCATCGTTCAAAAACCAACACCATGGACGATCCAGCGCGATTCATTGACGTCACCGCCAGCTGACGCGACAGCGCAACCTGTCCCGACCGTCAGATCGTGGACCAATCGGATGCCGGTGGACGGACAGCAGACCTTCCATCAGCAGCTGGTCTGGAGATTCCCCGACTGCACCCACGGCACCATCGCGCTTCGGCGTGCCGCACTGATCGTCAACGTGTGCCACCTTGATCGTCAATTTCATCCATATCCGAGTCAAGATCACCCCGGATGGCCAATCTGGCAGCCGCACCGCCGGTTGTGCATCATGCGGCCATGAGCAACCCCGCCGTCGTCTTCACCGCCGCCAATCAGGTCCAGCTGTTGGACGTGCCGATGCCGCCCCCATCAGCCGGCCAGATCCGGGTCCGGTCGCGCGTGTCCGTGGTCTCGAACGGCACCGAATCCTGGGTCTGGCGCAATGAATTCACCTGGTCGGCGACGCCCTTCCCCTGCGTTCCCGGTTATCAGCGGGCGGGCGTGGTCGAAGCGGTCGGGGCGGGCGTGACCAACGTGCAGCCCGGCCAGGTGGTGATGGCGTGCAATGGATCCTGGGATGGACCGATCAAGCCGTTCTGGGGCAGCCACATCGCGGTCGCGAACAGCCAGGAGGTCTACCCGCTGCCAGCTGGAATGGATGAAACCGACGCCGCCGGTTTGGTGGTGGCCCAGGTGGGCTACAACGCCGCCTCACGCATCCAGGCCCAGGCCGGCGCGTGGGTGGCGGTGTTCGGCGACGGCATCATCGGGCAATGCGGAGCCCAGGCGGCGCGAGCGCGGGGATTCCGGGTGGTGCTGATCGGTCGCCGGCGGGAACGCCTGGACCTGGCTGCCAAGCACAGTGCCGACCAGGTCATGGATGGTCGCGAAAAGGACCTGCCCGCTGCCGTGCGATCGGTCATCGGCGCAAAGACGGTGGCGGCCGTGATCGACACCATCCAGAACCCGGCGGCCCAGAGCAGCTACCTGCCGCTGCTCGAAAACGGCACAGGCCAGATCGTGTATTCGGGCTTCACTCCCGGCACCGCCTGGGCCGACATGGCCAAGCTGCAACAGCAGGAATTGACCACGCATTTCGTCGCCGGCTGGAACCGCCCGCGGATGGAGGCGACCCTCGCCCTGCTCGCCAGCGGGCGCATGCGGCTGGCCCCGCTGATCACCCATCGGGTGACCTGGCGCGATGCCGTGGCCGCCTATGAACAGATGCGTGACCGCTCCGGACCGCTGATGGCCATCGCCATTGATTGGACCGGGGCGTAGTTCCGGCATCATCGCATCAGATCAGAAAGGAACCGATGACGTACTTCTGGAATTCCTCCGTCATGGTCGGAGAGAGCATTCTTCCGATCCGCGCGGATGACCGCACCGCCACCGCGAACCGCCTGCTCTTTCCAGCCAAGCAGATCCTGTCGGTGACCAGTTCCTCCGGCAGGGTCACGTATGCACCGGATCAGGATTACGTTTTCACGCCCGGGTCGCGGGTCCTGACCATACCCGAGGGTTCGGCCATACCGGTGCGGACAAGGCGAGACTTCACGGTGCCCAAGGGCAGCCAGCCATACCATATCGCACGACGGGATGGCGCTGGCGAGATCCTGCTTGGAATGACCCATGAATACGCCGACATGCAGGTGCTGGTCACCTACAGCCACAGCAGTGAGGGATGGACCGTCACCCCGCCCTGCTTTGCAGAAAAACAACTCCCCAACGCCATCCGGAAGCTCACGGACGGCGAACCGATCACTGTCACCTTGTTCGGCGACAGCATTTCCGCCGGTTACAACGCGTCCGAGTTTGTTCAGGCGGAACCATACCAGCCCCCGTATGGAGAACTCCTGATTCAACACCTGCAATCCAGCTATCGTTCGAAGATCACCTTCGCGAATCCATCGGTCAGCGGCCAGACGTCCGGTTGGGGCGTGAACAATATTGCACCGATCGCGAGCGCGAAACCCGATCTGGTCATTCTTGCCTGGGGCATGAATGATGGTTGCGGAGGTTGTCCAGCAGCCCATTTCGTCGCCAACCTGACGGCTCAGATCGCTGCGGTTCAGCAGGTGAATCCCTTCGCTGAGTTCATCCTGGTCTCGTCCATGCTGCCGAATCGCGACTGGGCGAGCGCCAATCCTGATCTCGTCCTGCGGTACCGCGATGCCGTGCTGAAACTTGCAGGCCAGGGTATTGCCGTGGCTGACCTCACCTCGGTCTGGGAAACGATGCTCAAAACCAAGGATTACCTGGATTTCACCGGAAACGGCGTGAATCACCCGAATGATTTCGGTCATCGCATCTATGCCCAAATCATTTCCGCCTTGCTGATCCGCGAGCCAAACTGATTCCAAACCACCGACACCTTGCCGAGAACACAGCGCAACGACTCACCCTGGAGACCACCCATGCACGTCCTCATCACTGGCGCCTGCGGCATGATCGCACGCTCGCTCATCCCACGCCTCGAAAAAAATCACCAGGTGCGCCTGCTCGATCGGGTGCCGCCGGAGCAGGCGACCATGTTCACCCCCGGCTCGGGCGAGCGCCGCGCCACGCCGCTGGTGACCAAACTGCCGTTCATCGTCGGCGATCAGCTCGATGAGGCGGTGATCGCCAAGGCCGTGACCGGAGTCGATGCGGTGATCCACCTCGCGGCGGCGGTGAGCGGCGATCCCAAGTTCGGGGTCGAGACTTTCCGCAGCAACGCGGTCGGCACGTACATCCTGGCCGACGCCTGCCGCAAGGCGGGGACGAAACGGCTGCTGGTCGCCTCCAGCATCAACGCTTTCGGCTGCTTTTATTGGCGTCAATCCGGCCGGCCGCCGGTCCATACCCAGATGCCCCTCGACGAGACCTATCCCACCTGCGTCGAGGATCCCTATTCCCTCAGCAAGCTGGTGAACGAGGAGACCCTGGCCACCTTCCATCGCGGCTTCGGCCTGACCACCGCCGCCTTCCGTTTCGCCGGGGTGTTCTCGGAAGAACATTACCGCAACACCCGGGCGAACCTCAAACCCACCACCGCCTGGGCCGACGATCTCTGGCAATGGGTCCACGTCGAAGACGTCGCCCAGGGCCTGACCCAGGCGCTGGAGGCCCCATCGCTGCCCGGCTTCGGCGTGTATGCGCTCGGCGCCGCCGACACCACCCGCCCCGAACCGACGCTGGAACTGCTCCAGCGCTTCCGTCCCGACCTGGCGCGCAATCTCAAGGAACCCCTGCCTGGCCGCGCGCCGCTGCTGTCGATCCGCAAGGCCGCCGAAACGTTCGGGTATCAGCCGAAGTACCGGATCATCGACGCGTAGCTTTCGGTGTGGGCTCCGGGCTGGCTGGGCGAAGTCGGTTCTGCCGACCGGTTGCGGTCGACTGCTTCTCCTCAACCACCATGGCGGGTGCCTGCATCGTCACATGGCAAACGTTCACCCCGCCATGGCAAAGTGCTAGCTTGTCGCGAATTTAAATGACGTTCACCTCGCCGGGGAAAGCGACCAATCTATCAGGACGATGCGCGTCCTCATGTTCCACGTCGTTTAGGAAATTCCGGGCTCAGTCGTCGAGCACGCGCACGTTGGTCACTGCCTTGCACAGGGCGTGGTCGGCCCACTGCCACACCACTTTTTTGTCGCGAGTGACTTCAAAGGCATGGGCGCCCTTGCCGGTGCTGCCGCGGAGGAAGTTGGTGACGACCAGATTGCCGTTCTTCAGAGGTTGTAGACCGGACACCCAGGTCAGGTTGAGATCCGGCGCGTCCGCGGCGCCGAATTCCCACACCACCTGCTTATCGGGCGAAACTTCGAACACGCGCTTCTGGGTCGCGCCGGCGATCAGGGTATTGCCATTGGCCTGGCGGATGGCGTGGCCGACCATCGGTACGCCGGTGAGTTCCCACACCACCTTGCCCGCAGGATCGACCTCGCGCACTGCGCCTTCGCCCTCATGCGCGGCGAGGATGTTGCCGTTCTCCAGCTTCTGCACATTGCGCACCTGCTGGTGCACCGACTTGTAGCTGGTGGTCAATGGCGTGGTGAGCACCAGCTTGCCGTGCGCATCGACCTCGACCGCCTGGCACGGTCCCTGTTCGGCGATGAGCGTGTTGCCATTGGCCAAGCGTGTGCCGCAAAACAATTGGCCGCAGGTGCTCGTGTACCGCCAGACTTCGTCGCCCTTCCGCGTCACTTCGCGCATTCCGGTGGGCTTGCCGCCGAATCCGTAGAGCACGTTGCCCGAGGCCAGGACCTGGAAGCAGACCATGGTGCTCGGCGGCTTGTGCTCCCACACCAGCTTTCCGTCGGCATCAAGTTCGATCAGCCGGTTCGGACTGGCGCCATATTCGGCGACCATGATCGGATGCTTGATCGGCCCATCAGCGGCACTTGCCGCGTGGATCAGGAAGACGCAAGAGAACAGCAGGTGACGCAACATGGGGATCCGATCGATGAAAAAGGAACGCACACAGCGGAGAGACGCAATGCCACGGCCTGAATGAGCCAGACCACGGAGATCGCGGCGGGCGGCGGTCATAGCGGCAGCGTGCGGTATGAGTTCGAGGCCCGTCTTGGGGCGGAAAGAAGGGAAAGAGCGAAAACGTTCCCGGAGGTGAACCACTTCGCCATGATCTATGCCTTTTTACAGTTCACGCAGCCGGGCGTCGCGGGATGTCTTTGTTGGAAGGGGAGGTAGCGGTGGTAAGTTCGGACTAATTGTCAAATTCGCCGTTCATAATAATGGAAGCAAGGCTCTCAAATGAGTCTGTCTTCTGTACGGGCGAATCGAAATCTTCTTGGTAAATGCGATTAATAGCTCCGAATTTCTCTCCAGGAATAACACATATTGCCAGGTATAATGACGATCCGCGAATTGATCGAAATATTGGAAAATATCCTGTCCAAAATCGCTTTGCCTTAATTGCATTTGAAGTCCTACCTTTGGCTATTGACCGGCGCATGTACTGTATTTCAAATTCATTCCAATGAGGTTCGGTATTTGGGGTTGAATTGCAATAGTCATCAATAGACCAGAACCATGAAAGTCCATCCGGATGAATACAGTCCTTAAATGATTTTACCCATTCAAGAATATTTCCGCACAATTGCTGGCCATACCTATCCAATATATCTTTGGGGAAATCGCCATGTCCAGGAACACCTTCAATAACCCATTTTTTATTTCGCAGGGCCGAATGAACCTTTTGTATTGTATTCCGATTGATCATTTCATTCCTGAATCAAAATATTTTCTTTTCTTTTATTACTTGTATCAAATCCACCTGACCCGCACTCTTGCTCCGACCCAATCCGCTTGCCGTGAATCCATTCCATGCTGCACCGCATGACCTCACCGCGCGATGGCATAATGCCGGCTTTCGCGGATCAAATTGACTTTCACTTCACCGGGGAAGGCGACTTCGTCGGCGATGCGTTTGGCGATGTCGCGGGCGAGTTTGGGCAGGATCGCGTCTTCGACTTGCAGTTGGTTGACGATCACCCGCAGTTCGCGGCCGGCTTGGATCGCAAATGCTTTTTGCACACCGGGGAATGAACAGGCGATCTCTTCGAGCCGTTGCAGGCGCTGGATGTAGTTTTCCTGGCTGTGATTGCGGGCTCCGGGACGGGCGGCGCTGATCGCGTCGGCGGCGGCGGCGATGACGGTGTAGGCCGACAGCACCTCGTGGCCTTCGTGGTGGGCCAGGGCGGCATTGGCCACGATTTCAGATTCGCCATAGCGTTTGAGCGCTTCGTAGCCGAGTTCGGGATGGCTGCCTTCCTGTTCGTGGTCGATGGCCTTGCCCAGGTCGTGGAGCAGGCCGCAGCGCCGGCCGAGGCGCGGATCGAGGCCGAGGTCGGCGGCTATGGCGCCGCACAAAAAGGCGACTTCTTGGGTGTGGCTGAGCACGTTCTGGCCGTAACTGGTGCGGAAATGGAGCTTGCCGAGCAGCTTGATGACCTGGGGATGGAGGCCCGAGACATCGCAGCGGAACGCGGCGTCCTCGCCGTGGCGGGCGAGTTCCTTGTCGAGTTCCTGCTGGACCTGGGCCATGACTTCTTCGATCCGGCCGGGATGGATGCGGCCGTCTTCGAGCAGGATGGTCAGGGTCCGGCGAGCCATCTCGCGGCGCACCGGATCGAAGCAGCTGACCATGACGTAGTCGGGCGATTCGTCGATAACCACGTCGGCGCCGGTGGCCTGTTCAAAGGCTTTGATGTTGCGGCCTTCTTTGCCGATGATCCGGCCTTTGAACTCCTGATTGAGGATCGGCACCCGGGTCGCGGTGGTCTCGGCGGTGTGCTCGGCGGCGTAGCGCTGGATGGCCCGGGCGACGTGCTCGACCGCGATCTCCTTTGACCGTGCGCCAAGGGCCTTTTCATGCTTGGCGATGCGCGCCGCGGTTTCGGCCACCAGTTCATCGTCGAGCTTTTTGAACAGCGCTGCGACGGCCTCGTCGCGGGTCATGGCCGCGACTTTGGCCAGGGCGTCGGCGATCGAGGACTCGCGCTGGTCGAGGGCCTTGGCGCGCAGGTCGAGCTCGGCGATGCGGGCGTCGTGTTGGGTCTCCCGCTCGCGCAGCCGGCCATCGCGGGTTTCCAGGGATTCGGCCTTGCGGTCGAGGGCGTCGCTGCGGTTGGCCAGGGCGGTTTCGCGGGCGGTGATCGCACCATCGAGGGTGGCGAGCTTGGCCTCGCGGCGCTCGTTGCGGGTTTCGAGCTCGGCCAGCCCTAGGCGCTCGGCAGAGACCGCCTGGCGCTCATTCGCCACCGCCTGGCGCTCAGCCACCACCGCTTGGCGCTCGCTGCCCAGGGCCTGGCGGTCGGTGAGCAGGGACTGGCGCTCGGCGGCGAGTTCTTGCCGCTCGGCGGCCACCGCGTGGCGCTCGCTGGTGAGGGCCGCTTCGGCCTCGGCCCGATGCCGGCTTTGCTGGGTTTTCGCCTGCTCTTCGACGGCTTGCAGGCGCGTCAGATGCTCGGCGGCGAGCCGGGCTTTTTCGGTTTCGATGGCCGCGGCCAGGCGGGCCTCGTTGGCTTGGCGGGCGAGGTTGCGCCAGGCGACGACGCCGACGATGGCTCCGGCCAAGGCGGCAATGACTGAGATGATGACGACGGTGACCGGTTCCACGGAGGCTCCACGCTGTTGGATGGTGCAGTGTCGCGCTGGCGACACCGGATCAACCACAGGCGAGGAGTGGAATGGCACACCTGGCCGACGCACCTGGCGGCAGTCCGCTACCGCCTATCGATTCGGCCCGTGAGCGATGGCGTTCCAGGCCGCATGCACATCGAACTGGCGGTTGCGCTCGGCGTCATGACAGGTGGAGCACTGGGCTAGCGTGATCCGGGGCAGCTTGGCATGCACCGCATCACCAGCGATTCGCGCAGAAACGTGGGCCGCGCCTGGCCCGTGGCAGCTTTCGCAGCCGATCCGGTTGAGACCGTGTTCCGACTGGCCGCGCCGGCTGAACCCACCGATCGCTCCCAGGCCCGTCGTGTGGCAGGTCAGGCATTCGGGATCGTTGGCCGTTGGCGTTCCACTGAATCGGGCCTTGGGCAGCGCATGACGGCTGGCGGCGTGCACCGCAAACTCTTGGGCGTGGCACGAGCGGCAGGCGGCATCGCCGACGAAGGCCGTGCCCGGAGGCGGTGCCGTGGGGGCATCCATGGCGAAATCCAAGGTTCCCAGCAGGCGATTTGCGGCTGCGATCCGCGACCTGATGGCGGGATGATCGGGCACGATGTCGGCGATTGCTTCTGTTGCATACGCATCGGCACCCAAGGCCCACCAATACTGGACGGCGCCGGATCCGGACGATGGCAGGATCCGGCACGGACCGGCCGGCTGCGTTGCGCCGGATTCATCCGTGCGGGCGATCACCACGGCGGAACTCGGAACCCCAGCCGCCAAGGAGGCCAGGCCCGCTGGATCGAGATCGGCCATGATGATCAGCGTGCTTCCCTCTGGCGTCGCCAACCGGGCCACCGCCTGGACCGGATCGGTCGCGCCGGCGACGCCAGCCGCGACGACGCTGGTGATGACGAACTGCTGACCGCTGCGCTCCACCGCCACCGATGGCAGAAATCCCACCACATTGCAGCAGACGACCGGAGGGCCGGCTGAGACCAGCGGGCCGAGGACCGACCCGCCCAAGGCAGCTTCGGCCTGGCCCAGTCCCACCGCCGCGATCCCAGCAGCAGCCAACGCCTCCAGATAGGCTTGAAGCTTCACCAACTGGTAGTCCGCCGCGCCGGCCGACCACCCACCGCATTCCAGATGCAGGCTGCGCGCAGCTGGGCTGCGGGTGAGCAGGGCGCCGCGTCGGACCAATCCGCCGGCCATGCCTGGAACACATCCGCTGGGTTCGAGCTTGGCCCGCGTGCCGCCCGACCACGAAACCAGGACGGCCTCGCTGCCCAGCGCGGCCGCCAGCCGGTCTGGCGGCGGAGGCAGACCGGACGGGGTCCAGGGCTCGGGGTGTGCCGCAGGCGCTTTCCGGACCGGCCGCAAAGGCGGCATGCTGGCATAGACCGTCAACATGGTGACCGCCACGAACAGGCCGACGCCGAGGCGGATCCACGTCCACCAGCTCCGGGACCGGCTCATCGCGTCAGAGCCGTGCGTCCTGCCGGCAGGCACCCGCGCCGAACCCTGACGTGGACTCCGTTTCGCTTGCCCATCGTCCAGGAAATCCGCTGAGCATGCGAGGCCGGCCTCGCTGATCCGCAGGCTTTCCCGATCCAAGCCGCAGCGTTCAAAGGACGATCTCCCTCGACCCTCGTGGGCGCATTGCGGCCGGCCATGGCCCCGTCTTGGCCCGATAGGATCCGCACCGCAAGTGGAAATCTCGAATCGAGTGGGCTTTTCTCAATCCGGCTGGCGCGTCCCAGCACAGCTGGCGCGTCCCAGCGCGACCGGCGTCTGCCTGCTCGGCTGGCGTGTGCCCAGGTTGCCTCAGTGATCCCGGTGCTGTCTTGCCTGGAGCGGTCGGCGAAGGTAAAGCATCGAGTCATGCTCCGGCGCTTCTCCCTCCTCCTGTTCGCCGCCGGCATGGTCGCTCATGGCACCTGCTGGGCCGGAGAACCGCCGGCACCAGCGGCTGCCAATCCGCTGGAGCAGGCCACCGCCGAGCTGCGGATCAATGATCCGCGTTGGCTCGATCGCATCCTGACCCGGTTTGCCGGTGCATACGGCATTGATGACCGCCCGCTGCGCCGGCACGTCGCCCGCCGCCTCCTGCATTGCCGGGACCTGGACGGGATCGACCTGTCGCGGCCGATCCTGGTGGCCTGGCGGCCGAACCGGGTGCCGTTGCTGGCGATCATCCCGGTGGGGAAGCGCGCCGCGTTCGTCGACGGCTTCGGAGCCACGGTCGATGGCGAGCCGCCAATGGTCCGGGTCGGCGACCGGGATGGCAGCGTGGTCTACACCCAGACCGACGCCGGCGGACTGCGCGAATACCGCCTGCTGGTCAGTGACAATACGGCCTATCTTGCGCCGACGGTGGCCGAATGCCGGGCACTGGCCGCCGCCGGCATGCCTCCGACCGGCGCCAACCCGGCGCCGCTGATCTACCGCTCCCGAGGCCGCGCACCGCTGCTCAGCCAGATCGCCACCGATCTGACCGGCGCCGCGTCGGCCCTGCCCGGACAGCAGCTGGCCGCAACGCTGACCGGTCTCGATCCATGGACCGAGCTGTCGAACCAGTTCGCCCAGCTGCAATTGGAAGTACGTCCATCCGGCGACGATTCCGTGGCGTTGACCGGGCACGTCACCCCGCGCCTGGACACCGCCCTGGCCGCCTGGCTCGGGGTCCAGCGCAATGCCGCCAACCGGCTGCTGCCTTCGCTGCCCCGCGAGGGCGCCGCCATCACCGCCTGGTGGAACATCGACTGGCAAGGAGCGCTCAGCACCTTGCATGAACGCACCCTGCCGACCCTGCGCCAGCAGGCGAAATCGCCGTGGAGCGATGCCGTCGAGGACGGCTTCCGCCAGGCGTTCTCGCTCAACGACCGCAGCCCATCCGGGGCCCTGGTGGTGACGGGCAAGGCGCGCGGGGCGGTGGCGGTGGCCGTGATCGAGCAATCCCGGGCCATCGAACTGGCTCAATTCATCAGCCGAAACACCGCGGCGCTGACCGGCGGCCCCAGCGAGCCGGTGGCCATCGGATCGATCGAAGGCCACCGCGTCCGCAACACCGTGACCGGACCCGACGGCAAGGCCACGGTGGTCGATCAGGTCGTGGTCGGCACCGACCGGCATTGCGTCCAGGTGCAGGATGCCGCCGGCGGCGACGCCGCAGAGCTGGCGGTGGCGGCCGTCGACAAGCTGGTGCAAGCCGCGCCGCTGCCCGGAAACCCGGGTCTGGCAGGTCTGCGCATCGACTGCACCGCCATCGTCAAGGCCCAGCTGCCGGCGGAGCGCGTCTCCGAGACCGAATTGCCCCAGGCGGTGATCGACGCGTTCCTGGCGGTGACCGCCAGCGGTGACCGGCTGGTGCTGAAAGCCGACATCCCGGTGATCGCCATCGGACAGGTGGGGAATGTCCTGACCATCGAACGCCGCGGCGCGAAGCCGGTGGAACCGGAACGCGGCAAGCGCTGAGCCGCAGGAACGATCGGAGTCGTCTGCCGCGCCCGCAGCTGGTACTGGCCACCGGCGTCCAGGGCGGCAGGCTCGCCCCATGCTCCGCTGCGCTCTCTTCATGTTCGTCCTCGTCCTCTCCGGTTGCTTCGGCGATTCCGAACGGGTGGTGATGGCTCCGCAGAACGACCTGATCCGCGCCGCTGAAAAGATCCAGAGCGACGCCTATCGCCAGCGCGAAGCCGAAGAATTCGCCAAGCGCCAGGAAGCTGCCGACCATGTCCACGCGGCGACCTCGGCCAACCACCTGAATCCGCAGCAGAACCGCCATGTCGCGGTAGTCGGCAGCGAATTGAGCCTGGCCCAGGTGAACCTGCCGCCGCCTTCCGCCGCCGGCCGCCAGGCTGCCGAGGACCGGCTGACCAAGGCCCTGTCCGAATCCGAAAGCGACCGCCGCCAGGCCGATGACCTGTATCGCCAGGCCCTGACCGTGGCCGACGAACGCGACAAGCGGATCAAATCCCTTGAGGACAAGCACACGGCCGCTCAGCGCCAGATTGCCGAGCTGATCGGCGAACGCGACCAATGGCGGGCAGAACAGACCCGCGCCGCCGTCGAGCGGGCCAGCGCCGCCGAACGCGACAAGGCCGCAGTCGCGGCCAAGGCGGCCGAACAGGCCAGCCGGATCGAGTCCCTGGTCTGGATGTTCGGCGCCACCGGCACGGCGTGCGTGCTGCTCGCTGGATTTTCCCTGCTGATCTGGCCCACCTTGGCCATTCCCCTGGGGGCCGCCGGCACCATTTGCACGATGCTTGCGATCTTCGCCGCCAGCGCTCCGGAGTGGGTGCTGTGGAGCGGTTCAGCCACTGTCCTCGCGCTGATCGGGGTCACCGCCTGGCTGAAGTACGTCCGCACGAAGGCCGTGGCCGACAATGCGATCGGCGCCATCCAGCAGCTGAAAGACCGCCCGGATCTGCCTGCCCAGGCCGCCTGGAGCGAACTGCGCAAGGAACTGGTCGACTGGTTCGGCGGCAAGAACCATCCGCTCGAAGCCGAAATCGATCGCCGCCTGAAGCAGATGAACATGAAGTGAGCAAATGCGCCCACCAGCCGGACGGCGGTTGGCGACACGGGGCGCGGCACTTCGTGTTGCTGGCGCCAGATCGCACACCGTCCCTCAAGCCGCACGGAGTGCGGCGCTCCGAGGCGGCTATCAGCCGTTGGAGTGATAGGTCATCATCAGATAGGCGATGGCCTCGGCCGAGCGATCGGGATTGCGGTAAGCGTGGGGCACGTCGGCGGCGAAGACCAGGGCGTCGCGCTGCTTCAGCTCGGTGGCCTGGCCGTTGACCTCGACCACCAGCCGGCTGCCGTGGGCCAGCACCAGGTATTCAGTGGTGCCGGGGGCGTGGGCCTCGGCGACTTCGCTGCCACCGGGTTTCAACACCAATTCATAGAATTCGGCGTGGCGGGAATGGCCATCGAACGGGAACAGCGCCCGGCTGCTGAAGGTCTGCTGATGGTTGAACAGCAGTTTGGCGTGGTCGAGGCGGAGCACCGACGGACCGCTGCGTTCCTGGCCCTGGAGCAAACGGTTGAAAGGGACATCGAGTCCGGTGGCGATCTTCCACAGCACCGCGATGCTCGGCGTCGAACGGCCGGTCTCGACCTGATGGAGCATCGTCCGGCTGACCCCTGAACGTTTGGCCAGTTCATCCAAGGTCAGGTCTTGAGCCTGGCGCAGGTCCTTCAGGTTGGCGGCTACCGCCACGGTCAAGGCGTCGATCTCGGCTTCGCTCATGTCCACAGGTTCGCTAAAACGAATGAAAATGCAACCCGGAAGACGACTTTCCATCCGCTGTTGACAAAGTATTTTTCGTTATCATGGTACGCGCCTCTGGCTGGCTGCTCCGGCTGCCGACGACCCCTCTAGCGCCGCTCCTCACCGATGTCCGACATCCCCATTTTCCACCGCTGGCGCGCGCAGATCGGCGTCCTGCCTGGCTTCGGCCTGGGCATGGGGATCACCATTGCCTGGCTCGGCCTGCTCGTGTTGCTGCCCTTGGTGGCGCTGTTCATCCATGCCAGCGGGCTCGGCTGGGAAGGACTGTGGGACAAACTATCCAAGCCCAGGGTGATCTCGGCCTTCCAGGTGACGTTTGGCATCAGCCTGGCCGCGGCGCTGATCAACCTGGTGATGGGGCTGCTCGCCGCCTGGGTCCTGGTGCGCTACCAGTTCCCCGGCAAACGGCTGCTCGATGCCCTGGTCGATCTGCCCTTCGCGTTGCCCACCGCCGTTGCCGGAATCAGCCTGTGCGCGCTGTTCGCGCCCAACGGCTGGCTGGGCTCGTGGCTGATCCCCCTCGGTATCGACGTGAATTATACCCAGCTTGGCATCGGCGTCGCCCTGACCTTCGTCGGTCTGCCGTTCGTGATCCGCACGGTGCAGCCGGTGCTTGAAGAACTCGGCAAAGAAACAGAAGAAGCCGCCGCCTGTCTCGGCGCGAGCCGCTCCCAGATCGTCTTCCGGGTGATCCTGCCCGAACTGCTGCCGGCGATCCTCACCGGCTTCGCCCTGGCCTTCGCCCGGGCCATCGGCGAATATGGATCGGTGGTGTTCATCAGCGGTTCGATCCCCAAGAAGACCGAGATCGTGCCCCACCTCATCATCATCCGGCTTGAGGAATATGACTACCAGGGCGCCACCGCCCTGGGGGCGGCGATGCTGGTGGCGAGCTTCGCGATGCTGCTGGTGGTGAACCTCTTGCAGCGCTGGGCTGAGAAGCGGGCAGGAAGCGCGGTATGAGCGTCATGACCTCCAAACGTCTGCGCGTCCGCGCCTCCACGCCGCTGAACTCCTATCCTCAGGACGATCGGACGAAGCTGCCATCAGCCGCAATGCGGACGAACGGACGCGGCGGCCATCAGCCGCACATCGGACGAACGGACGAGGTAGCCATCAGCCGCAGATCGGACCACCTGTCATGAGCGACCGTCCCGGGCTGACTGAGCCGATCTGGCTGCGTTGGCTGCTGATCGCCATTGTCGTCACGTTCCTCTGCGGTTTCCTGCTGCTGCCGTTGGCGGTGGTGGTGTATGAGGCCTTCCGCCAAGGCGTTGGCGTTTATTTCCATGCCATCACCGACCCGGTCGCCCAGGCTGCGATCCGTCTCACCCTGCTTGCCGCCGGCGTTTCACTGGCGCTCAATACGGTGTTCGGCCTGGCCGCGGCGTGGACCGTCACCCGATTCAAATTCCCAGGGAAATCCCTGCTGCTGACCTTGATCGATCTGCCCTTCGCGGTGTCGCCGGTGATCGCCGGACTGGTCTTCGTGCTGCTGTTCGGAGCCCAGGGCTGGGCCAAAGGCGCACCGGTCGCCTGGCTCTGGCCAATTGCGCTGCACATCGCGACCGCGATTCCTTTCTTGTGGTTGACCTGGGGCATCTTGAGTTGGGCGCTGGCGGACGGTCGCTGGGCTCTGGGCCGCCGGCCGGGACTCGGCTGGTGGATCGGGCTCGCGGTGACCACAGCGTTAGCCGGGTTGTTCTGGTTCTCCGATCCCAAGGTGCTGGCGTGGTTGGCGTCAGGTCATGAATTTCCGGTGGTCTTCGCATCGCCGGGCATCATCCTCGCCACCGCATTTATCACCTTCCCGTTCGTCGCCCGGGAACTGATCCCGGTGATGCAATCGGTGGGCCAGGAGGAGGAGCAAGCAGCGCTCAGCCTGGGCGCAGGTGGCTGGACCATCTTCTGGCGGATCACCTTGCCCAACGTGAAATGGGGTTTGCTCTATGGGCTGATCCTGTGCAACGCCCGGGCCATGGGCGAGTTCGGCGCGGTCAGCGTGGTCAGCGGTCATATCCGCGGCCAGACCACGACCATGCCGCTGCACATCGAAATCCTGTTCAACGAATACCAGTACGCGGCTGCGTTCGCGGTGGCCTCGCTGCTCGCCATGCTCGCCTTGGTGACTCTGGCGCTCAAGGCGCTGGTCGAGTGGCGATCTGGCCATAATCGACGCACGGCATGAATCGCCAGCGCACCGTATCGGGAAGCAACTGGTGGTCAGGTCAGTCGCCTGACCGGTATCTTCACGGCATCCTGGCGTTTTGGCGCCTTGGCAGTCCATCAGAAAGGTCGGCATGTCGATTCGCGTCCGTTCCCTGACCAAGCGCTTCCGTCGGGCCGACGGCAGCCGGTTCACCGCCCTCGACGGGGTCGATCTCGACATCGCCGACGGCGAGCTGGTCGCGCTGCTCGGGCCGTCGGGTTCAGGCAAGACCACGCTGCTGCGCATCGTCGCCGGGCTGGATGTGGCCGATGCGGGCACGGTCGAGCTGCACGGTCACGACGCCACCACCACCGCGCCGCAGCAGCGCCGGGTCGGGTTCGTCTTCCAGCATTACGCCTTGTTCCGGCACATGAACGTGATCGAGAACATCCGCTTCGGCCTGGAGGTCAAACCCCGCGCTGAACGCCCGACCCGGGCAGCGGCCCAGGCCCGGGCGCTGGAATTGCTGCGGCTGATCCAGCTCGACGGTTACGCCGACCGCCTGCCGCACCAGCTGTCTGGCGGCCAGCGCCAACGCGTCGCCCTGGCCAGGGCCTTGGCGGTGGAGCCGCGGGTGCTGCTGCTCGACGAGCCGTTCGGCGCCCTCGACGCCCAGGTGCGCAAGGACCTCCGCCGCTGGCTGCGCCGGCTCCACGACGAGGTCGGGATCACCAGCGTCTTCGTCACCCACGACCAAGAAGAAGCGCTGGAGGTCGCCGACCGGGTGGTGGTGTTCAATCAGGGCCGGATCGAGCAGCAGGGAACGCCGGAACAGGTGTACCTGCATCCCGCGACGCCGTTCGTCCACTCCTTCCTCGGCAGCGTCAATGTCTTCCCGGATCCGTCGGCATCCGCCGGAGTGAATTCAGCCCGCTACGTCCGGCCCCACGACATCGAGATCAGCCGAAGCGCAGACCAGGTCAGCACCTTGCCAGCGGTGGTCCGGCTGGTCGCCACCGCCGGGCCGGTGGTGCGGATCGACCTGGAGCAGACCGGCAAACCCCAGCACATCGACGCCGAGATCAGCCATGAACGCCACGGCGAACTGGGACTGAAGCAGGGAGATCAGGTGTTCGTCGGATTCCGCAAGTTCCAGCTCCACGGCGGGTGAAAGCGGAGCCTCTGCTCCGGTTCAACCGGAAATCCGGCCGTCCGCCAAGGTCAGACGGAGATCGGCCAGGGCTTCGGCCTCGATCGGGTTGTGGGTCACGTGGAGGACGGTCACGCCTTCATCCCGTTGGATCGCCCTGAGCAGGGTGATCATTCCAGCGCGGGCGGATTCATCGAGGGCGGACAACGGCTCATCCATCAGCAGGGCGGCGGGGCGGGCAGCCAAGGCCCGACCGAGGGCAACCCGCTGGCGTTCACCGCCCGACAGGCCCTGGACCCGGCGGTCGAGCAGGTGGCCGATGCCCAGGCGTCCGGCCAGATCGGCGGCCCGGGCAGCGATGGCGGATCGAGGCCAACCTTGGACCCGGGGGGCGAAGGCCAGGTGGCTGCGCACATCCATGGTCGGGAACAGCGCTCCGTCCTGAGGCACATAGCCGAGTCCCCGAGCCCCAGGAGGGCGGTGGGTGACCTCCTCGCCGGCCACCAGGATCCTTCCAGCAGCAGGCCGGCGGAGGCCGCAGATCGCCTCCAGCACCGTGGTCTTGCCGCAGCCGGTGGCGCCCATCAGCACACCATAGGCGCCCATCGGGATGTTCAGGGAAATACCATCGATCCGGAACTGGCCTTGGCGGATGGAGAGCCCTTCACAGGCGATCATGGCTGGCTCCGCCCTGATCACCGGCCCAGCGCAGCACCAGCATCACCGCGATCGACAACAGCACCATGAGCAAAGACACGGCGATGGCCGGTTCGAGATTGCCCACGGACAGTTCGAGGAACACCGTGGTCGGCATGACCTCGGTGCGCATCCGGGTGGCCCCGGCAAAGACCAGGATCGGACCGAATTCCCCCAGGGATCTGGCCCAGGCCAGGGTGAAGGCGGTGACCATCCCGCGGCGGGCCGCGGGCAGCGTCACCCGCCACACCGCTCCAGCCCGGCTGCAGCCCAGGACCCGGGCCACGTCTTCGGGCCGGCGCGGCAGGTGGTCAAAGGTCGCGCGCATGGTCCGCACGGCAAAGGCGGCGCCGACCGTGAACTGGGCGAGGATCACCCCGCCAACCGTATAGGTTAAAGGCAGCACATCGTTGAGGCGGACCGGCGGGTCGCCGGTCCATGGCAGCGGCAAGCGGAACAGGATCAGCAAAGACAGCCCGATCACCAACGGTGGAAGCACGATGGGGATGTCGACGATCACATCGACCAGGGCCCGACCCGGAAAATCCCCGCGCGAGAGCAGATACCCGGCAGGCACCGCCACCACCAGCGAAAGCAGGGCCGCGATGGTGCAGGTGAACAGGCTGAGGCGGATGCTGAACGCGATCTCTTCATTGCCCAGGGCCGACCACAGCTGTCCCGGAGTGGTCCAAGCCGCATCAGCCCCGATCATCGCCACGATCAAGATCAGGTACGCGCCAGCGACAGCCGCCACCACCGTCCAGAATGGCCAGTCGGGTCCGGCCCGGCGCCAAGTCCGGCCCGGCGCTTCCCGGTCACTTCGGCCGGTTGGCATCGGCCGGATCAGCGGAGAATTTGGAGCTCGGGACCGGAGTGCCGTCGGCTCGCCAGCGGAAGCCGGCAGACTCGAAGCGAGCCCGATTGGCCACCAGGGCTTCGAGCAGACGACCAGCCAATTGCGCCCGTGGGCTGAGTGCGCGGACCGCGAAGGGTTGCATCGCCCGGGCGCCGGGCACCAGCAGCGGGATGGTGTCCAGGGTCTCGGCCTGGGGCTTGGCATTGGTGTTGTAGACGATGGCAGCGTCGAGGGTGCCGGCGCGCAACTGGGTGACCAGGAGGTCTCCCACCGGCACCTGGCTGACCGCATTGGCCAAGACCGCCGCTTTGATTCCGGCGGCATCGAGCATGCGGTCGGTCATGTAGCCCAGGGTCGATTGCCGGTGGTTCCCGATCCCCAGGCGGATGCCGGGCTTGGCGAGGTCGGCTAGATCCTTGATCCCCTTGGGATTGCCCTTGGGCACGGCGATCACGATGTCAGCCTCGGTCAGGATCACGGCGGTGGGGAACTGCTTGGCCACCGGGGCGACAAAACAGATGTCGCAGGCGTAATAGGCATCCGGCATTGCCGCATCGTCGAGCAGCTTCATCTCGGCGCAGAGGATTCCGCAGCCGTTGAATTTGGTGGTGATCTCGACCCCCTCGCGCTCCTCGAATTCCTTCAGAGTGGCCTGAATTCCTAGGCGGTTCACGCTGCCAGCATAGAGCGACAGCACCGGTTTGACCGCCCAGATGTCTCCAGCCTTGGCGGTGAAGCCGGCCGCGGTCCAGGCTGGGCCGCCGTGTTCAGGCGAAGCCAGCCAGCGGGCGAAGGCCAAAGCCACGGACGGCTGCTTGGTACTGGCGGAGACCGCGGCGATCGGGGTTTCCTCCAGCTTGGCCAGGGCCGGGTCCTCGACCGCCATCAGGCCAGGCAGGCCGGCGATGGTGGAGTTCCACACCACGGCCGCATCCACCGAGCCGACCTGGAGGTCATTCACCAGCTCGGTGACCGTCGGCTTGGTCACGGTGGCGGCCTTGGCCAGGGCCGGCCAGCGCTCGCCCAAGCCGACCTTGAGGGTCCGGCCGATGCTGGCGGCCTCGGGATTGGCCAAGGAGAATTTCACCGTGCCGGCGAGCAATGTCTCGAGTCCGGCGACCTTGGCGGGATTACCGGCCCGGACCGCGATCACCGGATGCTGGCTCGCCAGCGGAATGCCCTCGCGCAGGACCTTGCGCTCGCGGCCGATGGTCAGGTAGGAGCCATCGCCGACCAGGACCAGGTCGGCAGGGGCGCCGGCAGCCAGCACGCCCATCAATTGGCCGGAACCGGCGAACTGGAAGCGGACCTGGGTGCCGGTGGCGGCGGTGTAGGTTGCCGCCGCCGCTTCGGCTGGTTTGCGCAGGCCGGCAGCGCAGAGGATGGTGAGTTCAGCGCCATGGACGGCGGTCACCGCCAACACCGTGGCGATCAGCAGGGCAATGGAACGATGCATGGGCGGTCTGGTCGGGTTGAGTCGGTCAGGGAACAGCGGTTGGAAGCATGAGCGGTCGGGTCAGGCAGGGAATGGAAGGGAGCGCACCGGGCTCGGTGACCGGCGGGCCTTCCTGGCGCGCTGCAAAATCTGGTACGTTTGCTGGACCGGCTCTGTTGACTGGGCGAGACCCGCCTCAGCGCTGCTCGGACTCGAAAGTTCTGGTTTGAATGCGGATCGCGGCGTTCGGCGCAGCGGTTCAGCGTTCGATCACCAGGTCGGGCTTGCCCAGCACCGGTTCCAGTTTTTTCCCGCTGATCCCGCTGGCGCCGCGCACCACCAGGCGTTTGAGCGGGGCATTCTCCAGGCCGGTCAGGGCGTCAAGATCGCTGCAATTGGTCAGGTCGAGGAACTCCAGCGGCATCAGCGCCAAGCCCTTCAGATCCCCATCCAGATCGCCGCAACCGCTCAAATCGAGTCTGGTCAGGCGCAGGCTGGCCAGGGGCGCGAGATCCCGCACCCAGCTGCATTTCGCCAGGCTCAGGCGGCGCAGCGAGGCCAGACCGGCGAGCTGGTGGAGCGGCGTCGGTTTGCGCACGCCGGGCATCTCAGGCGCAGCCAGGCGATCGCAGCCGCCCAGATCGAGATCGATCAGCGGCAACTGCTCGATGCCGCTGATCCGCTCCAGGCGCACGCAGCCGGACAGGTTCAGCCGGGTCAGCGCCGTGCCTTTCAACGCGGTCAGGTCGCCGCGCAAGTTTTCGCAGCCCCGAGCGTCACATTCAGCCAGAGCCGGGCTGGACAGCCCGGTGATCGACGGCAGCCGGGTGCAGCGCGCCAGGACCAGTTCGCGCAGCGGCATCGCGTGCAGCGCCGCGAGGTCGCCCTCGAGCTGATGGCAATCGCTCAGATCAAGCCGGGTCAGCGGCGCGCCTTCGATGCCCGACAGGCGCTTCAGGCTGGTGCAGCCGGACAGGCTCAGCCAGGTCAACGGCCGGCCGCGCAGGGCGGTCAGATCGACCAGCGCGGTGCAGCCGCTGGCGTCGAGTTCGGCCAGGGGCGTTTTTTCCAGGCCATCGAGCCGTTCGAGCTTGACGCAGCCGTTGAGCAGCAGCCGGCGCAGCGGCATTCTTGCCAGCGGAGTCAGATCGGTCAGGCGCAGGCAGCCGGTCAAGTCGAGGCGCTCGACCGGCGCGTCAGCCAGCGGGGCCAGACTAGTGGTTCCAGGATCCACCGCTGAAATCGCGATGTTTTCGGCGGTGGCCTCGACCGTGCAGCGCAGACCGGCGGCGAGCAGACGTTCCCGCCATTGATCGCACAGCTTGACCGCGGCCGGACTGGCGGCGGCGGCGGTCGGAGCGGCGGCGGCGCCGCCGACCGGGTTGGCCGTTGCTGGCGGGGATTCCGATGGCGGCGCCGGAACGCGACCAGGAAGCAGCAGAAAGGTGGTGATGGCGGCGCCGGCGAGCCCTGCGGCCAGGCCCAAGCCGACCGGCGACCAGGACCGCTTCGCCGGCGAAGACGCTGGCGCTTCCGGCGGCGGCATCATCTGGGTGCTCGGCGGCCGGATGACGGTGGGCGCCTCGCGCAGGGCGATGGTCGCCTGGGTAGCGTCGGCGCGCGTGGCGCGGGCAGTTCCGATCTGGCTGGTCGGTTCGGCCAACTTCGGCTGGGAACCAGCGAGGACCAGTTCAAGATCGGCGAGCAAAGCCTCAGGATCCTGATAGCGCTGCGCCCGATCCTTGGCCATCGCCTTCATCACCACCGCGGCGGCGGCGGCGCTGACCTCTGGCACCAAGGCCCGCGGGTCGGGCACCGGGTCGTTCATGACCTTGGCCACCACCACCCAGGTGGTGGCGCCATGGTACGGCAGGCTGCCGGTGAGCAGGCAGAACAAAGTGCCGCCAAGGGCGCAGATATCGCTGCGGATATCCACATCGGCCAGGCCCTGGGCCTGCTCCGGCGACATGAAGGCCGGCGTGCCCATGGCCCGGCCGGTCATGGTCATGCGGTCGTCGCCGGCCGAGGACCGGGCCAGGCCGAGATCGGCGAGCTTGGCGATGCCGTCCTCGGTGATGAAGATGTTCGACGGTTTGATGTCGCGATGGATCAGCCCGGCGCGGCGGATGGCGATCAGGCCGCGGGCGCAGTCGATGCCGATGCGCAGGGTTTCACGCTCGCTGAGCCGGTTGTTGGTCTTGCGCGCCTTCTGAGCGGCGTCACCGCCAGTGACCAGCTCCAGCGCCATGTACGGCTGGCCTTTGTCGATGCCGGCGTCGAAGCAGGTGATGACGTTGGGATGGCTGATGCTGCCGGCGGAGCGCGCTTCGCGCAGGAAACGCTCGGCGAATTCCGGATCGGCGGCGCTCTCCGGGCTGATCACCTTCAGCGCCACCTGCCGGCCGAGGGACCGCTGGGTCGCCCGGTAGACGGTGCCCATGCCGCCCTGGCCGAGGACGCCGGTGATGACGAAGCCGCTGATCTCGACCGGCTGCTGGATCGCAGTGATGTTGGTCGCCGGGGTGTGGGTGCTGAGCACCGTGGCCACCAGGTGGCGGGTCAGGAATCCTTCGGTCACCAGCAGATCCGCGGCCTCGGCTCCGGATGAGCTGCGTCCACCGATGTCCTTGGCGATCTCGGGGGAGATCAGCCCCTTGTCCACCGCCCGGTCGAGGACGGTGCGCGGCGCCAGCGTCTGCAACGGGTCATCGGCCATGGCCGGGGCAATGTCTGCGGGCGCCAAAAGGTTCAATGCGTGCCAGGTAGGCGGATCAATCTGATTCAGCCCAGTAGACCTGGCGGATCAGCTGGGCGGCGACGATCGCGCCCAGCACCGCGGCTGGGCCAAGCACCAAGCCTGCCGGCCCATGGGCGATGACTCCCCCAACCAGGCCGAGAAACACCAGGAACTCGATCCACAGCGCATCAGTGCCTAGACTGGCGGCGACCCGGCGGAACAGCCGTTCGACCAGCCAGGTCCACAGATAGCCGCACACCGCGAAGGCGATCGCCAACAGCGGATGGCCTTTTGACCAGATCAGGCCGGCCAGGGGCAGCCAGGCAACCAACGGACCAACCAACGGCAAAAGGGCGAGCAACCCGGCCGCCACCGCCACCAAAACTCCATTGAATCCGGCGATACCCCAGGCGATCAGGCCCAGGCCCAGGCCATGGGCCATGGCCCGGGCGATGATGTGGGCAAGCAGGTGATAGGCGGTGGCGCGGTAGCGCCGGGCGACCAGGGCCAACCCGGCAGCATCCAAGGGCAGCCAGCGGGCGACCCAGCCGACCAAGCCCGGACCTTGGCTGAACAGATAGAAGACCGTGACCAGGACCAACGCGGCACGGGCGAGAAACCCGCCGGTACCGGTGATGAGATATTGCAGGACTTCGGGCCCGACCCGGGTCCGCGCCAGCACGGCCTGGACTTCAGCGCCGATGGCCTGGGCGTCGATCACGCCTTGGCCGTACAATGCGGCGAGATCAGCCACTCGTCCGCCGACCCGTGTCGCCACCGCCTGGATCCGTTCGCCATCTTGTATGGCAATGCCGATCACGCCCTCGACCGTGGCCCAGAACGAGCCGAGCAGGGCCCACAGCACCACCAGCACCGCTGCTCCAGCGAAGGCCGCCAGCAAGACGGCGGCGATCATGGCGGCGCACCAGCGCCGAGCGGCGGGATCCCAGCGCGGCAGCCAGCGCCCGAGCCGGTCATCCCATGGGCGGAAGACCACCGGTTCGGTCAGGGCCGCCACCGCCAAGGCCACCAGCAAGGTCGGCAGCACCGGCCACAGCACCACCACCAGGCCCGCGGCGAAACCCGCCGCCAACAGCCACAGGCCGATGTGGGGCAGCAGCGCGGACCATTGGGAGGAGGGCATGGCCGGAACCTATGCATCTGCGGCACGGCCCAACCCCGGCCCGCTGGCTGAGCTCCACCGCATCGCGGACACCATGCCACCGGCCGCACTGAATGCGGCGCTCCGGGGGCCCGCTGGCTGCGCTCCACCACATCGCGGACACCATGCCACCGGCCGCACGGAGTGCGGCGCTCCGGAGCCCGCTGGCTGCGCTCCGCAGCTTCCCGGACACCGGGGGCGGACTTGGCGCCGCGGTCGAATGGAGGTAGTTTCCAGACGTGGAACTCGCCGCCATGACCCAGGAAGCATCCCCCGTCCCGAGCGCAGCCCACGAAGAACCCCTGGTCCTGGCCATGCCGCGACGCGAACTGTTCCGCGTTCCCGGCTTCACCCCAAAGGTCGATCTGGTGGTGCTCGATTCGCTGTCCCACGAATCGTGGTTCGCGGCGCCCAGCGCCATCCGCCAGGACATCGACACCAAAGAAGTCCGCATCGGACTGGTGATCCGTCGCCCCGGGACGGAGAAAAGCGGTGATCTGCTGATCAGCGAGGATGGCGTGGCGGTCCATTGCGCCGCCGTTCCGCCCGAGGTCGAACGCTTCGGCGGGCGCCTGCCGGCGTTGAAGACCCTCGCCAGGACCGGCGGGCTGGCCCTCATCGGAGGCGGCCTCGCCCAGGGTGGCATCGAACTGATCGGCTATGGCCAAGACGATTCGCTCCAGGAACTGCGCAGCTGCTTCCTGCTCATCTACCGCCTTCAGATCGCGGCCGGCCAGCCGGCTCCCCCCGGGTATACCTGGGTGTCGGCGGTCGCCTTGCGCGGCGTGGCACTGGATGCGGTGAGTACCGTGGTCCTCGCCGGCCTGTGAACTTGGTCTGAACGATGGGTGATCCCACTCCGCATTTCGTCGGTCAGACCTCGGCCACACCGCCGGCGCCGACCCCGCCGCAAACGCCCAAGGTCGGCATCGGCACCACCCGGCTGACCGGTTCGCGGGCCTTGGCGATGGAGCGGCTGCGCGGCGTCAGCAATGCCGAGGAGATGTCGCGCAAGCTCGACCAATGGCGGCCATCGACCACCGAAACCAGCGGCGGTTCGCGCTTCTCCTTCGACAAGGTCCTGGGCGAAGGCGCCCAGGGCGTGGTCTATTCGATCCTCGATCGCGACACCCGCCGGCATATCGCCTTGAAGACGCTGCGCGGCTCCGACTGCGTGGCCGATGATGTAAGCCGCTTCATCCACGAGGTCCAGGTCACTGCCCAGCTCGAACACCCGGGGATCGTCCCGGTCCATGATTTCGACATCCTCGATGACGGCACGGTGGTCTACACCATGAAGCGGGTCGAGGGACTGTCCCTGGCCGAACATCTGAAGGGCCGATCAGGCGCGCCGAACCACCGCTTCGATCTGCTGCATTTGTTCCTCAAAATTTGCGACACCATCGCCTTCGCCCACAGCCGCGAC
The DNA here is from genome assembly GCA_014193115.1 of Planctomycetota bacterium. Classification (GTDB taxonomy): domain Bacteria; phylum Planctomycetota; class UBA11346; order UBA11346; family UBA11346; genus BJHQ01. Next base: position 61,000 of record BJHQ01000013.1, on the reverse strand, counting down.
GTGATCCACCGCGATCTCAAGCCGCGCAACATCATGGTCGGCCATTACGGTGAAGTGCTGGTGATGGACTGGGGTCTGGCCAAGGTCTTGCCCTCTGGCGGCAAGCGGTCATCCACGGCTTCATCGACTGTCGCCACGCTGGCGGCGCAGACCCCCTCTGCCCCTGTGACCAGCTTCCGATCGCTGCCCGATGGCGGCCAGGACGCCTACCGCACGGTCGCCGGCTATGCCGTCGGCACTCCGGCCTACATGAGTCCGGAGCAGGCCCGCGGCGAGCAGGAACGGGTCGACCGGCGCAGCGACGTGTATGCCCTCGGCGTGATCCTGTACGAGATCCTGTCTGGGGCCTCACCTTACATCCGCGGCGATGTCAACCGCACCCTCGAACAGGTCGCGACTGGAAAATTGCAGCCGATCACCAGCCATCCGTTCGGCGCAAAAGCCCCGCGGGCCCTGGCCGCCATCGCCGCCAAGGCGATGGCGCTGCATCAGCGCGACCGCTACCAATCGGTCGAAGCCCTCGCCGGGGATCTGCGGAATTTCCTGGCCGGCCTGGCGGTCAGCGCCCATCGCGAGTCACCCTGGGAGGCCACCTCCCGGCTCCTGCGCAAGCACCGGGTGCTGATGTGGGCGGTCGCCGCCGCGGCCCTGGCCGCCCTGGCCGGAGGCAGCCTGCTGTGGTGGCGGGCCGAGCTTGCCGCCGACCAGGCGGTGGCGGCCCTGCGCGCCGAGGCCGGGGCGCTGGAACTGGCCGCCAACGTCAGCGATCTGGAAGCTGCGGCAAAAGCCCTGCGCGAAGCCAACCAGCGCTACGACCGGATCCTCGGCCTGCGCCCCGGACATCCGGTCGCCATCGGCAACATCGTCCGGCTCGAAGGCCTGATCAAGACGATCAACGACCGGCGGCGCGGCGAGGCCGATCGGCTCAGGGCCGACGAGCTCGCCAGTCAGGCGGCGGCCAGGGTCGCTCTGGGCGGCGAAGCCGACTTGGTGGCGGCCCAGGACCTCTACGCCCAGGCCCAGCAGCTCGCCCCGACCACCGGCAAGATCATCGAGGCCAAGCTTGCGGTGGCCGCCCGGCTGGCCGAGTTGCGCCGGGATGCCACGGAAAAGCAGCGGGCCGACGAGGCCGCCAAGCATACCGCCGCGGCCCTTGCCGCCGAAACCGCTGGCGATCTCGACAGTGCAATCCTGCACCAGGCAAAATCAGTGGCCTTGGTGGTCGATCCGGTCGGCCAGGGCCGGTTGCTCGCCTGGACCCGGGTGGTCGAACAACGCCGCGAGCAAGAGCGCCAGACCGCCTTGGCCAAGGAGCGCGCCGCCCAGCAGGAAGCAGCTTCCCGTGAACGCCGCAGCCGAGCCGATGCGGCGCTGACCGATGCCCGCACCGCGGCTGCTGCCGGCCACGGCCGCGAAGCGCAGGAATCCTATGACCGGGCGCTGGGCATCGATCCGCTGCATCCTGGATTGCCCGCGGTGGCCCTGGTGGCCGCGGCGGCGATCGCCAAGGAACGCGCCGACGCCGCCGACGGCCTGCGCCACCAGGCTGCGACCTGGCTGACCCAGGCCGCAGAGGAAGCCGAGGAAATCCAGGTGCTTGACGGGACGATCCGCGATCTCCAAGCGAAGCTGGTGGAATCCGGTGAACCGGTGGTGCGGGCCGAACTGCAGCGGGCCGAGCTCGACCGCTCGCTCCACCAGGCCAAGCGCGCCCACGCCCTGGCCGAGGGCATCGCCGACCTGCAACAGGCCCTGGCGGTGGCACCCGACCATCCGCCAGTCCGGGCCGATCTCGCGTCCTATCACCTTGACCGGCTGCGTGAGGCCGAGGCCGCCGGCGATGTCGCCCAGGTCGCAGCCGCCGAGGCCCAGGCCAAGGCCTTCGCCAATCCCGCGGACCAGTCCATGGCGACGATCCTGTCCGGGTTGACCACGGTCCGCGCCGCGGCTGATGCCTCGCCGGTGCGGCTGACCCGCCTGGCGCCACAAGCGGATCGCCGATTGGAACCAACCGGCGATCCCGTCACGCTCGCCCCAGGTGGGTCGGCCTCGATCCCGGTCGGCCGCTGGCTGGTCGAGACCGCCGGCCCAGGTGGGCGCTCAGTATGCGTCCGGCGCTTCGACCGGCGCGGGGCGGACTACGAGCTGAACTTGCCGCCGCCGCCGGCCCTGCCGCCCGGTGTCGCCTGGATCCCGGCGGGCCGGGTGTTCGGCCCGGATGGCCGTAGCGCCGGTCCGGTGGTGGCCGCGTTCGCCCTCGCCATCCACGAAGTGACCTGCGGCGAATGGCTGGCCTTCCTCAATGATCCGAAGACCCTTGAACGCCATGCGGCCGAGCGGGCGGCGGGAACCATCGTGCTGGCGCCGCGCGACTCGCTGGACGCCGATGAGCCGATCTGGCTGCAAGATTCCTTCGCCCCGTGGAACCGCTTCAAAACGCCGTTCCGCCTGGAAATGGGCCTGCGCGATCGGCAGAAGGAGCTGGTGGTCAAGATCGACCCGCGCTGCCCGGTCGCCGGCATCAGCGCCGAAGACGCCGATGCCTATGTGGCCTGGCGCCGGGACCGCGATCGCTTGCCGTGGCGGCTGCCCACGTTGCTGGAATGGCAGCTCGCCGCCCAGGGCGGCGACGGCCGAACCTATCCCTGGGGCGATGCCGCCGATCTCGGTTTCTGCCATTCCGCGCTGACCGCGGATCGTGGCCGCAGCACCGGGCCGGTGCCGGTGGGCAGCCACGGCGAGGACCGCAGCGTGCAAGGCGTGCTTGGCCTGGCCGGATCAGTGGCCGAGATGATCGCTGCGGAACCCGGTCATCCGCGCCGTACCGCCTGCGGCGGCAGCTTCGCCGACCGCCAGCCCGAACGCTTCGCGACCACCAGCCGGCGCGAGCACGAACCCCGCCTGGTCTCGCTCAGCCGCGGCCTGCGCCTGGCGCTCGGCGAACCGGCTCCGTGACCACGCCGGAGCGGAGACCATCGCCAGTGGAATACGTGATCAAATCGCTGGAATAGATCTCGGCATGACCTATCCTCAGTCTATGCTCGTGATCCTGTCCGCCGCCCTGTCCGGCCTGCTCCACGCCGGTGATCCGCTGGCTGGCTTGCGGTTCATTGATGGGCGTGCCCACACCCTGGCCGAGGCCGGGCCCTATGGCGTGCTGATCGTCCGCTTCTGCGGGGTCTGCCCGTCGGCCGCCGAATTCATGCGCTCGAAATGCAAGGCGTTGTACGAGGCGATCGAGAGCGAGCATCTTCCGGTGCAGCTGGTCTGCGCGACTCCCGACCACGACGACCTGGGCGGCTGGGCCAAGGAGCACGGCTACACCTGGGCCTGGGTCGCTCAAGACGCGGCCAACCCGCTCAAGGTCGGAACCAGCAACATCTATCAGCTGCGGCTGCACGTAAAAGATCGCGAGGTGTACATCGATTATGCCGACCCGCTGGGAAATCTGCGCAAATCGCTGAAGGATTGCGCCTTGCGCTTTCCGGTTGACGGCCTGGAAGGGAAGAGCGCCGACCTGTGGTGGCAAATCGAACGCGGCCGCCCCGATGCATTCTGCCTGCTCGCCCGGGCGGCGACCTCACCGCTCAAGGCCGATGCAGCGAAGATCCGCGCTGTGGTGGTGCCGGCGCTGCAGGCCCGCCTGAAAACCGGTGTCGAGGCCGGCGACACCATCGACGCCTTCGACCTGCTCGATGCCTTGGTCGCGGAATGCGGAGCGAAAAGCCCGATTGAGCTCAAGCCGGCCAAGGTTCGGATGACCGCCCTGCGCAAGCTGCCGGCCCTGAAGGATGAATTCATCGCCCGGGACGCCTGGACCCGCTGCCAGACGCTGCTCGCCGGGAAAGAGCGTAAACGCAAAGACGGCCAAGCCGGTCTGGCCCAGATCGCAGCCAGGTTTCCTGGGACCAAATACGGGAAACTCTCGGCGCCATGATCCGGTGCGGCGATGCCCACATCGCCGGAATTGCTCGAAGTCGCGGAACCATCTCCCTGTCCAAACCAGCGGCCACGGGCTGACCAAACTGCTCTCGGAACAAGCGCCTGGCCGGCGATGACGGCGCCAAGCCGGCGATGACGGCGCCAAGCCGGCGATGACGGCGCCAAGCCGGCGATGACGGCGCCAAGCCGGCGATGACGGCGCCAAGCCGGCGATGACGGCGCCAAGCCGGCGATGACGGCGCCAAACCGGCGATGACGGCGCCAAGCCGGCGATGACGGCGCCAAGCCGGCAACGAGGCCGACGTGTCGGCGATGAGGCATCGCCGCTCCGAAACGCGCGCCGTGTTGTTGCGTGTGCGCTCAGCCGGCCGCGGCGGCCTGGCGCTCGGCAGGATCGATGATCGCGGTCAGGCGGATCCCATAGTGGTCGTCGACCACCACCACCTCGCCCTTGGCCAACAGCTTGCCATTGACCAGCAGATCGAGCGGATCGCCAGCGATCCGATCCAGGCCGATGACTTTGCCCGGAACCAGTTCGAGCACGTCCTGAATGAGCAATTCGGTGCGGCCGAGCTCAACGGTCAAGGTGACCGGGATGTCGCGGATCAGGTTGAGGTCGCCGGGGCCGGGCTTGGGCTGGGCAGCCGCGGACAGGTCCGCCAGCTCGGCGGGCTTGACCTCCGGCGCCGCTCCGCCGGCAGGGGCATCGGGGTCAGCCATGGCTGGTCTCCTTCATCCTGAATGACGCAGCTCGGGAACCGCCATGACGCCACGGCGCCACATGGTGGAAAGCTGGAGAACCATCCATCCGCACCCGATCGGCCTTCCAGCCGCCGCAGATTCCCCTCGGAGCTTCCTTGGCGTCGCGGCATCGTGACGGACCGTCGCGGCGCCGCGACGCGCGACGCGCGGCCAGGGCATCCACCGGCTGCGCCTGGTGGGCGCAGGCCATCCAACGAGGAACTCTTGGAATCGTGGCGTCGTGGCGGTTCATGTCCGGTGCGTCCAGGTTCATCGGCTGTTCGCATCGCTGCCGGCTGGGATCACCCGTTCGATCTGGACCGCGGTGCGCCGGCCGACTTTTCCCGGGCGACCGGTCATGCGCAGCCGGTCGCCGACGAACCCGGCGACCGGGGCGTCGTGGCGCTGATCGAGCATCAGCACGTCACCCGCCACCAGTTTCAGGATCTGGCCAAGATCGATGGTCGTGGTGCCCAGCACCACCCGCACCGGCCAGCTGGCTCCGCGGATGATCTTCTCGATCCGCTGGCGCTGGGCGAGGTTGCTGGCGGCGGCAGGGGTGAAGGACGTCCGGGCCGCGAGGACCGCCAGGCCTGGGGCGACCGCCGCCAAGGGCATCGCCAGCTTCCATTCCCCGGGATCGGTCCACGGAGCGGCGATGGTGAAGGTCGCGACCACGGCCAACTCGCCGGCCGGAATCGCATTCACTGCGCCAGGGCTGCTTGCCGAGCCGGCGATGGCGATGGTCAGCGGGTGCAGTTCGGCGAAGCCGCCGGCGATGGCCGCGATGCTGGCGGTGCTCAAGCGATCGAGCAGGCGCTGTTCGATATTCGTCGGCGGTACCGGTTTTTCCTGGGCTTTTCCCGTTCCGCCGAGCAGCCGGTCGATCATCGCCGAGACCAGTTTCAGATCCCATACCGCCAGGCCGCGGCTCGGTGCCGGCTGGCCGGAGTTGAATTCGATCAGCGCGATGGCCGCCGGATTGGGCACCGATCCCATCAGCACCGCCCCGTTCAGTTCGCCGAGGTTCGACAGCTGCACGGTCACCTCGCCGCGCAGGGCCGCGGCCAGCTCGATGGCGATCAGGGGCGCCCGGCTCTCCAGCATCCGGCGCAGTCCAGCCAGGACCGGCGCCGGGATGCGCGGGACGTTGGCCAGGTCGCAATCGGCGACGGATTGCCCTTTGGCGGCGGGGCCGGCGGACATCAGGGCAGCCATCTCGGCCGGAGTGACGACAGGATCGGCCATGATCACTGCACCAGGATGCCGGTGAAATAGACCGATTGGACGATCTTGCCCTCCTTGGGCAGCTCGGGCATCAGCATCCGCAGCTCCCGGTCGGCAATGTCGGCGAAGGCTTTTTCCAGGCGCTTGTTGATGGTCGGGGCGGTCAGCTCATCGAGCTGGTACTGCTTCAGATGCTCTTCGAAACGCGACTGCAGGGTGCGCTTGATGCTCGCTCCGGGATCGGCGCCACCGCCACCGTGGCCGCCGCCGCCGCTGGCCTCGGTCTCGAGCTGGCCCTGCACAGCGACCGGCATGCGCATGTAGCAGTTCATCACGATGTAGCGTTTTCCGCCCTGGCCGCTGACGTTTGAGCGCAGCTCGCCCAGGTTGACCTCGCCGGTGGTGTGGAGGATCGATTCGTGAGCGGCTTCCTTGTGCTCATCAGCCTTGCCGTGACCTTCACCCTTGGCGTCGGCCTCGACCGTCGGCGGGGTGAAGAACGAGGCGATGAACAAACCGCTGCCGATGCCGAGTGCGAGCAGCACGACCCCGGCCAGCAACGGCCCGATGACTCCGCCGCCGGCAGCGGCTGCGGGTTTGGCGGCCTTGGCATCGGCGGCCGGCTTCTTCTCTTTGTCCTTCGCGTCTTCTGCCATGGGTTTCCCTGCGGTAGTCTACCCGAGAATCAACGTGATGCCGGTTTGGCTGGGGCGGCAAGCAGCCGCTGGACCTGGATTTCCCGCTCCGGGTCTGCGGCCCGCAGCGCGTTGAGGATTTCCGCCTGCTTTTTCGGCGAGACTCCATCGGCAGCCATCCGGCGGAGCAGGTCGGCGATGTCCTCGACCTTGGTCCCAGCCAGGGCGGCAACGACCTCCGATGCCGGCATCAGAGCGTACAATCCGGCCAGGCGCGCGGTCTGGTCGCCGGTCAGGCCGTCCAGATCAAGCCGGCGGAGCTCCTGATGGACCGCCAACGCCAGTGACGGGTGGTCGACGTCCTGTTGGGCCAGCACCAGCAGCCGCGCTGCCTTTTTCGGCTCCATCAAAGCCAGATAGCGGGCGATGTCCTTGGGCGGGAAATTGCGCAACGTCAGCCAGGCATTGTCCTTCATCTGCTCGAACAAGCGGGCTTGCTCGCGCAGCCGGGTCTTCTCGACCTCGTCCATGATCGACACCTGCTTGGTCGCATCGGCCTGGAGCGCCGCCCAGCGCCCCTGCTCGGTTGCCAGGCTGGCCCGTTCCTTCTCCACCGCCCGGCGTTCGTCCTCGACCCGGGCGACCAGCCGGTCGAGATCGGCCCGGGCCTGGGCGACCTCGGCGGCGCGGCGCTCCACTGCCAACCGTTCGTCGTCCAGGCTGGCCCGGGTGCGGCGCAAGTCGGCAACCAGCTGGCTGGCGCGATCGGCGTTGGCCAGCTCGGCGATCCGGCCGAGCATTTCTTCGACGTTTTGGGCCGGAGCGATCGGGATCGGGGCGTGCTCGGGCGGGCGCTTCTTGCGTTCCTCCAGCCAGGTCTGCTCCTCGGTGGTCAGCACCAGGGCGCGGAGCTTGGCGGGATTGATGACGCCGCCCTGGCGCAGCGCCCACAGCACCGACAGGCCGCCAGCCAGCAGCAGCAGGCCGAGGGCGGCGAAGCCATAGATCAGGACGCGCAGGAATCCGCTCACGCCGCGCTGCCTTCCACGGTCATCTGGCGGCGGATGGCGGCGAACTCATCGTTGCGCCGCTGTTCCGCCCGTTGTTCTTGGCGGTTGGCCTCGATCCGGTCGCGTTCACGCAGGGCGTCGAGGGCTGCCAGCCGGCGATGGGCCTCGCGCAGGGCCTCGCGGGTCTTGGCGATGCCCGCGTCGACCGTGTGCAGGTCATGGCGCAGCTTGGTCAACTGGCCCTGCCTGGCCTGCCAGAACAGCGAGAATTGCTCGCGCAGGGCCGGGCCAGCAGCATCGCCGGCGGCGATCATGCCGGCCTCGGTGTCGGCGATGCCCACCGACAGCTGGGCGCGCTGGAATTCCTGCTTGCCCAGCTCACGGCGGACGGCATCGACCTGGGCGGTGGCCAGATCATGGATGGCTTGGAATCGTGCAGACATGGCAGAAATCCTTAAAAGATAACCGGCGACGCGCCGCGGCGCCACGGTGGCAGGCAGGGGAATGGAGCGATGCACTCATCGCCGAGCCGCCAGAGCGCCGCGTCGCAGGCGGTCGGCGGAAGCGCCGCGCGCACCCAGCTTGCCTTCCGATGGGCGGAAAATCTCTGCTGTTTTTCTTTGGCGTTGCGACGCCTTGGCGGTGCGCAAAGGGTTCCGGGCTGCATCACGCCCCCACCGCGGTCTTGAGCTGTTTCATGGTCTCGGCCCGGCTGGCGGCGAAGCCGATGTCCTGGCGGACGAAGGCGCTCAGTCGGGGATGGGCGGCGATGGCCTGATCGATGCGCGGATCGGTTCCAGCACGGTACGCGCCGACCTCGACCAGATCGCGGACCCGTTCATATTCGCTCCACAGACCTCGGGCCTTCTGGACCAGGGCCTGCTCCTCGGGGGTCGCCAGGTCCTGGAGCAGGCGGCTGACCGACAGGGTCGGATCGATGGCCGGATAGATCGCCTGGCCGGCGAGCTTGCGCGATAGGAACAGGTGACCGTCGAGGATGGCGCGGACGGTGTCGGCAACCGGATCGTTCTCGTCGTCGCCTTCGACCAGGACCGTGTACAGCGCAGTGATCGATCCGGGTTTTCCGCCGCTGCCAGTGACCCCCATCCCAGCCCGTTCGAGCAGCCGGGGGAGCATGGCGAAGGCGCTGGGCGGATAACCGCTGCGCACCGGCGGTTCGCCGGCCGCCAGACCGATTTCGCGCTGGGCCTGGCACAGCCGGGTGATCGAGTCGAGCATCAGCAGCACGTCCAGACCGGCGTCGCGGAAATGCTCGGCCACAGCGTGGGCGGCGAGAGCCGCGGACATCCGCTCCACCGCCGGCCGATCGCTGGTGGCGGCGATCACCACGCTACGCCGCAGACCCTCGGGCCCGAGGGCCTTGGCCATGAAATCGCCGACCTCGCGGCCGCGTTCGCCGACCAGAGCGATGACGTTGACCTCGGCCTTGGCGTGCTTGGCCATCTCGCCGAGCAGCGTCGATTTGCCGACCCCGGATCCGGCGAAGATGCCCAGGCGCTGGCCGCAGCCCAGGGTGAACAGCGAGTCCACCGCTTTGATGCCGGTTTCGAGGATGCGGTCGATCGGTGCCCGGAGCATCGCCGGTGGTGGCTCGCCATGCAGGCTGCGCCGGGCCAGCCCAGGGATCGGACCGAGGCCATCGAGCGGTTCGCCCAGGCCATCGATCACCCGCCCGATCAGCCCAGGGCCGACCGGCAGATCGAGCCCGCGATGCCGCGCAATGACCTGGTCGCCGGGACGGATGCCGTCGAGCCGGCCGAGGGGCTGGAGGATCACCTCGCCCTCGCGGAAACCGGTGACCACCGCCACCCGGCTGCCCCCCTGGGTGTCGCGGATCGCCACGGTATCGCCCACCGGGAGACCCGGACCGGAGGCCACCACCGCCAATCCGACCACCCGCAGCACCACGCCCGAGGCCTGGACCACGGGCAGGGCGTTCAACTGGTGGTGGTAGCGATCGAGGGTGAGCATGGTGCGTTGTGCGACGGCGGCAGGATCCACCCCAGCCGACGCGACAACCGTGCCGGATCGCCCGATGACCGGCGGCGACCGCACGCCTGGATCCCTACGGGTACGGCATTCGGCCGATTCGGCCGGCTGCGGAACGCCAAGCCAGCAGCAGGCGACACGCCGGAAGCAGCCCGGATCGTTGGAATCAGAACGTCAAAGAATCCTTACCGAGCCGGCGGAAGGGACAATTTTACCGTACGCCGCAAGAGGCTATAAACGTTGCTTAAGGTTTTGCACTTGGACCTTGATACCAAGCAGGTATTCTATTTCTTTTCGTATAACCACCCGCATTTATTTTCCCTATTTAATTCATTTCCATACCATCTCATTGTTCCAAGATTTGTAATAATTGTCTGTTTAGGTCTTCCAACTAATCTAATTCCATTATTGCTAATAACTCCAATTGATCGCTCGTCTATTGTTCCCATGTGATCTATATGAATTACATAATCATAACAATTTTCTTTCATTAATCCATTGTCAAACACGATAATCTCCTTTGTCGAAACCTTATTATTATCATTGCATTCCCATAATATTATCGAAGATTTCCTAATCATCCATATATCGTCAACATCTCTTTGATAACAACCGAAAAGAATCAACAATGGTATAATTACACCCACCCGAATATATATTTTTTTATGGTCATTTTACTGCTGTTTAAATATTAAATCTGCCCAACGTCAAAGATCACTGGGCTGGCCGGTGAGATGTTGCCAAGCAGAAAAGAAAGTAGTGGCCGGCTCCAGCGCATCGACTTGTTGGCTGGACGTTTTTCAAAAAAATCATTTTTGAATATCGATAGTATTGGACGAGGGGAATATTGGGTTATTCACATAAAAACATTCACGCGATCCGTCTTTATTTAGGAATTTTAAGGCACCTGATTCACCAAAACCATTTTTTAATAGCAAGTCTTTCATTGGTTGATTCCATTCTTCAGTGGTAACCCAAATTGGACAACCATGATACAGCTCACGAATGTGCGAAATCAATTTTGTCGCAATGTGTTTTCTGCGATGTTCTGGCTGAACGCACAAATATGAAATCATAGGATAGTTCAAAAATAGGTTATTTGATATGGTAATGTAGCCAACTGGATTATTATCAAGTATATAAACAAATAATTCAGCCCTCATTGATTCGACTTTTCTGTCACCCGTGAATTCATCGTATTTTCTTATGAAATCATTATCTGATCTTACTGATCGCCGAATCATATTATTTTATCTTTCTATGGTTGAAAAAAGTCTTATTAATATTATGTCTGCCCAACATCAAAGATCACCGGACCGGCGGATTTTATTCGCAGGCTCCGGTACATCGCCTTGGCGGGCAGATTTATGAACATTCATTATACGCCTGAATTGATTTACTTTTATTATTTTTGACCCATACGATATTAATAAATGGGTTATCAACGCACCATATATTTCTTTCTGAATCTATACTGATGATGTTTCTAACTATAGCCACACATCTATAATCATCGCCCTTTGACGTCTTATTTGTAAAATATTTCATGTCATCTGGATGCACTGCAAAATCAATCCCTTGATACAACTCATCGTCATATAAATCATTAATATCGATAAATTCAAAAGTACCTGTTATGGAGAATTTCTTTTCTGGAAAAATTTGTGGATAATTTTCATCCGGCCATAAATCTGTATATTTGCCTTGAAAATAGCCAATATCGATAGTATTTTCCGAGTATTCATATTGCATATCTCCTTCCATTGTAATATTATAAACCAATTCCAAATCACAGTCATTATTTCCCAAAAGCCCCTTGGGGATAGTTAAAAATTTATGCACAACAACATCGACACTTCCTTTGATTATTGATTTCGTTTACCGCCAAAAATAATATTACCAGTATCATCCTCTTTTAGATGATACGCGATGTTCTTATTCATATTAATTAATGTTATTGGTATCATTTAACTCTTTTATCTGCCCAACGTCAAAGATCACCGGGCCGGCGGAAAAGACGTTGGCGGAACAGGAGTAGCGTTCGTCGCCGGATCTGGCGCATCGCCTTGTTTGGCGACTGTCCTGATTTTCTTAAAATAGATAATTATTTCAATTATTGTGTACAGGAAAAATGTAATTATCAATGTTAATAATGCCAATAAATCAGGAATAAATTCACACCCGCAAAATCTAGGTCTGATTTTGCATGTGATAATTCGATTTGAAAGATCTCCCGTCAAAGAAATTATCAAATTATCGGCATGAAAAAGATTATTAATTAATGTCATATCGCCATCGTAGGAAACTTCATAACCGTATTTTGGAAATTTAACCACAATGGATTCTTTTTCAATTCCATCAATTATCAGAGAAAGCATATGTATTTTTTCTGGTAATTTTGGAATTTCTATCAAGTTTTCTGTTTTAGTAAGAAAATATTCATACTTAATTCTTTTTAGAGCATTCGATTTTTCATGGACAGTAAAATTAATCATTAATAGAACTATCATTCCAACATAAATTATTATTCTTATCAAGTATCGGATTGGGATATTCATAATGGTCTCCCAACGTCAAAGTTCACCGGGCCGGCGGATTAATTCTTGCTTAAGGTGTTGCACTTGGACCTTGATACCAAGCACGTTTTCTGTCATCCTAATACATCCTTATCTTTACCATCATTTTTGACCACCATTTTAATGCCGATAATACCGGCTATACTTAATGCTGTAAAACATAGCGACATTATCATATACATCAAGGGAATGTTCGGTTTATATATTTCATTTCTTTTGTGATCAATAATATTGCCTTCATAATCTGATTTATGTTCAATAACTGTTTGAGTTGGCCATTGATCAATTGTTATTATTGAAATTATTCCAGTGACAATTCCGATGGACAGAATTACCGACATGAATATTTTCATTAGTCCAATTTCGCGTCTGGAGTATTTCATTAATTGCCTTTGTTTAACGCCCAACAGTGATCAGCTGCGCCGTGCCTGCGCGGCCAAAGAACTCGCCCTACCAGGCGACAGAGATCTTGACGCCGTCGAAGGAGACCTTCTCGCCGCCGACGGTCACCGCGTCGCCGGCTTCGGCGCGCTCCGGCTGCTTGCCCTTGGCGAAGGTGATCACCTGGACCGGTTTTCCGCCGATCGTGTGGGTGGTGGCCAGGGCGGTCCCCTCGGGGCCTTTCAGGTTGCCGTCCTTGCCCAGCGCCTTCCCGGCCACCACGACCAGCATGTCCGCTCCGCTCTTCTTCGAAAAGTCCACGGCCAGATAGGACTCGCCCTTGTCATTGCTGAAGCTGAAGGAGCCGTCGGGGCGATCCTCCCAGAAGCTGGCGGTGGGACCGCCCCAAGCGCCCCAGTCCATGCGGATGCCGAGGCCCCAGGCCATGATCGGGGTCTTGCTGAGCAGCGAGACGCCGCAGTCGGCAGCGCCGGTCCAGCCGTTGCGGGTCGTGACATAGCCGTTGCTGTCGCGGATCAGCTTGGGGAGGACCTCCGCCGGGTTCTGCTCCTTCAGGCCAAAGGGCCAGTTGATCAGCGACAGCACCGCCCGGTGCGGATAATAGCTGACCGTATCGAAGTTGCGTTTGTCCTCATCTTTTTCCAGGATGTGGTTGTAGCACCACAAGGCTGCGCCTTTGTATTTGTCGTCCATCGCACCGAAGCCCTGGGCCCATTGGCCACCCCGCGACAGCCCTTTGCGTTCTCCATTCGCAGCGTAATTGCCGACGCCATAGGAAGGGCCATAGCCCATGTTGCGGTTGAACAGCCACGGGCTGCCATTGATCAGGAACAGGTCGTGGACCTTGAGCATCACGATCCACGAGGCGCGCGGCCGTGGGCCGATGTAGTCCTGGCCCCCTGCCACCCGCCAGGCCTGGAGGGCCGGGACATAGGCCGTGTCGCTGGTGATGCTGCCAGGTCCCTGGCCTTCGGACTGGAAGCCGAACTCGGAATAGCCCTCGTCGAGCTGTCGGCGCATCGCGTCTTTGTTGATCTCCAGCAATTTGGCGATCTCCGCCGTATTCTCGACGCCGGGATCGTCCTTGATCGCGAGCAGGGCCAGAGCCGCGCCGCCGACCTGGCCGCCCCAGTGGTTCTTGGGCGGATTGTGCCTGGCGCCGCGAGCCAGTTCGGGCAGCGAGGTGAACGCCTTTTGGCCTTTGAACGTCGACAAGCTGCTGGCGACCTTTTTGCGGAACGCCTCGTCCCAGCCGTCGTAGTTCAGGTCATAGGCCATGGCCATGGCGCCGATCGACGGGCCGGCGCGCAGCGCTCCGCCCGGATCGAAATAGCTGTACACGCTGTCGCGGTCGCGCTGGCCGTCGAACATCTTTTCGGCGCACTGCTTGCCAAGATCGGCGTATTTCTTCTCGCCGGTGAGCTGCCACAGCATTCCGTATCCGGCCGCGTGCCACAGCGTGAAGGCTTTGCCGTGGGCGGCGTTTTCAACGCTCGACGGAGCGTGGTCCTTCATCTCGATCTTCGGACAGTCGTTGTAGCCCTCGGGCAGTTCGTCGCCGTTGGCGCCGTCGAGCAGCAGGCGCAGGCGGGCAACGATCTTTTTGCCGTCTTCGGTCGCGGCTTTCGCCTTGATCGCGCCCAGTTCAGACTTGCGGAAGAACAACCGCGGGTGCTCGCCAGCGGCCGGCGCGACGAATCCCGGGATCGGCTGCGGGCATGGCGGCAGCTCTGCCCCGCACAGGAAGAGGACTGGAAGACCAGCGATGATGATGGCGCGCATTCGGCCCCCAGGTTGAGTGCTGATCGGCATTTACCCGGTTTCCCCGGTCGCGTTGAGCAATGGCGTTCCCAGCACCTGAGTAGGGCCGCCTGAATCCGTATGATTAGGAAGAACGAAGCAGCCCGGAGGAAGTTCCCCCGGGCTGCTGCTTGGCAACCTGACCGTCACCCAGAATCGCTGAACGATTCCGGTTACTTCCGGGTCTCTTTCGAGTCGATCCACTTCATCATCTTGCGCAGCTCGCGGCCGACCTGCTCGATCGGGTGCTGGGCCTCGGACTTGCGCAGAGCCTCCATCTCGGGTTTGCCCTTGGCGCATTCCTTGCGGAATTTCTTGGCGAACTTGCCGCTCTGGATGTCCTTCAAGACCTTCTTCATGGTCTTGCGGGTCTTGTCGGTGATGATCTTCGGGCCGACCGTGTAGTCGCCGTATTCGGCGGTGTTGCTGATCGAATAGCGCATGTAGCTGATGCCGCCCTGGTACATCAGGTCGACGATCAGTTTCACCTCGTGCAAGCACTCAAAATAGGCCATCTCGGGCGGATAACCAGCCTCGGTCAGGGTTTCGAAGCCGGACTTGACCAGGGCAGTCAGGCCGCCGCAGAGCACGGCCTGCTCACCGAACAGATCGGTCTCGGTCTCATCCTTGAAGGTGGTCTCGATGATGCCGGCGCGAGCGCCGCCGACGCCGTTGCCGTAGGCCAGGGCCCGCTTCAACGCCTTGCCGGTGGCGTCCTGATGGACGGCCACCAGGCAGGGCACGCCGCCGCCCTTGACGTATTCCGAGCGCACGGTGTGGCCGGGCCCCTTGGGCGCGATCATCGTCACATCGATGTCTTTGGGCGGTTTGACGAAACCGAAATGGATGTTGAAGCCGTGGGCGGTCATCAGCATCATGCCCTTGCGCAGGTTCGGGGCGATGTCCTTTTCATACACTTCGGGCAGAAACTCATCGGGCACCACGCACATCACGATATCGGCCTGTTGCACCGCCTCGGCCACCGGGATGACCTGGAACCCATGGCTCAAGGCGAGCTTGGCATTGGGGCTGGTCGTATTGTGGTTGCCGACCAGGACCTTGATGCCGCTGTCGCGCAGATTCTGGGCGTGGGCATGGCCTTGGCTGCCGTAGCCGACGATGGCGACGGTGCTCTTGGCGATGGGGTCGAGCTTGGCGGTCTTCTCGTAATGGACGGTGATGGCCATGGGGTCTCCGGGGGGCGGTCCTGGCGAGGGAGGGGTAGCATGCTAGGCCAGGAACGATCGCCACAAGATGGCAGTGGTCCTGCCGCTTCCGGAGAACCGCCTGGTTCCCGGCCGCAGCATCCCGAGCCAAAGGGATGCTGCGGCGGGTTCAGTTGATCCGACGGTGGGTTCCGGTAACCGATCCGCTGGTCTCGGTGTAGCGCCGCAGCTTGGCTTTCAGGCCCATGTTCTCTTCGGCCAGCTTGCGCTGCTCTTCCTTCAACGCGGCGCGTTCGGCGGTGACGTCAGCGAGCTTGCGGCCGGCTTCGGCGACCAAGGCATCGCGGGCCTTGAGCTTGTGCTCGTTCTGGGCGGTGCGGCTGTCGAGTTCCGCGGACTTGTCGGCCAGCTCGGCTTCGAGACGGCTGCGCAGTTCGCGTTGCTGAGCGAGTTCGGTCTGGAGCTGCTTGAGGTCGCGCTCCCGGGCAGCGCCACGAGCCGCACCACCAGCGGCTGAGCCGCCGGCAGCTTTCAGCTCCGCGATCTTCTGGTTGGCCTCCTTCAGATCCGAGGTCAGACGATCGATCTGGGCGGCAAGGTCCTGACGGTCGGCCTGGTTGGCGCTGATTTCGTCGATCT
This sequence comes from Planctomycetota bacterium, assembly GCA_014193115.1. Lineage (GTDB taxonomy): Bacteria > Planctomycetota > UBA11346 > UBA11346 > UBA11346 > BJHQ01. The sequence continues at coordinate 44,852 of BJHQ01000013.1, read as the reverse complement.
GCTGATCTTTTTCGGCCAACACCCGGTCGCGTTCCTCCAGGCGGCGGCGCAGTTCCTCCTGGGCCCGGCGCACCCGGGTCTCGGATGCTTCGGACTGGGCGCGCAGCTCGTCGAGCTCGCTGCGCATGGCGTTGATCGTCGCCTCCCGGGCGGTCAGGTCGCCGCGCAGCACCGCCAGCTCATCCGCCAGCATCCCGCCAGAGGTCGCGCTGCGCGCCTGACGCTCATCCAGATCGGCCTGGGCAGCGCGCAATTGGTCGCCCAGCCTGCGCTGCTCGCCTGAAATGCGTTCGATCTCGGCGGCGCGCTGGTCGGCCTGGGCCTGGACGGCCTCGGTGGCGGCGCGGGCGGCCGCAGCCTCGGCCCGGGCGGCCTCGATCGCAGCTTCGCGGTCGACCAGGGCGCCGCGCAGGCTGCCCAGCTCTCGGCCGAGGGTTTCTGCCGCATTGCTCTGGGCCACGGCCTGGGCGCGGGCTGCGGACAATTGGCCGGCCAAGGTGCCGACCCGTCCGCGCAAGGCGTCAGCGAAGGCCTGGCTGGCACCGGCCAGGGCATCTGCAGACCCCGACTGCCGGGCCAGGGCCAGTTTCTGGCCGGCGCGTACCACCGGATCCTCAGGATCGCCGCCACCTGTTTCGCCGGTGATGGCGGAGGACAACGCTTCTGCCACCTGCTGCTGGGCCCGTTCGGCGTGCTCAGCGCGTTCCTTGGTGATGGCGAGCTCCTCGGCCAGGGCATCGGCGCGGCGCCGGGCCGCCGATTCGGCGGCTTGGGCGGCCAAGGCGACCGCGTCATGTTCACGCAGGCGTTCCTCGGCCACATTCAGGTCCGCGGCCAGGGTCAGGGTGCGGCTGCGTCCTTGCGACTCTTTTTCTGTCATCGCCGCCAAGGCCGAGGCGGTCTCGTCCATCGCCTGGCGCACCGCGGCGGCTTCGGCCCGGGCGCGGCGCGTTTCATTGACCCGTTGCTCCAATTCGGCCTTCACCGCGGTCAGCTCCAACGCCTTGCGGTCGAGGTCGGTGCGGAGCGAACTCAGGCTGCCGCGGCTGCGCACGATCGCCTGGCTCGACGCCTTGCTCCGCTCGACCAGGGATTCGGCCAGACGGGCGCCGCTTTCCGCGATCTGCAGGCTGAGATCCTTGGGAACGTCGACGCCGCTCTCGCCCTCCTCGGGCAGCTGCCCGAGGGCGTGTTCGAGATCGACCATGGCTTCAGCGATGCCCGGCAGGTTGCCGGAGGATTCGCCGTCGGATTCGGCTTTGGCGACGTTGGCCAGGGCCTCGGCCAGCTGACGGTTGGCGGTCTCGGCCATCCGCGCCCTGGCGGCGAATTCGCTTTGGGCGGTTTCGGCGGCATCCAGCCGCGGACGCAGCGCATTCAGCTCGCGTTCGCGTTCCGCCTTCTGGGTGGTGAGCTGGGAGATGATCTCCTTGCTGCCCGCCACCATTTCATCGCGGTCGCTTTCGGACAGCTGGGCGCGCTCGTTGGCCGCGGCCAGGGACCGACTGACCTGCTCCAGTTCCGCGGACAAGGTCGCGCGTTCCTCCTCAAGCGCCCGTTTGCGGCCGGCGAGGACGCTGACGGCCTCGAGCGTATGCTCGATCAAGGCCTGGGGCGTGTCGGCGGTGCCAGCGCTGGCATCGAGCAGGTTGGCCAGATCGGCGCAGGCGTCGGCCAGCCGGTCATCGCCACGGGCGGCAGCCACCACCTGGTCGGCGATCCGCCGTTCGGCAGCGTTGCGGGCCTTGGCCCGCTCAGAGGCGGCATCGAGCTCGGTGCGGGCGGCAGCGAGTTCGCCGGCCAGACGCACTGCTTCCTGGCGGGCGACAGCGGCAGACTCATCGGCAGCCCGGGCGGCGGCGATGGCGGCAGCGGCGCGCTCCGCCTCCTGGGCAGCCAAGGAACGGGCGGCTGCCGCTTCAGCGGCGTGACGTTCAGCGGTCTCGCTGGCGGCGACCCGGGCCACCACGACATCGGCGGCCTGTTTCGCCGTCTCCTGGGCGGCGGCGCGCTGGGCGGCGACTTCGGCTTCGAGCTGGGCGATGCGCTCGCCGGCAGCGGCCTGGTTGGCGGCCGCGGCGGATTTCGACTGCTCGTGCTGCTGGTCGAGTTGGGCCAGCTTCTTGTGCAATTCAGCCACTTGGGCCTGGCCGAGCCGGGCTTCGCCTTCGATCGACACGCGTTGGACGATGGCGTCCTGCAGCTGCTGGCGCAGGGCTTCGACTTCGCGCCGGGTCTGATCGAGCTCCGAGGTGACCGCCGCCTGCCGCGCCTGGAGGGCTGCGCTCTGGTCGGCGATGATGGCGCTGCGATCGCTGTCCTCCTTCATGCGGTTGTCGAGCCCGGCCATCCGCTCCAGGGCTCCGCCGAGTTCGCGGCTGAGGTTGTCGGCTTCCCGCTGCTTGATGGCGAGCTGGGCCTGACGTTCCGCCAGGCTGGCCTCGACCGCGCGCAGCCGTTCGGAGAGCGCACGGACCGCCATCGGCAGATGGGCCCGGGCCTGGGCCGCATCCGCCGGTCCATCGGCGGGATCACCATCCACCGCCATCGCCAGGTCGGCCACCTGATCGGCCAGTTCGGCATTGCCGCTGACCGCCCGGACCAGGACCCGACCGGCCGCGACGGTGACCGCGTCGGCGTTGTCCCGTTCGGCCTTGGCCCGCTGGAGTTCGGTCTGCGCCTGGGTCGCCGCGGCGACCGCCTGGTCGCGCTCGGCTTCGGCCCGGCGCTGGGCGGCCTCGGCGTCGGCCTTCACCACCGCCACCTGGGCTTGGGAGGCCTCGGCCGCGGCCAAGGCGGTCACTGCCGCCACCGCGGCGTCGCTGCGTTCAGCGATCGGCGCATCGGTGGCGACCAGCGCGTGGGCAGGCTCCAGTTCGCGTTCGGCCAAGGCACGGGCGACGCGATCGAACGCTGCCCGGGCGGCCTCGGCTTCTTCTTCGGCCCGGTTGCGCGCTTCATCGGCGTCGCCGCTGAGCTGGGCCAGAGCCGACACCCGGGCGCAATCGGTGGCCAAGGCGGTGGTCAGTTCGCGGATCACGGTGGTGGCCGCAGCCAGCGCGATGGCGGGATCGTCTTCCTCGGTATCGACCGAGCTGAGCTCGACGGTGCGGCCGGTGCGGCCAGTCGCTTCGGCCACGGCCTGGTTGAGGGCTGCCACCGCCTCGCGGGCGCCGGACACGGCCTCCATGACCCCGGCCACCGGCTGGGCCATGTCGACCGCCGACAATTTCCCGGCGCGCAGCGATTCGAGCAGCACCAGGTCGCTCGCCAGCAGCCGCGGCCCAGCATCGGCCTGCGCCGCGGCGGCCGCGGCCTGGTCGGCGGCGGCATCGGCCTTGGCGGTGGCAGCGTCAACCAGGGTGCGCAGCTTCGCCAGATCAGTGCCGAGGGTGCGGATGACCGCGGCAGCGACGCTGAAATCGTGATAGAATGCCGCGTCTGCCGCCGCCTCGTCGGGAGGCTGGTTCTCATCCTGGTGGCGGCCGCCATAGCAATCAGCGTCGAGCTGGAGCACCGATTGGACCAGATCGGTGCTGTGCAGCATCTGGTTGCGGACGGTGGTGTTGAGGCGTTCCTTCTCGGCGATGGTCGCTCCGAGCAGGTTCAATTTTTCCTGTAATTCATCTTGCAGATCGTAAAGATCGTGCTGCAAATCGTCCTTCAGCTGCTCGCTTTCCGACAACCGCTGGCGCAGGGCCTGGACGGCGGCGAGCTGCTCAGCCTCGCTGGCCTGGGCGTTGGACAGCACCTGCATGGTGGCGTCGAGCTCGCGCTTGACCCGATCCTTTTCGGCGGACTCCTCCTGCTCGCGCTTGATGCGTTTGCGCAGCTCATCCTGCGTGCGCTTGAGCATCTCCTCTTTTTCTTCGTCGGTGAACTGATCGGTTTTCTTGGCGCCTTCCTGGCGGACCAGGCTGGAGATGATCGCCTCCATCAGTTCCCGCAGCTTGCGTTCGGAAATGACCTTCAGCTGCTTGTTCTGGCCCTTTTCGCGGACCAGATCGGCTGCCGTCTTGGTCTCGCCGATCTCGCTGAGCGACTGGGCGATGTCCGGGACCACGGGGTTGGGAGCAGTCATGGCGGATCTCCGGCAGGGTCGTAGGGCTCAATCGGCGGTGATGCAGAGGGTCGCCGCCACCGCCCAACCTCCAAGGGGCCAGCAGGCGGGCCGACCCCGTCTGTGATACACCCGGAGGCCCTGTGATGAGCCGTTCAGCAGCAAGATCACGACCTGCCCAAGCGAGCTGGTGCACCCAAACGATTCGTCGGCCGTCGGCATCCGCAGCTGCCGTGCAGCGTGCGGCGGCCAACGACCGGGAAACGCCAGCCGATCAGGAGCCCGCAGGCGCCAGCCGATCAGGAGCCCGCAGGCTCGTTCACTTGGCGTCTTTGGGTTTATTGAGCACGTCGTTCTTCACGCTCATGGCGATCGCGACCACCTGGTCGATGAGTTCCTGCTTGACCTTGAAGTCTTGCAGGGTTTTCACCAGGTTCTCGGCCACGGCGTTGAAATCCGCCTCGGTGAGCTTGAGGTCGATGTGGGCCTTGCGCATATCCTTGCCGGTCCAGGCGACCGGGCCACCGAATGCGGCCGACAGGAAGGCCTTTTGACGATTGCCCTGCTTGGCCATGTTGATGTCGGCAAAGTGGTGTTTGATGCGGACATCTGCCAGTACTTTCACATAGAACGCATCGACCACCGCGCTGATCGCGGCCTGACCGCCGAGCTTGTGGTAGAGGCTGTTCTCGCGCGCTTCGTTGAACTTGGTGCGGCTCGCCTCATCAGCGAAGGCGTAGGTCTTGCCTTCGTAGACCACGGTGACCTTGGGATCGGCCGGCTTGCCGCTGATCGGGCACACCGTGTTGATTTCGGCAGCCGGGGCCTTGGCGGCTTCTTCGGCCCAGCCGATGGAGCCGGAGAGTGCGATCGCCAGGCAAACGGTGGAGAGGCGCAGAAGCGTGGGGGTCATCGGAGTCTCCGTGGACGAGGGGCAGCGTGGCGCGCCAGAAGCGGCGTAGCGACGCAAATAGCTTCGTAATGATACATATATCCGCAAGGCGAAGCGCTGCGCCCTGGGCTCAGCAGAATCCCCTGGTGGCGAGCAGGCCGATGACCGACGTCGCTTCCTGCCTGCCAGTTGCACCCACCTGATCAGCGCCGGATCAATTTCACCGCGATATGACGGCTGAATGGCGGAGTCTCCAGCACCATGGCGCCGCCGGCGTGGGTGCGGTCCTTGCGGGCGATCAGTGTGCCGTTGTCAGCGTTCCACCATTCCTCGACCAGTTTGCCTGGCGCGATGTTGTTGCCGACGTTGAGCTGGGCCGAACTGGTAACGGGATCGGTGGATTCGTAGCTCCACTGACGGTCGCAGCAGTAGGCCAGGATCCGTCCGGGCCGGACCCAGGCCCGGGCCCAGAGCGGACCAGCTCTGCGATCGGCGGACAGCACCACCGAACGGCCTCCGCGCAGATCCTCACCGGCGGCGAAAGCCCGGATCGCCCGGTATGGAGACCACCATTCCTTCTGGTCCACCCACTCGTGCCACCAGGTCATCGGCGCTCCGGCGAAGCCGCAGACCAGGCCGACGAACGGTCCGCTGCCCAGTTCTCCGGCCAATGGACCAGAACCGTATTCCGTCACCAGCACCGCCCGGCCGTGACGGTTCAGGCCGCGCTGGGGATCATCAAGACTCACAGCGAGCATTTCCGGCAGGGTCAGGTCGTTGCCTCCGCCGCCGCGCCGCAAATAGGCATCGATGCACAGGTAATCGAGCCCAGGTGCGGTGGCGGTGCCATCATCGACCTGCTTGTAGTCGCCGTGCCAGTGGGTGGTCCGGGGATGGTCATAGGTGTCGAGCACGCCCCAGCGGGCGGCGGCCTGGGCGTGCCAGGCAGGCGCATAGCCCGCGCGCTGGCCGGCGGTCAGGGAGATTTCGCTGAACAATTTCCAGCCGAGGATCGCCGGGTGGTCAGCAAAGCGTCCGGCCAGATAACGGCGGATGCGGTCCTGGCCGGCCATGGCGACCTCCGACGACATGAGATCGGCAGCTTGATTGAGCGGCCCGCCGAGCTCGGGGTTCCACGGATTGTTCTCCCATTCCCGGTCGGTTCCGTCCGACGCTTGGCCGTGGTTGTTGACCACGAGGTTGACCCGGATGCCGCGCTGCCAGGCCAGGTCGAGGAGCCGGTCGAGGCGCTCGGCATTGGCCTGGTTGACCCGGCCGATGCCGTGGAAACCCGGCCAGTCGGCCCGCCATTCGAGGGCGAAATTCCACGACGACATCCAGATTTCCGCAGCATCGATGCCGGCGGCTGCGCAGCGATCGAGATACGCCGTGTAGGTCGTGAGCCCGCGATCGGTGGTCAAGGTGGTCGCATAGCGGCGCTGGCAGCGCGGATCGTTCGGGGTGTGCAGGTTGATCCCGATCGGCCAGTAAAACGACCCACCCAGCGCGAAGAATCTGGGATCCTTGCCATCGACCGTGACGTAGCTGCGCTGCGCTTCACCGCTGACCACCAAGGGCGGCAGATCGACCGTGCGTTTCGATCCATCGCCCCAGGTCGCGGTCAATCTGACCTGGTGGGTTCCAGGACGGTCGGGGCGGAAGCGGAGTTCAAAGGCGCCGGTGCCCGAAGGCACCGTCATTTCGCGATCGCCGCGATCGGTGACCTGCTGGGGGACCCGGTGGAATCCGGGAATGGTGCGGGTCGTCCCGTCCGGCGCGGTGATCTGGGCCTCGACTGCGAACTCCGCTGGATCCTCTGGTGTGCTGGGGAATGGATCGGGCCGGAGCGAGGCCGACCAGCGGCTGCCGGTAGCCAGGGTCGTCGGATCCCAGCGCAGATCGAGCAGGCGATGGCCATCTTCGGGCGCTGGCGGGTCGATCCGGCGGGCTTCCAGGCTGATCACGGTGATCGCCACCCCAGTCGATTTCGCCGACCACAGGAACAATCCGCCGCAGCGGGTCAGGGAAGCGACTGCCTGATTCCAGCCGGCGGTGCCCTGACCCGGTTGCAGCAGATCGCCTCCGGTCATCCGCAGATGCAGCTGGTTGCGCCCAGCGTGCAGCCGATCGGGATGCAGCCGCTGGAACCAGGTGCCGTGCTGGTCGGACGCGAAGGCGCCGACGCCGAGGTCGTCAGGCGCATCGGCAGGCACCTCCAGTTCGGCCACCACCACCAGATCGCCGAGCCGGCCGTCGCTCGCGGCGAAGCGCATGTCTTCCCGCCTGACCGGGGGCAGCGTGGCGGCGATCACCGTGGTCAGCGGCGAGGCGAGTTTCACCTGGGTGCCCGCCGCGACGGCGCGCCATTGGCGCAGTGCCGGCGGCGTCGCCTGGGTGGGTTTCGGCCGTGCCGCGGGTTTGGTTTCACCAGCTGCGGCCGTCGTCAGCAGGACGGCCAGAAAGATCGCTTTGTGCACCGTGGCAATACGTGTTTTCGGAGGAGGACGTTGATCCCTGGCACCTGAAATCCCAGGATGCGCCAATCGTCTCTCGCGGTCGATTCCTGGAAATATCTTCGCTTTCGCGACGTTCTTCGCGACACCGCAGGCGGCAAAGCCGACACCGGCACAAAAACCGTGGTCGCTCCCAGCTTGCGGGCGGCAAGGCTGATCAGCAAATCGCTTGGGAATCAGCGGAAGCACTCCGGATGGGTGGTGCGGATCGATACCCAGGCCCCAGCGGCGCCGATCACCAGGTGGTCGTTCAGCGGCAAGTCGAGCATCCGGCCCGCCTGGACCAGTCGGGCCGTGAGCGCGCGGTCAGCGGCGCTGGGCGTGGGATCGCCGGTGGGATGATTGTGCACCACGATGCACGAACTGGCGCCGGCGGCGAGGGCGTGGCGGAAGACCAGCCGCGGCGAGCCGTCGGTGCCGTCGACATCGCCCTTGGAGCAGACCCGCGGTTCGCCGATCAGTCCAAGCCGGGCGTCGATCGCCAAACACCAGAGTTGTTCGTGGTCGAGCCCTGCCATGGCTGGTGCGACCAGGGCAGCGACCGCATCGGGCCGGGCGAGCACCGGCCGGGACCGCATCGCCGCCGCCGCCAGCCGCCGGGCCAGTTCAAAGGCCGCTGCCAACTCACCGGCCTTGGCCGGTCCGAGACCGTCGCATTCAGCGAGCTGGGCCGGACTCAAGCGGGCCAGCCCGACCAGACCGGCATGGTCGTCGAGCAGCCGCCGAGCCAGGGCGATGACTCCGGCGTCGGCGGTGCCGGTGCGCAGCAGCAAGGCGATCAGTTCAGCATCGTCGAGCACTTCGATGCCGCCCCGCAGCGCTTTTTCACGAGGCATTTCGGCGACCGGTGCGACTGCCTCTGTTCCGCGGGGGGATTCGCCAACCCGAGCCCGATAGTGGCCGAGCGCGGCGGTGGTCCATCCGGTGGCGGTGATCTCGCCGGCGTCGCTCAGGCGGCGGAGCATGGCCTGGGCGTCCCACAGCGGCACCCCGCTGGCGACCAGCCCGGCCAGATCGGGGATGGGCAACGCGATCGCGGCAGACAGGAAACGTCTCGCCGCCTCCGGGCGCTCGACCAGGGCCGAGTCGAGGACCGGCATGTCAGCCGCCGGACGGCGACGCAGGGCGCCACGCTTCGCCGCAATCGCCCTGGCTCGCCGCGCTCCGGCTCATTTCGCGGCTTTCGCCCTGCGTCCCCGGGGCTTTTCGGCTTCGGGCTGCTTCTCGACCCATTTCCCGCCTTGCCAGAAGGCGGCCCAACCGCTGGCTTCGCCGTCCTTTTCGCCGGCCAGGTAATGCTCGCGGCTCTGCCGTGCGAAGCGCACCACCACCGGATTCCCAGACGGATCCGTGGCCGGCGCCTCGGCCAGGTAATGGTACTTGGGATCGATCTGGTCCTTGTGCCGGGCGAGGTCGGCGACCTGGGGCGCCCGGGTTTCTCGGACCTTGGGGTACAAGTTCGCGGCCAGGAACAGCCCGAGCATGCCGTCGCGCAGGACGAAATGCCCGCCTTTGGCGCAGGGCAGCTCGGGCATCGGCACCGCGTCCATCTTGGGCGGGGCTGGCTGGCCATTACGCAGCAATTTGCGGGTGTTCTTGCACTCCGGATAGCCGGTGCAGCCGAAATACTTGCCGAACCGGCCCTGCTTGAGCTGCATGGTCTTGCCGCAGCGGTCGCAGGGGATGACCGGGCCTTCATAGCCCTTCAGCTTGAATTTGCCGGTCTCGACCACGGTGCCGGGACATTCGGGATTATTGCCGCAGACGTGCAGTTTGCGGGTCTCGTCGACCAGCCAGGCGTCCATCGCGGTGGCGCAGATCGGGCAGCGGTGGTGGCTGCGCAGGTGGCGGGCGTCGGCTTCGCTGGAGCTCTCGTCGTCGGATTCGTCCTTGACCTCGCGGACCGCTTCGGCCTCGTCGCCGCGCACCAGGTTGCGGGTCGCCTTGCAGCGTTCCTTGGGCGGCAGGGCGTAGCCGGTGCACGACAGGAACACCCCGGTCCGGGCGGTGCGCACCGCCATCGGCCGGCCGCAGGTCTGGCACGGGATGCCGGGCAGCTCGACTGGCGGATTGGCGCGCATGTGGTCGCCGGCCTCGGCCAATTTCCCTTTGAAATCCTTGTAGAATCGATCGAGAACGGTCTTGTAGTCCTCTTTCGCGGTGGCGATCTCGTCGAGGTCTTCCTCAAGATCCGCGGTGAAATGATAGTCCATCAGATCGGGGAAGGCGTCGATCAGCCGGCTGGTCACGATGTCGCCGATTTTTTCCGCATAGAACCGGCGGTTCTCCAGCCGCACATAGCCGCGTTCCTGGATCGTCGAGATGATCGAGGCATAGGTCGACGGCCGGCCGATACCGCTCTTCTTGAGTTCCTTGACCAGCGAAGCCTCGCTGAAACGGGCCGGCGGCTTGGTGAAATGCTGGGTTGGATCGAGTTTTTCGAGCTTCAGCACCTCGCCCACCGCGACCTGGGGCAGCTCGACATCCTCCTGCTTGGCCGGCGGCAGCACGGTCTGCCAACCGGCGAAGCGCAGCACCCGGCCCCGGGCGGTCAGATCGAAATCCGCGGCTTTGACGGTGATGACCGAGGTATCGAACTCTGCTGGCGGCATCTGACAGGCGACGAACTGGCGCCAGATCAGATCATAGAGCCGCACCGCGTCGCGCTCGGCGTCGAGGCTGTCGGCTTCGACCCGCACGTCGGTCGGGCGGATCGCCTCGTGGGCCTCCTGGGCGCCGGCTTCGGCGGCATAGAACCGCGGCGATTCGGGCAGCCAGCGCTCACCCCAGCGCCCACTGATATAGCTGCGCACCGCGCCGATGGCGTCCTTCGACAGATTCGTGCTGTCGGTACGCATGTAGGTGATGTGGCCGGCCTCATACAGGCGCTGGGCCAGGGTCATGGTCTTCTTGACCGAGAAGCCGAGCCGCACCGAGGCCGCCGCCTGCAAGGTGGCGGTGATGAACGGCGGATACGGCCACGCCCGCTGGGGTTTGTCCTCGCGCTCGGCGACGACATAGGACGCCGGATTCAGGATCGCCAGCGCCGCGTCGGCCTGGGCCTGGTTGACCGGCGAGAACGGCTTGCCCGCCTGGCGCGTCACCTGGGCGCGCAGCGCCGCCGGCGCCGCCCGCTGGGCGCCCTGGGCTGCGTTCAGGTCGGCGTGGATCTCCCAGTATTCTTCGGGGATGAAAGCGCGGATCTCGCGTTCCCGTTCGACGATCAGGCGCACCGCCACCGATTGCACCCGGCCGGCGGACAGGCCGCGGGCGACCTTTTGCCAGAGCAGCGGCGAAACCTGATAGCCCACCACCCGGTCGAGGAACCGCCGCGCCTGCTGGGCGTTGACCCGGTCGGTGTTGACCTGGCCGGGCTTGGCGAAGGCCTCCTGGATCGCGGTCTTGGTGATCTCGTTGAACACCACCCGGTGGAAGCGTTCATCTGGACCGCCGATGACTTCCTTCAGATGCCAGGCGATGGCCTCTCCCTCGCGATCCAAGTCGCTCGCCAGCCAGACCGCATCGGCCTTGGCCGCAGCCTCGCGCAGCTCTTTGACGACCTTCTGCTTGTCCGGGCTGATCTCGTAGCGGGCCTCCCAGCCATGCTCGGGATCGACGCCCATCCGGCGGATCAGGGCGGTGTGGGCCTTGGCCGCCTTTTCTTCGGGGGTCGCTTTGACCCGGGTGGCCTTGGCTGCCTTGGCTTCACCGGCAACGGGTTTTTCGGCCTCTTCAGTCTCTTCGCCGCTGCTCGGCAGGTCGCGGATGTGGCCATAGCTGGATTTGACCAGGTAGTCGCGACCGAGGTACTTGTTGATGGTCTTGGCCTTGGCGGGCGATTCGACGATGACGAGGTGGCGGGCCATGCAGGGCATTCCAGGCGTTGGACATCCACCATAGGCCAGGCAACGGCCCGCGGTCAAGTCTGTCGCTTCACCGACGCGACCAGGCGTGGGCTACGTTCGGCGCACACGCCCGGCGCGAGCCGCCGATTCCGTGACGGTGCACGACGGCTACCTGGTCGATCCGCTCACCGACCATCTCGTCGGCACGGGGGAAGACGAGGGTCGGTCATGGCCTTGGACGGTAGATCCCGCTGCCCGCGTGGAAATGGCGGGTCTTGGCGGCAAATGGTCTCGGCTATTCGCTGATCTGCACCCGGCTCGCCGGGTCGAGGTCGAACCGCGCTGTATCTGTCTCTGACGCCTGCGCCGCCGGCGACCGCCACCAGCCCTGCACATTCCGGCCCCACAGCGCGTTGAAGGTGCATGGACGCGGCTGGGTGTAGTCGGGGCGGAAGATGCGGGTGCCGCCATTTTCCCGCTTCGCCGGGATCTGCCAGTCGGCGGGAACTTCGTCCCCGGGCCAGCCCAGGCGCAGGTTGTCGACCGACAGGCCGTGCACGTGCTCGGCGACCACGGCGGCGCGGGCACGGCGTGCGGCGCGGTTGGCATTCGAGAACTGAGACGAGCGGTTCTCCTCCGCGATCGGTTCGGCGTCTTCCAGATACGGATACGCTAGGCTGATATCGCGCAGGGTGATGTCCTCCAACGTGCCGCCGTCTTCGCAGGTCAGCAGGATGCGGCCCTGGGTGCGGGCGACCAGGTTCGACACCTGGATGCGGCGGATGGCGCCGAAGCGGCCGGTGTCGCGGCCACGTCGCAGGTCGAGGTGGATGGGCCGGGCGAACATGATCGGCGCATTGGAATCCATAACGATATTCGCGGCGACCACGTCCTCGATCACTGACCCGTTGCACGAATAGCAGGCCAGGCCGCGGTTGCAGCCAGACAGGATGCAGTTCGCGAACGCGATCTGGCGGATGTCGTTGCGGGTCCATTCCCAGCCGACCTTCAGCGCCGCGCATTCGCTGGAGATCACGCAGTTGCTCACCGCGACGCGACGCACCGGCCGGCCGCGGCCGTTGAGCACGATGCCGTCATCGCCGACGTGGATCTGGCAGTCGCTGATGATCACGTCGCTGGAACCACTAATGTCGATGCCATCATTGTTGGGCAGGCGCGGATCCGAGGCGATGGTCACCCCGTGCACCCGCACCCGGTCGCTGCAGAACAGATCGAGGTTCCAGTTCGGGGGATCCGTCAGGCGCACGCCCTCGATCACCACGTCGCGCGACCGGATCACCGCCACCATCACGTCAGGACGCGGATCCTTGCCCCGATGCCACGACCCCGGCGTCGCCCCTGCCTCGCACCAGTGCCAGCCTTGACCGTCGATAGTACCGCGTCCGCGAATCGTCACGCGATCTGCATCCTGCACGACGATGAAGTGCCGGCGCACGCGTTCCCACTCCGCTTCCGGATTCGGATTCACCACGGGGATGAACTGATCCCACCGCGTCGGCCCGACCAGAGTCGCCCCGGCGGACAGTTCCAGGGTCGTGTCGCTGCGCACGAACAAGGTGCCGGAATGGTACCGCCCCGGTGGCACCAGCACCGTCGCCGATTGACCTGCCGCGCGATCGAGCGCCTGCTGGATGGCGGTGGTGTTGTCAGTCTGGTCGTCGCCCAGTGCCCCGAGGTCGCGTACATTGACGGTGGACATGACGGTTGCTGATAATGGCGGATCCTTCGCTCGGCAATCCTGAACCATCCAGTGATCCCACGACATTGAAACAGTGTGCCGACGCCTGCTCCAAGCTATTCGGCTGCACCAGTCAAGGTGCTGGCCACCCATACCGCATCGGTGACCTGGGCGAACAGCGATCCACAGGCAGGATCCCGGTACAGCCTGCGCTGCCCGGAGGAGGTGGAACCAGCGGTCGTCTGAGCGCTGCGGTTGGGGACTGGCCCGGGTCACCGCAGCCTGCTGGACCAGCGGGTCTTCCTGCGCTGGCCCTGAGGCGTGAACCTGGACTGGCCCGGGCGCCGCTCCGGTTCCATACTGTTCCCCATGCGATGCCTGCTTCTCTGGTGGTGCGCGGCGCTGCTCATCGCGGCCGATTTCGTGACCGTGCGCGACGGCTACCTGGTCGATCCGACCACCGACGCCACCTGGATCCCCCGCGGATTCGCCTATCAGACCTGGAACCGCTTCGTCTTCGCCGACCAGACCTTTTCCCAGCTCGACGATGATTTCGCGGCGATGGCGGCCCATGGCGCCGACTCGCTGCGGGTCGAGCTGACCTGGGGCGACATCGAGATCGGCGATGGCGTGTACGACTGGAAGCGGGCCGACTACCTGATCGACGCCGCCCGGCGCCACCGCCTGCGCCTGCTGGTGCTGATCGGCTATCAGTACGCTCCGGCCTGGGTGGTCCGCAAACGCCCGGATCTGCTGGCGATCCACCACGATCCCGTGGCTGGCACCAAGGGCACGTCGGCCCTGCTCAACTACGAACATCCGGAGGCCCGCAGCCTGTACGCCAGATTCCTCGCCGCCGTATGCGGTCGGTACCGCGATGCACGCGAAGTGACGGCCTGGATCATCGGCAACGAGTTCGCCTATTACGATCTGTGGGAGGATCCGGTCCTGTTCCCGCAGAAGCGCTATGTCGGCTTCGATGCCGCCTACAGCCTGCCCTCGTGGGTGGAATTCCTCAGAGGGCGCTATGGATCAATCCACCTGCTGAACAGCACCTGGGGCACCGACTGGCCGGATTTTCCCGATGTGCCAATGGCCACCGGCTATCCCCGCAACCGCTCCGACCACGCCGCGATGCGGCGCAGCGGCTGGTACGACCTGCTCGCCTGGCGCGGGGCGTCGATCAGCCGGTTCCTTGCCACGGGCGCTGCCGCCGCCCGCACCGCCGATCCCAACCACCTGCTGACCTATGCCCAGGTCGGCGGGATCTTCAGCGGATTCGACTGCAATATCACCGGCGAGGATCCCACCGGCATCGTCGCCGCCTGCGCCGCCGCCGGAGCGCCGCTCGGGTTCTGGACGATCAACAACTATCCCTTCGTGGCGAGCGGGGCCGAGCTGCGTTCGCTGGCCTATGGCATGGCCAAGCACCGGGCCCAGGTCGGGCTTCCGGTCCTGGTCACCGAGACCGGAGTCAGCTCCACCGACGTGCTGTTCACCGAAGCGCAGGCCCGGGCCGAAGCCGTGATCCCCAGCCTGATCTGGGAGACCCTGGCCGCCGGCGGCATCGGCGTGCATCTGTTCCACTGGAATGACCGCGATGAGTTCCTGACCCAGCCGTTCCCTTTTGCCCGCGAAGCCGGATTCGGCGTGGTCGGCTGGAAGCGCCAACCGAAACCGGCTCTGGCCGCAGTCGCAGCTGCGTTCCGGCGGATGGACGAGGTCGATTTCGCGGCCCAAGTGGCCGGGTCCCGCCCGGCGCCGCGGGATGTGGCGGTGTGGTGGAGCCGCGACCAGGACACCACCTGGAACCGGGTCAACCAGGAACTGGGCTACCTGTGGTCGGCGTTCCAGCGCGCCGGCTTGCATCCGGGCATCGTCGGCGACGCCGAAATCGCTGCCGGCGAGGTGCTCGGTGCCCGGGCGCTGGTGGTGGTCCGGGCTGAACAGCTGTCCCAGGCCCACCGCGACCGCCTGGAAGCGCTGGTCGAAGGTGGCCTCCATCTATTCGCCGAGGGCGATCTGCCCGGCCGCTTCGACGCCTCCAGCAAGCCTGTCCCGGGTTGGAGCGAAGCCATGCGCCGGCTGTTCGGCCTCGAGACCGCCACCGGCACGGTCGCCTTCGAGGGCTGGGCGGTCCCGGCCGGTTCGAGCGGCGTGGATTTCAACGGGAATTACACGCCGGTGACCCTGCGCATCGACGCCCCGGTGGCATGGCTCGCTCCGGGCGGTCCCGACCTGGGATTCGCTGCCTGGAAACACTGGACCGGTTTGACCGCCAGCGCCGGCTCGACCCGGCTCAGCTCGGGTGGCTCGCCGGTGCTGCATCTGCACCAAAAGGGATTGGGACGCACCGCCATCTGCACCGCGCCGATCGGGGATTTCAACGGCACTGCCGAGACCCCGCTGTCGGCCTATGATCTGCGCCGGAGCATCGTCACAGCGGCGGTCATCGACCACCTCGGGATCGCCCCGAGCCTGACCATCAGCGGTCTTGGGTCTGGCGAAATCGTCCGCGACACGTGGCTTTCGGACGACGGATCCGCGCTTATTTTTCTGCAAAATATTGCCTCATCGAGCGCCGCTGTCACCGTCACCAGCAGCCGGATCGACAACCGCCAGGTCGAAGATCTGGTGACCGGCAACCCGGTCGCGCGGGCCGGCGATGGGCCACCGACCGCGACCATCCCTGGCGACGGGATCGCCATCTGGCGGGTCCATCCCGCCGGCGAGGCGCCGCCGCGGATCTGGTTCACCGGCTGCCCGCTGCGGATTTGTGCTGGTGATCCCGCAGGCGCGGTGATCAGTGCCGCGGCCGATGGAGTGGTTGGAGCCACCATCCGCGGCGAATTGCTGGTCGATGGCCGGGTACGTTCGTCAACCAGCGGTCCGGTCGGGACCCTGACTGTGCCGCTCCCTGGTCCGGACCTCGGCGATCCAAGCTATCGGGCCACGGCCCATGGCGGGCGGGCGTCGCTCCGGGTGACAGTGCTCGATCCGGCCGGCGTCGCCCAGGCCACCGCCGAGCGCCCGGTGGTGCTGGCCATGCCTGTGCTGCCGGCGGAGCGTCCGGCGGCGCCGACTGCCGGACCGCAGACCGTGCAGCTCCTGTTCCAGGGGCTCACCAATGACGATGGAACCAACCTGTCCCGTGAACCAGTGTGGCTGGGCCGCGAACCAGCTGCTCCGTGGCGACTGCGGTTGGTGGCGGTGGATGCCGCAGGCAGCGAAGTCGCCACCAGCGACTTGACCGCGGCGCGCAGCGCTGGTTCTGGACAGGCCGTGATTACGATCCCAACCGGTGCGGTCGGACTGCATTGGCGGGCCGAGGCGATCACTTCCGGCAATCGGGTGGCGGCGCGATGGGACGACGCGACGACCAGCCGTCCCATCGATCCCGCCAATCTCGCGCCGGTGATCACCGCCAGCGCTGCGCCGATGAGCAGCGATCCGACCCGCTGGGCCTTGTCCGCGACCATCGCCGATGATGGCCGGCCCGGCCCGGCGGTGCGAGTGGCGTGGGTCGTGACGTCGGGTCCAGGTACAGCGGCCATCGCTGACGCCGGCGTGGCGGTCACCGAAGCGCTGTTTTCCGAGCCGGGTACCTATCAGGTGCGGGTCAGCGCCGATGACGGTCAGCTGCGCGCCGCCGCCCAGTTCGCCGTGGTCGTCGGCGAAGGCCAGGACGACCAGAGCGGGCTGGTTGCGCGCTGGCGATTCACGCCGTTGGCAGGCGATCCAATGCCGGCGCTGGGCGACCGCAGCGGCCATGGCCACGATGGCATCCTGCTGCGTGGATCCCTCGGCCTGGGCGGTCTCGAAGGTTCCGCTCTTCCGGTGGCGGTGACCGTGGCCGATGCCGCCGATCTGCGCCTGTTCGCCGCGCCGACGACCAGCGCCGCCGCCGACATCAGGATCGGGGAGGGCCGGGCGACGATCTGCGCCTGGATCGCCTGCGACCCGCAGAGCAGCCAGCCGGATCAGGTGATCCTGAGCAAAAAGGAGACCTGGGATGCGCCAGCGGGTTGGGAGCTGTTGTATCAGCACCAGGAAGGCAAGCTGAAATTCCTCGGCAGCGAGAGCGGTCCCTTCGTCGAAGCCGCGACCGGCGTCCTCACCGCCGGCTGGCACCACGTGGCGGTGGCCATGCAGGACACCTCGGCCAGCGTGTGGCTGGACGGACGCCAGGTGGCCGCCGGGACCATCCGCGGCATCTGGCCTGGTGACGCGCCCCTGACTATCGGCGGGACGTCCGGCGATCCGGCCAGAAGCTTCCGGGGTTCGGTCGCATCGGCGGAGATTTATCGCCGGAAGCTGGCAAGCGCCGAGATCGCCGCCTTGGCGACCAAGGCTCCGAATCTGCCAGCACCGGCCGCGACAACTGGAGAACCGCCGGCCAAGACCTGCGGTGGCGGCACCGGTCCGGCGCTGCTGCTCGGGTGTTTCCTCTTCGCGTTCATGCGGCGGCGGACGCGCGGCTAGACAGCCGGGCCGCACGGAGTGCGGCGCTCCGAGCTGTGACCACCCGGAGCGCCGCACTCTGTGCGGCCAGTTCCACGACGGACGGCGGCGGACGCGCGGCTAGACAGCCGGGCCGCACGGAGTGCGGCGCTCCGAGCTGTGACCACCCGGAGCACCGCACTCTGTGCGGCCAGTTCCACGACGGACGGCGGCGGACGCGCGGCTAGACAGCCGGGCCGCACTCTGTGCGGCCAGTTCCACAACTTGGCGACCGCCCGGAGCGTGCAGCCCGTACAACGACCGCCGTGCGCTTCAGCCCGGACCGCATCTGGAACCGCTTCCACCCCTGGCCTGGTCGATGCCGGCCGTTAGTCCCTTGCCATGCGCGACTGGCTGCGGCTCCTGCGGATCTCTGGCCTGGTGACGATCCTGTCCAATCTGGCGGCGGCGGGGACCAGTGCACTGTACGCCGATGGTGCCCTCGATCCGGCCTGGCTGGCCCAGCGCCTGCTGTCTGGTGAACCGTGGTGGATCCTGCTCAGCAGCTGCTGCTTGTACCTGTCGGGCATGATCTGGAACGACATCGTCGATGCCGGCCGTGATCGCGAACTGCACCCGGAGCGCCCGCTGCCCTCGGGCCGGATCGGTTTGGCGCCGGCCGCGGTGGTCGGCACCCTGCTCACCGCTGCTGCTTTGGCCTGCGCCGCCCAGGTCCGGTTCGGCCTGCCCTTGGCCGGCCTGGTCCTGGCCTTGTCTTTTTTCTACAATCTGGTGGCCAAGCCGGTGCCGATCCTGGGCAGCGTGACCATGGCGGCGGTGCGCGGCGCCCATGCGGTCTTCGCCTTGCTCGCCCTCGGCCCCGACCTGCTCGCGGTGACCGTGACCAGCGGGTCGCTCTCCGCTGGCGGCCACTGGCGCATCCCGCCTCATGCTCTGCTTCTCGCCGGCTGGATTTTCGCCGTGACCTGGATCAGCGAGATGGAGAGCCGGTCGGCCCAGCGCTGGGAGCTGCTCGCCGCCGGCGGAGTGCTGGCCGTGGTCGTGACCCTGGCCTTGGCCCGGCTGGCCACCGCCAGCTGGATTCCCCGGCTGTGGCTCGAAGGCGACTTCGGCCCCCCGCTGGCAGTGCTCGCGGTGGTGACGGTGGTCGGGCTCGCCGCGGCCCTCGCGGCGGCGGTGCTGCCGGCCTGGGCGACGGCGGTGGCCTCGGGCCAGCGCGCCGACGCGGGCAGGACCGTGGGTGCCGGATTGGGTGGGATGATCCTGCTTGATGCGCTGATCGCCGGCGCCGCGCAGCCGCTGATCGGCGCCTTGATCGCCATTCTTTATCCGATCCACCGGATCATGGCCCGGCTGGCGCGGATGGACTGATGGGCAAGTACGCGGGCCCCGACGGCAATGTCTTCATCAGCCTGCGCCCGTCGCCTGATCTCCGCGACCGCTTGGCGGCGATCAGCGACCGGCTGCGCGCTTGGGATTTGCCCGCGACCTGGACTCATCCCGAGGATTTTCACCTGACCCTGCTGTATCTCGGGCCACTCGGCGAAGACGCCGCGGGCTGGATTCCGGCGGCCGTAGACGATCTCGCCCGAGCCCTGGCCGCGCCAAGCGGACTGCGCCTGACCGGACTCGGCGCAGCCGGCGGTGCAACGGTGCCGCAAAGCGTGTTCGCCGCGGTGGACGATCCCGACCGGATCTGCGCCGCCATCCACCGCGATCTCGCCGAAGTGCTTGACGAGTCGATCAATCCGTCCTTCAAGCCGCATGTCACCCTGGCCCGACCCAAGGCCCAATCCACCAACCTGCCCCTGATGCGCGACTGGCCGCACCTGCTTGAAGCCCATGGCCTGGCGGATTGGGGCGAATGCTCGTTCGATGCGGTCCAGGTCCTGCGCTCCCAGCCGACCGTTCCCCGCTATCAAGCCATGGCCACCTGGCCGCTGAGCTGACCTCAACTCGCTGGGCGCCGAGCGCTGGGAGCGCCGAGCGCCAGTTCGGCTTGGCTGGGCTGGGAAATCTCGGCGGTTTATGCCGAGCTGGCGCTCGGCGCTCCCAGGGTCAGACGTACGCCGACACCATGTTGCGCCAGGCGTCGGCTTTGTGGGCCTCGCCATCCCACTGGTGGAACGCCAGATCGGCGCCTTTGCTGCGCAGGCAATCGGCCAATTCGTGGTTGTTGCTGGCGATCACGTCGGTCTTGCCGCAGGCCAGGTCGATGCGCAGGTGGCGGAGGTCGGCGATCAGGTCGGGCGAATCCAGACGCGGCAGGTAATGGCTCGGCAGATTGAAATAGATCGTGTCGTCGTACCAGCCGTCGAACAGATCGCGATAACGGCCGAAGCAGCGGGTCAGGTCATAACGGCCGGACAGAGCGATGACTCTGCGAAAACGCTGGGGATGACGGGCGGCGAGGTTCACCGCGTGCCAGGCGCCCAGGCTGCAACCCATGGTCCACAGCCCGCCGCCCGGATTGCGTTCCGCGCTGAGCGGAATGACCTCGTCGAGTACGTACCGCTCGAAGCGGGCGTGGGCGGGCATCCGGTCCGCAGGTGGCAGCCACCGGGCATAGACGCTCTGCCCATCGAAGCTGTCGACGCACCACAGCTGGATCCGTCCGTCCTCGATCGCCGCCCGGCACGACTCGACCAGACCGAAATTCTCGAAGTCGTAGAACCGTCCGCAGCGGGTCGGGAAGACCAGCACCCGCGCGCCACCGTGGCCGAAGACCAGCAGTTCCATGTCACGGTCGACGGACGGGCTGAACCAGCGGTGATAGACGCGCAGCACCGGTTCATCCCCGGGTTGTGCCAGTGTGGTACAGCATCCCGATAACAGCACCTGCATCACCGCCAAGACGCCATGGCGCCAAGCGGCTCAGGCGTGGAGCAACCGCTCGCTCCACCCGCTGGACGTGACGCAAGCCGGACGCAATCGAAATATTTTCTTGGATGTTCCTTGGCGTCTTGGCGCCTTGGCGGTTCACCTCCATGCCGCGTAAGTTCATCCATGCTCCCGCAACCAGGGCAGGTGCTGCCACAACGCCGCCCGCAGCGCGGCATAGCCTGCCGCCGACAGGTGCAGGCCGTCGGCCTGGAACAGCGCCGGGATCGGCTGGCTCGCCTGGTCAAGCAGCGGCCGGCAGACCTCCACCACCACCGAGCGGCCGCGCACCACCAGCAGTCCCCGGGCGAGATCGTTGGCGAGTTGGATGTGCGGCAGCAGCGCCGCCCGGGATGGGCTCGGCTTGATCGTCAGCCAGGTGATCGGCAGGCCGGGATGGAAATGGTCGATGGTATTGAACAGATCGCGCAGCCGCTGATGGAACAGCTCCAGGCCGGCACCATCACCGACATCGTTGTCGCCGACGTACAGCACCAGATGGCGGGGGCGCAGCGGCACCACCAGCCGGTCATAGAACCAGGCGCAGGCGTTGAGTGTCGAGCCGCCGAAGCCGGCGTTGATCGCCCCGGGAAAATCCTTCGCCAGATCCGGCCACAGGCGGATGGTGGACGACCCGTAAAACACCAGCCGGCCTGCCGGAGTGCCGCGCAGGCGCTGCTCCAGGGCGCGGACTTCGTCTTCGAACCACTGCATGGCAGGGGTGTCATCTGCCAGGTGTAGAGGTGATGAACGGCGCGGGAAGAAATGGTCGCTACCGCAATGGAAACCGGCGGCGTTCCATCAACCAGAAAACAGTCGATGAACCGCCAAGGCGCCAAGGAAAAAACGAGGTAAAGCTCCGCTGGCCGATCGGCCAACCGGCGCTATCCGGGTGCACGCATCGACGCTCCGCCCCGTTTCGGCTCAGCCGCCCAGCCGCTTCTCCACCGCTTCCAGCCGCAGTTCCAGCTTCTTCCGGGCGGTTTCCAGCTCGGCGATGCGTTTTTCGGCTGCTGCCAGCGCCGTGGTGGCGGCGGCGGCCTGGCCCAGGGATTCCACGGATTCACGGATCACCCGGCGGACATTGCCGAACGGCTCGCGGTCGAGCCGGGCGCCGAGCGCTCCCCGTGCGGCCGGGTCCTTGAGCGAGCCCAGGGCCTTGGCCGCCGTCATGCGCAATTGCAGGGATCCGCTATCGAGATGAGGCTCGATCGCCCGGCGGACGCGGTCGCGGAGCAGGTGATGGCGGGCGCCGAGCGTCGCCGCCGCTGTGATCGCGGCGCTACGCACGCCATCGGTCTGCGCGACATCGGCGATCAGGTTCACCGCGTCATCCGCCGCCGCCGGCTCGCCGCTGTGGCCGAGACCCCGCACCACCGCAACGCGCAGCCGCTGCTGCCAACTGCTTTGACTGAGCCTGGCGCGCAGCACCGGCGTCGCGCCGGGATGCTCAAGGGCGGCCCGGGCAGCCAGCAGTTCGCCAGCGACCCAGCGGCTCGGTTCAGCGTCAGCTGCGCTCACCAGAGTATCGGCCAGAGCGGCCGCTTCGGCGGGATCGCGCACCGGCTTGGCCAGCGCCCCTGCGATCGCCCGGCGGATCCGTGGCTGGGCGCAGCCAGGCAACGCAGCGACCAGGGCGGCCCGGGCTGCCGGTTCGCGCAGCTCGCCGAGCGCTGCGGCGCATTCGCTGCGCACCAGGTCGGCTTCAGCCGGGTCGCTCAGCCGGCCCGACAAGCCGGCGATGATCGCTGGATTCGCCAGTTTTTTACCAAGCGCCACCGCCGCCCGGGCGCGGCCGGCAGTGGCACAGGGATGGTCGCCGCCGCGGGCCGCGAGCCGGGCCAGCAGTTCGCCTGCGTCGCCGGATTCCTCCCAGCCCGCCGGCAGCTCGCCAGCCGGGTCGAGGGCCACCCAAGTTGGCGCCACGTCCATGGAAATGACCAGGAATTCCTTGGCTTTTCGCAGCACCACCGGCTGGCTTCCGGCGCTGGAGGCGAGCACCGTCGGCAGACGGAAAGCCTGGTCGTCATCGCCTCCGGCCTGGGTCTGCTCGATCTCGACGATCAGCTGCTTGCGGGCCGGATCGTGGCGATGGGTGACTTTCAGCACGGGATGACCGGCGCGGTACACCCATTGGTCAAAAAATGCGTCGCAGGGCTCGCCGGTGGCGTCCTCGATCGCCTGGCGCCAGTCGGCAGTCTCGACCAGGCCATGGGCGTGGCGGGTGGTGTAGAGCTGCACCGCGGCGCGGAACGCCGGTTCGCCGAGCACCTGGCACAGGTGGTGCAGCACCAGGCTGCCTTTCTCGTAGCTCACCCGGTCAAACAGTTCCTCAGGATCCGCCCAGCGATTGGTGACCAGGGCGCGGCGGTAGCGGCTGCGGTCCTCCTCCAGCCAGGCCTCGCGGTTGCGCCACAGCTCCAGCGCCAGTTCGTCGGCCTCGTTGCGGCCAAAGGCGTTGGCCCGCCAGGCCGCCGTGCCACGGGCCTCCAGATAGGTCGCGAAGCTCTCGTTGAGCCAGATGTCCGACCAGCCCTTCATGGTCAACAGGTCGCCGAACCACTGGTGGACCAGCTCGTGGACGACCAGCGAGTCGGCATCCACATCCTCGCGCTGCTGGTCCTCAGCAGTCATCACCACCCGGTCGGTGATGGTGGTCAGGGTGGTGTTCTCCATGCCGCCCCAGGTGAACCCGTGGACCACGACATGGCCGTATCGGCCCCAGGCATAGGGCACGCCGATGAAGCGACCGAGCCAATCGATGGCGAAGCCGGTGGCGCGGAACAGGTCGAATCCGCCTGCTTCGTGGCCCCGCGGCAGCCAATGGGTGGTCGGCACGGGTGAACGGGGATCCTCGACCGCGACCAGGTCGCCAACCACGACATTCAGCAGATACAAGACGTGGGGTTTGGCCTGTTCGTAGACCGTCGTCGTCCAACCGTCGCCCTGGTCGGTGCGGCTGATCCGCTCGCCATTGGCGATGGCCTGCACCGCCGAGCGGTGGCGGATGGCGACTCGAAAGGTGCTCAAACCATTGGGGTCATCGAGGCACGGGAACCAATAGGAGTGGTCCTCGATGGCGCCCTGGGTCCAGGCCATGGCGACCCGGCGATGGGCCGGATCCGCAGCGATGAAGAACAGCCCCTTGGGCGGAGCCTGGGCCGCGAAGGCGATGGCGACGCGGAACCGCTCGCCCAGGGCCGGCAGCGGCACCGCCACGCGCCCAGCCGACACGCTGGCCCGCACCGGAACCCCGTCGACGGCGACCGCGCCGATCTCCAGGTCGTGCTGATCGAGTTCCAGCACCCGGTGCTGGCCGTGGGGCTGGGGCGCGCAGACGTGGACGACCGTGCCTTCGACCCGCTGACGGTCGAGATCGATGGTGCACTCCAATTCGACCCGTTCGACCAGGACCGGTCGTGGACGGACCCAGCGGGCGGGCGTGCCGGCCGGGGCGAAAGGCTTGGAATCGGACATGTTTTTTGGGGCTGGGGCTGGGGGCTGGGGGCTAGGGGCGCTAGCGAAGGCCGGAATTACCTGCGCGGCGGGTCCGGCGCCAGGGCTGGCGCTGCTTGGTCATCGTCTTGGCGACTCGGCGGAGGGCGTGAAGAAATCGAAGAAATTATGCCACTGGAAGGGATACCGGCGGACTTGCAGTTCCAACCGTCTGGCCCAGCGCTGGGCGGCCGCGGCCACTGCGGCCTGGCGATCGGCGCGGCTCGCAGCGCGCACGGTCCACGGCGGATCGACCTCAAGCCGGTAGCCGCCCAGACCGGTCTTGGTCATGAACGCCGGCAGGATCGGGGCGCCGGTCAGGAGGGCCGTTTGGAACGGTCCGGCGGGGAAACGCGCCAGGCGACCAAGGAACCGGCCGGCGACCGCCGGCTGGTCGGCGTGGACGCGGTCACCGAGCAGGCAGACGATCTCGCCACGACCGAGGGCAGCGGCGAGTTCCACTGCGGTGCCCAAGGCATTGCGCGGATCGTGGAAACGCACCGGCCAATTCCCGCGATGGCGGTCGCTGAACCGCTGGATCGCAGGCAGATCGCCCTGGATCATGACGATGTGGACGACCGGCGGCGCGATGGCGGCTGGTTCGCCACGGGCCGCAGCCTGGCTCTGCGCTTCC
This sequence comes from Planctomycetota bacterium, assembly GCA_014193115.1. Taxonomy (GTDB): domain Bacteria; phylum Planctomycetota; class UBA11346; order UBA11346; family UBA11346; genus BJHQ01. Next base: position 20,373 of record BJHQ01000013.1, on the reverse strand, counting down.
GAGATCCCGCGCTGGATCAGCAGCGGGGCGATCTCCCAGTTGCCGTGATGGGCGGATAGGAAGATGAACCCGCGCCGCTGCCGCATGAGCCCGATGGCGTGCTCGATTCCGGTGGATTCCAAGCGGTAGCGCTGGGGAGACAGGATGAACAGCAGGCGGTCGCACAGCACCCGGCCGAAGCTGGCGTAGTGGCGCCACAGCGTCACCAGCAAGGTCCAACGCGAGCAGCGCGGTCGTAGCCGCCACCAATAGCTCAGGATTCCATATTGCTTGCGGCCGCCAATCACCAGGAACCCAGCTGCGATCACGAAACTCCCCAGCCAGACGCCGATGATCCCCGCCCGGGGCACCAGGGCGGCGCAGACCAGGAACAGCAGTTCCCCGCCGCGGCTGCGTCCGGTCCACGCGGTGCTCCGCTGCGACCGTACCGACTCGCTGGTCATGGCGGAATCGTGGCCCCTGCGCCCTCTCGGCCAGGGCCGGCTTGCCGGAGGCGTTCACGCCGTGCAAGGTTCCCGGCTCCGCATGACCTGCACCATCCTCGGTCCCGGCCTGGTCGGCTGCTATCTCGGCGCCGCCGCCGATGCAGCGACGGTGGTGGTCGGCCCGAGCGGCCGGATCAAGTCTGATCTGGTGCGACTTCCTGCCGGACTGCGCAGCTGGCGACCGCGGCTGGTCGCTCTGGCGGATTGTGATCCCTCAACCCCGCTGCTGGTCTGCTCCCGAGCCCATCTGACGCCGTGGGTGCAGCTGCCCGGCCAGGCCCTATGCGCCCAGAATGGCCTCGGCCAGCCCCGGCCGGTGGCGGTGTGCTTCTTCGCCGTCGATCTGACTGGCGGAATGATCCATGCCACCGGCACCGATCCCCGGATCGTGGTCGGCCCGTTGCCGGCAGCATGGAGTCCGGTGCTGAGCGCCTGGCGCAGCGCCGGGCTCATCGTCGAACAGGTCGCCGACGTGAGCGCTGCCAGATGGGAGAAGGCCGTGCTCAACGCCACGGTCGGACCGCTGTGCGTCGCCACCGGACTGGGCATGGCGGCAGTGTGGCGCGACCACCGCGACCTGGTGCTGGGCGCCACCGCCGAAGGCCTGGCCATCGCTGCCGCCGAGCTGGCGGCGATCGGCGCGCCGGGGATTGCCGATGGCGCCCTGGATCGTGCCGCCGCCTTTTTCGCTGCGGTCGGGGACCACCGCCCGTCAGCGGTGGTCGATCGCGGTGAGCTGCCGTGGCTGTTCGGTCCGCTGGCAGTGGCCAGCCGGCGCCACGGCATCCCGGCACCCAGCCTGGAGACCATCTCCCGGATGACCGGTTGCGTGGTCACGACGGCCCAGGTGGACGGTCGCCATCCTGGCTGATCCGGCCAGTCACTTCGATCTTCAGGTTGTCGATGATCAGACCGGGGGCGGCTTCGATCCGCCATTGCGGTCGTGGGTCGGAGACCATCCCCACCGTCCGGCCCAGCACCGTGCGCCCATCGATCCGCACCCGGAGCAGGTCGCCCTCGTGCTCGATCCGCACGTGCTGGGGCAACCCCGGTTCCGGCGCGGTGACCTCCGCCGAGGCCAGCAGCTGCTTGCCTGAGAACAGCTCGCAGCGGGCGCCGATAGAAAGTTGCAGCTGGCGGCTCGCATCGGCGCTGAAGCCGATCTGCATGGCGCGGTTATTGAGCCGATCCAATTGAATCCGGGAGTCTCCTGACTGTGGAAACGTAATCAGCAGAACCCCTGTGGTGTTGCCGGAGAGGACAAACGTTTGGTCCTGCACGATCCATTCCCCGGCCTCCACCCGGACCCCCTCACCCAGGGAACCGATCCCGAAATCCTCATGGGAAACCAGTCGCCAACCCCGCTGGCTGAGCTGTGCCTTGGCCGCCTCCTCCTTGGCCAGCGCCGCCTCCGCGACATCGCGCTGCCTGGTCAGGTCGATCACCCGATCCCGTGCATGCCGGAAATAGACCAGACCGCCGACCAGGGACATCACCAGCAGGATGAGCAGTCCGATGGCGACTGCGCTGAGCAGCCGACCGCGGGTTTGACGCTGGATGCGATGGCGCAGCGCCTGCGCTGCCTGTTCGATCACGGACGGATCCCCGGAAAGCTGGCCGAGATGGGCGGCCAGCTCGGCGTCATCGCGGTCCAGCGCCCGCCGGGCATAGCTGATCAAAGCGTTTTTGCGCCTCGCCACGGCGACGGTGTTGGCCGGCCACAGGCGCAGCGCCTCATCGAAGGCATGCACCACCCGGGCATGCTCCTCATAGGTGATGGCGGCGCCCTGCATGCCTTCGCCATGCCTGGTCAGCTCGGCGCTGGCGGCATGGGCCTGGGCCTCGCGGATCGCTGCTTGGAACGCGGCCACCTCAGGGAATCGCTGAGCGGGCTCGGTGGCCAAGGCCCGCCTGGCGATGGCCATCAGCTCATCATCGCGATTGCTGGCGACGATGCGGTTGGCGATGGCGGCATCCAACCGCTCCGACACCGTGTCGCCGTCGTGGGGCTGCTGGCCGGTCAGCAGTTCGAACAGGATGCCGCCCAGCTGGTACTGGTCGCTGGCCGGACCGATCGCGGCCAGGTCGCCGCGGGCCTGCTCCGGAGCCATGTAATTGGGCGTGCCGCAGATGTGCCCGGCGCTGCCCGGAGCGATCCGGTCCAATGCTGCGACATGGATCGCCATGCCCCAATCGAGCACCAGGACCTCGCCCCACCTGCCGACCATCACGTTGTCGGGCTTCAGGTCGCGATGGATGATCCCCTGGCGATGGGCGAAGGCGATGGCGTCGGACACGTGGAGCAGGATCGCCAGGTGGCGTTCCAGGGGCAGTCCGGCCAGGCTGTCCCGCCAGGTGATGCCCTCGACCCGCCGCATGACATAGAACGGCACGCCATCCTGGTCGATCGCGTGCTCATAGACGGGAACGATTCCCGGATGCTCGAGCCCGCCAGCGGTGACCGCCTCACGTAAGAATGCCGTCGCGTCCACCGCATCGCGGAAGGCCTCGGCATGGAGCTGCTTGAGGGCGACGATCCGGTCGAGTCCGGTCTGGCGGGCGGCATAGACCGTGCCCATGCCGCCTTCTCCGATGATATGGAGCAGCTCGTAGTCAGGCGGCGGTCTGCCCGGACGGTGCCAATCCACGGTCCGGCGCGGAATGATCGGCGTCGGTGCCGGCTGGCCGGGGACAGCCGCGTCTGCCTGGTACGACAACGGCCCCGACGGCCCGCCGCAGCGCGGGCAACGGCGTTCGCCACGTCGGCCCGAGCGCCAGCGGTGACCGCAATACTCGCAGGATCGGTCCGGATCGCCCGCCAGGGTGTCGGCGGCGACCACCACCGATCCGGATATCTGCTGGCCTGCGGCTTGATGAATCGCAGCCATGGCATCTTGAGACGTTCCAAAGGCTGGCGGCTTACGACCCTTTCCGGTCAGAGCAGACAGCGTTCCAGGCTACTCCTCCAGGTACCAGTCGCCGGTGACCGCCGGGATCCGGCGATCCCACCGCGCCAGGAATTGTTCGCGGGTCGCAGCAAAACGGGGACTGATCTCGATCCGGGCCGCGGCCGGCAGGTCGCAGCGCACCCCGGCGGCGGTCAGCCAGCGCACCGCCTGGCGATGGACCAGCTCCACCGACGTGGCCGGGCTGTCGGCGCCTTCCTTGTTCTTCACCGGGGCGAATTCGTCCTCGCGGTCGATGGCCAGTCCCAGGCTGACCGGCGCCTCGGGGATCAGATCGAAGATGAACCGTTCGTTCTTCCATCCCGGGACCTCGCGCAGGCCGTCGGCGAACCAGGCCTTGAGCGGCTTGCCTGAGCGGTGCAACGGAATTTTGTAGCCTTTTCCTGCGAGGCCGGCGAGGAATCCCACCGACCAGCAATGCATCGCCGGCGAACCCCAGCGGTAGATCAGCTGGCCATCGGCGCCGCGCTGGCGGGTCTGCTCGGGAGTGACCTCGGTGTACTCGATGATCCGGTCGCGGTCCCCGATCCGCACCAGATGGCCGACTTTTTCATCGGGGTGGGCTTTTTCCAGGACTTTCGTAACCACGTCGGCGCGTTCGACCTCGGCCAGCCCGACCAGGACCGGATCGTCGACCGGGACGAGCAGGTTGTCGACTTGGATGTAGACGACGTGGCGGACGCCCTCCCGCTCCAACCGGGCGAGCTGGCCACTGCCGACCAAGGCGGTGAAGCAGCCGCCATGGCCATCGGGATTCTCCAGCAATTTCCCTGGCCCAGCGAGGAGCGCCCGGCCTTCGCGGTCGAGGCTCGGCACCGTGCCTTGGCAGAAATAGCGGACCTGGCCGGCGGCCAGGCCGAAATCGGCATTGACCGCGAAGAAATCCCGGGTCTCGGCATCGGTCATCGGACTGGTCATGACCAGGAACGGCACGTTCTTACCGACCCGGCGGGACAAGCTCAGGATCTTCTCCGCCTGCCATTGATAGATGCTTTTTCCACTATGGGGCAGGCAAGTGAAGCAGCCCTTGGGAGCGCTCGACCCCAGCCGGGTGCCCTGGCCGCCAGCCACCATCAGCACGGCCACGGCGCCAGCCCGATAGGCAGCTTCGCCCGCGGCGATCAGTTCCGCGCCGCGGCGCCGGCGCTCTGCGCCGTCCACCACCCGGCTCGGGCCGACCGCCGAGGTCGGCGGCGGCTCGCTGGGATGATGGAGTTCTGCCCAATCGATCGAAGCTAATCTGGTCAGCCAGGCAGCGCGATCGGCAGCTGGCAATGCCTCAATTCCATGCAGCAGATGGCTCTGACCATGCTGGCGGAGGGTCTCGGCGAGGGCGAAGGCATCGGTGGCTGGGGACACAGCGGGCTCCTGCCGCATCGGCGGCGCAACCATGCTGGAGCAGATCGCCAACCCACGCCAGTGCCTAGGAGCGCCATGCCCGGGAGCGCAGGCTTCAGCCTGACTGGGTGCGCCTGGGGGCGCAGGCTTCAGCCTGCCAAGGAACTGCCTAGCCGTAGCTCTGCAGGCTGAAGCCTGCGCTCCCAGGCTCCGCTCCAGGCCTATTCCGCAGTTCCGGATTCCAGCTGAGGTATCAGCAGGCCATCCGCCGGGAAATCCGGGACTTTGGCGATGATCGCCTTGGTCAGCACCTGTTTCAGATGGGCCTGGTTCGGTTCGACGAACTGGTCGTCGGCGAGCAGCTGGACCTGGGCCAGGATCGCATCTTGCAGCACCGGAGCTTTCGACTCCATCCGCTTGGCCAGGGCCTGATCGGTGAAATAGAGGGCCAAGCCGAGGGTCAGCTGGCGGCGTCCGCTGGCCAACTTGCGGGTTTGGGACAAAGGCGGCAGGCGGATCAGGATCGGCCCGGTATCGATCACCACGGTGGGCGGCAGGCGCATCCCCTGGACGCGGTCCCTGCCTTCCGGAGCGGCCTCGTGGCCCTGGTAATCCATCAGGTCGAGGACCAGCTGATCGCGAGCCTTGGCCGACATCGAAGCCGGCAGCAATTCCTTGGATTCGGCCAGCGCTTCGCGGTCCACCAGCATGCGGATCAGCGCGGAGCGCAGCCGTTCAAGATCATCGCCAGCAAAGCGCTTGCCGGCATGGCGCTGGGCGATGAGCAGGAACGCGTCGAGATCTTTCTGCCGATAGACGTACCGGCCGGAGGCGACCACCGGTTCGGTGGGGTCGATCACGGCGCCACCGCCACCCCGATTGGGTTCGCCCGCAGCCGCGAGGGCGGCCAGAACCACGAGCATGAGGCAACGCATGACGCAGGGTGTGACAGATTCCGGGTTCGGGGCAAGCCCGAGCCGGTGTTGCGCAACCAGGCGAACCGCACGGTGTTCCACTGGGCTCTGGATCGTCGAGCCCCACCTGGTGGCAGAGGCGCTTGGGACGCAAGGGATCGTGGTGGAGTCAGTGGAGCCGGTGGAGCCAACCCCCGCCACGCCGCCCGTCTCCATCGTCCCTTCACTTGACAGACGTAGCCTCACGCAAGGCTGAACTCACCCATGGCCAGGAAAATCCCACTCAAACCCCTGCTCGGCATCGACTTGGGCGGAACCAAAATCCACGCGGTGACCTTCCTGGCCGATGCCGGCAAGATCACCGTGCTCGGTACCGCCAAGCGCGAGACCCGGGCCGAGCGCGGGTACAAGGCGGTGCTCAAGCGCATCGCCGAGACCGCCGCCGACTCCCTAGAAGATGCCGGCCTGTCCAGCAAGGAGGTCGCAGCGGTCGGCTGCGGCGCGCCCGGACCGGTCGATGCCAAAGGCACCATCGCGGTCGCCGCCAATCTCGGCTGGAAGGACCGGCCGCTCGGCAAGGACCTGAGCAGCCTGCTCAACCGGCCGGTGACCATCGGCAACGATGTGAACTGCGGCGCCCTGGGCGAAGCGACCCATGGCTCGGCCCGCGGTACCGCCTCGGCCTTTTTCGCCTTCGTCGGCACCGGACTGGGCGGAGCGCTGATCGTCGACGGCCGGATCCTCAACGGAGCCCACGGCTATGGCGGCGAGATCGGCCACCTGCCGGCGCCGTTCGGCGATCAAATCTGCGGCTGCGGCCGGCCCGGCTGCCTGGAGACCACCGCTTCGAAGACCGGCATCGTGCGCATCATCAAGGCCGAGGTCGCCGCCGGCACGCGTTGCCTCCTGCCCCAATTCTCCCACGCTTCTGGCGGGTCGCCGCCGGGCAAATCATCAAGTGGCGGAGCCTCGTTGAAATCCAAGGAGTTGAAGGCGGCCTGGCAGGAGAAATGCCCGGCCACGCGGGCCGCTGTCAGCCGCTGCGGCGAAGCCCTGGCCTGGGGTCTGGCGGTGGTCGGCCAGACCGTCGATCCCACGGTCTTCGTCCTCGGCGGCGGTGTCGCCGAAGCCCTTGGCCCGGCGCTCAAGCCCCACCTGCTCAAAGGCATGCGCGAGCGGTCGATGCTCTATCGCCGATTCCGGCCGGAAATCCGCCTGGCTGCGCTGGGCGACGACTCGGTGGCGGTGGGCGCAGCCGTGGCCGCCATGCAGGCGTTGGCATGACCAGCGATCACCGGAAATTCATCCAACCGACACAAAGACCCTGGATGCAAACCGCCTTCCGGCCGATCGCCAGCCACGTCCGAGCCCCCTGGTCCAGTCCATGAGCCCTGTCTGCGTCATCGATTGCGGCACCTCTGCGGTGCGCGCCTTCATCGCTGAGGTCTCGGGTGAGAGCACCCGCGTCCTCGAAGACATCAGCCGTCCGGTCGACCTGGCCAGTGCCCTGCTCACCGGCCGGCTGCGCCGCGAGGCGATGGACTCGGTCGAATCCGCCATCGCCGGCATCGTCGCCGCCGCCCATGCCTATGGCGTCGAGCGCTTCCGGGCGGTGGCCACCAGTCTGCGCGAAGTGCTCAACGCCGATGTCCTGATCGAACGCCTGCGCACCCAGACCGGCATCGACCTGGAGGTCATCGCCAGCCCGGAAGAGGCCCGCCTCTATTTCGAGGCCGTGCGCATGCTCTCGCGGCGCTGCGGCTTCGATCTGGCTGGCGATTCGCTGCTGATCGAAATCGGCGGCGGCGGATCATGCCTGAGCCTGGTGCGCGACGGCAAGATGGTCCACGCGGTCGAGGAGCATTATGGCACCCATCGCCTGCACGAGCAGTTCCGCGGCATGCGCGACTCGATGGATTATGCGGTGTCGATCGACCGTCTGGCCCAGGGCGCGGTGCGGGCGGTGCTCGGCCGCCTGCCCGTGGCCAAGGTCGACCGCCTGGTCGTCACCGGCGGCGTGGTCCGCCGGCTGTTCACCCTGATCATCGGCCAGGAGCCGGCCGCTGACGAGATCCAGGTGCTGGAGGCCCGGCTGGTGGCGGGCTGGTACGAGCGCATGCAGCCGCTGACCCCGGCCCAGCGCGCCGAGCGCTGCGGCCTCGACACCGACCGCGCCGCGATGCTGCTGCCGGCCGCGGCCCTGATCCGCCATCTCTGCGAGCGCACCGGGGCCAGCTCGATCCGGGTCCCGCCGATCACCCTGCGCGATGGCCTGATGGCCGATCTCCTGCCCGGCGCCGAAGGCCCTCACCACCTCGGCAGCAGCCATCTGCTCGCCGAGGCCCGCCAGCTGGTGGCGCGCTATCACGGCGACCTGGCCTATGCCGAGCACACCGCCGCACTCTGCTGCCAGCTGTTCGACCAGACCCGGGAACTGCACGGCCTGGGTCCGCGCGAACGGGTCCTGCTCGAATTCAGCGCCCTGGTCCACGACATCGGCGCCTACATCAACGTGCGCAATCGCCACAAGCACACGATGTACCTGATCGAATCCAGCGATCTTGCCGGACTCACCACCGAAGAGCAGGACGTCGTCGCCCAGGTCGCACGCTATCACCGCAAGAGCGTGCCCGAGCCGCACCACACCGGCTTCACTGTGCTGCCGCGCCGGTTGCGGGTGGTGGTCTCGACCCTCGCCGCCCTGCTCCGCATCGCCTATGCCCTCGACGTCGAGCGCTGCCAGCGCATCCGCACCTTGCGCTGCGAGGTCCGTGGCCGCGACCTGCTGATCCACGTCGACCGCCGCCAGGTCGCGCTTGAACGCTGGGCCGTGGCCGGCAAGAGCGACCTGTTCTCCGATGTCTTCGGTCTGGATGTCCGGGTCGTCCCCCGCGAGGAACGCTGACATGGTCTCTGTCGCTGCCGCCAACGCACCTGCCGCCAACGGCGGCACCAGCGTCTTCCACCGTGATCCGGCCGCCGCCGGCGCCGAGCGCTACCACACCCGGGAGCTGTCCTGGCTGGCGTTCAACCGCCGGGTGCTGGAGGAAGCCCAGGACGCCGGAAAACCCCTGCTCGAACGCTGCAAGTTCCTGGCCATCGTCTCATCGAACCTCGACGAGTTCGTGATGGTACGCCTGGCCGAGCTGCATGGCGAGGCGCGCAACAAGACCGCGGCCGGGCACTCGGCCAAGGCGCTGCTGGCGGCGGTGCACCGCGAGGTCTCCGCGCTGGTCAGCGACCAGTACACCTGCTGGCGGACCTCGGTGGAACCCGCCTTGGCGAAGGAAGGCGTCGAAATCGTCCGCATGGACCAATGGACCCAGGCCGATCGCGAGACGCTGCGCAGCTTCTTCCGCGACCGGCTTGAACCGGTGCTGACTCCCCAGGCGGTGGACCCGACCCGGCCATTCCCGCTGGTCCCCAACCGCGGCATCACCGTCGCCGTGCGCTTGAAGAAAAGCAGCGAAATCGCAGCGGCGACCAGCGCATCGCCGGCCCCGACCCGGCGCGCCCTGGTCTCGGTGCCCGCCGGCAACCGCCTGATCGCGCTGGTCAGCCAGCCCGGCCGTTTCGCCCTGGTCGAAGACGTGGTGATGTGCTTCCTCGACCGGCTGTTCTCGGGCTACGAGATCGTCGGCCGCTGCCTGCTCCGCATGACCCGCGACGGCAACGTCGAAATCGATGAGGAACAGGCCGCGGATCTGCTCACCGAGATCGAACAGGAGCTGTCCAGCCGCGATCACGGCCACGCCGTGCGGCTCGAACTGAGCACCGGCGCCGACCCGGAACTGCGCGATTGGCTGGTGGAATCCCTCGATCTCGACCGCAGCGATCTGGTGCCGGTGGATGGACCGCTGGATTTCACCTTCCTGTTCGGTCTGGGCGACCGCGTCGACAACCTGCCCCGCGGCCCCCGGGCTGAACTTCGTGATGCAGCGCTGCCGGTGGTGGTCCATCCCAACGACGCTGAATGGGAGGACTGCTTCGGCCGCATCCGCCAGGCCGAAGTCCTGCTCCACCATCCCTTCCAGAGCTTCCAGCGCGTCGTCGAACTGGTCGAACGCGCCGCCGCCGACCCCCTGGTGCTGGCGATCAAGATGACGCTGTACCGCACCAGCGGCAATTCGCCCATCGCCAAGGCCCTGATGCGCGCCGCCCAGTCGGGCAAGCAGGTCACCGTGCTGGTCGAGTTGAAGGCCCGCTTCGACGAAGCCGCCAACATCAAATGGGCCAGAGCGCTCGAAGAAGCCGGCGCCCATGTGGTCTACGGCCTGGTCGGCTACAAGGTCCACGCCAAACTGCTGCTGATCATCCGCCGCGAAGAAGACGGCATCCGCCGCTACTGCCACCTCGGCACCGGCAATTACAACGACCGCACGGCCCGGCTCTACACCGACCTGTCGTACATGACCGCCAACGAGGCGGTGGGCCGCGATGTCGCCGCCCTGTTCAACCTGCTCACTGGCTACAGTGAGCCGCCGGCCTGGGAACGCCTGGCCGTCGCTCCGCTGACCCTGCGCAGCAAATGCGCTGACTGGATCCGCCGCGAAGCCGATCATGCCCGCAACGGCCGCAGGGGCCGGATCATCGCCAAATTCAACGCCCTGGTCGATGAACCGATGTGCGACGAGCTCTACGCCGCCAGTGCCGCCGGAGTCGAGATCGACCTGATCGTGCGCGGCATGTGCATCCTCAAGGCCGGCGTCCCCGGTCTGTCCGAAAACATCCGGGTGCGTTCGCTGGTCGGCCGATTCCTGGAACACAGCCGCATCTACCACTTCGCCAACGACGGCGACCCGGTTTATGCCATCGCCAGCGCCGACTGGATGGGCCGCAATTTAGACCGCCGGGTCGAATCCCTGGTCCAGATCACCGACGAATCGATCTGCGCCCGCCTGGCCACGATCCTGGAGACCTGTCTCGCTGACCAGACCCAGGCCCGGGTCCAACAGAGCGACGGCACCTATCGCCGCCTGCTGCCGGCCGTCGGCCCGGCCAACGACGCCCTGACCGAACTGGTCCGCGAAGCCTCCGAAAGTGCCAAAAACAACGACCCGCCAAGCGGAGCCCGCCCACGCTTCCGCCCACGGACCAAGGGCGACGCGGCGGGGTGATCGGACACAGGTCGCCAGCAAGCGGGGCTGTTCTTCAACGTACCAATCTTCCAGCCGCTGTTTTCTGCCGGTTTATCCCGGCGCAAGTTTGTCCTTGGTTTGCTGTGTGTTTTGCAGTGGATATGGCAATCGTCATACTACCGCCTTATTGGTGACGAAATCATGGGTGCCGGTGCGGTACACTCCGTATCGATCGAGGTGTTCCGTCGATCCGGCCGGTTGTGCGCGGAAGTTCACCGAGAACCGCAGATCATGGGTCGCATTGACGCTGACGCGATGGAAGCAGCGCGAATGGATCAAGACCAGCGTCCCGGCGCGTGGGGCGAGGCCAACCTCGTCTGGCAACGATTCATGCGGTTCCCCGGGGGGAATGATGCCGCGCCGGTGCGATCCGGGGACGCAATACAGCGTGCCAGCCTGCGGATCGATGTCCCACAGATAGAGCAGGCGATTGAGCACGAACTGGCCTGGATCGGCGCTGCTGGTGTCCTGGTGCCAGGCCTGGCGGTGGCCATTTCTCGACAACATGACCAGGCAGCCATTGCCGGTCGCGCCCAGACCGATCGCCGCCGCCGTCAGCGAGCGTAGGAGCGGATGGTCGCGCAGGGCGATGAACGCCGGATCGCCGGCCTGGATCGGCCCCCACGACACCACCGCCGTCTGGTGGACCTGGAAGACGGCGCCATGGTTCGATGGTCGATGCGATGAGGGCGTTGCCGCCCAAGCCAGCAACGATTCCCGCGCGGCCTGCATCTGTTGGATCGAGAACAACGATGGAAGGATGACCACGCCATGGGTGGCGAACGTCGCGGCAACGCGTTCGGGGTCGATGCATCCAACCGGAAGCGTGATGTCCGCGAGTTTGGCCTCGTTCGGTAGCGGCATGGGTCGTTCCTGATCGTTCCTGATCGTTCCTGATCGTTCCTGATCATTGCTGGGTGGATGTCGCCACGGCCTCGACAGGCAGAGCCCGCACGCGGCGTTGGCGGCGATATGCATCCACGATGTGACGTCTGTCCGCGATCGACAGTCAGCGCTATGGCACGGATTGCTCATGGACGTTCCATCCGGATGATTTGTCCATGCTCAGCTACCGCACCTGGAACGAGTGGCGATTCGACCTGGAGATGTACTACGATCGCGCGGTATCTCCGGTCAACCGCACCAGTTCCCTGCGCGATTTCCTGCTCAGCGCCTGGCAGGTGCGCGCGGGTTCGGTCGAGGTCGTGTACGGATCCGGACGGCTGCGCGCCGGGCCGGGCGATTGGGTGCTCATCCCGCCCGGGGTCGCCCGGCGTCATCGCTTCACCCAGGATGCTGTGATCCGCTCGATCCGCTGCGCCATCGTCGATGCGACCGGCCAGGTGCCTGGAGCAGGTCTGCCTCCGACGTTGATCCCCGACGGACACCCGGCCCTGGTGGCAGCGGCCGATCGCCTGGCGGCAACGATCGGCGGTTCGTTTCTGAAGCACAGCAGTCTGCTGGATGCTCGCTCCTGGGCCGCACTCCAGGCTGAAGTGCTGCATTGGTGCGTCGCCGCCTGCGATCAGGCTGGAATTCCGCTCGGGATCCCGATCAGCGAAACGCGGATTGCCCTGGCGCAGCAGTGCCTGCTGGAGCGACCCAGTCCCTCGGCCATCCCCTGGGATCGGCTGCACACCGCCACCGGCCTGTCGCGGGCGCAGCTCGATCGGCTGTTCCGCCAGCACTGCGGCGGCTCGGTGCGGGCCTGGCTGGAGGATCGGCTGCTCGCCGATGCCTGCCGCGCACTCCGCGATCTGGCTGAGCCGGTGAAGGCGGTCTCAGCCCGACTGGGATTCGGCGATCCCAGCCATTTCTGCCGTTGGTTCCGCCAACGCGCCGGGGCGAGCCCAGCGGAATGGCGCCGTCGTGGAAGCACCTGAACGGAAGGCGATTCCACAGATGTAATGACGGCGCGAACGCTGCACCCCGCCTGGCCCAGGCGATCCTGCGGCCAAGCAGATACACCAGGGATGAGCGATCCGCACCATGATGCGGCGTGGGAAGGGATGCTTTCGCTCCCTAGCGTCCGTACTCGACCACAGGCCGCCGCACCCGACCGCGCGGTGGCCTGGCACCAACGGAGTCCCAGCTATGTCCGATTCCATTTCCGTTCCTGTGCCTTCCGGAGGTATCTGGGACGTGGTCGTGGTCGGTGGCGGTCCTGCCGGCTGCGCCGCCGCCATCGCCGCAGCAGAAGAGGGCTGCCGGGTGCTGCTGATCGAGCGCACCTGCACCGCCGGCGGCATGGGTACGGTCGCCCTGGTGCCGGCCTGGTGCCCGTTCACTGACCGCAAGCAGCGCATCCATGCTGGATTAGCTGGACGTATCCTGGACCGGTCGAAGGCCGGAACGCCGCATGTCCCGGCGGGCAAGGACGACTGGGTGGCGATCAACGCCGAGCATCTCAAGCAGGTCTACGACCAGGCCCTGGCTGAGGCCGGGGTCGAGGTTGCCTTCGACACGTTGCTGGTGGAGGCCCGCCGCCAGAGCGATGGCACCGTGGACGCCATCATCGTCGCCGACAAGCGCGGCCTGCGGGCGATCCGGGCCACGGTGTTCATCGACGCCACCGGCGATGGCGACCTGGTCGCCCGCACCGGGGTGGCGATCCACAAGGGCGACGATGCCGGCGGCGAACTGATGCCGGCGACCATGTGCTTCATCCTCGCCAATGTCACAGGCAGCTTCGCGGAGTATCCCAGCTTCACCAAGCCGCCGGCGCCAGGCCAGCCCTCGGCCATCGCCCGCATGCGCGCCGATCCGCGGTTCGCCGCGATCCCGGATGAGCACATCGTCGGCATCCGAGTCGGACCGGGCTGCATGGGATTCAATGCCGGCCACATCTATGGAGTCGACAACACCGATCCCGGCAACCTGGCCAAGGGCATGGCCGCCGGCCGGCGTCTGGCCAAGACCTATCGCGATGCCCTGGCTGCCCATCTGCCGGAGTTCTTCGCCGATTCCTTTCTGGTTTCGACCGGATCACTGCTGGGAACCCGCGAGACCCGGCGGATCGTCGCCGACTACGAACTGACCCTGGCAGACTATTGCAACCGCCAGTCGTTTCCCGACGAGATCTGCCGCAACGCCTATTTCATCGACATCCATCTCTATTCGGCTGAACTGACCAGTGCCAATGCGGGCAAAGGTGCCGATTGGGAGAGGCGCGTGCATGGCCGGTTCGAGAAATACCAACCCGGCGAATCCCACGGCATCCCCTATCGCAGTCTCCTGCCCATCGGATTGAAAAATGTCCTGGTGGCGGGTCGCTGCATCGGCACGGACCGGCCGGTGAACGCCAGCGTCCGGGTCATGCCGGTGTGCCTGTGCACCGGCGAGGCCGCCGGGGTCGCCGCCAGCGCGGTCCGCACCCACGGCGACGTGCGAGCCGTTTCCACCGACCATCTGCGCGCCGAACTGCGCCGCCGGGGAGCCTTCCTGCCATGATCAATCCTGCCATCCGCTTCCCCGCCATCGGTGCGGTCGAGACCTATGACGCTGGCCCGGTCAGCGCCGGTCCAGACCAGGTGGTGGTGGAAACCCACTGGTCGTTGATGTCCGCGGGTACGGAACTGACCTGCTTGCACCATCGCTTCGCCGAGGACACGCACTGGTCGCGTTTTGTCCGCTATCCATTCTTCCCTGGCTACAGCAGCGCCGGTGTGGTGGTCGAGACCGGCGCCCAGGTAGCCAATCTCAAGGTCGGTGACCGGGTGGCTGTGCGCGGCAAACACGCCCGCCGGGTGCTGATCAAGGCTGCGGCGGTGAATCCGGTTCCTGACCGCGTGGACCTGGCCGACGCCGCCTGGATCGGCATCCTCAAGATCGTCCAGGTGGCGGTGCGCAAGGTCCCCCACGTGCTCGGCGACCGGGTGGTGGTGATCGGCTGCGGGGTGCTCGGCCTCGTGCTGGTGCAGTACCTCCGCCGCCTGGGCTGCGAGACGGTGATCGCCATCGACACTGATGTCGCACGCTGCGCCGCAGCGGAACAGCACGGCGCCACCGGGGTGTGGACCGGCACCGTGGCCACCGCCCGGACCGCGGTGCAGGCCGCCTGCGACGGCGGTTTGCCGGATGTGGTCTACGATGTCACCGGCCATCCGGCGGTCCTGCCACAGGCCCTCGGCCTCGCCAGGGACTTCGGCACGGTGGTCATGCTGGGCGATCCCGGCGATCCCGGATCCCAGCGGATCAGCGGCGACATCCTGGCCCGCGGGGTCAGCCTGATCGGTTCCCATGACAGCCACACCGCCGCCCCCGGCGATGCCCGCGACCGCTGGACCGCGCCAGCGATGCAGGCGTACCTGCTGCGCGGCCTGGCCCGGGGCGATCTGCGGGTGAATGACCTGGTCACCCACCGGTTCACGCCGGCGGCAGCGCCTGAGGCCTATGCCCTGGCGGCGGACGCCAAGCGGCCGCATTTGGGCATCCTGTTCGATTGGCGGTAGACCGATCTGAGGCCAGCCTGAACCAGAGGCGATCCGACGATACCCTGTCCGGATCCTGGCACGCGGACAGGTCGCCGGAAACGTGACGAAATGCAGCGATGGCGGTGCTGACTCCCCCAACGTTCCGGGCTGTACTGGTTTTGACTCAGCTCAGAACTCGGATGGACGCGGCCGGCAGGATCCTGCCACGGGAGGTACGGCAATTGGCCGACCTCGACTGGCCCCGCCTTTGCGTAGGGCTGCTGGTCGGGGTAGTCTACCCCGATGATTCCCAGTGGAGCTGTGCGTGGAGATCCATCTCCTGGCCATCCAGGCCCGCATCTTGGCGGCAGCGGCGGTGTGCTTCCTCGCCGTCGGGCTGTTCTGCGGTACCGATCCGCAGACCCTTGCCTGGCGCGCCGGAATCGCTGCCTGGGTGACGGCCGTAGCCGGTGGTTGGCTGGCCCGCCAGGTCGCCGCGGTGATCGAAGAGCGGATCTCCCAGGACGAGTCGGAACGGCTGATGGCAAGCCAGAAGAACGAACCGAAATCCGAGCCAGCCGTACCTGTGCGCAAGCCCGAACCGCCGGTGCGCAGACCGGTTACGCCAGCCGCTCCGGGTCGAGGAGGGCCTAGCCGATGAGCACCACTACCGCCACTCCGGTCCCCGGCACCGTCGCGGTCGCACAAGCCTCGGCGCGCAGCGACCGGGTGCGGGCCTACCGCCAAGCCGAAGACACCCGCACCGCTCCCGAGCGGGAACAGGAGATCCTCCGTCATCTGCCGCTGGTCCGCACCGTGGTCGAGCGGGTCGCCGCCCACCTGCCGGCGACGGTCGACCGTGATGACCTGTTCCATGCCGGTGTGATCGGGCTGATCGATGCGCTGAACCGGTACGATGCCGGCCGCGACACCGCTTTTTCAACCTATGCGGTGCTGCGCATCCGCGGCCAGGTGATCGACGAGTTGCGGGCCCGCGACTGGGTTCCGCGAGCAGCCCGGGAACGGGCCCGCGATTACCAGCAGGCCGTGGCCGAGCTGTCCCAGGCCTTGGGTCGGACGCCCAACGACCACGAGCTGGCGACCCGGCTCGGCGTGTCCGAGGCCGAACTGCCCGACCTGGAAGCCCAAGCCCGTCTCGCTTCGCAAGTCAGCCTGGACGCGCCGGTGGCCGAGGACGCTCCGCTCGGTGCGACCCTGGCCAGACGCGACGACGGCGAGACCGACCCCGGCCGCCGGATGGATACCGACGATCGCAAACGGGTTCTCGCCCGGGTCCTGGCGACCTTGACCGATCAGGAGCGGATGGTGGTCAAGCTGTATTATTTCGAGCATCTGCTGATGAAAGAGATCGCCGCCGTGCTCGGCGTCACCGAGAGCCGGGTGTGCCAGATCCACACCCGCGTGATCACCGTGCTGCGGAACAAGGTCCGCGGCCTGGAACTGCTCTAACGGCCTGGCGTGGACCGGACGTGATTTCGCTGGTCGGGTTCCAGCCCCAGCACCGCGTCGGACCGGACCGGGGTCCAGGTCGGCCATGACTTCGGTCGCGGGCTGGCAGCGGCCCGATGGCTATGCGGTGAACGATGATCCGGGCCTTCGCCATCTGCTGGCCGCCTTGGCCAGCAGCGGTGAACCGGTCACCGGCCGAGTCATCTCCGCCGCCGGCGATGGGCAGTGGCTGTTCACCCTGCGCGGCCGGACCTTGGTGGCAGCCTCAGACGTGCCCTTGCAACCGGACCAGACCGTCCTGATCCAGGCCGAGCCGGCTGCTGATCCTGACCAACCGGTCCGCCTGCGGCTGCTGCCTTCCGGTGCATCTGGCGGCGATCCGGTCACTGGTCGCGGCCAGCTGGTCACCGGCCCCCTGCTGGCGAGCGGAACCGCGGAATCACGGACCATTGCCGCGATCACCGCGATGATCCAGGACCAGTCGTCATCTTCGTCAGAACAAGAACCGCCGATCGCAGCACTCCTCGCCCGTCTGCGGTTGCCGCCAAGCCCGGTCGCCATCCTGGCCGTGCGCGCGTTCATCGCCCTCGGCGCGCCGCTCGATCGGGAACGTCTGGCGGCGGCGGTTGCGATGGCAGGAACCGATGCCCCGGAAATGGGGCCGGATGGACACGCGGGCATCGATCGGCCGGATGCGGCGCCGCCAAGAGCAGTGACGCCATTGCGCGTCCCAGCGCCATCAAGTGTTGCGGCGCAGCCCGGCGTTGCGGCGCTAGCCGGTGTTATGGCGCGGCCCGGCATTGCGGCGCAGCCTGGTGTTGCGGCGCTGCCTGGTGTTGCGGCGCTGCCTGGTGTTGCGGCGCTGCCTGGTGTTGCGGCGACGCAAACGTCTGCGGCGACGCCGGGCGATCGGCTCATGCCGAGCGGCCAAGCCAGCCGACTGCCGTTTCAGGCGGATCGCGCCAAGTCCTATCCCGCCAGCACCAACGTCGTCCAGCCTCCCGATCGCCTGTCATCCATCGCTGTGCCTCCGGAGCCATCGACCGCCGTCATCCCGTCGCCGCGGCTCATCGCCCACGCCCTGCTCGCCCGGGCTGGCTGGCCCGCCACGCCGGCGACCTTGGCCCTGGCTGAGCGGGCAGCCACCGGCCGTCTTCCCGATCTGGCCGCGGCACTGGTCGATCTGCTACCGAGCCGCCATCAGGTCCGTGTTCCGACCACCGGTTCGCTGCCGGCAGCGCAGAGTGATCCGACCTTGCCTGGGCCAGATCGCCGCGTGCAGCTCCCCTCGACTGGCGCCAACGGTCGGTCGGTCGGACCCGGAGCGATGGCTCCAGAGTCCACATCACCGGGGGCTCCGATCGCCGTGCCTGATGCGGTCACGGGCGGCTCCGCTGCGGTCCGCCAGGCATTGACCTTGGCTGGCATCAGGTCGATGCCCGATGCTGGGCAGCCACCTCAGCCGATCCGGCCGTTCACGCCAGATTCCGCAGGCGATGATCCGTCTGATGCTGTGGCTAGCGAACCGGAATCAGGACCAGCACGGGCACTGCGCATCTCAGGATCTCTCGGAACAGGATCAGCCGTCCATCGAGATCCGATCGTCCCTGAACCACCGGATCAGAAACTGTCACCGCTGCTGCGGCCGGGTGGACCTGCCGGACCAGGCGGACCTGCCGAGCCCAACCAGACGCAGCAGCCCAACCCAAGCCTCCGGACGCCGCAAGCGGCATACCCAGGACCGCAGCACCAGGGTCCCCTGAGGCCAGCGCCAGCGGATTCCCCAAGCAGCGGTCCCCTTCGCCAGCCTGGCGCTGCTCCACCATCACTACAAACGATTGCAGATCGCAGCGAAAGCCCGGAAGGTGCAACGAACCATGCGTGGCCGACCAGGGGCCGCGCCGGCGACGTAGCGGCTCCATCCCTGCGACCTGCCAACGGTCCGTACTTGCCATCCGGAGTGCATCCGCCCGGTTTGGGTGCGATGCCGCGCAATCCTCAGCCGCCGTCCGGATCCGGCAGTCCGACGGAGAACTTCGTCCAGGCCATCCCGTTCGACCGGGCGAGCCCGCCAGCCCAGACCCGGACAGCGGTCCAGACCGATCTACAGGCAGCCGTCCAGACCGGAATTCGGACGGCTGCCTCGCAAGCGAATCAGCCTGCGGTTCCACAAGCGATTCTGCCAGCGGTTCAGCAACCAGGGACGCTGGCCGGTCCGACGATGGGCCCCCTCCTCGCCGGTCCCGCAGGCGCCTCGCCCTTGGCAGTGCTGCCGCTTTTGGCGGCGTTGCTGGCGCGGTTGCCCGATGAACGGTCGGCATCCGATCCAGCATCAGCGTCTATACCCGCGACCGTCCCTGGCCTTACCCCAACGCCCGACGGAAGACCGCCGGCAGGCCCTGCCTTCCCCGATGAAGGCACCGCTAGCGAGTTGGCGCTGCCTGCATCGCAGACAGCTGCAGAAAACGCCGATCCGGCCGGCGAGATCCTCAGGCATGCCGATCATCCGAATGAGCCTCAACCAGCCGCGGTGGTCCGGGCCGCCCGTGAAGCCGCCGCTGAATTGGTGTTCAAACCCGCTGAATTGGCCGATTACGATCTGGTAGTGGCCCTGCCGCTGCTGGCCCAGCAGCAGCCGGTGCCGGCGCGACTGGCGGTGACCAGCCGAACGACGCCAAGCGGTCAACGCGCCTGGTGGTTGCGGGTCGATGCCGCGCTGTCGGCCCTGGGGCCGATCAGCGTCCGCTTGTCTGGCGCCGAAGGAGGTCCGATCGCCATCACCATCGCCGCCTCGGCCCACGGCGGAGCGATCATCAGCAGTGGCTTGGCGGACCTCGCCGCCGATCTGGATGCCCTGGGAATCCAGGCCGGCATCCGGGTGACGGAGCTGGATCATGGCTGATCAACGACCCTCCGCAGGATCCACGGGCTGGGACGATGCTCGTCGGCGGGCGGTGGCAGTGCGCTACCGCAACGATGACGATCGGGCTCCGCGGGTCCTCGCCAAAGGTGGAGGCGAGATCGCCGAGCGGATCATCGCCCTCGCCCGACAACATGGCATCCCGCTGCACGAGGATCGCGACCTGGTCCATCTGCTCGGGCTGATCGAACTCGACACCGAGATTCCGCCAGCGCTCTACCGCGCCCTCGCTGAAATCCTCGCCCACCTCTACCGCGCCAATGCCCGCGCCGGGCACTGACCTGGTGGCTTGGGATCATCGCACCGTTCGCTCGGCTGAGGGTCACTATTCGAAAACACCCTTGAACCGCCGAGAGAGGCGCTGCTGATTCGCCATTTCATTTGGTGAAGCCAGCCGTGGTACTGGTCGCAGCCACGGGCCTGACATCCCCGGGCGCATGGCCGCGTGGCAGTGCCCCGATCGGGTGGTTTGGTTTCCTAGGAGTGAACAATCCGTGCATTTATGCCCAGTTGGGATACGGACAGATGTCCGCCCCTTAAGAGCTAAGCCTATCGTAATCGCCCAAAAGACGAGGACCCTTCTGGGTGTAATCACCCAGCGGCGACACGCCGCCAGCCCAGAAGGAATCCCCATGCAGATCGTTCACGAAGTCCGGGAGGCGCAATGCGATGCCCGGCTGACCATGAAGACCCAGGACCAGACGTTGATGCGTTTGGCGATGGAAGGCGC
>BJHQ01000012.1 GCA_014193115.1 Planctomycetota bacterium | reverse complement strand
AGAAAGGTGGAGGAGACGCACGAAGGATCGGCGGATGGGAGCATCCGCACAACGCTCCAAGAGGCCTGGATCCGTCCGAAGGACTTTTTTCAAGGCAACCCAGCGGGGGGTTATGCAATCGCCCTGCCAATCCACTTGACCGCGCTCGTTCCGGTCCTATGAATCCGCCCCCTCGCCACGAGCCGGAGCCTCCCATGTCCCGCGTCTGCATCTTCACCGGAAAGCGCACCTCGGTCGGCTGGACCCGCTCGGAAAAAGGCGCCCGCCGCGACGGCGGCGTGGGCAACAAGATCAAGGGCCGCACCAAGCGGAAGGTGAAGCCCAACTTGAAGCGCCTGAAGATCGTGGTCGACGGCCAGACCACCATGGCCTGGGTCAGCACCCGGGCGATGAAGCGTGGCCTGGTCATCCGCCCATCCAAGATCAAAGCGGCGCCGGCCGCTGCCGCCGCCAACTGATCCGGACCGGATTGGCATTCAGGCGGGACAGCTAGCATCCCGCCACCCATCTCAAACGATGGCGCCGTGGCGGAGCGGCTACGCAGCGGATTGCAAATCCGTGTACTCCGGTTCGAATCCGGACGGCGCCTCCACTAAAAACCCCAGGTGTAAGCCTGGGGTTTGTTGTTTTCTGGGTGCATTGAACGGGAATCTGGGTTCAGTCGTGGCTAGCAATTTTCCGTGATGCGCGGCGCGCCTCTTTTCCAGCTCCATTCCCCACCCCGGTGAACGGCGGTGCGCCGGGCGCGGATGGGATAACCGCCGACGACTTGAAGACGTGGCGTCTTTCGCATAAGGCCGAACTGATCGGGCGATTGCCGAACGGTAGCTATCAGCCGCAAACGGTGCGCGAGCAGAGGATTCCCAAACCGGGGGCGGCATGCGGCAGCTCGGCATTCCGACCGTGGTGGATCGCCTGGTCCAACAGGCGATCGCGCAGGTGCTGACCCGGCTTATCGATCCGACCTTCTCGATTCACCGCAACGGATTCCGTGCCGGACGGCTGGGGAACCTGCATCGCCAACCGGCGATGACAAACGCATACTTCGGGGATCATGGGCTATTCTCTCTGGATGTTGGCCATCGCTCCCAAGTCCAGTCGTGTCGACATGCCACCACCACCCGGAGGGCCGTATGCGGGAAAATTGCCCGTACGGTTCGGCGGGACGGGCGGCCACGATGAGTGGCCGTCCCTACCCCATCGGGCTTGCTCTCAGCTCACCAGTTGTGCGCTCTTCCGCCGCGCAGCCGTCACCCACGATGCCGTTGTCGCAACCCTCCTGCAATCTCTCCCCACTGACCTGAACCGACCATGACCCTGTTCCTCCTCGCCCTTGTCCTGTTCGTGGCCGCCGCCGCCTTGCTGGTGGCTCCCGACGCGGCTGGTTCCAAAGCCCTTGGCCGGCTTGCCGGCATCGTCTGCCTGCTGGTCGGTATCGGCTCGGTGCTGCTCGCCAGCGCCGTATTTATCGATGACGACAAAGGCGGCGTCGTGGTCCGCACCCTCGGCGACGACCTGCCCACCAACCGGGTGGTGGCGATCAATGGCGAAAAGGGACCCCAGGCCGAAGTCCTCGGCCCGGGCTGGCATTTCGGCTACTGGCCGTGGGCCTATTCGGTGAGCCTGGTCGATACCATCACCATCCAGCAGGGAAAAGTCGGCGTGATCGTCGCCCTCGACGGCAAGCCGCTGACCGTCGGCCAGGTCTTCGCCGATGCGTGGACCTCCAGCGAAGAACTGCTCGACGGGAAACGCTTCCTGACCAGCGGCCAGGGCCAGCGCGGACCGCAGCTGACCATCCTCGCCCCGGGCCGCTACCGCTACAATCCCCGCCTGTTCGATATCAAAGCGAAAGACGCCCTGGTCGTCCACATCGGTGAAGTGGCGGTGATCAAGGCCAACGCCGGTCCCGAGTACAAGCCGCCCGCCGATGCCGAGATCATCAATGGCACGCCGCTGGTGCCCCGCGGCCACTTCGGACTGTGGCGCGAAGCGCTGCTCCCAGGCGCCTACAATTTGCACCCGGACGCCTATCAGGTGGTGCGGGTCGCCACGACCAAGCGCATCTACACCTATCAGGACGACAAATGGGCGATCCGGGTGCGCTCGAAAGATGGCTTCAGCTTCCCGGTCGATGTCCGGGTCGCCGTCGAGGTCACTGCCGAGGACGCGCCGCGATTGGCCGCGATCCTCGCCGATCCCGATAAAGTCGTAAAAGATCTGCAAGAGGATGAGCCCCTGCCGTTGATCGAATCGAAGGTCGTCCTGCCGCTGATCCGCACCACCTTCCGCGATGTCGCTGAGACCATGAGCGCCTTGCAGTTCATCGACAGCCGGAGCAGCGTCGAGGCCGAAGCCACCAAGCGCATGCGCGAAGAACTGAAGCATTACCACCTGCGCACCGACGGCGTGTTCGTGGCCAACATTGAACTCGACAAAACCGACGCCGGCAAAGCCCTGATCGCGACCCAGACCGATCGCGTAGTCGCGGTCAATCAGCAGCAGATGTTCTCGGAAAAGAAGCGGGCCGAGGAGACCCGCGCGACCTTCATCAAGGCCCAGGAAGAAGCCGAGCAGCAGCGTCAACTCGCCGCCGCCAGCTATCAGGTGCTGGTCAAGGAGCAGCAGGCCAAGGCCCGCGAGGCCGAAGCCAACGGCGAAGCGCGCTACATCACCATCACCGCCCAGGCCCGCACCGAGGCCTACCGCAGCCTGGCCGGCGCCATCGGCGCCCAGGGCGTGACCACCCTGGAATTGCTGAAAGCGGTATCGGAAGGGAAAATCCAGATCACGCCGCAGGTGATGGTGACTGGTTCAGGTGGCGGCACCGGCGACGCTTTGGCCGGCACGATCCTGGGGCGGATGCTCGCGCCAACGGCCAGCGAAGCGGCCCCGGCCGCGCCAGTTTCGACGCCCAAGCGCTGAATCGAAGCGCCGCCATGAAGGTAGCCATCGTAGTTGCGACGCTGGCGCTCTGCCTGCTCTTGCTCTACGTGTCGTCCTTTTACGTGTTTATCCACCGCTTTTCCTTCCCGATCAAAGAGGGCGGCATCGGTACCTGCTACTGCACGCAAAGCAGTCTCGCGAAAATCTTTTTCTATCCGATTTCCTGGATCGACATGAAGATCCACAATCTGCGGCAGGTCTACCCGTATTATATCAGCGATGATTTTGCCAAAAAGGTCGGCCGTGAACCACGTTGATGCGATCACCCGTTCCGGTGCAAATGAAAGAACGATCCGGTCTCCCTTCAGAGCATTTTTTCCTGTCTTTTCATTGCTCGTTCTGCTCATACCGGCAGTTCATTCGGCCGATGATCAGCCCAAGACCTATGCCGTCGCTTTGCCTGCGGGATATGCGTACGAACGGACCGGAACCATCGATTCCGAACGAGGTCGGTTCGTCAGCCAGGCGACCGGCTCGATCATATCCGCGGATATTGGGAAGATGGCTGGGTTGACCATCACCGACAGCCAGGACAAAGAGCACCTGTCCGATGTCCTGTTGATCAAAATTTCGGGGAAGGTCTTTCCCCAAACGGTGACCGCCTCGGTCATCAAAGCCCGTCTGACCAACTGCGGACATTTCGACATGACCGCTCGATCCGAGCAGGATATTCAGGATTTCATGCAGCTGGTCACCTCATTCCGATTCAAAGGGGAGTGATGCTCAAAGTCCTTATCCCCGTCATCGCCGCCCTGATCGCTGTCGGCGGCGGCATCCTGCTCGGCTGGTGGCTGCGCAACCGGCTGCTCGGCCCGGCCTCGCACCAGCTGGTCGAGGATGTCCTGCGCTCCATCGGACCTGCCCGCTGCCTGGCGGCGATCCGGTTATTTCAGCAACTTGCCGATCGCGGCGACAGCGCTGCCATCGTTGCCGTGGTCGACACCGTCGAGCTGCCTCTGGTCGAGGCCATCCCTGACTGCCCGCCGGATTTGAAGCTGGCCTTGGCCAACGCCATCGATGCCGCCGCCCGCACCTGCCGCGAACGCGACGCCGCCAAACGGCTGATGGTCCTGCGCAACAGCCTGATCGCCTGACTTGTCCTGGGACGCCGGGTTCGCCGAACCCGAGTACGCCCAGTGTCGACCGGGCCGCACGGCGGCTCGCTCCATGCTCCGGGCGGGCCGCGGGGTCTGCCCGGCGCGATTGATCGGCTTCCTCCTTGCGGTCGGCCGTAAGCTGCGGAGCCTGCCCCGCCCATGCCGCTTGGCCTGTCGTCCGTGCTCCGCTGCCTGGCCGCCTCTGGCGTCTGGTCGTGGCGGCCGCTGGTGGCGCTGCTCGCGCTGCTGCTGTCATCGGCCAGCGCCCGCGCCGCCTCGCCCTTGGCCGGTTTCTCCGGCGAAGGTCAGGTCCTGGCGGCGCCATTGGCGGTTCCGGCCGGGCTGCCGACGCCTGTAGCAGCGTCAGCCGACTGCGTCGCACCGACTCCACCGCTGGAACGATGGGCGGTCGCCAACCGACTTGCCCCGCGGTCCCAGGACCGGTCCGCCGCGCCGTCGCCGCGCCTCGGTTCCGCCCGCGGTCCACGGGCGCCCTGACCATCGGCGACCGCCGTGCCCACACCGATGCGGACCGCATCGGTGTCGCGGTTCAGCGTTCCCCCGCCGCCCCTCCTCCTTCCTCTGGATCCCCATGTTCTTCCGCATCCTGTCTACCGTCTCACTGCTCGCCGTGACGCTCGCCATCGGCCTCGTCGCTGGCGAAGGCGGGCCCTCCATCCCCGGCGACCCTGCGCCGGCGGCCCCCGGCCATCCGGCTGCGGCGGACGGAGGCGGGAACAACCTGTTCTTCTTCCTGATGATGCTGGCGGTCGTCGCCTTCATGTATTTCGTGCTGATCCGCCCCCAGCAGAAAGAGGAGAAACGACGCAAGGAGATGATCGCCGCGATCAAGCGCGGCGATCGGGTGGTGACCATCGGCGGCGCCCACGGAGTGGTCGATTCGGTCGGTGAAAAGACCGTCGATCTGCGCCTGGGCACCGACAAGAGCGCGGTGGTGACCTTCAACCTGGGAGCGATCAGCACCAACCTGACCGCTGAAGAGGCGGCGAAGGGAGCCAAGCCGTGAATCCGATCTACCGCCGCCTGGTGGTGGTGAGCGCGGTCGGGCTCGTCGCCCTGCTCCTGCTCGTCCTCAAGAACTGGGTCGATACCGGTTACCAGGAATTCCAGATCGAGCTGCGCGAGGTGCCGGCGGCCGCCAGCGCCCCGGCCGATGAGGCCAAGGCCTACCGGGTGGTGCTGAAGGACGTCGCCGGCCTGCCCAAGGATCTCACCACCGAAGCTGATTGGAAGGTCCTGGAGGGCGAATTGACCCGGCGGCTCAGCGCCAGGGACGGCGAGAAGGCCATCCCCTTGGTCGAGGCGCCACGCTGGAACTCCGACAAGACCGTGACCTTGCGTCCTGCCAAGGAGGTCCATTTCGCCGAGCTGCGCAGCCGGCTGTCGGGCCGGCCAGTGTCCTATGCCAACCCGGCCCGGGATCTGGCCCACATGAACCGCGGCATCGACATCCGCGGCGGCGTCGAGTTCATCTGCCACCTGCGCAACCAGCAGGGCGAGGATGTCGCGGCCACCGATGAGGTCATGGCGATCCTGCGCAGCCGACTTGATGAACGCGGACTGACCGAGCCCACCGTCACCCGCATGTCGAACGGCGATCTGCAAGTCGTCATTCCCGGCGGCACCAAGGCCGATGCCGCCCGTACCCGCAAAGTGCTGGAATCCAGCGGCCGGCTGGAATTCCGCGAAGTGCTGTGGCCGACCGCCGACCATAACCAGATGACCATCGATGGCCGGCCCGACATGCCCGGATCGCAGGTCATCGACCTCGGCAATGGCCGCTTCGGCCTGGCTCCGGGCAGCAAAATCTATCTCGGCCGCGAGGACCTTCTGGCACCCAAGGAGCCCGAGCTGGGCGAACCGCCAAGCACCTTCTATCGACTCGGTCCGGTCCGCCTGACCGGTTTGGACGTGTCCGACGCCGGTTCGACCATGCATCAGGGCCAGCTGGCGGTGTCGATCGCCTTCACCGCGGTCGGCGCTGGCAAGAACGAGGAATTCACCCGCGCCCTGTTCAATCAGGACAAGGAACGCGGCGGACAGGGCACCGGCACCCTCGCCATCCTGTTTGACGGCGTGGTCAAGTCCGCAGCCCACGTCACCTCGCCCTCCAGTGCCAGTTGCATCATCTATGGCCGCTTCACCCAGGACGAGATCGACAGCCTGCGCTCGACGTTGAAAGGCGGGTCGCTGTCCGTGACCCCTGAAGTGCTGTCGGAACGGGTGGTTGGCGCCAGCCTCGGCGAAGACGCCATCAACCGCACGGTGGTCATCCGCGTGGTGGCCATCCTGGCCATGGTCGCTTTCATGTGGGTGTACTACCGGCGGCTGGGCACGGTGGCCAATCTCTGCCTGCTGTGCACCGCCCTGCTGATCGTCGCGACCTTGTCGATCTTCGACGCCACCATCACCCTCCCCGGCTTGGCCGGACTGGTGCTGATCATCGGCATGGCGGTCGATACCAACATCCTGATCTTCGAACGCATCCGAGAGGAATTGAAAGAGGACAAAGGGCTGAAGGCGGCGATCGAGGCAGGCTACGACCGCGCCTTCCTGACCATCATCGATTCGCACCTGACGACCTTCGCCACCGCCTTCATCCTGTTCCTGATCGGCACCGGCCCGGTCAAGGGTTTCGGCCTGACCTTGATGATCGGCATCGTGGTCAACCTGTTCAGCGGCGTGTACATCGGCCGGCTGCTCACCGACTGGCTGTGCCGGAACCAGACCACCCTGACCATGGCCTCGTGGGTCCCGGCCCTGCGCCTGCCTTACGTCAATGGCCGGTGGTTCGCCTATTATTTCTCCATCATCACCGCCGTGGCCGGATTGTTCTGGTTCAGCTGTGGGCACCTGGTGATGGGCACCACGTTCGAACGCAATTTCGACATCGACTTCACCGGCGGCAGCATGGTCCAGGTGACCTTCAAGGAAGCCAAGGGGCTTGGCCAGATCGAGCAATCGGTGAAAGAGGCCTTCTCGACCCTGCCGCCCGACCAGCAGAAATCCTCGTTGATCAATCCCCATGAGCTGCGCATCCAGGCGTATTACTCCGAATTCGGCGGCGCCGCGACCAGCCGCCAATGGACCTTCCGGGTGCGCGACGACGAGGGCTCCGCACTCGAAGCCAAGCGACGTCAGGTCGAAGACAAGAACGCCGCGCTGCGCCGTGAGGTCGAAGTTCTGCGTCAACAGCCAGGCAATACCCAGGCGGTCAAAGCCAAGCTGGCCGAGCAGCAGCCGGTCGAGGCCGAGGTCGCCCAGCTCGCCCATCAGATTTCGCGGCGGACCGATGTCTTCAAGGAGCAGCTCGCCAAGGCCTTCCCTGGCCAGATCGCAGCCGAAGGCGAAGAGATCCTTGAAGCCAGCCTGACTGGAAAGGTCTTGTCGTTCCGGTTGGCGACCCTCGACCCGCCCAAAACCGCATCGGTCGAAGAACTGGTGCGCAAGCTCAGCCGGTTCGCCAACGTCAGCATCAGCGCAAAGGATTCCTCGCTTGCGATCACCGTCGATTACAAGGCCCCGCCGGTGCCCAAGACCGGGCCGCTCGATGATCCCCAGGCGATCCGCTTCGCGTCCCTGCTGGAAAAATCTGCCGGCCCAGACGCCACCACCGTCGCTCAGGTGGCTTCGGAACTGGCCCACAAGGTCGCGGATGTCGCCGCCGGATTGAACATCACCGTGGTCCGTCCATTCCCGGCCAGCGAACATTTTTCTGGCCAGGTGGCCGACCAGATGAAGCTGAGCGCCCTGGTCGCCCTGATCCTCAGCCTGGCGGCGATCATGGCCTATATCGCAGCCCGGTTCGAGTTCCGCTTCGGCATCGGCGCGGTGGTCGCCCTGGTCCATGACGTGCTGATGACCGTCGGCCTGATCACTGCCCTGGGCTTCCGAATCGACCTGACCGTGGTGGCGGCGCTGCTCACCATCATCGGCGCATCGATCAACGAGACGATCATCATCTATGACCGGATCCGCGAGAACCTCCGCCGGCTCAACTTGCCGCTGCCTGAGATCATCGACCTGTCGGTGGCCCAGACCATGGCGCGGACGACGCTGACCTCAGGCACCGTGCTCAGCACCCTGGTGGTCCTGCTGATCTTCGGCGGTGATGCGTTGCGCCCGTTCACCGCCACGTTGCTGATCGGTATGCTCTCGGGCCTGTACAGCTCGATCTTCGTGGCCGCGCCGTTGCTGCTGTCGTTCAAAGGCCGCGTGATCGTCCCGGCGGTCGAGCGTCCGGAGGAGACCGGCCCCGATCCGAGCCAAGGCATCCTGGCCAAGCCAAAGAATCCGTGAGCCCGCAAGCGCCAGCTGGTCAGAGCCATTCTGGCCTGCTGGTGGTCCAAGCGTCCCGTCCAGGGATTGTACCACGGACATTCCACGGCATAAACCACCCACGCATCCTGCCGCCCATGTGGCGGCGTCCCCCACCTCGGAGCCTCTCCACTTGATCGGTCGCCGCCGCAGTCGCATTCCCCTTCCACCCCCTGAGCACGCCAATCGCGCCCGTTGCAACGACAAGATCCGTTCGCCCCAGGTGCGCCTGATCGACCAGCAGGGAGAACAAGTCGGGGTGGTGTCGATCCTCGACGCGCTCCAGCGTGCACAGGCTGCCGGACTCGATCTGGTCGAAGTCGCCGCCGAAGCCAAACCGCCGGTCTGCCGGATCCAGGATTACAGCAAGTTCCTGTTCGAACAGCAGAAAAAAGAGCGGCAGACCAAATCCCACGCCCACCGCACCGAGACCAAGGAAGTCCGACTGACTCCGGTCACCGGCCAGGGCGATGTGGACATCAAGGTCAAGCACGCCAGGGAGTTCCTGGAGGCTGGCCACAAGGTGCTCCTGATGGTGGTCTTCCGTGGCCGCCAGCTCGCCCATCGCGAGTTAGGTCTGGAAATGATCAAGAAATTCACCGTCCAGGTCGAAGACCTCGCGAAGCTGGAACAGGAGCCCAAGATGGAGGGCAAGCGGATGCACGCGATGCTGGCGCCGGCGAAGAAGCACTGAACAAGGCCGCGCGTTTCGGAGCGGCGATGCCCTCATCGCCGGCGCGACGTTGGTTCCGATGGTCGCTTGATCAGATCGTGGCCGCTGGTTTGGGAATGCGACTCCGAGCCATTCCGGCGATGTGGGCATCGCCGCGCCGGATCTGCGTGAGGCACCTGCACGAGCCCCAGGTCTCACTGTGGCGAGGCCGGTCGAGCCTCAGGTCTTCCCGTTCAGCCTGACGGGATCCGGCGCCAGGCCGACATCTGACGGCTCGATGGTGATCTTATTGCGGCGCACCGCGAGTTTCTCTTTTTTCAGGACGCCACCCGAATAAATGAACAGGATGGTATCGCTGCGGTCATTGAACAGCACGAGCTCGTTCTTGAACTGATAGGAATCGAGATGGATGCTCGACCACCGCCAGTCGTCATCGCTGGCGCCGCGCAGAAAGCGGACCTCGATGTCGACGGCGGTATCGTTTTCGATGGCGACGGAAAAGGAGCGGGAATTACTGCCGCTGGAATCGTCGTAACAACATCCGGCCAGAAGGAGCACGGCAATAGCGACGGGCAGGATTCGGGCCATAGGCATGGTGGTCTCCGTTTGATAACATCTGATACCATAAACTCGCTGGTGTCAACCCGAATCACGCTGTTGGGGAGTCGCTAAGACGCCAAGAGATTGAAAGTTGGAGGAAAATCGTTCTCACTTTGTGGTTCTTCCTACGAGCGGGGAGTCCCACGTATTTCCTTGGGGTCTGAGCTGAGGGCGCACGCAAGAACAACTTGAGCGCCTTGCAAATGTGATTTCCATGGCGGGAAGCAGGCGTCCCGTGGACGCCACGAGTTGAGCCCGGGGTTTCAACCCCGGGTATCATAGCCCGTTCAGGACTCAGTCCCGTAGGGACGGTTGAGTCCGGGTGATCAGTATGAACGCCCTAGTGGGCTGAAGCCCGCAGAGAATTCAGCCGCCCCTGCGGGGCTTCCCATGCAATCCATCCTACCCGGGGCTGAAGCCCCGGGCTGGTGCCGTGGCGTCCCTACGGGACGTCCAAGTGGAACATTGCTCATGTTGTTTTTGTGCGGGTCCTTCATGCTTCATCTGCTGTGTTGAGAGTCGAGCAAACGATCGCCAGGCGGTCAATGAGCGACGCGGCCGGACCGGAAACGCAGCGGCCCGGGGCGTTTGCCCCGGGCCGCGGAACTTCGCTTCGCTTCTCGGAACGATCAGTAGACCGAGCCGGCGACCGGCTTCTCATCGTCCTTGAGGTCCGAGATCAGGGCCTCGACCGTCAGCAGCAGGCCAGCGATACTGGCGCTGTTCTGCAGGGCCACGCGGGTCACCTTGGCCGGATCGACGATGCCGGCCTTGATCAGATCCTCGTAGTTGCCAGTGCGGGCGTTGTAGCCGTAGCTGGCACCCTTGTTGGCCAGGATTTCGGCAACCACCACGGCGCCGTTCTGACCGGAGTTCTCAGCGATCTGCTTGGCAGGGGATTCGACTGCGCGCAGGATGATCTCGGCGCCCAGCTTCTGGTCGCCCTCAAGTCCTTTGATCAATTCCTCGATCGCCTTCTTTGAGCGGAGCAGGGCGACGCCGCCGCCAGCAACGATGCCTTCCTCGACGGCTGCCCGGGTAGCGTGCAGTGCGTCCTCGATGCGGGCCTTCTTCTCTTTCATTTCCGGTTCGGTCGCAGCGCCGACCTTGATCACTGCCACGCCGCCGGCGAGTTTCGCCAGACGTTCCTGGAGCTTCTCGCGGTCATAGTCGCTGGTGGTCTCTTCGACCTGCTGCTTGATCTGATTGATCCGAGCGGTGATATCGGCCTTCTTGCCGCCGCCTTCGATGATCAGGGTGTTCTCCTTCTCGATCGTGACGTTCTTGGCCGTGCCGAGATCGGCGATCTCGATGTTCTCGAGCTTTTCGCCGAGGTCTTCAGCGACGAACTTGGCGCCGGTGACGATGGCGATGTCCTTGAGGATTTCCTTGCGGCGATCACCGAAGCCAGGCGCTTTGACTGCGGCGACGTTGAGCACGCCGCGCAGCTTGTTGACCACCAGTGCTGCCAGGGCCTCGCCTTCGACCTCTTCGGCGATGACCAGGAACGGCCGGCCGGCCTGGGCAACTTTCTCCAGCAGCGGGAGGAACTCGCGCAGGTTGCTGATCTTCTTCTCGTAGACCAGGATCAGCGGCTTCTCCTGGCTGATCTCCTGGTTCTCGCTGCCGGCGGCGAAGTACGGCGAGATGTAGCCCTTGTCGAATTGAAGACCTTCGACCAGGTCGAGCTTGGTCTCGGTGCTCTTGGCCTCTTCGACGGTGATAACGCCGTCTTTGCCGACCTTGTCCATCGCCTCGGCCAGCAGCTTGCCGATCTCAAGATCATTGTTGGCGCTGATCGTGCCGACCTGGGTGATGTCGTTGCTGCCCTTGACCTTCACCGCCAGCTTGGCGATGGCTTCGACCGCAGCCGCGACGGCCTTGTCGATGCCGCGCTTGATCTCGGTCGGGTTGGCACCGCTGGCGGTGACTTTCAGGCCTTCGCGGAAGATCGCCTCGGTGAGGACGGTGGCGGTGGTGGTGCCGTCGCCGGCGACCTTTGAGGATTTTTCAGCGACTTCCTTAACCAGGGCGGCGCCGAGCTGCTCGAAGGGGTCTTTGAGTTCGATCTCTTTGGCGACGGTGACGCCGTCCTTGGTGACATTCGGCGCACCGAACGACTTCTCGATTACTACGACCTTGCCGGTCGGGCCCATCGTCACCTTGACGGCGTTGTTGAGGGTCTGGATGCCGGCGAGGACCTTGCGGCGCGCATCGTCAGCGAAGAGGAGTTGTTTGGCCATATGAGTTTTTCCTAGGAAAAGGTTGATGAGTATGCTGGGAAGGAAGGGGGAGGGAGGGCCGACTGCCGGAGGCGCGGGGGATACTGGCGTCAGCCATCCCGCGCCGCAGGCGCCAAGTCCCTCCCCGTGCGACTAGAGCACTTTGGCGAGGATGTCGGATTCGCGGAGGATGACGACCTCCTGGCCTTCGACGGTGATTTCCGAGCCGCTGTACTTGCCGAACAGGATGGTATCGCCTTCGGCGATGTCCGGCTTGGCCCGGGTGCCATCGTCGAGCAGCTTACCGGGTCCGACCGCCAGGACCTTGCCCTGGGTGGGCTTTTCCTTGGCGTTTTCGGGGAGCAGGATGCCGCCGGTGGTCTTGGTCTCGGGTTCGAGACGGATGACCACGATGCGGTCATCAAGGGGCTTGAGGGTGAGTTTGGGAGCGGGCTTGCCAGCCATGGTTGTTTCCTTGGAGAGTTGGTTTGTTTGGTGAGATGGTGGTATTGCAGGTGGGCAGACCGGAGATCAGAAATCCCCGCCCATGCCACCCATGCCACCCATTTCGTCATCTTCGCCGCCGCCCTGGCCGCCCTTCTTGGCGTCCTTCTTGGGCTCTTTGATCTCGGCGACGAGAGCCTCGGTGGACAGCAACAGGCTGGCGACGCTGACCGCATTGACCAGCGCGCTCTTGGCGACCTTGACCGGGTCGATGACGCCGGACTTGACGAGGTCCTCGTAGACATCCGTTTTGGCGTTGTAGCCGACGTTGCCCTTCTCTTTGAGCACGGCATTCACCACCACCAGGCCGTCCTTGCCGGCATTGTCGGCGATGGTGATGGTCGGGAGCTGGATGGCTGCGCGGATGATTTCAGCGCCGGTCTTGGCATCGCCCGACAGGCCGAGGGCGTCGATGGCGCCCAATGCCCGCAGATAGGCCGTGCCGCCGCCGGCGACGATGCCTTCCTCGATGGCCGCCCGGGTGGCGTGCAGGGCATCATCAACGCGGTCCTTGCGCTCTTTCATCTCGGCCTCGGTGGCTGCACCGACGCGGATGACCGCGACGCCGCCGGCCAACTTGGCGAGGCGCTCTTGCAGCTTTTCGCGGTCGTAGTCGCTCTTGGTGTCCTCGATCTCGCGGCGGATCTGCTTGATCCGGGCTTGGACGTCGGCGCGCTTTCCGGCGCCTTCGATGATCGTGGTGTTTTCCTTCTCGACCTT
The DNA here is from genome assembly GCA_014193115.1 of Planctomycetota bacterium. Classification (GTDB taxonomy): domain Bacteria; phylum Planctomycetota; class UBA11346; order UBA11346; family UBA11346; genus BJHQ01. Next base: position 137,702 of record BJHQ01000012.1, on the reverse strand, counting down.
CACCGACTTGGCCTGGCCGAGGTCGCTGAGCTCGATGTTCTTCAGCTCGATGCCGAGGTCTTCGAAGATCGCCTTGCCGCCGGTGAGCTTGGCGATGTCTTCGAGCAGGGCCTTGCGGCGGTCGCCGTAGCCGGGTGCTTTGACCGCCACGCTCTTGAGGACCTTGCGCAGGTTGTTGACCACCAGGGTGGCCAGGGCCTCGCCTTCGACTTCTTCAGCGATGATCAGCAGGCTGCGATTGGCCTTAGCGACCTTTTCGAGCAGCGGGACGATCTCCTGAACGTTCGAGATCTTCTTTTCGTGGACCAGGATGTAGGGGTTTTCCAGATCGGCGGTCAGGTGGTCGTGGTCGGTGATGAAGTTCGGGCTGACATAGCCGCGATCGAACTGCATGCCTTCGACGACGTCGACCTCGTCCTTGACGCCCTTGCCTTCTTCGACGGTGATGACGCCGTCTTCGCCGACCTTCTGCACGGCGTCGGCGATCTGCCGGCCGATTTCGGCTTCGTTGTTGGCACTGATCGAACCGACGTTGGCGATTGCCTTGAAATCACCCTTCACCTTGACCGCCTGCTTGTCGAGGCTGGCGATGACCGCGGCCACGGCGGCGTCGATGCCTTTCTTCAGTTCGAGCGGGTTGACGCCGCTGTTCACGGCCTTCAGGCCCTTCAGGAAGATCGCTTCAGCGAGCACGGTGGCGGTGGTGGTGCCGTCACCAGCCTGGCTACCGGTTTTCGATGCGACTTCGCGAACCAGCCTGGCGCCGATGTTCTCGAAGGGGTCGCGCAGCTCGATTTGTTCGGCAACGGTGACGCCGTCCTTGGTCACCTGGGGCGAGCCCCAGGACTTGCCGATCACGACGTTGCGGCCGGACGGGCCGAGGGTCGCCTTGACCGCGCGGGCGAGCTTTTCAACGCCGGACTTGATCTTATCGCGGACGTCTTCGTTGAAGATGATCTTCTTGGCGGGCATGGGGTGCTCCTGGTGGGTTGGTGCGTGGTGTTCGAAAGAATGGCGAGGCAGCGTCAGACTGGACGGTCAGCCGTCGCGGTTCCGAGTAGCATGCTGCGTGCCACCCGGGGTTGATTTGTAACCTATTATCATGACATGATTTACACGAAGACTGTCGGACCGGCGTAGGCGGGATGGTCTAAGTGACATGATCCTATCCCGCCGATCTGCTGTCGGGTTGCTTGGGTGGTGGCGCAGGTTTGTCCGGCTTGGCGGTTGGTGCGGCTTTCGGAGCGGCATCGGACTTGGTCGGTTTCAGTTCCGGCTTGGGCTCGGGTTTGGGGGCCGGTGCCGATTGCGTGGCGTCGGGCGCCTTATCTGCCTTTTGCTTGGCCTTGTAGTCCGCGCTGCGGTTGTAGTCGGTTTCCCAGAAACCATCACCACGGAAGATCACGCCGGCCCCGCCGGAGATGATCCGCTGCGCACCGCTTTTGCCGCAGGACGGACACTTGGTCAGGGGCGGATCGCGCATCGACTGGAAGGCTTCGACGATGCCGCAGGTCCGGCAGGCATATTCATAGGTGGGCATGGCGTGTCGGTTTGGCGTGGTTGGAAAAGGATAGCAAGTTAGAGACCAGCGCGCGGATCCGTCAGCGATGCCGGGATCAGCTGGTGGCCACCTGCCCACACGGTGCACAGCGAAATGGCTCGTCCCGTCTCGACATCTGCGCAGGCTGCCGCTACTCAGGCCGGTCTGTGGAGGTCTGCATGTCGTCCTACGCCCGCCGCACCGTTGGCCTGGCCACGCTGTCCGGCCTCATCCTGTGCACCGGTCGGCTGTCCGCCGCCGATGGCGACATCAGCGAATGGGAAGAAATCCAACGTCAACGTCAGGAATACACCGATGTGCGGGTGAGCCTGCTGGTGATGCCGGCCACCGGCACGTTGGCCATCGATACCCACGTTCCCCGGCGCAAATTCAACCCGGACGACGAAGGCCCCGGCCAGACCCGGGGCACGGAGCGCGAAGACGTCACGGTGTCGCTGCGTGAGCGGATCCGTGGCCAGGTCGGCCTGACCCATTCCAACGGAAACGACCGCGGCAACGGCGTCGGGGTCGTTGGATTGTCCCTCGGCTACCAGTCGCTGTCGGTCGACAAATCGGGCGGCGAGCACCGTGGCACCACGAAATTCCAGAGTATTTTGGTAGATGGCGACCTGGCCTGGGCCTTCCACCCGGTGTCGACCTCGTCCTGGCAGATCGAGTTCGCGGCCCTGGCCGGTGCCGGCGGTTCGTACATCAGCCGCGACCGCACGGTCAGCGCCTCGGATGAAGCTGGCGTGACCGTGAAGACCGCTCCGATCGATGGCAAAGGCTGGGGCTGGGCCTATGAGGTCGGCCTGCGCGCCGGGATGATCTTCACCCTTCCTGGCGGTTGGCAGGTGGCCGGCGACGTCCGCTACCTCTATTTCCAGACCTCTGGCGAAGATACGTACACCGACCCGACCTGGGGCGTCGGCAAGACCAAGGACACCCTGACGCTCAATGGTTTGTCTTTCTCGCTATCCACCGGCTGGCGCTTCTGAACCATCCATGGCCGCATCATCCATGGCCGAATCAGTTGGGCGATTTGGCGCCATCGTGGCCGGGATGGCACTGGCGGCGTCGGCGACCGCCGCCGACCTGCGGCTCCAACTCGGCATGGCGCCGGATTCCGGCAGTTTTTCCGCCGAGGCCTCGGGCAAGTCCAATGCCGAGACTGGCGCGCCGGGACTGAGCGAGGCCGAATCGGAAACCCTGGGACCGTCGTCGCGGGCCTGGCGCTTCGGCTTGTCCTTGGTCGCAGATATCGATGAGGATGCACTCGACAGCACCGGATGGCGCTTCGGCATTACTGGAGTTTACCAGCGTTTCACCGTGGTCGCAGCCAAGGCCGATCACGACCACTCAGCGCTGATCGGCGATCTGGAGCTCGCCTGGGCCGCAGGCAATCGGGTGATCGCCTTCGAAACCGCCGTGTTCGCCGGCCTGGGCTTCGCCGAGGCCAACCGCCACGAAGGGCGGATCGAGTCATCCAACGGCACGGTCGCCAATGCCACCGGCTGGCTGGTGGAATACGGTCTGCGCGCCGGCGGAACTTTGAACCTGGGCCAGTGGCAGCTCGCCGCCGACCTGCGTCTGATGGATCAGCGGATCGAAGTAAAAGGCCAGGGCCGCACCCGGCCCGACCCAGAACCGACCGCCAACGATCCGGGCGGCGCCTCGGTCACGTTCAAAGAGCGGGTCAAGCGCACCGGCCTGGGCGGGACGATCTCCCTGGGCTGGCGGTTCTGAGGTTCTCGGTGGGCGTCACTCCAGCAGGCTGAAGCCTGCGCTCCCAGGGATCGCACCGGTGCTGATTCCGTCCAATCGGTGTGGATCGGCCGCTGTCAGATTCGGAATCTTCCGCGCTCCCGCTGGTCCCGCCGTACCGCGCACCGAGCGCCGTGGCCACGGTTGCTACGTTCGTCGTGCTGCTCGCCATCCTGGCGAGCTCCGCAGGGATTGCCGGTTTATCAATCGGCGGCGGAACCTGGCGCGTGGCGATTCCGCCGATCCTGTGGGCGGTGGTCGCCGCGATCGCCATCCGCCGTGGACCGTGTGGGCCCTTGTCGGCCATGGTGCTGCACACCTTCGGTTGCCTGGCGGCAATCGTGCTGCCGGCGGCGATGACTGGACTGGACCGGATCATGGCGGCCTATGCCGCCGGAGCGACACCGCCGGAACAGGGACCGTGGCTGGCATTCGCGCCGCTGGTGCTGCTGTCGCTTCCGGCAGCTGGAATGCTCGCCGGATGGTGGGAGCAGGGCCGCTCATGAACTGCGCTGGCCTCTAAAAGCAGTACTGGCCGCTGGCCTCAGCGTGGGCAGCCGGGACACGGATTCGGCCGGTAGGCTGGATCGCCCGGTTCCGGCAGCGGGCGGAGCGGCTGTTGACGCAGGAAACGCTCTTGCCAGGCAGGTTCCAGCGCGATGCGCAGGGTGCCATGTTCCGGCGGATCGACACCGATCGGAGCGTAGCCGTCGGCGCTGATCCACAGCCGGCCACCCTGGCCAGAAACACTGGCTGCGCCGTCGCTGCCGGTGCGCGCCACCACGCGATCTGCGCAGGAAATCCGCGCCGCTGCGATCAGCGCGCCGGTGGTGGCATCGCTGACCTCGATCCGCACTCCGCCGCAGCCAGAAACGGCGCAGACGATCAACAGCCCCCAGCCCCCAGCCCCCAGTCCCTTCACCATCACACCGTCAACGCCGCCGCCGCATCCAGCCGGTCGGCATAGGGCGCCAGAGCCGGAGCGATCTGCTGATCAAGGAACCGCCGGCACTGGCGCTCGGCCAGACCGGTGAAGGTCGCCGGATCCAGCAGCTGGTCGATTTTGCCATGGATCGGCGCAAAGAATCCGTCGCCGCGAATCCGATCGATCAGATCGTTGGCTCGGCCGAACGCCTTGACCTCGGCGGCAGCGGCGCGGCTATGGACGCGGATCGCCTCGTGCACGTCCTGGCGGTTCCCGCCGGCTTCGACCATGGCCATGATCAGGTTCTCGGTGGCCATGAACGGCAGCTCCTCGGCGATGTGCTTGGCGATGACCCCGGGATGGATCTCCAGTCCTTCGGCGATGTTTTGGAGCAATCCGCAGCAGGCGTCGGCAGCGAGGAAAGCCTCGGGCAGGGCGATGCGGCGCACCGCGCTGTCGTCCAGGGTCCGCTCCATCCATTGCACCGCCTGGGTGTTCAGTCCGTCGGCGGCCAAGGTCATCAGGTGGCGCGACAGCGAGCACATCCGCTCGGCCCGCATCGGATTGCGTTTATAGGCCATGGCCGAGGAGCCGATCTGGTCGGCCTCAATCGGTTCCTCGGCTTCCTTGAGATGGGCCAGCAGACGCAGGTCGGTGCCGATCTTGTGCAGGCTGGCGCCCAGCGTGGCGAGGACGTTGAGGATTTCGGTATCGACCCGCCGGCTGTAGGTCTGGCCGGTGACCGGCTCGATCGCGGTGAATCCAAAGGCCCTGGCAAGCAGTCGGTCAAGATCGTCGACCTTGTCGGCATCGCCATGGAACAGCGCCAAAAAGCTGGCCTGGGTGCCGGTGGTGCCCTTGATGCCGCGGAAATGGAGATCCCGGGCCTGGCGCTCGATTGCCGCCAGATCGCGCACCAGGTCATTCAGCCACAGGCAGGCGCGCTTGCCGACGGTGGTCAGCTGGGCGGCCTGGAAATGAGTGAAACCGAGGGTCGGCACCGCCGCGTGCTGCCCGGCGAACTTGGCGAGGCGATCGATCGCCCGGGCCAGGCGCTCGGCAACCCGGTGCAGGGCCTCGCGGAACAGGATCAGATCGGCGTTGTCGGTGATGTCGCACGAAGTTGCGCCGAGGTGGATGATGGGCGCCGCCTCGGGCGCAGCCACGGCGAAGGCATGCACATGGGCCATCACATCGTGGCGGCGGCGCTGCTCCTCGGCCTTGGCAACCGCATAATCGATGTGGTCGAGATGCGCCGCCAGCGCCGTGATCTGGGCATCGCTGATCGCCAATCCCAGCCGCTGCTGGGCCCTGGCCAATTCCAGCCAGATCCGCCGCCAGGTGCCGAAACGCCGATCATCGCTGAAGATCGCCTGCATCTGCTTCGATGCATAGCGGCTGCACAGGGGAGAATCGTAGCGGTCGGTGGGCATGTCGGGGATGATCCCGGCCCGAGCCGAACGCCAAGGCGGCACCCGGACCGCGGAGTTTCGGTCCTCCGGCTTTCCAGCGCCGAGGGAACCTCCTCCGCCTTGGCCTGATCGCAGCCGCCCCATCATCCGACCAGCCATGGAACTGCCCCTCGCCGATGACCTCCACGTCCACCTCCGTCAGGGCGATCTGCTGGCGCTGGTGGCGCCGACCATCCGCACTGGCGGCGCCGGCCGGGTCCTGGTCATGCCCAACCTGAAACCGCCGGTGACGACGGTGGCGCGCGCCGCAGCCTATCGCCGGGAATTGCAGGCGGTGGCTCCGGGGGTCGAATTTCTGATGACCCTGTATCTGTCGCCTGAGCTGACCGCCGAGTCTCTGGTCGGCGCCGCTGCCGCCGGCGTGGTGGCGGTGAAGAGCTATCCCAAGGGCGTGACCACCAACAGCGAATCCGGCATCGAATCCTACGCGCCGCATTACCCGCTGTTCGCGGCGATGGAGACCGCCGGGCTGGTGCTGTCGCTGCATGGCGAGGTGCCCAGCGACCCGGATCGCGGCACCAGCATCCTCGACGCCGAGGCCCGGTTCCTGACCCACCTTGAACAGCTCCACCGGGATTTTCCCCGTTTGCGCATCGTGCTGGAACACATCACCACCGCCGCCGCCTGTGCCTGCGTCGAGCGGCTCGGCGACACCGTCGCCGCCACCATCACCGTCCATCACCTCGACCTGGTGGTCGACCATTGGGCCGGCCGCAACCACAATTTCTGCAAGCCGGTGGCCAAGCTGCCGAGCGATCGCGCCGCCCTGCGCGCCGCCGCGACCAGCGGGCATCCACGGTTCTTCCTGGGCAGCGACTCGGCGCCGCACCCGCGCCACGACAAGGAGACCGCCTGCGCCTGCGCCGGGGTCTTCACCCAGCCGCTGCTGATGCCGTATCTCGCCGACGCCTTCGAGCGCTTCGGCCGGCTCGATCGGCTGCGCGATTTCGCCTGTCGCTTCGGCCGCGAATTCTATCGCCTGCCGCGTCAGACCGGAACCATCCGACTCGAACGCCGACCCTGCGTGGTGCCTGACGCCTACGGCCCGGTGGTGCCGTACCGCGCCGGTGAAACGTTGGCCTGGTCGTGCGAATAGGGTTCCCGCGTCCAGGTCAGCGCAGCATCAATCGCACTTCCCGCACATAGGCTGCGGCGAAAGCATCCAGCTCGCTGGTGGTGGTCTGGTGTCCGATCGAGACTCTGATCGCCCCGCGAGCCAGTTCTGACGCAATGCCCAGGGCACGCAGGACGTGGCTCGGCTCGCCGCGGGCCGCCATGCAGGCGGCGCCGGTGGACACGGCGATGCCCGCGAGATCAAGGCGCTGGACCAGCGCGGTCTGATCGATCCCGGGATGAGCCAGGCTGAGGGTGTGGCCGAGCCGCGGCGCGGCGCGGGCGATCCAGGCGGCCTCAGGCAGTTCAGCGGCGATGGTGGAAAAACACGAATCCAACAGGTTTCGGCATCGCTCCTCGCTCTGGGCCGAGTCGTGCAAGGCGTCGCCCAGGGCCGCCGCCAGGGCCACCGCGCCGGCCACGTCCTCGGTGCCGCTGCGCCGGTCCTGCTGCTGGCGGCCACCGTGGATCAGCGGCGGGACCTTGAGGCCGGTGCGGGCATAGAGCAGGCCGGCGCCGAGCGGCGCGCCGAACTTGTGGCCGGCGATGCTGGCGAAATCGACGCCGAGCGCGCCGAGATGCAGCGGCCGTTTGCCGGCGCCTTGGGCGGCGTCGAGCAGGATCAGCGCCGCTGGCGCCACAGCGCGGACCGCCGCGATCAGGGCGGGGATCTCCTGGAGCGTGCCGATTTCATTGTTGGCGTATTGGAAGCAGACCAACGCGGTTGCAGGTCCGCAGGCGGCGGCCAGCGCCGCGGGGTCGATGCGGCCGACCGGATCGACGCCGACCACGGTCAGCGCGCCACGGGCGGAGGCATTGCGCAGCACCGAGCTGTGCTCGATGGCTGAAGCGACGATGCTGTTGCGCTGCGGATCCAGGGACAGTGCCGCATGGATCGCCAAGGCATTGGCCTCGCTGCCGCCGCTGGTCAGGACTAGTTCATATCCCCGGCAGCCGAGCAGCCGGGCCATGGCGGTCTTCGCGCCATCGATCGCCGCCCGCGCTCGCTGGCCGATGCCGTGGACCGAACTCGGATTGCCCCAGGAGGTGTCCTGGGCGGCGAGCCAGGCGGAGCGGGCGGCTGGGCGCAGCGGCGCCGTGGCGTTCCAGTCGAGGTAGATCACCGAGCCATGCCTTTTTTCCTCAATGCCACAGATGAACCGCCAAGTCGCCAAGTCGCCAAGGAAAAACCTGAGAGATGCTCAGCTCGCTGGAACACCCGCCGGGCGTCGACGGCGCTTGCTCCCACCATCCGCCCCGTGGGGCTTGGGCGTTTGGGCGATTCCCAAAATGGGTTATTCAGCTGCATGCGCGATCGACCGGCTCGAAGTTCAACAGCCGGCCCGCGCCAGCAGCAGTTCCGCCAAGGCATCGCTGACCCCCAGCGGCGGGCCGACCCGGACCGTGATGCCGAGGGCCGTGGCTGCGGATGCGGCCAGGCGCGGCACGTCCTCGCGGGCGTGGCGACCATCGGTGAGGAACAGCAGCAGAACCGTGATGTCGGTTGCGCCGCGCCGGGCCAACTCGGCCACGCCGTCGGCAATCGACGGCTCGGCCAGCTCCAGATGGGCGAAGGACACCAGCGCGTCGGGGCGCAGCCCGGCGATGCGGCTGGCCAGCTCGCCGACCATGGCATTGGCCTCGCTTCGCCGCGAACCGTGATCGACCAGCAGCAGTCCATGCATGGTTGGATGCTGGCCGCGCACTCGGCCGAGCCAATCCCGGTTGTCGCCCGGCTTCCACCGCCAGCATCCACCGGCCAATGACCGACTGCCGTGCCCTGCTCGCCGTGTCCTACGGCCGCGATCCCCACCAGACCTTCGACCTGGTGGTGCCCGAGCGGCCGGCCGCCGAGGCGGTGGCAATCTGCCTGCCCGGCGGTTGGTGGTCGGCTCATCCGCCGGTGGGCAAAGCCCAGACTTGGACCGATCTGCGGCCCTTGCTGCTGGCGCTGGCCAACCTGGGCATCCCGGCGGCGGCCCTCGGCCATCGCCGGCTGAGCGAAACCGCCCGCGACGGCAGCGACATCATCGGCGATGTGCTGGAAGGCATCGAGCGCATCGGTGAAGAGGCCGGCCTGCTCGGCTTGCCCAGCCGGGGCGGCGTGGTGCTGGTCGGCAGCGGCGCCGGCAGCCTGACCGCGTTGGTCGCCGCCCATCGCCTCGCCGCCAATCCCGACGCCGGCGGCCTGCTGGTGCGCGGCGTGGTCGCCGCCGGCATCACCATCGGCCTGGAGCCCGGCGACTGCTCGTCGAACCTGCGCACCATCTGCGACCAGTTCGCCGGCCCGGACCGGTCGGGCCTGAGTCCGCTGGCCCTGGCCGCCGCCGGCTTTCCCCCGGCGCTTCTTCTCCACGGCGACGGCGATGGCGAGGTCACCACCAAGATCGCCATGCGGCTTCATCAGCATCTCGGCCCCGAAGCGATCTTCGTCACCTTGTCCGGCGCCGGACATCAGTTCCTTGACCATCCCCTGGAAAAAGCCGGACACATCGCCTTGGAGCGCACCGCCGCCTTCATCCGCGACCTGTCCCGGCCGAGCGCCGACGCCCCGCTGTTCGCCGGAAAGTTGGCGTGATCACCCGCGCCGCCGGAAACGTCGGTATTCCTATGCATCCTCCCCGGTGAGCTTGGCCACCGCCCTCCCGCCTCACGCATCCTGACCCATCATGCGCCTCGACGACTCTCTCACTCCCGCCTCTCTCTCCGCCGCTTGCGCCCAGGTCTTTTCCTTGGCCGCCGACAAGGTCCGGGCGATCCACGCCACCTGGGATCCGCGCAAAGGCACGCCGGTGTTCACCATCGCCGGGCGTTATGCCACCCGCGGTTGGACCGAATGGACCCAGGGATTCCAGTACGGTTGCGCGATTTTGGCTGGCGACGGCCTGGGCGATGCCGACCTGGTCGAACTCGGCCGCAGCCAGACCCTGGCTGCGATGGCGCCCCACGTCACCCACATCGGCGTCCACGATCACGGCTTCAATAATCTGTCGACCTATGGCAACCTGCGCCGGCTCGGCCGCGAGGCCGGAGCTGCAGACGATGATTGGCAGCAGCGTTTCTACGCCCTGGCCATCGCCGCCAGCGCCTGCGCCCAGGCCAGCCGCTGGACCGAGCGCAAGGAAAAGGACGGCATCGCCGGCGGGTTCGTCCATTCGTTCAACGGCCCGCATTCGCTGTTCATCGACACCATCCGCACCGTGCGCATCCTCGGCGTGGCCCATCAGCTCGGTCATCGCTTCCAAGGCGAGGGCGACGCGGTCATCAGCCTGCTCGGCCGGTCGGTGATCCACGGCCTGACCAGCGCCCGCTGGAACATCTACTATGGCGAAGGCCGCGACACCTACGATGTGCGCGGTCGCACTGCCCACGAATCGATCTTCAACCGCACCGATGGCGCCTTCCGCTGCCCGAGCAGCCAGCAGGGCTTCGCGCCCTTTTCCACCTGGACCCGCGGTCTGGCCTGGGCGATCCTCGGATACGCCGAACAGCTGGAGTTTCTCGACACGTTGCCAGCAAGCGACTTTTCACCTGCCGGCCTGCCCGCCAAGAAGGATGTGCTCGCCGCCTATCGCCGCGCCGCCGAAGCCGTGTGCGATTTCTGGATCGACCGCGGCACCGCCCTCGACGGCATTCCCTATTGGGACACCGGCGCGCCGCTGCTGGTCAAGCTCGGCGACTGGCAGCAGCGCCCAGCCGACCCGTTCAATGACGCCGAGCCGGTGGACAGCTCGGCTGCCGCCATCGCCGCCCAGGGCCTGCTCCGCCTCGGCCGTTGGCTGGGGGCGCAACGGGGAGGCGCCGGTCTCGGCCGCCGCTACACCCAAGCCGGGCTGACCGTGGCGAAATCCTTGTTCGCCGAGCCCTATCTGAGCACGTCGCCGAAGCATCAGGGCCTGCTCCTGCACACTGTCTACCATCGTCCCAATGGTTGGGATCACATCCCCAAGGGCAGTAAAATCCCTTGCGGTGAATCAGCGCTGTGGGGCGACTACCACGCGCTTGAACTCGCCCTGTATTTGCAGCGTCTTGAAGCGAAGCGGAAGCCTTACCTGACGTTCTTCGATCAGCCGTGAGCAGCCGCAGGCTGCTCGGGGGAGCGCCGGGTGGCGCGTCCGGGGGGCTACCCCCGGGCAAACAAGAACCCGGGACGGCACAGCCGGCCCCTCCGGCCGAGCCGGAGCCCCGCGCGGCGGGGGAGTTCTTTCGCGGCAGGCAGGCTGGGAGCGCAGGCTTCAGCCTGCTCAACAGCGCTGCGGGCAGGCTGAAGCCTGCGCTCCCAGGATCCCGTCCTGTGCTCCCAGGAATCCTCCTGGTGCTGCTCTGCGCCATCGCCAGCGCTGGCGAGCTGACCGTGGCCGATGCCAGCTTCGGTCCGGTGCTCTCCGGTCCGCAGCAGGTTCGCTCGGACCGATTTGTGGTGATCGCTTTCTGGGGCCGCGGCTGCGCCGAATGCCTCTATGCGATCCCGGAGCTGTCGGCGATCGTCAGGCATCATCCTCGGGCGGCGGTGGTGGCCGCCCACGCCAGCGACGGCAGTGTGCAGGAGATCCGCGACGCCTGGACCGCCAACGGTGGCAGCGATCAGGTCAGCGTGGTGGCCTCCGCCAAGGTCGGCGATCTGGAGCGGCCGCCGCTTCCCCGATGCCTGCTGTTCGATGCGGGCAAGCTCATCCTCGATGCGAAAGGTCCGTGGGACATCCGGCGGCGGCTCGATCTCCTGGAACCACCGGACATCACGTCGGAAGATCGTTTCGCCACTTATTGGCACCATGACCTCAATCCGTTCGCCGTCCCGCCGTTCATGATCCCAGGTACCGCCGTGCGCTTCCCTGGCGTCCGCTGGTACGGCCTAGCCTATGTCACCGGAGTCATCCTCGGTGCGCTGTGGCTACGCCGGTGGTGCCGGATCGGCCGGCTGCCGCTGGTGCCCGAACAGGTCATCGATTTCGCCACGTTCATGGCCTTGGGGATCATCGCCGGTGGCCGGCTGGGCTATTGCCTGTTCTACGATCCCGAGCTGTTCATCACGTTTTCATCGAGCCTACCGTGGTGGGGCGTGTTCTATTTCCACGACGGCGGCATGGCCAGCCATGGCGGTCTGGTCGGCATGGTCATCGCCTGGTTCTGGTGGTGCCGGCGCAACCGCGTGTCGATGCCGGTGATGGCCGATGCCTCGGCGGCGGTCGTCGGCATCGGCGTCGCTCTCGGTCGCATCGCCAACTTCATCAATGGCGAACTGTGGGGCCGGCCGACCGACGTGTCGTGGGCGGTGGTCTTCCCGGACGCTCCGCTCGTTGCCTCAGAAAACGTCCCACGCCATCCCAGCCAGCTTTATGCCGTCGGACTGGAGGGGGTGCTGGTGCTGGTGGTGGCCGTGACCGCCCACCGCCTGCACCGGAGTCCCGGTCTGACCACAGCGGCCGCGCTGCTGACCTACGGCCTGGGCCGCTTCATCGGCGAGTTCTTCCGCGAGCCGGACAAGGGCCAACCCGGCGGCGTCGATGGCGGGGCGTTCATCCTCGGTTTCATGAGCAAAGGCCAGGCCCTGACCATCCCGCTGTTCCTGGCTGGCGTGGTCGTGCTGTGGTGGGCCTGGAAACGCGGACCGCGTCCTGACTTGTATCAGCTCACCCCGTCGTCCCGAGAAACGGCATGACCGAGTGCCAAGCCCAGGAGCGCCAAGCGCCAGCCCCGGCAGCGCCAAGCGCCAGCCCCGGCAGCGCCAAGCGCCAGCCCTGGCAGCGCCGAGCGCCAGCTCGGCTGGGTTGGGCTTGGTTGGGTTGGTTTTGGCCAGCATAAGTTTGGACTGTGATTGAGATCTGAAACCTGGATCGCGACCCCTGGCACCCCTACTGAGCCTTCCATGACTCCAACCACCGCCGTCATCCTCGCCGCCGGCAAGGGCACCCGCATGGGGTCCGATCTGGCCAAGGTCCTCCACCCGTTGGCCGGTCGGCCGCTGATCCACCACGTTCTCGACACGTGCCGCGCCTTGGGTGTCGCGCGCATCGTGGTCGTGGTCGGCCATCAGCGCGATCGGGTTGAGGCCTCGGTGGCGCCGTGGAGCCCGACCTGCGTGGTGCAGGATCGCCAACTCGGTACCGGCCATGCGGTGCGCTGCGCCGAGGCCGCCTGCATCGGCGACACCGTGCTGGTGCTGTGCGGCGACTGCCCGCTGACGCCGCCGTCTCTGCTGCGCAGCGTGCTCGACCGGCGTTCGGCAGCACCGGGAGTCGCGGTGGCGGCGCGCATGCCCGATCCCACCGGCTATGGCCGGATGGTGGTGGGCGGCGATGGCCGGCTCGAACGGATCGTCGAGCATAAGGACGCCAGCGCGGCCCAACGCACCATCGACCTGATCAACAGCGGCATCTACGCCTTTGAACGGGCCGCGCTGTTCCGCCTGTTGGCGAAGATCACACCGCAAAATGCCCAGGGCGAATACTACCTGACCGATGTCATCGCGCTGCTGCGCGGCGAAGGCGCGCCGGTCGAACTGGTCATCACCGAGGACCCGGCAGCGGTGCTCGGCGTGAATACACCGGCGGACCTGGCCACCGCTGAGCGTTTGTTGGCGGAACGTCTGCGCCAAGAGCGGCACGCCGCCAACTGACCAACCCGACCGCGACGACCCGGCCCAGGGCGGTCTCCGCCAACTGTGGCCCGCTGCACCATGCGCCCCAACCCTGACCCCCTGATTTCGGCCCATGCGATTGCCGCCGCGGTGCAGCGGTTGGCAGGGGAGCTCGATCAGGTTCTGAGCCCGGCGCAGCGGCCGGTTTTGTTGGCATTGCTCGATGGCGCCTGGCTGTTCGCGGCGGATCTCGCCCGGGGCATGACCCTGCCCGAGCTGGAACTGCGCTCTGTTCGGGCGCGGAGTTATGCCGGCACCTCGTCGAGCGGAATCGTGGCTATCGATGGCTTGGGCGACCTCGGCGGCGCCGAGGTCGTGATCGTCGATGATATCCTCGATACTGGGCGGACCTTGGCGTCGGCGGTGGCGGCGGTGCAGGCCGCTGGCGCTCGTTCGGTGCGCACCGCGGTGCTGCTCGACAAACCGGCGCGGCGGGTGCCTGGCGGGTTGGCCACGGCGGACCACATCGGTTTCACCATTCCCGATGTGTTCGTCGTCGGGTACGGGCTCGATCTCGATGGGCATTTCCGCCATTGGCCGGCGGTGCATGCCGTGTCCTGATCCCAGGTCTTTTGCAGCTTCATCGACCATCTGCCGAGCTGGCGCTCGGCGCTCCCAGGGCGGTGCATGCCGTGTCCTGATCCCAGGTCTTTTGCAGCTTCATCGACCTTCTGCCGAGCTGGCGCTCGGCGCAGACACGGCCCCTCGAACCGTGATCTTCCCGGTATTTTTACGGAATACTGATGTTCAGCCGGACTGTTCCTGGCGGTTGCTCCACCGGGTGCAGCCGGATGATGGTGAACGGCGGGCCTCCTTCCGCCCCCGGGATCCTCCGCATGCTCCGCTTTGGTCTCGACTTCGGCACCACCAACACGGTCATGGCCAGGCTCCGTCCAGGCGAGGATCAACCGGTTCCGGTGCGCTTCGCCGGCGGCGCCGACCACGCGCCGTCGCTGGTCGCCCTGGATGGCGGCAACCTGCGCTTCGGAGATGACGCGGTGGGCGGCGAGGACCTGGTCGCCGGCGTGAAGAGCCTGCTTCGCGACCACCGTGGCCGGGGCCGCCCGGTGGTGAAGTTCGAATCCGCGACCCTGCCCCTCGACCAGGTGCTGGGCCAGTGGTTCGCCTGGCTGAAAGCCCAGGCCGCGACGGATCTCGATGCCCGAGGCATCACCTTGGACGAACGCCCGGATCTGGTGCCCACCGTCCCCCAGAACTGCCACGACTTGCAGCGGCGGGCGGTTCGGGATGCCGCGGAATCCGCGGGTTTCCGGGTGCTCGACATCCTCAACGAACCCACCGCTGCGGCGCTGTCCCTGGCCGTGCTCGGGGTGACCGTGGCGGTCGAGCCTGGCCGCCACGTCGCGGTTTATGACTTCGGCGGTGGGACCTTCGACGCCAGCCTGGTCCGGGCCGACGGCGACGGACGCTTCACCGAGGTCGACAGCGAAGGCGTGCGCAAGCTCGGTGGCGATGATATCGACGCGGCCCTCGCGAAATTGCTGGTGGACCGGTTCCTGGCCAAGGACGCGGTGCGCGGCGCCGGCTGGAAACCGGAGGCGGCCCATCTCGGCCGGCTGCGCCGGTTGGCGGAAAAAGCAAAGATCGCCCTGGCCAGCGATCGCGGACTCGAGTCCCACGCGGTCACCCTGACCAATGTCATCGGCACCCGGTCGCAGCACGCCGCGCTGCGCCGACAACAGGTCGAACTCGACCGCGACGACCTCGATGCCGCCGCCGGTCCGCTGATCGACCGCAGTTTCGCGACTTTGAAGAAACTGCTCAGCCGCAATCCCCAGGCCCTGCCCGAGCTGGGCTCGCTGGTGCTCACCGGTGGCAGCGCCGGGTTGCCTGGCATCGCCGATCGTGCCCACGATTTGCTCGCCGCCCTTGGTTGCGATCAGGTGCGGGTGGTCACCAGCGACCGCCGGATGCACGACGTGGCCTTCGGCGCGGCGTGGTACGCCGGCCGGCTGGCTGATGCGGTGCCGACCCTCGAACGCCGTTCCGCCCTCCACTTCGGGGTGTGGCGGGTCGAGCATGGCCACGACTGGTTCCATGTCCTGCAACGGCGCGGCGATCCGCTGCATGGCGAAGAGCGCACCGTGGCCTATCGCCCGGCCCACAACCTCGGCGAGTTCCGCTATGTCCAGTGCAGCGAGCTGGTGGATGGCGGCGGCAGCCCGGTGGATGTGTCCGACCTGGAGGACGCCGACGACCGCCGTGATCTGCGCCCCGCCGGAGAAATCCTGGAATATCCCCACCCGCTGCGCATCGGTTTCGCCTCGGCCCTGCGGGCCAAAGCGTCCGACCAGCTCGACGCGGTGGCGGTGGTCGAGGCCGATCCCGGGGTTGAAGTCGAAGAGCGTTATGCCCTGCGCCCCGATGGCCTGGTCGACATCGTCATCGCCGTCGCCGACCGGATGGTGCCACTGACCCTCGATTTCGCGAAGGCCCGCGAAGCGTGAAGGCATCTCTGCCAGCGCCCGGATGGGCGATCACCGTCCTGCTGACTGCCGCGTCCCTGGCCGCTGCCACGCCCCTGGCCGCTGCCACGCTGTCAGACGCCGCCGCAACCACGCCGCTGGCCGCCGACCTGCTGGTGTGTGCCGGTCCGGGCGTCTCGGGGATCTTCGACCGTCAGCAGGATCCCTGGGGATTCGCTGAAATTCGCACGGTTCCCCGGCTGTGGAACTTCGGCCTGTGGGCGGCGGTCGAACTCGGACCCCACGATTGGTGGGCAGGCGGAGGTGTCGTCGGCGAGCTGCGCTTTTTCGAGCGCTGGCGGTTCAGCCCAGGGTTCGGCCTGGGCGGATATGCTGATGACGGACATGGACTGAACCTCGGCACAGCCTTGGAGATGCGCACCCAGATCGAGCTGAGCCGTGCCTGCGGCGACAGCGCCGACGGCTGGCGGATCGCGCTGTCCCTGGCTCATTTCAGCAATGCCCAGATCGCCGGCGGCGCCAATCCCGGCGCTGAGGTGCTGAAGATCGCATTGCAGATTCCGCTGGAACGGTGAGCAAACCGGAATCGCCGCTCGCACCAGCGGGTACCAAGCGCAGCCGCAGAGCTCGCTGGGGCTGGGGCTGGGGCTCGCTGGCGCTGGGGCTCGCTTGGCTCGCTGGCGCTCCCGACACGATGCGCTGATGCCCGCTGCCAACACCCCCGCCTTGTCCGCCGAACAGCGGGAGGATCTGGCCGATTTGCAGCTGGTGCTGCGCACCGCCGCCCACAACTGCGGAGCAGCGCTGCATGGCGACGAGGTGGAGGAATCCCTGCGCGCAGCCCTGACCATGGCTGAGCAGGCGGTGGCAGGTCTGCGCCGGATCAATGCCCAGGTGCGTGTGGAAGTGGTGGACGCATGAGCAGCCGCAAGCTGCGCGATGGGAACACGCTCGGAGCAGCGCCGGAGGCGGGCGCCGGGCGAGTGCCAGGCAACCACCCGCTGGTGGAGCTGATCCGCGGGGGGCGGATCTTCGCCACCGGCTACCTCAGGAGCCTGGACGTCGACGCGGTGTTTTCCCAGTGGGACGCTGACGAGGCCGGCCATGCGGCTTTCATCGCCATCATCAATCGGGTCGGCGACCAATTCGAGCCCGGGATCCAGGAGATCCGCGACGTGGTGTTCGATCGGATCTATGCTGCCACCCAGCACCACGAACTGGCTGCCTATGTGTGCGAAGAAATCGGACTGATCGTCCTGTGCCACCAGCTGCAGGATGCCGATCCGTGGCTGAAGGAGCGCGACGAGATCTACCGTGCCGGCCGGCTGCCGTACGCGGCGACTGGGTTCCGGGCTTCGCCGGAGCAGACTCGGTCATGAGCGACGACGAGGATCTTCCTGATGTCAGCGGCCTCGCGCCGGTGCGGACGTTGGCCGAACTGAAAGCACTGTCGGCTGGGCAGCCTCTGCCAGCCAGCGCGAGCCGCCCGGCAATACCGGGCCGGGTCCGCGAATCCGCCATGAATTATCAGGCGGCCGCCAAGCCCGCCGGATATCGTCAAGAGACCGTGGTGCGCCCGGAAAACCGTCTTCGCCCGGAGGACGCCCTGCGTCGCCACTGGGGCTACGACGCCTTCCGGCCGTTGCAGCGCGAGGCGGTCGGCGCCGCCCTGGGCAAGCGCGACTGCCTGGTGCTGCTGCCCACCGGCGGTGGAAAATCCCTGTGTTATCAGGTGCCGGCCGCCTGTGGCGCCGGGCTCGTGCTGGTGGTCAGCCCGCTCGTTGCCCTGATGGACGACCAGGTGGCAGCTGCCCGGGAAGCCGGCCTGCGCGCTGGAGCCCTGCACGCCAACCTGACCGAAAGTGAACGCCGCCGGGTGCGCAGCGAGCTGGAGAACGGCACGATCGATCTGGTCTACGTCTCGCCCGAACGGCTGATTCCTGGCGATCTGCTGCCTGCCATCGCCCGCCGGCTGGCCCTGGTGGCGGTGGACGAGGCCCACTGCGTGTCCCACTGGGGCCACGATTTCCGGCCCGAATACCGTCAATTGGCGGCGACGTTCGATCGTCTGCCGCGAGTCGCGCGGATGGCCCTGACCGCCACCGCGACTCCAGCGGTGCAAGACGACATCATCGCCCAGCTCGCCCTCAGTCGGCCGGAGCGCCTGGTCGGCCACGTCGACCGCGACAACCTCAATTACCGCAGCCTGCCGCGGCGCGACGCCCTCGATCAAGTGTTGGCGGTGGTCCGCCGCCACGGCGACGAAGGCGGCATCGTCTATGCCCAGACCCGCAAAGAGGTCGAATCCTTGGCCGAACGGTTGAAGGCCTGCGGCGTCGACGCCCGGCCTTATCACGCCGGCCTGGATGCCAGCGTGCGCAAGGCGGCGCAGGACGATTTCGTCAACGAGCGGCTGCAAGTGGTGGTCGCCACCATCGCCTTCGGCATGGGCATCGACCGCAGCAACGTGCGTTTCGTCATCCACGCCAACTGCCCGAAATCACTGGAGCATTACCAGCAGGAGGCCGGTCGCGCCGGCCGTGATGGCGAACCGGCGGAATGCGTGCTGCTGTGGTCGGCGAGCGATTTCGCCACCTGGCGCTGGCTGATGAAAAAAGACCAGACCCTGACCCCGGAGCGCCAGCAGGCGATGGAGCGCCAGCTGCGCGAGGTCGGCCGCTATGCGGTGGCGCCGGTATGCCGGCACCGCCTGCTCACCGAGCATTTTGGCCAGCCCTATCCGCCTCCGGGCGTTGCTGGCGCCGATCCCACGGCTGGCTGCGGAGCCTGCGATGTCTGCGCTGGGGAGACCACCGAGCTCCCCGCCGCCGAGGCGCTGCTCACCGCCCAGAAGATCCTCAGCGCGGTGTGGCGCTGCGGCGGCCGCTTCGGCACCGGCCACGTGGTCGATGTGCTGCTCGGCCGCGACAAGGACAGCGTCCGCCGTCGCGGCCACGCCGACCTCAGCGTGTTCGGCCTGATGAAGTCCTCAGGCGAGGGTAGCCTGCGGTCGTGGATCGACCAGCTCGCCTTGCAGGGTTTGTGCGAGGTCAGCGAAGACGAATACCCTGTGCTGCGCCTCACCGATTCCGGCCGTCGGCTGTGCAAGGGCGACGGCACCGTCCGTCTGGGCACGGCTGCGGCCAGCCGACCGAAAAAGGACAGCCGCGAACAACAGCGGCGCAGCGGCAAGAGCGCCGTGCCCGCAGCGGCCAGCGCCCTCGACGCCGCCGGACGCGACGCCTTCGATCGGTTGCGTGCCTGGCGCCGCCGGGTCGCCGATCAGCTCGGCGTGCCGCCGTACGTGGTGTTCCATGACAGCGTCCTGCACGGTCTGGCGGGGCTGCGCCCGGCCACGGTTGAACAGCTGCTGGCGGTCAAAGGCATAGGTGAGGCCAAGGCCAAACGCTATGGAGCCGCGGTGCTGGCGGTGCTCGCCGGTCGCGACACCGCAGCGGCGGCGCGCCTGGTCGGCGCCGGCGACACGGATGCGTCATCGAACAGCGAGGATGTCTTCGATGGGGATGGCGACGCGGCATTCGCCCCATAGAATGCAGTTGCCCCTGCTGTGTTCGAGGTCCGGCCGAAGCCCCTGACCTTTCATACACCCAGGGGGCCGACGCCTGACCGGGCCCAGCCCGGAAGGGGCGGCTCCCACCTGAACCCATCGGTTCAGGGCACCCGTCGGATACGGCACAAGCGGAGGCATTTTTCTGGTCGCTGCGCAAAGCTGCGGTGATCATGTAAGGCGCGGGGCAGTCTCGGCATGGCCGAGACTGCCGCAGGGGTCCGCGCCCGAGGCGTTCAATGCCCGCGGCGGATGACCGAGCCGGGGAAGCGGATCTGGAAGCGGTACCAGCTTTTCTTCTTATAGTGCACTTCACCGGTGGAGGTGTCGATGCGGGTCGGCTGATCGCGCAGTTCGACCTGGGCGACGGTGAAATAGCCGCGCTCGCTGAGGATGTCGACCACCATGGTGCGGGCCAACGGCTGGTCGAACAGCGGATTCTCGGTCAGCAGATAGGCCAGGCCGGTGATCGCGTGCAAATGCAGTTCGGGCATGAACTCGCGTTCAATGGTCCAGATCACCTGCTTGAACAGAGCGGTGTGCTCGCGCTGATAGGAGTCGAGCCGGCGGACCAGATTCTGCCGCGCGCCATTGCCGAGGTCCGACGCGAGCGGGATATGGTTGAGCGAGTCGATGGTCTCGGCTTCGAGCTCCAGCGAGGACTGGTATTGGAATTCCCGGATGATGTTGGCTTCGACCGCGGCCAGGTCGCCCTGGGCATTGATCAGATGATAATGGAAATGCTTCTTCAACCCTTGCAGGGCATCGAAGGCCTGCTCGCGGAAGATCCGGTAGCGTTTGCGCGCCGCATCCTCGCTGTGGTCGGTGGCGCGTTCCTCCATCGGTTCGCCCAGGCCGGTGTCCTTGACCCGCTGGTTGTGGGACTGGGCCTGCTTGCCGCGCTTCAGCTGGCGGGCGATGGCTTCGCGCTCTTCGACATAGAGCACAGTGATCCTGAAGACCGGCCGGGGGAAATGCACCGCAAGCGGTGTATCAGCGAATTCCTTGCGCAACTCCAGCATTTTTTGATGAAGCAGCTTCAGGCATTCGGACTGGACCCGGGTCCGTGGATAGCCATCGACCAGCACGCCGTTGGCGTATTCAGAGGCGAGCAGCTTGCGGAACAGCAGGCCGACCACCTCGCGGTCGCCGATCAGGTTGCCGGCGTCCTTCAGGCGGTTGAACTCCGGCGTGTCGAGCAGGGCGCTGACCACCAGCGGAGGGGCGGTGATGCCGCGCTCGCGCTGGATGAACGGGGTGTTGGTCCCTTTGCCCGACCCAGGGGCGCCGTTCAGCCAGATGATCTCCTTGGGGAAACGCAGGCGCTGGCGGCCGATGCTGGATTCCAACTCGGCCCAGACCGCTTTCATGATCAGCAGCGCCTGGTCGGCGGCCGGGTCATGGGCAGCGTTTTCGTGGGGTTTGTCGTCGCTGGTGGGCAGGCTCATGGCGGTGGCGTCCGGGCTTGGGGCCGGAGCAAGCGCGCCGGCCGGCCCGGCGCAAGCGCGCATCGTGCGCCGGTTCCGCCGGCGCATCGCCAACCATGCGCAGCGATGCGTCCAAACCAGGACCGCGCAACGCCGACTTGCCCAGGATCACGGATGATGCCGTTGGGGAACCGCAAAGACGCCAAAGCGCCGAGCCAGCACGCGGTGGACGGTTGGAAGAAGTTCCATCCGCACCCGGTTGGTCGATCAGCCAGGGCATCCTTTCCCAGGTTTTTCCTTGATGTCTTGGCGGATCACGAGGGTCATGCCCTCAATCCAATGGCGTCTCACCGACCTGATGCGGCGGTTCCGGATGGACCTCGCCCAGTGCAGCCATCGCTTCTTCGGGGGAGTCGACCACGGTGATCAGGTCGAGGTCGCCAGGACTGATATAGGCATGTTCGACCTCCATGGTCTTGCGCGCCCAGGTGAGCATGCCTTTCCAGAAGCTCTTTCCATAGAGCAGGATCGGCATCGGCGGGATCTTCCGAGTCTGGACCAGGGTGATGGTCTCGAACAGCTCATCGAGGGTGCCGAACCCGCCAGGCATCACCACCACCGCGCAGGTGTGCTTCAGGAACATCACCTTGCGCACGAAGAAATAGTGGAAGTCGAGTTTGACGTTGATGTACGGATTGCCCGACTGCTCCATCGGCAGCTGGATGCACAAGCCGATCGACCGGCCGCCGGCGCCGTGGGCACCCTGGTTTCCGGCCTGCATGATGCCGGGCCCGCCACCGGTGATGACCGGAAAGCCGCGGCGCACCGCCAGTTCGGCGATCTTCACCGCCGCCTGGTAATAGGGCGAATCCGGCTTGGTCCGGGCTGATCCGAAGATCGTGATCGCCCGGGGGAACTCGGTGAGGGTTTGGAAGCCATCGACGAACTCGCCCATGATGCGGAACATCCGCCAGGCGTTTTTCTCGGTCTTGGTGAGTTCCATGGCAGGCTCCTCGGTTGGATGGCGATGCTCGCCAGGTCAGTCTACCACGCGAGCGTGGCGGCGGCGATGGCGGATCGGCGGTGCTCGACCGTTCGCCCGCGGTCACTCGTCGACCAGTCGCATCCGGGCCGCGGCCAGGCCAGGATTGAGCTGCTTCATGCCGTGCTGGTCGAAGTGGACCACCAGCACCCGTTCGGCGCCGGAGTTCTTGTGGCCGAGGATCCGTCCGCGACCGAAGGCCTGGTGGATGATCAGATCGCCGGCGCTGAACGTCGTGGTGCTCCCATCGGGTGGAGCGGGGTCCGGTCCATCCTGCGGAACGTCCGGGGCTGCGCCGCTTGGCGGCCGGCTGGGGCGTGTCGGTGGCGGCGACCGCTGGAACATGCCGGGACGCGGGCCTGGCGCGGGCGCCTGGCGTCGTCCGCTGACATCGCGCTGCCGCAAACAGACGGCGGGGATCTCGGCCAGGAACTGGCTCGGTTCGTTGCGTTTGGTCTCGCCGTACAGGCTGCGGGTCTTGGCCCATGACAGATAGAGCAGTTCTTTCGCGCGGGTGATGCCGACGTACATCAACCGACGTTCCTCCTCCAGGTCCTGGATGACCCGGCCGCGAGCGAGCGGGAACACCTCCTGTTCGAGTCCGACGATGAAAACGATGGGGAACTCCAGGCCTTTGGCGGCGTGGATGGTCATCAGGCGGAGCTGGTCGCGGTCGGCGGCCTCGGTGTCGGCGCTGGTCACCAGCGCGACGTGGTCGAGGAATCCGGAGAGGCCCTGGTCGGCATGGGCCTCGCGATAGGCCTCGGCGGCGCTGGCCAGCTCGCGGATGTTGGCGATGCGGTCCTGGGCCTTCTCGGGATCGTGGTCGGCATACCACGGTTCGATCCCGCTGGCCTCGATCACGCCTTTCACGCAGGCCACCGGATCGCCCAGCGGCAGGTTGCGGATCGTGCGCCAAATCCGCGACAGCTCGCGCAATCCGGCGCCGAGGCGGCCGACCGCGCACCGCTCCAGCAGGTCGTCGCGCTCGAGCACGGCGCAGGCGGTTGCTTCGGCCTCGTCGGCGACCTCGTAGAGCAGTTCCAGCGAGCGGTCGCCGACCCCGCGCTTGGGCACCTGGCTCATCCGTGCGAAGCTCAGCCGGTCGGCGGGATTGATCAGCAGTTTCAGATAGCTCAGCAGATCCTTGATCTCCTGGCGATCATAGAACCGCACGTCGCCGACGATGTGGTAGGGAATGTCGCGCCGGCGCAGACCATCTTCGAGCACCCGCGACAGCCGGCCGATGCGATAGAACACGGCGATGTCCTTCAGCGGCCGGCCTTCGCTGCGCATCCGGTCGACCGCCGCCGCCACCGCCCACGACTCGTCGATCTCGTCATCGACCGCGAGCTGGACGATCGGGGCGCCTTCGCTGTTGTCGGTGCGGATGACTTTGTCGATCCGCGCCGTGTTGCGTTCGACCACCGCCTGGGCGGCGCGCAGGATCAGCTTGGTCGAGCGGTAGTTGGTTTCGAGCAGGACCTTGCGGCACGGCGAGTAATCTTTTTCAAACTGCAGGATGTTCTTGAGGTCGGCGCCGCGCCAGCCGTAGATCGCCTGGTCGGGATCGCCGGTGGCGCAGACATTGCGGTGGACGCCGAGCAGCCGGATCAAGCGGTATTGCACCGGATTGGTGTCCTGGAACTCGTCGATCAGGATGTACGGGAACCGCGCCACCCATTTCTCGCGCAGTTCGGCATCGCTTTCGAGCAGCCGAACCGGCTCGCACAGCAGGTCGTCGAAATCGAGGACGCATTCCTGGCGGTTGCGCTCGCGGTAGATCAGGAACAGCTCCTTGCAGCCCATGCGGAACGGATCGTCGCTGTCGAGCTTGTCGACGTCGACCAGATCGTTCTTCCATTTCGAGACCAGCTCCTGGACCCGGCGCGGTTCGAACTCTTTCGGGTCCCATTGCTTCTCCTCGACGATCTTGCGCCAGCGGCGGAGCTGGTCGTCGGGATCGGCGATGGTGAACTCGTTGGCGAAACCCAGCCGCGCCCGTTCGATCTTGAGCATGCGCAGCCCAGCGGAGTGGAAGGTGGTGATCCACGGCGTCTTGAGATGCACCAGCCGTTCGATCCGCTCCTTCATCTCTCCCGCGGCCTTGTTGGTGAAGGTGATCGCCAGGACCCGGTCGGGACGGATCCCTTTGGATTGGATGATATGGACGATGCGGTGGGTGATGACCCGGGTTTTCCCTGATCCCGCGCCGGCCACCACCAACAGCGGACCATCGAGATGGGCGATTGCTTCACGCTGTTCGGGATTCATCCCGTGGAACGGATCGATGGCCATGGTCAGCGCCGGATCAACGAAGGCCGGCTTCCGCCGATGCTGCCGAGCAGATCTTCGATCGCATCAGCGGTCGTCCCGCTTCGGCCGGCGCAGGTGCCGACCAGTCCGATCCCATCGACCACGGCGATGTACTGGCGCTGTTCGATCGTCTGCTGTCCCAGGCCGAACCGATAATCGAGCCGTCTCCAGGGATGGCCGCCGAGCACGACGCCGCCCGGAGCGATCGCCGCAAAACCGGGGAGCAGGCGGGCCAGATCATCCTGGCAGCGCCGGTTGAAGGCTTCGAGATCCTCGCCGACCAGCAGGCGTCCGGCGACCAGGCTGAGCTTGGCGGAGGCGTCGCGGCGGATGAGCACCAGCGCTGTCCCGCCCGGGTCAGCGGCCGGAACCCAGCCGGATGGAAGTGCGATTTCGCAGCTCGTTCCCGGAATGATCAGCGGAATCGACGGATCACCGGCGAGCAGCGCCGAAGTCAGGGCCAGGCTGAGGAGCATCGGACGCCAGGACATGGGCGCATGATGGCTGCCGCAGGCCTGGCCGCCAGCACGCCGACCGTCCGCCCGGGGCGAAGTTCCAACCAGCCGATAGTTCCATCCGGCCGAGCGCGGGTCGTTCCGCCAATTCCTGTTCTGTCCCTTCCTGATCATCACGATGCAACATTCCCGGCGACGGTTGTCGAGGCAGCAAGGAAATAAGTTGTGGACCATAAGTTCGGATGTATGGTTCGACCTAACCAAGTTATTTCCGAGCTGGGCACCCGCCCGCCGGGAACTTTCCGCGGCAAACCGCCGCACCATCCGCGGTCATTCCGCACGAAGGAACCAGCATGTCCTCCCTGTCCAGCCTCCTCACCGACAAACTCGCAGCCGAAGGCTTGTCGATCGCCCAAGCCGCCGAGAAGCTCGGCGTCGCCCAGCCCAGCTTCCGCAAGGTGGTCAATGGCGCCTCGGTGCCCAATGCCCGTTCGATCGGAAAGTACGCTGCTTTCCTGGACAAGAGCGTCGAGGATCTGAAGGCCCTGGCTACCGCCAGCCGCGATTCCGCCTCCAAGCCCAAGGCTGCAAAAGCCAAAGGCACCCGCGGTCCGGGACGCAAGGCGAAGCCCGGCCGGAAGCCGCGCAAGAGCGCCGGCGGCGACGTCGCGGCCGCTCTCGAAACGATCCGGAACGCCATCGAGGCGGCCCAGAACATCCTGTCCGACGATCTGGCCCTGCTCGTCGCGAATGCCGATACTTCCAAGCGGAAGGCCATTGGCGCGATCATCAAAGCGTTCGCCTGAACTAGGCAAATTGGCCTAAGCCAAGCGATCGCATAAACCCAGCGCGCCATTGCCGGCGCGCTGATCCCGACCAGCGAAGCCAGGACGCCCCCGTGGCGATCCTGGCTTCGCTGTGTCAGGACTGAACTGAATGCAGATTGGAAGCGCAGGATTCGCTCTGGGTCACCCTGATCGCTGGAGCCGTTCGCCGGCTTGCCGACCGCGTGCTGCGCGCCAGCGTCCAGCGATGCCCGATGCCAGCGAATTCGAGATCGACGAGGGGACGCCCAAGCCGAACCGCGCCAAGCCCGTCGCAATCATGCCGATGGTGGCGCCCGCGCCGAGCGCCCCGGCCACGACCTGGTCCTTTGTCGAGGCGGTCGTCGTCCACAACGAAAATCAGCGGGGAATCATGTGGTTCTTCGCCTTCGCCGCGGCCTGGGCGTGGTTCGCCGGCATGCTCGTCGGCTGGCTGGTGGTGCGATTGGTGTTCTTCGACGGTGCGATGCTCGGCGCTCTGGCTGTGGCCGGTGCCTTCGGCTGGTGGTTCTGGGGGTTGCACCGCACCGCCCAGGCGGCGACTGCGGAACGCCGAGTCGCCTATGGCCTGCCCAGCGCGGCTGATCCGATTCCGATCCCACCGCCGCCGTTCGTCAATCACCAGGTCGGGCAGTGGATCCTGGCCGGACCGAAGCTCGGCCAGCAGGCCTGGCAGGCATCCACCGAGCGGATCGTTCTCGACCCTGCCGGGATCGAGGCCGGCGATGCAGCCGTCGTCCGGCTCGGGCGGGATGAGGCAGGAAAATCAGTGGCGGAGCTTGGATGCTCGCCAGCGGTGCTCGACGCTCTTGAAGTCATCGGAGTCACCGAACGGATTCCCGCCAGCACACCGGTCAGGGTCAGATTGCGCCCAGCAGTACGCGACAAGATCTTCCCTCCCAAGCCCAAAAACCAGCCGCAAAACCAGGTGTTCGCCAACGTAAAGCGGTGAGCTCAGCCGGGATTGGCAGGCCGTTTGTCGGCGGGTTCGCTTGCGTCGCGGGCCGATGACGAACCTTCCATGCGGGCCAAGGTCTCGCTGAAATCGCCGCTCGCTTTGCCCGAGGTTTCGCCGAAGGGTACCGTCCGGCCAAGCACCTTGCGCCGGCAATAGTCCGACAGGCTCAGGTCGTGGGCCGCGGCGCGTTCGACGACCCAGCGATGTTCTTCATCACTGAAGGCAACTTTGATCATCAGGTTGCGGGGGTGGGCTTTGGCCGGTCGGCCACCACGTCCGCGCGGCTCCACCTCGGGCTGCTCATGCATTCTGCTGAGGGTATTATCGATGACGGCGAAGACCACTGGCGACCATCGACCTCATGGGCAGTCGCCGAAACAGCGAAGCGCCGAGCTGCGTGCGGAGCAGCCAGGAACTTCCTTTGCCCATGCGCCAGTTGTCGATGAGGTCGTCGTTGGTCGTCCGCTGTTCCAGACTCAGCTCGGTTTGGTGAACCGTTCGCTGCCCGGCGCTCCCTGGTCCGGTTCACGTGGTTCCAGGCGGGACAGGGCCTCGGTGAAATCTGCACTGGCCACCGCAGCTCCCCCGTCGCTGAAGGGCACGGTGCGGCCGAGGACTTTGCGTCGGCAATAATCGGACAAACTCAGGTCGTGGCTCCCTGCGCGTTCGACGACCCAACGGTATTCCTCATCGCTGAAGGCGACTTTGATCATCTGGTTGCGGGGATTGGCCTTGGCTGGGCGCCCGCGGCCGCGGTGCTCAAGTGGTTCAGGCAATTCGCTCATGCCAGCGAATCTATCATTAGACCTAAACATGGCCAGTAAAATACCAAACACCCTGCCAGCCTCATCCCAGTCATCGTTATCGAAGGAAAATGTATCAGGAAGAGTGCGTTTATGGGTTTGCTATCGGTGAACCAGCCATCGTGGTCACATGGTCGCCGACGGAAAAAATCGGACCATCCTGACCCTTGCTGGACAATATGGGTATTTGTTTGAGTAAAAAAATTCTTGATTTGCCCGGAGCTGACCCATGCTCCGCCCCAACACCCCTGCCCAGGAACCAGCCCATGGCCCTGCCCCGCGCATCGTTCTCCGACCTCGGATGGATTCTCGCCGCCTTCGGCGCCATCGGTCTCGCTTCCCTCGCTCCGCTCGGCGCCGCCGACCGCACCGCCTACGTGGTCGCTGAGCTGAACGCCAAGAACGCTGCTCTCACCAGCGCCCTGCGCACCGAGAAATACACGCTGATGGAAGCGGGTTTCTTTGCGTTCTATCGCGGCAGCAACCACCTGTATTGGAAGGACTACGGCACCTCGTCGCAGCTGTCGACCTATGGCAATGTCGCGGCCACCCGGATCTGGCTGCAAGGCGACATGCACGCGAGCAATTTCGGATCGTTCACCAACGACCAGAACAAAGTCGTCTATGACGCAAACGACTTCGACGAAGCGGTGCTCGGCGATTACCAGCTCGACGTGTGGCGGGCGGCGGTGTCGCTGGTCCTGATCATGCGCGACAATGGCGGTTTCTCGGCCACCGACGAAAACAACGTCGTCGACAGCTTCACCGAATGGTATCTTGATACCGTCGAAGCCCGTCGTGGAAACAGCAGCGAAACCACGGCAACCTACACCAAGTCCAACACCTATGGCCAACTCGACGACCTACTGATCTCGGCCGAAGGCAAAACCCGCAAGCAGATGCTGGACAAATGGACCTCCAAGAACGGCAGCGGCATCCGCTACCTGAATCCGGCGATCAACAGCGACCTGGCGGCGGTCAGCGGCGCCGTCGCTTCGGCGATCACCGCCCAGATCGCGAGCTATGGCGCCACGCTGTCCGGCGGGATCTCCTATTCGGCCAGCAAATTCGCAGTGAAGAGCGTCGCCCAACGGCTGCACGCCGGGGTCGGCTCACTCGGCACCACCCGCTATTATGTGCTGATCGAAGGCCCGACCACCGGTCAGGACGATGATGTGATCCTGGACGTGAAAGCGCAATCAGCCCCGAGCGCCTACCTGAACCTGAGCGCCTCGTCGGTCACCGCCACCAACACCGCGGCCGGCAGCAACCACGCCAAGCGGGTGGTCACCGCCGCCAAAGCGCTGGGTAATTACGTCGATGATTACCTCGGCTGGATGACCGTGTCGGGGCAGGCCTACAGCGTCAAGGAACGCTCGCCGACCAAGGATGACATCGACACCACCACCCTGACCACCTTCGACAAAGTGACCAAGATGGCCGAGCAATGGGGTGCGATCCTCGCTACCGCCCACTGCCGCGCCGACCTGGATGCCAATGCCACCAACGTCCCCTACGATTTCGATCAGCAAGTTTACAACCGGATCAACGGCAACCACGATGCCTTCCGGTCGAAGGTCCGATCCATCGCCATTCCCTATGCCGATCAGGTGGAATACGACTTCTGGTCGTTCTACGTGAACCTGGCTCCCTGAATCAGCGACGGTTTGAAGGGAAACGGCCGAGCGGGGAACACCCGCTCGGCCGTTGTTTTGTAGATTCCTGGAGGAATCCGGTTTGACGCTCAGGCCGGCGCGTCGTGTCCGGTCAGCAGCCGGAAAGCCTCGCGATATTTGTCGAGGGTCCGCTGGACCACCTCGTCGGGCAGCACGATCCCGGGACCATCCTTGTTGAATTGGATGCGTTCCAGGTAGTCACGCACATACTGCTTGTCGAAGGAGTCCTGGGCGCGTCCGGGGGCATACCCGTGCAGCGGCCAGAACCGGCTGCTGTCCGGAGTCAGTACTTCGTCGGCCAGCACCACCTGTCCGGCCGGATCGACACCGAACTCGAACTTGGTGTCGGCGATGATCAGGCCCTTCGATCTGGCGTGGTCGCGGGCTTTGCCATAGAGCGCCAGCGACAGGTTGCGCACCGCGCCGGCGTGGGGTCCGAGCAGCCGCGCCGCCTGCTCCGGATGGATGTTCTGGTCGTGGCGGCCGGCTTCGGCCTTGGTCGAAGGCGTATAGATCGGCTCGGGCAGACGGCTGCTCTCCTGCAATCCTTGAGGCAGGGGCAGGCGGCAGACGGTGCGGTTCTCGCGGTATTCCTTCCAGCCCGTACCGGCCAGGTAACCGCGGACGATGGCCTCCACCGGCAGGATCGCCAGGCGGCGCACCAGCATGCTCCGCCCGGCCAGGATCGCGCCGTGGCGCTGGACAGTGGCTGGCATCGCCGCCAGGTCGGTGGTCACCAAATGGTTCGGACAGAGATCCTGCAACAGGTCGAACCAGAACCGGCTGAGCGCGGTGAGGATGACACCTTTGCCCGGAATGCCATTGGTCATGACCACGTCGAAGGCGCTGATCCGATCGGTGGCGACGAAGAGCAGGAGATCCGCGTCGACGGAATAGACATCCCGGACCTTGCCGCGGGCGACCAGTTCGAGCCCGGCGAGGTTGGTGGTGGTGATCGCATCCATGGCGATCAGCGTCCGCCCATGCGGTCGCGCAGGCGTTCCTGGGCGAGGTCGTTCAGGTACCCGCGGAGCAAGTAGCGATAGTACTCGACCATGTATTTGGAATTCTCCGCGGTCTGGGCCGGACCCGGTTCGACCTTGGCCACCTGGACCAGGCGTACCCTGGGCAGATCGCTGCCCTTGGCGGGTTCCATCCGGTCGAGGGCCACCGGCCGGCCGGGCAGGGCCAGGGCGGCGACGGGCTGGCTCTCGCCAGGTGGTCCGTCGGACTCCGCCGGTGGCGCCTGAATTTTGCGGGTCGGCCGGGAGGGTTCGGATTTCACCGTGGTTTTCCAGACGGCCTGCTCGGGAGCCGCGGCCCAAGCGGCCAGACCGGTCTTGGCCGCAGCCACCCGGGCGACCTCGGCAGCGGCGAGCAGGTCCTTCCACGCCCGCCGGCCGGCCAGCCATTCGCGGACCTGGGGTTTGACCTCGGCCAGGAGCTTGAATCCGGATTCGCGGCGGGCTTCCAGGCGGATGATCACCGCGTTGCTCTCCGCGCCTTCGGTGTGGATCAGGTTGGTGATCAGCCCCGGCGCCTGGCTGCGATTGAAGAAGCCGACCAGGTCATGGACCGAGCCTAGGTCGCCCAAGGCGTAGGCTTTGCCATCGGTCTGTTCGGCGATGGTATGGGTCTGGACCTTCAAGCCGGCTTTCTCGGCGGCCGCTGAAAATGCTGCGGAATCCTTCTCGGTCAGGCCGTCGGCAGAGACGATTTCGTTGAACGCCGACACCAGCTTCAACGCCTCGGGGACGGCCCGTTCCCGGGACAGCTTGTCGCGGACCTGGTCCTTGGCCTCGGCGAACGGGACGGGCTCGGTCTCGGTCGGCTTATCGGCCTTGGGGCGGGTGATCGCTCCGGGATGGCTGTCATACCAGGCCTTCAGGTCGGCTTCGGTCAGACCATTCACCAGCTTGGAACGCAGGACATTGATGTCGGCAAAGGCCACCTTCAGGTCGGCGGCGGCGGGGGCGGTGAACCGGGTCGGGCGCAGCCGCTGATAGGCGGTTTCGATCTCCGGGTCGTCCTCCGCCACCGGCTTGAGGAATTGGGCCGCGGTCAATTCGACCTGATCCACGGTGATTTTTTCCTCGGCCATCAGCTCGGCGGCGACGGTCGGCACGGCCGGGACCGACGAAGTCCGCTGCATCAGGGCATCGACGCCCTGGCGTTCGGCCAGGAACATCCGCAGATCGAGCAGATCGACTTCGTACTTGCTGCCGACCTGGTCCTTCAGCACGGCCCCATAGGTACGGCCGGACTCGGATTTTTCGGCCAGGAACTCGGCGACCAGGCGGTCGAGGGTGGCGCCGGTGGGCACCAGGCCATCCTTGGCCGCGATCCGCGCCAGCCGGATGTGGGCGGCCCATTGGGGCTCGCCGCGCCGGAACAGGAGCCGGCCGGCTCGTTCGGGATTGGGGTTCAGGGCGATCTCAAGCCGGTCGGTGACCACCCGGCGGGCGGTGACCTCGGCGGCGGTGATGTCCTTCTGATCGTCGATGTAGCTCGGCCCCTGTTGCAGGATGCCGACGGTTGAACCGATGCCGAAAATGATGCCGACCAGCAGGATCATCGACCAGATGAAGACATGCTGCCCGAAGGTCAGTCCGACCGCAGGAGCGGCTGCGTCGTCGGCCACCGGCTCAGGTTTGGTCGCGGTCGGCGCCTGCTTCGCAGGGGCTGCCGGGTTGGCCGAAGGAAGAGCCGGAGGACCCGGCGGGCGAGGAGCATCGGTCATGGTGGTCGGCGTGGTTCCAGGCGGGGCTGCGGGCCGGGAGGGGGGACGCACGCTAGGTTGGCATGGCAGCGAGGCAACGCTGGGCAGCGATCCGGCTCGGTGGTTGGAGCACTTGCCTGGATCCGGCCGGCGCGAGGCTGCCGCCATGAGCGACCGCGCTGCGCCATCCGCCCGCCAGCAGGCGACCGCCGTGTCGATCCAGGCCGTGGAGAAATCCTATGACGGTAAGAACCGGGTCCTGGCCGGGATAGAACTGGCCATCGCCGCCGGAGAGATCTTCTTCCTGCTCGGCGGCAGCGGCTGCGGCAAGACCACGTTGCTGCGCATCGTTGCCGGCTTCCTGGCCCCGGATGCGGGCAGCGTTCGTTTCGCCGACCAGGACGTGACCAAGCTGCCGCCGGAACGGCGCGGGATCGGCATGGTCTTCCAGCATTATGCCTTGTGGCCGCATCTGGACGTGGCCGGCAATGTCGGCTTCGGCCTGGAAGTCCTCGCTATTCCAAGCAAAGATCGGGCGAAGCGGATCGGCGAAGCCCTGGATCAGGTCGGCCTAGGCGGTTTCTCCGGCCGCCGGGTCGGCGAGCTGTCCGGCGGCCAGCAGCAGCGGGTGGCCTTGGCCCGGGCCCTGGTGACCAGGCCCCGGGTGCTGCTGCTCGATGAACCGCTGTCGAATCTCGATGCCCGGCTGCGGGTCGAGATGCGGGCCGAGATCCGTACCGCCTGCAAAGCCGCCGGCGTGACCGCGATTTCGGTCACCCACGATCAGGCCGAGGCGCTGTCCACCGCCGACCGGATCGCGCTGATGGATGGCGGCCGCATCGCCCAGGTCGGGACGCCCCGCGAACTGTACGACCGCCCAGCCAGCCGGGTGGTGGCCTCGTTCATCGGCGATGCGAACCTCATCCCTGGCCGAGTGGTGGAAAAAGGCGTGGTCGAATCCGCCCTCGGCCGACTGGCAACAGCGTCCTCCGCCGCCACCGGCCCAGCCACGCTTTGTCTGCGTCCGGAACGGCTACGGATCGGCGACCCCGGAACGATCAGCGGGGTCATCGAATCGGGCACGTTCCTCGGCCCGGTCGCGCTGTGGACGGTGCGTTGCGGCGAGGTCCGCCTGGTGGTCAGTGAACCGGCCGCACCGGAACGTCGTCCAGGTGACGCCCTGCGTTTAGCTGTTTCTCCTGAACATGTCGTGGTGCTGCCATGATGCTTGCCTGGAAGCGCCGAGCACCAGCTCGGCTGGAGTTTGAGCTGGAGCTTGCCTGGGAGCGCCGAGCACCAGCTCGGCTGGAGTTTGAGCTGGAGCTTGCCTGGGAGCGCCGAGCACCAGCTCGGCTGGAGTTTGAGCTGGAGTTTGAGCTGGAGCTTGCCTGGGAGCGCCGAGCACCAGCTCGGCTGGAGTGTGCACAGACATTGGAGAGGTGGGCATCGCCGCCGCGGAAAGCGCGCACCTTGTTTTCGCGTAAGCCCTGGATTTCCGTCTCCAGCCCAGCGGGCCGGGCTGGCGCTCGGCGTTCCCAGCCATGATCCGCTGGCTGCCCCTCGCTCTGCTGCTGGCGTTGATCGCGGCGCCGCTGCTGCTGCGCCCGGCGGCGAAACCGGCGCCGCAGCGCTCGGTGATCGTGGTCAGTCCCCATGGAGAGCAGATCCGCTACGAATTTGGCGTCGCCTTTGCCTCGTTCATGAAGCGGACCAGCGGCGAGGACGTGGCGGTGGACTGGCGCAGCCCGGGCGGGACCAACGACATCACCCGGATGCTCGATGCCCGCTACGCCGCGGCGTTCGCCGCTGGCGCCGGCCGCGACTTCGCTGATCTCGGCAAGGATGTCGCCGAAGCGATGACCTCCGACAAATTGCCCAAGGATCTCCCTGCGGAACAAGCCGCGCGGCGCAAGGCCTGCCGGGCGGCGTTCCTCGATTCACAGACCAGCTGCGACCACGATGTGTTCTTCGGCGGCGGCGAGTTCCCGCACCGTCAGCTGGCCGGAAAAGGCTATCTGGTCGATGCCGGGCTGCTCCGCGATCACGCCGACTGGTTCGCCCCAGCAATCATTCCCCAGACCCTCAGCGGCGAGACCATGTACGACGCCAAGGGCCGGTATTTCGGTGCTTGTCTGAGCGTCTTCGGGATCTGCGCCTCACCCGAGCGCCTGGCCGCCCTCGGCCTGCCCCTGCCCACCGGCTGGGCCGATCTCGGCGATCCGCGTCTGTTCCACCAGACCACGTTCTCGGACCCGACCCGCTCGGCGGTGCCGGCGACGGCCATGGAGCGGATCATCCAGGAGCGCATCCGCCTCGCGGCTTCGGCCGGCCAGCCGGTCGATCCGGCCAAGGTGACCGCTGATGAAAAAGCCCTGGAGAGCGGCTGGCGCGACGCGTGGATGCTGATCAAGCGCCTGGCCGGCAACGCCCGCTCGGTGGCCGACGGATCGTCGAAGGCGGTGCGCGATGTGGCCCGTGGCGATGCCGCGGCCGGCGTTGCCATTGATTTCCACGGCCGCAGCGAGGCCGACTGGACGACCCGCGAAGCCGGCGGCCCAGGGAAGACTCCCGGGACGGCGCGCCTGGTGTTCGTGGTGCCGGCGGGCGGCACGTCGCTGTCGGCGGATCCCATCGCCCTGCTCCGCGGGGCGAAGAACCGCGACCTCGCGGTGCAATTCATCACCTTTGTCCTGTCGCCCGAAGGTCAGCGGTTGTGGAACTACCGGGTCGGGACGCCAGGAGGTCCGACGGTGTACAACCTGCGCCGGGTCCCGATCCGGCTCGACGCGTATACCGCCGCCGACCGCCAACTGATGAGCGACCCCGACCTGGATCCGATGGCCACCGCTGCGGCGTTCACCTTCCGCCCGGAATGGACCAAAGGGCTCTATCCTTTCATCGGCCCCTACACCAAGGCCCTTTGCCTGGATCCGCTGCCTGAATTGCAGGCGGCGTGGCAGGCGATCATCACTGCCGGCGGCCCCGAGCAGGTCCCCGCGGCGTGGACCGAGTTCACCTGGCTGCCCTGCGGCCACGCCGACGCGAAAGCCGTGATGGATCGCAAGGAACTGGACGATCCGGCGACCCGCCTCGCGCTGCTCAGGACCTGGACGGTGGAGGCCATCCGGCGGTACCGCCTGGCCGCGCAATTGGCCCGGGAGGGACGATGATGTCCTGGGAGCGCAGGCTTCAGCCTGCCGTTACGCGTTGCAGGCAGGCTGAAGCCTGCGCTCCCAGGAGGCGCCCATGATCTGGCTGCTCTACGCCGCCTGCGCCGGCTTTCTGACGCTGTTTCTGATCGCGCCGGTGGCCATCGCCATGCAAGTGGCATGTGGCCATCTGCTGAGCAGGCTGCTTCCTTTGCTTTTCATCGCCGCACTCTGGAGCGAAGACGGTCCAGCCGAGGCGAAGCACCAGCAGCTCATTGGGCATTACACGCAAATACTTGGAAAAGACGGCTTGGTGCTGTATCAGACCATCGACAACGTCACTATCTTGTCGCTCAATGGCAAAATGGGCCGGGTGCAGTACCCGAATGGCATGGCCAGGGACAGCGGTTTTCGCTGGGAAAATGAAATGATTCCTGGAGCACACGGTATCGTCGTAAACATCTGTGGCCCCTTTGATTTAAGTGGAGCGCAACATCCCTGGAGCGATGGCAGGGATGACCAATCGTTTGAACGGGCGATCCTGGTTGACGGAAAGGTGATGATCGGTGTTGCTTGTTCGTTCGGCCCCCAGTCGGACAAGAACCTCGTCGACGCACTCTACGAGGTCATGCGCACTGGTGCCCGCCCATGATCTGGCTGCTCTACGCCGCCTGCGCCGGCTTTCTGACGCTGTTCCTGATCACAGTGACGATGATGTCCTGGGAGCGCAGGCTTCAGCCTGCCGTTACGCGTTGCAGGCAGGCTGAAGCCTGTGCTCCCAGGAGTCGCCCATGATCTGGCTGCTCTACGCCGCTTGCGCCGGCTTTCTGACGCTGTTCGTGATCGCGCCGGTGGCCATCGTCATGCAAGCGCCACGTGGCCATCTGCTGCTTCCTTTGCTATTCATCGCCGCACTCTGGAGCGAAGACGGTCCAGCCGAGGCGAAGCACCAGCAGCTCATCGGGAAATACCTGCAGATTCTCGGAAAGGAAAGCATTGTGATGTACCATACCATCCACAACATCGCCGTGCTTTCGCGCAACGCAAAGATGGGTCAGGTCCAGTATCCAAATGGAAAATCCCCGGATTCTGGTTTCCGCTGGGAGAACGAGATGGTCCCCGGAACCCAGGGGATCGTCGTGAAAATCTACGGCCCTTTCGATTCGAGTCGGAAAGCAAAAAGGTGGAGCGATATCAGGGAGAACACGACCTTTGAACGTGCGATCCTGGTCGAAGGGGACATGACGATCGGGGTCGTCTGCACGTTCGATCCACTGGTTGATAAGACGGTCATTGATGCGCTGTACGACGCGATGCGCACTGGTGCCCGCCCATGATCTGGCTGCTCTACGCCGCCTGTGCCGGCTTTCTGACGCTGTTCCTGATCACAGTGACGATGATGTCCTGGGAGCGCAGGCTTCAGCCTGCCGTTACGCGTTGCAGGCAGGCTGAAGCCTGCGCTCCCAGGAGGCGCCCATGATCTGGCTGCTCTACGCCGCCTGTGCCGGCTTTCTGACGCTGTTTCTGATCGCGCCGGTGGCCATCGCCATCGGCGGGGTCTCCCTCAGCAACCTGGCCGAGATCGCGCAGCACCCGGTGCTGCGCGACGGTGTGTTCAATGCCCTCGGCATCGCCTCCGTCACCACCGTCGCCTGTCTGGCCATCGCCTTGCCGTTGGCGTGGATAGCGGCGCGTTATCGCTTCGCCGGACGGGGCGTGGCTGAGGCCCTGCTGCTCGCGCCGCTGATCCTGCCGCCGTTCGTCGGCGCCATCGGCTTCGTCCAGGTCCTCGGCCGCCATGGCGCGCTCAATGCGCTGCTGGTCGGCCTCGGAATCGTGGCGCCAGGGCAGGAGATCGACTGGCTGGGCGACCACCGCCTGGCCGCGGTGGTCGCCATCGAGGCGCTGCATCTGTACCCATTTTTGTATCTCACCACGACCGCGGCCTTGGCCCGGCTCGATCCGGCCCTGGTCGAGGCCGCCCGCGCCGCCGGCGCCGGCCCGCTGACGGTGTGGCGCCGGGTGCTGCTTCCGCTGCTTGCGCCGGGGTTGTTCGCTGGCGCCTCGGTGGTGTTCGTGTGGAGCTTCACCGAACTCGGCACGCCGCTGATGCTCGGTTTCGATCGACACTTGGCGGTGCAGATCTTCAACGGTCTGGCCGAGGTCGAAAAGAACCGCCTGCCCTTCGCCCAGGTCGTG
The DNA here is from genome assembly GCA_014193115.1 of Planctomycetota bacterium. Lineage (GTDB taxonomy): Bacteria > Planctomycetota > UBA11346 > UBA11346 > UBA11346 > BJHQ01. Next base: position 100,668 of record BJHQ01000012.1, on the reverse strand, counting down.
GTGATGCTGACCCTGGCGGCGCTGATCTATGGTATCGGCCAAGGGATTTTCGGGCGCCGGGCGGATGCTTTGGGCAAAGGCGCCTCGGCTCCGTGGCCGACGGTGGCGCTGCGCGGCTGGTGGGCGGTGGCGGCGGCGAGCCCGTTCGTGGTCGTGATCATTCTCGCCGCTGCACCTCACGCGGCGGTGGCGCTGCTCTCATTCAGCGGCGAATGGTACGGCACCGTGCTGCCGCGCTGGTTCACCACCGATCATTACGCCCAGGCCCTGGCCCACCCCCACGTCGTGCCGGGTATCCTCAACAGCCTGCTGTACGCTGGCGCCGCCACCGTCCTGGCGGGAAGTCTCGGCGCCGCCATCGCTTGGATCGCAGTGCGCGCCCGGCCGTTCGGCTGGCAGGGTCTCGACCTGCTGGCGATGCTGCCCTTGGCGGTGCCCGGACTGATCATCGCCTTCGGCACGTTGGTACTGGGCGTGCTTTTGGCGAGTGTGCCGGTGCTCGGCCCGATCATCGATCCGCGTCAGAATCCCACGCTGTTGCTGATCTGCGCCTACGCCGTGCGCCGGGTGCCGTATGTCGTTCGGGCGGTGGCGGCGGGCCTCCAGCAGACGCCGGTGGCGCTGGAAGAAGCCGCTGCCGCCTGCGGTGCCGGGCCGTGGCTGCGCCTGACCCGGATCGTGCTGCCGCTGATCGCCGCCTCGCTGGCGGCAGGCATGCTGCTGACCTTCAGCTTTTCGATGCTCGAAGTCAGCGATTCGCTGGTCATCGCCCAGAAACGCGATTTCTGGCCGATCACCCGGGTGCTCTACAGCTTGACCGAGATCCTCGGCAATGGTCCGGCCCTGGCCTGCGCCTTCGCCACCTGGTGCATGCTGTTCCTGGCCTGCGCGCTGTGGACCGCTTCGGCGCTGACCGGCCGCGGCGCGGGTCGGCTGCTTCGCGATTGATGGCCTGTTTGCCGCCACCTGATTGCCGCGGTGGAGGCCCTACCTAAGCTGCTTCGCCCCGGCCGGACCCGGGCCGCGCGACGCCCTGCAGTCGCGCCCCGCCGGCACCACCAGAGGCACCCATGCTGCGCACCCATACCTGCGGCGACCTGCGCGCCGCCCATCTCGATCAGACCGTCACCTTGGCGGGGTGGGTGCAGAATCGGCGCGACCACGGCGGCATCATCTTCATCGACCTGCGCGATCGCGCCGGCATCACTCAGATCACCTTCGACCCCGACATCTGCGGTCCGGCCGTCCATGATTTGGCCAACAAGCTGCGCTCGGAATGGGTGTTGCAGATCAGCGGCGCCGTGCGCAGCCGCGGCGACAAGACCAACCCCAACCTGGCCACCGGCGCGATCGAGGTCTTTGCCACCGCGCTGACCGTGCTCAACAAGGCCGAGACTCCGCCGTTCGAGATCGACGAACACGCCAAGGTCGGCGAAGAGGTCCGGCTGAAATACCGCTTTTTGGACCTGCGCCGGCCGGCGATGCAGCGCAACCTGATCCTCCGCCACCAGGCGGTGAAACTGGCCCGCGATTATTTCGACGCCAACGGCTTCATCGAGATCGAGACCCCGATCCTGTGCAAGCACACCCCCGGCGGCGCCCGCAATTATCTGGTGCCGTCCCGGGTCCACCCCGGCAGCTTTTATGCCCTGGCCGAATCGCCGCAGTTGTTCAAGCAATTGCTGATGGTCTCGGGCTATGACCGGTATGTGCAGATCGCCCGCTGCTTCCGCGACGAGGATCTGCGCCAGGACCGCCAACCGGAGTTCACCCAGATCGATCTGGAGATGTCGTTCATCGACATGGACGACATCATGACCATCGGCGAAGGCCTGGTCCGCGGTCTGTGGAAGAAGCTGATGAACCACGAGCTGCCGCCGCTGCGCCGGATGACCTACGCCGAGGCGATGGCCAGCTATGGCAGCGACAAGCCCGACCTGCGCTTCGCCATGCCGATTGTCGACCTCAGCGATTGGGCCAAGGACTGCGGTTTCTCGGTGTTCCAGTCGGCGGTGGCCGCCACCGACCGGCCCAGCCACGCTGGTCGCGGCGTGGTCCGCGCGTTGAACGCTAAGGGCGCCAACGAACAGTTGTCGCGGCGGACCCTCGACCAGTTGACCGAGTTCGCCAAGGGCCTCGGCGCCAAGGGCCTGGCCTGGATCAAGGTCGCCGCTGGCGCCGAAGGAAAGCTCGACTGGCAGGGACCCGCCGCCAAGAACATCAGCGACGCCGCCCGCGAAGCCCTCCGCGTCCGTCTCGACGTGGCCGCTGGCGACGTGCTGTTCTTCGGCGCCGATGTCGAAAAGACGGTGTGCAGCGTGCTCGGCGCGCTGCGCGTCGAACTTGGCGTCAACCGCCTCGGCCTGGCCAAGCCCAACGACTGGCAGTTCCTGTGGGTCCACTCGGCGCCGCTGTTCGAATGGTCCGAAGAGGCCCAGCAGTTCGTCGCCGTCCACCATCCGTTCACCGCGCCTTACGCCGAGGACATCGACCGGATCCAGACCGACCGCGGCCATGTCCGTTCGAAATCCTATGACATGGTGCTGAACGGCTGCGAGATCGGCGGCGGCTCGATCCGTATCCACGACGCCGAAACCCAGGGCAAGGTCTTCGCCGCCCTCGGCATCTCGGCCGAGGATGCCCAGCGCAAATTCGGATTCCTGCTGCACGCCTTGTCGTTCGGCGCGCCGCCCCACGGCGGCATGGCCTTCGGCCTCGACCGTCTGATCATGCTCATGGCCGGCGCCGAATCGATCCGCGACGTGGTGGCCTTCCCCAAGACCCAGCGCGCCCGCGACGAGATGCTCGACTGCCCGACCCCGGCTGGCGACCGCCAGCTGAAGGAACTGCACCTGGTGACCGCCGCGCCGATCCAGGCCAAAGCCTGAGCCGGGAAGAAACCCGGAGCGCCGCACTCTGTGCGGCCTGTGCCCGAAGCCCGACGAGGCTTCCACAGAAGCGCAAGGTTTTGGCAATTGGCGCCTTGGCGTCGGTGCGGTACCTGTGACGCTGCATCCACCTCCGGATCGGAATCCCCTGCCATGCCCTACGCCGATGACGAAGACGACGAACAGGAACAACCGAGCCACGCCATGAATCCCAAAGTCCTCATTCCCCACGACCGTTCCTCCCGAGCGCTCGATCTGGTGTCCCGCCTGTTCAAGGACCGGATCGTGTGGCTCGGCGACGCCATCGACAACACCATCGCCAACAGCCTGTGCCAGCAATTGGTGGCCCTGCAGCTCGAAGACGCGACCACGCCGATCACGCTCTACATCAACTCGCCGGGCGGATCGATCATCGATGGCATGGCCATTTATGACTGCATCCGGCGCAGCAAATGTCCGGTCCATGCCGTGGTCTGCGGCATGGCCGCGAGCATGGGCGCGGTGATCCTGTCCGGCTGCACCAAGGGCGAACGCGCCGCCCTGGCCCACGCTGAGGTCCTGCTCCACCAGCCCCTGGGCGGCGCCCGCGGCCAGGCCACCGACATCGAGATCAGCGCCAAGCGGATCCTCAAGTCGAAGGAGATGCTGCTCAAGCTGCTCGCCGAGAACTGCGGCCAGCCGATCGAGAAAGTCGCCGAGGACTGCGACCGCGACTACTGGCTCGACGCCGCCGAAGCCAAGGCCTACGGGATCGTCGATAAGCTGATCTGACGCGAGCCGGCACCACGGGCGGGTCGGACGGTCATGCGCATCTGGTCGCTCCACCCGCAGTATCTGGATGCCAAGGGCCTGGTGGCGTTATGGCGGGAAACGCTCCTGGCCCAGGCCGTACTCCAGGGATTGACCCGTGGCTACACCAAGCACCCGCAGCTGATCAGGTTCCAGCAGGCTGCCGACCCGATCGGCGCCATCGGGAACTACCTGCGTTTCGTCCTCGAAGAATCGGAGAAACGCGGGTATCATTTCTCCGTGGGTAAGATCGCACGCATCGATGAGCAGTCGAGGATTCCAGTCCATCGCCGGCAGCTCAGCTACGAATTCGAACATTTGCAGCTGAAGTTAGCGGTTCGCGATGCCAGCGCCTGGGCAAGGAATAAAACCGTCAGACCGATCCTTCCCCATCCGATCTTCCAGGTGGTTCCAGGCGGAATCGAAGCCTGGGAGAAGCAGCCCCGCAGCTCGCCGTGAGCAGACGCAGGCTGCGCGGAGGAGCGCTGGACGGCGCGTCGGCGATCCGGTTCGGAAGCAGCCAGCGGTCGACCAGTCAGCGACCGTTGCGGGTTCGCTGCAGCACGGCGGAATGACGGAATGGCAGCGGTTCGCACGTGGCTCATCCTGCCTGGCGGCGTGCCGATGCCGCTCAGTGCCGATCGACCGCTGACCATCGGCCGCTCACCTGGCTGCGAAGTGCGCTTGACCATCGACGGCGTGTCCCGGGAGCATTGCCGGGTGTTCTGGCGAGAGGGCGTCTTCTTGGTCGAGGATCTCGGCTCGCGCAACGGCACCCGGTGCAATGGCCAGCTGATCAGCACGCCAACCGCATTGACCCCTGATGACATCCTGACCCTCGGCCAGGCGGAACTGCGCCTGGTCCGCAGCCGCAGCGGCCACCTGACCGCCGAGGAGATCGGCACCATCGATCTGCCGAGCCCGGTGCCAACGGCGGTATCCAGTGACGATCTGGCCAGAGCGGAATCTTTGCAGCGGCATCTGGTGGGAACCCCGCCAACCATCGCCGGCCTCGATCTCGGCGCTGTGTGGACCGGGGTCGGCGGAATCAGCGGCGATCTGTACGATCTCGCGGAACTCCCTGGTGGCCGGCTGTCGGTGGTGATCGGCGATGTCGCTGGCCACGGGGTGCAGGGGGCGTTGGTGGCGACGACTGCGCTCACCACCATCCGCCTCGCCAGACCGCGGTGCCGCGGGCCGGTGGAACTGCTGGCCGCCCTCAATCGTGAACTCCATCCCAAGCTGCCGGCGGGACGATTCATCACCGCATGCGCCGTGGAGATCGACCCGGCGGACGGCACCTGCGCCATCGCCCTGGCCGGACATCACCAGGCGTTGGTGGTGCCGGCCTTCCCCGGCCAGCAAATCATGCCGGTGGGCGCCGCTGGTGCAGCGATCGGCCTGCTGCCCGATCTGGTGTTCCTGGCCCAGGCCAGCTCCATCACCACCCGGCTCGGCCCTGGCGATTCCTTGCTGCTGTTCACCGATGGGGTGGTCGAAGCGGCGTCCGGCGACGGGACGCTGTTCGGCCTCGACCGGCTGTGCGCGCTGCTGCGCGGCCTTCGCCGTCCGGTCGGCGGACAGGCGATGGCGGCGGCGGTGCAGGCCGGGGTCGGGGCCTGGTGCGGATCGCCCGAAGACGACCTCGCAGTCGTTGCCATCTCCCGCAGCGGCAGCGGCCGTCCCTTATCGCCGGCTCTTGGATCGGTGCGGATCCGGGCCGGCGGCGATCCCACCGCCACCTGCACGACCCTGAACGAAGACGACAGCCATGTCCTGCGCCGGACGCTGATCGATGCCACGGAGCGGCTGCCGCGCCGGGTGGTCGGGCCCAGCGCCTTGGCCGATTACCGGCCCGGCAGAGCGCTGGGCGACGGCGGCACCGGGACCGTGATCGAGGCCCGCCAAGGTTTCCTCGACCGCCCGGTGGCTCTGAAACGACCGACCGAGACCGCGCGCAACCGGGTGCACAATTTCCTGGTCGAAGGGCTGGTCGGCGCGCTGCTTGAGCATCCCCACATCCTTCCGGTGTATGACCTCGCCATCGACCAGGATGGCCAACCATTCCTGGCCATGCGCCTGATGGAGCAGCAGAGCTGGCGCGAATCGATGCCGGTCCTCGGCCTGGAGCGCAATCTCGATATCCTGCTCGCCGTGACCGATGCGGTCGCCCACGCCAACGCCCTCGGCATCCTGCATCGCGATATCAAACCGGCGAACGTGCTGCTCGGCGAACACGGGCAGATCTATCTGGCCGACTGGGGCATGGCCGCGTCCTGGGGCGATCCGCCGGCGCAGTTGCGCGGGTTGCTGCTGCGCCCGCGCGCCGGGCATGCGGTGGGCACGCCGGCTTACATGCCTCCGGAGGTCGCCAAGGGGCAGGCCACGCAGATCGGGCCAGCGAGCGAGGTCTATCTGCTCGGCGGGATCTTGTGCGAGATCCTGCTCGGCCGCCCGCCCCATGGCGGGTCGACCGTGGTGGAATGCCTGGTGGAGGCCGAGGCCAACCAGCTGCCGGCCTTCCCGGCCGATGAGCCGCTGGCCCAGGTCGCCGAGCGCAGCCTGGCCAGCGATCCGCAGCGGCGGCCAGCCGATGCCGCAGCGTTCCGGGCCGAACTGGTCGCTTGCCGTGCGAACCGGCGCAGCGTGCTGCTGGCCCTTGAAGCTGGTCGGGATCTGGCGGCGGCGGTCGCCGCCGGCGACGGCGACGGCTTTTTGCGGGCAAGATTGGGCTTCGAGCAGGCCTTGCGCTTGTGGCCGGGCAACGCCGTCGCCCAGCGCGGCCTCAGCGAGGCCCACCTGCGCCACGCCCAGTCGGCCCTGTCCCGCGGCGACCTTGACCATGCCGAACGGCTGCTCGACCCGAGCGACAGCGAACATACCGCCGCGCTCATCGCCATCGCCAGCGCCCGCGAGCGCAGCATCGCCGAGGCCGCCGCCCTCGGCCGACTTCAGGCGATCGAACGGGCGACGGTGCGGCAGTGGCACCTGGTGTACGACCTGGCAGGGCAACTCGCTGAGGACGCCATCCGTCGGTTCACGGTGCATGGCAAGCTGGTGGGTGCGTCCGGTCGCCTGGTGCTCTCCGGAGGGCAGCTGGCGGCGGCGCTGCTCGACCAGGCGGTGGCTGGCGATCTGCGGATCGAGGCTGAACTCACCCCGCTCGGCGGATTGGTCAGCGATGCCAGCGTGTTCTTCGCCGCCCGAGACGGCATCGACATCACCAAGGTGCTCGACAGCGGCTATCAGGTGAAGATCGGTGCCTACTCCAACACCCTCAATCTGGTGATCCGGGCAGGTCGGCGGCTGCACGCCGAGCGGACCTCGCCCCTGGTCGTCGGCCGGCCAGTGCGGCTGCGGGTGGACCGCATCGGCCGGACGATCGCGGTGTTCGTCAACGATCATCTGATGACGACGATTGAGGATCCCGACCCGCTCTCGGGCGCCGCCCATGTCCGGCTTGGCCTGCTGACCTATGGCACGGAGATGCGGATCGATCGCCTGCGCATCCATCAAGCCGGAGCCCCCGAGCTGGAGGATCTCCTGGCCACGGCGGAGCGTCTGCTGATTTCCGGGAAGACCGCCGGAGCCGAGGATCTTTGTGCTGAACTGTTGGCGACGCCTCTGCCGCCGCAGCGCCGGCGTCTGACCGAGGCCCTGCTCCGCCGCATCGAGCTGGCCAAGGAATCGGCGCTCCGGCTGCCAAGGTATCAAGCTGCCGCCGCCCGCGCCTGTCCCGGAGGAACCGCCGCCTTCTCCGGCAGCAGCCTGCGCGTCACCTTGCCTGGACCCGCTGCCGACCTGAGCGCCCTGGCCGGCATGCCGATCGACCACCTGAGCATCGATGGCTGCGGGCTGAAAGAGCTTGGGCCGCTCGCCGGGATGGAGCTGACAGGCGTGTCGGCGACGGACAACGCGATCGACGACCTGCGGCCGCTCGCCGGATTGCCGCTGCGTTTCGCCTGCTTTGACCAGAATCCGATCACGGATGTGCGTGGTCTCGATAGCGCTCAGCTGCAATTCCTGCACCTGCGCGGGTGCCCGCGCTTGCACCGGTTGCAGGCAGTATCGGGCGCCGCCTTGCGCCAGGTCTTCCTTGATCGCAGTCACGGCGCCACGGACATCACCAGCTTGCGCGGTCAGCCGTTGGAGATCCTGAGCATGGCCGGAGTCCAGGTCGAGGATCTCACACCCCTGGCCGGCACCCCGCTGCGCCACCTGTCCATCGACGGCGGGAAGCTGCGCGACCTGTCGGCTTTGCAGGGGATGCCCTTGCGGCAGTTCCTGATGTCCTCAGCGACCCCGTGCGATCTGGGCCAGCTGCGCACGCTGCCCTTGGCGATCATGGCCTTGGAACTGCCCTGGCTCGATCGGCTCGACGCCATCGAAGGTCTTCCTTTGGTCGAACTCTTCTTGGTCATCCCGCTGGTCAGGGACCTGGCTCCGCTCCACGCCGCCGAGCTGATCACCCTGAACATCGCCAAAACCGCAGTCCGTTCGATCGCCCCGGTGGTGCGCCAGCCGCTCCGCCGGCTGGTCTGCCGTGCCGGGCAGATCGAGGACCTGCACTTGTTGCCGCCGAGCTGCACGGTTGAGGAGATAGGATAGGTCGGACCAGCTCATGGGCTGAGGGTGCCGTTCAGCCGACCACATTCGAAAGCGGTGGGTTGGAACGCCGTGTTACCGCCGCAACCAACTGCGCATCTTCCGCTGTTCGGCCGACCAGTCAGCTGCGCAGGGGGTGCCGAAGGCAGCTGTTCGGAACGGTAGGTGGCTGTCGCCCCGGGCCAGGATGTGGGACGCATTGGTCATGCCGGTGGTTGGGTCGGTGATCGGCGCCCGGTGGACATTGCCCACGGCGATGTCGGCTCCCCAGCCGACGAACGATCTGGCGTTGCAGTAATGACCGACGAAGGCCCGGCGCAGACGGTCGCGACTGCGGTTCGGACCGCTGCGGTGGAGGAGTGAACCATGGAAGAACACGCAATCACCTGGATCCATGGCCCCGAGAACCGCGGGGTACCGCTCGGCCACCGGGGCGAAACGCTGGTCGCTGCTTCCGCCGAGGGCCGGGACTCCCGGGATGTGGCTTTCGCCCCATTCGGCCAGATCACCTTGATGCGCTGGAGGGTACACCGGTTCAGCGTGGCTGCCTTTGGCGAACCACACGCCCCCGTTTTCGTCATCGACCCGATCGACGGCCAGCCACGCTCCGCACAGGCTCAGCGGTTGAGTCGGGATATACAGCGAATCCTGATGCCAACCCTGGCCGCCGGATCCAGGCGGCTTGATGAACAACATCGATTGCAGGGCCAGCACATCCGGGCCGATCAGGATGGCCAGCACGTCGAGCAACCGTTCATGAAGCAGCCAGCGCTCATGCTCGGCGCGACGGCGATGGAGCATATGCAATCGCGTCGAGGCCATCGCCAAGTCGGCTTGCGTCATGCCGGCAGGGTCCCGACCGATGAGTTCGGCAAGTCCTGGCAAAGTGCCGTCGAGAATCGCCTGGGCATGATCTGCGATCTCCGCGATGTCGTCCGCATCGACCAGCCGGCGGACGATCAGGAATCCATCGCGGCGGAAGGCGGTGACCTCGGTCGGGCCGACGAAGTTCGATCCGGTTGCGTGGGCGGCAGGTGTGGCGTCGTGCATAGCCGCATTCTATGGTGCGCGGCATGCCCCGATCCATGGCGCCCAAGCCCGGCCGGATGGATGGAAACGCGGTACCGTCGCTCCGGCTGATCGGGCGGATCGGTCAGCCGAGCTGCGGACCACCGCGTCACGGCCACACGGTGTGGGAGGTGGTGTTCTACACGTCGGGCAATGGCGCCATCGAGGTCGGCGACCAGGTCTGTCCAATCGCTCCGGGGACGCTGCTCTGCCTGCCACCGAGCATTCCCCATGTCGAGCGCTGCCCTGGCGGGTACACCAATTATTTCCTGCACATTGAAGGGCTGCACCGGGGACACGTTGGAACTGCGCCGGTCCCGGCTTTCATCACCGCGCCGGACGGCGCTCTCGCCCATCTGCTGGCGGCGTTGCATCAGGAATTCCAACTGCGCAGCCCCGGCTGGCAGGAGGAGACCGCTGCTGTGCTGGCCGGGCTCCTGGTCCACCTGCGCCGCAGGCTCGCCATGGGTGGGCATCCGGCGGTCGGACGCTTGAAGCAGTTGCTGTCAGACCACCTCGATCAGCCGTCGATCCACGTCGGTACGCTCATGGCCGCAGCCGGACTGGCCCGCGACCACCTGCGCAGGCTGTTCCTAGCGGAAACCGGCCGCACGCCAGCCCGCTGGATCGCGGAGAAACGCATGGAGCAGGCGCATCGCCTGCTGATCACCGGTTCGTATCGCGTGGCCGAGGTCGCCGAAATGGTCGGCTACCCCGATCCCTACCACTTCAGCCGGGTGTTCCGCCGGGTGGTGGGGCGTCCACCGAGCACGGTCAGGACGCCGCTGCCAACGTGACGTCAGCTCGCGAGCTGCCTGGCCTGTGCATAGGTCAGCATCTTCCCTGAACGCGTGTCCCACAACTTCAGCCGCAGGCAGGCGAGAATATCCTTGAGCGTCAGGGAGGTCTCGACGGGATGCTGAAGCTCGGGCACGGCGGCCATGGTCTCTTCCAAACGGTAGAATGGGATGGCTGCATTCAAATGATGGACATGGTGATAACCGATATCGCCGGTGAACCAGCGCATGATCGGTCCGACCCGCAGAAAGCTGCATGAATCGAGGGATGCCTGGTAATTGCTCCATTCCTCGCCAGGAACGATGCGCATGCCGACGAAGTTGTGCTGCACATAGAATAAATAGGCGCCGATCATGCTGGCCACGATCATCGGCAGGATCACAGCGAAAAAGGCCATCTCGAAACCGCCGAACCACCAGACCCCGGCGACCAGGGCGCTATGCACCGCGATGGCGAGCAGCGAATCCCAGTTCTTCTTGGGGTTTTCGAGGAACGCCTCGATCGTCAGGCTATAGGCGAAGACCGTGATGTAGGCGCAGAGGATGATGATCGGATGCCGGCTGAACCGGTAGCGGGCACGTTTCAGCCAAGAAGCCTCACGCCACATGTCCGTGGTCAGCAGCGGGAATGAACCGGCGCTGGCGTCGGAGGGGATGCCAGGATGGGCATGGTGGAAATTATGGCTGAAACGCCAGGATCGCGCCGGAACCAGGACCAGATAGCCATACGACAGCAGAACGACGCGAGCAAGCAACGACCGGCGCAGGATCGAGCCATGCATGAAATCATGGTAGAGAATGAACATCCGGACCATGACCAGGGCCCCGAACACCGAGGCAACCAAACGAACCGGCCACCACGGGGCGGCCGCAGCAATGCCGAGCAGGCCGGTCATGATGGTCAACGTGGTTGCGACATACCACCAGCTTTTGGCCGGATCATCCTCAGCCATCGGCCGGGTCGCGGCCATGACCTCACGGGCGTTTCGCTGGTGTCCGGCGCTGACTTCGGCCATGCGGCATCCCCGTGACGGATTGAGCGCCTGGACTGGCCAGGTGCATGCTCAATGGGCTTGGCGGAAGCAGGCTCGTCACGATGAAGAGCAGCGCGCCATCCGGATGAGCGATTGGTTTGACAGCCCTTATATTCGGGCTGATCGATCACCATGCAACCATCGGTCCGCATCGGACACGCTGGCTGGCCGTGTCTTGACTGTCAGTCGGCACCGCTGGCGGATGGAGCACCGTACTGATGCGTGAAATCCGTTGCGAATCAGCCAGCGAACGGAGTGGATGGCAGACCAATGGCGCCGACCGGCATCTGGAAGACGCCGCCAGCCAGGGGGAAGCGCGCCTGATCGACGCCATCGCTGGCCGTAGTGACGAAGAGGGTGTCCAAACGCTCACCGCCACAGCAGCATGAGGTCACATGGGGCACCGGGAAATCGATCTTCTCAAGCAATTCGCCACGCTTGGGGTCCCACCTCGTCAGGCAGTGACCGCCCAATGACCGATCCATAAAGCGCCTTCCGCATCAATGCACATGCCGTCGAACCAGCCCTGGTGTCCGTCTTTGCGGATCACCACGCACCAGGGTTCGATGGCGCCATCGCCCAGAGCGACGGCGCCGAATCCATGTTCCCAGGCGATGGCGAATCCTCCTGCCGAGCCGGGAAAGCCGGCAATCTCTACAAACCGGTCGCTGCCGTCCGCCGGATCGGTGCGGTGAATCTGGGGTGCGTGAATGTCGAGCCAGTACAGGCGCCCAGCGTTGACCGACCACAAGGGGCCTTCGCCGAGCGATGCCTTGGCATCGAGGATCAATTCGATGGTGCGCAGCGGACGAGCGGCGGAGTTGGTCACGCGGACTCCACGGTCAGGACTCAAGAAGACGCTGTCAGCGTCATGGTGGTCAGCCGCAAGGCCAGGGCATCGGGACGAACCCGTCCGGCCCAGTTCACGGCTTGTCGCCGACCACCACCCGGGAGCCGTCGAAGCGGTAGCTGCGGTTGCCGATCACGACCACGGCGTCCAAGCCGCTGCCGCGCACTTCGACCGCCGGCGGTGCGCCAGCGCCGATGGTCGCCACGGCGAAGAAATGATCGTTGCCGATCGCACCGACTCCCAGCAGAGGATGCGCCTCGGTGGCTGCCGCCTTCTTCGCCTCCTTGATCTTTTTGCTCGAACCCAGACCGGCGACTTCCCCGTCAGAACCTTCGATTTTCAGATCGAGCGCTTCGGCGGCGTCCTTCTTCGCATCTTTTTTCCGGGTGGTTGCGGTCACCGAGCATTCGCCAGGCTTCTTGAACACGGGCTTGGCTGGATGGGCGAAGGTCACCCGCAGCGTGGACTCGCCGGCATTGGCGGTGAAGTCATGTTCAGCATAGGCCACCCCGTCGCGCAGGTGCGGCGGAAGCATCCATTGCCAATGGCGCGGCAGACCATCAAGGCCATCAATGCGATCGACGATCACCACCACCACCGGAACACCGGCTTTGCCGCTGTAATCCACGGCGAAGAAGCGCCCTTGGCTGATCGGGCCGCTGGGCTCAGCGACACCTGGGACATACATCCGGTTCTTGTCGAGCAATGGCGGCGCGGTTTCGCTTGGGACATAAACGTTGGCCAGGTCGATGGACAACGTGCCTGAGCCATCCGGTTCAGTGGTGGATCCGCGGACCACGCCATAACCGCCACCATGATTGATGATCGATGGGATCTGCACGACGGATTCCTGGAAGCGGTAGCCTTCGCGGGTCTTGACCGAGATCGCCCAGGGCTGGTCGAGAGCCTGGATGGTAAAGGTGCCAGCATTGGCATGGTTCCAACCCATGGCATTCGACGCCTTGGCGAAGATCTGGATCAAAGCATCCTTGGTCGAAGCGGTATATCCATTGCGGAATCCATAATATCCGCGCAATGGCGATGACCAGGTCAGTGGCCAGGCTGCTGTTGACGGAGCCTGCGCTTCGACGGTATGGGGATAGGCGCAGAAGACGATCAGCGAATCGGCCTTGGCAAGGGCCGTTTCCGGAACCTTGGGGTCGAATCCGGCCTCACGCTGCCACAGCCAGAGCGACGCCGGCTGCCAGGCTGGTTTGATGAACGGAAGCGAGCAGGCAAATGATTCCGACATCGGGGAGTTGATTCCGTTGATCGGCAGCCCCTGCAAGTTCGCATCTTGGTTGCCGTGGAGATAACCGGCCAGGGTCATCACCTGTGAACCGACTGGATTGCTGAACACATGCCGGGGAATGTAGTGCGCCAAATCGCCGCGCGCGCTTGCCAAACGACCCATGACATTCCAATGGATCAGACCGAAGCGCGTGACATCGCACGATGCTCCTACGCTGTAACCTCCGGATTCAGACTGGAATCCGCCTTCACCCATGCCGAGCCAACTGAACAGGTAATTCCGCATCCGCGCCGACTCCATCAGATAATCTTTGTAGAAATCCACGCGATTCTTGGCCAGCCAGTCGCCTCGTTCGTGGGCGGCGAACAGGCGGAGCGATTCCCTCAGCGAGGTGATCTCGCTGCTTGCCAGGTTCAGGATCGGATCCAGGCGTCCGGTTGGATTCTCGCCATCCTTGCAGGCAGCGCTGATCAGCAGGCGATGGGTTCCGGCCTTGAGGAGATAGCATTGGTCAGGCTCCAGCTTGGCGTGATCGATCCACCCGGCGGTGCCCGGCAGCATCTGCGAAAAACGGATAGGGAGATCCTCGGCCACGCGAAACAAGGTGCTCACGACCGTCGTGCGCGGGCCGGTTCCGCCCAGGATGATTCCCGCCTGCAATCCGTCTGGGCCGGTTGCTTCTGCTGGCAGATGCTTGAAGCGCAGGGCGATTTCTGTGGGTCCTTCTCCGGTGGCGAACACCGTGCTGGTGGTGGTGGTCCCTTCCACCGGTACCGCCTCGCCCGCACCGCCCAGCCCGGACAAGAGATCCTGGATCCCGCGCAGTTCGAGGGTTACCTGGCCCGGCCAGACCCAGCCCGACATGGGCTTGCCCAGCGTCCACTCCGGACCGCTGACGTCGGCCAGCGGAGCACATTCGATGACCAGAGGCAGGTCCGAACGATAGATGCCCAGACGCAACGGGGTGAACTTCATCTCGAACCGGCTGGTCCCGCCGTTGAGCGAAAACAACGCCGGCGGTGGATCTCCGGGGTCACCGGCCATCGTCAGCGCCACGATGCCGCCTCCGGAATTCCGCGGAGCCGTCCAATTGCTGGTCGGGGCGATATTGCCACCGCTGTTGTAGAAGAGCAGTTCGATGCGCTGAAGGAATTTTTGCTCGATCTGGCGATTGGTGTCGTCTGGCCAGGCTTCGCGCAGGCAGTCCCAGGCCACGGCGAGGGTCATCAACCGATCCGACCAAATCCCGCCAATGCCTAAAAAGCCGTAATTTTCCGTGCCCAGTTCGACCAGGAAGGCGGGCAAGGCGCGATCGGCATAGGTCCGATCGCCGGTGAGCTGGTAGAGCACGCCGAGCGCGGCCGGGTCGTCGTGCAGGAATGGCTTTTTATCGACCCCGGAATCGGGCCATCCGCAGAGGCCGCGCCAGGCCGGACGGCCCTCCTCCCAGATGCGTTTTGCCGCCTGGCCGAATGGCGTCGCCAGACGTTTCCTGAGTTCGGGAAGGTCCGATTTGCGGAAAAGCAGGCGCGGATGCTCGCCGGGGACGATCGGGACATACCCGGCACGACGAGCGGGGAATGGGAGATCGAGCACTTCCGCTTCGCCCCGGAAGACGGGATTGGTCATGACCCTGGCTTCATACACAGCGCGCCAAGGCGATTGCGGATCCGATCGTTCGGCGATGATCTGGAATCGGCCGAACGTCGCACGCTTCGCCCACAAGTCGCCGGGCAGATGCATCACGACGTCCCAGCGCGCCGTGGTGGCGCCGATCTCGGATGCCACCACATAGCCATGGGACTCGTTCCGGGAAATCGATTGGAAATATCCCCATACTCGTTGCCACCGCCCGCCTTCTGCATTCAGGAGCAGGACCAGGTTGTGCTGGCGACCTTCCCAAAGCAGACCACCCTTCAATTTCACTTCGATCATGGCATCGCCTGGTGCGTTCACAGGCGCCAGAGACGTCAGGTCATCCGCGACCAGCGACGAGATGAAGGCCAACAGCACAACTACCCCATGGCGCCACCATCCGGTCACGGCCAAGCGGATAATCGCGCTGTTCGACCATCTGCCGGCAGCCGTTGTTGTTCCAGAGGTACTGAGTTGCTTCATCGACATGACGTGGCTCCAGGCGATTCGTGGGACAGCTGCTCTTCGGCAATAGTACATTCATGCAATACCATGAGCGAGTGAATCTCGGTCAAATTGTCGAGAACACCTCAGGTGAGGTTGTTTCGATATCAATCAATGTTCGAAGGCGGTGACGAGCGAAATCAATACGCTGTTCATGATGAATTGTTGACCTGCTCGAAGCAACTTCCGCCGCAACCAGCAGAAGTAACGCCAGGGTGACAAGAAACCGAAGAACAAACCTAAGAATGGATCTGACGGCTGGACCGACCGGATGCGGATGGATCTTCGTCAAACCTTCCATCACGAGCAGGCTGCTGAAAATACAGCCTGCGTGCGGTGAAGGAGTCTCGCTGCCCCTTGGGCAGACGGCCACCCTCGATTTCTCTGGGAATATGGCGACCGCCGGCCGCCTCTGGGCGGACGAGGGTTGCAGCCGTTTGAAAACGACGTTTGTATGTGCCTGTCAGGCTTGGCGACTCGGCAGTTTCCCCAATGGTTTTGCGCGAACGGCCCTGTCCTAGTTGGACGCAATGATACCCTCGTCGACCAGAGGTCAGCCCTGTTGGGACGAGGTGCTCCGGCTTGGTAATCGGAGGTCGATTCCTGCGATCATTGAGCGAACTCGGCGTCGAGGCGCATCAACGCAGTCCGCTTACGGCTTGTCGCCGACCACCACCCGGGAGCCATCGAATCGGTAGCTGCGATTGCCGATCACGACCACGGCGTCGAGTCCGGTTCCGCGCACTTCGACGGCCGGCGGTGCTCCAGCGCCGATGGTCGCCACAGCGAAGAAATGATCGCTGCCAACCACGCCGACGCCCAGCAGGGGATGCGGTTCGGTAGCTGCCGCTTTCTTGGCCTCCTTGATCTTTTTGGTCGAACCCAGGCCGGCGACTTCACCATCAGAACCTTCGATCTTCAGATCGAGGGCTTCGGTGGCGTCCTTCTTCGCTTCTTTCTTCCGGGTGGTCGCGGTCACCGATCCTTCGCCAGGCTTCTTGAATTCTGGCTTGGCTGGATGGGCGAAGGTCACCCGGAGTGTGGCATCGCCGGCGTTGGCGGTGAAGTCATGTTCAGTGTATGTCACCCCATCCCGCAGGTGCAGCGGAATCATCCACTGCCAGTGGCGTTGCAGTCCATCCAAGCCATCGATGCGATCGACGATCACGACCACTACCGGAACGCCGGATTTACCGCTGTAATCCACGGCCAGGAACCGCCCCTGGGTGATCGGACCGCTAGGCTCGGTCATTCCAGGGATATACATCCGGTTCTTGTCGAGCAGCGGCGGCACGTTTTCGGTCGGTACATACACGTTGCCCAGATCGATCGATAACGTGCCGGATCCATCCGGTTCGGTGGTAGAACTGCGCACGACGCCATAGCCGCCACCATGATTGACGATCGACGGGATCTGCACAACAGATTCCTGGAAGCGGTAGCCTTCGCGATTGTCCACCGATACTGCCCAGCCCTGGCCAAGGGCCTGGATGGCGAAGGTGCCAGTATCAGCATGGTTCCAACCCATCGGATTGGAGGCTTTGGCAAAGACCTGGACGAGCGCGTCCTTGGAGGTTCCACTGTACCCATTGCGGTAGCCATACCATCCACGGAAGGGCGAGGACCAGGTCAGGGGCCAGATCGGCGAAGTCGGCGGCCGCGACTCCAGGTCAAGCGGATAGGTAAAGAAGGCGATCAATGGATCGTTCTTGACCGCCAGCTCTGGCTTGGCCGGATCGATCCGCTCATCCTGCTGCCAGAGCCACAACGCGGCTGGCCGCCACGCTGGTTCGAGGAACGGCAGAGTCGCGGCATACGCAGCCGCACATGGTGAATTGATGCCGCTGATGGCGAGGCCCTGCAAACGGGACTTTGGGCTGTAATGCCCGGGCACGGGATCACCGACCGGGTTGCTGAACACATGACGCGGCACGTAGCGGGCGATATCCCCGCGACCGCTGACCAGCCGGCCGAAGACGTTCCAGTGCATCAGGGCATACGGATAGATGCCCCGGCCGCCATCGTGGCTGTAGTGGCCGGTTTCCGCGTGAAATCCGCCTTCGCCCATCCCCAGCCAACAGTATTTGTAGTGCAGGCTCCGTCCTGCATCGACCAGGTAGTCCTTCAGGAAATCCGGCCGGCCTTTCGCCTCCCAGTCGCCGCGCTCCAGCCCGGCGAACTGGCGCAGGGAATCCTCCAAGGCCACCGCATCGGCACCGGCATCGAGCAGGATCGGATCCAGCCGACCAGCCACGGTTTCATCGTTTTTGGCGCTGACATAGACCAGCACCCGGTGGGTTCCCGCCTTGAGCAGATAGCATTGATCCGGATCGAGTTTGGCGCTGTCGAGCCAGGTCACCGCGCCCTTGGCCAAGGGCGAGCAGCGCACCCGCAGATCGCTGGCGACTTTGAACAGGCAGCTCAGCACGGTGGTGCGCGAACCTTTGGTGCCGAGCACGGCATCTGCCAAAATGCCATCCTTGCCCGCCAGGTCCTGCGGCAGCTTGACGAAACGCAGGGCGATGTCGGTCGGACCTTCGGCGGCGGTGAACACCGTGCTGGTGGTGGTGGCGCCTTCCACCGGGATGGCCTTGGCGGCGCCGCCCATGCCGGCGAGGAGATCCTGGACCCCGCGCAGTTCGATCGTCAGCAGGCCCGGCCAGATCCAGCCGTCGAGGTTTTTTCCAGGTGTCCACACTGGTACGGACGCATCCGGCAGGGCGGGCAGTTCGGTGACCAACGGCAGGTCGGCGCGGTAGATGCCCAGGCGAAGCGGAGAAAAACGGTTGCCGGCGCGAGTGGAGGCGCCTTGCAGCGAGAACAACGGCGGCGGTGGATCGCCAGGATCACCAGCCATGACCAGCGAGGCCATGCCGGCGCCAGCGTTCCGCGGTCCGGCCCAGTTGCTGGTTGCTGCGCTATTCCCACCGCTATTGAAGAACAGCAATTCGCAGCGATTGATGAAGACATTTTCGACCTGCCGGTTGAAATCGTCGGGCCAGGCCTCGCGCAGGCAGTCCCAGGCGATCGACAGCACCAGCATGCGGCTCGCCCAAATCTGGCCGATGCCGAGGAATCCATAGTTCTCGGTGGCCAGTTCAGCCATGAAGGGTTCTTTGGCGCGCTCGGCATAGGCTTTGTCGCCGGTCAGCTGATACAGGATGCCCAATGATGCCGGATCGCTGCCAAGAAATTTCTTCTTGTCGCCGCTGTCAGCCCAGCCGCACAGACCGCTCCATTCGGTGTCGCCTTTTTCGAAGATGTCCTTGGCCGCCTGGCCGAAGGGCGTCGCCAAGCGTTTGCGCAGTTCGGGAAGGTCGGATTTGCGGAACAGCAGCCGGGGATGCTCACCGGGGGCGACCGGCGTTGCACCGGGGCGTTTCGGCGGCAGCGGCAGATCGGTGACGATTGCCGCACCGCGGTAGACCGGCTGGGCCATCATCTGCGCTTCGTAGGTGGCAGCCCACGGCGCTTGGGGTGCGGAACGCTCGGCCCGGACGCGGAATCGCCCGAACAGCGCCTCTTTGTTGTAGAGATCGCCGGGTAGGAAGAGGACGATGTCCCACGATGCCCGGGTTGGCGATGTCTCGGCCGACACCACGTAACCATGGACATCGCCCACGGAAACTGACAAAAAGTAACCGCGTACCCGCTGCCAGCGTCCTTGCTCGGCGCTCAGCATCAGCACCAGGTTGTGCGGTCGGCCATTCCACAGCACGCCCGATTTCAATTGCACCTCGATCATCGCCTCGCTGGTGGCGGCAACCGGTGGAATCGCGGCAATCTCCACAGCCGCTGTGGACCCAGAAGTCGAGGCCACGGTCAGGATCAGCAGCAGCCCGAGCCACATCCGGTTCATCAGGCACTGCATGGGCTCATTCCTTGGGCGGTGAAGACAACGTATCCAGAGCCTGTTCGAGGCGGTCATGCCACGGTCCAGGCTGGGTTGCGGTCAAGGCCGCGCGGATTGCCGGAATGGCCCCGGTCCGGCGCTGACGAAGCAGCGAGTTCAACGCGATGGTCGCGATCGCCCGATCAGCGTCGTTCAGCCAACTCGCCTGGGCGGAGACGGCCTGCTCGGTGCCGGCAAGCTCCAGCGCATGGATGAAGCGCGCGGCTTTAGCACCGGTCGGACGAGGACCCGCCTGCAAGGCGGCCAGTACATCTGGTGCGGCGGCGGCGGCCTGTTCGCGCAGGAACTCAGCACACCACCAGCCTGGATCCGGATCGCCGCGTTTGGCTGGCGGCGGTTCAGCGACTATCGCAGCGATGAACAGGGGACGACCGGTTGCTCCGAACCCGGCCATCAGCGGAGCGATGTGATGCACCTTCACATCCTGCGGAACCGCCGGATCCTTCAGTTTGGACAGCATCAGGGTCACGGCCTCGGTCGTACCATTGCTGGCGACGATCTCGTAGGCTTGGCCACGCTCGCTGCCATCTAGATAGGGAGCGAGGCCAGGCACCATCCGCGGATCGTGGCAGGAAGACAACGCATCTTTGCAGTGCACCATCAGCACCCAGCTATGGACCTTTGGTGCCTGAAGCATCTTCGCCACCCGCTCGATGCTGTCCGAATCGCCCAGCGCCAGGCTGCCAGTCACTCCGGCCCCGACCAGCGCACCGCTGGCGCTGGCGAGCAGTTCCCAGAATACCGGCCGGGCTGCGGTGGCCTTCAGACGAGCGCAGGCCTGGGCTGCGCCGACCAGCAACAGCTCCTTGGCCCGCAGGTGCTCCCGTTTCTCGCTGACTTCCTTGGGTTCGATGGTGCCTTTGGGCGGCGGAGTGCTGGTTTGTCCGGTTGCGGCGATGGCTGCGACTTCAGTGTTGGTCGCGTTGAGAATGCCCAAGGCAAGTTCGACGTCAGGACCGCTTTCCGCCTGTCCGACATGACCGAGCGCCGCCAGCAGATCCGCGGTGCGTCCATTGACAGGCACGATCGCCTTGCGCAGCCGTTCCGCGACCTGGGCGCGCAACTCGGCCGGAGCCGTGCGCAGGGCGCGGCAGATGTCCGGCAGTTCCTTCACCTCGGGTCTGGCCAAGGCAGAAAGCGCTGCCTGGGCCTCGGCCCGACCATCGCGCAGCAGATAACGCACCACGATTTCCGCAGGAACGGTTCGCTGCGGATTGGCGGCTTCGGCCAGAATGATCGGCTGCAGGGCCTCGGCGTGCGGCTTCAGCAGCGGTTCAGCGGACTTGTCGGTTGCGGACAAGACCAGCAGGGCGAGCAGGGCCTCAGGAGTCGCTATGGTCGACAGCGCCTCGGCGGCGGCCTGGACTTCCTCGGTCGATCCCTGGTTTTTTTTGGCGCCAGGATTGGGTCGGACGATCGCGACCAGCGCCGGCACCGATGGCGCATGCCGGGTCCGCGCGGCGACGCGGATGCCAGCCAGGCGCAGAGCCGAATCTGCGGAGGTCAACCCGGCCAGCAGCGCGTCATGAGCCGCGGGCAAGGGGCTGTTTTCCAGGCCGCTGACCAGGTTCGCCCGGTCGCCTTCGTTGGAGCCGAGACGGCGGATCAGCTCCGCAACGCCTTCGGCCGATTGAGCAAGGCTCGATGCTGCGACCAGCGCGACAGCTCCATCGCCATCGGCAAGGGCTGCGATCAGCAGCGGGCGGGCTTTTTCCGCATCGATGGCCGCCAGGGCTTGCAGGACCTCGATCCGCAATTGCGGTTCCGTCGCACTGGACCTGGCGGTGATGGCGGCCCACGACTGGGCGTCTTTCACTGCACCGAGCGCGCGGACGGCGGCTGCCCGGACATGGTCATCACGATCGTCGGCGACCACCTGACGCAGCTGGGCGATGGCCTCGGCATCCAGGCCGGCGGCCTGGGCGGCTGGCGGTAACAGTTTTTCGAGCTCGGCCACAGCCCGCCGGCGGTCGGGAACGGCGTCGGCGGTGAGCTGGGCGCACGCCGCGCGGATCGCCCGTTGCTTCGGATCGGCCGGTGCGTCGCCGCATCCGGCTACCATCAGGGCTCCGAAGATCGCCAACCCAGCGAGGATGGTGCTGCCCGACCGATCGCTCATTGCCGCCTCAACGCAGGTGGAACAAGAAGGTGAATCCGGTCAGTCCGCCATTGTTGTCGAGCTTGAGCAGCATCCGGTTGGTGCCGCGGCGGATCTTCAGCTTCACATATTGCTTGGCGTCGAGCACGATCCACGGCCGGGGATCGATGCCGCTGGTATAGACCGGATCGGTGCGATCGTTGAGCCATACCGCGCCATAATCATCGGTGGCGATGTTGGCCCACACCTCTTGATCCTTATCGCTCCAGAATTCGGTGTAGAAATACCACAGAGAACGGCGTTGGACGAAGCGCGGCAACTGCTTCACCGAACTCATCGGGTGGTATTCCCACTTCAGTTTCCGGCCGTCCTTACCGACATAAGTCGCATCGAGGTCGACGCCGTTCTCGGGCGGGTAGCGGTGCTGCAGGCTTTCGGCGGTGCGCATGCCACCGATGTATTCGAACGGACCGATCGACCACCAGGTGTCCACCACCAGGTATTTCGCCGGCTTCGAGGTCTCGACCGCACCCAGGGATTTGCCGAAGGTCATCACCGCATTGGGGTCGATGGTGGTCAGATCGGAATCGGCCGTATCCTGAGGACGCAGCGATTCGCCCTGATAATTGGTGCCATCGGTCCATTGCTCGCCACCAGCCGCGGCGGTCAGGGAGGCGAAACCCGAATCGATGAACAACCCCGGCTTGTTGACGTTTTCCAGGATGCGCTGGCAGTTGTTGGACATCACCTCGCACAATTCGAGGGCAGTGGTGGCCTCCTTTTTCCAACGCTGGAAGCCATCGGGTTGGGCCGGAACCGGGCCGGTCTCCGGCGTACCCGGGACGGCAGGGATCGCTTTGATCGCAAACAAGGCCTCATCGGTGGCCAGAAGCAGCGTTTTGTCCAGTTCCCGGCGTTCGGGCCGTTCCAACGCCACCAGGCTCAGGCTGTCGGCCAGAGCCTGCGGTACCGGCTGCCCATCCTTGGTCCCTGACACCGAGATCAGGCTGAGATTCACCGCCTTGAAATGCTCATACAAGGTGAAGACCTGGCCTTCGATCCGGCAGGCCCGGTCATACAAGGCCAGGATGTCCTCGACTGAGTGTTTCCCGGGAGAATCGATCAGATCGAGCTTGGGCAGGCCACCGTCCTTCATCTCTTTGAAATTCGGGTTGACCGCCGCCCGTTCGACGACTCCATTCCACTCCTGGTCGCGTTTGTCCATGACCTGCTTGGAGATCATCAGCATTTTCTTGTTGGAGTCGACCATGCGCTTGCGCACCAGCTGGTCGTACACCGATCGCGCCCGGCGCATCGCCTCCAGATCGGCGAATTCGGGTTGGTGCGAGCGGAAGGACGAGAACAAGAAGTCGCGTACGGTCTGGGACTGCCAGAGCACGGTGCCGGCGACGAGATGGAAGACCACCGACATGGTCAGCCAGAAGGCCAGCCGACCCTTCCAGCGCACCGGACGGAGGTCGATGACGGGTTCGTCATCTTGCACTGGCGGGATGCTCATCGGATCATCGGTCCCGGGCGCGGAAGGTGACGTCGCGCAGGTTGAAGCTGTGCAGCGAATCGAGGACTTCGGCCACGGCGAAATACGGCACCGACCGGTCGATCTCCATGCGCACCACCGGCCGGGTCATCTTGCTCTGGGCGGCGAAGAACACCTTGCGCATTTCGGTTTCGGTGACGTTCTCCTTCACTTCCTTCCCACCCGGGTCGGTGGGTGTTTTCGACCAGGCATAGACCAGGTTCTTCCACACCTGGATCTTGCCCGACTTGGCATCCTGCTTGGCGAGGAAGGCGATCACCAGTTCGTCATTGCGGAACTTGCCCTTCGCCGCATAGGTCGAATCGGGCAGTTTGACATCCCATTCCCGGATCGGTTTGCGGAAGCTGGAGGTGACGATGAAGAAGATCAGCAGCAGGAAGACGATGTCCACCAAGGGGACGATCATGATCTCCTCTTCTCCGGGTTCTTCTTCATCGTAGCCGCGGTTTGCCCACATGGTCTGGTCCTAGCGAGGTTCTTGGTGGGCTCAGGCCTTTTCGGAGGGGGCAGACACGCCGTGGCGTTTCATCAGCCATTCCATCGCCAGCGAATTGATCTCGGCGTGCATCTCATCGCCGATGCGCAGCGCCCGGTTCTTGAAGACGTGGTAGAGGA
Source organism: Planctomycetota bacterium (assembly GCA_014193115.1). Classification (GTDB taxonomy): domain Bacteria; phylum Planctomycetota; class UBA11346; order UBA11346; family UBA11346; genus BJHQ01. Next base: position 77,062 of record BJHQ01000012.1, on the reverse strand, counting down.
ACAGCGAATAGGCGGCGATGATCAGGCCGGTGGCGGCAGTGACCAGCGCTTCGGAGATGTTCCCGGCGAACGTGCTCGGATCGCCGCCGGCATTGCCGATGGCCTCGTATTTCCGGAAGGCGCCGATCATGCCGAGGATCGTGCCGAACAGGCCGAGCAGGGGGCCGGTGGTGGCGATGATGATCAGCGGCTTGCATGAGCGGATGTGGGGCAGCAGTTCGGCAGTAGCGGCGTTGCTCGCGGTCACCAGCACCTGCTCGACCGGATTGCCCCGGAACTCGACCAGGACCTGGATCGCCTTGCCGAGGGCGCTGCGCGATTCCTGGGCGACCTTGACGACGCCGGCGAAATCGTTTTTGGCCCACAGGTCACGGCAGCGATCGCTGAGACCACTCGGCGAGAGACGCTGCTTGCGCAGCCGGACCAACCGTTCAATCGAATAGGCCAAGGCCCCGATCGACAGCAGTCCAAGGGGATACATGGTGACGCCGCCGGACTTGATCATGTGCACCAGATCGGTCCAGGTGAACGAATGCTCTTCGGCTGCCGGCGATGCGTCGCCAGCGACGCCGACCCCCTGGAAGGCGACCCCGAGCACAAGCCCGCCGATGATGAGAAGAATGAAAGGATAGAAGCGGTTCATGGGTTCCTCGGCTACGGCGTTTCGCCAATGCCGCTGGTTGATACTGGGCTGGCGTCCGTTCGTTCACGACGGTGCGCCAGCAGATTGCGGCGGGACCGCGGGGAGGGTGCGGTCTCCATCCCGGCTGGGGAGGATTGCCGCCTCATCCTCCTTGCACAAGCGGAGGTCGAGGCTGTGAAGCCCGTGAAGACCATCTGGCCAATCGGCCAACCGGCCAGCCAGCGGCTCCGCGCCGACCTCGGCTCACCCCGGGTTGATCGGTGCCGGCGGTGCTGGGTTTGCTGGAACCGGCGCCTGCTTGGGGATGGCGAGGAACCAGGCGGCGACCAGGGCGATCAACGGCGAAAGGATGTCGAGCGCCCCATGGAAATAATGCTTGGAGAAAAACTCGCCGAGCGGAATCGGCGAAACCAGAGACGAGAGGTGGAACTTGCCCTGGGCGACGCCTTGGACCAGGCCTGGCAACAGCAACCAGACCGCGGTGATGCCGAGCACGGCGTGGCCGAGAGCGAGCCACCGTGCACTGCGGCCGCCGGTCCATCGAGCGGCAAAACCCACGGCCATGCCTATGGGAACCAACATGGTCCCGACATAGCGGTCCATGAGAAGCATCGTGACCAAAGCAGCTGCAGCGGCCGTCGCCGCAGCCGCCAGACCCGCCGCGATTCTCGTCCAGATCGGGGTGCGCCAGGTATGCATGCTGAGAGATTACTGGGTGATTGCCGGCCGCGCCAAGTCGGGAAGCCCGACAGCCGGCAGCTGGCAGCCGATATCCGCCCATAACCATGGCGAGGACCTCCGGTTGGCATTGTCCCCAATCAGGTCTGCATTACGGTCCGCCCTCCTGGAGATCGCCATGCGACCGCTTCCCGTCTTGCTCGCCTTGGTCGGAGCGATCGGTCTGGCCGCCTGTTTCCCGCCCCGCGGGAACGTCGAACCGCCAGCGGCCGATGCGGCGATCACCGCCGCCGCCCTGAAGCGCTTCCCCGGCACCACTGCCGAACAAGTCGCCCTCGGCCGGACGGTGATGGTGGGGAATTGCAAGGCCTGCCACGGCCTGCCGGCCATCGCCAGCGAGCCAGCTGAGGAATGGGAGCAGGAGATTCTGCCGGAAATGGCGGCGAAGGCCAAGCTGTCCGAAACGGATAAAGCGGCGTTGGTCCGGTTCGTCCTCGGCGCTCGCGATACCGTGAAATAGCGGCTGCGGGATCAGCGATGCTGCGCCGCCTCGAATCGGCGCCGCCCTGCTTGGCCGGCTTCCAACCAGCGTTGCACGGCTGCTCTGTCAGCGTCAGCCAAGGCGTCGCGCAGCGCCTCCAACCGGGCCAGGGTCCGGGCCAGCTCCGGGACAACCTCGCCGCGATTGGCCAACAAGATGTCCGCCCATAAGGCCGGATCGCCGGCTGCCACCCGGGTGGTGTCCCTGAATCCTCCTGCGGCCAGCGGCGCTGCCGCATCGCTCAATCCAGCTGCGGCAGCGCTGGACAGCAGGTGCGGCAGATGCGAGGCCACCGCCACCGCGCGGTCGTGGACCGCTGGATCCAATCGGACCAGCCGAGCGCCGACCACACGCCACATGTCTTCAATCTGATCGAGGGCTTTCCGATCGGTGTTTTCGGTCGGGGTGGTGATCACCACCCGGCCACGATAGAGGTCGGCATCGGCGTGATCGAGCCCCGTGGCATGGCTGCCGCACATCGGGTGGCTGCCGATGAATCGACCGGCCGCGTCGAGATCGTGGAGCTCCGACAGCAGGCCGCACTTGGTCGAGCCGACATCGGTGATCACCGCCCGGGTTACGGCTGCAATGTCCCTGACCAACGACGGGATGGTGGACACCGGCGTGCACACCACCGCCGACTCGGCCGTGCGGGCTTCGGAAAGCGTGGCAATCATCTTGCCGAAACCGCGACGCTCGGCTTCTTGCGCGACTTCCGGTCGGCGGTGCCAGAGGAGAACCGAGCGACCGGCCCGGGTCAGGGCCGCAGCCAGGCTGCCGCCCATCAGCCCCAGGCCGCAGATCAGGATGTCGCCGGACGCCATGGGGCGCGGACGCTCAGCGGTCAGGACCGGTTGGCAAGAGGGCGGGCCGCGGCTCGCTGTCAGTCCGCGAATCTGGCGCGGCCGGGATGGCTCGGCAGCAGGCTCGCCGGAGCGAAGATGTCTTCGCGGCTGATCAGCACCGGAATGTCGATCTCGGGCAAAGGCATCGGGCGGCCGGCCAGGAACGCCCAATTGCCCCGCATGGTCGACCGTGCGGCGACATATCCGTTGATATAGATGGTGCGGTCAAGCCGGTCGTGACGGTTCAGATCCGAACCGTGGATGGTGTCCACATGCCACAAAAGGACATCGCCGGGATCGCACTCAATTGCGATGATGTCCGCATCGGTGAATCCGAGCGCATGGATCGGGGCCCGATCGAGTCCGTCCCGGGCGAAATTGTTGTAGCCACGATCATCCAAGCAGCCCGACCGGCGGTGGCTGCCCTGGACCACCAGCAGCGGTCCATTGTCGGCGACCATCGGATCGACGGCGATCGCGGTCTGGACATACGACGACTCCAAGGCGCGGAATGCTTCCGCCGGAGTGCGGTTCTTGCGATCGACGTGCCATTGGACACTGGATGGCGAGCCAGGCGGTTTCCAGTGGATCTGATTGATGATCTGGCGCAGATCGTGGCCGGCGATGCCAGACACGATGGCCAGCATCCGCGGATCGGTGCGGACAGATTCCAGCACCGGTTCGCGATGGGCGGGCCATTGCATACCCCGCAACAGCAACTCCTTGCCGATCTGGTCGATCCAGGTCACCAGGTTGCCATGGCGATAATTTCCACCGATCGCCAAGGCCCAGTCGCGCAGCCGGTCGATGGCGGCGCGGATCGCAGCCACCTCAGCCGGCGGGAAGACGCCGCGCACCACTGCCCAGCCATCGCGGTGGAAACGTTCGGCGATGGCGGCGGAATCGATCGTTGTCATGACCCGAGTTTCCACGACAGGTCGGAAGGAGGCTGAAAATGACTCGATTTCCATGCAGTGGAAGTACAGCCGGTCTGGTGCTGCAGCCAGCGGATCCACGATCGGACCTGGGGATAACCCGGCCACCGCCAGGAGCAGGTCCTGGAAAGGCGGTTGGTCCCGTTGGGCGACGATTGACGACCAAGCGCATCATGCCTTGATCAAAGGTGATCTTCAGTTCGCATCCCCGCGTTGGTAAAGAACGCTGCTCATCGAGGCATCACCACACGGAATTTGCCGGTGAATTTGGTAGATGGGAGAGACACGGCATTGTCCATCGGTGAAAGGCAGATGCGAGCTTGGTATACTTTCCTCTGACTGGAACGACTTTCACGGACGATTGAGCAGGCGTTTGGACCGTTGCCTCGACCAGCTGGCACTCGACCATGCTCGCGCCAGCCGTGCGGAATCGGTTGCGCCACCTTCTGACGGAGCCGCCCATGCGGAAAATCGCTTTCATCATCCTTGGCCTGGTTCTGGTCGTCGTCGCTGCGCTGGTCCTGGTCGTGGCTGTCCAGCCCGCCGAGTTCGCCATCACCCGCTCGTTGGCGATGAACGCGCCACCCGCCGCCATCTTCGCAGAGGTCAACGACTTCAAACGCTGGGGCGGGTGGAGCCCATGGGAGAAAATCGATCCCAACCTGAAACGTACCTACGGTGAAATCACCGCAGGCGTCGGCGCGGTCTATCGCTGGCAAGGCAACGATCAGGTCGGCGAAGGCTCGATGACCATCAGCTCCATCAAGCCCGATCAGCAGATCACCATCAAATTGGAATTCCTCAAGCCATTCGCGGCGAAGAACCAGACCATCTTCGATTTCACCCCCACCGCAGCCGGCACCACGGTGACCTGGACCATGCGCGGCCGAAACGACTTCATGACCAAGGCGGTGTGCCTGTTCATGGACATGGATAAAATGGTCGGAGCGGATTTCGAGAAAGGCCTGGCCCAATTGAAGGCGTTGTCGGGAACAGCGCCGGCGAAAACCGACCCGCCACAAGCCAAGTGACCGAACGATGAGGTGAGGGGTGCCCGAGTTTGGTGGGCATGAAGGTATCTGCACATCGTCAAAGTTCGACGGGCCGGCCCAACCCACTTTCCCATGCAACAAGGTCAATCAACCCCGGTTCTGGTGCATTGCCGTGTTGGAGAGAGTATTATATTGAACAAACAGGTTAAGAAATAAGAGACATGAAATGGGCAATTTAAAAACCAATTGAAACATGAAAAACTATTCTTTTATTCTTATTTCATCGTGTAGAAGGTGGAAAGGATGGCGACATTGAACAAAAATGATACACATTACAAAAATCAAGATTGCGACATGAATCAGTGCAATTAAATCGCTATCTTTTATACCAGAATTTGTAAACACATCGTATTCCATTGATCATTTTAAGTAATGTCATAAGTATTCCCGTTGCATCTAGTCAGCGACGAATTTTATCGAGACGGCCGAAAGATTGCCGCAGGGCAGGACCAGTTGCCGGCTCCGTTGCATCGCCTAGTTGGGGAGATTTCATGATCCATCCAGAAGATTCAAAAATAGCCCATGTGTGATGTTCATAATGATTATTGTATTTTAGACGAACGAATATCCAGGGTGTCCCATATTCATCTATTTTCGATATTCTTTGCCATCGACCCCGAGCAATAAGTTTATCCAAAAATTCAATATCCCATCTGTTCACTCGGAACCTCTTCGATTTCCATTCCAATGGACGATCCACGTATTTTATCCAATCACCAACTTTCAGAGTCATGGCGTTTGGCATAATTTCTCTATCAATCTGCCCAACGGACCGGCGAATGTGATGTTTTCATAGTGGTTTTCCTTTCAATCACCGGCACCGGCGCACCCACTTGTTGGGCAAACTCCATTTGAAAATGAAATATTGCAGAGGTTGTCAAATAATTTCTTGTATTACTTTATGGTTCATATCTGAGATTGTCTTTTAAATACCGCTATGATAAATTTTGTATTTCCATTTCCGCCAGCAGTGGCAAAAACATTGATCAATTCCCATCCTCGTGTCCCCATCGAATTAATTGAAACATTAAACTGCTCTTCGTCAAATTTGCCACTCACGAGCCAATTGCCGAATTCAAATTTCATGGTATGGTATTCCCAATTTATCATAGTCAAACCCCTATTCTATGAATATTGCCCAGCAGCTTGTTCAATGGAACCAGGGTATCCAGAACCGCCGTGAAAGAAAATTGGAGCATGAAGACTAATATATGTGTTCGATTGATTAAGTCAATCAACGGCCTATGCGCACATGTAATTTGTATCTCGACATCGTAGTACTATTTGAGGCTATAGTGGCCACTACCGGAGCAGCAGCGTGTTGGGCGGAATAATCTGTAAACGGAATTCAGAAAACACCAGAAGAAAATTTAATATACCTCTTCAATGTATTATTGCACCAACCATAATATTTTGACGATTTTCCATCCTTGAATACAGAATCAATGGCGGTTTGCTCCATATAACATCCCAAAATACAAGATATAATAAAATATACTGACTTTGAATTAGTGCAATTATAATTGATTTTATCCAGATAACGATTTATCTCATCAGAGATACTCATATTTGATGGATATTTTGTCGCTTGGGCACCTGTGCGAAGGCTAAAATCAACCATTGGGTGACTTTGGAATGATAACCCCAGGTCGAAAAAAATCATTTGAGATCTACGAAATCCCATATTTGAATTCGCTGGATCGCCGTGTGAAATCACCATGTCACTTTGTTGCATAATTCCCAAAAATTTTGTAAATATATCATTGGGTTTAGGGAGGCATTTAAGTATGTCGACTTCAAATAAATCACTAGAGATGGCCACATCATGTAAGTGATTGAAGACGTTCCAGTAATTCTGGTAATATTGCAAATTTACACGAGGATAAAGATCATTTCTAAGACTGTTCATCTTGCAAATCAGTTCCATAATTATGTTAAAGTCGGAAAACATAGAACTATCCAAGTTATTATCTCGTACGCGTTCCAACACCAGATATGTGTCATTATCATCAATTATTGTGTCAATTAATTTTACAACGGGAGCGCCAATATCATTCAGAATTATATATTTCAGTGCTTCAGGAAAATGTGGATTTTCCTTTTTTATTACAAAATTGTCACAAAGTTGAATGTATGAGTTCATAACTCCCTTTCCATGAACAGATGCTTATTGCCCAACGTCAAAGGTCTTCGGACCGCCTGGTGGTATTTATAAATTTCCGAGAAATTTGGTTTCCAAAGAAAATTCTTGGACTTGAGAATCAATGTATTCCACCTGATATACGTTTGCTTTCGGTCTGGAGGAAATACATGTATATGGCTGACCATTTACAAAATGGATAGCAGCGCCATCATCCACAGCATATCCGGACGGCATACCGGATTTCATTGCTGCATGATAGGCAGGTCTTCTTTCACTTTCACCGTCATAATGTGGGCAATTACTGCCAGGAATGAATCCTAAACATTTTAACGGTTTCAATCCTGGACCAAACGAATCGGTAATTCCGTATTCGAACCAGCAAATTGAACCGGCCGATATTCCACAGAGTATCTTGCCGGATAACCATGTTTTTTTAGTATAGTATCAACGCCGTGTTCGCGCCATATCGCCAACATGTTCGCCGTGTTCCCACCGCCAACATAAAGAATATCCATAGACAAAATAAAACTTTCAAGGTCTGATATTTGACGCCGTACTAATTGCAAATCAAAAGCATAACATCCAACGGATGCGAATCTCCTATAAAATCTAATGGAATAACTATCTGCATCACCGCATGCAGTTGGAATAAAACAGATTCTTGGGTTCTTTTCCCCGGAAATACTGATGATGTAATCATCCAATAATGGTGAATTTTCCATTGAAAACCCACCACCGCCGAGAGCAATAATATGAGTATCTGTCATTTTATTTTCCTTATTTCTGGTTGCCCAACGTCAGAGATCATCGGGCAGGCGGTTTTGATGGTTGTGAAGCAGATATAGCGCTAGTCCCTGGCCACGGTGCATTGACTTGTTGGGTAATTTTCTTTTCTTCTTCATGGTGCACAATTTATACAATCATGCGTTTAACAAATTATTATACCTGCCCAAACCGACGCGCCATCAGGAATTATAGCGGATATGTCGTGTTTTGGACATATATAATCATCAGATTTTCCACGAGGTAATTTAAAATGAATGTCAATCATTTTCCCATTTATTTTCATATTCTCTGACTGCATAATCCACCATTTCCCCTTATCGACTCGAGGGACAAGTCTAATAGGCAGTATTGTCGGAATTGCATCTAGCACATCTCCAAGTGTGTTGGCATTAATTTGAAATACATTGTGACCCAATACATAGTCAGTATTATCGAACGGAGTCCTTACTATTTCGAATTCTACAATTCGTTTAGTATTCATTTACAGTCCCCTTTGTCGTGAAAGATTCCTAAAAGTCATGAAGCCCAACAATTTGTTCAGTGGATCCCGAAGGGCTATGATATAAATGTGACGCATGTGTGTAAATATAGGTATTCGATTGAAAAGTCAATCAACGGCCTCTTCGCCATTTTAGATGAAAAAATATCCCGTCACGGTAGTGCTTTCTGTGGCTTGGCAATATCCAATGGAAACCCTATGCATGTGTCGCCCGATGGAATCATATTCCTTTGAAACCGTCTCTCGGTCCCCGTCTCCGGCGCATCGTTTTGTTGGGCGGTTTGTGATATTTTATCCACCCTGTCCTTTCTAAAACTGCCCATGAATGGTATATTCGTTCATTTTTTATTGTTAAAATTGCCCTGAACCATCTATTCCCATTTTGATCTATATTGGAAATTCTTTGCCAGTATTTTCTGCGAATAATGGTGTCAATAAAAGCAATATCCTCGTTGCCAACTGTACAATCGCTTCTGTGCCAGTGTGCAGGTCTGGCAATATATTTGATTCTATCGCCAATTTTCAGTTTTCTTGGATCCGGCATATGTTTGGTTATATTATATTACATTCAGATTATTGGCTGACGTCAAACATCGCCGCGAAGATCGATGAGATGTTGGCGAGGCAAAATCAGCATTCGTAGCCGGAACCGTGCGTCGACTTGTCGAAGAATTTAATCATTATTTAGATATCCACCATATCACCAGGAAAATGAGCAATAATGACAATGCATTTGATATATAATAAATAAATGTTCCCAATAAATAGTAATGTTCTCCGCAAAACTCATTGTTTTTATAAACGCTAATTTTCCATATCGGTAACCATTTGCCCCTGATTGTAATAATTGTTTTATCTTCATATGTATAAGTGAAATCATCTGTAAATTGGTTCAGTGAAAACGATCTTCCCAGGTATTTATTATTAATCCAAAAATAACAATGGGCCGTTGTTTTTCTGATGGCCATTTTTACAACGCCTACATCTTTAAAATCGCCAGCTATTGTTACGTCAACAAAGCTTTTGGAATATGGTGTATTATCGATTGTCATGGTGATTTTGGTCGCCCAAAGTCAAAGATTACTGGGACGGTGGAATGGACGGTTGCGAAGATGAAACAGCATTCATCGCCGGCTCCGGTGCATCGCCTTGTTGGATCATTGCCTGTTTATTATTTTTGATTTCAATGACCCGCCTAATAATCTGAATTGTTTCATATATTTTTGGTGCTACGAAATCTATTTCATCATTATTATTTATATAACCCCTGACTGTTTCTTGTTTATTATAACACCATTTAACATAAACATTCGTGCAAATTGCTTGAATAATCAGAAATTTCAATTCCTCAATCTTGGCAAGTGATAAATTTTGGCTAAGATATTCAACCATTATTGGTAGCATAATACCAACTTCTGATTGCATTTGTCCATAAACAATTTTGTTCATTTCGGGCCATTCTGGAAACGATTGCTCTTCAACGGAACGAATTGAACCGTCTGATAATGTTAAATTTAATTTAACAATATTCATGTCCCGTGTTTTGCATTGTGGACATAAATGACAAAATCCTCTAATTTTGAATTGTTGTCCATCCCCATAATCTTCTTCCTTCCTTGTACATAATGAGCAAAATATACTTTTGCATTCTCGGCATTTCAAAGCCTCGAATTCTAAATACATATTCTGAGTAAACGCATCATTGTGACAACATTGACACTGACATTTTTTATTTTTATATTCGTATAAAATCATATTTCATGACCCAATAGTTTGTTCGGGGGATCCCGAAGCACTGTGATGAAAATTAGACGCATGTGTGGAAATGTAGTTGTTCGGTTGAAAAGTCAATCAACAGCCTATTCGCCATTATAGATTAACAAACTCCTGTATAGGTAATGCTTTTTGAGGCTCGGCTATGTCCAGTGGAAACCCTATGCATGTATCGCCCGCTTCGGATCCATATCAATCGACGGCGTTGTTTAAAACCATCCTTACCGACTCTCAGCGTCAGTGATCACAGTCCCGGCCGACGAGATATTTCAAAGAAAAAACAGAGTGCCCGGCTTCGGCGCATCGGCTTGTTGGGTTCAATTTGTTGATGCGATCACTATTCTCTTTTGCCAACATGGTAAGGAATATAGGGCAGATCAATCAGTCCTGGCCGCATCGCGTCAATCGTCATTCGTGCCATGGTGGCATTGAGGATGCTTGCCGGTTCTTGCAGAAGGCCGTATTTCGTCGGGTCATTTTGTTTAAAATTGCAAATGACAGCAATGAGTAAGGGTGCATTATCGATAAACTCAACTGATCCGACATCGCAACGAACACCAATGCCAAAGCCTCCTTTGCAACGCAAGGTCACACGTGGTGTCAGGCCTAAATCTGACGCGTAGGGATATATGGGGAGGAATCGTCCGATTTGGTCCATGTAGAATTGACGTGAAAGAATAGAGCGCATTTCCTCACAGGATGTGGTGCTGGCAGCTTCATTGCAGATGATACTGCGCATGAGTAACACCAATTCCCGCGCAGTCGAGCTTGCCCATGCTTTATTGCCATCCTTGGGGGGATGAAACGCCGTATTTTTTAAACCCAAGTTGGCCGCGACCGCATTGATGGAATTGCCGCCCAGCATGCGATACAGATAGATGGCAGCGGCGTTATCTGACATGATGATCATCAGTCTGAGCAAATCGCGTATGGTAATGACGAGATCATGTGCCAGTTCGTGAAGAATGCCTGAGCCGGGTTTATGATCCTTTTGTTCTATGGTAACAACTTTCGAAAGATCGAGATCCCCTGAATCGGCCTTTTGATATGCGCAGATGAGTGAAAGTAATTTGTAGGTACTGGCTATATTGAGAACTGCATCCTGATTGAAATATAATTCCTGGCCATTATGTAAATCCAGCGCAAATAAAGAGCATTCACCTGGAAAATCCTGAGACTGATCTTTTATTTTATTTATCATGTAAATTCCTGGCGCTCAACGCTCAAAATCACCGGGCTGGCGGATCGGACTGTGGCAAAACGGGGATAGCGCTCTTCGCCGGCTCCGGCGCATCGCTTTTTGGGGCGAGTAAGCGCAATTCAGCCAATAAATGATTATGTATTATTTTCACGACATCTGATATGCCATGGTCACTCGTGTTGATCAATATCATTTTATTGTCAATTTGATCAGGGATTTTCTTGAACCAAGTGAATGAATTCGCATGGAATTCAATCATCTCCTTGGTCCATATATCGGATTTTCTTGTGCCGAGCCGAGTGCGAATGTCATCGGGATTCGCGTACAATCCAATCCATCGAATTGCGTTAAACGCTAATTTGGTTTTCGCATAAACATCTTTTGGAAAGACAGTGCCGCAAATGATAACGTCTTTCTGCGATCTGGAGGCATCGGAATAGACAATATTGAAACATTCGACAAACGGATTGCCATCATCGCCTAATTTCCACGATTTTAACAAGGGCGCCTCAGGATGCCCATTATCCCGAAGGTTGTAGATCAATTGATCAATATCCCATATTTCAAATTGATCATTGCACATTTCTCGTAATGGATTGATGAGGGAGGATTTACCCGATCCACTCATGCCGGTGATGAGGAAAAGATTATTCATGGGCTTCCGCTCGTTGTTCATGGTTAGGTTTGTTCACAGTACTGTATGCCACATTTCGTCAATTCCAACTTGAGTAATTCGTAATTATCAACAAAATGAATCTCGATATTCCATCGTGTGATTGCCTCATTCATGGTAATGACTTCGGATTTAATCGGCGTCCTGGGTTCACGGGATATCCATTCATTGCTTGGTACATATTCAAATCCATCATCGTTGAAATAGTGAACGGTCGGAGAAAAGTGATAAACCAAATCCCTGTGCGTTTCATCCGTGATCATCACGGCCTTGACCTGATGGTCAGGGTAAATGGAAACGCTGGTAAGTTTCTGAAATACATCATCAGTATTCCAGAGACGAATTCGTTTTATATTGGGTAATAAATGAATATTCACCTCATCGAAGTCTCCCGCATAGAGCAGCTCGTCGTAAATGTATCCCGGTTTCATGGTTGTGGAACTGCTCTTCCAGTCCTCTGTTCGCCAGAAGGATCTGGGATAAAAAATAATGTCCAAAGGCGTCTTGCTTATTTTGTACAACATTTTATTAGCCAAGAGCCCAGCATCAACAATCACCGGGCCGGCGGGATAGACGGAGGCGAAGCGGAATCGGCGTGAGTCGCCGGTCCTGGTACATCGCCTTTTTTGGCGGATTCCTTATATTTTTCATAAATCATATCAATCAGTCTTGATCGTTTATTATCCTTCCAATTCTTTCTTAAGGCGATTGTTCCCAAAATCCAGAACATCATGATAATGAAACCTTCAAAGAAATCTCCATATTGTTCAAAAATTATGGCACCTATCATGAGGGCCATGGATCCAATGAGCATGCCAATCATCACAATTAAAAGGAGCCATTTATTAAAATTCCATACATCATTTTCTGAATTTAATGATTTAATGACATCGATTTCCTCGTCCGATAATGAAATGGTAACTGACATGGTATTATCCTCATGTATTGGTTTATCTGCTCACGTAAAGATCGCCGAACCGGCCATGGGGCCTTGTTAAGCACCTCAACCTACCAATTCCGGCAACCTGCGTTGGGCTCGATGAGAGGGAAGCCTTATGCCCCATCGCGATTTTCATGTGCAAATATGCTGATTCTTCCTCAGATATTTCAAATATGAGAAGCAATCTTTGTCTTGTAGAGGTTAAGCTAAATGGATTTATACCGGAATAAAAAATACCGCTTGGTAGTTAGCCAATCAAAGAACACGCTATTCCGGGCCTTTGACCCGGGCGATGATGCCGATCTTGGCGAATTTCTGCTTCGCCGCTTCGGCCTCGTCCTTCGAGGCGCCTTTCATCACCGGGATGATGACCTTTTTCGAAAGCGCATCGGCTTCGTCGGTGCTGATCTTGCCGAGTTCGGCGATCAGCGGAACGGCTTTCAGCCGGCGGGCCTCGTCGGTGATCTTGGCCAGAAAGACAGCGAAACCCGGAGAAGACGCGGCGGGGGCCTGGTTCATCCCGACCCGGTGCGGGGCTCCGCGGTTGACTTCAATGGGATTGGGGGTGGTCGTCGACGGTTCGCCGGCGTGCTCATCAGGCAGGAGGCGATCGAGCAGGCTGGTGATGTCGGAATTGTTCGGAACGAACCCGCCGCCTTCGTCGGGGAACAGCTCATTGAGCCGCGACACGGTATCGCCCACCGCCGGCGTCGGCGGCGGAGTCGCGGTCGGCGGCAGCATCGGCGTCGAGAACGGCGTGATCTCCGGCAGCTGGATGCCCCTGAACTCCTGAGAGGGCCGTCCAGGTGGAGGCGCTGCGGCCGGACCGGCAACCGGGACGCCTGGGATCGGCGCGGCGAAACGACCCGTCGCTGGAGCGCTGCCACCGACCCGGGCGACCATCAGCGACAGCAAGGTCGTGCCTGGGGCGAGACCTTGCACCGGCAGGAGCAGATCGGCGATGTGTTCCGCGAGATCGCGCTTGAACAGCTGCGGCCGGCGGGGCCAGTCGATTTTGGGCAGATCGGCCGGGAAGGAATTGACGAAATCGACGGTGGCCCCGGCACGGCTGAGCCCGGACAAAGACAGGGAGCAGGCCGCCGCCTCCTCGATGGTCAATCCGGTGAGCAGGACGATGGGCGCCGAATGGGCGATCGAAGCACAGGTCGATTCCTTCAAGCTGAACGCCTTGCCGAGGAAGGCGGCAACGGAATCCCGGCACGGCGGCGGGGTTTCTCGAAGGATGACCGTGAAATCTGACATCGTGGCCGGAACGCTGATGTTCCGCTGGTTACGGCGGAGTCAAACCCCGCCGTGGCGGAGCCTCATTGGGCAGGTCAAGCACAGGGGGATGGCGTCTTTGGTCAGAGCGAACTCCATCGACGCGGTCGTGTTCGGTCTCGGGCGCCCTATCCGGCGCTGCCCAGCGCAGACAGCGGCCGCTCACCGCGCCACCTCGGCCAGGGTGCGCTGGCCGCTCCAGGCGTCGACCAGGGGCCAGTTCACCGAGAAACGATGGGCGGGAAGCAGGCGTGGCGGCAACCGCGCGAAGACTCGGGCGAAAAATTCCCCAGCCACCGGCGCGGCCAGAATCCGCCGGCGATTGGAGCGGAAGGTGCTCTCGCGCCACACCGGCGCATCGGCGTCGAGCCCGACGAACCATCGATAGAGCAGGTTGTAGTCGAGTTCTTCGAGCAGCCGCATTTCGCTGGGAAGCGAGTAGATCGACCACAGCAGCAAGGCCCGCAGGATCTGTTCCGGGGGCGGTGCCAGCCGGCTGCCGCCAGGGCGATACAACCGGTCGAGAGCCGGCCTGAGGTCGTCTGCAACCGCAACCGCCACGGCGCGCACCGGGCGGAGGGGATGCCGAGCCGGAACCCGGTCTGCGAGGGTGATGGACGTGAAAAGGCTGGTCTGGGCGGCGTCCGGGGCGCGCACGGGCAGGTCGATCAGAAAGCGGTTCGTCAGTTCTGGATGGGCTCAGAACAACTTCTGCTGCCCAGGATCCGGCGTTGCATCCGGCTTTGCTGTTGCATCCGGCTTTGCCGTCGATTCCGGCTTGGCCGGATCCTGCGGCTTCGATCCAGTGGCTGGATCGATGTTTTGTGCTGGCGCAAGGTCGGTGGCGACTGACTCGGACCGGGCCGGTTCCGGCTTCGCCGGTATCGAATCCGGTTTTGGCGGTTGAGCAGCGGCTGGTGCCGCAGCGGGAACCGCCGGCTTGGCCTCGTTCGTCTGGCTTTCGGACAGGACTTTGTCGATCCGCTTCAGGATGTCGTCGAGTTCAGCGGTCTGGGTACGCGGCTTGGGCGGTTGATTGGCCAGCGGTTCGACCACTGGTGTCTTGGCTTCGATGGAATGATGGAAGCCGAGTTCCTGCAGACGCTTCACTTTCGCTGCGGCGTCGTCCCCGCCATCTGTCGGCTTCAGGCCAGCGAACAACTCGTCGCGATCGGAATCGTCATCGGTTACCGATTTTGCCGCCGGTTTGGTCTCGGCGGGCTTGAGGATCGGCGCTGGCGGTTCCGCGGGCTTGGCTGGAGGCGGCTGGACCGGACGACCAGGCAGGGCGGCACGTGGCGGGCTGCCAGGACCGCCGGCAACCTTGGCGGTCGGCGCCGTGCCGGCCTCGACGGCTTTGGCTGGTGGCCGAGCTGGCAGCGCCGGCCGGGGCGCGGGCGCAGGGGGAGCCGGCGCTGGACGGGTGGCGGCCGCCGAGGCCGATCCGCCAACGCTGGGGGTGAGCGGCGACCGCGGCCGGTCCCGGTTCTGGTAGAACGCTCGGGCGAGATTCGCCAACGAAACGGCGAAGGCGACGATGGCGAAGATCTGGAGGCCGGTCACGGAGCGCCCCTTCCCTGGAGGGTTGCCAGCATCGAATGATACGCGGGTTCGGGCAAGCCTCTGCCTACCGTGCAGTCAGGTGCAGGCCGCATCATTCAGCCGGCGCAGGGGCCGGTTCGGGAATCCTGCGCTCGACCGTGCGGCGGCGAGGTCTCGCCCGGTAATCGCGCAATTTCTTGGCCCGATCCTCAAATCCGCTCCGCCCGGTCTGGGCGAAAATCCCGGCCTTGGCGTGCTCGATGCTCGGCTGGTCGAACGGATCGATGCCGTACAACTCGGCGCTCATCACCGCCGACAGCATGAGCAGATGGTAGAGGCCGATGACGTGGGCTTCGTCGACGGTGTCGAGGATCAGGTTCATGCTCGGCCGGCCGCTGCTGGTCAGGTGCTCTTCGGCGGCCAGGTGGCCCTGTTCGACCAGGGTCGCGAGGTCCGCTCCACCGACATAGGACAGGCCATCCGAGCGTATCGGCGATGCTGGCACCGCCTGGGTCGAGCCATGGTCGCGGACGGTGATGAACGTGACCACCTTGTCGAACGGACCTTCGGAATGCAGCTGCTGCTGGCCGTGGAGGTCGAAGGTGCCCACGGCCGATTCCGGGCTCGGGCCGACATGGACCGCTTTGCCCTGGCGGTTGTTCATTTTTCCCAGGCTGACCGCGACCAGATGGTTGTACCAGGTCGCGACGTGGCCCAGACGCTCACTGAACGGGAAGGTGGCGTGGATGGTCTTCCGGCGCTTGCGGGTCAGCAGGTAATGCAGCAGCGCGTGCATGTAGCCAGGATTGGCGTTGGCCTCTCCATGGCGGAACTGCTGGTCGGCGGCAGCGCCGCCCTTGAGCAGCGCCGGCACCGAGATCCCCGACAAGCCGGCCATGAACAAGGTATTGTTGCCGAGCACGGAAAAGCGGCCGGACACGTTGGCGGGGAAATGCAGCGTATCGCATTTTTCCAGCCGGGCGAGCTCGAACAGCGGGGATTTTTCCAGTTCGGTCACGATCACCAGCTGGTTCGACGGGCTGGTCTTGCCGGCTTTCTTCTTCAATACTTCAAGGATCAGCAAGGTCTGGGCGACCGCTTCGGCAGTGGAGCCTGACCGGCTGTTCACCTGGAACAGGGTCTTCTTGAGGTCGAGGCCGCCGAGGAGCTGGGACACGGCGAGGGGATCGGCGCTGGACAGGAAATGGACCTTGGGGGCGCCTTTGCGGGCCTTGGGATCGAGCTCGTTATGATGGCGATGGGCCAGGGCTCCGAACAGGCTGCGCGGGGTCAGCACCGAACCCCCGGTTCCACAAACCACCAGGTGATCCCAGCGGCCCTGGTGCTTCTTCAGCAGTGCCGTGAGTTCCGAAGTGTCCTGATAGGGGAGCTCCCAGAAGCCCGATTCGCCGTTGCTGCGTTGTTCCTCAAGGTTGGCATGATGGGCTGGGATTTTATCGATCAGCGTCTTCACCTCGGACTGGATCAGACCATGGGTCGGACTGATCGCCTCGGCCAGGCAATTGGTGTAGTCGAGCGTGATGCTCATTGCGGCGGTCTCCCGGCGCTGGCCCGGCAGTCGGGCACCAGGCGGTCCGGCCGTGGACGACCGTAACCATTGCCCAGCGTCCGATTGCCGCTACTGCGACGTAGAGGTTATCCTAGAAACACAACCATCTCATTGCAAGACGGCTGGTTGTCTGACAATGGCGCGGTGGAAGGCGCGGCCCAGGGTCCGGAACGATCCGCATCGGGATCGCGAAGAGGGTTTCGTGATCCATCATACTCACCTATTTTATCGTGCTTTTCCGAGTCGATCAGAGCTGCGCCAGGCAGGCTCGGCCAGTCGCCGGAGTCGCGCCATCCAGGTCGGGTCGCGGGGCTCGTCTCGGGCCGAGAAGTCATCTTCTTCATCGGCTGTTCATCAGCTGGCGGACGATGATCGGTTGTGAGCCCAGCCACACCGACAGCTAGCCCCACCCGGGGCAATCCCTCGGTCGAATCGTCGGCCGAGCTGTTGTCTCCGACCATCGCCGCCGATGCGTCGGCGTCGGGGATCCTCGACCCGCGGGCCGCCTCCACCACCGCCAAGTTCCGGGCTTTGTGCAAGCTGTCGCACCGCGCCCTGGTCGCCGATCCGGATCCGGAGGTCCAACAGCTGTATTCGGAATGCCTGCGCGAGCACGGCTGCGAGGTCCAGGTCGCGAACACCTGGCCCGACGCCGAGGAGATCCTGCGCGCCGATCCGGCGATCCGATTGTCGGTGCTCGACTGGTCGCTGCCCGGACGGCCAAGTCCGTTCACCCTGGGCCAGCTCCGCGCCGCTGACCGCGGCTATCTGCACATCGTCGTCACCATGCGCCGCGGCAGCCGCGAACTGGTTGCCCAAGCGATGGAAGGCGGCGCCGATGACGTCCTGGTCAAGCCGTTCCTGTATGATGTTCTTATCCAACGTCTGCGGGTCGGCAGCCGGATCGCCGAACTCGAGGAGCGGCTGCGCAAGCAGAATACGCGGCTGGCGAACCTCCACGATTTGATGCGCAGCGAGCTGGACGCCGCCGCCCGCTACCAGCAGCACCTGCTGCCGGTCGCCGATCCGGCGGCGCCAGGCTGGGCGGCGGCCTGGCGTTGGCGGCCGTGCGCCGGCCTGGGCGGGGATCTGCTTGGCTTCAAGCGGCTCGCCGATGGACGTCTGTCCTTCCATCTGCTCGATGTCAGCGGCCACGGGGTGGGAGCTGCGCTGCTCGCGGTCCAGGTCCAGCGCAGCCTGGCCCATGATGCGCCGGTCGCCGAACCGCTGCCGCTGCTCCGCTGGCTCAACGATCATTACCGCATGGACCCGCACACCCGGCAGTATTTCACCATCGTGGTCGGAGTCGCCGATGGGCGCAGCGGCACCATCCGCTTCGCCAGCGCCGGCCACCCTGGCCCGCTGGTCGTGCGCCAGGGCGGCCCGGTCGAGCACCTCGCCACCCGGGGCGTGGCGGTGGGCTGGATCGCCACCGACCGGACCCAGTGGATCGAGCACACCGTCGATCTGGCGCCCGGCGACCGCTGCTGTTTTTATTCCGACGGGGTCACCGAAGCCCGCTCCGATCTCGGCTTCGAATTCGGCCGCGATCGTCTGGCCCGGGGCCTGGTCAGGCCGGCCCTCACCACCGACGCCGCGCTTGATCGGGTCGAGCGCGAATTGACCGACTGGTCTGGCGAGCGTGGGCTCGACGACGACATGAGCCTGATCCTGCTCGAACGGATCGCCAACTGACGATCGTCACCGGTCGCTGAGCCGGTTCAGCCATTGGACCAGCTGCGCCAGCCCCCACAGGCAGAAAACCGCGGTGATGACCACGACGGCGATGCCAAGCGCCTGAAATGACCCGGCAATCAATCCGGCCAGCGGAGCGATTCCGATCAGGGCAGCCAGGAACAGCATCGCCCAGCGGAACCAGGCGTGGCGGCTGGTCGCGACATAGAACGCCGGGACCACCACCAGGCTGAGCGCAGTGGCGACCAGCACGCCCCAGAACACGGCGAAGGCCATCGGCTGGCGAAGTTCTGCCCCGGCACCGAGACCGAGCATGGTCGGCACCGCCGCCGCCATGGTCGCAGCCGAGGTCATCAGGATCGGCCGCAGGCGGACCTGGCCGGCTGAGAGCATGGCCTCGGCCGGGGGCGTCGTGCGCTTGCTCGACTGGGCTGGGAGCGCCGAGCGCCAGCTCGGCTGGATTGGGTTTTGGTTTGCTTGCGGTTGCGTATCGCCGTCAGCGATCACGTCCTCAGGACCGCGGGCCGAGCTGGCGGTCGGCGCTTCCCGGGCCGAGCTGGCGCTCGGCGCTTCCGGGGCGTGAACCCTTCCCCGTGCAAACGCATTGGCGAAATCCACCAGCATGATCGAGTTCTTTTTCACGATGCCCATCAGCAGCAAGATGCCGAGAACGCTCAGGAAGTTCAGCGACATCCCGGCGGCGAGCAGTCCGCCCGCCGCGCCGGCGATCGCCAGCGGCAGGATCGAGAGCACGGTCACCGCCTGGATCATCGAGTTGAACTGGGCAGCCAGGATCATCCACGCGATCACCAGTCCGGCGACGAAGGCCAGCAGCAGGCCGGTGAAAATCTCCTGATACGTCTCAGCGGCACCTTGCTTGACCAGGCGGATGCCCTCGGGCAGCGAGCCGCGCACCTCGCGATCAAGCCAGGCTTGGGCGGTCTCCTGGGTCTGGCCAGGGGCGAGGTTGGCGGTGATGCCGATGGCCCGGCTGCGGTCCTTGCGGGTGATGACATCGAGCACGGGGCGTTCCTCGGTGGTGACGACCTGGGACAGCGGAACCAGGTCGCCGCTGGCGGTGCGCACCTTGACCCGGGCGAGGTCCTCGGGGCGCACCCGATCGCTGGCCAGCAGTCGGGCTCGCACATCGACCCGGCGGCCGTCCAGGCTGAACTTCCCGACCTTCGCGCCGCCCAGCAGGATGTTCAGGGTGTTGGCGAGATCGGCGGTGGACACGCCGAGATCCCGCGCCCGGTCGCGATCGGGCAGCACCGCCACCTGGGGCCGTCCAAGCTGGTAATCGGTATCGATATCGACGAACCGTCCGCTGTCGCGCATCCGCTGCATGACCTGCTCGTTGGCCTTGGCCAGGCCCGGCCAGTCGCTGCCGCGGAGGCTGAAATCGATCTCGCCACGGCTGCCGGGGTTGCCGAGATCCTGGATCGTGGCGGTGATGCCCGGCCACTGGCCGAAGGCGGCCCGGGCCCGCTGCTCGACCTCAGTCTGGCTGGCGCTGCGCTGGTGCTTCTGGCTGAGGGTGACGAAGACCACGCCGGTATTGACGCCGGTGCCGCCGAAACCGCCGATCACCGCAAAATACCGTTCGACCTCGGGCTGGCCGGCGAGCCAACCTTCGACCCGGCGCATGGCCCGGTCGGTCTCCTCGATGCCGGCGCCGGCCTGGGTCTCGACCCGCACGAACATCGCGCCGCGGTCCTGCTTGGGCATCAATTCCTTGGGCAGGAACGCCACCAGGGCCAGTCCGCCGATGAACAGCACCAGCGCGCCGAGCAGCGCGAGCAGGGGACGGCGCAAGGTCCACGGCAGCACCGCGCTATAGGCTTGGCGCAGGCGGTTGAAGACCTGGTCGGCTGATCGCCCGACCAGGCCGCGGTCCTGCCGCCCGACGGTCAGGAACTGGGCGCAGCGGGCCGGCGCCAAGGTCACGGCCTCCAGATAGCTGAGCATCACCGCGATCGACAGCGTGACGCCGAACTGCACCAGGTATTGGCCGAGGGTTCCCGGCACCAAGCCGAGGGGCAGGAACACCGCGACCACCGCCAAGGTGCTGGCGGCGGCGGCAAAGGTCACCTCCAACGTGCCTTTCAGCGCCGCGCGCCGGGTCTTCATCCCGGCCTCGGTGTACCGCGAGATGTTCTCCTGGACCATGATCGCGTCATCGACCACCAGGCCGACCACCAGGGCCAGGGCGAGCAGGGTGAACGTGTTGAGGGTGTAGCCCAGGACATAGATCGCGGCGATGGTGCCGAGCAGCGACATCGGCACCGCCAGCAGCACGTTGAGCATCGCCCGCCACGATCCGAGGAACAACCACACCACGATCGCGGTCAGCGCCACCGCCCAGGCCAGCTCGTGCTCGACATCGCGCACAGTCGCGGCGATGAAGATCGAGTCGTCGTAATTGACTTCCAGCCGCATGCCCTCGGGCAAGACCGCCTGCAATTCGCCGAGCGCTTTGCGGACTGCCGTCACCACCTGCACGGTGTTCGACCCGCGCTGCTTCTTCACGCCGAGGGATTGGGCCGGATCGCCGCTGTTCCTCGCCCGGGTGCGTTCGTCGGCGAAGCCGTTCTCGACCACCGCCACGTCGCCCAGGCGTACCGGCTGGTCGGCGGTGCCGCCCACCGCCAACGCGCGCATCGAGTCCAGGTTTCCAGCCTCGCCCAGCACCCGCACATCCATTTCCTTGGCCGGACCTTCGATCAGTCCGGCGGGCAGCTCGACGTGCTCGGCCTGGATCCGCCGCACCACCTCGGCGGCGGTCAGTCCTCGCTCGTCGAGCCGGTCGCGATCCAGCCACAGCCGGACATTGCGGTCCAGATAGCCGCCCCACTGGATGTCGGCGACTCCGGGCACCCGCTGCAAGCGTTCCTTGACCACATCACGCACCGTGTCGGCCAGCCTGGCCCGGCTGTACGGACCCGAGAGGCTGATCCACACCACAGGGAATTCGTCGATGTTGATCTTGGTGATGACCGCCGGTTCAACATCCTTGGGCAAGATGCTGCGGACCAGGCCGAGCTGGGTCTGGACCTGCTGGATGGCGTCGTCGACCTCATGGCCGAGGTGCAGTTCGAGGGTCAGGTTGGCGGAACCGAGCCGGGCCCGGGAGGTGATCGTCTTGATCCCTTCGACCGCGGAGAGCGCCTCTTCGACCGGTTCGACCAGATCCTGCTCGACCACTTCGGCTGCGGCGCCTGGCCATGCCAGGCTGATGTTGACCAGCGGCAGATCGACATCGGGCACCGATCCGACGCCGATCCGGGCGAGGGAGACGCAGCCCAGCAGCACGGTGATCGCCATCACCATCCAGGCGGCGATCGGCTTGCGGATGCTGACGGCGGTGAGGTTCACGGCGCGGGGGCCGGCTGGTCCCGGATCTCGACCGGCGAACCCTCGCGCAGCGGTTCGGCGCCGCGGACGACAATGCGCTGACCAGGGGTCAATCCGCTGCGGATCACCACCCGGCCATCGGTGGTGCGCTCGCCGGTCTCGACCCGGTGCTCCCGGGCGACCGCGCTATCGCCGTCACCGTCGATGGAAAACACCAGGAATCCGCGCTCGCTGGGGCGGACCGCCAAGTCGGGGATCGAGATGACCGGCGGCCCGGCGGGCAGGACGATGCGGATGGCGGCGAAGGAACCCGGGCGCAGGGCCGTCACTGCTTGGCCGGCATCCGGGTGGTTCTCTGGCGCGAATCGGGCCAGCACGGTCACCTGGCGGGTGGCCCGGTCGGCGGCGGCGGCGATCAACCGGACGCTGGCCGGCACCGGTTGAGCCCCGCCGACGACGACCTCGATCGCCTGGCCGATGCGCAGGATCGCCGCATCCGCCACCGGCAGGGCGAACCGCACCTGGAGCGGGTCGCGCTGGATCAGCGTCGCCACCGCCTGGCCGACCAGCAGAGCGCTGCCGGTCTGGATGTCGCGGCTTTGCACGATGCCGGGAAACGGCGCGGTGATGATGGATTCCTTCAGGTCGAGGGCCGCACGGTCGCGATTGACGGTGCTCGACGCCAGGTCGGCCCTGGCCTGATCGACCCGGGCAGCCAACTGATCCAGCTCGCCGGCCGGCACCGTTCCGACCTGGGCTTTTTCCGCGGCCAACCGGCGCCGCCATTGCTGGTCGGCTTCGCTCAGCCGCGACTGCGCCGCCGCCAGCGCCGCTTCGGCGCCGGCCACGGCCAGACGGAACCGGGCAGCATCGAGGGCCACCAACGGCTGGCCGGCGCTCACCGCGTCGCCCTCGGCCACCAGCACGGTCTCGACGATGCCCGCGACCCGGGCCGCCACCCGCACCGTCTCGAAGGCCTCGATCGCGCCGGTCGCGGTCAAGGAGCGCTCCACGGGGGCGGCGATGGTCGCGCCGATCTCCACGGGAAATTTGGTTTTCTTGGTGGTTTGGACCGACGGATCGACTGGCGCAGGGGACTTGGGACGGAGCAGCGCCCCCGCTCCACCGGCGCCGACCGCCAACCCGATCAGGAGTCCGACGGCCAACCCGCTCCACAGGCGCGGCGAAGCCCACAGGACGGGCACCGGGCGGGACGCCTCCTGCTCACCATTATCGCTCATCGGGTCGGCACCGAATCGAGCGGCCACAGCCCGATGACCTTGCGCAAGGCGAACCACGACTGGGCCAGGGCCAGCCGGCGGCGCACCAATTCGGAGTCGGCCTCGAATGCTGCGACATTGGCGTCGGCGACTTCCAGCGCGGTGGCCAGGCCCTGTTTAGCGCGTTGATTCACGTCCTCGGCGTTGATCCGCGCCGCCTTGACCTGGACCTCGGCCTGGCGGACCGCCGCCCGTCCAGAGACCAGATCCTGCGCCGCCAGCGCCAGGTCGCGGACCACGCGGCGCTCGGCCTGCATGACCCGCAGCGCCAGTTCGCTGCGGCTGGCCAGGGCGGCATCGATCTGGGCCTCGCGCCGGCCGCCATCGAAGATATTCCAGGATAAATTCAACGAGGCCCGCCATTCAGGGCTGTTCTCGGGGGATCGCGGCGCATTGCTGTCGCGATCGGAATAGCTGGCGTTGGCGGTCAGGTCGGGCAGGTACTGGTTGCGGTTCTGGGCCACGGCCTGCTGGGTCGCCGCCAGATTTTCCCGCAAGGCGCGCAGGTCGGGGCGCAGGCTGCTCGCGGTCCGCACCAGTCGGCTCTGCACTGCTGGATTGGACACCGAATCCAGGCTCACCGGCGGCGCTGGATCGAACACGTCGACGGTCTCGCCCTGGGCTCGCAGGGGAATCGCCTGGAAGGTCACCTTCGCCGCCACCAGGGCCTCCAGGTCGATGGCATCGCCCAGGGCGGCGGGTACGTCGCGGACGATCACGTCGGCCAGGATCAACCGGGCGGTGGCCAACGAGCGCCGCGCGGTGGTCAGCGCGAGATCGGCGCTGGCGTCTTCGACCTCGACCCGGGCGACCTCGCCGCGGGCTGCCAGCCCAGCGTTCAGCCGGGCTTTGGCATCGGTCAAGGACTGGGCCGCCGTGGCCCGGCGGCGTTCGGCCGCCGCCACCGACTGCTCGGCAGCATGCACATCCAGGAATCCATCGGTGACGGTGAAGGCCAGCGCACGGCGGACCTCCCAGGCGCTGAGCCGGGCGGCTTCGGTCTGCCGTTCGGTCTGGCGCAACCCGGGCAGCGCCTGGCCGTTGTACAGGTACCAGGTCAACGCCAATGAGCCGCTCAAGGTCTCGTCGGACCGGCCGCCCCACCAATCGTCCTGGTTGCTGAGGGTTCCATAGCCAGCGGTCGCAGTCGCGCTGGGCAGCAGCAAGGACCGGGCCTGGCGCTGCACCGCCAATGCCCGAGCCACCTGGGTCGCAGCGATCGCTGGCCCTTCATTGGCCGCGTCAGCCCAGGCGATGGCCTCGGCCAGGGACACGGCAGCAGACGGCTGCGGCGCTGGCGCTGGAGCAGGCGCGAGCGCTGGCGGTTGTTCGGCCGCCATGGCCAGCGCACTGAGCAGCAGGAATCCGGGAAGGGCTCTGGGCATGGCGGTCCTCAAACGATCGTTTCAGAGTCGGGCGATGCCCGCGACCGTCAACGACCTGGATGGCTGAGCCTGCGCAACGGCCCAGGCGTGGCGTAGGCTGACTCGATTCGCACAGCGCAGGAAGCCGATCGCATGTCATCTGGTCGTCATGCGCGGCCTGTCGAGCGGCTGAGCATGGGTGCCGTGGTTGCGGGTGCGACGCTGCGCACCATCCTGCGCCCTTCCCTGCGGACGCCGACCGGCCCCCGCGCTGCCTCGACCGCAGGCCTCTGCGGCATCGCTTCCACCCACGAACACCTCTCCCATGCCCAGCCCGACCGCTCCCGTCGTCCCCGCCCATGGCCAGCCGATCACCCTCGACGGCCAGCGTCTGGTGGTGCCCAACCGTCCGATCATCGGCTTCATCGAAGGCGACGGCACCGGGCCGGACATCTGGCGGGCAAGCGTGCGGGTGTTCGACGCGGCGGTGGCCAAGGCCTATGGCGGTCAGCGCCAGATCGCCTGGATGGAGCTCTTCGCCGGCGAGAAATCGGTGAAGCTGAACGGCGGCGATCCGACCAGCCCGAACAACCAGCCGGAATGGTGGTTGCCCCAGGCGACCCTCGACGCCGTGCGCGACTACATCATCGCCATCAAGGGCCCGATGACCACGCCGGTGGGCGGCGGCATCCGCTCGATCAACGTCGCCCTGCGCCAGATGCTGGATTTGTACGCCTGCGTCCGCCCGGTGCAGTATTTCACCGGAGTGCCCAGCCCGGTGAAGGAACCCGAGAAGGTCGACATGATCATCTTCCGGGAAAACACCGAAGATATCTATGCCGGCATCGAATACGAAGCGGGCACCCCTGAGGCTGAGAAGATCAAGGCGCTGCTCAAGGAACTGGGCGGACTGAAGAAGGTGCGTTTCCCCGACACCGCCAGCTTTGGCATCAAGCCGGTCAGCCGCGAAGGCACCGAACGCCTGGTCGAGGCCGCCATCCAATACACCATCAATCAGGACAAGCCCAACCTGACCATCGTCCACAAGGGCAACATCATGAAGTTCACCGAAGGTGGCTTCATGAAGTGGGCCTATGCCTATATCCAGAACAAATACGGCGCGACGGTGATCGACAAAGGACCGTGGCTGGAACTGAAGAATCCCAAGACCGGGCGCAAGATCATCATCAAGGACGTCATCGCCGACGCGATGCTCCAGCAGATCCTGCTCCGCCCCTCCGAATACAGCGTCATCGCCACCTTGAACCTCAACGGCGACTACATCAGCGACGCCCTCGCCGCCCAGGTCGGTGGCATCGGCATCGCCCCCGGTGCCAACATCAATTACCAGACCGGCCGCGCGATCTTCGAGGCGACCCACGGCACCGCCCCGAAATACGCTGGCAAAGACGTGGTCAATCCGTCGTCGGTGATCCTGTCCGGCGAGATGATGTTCCGCCACCTGGGCTGGAACGAAGCCGCCGACCTGATCATCAAGGGCCTGAACGGCGCCGTCGCAGCCAAGACCGTGACCTATGACTTCGCCCGCCAGATGCCCGGCGCCACTGAGGTCAAATGCTCAGCGTTCGCTGATGCGATGATCAAGCACATGGGCTGACCGGCATGAGGATCCAAAGGATCCTGGCGGGCTTGATGGTGGTTGCGGCGGCAGTCTCGTGCGGATCAGAGACGCGGTCGATCCGCATCGCAACCACCATCGAGCAGAGCTCGATTGGATCCGGCCCGGTTCAGCTCAAAGATCGTCTCTTGAAGATAGACGGGGTTTCCATCACGCTCCCGCCTGAGGCGAAATTTCTTCAGGTCGCCTATACGGAAGCGCATGGAAAGGCGACCTGGACGGTCTTTGCCGATGATGTCCTGATCGCCAGCCAACCGTCACCGAAACCCTGAACGGCCATCAATCTTGGCGGTGATCTGTTTCCACTACCGTTTCACGGCGGTGGATCGAGTGGCAGCCTGCATCTCGCCCATTGCGCCTGGCGGCTTGCCGTGAGCGAGCCGCCAGCACCGGCTGAAATACCCTGGATCGCGGAATCCCGCGGCGCGGGCGGCTTCGGCCACTGACCAGCCCGGTCGACCGAGCAGCCGGGCCGCCAGACGCAGCCGTTCTCGACGTAGATAGGCTGCCAGGCCCAGCCCTTCCGCCGCACGCATCTGACGGGTCAGGTGATCGGTGGTGCAGCCACAATGCTTGGCGATGCCGCTCGGCGACAGATCCGGGTCGCCGGCATGGGCAGAGACGATCGCGCGGCAGCGGGCGACGGGATCATCGGCCTGCTCCGGATCGCTGCCGGCAAGCGCCCGGCCGCAGGCCGTCGCCAGATCGAGCAGGGCGACGCCGAGCAGAGCCCCGATCGCCTGCTTGCAAGACTCCTGGCCTGGTACCGACGCATCGCTGTTTCCACGCCAATGGCAGGCCTGGTCGAGATGCCCGCCCAGAGCCGCCACCTCGGGGACGTGCAACTCATCGCTGACGGTGATGCAGGGCTCGCCTCCGCTGCGGCGGTAGCGCAGGTGGTATCGGCATCGGTGTTCATCGCATTTGACGATGAGGTTGGCGAAACTGGCAGCGGGGAATTCCTGATGGACCAACCGCGGCGGCACCACCAGCACCTGGCCCGCTGCCAGTGGCAGCGCTCCGCCCGGCGCGACCAGGGTCGTGGCTCCGGCGAACTGGACGAACAACTCGGGAACCGGATGGAGATGGCCCACCGGCAGCGGACCGCGGGCCGGTGGGCCCGGCAGGTGCCAGCGCTGGGGATCCGCCATCACCAGCCCGGCCAGGCCGACGATCTCCTTGAGCACCGCGCGGCGGAGCTGGGACGGATCGGCCGGAAGATCGGAAAAATCCATATCTGCGGGAATCTTCCCATTGCCAATGCGATTTCAACCTGCGTATCATCCATATCAGCAGACGACCACAACGGAAACGTCTGCATCGGAGACCTCCATGAACCTCCCTCTCAATACCGCGGTCATCGGCTGCGGCGGCATGGGCTGCGGCTTCATCAAAGCCGTCCTGGCAGAGCCGAAACTGCACCTGAGCGCGGTTTGCGATCGAAGTTCTGCGGCCTTGGCCAGAGCCGGCGAGATCGCCCCGCAGGCCCGGCAGGTGCGGGATTCGGCAGCGATCTTCGCCGATCCGGCCATCTCGGTCGTCGTGCTCGCCACCCTGGCCGATGCGCGCCCCGCCCTGGTTCGGGCCGCGTTGGCGGCCGGCAAGCACGTCATCGCTGAAAAACCTCTGGCGGCGACCGTGGCCGAAGAGGAGTCCCTGCTCGGTGCCATCGAAGCCAGCGGCTTGGTCGTGGCGGTGAACATCTTCAACCGCAATGCCTGGTACCATCGGCTGATCCTCGACTTTATCGCCAGTGGCGAGATCGGCGACCTGGCGGTGGTCCGCGTCCGCCACCAGACCCCCGGGATGCTGCCTGGTGGCGGCCACGAGCCGGAAGGCCCGCCATTCCACGATTGCGGCATGCATTATGTCGATGTCGCCCGCTGGTACGCCGGAGCCGAATACGCCTCCTGGCATGCCCAGGGCGTGTGCCTGTGGGATCACGCCGTGCCGTGGTGGATCAACGCCCACGGCACCTTCGCCAATGGCGTGGTCTTCGACATCACCCAAGGCTTCATCCACGGCCACCTCGCGGAAAAAACCTCGATCAGCTGCGGCCTGGAGGCCATCGGCACCCGCGGCGTGGCGTGGTATTCCCACGACTTCAACCTGGTTGATGTGCACCTGCGCGGCGTCAGCAAAACCGTGGACCAGACCGGCCCGTATGGTGGAAAGAAGCTCGATGTCATGGTCGATCGCGTCGCCCAGGCGATCCTCACCGGCCAGGACACCGGCTATCCCAAGGCCCGGGATTCGGTCATCGCCTCGCGGGTCTCCCAGCACATGCTCGACGCCGCGCGCTATGGCGCGCCGATGCGCGGCACCGCCCATGAACTCGGCCTGATCCGCCGGCGTCAGGCGGAACAGCGCAGCGCGGATGCGGCACGAGCCGCCGCGGAGGCGAAGTCCGAGGCGGCACAGGCCGCCAAAGCCGCGACCTGAACCTCTGCGCCAGGCCGCCCTCAGCGCCGGCGACCGCCTGATCGGTGGCGCAGCTCGCCGGGAGAGCAGCCATGGGCTGAACGGACCAGGCGGGCGAGGGTATCGACCGACGACAGGCCGGCGGCGCGAACCACGGCGGCGACCGGAAGATCGGTGGACGACAGCAGATCCCGGGCCCGTTCCAGCCGGCGCTGACGCAGCCAGGTCGCCGGCGGTTCGCCGACCCGATCGCGGAAGCACCGCGCCAGGTGCTCGCGGGTGCAGCCCATCTCCCGGGCCACCACCTTCAGCGACCAGGGACGATGCGGAGCTGCCAGGATGGCATCGACCCCGCGCTCGGCCGGAGACAAAGTCGTCGCGATATTCCGGCCCAATTCGTGCCATAAGGCGATGACGAAGGCATGGACTGCGGCAGCCTCGCTGAGCGGATCGACCCGGGCCTCGTGGACCTCAATCAGCCGGCGGGCGACCTCCATGACGCTGCCTTCGACCGCGACCGCCACCACGGTGCCGAAGCTCGACCGCAGCCTGGCCCAGTGGGCGCGCAGGCCGGCTCCTTCCAGGCGCATCCAGAAACCGTGATAGGTCACGCCGATCGGCACATAGCGGGTGCCTTCCTCCGGACCGCCGAAGAGCAGCACGGATCCGGCGGTGACATCGAGATCACGCACCGTCCCATGCTGGTGCCAGGTGGCGTGGAGCGCTCCGCCCAGGGTCAGCTGGAAGACCACCGAGTCCTCTTCGGCAGGTTCACGGATGAAATCGCCGCGTCGTCCGGGTCGCCCCAGTGAGATCTGGTGGCTCTCAAAAGAATGGAGGCGCCACAGCGGTCCGGCCATCGTATCACATCCTGCGGATTTCTGGTCACGATACGCGGCGAAGACAGCGACGCCAGAGCGCTAGAATGCGCCACAGCTCGCCAATCCCTGACGATCCACCAACGTCGGTCATCACACTCTGCCGGAATCCACCATGCTCGCCCAAACCGCACCGCTCCCAGCCCAGACCGAATCCGACACCTACGCGACCGTGCCCACGGTGGTCAGCGCCGGCGACGCCCGCGGCGATTTCGAACGTGACGGCTACCTGGCCCTGCCCGGAGCGATCCCCGCTGAGCGCAATGCCGTGCTCCGCGCCGAACTCGATGACTACGTGCAGGTTTGGCGGACGACCAAGCAGCGGCCCAATGCCCTCGATTATCCGGCGATGCGCGCCCTGGCGCTCTGGCCGGAAATGCTCGACCGGGTGCGCAGCCTGTTCGGGACGACCTTCTCGATGCACCACCTCCACGCCGACCGCCACGACCCCGGCTGCGTCGGGGTGCATTGGCACCAGGACTATGAGCAGCTGCCCCAGACCAATCGGGTCTATCCGATGGTCCACGTCTTCTATTACCTGAGCGGGCTCGACGGAACCATTGGCGACCTGCTGGTGGTGCCGCGCAGCCATCGCGCGGTGATCGAGCGCAATGCGCTTTCGCTCTTCGGCACCAACGCCCTGCCCGGCGAAAAAGTCTTCGACCATTTGGCGCCGGGCAGCGCCGTGCTTGCCCATTCGGCCCTCTGGCACGCCCGCCGGGCCAAACCCGGAGGCAGCGGCGGCCGCTATTTCATCGATGTGTCCTATTGCGGCCATGGAACGCGCTGGCCGCTCAACCGCGACTGGCTCGACCGTCTGAATCTGGCCAACGAACGGCGCGAGGCTGACCCGGAACACGCCTGGATCTTCGACACCTCGTGCTATTTCGATCCGGCGCTCTACCGCGAACGGATGACGCGTTGCAACATCGGCAGCCTCGCCACCCTGCTGCCGGAGACCCGCTGAACATGGCGAGAACCATCCTGGTCACCGGCGCCACCGGCAAGGTCGGCCGCCGCTTCATCGACCGGTTGCACGAGACTCATCCGGACGACCACGTCAGAGCCCTCTGCCATACGCGGGCGCTGCCCGAATCGCCGTGGCTGTCGGTGGTGCGCGGTTCGATCGCCGAGCGCACGGTGGCCGACGCGGCGATGCGCGGCGCCACCCACGTCGTCCACCTAGCGACTTGCAAGGAAACGCCAGAAGACGTCATGGACGTCACCGTGAAAGGCCTGTTCTGGCTGCTCGAAGCGGCCCGGGTGTCGCCCAGCCTGCGCCGGTTCATGCTGATCGGCGGTGACGCCGCGATGGGCCATTTCGTCTATCCCCATCCGCTGCCGGTGACCGAGACCCAGCGCTGGAGCCCGTATCCCGGCTGCTATGCGCTGTCGAAGGTCCTCGAAGAGGCGATGCTGGAACAGTACTACATCCAGTACGGGCTCGACGGCTGCTGCCTGCGGGCGCCGTGGATCATGGAAAAGGACGATTTCCGCTATACGTTACGCTTTGGCGACGACCAATTCGGCGGACCGCCGTGGCGCGATCTGATCGGCGCGGAGGCCGCCGCCAGCCACGCCGCGACCGGAGCGGTGCCGATCCTGCAGGACGGCGCCGGCGTGGCGATCAAACGCAACTTCGTCCATGTCGACGATCTGGTCGATGCGATGCTGATCGCCCTCGACCATCCCCGTGCAAAACAACAGTTGTTCAACATCTGCATGGACGAACCGGTGGACTACGCCGAAGTCGCCACCCACCTCGCCCGCACCCGCGGCCTGGCGTCGGTGCCGATCCGCAGCCGGTTTCACAGCACCTGGCTCGACAACCGCAAAGCTCGGCTGCTGCTGGGCTGGAAACCGCTCTACGACCTGCCGCGCCTGGTCGATGCGGCGTGGGACTACCGGCGTGCAGCGGACGATCCGCGAAAGATCTGGTATCCGGGCTGAGCGATTGCGGGTTCGCCCGGACCCTTGCCCGGCGGCTGCATCGACCACAGTCCCGGCCATGCGTCGCGCCGACCTGCTTACGCGCTGGTGGATTCTCCCCGACCTCGGGTGAGTGCGGCGCGTCGTGACCTTCCACTGACTTCGGCCCGCTCATCTGAGCGGGCCGCGGTCGTTTCCGCGACCCGGGCGACGCCGGGCGCCTGGGTTCGTGCCACCATCCCGGCGCTGGCGATCCGGCCATGTCCGTCGCATCTGCAACCGTCCCTGACCCCAACGCTTCCCAGCAATCCACCTTCCGCCAACTGCTCATCGGCACTGCCTGCGCCGCTGGATTCTCGCTGCTGTTCAGTTGCAAGGGAACCCTGGCCAAAGCCTTCATCTTTCCGCTCGGGGTCGACGCCACCGTGCTGGTCACGTGGCGCATGCTGTTCGCCGCCCCGTGCTTCGCCCTGATCGCCTGGCATCTCGGCCGCAGCCCGAGCGACGGAAGCCGAGAACCGATCACGCGGCGCGATCTGCTGACCATCGCCGCCTGGGGACTGCTCGGCTACCACCTGTCGAGCTGGCTCGACTTCGAGGGGCTGATGCGCATCGGTGCGGGGCTTGAGCGCACGTTGCTGTTCCTCTATCCATCGCTGGTGGTGGTGTGGATTCATCTGCGCGATCGCCGCATGCCAACCCGGTCGCTGGTCGCGGCGGTGACAGTCACCTACCTCGGCGTCGTTCTCGCCTGGTCGGGCCATGCCGCGATCGGCACGGCCGATGTCGTCGGCGTGCTGTTCGTCCTCGCCAGCGCCACCTGCTTCGCCGGCTTCCTGGTCGGGACCGAGCCCCTGGTGCGGCGGTTTGGCGGGCGGGTGCTGCCGATCGCGATGATCGGCTCGACCATCGGGATGATCGTGCAATGCCTGTTCACACGTCCGGTCGCCGCCCTCGCAGTGCCCGGCGAAGCCCTGGCGTGGATCGCTGTTCTCTCCATCGCCTGCACCGTGGTACCCGTGCAGCTGCAATCGATGGCGCAGCAGCGCCTTGGTCTGCCGCGCATGGCGGTGGTGACGACCATCGGCCCGGTCGCGACCCTGATCCTCGCCTGGGCCCTGCTCGGCGAGCATCCTGGTCTCATCGGCTGGATCGGCTCCCTGATCACCGTCGCCGGTGCAGCCTGGGCGGGTCTGGCCAAGCGGTGAACCTCGAAAACCATTAAAATCGCCAAGCGCCAAAGAAAAAGCAGGGTTTCTCCATCGGCTTGAGGAGCGACGTTTATCTGGGCCATTGCTTTCCACTCGTTTGCCGATGATGCGCTTGCACTGGCGAAAAACCTGCTAAGTGCTTAGCCAGACCCTGACCTGGAAACGTCCATGACCTCCATTCCTCGTCGCCCATCTGCAACCCCAAGCGCCGCAGGGGGGCAGGTTGCCCAGTGTTGCCAAACCGAGATCGGTGCTCATGTCTGCCGATTGCCGATCGCCGCAAGTGCAGCGAATACAGCCCGCTTCAACCACGAAAGGGCCTCCCAGGTGTGTCTGCTTCGCACGAGGTCGCTGGCCACTGCTTTGCAATCTATCAGAACATGTGGATCCGTCTCTCGGACTAAAGGCGTGTTCTTACCGATGTTTGCCTTGCTGATTTTGACAGCATGCGGGCTTTCAGGTCAGGCCGGTGAATCGGCCATCCCCGAGATCACCACGCGCACACTCCCTCGGGGCAGTGCCTGGTATATCTCTCCACCCGGCGGTGGGGGGATCACCCGGGGCGGCTCCCCCTACCAGGTCCAACTTACGGCATCAGGTGTTCCGGCCAGCTGGCAGATTATTTACGGTCAATTACCTTCTGGACTGGCGTTGGCTCCAGACACCGGAATCATCAGCGGAACCACGGATCAGGCTGGTCTCCGCATTTTCTACGTCACTGCGGCAAATGAGCAGGGAACCAGCCTCCCCCAGAGGTTCACGATTGAGGTCGATGGTACTGAAAACGGCATCCCGAAACTGCCGCCGATGATCACCAGCAGCGTATTGCCGTCGGGCAAATTACGGAAGTCCTACCACTACAAATTGCTATCTAACCCTGTCGTCGGTATTTATTTCCTTAGTGCAGGTAATCTTCCAAACGGATTGAGTCTGGATCTCAACGGCGACATCAGTGGCCAGGCTACCACACCCGGAACGAGCCGTTTCCTGGTCACCGGTGTGAATGTCGGCGGCATCTGCGATACGGAACTCTCCATCACCATCATCGATCAGTTGGAACCCTTCCTCGCCCGGTTCTATCATGCGATCCTTGGCCGTGATGCCGATCGTGACGGGTTGCTCCACTGGCGCGGACAGCTTGCCGCTGGGGACATAGATGGAGCGGTCGTGGCGCGTAGCTTCGTTTTCTCGCCTGAGTTTCAGGGACTGCATGCCACTAACGCCCAATTTCTTGGTGTACTGCATGCTGCTTTCTTGGATCGGGCCATCGATCCGGACAGTCTGGCGTATTGGTCCGCACAGCTCAACAATGGAGTCCTGCGCGAAGATATCCTATGGGAATTCCTGGATTCCCCGGAGTTCCGAGGTTTTTGCACCGCCAGCGAGATTGACGCCATCGGGCCCGAGTCATTGCAATTGCTCAATGTTCGGCGCTTCGTCCGCCGCTTTTACAAACTGTCGTTGGAGCGCGAAGGCGACGCGGAGGGTATCGCCTTCTGGCAGGATGGATTGGTCGGCGGATCTTTGTCGGGCGCGAATCTTGCTCGGAATTTCTTCCTCAGCCCCGAATTCCTCAATCGCGACCTGTCCAACGATGGCTTTGTGGTCGCTCTCTACCGCACCCTTTTGGCACGTGAGCCGGACGCCAGCGGTCGAACGTTCTGGTCCGACCGAATCGACAGCGGAGTGCCACGCAGTGAGGTGCTGACGGGCTTTGCAAACAGCCATGAGTTCCGAGATCTGTGCGCACAGTACGGCATCACCCCTTTTTTTTACCGAGGATGAGGATTCCGCGGACGCCAAGGTTCAGGACAAGCCCGATCCTTCCTTTGGCAACAAGCTTGCTTGACGCCAGCTGTTGAACTGACCGTTCAGCGCCGTCGCCGGAGAACCAGGTAACGGGTCGGCGAGGTGCCGACCTCGCGCTGGAACATCCTGCAAAAATAGCTGCTGGAGGCGAATCCGGCGAGGCGGGCCGTCTCTTTGCAGCTGGCGCCATCAAGCAGCAGCCGCTTGGCGGTCTCGATCCGCGCTGCGAGCAGGGCCTCGCCGACGGTCTGGCCGGTGATGCGGCGGAAGCAGCGGCTGAGGTACGCTGGGTTGAGCGAGATGGCCTGGGCGATGGTGGCGAGGGCGATCGGACGTTCGTGGTGGAGGCGGATCCAGGCCTGGGCCCGGGCGACGTGGGCGACGCCTGGTTCGAGTCTGGTGATCTCGCGGCCGTGCAGGCGGCTGGCGCAGAAGGCGCGATGGAGGCGGTGGACCATCGCCGCGCCGATCACCTGGGTGCCGCGATCGTCGATGCCCCACAGGCGGGCGTGTTCGAGGAGCTCGGTGTGGGCCTTGGACATCGCATCCAGGTCGCCGCCAAGCTGGAACTGGCGCGGGATCAGCCAGCGCCGGGCTGCCGCCGGAGTCCCCTGGCCTGAGCGGTGCTGGGAACGGACCTCGGCATCGACCTCTTCGGCGGTCAGCAGGTCGTAGCCGCCCATCGCGAAGTGGAACCACAGGAACACCATGCCGGAGGGGAACGGCGTGGTGCTCGCCTGCCAGATGCCAGGAGCGACGACATGGATTTCCCCAGGTCCGACGACCACCGATTCATGGCCATCCGACATCTCATCGGTCAGCCGGATTTCCCCGCGGATCACGAGGAACGCGATGAAGTCCGGCATGCTCCGCCGCGGCTGTGCGAATGGCTGCAAGGGCGCACGGATGCCGCACATGGTCAGGCGCAGCGGCGCATCAGCGGCCACGGCAAAGGCGAGCCAACGGCTGGCGCTCATGGATTGAGTACAGCAAAAAGTCACGATCGTACAATACAGATGCGCGGTCGTACACGATTTTAGCGATGGCCAATTCTCGCGTTGATTCCAAAAATAGCGCCAATACCCAAGGCGGATGACTTCCGCTGGTCAGGCACAGACATGGTCAGTCAAGTCAAGCATCCAGGGAAGGTCAGGATCGGACTGGTTGGGCTCGGCTTCGGCGCCGAGTTCATCCCGATCTATCAGCGCCATCCCCACGCCGAAGTGGCGGCGATCTGCCAACGCGACCCGGCGGTGCTCAAGCGCTGCGGCGATCGCTTCGCCGTGCCGGAAGACCGCCGCTTCACCAGCTTTGAGGCGATGCTGGCGGTGCCGGGGATCGATGCGATCCACATCAACACGCCGATCCCGCTCCACGCCGAGCACAGCATCGCCGCGCTAAACGCCGGCAAGCACTGCGCCTGCACCGTGCCGATGGCGACTTCAGTCGAGGCCTGCGCCGCCATCGTCCGCGCACAGCGCGCCAGCGGCCGGAGCTACATGATGATGGAGACCACGGTCTACAGCCGTGAATTCCTGTTCGTCCAGGATCTCTACCGCCGCGGTGAACTGGGCCGGCTGCAATTTCTGCGCGCCGCCCATCAGCAGGAGATGGCCGGCTGGCCGGGCTATTGGGAGGGCCTGCCGCCGATGCACTACGCCACCCACTGCGTCGGGCCGATGCTCGGCCTGGCCGGGCGGCCGGCGGCGCGGGTGTCCTGCATCGGCTCGGGCCGGATCGCCGACACCCTGGCGATCCGCTACGGCTCGCCATTCGCGGTCGAGTCGGCGCACATCCAACTCGATGGTTCCGAGGTCGGCTGCGAGATGACCCGCTCGCTGTTCGAAACCGCCCGTGAATATGTAGAAAGTTTTGATGTCTATGGCAGCAAGCGGTCGTTCGAGTGGGCGCAGCTTGAGCACGAGGCCAAGCCGGTGCTGTTCACCGGCGAGCAGGCGGAACGCCTCGCCATCCCTGACGCCGCCGACCGCCTGCCCGAAGCGATCCGGCCGTACACCCGGGTCAGCGTCTACGACGGACCGGATAGCCACCTGTCATTCAAGCAGGGCAGCGGCCATGGCGGTTCGCATCCGCACCTGGCCCACGAATTCGTCATGGCCATCGTCGAAGGCCGCCCACCGGCGATCGACGCAGTGACGTCGGCCAACTGGACCTGCTCAGGCATCCTTGCCCACGAATCAGCGCTGCGCGACGGGGCGTGGATCGACCTGCCTGCCTTCACCCGCGAACTGAAAAACCCATGACTCTGACCGCTGAATCCGCTCCCCACGCCATCACCATCCGACGAGCCGGCCAAAGCGCTCCGCTGCTGGTCCAGCGTGCCGATCCCGATCTGCGCCCGTTCATCCATCCGATCGCGGTGCCTGATGGTGACGGGACGTTGACTGAAGACGCTCCGCCGCACCACAAATGGCAGCACGGCCTCTACGTCGGGCTCAACGGCATCAACGGTTTCGGCTTCTGGACCGAGGGCCTGCGCGGCGATCCCAAGGACGGCACGTTCCATCCCCGGCCTCTCGGTTCGGCCAGCGTCGGAGCTGATCGCGCGGCGTGGACCGTGGTGGCGGACTGGCGCGCACCTGACCGCGGCCCTCTGCTCACTGAAATCCAATCGTGGACGCTGCACGATCGTGGGAACAGTCTGGAATTGGACCTGAGCTGGACCCTGATCGCGGCGGTGGATCTGACGTTCGCCAAGTATGCCTATGGCGGATTGTTCGTGCGCATGCCCTACCGCGATCAGGCCAAGGATCGCGCCGCCGTGCTCACCAGCGAGGGGGTCTCCACCCAAACCGCGGCCGAAGCGCAACGTGCGCGCTGGGTCGCGATCGCCATCGCGATACCGGACCGCCATGCCGCTGACGACCGCGCCAGCCTGGTGATGATGGATCACCCGGCCAATGCCGAGCATCCGTCGCCATGGCGAGTCGATGGCCAGCTCGGCATCGCGCCGAGCCGGTGCATCGCCGGACCGTGGACCCTGGCCGCCGGCGCCTCCACCACTGCCCGCTATCGGGTGCTGGTCCATCCCGGGCCGATCGATCCCAGCGCGGCCGCGGCCAGCTGGGACCGCTTCATCGCCTGATTTCCGTGCCCGGCCAACGGCTGAGCCGGCGCAGCCTGTCTGATCACCACGACCAACCGCAATCCCAGGAACCCACTGCATGCGCAGCGTCATCATCGTCCACCATTCCTTCGACCTCAGCTGGCCGTGGGCCGCTGATCATTTCCTGGCCCTGTGGCAGGCCCAGGGGCCGGTGGAGTTCATCCGCCAGGGCGACGGCTCAGCGACCCCGGCGAGCGCGCTGATCAGCGACCCAGCCACCGTCCAGCGCCTGGTGGTGCTCGGCGGATCGGTGACCCTGGATTGCGCGAAGGCGTTCACCGGCCTGCGCGAAGCGGTGCTGGAGATCTGGCGGGATGCGACCGAACGCGATGCGATCTTCGCCCAACTCACCGGCCGCGGGGTCCGGTTGTATCGCCAGCCGAGCGAAGGCTTCTGGGGCCAGTCGGTGTCCGAATTCGGCCTGGCGCTGACCCTGTGCGGCCTGCGCCGCATCCCGCAGACCCACCACCAGATCATCACCGATCAGGCACCGTGGGATTACCGACCGGCTGGCGGCGTCGGACGGCCCGGCCAGCGCGGTTACCAGTACGGTGACGACAGCCGCTTCACCAACGGCACCCTCGAAGGCAAGCGGGTGCGCATCGTCGGCGCCGGCAACATCGCCAGTCGCTACGCCAGCTTTGCCACCGCGCTCGGGGCCGATGTCGCGGCGTGGGATCCCTTCGCCACCGAGCCGTCGTTCCACCGCGCCGGCTCACGTCGCGAGTGGCACCTCGACCGTCTGGTCCAGGACGCTGAGATCTTCGCGCCGATGGTGCCGCTGACCGACAAGACCCGCGGCTTGGTCACCGCCGCCCACATCGACGCCCTGCCTCGCGGCTGCCTGGTGGTGCTGGTGACCCGCGCCGGCATCTGCGATGTGCCGGCCATCCGCCGCCGGGTGCTGGCCGACGAACTGGCCCTGGCCGCCGACGTGTTCGATGTCGAGCCGCTGCCGCTGAACGATCCGCTGCTCGGACGCCACAACGTCGTCCACACCCCGCACAACGCCGGCCGCACCCGCCAGGCCAACCAGCGCTGGGCCGAAATGCTGGTCGAGCAGTTCCTGCCCTGAACGTCTTCCCGAAAAGGAGCTGCCCAACTCCACCCAGGCAGCTCCGCGCCCATGCAGCGGCCATCGCCTCGCCGTCGGGTCAGCGCAGCTTGGGAGCGGTCCGGCTGGCAGCTTCAGCCCAGATGGTTGTCGAACATCAGGCGGCACTCGCCTGGCACGTTCCAGGCGGTGGAAGGCCTCGTTGACCTGAATCATAGGAAAGCGCTCCAGGACCGGCGCGATGCGGTGGCGGATGCAGAAGACGAGCATTGTCGCCAATAGTATCAGATACGCTCGTCATGCTATTTCTCAACCTACATGCATGTCTGATATTGTTGCCAATAGCGTGGTCGGGCCAAGGTTGGATCGTCAACCTGTAGGTTCGGACCCTGTCGGGTTCGCCAGGCACGATGGCTGATCAGCGGTGCGGATCCTACCTGGTCCCGGTGCTCCCGTCCGTCGGGTTCCTGACGCACCGGAAACCACGCTCTGGCTCGCCATGCATGAGCAGGGTGCCATAGCGGTGGGTGACCCGCGCATCAAATTCGGTGTTGAGATAGCCGCTGCCGCACAGGGGCTGGCATTCCTCGATCGTATGTCCGCCGAAATACGGATCCTTGGCCCTCGGTTCAACGAAATCCTTGGGCAGTTCCCCCGCCAATTTTACCAGCAGATAACTCATGAACCAGGGATTGCCATCGCACCAGTTCGACGCATTGCCGGCCATGTCGTAAATGCCGAAACCATTCGGCGGGAACCTTCCAACTGGAGACAGGCAAGCGAAACGGTCATCCTTGGGGAGGTGGGAAAGGGATGGGGAATATTTCGGATTCAATTTCACCAGGGAGGCGCC
Source organism: Planctomycetota bacterium (assembly GCA_014193115.1). GTDB lineage: Bacteria > Planctomycetota > UBA11346 > UBA11346 > UBA11346 > BJHQ01. Next base: position 37,346 of record BJHQ01000012.1, on the reverse strand, counting down.
GCCGAGATTGGCCTGGGTGCCATCCCAGGGTTCATCGCCCCACGGGAAGACCGTGTCGCGGCCGCCACGCGCGGCGTATTGCCACTCGATCTCGGTGGGCAGGCGTTTGCCTACCCAGGCGGCATAGGCTTTCGCTTCAAGCTGAGTCACCGCGGTGATCGGGCACTTCGGATCCATGAATGAGGGGTCGGCAACTTCTGGAAACCTCTTGTTCGAAGCTGCTCCAGCGACGGCGGACTTATAGGGAAACGGCATCTCATGCTGGGTGGCCTTGCAGAATTCCAAGTATTGCCCGATGGTAACGGCGAATTTGTCCATATAAAATGCTTCGACCTGCTGAACCACTCCTGGCTCCTCGGCTCTGAGCCAGGACACCATCTTCTCGGCCAGAACGACCTTGGCTTGAGCCTGGGACAATACCTCGGATGTCGCCACCAGTTGGGCGAGGCGCTGCTTGCGGTTGGCCGTCTCCTCAGCGGTTTCCGAAACCGCCGGAGGAATGGGATGCGGCTTCGACTCCCGGCTGCGCGCGTCAGCGACCTGCTTGATGGCTGTGGCCAGAACCGTCGTCAGGTCCTCCGCCTGGGCGAAGTCTGTCGTACCGTCCGCTGACCGCAGGATTGCACGCGCTCCTTCCAACAGTTCTTTGCGAACCCGATTGAGCAGCTGGCGCTCCTTGGGACCGGCCCCAAAGGTGAAACTGCCGGCAGGTACCAGGACCATGTCTTGAGGCGGTTCGGTAGACGGATGTTCAGCGGCAGAGGTCGAATTCGTGACCATGAGCATTCCCCAGAGCAATACGAGCATTCGCGGCGGCATCTTCGTTCCTTGCCTGGGATGCAGCGGTATACGATGCCGATCGTCTTGCGTTGTTCGTCGTGGCGATCATCGAAAGTCGCCCGCCGGGCATTGATGCCGTGACTTCGGTCAACTGGACCTGCGCTGGCCTCCTTGCCCACGAACCTGGTCACCGCCGCCCACATCGACGCCCAGCCCCGCGGCTGCCTGGTGGTGCTGGTGACCCGCGCCGGCATCTGCGATGTGCCGGCCATCCGCCGCCGAGTGCTGGCCGACGAACTGGCCCTGACCGCTGACGTGTTCGATGTCGAGCCGCTGCCGCTGAACGATCCGCTGCTCGGACGCCACAACGTCGTCCACACGCCGCACAACGCCGGCCGCACCCGCCAGGCCAACCAGCGCTGGGCCGAGATGCTGGTCGAGCAGTTCCTGCCCTGAAGGTTTCGCTGGGTTGTGCGGAATCCGCACGAATCAGGTGGTTTTTTCCGCTGGTACCGACAGCGCCTCGACCGAAATCCTGGCCGCGACCGCCTGGGCGATGCGCTGGAAGGCCGCGGCGCTGCGGCTGTCGGGTCGGGCAACGACGACCGGGACGCCGTCGTCGCCGCTGATCCGCACGCCGGGTTCAAGCGGCACCCGGCCGAGGAACGGGATGCCGAGCCGGCGAGCTTCGCTCTCGGCGCCGCCGTGGCCGAAGATCGGTTCGCTGTGGCCGCAGGCCGGGCAGATGAAATCTGCCATGTTCTCGACGATGCCGAGCACCGGCACGTTGACCTTGGCGAACATCGCCACGGCCCGCCGGGCGTCGTCGAGAGCCACCGTCTGGGGCGTTGAGACCACCACCGCTCCGCGCAGTGGCGCGGTCTGGGCCAGGCTGATCGGGATGTCGCCGGTGCCCGGCGGCAGATCCACCAATAAATAGTCGAGTTCGCCCCAGGCCACATCGTTCAGGAACTGCCTGAGGGCGCCGGTCACCATCGGTCCGCGCCAGACCACCGCCTGGTCGCGCTCGATGATGAAACCCATCGACATCAGCGCGACGCCGTGGGCCACCGGCGGCACCAGTTTTTTCTCGACCACCTCGGGCTGCTGGCGCACCCCCATCATGGTCGGGATCGACGGGCCATAGATGTCGGCGTCGAGCACTCCGACCCGGGCCCCGCTCGCCGCCAGCGCGCAGGCGAGATTCACCGTGACCGTGCTCTTGCCCACTCCGCCTTTGCCCGAGCCGATGCCGATCAGGTTGCGCACTCCGGGCAGGGATGCGCCCTTGCCCTGGGGGACCTCCGCCGAGACCCGCACCTGCACGCGTTGGATGCCCGCCACTGATTTCGCGGCCGCAACGCATTGGTCTTCGAGCTGCTGCTTCACCGGACAGGCGCCGGTGGTCAGGACCAGATCGAAGGACGCCAGCTCATCGACCACCGTCAGGTTGCGGATCATGCCCAACGCCACCAGGTCGCGGTGCAGGTCGGGATCCTGGACCGTGGCCAGGGCGGTGCGGACGGCGGAAACGGGATCAGTCATCGGTCAGGATTAACCGGCAAAATACCGCTGCGCCAAGGGAACCAGGGCGCTTCCTTACTTCGCTACCGATCGGGCGATGTCCGCCGCCACGACCGCTGGCACCAGCTCTGCCAGCGGCAGCCCAGCGGCCGCCACCATCCGCACCAGGCGGCTGCTGACGTGGGCATGGAGCGGATCGGTCATCAGGAACAGGGTGTCGCAGCCGTGGCTGCGGTTGACCGTGGCCATCGCCTGTTCGGCCTCGAAATCGGCGTGATTGCGCAAGCCGCGGATCAGCACCCGCAGGCCACGTTCCTTGGCGAAGGTCACGGTGGCGCCTGAAAACGCTACGACCTCGACGCCGGGCAGGTCGGCGGTCAGGGTCGTCAGCCAGGTGACCCGCTGCTCGATCGGATGGGCGGCCTGCTTGTCGTGGTTCCGGGCGACGCCGACCACCAGCTGTTCGCAGGCCGAAGCCGCCCGGCGGATCAGATCGAGATGGCCGAGGTGCGGCGGGTCGAAGCTGCCCGGATACAGGGCTCGCATCAGCGGATGTCGTCTTCGATCTTGGTGATCAGGCTGGCGGCGATGGTCTCTTCGCCGGCGCCATTGGCGTGGACGATGCGCACCGAGAGCAGCTTGCCATCGGCATCGAGACGGCGGGTGCGGATGTAGCAGACCAGGCTGCCGCCGTCGGTGAAGGTGAGGCGGTCGAGCTTCCCGAGATCGTCGGGCGGCGCCGCGGCGACCTCTTCGGCGGGCTTGGCTTCGGGCTTGGCCTCAGCCGGCTTGGCTTCGGGCTTGGCGTCTTTTTTCTTGAGGTCTTCCTCAAGTTTTTTGAGCTTGGCGGCCTGGGCCTTGTCCTTTTTCCATTCCGCCAGCCAGGCGCCCCAGTCCGAGGCCGAGTCGCTTCCGGGATAGCCGGGAAAGCCGGGGCCCAGGACCCGCGAACCGATCTTCGGGCTGACACCGGCCCGGCTGCGCAAGGCGTTCAACGCTTCGGTGCCCACCTGACGGTCGTTGAGCGCGGCGATCAGGGCATTGAATACAGCTTCGTCCTTGTCCTTGGGCGCACCACCGACCGCGCTGAGCGCTGCCAGCTTTTCGTCGCGGTTCTCGCCTGCGAGAGCCGCTTGCAGATCGTTGACCGTATCGCTGGCACCGGCTTGGACGCAGGCCAGCAAGCAGAAGGCGAGGGCGAGGAGGCGCATGGGGGAGGCTTTCGTCCTCAGGATCATCACGGTCGGTTGGCAGAGCGGAAGCAGCGCTTCTCGTTCAGGCCGCTGCCGGCGCAGTCGCCGGGAGATGGATTTGGGCAGCGATGCGGGCGGCGGTTCCTGGCCCGACCAAGCGCTCCACGAGGGTCAAGGCGCAATGCATGCTGGTGCCAGCAGCCTGGCTGGTGACCAGATTGCCATCCACCACCACCGGCGCGTCGATCCAGGCAGCGGCGTGGGGTTCGAGTTCGGCGCGCAGGCCGGGGAAGCAGGTCACCCGCCGGCCGGCGCAGAGTTTCCGTGGGATCAGCGCGGTCGGCGCTGCGCAGATCGCGGCCAGCCAGCGGCCGGAGCGCAGCTGGCGTTCGGCCAAATCCTGGATCCTCGGATCGTTTCGGCAGCATTCCGCCGAGCCGCCTCCGCCGGGCAGATAGAGCAGATCGGGGGTCGAGCCGAGCACCGCATCGAGCATGCGGTGGGCGCCGAGGACGATTCCCCGGCTGCCGACCACGGTTGGCGGTGCTCCTGCCGGCGGTTCCGCTCCAGCGCTCGCCACGGTTACCGTGACCCCGGCCCGTACCAGCAGATCGGCGATCGTAGCGAATTCGATTTCTTCGGCGCCAGGAGCGAGCACCACCAGGGCATCAGGCATGGGACATGCATCCTCACTCGTCATGGTCCGCCACCGGTCACGGCCGCAAGCGGACTGCGGACTAGCGGCGGTTGCCCTGGGCTGTTGCTGATCAGGCTGGCGACATGCTCCGACACCGACCGGTCTGCGTTGCCATTGTCCTGAGCCTGAGCCTGGTCTTGGGCATCGCCTGCGTGTTCGCTGCCGAGCCGGACGCACCTGCGCCGCCTGCGGTGACCGGTCTGGCCCAGCGCTTCGCCGCCAGCCGGTCCGCGATCACGGCATTTTCCTGCGATTTCACCCGGACCGTGGCCGGCGATCCGCCCAGCGTGCTGCGCGGACACCTGGAAGCGCAGGTCGCCGGCGCGGACCGCAAGCTGCGTTATCGGCTGGAGCTGACCGATCCGGTGGATCCGGTGTGGATGGAAGCCTGGTACTGCGACGGCGCAACCAGCTGGCATTTGCAGCGAACCCTGGCCGACGTTCCGCCTGACGTCACCTCCCGGCCTGCCGGCGCCGACGATGGCGACTTGCGCCGATTGGCGGCGCTGCTGCGCGGCGATCTGACAGCCTTGGCTGAGGATTTCTCGATCAGCGAGGCGGCTGAACGCTCCCGCCTCGTCCTGACCGCCAAGAGCGACACCAACCCCGTGGCCCGGATCGAAGCCGAGCTGAAGCCCGACGGTTCGAGCCTCACCCAGGTGGATCTGGAAGATCGCCAAGGCAAACGCAGCAGCCATCGCATCGACCGCCTGGAAGACAACCCGGTGCTGGCCCCTGAGCGATTCCGGCCGATCGGGCGCTGATCTCCCGGTGGTTCCGGTTCCGGCTTCAGCTTCAGCTCGCCGCTACGCGCAGTTCGTCGCCGACCGGCACGATCCGGCCGGCAACGACGATGCGGTCTAGCGCCAACCCAATGCTGGTCTGGACCTCGTCGGGCACCTGGGTGAATCCCATGAGCCGGCAGCCGGCTCGAATCGCATCGGCCTTGCTCAGACCGAGGGCGGCGCGGATCGCCACCACCGCGGCTTCGGCGAACTCTTCGGGAGCCACCAGGTCGCTCCGTTTGCCCGAGGCGCGCTGACGCGGGTCGGCCATCGCTTGGCCGGGTTTCCACAGGAAATCTCCCCGCCGCTCGACCTGGCGCCGGGCCACGGCGTGGTCCAGTCCGGCGTCGATGGCGAGCTGGATCCGGCTGCCGTTCTTGCTGCCGGCCAGGCCGAGGAACCGGCGATGCAGCTCGTCCCGGTGGATAGGCGCCTCCTGGACGACGATCGACGACAGGTAGTCCGCCACCGCTTCCTGGCTGGCATCGCGCAGTTCGCCATCCAGGGCGACGTCCAGCGACGCTTCGCGGTAGATCGGCAGCACCGGTGCGCTGGCTCCGACAGGATCGCGCCTTTTCCACGGCGGTACTGGCGTCGCTGGCGCGGCTGGCGTGGCTGGCGCAGCTGGCGTGGCTGGCGGCGCCGGCTGAGCCGGACTGCGGCGGCTCGGCTCCAGGGCGTTGAGCAGTCGCTCCAATTCGCGCTGGGCGTCGCGGCGCCAGGCTGCCGACCACAACCGGTGGACTTTCCAGCCGAGCCGTTCGAGCAGCGCCGGGCGAAGCCGATCGCGGTCCCTGGCCCAGCGGGCGGCCCGCCAGCGTTCGCCATCGACCAGCACCGCCAGCAGGTGCCGCGATGGATCGGTGCGGTCGCGCACGGCCAGATCCACCGGCAAGCTGGCATCGCCGACTCCCCGAGACACCGTCCAGCCGCGCGCTGCCAAGGATTCCGCGATGTCATCCAGCAGCGGATCGGCCGCTTGCGCCGGTCCCTCGGCACCAGCCGCAATCGGCTGCCCCAGGCTGGCGCCGTACGCCAGGAACCGCTTGAACGCAGCCACTCCCAGGGAATCGGTCCGGCCCAGGTCCAGGTCGTCGGCGGTCAGATTGGTGTAGACCGCGCAGCGCACCCGAGCCCGGCTGATCAGCACATTCAGCCGGCGCTCGCCGCCGGCTGCGGTCAGGGGTCCGAAGTTCAACGCGACCTTGCCCTCGGCGTCGCGGCCGTAACCGACCGAGATCAGGATCGCGTCGCGTTCATCGCCCTGGACATTTTCCAGATTTTTGACGAAGAAGGGCTCGGATGGATGGGCGCCGAAAAAGCCATCCTCGGGGACCACTGCCGTCGGCTCGGGCCGGGAACCGGCGCGCAGCCGGGCGAGTTCATCTTCGATCGCACGTTTCTGGGCGATCGAGAACGCCACGACACCGAGGCTGAGCTGCGGCGTGGTCCGGGCATGAAGGAGCACGGCCGCGGCCACCGCTGCGGCTTCCTTCGGATTGGTCCGGCTGCCCCCGCGTTCGTAGACCGTCGCCGGCAGATGCACCAGCTGAAGGCCAAGAGCGGCGCTGGTGAGCAGCGGGCTGGGCGGCACCACCAGTCGGCGCTCATAGAATTCAGCGTTGGACACCGCGATCAGCGAGGGATGCCGGCTGCGGTAATGCCAGTTGAGGGTGCGCTCGGGCAGACCCCGGGCGCGGAGCAGGGCGAGGATGCTCTCGACCCCGGCGTTCGGCGGCGCCGAGCCATCCTCGTCGGTGTCATCGGCGTCACCGCCGGCCAACCGGTCGAAGAACGTGGTCGGCGGCATCTGCCGGCTGTCGCCCACCACGATCGCCTGGGCGGCCCGGGCGATGGCGCCGAAGGCGTCCACCGGTCGCACCTGGCTGGCTTCGTCAAACAGCACCAGATCGAAGATCGGACCGTGCGGCGCCAGGTGGGCGGCCACCGACAACGGCGACATCATGAACACCGGACACACCGCCTGGACCGCCTGGGGCGCCTGGGCGAGCAGCTGGCGGATGGCGAGATGCCTGGATTTCTTCTCGCATTCGCGGCGCAGCAGGCCGACCTGTCCGAGCCCCAGGCCGGTGCCGGGCAGGCGCTGCCAGTGGGCCAGGGCGGCTCGCGCCCGGCCGAGGGCGAGGGCCGCGGCCTCACCATGGCGGAAGCGGTCGAGCACGGCCTCGTGCTCGGTCGGGGCGAAGGAGGCCAGGGCCTGCCGGGTGCGCCAGGCGACCTCCAGCCAGTGGCCGCACCAGGCCCGGCGCAGGCAATCGCCCAGCCGGGTGGCGGATTCGTCCCAGGACTCGGCGACGGTCAGCAGCGGGCCGAGGCCCAGGTTGCGGGCATGGGCTGCCAGACGCTGCCACCGGCAATGGTCATCGAGGGTGTTGAGGTTGGCCCGCCAGCGGTCGAGGCGCCCGGCCAGCGTGGCCAGCGGCTCTTTCTCGAAGGACGAGCCTTGCCAGCGCAACTGCGCCGAAATCTCTGCCAACGGTCGGGACACGGCGTCGACCGCTGCCGCCAGGCGGTCGCGGGCGGCGGCGACAGCGGCCTGATCCCAGGTACCGGCCTTGGCCAGCAGCTCTTTGGGCAGCTCGCCCTTGGCCACCGCGGCATGGACCGCTGCACACCACTGGGCGATGGCCACCAATGCGGTGAAATCGCTGGCGAGGCCCTTCCACAAACTGCCGAACACGGCCTTGGCGGTGGTCTCGCGCTGGGCCAGGTCGGCGGTGATCTTGCGCACCCGCTCGGTGGCCTCGACCAGCGCCACCCGGTCGCGATGGCTGGCGGGCAGCACGCCGCCCACGCACACTCCACGCAGCTGGCGCCGGGCCCGCAAATAGGCCGGATTGAAGAAACGCAGCCACGAATCCCCATACGAGGCGATGCTGTGCCGCGCCGCGCCGAGATCGGTGGTCCAGGCTTCTTCCACCACCTGGGCGCCATGACGCAGCTTGAGTTCGGTCAGCACCGCGCCTTCGCCAGCAATCTGCTTGGCGGTGTCCGCGTCGCGAGTCCAGTCGGGATGGCTGGCGTCAGCGTCGGCGAGCCGTGCCGGCGCCTGCACCGCCAAGGCGGCAGCCGCCAACAGTTTGCGCGCCCCAACCAGGCCCTTGCCGGTGGGCACGCCAAGTGCCCCAGCCAGATCGTTCACCGCGGCCAGCAACGAGGTCATGCCGCCGGACACGGCCGACAGGCGGGACGAGAGCACGTCCTGTTCGCCAGGTGAGATGGCGTCGATGGCGGCGCCGCTGAACGGATGCCCGGCAGGCAGTCCGATCCGGCTGAGCACGCCCTCCATGCCTTCGACCAGGGTGCAGGCTTCGGCGAAGGCGTCGGCGGAGAGTTTTTGCCAATCGCCGTCGGCGATGTCCGGCGGTCGGCCCCGGGCGTCGATCGCCACCAGTTCGCCGAGCAGCTGATAGGGGCTGCGGGTGCTGCCGGCATCGCCTTGCTTCACCGGCTCATGCAGGGCCTGGGCATAGGCGTTCAGCCGGTCCCTGGCGACGACGCCATCGCTGGCCGGTTTTTCCAGATCCGAGAACACCGGCTCGCCCAGATCGAGGGCCCGGCGCAGCTGGTCGAGTACCGCCCGTTTGCCGGCCTTGTGGCTGTGCAGTTCGAGCACCGCTCCGCCCAGGCCGAGGTCATCGAGCCGGCGCTTCACCACGTCGAGCGCGGCCATCTTTTCAGCCACGAACAGCACCGTCTTGCCGCCGGCCACGGCCTGGGCGATGGCATTGGCGATGGTCTGGCTCTTGCCGGTTCCCGGCGGCCCCTGGATCACCAGCGAACGGCCGCGGGCGATCTCGTGGAGGACCGCCGCCTGGGACGAATCGGCATCGAGCACCTCGATCGCCGGGTGGTCCTTGCGCACCGCGTCGAGATCGGCGTCCGCCGCGACGGCCGGCGGCGGCGACGCAAGACCGCCGGCGAGCACCCCGGACAGCAGCGCATGCTGGTTTGGCTGGCGGTCCTGGGGCCAACGCGCCGGATCGAGATCCTGCCACATCAGGAACTTGCCGAAGGCGAAAAAGCCCAGGGCCTGCTCATCGATGGCGACGGACCAGCCCGGCAGGTGGGCGACCCGGGATCCGACCTGTTCGGCCCACCCATCGAGATCCACCGGATCCATCGCGGCGAAGCCGTCGAGATCGATGCCATGCTCGACCCGCAGCTTTTCCCGCAGGCAGAGGTTGTCGGCGGGATCCTCTCCGGCGTGGCGCAGGCCGTAGCGGGCCTTGACCCCCATGCGCTCCAGGATCACCGGCATCAGCACCAACGGAGCTCGGCGATCCGTGCCCTCAGCATCGCGCCAGTGGAGGAAACCCAAGGCCAGATGCAGGACATTGACGCCTTGTTCCTCGATATGGCTGGCGGCCTGCTCAGCGATGCCGCGCAGCCGCTGGGCCAGGACCGGCGCGGCCAGCCGGGTGCCCAGGGCGCGGTCGCCGGTACGGGCGGCGCTTTCCTCGGCCTGAAAGGTGCACGTGGCCTCGTTGTCGAACAATTGTGTCCACAAATCACTGCTTTTTTCTCCCGACAATTCGATGGTCCAAGTGCGGGACGGACGGAAGTTGAGCAGCGCGTTGCGGTTCACCCCCAGGTCAAGGAGGTCCCGGCGGGCGGCAGCGAGGTGCTCAGTGGTCACGGTCGCAGGATCGCCTCCCAGGGTCGGCGGTACAACCGCAGGACTGGCCGGCCGGGTGGGCGACGTGGAGGAATCGATCGTGTCGTTTGCCCAGCTCATGGCGATTCTCCAGGGTGGAAGACGTGGTCGAGGACGATCCGGGCCGTCTGTCTCTCGTCGCCGGCGCGATTAGCGGATGCGGCTGACCTGTCGGCATGGGAGCGGTCCGGCAGGTGGGCACGCGGGCGATCTTCCACGCCGAAGGTTCAGGATGTGTTCAGCGACGGTCAGGGTTCGTCCCTGGATGGCGACCTGATCCGCGCCACTTGGATCGGAGCCACTGGGATCGCCGCCGCTTTGGTCGCCGCCGCTTGGATCGCCCGGAACCTTCCGCACAGACGGTGAAGCACTCCGCCAGGGATCCGTGGTTCGCGGCATGACAGCGGAACCCGGACGCCATCATCCCAGCCATGCGCCCGGTCGTTCTGCTCATCGCTCTTGCCGTCCCCTTCGCTGCGGTCCAGGCATTCGCCGCGGATCCTCCGGCGGATACCCAACCCGTCGCCCGGCGGGCCTTCGTCAACGCCCGGGTGTCGAGCCGGCAGATCGCCTTCAACCAGGTGGTGCGGCTGGAGTTCACCACCATGCCCCGGCAGATCCCGGGCATTGATATCGCCGCCGCGGTGGCCAATGCGGTCGCCCTCGACAGCAAGCGCTGGCGTTCACTGGCCACGCCGATCGTGGTTGAAAATGAAAAGACCCGCACGGTCGCAGTGACGTTGGCGCTGATTCCTCGGGTTGCCGGAGACGTCCAGCTGCCTGCCATCCCGCTGACCTGGCTGAGCGGCGAGCAGCTCGCCGACCTTGGCGTGGTGACGGTGGCTGAACACCTGGCACTGGCCGGCGACACCATCCCCCAACCCAAGGAGACCATCGCTATCGCCGGCATCCCGTGGGGCGCGAAGCTGCTCGATCTGACTGCGGCCGGCGGCGCCTTGGCAAAGGTCCTCATCGATCGTCAAAAGGACCGGGTTACGGCCTCGCCCCAGGACGGCCTGACCTTGATCTTCCGCCACGGTGAGCTGGGCGAGGCGACCCTGGTTGCCAAGGGGCTGACCCTGGAGCGGGCCCGCGAGCAATTCATGCGGCGTTGGGGCATGCCCCACCTGACCACCGAGCAGGCCCTGACCTGGTACCTCGGCTGGACCACGATCACCGCCACGGTCACCGGCGATGGCGTCACCCTTGGTTTCGTCCGTGAGGACAGTGAAGCCCGGCGCAATCAGGCCGATGTCGAGCAAGGCGTGTTTGGTGTGCTGGATGGCGCCGCGCGTTGAGCGCGTTGACCGCATGCACGCCAGACGTCCAAGACCAGTTGGCGCTGCGGCATGACACGGTTGGGGAACGGTTGACCTTCCGGCCAGCGGAGAATCCCTCTCTTTTTCGTTGGCGTCTTGGCGCCTTGGCGGTTCATGCTTTTTCGAGATTCACCTTGGGCCGAGCTGGAGCTCGGCGCTCCCAGGGAATTGCCAAGTCCATTGGGTGAGGCATTGCTCCCGGGCCGGTCACGGGTGGAATGGAAACCCGATGCACGACTCCGACGCTGTAGTTCCTGCCGAGGCCGACACCGATCCGCCGTTGGTCCGCCGCCGCCAAGCGGTGTGGCGCTGCTACCGCGATGATCGCGCTGCTGCCGGTGCGGCGCTTGCCGCCAAGGCCCGGGAGGAGTTCGGCGACCACGGCGAACTGTGGTATGCCGAGGCCTGCTGCCTGGAGCGGGTGGGCCGCTTCATCGATGCTGATCAGGCTTTCCGCCGGGCCAACCGGGCAGGCCGCTTCCCCATCGCCCTGCCCTGCCGGGTCAGCTGGCGGCGGTTCCAACGGGCGGTCGACGCGGCCATCGCCGCGCTGCCCGATCCGCTGCGCGACGCCTTCGCTGAAACCACCCTGGTGCTCGCGGATTACGCTGAGCCATCGCTGCTCGCTGATGCCGAGGAACCGGAATTGTTCGGCCTGTTCGAAGGGCCGGTGCGGAGTGAGCGCGACCACGGCGGCATCTCGCCGCGCATCCATCTGTGGCGCCGGGCCCACGAGCACGGCTGCGGATCGGTGCGCGAACTCGACGCCGAGGTCCGCCAGACCCTGTGGCACGAGCTGGGCCATTATCTCGGGTACGACGAAGACGAACTGGACGCCCTCGGCCGGGGCTGATGGCTCTCGGCCAGGGCTGATGGCTCTCGGCCATGGCTGATGGCGCTCGGCCGGGGCTGAGGCTCTGATCTTTTGCCTACGTCGCGAGCTGCCCTTGGGCCAGTTGTCGGAAGGGGCCGTCCCTGTCCATCATCTCGTCGAACGTCCCCGACTCGACCACTTTGCCGTGGTCGATCACGGCGATGCAATTTGCGTGGCGCACCGTCGACAGCCGATGGGCGATGATCACCGTGGTTCTATTGCGCATCAGGGCTTCCAGTGCGGATTGCACCAAGCGCTCGCTCGCCGGGTCGAGGGCGCTGGTGGCCTCGTCGAGGATCAGCAGCCGTGGATCGCGGTAGAGCGCCCTGGCGATGGCCAGGCGCTGGCGCTGCCCACCTGACAATCCGCCGCCGCGGTCTTTCAGCAGATGGTCCAGCCCACCGGGAAGATGATCGATGAATTCCAAGGCATTCGCGCGCAACGCTGCTTCGCGGGCCTTCTCCCGATCAGGAGTCCGATCACCCCAGGCGATGTTGTTGAGGATCGAATCCCGGAACAGCACCACGTCCTGGGACACCACCCCGACCTGACGCCGCACCACCCGGCGGTCGAGCCCGGCCAAATCGAAGCCATCGATCAGCACCCGGCCCTGTTCCGGGGCGTAAAATCCGAGGATCATGCTCGCGATGGTGCTTTTCCCGGAACCAGAGTGGCCGACCAGGGCAAGCGAGGTGCCGGCCGGGATATGCAGATTCAGTCCATCGAGACTGTGGTTGCCGGCACCGGCGTAGCGGAAGCGCACCTGCTCCAGCCGGACCTCGCCCCGGATCGGGATCAAGGCCCGTTTGCCGGCATCGGCCTCGCCTTCCTCCTGATACAGTTCGGACAGCGAACGGATCGCATCGCCGGCCGCCGCCATGGTCGGCATGCTGTTGAGGATCGCTCCGATCGCGCCGGCGGTCAGCCCATAGTACGCCAGCAGCACCGTGAGATCCCCCAGGGAGATCCGCTCCAAGGCAATGGCATAGCCGAAGATCTGCAGGTCCTGCTGGGAGCGGACGGCCAGCCACACCCCCAGGCCGACCACCACCATCTGGAGCAGCGAGGAGACCGCCCAGGCCGAGGATCCGAACAAATTGATCATGAAGTCGTATTGCATCCCCCGGCGGGCGACCCGGCCCGCCGCTCGGCCGACGCGCTCTTCGCTCCAGTCCTCGGTGGCGTGGGCGCGACTCAGCCGGAGGCCCAGCAACGTCTCGTTCAGATGGGAGAGAAAGGTGCTCTCCGCCCTGCGGAAGGACTCGGTGGTCCGGCTCACCGGGCGCCACAACAGGCGGGCCAAGGTCAGGTTGATCGGGACCGCGGCTGCGATCACCATCAACAGCAGGGGATTCTTGAACGCGATGATCGTCAGCATGACCAGGATCGTGGTGCCATGCATCAGGATGTTTTCAGACAGGAACGACTGCATGCCTTCGAGCCGCGCCATGTCGAGGACGAACTTGTTCTGGAGCTCCCCGGCCTTGGCCCGGTCATGGTAGGCGAAATCGAGCCGGTTGAGCCGGCGGACGAGTGATCGGCGGAGCCCAGCGGTCAACGTCCGGTTGATCCGCGACAGGATCATGCGGCCAGCGGTGGTGGTGACGACATTCATGACGCACAGGCCAAAGGTGGCGGCCAGCACCCAGGGCAGGGCATCCATCGCCCGATCGGGATTGCCCGGATCGATCCGGTCGATCAGGAATCCCGTCAATAACGGGAAGATGTAGGTGGGCGCATGGCGCAGGTTCTGCAGCACCCAGATCATCAGCCATTCCCACCAGGTGCCCGGCTGCAGGCGGAAATAGGCGCGGAGGATCGATGGCTGACGCCCGCCGACCGTCCCGGTGACCGCCCGCATCCGTGCCGACAAAACCGGTGGGGCGAACCGGCGCAGTTCAGGATCATCGCCACCGTTCAGGGTGGTGCGGGATGTCTTGCTGGCCGCCGATCGATCCTCGGGCCCGGCGCCGATCGGTTCAGGCATTGATCGCGGCAGCCGCCGAGCGGTCGGCCTTCATCACCTTGTCGCAGGCAGAGCGGAAGCGGATTTCCAGTTCGTCCTCGGCCTCTCGCGGAACCGGGCCGATGTCGCGCCACTTCCGGATCAATTCGCGGATCTCGTCCTTGAACCACCGGGCGTTCTCGTTCGTCCCGACCGATTCGGCCTCGGCGATCAGGGCTTCCTTCTGCTGCTTGTTCCGTTCCCGTTCCGCGACGATGGCGTCGGTATGGGATTTGACGGTGGCATAGGCCCGATCCAGCGCGGCTCGCCAGCGCTGCCAGGTGGTCTCCACCTGATCGCGGGGGACGTGGCCGATGTCCTTCCACTGCTGCTGGAGATCCTTCAGCCGGCGGATCACGTCATGGGCGGTGACGATGCCGGAGGCCTTGGCGTTCTCTGACACTTGGGCGAGCTGCTCGGCGTCGGCGATCAGCTTTTCCTTCCGTTTCAGGTTCTCGGCGAAGCTCTCGTCGCGGGTCGCCAGGTCTGCCTTGTGCTTGCCCCAGAAGGCGTCGCCGGCGGTCTTCCAACGTTCCCACAGGGCTTCGTCATGCTCCCGAGGCGCAGGACCGACCTTGCGCCATTCCAGCTGCATGACCTTCATCCGCTCCACCGCCTGGCGACGGCGCTGGAGATCCGCCGGGCTGCCGATCAGGCCCACCGGCTTGGCCGCAGCCAGCGTTTCGGCTTCGTAGATCAGGGCCTGCTTGCGCTCCAGATTGGCGGCGCGGGACGCATCCTGTTCAGCGAACCAGGGCTGCAGCCGGGCATAGCCGGCGTCGCACGCGGCCTTGAAGCGCTGCCTAGCCGATTGAGCCCGCCCCCGCGGCAACGGACCGAGCTCCTTCCAGGCTTTTTGTGCTGCTTTCAAGTTGCGCAGAAGGACTGTCGGTTCGACCGGGCTGGGCGCCGCGGCGGCCGCGGCGGCAGGTGGCAAGTCGACCGGCACTGGGGCCTGGGCATCTGCGGCGGGCTGGATCTCGCCGGGCGCGGCCAGAGGCAGCTCGGGTGGAGCCGGGTCCTTGCCCGCTTCGTTCGCAGCGGGATTGAGCAGTCCCTCCAGCTTGGCGATCAGGGCCTCTGCCTTGGCCAGGTGCTGGAAGCGCTCCCAGTCTTCGGCTTCCTGGTGCGCCTTCAGCGGCAGCCAGGCAGCATCCATGGCCGGCTGCATCAGTTCGCGCAGGCGGCTGGTCTGGTCGGGCCGCAGTCCGGCCAATGCGGCACGGAAGCGATTCTGCAGGTGCTTCAGGGCATCGATCCGCGCCGGGATGGCACTCTCTGTCGGCGGTTCACCGGCCAGCCGGGTCGCCTCGGCGATCAGCTGTTCCGCAGTGGCCGTCTGCTCGCCCCGGCGCTGGTCACGAGCTTCGCGCTGAGCCCGGCCGGCATCCTTGAAGGCATTGTACGCGGCGTGGAATCGGGCATTCGCACCTAAAGCAGCCGGGTGCCGGGGCGGAGCCGAGGCCAGGGCCGTATCCAATTCCTTGTGGAGCACCTGGAACCGATGCTTGGCATCCCGCCGTTCGCGGCTGGACGTCAATTGCTCAGCCTCAGCCGCCAGGGCGTCGAACCGGGATTGCAGCGCCTCCGGAAGGTCCGGCACGACTGGTTCGGCTGTCGGGCCAGCCACCGCGACTGGAACCCGGATCCGGTCCAAAGCGGCGGCAAGAACGGCCTCATCAGCCGGCGTCACAGGCGGAGCGCTTTCCGCCAGAACCCGCCAACGATTGGCAATGCTCGACGCCCGCTCGCGATCGATGTCGCCGCCGACGGCGGCGAGCAGTTCGGCGCGTTCCGCCGCCACCCGCTGCGCCGCTTCGCGTTCTGCCTCTTCAGCCTGCTGCCGACGTGAAGCGAATTCGCGGATCCCTCGTGTAATCCGGGCCGTCGCCTGGTCCGCGGCCGGGTCCGCTGCAAGGTCGGTATAGGTCTGTTGGATTCCAGCAAGTTCTGCGGCAATGGCGCTGCGTTCAGACTCTGCGCGCGGCCAATCGGAGGACACCGCCAAGCGCAGGGCGCGTTCGGTCAGTCCTTCCAGTTTGCGCAGCCGTTCGACCCGGCGGGCCTCGGCGCTGGGTTTGCGCTCGACCTGGTCGAGTTCGGTGACCCGGGCGCTGGCAGCAGCCCGCACCCGTTCATGTTTCGCCTTGCGGGCCACGTCTTTGAGGTGCCTGCGTTCCAGACGGGAAATGACCTGCAATCCGAGCTCGCCGGTAGCGTCCTGGACGGCGATGGTTTCGAGCAGTCCTGATCCGGCCTGTGCCAGTCCGAGCAACCTGGCCAGGGACCGGCGGCGGATTTCGCTATCCACCGCATGCAGACTCAGATCGACCAGGGATTTCTGATCGGTGATGCGATCGAGCAGGCTTCCTGCGGAATCCCAGGATCCCGAACGCAAGAGCCGGTCGGCGGCCCCGGACAGCCGTTCCTTGGCGATGCGACGCACAGCATCATCGCCACGATCAGCCAACGTTTGCAGTCGTTTCGGATCGTCGATCTTGCCGGCCGCAGCGGCGCGGACCCGCGGGTCTGCGTCCTGCACAGCAAGTTCGGCGAGCAGGTCGACGCGGCCGGCGTCCATGCTTTGAACCGATTGCAACCGGACCTCAGCATCCGAGTGCTTCCAAGCCGGCCGGAACCAGTTGGTCAAAATCCCCATGGGACGTCTCCGTAGCGTGCCGGACCCTTCAGGTCACGGCCGAAAGCGCATCTTCACGCCGCCTTCGCAACGGCAATGGCATCCACCCAGTTTGGCCAGTCATCGAGTGTGAGCGCCTCGTCTCGGAACGCCCCCACATCAAACAGCCGCTCAACCAGTCGGATCACTCCGCCAGGGAAGGTCCAGCAGTCGGATTTGCAGCAGGCTGTTCTTTGATGCCGGACAGCTGTTCGCGGATCAAGGAGCGCTGCTGATCGAAGCTCGATTGCGGATCGAGGGGAACGATGCGCGGGGTGATGAACAACGTCAGGTTGCGCTGGCTGATATCATTCGACTTGTTCTTGAACAGCCAGCCCAGGATTGGAATCCGGCCAAGCCCAGGAGTGAACTTCTCACCTTCGCGGACATCGTTGCGCAAAATGCCGCCCATCACCGCGGTATCGCCGTTCTGGACCATCAAGGTCGTCTTCAACTCGGTTTCGGCGGTGGTCGGCAGCCGGATCGTTTCACTACCGCTGGTGAACGCCTGCAAGATAACGAGGTTATCATCTTTCAAGTCGATCGCCAAAGAGATTACATTGTCATTGGTGATTGAGGGGGTGATCTTTAGCTCAATGCCTGTAGTGACCGGAGATGATTTCGCTTCGGACAAAGTACGGGTGACACTGCCATTTTCCGCCGTCACCGAGGTCACTTCTGCGAACCTGGTCTTGCCACCGATTTTGAGCTTCGCCTCGCTATTTTCCAGAGTCAGTAGTTGTGGCGCCTGAAGCAACTCGGAGCTGTTCAGTGAGGCAACCAATTGGTATAGAGCGCCTATCGACGGCCGGGTAGTCCCAGTAGGTACAGGTCTAGTGCCAAATGAATCGTCCAGAGCCGTATTTCCCGGTTCATTGCGATAACCTTGCAGCACGGTTCCGTCTGCCGAGCTGAATCGACCGCCAAGAACACCCAGGTTGGCCACGTTGAAGGTCAGGTCCAGCACATTCATGCCCTTCGATTGGGCTTCCGAGGTCGAGAAGTCGACGAGGCGGACCTCGATCAGCACCTGTTTGATCCGGGTATCCAACGACGCGATCAAGCGAACGACCTTGTCAATCGACGGACGGGAGGCGGACAGGATGACGCTGTTGGTCCGGGCATCTGCGGTGACCTTCTCACCGGTTTCCAATTGCTGCCCGATGAGGTCAAGAATCGATCCGCCCGCTCCCTTTTGCGCTGGGATATTGTTCAGGCGGATAATCCGGGTTTCCAAATCCTTCTGAACATTGTCCTTCGAGACGATCCGGATGATGCTGTAATTCTGCTCCACCCAGGCGTAACCGGTCGATTTCACGATGACATCCATGGCCTCGCGCCATGGCACACCATTCAATGTCATGGACAGCTTGCGTTTGGTATCGATCTCATCGCCGATGACGATGTTGATGCCGGCTTGGCGGGCGAGTGCTTCAAGGATCACGCCGAAAGAGGCACCTTGGAACTCCATCCGCACCTTGGGGGGGCGAGCTAATTCCCAGATCCGCTCTCCACGCTTTTCGATCACGAAATCGTACTTGCGGGCGATCTGGTCGACCGCCTCCTGCCAGGTGACATTGGCCAGGCGCAAGGTCACCCTGGGCTGATCCTGTTCGTTGCAGACGACATTCACGCCAGCCCGGCGGCTGATCCATTGGAGCACGGTCTCCAACGGCTTGTCGCTGGTTTCGATGGTGATCGGCTGCGTTTCAGCTCCTCCTTCACCAGCGAGAGCGGCGCCACCGAGCATGGTGGTCGCGAGGACGGTGAGAACGAGGGGACGCAGGCGCATAGACGAGACCCGAAAGGGAGATTCGGTGAAAAGGTTCATCGATCGCTGGTGGCAGCGGGACGGGCGGCAAGAGATTTTCCAGCATTTTCGCCGACATAGATCGGAAATTCGAATCGGCGGCGCTTGTAGTGGAAGCGGAAGTCGACGCGATCCGTATCGATGTTGATCAACACGCAGTCCTTGACCCGTTCGTTGAGACCAAGGGCCTTGGGTTCGCCAGCGATGATCGCCAATCGTTGGCCTTTCTCCGACCACAGGACCCCTTCAACCGCAAGGGCTCGTGAGCTGAACTCGACTTGGGCCTCTTCCCGGGTTTGGGCCTCATCGGCTTGATCCCGGGATTGCTCCAGCTGTTTGATGATCGGGATGATGTCGTTGTGCGCGCGGTACGCCTCGAGGGACTTGATCGCCAACTCGGCCGTCTTGATGGCGTCGTTCCATTTCCGTTCCGCCAGTAGCGAATTGACGCGGTCCTTCTGGGCCTGAGCCCAGGCGGTCGGGATCTCGTTGGCGTCCTTGGGAACTGCGGTGACGCCAGATGGCTTCGCCTCTGCTTTCTGGGAGGCGTCCTGGAATTTCTTTTTCGCTGTCAGGATGGTTTCAAGATCATACAGGATGTCAGGTCGTCCAACCGGAGGAGCGAACTGCCACCCTTCTTCCTCACGCAGCATTTCCCGGATCGTAGGACCCTGGCTCGCTGGCGGGCTCTTGGCCGGAGGAGTTTTTGGCGGTTCGGCGGCCGGCAGGACCAAGAGCAGGCTGAGGGCGAGTGGGAGACGCATGGTCACTTGCCCTTCCCGGTCGGAGTCGGATTGTAGATGTAGGTGACGATCTCGATGTTCGCCGAATGCGGTTGGTAGACGATCTTGCCGCTGTCCTTCGAACTTTCGATTCCGCCAGATCGGATCGACAACTGGTTGACGGCCATGAATCGGGGGTTCTTCTCAATCGCATCGACAAAGGCGATGATCCCATTGTAATCGCCGTCGATCGCGGCCTTGAAAGTCATGGATTCCGGTGCCGCAGCTCCGCCGGTACCGCCCCTTCGCGAGGCGGTTGCTCCGGCACTCTGGCCAATGGTGACCGAATTGACGGTCACTTTACCAATATTTGAAGGGATTTGACGCGCAAGTTCCTCGATCCGCTGACGGATTTCAGCCTTTTCCGCTTCCCTCGGCAACCGGCTTTCGGCATCCTCTTTTTCCGCCAAGGCAGCCGTGTAGCGGTCATTGACCTGCTTTTCCTGGGCCAGCTGGCCCTTCAAGCCATTACCTTCGGCTTCCTTCGCAGCGATTTGCGTCCACAGTGACTTAGCGTCGGTCACAGTCAGGAATCGATTCATTTTCGGATCTTTCCCCAGCACTTTCAGATCAGTCCAGATGAAATATCCGACGAGGATGCTGACCGCCACTGGCACGCTGGCCAGAATGGCGTATTGGGCCGGCTTGGGGAGTCTGGAAAACGCAGCGGGCAGCAAGGCCATATTCATTTCCCCCAGTTGCTCGGGATGACTTTGGCCCGCACGAAATCGAGCGGCATGTCGATCTGGAGGCGTTTGATGTCCTCGATCCAGTTCTTGGCATCGGACCGATAGGTGGCTTCTGGCTTCCCTTGAAACCCACCGCGTTGCCAGAATTGGCTGTTTTCGATATGATGGAAAAAGGCCTGGATGTAGTCGCCGCCTTCGTCGAAGCGACTCCCGAGGAGTTTGAACTTCGCTTTAAACGAGAACAGAGCGACTTCAGCACCACCACCGCCACCGCCAACCCTGGTCCGCTGGGCGGCACCGGCCGATTTCGCTGCGCCGAAGGAGATGTCCGTGCAGCTGGCCTCGAAGCCAGGCACATTCCAATCACGGCTGAGCATGTTTGCGAATTCGTCCAGAGTCCGGGCCCAGAACTGCTTGTTCGCAAGCAATTGCATGACGACCTGGCTTTGCTTTTCTATTTCGGCGATCTTTTTCTTCTTGTCTTCGATTTCCTTGATTTTCAGTTTGTAGTCTTCAACTTGTTTGGTGGCCACTGCCA
The DNA here is from genome assembly GCA_014193115.1 of Planctomycetota bacterium. Lineage (GTDB taxonomy): Bacteria > Planctomycetota > UBA11346 > UBA11346 > UBA11346 > BJHQ01. The sequence continues at coordinate 16,995 of BJHQ01000012.1, read as the reverse complement.
GCTCGTTCTTCGCGGCCGGGATGCGGTCGAGACGGACATAGGCCCAGAAGGACAGCAGCAGGAGTGCGGCGACGCCGGTAACGACCAAGCTGATCACGGCCGGGTTAATTCCGACCTGTCGCTTGCGCAGTTCTGCCGGCAGCAGGTTGATCAGGATCATAGGGTGGTCATCCGCTGGTCCGCTGCGGCACCAAGGGCCCAGATGCTGCTCGCATGCATGGGTCGCTGAGGCTCATACGAAGCCAGTCCGCGGGACGATAGGGGGGTGTCCAAAGGCTGTCAAAGGTCCAGTCCGGCCTCTGATCTGGTTCAATCGTCGCCAATCGATTCACGGGATCTCCCCAAGAACTTCTTCCAGTCGTGACAGGATGCCGTTCTGGGCCCCGTCACCAGCGCTGCCGAGGATTGACCCCGCTCCCGGTTCACCGAGCCCACCGCGAATGGAGAGCTCAAGGAACCGCCGGTCGGTTTCTTCAAGTTTGGTCAAGGCGTGCTCCAGTCGGTCGAAGGCCAGCTTCCGCCCTGGATCGGCGCACCGTTCAGTCGGGAAGGGACCGGTCAGCGGCTCGTCGGGGTGTTCCTGATGCCAGGTGGTGGCGAGATGTCCGCCCAAACGCCTCCACCAAGCTGCAAAATCATCGGCAACCGTGGGGTCGCGCAGGTTACGCCAGCCGGTGACGATGGCTTGGCCGAGCAACCGGTCGACCACGTCGGGTCGGCCAAGCCGACCGCCGAGGTAGGCCGCCAGCATCGGACTGTGCCGATGGCAGAGGGCGGACCAGGCGGCGAGGTCGCCACCTTGGGCGGCCAGCACCAAGGCGTCATCGGAATCACTCGCGTCCGACATCTCGGCCAAGTGGGACACCGCATGGGCCACCGTCAACCGCACGGCGGGGTTGTCCCCTCCGGGATCCTCACCCAGGCAGACCGTCGTCAGATGCAATGCCGCGGACCTCGTCTGCCGCCACCAGCCGGCCCTGGTTCATGCCGGGGCACCCTGCCGCTGACTGGGACCAGGAGTCCGAAGTTGCCACCACCCGCTTCCAGAAAGGCCAGGTGCGGCATTGGCGAGGTCGCTGGTCATAGACGGTGCAGCCGGTACCGGCGCGGAAGAACACGCAGTCGCCGTTGCCGCGTTCGTTGAGCGACAGCACCACTCGGCCATCTGGGAAGTGGACTGATCGGGTGTAGCGACGCCGGCAGGTGTCTGGATCGAGACCCAGGTGGTCGGCCAAGACAGCCAGTTCGGGCTCGCTGATCCAGGTGAAGCCCGCCGCACCGGTGCAGCACGCGCCGCAGCGGGTGCAGGTGAAGCGGAGGCCGGTTTCAGAAAACCATTCGGATGCCTTGGGACCAGGCGCCTGCTCGCCAGCCGACGCGGAGTCACCCCCAATGGGCTTCCCCGCTGGGCGGGGTTCCGGCGGCGCTCCCTGGAGCGGCCCGCGGCGGCTCACGGCGCCAGCGGAAGCGGTCCGGCTCCAGCCGCTGCCCCGGTCACGTAAATGGCTGGCGTCATCGCCGGATGCAACTGCCTGTACTTGAGCCCCAGCGAGGCGGTGAATCCGGCGACGGCCGGTAGGCTGACCAGGCTGACCGTGCAGCCGCCGAAGCCTGCGCCGGTCATGCGGCTGCCGAGGCAGCCGGGCAGGGAACGGGCGATGGCGACCAGATCGTCCAGCTCGGGGCAGGTGACCTCAAACCGGTCGCGCAAGTCGGCGTGGGATTGGTCCATCAGTTGGCCGAGGGCTTCGGCGTCTCCGGCGCGCAGGCAGGCGAAAGCAGCCTGAGTGCGGCCGTTCTCGGCCACCACGTGCTGGCATCGGGCGAGGGCCAGCGCATCCAGCCGCCCGGCCTTGGCCGCCTGCCACAGGCCGTGCAGCGTCGCGTCGCGCAGATGGCTGACGCCAAGGGCCTTGGCGCCGGCCTCGCATTGCGCCCGGCGCTCATTATAGGCGCTGTCGACCAGGCCGCGGCGCTTGCCGGTGTCGGCGATGACCACCGCCACTCCGGCCGGCAACGGCGCCGGGGTCAGGGCCAGCGACCGGCAATCCATGAGCATCGCCTGGCCGAGCGTGGCGCAGCTCGACGACAACTGGTCGAGGATGCCGCAATTGGTCCCGACATAGGAGTTTTCCGCCCGCTGGGCGAGCTTGGCGATGACCACCGGATCAAGCGACAGGCCAGCCGCAGCCAGCAACGCGCGGATCGTGGCGACCTCCAAAGCCGCTGAACTGGACAAGCCGGAGCCGAGCGGCACGTCGCCGGTCAGGGCCAGATCGCAGCCGCGCAGTGCCACCGTTCCACCTAGAACCTGCGCGCTGCCTTTGACATAATCGGCCCAGCGGTCGGCCGGCGTGACGGCCTTGGGAATCGCCCCGTCCAGCGTGAAGGCAACCGGCGGCCGGCCAGGCTCCTGGAGCGAGAACACCCGGACGGTGGCATCGGATCTCGGGCGGAGGACGACCCGCACGTCGCGCTCGATCGCCATCGGCAGGCAAAAGCCGTCATTGTAGTCGGTATGCTCGCCGATCAGGTTGACCCGGCCAGGTGCCCGGACCGCGGCCGTCGGCTCAGTCTGGTAGGTGGCGCGGAAGGCGGCGACGAGATCGCGGGTGCGTTGGTCCATGGCTGCGGATCCTGGAATCAAGGCAAGCTCCGCCAAGGCGCCAGGCTCCGACACTGCAGAAGCCCCCGCCAAGCAGCCGAGCCGGTCAGCCGGTCGGAGCGCGGCGGACCAGCGCCGTTCCGCCTTGCTCGTCGCCCTCATCGTTGTGGCGCTTGCGGCCGGTCGGCTCGTCCCCGGGTTCACCGGCGGCATCGTGGTTGATCGACCACGAGGACAGGTCGCGGCCGAGGATCTGCTGGACGGTGGCGGCGAAGGTCTCGCGGATCTGGGCGGTGGAAGTCAGCGACAGCGCTTTTTCGGCCAGGTTGCGGGCGCCAGTCAGGTTCACCGAGCGGATGATCTTCTTGACCAGCGGAACCTGCGGCGCGGCCATCGACAGTTTGCGCACGCCGATGCCGAGCAGGAACATGGTGTAGAACGGATCGCCGGCCATTTCACCGCAGATGGTCAAGTCGGCATTGTGGGCCTTGGAGGTGTCGGCGATGTGCTTGATCAACGCCAGCACCCCGGGGTTGTGGCTCTTGAACCACGGCGCCACATCCGGGTGGTTCCGGTCGGCGGCGCAGACGTATTGGGTCAGATCGTTGGTCCCCACCGAGAAGAACTGCACCTCGCGCATGTACTTGTCGAGGGACAGGGCGGCGGCGGGCACCTCGACCATCATGCCGATCGGGATTTGAGCGTTGTAGCGCTTCTTGGCGATATCGAGATCGCGCTTGGCGGCACGCACCAGGCGCTTGCCGAGGCGGATATCCTCAAGCGAAGTGATGAACGGGAACATCAGCCGGACCTGGCCATGGGCCGAGGCGCGGAGGATCGCCCGCAGCTGGATCAGCTGGTATTCCTCCAGTTCGGCCATCAGCCGGATCGCCCGGCGGCCAAGCACGTGGTGATCCTGGTCGTTCAGCTTGAGGTAGGGCAGCCGCTTGTCTGAACCGACATCCATGGTGCGGATGGTCACTGGCTTGCCCGGCATGCGCTGCACGGCTTCGCGGTAGATCCAGTACTGCTCCTCTTCGTCAGGATACGACTGGCTCATCATCAGATGGAATTCGCTGCGATACAGCCCGATGCCATCGACATTGTAGAGCTTGGCCAGGTCAATCTCGGAATGCTTCGAGACGTTGGCGAGCAGCTCGATGACGTGGCCGTCGGTGGTCACCGCGGGCAGGTCGACCTCTGACCGCAGCCGGGTGCGATACTGCTCGAAATCGTGGCGGGTCTTGGTGTAGCTCTCGATGACCTCTTTTTTCGGGTTGAGCAGCACCACCCCGGTCGATCCGTCGACGATCACGAAATCGCCGTCTTCGATCACATCGGCCAGCCCCTCAACGCCCATCACCGACGGTACGCTCATCGCCTTGAGCAGCACCGCGACGTGGCCGCGGTCGCTGCCCAGTTCGCAGGCCACCGCCCGGCAATGGCGGCGTTCGAGCTGGACCAGGTCGCTGGGCAGCAGCTCGCGGGCGAAGACGATGTCGCCTTCGGCGTCGGGGTCTTCGGCCGGATCAGGTTTCCCTGCTTTTTCCTTCTCGCCTTTGCGCTGCGGCGCCGAGGCCAGCCGATCGAGATTGTCGAGCAGACGCCGGCCGACATCGCGGATGTCCGCCGCCCGTTCGCGGATGTGCTGGTCGGGGATGTCTTTGAAGACCCGGTAATAACCCTCGACGATCGACGCGACCACGACCTCCACCGGCTTGTGGTCCTTGGCGACCTGGTCGCGCATCTTCTGGAGCAGTTTCTGGTCTTCAAGAATCGCGATGTGGGCATCGAAGATCGAGGCTTCGACCTCGCCCACTTCGCGCTGGACCTTGGCGCGGTCCTCAAGCAGGTGGGCCTTCGACATCCGCACCGCTTCGGCCAGGCGTTCGTGCTCCTTGCCGACATCACCGGCCTCGATGGTGCGGTCGGACATCACCTGGGTACGGCGGAATTTCAGCCTGACTGTGCCGAGGGCGATGCCCGGAACCACCGGAATGCCGCGGAAAGTCGACTTTTTCTTCCGGAACCAAGTGTCCGTGCCGGTGCGATCGGTGCGATCGGTGCGCTTGGCCGCCATGGGTCCCCCGCAGGAACCTAGCCGGAAATCCCGCTTGCGCCAAGCAGCTTCGCTGTCGGGCGAAGCCGAGCGCTGAGGGCTCGCGCAGATGACCTAGTGCGGATCCGGTGCGGCGATGCCCACATCGCCGGAATGGCTTGGAGTCGCGGAACCATCCTTACTTCAACAACAACGGCCACGAGCTGACCAGGCTGCCAACGGTACGTGCGTTGCGCTGGCGATGCGGACATCGCCGCTCCGAACCGCGCGCCTGGTTGTTGCCCGAGCCCTTCGGCGGTTCAGCCCAGGGCTTTCGCGACCAGCCCCGGCACCAGGGCCAAGGCCTCGGCCAGACGGCTGGCGTCGTTGCCGCTGCCCTGGGCGAGATCCGGCCGACCGCCGCCGCGGCCCCCGACCAGCGGGGCGATCGCCGCCAGAAGCGCAGCGGCAGACACCCCGCGCTTGGTCAGCTCGGCGGGAACCTTGACCAGCAGCGGGACCTTGCCGCCGGTCTCGGCGCCCAGGGCGATGACGAGTCCGGGGCTGCGCTGGGCCAGCGCGTCGGCCAGCGCAGCCAGGCCCTTGCTGTCGAGACCTGGCGCCACCGCCGCCACGAACTGGGTGCCAGAGGTTTCGCCGACTTGCTCAAGCAGGTCGTCGACCATCCGCGCCGCGGCCTGGGCCTGGCGCGACTCGACGATCTTGCGCAGGCGTTTCAGCTCCTCTAAGAGGTGCTCGACGCGGTGGAGCAGATCGCCGCCGGGCAGGGTCATGGTGGCGTTCATCTGCAGCGACAGCGCGCCGACCTCATGGGCCAAGGCCGAGACCCGGGCCGGCACGTCCTTCACCGGGGCTTTGAACAAGCGGGCGAGATCTTCGACCTGATGGGGATCGCCGACCTCGGCCAGCCCGACATGGCGGCCGGCCTCGACGGCGAGGGCGGTTTCCTCGGCAGCGAGCTTGCGGGCGGCGTCGCCGGCGACGGCGATCAGCCGGCGGATGCCAGCGCTCGACGCGCCTTCGGAGAGGATCCGGAAAGCGCCGATCTCAGAGGTGCTTCCGACATGGCAGCCGCCGCAGAACTCCCGGCTGACCGGGACGGCGCCGCCAGCGCCGAACGCGACCACCCGCACCGTGTCGCCGTATTTCTCCCCGAACTGGGCCTTGGCGCCCAGGCTCTTGGCCTCGGCGATCGGCAATTCCCTGATGTCTGCCGGGTGTTTTTCGGCGATGCGGTCGCGGACCCAGCTCTCGACCCGGGCCAGTTCGTCCCGGCTGAGGCCTTTGGGATGGTTGAAGTCGAAGCGCAATTCGTCGGGTCCGACCTTGGATCCCTGCTGTTCCACATGGTCGCCGAGCACCACACCGAGGGCGGCATGGAGCAGGTGGGTGGCGGAGTGGTGCCGGGTGGTGGCGGAGCGTCGGGTGCGATCGACTTCGGCGGTCACCGGGCCGGGCACCGCCGTGCCACGGGCCACGGTGCCGGAATGGATCACCAGGCCTTCGTCCTTCTGGACGTCGGTCACGGCGATGGCGAACCCCGGACCATTGACCAGGCCGGTGTCGGCGACCTGGCCGCCGCTTTCCGCATAAAAGGGGGTCGCGGCCAAGGCGAATCGGACCTTCGCGCCGTTCGCAGCGCTGGTCACAGCCTTACCGTCGACTTCGAGCACGGTCAGGTCGCTGCGCTGGGTCAGCACGTCGTAGCCGGCGAAGCGCGTCGCCCCCAAGCGCGGCTTGGCTTCCTGCAAGGCGGTGGTGGTGAAGACCTCCACCGCCTTGGTGTTGCTGATCTGCTGGTGTTCGTGCCAGCGGACCTGGAACCGGGCCTCGTCGAGGGACAAGCCCTCGGCCTGGGCCAGCTCGGCGATGACTTCCTTGGGGAATCCGTGGGTTGCGACCAATTCGAAGGCATCATCGCCGCTGAACACCGTGCTGCCCTTTTGCCGATCCAACGAGCGGCGGAACAGGTCGAGGCCGCGCCCAAGGGTGCGGCGGAACAGGGCTTCCTCGGCCTTCAGGGTCTCAGTGGCAAGGTCGCCACGGCGGACGATCTCGGGATAGGCGGTGCCCATCGCCTCGATCACGGCGGGCACGACCTCGAACAACCGCGGGCTGTCCACGCCGAGCTTGTCGCTGTCGAGGGTCGCGCGCCGGATCAGCCGGCGGACGATGTAGCCGCGATCGCTGTTGCCGGGCAGGGCTCCATCAGCGACGCAAAAGGTCACTGCCCGGACATGGTCGGCGATCCGCCGGATCAGGGCGTTGACCTCGGCCTGTTCGACCTTCGTCCCCAGCGCCACGTTCCGGTCATAGTTCCGGCCGGTGACTGCGCACACCCGGCGGATGATGGTTTGGAAGACATCGATATCGAAATTATTGTAGACACCCTGCATCACCGCCGCCACCCGCTCCAGGCCCGAACCGGTGTCGACGTTGGTGCGGCCGAGTGATTCCAGGTTGGGCGTACCGTCGGCGTTCGGCTTGCGCACATTGAACTGGGGGAAGACCAGGTTCCAGATCTCGACGAACCGCCCAGTGCTGCTGGTCAGGTTGTCGTTCGGGTCGTTGTTGATCCGGTGGTCCCAGAAGATCTCGGAACAGCACCCGCCGGGGCCCTCCGGCCCCTGGGTCGGGGCGTCAGCCGGCCAGAAATTGTCGCTGTCGCCGAGGCGGAACAGGCGGTTGGCGGGAATCCCGATCTCCTTCAGCCAGATGTCCGCGGCCTCGTCGTCGATGCGGTGGACCGACACTGACAACCGGTTGGGGTCGAGCTTCAGCACGCCGGTCAGGAATTCCCAGGCCCAGCCGATGGTCTCGCGCTTGAAGTAGTCATTGAACGAGAAATTGCCCAGCATCTCGAAGAACGTGTGGTGCCGGGCGGTGCGCCCGACGTTCAGGATATCATTGGTCCGGATGCATTTCTGGACCGTCGTCGCCCGGCTGAACGGATGGGTGCCGCGGCCGAGGAACATGTCCTTGAACTGGGCCATGCCGGCGACGGTGAACAGCGTGGTCGGATCGTTCTCGGGCACCAGGCTGGCGCTGGGGTAGCGGACGCAGCCCTTCTGGGCGAAGAAAGCGAGGTAGGCTTCGCGGATTTCAGCGACGGTGAACGGAGTGGGCATCGGTGGTCCTGGGGTCGTCCGCATGCGTGCGGCGGAAACAGTGTGGGACGATGCCGCGGACGGGAATCGCCCACCACCCGGCGGCCCAATCGCAGCGGTCCGCCCCCGAAACGTGGACACCGGTGTGAGGCGGTAAGGAAAGCAGGCGAACAGGTGGTGCTGGGGCCGAGCAACTGCTGATGGCTGATTGCCACCGTGCGGTCATGGATGGGTCCAGCCGTACCGTCGGGCAAGGCCAGGCCAACTGGGATGACGCGCCACCAGGGCCGATAGCCTCGTTGGCGGCTGCACGCTCCGAGAGAAAACTTCCGGCGGCGAAATGGGCAAGACGACTTCCCGCAGAAATCAACAGCCGACCAGAGCGTTGTGGGGATTATTTTGCCGACTGTTCCGGGCTCGGTGGCGGAGGCGAAGCGGGCTGGAATCGTCGGGGTGGATCCAGCGCATTGTCAGGCATCTATCTCCTTTCCGGTCCTGTTGCACCGATTGAGAATGCTGGTCTGACGTGGACGCTGCGGCCAATGCCGACCAGGTCCTAGTGCAAGCGATCGCAGGTCCTGCATCCTGCATGCATCGCGCACGGCTCTCTGGTCACAATGCATGAGCTGAATCCGGGAAATCCTTGGAAATGACTGGTTTTCGTTGTTTCCCTCATGGCACGCAACGTGCAAGTGTGCGGATGTTCTCTTCAGCGATCCAGTCCGGATGTGCGAAGGGATCACCCACCAGCGACCCCAAGGAATCATCGTATGGCCACGTCCGTCTACTGCCTGGCGACCACCGAATCCCAGACCCGCCTCATCGTTGACAGCCTGCACAAGGCTGGCCTGGCATCTGATGCCATTTCAGTGCTCTTCCCCGACAAGGGAACCAGCCACGACTTCGCCCACGAGAAGCATACCAAGGCGCCCGAAGGAGCGACCGTCGGCGTCAGCGCTGGCGGTGTCGTTGGCGGGACCCTGGGTTGGCTGATTGGTATCGGCACGCTGGCGATCCCCGGAGTCGGTCCCTTCATCGCCGCCGGCCCGATCCTGGTTGCCCTGGGCGGAGCAGCGGTCGGCGCCGCTGTAGGCGGCATCAGCGGTGCGCTTATCGGCTTGGGCATGCCTGAATACGAAGCCAAGCGGTACGAAGGCAAGATCCATCAAGGCCGGATCCTGATCTCGGTGCATTCGACCACTGGCGACCAGACCGCCACCGTAAAACGACTGTTCACCGTGGCAGGCGCTGAGGACATTGCCAGCGCCAGCGAGGCATCGGTGCCCGGCGTCTCCAAACCCGTTGGCCAGGGCACCACTCGCGCTGCCCGCGGAAAGTAATCGAAGCGCACGCGATACCAAGTTGTGCTTTCGGAGCGGCGATGCGGGCATCGCCGCTCCGGACTGGGTAGGTTTTTCGTCGGAAAAATTGGGGTTGTCAGGACATCAGCATGGGCGTCCCTCCTTGCCGACGCCGGTCGAGCCAACTGCTCTGACAAGCCGGTTCGTCAGGTGGGATTGATGCTCGGCAATGCCATGCTGTCCGACAAGGAAGCCGTTGAAGTGCATGAAGAACTGTTTCTTCGTTTCCACCACATCGGAGTCATCTCGTGAACAAAGCCCTTTCTTTGATCCTGCTCATCGCCGGGATCGCCTTGGTCGTTTTCGGCCTCATCGCTATGGACTCGTTTTCCTCAAGCGTTTCCAGGTTCTTCACCGGTTCGCCCACGGACAAATCGATTTGGATGGTGATCGGCGGCGCGGCGCTGATCGCGGTCAGCGGATTCGGATTCCTTCGCGCCTCGGATTGAAAGTCAGTTTGCCTATGGGCGAGCTTCGTCCCGTCCGCCAGCGAGCCCATGGAACATGCTGGCCGCCAGCGCTGCCCCCTGGACAAACAGCCACCCTGAAGTTTCCTCGGCAAAACAGTGATTGCTGCACGCCCCTGGGGAATCGAGGGCATCGAGAGCGGCAGGCCGATGGACAACAGCGTTTCCATCGCCTTGATAGAACGATCACTCTGAAGGGACACCGCATGCCACCCTGTTCAAAGCAAGAAATCCGGTCGAAGCTGCGCAGCCTCCCGGGTTGGAGAAGCGGCAAGTCGCACCTCTCGAAGACATTTACGTTTTCCGGGTTCTCCGAGTGCATTGCGTTCGTCGATTTGATTGCCCAACGTGCGACCGCCGTGGATCATCATCCAGATATCGACATCCGCTTTGCCAAGGCGACGCTTCGCCTGTCGACCCACGATGAGGGCGGAGTGACCGGCAAGGACTTCTTGTTGGCTGCCGATATTGACGACGTGTATGCAGGTTTTTCCCAGCACCTGCCTGGCGGATCCCGGCCGATCGGATAAATCTGGATATGCCGACGGAGTTCGGCCACGTCGCCACGGTCCCCGACAGGGCGCAGGAGCCTGTGCGGCGAGCGGCCTGACTTTTGGGAGCGAGGCGCACCGGTGCCGCGAGGCGATGTCGCAAGCCAGGTCCAACTGGGATTGCTCTGGCGTGCTGGCTGCGACCGTGTCGTACCATGGACCGAGCCAGCCCTAGCGGCCCCGATTTGGCGGAAGCGACCGGTGTTTCCCAAGCAACCGGCGTAGTCGGTTCCGGGGTTCCCTCGGGATCCCCGGCATCCGATGAACGCCTGCTCATCGCCCTGCTTACCGCGGTGAACTTCACTCAGATGATGGACTTCGTGGTGATGATGCCGCTGGGGCCGCAGTTGATGAAAGTCTTCGCGATCAGCGCCACCCAATTCGCGGTGGCTGTGTCGGCTTACACCATCAGTGCGGCGGTGGCGGCCGTGGGCGCAGCCTTGGTCATCGACCGGTTCGAGCGCAAGCAGGCCCTGTTGGTGGTCTACGCCGCGTTCATCGTCGCCACCCTGGCCTGCGCTATCGCTCCGGATTTCCACGCTCTGGTGCTGGCCCGGGTAGCCGCCGGCGCCTGCGGCGGACTGCTCGGAGCGCTGGTGCTCGCCATCGTCGGCGACGCCGTGCCGTGGGAGCGGCGCGGTGCGGCCATGGGTACGGTGATGTCGGCTTTCGCCCTGGCTTCGATCATCGGCATTCCGGCTGGAATCTGGCTGGCGGCCTGGCTGGGCTGGCACGCGACATTCTATGCCATCGCGGCGATCTCGCTGGCGGTGCTGATCGTCGGCTGGCTGCGGATGCCGACGATGCGCGGCCACCAGGCCGACGGCCAGCGCAACCCGCTCGCCACCCTGCGTGCCCTGCTTGGCGTCCCGTCGCATTGGCGGGTCTTCGCGTTCACCGCCGCCTTGACCTTCTCCGGGTTCATGATCATTCCGTTCATCGCCACCTATCTGTCGTGCAATGTCGGGGTCAGCGATCGCGAACTGGGCCTGGTTTACCTGTGTGGCGGCGTCTGTGCCGTGGTAACCTCGCCGTGGATCGGCCGGCTTGCCGACCGCCATGGCAAACGGCTCGTTTTCACCTGCGTCGCTGCCTTAGCGATGGCGCCGACCCTGGCCCTGACCCACCTGCCGGCGATGCCGTTGGCCGCGGCCCTGGTGGTCACCACCGCATTCATTGTGGTCGGCAGCGGCCGGTTCGTCCCGGCCACGGCATTGATGACCGCGGCGGTGGCGGCGCCTCTGCGCGGGAGCTTCATGAGTTTCAATTCGGCGGTGCAATCCGCCGCTTCCGGCGCAGCGGCGATGATTGCAGGCCTGATCATCAGCCAAGTCGACCCGACTGCGCCACTGATCGGCTACGGCGCCGTCGGTTGGCTGTCGTGCTTGGCAGCGGTGGCTGGGATCCTCCTGGTATGGACCATCGCCCCACAGGCCCAGGCACACTCGACCGTGCCCATCACTCGGGACGGACCAGCATCGCCGTAGAGCCGCGGCAGGGCTCTGCCCGGATCGTTGGCTGGACGGCCTTCGGAAACCCATGGCGTCTGCGACTCAGGCGATCTTGCGCAAAACCATCTCGTTGTAAGCGAGCATTTTGGCGATCGGATTGGAGAACCGCCGGTATTGGATGGTGAGGTCGGCATCAGAGACCGCGTCGAAATCGAGATGCTTGCGGACCCACTCGATGCGGTGGTTCTTGCGAGTGGCCAGGCCAAGGATGAGCAGGAACAGATAGCTTGCGACGATCAGCAGAACCGATGCCGGGATCATCCACAGGTAAGAGAGATTCAGGACGGACACGGCGACATACCCGATGGCCGTGGCCATGCCGGAGATCACGATGAAGACCACTATCTCCGCAATCAGGAAGATCGTGTGGTGCTTCATGGCATGGTCCGGTCGCGACCGGGTCAGGTGCTTTGTCCAACGGCTGCCTGACAGCCGCTAGCGTGGTCCCAGCTGTGCCGCGCTGCGATGATCGGCTGGAGGGTGCGCCACCCACCTGGCAGGTTCTTCCGTGTGCGGAGCATCACCCTTGTTCGTCCTTGGCGCCTTGGCCTGCGATCTTCGTTTGTGTGGAAGAAATCACGATGCGTCCAACCTGTGCGGGGTTTTAATCCTGCCTATCGCCGTGCCGCTGGCCGCAGCCTATTCGGCTGCGATGGCTTCGACCGTCATCACATTCTTGACCGCGGTCACCCCCTGGATGTCGGACACCAAAATGGTGACCAGATATTTCTCAGTCGGATTCCTGGCGCTGCCGATCAGGGTGACAACTCCATCCCGGGCCGCGACCTTGACATTGATCTGCATGGTCGAGCGATGATTGGCCAGTACCGAGCGGACCAACGCAGCGACCGAGGCGTCATCGATGAGATCGTCGGCGGACCGGCCTACATGACCACCGCGATCCTCTCGGACCGGCAGGGGCTGCACCGTCATCAGGTTGATCACCCGGATGACGCCCTCGACGTCCTCGGCGTATTCAGCGGCAAATATCCGCTGCGTCCAGGTGGTCGCCTCGCCACGCAAGGTGATCACCCCATCCTTGATGTCGACCTGCGCTTTCCCGTCGCTGACATTGCGGTGCAAGGCCAGCACGCTGCGCACCTTGGATTGGATCCACGAGTCCGATTTCTCGGTGCCTTCGGATTTGACCTGGAGCCGGTTGTCGACCGAGCTCACGCCGGACAGGCCAGCCACGGCCTCCTGGGCAAGGTACTTGTGGCTGGGTTCGGCGACCTGGCCAGTCAGGATGATGAGTCCATCCCGTTCCTCGGCCCGCACCGCATCCTCTTTGAGGAAAGTGCGGTAAATGTAGGTGCTCTCGAAGGTCGACTGGATGCTGGCCTTTGCCTCGGCCTCGGCAGCTCCGAGCCCGGCGTTTCCGACCAGGAACAGTCCCGCGACGGTTGCGGTGGCGAACAAGGAGAGATGGTAGTGGGAGGTCATGGCGGCGTTCCTGCTTTCCTGGATCGAGGATAGCCAGCGCTGGGCCAAACCAGCGAACACCGTCATCTATCTCGCTCAGCCGGTAGAATCCAGGTGATTTGCAATCCACTGTGAACCCGGCCTGGGTGATCGGATAGTCGGGTCATGCTGACGACACGATTCGGCTCAAACGATCACTGCTGAATGCAGGAGGCATATCCGGAATGAACCGAACTTGCCCTGGCGCAGAAGACCGAACGACTGGCGGCATTTCGGGTTTTGGAGCGCTTCGTCGCGAACCGCAGACAAGGAAAAGCGCCACAAGTTCATTCCTGGCCCTTGGCATGGACATTGCTGACGATTCACCCAGCAAGATGCCTGGCCACAACCCCTTCGGTTCAGCGTTCCGGTGCAACGGCTCCCGAGGAAGTGTGCTGGTCATGGCAGGCATTCTGTCTCTCATCTGCTCTGGTTGCGCCGTTCGGGCTCCGAATCCTCCTGCTGGATTGGTGATCGATTGGCCCCGCTATCTTGGCACCTGGTACGAACTGGCTCGATTCGACCACCGGTTCGAACGCGATCTGGTCGGAGTGACTGCTACTTACGGTCTTCTGCCGGATGGTCGCATCAGCGTGCTCAATGCCGGTCGAAAAGGGGCGATCGAAGGCGAACGATCCTCGGCGCAGGCCACAGCCAGGATGACAGGTCCGGCGACGTTGTCGGTCACCTTCTTCTGGCCGTTCAGTGGCGACTACCGGGTTCTCGCTATCGCCGACGACTACCGTTGGGCAGTCGTCGGCTCATCGACCAGATCCTATCTTTGGTTCCTGCATCGCTCGCCCCAGGTCCCGACGGCCGACTGGACCGCGCTTGAGGATGCTGCCCGGCAGGCGGGTTATGACCTGGCGGGCTTGATCCGGGTCCAACAAGTAGCAGCTCCTTGACGATGCCATGAGATAATCCATGCCCGTTTAACGTCGATCGTCGTCGCCGCTATCCGCGCCGCTGATCCCCGTTTGGACGCGCCAGCCATCCTGCTGATTGAGATCGCCAATGCCCTGGTCAGCTGAGTCGGGCGATCAGATGCGAACTGGCAATCTGCTCAATGCCGATTCGGCAAGTGGTTGCTTTGATTCCGTTGTCAGCACATGAGCCAGCGACGGTTGCTTGGCAATTGGATCCTTGTCCCAGGGCAAATCTGGCGGCATCCTGTCTGGCGCCGTGCTGCATCCCATCAACGTCCAGCCGGCGGCCAGCCTGATGCCCGCGGGTAACTTCACGGACAAGGGCCGGGACTACGCCGTGCGCACGAACGGCCTGAATGGGAAACCCAGGGACATAAAAGGAATAATCAGCATGGGCGATAATCCGCTTCAAAACCTTGCAAAGTTCCTTGGCATGTGCACAATCCATGGATCATTGTCAATGATTACAAGGGTCCCGCTCTGTCTGATGCTGTTTTTTGTCGCTGGTATTGACATGGCGGCCATTGAAGGGCCGAGCAATAGTCAATATATAGAACATCGATCGATTTTGTCAGAAGGAGCGGCATCTTTGAATGTATATGCATTTTCAGATCCAGAGAATGGGGTGTTTCATGGGACGCCGTGTGCCCCAAACCCGCCATATCCACTTCGCCTTGATTACAAACATGTACAGCCAGGTGAATCGCAGGATCCATCTGATTCCAATCCGCCGTCCCGACCAATTATGCCATCGAAAATCGGAATAAAATAATCATGAATATGTCCAATTTACCCATTCAAAAAATGAATGGCGAACAAATGACCAAGGAGGCATTTCTTATGTTATCCTTAATATTCATATTGATGTTCATGTCGATCCTCCCTTCATCAATCATGGGGGGCGAACAGGAAGAGAAAATTATTTGTGGTCTGGATATCAAAAGGTGCCGTGAACAAATGAAAGGCTTTGGGAATGGAGTCCCAATGTTGCAATGGGAGATAAAAACGCCTGACACCGGATTCAACATGTGGTCTTTCCCCGATGGTGTTTTAATTGTTTCCTACGGAACTAAAGACGATATTATAGATAGTTTGATTTTTTATATAGCTGAAGACACATCAAAGGAGAATAGATTTACAATGATCTTTAAAGTTATTGAATTTTATCCAGTGTCAAAAAAAATGACTTTATCATTAACGGATCGTCGATGAGTCGTACTGCGCAACAATCCATCTCGGCCACAAACCGCGCTCAAAAGCCTGGAATTGCAGCCTGATGACCGCGCCACCCATCACAGACAACCCGCGTAGCCAGCCAAACCGGAAACCTATAGAGGGGCCATGACGTCATCATTCTGGATTAAGCCCATGACCTGTGCTTTTTTAACGGTGGGAATACTTCCCTTAAATGCAGGTGAGGACATTCCTTCTATAGTCGCAGAGGCCATGAACGAATACCAGACTGGCTTCTTTAATGATGCTGATTGGGACGGGATGGGTGAATTCGGGAGCATTCATCAAGCGTTGGGCTTGTCGCCAGGCTGGTACGATGCGTTGATTCCGAATTATCGCGATCGACTGAAGCCCCTTCGTTATGATTGGATAGATAACAAGGGTTCTGGTCTCTCCATTGTCTGTGATGGTGTTGCTATTGAAAATATGCTAGTTTTTTCGGCAACGATGGTTACTTACGATGACACATATATGGGTTTCCTGAAAAGATCTGGTGAATCTTTGGATAAATTAAGAGACTGGGATTTAAAGGGAAAATGGCGAAATGTTGTATCTACTCGGGCGAACATAACGAAAATAAATGTGGATGAGCATTTGTGCGTACTGTTGATTGCAACGAAAGGTAGTCAAAAGGGCACCTGTGTGGCAATTGGAAGAGCGCCATTGTTTGACTATAGTTACCCTGTCACGATACCCGATAACGCATTTGTCGATAAATATGAAATGGAGCTTTTTCTTCAACGCCAACATGTAACGATGCGCCGTCTACAAGAAGAGAGCCGGTGGAAGAAAAAGGAAAAACAAGTATTGCCTAGTCATCAGGATAGTCATGAAAAGAGACCGTGAAAAGAGACCGAGACCTGGACCTGCCAACTGAATTGGGGGCGAAGTTCGTCCAAGCCTTGCGGCGAGGACAGGTTTTCGACTTGGAGTCCGCTGATGAGCACGATGGATTTCCTTGGAGTATTATCAGATCACACGCCGGATCGAAGAGTGAAGAAGATGGTCGGAGAAGCGGTGGTGGTCATGGGAGATTTGACGACCGGGGGCCTTATTCCAACTGGTCTGGTCTCGAATTCTGGTGAACAAGAGTTGAAGGTTCCGCGTTGTCATTCGTGAGATGAGGGCAGAGCGTTGGAAGCCGGGGGCGGATTGAACGGTAGATGCCGACTTGGTCGCGTTACGGAGGTCATAGGCTACCAGCAGCGAAAGGTCCGTGGAGTTCGCGATGTTCGAATTTCGCCGGTGCGCAGAATGGCCAGACCGTCCTAATCATCCTTGTCGGACTTCTTGACATCCTTCTTGCCGTCTTCTACCTCAGCCTGCTTGTCATCGACAGGTTTCCGGAATTTCCCCGCTATACGCAGCGGATCCAGGCTTGGTACATATTCGTGCTGATTTTTCACGTCGTCGCCCTTAACGGCAAGTTCTCCGATGAATGGTTGTACTGGAGTCTGGTCAACGCCGACTGGTTGCTCGTCCAGGGCGATTGCATAACCCCCCGCTGGGTTGCCTTGAAAAAAGTCCTTCGGACGGATCCAGGCCTCTTGGAGCGTTGTGCGGATGCTCCCATCCGCCGATCCTTCTTGCGTCTCCTCCACCTTTCTCAGGGCGTTTTCCGGCTTGGTCGATCCACGACGTGTCCATTTGCGGCGGTACGAATTGTCCGACCTCATCCTCCTCGCGATCACGGGTGTGCTGGCGGGTTGCGAGT
>BJHQ01000011.1 GCA_014193115.1 Planctomycetota bacterium | reverse complement strand
ATCGGCGGCGACGGCCTTGCGGCCCATCGCATCGCTTCCCCTTCCGCTCCCCGGGTTCGGCTGGGCCGGCTGGGCCGGCTGGGCCACCCTGTTTGCGTTGGGGTGGGGCTTTATGTGAATCAGGGGGACGACGTCAAGACCCTTCTTCGGAGACGACCCGGTGAGATTGGTTCCAGCGGCCGCGCTCCCTCGCTTTCCCCAGGTAATTATCCAGGATTCCTTCTGCGCCGCAGGGTCCATCCCGCGGCCACGAAGGAGCGATGCGCACCACCTGGATGTACCCGTTCTATCTTCTTGGCCTGACCCTGGTGGTTGGCGGGTTCCTGTTCGCCCCGTTGGCGGTCGCGAATGGCTGGCCGATCGCTTGGGGCATTGCTGTGTTCCTTGGCGGTTTCGGGATCGTGAAGCTGGCCGTGGCGGGGGATGCCTGGGCGACCCGCAACAGTCAGGTCACGCCAGGACACACCGCCCGGGAATCTCTGGGCACTGGCGGTGCTTTCGCGCTATGGATCGGATTCCGCGTCGCCGTTGGCGCCCTTGCCATCAGCATCGCCATCTGGCTGCTGCTTCGGCCCGAGGTCGCTCAGCGGCTCATGCCCGGCTGAGTTGATCCGGAGGCTCGCGCAGGCCGCGAGCCAGGCCGGCGAGCTCGGATAAACTGGCGGCATGGAGGAGCTTTCCCTGGGGCACGGGGCGTTCACGAAATATCCTCCCTCCGACCACCACCGGAATCCCGGTCGTGGCCGCCAGCTCTTCCAAATCTGTCAAAAGACCTGGGATATCGCTGGTCTCAGTCGATGCCGCCACCCACACCAGACGTGGCTGGTGTCTGATCACCGCCAACCGCAGAACCCGGGTCGGGGTTTCCGGTCCAAGGTTGACCGCGTTCCAACCGCCTTCGGCCAGCACCGCAGCTGCCAGGGTCGTCGGCAGCAAGTAGGGATCCCCACTCGGAGCGCAGCCGAGAGCGATCGGCGCCGTCGCCGGCGTAGGTGGAAGCAGGCTGCGCACGAACTGCACCGCATGTAGGCAGCAGTCCGTGGCCAAGTGTTCCACGGCAATGCCATCCTCGCCATGGGTCCACAGCTCCCCGATGCGGCGTAGGGAACGGCAGAGCGGTCCATCGGAGAGTGAGGCCAAGGAGGCGCCGGCCAGAAACATCCCGCTCAGCAGGTTGCGCAGCCGGATGGGATCACCGGAGAGCAGCGCCGCGTGGATGCGTTCATCCGCATCATCAGACGAAGGCAGGGGAGATCCTCCGGGGCCTGGCGATTCGAGGCCCAAGTGCGATCCATCAACCACCATCAGACGTTGCTCACGGATGAAGCGTACGGCTTCGGTCACGGGAATGCGGCGATGGCCTCCAGCAGTTCGCACCACAGCCAGGCGGCCACCATCGATCCATCGTTTCAGCGAGGATTCGCTGAGACCGATGGCCGTCGCCAAAGACCGCGGCGACAAAAACGCCTGGCCGGTCCCGCTCATCGGCACCTCGGCGAGAGCAGTACGACGAGGTGACAACAGCCGGGAAGGTAACGGTCTCTGGCGGACCATGGCGGTACCCTGACCGGTTTGCTGGAGCTTTCCATAGCCCGCAGCATCCCTCCAGGCGCCAGTTCCGCCCGCACCACCTGGTCATCCTTCGGCAAGCCCGATCGGCGGATCTCGCCGGCCTTCCGCGGATTTGCCCCCTGGCCGGTGCGGCGCGTGCCCGATGCTCCTCAGCCATGGCAGGAAACGCTGCGGACTCGGAGCCGGTCCCGCTGCCGATGCTGGCCGAACGCGGCGAAGCATTCTCTTCGACGCTGCCGGACCAGGATGGCGCCAGGCGTGATCTCCTCCTGATACTGGCTGCCTGTGAATCGCAGGCAGCAACCTTCCCGATTGTAGCGCTTGAGCATCTGCTCCGTCTTGGCCAGGGGAGCCGCGCTGCGCTGGACACGGCCCTGGGCGATCTCGGACGCTTCGTCGAGACCGTTCGGCTGAGCCGCGCGCGTACCGTGCTCGGCAAGCTGAACCTGCGCCGAGAGCTCGACGCCGAGGTGCTTGCCACCGGCGGTGATCGCGAAGCTCGACGCGCTGCCGCCTGCCGTTTCAAGCGCTGGCAGGATGCACGGATCAATCTGGGAGATCTGACCGGAGCCCTGTCATTCAGGGCGGTCGTGGCCGAGTTGTCAGACCTGGCCGATACGTTGATCCAATGGGCGGTGGATGAAGCCGTCATCGCAACCCGTCACCGTTTTGCCGGAATCGATGCGGCGACCAGGTTTGCTGTCCTGGGCATGGGCAAGCTCGGCGGCCGGGAGCTGAATTATTCGAGCGACATCGATCTGATCTTCCTGTACGAACCGGTGGTCGGCGCAACCGACCCGAATGGAGGAGACGATCTCCACACTGCCTTTTGCCGGCTCGGCACCGAAATCATCAGGATCCTCGACGAGCCCACCGCCAGCGGACGGATGTACCGGGTCGATTTGCGACTGCGCCCCGAAGGTGATCGCGGCGAACTGGCTTTGAGCCGTCGGGAAACCGTGGATTATTACTGGACGGTCGGTCGTCCATGGGAGCGCCAGGCACTGATCAAGGCGCGCTGCCTGGCTGGAGCCCTGGCGGTGGGCGAAGCCGCCCTGGCCGATCTCATCCCATGGGTCTATCCCGCCGATCCGCCGATCGAGGTCCTGGATGAGGCCCGCTCGATGCGCCGGCGGATCGAGGAGCGCTCGCGCACCGCCGACCTGAAGACCGGAGCTGGCGGCATCCGCGATATCGAGTTCCTGGTACAATACTTCCAGCTGCTCTACGGAGGACGCAATCCGGAGCTGCGCAACCGGGCGACGCTGCCGACCCTGCGCACCTTGGCCACCCGGCGAATCCTGCCGGTGCATCATGCAGACGAATTGGAGCGGCATTACCTGTGGCTGCGCACCGCCGAGCACCGTCTCCAGCAATGGATGGACCGCCAGGAGCACGAGGTCCCGAATGATCCTGAACAGCGGCTGCGCCTAGCCTGGCGCTGCGGTGCCACCGGTCCCGCCGCCGTGATCCGCTTCGACTCGGATCTTGAGCACACCAGGTCACGGGTGCGGATGCTGGCAGCGCGGCATTTCCTCGCCGTTGGCGAAGAGCAGGACGCGGCGCTGGCCCTGGTGGTGCGCGGTGAGGCCGACGCGAAACTCGCCCAACGCCTGCTGAAACCAGTCGGTTTCCGTGACGTGGCGGCTGCAGCAGGGAACCTCGCCCGGCTCGCCCGCGAACCGTTCTTCGTCCTCACCCGCGACCGGACCGAGCGCAGCCTGGCCGCGCTGCTGCCGCTGCTGCTCCATCTCATCGGCGACAGTCCCGAGCCCGACCAGACCCTCTCCAATCTGGTCCGCATCGTCGATGGCGTCGGTGGCCGGGCGACGTTCTTCGACCTGCTCGCCCAGCGTCCGAAAGCGCTGCAATTATTCATTGGATTCGCTGGTTGGGCGAATTTTCTGGTCGACCTGTTCGGCCAGCATCCGGGTCTGCCCGACGAGGTGGTCGACGCCTTGGCAACCCGGCCCAAACCGGCCACCGCGCTGCGCGGCGAAGCCATCCAGCTCGCCCAAGGATTGGCCGATCCGTCGGCCCCGCTGGCGTTCCTCGCCGCCCGCGAATTGGCAGTCACGGCAATCCATGATCTCGACGGCTGGAGCATCGATCTGGTGGGCGAACGGCTGACCGTATTGGCAGAAGCTGTGACCGGACCGTGCCTGGCCCGGGCGATCCATGAGCGTGGGAAGACCTGGGGCATTCCGCTCTCCAACGGCCGCCCATCCCGATTCGCGGTGATCGGCCTGGGCAAGCTCGGGGGGCGCGAGCTGAGCTATGCGTCGGACATGGACGTGCTTTTTGTCTGCGATCCAGGCGGAACCTGCCCGAAAGTTGACCGTGATGGCGAGGAATTCTGGCAACGGGTCGCCCATGACCTGACCCGCATGCTCGGCGAATCGAGGCTGTATGAACTCGACGCCCGCTTACGGCCCTGGGGCGACCAGAGCGATGCGGTCACCACCACCGCCACCCTCGACCGGTATTGGAGCGAACCGCGTGAGCTGTGGGAACGCCTGGCGATGGTCCGTGCGACCGTCCTCGCCGGCGATCCACGGCTGGGAGCCGAAGTCGTCGAGTTGCTGCATGAGCGTGCCCTGGCACCACCGCGACCGGCTGACGCCGCCGCCCAGGTCCGCGACATGCGGCGCAGACTGGAGGAAACCGCCCATGGGCGCGACCACCTCAAGCGCGGCTGGGGCGGGTACGTCGACCATGAATTCATCGCCCAATACCATTGCCTCGGAATCGCCGAGCCGCCGCCACGCCTCAGCACCGCCGACACCTTGCGATTTCTCGCCGAGCGCGGCCGGATTCCGGTCGAAGCTGCCGATCAGCTCATTCCCGGTCTGCACCGCCTGCGTTTCGCCGAGTCGCGCATGCGGCTGGCGACCGGCAAAGCCGTGTCATCGTTGCCCACTGACCACGCCGGCCGGCTCGCTATCGCCAGGCGCTGCGGTTACGCCGCCATCGCCGATCTCGACCTTGATCTGCACCTGGCGCGGGAAACCGCCCGTTATTGGTTCGATCGGTTGATCCGGTAACGCGCTGCTGCTTCCAGACGCGGGCCCCAGAACAACCGGATCAGCGGTTCGCCCCGGGCCGCCAGAGCACATCCGACCGCCCGCCATCGTTGGCAAGTCGGGACCAGGCGAAACAAAGATCGGAAAGGCGATTCAAATACCGGAGGATCTCCGGGTTCCACGGCCGGACCGTATCCGCCGCGATCGCGGCGGTGAGCGACCGTTCGGCTCGGCGGACCGTGGTGCGGGCGACGTGGAGCAGCGCCGCCGCTCGGCTGCCTCCCGGAAGAACGAAACTGCGCAGCGGTTCCACCTGGTTGGTGGCTGCGGCAACCGCCGTTTCCAGCCGCGAGACCTGGATGGCCGACACGCGCTGGATTTTTTCCTCGTAGGGGCCGCCGGGCGGTACCGCCAAATCGCCACCAAGATCGAACAGATCGTTCTGAACCCGCTGCAATTCCTCAGCCACGCCAGCCGGCAGCGGCTCGGTCAGGACCAAGCCAAGCACACTGTTGGCCTCATCCACCGATCCGATGGCCTCGATCAGCGGATGATGCTTGGCCACCCGGGTGCCGTCCGCCAAGGCGGTCGTCCCCTGGTCACCGGTTCGGGTGACCAGGCGATCAAGGCGAACGGTCACAGGCTCGTGTTCAAGATCAGCCGGACGCCAATGGTGGCCTGAGGCTGGTTCTTCGGGGTGGACACCACGCGCGCCGCGGTCCGCAATTCGGTGCGGCCAGAGGTCCAACTGCCGCCGCGGGTGATCGCATTGGGATTGGTTCCTGGATCGACCAATTCGGCGACATTGCCGAGGGCGTCATACAAACCGAACCCATTCGGCTGGCGCCCACCGACCAGCGCGACCCCGGTGCCAGCATAGGCGCCGGTGTCGAAGCAATGGGCGTATTTTGCAATCGTTGGGATGCTGTCGTCATCACCCCAGGCGTACAGACCGAGCGTAGCGGCACCTCCGCGGGCGGCGACTTCCCATTGATCCTCGGTGGGCAGGCTGATCGAGGACGGCGTCGCACTGCCTGCGCTGTAGACGGCCAGCCTGGTAGTCACATCGATGGAGGACAAGTTGAAGGCGGGGGCCTTATCGATCGTCGCGGTCGGGCCGACGACGCTGGTTGGACCGGCCTGGGTCCACGGCGTGGTCCCCGCAGCAAGGACCTTCCACTGGGCCTGGGTCAATTCGTAGACGCCGATCCAATACGCAGACGTAAAGGTGACGGGGCGGGTGGCTTCCGATGGCACGATCGGCTTGATGTCACCGACGTAATAGGTCCCCTTGGGAATCTTGACGAAGACGATGGTGGTCGCCGGCGCCGATGCGGGACTGTAGGTTGAATCGGCCTTGGTGATCTTGCCGGTGTTCAGGTCGAGCAAACGGAACATGTCAGCGGGTTTGCTCCCGCTTGAGCCGCCATTGCGCGAGCCTTTTTTGCTGCCTTTGCAGGCTGAAACCGCCATGCAGGCGCCGACCAGGGCGATGGCCAGGGCGATGGACCGGAAGACGAAGGTGTAGCGCATAGACGGCTCGTGGAATGGCGGTTGGTTGATGGGACAGACCAGGCTCAGCCAGGACTGGAGGCCGTGCTGTCGCGCACCGAGAGCAGGAAGAATTGATCATCGATGCCCAGCACCGTGGCACCGCTCTTGAGGGTGGCGCGGATGATCACCGGGACATGGGTCGGAACCAGCGGATTGGTCGTGGTGGTGTTGGGCGGGGTCCAGGTCACCTGGCCATTGTTCGGGTTGATGCCCATGCCTGCGGGAATGGTTCCGACCAGGCTCCAATCGATGGTGCCGGCAGCCACTCCCGGAGCGGTCGGGGAATATAGATAGGCGGTGCCTTCCTTGGCAGTGACTACTGGCCGGGAGGTGATGCTCGGCCGCGGACCGGAGATGTCGATGACCAGGGCCTCGGTGGTCGCCGCGACACCGGTCCGCTCCAAGGTCGCCAGCAAGTGGTGACGGCCGGCAGGCAGGGACGCATACGGAATCGAGAATGGCGCCGCTGTCGTCGAGCCGATTTCGGTTCCGTGCTCAGTGATAGTGACCTTGGTCAGATTCGTGGTATTGGTCGGAGTGTAGCCGGCAACAGTTCCATTGACGGTCAGGGTCAGTTCACGCAAGGTGCCGGTATCACCCGACTGCTCGTCGGACACATCGACCGTCCAGGTGCCGCGGCTGGGTTCGCCCCAATGCGCCCGACTCAGGTAGATCCAGTCGATGTCGCTGTCGACATCGTTGAAAGGAACAGCCAGATAGCTCTTGGTGCCGGTCGGCGAGGTCAAAGTGATGCGCAAGTCGCCCCGTGACGTGTGTGTGGCCTTGACCTTCAATGTCACATGTTCGCAGCGCAAATCCTGGTTGACGACAAACGAATTGCTGATCGGCGCGGGTGCATTGTCGGGGATCGGCGTCGTCATCGATTTGCTCACCACCACCGGGGTGGCCGCCACCGGCAGGTTGGTCCAACTCTTGGCCATCGACACCGCCGCTCCGGCATCAACCACCCCAGCGCCCATCTTGTGGTGGAAATTGATGCCGCCGGCATTGGTCGCCCAGCCCGGATCACCGCCATTGGTCTTGGTCGCGGTGCGCATCAGGATCTCTTGCACATCACGCCAACCCAGATTGGGATTGGTGGCGATCATCAAAGCGCATGTTCCAGCGACCAGCGGACAAGCGCCTGACGTGCCGTTCATCTTCAGGAAATAATCGCCGGCGGTACCTGCCGTCGGGTTGTAACCGCCCTTGCCTTGCACATCGGTGGTGACCAGGAACGGCTGGGTCTGATCGGTATCAGTTCCACCGTCCACCGGTCCGGACGGGGCCGCAACAGTCAGACAGGCGCCTGGTTCGGAATATTCGACGGGGAGCCCGTTCTGATAGGCCGCAGCGACGCAGATCGTTTCCGCCAGATTGGCGTATCCGTCGTAGTTCGCGTTGTCATTTCCAAAGGCGGGCCCACCGTCGTTGCCGGCCGCGAAGCAGACGATCGATCCCTTGCCCCCACGGCCCCGGATCGCGTTGTCCTTGATCGCATTCAGGGCCAGGGCACCAGGCGCCGAATATGGAAAGATTGGTCCCCAGGAATTGGTCGAGATGTGGGTGTAGTCTGACGCTGCGGTGACCCGCCAGCCAAGCGCCTGGGCCTCCTGGGCGTCGGAGACCGGCCCAGCGATCAGTCTGACCCCGAACAGTTTCGATGCTGGAGCGACTCCGGCGCCTCCGATGCTGTTGTCTGCCACGGATGCTGCCAAACCGGCACAGCAAGTGCCGTGACCATCAACGCTGGTACCATCCGTGTTCAGCGGCGGTGACGGATCGTTGCTCGGCTTACTTCCGCCGTTGAGATTCTTGTGGTAGCCCAGGGCGATGACCGGGCAATTGGCAGAGAGATCTGGATGCAGGACCTCCAGGCAGTCGTCGATCACCGTGATGTTGATGCCTGCACCTCTGGTGCCGCCAACGGACCACGCGGTCGAGGTCCGCATCACGCTGTGATGCCATTGGCTGCCGATCAGCGGGTCGGGCGCCCGTTTTTGGAGCTGCCTGAGCAGCTGCGGCTCTGGAGCAGCGCCGGCGGCCTCAAGCGCTCCGACTGCAGCCAGCGCGGCTGCGGCGTCGGGGAAGGAGAGGATCCACCAGCCATCGGCCGTGCTTGGCTGGGCGACCGCGCCGTTGGCAGCGGCCAGGGCACCAGCAGCCGCCGCGTTGACGGCTTTGACCACGACATCGGCGGTCGCGATGTAGCGATATTTTTCCTGCCCGACCCGGCCGACGCGATAGAGCACCGGTGCTCCGCGCGGCGCCGCGGCTGCCGGCACCAGGGCCAGGTCAGCCACCCGACGAGCCGTCGGCACCCGGGCCTCAGGGGCATCGAACGCGACGGCGCGCTCGTCAGAAACCTCGAAACGGTGGTTCCCGCCATCACTGCGGAAGGTGAATTCGGAGGCAGGCAAGGCCACGAAGGCGAAGAGGAGGGTCGGGACGAGGGCGCGGGTCATAGGATCATCTCAGGTGGTCGGATCATCGAATGGTCGTTGGTCGGAGCTCACGGCGCTGGGCGAATTGCGGTGTCACCGGATGGCCGGCGGCGCGCATCTGGACGGCCTGGTCCAAGGCTTCGGCAGGCGTGGCGAAGGAGGCCAGGTAGCGGCCAGACAGCTCTACCAGAGTCGCTTGCGGAGCCCAGGCGGCGGCTTCCACCCGATCTCCAGTGTCCAGGAGGACCTCGCAAGTTCCGATATACAGCGGCAGGGCAGCGCCATCGGCGAGCAAAACCGGCGCTGCTTCGCCGGCCCCAGCGGCGCGCAACCGCAACCCCAGTTCCGCCAAGGAGGCCAGGGACGGCCGCGGGGAAATCGAGAGAATCCAGGTGGTTCCCAGTTTCTGCTCAATACGGATGGCGGCTTCGACGGATTGGCAAGCCTTGACGATGGCGGACTCATCGGTGGCCGCCGGCACCAGGGCAATGCGGCCGATATCGAGAGAGAAAGCCCGCTCGCGGCCGTTAGCGGTGAACCGCCAGGAACCAGGCAGCTCGTCCGCTCGGACGCAGGCCGTACCCAGTGCAAGGGCGACGGCGGCAAACGCGATGGAGCAGGCCGGATGCATGGGCGTCGGCAGCTATGTCGTCCGGCGTCAGCGATGCAACCGTTGGATGCCGGTTTCAGGCAACAGCGATACACACCTTGTGCCACTGACCCGACACGACCGTGATCGCCCCGGGCCGCTGCCAGAGCCACCGTGCCCTGGCTGAGGAAGGCGATAACCTGCACCAGCCAGCCACGATGGACCCGTCCCGACCGCCGCTCCCCGCCCCGCGCTCCCTGCTCGGCCTGACCATCGACGAACTCGGTGCCTGGGCTGCCGCCCGTGGCTTGCCGGCGTTCCGTGGCCGGCAGCTCGGTGAGGCGATCTGGCGTCAAGGTGCGACGTCGGCCGCGCAGATCAAAGGATGGCCCAAGAACCTGGCGGCTGGCCTGGATGGTGAAGGCCCGCTGCTGCCGGCCGTCGAGGACCGCCGGCAGGAAGCTGGCGACGGAACGATCAAAACGTTGCTCAAACTGCACGATGGCAAACTAGTGGAATGCGTGTCGATCCCCACCGCCACCCGCCATACGGTGTGCGTGTCGTCCCAGGTCGGCTGCCCGGTGGGCTGCACGTTCTGCGCCTCGGGATTGAACGGAGTTGAGCGCGATCTGACCGCCGGCGAGATCGCCTATCAGGTCCTTCACCACCATCGTGTCCGCCCGGTGACCAATGTGGTGTTCATGGGCTCGGGCGAGCCACTGTTCAACTATGCCAACCTGATCCAGGCCATCCGAGTTCTGGCTGATCCCGATGGATTGGGCCTGGGTCGCCGGCGGTTTACCGTATCGACCTCGGGGGTTGCGACCCGGATCCGGCAGTTGGCTGTGGACGAACCCCAGGTGACCCTGGCGCTGTCGATCCATGCTGCTGACGACGAGACCCGTTCCCGGATCGTGCCGCTCAACCGGCGTTGGCCGCTGGCCGAGCTGATGGCGGCCATGGACGACTACAGCACTCTCGTCAACCGGCGGATGACGCTGGAATATGTGCTCCTGGCCGACGCCAACATGACCACCGGCCACGCCCACGACCTGGCGAAGCTGGCGCTACGCTACGGAGCCCACATCAACCTGATCCCGTTCAACCCGGTGATCGACACGCCGCACCGCCGTCCGACCACCAACGAGGTCAAAGGCTTCGCCGCCGCCGTCGCCAGTTTCGGCGGTCACGCCACCGTGCGTGGCCAACGCGGTGCCGACATCGATGCGGCCTGTGGTCAGCTGAGACGCCGGGCGGAAGCAACGGCAAAGGCGCCAGTTCACTGATTGACGGCACTCAGGCCGCGATTTGCGCGTATTCGGTTCCCGCACCGCTACCAGGCGAGCTGGGGTTCGCCGCTCCCAGGTATCGCCTCGCCCAGGGGATCAGCCCCAGGAAAAGCTCAGTTCTTGCGCAATGGCCGGGTGCAGGCTGCTGGCCACCGGACAGGTGGCAGCAGCGCGTTCGAGCACCGCCCGTCGATCAGCAGGAACCGCGCCGGGCACGGTGATCTGCACGACGATGCGCACGATGCGTCGCGGTTGGTCGGTGCTCATGTGCTTTTCGACCCGGGCCGTCATGCCGGTCAGGTCGATCCCGTCGCGCCGCCCGATGATGCCGATCACGGTGAGCATGCACACGCCTAGGCCCGAAGCGACCAAGTCGGTGGGCGAGTGTGCCTGGCCCAAACCGTGGTTGTCCACCGGCGCGTCGGTAACGACCACCGCGCCAGAGGGATCGTGGATGTTCCGGCAGCGCAGGTCGCCGAGGTAGGAGAGCGAAAACGTGACCATGGCGACGTCTTCCGCAGCGCGCCGCCGCGCACAACCCTGGTGGATTGGGAGCGCCGAGCGCCAGCTCGGCTGGGCTGGGCTTGGCTTTCCCCGGGAGCGCAGGCTTCAGCCTGCCCGCACCGCCAGTGACGACCCGGCAGGCTGAAGCCTGCGCTCCCAGGCAGCTCTCCCGGGCAGAGCTGGCAACGCGTGGTGCGGGCCGAGCTGGCACTCGGCGCTCCCAGGGCGCTGACCCGGCAGGCTGAAGCCTGCGCTGCCGGGTAGCTCTCCCAGGCAGAGCTGGCAACGCGTGCGGGCCGAGCTGGCGCTCGACGCTCCCAGGGCGCGGACCCAGCAGGCTGAAGCCTGCGCTCCCGGGGTGCCGGTCATTGCCTCACGCCGAGTCCAGCCAGCGGCAGGTCACCCAGGCGCCAACCGGGGGCAGTGGGCCAGGCCGGGGCGCCGTCGAGGATCACCAGGAGCCGGCCTGGCCGGTCCGGGAACGGCCAGGCCAAGGCGAAGGGCCGGATCAGGGAACGATGCTCCACCACCACCCTGCCCATCGCCTGCGACCGCCGCTCGCGATGGTCCCATTCCACCGGCAGCGGCCGCTGGCTGCGGCTGCATTGCACGGCCAAACCCGCCAACACCCGATTGCTGCGCGTCGTGCCGATCAGCACCAGGTTGCCGACCCATGCCGTCTCTGGCGCGGAATCTTCGACCAGACGCGGACGTGCTCCCGAATACGCCAGCCAGGCCTCAGCGAAACGCTCAGCCAGGGCGCGGGCATCGGCAGCGGCGGCGAGGCTTTCGCCGGTGCCGATGACCACCGTGAAGGGTCCACCTGCATAGGATGGCGCCTGGGGCGAAGCGCTTTGGGGAAGCGCCTTTGGCCAGGTGCGCGGCGCCAGGTCGTCAGCCACCAGGCTGCCTGGCGTGCGCCGGCTGATCGCCGCCCCAGCGGCAGCGACGGACGTGACCCAGCGTTCTGCGGCGGGGTCGCCGTCGCCCACCACCACGAGCGGAACTCCTCGGAAATCCGCTGGATCCCCCAGTTGATCGAGGCGTGCGAACCGGGGATTGATCAGCACCACCGGAGGTCGCATGCCCGACGGGACGTGGCGCTGGGCCCACACGATGGCAGCTTCGGCGCCGCTGCCGATTCCGGCCACTATCACAACAGGCATTGCCATCTGTTTGGTCGATTCGATTTCTCCGAAGCAGGATGAGTTGCCGCACTGAGCGAAGACAGCTTGCGCTAGCAAGCGCTGCGCGGCCCAATGTGGATTCCCGCCAGGTGCCACCAACGCGACCTTGCCCGCCAGCAGAGCCGGTGGCAGTTCACCTGGATCAACGCTGGAGATCCTTCCGCCAAGCAGCGGGTCGGCAGAACCGATCACCGCCACCACCGGGTCGTCTGCGCGGCTCCACTCGCCCGCCCGGCGGACGCCGCGCACGCCGCCATCGATCTCGTCCCGCCATGGCCGGCCAAAGGGTTCCGCAGCGGCGACTTCACCGGACAGCGCCGCGGCGAGCACGGCCAACCTGGTGCAGACAGCAAGCGACGGAGGCTGGGTCAGCAGGTGGTCGCCCAGGGCGCGATGCAAGTCCGCAGCATCTCCCGATGACCTGTCGCCGACGCGGGCGACGATGCCTGCGGCCGCATGCTGGTAGTCACGGGCGATGCCGGCAGCTGTGGGGATGGTCGCGGTCGCCCTGGCCAGGACCCGGTCGGTGGTGCCGGCGGTGCGTTCCAGGCGTTCAACCGACAGGTCGATCGCGACCGGATCTGGACCGGCGACCGCGGCCACCGGCGCCAGCACCGCGCCATCGGCCTGGGCGGCCTGGGGCAGCTCAACCAGCAGCTCGCTGAGTTCTTTGCCGCCCTGGCGGAGGATCAAGCGCAGCTGTCCAGGCGAGGTCGGCAGATCGCTGGCATAAACCACTACTCGCCACGGGATGCCGGCACGCAGAACCGGATCGCCGATCATCGTCACCACCGGATCGCCAGCGGTGAGACGGGAAAGAACCAGGGCCAGGGCGCACCAGCACCAGCCAGGAACCGCCGGTCGAATCAGAGACCAACCTACCTGATGCGGTCGGCTTCGGGCGGGTGCCCGACCGGCTTGCTTCATCGCGCCGACAAGTCGCGGGTAGCGCGGCGGATGATGGTGGTGGCGCGCAGGTCCCCTTGGCGTTCGCTGACTTCGGCGGCGCGGTCGAGGAAGTCCTTGGCCTGATCGCGGTCGCCGCCAGCGCTGTGGGCATTGCCCAGCCCGACCAGGATTTTGGCCCGAAGCTTCGGGTCGTCCTGGCGGTCGAGGCAGGCCAAGGCCAACTCGTAGTGCGCCCGGCCGGCTTCGGCATCGCCCTGCTTCAGGCGATTGGTCCCGACCTGTTCGAGCAGACGGGCCTGTTCCGCCGGCTCTTCATTGCCGTGCTCGGCCAAGGCCTGGTCGAGCAGATCCGTGGCTTCGGCCAGGTCGCCATGACGCGACAGCAGCAGGCCGAGTGCGGCTTTCGCACGGCGCCGCTCGCGCACGTCTTCGGGCCGGGTGGTCACATCGATCAGCTTGCGCAGGGTCGCCTCGGCCTCGGCGGTATGACCCTGTTCGCGGTGGACCTCTGCGATCTGGCCGATGACCCGCAAGGTATCGGCCCTTTCGCCGAGCCGTTTCAGGATTTCGACCCAGCGTTGCATCGCCGCCAGGGCATCGGCGGCTGCGCCGCGCTGGCGATGGACATTGGCCAAGGCGGCCAGGGCCTGCTCCTGATGCTGAAGATTGTCGTGCCTTTCCGCGGCGGCGAGGCTTTCGCTGAAGCGGGTGATGGCGCCGTCCACGTCGCCACTGCGCGCCGCGCTGGCGCCGAGCAGGTAGAGCGATCGGCTGATCCCGTCTTTGTCCTCGACCGCCTGGCACAGATCGAGGCTGCGCTGGTAGGCGACGCGAGCCTGGTCGAGCGCCCCCACTTTGACCTGGACGACACCGATCCGCCGCAGGGCCTGGGCCTCAAGCGCTTTGTTGCCGGATTGGCGGTGGATGACCAGGCAGCGTTCGTGCACCGCCAGCGCGGCAGCCAGATCGCCGCGATCGCGGAGCAGATCGGCATAATGGGCCAGGGTTTCGGTCGCCTCGTAGGATCTGGCCAATTCCAGCGATAAAGCGGCTGAACGCTCGTAGCTGTCACCAGCCTGGGCGAGATCCCCGGCCACGGCGTGGGCCGACGCCATCAGTTCAAGCACCGCCGCCCGCTGCACGCCTTTGCGGAAATTGGTGAAGATGGTCAGCGCCCGGGCCAGCGCTGCCAGGGCCGCAGCATGGTCCTGCCGGGCGATGTGGACCTGACCAAGGTCGGCCAGGGCGAAGGCGGTCTGGACGTGATCGTTGAGCGCCTCGGCCAGCTCCACCGCCCGGGTCGAACTGATCAGCGCCTTGCCGTGCTCAGCCTGGCGAAGCCAGCACAGCGCCGACTGGCTGGCGGCCTCTAGCGCAGCCCGCTGCTCGCCCAGCGAGTCGAGCACCCGCAGCGCCTCGGTATAGGCCTCGGCCGCGTCCGCGTGGCGCCCCATCTTGGTGTGCAGACGGCCGAGATCGATCAGCGATTCGGCTTTGCGCGAAGGCCGCCCGGCCTGCTCCCACAGCGCTGCTGCTTTGCGCAGGTGGGGCACCCCGGCGGCCAGTGCGGCTCCGGTCTTGTTCTCGAGGATCAGCAGCCCGAGCCGGCGTTCGCCGGCGGCCTGATCATCGAGGGAAGCGGCTGGTGTGGTCGGGGCGTCGGGCGACATGGTCTGCCTCCGCGGTGCAAGGTATCGCTCATGCCGCGTCCGCCACCGGCAGCGACGCGGGGCGGATGGCAGCCGGATGAACAGGCGCGCAGTGGTTCATTCAGGCTTTGGGCCCGGTGGGGAACCGGTTGGCCGCCGGGTGATTCCCGTATCGTCCGACACGTCGGTCCCGGCCTCGCCGGTGCTTGGAGGCCCATGCCGCTGATCGTGTTCGAAGGGGTCGATGGCTGTGGGAAGAGCACCCAGGCTCGTCGGCTGGCGACCACCCTGCGCCAGAGCGGCTCGACCGTGGTGGAGCTGCGCGAGCCTGGCGGCAGTGAGTTGGGCGAACGCCTGCGCAGCCTGCTGCTCGATCCTGCGACCAAGGCAGCACCCACCGCCGAACTGTTCTGTTATCTGGCAGCACGGGCCCAACTCTGCGCCGAAGTGATCGCGCCGGCCCTTGCGGCCCAACACTGGGTGATCCTGGACCGGTTCTGGTTCTCGACCATTGCCTACCAGTGCCACGGTCTGGGCGTGCCTGAAGGCCCGGTCCGTTCGGCGATTTCCCTGGCAATTGGCGGTACCACCGTCCAGGCCGCCTTCTGGCTGGACTTGCCGGTCGAGATCTGCGCACGGCGGCGAGCTGCCACCCGGGGCGCCGCCGACCGCATCGAACTGCGCGGCCTGGCCTATCTGGAAAAAGTCCGCACCGGCTACGCCGCGTTGGCGTCGGCTGGCGAGCTCATCCGCATCGACGGCAGCGGTGATCCGGACCAGATCGCTGCCGCTATAGCCGCTCAGCTGCGGTGAACAGCCGCGTCGGTTCGCTTCGTCCAACGCATGATTGACAGGGAAGCCCGGGGACGTGCAGTGCGCCGATCGTTCCAGGACCGATCCACCCTGGCGAAGGGACAGCAGCATGACCGAAGGTAAGGAAGTCTCCAAGGAGAAGGCCAGTCAGGAGGAAATCTACCGCATCATGCGCAGCGATATCGAGGCCGGGAACTATCCCGCCTCGAGCCGCCTTCCCTCGGTGCGGACCCTGGCCAAGCGCTTCACCGCCAGCCCCAACACCATCAGCAAGGTGGTGTCACGGCTGATGGAATCGGGGCTGTGCACCGCCCGGCGCGGCGTCGGCCTGTTCGTCAGATCCCTGCCCAATCGCAAATTGACCTTGCTGGTCGGCACCACCAGCGCCGAACCGAAGGATGATTTCTACGGCCAGGTCGAAAAACGCATCGGCGAGCGCTGCGCCGCCGACGGCATCGAGATCGAACGCTATCACATCCAGGCTGGCGACCCGCCGTATGGCCCGGATGTCGACCGCATCCGCAAGCCGGGCCGGGTGATCCTGTGCATCGGCCTGTCCCATGAACCGCATCTCAAGCAGCTTGCCGATCTGCGCCGCCCGATGCTGGTGCTGGGCTGCGCGCCGAGCCGGTGCAACGCCTCGTCGATCGTGCCCAACAGCTTCCGCAGCGGCTACCTCGCCGCCCGCCACCTGATCCGCAAAGGCTGCCGGCGGATCGCCTTCATCGGCCGGGTCCGCGAGGTCCGCGGCGTGACCTTGCCCGAGCCTGAATCCTTGAAGGAGCTGTCGGGCGTGCAGAGCGCGTTCTGGGAGGACGCCCTGCCCCTGCACAGCGAACTGCTGTTCAAGGATCTGTCCGAGGTTCCGGCCCGCGCCGGCCAGCTGAAGGAAATGCCCGACGGCCTGATCATGCCCGACAACGGTTCGGTCGAGGCGGTGCAGGCGGTGAAGGCCCTCGGCCAGCGTCTTGAACGGGTCATCATCGGCGACGACCGGATGCTCGAACTGTCGCGCCGCCCGGCGGCGGTGGTGGTGCGCCGCGACGAGATGGTCGAGCTCGCGCTGATGGAACTCCATCGCCTGCTCGACGAGCAGACCAAGAGCCACCGCAGCATGCAGGTCGATGGCGATCTCCACGAACCGGCTGGAGGCTGACCATGGCGGAAGAGGAAGCCGCGGACGACAGCCAGTCGAGCCTCCCCAACGACGACGACCTGGTGCGCTTCAACACCAAGCCGTTGTCGGCTGAGGCCTTGCTCGGCCTGTCGCTGACCGGGTTTTCGACCTCCCGCCGGGCCCTCGACCAATACACCGGCCGCCGCTTCGTTTCCCGCAATGGCAGCCTGGTGATGCTGGTGTGCTGCCCGCGGCCGGGCGACAACCCGGATCTGCTCGGATTGTGCGTGGTCAAAGGCGGGCACGAGATCCCCGGCTACAAGGGGCGCAAGCCCGGATCGATCTATTACGTCGATGATGACGGCAATTTCCATATCGGCGGCGACAGCGAGACCGACGTCACCGACGAGCTCCACGGCATGGACGTGGTCGCCGAGGTCATCGAAGACTGAGTTTTCCGCGGGCCGGGCCAGCAGTGCCCAGGCAAGACCTGACCGAGCATTTCTCTGCGCGTCGTGCGGGAGATGAGTGCCCAGATGGGGCGCTGCGACAGCCAATGGCGTCAGCCCGGGGCCAAGGGCGTCAGCCCAGGTGGATCCGACATCTGGAATGCCATTTCTGACCGCGCTGACCAGGACGCCGACGCATAACGCCAACACCTTGCGCCTGGTGAGGCTTGACCGCCAGTCCCCCGGTCAAGCATCCCGCCCATGCCTGCAGATCGCGATCCGGAGCTGGAATCCCTGCGTGACGAGCTGCGCGCCCAGCTGGCGGCGCTCAACGAGCTCTACCATCCCGTCTACCCTGCCGCGCCAGCCCGGGTGGCCGAGCTGGAAACCCGCATCAGGCAGGTGCGCGAGTCGATCAGCGCGCGGCGCCGCGAACTGATCCCGGCTTGAGCGCAGCCCGCCCCCGGCCAGCAGCCGGCCGGCGCGGTGACCAGTCGGCCGCACTCCATGCGTGAAAACGAACTCATCCGCCAGGTCGCGGCGTTCCCTCAGACCTTGCCCGACGGCTGGCTGGGTATCGGCGACGATTGCTGCATTTGGCGCCCGGGCGGACCCACTGCTCTCAGCACCGATGCCATCGTCGAGGGCCGGCATTTCCTGAGCAGCGATCCGCCGGCCCTGGTCGGGCGCAAGGCCGCCGCAGCGGCGCTGTCCGACCTGGCGGCGATGGGCGCCCGGCCGATCGGTGCGGTAGTCGCGCTCTGCTGCCCGGCCCGCTGGGATGCAGCAGCTGTGATGACTGGATTATTCCAGGAATTATCGCGGCACGCCTGCCCGTTGCTGGGCGGCGATACCACCGCCGCTGATCAATTGGCAATCACCGTGACGGTCTGGGGCGAAGCACCGGCCCAGGCCGATGGCCGCCCAGGTCGGCTGCTACGCCGATCGGGAGGCAAGCCCGGAGACCTGCTCATCGTCACCGGACCGCTGGGCGGATCCTTCGCCAGCGGCCGCCACCTGCGCCCGGAACCGCGGTTGGCCGAAGGCGCCTGGCTGGCCAGCATCCCCTGGGTCCATGCCCTGATGGATCTCAGCGATGGGCTCGCGGCCGACGCCCCAAAAATGGCGGCGGCCTCCGGCTGCGGCGTGCTGCTGCTGCCCGATGAGGTCCCGGTCCATGACGACGTCCCGGTCATGGCCGACACCGCCCGCCAGGCCTGCTGCGACGGCGAAGATTACGAACTGCTCGCGGCCGTCGCTCCTGAACATTGGCCGAACCTCCAGCTCGCCTGGCCATTCCCCGTACCACCGGCGCGGGTCGGCTGGCTCCTGCCAGAACCCGGAGCCTTCGTCGAAGCCGGTGGCCGGGTGATCCCGCTCCCCTGGACCGGGTTCGAGCACCACAGTTAAGTCCGCAAGCAAAAAAGGTGCACGTTTCGGAGCGGCGATGCCCTCATCGCCGGCGCGACACTGGTTCTGTTGGCTACCTGTTCGGGCCGTGGCCGCTGTTTGGATAAGAGGATAGTTCCACGACAACCGCGCCATTCCGTCGCTGTGGGCATCACCGCACCGGCTCAAGCCTCAATTCAGCCGATGTGCCCGATGTCGATCTTCAGGTCGGCGCGCAGTTCGACCCGGTCGACGGTGCCGTCCTTGACCCACAGCACCCGGTCGCTGATCGCCAGCATCTCGTGGTCGTGGGTGGCGCTGATCACGGTCACGCCCTTTTCGGCCTTCAGCTTCTGAAGCAGCTGGATGACTTCCTTGCCGGTCTTCGAGTCGAGATTGGCGGTGGGCTCGTCGGCAAGAATAATCGCCGGATCATTGGCCAGGGCCCGGGCGATGGCCACGCGCTGCTGCTGACCGCCTGACAATTCGCTCGGTTTGTTGTCGAGGCGATGGCCGATGCCGACCAGCTCGCAGAGGCCAGCAGCCTTGGTCCGCGCCTCGTCGCCGGGAGTGCCGGCAAAGGTCATCGGCAGCATCACATTCTCGATCGCGGTCATCACCGGGATCAGGTTGTAGCTCTGGAAGATGTACCCGATTTTGCGGCAGCGCAGCCAGGCCAGTTCGTTGGCGTCAAGCTGGCTGATGTCGACCTCGTCGATGTAGACCTGGCCGCTGCTCGGCCGGTCAAGTCCGCCGATGGCATTGAAAAAGGTCGACTTGCCCGAACCCGACGGCCCCATGATCGCCAGGTATTCACCGGTGTAGATCTCCATGGTCACGCCGCGCAGGGCGTGGACCGGATTGGGAGTATCGGCGCGGTAAATTTTCTTCACGTCGCGAGCGCGGACGATGACCTCGCGGCCCTGGGCATAGGAAGCGTGCTTGGGATCACCGACCGGATCCCAATAGGAATGATAGACGGACGCGGTCATGGTGGCCTGCTCGCTCAATAGGTCAGCTGGAAGACGGAGGCGGAGAGGAACTTGGCCCCGGCGGCGAACATCATGATCAGACCGCCTCCGCACGAGAATCCGGCGAACACCACCGGCGCGTACTGGCGCCAACGGTCCTCGCCCAGACGCGGAGCCAGGACATAGCGGCCGAACAAGGCGCCAGCGAATTCGGTGATCAGCGATTGCGGAATCGACTGGCCGAGGCCCTTGACCACTCCGTAGACCAGCAGGATCGGCATGCCGATGGCGCTCAAGCTGGCGTAGGACAGCAAGCCGATGAACCCACCGGCTCCGATCACCCACGGGTTCAGCGCCTCCAGGAATGGGCTGTAGCCGGCACTGGTCGAGCTGTAGATCAGGCAGCGGTTCTTGGCTTGCAGCTCCCACATCTCCTGAGCGTATGGATAGACCGGGCTGGGGATGGGCGCCAACGACCAGATGAACTGCCCATACAGGAGCGACAGCACGAAAATCAACGGCAACGACACCGCAGTGAGCTTCCAGATCGAGCGGAAGGAGCAGCCGACCAGTTCGGCGGTGCGGTACTGGACCGTGTCATGGGCGCCGTAGTTGTGGATCGGCACCGGCAACAGCCAGACCTCGACCCCCTTGTATCCCGAGAGGATGAACGCTGCTTCGCGGACGAAAGGCAGGTCGACCGCTTGTCCGGCGATGCCTTCGAGCCGGGCTGTGACGTAGCTGATGAGCGGGGTGTAGACGAAGGCGAAGAAGATCAGCACCCAGAACAGCGCGGACCCTTTGAAGTCCCAATCGAGCAGCCAGCCGCACAGGGCGATGTAGAAGATCGAAGACAAGACATAGGTGACCACCACCACCCAGGTCCTGATGTCGCCGCGGCCGCTGGAGTTGAACACCACGGCCTGAGCCGCGGCCGCGCCGACATCCATCGGCGCAGGCCGTTTGCGCCAGGTCTCCAGGCATTGCCACAGGCCGATCAGGGCGATGGCGGCTGACAGGCCGATGCCGAAGGACAGGTAGAAATCCACGGTGTTGCTGAACAGCACCTGGACCGTTTTCATCCCCGGCTGCCAGGACGGCAGCCAGCCGATCTGGTACAGCATGGGGTTGGCGATGCAGGTGATGATCACCCCGATGAACGCCCCGAGCACCCCGAAGAACGGCAAGGCCATGCCGAGGAAGAAATGGGTCGGATCGAAATTGATGCCGGTGGCGGTTGCCGGCATGAAGCGCTCGGTCGCGGAGGTGGTGTCGAGCCACGGAATGGGGAAGACCCGGAACGGCTCGGCGAATCCCACCGCGGTCGAGAGCACCGGGACCGCGGCGTAGACGAACATCAGCAGTAGCCCGAGGGCGGCGCCCACCGAGAACGCCCGCCAGCGCCAGCCCTCGGTACCTGCCTGGTTTTCAGACAAGGCGGTGACGCCGGCAGCGCCGATCGGAGCGAGCGGGAACGGCAGCTTTTCGATATCGCTGGTCAAGCGGAACAGGCCGTAGCCCAAGATCAGACTGTCGAGACGTTGGATCGCCTGGCTGACGAACAGCAGAGCGATCGGCATCAGCCATTCCCAGGCGAAGAACGTGCGCTGGTCGAGCACCACCGCCTGGGTCGGCGCGTACCAGGCCGGGAATGCTTCGGTCAGGCCGAACGATCGCGCCGCTTCGCTCTGGACCAGGAATTGTCGGAAGAACAGTTCCTGCATCGGGCCGTTGATCAGGGTCCCGACCAGTGCGAACAGAATGAAAATCTCGGAATTCTTCAAGCCGGAGCGGGCCCGCTTGGCCATTTCAAGGAACAGCAGCACCGTCACCCACTTGGCGGCCGGGCCGATATTCTCGCCGATCGACAGCGACATGAAC
Source organism: Planctomycetota bacterium (assembly GCA_014193115.1). Classification (GTDB taxonomy): domain Bacteria; phylum Planctomycetota; class UBA11346; order UBA11346; family UBA11346; genus BJHQ01. The sequence goes on along the minus strand of BJHQ01000011.1, from coordinate 132,057 downwards.
ATCGCCGCCGGCAGCATCACCAGGCCGATGAACACCGCCCCGATGAACGACTTCCAGCCGAAGGCGTCCTCAAAGGTATCGGGTGGTTTCACCAGATCCCGGTACTGGTTCAATTCTTTATCGGAGAGGACGGACATGGCTCAGGGCCGACGATGATGAACCGCCAGGACGCCGAGGCGCCCAGGCTGGAAGGGGGATCGGTTCGGCTGGTGCCGCCCTGGGAGCGCCGAGCGCCTGCTCGGCTGGCGCTGGATTTGAGTTGAGCTGGTGCCGATGAGCCGAGCTGGCGCTCGGCGCTCCCAGGAGACCGGCGCTCGGCGCTCCCGAACCTCGCCAGCACTGGCAGGAAGGACGCTCATGCCAGCCCTTTCGCCCGGTAGTCCGCCTGGGTGGCGGGACTCAGGGTCCGCCAGATGAGGAATTGATGGCGCAGGGCCTTCATGAAGGCGAGGTTGGCGGAACGCCAGTCGCTGCGCTGGCCCGAGAGCAGTTCGAGGCGGACGTGGACAGCCGCGATCGCAGCCATGTCGGTGGGCCGGCATTCCAGCCGGAAGCGCTGGCTGATGCCGAGATCGAATGGCGCCAGCCAGGTGCGCACCTCGACTGCCCGGACCTCGCCTTCGCGCACCACTCTGGCCTCAGCCGCGGTGAAGCAGCCGGTGGAAGCCTCGTTGTTCTGCTCGAACCAGGCGCAGAGGAAGGCAAGCAGGCCAGCCACGTCGCGGCTGGCCACCGTGAACGGGAAATCGAGATCAAGCACATCGCCCTGGGGAACCGGCAGGACGAATTCCTTGGTCCCGGGATTGGCGGCCCGCGCCGCCACCAGGGCCGGATAGAGGGCCGAAGCCAACACCGTCGCCATGACCAGCAAGATGGTCGCAACGGCGGTGAAGCTGCTGTAATTCAGGTCGGGCTGGACCGCCCAGCCCTGGGCAGCGGCGAAGCCGAGCGCGGCGGTGGTGAGCTGGGCGAGCATGTAGCCGCCGAGGCCGCCGAGCACGGCATAGATCCCGGCCTCGACCAGGAACAGGGCGGCGACGTGGACCGGGGCCAATCCCAAGCTGGCGTAGATGAAGATTTCTCGACCGCGTTCGGCCACCGAGTTGAGCATGGTCGAGAAGATGATCAGCCCGCCGAGGATCAACGGCACCAGCACCGATCCGAGCCCGGAAACGCCAAGCCGGTTGACCGAAACCACTGAGAACTGCTCGCCGGCAGAGGCCGCCCGCACCGTCATCGCCAGCTGCACCGCGAGCTGATCGGCGGCCGCCGGGATGTCCACACCGGGGCTGCGCGGAATCAGGCTCAGGCCGCGCAGCTTGCCGCCGATCCGCGCAAGATCGTCAGCCGCCAGCACTGCCACCGAATTGGCGCCAAGGAAGATCGCTGACGACACCTCGGCAGCATTGTTGCCGCTGGCATCCATGTATTGCAGGCGATTCGAGGTTTCGTCAGCCGGCATCTTCTCGACCCCTTCGAGCGAAGGCGGGGTCACTTCGCTGTCGCCGAGATGGCGGGCGGCGGCGAGCAACCGGGCATCGATCACCCCGGCGGTCAGGTCCAGTCCTTGGATGCGGACCGGCGACCCAGGCGAGATGCGCAACTGCTCAAACACCGCCTCGGGGAGGAAGATCCAGCCTCGGCCATCGCCGTCGGGCAGGCCTCGCGGGCTGGCCGGATCGTCGAGCGGTCCGCGCACCAGCGCTCCCAAGGTCCCGGTCCGATCGCCCTTGGTGATGCCGACGGCGCCGTCGACCGAGGATTGGCCGCCATCGACGTTGATCGGAATCTTGGGGTTGCCGATCTTGGGCGAGAGCCAGACCACTGGCTCAACCTGGAACCGGTCGCCCCAACCGAGCCTGATCCGCTCGACTGCGGCCGGATCGAGTTCGGCCCATCCATTGTGGCGGAGCAGGATGCCGGAATGGCTGGGCGGGGCAGAGATATCGCTGCGCACGTTGACCACCGACGGGGTGAAGCTGGAGAATGTGAGCAGGATGAAGGTCATCAGCACCACGGTCGCGCAGGTCAAGGCGGTGCGCAGCTGCCTGCGCCGCATATTGCTGATGCCCAGTCCCATGGTCGCCACCAGCGTTCCCAGGCGGCTGACGTCGGCAGCGTGCTGGCCAAAGCCGGCAAGCCGCATGCGCTGCATCTCCAACTCAAACCGGCTGAGCACGATCCCGATGACCCAGGCGCTCATCAGCAGGATGAGGAAGGCGAGGAAGACCACCATCGGCGTCGTCGCCAGGGCGAAGGCGGGATGGAACAGCCAGAAGAACAGGAAGACGACGATGAAGAAACCGGAGAACCCGGCGACCTTGCGGCCGATGGTGGCCCCGGAGACGAACAGCCGTTCGCAGATGATCGAGAATGGAATCGCGAAGAACAGCAGCACCACCAGGCCATAGACCACGTCGTTCGCCGTGCCGAGCAGGCCGGGATGGATGCGTCCCGAGATCGCCCAGGCCGTCTGTCCGGCTGCCTGGGCCTTGTCCCAGGCCTTGGCCTCGCGGGCGGCCCTGAGTTCGATAACAGCCTTTTCAGCCGCGGCGTGACGCATGACCAGCGAATCAGAATCGATCCCGCAGCTGCGCAGCAGCTCCAGACGCTGGTTGTTGAGCCGCCACTCATCATCGCCGACATCGGCAGCGGTCAGTGAGGAGAGCACCGGACCACCGAGGCCTTCGGTCGTCCAGTCGGTCCCGGCTGCCTGGTTGCCCCGTGCGCCGCCGCTGCGTTTTCCGGTGAGGACCAGGGGTTTGCTGAACTTGTTGAAACCAGCGATGATCCGCAGCCGGGTGTCGGGCTCGGCGAACACCACCGCCTGCCCGTTGGCGACCTCGATCTGGGCAAGGTTGGGTTCGCTGTCGCTGCTGGCGGCAAGCGCCCGGACCTCGCGGAGCGGCGCCAGCAGGCGAGGATCGATGATCTGGAAAAGATTGTGCGGCTCCGATTCGACCAGCAGCGCCAACTGGTCGGCCAAACGCTCGCCTTTGCCGACTTTCAGGCGCAGGTCGGCGGAATCGTTCAGTTTCTGCCGCCCTTTGGCTGCGACCACCGCGGTGATCCCGCCATGCTCATCGAAGCTGTAGATGCTGAGTGGGATCGTTGTGTTGAAATCGCCCTTCTCGTGCTGCCCCGGGATCATCGGCAAGCGGGTGGCGCCGAACAGATCGCCCCAGACCAGTTCGCGGATCGATCCATCGCCGTGCCAATCCTGCGGAACATTCCGGCCGTATTGCAGCAACACGGTCGGAAAGGGCAGGCCTCGGGTGCCGACCTTGGTACCGATGGCCCGGACCTCGGCGCGGACGGTGACCGTGCGCAAACGATCGACCGACAGCATAGCGCGCCGTACAGTCAGACTCGGCAGATTGACCCAGCCGCGCAGGAACCCGGCGAGCTGCCTGGTCTGTCGATCAAGATTGCTCCAGCGCAGCTGTTCCGGAACGTCGGCCGGACTGCCCAAGGCCAGGCGCAGATCGCAGGTCGTGGCCAGCTGGGCGCCGAACAGCAGGTGACCAGCTGCGGCGAATTCGTGGAGATAGACTCCCGTGGGCGACGGCCACCACGACACCGAATCCTTCACCTGTTGGGCCGGTCCGTGATCAAAGGCCGCGATCTTCGCCTCCTTCGCCAATTTGGGCAGCGCCGTGGCGATCAGCCAGGCCGGGTCCCCTTTCTCGTCGCCGACATTGAACCCCTTGCTGTTGGCGGCGAAGCGGTCGTTGCCGTCGCTCAGGTCGAGACCGATGAGTTGCATCGCCTTCCAGCCGTTGGTGGCCCGGCGCAATTCCACCAGCGACTCCAGCTCGGCAATGCGCTGCTTCTTCCTGTCACCTTGTCGAGACAGCATCGATCGGGCCCGTTCGGCGATCTGCCCGGCGGAAGCATCTTCGCCAATCGTCAACGGTTTGGCTGAATCGAGCTTCTGCTGCAAGGTCCGCCAATTGGTGTAATCGATCTCCCGGCGATCGAGCTCGGCACGGAAGGCCTTGGCGTCCGCCAGCGGCTGCCGCGTCCGCTCACCCCAGCGATGCTGGTCAGCCGTCAGTGCAGGCAGCAGGCGGTCGGCGGTCTCGCCGGCAGCGATGGACAGCACCCGGCCGAACACCCGGGCCGGCGGCAGCTTGCCGTCGTCGAGCGTGCTGACCGGTGGAATATCGGAGCCCTGCATCGCTCCGTCCAACCGGCTCAAGGCCGTGGCGAAGGCGAAGGGTCCGGTTGGATCCAAGGCTTTCAGCATGCATTCCGTCTGCCAGCGCTGGCGGCGCTCCAATGCCAACAGTTCCGTCAGCCAATCCTTGGACGGGGAGCCCGGCGCCAGGGTCGCGACGATTTCGCGCAGGCCCTTCGAGAAATCGCCGCGACCGCCATTGAAGACCACCAGGACGGCACGTTCGACGGGCGCGGCCGCCAGGCAGCGCGCCAGATCGAGCAGGATCGCCGCATTGACGGCGCGGGTGGCGCCGACGTTCGCGGTCGGACCATTCGCTTCATAACCAGCGGTCAGGATGACCAGTTCGCCAGGCTGGGCCGGATCGGACAGCGACTCTCTGGTTGCCAGCGCTGCGCTGGTTGCCGAGGACGACTTGTCAGCCGGTTTGATCAGGGCGCAGACGCTGTGCGCCGTGGCCTGCTCCCACACCACCTCGCCGCGCAGCGTGACCTGGGTCCCATCCAGGGCCGGATCGAGCTCGTCGATGGTAAACCGGGGGAAAGCGATGCTGGCCATGACCTGCATCGGCTGCAGGCTCACCTGATCGAGGCGGCTGCGACCGAGCACGATCACCGCCTGGGCGCCGAGCATCGCTGCGGTGGTCCAGTTCTGCCGGCTATCGGCATCGAGTACGACGATCGCCCCGGCGACGATCTTGCCCGACATCCTGGCGAACGACCCGTCGCCAGCGAACAGCAGCGGGCCGCTCAAGGTCTTTCCAAGGGTTCCTGGCGAGGCGACGCGGTTCGGCCCAAGGGGCGTGAGCGGGATGGTCCGGTCGCCGACGGTCAGGGTGCATCCCCGATCCACCGGCACGCCGACCGCATGCCGGACCAGGATCGGAGCCAGTCCGAAAGCGCTCAGGCGCTCGCTGATGAGCTTGGCTGCGGCTTCGGCGCCAGGCCGGCCCTGGGCGCGATCGGGGATGGCGCACAGCTCAGCGGTGAAGCGGCGGATGGCGGCAGCATCGAGCTCCTCGCCGGCCATGGCGAAGCCCGTCAGCAGCAGTGCCGAGAGCAAGGCCCTCAATCGGCGGCTAAGCAGGGTCATAGATCCACCCGCATGGCTTCGATCGGGGACATCCGCGCCGCCTGGACCGCCGGAAACAAAGCGCCGACCACCGCGAGGAACAGCCCACAGAAGATGGACCCGGCAGCCACCAGCGCCAGCTCGCTGGCCGGGAAGACCTGCCAGAAGGCTCCGCCGAAGCGCCATTGGGCCTGGGCCAGCACCACCAGCACCCCGCCGACCGCGCCGACCCCGGCGCCAACCAGGCCAATGGCCGCGGACTCGATCAGGAAGGCCTTGACGATGAAGGAGTCGAGGGCGCCCAGACATTTCATGGTCGCGATCTCGCGGAAGCGCTCGGTGACGGCCATGGTCATGGCATTGACGATCCCGACCGTGCACACCAGCAGCGACAGGACCACCAGCCAGAAGGTCCGCTCTCGGTTGGCGTCCGGGTCATAGCCGGTCGGGCCGAGTCCAGAGAACGTCGTCGTGAGGACCCCGGCGGCTTTGCGCCGGCTCAGCTCCGCACTGAGTTCAGCAAGATTCCCACCGACCCCGCTCAACGCGGTTTCGATCGCGGCCTTCAGATCGGCCGCGGCGGGGGCGAGGAGCACATCCCCATCGGCGAGACGATCGATGGTGACCACCGGCGGCGCCGGGCGGTACCGCACCAACCCTGCGGTGACGGCCTCGGTCAGCAGGCGGTTGAGGCGGATCAACCGGCGTTCAGAGAGGCGTTCCAGGTTCTGCTGGGTCAACTGCTTGGTCTCGGCTGCCAAGGGCACGTCCTTCCAGGCGTCGGCCTTGTAGAATCGCCGCATGGTCAGGACCGCATTGAGCGCGGTGCGCAGGCGTTCGCCATCCGGCTCGGCGCCCAGGACGGCGGAGACCGCGGGAAGCTTCGCCAAACGCTGGACCGCGGTCGGTTCCGGCTTGGCGCTCGCCTCAGCCAGCAGCCGATGCAGCGCCGGCCAGTCTGTGACGTCATCCGGCCGGAGCAGGGACGGATCGATTTCATTGGCCTTGGCCAAGGCGCTCGCGGCGGCCACCACCATCCGGTCGAGGCGGATCTGCCCGGCCAAGGCGACCTGTCCGGCCGCGGTCAATCCCGGCAGGATCTGGTCGAGGGGAGCTCCAGCCGCAGTCATCGCCGCCGGATCGGCAGGTCCCGTCAGCTTCGCCGCCACTGCTGCAGGACCACCGGCAGCGGCCACTTGCGCCAATCGGCGTTGCTCGGCTTCGGCCAAGGCGCCCAAGGCGGTGCGCAAACGCGGTCCGGCCGCGGCCAGGCGATCGAGTCCGTCGCGGTCGAGGGGCAGCCGTACGCCTTTGAATCCTGCGGAGGTGTCGCGGCAGTGGGCGGCCGCGCCAGGCGCATCGAGGTTCAAGACGAATTCCGCCACCAAACGGTTGCGGACCAGCAGATAGCGCTGAGATGGCTTGAGATCGTCGATCCACGCGATCAGGCGGACCGCTGAACCGGCCTCGGTGGATAGGGCCGGAAAGTCCGGTTCAGCCGCAGGGGACTGGACGTTTGCTTGTGGGGTGCCTGGTTGCTGGGTGACTGGTTGCTGTAACTGCTGCGTGATTGGTGGCAGTGCCGCCCTCCATGCCGCCAGTGCCCCTGCCTGATTCGCGACCAGGTCGAGCAGCTCCTCGTCGCTCCGCGGATGCTCCAAGACCGCGCGCAGCTTGGCCGCCTGACGTTCAGGCTGGGCAAGTGCAGAATGGGATACCCACACCGCCCGGTTGACCGCAGCCTCGCCCAGCACGGTCAGCAGGAAGGCCACCGCCAGCACCACCGACGACACCGTCACCAGGCTGCGCACCATCCGCACCCGGATCGAGGTCCACGCCACCTGACCCGCCACCGACAACGGAAGACGGATCGGGGCGCCGATGCCCTTCAGGGTCTTGCCGCTCGGGCTGCTCATGGCGCGGACCCAGCCGGCTGTTCCACCACCACCAGCCGCCGGTTGATGAGCTGGCGCAGGAAATCCGCGGTGCAGGTCTCAGCTTCGCGCCGGGTCAGCCGCAGGTGCTCGGCCACTGCCGCCGCTACCGCGTCGAGCTGCCGACCGTCGAGATGCTGCACCACGAAGGCCCCGAGATCGTCCAGTTCCACGGTGATCGATTCAGCCAGCCCGAGCCGACGAGCTAGCCAGCCACGACGCACCGGCGCGGAGCGCAGCCGGATTCCCCGGGGATCGCTGGGTGCCGCCTCGCTCGATACGCCTGGCGCCAGGCGAGGAACCAAAGCGCCGATACTGGCTGGTGCTGCGGCGGGAGTCGGGGGAGAAGCGGGCATGAAGCGAAGGGCGGCAGCGTTCCGACCCGCCCTCGGTGGCGCAACCGGGAGCAGGCAGGTACGGCAGAGTTGGGATGTACCCCTGGCTGGAACCGCCGTTGGCTGGTTCGCCAGCGAACACCTGCCGCGTGACACACGGCCGATTCAGCCGGCGCGGTCTGATCCAAGGTGCGCGGTGGATGCGAATCAGTGTGCGTTCAGCCTTACACCGGTTCCCCGAACTGCGTTATCCAGGCTGGGGCAGCTGCGGAATCACCCTGCCGCCGTCTCCCCACACGCCGCGAACTCCCGCACCACCTGGCCCGATGCGCCTTGGCGATCGTTCCGCGAGGCTCGGATCACGTTCCCTGGATTGCCGCGATGACATCCGGGTTGGTCTGGTCGGTACGCAGATGGGCGCTGTCGGCGATGGCTTGGGCTTCGGCGAAATACTGATCGGCAACGGCAGCATGACCTGCCGCCCGCTCGGCCACCGACAGCCGGATGAACAGCAGGTAGTCCTGCTCGCCAGGTTTACGGTTGAAGCTTTGCAAGTTGGCCAGGGCGGTATGGAGGACGTTGAGGGCGCCGGCATGGTCGCCGACCGCGAGCAGGTTCGCGGCCAGGCTCGACCTGGTGTTGATGCAGCCGTTGGGATCGCGCCTGGCATCGTAGCGGCGCAAGGCCTCGGTGTACTGCTCCGTCGCCTCCTGGTGCTTGCCGAGTCTGCGCAGCAGATCGCCACGGCGACGAAAGATCAGGTCTGATCCATCGATCTGCTTGAATTGGGCGAAAGCCGCCTCGGCCTTGCCATAGGCTTCTAGAGCGTCGTCGATCCGACCGAGTTGCTCCAGCACCTGTCCTTGGTTCTGCCAGGTCCAGGCCAGCTGGATCGCATCGCCAGCCTTGCTGAACAGCTCTTCGGCTCGCTCGAACAGGACCTGGGCCGCCTGTGGCCGCCCAGCCCGCTGGCTTTCCATGCCGGCGGTACGCGCCGCAACGCCATCGGCGAAATGCAGCGGACTATCTCCATCCCTCGGCGGCAAGGTGGCGACGTGGGTGGATGAGATGGCGCGGCCCATGTCGGCTCCCGGTTGTCGTCAGGATGCTCTGAGAACGTGGCGAACGCAACGCCGGCACGGCGAAATCGACCGTGGGTTGGGGAGACGCTAAGCGCAAGGTGGCGCCATCCCGATCTCGACATTCGGCGCATCCTCCTGCAGAAAACCGATGTTCTAGCGAAGCTCCATGACCGCGGCGAACGAGGAGGATAACGGGCGTCACCCGAGCGCACGTCTGGCACGGGCGATGCGTGAGCACCGGCATGGCCACCGCCCTGACCACCAGCCTGACCGGGATGCTCTCGTCGCAACTCCTGCTCGATGCCACCGCGAACAACGTCGCCAATGCGAATACCCCCGGATACCGGGCAGAACGGGTCGGCTTTGCTGATTACGCCTATCGCGCGTGGCAGCCGGCGTTGGCGCCGAGCGGCGTAGTGGGCGGATCGAACCCCGACCAGATCGGCTCTGGCGTCGGGGTCGCAACCATCGATCGCGACCAGCGCCAAGGGGCAATCCAGGCGACCGGGCGCAGCCTCGACTTGGCGATCACCGGTGATGCGTTCTTCCGGCTGAACGATCCGACGAACCTGGGCGAGGTCTACACCCGGGTGGGCGATTTCGGCTTCGATGGCGGAACCGCCACCGACCCTCCGCGTCTGGTCGAGCTGTCGACCGGCCGGCTCGTGCTGAATGATCAAGGCACCGCTATCGACCTGGTCGACAGCATCCCTCCGACCGCCAGCACCGCTTTGACGCTGAGCGGAAATCTGGCCCGGCCAACCGGTCCGGCCGGGCAGGATTCCGTGCTGACGACGCTGTTCCCGATGCAGCGCCGGGACGGCGGTACCGTCAGCCAGGGGACGCTGTTGTCCGCCCTCGATATCTTCCAGGCCGGGGCTCCGACCGCTCCGGTGACCGTCAACGCCGCCGGAACCTATCCGGATGGCACGGCGTTCAGCAGTTCGCTGATCCTGCAACCCACCGACACCGTCGGCGATCTGGTGGCCAAGATCGATGCCTTGTTCGACCGGAACGCCATGGATCCCGTCGCCCGAGCCTCCTTTGACGCCGGGCGGGTCGCCCTCGAAGGGCTCACCCCAGGCAAGCACCTCAGCCTGTTCCTGGGCGAACAGCCGATTCCGGCTCCGCCGACCTCCGCTGCCTTGCATGCCTGGCAGAATGGCGCCGCCAGCGACCTGTTCGACTGGAACCGCTTGCGACTGTCGCCGCAAACCGCAGTCCCGGCAAGCTTCCAAGTCTTTACTGCGGATGGCACCCGGCACGTCATTGACGGCAAAGCCATCGCCACCGATACGGCGGCCGACGGCAGCACCACCTGGGACCTGATCCTCAATCGGCCGCCAGTGGCCGAAGGCAGCCTGGTGGCGGGGAGTGATGTCCTGCGCGGGCTGCGTTTCGACGCGACCGGCCAGCTGACGGCGCCGCCGACCGGATCGTTGGCCATCGCCTGGGCAACCGGCGGAACCACCACGGTGACCGTGGATGCCTCCACGCTGACCGGTTTCCAGGCGGGATCGAACCTGAATGGGACCACCGATGGCACCGCCGCTGGCACGCTGACCGCCACCACGGTCGGTCCCGATGGCCAGCTGTTCGCTACCTATACCAACGGGGTGGTCCAGCCGATGTCGACGACGTCGCGACTGGGGTTGGCCAGGTTCATCAATCCGGCCGGCCTGACCGACCTCGGCGACAACCTGTGGTCGGTTTCCGCCAACAGCGGGATCGCCCAGGACGGCAGCGCCTCGCGGATCGCCGCCGGCGCGATCGAATCCAGCAACGTCAACATCGCCGAAGAATTCTCGCGCTTGATCACTGCCCAGCGCGGATTCCAGACCAATGCCAGGGCCTTCCAGGCGGCCGACAGCATGCACGAAGAAGCCAACGGCCTGATCCGCTGATCCGAATCCTCAACGGATCGCGCGACTCAGCTCAGCGCGGCTCCACTCAGCGCATCTCCAGCAGACTCGCCCTGGCGTCAGCCCATCCGCCCGGCCAGGCCCATCCCCCGCCATCGGCCGGAGCGGAACCGCCAGCCGAGCACCAGGCCCATGCCGGTGACAAAGAGCAGCGTGACCAGCCAGGCCGCGACCACCGGCTCCAGTCCACTGCTGGCGACCAGAGCCGGCATGGCGACCACGACGGACAAGGGCAACAGCAGCAACAACGCGGCGCACCACAGCACGGCGAACATCGGCCAGCGAGTGTCTCCGGCGCCAGCCAAGGCGTGGGCGAACGCCATGTTCAGAGCGTCGCCGAAACCCCACAGCGCCGCGACCCAGATCAGGTGATGACAGGTGCGGCGCACCGCCGCGAGATCCATGGCGCCATTCGGCGAAGTCTGGGCCAGGAACACGTCGATCAGCGGATCGGCCAGGCTCACCACCAGCACCGCGACCAGCGCAGAATAGATCATCAGCAGGCGCAGGCCCTGCCAGGCGGCCAGCCGGGCCAGGTCATCGCGGCCGGCACCCACCGCCTGGCCCACCGTCACCGCAATCGCCTGGCCGAGACCGGCCATCGGCAGGAAGGTCAGCAGATTCCAGTTGATCACCACGTTGTTGGCGACCAGGGCCGGAGTACCGAGCAATCCGACGGCGTGGGTGAACAGGGTCCAGATGCCGATCTCGATCGCCAATCGGGCACCATGGGGCGCGGCGACGGAAAGATAATTCCAGAACCGCTGCCAATCCGGTCGCCAATCCCGGGCGGTGCCGTGGGCGGCGCGCATCACCGGCGACCAAAGCAGGGCGAGAGCGGCCGCGGCGGTCAGCGACGACGCCAGGAACGTCCCGATGCCCGATCCAATCACGCCCAGGGCCGGAGCCCCCAGGTGACCGAAGATCAGCATCCAGTTGAACAAGGCGTTCAGCGCCAGTTGAGCAACGGCCAAACCGCCGGCCCATCTGGTGCGATCGGTGCCCGAGAACATCCCGGACACGGCCACGGTGATCGCTCCCGGCCCAGCCGCCGCCATGTACCAGGCGGTCAGCGCGACCAGGTCGCGATGCAGGTCAGCGCCGATGGCTATGTTGCCCATGATGAACGGCAGGAACGGGATCAGCGCCAGGTTCACAAGTCCGCCGACCACCGCGATCCACAGCCCCGGCCAGCAGGCCCGGCCGACACTGGCCGGCAATCCGGCGCCGACCTGCTGGGAGGCCACTGCCGCCGTATAGCCGCCAGCGAAGGTGAAGAAGCAGGCGAGAGCGAAGGCCGTGATCCCGGCCGGCATGCCCAAGGCGTTGGCCTCGGGCGAGATCATCCCGAGGAAAATCCGGTCGGTGAACAACATCAATGCATGCGCCGCCTGACCGAGGATCAGCGGCCAGGCGAGGGTCAGCAGCGGCCAGGTCCCGACCTGCGGCGGAGCGGCGGCAGGCGACGGGAGTTCAGCCACCCAGGCGCTTGCGCATCTGTTCGGCCTTCTGCTGGGCGGTGGCGTTGCGCGCGATGAAAGCCTCGGCCTCGGGCATGGTGCGGTTCCACGCCTCGGGGAATTTGGCTTTCAGGATCTGGCATTTCACCGCGAACAGGATGCCTTCGCCGCAATTTTTGGCGAACAACGTTTCATCGATGGCACCGGTGTTGGCGATGCTGAAAGCCATCTCCCAATAGCTCGTCGCCTGACGAACCCAGGCATTGTCCTGGCGGCCGATGCCGGAATGGGCGGCCTGGGCCTCGGCTGCCGAGGCCGGCTGGAACTGGGCGAGGAATGAACGGGCGCGGCGCATCTCGGCCTCGCGGCGCAGGTCGTACAGGCGCAGGATGAGGTCGGCGTCGGCGTGGGTGGCCATGGTTGGTTTCCTGGTGCGGGATGGTTGATGGCGAGGCGCGTTGCCAAGGGCCAGCCAGCCCAAGAGCCAGCCGGTCCCGGTTCCACAGCCGCCGCGTAGCCTCTGGTGTGCAAGGCTCACCTCGCCGCAGCTTGTCCGCTACGCATCGCCGCGCAGACCCTGGGCGCAAAGGAGCCACCCATGGCCCATCCCGTCATCGCCGTCACCGGCGCCACTGGCACCACCGGCGGCGCCACCGCCCGAGCCCTCATCGCCCAGGGTTACCGCCCGCGACTGCTGGTGCGCGATCCGGCAAAGGCCGAGGCTGCCTTCGCCGGGGCTGCCGACTGCGTCGCCGCTGAATCGGGCGATCTGGCCAGCGTGCGCAGTGCCCTGGCCGGGGTCGATCGGCTGTTCGTCGTCGCTCCGCCCAAGCCGGGGGACATCCTGCGCTTCGAGGCGACCCTGGTGCAAGCGGCACGCGAGGCCGGCGTCCGCCGGCTGGTCAAGCTGTCGGCATTCGGCGCCGGGCCGCAGTCGATCACCTATGGCCGCATCCATTACGCTGCTGAAGGCATCACCAAGGCTGCGAATCTGGAATGGACCGTGCTCCAGCCTAATTTCTTCATGCAGAACTGCCTGGGCAGCGCCGGCGACATCAAGGTCGGAACCTTCCATCAGCCGTGGGCCGATGCCGGAGCCTCGGTGATCGATGCGGTGGACATCGGCGCGGTCGCCGCCGCGGCGCTGGTCCGCGACGATCTGATCGGCCGCACCCTGGTCCTCACCGGCCCCGAGGCCGTGACCGGCAATGGCCACACCGCAGCGCTCAGCGCCGCCCTGGGCAAAACCATCACCTACGTACCGCTCAGTCCGGAAAGGTTCGCCGGCATGCTCAGCCAATGGGGCATGGAACCGTATCAGGCCACCGGAGTCAGCGAACTGATGGACATCTGGCGCAAAGGCTGGGCTGCCAAGGTCTCGCCAACCGTCGAGGAGATCCTCGGCCGTCCGCCGCGCAGCTTCGCCGATTTCGTCCGCGACCACCTGGCGGCGTTCCGCTGAATCTCGCACAAGCAGACGAGCGGCCAAGACGCCAAGGAAAATGAGGAGATCTTTACGCTGGCTGGAAGGCCACCTGGGTGCGGAAGGATGTTCCTACAAGCCGTAGCGCTTGGGCGTCTTGGCGGTTCCACACCTTCGCTTATCGAGCCCTAGGCCGTCACTTCGCCTCGGGCGCTCCGGCACAACGGCCGATCACGACGATCCGGCGCCCATCGACCAGGAATTTCTGGGCCAGAGTGCGCAGCTCCTCCGCAGTGATCGCGGCATAGTCGGTTTCCAGGGTTTTCGACCAGTCGAGGCGGAACGGCTGGATCGGAGCATTGGTCAGGACGGTGCCCAACCACCAGTCGTTGCGCTTGCGCAAGGCGGGCAGCTGGGCAAGCAGCGGGGTCCGGATGCGGGTGAACGTGTCGGCGTCGACCAGACGATCGCGGAGGTCCGCCACCACCGCATCGATCGCTTTCAAGGCGCCATCGGCGGCGCCGTGGGCCACGCTTGCTGACACCACCATTTGGCCCCAGCCGATCCATCCATCGCCCGGATTGTGATTCGCCGACGGGCTGTATGCCTGGCCAAGCTCCTCGCGCAGGCGGACGCGGATTTTCTCCTCCAGCGCATCGCTCAGAAGATTCAACCGGCGGGCCTGGCCGATGTCATAGATGTCGTCGGTCGGCCACAGAATCAGCACCGCATCGCGAGCGACCTTGCCGGGTACTTCCAGCTCGATCTTGCCCGGAGTCCAGGGATCTGCCGGGGCCAGGGCGGCCTTGGCCTCGGTCGGGGTGGCGAAAACGGCCGGCGCAGCCACCTCGGGCCGGTTGGCGAGATGAGTGGCGATCTCGGTCATGGCCACGACCGGATCGATATCTCCGGCGACCACGATGGCGCGCGGAGCCTTGGCCAGCAACGGCATCAGCCAGCTTTTTGCATCAGCCGGGTTCAAGGCGTCGACTTCGGCCAAGGTCGCAGGTCGGCGCCATGGGCGGTCGCCAGTGGCTGCGGCCAGGGCGGCATCCTGCACCCGCTGGTCGAGGTCGGTCTCCTTCGCTGCGAGGGATTCGCGCCAGGAGGCGATCACCCGCTGCGCCGCTTCCGGGCGCCAGCCGGGATCGGCCAGGGCCGCGGCGAGCCGCTGGCAGCCTTGGGCGAAATCCGCCGGCCGGCAGGAGAATCCCAGGATGATCTGATCACCCGAGCTGCCCGGCCCGCTCAGCGACACCGAACTGTCGGCGAAGATCTCCCTGATTTCCGCCACGGTGTGCTTGCCAAGGCCGCCAGCGAAGAAGGTTCCGGCGGCGAGCTGCGGCACCGCTGCCGGACTCGGGTGGGTCCGGACCTGGAAAACCAGGCGCAAACCGACGCTGCCCGGCTGCTCCGAGCTGGGTCTGACGATCACCGGCAAGGTATCGAAGGTTGCCCTGGCTAGGCCGTCGTCGCCGACCTTGCCGAACCGGGCGGCGGTGGCTGGCGTGATCGCCGCAGGCGGCACCGGATAACCCCAGGCCAGCTTGGCCGTGGCCGCTGGCGGCGTGGTCGGTTTCGACCAATCGAGCAGCGCCGCCCGGTCGATCAGCCCGGGATCGCGCCCGGTGGCCAGCACCGCCAGGCGTCCGCCCTGGCCCCACGCCTCGCGCAATGCGTTCTGCACGGATGCGGGGGTCGCCTCCACCAGGAATCGCTTGTACAAGGCGCGATTCTGTTCCGGTGATAGGAGGACCTGCTCTTCACCAAGCTTATCCACCAGCACATTCGACAGATCGCGATTGGTGCGGCTGGCGGCGGACTCCACCGCCTGATCGAGATCGCTGGCCACGCCCGCGGCTTCGATCGCCAGTTCGCCGGGAGTCGGACCGTGGTCCAGCATCCGGCGGTATTCCTCGATCAGGACCGCCAGGGCCGCCTGACCCTGACCAGGACGGGCCTGGCCTTCGACGCCCGTGTGGTAGCAGAACATCCACTGGTAGCTGAACGGCATGCCGGACAGCAAAGCGCCATCACCGCGGGATTCGACCACCTTGGCCAACCGGCGGCGGATCACCCCTTCGCCCAGGTCGGCAAGGAACTGCGCTCGCCTGGATTCGACCGTATCCGCTGGTCGCTGGCGTTCCCGCACCCGGATCAGGCTGACCTCCGTGGCCTTCGCCTCGGGATCGGCCAAGCGCAGCTCTGCGCCGGAATCCGGGATCAGCGCACCGACCGGGAGATCCGCCGTTCCGCTGCCTTTGGCCAAGCCGCCCAGCTTGGCGCGCACGGCCTGCTCCAAAACGGACGGTTCGATATCGCCCACAGCGCTGAACACCATCCGCTCGGCAACATACCAGCGCTGATAATAGTCGCGGAGCAGCTCAGCCGTCGCCCCGCGCACGGTCGTTTCGAGCCCGATCGGCTCGCGCCTGGGGATGTTCGTTCCGGCATAAATGGCTGCGTTCTGTGCGGTCTGGATGCGCCGCCCTGGGCCGTCGCGATCGCGCATCTCCGACAAGATCACGCCGCGCTCTTTTTCCACTTCATCGGGAAGCAGCAGCATGCCGCCGGCCTGATCGGCGAGCACGGTGAGGGCGAGGTCGATGGTCTCAGGCTTGGTGTCAGGCAGGTCGAGCTTGTAGACCGTTTCATCAAAACTGGTGTGGGCGTTGGTGTGGGCGCCAAAGGCCAGGCCAGCGGCCTGCAGCCGTTCGACCAGCGTTCCACCAGGGAAATTCTTGGTGCCATTGAACGCCATGTGCTCCAGGTAGTGCGCCAGGCCCTGCTGCGGATCGGACTCGTTCATGCTGCCGGTGGCGATGCGCAGCCGGAAGCAGACCTTGCCGGCTGGCTGGGCATGGTGGAGCAAGCCGTAGCGTAATCCGTTGGGAAGTTGCCCCAGGTGCAACGCGGGATCGGGCGTGAGGTCGCTGCCGACCGGTCCGGTCTTCGGCGTATCGCTCTTGCGTCCAATCACCGCAGAAGGCGTGGCCGTCTGCGACTGCTTGGCGGCCGGAGCGGCTGGTTGCGAAGCGTCGGAAGGCGTCGATGCAGCAGGCGACTTCGCCTGGGATGATGCAGGCTGACCCGCTGGCCGATCCGGCCCTGGCGCGCAGGCGACCAGGACGATGAGCAGGACGCAGGCGAGAGAGCGGATCATGGGCATGGAACCACCCTCTGCGTCAGGCTTGGGCTGGCGAGCCCTCAGGCGAGTTGGGTTGAGCCAGGCATAAGGGCCTGCCTTGAGGCAGATCCTGCTGAGCGCCGTTGCGCCTCGGTCCTCAGGAAAAATGAACGTGAGCATTTCCACCTGTGGAGGCGCTTGGCAGCAAGCCGTCCCGTAGGGACGCCGCGAGATGAGCCCGTCGGGACGCCGCTAGATGAGCCCGGGGTTTCAACCCCGGGCTGGTGGCACGTGATGGCAGTCCCGTAGGGACGGATGAGTCCTATCCTAAACATTCGCTCGACACGGTACCTGCTGGCTGAAGCCAGCAGGAAATTCAGCCGTCCCTACGGGACTCCCCAGTCCGGTGAACCCTGCCTACCCGGGGCTGAAGCCCCGGGCTGGTATCGCAGCGTCCCTACGGGACGCTCAAAAGCGATGAAGCGCGCAACGTATGCTTGCGCCCTATAGCAGGAATCGCCCGGAGTCGCGAAATCATCGGCCAATTCAAACCAGCGGCCACGGTTAGACTGGGCTGCCAACGGAACCAGCGTCGCGCCGGCGATGGGGGCATCGCCGCTCCGAAGTGCGCGCCTTGTTGTTGGTGTGCGCATTTCGCGACTGCGCGGCAGCTCCAAGCAAAACCCAGCCGAGCTGGCGCTCGGCGCTCCCAGGGGGGCTGGGCGAAGGTTCTAAAAAGCGGCCACGGTCTGACTGGGTTGCCAACGGAACCAGTGTCGCGCCGGCGATGAGGGCATCGCCGCTCCGAAGTGCGCGCCTTGTTGTTGGTGTGCGCACTTCGCGACTGCGCGGCAGCTCCAAGCAAAACCCAGCCGAGCTGGCGCTCGGCGCTCCCAGGGGGGCCGGGCGAAGGTTCTAAAAAGCGGCCACGGTCTGACTGGGTTGCCAACGGAACCAGTGTCGCGCCGGCGATGAGCGCATCGCCGCTCCGAAGTGCGCGCCTTGTTGTTGGTGTGCGCACTTCGCGACTGCGCGGCAGCTCCAAGCAAAACCCAGCCGAGCTGGCGCTCGGCGCTCCCAGGGGGGCTGGGCGAAGGTTCTAAAAAGCGGCCACGGTCTGACTGGGTTGCCAACGGAACCAGTGTCGCGCCGGCGATGAGCGCATCGCCGCTCCAAAACTTCGCGGCATTTCCACGCCCATCCATGGGCGCTGGGCGAAAGCGGCGCCTCGGTCCTAACGCTGTCGGGCAAAACGACGGCCGCCGTCCTGGCGGCTTCGCTGCATTTCCACGGCGCCCATCCATGGGCGCCGGGCGAAAGCGGACGGACCTGCCTTGGGGCAGGTCCTGCTGAGCGCAGCTCAGCCCGCTTTCGCCCCCTCCGCCTTCTTGATCTTTTCCAGCATTGAGTTCGGGACTTGTTTGAATTCGCTGGGTTCCATCGAGTAGCCGGCGCGGCCTTGGGACAGGCTGCGCAGATCGGTGGTGTAACCGAACATTTCGCCCAGCGGCACTTCACAGCGGATGATCTTGTTCGGGCCGCGGTCGAGGGTCTCGGTGATGATCGCGCGCTTGGATTGCAAGCTGCCCATCACGCCGCCGGTGAATTGGTCGGGGGTTTCGACTTCGACCCGCATCCACGGCTCCATCACGATCACGCCGAGCTGGGAGTAGGCGTTGCGGATGGCCAGGCTGCCGGCCGCGATGAACGCCGCCTCGGACGAGTCGACATCGTGGTAGCTGCCGTCGATCAGGCTGACGTGGACGTTGATGCACGGGTAGCCGACCGCATAGCCGCGGGCGAGTTCGGCGATGACGCCTTCCTCGATGGCCGGGCGGTATTCCTTGGGCACCGTGCCGCCGCGGGTCGCATCGACCCAGATGAATTCGACGCCGGTCGATCGCTCCTCGGCCGTCAATGGACGGATCTTCAGGATGCAATCACCGTACTGACCGCGACCACCCGATTGCTTGACGTGCTTACCGCGGACCTCGACCTCTTTGGTGATGGTTTCGCGGTAGCTGACCCGCGGCTTGCCGACGTTGGCATCGACCTTGTATTCATCGCGGATGCGGTGTTGCAGCACCTCAAGGTGCAGCTCGCCCATACCCTGGATGATCAGCTGGCCGGTCTCGGTGTCGGTGTATTTCTTGAAGGTCGGATCTTCGCGTTCCAGGCGCTGGAGGGCGTAGGCCAGCTTTTCCTTGTCGGCGTTCGACTTGGGCTCGATCGCCATGCTGATCACCGGCTTGGCGAAGCTGATGCCTTCGAGCATCATCGGCTTGGTATCGGTGGGCGACACCAGGGTTTCACCGGTGATGGTGTTCTTCAGTCCGACCAGGGCGCAGATGTCGCCGGCCTGGGCGTCTTCGACCTTGTGAGGCACGGCGCCGACCAGCTTGACCATGCGGCTGGCGCGCTCGGGCTTGCGGGTCGACAGACACAGCAGCTGGTCGCCTTCTTTGATGGTTCCCTGATAGACGCGGACGAACGACACGTCGCCGAGCTGGGGCATGCTCATGATCTTGAAGACCATGGCGCGCAGCGGAGCTTTGGGGTCACATTCGGTCGGGATCGGCTTTTCGCGGGTGAGATCGTCCACGTCATACTGCCGCATGTTGTGGCTGCTCTTGGGATCGGGCAGGATGTCGACCACCGCGTCGAGCAGTTTCTGCACGCCTTTGTTGCGCAGCGCGGCGCCGCACAGCATCGGTTGCAAAGTGAACTTGAGGGCACCGGCTTTCAGGCCGGTGTAGATCTGCTCGTTGGTCAGCGTTCCGTTCTCGAGGTAGGCGGTCTCGATCGACTCATCGCCGCAGACGCTGGCCAGGGTGTCGATCATCGAGGCCCGGCGCTTATCGGCCTCGGCCTTGAGGTTCTCGGGGATGTCGTGCTCGATCTGGTCTTCGCCTTTGTCGCCTTCGTAGGTGAAGTACTTCATCGAGATCAGGTCGACCAGACCGGTGAAATCGTCACCAGCGCCGACCGGCATCTGGATCGGCACAGGATTGCCGCCGAGACGTTCCTTCACCTGGCCGACCACGCGGTCGAAGTTGGCGCCCATCCGGTCCATCTTGTTGACGAACACCAGGCGCGGCACGCGATATTTGTTGGCTTGTCGCCACACGGTCTCGGACTGGGCTTGGACGCCGGCGACGGCGCAGAAGACCACCACCGCACCGTCAAGGACGCGGCAGGAGCGCTCGACCTCGGCGGTGAAGTCGACGTGTCCGGGGGTGTCGATCAGGTTGATGTCGAAGTCGCGCCAGCGCGCGAACACCGCAGCCGCGGTGATGGTGATGCCGCGTTCCTGCTCCTCCTTCATCCAGTCGGTCGACGCTGCGCCGTCATGGACTTCGCCGATCTTGTGCTTTTTTCCAGTGTAATAGAGAATCCGTTCGGACACGGTGGTCTTGCCCGAGTCGATATGGGCGACGATGCCGAAGTTGCGGGTCTTGGCGAGGTTCAGGGCCATGTCTTGGTCCGTCGGGGAGGTCTGGGGTGGGCGGGCTGGCCGCGAGGCCGGGGGAGCTTGCGTCACGAAGCGTGGTGGCAAGGGTCGACGTGGCGATCCCCGCCGGCGCCATGGTTGCTCAGCACCCGGCGCAGCCGGCTGCTTCCGTTCGAGGCCAGTGCGGAGGAGGACGACGGATCGCGGTCCCTGCTCGGAAGGAGCCCGCCAGTCGCTTGGAACAAGTCGCTTGGAACAAGTCGCCTGGCACAAGCCGCTCGGCACCTGCCGGCAGCTTGCCGCGACCCAGACGCTGCCCACGGTCTTGGCGATGCGGCCGCTGTGCATCTTCCACGCCCACTGCCTCGACGGGCTCGGGGCGGCAGCGGTGGTGCGGCGGCGCTTCCCGGAGTGCGACTTGCTGGCCATGCAGCATGGCGATACGGCGCCGGTGGTCGAAGGCCGCGATCTGATCATGGTGGACTTCGGTCTGCCCTTGCCGGCGATGCGGACCCTGCGCGCCCAGGCCAAATCGTTCACCTGGCTCGACCACCATCGCAGCCAACTGGATGTCCATCGCCAGCTCGGTCTCGGGGTGCTCGACATCGCCGAGTGCGGCGCCTCGCTGACCTGGCGCGAGCTGTTTCCCGGCGAACCGGTGCCGCCGATCATCGCCTACATCAAAGACAAGGATTTGTGGACCTGGGCGCTGCCCGAATCCCGGGCGGTGGCGGCCGGGGTTTGGGCGACCTTCCAGGGCGGAAAGGATCTGCCCGGCCTGCTGACCGCCGATCCAATGGCGATGGCTGCGATCGGCCGCCCACTCCTGTTGAAACAGCAGCAACGGGTCCACGCGGCGGTCCAGGTGGGCAAGCCGATGATGGATGCCTTCGGCCTGGCCGGGGTGCGGGCTTTTGCGGTGCCGGCCCGGGGCGATCTGAACGAGATCGCCGACCACATCCTGGCCACGACCGACAGCGGCGGCCTGGGCTATGACCTGGCGGTCATGTTCTATCGCAAGAAGAATGGCGCCTGGATCCATAGTCTACGCAGCGAGCGCATCGACTGCCTGTCGATCGCCATGCCCCGGGGCGGCGGCGGCCATCCCGCGGCGGCGTGTTTTCTAGCGAAAAACCCCCAGGTCCCAGGTCCGCCGGTCAACCCAACCCCGCCGCCCAGCGATGAGCGGCAACGGCCGGCGATCCCTCAGTAAAATTTCGATTTTCCCAACTTGTTCTCTGGCGCGACCTTTTTCACCGGGGCGCCTTCCTTCAGCCCCTTGGGCTTGCCAATGCCGAGCTTCTCGAACAGGCCGTCGATGGATTTCTCATCCAGGGCATAGGTCTCTTGCAGATAATGCCGGATGTAGATCGGGTCGAGCTTCTGCGCTTCCATCATCCGTGCGACCCGCTCGATGTCTTTGGAGATTCCAGCCATGCGGTTCCTTGCGCCGGTTGATCGGCTCAGCCGCCCTTGGCGGCGCGAACCCCGGCATCGATGCTGTCATGGATCTCGAGGACGGCTTCCAGGCCGAGAATGCTGAAGATTTCCCGGACGTTCGAGGACGGATTGACCAGCTGCACGCTGCCCCCGGCCTGACGGGCGAGCTGGGCGCTGCCGATGAAGCAACCGACCCCGGCGCTGGCGATGTAGCCCAGCCCGGAAAGTTCGAGCACGATGCGCGACTTGCCCGCCTTGATCAGCTGATCGAGGACTTTCTCAAGCTCGCCAAAGGTGTGGCCGTCGAGGAAACCGCCGAGCTTCAGCACATGGACGGTGCCGACGGCGGACTGCGAGATGGTGAGTCCGTGCTTCATGGATTCGTAAACGAGTATCTCCCAGAACGAAGTGCTGGGCAAGGGGTTGCGCAGGACTCGTCCGCTGGACTGCCCGCAACCGGCCTGGCGTCCTCGTCCTCCACCATAAGCTGCCCGACCATGGCCAAGCCCACGCCGATCGAAGAGCACTTCCAGCGGATCGAAGCCACCATCGCCGCCCTGGAATCCGGCGAGCTGCCCCTCGATGAGGCGCTGAAACGCTACGAGGCCGGCATCGCTGCGATCCGCCAAGCGACGACTCAGCTCGACCAATATGCCGCTAAATTAGAGGAATTACGCGGCGAGGGCGGGAGATGATCCTGGATAGCCCGGTTGCGAATCCGCCCAGGCACCAAAACGTCATGGGAATATTCGGAGCAACATCCATCGCCCCCCGGTTTGCCTCCCAGCCAGCAGCGAATCGCATCTGTTTTTCCTTGGCGCCTTGGCGTCTTGGCGGTTCATCGGCTGATCCGGAAACCATCTGTCCATGAGCGGTCCGGCCCGCCGCACGGCGGCGAAGCGCGATCCGGTCTTCGTCGAGGGCATCCTCGATGCGCTGCCGACGGCTGAAAATCACGGGCATGCGGCGGTGTCCCGGCTCGGCGGCGTGGCGGTGACCCCGTGGCGCAACGATCATCTGGAGGCCCTCGCCGCCGGTTGCACGGCGGTCCCTCAGTGGGCCCAGGTGGCCGGTTCGGTCCAGGCGGTGGTGCGTCTGCGCAAAGGAACGTCAGCTGTCCAGCTTGATCTCGCCGGAGCGTGGAATGCGGTGGTGCCAGGCGGCCGCCTGGTGATCAGCGGTCCCAACGACCTGGGGCCGGCGAGCTGGATCAAACGCATCGCCGCCGAGCTGGATGCACCGCCCTTGGCCACCGCCATCCGCGACCGCTCGCGGTCGGCGGCCTTCCGCCGGGATGACCGTGCGGCGCCTGCCGCCTGGCAGGTCGATCCGGCCACCAGCTTGTTCGCCGGCGGCACCCTCGACGAAGGCAGCGCCATGCTGATCGCCAGCCTGGAGGACCTGCCGGAGTGCCGGCACATCCTGGATATCGGCGCCGGCGCCGGGCATCTCGCCTCGGCTGCGCTGGTCCGGTGGCCGGCTGCGAAGGCGACCTTGGTTGAGGCAGATGCGACCGCGGTGGCCGTCGCCAGCGAACGCACCCGGACCGCAGCCCCGGGTCGCGCCTCAGTGCATTGGTGGGATGTCGCGGAACCGCTGCCGGTGGCCGACGTCGACCTGGTCGTTTGCAATCCCCCCTGTCACGCCGGTCCGGCCAATGACCTGGCCATCGCGCGGAGGATGTCCGAGGTCGCCGTGTCCGCCCTGCGCCCGGGCGGCCGCCTCCGCCTGGTGGCCAACCGCCAACTGCCTTATGAGGCCGAATTGTCCAAGCTCGGCCTCCTGCGCCAGGTCCGCGAGGATCGCCGGTTCAAAGTGCTCGAGGTACTTGTCGGATGAGTTGCCGCAGGCAGGGAGCGCCAGCATGAGCGAACGTCTCGATGCCTATCTCGCCCACCGCGGCTACGGCACCAGAAGCGAATCCCGGAACCTCATCCGTTCCGGCCGGGTTCGGCTCGGCGGCCGGGTATGCCGCGACCCGGGGAGGCATGTCGATGGGCCGGTCCAGGTGAACGGGCAGGTGGTGGAAGACGGACCTGACTCGGCCACGCTCCTGGTCCACAAACCGCTCGGCCTGGCGTGCAGCCACGATCCGGCAGAAGCACCGCTGCTTGAAGAGCTCTATCCCGAAAATCTGCGCCATCTGGGCATCGAACCGGCCGGACGGCTGGACCGGGCCACCACCGGACTGCTGATCTGCACCACCGATGGCGCCTTGATCCACCGCCTGACCAATCCGCGCCGGCACATCGTCAAACGCTATCGGATCCGCTATATCGGAACTCTATCGGCCCGGGCGATCGAGCGGGTCGCCAAAGGTCTGGCGCTGGTGGACGACGATCGCCCTGCCTTGCCCGCGGTGTTGGAATTGCCCAGCGCCGGTTTGGCCACGCTGCACCTGCGCGAAGGTCGCCACCACCAGGTGCGAAGGATGATCCAGGAACTCGGCGGCGAGGTCGTTGAACTGCACCGCGACCGGATCGGAAGCCTGAATCTGCCCGCCGATCTGCCCGCCGGCGCGGTACGCGACCTGACCGATGCCGACCGCAAGCAGCTGGTCGAGGAACCCGCCGATATGGCCGAGGCCTGGGCCGCCCTCGACCACGACCGGGGGCAGCTGACGGAGTGAAACCGGCAGAATGTGCAGGCGGACTCCAGGAGGTATGCCGCTTGACGAGCCGCTTTTTTTCGCCTGATTCACCGCTGAAACCGGACACCGATCTGGCCGAAAAGCAAATGCTTCAGGTCAATTCCTGGTATTCAGCGCTGGTTGAGGCGACAATCGATAGGCATGGGTTGGTGTCAGGTCGGCAAATTCGACCGCGCCGCTGCCAGGGATCGTCCTGCCGGCAGTCGGGGTGATGGTCCAGTCCGTGATCGCGCCGCCGGTGGACATGCGGATGATGCGGGTCGGCGAATTGCTGCGGAAGACCACGTCGCGGAAATAATTGCTGTTGTTCCACGATTGGGTGGGGAAGGTGCCGACGGAGCCGAACACGCCATTACCGCCAACGATGGTGGACAGGGGCGGGCGGAGGACACTTTCTGCAAGACCTCCGACCGTGCAGGGATAGCGGCTGTTGATGTTCACGCTCACGACGTAGGTGGTGTCGGCGGCGATGGCCACCGGCGTGGCGAGGGCGGCCTCCTGCCAGCCCGAGGCGGTCTCGGCGGTGAAGGTGACGCTGGCGAGCTGGGTTCCGCTCGCCGACCACAGCCGGCCGATGTGGCTGCCGGTCTCGCTGGGTGAGCGCCAATGACGGATGGCGGTGATGACGCCGGCCTGGCTGCTGCGCCAGCGCAAACCGAGTTCATAGGGCTGGTTGTCGGTGACATCCGCCTGGGTCGGGGTCAGGCCGTCGAACAGACGGACGCTGCCGCCGCTGGCCACCACGACCAGGCGCGCCTGGCGCGAAGTGGCCAGGCCGGCGCTGTTGGCGACCAGGCAGCGGAAGCGCGCGCCGTTGTCGGAGACGGTCAGCACCGGGGTGGTGTAGGCAGCGGTGGTCGCACCGGCGATGGCCGACCAGGTCCGACCGCCGTCATGCGAGCGCTGCCATGCGAACGTCGGCGTCGGGCTGCCGGTGGCGGCCACGGCGAAACCCGCCCGCAGGCCGGCGACGGTCGAGACATCCCCGGGCTGGGCGGAGATCACCGGGGTGCCGCTAGCGGCGGTGATGCGCCGGGTCGGCGAGAACGATCCGGTGTTGCCGGCCCGGTCGATGGCGGTCACGCGCAGGTCGTGGACGCCTGCGGCCAGCGGGGTCTGCAGCCGCGTCGACCAGGTCCCGGCCGCGTCCGCCCAGGCCCAGGCGATCGGCTCGGAACCTGCGCAGATCGCCACGGTGGCCAGCGGCTCGGTGCTGCCGGTCAGCAGCGGGGTGGCGGTGGTGGCGCTGTCCACTGTGGGCGCCGCGGGGGCTGCCGGCGGGATCCGGTCAGGGCTGGGGCCATCGATGCGCAGTCCAGCCCGGCCCCAGCCCAGCCAGATGCGGTACAGGCGCAGGTCGGTGGCCCCGGCGGGCACCGCGAGCAGAGGCAGCTGGCTGGAGCGCTGGCTGCGCACCGCGCCGTACAGCCGGCGCAGGGTCGCATCGTCGGTGGGACCGGCATCGGGAATGGCGGCCTGGGTGCCACCGCTGAGTTCGGCCCGGGCATGGAAGGCCGTGGCCTGGCCGGCGGATGATTCATCCACGAACCACGGCCCCGGGTAGGAGGTCCAGGAGGAGGCCAGGACGTTGAACAGGATGTCCGCGCTGCCACCGCGCACCTCGACCGGATTGTCCACGAACACTGCCGCCATCATCGATACCGGTCCTTGCACCGCATCGAGGATGATCGCAGGCCCGGTCGGTCGGCGCGTGCGCTTGAACTGCGCCGCCTCAACCGTGAAACGAGCAGCGCCATGCAGGGCCAGGCTGGGTTGATGGGCGATCTCGGAATACAGGTCGGCGACATGCAGGTCGCCATTGTCCATGACCATGAAATTGCCGGCGTTGCTTCCGATCAGGTGGGTGACGGCAGTGCCTGGGGTGCCGGCGGCGGCCAGCGGTCCGCCCGCCACCCGCACGTTGGCCACGTTGCAGCCCCAGCATTCCACCGTGGTGCGGTCGAGCCGGCTGACCAGCAGGTTGGGATACAGCCCGGTGTCGTGGAAGTCGCTGCCGGTGAGATCCTGGATGAAGACCCGGCCGCCGTTCTGGTCGGCGTCCTCGACCGTGATGACCTCGGCATCCAGATCATTCTGGTGGGCGTAAACGCAGAGGTTGGCCAACGAGGCGCGGCTGGGTCCGGCGAAGCGCAGCACCGGCATGGCGATGGGCGAGGGCGGCGACAGGGTGGTGATGCCCCAGGTGCCCTCGCCGGTGATCTGCAGCCGGCGATTGGCCGGGACGACGATGGTCTGGGTCACCGGCCAGCTCCCGGCCGGGATCCACACGATGGGATTGGCGTCCGCCGAGGCCGCGGCAGCGGTGATGGCGGCCTGGATGGTGGCGCCGGTGACCGGGATCGCGGGCCGGAAGATGGCGCGGCTGACCCGAGGCGCCGGGCCGGGCAGGACCGGTTCAGGCGGATTCAGCGCAGTCCGGGCCACGGTGGTCTGGTCGATGAGGCGCGAACGATAGGCGCCGACAAAGGCCGGATCGACCGTGGCGGTGTTGCCGATGGCGGTCAGGTCATTGCCGAAGGGCTGATAGCGGCCGTAGATATTGATCGGCGGTCCGGTCTTGCCGGCGGCGGAGCGCACGACGTTGTCGAGGAAAACATCTTGGCCATTGGCGACGATGGCCTGCTCTTGGGTGGTGTCGAGGATGACGTTGCGGGCGAAGACCGTGGTCTGGAAGGCGCCGGTCTCGCAGAACCGGCGCGAGCCGAGGGACCAGTTGTCGCGGATGCCGGCGTTGCAGGACTCGTTGAGCAGGATGTCGGTGGCGGTCGAGCGTTTGAACACACAGCGGTTGACGTGCAGGCCGCCTCGGCTTTCGAGCACCGCGGTGGCGCAGTCCTCGAAGCGGCAGTACCAGAGCCACCAGTTGAGGGCGTTGAAATTGCAGATCTTGAGGCCGTGCACGCTGTTGCGCAGGAAAACACAGCGCAGCACCATGCTTTCCGCCGCGGCGCCGTCGGAGGCGCCGGCGGTGATGCCTTCAGTCACGTCCTGGACCACAAGATCGCAGAACAGCCAGTTGCCGGCATAGAGCCCGGCCACTCCGTCCCAGTCGTCGGCGATCCCGGCCACCCCTCGGCTGCGGCCGTCGACGGTGAAGCGGGCCATGGTCACCTGACGGCAGCCGTTGAACGCGAGCATCTTCGCTCCAGCCGCGCCGTCCCAGCGGATGGCGGTGGTGGCGGGATGCTCGCCGATCATTTTCAGCCCGCGCTTGCCGGTGGCGCGCAGGGACGAGGTGATGCGATAGGCTCCGGCCGGCAGATAGACATACACCGACTTACCGGCGGTGGTGGCGTCGTCGAGGGCGCGCTGGAGAGCGGCGGTGTCGTCGACCACGCCATCGCCGATGGCGTGGTACGGCGCGGCCCGGACGTCGAGCCAGCCCGGCTGCGGGCCAGGGAACTCTTCTTCAAAGGCGACCAAAGGCGGGCAAGCGCCGGCCAGGACCAGGGTCAATAGCAGGACGGGCAGGCCGAGCCGGGCGAGACAGGCGAACAGCAAGGGACCTCCGGTTTAGCGGTTGGTGACCGCGAACAGTTCGATGGCGCCGGCAGGAACGGTGCCGGCGGGCTGGAAGACGGCTGGCGTGGCCCAGGGCCAGCGGCGGATGAGCTCCGCCGCGCGAGCCAGACCCGCAGGGCTCGGCATGGCGAAGCATGGTGTCAGCGCCCAGGTCTCGTCCGCGGCGTACTCCGGAATGAAAGTGCAGCCGGGGAAACGGGCTTGCAGTGCCAGGATCACAGCGGTCGGCGTGGCGTGGTGCTCTGGATCGATGGCTCCGCCCGCTGCCATCTGGTCAAGGCCGGCCCTGGTCAGGTTGTGGCCAAGGAAGAACAGCGTGCAGCCCCAGCGGGTGCGGGCGAAGGCGATGCGGGCGGTGGCCTCGTCGAGCATCCGGTCGTCGTCGGGATCGACGACCAGACGATCGCCAACGCGCCGGAACGGGTGGACGCCGATGCGCACGCCGGTGGCGAAGCCGGCGGAGGCCAGCCGGGTGAACAGGCCATCGGCGGCGGAGTCCATTTCAGGGGCGATGTCACCGATCAACCGCGGATCGCCGGGATAGCGCTGGATCTGCTCATGGTTGCCCTCCAGGTCCCACAGGATGACCCCTTGGGCGCCATGCGCCCGCAAGTCCTCGATGCCAGCGTCAGCAGCCGCAACCAGGGCGGTGGCAAAACGGGTCGCACCGGCGGCCCCGCGGTAGTCAGCGCGTTCGTCACCGAACCAGCCACGCGGATTCATCACGGTCGAACCTTGGCAGAGGACCCAGCTGCCGATGGGCCGCCGATCCACGGCGGGCAACAAGCGGGGGGCACCGACCGAAGGCATCAATGCCCGGCCGCCTGCCGTGATCCGCCGGGTGCCAGCTGCTGATGCGAGGTCGACGCTTCCCTCCGACACTGCCAGCCAGCTCGCCACCGGAGTTGCCAGCAAGGTGAACGTGGTGCCGACCACGCTGACCCGGCCGGACGGAGTGCTGATGGAGAACCCAGCCGGCGACTGCGGGGCGATCCGGGCCTCGATCAAGCCATGGTCTAGCTGATAGCGGCCGGGCCGATCACCGACCAGGACCTTCGCCCCCCTGCCGAGGCCCAGGCGCGAACCATCGGCCTGGACGATCGCCATGCCAACCGTGCCCGTGACCTGGGCTCCGGCGACCAGGACGCTGCGGCCGCCGGCGTCCTCGCGCCAGGCGATCGCTGCGCCGGTCGAGGACGCGCGCAACGCCATCACCGTCACGGGCAACCCGATGGCCAGGACCAACAGCGCCGCCAACGCCCATATCACCCGGGCTGGCCAGCGAGGCAGCCCAGCGAGCACCCGCCGCGCCTGGCTGCGCACCCGCCGAGAGTCCGCCAACAGGCCATCGATGCGCCGAGCCAGTTCAGCCGATTTGCTCTGGTCTCTTGGGCCGAGTTCATTCGCGAGCTGCGCCGCCATCTGGCAATGGTGGCGGAAACCCTCGCGCAGCGCCGGATCCGCCGCCAGTGCTGTGCGGCAGGCAGCGAGCTCGGCCCCAGCCAGCGTGCCGTCGAGGTGGGCCTCGATCCAAACCGGCAGGCGATGATCGATCATGGCGTCTCCGCGCCCCGCTCGATGCAGGCGCGCAGGTGCTCGCGGGCCCGGAACAAGCGGGTGGCCACGGTGGCCGCCGGACAGGCCAGGGTTGCGCCCAGGTCCGTCATGGATTGACCGCCCTGGTAACGGCGCTGGATCAAGTCCCGGAGCTGAATGCTGAGCGTCTCCAGGCAGGAGCGCAGTCGCCGACGCATCGCGGTGCTGACGTCGGCGTCCAGGTCGCGCTCCGGCTCCGGCGCGATCAGGCCATCAATGCACTCAGGGTCAGTCGCGGCTGCTGCGCGGCAGCGTTCCCATTCCTGCCGCTGCAAGTTGCGGGCGATGCCCTTGAGCCAAGCCAACAGGGTTCCAGAGAGCCGATAGCTGCTGATCCGGATCCAGGCGGTGACGTAGGTCTCCTGCAGGACCTCGTCCACCTGGCTGAGCGAGGTGGCCCGGGCAGCGATGAACCGGCGGACCAGGACCTCGGTCTGGACCACGATGGCGCTGAAGGCTTCGCGGTCGCCTGCCTGGGCTCGCCGGGCGAGCACATCGAGGGGATCGGCGGGATCATCCATGCACCGGGTATTCAGCCTGCACACGCAGACATTCCCTGGACACTGAGCGACCGCAGTCCGGCTGTGTCACACCACCATTCAGCGCCATTCCGTTACGGCGCGGTGACCGCCGCGGCTGTGGAGGAGCTGCTGTCCAGCCTGCCTCCATTGGCGTCGAGCACGACGCGCAGTTTCAAGTCGGGGGCCATGGTGATGGTACCCAGCGATTCCCAGCCGGTTTGGCCGCCGTTGGCTTGCATCGTGACGGTCAACGTACGACCAGGACGGATCGCGACGGTGGTTTCCTGGCGACCTCGGCCGAGACGCCAGCGCAATGCCTGGGCCTGGGCCGGCCCATCGCCGAGCAGCAGCCAGACCGCGGTCGGCCGCGGCTGATCGGCCCACACATGGCCATGAGGCCAGAACGGATCGTCGCACCACGGTGAACGGCCATGCCAGCCGACCCGGTGGATCATCATGAATCGCACCGTCGGTTCAGGCGTTGGCGCAAAAGTTGGATGGTCTAGCACGGCAGGATCGAAATCGACCGTGATCACCAGTGGCACGCCATCGCTATCCGGTCGGGCGATCGGCTGATAGCGGGCCGGCGCGCATCCCGCGCCGAACAGCGCGGCGAACAGCACCACCACGATGGACCACGGCTGGCGCATGACCGCATCATGCCTGCCACGGGTCGCAAAAAAGCGCCGGCGGCGTGCAACCGCACACCGCCGGCGCCGTCAACAGTCAGACGGTGCGGAATTACTTCGCGAGCTTGAGCTGCTCGGCCACGAACTCCCAATTGACCAGGTTGGTCAGGAAGGTCTCGACGTACTTCGGACGGAGATTCTTGAACGTCGGGTAGTACGCGTGCTCCCAAACATCGACGGTCAGCAACGCGGTCTGCTTGGCCTTCAACGGCAGATCGGCATTGCCGGTCTTGGTGACCTTCAGCTTGCCGCCATCGACCACCAGCCAGGCCCAGCCCGAGCCGAACTGGCTGATCGCGGCAGCGGTGAATTCCTCTTT
The DNA here is from genome assembly GCA_014193115.1 of Planctomycetota bacterium. GTDB lineage: Bacteria > Planctomycetota > UBA11346 > UBA11346 > UBA11346 > BJHQ01. The sequence continues at coordinate 101,314 of BJHQ01000011.1, read as the reverse complement.
GAACTTAGCGAAGCTGCCGAAATCGCGGACGATGGCGTCAGCCACAGCGCCGGTTGGTTCGCCGCCACCCTTGGGCTTCAGGCCATTGAAAAAGAAGGTGTGGTTCCAGATCTGGGCGGCGTTGTTGAACACCGGACCGTCGCTGGACAGGATGATCTCTTCCAGCGATTTCTTGCCATCGACCTTGCCGTCGTCGATGAACTTGTTGAGGTTGACCACGTAGGCGTTGTGGTGCTTGCCGTGATGCAGCTCGATGTTTTCCTTGGTCAGGAAGGGTTCGAGAGCGTCAGTGGCATAAGGAAGGGCGGGAAGGGTGAAGGGCATGTTTGCCTCCTTGAGGGGGACTGGGCCGTCGCCGGCGTCGAGCCGGGGAGCGGTAAAGGGATAGAACGCGCCGATCGCGGCGAGGCCGGACAAGCGCAGGAAATCACGGCGTTCCAAGGGGAATCTCCGGGAAGCAGGGAGCATCCCCGCAACGGATGGTCTTGTCGTCGATGCCACCTGGCCGGGCAAGTCTGATGGGCTGGAATCCAGACCGGGGGTGCTGGCACATTGGAATTCCGCGCCAGCCTATCGGCATGGACGCCACCCTTGCCGACAACCTGCGCCGCCTGCGCAAGCAGGCTGGGCTGACCCAAGCCGGCCTGGCTGACCGCTGCGGCCTGCCCCGCGCCACCCTCGCCAGCCTCGAACAACCTGGAGCCAATCCCGCCCTGGCCACAGTGCTGCGGGTGGCCAAGGCCCTCGACGTGGCGGTGGACGAGCTGGTGCGGCCCCAGCCCGAGCGCCGCCACCACAAGGTGTCTCCTGCGGAACAACAGGAATACCGCGCCGACAAGGGCCGCTTCGCCGCCCGACTGGTCTCGCCCATCGCGTCCAAGGGCGTCCAGATCAGCGCCGTCTCCCTGCAACCTGGCTGCGACAGCGTCGGCCGCCCGCACCCGGAAGGCGCCCAGGAGTTCTTCTATTGCCATTCCGGCACCGCCACGCTGCGCATCGCCGAAGAGGTGGTCGAAGTCGAAGCCGGCGCCCTGGTCCAGTTCCCCGGCCACAAACGCCACGTCTATATCAACCACGGCAAGGACACGGTCAGCGCGATCTCGGTCGTGGTTCTGCACCTGGCGTAATCGCTAAAAATCAGAATCTCATGGAAGCAGCGAAGCTGACGTGGTCAATCAACCGACCGTCATCATCGATGACTGGATCAACGCCTACTCGCGACTTTTTTCCCTGACACCACATCAGGCTCAAGGTCCCCGGGGTCGTGGTGACCCTTGGATCTCGGGAGGGAGTCCCCGATGTATCGAGAGGACCTCGGAGCGAGGCCATGGGGAACGGCCGACCGAGGAGCGGTGGGCGAATAAAATGGGCAACGCCCATCCGCCCACCATGGCATCTGCGCAGCAGTGAAATGAAGCGACGACCGCGGCCGGGGGCAGGGCCGAAGGCCCGTGGGGCGAAAGCCCCATGATAAAAGTCCTCACCGCGGCCAACCGTCGCGGTTGTCCATCCGGTAGGGCAGGCGGCCGACGCTGCCCGACCAGGTGACGCGGCACCCGGTGGACCAGCGGGTATCGCTGGAATAATGCAAAATGATTTCGTCTTTACGGCCGCCTGAGAGCGGTTCCATCAGGGGCAGGAAGACCTGCTCCCAGTGGGTGGCGGGCGCGGTCGGAGCGGTGGACAGCACGATGCCCGGGGCGAGTTCTGCCGTCCACCATAGCAGGTAGCCGTGGATCGTCGTGGCCCTGGCCAGGGTCCACCGCGCGGTCGCTTTGCGCTGACTGGGTTCGTCGCCGGGCCGGCCATCGCCACGGATGAACGTGGCCTGATCGAGGGCGACTTCGCCCCCCTCCAGCAAATCCTCTGGTCCTGCGGTGCGCACGAACAGGTTGTTCAGCCCGACCCGGCGGGCCGCGGTCAGGTCGAAGCCATCGCCGGTATCCCAGGTATCGACCGACTCGCGGAGCCGCGGCGTGACGACCGGGCACGCCCACACGGTCACCGCCCGAGGAATCATCGTCCCGCCCGGCTTCAGGAATCGCCTGGCATCCATCAGGTTTTCGATCAGGTGCTCTTCAAAGGCGTGGTTGCCCAGGGTTTCGGACACAACCACGTCAGCGGTGCCGGAACCTTTGAGCGCGATGTCGTGGGACGCCGCCGCCACCACCTGGACCTTTTTCGCTGCTCCGTTCGCGCGCAGCACCCGCTCAGCCAGATGCGCCAATCCGGGTTCGGCCTCGACAGCGATGACCTTGCTCGCGCCGGCAGCGACCGCGAGCAGGCTCAAATAGCCGGTGCCACTGCCAAGATCGAGCACCTGGCCAGCACGCGGCACGGTCGCCTCCAGCGCCAGTTTGAAGGCGCGATTGCGGACGGCATCAGCGAGCAGACGGCGTTGCGGTTCGATCATGCGCCCACGGTGGAACGCTGGGATCGCGGGCAAGCCTGGGTCAGACGGCGATGCCGCCGGTCAGCGTCACCGTTTGCCGGGGCAATGCTCGCAGCCGCAAGAACCGCCTGGTTTCTTGCTGACGGCCCACGAACGCCACCAACGTGCCGCCAGGTATCCGGCGGCGCCGACGATGGCCAGACCGACCAGTAAAGCATCCATGTCAGAAGCCCAAGGCCCGGCCGCCCTGGTAGATCACCAGGCAGGCGGCATAGGCGATCAGGTTCATCGACACCAGCTGGATCAGCGGCCAGGTCCAGCCACCGGTTTCGCGGCGGACCACCGCGGTGGTGCTGATGCACTGCATCGCCAGGACGAACCACACCAGCATCGACAGCGCAACCAACGGGGTCCAGGTCGGCGAGCCGTCGGGGCGGCGATCCTGAGTCATGGCGTCGCTCAGCGGAGCGGTGTCGTCCTCAGAGTCGCCGACCCGGTAGACGATGCCCATGGTGGCGACGAAGACCTCGCGGGCGGCGAAGGCGCCGACCAGGCCGACGCCCATCTTCCAGTCGAATCCCAGCGGGGCGATCAGCGGCTCGACCAGATGACCGAACCGGCCGGCGGCCGAATGGGCCAGCGCCTCGCCAGCGAGGTGCTGCTCCAAAGCGGTGGCCTTGATGGTTTCCGGCGATGGCGGCGGCTCTGCCTTGCCTGCGGCTGGCTCGGCGGCGGCGGGCTGCGGTGCGGGTGGAGTCCAGGCTTGCTCAAACGCCGCGGTGCGGGCGGCGGTCTCCGCTTCAGTCGGCCGGGGAAAGGTCGCAGCGGCCCACAGCAGTATGGACAAGGCGAAGATGATGGTGCCGGCCCGGACCAGGAAGGCACGGGTGTACTGCCAGGCCTGCAAGCCGACGTTGCCTGGTTTCGGCCATTGGTATCGGGGCAGTTCCAGGATGAACGGAGCGCTCGGTCCGGCGGCCCGGGTCCGGCTGAACAGCCAGGCAATGGCGGCGGCGGCTGCAATGCCGAGGACGTACAGACCGAGCATCAATCCGCCCCGACCCCACTGCGACCAATGGCCGAAAAAGGTGCCGACGAGCAGCAGATAAACGGGTAACCGGGCGCTGCACGACATGAACGGGGCGACCAGGATCGTGGCCAGGCGGTCCCGGGGCGATTGGATGCTGCGCGCCGACATGATGCCGGGGATCGCACAGGCGAACGAGGACAGCAACGGAATGAAACTCTTGCCGTGCAGTCCGACCCGGGACAGCAGCCGATCCATCAAAAAGGCAGCGCGCGCAAGGTAGCCGCTGTCCTCAAGCAGGCCGAGCAGGATGAACAGCAAGGCGATCTGAGGTGCGAACACGACCACACTGCCGACCCCGCCGAAGACACCCCGCTCGATGAGATCCTTGAACAAACCCTCGGATAGTCCGCTGGTGGCCAGCGCGCCCAGCCAGGCGACAGCGTTTTCGCATCCAGACATCAAGGGATCAGCAACGATGAAGATGGTCAGGAACAGACCGGTCATGATCGCCGCGAAGATCCCCAGCCCGAACACCGGATGCATCAGCACGGCATCGACCCGGTCGGTCACCGACGCACTGCTCACTCCGCCGGGTTGGACGCAGTGTTCGACCACGCGGTCGATCCACTGGTAGCGACCGGCGATGTCGGCCAGCACGGGATCCGCGGCATCTGCGGTATCCGCGGCAACAGGAGTCTGCGCCACGGACGACCACGGCTGGGCGGGGATCCCAGCCCGGTCGATCGCAGACAGCAGTTCGCTGACCCCCTGCCCGCGGTAGGACACCACCGGCACCACCGGCACGCCAAGATCCCGTGCCAGTGCCGCAGGATCGACCGGCCGACCCAGGCTGGTGGCGACATCGGGCATGGTCAGGGCGACGATCAACGGCCGGTGCAAGTCGGCGAGCTGGGTGAACAGCAGCAGATTGCGGGCGAGATTGCTGGCATCGATCACCGCGATGATGACATCCGGCGCCGGCGTGTCGGTGCGCTGGCCGCGCAGGACCTCCGCCGCCACCCGTTCATCCGGCGACACTGGTTCCAGCGAATAGGTGCCGGGCAGATCGATGACGGTGATCGGCCCCGCCGGCGTCCGCGCCGGGCCAGTCTTCTTGTCGACCGTGACCCCGGCGTAATTGGCCACTTTTTGGCGCAGGCCGGTGAGGGCGTTGAACAAACTGGTCTTGCCGGCGTTGGGGTTGCCGGCGAGGGCGATGGTGCGAACCGGCACAGACAAGGTTTGCGGAAGAAAGTGCGGCATAGTCACTCGACGCTGACCAGTTTAGCCTGTTCGATCCGCAGGCTGAGCAGGTAGCCGCGCACCGACAATTCCAACGGATCGCCGAGGGGCGCACGGCGCAGGGCGGTGATGGTCGTCCCAGGCACCAGGCCCATTTCGAGCAGGCGCCGACGCACTCCTGGTTCACCGCCTACGGCAGTCACCCGCGCCGAGGAGCCCAGCGGCAAGACATCCAAGGTGGTCACGGTGACATCCTCCAATGATGAGAATCAATTGCAAGATGACCTGGCAGCCGGGCCGCGTCGCCGATCCAGGCCCGCCCTGGCGGCCTGGACCAGCATCCCCACGGTTCCCACCCCGTGACCTCCGCACCGGATCCGGTCGCGCCCGTCGCGTCAGCCAACCGCATGCAGACACCGTTCACCATTCTCCATACCGAGGCCAGCCCCGGCTGGGGCGGGCAAGAGCACCGGATCCTGGCTGAGATGACCGCCCTGCGTGCCCGCGGCCACCGGCTGCTGCTCGCCGCGCGGCCGGATTCAGGCATTTTGCCCCGCGCCGAACATGCCGGATTCACCGTATTTCCGCTGCCTTTCCGCCACCGTTTCGAGCTGGCAAGCCGATCCGGCCTGCGCGCCGTCATCCGCCGTGAAGGCGTCGCCGTGGTCAACGCCCATTCCGCCATCGACGGCTGGATTGCGGCCTTGGCCACCCGGATGCCTGGCACAGGGCTGGGACGGGTTGCGGTGGTCCGCACCCGTCATCTGTCGATCGCGGTCGGCCGGGATCCCTGCACCCGCTGGGTCTATGGCCGTGGTTGCGACGCCGTGGTGACCACTGGCGAGGCCCTGCGCCAACGCCTGATCGACCACAACCGGATGGATGGCAGGCGGATCGCATCGGTCCCCACCGGCGTCGATCTCAGCCGCTTCGATCCAGCGCAGAACGACACCCGCGCCTTGCGCGCCAGCTTGCGGCCCCTGTGCCCCGATCTGGCCGACGACGAACCGCTGGTCGGCACCGTGGCGATGCTCCGCCACATGAAGGGCCACCATGTGCTGGTCGAGGCCATGCCAGCGATTTTGCAGGTGCATCCCAAATTGCGCTTTGTCTTCATCGGTGAGATCCCCCACGGCCAATCACCAATCCGCGACCGGATCCTGGCCCGAGCCGCGGAACTCGGCGTCGCCAACCGGCTGATCCTCGCCGGTTACCGCGACGACATCCCGGCGGTGCTCGCCGGGCTGGCGGCCGTGGTGCTGCCCTCGATCAAAGATGAAGGCGTACCGCAAGGACTCACCCAGGCTCTGGCCATGGCCAGACCCTGCGTCTCGACCACGGTCGGTGCCATCGGTGAAGTGGTCCGCGACGGCGACACCGGCTGGTTGATCCCGCCGGGCGACGCACCGGCCTTGGCCGCAGCGGTTGCTGCCATCTTCAGCGACCCGGGCGAAGCCCGCCGTCGCGCCGGCAACGGTCAGGCGCTGATCCGCCGGGCCTACAGCACCGAGGCCATGGCGGATGGGATGGAACGGGTGTTTTCCCGTGCCATCGCTGCTCGCCGCAATGCGACTGCCCTCGACCTCGCTACCGGCGCTGGTTCCTGAACTCGGCGGCTGCTGGCCTTGGCGCGGCGCTGGCCTCCAGAATGCTGGACCGTCGCCAGGAGGCACCCATGGACGCCCTGCTCGCCCAGCTCGCAGCCGAAGCCGCCCGTTTGTCGTCGCTCGGATTTCTGGCCTGCACGGCGGGCAATGTCAGCGTCCGACTGCCCGACACGGCCGGCTCGCTGGTGGTGGCAATGAGCCCGAGCGGGGTCGATAAAGGCAAGCTGGTTCCGGCTGACTTCATCCGGGTCGGTGGCGATGCGAAACCGCTCGGCGACGATCGGCGCAAGCCGTCGGATGAGACCCGGCTGCACGTGTCGCTGTACCAGCACGTCGCCTGCGGCGCGGTCTGCCACGGCCATCCGCCTCATGCCGTGGCGCTCAGCCTGATGTCAGCGGACCGAGTGGTGTTCTCCGGTATCGAAATGCAGAAAGCCTTTGCCGGAACCACCACCCACGCCTGCGAAAGAATCCTGCCGATCATCGAGAACAGCCAGGATATGGCCGAATTGTCGGCGGCTGCCGTGGCCCGCCGGGTGCCGGAAGTCCCAGCCGTGCTGGTCCGGGGCCACGGCGTTTACGCCTGGGGAGCCACCCCCGCCGAGGCCAGCCGCCACTTGGAAACCGTCGAATGGCTCTGTCGGATCGTCCTGCTCTGCGCCCGACCGACCAGATGACTTCGTTTGCGGTTCAAGGTTGCGATCAACCCGGTTCCATGCCCGAAACTCGGGTCTGACCACGAAGAATCCCCACCCCGACACAGATCAGGCCGAGATTCCTCACCGCACTCCCAACCGTCTGAAAAATATCAGGAAGCGTAGTCAAACCACAGGCCAGGTTCATCGCGATTCCAGCCAGGAAGAGGCTGAGTCCGAGGGGCGACAGCACCCGCGCCTGCAAGGCGGTCACCCCGAAAAGGGCGCCGCCGCCGATCATCATCGCGCCGTGCACCGAATACACCCAACCAAGCCGCTGCCACAGGGCATCATAGTCCGCTATTGATTCCTCCAGCGCCACCAGCGCCGTATGCAAAAAGTACACAAACGCGACGCCATAGAGCAGCGCTCCAAGCAGCCCAGGCCAGCCTCCGCGTTCCTTCTGTAAAACGTGTAATCCCAATAGCAAAAAGGGCATCGGCAGGAACGCTGCATAGGTCACCAGAAGCTGGGTCCGGGTGAATCCTCCTGTTGCCCATTCAAGGACATCCGACACCAGGTGGAGACTCGGAGCGACCACCGCACTTAGTCCCACTGCCAAAGCCATTGGGTTCTTCACTGTTTCACTTGAATCTTCCTGCCCTAGCGGAATTCAGGAGGTCGCAGGCTTGAGATTTTCCTTGGAAAAGAGGCGCGAATCCATTTGCAGACGCCGATAGCGTGTTTCTTGGCATGCCTATTGTCGGCTGGAGTTCAGGCATTGACGATTTTTCCGATGACCAAGCCACCCGGTCAAGCCATTTATCATCATTTCGGCTTGGCAGCTCCTGGGTCGAGCAATCTTCGATAGTATTTATTGGTGCCTCGTAATATTTAATTGACCTCTTTTAGTACAAGCAATAGGATTATTTATTAACATGGCACTATTTTTACCCAGGTCCTCGCCTGGCTGACGGAGACGGTTGGTAAGGCGGCGGAACCGTCGGCGTCTCCCCTGCGTCAAACAACCGTTCGATCACCCACGTAGAACATTCGACGAGGAGTCCCCCATGGTCGCGTCAAATCTCCCAGACGGCATGCTCACCATCCACCAGGTTGCCGAGGCTACCGGGCTTACTCCCAGCCTGCTTCGCATCTGGGAATCGCGCTATGGCTGGCCGACGCCTCGCAGATTGGCCAATGGATACCGCACCTATCACCCTCGACAGCTCGACGACATCCGCCGGGTGGCTGAGCTGGTCCACGCCGGCAAGCCGATCGGCAGCATCATCAGTGATGGTCTGCCAAGCTGGCCGAGCGATCCGGCCCGGGCTCCCCGGCGTCCTCGCTTGAGCGCAGCCCGCGGCCTGCCCGCAGCACCGGCTGGCGAGGCTGCGTCGCTTCGCGAAGACCTGCTGAATGCCTTGGAAAACGACCGGGCTCCCGCGGCTGAGGCGGCCTTGCAGCGCCTCGCCTGGGTGGTCCGGCCGGCCGACGAAGCGCTCTCCGGGCTGCTGCCGGCGTTGGTCGGTTCGGCCGAATTGGCCGCAGCCGGTCGGCCGCTCCGCGATGGCAACCGGCTGCTCGAGCTGGTCGCCAACCGCGCCCGGCAATTGCTCCGCGCCAGCCGCGCTGCGCCAGGCGCCGTGCGCATCGCGCCCCTCGGCGCGTGTCTGGAGGCCCGCGCCGTGGCGGCGGTGGCGGCCTGGCTGCTGACCATGCGCGGAACCAGCGTGGTGCTCTCCGACGCTGCACTGGGCGAGGGCTGCGGGCAGGCGGGCTGGTGGTTGGCAGCTGACAAAGCCCCGGCCAGCGGACCGGATGGGCGGATTGATTCTCTGGGACTCGATGGCGCCGTCGCTGTGGCGACGCTGCTTCGTGAGGCGCTGCCGTGGCGGGTGGCGAAAGCCGCCTGAGTTCCTGAGCGTCGTTGGGAAACGACCTAGGGCGTAAAGCGCTGCACTGGGGGCGCAGGCTTTATTTCTGGGAGCGCAGGCTTCAGCCTGCCAAGTCGTCCTGGGAGCGCAGGCTTCAGCCTGCCGATTGGAACCTGATGGCGCGGGCAGGCTGAAGCCTGCGCTCCCAGCACGATGCACCGCACATTGGGTGGATTTACGACCGCCTGCCGGATGGGGGTTTGGGAGTGCAGGTTTTTTCCTGCCTGCTGAGCCGGTTCTGTCTGCTTTGGTGACTCGGGCAGGCTGAAGGCTGCGCTCCCAGACAGGCGCAACTGGTTTCCTGTGAGTTCAGGCGCGCATGCCGGCGGCGGCGAACTGGACCAGCCGGCGGGTCGTGCCTTCGACATCGCCCAGCTCGCAGGCGCCTTTCGACATGTGCTCGAGCTTGTGTCCCTGGGACAGGGTATAGGTCATCGCCCCAGCCGCGAAATGGATGCGCCAGTACAGCTCGACCTGGGGCAATTCCGGCAGGCAACGGCCCAGGGCCATGGTGTAGCGGGCGATGAGCGGGTCCATCTCGGTGGCGAGCAGTTCGCGCAGCCATGACCCTGGCTCATTCAGGCACCGTCCGAGCAGCCGCAGCACGATCTGACCGTCGGCGCCGGAGGCGTGGACCTGGCGGAGGGTCGGTTCGATCAGGCTGCGCAGCACGGCATCGAGGGCTGGCGGGTTCGGCGCCGCCGCGGCCTCAGCAGCATCCAAGCCGCGCAGCCGCTCTTCGTTCAGCGGACGCAGGCGCCGGGCATAGACCGCCACGACCAGCGATTCTTTGCTGCCAAAGTGGTAGTTCACCGCGGCCAGATTGACCTTGGCCGCCGTCGTCACGGCCCGCATCGACGCCGCGTCGATACCGGCCTCGGCGATCAGGCGCTCGGCAGCGTCGAGGATTCGGGTGCGGGTGTCAGGGCCTCGGCCAGTGGGAACCATGAATTGGTATTGTAGACGACTGCAAACCCTGTCTCAAGGACGAGGCGGCCCCGGTGGGCTGGAGTGCGGTGTTGCGGACAGCCCTTTCGGCACAACCGGTTCGGTCCCCCCGGGAATGAGGAAGCGGAATCCGGTCCATTCGTTGATGGCGTCAGCCGGCTGGGCGAACCGGGCCTGGGGCAGACAGCGCTCGGCCGGATGGACCCACGACCCGCCACGCACCACCGCGAAATCACCAGCTTCGCTCACCGGATCGGTCGCCTCGGTCTGATCGAAAGGGCTCTTCGCGTCCCACGCATCCAGGCACCATTCCTGCTGATTCCCAAGCAGATCGCACAGTCCCCAGGCATTGGGCAGGCTGCTGCCCACCACCCGGGAATGCAGGTCGGCGCGTCCGGCCAGGATCTCGGCCACGGCTGCGGGCATCAGCGCGTCGGTGGCCGGGGCCAATTTCGACCACACAGCCAGCACGGTCTCGTCGGAGCAGGCCGCAGGACGTTCATCGCCGGCCCGATCGCTCCGCCCGGCCCGGGCAGCGTACTCGAATTCGGCTTCGCTGGGCAGGCGCGCGCTGAAACCGAACTTGTCGCAAAACCCCATCGCTTGCTCGCGTGACAGGCCGCCCACCGGCAAGGCGGCATCCACCGGCGCTGGCGGCGGCTCGTTCATCACCGTCGACCACAATCCTCGGGAAACCTCCGTATCGAGCATCCAGAATCCTTGACTGAGGACCACCGGCTGCGGTTTCTCCCAGGCGGGGCCGGCAGTGCTGCCTCTGACCATCCGTCCGGGTGGACACCAGCGGAAGGCGAGCTCCCGCCCCAGCACCGGAAGCCTCAGTACATGGCCCCAGCGATCAGCCAGCACCTGGGCCACCGGTCCGGTCGGCGCCGGCTTGACCGAATGGGCCGGGTCATGGTCATCGCCGGTCATCGACCACATCAGCACGGTCATGGCCAGGCAGATCAGCACCGCGGGAATCGCCATGCGCAGCACCGGTCCCATGCCGTGCAGGCCCGACAGCCAGCCGTCCCCTTCGTGGGCGACGGTTTCTCGGGCCGAGGCCTTCGTCGCCGCCTGTCCGGCGACCTCGTTGAAGATCATGCTCGCCGGCGAGGCGGTGTTGGCCGCGGTGTTGGTCATGATTTTGCCGGCCGACAGCCGTTCGAGATCGGTGACCATCTCGCCGACATCGCGGTAGCGGTCTTTGCGCTCCTTGGCCATCGCCTTGAGAATCGCCGCAACCAGGCCGGCGCTGATGATCGGATTGAACTTCCGCGGGTCCGGGACCGGTTCCTTGAGCACCGCGTTGGTCAGCATGAACACCGTGGCGCCGCGGAAGGGATCCTGGCCGGTGGTCAGCTTGAACAGGGTAGCGCCCAGGGCGTAGACATCGACCCGCGCATCCAAATCGCTTTCACCGCGGATCTGCTCCGGCGCCATGTAGACCGGCGTGCCGCAGGCGGTTCCAGTCATGGTGAAGCGGTCATCCCCGCTGCTGTGCCGGGCCAGGCCAAGGTCGCCGACCTTGACCGACGGCTCGGCTCCGGGCTTGCCCCGGCCGAGATCGAGAAAGACGTTTTCGGGCTTGAAATCGCGGTGGATCAGCCCCATCGCATGCACCGCCGCCAGACCCCGGCCGCAGCGCAGAGCATAGGCGATGGCATCTTTTTCCATCAATTGACCACGGCGTTTCAAGTACGAGGCGAGATCGCCATCGGGCATATATTCCAGCGCCATCCACAGCCAGCCGCGATCCTCGCCGCTGCCGAGCAGGCGGACGACGTTCGGGTGGTCGACCTCCTGCATCGCCGAGGCCTCACGCTCGAACCGGCTGGTGAACTCCGACCCGACCGCCGCCAGGTCGGGCTTGAGGACCTTGAGCGCCACCGTCGTCCCGGTGCCAGGTTGGACCGCGGCATAGACCGCGCCCATTCCGCCAGCACCAAGCTTTTTCCCGAGCCGAAAACCTCCGAGATCCGCAGGTGGTTCGGCCGGAGCCCGGAAGATCGGCGGCGGCTTGAAATCCGGCTGCTGGGCGGGATCGACGGCGATCGTGTTGGAGGTGTTGCGGCCGAAATCCTCTGCCATGGTGACGGCAGTCTGCCGACCCGCTTCTTCTGCGACGGTGATCGGAGCGACCTCAAGCACCGTGACGGCCGCGGGTTGACCGTTGGACGGTGGCCGGCCTGACGCCGGGGGCGGCTGCCGGGGATCGCTCATGAACCTAGTCTACGCTGGAAATCCGCTTGGGGGGAGTGCCGGACCGGTGCGGGCCGAGGACCGCGAGATCGGATGCGAATCCGTCCACCTGGAAGAGCATGGCACAGGTTCCTTCGGTGGGGTCACGGCGCCTTGGCGGTTCGTCTGCTGGTTGGTGCAGCCCCAAGCTGCGCGGAAGTTCCTTGAAATGATAAAGGCGGTTGCCGATCCGTCCTGACTGCCAAGCATCCGCGCCGCTTCGGTCAAGCCCGCCTAGCCCCCTGCCCCCAGCCCTTTGCCCCCTCACGAGCCATGGCCATCGCCATCCGCGTCACCGACATCCACAAGGCCTATGGCGAGCAGGTCATCCTCGACGGCGCCACCGGCGAAATCCGCGATGATCACCGGCTGGCGGTGATCGGGCGCAATGGCGCCGGCAAATCGACCCTGTGCCGGATCATCCTCGGCCAGGAGGAAGCCGACGCCGGCAGCATCGCCATCGGCCGCGACACCCGGGTCGCGTATCTCGAACAGCACGACACGTTCCAAGATGGCGAGACGGTGCTCGGCTATCTCGCCCGGGCGAGCGGCCAGGAGGAATGGCGGTGCGCCGAACTCGCTGGAAAATTCCTGCTCTCGCATGAGCTGCTCGACCGGCCGGTGCGGAGCATGTCGGGCGGTTTCCAGACCCGCGCCAAGCTCTGCGCGATGCTGCTTCAGGATCCCACTTTCCTGGTCCTCGACGAACCGACCAACTACCTCGACACCGCCACCCAGCTGCTGCTGGAGCGGTTCATCACCAGCTTTCGCGGCGGTTTCCTGGTGGTCAGCCACGACCGCGAGTTCCTCCGCCGGACCTGCACCAGCACCCTCGAAGTCGCCCAGGGCCGGATGCGCATCCACGAAGGCGCGGTCGACCACTGGCTGAGCCGCAAGGCCGAGGAGCGGGTCGACGCCGAGCGGTTCAACGCCAACCAGGACCTGAAACGCAAGGCCTTGGAGGATTTCGTCGCCCGCAACCGCGCCCGGGCGAGCACCGCCGCCCGCGCCCAAGCGAAGCAGAAGCAGCTCGACCGGCTGGAGACCGTCGAAGTCAGCTATGACGACGTGGCTCCGGTGATCCGCCTGCCCCGGATCGAGGATCGTCCCGGCGCCGCCCTGCGGGTCGACGGGCTGGCGATCGGTTATGGCCCCCAGGGCGACAAGCCCGGCCGGACCATCGCCAGCAAAATCGACATCGAGATCGATCGTGGAAAAAAAGTCGCGATCATTGGCGAAAACGGGCAGGGCAAGACCACCTTGCTGCGCACCCTGGCCGCCGATCTGCCGGCCCTGGGCGGGTTGATCAAATGGGGCTATGCGATCCGCCTCGGGGTCTACGCCCAGCACGTCTACACCACGATGGACGCCGCCAAGACGGTGCGCGAGACGATCTTCGCCGCCGCCAAGCTCGCGCCCAGGCAGTGGAAGGATCAGGAACTGCTCGATCTTGCCGGAACCTTCCTGTTCCGCGGCGAGTCAGTGGACAAGAAGGTCAGCGTGCTGTCCGGCGGCGAGCGTTCGCGGCTGTGCCTGTGCTGCCTGCTGGTCGGCGGTTACGAAGCGCTGCTGCTCGACGAGCCGACCAACCACCTCGATGTCGAAACCGTCGAGGCCCTCGGCACCGCGTTGAAACAGCACAACGGTACGGCGCTGCTGGTCAGCCACGACCGCAGCTTCGTCCAGGCCGTGGCCGACATCATCATTGAAGTGAAAGACGGCAAGGTGCTGGTCGTGCCCGACGGCTACGAAGCCTGGCTGTGGCGCCTGGAGCAGCAGGCAGCCGAAGCCGACCCGGGCGGCGGAGCGCGCAAGAAACCCGCTAAATCCGCGGAGAAATCCCCCGATCGCGGGCGAAATGAGATCAAGGAACTGGAACGCCGGATCGCCGAACTGGAACGCGAGCAGCGCCAACTGGTCGATCGCCTGGCCACCCGCCACGACGCCGACACCGCCCGCCGCCTGGCCGCGGTCCAGCGCGAACTGGCCACCGCCGAGGAACGCTATTTCGCCCTCGGCGCCGGCTGAAGCGGCCTGGGAGCGCAGGCTTCAGCCTGCAAACGTCACCAGTCCTGGGAGCGCAGGCTTCAGCCGGCAAGTTCCCACCGGCGACAATCCAGCAGGCTAAAGCATGCGCTCCCAGGGCGTGGCATGGAGCCTGCACTCTGCGAAGTAGCTGCACTGGCAAGCTGAAGCCATCGGCTTACAGAAGCATCCGGATATGCACGACACCCCACAGGCTGACCCTCCCCAGAACGTTTCTGGGAACAGGTGGGGATGGCATCAGCGGGGATACTTACCGCACGTCGATCATCCACACTTGTGCCAATCCGTTACCTTCCGCTTAGCCGATGCCCTTCCGGCTGAGGTGGTCGCCAACTGGAAGATGCGCTTATCTGATCAGGACGAAGTGCAGGCTGCCGCCGAGCTTCGTCGACGGATCGACGGTTATGAAGACGCCGGTCATGGTGCCTGCTTTCTGCGCGACCCGGTCTGCGCCAAACTGGTTGAAGAACACTTGCTCGCTGGCGCGGGGCAGGACTACCGACTGTGGGCCTGGGTGGTCATGCCCAACCACGTCCATGTCCTGATCGGCCCGAACGCAGACCGGCGCCTCGACCTGACAGCCATCACCCGCCGCTGGAAAGGTCGCACCGCGCGGGCCATCCACGCCCATCTCGGCCGCAGCGGACGCTTCTGGCAGCCGGAATCGTTCGACCGGTGGATTCGCGATGATCGGCATTTTGCAGCGGTTGTCGTTTATATTGAGAACAACCCGGTGCACGCCGGCCTCTGCGCCAGTCCTGAAGAATGGCGCTGGTCCAGTGCCTGGGAGCGCTCACGACGGCTCACCTGCACCGACGACCCGTGATGACCCGCTCCTGGGAGCGCAGGCTTCAGCCTGCAAGCACCATAGCCCTGGGAGCGCAGGCTTCAGCCTGCAAGCACCATAGCCCTGGGAGCGCAGGCTTCAGCCTGCAAGCGCCACCAGCGACTGCCCAGCAGGCTAAAGCCTGCGCTCCCAGGCCGGTGCTTCGGGGGAGCTCCCGATGTAACGACACTCTGCAGGCTGAAGCCTGCGCTCCCAGGGCGCGGCATGGAGCCTGCGCTCTCAGGGCGCGGAATGTCCTGCGATCAAGTTCTCGGCAGGCTGATGCGTGCGCTCCCGGGTCACACCCGTTGGAAGCACACCAGCAGGCGTGGTGGATCGCCGTCTTCCAGAACCACCTCGCGTTCGGCGACGAAGCGGAAGCCGCAGCGCGGTGCGGCGGCGAGGGCAGCTTCGCGTTCGGCGCCGAGCCAGCTCGGGCCTTTGAACAGCAGGCAGTGGCCGTGGTGGTGGATCAGCGGGGCGGCCTCGGCCAGGACCTCGTCGCCGGCCCCCATCGCACGCGAGGTGACGAGCTGGCATTTGCGGTGCAGCTCCGGCGCGGCCCGCTCGGCTTCGCCGCCGCGCAGGTGGCGTGCGGTCAGCCGGGGCAGGCCGGTCACCTTGGCCGCCGCCGCCAGGAACTCCGCCTTTTTGCGGCGGGCATCGGCCAGCACCCAGGGAATCCGCGGCGTCCACAGCGCCAACGGGATGCCGGGATAGCCGCCGCCGCTGCCCAGGTCGAGGCACGGGGAACCCTCGGACAGGTGGCGCAGGCGGCTGTCGGCCAACCCGGATAAACTGTCCAGAAGATGCTGCTTCAGCCACGCCCGGGGCTCGACCACGGTGGTCAGGTTGAGCCAGCGGTTGACCCCGACCAAGTGGCCGAAGACCGCTTCGAGCACGCCGCGGCGCTCGCTGGCGCCGGTGATGCCCAGGGCCGCGCAACGGCCCAGGAACCACGCCCACTCCGTCTCCGGGAAGCGGATCGGCGGATGGTGGACCGGGTCGACACTGCCCAGGGCGGGGTCGTCAGAAACAGGATCGCGTCGGGCCATCGCCGTATCGGAAGCACCTCTGCCGGACCGCAAGCTGGCGTCAGCCGCCCTCGCTTCGCCCCGGCGGAGCGATCCGGCGATTGGGCGGGTCGCTGCGCAGGCGGTGGTCGGGACCAGGATCGATCAACTGGTCGACCCAGCCGGCGGCGGCGCCAGGAAAAGAGTCATAAGCCGGAAGGTAGGGTTTCAGATCCAGCACCGGCGTGCCATCGAGCAGGTCGTGGCCGCGCACCGTCACCACGCATCCGTAGACCGCGACCAGCTCGACGCAGGTCAAACCGATCGGATTGGGGCGGTCAGGCGACCTGGTGGCGAACAGCCCGCGCTTCACCGTGTCCCGGGGCGGCACCACATGGGGCCGCCAGCCGCGGCTGTGATGAAACCAGGCGATGACCCAGATCCGTGAAAAACCCTCGATATCGCGCAGGGCGTTGTGCAAGCCTGGGCGCAGGACGATGTCGGCGGTGGCGGCCTCGCCGACGGTGCCCTGGCGCGGGGCGTCCTCGCGCATCACGAACGGCGAGCGGACCACGCCGATCGGTTTGGCGGCGAACACCAGGTCAGCGGGCAGATCGAAGCGCTGCGCCCGGCGTTCGGCCCGGGGCGCGTGGCGGAGACGATGGACGGCCATGCCGCAGCATAGAACCACGGCCATGGCGCATAACATCAGAAGCTGCCACGCCCCAGGAGGTGCGCCTGGGCTGTGGCTGGCGGCCGGTGGTGGCGCCGGTACGAGAGCCGCCATGCCCTTCCGCCTCGCCTCCCTCCTCGCCGTCTTCGCGCTTGCTGCGGTTTGCCAGCATCTGACCGCCGGCGACGCACCGCTGACCATCGCCGTCATCCCCAAGGGCACGACCCACGAGTTCTGGAAATCGATCCATGCCGGAGCGGTGAAGGCCTCCCGCGAACTGCCCGGCGTGCGGATCATCTGGAAAGGCCCGATCAAAGAGGACGACCGCACCGCCCAGATCGACGTCGTCCAGACCTTCGTCGGCCAGGGCGTCAATGGCTTGGTGCTGGCGCCGCTCGACCGCAAAGCGCTGGCCCGACCGGTGGAGCAGGCGGTGAAGGCCGGCCTGCCGGTGGTGGTGATCGACAGCGGTCTCGACAGCGAGGCTCCGGTCAGCGTCGTCGCCACCGACAATTTCGCCGGTGGCCGGCTGGGCGGCGAGCGCCTGGCCAAGATCCTCGGCGGAACCGGCAAGATCCTGCTGCTGCGCTACCAGGCCGGTTCGGCCAGCACTGAGCTTCGCGAAGCCGGCTTTCTGGAGGCGATCAAGGCCTTCCCCGGTCTGACCCTGGTGAGCAGCGATCAGTACGCCGGCGCCACCCGCGAGACCGCCCTCAACGCCAGCCAGAACCTGCTCAACAAATATGGCAGCGAACTGGCCGGGGTGTTCACCCCGAACGAGTCGAGCACCGCCGGCATGGCCAAGGCGCTGAAAGATCTCAAGCTGAACGGCAAGCTGAAACACGTCGGTTTCGATGCTTCGCCGGTGCTGGTCGAAGGCTTGAAGGCCGGCGACATCAACGGCCTGGTGGTCCAGGATCCCTTCCAGATGGGCTACCTCGGC
This sequence comes from Planctomycetota bacterium, assembly GCA_014193115.1. Classification (GTDB taxonomy): domain Bacteria; phylum Planctomycetota; class UBA11346; order UBA11346; family UBA11346; genus BJHQ01. The sequence continues at coordinate 83,781 of BJHQ01000011.1, read as the reverse complement.
GTCACCACCCTGGTCAAGCACCTGCGCGGCCAACCGATCGCCAAGAAGACCGACACGCCGGTCCAGCTGGTCACTCCGGAAAACCTGAACGAACCCGCGATCCAGCAGCTGCTGAATCCGCCGCTGAAGGAATTCCTCGGCGAATAACAGGCAAGCGATGCTCCGCTGCTCCGGGCTGCGCAAGGCCTTCGGCGCGACGCAGGCCCTGGCCGGGGTCGACCTGGCGGTGGAGGCCGGCCAGGTGCTCGCCCTGGTCGGCGAAAATGGCGCCGGAAAAAGCACGCTGATCAAGGTCCTCACCGGCGCCCACGCCTGCGACGCTGGAACCATGCTGCTGGCTGGTCGGCCCTATGCGCCGACCGGACCGGTCGATGCCCGGAACCTGGGCGTCGCCGTCGTCTATCAGGAATTGACCATCTGCCGCCATCTGACCGTGGCCGAGAACATCGTGCTCGGCGCCTGCCCGCAGCGCTTCGGAGTCATCGACCGCCAGCGGCGCGACGCCATGGCCAGCGCAGCGCTCGCCCAGCTCGGAATCGACCTGCCGTTGGTCGCGCGCTGCGGATCCCTGTCGGTGGCCCAGCAGCAGTTGGTGGAGATCGCTCGGGCGCTGGCGACGACGGCAGAGCCGAATGCGGAACCGGCGAGCGCATCGCCAGCCCCGCCAGCGCCCAGCCCCCGGCTCCAAGCCCCGCGTCTGCTGATCCTCGACGAGCCGACCAGCAGCCTGACCGCCGCCGATGTCGGCCGGCTGCTCGCCGTGATCCGCCGGGTCGCTGCGGCTGGCGCCGCGGTGGTGTTCATCAGCCACGCCCTGGAAGAATGCCGGGAAATCGCCGAGCAGGTCTGCGTGCTGCGCGATGGCGCCAGCGTACTGCGCGGCAATCTGGCCGAGATCGACGATGCGGCGATGATCCGGGCGATGGTCGGACGCAGCGTCGATGACCTGTATCCGCGTCCGCCGCGCGCCGCCGGATCGGTGGCGCTGCGCTGCGTGCAGGTCGCCGGTGAAGTCCTGCCGCGGGATGCCAGCCTGGAGGTCCGCCACGGCGAGGTCGTCGGCCTGTACGGCCTGGTCGGTTCGGGCCGGACCGAACTGTTGCGGGTGCTGTTCGGCCTCGACCGCGCCGTCGCCGGACAGGTCGAACTGGAGCCGAAGACAGAACATCCAGTCGTTGCCGCTTCCCCAATCACCACGCCGAGTCCGCAGACCCGGCTCGCCCAGGGCATGGCGTTGCTCTCAGAGGATCGCAAGGCCGAAGGATTGTGCCTGGGCCGGTCGCTGGCCGACAATCTGCTCCTGACCCGGCCCGGGCCAGCTTGCTGGAACGGCAGCAGCTGGCTGCCGTGGCTGCCGACGGCGGCTCGGCGGATCGCCAACGGCTGGATCGCACGGTTCGCGATCAAGGCGCGGCATGGCGACCAAGCGGTGCAGGAACTCTCCGGAGGAAACCAGCAGAAAGTGGCGTTGGCCAGAATCCTCCACCACGGCGCCCGGATCCTGCTGCTCGACGAGCCCACCCGCGGCGTCGATGTCGCGGCCAAGGCGGCGATCTACCAGGTGATCGGGGAGCAGGCCGCCGCCGGCAAGGCCGTGGTGGTGGTGTCGAGCTATCTGCCGGAATTGCTCGGGATCTGCGACCGGATTGCGGTGATGCGCCGCGGCGTGCTGGGTGCGGCCCGGCCGGTGGCGGCCTGGCAGCCGGCCGACCTGCTGGCGGAGGCCCTGGGATGAGGCACCTGGCCATGGAACGCGAAGACGCCAAGACGCCAAGGACCGCAGGGGACCTCGGCTGTCCAGGTATCCTGGGTGGGCCAAGGTCGAACGGCCTGCGGGCCGCCGGCCTGCCTCCGCTTGGAACCGCCACACTCGACGTGACTCACCGCCGGATGACCTGGACTGTTCACATCGCTTCCACCCGTGCCGCCTTGGCGATGGGCCAGTTCAGGTCTGACTGACTCCATGCCCACCGCACTCGGTCCCTTCCTCGTCCTGCTGCTGGTCTGGGCCGGATTCGGCCTGGCGGTTGCCGCCTGCGCCGGGACCGGCGATCCGTGGACCTTCTTCAGTTGGCGGAACCAGACTCTGATCCTCGCCCAGTCGGCCATCGTCGCTGTTGGCGCCTGCGGCATGGTGCTGGTGGTGGTCGCCGGAGGCATCGATCTGGCCGCCGGGTCGATGATCGCGCTGTGTTCGGTGGTGACGGCGCTGGTGCTTGCCCACAGCGGGTGTCCGCCGCTGGGCGGTTTCCTGTTCGCTTTGCTCGCCGTCCTCGGCGTCGGGGCGGCCTGCGGCGCGCTCTCCGGCGCGCTGATCGCCGGACTGCGCCTGGCGCCGTTCATCGTCACCCTCGGCATGCTGAGCATGGCGCGGGGCGCAGCCAAGGGCGCAGCCGACAACCAGACGGTGAACTTCGACCACCCGTGGCTGGCCGATCTGATGACGCCGACCGCCTACCACGCCGCGACCGATCCGTGGTGGCAGGCGCCCTTGATCGTGGCGCCGGGGGTATGGATCGCCGCTGGGCTGGTGGCGGTGACCTGGTTCCTGATGGAGCGCACCGTGTTCGGCCGCAACGCCGCCGCGATCGGTTCCAATCCCGCCGCCGCCCGGCTGTGCGGCATCCATGTCGCGGGCCACACCATCGCCATCTACGCCTGGTGCGGACTGTGCCTCGGCCTCGCCGGTCTGCTCGAAACCGCCAAGCTCAGTCAGGGCGATCCGACCACCGCCAGCGGACGGGAACTCGACATCATCGCCGCAGTGGTGGTGGGCGGTGCGTCGCTGTCCGGCGGCCGCGGCTCGGTGATCGCGGCGGCGGTGGGCGCGGTGCTGATGGTCGTGCTGCGCAGCGGCGGCCAACTGCTCGAATGGAACCCCTGGGTGCAGGAAATCCTGATCGGGGTGGTGATCATCGTGGCGGTGGCGGTGGATCGTTGGCGGCGTGGCCGCAGCGAGTGATCCGACCAGAACGCCGATAGCGGCTCAATTCCGGCTCAGACGATCCAATTCCGGCTCAGGCGATCCGCCGCAGGGCCTCACGCTGGCTCAGCGCAGGCAGGCCCAGGCGATGTTGCTGCACGAACTCGCGGACCCAGGCGGCGTCGCTGCGGGCATGCTGGCGCAAAGCCCAGCCGATGGCCTTGGCGATGAAGAATTCCTTGGCGAAAGGCGACGGAGCCAACGACGGCCTGATGCAGTCCACCAGCAGTCCGACCTCCAGATCAGGTCCATGGTCAAGCTGGGCGAGGATGGCGCTGCGCCGCTTCCACAAGTCGTCCCCTACCGCCCAGCGGCGCAGGATCGTCGCGGTCTCGGCGCGATGCCGAAACAGCACCCGGCCGACGTGGTGACCGGCCAGCTCATCAACCAGATCCCACCAGGCACCGCCGACGATCAACCGTTCAAACAGCGGCAGAGCCTCGGGATCATGGAATCCGAAGCGGACCCGCCGGCGGTCCGCCAGCCACGGCCAATGGCACCAGTCGAGTGCGGCATAGCGCTCTTCGCGGTGGGTCGCCGCATCCCACAGGTCAGCGACCTGGCTGCGCCAGGTCGCTGCATCAGTCGGAGGAGCCTCGGTCCACAGGGCCTTGGTGATCGTTCGCCGCAGCGGCGTCGGTACGCCATGGAAAGGCATGTCCGATTTCATGTAGGCGCGCATCGCCGGCGCGCGGCCGGGATCGGCCGCAGCCTGCAAGCGGCGCCGCAGATCGGCAATGCTGATCATGGTTCCCAGCTTGCCTGATCGCGACCACTGGGAAACCGATGTGGTCCATCCGCAAGGATCCGCTCACGACCCGCTCGATGCGTACCGCCGCAGACCGATGGTCCATAGCCACAGGCCCAGACCCGACAGCACCAACCCACTGGTGGGAGCCAGCCATGGAACCCAGGCCGGGAAACCGTGGTCCTTGCCCAACACCTGGGCCACCGGCAGCCAGCCCACTGCCGCCACCGGCACGATGGTGAGCAGCACCGTCCGCAGCACCGGCCGGTAGGCCTCAGCTGGCCAGATCGCGGCCATGCTGCCGCCATAGGTCAGGACATTCCACATCTCGCTGCCCTCCACCGTCCAAAAGGCCGAGGCCGCGCGAATCACGTCGAAGGACAGGTACAGCACCACGCCCCAGGCCATGGCCCAGCCTAACAAGAGGCAATCGCCCATCGACAGCGGGATCATCCACAGCGCCCAGGCAAACACCGCCACGGCCTGGGCCAGGCGGCCGATCTGGCGCACCGGGAGGTCTTCCCCCGCTACCAGCACCAGCAGCGGCCGTGGCCGCAACAACAGCAGGTCGACCTGGCCGCGGCGGACCAGATCGTGGAAGCGTTCAAAACCGGCGTTGATGAACTGCACGATTCCGAACGGGACCAGGACCACCCCGTACAACAGGCTGGCCTCGGCCAAGGTCCAGCCGATGGTCGGGCCGCAGGCGCTGATCAGCACCCACACCATCAGGAAGTCGGCGGCGGTGGTGAGGGCCATGGCCAGGATCTGGAAGAACAGATCCACCCGGTACTGCATCCGTCCCCGTGCCGCCGTCGCCAGCAGGCGCACCCACAGTTTGAGATCGTCGAGCATGTCAGCCTCCGGCGATTTCGGCCTGGCGCAGGCCGCGTTGCACCGCCGCCCAACCCAGAGCGATCAAGGCCACCGTCCACAGCGCCTGGCGAAGCAGCGGACCCGCAGCCTGGTCCAGGGTGATGGCACCGACGTAGAGGCGCAGGGGCGTATCCATCAGCCCGGCGAAGGGCAGAGCTTCGGCCACCGTCCGCAACCAATCGGGCAGGAAGGCCAAGGGCACGATGACCCCTGACAGCGACCACAGGAACCCCGGCACCAGGGCCGCAATTCCGTCGCCGGCCACGAGCCACAAGGCAGCAGTGCTGACCAGCATGGCCAGGGCGGTGGAAAGCAGAAAGGCCATGGCCAGTGAGATTGCTGTCCACAGTCCGGCCTCAATGGAAACCGGGGGATGCAGCAGACCGGTGGCCAGGCAGATGGCTAGCATCGGCACCGCCCGCAGGGCGCAGGGCACCAGCACCCGAGCCAGGCTCTGGGCATACCAGAATCCGTAGCAATCCACCGGTCGCAGCAATTCGACCCCGAGGGCGCCCGAGCGCACCACCTCGCGCAGGGCCGGCACCCGCCAGGTGAACAGCAGCATCAGGAAGGCCTGACCGAGCCAGATGTAATCCGTGGTCTGGCGCAACGACAGCGCCAGCGGCTGCGCCGCGGCCGAAGCCGACGCCTTGACCAGCACCGCGACGAAGATTTCCATGCGGATCCAACCGAACGCAAACTGGGTGACGATCCCTGCCAGGGCCGCTGCCCGGTACTGTACTTCGACCAGCGCCGCGGCCCGGAAGGGCTCGAAATAGGCCGAGATCACGCTGCCTCCGCATACAGCCGGGCCACCACCTGTTCGATTGGCGCCTCGGCGATGGCCAGGTCGACCACCGGAGCTTCGGCCAGGACCGCCATCAGCTTCGGCGTCGGCAGGCGGCGCGGGTCGATCTCCAGCACCCAGCGCCGGGCCGTGGCCTCGACCACGGTCAGGCCGTCATGTTTCGGCGGTTCCGCCGATTCCGAAAGATCCACCGTCACCCGCTTGGCCGGCGCCACCCGCCGGCGCAGGTCGGCCAGGCTGCCATCCAGCAGCATCCGCCCGCCGGCGATCACCAGCACCCGCGGGCACAGGGTCTCGACCTCGTCCAGGTCGTGGCTGGTGAGCAGCACCGTGGTGCCGTGCCGGCGGTTGAGGTCCTGGATGAAACTGCGCACCGCCAGCTTGGCCGGGGCGTCGAGACCGATGGTGGGCTCATCCAAAAACAGCAGCGGCGGCGCATGGAGCAGCGCCGCCGCCAGTTCGCAGCGCATGCGCTGACCCAGGCTGAGGGTGCGCACCGGCCGGGCCATCAGGTCGCCGAGGTCGAGCAGCGCCGCCAGATCAGTAATCCGGCGGGCGAGATCACCTTGGTCCACCCGATAAATGGCGCCGAGGATGGTGAACGACTCCGCCACGGGCAGATCCCACCACAGTTGCGACTTCTGCCCGAAGACCACGCCAATGCCGGCGACATGCCGGCGCCGCTCGCGCCACGGGACCCGCCCGGCCACCGTCACCGTGCCAGCATCAGGCCGCAGGATGCCCGCCAGGATCTTGATCGCCGTGGATTTTCCCGCGCCGTTTGGCCCGAGCAGGCCGACGATGGCGCCAGCGCCGATAGTGAAGGACACCCCGGCCAGGGCCGGCACCGCCCGTCGCCGTCGGTGCAGCACGCCGCGCAGTGCGCCCCACATGCCCGGCGAGCGCTCATCAATGTAATAGGTTTTAGCCAGATCGGACACGGTGATGAAACCATCCATGCATGACTCCGGGCGGGTCGAGACGACGGAATCCCTCCGGTTGAGCCGCCCCGGTCATGCCTGGGCGGCGTCCCCGGAGGGTGCCGTGCGTCGTGGTTGGCCGGCAGCTTGGTTCGCCGCGGAAGACGTCCAGAGAGGACTATCGCACTGACTTTGCCCCGCTCAGCACGCCTCTCGCCCCATCAACCTCGAAAAAAAGCAGATGAACCGCCAAGGCGCAAAGACGCCAAGGAATAACAGGGGAGGTTCGCCGCTGGCTGGAAAACCAACCGGGTGCGGAACGATTTTCCTCCAACCTTCCACCGCTTGGCGCTTTGGCGTCTTGGCGGTTCCCCAACTGCGCTAATCGGGATCAATCATCAGCTCGCAGGAATCACGCAGTCATGCTCTCACTCCTGCCGCTATTGGAACGATCGTGGGGTGACCACTTCGTCACGTGGGGTGAAGGACATGCGAACACCTTTGAAGGAAGGATCATCTGGGATGACGTATTCGACATTCCAATAGTCCCCAGCGACCAGTTTTCCCACCAGTTGCCGGCCAGAAAGACCAGTGATGCGACCGCTCAGGAGGGGCCGCTCCAACTGGGCGGGATCCGTGCCGGGCGGCACCAGCGGCACCAGGCGGACCGGCATAGCGAGTTGCCTGGTCAACTCGGTTTCGAGTTGGGCCAAGGTCATGCCGCCGCCACCGTCGATTTCCAATGGCAGGTACGCCCACGCCAGCAGCCGTTCTTTTTCAGTCACCCGGCGGGGTCCCACCGGAGTCGGTATCAGGTGCAGTCCCTGGTCAGCTTTCGCCAATCGCCAATAGCCGTTCGCCCCGCTGTTGACGAGGAAATCCAGAATGGTCATGACCCGATGGTCTTGTGGTGAGCAACCGAAGGTCATGCCATCGCGCACGATGCCATTGGCATCCTTCGCCTGGACCAAGGTGGGTTGGCCGGTGGCCGCTTGGATCAATCCAGCGATCTCATGGATGGTGAGGGTGACATTGCCCGGCTTGAGACCGGTGAGATCGATCGGGTGGTAGAACAGATCGTCAGCGAGATTGGCTGGGCCGGGTGGCGTGGCTGCCGTAGCCAATACGTGCACTGGGTTTGGCGTGGCCGGGTGGTTCTCGGCAGGAGCGGTGGCGAGCCAGGTTCCTCCGGTGATGGTAGCCGCTAGGACGGACGTGACGAGGATGGGCATGAGGGGACTCCCGAGGGTTGGAGTGGGGATCACTGGGGGCGCGGTCATGGTCTGCGGGGCCCGTGACCAGCGGAGCAGGTCGCCGGCGGGAACTTCAAACGCAGAGACCGGTTCGGCCCACGCAGCCAAGACCACCGCGCTGACCACCGCTCCCCGCCGGCCCAGGGCCGCCCGCAGGCGCCCCAGGGCGCGATGCACCCGCACCCGGGCGGCGCCCGGCGAGCAGCGCAGCGATGAGCCGATTTCTTCGGCGGTGGCGCCGCCGGCATGGAGGCTCAGGGCGGTGCGGTCGCCTTCGCTCAAGGAATCCAATGATTCAGCGATCAGCCAGCGGTCCGGGAGTGACTGGGTGGCGTCCGGGACTGGTTCGGTCGGGGCCATGTTCTGCTCCCGGGAATGGCGACGCCGTTCGCCGCGCTGACGATCGAGGGCGGCCCGGACCACCAGCCGCACCAGCCACGCCGCAGCGGCACGATCGCCGGCCGGGTCCTGGTCGGTCGCCCGCACGGCGAAGCGGCTGCCGTGGAACCAGCAATCCACCAGGACATCCTGCACCGCATCGGCGGCCAGATCAGGACCAGCAACTTTTCCCGCCAGCGCCGCCAGCCAGGGACCGGCAGTGGTCACCAGGCGCTCGTATGCCGCCTGGTCGCGGCTGGCGGTGGCGGTGAGCAGCGATGCGAGGCCGGGCGGCATGGGTCACCTCAAGAACGCCGCCGATGGCGTCGGCGTTACCGAGCAGCTCAGGCGTGGCACATCGCTGGCAAGCCCGCAACCAGGGGAAGAAGACGATGCTCGGTCCGCCGGGCAGGCGCGCCTACGCAAGGTGAGTCGAATAGGTCCGACGCAGCCTGCGCTTGCCCAGCATTCCGTTCGCTTTTCAGTCAGTCGAGCTGAGGCGCGCGTCTCGCGAGCTGTGCGTGGAGATCAGGAACCTGCGAATACCGATACATCCCATTGGTCTCGCCAAACCACCCGCATGGACTGATCGGACGGATCCAGTTCGATTGGCAACCAGACATGAACGGCCTTGCGCAGATCGGCTACGTCGGTTCCGGAAGTCGCGTGGAAGACGTCGGCAATGAAGATGAAGGCGCGTGGCTTGTTCGCCACCGGCAGGACGAAAGTCACCTGGGAATCGAAGGTGGTCTGGGCCTTGGGGCCTTGGGCAAATGCCCCACGGGGCTGCCATGGTCCCCAAATGGATGCCGCAGTGAAATAGAGGTTCTGGTTCGGCGCCCAGCCGCTCAATCGTGAAGTCACTTGATAATAGGTCCCATCCACCTTGAAGACCGCCGGCGACTCACCCTGAGCCCCTTCCAAGCGCTCGACTCTCACGACGCTGAGGTAATCGTCGCTCAGTTCATACATGAGCACCGCGTGATGACCGATCAACAGGTAGGCCTTCCCGTCGTCATCCTTGAACAGTCCCAGGTCGAAACCACGGATCCGCGTTGGGGCGTCGTTGACGGCGTCCTTCCAATCGCGGATCCAGAGTCCGGTCTGGTTCGGCTCGCCTTGCCAGCCCAGTTTTCCTTTCAGCTCAAACGGACCGATGGGGGAATCGCTCACGGCAACGATCACGTCATTGAAGGTCTCGAAATCCGGGCTCGTCAACGTCGCCAGCAGCACGAATTTTCCAGTCTTATCGTTCTTGATGATCTTGGGGCGAACGAGGCCATTGAGCGGTTGCAGCAGTTCCCCAGGTTTATGGCTGACCTCGGTCAGAACCGTACGCTCATATTTCCAGGTCAGGAGATCGCGCGAGGAATAGATCGTGATGCCGCGGTTCAGGAACCACGCGTACGCCTGTTTCGGGATGGTCTTCGGCGGAATCGTCGGGCCGTCGAAATTCATGCCGTACCAGTAGTAGACGCCGTTGTCGAACAGCACTCCGCCGAGATGGGATTCGATCGGTTTCCCGTCTTGGTCGTTCCAGATTTTCCCGGGTTTGAACATGGTGTTTCCTCGATGTGAATCGCCGATGGATGGACGGCGGAATGTGCTAGGCGATGGGGGACCGGTTTCAGGGAATCTTGCTGTCGCCTGGGATCGAATCGCTTCAGATTGCCAGGCCGATGCCTGGGATCAAGCCCAACAGTTCTGGAAGTTCCTTGATGATCCGAACCGGTCGAACCAAGTTGCCGGGCCAGGAATCGGGATCGCCGATCCAGATGGCATCCAAGCCGGCAGCAGCGGCCCCGACGATGTCATTGGCCGGATGATCGCCGATAAACCAAGTATCGCACGGTTCGGTTGCCAAAGCCTTCAAGGCCATGGCAAAGATGCGCGGGTCGGGCTTCCGCCAGCCGCAGGCTTCCGAGATGACGATGGTCTGGAACCACGGTTGCAATCCGAGCAGTGCGATCTTGCTGGATTGGGCGGTGGTACTGCCGTTGCTGACGATGCCGAGCCGGATGCCGGCGTCGGCCAGGGCAGTGATGGTCGAAAGGGCTCCCTGGCGCAGGACATTTGCGGCAGGGAACTCCTGCAACCAAAACGTCACGATGTCGTGTGGCGCCACCGGAGCCGTCCAGGTCAGGGTCGCGGCGAGATCCTTGGCCATGTCGGCACGGGGCCGGTAGCCGCCACCATCGGCCGTGCTGATCGCCGTGATCAGATCGTCCATCGCTAGCGTGGCGAGGCGCTGACCGAAACGTTCTTGGAATCTGCCTGCGAGCCGTGCGATGGATGCAGCCCGATCAGTCAAGGTGTCATCCAGGTCGAAGATGATGGCCCGAGGTGCTTGGCGGTGGTTGCGGTCGGTCACGAAGTACCATCTTTCACGGCATCAATTGTGGTTGTCAGGTGAACATGCTGTCAAGCCGTACATCGGACCCCTTGTCGGCGGGGCTCACTTCGCCAAGTTGCCGCCCATGCCCGCCGTCAGGCTCGTCCGAGTTCCGCGCCGAACCTCCCGCATGGCCCTTGCCGCCATCGGCATGGAGCTTCACGCATCTCGACGCAGACCGCCCGGCTGAATCCCTCCAGATTCCCACCCCTTCCGAGGCCGCCTGCGCAACCCGCAGGCGGCCTCGCTGCTTTTCCGGAACCCGCCATGACCCATGCATCCGCCAAAACATCCTCGACCTTTGACACCGCGACCATTTTCGATCCGACGCTCTACCTGCGGTTTTATGGACCGAGCCTGACCGCCGAGCGCAGCGAGCGCGAAATCAGCCAACTGCTGGAGATCCTTCAGCCGACCGGCCCGTTGCGCATCCTCGACCTGCCCACCGGATTCGGCCGGCACGCCAACCGTCTGGCGGCGCGGGGTCACCAGGTCACCGGTGTGGATCTGACGCCGGGATTCCTCGATCGCGCCCGGGCCGACGCCGCCGGGCTGGCCACTCCGCCGGAATACGTCCAGGGTGACATGACTTCGTTGGATGCGGTGGAGCGCTTTGACCTGATCATCAATGTGTACACCTCGTTCGGCTATCATGACGACGCCACCTGCGTCGACATCATCCGGCGTTTCGCCAAGGCCTTGGTGCCGGGCGGCCGGTTGGTGATCGAGACCATGCACCTCGGTGGACTGCTCCAGCGCTGGCAATCCACGTCCTGCTACCAGGTCGAAGATGATCTGATGATCGATCAGAGCACCTTCGATCCGGTGGCCGGTCGGGTGCAGACCCGGCGCACCACCATCGTCGCCGGCGAACGCCGGGTCGCGTCGTTTTTCGTCCGGTTGTTCACCCCGCCGGAGTTCACCGCGATGTGCCGCGATGCGGGTCTGGTGATCGAGCGCTGGACCGATGGCCTGGCGGGCAAGCTGCTGCAACGGGATAGCTACCGGTTGCTGTTCATCGCCCGCAAAATCCACCCGACGGAGGCCCCATGATCCGTTTCAATCCTGATCCGGCCGCGTTCAACGCCGCCATCGCCGGGTGGATCGCCGCTGATCCGCTCCCTTTCGCTCTGATCAGCGCCATTTCCGAATGGAAGCAGGCGTGGCGCGGAGTGCTGGAACGGGATGGCCAGCCTGTGGCCGTCTTGGCTCGGACTCCGGGTTGGCCGGCCATGCTGGCCAGCCCCGGGGAACCGGATGCCGAAGCGGTCGCGGAAGTAGCGGGCCTGGTGCGCGATTTCGGCGGCATCAATGCCCCGGTGGCCTGGGCAGAGGCCATTGTCTCCGCCCAGCAGAAAGCCATCGGCGTTCGCAGCCACAGCCGTATGGGCCTGCGTCTGCATCGTTTGATCGGGCCTCCGCGATTGCCGCGTCCGGCACTTGGTGCGGCGCTCGATGGACACGCGGTGGCACCGGACCTGATCCGCTCGTGGCTGGGCCGTTTTTCCCATGAGATCGATGCGAGCATGCCGTGGACGCCGCCCACCGACCAGGAACTCAAACCAACCCTGGCCCAGTACCGGTTCTGGATCGATGGCGAACAGCCCGTGTCCATGACCTGCGCCATGCGGCCCTTCCACGGCGGCTGGAGCATCAATCGGGTCTACACCCCGCCCGAGCATCGCCGCCACGGCTACGCCGGCGCCGTGGTCCACGCCCTGTGCCAGGCGAAACTGGCGGAAGGAGCCTCGTATTTGGCGCTGTACACCGACCTCGCCAATCCCACCAGCAACCGCCTGTATGCCGAGATCGGGTTTGCACCGGTCAGCGATCAGGTGCGCATCCTGTGGAGTCTGCCATGACCATCCTCTACCGCTTCGGCTTTGAACCGGTCGATCTCCCCCGACTGCATGCCTTGCTGCAAAACAACGACTGGGCCAAGGGCCGGCTGCGGGCCAGCCCCGATCCTGCCGCCCAGGCGGTGGGGCAGGCGATGCAGCGCACACTGGATGGCGCCCGGCCCTGGGAGGCGCCGTGATCATCCAGCGCCTAGAGCCGGGCGAGGCCCGCCGTGCCCACGACCTGCTCGCGGCCTCGGGCCAGGCGTTGCTGCGCCAGGGCCTGGACCACTGGTCGCCGCCGGCGCCCCTGGCGTCGGTGACCGAGCAGTGCACGACCAAAGAGGTCTTCGTCGCCGTCCTGGCCGGGCGGGATGCAGCGACCTGGACCATGGGAACCTTCGGCTGGCATGACGATCCTGGGTGGTCCGTAGCCCGCTCGCCCTGGTACTTGAGCCGATTCACCGTCCATCCGGATCTCCAGGGCCACGGCATCGGGCGGGCTCTGGCCGAACGCATCGTCGCCGCCTGGCGCGCCCGGGGCGCCGATGTTATCCGTCTCGATGTGGTCGTTGCCAGCGCCGCCGCGGTGGCGTTCTGGGAACGCCTGGGGTGGAGACGCTGCGGCGGTTGGAACTGGACGAATTGGCACGGAAAGCACATCGACCTGATCAATCTGGAGCGGAAGCTGTGACCATCGTCTATCGCACCGCCACCCCGCCCCTGGACGAATGCCTCGACGTCTATCGCGCCTGCACCCTGGGAGCCCGTCGCCCGGTCAACGATCGCGAACGCATGGCCACGATGTTCGCCCAAGCCAATCTGGTGGTGGGTGCCTGGGATGGCGACCACCTGGTGGGTCTGGCCCGGGCCCTCACCGACATGGCGTATTGCACCTACCTCAGCGATCTGGCGGTGCGGGAAAGCCATCAGCGCCAAGGGATCGGACGGGGACTGATCGCGGCGGTGCGCGCCGCCGCGCCACAGGCGACGCTGATCCTGCTGTCGGCACCCCAGGCGGTGGATTATTATCCCCACATCGGCTTCACCCGGCACGAGTCGGCGTGGACCATCAGACCCGATCAGCCTGTGCACCGTGAGACCCCATGACCCTGCCCTACGACCACCTGCCCATCCCCAGCCCGGCTGATCTGCGGCGTGCCCAGGAGCCAGTCGCCCAGGCAATCGCTAGCGCCAGCAAGCGACCGGATGAGCCCTGGGCTCCTGGCAAATGGGCCCGGCGCCAACTGGCCGGTCATGTTGCCGACACCGAATCCGCTATGCTCGACCGGGTGCGAAGAGTGGTCGCCCACGACAACCCTCCCTTGGCCGGCATCGACCAGGACGCCTGGGTGGCGGGCCTGCCGGCGGTCGCCCCGGCGGTTTCCGCCGATCTTTTTCGCGCCTGCCGGGCGGCGCTGGTGGCCATCGTCGAACGTCTGCCAGCGTCTGCCCTAGAACGCAACGGCGTGCACAGCGCCTATGGAGCGATGTGCCTGGGGGACATTCTCCGCCACGCCCACGGCCATGCCTTGCACCATGCTGCCCAGTTGGAGAGCGGCAGCCCAGCGACCGCCGCCTTGGGGCAGCGCTATTGGATCGTCGATGCCTTCACCAAGGTGCCCTTCGCCGGCAATCCGGCGGCGGTGGTGCCCCTGGACCGGCCCGCCGACGTCGGCTGGATGCAACAAGTTGCGGCGGAATTCAACCTGTCCGAGACGGTTTTCACCTGGCCGGAGGAGGACCATTGGCGCATCCGCTGGTTCACGCCCGCTGCCGAGGTCGCCCTGTGCGGGCACGCCACCGTGGCTGCCGCCACCGTGCTGTGGGACACCGGACTGGTGGTCGGTCCCATCACTTTCGTTTCGGCCAGCGGAGCGCTGCCAGTGCGCCGGGAGGGCACCCAGGTGGTGCTCGATTTCCCGGCCAAGCGCTGTCTGCCCGGAGAAATCCCCGCAGATCTGCTGGCCGCCCTGGGGGTGGCGGCGGTGGCCGGCGGCAAGAATGGCATGGATTGGCTGGTGGAGCTCGCTGATGCCGCGACGGTGCAGTCGGTATCTCCGGACTTCGCCCGCCTGGCGCGACTGCCGGTGCGCGGGGTCATCGTCACCGCCCGGTCCGATGCCGGCAGCGGTTGGGACATCGTCAGCCGGTTCTTTGCCCCGGCGGTGGGAGTGCCGGAGGATCCGGTCACCGGGTCGGCCCACTGCGCCCTGCTGCCCTGGTGGGTTCCGCGCCTGGGCCGGACCAGCTTGATCTGCCGACAGATTTCGCGCAGGGGCGGCACAGTGATCGGGACCCTGCGCGGGGCTCGCGTCGATCTGGCAGGATCAGCAGTGGTGGTGGCTGAAGGTCGGCTGAGGTCTGCTGATGTCGGGTGAACTCGGTCAGTGACCGTCCAGGAAAGGAAAGATCGCGCTGATCTTTCCTTCCGATTGTTGACCCTGGGGCCAGGTCGTTTGGACTGCGCCGCACCCGGGTGGCGCGGGGCCTGAGCGCCCGCTGGCCTGGCGAACGCGAAGGCGTTGTCGGGTGCTCGCTGCGCTGCGCGGCCGAGCGTGATGTCTTTCCGTTTGCGCGACAGCGTCAACTGCCTGAGCCATCACCAATGGTGAATCGGCCTCAAGAACCACCGCGATTGCGCCAGGCGGCCGGACCGCAACCGAATCGACGGGTGAAGGCGCGGGTGAAGCCGAAGCGGTTGGCAAAGCCGTGGGCTTCGGCGATCTCCTCGATGGTGCCGTCCCCGAAGGCCAGGGCCCGGGCGGCCGAGGCCAGGCGGCGTTCGGCGACATGGCGGGCCGGCGACAACCCGAGATGGCGACGGAAGAGCCGGATGAGGTGATCGGTACCGACGCCGGCGATGGCGGCCAGGGCGGCGTTTGGATGCGCTGCGCCGGGATCGGCCTCGATGCGGGCCAAAACGGTGGCCAACCGGCCACGATGCAGCAGGGCTGATTCCAGTCGTTTCCGTTCGGTCTCCGGCAGGCCAGAGTACACCTCGGCCAGGCAGGAATCGACCAGGGTGCGCGCGGTCAGGATCATCGCCAGGTCAGGCAGGGCACCTTCGGCCAGGGCATCACCGATGGCGATGAATCGGGCGGCGTGCTCAGTCTCAGGCCGTTCCGCGAACTGGAGCTGACCGCCGGCTTCCAATCCGCGAGGACGTTCAGCGAACGTGAACGGACCTGGGCCGGCCGGATCGAGGTCATCCCCGAATCGAGGCTGCACCTGGCAGTCACTGGCGAGTACACCGATTCCGCCCAGGTGGCAGCCAAATGGGGCCTCGGGGGCGAGGTCTCGGCGGCCCCGATCGCCGAAGTGGGCCTGCGGGTGAAATACGACCATCTCGAATTCGCCGATTCCATCCAAGATGTCTTCGCGCCCAGGGTCCGCCTGGAATGGCCCAAGGTCCTCCGCTTCGACACCACCTGGTGCAGCCAGGTCAGCAATCGCAGAGGCACCAGCGATTCGCTGGAGTTCCGCTCTGAACTCATCGCCTATGACGTCCGTCCCAGCCTGGGGGTGCGCGTGGGCGAGGACGCCACCCCGCCGCTGCGTTCCGGGCAGCAGACCACCTGGCTGGCCGGGGTGTCGTTCTGGCAAAGCTTCCGCATCGACGGCTTCACCGCCCGTCGCGGCGGGCACTTCTATGGTTCAGGGATCATGCTGGGATTCTACGATCTGCGGTGATGGTCATCGCCTGGGGCGAAATCCAGCGCATCAGCCAGGCACCCCCCGGAAAGCCCAGCTCCGCGACAGGTCCGACCTCTGCTGATCACGGGGATCGGCTGGACTGGAAAGGATTGGAGAACAGCCGGACTTCGCTCAAAATGCTGGGATCGCCCTTGTCGATGAGCGAAACCTGATGGTATCGGGCTCATATCGGACGATGTTCAGGGAGATTCTGGATCTTGCGGAGAATCGCCATTGGGTCGTAACCCACGGCGGTTCCTCGTTCTTCGGCGAAAACCCCTGATCGCGCTCAGGTGGAGCGGACAGATTCCGCATCCCAATAGGGTCCATTCCGGCACAGGACAGACCAGGACAGATGGTGGTACCCTGTCCGGATTCCCCCTCACCTTTGCCGGCGAGCGGGCAGGAGGTGCTGATGACCGCCCAAGCGTCCCCAGCCAGGTGCGACGACACCGCATTGCTGAGCGCCTGGCGCCAGCGCCACGATGAGGAGTCCTTCCAGGTCCTCTGCCAACGCCATTGGGGCTTCATCATCAGCACCTGCCGCCGGCTCGCATCGCCTGATCCGGACGAGGCCGCCCAGGCGGTCTTCATCCTCCTCGCCCGGCGGCCGCAGGCAGTGGGCGATCCTGGCCACCTGATCGGATGGCTGCTGGGAACGGCACGGTGGGTGGTGGCCCACCAGCACCGAGCCGCCAGACGGCGACGACGCTACGAACAGGAAGCCGCCATGGAACAGACCCGGAACCGCGATGCCGAACCGGTCGATTGGAGCCAAGCCAAACCCATCCTCGACCGGGCTCTGCTCCGGCTCACCACCGCCCGTCGCGAAGCCCTGGTGCGGTATTACCTGGAAGGAAAGACCCAGGCAGCCGTGGCGACTGAACTCGGCTGCTCGGTGGATGCGGTGAAGACCCGGATCCATGAGGGCTTGGAGCAGTTGCGAGCCTGCCTGGCGAGACAAGGACTGCGCATCGGAATCGGTGCCCTGGCCAGCGGCCTGGCCAGCGAATGCGGTTCTTGCGAACCGGCTTCTCCACCTGCGGATATCACCACCTCGAACCCTGGCCCAGCCACCACCCTCGCCAACGGAGTCCACACCGCCATGGTCATGAAATCCGCCATCATCGCCGCCTGCGCCTGCGCAACCGGGCTGGTCCTCATCACGGGCACCTTCGCCTTGGTGATGAGTTCGGAGCCAGCCACGCCGACCACTGAACTCGGCAGCAGCGCAGCCCCGTCACCGGCGCCACCGGCGATGGCTGTGGTCATCACTCCCCGCCACGCGGATGCGAACCGGACCTTCCATGAACTTCGGCTCCTGGGCGGACCGAACGTGTCCATCAACCGGCCTTCCGCCCAAGGACCACGCCTGCTCATTCCGGTCGCGCTGCGTTTCCAACCGATCTCCGGAGAGCGCCTGGTCGAAGCCGTGGCCGCGGCCAACGGAATGAAAACGATTTGGGGACCATCAGGCAGGACCGTCTGCTTGTATCAGGGAGCGATTGGCGACGCGGTTTGGCAGAAGGATCCCGAGCAGGACCTCCCCCGGCTGGAACTGGCCCTCCGCGAAAAAAAGGATGGGCTCTGGCGGAGCGTGTCGAATTTGGCGATCATCGGCGGCAGGAAGGCCACCGCGATCCTGGAAAAGCTGATGTCCGATCCCGATCCCGATGTACGGCGAGCCACCGCCTTCTGGGTTGGACGCGAAGGCGGGGTCGAGGCGACGGCGATCAAGGAGAAGGCCCTGGCGGACCCGGTCGCCAAGGTGCGCTGGAGCGCAGCCGATGGCCTCGGCACCAATGGAATCGGTGGGGAGAGGTGTCTGCCGGCCCTGTCGTCGATGCTCGCGGATCCCGACCCCGACATGCGGCGACTGGGCGCGTGGGCCCTGGGAAGTTGGGGTGGAGAACGGACCCTGGCCTTGCTCAGCAAAGCCTTGGCTGATCCCAAGCCGGAGGTGCGGACCACAGCCATGCGAACCATGCCGAATTGCATCCGCTCCGACACAGCGCTTCCTTTCCTCAGGAAATGCTTGGCGGACCAGGATCCTGTACTGCGCCAGGTCGCAGCCTTTTCGTTGGGTCGGATCGGCGGGGATCAGGCCGTGGAGCTGCTGGCAGCCTCCCTAGCAGACCCCATTGCGGCCGTGCGCAGCGCTGCCGTCGCAGCCCTGGGCAACATCGGCGACAGCCGGGCCCTCGGCATGTTGAAGAATTCCCTGGCTGATCTGGATCCTGAGGTGCGCAAAGCTGCCATCGACGCGCTCGGAGATGTCGGAAATGAGCAGTCGCAAGCCCTCCTCAGGGAAACTCAGCCGCGACCTTCACCAGCACAGGAAACGAAGCGGGCTGCCGAGAATTTTTGACCGATCGGGTTCGATCACCATGACCAGCGCCCCCGCAGCCGTCATGCCATCAGCCATGGCACCTTTGAGGCGGCGGCAATTACCGGAGCCATGTTCCTTGTCAGCTGGTCGGGTCCGTGAACCATACCAGGCTGAGCGCTGAATCCCGGTTCAGCGCCAGCCGCGTCGGGCCAGCCAGCGTTCCAGCGCCGGCGCCCAGGCGGCGGCATGGGGGTTTTCGCGGCCCGGGACATCGCCCAGGCCCATGCCATGGCCGCCGCGCTCAAAGACGTGGACCTCATGGGGGACGCCGGCCCGGGCCAGGCGCTGGGCCACGGCATAAGTGTTGAGCACCGGCACCACCTGGTCGTCGTCGGTGGACCACAGGAAGGTCGGCGGGGTGTCAGGGCCGATCCGTTCTTCGATGGAAGCTGCCCGCCGATCCGCCCAGGTGGCGGATGGGCCCAGCAGATTGCGCCACGATCCCTCGTGGGCGTCGGCGATGGTCGACAACACCGCATAGCAGGCCACCAGCAGGTCGGGTCGGCCGCTGGCCAAGATCGTCAGCGTTGCGCTCGATGGTTGCCTGCACTGCTGCGCAAGCACTCTGGGCATGCCGGCTTGCCCTCGGCCACCGTTGCCCAACGGTTCCGGCCATGGCCGCCCCCTCTGCGCACCGCTGGCACCTGTACCGTCTCGGCGGCCTCGATCAGGCCCGGGTCGCCAATGCCGATGATTACCGCAATCTGGGGAATCTCGACCAAAAACTCTGGGTTTCGTTGGCCTGTCCGGTCCATGGTCTGGAGTTCGACGAGCGGACGCTGGCGCTGATCGATAGCGACCAGGACGGCCGGGTCCGTCCGCCGGAATTGATCGCTGCTGTGGCCTGGGCCTGCGAACGGCTGCGCGATCCCGGGGTGCTGACCGCTGGCTCGCCGACGCTGCCGCTCGCTGCCATCGACGCCTCTCGCCCGGCCGGGGCTACCGTGCTGGCTGCGGCCAAGCGGATCCTGGACAACCTCGGCACACCAGAAGCCACATCGATCACCCTGGCGGAGGTCACTGATACCAAGCGGATTTTCGCCCATGTCGCGCGCAACGGCGACGGGATCATCACTGCCGGCTCGCTTGCGGCCACGCCGTCTGCCGCCGCCATCGTGGCCGACGCCATCGCCTGCCTCGGTCCGGTGGACGATCGCAGCGGCGGCGCCGGCGTGAACTCGGCCACCCTCGACGGATTCCTCGCCGCCTGCACCGCCCATGCCGCCTGGCACGACCGCGGCGCAGCGGTTTCCTTCCTGGGAGCGAGAACCGCGAGCGCCGTCGCCGCCGTCCAGGCGATCCGCGCGAAAATTGATGACTGGTTCACCCGGGCGCAACTGGCGGTGTTCGATCCGCGCCTGTCCGCTGCCGCTGATCGCACCCTGGGCGATGGCGATCCGCTCGCCGGCCTGCTCGCCGTGGACACTCCGGCGGTGGTCAACCTGCCCCTGCGACGGATCACCGCGGATGGCCTCCTCGATTTGTCCGGCGGGATCAATCCGGCCTGGGCTGGCGCGGCGACCCGGCTGCTCTCGGACGCCTGGGTTCCCCTCCACGGCGCGGCCCCGATCGATCCGGTGCGTTGGCGTGGACTATGCGCCCAGGTCGATGCCTGGCGGGCCTGGCAGGACGAACCGGCAGGTCCGGCATCCCCGGTGGCCCGCCTCGACATTGAACGCATCCGGGCAGTGCTCGCCGATGGCCCTGCGGTAGCCGACGTACGCACGGCGATCGCCGCCGACTTGGCGGTGGCCAACGAGGTCACCGCGATCGTCGAGGTCGAACGGCTGGTGCGCTATCACCGCGACCTCGGCATCCTGGTGCGGAACTTCGTCAATTTCGCGGATTTCTATGATCCCGGAAAGCCAGCGGTGTTCCAATCCGGTTCGCTGTATCTCGATCAGCGGCGGTTCGATCTGTGCGTCGCGGTCGCCGATCCCGTCGCCCATGCCGGACTCGCCAGCCTCAGCCGTTGTTTCCTGGTGTATTGCAAGTGCATGCGTGCCGGATCGCCACCGCGGTTCTTGGC
Organism: Planctomycetota bacterium; assembly: GCA_014193115.1. Classification (GTDB taxonomy): domain Bacteria; phylum Planctomycetota; class UBA11346; order UBA11346; family UBA11346; genus BJHQ01. The sequence goes on along the minus strand of BJHQ01000011.1, from coordinate 63,471 downwards.
GGTGGCCGCCACCCAAGGCGATGGCGCCTACCTGATGGTCGGCCGCAACGGCGTGTTCTATGACCGTCAGGGCAGCGACTGGGACGCCACCGTGGTCAAAGTGGTGGAGGCGCCGATCTCCGTGGCGGAGGCCTTCATTTCGCCTTACCTCAAATTCCTCCGTCTGGTCGAGGAGCAGTTCAGCCAACGTGCCGGTGCCATCGGATCCGGCGCCGAGCAGAAACTGCTTGCCGCCGCCACCACCTTGCCAGCGGCCCCGGTCCCCGGCCAAACGCCGACCAAGATCGATGTCGGCACTGTGGCGGCGTTCGGCGTCGCCTTCGGCGCCTTGGCGACGTTCCTCGGCAGCCTCTTCGCCACTCTGGTCGGTCTCGGCCCGTGGCTGCCGATCGGCCTGGCCGGCATCATCCTGGCGATCAGCGGCCCATCGATGCTCATCGCCTGGTTCAAGCTGCGCCAGCGCACCTTGGGCCCGATCCTGGAAGCAGCGGGCTGGGCGATCAATGGCCGGGTGAAGATCAACCTCAAGCTCGGCCGCAGCCTGACCGCGACCGCGGCGCCGCCCAAGAGCGCCACGCGCAGCCTGATCGATCCGTTCGCCGACCCCAGCAGCATGTGGCAGGCTTGGACGGTGCGCGCGGTGATCCTGGTCGCGGTGCTGGTGATCGTCTGGTACCTGCTGGCAGCGCTGCATGGTCCCGGTGACGGCGAAGGACCGCCACCTCCGCCGCCGCCGCCTTCATCGGTGTGAACCGATCAGCTTACTTCGGCGTTTTCGGCCGATAGAGCCGCGCATGGGCCTCGCCAAGCAGGGCTCGCACGTCGACGCCTGGCGGCGCCTTGTCGGCTTCGACCTTGGTCACCAGTTCTGGCAGGGCAAAGCTGCCGGGGAACCAATGGCCCTTGGCTTCGAGCATATTGTAGCGGTATTTACCAAAGGTTTCCATGCCGTGGCACTTCAGCATCCTGCGGAAGCGCAGGACTTCGGCGATGTTGATGCCGCTCGGATCATCTTGCAGCTCATAGCCGTCCCAGCCGGCGATCGGATCATCAAGCAGCCTGCCGTCGAGCCGATGGATGATCTCCAACAGGCTGCGATCGGCTGGGCAGGGCGCCGGGAAGGTCCCGAGCATTTCGCTCACATGGGCCGGTTCGGTCATGCCGAATGACAAGGTGTGGACCCGGGGCGAGGCCAAGCACCAGCGGGCATTGAACTGGATCGGGGTCAGCGGCGCGCAGTCGGCGACCAGCTGGGCGGACGGCGAGAACAACTGCCCGCCCTTGTCGTTGGGCGAGATGATGAACACGCCCATATCCTGGGTGCCAGCGAGATCGACCGCGCCGCGATGGCGCTGGAAAAAATAGTAATAATGCAGGTTCACGAAACTGAACATGCCGGTGAGGATGGCCCGGCTGATCAATTCGAGACGGCCGTGGGTGCTGAACCCGACATGGCCGATGACGCCTTCATCCCGTAATTTCAGCAGGGTTTCCACCGGACCGCCCTTGGCCAACGCGGTGGTCAGCAGGTCAGGCGTGTTGATCCCATGCCAGCCGTACAGATCAATGTGGTCGGTGCGCAGCCCGCGCAGCTGCTCATCGACCAGCCGCCGGGTCTCCTCGCCAGTCTTCGGCGCGCCCTTGGTCATCAGCCAATACTGATCCCGGGGGATTTTCAGGATGTCGTTCAATACCTGGCCGTAGCAATGTTCGGATTTTCCATACCCGTGCGCGGTCTCGATGTGGTTCACGCCGGCCTTGAACGCCAGGTCGACCATCCGGGCGCACTGGTCGAGCATCGCCGTCGGCACCTGATCCCGCGGCTGGCTCCAGCCATCGACATACCGCATCCCGCCCAGGGTGATGCACGACAGGTGAAGCCCAGTTCGGCCGAACCGGCGGTACTGCATCGGCGGCCGGGCATTGCGGATGGCGGTGGTCATGGCGGCGATGCTGGTGGGCAGGTCGGGGGAAGGAAGGCTTCGCAGTTCACTGATGCCCGGGCGGGCGAGCGGATGTCATCGGGAAACCTGGAGTTTCCGCCACGCTGCCGGAGCCCGGCCAAAGCGGGCGCGGAAACGCCGGGTCAGGTGGCTGCGATCAGCGAACCCGAGGCGCTCGGCCAACACCCGCAGCGGTGGATCGCTGGTCAGCAGGAGATGGGCGGCACGCTTCAGCCGGGCCTCGATCTGATAGGCCTGAGGCGAGCGGCCGGTCGCGGCGGTGAACAGGCGGATGAAGCGTCCGGTGCTCAGCCCGCATTGCCGGGCCAGCTGCTGGTTGGCGTGGAGCGGGCCTTCGCCGGCATCGATCGCGTCGCAGAGCTGATGAATCCGTCCATCGTTCGGTATCGCCGGCCAGATCTCCAGCGGAAGACGTGCGACCGCCCAGCCGATGAGCCCGAGCGACGCGGCCTGCTCCGCCGGCGACGCCTCGCCCCGGGCCGCCACCAGGTTGATGAGCCGCTGGATCAGCCCGCGTCCTTCGCCATCGAGTGGCAGCACGTGGATCCCGGCCGCCGCCTGATCCAATCGGCCTCCGAGAACGAACGAGGCATACAGGCTGACCATCGCCCGGTCGTGTTGACTCGCGATCGCGGTGCCCGGTGTGCTCACCGCCAACACCTCTGGATCGAGGTGGAATTCCCGTCCGGAACAGGTCCAGATGAGTCCCGGCTCCGCCGTCCAGGACAGCGACCAGACCGCCCGCGTGGCAGTCTCGACCCTGCGCGGCTCGACCCACCGGCAACCGGAATGCAGCACCGCCGCGGCCAGCGGATATCCGCGATCTGCCGGCGGTGGATCCCGCGGGATGGATTCTGGCAGCCTGATCAGCATCGGGCGACGCGACCTTCGGCGCACATGTTGGAAATCATGCGCCACTGGCTGTGTGCAGGAAGCCCGCTGCGCCGACGCGGCGGGCGGCGGCGCTGGCCCAACGCCTCTGCCTGGCTTCCGGCGAGGTCACGCAGGTTCACCTCGGCAGGTTCCGGTACACCGGGCCCTCCTCCACGATCCACCGCGGGCGGCGTAGAATGCTGCGCTCCAACCACCAGGATCCGCCATGCTCCCGATCCCGCTCCGCTATGTCGACTCCGCTCCGCAGGTGCCCACCGGCATCACCTGGGGCGTGCCGGTGCCCCGGGGCGAGGTCGACCGAAACGATGCGGTGCACCTGCGTCGTGCCGATGGCGCTCAGGTCGCCACGCAGCACTGGCCCTTGGCCTTCTGGCCGGACGGCAGCGTGAAGTGGCTGGGCCTGGCAGCGGTGCTTGGTCCGGTGGATGGCCTGGATTTCACGGTGGTTTCCGGTGCCGGACCAGCGCCGGCCCAGCCCCTGCGGGTGTGGCAACCGGGGATCGAGGTCTTCCGCCGAGTGGCCAGCGGCGGTTTCGTCTGCGATGTCGGTGACCGTGGCCGGTATGTCATCCAGGAGCTGGTCCGCGATGGCCGGACCAGCGCCGGCGGCAGCGAACTGGTCTGCCTGATCGAGCAGCGGCAGCACGATGGCCTGGTCGAAACCCGCTCGCGTGAACGCTTCGTCGGGATCATCGCCGACTGCACCATCGAACAGGAGGGTCCGGTACGGGCGGTGATCCGGCTCTCAGGGAAATACCGGGGCGAACGCAGCCGGCGTGAAATCCTGCCGTTCACCGTGCGACTGGTGTTCTATGCCGGCTGCGAGCAGATCGGCGTGGTCCATTCGTTCGTGTTCGATGGCGATCCCGACCGCGATTTCATCGCCGGCCTCGGCCTGTCGATCCATGCCCCGCTCAACGAAGGCGTCCACAACCGCCAGGTCCGCTTCGTCGGCGAGGCCGGTGCGGGGGTGTGGGGCGAACCGATACGGCTGCTGCCCAATGCCGACGCCCACGCCCAGACCACCACCCAGGCGCTGCAACTGCGCGGCGAAGGCGTGCCGGCGGCGGGGAACGGCGGCATGCTGCCGTCCTGGGCCGAGATGCAGTTGTTCCAGGACAGCGCCGATCACGCGGTACTGCGCAAACGCCAGGGACCTGATTCGTGCTGGGTGAACATCGATCATTGCCGGCGGGCTCCGGGCATCATCGCCATCCACGAGCCAGCCGGCGGCCTGGCGGTGGCGGTGCGAGACTTCTGGCAGGCCCATCCCACCGCGGTCGAAATCACCGGCGGCGGCGGCACCGAAACCAGGCTCAACGCCTGGTGGTGGTCTCCTGAGGCCGCTCCGATGGACCTGCGCCATTACGGCCGCCGCGACCACCGCCCGGTGTACGAAGCGGTCAATCCCGATCCTGCGATCTATTCCTCGGCGTTCGGCGTCGCCCGCACCAGCCAGCTGACCTTGTGGGCTCAGTCCGCTGGAACGACTGCCGGCGAACTGCTCGCCCGCCGCGATCTGGCCGAGCGTCCGCCGTTGCTCACCGCCACCGTGGAACACCTCCACCGGAGCCGGGTGTTCGCGGCGTGGAAACCAGCGGACCGCTCGACGCCGAACGCTGCGGCCTGCGCCGATGGCCTGGCCGGATACATGGAATTCTATCTGGCGGAACGCGAGCGCCGGCGCTGGTACGGCTTCTGGGATTACGGCGATTTCATGCACACCTTCAACCCGCTGCGCCATTGCTGGCAGTACGACCATGGCGGCTCGGCCTGGCACAATACGGAACTCGGCGCCGACCAGTGGCCGTGGTACGCCTTCCTCACCACCGGTCGCGGCGATTGGTTCCGCTTCGCCGAGGCCATGACCCGCCATGTCGCTGAAGTCGATGTGTTCCACCTCGGCCCGTGGACCGGCCAAGGCAGCCGGCACAACGTGGTCCACTGGGGCTGCCCGTGCAAAGAGCCACGGGTCAGCCAGGCCAGCGCCAAACGATTCCTGCATTTTTTCACCGCCGACGAGCGTTGCCGCGATCTGCTCGACGAGGTCGCCCACCTCGCCGACCAGTTCCAGGCGACCAATGTCCCCACCGATGGCAGCCACGTCGCCCGGCCCGGGCCGACCTGGTCCGCCTGGGTCGCCAATTGGATGTGCGCCTGGGAACGTTCCGGCGATGGGAAATGGCTGAAGAAAATCCTCACCGGCATCGACGGGATCCTGGCCGCGCCGCACCAGCTGATCAACGGCGGGGCCCAGATGACCTACGACCCGGCGAGCGGGGCGCTTGGCTTCGTCGCCGGGTGGCCCGATGTGAACACCCGCCTGACCGCGATCATGGGCGGCATGGAAACCTGGATGGAGTTCCTCGACCTGCACCCGCATCCGGGATTCGCGGCGGCCGTTGACGCCTACGCCCGAGCCCATGCTGCCACTCCGGAGGAATTCGCCCGCCTGGATCCCGGTGCGCAGAAACTGCTGTCATTGCGCTGGCCGATCGCGGCGTTGGCGGCCTGGACCGCTCAACGCCATGGCGACGCTGCGCTCGCCCGCCGGGCCTGGACCATGCTGCTCGAAGGCGACGGGTTCAAGCTCTATGGCGACCGCCTCGACTTGGAGGTGCAAGCGCCTCCAGCGCCCAAGCTGCTGTCCGCCGAGCCGCGGGTCGATTTCACCAGCAGCACCAACCAGGCGGGATTGTGGTCGCTCTGCGCGTTCCACGCCCTGGCCCTGATCGGCCCGCCGGCGCAATTGCCAGCGGGAAGCTGGCCAGGCATGAAATATCCCAGCCATTCCGGGTGATCCGGAGTTTTTCCTGTGGCGAGGATCGCCGCATCGGCCGGCCTCGCCGAGCGCCAGCTCGGCTGGGCAGGTAGCTCAGAGCGCCAGCTCGGCTGGGCCGGCGGCGCAGAGCGCCAGCTCGGCTGGATTAGCGGTCCCACACGCAGCTCGCTTGGCATCCTGCGCTGGGCCGTAGACCCAGGCCATGACCGCGTCCAGCCGTCCGCCCAATGTCCTGTGGATCTTCTGCGACCAGTTGCGCTGGCATGCCCTGGGTTCGTCGGGTGATCCCAACATCCGCACGCCCCACATCGACCGGATCGGAGCAGAGGGCGCCCGCTGCACCTTGGCGTGCAGCCAGTACCCGGTGTGCACGCCATTCCGCGCCGGACTGATCACCGGCCAGCATGGCCACATCACCGGCGTCCGGGTGCATGGGGATCTGCTCGATCCGTCGCGGCGGACCATCGCCCATACCTTTCGCGCCGGCGGCTACCGCACCGCCTGGATCGGCAAGTGGCACCTGGCCTCGGTGCAGGGCGCCGAAGGCTGGCGCAGCGGCGGAGATTACTGGGTGCATCCGCTGCTGCGCGGCGGATTTGAGGATTTCGCAGGATTTGATGCGTCGAATCACGCCTGGAACACTCGATATTGCACTGGCGATCGGATCTATCCGCCGATCCCGCTGCCGGGCTACCAGACCGACGGCCTGACCGAGCTCAGCCTCGACTGGCTCGATCAGCACGGCCGCGGTGATCGGCCGTGGTTCCATTGCCTGTCGGTGGAGGCGCCCCACCCGCTGACCGACCACGACGGCAGCTATGGCCACCCGACGCCACCGGAATGGCGCACCTTCATTCCCGGCGCTCTGACCTTGCGCGGCAATGTGCCAGCCAAGGACCAGGCGGCGGCACGTGAAAAACTCTCGGGCTATTACGCCCAGATCGCCAATCTCGACCATAACGTCGGACGCCTGCTCGCCTGGCTCGACGCCAGCGGCCAGGCCGAGCGCACCCTGGTGGTGTTCTTCGCCGACCACGGCGAAATGGGCTACAGCCACGGCCGCATCGAAAAAATGTCGATCTTTGACGAGTCAATCCGCATTCCGCTGCTTTGGCGCCTGCCCGGATCCCTGCCAGCTGGCACGGTCGTCGATTGCCCGATCAACGGGCTCGACCTGTTCCCGACCACCGCGGCGCTGTGCAGCCTGCCCATCCCGCCCGAGGTCCAGGGCCGCGACCTGTCGGCAGTGCTGGCCGGAGATCCTCGCGACGCGCCTCACGAGACCCTGATCCAATGGCTGGGTCCGGCGCGCTACGGATTCGCCGACTTCCGCTTCCGGGCGATCCGCACCCGGCGCTTCACGTACTGTCGTGGCGACCCGGCGGAACACGACCTGCTGTGGGACAATGAACGTGATCCGCTGCAATCGACCAATGCTTTTAATGATCCGGGTTATGCCGATGAACGCCGGGATCTGCAGCGGCGTTTGGAGTCAGCGGTGCTGCGCTCAGGCGAGGCGTTGCCCGGGTTCGTGACTGCTGAACGCACCTGAAACACCGCGCTGATTCTCCCTCTGAACCGGACGAAGGGAAGATCGCGTGCAGAAAAAGACCTCTTGCGTCCGCCAGGCGGATGCTTACTCATCGCCCCGCCCCAGTTCCGGCACCTTCGCCGGCCCTGGGGTCACCCCCTGTCGCAGGAGTCCACCATGTCCGGAATCAGCCGCATCCAGTCCGCGCGCGATGTCCAGGCCTTCGGTGGTCGCGGTCGGGTGTACGCCGTGTACGCCTCGACCGCATGCAGCCGCGAGGGGAATCGAGACCGAGCTCGCGGGTCCTTTTCCATGTCCGCGGGGGTTCCCAATCCCGTCGGCTCCTGCCAGCCAGCCGGGACGCCCCCGGCCGCAGCCTGACCTTCCAGGCGATCCGCGGACCCCGGTCCGCTTCCTGATCCAGTAGACACTTCGCGCGGCGTTTCCCACAGGAACGCCTCGGCTTCCGGTGCAGCGGACAACCTCCGCGATGCGCCGGGTCCCACCTGCGCCCCTGCCTCCCGCCATGCGCGGCCCGGCCGGGTGCAGGCGCCAAAATGCCACCGCGCCACGTCTACGGATTCCACCGTCCTGCCCACGACGACGATCCATGCACTGCCTCACGACCCCTCCCACCAACCTCAGCGCCGCGCTCGGTGAACCCGTGCGCTGGTGCCTGGCCAGCGATCTGGATCCGACCGGAAACTACGGCCGCAGCTTCCTCCTGCTCGGCCCAAGTGCGATCCTCAGCGGCGATACCGCCGGCGCACGGCTCAGGGTTCCCCTGGCCGATATCAAGGAATTCGTCCTCGATGAGCTCCCGGGCAAGGTCCGGCTGGTCGCCCGTCAGGCCGATGGCGACCGGGTCCTGATCTCGGCCAGCCCGGAATTGGCCCAGGAATTAGGAGGCGCCTGCCGGGCGCTGGAGGCCGCACGAAACGGCGGCGAGCCGGTGCTGCCCGAGGTCCAGCCGGCCCGCGATCCCGCGACCGGCGAACCGCTGCGCGAACGCGGCATGATCCGGCCGAAACGCAGTCCGTTCTCGACCCTGGGCCGGCTTATCGGCCTGCTCGGTCCGCACCGTCGGCGGCTGTCGCTGCTGATGGCGCTGACCTTCATCTCGGTAGGTGCCCAGCTCGTCCCGCCGTTGTGCTTCAAGGCGATCACCGACGACGTGATCGGCCATGGCCATGTCGAGGCCCTGCCCTGGCTGATCACAGTGATGATGCTGTCATTCATCGCGGTCAGCGCCGCCCGGCTCTTCGCCAACCGTCAGAACCTGTTCCTGTCGCTGACCATCGTCGGCGAGATGCGGACCCGGGTGCACCGCAAGCTGCAACGCCTGCGGATCGTCTATCATCAACAGCACGAATCCGGCGAGCTGATCGGCCGGGTGTCGCATGACACTGGTCAATTGCAGCATTTTCTGGTCGATGGCATGCCGTGGATGCTGGTCAATCTGGTCTCGCTGCTGGTGATCGGCGCGATGCTGTTCACCCTCGATCCGATCCTCGCCCTGGCGGTGCTGGTGCCGGTGCCGGTGTTCGTGTTCGGCAGTGTGTTCTTCCACAACGGCATGATGGAATGGTGGCACCGGATGTCGAACCGGGTGTCGCGGATGCATTCGCTGCTCGGAGAGAGCATCCGCGGCGTGCGGGCAGTGAAGTCGGCCGGCCAGGAGGAACGCCGCGCTGCCGAGTTCGACCGGATCAATGGCCAGATGGTGGCGGCGAATTACGGCGGCGAACGTACCTGGCAGCTGTTCATGGAATCGGCGACCTTCGCCATGGCGATCGGCACGGTGCTGGTCTGGGCGATCGGCGCGTGGCGGGTCTCAACCACCGGCACCAGCGGCGGGCCGAGCCTGGGCACGCTGGTCGCCTTCGTCGGGTACATGGCGATGTTCTACGGTCCGCTGCAATGGTTCGCCTTCGTCATCAACTGGTTCGCCCAGGCGATGACCGGGGCGGAGCGGATCTTCCAGGTCCTGGATCAGCCGGAGGAAGGTGGCGCCGCCGACAGCGGTGAGCCATTCGCCGCTGAACCTGGACGCGGCGTGGCACTGCGTTTCGACGGCGTGCATTTCGGGTACGAGCGTGGCCGGGCGGTGCTCAAAGGCATCACCGTCGACATCGAACCGGGCACCATGGTCGGACTGGTCGGGCGGTCGGGTTCGGGCAAGAGCACGATCATCAACCTGCTCTGCCGGTTCTACACCCCGGATGCCGGACGGATCCTGGTCGATGGCAAGGATTTGTCCGGTTTGCGGCTGAGCGACTGGCGCCGCCAGGTCGGGCTGGTGCCTCAGGAGCCGTTCCTGTTCAACGCCTCGATCGCTGAAAACATCCGCTATGCCAAGCCCGAAGCCGATTTCGCGGCGGTAGTGGCGGCGGCCAAGGCGGCCCACGCCCATGAGTTCATCATGAAGAAGCCGGATGGTTACGACACCATCGTCGGCGAGGGCGGAGCCTCGCTGTCGGGTGGAGAGAAGCAGCGCATCGCCATCGCCAGGGCCGTGCTGCTCGATCCGCCGCTGCTGATCCTCGACGAGGCCACCAGCGCCGTGGACAGCGAGACCGAGTCGAAGATCCAGGAGGCCCTCGAACGGTTGGTCCGCGGCCGGACCACCATCGCCATCGCCCACCGTCTGGCGACGCTGCGCCGCAGCCATCGCCTGGTGGTGATCGACGAGGGCCACATCGTCGAGACCGGAACGCACGCCGAATTGCTGGCGAAAACCGATGGCTTGTTCGCCAAGCTGGCGAAGACCCAGGTCGAGCTGATGCAGGTGATGAGCCTGAGCGGCGATCTGGCGCCGGTCCACGATGGGGTCAGCGTCATGGGCGATGGCGTGGCCGGAGATCCGCTGGCGAACCTGGTGCGCAATGGTGATCGCCTGGCCTGGAAGGACGGAGAAAAGCCGCGTCCGGTGCGCCTGGCCTGGTATCGTCCCTTGTCGGCCAGGGGCAGCGACCTGGCGGTGCTCGACGAGAAGGGCAAGGAGCTGGCCCGGATCGACCGGCCAGACGACCTGGCCAATGGCGCGGGCCGGCTGGTGTCGGAGGAAGTGCGCTTACGTTACGGCGATACCAAGATCGAACGAATCGCCGGAATCCGGTTCGACCAGGGCAACCGGTTCCTCGATCTGGTGACGGATCGCGGCAATCGGACGGTGCTGGTCAGGCAGGTGGAGCGTAATTTCGTGTGGCAGGCCGATGGTTCGGCGCTGATCTGCGACATCGCCGGCAACCGCTTCCGCCTGCCGGCGATGCACCAGCTCGACGCTGATTCACGGCGGCGTTTGGAAGAGATTTTGTAATCGCGAATGACCCGGTCGGTGAACCGTCAAGGCGCCATGGGGCGTCAGCCAGCAAAGCATCTCATGGATGTTCCATGGCGCCTTGGCGGTTCGACTGGTGAAGCATGACCGTGCGCTCGGCGTCGCAGCGCGCTCGGCGCCGTTGCGCGCTCAGCGGCGCAGCACCAGCACGACTCCGGGGATGATCAACGCCATGGCCACGAACACCGGCCATCCGAGGTGTTCGCCGCCGACCAGCCAGCCGAGCAGCACCGCCAGCACCGGATTGACGAAGGCGTAGCTGGTCGCAGCCGCGCCGCTGACCTGGCGAAGCAACCATAAATAGCAACATAATCCGATCCATGTACCGACCACCACCAGATAGATCCAGGCCCAGACGACGGTCGGGGTAAGGTGCTGGCCGAGCTGCGCCATGCGCGGGCCTTCGCCCAAGGCCAGGCCCACCACTGCCATGACCGCACTGCCTGCGATCATCTGGGCGGCGCCAGCCATGAACGCCGACGGATGGGCCGGCAGGTGCTTCGACCAGAGCGAACCGACGGCCCAGCACAGGCAGGCGCCGAGCACCGCCACGGCGCCGATCGCCGACACCGTGCCCGGTGCGCCGAACAGCACGGTAACACCGATGAGCCCGAGGGCGACACCGATCCAGGCGGTCAGCGGCGGACGATGCTGACGCTGATACAGCAGCGGCAGCACGATCATCCACAGCGGCGTCGAAGCGATGATCAGAGCGGTGATGCCCGAAGGCTCGGTCTGCTCCGCCCAGCACACCAGTCCATTGCCACCGCACAGCAGCAGCGATCCGGTGATGACCGACGCCAACCACTGGCCGCGGTTCGGCGCCGGAACGCCCTGCCAGCGGAGCAGGGCGTACAGCCCGAGGCCAGCCACCAGGAACCGGCAGGCACCGAGCAGGAAGGGCGGGAACGCCTGGACCGCAACCGCGATGGCCAGATAGGTCCCGCTCCACGCCAACCAGACGCCAAGCTGGGCGGCGATGATGCGTGAGGAAAGCACGGGCATCGCGTTCACCCGGCCTCAGTCAGCCCTGCACGACCGAGCGCCAGCCCGCTGGAGCTGAGGCTGGCCTGGGAGCGCCGAGCGCCTGCTCGGCTGGAACTGGGCTGGGCTTGGCTGGAGCTGGGCTCGGCTGGAGCTGGGAGCGCCGAGCGCCTGCTCGGCTGGAGCTGGGCTCGGCTGGAGCTGGGAGCGCCGAGCTCCCGCTCGGCTGGAGCTGGAACCGTAGGCTGGAGTGCCCCAGGCCGAGCTGGCGCTCGGCGCTCCCAGGGATTCGTCATCCCAGCCCGGCGCGGATCCTGGCCACGGCCTCGGCCGCAGGCACCCGGATCTGCGCCGTGGTGTCGCGGTCGCGGATGGTCACGGTGCCGTCCTGCAGGCTGTCGTAGTCGATGGTGATGCACCAAGGCGTGCCGATTTCATCGTGCTTGGCGTAACGCTTGCCGATGGAGTTGCGGTCATCGTACTTGGCGGCGACACCGGCCTTGAGCAATTCCGCGATGACTTCCCGGCTTTTTTCGGGAAGCCCATCTTTGCGGACCAGCGGCAGCACCGCGCATTTGATCGGGGCCAACCGCGGATGCAGCTTGAGCACGGTCCGGGTTTCCAGTTCGCCGGTGGCCGTGCGGCGGTCTTCTTCGTGATAGGCGTCGAGCAGGTAGACCAGTACGCCGCGGGTCGCGCCAGCCGCGGGCTCGATCACAAACGGTTTGTATTTCCAGGGTTTCTTGCCGGTCGCGGGATCAGGTTTGTCCTGATCGACGTATTGCAGGGTCTGGCCGCTGTGCTTTTCATGCTGCGACAAATCGTAATCGGTGCGGCTGGCGATGCCTTCCAATTCTCCCCAACCCCAGGGGTACATATATTCCACGTCATAGCAGTCATCGGCGTAAAAGGCCATCTCGTCGGGCGCGTGCTGGCGGAAGCGGAAGTTTGCCGGGTAATTCGCATAGTGGTGCCACCAGCCCATGCGCTCGCCTTTCCAATAGCTCATCCATTCCTTCTGCGTCCCGGGCTCGCAGAAGAACTCCATCTCCATCTGCTCGAATTCGATGGAGCGGAAGATGAAATGCTCGACGGTGATCTCGTTGCGGAAGCTCTTCCCGCGCTGGGCGATGCCGAACGGCGGCTTCAGCCCGGAACTGTCGAGGACGTTCTTGAACTGCACGAACATCGCCTGGGCGGTCTCGGGGCGCAGGTAGGCCATCGCCGGTCCGGTGACGTGCTCGATCACCGCCCGAAGCAGCCTGGCGCGGTCGCCGTCAACCGCGAATCCGCTCAGCGCCTTGGCGAGCACGCCGTCATCAGCGGCCTTTCCGTAGCGCGCCCGCACCGCCTGGGCGAGGTCGCCGCTGGCAGTGAGCGTCGCCAAGTCGGCGGACAGATCCCCCATCGGATCGACCGCGCCGAGGGATGTACGGAACATCAGGTTGAACTGTTTTTCCTCGCTGACGAAGGGGCAGCCGAAAGTCGGCGCGACATAGCCGCGCCACGGCCAGGTCTTCACCGGCGCGTCCTGGCCCTTGACGAAGAACCCGAAATCGCTGGCGCTGATCGCCTTCAGCCCGCGCAGCACATTGCCGTCACGTTCCAGCGCGACGCCGAACTGGGTCTCGATCAGCTCGGCCCAGGTCTTGGCCACGCCCTTGTCCGGGCAGGTCATGGGCAGCTCGTCGCCGGGATTCGGCCGCGGCGCCTTGTCGGCGCGGAAGCGCTCCTTGGAAATCTTGCAATCGACCAGCGGATCCGCGAAACCGGCGGCGTGGCCCGAGGCCCGCCACACGTCGGGATGCATGATGATCGAGGCATCGATGCCGACCACGTTTTCACGCTTGGTGACGGTGTCGCGCCACCACTCATCCATCAGGTTGCGCTTCAGCTCGACGCCAAGCGGTCCGTAATCGTAGGCGGATTTCAGGCCGCCATAGATCTCCGACGACTGGAACACGAAGCCGCGGGTCTTGCACAACGCGACCAGCTTTTTCATCACGTCGGGGACTTGCAGCGAGTGGCGGCTGGCGGCGACGGCGGGAACGGCGGCGGGTTCGGTCATGGCGGGCATCCAGGCTTCAGGGCGGGGCCGGAGCCTAGATCGCTGTCCCCGCCGGCAAGCGTCGCGCCGGTGACGTGGGCGTCCCCGCCCCTATGCAGACGCGGCTCAGCGGCGCTCGCCGGTGTCGAGCAGCACGCCCATCGCCACCGCGATCCGGCGATCAAAGGACCGCTGCGGATCAGCGGTCATATCCAGGACATAGCTGTCGCGGAAGGACAGCTTGCGATTGAATTCGCCAAGCTTTTTTCCATCGCTGGTGCTGAAGATGAAATTGGTGCGCAGAAAGACGGCGATCAAGTCCGGGGCGAACCGGCGGAGCAGGGCGAACATCCACGAATCCTCCTGGACCAGCCAGCGCTGCATGCCGTCCACCGATTCCACCGTCCAGCGGCGGCGGAGGATGTCCCACAACACATGCTTGCGGAAGGTGCAGAGCACCGCCTGGTTGCTGTCGCGGAGGGTGAAGACCGCATAGGGAAATTGGAATTTCCCGTCCTGACTGACGTGGAGGGCCAGATCGCTCAGGCGTTCGTCGCGGCAGAACAGCAGTTCGCGCAATGGCGACAAGGCGATGCCCGCGATCACCGCTGCCGCGCCCAGGGCCAGCCCGACCACTAAGCCGGCGATCACGCCAGCGACCCCTGACACGGTGAAGCCGACACCAACACCGACCATGACGGCCACCAGGATGCCGACCGCCGCGACGCCGGTGGCCATCAGGTTCTGGAAAAATTTCGCCGGTCTGCGGACATGGAGCAGGACTTCGTCCCCGTCGCCGTGCACTTTGTAATTTTCATTGATCGAAAGCAGCTTCTGCTTCAGGAAAAAGCGGTCCCGATCGAAGCGCGGGTCGGTGCTGGGCGGTGCCTGGGCAAAGGTACGCGGTTGGCTGGCGAGAGGGCTTGGCATGGTGCGCGGAACATCCGAATCCGTGGACGCGTGCAATGCCCTGGTTTCAGCTTGCGAGCGCCACTTCGACCACGCCATCGCGGACGCGGCACGGCCAGGTCGGCAGGCTGACCGACGGGTCGTCGATGCAGCCGCCGTCGGCCAGACGGAAGCGCTGCTTATAGATCGGGCTGGCGATCATCGGCGTGCCCTGGGCGTCGCCGACGATGCCACGAGCGATCACGAAGGCCTGGCTGAATGGGTCGAAATTGCCGAGCGCATGGACCGTTTCCGCTCCCTGGCGCGGTCGGTAGCGGACCACCGCCACCTGGCGTCGGCCGATCAGGGCGGCGGCTCCGGTATTGGGCAGGATGTCGGCCAATCGGCACACCGCTGTCCAGGTGGTTTCGGTGGCAAGTTGGGACAAGGTGGCAGTGGACATGGCTGGTTCTTGCTGGGGATTTCGTGATTAAATGTTGCGGCTCTGCTCTCGTCACACCGTCAGCAGGTTGGCGACGCGATCGCGTTTTTCCTCCCAGGTCGCGGGCCGCGGCTGGCCGCGCTCGCTGGCCATGACCACCGATTCGTCCTTGGCGTCGCTGTTGACGAAGGCCCGGAACCGGGCGCGGCGGGCGGGATCCTCGACCACGGTCCGCCATTCATCCTGATAGGTATCGACGATGCGCTGCATGTCGGCTTCCAGCTCGGCGGCGAGGGCCAGTTTGTCGTCAATCACAACGGAGCGCAGGTAGTCCATGCCGCCTTCCAACTTGTTGAACCAGGTCGCGGTGCGCTCCAGGCGATCGGCGGTGCGGATGTAGAACATCAGGAAACGATCGAGGTATCTGATGACCTGTTCCTGGCTCAGGTCAGCGGCGAGCAGCGGCGCGTGCTGGGGCTTCATGCCGCCATTGCCGCAGACATGCAGGTTGTAGCCGTTTTCCGTGGCGATGATGCCGAAGTCCTTGCTCTGGGCCTCGGCGCATTCCCGGGCGCAGCCGCTGCATCCCGACTTCAGTTTGTGCGGGCTGCGCAGACCTTTGTAGCGGTTCTCCAAGGTGATCGCCAAGCCGACCGAATCCTGCACGCCATAACGGCACCAGGTGGAGCCGACGCAGGATTTCACCGTGCGCAGGGCCTTGCCATAGGCGTGGCCGGATTCGAACCCGACCGTGAGCAGCTCCTCCCAGATCAGCGGCAGCTGCTCCAACCGGGCGCCGAACAGATCGACCCGTTGGCCGCCGGTGATCTTGGTGTACAGGCCGAATTTCTTCGCCACCCGGCCGAGGCAGAGCAGCTGGTCGGGAGTGATCTCACCGCCCGGTACCCGGGGCACCACCGAATAGGTGCCATCGCGCTGAATGTTGGCGAGGTAGCGGTCGTTGGTGTCCTGGAGGCCGGCGTGCTCGGCGTCGAGGACGTGATCGTTCCAGGTGCTGGCCAGGATCGACGCCACCGCCGGCTTGCAGATCTCGCAGCCGGTGCCGACGCCGTGGCGGGTGATCAGCTCATCGAAGCTGCGGATGCGCTGGACCCGCACCACATGGTGCAGTTCTTGGCGGCTGCGCGGGAAATGCTCGCACAGATGGTTCTTGACCTCGACACCGGTTTTTTTCAGCTCCGCCTTCAGCAAATCCTTCAGCAAAGGAACGCAGGATCCGCAGCCGGTCCCAGCCTTGGTGGAGGATTTGATCTGACCGACCTCGGTCAGCTTGGCGCTGCGGATGGCACCGCAGATCGCGCCTTTGCTGACATTGTGGCAGGAACAGATGCCAGCGCTGTCGGGCAGGGCGGCGATGCCGAAGCCGGCGGGTTTGGCGTCGCCAATCGTGGGAAGAATCAGCGCTTCCGGATTGGTCCCCAGGTCGATGCGGTTGAGCATCGCCTGGTGCAACTGGCCATAGGCCGCCGCATCGCCCACCAGGATGCCGCCGAGCAGCACCTTGCGATCAGCGGAAAGCACCAGCTTTTTATAGGTTTCTGTGCGGCTGTCGCTGAACGCCAACTGATGGCAACCTGCCGCCGAGCCATGGGCATCACCGAAGCTGGCGACCTCAATGCCGAGCAGCTTGAGTTTCGTGGACATGTCGAAGCCGCTGAAGGTCGCGGGATCCTCCACGCCGGCGAGGTGGTCGGCGGCGACCCGGGCCATGTGGTAGCCCGGCGCCACCAGGCCGTAGATGCGATTCTGGTGCAGGGCGCATTCACCGATCGCGAACACGTCGTGGTCGCTGGTCCGGCAAGCGTGGTCGATGGTGATGCCGCCGCGTTCGCCCATGGCCAAGCCGCTGCTTTTCGCCAGGTCATCGCGCGGGCGGATGCCGGCTGAAAACACCACCAGATCGGTGGGCAGTTCGGATTTGTCGGCAAAACGCAAGGCGGCGACGGAGCCGTCATCGCGTTTGGTCAGCTCGGACGTGACCTTGGCGAGGTGGACCTTCACGCCGAGGGCTTCGATCTTGCGACGGAGCAACGCCCCGCCGCCATCATCGACCTGGATGCCCATCAGGCGCGGCGCCACGTCGACGACATTGGTGACCAGACCCAGATTCTTGACCGCATTCGCGCACTCCAAACCAAGCAGCCCACCGCCGACCACGACGCCGACTTTGCGCGCCTCGCCAGCCGCCGTGCGACCCGTCGCCCAGGCCCGGATCGCCTCCAGGTCATCAAGCGTGCGATAGACGAAACAGCCGGCGGCGTCGCGCCCCGGTACCGGCGGCACGAAAGGGAACGAACCGGTGGCCAGCACCAGGCGGTCGTACAACACCGTCCGTCCGCCGGCGGTGGTGATGATCCGGCTGGCGCGATCGATCGCGGCAGCTTTGTCGCCGAGGTGGCAGGCGATGGCGTGCTGATGGTAATAATCGCGACTGGGCAGCAGCGACAGGTCGTCAGCCGATTTTCCAGCAAAAAATGTCGACAGATTCACCCGGTCATAGGCCGCGCGAGGTTCCTCGCCGAGCACCGTGATATGCCAGCTCTGGTGGAGACCGCGGGCGACGGCTTCTTCGATGAAGCGGTGCCCGACCATGCCGTTGCCGATCACCACCAGGCGCCGCTGTGCGATCATTGGATGATCTCCTGACCCGACAGGGCACGAATCGTGCCGGAGACGGCTGCTTCGCCTCGCAACGACCGTGGAAGACGGCCAGTCGGGAAACCACCGATGACTGCCCGGAGGTGGCCAGCCCGCTCAGAAATTGAGCGGGCTCGGAACCCTGGCCGGTCAGGTGGTTAGCGGCTCATCACTGGCCGGTATCTCCACGGTCAGCAGGTCATCCGCGACGATCACCCGAGTGCCGGGACAGGCGGCGGCGACCTCGGCGTGGAGCGAGGCGATGGTCCGAACCGGATCGGCATCTTCGTCGGTGTAACGGGCCGACAAATGGGTCATGACCAGGGTTTTCGCTCGCAGGCGCTGCGCCCAGGTGCCGGTCATGGAGGCAGTTGAGTGCTGCCAGGCCAACGCATTGTCCCGTCTGCTGTCATCATAGGTCACCTCGCGCACCGCCAGATCGCAGTCCTGGCCGATCGCGATCATCTCGTCCGCATCGCTGGTATCGCCGAGCAACAGCAATTTCCGGCCGCGGCGTAACGGATCGCAGACCTCCGCCGCTTCGATCCGGCGGCCATCAGCGAGGCTCACCGCAACGCCCCGTTGCAGCTGACCCCACAGCGGGCCTTCGGGAGCGCCGGCGGCCCGGGCCCGGGCCGGATGGAAGCGGCCCGGCCGAGGCGGTTCGTGCAGGCAGTAGCCGACGCAGGCGAGACGATGGACAAGGTAATGGGCGGTCACCGTCCACGGATGGGCTGCGCCGGACGGCCAAGCGGGCAGCGCTATACCGCCCTGCTCAGGGCGATCCAACTCGATGAATTCCAGGGGAAATCCAGGGGTGAAATCAGACAGACGGAGTACGGTCGAGACCATCTCGCGCACGCCCCGCGGTCCCGCCACCTGCACCGCAGCCTCGCGGCCATGGATGGCGAGGCAGGCGAGCATACCAAAGATCCCGTAGACATGATCGCCATGCAGGTGGGTGATCAGGATCCGCTCGACCTGCTTCGGCCGGATGCCGGCCTTCATCAACTGGTGCTGCGACGCCTCACCGCAATCGAGCAGCCACACCGCACCGTCATCGAAGGACAGCGCCTGACAGGTGACATTGCGCTGCCGGGTCGGCGCGCCAGCAGAGGTGCCGAGAAAGGTCAGGCGCATAGCGTCAAAACGCGAACCGGACCGTCGCCCGGGGCTGCCCGGCCGGATCGCGGATCGCCAATTGATGGGTCGGCATTCCCGGGATCAGGCGGATTTCCGCCACCTGGGTGATCTGAATCTGGTCATAGACGCTGCCGACATCGGTGTTGAACAGCGTCGTGGCCTGGCCTCTGGGCTTCTCCACGGTGATGGAATACTGCATCCGCCACGACAAGTCGAACCAGCGGACAATGGGCACGCAGCGGGTCTGGACCACCCGGCTGCCATTCTGTTCAGCCAGCACCGTCTGCTGCGCGATCGGGGTCAGGCCCGACAGGATCAACGATGCAGAAATCACTGACAAGAGCAGGACAGCGGCCACTAGCCACGGCAAGGCGCGACGCATTATGAAGCTTTATGCTGGGGAACCGGCGCCTCCGCTCATCCGAGCTGGCGCAGGCCCTCTTCGCCGATGGCAGCGGGAACCTCGCCGGTGGCGATCATCTGGTTGAGCATCCGCTTGGCCTGATCGATGGAAATCTGCCCTTGCGTTGCCATCTGCCGGATCAGCAGGACCTTGCCGCGAGCGAGACCGCGGGCCTCGCCGCGGGCCTCGCCGCGGGCCTCGCCGCGGGCCTCACCCAGGGCCATGCCTTCGGCTTTCATATCGTCAAGCACGTTGCCCACGGTGGGATCCTCGCTCAGGCGGCGGCGGAATCGCGGCTCGTCCTTGTCCTGCATTTTGGCAAGCTTTGCAGCCAGGGGAAGGTAGCGGCGGATCTCGTCAACGGGCGCGTGGCTCGCCGCCATCAACCGCAAGGCCATGATCAGCACATCGACGGCATCCTGGTGCAGTCGGCGATAGGCCAAGGCCGACAGCACCGCTGCGACCAGATTCTGCAAGGAGCGCAGCCGGGGCAGCAGCTCGGGGCCGATGCGCTCAATACGGACATGAAAGGTGAACACTGGCTGGCCGAGAATCGTTGATTCCAGTGACTGCGGCACCTCCCGATCGGTGGGATCGGTGACCAGCACCACCGGCAGGACCTCGGCCCCGTCGTGTTTCAGGCGCAGGGCGACGAGGTAGAAGAGAATCCGGTCGAGATGGACCTTGCGCGCCTCGGACCAATGCTCGACCAGCAGGATGAAGGTCGGCTTGCCCGTCGCCCATTCGCAGCGCAGCGCCAGGTCAAGGAATCGGCTCGGTTCGCCAAGGTCGGGCAGCGCCGATTCCTGGGTCACCGGCACAATCCGGGTCGGCCGCCCGCGTTCAGCCAGCAGCGCTGGCACCAGGATCTCCAGGGTCTCCAAGGGATACGATGTGAACAGCTCCTTCAGTCCGCGATCTTCGCTGAGCTGCTCGGGATCGGGCATGGCGGTGAGCCTGGATCGTGGTTGAACCGGGCAAGCGGGTCGCTGCCCATCCGCCTAAGGACCACGAGCCGTGGAATCCGCATGGGCTGACTTGGCGAGGGCGACGGCCGGCGCATGCTGCGCCAATGCCCGTTCCGCGTCTGCTCAAGCTCTCCGGCGAGGCCCTCGGCACGGCCGAGGCGGTCTTCGACCATGCCGTGGTCGAACGGGTGTGCGGGGAGCTCGCCGGGGCGGTCGCAGCCGGAGCCCGGGCGGCCATCGTGGTTGGCGGCGGCAACATCCTGCGCGGCGCCTCGGTCAAGGCGCGGCTGCGGGTGCCGACCCGGGGCGACGACATGGGCATGCTCGCCACGCTGATCAATGCAGTGATGCTCAAGGACGCTCTGGAACGGGCCGGGGCCGCGGCAGTGGTGGTCGCGCCCCATGCGATTCCCGGGATCGCTGCGGTGTTCGACCAGGACGCGGTGAATCGCCATCTGGCGGCCGGCACGGTCATCGTTTTCGGCGGTGGTACCGGTCATCCGTTTTTCACCACCGACACCGCCGCCGCCTTGCGCGCGGCCCAGATCGGCGCCGACGAATTGTTGAAGGCCTCGACCATCGACGGGGTTTATACCGCCGATCCGAAACGGGACCCCAGCGCCCGGCGGCTTGATCGCCTGTCCTTTGATGAGGCCATCGCCAAACGCTATGGCGTGATGGACCTCGCGGCATTTGCGCTGTGCCGCGAATCCAAGGTCGCAGTCCGGGTCTTCGATATGCGCACGCCGGGAGCGATCGCAGCCGCCTTCGGCACGCAGCCGCCAGGGACCCTCGTCCATCCGTGAATCTCCCCAAACCAAACCCAGCCGAGCTGGCGCTCGGCGCTCCCAGGAAAATACCATGTTCGAATCCGAAATCGCCGACACCAAAGCCAAGTTCGAGAAGGCGCTGACCGCGCTCGGCAACGACTTCAAGCAGATCCGCGCCGGCCAGGCCCAGCCGTCGATGCTCGATCGCATCCAGGTCGAGGCCTATGGCAGCATGATGCCGCTGGCCCAGTGCGCGTCGGTGTCAGTGCCCGAGCCGGCGACCCTGGTGATCAAGCCGTGGGACAAAGGCATGCTGAAAGCCATCGAGAAGGCCCTGGTCGAGGCCAACCTCGGCATGATGCCGCAGAACGACGGCGTGGTGGTGCGTCTCAACCTGCCGCCGCTGTCCACCGAGCGGCGCAAGGAATTGGCCGGACAAACCAAAGAAATCGCTGAAAAACACAAAGTCGCCATGCGCAACCTGCGCCGCGACGCGATCAAGGACATCGAGATCAAAGCCAAGGCCCAGAAAGCCCCCGAGGACGTCGCGAAGAAGACCTCCGAAAAAATCACCGACCTGCTCAAGCAGTACGAGGCCAAGGCCGAAGCAGCGCAAAAGGAAAAGGCCGATTCGATCCTCAAATTTTGATGCATTTATTGGGGGCTTCGCCCCCACGGGCCTGCGGCCCAGGTCCAGCTCCGCTTCGCTCCGCGCTGCGCAGGTCGCAGGCCCTCGGTTTGCTTCCGCCGAGGGCGGCACCTGCTCCGCCCCCCGGCCTTGGTCGTCGCACTTCATCACCTGCTGCGCAGGTGAAGAAGTGGGCACATCGCCTCAGGCGATTTTCTGTGCCCACCGCTTCTCGGGCGGCCGTTCCCCGTGCTTCGCACGGGGACCCCTCCTCGGGATCGACATCGCATCTGAAATGCGATACGTGCTCATTGATCCGCCAACCGCCCACCACGCCTCGGGCAGCCCTTCCCTACGCTGGAGTAATCCATGACCCACGCCGCCGACCGCTACCAGAAAATGACCTACCGCCGTTGCGGGCGGAGTGGCCTGCTGCTGCCAGCGGTCAGCCTGGGCTTGTGGCAAGCCCTGGGCAGCTACCGCGGACAGGACATCGCCCGGGAGGTCTGCCTGCG
Organism: Planctomycetota bacterium; assembly: GCA_014193115.1. GTDB lineage: Bacteria > Planctomycetota > UBA11346 > UBA11346 > UBA11346 > BJHQ01. Next base: position 41,514 of record BJHQ01000011.1, on the reverse strand, counting down.
CGCCTTTGATCTCGGCGTGACCCACTTCGATCTGGCCAACAACTACGGCAACCCCGCCGGCGCCAGCGAATCGCAGTTCGGAGCGATCCTCCGTGAACTGCCACGCCAGGAGGTGGTCATCGCGACCAAGGCTGGCTACCGGATGTGGCCAGGGCCCTACGGCGACGGCGGATCACGGAAATACCTGATTGAATCCTGCGAAGCCTCGCTGCGCCGGCTCGGTGTGGATCACGTTGACATCTTCTATTCCCACCGGGTCGATGCCCAGACGCCGCTGGAAGAGACCATCGGCGCCCTCGATCAGCTGGTCCGCCAGGGCAAGGCGCTGTACGCCGGCGTGTCGAACTACCCGGACCCGAAACTGACCCAGACGTTGGATCTGGTCGAATCCCGTGGATGGGCACCGATCACCATCCATCAGCCGCGATTGAACCTGCTCGACCGGCGGGCAGTCACCGAGGTCCTGCCCACCACCGCTGCCCGCGGCGTCGGGGTGATCGCGTTTTCGCCGCTCGAACAGGGCATCTTGGCCGGCCGGTACCTGAACGGCATTCCGCCGGATTCGCGGGTGGCAGTCGGTCTTGGCAATGGCGCCCTCACCCAGGAACGGCTGACGGCGCTGGAATCGAAAACCGCTGCCGCCCGCCGACTGAAAACCATCGCTGATCGTCGTGGTCAGAGCCTCGCCCAGCTCAGCCTGGCTTGGCTGCTCAACGATCAGCGGATCACCTCGGTGGTGATCGGCGCCAGCTCAATGGGTCAGTTGGAAGACAATCTTGGATGCCTGTCGTCTCCGCCGTTCAGCGCGGAGGAACTGGCGGAGATCGATCGCGCCTGCGCCGGTTAAAACCGGCCCCGATCTATCCGCTGCGGAGTGGAATTGCATTCCGACATCATCCGGTTCAAGCGGCTTGGACCAGACGCTTGGTGCGCGGGTTGGGGATGGTGGAAAGCGCTTGATCCTTCCCAAGCGCCCAGACCGCCGGAACCCAACCTTGGTGGCAGCGATGCTCGCCTCGGGTGATCGCTATCCGCAGCACGGTCGCGGCATCATCCAGGACGATCACCGGTGTTCCGCTGGGAACGGTTATGACCTCGCTCGGGATGGGGGCACCATCCAGGACCGCGAGCAGGCCGCCGTACGTCGCGATCACGGGAACAGGAATGCCATCAGCGCGGTGAAGATGGCGGAAATCGTCGGAGGTAATGGAAACGGGCATGTGACGACCTGGGTCGGAGGCGACGGAGGAGACTCCGTCAAACGGGCGGACGGATGAGGACGAACCTTCGACACGACATGGAGGTGCTCCTCGGGCCTGGCTCGGATCTGATCGGCCCGTGATGGTGGATTTACGTTATAACGGAAAATACTTTGTCAACGAAGAATTCATTGTACTTTTCACCATCATCATAGAAGCCCAGCTCCATTGCCCCGGACTGGCCAAAGCCAGGGTGCAGTCATGCGCCTAGCCATCGCCTGCGACCACGCCGCCTTGAGCTACAAGGAGCGCCTGCGCGACCTGTTGCGCGGCGCCGGCCATCAGGTCACCGACTGCGGCACCGACAGCACGGCGTCGTGCGATTACCCAGACTTCGCCCAAGCCGCGTGCAGATTGGTCCAGTCAGGCGAGTGCGACCGGGCCGTGCTGATCTGCGGCACTGGCATCGGCATGTCGATCGCAGCAAATAAAATGACTGGCATCCGCTGCGCCCTGGTCCATTCGGTGGAGACCGCCCGGCTCGCCGCCGCCCACAATCGCGCCCAAGCCCTGGCCATGGGCGCCCGGGTCATCGAGCTGGCCACCGCCTGGTCCTGCGTCCAGACCTGGCTGGCGGAGCCCTTCGAAGAGCGCCACCAGCGCCGGCTGGATAAGATCGCTGCGCTGGAACAGCACTGACCTCCGCAGGTGACTTGGGAGCCAGCAAGCCGCCATCAGACGGCGCCTTTGCAGGTCCCCTGTTGTTTGGGCTCGCACAGGAAAATTGCTCGGATCCGGTGCGGCGATGCCCATCACCGGAATGGCTCGGAGTCGCGGAGCCATCCCAGTCTCCAATCCATTGGCCACCGAGCCGCCACATGCACCAGCGTCGCACCGGCGATGAGGGCATCGCCGCTCCGAAACGGGTACCTTGCGGTTACGCGCGCCCTGAGCGGCCATTGCGAAAGGCAGAAGCGCGCTGACTTGTGAGCTGTATCGCCAACGCCGCATCGCCTCATTTTTTCCTTGTGCCGCCGCCGGTTCGATCACTCCCCCTGAGCGCCAGCGCGGCCCTGGTTACATCGGCGGCGATCGCCTCCACGTCTGCCTCGCTCTGCTGAATACCGAGCCCCAGGCGTAGGCTATTGCCGGCGTCGGCTTCGCTCAGGCCGAGGGCGAGCAGCACATGGCTCGGCCGGCCGGTGGATTGCTGGCAAGCAGAACCGCCGGAGGCGCGGGTGCGCTGCAATCCGGTCAGCCAGCCCCGCGGCAGTCCAGGAAGGGAGATCATCGTCGTTCCTGGAGCGCGTTCGGCGTCGGCGGCATGGATGCGCAGGCCGGGAAGTGCGGCCAGCAAGCGTGCTTCCAGACGGTGGGTGAGTTGCGCCAGCCTGGCCTGTCGCGACGCGAGCTGCTCCCGGGCGAGCCGCGCCGCCACCGCGAATCCGGTGATTCCCGGCACATTCGGCGTTCCGGAGCGCATCCCGCGTTCCTGACCGCCACCGACGATTTGCGGTGACAGCGCCAACCCGCGACGCAGCCACAGCGCGCCGATGCCCTTGGGACCGTACAATTTGTGCGCCGACAAGGTCAGCAGATCGCAGCCCAAGCGGCCCACGTCGATTGCCAACCGGCCGGGGGCCTGGGTCGCGTCGCAGAGCAGCAAGGCACCGTGCTGTTTGCACAGCGCGGCGAAATCGGCGATGGGATGGATCAGGCCGGTCTCATTGTTCACCAGCATGGCCGCGGCCAGGGCGGTACGGTCGTCGAGCGCCGCGGCAAAGCGCTCCGCCGTCACCTGCCCGGCAGCGTCCACCGGCAAGACGCGCACCGCTGCGCCATGATCGGACAGGCGGCGGATCGGCTCCAACACCGCACTGTGCTCGGTGGCCGGAGCGACGAAGCCTGGGCGCTGGGTGATAGCACGTTCGGCAACGCCGAGGATCGCGAGGTTGCAGGCTTCGGTGGCGCCGCTGGTGAAGATGATCTCGGCCGGATCAGCGCCGATCAGGGCGGCGACCTCGGCCCGGCCGGCGTCGACGATGGCCTGGGCCCGGCGGCCGGCGGGATGGCTGCGGTTGCCCGGATTCGCCGTGTCATCGCGCAGGCAGCGCACCACCGCTTCGACCACCTCGGGCAAGCACGGGGTGGTGGCGTTGTGGTCGGCATCGATCCAGCCATCGGCATCAGGCACGGTGGATGCAGTATCGGAGGACCAGCGAAATGACCAGTCGCGAGGAGGCTCGGGAGATCCCTGGGAGCGCAAGCTTCAGCCTGCCGGGTCGCCACTGGTGGCGCGTGCAGGCTGAAGCCTGCGCTCCCAGGGCGCTCGGCGCTCCCAGGCGGTCACTTCCAGCCGGGAATCCGGGCGCACCAGGCCAGGATTTCCTCAGCTTTTTCCGGATCGTCGAGCAAAACCGCCAACTCGCGATTGGCGTGGACTCCGGTGCGGGTCCAGTTGTGGCTGCCGAGCAGCACCCAGCGCCGGTCGCAGACCAGCACTTTGGCATGGGTGCGGCGGTCGGGTTCGTCGCGGATCAGGGTGATGCCGTGTGCCGCCATCCACGACGCCAGCGGCGCATTGCGGTCGTCAGTATCCTTGCCATCGAAGTCAAGGCAGACCGTCACTGCGACGCCACGGCTGGCCGCAGCAGCCAGCTCCACCGCCAACGGGTGGGGCCGATCGCCGTCCATCCAGGCGGCGAACATCACCAGGTCGAGGCGTGTGCGGGCGGAACGGATGCGTTCGGTGGCGACCACGGCATAGGGCGCCGCATCAGCATCGACTCCGACCACCAACACTGCGGCGCGCTGGGGCCCAGCGAGGATCGCGGCCACCAGCACCGCCAACGTCACAACCAGCAGGGTCACCATCCGCCACCACCACGGCGGCGCGGGATGCAGGTCGGGTTGCAGCGGCAGCCCCATGGGTCAGACCAGATCCGGTCCGCTGCTGGTTTGGCCAAATCGCGCTGCTTTGCCCAGTCGCGCCGCTTGGCCAGGTCGCGCTGTTAGGCCAGGTCGCGCGACGACCTGATCGGCAGCAGCGATGACCTGCTGCGCCGCAGCGATAACCTGCTCCGCAGTGATGGCGCCCATGGCAACCTTGCTCAGGTCGCGGCGTTCCCAGGCAGCCCCGGGCGCTTGCAGATTGATCGCAGATGTGCCGCGTGGGCCGTTGCGTTCTGCCGGCACTGGCCCGAACAGACCGATGGTCGGCGTGCCCAGGGCATGGGCGAGGTGGAGCGGTCCGGTGTCGCCGCTGACCACCACCGCCCCTTGGGCCAGCAGCCCGGCAAGCTGCGGAATGGTGGTGGGCGGAGCAAGGACGCCGTGGCAGACCGCGATTCGCTCGGCCACGATCCGCTCCGCCGGACTGCCCCAGGCGACGACCAGGGGGACCTGCTGAGCGGCGAGGCGGGACGCGAATTGGAGCTGGCGCTCCTCGGGCCAGACCTTGGTCGGCCAGCCGGCACCAACATTGAGCAACCACGGGCGGACCAGCCCGCGTTCCGCCATCCATGCTTTCGCCCAGGCGTGCTCGTGGTTCCACCGTGGCAGCGCGAACCGCCAGCCACCAGCAGCGCGCACGCCGAGCGGCAGCGCCAGGGCGCGCTGTTGATCGATGACATGGGTGGCGACGGCTGGAGCTCGCCGGGCAGGGACCAGTGAGCTGCATTCCCTGGCCCGTGGCCAGGCGTGACCGACCCGGATCGGAGCTCCCGACAACAAGGAAAACAGAGAGGATTTCGCCAGCCCCTGGGCGTCGATGACGGCGTCATAGGAACCGCGCAGCTGGCGCCGGATCGAGGCCAGGGCGGCCAATCGCCCGCCGAGCCCGCGGCGGCCACGCAGCCCGGCCCGATCCAGGCGATGGACCCGGGCCACTGACGGCGATCCCTCGAGCAGGCAGCTCCAGCGATCCTCGGCCAACCAGCCGACCTCATGCCCGGCAACGGTCAGATCCATCGCGAGGGGCAGGGTGTGGACGATGTCGCCAAACGCACCGGGCCTGACGATCAGGATGCGCACCGGTCACTCCTGCGGCAATTCCTCTCGTTCGATGCGCTTGCCGCGGTCAGGTCGGTCGGTACAAGCGGGCGATCCACGTCAGGCAATGCAGGACTCATGACCACGGAAGAGCATCTCAGCCTCGGCAAGGTCGCCAAGCGCTGCAACGTCAGCCGCACGACCGTCTACCGGTGGATCATCGGTGGACACCTCAAGGCCTATAGCCTGCCGAGCGGCCATTTCCGGGTCAGACCGCCGGATCTCGACGAATTCTGCCGGTCTTTCGGCATCCCCGACGTCGGCGCGGCGACCGCGTCACGGCGTGCGGCGGTCAACCGGGTCAACGTCCTGATCGCCGATGACCATCCCGATGTCGTCCTGCTCCTGCGCAAGGTCACCGAACGCTACCTGCCTGATTCGGCGGTCCACGAAGCGATCAACGGGGTCGATACCTGCATCGCTGTTGGCACGCTGAAGCCGCAAATCCTGCTGCTCGACATCATGATGCCCGGCATGGACGGTTTCGCCGTGCTCCAAGAGCTGCTCCGCCGGCCTGAACTGGCGGATAGCCGGGTCGTGGTCGTGTCCGCATATGAACCCTTCGATCGGGTCGAAGAGCTGGCCCGGCTCAATCCCCAGATCGTCGCCTGCGTGCGCAAACCGGTGGGGGTCGAATCCCTCGGCCGGACCCTGCAAGAGATCGCCAAGAACCTCAACCGCGCCCCAGCCCCAGCTCCGGTGGTCGAGGTCAACGCTCTCCGATGATCGATACCCTCGCCGCCCTCCGGCCGCATCTGGCGGCGGTGGAGGCGGTGATGGCCGAGGCCCTGGCGAGCGATGAGCCGCGGGTCACCGGGCTGATCGCCGACCTCGGACGGTTCCATGGCAAGATGCTGCGCCCGACCCTGGTGCTGCTGGTGGCGGAATGCCTCGGCGGCGTCCGCCCGGTGCACCATCGCCTGGGAGCTGCGCTGGAATTGATCCACGCCGCCACGCTGATCCACGATGACCTGATCGATGACGCCGAGCAGCGCCGCGGCGCCACCGTCGCCCACCTGCGCTTTGGCAACACCACCGCGATCCTGCTCGGCGACTATTTCTATACCCGGGCCTTCGCCCTGGTCGCCCGGCTCGACGAGTCCTATGACCGCGAGGTCCGGCTGCTCGACCGCCTGACGGCAACCACCAACGTGATCTGCGCCGGCGAGTTGCACCAGCAGATAGCCGCTCGCGATGCCACCGTCGACGAGGCCGAATACCGGCGGATCATCGACGCCAAAACCGCAGTGCTCACCGCGCTGGCTGCAGAATTCGGCGCCGCCACCGGCACGACGATCCAGCGCGAGGCCGCCGCGCAGTTCGGCCGCGGCTGCGGCATCGCATTCCAAATCGTCGATGATTGCCTGGAATTCAACGGCGATCCGGAAAAAGTCGGCAAGAGCCTGTCGACCGACCTGGAACGCGGCCGGGTGACCCTGCCGATCCTGCGCGCGGTCGCCGCGGCGCCGCCTGCTGAGCAGGCCGCGGTGTCGCGCCGGCTGCTGTCGGTGACCGATGCCAGCGGCGTCGCCGCCGCCCGCGCCGAGGTCCTCGCCCGAGGCGGCGTCGCCAGCGCCCTGGCCACCGCACGGAACGAGATCGCCGAAGCCAAGCGCCACCTGGCCGCGCTGCCTGCCGGAGCCGCCAGGGATCGCCTGGAAAACCTGGCTGATTTCATCGTCGCCCGGGATTTCTGAATCTTTTTCCTGGGCTGACTGGTGCCAGTGAACGAAATCGGCCGCCTGCGCGGCCTGCTTCCCCAGACCCGGCGGGCGGATGCGGCCTGGGCGGCGCCTCGGCTCGACACCGCAGCTGCCAGGTTGGCCCGGGGTCAGAGCGCCGAGCGCCTGCTGGTCGAGATCGCCGCCCGCCTGGAGGCCTCGGCCGAGCAGGTCGCCGAACGCGGACGGACGCCGCTGACCCTGGACTACCCGGAGCAGCTGCCGGTGGCGGCGCGACGGGATGAGATCCTGACGTCGCTGCGCCAGCAAAACCTGCTGGTCCTGACCGGCGAGACCGGATCGGGCAAGACCACGCAGTTGCCGAAAATGCTGCTCGAACTCGGCTACGGACGGCGCGGGTTGATCGCGGTCACCCAACCGCGCCGGGTGGCGGCCATCGCCATCGCTGAACGCCTCGCTGACGAGCTCCACGCCACGGACGGTGTCATCGCCCACAGCGTGCGCTTCGACGATCGGGCGGGACCAAAGACCCTGATCCGGGTCATGACCGATGGTCTGCTGCTGGCCGAGGCCTCCGGCGATCCCGATTTTTCGGCCTATGATGCGATCCTGGTCGATGAGGCCCACGAACGCTCGCTCAACATCGACCTGCTTCTCGGCCTGCTCAAGCGCGCCAGGGAACGCCGCCCCGACCTGACCCTGGTGATCGCCTCGGCGTCGATCGCGGCCGAGCGCTTCGCCGCGTTTTTCGGAGAAACCGGGCTGAACCGCCAAGACGCCAAGGCGTCAAATGGACCTGGGAAAGACCACGAAGATTCCCAAGCGGACTTGCCGGTGGCAACCGCACCGATCATCCAAGTCTCAGGCCGGGTGTTTCCGGTGGAGATCCGCCACCAGCCGCCCGGCGACGACGACGTCGGGTATCTCGATGCGACCTTGCGCGCCGTGCGCGAGATCCACGACGATCCGCGGTCGGGCGACATCTTGGTCTTCCTGCCAACCGAACGTGACATCCTGGAGGCCCGCCGCCGGCTCGATGAATTGCCCGCAGCGACGATTCTACCGCTGTTTTCACGGCTGAATCCCACCGAGCAGCGGCGGGTCTTCCTGCCCGCCCGGGGCCGCAAGATCATTCTGGCAACCAACATCGCCGAGACCTCGCTGACCTTGCCCGGGATCACCACGGTGGTCGACGCCGGGCTGGTGCGGCAGAAGCGCTTCCAGGCGGCGAGCCGCACCGAGCGCCTGCCGGTGGAGCCGATCAGCCGAGCCAGCGCCACCCAGCGCGCCGGCCGCGCCGGACGCATCGCGCCTGGGGTGTGCATCCGGTTGTACGCCGAGGACGATCTCGCCCGGCGCGACGAGTTCACCACGCCAGAGATTCTGCGCAGCAATCTCGCTGGGGTTTTGCTGACCTGTCTGCACCTGGGCCTCGGCGATCCCCAGGTCTTCCCGTGGCTCGATCCGCCCAGCCCGCATGCTTGGGAGCAGGCGCGGGGGCTGCTCGATGAATTGGGAGCCCTGGCCCAGGGCAGCACCGGGACGGAACGGTACACGCTGTCGGCGATGGGCCGGACCCTCGCCCGCATTCCCGCCGATCCCCAGGTGGCACGCATCCTGATCGCCGGCCTGACCGAAGGCTGCCCCCAGGAAGCCTGCTCGATCGCTGCGTTTTTATCGGTGCAGGATCCCCGGGTGCGGCCGCTGGGCCAGGAAGCGAAAGCCGACGCGGCGCATCGCGGCTTCGCCCAGCCGGCGGGAGACCTGGCGACCATCCTGGTCCTGTGGGACCGCTGGCAGGCAGCGGTCAGCGCCAGCGCCCGCCGCCGGCTTTGCCAGGATCTCTTCCTGGGCGAACGCCGGATGCGGGAATGGTCGGACGTGCGCCATCAATTGTGGACGGCGATCCGGGAGATTCCGGGGAACGGCTCAGCCCCTCGGAACCTGGCGCAGCCATCCCGGGCCGGAGGGGAGGGGTTCGGGGAGGGGTGGAGCCCGGAGGCACGGGGGAAAATGGCGCAGCCATCCCGGGCCGGAGGAGCGGAACCCCTCCCCGATCAAAAGCCCGTGCATCGCTGTGTGCTCGCCGGCATGCTCGGCAACGTGCTCCACTGGGATCCCGAGCAGAAAGCCTATCGCGGTGCAGGTGATCGGCTGCTGACCGTGCATCCGGGCTCGGCCCTGCGCGCCGGCGACGAGCCGAAAAACGAGAAGAAATCCCCTCCGGCACCGTGGATCGTCGCGTGTGAGGTGGTGGAAACGAGTCGCCTGTTCGCCCGGCTGTGCGCGCCGATCGATCCGCTGTGGGTCGAGCTGCTCGCTGGTGACCGGGTCCGCCGTCGCCACCGCGATCCCCATTATCATCTGCAGCGCCGCCAGGTGGTGGTGGTGGAAACCGTGCTGTGGAAAGGCCTGCCGATCCGGGACGGGCGGCTGGTGCCCTACGCCCGGATCGAACCCGTCGCTGCTGCTGATATCTTCATCCGCGAAGCCCTGTGCCGCGAGGATGGCGTTGCCGGTCTGGCCAAGGAGTTGCCGGTATTGGCGGAAAATCGCCGCATTTTCCTGGCAGCGCAGCGCCTGCGCCACCGCCTGCGCGACGGCACCCTGTTCATCGAGGAGCCCTCGTTGGCGGCTGCCTATGCGCAGCGCCTGACTCCCGACCAGCAGCCCGAAGCGCCGCCGTCCGCATCAGCCAGCGATTCCCAGCTCGACCCAAGCCGAGCTGGCGCTCGGCGCTCCCAGCCGGCCCAGCCCGGAGCGCCGCACTCCATGACCCAGCTCGGAGCGCCGCACTCCGTGCGGCCGGAGCTACCAGCGACCACCGGCCAACCTAACCCAACCCAACTCAAGCCGAGCTGGCGCTCGGCGCTCCCAGGGACGCACCCCACCAGCGCCGCCGAGCTGCTCGCCTGGGTTCGCCACCACGGCAGCGGGTCGCTGCGGATTACGCTGGCCGACCTGGTCGACCCGGCCATCGCCGCCACCGCCGATCAGGATTATCCTGAGCTGCTGGTGATTGGCGACCTCCGCCTGCGCCTGGCCTGGAAGCATGCTCCTGGCGCCGAGGACGACGGCGCGACCCTGACCATCACCGAAGACGAAGTCCCGCGGCTGGACACGCTCGCCCTCGATGGCGCGGTTCCGGGATGGATTCCCGATCAGGTGCTCTCCTGGCTTGAAGGCGCTCCGAAGGATCTCCGCCGCGCTTTGATCCCCTTGGCGGAAAGCGCCAAAGCCATCGCCGGCGAGGTCCGCGCCGGGCTCGGCCGGGCCGCGGTCACCGACTTGGTGGCTGACGCCGTGCTCCGCCGCACCGGCCAGCGTTTCGCCTGCGATCACGCCGACCTGCCGGCCTGGCAACGGCTGCGCTTCAAGGTCACCGATGACCAGGGCGCCACCGTCCTGATCAGCCGCGAGCGCAACCAGGTGCTCGCCCAGGCCGCCGCCGCCGAGGATCGTCTGCGCCCGCTGCGCCGGATCTGGGACACGGTGCCTCACGGGGCGGGGAGAGTCGATCCCGCCTCGGCATCTGGGAGAGGCGAGGCTCAGCTCGCCTTGGATCACACCATTCCACAAGCCTGGCCCGGTGACTGCCCCGACGGCGAGGTCCGCGAGGGCGGAGTGGCCGGCTTCGTCGCCTTGGCCCGGGCCCGGGCCGCCGACGGCACGGTGGCAGCCCGGCGCACGGTCTACGCTCATGCCAGCGCCGCGGCGGCGTGGCATGCGGATGGTTTGGAAGCCGCTCTGGAGGCAGCATTATCCCAGGATCTTTCCGGCATCGCGGGCGCAGCCACCGGCTCGGCCCTGAGCACCTGCAACACCGTGCTCGGCATCGCACCGGGCGCTGCCCGCCGGCAGTTGGCCCTGGCCGCTGCGCTTGAAATAGAGCCCGGCGCGGTGCGCTCCGCTGAGGCGTTCAGCCGATGGTTGGACAAGGCCAGGCCAGCGGCAGTCCACGCCGGTCGGGTCGCCGACCAGCTGCTGATCGATCTGACTCGGGTGGTCGCAGAACTGAAGAAACGGCTCGGGCAAGGCGCGAAGGCCTTGGCCCAGGCGGCGATCCAACGGGATCTGCGCGATGAGCTCGACCGGTTGCTCGGCCCGGGCTGGGCGATGCGGCGGCCGTTTTCCGCCAGTCAGCGCCTGCCGGCCGCGGTCACCGCCCTCGGCAAACGACTCGATCTGGCCGGCAAAGACCACGTCGCCGCCCAACGGTTGCATCAACGATCCCAGGAATGGCAGGGTTTCATCGATGACGCCGAAGGCGCCGGCGATCCTCGGCTGATCGACGTGTGCAGCGAACGCCGGCGCTGGCGAGCGTTGCACGGGCTGCACCTGGCCTGCCTGGCGGCCTTGGGCGAAGGCCGCAACAGCGGCGGCGGGCATGCCAGCGGGGGTCAGGCCGAAGCCCAATTACGAGGCGACAGCCTGGCCTTGGCCAAGCGCCTGGGCCTCGCCCGTGAGCGCATCGCCAACCTGCGCGACCGGCTGCTTGGCGCCCAGACCGTTGCGGAAAGACTGGTCGCGGGCGGAAAATCGGCTGCGAAACGCCTGCTTGCCGACGCCAACCGCCACCTGGCGAGCTGGCCCGACCTGACCCTGGGCGCCGACCTCGACGCCCAACAGGCGGTGATCGAGACCGTGCTGTACCGGATCAGCTGCCTGCGCTGATCCGAAGGGAAACAGCCCCTTGCTGAACGAGCACCGGTGGTTAAACGTTTGGGCATTAGTAAACGATCGTTATCTTATTGAGGACACGCCGCTGCCTCCGTGACCATGGCCGTTACCGCCGTCTTCGCCGTCGGCTGCAACGGCCGCCAGTTCGAACGGGCAGTCAGCGCCGGGGCGACGAAGACCAGCACGGCATTCGCCAAGGTCGATGACGGAGTCCGATCGTCAGCAGTGAATACCGGCCGGGCATGGTCTGACGTCGACAGCGGCAGGCCGCGTCTGGTGCTACCACCCAGCTCCCCGCCCCAGCGCACTCACTGCGAATCTTCAGGAACCGTCGTGATGATCAGGAATCGTCATGAAAATCGGCATGTCCCTGGGTCGCAGCCACAGGCGGTGATCGGCCCGGCCCGGCATGCAGCCGCGGAACCACCGCTGACCGACGCTGCGGCCCGGGCGGCGCGTGACCGCCTGCTGGCGGTTCCGGTCGGAGCGAAGGAAGACGCACTGTGGATCGCTGCTGGCCTGAATCTTCCTCCGCCGATCGTGGTCATCCGCTGGCCGAACAGCTCCAACGACACGCCGTATCAACGCGGGTTCCTGTCGCCTGGCTGCGAGATCGTCTGGCGCCGCGATGCCGACCACGTCATCACCGTCGCGCCATGGTGCGAAGGACCGGGCTGGAAAGAGTCGCCGGCCACGGGAACGACGAGCGCAGGCCCTGCCGGATCGGACAGGCTGTGAACGGTTGGAAGACCATGGACGTGCGTTCCTTGGGCGACCCTGCCCACCTGCCGGCCGCGGCAGCCTGCTTGCGGATGCTCACCCTGTTGTGCCTGGCCCTGGTCCTGCCCGGCTGCTTCGCCACCCGAGCACTGAACCAGACGATCGACCGGGCCATGCACCCCGCCAAGGAGCTGCCGCCGACGATCGCAGAATCCATCGGATGGCGCCTCGCCGATTCCGACGATCGTGGTGGTCATCATCGGATCGCCGTTCCCGGTCTGCTGGTCCCGGGACGCGGGTCGGATGATCGGAAGTGCGTGCTGTGGTTGCCGCGCAATCCCAGCGATGGAACCGGCCATCTGGTTGAAGGCGGGGTAGCGGCGCCCGAAGCTGGATTCCAGCCGATCCGAATCCGTTGGCTCCCCCACACCGCGTCAACCGATACGTCCTTGGAAGATTTCGCAAAAGCTGGTGGGCTCAAGTCGATCGACCTGCGTGGGCACGAGGACGATGCTGCGCAACCGCGATTCACCGCGACCTGGTTCGATCCGGACAGCAACCGCACGGTCCACACCGAAGGCGATTTCGAATGCTTCCGCCGCGTGCGCAGCGAGGGCGAGTTGACTGCGCTGCGCGGGCTCTACGTCGTCACCATCGCTGGCGACACGGTGATTATCGCGGTTGGCATCGCGGCCATCATCCCGATCGGCGTGCTTTATCTGGCTGCGAATTCGTGATCCGCTTCACCGTGGGCGGCGCGGCTCCCGGACATCTCCGTCGGCGGTGACCCAGGTCGCCGGGGCGACGACCACCCGGCTGCCGACCTTGGGCGGCGGGCCGCGCCGGGCGCGGTCGTCATAGGGCAGGGTCAGCTGGGCGCCCTTATCGGGTCCTTCCTCGACCTCGACTTCGACGAAATGGCTGATGAACAAGTGGCGTTCTTCGAGCGGCTCGATCGCCATGTCCCAGATCTTGATGATCCGCAGGGCGCGGATGGCGGTGTCGGCCTTGGCCACATCATAGGCGGTGGGCGGAATCCGCGGCTGGCCATGGCAGGCGACCAGGGCGAGGGCGGGGAGCAGGAGGACGAGCCCAGGGAGCATGCGCATGCCCTGGTCATGGCCAAGAAGGCGGTTGTGTCGAGCAGTGAAGCGGTATGCCCTTCCGACCCCCGCGAGGACCAGACCGTGCAGCCGACCGCCCAGACCGCCGCCCTCAACCCGCTCGCCGAGGCCGCCAACGCGGCCTTGGCCAAGGACTCCCCAGTGGTCCTCGACCTGCTCAGCGAGCGCGGCAAGCGGTTCTTCTTTCCGGCCAGGGGCATCCTCGCCCAGGGCGCCGAGGCCAAGCAGAAGGCCACCACCGCCAACGCCACCATCGGCATCGCCACGGAAAACGGCGCTCCGATGCACCTCGCGTCGGTGAATCGCTATTATTCCGGACTGGCGCCGTCGGAGATCTACGACTACGCGCCGAGTTACGGCCGCCTCGACCTGCGCCAGGCCTGGCAGAAGAAGCAGCAGGCCGAGACCCCCTCTCTTGCTGGCCATCCCACCAGCCTGCCGGTGGTGACCAACGCCCTGACCCAAGGTTTGTCCCTGGTCGGCGACCTGTTCCTCGACCCCGGCGACGAGGCCCTGTCGTCGGATCTGATGTGGGAGAACTACAACCTGTCGTGGGAGACCCGGCTCGGCGCGCGGATCAGCACGTATCCCTTCTTCGACCGCAAGCTGACCGGTTTCAACATCACCGCCTTCACCCAGGCCCTGGCCGAGCGCAAGGGCCGCAAGCTGGTGGTGGCGCTGAATTTCCCGAACAATCCCTCAGGTTATACGCCGACCAAGGCCGAGGCCGGGGCCATCGTCAACGCCCTGATCGCCGCCGCCCAGGCCGGATCGAAGCTGGTGGTGGTGTGCGACGACGCCTATTACGGCATGTTCTATGATCCAGCGTGCGAGACCGAATCGCTGTTCGGCCGTCTCGCCAGCGCCCACGAGAATCTGCTCGCGGTCAAGGTCGATGGCGCGACCAAAGAAGAATTCGTCTGGGGTTTGCGCGTCGGATTCCTGACCTTCGCGATCAAGAACGGTACCCCGGCAGTCTACAAGGCGCTTGAGGACAAGACCGCCGGGCTGGTCCGGGCGACGATCAGCAACGTGTCGATGCCCGGCCAGTCGATCGTGCTCAAGGCCCTGCTCGATCCTGCCTTCCGAGCCCAGCAAGCCGAAAAAGTCGCGGTGCTGCGCCGCCGGGCCGAGATCACCGCGACCGAGTGCCGCCGCCCTGAATACACCGACTGCTGGGACGTGTATCCGTTCAACAGCGGCTATTTCATGTGCCTGCGGATCAAAGGGACCGCCGCCGAGACGGTCCGCCAGGAACTGCTCGCCAAGCACGGCGTCGGCGCCATCGCCCTCGGCCAGACCGAGCTGCGCATCGCCTTCAGCTGCCTGACCGAAGCCCAGATTCCGGCGGTCTTCGCTGCGGCAGCCACCGCCGTGCGGGCGGTCCGCCCGGCCTGAACAACGGCGGCTGGGACTGCGCGGGCGAGGGCGCACGTGGCAACACGGTGCGCGTTCCGGAGCGGCGACGCCCTCATCGTTTCGGCGCGGCGATGCTCTCATCGCCGAACGCGACGCTAGTGCGCGTTCCGGAGCGGCGATGCCCGCATCGCTGGCGCGACGCTGGTGCGCGTTCCGGAGCGGCGATGCCCGCATCGCCGGCGCGACGCTGGTTCCTATGGGAGCTTGGTCAGACCGTGGCCGCTGGTGTGGATACGGGAATGGTTCCGCGACTCCGGGAAAATCCAGCGATGGGGCATCGCCGCACCGCTGCTATCACCAGCGCCGCGACCACCAGCGCGTCGGGCTAGGTCGACGAATGATCACGGCGTGATCGGCTTGACCTCGACTGGCGGGACATTGAGCGGCGGCGCATCGAGGACTTGGATGTCGTTGACCACCGGTTCCTTGCCGCGGCCCATGACCGGCCAGACCTCGGCGCCGCGCAGATCCTTCCAGGCGCCGGCCTTGCCACCCCACAGGCTGTTCCAGGTCGGCACGGTTCCGTCCCAATGGGTCTGGAAGACTTTGCCATCCTGGGTGATCGCGAAGACGCTCCGGCCGCTCTCCTCGTCCTCGGGCCAGGCATAGGCGACAAAGTATTTTTCCTGATCGTTGATGCCTTCGGCGGCCTTGATCACCGCCCGCGGGCCAGGACCGGCGGGTTCGCTGAGCGCTCCGCCCGCGCCGTCAGACAGGTAAATAGCATAGCGATACCCGCTGACTGGCCCGCCGGTGGCGAGCTCCTGGCCAAGCAGAGACAAGCTGTTCGGGTCATGGCCGCCGGGCAGGCCATTGCCGTTGGCCGGCTTGGGCGTCGGCAGGCGGCCGCTGAGTTCGCCGAGGAATCCAAATTCGCCGCGGGCGTCGCCATCCTGATCGATGTAGCTGCCCGCGCTGAATTGGATTTCACCTGCGAAGATGGCCGACTTCAAGGTCGCCGCCGCGGCTGATTCGTTGGCAGTGACCCGGCTTTCGAGCAGATTGGGGATGGCGATACCCGCGACCACGGCGCCGAAAATGCCGGAACCGAGCAACCCGCGCAGCTCGGTGACATTGTGGCCCTGGTGCTGGCCATAGACCAGATAACCGGTGCTGGCCTCGGTCGACAGTTTATGCAGCACTTTGAGCAGGGAATTGCGGTCCTCAGGGGCGAACTGCTCGGTGGGCACCGCCATCAGCACCAATGGCAGGTAACCCATGAGCGCCTGGATCGTTGCCGGAGTATCGCAGGCGCCGATCAGGCCGGCGCCACCAGGAGCGATGGCCTTGGCCCGGGCCATCGCAGTTGCGCCGGCCTTTGCCGTCAAGAAGCCTCCGGGCTGACCGTCGGGCCAGGCGGCAGCGAGCTGGCTGTCGGTGGTGAGCAGCCAGCTGCGGGCATCGCTGACCAGGGTCAGCAGCACCGGCGCGCCCTGGGGCAGCGGAACCAGCAGCGATCCGCCGGGGGCAGGTGCGACCAGACCGCCGGCCGGAATCGGGACGTTGAGCAGCCCGCCCAGATCGCCGTACGATTTCAAGGCCGCCTTGATCAAGGTCTCTGTCGCTGGAGTCCGCGGGATCGACAGCGAGAATCCAGGGAAAGGTATGCCGGTGGTGATCGCGAACAGGCTGGTGCCGTCGAGCCCGCGAACGATGTCGGCGAGCTTCACCGCCAACCCGTTTTCCTTGAGCTGATCGTCGATCGCGGCCTCGACCTGATCGACGGTGGCATCAGCCGGCAGCCCGAACAGGTTGCGCAGTTCCGGGTCGGCGAGCCAGGCCTGACGGTACTGGCTCCAGATCGCCTTGCCGTCGAGGCCATAGGCGCCGGCGAGCAAGGTGGTCGCCGGCAGGCGGCCGAGCAGCCCGAGATCCACTGGCCGGCTGGCGGGATCCTTGAAATCGCCGGTGAACCGTTCGAGCACGCCGTCGGCAGTGAGATCGATCGTCCACTGGTAGTCGCCTTTGACGAATGCCAGGGATTCCATCATTTTGTCGAGCTTGCCGAGCTGGCCTTGCAGTTCAGCAGGGATCAGGCTGGGGATCAAGGCGATCAACCGATCGATGGCGATCCGGGCAGCAAGCGCGTGCTCGGCGGCCGGCGGCTGCCAGGTCTTGGGTGCCGGGTTGCCCAGACTGCCCACCACCACGGTTCCGAACCGGGCGAGCAGTGGATGGAGATGGGCCGCCTCGGCCTCGAGCTTTTTTGGTGCGAAGGCCTGGTCAGCACCGGCCACCGTTGCCGGCACGACGTTTTTGAGGAACTCCGGTTTTGCGAGCAGGATCTGGGCGAACGGGCCGAGATCGGCCTGGCCCCGGGCCCGGATGTCCGGCACTTTCGAGCCGGGACGGGCCTTCACCTCGTCCAGGACAAGATGGAACTTGCCCAGTGAGCCGATGATCTCCCACAGATCCTTGCCGGTCTTCTGCTTGATCTCGGCCAATCCGGGTTCGAGCTTGGCGCGCAGGGGCGCAGCCTCGGGCGAGGCCCACACCCGGCCGATCGGCGTCTTCGCCCAATCCGCCATCAATTGCTTGCCATCGGCGATGCGGACCTCGACCAATGGACCGGGTGTGGCTTCGCCGGCGGTCAGGCTGGGGGCGAGACCAGCAACAGCGGCCAGGGCGGCGACGATGGGCAGAGCGCGGATCATGGGAGCTTCCAGGGTTGGGCGGTATGTGCCGGCACCCGTACCGTTTGTCCAGCCGGCCGGATGCAAGGCAGGGCTGACAGCCGGGGCGGTTGCTGGACCAGCCGGCGACGCCATGACCGTGGCATGCCCGACGACGGCCCCCAGCCGACCATGCTCGGCAAGCTCATCATCTTCCTGTTCATCGCCGGATGCCTGTTCGGCGCCTGGTGGTGGCTTGGCCGGCCAGGCTGGCCGGGCGGTTCGTCCGCACCGGCTGGCGGGAACCCGTCGGGCCCGCCGACCGCCGCCGATCCGGTAC
This sequence comes from Planctomycetota bacterium, assembly GCA_014193115.1. Taxonomy (GTDB): domain Bacteria; phylum Planctomycetota; class UBA11346; order UBA11346; family UBA11346; genus BJHQ01. The sequence goes on along the minus strand of BJHQ01000011.1, from coordinate 23,688 downwards.
CTCCGGCGGGCGGGCAAACCGGCGGAGTCGCCATCACCATCGCCTATGGCAGCGAGAAGAAACGCTGGCTGGAATGGGCCAAAGACGAATTCGCGCGTAGCGATGCCGGCCGCGGCATCGCCATCGAACTGATGTCGGTGGGCAGCCAGGAGGGCGCCCAGCGGGTGATCGACAACAAGCAGCCGATCCACGCCTGGGCTCCGGCCTCGTCGGCGTGGGAATCGACCTTCCGCGGTGATTTCCAGGTCCGCCACGGCAGCGATCCGATCGGCCGGCGCGAAGTCCTGGCCTTGTCGCCGATGGTCTACGTGTGGTGGAAGGAGCGCTACCAGGCGTTCACTGCGAAATTCGGCGGAGGCGATGCCAAGAACCTGGCCACCGCCTTGTCCGAGCCCACCGGCTGGGCGGGCATCGCCGGAAAACCTGATTGGGGCCTTTTGAAATTCAGCCACACCCGGCCCGACCAGTCGAACAGCGGGCTGATGGCCTTGGCCCTGCTCGCCAGCGAGTACCACGGAAAAACCCGCGCCCTGGTCCAAGCCGATGTGCTCGATGCTGGATTCCAGAAATGGCTGTCCGGGATCGAATCCGCCGTCACCGGCATGGAAGGTTCCACCGGCGACATGATGAAAGCGATGGTCCAGCGCGGGCCATCGTCCTATGATTGCGTGCTGGTCTACGAAGCGGTGGCGATCGACTTCATGGCGGCGGCCCAGGGTCGCTGGGGCGAGCTGACCGTGGTCTATCCCCGCAACAACGTGTGGAATGACAATCCTTTTTACGTCATCAAAGCGCCGTGGGCCTCTCCGGCGCAGCAGCGGGCGGCCGGTGTATTCTGTGATTTCCTGCTTGGCGAAGCCGCCCAGCGCAAAGCCCTGGAGCACGGTTTCCGGCCGGGCAACACCAGCGTCCCGGTGCTCGGACCGGACAGCCCTTTCACGAAATATGCTGGCAATGGGCTGCGCAACGACTTGAACACCGTGATCGAGGTCCCGCCTGCCGAGGTCATCACGACCCTGCTGATGTCGTGGCAGCGCCTGCGCGCCGGCAGGTGATTCCGGCCTGGTTCCGCGGTGATCCGCGCAGCGCTCGCCATGCGCCTGGATCTGCCGCAAAACGCCTGACGGCTGACGCAACCTGAGGCGCCGTTCCGCAGTAAGCTGGTCGTCATGATCCTCCGCTTCAGCCAATTACTCCTTCTGCTCTCTTTCACCAACCTGGTGCGGGCCGGGGATGCGCCGCCTGCCTTCACCCCCGAGATCCAAGGAACCTGGCACCTGCTCATTGCCCAGTCCGGTTTTGTCGGCTTGGCTGAAGCCACGCCGGCGATGTGGGGCACCAAGGTCACCTTCACTGATCGGCAGTTCACGTGGAATAATCCTGCGGATGGCAAGTCGCCCTGGCTCGCTGGCGATTACCAGCGGGCACCGGAACCAGAGAAGCCCGACCCCAAACCCAAGCTTTTTCCCAACGAACTGATCGGTGCGGTCAGTGGCAGCCTGTGCCCAAATCCCGGCGCCGGGCTGTCCGCCAAGTGGCGGCTGACCGACTACGGCACCTTGCTGGTCGTGTTCCAGCGCGAAGATCCCTCAAAATTTCGCAGCGCAACCTATCAACAGGATGTCCTGTTCGCCTTGCGCCGCGAACCAGTACCAGCGATCCAGCCAGCAGATCCTGCGAAGGATCCATCGCGGATCGTCGGCGACTGGTCGGTGCTGTGTGAACTCGATGACGCCAACAGCACCCGCACCCGGCCGGGCGGTCACGTCGTGTTTTCAGCAGATCAGGTGGAAAAACTCGGGGGAGGCAACACCAAAAGCAAACCCATCCAGGGCTCAGGCGGCTACAAGCTGCTGCCACCTGAAGCGAAGTACGGACGGATCGACCTCATTGAGAACCGCGAGGGCCGCAGCCCCGGATTGTATGCCTTTTGCGGTGACGATCTGCTATACGTGGTCTATCCCGAGGACCAGGACAACCGCATTCCCCCGGATCAGCGCAAGGCGGTGGTCCCGCTGCAATCGGATGGAAATCGCAATCTGTGGGTGCTCCATCGGCGGCCGGCCAAACCCTGACGCGTGCTCCAAGTGCAACAGCGCTGGTCGGGCGTGAACGGTCGAAACCGCATCGAGTTCACATCCGGTTAGGGCTCACGCAGGATTACCTTGCGCGGATCGGGAGCGGCGATGCCCACATCGCCGGAATTGCTCGAGGTCGTGGAACGATCCCCACATCAATATCAGCGGCCACGACCCGACCAGGCTGCCAACGGTACCTGCGTCGCGCCGGCGATGAGGGTATCGCCGCTCCGAAACGCGCGCCTTGTTGCGCGAGCCCATAGGACGCACGCAAGAATAACTTGGGCGACTTACATAATTGTTTTTCATGGCGGAAAGCAGGCGTCCTGTAGGGACGCCACGAGATGAGCCCGGGGTTTCAACCCCGGTATCATAGCCCGTTCAGGACCCAGTCCCGTAGGGACGGTTGAGTCCGGCTGACCACTATGAGCGCTCCCTTGCGGGCTGAAGCCCCCAGAGAATTCAGGCGCCCCTACGGGGCTTCCCATGCAATCCAGCCTACCCGGTGCTCAAGCGCCGGGCTGGTATCGTAGCGTCCCTACGGGACGTCCAAGTTGAAAACTGCTCACGTTGTTTTTTGCGAGCCCTTACACCCGATTCATCAATGAGACGTCCTGCCGCAAAACACCTGTCCGCAGGCGCAACCTGCGCTGCCGATCTGGTGTAGATTCGCATCATGATCCTCCGCTTCAGCCAACTGCTCACCTTGCTCTGCTTCGCCGGCCTCTTGCAGGCCGGGGATGCGCCGCCTGCCTTCACCCCTGAGATCCAGGGCACCTGGCACCTGCTCACCGCCCACAGCGGCAATGCCAGCCTGGCTGAAACCACCCCAGCGTTGTGGGGCACCACGATCACCCTCACGGAACGGCAATTCACGTGGAATAATCCAGCGGATGCCAAAACGCCGTGGCTCGCCGGCGATTATCAGCGGGTACCGCCACCGGAGCCGGCAGACCCCAAAAAGAAGCCGGATCCCAACGAATTGATCGGGGTGGTCAGCGGAAGCCTGTGTCCAGCTCCCGGCGCGTCGCTGCCCGCCCGTTGGCGCCTGACCGACTACGGCACGCTGCTGTTGCTGGTCCAACGCGAAGCGTTTACGGGAAATCGCAACGGGACCTACTATAGCGGAGCCGGCAAGGCCGATGTCATTTTTCTGTTGCGCCGGGATCCGGTACCGGCGATCCAACCGGCCGATCCTGCGAAGGATGCGTTGCGCATCGTCGGCGATTGGTCGGTGCTGGGTGAATTCGACGACGCCAACAGTGCCCGTACCCGGCCGGGTGGTCACGTCGTGTTCACCGCAGAGAAGGTGGACAAACTCAATAATTACGAAAAACCTTTGCAGGGCTCCGGCAGTTACAACCTGCTACCGCCTGAGGCCAAGTACGGACGGATCGACCTCATCGAGAACCGCGAAGGTCGCAGCCCCGGATTGTATGCCTTTTGCGGTGACGATCTGCTGTACGTGGTCTATCCCGAGGACCAGGACAACCGCATTCCCCCGGATCAGCGCAAGGCGGTGGTCCCGCTGCAATCGGATGGGAAACGCAATCTGTGGGTACTGCAACGGCGGCCGGCCAAACCCTGACGCGACCTCCAAGTAAAACAGCGCTGGTCGGGCGTGAACGGTACCTGCGCCGGCGATGAGGGCATCTCCGCTCCGAAACGCGCGCCTTGTTGTTGCGCGAGCCCTTACACCTGATCGATCAATGAGACCTCCTGCCGCAAAATACCTGTCCGCAGGCGCAACCTGCACTACCGATCTGGTGTATGATCGCATCATGATGCTCCGCTTCAGCCAGCTGCTCACCTTGCTCTGCTTCGCCGGCCTCGTGCAGGCCGGGGATGCGCCGCCTGCCTTCACTCCTGAGATCCAGGGCACCTGGCACCTGCTCACCGCCCACAGCGGTAACACCAGTCTGGCCGAAACCACTCCGGCGCTGTGGGGCACCACGATCACCCTCACCGACCGGCAGTTCACATGGAATAATCCAGCGGATGCCAAGACGCCATGGCTCGACGGCGACTACCAGCGGGTACCGCCACCGGAGCCGGAAGACCCCAAGAAAAAGCCGGATCCCAACGAGTTGATCGGGGTGGTCAGCGGCAGCCTGTGCCCGACTCCTGGCGCCTCGCTGCCAGCCCGCTGGCGCCTGACCGACTACGGCGCGCTGCTGATACTGGTACAACGCGAAGCGTTCACCGGAAATCGAAACGGAAATTATAGCGGAGCCGCCAAGGCCGATGTCATTTTCCTGTTGCGCCGGGATCCGGTACCGGCGATCCAACCCGCCGATTTTGCGAAGGATGCGCTACGCATCGTCGGCGATTGGTCAGTGCTGGGCGAATTCGACGACGCCAACAGCGCCCGCACCCGGCCAGGCGGCCATGTCGTGTTCACCGCAGAGACGGTGGAAAAACTCGGGCCTGGCAGCGGAAAAGGGACGCAGGGTTCAGGCAGCTACAAGCTCCTGCCTCCTGAGGCGAAGTACGGACGGATCGACATCATCGAGAACCGCGAGGGTCGCAGCCCCGGATTGTATGCCTTTTGCGGCGATGACCTGTTGTATGTCGTCTATCCCGAGGACCAGGGCGACCGAGTCGCCCCGGATCAGCGCAAGGCGGTGGTCCCGCTGCAATCGGACGGGAACCGCAATCTGTGGGTGCTGCAACGGCGTCCGGCAAAACCGTGAGCCATTCAAACCGTCACGCGCCGTTGCGGCATTGCCAAGAAGCCAAAGTCCCAGCTATCTGGAAGGCTTCTGTTTCCCTTGGCCTCTTGGCAGTTCGTCAGCCAATCATGAACCCGTTCACCCACGGACGCCCAAGGTGAGCACAGCATTGATCCCGGTGGCATCGGCGCTGCTGCCAAGCTGGCGATAGGTCGCGTCGAGCAAGTTTTCGATGGCGAAGTCGATCCGCAGGTGATCGCCCTTGCGCCAGCCGGCTTTCACATCCCACACCCACCAACCAGGCATCGTCCCGTCAGATGACGTGACGTTGCCGCGCACGGTGTAATGCCGCGGATCGGCGCCTTGGCCCTCGCTGGTCTCGCCGTACGGACCCGACCAGCGCACCTGGGTCAGCGCGTACCAGTCGGTTCCGGACAGGTTCAATCCGGTGCGGCCCCAGGCGAGGTTGGCCCGGGGCAGGTTGGTGCGCACCGTATCGCCTTTGGCATTTCGGCTGCGGCTCTCGCCATCGATCACCGACGTCGATTGGAACCAGGCCAGACGCAGGTTGGCGTCGAGCTTCAGTCCGAGGTCCCAGGAAACTTCGAGCCCGCGCAGATCGGCTCGCTCGCCATTGGTCGGACGATACGTGTCGATGGTGCCATTGCCATCGCTATCGACATATTCGGCCTGGATCTGATCGGTGATCCGGGTCCAGAAGACGGCAACGCCGGCATGGTCCTGCTCCCGGTCGAGCTTGGCGCCAAGCTCATAGGTCGTGGCCCGCTCGGCATCCAGGTCGGGATTGGCGCGCAAGGTGAACGCACCGCCGGCGACCAGGTCGCTGCCCGCCAGATCACTCAAAGTCGGCGCCCGGAATCCCTGGGAAATTCCAGCATAGGTCAGCAGTGGCTCGGCGACCCGGTAACCCAGCCGCAGGTTGCCGGTCCAGGCATCCGCCTCGCCGCGCACGTCCTGATCGGTGGCGAATCCGCTGCGCCCGGCGCGAACGTGGGCGTTCCAGTGGGCACGGCTCCAGCGCAGGCCCGCCAGCACCGACCAACGATCATCGAATTGCCAGTCGTTCTGCACGAATCCAGCGAGTCCGACGTAGCGGCTGTTGTCAGGCAGCGTGGTGCTCTGGTCTTCAAGCGCCGAGGTGGTCACATCACCAGCACGTTCCGGATTCGTCACATTGGCCGGAGTCTGATAGCGCAGATAGCCATTATCGCTGGTATCGCGGTAGTACGTCCCGCCCCAGGTCCAGGTCTGCTGGCCGAGCAGATTAAGCGTACCGGTGGCCTGGAGGTCGCTGCCATAGGTGGTCACCCCATCGCGAAATTCTTCACGGCGATAGCGGCCGCCGGTGATCCGCTCGCGGATCTGGGTCTCGTCATGGCGATGGTACCAGCCGGTCAGGGCCAGGGCCGGCAGCCAACCGGGCAGGTCCAGACGTTGGCGCAGGTGCAGATAGGTAAACGTCTCAGGGCTGAAGTATCGTGAAATGCGGCTGCTGTCGTTGGTGTTTTCGTAATATCCATCAGTTCGCGGGGCGTGGAGCTGCGACGACCGGCCGGCGGAGAGCTCCGTTCGCGCTGTGGGAATCGGTGTCCAGGCGACCCGACCGGCATAGCTGTATTCCCGGTAATCGGTGTTGGGAATCCGACGGTCGTGGCGGTTGCCGCCATACAGGCGGTCGCCACTTTCATCGCCGCCGCGGCGTTCCGCCCAATCCGACCAGGAGCCTTCCGCCGTGTAGGTGAACTGCCCGAGTTTCCCATCAACCCCGCCCTGGGTGGTGTAGCCCTCGGCGGTGGCGAAGCGGCCTTTGCCGAAGGGCGTGACGGGATCGGTGGTGCCGCGTCCGGCCTCGGCCAGGCGCCAATCGATGGTGCCGGTCAGCCCGTCCGATCCCTGCACCGTCGAACCGGAGCCCAGCACCACATCGACTGCCCCGAGGGACACATCGGGGATCATGGCGGCGTACTGGTTCGGACCTGAGCGATTCATCAAATGGTTGTAGCGCACGCCATCGAACAGTTGCAGGGTCTGATAGCCGGTCAGACCGCGCAGGTACGGGCTGGCCTGGGCGGTGCTGGTGCGCTGGACGAATACACCGGGAACGGCGTCGAGCGCGTCGACGGCGGTCCGCTGATTCTGCTGATCGATATCCTCGCGTTCGAGCCGGGTATAGGTGAACGGCTGATCTGCGGGAGCACGGTCGAGCCGGGTCGCGTTGACTTCGATCAGGGCCGGCGCGGGATCCGCGACGGGCGACGGCGCTGGATTCGGAGCCGGGACCGGCGGCGTCACCTTGTTCGGATCAGGCTCCGCGCCGATCAGGGCGACCATGAGGAGCGATGGAGCGAGGGCGGGGATCAGTTGGGATCGGATCATCCTGGCATGATGCATCTGCCGGATTTGGTCGCGATCCCTGATTCTGTCGATTCAATTTTCAGCTTGGCGGAACCTGTCGCTCGGATCGACAGTGTTGGACTGCGTCCGGCTCACACGGCTTCGCTGCGTCCAGGCCGGTTCCTGGCCCGGTACTCTGACGGATTGACCTGGAATCGCTTGCGGAAGCACCGGGTGAAATAGAGCTGATCGGGAAAGCCGTTGGCTGTGGCCACCACTCCGATCGGATCATCGCTTTCCACCAGATGAAGGCTGGCGGATTCCAGTCGTAGGCGGGTCATGTAGCGGTGCGGCGGCATGCCGACCTCTTTGAGCCACAGCCGACGGAATTGGCTGGCTGAAAGCCCTGCTTGGTCTGCCAGCGCGTACACATCAATTTCCTCTCGATAGCGCGCTTCGACCAGACAGCGCAGGCGATGGATCGCAGCCCGCGAGACGGACAGGTCTGGACCGCGACGTGCCAGTTGCAGTTCCTGTGCAAGGCGCAGGCAGACCGAGTCCCAGCGCTCGACCTGGCGTTGCTCGCTGCGCGCCAGCAACAGCACTTCGTCGACCAGACGATTGACCCACACCATCTCCGCCAGCGGCCACCACGGCGAATCAACCGGCATCAACCCGTGGGCGCGCAAATAGGGCAGGCGGGCCGGCTCGAAGCAGACATAGATTTCATGCCAGGTCGTGCCCGGCGACGGCCCATAGGTCAGCCGGGCGCCTGGCCACTGGGTCAGTACGCATGGCGCCTGGACTCGTTCGGTTCCCCCAGGATGACGGAAACTTCCGTGTCCGCTCAGGATGATCGAGAAATTCACGCCCTTGAAGATCCGGTCGATCCATTCGGTTTTGGCCGCGATATGCCCGACATGGGCGACCGGGCAGGGGCTGGGCAATCGCCGCGCATGGAGCACCAAGGGAATGGCGAAATCGTCCATACGAGAGTCAGACTGTCCTGATGCTGCCTGGATGCAAATGCGCTACACTGCCAGCATGCAGAACCGATCCGTCCAGCTGGTTCTCGCGCTGATGGCGTCGGCGCCGCTGGCCGCCGGCGAGGTCGTCCCGGCAGCGATCAACGACCTGCTCGCCAAGCACTGCGTCGAGTGCCATGGCCGCGACCAACCCAAGGCCGGGCTCGATCTGGTGTCGCTGCAAACCCAGAGCGCTGCAAAAAACCTTGACATCTGGGGAAAGGTCGGGCAGGCGGTAATCACCGGGGACATGCCGCCATCCAAGCGCCCGCGGCTGGATCCGTTGGGATCGGATCAGCTGCGCACCTGGATCGAGGCCAAGTTGGCGGCGGCGGTCGACGTGCGGGATCCTGGGTCGGCGGCGCTGCGTCGATTGACCAGCCATGAGCTGATCGGATCGCTGCACGCACTGACTGGAGTCGAGTTCCCGGAGGTCGTCCAGCTCATGCCCAAGGAAGCGCGAGGCGGCGAAGGTTTCGCCGGCATCGGCAGCATCCAGGCGACGCCCCCCGAGCAGATCGAAGGCATGGTGGCGGTGGCCCGGTACGTGGCCAATCGTCTGGTGGTCGGTGCGGCTGGACTGACGTTCGTCCAGACTGACTGCTCGGCTGGTGGCCTGACCACGTGCATCGAGCAATTCCTCGGTTTGCGGCGCGGAGAGTGGCATGCCGACCTCATAGCCCGGCTCGGCGAGGCCGTGGTCGAACTGCGTGCCGGCGGCGACCTGGCCGGCATGTCCGCCCGCTACCACCTGACGCCAGAACGGATCCAAGCGTTCGATATACTCCTCAGCGACCGCGTGCCCAACGCCGACTCGCTGGGGAGCAATTGGCCGAAGGTCCGGGCGCTGTTTGATGCTGCGGTCGATCCAAAACTGACTGCCGCTGAACGTCAGGCACGGCTGCGGGCCTGGTCGGTGGTGCTCGACACTCCGAACCTGATCCGCGACAATAAATCCCACCCGCCAGCGCTCAAGGATCTGCTTGATATCGGCATGATCCGCCGGCACCGAGAGATCGCTGGGTGGTCGAAAAGTCACGATGTCTCTCAGAAACCAGCGTGGCGCCCGGTCTACGCCGAGATCAGCGCCCTGCTCCTGCCTGACCAGTTCACCGAGCTTCGCCTGCTGTCGGACCTGGCACTCGAAGATATCGCTTTCAATTCGGCGAGCGAACCGATCCGCCGCCATGCCTGGATGAAGGTGACCCCGGAGATGCTTGCTGCGCGCTCTTCGGCCCGGGTCGCCGCTGAACCGGCGCAGCGCGCATGGCTGGCCACCTTTGCTGCCAACGCTTGGCGCCGCCCCTTGGCCGATGGCGAGCGCGAGGCGTTGTTCAGCCTCTATGACCGCTCCCGTTCCGCCAAGCTCGACCACCCTGCGGCACTGCGTCTGGTGGTGGTGCGGGTGCTCGCTTCGCCGGAGTTCTGGTATCACAGCGAAACGATCCCGGAGGGACGCTATGCGCCAGTGACCGCGCGGGACCTCGCCCAGCGCCTGAGCTACACCCTGTGCTGCGCGCCACCCGACACGGAACTCGCCGCTGCTGCGGCGGATGGAAGCCTCGTCCGCGACGAGGTGCTGACCGCCCAGACCCGCCGCCTGCTCGCCGACCCGGCGGCGGTGCACGGACTGGTCGACGGCTTCGCCTTGGTGTGGCTGGGCCTCGACGGATTCGTTGATGCCGACCCGCCAGATCAAGGTCGGTTCAAGCAATTCACCCCCTCCTTGGCCCAACGGTTCCTGGCCGAAACGCGCCAGACCATCGCGGATATCGTGCGTAACAATGGCAGGATCAGCGATCTGCTCAGCGGCGACTGGACCTATCTCGATTGGGATCTTGCCCGTCATTACGGAGTCCCCGGAATTGAGATGAACGTACTGCGCCGGGTCGAAGGCGCCAAGAACCGGGGCGGAATCCTCGGCCAGGGAGCGATCCTGGTGCGTACCAGCTACGCGCTGCGCACCAGTCCGGTCAAACGCGGCTCCTGGCTGCTCCAGGACATCCTCGGGCGGAAACTGCCTCCGCCGCCAGCCGACGCCGGACTGCTGCCCAGCGACGACAAGGTCGAGGCCGGCACCAAGCCGATCTCATTGAAGCAACGCTTCGAACGCCACCGCCGGGATCCGAGCTGCGCCGCCTGCCATCAGCACATCGATCCCATCGGTTTCCCTCTGGAATGCTTCGATGTGATCGGACAGTTCCGCAATCGCGACATCAACGGACAACCATTGGATGTCGCCGGCACGTTCGAAGACGGCACCACCATCGCGGGGTTTGAAGCCCTGCGCGGCTGGCTCGCTGGGCAGCAGCAGCGCTTCATCTCCCAGTTCGCCCGCAAACTCGCCGGTTATGCCCTGGGCCGAACGATCTCCGCAGGCGACCAGCATCTGATCGATGCCATGATCAAAACCAGTACCGCCGCTGAGGGCCGATTGTGGCCGATGGTCGAGACCCTGGTCCAGAGCACCGCCTTCCGCCAACGCCGTGGCACGGCTTTCACTGCCCACTGACTGAACCGCGCCTCAGGAACGATCACATGGCCATCACCCGACGTCATTTCCTCCATGGGACCGGAGTCCTGCTGGCCCTGCCCTGGCTCGAATCGCTGACCGCTGGCGAGCCCGCGGGGATCGCTCGTCCGCCGACCCGGCTGGTCGCGACGGCATTCTCGAATGGCATGATCCCTGAGGATTGGTGGGTCAAAGGCACCGGCGCAGGCATGGAACTCGGCTATTCCCTGGAACCGTTTGCTCAACTGCGCGAGCACCTTCTGCTGATCGACGGTTTGCGCCATGAACGATTCATCAATCCTGGGCCGCCCGTTTGCGTGCATTTCACGCTTGAACCGGCGATTTTCTGCGGGGTCCATACCAAGCAATCCACCACTGACCTGCGCATGGCGCCGACCTTTGACCAGTTGGTCGCCGCAACGCAGCCGACTGCGGTGGACAGCCTGGTGATGCTGGCGGAATCACCGCACAACGGCGTTTCAGGGAGCGGAAACAGCGTCGATTGGAGCATGCTCTATGGCAGCCGGGTCTCGTGGAAGACCGCGACGTCATCGATACCACCGATCTGCGATCCGCGTCTGGCCTTCACCCGGGTGTTCGAAACCAGCCGGATCGCCGACGACGCCAGCATCTTGGACGCGGTGCGATCCGATGCCGCCCGGATGATGGGCTCGATCAGCAGCGAAGACCGCCAGCGGTTGACCGAGTACCAGGATTCTGTGCGCGATATCGAACGTCGGCTGAGCCGGATCGACGGTCCCCGGCCCGCCGGCGCCTGGGTTCCACCGCCAGCGACAGATCTCGGTGTTGCACCAGCACCGACGCCGAACATCACCGAACGGTGGGACATGCTGCTCGACGTAGCCGTCATGGCCATGCGCCTCGACCGGACCCGGGTGGTCAGCTTCCTGTTCGAACACGCCCGCAGCATCGTGAACTACAATCCATTCGTGCCTGGGTCGGGGACCTACCACGAGGTCAGCCACGACCCGGTGAAAAACAAGAAAGTGCTCAGTGAGATCACCAGGCTGCGCAACGTCCATCTGGCACGGTTCATCCAGCGCCTGAAAGACATCCAGGAGGGCGACGGCACGCTGCTCGACCACAGCCTGGTGCTGTACACCAGCGGCATGCGTACCGGCAGCCACGATCACGAGAATCTGCCAGTGCTGCTCTTCGGCGGCGGTTCAGGGACAGTCCGTTCCGGCCGTGCGATTGATTACACGAAGAGCGGGAAGCGCCAGCTCAACCGTCTGTATCTGTCGTTGATGCAGCGGATGGGATCCACCGCGACCAAGTACCATGACGCCGATACGCCTTTGGAGGAACTCGCAGGCTGACCGGGCGGAACCGGCCAGTTCACTTTCCCAGCCGGCGCACCTTGCCATCGCGGGTGGCGACGATCAAAGCACCGTCGCTGACGCAGCAGCCGTCGAAGACCACGCCGGCGCTCAGGTCAGCCTTGGCCCGCTCCTTTCCGTCCAGCAGTCCAAGGCAGACGATTTTTCCGCTGGTGTGCTCCTCGGCATAGGGCAGCCCGCCAGCAACAACCACCGTGTCGCCGGCAATGAGCAGCGCCCGGGGATCCAGGTCGATTTTCTGCACCGGCCAGGGCAGTTCGGCTGCCGTCAGATCGGGTTGGTCGTAGCGCTGGGCGAAGAGCATGCAGTGCGGATCGATCGGCTTGTCGCGCAATTCGATCGGCGGCATCCGGCGGGCGCAGACGCCCCAACCAGTGGTGTCGGGAAAAGCCCAGAAGCTGGCTTGCGGCGTACGCGGATTGGTGAAGCCGCCGATGGCTTCGAGGCGCACCGGCACCGGCGCGTCTTTCGGCAGCGCGCTGGCGGTGGCTTCGCTCACCACCCGCGGCTCGAGGCCGTCGTCGAAGCGCGGGTAGGGATCCTTGCCGGCCATGATGTAGCCCTGGGTGATCCGGCCGAAGCCGCGGTAACGCAGGCGGTCCGGGCCAGGGGCGTCGCGCAGGGCCAGAGTGCCCGGATCAATGTACCAGCACACGAAATGGTCCTCGATGCGGAGCAAACCCTGGGATGGCAGCAGCAGGTTGTTGGGCATGTGGTCGACCGGCTCATACCATGGGATCGGGCGCTGGCGGGCTTTTTCACCGCCGACGCCGGTCAGCACGGTCTTGGCCTGGACCGCACCGGTGGCGGCATCGAGCCGGTACAGGCGCAGTCCGCCGTCGGTCTGGGTCAGCCGGCCGGCCATCGCGAACACCGATCCGTCGCGCACGGTCAAAGCGCCGAGCACTGGCCACGAGGATTCCACCTGGTCGAAGGCCACGATCCGGCGGCCCGCCGGTTCGGCCCGGAAGCGCCAGCGCAGCGCCCCGTCGGCGAGATCGACGGCGTGGACGCAGCCATCGTGGGCGCCGAAGATCAGCAAGGATTTCCACGCGGTCGGGGCGCTGTCGATGCGGGCCCCGGCGCGATATCGCCAACGCTCCGCGCCGCTCGCCGGGTCGAGGGCGACGATCGTGCCCTGATCGACCACGGTGGCGATGATCCGTCCACCGGCTGCGATCGGCTGACAGGCCCGGCCACCGAGATCCACGACCCAGCGTTCAGACAGGCCGTTGGTCAGGTCGAGGGATTTTTCGCTGCAATTGCCGCGGTCCAGGTCCTTGCGATACATCGGCCAGTCGGCCGGCAGGTCGCTCAGCGGACGATCCTTGGCCGGACCGGCGGTCAGGCGCTGGTCGTCGGCGATGACGATGTCGGTCTTGGGCGCCGGGCCCATCGCATTGGCGCCGCGCAGCATCGGATAGCAGTACATGCAGGCGGTGGGCGGGGCGAAGAACTTGCCGTGGCCGGGCAGGATGCCGGTGCCGCAGACGCCGCGGGTCGAGCGCAGTTGGCGAAAATCGGGGCTGCCGTCGAGGTCGATGAACTCCATGGCCGACGACAGCAGCCGCGGCGGCGCCACGCCCGGGATCGCGGCCAAGGCGACATCGCCATAGCAGCGGCCGAGCCAGTTGGCATTCGTCGGGAAGCCGATCATGTCGCGACCGGATCCGGTTTTCATATCGAGTCCGACCCAGCCCTTGGCCGGAATGCGTTTTTCCAGGTCGGTGAGCGGCGGATCGTCACTGTTCGGTTTCGGGTTGCGGTTGCTGCCGCAGCGGATCCACAGCGTTCCATCGAGGGCGACCAGGCTGCCCATCGTGCCGCCGCGCTGTCCGGGAAGATTCGATTTGCCCGGCGGACGGCTCTGCCAGCGCAGCTCGCCGGTCGTGGTTTCAAGGGCGGTGATGCCGCGGTCAGAGACGGCATGGACCGCGCCATCGATGACGTAGAGCAGCGCCGGCGACCGGTTGGCGACGGTACTGCTCCAGCGCTTGGCGCCGGTGGCGAGATCGAAGGCGGCCACCGGGTCAGGCGTCTTGCTTGCCGTTTCGCCGATCCCGACCGTGAACACCGCGCCATCGGCGACCAGCAGCCAGGCCGCCTTGGGATGGGCGTTGGTCCGTTTGGCATCGCCGGGAAAATCGGTCTTCCACAGGGTCTTCCCGTCTTTACCGATGCGGCTCAGGCCCTTGGCGGTGCGCAGGATCAGACCGTCATCCACCGGCCAGGCGGCGATCTGCGCGCCGAGTTCGACCTCGGCGCCGGCCGCGTCGTGGACAATGGCGCCGCGTTTCGGGTCGACCGTGATCTTGCCTGAAGCGAGGTCTGCGGTCGGACGTTCCCAGACTGAGGCCGGCGGCATGCCTTGGCGGGCCCAGCCGCCGTCCTTGGGCAGGCTCCAGGTCGCAGCATTCCAGGTCGCCCACATCCGCTTGCCGGTGGCGGCATCAATCGCCACCACGCCATGGCCGCTGGTCACCACCAGGACGCCATTGGCTACCAGCAGCGGCCAGGCGTTGCCTCCCAATTCCGCATCGGTTTGACGCCAGCGTTCCGCTCCGGTGGCGATGTCGAGGGCGAGCAGGGCCAGCGATTGGACCTTGGGATCAGGATCAGTATCGACCACGGCAAAGACCAGACCGGCGCCGGCCACCACCACATCGTATCTGCTGGCGACGGTGAAATTGGCCTTGGGAAACTTGCTGACATACCCGCTGGGCAAGGCCAGCGCCGACTGCCACATCGGAGTGCCATCGTCGGCGGAGAACGCCCGCAGCCCCTCGGCGGCTTGGACCAGCAGGACCCGGCCAGAGACCCCGACGTCGAGGACCGTGCCGGCCTCGGGCAGTTCCTTGCGGGTGGCGCCGGTGGCGGCGTCGATCCAGCGCAGCACGCCGCCGGTGGCGATCCAGATCCGGTCGCCGTCGATCACCGGCTGGGCGCGGCCTTCGCCGGGCAGCAACCGCTCCCACAGGGTCACGCCGTTGAACGCGTCGCGGGCCACCGCGACCACACCGGCGATGCGTCGCAGACCGAATTCATCATTGGATTTCGGCTGGGGATTGGTGGTGCCGATATAGCTGTCGGTCAGATGCAGGAACCGGCCGGCGCCAAGCCGCGCCGTATAGCTGCCCAGCCCGCGCGGCCGGTCGGCCAGCCAGTGCAGCGCCTCGGATTGGCTGGCCTCGCTGTCGTACACCGCGGGATTGCCGTCGACGCCTTTGCTGGCGTGGGTCCAGTCGTCGTAACCGGCGGGCCAGGGCTGGGCCGCACGGGTCCAGGTTCCGGCGGTGCGGATCGCCAGGGTGCCACCCGGAGCGACGATCCGCTTGGCCTCGGCCGCACTGATGCCGCACGCAGCGTCGAGCGCGACCAGGTTGGCGGCGTGGTCGAGAAACGGCAGACGCTCGCCAGGCAGGATCTCGGCAGAAATCCGGCCGAGTCGTTTGCCGCTGGCGACGCGGGTGGCGTCGACAATCGCCTGGTCGCGGTCGAGACAGGCCAAGGTCAGAGCGACTCCGGAGCGGTCGGCCACGGCGCCGGGCAACGTGGGATCGGCCAGTCCGATCAGCACCACCAATCCGGGTTGGCCGAGCGGTGTGGGCAGGATGGCGGCGGCTTCGTCGGCGGCGACCGCCAGGGCCACGGCGAACAGGCAGACCAGCGATCGGTTCATAGAACAGTGCATGGGATCAGGCGCTCGGACATGGAAAATGGACATGGAAACAGGTGGATCGGTGAACCTTGGCGTCTTGGCGGTTCCGCGACGACCAGTTCGGGGTGGCCCGGTGCGGGCGCAGGATCGCTGCGGGCGCAGGCCCGCTGCGGTCGCCGCCGGCTGCGTAAGGTCGGACAGTCGGCGGTAGGTCGAGCAACGATCACCTGGAGACTACGGCCATGCTCAAGCTCGCGTTGATCCTGCTCGGTGTGGTGGTGGCGGCGGTGATCGCCGGCTGCGTGTGGCGGATGACCTCCGCCCGGGTCCAGGTGGTCGGTCCTGGAGCCGCCGGCGACAGCGTTCACCGCTTCAGCCTGCGCTCGGCCGGCGGCAGCGAGATCCTGCTCTCGTCCTGGAAAGGCACCGTGACTTTGTTAGTGAACACCGCCAGCCGCTGCGGCTACACTGGCCAGTACGATGGATTGCAGGCGCTGTATTCCCGCTTGGCGCCGCGCGGGTTCCAAGTGGTGGCCGTACCGTGCAACGATTTCCTCGGCCAGGAACCTGGCAGCGATGCTGACATCCAGTCATTCTGCAAACTGAACCACGGCGTGACCTTTCCGGTGCTGGCGAAGGAGAAGATCACCAGCAAGGATGCCCATCCATTATTCCGCTGGATCCAGGATGCGTCGCCGGTCGCGGGCAGCTACGAGTGGAACTTCGTGAAAATCCTGATCGGCCGCGATGGCCAAGTGCTGGCCCGATTCGGCCCCCGGGTCGCCCCGGACGACGCCCGGCTGGTAGCGGCGGTGGAGCAGGCGCTAGCGACGCCCTGAATCGCTTGCTGCAGTTCGCGCTTTAGGGCTCGTGCAGGGTCATCTCGCGCAGATCCGGAGCAGCAATGCCCACATCGCCGGAATTGCTCGGAGTCGCGGAACCATCCCCAACACCTTCGGCCAGGGTCTGATCAGGCTGCCAACCGAACCAGCGTCCCGCCGGCGATGAGGGCATCGCCGCTCCGAAACGCGCGCCTGGTTGTTGTGTGCGCGCAGTGGCTCAGCCAGCGATGCGCAGCAGTTCCGCTTCGGCGGCGCGGGTCCAGCAGCCACCCTCGTATTTCGCACCAACTGACGGATAACGCTCGGCCAAGGCCGGCAGCTCCAGCAGCGGCAGGTCGGTCAGGCGCGGATACACCATGATTTTTCCAGGAATCGTCTTGTCGCGCACGGCGTTGAGCCCGGCGATGGCTCCGGCCATGCCGCAGACCGCCGCCACCGACAGATTGGTGTCGAGCCGATCGTCGAGCACCTTGCCCAGCACCACCCGCATGTCCTCCATCGTGCTGCCGCTAGTTCCGATCAAGTACAGCTTTTTGGCGGCATAAGCGTCGAGATCGATGGCCACCGGAACGTCAGCTGGAATGCCGGCGAAGACATTGATGACTCCCTCGTCGGCGGCATCGGCCACTGCCTTGTCCACCAGGTCAGGCACCGGGGCCATCAGGAAACAGTAATCCACCTGCCCCTTGGGCGTGTCGGTTTCGGGATTGAACAGCCGGGTGCGGACTCCGCGGGCGGCGGCCACGGCTTCGACCCGCTCGCGCAGGGCGCTGGCCCGCGCAACGCTGCGCACGCCGCCTTCGACCAGGGCGCCGGAACGCGAAGCAGCGATCGCCCGCACCATCGCCATGACACCCATCGGCCCGCCGGCACCGACCACATTGACGTGGTCGCCCGGGCGCAGCTCGCCGCTGACCGGGATGGCGGCGAGGGCATCTGCCGGACGTCCGCTGGTCGTGGCCGAGATCCGGACATTGCCGTAGTGGACCCGCCCGATCGGCAGGGTCAGCCGGCGGCCAAATTTCCTGCCAGCGGTGGCGATCAGCATCAGGCCGTCCTTGGCCAGCAGCGAAAAAAGCAACTCGACCCGCGCCGGATCGTTACCGATATAGATGATGTCATCGAAGCGCTGACCGGCCGGCGTGTCGAGGCGGATCGGGGTGAACCCGACGGTGGAAGCGCCAATCGT
Source organism: Planctomycetota bacterium (assembly GCA_014193115.1). Taxonomy (GTDB): domain Bacteria; phylum Planctomycetota; class UBA11346; order UBA11346; family UBA11346; genus BJHQ01. The sequence goes on along the minus strand of BJHQ01000011.1, from coordinate 5,996 downwards.
CAATCGGGCCGAGCACGGTTCCAGATCGATACCTGCCAGGTTGTTGGCGAAGTCCGGAGCGACCTCGAGCAGCAGGCGTCCGCCGGCGCGCAGCGTGCGGCGCTCGCGCACCGCGAAGGCGTCTTCAACGCAGGCCCAGGGCTCGACCAGGGCGAGCTGCGACGCGGAGCGCTCATCGGGCACCGGCAGCAGGTAGCTTTCACCGGTGGCGGACACCGTCACCCGTTCGTCGAGCAGCACCCATTGCTGCAATCCGCCTTCGAAATTGTAGCCGAAGGCGCCATTGCTGTTGGCCGTGCGCAGGTCGCGGAAATCAGCCTGGACCAGATAGCGCCCGCCCGGGACCACCGTGGTGACGCCGGCACCCACCGCGACCACCCGCAGCACCGCTTCGTGACCGGGCACGGTCGGAGCGCCGTCCGGAACATAGCTCGGGATGCCAGCCAGGACGTCGGCGCCGAGGTGGGCCAGCACCGGGGTCTTGCGCGCATGGCGGTCGAATTGATGGAGCAATTTCATATCGCTGGCGCACAGGCCGACGCATTCCACCTGGGCGAGGATCTGCCGCGGACCCGGCGCCGGTATCGGCTTGGCGGAATTGAGGGCCAGGCGATCAGGTCCGACGAGCTGCACCGCGGTCTGGGAGTGGGGAATCATGGCTGCAATCGTCGGCCAGACCCAGGCTGCGCAATCGCAGTTGGGATCCGGATGCGTCGCCAGGGAGCCCTGCGGCGCTGCCGTGCCGTGGCCCTGATCGGAGAAATACCGCTCAACGACCGCCGAACCGTGACGAATCCACCCACGCCATCGGCCGGTGCAGGCAAGCACCGCGACCTGGAACCAGGCCATCCTCTGTTCGCCGCCAGCCACCGCATTGACCACCATGGCGTTGGTTCTAGCGTCCACGCCGCCGAGCCGACCACAGGCGGAGGAGCGCATGGCCAAGATCACTGTCATGTTCGGGACCGAGTCCCAAGGCGAATTCACCCTCGACAAGCCTGAAATGAAGGTCGGGCGGGCGATGGACTGCGACATCGTCGTCGACAACCTCGGCGTGTCCCGGCACCACTGCTCGCTAAAACAAGAAGGCGCCGACTGGGTGGTGGTCGACGGCGGGTCGAACAACGGCACCTATGTCGGCGGCCAGAAGATCAACAAGCATACCTTGAAGACCGGCGATAAGGTGGTGCTCGGCAAGCACACCCTGGTCTACGATGCCGCCGGCGTGGCCGCGGTCGGCGCCCAGAAGAAGAGCCAGCAAATGGGCGGCGAAATGACCATGTTCGTCGACCAGTCTGCCTTGGCCAAGGCCATGGCCAGCGAGGTCGGCGGCAAGCGCATGAGCTTGGCCCTCAGCCAGGGCGGTCGCGAAGTGCTGATCCCGCTGCTCAAGGACGAGACCACCCTCGGCACCAGCGCCGATGTCCCGGTGAAGGGATTCCTGGTCAAATCGGTCCAGGCCAAGGTGATTCGCGTCGGCGCCGTCCATCGCATCAACGCCAGCGGCGGCTGGCGCTCGGTCCGGGTCAACGGCGTCAAAATCACCGACGCGGCTTTGAAGGCCGGCGACGTGATCCTGATCGCTGGCACGTCGATCACCTACAAGTGACTTTTACACGGGGAGGGGTTCCGCACCTCCGGCACGGGATGGCTTTCGCCATTTTCCCCCGTGCCTCCGGGCTTCACCCCTCCCCGGTCCCTACCTTTTATGCGGGGAAGGGTTCCGCACCTCCGGCACGGGATGGCTTTCGCCATTATCCCCCGTGCCTCCAGTCGCAATGGTCCCCCAATGAGCCAGCGTAGGATTTCATCTTCTTTGGCTGGTTGCCTCCTGGGCTTGGGCGTTGCCGTATTTTGTGCTGGCTGCTCCGGCGGTGACCGTCCGCAGCGTCCACCTGGTTCACGCCCTCCGGCCTTCCAGCTCGAGGCCTTCCCCGACATTCCGCTGCCGCTCGGCTTCGTCGCCGATCCACTGGCCGACCAGTTGGCTGTGTCCATGGGAGCTGGCGGGCTGCGCCGCTACGATGTCACGGTGGTCCACCACTCCGAAGGCGGTCCGGAGCCGGTGGTAGTCATGGACGACCTGCGCCGGGGCCTTGAGGCCAGCGGCTGGACCGGCGATTCCTTTTCCGAGCGCACGGTCCGGTCCTTCACCAAGGGCGGAGAGGTCCTGTCGGTCGAGGCTGGACGGTCCGCGGGCGTCACTACCGTGCGGCTCCGCCTGCGGCCGCCGGAGCCCTAGCCCAACTGGGGCTCCGTCCGCATCACCCGGGCCGAAGGCCCTGAGCCAGCAATGTCAGACGACGCCCCGATCAGCAGCTACTCCGATCCGATCTATGATCGGCTCGACGCCTTTGGCCAGCACCTCCGGCGGCAATGGCCGGTCTACGTGCTGGCAATCGTTTTGGTGACCATCACCACGGTGGTCGTGGCCACGGTGATGCGCAACCGCCCGGATGCCACCGCCGCCGCTGAATTCTCCCTGGCCATCGAAGAACAAGACGAAGCCAAGCGGGCCGAGAAACTCAAACAGGTCGGTGCGGGCACAAAAAGCGCCTTCCGGGTCATCGCCCTCAATGAGTTGGTCGGGCTCAAGTTGAAAGCCAATGATCTTGCCGCTGCCCGGACCACCGCTGAAGAAGCAGTGGCTGCGGCGGATGCTGGCGAAGACGCCCACTTGCAGTTGGTGACCCGGCTCAGCCAGGCCGCCGTCAGCGCCCAGGCCGGCGACTATCCCGCTGCCGCCGAGGCTTACCGCAAGGTCGTGACCCGCGCCGGTAGCACTGCGAAGTTGGCGGCCGAACGGCTGGCCGGTCAGCTCGGCGCCGCCCAGGCGCTGGCCAAGCAGAATACCTCGGCGTCCCGCCAAGAAGCGATCGAGCTCCTCGAACCCCTGCTCACCCGGAGCGACGAATCCGCCCGCCACCTGCTTGAACTGGGAACCGGCTTGTACTGGCGCCTGCGCCGCGAGCAGGCCGAAGCGGCCCTTGGCGGATCGGCCACCGCCGCCGCGGCAGCCACCAGCACCACTGCGGCAGCCACCAGCGCAAGCGCTGCTTCTGTCCCAGCTCCAGCCGCGAGCACGGCGGCTGGTCCGGCGCAGGAACCAGCAGTTCCCGCCGCAGCCGGAACCGCATCGGCGGCGGCACCAGCCACGCCGAAGTGACCGTCGCGATGGCTGGAGTTCAGCACCTGACTGGTTGATCAGGTGCGCAAGTCAGAATAGCTCCAAAGGCCAACTGCATGTTGCCTCAGGAAGCGATCTCATCTGATAATGGCTTCGGCACCAGGCTATCCATGGTGAGGACCAGGGCTGGGCAGTGACCGGCTGGCAGGCATGTCGCCAGCTGCGTCGGTTGGGATTGCAGGAAGTACCGACTCCGTCGCCAACCTTGCTGGTAGCCCGTGCGTAGGCGCCGCTGGCAACGTTCCTGGGGTGGACCAGGACGCGAGATTACACTTCGACGTCATGATCCGTGGCAGGCAGCCCTCGCGGTCACCAACGACTCGCAACGCGGCATCGCGCAGGCGACGGACATCGCCGAATCGCAGTGGTTGGAGCGCTGACATGGCACGCCCGCACGGTTCGGAGGGAGGGGCGGCTGGAAAGGGCCGTCGCTACCTATCCGGGCCTTTGATCCCGAACAGGCTTCGCGGCTTGCTGGTCAGCGCCCCGGCGGCTCGCCAGGGCAGGTCTGATACCAGACGGTGAACGTCGGTCGGCTGGCGAAGCGCAAGCCCTGGATCAGCACCAGGCGTTCCGCCACCAGGTTGGCGGGCTGGCCGGCGCGGGCAGCGGTCAGGGCCTCGGCCGGACGATCGGGGGCCAACTCGAGGGTGCGGGACTGCCAGGCGTTGTCCGGGACGGGGTGGCTGCCAGGAAAGGGTTCGGCGGCGCCCAGGACCAGACCGGCCAGGCGCGGCGGGTTGGCCCCCGGCACCAGGTCCAAGGCCACCCAGGCGCCTGTGGGCAGGCTGGTCAGACCGCGACCGAGTTCGAAGAGCGGCTTGGACAGGACCGACCCGAGATCCGCCAGCGGCGCATCCACTGCGACCCGGGCCTGGTGCAGGCCGCTGGCGCCAGGCGGGGCAGGGGCCGCCGGGCGCCAGGCGGGATCCCGGCGCTTGGTCGAAAACCAGGCGTACAGCCCGGTCAGGTCGAAGGCCGGCAGGCTATGGCCAGCGGCGACCACCGAGACCCGGGCGCCCGGCACCGCCGCAGCCGACAAAAGGACGGTTAACGGTGGCACCGTTTGATCATCGGCACCGGTGGTGGCCCACACCGGCAGGCCAGCCAGACGTGCCAGTGCGTCCAGCTGGCCTTGGCCGCAGAGCGGGGCGATAGCGGCGAAGCGCATGGGCGAGGTCGCCGCCCACTCCCAGGTTCCGTGCCCGCCCATGCTGTGGCCCATCAGGTACACGCGATCGGCATCGAGGCGGTCCAATTGCAGCAGACGGTCGAGCAGCGCATCCAGGATAGCTGGGTCCCATCTCTTGCCGCCGCTGGATGGATCGACCCGGACCATCCCGGCGCTCTGTTCGGCGTCGCCCGGCTGGTCGGACACCACCGAGCGCTTGTTGGCCACGAAGCCGGCATGCATGGTTTCTTCGAGATAACCGGCTCCATGCAGATCGATGACCACCGGCAGATGCGCTCCGGGGCCATAGCCCGCGGGTAGTTCCAAAGCGTAATCGATCGCAACCGGGGTCGTTCCCACCGTCCGCTCCAGCCGGCAGGGCCAGGCCCGGCCCCGGTCCTCAGCCAAAGGATTGCCGCCTGCGGCCAGGCGCCGCAGGGTGGTCTCGATCAGGTCGAGATCCGCCAGGCCGCGCTGGTCCTGGGCCGGGACCGGTTTGGCCAGACGGTCCGCCGCCCAGGCCAGGTGATCACGATAGTCCTCGGCCCACGGCGCGGGCAGCCGGACCGCGGCCAGCCGGGCGGCGAGATCCGCTGCCCAACGGCCCGGCGCCTGGACCGGGATGAGCAGTTGTTCGCAGCGCGGCGGATCGATCCCGGGCGGGGTCGTCACGTCGATGGTCAGCAGCGGTCCCGCCGTCGCCGGGATGCGCAGCGGAGCCCCGGTGACCCCTGCCCAGGTGGCACCGCCGACGCCCACCGCCAGCGGCACCGCTGCGCTGAAGACCAGCGGCCGTGGATCGAACACCAGATCAATCCCATCGCCATCGGCTGCCACTGAGCGCACGGTGAATCCCACCGGTGTCGACCCTGGCCGGGGCTTCTCAAGCAGGCGGCGATGAAGGGCCTCGGCAGCGGCGGCCTCGTCCGCCAGATCATGCAGGGCCAGGGTGAAACCCCACCAGCCGCGCCTGTTGTCGAGCTTCACCAAGAGCCGATGCGGTCCGCCGGCCAGACGCAGACGGCAGCCATATTCCCAAGGCATTTGGCGGTGGAATGGCCGCCAGCCGGCGATCACACGGTTGCCATCCACCCACACCTGGGGACTGCCATCGCTGCCCAGGTGGAGCGCGACCTCGCGATCCTGGTCCAGGCGGAACTCGGCCAGGGCATAGCCCACGGCGCGGTCGAAAGCCGCCACCCGCACCAGGCCGGTGGCGGAAGCCGTGGCCGCACCGGCCGACCGCGGCTTCCCATCGGGCCCGGCCACCACCTGGCCGACGGCCAGCTGCGCAGCGCGCTCACCGCCCACCGCAGCCAGGAAATCCCGGCCATAGCCATCCCGATCGACGCCTTCGGCGGAGGGGCGCGGCAGCGGCTCGCTGGGGAAGGGGCCGAGGACCGTCCAGGACGCGATCCAGGGATCGGCGGACAGCAGCAGGGCGGGAACGAGCAGGCAGAGGATGCGCAGCATGGCCGGACCTTGGATGCAAGCCGCATGGTTCAAGGACCCAGGGCGATTGCATAACCCCCCGCTGGGTTGCCTTGAAAAAAGTCCTTCGGACGGATCCAGGCCTCTTGGAGCGTTGTGCGGATGCTCCCATCCGCCGATCCTTCGTGCGTCTCCTCCACCTTTCTC
>BJHQ01000010.1 GCA_014193115.1 Planctomycetota bacterium | reverse complement strand
TGACCGCAGAGCGGCAATCAGGCCACCAGCAAGCGCTCGGTCCCAGCACCACCCGGGTGCCTCCTTCCAGCTGGCACGGTCGCATTATATCGACACCCTGTCACCCTGTCCAAACAACCTAATTCGGGTGTCCACTTTTCGGGGGGAAGATCACCCAGGCGTCATTGCCCCAGGAGTTCTCTTGGGCCAAGCGGACGACGAGGGCCTCATTGTCGGGCGAGGTGCGGTTGAGGTTGCCGGATTGGGTGTGCTCGGGATTCTGCCGGATCAGATCGCGGTGCCAGCGCCGCAAGGTTTTCACGGAGACGACCGTGGCGAGCGGCAGCAGCTGGCTCCACCCGACCATCTGGCCGAGCCTCGCCAACCGGCACCTGGCCTCTTCGTCCAGGTGTCGAGCGGGGTGACGGCCATGCTGCCGATACAGGTCGCGCTCGGCCTGCATGAAGGCGAGTTTGGCTTGGGCGCGAACCAGCGCTCTGCGGGACAGCAGGGTAATGGAGGCGGCAACGCGGGGTGTGGACATGGCGCGGCGGACCGTGGCCCGACCATAGAGAGCGACAAGCCGACAGCACCAAGCCAATGATTGCGATGGAGATGGCGTCGCTGGCATAGGCAAGCAGCCACCGAGGCTTCCCGCCCAGCACAGCAGCGGCAGCGTGCAGCCATGCCTGACCGCCCGACCCAAGACCGCGGCTTCAAGGAGCTGTTCACCGAATATCCCCAGGAAACCCTGGAGGTTTTCGTGCCCGAACTGCTCGCCAAGCACGGCCGACCGGCGAAGATCACGGTCATTTCCCAGGAATTGCCGGTGCCCGACCTGTCGGAGCCGAGCCGGTTCCTCGACGTGGCCCTGGAATGCGCATGGAGCGACGGCCGGACGGCGATCATCGTCCTGATCGAGCATTGGTCCGAGGGCCGCCGGGTCGATCTCGACCGGGTGCTGCTCTATTTCGCCGCCCTGCGCTGCCGCAATCGCAAGCAAAAGTCCGAGGTATTTCCTATCGTTCTGGTCACCGACACGAGTGCGAAAGAGGTCGAGGACACGTTGACCGTGGACCTGCTCGGGAGGCGCATCCTGAGCTTCACCGTGCAAATCTATCGGGTCACCGCTGAGGAATTGCCGCGCCTGCGGGCGATGCAGAACCGGGTGGCGCAGCTCCTGAGTCTGCTGGCCACCATGAACGCGATGGACGACCTCGTGCAGGTGCTGCTTGCCATGCACCGCGCACCCGGTCCGGTGGACGACCTGAGCCGGTTCCTTTCCTTCGCGCAATTGTTAGCCAAGCTACCACCCGAGCAGGAAGCCGCCTTCCACCGCCGCCTGCGCCAGGAGCCCGCCATGTACACCGTCTTCGATGAAGTGAAGGACGAGGGACGGGCCGAGGGCCGCGCCGAAGGTCGCGCCGAAGGTCGCGCTGAGGGCGAGGCCAAAGGCCTGATCGCAGCCATTCGGCATCGCGTTGACAAGGGTAAGCTGACCATTGACGAGGCCCGCGCCGAGATCCAAGAGCTGATAGCCGATGGGGATATTTCGGCCGAGGTGGGCCGGAAGGCGCTTTCCTTGCTCGGCTGAGGGTGGCAGGACTGATTCCACCGGTGCCTGCCAACCCTGGTAGTTTTACACAGTAATTTCCAAATCTGCATACCGGAATTTCCCTGGAGCGGTCTCGATCCAACCGGCTGCGAGCAGCAAATGGCTCTGGTCCTCTGGACCTGGCATCGCCCGGGCCAGGTCCTCGGATGACCGGATGACATCCAACTGGCCGCCGTCGGGATGCTGCCAAGAACCGTCTTTCCTGCTGGTCCACCCGGCTGTTTTCAGTCCCTCAGCGACGCTCAGGCCAGGCGTGCGGACGAGGATCCGCGCGAGGCCTTTGGCCAAGCCGGTGACCAAGGGCTGGTCATCTGCGTTCGGCACCACCGTTGCTCCGGTGAAACGGCCCTGCGTAGGATCCTCGCCGGGGCCGTCCAGGCTGCCGATGGTTGCGGGATCCTGGAGCGTGATGGTGGTGAACGTGGCTCGCAGCAACCGGCGCTGTTCGTCGCGAGGCAGGGCCAGGATGGCGTCGCCCACCGGCACCCAGCGCCAGCGGCTGGCCTCGGGGCCTTCCTGGAGGGCGATCAGGCGGGCCAGGTATTCCCAACCGTCCATGACCTGGAGCAAGTCACGGGCACGCGTCTCCCGTTCCGCAAGGTTCCTGATGACGTTTTCGTATGATTCCGGTTGGAGATGCCCGACCTCCAGTTCGCCCGTGGCTTTCGCCTGTTCCTCCTGAGATGCCTGCAGCACCTGCGCGGCATGGGCGCGCTGGTCGTCAATGAACTCTGGCAAAACCTGATGCGCTGTGGTCACGATCTTCCGGATGCGTTCGACGTCGGCTTCCAAGTGCCAACAGAGGGCGCGGTGCACGAAGGTTTCGATGTCTGATGGCCAGGCCGTTCCGCAGCCGTAGACACGCGGCGGAGCATTGCTGGTGCAGGTGTAGTGCCCCGAAGTTGGGCCCGCCCGCACATCGGACTGGTTGCCGCCACTGCGCCACGTCACCGTCCCGCCGCAGCATCCGCAGATGGCAAGGCCTCCCAGCCAACTCGTCACGGCGGCCGATCGGATGCCATCAGCGTGGTCCTGCGCTCGCTGTTTGCGCTGTGCCTGCACCGTGGCGAACAGCACCGGATCGACCAGCGGCGGATGGTTGTCGAGGATCAACACCGTCTCGCCTTGCAGCTGACCCCGCAACACGCCGGCATAGATCTCGTTCTTGAGAATCCCGGCCACTCGGCCGACGGACCACGTGAGCGTCGGCCAGGTCGCTTCTGCCCATTCGGCCATGCGCCGATCCCCCAGGTCGGGGTGCTCCGCTGCATGGGTGAACAGAGCGGTGATCCACGGCCCGGTGTCCAGGTCAGGCACCAGTCGTCGATGGGATTGCCGCCCGTTTGCAGGAGTTTCGCTGGCCACCCGATAACCCAGCGGTTGACGGCCCAAGGGCAGGCCGGCTAGCAGCCGAGCGTGCATGCCGGGCAGCACCCGCCCCAGCAGACGACCACGTTCGTGTTCGGCGAGCATGGCAAACAAATGCAGGAGAAAGGAGCCGATGCCGTCCGGATCACGGTAGCCCTGACCTGGCGCGACGATGGCGATGTCGCGGTTGGACCAGTCGCGCACCCGGTCGGCCAGTTGGCCGAGGTCGCGAGACAGACGGTCGATGGCGGACACGGCGATCCAGCCAACCCGATTGGTGGCGATGTGCCGCTCCACCGCCTGCCAGCCGGCCCGGTCGTCAAAGGCCACGGCGCCGCTTTCGAAACCCGCGGGAGCTTTCTCGATGGCGATGATCGGGATGCCGTGATCCTGGGCCCACCGCTCAATGACGGTCTGTTGCAGTTCCAGCGAAAAACCGTCCGTCTGTCCCTCGGAGCTCACCCGGAGGTAGCCGACGACGCCACGGCCGGCGGCGATCTTCTGTTGAGGGGTCATGGGACCGCTCCTTCCACCAGCGAGCCGTCGATCCGATGCACCTGACCATCGTCATCTCGGACCGCTAGGAACACCACGGATTTGTCTCTGATCTGCACCTGGTCCAGCATCGGCTGCATGACGGCGCGCCGTCCGCTGACGTCGAGCTTATCCCAGGTGGCTCGCGGATTCCGCCTGAAATCCCAGGCGACTCCCTGTGGTAGTGGAACTTGCCCGGCTTCGCGTTGGGCCAGATTCGCCAGACGGAGGATCGTCGCCTCAGCCGCTGCCAGCCGTTCGGCGAGGATGTCTGGAGCCAGTTCGCCCAACCGCTCCATCGCCTGACGCAGCCTGTTGCGTTCAGATTCGGCCACTCGCAGATCGTCACCGGCCTTGGTCGGCGTCGGCACCGCCGGAGCGGCGGTCTGCACAGATGGACCGGGTCGCTGGCGCAGCCAGGCGATCACCGCCGCGGCGACGACCTCGTCCACATCGTCGCACCGCACCGGCGGTTGGGGGCAGAATGCGGCGCCGCGATCCTTGTGGAATCGGCACAGATAGACCGCCATCCGCCGGCGATGTCCCACCGCACCCACGGTCTGCAGCGAGGCGTACATCGGGCCGCCGCAGTGGGCGCAGCGCAGCGCCTCCGGAGCCATGGCGCCATGCACGGGTCGAGCCGGTGGAGCGATGGCTGCGAGCAGATCACCAGAGGGTGGCAGCCGGTTCGCCCGGCGTTGGCGTTGGCGACCGGCGCGACGTTTGGCCAGGGTTTGATCGGGAGTCTCGGCCGACCGGGCACGAGCCCGCAACAGGTCCTGGATCTCGCCAAAGACCACCGGATCGAAGATCGCTTGGTGGTGGTTCTGGATCTCCAAGGTCCGACCTCCGTCCTGAGGTACTTCCGCAGGCATCGCATACACGAGGTCGCCCAGAAGGTACCGATTGGTCAGAGCTCCGTGGAGCCGGTCGAAGCTGACGATGGTTCCGCGGGAGTCGCGAACTCCTTCGACAACCAGGCGACGGGCTATCTGGGAAAGTCCGTCGCCATCCCGCAACCGATCCACCACGCGCAGAAGGATCGCGGCTTCATGCTGGTCGATCGCAATCGAACCCCCGGCATCGAGCTGGTACCCGAGCGGCAGGCGACCACCGCGCCTGCCGGCCCGGGCCGCAGCACCGAGCGAGGGCAGGATGCGTCGGCTCAGTTGGGCGATTTCCTCTTCGGCCAGGACCGCAGTCAGCGACGAGATCAATTGATTCCCGAGGTCTCCGCCATGCCTGGGTTCATCCGCCCGAAGATGCATCGCACCGTCTAAGAACAACAAGTCGGATCCCTGCTGATGCATCCACCGCCGAAGCGTGAGCGAGTGATCGACGGCCCGGGACAAGCGGTCCTGGCTTTTCATCACCACCACCCCAACCCCGCGCTGCTGCATCAAGGTGAGCAACGCCAACAGACCCGGCCGCTTCATGGTCCGCCCCGAGCGTCCGGCGTCGCGGAAGATTCCGAGCACGTGCAGCCCCTGGGATTCGCCCCAGGAGCGGATAGCCTTTTCCTGGTGGTCGATCGACCAGCCATGCTCGGCCTGCTCGGCAGTGGACACCCGACAATAGCCGTCGCAGGTCGGACGCGAGACCGCCCGCAGGGAAGCGGACGGGTGCGGCCACCGGCCGCTTCAAGCGGCTAAACAGCATATGAATCTCCTCCCGCATGGCAACCAGGACGCGCATGGGTTTTAATAAACCCAGCAATTGATGATTGAGGTCAATGCTCATGCTGGGCCAAGGCAGACCGCCGGATGGCACACAGGCCGCCTTTGCACCATAATCGAACGAATCCCCGACCGCTTTCAGATCATGTGGTCAAGTCGCAACTCCGGAATCAGATCGCAATGGAAGGATGAACGTCAACTGGCTGTCGGAGCATTGGAGGTCGAGGAAAGAGACGAAGTCCAGACGAACTGCCGGGTGGCAGGAATCGGAGCGCTCGGCTTACATCCCCACGGATCAGCTCGTCGTGGTCGACCACGCCCGCGCGGAAGCCGAGCGCAAGGCAGGCATCCCATTCCGCCCGATAGTCGCTTTCGGGACTTCTGGGCTGGCGCGGATCAGGAGGGAACAGGATGAGCATGGCTTGTCAGCCCTCGTTACCGAGTTGGATGACCGTGATCGCGTCAGGCCCCGCAACGGCAAACCGCCTCCGTTGCGTGTCCAAGGCTATGGATGGCGGCGCATCATGGTGACGCATGATGCTACTGTTCTGTACACCGCTGGCGAGGTCAGGCCAAGCCATGACCGTCAAGCCGCTGCGCAAGTCGACCAACCGTGGATGACGGTAGAAACAGACGACGTGATCACCAACGGGCATGAGTGTGCCGGCTGGTTCTGTAATGGTTGCACTGGAGATCGTCGCCATCGACGTCAGGTCGACCACGCTAACCATGGCATTTGTTCCATTGTCTTGCTCACCAGCCAGCACGAGCCGATCGTTTCCCGAGAATGCAGCGGTGTGGATTTCAAATAGGTCATCTGCATCGCCAAACTTGTTTTTCAGATTCAGACCTGGTCCATCCAGGATGGATGGGTCCCGCAGCGCATCCGAAATGGCATAGATCTGAATCGTGTCGAGTGGATGCCAGACCCAGCCAGCGCTCAGGAGAAACCGCGAGTCTGAGCTTGTCTGCAGCCGAGAATGGAAGAAGTCGCATGCCTTCGTCGAGCGTTTTGAGATCAGTTCTCCAGTGAGTACGTCCTCGATCTCCAATTCATTGTATTCATTCGGGCAGTGAGCAAGCAGATGCCTGCCCTCCACGATGAAGATGGCGATCGGGTATTCGTACACGTTCGCATGATAATAGCTGCGATTGAGTTCGCGCAGCTGTTTTCCGTGTTCGAGGAGTATCGCCTTGGTGCCAAGTGCGTCATAGAGCACTTGAAAACGGGCATCTGGAGATGTGATCGCACGGTCGAACTTGTAAGCATAATAAACACTGCTGGGCCGTACGGTTCCATCAAGCCCATAGCGGGTACCTCCTCCTACCCAATCCACGAGCACATCGCCATCCCAGGACAGCGAGCGGGGCGCGGCCTGCTTGTTGAGCGATATGGTCGTGCGCTTGAGTTCTTTCGTACTTTCCCGATCGATCAGGATTCCCCGCTGCGCGGTATGGCAAGATAGTGATTGATGTAAGCCGATGCGATGATTTCACCACTGTTCACGCATTCGTTCACGAGGCGCTCGATGTCGGCTTCACTGATTTTAACTGCGAATGCGTTCCGAGTCGAGAATGCGCTGAGTCGATACGCGTCAAACCCGTCGGTTTGGCCGGATGCGCCGATATCGAAGTCGATCCAGAACGCGTCGTTCCAAAAAGCCATGCCATAGCCATGGGGCTTGATGGTGAACCCATGATTGGCGGCCTGCAACTCGGCCCATCTGGAATTGCGGCTCCCCACCCAATCGTGGTTTGACACCGGCCTGGGTAGGCCGGCTTTCTCCAATGCCTGCATCGCGAGTTCCTGGCACGCATGAAATTGACCGATCAGCTGTTTCAGGCCACTATGCATGGTCAGGTCGCTCCTGACCGGGCTGGCCAGACTGCCATCGCATCTCTAGCTGGTATTCATACAGATGCTGGTCGCTGAAACAGCAGAAGATCACTTCCTCTAGGTTGTCGCAAGCCGAGCGGACCGTGGCCACGGCCACGGTGCACGCCAGGTCCGATGGATAGCCGTACACGCCGGTGCTGATGCCTGGGAAGGCGATCCTGCGACAACCGGCGGCATGGGCCAACGCGAGACTGTTCCGATAGCATCCAGCCAGGAGATCCGCCTCGCCCTGACCACCGCCATGCCAGACCGGTCCGACCGTATGGATGATGTGGTGGGCCTTCAGACGATAGCCCCTGGTCAGCCGCGCCTCCCCGGTCGGGCATCCACCCAGTGTTCTGCACTCGGCCAACAGATCCGGCCCGGCGGCGCGATGGATGGCCCCGTCGACTCCGCCTCCACCGAGCAGGCTCTCATTGGCCGCGTTGACGATGGCATCGACGGCCAAGGTGGTGATGTCGCCGCGGATGGCGGTGATGGTGGTCATCGGTCTATTCCCCATCCCCAGGATGGCCCAGGGACACGGTCGTCCACGACCAGGTCCCCGGATCGAGGAGATGCCCGATCGTAGGATGCTTGCCGTCACTGCCATCGCAGGAGCCGACGCAGCGGAAGGCGGTGCTTCTGACCTGCACTTCGCGATGCGTGTGAAAGTGGCCGTAGACCCAAGAGCGCGGTGGGCGGGCCAGCATGGTCCACAGACGTGTCAGTGCCGGCTCGCCGCAATCCTCGAATGGGCCGCCGTCAAAGCCTTTCGCCCGGATGTAGCGCTCGACGGCGAGGAAGAGATCCGGCGATCCAGCCATGCCGATGCCGATCGAATGCGGACAGGAGTGGGTGACCACCAGATCGACTTCGGCAGCTGCGAATGCCGATGCTGCCCGATCGGCCTCCTTGTTGATGATCCAGTTGGTGGTGCCCTTGGCGGTGCTGCCGTGCTGGCTGCGATCGGCATGCAGGGCTCCGCCCAGGAAGCCGACCCGCACGCCATCAATGACGGCCGTGTCGCCGCGGCGGTGCACGATCAGATTCAGGTCGGCCGCCCAGCGTTCACAGACGCCAGCGGCAACCTGCCCCCACAACCAGGCATGATCCTCGTGGTTGCCATCAATGACATGGACCGGCACCGGGAACCGTCGCCCAGCCATCGCTTCGATCAGGAGCGGGATGTAGATCGGGAAGAAGCCGAAGTCACCAACCTGGATGACAGCTGTCGCCCCGTGCTGGGCATGGCCGCAATCGATAGCTGCGATCAGCCGTGCCCAGACAGCGTGGCAGTCCCCGAGAACGAGCAGGCTCATGGACCAGGCACGAAGGCCGGGAGCGGCGGTGGTTGGCACACGGTCAGCCCGCGTTTCGCGGCCACGGCCACCGCGGCCTGGCGCGCCACCGTGATCATGCGGTCCCAGCCCGACGGATCGGCGAGCGCCGTTTCGCGCTCGGCCTTGCCGGGCAGCAGCGGCTGCATCTCACGGACCAGTTCGCCCATGAGCTCGGGCGGATGCCCTGATCCAAGCACATCCTCGACCGCGCCTATGCCGAGCAGACGCGTGCGTAGCTTGGCGTACAGGAAGCGAGCCTCCTGCAGACGCAGGTTCTCGTCGATGCCGATGGTCGGGAAACGGGTGCGCACCCAGTCGCGGGCCTCCGCCGGCGTCCGGCGTGGAGCTGGCGGCGCTAGCCGGTCGGGGAAGTTCTCGCTCAGCCAGGACTGGAAGTCGCCGACCTTGCGGCGCTGCTTGTCGCGGCTGCGGTTCTCGTGGTTGGTCGCCTCGGGCATGAACATCCATGGTTCGGCCAGTGGGCTCGACAGGACGAAGCGCCAGAGCGTGTCGTACGTGTCGAACCAGGGCAGGACGGCGGGATAGCCGAGTGCTGCGAGAACCTCGGCTGGGTCCGCCGTCAGGTGGACGTCTGCTGCCCAGGCGACGTCTCTCTCGGCCCGGTAGCGCAGACCATCCATGCCGAAGACGAGTCCATGCCAGGCCGCGACACGGCCGAGGAGCATGCCGAAATCGCCGCCGGCGTAGAAGAATCGGGTTGCCGTCGCCTCGTCTGAGCTGCAGCAGATGAAGTCAACCTGGACGATGCGCCCGTTGTCCCAAGGCAGTGGAACCGGGACGGACAGCACCTTGTCGTTGCGGCTGATGGCGGCGCGTTCGGCCCCGACCATACCGGAGAAGCGCTCCACCGTGGGCGCGTCGGATTCACAGATCAGATCGATATCACCATGATCTTGTTTCTCTGCGACCCAGGGCACGAGATAGAGCGGCCGCGGATCTACCAGCTGCCAATTGCGATGCAGATGGTGGACCAGATCTATGACCTCGGCCGATGTCAGCCTGACCGGATGCAAGTGCTTCAACGCGTTGCCGCCCATGGTGCTCTCCGAGATGTTAGAATCATCAACTTCTGGTCCGACTAGGCCAGCGGTATTCCCCGGCGCAGGACTGCTTCGGTTTCTGGATCTAAGCCCGGTCATTCAAATCGGGCCTCATGAACAGGATGCCATCACCTATGTAAACAGATTGCGCATTCAGAACTAACCACGCTCAATCCTCATCGCGGCCCGCCGACTGATGACTGCGGCCAAAGCGAGCACCAGCAACCAGTAAAGACTATTACTGACTGGTTGCGATCGCGAGGACGCATCGGATCCGTCAACGGCTTCCTGGAAGAGCACGCACAAGCCGGTGGAATCCACGCGGAATTATTCGGTGATTGCCATCGGGGTCTGGATGTCGGACCCGTCCCGGTGGACATCGCTGATAGCCCGGCTGATGGGCCAGCAGCGCCACTCATCAGCCGGGGATGGTCACAGCCATGGCTGGACGGCAGAGGGGGGCACCGAAGGGTCCAGCCAGGCATCCAAGTGTTCTCGGGCAATCAGAAGCGGCATCCGGTCATGGACCGGAGCGACCCGCTCGTTGGCGGGCACGGTCATCAGGATGACGGAGCCGTCGCGCTGGCCGTCGGGCCCGGCGGTGGGCTCCCACAACGCGCCGATGCCCCACAGGCCGCCGGCTACCGGGGCGAAGGCGAAGGGCTTCGGTCGGACATTTTTTGTGGTGCCGGGCTGCCACTCGTAGAAGGCGGTCGCCGGCACGATGCAGCGGCGCCGGGCCAGGGGAGCCTGGAACATGCGCTTGCCGTGGGCCTCTTCGCCCCGGCAGTTGATGAGGAGGCGGCCGCCGAGCGCAGCCTGATTCCAACCCCAGCGCATGAGGCCAAGGCGACGGCCGGTACTGCCGCCCAGCAGGACCGGCACTGGCCTGGTCGGGCAGACGTTCCAGGACGGCGTCCACGCCGCGTCTTGCCCGCCGGCCGCGAAGTGCTGGCGCATGGCGGGGATGGTCTCGGAGTTGGCGAAGCGGCCGCACATGGCGTTCATCAGTAAGAAAGGGATCAATGTCCCGACTACCGGAGGGCCCCCACCAACAGGGCTTCTCCCTGCAACTGTCGGAGGTCGGCGATGATCTGGCGCCGCTTGCCCCGGCCATGCTCCATGGCGAGGCGATGGATCCGCTGCCGGCTGACCCCAGCGGCCCGGGCGATCTCGCAGATGGATTCATGGTGATCGTATCGCGCCAGGATCTCCTCGACCGATATCTTGCTGCGATTGGGCGGCTCAAGGACCAGACGCGCCTTTGCCAGAGGCTTATCGTCAGGATCCTGGCGTGCCGGACGGAGATCCGTGTGGAGTTCGCCAGGTGGACACGGAGGGATGGTGATCGCCTGACCATCGACCACCAACACGATGTTCGCCTGGCAGGCTCCCAAGATCCGGTGGAAGGTCGCCAGCTTCCCGTCGTCCTCTTTCATGGCCACCTGGGCGGCTTGAAGGCCCAGGCCAGCCACCAGCGACAACTCTTCAGCATTGATACCCAGACGGCCGGCCAGAACGCGCACCGCTGATCGAAGTCCAGAAACTTCGTCCGGCAGGGGAGCATCACTCGGACGCAGCCCCGCGAGCCGCGTCCGCAGGCGCGCCTCTTCGTTGCTGGCATAGGAGATGGCGGCTGTTTCGGCGGCCGATCGGCTCACCGGCCTGGACCCGTGGAGCTGCTGGTTCACCACCGTGACGATCCGGCGGCGGCGCCATGCCTGCCAGGACCGCTCGATTTCGCGTGGTGGCAGGGTGGGCAGCATCACCCGGAACCGCTGCTGGGCGGCATGGACCTCGATGATGGCGCCCAGGGCCCGGACCAAGCGCAGCCACACCATCATGTGCTGCGGGATCCGGGTGGCGTGCGCTACGAGCGCGCCATCGCTGACGCCGGCCTTCGCCGCGACCGCGTGATCGCTGATCCCTTGAAGGAGCACCAGACCTCGCACCAGATGCGGCAAGGTCACCGCCACGGCACCGGTCTGCTGATCACGCATGATGGTAGGATTCTGAGATGATTCCCTGCGGTTCCAAGCACCAGATGGGTCATTCATCTGGCCAGTTGACATAATTTATGCTCACCATAGAGTTCGGTTATGCTCGCCGCAGTCCGATTTTCGCAGGGGTATCAGCCCAATCATCTGGAAACATTTCCAGGTGCCCAGGGGCCCCTTCGGTCGAACACGGACTGGACGATGACGGCATAAGCCCGCACTCCACCGCTGCTCCTCTCGCAAGGCCCCTGGGACAACCCCAGGGGCCTTTTCTTTTTCAAATCCATCAACGTAGCTCATGCATTTTTCCGCATGTCGTCCAATGGCAGGGCACCCGTCTGATATGCGGGCGACGGTGGTTCGATTCCATCCATGCGGATTCTGGGAGTTGTTTCGTCGGCCGGGCCGGCACCCGACTATAAATCGGGACCTCATCGAGGCTGTGGTTCGACTCCACCGGCTCCCACCACCCATCTCCGGGTAGTTCAGCGGCAGAATGGCTGCGCGACATGCAGCAGGTCGGCGGTTCGATCCCGTCTCCGGAGACCAACGGTCCATCGCATAACGGCAGCGCGCGTCGTTCGGGTCGACGAGGCGGAGGTTCGATTCCTCCTGGACCGACCAACCATGGTGTAGCTCAATGGCAGAGCGCCTGCTTTGGGAGCAGGAGGCCGGAGGTTCGATCCCTCCCACCGTGATCAGCATGTGGACGTTCGTCTAGCGGCCAGGACACCGGTCTGTGAATCCGGAAAAATCGGTTCGATTCCGATACGCCCACCCACATCATCAGAGATAGTTCAATGGTAGAACACCCGGCTCTGAACCGGGATGTTGGAGGTTCGAATCCTCCTCTCTGAACCAGCACTCCCCGGTCGTCCAACGGTAGGACACCGGTCTTTGGAGCCGAGAATCCAGGTTCGAATCCTGGTCGGGGAAATTCACGCCAGCCTGGCCGACGTGGTCAAGGCACCTGTTTGAAGAACAGGCAATCCAGGTTCGATCCCTGGGGCTGGCACCAATAATGGCGGGTGTTCCGAATGGTAAGGAACCTGGCTGTTAACCAGGCGGATGCCCTGCATCCATGGGGGTTCGAGTCCCTCCCCGCCAGCTTTTTTCTTGGTGGCTTCGCCCCCACGGCCCTGCGGGCCTGCCCCCCGGGCTTTGTCGGGGTTCGCAATCCGACGCTGCGCGTCAGGTTGCGTGGGCGGATGTGCTTCGCCCATTGTATCCGCCCACCACCCCTCGGCGCCCGCGGGGGCTTCGCCCCGTTGTTTTCATGGTGGCTTCGCCCCCACGGCCCTGCGGGCCTGCCCCCCGGGCTTTGTCGGGGTTCGCAATCCGACGCTGCGCGTCAGATTGCGTGGGCGGATGGGCTTCGCCCATTGTATCCGCCCACCACCCCTCGGCGCCCGCGGGGGCTTCGCCCCGTTGTTTTCATGGGGGCTTCGCGCCGACGGCCCTTCAGCCTTCCCCCCGGGCTTTGTCGGGGGTCACATTCCGCCGCTTCGCGACGGATTGCGTGGGCGGATGGGCTTCGCCCATTCTATCCGCCCACCACCCCCTCGGCGCCCATTGGGGCTGCCGCCCCCGGCCTTTTGGCCGCCCTGCCTGGATCGTTTCATGCGGACATGCTCCGGTAGTTCAATGGCCAGAACGCCGGGCTTTCAACTCGGAAAACCGGGTTCGATTCCCGGTCGGAGCATTTTTCATTGACATATATAGTCTGACGGGTAGAGTTTGTCCGTCCCGCCACCCAGGCGGTTCACCGAGCCAGCCTTCCATGACCCTCCCCACCACATCACGAAAAGCGGCCGTCACCAAGCGCATAGCGCTGTGCGTGACCATGTCGCGTATGTGTTCGGGATCCGTCAGTTTGCTCACCAATGATCGCCTTCTGGATACCACCCTCGCCGGGGCCTCCGGGTAACTTCCGCTCACCACGGACTGCACCCTGAACCCCGGCGGACTCCCGCCGGGGTTTTTCCGTTCATGGCCCCGGCCAACGTGCTCCCTGAAAAATCCATATCGTAGCGCAATCAGTACCGCCGCACGTGCGGCGGTCATCTGGGCCATTAGCTCAATGGCAGAGCATCCCGCTTGCACCGGGAGGATGGAGGTTCGATCCCTCCAAGGTCCACCAGTCCCATCCGGCCTCGTGCCGGGGGAACCTGCTCCGGTTGCTGCCGGCACGCACCGCGTGCTGACCAGCCCGTCTCAATCCTGGTCGTCGCTCCGTGCGACGGACGCACCCCTGGTCAGTGCATACTGCCCAGGGCCGAATCCAGGCGTCGGTATCCCCGACCAGCAACCGGAGTTTTTGTTGTCACGGTCCAATAGCCGGACGCCGCCTTGGGCGGAGATCGAGGTTCGACGCCTCGTGATTCCATGCGATTCAACTCAGTGCGGGCTCCCCGGAGACAGATCCGGAACGGCCAGATGTAGAACGTCCCCGCTGTGCGGGGTTCCGGCTACGCCGGAAGGGACGGCTTCGCCATCCCACGTTCATCTTTGCCCGGGGGCTTTTCGCCCCCGAAGCGCGCCTACGGCGCTCCCCCGTCAGCCTGTCGGCTGACATAAGCCGACGAGGTTGGTGCAATTCCAACGCCCGCAATTTTTTGACATGCTTCCATCGTCCAACGGCCAGGACGCCTGATTGTCGATCAGGGAATGCAGGTTCGATTCCTGCTGGAAGCGCCATCACGCGCGAGCTTCAGCCCACGATCTGGGCGGCCGCCTGCAAAGCGGTCAGCCAGAGGTGAGACTCCTCCGTGCGTGTCCATCATATCATTGATATCATTGATATCGATTGAGCCGATTCCGTTGGCCTAGGGGGACGACGGGACCGGCTGGGCGCGGCAGACATGCTGCGGCAGACCACGCCCTTCAAGCCGGGCGGCAAGCATTCCCGGCGATGCACCCGGCTTTTAACCGGGGGAACCGAGTTCGATCCCAGGGCTGCCCACCACCGTGCCGGGTTGTAAGCATAGTCACGCGATGCAGCCGGCTCTTATCCGGCAGAACCAGGTGCGATTCCTGGACGACCCACCATCAAACGCGCCGCGCAATTCCTCCGCGGCAATTGGCAGCGAACCGACCCGATGACCTGAGGAAGGCATCGTCCCCACGGGGGAGCAGGTCGGAGGGGAACTTCTTCTATGACTGTCGTCCAGCAGCCAGGACCCCGGATTCCAAACCCGGCGACGTAGGACGAGCACGGCCGCGAGGCCGCGCGGAGTCTCGCCCCCCGATGGGGGCGAGCCGCCCGCTGGGAGAGTCCTACCGGTCATGTTCACTCCGCGTCGTCCAATGGCTTACGACGCCGCGCCGCCAGCGCGGAGATCCGGGTTCCCCCGCCGCTCTAACGTCCTGTCGTCGCGGCGGGCCACGGCTGCCCCCAAGGGCAGCCGGCTGCGCGCGGCATCCTGCCGTGCTCGCCCCGGCGCGGGGTCCATCTCTCTCGGGATCATCTAGCGGAAGGATGCCGGTCTACGAAACCGGAAACGATGGTTCAAATCCATCTCCCGAGGCCATCTGTCGTGGTAGCGCAACAGGGCGAGGACGTCAGCGCGCAGCGCTGAGCAGGCCACCTGCGTGGCCTGCGGCGTCCACAGCCGGGGCGAGTCCACGAGCCCCGTGGCGAGCACCGGTTTCCTAAACCGGAGGCGAGCACCGTATCGGCGAAGCCGGGCGAGACAGCGCAGTGCGCTGTCGAGAGGGCGCAGGCGAGCGGGCTCGGTCTTATAAGCCGTTGAAACCGTAGCGGTTCCACGCTGGTTCGCCCTGCGGGCCACGGCTGCCCCAAAGGGCAGCCGGCTGCGTGCGGCCTTCGGCCGTGCTCGCCCAACCGCGAGGACCAATCTGCTGTCGTAGCTCAGCCGGCAGAGCAGCGCATTCGTAACGTGCAGGCCGCTGGTTCGATTCCAGCCGACAGCACCATCCATGCTTGGCCGATCGGCGAGGTCCCGGTCTTCCAAACCGGCCAGGTGGGTTCGACTCCCACAGCATGGTCCAACAGGCCTCGTCTGGCTCTCGGGGGAGAGCACCCGCCTTGTAAGCGGGAGGGGACGGTTCGACTCCGTCATGAGGCTCCATCGGCGACTAGCTCAATTGGCAGAGCGACCGGCCTACACCCGGGAGGCTGGGGTTTCGCTCCTCCGCTGTTCTCCGCGCGGCCTGCGGCCGTGCTCGCCCCTCGTCACCGACCAGCATGCCCGTGTGGCTCAATGGCAGAGCACCTGCATGGTAAGCAGGAGACTCCAGGTTCGATTCCTGGCGTGGGCACCAGATCCGTGGGAGTGGCGGAACCGGCAGACGCACCGCGTCGAGAGCGCGGCGATCATCATCGTGTGGGTTCAACTCCCACCTCCCACAATTTCTCATGCGTAGGTGGCGGAATCGGCAGACGCACCAGACTCAGAATCTGGCGACCACAGGTTGTGAGGGTTCGACTCCCTCCCTGCGCATTTATTGTTTCGGGGGCTTCGCCCCCGGCCCCCCGCGGCATTGTCGGAGCTCGTTTTCATTCGCTGCGCTGCGGAGAACGTGGGCGGATCGGCTTCGCCGATGGTATCCGCCCACCGCTCCTCGGCGCCCGTTGGGGCTGCCGCCCCGGCCTTGCGGCCTCCCCGCCCGGAGTGCGGTGCGTTCTGTCCCTCAGATTCGTCCGTGGCGGAATCGGCAGACGCGACCGGCTAACCCGGATGCCCATAGGCATGCGCGTTCGACTCACGCCGGGCGCAACACATCAGGATGCCGTCGCGATCGCGGTGATCGCCGCCGCCTTGAAAGCGGATGATGCCATCGGCATGCGGTTCGATTCCAGCCGGCATCCGCCAAGGGAAGATGATGCGACATGGTGTCGCCGCCCGCTCGAAACGGGATGATGCCCCGCAGGGCATGCGGTTCGATTCCGTCGTCTTCCGCCATCAATACCCGATTTCATGGAAGCTGAACCTCGCGGGTGCGGGGCGCCGGTTGCTAACCGGATGGTGCCATCGGCATGCGGTTCGATCCCTTCAGCTTCCGCCATCGTTCATCCCCTCGGGAAGGTAGACCGGCAAGGCGCCGGCGCCGGTTGGAAACCGGATGGGGCCCTCCGGGCCCGTGGGTCGGGTCCACTGCCTTCCGCCAAACCCAGGAGATTCCATGCGCTGCATGGTGCTGAATGCGAGCTACGAGTTCCTCACGATCCAGGAACATTGGATCGACGCCCTCACCCTGGTCTTCCAGGGCAAGGCCACGCCCCTGTCGTCCTATGACGACGTGGTGCGCAGCGCCTCTGCGTCGTTCCGCCTGCCGGCCGTGCTGGTCATGCGCCACCAGGTCTCGACCCGGCGCAAGCGCAAGCTGTTCGACACGCCAAGCCGGCGCGCCGTGCTCATCCGCGACGCCTTCCGATGCCAGTATTGCGATGCCCGCCTGACCATGGCCACGGGCACACGCGACCACGTCATCCCCCGCTGCAAAGGCGGGTCGGACGTGCTGACCAACGTCGTCGCCGCCTGCAAGACCTGTAATGGCAGGAAGGCGGACCTGACGCCTGAGCAGGCAGGCATGACCCTCAGGAACCAGCCGCGCCGGTTGTCCGAAGAGGAGAAGATCCAATGCCTGCTCAAGACGGTGCGCTCGAAGGAACGCCTGGCCTGGATGGCTTGCCTCAAGGACCACGGCATCGCGCTGTGGGCGGCCTGACCGCGCTGCGCTAGTCCTAGAACAGGCCAGTTCTGCGAGTACCTGACGATCGAGGTTGGCAACAGGCACTGACCGACGCCGGGTGGCGGCGAGATGTGACGGGCTATCTGGGAAAGTCCGTCACCTGCCCGCAGCAGTTCCATCACGTGCCGAAGGAAGGATCGCGGCCTCACGCTGGTCGATAGCAACCGAACACCCGGCTTCGCACTGGTACCCGAGCGGAAGGCGACCACCGCGCCTGTCAGCTTGAGCTGCAGCATTGAGCGAGGGAAGGATGCGCCGTCGCAGTTGGGCGATTTCCTCTTCGTTCAGGACAGCGGTCAGCGCGAGTTCAAGATCGCCGCCATGCCTGGGTTCATCCGCCCGAAGATGCGTCGCACCGTCTCAGCACAACAGGTCGGTTCCGTGCTGATGCATCCACCGGCGAAGCGTGAGCGAGTGACCGACGGCCCGGGACAAGCGGTCCTGGCTGTTGGCCAGGGAAGTTGGTCTGTGGGGTTTGCTGCAAGATGACGGATCGCATATCAGACGGGATCCAGGCAGCGCAGCCGCCGTCCGTCGGCTTCGACCAGCGGCGGCAAGGCGGCCCGGCAGGCCGCAGCGGCGCGCGGGCAGCGCGGAGCGAAGGCGCAGCCGGGCGCCGGCCGGGTCGGATCCGGAACCTCGCCGGCCAGCAGCTGGCGGGTCGAGCGCACCGTCGGATCCGGACTGGGGGCTGCCGCGATCAGGGCGCGGGTGTACGGGTGCCGGGGCGCGGCGAACAGCTCGGCGGTGGGGGCCTGCTCGACGATCCGGCCGGCGTACATCACCGCCACCGACTCGCACAGGTGGCGGACGACCTTGAGGTCATGGGTGATGAACAGCATGGCCAGACGATAGCGCTGGCGCAGTTCGCCCAAGAGATTGAGCACCTGGGCCTGGACCGAGACGTCGAGGGCGCTCACCGGCTCGTCGCACACCAGCAGCCGCGGCCGCAGGGCGAGGGCGCGGGCGATAACGATGCGCTGGCGCTGGCCGCCGCTGAAGGCATGGGGATGGCGGCGGAGGTGTTCGGGCATCAGGCCGACCGCGGCGATCAATTCGGCGCAGCGGGCCTCGCGCTCGGCCCGGGGGACGCCGGCGATCAGCAGCGGCTCGCCGATGCAGTCACCCACGGTCAGGCGGGGATTGAGCGAACCGTAGGGATCCTGGAAGACCATGCTGGCGCTCCGGCGCAGCGGACGCAGTTCGGATTCCGACAAGGCGGCCCAGTCGCGCACGGCGCCGTCCTCGCCGCGGATGCGGATGCTGCCCCGGGTCACCGGCCACACCCGCAGCAGAGCCCGCGCCAGGGTCGACTTGCCGCTGCCCGATTCGCCGACGATGCCCAGGCATTGCCCGTCATCGATGGTGAGATCGACGCCATCGAGGGCGCGCAGGTGGCCGCTGACCCGCTGCAGCAAGCCGGAACGCACGGGGAAATGCTTGGCGAGGTTGCGGATCTCGACCAGCGGTGCGCGTTCGCCGACGCGACCTGCCACTGGGGTCACCTCTGCATCGGGCCGGCCGCTCATGCGAGCCCCACCGGGCAAGCCACCGCGCGGTCGCCGGCGGCGACCATCGCCGGCAGGCCGCCGACATCACAGCGGCCCGGC
Source organism: Planctomycetota bacterium (assembly GCA_014193115.1). Classification (GTDB taxonomy): domain Bacteria; phylum Planctomycetota; class UBA11346; order UBA11346; family UBA11346; genus BJHQ01. The sequence goes on along the minus strand of BJHQ01000010.1, from coordinate 153,343 downwards.
TGCATGCGGGCGCAACGGGGTGCGAACGCGCACCCGGGCAGCCGGGTGAAGGGCGAGGGCACCGAGCCGGGAATGGTGGCCAGCACCTCGCCTGGCCTGGTGGCCAGCCCGGGGATCGAGCGCAGCAGGGCGGCGGTGTACGGATGGTGCGGGGTTTTCAGCACCGCGGTCGTCGGTCCGGACTCCACCACCCGCCCACGGTACATCACCGCCAGGCGGTCGCAGGTCTCGGCCACCACCCCCAGGTCATGGGTGATCAGCAGCATCGCCATGCCCAGTTCCCGGCGCAGGCGGGCAAGCAGGTCGAGGATCTGGGCCTGGATGGTGACGTCGAGGGCGGTGGTGGGTTCATCGGCAATGAGAAGGGCTGGGCGGCAGGCCAGGGCCATGGCGATCATCGCCCGCTGGCGCTGGCCGCCGGAAAGCTCGAAGGAGTAGCGCTTGAGACAGCCGCGGGGATCGGGGATGCCGACCTGGTCGAGGACCTCGGCGGCCCGGGCGGTGGCGGCCCCGCCCTTCAGCCCGAGATGCAGGCGCAGGACCTCGCCGATCTGCTCGCCGATGGTATGCACCGGGGACAGCGCCTGCATCGGCTCCTGGAAGATCATGGCGATCTCGCGGAAGCGGATGCGGCGCATGGCAAGGCCGTCGGCGGGAAGGGCGGCGAGATCATTGCCCCGCCAGCGGATGGTGCCGGCGGCCAGGGCCAGGGGATCCTGGGTCAGGCGCAGGATCGCCGCGGCGGTGACGCTCTTGCCGCAGCCGCTCTCGCCCACCAGGCCCAGGCTTTCCCCGGCCGGCAGATCGAGATCGACGCCATCCACCGGGAAGGCCTCGCCGTCGGCATTGCGCAGGGCGATGCGCAGGCCGCGGATCGCCAGGAGGGGATCGGGGCTGGTCATCGCTGATGATGGGGATCGAGGGCGTCGCGCAGGCCGTCACCGAACAGATTGAAGGCAAGGACCACGACGAATACCGCCAGGGCGGGGGTCAGCAGCCACGGCATCTCGGCCAGCGACTGGAGGTTCTGCGCATCCTGGAGGAGGACGCCCCAGCTCACCGCCGGCGGCCGGATGCCGAGCCCGAGGAAACTGAGGGCGGTCTCGCCCAGGATCATCCCCGGCACCGCCAGGGTGGCGGCGACGATCAGGTGGGAGATCGAGCCCGGCACCAGGTGGACCAGCAGGACGCGGCTGGTGCTGGCCCCGGCCAGACGGGCGGCGGTGACGAAATCCTCATCTTTTTGCGCCAGCATGCGGGCCCTGAGCTGACGGGCCAGGCCGGTCCAGCCCATGAACGACAAGACCACCGTGATCCCCAGGTAGACGCCCAGGGGCGGCCAGGTCGCCGGCACCGCCGCCGACAAACCCATCCAGATCGGAATGGCGGGCAGGCTGATGAGGACGTCGGTGACCCGGCTGATCAGGCCGTCGATCCATCCGCCATACCACGCCGCCACCGCCCCGAGCAGCACCCCGAGGATGAAGGACAGGGTCACCCCCAGCAGCCCGATGGTCAGCGACACCCGGGCCCCATGCACCAGTCGCGACCACACGTCCTGGCCGATGCGGTCGGTGCCCAGGGGATGCCAGACGGCGCCTTCGAGACCGACCAGGCGCCATTGGCAGGGGATGGCGCCAAGCAGGTGGTATTCCGGTCCACGGGGGAACAGCGTGAGGGTCAGGCGGCGGGAGGCGTCCTCATGCCAGACCAGGGCCAGGGTGTCGGCATGGCGGACCGCCACCAGCGGGCGGACGAAGGGCAGGCGCGGGCCGTCATCCCAGATCCGCACCGGCTGGGGCGGCGCCGCCACCGCCGCACTGTCGCGGAAATTGGCGGCGCAGGTGGCGAAGGGCTCGGGGATGAGCGCCACCAGGTAGAGCAGGCCGAGCACCCAGGCGGCAGCCATGGCCACCCGGTTGCGGGCGAGGGCGCGCCAGGCGAGCTGCCCGGTGGAGAGCTGGTCGCTGCCCGGTGCTGGCGCTGCCTTGGTGGACCAGCCGCCGAACCAGGCGAGCCATCCGGTCAGTGAGGGCCGGCTCATCGGGCGCTCGTCTGGCCGCGGGCCACCCGGGGATCGATGAGGATGAGCAGGATGTCCGACACCAGGGATCCCACCACGGTCAGAACCGATAGCAGCATCACGATGGCTCCGGCCAGCTCCATGTCCTGGGCGCGCAGCGCCTCCAGCAGGATCGGTCCGACCGTGGGCAAGGACAACACTACGGCGATGATCACCGAGCCCGATACCAGGTACGGCAGCAGCCAGCCGACCGTGGCGATGATCGGGGTGATGGCGATGCGCACCGGATAGCGCCACACCAGCACGACGGGATGCACGCCTTTGGCCCGGGCGGTGGTGACATAGGGCTTGCGCAGCTCGTCCAGCAGGTTGGCCCGCATCACCCGCATGGTGCCGGCGACCCCGGCCAGACCGAGGATCAGCACCGGCACCAGCAGGTGCAGCAGCAGATCCCAGACCCGTCCCAGCGACCACGGCGCCTCGCGATATTCAGGCGAGAACAGCCCGCCGGGCGACATCCCGAACCAGGTGAACAAGGCGTAGTTCGCCACCAGGGCGATGAGGAACGAGGGCAGGGCGAGACCAGCATAGGCGAACAGGCCGAGGGCGTGGTCGACGATCGTCCCCCGGCGCAGCGCCGCCCACACCCCCAAGGGGATCGCCAGTCCGAGGCTGATCACCACCGCCGCCAGCGAGATGGCCACGGTGGGCAGGATCGCCGACCCGATGATCGCGGTCACCGGCCGATCATGCTGGAGACTGCTGCCCAGGTTGCCGGTGAGCATCCCGCCGACCCACCGCAGGTAGCGGATCGGCAGGGGATCGTCCAGGTGGAATTGATGGCGGAGGGCCTCGATCCGCTGGGGATCGACCTGGGCGCCGGCCTCTTGCATCTGCTGGATCCGCGAGGTGACGATGTCGCCGGGCGGCAGTTGGATGATGACGAAGACCAGGATGGATGAGATGAGCAGGGTCGGGATCGCCGACAGGCAGCGGCGGGCGATGGTGGCGGCGATCATGGCGATGACCGTCGGCTGGGATCCAGGGCGAAGCACTCCGGGGCGCTGGCCCCGAGGCTGCGATAGGTCCAGCCGGTGAGGCCCACCGCCGGCACGTTGCGCAGATCGTCGCGCACCACCACCCACGGTGGCAGGCCGGTAAACAGACCGATGCTGTGCCGACGTTCGGCCCCGCGCGCGAAGATGGCGGCGAAGCGGCGGCGATGCTCGGCGGGATCGTCGCTGGCGATGATCGCCCGCCAGTCGGCGACCGTGGCCTGGATATCCGCCGGCGGCTCGTCCCCGGGCCGTTCTGCCCCCGGCCGGAACCATCCGGCCCAGCAGGTGGCCCAGGAAGATTCCGGCGCGATCGGGATGTAGGCGCGGGCATCGAGGAGCGGATCGAGTTCGCCGCCAGCGGCGGATTCGAGCAGGCACTGCTGCTCACCTGCTCCTTTGCGGGCATAGTAGAGCTCGCGGGCCAGCAACCGGATTTCCGCGACGATGCCCACCGTCGCCCACTGCTGGACGACCACCTGGCCGACCTGCACCAGTTCGGGCGCCACGACCTCGATCATCAAGCGGATGGGGGTGCCATCGCCGGCGCGCCGCATCCCGTCAGGCCCCGGGCGGCAGCCCAGTTCATCCAGCAACCGGGCCGTGGTCGCGGGATCGTGTTCGGTGTCGCGGCTGGCGAGGGCCGGGTCGGCGTAGGGCGAGGCCTCCTGGGGTGCCGGATGGCGCGGTCGGCCGATGCCGAAGGCGAACAGGTCGATCAGTTCCTGGCGATCGATGGCCAGGGACAGGGCCCGGACGAAACGGCCATCGTTGAGCAGTGGCCGCAGCCACGGCGAGCGGATCGAGCGGTTGAAGGTCAGGGCGGTGGACGGGACCGTCCCCAGCCAATGCCGCACTTGATACCGGCCGTGCCGCTGGTGCTTGAGCAGCATGGAATAGTCCAGGGTCCGCAGTGAACGGCTTTGCAGGGCGCTGTCGCCGCGCATGACTTTGATGGGGACGGATTCGGGATCGGCCAGGGTGAACTGCACCCGGTCGATATAGGGCAGTTGCCGGCCGTCGGGATCGACCTTGCCATAGTACGGATTGCGTTCGAGGACGACGGTGGTGGCCGGCGGCGGGGTCTTCATCACCCACGCCCACAGGCGCGGACAATCGGGATTGCGCCACGACCAGCGGTTGCGGAAGCGCTCGGGCCAGGACGCGAATCCGGCGGTGACGGCCTCGGCTGAGAGTTCCGCCGCCGAACGCGGCCCGGGCAGGAACCGCTCAAGATAATGCCGGGGGGCGGCGCACAGGTCGGTGGCCCACATCTCGAATCCCATGGTGGCGAGCAGCAGGGAATCCGGCTGGTCGAGGACGATGCGCACCGTCCATGGGTCCGGCGTCTCGATCCGACCGGTGCGGTTCGCCAGGAAGGCGGGGACGTTGTCGCTGATCTCCTGGTTGGCGGCGATGGCATCGCACCAGAAGCGCACGTCGGCACTCGTGAAAGGCTGGCCATCGGACCAGCGCAATCCGGGGCGCAGGCGGAAGGTGATGGAGCGGGCGTCCGGCGCGGCGGTGAACGATTCCGCGACATCCGCCACCATGCCCGAGGCATCCGGCGCCCAGCGCACCAGGCCGGTGGCGTTCGCATACCATTCCACGTCCACGTGCAGCCCTTCGCCCAGGCTGGTGGTGAAGCTCTCCCAGGTGCCGCCGTAGGGTCCCATGGATTCGGCCGGCACCACCACCAGGGGATCCGCCGGAAGGCGGTCGGCCACCGGCGGCAGGTCCCGGGAATCCAGCATGGGCGCCTGCTGGAAAACCCGCGGCCGGGTGCCCCACGCCTGCAGCCGGTGGACGCCCGCGACCTGGCGGGGATCGCGGTCGGTCACCAGCACTCTTGTGGCGGTGGCTTCGCCAGTCCGGGCGAAGGCATGCCCGGCGGCGATGACCGCAAGCACGAGGCCGGAGGCGCACAGGACCGGAAGGAACAGCAGGCGGATCATGCCGGCGGAAAACTGGGTCCAGCCCCGGTGCTGTCCACGGAAGGCCCATGGCCAAACTGGCTGTGGGCAAACTGGCTGATCGGAGTGATCGCCACTTCGGGCCGGCCCCGGGCGGTGCTCATCCACACCACGAAACGCCCGCAGGGCGAGAACTGCGGATGCGGGTCGAGGTGCCAAGGTCCCCGGGGCACGTTCAGGGCCGGCAATCCGGCATGGATCCGCCAGCGTCCGCCGGTGGTGTGGTCATAGAGCAGCACCTGGCACGGCGCACGATCCCAGAAATACGGAGACTGGTCGGCGCACCAGAACCGGCCGGCGGCATCAGCATGGGCGTGGCAGAGCGGTTCGCGCCACAGGTGGGTATCGACCCCGGTGGCGAGGTCGTGGGCCCAGACGCCGGTATCGTAGTCGATGAAGGCGATCTGTCCGTCCGCCAGCCACCACTCGTGGCAGGCTCCGTGGTACGGCCGGCAGGGAAAGCCCGGGTTGATGCAGCGATAGCCGCTGCCATCGCGGCGCACGACATGGGTGCGCACCAGGTGGTGGATGCTGCGGCCGGTGATCGGATTGCGATAATGGTCCTTGGCGATCAGCAGCAGGTCGGGGTCATGGCGGCTGAACTGGGCGTGGTTGTGATGCTCCTGGAATTCGTGGAGCACCCGCACCGTGCCGTCGCCCAGGTCGAGCGTGGACAGGACCGAGGTGTCCCCGATGCGGCTGTCCAAGGCCAGATGCCGACCATCGGCCGAAACGGTCAGGTGGGTGGCGGTGCTGAATACCCGGCGACCGCCCACCAGATCGGCGGGCAGGCCGCCCAGGCGCTCGACCCGTCCTTCGGCATCGATCCGCCACACCGCACCATCGGTGCAGAACCAGGCTGCATCGCCGCTCGGGGCCACGGCCGCGCTGTTGTCCTCGAATGCCGCCTGGGGGAACCAGCGGGGGGTCGGCTCGGCCGGATCGAGGCCGATCCTCGCCAGGAAGATCTGGGGATTGGGCGGGAAGGCGACCGCGAACCACAACCAGCGGCCATCACCTGAGATGGACGGGTTGGTGTAGTACAGATTGCGCTGCACCGGGGCGATGGCGCCGTCGAGGTGCCACGACACGGTCCCGCTGACCGGGTCCTGGACCGCGGAGAAGGCTGGATGGCTGGCGGGATCGAACATGGATTTTTCGACTGGGTGGTTTCTCAGGTCTCGGTCACGGGACGCGCGTGGCTTCGCAGCGGCCTGCGGCAGCTTACTGTGCGATGGTCGGGGGGCCGACCAGTTTGGAGAAGGTGATCGCGGTGCCATCGAATCCGATGGTCTGTCCACCGACGACCACCTGGTCACCGGTCGCCTTGGCTTCGGGATGAGCACCGTTGGAAAGGGTCAGGATGGCAAAGGTCTTTCCGCCGGCTTGGACAGTGGTGGCCTTGGCCTTGGAACTGCCGCTGCCGCCACCGAGGGCGCCGGTGGCACCCTCGCCCACCACCACGATCAGCGCGTCGGCGCCCGATGACCGGCTGAAATCCACGCCCACCGTGCTCGTGCCCACGGCGACGATGCCGGAGCCATCGGCAGCCGGTTTCCAGGTTTTGACGGCCGATATCTGGCCGGATTTGCCAGTGGTGACCGCGCTTTTGATGTCGCAGAAGGTCAACCGCTGGCCGAGGCCCCACACCATGATGCGGGGGACGGGCTTCTTCTCATCGCTGCGGTGGCCATAGAGGACGCCGACCACGGTGTCGTCGCCGTCCTGCCAGCGGTTGCGGAACAGGAAGTGGCCCTGATGGCGGTCGCCGATCGCCTTGGGCAGGTATTTATCAGGATTTTTAGCCGCTTCGTCGAAGGGCCAGTTGACCAGCGAGAACAGGGCGCGGTGCGGGTAGGTGAAGATGTCGTAGGTTGGCTTGCCGTCGCCGGCCTGCTCCAGGTACTGCTTCGCCTCCACGGGCTGGAAGAACTGCTCGTAGACCCACTTCATCGCCGCCTTGCGTTCCGGCTGGATGGCGCCGAAGCCCTGGCAGAAGGCGGTGGCGTGATGGCCGCCCGCCTGCTGCACCCAATCGCTGCCATAGCCGGCATCCGGCGTGGGGTTCAGGTAGTGCGGCTTGCCGTCGACCAGGATGGTCTGGAACACGAAGCGCAGGGACAGCCATTCGGCCGCCAGGCCCTGGGGCCGGGGCGACAGCCAGTCTCGCCCGGCACAGACCCGCTCGGCGAGCAGCCACGGCGTGAAGGTCCAGGTCGTCGCGATCACTCCGGGTCCAGGCCCTTCCGCGAAGTATCCGGTCTCACCGAAATCCTGGGTCATCACCTTGCGCGCCTGCTTGTCCACGCCGGCCAGCCAGGCGGCGATCTTGGCGGGATCGGTGCCCGGATCGCCTTGGATGGCGAGCAGGGTCAGGCCGGCGCCGCCGACCTGCAGCCCGAGATGGTTGCTCACCGGGTTCGGGTTGTCGGGGTTCAGCGACATCCGTTCGAGCGAGATGCTGCCCCCGCGCTTCTTGCACTTGCCCACATGGTCCTGCATCCGCTTGGCCTGGGCGACGCGGAAGTCCTCGGGCCAGGCGTCGTAATTGAGGTCATAGGCCATGGCCACCGCCGCCAGGCTCGGGCCATAGCGCATGGGCTCATTGGGCGGGTTCAGGCTCATCCGGCTGTCGCGGTCGACGACGCCCGGCTCCCAGGCGTGCTCCACGGCTTTCCGTGCCAGTTCCGCATATTTGCGGTCGCCGGTGATCTGGTAGAGGAAACCGAAAGCGGCGCCATCGAACAACGTGAATTTGCCGATTTCGGTGCGGACCGCCTCGCCCCCGCCCAGGATCTGCCGACATCGCGCGATGATCGCTTGGCCCTCGGGGGTCTTGGCGCGCTCGCGCAGCTGGGGCAGATCCGCAGTCCGGAAGAAGAGGCGTGGGTGCTCGCCGGCCTTGGGCGGGGTGAATCCCGGCACCGGCGACGGCCAGGAGGATTCGCCAGCGCCGGCCACCGTGGCCAGCGAGGTAAGTGCGAAGGACAAGACGCGCAACCGCATACGGCCTCCGGTATTGCGATCGTACCCGTTGGTCAGCGCGGGCGTTGGGCACTGAAATCGGTGTGCCGACACCTAAACCGGTGGGGTGCTGCCCGCTTGCCGCCAAGCGCGGAGGTGTCGGCCGGTGCTTCGGCGCACTGCCCGGCCGAGGTGGAGCACGGAGCTGAACCCGGTCTGCAGGGCGATGGTGGGCAACGGCAACCGGCTGGCGCGCAACAGCCGGACCGCCGCATCGACGCGCTTGGTCAGCAGATACTGGTGCGGGGTCGTGCCGAACCGGGCGCGGAAAAGGCGGATCGTCCGGTCCTTCGATACCCCCGAATAGGGGAGGGTATCGATGAGTGAGATGGGGCGATGGAAATGGTCATCGAGGAAGCGCCGTACCCGCAGCAGCGGATCGTCGACCGGCGGGGTCGGCCGGGGCTGCAGGTCGAGCAGCAGGGTATTCAGGAGATGTCCGCGCATGCGCCGTTCGACCGCCCCGGCGCCGTGGTGGCTGAGATCAAGCAGCCAATTGAGCAGCAGCTGGCAGCGGCCAGAACGGTCGTCGATGGTGTGCGGGGAGGACAGCGGGGGGAAATCCCCCTGCCATTGCAGGACGAAAAAGGTCAGGTCCTCCCGCCCGCTGCACCGGGTGGCACGTGGCGTGCCGGAGCGCACCGCGACGCCCTGGCTCGGCTTGAGCTGCTGCCACACGCCGGCGAAGCAGATCGGCAGTTCGCCGGTGATCACGAACAGGATCTCATGGACCGGCAGGGTGCGAGGCTTCGGCGTACCGAAGCGCCACCAGGACCAGTCCGGCGACATCAGCGCGATGTTGGTGAGTGTCGGCATCCGGGTGTGAACATGATCCAAGGCTGGCGCAAGCAAATCGCCGCGCGTGCAAAAGGCGGTGACGGTATCCGACAGCCATGCTGGATTCGAGGTGTCATCGCTGACACGAGTGCGGCTGGCCCGCACCGGCTGAATCCAAAACCCATTGATACCTCCACCCGGCGTCGTGTCGCAGTCTGTGGAATCTGGCCATGATGGACGACGGCTGGCTGGAGCTAGCACATTGCAGGCGTCGGTCGGCTTCGACAATCCGAATCATGTTCGCCGACCCTGCCGCATCGACCTTCGACGTCATCGTCATTGGTGCCGGCGCTGGCGGCATCTGCGCCGCCGTGGCAGCCGCCCGCAGCGGAGCACGGACCTTGCTGGCAGAACGCGGTTCCTCCGTCGGCGGTACCGGCGTCCATGCGCCGGTAGGGCTGGTCTGTCAGTTCTATGCCCGCGATGGCCGGCCGGTGAATACCGGCATCCACCGCGAACTCTTCACCGAGGCCTATGATTCCTGGCACGGCACCTTCGCCGACACCGACCCGGTTCCGGTCTACGATGAAGCAGTACTGGCTGCCCGCTATCGTCGGTTGGTTGCCGCAGAACCGCAGCTGACGGTGTGGACGGACGCCCGGATGACGGCGGTGGAACGCGATGGCCGGCGCATCATCGCGGTGGCCTTCGCTGACGGACGGAGGGCGTCCAGCGCCTGGTGGGTCGACGGTACCGCCGATGGCGAACTGGGTGCCCTGGCCGGGGCCCGCTTCGCCAAGGGCCGGCCCAGCGACGGCCGGATGATGACTGCGACCCTGACCTTCCGGGTGTCCGGCATCCGCCTCGACCTGCTGCGACGCCCCGATATCCGAACCTGGGGGGGCATCCGCAGTTTACGCAAGGAACTGACCCCGCTGTTCGCTGAATTGAAAGCCGCCGGAGGGACGACCAATCTACGCCGTAGCGTCCTCTGCTTCCCGACCGTCGATGGGCAAGGCGCGCTGTTCAATTCCACCGCCGTGGCCCGCGTCGATCCGACCGTGCCCGGTTCGGTCGAAGTCGGGCGCGCGGAGGCCGAACGGCAGGTCCATGAACTGCTGTCCGCGGTACGCCGTCATCCGGCGATGGCCGGGGTCGCACTCGATTCCATCGCACCGTGGCTGGGCGTCCGCGAAGGCAGGCGCATCATCGGCGACCACGTCCTGACCGGCGATGAATGCCTGGGCGAGGCGCGCTTCGCCGATATGGTCGCCGCCTGCGCTTACAGCGTCGACATCCACGATCCCGACGGCTCGGACGGGCGGATGACCGAGATTCCCGGATCTGGCTACTATCACATTCCTTGGAGGTCGTTGATAGCAGCAGATCTCGACAACCTGCTGCTTGGTTCCCGCTGCATGAGCGGTGATTTCATCGCGCATTCATCATACCGGGTCATCTCCGGCGTCACCGCCATCGGTCAGGCTGCCGGCACCGCCGCGGCCCTTGCCTCCACCGGCGGTCTTCCCGATGCACGGGTCCTGCCGGCGGCCGCCATCCAGTCAGCCTTGCATACCGCCGGGCAGTTCGTCGAGGCCTGACCAAGTCCGACCGCTTACAGGGGAAGTGGCAATCCCAAGGACGCTCGGTGAGGCCCGGCAGGCTTGGGCACGCATGGCGTCGCTGGGCCGATCGCGAGAGGATCCTGTTTCAGAAGCGATCTGAGCGATCTATCGCAACACCGATCGGGATCAACGCGATGTCCACTGCGGCCATCAATCCAAGGTTGAGACTGCGCTCGATCGACTAGCGGCGGATGGTCGGCGTCGGCACCGCCGAAGCGGCGGTCTGTACAGATGGACCGGGTTGCTGTCCCGGCCAGGCGATCACCGCCGCGGCGACGACCTCATTCACGTCGGCGCACCGCTCCAGCGGTTGGTACCAGGGGCCGCGCAACCAAGATAGCCTCTGGATGGCCAGCTGATTGTCTCGGGACCATGCCGCACTGGGAGATCAGCAACTCAGCTCGAGGCACTCAGCCGAAGTCAATCAACGGCCGCGCGCTCTGATGTGTGCCCCGTATTCATTTGGACCGGTATCGGTGGCGGATTCAGGCCCAATGCGTTGAATATGCTGGTGAATCCCACGACCACTATGCAGAAGGACTTGGCTGAGACGGAGTAGTCCCGATCGCTTGCAATGTTTCAGATCATGATAATCAGTGTCGCTCATGAAGCGTCGCCATCCGTGTTGCTCCGTGGCCACCATGGCATGTTATCGCAACGTAACCCGTGCGATTACAGGTTCGTATTTATCAAGTGATGCACCCGTGTCGGTCATGTCGTCTTGCCTCGCCTCCAACTCAAACCGGTCCCAACCATGATTTCAGCCTGTTATTCAATGCGGCTCACCCTGATTGCCGTGATGTGCCTGTGCATGTCATGGATTTCTTTGGCCAGGTCGGCGGAGCCTCTCCAGCCCATGGCTGCAGTGGTTGCGACAGCGCTGCTGGCGCCGACTCAAGCCCAGGCAGAGGCCTTCGTCAGCCGACATTACACGACCATACTCGGGCGAGCGGCGGATCCGGCCGGACTGGCATTCTGGTCTGGCGCATTGGTGAATGGGACTGAGACGGGGTCGTCCTTGTCGTCGAATCTCTTCGGTTCGGCCGAGTTCATCGCTCGCAATTTGAGCAATTCTGTGTATGTCGACACGTTGTACCAGGCCTTATGCAATCGTGCCGCCGATACTGCTGGTAAGACCTATTGGCTTGGGCAATTAACCGGCGGCCAGACCAGAACCCAGGTGTTGAACGCGTTCATTTTTTCCAATCAGGAATTTTCAGACTTGTGTGCGTCGTATGCGGTGACCGCGTATGGGGCGGCTGGCAATGACGCGCCGACGTTGACCACGGTGACGGCACTGAGCGGCCCCGTTGAAGACACCGTATTCACGATTTCCTATACCACGCTCCTCGCGGCAGCCGACGAAGCCGACGTCGACTCGACGCCAGTGAACTTCCGGATTGAAGCGGTGTCCAGCGGCACGTTGACCAAAGGCGGCAGCGCCGTGGTCGGTGGAACCACCACGTTGGCAACGGGAGAATCGCTGGTGTGGACGCCGGCGGCAAACGCGAACGGGACGATCTCGGCGTTCACGGTGAAGGCGTGGGACGGCCTGCTGGCCTCGGCGACGGCGATCGCCGTCCCGGTGACGGTGACCGCGGTGAACGATGTGCCGAGCTTCACCAAGGGCGCGGACCAGACCGTCAATGAAGACGCAACCGCGCAGACCGTCGCCAGCTGGGCGACAGCAATCAGCACTGGTCCCAACGACTCGGGACAGACCCTGACGTTCACCTGTACCGCGGCCAACAGCGCGCTGTTCAGCGCCCAGCCGGCGATCAGTACAGCCGGCGTGTTGACCTATACCCCTGCGGCGAACGCGTACGGATCGAGCACGGTGTCGGTGACGTTGAAAGACAACGGCGGAGTGGCCAACGGCGGTGTCGACACGTCGGCGGCGCAGGTGTTCACGATCACCGTGACACCGGTGAACGACGTGCCGAGTTTCACCAAAGGCGCAAACCAGACGGTGAACGAAGATGTGACCGCGCAGAGCGTCGCCAGCTGGGCGACAGCAATCAGCGCTGGTCCCAACGACTCGGGACAAACCCTGACCTTCACCTGTACCGCGGCCAACAGCGCGCTGTTCAGCGCCCAGCCGGCGATCAGTACAGCCGGCGTGTTGACCTATACCCCGGCGGCGAACGCGTACGGATCGAGCACGGTTTCGGTGACGTTAAAAGACAGCGGCGGCGTGGCCAACGGGGGTGTCGACACGTCGGCGGCGCAGGTGTTCACGATCACCGTGACACCGGTGAACGACGTGCCGAGCTTCACCAAAGGCGCAAACCAGACGGTGAACGAAGACGCAACCGCGCAGACCGTCGCCAGCTGGGCGACGGCGATCAGCGCTGGTCCCAACGACTCGGGACAAACCCTGACCTTCACTTGTACCGCGGCCAACAGCGCGCTGTTCAGCGCCCAGCCGGCCATCAGTACAGCCGGCGTGTTGACCTATACCCCTGCGGCGAACGCGTACGGATCGAGCACGGTGTCGGTGACGTTGAAAGACAACGGCGGCGTGGCCAACGGTGGTGTCGACACGTCGGCAGCGCAGGTGTTCACGATCACCGTGACACCGGTGAACGACGTGCCGAGCTTCACCAAAGGCGCAAACCAGACGGTGAACGAAGATGTGACCGCGCAGAGCGTCGCCAGCTGGGCGACAGCAATCAGCGCTGGTCCCAACGACTCGGGACAAACCCTGACGTTCACCTGCGTGGTCGGAAACAGTGCGCTGTTCAGCGCCCAGCCGGCGATCAGTACAGCCGGCGTATTGACCTATACTCCGGCAGCGAACGCGAACGGATCGAGCACGGTGTCGGTGACGTTGAAAGACAACGGCGGAGTGGCCAACGGTGGTGTCGACACGTCGGCAGCGCAGGTGTTCACGATCACCGTGACACCGGTGAACGACGCTCCGACGCTGACCTCGGTGACAACGCTGACCGGCGCCAGCGAAGACACGGCGTTCACGATCGACCATGCCGCGCTGCATGCGGCAGCCGACGAGGCCGACATTGATTCGTCGCCGGTGAACTTTCGGATCGAAGCGGTGTCCAGTGGAACGTTGACCAAAGGTGGAACCTCCGTGGTCGGTGGAGCCACCACGCTGGCCACCGGCGAATCCCTGGTGTGGACTCCGGCGGCAAACGTGAACGGAACGAGAACGGCGTTCACGGTGAAAGCTTGGGATGGCGCCTTGGCTTCGGCGACGGCGATATCGGTTCAGGTCGTGCTGACTCCGGTGAACGACGCGCCGACTTTGACCGCAATATCCAACCGGGTCATCGCAGAAGATGCGGCGCCAATCTCGGTGTCCTTCACCGTCGCCGACGCCGAAACCCAGGCCGGGCCGCTGCAGCTGATTGCGGCGACCAGCAGCGATCCAGTGCTGTTCCCAGCCGAGAACCTGGTCTATGGCGGCACCGGTGCCAATCGCACGCTGACGATCGTTCCGACTCCGAACCAGTCCGGCGTCGCCACCATCACGGTCGGGGTCAGCGACGGGATCGCCACCACCACTAGGTCCTTCACCGTGACCGTGACTGCTGTCAACGATGTTCCGACCATCGTCGCCCAGTCTGCCGCTGCCATCCCCGTCGGTGGCTCGCGGACCATCCCGGTGACCGTTGGCGATGTCGAGACCGCGGCCACCGCGTTGATCCTCACGCGGGCCAGCGGCAATGCGACGCTGCTGCCCCTCGGCGGCCTAGTCGTGGGCGGCAGTGGCGCCGATCGCACCTTGACCATCACTCCGGCCGCCGGCCAATCCGGCACCGCCGTCGTGACGCTCACTGTTGCCGACACCGCCACGCCGGCCGGAACCACTTCGACGACCGTGACGGTGACCGTCGGTCAACCGCCGGTCCTGGGAAGCATCGCTGATCAGACCCTGACCGAAGACACGCCGTCGGCCGCGCTCGCACTGACCGTCAGCGATGCCGATACCGCGCTGTCCGCGGTCACCATCACCGGCTACGCCGACGATCCGCTGCTGATTCCGTCAAGTGGCCTGGTGGTGACTGGCACCACGGCCAATCGCACTGTGGTTATCACCCCCGGCGCCGACCGCACCGGCACCACGGTGGTGACCTTGACCGCGTTTGACGGTTTCCTGACCGGCAGCGCGACGTTCCAGGTCACGGTCTCGCCGGTCGCCGATCCGCCGGCCATTTCCTTCATCCCGGCCCAGGTCACCGATGAGGACGTTCCGCTCGGTCCGTTGTCGGTGGTAGTCAGCGATCCGGATTCGGCCGCGGTGGTTCTGACCGCCACGTCGAGCGCCCAGACGCAGACGCTGTTGCCCAATGCGAACCTGGTGCTGGGCGGTAGCGACACCCTGACCAATGGCACCAGTCTGCGCACCCTGTTCCTGACTCCGGCGGCGAACCAATCCGGTTCCGCCACCGTCAGCCTGACCGCCGTCGCCGACGGCCAGACCGCCACCAGCGCCTTCCTGGTGGTGGTCAATGCAGTGGACGATCCGCCGACCCTGGTGGCGCCGGCGGTGATCGATGTTCTCCAGGGCGGTTCCGCCACGTTCGCGGTGACCCTGGCTGATCCCGATACCGCCATCACCAGCCTGAACTTTTCCGCCACCAGCGCCAATACCGCGATTCTCCCGTCAATTGGCGTTACCGGATCCGGCGCGACCCGGACCGTGACCGTCACGCCGGTGCCCACGGCCACCGTCGGAACCCGGGTGACGCTGGCCGTCAGCGATGGTCACTCATCGACGACGGAGACGGTGCTGGTGTCGATCTCCGGGCTGCGGATCACCGCGACCGATTCCACCGCGGCAGAGGGGGGCGATACCGGAACGATCACCCTGATCCGCACTGGGCGGGTCGATGCGGCCAGGTCGGTGACGCTGAACATCGCCGGATCAGCCACCGCTGGCGCCGATTATACCGCGCTGCCGACCGCGGTGACCTTCCCCGCCGGCTCAGCCACGGTCCTCCTGACCGTCACGCCCAAGACCGATAATCTGCTCGAATTGCCAGAGCCAGAGACGGTGATCGTCAGCGTTGCCGGCGACACCAGCGCCGGCAGCGCCACCGTATCCATCTTCGACCGCCGGGTGTCGATCGCTGCCATCGACGCGGTGGCCAGCGAAGCCGGCCTTGATCCGGCGACCCTGCGCATTACCCGCACCGGGTCGCTGACCAGCGCGCTGGCGGTGGCTTTCAGCCGGGCGGCGGCGAGCACCGCGGCCGCGACGGACTACACCGCGTCCCCGGCCAGCACCGTCACCATCCCTGCCGGATCCGCCAGCGCCGACCTCGTCATCACTCCGGTACAGGATACGACGTCGGAATCCACCGAGACCCTGACGGTGGACCTCACCGCCAACGCGGCCTATGCCATCGAAACCGGCTCTGGCTCTGCCTCGATCACCATCCTCGACAATGACGGGCCGGTCCTGCCGGTGGTGGCCATCACCGCCAGCGGTTCGCCCGCGGAATCCGGTGCCACCGGAATCTTCACGATCACGCGCAATCCGGCCTCGGCGACCGCTTTGGCCGTGCAGGTGGCGGTGTCCGCCACCGTCCCGGGCGATGCGACCTTGACCAAGAGCGGCATTCCGGTGACCACCACCGCGACCATTCCTGCCAATGCCACGTCCGTGGTCCTGACCCTGACTCCCATCCAGGACGGCACCGCAGAAGGCGATGAATCCGTCATCGTCACTCTGGTTGAACACGCTGCGTACGCTATCGGCACGCCAGCCAGCGCCACGTTGTGGATCGCCGATGACGACGTTCCCGACGTGACATTGACTTCGACCGATCTGACCGCGTCGGAAACGGGGCCGGATTCGGCGACCGTGAAAATCTCCCGCACCGGCTCGGTGGTCCTGCCCATGACCGTTCTGCTCGACTGGCAGGGCACCGCCAACGTCGTCGCCGATTACCAGGTAACCGTCGCCAGCGGAACCGCCGGCTATCCACCCCAGGTAGTCGAAATCCCCAGCAACAACAGTTGGATCAACCTGACCATCACCCCGATCGACGACACGATCATCGAACCCAGCGAAACCGTGGTCGTGGGTCTGCGCCCATCGACCTCGTACCACATCGCCAGCGCGCCGCTCACCGTCACCATCGCCGACAACGATCTGCCGTCGCTGTCGATCCACGCTGAAGCGGCCTCGGTTTCTGAATCATCTACCGCCGGCGTGGTCGTGACCGTCTATGCCAGCAGCCCGCTGCCCACCGCCCTGACCGTGTCGATCGCCCGTACCGGCACCGCCATCAACGGCGTCGACCTCACCAGCATTCCCGCGACCCTGACCATTCCCGCCAACAGCGCGATGGCCTCGCTGACCGTCGCGCCGATCAACGACACCGCCGTTGAAGGCGACGAAACCGTCATCCTGACCATCCAGCCGCCCGGTACTGGTTACACCCTCGGTTCGCCGACTTCGGCCACCATCACCATTCGCGATGACGATGGACCGCTGGTGTCGATCAGCAGCGCCGACGGCTGGGCCGACGAAGGCACCACCGATCTCGCCAGCATCACCCTGACCCGCGGCGGCTCCACCACCGCTGCGCTGACCATCGGCTTGACGATCAGCGGCACTGCGACCTCGGCCGACGTGTCGGGTCTGCCGTCGTCGGCCACCATCCCGGTGGGCGAAGCGTCGCTGACCCTGCCGATCACCGCCGTCACCGACACCGCAGTCGAGGGTCTCGAAACCCTGCGCGTCGCCATCGCGCCAGGCCCCTACCAGATCGCCGGCCTCGGCGCCACCGAACTCACCATCACCGACGCCCAAGCGCCGGTGGTGACGTTGTCCACCACCAACCCCCGGGCGAGCGAAGCCTCTGGCACCGCTTCGGTCACGATCACTCGCTCCGGCGCCACCACCGCCCCACTCACGGTCAGCCTCGACGTCGCCGGCACCGCCACCGCCGGTGTCGACTACCACGATCCGATCCCCACTACGATCACGCTGGCAGTGGGCGCTGCGTCCACTTCGCGCACCATCAGCGGCGATCAGGACCCCACGCCCACGCCAGAAGGCACTGAAACCATCACCATCCAGGTGCTGAACGATCCCGTGCGCTACCGCCTTGGCGTCACCACCGCCGTGACGCTGTACGTGCTCGATGTCGACGTGCCCACGGTCACCGTGGCCGCCACCGACGCTACCGCTGCGGAAACCACCGGGACTGCCGATTCCGGCTCGATCACCGTCACCCGCACCGGGCCGACCACGACCGATCTGATCGTGACCTATGCGGTCAGCGGCAGCGCGGAACCTGGCACTGATTACACCGCCTTGCCCGGATCGATTACCATCCCGGCCGGCTCGGCCAGCGCCGTCATCACCGTCACCCCGATCGACGACACCACGGCGGAAGCCAGCGAAACCGTCATCGTCACTTTGCTGCCGAGCACCGCCTATAACCACGTAGCCGTCGGCGGCACGGCAGCGCCCGGCACAGCCACCGTCACCATCGCCGACAATGGCGATCTGCCGGTGGTGGCGATGACCGCCAGCAACGGCACCACCACCGAGGATGGTACCACCGGCCCGGCGTTGTTCTCGATCAGCCGCACTGGTCCGACCACCGCCGCGTTGTCGGTCGTGCTGATCACTCCGTTGCCAACCCCCGGCCATCCCCCGGCGATTCCGGGCAGCGACTACCTCAACGTCACCACCGTGGCGATCCCGATCGGCCAGACGTCGGCGACCCTGACCATTATTCCGATCCAGGACACCATCGCCGAAGGCCTCGAAACCATCACCGTCGGCCTGGCCGCCAACGCCGCCTATGCCATCGATCCCGCCGCCAGCCAGGCCAGCGCGACGTTGATCGACGACGATGTGCCGATCATCGCGTGGAGCGCCACGGCGGACCTCGACGCGATCGAGCCCGCCGCTGCCAATGCCGCCAATCCCACCGCGCTGCCGGCCGGCACCGCATCCGCGACCCTGACCCGCGGCGGAGCGACCACCGCCGCGCTTGCCGTCACCCTGATCGTCAGCGGCAGCGCGACTGCTGCGGATCTCGCCGCGGTGCCTGGGCTCAGCGCTGCGTTGACCACCGCGACCTTCCCAGTTGGTGCGGCGAATCTGACGTTGCTGTTCACGCCGATCGACGACGACCTGGTGGAAGGCGCCGAGCGCCTGACCTTGACCGTGGCGACGCCGACGACCGCGACCTATCAGACGCTCACCGAACAGGCCATCACGGTGACGATCGCCGACCGCGATCTGCCGGCGCCCACCGTGACCAGCATCCGCTCGCTCACGTCCATCAAAGGTCAGGCCATTGGCCGAGTCCCCGCCGGCTTCGCCATCACCAGCCTGACCGAGACCCATCCGGCCAACGTGACCGTGGCCACCAGCCTCGATCCCAGCGTGTGGACCGCCACCGCGACGCGGAGCAGCGGCGGCGCCACCAGCGCGACCATCACCGTCGCCTTCCGCACCGCCGACCGCACCGGCCCAAGCACCAGCGTCGACCTGCCCTTCAACAACAGCGGCGACACCGGAACCGGCGGCGGCGGTACTGGCGGAGGCGGCGGCGGCGGCGGCGGCGGAGCCGGCGACGACCCCGCCGATCCGATCCCGCCCGACACGCCCACGGTGACCCTGGCGATCATCGACGGCCTGACCGGGGTGATGACCTTCACGCTACCCGGCGAGACCACGCCGACCCATTTCACGAAAAATCAGCAGATCACCCTGCAAGCCACCATCGCGTGCGGCCTCGGCAGCATTGATACCATCACGATCAGCAGCGACACCGGCCTGAGCGTGTCCGCCCCCGCCAGCGTGGGCAGCGTCGCCATTCCCTTCGATCTGCCCGACGAAGGCCGCCTGACTCTTTATGCCGAATGTACCGCCACCAACGACGGCCTGACCCGCACCGGCATCAGCCCACCGATCCAAGTGATCGAAGACCGCACGCCGCCGAAGGTCGATTGGCAGGTCTGCGAAAAGAATGCTGCTGACGATGCGGGACCGGTGGGGCCGCTGACCAGCGACACCTGGTTCAACGCGGCTACTGATGCAGCGAACCGGGAAGCCCGCCTGCGCGGGAAATCGTGGTATCGGCTGGAAAGCCATCGCATCGATGGGTTGATCGATGATCTGAGCGGATTGCCTGATCAATCCAATCCAGAATCATTACCCGAAATTACACTACGTGTTTCGAGTGATGGTTACCAACGGCTCAGGATTGCGATTTCAAATTTTTCATCATCAGAAATTCCGAATCTTGGAACATGGCGAGATCGTTGTGATAACACGATTCAACCGACATTAGTCGGTGGGATCGACACTGAACATGTCCAATATAATTCTGTGTTTTATACCAATTCGAGCCATGTTCTTTTCGTGAATGTTCCAGGGGCAGACCTTGGGATGAGGTTGATGATCAATGGACGTCTGCGAAGTGATGGTATGTTAACCAGCCCCTTTCTTGCAAAGAGCGGGTTCGCAACAGTTCAGCACCGCGATGATCATGGAAATATCTCAAATATCTTTACGATATCCTCCATCCCCACTTCACCACGTCATGCAGAGGGGCCAGAACGGATTGGATACGATGAAGAAAGGTATCGTTACGATTACGAAACGCCCGGATCGTGGTTTATTGATGATCAGGGAATGATGCTTAGGTCTCGATTTCTGCCCATTTGGCGAACGATAGATGGTCTCAGTCCAACATTTAGCTTTGGAGGTGTACCTGCCGATGAACAATGGAATTTACCTGCTTTGCCAAAATATGAAATTGGAATTAATGGAAACAGCTTCATCAAGTTACTCTGTCGGGCATATTCACCGCCATCCAGCCCAGCACGCGGTTACCTAAGTGAATTGAAATCGTATGAGTACGGGCAACCAAATTCGATGGTGTTTCCTTTCAGTTGGGCATCTGCTCTAAGTAAGGCAACAGTTGCAGTCACGAATTCCGGCGTGACCGTTCAACCGCAATTAATTAGTCAATCAGCATGGGGAGAGGTTTTTCAAAGTAAAATTTTCATCTCAGATCCAGCACTTCCAAGCATTAAGCAAACAATAGAAAGCCTTAGTGGGTTATTTGCGCCAACATCCGGCCTTATGCAACAAAGCATTGACATCGCTAGATACGATGGATCAACAACGATAATGCAAAGCGGACAAGCTCCGGCGTTTGAAACATACGCATCTGTTGGTTTTAGAAAAATGACGGTGAATAATGCGTCTGATTTAATTGATATAAATCAAGCATCGGGATTACCTCAAAACAACTATCCGGGATTTTATTTCCCTTATGATGGACCTAATATTAGTTTTGGATTTCCATTACATTCTGCTGACGAGTTTTCCCCGGTTTCAAACATTCAAGGAACGAACGCAATTTTGGAAGAGCATTCGTGGGGAGGGCAGGTCGCCCCGGGTTGGAATACTGCAATAATTGGTTGCGGGGCAGTTGATCGTCCTTCTATAGAATATAGGCCTTGGTATGCACCGCCAATAATTTTTCATCTACTCGGGTGGGAGGATGGGCGTTGGAATTATACATTTGGATCTGCCGGTTATGACGGGGATAACTACCCAGGATTTTATCTCAATCCGTTTGGCAGAAGATTAATGAATAAGGTAAGCCTCACCCCCAACATCGCCCTCACCGCCCAGACCACGACACTGACCTTCACCGCCGGGTTCTTCACCGAAGACCAGACGCTGCCCACTCCTGAGGAATTGCTCAGCCAGGCGAAGGTCTCCTTCCTGCTGAACGGAATAAACGCGACCATTCCCATCCAGGCAGGCGGTCAAGACCAGGACGAATCCAAGAAGATCCGCATCCTGGCCATGCGCCTGCTCGGAGAAGCCCATGAACAGAGCCAACGCCTCGAAGTCGACGTCACCATCGGCCCCGACGTCCCCCCGGGACTCTACGACGCCGACATCAAACTCGGCGAAGTAAAGGAATACCCAGACACCGCCAGCCAAACCTACTTCAAAGGCAAGGATGGGTGCCATCGGATTACGAAGGCGCTCAGCATCTGCCGGGTGCAGATCAATCCAATTGAGTTCGCACAACTCCAATACCAGGATTACGGCATTCGGATCAATGAGCAGACCTCAGGTCCATCAGATCGGTTGTTGATCGATATTCAGCTTCCGCACCTGAAACAGATAGATGCCATCAACGCCGTGAAGCAATGGCCGATGACCTTTCCGGATGAACCGTATTGCTATTGGCTTGAGGAGGGAACGACCGGATTCAAGCGCCATCCCAATGGTCGGCTTGCAGTTCCCACTGATAAGGGTGTTCGCGTCTTGCTCGGTGCGATCCCGGATGAGGAGAGTCCATTTGATGATCGAGACAAGACCACGTTGTACTGGTCCATCGAAACGCCTGAATTGGCTTCGATTCTGCCCGAGGGCCGGCTGGGCATGATCACGGTCACACGTCGGACATCTGAATTGCAGATCAATGAAGATAATATCCATTTTGCCAAGGCGCCGCGAGGTTCGGTGTCGCTCTTCGGCAATAAAGGTGATGTGACCATTTCCAAAGACGAACCAGGCGGAATCTCCCCAATCATCAAACCGAATGGATCGATGACCGGGTTCAACAATTGGTTTTCTGTTGGATACGATACCAATACCGATGGCGATCCCACCAACGCTGCGCAAATCATCAATTGGTCAGACAATCAGTCCTTCACGGTTTCGGGAAACCGCGCAGGCGACACCATCATCCAGATCAAGCCTTTGATCAATGGTACGTCGCTCACGATCGGCGGATCCCAGACCACCGCCGTCGAGATTCCCATCGGTGTTGAATTGCCCACGCTGTCGGAACCGAGTCGCTACCAATTGGCTGCAGCTATCGAAAACCATTCCCGGCGGTGGAAGTTCAGTGACGGTACGATATCAGACCTGGAAGAACTGCCGACACCGATACCGCCGGAGGACGAGGACGACGAGCAGGATCCGTGGTGGAAAGATGCCGCTGTTGGACAGGCGGCGAAGGCGGATGTCAGTTCAGTACAGGTCGATCCCTTCCCGACCAAAACACGGGACAGCGAGGAAAACGATACCCTTTTCGAGGCCGCCATCTATCGCATGGCCCAGATCGCTCCTTTCCGCAGTTTGTCCTGGACGCTGCCGCTCGGAACAGGAACTGTCGCCGACATGAAAGAGTCGATTACGGGTGCCCAGCGCGAGTTTTCCCTCGACTTCCAATCGATCCGAAAAATCTGGTCGTTCCCGCAGGCGCCTGGCCAGACCATCTCGGACTCGCAGGTGGCTGGACGTCTGCATTCAGGCGGGCCGAATCAAACGCTGTGGCTGCGGCATGCAAAGTATTTCGCTCCTGGTTCTGGCGGCGGCAATTGGACGGATCGCCCGGAAGCTTCTGATACCACTTCTGACATGTTCCGATCCAAGACGATGCTTGAAATTCAAATGCGAACAGCCGTTGAAATGGCAGCGACAAGTCGGTTGAAGCGGTATTTTAGCCTACGCTGGGATCATCATGACCCGGCGTCCAGTCCGCAGTCGGCAGCCAATGCCTCGGTAAAAAACGGCATTATTACCTATCCCGCGCTGCCCCATCTCGGATTTGATGTGCTGGTTATGGATCGCAACTGGGCAGGGTGGGTTCGGGAGATGTTCACAGGTGAGGCGGCGCTCAGCCGTTTGTTTGCGGTGGAGGTGACGCCGTACTGGTCGATTGGACATCCGTTGACGGATCAGATCGTGCAATGGATGTTGGCGCAGCGCGAAGACGCCCTCTACGAATTGAAACAACGTTATGATCCACCGGCAGGGACTCAGAATAGCATCGCTCTGAAGCTGCAACCTGATCAGGACGGCCGATGGGCTTTCCAGGTCATCGATAGTCACCTCGCGAATGCCACCGGTGGCAGGAAATCCTATGTCAGTGAACCTCATATCATTCTGGTTGACCCAGCGCGAGGTTTGACCGGGCGGACGGTGATTCGCACCGGCGAGACGGCGCAGGTGATTCTTCCCTACGACTTTGTCGAAGGTACAACGATCACCCGAGCGTCATTGGTGGTCAACGCCTATCAGCAAGGCAATGCACCTGAGCCTTATGCTGCTGGTTTGTCACTGCGCCTGTTAGCTGAATCATGGATGTTGGAACAAGCCCTGCTGGGTAAACAACGGGAACTGTTCTGGACCAGGGCCTGGACAACATACCCCGCTGAAACATTTTTCTTGACGGTGTCTTCGATTATCATTTCTGGTGAAGATCTGTACGGCATGGCGAAAGGCCGCAACTTGGTGACCGGTGACCGATTGACACCAATCGAAGTCGCCATGTCGAGTGGCTGGGTGGCGATGAGCGTCATTCCCGGCGCGACCGCCTTCCGCATTGGTAAGGGATTCTTCCGCGGAACCCAGACGCTCAGCAAATCCGTCTGGGCCAGCGCCAGGCAGAATCTTCGCAACGGCGTCAAAACTGAAGTGAAGAATGCCGCTGACGATCTGGCGAAGGGCGCTGTGGCCGGAAACGCCAAGGGCGCAGGACGTTTGTCAGGCCTGACTGGCGAAATGCTCCAGCAATCCTTTAAGCGCATGACGGGATTCTTTGCCCAAAAGGCGATATCCATCGTTGAACATGCCGGTGTGGCGGCGATGAGCACGAAGCTGCTGATCCAAAAGGGTTCCCAGCTTCCGATCATGACGGCCTTCCATGATCTGAAGAACAAAGGGAAACGGTTTTTGGCAAGCGTGCGATTTACGCGGATGAAGGATGCGACGGGAAAGCAGGTCATGGCTACATCGAGTGATTCGCCCACGGCAATTGCTCAAATTAATGATGTCAACGTGATCGATCAGTTTGGACAGGTAATAGATGAATTCGGTAAGAAAATATGCGCTCGATGGAGTGAGGAACTTCAAAAAATCGGATGCTTCCCAGCCGGCACACTGATTGTGATGGCAGATGGTACAAGGAGGCCGATTGAGAAGCTTGTGATAGGTGACCGGGTCATGACTCGGCATGACGACAGCCCTCGTCTTCCGCTGTCTGGCGGCGAAGTTCGGCGAACTTTCCATTATGCATCTTCCGCATTGACCTCCGTTCGCCTGATTGATGCCCAGGGTGGTGAGGTCGTGTTTTCTGCGACCGCAGATCATCCGGTCTGGTCGAGCAGTGGTGGATGGACCAGGGCGGCAGATTTACACCCCGGCGAGCGTTTGCGCGGAGGTGACCGGCAATGGTTGGTGAAGGAGGTGCTGGAAATTCCAAGTGATCAGGTTGTTTACAACGTAGAGGTGGGAGAGAGCAATACCTATCTCATCGATGTGGGCATAGGAACGGTGTGGGTGCATAACCACTGCAATGTATTACGGTTAGCATATGAAAGGATGCGGATCGAATATTACCGCTACGCAATAAAGAAAGATCTCATTCTTAGAATAAGGGAATACTATAAAGCGCTATCGACACGAATAAAGGGCTGGGATCCAGTCCTCTATCCACCCAGTGGTGGAATCTATGCAATCGGTTCGCATCCCGGAACGCTTGCGATCGGTGATAGTGGTATTTTGGGACGGGCGATGCAGCTAGCCTATCGGGGTACGGTGAAAGTATTCACCAAGCCGTTTATGTGGGCAAGCCACCACTTGATTGCCAGTGAGATCGTCAAGAATCCAGCCTATAAGGACCTTTTCTTGAGAACACGGTTCAATGCGAATAACGCTAAGAATGGCACCTTCCTGCCGATGTGGGAATGGGTCAAATATATCTTTGCTCGCCATGCCGGTGGACATCCAGGCTTCGATAAGGCTGTTGAGCGTGTGGTAAATGGAATTCGGGATGAAATGGAAAAAAATATTTCAAAGTTACCTGCATATACTCCGAGTTCGGCGACCGCATTCAAAAGGCAATACGAGGAAATTATTGAAAAAGCACGTGACCAACTAGAAAAATTGCAATATTTTTCTGGTCGAGGACTCCAAGGTGGCGGGAAGAGAAATTTACGATTGGTGTCCAACACGGATCCTTTGGGAAGAACACAGGACGATATAGAGGCGCTATGGGATGCTTATTATAAGTCAGTCGGACTTCCTCAATTATAATATGAAAGAAATCATTATGATTCGCTATCAAGATGATTCCCCAATCGATGGTTTGCATGATTGTGAGGTCTACATGGAACCGTCATTGGAGGAGCCCATTCATGAAATTCTGCGAATCGCCCAGGATGATTACCCATGGACGCATGGGAAAATCGTCCCATGCACGATAATCCCGCTCCATAGTATCGATTATTTCGGCAGTCGTAAAGGTGGCCCATTTGATGGTGATACTTGGAACAAATTCCAGGGCGCTGTTCAGGGTGAGGAGGTAAAGGCTTATTTAGAATCAACCAAATCAATCTATGAAATTAATAAATATACCGGCGCACATATTTCGGGATATTATGGGTTGTCAAAATATATTAACGATCAATTGCATGAATTAACAAATAAAAATATGTTTGTTGTTAAGGAACGAGCAAGTTCTGAAAACCCTATAGGCCCAATACATTCAGCAGTGATCGCTAGACGGAAAACTCTGATGGGTTATATTTATGAACTGGCGATTAAAAAACCTGGGCTTTATCACGATCTTATGCATATCGCCCGCACCGGCGTTGTGCCCATCGGCTGGTTTGGCCGCTGGCCAGACGGCTTCGCCGTCGCCAATGTCATTCCTGATCATCCGGTCCAGGGGCTTCCGCCAGCCTATCAGGTTCCGCCGGACGTCTTGAAGCGCCTCACCACGAAGCAACCTGCAAAACCGCCATTGCCTATTCCCACGCCGACCGTTCCGGTGGTTGGGGTTAATACCTGGACGTCCTTGAAATCTGCCACTGATCCGCGCGACGCGGTGGCTCGGCATTTTTCGGCTCTGGCTGAGACCGACGCATGCCGCGGAATCCTTTCGCGCGTTGCCAGCCACGCTCGGTTGATTGGTGGCCCCGAGGTATTCTCTGCCAAAAACGCCAAGCTGATCCGTTTGCGCAAAACTGACCAGGCGCTGGTGATCCGATTTGATGGGCCTGAGCAACAAGTCTTTTTGCACTGCACCGCGCCGTACATCGGGCCATTGGATGGATTGCCGAAATCTGTGGCAGCAGTGGCTCGTCTTCACAACGGCATGCAGGTGTACACCCTGCGCAATGATGATTTAACCGCCGACATCAGCGATCATGCCCTGACCTGGTTACCGTTTGCCAAAGGCAAATTTACCCTCGACTGGCCAGGTGGGGGAAGGCGGACTTGGAAGGATTATTGGGCCGTCAATGAATACGATCCAGACGAGCCCTTCCGCACCGCGCCGATGATTCCCATGATGGGAGAATATGACCCCTATGTGTTGATGCCTCTGCGGCATCGATCGCCTGGCGAACCGGACGTTTGTCGTCTGTCCCACAGTAGTGCGCTCGTCAAGGCCCCAGTCCCGTACCCTATTGGCGGAGTTTTCCTACGTTACTTATTAAATGCCATCGATCCAAGTTATCAATTCGGCGATCTGTTTGAAGATAGCAGGTGATACTCCATGTATGAGATAAGTGTATGGATAAGGACACGCATATACTATTGATTGTTCGACCAGAGTCCCCAAGCTGCCGCCAAAAAACAAAAAAACAAGGACAGGCATATACTTTGACAGACCAGCCGATGGTCCCAAAAAACAAGGACAGGCATATACTTTGACAGACCAGCCGATGGTCGATGGTCCCCAATCAAAGACTAGGACACGCATATACTATTGACGTATCGCCCAGAGTCCGCATGCTGCCGCCATGACCACCGCTCGCCGTGATCTTCTCGACCTGTCTCGTCCCGGTTGGGTGCATTGCGTGTCCCGATGCGTGCGGCGGGCGTTTCTCTGCGGTGATGGTTTTGAGCATCGCAAGGCGTGGATCGAGGAGCGGATCAGGCTCCTTTCCGGTTGTTTCGCTGTCGAAGTGGCTGGTTTCGCGGTGATGTCCAATCATCTCCATGTGGTGGTGCGGTTTGATCCCCAGGGTCCGATGGGTTGGTCGGCTGAGGATCTGGTGCTTCGATGGTTGACGGCCTATCCGCCGGAGACCTTCGCGGATGGATCTCCGAAACTGCCGGATGCGGCGGTGATCGCGGAACTGGCCAAGGATCACGAATTGGTGGAAAAAGCACGGAAACGGCTGGGTGATCTCAGTTGGTTCATGAAAGCGTTGAAGGAGCCGATCTCGCGCCGGGCGAATCGCGAGGACGGTTGCCGGGGAACGTTCTGGGAAGGTCGCTTCCGCTCGACGGCGCTGCTCGATCAGGCGGCGTTGATCGCGGCGATGGTCTATGTCGATCTCAACCCGATCCGGGCGAAAGTCGCGAAAACTCCTGAAGCATCACCGGGAACCTCGGCGGCGGCCAGGGCGACGGCGCGCAACAGGCATCGGTCGGTGGTTCGGGTGCGGCAGCGCGCGAACTCCGCGGCCCAAGCTGAAAATGTATTGAAAACATCAGGCGTTGAGAGCGCGACCACGCCGGAATCTGGTTTGTGGGTGGCCACCATGGAACGTTGTCGGATTGATGCGGGTCTACCCGGTCCATCGCAGGTGGCGACGTTGACTCCGGATGAGTACCTGACGCTGGTGGATGTTTCCGGTCGAATCGTTCGAGCAGGAAAGAAAGGCGCGATTCCACCGGAATTGGCTCCGATCCTGGCGCGGCTCGATCTGAAGGTCGAGGATTGGGTCGATTTTCTGCTCAGTCCGAGGCAATTGCTGGGCTCGGCGCTTGGCGCGCTGGCCAGTCGGATGGCCGAAGCGGCCCGGCGCGGTGTGGATTGGGTGCGAAATTATTGCAGTTTGTTTGCTGGATCACCGGCAGAGGCGAAACGGGCGGCGTGAAAAGATAGTCCCCACGCCCGCCTTGGGTCGAACTGGCTGGCCGACCTTTGATGGAATTGCTTGCCGATACCGGTTCCGGCCATCCGGCCCGACCCAACCCGGGCGGTTATGCGGACAAATAGAGGTGCGACGTGCATGGGTGAAAACGGTATTGGTTCGCTGTGCGACGATCGTGATTCGACGCTGCTTCCTCGCCAACGTTCGCGCTGCGCGCTCACGTGCGGCGGATCGTCGCGGCCATCGTGGTGATCGGGTCGGCGGGCCGCTTCGCGTCCCGTGGTCCACAAGGAGCAGCAATTTCACTGGTCGATTGACGCTTGCTGGGGCTTCGCAGTCGCCATCCTGCGACAACATGACCTGGGTCCGACGTGTCGTGGTTCTCGGACCAGAACCGTGATTCTCCGACTGATTTGCTGGTTCTTGGCGGCGGTGCTCGGCTCGGGCGATCATGCCAGTGGTGCGGGGCCGTGGATCGATGACCCGCACGATTCGCCCGGTGGTCGGGCGGCGGCCGCTCCCGGCGATGTAAAATTATCCAGGGGAATGTTGTCGCTGGCGCCGGTCACGTCCGCCGCGTCGCCACCGGCATGCGATGAACCGGCTTCGCCGCCGATTGCGCCTGCAGCGCTGCGCTGGCCTGTGCCAGCGCTCGGCGACTCGCCGCATGGTTTGGCTGCGCCAAACCATGATGCCCCGCGCAGCCATCCGATTGCGACTTCGTCGCAACCGTCAGGCGCGGGGCGGATCGTCAGCGGCAGCGCAGAAAACAAGGACATGCATATTGACTGACTCATCTCGGTCCGCATGCTTCCGCCATGACCACCGCTCGCCGTGATCTCCTCGACCTGTCCCGTCCTGGCTGGGTGCATTGCGTGTCCCGCTGCGTCCGGCGAGCATTTCTGTGCGGCGATGGCTTTGAGCATCGCAAAGCGTGGATCGAAGATCGCATTCGTCTGCTTTCCGGTTGTTTCGCTGTCGAAGTGGCGGGTTTCGCGGTGATGTCCAATCATCTGCATGTCGTGGTGCGGTTTGATCCTCAGGCGCCGATGGCGTGGTCGGCTGAGGATTTGGTGCTTCGATGGTTGACGGCTTATCCGCCGGAGACCTTCGCCGATGGATCTCCGAAACTACCGGATTCGGCTGTGATCGCGGAATTGGCCAAGGATCACGAACTGGTGGAAAAAGCGCGGAAACGGCTCGGGGATCTCAGTTGGTTCATGAAGGCGTTGAAGGAGCCGATCTCACGCCGGGCGAATCGCGAGGACGGTTGCCGGGGAACGTTCTGGGAAGGTCGCTTCCGGTCGACGGCGCTGCTCGATCAGGCGGCGGTGATAGCGGCTATGGTCTATGTCGATCTCAATCCGATCCGGGCGAAAGTCGCGACAACTCCTGAAACATCAGCAGGAACCTCGGTGGCGGCCAGGGCGACGGCGCGCAATCGGCATCGGGCGGCAGTGCGGGTTCGGCAACGGGCGAGTTCCAATGCTCAAGCTGAAAATGTATTGAAAACATCAGGCGTTGAGAGCGCGACCACGCCGGAATCTGGTTTGTGGGTGGCCACCATGGAACGTTGCCGGATTGATGCGGGTCTACCCGGTCCATCGCAGGTGGCGACGTTGACTCCGGATGAGTACCTGACGCTGGTGGATGTTTCCGGTCGGATTGTTCGAGCGGGAAAGAAGGGTGCGATTCCACCGGAATTGGCTCCGATCCTGGCGCGTCTCGATCTGAAGGTTGACGATTGGGTCGATTTCCTGCTCAGTCCTCGGCAGTTGTTGGGAGCGGCGCTGGGCGCGCTGGCCAGCCGGATGGCCGAAGCGACGCGGCGGGGCGTGGAGTGGGTGCGAAATTACTGCCGGCTGTTCCCGGGCTCGGCGGCGGAGGTGAAGCGGGCGGCGTAATTGGTAGAGATTGGTCCAGGCCATTGTCCGGCCTCCAGCGGGATTGCTGGAAGGCGGGTAGCCCCGCGCCTGCTGCGCAGTCGCTGCGCTGGAAGCTGAAACTGTTTAGCGATTGCTTGGATGAGTGATGGCAATGCACGACGACTGGCGGCTTGCCGTTGTGCATTCAGATTATCTGTAACGACTGGCGTTTGCTTCTTCATCGCGGAATGATCTTTTCTTGTGGCGTACGGCCGGGTTGGCCATTGCCGGGCGGCCGAGACGGCCGCGCCTCCCGGGGAGGCGGTCCTCAGGAGCCCTCCGCCCGTCGCGCTAGGTCGCCGGCATTGCGCCATCGGCCCGGAGGCACACCGAATGACGCCCGAAATCGGCGGGTGAAATACGGGATACTCGGGAAACCACAGGTCTTTGCTACTTCAGCCACGGTTATCCCGGGCTGCGTCAGCATTTCCAAGGCCCGGCTTAAGCGCTCTTGAAGGATGTAAGCTGTCGGGGAACAGCCGTAGGCGGCATGGAACCTGCGGAACAAGGTCGAACGATCGACGCCCCAGCGGGCAGCCAGGTCGCTCAAGGAGATCTCGGAGCAGGCATGCTCGTCGAGGTGCTGTCGGAGGCGGTCAGCCAGGTCCTTGGGTCGGTTGGCGGTGCCGGCAACCTCCTGAATGGCATTGACCAGCTGCCAGGCCAGCAACTCGGGGTAGGCCGCAGAGCCGTGCTCGCGGCCGAGATTGGCAAAGCCCTCATCGAGGATCGGGGCCAGATGGGTTGAAAATCCGCCGCTGCGGTGGGGCTGGTCCGGTGTGAAACCGCACATGGCCATGATGGCGCTGGCATCCGGGCCTTCGAGACGGAACCAGGTGTAATGCCACGGTTCACCGGGCGCATCCGCATATTGTACTTCATGACCCGGGAAGAACACGAAGATGTCGCCAGGTCCGACGTTCCACGAGCGTCCGGCCACGGACATGGTGCCGCGACCTTGAGCCACCACATGGGGAATCACGTCGTGCTCACGGTTGCGGTTGCTGAACCCGCCGAGACTGGTGAAGCGGCCGATCAACGGCACCAGGATCGAAGCGACATGCCCCGGCCAGGCCCTGCGACAGGCATGCACAGCCTGAACATAGGTGAATCGGTCGCTGTTGCAGTGCTGGATCACAGCCTGGCCCAGTATCGATGTGAATGCTGCACCATGTGTGCAAGAATGCACCGCCGGTTCAGGGGACAAGCTCAAGATCAGGCCGGGAGGGGGTAGTTCATGAACCCATCGACCAGTTTCCGTTCCATGGTGAGCGGTGCCCGGACGGTCCTTTTGCATCAGTGGTGCAATTTCGCATCAAACCTTCCATCGACAGCATCCCTTCATCCAGCTAGCATTCCATGATGGTTATTGGGACTTCCGCTGTCGTCTCGACGACAAGCCGGATTTCGTGGCGACGCCCGGGTCATCCACCTGACGTCGTGATCCGCACCAGGTGGTTGGCAGCGTCGCCCCGGTACCACGTTTCCTTGGCTCAGAGAACATCGACCGCCTCCGTGGAATCGCTTGACTTGCCCCTGGCCAAGCGCCGGAAATACATTCAGAAACTTCAGAACCAATGATCCGCATCATGAAAGACTATCACTTGCTCAGATTCCTCTTGCTCAGATTCCTCTTCTGTGCGATGCTCGCCACTCGCCTGGCCAGCGTCGAGATCTCCAGTCTGCGCTGCGATGATTTGGATGACCCACTCGGTGTGGACGAGGCAGCGCCGTCCCTGAGCTGGCGATTGGCCGGCACCGAACGCGGCCTGCGTCAGACCGCGTGGCAGGTGCAGGCGGCGAGCAGCGCCGAAGCGCTCGCCGCCGGTCGCGCCGATCGCTGGGACAGCGGCAAGATTGCAGGCGAGGATCCGCTCAACCGACCGTGGGGCGGTTCACCGCTGGGCGGCGGAGAACGGGTGCATTGGCGGGTGCGGGTTTGGGATGGCGCCGGCCAAGCGACGCCGTGGAGCGCGCCGGCCTGGTTCGAAACCGCTTTGCTGACGCCGGCGGATTGGGCCGGAGCGGCGTGGATCGCCGCTCCGGAAGGGATTGATGGCGCACCGCTACTCCGCCGAACTTTTGCGGTGGATCGCGCGGTGCAATCAGCACGGCTGTATGTCTGCGGACTCGGTTATCACGAAGTGCGGATCAACGGCGCTCGGGTGGGCGACCATGAACTCGATCCTGCATGTACCGCCTATCACAAACGCGCTTTGGCGGAGGTGCATGATGTCACCGCCCTGGTCCGCAGCGGTGACAACACGATCGGCCTGATGCTCGGCAATGGTCCGTTCAACCAAGGCGTGGCTGATGTCTGGGGGCATCACCAGGCGCCCTGGCGGCGCAAACCATGCGTCCTGGTGTTGTTGGTGGTTCGCCATGCGGATGGTTCCCCCACCACCGTGGTCAGCGGGAAGGAGTGGTTCGCTGCCAAAGGCCCGGTGGTCGCCAACGAACTCCGCACCGGCACGGTCTGGGACGCACGCCGCGAGCTGCCCGGCTGGGACACGCCGAGATCGACCGGCGGTGACTGGCATCCGGTGGTGACGGTGGCCGCGCCCACCGCCCGCATCGGCTTCCAAGACATGCCGCCCATCCGGGTCATCCGCTCTTTGCCGCCCGTGGCGGTGCGCCGGACCGGCGATGCCTGGGTGGTGGATTTCGGGGCCAACATCGCCGGCCGGGTGCGCTTGACCGCCATCGATGCTCCAGCCGGTACTGAACTGGCACTGCTACATGCGGAGATCCTCGGCAAGGACGGACGGCCAGATCCCTATGAACTCGGCCAGCACCTCAAACAAGACAAGGCCCGCTTCCAGATCGATCGATACCTCTGCCGGGGTGGAGGCGGCGAAACCTTCGCCCCGCCGTTCACCAGTCATGGCTTCCGATACATCGCGATCACCGGCCTGCCCGGGACGTTGCTCCCCGAGCAGGTCCGCGCCGAGCAGCTTGCCACCGATCTGCCTAAAACTGGTGGTTTCACTTGCTCGAACGATGTGCTGAACTGGATCGAGGAAACCACCCGCTGGTCATACCTGGGCAATTATCAGGGCATCCCGATGGATTGCCCGCAGCGCGAACACAATGGCTGGACGGCAGATGCGCACCTGGTGGCCGAGTTCGGCATCCTCGCCCAGGGCAATCGCAGTGCCTACCGCAAGTGGCTCGACGATTTCTCCGACGCCCAGTCCGCCGACGGCAATCTGCCGTCGATCGTGCCATCACCGGGGTTCACCTGGGGAAACGGTATCGACTGGGTCAGCGCCTATCATTTGATCGCCTGGAATCTGTATCTGTATGGTGGTGATCGTCGGATCCTCGAACGCCATCATCAGCCGATGGCGCAATACCTGGCGTTCGCCCAGCAAAAATTGGCCAAGGACGATCTGATCAAATCCGGTCTGGGCGATTGGGGGGCGCCGCCTGGCGGTGGTTCGCCAGCGGCCGTGACGTCGACGGCATTCTATTTCCAGGTTGCGAGCATCGTCGGCGCCAGCGCCCGCATCCTTGGACGGACCGCCGAAGCCGACGCCGCTGACAACCTGGCGCTGCGGATCCGTTCGGCTTTCACCAAGGCATTCGTCGATCCGGCCACCGGCAAGGTCGGCAATGGATCCCAGACCGCCCTCGCCTGCGCCCTCGCCACCGGTCTTCTCGACCCGGCTGTCGTACCACTGTCCCGAACCCGGCTGATCGAACGTCTAGCCGCCGATCGTGGCGCACTGACCACCGGCTGCCTGGGCACCCGGTGGCTCCCGATGGCGCTGGGCGCCGCCGACCGCGGCGACTTGTTTGTGCAGGCGGCGGCTCGCCCGGAGCCGCCAAGCTATGCTTGGATGCGGGCTGATGGCGCCACCACCCTCTATGAATTCTGGAAGCTCAGCCCCGGCGTGAGCCGCAACCACGTCTTCCTCGGCAGTCCCACGGTTTGGTTCCGCCAAGGACTGTGCGGCCTGACGGCGGATCCTTCCGGACCGGGATTGGCAAAGGTGGTCATCCGACCGCAACCGACCGCCGGGCTGAACCATGCCGAAGCGTGGACCGAGCATCCGCGCGGTCGTTTCGCCTGGGGATGGAAACGCGAGGGCGATCGCCTGCGGGTGACCATCACGATTCCTCCCACGGCCAGCGCGGTGGTCCATCTGCCCGCAAACCAACCCGCAGCGATCACCGAAGATGGCAAACCGCTGGCCGGACGGCCAGAATTCGCCATCGCTTCCGCTAGTGATGGCCGAGTCACGGTGTCCGTTGGCAGCGGCACCTATCAGTTCGATGTGCCTGAGCCCAAGCTATGACGGTCAACTTGGCCCTGCCACCGGGGAACTGGACGGTCCACTGGTTCGATCCCCGCAATGGGGCTGGGCAGGCGATCGCCAACCCAGCCATCGCCGCAGCAAGTGCCGGACTAAAGTGGGCTCTTCCCCGCCGACCAGATGCACTCGACTGGGTGGCGATGGCGGAAAATCGCGAGCAAGGTCCGTCAAAATAGCAGCATCCCATACTTGGAGCAATTCATGCCTATTACTCTGATCCACCCCTTCCATCAGGTCCGTCACAACAGGTTTCACGTCAACTCCTGTCGCCGCCACGAGCCGACCTCCACGACATTCAAGTGCGAGGCAGATCCTTGGTTGTCAATGCGTGCATTCATGCCACGCCTCACGTCCAGGAGGTTGTTCTGGGGAAGCAATTCTTTCAGCCTCTTGTCCCTGATGCTTGGTTTCATGGCGGCACTTTCCCATGCAGCAGAAGTGAAACCAGCAACAGGCACCGAACTCTCGCAAGCTTCGACATGGGATACACAAAGCGACACGTGGGCTTGGATCAATGAACGCGGTGATGATGTACCGTCCCATGCACAGGTCGGACCGGTGCGTCCTAATCGTACGGTCGGCATGTTTTATTTCGTTTGGCATGGCGATGACGACCAGGGTCCATGGAACGTATCGGAGATCTTGAGGGCTGATCCCAAAGCAATTGACAAGAATGGTGCGCCGTGGGGTCCTCTTCAGGATGCCTTGCCCGCGGGAAGTCCGCGTGGGAGCTATTGGCACTGGTGGGGAGAACCGCTCTTCGGGTATTACCGTGAAGACATCGATGGCTATGTGATCCGCCGTCATGCCCAGATGCTGACCGATGCTGGTATCGATTTCATCGCCTTCGATACGACTAATTATGGCATTTGGGGCGGTAATCGAGGTGCATTTTATGACAAGGCTTATCGTCTCATCATCTCGACCTATACCGAGATCCGTGCCAAGGGTGGAAAGACCCCGCACATCTGCTGGATGCTCGGGCAGAACCCCGGCAATGCCAAGCTGGCTTTGACCGATCTCTGGAACGAATATTACAGCAAAGATCCTGAATCACCGTTGTGGTTTCGCTGGGAAGGCAAGCCCGTGGTTTACTGCAACAAGAAATGGGTCAGCGATCCCGCGCAACTGGCCTTTTTTACGTTCCGGGCTTGGGCGCCGAACTATACTTCCGGAGGCACATACCCCGCCAACTCCTGGTCGTGGCTCAGCCTCTATCCGCAAGCGGTCTGCCCAGCACCAGGCAATCCCCGCGAATATATATCGGTGGGTGTCGCCCAGAATGCCCTGGCGATCAATGGAAGCGGTCCTATTCCCCTCAATCACCGGGATAAGTCCGGCAATTTCATCGGCCGTGGGCGAAGCTTCCACAACGGGATCCAACCGTTATCACAGAACCCGCTCGATCCGGCCTATCCGTCCGCACAAGGCCTGAATTTCCAGGAGCAATGGGACCGTGCTCATGAGGTCGATCCCAGTATCGTTTTCGTGACCGGATGGAATGAATGGACGGCAAGCCGCTGGTCGAGTTTCGGGCCGCAAAAAGAACCGATGGGCTGCCTGGTCGACCAATTCACCCCGGAGTTCAGTCGCGACATCGAACCAACCCGGGAAAAAGTCGGGGGAATTGCCGACCATTATTATCGCCAGTTGATCACCAATGTCCGTCGCTACAAAGGCGCCCAGCGCTTACCGGCAGTCAGTGCGCCCAAGACCATCACGGTCGATGGTGATGCCACGGACTGGATCGATGTCCTTCCGGAATATCGTGACGATGTCGGTGACCCGGCCGATCGGAATAGTCCGGGGAGTGGCTCCGCTGGACCATATGTCAACAAGTCTGGATTGAACGACCTGCGTCTGGGCAAGGTGGCGCGGGATAAGGAAACGATCTACTTCTTGATGGAAACCGAGGCCGACCTGAAACCGTGCAATGGGAAGTCTTGGATGAGGTTGTATATCGGAACGGACCAGAAGACCACCCGATGGAATGGTTTCCACTTCGTCATCAGGCATGATACGAAGGCTGACAACCGTTCGGTGCTTGAGCGCCATAGTGACGATCGAACCTGGTCCGTGGTCAGTGAGCAGATCGTTCGCGGTCAACGCGGGAAAGTGCTCGAATTGGCCATTCCGCGCAAGCTTCTTGGGATCGCCGATGACACTCCACTTGCCCTCACTTTCAAATGGCACGATCAGGAGCAGGTCCCCGCCGATGAAATGGACGCCTATATCAATGGCGATGCGGCACCCAATGGCAGGTTCGCCTACCGCTATCGGGAGGTGCAGCCATCAGTCGAATACATCCGAAACCAATATGCTGCCTTGGGGGAACGGCTGCCGCTGAAGATCGGCGAAGCGATCGGGACTCGCTTCGCCACGTCAGTCTCTACTTCTGCCCTCGAAGTTCATTCGCCCAGTTATGGCAATAACATCGGAGGCTTGACTCTGCGCCTTCATAAGTGGCAAGGCGATTTCGCCAGCAGCATCGCTGGCCCAGTCATCGCCCAACAGAAATTCGTCAATTTCAATGACAACGCCTGGTTGCGTTTAAAGTACCCAGCCCAGCCAGCCGGCAGTTATCTGTGGGTGCTCGATGATCCGGCTGAACAGGTTGGGGTCTGGCTCTATGGAAAATCCAATGTCCCTGGAGTAACGACCTATCGTAATGGAAAGGACATCGAAGGTGGGTGCGTCTGGCGCCTGACCTACGTTGGTCAGTAATGAAAAATCATCAAACCACCTATTCCATTCCAGTCCTGACTCGCCTTCAACCTGCCCGAATCGCCCCCAGCCCTATTGCCCACATGTTCTTCCTCCAATTTGCCCATACGGCATACCATTCTCAAAATCTCCATTCTTTCATGGGCAATCATTCCGGATCATCTGCCTATCATTCGTCCTGTGCCGTGGTACTGGATCAACGAAGGCGCCATCATCCCGTTTGGATGAAGGGCGCCATGCAAACCTTGACTCGAGCCTGGGCGTGAGGGCGAGAAACATCACGGTGAATTTCAGCTGATGAGCTGCAAATGCACCATTTGTGCAAATTTGCCACAAACCGTTCGGAAACAGGAATGGAACAGTCATATAGTATCCCACCATGAACCTGCAGCTCCTCCCGCGCCGGTCGCTCCTGGCGGCCTGGATCTTTGTGCTGCACGGCGGGTTATTCGCGCTTGAGGTCGGCAATTTGCGCTGCGAACACCTGATCGATCCCCTGGGAGTCGAAGCCCCGCGACCTCGCCTGACCTGGGTGCTGTCCAGCACGGTTCAGGATACGGTCCAGACCGCGTGGCGCATCGAGGCAGCGCGCAGCCGGGCGGGCCTGGAGGGCGGGCGGGCAGATTTTTGGGACAGCGGTTTCACCACCAGCCAGGATTCGGTGCTGGTCCCCTGGGCTGGGCCGGTTCTCGCCTCCCGGGATGAGGTCTGGTGGCGGGTCAGCGTGCGCGATCAGGCCGGAGCCACCGCCACCAGCACCCCGGCCCGTTTCGCCATGGGCCTGCTCAAGCCAGGGGACTGGTCGGCGCGCTGGATCGGCCTGCGCCTGCCCAGCGATGGCCCGCCAGGGGCGTGGGCCCTTCCCCAGGGCCGCAAGCTGGCCGACCCAAAAGGCAAGCCTGATGCCGCGCCCGAGCCCCCGGCCCACCTGCGCCGGACCTTCACCGTCAGCGGAGAGATTCGCCAGGCACGGCTGTATGTCAGCGCTCTGGGAGTGGCCGATCTGAGCATCAACGGCAAGCCAGTGAGCGACCACCGCCTGTCGCCAGGTTGGTCGGATTTTGCCAAGCATGTCAACTATGTCGTCCACGACGTGACCGGGCGGATCACGACCGGCGAGAACGTTCTGGCGGCGGTGGTCGCCGATGGTTGGTACAGTGGAAAAATCGGCTGGCTGACCCGTGGCCACGACGCCTATGGGCCACGCCCGCCGCGTCTTCTGGTCCAACTCGAGATCACCACCGACCAGGGGGTGCAGCAGGTGGTCAGCGACGGCTCATGGACCGGAGCCGCCGGGGCGATCCGGGCCGCCGACCTGATGGATGGCGAGATCGTCGACCGGAGGCTCGATCTGCCCGGCTGGGACCGCTCGGGCTTTGCGGCGACCGACTGGAAGCCAGTGGAGATCTTCCCCGAACAGCGGAATCTGGTGGTTGATCCCGGGGTGCCGGTGCGGGCAGTGCAGGAGATCGCCCCGGTCGCCATCACCACCCCGAAGCCCGGAGTGACCATCTTCGATCTCGGCCAGAATCTGGTGGGGGTGGCCCGGTTGCGCACCACCGGCCCGGCGGGGACCGTCATCACCCTGCGATTCGCTGAAATTCTGGACAAGGATGGCGGGATCTACACGGCCAACCTGCGCGGAGCCCGGGTGGTCGACCAAGTCATCTTGGCGGGCAATGGCGACGTGGTGTTCGAGCCGCGGTTCACGTTCCATGGCTTCCGTTACGTCGAGGTCGTCGGTCTGACCGAGCCCGCGACCACGGCCACCATCACTGGCGTCGTCTTGTCTTCGGACACACCGGCGACCGGGACGTTCACGTGCAGCGACCCGCTGGTCAACCAGCTCATGAGCAACATCCGCTGGGGCCAACGGGGGAATTTCCTGGCGCTACCCACTGACTGTCCGCAGCGCGACGAACGCCTGGGCTGGATGGGAGATGCCCAGATCTTCATCCGCACCGCATCGTACAACATGGATGTGGCAGCATTTTTCACCAAATGGCTGCGCGATGTGCGCAATGGCCAGACCGCCGACGGCGCCTTCCCCGATGTCGCCCCCCGGGTCCCCGGAAGAATGCTGCCCAAGGATGGCGCTCCGGCCTGGGGAGACGCCGGGGTGATCTGCCCGTGGGTGGTGTGGGAGCGCTACGGCGACCGTGGCGTCCTGGAGGTTTCCTACCCGTCGTGCGTGGCCTGGATCGAGCGCATCCGAGCTGCCAACCCCCCATTGATCTGGAGCAAGCAGGTTGGCAACAACTATGGCGACTGGCTGAGCATCAAGGCCGATACCGACAAGACCCTGCTCGCCACCGCATTCTTCGCCAACAGCGTCGATCTCACCGCCCGCATGGCGGAGGTGCTCGGCAAGGCCGCGGACGCCGCCAAGTATCGGGGTTGGCATGGCGAGATTTGCGCGGCCTTTGCCAAGGCGTTCCTCCAGCCGGATGGCAAACTGAAAAGCGATACCCAGGCCGCCTATGTTCTCGCCTTGCGCTTCTGCTTGCTGCCGGAAGACCGCCGAGCCGCCGCGGTAGAACGGCTGGTGGCGGACATCGCCGCCAAGGGCGACCATCTATCCACCGGATTCCTCGGGGTCGGCCACCTGATGCCGGTCCTGGCCGACCACGGCCATCTGGATGCGGCCTATCGCCTTTTGCGCCAGGACACTTTTCCATCCTGGGGCTATTCGATCCGTCAGGGCGCGACCACGATCTGGGAGCGCTGGGATGGTTGGACCCGGGATAAAGGCTTCCAGGACCCGAGCATGAACTCGTTCAACCACTATTCCCTGGGTTCGGTGGGCGAATGGATTTATGCCTGGATCGGCGGCATCGACGCTCTGGAGCCAGGATATCGACGGATCTTGATCCGGCCCCGGCCGGGCGGCGGAATCGATCGGGCCTCTGCCAGTCTGTTGTCCCCGTATGGACGCATCGCCACCGATTGGTCGGTGACCGGCGGGCGATTCCTGCTGAGCGCCACCGTCCCCGCCAACACCCGGGCACGAATCGATCTGCCCTTCGCCGGCGGCGTGCGCGAGGTCGGCTCGGGCGAGCACCGTATCGAGGTCCGCCTGCCGTGACGCCTGCTCTGTCCGGCGCCATCACCGAGGTTCCGGCGCTCCTGAGCTTGGCCGGGGTGCGCAAATCCTTCGGCGCTGTCCAGGCCCTGCGCGGGGTGGACTTCGCGCTGCACGCCGGCGAGGTCCACGCCCTGCTGGGCGAGAACGGCGCTGGCAAGTCGACGCTGATCAAGCTGATCACCGGGGCCCATCGGGCCGATGCCGGCCGCATCGTCGTGGGCGGCCACGAAGAGCCGCGCCTGGATCCGCGCCGGGCCAAGGCCCTGGGTATCGCCGCGGTCTACCAGCAGCCGTCCCTGTTCCGCGACCTCAGCGTCGCCGAGAACCTGGCCCTGGGCAGCGAGCGGCCTGGCCTGCTGCGCTGGATCGACTGGCCGCGACGCCGGCGGATGGCCACCGAGGTCCTGGACCGGATCGGT
This sequence comes from Planctomycetota bacterium, assembly GCA_014193115.1. Classification (GTDB taxonomy): domain Bacteria; phylum Planctomycetota; class UBA11346; order UBA11346; family UBA11346; genus BJHQ01. Next base: position 112,529 of record BJHQ01000010.1, on the reverse strand, counting down.
GCCGACATCGATCCCGGCCGGGTGGCCGGCTCGCTGTCCATGGCTGAGCAGCAATTGGTGGAGATCGCCCGGGCCCTGCTGACCGGGGCGCGGATCCTGATCCTGGACGAACCGACGGCTGCCCTGCCATCCCATGACGCCACACGGTTGCTCGACCTGGTCCGCGGCCTGCGCAGCACCGGGATCGGAATCATTTATATTTCCCACCGCCTGGATGAGGTCGCCGCCATCGCTGACCGCGCCACCGTCCTGCGCGATGGAACCTCGGTCGGCACCTTGCCGATGCAGGGACTCAGCAGCGATGCGATCATCCGTCTGATGGTCGGCCGGCCGGTGGCCGAGCTGCATCCCAAGCGTCAGGTGACCATCGGAGCTGCGGTCCTGGAGTGCCGCGGCCTGGGCTGCACCGCCTCCGGGGTGGCGGCCATCGACCTCACCGTGCGTTCCGGCGAGATCGTCGGGCTGGCGGGACTGGTGGGCGCCGGCCGCAGCGAACTGGCTCGCGTTCTGTTCGGCCTGACCCCGGCGGATGCCGGCACCATCCTCCTCGATGGCCGTCCGCTAGCCATTGACCGGCCGGACCGGGCCATCGCCGCGGGGATCGCCTACCTGCCCGAGGACCGCCGCCGGCATGGGGTCATCCCAGCCATGACGGTCAGTGAAAACACCGCCATGGCGGTGCTGCGCCGGCACTTGGTGCGGTTTGGCTTTCTGCGCCGGGCTGCCGAGTCGAGCCTCGCCGAAGATGCGGTCAAACGCTTTGCTGTACGCACCGCCGGCATTGATGCCCCAGTGGAAACCCTCAGCGGTGGCAATCAGCAGAAGGTGGCTTTTGCCCGCTGGCTGGCCACCCGGCCCCGGGTGGTGATTCTCGACGAACCCACCCAGGGTGTCGATGTGGGCGCCAAGTCGGAAATCCACCAGATCATTGGCGATCTCGTGGCCGAGGGCGTCGCGGTGATCCTGATCTCCTCCGACCTGCCCGAGGTCCTCGGCTTGTCCGACCGGGTGGCGGTGCTGCGCCAGGGGCGCATTGCTGACATCCTTGAACGCGCCGAGGCGACCCCGGAGCGTGTCCTCAGCCTGGCCCTGGGACGGGCGGCATGAGCAGCCGCAGGCTTCGCGGGGGAGCGCCGGAGGCGCGTTCCGGGGGCCTGACCCCGGACAACCAAGAACGTGGGACGGCACAGCCGTCCCTTGCGGCAAGGCCGGAGCCCCGCGAGGCGGGGAAGTTCATTGGGCTGCTCGACTTGCGCTCAGCAACCTTGGTGGGTGCCATCGTCCTGCTATTCGCCGTCCTGGCAGTGCTCCGCCCGGATTTCTTCGCCGCTGCCAACCTGGTCAACCTAGTGGTCAAGATCGCACCGCTGGTGGTAGCCGTGGTGGGTATGACCGGAGTCATCCTGTGCCGGCACATCGACATCAGCATCGGCGCCATTTTTTCGTGGTGCGGGCTGGTCGGCGCCTTGCTCGCGGCCCAGGGACTTCCGGCGCCCCTGGCGGTGGTGGCCGCGGTGACCCTCGGCGCCGCTCTGGGCGGGATCAACGCTCTGCTGGTGGCCGGGCTGCGGCTGCCCTCCATCGTCGCCACCCTGGCCACCATGGTGGTGCTGGACGAATCCCTGCGCTGGTGGCGGGCTGGGGCGGCAGTTCGCAACCTGCCAGAGCAGGTCCAATGGCTGGGTCTCGGCCAGGATGCTGGCCGCTTGGCCATCGTCCTGGTCGCTGCGGCGGTCCTGACGGTTGGTTGGATCGTGTACCATCGCCTGGCGGTCGGCCGGGCGGTCTATGCCGTCGGCTGCGACGCCGAGGCGGCCCGTCTGGTTGGCCTGTCGCCGCGCCGGATCGAAGCCGGTGTGTTCATCGCCATGGGAGCACTGGCCGGACTCGCAGCCATGCTCACCGCCTTGCAGTTCCGCACCGTCCAGGCCAATGAAGGACGCGGTCTGGAATTGGCGGTGATCGCCGCGGCTGTGGTGGGCGGGGTGTCGATCAACGGTGGCCGGGGCGCGGTTCTGGGCGCCGCGGCGGGTACGATCTTGCTGGCAACCCTTGGCCCGGCCCTGGTCTGGCTGCGCCTCGACGCTTATTGGGAGCGGGCTTTGCAAGGGTTGGTGATCCTCGTCGCAGTGGCTGGCGACCGGGCCGGCGACAGCCTCGGGGCAAAGAACCGTGGGGGCCGCAGTGGCTGAGCGCTGGTCCCAGGAATCCACGGTCGGCCTGCTGCTGATCGGGCTGATCGCAGTCTTCGCCATCACCGGCACCAACTTTGCCACCGCCGGCAATGCTGCTGAGCTGGGCCGCGAAGCCGCCGTGGTGGGACTGATCGCCCTCGGCCTGACTCCGGTGATCCTAGCCGGCGGCATCGACCTGTCGGTGGCCGGGATGGTCGGCCTGGCCTCGGTGGCTCTTGGACTGCTGTGGCGCGATGTCGGCCTGCCGGTGTGGATCGCGGCCGTCGGCGCCGTCGCTTGCGGCGCCGCCGGCGGTCTGCTCAACGGGGTGCTGGTGACCCGGCTGCGCCTTCCGGCCTTGATCGTCACCCTCGGAACCTGGTCGCTGTACCGCGGTCTGGCCGAGGGTCTGACCCGTGGCGTTGATAATGTCACGGGATTCCCCGGGGAATTTCTCGTCCTGGGACAGGGCTACCTGGGCGGCGCGGTGCCCGTGCAGGTGCCCTTGGTGGCGCTGATCGCGGCGGCCCTGTGGCTGGCCCTGCACCGCATGCCCTGGGGCCGGGAACTGCGCGCCATCGGTTTCGCCCCGGAAGGCGCCCGCCATGCCGGCATCCAGGTCGAGCGCCGCTTGCTGGCGGCCTATGTCCTGTGCGGCGCCCTGGCTGGCCTGGCGGCGGTGGTCTCGGTCAGCCAGGTCGGCCAGGCCAAGGCCGACGCCGGCTTGGGCCTCGAACTGGTAGCCATCACCGCGGTCGTCCTGGGCGGGACCTCGATCTTCGGCGGTATCGGCAGCATCCACGGAACGGTCCTTGGTCTCGCCGCCATCGTCGTCATGCGCAATGGCCTGCGCCTGTCCGACGGTCCGGCGGAACTCGCCGGCATCCTCACCGGGATTCTGCTGGTGGCGGCCATCGCCCTGCGACCGATCCTGGAGCGGCTCAGCCGACCGCTGGCGGTCAAACCACCGCATTGATACCGGCGAATAACACCGGACACCTTCGTGATAAACCGTCAACCCACCAATTCATGGAAGTTCCCATGCGGATCCGCCAGCTCATCGTTGCCATGATCAGCCTCTCCACCGCCGCTCCGGCAGTGATGGCTGCCGACTACGAGGTTGCCGCCTATTATTGGCCGAACTGGCATGTGGATGCGCGCAATGAAAAACGGATCGCCAAGGACTGGACGGAATGGGAACTGGTCAAGGCGGCGACGCCGCGATTCCCCGGCCATCAGCAGCCGCGCATCCCGTTGTGGGGATATGCTGACGAGGCCGATCCCAAGGCCATGCAGCAGAAGATCGACGCGGCCGCCGACCACGGGCTCACTGCCTTCATCTTCGACTGGTATTATTACAATGAAGGTCCGGCCCTGGAGCGTTGCCTGCACGAAGGTTTCCTCAAGGCCGCCAACCGCGATCGGCTGAAGTTCGGCATCATGTGGGCCAATCACGATTACATCGATCTCTTCCCGGCCAAGGTCGGCAAGCCCAAGACGTTGTGGAATGCGGGGGCCGTGACCAGGGAGACCTTCGTCAAGGCCACGGATGTGATGATCAAATCCTACTTTTCCCAACCGAACTATTGGACCATCGATGGGAAACCGTACTTCTCCATCTATGAACTGCACACCCTGATGAAGGGACTCGGCGGCGCCGAACAGACCAGGCAGGCCTTCGCGGATTTCCGTGAACGCTGCAAGGCTGCCGGTCTGCCTGGATTGCATATCAATGCGGTCGCCTGGGGCGTGCAATTAGGCACGGTGGGGAAGGAGCCCATCCGCGATATCGCCAGCATGGATAAACCAGCCGTGATCGTGAAGGACGCCGCCGGCCTCATCGCCGCCCTGGGCATCAACAGCGTCACCTCGTACGTCTGGATCCACCATGTCGGCTTGAACAGCTTCCCCAGCTACCCGTACGAACGACTGGGCGACCAGGCCATGAAGCAATGGCCCGGTTTTCAAAACACCTTCAAGGTGCCCTATCATCCGAATGTCAGCGTCGGCTGGGATTCCACCCCGCGCACGGACCAGACCCAGGAGTTCAAGAACGCCGGTTATCCGCACATGACAGCGGTGGTGGGCAGCACTCCCGATTCCTTCAAAAAGTACCTGGAACAAGCCAAGGCGTATCTGAATACCCGGCCACCGGGCGAGCGCATCCTCACCATCAATTCATGGAACGAATGGACCGAGGGCAGCTACCTCGAACCGGACACGACGACCAGGCTGGGATACCTGGAAGCGCTCAAATCGGTCTTCCCGCCGAAATAAACAGTCATCCCCAGGATCTTATTTCCTTCGATATTGATGCTACCACTCTTCAATCCCCATGGCTTCGGAATCCCAATGAATCAATCAGCGCCACATCTGCGACTCCTCTTCACGCAATTGGTCTGTGTTCTCTCATTGGGCGCCCTCGCCGTGGAACAGCCAGGAGAAACAACCAAGGACGGCGTCCCTGGAAATACGTCTCCACAGACCACCATTGACGCCTCTGGATCCATCCTGTCCATCCCGTGGCCAGCCAGGGATGGACTTGGACGGGACGTGGTGTGCTCTGGCGATCCAGGCGCCCGTCCTCCGCGCACTGACAAGTATGTCGGGATCTTCTATTTCGGTTGGCATCCCCCGGAACCCGCCCAGAAGACCAATGCATTGCGCGCACCTGGGCCATGGAACGTCACCGAAGTTCTCCTCGCGAATCCCAAAGCGCTTGGCCAGTATGACACGTGGCCTGGTCCCGCCAACGCGCCCAAGGCTCCTCGACAAAAAGGGGAATCGCCTTTCGGCGGCATGTTCCATTGGAATGAACCCCTCTACGGTTACTATCTGCTTACGGATCCCTGGGTGATCGATCGCCATCTACGGCAACTGAGCGATCTGGGTGTTGACTTCCTGCTCATGGATGCCACCAACGGATTGATCTATGAAGAGAATTATGGTGTCTTGCTCGACCGGATCGTCTTCTACCGGAAACAAGGCCGTCGAGTTCCCGAGGCCGCCTTCATGCTGAACACCGAAACGAAGAAGACCTTCGACCGGCTGTGGAAGGCATTCTACGCTTCGGGTCGTTGGGATGCCGCCTGGTTCCAGTGGAAAGGCCGGCCGTTGATCAGCGCCGATCGTTCGCAGATCGCGAAAGAAATGCATGATAAATTCACGTTCCGCGCCACGATATGGCCTGTCGGGAAGAATCACCAGGGTTTTGCCTGGATGCTCGGTCACCCGCAACCCTATGGGTATGATACCGATCCAAAACGTCCTGAAAGCGTTTCGGTGTCGGCCGCCCAGAACCTGAAGATCAAAGGTGGAAGCCCCGGTGTCCAATCGAACGGAGATTGCCGCGGGCGGAGCTTCCATGATGGAAAACAGCCTGTGGGATTGCTCCCTCCCTATCCCGAGATGACTTTGCAGGGTTTGAATTTCAGCGAACAGTTCGCTCATGCCCTCACCTTGGATCCGGAGCTGATCTTCGTCACCAGCTGGAATGAATGGACGGCGGGACGATGGATCGACAACTGGGGGAAGGGTCCCGCCCAGTTCTGCGACCAATTCACCGATGAATACAGCCGCGATCTCGAAATGTCCAAGGGACCGCTAGCGGATCACTATGTCCATCAGCTGGCAGATCGCATCCGTCGCTTCAAAGGGGTCCCTGAAATACCGAGGGCTTCAGGTCTGGTACCTCTCTCAGCAAAGCCCGATGGTCCATTTGCGCCGTGGAAACAGGTAGTTCCGGTCTTCACCGACTGGCGTGACAAGATCCTGGAACGGGATCATCCCGGTTATGGTTCATTGCACTACCGCGACCAGAGCGGTCGCAACAACCTGGTCCAGGCGCAGGTGGCCTGTGACACGACGAACCTGGCCTTCCGGATCGAGTGCGCTGCCCCGATCGCCCTGCCCGATGGCGCCAAACGGATCTGGTTGTTCCTGGATACCGATCAGAATCCCGGCACCGGCTGGGAGGGTTATGATGTCATCATCAACCGCCTCGATCCCTCCGGCCGGGAGCTGAGCGTTGAACGCCATGACACGAAGTTCGCATGGCACGCCATCGGTTCGGCCCAGTTCCGTCTCTCGGGAAATGCCCTGGAATTGCTGGTGGATCGCAAGCTGCTCGGGTTGCAGGGGGAGAGCCTGCCTCGCTTCGATTTCAAATGGGCGGACAATCTGCAGAAACCCGGGGATGTGATGGATTTCTATCTTTCCGGCGACGTTGCACCCGGCGGCCGGTTCCGTTATCGTTTTGAAGGAAAGCTGTAAATTCTCAAAATCATGCCCGCTGCCCGCCAGCACCGAACATCATAGCCAGGAGTCCTCATCCATGAACCGTACCCTCACCCTCGTCGCCATCGTCGCCGCCCTGGTCGTCGTCGGCGTGGTCCTCACCCGGAAACCCGCCACCGCCGGACACCGGCCGGTGGTCGCGGTGATGCCCAAGAGCAAAGGCAATGCCTACTTCATCACTTGCCGCAGCGGCGCTGAGGAAGCCGCCAAGGAACTGGGCGTCGACCTGCTGTGGGATGGTCCCACCGGGCCCGATCCGGCGGAGCAGAACCGCATCGTCGACACCTGGATCACCCGCAAGGTCGACGTCATCGCGGCCTCGGTGGAGAACCGCGATGGACTCTCGTCGGTGCTCAAAAAAGCCCGCGCCGCCGGCATCCCGGTGATCACCTGGGACGCTGACACCACCCCGGATGCGCGCTCGCTGTTCGTCAACCAGGCCACGCCGGAAGGGATCGGCCAGGTTCTGATGGACCACACCGGCCGGATCCTGGGCGGCAAAGGACGCTTCGCGATCATCACGGCTTCGTTGACTGCCGGGAACATGGTGGCTTGGCAGCAGGCGGTGGAAGCCCGTCGCGCCGCGAACTGGCCGGGCATCGAGCTGGCCACCATCCGCGCTTGCGACGACCTCCAGAAGAAGGCTTTCGACGAGACCAACGCCGTCCTCGGCGCCATGCCCGACGTCAAGGTCATCCTCTGCCTGTGCGTTCCCGCTGTGCCCGGCGCCGCCGAGGCGGTGGAGCAGTCCGGTCGGACGGATGTCAAAGTCGTCGGCCTGGGCCTGCCCAACGACAACAAATCCTTCGTCAAGAAAGGCATCACCGAAGCGGTGGTGCTATGGAACACCACCGACCTCGGCTACCTGACGGTGCATGCTGCTGCGGCGGTGGCTGCCGGCCGGCTCGCCACCGGATCAGCAACCTTTGCTGCCGGCCGCCTGGGCACTCTCATGGTGGCCGGCGACAACCTCCTCCTCGGCCTGCCCTATACCTTCGACAAGACCAACATCGACCGTTTCGACTTCTGATCCGGAGCGCCCGGCACCTGTCGGTGAGTCGTGTTGACCATCGGGACTGGCTTCTGGTTTTCGCGGTCAGTTGCCCGGCACCGAAATCCACCAGCCTGCCGCCGTCCTCAGGAGACCATCATGGCCCGCCCCGTCCTGCACCTGGTCTGCAACGCCCACATCGACCCGGTCTGGCAGTGGGAATGGGAGGAAGGCGTCTCGGCAGCATTGGCGACCTTTCGCGTTGCGGCCGATCTCTGTGAAACCTTCCCGGCCTTCATCTTCAACCACAATGAGGCCGTCCTGTACGCCTGGGTCGAGGAATACGATCCGGTCCTTTTCGAGCGCATCCGCCGCCTGGTCGCCGCCGGCCGCTGGCACATCATGGGCGGCTGGTGGTTGCAACCGGACTGCAACATGCCGTCCGGCGAGGGTTTCATCCGTCAGATCCTGCACGGAAAACGGTATTTCATCGACAAGTTCGGAGTCGAGCCGCGCACTGCGATCAACTTCGACCCCTTCGGCCACGATCGCGGCCTGGTCCAGATCCTGGCCGCAGGCGGCTACGATGGCTACGTCATCTGCCGGCCGGACCAGGGCTGGTGGAAGGCGCCGGCTGACACCTTCCGCTGGCGTGGCCTCGATGGTTCCGAGGTGGTGGTCTGCCGGCCCAGCGATTTCTACAACAGTCCCCTTGGCAAGGCCCACGAAAAGATCGGCAATGCCCTGAAGGAGACGCCGGCCACCGGTCATCGCCTGCTGCTGTGGGGCGTGGGCAACCACGGTGGCGGGCCCTCGCGCCTGGATTTGGAGCGGATCACCAACGTGATCGGTGAACGCTCGGATTGGGAGATCCGCCACGCCACCCCGGAAAGCTACATCGCGGCCCTGGCCGATCAGCGGGCCGCATTGCCGGTGGTCGACACAGACCTGCGGCCCTGGGGGGTGGGCTGCTACATTTCGATGGTGCAGGTGAAGCAACGTTATCGCGAGTTGGAGAACGAGCTGTTCGCGACGGAAAAACTTCTGGCCTTCGCCGCAGGAGAAAAACTGCTGGCCTATCCGGTGGCTGAGCTGGCCGAGGCCTGCCGCGATCTGCTCCTGGCCCAGTTCCACGACTCGCTGCCTGGATCCGGGGTCGAAGCGGTGGAGCGCATGGTCCTGCGCACCCTCGACCACGGCCTGGAGATCGTCTCGCGCCTGCGCGCCCGCGCCCTGTTCGCGTTGGCCGAAACCCAGCCACGCGCCGCTGACGGCGAACTGCCGGTGCTGGTGGCCAATCCCCATCCCTTTCCGGTCGATGTCATCTGCACCGCCGAAATGATGCTGGCGGACCAAAACTGGCAGACCTTCTTCACCGACCTGGAGGTGACCTGCCAAGGCCGCAGCGTGCCGGCCCAGGTCGAGCAGGAAGCGTCGAGCCTCAATCTCGACTGGCGCAAGCGGATCGCCTTCCGCGCCCGCCTGGAGCCGTCCTCGCTGACCCGGTTCTCCTGCCGCACCGTGCCGCGTCCACCGCCCGCCGCAGCTGTCGCTGCGGATCCGGCGCGGCGGAGCGGCGGCTGGGCCAGCCGGCCGGCCACCGGGGACGGTTCGGCCCAACGGCGCGGCGAGTGTCTGGTGTTCACGAATCAGGACGGTCTGGAACTGGCCGTCGATCTGGCCAGCGGCCGCTTCGATCTGTCCGTTGCCGGCCGCCAGCATCTGGCCGGCGCCGGCACCGGCCTGGTGCTGCAGGATGACGCCGATTCCTGGGGCATGCGCTGCCGTGGTTGGAGCACGGTGCTGGACCGCTACCGCCTCATGGATCCGGCCGCGGCCGGTCGCTTCGCCGGTTTGGGCGAGACCCCACTCGCGCCGGTACGGGTGATCGAGGACGGCCCGGTGCGGACGGTGGTCGAAAGCCTCTGGACCATCGGCGCCAGCCATCTGCGCCAGCGTCTGGAGATCCCCCGCCGAGGCCTCGCGATCGGGCTGGAGATCCGTGTGCATTGGATGGAGACCGATCGTCTCTTGAAATTGGATCTGCCCTTCGCCGCCGGACTGGGCCAGGGCTGGCGCTTCCTGGGCGAGGGCGCCGCCTCTCTCAGCGATCTCCCCGCCAACGGTGAGGAAGCCGTCCTGCATCGCTACCTCGCCGTGGACGACGGCCAGGGTTCCTGCCTGGGCGTGATCACCACCGGCACCTATGCCGCCGACTGCACGGATCAGCGCCTGCGCCTGACCCTGCTGCGCAGTCCCGCCTATTGCGCCCATCCCATCGGCGACCGGCCGCTGGTGCCGCAAGACCGCCACAGCGCCCGCATGGACCAGGGCGTGCGCACCTTCCGTTTTGTGCTGGAGGCCGGCCCCACCACCGAGCGCCTCGCCCAATTGCCGCGTGAAGCGGATCTGGTCAACCAGCCGCCGACGGCCATCAACATCTTCCCCGGTGGAAGCCGCGTCGATCGGCCCCTGTTAGGTGGCCTGAGCCTGGACGATGCCGTGGTGGCCGTGCTCGCGGTCAAGCGCAGCGAAGACCGTGCGGCCTGGATCATCCGCCTGCTGGAACCCACGGGAACGGCGCGTTCCACCCGCCTGCGCTGGCCGGCCATCGGCCTCGACCACCGGATCGACCTGCCGGCCTGGCGTCTGATCAGCCTGCGCGTGGACGATCGCGGCCAGGTGGCGGTCTGCGACCTGCTGGAACGCACGATGTAAGGATCACGGCTCGGCGGCGCAGGCGAAGCGAGCGGCGAAATTAGGAGCTGTTGGTCCAGCCCCCATCGGGATTGCTGGAAGGCCATTGGCCTAGACCATAGAAACATGCACTTGTTTTGAATCGACTCGTTGCCGGTTCCAAGCAGATAGCCACGGAGGGGGAGGAATACCATGCATGCACCTGTGGGTGGCGTATTGAACAAAATGCGCTTCCTTGTGTCTCCACTTGTGTTTTCACAAATGGTAGTTCCATGATTACCATACATTCCATAACAAAAAAATCGGATTCCGATTTTATTGTGTTGATTGAGGTAAATGGAAATATTCATGAAACTGTCATAAAAAAAGATCGGAAATATTCAGCATCTATGGAGGAAAGTTGGTTTGCCGTATTTTTATCAATTTGTAACGTTATTGGCCCATTTAATAAGGACCTTTGGGGGTTCATTGGCGGTGAACGGATGACTTTCCCTATAAAATATGAATCAAGAATACCGGGGACTGAAACCTCTTTATTTCTTGATATGAAATCGGGTTTAGAGTATAAGGCGATGTTAAAGAAATACAGGGGTAGAATATGACTATAGGCGGCAAGAAACAACGCGCAAAAATAAGGACAGCCAATTACTGTTGACTGAACAGCCGATTGTCCGCATACTGTCACCATGACCACCGCTCGCCGTGATCTCATCAACCTATCTCGAACCGGCTAGGTGCATTGTGTGTGTCCCGGCCCCTGGCCTGAAAAGTATATAGCATGCCTGCTGTTTTTTATTTTAGAGAGGGGGTGCGGAATACCAACTATGCACCTGTAGGTAGCACATCAAACAAAATGCGTGTCCTTGGGTCTTTCTGTCTGTGCTCTTGTCTGGGTGCTAAATCAAGTATCATCAACGAACAAAGGAACGAAATGAGCCTAGCGCATCTCGATCAACCCGTCCAAGATATAGCAGAGAAAATATTCTTGTCATGGAACAACATTAGCAACTACGAGTCTCCGGTTTTAGCGAATGGCAGCGTTATTGTGGTTGACTCAATGAATAACTTTAGACGCCATTATAAATTATTTGATCCCATATTGACATCAGCAATATCGTTTGCTCGCATGGCTTGGAAAAACGGGATTGACGTGAGTGTCACCGATCAATTTTACAAAATGACCGTAAAGCCAGCGCTGAGGCGTATAGAATCTGCGTACCCTGATAAAATAAAAAATGGGAAAGAATTGTCGGGGTGTTGTTATTATGTTGATATACTCTTATTAAATGAAGCGGCCGGATCTAGGAGTCGCATTGGCGAAGCGATCCTCGCCTGTTATCCCAAATGTGGCATTCCCTGCGGCTGGGACGAACGCGAAGGCGTGTTGTATCTGTATCAACCGAAGTTGAAATGATCGACGGGCCGTCCGCCGCCTCGATCACTTTTCTTTTATGTCGCCGGTCTGCACGTTCAGGCGGGTGAGGATGAGCCTGGCAAGGGAAATGGTGTCGAGGTCCGGAGGACGGAATTGGTCCTGCTTTGGCAGTTCGGCCAGGATCTGGCAGCGTCGCCAGAGGGGAGATGGCAACGGGGCTTGGGCGGAACGCTCAATGCCGAGCAGTTTGTCGGTGGTCGTGCCGGGGACGGCGGCTTACTCCAGTGACGGATCAGCGAGGAATCCAGCGGTCCCTCGCTGATCCGCCGACCTCACCAGTCATCGCTGCGGAAGGTCAGCCCAGGTAATCCTTCGCGATTGAAGAGGTTCGCCCAGTTGAGCCAGTCGTTGCTGTAACCATAGCGCACTGCCACCGGCTGCGGCACCTCGGGGTGGGACACCACCACCGTGGAACCGTCGATGGTGGCCTGGGCCCAGCGGAACCGGCGGTCGGCACCGGCGATGGAGAATCCCTGCAGGCCGGTGACCTTGCGGTGGATATTGGGTTTGAAGACCAGACCGGTTTCGGCGTTGGCGAACCGCACCCGGATGGTCGATCCCTGGATCTCATGCCCGAGGTAATCCGGCCCATAGATCGGCAGTTTCCTGCCATAGGCCAGGTTGAGGGCCACATCACCGGCGCGTCGGCCATAGCTCGACTTGATGGCCGGATGGAGGGATGAGCTGAGATCCCGGGACACCACCATGCCCACCACCGGGATGGTGCGGATCCGCATCATCGAATCGATGTATTCGATGCCGCTCTGGGCCGGCTCGTCGGGCAGGGCGGCCGGCTCGTGACCGGCCTGGGCGTAGAAGGGATCCTTGGGATCCCAACACAGACCCAATCCGCTCGGTTTCTGAACGTAAATGAACGGGAAATCTCCCAGATCCCAGCGTTTGCGCCAGGACCCGATCAAGGCCCGCATCATGGTCAACTGGTCGAGCTCCGGCTCACCGGTTCCGGATTCTCCCTGGTCCCAGACCACGCCTCTGATGGCAAAGGGGATCAACGGTCGGATCAGACGGTCGAAATGCTGGCCCTGGCGGGTGTTGGGCTTCACTGGCTCCTTCGGCCAGGGCGGTGGCTTGGTGCCGGCCGCTTTGGCGGTGGCCACCGCGGTCTTCCAGGTTTCGACCGCCTGCTGGTGGCTCACCACCAGCTCAGGGTATCGCGCCTCATAGGCTTTGCGTTTCGCCTGGCAGGCGGAATCGGCCAGGAAATCCTCAGCGCTGATCCAGGTGTTGGAGGAGGTCAGGCCCACCGCCGCCGTGATCACGCCGACTGGAACGTCGAGTTCACCCTGGATGCGCAGGGCGGCGGCGAACATGGTCGCAGAACAAGAGCCGATGTCAGAGGGTGTCGCCCGCAACCAGCCGCGGGTGGCGCTTCCGCTGGTCATATGGCGCAGCCGGGGGTGCTCAACCTTGGCGAAGGCATGCAGGGCCGCGTCACCTTTGACGAAATCGGAGGTGATGGTGATGGCCATGTTCGACTGGCCGGATCCGAGCCACACCTCGCCCACCAGAACATCCTTGAACACCACGGTTGCCGCTGGGCTGGCGGAGCCGCCCACCCGGAGTTCATCAGGACCGCCAGCAGACAAGGGATCCAAACGGAGGCTCCAAGAGCCATTGGCGGCGGCAGTGGCAGAACGGGTCTGGTCCCGGAAGGTGACCGTGACCAGCTCACCCGCCGAGGCGCTCCCCCACACCGGGACCGGGCGCTCGCGCTGGAGCACCATGTAGTCGCTGAAGACCTCGGGCAGGGATACGGCGGCTGGCAGACAGCAGGCCGTGACGAACGCCAGAGCGACGGCGGTGAGCCAGCCGGCAGGACCGCGGCGGGGAGATTGGATCAGAAGCATGAGCGAGGATCACCTGGAGCAGGTCGATGCCAAGATGGTGTCGTGCTGGGCTTCGATCCCCAGGCACGCGACGGCGTGGCCGGCTGGTGCGACGTTGGCTGACGGCGTATCCGCCTGAGATCTTCGCAGATGGTTCTGCCCGCCTACCGCAGCATCACCGACCACCGCCGATTCCACACCTCAGGAGCAACGTTTCGCCGACCGACCCATGTCGAGAGGCTTACGACACGAGAATCGGAATCTACGCATCTGGAAATCCGTGCCGGAGAGCACTCAGAATGAGGATCTTGCAGGGAAAATGCGTCCTAAGCGACCTAGCCATGACCTGGCGGCCAACAATTCGGGGAACAGTGTGGCAAGGCGCGCCTCTTGTGCGAGAGGGGAATCGGCAGTTCGCCGGTCCATGCAGCAGGTGACCTTGGCACAGTACCTAAAATGGAGCGAGATGTGCTGAGCCACATGACGGTTGACCGTGAACTATGTATGTGGATAGCATGAACGCCGATGAGTCCCGGCTCATCCTCACATCCGATCGGCCGTTCCGGGAAACGGCCACCGGGCCCACCGCCCGGCCGCTCCGCAACAGGGGCGACCGCTCCGATGGACCCCCAACCCAGGGGAGACCACACCATGGTCGCAGTCCACATCACCGGCATGCATGTCGAAGTCACCGACCAGATGCGAGCCTACATCACTGAGAAGCTCGGTTCACTCGGACGCTTCCACAAATCTCTCAACAAGGTCCATGTGACCGTCCACCCCGCCGATCGCCGCGGTTTCCAGGTGGATGTCGATATGCACCTTGGCCATCACAAGGATGTCGTCGCCCATGACCGCGAACCGTCCTTCCATGGCGCCGTCGATGTGGTCACGGACAAGTGCGCGGCGCAGTTGCGGCGTATCCACGCCAAGGAGGTGCACGATCATCGCCATCCCGAGGCCGCCTGACGGCCTGATCATCGCCTGCGGTCAACCGACCGTGTAATCGGTTTTCCCAGGTGAAACCCCGCGCCCCCGGTCCAAAGCCGGGGGCGCTTCATGTCCGGGCTGGGAACATCGAGGTTGAGAGCGTCGAGCCCAAGCGGCGCTTCACTGGCCGACCTGGATTGCCTGGAAGAGGCGAGCCCCAGCTCGCCTCGGGTCTTGAGTCGAGCAAGGGCTCGCCTCGCCCAGGTCACCAAGGCAGACCCCTGGCGAGTCGGGCTCGCCTCCCGATTTCGGCTTGCTCGGTCAAGATTCCCACGGCAAGAACACGCAGGGAAAAGCCATGGCCGTCAAACCCATCAGCGACCTCGGTCGCCTCATCCTGACCACGCTGGCTCAGGCCCGCGGTGCGGTCGCCATGACCGACATCGAGAACCGCCTGCGCAATCGCGGCGATTTGCGGGCCGAGCTGTCGCAGCTGATCCGCGATGGCACGATCCTCGCCCGTGGGACGATGAACGAACAGCAGTTGAAGGCAGAAATCGATCTCGCCCGGAGCGCGCTGGTCGAGGCCCAACGTTCAGGAACCACATACACCTTCAAGTCAGCCAATCAATTCGTCATCGAACTGACCAAAACCGGACGCGATATGGCGGTGCTGCTCGCCCAGCCGCGGCCGAGCGAGGCCAAGCTCAAACGCTGACGGAACAGGTTGTTCCAGCTGAACGAGCGCTTGGCCGGATCAGTTCTTCAAACTGGCGCGCGGATCGAAGGTCGATTCCTTGGCCAGGTCGCGATAGAGCTGCTTGGCCGGATCGCTGGCGGTCGGGGGCAGAGCGATTTTCATAAGCAGATACTGGTCTCCGGGCGGTTCCCCAGGCAGGCCACGACCCTTGAGCCGGAGCTTGTCGCCACCTTGGGAACCAGGGGGAATGGTAGCGGTGACGGTTCCACCCAGGGTCGGGACCGCGATCTGGGCTCCGAGGACGGCCTCCCAGGGAGTGATGGGGACTTCCAAGAGCAGATCCCGTCCATCGACCCGATACCGATCGTGCGTGGCCAAATCGATATCGAGGATGAGGTCGCCGTTCGCGGCCGCATCAATTCCCGGCTGGCCCTGGCCGCGCAGCCGCAGCCGGTCGCCCTTGATGGTGCCCTTCGGGATCTTGACCGACATGGTGCGGCTGCCTTCGACGAAATCTCCGTTGCTGGAAAGCGTGGGCGTTTGCAGGCGGAACTGCCGCTCGCCGCCCAGAAAGGACTCCTCCAGGCTGACCGAGAAGGCCACGTGGATGTCGTCGCCGCGCTCGGTGAAAGAGCTGTAAGAGCGCTCACGTTGCCGAGCGCCGGCTGATTCCTGGCGATTGAACAGCGATTCGAAGAAATCGCTGAACCGGGGGTCGGCCTGGAAGCCGCCAGACGACCATCCCTGAGGGTTCCCGCCGCGGTTGGAAGAGGACCCGGAATTGGGCGAATTTGAATGTTGATGGAAAGCCTGGTCCGCAGCCTGGTTCATCTCTTGCCCATCCCGCCAGCCGCCGGCTCGCAACCGGTCATAGGCGCTGCGCTTGGCCGGGTCTTTCAGGACCTCATTGGCTTCGCCGATCTCGGTGAAGCGCTGCTCGGTGCCTGGCGTTTTGCTGACATCGGGATGGAACTGCTTGGCCAACTTGTGGTAGGCGTCCTTGATGGCAGCGGCGGAAGCGCCCGGTGGGAGCCCCAGAACCCGATAATAATCTTTGAATTTCATGGGGGCGGGTGATGCCGTGGGTCGTTCAACCGCCTGCGATCAGGACGGCAAGTGCTGATGGGGGCCGGATCGGATCGCTTGCCCACTGCGGGCCTTGGGGGACGGATGAAGCTGGATGGCTGCCTGGGCTCTGTTCAGGCGACCGCCTGATGGTCGTCATGATGTTGGACCAGGCTGGGGTGGGTGAGCGGAAAGTCTTCAGCCAGGTCCGGATTGGTGTGAGCAAGGATGCCGCGGGCAGCGGCCACCTGGGCTGGCGATCCGTGGGCGATGAGCAGGAATTTGCCGCTCATGAGCGCCGTTTCGTAGCACAGGACGCTGTCCTTGGGGATGCCGATGCTGAACAGGCCAGCACCGAGGATGCTCAGGCCGCCGACCACCAACGCGCTTTCCATGGCCCCGACGATCCAGCCGACCAGCGGACCGGCGACCACCAGGGGGCCGATGCCAGGAATGAAGAACATCGCCGAACCGAACAGCAGGCCCCACATGCCTCCCCAAAAGGCCCCGAGCTGTCCCCAGTACTTCATCCGATCGCCCGCATTGTAATAGCCCACCACACGCTCATCGGTGTGGTAGTCGCGGCCAATGATCGATAGCTTGGTCAGATCGAAATTTGCCAGTTGCAGTGCTTTGATGGCTTTTTCGGCCTGGTCGTGCGACCGGTAGACGCTGACAAGGCCGTGGTGGTGGGTGATGGTCATGGTTGCTTCCGGTGGTTCGCGGGTGCTTGGCTATGCACGGCTGGAGCCGCATTTGGCCAAGGGCCAGGGCCGATGGGAACGATCACACTGCCATCGGCGGGAGGGGACCCGGAGGTGGTCACGAGCAGGGAATGACCTCGCCGTGATCAGGCTTGTTCCAGGGAGAGCGCGGATCATGCCACACATGGAAGGATCGCCCGGCTGCGGCAACGATGCCGTGGTGAGGAGCCGATCAGGCAGCTCCTGGTTAAAATCAGCCCCTGAATAATCGAATGTAGTGTTGTGGAACGGCCCGCGAGGGGACCAAGGGGTGGCTCGAGTCTTCCAGTTTGCTCGCGCCGCGCCGAAGCTCCGAATATCCAGTGGCGATCAGGGCGGGTACGAAACCGCTCAGGTCCTGCAATCGGCAATGAACTCTGTGATCTGCACGTGCCAGATGCACGTTCAGGACACCGAAAATACCCGAATGGCTAGTCAGTCGGCCGAAAACGAATTGCTACCAGCTGCCGTTGATTCACGGAAACAGCTGTCCCCAACGGCCGCGCCAGCTAGGACGACTGCGTCAGGCTTGGACGACTGCGTCAGGCTTGGACTCGACTGCGTCAGGCTTGGCGTCGACCGCGTCGACGGATCAATACGTCTTGGTATCGATGAAGCCTTCGAGTTTGCGGCTGCGGATCGGGTGTTGCAGCTTCTTGATCGCCTTGGCTTCGATCTGGCGGACGCGTTCGCGGGTGACGTTGAACCGGCGGCCGACTTCTTCGAGGGTATAGGTGTAGCCGTCGCCGATGCCGTAGCGCAGACAGATGATCTCGCGCTCGCGGTCGGTGAGGGTGTCGAGGACCTCGGTGATCTTTTCTTTCAGCAGCTCATTGGACGAGATGTTGGCGGGGTTCTCGGCCGATTTGTCTTCGAGGAAGTCGCCGAAATAGCAGTCATCGCTGTCGCCGATGGGGCGGTCGAGGCTGATCGGATGCTTCGAGACGCGGATGACCCGCTTGCATTCCTGGACGCTGATCCCGGCGCGTTCGGCGACTTCTTCGATGGTCGCTTCGCGGCCGGTGTCTTGCAGGATGTCCTTTTGGATCTTCCGCAATTTGCCCATGGTCTCGATCATGTGGACCGGGATGCGGATGGTCCGCGCCTGGTCGGCGATGGCCCGGGTGATGCCCTGGCGGATCCACCACGTCGCATAGGTCGAGAACTTGTAGCCGCGCTTGTACTCGTACTTTTCCACGGCTTTCATCAGGCCGGCGTTGCCTTCCTGGATCAGGTCGAGGAACGACAGGCCGCGGTTGCGGTACTTCTTGGCGATCGACACCACCAGGCGGAGGTTGCCCATCGACAGGCGCTGCTTGGCGTCTTCATACAGGCGGAAGCGCTTGCTCAGGGCGCCGCAGCGCTCCAGGAAGCGATCCATCGGCTCACCCACCGAGCGGCCGATGTCGGAGAGCTCCTGCTCTTTTTCCTTCACGATGGTTTTGCGCCGACGGTTCTGTTCGACCTCGCGGCGCAGCCGCAGCACCTTGCGGCGCAGATCGAGCATCTCGTCCTTGACCGTGATCACGGTCTTGGCGTCCAGCTCCATCTCTTCGAGCATGCGATAGGCGCGGGTCAGGCGATTACGCAGCAGTTGCGACGAGCGCAGGTCGATCTCGCCCGCGGCGGTCATCTCGGTCAGCGGACCGACGTGATCGACCAGGCGGATCATCGTGTTGAGATGATTGGCGGCGCGGTCGAGGTAATCGTCGCGGCTCGGCGAGCTGCCGTGGCTTTTCGCGTTCTTTTCCTGCTGCTCTTTGATCTCTTTCTGCTCTTCGACCCACTGGATGCCGCGCCGGATCGCGTCCGGGGTGGTCATCACCTTGCGCCGGAAGCCCTCGCGGAAGATTTCGATGCGCCGAGCGAGGTCGATCTCCTGGTCGCGGGTGAGCAGCGGGATTTCACCCATCTGCGACAGGTACATCCGCACCGGATCGTCGATCTTCTCACCGATCTCGACCTCTTCGGCGGCCTCGGGCTGCGTGTAACCCTCGTAGACCACGGTGCCAGTGCCACCATCGCCGCCGGTAGCGCCCTCTTCACCGTCTTCGGGGAAGGCGTCGTCGCCGCCGTCTTCAACCAGTTCCAAGCCCTTTTGCTCCAGCTCCTCGATGATCTGGTCGAGGATCGCCGGATCGTTCATCTCCGGGAGCAGCGCATTGAGCTGGTCGTAGGTGACCTGGTTCTTGCCTTTGGCCTGCTTGACCAGGGCGGCGACCACGTCCTTCAGCGCCATCGGCTGGCCATCGGCCTTGACGATGGTGGTGGTGCCGACCTCCTTCTCACCGTCTTCGCGCTCGCCTTCTTTGCCGTCCTTGGCGTCGCTGTTGCTTTTTGCGGTGGGAGTCGAGTTCTTGGCCATGTGCTTCCGGGCCAGCCCGGGCGACATCACGTCGGCACCGCGGGGTGGTCTACTATTTTACAGACCACCTCCGGTGCGCAAGGATGAGCCAGCTTTGGCCTTGGTCAGCCCGGACCAAGCCGGGCCCGCAAGACTTTCAAATCCTGGCCCAATCTGCGTATGGCTGCGTTGTCGCGGAGCTTTTCCGCGTCGCTGATCGCCTGGCGCAGCCGAGCAAGCTCGCGTTCGTCCCGGCCCCGGGCCAAGCTCGCTGCCGATTCGCGCAGCCGGGCCTCGGGATCGCCCACCGCCGGCACCCGGCGGTCGAGGGGCGTCACTTGCCACTGTTGGATGGTCCGCACCACAGCGCTTTTTCCTGCGACGCCGTCGGCCTGGGCGGGATCTGCCGCAGTGAACAGCAGGGCAGCGAGGACCGCGTCCCACGGTGCCGGCAGATCCGATGGTTCCACGGCCAATTCGTCGGCAGCGAGACTGCGCAGGCCCGGTTCCCGGATCAGGATGTGGAGCAGTGCTTCACGTTGCGGATCGAGGGTCGGTGGCGGCGCATCAGCGGACGCCGGGTGGTCGTTCTTCACCTCCGCCGGCGCCGGTGCCTGATGCAGGCGCCGCTCCAACCGGTCCTGGGCGATGCCGAGGTACCCGGCGGCGTCGCGCAGATGCAGGCTGCGCAGGTCGCTGTCGGGCACCGCCCGGACCGCGTCGATCAGCTCGTCGATCACGGTCACCAGGGTCCGTGGATCGAGTTGGTGCGGACGCGGCGCCGACAGATGGAGCAGGTGCTGGATTTCGGATCGGGCTGAGGCCAGCACGCCCTCGAACGTTGCTTTCGCAGCTGCCGGATCGGTTCCTTCGGCGAGCAGCTCGGCCGGGTCCAACTCATCAGGAAGCAGGCTGATCCGCACCGTGACCCCGGCTGCCAGGCAGGTGCGGGCGGCCTTGACGCTGTTGGCCACGCCAGCCCGGTCGCCGTCGAGCAGGACGATCAGTTTGCCATCGGCGCCGACCAGGTTGCCGAGCTGGCGGGCATGCTCGGAGGTCAGGGCGGTGCCGAGCACCGCGACGCATTCCGGGAAACCCGCCTGATCCGCCGCCATGACGTCGGTCGGACCTTCCATGACGATCAAACGGCCCCGGTCGCGGACTGCGCTGCGCGCATGATGCAGATTGAATACCGTCGCGCCTTTGTGATAGAGCGGCGTATCGGTGTTGTTGATGTACTTGCCGACGCCGCGGCCGGCCGCTTTGGCGGCCTGTTCGGCCGCCGGCAGCAGGCGGGCGCTGAAGGCGATCGGAGCCCCGAACCGGTCGCAGATCGGGAAGGTGATCCGCTCCCAAAAACGATCCGCCATTCTTCCATCGCGATCGACCAGCAGATCGGCCTGGCGGAACAGATCGAGGTCGATGCCTGACCTGCGCGCCTCTGCTGCGAGCTGCCCCGAACCCGGCGCCCAACCTACGCGGAACCGTTCCACCACGGTCTGGCCGAGCCGGCGGCGTTGCAGGTACGCCCTGGCCTCGGCGGCGCCAGGCGAGTCGCGCAATTGCCTTTGGTAGAAGGCGCAAGCGAACTCCACTGCCCGGTTCAACGACTGGCGCTGGCCATGTTTGCCGTCGTCCTGCTGGCGGACCAGAACGATCCCGGCGCGCTTGGCCAACCACTCGATCGCCTCGGTGAACTCCAGGCGTTCTTTCTCTTTGACGAAGTCGAAGGCGTCGCCGTGGACCTGGCAGCCGAAGCAGTGGTAATGGCCATCGTCGGGATAGACGTAGAACGACGGGGTGCGCTCCTGGTGGAACGGGCAGCATCCGGTGTAGTGGGCGCCGGCCTTGCGCAGCGGCGTGTAGTCGGAGATCAACTGCACGATATCAATGGCCTGCCGCACCCGGCGGACCTGATCCTCCCCGTAGAACGCCATGTCCCGAGCCTCCGCTGCTGGGCGCCTGGCACCAGCGCCGAGGCCGGCCGTCAGTGACACCGTTGGCTGATCCCGGATGCGGGCGGGGTGCAGCGGTAGCGCCGCCGCTGCCGGGGTCATAGTCACCACCCGACCGGGGGAGCCGTGAAGCACGAGAGCCTGATCCTCTTCACCTGCGCCGCATGCGGCTACCGAGCCCGCATTCCGCGGTCGTACGATGGCACCGCCATCGTCTGCCCGAGTTGCCAGCATCAGCAGGTTGCCGAGGCGAAAGACGATAAACCCCGCACTGGCAACACGCAGATCCTCACCCAGCCCAAGTCGGCGGCGGCGTCGAACGTCCCGGCGGCCGCCGCGGTGGCGGTGAACGACCCGCCAGCAGCCCAGGCCAAAAGCGCCGAACCGGCTGCGCAGGCTGTGAAACCGCCAGGGCTGACGTTGACCCCCTTGGGGACGCCAGCACTGAAGGTCCCTGCCGCTTCCTCATCCTCTGCGGATGGCAAGATCTCGTTCCACTGCGGAAAATGCGGCGCCAAGACCCGCATCCCCAGCGAGTACGCTGGCCGGGTGGTCCGCTGCCCGTCCTGCGAATCGATCCAGATCGCCATGCCCGGCGCCTCGCCGACCACCGGCCGGATCGTCAAAGGGGTCGCCGCCAATACCCCGAAGACCGCCAAACTCGACGATTCCGGCAAGATCATCTTCGTCTGCACCAACTGCCAGTTCCAAGGCCGCCTGGCTCAGAACTATGCAGGCAAGGCGATCCAATGCCCGAGCTGCCGCCAGCCCCAGGTGGTCGACTTGATGCCAGCCGGGAGCACCGGTAGCGAATCGCCTGGCGGGACTGACGTGATGACCATGACCGCCGTGGTACGGCGCAGCGATTCAGAAGCCGCCAAGCCGGCGACGGCTGCGGTGATGAACGCGCCGCCGCCGCTGAAGAAAGTCACCGAGCTGAACCCGCCGATGACCGCGTCGCCCACTGCGGCCCCGGGGCAGACGCCAGGCGGGCGGACGCCGACGCCGGCCACGCTGCTGCCCGAGTCGCGCCCTCTCCCCAAGGCGGCCTCGCCAGCCCAGGCCCAGGCCCAGACGCCAGCCAAACCCGGTGCGCCGGCGACCGGAACCGTCCCCAAGTCCTTTCCGACGCCTGCCCCAACCACCGGCAAGATCGTCCGGCGTGGCAATAGCAGTGGCGGCAATGCTGGAACCACAACACCGAAGCCGATCGAGCCGACGGCTCCATCAACCGGGCCAGCGTCAACCGGGCCAGCGTCAACCGCTACCGCAGGTGACCAGGTCGAAGCCCTGAAGTCCTCAGCGCGCGGCATGCTGCTCGGCCTCAGCGGCGCGGTGGTCGTGCTGCTGATCATCGCGCTCTTCCTGTGGATCCAGCTGTCCGGAGTCCGGGCCGAGCTCGATCAGGCCCGCCAGCAGGTGGAAACGCTGAAAGACGACCTGAAGTCAGCAAAAACAACCAAGGAAGCGGCCCAAGCCGAGGTCAAAGTCCTGGGTGAAGAAAAAACCAAGGCGGTGGCCGAGCGCGATGCCGCTCGTACCGAGCGTGATACCGCCCAGGCCGAGCGCGAAGCCGCGCGCACCGAGCGCGAAGCCGCCGCCACAGCCAGGGACGAAGCGCGCAAGGAACGCGACGAGGCCCGGACGGAGCGCGACCAGCTGCGCAAAGCCGCCGCTGGTGTTCGCTAAAGAGAGGCCGGATCGAGCAGGTAACGGTCACGCGGACCGACGCCATCGACCCGTCTAGCGCAGACCGGCTCCGATCCAGCACGCCAGACCACCGTCGATGGCTGCCCTTATTTCACCCGCAGGGCGAGCGTTCAGCCAGGTTCTCCCATGAGGCCGAGCAGCCCTGCAACCGGACCTCTGTGTCATTGAAATATGCCAGAACCGTCGAGAATATCCTCCGTGCATCGAGCCGCGGTGGCCACGGGTCTCCTACCCAGGCCGCAACGGTTCAATGGCACCGAGAAAAGCCGTAACTCCTTGATGCACCCGTAGCTCAGCTGGAAGAGCAACCGCCTTCTAAGCGGTCGGTCGCGTGTTCGAATCTCGCCGGGTGCGCTGTTTTGACAAGGACTTGGAAAACCGGATTGGCGGACCTGGTCCAATCCTGGGCCAATTTTAGGGTCTTCAGTGTTCTGACGGCTCCCGATCGGTGCCCACGGTCCTTGCAGCACTATCAGCACTCGCACAGGAATTATCGATGCTCTCCAGCACACAGGACACCTGCTCGCCATGAGTTACAAGTACGAACAACGAGCGACGCAGATTCTGCGAGAATTCACGCTGAAACATAGCGGAATTTCAGTATCTCTGGTGGCCGAACGGATGAAACTCAGGAATCGCACTGTGGAGAAACGTATAATCGAAGAGAAACCATCAGAAAGTGAATTGAAAAGAATTTATGAAGCCAGAGAGGTTTTAAAATCAATTCCTGGTGCAATGCAATCAGACATTGATCCTGAACTGCTTATTGGATCGATTGGGTTCGGAATTGAGACCTGTGATGCGGTGATTCGTAATTCGGTGTACGCACCCATCGCAGATCCGAGTGTCATGCCGCTCAAATATTCGTTCGTATTCCCAACGATCATTCAGTTTGTCTTGGGCGAACGCGGCTGGGCGCGACCGAGAAAACCTACCGTCGGTGTCAATTTATCTGCCATCACTCCATTGCATCGATTCTTTGGGCATCTCAAGCAGACGACAACTCAAATCTTTGCGATGGCGCCTGGAGGCATGGAACAGCGGCGAACGTCATCCAGTAGAGGCATGGCTTCGATGATCCTCTGGCCGACGGGATCGTCGCCAGGGATGCCCTCGTCACGCATCAGAGCACATATCAACGGTATCATCCGCGATGCGAAGCTTCCCAAAGGCCATCCGGAAGGTTTTCCCGGAATTCCATGGCAGTTGCCGGAAACAGAGGCATTTACATCAATACATCCCGGAAATGTCAATGCATATT
This sequence comes from Planctomycetota bacterium, assembly GCA_014193115.1. Lineage (GTDB taxonomy): Bacteria > Planctomycetota > UBA11346 > UBA11346 > UBA11346 > BJHQ01. Next base: position 88,381 of record BJHQ01000010.1, on the reverse strand, counting down.
ACATGATCTTCCATCATCTTGCCATCTGCGAAGCATGGAAGATTTGCCTGGCATCGCAGCGAGCGCTCGGTGCTATCACATGGGCTGCGCGGTCCGCTGGGCCGAAAGCAAAGCATCGCAGAATGAACCCATATTGGTCGATGAAAGGCGCGATTACAGAGGCAAATCTACCTCGCATCCAGTTGGCGGTAAAAATCCACGAAGCCATCTTCCATGGAAATCATTTCAAGAACGGCTGGATGAAAATGAGGCCGCTGGACATGTGGCCATGCTGCGATGCCAATGAGGACGTTATTGGCTGACCGGTTCGTTTTTCATCATCAGTGGCCGACAAGCCCGCCGCTCCGGAATCAGCAAATACGCAGCCTGGATCTCTGGTGATAGTCGGTTTCTGTCATCGTTCGTGATGATTTCTTTTCATGCGTACGGTGGCCATCCAGCGCGGCACGAACCAGCCGTGCGCGTCAGGAGCCAACCCATGACCAAAGCATCCCAGAGCCACGCGATGATCAACGTAGCCCTCGGTGCCATGACCGAAGTGCCAACGGCCCTGCTCGACACGCGCAAAAATGAGGAACCGCCCACCGGCCCCCACCTTGGATCCAGCAGACCATCAAGTCCTCTCCCGGAAGGGGATCAACTGGACGTCAGAGTTTCGAATCACGCGATCCGCAGGCTGCAACAGCGTTTCGGCAAATTCCGGAAGTGGACAAGGTCGCAGTGTGAATGCTGGATCATAGAAATGGTCAAGCGACCTGACATAAGTGTAATCCGGTCGACTGGCGAGGTATTTGTCCGGACCAGCATCGGCCCGAGGACGTTGTTCTTGGCTGTCATGCCGTCCGAAACTGGAACCTCATGCCTTGTTCGAACAGCTCTGTCCCATGCTTTTGCAGTCAATAATCCTACTCGTGCTCGAAGAAACTAAGCGTAAACCTTAGAACACCACACCGGCCATGACGCCAGTCATGGCCACATTGCGGCCAAAACCGCAAGGACTCGTCATGCTCACCTCCACACATCCCACCCCAACCATCGATGCCTTTGGGGCCATCGATTCGCTCGACTTCGAGCAAATCGCCTTCAAGGCGAACCGCACTCGTCTGAAAAAACATGCCGACACGCAAGCTACGTCTGTCGACCAAGACATACAGGCCTACAAAAACTTTCTGAAGCTCGTGGCAAGCCATCCTGGGAGGGAGCTGGTACCGACCGAGGAAATCGACGAGATATGGCACATGCACATTCTCGATACACAACGGTATCGTCCGGACTGCGAAATGATCTTCGGCCAGATGCTGGAGCACTATCCGTACTTTGGCATCAAGGATTCGATGGATCAACATCAACTCATGCGTGCGTTCGCAGAAACCCAGGCCCTCTATCGAGAGACGTTCAGCGATGGCGCCTATGACAAGGCAGATGCTACACGTTGCAAAGGGCACGCCTGCCATGCTCCAACTCCATGCCGCTGCCGCACCCCGGGAGCATGCAAATAAATGGGACGCACCGACCCACCTGGGGTCGGTTACTTTCTCAGCGGTTCGTTTCGATCATGCCAGCACGTGAAGCCGCAGGCGCCAGCGCTGGCCGGTCCCCTTGCGGTCGGGTGATTTCCACCGGTCCTGGATGTTGCGCAGCCGACCAGCCGTCATTTTTCGGCCCTCCAGTCCTGGGCCAATCCTGGGCCAATTCCGGGGGACGGAAGGGGAGTACCGATCAATCCCCCTGGTGAAAAACACTGATTTTTCGATTCCTCCGGGTACCTCTATGCCACTTCTAAGTGGTCGGTCGCGTGTTCGAATCTCGCCGGGTGCGCTGTTTTGACGCTGTCATGACGACGGCGGATTTCGCTGCCGTTGATCAGGAAAGTCGGCCGAGCCGGGCGTCGATCGCTGCGCTGACCTGGCGTGGCTGGGTCAGGGTCATGAGGTGCGAGCCTCCGCTGATGACCAGGTCGGGAGTCTGCCGGCTCAGCGGGAAGAGGTGGTCCCGATCGCCAAGGATCCGGTAGAGATTTCCCGGCCGATCGAGTCCTTGCCAGTCGAGCAGGATGTGGCAGGACCAGCGGATGAAGTCCGGATCGTGCTTTCGATACATGTCGTGGGCGAGTCTCAGGATGCGGCCGGGCAGCAGGGCATTGGGGATGCTTGCCGCGAGCCTGAGCGGGGCATAGCGGATCAGCGGTGCGAGCCGGCGGACGATGGGCCTCAGCTGGGTGGGATGCGTGCAGCTCGACACCTGGATGACGGCGATGCGCGGCATCAGGCGCTGGATTTCCGCAGCCAGCATCCCGCCCATCGAGGCCCCGACCAGGACATCCGACGCGATGATCCCGAACCGGTCGATCAACTGCCTGGCATAGGCTTCGATGCCAATGGAAAAGCTGGATGGTTTTGGCCAGTCATGGAACGAGGCGTCTTCGGCCAGGTGGTGGTAGTCCTGCCACAACCGCGCGTCGGCGCCCATGCCGGGAAGGAAATGGATGGCCATGTTCATCGCTATTCTGGCATATGGGGGAACCTTGGGCGATACCGATGGTGGCAACGTCTTGCAGCGATGTGTGGGATCGTCCTCGCCGCGCGCAGGGTTGGGCTGGGACGCGGCCCCGATATCGTGTCGCCATGTCCATGGTTGCCGAAGCCCTGGTCCATGTCGCCCGCAAGCGTGGTCTGCTTGATCGCGCTGGTTGCGCCCGGCTCGGCGTGCTGATGGGCGCCGCCCAGATCGAGACCGTCGAAGACGCCCGTCGTTTCCTGGAGCGCGGCGGACGCCTGGATGGCAAACGGGCACGCAAGCTGGCCGAGCGGTTGCCGCCGGCGAACCAGGCGTCCTTCGGTCCGTATGCGCCGCTGGTCCACCTCGCCGATGGCGGCATGGGCAGCGTGTGGCTGGCGGGCGATGCGAACGGCCGGTTGGTGGTGGTGAAGACCATGCGCGGCAATCTGGCGGGGAATCAGGAGGTCGCCTACCGCTTCGAGCGCGAGACCCGCTACATGATGGAGCTGCGTCATCCGCGGGTGGTGGCCTGCATCGATCACGGCGCGGCCGACGATGGCACGCTGTTCATGGTGCTGGAGTTCGAGCCGTCGGGCGATCTGAAGGAGCTGGTCCAGGCCGAGGGTTGGCTGCCTGAGGCCCTCGCCCTGGCCATCGTCCATCAGGTGGCCGATGCCTTGTCGGCGGCCAGCGATCGGCAGGTGATCCATCGCGACATCAAACCGGCAAACATCTTCTGCACCCGGGATGGCGACGCCAAGCTGGCTGATTTCGGCATCGCCCGGTCGACGGCGGAAAACCGCACGATGCTGACCATGCAGGGCGCCCTGGTCGGCAGCCCCTATTACATGTCGCCGGAGCAGGTCATCGCCGATCCCGATCTCGACATCCGCAGCGACCTGTATGCGGTGGGCGCAGTGCTGTATTACTGCCTGTGCGGGATGGATCCGTACCGCGGGAACCTCAACGAGGTCCTCCACGCCCATCGCACGGCGCCGATTCCCGACGTCCGCCAGGTGCGCCCGGAGGTCTCCGCCGCGACCGCCGCCATCGTGGTGAAATGCATGCAGAAGAAGCGGGAAGACCGCTTCGCGACGCCGGCCGACCTGGCTGCGGCGCTGGTCGAGGCCCTGGCCAGGCTGGATGGGGCCCAGCCGCTGACGGCGATGCCCCGCCACGATCCGGGGGCGAGCACCATCGCCGCCGATCTGTCCGGCGACGAGGCGGCCAGCGCGGGCGATCCGCCGACCGGCGCGACCAAGCTCAAATCCACCCAGGCGACGGTCGCTGCCCCCGGTGCACCGGACCTGCCGACCATCGCCTTGTCGCCGACCGAGGCCCGGGGCGAGACTGGCGACGCCCACGCTTCGGCCGATCCCGGAGCCACCGTGGCCTTTTCGCCCAGCGAATGGAGTGGTGGTGCGGCGCCGCCTTCGCTGGCCAGCCAGGCCGAAACCGCACGCATCGCTACCAGCCATCCGCAGTCGGCAGCGCCTGCTGGGGCCTCCAGCGTTCCTCCCGGCGCACCGGTCCAGCGTGCTGCACCCACCCGGCCGTCGAGTTCGCTGGTGCCGCGTTCACTTGCCACCCCGGCCCATCGTCCGGTGTCGGAACAGGTTTCCAGGCCAGCGGCTACGCCGACTCCAGCCGGCCCGGCGGTCGAGGGCGATCTCAATACCGCCTTCGCCAATCCCTGGCTGGCCCTGGTCGGCACCGGCCACGATCAGCTCGTGCTGCTTTGGGCCCGGACCCAGCTGGCCCTGGGCAAACTGTGCGAACCGCCGGTGGATCTCTGCCTGCGCAAATATCCGGTGAGCCAGTTCCGCGATGATTGCCTGAAGATCAGCCGCAATCATCTGCGGCTGCGCTACGACTCGGGGCTCGGCCGGCCGATCGTCACCGACCTCGGCAGCGGCAACGGTTCCACCTTGGACGGCGCGACCTTGCCGGCCAACACCACCAAGCCGCTGGAACCTGGGCGTGAACACCTGGTGAACTTGGCCAACGTGCTGGAGCTGCGGGTGAAGGCCATTCCGCGTCGCGAGCCGCCGGTCGGGCTGCTACCTGGGCTGGACAGCGACACGGTGGCCGAGGTCGGCCTCAACCGCGACCACCGGATCGACGCCGTGACCCTGCAACGCACCGGCAACCGTCCGGGCATGTCCTATGCCCTGGTGCTGCGCCGGATCAGCCTGGGTCCGGGAGGGGATCTGCCTTTGGCGGGCAGTGGCACCGCGGTCGAGCTGGGCTCCTATGCCGGGCGCTGGCTGGTGCGTAGCGCTGGAGGACCGTGGAAACCCCTGTTGGAAGGCTCGACGTTGACCATTGCCGGGCGGAGTTTCCTGGTCGGTCCAGGGCAATACCAGCTGTTCCAGGGCGATTAAGCACGCTCAGCCGCTGGGCTCTGCTTCGGGCGCACGCAACAACTCACCGCGCGTTCCGGAGCGGCGATTCCCTCATCGCCGGCGTGACGCAGGTTCCAATGGCAGCTTGGTCAGGACGTCGCCGCTGGTTCGCATCTGGGAAAGGTTCCGCGATTCAGAGCCATTCCGGCGATGGGCATCGCCGCACCGGATTCGCGCACGGTTTTTCAGTGCGAACCCTTAGCGATTTTTGCCTCCGGCCTCGCCCGCCACCGTGCAGCCATCGATGAGCAGCGACGGGCTGCTGGTAGTGGTCTCGGTCTCCGGATCATCGCCGATGGCGCGGATGCCGTGCAGGATCTCGCGCAGATCGCCGGCCAGGGTCGCCTCCTGCACTGGATAAGCGATCCGGCCGGACTCGACCCAGAACCCGTCCACGCCTTTGCTGATGGTGCCGGCGGCGAGGTCGACGCCGTGGCCGTGAAAGCGCGTGGCGAGCAGCCCGGTTCCAAGTTTTTCGAGCAGGACATCCAGCGAATCCGTGCCGGGCAGCAACCGGACATTGCTCGTCCCACCGGCGTGGCCGGTGTACGGATGGCGCAGCCGGCGGGCGGCTTCGCCGTCGACCAGGAAACTGCGCAGGACGCCGTTGGCCACCACCAGCAGAGGCGCCGCGCGGACGCCTTCGCCGTCGCTGTCGCGGCTGCCCAGGCCGCGCCGGAGCAGTGGATCGTCGATGATGGTCACGGCCGGCGCGGTGATCCGGGTGCCCACCGCATCGGCGAGGAAGCTCTGGCCGCGGAACACCGCGGCGCCCCACACCGCGCTGGTCACGGTGTCGAGCAGTTCGCTGGCGGTTTCACGGCGGAAGACCACCGGCCAGCGGCCGGTCGGCGGGCGACGCCAGCCATAACCTTCGACCGCACGCCGGCCGGCTTCGCTGCCGACCTGGTCGGGCCGGCGCAGATCCTCCAAATGGCGGGCGGCGGTGGCATCCCAGCCGAGGTGTTTTTCTCCGGCTGCATCCGCCACTGCGCTCACCGACAAGCCGAAACGGGTGGCGGTCTCGCGCTGGCGGATGCCGTGGGTGGTGGCGAACAGGCCGGTGCCGCGCCGGGAGCTGCACCGCGAGCGGTGGATGGTGGCGATGCGTGGATCGGCGGCGCGGGCGGCGCGCTCGGCGTCGATCAGCCGTTTGATGCCGTCTTCCACGGAAAATGCTGCGAAACCGTTGGCATCGTCGAGATCCAGCGCGACCTGGGCCTGGCCGCAGCGCTCGATCGGGGCCAGCCCGCCCCAGGGATCGGCGTCGCATGCCGCTGCCAGCTCGGCGGCCCGGGCAGCGGCGGCTGACACCGCCGCCGGAGCAAGGTCTGCGGAAGTGACCGTGGCGGTGCGGTTGCCGTCGGTCCAGGCGGTGATGCGGATACCGCGGTTGGTGCCGGCATCGACCTGCTCGGCGCGGCCATCACGCACCGCCACCATCCAGTGTTCGCTGCTGCCGACCGAGACCGCTCCGGCGCAGGCGGCGGCGGACAGCGCTGACAAAGCGGCGTCAACAGCGTGTTCGAGGACATCCATCTGGTGGCGATCCATGGGCTCAGGCCCTGCCGCCGACCAGCAATTCGCTGATCAGCACGGTGGGTTGGCCTTGTCCGACCGCTACCGATTGACCCTCCTTGCCGCAGGTCCAGGTGCCGTCGTCGAGTTTCAGATCGTTGCCGACGCCGGTCACCCGGCGCATCGCTTCGGGTCCGTTGCCGATCAACGTCGCTCCGCGCAGCGGCGCCGTGACCTTGCCGTCTTCGATCAGCCAGGCCTCAGCCACTTCGAAATTGAAGTCGCCTTTGGTGATGTCGACCGATCCGCCGCCGAGAGCGGCGCAGAACAGGCCGCGTTTCACCTGGCGGAACAGCGCTTCAGGATCCGCTTCGCCTGCCGCCAGCCAGGTCGTGCGCATGCGCGGGATCGGGGTGTGGCGGAAATCCTGACGGCGGCCGTTGCCGGTCGGGGCTACGCCCATCAACCGGGCCGAGAGTTTGTCGTGCAGATAACCACGCAGTTCACCACGTTCGATGAGCACCGTGCGGCCGGGCACGGTGCCTTCGTCATCGAGGTCGAGGCAGCCGCGATCGCCGGGCACGTCACCGGCGTCGATCACTGTGACCAGCGGGCTGGCGACCTGCTGGCCGACCTTGGCAGCATAGGCGGAGACGCCTTTGCGGGCGAAATCGCCTTCCAGGCCGTGGCCGACAGCCTCGTGAATCAGGGTGCCGCAGACCGCCGGAGCCAGCACCACCGGCATCGGTCCGGCCGGTGACGGTTGGGCTGAAAAGCCATGCAGGCAGCGGCGGACGGCAAGGTCGGCGACGCTCTCTGGCGGGCGGCTGGCGAACCAGTCGAGTCCGCGGCGGCCGCCCCCGCCGGCATATCCGGATTCGCGCCGGGTGCCGTCCCGGGCCATGACCGACACGGCGAAACGCACCATCGGGCGCTGATCATGGGCGAAGGTGCCATCGCTGGCGGCGACGGTCACGGCCTGGTCGCTGTCGACCAGGCTGGCTGAGACCCACGAGATCCGCGGATCGGCGGACCGCGCCCGCTCGTGGGCGCGGCGCAGGAAGGCGAGCCGGGTGGGCAGATCCGCCGCGGACACCGGTGATTCGGCGCGGTAGCGGCCGGGCAGAATCGGCGAATGCCACGGCCGGGGATTGCCCGCGCCGGCATTGGCAATGGCTGCGGCCCGCCCTGCCGCGGTGAGCAGGTCCGACTCGACCAGACCCTCGACGCTGGCCGAGCCGGTGGCCTCGCCGGCAATCACCCGGATGCCGACGCCGAGATCGTGGTGTTCACCAGCGGATTTCAGCCGGCTGTCTTCGTAATGGAGCGAACGCACGGTCCGTCGTTCTGCGAAAACCTCTGCGAAATCTCCGCCCCGGGCGAGCGCTGCCGACAGGATTCTGTGGCAGAGATCCGCGGGCAGCAGGGGGGTCATGACGGAGGCCCAGCACGGTTGGCCGCGGTGCTGATCACTCGAGGGATCCCTTGGTGCTGGGGACTTCGCTGCCGGTGACGCGGATCGCCTGGCGCAGGGCCCGGGCGGTGGCCTTGAACGCGGCCTCGACGATGTGGTGGGTGTTGCGGCCGGCGCGCTGGTGGAGGTGCATGCAGATCCGGGCGTGATCGGTCAGACCGCCGAAGAATTCCGGGACCAGCTCGGTGGCCCAGGTGCCGAGGGCCGCCGCCGGCGGTTGCAGATCATAGACCAGGTACGGCCGGCCGCTGATGTCCACGGTGGCTTCGACCAGAGCTTCATCGAGGGGGCAGGCGATGTGGCCGAAGCGCTCGATACCGACGCGTTCGCCCAGGGCCTGGCGCAGGGCCTGGCCCATGACGATGCCGATATCTTCGGTGGTGTGGTGGCCGTCGATGTGCAGGTCGCCCTGGCAGGCCACGGCCAAGGTCGTTCCGCTGTGCTTGGCCAGCGCTTCGAGCATGTGGTCAAGGAAGCCGATGCCGCTGCTGATCGACGAAGGCCCAGACCCATCGAGGTCCCAAGAGACGGTGATCGAGGTCTCCTTGGTGGTGCGGGAGACCGTGGCGCTGCGATGCGGCATGGGCGCAGCGTAGCCCGGCAGCGCCGGACGGTAGCCCGGGAGCGCCGAGCGCCAGCTCGGCCTGGACCTGGGAGCGCCGAGCGCCAGCTCAGCTTGTGTTTTCGTTTGGCCTGCGTTTTCGTTTGGCTTGCGATTGAGCCCAGATGCGAGGCTGCCTGCCGCTGGGAGCGCCGAGCGCCAGCTCAGCTTGTGTTTTCGTTTGGCCTGCGTTTTCGTTTGGCTTGCGATTGAGCCCAGATGCGAGGCTGCCTGCCGCTGGGAGCGCCGAGCGCCAGCTCGGCTGGACCTGGAAGCGCCGAGCACCAGCTCGGCTTGGCTGGAGTTTGAGCGTGATTTTACGTTTGGCTTGCGTTTGAAGTCTGCCCGCCCCGCGATCCCGACCCGCTATCGGCTGGGCATCATCGCACTCCCATCCATCCGGCCAGGCGCTCGGCGATCCCAGCGCCTGCTTGCGTTGCGCGCTGCTGTGCCGACGACGGCAGCGATGCTCAGCGATTGGATCCAGGCGGCCCGGCCGCGTACCCTGGCCGCCGGGGCGGCTCCGGTGGCGGTCGGCACCGCCCTGGCCGGAACCGTGACGGCCATCGATTGGCTGGCCGCCGCCGGCTGCCTGGCCGGCGCGGTGCTGATCCAGATCGGCTGCAATTACGCCAATGACGCCTTCGACGGCCTGAAAGGCACCGACGGTCCAGGGCGCCTCGGTCCGACCCGGGCGGTGGCGAGCGGCCGGATCTCGGCTCGGGCCATGCTGGTCGCAACTGGCGTGGTGCTCGGATTGGCCTTCCTGATCGGCCTCTATCTGACCGCCAAGGCCGGCTGGGGCATTTTCATCCTCGGCGTGGTCAGCCTGGTCTGTGCCGTCGCCTACACCGCCGGGCCGTATGCGCTGGCCTACCTCGGCTTGGGGGATCTTTTCGTCTTCCTCTTTTTCGGGCTGGCGGCAGTGCTCGGCTCGGCGTGGGTGCAGGTCGCCACACGGGGCGAGGCCCTGCCGTGGACGTGGCTGGTGATCGCAGCGGCGGTGGGCCTCCAGGCGACGGCGATCATCGTGGTCAACAATCTGCGCGACATCCCGACCGACCGTGTCGCCGGCAAGCGCACCGTGGCGGTGCGGATCGGCGATGCGGCGACTCGCCACTATTATCTGCTGCTGCACCTGACGGCGTCCACGTTGCTTGCGGTGGCGGCGTGGCAGTGGCTGCCCTGGTTGGAAGTTCCTGCGGGCATCGCCTGGGTCGGCGGAATCGGTTGTTGGCTGGGGCTGCGCCGTCGGCAGGGCGCCGACCTGAATCCATGGCTGGGGCGGACGGCCGCGCTCGAACTGGTCACCGCCATCGCCCTGGTGGTGGTGTTGACCTTGGCTCCGCCGGGTCGATCAGGCGTCTGATACACAGGCCGGGCCTTCCCACTTCCCTGCCGCTGGGGAGAGTGCCTGCCCGTGCCCGCGTCGCTGTCCGTTCGCGACCTCGTCCTCCGCCGTCCTTTGCGCACCGCCACAGGCACCGTCGCGATCCGCCGGGTGTGGATCCTGTCGATCGGCGACGGCAGCGGTCTGGTCGGCCTGGGCGAGGCCGCACCGTTGCAGGATTTCGGCGGAGAACTGATTCCGGCGTGCGAAAAGGCTCTGAAGACGGCCCTGCCGCTGCTTACCGACGAGTTCGTCCATGGCTGGCTCGACCGGGCTCGGGCGGATGCGCCCCTTGGCCAGCTCGAACGGGTCTTGGCCCAGACGCCCTGCGCCCGCAGCGCGGTCGAAGGCGCCCTGCTCGATCTGCTTGCCCAGCTCGGCGGCACGCCACTGGCCGAGTTGCTGTCGCCCAGCTACACGCCGTTCCTGCCGGTGAACGCTCTGGCCGATGCCGGCATCGGCCAGATGTCGAGCGCGCTTCAGGCGATCGCCAGCGGATACCGGACGATCAAGATCAAGGCCTCTGCCGATCCGGCCGAGACCTCCAACGCCTTGATCAAGCTGCGCGGCCAGGTCGGTCCCGAGGTCGCCTTGCGGGTCGACGCCAATGCCGCGTGGAATGGCGATCAGGCGGTGCGCTTTGCCGAGGCCACCCGATTGGTGGATCTCGAATACCTCGAACAGCCGCTGCCGGTGGGCGATCTGCAAGGGATGGCCGCCCTGCGCCTGCGCACCGGGATGAAGATCGCGGTGGACGAGTCGGTGCGCACTCCCGCCGATGTCGGCCGGGTCGGCGCCGCCCAGGCTGCGGATATTGTGGTGCTCAAGCCGGCCTTTCTCGGCGGCTGGCGCCCGATCAAGCAGGCGGCCCAGCTTGCCCGCACTTGCGGACTCGAGGTCGTCGTCACCACCGCCATGGACAGCGCGGTCGGTCGCGCCCACGCCACCCACATCGCCGCAGCTCTTGGGCTGGAACATCGCGCCCAGGGCTTGTCCACCGGCGAGTTGCTGGTCGCCGATTCCACCTCTGAACCGCTGAAGCCCAGCGCTGGCGACATCGCCATCCATGCCCGGCCGGGCCTGGGCATCGGCGAGCTGATCCCGGGTTAGGACCGATGCCGTCCAGCTCCGTTTTTTCCAGGTTTTTACCAAGCTGGCGTTCGGTGTTTCTTGAGTTTTCTTGCCGAGCAGGCGCTCGGCGCCCCCAGCGGCCGAGCTGGCGCTCGGCGCTTCCAGGGGCCGATCTGGCGCGATGCGCATCCAGGGGCTGTGATGGTGCGTGACGACGCCCAGGCCGGGCTGCCGGGCAAGCCGCGTTGCTGGTGGTTGCGGCCGGTTCCGTCCGATGGTGCCGATTGGCCGTTCAGCCTGCCGCAGGTCGGTGCGGCGCAGCGCGCTCTGATGGACGCTGGCTGCGTGCCCGGCCAGCGTGTGGGGTATGGATTGCTCAACACTCCGGCGGCGGCGGCGGTCATTCTGGCCGGGCTCAGGCTCGGCCTGACCGGAGTCCTGTTCCACCGCCGGCTGACGGCTCCCGAAATCGCCGCCCAGCTCGCCGATTCCGCCTTGGACCGGATCGTCGCCGATCCCGCCCATCCCCTGGCCCAGCTCGGTGCTCAGTCCCTGCCGGGCCGAACAGCCGGTGCCCCAGCTGAGCCCGTGGTCGACCAGGAACCCGGCGATCTCGCCGATCTCGGCATCGCACCGGCGGCTCAGGCCGTCATCCGCCTGCCCTGCGAATTCCCGGACGGGCCGCTGCCGCCTCCGCCGCTCAACGAATTCGCCGATCCGGCACTGGTCCTGCCGACCTCGGGGACGACCGGCCGGCCCAAGCTGGCGCGGCTGCTCGGACTGGCCCTGAACGCCGCGGCGCGATCAGCCTGCCGCCACCTCGAGCTGGGACCCGCTGATGGCTGGCTCTGCCCGCTGCCCCTCGATCACATTGGTGGCGCCGCCACGGTGCTCCGTCTCGCCCGCAGCGGCTGCCAGGTGCTGCTCGCCGAGCGTTTCGATGCGGCTGCGGTCAACCGCTGGATCGACTCGGAACCGGTCACCGGGATCAGCCTGGTGCCGACCCAGCTGCATCGCCTGGTCGAGGTCCGCGACGGTGCGCCGTGGCCGGCGCGGCTGCGCTGTTTGCTGATCGGCGGCGGCCCGCTCGACCGGGCTTTGATCGACCGCTGCACGGCGCTCGGGCTGGCGCCGAGCCAGACCTATGGCCTGACCGAAGCCGGCAGTCAGGTCACGACGCTGCTGCCCTGCGATGCCGCCAACCATCCGGGCAGCGCCGGCCGACCGCTGCCCGGCATGCGGCTGCGCATCCGCGTGGACGAACGCGATGCCGCGGAGGGTGAGGTCGGGGTGATCGAGATCGCCGGACCGGCGCTGCTGCGTGGATATGAAGAGCGCGGCGTTATTTCCTTCGCTACTGGCGCCTGGTTCGTCACCGGCGATCTGGGCAGCACGGATGCTGAGGGTTTCCTGACCATCCACGGTCGGCGTGACGAGACGATCATCAGCGGTGGTGAGAACATCTCCCCGATCGAAGTCGAACACCTGCTCGCCAGCCATCCGGCCATCGCCGAGGCTGCCGTGGTCGGGGTGCCGGACCGGGAGTGGGGCCGGATCGTGGCGGCGGTGCTGGTGCCGCGGGGCGATCCGCCGGATCTCGATGAGCTGACCTCCTGGCTGCGCGAACGCCTGGCTGGGCCGAAACTGCCCCGGCGCTGGCGTTTCGCCCTGTCCTTGCCCAGGACTGCCACCGGCAAGCTGAAACGTGGCGAGTGCATCACCTGGTTTCAGGCAGTGCCGGGGAATGTGCCGGCTGCGGCGGCGGATCCTGCGGCAGGCTTAGCCGGTACTTCGGCCTTCACGACGACGCCTTTGCCAGTACACGGTCCATCGTGAATCGCACCGACTCCGCCACCGTCCTCCTCGATCCCGTCCAGATCACCCAGGTCGAGGGCGGAATCACCGTGGTCTCTTTCCGCCGTCCGCCGACTCCGACTGGGCCAGGTCAGGTCGATGCCGACCTGGTGCGCACGTTCTTCACCAAGAATTTCCAAGCGATGACCGCCAAGGCGTCGCGCCTGATCGTGGATCTGTCCGGTGTCGCCCTGCTCGACTCGGCCTGTCTCGGACCGTTGATCCAGCGCATGGGCGAAATCCAGAAGAACCGCGGCCGGATGGCGTTGACCGGCGTCGATGCCCCTGGTCTGCGCCAGATTTTGGCCATGACCCGATTCGACAAAGTGTTCACCATCTCTCCCACCGTTGAAGCCGCCATCGCTGCGGTGGCTGGAACCGCCACCCGCACCTAGCCTGGGACCTGGTCCCAGGGTCGCGGCCCGAACCGAGCAGGCCCCGCAGGCCCCTCGCGGCATATTGCCCCGGCCGCGTCGGAGTCGAACCTGCCGACCTATGCATCGTCCCCGTCCCCATACCGGACTGCCGCTTGGCAACGGAACTCTCGGCGTCCTGGTGTGGGGCTCGGTCGATCTGAACCCGCGCCAGCTCAACCTGACCATCGGCCGGGCCGGATTCTGGGATCATCGCGGCGGCAATCCGTTCACCAGCCGCACGACCTTTGCAGAGATTCGCAGGCTGCTCGAATCCGGCGACCAAGCTGGGTTGAAGTCGGTGTTCGCCGTTCCAGGCCACGGTCCGGGACGGCCGAGCCATCCGACCCAGATCGGCTGCGCCCGGTTGGAAATTGTCCTACCGGCGGATTGCCGCCTGGTCGATGCGGTCCACGCCGATGCCGGAGCCAGCGTCGCGGTGGAGTGCGGCAACCGGCAGGTGCGGGTGACCGTGGCGGCCGATGCCGAGGTGTGCTGGATCGATCTGGCCGGCGCATACGGCGATCTGATCCTCCGTCCGACCTGGGATTGGGTCGGGAAAAAGCTCGCCGCGATCGGCGTGGCGCCGCCCGAGGCGCTGACCATCACGGATGGCGGCGGGTGGCTGCAACGCTTGCCGGACGATCCGCCGCTGGCTGTGGCTTGGCGTCGGCGTGGCCAGGTGGTGACCGTGGCCACGGCGCTGGGCGATAACGCTGCCACCGAGGTCCTGGTCAAGCTCGACGCCGACTTCCGAGCCGGTCACGCGGCGGCCCAGGCTCATTGGTCCGCCTGGCGGGCGGCGACGCCGGTGGTCGAGCTGCCCGATCCGATCCTGCAGCAGGCCTGGGACGCCGGCGTCCAGCGGTTGGGAGCCGCCATCACCGCCGATGGCGTGCCGTGCTCGTTGCAGGGTCCGTGGCTGGATGACGAGCAGATACCGCCATGGAGCTGCGATTACCATTTCAACATCAACGTCGAGATGATCCACGGTCCGATGCTCGCCCTCGGCCAGGCCGAGCGGCTGGCGCCGCTGTGGCGCATGTTGGATGGGTGGATGCCGCGGCTGCGCGACAACGGTCGGGCGTTTTTCGGCGATCCCCAAGCGCTGCTGCTGCCCCACGCCGTGGATGACCGCTGCGCCTGCGTCGGATCGTTCTGGACCGGGATGATCGACCACGGCTGCACCGCGTGGATGGCGCTGCTCGCGTTCGACCAATGGCGCTTCACCGGCGACCGGGAACTGCTCCGGACCATGGTCTGGCCGTTGCTGCAAGGAGCTTTCGCCGGCTATTGGGCAATGTCCGAAATCCGCGACGGCCGGCGCAGTCTGCCGGTTTCGGTAACCCCGGAATTCGGAGGCGCCCGTCCCGACGCCTGGGGGCGCGATAGCAGCTTCCAGCTCGCGGCCTGGCATGCGGTGACGTTGGCCTTGCCGGTGGCGGCGGATGCCCTGGGCCTGGAGCACGATCTGCGCTGGGCCGAGATCGCCCGCGCTTTGCCGCCCTATGCGCTGGTCGAGTCGCCGCGAACCCGGGAATATCCCGAGCAACGGGTTCGCCGGATCGGTCTGTTCGCGGACCGTGATCTGCCGGAAAGTCATCGGCACCACAGCCATCTCGCAGGAATCTGGCCGTTTTGCACCGTGTCCCGAGACGACCCGGTGGTGGGCGACAGCCTGTACCACTGGGTGAGGCTGGGGCCGGGCGCGTGGAGCGGTTGGGCCACCGCCTGGGCCGCGACGCTGTGCGCCCGGGTCGGTTGGGCTGACGGCGCGGTCGCCTGGCTGCACTGGTGGCATGACCATTTCACCAATGTCGGCGGCGGCACACTGCACGATGGCGACGCCCATGGCGGTACGACCCTGGTCAACCACGGCAGCGGAACCGGCAATGAGACGACCGAGATCATGCAGCTCGATGCCGCCGCCGGTGCGGTCGGCGCGATCTCGGAATTACTGATGCATGAGCGGGCCGGCGTGCTCCACGTCTTCCCAGCGATCCCGCGCCGCTGGCGTACCGCGTCGTTCAGCAGGCTGCACGCGCCAGGCGGATTGGTCGTCAGCGCCGCCGTCGCCGAAGGGAAAACCCAGCGGATTTCCCTGGTAGCCAATCGCACGAGCCGCCTGCGCCTGGCCCATGGCCTGGGGCCCGAGTGGTTTCTCGATGGCCGCCCCGCAACCGGGCCGGTGCTGGAGCTGGATCTTGCCGCTGGACAGAGCGTGGTCCTCACCCGCCGTTGAACTGGCCCACGGATTGGCGGTGGCGCGCGCGGCCGGAATGCAGGCTCGCACACCCAGGTATGGCCACGGCTTGACCGCTGGGCGGCCACCAGAACATGTGATCCATGCGCATGCTCTGCCTGGCCATCACCTTCGCCTGCCTGACCGGCATCTCCGCTGCCGAACCGGTGGCGATGCGCCATACCTTGAAGGATGGCCGGGTTTTGGATGGCATTTATAACGCCGATGCCGGCACCATCGCCATGACCGGCGCGATCAGGATGTCGATCTAGGTCGCCGAAGGCGATGTGGTCAAGAGCGTCCCGTTGCCTGACGGCACCGCCGCCGAGGACAAGCCGAAGGAGAAACCCCTGGTCGAGCCGCTGCCGGAGGCCATCGCCCATTTGCGCCTGACCGAGGCCAACCTGTCCAAGCAGTTCGAAGTGGCGAAGGAAGTCGAGCGCAATGCCCAATCGAATGTCGATACCGCCATCGAGCAGATGGGCAAACCAGGGAAAGATGTGACCAATCTGGAGTCCTTCCGGAAATCGAAACAGGCCCTGGTCGAGCAATACAGCAAAGCCCGGACGGAGGCGATCGACCGCCGGCTCGAATCCGAGCGCCGGCTGTCCAGCGTCCGCGCCTATCGTTCCTGCCTGGAATTCCCCTTGCCCGACAACGGCTGGTCCGAACCGAAAAAACTGGCCTGGGATCCCGAGGACAAACGTGAACCGATGGAGATCGCCGTCGCCTTCCGCAAGGAAGCCGACGCCTTGCTGATCGGCAGCAATCCCTCGACCGATCCCGGATCGAACCGCGCCTTCAACGAACTCTGCTACCGCTACGACTGCATGCTGTTCATGGCGGCCAAGCTGGCCAAACCGGCGGGCAATGTCATCGGCCAGACCAGGAACGAGCTGGAGGCGGCAGGAGAACTGCTGACGCCGCTGCTCAAGGCCCAGGCCGCCCTGCGCGCCAAACCCCAGCAGATCGACCGCCGGCTGATCCTGCTCAGCTACGGCCTGTCGGAGGGGCTGGAAACCCAGACGATCAACGTCAGCCGACGGGTGATGACCAAACCCGGCGAGTACGAGATTTTCACCACCACCACGGTGTATCGCGGCGTCTTCTTCAATCACGAGACGTTCACGGCCAGCCTGGGCAAGACCTATTCGGCGATCTTCAGCTCCAGCCTCTATCTGACCTATGCCATCTTGAAACGTGATACTTTACAAGGCTACCTGACCATCCCCGGTCAGAATCGCTCGGTGATCAACATCGGCCCATGAACCGCAGGCTGCTCGGGTGAGCTGCCAACCACAGGAGGGAGATTGCCTGGATTCCGCGACCCGTATGATTGGCCTTCCGATTTGGAAAGGTGGCAGAGCGGTTGAATGCGTCGGTTTCGAAAACCGATATGCCCGCAAGGGTATCGGGGGTTCGAATCCCCCCCTTTCCGCCAAAATAGTTTGATTTGTCGGATTGGCGGGATCCGACCTGGAATGAGGGAATTCGCTGGGTGTGGCATGGGTCAGATCTGGCGGGTACCAAGAGCCGGGTCGCCAGCGACCCGGCTGGCCATTCAGGTGGCCCCGCCTGTCGCGGCAGCATCAGCTCGACCACGGTTACCCGGAGCGGGCTGCTCGACTGCTGTGATAGATCGGGTGGTGCCAGACGACCTGAGGCCGTTTTGTGGACGGTCGGGAACGTCAGCGAAAGAGCGATGATTTCCGGCACGAGTCGTCGCTCATAATGGCATGGAGAGCGTCTACGGGGCTAGAGCGCTGCGAACCAGTTCAGTGATTTCAGTCTCGGTCAGGGCGCGAGCATACAGGCGCACATCGCGCAGGCTGCCCATGAAGCTCGGCACCAGATCTGTGAGATCCTTGTGCATCTGTGCCCCCAACAACAGGTTGGCAACCGGATTGTAGGGGTGGGCGATATCGGGATTTTTCGCTTGGGCATGCTGCGGCGGCCGCTCCCCGTTCACATAAAGTGTGAAGACGCCAGTGCCTGCATCGCGGGTGACGGCGAGGTGCGTCCAGGTGGCCGCTGGCAAGGTGGCAGCCTTGAGGAGGGACACCGATTCGACCATCTGTCGTCCGGGTTCGGGCGTCATGTTGAAGCATGGCGAGGCATAGGTGTTGAGTCCGAGATTGAACTGGTAGTCCCTGATCCCTTGGCGATCACGCGAGAAAATGGCTTCCCGGTAACTTCCGGGCCCAGAGGTTTGTTGACCACTCCGGTCAGGTTTTATCCACACAGCGATGGTGAACGAGTCGTAGCCCGGAGCTAAACCCAAATCCACGGCGGTCGTCTTGCCATCAAAGACCAGGGCCTTCATCGTATCCTGGCCCCAGGTGACCGTTCCGGTGATCTTTATCTTCTTGTCATTGACCAGTTCCTGCGCCTGGTCGCCCGTACCTTCGGTCAGCGGACAATACAACAGGAGGTCGTTGGCGCAGCGCAGGGTGGTTTTGCTCCCAGCGACCACGCTCATCGGCGCCTTGGCCAAATCCCGCACGGCGTCCACGGTCAATGTGTACGTGGTGAGTTCTTTCAGTGGACTGGTGGTGAGGACCACCGAGGCCAAGTCGGCACCTCGGGTCGCAGCGATGACCCTGGCGACTGGGTCCAGACGGTAGTTGCCGATTTTGGTCGCAGAGACTTCATCCACGGGTTCACTGAACTGCACCACCAGATGCGTGGCGTCGGTCTGTTTCATGCTCAGGAGGACCGGTGGCACGGTGTCTTGGGGAGTGGTCATGGTGCAGGGCGCAGTGCGGGTACTTTCGAGTCCGCAACCGCTGATCGTGGTCACGGTGTAACTGTATGCGGTCTGTTCATCCAAGCCCCGATCCGTGTACTCTGTGGCCGCGCTTTGGCCGATGCGGGTCTCACCGCGATAGACGGTGTAGCGGGTGATGCCGCTGGCCGGGACTTCGTTAGGTCTGGTCCAGGTCAGTCTGATGGTGTGGCCGTCCACCATGGTTCCGGCCAGTTGACCTGGCGATGCAGGTGGCGCCTTGTCCATGGCTTTGATGCCAGTGCGGGTCACTGAGAGCGAACGGATCTGCGGAGTGGCCAGACGCTCTGTCACCACCACCCGTACCTTGCTCACGATGATGGGCGCGATTTTGTAGATGCGCTTGGTGCCCAGGTTCTCACTTGCGGCCAGTTCCTTCCAGGTTCCAGCAACGAAACCCTCAATTCTGTGTTTCAGGATGCGCTGCCCCAGACTCAGGTCCTCTTGGACGATGACATGATCAATCTCGGAGGTCTGGCCTAGGTCCAGTTCAACGCTATCGCCGACGCCCTTCGTTGTGGCCAGGGGATAACCCACGGCATCTTTGATCGCCTGGCCGAAGGCGGCGCAGCGCTCCATGCTGGGCTTGGCCGGAGGCGAGACGTTGACCACCAATTGGGCGCCTCGTCCGACAGACTTGTAGTAGATATCCATCAGGTCATCCACCGACCGAGTCAAACCGCCGAGCCAGTTGTTTCCGCCGGCGCCGGGTGTGTCGCATTCGACAAAGGAAAAGTGGGATCCACGCGGATTTTGCTGCCAACCGTTATACCGCCAATATTCGCCGTTCGCCTTTGCATACCAGTGCGGTAGGGGGATGGTTCCATCCTCGTTCCCCACCCAGCGGATCGGATTATAGGCACCATTGAACGAGTTCACATTCGGCTGCAATTCTTTCAGGATGACATTCACGCGATCAAGGAAATCGGCTTTGATACCGCCATCGAACCAATACTCGACCAGCGGTCCGTAGTTGGTGCACAGCTCCCGAACCTGCTCGATGTAATCCTTGCGGAAGGCTTCCTGCTTGACCGGGTCGCTACACAATCCGCCGTCGCCGATCCCATCGCCCCAGTCGGCGGGCACATTGTAGATACCCAGACCCAGACCGCGTTTGCGCGCTGCTGCGGCCAGTTCGCCAAGAATGTCGCGCATGGGTTGTTGATTCTGCTTATTGTGCTGGACGCCGATGCGGGCCTTGGTCTTGGAGACCCACCAGAGATACCCGTTGTTGTGTTTGGCCACCACCAACAGGTAACGCGCCCCCATCAACGATGCGCACTCGGCCAAGCCATCCGTGTCGATGTCAATCCGCGCGTTGTCGTTAGGCGGACTCATGTGGACCATCATGCCGAATTCCAGATCGGCCCAGGCGAGTTGGGCTGGGGTCGGCGTGGCCAGTTTTGACGAATCCGACAGGGTCGGTTCTCCGGCGGACAGGCCAGCTGTTCCCAAGGTCAGACTCAGGACGAATAGCGCACCCAGGATCACAGACGTAGCGAAAATGGGTACCGCCATTATGAGACGATAGTTGATGCGATTGAAGTTCTTGATCATGAGGGTTCTCCACCTGGAGGGGATGAAAAGGGTGTGCATGTGCTTTCTCTGAATTGATCCGATTCCCAGGTCTCAAGGGCAGGATGCGGAATTGCCCCTGTACGTGAATCGTTCCGATGCGTCAGCGTGTACGGTCTTCTGTAGATAAATGCCAGCAACGACATGCTGGCCACCTCAGACCACTGATGTCCGTATGGCCTGAATCCCGGCCCTGCTGTCCCGAGCGCGGGCAGCCGCCTGGCCGATGGCCTGTAACTGCTCGACGATGGGCGCCGGGATGATTCCGTTTGGTCCGAACGGCGCATCCCAACTTACGACTGCGTGCTGGCTCACGACATATTCCGTCCAACCCGCCACCAGTTGAGTGGGCAGGCGTGGGCCACCCAGACCCCATTCCGAACCCAGGAAGTTCCACAGATGCATCTGCTCGCCGTCGATGGAGCGTTGCAGTGGCCCGTAGTGGGACTCGGGTAGTTTATCTTCACAAAAGGGGCGGTAGAACGCCGCTTCACCGACTGGCAGATTGCCTACCAGTTCGCCGCTGGTGAAGTCTTCGTAGGGTGAATACGCGACCACAAAGGCATTGGCCCCCGAGTTGAAGGAGATGATGGCCTCGGGATTGCCGCTGCGCAGGGCCTGGGCATAGGTGCGCAGGTTGGGCGGCTGGTCGTCGGGATAGCGTTCTTTGCGGTGATAGGCTCCATCGATGATCCAGCCATGGACCCGGTGGCCAAAGCGCAGCGACCAGTCGCGGCAGATGTCCTCCCAGCGCGACTGAAACTCTGGCAGGCGGTAATCGGGCCACGGACGTTTCACTCCGTCGCTCCAGTGCCGGGCCAGTCCTAATCCTTTTCGTGCCTCGTGGTCGGCCCAGGAACCGTCGGCAGGGGCATAGACGATCAGTCGGATACCATGCGGAGCCAGGGCATCCGCCAAGTCGCTGATCAGATTGCGGCGCGAGCACTTGCTGGGATTCAGGCCGGCCCAGCGGTCATAGGTAGGATTGGGCGCGCAGTAATGTCCTGAACCCTGGCCGATGGTGAACATCAGATAAGGCGCACCCACCGCCACCAGTTGCCGTACCAGTCCCTCCACATCGAAGGCGTCCACCAGCCGGTTCCAGTCGCCGGCAGACATCTGCGCCGGTGAATGGAAGCAGAAGTGGCAGCACACGCCCCAACCGGCGTCATGCAGCCAGTCGGTGGAGTTGCGGTGCCAGGTGGAGGCGGCCTCGCTCATGGTGGGCTCCTGGGAATGAAGGTGGCGGCTTCGATTGTCGGAGATTCCGGACAAAACATACCGCAGGCGATGGCGGAAATCCGATCGGATGTCAGGTGGTCGGACGACCGAACCGGTGAGGGAGCCAGCGATGAGCCGGAGCGACGCGGTTGGCGGGTCGGGGACAGGATCGAAGAACCAGGTACGTCCGGCTGCGATTATCGTGGCAGGACAAGGTAGACGGCAGTCTCCTCTGGTCCGGCGAAGAACTGCGCCCTGGCAGTGTCCAGACACACCGCCAGGGCCTGTCCGGCCTCGACGTTGAAGGGCCTATGGTGCTTCATCACCAGGGGCGACGCCATCCCGGGCAGGGCCAGGTAGATGTATTGGTGGTCGCCCATGTTTGGATCAGGGTGATGGTCAGACTGGCGGTCGGCGCCTCGCCGGGCCAGGCCGGTGACAGGTGCTCGGGCCGCAGGCCCAGCACCACCTCGCGTTCATGCCAGTTGGACAGCACCGGGGTCTGCGGCAGAGGCTGCGGTTGCGGGAATCCAGGCAGGCGCAGCACGGAGCCGCCACCGCCCCCCATCGGCCAGGGAGCGTACCGTGTTGCAGGTCATCAGGACTTCTGGCAGATCATTGGCGACGATGCGGGTCTTGTAATAGGCCGAAGCATCATGGTCGCCCAGGTCTAGCAGTTCCATTTTCCAGCCGGGATTAGCCTGGGCGAAGGCAGTTGACCGCAATTCCCAATGCTGGCGGAATCCCGCCCGCCCGCCGATGTTGCGCACCACGCGGATGGTCTGGTCATCGGTCTGGGCGGAGGCTCCCGGCAGCAGGAGGGCTACGAAACCACCGAGAGCGAGGACGATCAGGAAGACGAGCAGAATCTTGGGCATGGGTGGCTCCGGATTCAGGATTGAGTTGATTCAGGGTGATGCAGAATGGCACGTTTTCGAGAAGATTGCGTTCATTCGATCCAGATGATCTCGGACTTGTTGACCCCAAACTTCACTGTCACGCCATCGTCCATAAGCTGCGCCCCCACCAACTTGGCGTTTTGGCTGGAATCATCCTGAAACGCGAGGGTGTAAGTGCGGGAACGGTCCAGACCCTTGAGTTTGATGGTTTGACTGGCGGGTCCACCGTTTTGCCATAACAGCACCGAACCCTTACTGATGGTCGGGTTGTCATACTGGATGCCCAACCAGGGCGCCTTGGGCTGGATGTGGTAAACATCGGCCCCGCGCAGGATGGCTCGCTGACGGGTGTTATAGAGTTTGCAGATTTCTTTGAAACGTTCCTTGAAGGTCGGTTGCCACAGAGCCGGATCGCCAGTGAGGATAGATCCCAGGAGGAAGGCCCGGAAATCAGAGACCTCGCCCGGTTGGTCGGGAAGCAGCCCCTCGCCCGGTCCCACCAGCATGTCGCACTTGATCTGGATGGGATGGAGCATGTAGGACCAGTCGTTGATATGGCTGAAGTAGAAACCGACCCCCTGGCCATCGCTGTGGGTCATCCACGTCATGCGCCGGAACATGTCCAAGGAGCGGAGATTGCCGCCGTTGCTGCAGTTCTCATATCGCCATTTTCCTTTTCCCACGGCGATCATGTCATCGAGGAATCGGTAGAAACCTCTGGCTGCATGGTAGTCGCCCGGGGTATAAACAGCACCGTCGCCGCGTGCGAAATCATAGTGCGACTTCTCCCACTGGGCTTTGACATTCCCACCTCCGCCCCAGTTGGCTCCGAAGTAGAGAATCAACTTGAGCCCTTGGGCATGGCAGGCCTGGGCAAGTTCGACACTCTTGGCGTGGCCGGTCTTCATATGCCAGAGGTCGGTCTTGAAGGCCCCGACTCCCCAGCTGGCAAAGTTCTCGGTCTTGACCTTGTCGATCAGATAATCTGGATTCCCGTCCCGCGCCGGCAGGTAGCAGATGGAGATGGGCGGTTCCTGGGGATCATCGCGCAGGCTGGCCGGGATTTCATACTTCCAAAACCAGCGCTTGAAGCGATTGGCTCCGTCGTCCTCGTCGCCGGCGTAGGCAAGGTGGTGCATGCCGGGTCCGACCAGCTCCTGGCCTGGATCCAAGGTGATGACCGCCACCGTTTTTCCCCAATTGGGATGGGAATCAGACGGCACAATCCCACCGCCGCTAACGGCGAAACGGTGAAGAGCCTGGCGCCGGTCCTTGGTTTCTACGTTGGTTACGCCCATGCCGAAATCGAAGTCGTAGGCCAGATACAATCCATGCGTTGACCCCACCTGGAGAATTTCATAGGGCAGGGGCAGGCCTTCCGATTTGTCGCCATACCAGCCGACTCGCGAAGGAGCTGACATGCGCACTGGTTTCAGCGGCTGATCGGCGGCGAGATCAAGATCGGCTGCCAGCAATCCGGTGCCCGACAGGACGATCTTCTTCGTGTCCCGGTTGATCAGCGTCGGCAGGTGTTCAATAGGACCAGGACCGGGCCGCGCCCGCCAACGAGAATGCAATTCCAGTGCTGGTTGTTCGGAAGTAAAACGCAGGGTCAGGGTACCGGCGGCCTCGTCGCGGGCGGCATCGCGATAGGTCCAGGTGACAGGGGTATCGCGATCTTCGACAACCACCGTATCCGGAACAGGCATGGGCCGCACTTTGCGGATCCATTCCCACTGTTGTTTGCTGTTTTTGAGACTGACGAGGCAGGGCCTGCCCTCATAGACTGCAACGGTGGCCATGGTGTCATCGCTCGACACATCCCAACGAGGTGCCGAAGCCGGAAGGGGCATTGGTACTTCAATGGGGGGAATCTTGGCTGGCGATGGGGCAGTGACGAAGGTGAGGCTGTCGAAGTTGAACGCGCCTGCAATCGTCACCGTGGCATTTGCGGGGATGTCGATCCAAATCGTGTGTTCAATATACGTTCCAGAGATCTTCTTGCCACCCATCATGGGGACAGTCCTGGGTGGGCCGTCATTCACGGTGATGAAGGCCATAACCGGTTCCTTCCAGGCATACCTCAGGCGCAG
Source organism: Planctomycetota bacterium (assembly GCA_014193115.1). Classification (GTDB taxonomy): domain Bacteria; phylum Planctomycetota; class UBA11346; order UBA11346; family UBA11346; genus BJHQ01. The sequence continues at coordinate 64,341 of BJHQ01000010.1, read as the reverse complement.
ACAATTGGCGGCCGGTGCATGGTCAAAACGCACCGATCCCATCCATCCCACCGCCTTGCCGCCGGAAGCTCCGGGATCGTCGTAGGGACGCGAACCGAGCAGCACTGCGGATTCGGCCTCCTTGACCATTCCCTCGGGTTCGGCAGCACGGGCCGCCCCCGCGCACATGATCAGCAGGGCCGCAGCGCGTGCGGCCATCCTGAGACCATATCTGATGGACGTGTGGTAGTGGCGCATTGATTTCCCTCTCGTTATTGAGGGGTTCTGATCGTGACCGGGTCGCTCAGGCCGGGAAGTCATGGCTTCACCGCATCTGATTTCTGTCGACTGGTGACGATGAAGTGCAGTTGATCGCCACGTTTGACCGACAGCAGCAGGTCAACGGGTTTGAGTTTCTGACGATGCTGGAGAGGGATTGACCAAATCTGCTGTTCGTTGTGAATGATGCAGACATTCAAGGTGTCTGTTGGGGAAATGTCCTCAGGCGGCAAGTCCTGGTTCGGGCCGGGGTTTTCCGAATCGACATACCAGAGCGATGGATTCCAATAAACCTCCTGGTTCGCCCACATGCCGCCCCCCTGGATGCGGACTGTGCCATCGCGGGGCGCCTTCCAGCTTCGCACCACGTCGTCCCGGACGGGAACTCCGAAGGAATCAGGCCGGATGACGCTTCCGTCCTCGCCATGCCATTGGAGACCTTTTCTCTTAAAATCGGTGGGGTACATCATGTCGATGAAGGTTCCATCCGCACGTCGATTGCGATAGAACCACTGGTCCTTGCCCTGAATCGACGAAAAGTTGGTTGAAGGTGTCCAGATTTCGGCGGCGTGCTCAAAGGCCATGTGCCGAATCACGGCCCCGGTGGCGTTCGTGTTCTTCGCGCCCGTGATCACGACCTTGATCGTGTGCTTCTTCGCGGAGGCGACTGCGCTCATGGTGGGCTCCTTGGGGGAGGGGGCGGCTTCGATTGTCGGAGATCCTGGACCAAACATACTACAGGCGATGGCGGAAATCCGATCGGATGTCAGGTGGCCGGAAGACCAGAGCGTCCCTGGCTCTGAGCCGCTGCATTTTGCCCTGACCGGGCCCTATCAGCCGTTCATCCTGGACGGTGACCGTTCAGGTCAGGCGCCCAGGGCCGGAGTCGAACTGGCCGGTTACCGCCTGTGGTTCGTGCGCGAAGGCCAGCATGAGGTGCGCAACGACGCTGGCACCTTCCGCTGCCGGGCTGGTGAAGGTCTGTTGCTTCTGCCCGGCACCCGCACGCAGGTCCAGGCCATGGGTCGCAGCGCCTGGAGGCAGATCGACTTCGACGTCTGCCATCGGCCGCGCCATTGCCCTTTCCTCTGCCGGATGGTTCCGAACGATCCGCGACCGCTGCAACCGCTGCCGAAGAAAGTCTGGGGCGTCGATCTGCCCAGCCGCATCCCAGCCGAGTTGGCCGAGGACTGCGGCCAGGCCATGGAAATCATGACCGCCACGTGGTGGCGGTCGCAGCTCGACCGGCTGGAGGCCAACGCCGTGTTGGCCGGCTTTCTCGTCCGCCTGGTGCGGACGGTGTCCGGCGCCCACACGGTGGCCAACGATCCTATCGAACGAGCCGAGACCTGGGCCCGGGAGCATCTCGATGCGCGGCCTACCGTGGCCGGCATGGCCCGTGCAGCCGGGCTGAGCCGTCCCTATCTCACCGAGCAATACCACGACCGTCGCGGCCGTACCCCGCGCGACTTCCTGGACGATCTGCGCATGCACTATGCCTGTAAACTGCTGCTGCGCTCGGATCTGAGCCTGACCGAGGTGGCGCGGCAGGCCGGCTACGGCAATCCGGTCGCCTTCGGTCGGCGATTCCGCCTCCGCTTTGGCGAGACTCCTTCGGCCTGGCGTAGCCGCAGTCGGCCACCGGGTTGAGCCGCAGGCGTCGGCCACCGCCGACAGTGGCAACTTCAGGGTCGGTGGTTGAGCTCCACCTGATGCCGGCCGGCGGCCAGCACGCGGCCATCGTTCAGATGGCAGGGCACCGGCGTGTCGAGATCGACGCGGAGCGCGTTTCCTGCGCGTTCGATGCGGCAGCGCACCATCCCCGCCGGCAACGGCAGGCCGGTTTCGATCCGCATCAGCGGCCCAAGGTCGGGATCCAGCCGCACCGCCGTCGCACCTGGCCCGACCGGTTCCAGACCCACGATCAGTCGCACGACATCCAGGCGCGGATGTGCACTCCAGGCATGGCAATCGCTGCGCGTTGCCCCGGCGGTTTCGGGCGTCGTGAACAGGCCGAGTTTGGCGAATTCGCGGTAGCGCTCCAGGCGCTTCCAGATCCGGTCGCGCCGACCCAGCGCAGTCAGGGCCTGGAAATGGTAGAAATCGAAGAAGAGATTTGTGCGATCGATGCGCCCGTCGGCCTCGGGCAAGGTCTGGGCGAGACAGTCGCGCCGCGTTGACGGCAGAGCGTGGCAGAGCGCGGCCAGGATCTGGCTGTGTTCGCAGCGATGGCGGTGCTCGGGATCAGTCGCGTACAGGCCTTCCGCTTCGACCCAGAAGGCGCGGTCGCTGGCAGCGGCAAGGTCGGCTGCGCGGCGCCGCCAGCGCGCTGCGAGTTCCGGTTCGCCCAGCCAAAGCTCCAGATCGCCGGCGTCTTCCAGCGATCCGGCCAGCCACCAGTTGAGAATCGCCGTCGGTGCATCGGTACCGTGCGGCGGCTCGCCCATGTTCCAGCCGTCGACCCAGTCGGTGAAGTCCCAGCCGCGCGGCGTCCGCACCAGGCCGGTCGCGTCGTCACGGTGGGCGAGGAACCAGTCGAGCGTGGCGCGCACCGTCGGCATCAGACTGGCGACGAATACCGGATCGCCGCGATAGCGCGCGAAATCGCTGACCATGCCGTTGAAACCCAGCGCGAACGAGGGAATGCACAGCCGCTGCGGCGCGGGATACCGCCCCATCACCGGGCCTTGCGGCCAGCGCGTGTCGGCGAGGAAGGTCAGGCAGCGCCGGATCAGGCGGTCGTCGGCCGACAGGTGGTGCGACAGCAGCATCTGCATGCGCGCATCGCCGACCCAGAACTGCTGTTCATACCACGGACAATCCATGAAGGATTCATGCATGCAGCACTGCACGGTGCGCACACAAGTCGTCAGCAACCGATCGAGACCGTCGTCATCGCTCGCCCAACCGGCGTCGTCTTCGAGCGGAAACCGGGTTTCCTCAAGATGCAGGTCCTCGATCACCAGCGACTGGCCACCGGTCGCGATCTCGAGCTTCAGCCAGCGGCCGGAGCGCCACCACAGCAGTCCTTCGCGGTGCGGTTGACCGTCGAGACTCCATGAGGCCGAACCGCTGGGCCAAAAGCGACCCGCCCAGACGTCGCGGGGCTGGTCGCTCGGTTCGGTCTTGAGACCGGGCTTGACCCCCAGGCGTTCCCCGAGATCGGCCAGAATCCGCGCCCCGGCGCCGTCCTTCGCCTTCCAATGCACGTAGGCGTTGAAATATCCCTGAAGGTCGACGAGGACGCGGACGTTGGTGCGTGCCGGCACCGTCACCGGCGAACCGTTGTGCCAGAGCGTCTGCCAGGCGGCGATCGCGGCGCCGTCGCCGGGTACCATGGCCGCGTCGGGATCATCGGTCTTCACCGGATGATCGACGTTCGCGACCAGCCCGGGGCGGCAGACCCGATTCAGTAACGGCGGCAACGTTCCCGGTCGCAGTGAATGTTCAAAGGTGTGGATGAAGCTGCTAGAGCCCAGGGTGCGTCCGGCGTGCAGGATCGCGACCGCCGTCCACCCATCACCCTCACCGGCGGTGGCCTGCCACGGATAGACGTTCCCGTCGATGGTTTCGTGCGAATGCCAGGCGGATGCGCGGGCGGTCGGGAAGTGCACGCCCGCCAGGCGTTGGCCCAGCCACGACGCATGCCCGGTGTTCAGGCGGTCCTTCCAGGCTGGATCCTGCGCGGCCAGGATGAAACCATGGTGCAGGCCGAGGTGCGACCACGGAGCCAGGTACAGGCCCTGGGTCCACACCCGTGCCACCAGGCGATGGACGCCGGGCGCCAGATCCAGGTCGACGGCCTGGAAGTACCAGTTCGCTGCGTCTCCGCGTTCGGGGCCCCGGGCGATCCGCTCGCCATCGAGAAACAGTTCGAAGCGTTCGTCGGCGCTGACGAACACCCGCAGGTTCTCGGTCTGGTCGACGGTCACTTCCAGGCGGTAGGCCGCGAGCAGTTCCTTGGCGGGTGGATCGGGAATGCCGATCCAGGCCGCCGGCCACAGCCCGCGTTCGATAAAACCGCGATCGTGGTCGGGCCAGGGATGGGGGCTGGGCAGGGTGGTCATGCGATCTCCGGCAGGTCGGAACCCTTGCCTGATTGGCGCACCAGGGAATAGAAAATCGCCGCCTGGGGCCACTGGTCTCCAACCGGCACTCGGGAGCTGCCGCCAGGCCTCATTCAGGTTCGGAGGTTGAGATCCCAAAGATGCCAGCCTCCGTCCACGTTTCAGGGGAACATCACGGCCGGGTTTCGCCCCAATGGGTGATGAAACGCTCCAGCGGTCCTTGGGCGAGTTCGGCGACTTGGCCGCGCAGTGCCAGGGCGAGTGGGCGCAGCGGGGTCGGGCTCAGGTGCGGGCTGTCGAACACCGCGCCGAACAGGTGGAGCTGGTCGTAGGGGTCCCGCGGTACCGGCCGGCGGCCAGCTGCCATCGCGGCTATGGTCCGCTCCAGGATTGGCAGGATGCCAGGTTTGTCCCGGGCGTTTCGCACCAGGACCTTCAGCAGCAGCAGATCATCGATTTCCGCGGCCAGGTCAGGCCATTTCCCTGGATTGCAGGTCAGCGGATCGGCGAGGTCGCGGAGGATGCACTCACGCATCACCCAGGGCGGGAGTTCCGGCCACCGGCCTTCGTTGAACCAGCTTTGATCCGCGGTCAGTCGGCCGAGCAGCCTGGCCGCAGCCGGGTCGGTGGCGGCCCGTTCGACCAGTTCGAGTGGCGGGGTGACGACCAGATGCAGGGCGCGCAGGTCGGACCACGGCAACTCGGCCAAGCGGATCAATTCGGCCGGGGCCGCAGCCTTCCAACCGCCGTCCGGTATTGCGCTAGGGGCGCGCGGTTTTTCCTTTGAATCGTGGTCTGTAGGGGATTCAGCGGATGGGAGCGATGGCCTCGTGGCTGGCTGGGCATGTTCCGGCGACGTTCCGGCGGCTGTAGGCGCTGGCGCCGAATGGCTCCAGGTCTGTTTCCACAGCGGATCCGCGCCAGCGAGGGCGAGCAGCGTCAGCTCCTGGGCATTGGCGCTGAGTCCGATGGTCACCGGCGATTCCGCCCACCGGGCGACCTCGGGTTGCAGGCGTTGCGGTGGATCTCCGGCGCCACCGACCACGACCAAGCGGGTGCCCTCAGCCTGGCTTTCGACGCGGCCCTTGGTCACGGTGAGAGGGTCGGTCAGCACCGAACAGCCGCTGCCCCTGGTGAACAGCAGCACGGCCTGCTGGGCCCGGGCACCGGCGACGCTCGCAGACGCCCGCTGCAGGTCGGAATCGGCGCTGCCCGCCAGGATGCCGGGATCAAAGCTGGCGACCGGATCGACCACCACTGTCCACGCCAGGTCCAGTGCCGCTGCGGCCGCAATGCCCGACAGCGCCAACGCTCCCAGCCGGTATCGGGTCGGACCCGATGGCGCGGCCAGGATCGGGATCGTTGGTTCCCAGCCCGATTGGCCGAGGCGTCGATTGATCGCCTGGGTCGGATCCAGGCAGAGGACCGCCTGCACCGGACCGCCAAGCGCCTGCCCGAGGCGTTCGAGCTCAGCCGTATCGGGCCAGCGTCGGCCTGCGGTCACCGCCAGGCGCAGGTCGGTCTGGTTGGCGTCGAGATGTGGGACGGCGAGGGTTCCGCCTGGCCAGTGTACTTCCAGGGCTTCAGGGACGGTTGGAAGGCGCCACCGCGCCACCAGTCCATCGATGGTCGGCGATTGGTGCTGTTGGCCGACAACCAGGGTCAAATCCGGAATCGGGGCACGCAGAACGATTCCGACCTCGCCGGATCCATCCGGGGACAGGATCAGCCACGGGCCGGATCGGGGCGCGACGGCCTCCACCGAAGCGGCCTGGGCCAGCACCGCCGCTGTGATCCACGACAACAGCAGGCTGAGGGACCGCATCGCGCGATGTCTGGCACGTAGCATGCCAATGCCCTTGTCTGGTTGACGGAGCAGCTGGCGCTCAACGTCCGCTGACGGCGGCCTCGGCGAAGGTCGCCATCTCGTCCACGGTGCGGCAGGCGGCGCGCACCATGTGCAGGGCGAGCACGCCGCCGGTGCCCTCGCCGAGACGTAGCCCCAGATCGAGCAGCGGTTCAGCGCCGATCTGGTCCAGCACCGCGCGATGCGGGCGGTCGCCTGAGCAATGCCCCCAGACCAGGAATCCCTGGAGATCTGGCGCCATCCGCAAGGCGCAGACGGCGGCGGCGGTGGCGATCACGCCATCGACCATGGCCACCAGCCGGCGCTCCGCCGCACCCAGGTACGCGCCGGCCATGGCGGCGATCTCGCCTCCGCCGAGGGCCGCGAGGAGCGCTTGCGGGTCAGCTGCCAGATGGCGGTGACGGTGCCAGCCAGCATCGACCAGCGAGCATTTCCTCTGCCATGTCTCAGCATCGATGCCGGTGCCGGTGCCCACCGCCGTGTCCAGATCGAGGTCGAACAGCGTGCGATAGAGCGCAGCCGCGCTGGTGGTGTTGGCGATGCCCATCTCGCCGGGGATCAGCACGTCGATACCGGCATCGGCGGCGGCGTAGGCGCGCTCTCGGCCGATCGCCAGGCAGCGGGTGCATTCGTCGGCGGTCAGCGCCGGTTCCACCGTGAAATCCCGGGATCCGTCGCGCACCCGCCGGTTGATCAGCCGGGGGTGTGCAGGCAGCGGTGAACCGACCATCACATCAACCACGTCAACCTCGGCGCCGGCCTGGCGGGCGAGGACATTCACCGCTGCGCCGCCGTTGGCGATATTGAGGCACATCTGCGCCGTCACCGCGCTGGGATAAGCGCTGACGCCACGGGCGGCGACGCCGTGATCGCCGGCGAAGATCACCACCCGGGCGGACTCGCAGCGCGGTCGGGACCGGCCCTGGATCGCGGCGACCTGGGCCGCCAGCGCTTCGAGACGGCCCAAGGCCCGTGCAGGTTTGGTGAGCTGGTCCTGGCGGGCGAGGCAGGCGGCACGGGCCGAAGCGTCGTGGGCAGGGATGGCCCAGGCCATCAGATGCTCAGCCGTTCCAGCGCCGCTCGCCGCATCTGTGCCGTAGGCGCATGGTGGCCGAACCAGCGATGGAACTGGCCATCGGCCTGGGCGATGAACATGTCGAGGCCACTGAGGGTCCGACAGCCAGCGCGATGAGCCTCTTTCAGGAACCGCGTCTCCAAAGGCACATAGACCGTGTCAAAGGCGGTTGTACCGGCGCGGTGCGCTTGCGCCGGCCACGGACTGTCGTCGGGATCGTTGCCATCCTTGCGCATTCCCACCGAGGTTCCGTTGATCAGCACGTCGTAATCAATTTCCACCGCCTGGTCCCAAGGAACGGCGGTGGCCCCGACGCTGGCGGCCAGGGCACGGGCCCGGTCCGCAGTGCGGTTGGCGATCGCCACCGCTGCACCGGCGCTGTGGCACGACAGGGCGGCAGCGCGGGCGACGCCGCCGGCGCCCAGGACCAGCACCCGACGTCCGGCCAGGCTGCCGAGCTGGTGTTCAAGGCAATGTGCGATGGCGGCGGCGTCGGTATTCGCGCCCACCACTTGGCCGCGCTCTCGATAGACCGTGTTCATGGCGCCGCTGGCGACCGCCAGATCTTCCAGCCGATCCATCAGCGGCGGCAGGGCCTCTTTGTGCGGCAAGGTCACCGACAGCCCGGCGATCCAGCTGCCGCAGGACTGCCAGAAATGCTGGGCGTCTTCGACTCTGAAGGGCACATAGACCGCGTCGAGGCCGGTGTGGTCGATGGCGCAATTGTGGATCACCGGCGACAGGCTGTGGCTGATCGGCGAGCCGATCACGCCATAAATCCTGGTATTCGGACCTTGCCGTCGCAGGTGGTACAGCCCGAGCACCTCCTGCACGGTCGGTTGGCCGGGGGCCGTTCCGCCGCTGGGCAGCCGGGCGAAGGTCATCGCCGCTCCCCACACTCCGGCGAGCAGCCGCGACGGCAGTCCGTGCTCGCCCATCGCGATGGCGATCAGCGGCCGCTGGTTCCAACGCAACACCCGTTCGATCGCAGCCAGATCGTGGCCATCCTTGGCGGTGACCGCCAGCTTGGCGACCTCAGCGCCCAGGGTGTACATGCCGCGGACGCGCTCGGCCAGGTCGCCGCCCATGCCTTGGAAATCATGCAGGCTGAGCACGAGTTTGCCGGATGGGCGGAAGCCGTTCCACGCCGCATCGGTGAACCGCGCGGCTTCGATGTCGACCCACCCGGCCTGGGGCATCCGTTCGTAGATCGAACGCCGGTCGGCCTCTGAGCCAGACCACGATCCACCTTCGTCGCGATGACGCAGGGTGGCCATGAATGGCAGCGGAAGGTCCGAACCCGCGCCGACCGCGGTGTCGACCGTCATTCCCGCAGCGAAGCACAAGTCGAGGCGGACCTCCACCAGATCGGCGCCAGCGGATTTGGCTTCGTCCGCGTGGGCCAGCAGGCCAGCGTGGGTGGCGGCATGGATCGGGACGACGACCAGGGTCATGGCCGGATCCTGTCCCGGATTCTGCCCAGGGAATGGCGCCGTCCCCGCCGTTATCAGCCGGCATCGGCAAGGCCGGCCTGGACAGACGCAAGCTGCGTGAGAATGTCCGCGCCGCACCGCGCACCAGGACCGACCCGCCCATGAAGATCCACGAGTACCAAGGCAAACAGCTGTTCAAGGCCCACGGGGTGCCGGTGCTGCGCGGGATCGCCTGCACCACCGCCGACCAGGCCGAAGCCGCCGCCATCACCCTGGGCAGCCCGGTGGTGGTGGTGAAATCCCAGATCCACGCCGGCGGCCGAGGCAAAGGCACGGTCTTCGCCGACGAGGCGATGACCACCAAGGTCATGGATGGCGGGGTGAAGGTGGTGAAGTCTCCCGCTGAGGCCAAGGAAGTGGCTGGAAAACTCCTGGGGAATTACCTGAAGACCATCCAGACCGGCGACGGCTGCAAACAGGTCCGTACGATCTATGTCGAAGACGGCTGCCGGATCGCCAAGGAACTGTATTTTTCCATCCTGCTCGACCGAGCTGCCAGCTTGCCGGTGGCGATCATCAGCAGCGAAGGCGGCATGGACATCGAAGAGGTCGCCGCCCACACGCCGGAAAAGATCCGCCGTTTCCACTTCGATCCCCATCAAGGCATCGTTGACGCCCAGGCCCGCCGGGCCGGATTCGAACTCGGCCTGACCCCGGTCCAGGTCGCGGCCTTCGTCAAGACCACCAAGGCCCTGGCCGACTGCTTCCTGAAGACCGACGCCGACATGCTGGAGGTCAATCCGCTGGTGGTCACTGCCGACGACCAGGTGGTCGCTCTCGACAGCAAAATGTCGTTCGATGACAACGCCCTGTTCCGCCACCCGGACATCGCGGCGATGGTCGATCCCAACGAGGAGGACCCCGCCGAGCTGGAGGCGAAAAAGCACGACATGGCCTTCGTCAAGCTGTCGGGCAACATCGGATGCCTGGTCAATGGCGCCGGCCTGGCCATGGCCACGGTCGACGCTATCGCTCTGTACGGCAGCGAATACGGGGCCTTCCCGGCCAATTTCCTCGATGTCGGCGGCGGCGCCACCGCCGAAAAGGTCACCACCGCGTTCAAGCTGATCCTCAAGGACCCGTCGGTGGAGGCCATCCTGGTCAACATCTTCGGCGGCATCATGAAGTGCGACACGATCGCCAACGGCGTGCTGACCGCGGTGAAGGAAGTCGGCCTTGACCGTCCGCTCGTGGTCCGCCTCGAAGGCACCAATGTTGAACTCGGCAAACGCCTGATCGCCGAATCCGGCTTGGCGGTGATCGCCGCCGACGACCTGCGCGACGGCTGCGCCAAAGCTGCCAAGGCCGCTGCGGATTTCCGCGCCAGCCGTGGGCTTGCCCCGCGACCGGCGCTGCCTGCGCCGGCGCCCATCGCCTTCATCCCGCCGCCGCGACCGGCCCCGGTCAAGCGCGGCCGCGGCCGTCCGCCGAAAGTGCGTGCCGAAGGCGAGCCTGAACCCGCGCCGAAGCGTCGCGGCCGTCCGCCGAAAGTGCGTGCCGAAGGTGAGCCTGAACCCGCGCCGAAGCGTCGCGGCCGTCCGCCGAAAGTGCGTGCCGAGGGTGAACCTGAACCTGCGCCGAAACGTCGCGGCCGTCCGCCGAAAGTGCGTGCCGAAGGTGAGCCTGAACCCGCGCCGAAGCGTCGCGGCCGTCCGCCGAAGGTGCGGGCCGAGGGTGAACCTGAACCCGCGCCGAAGCGCCGCGGCCGTCCTCCCAAAGCCGCAGCGGCGACCTGAACGCGGTTACGCGCTCGTTTCATCGATCCACACCTCTTCGGAAATTCCATGGCCGTCCTCGTCAACAAAGCCACCCGACTCATCTGCCAAGGCATCACCGGCAAAGTGGGCACGTTCCACTCAAACGGAGCGGTCACGTATGGTACCACCTTTGCCGGCGGGGTGACTCCAGGCAAAGGCGGACAGACCTGGACCGCCGAAAACGGCCAGCATTTTCCCGTGTGGAACACCGTCGCCGAGGCCGTCCGCGAAGGCGGAGCGACCGCCTCGATGGTGTTCGTGCCGCCTCCCGGCGCGGCTGATGCGATCATCGAAGCGATCGACGCCGGCGTGCCGCTGATCGTCGCCATCACCGAAGGCATCCCGGCCCGCGATATGTACGCGGTCAAGCAGCGGCTCACCGCCCCCGGCGCCACCAGCCGGCTGGTCGGCCCCAACTGCCCCGGAGTGATCACCCCCGGTGAGTGCAAGATCGGCATCATGCCCGGCTACATCCACAAGCGCGGATCCACCGCCATCGTCAGCCGGTCGGGGACGTTGACCTACGAAGCGGTCTTCCAGAGCACCAACGCCGGCCTCGGCCAGTCGACCTGCATCGGCATCGGCGGCGATCCGATCAAGGGCACCGACTTCATCGACGCTCTGCGTCTGTTCCAGGATGACGACGAAACCAAGCAGATCATCATGATCGGCGAGATCGGCGGCGACAGCGAAGAACGCGCCTGCGCCTTCATCAAAGAGCATGTCACCAAGCCGGTGGTGGGCTTCATCGCCGGCAGCCGCGCCCCCAAGGGCAAGCGCATGGGCCACGCCGGAGCAATCGTCAGCGGCAACACCGGCACCGCCGAGGCCAAGTTCGCCGCGATGCGCGACGCCGGCGTGTTCATCGCCGAATCCCCCGCGACCCTGGGCGAGACGCTGAAGATCGCGGCGGGACGCTGACCGCGTCCGCAGTCTGCGGCCATGGACCTCCTCCGTCCCGATCTGGCCGAGCGGCTGGCCCAGGTGCCAGAAGACCCCGGCTGCTATCTTTACAAAGACGGTGAAGGTCGGGTGCTGTATGTCGGCAAGGCGAAAAACCTGCGCCGTCGGGTGCTCAGCTATTTCCAGGCCGGATCGATCCGGGAACTTCGGCTGACTCCACGGCTGCGCCGACTGGTGCGCGAACTGGCGGTGATCGAGACCATCGCCACCGGCAGCGAGGTCGAGGCCCTGCTCCTCGAAAACCGGCTGATCAAGGAACATCAGCCGCGGGACAATGTTCGCTTGAAAGACGGCAAGGATTTTCCCCTGCTGGCGATCACCCGTGAGGAGTTCCCGCGGGTGTTTGTGACCCGCGACCGCAGCTTGGCCGATACCGAATTCGTCGGCCCGTTCACCTCGGCCACCGAGTTGTACCGGGCCTACCATTTCCTTCAGCGTACCTTCCGGTTCCGGGTCTGCGATCTCGACCTGCACGAGGACGATCCCGGCCGCAGGCATTTCCGGCCGTGCCTGAACCTGCACATCAAACGGTGTTCGGCGCCGTGCACGCCGCGCATTGGATTCGCCGAATATGCCGGTGATATTGCCGCCCTGCGCGCCTTCCTGTCGGGACGCGGGACCGGGCCGGTGGTCGAGGATCTGCGCCGCCGGATGCTGGCGGCCAGCAAAGAGCTGCGCTTCGAAGACGCCGCCCGGATGCGCGATCAACTGCAATCGCTGGATCGGCTGAAATCCCGGGGCCGGCTGCGCGATTGGGCCGAGCCCGGAGCGCCGACCCTCGACATCCACAGCGGGCTCGAAGGGCTGCGAGCCGCCCTCGGACTGGTCGGTCCGCCGAAAATCATCGAGGGATTCGACATCGCCCATCTCCAGGGCACCCATGTCGTGGCCGCACTGGTGCGGTTCAACGGCGGAGTCCCGGACAAGGACGGCTACCGCCGATTCAAGGTCAAGGGCGGCGTCGATGGGCCGGTCAACGACGACTTCGCGGCGATGCGCGAAGTCGTCGGCCGCCGCTACCGCCGGCTGCGCGACGAGGGGTTGCCGCTGCCCGATCTGGTACTGATCGATGGCGGCGCCGGCCAGGTCGCCCAGGCGGTGGCGGCGCTGGCCGAACTCGGCGTAACCGTGCCCGGCCTGATCGGGTTGGCCAAGCGCGAGGAGACCATCATCCGCGCCGATGGCTCGCCGGTACGCCTGTCGAAACGTGATCCGGCGCTGAAAATGCTCCAATACGTCCGTGACGAAGCCCATCGCTTTTGTCGGCGTTATTTTCATCTGCTTCAGCGCAAGGCGGTTCAAGATGGATCGCTGCCGGAAACTGCGCCTTGAGTGCCGCCGCCGGTTCCCATACCGGCCCAATCCCGATGGCCCTTCCCCTTGCCTCCTTGCAGACCGCCTCCGCAGCCACCGTCCGCGACCGGGTGAACAGAGACCACCTGATTGATTGCGTCGGCATCAACCGTCTGCCCCTGCCAGTGCTCCTTGTGTTGGCCGACCCGACCACCTTCGCCACGCTCCGTCAACCAGCGATGGCGATCCGCTCGTTCGTCTCGGCCGCTCGGTGGAGCAACCGGGTCATCTGCGAACCGCCAGCGACGGCCCAGAACGCCGACCGCCCGATCGTGGTCGATGTCGTCCCGCCCAATTTCGTCCGCGTCCGCCCCCAGGCGAGCGCTGCGACCAGCCAGATCCTGCTCGACCACTGTGATTGGGTGCGAGCCATCGACGGCGCGACGCTGATCGCCGACTTGTCAGGCATGCCTCACGTCAACAGCGTGGTCGTGGCCTGGCTGCTGCGCCTGGCCCAGGAACATGCTCCATCCCGGCTGAGCGTGCGCGGCGCCTCGCCCACAGCTGAAACCCAGCTCCGGCAATTGCGCCTGGATCATCTGGTCGATATCGGCGGCTAACGGCAGGTCTCACCGAGATCGCTCGTTCTCGTATCTGCGCTCAAGGCGGGGTTCGCCGGTGGCTTGCACTTCATGACCAACAGGATGAGCGTCAGAACCACCTGCCGAGCCCGTCCGAGGCGATGCCCCAGGTTCTTCACCACCGCCGCCGACAGGCCGAGTCATGGAATACGCCGACGCGCCCATTCCCGTCCCGCATCTGAATGAGACGGCCCTGCTCCGCGCCCTGGTTGGCGGTACTGCGGACCAGACCGGTGAGCCCTTCCTTCGCGCCCTGGTGCGCAACCTGGCCGAGACCATGGATGTGGACATCGCCTGGGTCACTGAGTATCTGCCCGAGCGGGATGTCCTGCGGGCGAGGGCGATGTGGATGCATGATCGCCACGTCGAGGACTACGAGCACCCCGTCGCCGGCACGCCGTGCGAGGCGGTCGTCCGCGGCGGAGGCATGGTCCACCATCCCGACAATGTGCTGGCGCTCTTCGCCCATCAGTCCGATATCCAGCGCCTGCGCATCGTGAGCTATCTGGGCGAAGCCCTGTACGACGGAGATGGCCGGGTGATCGGCACCATCACGGTGATGGATCCGCGGCCGATGGCTGATGATGCGCGTCTGCGCGGGCTGTTCCGCTTGTTCGGCTTGCGCGCAGCGGCGGAACTGCGCCGACTCGCGGCCGAGCAGTCGTTACAGGAACGCGAGCAGCAATTGGCGCGGCTGGTCGATGGCGTGATGGATGCCGTGGTCGAGGTCGACGAAGGCCTGACGGTCACCCAGGCCAATCAGGCGGCGTCGGAAATGCTCGGCGCATCCCCCGACCGGCTCCGCGGCATGACCCTGGCGCGGCTGTTCGACCCAGCCGGACGCGCGGCGGTGGTTGCGGCGATCTCCGGACTCGAGACCGACGCCGGGCGCGGCTCGCGGCGGATCGGGCGGCAGCTGGGGATCCGTGCTGATGGCAGCCAGGTGCCGGTCGACGTCGGCCTGACCCGCTGCACCCATGCCGGACAGTCGTTCCACATCCTGATCCTGCGCGATCTCGCCGAACAGGAGCGCGCCGAGTCGGCCATCCGCTCGCTCAGCGATCGCGCTGCCTATCTGGAAGAGGAGCTCGCCCGAGCCTTGCACCATGGCGACATCATCGGGCGCAGTGCGGCGTTGCGATCGGTCATGGAGGATATCGCCCGGGTCGCACCGACCCATGCCAGCGTCCTGGTGCAGGGCGAGACCGGGACCGGTAAGGAGCTGATCGCCCGCGCCCTGCATCGCGGCAGCGACCGGCGTGATCGACCGTTCATCGCGGTGAACTGCGCGGCTTTACCCGCCGGATTGATCGAAAGCGAATTGTTCGGCCACGAACGCGGTGCCTTCACCGGCGCGGTCCGTCGTCGCGATGGGCGTTTCGCCCTGGCAGATGGCGGCACGCTCTTCCTCGACGAGGTTGGCGAGCTGTCCCAGGAAGCGCAGGCCAAGCTGCTGCGCGTCCTCCAGGAAGGCGTGATCGAGCCGGTCGGCGGCAGCGCCAGTCGCCGTGTCGATGTGCGTATTGTCGCCGCCACCCATCGCGACCTCACTGCGCTGGTGCGCTCCGGCAGTTTTCGAGAGGACCTACGCTATCGATTGGAAGTGGTGCCCATCCGGTTGCCGCCGCTGCGCGAACGTCGCGAGGACATTTCCCTGCTCGCCACGCATTTCATCGCTGTGGTGGCGAAGCGCTTGGGGAGGACTCCACCGCTGCTCGACGATGCCGCGATCGCGCGGCTCGAAGCCTACGACTGGCCAGGCAATATCCGCGAGCTCGAACATGTCGTTGAACGCGCGGTGATTCTCGGCCGCAATGGCCGTTTCGATTTGGAGCGCGCGCTGCCAGCGACGCCGCCGCCCATCGGGGTCGACACCGTCGAAGGAAACATCATGACGGCTGCTGCATTGCGCAACCTGGAGCTGCGTAATCTGGAGCGCGCTCATGAACGTTGCGAGGGGCGGATCTCCGGGGCCGGCGGCATGGTCGAACTGCTTGGGCTGCCGGCGAGCACGATCGCGTCGCAACTCAAGGCGGCTGGCCTGAAGCGAGCCCGCTGATCGACGTATCACGAAGGATCGTCGCGGGAAATCGCGATCCGCGCAATTTCGCGTCCCGGTCGAGCCCTGTATAAGATTTGTAACTATCAGTCGAACAACGACTTATGCGGAAATCGGAGATTGGCATCGGGCGTGCCTTCTGGGGAAGTCAGTTGGGCTCATCCCGATGCCCGTCCACCCCAGCCAGGAACCTTCCATGGTCCGATTCGCCGTCTTCGTCTACGGAGTGCTCTCGTATCTCCTGTTTCTCGCCACCTTTTGCTACGCCTTCGGTTTCGTGACCGGGCTGTGGGTGCCCACGACTCTGGATGGCGCAGCGCGCATCCCCTGGCATCAGGCCCTGCTTATCGATCTCGGACTGCTCACCATGTTTGCGCTCCAACACAGCGTGATGGCCCGGCGCTGGTTCAAGGATCGGATCACCTTATTCATTCCGCACCTCGCCGAGCGGCCCACTTATGTGCTGCTGTCGAGCTTCGCCCTGATCTCGCTCTTCATCTGGTGGCAGCCGATCGGCGGAACCGTGTGGCAAATCACCGATCCATTGTGGGCGGGGGTGGTTTTCGCAGTCGGGGTCACGGGTTGGGCCGTGGTTCTGGGGTCGACCTGGCTGATCAACCATTTTGACTTGTTCGGTCTTCGTCATGCCTGGCTGGCGCTGAAGGGCCTGCCCTACACGCCGATCCGGTTCCGAACGCCTGGTCCGTATCGGTTGGTGCGCCATCCCTTGTATGTCGGCTGGCTGCTCGCCTTCTGGGGAACTCCCAACATGACCGTCGCGCATCTGGTGTTCGCCGCCGTGGTGACTGCTTACATCCTGGTGGCGATACAATTCGAGGAACGTGACCTGATCCGTGAACATGGAGCGGACTATCAGCAGTACCGTCAGCGTGTCGGCATGCTTGTCCCCCGGTTCGCCGGAGGATCCTCGGCTCGGCAAGAGCGTTCGGTTGCGCAAGGACCGGTGCAATGAACAGCAATCCGAGTCGCAACGCGTCCTCGATCGAGCAGTTGTCCATGGCAACGCGGCCGGAAGCGATCTCTGCATCGCCACTGATTCCGCGCACCACCCGTGAACGCATTGAAGCGCAGGGTTTCTGCGGATGCGACGACCGGACGTATACGTTGATTGACATGCCGCTGCGGGTCGCTCCGGCCATCTGCATGTTCTGGACGGCGGCAGGGACCTTGCTTGCATCGCCCACGGCGCTGTGGGCGCTGGCACCATTCGCGGCGCTTGGCGCCATTCTGCCCGGCCATCCGTTCGACGTGTTTTATCAATTTGGGCTGCGGCATGTCGTTGGCCGTCCCGCCTTACCGCGATACCGCGCCCGGCGGCGATTCGCCTGCGCTCTGGCCACCGTCATGCTCGTCGCTGCGGCCGGGAGCTTCCAGGTCGGTCTGCCCCTGGCCGGAAACATCTTCGGCTGGTCGCTGGTAGTTGCGGCCTTCGTGAACGTGATCACTGGTATCTGCGTGCCGTCATTTTTCGTACGCCTGTGCCTTGGAACTTCCGCCTGCCAACCTGATATCGTTTCCTCCCAACTTCCTCTCAATACTCCAACCGGAGTCTCGCCATGAATCCCTCCATGAACCCCAACCAGGCGCTCTGGGAGGTGGGCGATTTTACCCGCATCGCCCAATCCATGCGTGACAGCGGAGCTGCGCTCGCCAAGTCCTTCGGCATCACACGTGGCATGCGCGTTCTTGATCTTGGCTGTGGCGACGGGACCACCGCTGTGCCGGCGGCGGAGCTCGGTGCGGAGGTCCTTGGTGTCGATATCGCCAGGAATCTGGTCGAAGCAGGCAACCGCCGGGCTGCGGCCGCGGGTCTGGCGAATTGCCGTTTCCAGCATGGCGACGCCACCGAACTGCGCGGGCTCGATGGACGTTCATTCGACCTCGTGGT
Source organism: Planctomycetota bacterium (assembly GCA_014193115.1). Classification (GTDB taxonomy): domain Bacteria; phylum Planctomycetota; class UBA11346; order UBA11346; family UBA11346; genus BJHQ01. The sequence continues at coordinate 46,959 of BJHQ01000010.1, read as the reverse complement.
CTCCATCTTCGGCGCCATGTTCGCCCCCCGACCGATGGAAGTCGCCAAGGAGATGGTCCGGGTCGCCAGGCCCGGTGGCCGGATCATCATGGGAAACTGGATCCCCCACGATCCAACCCTGGTGGCGCAGATCTTGAAGATCTGTTCCTCCTTCACCACGCCGCCGCCGGCGGGCTTCATCAGTCCCATGACCTGGGGCAGCGAAGCCGAAGTCCTCGCGCGTTTCGCTGGAGCCGGGATTCCAGTCGAGCGCGTGGCGATGACACGCGAAACTTTCACCTTCCGGGCAGCGTGCACGCCGGATGGCTTCCTGGACCTATTCCGATCCTTCTATGGTCCGACCATGCGGGCCTACGAAACGGCGGAGCGGGACGGTCGTGCCGCAACCATGCACGGCGAACTGCTGGATCTTTTCGTTCGGGAAAACCGCAGCCTGATCCCGAACGAGACCGTGATCCCCGCCACCTTCCTGCGTGTGACCGTGACCATCTGACGCGGGTCGGCATGAGCCGAACATGGTCGATGGTGGCAGGTGAACGCTATTGCTCAGGCCCGCCGCCAGCCACAGATCGGCCAGGCGCAAAGCAGCCAGGGCGACGCATCGCCCGGCGGGCGGTCGTCCTTGCCCACCGGACGCACCGTCAAACGCCCCCGCGCAGCCTGAGGCTGCTCACCACTGGCCGAACTTGCTCAGCTTGGGCGGGCCGGCCATGACCTTCAGTAGGATTTTGGATCCATCGTGGGTGATCTCCTGGCCGCCGACCACGATCCGGTCGCCCTGGACCACCGGTTCTGCCGGTTTGCCGCCGACTAGCAGCACGTCGAAGGTGCGACCACCGAGAGGTTCCTTCCCGGCGTCGTTGCCCGGCGGATTGATCTTCGCGGGCAGGCTGGTGCCTTGCTTGCCGTCGAGCAGCAGACGCAGGCGCTCGACCATCCGCTTGCCATCAGCGGTCTCTGCGCGCTTGCGGATCTCCGGGATGTCGGATTTGCGGAAGAACAGACGGGGATGCTCGCCGGCGACGGGAGCGGTCCAATTCGGGACAGCGGCCGGCCACGCCAACGGAGCTGGTTCAGCAGCGGTGAGCGCGGCACCAGCGATGGCAGCGGCGAAGATGAAGCGGATAGGTGTGAACATGGTGTTTCAGGTACCCGGCTGGGTCACCGTCGTTAGAGTAGTTCCGCATGGAGCAAGGTTCCACCAGCTCTGCTGTCCGTGAATCCTGATCCAGGCCAACCTGAGGCCGGATGCTCGGGCAACAGCTTGCCCACGTCCTGGTTCAACCCGTCGCGAGCCAGCCTTCGACCACGGTGCCGGCTTCGCATTCGCGCAGTTGCAGGGGCTGCGGCTCGCTGAACGGGATGACTGCGGCCAGGCAGCACGGCCACCAGGCTCCCAACAAATCCGGCGCGCGCTGCCGCTCGGTCCCCGCTGCCCGGTGCGCCAATTCCACTTCGTCGTCAGCCTCCAGGGCCCCGCCGTCGAGCGTCCGGTTCGCAGGATGGCGACCGAGGCGGAACTGACGCCCGTGTCCCGAGCCATCGGGCAGGCACCACATCGCCGCCAGTCCGTGGCTCACCGGCCACGGGCTGGCGCTGAGATTGGTCACCACCCGGCGCCCCCAGCCGTGCAGGTGGTCGCCGACCACGACCAGAGCCGCCGGGGCGCGGCCCGCCGCCAGCCACAGATCGGCCAGGCGTAAAGCAGCCAGGGTTCCGGTTCCGCCCTGGCTGAGCGTGGTGCATGGGCCGTGGATGTTGAGCAATTCACCCAAGGCGGCGGCCGCGCTGTTGTGGACCGAGGTGGTGAACGGGGTCGGGCTGCCGCCCCGGTCGCCATAGGCAGCCACCGACTCGGCGAAGCGCAAGGTGGTCTCGACGCTGCCAAAGCTGTTGGCTGAGATCAGCGCCGTGGCAGCGGGAAGCGCAGCACGCCAACCTGGCCCAAGATGCCTGTCGCCCAGGCGATCGACCACGGCGCAGGCCAGCCGCTGGATCGGATCCATCCGCCGTTTCGCTCCGGCCGGAACCCAGTCTGGCGTGGCCTCGTCCTCGCCCGCGACGATTGCGGCATGGCCGGCGATCAGCATGCAACGAACCCGTGTAATGCCGCTGAACTGAGAAAAATTGCGCGTGGATCCAAGGTCATCGGGCGCGTTCCGCTCGGCCGAAGAGCAGCGCGGCGTCGGTGCCGCCGAATGCCAAGGTGGTCGACAATACGGTATCCAAGCGGCCGGCTCGGGTGGAACGGACGACTTCGATGCCGGGCAGGGGCGTGCCTTCGCTGGCCCCGGCGCTGGCCCACAGCCGCTGCGATTCCAGCGCCAGCACGCAGCCCACCGCCTCGATCAGGGCGCAGGCGCCCATGGTGTGGCCGAAGTTGCGTTTCCATGATGCCGTCGGCACCGCGCCGAATCGCCTCGACAAGGCTGCGGTTTCGCAGGCGTCATTGTCGCGGGTGCCGGTGCCGTGGGCGCAGACGAAGCCGACTTGGCCGTTGCCGATCCCGCCATCGGCCAGGGCATCTCCGATGGCCCCGTCAAGCTGGGTCCCGGCGGGATCCGGCGCGGTCAGGTGGTATCCATCGGCGCGCAGTCCCCAGCCGAGCAGACTTGCCCGCACCCGTGCGCCGCGACGGCGGGCATGGGCGACGGTTTCCAACACCATGGCGCCAGCGCCTTCGCCCAGGCTCATCCCGCCGCGCTCGGCGAGCAGCGGCCGGCAGCCCTGGGGATCGACCAGCTGCAGGCTGGTGAAACCGGCGGTGGTCACCCGGCAGAGAGCGTCCGCGCCGACCACCACGACCTGTTCGACGATCCCTTGGCGCAGCCATTCCATGGCTTCGACCACTGCCGCAGCGGCGCTGGCGCAGGCCACGCTGTGGGTCGATTGCGGACCAGCGCAGCGGGTGATCCGGGCCACCGCCTGGGTCACCCGATGGGCCTGCTGCCGCCGATAGGCTGGCGGATCGACCTCGCGACCAAGATGGAAGAAATCCGCCTCGCTTTCGGGCATGCCGGCGGTGCAGGTGCCGACCACGACCCCGATCTCGGCCAGGTCGCTGGCGCCGGCATCGCGCAGGGCTTCGCGGGCAGCGGCCACGGCCAGGGCGGCAGTACGTCCCGGAACCGGCGGGAGGTGGCCGGTAAAGCGCGCGGTCGGAGCCGTCTCGGCGACCGGGATGCCGCAGCCCGGATGCAGGCGCAAGCCGTCGCCGCCCTGGGCCAACGCCGCGCGGATCGCCGCCACGTCGCCGCCGGGTGCTGCAAGGCAGCCGATCCCGGTGATGGCCAAGGGGGGACTGGCAGGCATGGGGGCGGGATCGTCTTGGGCGAGCTGGGCCTCTCAAGCCGGAATCAGGTGATCCGTGGACCTCGTCGACTGTTCCGCACACGCAGGCACGGGCGCCAGGTTCCAGGAAAATCATGGCCAGGCATGCATCAGCCGAGCCACGACCGGAAACGACCCCAGCGGGATTGCCCGGCTGAAGCCAGCAACGCACAATGCCGCTGTCGCCGGCAGGCACCGGCGCATCGGAGCCGACCATGCATACCGGAACCTCAGCATCCACGACGCCTGCGATCCCCGCAGCGGCGACACCGACCCGCCATCCCGGGGTGCTGTCCTGGGTCGCCGAGATGGCCGCGCTCTGCGGCCCCGAGCGCATCCACTGGTGCGACGGCTCAGCCACCGAGAAAGTCCGCTTGACTGAACGGGCAATCGCCGATGGCGTGCTGCTCCGCCTCAACCAGGACAAGCTGCCTGGCTGCTATTACCACCGCAGCCATCCCAGCGATGTGGCTCGGGTCGAAGACCGCACTCTGATCTGCACCGCGACCAAGGACGAGGCCGGCCCGACCAACAACTGGGCCGACCCGGACGAGACCACCGCAAAGCTCCACGGGATCTTCAAGGGCAGCATGGCCGGGCGGACGATGTACGTGGTGCCCTACCTGATGGGTCCGCCAGGCTGCCCGAAGACCAAGATCGGAATCGAGCTGACCGACTCGGTCTATGTCGCGCTGTCGATGCGGGTCATGACCCGGATGGGCGCGGTGGCATGGCGCGAGCTGGGCGAGACCGGCACCTTCAATAAAGGCCTGCACGGGATGGGCACGATTGATCCGGAAAAACGCTGGATCGCGCATTTTCCCCAGCGCAATGAGATCATCTCGGTCAACAGCAATTACGGTGGCAATGTGCTGCTCGGCAAGAAATGCCTGGCCCTGCGCCTGGGCAGCTGGCTCGGCCGCCAGGAAGGCTGGTTGGCCGAGCACATGCTGATCATGAAGGTCGAAAGCCCGACCGGCGAGGTCACCTTTGTCGCGGCGGCCTTCCCCAGCGCCTGCGGAAAGACCAACTTTGCGATGCTCATTCCGCCTGAGCGCTACGCCGGCTGGAAGATCACCACGGTCGGCGACGACATCGCCTGGCTGTGGCCGGGCGAAGACGGCCGGCTGTACGCGATGAATCCGGAAAACGGCTACTTCGGCGTCGCCCCAGGCACCAATGCCACGTCGAATCCCAATGCTTTGGCGACGATCAGCCACGATACCATCTATACCAATGTCGCCCTGACCGCCGATCTCGACGTGTGGTGGGAAGGTAAAACCGCTGAGCCGCCGGTCGATCTGCACGACTGGCTGGGCCATGAATGGAACCTGCGCAGCGAGTCCAAGGCCGCCCAACCCAACAGCCGTTTTGCAGCGCCGATGATCAACAACCCGGCCCTGGCGCCGGAGGTCAACGACCCCCGCGGCGTCCCGATCAGCGCGATCATTTTCGGAGGGCGACGGGCGACGACCTTCCCGCTGGTGATGCAGGCATTCAACTGGTCCCACGGCGTTTACCTGGGCGCGACCATGGGCAGCGAGACCACCGCCGCCGCCGTTGGCGCCACCGGCCAGGTCCGCCGCGATCCGATGGCGATGCTGCCGTTCTGCGGCTATCACATGGGCGATTATTTCGCCCACTGGCTGTCGATCGGCAAAAAACTCGCGCACCCGCCGCGATTCTTCCACGTCAATTGGTTCCGCCGCGATAAAGCCAACAAGTTCCTGTGGCCGGGGTTCGGCGAGAACATGCGGGTCCTGGAATGGATCGTGAACCGTTGCCATGGCCACGCCGAGGCCGACGAGACCGCCTTGGGCTGGATGCCGCCGCTGGAATCCCTCGACCTGCGCGGACTCACCGGGCCAGGTCAAAACAGCTACAGCCGAGATCGCCTGGCCGAAGCCCAGGCCATCGATCCGGTCGAATGGACCCGGGAGCTGGACCTGCAAAAAGAACTGTTCGATCGTATCGGCGAACGCATGCCGAAGGAGCTCTATTTCGAACGCGAGCTGCTGCGTTCACGGCTGGGTTTGTAAGGACTGCTTAACACGGAGCCGCACTCCGTGCGGCTGGCAGCGACGAGTGCATTCATCGTCTACCCTACACGGAGCGCCGCACTCCGTGCGGCCGGCAGCGACGAGTGCATTCATCGGCCGCAACGCGTGAGATTCACTTGCCGCACAGGGTGCGGCGCTCCGGGCCAGCCATGTCATCGGCCGCAACGAGTGCATTCACCTGCCGCACAGAGTGCGGCGCTCCGGGCCAGCCATGCCACCGGCCGCAACGAGTGAGATTCACCTGCCGCACGGAGTGCGGCGCTCCGGGCCAGCCATGTCATCGGCCGCAACGAGTGAGATTCACCTGCCGCACAGAGTGCGGCGCTCCGGGGCACACTCCGTACTGCCGCCTGGTGTCCGGCTGCCTCAGATCAGAGACGGCGCCGTTTCATCGACCGACGACACCTTGACCGCCAAGGCGGTGCCGAGGTGGTTGTTCAAGGAATCCTGGATGAATTGCAGGGTTCCACCAATCGACGACGAGCACGAGCCGCAGGCGCCGTGGTACTGCACCCACAGCTCGTCGCCCTTCAGGTCGACCAGGTCGAGTCCGCCGCCGTCCGAGGCCAATGCCGGACGGACCATGGAATCGAGCACGCCTTCGATCCGTCGGACCTTTTCGAACAGACCGCAGGCGATCCATGGCAGCGCAGCGGTTCCGGTGGCGGCGGGCACGGCCGGCGTGTGCAGACGCTCCGCGGCTTTGCGCAGCACATAATACGGCTGATCGGCATCGTCGCCGAGCTGGAAGGCCGGCTCAGGGCGATCGCCGCGCAGGTGGTTTTCGACCTGCCGCGGGGTGATGGTCACGGTGTCGACCAAGGCCCGGCCGATGGCGAGCTCCACCATCGCGTCATAGATCGCCAGCAGTCCGCCGCTGGCCTGGCACCGGAACCGGCCGCCGCGGATGATCCCAGCGGCATCCACCGCCAGCACCAATTCGATGTGATCGGGGGCGGTAGCCGCGCCGTGGTTGGTGCGCACGGCTTGCCCGCCTGCACCGGCCGCAGACTGGGCTTCACCGTCGGTCCATTCGCCGGCGTGCTGGAGCCTGGCCAGCCGGGCGAGGATGGCGGGAGTGAGGTCGCGGTCAGGAGCCATGCTGGTCACGTCGGGCAGTGTAGGCATGGCGTCAGCCGGGCGAGTGGTGCCCGGCGGCGGGCTGGTCGGCGTGCTCAGAAGCGCAGCGTGGCGTTGAGCGAGGCGAGCAGCGGCAGTCCGGTGGATTCGCCTTTTTTCTTGTATTGGTCGTCGTATTCGATGCCCTGGACATTCTTGTGGTTGGTGGCGTTAATGACCTCCAACGCCAGTTCCAACGGGGATCCGGAGATCGTGGTGGTGTAGGCAGCACGAAGATTCAGCTGGAAATAATCGGGGAATCGATCGCTGTAGGGCTTGCCATAGACCGGCCGCAGCCGGGTTGTGCCGTTGGTATCGGTATAGGTGTAGGTGCCGACGATCGGGGTGAATGGCTGGCCGGTGGCGTACTTGGCCAGGAACGAAGCCGACCACTGGGTGGCGAACTGCCAACTGCCAGCGAGCTGGGCGGTGTGGGTGACATCGCCATAGAAACTGTATTTCCCTGGGTCTTCCGCACTCAATTGACGCTTGGCCTGCTGATAGGCATAGGCCAGGGACAGGTACCAGCTGGTGCCCCGGATCTTGCCGGCGACATCGACGCCATAGGCGTTCCCGGTCCCCGAACTGCTGTAGCGCGCCGTCTGATCGACCACCGCCAGATCGTACAGATGCTTGTAGAACGGCTCGATGGACCATTCGCCGAGGTCGGAGGCGCGATGGTTCCAGGCCAGGGAATAATGGTCGGCGCGTTCATCGGTCAGCCGCGGATTGCCGAGCTGGTCGGCGAATTTGTAGCCCTCGGGACGTTGGCTGTATTGGCCGACGGACAGGGCCAAGGAATCCGTTTTGGTCACATCGACGACCAGGGCGCCTCGGGGCATGGCCACCGGTCGATAGGCACCGAAGTCGGCGAACTCACCGCGCACGCCCAGGCGCAGGCGAACCCGCTCGTCCAACCGGACGGTATCCTGGACAAAGACGCTGTAATTGGTGTTGTCGATGTTCTGGTCGAGCTGGTACACCTGGGCCGAGGTCAGATCGAAATCGACCTCGTCGTCTTCCGGCGGGTTCGAGATCTTTCCGCGCACCGGAGTATTGACGTACTGGATTTCAAATCCAGCTGACAACTCATGGGGACCCTCGGTCAGGGTCGAAAGATGATAAAGAGTCCAGGTATTGGTGGTCAGGTCGAGATTGAGTTCCCCGATGCGGAAATCGGTCCATTGATACAGGTAACCGACCAGCGTCATCGCTCGATAGGCGCCGGCATCGTACTTCCAACGCAGACCGGTGCTGCTGAAACCATATTTGGCTTCGAGGGGTCCGGTGGCGGCGGGATCCTTGACCTTGTTCTCACGCAATTCGGCGCCGAACTCGTCCTCGGCGAGCAGGGATTCCAGGCTGACCTGATGCCGCCCGCTGGTCCACGCCAGGACCAGGTTGGCGTCGTAGTAATTCGGGAAGGTGGTGATCCGATCCTTGTCGTCGCCGCCACCGCCATTGAAGGTGTCAACCGGGATGAGCAGGTCGATATAGCTGCGCCGACCGTGGAACGACAGGTTCCAGCCATCGCCCAGGCCGACATCGAAACCAAGCGAGCTGTCGAGCAGCCCAAGGTGGACATAGCCGGAATTACTGCCGATCGGATAGCGTGGGGTGACATCGATCACGCCGCCAACCGCATCGCCATAGGTCGTATCGAAGCCGCCGAGATACACGTCGATCTGGTCGATGGCCTCTGGCGACAGGACGGAATGCAGGCTGCCGAGATGGAAGAGATAGCCAACCGGCAGGTGGTTGAGGTTGGGCGACGATTCGCCTTCCTTTGAGCCATGGACCAGGAACTCGCCCCGCCCGCCGGTGACCACCCCGGGCAGGCTGGCCACGGCCTTCAGCGGATCGCCGAGCACGCCTGGCAAATCCATCGCCTCACGTACAGAAATCTGCTTTTGCAGCGGCGCGTTGGGCAGGAACGTCTGGGATTCCTGGTATGGCTGTGGAACATAGACCGAATCGGCAGCGCTGGCCTCGACCGTGATCGACGCCTCCTGTGGTTGTGGCTTCGGCTGCGGCGCTGGAGCCGGCGGCTGCGGTTCAGCGGCGATTGCCATGGCAACTGCCAAGGTGCAGCAGCTGAGCCGCAACGGAGCGGCGGAAGCGATCGTCGTCAAAATGACAGATGAGCCACCAAGCCGCCGATACGCCAGGGAAAAACCTGGGAAAGTTCCCGCTGACCAAACGACCAACCTGGTGCGGATGGATAGTCCTCCACCCTTCCACCACGTGGCGCTTTGCCGTTTTGGCGGTTCCCCAGCTGTATTAGTCAGGATCATGATAGTTGCAGGATCAGCGCTCTGGGTTCACCTGGCAATCATGCCGGCAGGATTCCTTGCACGGCATGAATCCGCGAGCGATGCTGTCCGTTGCGCTACTGGACGCTCCTGAGCATTCCCAAGTCGGTTGGCATCAGGCTCCCGGTCGGAAGCTCTCCGGCTCGCAGCCCAGCTCGGAACGGAAATGACGGCGCAGGGTCTCGACCTGGTGCCAACCGATGACCCGGGCGATCGGTCCCAAGGGCCATTCACCTGCGCTGATCCGGCGGATGGCGGCGGCGAGGCGAAGTTCAGTGAGAAAAGCGCTCGGACTGCGCCCGCGCTCACGCTGGTACAACTCGGTGAACGTGGATTGGCGCAGGCCGGCAGCTTTGGCCATGGTCGCCACCGTCGCCTGGTTCAACGTCCGGATGGCGAAATGTTCGGCTTGGCTCACCGGATCGGTGGCCGATTTCGGTCCTTCTGGCAAGAGGTCGCGGATCAGCCTGGTCAGCCAGCGCGCCACTTCGGCGTTGGCATGCAGATGATCCATTGGCGAGATCCACCAGGACAGGTTGACGATTTCCTGGATCTGTCGGGCGTCTTGCCATTGGCCGCTCGGCAGGGGAATTGGCACGTCGCAGCCCCAGAGATCAGCTGGTGTCGGTTGGCTCGCGTCGACCTGGGCCGTCCTCTCCCGTGGGTTCGGTCCGGGCTGCCGTGATCGCCACAGCACGTCGAAATGGATGCTGGCAGCGCGATTGGAGGCCGACAAGGTCAGCGACCATCCCGAACGCGGCGGAAACAACGCGCTCCCGCCGGCAGGAACAACCAGGTTGCCGCTCGGCCCAGCGAAATGAAGGCCGCCCTCGATGGCCGTCCATAAGCGGTAGTGATCGGCTGTGGCCAGACCCTGAGCGCGCGTGTGGTTCCGACCATCGTAGATTCTGCCCGCGTTGAGCACAAAGGGCGCAAAGGGCAGATCGAGCGCTGGCAAGGTGCTCATGGGGATCCGCCGAGAGGATCAACCGCCGGCAACCCGGTCCTGCGCTGAAGGAGAACGATCACCGCTGGCAATCTACTGCGATTGGTGCTCTTGGCCATTCGTCGGTCAGGCAATGGGATGGTCTCGATCGATCATCGTCCCCCCGATGAAATCCAGGACCTGCGATGAAAACAGGCGTGCACAGGGAAAATCGGGTACCGTATCTTCGTCATATGCCACGCGAATCCCGTCGGTTGCTGCGCGGAATGCGCCCGGTCATGGCCTGGCTGGGCTGGGCCATGGCGGTGGCCCTTTCTGCCGGGGAACCGACTGATCACGGATACTCGACCGCCATTCGTCCGTTGCTCGATCAGCACTGCATCGCCTGCCACGGCCCCGACAAGCAACGAGGGAACCTACGACTGGATGGACCAGTTCCTGACCTGCGAACGGCCAAGGCCCGCGACCAATGGGAAAAGGTCCACGCGATGCTGGTCCGTGGCGAGATGCCGCCTGAAGAGCGTCCCAAGTTGACCACGGACGAATTGGATTCGCTCACCACCTGGATCCGTGGTGGTCTTGAACGTGGCATCGCCGAGGAACGTGGCGGCTCCGGCCGATCGACCATGCGCCGGCTGACCCGGGCGGAATACATGCGGATGCTCGAAGACGTCCTTGGCCTGCGTTATGCCAACGTACCGATCAGCCTGGTGAACAAGCTTCCCACCGATCCGCATTCCGAAGGCTTCATCAACGATGGCGACCTGCTGTCGTTCCAGTCCATGCATCTGAAGGCTGCGGTCGATGTCTGCGAACGAGCCTTGTCGGCGGTGCTGGTCAGCGGCGATCGGCCGATCGGTTTCACCTATCACATCGACCATCGGACCCTCCAGCCGATCAAGAATCCCTATAAGCATCCTGGCTGGTCTGGAGAGGTGAAGCCGAGCGGCGGATCATCAACAGCGGCCAAGGTCTCGGTGATCTCGACGTTCCCGATCGACGACACATCACCAGTGCGGCTGCCGCCGATCTGGCGCTGCGATGGCTACTTGGGTCGCGACAAGATCAACGATGGTTCCTACGCTATTTCCATCCCCTATGTCGAACCGGTCGGCGTGCTTCGCCTGCGCATCCGCGCCGGTGCGGTGATCCCGCCCGGCGAAGGTGCTCCAGTCATGCGCATCGCCATTCATAACAATGTCATCAATCAGATCTTCGATCTCGAAGTCGCTTCGATGGTGGTGGCCAATGCAGCGACTGACCTGCGCGATTACGAGGTCGAGATCCCCCTCGATCTGGTGGAGTTCCCTTATGCTCTGGCGCAGCGGGCGAAATACCTCGGAATCCGCATTTTCAATGACTACACGCCGATCCAGGATCGTCTCACCCCACCGAAACAAAAGGCTGAGAAAGGCAAGGAGCCGCCCTGGCCGTGGAGCGAGCCGGAACTGGTGATCGACCACGTCGAGGTTGCCACACCTGGCGCCGATGTCTGGCCGCCCAGGCGTCACACCGATCTGGTGGCGCCGGGCGAGGGCATCGCCGATGACCGGGCCCGGGCGACAGCCATCCTGTCAGCGGTTGCCTCCAAGGCCTGGCGTCGCCCTGCCACCGGCCCAGAAATCGCCCCATTCGTCAACGCCTACCAGGCTCGACGGCAGGTCGGCGAAGGCCGCGATGCCGCGCTGTTCCAGCCGTTGACCGCGATCCTGGTGTCGCCGTTTGCGACCTATCGGGTCGAGCGGAAAGCAGAGCAGCCAACGCCACTCAGCGGATTTGAGCTGGCTGATCGATTGGCGGCCTTTCTCTGGGGTGGTGCTCCCGATCAGGGACTGATCGAGCTGGCAAAGGCAGGCACCCTGGGCCAACCGGCGACGTTGGCGAAACAGGTCGGACGATTGCTCGACCACCAGCGGAGCACGGTCTTCATCGCTGAATTCCTCAGCCAGTGGTTGGAACTCGGACGGGTTGAACGCGATCCGATCGACTTCTCCCTGGGCGGCAGAACTTTCAATAGCAGTAAGGTGGCAGAGATCCGCGAGCAACGGCTCAAACATGATCTCGCTGCTGAACCGGTACGGTATGTTGAGCACCTGCTCCGTCACGATCGCGGGGTCGGCGAATTGATCGCCGGCGCCGAGTTGGTGGTGAATGACCGATTGGCGGCCTTTTACGGCATCGCGGATGTGGTCGGCAGCGAGTTCCGTCCAGTGAGCGCACCGGAGAACCGCCGCGGCGGCCTGTTGACCATGGCCGGCATCCTGGCCGCAGCGTCGCGGGGCAACAAAGAGGCCGTGATCTACCGTGGCGTCTATCTGCTCGGACGGATCCTCGGCGAATCCCCGGGCACGCCGCCGGGCAATGTCATGCCGCTGGATGAGCAGGCCAAGACCGATCGCAAACGCAGCCAATTGCCGTTACGGCAGCAGCTCGCCGCCCATACCCAGATCAACACCTGCCAGCTCTGCCACCGAAAAATCGATCCGCTCGGTTTCGTGTGGGCCAACTTCAACCATCTGGGCGGAATCATCACGCCCAAGCCGCCCGCTCGGCCGGATCAGAAACCAACGCCCATCGACTGCTCAGGATCGCTCCCCGATCGCAGCAGCTTTGCTGATCTGAGCGAATTCGTTGCAAGCATCGGCGATACCGAGACCAAGTCGCGCTACCGCTTCGGCGAAGTCTTCATCCGCCAATTGACCAGTTATGCCCTCGGTCGGCGGCTGACGCTGAGCGACGATGCCTTGATCCGCGACCTGGTCGCTCAGGCACGACGCGACGGCTGGCGACTGCGCGCTGTCATCACGGCCATCGTCACGTCCACTGCATTCACCAACGGCTAAAGGATCGTCCATGCTCAATCGCCGTCATTTTCTGAGAGCCGCCGGTGTCACCCTGGCCCTGCCCTGGCTGGAAGCCTTCGATCCACCTGCCGCATCGACGAGCATTGCCGGGCCGCCGGCGCGCTCGGTGTTCTTCATGGTTCCCAGCGGTGTGAACATGTGGCGCTGGCACCCCAAGGAGTTTGGGGCCGGCTACGCCATGAGCGAGTCGTTGACGCCTCTCGAATCGTATCGCAGCGAACTGACGATCTTTTCCGGATTGGAGCACGCCAACGGTTCCGGTGGCGGACATTACGAGGTCGGCGTGTTCCTGACCGGCAATCCCAAGTACAAAAGCAAAGACGGGCCGGTCGAACCCAATACGATTTCCATCGACCAGCATATCGCCGGATCGATCGGCACCCGCACCCGCATCCCCAGCCTGGTCCTCAGCCCGCCCGGCGGCAGCGTGACGACCTCGTTCGATGCCAAGGGCGCCTACATCAATGCTGAGAACGATCTGCGCCGCTTGTTCAATGAACTGTGCGGTTCGACCGATGTGCTCGCCCGGCTCGACCGTCGTGCCAGCGTCTTGGATCTGGTCGGCGCTCAGGCGAAATCCCTGAGCGGCCAGCTTGGACGCCATGATCGTTCGCGGTTCGATGATTATCTGCACAGCGTGCGCGAGGTCGAAGGCCGGTTGCAGGGCGACCGCAACTATTTCGCCTCGCGGCCGTTGTCGGCGCCGGATGCCGAACTGGCACTCGATGCCGATCCGATCCAGCGCCGAGCGGACTACATCCGCACCCAGCTCGATCTGGTGGCGCTGGCCCTGCGCAATGACCAGACCCGTATCGTATCGATCCTGGCCTGTGGATCAGGCAGCGAATTTTATGGCAATTGGCCGGAATTCGGAGGGGGAACCCATCATGGCGCGAGCCACGGAACCAACACCGAGGACGAAACAGCCCAGCCCAAGAACTACGCTTTCCTGGCCAAGCACGACCAATGGTGGATCGGACATCTCGACCGGTTCCTGGGCAAACTCCAGGACACCAAGGAAGGCGACAGCACGCTGCTCGCGAGCACCATGGTCCTGTACGGCAGCGGTATGAGCTGGACCCATTGCCCAGCGAATCTGCCGATCCTGCTTGCCGGCGGGAGCCGACTTGGGCTGAAGCACGGCAATCATCTGCGATTCAATCGCCATAAGGATGCCAAGGGCAGTCCGGTCAAGGATGTGAAGAAGGATCAGACCACGCTGTGCGATCTCCATCGCACGATCTCGGAACGTATGGGTGTGCCCGCCGCCGGGTTCGGAGACAGCACCAAGGTGATCGCGGAACTCGTATGACCTCTGGATGTTCAAGGAGATTCGGCCATGGATTGGCGTTCTTCCTTTTGTTGGCATCGGCAGCAGCCGGCGAGGTCGATCCGCTGGTCGGCACCTGGCGGGTGATTTCGTATCCGACCGGCGATGGTGAGCTGCTGCGCCGGCATGGACATCCGGCAGGAACTCCTCCTCCGCCAGCAGACGCCCCGCTTACTGGCTGGTCCTTCCTGGTCTTTTCCGGTGATGGCCGGTGCGCGTTGATGTATCCCCAGCGTGATGGCCATCGCCGTTCGGCCTGGCGACATGACGAGGACAATTTCGCGCTGTGGAGGGTGGATCGCAGTCGTGAGCCCTGGCACCTTGACCTGTCCAGCGTGGCTTGTCCCAACCTCGTTTCCTACAAAGAGACCGATGCAGCGACCGGAAAGATCCGACGTTGGACGGAGCCGGTGATCGATCCCGTTACCAGCAAAGTCATGCTGCGCCGTTGGGTCTATCCTGGAATCGCACGCATCGACGGCGATCTGCTGACGATCATGTGGAACCAGAATCATGGTCTGAAGGAATTTCTTCCCGAATCGGATCGGCCCTCTGATTTCTGTGGCCTGCCTCAGGCAGCTTTGGTCCAGCCCTCGCCGCCACGGGATCAGCCACCATTTTCAAAAATCCGTGGCGGAGTCAGTGGTCTGATCGCACGTCGTTTCTGCGCCGAAGCACTGGACATCCCGCCGGAGCCGACTGCTGACGAGGTGCCGTTGCCGGCAAAGCCGGCAGCCGCCTCGGCCAAACCGTGAGCAATGCCGAGGACTGGTTCTGAAGTCTGGCAACGCGGCGCAAATCGCGGGTGAAATGCCGGAAATCCGCTTCAACTCGAAGTTACCATGACACCATCATGACCATGCTTCCCTCCATCCTGCCCTGCCTGCTCCTGGCATCGCTGTTCGCGGCCGACGATCCCGCTCCGGCCGACCCCACCGCGGTCGATCTCCAAGCCATCCAAGGCCGGTGGGCGGCGATGTCGTGGCAGGATGATGGGTACGACGCCACGGGGCAGAAAGCAGGTCCGGGATTCGCGACCATCGCTGGCACCACAATGGAACTGGCCACCCGCGGACGCGGGTTCAAAGCGCTCAAGATCATGCTCGACGCCACCACCACACCGAAATCGTGGAGCATGATCCTGAGCCATATTCCCAACTATCAGGGCGACAAATCAGCGTTTCGCGAGGACGGTACCTTCGGTCCGTACCGCGGCGTCTATCAACTCGATGGCGAAACCCTGCGCATCGCCTGCTACATGAAGGGCTCAGCGCATAAATCCTACAACTTGGAAAATACCAATGATCGCAAAGGAAAGAAGGAACCTGACGAAGGTACCGACAAACTGTATTGGCTGATGCGCGAGGATGGCTACACCGCCGGCGATCAGGCGACCGCCACCGGCTGCACGATCGATAAAGACGTCTGGACCGCTGGTGAGGGGGCCTCGATCAGTTCCACTGCGACCTGGAGCCGCCTGCGTTGCTGGTACGCGGTTGGCGATGGTGGGTCGGTACGCATCGATCTGGGCGGGGGCACGGAACTCGTCCTGGGTTCGGTCAGTGCGGGATCCGATAAGTTCCGTTTTCCGACCGCGACTTGCGGCAAGGAATCTGCCACTGGGAAAATCCGGATTTCCGCTGCGACCGGAAATCTGTTCTGGGGCTCGACCGATATCCAGCGCGTAGCCGGCAAACTGCGGGTGTGGATTTGCGGCGACTGGCTGCTCGACCTGGCTGATCCATCGCCGGCGTCCGCTTCCCTGCGCATCGGGCTGTCACCTGGTGCGAAACTGCAACTGGTGCGGTGGCTTCCGGCAACCACTGCGAAGCCCTGAAATCCGAAGAGACGCGGCTCACCACCGTTTTCAGGGCGGCTTCGGTGGCCCTGGCCATTGTCCCTGTCCGCAACGGGGAACCATCCCGGCATGGCGACGAAGCCCGTGCTGTTGTGCGCGACCCCGCGCTATTCCCCGTGGGTTGCCACCGCGAACCGGCTGCATCGACGTTTGGTGCTCAGCGAGCCGCCATCGATCTGCCCGATCTATCGGCTGGTGCTGGTCGATCATGGAACGCTGAACGGAAGATTTTCCGGTGCCGACCGAATCATCCGTGCTGGTCAGATGGCGCTGCTGCTGCCTGGGACCGCCTACGATCTGAAGCCATCGCCTGGATTGCGTGTGACCACCTGCACCTTCGGTGTGATCGCTGTCGATGATGACCGCATCCAGGGGCCGAACAGCCGGCTGGGTTCGTTGCGTCCTGATCCGAAACCCATGGCGGTGTGGGGTTGCCAACTGCCGCAAGTCCTGAACGCGAACGACATCGCCTTGGTGCAACCCGCACTGCTCGCGGTTTCAGCGATCTGGTGGCAGGGCGATTGGGAACGCTTCACCGGCAACCGCATGCTCGGCGACCTGCTGGCGTCGTGGGCAGCACGGCACCGCCGGGAACAGGGCCAATCGGAGCCGCCGGCCAGTCGTGGTGCAGACCTGTATGCCTACGCCGAAGAGCGTCTCGCCAGCGGGGTGACGGTCAGCGACCTGGCCCGTGTCGCTGGCCTCAGCCGAACGCAGTTCAGCCGTACGTTCCGGCGCGACCACGGGATGACACCGCGCCGGTTCCTGCAGCAGATGCGCCTTGATCGGGCCAGCAGCCTGCTCGCCAGCATCGACAACTGCGCCGAGGTGGCCAGGCGCTGCGGATACGCCAGTTATGCGGCGTTCTCCCGAGCCTTCTACCGCAAGTTCGGTCGCTGGCCGAGCGACCAGGGACGAAGCCCTCCTATCACCAAAGGCGCAGAAGGCCATGAGCCGTGACTGGCAAAATCCCACTTTGGTTCGTCGGTTGCGGCCTTTTGCTGATCAGAACCATGTTTTTGTCGTGCTAGAATCCCCTAGGTCTGGCCTGGCCCAGTCGCCGTGCGGCCCGAACGAAGGGTTCGATCGCCCGCCGGCGCGCCGCTGACAGCTTCCTCGGGGCCTGACGCATCCGCGCATGCGTGGTGCAAACGAGCATGCATCGCCAGTGGGTGCCTCGGGGTATCTCATTCAACGCGTTGCCGTCGCAAATGCCGGCGCTGGCGCGGTTTTCAGATGCTGCCCATCCCCCGACTGACTCGATCGGACTCATCCATGTCCCGAACCATCATGGCCATGCTCATTGCCACCGTGCTGGGTTTGGCTGAAGCGGGTGAGCTTCCTCCGCTGAACCCGAGCAGCGCGACCTGGTACATCGGCCTGGATGCGCTGTGGGGCCAAACCAAGAAAGGCGAGGCAAGATCCTTCAATATGTATCAGGTTTTCCTCGATGGGAAGCCGGTCAATGCCCTGGGCGTGGCGGAAAAATACAATGGATCGATGCATTTCATCGAGAAGACCGTCTGGAATGTGGACCTTCCCGGGAAATCCCTGACCGGCTCAATGCAGGTTCTGATCACGCCCGACCCCTGGGTTCCGGCGAGCGGCGAGTTGGTGCAATTGGCGGTGGAATTGCGCGGTACGCTCCGTGAAGAAGGCGGAACGTGGCTGGTGAGCGGAACCTACACCGCCAAGCGGGTCGATGGCAAACCATTCGACGAGCAGCGCGTCCAAGCCGAAGGCGACATGCGTGGTGCATGCTTCCGCAACGAAGGTGGTTGGGGCGATTCGGTGTGGCGGGCGCAGATGAGCCAGGTGCGCCAGCCGGGCGTGATCGATCGCGACGCTATCGATCTGACCTTGGGCATCAGTGAGGGCCGCGTGCGTTGGGGTCTGATCGGCCTGACCGCTGAACCTGCGTGGCCGGCGAGCAAACGTCTGCCCATCGATGTGTCCGGGTTCGGTCCGGTGACCGATGTCGGCATCGCTGCCGGCCCGATCACGGTCAGTGCCCGCCATCTCCACCCCGGAGGCGATCCCGCCGAACAGGTGCGGGTCGATGTCACCATGCACCTGGTCCAAGGCTTCTGCGGCGGCGAATTGGTCATCGCCCCGACTCGATCAGGCGTAGTGGTGGATGCGCCGACGCGCGCGTACGGCAAAGGGTCGGCGACCAAGGGCGGTGGAGCGGAGGCGCCAAAAGGCCTGTGGATGTTCGATATCGATCCGCGTCCGTGGTGGAAACCGATCGCTGGCTTCACTCCGCCTGCTGCTGACGAGCATCCGCGCCTGCTGTTCCGTAAGGCGGACGTTCCGGCGCTGCGGCAGCGCGCCCAGACCGCCGAGGGCAAAGCCATCCTCGCCCGTCTGCGCAAGCTCCTCGACGGCAAGGATGGCGAGAACCTGCCGACGGTGTTCAGCGATACGCTGCCGGCCAACCATCGCAGTTCCAAACCGCTGCCGATCGGTGCCTTCACCTCGTGGCATGCCATGGGCTATGGGTTCCTCTACCAGATCACCGGCGAGGCCAAATACGCCGAGTTGTCGCGGCAGTGCGTGCAGTTGATGTTCGACGGCAAGTTCGACATCGACAACCGTTATAGCTGGATCAAGCCCGGTACCGACTTGCGCTGCGGCACGGTGCTGTCTGCGATGGCGTATGCCTACGATTTCAGCTTCGACGCCTGGCCTGATGATTTCCGCCGTCAGGTCGCCCGCGAGATCGAGACGTTCGATAAGGTCACCGCGAGCGGCCTGCGCACGTCCCTGGCGTACTTGTCCGGGCGCAGCAAGTACCCGCCTGGCTCCAACCACTATGGCTCCCTGATCGGCGGAACCGGCGTGGCGCTGCTCGCCATCCGTGGCGATACCGGCGTCGACAGCGCGACGATCACCAAGCGCTTGGAAGAGTGCGAAAGCAACTTGCCGCGCATGTTCGAACTCGGATTCGGCGATGCCGGCTGGTTCGCCGAAGGCTTCGGCGCGTCGAGCGCCTTGTCGCGCATCCCCGTGCAGCACCTGCTGTGGGCTGAACGGATTGCCCATGGCCGTGACTACCTGACCCCGCGTCCCAATGCGTCCTGGCTGACCCGGTTCTGGATCATGCATCTCGGCGGCGAGGGCTGGGGCTGCATCCCCAACCGCGGCGTCTACGAAGGCGACAACGGCGTGCCTCGCGATGGCGAAATGCCCGCGTCTTTCGCCAGTATCGAACCGCAGTACGTGCCGGCGCTGCTCTTCAGCTACGACACGTTCATGGGCTCCCGCGAGCCAAAAGAAAAACTGGGATGCGCTCCTGACGAGCGTTCCTGGGGCACCGCGCGGTATCCCCACGGTGCGGTGTTCGCCTTCATCGCCTGGCCGATCGGGATCGAGCCGCGCAATCCGGCCGAGGTCATGCCCAAGGTCGCCGTCGATCGGGTGCAGGGCTATTTCGTCGCCCGAGAACGCTGGCAGGACGCGGATGATCTCATCGTCACCCACTGGCTCGAATACGGTCCCAGGGGCTATTACAGCTCGCGTGATACCAAAGGCGACCAGCGAGCTGGCACCGTCCGGATCTGGGGCCGCGGGCTGCGCACGGGTTTTTCCACCGGGATCATCGGCGGTCCGGTGACGGCCTTCGCCGAAGCATCCGACGGCAGCTTTGCCTTCACCCGCGGCTCGGCCGCCACCCGCAGCGAGGCCGCCCTGGCGGTCGATTTCAGCCGCGCCAGCGGCGCTGAGTTGGTGATCGTGGCGGTCGGAACCACCAGCAACAACACGCCGACGAGCGGCGCCAAGGCCACCACCCAGGTAGTCTCGGTGAAGCTGGGCGCGGTTCCGGTCCAGGTCTTCACCCTGCAAACCGGTCCAGCTCCGGCGGTCAGCGTGGATGGCGACGCGATCGTGGTTGGCGGTCAGCGCTTCAGCTGGGATGGCACGTCGTTGCGCCCCGCGGTCTTCGCGGTGAAACCAGCGCCATGACCGGCGGTGCCGAACCGGCTAGAGCAGCCGGCCGACCGCCTGGGTGATCGAGGCCAGACCGGCCTGCTCCACCCGCTCTGACAAGCCACGGTGGATCTCGGCGATCAGTCCGGGGCCCTGATAGATCAAACCGGTGTAGACCTGGACCAAGCTGGCGCCGAAACCGATCTTCTCCCAAGCGGCGTCGGCGGAATCGACCCCGCCGACGCCGATCACCGGCACAGGGCGATCGGAATCATGGATCCGCCGGGCGACCCGGCCGAGCACTGCGGTGGCGCGTTGGCGGAGGGGGGCGCCGGAAAGGCCGCCGGCGCCCAAGGCTGCGACCTGATCGGTTGGCGTGCCCAGCCCGTTCCGAGAGATCGTGGTATTGGTGCAGATCAACCCATCGCAGCCGGTCTCCAGAGCCACATCGACCGCGGCATCGATCCCGGCCTCTGCCAGGTCAGGAGCGATCTTGAGCAGGAGCGGAACTCCAGGGGCCCAGGCGGCGACTTCCTCCTTCACCCCAGTCAGCAACGGACGGAGCAGGGCCTCGCCTTGCAGGTCTCGCAGGCCCGGTGTGTTCGGGCTCGACACATTGACCACCAGGTAGTCGGCCAGCGGTGCCAGCAGCCGGACGCTGGCGCGGTAATCGTCCAAGGCCTGGTCGACCGGCACAGCCTTGGTCTTGCCCAGGTTGATGCCGAGGATGGAACTCCGCTGGGTACCGCGCTTGCCCACGGTGAGTTCGAGCCGCGCTGCTGCCGCAGCAGCGCCAGCGTTGTTGAATCCCATGCGATTGATCACCGCCTGGTCAGCGGGAAGGCGGAACAGCCGTGGTTTCGGATTTCCCGGCTGGGCCTGGGCGGTGATCGTGCCGACTTCGATGTGCGACGGCCGGAATGTCTCCAGACCACGGACCGCGACACCGTTCTTGTCGAGCCCGGCGGCCAGGCCGATGGGCGAGGTGAACGGCAGACCCCAGACCCGCAGGGCGAGTTTCGGATCAGGCGCTGGAGTCGCCGCCCGCACCGCCGATCGGACCAGCGGCATGCCGCCGAGCAGCGCGGCGGCGGCGATGGCTCCATGATGGGCGGTCTCTGCTGGCAATGCGAACAGCAGGGGGCGCAAGACGGTTCGGTAGAGACCCATGGGGGCGTGGCATGCTGCGAGGCAGCGAACCAGGCACAATCCGCAGACGGAGCAGCATCACCCGGGCAGCGCCGGCGGCACGAAATCGTCGACCAGGCCGGCGGTGATGACCGCCTGGCAGAGGACGATGGCGCCGGCATTGGCCAGATTGAAGGACCGCACCGGGCCAGGCATCGGCAGATGGACGCTGTATTCAGCCCAGCGCTGGTGCCAAGCAGCAGGCAATCCGCGCACCTCGTTGCCGAGGAGGATCACCGAATCGGCGGTGTACGGATAGCGGTCGTAGCGCAGCCGTCCGTGCTTGCTGACCAGCACCGGCTGGCGGTCACCGAGCCAGGCCAGAAAGCTTTCGGGATCGGGATGCAGCGTCCATGACAGATCTGGCCAGTAATCCAGCCCGGCCCGGCGCACCGCACGATCGCTGAAATCGAAGGCGCACGGTCCGATCACATGCAGATGAGTGCGCAGCCCGACGCACATCCGGCCCAAGGTGCCTGTGTTCCCCGGGATCTGGGGCTGGTACAGGGCGAGGTCCATGGTTTGCAGTTCACGCGCCCACCGCGGTACGGCAACCTGGGGTCAATCAGCTGATTCGCCCGGTAAGCGCTCGCGCAACAACCAGGTGCGAGTTTCGGAGCGGCGATGTCCTCATCGCCAGCGCGACGCAGGTACCGTTGGCAGCCTTTTCAGTTCGTGGCCGCTGCTATGGATTTGAGGATGATTCCGCGATTCCGAGCAATTCCGGCGATGTGGACTTCGCCGCACCGGATCCGCGCCAGGTCATCCTGCGCGAGCCCTAGGAACGCTGCCCTTGCTTGGCGTCGTGGCGGTTCTCTTGCTGGTTTGCGGAGCAACGACCTGATCCTGCCCCGACTGACGGTTGCCTCGCCCAGCGCTTCCGCAGGCTTCCGCGCCCCATGGCGATCCTGCTCAGCTGTCAAAACCTGGCCAAGGCCTTCGATGCCCACCCGCTGTTCGAGGACCTCTCGTTCGGCATCCACGGGGGCGAACGCACCGGCCTGATCGGGCCGAACGGCGCGGGAAAATCCACGTTGATGCGGATCCTCGCCGGTCTCGAAATCCCCGATTCCGGGGACCGGGCGGTGGCCAGCGGGGTGCGCATGGTCTATTTGCCCCAGCGCGACGAGCTGCCGCCGGAGCCCAGCGCCAGGCAGATCCTGACCGCAGCCATCGCCGCAGCCCGGCCAGCGTTGGACGAGGGCAAGCGCGATCGCGACGTGCGCATGGTGCTCGATCTGGCCGGCTTTGATAAGCGCGCCGATCAGCCGGCCGGGACCCTGTCCGGTGGCTGGCGCAAACGCCTGGCGATCCTCCGTGCCCTGGTCGTCGACGCCGATCTGCTGCTGCTCGACGAGCCGACCAACCACCTCGACCTCGAAGGCATCTGGTGGTTGGAACGCACCCTCGCCGCGAGCCGGGCGACGGTGGTGGTGATCAGCCACGACCGGTTCTTCCTTGAACGGGCCTGCACCCGGATCATCGAGATCAACCGGCTGTATCCCGGCGGCTGCTTCTCATCGACCGGCGGCTACGCCACCTTCCTGGAAAAACGCGCCGAGTTCGTCGCCAACCAGAAGAAACAGCAGGAAGTCGTCGACAATCAGGCGCGGCGCGAAATCGAATGGTTGCGGCGCAATCCCGCCGCCCAGATGAAGAAGTCCACCGCCCGGATCGACGCGGCCGAAAAGCTGTTCGCGACCCAGGCCGGACTGAAATGGCGCAACGCCCAAGTCCGCACCGCTGACGTGGCATTCGCCGCCAGCGGACGGCGCGGCAATGAACTGGTGACCTTGACCGGCGTCGCCGCCGAGCGCGGCGGCCGGACCCTGTTCGCCGGTCTCGACCTGACCCTGAGCCCCGGCGAGCGACTCGGTGTGCTCGGCCTGAACGGCAGCGGCAAGACCACCCTGCTCAAGTTCATCGCCGGCACCGCCAAGCCCGACGCCGGCAATGTGCGCCATGCCCGCGAGCTGCGCATCGCCTATTTCGACCAGCAGCGGGCCAGGATCGATCCGACCCTGCCGCTGCGCCGGGCTTTGTGCCCGAGCGGCGAGACCGTGATCGTCGGCGACCGCCGCCTGCACGTCGCGGGCTGGGCCAAGCGCTTCCTGTTCAGCTCTGGCCAGCTCGACTTGGAGGTCGGCAAGCTGTCTGGCGGCGAGCAGGCCCGGGTGCTGATCGCCGACCTGATGCGTCAGCCCGCCGACCTGCTGATCCTCGACGAGCCGACCAACGACCTCGACATCCCGACGCTTGAAGTGCTCGAAGACGCCCTGCGCGAATTCACCGGGCCGGTGGTGCTGGTCACCCATGACCGCTACCTGCTCGACCGGGTCGCGACCACCGTGCTCGCCCTCGACGGCGGCGGAGGCGCGTGGCGCGTCGCCGACAGCACCCAGTGGGAAGACCTGGCCGAGCGCATCACCGCCGAACGGGCCAAACTGGCGGCCCCGCCCGAACCGGCTCCGGCCGCCGAGAAAAACCCTGGCAAAGGTCTGACCCGCAGCGAACGCCGCGAGTTCGATGGCCTGACCGCCAAAATCGAAGCTGCCGAGGCCGCCCGAGCCGAAGTCGAAGCCAAACTCGCCGATCCGGCAATCGGGGCCGATCCCGACGCGTTGGACAAAGCCTGCACCGAATTGGCCGAGAAACAGCAGATCGTCGACGACCTGTTCGCCCGCTGGTCGGAATTGGATACCAAGGCCAAGGGCTGAAAACAGCCGCGATTGCCCTGATCGGCGCGGACTGCACTCGAGATGTGCAGCGATCTCGCTCAGCGCTCGATGCCCAAGGTGGGTTCGTGTCCGACCTGGAGCGCCGCTCTCATGATCGGGGTGCAGTCCAGGCCGCACGGAGTGCGGCGCTCCGTGTGGAGCTCGTCTAGGCCGCACGGAGTGCGGCGCTCCTGGTGGAGCTCGTCCTAGCCGCGCGGAGTGCGGCGCTCCGGGTGGTGCGCCATGCGTCCAACCCCTTGACCGCGGCCTGCTCGGTGATCGGTTCCGCTTATCGCTGACGCCGGCAGCGTCCGCCGATATCGGAGCACCGCATGCCGATCGCCGTCACCGAAGACCTGCTCCGTGCCGTCGTCACCAAAGACAAGGCCCTGTCCGATGGCAGGACCCTGGCCAAAAAAGGCGCCCTGCAAAAATTGCAGACAGATGCTGAGCGTTCGCTGATCTGGGGCGAATGCCAGGGCAGCGGCGCCACACCGTATGTCATCTCCATCGACCTGGCCGGCGACAGCCCGACCATCCGCTGCACCTGCCCGGTCAAGCCGCCGCCGTGCAAACATACCCTCGCCATGCTGGTCGCCTTCATGGAGAAACCGGCGTCCTTCGCGGTCGCCGAGCCGCCAGCCGAACTGCTTGAGAAACGCGCCAAGATCGTCGAGCGGGCTGAAAAGAAGGCCGAGGCAGCGACCAAGCCCAAGGAGGTCGATCAGGCGGCGCTGGCCAAAAAGACCAAGGTCCAGCGCGAGGCCCTCGACCTGCTTGAGCGCATGGTGCTCGACACGGCCGGGGCCGGGCTGGGGGCGCTGTCCGGTGATAAAGCGGCCAAGCTGGCCGAGCAAGCCCGGCAGCTGACCGACGCCTATCTGCCAGGCGCTGCGGAGGCCCTGCGCCGGCTGGCCGCGCTGGCCACGCCCGACGCAGACGCCGATCGCGACCGCTTCTATCAACTGGTCGAGCCGGGCAGCAACCTGCCCGATGATCTCCGCCATCGGCTGATGGTCCGCCATCTGACCCGGCTGTGGGCGATGGTTCGCAAAGGCCAGAAAGCCCTCGATGACAAGCTCGACGAAGGCGAATCCGCCGCCGCCGCCGAGGCCGTGGTCGAAGACCTGCTCGGCCACGTCTGGGATCTCGCAGCTCTCAAAGCCAAAGGCCATTGGCGCACCGGTCTGCGCCTGTTCGAGCTGGCCGACGAACGCTACCTCGACCACGTGCGCGGTGAGCGGGTCGAGCAGAGCTTCCTGCTCGATCTCGATGGCGGAGATGTCCTGGTCGACCGCAAGTTCAGGCCCTTCGCCGCCCTCGACAAGATCAAGGAAAAAGACTCCTACGAGCGGCCCTTCACGATCAGCGAGGCCGGCATCTACCCCGGATTCATCAACCGCCGGGTGCGCTGGGAGGCCGCCGCGCTGACCTCACGGCCGACCACCACCGAGGACTTCACCGCGATCCATGCCCGCGCCCTGGGCGATCTCAGCGCGGCCCTGGCCAGATACAAAGAGCAGATCCGCAATCCGCTCGCCCCCGATGATGCAGTTGTGCTGGTGCGCGCCGCCGATCTGCGCCAGGCCGGCGCCGGGATCGCCCTGATCGATGCCAAGGGCGCCGCCCTGCTGATCCGCGACGCCGACCTGGCCCGCTGCCGGACCACCAACAACCTCGCCATGGCGGCGGCGGCACATGTGACCAATGGCACGCTGAGCCAGCCGGCCAGCCTGCTGATCCGCCTGCACCTTGGCCTGGCCGACGACGCCATCCACGGCCAAGCCCTCGCCCTGGTAGCCGGCAACACCCACATCCGCCTGGGAATGTAAGCATGCCTCGTGAGACCATACGCCGTTTATCAACCGATCTCGAGCGCGTCCTGGTGGCTGGCGCCCACCTGGCGGCCGGCGATCAGCACCTGGCCCGCGACAAAACCGCCCTCGATGGCCTGGCGACGCAGCTCGGCGCCAAAGCCCCAGTCATCGGGCAGCTTGCCGCCGCGACCGGCAAGGTCCTGACAGCGAACAGCCGCGACGCCGCCCGCGAGGTCGTGTCGCTCGCGACCATGGCGGCGCAGGTGCGCTGCGCCCAGGCCCAGCCGGCGGTGGTGCCGGCCCAGATAGCGCTGACCGCCCGTCCAGCGATCGGCACTCCTTGCCCGGCCAAGATCCTGAGCGAACTCCACTCTGCCCTGGTCGAGAGCGGCAAAGGCCGTATGGAACGGGTCGACCAGGCCATCGAGCGCGGCGACATCGCCGACCTGCGCCTGGTCGACGCACTGGTCTTCGCCATGGGCGACGGCTACATCGGCGAGCAGGTGACAACCAAGGCGATTCCCCTGCTGGGAGCCGCGATCGTCGCCCCGATCAGAGCCAAGCTCGACTTCGCCAAGGGCACCGTGACCGACGGCCGCCGCCTGCGCGCCCTGGTCGCGGTGCAGGGGCCGGCGGCCCGGGACCTGCTCCGCCAGGCCCTGACCGAGGGCAACGTCGAGCTGCGTGCCGCTGCCTTCGAGGCGGTGGCCGACCATGTACGCGGCGAGGCCGAGTTCGAACCGTTGGTGCTGGCGACCATCGTCAAGGAGCGCACCGGGACGGTGCGCCGCGCCGCTGTGCGTGCCCTGGCCGGCTTCGCCTCGGACGCATCGCTGGCGGCAGTGGTCGCGGCCTGCGACGATGTCGAGACACTCGATGTCGCCGCCGAGGCCCTGGGCGCCTCGCAGCATCCGAAGGCGGTCGACTGGATGCTCGAACGGCTTGCCGGCGCGGTCGCGGCCCTGCCGGCCGCTGAAAAGGCTGAAAAAGAGGCGATAAAAGCCGCCAAGGCTGGCACACCGGTCAAGGCGGCGAAGCACGTCGTCAGGCCTGGCGACCTGATCGAAGCGCTCTTGCGCGCCTGCGCCCGCCAGCGCGATCCGCGCATCGCTGCCGCCGCCATGCCGCTGATCGCCAAGCGAGGCTCGATCGCCGCCTGGGCAGCGCTTGGCAGCGCCGATCCCTCGCAACGTGCCGTCATCGCCGATTTGCTGGACGGCGACAACGACGACGTCTTCGGCATTGCCGCCGAGGCCGCCGCAGTGCTTGATCCTGTCGAGGCCTTCAAACGTCTGTCTGCGCCGTTCACGGCCAAGGATCGTGAGAAAAAGAAAGGCCAGGCCCGGCTGAGCGCGGTCAGCCGCAGACTTGAGGCCTTGACCAATCCGACCTGGGTTGAATTCGCGTTGAAAATCCTGAAAGAGCCCGCCGTCGTAGCGGTCCACGTGCTGCCGGTGTTGGAGGCCGCCAAGGAGAAACGTGCGGTCCAGCCGCTGCTCGCCATGCTCGCCGCCACCAAAGTCTCCGACATCCTCGCGCCGGTGATCGAAACCCTGGGCGCCATCGGCGATCCTGCGGCCATCCCGGCCATCGTCGCCCAGCACGAGCACAACGACTGGCACGTCCGCTCACGGGTGAAGGACGCCATCCTCGCCATCAACGATCCGACCGCCGTCGATCTGGTGCGCACCGCAGTGGTCGCCCTCAAGGACGCCAACACCTATGAGCACTGGCACTTGCGCAGCCTGCTCGACCAACTCGAACGCGCCTTCCCCGGCCGGTGAGCGATGTTCATCACCCTCGATCTCCCAGACAGCCTCGTTGCCCAGGACCGCCAAATCGCTGCCGACGCAGGAATTTCAGTGGACGATTTAATCATCGAAGGTTTGCCGGAGGTGATCGCCCGCCGGGCCAGCCTGCACCGGCAGCAATACCGGCTCGCCGACGGCTCGGTTACTGGCCAGGGTCTGCAGCCCGGCATCCCGGACCTGCGCGCCGAGACCATCCGTGATCTGGTCAACCTGGAAGTTGTTTCCCATCATCCGCTGCTGAATCCAGGTCGCCGTTTGAACGGTGGCCAGAACCAACAAAGTTGAACTGAGGAAATATGCAAAAGAAACAAACGTCGCCGCTTGAAGCCGAATCAGATCCAACGCGAAAAAAATCTGGTGACTCGGCGACTAATCCGGGCCTCCTGTCGGTCAGTATGGAGCTGCTGAAGACTTTTCACCCGTTCCTGGCAACGGGTGATGCGACCGCCTTCCCGGAGGATGCCAAGGCGTTCGAACAGATGACCCGCGACCGTGCCCTGCAGATCCTCACCAGGCACTTGCAAAATGGCGATTGCCGCGGCGCACTGGTACTTGAGGCAAGTGAGGAGCGACTCCTCATCGCAGCCTATTCCGACGACCTTGATGCGTGTGTCGTCCTCGCCACCAGAGGTGATGTGGCAAAGGAGCTGTTCCGCCGTCACGCCCTCGCACCAGGTCGTCGCCTGATCACCTCAAACACCTACACGCTGATCAAAGCTGAAGACATCCCTTCGGATGGTATTATTAATTCCTCTGGTTTTGATGTCGATGCTCTCATGCATCGGTTTGAGCAGCGTCGAAGGGAACTCCTGCAGACCGACATCGTGCTCGGTGAGGTGGCGAGCTCGTCCCCCTTCTATGCTTTCTGGCCCATCATCGCCGATTTCATTTCAGAGGACCAAGAGCAGCTCGGCAAGCTCCAGTCAACGATCAGTCCGGACGAGTGGCGACGTATCGATCTGTTGGCAAAGGGTCTGAATGACAGCGCATTCATGCCTCGAAATCTTGCGCCGTTCTATTCAGGGAATGCAGGAATTGCCAATCCAGCACGGAAGGTGGACGACATCGCCGTCCATATGATTTTCTTATTCAACGGTGGCAATCAAACCCGTGCTAACGACCTGAAATCCCTCCTGCTGGCCAATTTTCCCACCAAAGAATCGGACATTGATACGGACACGATTTTTCAGAACGAGCAAGGAGCTGGTGGATTCCTGCGGCTGGGTGGCTTCGATTTTCAATTCCTCGAAATAGGCCACACCGCACCTGGTCTAGACTCCATGATTCAGGTCTCAGCGTACCCAGCTGAAGATCTCCAGGAACTCAGAGCCCATTCATCGCATATGGTTTGCAGTTGCCGCCATCCTCCAGGACGTATCAAAGACCAGATACTGGGCATGATACGGCTTGCGCATGGGCTTGTTCCACACGGACTGCTCGGGGTTATCCACAGTGATTCTTACCAAGTTTTTTCAAGAAAAATGCTGAAGATCACATCTGAAGATCCAGCGATCAGTGATCACTTCGATGCAATGGGATTCCTCCTTTTTACAAGTAAGGTGCCATTCCAGGTCGAAAATGGGAAATTCCTGGCGACCAAGGGCAACCACCTATTTGGGATTCCAGACCTCGTGATCTGGGATAATGGTCGGATCGGCTTGGAGGCAGCGGCGAAGGCAATCGATAATATTATGAAATACCTGATCGGCGGCGCTCGAATTCAGCCAGGCCATACGATGAACGTAGAAAACAGAACCTACCTGGCAGAAGTGGCCCCAGCTGAACTGGCAGCCATTCGGGGTCCAGGTCAGACGCTATTGCTTCGTCCCGTCGATCCCACGGCTCAGCCTAATCCACCTCATGCACGGCGTAGCACGAAACGTGGCAATGCGGGTCGAGTAAAGTCTCGAAAAACTCCAGTTGCTGACGCGTCCGGAAATTCTTCTGGGCTAGGCTGCACCTTGGTCACTGGAATCCTGACCATTGGCGTGTTCGCCTTGGTGTTTTGGGGAGGGATCGGACCCACCTGGCAAATCCTGGGATTTGCGGCTGGGTTGATCCTCGGGTTAATAACGATCACCACCCTTGTTGCGCACATTCGTTCCATCAAGCGATGATCCAGTAGCGCATCAATGCTGAAGTTTTCAGATTCTAGTACATCCATCCTTTGACCTGCACACAGAGAAGACCACCCATGGCCAAACCTGACAAACCCGCCCCGTCCGCCGAGAAGTCCGACAAGACGGCCGATCAGCTCCGCCCGCCGGCTGAGATTATGTTCGCCGCGGAACTCGCGGCTCTGGCCAAGGCCGACCAGGCGCCGCGCCCGGAGGGCTGGCGGTTGTCGCCGCGCGCCGTCGAGACCTATCTGCTCGGCGGCGAGGCCGGCGGGATGCGGATCACGCCGAAATACATCGGCCACCAGCGCCTGGTCCAGATCGCCATCGCCAGCTTGGCCACGGACCGCGCGCTGCTGCTGATCGGCGAGCCAGGCACCGCGA
The DNA here is from genome assembly GCA_014193115.1 of Planctomycetota bacterium. Taxonomy (GTDB): domain Bacteria; phylum Planctomycetota; class UBA11346; order UBA11346; family UBA11346; genus BJHQ01. The sequence goes on along the minus strand of BJHQ01000010.1, from coordinate 17,176 downwards.
AAAGCTGGCTGTCGGAGCACCTGACCGCCGCGATCAGCGGCAACAGCCTGATGCTGGTCCAGGGCACCGCCGGCACCACCGAGGAGCAGATCCGCTATTCGTGGAATTATGCGATGCTGCTCGCTGAGGGCCCGTCGCCCAAGGCTCTGGTGCCGAGCCCGGTCTTCCGCGCCATGGAACAAGGCACGATTGTCCGCTTCGAAGAAGTGACCCGCAGCCCGGCCGAGGTCCAGGATGCGTTGATCACCATCCTATCGGAAAAGGTCCTGGCGGTTCCCGAGCTCGGCCTGCACATCCATGCCCGGCGCGGGTTCAACCTGATCGGCACCGCCAACACCCGCGACCGCGGCGTCAACGACATGTCGGCAGCGCTCAAACGGCGCTTCAACATTGTTGTTCTGCCGGTGCCAGACGACCTCGACCAAGAGGTCGGTATCGTGATGAAGCGGGTCGCTGAGATCGGCAGCCAGTTGAAGCTGCCAGCGCCGCCACCGACCGCGGAGGCCGTGGCCCGGGTGGTGCAGATCTTCCAGGAATTGCGCAAAGGCCAGACCCTGGACGGCAAGCAGAAGATCAAGCCGCCCTCCGGCGTACTGTCGACCGCGGAATGCATCAGCCTGCTCGGCGGCAGCATGGCCCTGGCCGGCCATTTCGGGACCGGCGCGGTGGCCGACCGCGACATCGCCGCCGGCCTGCACGGCGCGGTGGTCAAGGAAGACAGCAAAGACGTCGCTGCCTGGACCGAATACCTGGAAAACATCATCAAAAAACGCGGCGCCGACTGGCTGCCGCTGTACAAGGCCTGCGCTGAGCTGCTGCCCGGACGCGGCGACAAGGACAAGGGCTGATGCCCTGCCCGGACTTCTGCTTCCCGGTCCGCCACTTCTCGCCGGCCGGAGCAGTCCTGGTCGAGCGCTGGCTGGACGAGCGCAATCCCGACGTGGTGCTGATCGAGGCTCCTGCTGATGCCAGCAGCCTGTTCAGCCACCTCGCCCACGAGCTGACCAAGCCGCCGGTGGCGGTGCTGGCCTTCACCACCAGCCGGCCGGTGCGCTCGCTGGTGTTTCCCTTCGCCGTCTATTCGCCGGAGTGGGTGGCTTTGCGCTGGGCTCTCGATCGCAAGCGGCTGGTGCGCGGCATCGATCTGCCAGCGCTGGCATTCCTTGAACATTTCAAGCCGGTGGAGTTCGACGAGGAGGAGCATGAAGACGCGGAAGCCGAAGATGAAGATGACCCTGAAAACACTGACGAGGGTGCGGATGGCGAGGTCGCCCAACCGCCCGCCGACCCGACCCAGGCCCTGCTCGACGATCCCCATGAGGCCATCGCCCGCATCGCCGGTGATCTTGATCACGACGCCTGGTGGGAGCGCTCCTTCGAATCCCTCGACGACCACGAGGCCTACCGCCAGGCGGCCTTTGCCCTTGGCCAGCAGTTGCGCGCCGTGGCGCCACGGGACGACGACCTGACGACCCAGCGCGAAGCGCACATGCGCTGGGCTCTCGACGAGGCACGCATCACCAAAGTGAAGGGAAAATTGCCAATGGTTGCCGTCATCTGCGGCGCCTACCACGCGCCCGCACTAGAGGCCCCGGCGGCCTTGTCCGAGGCGGCGTTGCGGGCCCTGCCCCAGGCCGCCGGCGTGCTCACCCTGATGCCGTTCAGCTATGAACGGCTGTCGCGCCAAGCCGGCTACGGCGCCGGCAACCAGGCGCCGCGCTGGTTCGAGCAGCGCTATTGGCTGGGCATGGCCGGCCAGCTGGCCTCGGCGCCGGCTCGTCACCTGGCCGAGGTCGCCGCGCACCTGCGACGCGAAGGTCAGATGCGCTCCAGCGCCGAGGTCATCGAGGCGGTCTGCCTCGCCCAGGGTCTGGCGTCGCTGCAAGGCGGCTCGGCGCCGGTGCTGGCCGAACTGCGCGATGCTGCCACCACCTGCCTCGGCCAAGGCGATGCCCGGGTCGTGGCCAAGGCGCTGCACGCGGTGGAGGTCGGCCACGCGATCGGCTCGCTGCCGCCCGGGGTCAGCCGCACCGCCTTGCAGGACGATTTCCACGCCTGCATCGCCGCCCTCAAGCTCGAACGCTGGCGCGCCGATAAAGAGCAGACTCTTGAACTCGACTTGAGAGAAGATCGATCGGTCAAGACCGCCGCAGCCGCATTCCGCGACCGCGACCGTTCGACGTTCCTCAACCGCCTCACCGTGCTCGACATCGGCTTTGGCGCCACCGTCATCCGGCCGCAGCACGGCACCAGCAAAGAAGCCTGGCGGCTGCGCTGGACGCCCGACTGCGAGATCCGCCTGGCCGAGGCTTCGCTGGTGGCGGACTCGATCGAACACGCCACCGCCTTCGCCCTGGCCGAGCGCCTGGCTGCGGCCGAAGACGTCGGTCAGGCCACTGCGGTGCTGCTCCAAGCGGCCGACTGCCAACTGGCTGACGCCCTCGGCCAGGCGCTGATCCGGGTCCAGGCCCTGTCGGTCGAAGAAGCGGCCTTCCCCGCCGCCGCCGCCGGCATCGCCGACCTCGCCATCCTGATCCGCTATGGGTCGGTGCGCGCCGTCGATCCAGCCCCGCTGCGGCCGATCCTGGCCCAATTGCACCTGCGCGCCTGCCTGCTGCTGTTCGGCGCGACGGTGTGCGACGATGCGGCGGCCCTGGCGATCCGCTTGGCCATCGACCGCATCCACGAAGCGACCTTTCTGGGCGAGGACGGCATCGACCCCGAGCGCTGGCTTGACGCGGTGCGCACGGTGGCGGCCAGCGATTCCCGGCATCCGTTCCTATCCGGCTATGCGACCGGATTGCTGATCGAACGCGGCCGGATCGACGACGAGGCCCTTGACCGCGAGGTCGCGCGCCGGCTGTCGCCCGGCACTGAGGCCGGTGTCGGCGTCGCCTGGTTCGAAGGCCTGGTGCAGCGCAACCGCGCCGCCTTGTTCATGCGCCGGGCGTTGTGGGACTGCCTGGCCCGCTATGTCGACGACCTTGATGACGAGGCCTTCCGCCGCGCCTTGCTCTATCTGAGGCGGGCGTTCGCGACCTTCCCACCCGGCGAGATCCGCCGAGTGGTCGCCATCCTGGCGGAATTGTGGCAGGACGGCGGCGCTGAATTGGCCAAGGCCGTCGAACGGCCCCTCGACGCCGCCGAGGTCGCCCAGGCCGCTGCCGACCTCGATGGATTGGATTTGCTATGAACCGCAATGAACGCTGGCGACTGATCCTCGGTAAAGAGGCCGACGCCGGGCTTGGTGCTCTGCCTGACGAATTGGCCAGTCTCGACGCCGCCCTTGACGCGATCTATGACGAAGCCGAAAAACCGCCGGATAAGGGAGGCGGCTCGCGTCAAGGCGGCCTGGGCCAGCGCGGCGGCATCCGCCTGGCCCGCTGGCTTGGCGATATCCGCAGTTATTTCCCATCCGATGTGGTAGCGGTGATCCAGCAGGACGCGATCGAGCGCAAGGGCCTGACCCAACTGCTGTTCGAGCCCGAGACCCTCGGTCAGGTGACGCCGAGCATCGAGCTGGTCGGCACCTTGATGTCGCTCAAAGGCATGATCCCCGACACCACCAAGGAGACCGCCCGGCAGGTGGTGCGGGCGGTGGTCGAGGAAATCATCAAGCGGATGCAGAGCAGCCTTGAGACGGCGGTGCGCGGCGCCCTTGACCGCTCGCGCCACGCTCCGCTGCGCAGCCTGCCCAACCTCGACTGGAAGAAGACCATCGGCGCCAACTTGCGAAATTACGACGCCGAACGCCGCACCATCGTCCCCGAGCGTTTCCACTTCTGGGCCCGCCAGCACCGCCGCAAGGAATGGAACGTCATCGTCTGCATGGACCAGTCCGGCTCGATGGCCGATTCGGTGGTCTATGGCGCCGTCACCGGCGCGATCCTCGCCAGCATGCCGGCCCTTGAGACCCACGTGATCGTCTTCGACACCGAGGTCGCCGATCTGACCGCGCAATGCAGCGATCCGGTCGATCTGCTGTTCGGCGTGCAGCTTGGCGGCGGCACCGACATCAACCGCGCCGTGGCGTATTGCCAGGGCCTGATCCACGATCCGCGCAAGACCATCTTCATCCTCATCACCGATCTGTTTGAAGGTGGCAATGCCGCTGAACTGGTCCGCCGGATGGAATCGCTGGCCGGGGACGGCGTGCGCTCGATGGTCATGCTGGCGCTGTCGGATTCCGGCGTGCCGGTCTATGACGAGGCGATGGCGAAGCGGATCCGCAACCTGGGCACGCCATGCTTCGGTTGCACGCCCGGCCTGCTGCCCGAGTTCCTGACCGGCGCCCTGCACGGCGCCGACCTCGAAGCCCTGGCCAAGCGCCTGGTGAAAACCTAGCCGGGCTTGAGCCCGGACACCCGCCGCCTAATAACCCCCAGCCACCCATTGCACGAGTCCCCATGGCCAAATCCATCGCCGTCCGCTTCGCTGACGAGCCCAGTTCGTTCGCCTTCGCCAAGCTCGACCGGGCCAAGCTGTACGGCCACAAGGAGCGCCAGGTGGTCGACGCTGAGGGTCGGCGCTGCACGTCCGCCTGGTTGTCATCTGATGGCGCCGCCTTGGTGCCATCAGGCGGTCTGGCGATGCTCTATGTCGATCCGGGATTTTCGACGATTGAACGTTCGGCGCTGAAAACCACCGATGCCGAGGGCAAGGATCTGGCCTTATTGCCTTCGACCCTCGGGGTCGAGCAACCGCTCGACGGCCCGGTGCCGGCGGCCCGGCTGCTCGATCACGACATCGCCACGGTTTATCAGCTGGCGCCTGAGCAGATCGGACCGCGCCTGGCCGCGGAATTGTCCGAAGGCAGGATCTTCTCGGCGCCATTCAGCTATCGCGACGATTATCAGCGGCAGACGCTGTTCCTGCTCCAGAACGACACCGGCATCTTCGCCCTGATCGGCGAGCCCAGCGGCTTCACCTTCATCCGCCGCGAGGTCGCTCCGCCGGTGGCTGGCGATGATGGTGACGACCTCGCCGACGACCTCGATTTCAGCATGTTGTGAGGCGCCTTGCGTCCCTTCGCTCCCTTGGCCCACGAAAGCTGATCCATGGCCCGCACCATTGCCCTCACCGATGCCAAGAAACGCGACGCCCAAGTCGCGTTCGAGACCCGGCCCAAGGCCGCCGGTCGCCGCCAGGTCGGACCTGATGGCGGCGAGGTCAAACTTGAACGGCTGATCAAGGCCACCGAGTCGACCTCGCTCGATGCCCTGCTCCGCCAGCATGGCGCCTTGGAGAAGATCTCGGCAGCGCTGGTCGCTGGCGATCCCGAGATCGACCTCAGCCAGGTTGGCCGGCGGCTGCGCAACGCCGCCCGGGTGCATCTGAGGCAGGACGGCACGGTGCTTTACGCCGCGCGGGTCATGCAGGTGACCTTCGGGCCGGATGGGGTCGAGAAAAACCGCCAGGATTTTTCCGATGTCCCGGCCAACATCGGCGAAGACGCCGCGGCCCTGCCCTGGACCGGCCGGCTCCTGCCGGCGGATGAGGTCGTGCGCAAGTTCGCCTTCGCCAGGTCGTTCCAGATCCGCCACATCAACGGTTTGACCTTCGATTTTCTGCACGGCATTGCCAAGACCCTGCACGAAGCAGGGAAATTGCTGCTGCTTGGCGCTGGACCCAAAGGCCAGAGCCCGCTGATCTTCAGCCTGAACGGCACGCCGTATCGCGGTTTCCTGGAAGGGCGGATCGACGGCGAGTCGTATCTGCTGGTGCTGCACTGCTCGAACCTTGAACTGAAGGCGCCGGTCCTGGCCGCGCCCCAAGAAGGGACGCCATGACCTGGTCCGACACTTTCGTCCCCTACGGCGGCGGCCGCAAAGCCGCGGTCGGCGGGCTGTCCGATGCCGGTCTGCTCGACCGCATGCAGCGCTACAAGCGCCAGGTCGCCAAGCGGTATCGCGTGCTCGATGCCAGCCAGATCGAGCGTTCGCTGCCCAAGGGCCAGTTGTGGATCTCGCCCAAGCTCGACGGCGAGCTGTGGTTCCTGGTCCGGCGTGGCGGCGATCTCGCCCTATGCGCCTACAATGGTCGGGTGCTGCACGGCATTCCCTTGCTCAAACGCCTGGCGGAAACGCTGCAATCAGCCGGAGATTTCCTGGTGGCTGGTGAGCTGGTGGCGCCGATCGGCGGCGGCCGGCCGCGGTCGCACCACCTCGCCACCGCCTTCGCTGACGAAAAGCATGCCGGAATCCTGGCCTTCCATCCGTTCGATCTGGTCGAAGAAGCAGGCGTGGACTGCCAGCAGCTGCCCTATGACCAGCGCCTGGCCCGGCTCCGCCAGTGGTTCGGAGATGAAGGCACCATCGCCACCGTGGTCGGCGATGCCGCCACCGCCGCCACCCACTACCGCGAGTGGGTCGCCGCCGGCCGCCACGAAGGCCTGGTGGTGCGCAGCGAGCAGAACCTGACCTTCAAGATCAAGCCGCATTTCTCCATCGATGCGGTGGTGGTGGCCTATGGCGAACGCCTGGTCGGGGACGGCGTCAGGCAGCTCCGTGAATTGGCGGTGGCGGTGATCCGCGACGACGGCTCGTACCAGATCCTCGGCACCGTCGGCGGCGGGTTCAGCGAAGAGGACCGGATCGCCTGGCTCAGCCGGCTGGAGGCCATCCTGGCCGCCAGTTCTTTCCGCATGGCCAACAGCGAAGGGACGCTGTCGCGGTTCGTCCGCCCCGAGATCGTCATCGAGATCCGCTGTTCCGACTTGCTGGTCAGCGACGGATCCGACCTGCCGATCCGGCGCATGGCCCTGGCTTGGGAACCGACTGGTTGGAAGCCGGTGGGCGAACAAGTGACGGCGGCGTTGCTCCATCCGGTGTTCCTGCGTGAACGCACCGACAAACGCGCCGATGCCGCCGATACGGGGCTCGGACAGCTGACCAGCCGGGTCCAGCTTGAAGACACGGTCATGGCCACCGGCGCAACCGGCGGCCAGGCGACGGTGGTCAAGCGCGAGGTCTGGACCAAGGAGACCAAAGGGCTGGTGGCGGTGCGCAAATACGTGCTGATCCAACCCGCCGAATCCGGCGCCAGAAGCGACTGGCCGCCACTGGTCCTGTACACCACTGATTTCTCGCCAGGCCGCGCCGATCCGCTCCAGACCGGCCTGCGCACTGCCGCCAACCGCGCCGTCGCCGATCGTCAGATCAGCGAATGGATCGAGGAAAACATCAAGAAGGGCTGGGTCCCTGCCGGCGCTCTTGATGCTGCGGCTGCGCCGGCCGCTACAGCTGCGCCTGCTGCTGCTGCTTCGCCGGCCGCTACAGCTGCGCCTGCTGCTGCCACGGACTCGGCAGGCTCGGATACCGTGCCAGAAAAACCGAAAAAGGCAGCGAAAAAACCGAAGGCGTGACCTCCGGACCACGCCGCGCCGGGCTTCAGCCGGCAAGGCCGTCGAGTTTTCCGGTGCTGTCAGCGAATCGATCCTGTTCGATGCCTAGGCGATTGAGCAGTGATACGTACAGATTGGCTGCCGGCGTGTCTTTGGGGTACCGGATATGTTTCCCTGGTTTCAGGCCAGCACCCCGACCGGCCAATACGATGGGCAGATTGAGGTAATCGTGGCTCATGCCGTCGCCGATGCCTGATCCGAACAGCACCACCGAATTGTCGAGCAGGGTCCGGTCGCCTTCCTTGCGTGCTTTCAATTGTTCCAGCAAATAGGCGAGCTGGCCGACCAGGTGGACATTGATCTTGGAATAGTTGCTGATCCTGCCTTTGTCGCCACCGTGGTGCGAGCAGCCGTGATGGGCGTCATTGACCCCGATCTGCGGGAAGCTGCGGTTGCCGTACTCGCTGCCCAGCATGAGCGACGCCACCCGGGTTGAATCAGTGGCGATCGCCAGCACCAGCAGATCGGTCATCAGCTTGGTGTGCTCGACGTGGTCGGCTGGCGCCACTGGGAACGGGCAGCGGGCGAGCACGTCGGCGTCGGGTTTGGGCAGGTTCTGGGTGCGGCGCTCGGTCTCGCGCACCGAATGGAGAAACTCGTCGAGTTTGGCCTGATCGGGCCGGCCCAACTGGCGGTTGAGCGCTGCGGCCTCGCCCCGGACCAGGTCGAGGATGCTGCCCTGGACCGCGGTGGCGAGGGGGTCGGCAGCACCCTCGGCCCCGAAAATCTGCTGGAAGGCGGCTCGTGGACTGATCTCGGGCACGTTGGGGATCGTGGGCGATCGCCACGAGACCGTCATGGTGTAGACGCAGGCAAACTCTGCATCGCATTCGTTCGTGCCGGTCGGGGTCTCGTTGCTCAGCTCCAGCGAAGGTAGCCGGGTGTTTCCGCCGAGCTTCGCCGCCACCACCTGGTCGAACGAAACGCCGGCCAGCACGTCCCGGCCCCGGGTGGGAAACGGAGTGCGGCAGGTCATGAAGGACGTGGCGGCGGGGGCGTGCTTGCCCCGTGGATTGGCCAGGTGCGGCGCCTTGTTGGCCAGGCCGCTGAGCACACTGAAATCCCCCAGGTGCGGGGTCAGCGGTTGGAGCGTCGCCGGCAGCTCGCCCAGCGGCCCTTCAGCCGCCGGTGTCCAGACCGGCATGTACATCCCGTTGGGCGCATACATCACCAGCATCCGGGTCGGCGGCGTTTTCCCTGCGGCTGCTGGTTCTGCTGCCGACAGTCCGCGACCCTGCATCGCCTCCAGCCAGGGCAGGGCGAGGGCGACGCCGGCGGCGCGCAGGACGGTGCGGCGGGACAGAGGCTTGCTGGGGATGAGCATGGCGGGTTCCGGTCACTTGGTGGCTTGGCGGCGTTGGAAGGCAGGACTGGCGATGATCGCCCGGATCAGCGCCTGGGATTTTCCGCCATCAGCGGCGACCGCCGCCACCAGGTCGTTGACCGTGCAGGCGTCGGCGTCCTCCACCGGTCGGGCGATGGCGAAGGTGAGCAGGTTGCGGGCCAGGTTGCGGATGAAGGCGTCACGCTTGGGACCAAGCAGGAATTTCCTGAGTCCATCGACGCCTTCCAGCTTTTCTCCGCCTGGCATCACCCCGGTGGTGTCGATCTTGCTGTTATCCCCGTACTTGTCCCGGATGCCGCCCATCGGTCCGAAGCCTTCGAGGGCGAATCCGAGGGGATCGATCCGGTCATGGCAGATGGCGCAGGCAGCGTTCGCACGGTGTTTTCCCAATTGGGCGCGGAGGTTGAGCGGCTTGCCGTCGGTGCTGGCGACCAGGTCCGGAATGTTGGGTGGCGGGGGCGGCGCCGGCGCACCGAGCAGATTCTCCAGGATCCATGCGCCACGGATCACCGGCGAGGTGCGGGTCGGGTACGACGTGGCGGTGAGCACGGCGAGCTGGCTGAGCAGGCCGGAAGTCCGGTTGGGCGGAGCGTCGATCCGGACGAAGGCGCCGGTTTTCAGCTGCTCTTGCGCCTCTGCCGACAGTTTTTGCACAGGGACCCCATAGAAATTCGCCAATTGCGCATCGACATGGGTGAACGTGCTGGAGATCAGTTCGGTCAGCGGCCGGTCTTCGCGCAGGATCGCCGCCAGCAGCAGCGCCGGCTCGCGCACCATCGCCCGGCGCAACAGCTCGCCATAGCCTTTGAATTCAGGGAGATTCGCGTCAGGACGGAAGCTTTCGAGGGTTTCCAGGGACAGCCACTGCGAGGTGAAACGTTCGCACGCGGCGACGAAACGCTGGTCGGCGAGCATCCGGGCGATCTCGCCGGCCAGGCCTGCGCGCAGCTTCCCGGCGGTCGCCAGGTCCAGTAGCGGCTCATCGGGCATGGAATTCCACAGGAAATACGACAACCGCACCGCCAGTTCAGGTTCATCGATCTGACGATCCGGCTTGCCCTTGGCAGGATCCTGTTCGATCAGGAAGAGGAACCGGGGCGAACACAGCATCGCCATCACCGCCGAGCGGATGGCGATCGGGAAGCTGCCGCCGGCGGTGGTCGCGGCATCGAAGACTTTCAGCAATCCCTCGACCTGGGCGTCATCCGCAGCGCGACGGTACGCCCGGGTCGCCAACGGCCTCAGGATGCGCTTGGCGGCCTCTCGGGCCGGCAGCTTGGCGGAAGGCTCGGCGATCATGATCCGGCGGTGCGCCTCGGGATAATGCTCGGGCAGGACCGCCGAAGGCCGGGTCACCAGCACCCGTTCGATCAAAATCGCCGGATTGGTCTTGGGATCGGTGCCCTCGGCAAGCTCTCTGCGGAACGACAGCGCATTGGGGCCGGCCGCCAGGCGGATTCGCTGGCGGAACCAGGTGAAGGAGGTGGCCTCCACCGGCAGACGGGCGATTTCCTTGTCTCCGAGATCGATGCGCAGCAGCAGCGGCTTGTCGCCGCTGCGTTCGGTGAGCAGCTGGATCTTCAGCAGGTACTCGTCGTCGTCCGGGACTTCGCAGGTGAATGGCAGGGGTTTGCTCAGGTAATCGCCGGAATAGCGCTTCATGCCCTTGCCGAAGTGGCGATTCGCGGGCCATTCCAGCCGGGCGACGACCGGGGCGACCTCATCGGGACCGGCGACGATGGCGGCAGCGGCCAGATCCCGAGCCATGCTCAGGTAGGTTCCCAGCAACGCCGGCGGCACAGTCAGCACGTCACCGATATGATCGAAGCCGTAGCCGACCTGATCGGCGGGCAAAAGCCCGGTGGGATCGAGGTCGATCCGCAGCAGATCCTGCACGGTGTTGCGGTACTGGCTGCGATTGAGCCGGCGCAGGGTCACCCGGCCCGGCGGCCGCGCCTCACCAGATCCGCAGGTCGCCAGCAGGCGATGCAGGCCCTCGACGATCGCCTGGCGTTGGGCCGGTTCGGGCTGAGGACGGTCCGACGGAGGCATCGTCCCGTCCTGAAGCTGGAAGTACGCCCGCTGCCACAGCGCCCGCTGTTGCCCGATCGAACTGGCCGTCAGGGTCGCATCGAACCGCGCGTCGCCTTTTGCCTTGGTTCCTCCATGGCATGAGATGCAATGGTTTTGGATGAACGGTTTGAGATGCTGGTCGATGAAAACAGCATCATTGGCCGGTGGATCGCCAGCCAGCGCCACGCCAAGCGACGCCAGCACCACGATCAGCAAGGAAAGCGGCAGGCTCGGGCAGGCAAGCATCGTCCCAGTCTATCCGAAGGCGTGCCGTCGCCATGGTCCGGACCATCGCCAACCTGGATGAAACGATTGTAGGCAGGCTCAGGCGTCCCTTGCCGAGGCGCTTGGCGGAACGCCGAAATGCTTGCGGAATCGTCGGCTGAAATGGAAGGGATCGGCGAAGCCGACCTGACGTGCCACCTCAGCGATCGCCAGCCCGCCGGCCGTCAGCAGTGTGAGGGCGCGTTCCATGCGTTCGCGTTCGATGAAGGCCATGGGCGATTCACCCGTGGCGGCTCGGAAGACCGCTGCGAAACGCTCGATCGACAGTCCAGCGGTGCGAGCGAGCACGGCCCGGCTGAGCGGTTCGCTCAGCTGGCGATCGATGATCTCGAACACCGCTTCCATGCCTGGATGGATGTCGGGGGAGGGGGCTGGGATTTCAGCGGGTGTGCTGTGGTCGAGCAGCGCCGACAGCAGATCCATCGCTGCCCGTTCGCGGGCGATCGCCCGACGGACCAGATCGCGCTCCATGGTGGTCCAAGCGGTTTCGAGCCGCCGCACCACCGTCCCGAGGTGCCTCCCGACCGGTCCGGACCACACGAACGGAATCGACCGCTCGGCCATCGGGTCGACGACTGGGCCAGCCTTGAAATGGACGATGGTGTAGTCGATGCGGCAATCCTGGCTGCGCACGCGGTGCAGGGCGGAATGCGCGACCACCAGCACCTCGTCCGGGCCGGCGGTCACGATCGGGCCGCTGGCCAACTCGGCGGTGAACCTGCCTTGTCGAACGGCATTGAGGACGACTCCAGGCCGGCGCTGCCACGGGGTCCAGTCCTGGCGCGGTTCCTTTCCCAGCCGTCCGCCATAACGCCGCCAATTGATCCGGGACCAACCACGTTTCAGGTTCGGTGCGGTCAGGACTGGATCAGCCATGCGCTTGGATCACTCGACCAGGGATTGAATCCCTACGGTGTTGAGGACCACGCGTTGGCGAGGGCGATGGTGCGAAGCCGATGTGGCCTGCCGGTCTTCGGAGGGATTCATCGGGCGCGCTGGCCGCCTGGTCGGCCACCAGTCGCCGATCAGTGCGGCTGCCGGTTCCCATCATCGCCGCACGGACCGCCACCGGGCTCGTCGGCGAAGCTGACCGGATTGCCGGCGAAGTCGACCACGGCCGGCAAGTACCACTTATGGATGGCCGTGGAGGATTTCGGCAGGTAATGGCAGATGAACGAGCGTCGGAACCGGTCGCTGCTGTTACTTTCGGAGCCGTGGATCACCTGACCATTGAAGAATAGGGCGTCTCCCGGTTCCAGCACCGGGTCGATGACCTCGTGGCCAGGTGGGATGTCGACGTGCTCGTTGGCGAAATATTTGGAATGGTCGGCCTGGCTGGGGCACAGCGTCGGCAGCACATGGGACCCGCGGGCTACCGACAGACCGCCGTTGCTGCGGTCGGTGCGGTCGAGGGCGATCCAGGCGGCGATGCAGGTGGTCGGACGGACCTTCAGGTAGAAATTATCCTGATGGAAATCCTGGCCGCGGGCTCCGGGCGGTTTGAAATAGAACATGCTTTGCGCGGCCACCGCCGGCTCGCCGATCAGGTCGGCGAGGATCGCTCCGATCCTGGCGTCGAGCAGCCAGCGCCGGGCATAGGCGCAAACCTCGGGATATTCGGGATGGATGTGGGGATGCATCATCCGCGGGTACTGGGCGAGGGGATCGTTGTCGACCAGGGTTTTCGGAGCCGTCGACAGTCCGACGACTGGTCCGTTGGCAGAGACCTTGGTGTACAGCTCGCGCATCGCGACCGCCTCGGCGGCCGGCATCACCCCGCGGGCGATGTGGAAACCGTCACGATGATAGGCCGCCAGTTCAGCAGCGGTCAGGACGCGAGGCGAGGGGAGCGGTTGGAGCTGGCTTATCATGACGGTGATGGTGCAGATAGGGAACTCGGATGGCCATGTTGCCAACGGTCAACCACCTGGATGATTCTGCTATGCCGCGGCAGCCTTTCAGTCGCCAGACCATCCTCACCCCGGGCGGTCTGGTGCATGCCGGGCATTTCGATAATGGCGCCGACTACGCCACCAAACGTGCTCACGGAACCGACGATTGGCTGCTGATCATCACGGTATCTGGCGCAGGATTGCTGTCTGGAGTCAGGTCGGAGCCGGGCGATGCCATCGCCATCCGGCCTGGGACGGCCCATGATTATGGGACCGATCCGGCGGTTGGCCGCTGGGAATTGGCCTGGGCGCATCTGCTGATCCCAGGGCACTGCCTGGACCTGGTCGATTGGCCCGAGGCCGCTCCCGGTTTGCTCCGGCGCCACATCGCCGATCAGGAGCTGCTCGGCCGGGCGGTGGTCGCCATCGACGAGGCCGAGCGCTGGTCCCGTTCAGGGTCGCCGTACGATCAACGGCTGGCCCTGAACGCGGTGGAGCGCGCCCTGCTGTGGTGCGCTGTCGCCGGCGGCGGACCCGAACCGATCAACCGCGACCCATTGGTCCGCCAAGTCTGCGAGCGGATTCTGGCGGATTTGGCTGATCCACCCGATTTGGCCTCGTTGGCGCGATCGGTCGGTCTGTCGCCGTCCCGGCTGGCCCATCGCTTCACCGCAGTGGTCGGAGTCAGTCCGGGGGTCTGGCGCGAGCGCCACCAATTGCGCTGGGCCTGCCAGCTGCTCGACGCCACCGACCACACCGTGGCGGCGGTGGCCAGCGCTGTCGGGTTCTCCGATCCCTTCTATTTTTCCAAGCGGTTTCGGCGGTTCAGCGGACGCACCCCGAGCGCTTGGCGGAACCGGTCAGGCCCGGCCCAACTGCCGCCGGGCCGCGGTCCCGAACCGGATGCGGGTTCGGCCAGCGACCCCGGCTTGCCGGGATTCCCTCGGACCTAGGCTGCCGCCCCCGGAGCGCGCATGGCTTTCAACTGCGGTATCGTCGGTCTGCCCAACGTCGGCAAGTCCACGATCTTCAATGCCCTGACCCAGACCCAGTCGGCTGAGGCCGCCAACTACCCATTCTGCACCATCGAGCCCAATAGCGGCATGGTGGCGGTGCCGGACAAACGCTTGGCGGTGCTCCAGGACATCGTCAAAACCCTGCGGGTGATCCCGACCCAGATGGAGATCGTCGATATCGCCGGTCTGGTCAAAGGCGCCAGCAAAGGTGAAGGAAAAGGCAATGAATTCCTGTCGGCGATCAAGACCGTGGACGCGGTCCTGCATGTCGTGCGCTGCTTCGACGATCCGGACGTGGTCCACGTCGACGGCAGCGTCGATCCGGTGCGCGACATCGAAATCATCGACCTGGAATTGATGCTCAAGGATGAGGAGACCGTCCGTCAGGCCCTCGACAAATCCAAAAAACGTGCCGCCCATGACAAGGACGCTGCCTCCCGGGTTCCGGTGTTCGAGCAATGCCTGGCGGGCTTCGCCGCGATGAAGCCGGTGCGCGCCCTCGATCTGAACGACGAAGCCAAGCGCCACATCGCCGATCTGCACCTGATCACCGCCAAGGCGATGCTGTTCGTATGCAACATCGCCGACACCGACATCAAAGCCAAGGGCAACCAGCATTCCCAGGCGGTCCAAAAGCACGCCGCCACGGTCGGCGCCACCACCATCCTGATCAGCGGCAAGATCGAATCTGAGCTGGTCGGGTTGGCGGCGGACGAGCGTGAGGCGTTCATGGCCGACCTCGGCATCGCCGAACCCGGCGTCGATACCCTGGTCAAGGCCGGCTACGGTCTGCTTGGCTTGCAGACGTATTTCACTGCCGGCGAAAAAGAGGTCCGGGCCTGGCAAATCCAGAAGGGATGGAAGGCGCCCCGCGCCGCCGGGGTGATCCACACCGACTTCGAAAAGGGCTTCATCCGCGCCGAGGTCGCTGCGTATGCCGATTTCGTCGCCAACAAAGGCGAGAAGGGCTGTCGTGAAGCTGGAAAACTGCGCGCTGAAGGTAAAGATTACGTTGTCGCCGATGGCGACGTGATGCATTTCTTGTTCAATCGCTAGGCAGCGTATCGGTTGACGGTCATGCGCTACTGGCCGTGAACGTCCAGACAGTTCGCACGTTATCCTCGTATGCGCTCTGCCCGAATCTGGTGGACGGTCGGCCTCGTCCTGATCCCGGTGGTGATTCTGGCCGGGATATCGGCCCAGCGGCTGGTGTCGTTCCCGGACGCCGACGTGCCCGATGCGTTCGCCTGGTACCTCAGCAGCGGAAATCGTCAGGAATGTCTCGAAGGCGTGGTTTTCCCGATCGAATCGGCTGAGATCCTGGAGAAGATCCACGGGCCGAAGTTCTGGCTGGCCAAGCCCGAGGATCGGGCTCGATCGATCGAAGATGCGGCGGATTGGCGTGCGACCAGGCGTTCGGGCGATGGCGGCCTGCGCTATGCCTATCTGGGTACGATCGCAGTCGATCGGCCCCGGGCGGGCGTGATCCAGATCACTTTGGAAAAAGATCGGAAAATATTGAGCAATCCGGGTAAGGTCGGATTCTGCGGGAACGGTCGATATCGCAGCGTACAGCTCAGACAGAACCCGTTCGCCTGGTGGCCTGGTCAAACGCGGTGGTGTCTATTCGATGAGATCCAGATGTGAACAGCCACGGGATGCGAACCCCATGGCTGCCGTGAACAGCCGGGCGGCTCGCTCGTACAGGGTGGCATGCGCACTGCACGGATCTGGTGGACGATCGTCATCGCCCTGTCGCCGGTGGTGATGTTGGCCGGGATAACTGCCCAACG
Source organism: Planctomycetota bacterium (assembly GCA_014193115.1). GTDB lineage: Bacteria > Planctomycetota > UBA11346 > UBA11346 > UBA11346 > BJHQ01. Next base: position 1,370 of record BJHQ01000010.1, on the reverse strand, counting down.
TGCGATGTCGTTTCCTGAGGAAGACCTGCCAGAGGCGTTGGCTTGGGCAGTTGCAAGCTCAAAGGAGTTGCACTCCTTCCTTGATGGAACTGCATTCTCAAAGGTCAACGCCAAGTTGTTGGGGAAAGTCCGGGGGCCAAAAATCTCCATTTATGATGAGTCTGATCCCTCGGTGGTCTTGTCAGCAGCAGCGAAATGGACGGATAAGAAGAAAATCGCTCGGGTCGGGTCCCTTGTCGTGGACGCCAAAACACCTGGTCGCATCATTTTGTCATGCAAGATTCGTGAAGAATTATTTGATGAACTGACTGAGAAGAAACGCAATACCGACCCGATTAATCTCGGAATTTCAATCCCTGATGAACTCATTCCCTTTGATCCGAGGCCAGAGCCATCTGGATGCATAACAATGATCTTCTTACCCATCGCCCCCCCTAATTCCTGCTATCTGGTTTTTCGCCAGAATCCGTTTGCCTGGTGGCCCGGCCAGCCGCGGTGGTACTTAATCGAAGAGATTTGAGCCAATCCCAAAGGTGGTTGTGAACAGCCGGGCGGTTTGCTCGTACAGGGTGGCATGCGCGCTGCCCGGATCTGGTGGACGATCGGTTTGGTCCTGATACCGGTGGTGATTCTGGCAGGCATTTCGGCGCAGCGTGCGATGTCGTTTCCTGAGGATGACCTGCCAGAGGCGTTGGCTTGGGCAGTTGCCAATTCAAAAGAGCTGGAAGCCTTCCTTGATGAATCTATCTTCCCAGAGAAAGATGAGAAACTACTGGGGGAGATCAAGAACCCTACGATAATGTATTCCCCGAAATTGGATAACCCTGCGATAATCTATTCTCCGAAATCAGAACGATACAGAGCACTGCAAGAATTGAGGGCCTTCCGAGAACTGGGCAAACGTTCTGGTGGATCCACCGTCGTGAGGATCGGATCGATCACGGTGGATCGCCCGACCGCTGCGGAGATCAGATGCTCCTTCGAAAAATCTCAAACAAAAATTGACATCTTGTATGATTTTAGGCTTACGGAATCGGAATACAAGATGATCGAACGGACCTACGAAGGCCTGAACATTGTTATTCCCGTAGAGTTGAAAACAACTCTTCCAAGGTCCTCAAGCTTCAATCATACTATAAGCTCTAAAAAAGTCGTTCTCCGCCAGAATCCGTTTGCCTGGTGGCCCGGCCAGCCGCAGTGGCTGGTCAGCCTGTCCATGATCTTCCCCCCGAAAAGTGGACACCCGAATTAGGTTGTTTGGACAGGGTGACAGGGTGTCGATATAATGCGACCGTGCCAGCTGGAAGGAGGCACCCGGGTGGTGCTGGGACCGAGCGCTTGCTGGTGGCCTGATTGCCGCTCTGCGGTCA
>BJHQ01000009.1 GCA_014193115.1 Planctomycetota bacterium | reverse complement strand
TGACCGCAGAGCGGCAATCAGGCCACCAGCAAGCGCTCGGTCCCAGCACCACCCGGGTGCCTCCTTCCAGCTGGCACGGTCGCATTATATCGACACCCTGTCACCCTGTCCAAACAACCTAATTCGGGTGTCCACTTTTCGGGGGGAAGATCAGTTGTTGCTCTACCCTTTACGAGAGGCCTGAACCGGTCAGCGCCTTCCGGGCCGGCTGACTCCAGGCCGCTGGCAAGGCCTCCCGCTCGAGTTCCAGCAGCTCGTCGATCAGGAGGCGGTTGTCCACCAGATTGGGCATGATCGGGTCGAGGGCGCAGGCGCGGAGCAGCAATCCGCGGTCGCAGGTTGCGGCCGCATCGGCAGTGGCTTCGTGGCAGTCGAGAATCCGCTGGCAAAGACCGCGGACTCCTGACGGGATCTCGCCGACGTGCAACGGCTGGATGCCGGCCATGTCAAGGTGGCAGGCCAGTTCCAGGAAGGCATCCGCCGGCATGTTGCTGACTGCGCCGCGATTCGGCGTGCTGACCCGGAAGGTCCGGCCCAATCCGCCCCACATGCTTTCGATGATGTCGGTGGCGTGATCGCCGGCGCCTTTGGCGATGAACTCGGCGATCGGCTTGCTGCCATTGGCAAAAGCGCAGGTTTCGGCCCAGCGTTCGTCCATCTTCTTCTGACGATCCACGGCATCGAACACGGTGAGGGGTTCCGGGTCATTGGGATTTCTTCCCAAACCTTGCCAGAACGGCACATATTCCTTGGTGTGCGCCATGCAGTCCGGATAGGCTCCGAACAGATCCATGAGTTGCAGGCCATAGTCTGCATTGAAGCGAGCCTTGGCGTCCGCGTTCTGATGGACATCGATGGAACTGGCCTGGATCGCAAGCTCACGGCGTTCTTTTTCTGATCGCTTGGCCAGACGATCGCGCAACACCGGCATGAAATCCTGGCCGTCATAGCGAAAACGGACCACCCAGCTGAAATGGTTGACACCGGTCAGCGCCAGATCGAGACGCGCAAGCATGCGCGGCGGCACCGCAGTCGCGTCGCCCGGCAACAGGCCGACGTGCTTGAGCAGGCGAAGCGTGCAGTGCGGCTCGTGGGGGCCATCGCACAGCGCCATGCTCTTCACTTGCGGCGCGTGTTTGGCCAGAGCGATGCCGAGGACGGTACTGGGATTGACGAAATTGATGACCCAGGCGGACGGGCAGAGTTCCGCCACGTCCTTGGCGATGCTGAGCAGATGGGGCACTTCGCGCAGCGCGCGGAAGATCCCGCCGGGCCCGATGGTATCGCCGGAGCACATGCGAATGCCGTACTTCGCCGCGACGGTGCAATCCAACCCGCGGAAATGGGCATTGCGGTAGCTGAAGCTGGGAATCACGAAGTCACAGTCAGGCAGCACCGCCCGCCTGTCGGTATGGGCCTCGATCTGGGTGGCCACTCCGAGGTGCGAAACAACCCGGCGGGCCAAGGCCTCCATCACGCTGAGCACCTCCGGATCGCGGTCGATCAGGACCATGGTGCCGGAGCGCAGGATGGGGCTGTGGGTCATGTTCCAGATGAACGGGCGGCCAAAGAAAAAGCTTCCGGCGCCGACGATGGCGACCTTCGGACCGGTGGCGTGGAGGGTAGTTTGGGACATGGATGGTTCCTGGTGTATCCGGCCATTATCGGAACGTTATGTCAGATTCAATCGGATAACCAGGACATACGCTTGGATTATCCGGCCAAACAGCACCATGGGGCCATGCCCGGCCTGATTCCGCCCTTCGCGATCCGTACGGTCGGTCTGATGGACCGCAGGCCGTGGCATTCGACGCCAGGCACCAGAGTCGACGACTGGATGCTGACGGTATTCCTCGGCGGCCGCGGCTGGTACCAGCATCATGGCGGGACGGTGCTGGTGGTCGGCGGCATGCTCGGTCTGGTCCCTCCGATCCAACCTGGGATCCTCGCAGCGGACCCCGATGATCCCTACATCCATTGGTATTGCCGATTCAATGGCGCCCATGCCTGCCACCTGGCGGACGGCATCCTGGCGAGCCGCGGCGGAGTCCGTTTCGCCCAGTGCGCCCAGACAGCCTCCATCGCCGACCGCCTGCGCGCCGTAGCCCCTATTCATCGCACTGACCTGCCCGAGCGCATGGGATCGGCAGAAGTCGCGTTGGCCGGAATCCTGGTCGGACTGAGCGGCTCCGAGGAGCATCGTGACGAGGGCAAGTTCTTCACGGCGGAATCCCTTGAAGACCACCTGCGTCGCAACCTCGATCAGCCCACCGACCTGGAAGCGATCGCTCGGCATTTCCAGGTGTCGGTACGCACCCTGACCCGCCGATGCAGCGCCTGGACCGGACGGTCGGTGCAACGCTGGCATGAACAGATGAAGATGACCTGGGCCGCCGATCTGCTGGCCTCCACCGAGATTTCCGTCAGCGAAGTCGCCCAACGCTCCGGGTATCGTGATCCGGCCTATTTCAGCCGGGTCTATCGCCGCCATCACGGACATCCGCCATCGCGGCGCAGCGGTGGATCGGATCCGTGATGGTTCCTGACCGTCCGTGCGAGTTGTTGGGCGCGGCGCGAAATGTACGATACCCGCATGATTCCGCCGCTGATCCTCGCCAGCACGTCGCGCTATCGGCGTGAGTTGCTCGACCGGCTCGGACTGCCCTATCAAGCGGTTCCGCCAGCCTGCGATGAGGAGTCTCTCAAACGGGTATTTCCGCTGCGCGGCGACGACGCTCCTCAGCGGTTGGCGGAACATCTCGCCGCAGCCAAAGCCGACAGCATCGCCAGAACGCGCCCTGATGCTGTGGTGATCGGCAGCGATCAATTGGCTGAAATGGATGGAGAGATACTCGGGAAGCCTGGTAGCCCGGAAGGCGCGGCAGCGATGCTCCGGCGATTGTCCGGTCGTAGCCACCGTCTGATCACGGCCGTGTGCCTTGCCACTCCGGTTGGTCGCATCGCCTGGACCGACATCGCGATTTTGACCATGCGCCAGCTCGATGATGCGGCGATCCACCGGGTGGTTGCCGCTGATCACCCGGTGGACTGCGCTGGAGCCTATAAATTGGAAAAACGGGGGATCAGCCTATTCAGCGTCATCGCAGCGGCAGATCATTCCGCCATCACTGGCCTGCCATTGTTACGTCTGACCAGTGAATTGGCAGCGCTTGGTTTCACTGTTCCGTGACCAGCGCAGAGCGGGTTCGTCGGTTTATTATCTGCCGCGGTAGTGGCCACGAAGTGACCGGATCAACTCCAAGGAAACGGCGCGTCACGATAATCGCTAGGACTGACGCCTACGAGGCGGTGGAATAATCGCGCAAAGCGATCTGGCGGAAGACCGCTCTCCGCTGCCACCGATTTGATGGTGGCGCTTCCGTCGGCGAGCGATGCCGCCGCCCGCTGGATAAGCCAACGCCGCTGCCATGCTACCGGTGGCATGCCATACACAGCGGCGAAACGCCGTGTGAGATGTTCGCGTGTCCAGCCGACTTCCTGCGCCAAGGCAGCGATATCGGGAGGTTTCACCGAAGCCAGCTGGGCATGTACTCGCTCGATCCGTGAGTCGTTACCGCATTCGTCGCCGGAGGCGAGCAATTCGTACAGCGCGATCGTCTCACTGAAACAGGCCGAACTCGTGCGATGCACAGTTTCAGTCGTGAGCCGGGAGGACTCACGCAGCAGTTGCATGACCAAGGCAGGTCGTCCGATCCGGCATTTGTTCCCTTGTCGAGCGATGAGTTCATGCACCGCCCGGACGAACCACGACCCGCGCACAAGGAGACTCAAAAACCCATCGGCCTCGCCGGCACCGGCGTAGGTCCAGGTGGTGTTGTCGGGCCGGTCTCCGCGCAGCACCGCGGCATCGCCGTCACCGCATGCCGATCGGCCATTTGGACCAACGAGCCATCCATCGATGCCCAGCGGGATCAGCACTTTGACGCTGGCGGATTCAACTGGATGTATGAATGCATCATACCCGGGACGAACCAGGGCGTGGCCGACCCACCAGATGCAGGCGGCCTCCGGCAATGGTCGAATCGGCTCAAGCCGGCGGCAGCCAATAGTCCGGTTCCTGTAGTCCATGGATCACAGGATGCCAACAAAGATCATAAAACGCAATGGGAGATGACGTCTATCACTTCCATGCAAGCACTCGCAACCGATCAGGTCCCGGGTTCGGGCACAGGGTCCCTCTGCTACGGTTGCTGGCGATTGCCCCGCCACCGTGCTATCCTTCCCGGAAGGCGACGTGTTGGAGACCGAAGTCGACAACTGAACCTTCACGCGGTTTCGCTCATGAATACAGATCCACCCCAAGCGTGCGCGGAGTATCATCAATGATCGATTTCTTCCCCGGCAGTATGCGCCATCGAAGCAGGAAATGGTTCAATGATCCACGGATTTTCCCTGTCGCATTGACTTGTTGTCTCTGGTCATCTGTCCTGGCGGAGGAATCGGGCTCGACATCCTTGGACGGTCCTGGGCTCCCCAACGCCATGACCTTGAATCTTGGTGGCGACATCAGGCTCGATGTGATCCTCATCCCAGCTGGCACATTTCTCATGGGCAGGCAGCCCACCGACGCCGACCGGATGAATGATGAGAAAAAAGCCAATGGAACCTTCAAGGGAGAGTGGTCGCCACTCTATACCGAGTATCCTCAGCACGAAGTGACGATCACCAGACCGTACTATCTTGGAAAATTCGAGGTGACGAATGAACAATTCGAGAAGGTCATGGGGTATATTCCGAGTGACCAGAAGGATCCCAGGTTCCCGGTATCTGGGGGGTCTGCTGTCAAAGGCTCGAAGGAGAAACCCCAGACCATCACCTGGGATGATTCCCAGTCGTTCTGCAAGAAGGCGAGTGCCATCCTCGCGAGGACCGTACGTCTGCCAACCGAAGCAGAGTGGGAGTATGCGGCTCGCGCTGGCGGGCCGCCTTGCGTGTTCACCTTCGGCATGGTGGACGAAATCGCGTGGTGGGGACCGAGCGGCGACAGCAAAAGGCATGAAGTCGGAGGAAAAAAGCCTAACCAGTGGGGACTTTATGATATGTTCGGAAATGTTTACGAATGGACCCAGGACTGGGCAGCGCCCTATACGGCAGATGCGTTGGTGGATCCGCATGGACCGGATGAAAAACCTGCGGAACCTACGAAAGCGCGCAAAGTTGTGCGTGGTGGTGGCCCCTATCGAAATGTACCGCTCAAATCACTATCAACAGGAAAATTCGGAAAACCGGGCGGAAATGAATTTTCTCGGGCTGACGTCGGCTTCCGCGTGGTCGTGGAAATCCCGTCCGGCCGCCAGGTGGCGACCCTGGGAAAGACAGGTGCCATCGGCGCTCCTGTTCAACTTCAGCCAGATTCGAACCCCAAGGCCGATTCGAGCCCGGACGGTGCGCAGGTTCAGTCCGGCCAAAATCAGCTTGTTCAAACTCTAGCCGAAGAATTCATCCGATACGGAGACCCTGATGTCCTGCGCAGGTTATATGCAGTTGATGCTGCTTCGACAACCGCAGCTCTGATCAAGAAGCTCACAGAGGGAAATGAAGAGGAAAATAAGGAGTTGGTCAAGAACCTTGCCGCGTTGGAGCTTGACAACAAAGGCACGGCTCCGGCCGAGATAATCCTGCCCGCCTTGCTGAAAGTGGTAAAAATCGGAAAGGATCCTTGGTACCGTGCCACTGCGGCTGGTGCAATTTCCACTTTCGGGCCCAAGGCGGGCCAGGCGGTTCCGTTCCTCATTGAGGCGTTGTCAGATCAGGCAGAATGCGTCCGCAGGTATTCCGCAATGGCTCTTGGATCGGTCGGGCCATCTGCGAAAGAGGCGATTCCAGTTTTGGAAAAGCTGCTCACCGATGAGGCTTCGCCTCCAAAGGCGGGCGGAAGGCCATCTGTTGCGAAAGAGGCTGCCAAGGCGATCAGAAGAATCAAAGGCATCGCAGAATAAGCATGAACTCCATCAGGCACTTCATTCAGGCTTTCATTCATGGAATTTCATCAAGGAGATGAAATCATGAGAAATGACTTCCCATCGATCTGGAAAAGTAGGCGACAATCGAGAATCGCGGCATGCTGTTTGTCGGGAATATTCACCGTTGCCTGGGGAGCCGCCTCTCAAAGCGGCGAAGAGCCTGGATTCAAGGAATTCATCAAGCCATTTTTCGAATCAAACTGCCTGCGATGCCATGGACCGGAAAGGTCCAAAGGCGATATCCGTCTTGACCAGCTTCTGGCGAACGGGGCCGTATTGGCGGCAAATGCACAGGTGTGGAAGACCGTCATGGAACAAATTGAAGTCAACGACATGCCACCCCGCATGGAACCGCAGCCTGACTTGGAGGCGAAATCCGGAGTCGTGAAGTGGATTCTGGCGAACCTGCATAAATCGGGCAATGATCCGAGGTTCGCCCGGTCATTTCCAGCCAAGGGGAATTACGTCCGACACGAGGATCTCTTCGGAAGGATCCAGCAGGCCTCGGCCACAGAGGCGTCGCCGCCCCGCATCTGGCGGCTTCGCCCAGACGCCTACCTGCTTCGTCTGCAGGGTTTTGTAAACCAATCCACGGATGATATTCCTTTGGACAAGGTCCGTGCTCAGAATGATCCGGGCGAACAGCGGAAAACCGGTTACTTGGCACCAATGACGCTTTCGTTCGAGCCTGGTTTCAGGGATTTCGCATTTCGCTACCTGGTGACTGGTCCGGAAATAGACCAGCTCATGATCAACGCCAAGATCGCAGTCAATAACCTGTTCATCCTGTCAGACCTGCCGAAGGACAATGTCGTCAGGGTGCATTTCGTCAAAAATCAGAAACCGGCTCCAGATATCATCAAAGAAGCTGTACTGCTGGTTTTCCGTCGGGCGCTGTTAAGAGACCCGACTTCAGCTGAGGTTGAACGGTACATGGCATTTGCGCAGAAATGCGTTGATCAGCTTGGCTGCGCCGATGGACTGAAATCAGGTCTCGCTCCCATCCTCGTCCGACCAGATTTCATCTTCCGCACTGAAATCGGGGATTCTGCGACCAAAAACCTGGGGCGGGTCATGCTGGCCCCATTGGAGTTGGCAGAAGCGATCACCTGCGCCTTCACTGATCTTCGTCCAGACGCGACCATGATTTCCGCAGTCAAAGCGGGTAGGCTCAACAGCAAAGATGATGTGCGCCACCAGGTGCAGCGCATTTTCGACGACGAGGGTTTCACCAAAACCAGGATCCGAGATTTTTTCAGGGAATATTTCGGTTACGACCGGGCCAACGATGTGTTCAAAGACGCGGTCGCGCTCAAAGCAGCACAGCATTTAGGTCCATGGTATCCTGAGGCCTACATCCGGGATTCAGACGCCCTGGTCGAAATGGTCCTCAAAGAAGATCGGGATGTGCTGACGAGATTGTTGACTGATACCTCCCAACCATATGGGTTCAAGGCTCCAAGCCAGCACTCGGGCAAAGTGTCGGATAAGGGTTCAGCGACCAGAGCTGCCGCCGAACCATCTCCGGCAAAAAAGAAAGCCGCACCACCTGCCAACGAAGTCCGCAAAGGCATTCTCATGCAAGTTGCCTGGATGGTGGCCAATTCGTCCAACACCGACAATCACGCCATTCATCGAGGGCGGTGGATCCGGGAAAATCTGTTGGGCGGCATGATTCCCGATGTCCCGATCACGGTTGATGCCAAGCTTCCTGATGAACCCAACAACTCGCTGCGCAATCGCATGCGTGTCACCCGTCAGGACTATTGCTGGAAATGCCATCAACGCATGGATCCTCTCGGTCTGGTATTCGAAGATTTCAACCACCTAGGGGCACCGGTGAAGCAACGCAAGGGAGACAAGCGGTACATCCCGCCGGACACCAGCGGCGACGTGATTGATAGCGGCATACCCGGGTTGGATGGACCGGTGACAGACGCCAGGGAATTGATCGACCGCCTGGCCGCGTCCGATCATGTCAAGCAGGTGTTTGTGCGCCATGCATTCCGTTTCTGGATGGGAAGAAATGAAACGATCGCCGATGCGGCGGACATCCAGGCGGCCTATGCTGCCTACAAGGATAATCAGGGCAGCATGAGGGCTCTGATTACCTCACTGCTCACATCCGACGCTTTCATCTATCGACAGCAAAACGATTTGCCTTCGCCTCAGAACACCACATCGACGAACCGCTGACCGTCCGGTCCAACCTGGAGCAATTCCGCCATGGACATCACCCGCAGGAAATTCATGCAAGGCTTGACCCTTGGCGCAGCGGGATCCCTGGCACTGCCCGGTTTCCTGGATGCCGCCGACCCGCCTGCTGCTGGCCGGAACCCCAAACGCATCATCTTCTTCCTGCAGAATCATGGATTCGATCCACGCCATGCAAAACCACTGGAAATACCCTATTTCAATCAACATGACGTGGTCGAAAATGTATCGCTCAAGGATCTCACCTTGCCGATCTATCTGGAGCCGCTGAATCCATTTAAGAACCAGCTGACCATCATCCACGGACTCAACGGTGGGCATGTGGTTCCTGGCCACGGTTCACCTTATGGATGCTTGGGTGGATATCCCAAGGGACCTTCGCCGCTCGCGGAAACCATCGACGTCGCCTTGAGCAAGCTGCTGCCTGGAATCATTCCGGTTCTGGCGCTCTCCCTTGAGAATGGAAGAGGATTCCTGGACGTCGGTTCCTCGGCGACAGGAAAAGGCAGGCCCTTGCCCATGTTTACCAACCCGCTGAGTGCCTATAATAGTGTGTTCGGCATTGCTGCCGCTGATGCGGCACGGAAACAATTCGACATCGACTCCGACATGTATGACATGCTTGCATCCGAATCGCAGGCATTCGCCCGGATTCTGCCGGGCTCGGAGCATGATAAAATCGATCCATTCGTGGAAGGCATCAATGAAACCATCGCCCGTCGGAAACGCCTGCTCTCGATCAGCGATAGGCTCAAGAAGTATGCTTTGGTGCTCGACGATCGGTTTACTAAACCGAAAAATGAAACGCAGAGCTGGGAGGCACATGTCGACTTCGCGCTCGCAGCACTGAAGGCTGGGGTGACCAACGTGGTCACCTTGTCTGCTGGCACCTGCCGAACTGGCGGTTCCTGGACCGGTCTCGGAATCAAGACGATGGGACATGCCTTCGGCCACACCGATCAGGTAGACAATGAAGAGTGGCATGTGCTGCGGCGTTTCAACATGGAATTGCTGGCACGGATGATGAAATCCCTGGAAGCTGTTCCGGAAGGTGACGGAACCATGATGGACCATACGCTCATCGTCTACACCAGCGACTCCGCTGAGGCCCATCATTCCTCCGGATACCGTTGGCCATTCCTGTTGCTCGGGAATCTGGGCAATACCATCAAGACTGGGCGCTACATTCATTACCCCGTCGATCCGTCCAGAATGGTTTTGGCCGGTTCGGCTGAAACGAGCGAGTACGATAAGTTGCATCGGGCGAATGAGTCGATCGATGAGAAATCGCTCCGCTTGGGGATCAATCTCGCCCTGGAACAGAAGAAGGATTACAAGCAGGTTCAATACGCCAAGAAACGTTCCATCAATGCGTTCTACACCACCCTGCTGCGGGCCTGCGGCCAGAACAACGATTACTTCAACCTGGCCGATCACCTTCGCAAAGCTGAGCAACCAGGACCCTTGGAGGAGATCCTCGTGTGATGTGTGAATAAACGAGACGTATTCCTGATATGCTCTCTGTCCTTGGCCTTGTTGGCGCACCGTGTTGAATCCGATCCGTTCCCCCATACGTCCATGTCATTGGCTCAGGAAGCGGATGCGCTGATGAACGGCCAGTGGTCAAGGATGCATTGCACCGTAAACAATCATCGGACGGCGCACCGGTAATTCAGTATTTGATCCGCTCCAGCTTCGATACCCGGCCGCTGCGGTTCCAGTCTTCGACGTAGAGATTCCCTTGAGAATCCCAGGCGGCGCCGTGCGGAGCGGTGAACTCGCCGTCTTTGAACTGCTCAGGTGGCACTCCGAAGTTGGCGCGTTTCTTCTCGTCGGGGTTGTCTCCGAGCTGGCAAATCACCTGGTTTTCCCGGCCGAGGATGGTGACTCGGCCCTTCAGGTCGGGTACCACCAGATCATCGCCTCGGAAGACAGCTTTGCAGGGGAGCCGGAAGCCTGGGACTTCACTGACATAGGCGCCTTCGAGGGTGAAATACTGCAAGCGGCTGTTGACCCGATCGACCACCACCACCCGCGGTTCCGGTCCGCGGCGGTCGATGCCGATGCCATGCGGCGTCTTGAATTGTCCGCCCGGTCTGGCCGAGCCGTTCCAGGAACTGACATAGGATCCGGCTGCGGTGAAGCGGTGGACGTAATTCTTGCCATAACCATCGGCGACATAGACATCGCCATTCGGAGCGATCGCCGTCGACGTTGGTTTGTATTCCTTGGCATTCTTGTAGACGCCAGAGGCCTCTGGCCAGCCGATGGTGAGCAGCACTTCACCGGCCAGGGTGCATTTGATGGCTTCGCCTCGGGCCGTGTGGGTCAGCCAGATCACTTCGCGGCCGTTGTCCTCGACGATGCACAGATCGTGGGTCCCGCCTTTGAACGGCTTGCCCCATGAAGTCACCACCGTGCCATCGGGGTTGAGCACGATCACGGCGTTGTCGTTCTCGGTGCTGATGTAGATGCGGTCGGTCTTGTCGACCGCCACGCCGCCGTGGGTGCTGGCCAGGGACATGCTCGGCGGCAGTTTGATCCAGTCGTGGACCCAGCGGTAACGATGGGTCCCGGAGCCAAGCAGTACGTCGCCGGGAAGCACCGCGTCGGCAGCCGTGGCCGACGGTTCTGCCGACCGCAACAGGGTGAGTCCTGAGGCGAGCAGGAGGAGAATGGCAAGGGAATAATGCATAGTCGCAGTCGGTTCAGGCGAGGATGCCGCGCACGATCTGGCCGTGGACATCGGTCAGACGATGGTCGCGGCCCTGATGGCGGACGGTCAGGCGTCGGTGATCGACGCCCATCTGGTGCAGGATCGTGGCGTGGAGGTCGTGGATGCTGACCACGTCGGTGACCGCGTGGTAACCGAAATCGTCCGTGGCCCCATACGAGGTTCCCCCGCGGATACCGCCGCCGGCGAGCCACATGGAGTAGCCCTTCATGTGGTGGTCGCGGCCATCGCCTTGGGCGAAGGGAGTGCGGCCGAATTCGCCGCCCCAGACCACGATGGTATCGTCGAGCAGTCCGCGGCGCTTGAGGTCGATGATCAGCGCGGCGCTGGCCTGGTCGCAGGCTTCCGCGGTTTCTTTGACGCCGTTCTTCACTCCGCCGTGGTGGTCCCAGTCGCGATGATAGACCTGGATGAAGGGAACTCCGCGTTCAGCCAGGCGGCGGGCGATCAGGCAGCAGCGGGCGAAACCACCGGTATCCCGTTCCAGTCCATACAATTTGCGGATTTCTTCCGGTTCCTTATCAACCGCTGCCAGGTCCGGAACGCTGGTCTGCATGCGAAAGGCCATCTCATACTGGGCCAGACGTTCAGCGACCGATGGATCGTTCAGCGCCGATGGATTGGCCAGGTCGAGGGCGGCGATGGCATCGATGGTCTCGCGCTGGCGACCGGCATCGATGCCCTCGGGCGGACGCAGGTAGCTAACGGGGTCGCCAGAATGGCGCAGGTGGACTCCTTGGAACCTGCTGGGCAGGAAACCGCTATGCCATTGACGGTTTGAAACCGGCTGCTGCTGGCCACCTTTTGCAGAGATCAGCACCACGAATCCAGGCAGGTCCTGGGCGGGATTGCCCAGACCATACCAGGTCCACGACCCCCAGGCCGGTCGACCGCTGAGGGTCGATCCGGTGTTCATCACCGTCTGGGCCGGATCATGATTGATCGCCGTGGTCTGCATCGAGCGCACGATGCAGATGTCGTCGGCGATGCCGGCGATGTTGGGCAGGATGTCAGAGATCGATTGGCCGGATTTGCCACGCAATTGGAACGGGAACTGGCAGGGCATGGCACCGGCATTCAGTTTGCCCTGGGCGACCTGCTGGCCCTTGATGATGGAATCCGGCAAGGGTTTTCCTGCGTGCTGTTCCAGCATCGGCTTGTGGTCGAACAGCTCGAGTTGGCTCGGGCCGCCGGACATGACCAGAAAGATCACCCGTTTGGCCTTGGCCGGGTGGTGCAGCACCGGGATCGCGCCATGGGCCGGTTCGTCGGCATGGCCGAGCAGGCTGCTGGCGGCGAGTGCGCCTAGACCGCAGGCCCCGCGGGCGAGCAGGGCGCGTCGGCTGAGCAAGGACCGCTGGCTAGGATCGAGGATCATGGAGAAAACCTCAATAGCGGGTGACGGTGGCATGCAGGTTGAGCACGGTCCGGGCGACAGCAGTCCAAGCGGCGGTCTCGGCGGTGGCTGAAGGATCGCCAACCGTGCTGGCCATGGCTTTCGCCGCAGCGGGATCGGCGGTGAAGGCGTGACGCTGCCGGGCGAGCAGGTCGAGGGCGATTCGCTGCTCAGGTGCGGTCGGATTGCGTGATAAGGCCAGCTGCCATGCCGTCGCCAGTCGTTCAGGATCACCGCCGGGGTCGGCGAGGATCCGTTTGGCCAGGCCGCGAGCCGCCGCGACGAATCCTGGTTCGTTGAGCAGCACCAGGGCCTGCTGTGGACTGTTCGTCCGGCTGCGGGCAGCGGTGCACTGTTCACGGCTCGGCGCGTCGAACGCGGACATCAGCGGATGCGGCACCGAACGTTGGACGTGAGTATAGAGTGAGCGTCTCCACAGATCGTCGCCCTTGCTGGTCGGCCAGGTTCTCGCTGGAAAATTCAGCTGGTTCCAAAAGCCCTCGGGCTGGAACGGGAAGACGCTTGGACCGCCGATCCGCTCGACCAGCAGACCGCCGATGGAAAGCGCTGCGTCGCGGACCATTTCGGCCTCTAGCGGGATGCGCGATTGGCGCGCGTACCAGCGGTTGTCGGGATCCTGCTTGGCCAAGACCGGATCGGCCAGCGATGCCATGGCATAGGCACGCGACGTCACCATCAGTTTGAGCAACGCCTTGGTCTTCCAGCCATCGGTCCGGTAGCGCCAGGCCAGCCAGTCGAGCAGCTCGGGATGGGTCGGCAGCTCGCCTTGGGTGCCGAGATCCTCCATGCGCCGGCTGAGACCGTGGCCGAAACACAGCCGCCACCAGCGGTTCACCGCGACCCGTGGGGTCACCGGGTTGTCCTGGCTGGTCAGCCAGCGGGCGAGATCAAGTCGGGTCGGACGCTTTTCCGCCACCACTTTTCCAAGCACTGCTGGCACGGCCGGTTCCATCACCGGTCCGCTCTCGTCCTGCCAGTTGCCGCGGGGCAGCAAACGGACGGTCCGCGCGGGACCTGACTTGGCGACCAGGCATTGCGGTGACTGGCCGGAAGTATTTTTCAACGAAGCTTCATGTTCGGCGATCTGGCGGTTGACATCGGCCAGGGCCGGTGCGATCGCCCGCCAGCGGCGTCTGAGCAAGGCGGTCTGTTCTTGGGTTCGGCTGCCCGGAACCGTGCGCAGCGCCGCTGCCAGGCGGACCTCTTCGTCGCTGGGTTTGTTCGGCGGTTTTTTCTTTGCGTCCTTTGCAGGCTTGGTGGCGGCTGGTGTCCCCGCCGACTTGGGCTGATCGACGTCCGGCTTTCCCTTGGTCGTGCTGGAGCCTTCGAGCTTGGCTTCGGCCTCAGCTTTTGCCGCCGCCTCGGCCGCGGCGGCTTCGGCTTTGGACTTTGCTTCCGCCTCGGCCTCGGCCTTGGCGGTTGCCTCCGCTGCCTCCAATTCACTCAGACGGGTTCTTTCCCATTCCTGTTGGCTGAGGTCGAGGTTCGGATCATCCCGGTCGCGTTGGCGTCGAAGCGGTTCGAGCAGCGCTTCAAGCCTGGCCACTTCAGCGGTGATGGCGCTGGTCGGCACGGTGATGGCGCCATCGCGCCGGCCGAGAGGTTTCTCGCTGATATCGGCAAAGAATGCTGCCAGATGATAGAAATCGGCCTGAGTGATGGGATCGTATTTGTGGTCGTGGCATTCGGCGCACATCATGGTCATGCCGAACCAGACCGAACTGACATTGCTCACCCGGTCAGCGGCCATGCGGGCCACGTAATCCCCTGCTTGGGCGCCACCTTCTTCGGTGCTGCGCACCAGCATGTTGTACGCAGATGCGACGCGGTTCTCCAACGTGGCACCAGGAAGCAGGTCGCCGGCGAGCTGCTCGATGGTGAACTGGTCGAAGGGCAGGTCGCGGTTGAACGCGCTGATCACGTAGTCGCGGTAGGGCGACACCGACATCGGATTGTCGGAATGGTAGCCGATCGAATCGCCGTAGCGCACCTGATCCAGCCAGATGGCAGCCATCCGTTCGCCGTAGCGCGGCGAAGCGAGCAAACGGTCGACGCAGGACGCGAAGGCGCGCGGCGATGGGTCGGCAAGGAATGCAGCGACCTCCGATGGGGTCGGCGGCAGACCGGTCAGGTCGAAGGTCACCCTCCGGATCAGGTCCACCGGATCGGCATCGGCAGCGGGTGCGGTTCCGACTGAACGCAGCCGTTTCAGGACGAAACCGTCGATTGGATTGCGGCACCAGGGATCTCTTCCCGTGGAGGGCACCGCTGGTTCGGCCAGTGGCTCGAACAGCCAATGTCCGGTCCACGGAGCGCCGGCGCTGATCCAGGCACGCAACCTGGCGATTTCGGCAGCGCTGACGGAGGTGACCCCGCTGGTCGGCGGCATGCGGTCGTCGGCATCGGTGGTCACCAGGCGACGGATCAATTCGCTGTCATCCGGTTTGCCTGGAACCACCGCCGGGCGACCCGAAGCGCCACCACCGAGCAAGCCTTCACGGGTATCGAGCCGCAAATTGGCTTTACGAGACGAAGGATCCGGACCATGGCAGGCGAAGCAGCGGTCCGAGAGCAGAGACCGGATGTCGCGGGCGTTATCGACCACCGGTTCGGCTGCGGGGGCGCCCAGCGATCCCCAGATCATCACCCAGGCGATGGTGAGGATCGCAAGAAATGCACGAGAGGATCGCGACCTGCACAGCATGTTATTCATGATAGCTCAGCCTGTGCATGGGCATTTGCCACGCTGGTGTCCGCGGTTGCTCATGGCTAGATAGACGATCCGTGGACATGCCAGCGGATGAATCGATCGGGTTGCCGGGACAATCACTTACTTTGTCGAAGGCCGGTGCGTTGAACGGTGTTCGATATGTAGCAGCATTCTGGACGCATTGCCGGCTTTGGCACCGGAGCTTGTGGAAACCGGCACCTTTGCGGTTGTGACGTGCCTAGCTTGGCTCCGTGGCCTCGACCTGCGCCGTGGCCTCGACCTGCGCCGTGGCCTCGACCATCACCGGGCAGCGCAGACTGCGGGCGATATAGCATTCGCGGTGAGCCTGGTGGTGGAGATCGGCCAGCTCCTGCGCAGTTGGGGCCAGGCCATGCCAGGAGATGCTCGGGCGCAGAACGATGCGGTGCAAGGACCGGCCGCCATCGACGTCCGCCACCAGTTCGCCCCACGCCCGATCAGTGTACGACAGCGCAAAAAAACCGGCTTTCTGTGCCAGCCACAAAACGGTGAGCAGGTGGCAGCTTGCGGCCGCGGCGACCACGGCTTCCTCAGGATCGACCGCGTCCTCGGCGGACAGCGGCAGGGGGACGACGTGGGGCGAGGCCGAGGCCCGGATGACGATGCCGGTATCGAACTGCCATTGGTGGACCCGGCTATACCGCGTTCCAGCTGCTGGATCGTGGTTGGTCCAGGACACCGTCGCAGCGTGCCTAGCCAGCACGCGGTTCGGTGCAGCGGCATAAGCCGGCGTCGGGAGCGGGACGCCGTTCAACTGCCTGGCGTGGTGCTCGGCGTGACCATGGCAGTGGCGGAGGATGTCCGCCAGGCGCATCCGGCCAAAGGCGCTGTGGACGCCGACACGTTCCAGGTCGGTATTGGGCAGGGCATGAAGCAGATCGGCCAGGGCCAGCCGGCAGGCTCGGAACAGACCGGCGGCCACGACCGGATCCCGCTGCGCCGGCAGGTTGGCCGCCCACAGGTCCTCCGGGATGTCGGCGAGCATCGGGGCGTCCTCGGCCAGGACCCGGCGCACTCGGTCGAGCATGGCTGATTCGGTGTCAGCGATGTGGGTGGCGAGCTGGCGCCGAGTCCACTTGCCCGGAGCCCAGGGCTCGTCCGGCCGGTCGGCTGCCGCGGCGATGGCGGTTGCCACCGGTTCTGCGGCAGCGATCAGCTGTTCGGCGGTGGGAAGGTCGAGGTGGGCGAATGGCAGGGGCATGGCAGTGCTCAGTGGTGCTTGAGAGAACGTGAAGCGACTGGTTGCGTCAAGGTTGGTGGGCGGCGATGGCTGAGGAAGCCGCGGAGTCCCTGCATTTTGCTGCAACGCCTGCACAGTCTAGATGATTTGGAGATGGTTTATCGCTGAACGCGCGTAGATTCCTCCGTTGCCTTCGGCGATTTCAGCTTCTATACCTCCCCAAAGAGTCACGCCACGGAGCAGCTCAGCGATGGAACAGCGCTATGTCTTGGTCGCCGATGAGCAGATCGGGAACGTCAACTACGTCATCCAGCACCTGCTGAATCTGGGCCACCGGGTCGAAACTGCGGAACGCGGATCGTCCGCCTTCAGCGCCATCGTCCGCCGGCGGGCAGCGGGCACTCCGTATGATCTGGTGATCCTCGACTTGCACTTGCCGCAGATGGATGCCTTGGCCATTGCCCGGGATCTGCGCGGTCGGGGCGACCAGACCCCGCTGATCATCCACGCCAGCGGTGCCCGCAGCGATCTCGGATTGGCCCGGACCTTGGCCGGCCTGCGTCTGATCAGCATCCACGACCGCCCCCTGGATGCGGTGACGATCTCAAACGAGCTGCATTCGCTTGCACCGGCCCGCATCACTGCCTCGCTCATGAAGACGCCGCAGCAGTCCCTGGCTGGAACCGGCGAGACGTTCTTCGGCACAGCGCAGGTCAAACGGCCAACCACCGATGGCTCAGGGACTTCTACCTATCGTGCCGGCGAAGCATCGCCGCTCCCTGACGAACCGGCCCTGGAACGGCGAAGCCCATTGGCCGAATCGATGCGCACGCCGTTTCCGACCGTCCCGATCGGACAGATGCCGAGAGCGAGCGGTCCCGGCATGCCGGTGAATCTGCACGGCGGAGTCCGCCCCGTGTCGACCACCACCTACCGCCAGCCGCAGCCGGTGGATCCGCCTTCTGGAGCCACTGGCCGGATCACCGGCGCGAGCTACCGGACTCCCGGACCGATCCACCCCGGCACCTCGGTGACTTCGCGGGTACGGCGATCGGTGACCGGATCGGTGCAAGCGCCGCCGCCAGGGGCGCCGGTCGTCGACCACGCGGCGAACGCTTCGCGCACCGTGGCCTGCGCCTATTGCAACAGTCATTTCCAGGTGCCGCTGAAGAACGAGCGCTTCGTCATCGTCTGCGTCCACTGCGGCCGGCCGAACCGGATCGATCCCCCGGGCTGAGGGCCAGTGCTTTCTAGGCAGCAGGGGATGACCCAGGCGCCAGCTTCCAGCGCCGGCCGCTTCCGGCCGGGCAGGTCTGCGGTATCGCTTGGACATGGCTGGCCATACGACCACGGTGCAGCGGCTTGAGCGGCAATTGCAGCTTGAGCACGCCCGGGCGCTGTCGGCCCTGCACGAGCGCTACACCGCGCTGTGCGCCGAGCTGTTCCCCGCCGCCCGGGCCCGGGGCTACGCCGGGGTCGACCCGGTCGAAGCGGTGCGCTCGCTGGTCTCCGATCCGCCAGCCCTGGCCGAGGTCGGGCGGGCCGCCGCTGACCTGTGGTTGACGTTTTTCGGCTGTTTCCGCGATGACGAGGCGGCCTATGAGGCCAAGCAGTTCCGCGAACGCGCCGATCCGCTCAACCGCCGGCTGGCCCAGCGCCAACCGGGAGCCGCTCCGGATGGGCCGACCACCCTCGCGCTTCTCGACGCTCTCGACACCTTCGTCGATGAGCGCCATGCCGCAGTCAGCGCCCGGATCGACGCCCTGCTGGCTGAGATTGCCAAGGCCCAGGGCGAAGTGCGCAAAGCGACGCTCGGTGCCGCCCACGGCAGCGACGAGCTGGCCCGGGTCGAAGGCTCCCTCGACCAGGCCTTGACCGAGGTCGGCGCTCCCGCCGCCGCCGGCGCCTCCGCGCTGGAAAAGCTGGCGGTGCTGGTCGCGCGCTTGCGCGAGGACGCTGCCGGCGCTCGGGTCCGGGCCGATCATGCGGCCCATCAGCTCGCCCGCCTGGTCGGCGTGCTGCGCGGCGAAAGCGATCTCGGCGATCTTCCGCCCGAGGTCCTCGGGGTGCTGGCCGAGATCCGCCGCCTGGCCCAGGCGCGCAGCGAGCTCGAGCGGGCAAATCGTGAACTCTATGCGAAACAGGCCGAATCCGAAGGCGGCCGGCGCGAACTGGTCGAGTTGCTCGCCGCTGCTGAACGCCGGCTGCGCGGCCTGGGCGATGCGGACGAAGAGCGCGGCGAGGATCGTCGGCTTGAACTCTACCGCCGCTTCGCCGCCGCCGTCGAAGCCGGGCAGGATTGGAAATCGGCCCTGGAGAAAGTGCGCAGCCTTGAGCGGGTCCTGACCCTCGACCACGCCGCCCAGCAGCGCCTGGTGAAAGTGGCTGACCGCCAGCTCGCTTCGCTGGCGCAGACCTTGGCGGAGTTGCGCGCCATCCAGCCGATCACCGACGATCCCCGTCGCCTGCGCCCGCGCTGGTTCGGTGGCGACTACGATTTCCGCTCGTTGAATGGCATCCTCCGGCCCCTCGCCGCCGCCGCCGCCGACTTGGCGCAGTATGGCGAACGCGCCCGCTGGGCGGCTGGCGTCCAGGCCCTGGCCAAGCATGTCCCCAAGCTGCGTGCGGTGTTCCGCGAGCTGGTCAAACTGGTGGCGGCGTGGCGGGCGAAGCTCGGCGATCCGCCGCCGGCATCCCTATCGATCAGCATCGATCCTGGTTCTGGTCTGCTCGCGCTGCCGGCCATCCTCGCTGCCGACCTCGATCTGCTGCTCAAACGCCGCAAGGCCGCTTCGGCTGCGCTTGAACTGGCTCCACTCATCGACGCCGGGGTCGGCCTGTACCACCAAGCCGTGACCGACGCCAAAGGTGCGGCTCCGACCCGGGTTCCGGCGCCAAAGCGCGAGTCCGCCGCCGCTGCGGTCGCTCGCCTGGCAGGCGAACTGACTGCCTTGGCAGGAATGCTGGAAACCTCATTTTCTGAAGCCGCGAGCGACGATTTCCGCCTGCTGCCGCCTGACGCCGCCTTGCTCTCCGACGATCATCTGCTCCGCCTCGGTCTGTCCCAGCTCGATACGGTCTTGGCCGAATTGGCCGCGGCACCCGGCGCCCCGACCTCCAAAGCCGCGACACCGGCTCGCGGCGACCCGCAGGCATTGCGTATGGCCTTGCAGGAACGCGCCGATTGGCTGGAGCTGCTCACCCGCTACCGGATCGAGACGCCGCCGGGAGCGTGATTTTTGTTATTTTCGGGGGCCGGCGAAGGCCGGTCACCATCCCGGAGGAAGCTGTTTCCTGCCCCGATCCACCTGCACCTCGCAGATGGCTGGGCGGGTGGCGCTGCCGGTGACGGTGAAATCACCCAGTTCTACCCGCGCCCGCAGTCCACGCAGGCGGTCGGGATCGATGGTCACCTCCAGCTCGCCGCCAAGTTCGCTGAACCAGCCGCGATGGCTGACCACCACTTTGCGCACGTCGTCGATGGCGGTCAGGGTCCCTTCGATCCGGCCTCCGGGGAAACCGAATCCTTGCAGGGCGCCGGCGATGCGCAGATCGCTGCCGGGAACCAGGTGCAGGACGATGTCGCCGGCGCTGGCGTTGATGTCGAGCAGCACCGGTGCCGGAGTGGCCGACTCCAGCCGCACGGCGCGATAGGCCGGAGTCGCGACCAGCGCTCCGATCAAGACTCCGCAGCCGAGGGCGGCTCCGATGACGACCAGCGGCCAGGACGGGCGGTCGGCATCGATCCGGCCAGCGGCGAGGTCGGCTTCGTGCTGGGGAATGCGCAGGACGGCATAGTAGAGCACCAGTCCGACCGCCCACGGGATGAGCGCCGACCACCACACATCGCTGGCGAAGTGACCCCCAGCGGCCATCCGGGTGACGCCGAGCAGCACGCCCCAGCCGAAACCGAACACCAGGAATCCCCAGGCCAACAGCCGCCGCCGGCGGAAGATCAGCCAGCCGAGACAAAGCACGAAACCGACCGAGCTGTGGCCGCAGGGAAACGCCTTGCCTTTGCCGGCTTCGCCTTTGACCCAGGCCGCCTGATAGGGATGAGCTCCGCCAAGCTCGATGACCTCGCGGGGCCGGGGGCGGCCCCAGTGGTCTTTGAGGATGGCATTGACCACCAGGCCCGGACCGATGGCCACGGCCAATACGGCGCAGAGAGCGTGGCGCCGCCACGGTCGCAGCCGGCTGACCCAGGCGGAGCCGACCAGCGCGGCGGCCGCGACCACCGCCGCCAGCACCCCAGGCCACGGCCCATAGCGGTACAAGAACCGCCAGGGCTGCTGCTCGGCCAGCGGCCAGGGCTCGGCCGCACCAGGATCGTAGAACAACGCCGCCAACCGCAGATCCAAGCTGCCGTCCGCAAACAGCCACCAGCCGAAGCCGGCAAGCACGATGAGCACGGCGGCCTCGACCAGCCACGGACGTTGGAACCAGGACACATAGGCAGCATCCAGGCCAATGCGGCTGGGCAAAGCGCTTCGGCGATGCGCCGGGCGATCCCCTCGCCTCGACTCCAGCAATTTCCAGGATGACCACATGACGGATCCATTCGCGTCGTTGTCAGGCCAGCGGTTTCCCACGATCCTCGCTGATCCACCGTGGCAGTTCACCAACCGCACCGGGAAGATGGCGCCGGAGCACCGCCGGCTGAAACGCTACGGGACGATGACTTTGCCTGAGATTTGCGCGCTGCCGGTGGGCGCGGTCGCAGCGACTCCGGCGCACCTGTATCTGTGGGTACCCAACGCCCTGCTGCCCGAAGGCATGGCGGTGATGGCCGCCTGGGATTTCACCTATAAAAGCAACATCGTCTGGCACAAGGTCCGCAAAGACGGAGGTCCGGACGGGCGCGGCGTCGGTTTCTATTTCCGCAACACCACCGAGCTGTTGCTGTTCGGAATCCGAGGATCGATGCGCACCCTGCCGCCTGGTCGCAGCCAGGTGAACATCCTCCGGACGATGAAACAGGAGCACAGCCGGAAGCCCGACGAGCAATACGCGCTGATCGAGTCGTGCAGTCCCGGCCCGTACCTGGAATTGTTCGCCCGGGGCGGGCGTCCCAACTGGACCGGCTGGGGCAACCAGGCCGATGATTACCAGATCACGTGGAAAACGTCTGGCAGAACCAGCCGCAATGGAGTGGAGGAACCACCCCGGTCAGCTGCCGACCCTGGCCCGGAAACGTCGCACTGAGCAGCTCGGCCTCGGGGCGGTCATCCTGCCCGCCCTGCGTACAGCGCCTTGACCACGTCTTCGATGCTTGGTTCGTCGATGCGCACGTCGGCCACGGCCATCGCTCCAAGGCAGCGCTGGAGCACTGCTGCGGTATCGGCCTCACGCGACAGCTCGGCGATCAGCTCCACCGGCGTGCTCTGGGTCCAGCGCACGCCATCCCTGGGCACCGCCAGCGAGGCCAGCTCGACCGGGACCGCCGCAGTCAACAACAAGCGCTTGCCGCCGCCATGACGGTCACGCAGCGCATCCAGGCCGCCGTCGTGGATGATCGCACCATGGTCGATGACCACGACCCGGCGGCACAGGGCTTCGATGTCCTGCATGTCGTGGGTCGTGAGGAGGATCGTCGTGCCCTGCTCGCGGTTCAGTTCGGCCAGGAAAGTTCGCAGCCTGGCCTTGGTCACGACGTCGACGCCCACCGTCGGCTCGTCGAGGAAGAGGATCTCCGGAGCATGGAGCAGGCTTGCTGCGAGGTCCGCCTTCATGCGCTGGCCGAGGGACAGCTTGCGCACCGGGGTGCGCAGGAACTCGCCAAGACCGAGGACGGCGTCGAACCGGGCCAATCTGGCCTCGAAATCGGACTTGGGCACGTCGTACAGGTGGCGGAGCAGGTCGAAGCTCTCGCCCACCGCAAGATCCCACCACAGCTGCGAACGCTGGCCGAAGACCGCTCCGACCTTTCTCACATAAGCCGAACGCTGGCGCTGGGGATCGAAGCCAGCCACCCGCACGGTGCCCCGGGTCGGCCGCAGGATCCCGGTCAGCATCTTGATCGTGGTGCTCTTGCCGGCGCCGTTGGGGCCGAGGTAGCCGACGATGTCGCCGCGAGCCACGGTCAGCGAGATGCCGGCGACAGCGGTGACCTCGCGCCAGCGCCTGTCGACCAGGTCGCGCAGCGAGCCGAGCAATCCCGGCCGGCGATCATAGGTCCGGAAAACCTTGGCGAGATCGACGGCCACGATGGCTGGTTCTGGCATGGCAGGGTGGGGATGCTGGCTGGTCAGCCCCTTGAGCAATGGCCCGCCGTGCAGCCCGGCGGGGCCGCCGACGAGAGGCCAAAGCTGCTGATATTGCAAACTCTGGACAATCCGGGCTTCGTGTGTCATCCATCACAACCCACTCGGCGGGATGGACGCATCTCGGGCCGTGTACGCCGCTGCCGCCGACCATCCTGCCCACCGACCGCCCAGCTTGCGCCCGAGACCCCATGTCCAGTTCTGCTCAGACCCCGTCCAGCGGCAGTCGGATCGCCACCGATTCGCTACGCGAGGAAGTCACCATCCTGCTGCCTGCGACTCGGACCGAACGGGACTGGTCCGGGGCGATGGCGCCGGTGGTCATCACCGCCAGCCACAGTCCGCTGACGGGATTCCAATATCGCGATCCCAAGGGCGTGCTCATCCCCGAGGACCGGCTCCGCCAGTACGCCGACGGAGTGGTCAACGCGGTGCGCTATCGGCTGGAGCAGCTGGCCGTGCAGCGTGCTTCGATCACAGAAAAATTCCGACGTAAACGTGAGGGATCCGAAGCGAATCGGGTGATCCAGCCGGGCTCAGGAACCTACCCCAGGTCCGCCCTGGTTCACCATCCCGCGACGGAGCTGCAGCCACCGCCAGGTGCGATTCGACGGTCAGCTGAACCAACCGATCTGCCTGTGATCGAGGCCTCGGCGCTTCCTGAATTCGAACCGGCCTTGCTTGAGCCGATTCCGCTGTCTGCGCTCGATTCCGGCGACCCATACGACGAGGCCGATCCGGCTCCCCAACCTCAGCCAGAACCGAAGCAGACGCCTTCGCAGGTCTTCCGGATCGACTCCAAAGAGATCGCCAGCCGCTTGGCCAAGTTGCGGGAAGAATCTTCGAGCATCCGGCGCCAGTCCCGGCCGGACGGGCGCACACCGCGACCCGGCTGAGCGCCGAAATCGGCTATTGGAGCCCGGTAGCATCGATGCTTGGGCAGCGCCTCGCATCTCGCCGGGTCGCCGCTTTCCTACCGCCCAGATCGATGCCACACTGACGGCAGGAACTCCGCCCACCGTCATGACCGCGCCCCTTCTGGTCCTCGACCATGACTGGCACCGCAGCCGCGCCCATCTGCGCGGCCAGCGGATGCGGCCTCCTCCGCTGGTCGCCGCCGGCTGCGACCTGGTCCACGATGCTGAGCGCGGCCGCAGTGTCGCGGTCGGCGGTCTGGCGGTGATCTTCGGGACTTTTCCGGCGACGGTCGAAGAGCTGCGGGCCCTGGCCAAATCACGATTGCACCTCGGTGAGCAGCAGGCCCGGGAACTCGACGCGGTCTTCAGCAATCGCCTGCTTGCGGTCTGGGCCTGGCTGCCGACTCGGCGCCAGGACCTGTATTTGGAATACGACCGGGCAACCGGTGAAGATCACCTCTGGCTGATCGGTCCGGGTGAAGGCCAGCATCAGATGATCGATCCGAGCGAACCCGGCGATCTTGATGATTCACTGCTCGAAGCGCTGGTTCTCAACGGCGCTGCCCACTGGGGTGGCGCCGGCGGACTGGCCCGGCTGGTGGAACGCCATGGCCGCCAGCCGCTCCTGGTCGCCGCCCAGGTCGCCGATCACCTTGAGCATCATCCTCGGGACCCTGCCGCCACCCTCGACCTGGCGCGCACCGCGTGGCCGTGGCTGTCGACCCAGGATGAGGCTGGCTGGGCGACGATCTCGGGCAACGAGCACCCTTGGGTCCAGGTTCAACTCGGCCGGCTGGCGCTGCGCCTGGGCATGCTGCGTGCCGCCCGCCTGCTGTTATCTGCGACCGGCGCCCACGAAGGTCTGCTCGGCGGTGCCCATATCGCACCCATCGCCTTGTTCGACCTCGCCCAAGCCTGCGAAGCCCTGGACGATGTGATTGCCGCCGAACAGGCGTTCGCTCGTTATGTCGCTGCCCGCAACCACGACGCCGACGCCTGGCGACGGCTGCTGTTCTGCCGGCTGCGCTTGGGCCGGTTCGAGGTTGCCGAAGAAGGCCTGCGCCGCTACCGCGGCTGCGGCGGCAAAGACGAAGATCTCGCTCTGCAGCTGGTGGCTGCCATCGTCCGCGGCCGCTGGCGGTTGACCGAGCGGGCCAATGTCGCCGGATTCCTGGCACCGCGCCTCGCGACGACAGCGGCCCTGCTGCCCGAAACCCTGATCGACGGCGCCTTGCGCCGGGGGCCAGCGGAACCGGACCTGCGCCAACGATTGCGCAGTGCCGTCGCCGGATTGCCGGCAGCGGCGGCGGCGGCGGCGCTGCTCACAGCGCCTGTCTTGGCGGAATTGCGCGCCGATGACCAACGCACTGAAATCGCCGCAACCATCGCAGAAGTCGCGGTGAAGGCCGGAGCCGACTCCGGGGCCGCTAGGGCCGCAGCCGAGTCCCTGGTCGGCAGCTGCGCCTGAACCGCAGAAGAATTCCATCGCGAACTTTGTGACCTCGACGTAGAGCGGACTGCCGCAGGCTGGGTTTCGGCAAAAGATAAAAGTGTTCCTGCTTCCATGCACGCTGGTGGCCTGGCAGCAGCCCTGCGCCCTGCGGCTGAATCGAGTCACAAAACAACAGCGCCGCCTCGGGTCGGTTCCCGGGCGGCGCAGCCGATCTCGAGCGAAGATTCAGATCAGGGTTGCGCGGATTCGATCTGGGTGGTCTTTATCTCGTCCAGCTCGAACCAGGCGAAGGCGGTGCCAACGCTCAGAGCGATGAAGGAGATGATCGACAGCCACAGCATCAGGCGATTTTCGTCGGGGCTCATGGTCTAGGTCCTTCCGATCACAGCCGGGTCATGGCGCTGTCGCCAACCGCGATCTTGAGGTCTTTGGAATTCCACGAGTCCGGCACGATCCGGCAGGTGGCGTGGTCGCGGGTGACGCTGGCCACCCGGACCCGGCAGATGTAGTCGCTGCCGCGGAACACGATCAGCACTGTGCCGGGTTCGACCTGGGCTTGGCCGACCGACAGCACCACGACCTCTTGCTTGCCGGTGGAGGCGTCAGCCTTGACCAGGGCGACCACCGCATTGACCGCGACGGCGCCGGATTTTTCGCTGATCGCCGCTTCATGCACCTGGGGATGGTTGTCCCGGACGTAGGCGATGTAGCCCTGGCTTTTCTTCTGATCCTTTTCGAGCAGGTCGATGCGCTCGGCCTGCTGGGTGTTCTTGTTCACCTCGTTGTTCAGTTCGTCTTCGATCTCAGCCAGCTTGATCGACAGATTGAATGCGGTGCCGCGTGCGACCTGGCCGATGTGGTTCAGCTCAGTCATGCGCGTGCGGACCTTTTCCAGCGACGCGCTCTGGGTCATGAAGTTCTCGTTGAGCGCCAGGTAATCCGCATCCTTGCGCTTGAGCGACTCGTTGATCGCGATGATCTGCAAGTCGCGGTCCTTCACCTGGCTGGTGAGTTCGGCGACTTTCGCCTGCAGATCGATGATCAGGGTGTCTCGCACCCGGACATCGTTCTGGGCCTTGGCGGCCTCGACCCCGCGGTTGACCGCCAGGGTGGCGTTGGCCTTGGCTTCTTCGAGGGCTTTGGCGGTGTCCTCGTTCCAACGCCGCTTATAATTCTCACGATAGGCGTAGGCCGTCATGTTGACGTAGGCGAAGGCGAGGCACATCACCAGGTTCAGGACGATGAAAATTTTGACCGCAGTGCTCATAGCGTCGATGGCTCCGGTTGGCGCAGGCTGGGGCGGCGCGAGGGTTGGGACAGGGGATCAGTAGAAGAAAGGTGGTTCGTGTGTCAGAAACCGTCAGGGCGTCGGCGCTGCCTTGGCGGCCACACCGGATCCAGGGCTGCGCACGTCGAGGCGCTGCTGACGCTGCAGATCCGACAGCAATTCGTCATCGATACGTTCGGCGTGTCCGATCGCAAGGTGCGCAGCTGAGCGTACGGACAGGTCATCGTGCTTCAGCGCCCGGCGGAGGATCTGCACCGCCGCAGGCAGGGTCGGATCAGCGACTCCGATGGCGCCGATCAGGGCTGCCCGCACCGCTGCGGGCAGCTCGTTGTCCTGCAGGGTGTATAAGGCGCAGAGTTTCTCAGCCTGGGCTTTGACCACGCCGCTGCCGGCGGGGTGCCGCGCGATGACCGACAGCGCCTGGCAGGCGGCGATGCGCAATTCGTTGCGCCGGTTCTCGAGCGTCAGGATCAGAGCCGGTACCGCCGCCGGCAAGTCGAGTCCGGTCCGTTCGGGGTCGGGCTGGGCCAAGGCGAGGGCGGCGCGCAGCGCCAGCGACTCCGCCAGATCGCGGTTGGCCTGGGGCGCCTGGGCATCGCGCAAGGCGAGGTCCAGGGCTCCGGCCACGGCTTCGGACACGAACGGCTTGGCTAGGAACTCGATTGGTTTGCCAGCGGCCGGCGCACCGGCTTTGGCCTCAAATCCGGCCTTCACCCGGATCGCCAATTCGGGGTGTTCGGGCAGGCTGATGAAAATCGGGGTTCCAGCAGTGCGGGTGTCGCTGCGCAGCAGGCCGACCAGGCCGGGCGCGGTCTGCTCGGGAACATCGATCGCTTCGCCGTGGGCTCCGCGCAACGTCGGCAGGAGTTCTCCGGAGATGATGATCGCATCGACGATCGGGGTTTCGCGCAGCCGTTGCAAACAGGCATGGCCGTCGGCAGCGGTGGTCGCGTGGAAACCGCGGGCTTGCAGGATGGCACGGGCCTGGTTCCGCGAGCGGAAATCGGGATCGACCACCAGCACGACGCGCAGGCCGGATTCGCCGACCGCGTCGGCCAGAGCGGTGACGACCTTGCCGCGATTGGTGAATTCGGCAGCCGGATCGAGATGTCCGAGGGTGATGGCGGCCTCATAGCGCACCAGCTTTTCCGGATGCTCCAGGGCGGCGACCAGGCTCGAACCGGCCTTTTCCAGCGGCAGGCCCGAACCGGGCAGATGGCGGGCGGGCTGGGCCAGGGCCTTATCCTGGAGTAAACGCAGGATCAGGGCGGCGGCGTCATAGCGCTCGGAACGGACGCAGAGATCGAAAGCGCGGTACAGGCGCTCGGGGCCGGCCATGCGGATGCGGTCGGGCAGCTCGGCGAGAGCCGCGATCCGTTCGGCGATGGCGTCGGAACGCTCGTCGGGACCATTGGCTGGAGTGGTGGACTCCTTGGCCAGGATCCCGCGGTTCTCAGCTTCGGCGGCCTGGGCCGCCAGCACCGCAGCCAACAACGGCTGGAAGGGCGCGTGGGTCGGGAAGGCACGCATGCCGAGATGGAGCAGCTCTTCAGCGATCAGCTCGTTCCAGGCATAGCGGGCGACCTTGACCGAGGTCAGCTGCGCCGCTGGGCCACCAGCCTGGGATTCGACCCAGCGCCAGACGAGGGATTCGTTGGCCACCACTTCGTCGCGGATGGCTTCGCCGCCGCGGAAATAACGCAGGGCTTCTGCAAGGTACAACGCCTGCGGTTCGGCGGTGGCGTCGGCGCCGCTGCGCCGTGCGATCTCGGCCAGGGCGTTGGCAGCGACCTGCTTCGTGGTGGCGTCCCCTTCGGGATGCTCAGCCACCCGCTTCAGCGCGGGCCGGGCCCTGGGGTCGCCGATGTCGGCCAGGACGGCCGCGACGGTCGCGACCAGGCGCTGGTCCGACGAATCGAGGGCGGCGATCAGCGGCAGCACCGCGCGGTAGCCCATGCGGGTCAACACGATCCGTGAGGACACCCGCAGATTGTCCTGGCGATTGTCACCGATTTTGGCGACGAGATGCGGCACCGCCCGCGGTCCGATGGCGATCAGTTCGTATTGCGCCGCAATCCGGACGTCTTCGCCCTCGTTGAGCTTGCTGATCATCAATTCGATGTACTTGGGATCGCTGTGCAGGTCTTTGCGATAGATGTTGGCCCGGCGGCGGAGGTCCTTGAGCACGTCGTCGAGCTCGTTCTTGGCCTCCATTGCCAATAGCAGCGGCTCACCACAGGCGAGGTAGAACTCGTAGACCAGGCGGTGCTCAGGTTCGAGCTGGACCGCCTTGCGGAAGGTGTTGGCGGAATCGCCATAGCGGCCGATGCGGTACTGGCGGACGCCTTCGGCAAGCAGGTCGCGGATCTGGTCGGGCAGGGGCAGGTTGCGATCACCGCCCTCGGCAGCCGTCAGGCTTGGAACCGAAACGAGGATGGCCGGGAGCGCCATCATCGCCGGGACGAGCGCGAGCCCGGCGATGAGGGCGCGGCCTGGCTGACGGGGTGCGGTCGAGAGCATGCGGCCTCCTCGGCCCGGACCGACGCAACGCATCGGGGACGGGACGGAAACGCGACTATTCCGCCGCCCCACGATCCCGCAGGGGAAAGGCATTGGCCACGATCCCTGGTGTATGAGTGACTGCTCACCTTGGATTTCGCCGTGGTTTTGCTGGTCGCCTGACTCACACGGATCTATTGACCAGGCGACATTGCCCGCGGATCGTCCTGCGGATGCCGCTCGTCCCCGCTTCGGTCACGCTGGCTGCGCCGGCCAAGATCAATCTGTTCCTTGAGGTCACCGGCCGACGGAGCGATGGCTTCCATGGCCTGGAAACCGTCTTCCAGACCATCGAATTGCACGACACGGTGCAGGTGGAGGTGGTTCCCGCCGAACCGGGATCAGACCAGCCGCAGAACCGCATCGCTCTAAGCTGCGACGATCCATCGCTGCCCGTCGATCAGCGCAATCTTGCCTGGCGGGCAGCAGCAGCCTATCTGAGTTTGCATCCGTTCGGCCAGGTCGCGATCACCTTGAGCAAACGCATCCCCCATGGTGCGGGCTTGGGTGGCGGTTCGAGCGATGCAGCGACAGTGCTGCGGGCTTTGGCCCTGCATGACCCGGCGCCGCCCGACCTGTTCGGCCTCGCAGCTGGATTAGGCAGTGATGTCCCGTTTTTCCTTTTGGGCGGCACGGCCCACGCCACCGGACGCGGCGAAATCCTCGCCGCCTTGCCCGACCTTCCCGACCTGCCGATCACCGTGCTGATGCCTGAGGGGGCCAGTTGTCCGACGCCTGCCATTTTCGCAGCCCTGACTGATGATGAACGCGGTCCGCGGCCAGCCCGCGGCGCCGACTGGTGGCGTGCTGCTCTGGCGTCGGTGACCGTTGCCGGATTCGGCCCGCTGCTCACCAACCGCCTGACCGAGCCCGCGGTGCGCTGCTGCCCTGCGGTCGGAAAGCTCCTGGAAGTGCTGCATAAACGCGGCGATACCGTGTGGATGACCGGCTCAGGAGCCGCCTGCGTCGTGCTTGGCGTGGTTGAACCTCCGCCGGCGACCAGGGCGTGGCCGACCCGCCTGCGTCGGCGGAGCCGGCTCGATGCGCTGAATTGAAAAACCAGCCGAACCGCCAAGACGCTATGGAAAATCCTGAGAAAGGCTCCGCTGGCTGGACCCAACCGGGAGCGATTTGATCTTTCTCCAACCCTCCACCATTTGGTTATTTGGCGCTTTGGCGCTTTGGCGCCTTGGCGGTTTCCCAACGTAAATCATCCAGGTTGAAACGGCCGACGCCATCAGCCCATGCCGAGATCCTCGGCGACGATCGAGCGGTAGCTTTCGTAGCGGGTGGCAGCGATGGCTCCGCCAGCGACCGCGGCGCGCACCGCGCAGCCCGGCTCGTGGCGGTGGGTGCAATCGGCGAACCGGCAATCGCGATGGAATTTCGCTAGATCTGGGAAAAGCAGCGCGGCATCGACGGCGGTCAGACCTGCGATGCCGCATTCACGCACCCCCGGTGTGTCCACCAGCCGGGTGCCATCGCCAAGCAGCCAGCTGCGTCCGCCCACCGTCGTATGGCGGCCGTGACCGGCTTCGGCCACGGACCCGATGCGGATACCGGCGCCCGGGAACAACCGGTTGATCAGCGTCGATTTGCCGACGCCAGATTGCCCCACCACCACCACCGCCTTGCCTGCGAGCCATGAGCGCAGCGCTTCCTGATCCTGGTCGCGACCAACCCCGAGAGCGAAGGTCGGCAGGCCGATGCCGCGGTACAGCGCAGTGGCCGGACCGGGATCGGCAAGATCGGCTTTGGTCAGCACCACCGCCGCGGGGATGGCGTTCCACGCAGCCAGCAGCAGATAGCGATCGATCAGACCGCATTTGAGATCCGGCTCGCGCAGCGATGCCGTGACCATCAGGCAGTCGAGATTCGCCGCCACGACGTGCTCCAGGGAGCGGTTGTGGCTGTCGGCCCGGGCCACCTGGTTGCGCCGTGGCTCGACCACCACGATCACCGCGTCATCGCCGCTGCCGTCCGCAGCCAGCCAGCGGACCCGATCGCCGACCGCCAGCGGATTGCGCACACCGCCGATGCGTTTGAGCAAGGCGTTCCGCACCGTCGCCGGGCGCTCACGGCCAGATGAATCACGCACGATCCAGCCGGCGCCGGCCACCGCGGCGATCTCTCCTGGCTGGCCGTCGGCGGCACCGGCACCGATTACTCCGGCCAGGCGATTGAAGCGGGCGAGCAGCGCTTCGCCGCTGTGGCTCGGCCGTTCGATTTCGCCCACGGAATCCAGGGCCTGCTCGTCCTCGGTCTTGGCTTCCCACTGACCGACCCGGGCGCGCTGCTTGCCCGATGCCCGTCGCAGCCGCCCCAGCCCGGCGCGATCGACGGATTCGCCGTGTCGGTTGGTCCCTTTGTATTTTTTACCGGGCATGTGGCAGCAGATTTTTCAGCAAATATGCAATGATGCACGGCAGGTTGAAGCCTGCGCTCCCAGGCCCGCGCAGCCTGCGGCTGCTCACTCCGCCTTCGCCTCGGCAGCGAGCTGGGCCTGGCCGAGATGGACGACGCTGGGCGCGAACGGGGCGAATCCTTTGCCCAGCACCAGCTTTCCTACCGCAGCCAGATCCTCGGCTTTCAATTGCGACCAGCGGACCTCGGCGCTGGGCACGCCGACGGCCCTGACTTGCAGGCCCTGCTCGCTTGCACCCATCAGATCGGGATCGGTCCAGCCCCCGAGCTTGCCTGTGAAACGCACTGAACCTTCGCTCAGCTTTGCGGCGAGGGCGGCGCCCAGTTCGGTCAGACGCTGGCCGTGGCGGGCGTGGTCGGCGAGGGCCTTGGCGGCCTCGGGGCCCAGCCGTCCGGCTTCGTTCTTGACCCGGGCATCGAGCGCTGCCTGGTTCCATTTCGCCAGATCGTTGGCGGCAGCCGCGACCACTACCAGATCGGCTTTTGCCTGCTCTGCCACCACTGCCGCCAAGGCATCGTTGAGGGTCTGTTCGATTGGCGTGCCGACCAGGGCAGCCGGCAGTTTATCGCGCAGCTCGCGCAGTTTGGCCGCGTTGCCCTGCTTGCGGTATTGGTCAGCGCTGGTTTCGAGTCCAGCGATGAACCGGGCCTTGTCCTGGGCGATGACCGGTTTCAACGCTGCCAATTTGCCATCAGGATCTTCAGCTTTCTCCACCGTTTGCAGGGCGAGGTCGAAATTCCGCTCGCTCAGCAGCTGGCGCACGCGCTGCTCGACTTCACCCAAGGCGGCAGCCCGGGCTGCGGCTTGGCGCCGGGTGAGCAGGGACGCTGCGGCCTGGCTGGCGGCATCCAGTCGGCCGCGCTCGCTGTCGCTGGTGGCCAGCGGACGGAGATCTTCGATCTCTTTCAGGATCGGCTGGGGATCGGTATCCGTGGTCGCCTGGCGCAGGCGCTGTTCGAGCGCAGTGAACCGAGCGGCGACTGCTGATTGGCCAGCCTGCTGCGCAGGCGCTTCTGTGGCGGGCTTTGGCGGCGCTGGTGCAACTGGAGCCGGTGGCCGGCTCACCGGTGGTGGCGGGTTCTGTACCGCCTGCTTGTCCATGCCGCTGCGCAGCAGCTTGGGCACGCCGATCGCCACCACGACCAGGCCGATCAGGATGACGCCGACCAGAACCAGCGTTCCCACCGGTGAGGACCGAGGCACTGCCGGTGTCGAACCAGTGGTCGGTCCGGCGGTCGAGGAGGCGGTCGATTGCCCAGCCGCCGGAGCTGCTCCGCCCTTGGCGAAACGGCGCAGGATCATGGTCTCGGGACCGGCGATGCGCTCGGTGGACAGTCCGAGACCGGTTTCCAGCCGACGGATTTCCTCAGCGATTTCTGCGGCGGTCTGATACCGATCGTCGGGCTTTTTAGCCATCATCCGCTCAACCAGGGCGACCACGTCGTCAGGCACTTCGGCGTTCAGATCGTGGATCGGCGGCAGCGGCTCCATCACGTGGGCCTTCAGCACGTCGGTGGCGCTGGTGCCGTGGTAGGGGGTCTTGCCGGTGAGCAGGTGGTAGAGTGTCGCGCCAAGAGCGTAGATATCGACGCGGTGGTCGACTTTTTTGCCGAGGGCGGCCTCGGGGGCCATGTAATGGGGCGTGCCCATGACCTTGCGCTGGCCCGAGTTGGCGCCGGCGTCGGCTTCGGCCTCGTCAAAGGTCTTGCTGATCCCGAGATCTGCCAATTTCACCTGGTTGTTTTCGCCGACCATGATGTTGTCGGGCTTGATGTCCTGGTGGATCAGGCGCTGAGAATGCGCGTATTCCAACGCCTTGGCGGTCTGGCGGACGACTTCGAGAGCGTCGCCCACCGGCAGTGCGCCGGCCTGCTTGAGCAGCTGCATGCAGGTCGCGCCTTCGACGAATTCCATGCTGAAATAATGGATGCCATTTTCGCTGCCGACGTCGTGGACCTGGATGATGTTGGGGTGGTTCAGGGCCCCGGCGGCGCGGGCCTCTTTGATGAACTGCTCGACGAATTTCGGTCGCGAGGCGTACTTCGGGGCCAGGATCTTGAGCGCCACGGTGCGGGCCATGCTGCGCTGGGTCGCCTTGTAGACGATGCCCATGCCGCCTTCGCCGATCTTTTCATGGATCTCGTATTTCGACAGCAGATCCTTGATCTCGACGTCGCCGGCCTCTTTGACGAACACGTATTCGACCTCGCCGACCCGGATCTTGTCGCCGAACGCGAGCTGGCGCTCCGAGACCCGTCGGCCATTGAGGTTGGTGCCGTTGCGCGACCCGAGATCCACCAGGGTCCACATCCGGCCATCGCGCCGCACCTCGCAGTGGGCGCGCGACGACATGGTATCCATGATCTGGATGTCGCAGGTCGATTGGCGGCCCAGGATCGTGCGATCCTTGGTCAGCGGGTATTCGTGGCCCGCGGTGGGGCCGGCTTGGCAGACCAGCTTGGCCATATCGCGTCGCAGGCTGGGAGGCGGTGGTCGGCGTGCAAGTCGGCCGTCGCCGGTTGCACGCAACGTGTGGATGCAGGCCAACACCGGGGTTTCCGAGCAAGGCGTCCTTCTGCCAGTCGATCTGGATCGATCCGGCACGGCGATTGCCCGTCATCCCCGCAACCTGGATCATTCCGACCGAGTCCCCATGAGCGATCAACCCGACACCCCCGATCCGACCTCCCCTGAGCCCACGGTCGGGGGCGAAGCCGATCCAGCCCAGCCGACGGGCGGACACGATGCGATCACGGTCGAGCCGAGCCCTGCCGAAAAGGTCGCGGAAGTGGTCAAGGATTCCCAGGCAGTTCCTGGGCCGACGATCAGCGGCACCATCCGCTCGGTCACCCGCGCCGAGGATCTGCTGCCGGATCAGTTGGTGGCCCTGCCGCTGAATCAACGGCCGATGTTCCCGACCATGATGTTGCCCTTGGCCATCCCGCCCGGACGACTGTCCGAAGCGGTGCAGCACGCCATTCACAAGCGTGGAGGCCACGTCGGTTTCTTCCTGACCCGCGAGCCCCTCGATGATGGCGCCGCCTACAAATTCGACGATCTGCTGAAATACGGGGTGATCGGGCGGATCACCAAGCATCAGGAGGCCGACCACGGCGTGCTCCAGATCTTCGTCCAGATCATCGCCCGGTTCGCAGTGGAATCGATGCAATCCTCCGAACCGGTGGTGCTGGTCCGCGGCCGGGTGGTGCGGCCCCAGGTCGATGCCGGGGATCAACAGGTGCGGGCCTTGGCGATGGCCATCGTCCAATCCCTCAAGACCCTGGTCAGCCACAACCCGGTCTATGGCGATGAGATCAAGCTGGTCCTGGCCAATTTCAACAACCTCGACGGCCCCGGCCGGCTGGCCGACATCTCGGCCTCGTTGACCACGGCGAAACGCGATGAATTGCAGGCGATCCTCGAAACCGAGGACGTGCAGGCGCGGATGCACAAGGTCCTGCTGCTGCTCGCGAAGGAGGACGAGCTGGCCCAGCTCAAGACCAAGATCGCCGGGCAGATCGAGCAGAAGGTCGGCGAACATCAGCGGAAATTCTTCCTCAATGAGCAGTTCAAGGCGATCAAGCAGGAATTGGGGATGGAGACCGATGAGAAGAGCCTGGACGCCAAGAAGCTCGATGAACGTTTCGCCAAGCGCAAGCCAGCCATGTCGGCGGAAGCCCGGCAGGTCTACGAGGAGGAGCTGCGCAAGATGAAGCAGCTCGACCCGGCCAGCGCCGAATATGCGGTGGTCCGCAGCCGCCTGGAATGGCTGGTCGACATGCCGTGGGGCGATTTCACCGCCGACGACCTCGATCTGGTGCGCCTGCGCGCCGGACTGGATGCGGATCATTACGGCCTGGAGGACGTGAAAGACCGGATCGTTGAATTCTGCGCCGTCCGCCGCCTGACCCAGGAGGCCGACGCGGCCGAGGTCCAGGCCAAGGCCGATTCGGCAGCCAAAGCCAAGAAAAACCCAGGAAAAACGGCCGAAGCCGAATCGATAACGGCGCCATCTGACACTGGGCCCGGCCCGATCCGCGGCGGCGGAATCATCGCCCTGGTCGGTCCCCCCGGCACTGGGAAAACCTCGATCGGCGCGTCCATCGCCCGCCATCTCGGTCGCAAATTCTTCCGCCTGTCCCTGGGCGGCATGCGCGACGAAGCGGAGATCAAAGGCCACCGCCGGACCTATGTCGGCGCTCTGCCCGGCAAAATGGTCCAGGCGCTGAAACGCTGCGGTTCGATGAATCCGGTGATCCTGCTCGACGAGGTCGACAAGCTGTCCCACGGTCACCAGGGCGACCCGGCCAGCGCCCTGCTCGAAGTCCTCGATCCCGAGCAGAACAAGGATTTCCTCGATCATTACCTCGACATCCGGGTCGATCTGTCCCAGGTGCTGTTCATCTGCACCGCCAACGAGCTGGGCGGCATCCCCGAGCCGCTGCGCGATCGGATGGAAATCATCCGCCTGGCCGGCTATGTCGAGGCGGAAAAGCAGGTCATCGCCAAAGACCACCTGATTCCCAAGCAGCGCAAGGCCCACGGCCTGAAGGCAACTGGCCTGGCCTTCGCCAAGCCGGCGGTGGCGACGCTGATCCGCGATTACGCCCGGGAAGCCGGCGTCCGCCATCTGGAGCAGCTCATCGCCAAGATTTGCCGCAAAGTCGCCACCGAACAGGTGAAGGCAGGCGCCAAGCAGGTCCGGGGCGTCGCCATCAAACCCGCCGATCTGGTACATTATCTCGGCAAGCCGCTGCTGCGCGACGATGAGCTGATCACCCACCCGGTGCCCGGCGTGGTCACCGGCCTGGCCTGGACCGCCATGGGCGGCGCGACGCTGGAGGTCGAAGCCGTCGCCACGCCGGCGGAAAAAGGCGGCCTGACCTTGACCGGCCAGCTCGGCGACGTGATGAAGGAGTCAGCCCAGCTCGCCCGCAGCTATCTGATGACCCAGGCCGAACGCCTTGGGCTGCACGGCGAGGACGCCAAGTTCTTCGACCGCCACCACGTCCACCTCCATGTTCCGGCCGGGGCGACGCCGAAGGACGGCCCGAGCGCTGGCGTCACCATGGCCAGCGCGTTGCTTTCCTTGGCCAAAGGCAAAGCGACCCGGCGCAAACTGGGCATGACCGGCGAGCTGACCCTGACCGGCCGGGTCTATCCGATCGGCGGCGTCCGCGAGAAATTAGTCGCGGCCAAACGCAGCCACCTCGACCTGGTGCTGTTGCCCGCCGGCAATGAACGCGACTACGACGAACTGCCCGAACTGGTCCGCGCCGGCATCGAAGTGCGCTTCGTCTCGCATCTCGACGAGGTGCTGGAAGCCGCGGGCCTGGTGGCGAAGCCCGGGCGATGATCCATCGAAGCGATGAGTCCCGGCCGGCCAGGCGGCCAGCTCATGCAGTTTCTTGGGGCTCCCGGTACTTGATGAACACCACGTGGTCCATCTCGCTGCCGGGTTCGTCCTGGTCATCGACGTAGTCGCGTTCGATCGCCCGCAGCTCGACCACGTCGACCCGTTCGGCGGGAATTTCGGCCAGGGTCCGGTTGGCCAGAGTCTCGAGCTGCTCAAAGGAATTGGCGGCCTCTTCAAGCAGCGAGACGATGCGGATTTGGATGCGGTCGGCGGGCATGGGGGCAGCGTCCCCTCGGCCGGGGCGGCGCAAGGCCGGCGCGCCATAGCCTCGCCCTTGACCGGGGTAACGGCCCTGTGCCTGGCGACCGCCAGCTTCCCTCGCCTCAGCCGATCCCTATCACCCGCGGCCCCGTTGGAGGTGTCCTCATGTTCGCCGTCGCGTCCCTCAGCATGGCCTTTGGCCAGCGCGTGCTGTTCGAGAACGTCACCCTCAAGTTCGCGCCCGGCAACTGCTATGGCCTGATCGGCGCCAACGGCGCGGGAAAATCGACTTTTTTGAAGATTCTTACCGGCGAACTGGAAGCCGTCACCGGGCAGATCATCCTCGACCCGGGCAAGCGCCTGGGCTGGCTGCGCCAGGACATCAGCGGCCACGAGAGCGAGCGGGTGATCGATGTCGCCCTGCAAGGCCATCTGGAGGTCTGGAAGATCCAGCGCGAGATCGACACGTTGACCGCCAAGAACGACTTCAGCGACGCCGATGGCGAGCGCCTGTCGGTGCTGCAAGAGCGGTTTTCCGAACTCGGTGGCTACGACCAGGAACAGGTCGCCGCCGAAGTCCTCACCGATCTTGGGGTCTCGCCCGAGGTCCATCACAAGACCATGGCCGAGATCGACAGCGCGTTGAAAGTCCGCGTGCTGCTGGCCCAAGCGGTGTTCAGCAAGCCCGACGTGCTGCTGCTCGACGAGCCGACCAACAACCTAGACATTCCCGCGATGGTCTGGCTCGAACACTTCCTGGCCGATTACGAAGGCATCATCATCGTCGTCAGCCACGACCGTCATTTTCTCAACAAGGTTTGCACCCACACCTGCGACGTCGATTACCGCACGATCCGGATCTTCGGCGGTCCGTACGACGTTTATCAGGCGCAGGAGCAGCTCGCCAAGGCCCACCGCAGCAAGGAAGCGAATCGGGTCGAGCGCCAGGTGCTGAAGCTGCGCAAATTCGTGGAGCGCTTCAAATCCAATGCCGCCCGCAGCAAGCAGGCGACCAGCCGAGTGAAGCTGATCGATCAACTGTCTGGGCAAAAGGTCGTCCCGTCGACCCGCCAGGCGCCGCGGATCATCTTCAAATCGGGCCGGCCGAGCGGCCAGGACGTGATCGAGACCAAGGATCTGACCTTCGCCTATCCTGGTGGCGAGCCGCTGTTCCGCGGTTTTTCCACCCGCATCGATCGCGGCGACAAGCTCGCCATCGTCGGCCGCAACGGCATCGGCAAGACCACCCTGGTGCGCCTGCTG
This sequence comes from Planctomycetota bacterium, assembly GCA_014193115.1. Lineage (GTDB taxonomy): Bacteria > Planctomycetota > UBA11346 > UBA11346 > UBA11346 > BJHQ01. The sequence continues at coordinate 142,078 of BJHQ01000009.1, read as the reverse complement.
CTCGGCGAACTGGCTCCGACCAAGGGCAAGGTCACCTGGGGTCAGACCGCGACCAAGGCCTATTTCCCCCAAGAAGGCGGCGACCTGTTCCCCGACAAGGCCGAAACGATCCTGGAATGGATCCGCCGCTACACCGACAATCAGGACATCAACACGCATCGGGCGATGCTCGGGCGCATGCTGTTCAGCGGCGACGACCAGAAGAAAGCCGTCGGAGTGCTGTCAGGAGGCGAAAAGGTCCGCTGCCTGTTGTCGATGGTGATGCTGCGCGAAGCCAACGTGCTGGTGCTCGACGAGCCGACCAGCCATCTCGACATGGAGGCCATCGAATCCTTGCAGGAATCCCTGGAGGAATTTTCCGGGACCCTGGTGGTGGTCAGCCATGACCGCGAGTTCATCGACGCCGTCGCCAGCCGGGTGATCGTGCTCGAGGACGGCGAAAAGGGACCGGAACTGACCGATTGGAAAGGGACCTATCTGGCCTACCGCGAGGCCCGCGAGCTGGAATAGACGAGCCGACCGCAGCGGTTCGGCCACGCCTTGCGATCCACCGGTCGGGGGCCAGCGTGCGCCGACCATGCGCACCACCATCACCGACCATGGCGCCCGTCCCGACGGCGTCTTCCTGAACACCGCTGCGATCCAGGCCGCGATCGATGCGGTGGCCGCCGCCGGCGGCGGCCAGGTGGTGGTGCCGCCCGGCGTGTGGCTGACCGGGATGATCCGGCTCCGCGACCGGATCCACCTGCATCTGGAACCAGGCGCGGTCCTCAAAGCTGCGGCGAAACCGGAAGAACATCCCAAGCGCGACATCGCCTATGGCATGGAATGGAACGGCGGCTGGAAGAAACATGGCCGATTCCATCTGCTGCTCGCCGAAGGCTGCCGCGACATCGCCATCACCGGCTTAGGGACATTCGACGGCAACGGCACCGCATTCTATCCCAAGCCGGCCAGCGATCTGTGCTGGCCCTTGGGCTATGCCGACGACAAACGGATGTGCACCTGCGTCGAGATCACCGGCTGCCGCAATGTCCGGATCGAAGGCATCACCATCACCAATGTCGCGTTCTGGACCTTGCACCTGCACGACAGCGACCAGGTGCGGGTCAGCGGCATCCGCATCGACAATCCGGCCAACGCACCCAACGCCGACGGCATCGACATCACCGGCTGCCGCGGCGTGGCGATCAGCGACTGTTTCATCGACACCTGCGACGATGCAGTGTGTTTGAAAACCTTCCCCGGCGGTCGGTCGTGCGAGGATGTCGCGGTCACCAACTGCATCCTGCGCACCCACTGCGTAGCGCTGAAGTTCGGCTGTGTCGAGAGCTTCGCCGACATGCGCAACGTCACCTTCGCCAACTGCGTCGTCCGCGGCAGCCACCGGGCCGTCGGCATCTATTCGCTCGAAGGCGGCATCGTCGAAAACGTGCGGATCGAGAACATCACCTGCGACACCCGGGCTCCGCTGATGTTCACCCGGCCGATCCACATCGACCTGCGCCGCCGCCGTGCCCAGGCCACCGGCGACCTGCCGGCCTCGACCCTGGGAGCGGTGCGCAACGTCCGGATCAGCGGCCTGACTGCCGAGTCCACCGGTCGGATCGTGATGACCGCCGAACCCGGCGCGATGCTTGAAGACATCCGGCTGAACGATGTCGATCTGCGCTATGTTGCGGTCGATGATCCGGCGATCCACGGCCGCACGGTCGGCGGCAGCCAGTTCAGCAATTCCAACCCCTGGGCCCGCACCGAGCGGGCAGCGCTGGTCGCCGAAAACATCCGCAACCTGTTCCTCGACGGATTCCGGGTCCGCTGGCCCTCTGCGCCGATTCCAGCCGGCTGGGATTTCAAGAAAAAGATCGCCAACGGCACCCATGAAGAATTCCTGCCCAAGGATTGGATCACCACACCGGAACCGCCTTTCGCTGGAATTTCGGCTCGCCAGGTCCACGGCGGCTGGTTGCGCGGTTCGGTGGTGAGCGGGCATGCCGGCGGTTCCCGGGTCCGCACCGAGCGTTGTACCTGGGAGGCGTGATCGGTCGCGGGCTGAGCGCTCGACTCGGCTCGGCGCGCCGCACTCCGTGCGGGGTGGCTCGGAGCGCTGCACTCCGTGCGGGGTGGCTGGCACGGAGCGCCGCACTCCGTGCGGGGTGGCTGGCACGGAGCGCCGCACTCCGTGCGGCAGGTGAACACACGCGTTGCGGTCGGCCGCACTCTGTGCGGCCAATGAATGCACGGGACTCGGCCAGCCGCACGGAGTGCGGCGCACCGTGCGGTGTGGCAGGCCCGCATCGACCAGCCCCTTGGCAGATCGAATCCGAGGTCGTAGTGTTAAACCACGCTGCCGGATTCCTGGCAGCAACTGGGCGCGTCGAGCGTCTCCCGCCAACGACGGCGGTTGAGATGTTCCGCGGCCCCCACCGGCGCAAAACCCACGTTTCCCGCGCCTTCCGCTGAAGGACCCTCTATGGGCACCCACATCCTGATGAACGCCGTTGACGAGCACGAGTTGCGCGTCGCGGTCATCACCGACGGCCGGCTCGCCGCCCTGCTCCACGAACGCATGGGCGACGGCCAGCACCTCGGCAACATCTACAAGGCCAAGGTGGTCAATGTCGAGCCGTCCCTCGACGCCGCCTTCATCGATCTCGGCGGCCAGAAGAACGGCTTTATCCACGTCGATGAACTGATCCGCGAGCGCCTGCCCAAGGGCCGCACCGGCAAGCGGATCGAGGAATTGCTGCGCGCTGGAGACGAGATCGTGGTCCAGGTCGTCAAGGAGGCGATCAAGGACAAAGGCCCGAACATGAGCATGTATGTGTCCCTGCCGGGACGCTGCCTGGTCATGATGAACAGCGACCAGGCCAAGGGCGTGTCGAAGCGGATCGAGGACGCCGCGGTCCGCCGCCGCTTGAAAAAGCTGCTCGACGCGATGGAGCCGCCCGAGGGCATGGGCTTCATCGTCCGCACCGCCGGGGCCTCGGCCAGCGAAGCGGAAATCCAGCTCGATTACGAATTCCTCAAGCGGATGTGGGCCGAGATCGATCAACTCGCCGGCCGGGTCGCGGCGCCGTTCTGCGTCTATCAAGAAGCCGACGTGGTGGTGCGCACCCTGCGCGACCTGTCCAGCGCCGAAGTCGAGCAGGTGGTGATCGATAACGAGAAACTGTTCGACGAGGCCCGGGCCTTCTGCCAGATCTTCATGCCCGAACTGGCCGACCGCATCGCCCAGCACCGCGAAGAACTGCCGATCTTCTCGTTCTATGGCCTCGAAGACCGCATCGCTGCGCTCTATGACCGCAAGGTCGATCTGCCCTCGGGCGGCGCCATCGTCATCGAGCAGACCGAGGCGCTGGTCTCAATCGACGTCAACAGCGCCCGCAACCGCGAGGCCGGCGACGTCGAGACCACCGCGCTGATGACCAACCTGGAAGCCGCCAACGCCATCGCCGAGCAGCTGGTGCTGCGCGATCTCGGTGGCTTGATCATCATCGACTTCATCGACATGGAGGAATCCCTCCATCGCAAGCAGGTCCAGCTCGCCCTGCGCCGGGCGCTCAGCGGCGACAAGGCCAAGATCCAGCTCACCGCGATGTCGCGGTTCGGCCTGGTCGAGATGTCGCGCAGCCGCACCCGGCCCAGCCACAAATTGCTGTCGAGCCAGGAATGCCAGTGGTGCTCGGGCACCGGCTCGATCAAGACCGGCGAGACCTTCGAGATCGACCTGATGCGCTCGGTCCGCCAGACCCTGCACAGCCGCAGCCTGGCCAAGCTCGAAATCGTGGTGCCCGCCGACCTGGCGGTGGTGGTCCAGAACAACCGCCGCAAAGAATTCGCCGAGCTTGAGGAACGCACCGATTGCAAACTGGTGGTGACCGGCGATGCCCTGATGAAAGTCAGGGATTTCCGCTGCGTGCCGACTTTCCGCAAGGGCGAACGGGCGACCCGCGACAAGCAGGGCCAGCGGGTCCAGGCGGTGCGCGCCTCGCTGCTTGCTCCGCTGATGGTCGAGCAGGCCAAGGCGATCAAGCTGGCCAAGGAGCTGGCGGCGATGAAGTCCGAAGAGATCGAACGCGAGCTGAACGCCGAGCCCGGGGAAAAGATCGAGAAGTCGGAACCAGCGGAAAAGCAGGAAAAAATTGCGGCCCCAGTGGTCCAGGTGCAGACCATCGTGGTCCAGGCCCCCGCCGCTCCGCCTACGGTGTGGGACGAGGCCGCAGTGCTGCGCCGGCTGCTGTTCTCGCCCAACACCCCGGTGGTGGTGGCCCCGGCCGCTGCCGCGCCACGCCCGATCGCCGCCGCTCAGCCCGCGCCAATTCCCGCCGAACGCAGTCGCGACAGCCATCAACGCCAACGCGGCGGGGGCGGTGGCGGCAGTGGCGGCGGTGGTCGTCGCCGCCGGCGCTGACCCGGGAGCGCCGAGCACCAGCTCGGCACAGGTTGTGGAGTTGCTTGGACCATGCTCGTTGCCTGAGTTCGGCGCTCCCCGCGCGTCCCCGCCCTTGCCCTTTGACGATCCGCCGCTATCAATCCCGACCCTTTTGCGCGCACCCAACTCCTGCCGCAGCCCCCGGAATCCGCCATGTACGCCGTCATCGTCGATCGCAACCGCCAGTACCGCGCCCAACCGGGCGACAAGCTTACCCTCGACCGCAATGAGGCGGTCAAGACCGGTGATACCCTCGAACTGCCGGTCCAGCTCATCGCCGACGGCGACCAGGTCCGGGTCGGCACTCCGTTCGTGGTCGGAGCCAAGGCCGTGGTCAAGATCCTCGACCACACCAAGGGCGAGAAGATCACCATCGGCAAATACAAGCGCCGCAAGCACATGACCAACCGTCGCAAAGGCTACCGTCACCAGCACACGGTGGTTGAGGTCGTCTCGATCGCGTGATGTTTCGTGGGGGGCCTCGCCCCCCACCCTGGGAGCGCCGAGCGCCAGCTCGGCTTGGATTGACCTGAACTTGCCACGCCGCTGATGCCTACCGGCCGCACGGAGTGCGGCGCTCCGGGTTGGCGGGAGCGCCGAGCGCCAGCTCGGCTTGGTTTGGCCTGAAATTGCCACGTCGCTGGTGCCTACCGGCCGCACGGAGTGCGGCGCTCCGGGTTGGCGGTTGGGCTTCGCCTGGGAGCGCCGAGCGCCAGCTCGGCTTGGTTTGTCCAGAACTTGCCACGCCGCTGGTGCCTACCGGCCACGCGAAGAAAAGCGCTTCGGAGCCCACTTTGTTGAAAATGGGCTCGCTGCCCACGACATTAATTAGCCCGCGAGCCAGCTTCGCACCGCTGATACCAATCGATCGACTCCGCTGACTCGGTTCCAAACGAGCGAGCCGAGATCCACGGTCAGGGTCACGGCTTTTCCACTCGGCGAGCGGATCAGCAGCGGATGGCCTTCGTCGCTGGCCAGCAGCACGGTACCGCCAAGCAATGCGATCCGGCTGACGTTGCCGGTGAGCTTCAATCCGCCGAGGTTCCAGGCGTGTTTTTCGTCGAGGTGATCGGCGCCGACCTGGCGCCAGCCGAGACGCTCGGACAGCCCGATCGGCCGCGGTGCGACCAGGTGGCCACGCTGGTCGAGCATCCCGGTGGCCCAGCCGGCGATCACCCTGCCGCCGGAGTCGAGCAGGCGTAACACCGACGCGACTTCGTCGGCGCCCAGGCAGAGGCTGTAGGGCAGCACCAGCAGATCGTCCTTGGTCCAGGTCCGCTCCGCCAGGCGCCGTTCATCGACGAAGGAACAGGCCCGCCCGCCTTCGTTGAGAACGCTATGCCAGCCGGGCAAGGTGACGTTGGCGGTCTTGTCCGGATCGCGGCCCAGGCACAGCGCCAACGAAGCCTGGCTGTAATGCAGCGTCGCCGGCGGCTTGACCGATTGCTCGCTGATGATGGTACGAGTGCGCTCAATGATCCCAGGAATCGCCTGGCTGCGCTCAGTTGGTGAACCGTCAACGTCGACGATGCCGTTCATCCCCATCTCGACTCCAGTGGCCCACGGCCGCCACAGGAAATAGCAGACTCCTTCGGCGCCATGGCGGGCATACAGGGCGCTGGTCCGTTCCAGGAACTCCGGCCCGAAGTGGCCGCCGACAAAGGTCATCCGCCACGGAACATTGTGCGGCCCGGCCTGGGTCTCCATGACCACGAATCGCGCGCCGTCGTGGGTCAGGGCGGACCGCATCAGGTCCATCTCATAGGCCAGGAACCGATTCTCGTACAAGGGATCCTTGGAAAAGACGTAGAGATCCGTTCCCGCCCAATCGAGCCCTTCGGATTGGGCCCAGTAATCCTGGCCGAGCTGGACCATCGCCAGCGGATTGACGTCGGGGATGTTGGTGCCGACGGAGACGCCGGGGCAATGGCGGCGGAGCAGGTCCCGCTGCCAATGGATGAACCCGGCCAGGTTGCGACCGCGGAACCGGCACCAGTCGATCAGCGCCGAATGGTTCACGATGCCCTCATCGGGCCGGGGCGCATCGACATCGGCGAAGCTGCCGTAGGCCCGGCTCCAGAAGTTGGTGAGCCAGGCTTCGTTCAGCGCTGCGATGCTGCCGTAGCGTTCCTCCAGCCACCGCCGCCACGCCGCCAGGGTCAGCGGGTGGTAGTCGTACCAGCGGCCCTGGTTGCATTCACCGAGATTGACCTCGTTGTCGATCTGCCAGCCGACCAGATGCGGCCGGTCGCGGTAGCGCTCGGCGAGGCGGACGATGATCGCCTCGCTCTTGGCGAGGAATCCAGGATGGTTGTGGCAGCCATAATGACGGCCGCCGCGATGCAGACCGCCGCGTTGATCGACGATCAGGTGGTCGGGATGGTTGGCGATCAGCCAAGACGGCGGCGTTGCGGTCGGGGTGCACAGCACCAGTTCCAGACCGACTTCGCCCACCAGGTCGACGAAACGGTCGGTGGCAGCGAAATCATAGGTGCCTTCACTCTGCTCCCACCAGCTCCACGAGAATTCGCCCCATCGCACGGTTTTCAGCCCAGCGGCCTTGATCGCCTCCAGGTCGCGGCGCCACTGCGCCTCGGGCCAGGCATCGGGGTAATAGGCAGTGCCGAAGAAGGGGAAGGTCGGCTGACGCAGGGCGGGCATGGCCCAAGTCAAGGAACCTGCGGCGCAGTGGCTAGGGTCCGCATCCCCATGGCATGCCTTCTGGCAGCGCCGGCCCAGTTCGGCCGGGCTTTGGTTGATGCTCGACCAGCCGCACGAAGTGCGGCGCTCCGGGTCGGTCGCTGGTGCAGCGCCCTGGGAGCGCCGAGCGCCAGTTCGGCTGGGATTTGGCTTTGGTTGCTGCTCGACCAGCCGCACGGAGTGCGGCGCTCCGGATCGGTCACTGGTGCAGCGCCCTGGGAGCGCCGAGCGCCAGCTCGGCTGGGATTTGGCTTTGTTTGATGCTCGACCAGCCGCACAGAGTGCGGCGCTCCGGATCGGTCGCTGGTGCAGCACCCTGGGAGCGCCGAGCGCCAGTTCGGCTGGGATTTGGCTTTGTTTGATGCTCGACCAGCCGCACAGAGTGCGGCGCTCCGGGTCGGTCGCTGGTGCAGCGCCCTGGGAGCGCCGAGCGCCAGCTCGGCTGGGATTTGGCTTTGGTTGATGCTCGACCAGCCGCACAGAGTTCGGCGCTCCGGATCGGTCGCTGGTGCAACACCCTGGGAGCGCCGAGCGCCAGCTCGGCTGGGATTTGGCTTTGGTTCGTCCTCGACCGGGCTCGCGGCGCTCCAGTCCAGCTCCAATCCGGTCCATTCAAAGCGCCCAGGTCAATCCCAGCATGGTGTCCTGACGCATTGACCAGACATGGTAGCCAGCGGACTGGTTATCGTCGGCCGATTTGGGCCGGGTCTCATAGAAGGCACGCAGTGCCAGTTCGACCCGCAGGTCGGCTCCACCCGCGATCTGGGCCAGCGAAACGGCCAAGCCAGCGGTGGTCAGGTTGGTGAGGTGGGCCATGTCGTTGAACGGAGCGAAGACCTCATCCTGGACAAAAGCAGTGACCTGCTTGCCGACACTGCGGTCGAAACGCAGGAAACCTTCCAGTCCGATCTGCCATTTCCGGTCCTCCGGGCTCAGGTAGGTGCCCCAGCGATGCTGGACCCGGACGCCGACCCGCAGCTCCAGTTTATCCTGGTCCTCCGGCGCGACGGTCAGCAGATCCTGGTAGCGTTGGCCGTAGCCTGCGGCGGCTTTGGCCAGCACCGGATCGAATCCGCGTTTTTCCGGAGCACGCCCGGTGAAGACCGACTCGGCGCCCCACGACAGGTAGATGAAATGGGGCTTTTCCAACAGATGGCGGAAGACGCCGTCATAGCGCACCTCGTCGGTGTTCTCGCTCCACGCCTCGCCGTTCTGCTTGATCCGGCCATAACGGGCCTTGATCAAGTGCTCGATTTCCTCATGGCCTTCGGCCCATTTCAGTCCGCCGTCGAGGGTCGCCAGCCAGGCCGAGTTCCGGCTGCTGCCGGCGATGGACGCATCCCGTGACGTGTCGTTGTTGACGGCCGCGGTATTGGTGCCGAGCAGGCCGATGCGGAGAGACCAGGTCCAGGGCTCCGGCGGCTGGGCGGGCGAAGCGTCGCCAGCCCAGGCAGCACCAGCAATCAGCGAAGCGACGATGAAGGGACGATGAATGGACATAGCGTGATCCAGGTGATTTTTCGTGGGTTTTGCTGCATAGCCGAGCAGCAGATCGGCGCCAGTGTGAAATTCGCGACCGGGAGCGCTCTGTCGTCGTTGCCTTTCCAGCCGTGTGGCGAGGCTGTCGCCATGCGCCACTTCATCGCCCTCTGCTGTCTCGTCGCCTTCGCCGCCCTCGCCGCTGGTGAGGCGACCAACGCGGCCAATGCGACCACTCCGCTGACCTTGGCCCCTGAATTGGTGCTCAACCTCCCAACCAGTTGGGAACGCCTCCAGCCCGCCGGGCCACGCATCGCCCAATATCGCATTCCCGGCGATGCCGGCACCGCAGCGGAATTCACCGTGTTCAGCTTTGGCCCACAGGGCGCCGGCGATGTCGAGGCCAACCTCAACCGCTGGCTTGGCCAGTTCGCCGAAGACGGCCGACAGCAAGAACGCTCCACCGGCACTGCCCGGCACGGAGAGTACCACCTGGCCCAGATCACCGGCACGTTCAACAAGGCCGTCGGCCCACCCATGGCTGGAAAAACTGAACCCCAACCGGGATCGGCGATGCTCGGTGTGGTCCTGCCCGGCCCCCAAGGCCCGCTGTATTTGAAACTTACCGGACCCAAAGAACTGGTGCTGGCCCAACGAGCGGCTCTTGAGGCTGCCATCCGCAAAGAGGGGAAATGAGCAAGTTGGACCGTTGATCGGCAACCGCCATGGACGAGGTCGAATCCGAGGCTGATCGCCTGTTGAAGATGCACGATGGCAGGCTTTCGCCGGCCTTGGAGATCGTCGCCCGTCAATTCGGCGTCATCCAGGGCCGCGAGCAATTGCTGCTGACCCTAGCGACGCTCTCCTTGACCATCACGGGATTCAGCGGACCGAAAATCGTCGAGTCCAGCCAGGTGGCGAAGTGGTGCCTCGCGGTGGGATTGGTGATCGTTCTTGCCGGCGTCCTCCACATCCTGAACACCCTCCAGATCAGATGGCTGACCCAATTCCCTGGCACCGACCGGGAAATCCTGGTGGCTGCGTTGCTCCACCGCAACACCAAGACCAAGGCCTTCGCCCGCGAGCGGCTGCTGCTGGGCGTCGGGTTGGGATTCTACGTCGCCTCAGTGGTGGTGTTCGTCGCATCGTAATCAGGCCTCCGGGGCGGCCCGATCGGGTCTACTCCGCGTTGCGGCAGGCTGCGGCGATCAGGCAGCCCAACACGCGCCGTCCGGTGCTCCGCTGAGCAGGCTGCTGCTCTGCCAGCCAAGCATCTGCTTCATTTCTGACCGAGTCGACCTGTTGTGCGTCGCTGCTCTGCTTCACATTGAAACAGAATCGTCGGTGAATCTTCCTGGCATGGAAAGCGCACAGGAGGAATGGGCCAAACCCGCCCATCGGAGATCCTCCTATGCCCAACACCGCACCGGCGACCAACGCCCTGTGCCTCACCATCGCCGCGACTTTCGTCGGCGCCTTTGCAGCTGATGACACCGTCAAGGTCGGCATCCTGCACTCGCTGACCGGAACCATGGCGATCAGCGAGATTTCCTGCAAAGATGCCTCGGTGATGGCGATCGATGAGATCAACGCCAAGGGCGGCGTCTTGGGCAAGAAGATCGAAGCGGTTGTCGTCGATCCCAAGTCCGATTGGCCAACGTTCACCGAAAAGGCCAAGGAACTGGTGCTGACCCAAAAGGTCGCTGCCATCTTCGGCTGCTGGACTTCGGTGTCGCGCAAGCACGTCCTGCCGGTGATCGAAGAATACAACAGCCTGCTGTTCTACCCGGTCCAGTACGAGGGCGAAGAGCAGTCGCTGAACGTCTTCTACACCGCCGCCAGCCCCAATCAGCAGCTGGTCCCGGCCGCCGAATACATGCTCGAACAGGGCAGCAAGAAGTTCTACCTGCTCGGCACCGACTATGTCTTCCCCCGGACCGCCAACAAAGTCCTCAAGGCCTTCTTGAAGGCCAAGGGCGTCCCTGACGCCAACGTGCAGGAAGAATACACTCCTTTCGGCCACAAGGACTACCAGACCATCGTCGCCAAGATCAAAGATCTCGCCAAAGGCGGCGGCGCTTGCGTGCTGTCGACCATCAATGGCGACAGCAACGTGCCGTTCTACAAGGAATTCGCCAATCAGGGTCTGACCTCCACCGACTGCCCGATCATGGCGTTCTCGGTTGCTGAAGACGAACTGCGCGCCATGGAAGTCCCGCCCCTGGTCGGACACCTCGCCGCGTGGAACTACTTCGCCTCCATCGACACTCCCGAGAACAAGGCTTTCAATGCCGCGTTCTCAGCCAAATACGGCAAGGACCGCGTCACCGACGATCCGATCGAAGCCGCATACTACGGGGTGTACGTGTGGAAGGCGGCCGTTGAAAAGGCCAAGAGCTTCGAGGTCGATGCGGTTCGTCAGGCGGTCTATGGCCTGGAATTCGATGCGCCCGGCGGCAAGAAGAAGATGGACGAGAAGAACCAGCACACCTACAAGCCGGTCTACATCGGTGAAATCCTCAAGAACGGCCAGTTCAAGATCGTGTGGAAGTCGAAGGGCCTGGTGAAGCCCGACAGCTACTCGGCTTACCTGTGGCCGAAGGGTGACTATCCCGCCCCGACTGGCGGCCCGAAGAAGAAGTGATGTCAGCTCGGGAAGAGACCGCGCCATTCGGCTCGGAATAACCCTTCCCGAGAAGTTTTCCCCTCCCTGGTGACGCCGGGGACGCCCGGGGCCGGTCGCCGATCCAACCATCGGCGGCCGGCAACGCGGGCACATGGTCCGCCGCTGCTCAGGCAGTTCCCAGCGGATCGGCTCTTTCACGGGACAACCGGGGTGCGTCGGAGTGGAGGGCGGGGTTGCTCCTGTTCCGACGTGCCCCGGTTTTTCCGTGGAGGGACATCATGCTTAACGACTCGACAGAATCCTCAGATGACCGACCCGAACCTGCCACCTGATCCGGAAGCCCGGAACTCCGCGCCCTTTGCCCAGGGATCGAGCGGCTGATCGTGCGCCTCCTGCTCCTGTATCTGGCCATCACGTTCGGGTTGTTCGCCAGCGAGGCGGATCTGCTCCGCTTGGCCGACGAGGATCCGGCCGTGCGCAAGGCCGCGATCGAGACCCTGGCCGCCAGCGGCGATCAGCGGCTGGTGGGATTCTTCGATGAATATGCGAAAAACAGCGGATTCACCTGGAAAGGCCGGGTGGTCCTGGCGCTTGAGCCCGATGGCGACCTGACTCCGCTGCATCCCCTGACCCGGGAAAAGCTCTCGCCCACGGCGCTGCCCCGCAGCACCTTGTCCGAGCTGCCGCTGACCCGGAAGGACAAACTGGCAGCCAGCACGGCGGTGTCGCGGCTGCGCCTGGCCGATCCTGATCCCGCAAAGCGCCTGACCGCCGTCAGTCGCACTGGCGATGCCGGCGGACCGCAGAACCGCATCCTGCTCGCGCCAATCGCCGCCAACGACCCTGATCCCCGCATCCGGCGCTCCGCTGCCGAAGGCATCGCGTTGATCGATCTGGCCTCGGTCGATGCCGCCGTGCGCATCGCTGGTGCCAAAACCATTGAGGAGCTCGCCAGCAGCCGGGCCGGCGACGCGCTGAAGGTGGTCCGGGACAAAGACGCTGACCCGGCGGTGCGCCAGGCCGCCGTTGCCGCCCTGGCCGCAATCGACAGCCACCACACCGTGGTACGCACCATCCAGACGGTATTCAGCGGATTGTCTCTGGGTTCGGTGCTGATCGTCATGGCCCTCGGTCTGGCCATCACCTTTGGCCTGATGGGAGTCATCAATATGGCCCACGGCGAAATGCTGATGGTCGGGGCCTATGCCGCCCTCCTTGTCCAATGGTTCTTCGCATGGGCGCTGCCCCCATCGCTGCTGCCGTTCTATTTCCCTTTGGGATTGGTCGCAGGGTTCATCTCCGCAGGTGCCGTCGGCTGGCTGCTCGAATTGACCGTGATCCGGCACTTGTATGGCCGTCCATTGGAAACCCTGCTTGCCACCATCGGCATCGGCCAGGTGATGATCTGGTCCGTGCGGTACGGTTTCGGAGACAACCAGGCGGTGGTCGCGCCGGCCTGGCTGACCGGCGGCTGGGAACCCATGCCCGATTTGGTCCTGCCCTGGAACCGTCTGTTCATCATCCTGGTCACCGTGATTTCGGTGGCCGCGGTGTGGGTGCTGATGAATCGCACCCGGCTCGGTCTTCTGCTGCGGGCGACGGTCCAGAGCCGGCGCACCGCGGCATCACTGGGCGTCGACACCCGTACCATCGATGGGCTGACCTTCTCCCTGGGCAGCGGTCTGGCCGGAGCTGCTGGTTGTGCGCTGACCCTGATCGGCGGCCTGAAACCTGACATGGGCCAGGAATTCATCATCGATTCCTTCCTGGTGGTGGCTGCCGGCGGAGTCGGCAATCTCTGGGGCGTGGTCTGCGCCGGACTCGGCCTGGGCATCGCCACCAAGTTCCTAGAGCCCTGGACCCAAGCCGTATTCGCCAAGGTCCTGGTGCTGGCTGCTGTGATCCTATTCCTGCAAGTGCGCCCACAGGGGCTGTTCCCGCCCCGGGGGAGGTTGGCCGATGTTTGAATCAGTACCTGTGGCGCGGCTCAAACCCGGAGCGCCGCACTCCGTGCGGCCGGTGTCGCTGATTCATTCGACCACTGGCGGCTGGGCAGTTGGTCCCGGAGCGCCGCACTCCGTGCGGCCGGTGTCGCTGATTAATTTTCTCATCCACACCTCTGCTTGGCGATCGCCACGGGTGATCGGGCCGCACGGACTGCGGCGCTCCGGGCTCAGCGCATGACTGATCGCGTCTATCCCAATGACCTGCGGGAATTCGCTCTCGCAAAAGCGATCCGCGCTGGTGGCTGGCAGGCTCCCGTGCTGTGGTTCGATCAGGCGGGGCTGGCTCTTCTCGCCTTCGTTCTGCTGTTCGTCATGCCGATGCTGCACCTGGCCGGACTGGCCGACATGTCGTTGATCAGTCAGATCGGCCGCTATTGCGCCCTCGCCTTGGTGGCGATCGGTCTCGATTTGGTGTGGGGCTACACCGGGATCCTCAGTCTGTGCCAGGCGATGTTCTTCACCGTGGGCGGCTACGCCCTGGGCATGTTCATGTGCATGCATGGACCGATGGATCCCAAGTCGGGAACCATACCGATGCAGCTGTTCGTGGTCACCAGCGATCCCAACCTGGTTCTTCCGTGGTTCTGGCAGCCCTTTGCGTGGCCATGGTTCGCGGTGGCGATGGTCCTGCTGCTGCCCGCCATCGCTGCCTGGCTGATCGGCTTCTTCGCCTTCCGCAGCCGGATCAAAGGCGTGTATTTTTCCATCATCACCCAGGCCATTACCATCGCCGCCTGGCTGATGTTCTGCCGCAACGACCTGATGCTCTGTGGAACCAATGGCTTATCTGGAATCCAGATCCTGTTCGGCGGCGACATGCGCGATCCGGGGATGAAGATGGGGCTCTATCTGGTTTCGGTCCTGACCATGCTCGGCGCGACCCTGTTCGCCCTCGCCTTGGTCCAGACCCGGTTCGGCCGGATCCTGGTGGCGATCCGCGACAGCGAATCCCGGGTGCGTTTCACCGGCTTGTCGCCCGTCCGCTATAAAACGGCGATTTTTGTCATCGCCGCGATCCTCGCCGGGATCGGCGGCGCGCTGTATGCGCCCCAGACCCAGAACATCAACCCGTCGAACATGGCGGCTTCGGCCTCGATCCTGGTGGTCGTGTGGGTCGCCGTCGGTGGCCGAGGGACCATCATCGGCCCGGTGGTCGGGACCCTTGCGGTGTGTTTGTTCGAGTCTTTCCTGACCTCGGGAAGAACCATCACGCTACCCTTCGCGCCGGAGTGGCTGAATGCTGTGTTGAAACAGTTCATGTCAAAAATGCCGCAATTCTGGATGCTGATCATCGGAATGATCTTCATCCTGGTCGTACTCTTCCTACCCGATGGCCTGATCGGCCGCTGGCGCGCACTGGTCGCCTATGTCAGGGGAACCAGCCCATGACCAGCGAACAACGCGCCGACTGGCTGCAACTGGAAGCGGTGACCGCGGTCTTCGACGGCTTCAAAGCCCTAGACATCGCCCATTTCGGCGTCGATCGCGGCGAACTACGCACGGTCATCGGGCCGAATGGCGCCGGCAAGACGACGATGTGCGATGTGATCAGCGGCAAGACCAGGCCCACGACTGGACGAGTCCATATCGGCGATCACGAGGTCACCGGCTGGGCCGACAGCGCCATCGCCGCCCTCGGTGTCGGGCGCAAGTTTCAGACGCCGTCGGTGTTCGATTCCCTTACCGTGTACCAGAACATGGAACTGGCCCTGCCCGGGAGGCGCGGAATCTTTTCCAATCTGTTCCGCCGGGAATCCACCGCGGAACGCGATCGAATCGACCACCTGCTCAGTCGGGTCCATCTGATCAGCCAGCGCGACGGGCTGGCCCGGGATCTGTCTCACGGCCAGCGCCAATGGCTGGAAATCAGCATGCTGATGGTCAGCGGCGCCAACCTGCTGCTGGTCGATGAGCCCGCCGCCGGCCTCACCGATCATGAGACCGCCTTGACCGCCGAGCTGCTCCTGGAACTGAAGGGCCAGCACACCTTGATCGTAATCGAGCATGACATGGAGTTCGTCCGCCGGCTCGGCGGCACCGTCACTTGCCTGTGCGAAGGCAAGGTCCTGGCCGAGGGCAGTCTTGATGCGGTAAGCGCCAATGAACAGGTGCGCACCGCCTATCTGGGCCGCGGTGGAGAACGGCGATCATGAAGTGCTCAGGTGTCATCGGCCATCGGCGCCATCGATCACGCACAGCGGACGCAAGCGACCCCAGCCCCCGGCCCCCAGCCGCCAGACCCTGCCCATGCTGAAGGTCACCGCTCTCAACCACAGCTATGGCGCGGTCCAGGCGCTGCGCGAGGTGTCGCTGGAAGCCCCGGCCGGCGCGATCACCTGCGTGATGGGCCGCAACGGCGTCGGCAAAACGACGTTGCTGCGCTCGCTGATGGGCCAGCTCGGCACGAATCGCGGCGAGGTTCGGCTGGGGAACAACGACATCTCACGGGCCAAGGCTCATCTCAGGGCCAAGCTTGGACTGGCTCTGGTGCCCCAGGGCCGGGAAATCTTCCCCAAGCTGACCGTCGAGGAGAACCTGCTGGTCGGATTGTCGGCGCGCCGGGATGGCAGTCGTCGCCTGCCGGAGCTGGTCTTCTCGACCTTTCCGATTCTCAAGGATTTCCGCAAGCGCATGGGCGGAGATCTGTCCGGCGGGCAACAGCAGCAGCTGGCCATCGCCCGCGCCTTGGTCGGCGATCCCCAGGTGCTGATGCTCGATGAACCGACCGAAGGCATCCAGCCCAATGTCATCGACCTGATCGGTGACGTCCTGCAACGCCTCGCCGCCCAGGGCATGGCGATCATCCTGGTCGAGCAGTATTTCGAGTTCATCCGCCGGATCGGCCACCGTTATGTGGTGATGGATCGCGGCCGGGTGGTGGATCAAGGACTGGTCGCGTCCATGGATACCGCCGCCGTGGGTAAGCATCTGTCGGTCTAGCAGAAATGGCCGGTCAGCTCTGACCCCAGGCCATCAGCGCCACCGCTGCAAGCAGCAGGATCACGCCGCAGGCCATCAGCCAACGCGGACGACGTGGCGTGTTTCGCCATTCGCCGCCCAGGATGCCAACGGTCTGCGCCGACACGATCATCATCGCCTGATAAACGCCGAACCCGAGGGCCGCGCCAACCGCTCCGAGCCACTGGCAGCCGAGCCCATAGCAGAGCAGAAAGACCAGGAAATTCACTCCGATCAGCACGCTCAGGGCGAAATCGCTGGGCGATCCCAGCAGCGTGCCCCAGTTCCGCAGCCAGGTCATCCGCCAAGCGGCATAGCCGACATTGATCAAGGCTCCGCCTGGCAGGACCAGCGCCCAGACGCCGAGATTGGCCACCAACGGCGAGGCGCCACGGGCGTGGAAGGCCTCGGTGATCGGCCCCTGGCTGTAGATGAAGGAAAAACTCAGGCCGACCTGAAGGACTCCGGCTGACGCCGCCATCGCCATCCCGGTCAGGGAGCCGCCGCTCGATCCTGTCGCCGTACGCGATGCATCACGGGCCAGCCCAGCCCAGGCGATCAGGATCACCGCCACCACCATCACCGCTGTTCCGCCGACCATGATCTGCCCTGCTTCACTGAGCAGGGATGGCGCCTGGGCGAAGCCGCCGCTCCCCTGGAACACCATCGGCACCAGGATCCCGATCGGCAGGCCGATGCCGGTGAGCAGTCCAGTGCTCAGGCCGAAGCCGATGCGCATCAGGCAGATGCTGAACAGGACATTGGCGATGCCCCAGGCCACCGACCAGGCATTGGCGATCAGCAATGGGCGCAGCGGCACGTCAGCGATCGCCTGTCCGGCAGGTGGAAATACCGTGAACAGCGTCAGCCACGGCAGCACCACCAGGCCCGCCAGCCAGGCGGCGAAGGACCAGTGCTCCATCGCGAAAGTACGCTGCAGTTTGACCGGCCAAGCCATCGCGCCGGCGATGGCGCCGGCGACGATGACCAGCAGCAGGCCGAGCGGATCGATGGGCATGGTTCCTTCTTTCAAAGTATTTCCCGCTGCGCGGGGTTCCGTCCGTGCCGTCCGAGAGCGCCAGGCTGCGGCGACCCAGGCTGCGTGCGGGGGCGGAGAAGATTCGCCCGACTGGTCTCCTGCAAGGGAACAGTCCGATCGGCAAGTCGGCGGCAGCGCGTTCTTCTCTACGCGAGAGCTATCGGCCAGCTGGGGTGGGATCGTTCTTGCTGCGGCCTGCCGACCGCTCGGCTGGCCGTCTGGCCATGCCGGGGCACCGGCCACGTAACCACCGGTTGAATACCAGTGTGCTTGAAAAGCCCAGGTTCCCTGCGATCTCCTGAAAACCCGCGCCGCTGGCGGTGAGCTCAGCGACGGCTGCGATCCGCACCTCGTCCAGAAAACGGTGGACCGTGACACCGGTTTCCGCCTTGAAGACCCGCAGCAAATGGTGGCGGCTGTAGCCGGTCAGTCGGGCCAGGCTCTTCAGGGTGACGCCGTTGCCTCTGGTCATGCGGATATGCGTGCGCACCGCATCGACCAAGGCGCTTCGGTTCGCCTCGCTGGCGCATCGGCCAGTCTGGACCTGATCGACGATCTCATGCACCATCAGCGCCACGGCGAGCAGGAGATGGTTGCGCCGCACGGGATCCGGAGTCGCAGGCAGGTCGCGCCAGCGCGTCAGGCAGGACTGGAACAGGCCGTTGGCCAAGCGGGCATCCGCGATCCGGTTGGCTGTTCCAGCCGGCAATTCGCGCCCATCCCTCCATGAATACGTGCGGAAGAGCACGGCTTCGTGGACGATCTGGATCAAGAAATGATCGCAGTCGGGGCACCCCGCAGGAAATGGGTAGCTGTGCGGCTGCATGCTGTCGATGACGAACACATCGCCTGGCCGGCAGGCGTATGCGGTCCGGTCCAGACCGAACCAGCCTTCGCCGCGCAGCACGATGACGATCTCCTGGTGCGGGTGGGCATCGCTGGCCGAATCCGCCCAGTTCGCCATCAGCGGGTCGGCAGGTGCTTCCGGTGGCGCGATGCGGCTGACCAATCGCCAGTTTCCTGGAGACAAGAGCACGGAAAGATCTGAGGTTGGGAACGAGCGTTCCCTCGTCGATTCACCCCGAGCAGACGCTGGTGCAGAACGCCTGGCTGGGCTTTTGGCAGATGCTCCACGCGCTCGGGTCATGCCGGCGACGATCTGTGCTCAGCCAGCGTAGGCAAGACGAGGGACAGCAACTTTGGTTCGTGCGCATCCATCATCATCGCTCGACCAATGGCGACTTGCTTTATGCTACCACGATGTCCGTGTGTCGTGCCGTCCCTCCCAGCCGTAGAGAGCTCCCTCGTCCGACCGGATTTCAGTCGCTGATGGGTCCCTTCCTCTCCACCGGGATAATCCGCGCTGCGCTGCGCTGCCACACGGCGCAGCCTGTTGGGCCGGCCCGCCGCAGCATTTATCCTGGCCAAAGCCCAGGTAAGTCGGGACTGGGGGAGCGGGTGCAGCAGGCGCTGGTCCTGATCCTGATCTTGCTCAGCGGCGGCGTGTTGGCCCAGGACCCGGCCCAGCCCCTGCGCCTGGGCGTGATCGGCGACAGCCTCTCCACTGGCTATGCCGGCATCGCCTGGTCCAGCACCGACCCGCGGCCGCGCAACTGGGTCGAACTCTTGGCGTCCTCTGGCCGGGCCGACCCAGGGCCCTGGCAGGACCGGCCGGAAGGCCGCCAACGGCCCGGTTTCGCCTTCGTTTGGGCCGCCAGCGGCGCAGGCACGGCGGAAATCCTGGCCGCTGGCTGGGTCGAGGCCGCGGCGCAGGCGCTGGCCGCCGGCCGGATCGAGGCTGTGGCCGTGTTCATCGGTCATGACGACTTCCGCGCCCTGCTCACCGCCCGGTCCATCGGCCAGGTGGTGAGCGACGGCGTGGTCGACTCCCTGCTTGCGGACCTCGATGGCCGGTTCTCCCAGATTCTCAACCGGCTCGGCGAGGCGCGCCGCGGCCGGATCCTCGTCCACACCTTGGCCGAGTGGCAGCGCACGCCGTTCATCCGCAGCCTCGGCCTCAATCCGGACGAGTACCGCCGGCTGGCCAATGCCGTCGCCCGGGCCAACGGCATCATCCGCGCAGCAGCTCGGCGCCGTGGCTTGGCCGTGGTCGACATCGAACGCCTCACCCACTCGGTCCTGGGCGGAGCAACCTTGCGCGTCGGCGGTCTGGTGGTCGAGACCGGCTACAGCGCCGATGCGTCCCGCTGCTGCTTCATCGCCGATGGCATGCACCCCGGAACCCTGGTCTCAGCCCTGATCGCGAACCAGGTGATTCCGGTGCTGAACGCGGAATGCGGCACCGCCATCCCGATCTTCTCTCCCGCGGAATCGCTCGCTGCCGCGGGCCTCGCGGACCTGTCCCCGCCCCCCGAAGGAGGACCATGAAACGCATCATCCGCACCCAATCCGCCGCCGCGCTCTGCCTCACCCTGGGCGTGATTCCCTTTCCGATCCTGACCGCGACAGACGTCATTTTCCTGGTCCAACCCGCGGATGCGACGGTGACCGCGGGGCACCAGATCGCCTTCGAATGGAACGCCAACATGGTTGCGGAAACCATCCAGGCCACCTGGTTCCTTGGCTCAACCCAGATCGCTGCGGCCTCCGGCAGGGTGTGCGTCATCACACCGGTCGCGGCGGATGACAGGAAAACGGTACACGCGGTGGTACGCGGCAACGCCAAGGGTTTGGGCTCGCCTCCGGTCGGCCCCACCGCCACCCGCCTGGCCCAGCTCAGGGTCCTGCCAGCCGGGACGGCGAATCCGCCGGCGATCACGGCTCCGGCCGTAGGTGCCATCCTTCAGCCAGCGATCGGTGCTGCGGGAAACTACCCGACCTTCCGCGCCACCGGGAACTACCTGTCCTGGAGCTACCGCTACAGCAACGAGCCCGAGGGCCAATGGCACACCTACGCCAAGGTCGGCTTGGCCGCTGTGGTCGATCTTGCGGTCCAGCCGCCGATCCCCCGTCCACGGACCACGACCATGACCATGCGCGTCACCGATGACGCGGGAGTCAGCGCCACCCGCACTTGGGCGATCAACCTGCCCAATACCGCGCCAGTGGCCGCGGTGGCGGCGTTCGCACCGCCCCACTTCGTCGCCTTCCGCGGCCATCCTATGCAGATCGATGCGGCCAACGGGCTGAGACGATTCTCGTCAGATGACGAGGGCGATCCCCTGACCTTCCGCTTATCGGGTACGAATCCGGACCTGGTAGTGCAGGCAGACGGTTCCCTGGTCTACACCCCGCCGCCGACCCCTGGGCCGACGGCGAACGTAGTCGCAGGACAATACATCGCCAATGACGGGACGGCCGACAGCGTCGCGAATTCGATCGTGATCACGGTGATGAACGGGCCTGGCGACCTCAACCGCGACGGCGCGGTCACGGCGGAGGATCTCCAGGTCATCATCCAGCACTTCGGCGAAACCAGGACCGTTGGTCAGCCATGAGCACATCCCCGCCATTTTCCCTATCCAGGTACGCCGGCACCGCTGCCATCCTCCTCCTGACCACCGCCACCCGCATACCGGCCGCGACGGTGACGATCGAGGCCTCCGATCGCACGCCGGCGCTGGGCTCGACCATCGATATCGTCGTGCGCGTGGCCGACGCCGGAGCCTGCCAGAGCTGGAACGTCTTCCTCCGCTTCGATCCGGCCCGGTTCCGCCTGACCGGACAGCGGGCGGCCGCCGTGGGCCAGGCAGGGCAGTTGGTCGCCGACAGCCGACCCCTGGCCGACATCAACGCCACCGGCGAAGTCCATGCCGGCGGGTTCACGCGCACGGCGTCGACGGTGGACGGCATTCAGGGGATCTTCTCCTTCCGACCCATCGCTACAGGCCCGACGACGATCAGTTCCGGAGCCTTCACCCAGACCTCCGTCTGTGGCGCACTGCTCATGCGCGGTCAGCTGCGCGTGGTCCCTGACCTCGGCCCGGCCCTCACCTTGGATCCCGGCGGCGTCCCGGTCCGACGCACCATCAGAATGCTCAATATGCCAGGTTGGCAGTGGGATTGCGAACCAGCGCCCACCCAGCGCCGCAGCGCTGACGGCAGCACCATCCTCGACGGGCTGGTCCCGTCCTCTGCGCACCGAGTCTTCCTGCAGCCGTCCGCTCCGGGTTGATGCGCATGCAGGAACTTCCTGGAACCGGGGCGCGCAGCAGCTTTTGCTTGGGCTCGTCCATCCTCGTCCCTGGCGAAGATGGTTCCTGAGGCATCTATGCGATAATGCCTGCTATCAGCTCTTTGGTTCATGCCATCTCGTATTGACCTTCCAGTCGCCATCCGCCAACCAGGGACGATCATCCTTGCCAATGCCTGGCGCTTGAACTTCGACCAGGGCGGGACTTCACCGACCCCGCGGTCAGCTTCCCCGGTTTTTCCTTAGTTGCCAGCACTTGCGGGTGCTTTGATCTTCGCCGTCCATGACTGCCGCCTTCATCAGGAGCATCTCCTCATGTCCTATGCAACACTGCTCCTCGCCGCCACCTGCCTGGCCAGCCTGGTCTGCGCCGACATCCATATCAGACCTGGCAGTCTCGGTGGCGATGGCAGCCAGGCCCGCCCCTATGCCACCCTTGGCGAAGGCCGCGATGCCGCCCGCAGCATTCTGCCGGAAACCACCGGGCAGGTGCAATTGATCCTGCACGCGGGCACCCACATCCTGAGCTCGACCCTGGAACTGGGCCCTGCGGATTCCGGACGGCCCGGTTCGCCGGTGGTGTGGCGGGCAGCAGAAGGGGCCAGACCCGTGATCAGCGGCGGCCGACCGGTCGGCGGCTGGATCCTGAGCGATCCGGCCAAGCGGATCTGGACCGCCACCGTGCCGCAGGCCGACGTCAGGCAGATGTGGATCGATGGTGTGCGGGTCCAGCGAGGTCGCACCTATACCGCATTGAACTGGACGAAGGGGCCGACCGGGTGGAGCGGGACCCCGCTCGCGACCTGGTCCCGGCCGACCGCGGTCGAACTCGTGATCCGCATCGAGTGGAAGGAGATGCGCGCCATCGTCGCCGGCATGGACGGGACCACCGCGCTGATGCCGCGGAACTTTTGGGCCAACATCGAGCGGCACATCGGCTATGAGCCGCGACAGGTCGCCTGGATGGAGAACGCCCCGGAGCTCCTGGGTCCGGTCCATTCGTGGTGCTTCGATCCGGTCGACCGCCGCCTGAGCCTGGTGGCCGCCGCGGGCGAGGATCCGAACGACCGCGAGATCATCATCCCCGTCCTGGGCCGGCTGCTCCTGGCAAGCGGGGTCCGCCACTTGGAGTTGCGGGATTTGACCTTCAGCCATTCGACCAGTCCCCTGCCCGACGCCGGCGTCGCGTTCTGCGAAGTCCAAGCTGGAACCTGCCTCAGCGGCGACCTCGGGAACAAGGACTTCGGCCAGACGGTTCCGGACTGGAAGCTCCTGGAATCCGCTATCAAATTCACCCAGTGCGAGGATCTGCGCTTGGAAGGGAACACCATCCGCGCCCTGGGCGCGGGCGGCCTCGAACTCGGCATCGGCTGCAAACAGGTCGACGTGGTCGGCAATCGCTTCGAGGACATCTCCGCCAGCGGGGTGGTGGTCGGGAACCAGCACAGCCACCACCCGACGGATGCCGACCGTGTCGTCGACATCGACCTCAGCAACAACCTGTTCTCGAACATCGCCAACGAGTATCACGGCAGCGTCGCCATCCTTGGATTCTATGTCGATGGCGGCCGGATCCGGCACAACCACATACGAGCGACATCCTACACCGGGATCTCGTGGGGCTGGGGCTGGGGCGGCCAGGACGTGCCGCCATCGTCCTGCCAGAACACCCTCGTCGAGGCCAACCTTATCGAGGCTGCCTGCGCCGTGACCACGCCCTGCCCGCCGCTGCGCCTGTCGCAATGGAATGCGGCCTCATTCGAACACCTCATCGATGGCGGTGCCATCTATACCCTTGGTGCGCAACCAGGATCAACCATCCGCCGAAATTACGGAGTCAGGTCCGGTTGGAACCAGATCTATCTCGATGCCGGCAGCAACGGCTTCTTCGTCGAGGAGAACGTCCTCCTGGACGCGTGGTACAGCATCGCGATCAACACCGAGGCGGTGAACACCTTGCGCCGAAATTGGTATCGCAACCCCATGAGCAGCGGCAGATCGATCCTGGATGGCAACATCCAGGTGCCCACCGGGACGCCGCTGCCGGCGGCCGCCCAGGCGGTGATCGATCAGGCCGGGCTGGAAACGATCTGGCGACCGCGCCTGCTCGGGTCCGGGACCGGCGTCTACTTCCTCAGCCATCCCGCTGATGCCACGGTGACCGCCGGGCACCGCATCGCCTTTCAGTGGGATGCCAACTTGGCGGATGGCCTCCAGGCCAGCTGGTTTCTCGGCAACGCCCAGATCGAAGGTGCCTCCGGCAGGTTGTGCACCTTGACCCCAGTTGCTGGGGATGATGCCAAGACGGTCTACGCGGTCGTCAGCGGAACATCCCTTGGCACTGGATCGGTGACCGTCGGACCCACCGCCACCCGCCAGGCCCTGCTCCGGGTTCTGCCGGCCGGGACGGCGAATCCCCCGGCGATCACGGCCCCGATTGCAGGCGCCGTCCTGCGACGACCAGCCGGTGCGGAAAGCAACCGGCCGATATTCCGTGCCACCGGCAACTACCTGACGTGGAGCTACCGTTACAGCAATGACCCCGAGGGACAGTGGCGCACCTACCCCATATCCGGGCTGGCGGCCGTCGTCGATCTTGCGGTCGAGCCGCAGGCGCCCCTGCCTCGAACCACCACCATGACCATGCGCGTGACCGACGACGCTGGCGTCAGCGCCTCCCGCACCTGGGCGATCGACCAGCCAAACACGGCGCCCGTCGCCTTGGCGGCGCACTTCGCACCGCCCACCTTCATCGCGTACCGGGGACATCCGATGCAGGTCGCCGCCGCCCAAGGTCTGCGCCGCTTTGTCACCGATGACCAGGGCGATCCTTTGACCTTCCGACAATCCGGGACGAATCCGGATCTGGTGGTCCATGCCGACGGTTCCATCGTCTACACTCCGCCAGCGACGTCCGGTCCGCTGGCGACGGTGACCGCAGGCCAATACATCGCCAATGACGGAACGGCCGACAGCGTTCCGAATTCGATCGTGATCACGGTCATGAACGGGCCTGGCGACCTCAACCGCGACGGCGCGGTCACGGCGGAGGATCTCCAGGTCATTCTTCAGCACTTCGGCGAGACCGTGACCGTCAGTACGCCATGAGTACACCTGCCGCTCTGCCACTTGCCCCATCCTCACCCGCCCCCGCCCTGCAGCTCCGCTCCAGGTTCATCGGCATCGCCGCCATGCTCCTCCTGTCCACCGCCACCCCCATCCCGGCCGCGACGGTGACGATCGAGACCTCCTACCGCACGCCGGCGCTGGGCTCGACCATCGATATCGTCGTGCGCGTGGCCGACGCCGGAGCCTGCCAGAGCTGGAACGTCTTCCTCCGCTTCGATCCGGCCCGGTTCCGCCTGACCGGCCAGCGGGCGGCCGCCGTGGGCCAGGCAGGGCAGTTGGTCGCCGACAGCCGACCCCTGGCCGACATCAACGCCACCGGCGAAGTCCATGCCGGCGGGTTCACGCGCACGGCGTCGACGGTGGACGGCATTCAGGGGATCTTCTCCTTCCGACCCATCGCTACAGGCCCGACGACGATCAGTTCCGGAGCCTTCACCCAGACCTCCGTCTGTGGCGCACTGCTCATGCGCGGTCAGCTGCGCGTGGTCCCTGCCCTCGGCCCGGCCCTCACCTTGGATCCCGGCGGCGTCCCGGTCCGACGCACCATCAGGATGCTCAATCCGCCAGGTTGGCAGTGGGACTGCGAACCAGCGCCCACCCAGCGTCGCAGCGCTGACGGCAGCACCATCCTCGACGGGCTGGTCCCGTCCTCTGCGCACCGAGTCTTCCTGCAGCCGTCCGCTCCGGGTTGATGGACATGCAGGGACTTCCTGGAACCGGGTCTGCCTCATCGCCAGAACGGACACCAGTCGGGCGCGCAGCAACTTTTGCTCATGCCCATCCATCTTTGTCCCTGGCAGAGGCGGAAGCCGAGGTAAACTTGCGTGATGCCAGCTGTCAGCTCCCTGGTTCGTGCCGCCTTGCCCTGGCCCTGGGCAGTCGCCATTCCGATACCGGACCCGCAGCTGGCCGCTCCGGTGTCGGCCTCGGTTGGGACCCGGCTATGATCGCCGCCCCCGCGACTGATCCGGTGGTCATAGCGGCAACGGCCTTCGGTGTCCGCGGCGATGCCCCAGGCGATCAACGGGCCGCACTGCAAGCGGCCCTCGACGCGGCCATCGCCGCGGGACATGCCCGGCTCGAATTGCCCCCCGGCCGGATCCGGATCGAGGCCCCGGCTGCGCTAGGCGCCTGGCTCCAGGCCGCGATCACGGGCTCCCTTGTCATCGCCGGCGCTGACGGCGGCACCACTCTGGTGCGTTGCTGGCACGGAGCCTTCGACGATCACGGCCTGCCGCCTTTTCTGGCCCTCAGCGGGCCCGGGTGCGCGGCCCTGCGCGACCTGCGCATCGATGCCGATCCCTGGTTCCACGCCCTGGGTGTCGTCGAGTCGTCCGATCCCATCCGCGTCCGCCTTGTGCCGGGCTCGCCCCGAGCCCCGCGCATGGTCGCCCGCCAGGTGGCGATCACCACCCCCGATGGGACCTTGGTCGCCGGCAAGATCGACTGGGCCATGTGCGCCGAGGCGGTCCAGGACCCGGCCGATCCAGGTGTCATGATCCTGGGCGGTGATCGTCTGGACCGGACGCCGGCACCTGGGCAGATGCTGGCCTGGTTCTTCGCCTTCGACGGCGGTTCCTGCCTGGCCTGCCACCACCTGGCGGCCCTGGAGATGACCGATGTCGCCATGCCGTCCAGCAACGGCTTCGCTGTCAGCATCGGCAGTACCGGGGCAACGACCTTGCGCCGCCTCGATTTCGCCCCGGCGCCGGGGCGCTGCGTCTCTCATCCCCGCGACCTGGTCCATGGAACCGGCATCACCGGACCGGTCCTGATCGAGGACTGCCGTTTCGCCGGCTCTTCGGATGACGGCATCAATGTGCATAGCTTTTATCTTCAGGTGGCGGAGCGGCGGGGTGCGCGAACCTGCCTGATGCGGCCCATCCATCTCGGCAACCGCTATAGCCGGCACCGCACGGGCTGGCCCTTGGACCTGTCGCCCGGCGATGTGCTCGACCTTCTCGACGCGGACCGCCAGCCGGCCTTCAGCACCCGCATCGCCAGCTGCTCTGTGGCCGGACATGCCAACCTGGTGACCGTCACCGACGACCTGCCGGACTGGGTCGGCCCGGGCACCTGGATCGATCCGCGCAGCACGCTGCCTCCGAGCACCGTCATCCGCCGCTGTGCATTCCGTGCCATTACCAGCCGTGGCATCAAGTGCTCGGTCCACGACTGCCTGATCGAGGATTGCACCTTCACCAACATCACCTCTCCCGGACTGCATCTGACCGGGGAGTTCGATTGGGAGGAATCGGCCAGCCCGTGCCGGGTCACGGTCCGCGGCTGCCGCTTCGATGGCTGCGACTTCCAGGACCTGCATGGCTATTTCCGGCGCGCTGCGCTCCTGATCCAGCCCAAGGAAATCCCGGGCGCGGCCCGGGTTTGCCGAGACATCCGCATCGAGGACTGCACCTTCACCGCACCAGTGCACGCCGCCATCGACCTCCATCACGCGACCGGCGTGGTCATCACGGGCTGCGGCTTCAGCCGGGCCGCGACCACCGCGGTGACCTGGGACCCGGCCACCAGCGATCCGCCTGCGCTGCGGTGACTCGAACCGAGCCCTCCGTCAACGCCGATCGACCTTTCTCGCCAAGGATACCGCATATGCGCCCTGCCTCTCAGATCCTCCTGCTGGCGGTGATCCAGCTCCTCGGCCTCGGCCTGGCGGCCGATCCGACCTCGGCAACGCAGCCGCGGACGCTCATTCCAACCGAGGGGAAGTATCAGTACATTGAGCTGCTCCTGGTCCAGGCGGCTCCGACCCTGCCTCCACCCGGGCAATATTCGATCCATGCACTGTCCGTCCGCGGCCAGGATGTGGCCATCCTGGCCGCAACCCGCGACGGCAGGATCCGGGTGCCGAGCCGGCTGAGCGTGCGCGATACCATAGGCGAATTGACAGTGACGGACGGATCGATCCAGGGCATCTACCCCTACCAGGCGCACAACTCCATGGCCGAGAAGAGATATGTCATATCGGCCACGGTCGCCGCAGGTCAGGTCGCCGGGACTTGGAAGGTTGACGGCGGCAAGGAGGAGGGAGCGATCACGGGCAGGATCCATTCCGAATCTGAGCTACGCCAGCGAAATGCCTTCACCACCAAGGCCTCATGGCCGCAGTGGCACGGCCCAACCACCAGCTTCGCCGCCGATTCCTGCGGTCTGGCCCTGGTCAGCGACTTCAACAAGGATGCCGTCCAGGTCTGGCGCAGCGAGGAACCGACTCCCGCCGGTCCGGGCGGAGTCCTCAATTATGAGGCCTTGGCCCTGGGCACCCGCAGCAACGGCGGTGGCGCCAGCTTGGTCGTCGCCGAGGGCAAGGTTGTTATCAGTTATTACCAGCCCGCTGGCGAGGAGATCACCAAGGGCAAGGTCTATCTCAAAGGCGCACCCGACTACACGCCGGGGATCGCGGATGACGCGCTGGCCTACCTGACAAAGAAGAACAACATCGCCATCTCGCCATTCATGCGCGAGAAATGGTCAATAAAGGCGGATGACGTTGTCGTTTGCATGGATGCAGCAACCGGAAAGACCCTGTGGAAGACCGTCTTCCCGCTGGCCTCGATCAACCAGCCCAGCCACAAAGGCGGCTGTGTCAATAATACGCCATGTCTAGGCGGAGGTCGCGTGTTCGCGCGCGGGACCAGCGGCCGTTTGCATGCCCTCGACCTAGCCAGCGGCACGGTGCTGTGGGAGGTGGACGGCATGTCGGTTGAGGGGGTCCAACCCTGGTCCGGGGCGCGGAACCAATGCACGGCACCGATCTATGCCAGCGGGACGTTGATCGTACCGGACCACGGCGCGGGGCTCATCGGCCTCGACCCGGCCAGCGGCAAGATCCTGTGGCGGGCCGATGGCAAGAGCCATCGGTTCCAGGTCCCTGGAAAATGGTCGTACCAGGGGCAGGAATACGTGATTTCGATGGGCGATGAAAAGATCGAGAAGGACCAGACCGCCACGCGCAAGGCATTCTGCATTGAACCGAAAAGCGGCCGGATCTTGTGGGAGATCGAACTTCCGCCGAATCCGAACAAGGGGGTCAGCATCCATGGCGATCGGATGTTCGTTACCGCGCTAGGGATCCTCCCGGCCGGCTGGCAGCATCTGGCCAAGCAGGTCGTCTCGGCCAATGCCACGGTCACCGCTTACGCCCTGGATCCCGGCAAAGCCCAGCAGTTGTGGCAATCGCCGGCGACATTCGCCGCCGCCGATGCGCCGCCTGGATGCAACGGCGCTTATGTCGTCGTCGGCGGTCCGCTTGAGACGCACCTCTTCGATGCCGCCACCGGTAAGGATTTGGCGACCTATGCCGGCGGCGGGCCATACAACGAAGGCTATGCCGCTTTCTTCGAGGATCGCATCCTTCTCAGCCTGGACGGTTCTCACGGCCACAGCGAGATGACCATCCTGGGCGCGAGCCCTGAAACCCTGACCAAGGATGTCCACACTTGGTGGCAGCCCCATCCCATGACGACGTCCTATCACAATAAGTTCATGACCTTCCCGATGGTCGAAGGACGGATTTTCTTTCGCGGTGCCGATGGGGTGTACTGCTATGATCTGCGAAAGAAGCGGCCGTGAGCGGCCGCCGGCAGACCGGGAGAGCGTTGCTGTCGCGCTTGTCTTTGGTGTGCCTGATCCTCGTCGCCGCAGGCCGCCTCTCTGGAGCGGTTTGCCTACCCGTTCCGCTGCCCGATGAGGAGCCCAGGCACCCGGACTGGCAGGTGGCAGTCAGCGTCGGCTCAGTTGGCGGCTCGGCTGCAGTCGCGGTCGGCGTGGCCCAGGCGGCCGGCCACCACGGCGGCCCCTACGGCCATGCCGCCATCGATGCCGACGGTCCGATCACCGTGCGCATCCGCCACCTGCGCGGCCTGGCCCAGGCCCAACTGCGACCCCTCGGGAGCCTGACCGCGAGGCCGCAGGCCGACGGCTCCTGGGAGGTTACCGCCCCCGGTCCCTGCCACTTCGTCGTCCTTTCCGAGGGCAAGAAGGCGCCGCTCTTCATTTCCATCCGCCCGCCCGAGGTCGCCCCACTCACCCGCGCCGGACCGGCCGTGGTGTATTTCGGACCCGGCATCCATCGCCCTGGACAGATCACCCTCACCAGTGGCCAGACCCTCTACCTGGCCCCTGGAGCGGTGGTCCATGGCGGGGTGGTCGCCGAGGACGCGAAAGAGATCCGCATCTGCGGTCGCGGTGTCCTCGCAGGTGATTCGTACGCGAAGGGGACCGGTCCCATTCCGATCAAGCTGCTGCGTTGCAGCGGGATCATCATCGAGGGGGTGACCCTGCGCGGCTCGCAGGCCTGGACGCTGCTGCCCTCCGACTGCACCGACCTGACCATCGAGCGCATCGCGATCCTGAACGGCCGCTTCATGAACGATGACGGGATCAACCCCTGCAACAGCAGACGGATCGTGATCCGCGACAGCATGATTCGCAGCGACGACGACTGCATCGCCATGAAGGGCATCGCCTGGCTGCTGCCGGAACATCGCAAACCAGCCCAATACCGGCCCGAGGACCGTCCGGCGACCGAGGACATCACCATCGAACGCATGGTCTTCTGGAGCGACCGGGCGCGGGTTATCCTGATCGGCCATGAAAGCGATACCCGACGCTTTGCCGACATCCGCATCCGCGACTGCCAAGTGGCGATGATGGGGACCCTGCCTTTCCTGCTCGCGCAGCCGGTCTCAGGGACGCCGCTGTCAGGCCTCACCGTGGAGCGGATCTCCATCGACGGGATGGTTCGCAGTGGCGTCATCGAGATAGAACCTCTTCTCGCCACCCATTGGAACGAGGTCTCCTATCCCAAAGGCTCGGTGCCCAGCCGCTTCGGCAGCATCACCGGCGTCACCATCCGCGATCTGCGCCTGCCTGCATGCGGCCAGGTGCTGTGCATCAGGGGAGGCGACGAAGCCAGCCCGGTGCGTGGAGTTGCGCTTGGCGGCATAGCCGTCGCCGGCCGTGACGTGACCAGCGATGCCAAGGCGGTTCAGGTCGGCCCCTATGTCGTCGAGTGCACCCGCAACGACCCGGCTGCTGTCCGGTGATTCGATCTGCCCCGTTCCATTCCGAAAGGAATCACATGAAGAACCTGTTCCTGGCATCTGTCTGCCTCGCGGCCGGTGCTGGCCTTGCCGCTGGCGATGCACCGCCGCCGGCAACGGCAACGGCCTTGCCGGCGACTCGGCTCGTCACCCCGAGCGAGCCGTTCTCGGTCGCCCGCTTCACCACCACATGCCCGCCCCACGGTCCGGTCGAGGTCCTGGTCCAGTTCCGCGGTCCGCGCCCGGTCAACTGGTTCGTGATCGCTGCCGACAAGGGCTTCATCAGCCCCCACGACAATGGCATCTTCGGCCCGGGCTACGCGACCTGGGATCTGCACGATGTGCGCCTGGAGGGAGGCCGCATCGCCGGGCCGGTGCGGCATCATGTCTTCAGCCGCTGGAACGCCCGGGGCAAGCCCGAGGACCGGCTCAAGGCCGCCCAGGGCCCCGACGTCCGCGGACCGGTTCTGACCGCCGATCTGGTGGCGACGGTCGCTTCGGGCATGCTCACCGGCACCTTCGGCGGCCAGGACCTGGCCGGGACATGGAAGGATGCCGCCGCCCTCACCGCGGAGCAGGTTCTCGCCCCGGGCAAGGATTGGCGCCAGCTGAGCGGCAACGATGGGTGCTGGCGCGGCTCCGACGCCGGTCGGCCGGTGGTCGCCGACCCGACCCGGGAGGCCCGCCTGGTGTGGATGAGCGAGGAGGCCATACCCGCCGATCGCGAGAGCCGGACCGATCCGGTCCTGGGCACCTCCGGCGCCTGGTCGCCGATCCTGGGCGACGGAAGGCTCTACTACCTGATCAACCAGCCCGCCGGCGAGGTGGTCGACGCCAAGGAGGCCCAGCGGCTGAAAAACGAGCTGGATGACTACCGGCTCCACTACCACCTGGACTGGGACCCGGCGGCGCGCAGCTACCTGGAACAGGGTATCGAGGCCGCCAAGGGCCGCATCGATGGCCATGATGTCGTGGTCTGTGTCGACGCCGCCAGCGGCCGCACCTTGTGGAAGCACGTTCTGTCCAACCGCGGCCGTTCGGTGGTCGGCTACAACAAGCATGAGGACCAGGGCCGCACCGCCTGCTACGCCGACGGCAAGCTGTTCATCATGGGCCGGCTCGGCCGGCTCTACTGCCTCGACGGGGCCAGCGGCGCGCTCGACTGGGAGGTCCCGACCGCGCCGGCCTGGGAGGTCGAGAAGGCGAAGGAGCTCGCCACCGCCACCATGCACGGCTGGCCGCCCGGGGCGCCCAACTTCCCGAGCCTCTACGCCATCGGGCCGGTGGTGCTGATGCACCACGTCGGCATCGCCTTCGACCGCAACACCGGCGCGGTGCGCTGGAGCTTTGATCAGGGCTGGGCGAGCCCGATCAAGCCCGGCGCCGGCATCGCCGGCCTGCGCCTGGAGGGCAAGGACCATGTCCTGAGCTACACCGGCGGGGTGCTAGCCAAAGAGGAGAAGGACACCGTGACCCTGCGCGAAGCCGACACCGGCACCATCGTCTGGACCCAGGTGGTGGACGGCTTCGTCCGCAACTGCGGCTTCACCCGGCTCTACGGTGACCGCCTGCTGACCGTGACCACGACCGGCGTGATCCGCTGCTGGCTGCTCGGCCGCGGCGGCGCGGCCAAGGCCTGGGAGCTCGCCTCCCCCGACCCCAAGGTCGGCTGCGCCAGGGACATGCAGGCCAATGCCGCGGCTGACGGCGTACTTTACCTGCGTTGGGACACGCCCGGCAGCGGCCAGACGGCGCAGATTCTCCAGGCCGTGGACCTGGCCAGCGGCAAGGTCCTGGCCCAGGTAGGCGGCTCCGGCACCTTCATCGGCGCCACCACCGTGGCCGACGGATTCGTCTTCCACCAGTGGGACGGCTGCCACGCCACCACCGTGCTCGACGTCTTCAAGGTCAGGACCTTGGAAAAAGTCGGGACCTGGTCCCAGCCCCATAAGCAGGTCTCGGCCTATGATATCCCCCAGGCCTGGCTGCATGCCGACGGCCGAGTGTTCTTCCGCGGTTGCCGGCACCTGTGGTGCTACGACCTGCGCCGTCCATGACCACCGCTTTCACCAGGAGTCTCTCTCATGTTCATGCCTCGTTTCCTCCTCGTCCTCGCCGGCACCTGCCTCGCCAGCCTGGACAGCGCTGACATCCACGTCAGACCCGGCAGCGGCGGCGGTGATGGCAGCCTGACCCGACCCTTCGCCACCATCGGCGAAGGGCGCGATGCGCTGCGCCGCCTCCTGGCGCACGCTGGCGGTGCCGGTGGACCAGTCCAGCTGATCCTGCACCAAGGCACGCATGTCCTGGGCTCGACCCTGGAGCTAGGCGCGGCCGATTCAGGTCGGCCAAGTGCGCCGGTGGTGTGGCGGGCCGCAGAGGGGGCCCGGCCCGTGATCAGCGGCGGCCACCGGGTCGGCGGCTGGACGCTGACCGACCCGGCCAAGCGGATCTGGAGCGCCACCGTGCCCCAGTCCGCTGTGCGCCAGCTGTGGATCGATGGGGTCCGCGCCCAGCGCGCACGGACTTACGACTTGCTGAACTGGACGAAGAAGCCGACCGGGTGGGGCGGGACCCCACTCGCGACCTGGTCCCGGCCGACCGCGGTCGAACTCGTCATCCGCATCGAGTGGAAGGAGATGCGCGCCATCGTTGCCGGCATGGACGGGACCACCGCCGTGATGCCGCCGGCCTTCTGGGCCAACATCGAGCGGCACAAAGGGTACGAGCCGCGGCAGGTCGCGTGGATGGAGAACGCCCCGGAGCTCCTGGGTCCGGTCCATTCCTGGTGCTTCGACCCGTTCGAGCGCCGACTGCGCCTGGTGGCAGCAGCGGACGAGGACCCCAACACCCGCGAGATCATCGTTCCCGCCTTGGGCCGGCTGGTGCAGGCCTCCGGCGTCCGCCACCTGGAGATGCGTGGCTTGACCTTCAGCCATTCGACCTGCCCGTTGCCCGACGCCGGCGTCGCGTTCTGCGAGGTCCAGGCGGGCACCTGCCTGAACGGTGAGCTCGGCACGAAGGACTTCGGCCAGGCGCGGCCGGACTGGGGGATCCTGGACTCCTCTCTCAGATTCACCCATTGCGAGCATGTGCTTCTAGAGGGGAACACTTTCCGCGCCTTGGGCGCTGGCGGCGTCGAGCTCGGCATCGGCTGCAAGCAGGTGGCCGTGGTCGGCAACCGCTTCGAGGACATCTCCGCCAGCGGGATGGTGGTCGGCAACCTCCATAGCCATCACCCGACGGATGCCGACCGCGTCGTCGCCATTGATATCAACAACAACCTGTTCTCGGACATCGCCACCGAATATCACGGCAGCGTCGCCATCCTCGGATTCTATGTCGATGGCGGCCGGGTCCGGCACAACCACATCCGACCCACGCCCTACAGCGGGATCTCGTGGGGTTGGGGCTGGGGTGGCGATGACAAGCCGCCGTCCTCGTGCCGCAACACGCTCATCGAGGCCAATCGCATTGAGGCCGCCTGCGCCGTGACCACGCCCTGCGTGTCGCTGCGCCTGACCCAATGGGCTCCAGGTTCGCATCAGCACCTCATCGATGGCGGCACCATCTATACGCTGGGCGCACAGCCTGGTTCGGCCATCCGCCGCAACTACGGGATCACGTCCGGTTGGAACCAGGTCTATCTCGATGCCGCCAGCGAGGGGATCATTGTCGAGGAGAACGTCCTCCTCGACGCGATCAACAGCATCGCGATCAACACCGAGGGGGTGAACATCTTGCGCCGCAACTGGCATCGCAGGCCCTTGGCCTTGGGCAGCGGCAAATCGCGGCTCGAGGATAATATCTCCGTGCCTCCCGGGACGCCCCTGCCGGCAGCGGCCCAGGCCGTGGTTGACGCGGCCGGGCTCGAGCCGGCCTGGCGCCTGCGCTTGCTCGGGCCCCAAGGTTCAGCAACGGCTGCGGCCTCGGCCACCCGATGAATCCTGCGGTCCAGCGGACTCTCCCCTTGGAGCGCCTCATGCGCCTCTCTGCGATTCTCACCGGTTTCGTCATTCTTTGCCTGGCGACTGCCAGCGCTGGCGAAGGACAGCCGCCACCGGTGCAGCCTCCACAACCACCGGCGGAGCCTGCACGACCGGCAACGGAGCCGGCCGCAGCCGCGGTCACTGCGACCACTGGCCTGGCGGGCGGCCTGGCGGTCGTGGTCGGAGATGGCCTGGACGGCTTCGTGGTCGACCTCGCCCGCGGCGGACGCTGGTTGGTCCATGCGCTCGGCACCGATCCAGCGGCAGTCGCGGTCTTGCGCGGCCGGATCAACGCCGCCGGCCTTGCCGGCCTGGCCACGGCTGAGCTGCGCCCGGACCTCAACCGTCTGCCGTGGCGCTCCGCCCTGGCCAACCTGGTCGTGGATACCAGCGGATCCGACGCGGCCGAGCTGGACCGGGTGCTGGCTCCGGGCGGATCGCGGTGGTCGCGGCGTGGCAGCGCCTGGACGGTCCGGCGCGCGCCCCAGAGCGACCCGGCTGGCGACTGGACCCACGACTACCGCCGGCCGGACATGAACATGGTGGTCCAGGGCCAGCGTCCGGGACTGCCCACTGGTATGCAATGGATGGCGGGCTGGAGCCCACCCGACCACAACGCCCCGCTGGTCGCCTCTGGAGTCGTCCTACAAGAGGAATCTGGGCACAATTTCTTCCTCGCCGGTCAGGGCAGCGGCATGGCTGCGCCGCGCTTCACCGTCCGCGACGCCGACAACGGCATCCTCCTCTGGGAAGGTAACCAGGAGAAGCACGCCAACTACGCGACCATCGTCGCCGATGGCCGGGTCTACTGGTTCCCCAAGGAATGGACGCCGAAGTCCGGACTGCCCATGCGCTCGGCCGAGGCCCGCACCGGGGCCGGCATCATCGATTTCACTGAGGGCGCGCGCTGGCGGATGCTGGACAAGGCTGGCGGCCGCGACATCGCCTGCCGGACCATGGTGATCGGAGACCTGCTCATCCAGGCCTGGGACCGGACTGTCTATGCCCTCGATGTGCGCAGCGGCGCGCTGCGCTGGTCGTGGACCACCGACCAGCCTCGCCTCAATGCCCTGGCCGGCGGCCATGACGGTCAGGTCATCGTTGGCGAGGGTGAGAACCACCTGGTCAATGTCCGGTATTATGGCAGCCGCAAGGCCACCGGCGTGGTCGCGCTCGGCCTGGCCGATGGCGCCCTGCGCTGGCGCGCCCCGGCTCCCGAGGGCGAACTCGGCCAGATCATCGCCCAGCCCGGCCACGTCGTCCTCGTCGCCAGCGGCCACCACGCCTGGAACACCGAATGGGGCCATGTCACCGTGCTCGACAGCCGGACCGGGGCCAAGCGCTGGCAGAAGGGCACCGGTCAGGCCTTCGGCGACTTCAACGGCGGACTCCGCTCCGATCAGGGCCAGGATGCCTCCGGGAGCAATGCGGTGGTCATCGACGGCCACGTTGTGATGAACGGCTCCTTCTGGCTCATGACCTACCGCCTGAGCGATGGCGAACACCGCTTTTTCAGGCATGGGGTCAACCAGGGCTGCCAGCGGCTGATCGCCTTCCCTGATTCGACCTTGCTGCTGTCGACGGTACCGACGCTGATCACCGGCATCCTCGGACCGCCGGATCGCCTGACCTGGTCCTTGAACACCGTCCAGCATGCGGATTGCGCCCAGGGCTTCATCCCATCCCGGGACAGGCTCTACCTCAAGTCCATCGTCCAGTGCTCGTGCTCGTGGGGGATCAAGCTCAACCAATGCCTGACCAAGGGCCAGACGCCAGCCCCGGCGGACGACGCGACCCGGCGCAGCACCCTTGCTCCGCCCCAGCCGGTGGACCGGCATCCTGGCACGGATGCCGGTCGCTGGCAGTCCAGCCGCGAGAACAACGGCTTCTACAATCCGCCGCGCCTGTTCTCTGAGTATGGCCTGGCCTATGACTGGGTGGCGGGGGCCTACAGCCCCCTCGGTACCTTAGCGACCTACGCCAGCGTTCCTGTCCCGATCTCAGCCAGCGGCTGCGGACCCTCGGCTTCGGCTGGCGCCGTGACCGTCACCCCTCTCGTCCACCGCCAGGTCGCCATCGCCACAAGGGGCGGGGTCGAGGCCTGGCGCTTCCAAGCCTACGGCCGCCTCGCCGCCCAGCCCCTCATCGATGATGGGACCGTCTACCTCCCTGGCCGCGACGGCTGGCTCTACGCCCTCGATGCTGTCAGCGGAGCCATGCGCTGGCGCTTCCTGGCCGCCCGCAGCGACCTGCGGCTGGTCAACAGCGGCCAGGTCGAATCGGTTTGGCCGTGCATCGGCGCCGTGCTTCACGAGGGCCTGGTGTGGACTGCGGCCGGGTTGGCGGTGGACCTCGATGGCGGGGTCATGGTCTGGGGCCTGGACCGGGACGGTACCGTCCGTCGCCGCATCACGGTGCGCGGACGGATCACCAGCGGCGGGGCGCCACGCGCCGACAACAAGGGCTCTCTGGTCCTCGGCATGCCCTACGGCCACGTCAAAGGCGGGGGCTTCGCGGTCCAGGATCTGCGCGTCCAGGATGGTCGGCTGTGCCTCGCCTACTGGTGGGCCAAGCATGCGGGTCCCGGCAGCTGGCGCCTGCTGCCCGTCGCCACTGGCGCGGACGGCGTGCAGGAGGTCGACCGGGCCAGCGTGCTCGGTTCGGGCACGCCGGCCAAACCATGAGCCTGGCGGTCACCGTGATGCTGCACGGGTCCACCGTGGTCCTGGCCAACGGCCTGGTCGCAGCCTCGGTCCATCTCGGCAGCGGCTCCTGGGCCCTGGCCTCCCTCGACGACCCCTTGGCGGCCCTCGTCTGCCGGCCCCTGCGCCTGGCGGATGCCGATGGACACCACCTGGTCGCTGGCTCCGCGCCTTGCACCTGGAGCGAGTTCGCTATCGACGGGCCCCTGGGCCCTGGCCGGCGGCTGCGCATCGTCGCCCCAGGGCAGGGCGACGACCGCATTCTCGAACTGGACCTGCATGCCGGCCGCACCGGCCTGGTGGTGGGCGGGGGCGTGCGCCACCACGGGCCGCAGCCGGTGCGCATCGGCCGCATCCAGCTGGTGGACGGCTCCGCCTTCGCCGGCTGCCCGGTGGCGGAAGGCTACGCCGCCTTGGATGGCGAGAGCGGCTGCGTCCCGACCCGGGTCCATGGGCCGGTGCCGCTGCGCTGCCGCAACAACCTGGTCCTGCGGTGCGGGCCCGGCCGGCCGCGCTGCCTGGTCCTGGGCGGACTGACCTACCGGGAGTTCGAACGCTTCGTCGCCGCTCGGCCGGCCGTCGACAGCATCGCGGTGGAGCTATGGGCCGAGGATCCGGTCGGCCGCCTGGTCGAGCCTGAGGAGACCTGGGTTGCCGCCGACCGCAGTTGGATCGACCTCGCCGGCCACGATCCCTTCGCTGTCGCCGAGGAGTACGCCTGGGCGGTGCGCCTGGCCCAGGGCGTCTCCCTGGCCGACGGGACCTACCCCACTGTTTGCCTGTGGTGGGCCTCCCAGGGCCTAGGGTCGCCGGCCAACGACTCTCCTGGGGCAGTGGCCGAAATGGACCTGGTCGCCGCCAGCGGCTTCCTGCGCTACGCCGCAGTAGGCATCCGCCTCCTGCCCGACAGCTACGCAAAGGACAACTGCGACGGCTGGTGGGATGACGCGCACTGGGCCGCTTGCGCCCCCACCTTCGCTCCGCCCGGTCCTTGCTACAAGCAGCCCTGGCCGACGACCGCGGCCTGGTGCGGGGCGGTGCGCGAGCGCGGCGGCGTGCCCATCAGCTACATGCGCGCCAACGGCCGAAGCGAGGACTACGCCTCCGCCCACCCGGGCCACATGCTTTTCAATGACCCCGGCCGCCGCCTGCTCTGCCCGGTGAGCGCTCGCTGGTGGGAGCGGGACTGGCCCGAGGCCGGTCGCGACCTGGTCGGCTGCGATTTCACCGATCCGGGGTTCCAGGCCCATGTGCGTCAGGTCTACGCCGGGCTGCGCCAGGCCGGGCTGGCCGGCATCTTCTACGACTATCCCAAGATCACCGGCTGGATCGCCGAAGGCGGATTCGAGGATCCCCAGGCGACCACAGCCGCGGCATATCGTCAGATCTTCGCCCTGGCCCGGGAGGGCCTCGGGCCGGAGGCGGATCTCCAGGAGCGGGCCTACTTCCTCGGCTCAGACGTGGCCATCGGCCTGGCCAATGCTCAGCGCGTGATCTGGGACAACAGCACTTGGGCCCCGACCCTGCTCGCCCGGGTGGCCCGGCGCTGGTACAAGAACCGGGTGGTGATGGATTACGACACCGACGGCAAGGACCTGCCCGCTGAGCGCGAGCTGCGTGGCCGGGACGGGGTCCGGGCCATGCTTACCATGGCAGCGGTGGCCTCGGCCCGGATCCTCCTCGCCACCAGCTTCCGCCACTTGGACGCGGAGCTCCTGCACGACCTGTCGCGAGTGGTGCCGCTGCCCGCCCTTGGCCGGACCGCCAGGCCGCTGGACCTGTTCGCCGGCGGCGACTGCCCCCAGATCTTCGATCTCCGCATCGAGGACGGCTGGCACCAGTTGACGCTGTACAACACCGCCGTCGCCGCCGGTTCCTGGCCGCCGGTGGACCTGCCTCTGGAGCCCTTCACCGAGGGCCGGCGGGACTTCCCGGGCAAGGTCGCCGGGTTGATACCGGTGGCGGCGACGTTGGCGGTCGAGCTGGGCGCCCCGGCCTGGGCCGGCGGTCTCGGCCTCGATCCGGCGCAGCGGTATTACGTCTACGACTTCTGGAACGACCGCCTGGCCGGGATCGTCGGCGGTGGCGACCGCCTGGCCCAGGATCTGCGTCCGGCCGAGGCGCGCATGCTCGCCATCCACCAGGTCGAGGATCGGCCGCAATGGATCGCCACCGACCGCCATATCCACCAAGGTCTGGTCGATCTCGTCCGGCGGCCGGTCTGGGACCCGGCGCGGCGGATCTTGGCAGGGACCTCACGCCTGGTCGCCGGCGAGACCACCCGGGTGATCCTGGCCACCAACGGCCTGAGCTGTACCGGCGCCACGGCCGCCGCCGGCGCGGCTGCCATCGTCTCCAGGGGCGAGGGCCTGCTCGATCTGCACCTGTGCTCCGCGACGGGTAGCGAAGTGCCCTGGGAGGTCGGCTTCTCCTAGCTGAGAAATACAGCAGTTAAATGAAGCTAGCGACCTCTGGCTCTGCTCCCTCGACGCCGTCAGCGGGGCCAGGCGCTGGCGGTTCCCAGCCAGCTGTGCCGATGTGCGGTTGGGCCGGGAAGGGAATCGCTACAGAATCAGTGCGATGGTGGTCGTCATCCGGCACCCCACGGGTCATCGCCCGCCAGCGGTCAGGTGAAGGCAGGCCGGCGGCACGGAACAGCCGCCACAGGCCCACCGTTCCCCCCAGCCCGCAACGCCGGCCGATGGCAGCCACCGTCTGATCGGTATCTGCCAGCAGATCCTGGGCCAGGCGCAGCCGATAGCGACGGATCTGCTCGGCCGGGGTCAGTCCGAGCGCCTTCCGGAAACGACGATGCAGCTGCGGCAACGACAATCCGGCCCGCTTGGCGAGGGCAGGTCCTGAATGAGCCGCTGCCGGTTTGCTCGCCAGGTAATTGCATAAGCGATCGATGACCGCATCACCGGTGTCGCGCATGGTGCTCTTCCGGACACTGACCCTGGTCGGGGTGATGGGAACCGGATCGGACGGAGCCGAGGCACCCGAGAGCAGGCGATGCAGGTGGATGGCCATCGCCATTCCGATCGCCGAACTCGGAATCTGGATGCTGGATAACGGCGGCATGGAAACGGCGCTGATCTCCAGATCGTCCACGCCAAGCACTCCGATCTCATCGGGGACCCGCACGCCATGCTCTCGGCAGAGCTCCAGCAGCCACAGTGCTGGCCGATCCTGGTGGCAGAAAATACCCAGTGGATGCGGCGCGGCCCGCAACCAGGTGATGAGCCGGCCTACACCATGGTCAGCGTCGCCGGCGGTGGGATCGAAGCGTAGGAAGGTCAGACCGGCAGCGGTCGCCGCCTCGCGGAATCCCCCGAATCCGGCATACAGCGGTTTGCTGACGGTCGCGACGTAGCGGAAACCCTGCTCGCGAAAATGCCGCGCGGCCAGCCTGCCGATGGCAGCATCATCCCAATACACCACGGTGACCCCGGGTTCAGGAATGCCTCGCCAACGGACGCACGGCACGCGCCGCCGTGACCACCAGGAAGGCAGTGGAGCATAGCTGCCAAGCAAGATGCCGTCGACGTCATGAACCTGCGTGAAAGCCTCCTTTCTATCAATCACCTGGAGCTGCCACGGCAGGTCATGCTGTTGGCGGTAATGCTCGATGGCACCGATCAGCTGCTGATCGAGGGTCGCCATGAACAAGCAGATGCGCATACGTGACATAGTTCATGAGAATATTTGTCATGGCAATCGGAATCCTTGCAGCGGCTTTAGGAAAACTCTAACCCTTGTCTGTGAATAGGTTTATAAAGATCGCCAACGACCCATGGCGAACCCTGGGCGAACTGAAGTGGAGCAGATTTCCATGCACGGCGGTAGCATCACTCCAACGCAGGACGATCACCATGATAAAGCCTTCACCGCGAAACAGCCTGTCCGACCTGCTGCTACAGATCGCGTTGGCGGTATTCATCAGCGTGACGGCAAACGCCGCGCAACCCGTTGAGGACTCCACCTCCTATCAGAAGCAGATCCTCCCACTGCTTACCAGTTATTGCCTGCCCTGCCACGGACCAGAAAAAGCGAAAGGATCCCTGCGCATCGACCGGCTCAATCCAGATCCAGTGGGCGGGCCCGATGCCAGCCATTGGCAGGACATCAGCGATGAACTGCATGCCGGTCGGATGCCTCCAAAAGATCAGCGCCAACCCGGACCAGATGAGCGTCGGGTGCTGAGCGCCTGGCTCGTCGAAACCATGGCGAAGGCCCGCAAAGGGGTCGCCAAACCGATCCTGCTCAGGCGGCTGAATCGCCAGGAGTATGGCAACACCTTGCGCGACCTGCTCGGACTCGATCTCCCCTTTGAACAGGATCTTCCCCCAGATGGCCTGTCCGAGGAAGGATTCCGCAATGACAGTTCATGCCTGACGGTATCGTCGATGATTCTGGAATACTACCAAAAGATCGCAGCGGCGGCACTGGATAAAGCGATCGTTACGAGTCCTCGCCCCCTAGCCAACCGCGTTCGGTGGACCGTAAAGGAGACCGAAAAGAAAGGCGCAAAGAAAGACGAAAAGAAAGTCGAACTGTTGCCCGAACATCTCCCTCCGCAAGATGGAGTTGACCAGGCGAAGTTCAGGTTGGATGGGGCTGAAATACCCGCACCACCGAAAGGCGTGGCAATTCCGACAGATCACTTTCTGCTGCCCACCGGAAAACTTGCCGGAACGGGTTCCCAGCGCTTCGATCGCGCGACCTCGGTCCAAGTCCGTTGCCCCAGCGAAGGTCCGGTCCGCATCCGCGTCTCGGCCAGGGCGACCATGACGATCGGCGGTGGCGCCACCGCTGCCGAGACTGTCTCGGGCACGAACCAGGATTCGCCGTGGCTGGCGGTGTCGATCGGCCGGGACAATACCTATGGACCGACGTACCAATTACTCAGCCAGCCATTGCCAGTCAGTGGCCTGGACCAGCAGATCTACGAATTCACCGGACGGTTGGAAAACATGCCGATCCAGCTCAATGACAAATTGAGCGAAACAAAAATGCGTCTCCAAATGGCAAATGCCTTCATCGGTCCCGATGATAAAACCCCCGGACCCGATTTGCGAATCGACCAGATCGAATATGAGGCTCCCTATTATGCAACCTGGCCACCTGAATCACATCGTGCGATCTTCATCGATTCGCCAAATCGCGAAAATCATGACATCTACGCGCGTGAAGTGCTCGAACGTTTCATGGCCCGGGCCTGGCGCAGACCTCCGAGTCCAGTCGAGGTCGATCGGTAT
The DNA here is from genome assembly GCA_014193115.1 of Planctomycetota bacterium. GTDB lineage: Bacteria > Planctomycetota > UBA11346 > UBA11346 > UBA11346 > BJHQ01. The sequence continues at coordinate 99,542 of BJHQ01000009.1, read as the reverse complement.
TATTCGCATTGGAAACGTCTGTGGGCAGAATCCCAGACCCTGGCGTCCGAGGTCGCGAAGCATCCTCCATCGGCAGCGGGTATGAAAATGACGGTGTACGATCAGATTCCCGCGAATGCCACTCTTCAGACACTGCATGCCTTGAAGCCCGTCGGGGAGACGGTTGTGCCGAATATCCAGACCTCTTGGTGGAATCATCCTGTGCTGGCTCCCTATCAGAAGAAGGACATCGCGGTGTGCTATTCTGGCGGAATTACCGTGCCTCGGAAAGGGAAATACCAATTCACCATCGAAAGCTGTGGAGGCAGCCGGCTCTACCTGGACGGCCAAGAGATCATCGACAACGACGCAGCGGCGATGCAGCACGACAGCAGAAAATCCGGAACCGTCCAACTGTCTGCCGGATCCCACGCTTTCGCCTTGTGCTATCGCAAAGGGCCGACGCCGCGGGTGCTCCTGAGGCAGATTTCCTGGGAGGGACCGGGAATCGATCCGACATCGCTGCCGAATGAATCGTTCACGGTCGAGCCCGGACCACCGGTCCTTCCCCTCAGTTTCGAAGAGACCATCCGCGAAACCCTGACGGCGGTCCTCACCGCACCGCCTTTCCTCTTTCTGTTGGAAGAGAACAAGACCACATCGCGGGACATCAGCGATCACCAGCTCGCATCCCGCCTGTCCTATTTCCTGTGGAATGGTCCTCCCGATGAAGAATTGCTCCAGCTTGCCGCTGCCGGAAAGCTGCACGACAAGGCGGTGATGATGGCCCAGGTCGATCGACTCCTCGCCGATGAGCGAGCGTGGCGATTCATCACCTCGTTCGTCAACGAATGGCTTGAATTGGACGCGATCGACAGCCGGATGATCAACCCGGTCTTTCTGGATGTACTGGATCGGATGCGTGAGGAAACCAACCGATTTTTCCATGAAATCCTGATATGCGATTTGAGTGCCCTGAACCTGCTCGATTCCCAATTCGCGATGCTCGACCCGTTGATGGCCCGCCATTACGGCATCGCCGGTGTGACCGGGTACGGTTTCCGCCGCGCAGCCCTGACCGCCAAAGACCACCGAGGCGGCATCCTCACCCAGGCCAGCGTGCTCGCCGGGAACTCCACCGGCCGTGACTCGCATCCGGTCAAGCGCGGTTCCTGGCTGCTCCGCCGGTTGCTCGACGATCCCCCGCCGCCCCCACCGCCAGTCGTTCCCGAAATCGGCGCTGATGATCCCAAGATCCTCAAATTGCCGTGGAAACAGCAGTTGCAGCACCATCGCAGCAATCCTGCCTGCGCGAGCTGCCATCAAGCGATCGATCCCTGGGGTCTGCCCTTCGAAAACTATGATGCGCTCGGGATCTGGCGGACCAAATCGCAGGTAAACAATCTGCCGGTCGAAGCCCGTTCTGATCTTCCCGACGGGACGGCGATCGAGGGCCTGGCCGAGCTGCGATCGTACCTGGTCACGATGAAATCGGATCGGTTCTTCAGAGCACTGACCAGGAAACTGCTTGCCTATGCGCTCGGACGTTCGACCAGCCTGGCCGACACCGAGGTCATCGACGGCCTGACCGCCACATTTTCCGCCGATGACCACCGGTTGCGCAGCCTGATCAAAGCCATCGTCACCTGCCGTCCGTTCCACGAAAAATAACCAGGAGACACCACCATGAGCAACTCGTCCTGGCGACTCGATCGCCGAACCTTCCTGCGCAGCGCCGGAGTCGCCCTTGCTCTGCCCCTGCTCGATTGCATGGGCTGGGCTGAGGAACCCGCCAAGTCCACCAGCCGACCGCGACGTCTCTGCTCGATCTTCTTCCCCTTTGGCGTCTGCCTGCCTCCTGAGAACCACGCCGAATACAAAAATTGGAACTGGTTCCCGCTCAACGAAGGTCGGGACTATCGATTGACCCAGACGCTTGATCCACTGGAACCATTCCGCTCTGAAATTTCCATCCTTGGTGGCTTATCGCATCCCAAGGGCCGCTCCGTCCACGGTCACGACATCAGCCCGATCTTCCTGACCGGTGGCGATCCCCGCAACAGCACATTCTCCAATTCCATTTCCATCGATCAGCAGGCCGCCGAGACGCTCGGATGGCAGACCCGGATGCCCTCCCTGGCACTGTCTTCCATGGGGGGAATCGGAATCAGAGCTAAACCCCATACCCTCTCATTCAACCGCCGCGGCGATCCCATACCGTCCGAATCATCGTTGCGCTTGATATTCAATCGGCTTTTTTCTGATAGCCAAGGAGCCAATCGGCTCGAATCGGCGCGAAGGCTGGATCATCAACGACGGGTGGTCGATGTGGTGCTCGACCAAGCCAAGGATCTCCGTCGCCAGCTCGGACCGGCGGATCAGCGGAAAATCGATGAATATCTCCAATCGGTCAACGAGATCGAAGGGCGTCTGGAACGCAGCGCGGCCTGGCAGGATAAGCCGCGGGATCCGGTCTCGGCAGACGGACTGGATCTGGATGCACATTTGGAGACTCCTGAACAGTACGTGCGGACCATGTACGATCTGATCGCCCTGGCGTTTCGCACCGACACCACCCGTTATATCACTTACATGATCCACGCTGAAACCGAAACCAACTTGGCCAATAGCTTCCCCAAGCTGGTGCTGGATCCGAAAAGCGTCGGCCACCATGACCTCTCCCATATTCGCGATCCGACTGGATACGTCATGTTCGGTCGGTACGACCGCTGGCTGACCCAGCAGCTGGCCTATTTCCTTGGAAAATTACGGGATACGAATGACGGCGACGGCAGCCTGCTCGACCACACCATGGTCCTGTACGGTTCAGGTTGCAGCACCCTCCACAATCCGAACAACTATCCCTTGGTCCTGGCCGGCGGAAGCAAGATGGGCCTGAAGCATGGCGCCTACCATCGCTTCAGCGCCGATGTGCCCTGCGCAAACTTGTTCGTCACGATGCTCGACCGGCTGGGTACTCCGGTCGGGCGTTTTGCCGACAGTACCGGCGGACTTCCTCAACTGGTCTGAACCACTCCATTATCATTACCAGGTACCATCAGATGAACGTCTCTGATACAAACTGAAAGAATATCCATGAGCACGATTTAACTTTCCGCTCCTTCCCTGTTTCTTCCAATAGGAAAGACCAGGACAATCACACATCCGCCCATGTTTCATCTGCGTCGTATCGCAAGCTGCGTTCTACTTCTCGCTGCGCCGTTCGGCGGACATCTGCGCGTCGCCGAAGCGGCGCCGGTCACGCCGACGGCCGGGGTGATCGAGGCCTGCGAGGATAATTCGCCATCACCCCTGACCTGCGCGTGCTCGATCTCGCCACCGGCAAAGTGCTCGGTCAGGGCAAGGGCCTCCAACCGGCCAACGGCGGCTACAGGCAGGTCATCGAGGACCTCGTCCTGGTTCGCGTCGATGGCTCCCTTGGCGGCATCCCTTGCGGCTTTTACGAGATCGCCGCCGACGGCTCCGTGGTCGCGCTCAACGCCGAAGAATGGCATCCGCCTTTCGGGGGTGGAACCACCAGTGACCACCATCCCATCTTCTATCCGCTGGTTGAAGGGCGCATCTTCATGCGCCAACAGGATGGCATCTATCGCTGGGATGTGCGGAAGACCTCACCCTGATCCGCAAAGAACATGAAAACAGCCTCTGATTATAAGCAGAAACCAACAGGCGATGCCCTGCAACACGCACAGGGACTGTGCGGAAGAAAAGGAAGCGACATGAATACACCCACCAATCCGCAAGATGGCGTCCCCTATCCTCTGTATGAGCCATTCCTGCAATCACAGGGGCCCTATCCGACGCCGGCGGCGGCCCGGGATGTCGCCTGGTTCGAGCGTGCCCGCCTGGGTCTGTTCATCCATTGGAACCACTGCACCGTGGCTCCGGCCGAGATCAGTTGGGTGATGAAGAAGGGGTCACAGACGCTGAGTGAATACCAGGAACTGGCCAAGAAGATCCCGATCTGGGAGGTGCAGGAACGCGGTCTGTGCATCGGCTATGGCCGCGATGTTCACGGGCCGGTGCCGCCGGATCAACGGTTCGTCCGCCTTTCGGGCGTAGTCCCCCGTCTGGGGCCGCCACCTTCCGGCTCGATGCCGAACGCCGGACAACCGCATCAAGTGCCGAGCCATCATTTCGGCCCAGATCAACATGCTGGCGAAAACCCACCTCAAGGCCAAGATTACCTGACAAGTTCACGTCCAACCCTGGCGCCGCCATCGGCTACGATCCACGGACCGTGGGAAATCAACCGGGAATTGTGAAAGACGACCATGCTCGAAGGCAACGTAACTAAACCGGTGTTCACCTGGGATCCCAACTTGGGGGCCAGTCGTGAACAACAGGCCCTCGCTGGATTGCATGGCCTGATCCATCGGTTTCCCAACCTCGATTTACCGGTTCTTTTGCTCACCCCACCGCTGAAAACCACTTGGCTGGAAAATACTGCGCTCGAATCGCTGTTGTACGCTCGCATCGATCCCGTCGTCGCCCAGGGGACGCACGAGGCCTTCTTTCAGCTGCAAAGGGCGGATGGACTGTTCCCCTGCATGCTCGGGGCCGACCAGCCCGACCAGCCGGCGATCGGGAAGGGATTCGGACAGATTCAGCAAAACGTGCCGCTCGCACGCACCGCATGGGAATTGGCACAACTCATGGGTAAAGAGGATTTTTTGGATCGGGCCTATGCCGCCTGCGGCCGTTTCGATGATTGGATCCGAACCTTTCGCGACACCCGCAAGACCGGCCTGGTGGAGATGTTCTGCACCTACGACATGGGTCAGGACAATAGTCCCCGCTGCACCCACATCGGCATGCCGGGAGGGTGCCCCGACAACGATGCCGCAAACTGTCCACGTTATGAGAACCTGCCGGTACTTGCTCCTGATCTGTCCGCCGTGGTCTTCGGCGGGCGCCGCGCCCTTGCCGCCATGGCTACCGCCCTGGGGAAGACGGCCGAGGCGACCATGTGGACCGAACGGGCCGAGAGCCTGCGCCATCTCATCATCAAGCACTGCCAGGATCCCGACGACGGGTTCTTCTATGACGTCGACCCGCGCGGGCGGCATCTGCATTTCCGCGGCTCCCAGCTCTTTCCCCTGGTTCAGGAGCACGTTCTCACCCAGGCCGAATTCGAACCGCTATGGTGCCGGTACCTTGGCAATCCGCACGAGTTCTGGACGCCTTACCCATTCGCCTCCTATTCCGTCTCGGATCCTTATTTCGAACGGAAACTTCCGGGCAATTCCTGGGGCGGACCAGCCAATTGCAATCTTGGTTTGCGCACGTTGCTCTGGATGGAGCACTACGGACGCCAATCAGAATTGAAAACCCTGATGCAGCGTTGGGTTTCCATCCACCTTCGCCATCCCGGCTTCATTTGGCAGGTGAATCCCTGGACCGGAGATCCCAGCGTGAACTACGGCGACCTTGGCTTTTTCACCAATAACCTACCCATGGGCAATTTCAGCGTTTGTTATCTGGCCTATCTTGAATTCACCCGCCGGTTGGGGCTGATCGCACCCTGACCACGCCTGGCCACTGGCAGCACCAATCCAGCCTGCACGGCGATCGTCGGCGTTGCAGGATGAGACATGATACGAGACCGGTTCGGCTCACCTTGGTTGAGCGGATCCCAGCAGATCACTGGGCAGACGGCCAGTCTTCTGGCGAACCTCTCGCACCTCCGCGACCCGATAGGTCAATTTTGGTCGGTACGACCGCTGGTTGGCCCAGCAGCTGGACTATTTCCTTGGGAAGTTACGGGATACGAATGACGGCGACGGCAGTCTACTCGACCAAACCATGGTCCTGTACGGTTCAGGTTGCAGCACCCTCCACAATCCGAACAACTATCCGCTGATCCTGACCGGCGGAAGCAAGATGGGTTTGAAGCATGGCGCCTACCATCGCTTCAGCGCCGATGTGCCCTGCGCAAAATTGTTCGTCACGATGCTCGACCGGCTGGGTACTCCGGTCGGGCGTTTTTCCGACAGTACCGCCGGAATCCCCCAATTGGTCTGAACGGGCACCGCGCTGGCGCCACCACGTCCAGGCAGTCCACTTGCAGCGATGGCTGAACTTGCCTTGCATGGCTGGCGCATCCCGCTGCCGGTTGAGGTCGAACCGGTGGGCATCTATGGCCATTGGCGCAACGGCCATGCCCTGCTCGCCCGTGGCCGCCAGGCGGTGCTGGCAATCAGTTGGGAACGCACCGCGATCACGCCTGATCCGCAGCGCACGTTGAACAAGATCACGGCGACGATCCGACGGCAGGAGCGAGTTGGCCGGGCCGAGATCGCTGCTGACCAGCGCAGTGCGAGCTGGACCGGCCCATCAGGTACTTGGCATGCGGTCTTCCGCCAGTTGCCGGAATCAGGTCTGGTCCTGGTGGCCCGGCAGCTCGTTCCGGCGACGCCGGACGACCTGCGCCGGATGCTGGCCGAAGCCGAAGGTTTTGCCGCCGCCACTCGTTGGCCTTGGGACGTCCATGGGATCGCCATCGAGCTGCCGGCGTGGTGGCGGTTGGCCGGCCTTCACCAAGTCGCTGGGTTGGCCCGGGCGGTGTGGTTCCTCCAACCACCGGCGAAAATCACTGCCGATCGCGAAGGTATGCGCACGACGGCAGTGCTGGTGGCCCGGCGCTATGCCCTGGCGAGCCGGATCCTCGCCGGGCGATCACCGGTGGACTGGCTGCGGGTCAGCTTGCGCGCTCAGGAGCACGTGACGACCGAGGAAACCAGCTCCGGTGTCACCCTGGCCACGGTCGACGGTCCCGGATCCACCTGGTGGAGGCGCTGGCGTGGGCGGCGTGAGACCACCCGCTATCGGCTGACCGTCGATGCCGCGGCCGACCGCCTGCTGGTCCTGGAGTTCCGCGGCGGCGGCGACCCGCCGTGGGATGCCAACCCCGGCTAAACCGTCGTGCTCAGCCCAGGCCGGTGTGGCGGATCAGGGCGGCGGTGGACGGATCGCGGCCGCGGAAGGTCCTGAACACCGTGGCCGGATCGGTGCCTCCGCCCAGGGCGAGCACCGTGTCGCGGAAGCGCTGGCCGATGGCGGCGACCTGCACCGCGTTGTCCAGTCCGGCCTCCTCGAAAGCGGCGAAGGCGTCAGCGGAGAGCACTTCGGCCCATTTGTAACTGTAATATCCAGCGGCGTAGCCTCCGGCGAAGATATGGCTGAAGCCGCACAGGCTGCGATCTTCGGGCAACGGCGGCAGGACCGTGCTGGTGCGCGCCACCGCCCGCTGGACATCGCCGGCGGTGACCGCACCGCCAGCACGGTAACGGTGATGCAATTCGAGATCGGTCTGGGCGAAATAGATCTGGCGCAAGGTCATCGAACCGGCGCGATAGGTTCGCGCCGCGACGATCCGGTCGAAGGTCGCCTTGGGCAACGCCTCGCCGGTGCGCCAGTGGCGGGCCAGCCCAGGCTGACCGGGCGTTCCGAGCATCGTCGCCGGGTCGAAGCACCAGTTCTCCATGAATTGACTGGGCAATTCCACCGCATCCCATTCGACGTTGCGGATCCCGGCGGCCTCGACGTGCTCGACCCTGGTCAGCAGGTGCTGCAATCCGTGGCCGAATTCGTGGAACAGGGTCTCGACCTCGCGAAAGGTCATCAGGGATGGCGCGTCGCCCACCGGCGGCGACTGGTTGCACACCAGATAAGCCACCGGCTGGCGCACGGAACCATGGTCCAAGCGCTTGCGGTCGAGGGCAGAATCCATCCAGGCGCCGCCCCGCTTGTCTGCCGGACGCACATAGGGGTCCAGATAAAATGCAGCGATATCCTGGCCATCGCGGTCGGCGATGCGGAAGAACCGGACATCCGCATGCCACACCGGCGCCGTGCCGTCGGCGGCCCGGATGGTCACGCCGAACAGCCGCTTGGCGGTGGCGAACAACCCATCGAGCACCTGGGGCAGGGCGAAATACGGACGGAGTTCCTCATCGGTGTAGGCATAGCGGTCCTCGCGCAGACGTTCCGCCCAGAAGCCGATGTCCCACAGCGCCAGGTCGAGATCCGGATCCCCGGAGCGCTGGCGGGCGAAGGCGCGCAGCTCGGCGAGTTCGGCGTCGGCCTTGGCCTTGGCCGGGCCTTTCAGTTCGGCCAGCAGCCGTTCGGCGGCAGCGACCTCGCGGGCCATCTTGGTCGCCAGGCTGACTTCGGCATGGCTGCGCTTTCCCAGCAATTCCGCCCGCTCCTGGCGCAGCAGCAGGATCCGTTCGAGTACCGGACCGTTGTCGAACGCACCGGTCGACGCCTTGGTGACCATCGCCCGGTACAGGCATTCGCGCAGATCCCTGCGCCGGCTGTGCTCCAGGAACGGCCCAGCGATCGGAAAATCGAGGGTCAACCGCCACGGACCGGACTCGGGGGTGGGCTCCGCTCCCGCCTTGGTCTCCTGCCATACCGCTTTGGCTCGGCTCGCCAGCGCGGCCCGCAAGGTCGGCGGCAGGCCGTCCACCTCTGCCGGGTCGGTCAAGGTCAGCGACCACGCTTTGGTGGCGTCGATCAGCTGGTTTTCATACCGGGTCGCGAGTTCGGCCAGTTCCTGTTCGATTGCGGTGAAGCGCTCCTTCGCGGCGCCTTGCAGCGCCACGCCCGACAATTCCATCTCGATGAGCGACAACCGGACCACCCGCTGCTGCACGGCATCAAGTTGGGATCCATCGATCTGCCGATAGGCTTCGTATAGTGCTCGCGACTGACCTAGCCGCAGGAACGCTGATACCACGTCGCCTTGCACCGCCTGGTGGGCGTTGCGCAGGGCAGGCGAATTGCGCACTCCCATCAGGTGGTTGACCACGCCCCAGGCCCAGGCCAGTGGCTCAGCCAGCGAGGTCACTGCCGCGATCGATCCGTCCCAGGTGGGCTGGACGGTTGCCTCCAGCCGGTCGAAGCCGGCGTGGAACGCGGCGAGCAGGGTGCGGATGGCAGGTTCGACCTGCTCCGGGGCGATGCGGTCGAAGGCCGGGATGCTGCCGGTGGCGAGCAGCGGGGAGTCGGAAACGAGCGGAGCGGGCGTGGTCATGCCCCGTGAGTCGCATCCGGGACGGCGCCGGTCAAGCCGGAACCGACCAAATCCGATCGAACCTGGCCAGGCGGTATTCAGGCCGCGATGATGCCCAACCGGCCCATCTCGCCGAGCACCAGCCGGCGGGCCCGGTCGCGGCTGATCCAATGCCGGAACTGGATCTTCGCGCACAGCAGATCGACCCGGCGCTCGGCCTCGACGAGATCCGATGGAGTCAGGCGCGGGCAGTGGCCGCGGACGGCGGCGGTCAAGGTGGCCCAGTCGGTGTCAGCGAGCACGTTCATGGGCATCAAGGCTAGCAGTCGGATCGCCAGGGCAAATCCACCGCCGTCGGTCGGCGGTTCCGGTGCAGGCTGCCTCGGCGGCGCTTGACCAACGTCGGTGCAACCGCTCAGGTCGCCGCTATGCCCAGCCTCTTCTCCCGCATCCTCGCCGGCGAACTGCCCGGAGCCTTCGTCTTCCGTGAGACCCGGTGGTGCGCTTTCCTCGACATCCATCCTTCCGCCCCTGGTCACACCTTGCTGGTTCCGCGTCACGAGGCGGCCTTTTTATCTGAGCTTCCGCCTGAGGTTCTGGCCGAACTCGGCGGGTACCTCGCCCGGCTGACGGTCTGCGTGAAATCCGTTACCGGCGCGCCAGCCGTCCTGGTGCAGGTCAATGATGGGCGTGAAGCCGGCCAGATCATTCCCCACGCCCATGTCCATGTGGTTCCGCGATTCGGCGGCGACCGCCCAGCCCATCATCAAGCAGCCAAAGCCACCAGCGAAGATTTGGCGGCGATGGCCCAGCGCCTTGCGGCCACGTGGTCGGGCGGCTGAGTCGCGACCAGCTGCCATCCGCTCACGGACTGGCCTGAGCCAACCACACCTCCGCCCAGCTCCTACTCGCCCGAGACCGCCTCGCTGCTTTTCCAGGATCCACCATGCCAGAGGTCATCTTCCGCTTCGGCCCCGAGCCGGTCGACGCTGAGCGTCTGTACGCGCTGCTCCGGGACACCTATTGGGCAGGGGACCGCAGCCTGGCCCAGGTCCAGCGGGCGCTGCGCACGTCGTTCTGCATTTCGGCCTGGGACGACAGCCAGATGGTCGGCTTTGCCCGACTGATCACCGACTTCGCGACCCATGCCTATCTGTGCGACGTGGTGGTCGATCCTGCCTGTCGTCAGAACGGCATCGGCCGCGGCATGGTCAGACGTCTGACCGCCCACGAGGCAGTGGCCACCTGCCATGTGCACCTCCACACCCGCGATGCCCATGGCGTGTACCGCGCCCTTGGATTCAACGAACGTCCCGGGTTTGGCATGTGGAAATCACGGCGGCGGGCTTGGCCGGTCGCAGGAGCCTGCTGATGTACCTGCCTGCCGCCCATGCGTGGAGCGATCTGGAGAGCGTGATCGCCTGTTGCCGCGCCCATCCCTTCGCCACTGTGGTTTCGATCGGCGCAGATGGCCCGGAAGCCCAGCATTTGCCGCTGCTGATCGACCGCAGCGACGATCGCCTGGTCGTGCATGGTCACGTCGCGATCGGCAATCCGTTGTGGCAGGCAGAGCGCGGTCTGGCGATCTTCCACGGTCCCCATGCCTATGTCTCGGCAGCCTGGTACGACGAAAGGAACACGGTGCCCACCTGGAACTACCTGGCTGTCCACGTCGCGGGGCCGCTGACGGTCATCACCGATCCGGCGGCCGTGCGCCAGTTGTTCGGACGCTTGGCCGCCAGCACCAGCGATCCCGGCAACGACGCCTGGCAGGCGCAGCTGGACGAAGCGACTTTTGCACGACTCGCCCAGCAGATCCGCTGGTTCCGGATCGAAGGCGTGGAGCTCATCGCCAAGGCCAAGTTGTCGGCAAATCACAGCGCTCAACGACGGCAGCGGGTCATCGAGCATCTTGCCGCCAGCGACGATCCCCAGGCCCGGAGCATCGGTGCGGCGATGGCCAGGACCCTGGCCGGGGAACAGCCCTGGCCAGCTCCATGAACGTCCCGCCATCAACCGAAGCGCCGGTGCCGTGGCGCAGCGACCGCCACCTTGATGCGGACATCGTCCGATCGGTGCTGGCCGCTCAATTCCCTCAGTTGCCTGTAGCGACGGTGGCCTATGTCAGCGAAGGCTGGGATAGCCAGGCGTTCCTGGTCAACGATCACTGGATCTTCCGCTTTCCGAAACGCTCCGAGGTCGCCGGCTGGCTGGTGATGGAGTTGCGGGTGCTGGCCGCGATCGAGCGGCTCGGCCAAGCGATCATGACCCCACGGCCGCATTGGTTTGGCCAGGCGAGCGAGCAATTTCCCTATGCCTTCATGGGCTATGCGTGCATCCCGGGCGATACCGGCGAGCTGCTGCCCGACCCTGAGGCCGCACGCATCGGTCAGCAACTGGGTGCCTTTCTCGCCGCCGTCCACACGATCACCGCCGAACAGGTCGGGCCGGTGCGCCGGATTCCGGATGAACCTGCCTTTTCTGCGCAGCGGGTCATCACCCACCGCGATGCCATCATGCAGTACCTGCCGCCAGAACTGGAGCCGCCTTTCCACGACCTGCTGAGTGGAACCGCCAGCATTCCACCAGCCAATCCCGACCAGCCGGTGCTGGTCCACGCCGACCTGACCGCGAATCATCTGATCATGGCCGATCGCAGCCGGATCACCGGATGCATCGACTGGGGTGACAGCGGGCTCGGCGATCCGGCCTTCGATTTCGGCGGCGTCGCGCTGTGGCTGAGCAGCGAAGGCCTGGCCGCCGCCCTCGCTGCGTCGCACGGTCCTCGCGACCCGGCCTTCGCCGACCGGGCCTGGTTCTACGCCCGGTGCGCTGCCTTATGCGATTTCAGGCATTATGGCAGGAAATCGGGCGATCCCATCCAGTGCAGGCACCTGCTCAGGTGCCTGCATCAGGTCGCCTCGATCCGCTTCGGTTGATGCGCCGGACCAGGGCTCAGGGGGCGGCCCCAGCCGGCACCGCGGTGAGTTCCCGGGCGACCTGGTCGATGTAGGCGATGCCCCGGCGCAGTTCGTCGACCAGCTGCTCGCCCTTGGCTGCCGGTTCGTATTCCAGAGCGATCAACCCAGAGAAGCGCTGCCGTTTCAGCTCGATAAGCATGCCTTTGACGTCGGCAGCGCCGGTGCCGAGCACGACATCGACCGCGCCTTGGCCGATCTTGTCGGTGTCTTTGAAATGGAAGCTGAGCAGCTTGCCTTCGAGCGTTTTCAGGCAGTCGACCGGTGTCAGCCCAGAGCGCGCCCAATGCCCGGTATCGGCGCAGGCTCCCCAAGTGCGACCACGGCCGGCGATCGCAGCGACGACCAGCGCCGGATCCCACATGTGCGTGGGTTTGCCGTGGTTGTGGATCGCGACGCGGATGCCGTACTCGACCGACAACCGGTCGACCAGATCGTAGGCATCGGCGAATGGCTCGGCGATCAGCAGATCGATGCCGAGGTCTTTGGCGTATTGGAATTTGCTCCGCGTGGCTTTTTCGTCGTTGTTGGGGTGCAACGTACCGAGGCCGATGGGCCGGATGCCCCGGCTCGCCATCGCCTGGCGGATCGCTTCGCGCAGGTCAGCCGGGGATTTCTCGTCGGTGAATCGCGGGTCTTCCTTCGAAAAGCTCTGCCGCTGATTGACCTCGATGTATTTCAGGCCGAGCCGCTGGGTGATGTCCAGGGTCTCGATGAAGGTCTTCTGGTCCTTGATGAAGGTGTAGCCCTTCGTGGCCACCTTCCAGCCGAGCTGCTCGGCGGCGCGGTCATCGCGGACGGCTGCGGATTCGCCGGACCAGGCGGCAGCCAGCAAGGGAGCGAGCAGGATCGAGGCATAGGGCAGGATCGTGGGCATGTCTTGACCGTACCACCTCTGGCGCTGGCTGTTGTGCCGCAAAAACTGACGGTGAATTCCAACTTTTCAGCCATGAGCCGACACCAGCGGGGCTGGCGGCACGGCGCAGCCGACGCCACAAGCGCAGCCGACTCCACAAGCGCAGCCGATTCCTCCGGCGGCGAGCTTCTCCGGGACTCCAGCCAGGCTGCGGTTTTTTCACGACCTGCTACGCTGCCAGCGATGCATCGGGCCCTGCTCGCCGCCGCCGGTCTCGCCCTCCTCGCCGTCCTGGTCGCGGCAACGGCCCTGGCCGATCGCTGGCGGGTGGCGGCGGCGCCAGTGCTCGATGACGCGCTGGTCGCCTTGGCTGGCAGCCGCCCAGGTCTGGCTTCGACCGCTGAGGTCCACGAACGTCTGGCGTCGGCCCTGGCCGAAACTGCCCGGCTGCGCTCACGGCTGGCTGATTATCAGGGCATCGCTGGTGAAGACGCCTTGGCGGGATTCGCCCCGGTCGCCCGTGGCCGGGTGGTGGAACGGACCTCGCGCCTTGGGCGGCGCTACCTGGCTTTGGATATCGGAGCTGATCAGGGCGTGATTCCGGGATTGGCGGTGGTGGCCGGACGCAGCCTGGTCGGCGTGGTCGCCGGCATCCGCTCCAGCCGCTGCCTGGTCCAGCTGGTCAGCGACAGCATGTGCCGGATCCCGGCGGCACTGGTCGATCCTCGTCAGGCGGCGCCGGCGGCGCTCACCGCCCAGGGGGTCGCCGCCGGAACCGGACGCGCCGCCGGCCTGCGGCTGGACCTGGTCGAGGACCTGCCCGGTCTGGTGGTGGCTCCGGGCCAGGTCGCGGTGAGCACCGGAGGCACCTTTCCCGCCGGATTGGTGATCGGCGTGGTCGAGACCGCGGTCCGGCCAGGCAACAGCCAGGCGAATCCCGCAGCAAGCAACGGCGGCAGCGCCGGACATTGGCGCATCGATCTGCGCCCGCTGCGCACCGCCGAGCAGTCCGACACCCTGCTGATCGTGCGGGCAGCGACCCGTTAGTTCAGGGATTCTTCCGTCCGATCGGCTTGCGTTCGATGGTGACGAGGACATCGGCGACCTCCAGGACCATGCCGCTGGAGATCACCCCGACGACCGGGTCGTACTGGCCGCCGACCACGTCGTAATCCATGATATAAGCCTGCTGCTGCATGAACGCGACCATCGCCTGGGTGTGACCGCTTCCGACCTGGAGGGCGGTGCCGGGAGCGGCCATGGCCGGCATCAGCTTCGATTTCACTGTGCGATGGCGTTCGGTCGCAGCGATCGACCAGGTGTCGGATCCAGCGCTGTCGGCCGCGGCGTTGATCTCATGGAGATCGAGCAAGCCATCGCCGTCGCGATCAAATTTTGTGAAGACATCGGGAAAACGTTGGGAGAACCAGGCTGGTTTGAGGATCATCCCGACCAGGGCTTCAAGCCGGCTGGGCTTGCCGTCTTTGTCGAGATCCCAGTTCTTCCACTCGCCCGGCCTGACCGCCGAGCACAGCGTTTCGAGGGGATTGGCCGCCACGCCGAAGGAGGCGCAGGCGAGGAGGAGCAGGAACGGACGCATGGCTCGAATCTAGGCTGCGGATTCCAGCGAACTGCGCCTTTTCTGACATTGGCTGGCTGCGGCGTCATGCCAGGCGTCGCACCGGACCGAAAGGTGCGATGCAGCGCCAATCCGCGCTAAGCCGCCCCAGTTGCGCAAGCTCACCCGCGCAGGTCGACCAGTCCACCGCGCAGGGCCGGTTGCACACCGAGGACGCCTCCCCGACGGTCGTAAGGCGAACGGGCCGGGCGCTCGGCTCCGGCGATGGCGTCGAGCAGGTCGCGGACCAGCGACAGCCCCGAGCGGAGCAGTACCGCGCAGTGATCTTCCACGATTTTCAGCCGTTCGAGCAGGGCACGCAGTTCCCGTCCGCGCTGGTCCAGAGCGGCGCGCAGGGCCTCGGGCAAGGCCGCGCACAGGCCGCCGAGAGTCACCGCGCCGCGCAGCCCGCAGACCGCGGCGGCGGCCTTCAGCAATCGTTCGCGGGCTGAGCGCAGGCGGTTGATCTCGGCCAGCACCGGCGGTTCGCGTGAGGCTGCGGCGGTCAGCGCCGCGTGGTCCGCGGTCTTGGCAGCTTTCAAGCGCTGTTCGGCCAAGGCCAGCCACAGGCGATGGGCGGACAGTTCGGCATCGAGATGGGCGGACAGCTGGATGGCGATGGCCTGCCGGGGATCGCTGCTCATGGAGTGTTGCCTGTGCCGGAATCCTGTGATTTCTGGAGATCTTTGAGCAGCAGCTGGGCGATCCCGACCGAGCCGGCGGCCTGCTGGTCGAGTCGTGAGTGGAACAGGTCCTTCCAGATCGCCTCGGCATTGCCGCCGCCGAGCAGCGGTTCGTCGTCGATCGACGATTCGCGGCTGTCGCGCAGCAGTTCGTGCAGGAACAAGGCTTCGAAATCCGCAGCGGCCTGGCGCAGCTTGGGATGGTTTCCGCTCGGTTCAGCAGCGGTCGGGACGATGGCAGAGATGGACATGAGACGGTGCCTCCGGAGCGGAAATGGGCGATGTTGAGGAAATCACATGATCACCAGTTCGGCGTGCAGCGCCCCCGCGCGATGGATCGCTTCGAAGATCGCGACCAGGTCCCGGGGACGGGCGCCGAGGGCGTTGAGGGCGGTAGCGATGTCGTCCACAGTCGCACCGCCGATCACCGTCAAAGTTCCAGGAACCGTGGATGGCGCCGTGCCTGCGGGCGGCCGGGGCGACTTGATCCGGGTGGCCGGATCGGTCCAGGTCAGCCGTTCCTCCATCTTGGAAGGATCGGACGTGTCGCTGCGCCGCTCGATCGCAGGCTGGATCCGCAGGCTGAGTCCGGCATGGCTGACCGCGACCGCGCTGACCGAGACCGACTGGCCGGCGACCACGGTGCCGGTCCGGGCATTGATCACGACCTTGGCGGCGACATCGGGCTGGGCGGTGAGCTGCTCCAGCTCGGCGATGGTCGCGGTCAAATCTTCTGGTGTGGGCGGATCGATGAAGCGCAGGGCGACCACGGCGGCATCCTCCGCTTCGACCCGATCGACGCCGAAACGCTTGGCCAAGACCTGGGAGATGCGCTGGGCGGTGGTGAAATCGCTGTGCTTCAGCACCAGCCGCAGGCGGTCCCCGACCAGCAGCTCGGTGGGAACTTCGCGTTCGACCAGGGCTCCGGGGCTGGAAATCCCGACCGTTTCCAAATTTCGGTGGTCGGCAGCTCCGCCGCTGCCCGCCGGACCGGCGTTGCCGAAGCCGCCGGTCGATACCGGACCCTGGGCGACCGCATAAATCTTCCCGTCAGCGGCGATCAGCGGCGTCTGGAGCAGCACACCACCGCGCAGGCTGGAGGCATCGCCGATGCACGACACCTGGGTGGGCAGCCGGCTGCCGTTGCGGGCGAAGGACGGCAAGTCGGCAGTGACCGCAACCATCGCCACGTTCTTGCTCGCCAGGTCGGCTTCGGAGAAACTCAGGTTCTTCGTGGTCAGCAGCTGGCGGAGCATGCGCACGGTGGCGGGCGACTTGTCACCGCTGCCAGCCAGACCGACGACGATGCCGACGCCGTGCAGCTGGTTGTCGCGGACCCCGGCGATGTCGCACAGATCCTTGATCCGCACCGATCCCGAGGTTGCCTCAGCGGCAGCCAGGACGGAAGCCAGGAAGAGCAGAGCGCAGGTCGCGCTGGCCGTGAGGGAGGCGGCGCAGCGCATCAGAACGGCCACAGCAGATCGAGGAGCCGGCCGACGAAGCCTTCCTCCTGGCTTTGCGAGAGGGGGCCTTCGCCGGCGATCGCCACCTGGAAGGCATGGATTTTCTCGGACATCACGGTGTTGTCAGTGCGCACGTCAGCGGGTCGGACCACGCCGGTGACCAGGATGGTCTTGGTGTCCGGGCCGATCGTCACCTGGCGGCGGCCTTCGATCACCAGATTGCCATTGTCGAGCACGTCGGTGACCCGGCCCGTGATCACCGCCCGGACATCGCCGGTCGCCTCGAACTTGCCTTCACCTTTGAAGTTCTTGTCGCTGCCCAGGGCCATGGCAGGCAGCCTGCCGTTCGCTGATTGGCCGGCGGCGGCGGGCAGCTCTTCCAAGCCGGGGAGCAGCGTCACCTGGGCGCTGACATCGTTGGCGCGTTTACGCTCGGTCTTGCTGTTGTCGGTGATCTTGGTCGTTTCCTTGACCAGGATGGTGATCAGATCGCCGGACCGGCGAGCGACCTGGTCGCTGTACAGCGTCCCGTCGGCCAGGGTCTCGGCGGTGTAGAGGCTGGCCGCAGGCAGAGCGCCGGCGGTCATCAGCAGGAACAGGAGGCATCGCAGCATGTCGTTTACCTCACCGCGGGCCCTGGAATGCAGGCCCGACGGACCAGGTAACGCAATGACGGTGCCAGTCCCGGTGGCGGCCGGCCGGGCGCGGCTGGCGCAGGTTCCGGCTGGACTCCATCGGTTTGGTGGTGAATCATCCTGCACCGCCGTGATCGCTTTCATCTCCGACATCCACGCCAACCTGCCAGCCCTCGAGGCGGTGTTCGCCGACATCGATTCCCTGGGCAGCGTTGATGGCGTCTATTGCCTGGGCGACGTGGTGGGTTACGGGCCGCAGCCGGTCGAGTGCCTCGAAATGGTGGCCTCGCGCTGCAAGGTCATCCTCATGGGCAACCATGAGCATGCGGTGATCTTCGGGGCCTATGGCTTCCACGCGCCGGCCAAGCGGGCGGTGGACTGGACCCGGGAAATCCTCGACTCGGTCGAGCCGCTGCCCCGGCGCAAGGTGCTGCGCCAGCTGATCGAGGGTCTGCCTGAGCGCCACGAGATGGGCGACCTGCTCCTGGTCCACGGCTCGCCGCGGGACCCGGTGATGGAATACGTGCTGGAAAGCGATCTGTGGGAGGGCTCCGATCCCGAGAAGATGGATCAGATCTTCAACGGTTTTCAGCGCATCTGCCTGATCGGCCACACCCACCGGCCCGGGGTGTTCACCACCGACCGGTGCTTCCTGGCATCATCTGAGATCGGCGAAGGCTTCGATGTGAGCGACGGAAAATATCTGGTGAATGTCGGATCGGTGGGCCAACCCCGGGACCGCGACACGCGGGCCTGCTACACGCTGTACACCGGCGACGCCGTGTATTTCCGCCGGGTCGCGTACGATATCGCTGAGACGGTCCGCCGATTCAAAACCGTCCCCCAGCTCGAAGCCCGCTTCGCTGAACGTCTGACCCGCGGCGAATGATGTGAACCGCTTCCCGATGACCTGGATTGCAGCCGGATTGGCACTGCTCGTTAGCCGGCTACGGTTCGCTTCCTCAGGGAGATGAGCGATGGCCAAGGCCGAGCGGACGGTGGAATTGACCAACAAGATGGGTCTACACGCCCGGCCGTCGACCCAGATCGCAACCACCGCCAGTCGTTTCGCTGCCGAGGTCCAGATCAGCAAGGACGACACGGTCGTCGACGCCAAAAGTGTGCTCGATCTGCTGATGCTGGCCGCTGAATGCGGAAGCCAGCTGACCATCCTGGCCCAAGGCCCTGACGCTGCCGAAGCGGTGGAGGCCATCGTCAAACTGGTGGAAGGCCGGTTCGGCGAGCTGGACGTGGATGGCTGACGAGATCCAGGAACGGCTCCACGGAGCCGAACCTGACAACCGGTCGAATCCGCCGCGGGATGGCAGCGGAGCGGTGTTCGCCATGCTGATCGCAACCGCCGGCGGATTGGGCTGGCTGCGTCCCGGACCCGGCACCTGGGGCACGCTTGGCGCCGCCGCCGTCGCGGCAGCGCTGATCCCGGTTGCTGGCTGGTCACTCCTGCAGTGGTTGGGCCTGGCCACAGTCGCCACCATTGCCGGACTGCTTGCGATCCCGGCTGCGCAGCGGCGGTTGGGAGTCATCGATCCGCCGCAGGTGGTGATCGACGAGGTCGCCGGCCTGTGGCTGGCCTTGGCGCTGATTCCCGCTGGAGTCGCAGGAGCATCGCCCTGGTTGGCACTGGGGATGGCTGTCGTCCTGTTCCGTGTACTCGACATCGCGAAGCCCTGGCCGCTGAATGCTTTGGAACGCTTGCCCGGTGCGATCGGGGTGATGGTGGATGATCTTGCGGCAGGCCTGCTTGCTGGGCTTGCGTGCAGCGCCTTTCTCGGGTAATTCCTGACGAATGACGGAGCGCCGTGACAGTGGGCGGGTCAACACCCGGACTGGCCGCCAAGACGGGTCTGCCGCATCGGCTGGCGGACCAGCGAAGAAAACGCGCCCGAGCGATGGGTCGTCGGCCTCGGCCATGGGTCCTGCCCGGCGCGGCTCGGCCCGACTGGCGGCCAGCAAGCCGACCTCTGACCGGCAGCCATCCAAACGCCCAGCGAAACCGGAGAGCCACAGCGAAGCCCGTGCGCCCAAGCGCGATGCCTCGTCGGCAGGTTCGCTGACCCGGACCCGAGGCGTCACCGCCGCGGGTCCCTCGCGACCGATGCGGGGACCCAAGGGCACCGGTCTGCGCCTGAAATTCATGCTCATTTTGTGCGGCCTGACCGCGCTCGCGCTGGTCGGCCTGGGCCTGGCGATGTCGTTCACCACCACCAGCTTCCTGTTCGGCCAGAAGCAGCACGACGGCATCGAGCTGGCCCGCATGGCCGCTCAGCTGGCCACCGCCACCGCCGACGAGATCGCCAATCTCGACGCGATGAAGGCGGCTGGGATGCTGAAGGAATCCAGCACGATCGATCGCCGGCGCTTCGCCCAGAACCTCGAAGCCCGGCTCAAGGAAGCCGCCGGATGGGACGGCATGGGCAATGCCAGCGACATCCTGTCGATCGACCTGTATCTGCCGGGAAGGTTCAGCGCCGAGCTGGGGAAAGCTCACTACGGCGACACCCAAAGCGGGGCAGCTTCGCGGGGCGACCAGGCCAAGACCATCTTCCTGCCCAAACGTGGCAGCAGCGTGGCCCTGCCCGATTCCATCGAGGTCTACGAAGCCACCAAGGAAACCGGTTCATTGTCCGTGCCGGTCTACCGGTTCGCCATCACCCTCGACGAGAAGAAGTTCGGTCCCGGAGCGAAGGTGCGCATGGACATCGACCGGTCGAGCATCGTCCAGGTCCGCAACAATTTGATGATCGCCATCGTCTTGGCGGTGATCGTAGCCATGGTGGCGGTGGTCGCGGTCGCCAACTGGCTGGCCGGAACCGTCACCCAGCCCCTCGAACGCCTGCTGAAAGACATGCAGATCGTCGCCCGCGGCAATCTGGACCACCAGTCCCAGGTCGCTTCGACCGACGAGGTCGGCCAGCTGGCTGGGGCGTTCAACCGCATGACCAGCGATCTGAAGGTCGCGCAACACGCGCTGGTCGAGCAGGAGAAGCAGGCCTACGAACTGTCGATGGCGAAAGAGGTCCAGCGCCACCTGCTGCCGGCCGAACCGCCGATCATGCCCGGTTTCGAGGTCGCCGCCCATTACCAGGGTGCGAAGGCCGTCTCAGGCGATTATTTCGATTTCATTCCGCTCGGTGACGGGGTGTGGGGCTTCATCGTCGCCGACGTGTCGGGCAAAGGCATCCCCGGTTCGATGGTGATGGCGGTGACCCGCACCATCATCCGCCTGATGGCGCCGCGGTTCCCGAGCCGCGCTGCAGAAACGTTGAAGGAAGCCAACCGTCTGATCGCCCGGCAGATCAAGCGCGGGATGTTCGTGACCGCGGTGTACGCGATCCTCGACGAGCGCAGCGGCTCGCTGACCTATGTTTCCGCTGGGCATAACCCCATCGTCATCTATCGCGCAGTGACCAGGTCGGTCGAACTCGCCCAAGGCAAGGGCATCGCCCTCGGCTTCAACGAAGGGCCGATCTTCGACCGCACCATCGTCGAGAACCGCACCACCCTGGCGCCGGGGGATTCCTTCGTCCTCTACACCGACGGTTTCCCCGAGGCGATGAACGAGCAGAACGAGGAATTCGGCGACGAGAAATTCTATCGCTTGATCGCAGGCAACGGCGCACTCGAGCCGCGGGTCCTGAACGCCGGGTTGGTCAACGAGATCACCAAGCACCGCGGCGCCGCCGAGCAGTCCGATGACCTGACCTTGATCACCGTCCGCCGTGTGCCGGCATGACCAGCTTCCACGATGTCGCCGAGTTCTCGATCCGGCTGTCGGAGCTGCCGGCAGTCCGCGCCCTGGTCGAACGGGCGGTGACCCAGGGCGGATTCCCCGCAGCGTTGCTCAACCGGTTGCAGATCGCGGTGGACGAGGCGGTCACCAACATCATCGAACACGGTTTCTCCAACCAGCCGGCCGAATCGGCCAGCTTCACCGTCCGCATCGATGCCAATCCGGATGAATTCCGGGTGGAAATCCTCGATAACGGTGTGCGCTACCAGCTGCCCAACCTGGACGATATCGACATCCAGCGCCACGTCGCCTCTGGGCGCAACGGCGGCCTCGGGGTCTTCCTGATGCGCCGGATCATGGACGTGGTCGATTACCAATATGAAACGGGTCGCCACAACCGCTTGCTGATGGTCAAGAAGCGCCCGGCGGGCTGAGCCGCCAGACGGGATCGCGACGCCGCTCCTGGCTAGGATGCCGGTCACGGCGTAGATTCCCAGAGATGGCCGACGACACTGCCGAGCACCGCCGCCTTCAGGAGGACCGCCAACGCTTGGCGAATTGGAAGCGCTGGGGGACCTACCTGCCGGAACGCCAGTGGGGCACGGTGCGCGAGGACTACTCCGCCGACGGCGCGTGCTGGGAATACCTGCCTCACGACCACGCCCGTTCCCGGGCCTATCGCTGGGGTGAAGACGGCATCTTTGGAATCACCGATCGCCAATGCCGGCTGTGCCTGGCGCCGGCGTTGTGGAACGGCGTCGATCCGATCCTGAAGGAGCGCCTGTACGGTCTGACCGGCAACGAGGGCAACCATGGCGAGGACGCCAAGGAATGCTGGTGGCATATCGATGCCACGCCCACCGCCAGCTATGCCCACGGCCGCTAC
Source organism: Planctomycetota bacterium (assembly GCA_014193115.1). Classification (GTDB taxonomy): domain Bacteria; phylum Planctomycetota; class UBA11346; order UBA11346; family UBA11346; genus BJHQ01. The sequence goes on along the minus strand of BJHQ01000009.1, from coordinate 77,653 downwards.
CGCTATCCGCTCGATGGATTTCCGTATGGCGAACTGCTCGCTGAGAATCGGCGCCGGGGCAAGGACCAGCCGGAATACGAGCTGGAGGACACCGGCGCGGTCGATGACGGGCGCTTCGCGGACCTCGATGTGATCTGGGCCAAGGCGGCGCCGGAGGATCTGTGCGGCCAGCTGATCCTGACCAGCCACTGCGATCGGGAGCGCGTCGTCCACCTGCTGCCCCAGGCCTGGTTCCGCAACACCTGGTCGTGGGGCTGCCGCAGCGAGGGCTGCGGGATCAAACCGTGGTTGCAGGTCCAGGCCGATGGCAGCCTGCTGCTGGTCCACGAGGACCTGGGCCGGATGCGCCTGACGATCGAGACCGGCGCCGATCTGGTCGCGCCAATGCGCTGGCTGACCACGGAAAACACGACGAATTTCGTCCGGCTGTTCGGCCAACCCAATGTCTCGCCTTACGTCAAGGACGGCATCGAACGCGCCGTCATCCACGGCGAGTCCACCGCGGTCCATCCCAAAGGCGTCGGCAGCAAGGCAGCGTGCTGGCTGCAAATCCGGCTGCCGGCCCGCGGCCGGGCCGAGGTGCGTTGGCGGCTGCGACCCGAAGCGGCAGCGCCGCCGGCCGAGACCATCGCGGCGGTGGCCGAGCTGCGCCGAACCGAAGCCGACCTGTTCCACCGCGCGGTCACGCCGGAGACCGCGCCTCAGGCCGCTTCCGCCGCCCGGCGGGCCTATGCCGGACTGCTGTGGAGCCGCAAATTCTATCATTACATCGTCCACGACTGGCTGACCGGCGACCCCGACCAGCCGGTACCGCCCGCCGCCCGCCTCCAAGGGCGCAACCGGGAATGGGGCCACCTGTACAACCGCGACATCATCAGTCTGCCAGATCCCTGGGAATATCCGTGGTATGCCTCATGGGACCTGGCCTTCCACGCGGTGCCTCTGGCCCGGGTCGATCCCGATTCGGCCAAACAGCAGCTGGAGCTGTTCCTGCGCGAATGGTACATGCATCCCAACGGCCAGATCCCGGCCTATGAGTTCGCCCTGGGCGATGTGAATCCGCCGGTGCATGCCTGGGCGGCGTGGCGGGTCTACCGCATGGAAGCCGCCGCCGGGCGGCGCGATCTCGATTTCCTGGAGCGGGTCTTCCATAAATTGCTGCTCAATTTCACCTGGTGGGTCAACCGCAAGGACAAAGAGGGCAACAACCTGTTTGCTGGCGGGTTCCTCGGCCTCGACAACATCGGCCTGTTTGACCGGTCGAAGCCGCCGCCGGGCGCCGACCTGCACCAGGCCGACGGCACCGCGTGGATGGCGTTCTATGCCGGACGGATGCTGACCATCGCCCTGGAACTGGCCCGCCATCGTCCGGTGTACGAAGACATCGCTTCGAAATTTCTCGAGCATTTCGTGGCCATCGCCGACGCCATGAACGGCGCCGGTGGTGCGGGGCTGTGGGACGAGCAGGACGGATTCTATTACGATCAGCTGACCCTGCACGACGGGACCCGGCTGCCGCTGCGGGTACGCTCGCTGGTCGGCGCCGTCCCGCTGTTCGCCTCGGTGGTGATCCCGGCCGATGCGTTGACCATGCTGCCTGGTTTCGCCAAGCGCCTGCGCTGGTTCCGCACCTACCGCGATGATCTGGCTGGCGGGATCTCCTTCTGCGAGACCGGCGGTCTCGGTGGCTCGGGCCACCTGCTCCTCGCGATCCCGTCACCAGCGCGGTTGCGCCGGGTGCTGGTCCGGCTGCTCGACACCGCGGAGTTCCTCTCGCCTTTCGGGATTCGCTCACTGTCCAAGGCCCATGCCGAGCCGTATGTCCTGACCACCGAGGCCGGCGAATGGCGCATCGCGTATGCACCAGGCGAAAGCGACAGCGGGCTGTTCGGCGGCAATTCCAATTGGCGCGGCCCGGTGTGGTTCCCGCTCAATGCCCTGTTGATCGAAGCCCTGGAACGCTTCGACGGCGTACTTGGCAAGGGATTCACCGTGGAGTATCCGCTGGGCAGCGGCCGGCAGCTGCGCTTGTCTGAAGTTGCCGGCGACCTGCAACGACGGCTCGGTTCGCTGTTCCTGCCCGGTCCCGGCGGAGTGCCTCCGTGCCTCGGTGACGATCCGCGGCTGAGCACCCCGGCGTGGCGTGATTCCCTGTTGTTCCACGAGTATTTCCACGGCGACACCGGCCGCGGCCTGGGCGCCAGCCACCAGACCGGGTGGACCGCCCTGGCCGCGATCTTCCTCACTGGCGGCCGGATGCGACAGAGCAGCTCGGTTGATTCCCCGCGCCGCTGAATCGCAAAAACGACAAGGAAAACCAGGCAAAGGCTCCGCGGGCTGGATGGCTTAGCGGATGCCGATGGTTGTTCCTCCAACTGTCCGCCGCGTGGCGCTTCGGCGATTTCCCGTCTGCGTCATCCAGGTTGGATGGCGACGCGGGCACCATCTTTGGCCAGGGATTCGAGGGCGGCGAACACCATTCCGACGCTGTTGAGATTGTCGGTGCAGGTGGTCGCCGTCGGTCGGCGTTCGGCGATCGCCCGGGCGAAATCGTCGAGCACATAGTCCTGGCTGAGGAGTGGCGGGGTATCGTTGGCGATCTCCTTCCACTCGAACGGCGCCTTGGCCCACACCTGGGGCGGGGTTTCGTTCAGCCACAGTTTGCCGTGGCTGTGGCGCAAGGCGCCGAGGGTTCCTTCGATCAGCCAGTCGCCGCTCCAGTTGGTGTGGTTGCCGTGGGCGCTCCATGAACCGTCGTAGACCACCCGGGCGCCATTGCTCATGGCATAGACGCAACACGCTGAGCTGTCTTTTTGGAAGGCGCTCCACGGCACATTCCAGCTGCTCGCCGAAGCGCTGACCGCATCCAAACCGGTGACGTAGCGGATCAGGTCGCAGTGATGGATCGCCATGTCGACGATCAGGGGCTGATCCATGGTTTCGCGGAAAGTCCCCTTGAACGCTGCTCCCAGCCAGAAGTCGAAACGCATCTGACCGATGGTCCCGAGCTTCCCTTCGCCGATCAGGCGACGCGCCGTCATCGGCGCCGGCGCCCAGCGATAATTCTGGGACACCGTGTATTCAACGCCGGTGCGGCGGTGGGCCGCGACCATCGCCCGGCAATCGGCCATGGTCTCGGCCATGGGCTTCTCGCTGATCACCGGGATGCCGCGCTCGAGCAGGGCCTCGACCGGCGCGCGATGGAAGGCCGGCGGAGTGACCACCACCGCAGCATCGATCTGCACCGCGGCCAGCGCCTGGGCAAGATCGCTGAAACAACGCTCCGCCGGCACATTGTACTCAGCGCTGGCCTTGGCCAGAGATTCAGGTTTGACGTCGACCAGCGCCGCCAAGCGGTGCTGGGATTTCGAGATCGTCTTCAGCCAGGTGCCGCCGAAGCCGCCAACGCCGATTTGCAGGAAGTTCATGGGTGCTCCTCAAGAGGAAGTGGTTGATGGTAGGACGATGATCGTCTGAAGTGCCGCACGGAGTGCGGCGCTCCGAGTTGTTGGCTTCGCGAAAGTCGCTGGAGCCCACGGCCGCACGGAGTGCGATACCCGGAGCGCCGCACTTTGTGCGGCCGAATTGCGGAATGAGCAGAAGGGCCGCACCCGGAGCGCCGCACTCCGTGCGGCCGAAAGTACCGAAGGGCCGCACCCGGAGCGCCGCACTCTGTGCGGCCGAATGTACCGAAGGGCAGCACGGAGTGCGGCGCTCCGAGTTGTTGGCTTCGCGAAAGTCGCTGGAGCCCACGGCCGCACGGAGTGCGATACCCGGAGCGCCGCACTCTGTGCGGCCGAATTGCGGAATGAGCAGAAGGGCCGCACCCGGAGCGCCGCACTCCGTGCGGCCGAATTGCGGAATGAGCAGAAGGGCCGCACCCGGAGCGCCGCACTCCGTGCGGCCGAAAGTACCGAAGAGCCGCACGGAGTGCGGCGCTCCGAGTTGGCTGCTTGGAAAGTCGCTGGAGCCCACGGCCACACGAAGCGTGACACCCGGAGCGCCGCACTCTGTGCGGCCGAATTGCGGAATGTGCAGAAGAGCCGCACGGAGTGCGGCGCTCCGAGTTGGCTGCTTGGAAAGTCGCTGGAGCCCACGGCCGCACGGAGTGCGGCGCACCGTGCTGAGCGACCAAGGCACGCAGGGCCGAGGCAAGGGGTCCCCGGAGCGAAGCGAACGGGGAACGGCCGCCCGAGGCGCGGTGGGCGCAGAAAATCGCCGAAGGCGATGCGCCCATGTTTTCCGAAGGAAAACGAGCGCCGACCAGGCCGGGGGGCGGAGCAGGCGCCGCCGCAGGCGGCAGCAGGCCAAAGGCCTGCGACCTGCGGAGCGCGGAGCGCAGCGGAGCTGGGCAGGCCCAACGGGCCGTGGGGGCGAAGCCCCCACGAAAAAGCCCCCATTACTTATGCCCAGGGCCGCCAGCCGTATCGCCCTTGGCGTTGGGATCCGGGGTGCGGATGACCTCTGGCGGGTGCTTGATGTTCGGTGCGCCATGGGGCTTGGCCCAGAGCGCGCCGGTCGGAGCCGCCCAGTGCACAGCGTTGCGGAGCACCTGCTGGATCTCGGCATTATGATAGGTGGGATAGGTCTCGTGGCCGGGGCGGAAGTAGAACACCTTGCCGGCGCCACGGGTCCAGGTCACGCCTGAGCGGAAGACCTCGCCGCCCTCGAACCAGCTGATGAACACGGTTTCGCCGTCGGGGATGCCGAAGGGTTCGCCGTACATCTCCTCGTTGTTCAAGACGATGTTTTCGGGCAGGCCCTTGGCGATCGGATGGCCGGGATTGCACACCCATAACCGCTCGCGTTCGCCGACCTCGCGCCATTTGAGGGCGCAGCTCGTGCCCATCAAACGCTTGAAAATCTTGGCGAAATGGCCGCTGTGCAGGACGATCAGTCCCATCCCTTGGAGGACCCGGGTCTGCACGCGCTCGACGATGGCGTCTTCGACCTTGCCATGGGCCACGTGTCCCCACCAGGTGAGCACATCGGTTTCAGCGAGGACGGCCTCGGTCAGGCCATGCTCGGGCTGATCCAACGTTGCGGTGCGGGCGGTGATCCCGGCATCGTGGTTGAGGGCGTCGGCGATGCAGGTGTGCATGCCGGTCGGATAGATGGATTTGACGGTGGCGTTCTTGTGCTCGTGCACATTTTCGCCCCAGACGGTGACGCGGATCGACATGGGATGCTCCTTGGGTTGGTTTGAGCGAGGCTCGGGTTCAGACGGGATTGGCGACGAACGGGCCGCCGCGGCAGCGCTTCAGATAATTCAGGCCGAAAACCTGGCCGGTCATCTCCAACTCGCCGCGATAGACCGGGTCGTGCCAGCCTTCGATATCGATGGCGCCCTTCCAGTTATGCTGGCGCAGGATGGTGATCAGGTCGGTCCAGTTCGAATCACCGAAACCCGGCGTGCGATGCCAGAACCATGGCTTGCCGCCGTGGATGCCGTGGGTCCGGATCACGTCGTGGGCGATGGTCGCGTCTTTGCCTTGGATGTGGAAAATCCGCGGCGCCCATTGGCGCAGCACCGCCACCGGATCGATCAGCATGCCCATCAGGTGGCAGGGCTCCCATTCGATGCCGACATTGGACTCGCCGATGCCGTCGAGCAGCAGCTCCCACGCCGCCGGGGAAAACGCAGTGTTTTCACCGACCTTGCGCCAGGTGGTGCCCATCGGGCAGTTTTCGAAGGCGAGGCGCAGGCCACGTTCGCCGGCGCGCCTGGCGAGGGGTTTGAACACCTCTGCGACCGCCTTGGCCGAATCGGGAACCGTGCCGCCGGTGATGCCGCCGGAGAAGCCGCTGACCAGATCGCAATCGAAATGGTGGGCATGCTCGATGACTTTCTTCCAACCCTCGCGGACCTCGACGCCCTTGGCTTCGTTGGACACGGGATTGCCGAACAGGCTGAGCGCGGCGAAGCGGGCTCCATAAGGCGCCATGACCTCTTTGCAGTCTTTTGCCAGGCGTTCGAGATCCAGACTGTGATCGAAGCTCATGTGGCCGAAGGTGATCTGCACCGTCTCGAAGCCGTGGGGCAGGATCTGGCGGAGGTAATCGGGCAGCTTGGCATTGCCGTGGACCACGGTGCCGAGGCGGATGGGATCGACGAAGTCAGGCATTGGCGGGTTTCCGGGAACGCCGAGACGGGCTCGGCCTGGGGCGGGAAGGGGGTGCGCCATCGGCCGGCTTCAAGTCGACTCCGACCTGGCCTGGCTGGTGGATCGGTTGCTTTTCGGAAGTGGTCGGTCGGCCAGCCAGCGGCCGGGTCGTGGCCCGGGCCACCAGCGACAGGCTGAGCGATTCGCTGGCCACCACCGCGTCGCGGTCGGCGATGCGGGTGACGATCGCCCGGGCCGCCCAGTCGCCGAAGGCCGACATCGGCTGGCGGATGGTGCTGATGCCGAGCACATCCATCAGGGGAAGATCGTCGAAACCCATCACCGCCACGTCCTCGGGCACCTGCCGGCCGCGGCGGCGCAGCTCCTCGATCACGCCGATGGCGAGCAGATCGTTGACGCAGAACACCCCGTCGATGCCCGGCCAGGCGTCGAGGAGCTGGCCGATCGCGGCAGTGCCAGCTTCGCGGGTGACCGATTCGGCCCGGACCAGTGGGGCAGCCGCTCCGGCGACGGTCAGGAACCCGTCTTCGCGCAGCCTGAACGCCTGGGCCGCTGGCGGTCCGGTGATCAACGCCAGGCGGGTCGATCCGCCCTCAAGCAGGTACCGGGCCGCCCAGGCGGCGCCGGCAGCGTTGTCGACATGGACGCACGGCAGCCCGGGCAGCTCCATCTCGATCGCCACCACCGGGATGCCCAAGGTTTTCAACTGGCGCTGGCGTTCTTCGCCGATGCCCATGCTGCCCAGCACGACGCCTTCGGCGGAGCGCTCGGCGCAGATCCGGTCGAGAATCCGCTGCTTATCCTCGCGGTTGGCGACGTTGCACAGCACCAGGTCGATGTCGGCGGCGGCCAGGCCCTGGGCCAGCGGTCGGGCCACCGCGTAATAGAAGTTCGCCGAGAAGAACGGCATCAGCGCCGCCACCCGCGGCCGGTTGCCGCCGCCGGCCGCCAACCGCCGAGCAGCCCGGTTGGGCCGGAATCCGACCTCGCGGCAGGCCGACTCGACCTTCCTCCGGGTCGCCTCCGCCACCTTGGCCGAACCGTTGAGCACCCGCGAAACGGTGGCGATCCCCACCCCCGCCCGCCGGGCCACATCGTAGATGGTTGAACCGTCGGACATCGCGTGGAAGCGCTTCCATAACACTCGGGAGCATCCGTGCAACTGCGCCCGTCGCCGCCCGCAGCGACGACGACCCGATACATTCCATGCTGGGTGGCCTCCCCCGCGACCTAGGATCACATCCCGGAGACCATGCCATGACCATGCCCAACCCGATGACCGCGGAAGAAGCCCATGCAGCGCTGGGCAAGGCTGATCCCTTGAATCCGGTCGAAACCGCCCAGCTGCTGCGCTATCTCAAGCGGAGCAACGACGATCTGGTGGGCAAGCTCCGCCAGCTCAAAAGCGAAATGGGCCGGATGGGCAGGAAATAGTCCTGGGAGCGCCGAGCGCCAGCTCGGCTTGCGTTGGGCATGGTTGGTTTGGACGTACGAACATCAGTTTCCAGCCGAGCTGGCGCTCGGCACTTCTAGCCCGGCCGAGCCGGAGATTCCAGCCGAGCTCGGCGTTCCTGGTATGCAGGCCGGTCACAGGCGCCGCCCCAGGCCGTTCCCTAGCTGACATGACGCCCCAGCCCATGCAGACGCCTCCCGCCCGGGAGCCGATCCCCGACGCGCTGTCCGACCTGTTGCGTAGGATTTCCTCCCGGCGCAGCCGCCTGGCGCTGCTCCGCGGCGGAGGCGAAGCGGTGGCGACCCTGGTCGGGGCGGTCGCGATCGGGGCCGTGGCGGACGGGGTGTTCGGGCTCGACGAGGTCACGCGCCAGGTCATGGCTCTGGCGATCTGGGGTGCTTCCGGGGCGGTGCTGGTGGGACGCGGCTTGGTGCCATGCCTGCGCCGGTTCGGCGAGGTCGACGCCGCACGGCTGGCCGATCGGGTCGCCGGCGGCGAAGTGTGTTCGGCGGCGGTGCAGCTGGCTCTGCGCAGCGATCCCGGCGTGTCGCGGTGGATGGTGGCGCGCTGCGTCGCTGTCGCCGGCACCGCGGCGGCAGCCATCGATCCGCGCCAGGCTGTCCCTTCTGGTCCGGCCCGTTCCGCAGCGCTGCGCGCCGGGCTGGCGGTCGGCGCCGCTGCCGCGCTGGCGGTCGCCGTGCCCGGAGGTGCGGGCCATGTTGCGCGGGTCCTGGTTCCGTGGTCGCCGGCAGTGGCGGCCGCCACCGCTCGGGTCCGGCTGGTGGTTGCGCCGGATGCGCCGGTCAAGCTCGGACGCGGCGCGACCTTGGAGATCACCGCCTTTGCCGAGCCCGATCCCGGCGCCGCTTCGTTGACAGTCCGCTGGCAGGATGGACGTGAGGAATCCTTGGCGATGACGCGCAGCGGGTCCGGCGGGTACCGCGCGGCGCTGTCGGGAGTGGTCCAGGACGCTGTGGTGCAGGTGCTGTCCGGCGATTCCGTCTCGCTGCCATTGGCGGTGACGGTGATCGAACCGCCAGCGGTTGCCGAGATCGGCCTGATGGTGGTCCCGCCCGCTTACGCTGGTCTGCCGACCATCGAGATCACCGGCGGCGACGGCGACATCCTGGCCGGATCAACCGTGGAAATCCGCGTCCGCCTGACCGGCCCAGCGGTAGCCGCAGCCTGGCTGGTCGACGACAACGGACACGCCACGGCGATGCAGGTGTCCGGGGCCAAGGCCACCGCTGGACTGCGTCCGGATCGGGATCTGCGTTGGCATCTGCGTCTGGCCACGGCCGATGGCGCCAGCGTCGAGCCGCCCGGCGGCGGCCGGATCGCGGTGCGTCCCGACCGGGCGCCGCGACTGGATTTGCGCTCCAGCTCCGAATCGCTGTCGGTCTCGCCGCGCGAAGCGGTCGGCTTCAAGGTCGAGGCTGAGGACGATGTCGGCCTTGCAAAATTGCGTCTGGAGTGGGATTCCGGCCTGGCTGGTGGCCGGGATCTGCTCGAATCTTCGCCGGTCCGGCTGCCGATCCGTTCGGCGGCGATGCTCGATCTCGCTGATCTCGCCTTGCATCCCGGTGACCGGTTGCAGGTCAAGTTGGCCGGCAGCGACCTGGGCGGCCAGTCCACGACCACGCGCAGCATCGAGCTCCAGATCGGCGAGGCCGACCAGGTCGCCGTCGAGCGCGCCGCCATCCGTTTGCGCGTCGTCCAGCAGGTGCTGCGCTCGTCGTCCACAGCGCTGAGCGGCATCCGTGATCGTTGGCACACCCGGATCGCCGAACTGGCCGCCGGCGCCGATCCCGCCGGTGTGGCCGAGGTCAGGGCCCAGGCCGGCCGGGCCAAGCTCGCCATCCGCCAGGCGATGGGCGCCCGGGCCGCGGCCAGTGCCGCAGCCGGATATGCCAGCGACCTCACCGATGCCTTCGGCGCGGCGGTCGCTGGTGCGGCTGACCGGCTGGCCGGGGCCATCGATGGCTGGGTCGCTGCGGCCGGCGATCCCCTCGAACCGTTGCAGCCGGCCGATGGCGACCATGCCGCCGCCCTGCGCCGGGCGGCGGCGCGGATCGACGCGGCGTTGTCCGGCCTCGAAGGCCTGGTCGCGTCCGCGGCGCTCACTGCGGTTTCCGCCGAATCAGTGGTGGAATCCAGCCGGGCCGACGCCGCCGCTGCGCGGTTGGCGCGGGCAGCGGTCCCGCTGGCCGGCGCCGCCGGGTGGAAGACCGAGGCCTGGTCGAACGGCCTGTCCGTCCGCTATGTCACCGGGGCCGATCCGGCCGGTCCGGCGGTGATCCTTGGCCAGGCCCCGCCGCGCGTCGATGGGCCGCCGGCTGGAATGCCCGGCGAGCGCTGGTGCGCGCGATGGGCAGGCCAGATCTGTTTCGATCAGACCGGTGCCTGGATGTTCCGCGCCCTGGCCGATGACGGAGTCCGATTGCAGATCGACGGCAAAGATGTCCTGCCGGCCGAATCCTGGGAGCGGTCTGGCACGTGGGAGGGCAAGGTCGATCTGGCTTCCGGATGGCACGAGATTCAGCTGGAGTACCGTCAGGATCTCGGCCGGTCGCAGTTGCAGCTGGACTGCGCCTTGGTCAGCGACAAGGGCAAGCTGCGCTCGGTGTCCACGCTGCCGCTGCGCCACCGGGCGGCTGCCGCCCAGCTCATCCCGGCGATGGTCAGCCTGCCGACCGCACGCTTGGCCGAGATCGCCAACGACGCGCGCTCGGCTCTGGCCGACAGCGGCCGGATCCTGGAGCGTGGTCCGCGCTGGGCAGAGGAACTGGGCGACAGTCAGGTCGGCAATCTGGCCTCCGAGGCCGGACGGATGGCGGCGATCCGCGAGCGCCTGCTTGCATCTGGCAACCGGCCGATGACCTGGACCGGCGAGGCGGTCGAGCAGGCGGTCGCGACCAGCGACAGCCTGGCGCGCACTGCCGGCCGGATCCGCGATCACCTGGTCAGCCGACTGCGCCAGAAGCTGCCCGGACGAAGCGACGCGGGCGTGGCGATGACGGCCATCGAGCGCTCCCTCGAACGCTTGCAGCAGACGGCCGAGCAGGTCCTGCGCCTCCAGGATGCCGAAGAACCACTGGCAATCGGCCACAGCGATCTGGATGCGGCGCGGTCGGACCTGGCCAGTGAGGTCAAGGCCCAGGCCATGGCAGGCGCCGATTCGACCACGGCCCTGGCCGCACTCGACGTCCAGGACCGGCTGCGCGACGCCGATCCGTCCTTCGCCGCGGTCAGCGCTGCCGCCGATGCCCTCGAGCGCGGTCCGGCCAATGAGCGCGCCGTCGCTGCCCAGCAGCTGCGACAAGCCGCCTCTGCCGCGCGCCAGGCGATCAACAACCTGCGCGACGCCGATCGTTCCCGCCTGCGGGCGGCGGCGGCCGCCTCCGCCCAGCGCCTGCGCAGCGACCTCGCGGCCTGGGACCGGGCCAAGCAGACCGGCGATGCCGACGCCATCCTGGCCGGGCGCCGCGCCGTGGTCGCCGCCGCTGAGCGCCTGGCTTCGGCGCGCACCGCGGCCGGGGACCTGTCTTCCGCTGGTCGGGTCCGCCGTCAGCTGGCCGAGGCCGGAACGCAAGGCCAGTCAGCGGATGCCGACGCCTTGGCGGCCGAAGCCAATCGGGAGCGTCCGATTGCCCCGGCGACCGGATTGGACGGCGTACGCCGCCGGCTGGATGCCGCGATCCGCGATCACCAGGCCCTTCCCGCGGCCGCCGCCGCGGCTGCCCATGCCGCCGCCGCCAACGCCAGCGCCGGGCGCGATGAGGACGCTGCGCGCTTGGCCGCTGCCGCCAAGCTGGCTGCTGCCGGAGACGCCGCCGGAGCGCGTCAGCAGCTCGATAGGCCGGTGCCAACCTCCACGGCTCGTCCTCCGGGCAGCCTGGCCGGAGCGACCCGGGCCGCCGCCAGCGAGACCGGCCGGCGGCGAGAAGTGATGGAGCGCCTCCAGGCCCTGATGGCGCCGACCACGGGTGCCGATGCCGCCGCGGCCCAGCGCACCGCGCAGCGCCTGGCCACCCTGGCCGCTGCTGAACGCACCGCGACAGCGGCTGCCGAACGGGCCCACGCCGACCTGGCCAGAGCGGCGACGGTCAGCGCCGATCAGCTCAGCTCTGTTCGTCCAAGCGGCGACGCTCCGGCGGCCGCCGAAGCCGCCACCATCGGGGAGCGCCTGCGCGGACTGGCCAAGCGCCTGGCTGAGGACCAACCGGCAGAGCAGGCGCCAGGAGTTCCATCGCCGGCCGCTGAGCCGCCGCGCGGTGCTGGTCGGGAAGCGGCCACCGCAGATCGTCCTGCCACCGCCGCTTCCGGAAAACCGCCGCACGCGACCACGCTGCAACCAGGTGGAGCGGCGGAGCCGCCGGCCATTGGCGGTCCGATCGCACCGCAGTTGGCTGCGGCCCGGGACCTCGGCCAGGTCGCAGCGCTGACGGCGACCCGTCGTGGCGACGAGCGTGAACGGGCAGCGGCCGGCGAGCTGGCCATCGCAGCCCGGCAGCTGGCGGCGAATGATCAGGCCTGGGCGCCGATTGCTGAATCCTTGACCGCCCAGGCGGATCGCCCGGCCAACGCCGCTGCCGTCCCTGGCGAATTGTTGGCAGCAGCCAGCGCCGCTGCCGTCGCCGCTGCCCATGCTGCGCCGGAACAGCGCCCCGCCGCCGCGGCTCTGGCTGAGCGTCTGCGTGCCGCCGCCATCGATCCAGCGTTCAACCGGTTGGAGACCGCACGCCGGCTCGGCGAGCAGGCGATGAGCGCCGCCAATCAGGGCGAGGACCTGCTGTCGGTTGGGCCATCCGTCCGCGCCGTTGCCCAACGCAAAGCCGCAGAGGCGACCCAGCAAGCAGCGGCAGCTGCCGAGCTGGCCCAACTGCAGATGCCAGCTGCTCCAGCCAATTCCTTGGATCCTTCGGCTGGTGCTGGAACACCGCCGATCGCCGCGACGGCGCCCGCCCCAGTGCCTCAGGCAACAGCGCCCCAGGCAACAGTGCCTCTGGCAACAGTGCCCCAGGCAACGCCGCCAAACGCAGCGCCACCGATCGCCACGACTGAACCGGCTCCAGGCGCGCAGCAGCCCGTCCAGGCGCGCAGCGCTCAAGCCCCAGCCGAGCTGGCCCAAAATCCAGGGGTTGCTCCGACCGCACCGGTCCCCTTGGCTGCACCAGGACCGGTTCCCTCGGATCCAGCGACCTTGCCGGCCCAACCCAAGGCCGATCCCCTGACCAAGGCGGCGGCGTTGCAGGCCGCAGCAGAAGACCAACGCCAGGTCGCAGAGGCCGCGATCGCCGCCGCTCAGCGTCGTGGCGCGGTGCCGCCCAAACCGGCAGGAACCGTGCCGGAGGACGTCTCGCGGACGGCGGCGCTCGACAGCGAACGGTCCTTCCATCAGGCCCTGCTCAGCCATCAACGCGCCGTCCTGGCCCAGGCCGATGCCGACCAGGCCCGGGCCGAGGCGGTCGCCGCCACCAAACCCGGCGAACGCGATGCCGGTCCGCGGATCGCGGCACTGGCGGACTTGGCGGAACGCGCTGCCGACACCCGCACCGTCGCTGCCGCGGACGAGCGGCGCCTGGCTGGTCTGGCCAAACAGCGCGGATTGGCTCCGCCGGCTGTTCCGCCGCCGCTGCCGATCGCTGACGGCCTAGCCGCCTTGGAGCAGACCGCTGCCCAGCCGAGCATCGCCCAGGGGGCCCAGGCGGCCGCCCGTGGAGCTGAACAGGCCGAAGCCGCGCAGCTTGCGGCCCAGCTCGCCGAACAGGTGGTCGCTCCGGTTGCGGCCGCTTGGCGGGCTGCCGCTGACGCAGGTCCACCCGCTCCGGCCCAGGCGGCCGGGGAACGCGGCCGGCAACTGGCCGCCGCTGCCGGGGAGCTTGGCGCCGCGGCCGAGCGCGCCGCCGCCGCCGCCGCCCGGCGCGATCAGCTGCGGGCACAGCTCGCTGCCGCCCAGGCCGAGGCGGCGTTGGTCCATGCCGCGCTGACCGACCGTCCGGTGCGCAGCGAACCGGGGCCGCCGGCGGCCCAGCTCGCCGTGGCCAAGGCCCTCGACGCGATCGAAGCCAAGGAGCGCGCCGAACGCGCAGCGGAGGCGGCCCAGCAGGCGGCCAAGTCGGACTTGAAGCCTGCCGGTACAGACGGCCCCGGAACCAACGCGCTAGCGGCCCGCGCCGCTGCCCAGGCGGCAGCCATCAAGCAGGCGGAAGCCGCCAAGCAGGCGGCGATCCAGGCCGCAGCGGCGGCAGCCAAGGCCGGTGACGAAGCCATCGCCGCCTTGCGCAGCGATCTGGCCAAGCCTGGCCTGCGCAGCGATGAGCCAGGATTGGCCCAGCTCGCCGCGCTGGCCGAAGACCTCGCTGCCCATGACCGCGGACATCAGGACGAAGCCGCCGGGATCCTCGCCGAGATCACCCATGAGCAGGCCGGACGGCGCGACGAACTGCTCGCCGCGCTGCGTGACGACGTTGCGGCTCCGGCACCGGGCGGTCCGGGTGGACCTGGAACCCACGGCGCACCAGGTGAACCGCCAGCCGGCCAACGCCCGGAAGCCATCGTTGCCGCCAATGACCGGCCTGCGGAGGACCAACGCAGCGGCCGCGGGTCAAGCGACCCGGCGCTCCGTCGTGCTCAGTCCACCGCTCCTGCCGCTGGTCAGGATCCCAAAACACCAGGATCTCAACAGAGAGAAGGAAGTCCGTCACAGCGCGGCCCGGTCGGCGTCCCATCCGCTACGCCGCCGATCAGCAGCCCTGGGGCAGCCCAGGCCCAGCAGCCATCTGGCCAGACTCCGAGTCAGGCAGCGCAGCTGCCCCGCTCCGCGGCTGCATCGCCGGGCGAATCAGCAAGCCCGCGCAGCGCGGCTCCGGGCCAGACGGCGTCAACCCCAGGCCAACCCGGCACCCCGGATCGCGATGCGGCGTCAGGGCAGCATCCGCCCCAGACGCCGGCAGGTCCGCCAACAGCCCAGACTCAAGCCGCGAGCCAGGCACCCGGTCAAAGCCCGGCATCCAGCCAAAGCGCGACCCCGGGCCAGAGCCCGGCATCCAGCCAAAGCGCGACCCCGGGCCAGAGCCCAGCCGCCAGCCAGTCCAGCGCGAGCCAGTCTTCGAGCCAGCCTTCAAGCCCAGGCCAGTCCAACGCAAGTACCGAGGCGGCTACCAGTCCAGGTCAGCCTGCCCAAAGCGCCGCCAGTGCGCCGCAGGGACCGGGAGCGCCGGCCAACCAGGCGCCGGCAGCTCCGTCAACAGCCCAGGCTCAACCCGCGAGCCCGGCATCCAGCCAGAGCCCTGCATCCAGCCAGAGCCCGGCATCCGGCCAGAGCCCGGCATCCAGCCAGAGCGCTGCTGCCAGCAACGGCCAGCCAGCCAGCCAAAGCCCCGCCGTCGGCCAGGGCCAATCCGCCGCGAGTCCCTCATCAAGCCAGCCGTCGGGCCAAGGCCAGCCGAGCCAAGGCCAGTCCAGCGCGACGAGCCAGTCGCCTGCCAGCCAAGGCCAGCCTGCCCAAGGTGCGGCCGGATCACCACCGGGACCGGGATCTCCGGCCAACCAGGCACCCGGCAGCCAACGCCTGCCTGGCGATGCCGGCGGAGCACCTCCTGCGGCCCAGCCGGAATCCGCCCTGGCGATCGCGGCCCAGCAAGCGCTCGGCCTCCTGGCCAGCGAAGGCGACAACCCGGCGGCCTGGGAGCAGGCTGCGCGCTTGCTCGATGCCGCAGCGATCACGGTCGACCTGGCGGATGTCCTGAGCGGCCCCGGCGGCACTCCTGCCGGACGGGTCGCAGCTGGTGGAACCGGCGGTCCCGCGGGTGCAGCCAGCACGGCTCCAGCAGGTGCAACCAATGCTGCTCCAGCGGGCGAGGCCCAGGCTGCTGACGCTGCCGCCAGTGGCGCGGCCAGCGCCGGAGCCAGCGCTTCTGGCGGTGCTGCCAGCGCCGGGGCCAGTGCTTCCGGTGGCGGCGCCGGCGGCGGCAACACCCGCGCTGATCGCGCTGGAAACCTGGTCGGTTTCGATCAGGCACCACCCGGAGCCGACCAGGCGGCCTGGTCGCGGCTGAGCGATCGCGTCCGTCGCGGCGTGCGCCACGGCGGCTCCGATGCCTTCACCGCCGAGCACCGGATCGCGATCCGGGCCTACCTCGAACGCCTGGCAGCAGAGGAATGAACCGTGCATAAGCCGATGAACCGCCCAGGCGCCACGACGCCAAGAACGCACACGGAAAAAAGTTGTGCGCATTCCGGAGCGGCGATGCCCCCATCGCCGGCGCGATGCTGGTTCCGTTGGCTGCCTGGTCTTTCCGTGGCCACCTGGAATAGGAGAAGATCTCCAAGCTATTCCGGCGATGCAAGCTTCGCCGCTCAGGCGTCATCGAGAGGATGAACGCATGTCTCTGAACCACCCAGCCGTTGCCATCGCCGTCGCGCTTGCCCTGGCGTTCGTGCCGTCCGGCAAGCTGTGTGCCGCCGCGGCCGAAGACACCAGCGATCAGGAGGTCCTCGATCGGCTGCTGGTCCGTCGCCCGGCCGACCAGGCCATCGAGCTCGGCCTGGTCTGGCTGCGCTCCCAGACCCGGCCCGACGGCAAGCTCGGCGAGCAATGGCCGACCGCCCTCACCAGCCTGGCGGTGATGGCCCATCTCGCGGCGGGGATCGTGCCCCGCGACGGCGAGCATTCGGCCTGGTTGCGCCGCGCCATCGATGCGGTGATCGCTGATCAGTTGCCGAGCGGCTATTTCGGTGAAAAGGACGGCAGCCGGATGTACGGCCACGGGATCACGACTTTGATGCTGGCCGAGGCCCTGGGCATGGACGGCGACCCGACCCGCGAGGAACGGATGCGGGCCTCGGTGGAACGGGCGGTGGCGGTCACGGTCAACGCGGCGCGGGTGAAGAAGGCTCCGGGCCATGCCGGCGGCTGGCGCTATCTGCCCACCGAGGCGAGCAGCGATCTGAGTCTGTCCGGCTGGCAGTTGCTGTCGCTCCACGCCGCTCACCGCATCGGCATCACCGTTCCCGAACAGGTGATCACCGACGCCTGCGCGTACGCCCGGGGCCTGACCAGCGACGACGGCAGGGTCGGCTATGAATCCCGTGGACAAGATAACGCCGCCCTGCGCGGGCTGGGCATGCTGTGTTTTTCCATCGCCGGCAACGAGGCCAACCCGCTGGTCGACCGCATCGCCGAACGCATCGCCCAGGACCCCATCGCGTTCTCAGGAAAATGGTTCTTCTATCGCGCCTATTACGACGCGGTCGGACTGAGCCGCGCCCGCCCCGACGCCTGGACCGCCTATCGCCCGCGGTTCGAATCCGAGCTGACCCGCCACCAGGAAAAGGAAGGCTTCTGGCCGTCGCCTCCCGGCGGCAATGAAGGCGGCTATGGCCGGGTCTATTGCACCAGCATGGGCGTGCTCGCCCTGGCGGTGGAACGTCATCTGCTGCCGGCCTATCAACGCTGAGCCGGCACCTGTTGGATTCTGACCGCGCCGGCCAGAAGCGACGCGCAGGGTTGAGACGGTGCGGAATGATTGCCGGCTGTTCGTGGTAACTCCGGCGCAGGCGGAATGTGCGGCGTAAAGTTCCATCGTTCCCGCGCCTTCCCGAGGTCGAACCAACCGACTGGCTGGGCAGCCTATTCGGTTTTGCCCGGTGAAATCTCACCGGTGGGTGCGAGGCTTCCCGCCCAGGACGGCAGCGGCAGCGTGCGGCCATGCCTGACCGTCCGACCCAAGACCGCGGCTTCAAAGAGCTGTTCACCGAATATCCCCAGGAAACCCTGGAGGTTTTCGTTCCCGAACTGCTCGCCAAATACGGCCGCCCGGCGAAGATCACGGTCATTTCCCAGGAATTGCCGGTGCCCGACCTGTCGGAGCCGAGCCGGTTCCTCGACGTGGCCCTGGAATGCGCATGGAACGACGGCCGGACCGCGATCATCGTCCTGATCGAGCACTGGTCCGAGGGGCGCCGGGTCGATCTCGACCGGGTACATCTCTATTTCGCCGCTCTGCGCTGCCGCAATCGCAAGCCAAAGGCCGAGGTCTTTCCCATCGTCCTGGTCACCGACGCGAGCGCGAAAGAGATCGAGGACACGTTGACCGTAGACCTCCTGGACGAGCGCATCCTGACCTTCAAGGTGCGCATCTATCGGGTCACCGCCGAACAGCTTCCGCGCCTGCGGGCGATGCAGAACCGGGTGGCGCAGCTCTTGAGCCTGCTGGCCACGATGAACGCGGTGGACGACCTCGTGCAGGTGTTGCTCGCCATGCACCGCGCACCCGGCCCGGTGGACGACCTGAGCCGGTTCCTTTCCTTTGCGCAATTATTAGCCAAGCTACCACCCGAGCAGGAAGCCGCTTTCCACCGCCGCCTGCGCCAGGAGCCTGCCATGTACACCGTCTTCGATGAAGTGAAGGACGAAGGCCGCGCCGAGGGGCGTGCCGAGGGCGAGGCCAAAGGCCGCGCCGAAGGCCGCGCTGAAGGACTGATCGCGCTCATTCGCCATCGCGTTGCCAAGGGCAAGCTGACCATCGACGAGGCCCGCGCCGAAGTGCAAGAGTTGATTGCCGATGGGGATATTTCGGCCGAGGTCGGCCAAAAGGCGTTCGTTCTGCTCGGGTGAGAGCGGAGGAGTGCCTTGGGTATAGTGCAATGGTCTTGGCGGTGATGCAAAAGAAATCCGATAAAATGCTAAAGAAAATCAAGGATTTAAACGTTGCAGATCCTGATTACGCTAAGAAATATGAATCGATCATAAATGACGCTAGACAAGATATGGTAGATTTTCAAGTTCTTTGCAGAGAAGAGCTGCAGACCGGTAAGCGGCTTGTTGCAAGCTCTGCCCCAAGCGCCATCTCCACAACACAAATCGAGGACGCCTGGAAAAAATTATTCCAGACGAAAGGACATCTCTAATGTCAACCACTAAACCATTGGTATTCCCGTATGAGGATGAGAAATTAATCGTCATCAAATATACCGAAGAGATCAAAGAGATAATCGCATTGATAGAGGGTCCTGTTATTCCCCTGGAATATAACGACAGTGAAAATAGACTCGGAGTTGCTGTTTTATTGACTTCCAGTGACCGGGAAATACTTAGCAACGCAAGCGAAGCAGCATATATTAGGATGAAAAAAGAAGTCGAAAATATTGGTGATTTTCCTGACATACGGTCAGCTGGGATATGGTGTTATAGAGATGCGGACAGATACCCTCAATTGCGACACCTGCGAAGACTTGATTCTTCGAGACTGCTGTTTAATATAATACAAGACAAATTGACGGAAATGAAATTTCGTGTTCAGTATGGTAAATCCATGAATGAGTTGGCGAAATGCGAAGAACGACATAGACGTAGATTTCACAGTGGCCGTATTTTATCTACTGATGAGTTAGTCAAGATATATTATCCTGATACCCGATTGATGGATTTGCGAACTCAGCAAACCATGAATCAATTAGAATATACAATAAAAGGCTATATCAAAGAACTCCTCCTCGAAAAACCTGGCATGTTCCACGCCATGTTCAACGTCCTGCGCTACGGCTTCTATCCCCTGACCTGGCGCGGTCCGTACCCCGAGGGCTATTGCTTGGCGGTGCATCTGCCGTTCGACCAGCCGGCCCCGCCGATTCCGCCTGAATGCCAGCCCACCCCTGAGGTCTTGAAAAAATACGACAAACCACCCAAACATCCGAAGCCCATCGCCATCACCGCGCTAGATGTTCCCGCGTTGCCAGCGTCGTCCTGGAGCGATTTGATCGTTCGTTCACGCGCTTCGGGCGGCACGGCATCGGTGTTCCGTGAGCATTTCGCCGTGCTTGCTGAAACCGACGCCTGCCGCGACGTGCTCGACCGCATCGCTGCCGTCGTGACTGGCTTCCGCAAAGACGGCAAGGATCTGGTCGTGGACTTCCCAGGGGAATCTTTTGCCATGGCGGACGCTGGCGAACCGGATGCGCCCACCATAAGCCGCTTCCTGCGTTGCCCACCGCCCTACACCGGCGCCATCGCGGGCCTGCCGCCAAGCTGCGTCGCAGTGATCCGCCGCCACAACGGCATCACGCTGCACTCCGGGACTGCGGACCCGAACGCGACCAACACCGACCTCGGCTGGCACGTCTATAAAAAGCCACGTTTCCGGCTGGAATCTGACGTGTGGTTCTCGCCCGACGAGTGGGATCCCGACGAACTGTTCATGACCGTGCCCCAGGTCCCGATCCACGGCGAAAGCGACATCTGGCTGCTCCACCCGCAACGCCTGCGCGCCGACAACGAACCCGCAGTCGTTTGTATGAGCCACGACTTCGGCACGCTCTGCAACCCCGCACCGTATGGCGCCGGCGGAGTCTTCCTGCGCCTGCTCGCCCATGCGGTGGACGCGGAGGGCGGAGCCGCTGATCTGTGGGATGAAGGACGGTGATCGGTCGAACCTGACGTGCATTTTTCCAGGAGTTCCGATCCGGCAATGGCGCCGCAGTGCCTGGCGATTCGTGATTTTTCCGTGAATCACCGTGCCAACGCACCGCGCACCAGGTCCGGTGGACGATCTGAGCCGGTTCCTTTCCTTTGCACAATTATTAGCCAAGCTACCACCCGAGCAGGAAGCCGCTTTCCACCGCCGCCTGCGCCAGGAGCCTGCCATGTACACCGTCTTCGATGAAGTGAAGGACGAAGGCCGCGCCGAGGGACGCGCCGAGGGCCGATCCGAGGGGCGAGCTGAAGGACTGATCGCACTCATTCGCCATCGCGTTGCCAAGGGCAAGCTGACCATCGACGAGGCCCGTGCCGAAGTGCAAGAGTTGATTGCCGATGGGGATATTTCGGCCGAGGTCGGCCAAAAGACGTTCGTTCTGCTCGGGTGAAGGCGGTGGCCGTGTGCGGTGGTGCGCGAGATAATTCAAATATCATGTACTCATTGTCCTTTGGCTGGTTATAGAGCTTTTAGCGCGTGAAAGTTTGCATGAAGGATTTCCTTTGATTGGGATAAAAAATTTCAAATGGTGCAAAAATACGTCATTACAGATCCATCGCACTAACCGTAATAAAGAATTGCCCTTCATAAACATTCCCCTAAATGAGCCTTGCTATGCTAATACCTCAATCCACCCACAACGCAACCGTCGAGACGCTCGCTAGGGCCGCGTCCCTTGTTACCAGTCTTCTTCAAGGAAAATTGCTTCCGACAATTTACAAAGGACCGCGTCAATTAATTGTCATCTCTAAAAGCGAGGCTCGGAAAAGAGCTATTCATTCAATCATTAGCAATTTCCAGACAGAGGCCCGCAATAGGCCAGAGTGGTATAGCCCGCTAAAGCAGAGTTCTGGATTCGGTGTTATGCACCTAGAATCTGAAATATCGCTAATTGTAAATCGAATCCCCGACTCTGATTATTTGTATGATATAAATATGTGTTTATTCCATCTCGTCAACGTAATTCTTGACAGTGACGATCGTCCCTTCAATTCTGGCGATTTTATGGATCTTTTTCATTCTGGTTATCTTCCGCTTTGCCCGATTGGAAATAAAATAGTAGTCATGAAATATATTGATCGACCGGGGGAGATCGATTCTCGTTACCTCGGATCGAAAGACGAATTATTCGCGACTCTCGCCCCAAGCCGGAAGCCTATTGATCGTTGCAAGCGCTGGGCGTATGACTTGCCTATTCGGTCCAGCGCCGAATGGCCCTCGTTCCTCGATATGCCAGTCGGGGAGGCAGTCCAACGGATCATGGAACCGTTCGCTTTTAGTAATCCCACTGCGTTGCGGCCGATTATTGCTGAGTTGGCCACCAAGGCCACTCATGTTTCTATTGATCAGCAAAACCTGCGCATCTCCTTTATGGTTCAAGATGATGGTGACGATATTGATTGCCAGGTGGACTTTGCACCGCCGTTTACGGGTGATGTGTCCGGATTACCTACCGATGTGGTTGCCATCATCCGTGCATATAACGGTGTCAAAGTGGATGGCGTGGGTTCAAGCACCTGGAATCCTTATTTGGGTGTTCAAGATGGTTTTGATATCGACTGGTCTGATTGGGACATCAGTGATGATATCGCAGATGACCTTTGGGTCGCCAAGCCATTGGTGCCGTTCAAGGATCAAACTCTGTGGGTTTATCATCCGGCCAAGATCCAGCACGGATTCCTGCAACTGATGTACCTCAGCGATTCGGGACGTCTTATTCCATCCTTGCAACCTTGCGCAGGGGAGGCGTTTTTGAAGTTAATGCACTTGTACCTCGGTGATCTCAACCTTGGCAAACATCCCGAGGAACCATGACGCCAGTTCGGGTTTTGGAATCACCATTTATGATGGGCATGAAAAAGTGGGCGCCATCAACATTCTTAATTTCATAAGGAGCCGTCGTGTTGGTGCCGAAACCACAAAGTAATCTGATAATATCACGGATGACCCATGCTCATATCACATAAAATACATAACGATATCATCAAGGCGGTTGCCGAGGCACTGAAAATTATTTTAGACCTGGTTGAAAATAAAAAATCGCCGCTGCCCTACAATGGCGCTCTTCGTTTGATTCGCATCTCGGCAGCAGATTCTAAACGACCCGCAGTCCGTAAATTAGAAGTAGCATACGGCTCAGATCTTTATAATCGACCAATTTGGCTAAAACATGGAGAGGAGGGTGATAAATCGACGGAAAAATTCTCAGCCGCGATTGAGAAAATGTGTACAGGATATCCCGTAATTGAATTCAAGCCAATTAAATCGAGTTTGTATGATTATATCCGCCTTTTATTGGAATGTGAGAATAGATTGCTAAGCGCTTCCGACTATCTCGTCCTTTTTAAATCAGGATTTTTTCCACTATTCCTTCTTGGTAACAGTGTTGTTGTCACCAATTATATTTCTCGCCCCGGTAAGATCGCTCCTAACTGTCGAGGTCACAAATCGGAATTGTTTTCGACGCTAGCTCCCAATCGTCAGCCCATTGACCGGTTGAACCGTTGGTCTTTCGATAAACCAGTTCAGCCTGCTTCCGGTTGGACGGCATTCTTAGAAATGCCAGTCGAACAGGCGGTAAGAGCCATATTAGCTCACTATACGCATGGTGATCCATCAGGGCAGCCTGTCATCAATGACCTTGCCCGTCTGGCGAAACGTGTATCTGTCAAATCACAATATCTCCAGATTGATTTCCTTGGATCATTCAGAGGCGAGGAGACGGATGGACGATTAAAACTTTTTCCTCCTTATCTTGATGATGCTTCCGGTTTGCCGCCCAGTGTGGTGTCCATTCTTCGTGCTTATAATCGTGCAGAGTTCGATGGGATTGAGTCCTTTACCTGGAACGCCTATCTCGGACCAAACAAGGGATTCAAGATCGACTGGTCAGTGTGGAACGCTGTCTATGATGACGTGACCGACGACCTTTGGAAGGATAAGCCCTTGGTGCCCATCTCGACCCAGGATCTTTGGGCCTATCATCCCGCCAGAGTTGAAAATGATTTTCTGCAATTGATGTTCGTTAGTCATGGATCCGGTCACGCCACTCGTTATTGCATCCAGCACCCTGGCATGGTGTTTTTGATGTTGATGCGTGCCCAACTGACAGATATCGAAATCCCTGAATGATGCGGTATTTTTCTCCGCTATAATAGTTGCTCAGAACTCCACCGGTTGTGGTTGCCACAGGTGACCGTGCTTATTCAACCGGCACCACGCCTTCGGCGCGGAACCGCTTCGGCGTCATGCCGATGATGCGCTGGAAGGTGCGGCAGAAATGCGGGGCCTGGGTGTAGCCGAGCCCGGCGGCGATGGCGTAGACCGGTTCGCTGCCGGATTTCAGCCGGCGGCAGGCTTCGACCATGCGTTTGCGTTCCAGATAGCGGTGCGGCGGTGGCAGGCCGGCGCGCAGGAAGCTGCGGGTCAGGTGTTCGCGGCCAATACCGAGCAATCTGGCGAGATCGCCAACCGCCAGGCTGCGTTCGACGTTGGCGCCTGCCATGTGGATGGCGCGTCGGATCAGCTCGCCCTGGCCCGGATCGGCGACCTGCGCCGCCTCGAAAAGCGAGGCGAAGATGGTCGCCACCACCCGGGCGCCTTCGCCGGGGCTCATCACCTGGACTTTGCCGGCGAGACGTTTCCAGGCGAGCAGCTCCGGCACCAGCCCGCGGTCCAGCGGCAGGTCATGGACCGGGCCATAGCGGGCGACGAAGTCGCGGAGCATGGCGATGGCCGGGTCGCCGATGAAGCAGACGTAGACGAAGGACCACGGCTGCCTCCCGCCGGGCGGATAGAAGTACTCGGTTGCTTGATCACAAATGTGACAGAGGAAACAGCGTCCGGCTGGTAAGCGATGGTCGCCGGCAGCATCGCGGAAATTGCCCTCGCCGCTCAGGCTGATTTTGAGCAGGCAATGCTTTTCCTGTTGTCGATCACGTCCACGATGCCGATATCGTGAGTGCTGGGCGCGCACCTGATAGGCCACCTGCATCAAGCGCGGGAAGGCTGCCAGGGCGTGCACGGTCTGGACATCGACGGTCCAGTCACTCATAGATCACATATAGGCAAGACAGCAGCACGGTCGGCAATGGCTCGACGGCTGCAAGGCGCCACCATTCCCCGCCTGCAACCCACCCGATGCGCCTCTGCGATCCGGATGCGCGGAAAGGAACCCCGATGACCAAGATCACCTTCATGGGCGCCGGCAGCACCGTCTTCGCCAAGAACATCCTCGGCGACGCGCTGCTGACGGAATGCCTCCACGACGCCCACATCGCGCTGTACGACATAGACGCCGAGCGCCTCGACGACTCCCGCCTGATGATGGAAAACCTGAACCGCAACATCAACCAGGGCCGGGCCACCATCACCGCTCATCTGGGAGTGGAGAACCGCAAGGAATCCCTGCGCGGGTCCAGTTTCGTGGTCAATGCGATCCAGGTCGGCGGCTATGAGCCGTCCACCGTCATCGACTTCGAGATCCCCAAAAAATTCGGTCTGCGCCAGACCATCGCCGACACCCTGGGCATCGGCGGCATCTTCCGTTCGCTGCGCACCATTCCGGTGGTGCTCGACTTCTGCCGCGACATGGAGGAGGTCTGCCCCGAGGCGATCTTCCTCAATTACGTCAATCCCATGGCGATGATCACCGGCGCCATCCTGCAAGGGTCGCGCATCCAGGCGATCGGCCTCTGCCACAGCGTCCAAGGCTGCGTCAAGCATCTGCTCCGTGAACTTGAGTTCACTGAGGATCCCAACACGTTGACGTGGAAAATCGCAGGTATCAACCATCAGGCCTGGCTGCTGTCGATCCATGACGGGGAGAAGGATCTCTATCCGATCATCAAGGAACGCGCCGCCGACGTGATTGCCGAATTGCGCCGACGCGGCGGCCGGGCCTATGTCAAGTCGATCGAGGGCAAAGCCAAGGCCGAAGGCAAAACCGTCGGAGATATCCTCGATGCCTCGACCAAGGCGGCGCACGCCGCCGGCACCTGGGCCCGCGAGACCGCCCTGTTCCGCTGCGCCTGGGACATGGTGCGGCTCGACATGATGAGCCATTTCGGTCACTACATCACCGAGTCGAGCGAACATTTCTCGGAGTACTGCCCGTACTTCATCAAGACCACCGCACCGCAGTTGATCGACGAGTACAACATCCCGCTTGATGAGTATCCCCGCCGCTGCGTCAACCAGATCGCCGGCTGGAAGAAGCAGCGCGACAGCCTGGTCGGCGACAAGGCCCTGACCCATTGCCACAGCCATGAATTCGGCGCCGGCATCATGGAGGCCGTCATCACCGACAAACCGTACCGCGTTCATGGCAGCGTGATGAACAAGAACCTGATCACCAACCTGCCGGCCAAGGCCTGCGTCGAGGTCGCCTGCCTGATCGATCGCAACGGCATCCAGCCGACCTGCGTCGGTGAACTGCCGGAACAGCTCGCCGCGCTCAACCGCACCAACATCAACCCGCAGATCCTCACCGTCGACGCGGTGCTCCGCGGCAAAAAGGACCTGGTCTACCAGGCCGCGATGCTCGACCCGCACACCAGCGCCGAGCTGACCCTGGATCAGATCAAGGCGATGTGCGACGAACTGTTCGCCGCCCACGGATCGTATTTGCCGCCAATGCGGTAAGCAGCCGTAGGCTGCTCGAACGAGCGCCAGATAACGCGGGAACGCCTGATTCACTCTCATCTCTGGTGAGAGCGAATCGGGCGTTCAGCGCTTACCCTCGAAGAACATCTCGGGCGCCCGGTCTTCCACTCCGATCTCTGAAATCCAGGACGATAGATCGGCCGACAGCCGCCGGCGACAGTTGCCTTATGCCGGCGAACAGCCGCACTTGCACCGGGTCAGAGCTGCGCTTGGCCAGTTCGCGGCCGGATCGAGCTGCAGCAGCCTGGCAACGTGAACTGAGCGAACCAGGTCGGCGGCACCACCGCGGGCCTGGATCGGTTGCGATTGCATTTGCAACTCCAGCTGCTGGTACCGCAACAGCCGCCAAGGACGGATCTGCCCGGTTCGATACAGAAACCGCGTGCAAACCGGAACCAGGCATGGCATGTGTCTTGCTGCCTGCGTCCAATGAACCACGGGAAGGTCTATGTCAAACAACTCGACCAAACCAGCGTTGTTCTGGACCACTGGCAAGCTCGTGGCTGCCTTCGCAGGAACGGCGGTGCTGTTGGCGGTGCTTGCCTCTCTCGGCTTCGGCGGCTCGTGGCTTGGCGCATCCCAGGGCGCACCGTCGACATTGGCGGTGCCTTCGAAACATGGGCTGGACGCGGACTTGCCCAGCGTGATCCCCACCGGAACCAAGCTGGTGATCGGCGATCCGACGACGCAGCAGGTGCTCAAGCATACCGGGTGGGACAAGCATCTGCCGTTCGAGATCGTGTGGGCCAACATCTCCGGCGGGCCCGCCGTCACCGAAGCGTTCCAGGCCAAGGCGTTGGATATCGGCTCGGCAGCCAACATCCCGCCCATTCATGCCATCTGGGTTGGCATTCCGGTCAAGATCATCGCCTGGCGGCATAAGCTGGAGCCGCTCACATTCCCGACCTATGTGATTGGCCTATCGCCGAAGGCAGAGGTGAAAACGCTGGCCGACCTCAAAGGCAAGAAGATCGCCTTCAGCCCCGGGCAGGCGCAAGGGGTGGTGGTGCTGCGTACCTTGGCCGGCATCGGCCTCTCGCCCAAGGACGTGACCTTGGTCGAGCTGCCTTCCACCGCTGATGTCTACACCGGTGCACTGGTGAGCAATCTCGTCGACGCCGCGCCGCTGGGTACCGCCGGGTTGGGGACCAAGCGCTACATCGATTCGTATGGCGCCCAGGGCGCACGCATCCTTTCCCACGGCGAGTTCCGTGACGACGCTGGCATCCTGTACGTGCGCAACGAAACCTTGGAAGACCCAGGCAAAGCCGCCGCCTTGCGTGAATACGTGAAGCTGTGGGGCCGCGCCGCCGAATGGGTCGAGCAGAATCGCAAGGAATGGGCACGCATTTACTATGTCGAGAAGCAGGGCGTCAGCCTCCAGGACGCCGAGTACGTCCTGGAGCGTTCGGGCTCCACCCAGGTGCCGGCCGATTGGACCGACATCATTCCCTTGCAGCAGGAAACCATCGATTTTCTGTCCAAGCACATCGGACGTGAAAGCTTCAAAGCCGAGACCATCTTCGACCGGCGCTTTGAGCGCCTTGGCGCGGAGGGCGTCGAACGCTACCGCCGTGACGCGGCTGCGGCGACTGCTGCGCCTGCGGCGACTGCTGCGCGTGCGGCGACTGGCGCGCCTGCAGGGACTCGCGCAGCTACGGCGACTGACGCCGCTGCGGACCCTGCGCGCTGAACCTGCGAAACTGCGACAGCGAAAGCACCTTGTGAACGCATTCCCTCAACAAACCGTGGCGACGTTGCCCGCCTCCGCCCAGCCGCGGCGCGAGCCCGAGCAAGCGTTCATTGAGAACCGCCAACTCGATAACCTGCGGCCGCTGACGCGGCGCCTGGGTTTGCCGGCTGCGATCCGCTTCGGTTGGCTGCTTGGACCTTTCCTGCTGTTGGTGTTCTGGGCGGCCGGCTCGGCCACCGGCTTCATCGACAGTCGCCAGCTTCCGGCGCCCTGGGTGGCAGTGACCACTGGGTACGAACTCATCGAGCAGGGCCGCCTGCAGAACCACCTGCTGGTGTCCACCGTACGCGCTGGCCAAGGGTTGTTCTTTGGCGTCGTCCTGGGGGTGGTGTTGGCGCTGCTGTCGGGATTGAGCCTCACTGGCGGATACGTGATTGACGGCCTGGTGCAGATCAAGCGTGCCGTGCCCGCGTTGGCGCTCATCCCATTTTTCATCCTTTGGTTCGGCATCGGTGAGTACATGAAAGTCATGGTCATCCTGCTGGGGGTTTTCACTCCCATTTACATCCACACCCACAATGCCCTGCGCGGGATCGACCTGCGCTATGTCGAACTCGCCGAGACCCTGCGCTTGAGTTATTGGCAGTTCATCCGCCAGGTGGTGCTGCCTGGGGCCATGCCCGGTTTCTTTCTCGGGCTGCGCTTCGCGGTGATGGGCGCTTGGCTGGGCTTGGTGGTGGTGGAACAGATCAACGCCACCGACGGCATCGGCTACATGATCAACTTGGCGCGCAATTATGCGCAGGCGGACGTCATGCTGGTCGGCCTGGTGCTGTATGCCTTGCTCGGGCTGGCCTCCGATTGCGCCGTGCGTTTGCTGGAGCGCAGGTCGCTCGCCTGGCGCAAGACGTTGGCGCAGTGAGCACAGCCGTCCGCATCCGCCGGTTGGAACGCCGGTTCACTGCGAAGCCGGTGCTGCGGGGCATCGATCTCGACATCGCGAAAGGTGAATTCATTGCGCTGCTTGGGCGCAGCGGATCGGGTAAGAGCACGCTGTTGCGCGCTCTGGCTGGCCTCGACCACGACGCCATCGGCACCGGACTGGCCCAGGTGCCCCAGCGGGTATCGGTGGTGTTCCAGGACGCGCGTCTGCTGCCGTGGCGCCGGGTGCTGGACAACATCGTGCTCGGCCAGAGCGGCGCTGATGCGCGGGTTCGCGGCCAGCGCGCGCTGGCCGAGGTGGAACTGGCCGGGCGTGAGAACTCCTGGCCCTATGAATTGTCTGGCGGAGAACAGCAGCGGGTGGCCTTGGCGCGTTCGCTGGTCAGCGAACCCGAGCTGCTGCTTGCCGACGAACCGTTCGGTGCGCTGGATGCTTTGACCCGTATCCGCATGCATGTGCTGCTGAAACGACTGTCGGCGATCCACCAGCCGGCCGTGTTGCTGGTGACGCACGACGTTGACGAGGCGATCGAGCTGGCCGACCGCGTCGTGGTGCTGGACCAGGGCCGGATCGCGGCGGACATCACCGTCGCGCTGCCCGAGCAGGGCAATGCGCGCACCAGCCGCTTCGCTGCACTCAGGACCGAGCTGCTGGGCCATCTGGGTGTCGAGGCCGAGCCTGCCTCGCTGGCAGCCGGTGTTTGAGAACTCACCCGGCATAACATTCGCCCTAGCCGGGCTGCCCTCATCGGTATTGAGCCATTGTCGTACCCTTCTTCACTGAAGGGAGAGATGCTGCCCGAATCCTGGTTGCAGTGCAGGTTCAATTCCACCTGTCGGTCTCGATAACGCGAGCCGCAAACGCAACACGGTGCAGCTTGGCGGTTGCTTCTGCCACACGCCGGTGTCCTCGATGTTGCTTCGACAGCTTCCGAACCGCCAAAATGCTGCTTTCGCTCGGCATGGGCAGTGCTGATCGTGCTGAGGCTGAGATCCAGAAACCGCGTAGATCCTGACCGATCGTCGCTACCGCTGTCCGCCCCTGCCATCCAGAGGACCACCATGAGCGCCAACCCCACCTCGCCGTCCGCGGCGATCCGCCAACGCCTCGACTACCCGGTGATCGATACCGACATCCACACCAACGACTACACTCCGGCAGTAGAGGACTACGTCGCCCGCTACGGCGGCAGCAAATTGGTCGACCAGCTGCGCAAGGCCAGCGAAGACCGCCGCGGTGAGGGCGCCGGCAACAGCAAGAACTGGTACGAACAGACTCCGGCAGAGCGCCAGCATTTCCGCACCCGGCGCCAGCCGTGGTGGGCGCGGGTCACCGACAACACCCTCGATGTGGCCACTTATCACCTCCCGGCGCTGCTCGCTGAGCGCCTGGCCGAGCAGGGTTCGGATTATTCGGTGCTGTTCCCCAACAACGTGCTGGCGCCGCTCGGCATCAAGGATCCTGATGCCCGCCGCGCCGCCCATCGTGCGATCAATCACTTCCACGCCGACATCTGGAAACCCTACGCTGACCGCCTGACCGTGGTCGCCGGCATCCCGCTGGCCACGCCGGAAGAAGGCGTCGAAGAGCTGGAATGGTCGGTGAAGAACCTCGGCACCAAGACCGCCAACATCGCCGGTGGCACCAAGCGGGTTATTCCAGCCATCGCCGAGAAGTATCCCAAGGAGCAGTACCCCGACATCCACAAGCTGGCGACCTACATTGATTATTACGCCCTCGACAGCGCTTACGATTATGACGTGTTCTGGGCCAAGGCGCAGGAGCTGGGCATTCCGTTGCTCACGCATTACGGCAGCCAAGGTTGGACCGGCCGCAATTCGATCAGCAACTATATGTTCAACCACATCGGCCACTTCGCCGATGGATCGGCCTCATTCGCCCGGGCGCTGTTCTTCGGCGGCGTGACCAAGCGCTTCCCCAAGCTGCGCTTCGGCTTCCTCGAAGGCGGCGCCGACTGGGGCGCCCACACCTACATCCATCTCGTCGACCGCTTCGAGAAGCGCGGCCCAGAGGGTCTGCGCCGTTTCGATCCGGCGGCCACCGACCGCAAGGAGCTGACCGCGCTGTTCGCGAAGTACGGCGCGGATCTCACCAAAGGCCGCTCGATCGAGGGCGAGGACCTGATCCGCGACACCCTGGGTCAGGGCTACACCACAGGTGCGCCGCAGCCCACCCCGGAGCAGCGTAACGATTTCGCCGCCGCCGGCATCACTTCCATTGAGGACATCAAGCGGCGCTGGGTTGACTCATTGTTCTTCGGCAGCGAATCCGACGACCGCACGCTGGCCCACGCCTTCAACCGCAAGGCCAATCCGCTGGGTGTGGCGGTCAACGCCATCTACTCGTCCGATGTCGGCCACTGGGACGTACCGGATATCAGGGAGGCGCTGGCGAATAGCTGGAAGCTGGTGGAGGAAGGCGTCTTGAGCGAGCCGGATTTCCGCGCCTACGTGTTCGAGAATCCCTATCGGCTCTACACCGAAGCCAACGCCAGTTTCTTCGTCGGCACCAATGTGGCCGGGCGCCTGCCGGCCAGTCACCGGCTGCTGAAGAGCGCAGCAGCGGGCAAGGCACCTGGCTGAACGCGGTTTCCTGACAGTCATCGCTGTGGAAGAAAGTCCCGCGGGGTGAGACCCCGCGGGACTTTTTTGTCCCCGTGCCACTGGCGCTCTCGACAGGTCTTTGTTGATGATTCGCGTCGAACGTGACCGCGCTCGTCACTCGTACCGGTGTGGCGGATCGATTCTGAGCGGACGGTTGCGCGATTGGCCTGCAACTTTGGGCCAAGTGCAGCGCGATGTGCGGCAGTGACATCGGAAGGAATTCACTGAGGGTGTTTGTGGCTTGGCTTGGCTCGGGTCAGCGGCTCGTTGCGCACGCCTCCATTCACGACCCTCACCTCTCCGCTGATGCATCAGATTTGGCGGACGCATACCGCGGTTGCCGATGGACCGGTTCGGGCATCATGCCGGCGCCATGCCCCTGGTCCGATTCACTGCCAACCTCCTCCGCCATTGCCCGGTGGGCGAGGTCCAGGTGTCTGGATCCCAGTTGGCTGCGGCCCTGAGCGAAGCGTTCGTCAAGTATCCCCTGGCCCGCGATTACGTGCTCGACGAGCAGGGTCATCTGCGCAAGCACATGTCGGCCTTCGTCGATGGCGTGCAGATCCTTGATCGCAGGACCCTGACCGACCCGGTCCGTCCGGATTCCACCATCGACCTCATCCAAGCCCTGTCCGGAGGCTGAATGCTCCTGCACGTTGCGACCCGCAAGGGCCTGTTCGTCTACGCACTGGATGCGGCGCAGCCGGTACTCACCGGCCGGCATTTCCTGGGCGATAACGTGACCCTGAGCCTGGCCGATCCGCGCAGCGGCCGTTGGTATGCGGCTTTGGATCATGGGCATTTCGGAGCGAAGCTGAAAGGTTCTTCCGATCATGGCGCGACCTGGAGCGATCTGCCGGCACCAGCCTATCCCAAACGGCCGGAGGGCGCACCGGACGAGATCGGCGCCGATGGCCGTCCGGTGCCGTGGTCGCTGAAGCGGATCTGGGCGCTGGAGACCGGCGGTCCTGACCAGCCCGGTCGTCTGTGGTGCGGCACCATCCCCGGCGGCTTGTTCCGCAGCGATGATCACGGCGCGACCTGGTCTCTGGTGGACTCGCTGTGGAATCATCCGGATCGGCTGAAATGGTTCGGAGGCGGCGCCGACTACCCCGGCATCCATTCGATCTGCGTCGATCCGCGGGATTCCCGGGTGGTCCGGGTGGCGGTGAGTTGCGGCGGGGTGTGGACCACCCGCGACGACGGCGCGACCTGGCATAACACCGCCCACGGCATGTTCGCCGAGTTCATGCCGCCGGAACTGCGTGGCGACGTGAACATCCAGGATGCCCACCGCATGGTCCAGTGCGCTGGCCAGCCAGACCGGTTCTGGGTCCAGCACCACAACGGGGTGTTCCGCTCAGACGATGGGGCCACCACCTGGCAGCATTGCCCCAACGTGCCGCCGAGCGGCATCGGCTTCGGATTCGCCGTCGCGGTCCATCCCCGGCAGGGCGACACCGCCTGGCTGATCCCGGGCATCAAGGACGAGCGCCGGATCCCGGTCGATGGCAAGGTGGTGGTGACCCGCACCCAGGATGGTGGGAAGTCTTGGCAGATCCTGCGCGACGGCCTGCCCCAGCACGATGCCTACGACCTGACCTTCCGCCACGCCTGCGACATCGCGGCGGACGGCGCGACACTGGCTTTCGGTTCGACCACCGGCGCGTGGTGGCTCAGCCGCGATGGCGGAGACCACTGGCTGGAAGTGACCGCGCATCTGCCCCCGATCCACGCGGTGCGGTTGGTCGGATGAGCGCGGCCGGCGTTTGAACCGCCGCGATTTCGGCAGCGTCAGCGAGAACCGTATTTCGCAGCGAGGTGCTCCACGAAGAGCTTCTCGTGGCGCATATAGAAGATCGCGGTCTTGACCTTGTAAGCGACATAGCCGACGCCGAGAGCGCAGAGCAGGAACATGATGATGTGGATGACGCTGAGTTGCGGAATGTCATCAACGGCGATGACGGCGAGCCGGTCGGGGATATCCAGATCCATCTGCCTGAATTGCCGGACCACATCGATGGTGTGTTTGTGGATGCGCAGAGAACCGGAATTGGTGAAATGCAGTTCCCCGACGTATTCCCGCGGCAGCGGAGTCGTCTTTTCCTGTTTCGACAACAGGCCTTTCTGGAAGATCACGACGCGGTTGCCGGTGTTCTCCACCAGCGCCAGGCTGTATTCGGTCTTCAGGATCCTGGTTTCAAAATCGATGACCTTGTTGCCGATGATGGTGCCGGACATCCTCGCGACATCGCCAGCTTCCAACGTGAAAATGCTGGTCTGATCGACGGTGCGGGGCTGGTTGTTGATCGCCTTTACGATCATCCGTGGCATCATCACCAGCCCGGCCAAGCAGACCAGGGTGAGAATCACACCATAGAAAGTCCACAGCCATCCCATGACCATGACCCAGATGTCGTACTTGGTGATGACGTCTGGCAGCGGCTGTTTCGTGCGTCGCATCGGCGGTTTCCTGAAAGCACATCTAAATTCTCCCTGGTGGGGAGCAAGGCCGGAAAACTCCAAGCATCACGGAGCAATTGAACCGGGTGGTCAGCCAGGTCCGCCTGCCAGGCGTTCCGCCAACGTCGTCTGCCGTCGTCCACTGCGGCCGATGGCCGCGACGATCGCCTTGGGGCTGGCGCGGAGTGCGGCCAGGCTGCTTGCCCGGGTCAGGGCGGTGTAGAGCAGCGGGCGGCTGACCAGGGGGTGGGGCAGGTCTGGAAGCGCCACCAAAACCGTTGGATATTCACTGCCTTGGCTCTTGTGGATGGTCAGGGCCCAGGCGTCGCTGTGGGCTGGTAGCCGGGAGCTGGCGATCCGGCGCGGACCGCTGGCGCTGGCGAACCAGGCGTCCTCGGCGTTGCTTACGCCGGTGTCGCCATTGGCGAGGTCGAGAGCCGGATCGTTGGCCGTGACCAGGATCGGCCGTCCGAGGAACGTCTGGCCTGAGGTCACGGCGATGGCCTGGGCGTCCTTCGCCAAACGGCGGTTCCAACCGCTCACCCCAGATGGGCCATCGCGCAGGGCGCAGAGCACCCGGGCCTGGTCGAGTGCGGCCAGGGCTTCACCGGGGTTGTTTGCAGCCAGCAAGCGCTTCAGCCAGGTATCGAGAAGTTGCTGGGTGGCGACCTCGGCCAGGGGATCGCCGGCGCTGCCCAGCCAGGCCACGCCATGGGTGCCTTGGCGGAGCAGGTCGATGGCCTGGGCCGCATCGCCCTGGCGCACGGCCTCGGCCAGGGCGCGCAGGTTTCGCGAGGCGGACTGGGTGCGGAAATCGCGGTGAAGGACTGCGCAATGCCCGGCGAGGGGACCGGCCGTGGCCGCCGTCACCAGGTCGGCGAACAAGGCGCCGCAGCCGACGCCGGGCAGTTGATCGGCGTCACCGACCAGGACCAGGCCGCAGTCGGGGCCGAGGGCAGCGGTCAAAGCCAAGCCGATCGGCAGATCGAGCATGGTGGCCTCATCCACCACCACCAAATCGGCGGCGATGGGCTGAGCGGCATTGCGGGCAAAGCGGTCCTCATCGGGCCGGTAGCCAAGCAGCCGATGGACCGTGGTGGCGCCCTCGGCTGCGACGCGCAGATCGCTGAGCACCGCTGGGGGCACGCCGGTCTCGGCAAGCGCCGCCAACCCGTTCAGCACCGCATCGCGCAGCCGCCGTGCGGCCTTGCCGGTGGGCGCCGCCAGGCGCAGGCGCGGCGGCCGGGTGGTCAGGACATTGGGCAGCAGGAACGCGGCCAAGGCCGGCACCAGGGAGGTGGTCTTGCCTCGACCGGGTCCGCCGGTGATCAGGGCCAGTTGGCGCGAGCAGGTAAGCAGCGCTGCCTGATGCTGGTGCGGATCGGACAGGCGCCGGTCGATCAGGCGGCGCTGATCGGAATAGACCAGGCGCGGTGGTCTGGAAGCCAATCCGGCGATCCGCTCGGCCAAGGCGGCCTCGGCCGCGGCGAGCGCTGGAAACCAGCAACGTCCATCGCGGCTGGCGACCAGGCCGGCGCAGCCCGGATCGGATAGCGCCGGGATCCAGGCGGAGTCCGCTGCGATCCAGGTGTGGCCTGCCTGGCGGGCTTCGACCAAGTTCGTGGCGCAGGCGGTCATGGCGGGTCGATGCTCCGCCGCGACCCGGGCGGCGAGCCAGTCGGCGAAGGCGGCGGCGAGGGGATCCGGCGTCATGCCAGGTCCTGATCGAGAGCGCGGAGCAGCGCCGGAGTTGGATCGAGCCGGACGATGCCATGCCCGGGCTCCGGACCGCCGAGTCCGCGCAGGAAGATGAAGCGGGCTCCGCCGATGCGGGCCTCGGGATCGTCGTCGCCGCAGGTGCGCAGCCAGCGGCGCAGCGCAGTCAGATAGAACAGCGCCTGGAGCGGATAGCGGGCCTCGGTCATGGCCGCATCGAGCGCCGGTGCAGCGTAGTCCGACCAGGTCCTGCCGAGGTGGTTCGATTTCCAGTCGATCACCCACAACTTGCCGCCGTGGCGAGCCAGCAGATCGATGCTGCCGGTCAGGAAACCATGCATCGCTGGGGCAGTGAAGCCGGTGAAAGCCGCGCAGAAACGTTGATGGAATTGCGGGTCGTGACGCCTGACGAGGGCGCCCAGGCCGGCTGGATCGAGCCGGTCGAGGGTCAGATGGAAACGCCATTCGGCCAGCCGGTCGGCGGCGGACAGGTCAGCCAGCACCAGCGCCGCCGGATCGGCGGGGATCGGCGTCCGGCCCAGGCGGTCGAGCAGGCTGGTCACGGCGATAAGCGGATCGCAGTCACGCTCCAGCCGGGCGGATCCGGCGGCGAAACCATGGCGGCGCAGATGGTCCTGCACCTGGTGGGGATCAGCAGGCCGGGTCGGATCCCAGCGTTCGATCAAGTCGTGGAGGCAGTCGCCCAGGGCTGCGCCGCCGCGCAGGCCGGTCAGCGGGAGGGGGTCAGCGGCGTCAGCGTCGCTGCTCGCCAGGCGCGCTTCATCGCCGCGCCGGCCGGGATGCCCGCTGATCCGGGTGAAGCTGGCGATGGTCCAGTGATCGGACAGGGCCGCGGCTACCGGCGTCGGCAGAGCCGCTGCGCGGATCTCCGGACTGGCCGCGACCCGGGCCGGCGGCGCCAGCGGCTGGCTCAGCACCTCGTCGAGGGATCGGTGGGAGAACCCGGCGATCAGGTGCCGGGCCGCTGCGGCATAGGCCTTCAGCTCGGCTTCCGGCGGATCGCCTGCATGTTTCGCAAAGGAATCGTCGAACAGCCGGTGGAGCAGCGCTTGTCCGCCATCGGCTGGCTGGGCCGCGCCGAGGATCTGCCAGCCCTGCGGCGTGCCCAAGGTGTGACGGTAGAACGCCGCAAGACGCTGGCCGTGGCCAGCGTCTTCGTCGGGAAGATGGCCAGAAGGCACCACCAGCACCAGCCGGGCCTGAGCCCGAGTCAACGCGACGTAGAGCAGCCGCGACCGTTCGGCCAGCTCGCGCCGCCGGTACTGGCGCCACACCGCTTCGTCGGCGAGTTCCGGTTCGAGATGCGCCGACCAGCCGGGCTCCGCTGGCACCACCAGCTCGGGAATCTTCTTCCGTTCGCGCTGCCTGTCCGCCCACAGCAGGGGACAGAACACGACGGGATATTCCAGGCCTTTGCTGGCGTGAACGGTGGAAATGCGGACCCGGCGGTCATCGCTTTCGAGGCGCCGGGCGGTGGTCTCGGCGTCGGCCTCGTCGTCGCCGCGTTCCAGCCAGTCGGCGATGCGCTCGGCCGCCATCCCGGTGCGCTCTTCTGCGGCGATCAGATCGAGGAGCTGACGCAGGTCGGTCAGCCAGCGGTCACCGCCCGGTAGCTCGGCCAGCCGCATCCAGGCATCGACCGCGTCGCACCACGCCGCCAGGGCCTGGGACAAGCCGCGCCAGTTCCACCGGCGATGGATTTGGCGGACCAGGTTCAGCACGCCATCGGCAGCCCGCGGGTCGTCTTCCAACCGGCGCAGTCCGCCGGCAGAAAAGCCCCACATCCGCGTCGCCAAGGCCGGGCGGAGCAGGCGGTCGCGACCGGGGTCGAGGATCGCCCGGACCACCAGGGCCAGCTCGCGGGCGACCTCGCCACCGAGCACGCTGGCGTTGCTGGCGATGACCGAGGGCACCTGCACGGCGCGCAGGGCCTGCTGGACCCGGTCCGCGGCGAAGCGGTCGGAGACCAGCACGGCGAGATCGCCGGCATGCAGCTTTCCACCGGCGGCTTCGGGTCGGCCCGATGGATACCGCTGGGAACAGACGGCGATGCCCGACCCGAGCAGACGGCGGATCTCTCTGGCGGTGGCGGCGATCGCCGCGTCGTCGTCGGGATGGTCAGCGAACCACCAATCGACAGCGGAAGCACCGGCGCCCTCCAGCCAGGTGGTCGGCTGGGTGGTGAGGGCGAATGGCGCGAAACGGGTGCCATCGACGAACGCCCGCGGGCCGGCGAAGATCTGGTTGACGGCGCGTTGGATGTCGGGGTGGCAGCGGAAATTGGTCGATAATCCGACCCGGCTGGCACTGGCCTGGGCCTGGGTGAACACACGCACGTCGGCGCCGCGGAAGGCGTAGATCGACTGCTTGGGATCGCCGATCAGGACCAGCCGGCAGCCGGCGGTGGCGAAGCAGCGGCGGAAGATGCGCCACTGGCGCTCATCGGTGTCCTGGAATTCGTCGATGCAGATCAACGAAAAACGCTGGCCGAGTCGGTCGGCGAGGCCGGAGTGGGTGGTCAGCGCCCGGTCGACCTCGTCGAGCAGATCGTCGGTGGTGCGCTGGCGGCGCTGGGCGAGCAGCCGGCGCAGGCGATGCACGGTGTGGTGGAGCACCGCCAACCGCCACAGCCGGCCCTGTCCATCGACCGCGGTGAGGAATCGGCGCAGGGCCTGGACCAGGGGCGATGACAGCAAATTGACGCTGTCCTTTTTGTAGACCTGTTCGCCATCGGCCAGACGGCGCAGGACCTTCCAGGTTTCAGGCGTCAGCTCGGCGACGGTGGCGCTGGCCAAAGCCTTGCCGATCAGCGCCCAGCCATCGGCGTCGAGCTGCGAACCGGATTTCCAATGCAGCCCGCGGACGATGGCCAGGCCGGTGGTGTGCTTGCGGCAGTCGGACCAGGCGGCAGCGATGGCGGCGGCGCTGCGGGCGAGCTCGGCGGAAGCGGCCGCCGGATCCGGCTGGGCGAGATCGGCCAAGTCGGCAGGGGCCAGAGCGATGCGCACCCCGACCTGGCTGAGCAGCGACCGGACCAGCCGCGCCGGCACCTCTGGATGATCGCCAGGAACCTGCTCGCGCAGATGGCGCAGGCTTTCGCCGAGGGCTTCATCGATGGCGGCGGCTGGATCGGTGAGCAGTTCGAGGGCGAACGGCCGGCCGGCGGCGAAGGCCTGATCGGTCAGCACGTCATTGCAGAATCCGTGGATCGTGCGCACCGCGATCTGATCGGCGAGGAGCCTGACCTCGGCCAGGCGCCGGGCCAGACCGGACTGATCGCCACCGCGCCGCGCCAAGCACGCGGCATGCAACCGTCCGGCGCTGCCGGCACCGTTTTTTTCAGGAAAAATGGCTCCGGCCAGGGCGACTTCATCGATCAGGCGGCGCAGGCGTTCGCCGAGCTCATCGGTGGCGGCGTTGGTGAAGGTCACCAGCAGCACCTGGTCTGGGCGCAGCCGGTCGTCGCAAAGCAGTTCACGGACCACGGCGTGGATCAGGCTGAAAGTCTTGCCGGTGCCGGCGCTGGCTTCGATCACTAGCACACCGTCGGGCAGCGGTGTGGTGAACGGGTCGAATTCGGGCACAGGCGGCATCGTCATCGCTCGGCCTACGCCGATCCCGGCGTCAAGCAGCCGAAGACCGTCACAGCGATCTGCTGCCAATCGTCCAGGCCAGGATCAGGAAGATCACCGACCGGCTCGCGTCCGCGCCAGAGCAGCGCCAGCGCCCGGTCGCTGGCATCGCCGGTGACATAGGCGTTGCCGGTCCAGGCCGCGCCGACCACGGTCGCAGGATCAGCGTCGGGTTTTGTGGCCAACGCGGCGCTGGTCCGCAAGGCAAGCGGCACCGGTACGCGGCGCAGACACCAGGCGATGCCGATCAGGCGATCGAGCCGTTCAGCCGCCCCAGGCCATGGGCTCCATGGTTCGCTGCCGGCCAAGGTGTGGATCACGGTCGGAGCCGGCTCGACGACATTGAGCAGCAGAGT
The DNA here is from genome assembly GCA_014193115.1 of Planctomycetota bacterium. Taxonomy (GTDB): domain Bacteria; phylum Planctomycetota; class UBA11346; order UBA11346; family UBA11346; genus BJHQ01. Next base: position 38,487 of record BJHQ01000009.1, on the reverse strand, counting down.
CCGCAGCGCGGTGGTGAGCCAATGCTGCGGCTGCTTTTGCTGGTCGGCGTCCTTGGCCACCACCCAGGTCGACCAGCCGGTGGCGGTGCGTCGGCCGAGGCATCCGCCGACCAGATGGTAGCGCCCTGGCGCCGGTGGAGCGAATCGTTCCGGCCACGACGGCCGGCGCAGGACACCGTCGTGGTCGATCGCCACCCGAAGCGGTCCGGGCCGGTCGAGGCCGGCGCGGTTCCTGAAGGCCTGCACCTGATGCATCACGCCGTTGCGCTCTGTCTGGCCGCTGCGTCCCAGGGGCAGCAGGCCGCTGGCGAGATCCAGCTCGATCGCATCGGCCGCACCGTCGATCAGCCGGCGCAGCTCCCGGGTGACCTCGCGGGCCTCGCGGTCGAGGGTGGTCTCATCACCGGGTTCGTCGTCGTCCCACGGCAGGTCGATCCCCAGGCGGTGGCGCAGATAATACCGGGCCGGATCGCGGATCAGCGATTCCAGTTCTGACACCTCGATCTCCCAGCAGTCAGGCACGGCCTCTCCGGCCGTGGTCCACGACTGGTCGTCGAGGAACGGAGCTGCCGGAACCGGCTCCGCCGACAATCGCCGGGCGAGTGCCAAGCCACGGTCGTCGTAGGTCCGGGCAGCCTCAGGCTGGAGCAGGCTTGGACTGAACGGCTGCAGCGTGTGATCGCGGATCAGAGCCAAAGACGGTCGCCGCGCCGGATCGGTCCATTCCACCGCATCATCGCAGGCGTTGAGCAATTCGCCGACGCAGGACGACAGCGGGGCGGGTTCCTTGCGGTCGCCGCGCTCAAGGCCGCCGGGGGCGGTGATGATCAGGCGCTCGCCGGCGGCAAGCAGCGCATCGAGGAACAGCTGGCGATCATCGGCCGACGGATCGCGCTCGCCGGGCCGCGGATCGCCGACCGCCGGATCGAATCCAGGATCGCGGCTCGGCCGGGGGAAGACGCCATCGGCCATGCCGACCAGGGCGATGACCCGGGCCGGAACCGCGCGCAGCGGCGACAGGGCGGCTACGGTGATCCGGCCATCGATCCGTCCGGCCTGGCTGCCGCTGCCGGAAAGCGCTGCATCAAGCCAGTCGGCGATGGCATCGGCGCCGAGCGGCGTTGAGCACCACTGCGCTCCCAGGCGCAGGCTGGCGAGCGCTGCCCGCACCTCGCCGACATCAGTGGTCCCCTCGGCATCGGCCAGGGCCTCGACCAGGCCGTCGAGGCGATCGGCCCATTCCGCAGGGCTGCGCGGGTGCTGCCATTCGGCGAGATGCGGCGCGATCCGGGCGAAGAACCCCGCCCAGGCACCGAGCAGCACGCTGTCGGGTTCGGCCTCGCCGACCGAGCCGGGCACGCCGTCGATCACCGCGGTTCCGGCCGCATAGCCGGCCAGCAGCCGGTCCCGGGCGGTGGTCCAGGTGGCCGGCGCCCACAGCGCGTCCGGTGCGACCGCGAGCCGGGCGGCGCGTTCGGCCAGGTCGAAATCCCGGCGGATTCCAGCGCGATCGAGCAGCCCGCGCAGGGCATCGGCCTGGTCCTGGTCGAGCCCGAGCGCGGTCCGGATCGCCGGCAGATCGAGCAGCTGCAGCCCGTCGCTGCGCCGGAATCCGCCATCCGCCCAGGCCACCAGCGCGCGCAGCGCCTGGCAGGCAGGATCGGTTTCGACCAGCGGCAGATCGCTGATCAGGGTATCGAGATGCATCGGCAGCGAACCGATCGGCTGGGCGAACACCGACTGCACCAGCGGTCCATAGGTGGCGGGATCGGGAGTCAGCACCAGGACATCGCCGGGGGTGCAGCCGGGTAGATCGGCGAAGCATCCAAGCAGCGCGTCGCGCAGGATTTCCGCTTCGCGTCGCGGCCCGGCGCAGCGGTGGACCTGGATGCTGGGATCGGTCGAGGACAGCCGAAGGCCGCCGCCAGGCGGGGCCTGGGCGGCGATGCGTTGCTGGACCGCGCCGAGCAGCGTGGCCGCCGCCGGCCGGCCCGCGAGCTGGGCGCTGGCGCGGTGGGCCTCCGGCCGCCAGCCGCGGTCTTCGAGCACCGTGGTCCAGCGCTGACGCGACCGGCCCAGGCTGGCGAGCAGCGGATGACCGAGGGACTCGCCGCCCAGCCGCGCCGCCCGCTGCGGACTGATATTGCCGCTGAATTCCAGCGGCGTCGGTTCGAGCACGGCGATGATCACCGTGGTCAGGCCGCCAAGGACCTCAAGCACATCGAGACAGGGGGTCGGCACCGGTCCGGTGAGCACCGCCACCACCGCCGGCGGCAGCGTTGCGCCAGGCAGCCCGGGCAGCCGTTCGATCAGGGTGCGCAACCGCTGCCTGCGGTCGGGCAGCTCGACGCCCTGCTCGTGCAGCTCACGCCACAGCCGGCCGATCCATCCGGCGTGGACATGGTCGCTGGCAACCTGGCCGGCCTGCCAGCGCTCCAGCCAATCCCCACGGGTCAATTGCCAGGCGTCGAAGCGGTCTGCCAGGCGGTCGGCGAGCTGCCAGGCCTGCAGGCTGCCCTGGGCGGCATACGCCGAAGGCGCTCCGCCGAGCGCGGCGAGCCTGCCCAGGATCCGCCAGGCGAGCAGATCCCGCCGCCACGGATCGTCCTCGACCGGTGGCATGCCCACGACGCCGGCGAGCCGGGTCAGGAAACGCTCCGGGGTGAACCAGGCCAGGCCGGCGCAGGCCCCGGCATGGCGGGCCACGGCCAAGGTCAGCCATTCCGCCACCGGATGCGACGGCACCAGAACCCAATCCTGCGCCAGTACCCCCGCTGCTCCGCGGCTGGCCAACTGCCGGGCGAGGATCACCGCCGCCGCGTCGAGATGGGGAAGCTGAAGGACGGAGGTCATGCTCGGGTCGGACACGATCGGAGCCGCTCGGCCAGGTCCAGTGAGGGCAAACTGGCGGCCAGGCAAGGGCCGGCTGGGCGAGGGAGCATGGTCCAGCACCAGCACCTCAAGCTGCGGCGGCTGCTACAATCCCACACTTTCCAGCTGCACGGCAGTCCCACCACGGCGCAGATGCAGGGTTTTCGAGGCTGGTTCGGCGATCAGCAACACCGTGCTGTCCGGAGCCGCGCCGGAGGCGCGGGCCGCCTCGCGGTCGGGCTCGGCCCCGCCCAGCCCGAACCAGGCCGCGATACCCAAGTTGGTGGTCCTGGTCGCCGACACTGCGCGACCCGCCACCGCTGCCAGACGAGGGCGAGAGGTGGGCTCCTCGTGGGCGATCAGGGCCCGGATCGTATCGCTCACCGCATGGTTGGTGTGGATGCGCGGCGCGTCGGGCCGGGGGTCGGGGAGCTGGACCGTGCGCCTGCCCGACAGTTCCACCGAGAATCGCTGGCCGCTCGCCGCCAGGCCATGGATCGCCCGGCCGCCACGGCGTGGCGCGGCCTGGCAGCGGCTGAGTCCATCGTCAAGCACCGGAATGTTCAGCACCGAGGCCACGAGATGGGTGGTGAGCAGATCGCCGCCGCCATCTTCCACCACCAGAGCATTGCTGGCGCAGGCGATGCCGGCTTCAGACATGCCTGCGACATGGTGCAGGCCGGCCAAGGTCAAGGACAGGTTCGCCGGGCCGTGGGTCGGCACCCGTCTGACCAAAGTGACATAAGGCATCAGCGCCGGGTCGAGATGCCAGGCGAAGGCGAGACGGGTGTGGCCGCTATCGTTTCGCTGTGCGGGTAGGCTGGCCAAGGTGCTTTGACCGGGAGAGCCATGGCAACCGTAATGGCTGATCAGATCGCTATAGCCGTGGATCAGCAGCAGGTCCTCCGCCGGCAGTTCCGCCGAACGCGCCATCGACTCGATCTCCATCCAGGCCTGGGGATCGATCCGCGCCGCGGGCAGCATCGCCGCCCGCAGATCGCTGCGCAGATCCTCTGCCGTCAGGTCGCGTCCGCAGGCCTTGGTCAAGCTGAGCAGTTGGCCGGCCAGGAACTGGGAGAGCACCTGCAAGCGCGGGCGTAAGCGGCGGCCGAGCAGGTCGCCCATGGCCCGCGGAGTGCCGATGACGGTCACCATCGGGATGCCCCCGACCACATCGGAATTGACCGGCTGGACCACGTCGGCTCCCCCGGGCTCGGCCGGAATGTGCTGCCTGTATCTTTAGCCTCCAGAGATAGCAGTGTCCAGTCCACCTACCGGTGATGCGGATGGCAACTGGTACCACTGATTTTCAGGAGCTCAGCCGTCCTCAGGCAGCGAGCTGGGCGGTTGCCACATCGATCCGGCAACCCACGCTTGCGTTTCCAGGTTCAGTGCCGAGCCTGCCCGCGCTTTCCGCCTGGGCATGCGTCCAGGCTGATACCCGCGCCCCGGCGAGCCGCCACGGAGGTCCCCATGTCGTCCAAGACCAAGGCCAAGACTGCGGTAAAGTCCGTGAAAAAATCTCCATCCAAGGCCGAAGCTCCCAAGGTCGAAGCGACCAAAGCTGAAGCTTCAAAGGCTGCAACCGCCAAGGCTGAGCCCAAAGCCCTGGTTCGCACCCGCCCTGCGACCGAACCGGCGGCCCGCAGCGCAGAAGCCAAATCAGCTCCGGCTGAGCCCAAACAGGCTCCGGCCGAGGGCAAAACGGCTGCGTCCAAAGCCAATGGCCACACCAAGACTGCCAATGGCTCGGCCGGCCACGAAACCGCAACGGCGGCGACAACGCCAGGTTCGATTCCGCGTTCGGCCAATGGCATCACGGTCCGCCCGCCGAGCGGCACCGTCGTCCGTCCCAGCCGGCCGCCGACGCCACGGGCGACCCGGATCGCCGCCGCTGCCGCCGCCCAGCCAGCGATCAAAGGCCCGTTCCACGGCGAGGATCTGGTCAAATGGCGCCAATTGCTGCTGGTCAAGCGTTCTGAGATCACCAACGACATCGTTTCGCTGGAACAAGACGCGATGGAGGCCGAAGACGGCCACACCACTCCGCAGCACACCGCCGAGCGCGGCTCCGATGCCGACTTGCAGGATGTCGCCCTGAACCTGGCCGGCCAGGAAAAGGAGCTGCTGTGGCAGATCGATCGCGCCTTGCGCAAGATCGAATCCAGCGATCCCTTCCCCTTCGGCCTGTGCGAATACACCAAGCAGCCCATCGCCCGCGGCCGGCTTGAGCAGATGCCGTGGACGCCGCTGTCCATCGAAGGTGCGACCCACCTCGAACGCAACGGCCTGACCCTTGAGGATCTGCTGGTCGAAGGCTGAACGCGCCCTCCGCCGAGCTTTTCTGCGGAGATTTTCACGGTAGGCTGAGCACCACGCGGACCTGGCGGAACTGGCAGACGCGCTGGGTTTAGGTTCCAGTGTCGAAAGACGTGGGGGTTCGAGTCCCCCGGTCCGCATTTTGTTTCGGTGGGCTTCGCCCCCCGGGCCCCCCGGCCTTGGTCGTCGCTCGTTTTCCTTCGGAAAACGTGGGCGCATCGCCTCCGGCGATTTTCTGCGCCCACCGCTTCTCTGGCGGCCATTCCCCTCTCGCTTCGCTCGGGGGACCCCTTTTGTTTCGGTGGGCTTCGCCCCCCGGGCCCCCCCGGCCTTGGTCGTCGCTCGTTTTCCTTCGGAAAACGTGGGCGCATCGCCTCCGGCGATTTTCTGCGCCCACCGCTTCTCTGGCGGCCATTCCCCTCTCGCTTCGCTCGGGGGACCCCTTTTTGTTTCGGTGGGCTTCGCCCCCCGGTTGTTTCGGTGGGCTTCGCCCCCCGGGCCCCCCCGGCCTTGGTCGTCGCTCGTTTTCCTTCGGAAAACGTGGGCGCATCGCCTCCGGCGATTTTCTGCGCCCACCGCTTCTCTGGCGGCCATTCCCCTCTCGCTTCGCTCGGGGGACCCTTTTTTGTTTCGGTGGGCTTCGCCCCCCGGGCCCCCCGGCCTTGGTCGTCGCTCGTTTTCCTTCGGAAAACGTGGGCGCATCGCCTCCGGCGATTTTCTGCGCCCACCGCTTCTCTGGCGGCCATTCCCCTCTCGCTTCGCTCGGGGGACCCCTTTTTGTTTCGGTGGGCTTCGCCCTTCGGGCCCCCCGGCCTTGGTCGTCGCTCTTTCTCTCGGTCTTGGTCGGCGCTCGTTTTCCTGCGGAAAACATCGCTTTGGAGCGACGTGGCCTTCAGAAGGAGGTTGCGGCAGGGCTCACGGGGCTCACGGGGTGCTCTTCGCTGGGGCTGGTGTAGCGGCCGGGACGGTTGCCGCAGCGGAGGCTCCTGGAGATCCGATTGGGGCTGGTCCTGGATCCCTGGCTGCGGTCTCTGCGGTCTTCGCTGGCGCGGGGGTGCTGGCCGAGACGACTGAGGTGGCTGAACTTGTTGAAGGTGCGGTTTTTGACGGGGTGGCAGGCGCGGCTGGCGCGGCTTGGTTGGCTGGGCTGGCAGCGGTTGCTGAGCTGGTTGCCGCAGTGGTGGCTCCTGGAGATCCCGTTGGACCAGGAGTCGTGGCTGCGGCGGTGGCGGATTTTGCCGGAGGCGTCACCACCCGGATGCGCATGCCGTTTTCTAGTGCGTTGTTGGGGTTGACCACGACTCGGTCCTGGGCGGTGATGCCGGAGCTGATCCGGATCTCGGCCCCGAGGTCGGAATCGATGGTGATTGGAACCAACCTGATCCGGTCATCTCCGTCCACCACCGCCACCTGCGGTCCCTTGGGTCCGAGCAGGAGCGCGTCCGCTGGCAACACCAGGGCTGGTTTTCCCTCAGGAACGGCAATCGAGACATTGACGTACATCCCCGGGCGCAGCGCCCCGGGTTTGGCCAAGGCGATTTCGGCGCGCATGGTCCGGTTGTCGGGATTCAACGTGCCGCTGATCCGCTCGACGGTGCCCGGCAGTTCGTTGCCAGCGCGGGCCGAAACGGTGGCGCTCTGCCCTTTTGCGAGGGCTGAGGCCTGGCCCTGGGGCACGTCGACGACGATCCGCAGCGGATCGATTTGGGTCAGTTGGAACAGGGCTTTGCCGCCGCTGCCGATGGCGACGAGGTTGCCGATTTCGACGGTGCGGCTGGTGATGACCCCGGGGAATGGCGCTGTGATCCGGGCCTCGTCGAGGATCCGCTGCAAGCGTTTGACCTCGGCTTCGGCAGCCACGATGCGGGTCTTGGCCACGGTCAGGTCCGCGGCCGCCGCATCGACCGCCGCCTGACGATCATCGAGGGCTTGTTGGCTCGCGCCGCCGGTGCCCAGGGCGGCGACCCGGTCGCGGGCGGCGGCCGCGTGGGTTGCTTTCAGGGCCGCCTGGCTCGACTCGGCTTGGCGCTGCGCCAGCGCGGCCTCGGCGATGGCGAGTTGGGGAGCAGCATCGGGCACATCGAGTTCCACCAGGATCTGACCTGCGGTGACCGTGTCTCCGAGATCGACGGGGATTTTCACGGCATAGCCGCCAGTGCGCGAATAGATGCTGGTCGACCGCGCTGGCTCGACGTTGCCGGGAAGCCGGATCGAGGAGGTGGGTGGTGCCGGCTTTGGTTTGGCAACGCGCACCGGAACCAAGATCTCGGCGTTGGAGCTGGCCACCAGAGCCGCCGTGGCATTGCGTTTGGGCAGCCAGCCGACCAGGAAAAGGAACGTGAAGAAGGCGAGAATTGCAGTCGTGGCCGCCACAGCGATCAGCCTGCCACCGCCGGATCGCCTCGCGGGCAGGAGGTCGATGGCGGAACGTTCACTGACAGCTGAGGAGCTCATGGCGATGCCTCGTGGATCTGATGGCGTTTGCGACCCCCAAGCAAACTGTAGATGATGGGGACGATGAGCAGGGTCGAGACCGTCGCCGCGATCAAGGCGCCGATGACGGTGCGGCCCAGGGGAGCGTTCTGCTCGCCACCCTCGCTCAGCGCCAGTGCCATGGGCAGCATGCCGACGATCATCGCCGAAGCGGTCATCAGCACCGGTCGCAGGCGGGTGACCGCGGCACGTAGCGCGGCGGTCGCCGGGGAAGCACCAGCTCGAACCTGGTCGTTGGCGAAGCTCACCACCAGGATGCTGTTCGCGGTCGCGACGCCCAACCCGAGGATGGCTCCCATCAGGGCGGGTACGCTGACCGTGGTGCCGGTGGCGTGCAGGATCCAGACGATGCCGCCCAGGGCCGCCGGCAGGGCGGCGAGGATGATCAGAGGATCGATCCATGACTGGAAGTTGATCACCAGCACCAAATAAATGAGGAGAATCGCGAACAGCACACCCCAGGCCAGGCCAGTGAAGGACTTGTCCATGCTGTCCGCCAGTCCCCGGATGGTCACGGTGGTGCCCCGGGGCAGGTCGGTGGTGACGCGGGCGACGATCTCCCGGGCAGCGCTGGCCACGCTGCCCAGGTCGGTGCCGTCTGCGCCGGCCAGCACATCGTAGGTCGAAGCGGCGTTCATGTGGGTGATGTTGGCGCTGGTCGTGCCGCGCCGGATGCTGGCCAGGTCGGCCAGGCGCGCCTGGTTCTCACCTCGGGAGACCGGCAGGTCGCGCACCGCATCGAGGCTGGCGACCCGGTACTGCGGCTGCTGGGCCGCCACCGAATACTGGATGCCGCGCACCGGATCGAGCCAGAAACCAGGCGACGTTTGGGAGGACGAGGCCAGCGAGGTCAGCACGCTGTTGGCGACATCGCGCTGGCTGAGGCCCTGGTCAGCGGCGGTCACCCGGTCGACATCGACCCGGAACTCAGGCACGCCCAGGACCTGCTGCAGGCGCACGTCCACCGCCCCAGGGACCTTGGACAGTTCCTCCCGGATGCGTCGGGCCAGCACCAGGTTCGCAGCCTGGTTGCCGGTGGGTCCGGTGACCTGGATGGCCAGCGGTGCGGGGACGCCAAAGCTCAGCACCTGGGACGGGATGTCAGCGGGCTTGAGGAAAAACAGTACGTCGGGAAAGGCCTCGGCCAGCAGCGGCCTCAGACGGGAAATGTAATCAGCGGTCGGTGCGTGGTGGCCTGGAGTCAGGTTGACCTGCACCTCGGAGTCGGCTGCCGACACCATGGTGGGATCGCCCTGAGCGAGATTGATCGGGCTGCTCGGCATGCCGATGATGGTGATGATGCGCTCGATCTCCGAGGCCGGGATTTGGGTGCGGATGAATCGCGCGACTTGCTCGGCACGCAGCTCGGTGGTCTCAATCCGGGTGCCAGGAGGCAGACGGACGTGCAGCCGGAACTGGCCGGAATCGACCGCCGGGAACAGATCCCGGCCAAGTGATCCAGCGAGCAGGATCGCCGAGGCGATGAAGAGCAGGTATCCGACAGTCGGCAGCCACCGCCGGTGCAGCAGCCAGTCCAGGGCCGCGCTGAATCCGCCTTGCAAGCGCAGGAATCCGGCTTCGCCGAAACCATGGATCGCCGCAATCGGACCACGCTGCCGGTGATGCTGCGCCTCGGCCTGCAAGAGGTACTGCACCAGTGTCGGCACCAAGGTCCGGGACAGCAGGTACGAGGTGACGATGGCCGCGACCACGGCCAGGGACATGGGCACGAACAGTGAGCGCACCGGCTCGGCGATGAACAGCACCGGGATGAAGACGATGCAGATGCACAAGGTCGAGACCAGCGACGGCAGGGCGATCTGGGCGGCGCCACGCAGGATGATCGGCGCGAGGACGTTGGTGGGCTCGCCGGCGGCCCTGGCCAGCCCCAGATTGCGATGGAAATTCTCGATCTCGACAGTGGCGTCGTCGACCAGGATGCCGACCACCAGGGCCAACCCGCCCAAGGTCATCAGGTTCAAGGTCTGGCCACAGGCATCGAGCACGATGATCGAGGTCAGCACCGACAGCGGTATCGACACCAAAACGATCACCGTCGATCGCCAACTGCCCAGGGCGAAGAGGATCAGCAGGCCGATGAGGCCGCCGGCGATAAGTCCTTCGACCACCACGCCATGCACCGCAGCGCGCACGAACACCGACTGGTCACCGAGCAGGTCGACCTTCAGTTCCGGTGGCGCAGTCGCCAGGATGCGATCGAACCCCGCCCGGACCCGTTCGACGATGTCCAACGTCGAAGCGTTGCCGACCTTGCGGATGGTCTGGATCACACCGCGCCGGCCATCGACATTGGCCAGGCTGGTCTGGGGCGAAAACCCATCCCTGACCTCGGCCACGTCGCGCAACTGGATCAGGCCGCCATCCACGGTGCGGATGGGCAGCTCGCCGAATTCAGCCAGCGAGGCCGGGCTGCTATTGAGCCGGATCGGATATTCGCGTTCGCCGAGCTTGGCGGTTCCGCCGGGCAGATTGAGATTCTGGATGCCGATGGCCTCGACCACATCGTTGGCCGACAAGCCATAGGAACGGAGCCGGACCGGGTCGAGATCGATCATCACCAAGCGCTGCTTGCCGCCGGTGGGATTGGGGATCTGCGCACCTTGCACGGTCACCAGTCCGGTGCGGATGACCACATTGCCGAGATCGAAAATCTGCTGCTCCGACAAGGTATCGGAACCGAGGGCGGCTTGCAGCACCGGGACGTTGGATGCGCTGTAGCGCATGATGATCGGCGGCGTCATGCCCGGCGGCATGCTGCGGATGGACGACTGGGCGATGACGCTGATCTGCGCGAGGGCCGCTTCGATCTTGGCGCCGGGTTGGAAGAACACCCGGATGACGCCCATGCCAAACAGGGACTGGCTTTCGATCCGCTCGATGTCGTTGACCGTGGTGGTCATGAACCGTTCGAAGCCGCTGACGACCCGCTTTTCCATGTCGTCCGGCGACATGCCGTTGTACGAGAACACCACCACCACCGAGGTGATGTCGATCTCGGGCAGAATGTCCGTGCCCATCCTGCGGATGGTCACCACCGAAGTGATGACCAGCAGCAGCGCCAACACGACGAACGTGTACGGCCTGCGCAAGGCAAGTTCGACCAGCCACATGTCGGAGGGGTTCCGCGGGAAGGTAGACGGCGCTGGCGGCGGTTCGTCCCGCCAGCGCTGGTGCTAGGGTCTGTGGTGGAACGGGACGCGACCTGCCGCGGCAAGTTCGGCGTGGTCCGTTTTCTCCGGGACCAGGTTCATCTGGCGCTCAGAAGACGCCGTCATGCTGCAACGTGATCCGGTGCAGCAGCCGGTGCTGGTCGCCGTAATCCTTCGCACCGTAATGCACCGTCTGGCGGTTGTCCCAGACCGCGATGGTGTTGGGGCTCCAGCGCAGGCGGAGCTGCACTTCAGGAGTCTTGAACACGTCATAGACGAGATTGAGCAGTTGGTTGCTCTGCTCCTTGGGAATGTCGCGGATGTGGCTGGTGAACCCTGGATTGACGTACAGCACCTTGCGCCCGGTGATGGGATGGGTCTTGACCACCGGGTGGACCACCGGTGGGAACTTCAGCCGGGCTGCCTCAAGTTTTTCCGGGCTGCCCGAGTTCTCGCCGTAACCCGCATCGCGGCGACCGGCGAGGGCCTCGCGAATCCCGCTGGTCTCGAAGGAGTGCACCGCCTCCAACGTGGCGAGGTGGGCGCGCAGGCCTTCGCTGAGCCGGTCATAGGCAGCGGCGGTGCTGGCCCACAGCGTGTCTCCGCCCAATTTGGGAATCACCTTGCCATGGAGCAGGGTGGTGGCCGGCGCATCCGCCCGCCAGGTCACGTCGCTGTGCCAGGCATCGGCCCGGGCATTGCGGTTGGCGGCGGGATCGGATTCCAGCACTTCGACCAGCGGCTGGCCAGGCAAGGTGCGCAGGTAGACGTTATGGCGGTCGGGCTGGCCGAAGATCTGGGCGAAGCGCAGGTAGGCCTCAGGAGCAATGTCCTGTTCACGAAGGACCAGGACGCCGAAGCGCGCCAGGGCTGCGCGCAGTTGGGCGGCGGTCTCGGCATCGAGCTCCTGGCGCAGGTCCAGGCCGCTGATGGTCGCGCCGATCGCTGGCGTATACGGCTCCGCTGCGAAGCGGGTGAAGGTGGCGGGTGCGGATTGGGCTGCGGCTGCGGCTGAAGCGCTCATGGCGGCGTTCCTTAAGAGGGTTTGCTGGCGACGCTGAACAGAAGGCGGCGTTGCAGGCGGATGCCGGCAGTGGTCCGCCGCTTCTCAAGCTCGGTGATATAGGCGGTGTGCAGGCGAGGCCGCACCTCCGCTGGCTGTTCGCTGAGGAAGTTGCCGAACGAACTGGATTCGCTGAAGGCGATGACCTCTTCGGGCGAGGCGAACAGATCATCGAACACCCGCAGGCGGATCTCATCGACCAGGAACCCCGCCTGTTCATGCTGGGTGGCGAGCTCGGCGGCGCTGACCGTGAACGGCGTGCTGCCCGTGGTGGTCGGCAGAGTGGCGCCTGCGGCGTTCACCGCCGCTTGCAGCACCGCACGCAGTTCATGTGGCCGTTCCCGGCTGGCCACGCTGATGCCGATCCGGCCGCCCGGCTTGAGCACCCGGAAGGCCTCGCGCAGGGTCGGCAGCTTCTCGGGCAGCCAGTGGTAGACGCTGTTGAGGAAGACGATGTCGAACGACTGGTCGGCGAAGGCGGACAGATCGTCGCTGCGTCCGACCGCTGGCAGATGGTTGGGCGAAGCTCGCTTGCGTGCCAACTCGATGCGCAAAGGCAGCGGATCGATGGCATGCACCTGGCCAGTGGGGCCAACGATCTCGCGGGCGACGTATTCACCGAGCCGGCCGGTGCCGCTGCCGACATCGAGCACGCGCTGGCCCGGAGCGATGGCCAGCGACGCGATCAGCAGCTTGCCATGCTCATACTGTTTGTCGCTGACCCGGTCATAAGTCTCCGCGAGCTGCGGCGTGTCCAAGGCGAGACTTGGTGCGGTTGCGGTGGCGGGTTGGGCCATGTCGGCTTCGTCCTATGTGGTCTGGTGTGAAGGTTGGTGAAATGCGCTCAACGCAGGCCGAACCCGCGGTCGCGGAGGATCGCGGTGAGCTGGTCGCGGCCACGGAGGACGTCGATCGACCCGACCCGTTGCGCGATGTGGTGGCTCCAGTCTGCGGCGGGCAGGCCCTGAGCGGCATAAAACGCACCTAGGATGCGGTCATAGGCCGCGACGTTCGCAGCGCGCTGGCTGCTGTCGTAGCGCTCGCGATGGAGGACTTCGGGCTGGGGTAGGCGCGGTTTGACGGCGCTTTTCGCGCCAGCGGCGGGATGGCCGACCGCGAGCCCGAAGAGCGCGATCGCCCGCTGCGGCAGACCGATCAGATCGGCGATGTCCTGGGGGCGGTTGCGGACGGCGCCGACATAGCAGGTGCCCAGACCGAGACCTTCGGCAGCGACCACCGCGTTCTGCGCTGCCAAAGCCGCGTCGATGGCGGCGATCAGGAAGAGTTCCAGGTAGTCGAGGGCGATGCCGCTCCGCCCGGTGGCGGAGCTGACGTCAGTCAGACGCGACAAGTCAGCGACGAAGATCAGGAACAGCGGTGCTTGGCGGATGAAGTTCTGGTCGCCTGCCAAGGTTGCGGCTTTGGCCTTGTGCGCGGGGTCGGTGAGGGCGACCACGCTCCACGGCTGCAAGTTCGACGAGGTCGAAGCGCTTTGCGCCGCCGCGATCAGCAGCTCCAGGGTGCCAGGTTCCAGGGCCACGCTGCTGTAGGCACGGATCGAACGATGGTCGAGCAGCGAGGCGAACAGATCGGCAGCGGGCGCCGCCGCCTCCACCGGCGCAGCGGTCGGCTGCGCTCCATAGCGGTGTTCGAACAGAGCAGGCAGGACGGCGGGCATGGGTTTCTCGGACCGACAGCGGTTTGGCGCGGTCGCAGGTTCAGCGAAGCGCGCGCCATGCCTGGCTGCGTGGCCTCACATCGGCTCGCCCTGCTGATCCGCAGGCAGCAGTTGTTGCACCCGCGTCAGCCCTGCCGCGAAGACAGCAGCCCAAGGCGGCATGAGCGCCAGCGCTCCAGCGAGCCAGGTGGGGCTTCGGATTCCGCAAACAGTTCCCCAACGTGGCCGCCCAGGCGCGCCAAGCGCCGGGAATGGCCTGGCTTCTCGGTGCCTGGCACAGGTCCAACCCAGGACCTGGTGAACGAGGAAACAGTCGACTGGCACGCCATGTGCCGTTCGGAGACCTGGCATGCCGATCCTCATCGATGACGACCTGCCGACCCGGTGGATGCTCGAATCCGACGGTATTTTCGTGCTCGACCGGGCGGCGGCACGGCAGCAGGACCTGCGCCCGCTGGCCTTGGCGGTGCTTATCGGTGACCGCGATCCCAGCGCCTCCGGCTTGGTTCGGCTGCTGTCCTCAAGTCCGCTTCAACTGACCGTCGACCTGTTGCGCCGCAGCGATCAGGTTGGAGATGCACGGCTGTGGGAAGCCGCCTCCGGTCAGCGTTATGATGGGATCGTGTTCGATGCTGAGGACGGCCAGCCGGGAGCCATCGCGACGTCGCCGGCATGGGATGAAGTCCGCGATGTCCTGGACTGGGCGGCGGAGTCGGCGCCTTGCGTGCTGATTTCAGGCTGGGCTGCGGCCGCGTCGGTCCAGCATCGCTCCGGGGTGGAGCTGTCTCCGCTGGATGTTCCGGTGGCCGGTCATCTGCCGACCCGCATCCTGCGCCGCCAATCGTTCCTGCTGCGCGGAATCGACGAGGCCTGGTCGGTGCCGGTGCACCAATGGCACCGCGTCGATCCGGACGATCTGGATGCCATCGGCATGGTTGCGGTCGCCGGTCTGGCTGATGGCCAGCCCCTGGTGGTGCGCAACCAGGATCGCTCCCAGGTCCATCTCTTCGCCCATCCTGGCGGGATCGGCGCGGCTCCGCCTGGCGCAGCGTGGCGGGCGGGGATGGCGCTGCTGTTCGCGAATTGGATCAACTTCTATCTGTATCAACCCGCGTCGTTGGGTCGCGGCACCCGACCCGCGCTGGCCGGCGCGGCCTGACCATGCCGATCATCGCCGATCCCAGCCTGCCGCTCACCGCATGGTCTTCTGCTGGAGTGGATCTAATCGATCCGGTCCGGGCTGCGCGTCAGGATCCCGGGCCGCTCCGCCTGCTGGTGCTGCATCTCGGCGCGCAGCCGCTGGAGACGCAAAGCCACCTGCTCGGATTGCTCGGCAGCACCGCCTTGCAGCTCGACATTGTCTTGGTGCAACCTGACGCCGTGATGACTGGCATCTTGCGCGCACCGCCAGGAGATGGGATCTTCCACGGCGCGGTGCTGGTCGCCGATGGCGATCGCGGCCAGATCGGCGACCGCGCTGCCTCCGATCTTTCTGAGGCGATCGGCTGGATCCGCAGCCGGAATCTGCCGGCGCTGCTGATCGGGGCAGCGGCCAACCTGGCGCTGCCCGCTGGCATCCTGCGCGCTGGTGAACCGGTGGCCGAGATCGTTCCCCATGCCCTCGTGCAGCCCGGACATGCCCTGCTCCGCGATCTCGACGGGCAGCTCGATCTGCCGGTCATCCGCCGCGAGCAGATGTCGCTCCAGACGGTTTCTGGCAGTGGTCTGGAGCCCCTGATCTCTGCCACCGCCAGCGGTGTCCACTTGGCCTTCGATCCCCGGCGACGCTGGCTCTTCGCTCTGGACCACATCGAACGCGGCGTCGAGGCGACCGCCCGCGCCCTACGCCGCTGCGGATCGCGGTCGCGGCCGCGCACCGGCCCCTGGCGCACTTATGCCCAGATCCTGGTCTCCCGCTGGTTGCACGCGGTGGTGCATCCGCTGGCCTCTTTTCCGGACCCATGAAGCAGGCGCTCGTGGCCAGATGGCCTGCTGCTTTGGCAGCAGGCAGGCATCTGATTTTGGTCACGCCATGCTTCTTGGGCAGCAGTTGAGCTGATTTCTTCTGCCTGTCATGCGGTCCGCCGATTGCTGGTGGTCCAGTCCCGCGTGGCAAGGCCGCTGCCCCTTTCGGCTGCTGCCGTCGAGACCAGGTGCCGCCACAGCGAGGATCTTTCCGACTCATTCCGCTGTTGCGGAGCCGCCGGTCCGCTGGCGTCGCGGCTGATGGCCGCGGGAGTCCTTTCTTCTCTCAATCCAACCCCGGATCATCCATGACCGCCGTCGCCTCCCCCGCTCCCGCAACCGCCAACAGCCTGCCCCGGATCAACGATCCGGCGCCGCAGTTCACCGCGCCGTCGACCCACGGCGAACTGAAGCTGTCGGATTACAAGGGGAAATGGGTGGTGCTGTTCAGCCACCCGGCCGATTTCACCCCGGTGTGCTCCACCGAGTTCATCGGCTTCGCCCGCGAGGCGAAGAACTTCCAGGCGATCAACACCCAGCTCATCGGCCTGTCCATCGACAGCGTCTACAGCCACATCGCCTGGATCCGCAATCTCGAGAAGAACTTCAATGTTCCTATCGAGTTTCCGCTGATCGCCGATCTCAGCACCCAGGTGGCGCAGCAGTACGGCCTGATCCATCCCAATGCCAGCAGCACCGCGACGGTGCGGGCGGTCTTCGTCATCGATCCGGAACAGATCGTCAAGGCGATCATCTATTATCCGTTGACCACCGGCCGCAGCGTCGCCGAGATCAAGCGCCTGGTCATCGCCCTCCAGGCCAATGTCGAGCGCAAGCTGGCCACGCCCGAGGGCTGGCAGCCTGGCGACCAGTTCATCATCCCGGCGCCCTTGACCACCAAGGCCGCCGCTGAGCGCGTCGCCTCGGACCACGAGGTCGTCGACTGGTTCTTCGCCAAGACCAAGCCGGCGGCCCAGGCGAAACCCGCCTGAATAGGACGTCGCCGATGAGCGGACAACCACCCGGCATCCTGGTCGTGACCGGCGGCTCCCGGGGCATCGGAGCCGCGGTCGTGCGTCTGGCTGCGGCCCGCGGTTGGGCGGTGGCCATTGGCAGCCACAGCCGATCGCCCCAGGCTGATGCCTTGGCTGCTGAGATTCGGGCCAGCGGCGGCCAGGCGGTGGCTCTCGCCGCCGACGTGGCCGATTCGGCTGCGGTGGACGGGCTCTTCGCTGCCGCCGCCCAGGCTTTCCCCGACCGGCGCATCACCGGTGTCGTGGCCAGCGCCGGGCTTGGTGGACCCACCGGCCTCGTGGCCGATCTGGGTCGGCCCGCTGCGCTCCAGGAACTGTTCGCCGTCAATGTCCTGGGCGTCATCCACACCGCCCGGGCTGCTGTGCGCAGCATGTCCACCGTTCACGGCGGCTCCGGCGGTGGCTTCGTCGCCGTGTCGTCGATGGCCGCGACCATCGGCGGCCGGCCAGGAAAGTCGGTCTATGCCGCATCGAAGGCGGCGGTGGATGCCTTCACCGTCGGCTTGGCCAAGGAAGTCGCGGCCCAAGGCATCCGGGTCAACGCGGTGCGACCCGGCGTGACCCGCACCGACATGACCGCCGGAATCACTGGAGATCCCCGTCGCTCGGCCGCGGTTGCCGCCACCATCCCGATCGGCCGCTTCGCCGAGGCCGACGAGGTGGCCAAGCCGATCCTGTGGCTGCTGTCGGAAGAAGCCTCGTTCGTCTCAGGCGCGGTGCTCGATGTCTCGGGCGGCGGGTTCGTCCTCGGAGCGGTGGCGAGTGGTCCCAGCCTTCCGGCCACGAACACCGGGCCGGGTGCGCAAATATCGCAGCCTGCGCCGCTGCGCGTCGCTGGATCAGCTCACTGACGTGGGCCGGCGGCCGCATCTGCTCAAACAGCAGAGGCGCAGCCCTTTTTGTTGTATTGGCATCAACTGGCCGAGGACACCGCAATCAGCAGGCTGCTGGAAATGCAGCTTGCGCTGGTTGAAACTGGACGCCGTGCCGTCCTGGACGGGCAGCCATTTGCGATTTTTCTAGGAAAACCGCTGACCGCAGGTCTCTCCAGGGGAATCGGGGCAACGCGGCAAAGGAAAACGGAAGGCTGATCGGGCCATTTTTTGCGAAGGTACGTCTGGTGCTGTGCGACGGTCCTCGTCCATGATCGCCCAGCTCGAACTTCCCGGCGCCCCGCGCGCCGCCGCACCGCCCCCGCGTCCGGCCATCCCGGCGCACCTTGCCTTGCCCCTGCCGCTGGGGCCGCACCTGGCTGGCACTGGACTGCGGTTTGTCGCCCATGTCGCGACCGGACCGTTCCGCTGGTGGCTGCTCTCCCTGGTCACGCTGGAGGCGCTCAGCGCCACCTGCGGGATTCTGCTGCCGCTGGCGCTCAGCCGGATCATCACCGCCGTCACCAGCGGGGGCGCGGCGACGGTCACGGCCCTGGCGGTGCCCCTCGGCCTGTTCGCCAGCCTCTGCCTGGGCGAGCTGGTCGCTGGACGTGTGGCCGGCGTGATCCAGTGGAAAATGGCACCGCGCCAGCGGCAACTGGTGGCGCGGTCGCTGTTCCGCTATGTCCAACGCCACTCCCACCGCTTTTTGAGCGACAGCTTTGCAGGGGCGCTGGGCCACCGAGTCGGCGAAGTTTCGCAGGGCGTGAACCAGGTGCTGTTCGCGGTGATCAACGAGTTCTGGCCGATCGCCATCGTCATCGTCGTCGCCAACGGCCTGCTGCTGGCGACGCACCATTGGCTCGGACTGTTCACCACGGTCTGGTCGGCCGCCTTCATCGGCCTGTCGTGGTGGTTCTCAAGTCGCGCCCTGCCCTTGGCCCAAGCCGCCTCCCACGCCCGCAGCCACACCGCCGGCCAGATCGTCGATACCGTCTCCAACCATGCGACGGTGCGGTTGTTCAGCGGCCTGGACCATGAATGCGATCGCCTCGACCGCCGCTATGCCGAGGAGCTGGTCCCCATCCGGCGCGCCAATCATGCGCTGGAGCAGGTCCGTCTGTTCCAGTTCACCGCTTCGGCGGTGCTCAAGGCAGGCGTGGTCGTGCTGGCCGTCCACCTGTGGAGCCAGGGCTCGATCACGGTGGGCCAGTTCGTCCTGGCGGTCAGCCTGTCGCTGCTGGTCATCGCTGAAGTCCGCAACCTCGGACGGCGATTCATCGATGTCTCGGAATATCTGGGCAATGTCAGCAGCGGCACCCGGGCTTTGCTGCGTCCCCACGATTTGACCGACCGTGAAGGCGCCAAGTCTTTGCCCGAGGCCCGCGGAGCGGTGGCCTTCGATCAGATCGATTTCCGTTACGAGCACGGTGTGGAGGTGTTCCGCGGCCTGTCGGTGGCCATCCCCGCCGGCCAGCGGGTCGGCCTGGTCGGCGTCTCGGGTTCGGGCAAGTCCACCTTCGTCAGCCTGCTGCTGCGGCTCTACGATCCCCAGGGCGGCCGGATCACCATCGACGGCCACGATCTGCGCGACCTGACCCAGGACTCCCTGCGCCGCCAGGTCGGCCTGATCCCGCAGGATCCGATGATGTTCCACCGCAGCCTGCGCGAGAACATCCGCTATGGCCGGCCCGAAGCGGACGACACGGCGGTGGCGGCGGCGGCGGAGCGTGCCCATGCCGCCGACTTCATTGCCAGCATTCCAGGCGGCTACGACGCGCTGGTCGGCGAACGCGGGGTCAAGCTGTCCGGCGGCCAGCGCCAGCGCATCGCCATCGCGCGAGTCATCCTCAAGGACGCCCCGCTGCTGATTCTCGATGAGGCCACCGCCAGCCTCGATTCCCTGACTGAGCACGCGATCCAGGAAGCCCTCGATGATGTCATGGCAGGCAAGACCGTGATCGTCATCGCCCACCGCCTGTCGACCATCGCCCATCTCGATCGCATCCTGGTCTTCGCAGGCGGCCAAATCATTGAAGATGGCTCCCATGACGAGCTGTTGGCCCGAGGCGGCGCCTACCATGCGCTGTGGAGCCGCCAGTCCGGCGGCATGCTGCCAGATGATGGTCCGTCGCCGGTTTCTGCCGCCGGCGGCTGAACCAGACGCCCTCTGCGAGGTCCCGATGCCACAATTTTCACGTCCCATCACCCTCGAAAAAGCAACTGAACCGCCAAGGCGCCATGTCGCCAAGGAACAGCCAGGCAAATGCTCTGCTGGCTTCCACCCCTTGGCGCTTTGGCGTCTTGCCGGATCCCTGCAAATTGGCGGTGCCCTGCAAATTGGCGGTGCCCTGGCCACGTTTTGCAGGATCACCTTGGTCTTGGTCATCGCTTTGGCCTCGATCCTCGACGCGGGGGAGCCCGCCCGCATCCGCTTCGGCGTCTCGAGCGTCGGCATCGGCGGCCGGCCCGCGGTGGGCGGCATCGTCACTGGCCTGGTCCACGCCCGGGGCGCGCTGGAGGCGGAGTTCGCCGCCGACGGCATCGCGGTCGAATGGACTTTCAACAAAGGCGCCGGCCCGCAGACCAATGAGCAGCTGGCGGGCGGACTGATCGACGTGGCCTGGCAGGGCGACTTCCCCGCGCTGATCGGCCGCGCCCAGGGCCTCAGCACCCGGCTGCTACTTGCCGATGGCCGGGGCGGGTTTGTCCATCTCGCCGTCCACCCCGATGCTCCGGCCCGCAGTCTGCGTGATCTGGTGGGCAAGCGGATGGTGATCTTCAAGGGCACCGCCACTCAGTTGCTGGTGGCCCGCATTCTCGGCCAGCACGGCCTGACCGAGCGCGATTTCAAGATCATCACCCTCGACGCCCAGAGCAGCCTGCCGGCGCTCTACAGCCGCGACGTCGATGCGGTGTGGGGCGGCGCCAGCTTTCTCGACCTCGAAGCCCAGGGCAGCGTGCGCCTGGTGCTGAGCACCCGCGACCCGCCGCCAGCACCGCACCGTGAACGCATCCGCGCCTACACCGCGATCCTGGCGGCCAGCGATTTCGTCGATCGCCATCCCGCCATCGTCCAGCGCATCGTCTCGGTCTTCGTCCGTACCGCCGCCTGGTCCGCCGATCCGGCCAATACCGAGACGGTCATCGACCTGTGGAGCCGCAGCGGCACCAGCCCGGAGGTCTACCGCCGCGATCTGGCCGCCCTGCCCCTGCGCGAGCGCCTCTCGCCGCTGCTCGATACGCAGTGCCTCGACCACCTGCGCACCGTCGCCCAGACAGCATTCGATCTGCGCCTGATCCGCCGCCAGGTCTCCATCGACGACTGGCCGGCACCGCACTTCCTCGCCGAAGCCCTGCGTGCCCAGAACCTGGAGCAGTTTTGGAAATGAGCGCCCGCGGTCGGATGAGTCAGGGCGCCGCACCTGGGGCGGCGGGAGCGGACGCTCCGTGACCCTCGCACCGTGACCCTCGCACCGTGACCTGCTGATCGCTCAGCGGCCACTGGCCAATGCGCAGCACCACCCGTCGGCGTTCTGCTGCATCGGCATCACTCTGCGGGCTTTTTCCGGCCATGGTCGGCTTCCGGGCTGGCATGGCGGAAGCTGTGCAAGCGAGCCGACCCACCATCCCCCGGAGCCACAGCCCATGTCCGCCGCAACCTGGAAGCACTACGCCTCGCCCACTCCGTCCGCCTCGGCGGCGGTGAAAGCCCAGCTCGATCATCCGGTCATCGACACGGATCTGCACACCATCGAGTTCGGACCGCTCCTTGAGGACTACATCCACAAGTACGGCGGTTCGGCGGTGGTCGACAAGTTCCGGAAGGGCATCCAGCGTGGTTCGGGCTACGTCGCCAACGACTGGTACGACCAGACGCCGGAACAGCGGCTGGCCCGTCGCTCGACCCGTCCGCCGTGGTGGGCGCTGCCGACTCGGAACACCCTCGACCTGGCGACGGTGTCGATCCCACGCCTGCTGCACGAGCGCCTCGCCGAGCAGGGCACCGACTTCGCCGTGCTCTATCCCAACGTCACCACCCTCGCCGCCACCGTCGGTGATGAGAACCTGCGCCGGCCCCTGGCCCGGGCGGTCAACCACTACCACGCCGACGTGTACCGGGCCTATGCCGACCGCCTGGCACCGGTGGCGGCGATCCCGCTCCACACCCCGGAGGAAGGCATCGAGGAACTTGAATTCGCAGTCAAAACCCTGGGTCTCAAGACCGTGCTCATCCCTGGCGCGATCCGCCGCCAGGTGGCCGAGGCGGCTGAGCACTACCCGCCCAAGCACCACCCGGTGGTGGCGCGCTATGCTTTCTGGGTCGACACGTTCGGCGTCGACAGCCTGTACAATTACGACCCCTTCTGGGCCAAGGTGGTGGAGCTGGGCGTCGCGCCCACCACCCACTCCGGATCCCAGGGCTGGACCAGCCGCGCGACGGTGAACAACTACATGTACAACCACATCGGCCACTTCGCCGATGCGTCTGAGGCGCTGGCCAAGTCGCTGTTCTTCGCCGGCGTCACCCGCCGGTTCCCCAAGCTCCGCGTCGGTTTCCTCGAAGGCGGCGCGGCCTGGGCGGCCAACGTCTACGCCGACCTGGTCGGGCACTGGGAGAAGCGCGGCGAGAAGCAGGTGCAGAACTACAATCCTGCCGCCATCGACGGCGATCAGCTGGAAGCCCTGTGGCGGGCGTACGGCGCGGAGCTGATCGGCGAGCGCGCTCTGAAGCGCGAGGATATCGTCGGCGGTGCGCTCGGCACTTCGAACAATTCACGCCGTCAGCCGGAAGATCCCAAGGCCCTCGACGACTTCGCCGCCGCCGGCATCACCCGCATCGAGGACATCCGCGACCGTTTCGTGCCCAATTTCTTCTTCGGCGCCGAGGCCGACGACCCGACCGTGGCCCATGCATTCAATACCGCGGTCAACCCGCTCGGCGCCCGGCTGAACGCCTTCTGGGCCTCCGACAGCGGCCACTGGGATGTGCCGGATCTGACCAAAACGCTGAGCGATACCTGGTCGCTGGTCGAGCGCGGCGCGTTGACCCGGGCCGATTTCCGCGATCTGGTTTTCGCCAATCCCTACAAATTCTACACCGAGGCGAATCCCGCCTTCTTCGCCGGCACGGCAGTTGAGGCACGTTTGCGCGCGCATCCCACCGCCTTGCCGGGAGCGCCGATCCAGTCGCTCCAGGCCCGCGCCGCTGCCTGAACCTGAACCGGCGGGCAGGGTGGATGCGTTTCCACCCTGCCCGCATGACGGAACCTCCATGCCCCTCCTGATCTTTTCCACCAGCCTCAAACCGGTCAGCCGCAGTCGCATCCTCGCCCGCGCCGCCCAGCATGCCGCGACCGCGGTCGGCGGCGCCGAGCTGATCGATCTGCGCGATCATCCTTTGCCGTTGTGCGATGGCGCGACCTTCGGCTTGCCGGCGGTGGAGCGCCTGTCCACGGCCATACGCGGCGCGACAGCGGTGCTGATCGCGGCCCCGGTCTACAATTTCGATCTCAACGCCGCGGCGAAAAATCTGATCGAGCACACCGGAAAGGCGTGGGAAGACAAAGTCGTCGGCTTCCTGCTCGCCGCCGGAGGTCAGCGCAGCTACATGGCGGCCCAGTCCTTCGCCGGCAGTTTGGCGTTGGATTTTCGCAGCGTGGTCGTGCCGCGTTTCGTCTACGCCACCCGCGAATCGTTCAGCGGCGAGGCGGTGACCGACCCGGAGATCCAGGCGCGCATTGTCGCCCTGGTCGAGGCGGCGCAGCGGTTCGGCACGGCCCTCGCCGCCGCGCCCGCGCCGCGCTGAGCGTTTTCTCCTTCGCGCCTGACCGATCCGTCGCCCCACCGTCGACTGCCGGGATCCCGTTTCATGGCCCTTGCCGACCTTGTCGCTGAATTCCGCCGCCTCCGCGATCTTGGCAGACGTGCCCTCGACCAGGCTTCGGGATCGTGGGTCAATCAGGTGATCGCCAACGACCACAACTCCATCGCCGCCAACGTCCGTCATCTCAATGGCGTACTGCGTGACCGGCTGGGCGAATTCCTGATCAGCGACGGCGAGAATCCATGGCGCAATCGCGAAGAGGAATTCGCCCGCCACGTCACCACCCGCCAGGAGGTCCTGCGCCTGTGGGATGAGGGCTGGGCGGTTGCCGAAGCGACCCTGTCCAAGCTGCGCGAAGCGGACTTGGACCTGCCGGTCCGGTTCCGCGGTCAGGCTCAGCCCGCCGGCCGCACCTTGCTCCAGGTCCTGACCCACGTCGCCTATCATGTCGGACAGATCGTGGTGCTGGTCCGCATCCAGCCGGATCTTGCCTGGCGTCCAGTGACAAATCAGCAGTCCGCATCCGCCTTTGCCGTCCGATGAGGGGCCGCTGCTGCCGCGCCGAACGGCGCTATCTGGACGACAGCGACGAAGGCAGGCGGCCTCAACGCTCGCTGAGCTGGTCGAAGATGCCGCCTTCGGCGAAGTGCGTCTTGAAGACGGAGCTCCAGCCACCGAGCTCGCTGACGGTGACGGTGGCGACCGCGGGGAATCGTTCGCGTTGGCGAGCCAGCACATCCGGATCGCGCGGGCGCAGGCCATGCTTGGCGGCCAGTTCCTGTGCTGCCGGGGTATAGAGAAATTCCAGGTAGGCCTTGGCGAGATCGGTGTTGCCGTTGCGATCGGCGGCGCGGTCGACGACCGCCACTGGGTTCTCGGCGAGGATGGTCAGGCTGGGCCGCACCACGTCGATACTGGCTTCGCCATTCTCACGGCGGATCAAACCGATTTCGCTTTCGAAGGTCAGGAGCACGTCGCCGATGCCGCGTTGGATAAAGGTGGTGGTGGCGCCGCGCCCGCCGGTATCGAGCACTGGCACTTGGCGGAAGAGCCTAGTGACGAAGGCGCGGGCCTTGGCCTGCTCGGATTCCTTGCCAGTGCCGGCCTGACGGGCCGCCCAGGCCCAGGCCGCCAGGTAGCTGTAACGGCCGTTGCCCGACGTTTTGGGATTGGGAATGATCGGACGGACGTCGGGCCGGATCAAATCCGACCAGTCGGCAATGCGTTTTGGATTGCCTGGCCGGACCAGGAAGACGATGACGCTGGTGGTCGGGGCGCTGCCATGGGGAAGGCGCTCGGCCCAGTTCGTCGGCAGCAACTTGGCGCGTTCGGCGATGGCATCGATGTCCAGGGCCTGGTTCATGGTCACGACATCGGCGCGCAGGCCGTCGATCACCGCCCGCGCCTGTTTGCTCGATCCGCCATGGGATTGGCTTATGACGACCGTGTCTCCGGTCTTCGTCCGCCAGTCGGCAGCAAAAAGAACGTTGAAATCAGTATAGAATTCACGGGTAACATCATAAGAGACATTGAGCAGGGTGCGTTCCGCGGCGGCTAAACCCGTGCTTGCCAGCATCAACCCGAGCACGACAGCGGGAACGAGAACGGTCCAGCGGGCTCGGGGTGAGGTGGATATGGGCAGTCCCCGTGCTGGGGAGAAATGGCGGTGCGGCATGAGCGTCTCCGTGATATCTCTGCATGCGTCGTGCCGGTCCGGGACGGTCGAACCAGCCCAATCGTGCTCAGGGACATCGCCGTGCTGCTGCGTCGGCAACACAGCTAATTGCGTCGCTGTTGCGCACGCAGATTGACCCATCCAGAGCAGAGGCCGCGGCAGCTGGTGTTTTGGCGACAGCGCGAAAGGCAAATCCCATTACGCCGCAGCAACCCTGCTGCCACCGCAGCAGCCCGTGGTCTTCTTCTGCCGTCGATGCATCACCAAGGGCGTCCGGCGGTGCGGAAACCTTGGCACAACCTGCGCACACGCGGTCAGCCAAGGAAACCATCATGAGCCGTCGCCAACTCCGCCTCGGGGCCTTCGTCATGGCCACCGGCCACCACGTCGCCGCCTGGCGCCATCCTGAAGCAGCCGCCGATGCCGGAATCAACATCGACCATTACATCCAGCTCGCCAAGACCGCCGAACGCGGACTGTTCGATCAGATGTTCGTCGCCGACAGCCCGGGGCTGTTCCATCGCGGCGATCGCGAATCGCTGAGCCGGCAAGGGCGGCTCGATCATTTCGAACCGGTGACGCTGTGGGCAGCGCTTTCGGTGGTCACCAAGCATATCGGATTCGTCGCTACGGCCTCCACGACCTACGAGGATCCGTATCTGCTGGCGCGAAAATTCGCCTCCCTCGATCACATCTCGAAAGGTAGGGCGGCCTGGAACGTGGTCACCACCGCTTCCGACGGCGTCGCTGGCAACTTTGGTTTTGCCAAGCATCCAGAACCGGAGGAGCGCTATGACCGTGCGCATGAGTTCCTCGACGTGGTCAAAGGCCTATGGGATTCCTGGGAGGACGACGCCTTCCTGCGCGACAAGGCCTCGGGCGTCTACTTCGATCCGGCCAAGCTGCACACCCTCAACCACAAGGGAAAACACTACTCGGTCAGCGGTCCGCTCAACGTCTCGCGCTCGCCCCAGGGGCATCCGGTGATCGTCCAGGCTGGATCATCCGAGCCCGGGCGGGAACTGGCTGCTGCCACCGCCGAAGCGATCTTCACCGCCTGGACCAGCCTGGCTGAAGCACAGGCGTTCTACCGCGACGTGAAAGGTCGGCTGAGCAAATACGGCCGCCGGCCTGAAGAACTGCTGGTGCTGCCCGGCATTTCCCCGGTGATCGGCCGGACCCAGGCCGAGGCCGAGGCGAAATGGGCCGAGCTGCAACGCCTCATCCATCCTTCGGTGGGGCTCAACACCATCGCCTATCACTGGCCGGGCGAAGACATCTCCAAGTGGAATCTCGACGCGCCGCCGCCGTACTACCCGGAGCTGCCCAAGGGCCGCAACAGCCGCCAACATGTGGTGATCGAGTTGGCCAAGCGCGAGCGTTTCACCATCCGTCAGCTCTATGAATACCTTGCCGGTGCGCGCGGCCATTGGGTGGTGGTCGGCACCGTCGAGCACATCGCCGACCAGATCCAGAGTTGGTTCGAGAACGGCGCCGCCGATGGTTTCAACATCATGCCGCCGGTACTGCCGGCCTCCCTCGACGAGTTCGTCGATCTGGTCATCCCGGAGCTTCAGCGCCGCGGTCTGTTCCGCACCGCCTATGAGAGCACCACCTTGCGCGGCAACCTTGGCCTTGAGCGGCCCGTGAACCGCTATGCCAAGCAGGTGCGGACCACCGCGGTCACCTCGGCGGCTGCTGCCTGACCGCCGTTGCCGGCGGCCCGATTCGTTGCGGGATTTGACAGGCGAGCGGTAAGAGGCGGCGCCGCTGTGGCGACAGCTCCCTGATCGGGTCCTGGTTCGTGAGACTCCACGCCCGGCCCGCGGAGCGGTCATGCCCACCCTTGCGGTGCATGGTTCTGCCGCACCATCCGCACCGCGCCGGCCTGGCTGGCGCGGTGCTGCCAGTCCACTGGTGCGATTCCTTCCATAGCGGACGCCACCCCGGAGCGGGGCGCGGGCTGCGCGGCGACCCATGACGGTCGCGCACCAGGGCCACGGCCCGCGGATCTCCCATGTCTGATACGTACCAGCATCCCACCGCTTTGGGGGATGTCGCGGCTCGCCAGCTCGCCAACGCCACCAAGACCGTCCCCCAACTCGACAGCATCACGCCGCGCTGGCTGCCGCGCTTCCTCGATTGGACCGGAGTCGAGGCTGGCATCTACCGCCTCAATCGGGTGAAGAATCCGGACGCCGTGCTGGTCGACTGCTCTGGTCGGGATGAACGCGAGCTGCCCCACACCTTCGTCGATTACGAGGCGAATCCGCGGGAATACATGCTGTCGGCGGTCAATACCGTGGTCGACATCCACACCCGGGTCAGCGATCTCTACAGCAGCCCTTACAACCAGATCGGCGAACAGCTCCGCCTGACCATCGAGACGGTCAAGGAGCGCCAGGAATCAGAACTGATCAACAACAAGGAATACGGCCTGCTCAACAGCGCCGATCCCCGGCAGCGGATCACGACCCGCGCCGGCGGCGGGCCGACCCCGGACGACCTCGATGAGCTGCTCGCCTTGGTGTGGAAAGAACCCGGATTTTTCCTTGCCCATCCCAAGGCCATCGCGGCCTTTGGCCGTGAATGCACCCGCCGCGGTGTGCCGCCGCCAACCGCGACTATCCATGGTTCGCCCTTCCTGACCTGGCGTGGGGTACCTCTGGTGCCGTCCAACAAGGTGCCGGTCGAGAACGGAAAGAGCAGCATCCTGCTGCTGCGTTCCGGCGAGAGCCGCCAGGGCGTGGTCGGCTTGTACCAGCCCAACCTGCCCGGCGAGCAGAGCCCCGGCTTGTCGGTGCGCTTCATGGGCATAGACCATCGCGCCATCGCCTCGTACCTGGTGTCGCTCTACTGTTCCCTGGCGGTCCTCACCGCCGATGCCCTCGCTGTCCTCGACCAGGCTGATGTGACGAAGTATTATGACTACAAGCCTGAATACCGCTGAGCGCCGGGTGACTGGACCGGCGGTGGTGGATGCCGCCGGTTTGGCTCGCCTGGTCGACCGTCTGACCGGCGACAGCGCCGGTCGGGATCCGACGGCGTTGGCCGGCCTCGCCGTTCGCCCGCCGGTGCCCTCGCCCGCCGGCCCTGCGCTGCCCGCCGGGCTCAGCGGCTTGGATCTGCCAGTGCCCACAATCCTGCCCAGGCATCCGCCGGTCAGCCTGCACAGCATCCCCGGGCTGGCCCCGATCGCCGGCCTGGCCCCGATCCCCGGCTTGCCTGGCACTGGACTGCCGAGCGAGAGCGAGCTGCAAGCACTGCTCAGCCGCACCAGCGTTCCGGCTCGGCCGCAGGCTGCCGCCCTGGCCCAGGCCGAGTCCCTCGCCCGCGGATTCGGCAACGAACCCGCGCCCCTCGCCATCGCCCAGCCATCGGCCACGGCGCCATTCCGCCAGGCCACTGGCGCCGTGCCGTTCACGTCGTTTCCGGCAGAACGCCTGCGCCGCGAATTCCCGATCTTGTCCGAGCAGGTCCATGGCAAGCGCCTGGTCTGGCTCGACAATGCAGCGACGACCCAGAAGCCACAGACGGTCATCGACCGCATCAGCCGCTTCTATCGCACTGAAAACAGCAACATCCACCGCGCTGCCCACACCTTGGCGGCGCGCGCCACGGATGCCTACGAAGCGGCGCGGGCCTCGGTGCAGCGATTCATCCATGCTGCCAGCAGCGACGAGATCATCTTCGTCCGCGGCGCCACCGAAGGCATCAACCTGATCGCCCAGAGCTGGGGCCGCGCCAATCTCGGACCGGGCGACGAGGTCCTGGTCAGCCATCTGGAACACCACGCCAACATCGTTCCGTGGCAGCAAGTCACCGCCGCAACCGGTGCGAAGCTCACCGTCATCCCGGTGGACGATCGTGGCGCTCTCGACCTTGATGCCTTCCGCCGGTTGCTGCATCGCCGGGTGAAGCTGGTGTCGGTGACCCAGGTTGCCAATGCCATCGGCACCGTCGTGCCGGTGCAGACCGTTGCCGAGCTGGCCCATGCCGCCGGCGCCCTGGTGCTGATCGACGGAGCCCAGTCGGTCTCGCACATGCCGGTCGATGTGCAGCGTCTCGGAGCGGATTTCTTCGTCTTCTCAGGCCACAAGGTCTATGGTCCGACCGGCATCGGCGCGGTCTATGGCCGGGCCGAACTGCTCGATCGGCTTCCGCCCTGGCAGGGGGGCGGAAACATGATCAAGGACGTGACATTCGAGCACACCGAGTATCACGGCGCTCCAGCCCGCTTCGAAGCCGGCACCGGCAACATCGCCGACGCGGTCGGTCTTGGCGCGGCCCTCGATTGGCTGTCGGCCATCGGTCTGGAGCAGGTCGGCGCGTACGAGCATCAGCTCATCGCCTACGCGGAACCGCGTTTGGCCGCCATTCGCGGGTTGCACATCCTCGGCCACCCGCCCGAACGCGCTGGCGTGCTGTCGTTCACCCTCGACGGTTATGAAACCGCCGAGGTCGGCCAGGCTCTCGATCGTGACGGCATCGCGGTGCGTTCCGGTCACCACTGCGCCCAGCCGATCCTCCGCCGCCTCGGCGTCGAAGCCTCGGTGCGGGCGTCGTTCGGTGTCTACAACACCTGCGCTGATATCGACGCCTTGATCGCCACGGTCAGCCGGCTGGCGGCGCAGCGCCGGTAGCACGCTCGGCGAGCGGGGTTTTGCGCTCGGGCTGTGGACTTGGCTCCGCTCGATCCTTTCGGATGCGAATCTTCAGGCGCGGTTCCTCGGTCATGACCACGCTGTACGGCTCGACCGAATGGGTCAGCCAGACGTCGCCGCCGATGATGCTGTGGTGGCCGATGCGGGTGCCGCCACCGAGGATCGTCGCGCCGGCATAGACGGTGACGTGGTCATCCAGATCAGGGTGTCGCTTGTTGGCCTGGCCGCGTTGCAGTTCGCCGTCGTCGCCCCGGGCGGTCGGGTTCCACGCCCCCAGGGTGACGCCCTGGTACAGGACGCAGTGGGCTCCGATGGTGACCGTTTCGCCGATCACCACTCCGGTGCCATGGTCGATGAAGAACGACGGACCGATCGTCGCGCCGGGATGGATGTCGATGCCGGTCCGGCTGTGAGCGACCTCGGTCAGCATCCGCGGCAGCAAGGGCACTCCGAGACCATAGAGGCTGTGGGCGAAGCGCTGGATTGCGAGGGCTTCGACACTGGGATACCCGAGGATGATGATCTCGTGGTCGATGGCCGCAGGGTCATTGGCGAAAGCCGCATCGATATCGGCGTGGAGCAGATCCTGGATCGCTGGCAGGGCGCTGATCGCAGCATCGGCCAGCTCGGTGGCCTGGCTCAGGATGCCCGCGTCCGACTGGCCCCGGGCATGTGCGCCATAGCGCAGGGCGCGGCGGATCTGGGTCTCCAATTCCGCATGGAATCCGACAATGTCCCGAGGCAGCCGGTCGCGGACCAGCGCCTCGCGATCGGCGAAGAAGCCAGGGAAGAGTTGGTTGAGCAGCAGGTCGCAGACCTGCCGGGCATTGCGCCGGTCGGGGAAGGACGCGCGGTGCGGGCCCTGGACGATCAGGTGCTCAAATGGGCGATTGAGGCGGGCGTCGAGGGCGGCGAAATCCGGAGCGGGCATGGCGGGCGATGGCTGAGTGGGAACCGGCGATGGAGGGGGGCAGCAAGTGGCGCAGGAGTTAGCGCAGGACGGACCAGACCTTCGAGCCTTCCGCGACCCGGACCGGGCGCTGGATGCTGCCGGAGCAGCAGTAGGGCAGCAACAGGTGAGCACGGCGCAGCAGTCCGCTGCAACGGGCTGCTGCGTATGCAACATCGACCATCGGCGTGATTCATCACAACTGAACTCGGTCAGCCGATGATCCAATAGCATGACGAAAAAATATTGTCAAATGACGAACTATTTTCTGTTTTATCAGAATGATGCGGGATCGAACGGAATTGGAATGGGCGATGCTAGCCGAGAGCGTCGAGATCGCTCGGCTCCTCCAACTCCCGATTCCCAGCAAGCACCCATGCCCACCAAGACCGAGATCCTCAGTTCCATCGCCAAAGAGCTGCGCATCATCACCCATCTGACCCGTCAGCTCCAGCCGCAGCACCTCGCCTTCCGCTTCACGCCGGCCCAGCGCAGTACCCAGGAACTGCTGGAATACCTGGCGATCACCAGCGAAGCAGCGGTGACCTGGCTGCTCAACGGCAAGCAGGATGGCTGGTGGGAACAGCGCCTGGCAGCGGTGCGTGGCTTGGCTCTCGACGCCTTCCCGGCGGTCTTCGCTGCGCAGCAGCAGGCGGTGGAGCGGCTGCTGGCGCCGATCGACGAGGCCGCCTTCGCCACCCGCCGGGTGCGCAATGGCCAAGGTGTCGAACTGCTCTTGTCCGAAGCTCTGTTCGAGGGCATCGTCAAGCAATTGGTCGGGTACAAAACGCAGCTTTTCCTCCAGGCGAAGGCAGCCGGCGTGGTCGGACTCGGCTCTGCGGACCTGTGGCGTGGCGAAAAGCCGGCTGTTCCCGCCACGATTCCGGCCACCGCCCAGGCACGCTGAAAAGGTCCATCCTTTTCCTGCACATCACTGACTGATTGCACCTATGACCATCCCGCGACCTACCGCACGTGCGGCGGCGTACCGGACCGCGAGCCCGGCATGAGCACTCCAGCGATTCCTACCCATGCCGATGTCATCGTCGTCGGCGGCGGCAGCGCCGGATCGACGGCGGCGATTTTCGCTGCCCAGGGTCTCGCGGCGGCCGGTGGTGGCCGGGTGCTGCTGTTGGAAAAGGCCAACATCAAGCGCAGCGGCGCCATCGCCATCGGCATGGATGGCCTCAACAACGCGGTCATCCCGGGCCACGCCACGCCTGAACAGTACGTGCGTGAGATCACCATGGCCAACGACGGCATCGTCGATCAGCGCGCGGTGCTGGCCTATGCCGAACGCTCCTGGCCGATGATCCAGCAGCTCGACGCCTGGGGCGTGCGTTTCCAGAAGACGCCGGGCGGCGACTACGATGTGCGCCAGGTCCACCACAACGGCCGCTATGTTCTGCCGATGCCAGAGGGCTACGACCTGAAGAAGATCCTCTGTCGGCAGATCCGCCGCGCCGGAGTCCAGACGGTCAACCGGGTGATGGCGACCCGGCTGCTGGTGGAGGATTCCAGCGGACGACGGCGGATCGCCGGGGTGATCGGTCTCGACGTGCGCAGCGGGGCGGTGTCGGTGATCCGGGCCCGGGCGGTGATCCTGGCCTGCGGCGCCTCGGGCCGTCTCGGTCTGCCGGCTTCGGGCTACCTGTTCGGAACCTACGAGAATCCAGCCAATGCTGGCGACGGCTATGCGCTGGCGTACCATGCCGGAGCCGAGCTGACCGGCATCGAGTGCTTCCAGATCAATCCGCTGATCAAGGACTACAACGGCCCAGCCTGCGCCTATGTCACCGGTCCGCTGGGTGGGCACACGGTCAATGCCCTTGGCCACCGCTTCATCCGCAGCGATTACTGGAGCGGCCAGATGATGCTGGAATTCTACAAGGAATTGCACTCCGAACGCGGTCCGGTGTATCTCAAGCTCGACCATCTGGCGCCCGAGACCTTGACCGAGATCGAGCGCGTCCTGCATCGCACCGAGCGGCCCAGCCGCGGCCGGTTCCACCGCGGCCGTGGCCAGTCCTACGCCACCGACCAGGTCGAGATGCACGTCAGCGAGATCGGCCTGTGCAGCGGCCACAGCGCCAGCGGCGTGTGGGTCGATGAGCACGCCCGGACCACGGTCGATGGTTTGTATGCCGCCGGCGATATGGCTTCGGTGCCGCACAATTATCTGCTTGGCGCGCTGACCTATGGCCGGATCGCGGCCGAGGACGCGGTGGCTCGCCTGACTGCGGAAGGTCCAAGCGGGGCTACGCCGATGAGCGAAGCGCCGCCCTTGAGCGAGGCGTCAGAGACCGCCATCGCTGCCGAGCGCGAGCGGGTGCTGGCACCGCTGGCGCGGTCGGACGGACTGCCGGCGCATCAGCTCGAATACAAGATCCGTCGGCTGGTCAACGATTACCTCCAGCCGCCCAAAACCGCCAACCGCTACCATGCTTTCCTTGGCCACGCCGAGCGTTTCCGCAGCGAACTGGCGGAGGCCGGGGCCGCCGATCCCCACGAACTGATGCGGGTGGTGGAGGTCGGCTTCATCCTCGATTGCGCCGAGATGGCGGCGCGGGCCTCGCTGCACCGCACCGAGAGCCGCTGGGGCCTGTACCATTACCGCCTTGACTATCCTGAGCGCGACGACGCGCGGTGGTTCGTCCACGTCAACGTTCATCTCGGAACCGATGGAGCGATGGCGATCAGCGAACGCCCGGTTGCTCCGTACGTGGTGCCGGTCAGCGACGCCGAACTGCACAGCTATTCGAAGATCAGGCTGCCGGCCAAGGTTGAAACTGCTGCTCCAGTGCCGGCCGAGTCCAGATCCATCGCGGCTGCCACCGTCGCCCACCCCTGAGTCCGCGATGCCCGACCTCCCTGATCGTGAACCGGTAAAAGCCGCCCAGGCGCTGGTGGTGGGCAATGCCCAGACCAGGCGCCGGTTGGATGTTCCAGTGGTGGTGGACGACAGCAAATGCGTTACCGGTTGCCGGATCTGCGTCGAATCCTGCCCGGTGGATTGCCTGGCCATCGACGCGGCCGCCGGAAAGGCGCGCATGGCCCATGACGATTGCTGGTACTGCCTGGCCTGCGAGCTCGACTGCCCCAACGACGCGATCACGGTCAAGATACCGTTGCTGGTGCGCTGATGTCCTCAGCGACCCTGCGTGAGCTCCTGGACCAGAGCCCTGCCGCCCAGCGCCAGGTGGTGCTCGCCGGTTGGGAAGACCATTTGGCAGGCGAGGACCTGCCGGTGCTGCTTGAGGTCAGCCACGATGGAGAGCCCGCGGTGCGCCTGCTCGCCATCGGCCTGCTTGAGGAGCTCGGCGAGGTTGCTGCTGTGCCGCGACTGTGCGCCGCCGCAGCCGATCCCGATCCCGCGGTGCGCGAAGCCGCCGGGGCGGCGCTGCGTTCCTTCCGTGATCCGGCTGGTGGCGCTGCGTCGGAATCGGCGGTGGTCGCGGCCCTGGTTTCCGCTCTGGGGGCCGCATCCACCACAGCCGCCGATCAGCCGCTGATCCGCGCCGCCGTGGTCGCGGCGTTACGTGAGCATCGCTCGCCTCAGGCCCGTGCACCGCTGACCGCCGCCTTGGCCGATCCGGCGCCGGCAGTGCGGCGCGAGGCCGTGGTGTCCCTGGCCTTCCTGCGCGACCCGACCTCGGTGGATGCCCTGGTCGCCGCGCTGAGCGATGACGACGCTGCGGTGCGCCGATTGGCCGTGGGCGCGCTGGCGCCGTGGCTCGGGCCGGCGACCAGCGGTGCGCTGGCCACAGCCTTGGGCGATGCCGATTGGCAGGTACGCCGCGAGGCGGCCATCGTCCTCGGCCGTTCGGCACTGAGCTCGGTAGTGCCGGCGTTGTTACGGGCACTCGACGATCAGGCCTGGCAGGTGCGCCGCGAAACCATCCTCAGCTTGGGCCGCCTGAGGGCCGTCGCCGCGGCGACGCCTCTGCTTGGTTTCCTCAGCGATTCCCTGGCCGATCTGCGCCGGGCTGGCGCCACCGCGCTAGGCGAACTCGGCGACGGCCTGGCCGCCGACCAGGCCGCCGCCGCGCGGAATCGCCTGGAAGCCCTGCGCGCTACCGATCCCGACGCCGAGGTGCGCAAGGCTGCCACCCGCGCGCTGACCGCTTTCCCCATTCGTTCACCCTGAACCCACCCGGATTCCCATGCGCCCGACCTCCTTTCTTTCACGCTCCCTCGGACTGCTGCTCGCTGCTGCGTCCACTGCCGGTCTGGCCGCGGCCGAGACCATTCGCGTCGCCATCGGCACCCAGGACACCACGATCAACTGCGCCACCGGTGGCTTGCTCATTCGCGAATTGAAGCTGCTCGAAAAGCACCTGCCCAAGAGCGGCCGGTATGCCGACGTCACGTGGGACGTGCAGTGGAAGAACTTCACCAGCGGACCGCCTCTGACCAACGAAATGATCGCCGACAAGCTCGATCTCGGTTCGATGGCCGATTTCCCTGGATCGCTCAATGCCGCCGCCTTCCAGAAGGCCGGCAAGCGCAGCGTTTTCCTCACCGTCCTGTCCGGTTCGACCACCGGCAGCGGCAATGGCCTGGTGGTGCCGGTCGATTCCCCGGTGCAGAGCCTGGCAGAGCTGAAGGGCAAGCAAATCTCGGTGCCTTTTGGCTCGACCGCCCATGGCATGCTGCTGCGCGCCATCGCTGCCCAGGGCTGGGATCCGGAAAAGGACGTCACCCTGGTCTCGCAATCGCCGGAGGTCGGAGGCTCATCGATGCAAGCGCGCAAGATCGACGCCCACGCCAATTTCGTCCCCTTCCCCGAGCTGTTCACCTACCGCGGATTTGCCCGCAAGATCTTTGACGGCAGCCAGGCCAAGACGCCGACTTTCCACGGCAGCCTGGCCAGTGCCGCCTTCGCCGAACGCTACCCGGAAGTGGTCGGCGCCTTCCTCGCTGCGGCGATCGAAGCCGATGCCCTGATCCGCGCCGAGCCCGAGCAGTACAGCGAGCTGATCGCCAAGGTCACCGGCATCGAGGCCGAGGTGGTGTACCTGTTCCATGGCCCGCTCGGGATCCAGACCCGGGATTTCACCTGGAAACCGGAGTTCCGCCAGGCGCTGAACACCGCCATCGCAACTTTGAAGTTGCTCAAAAAGACCGACGTCGACCTCGACGATGCGCGGGTGGTTGATGACCAGTACCTGCGCCGTGCCTATGCCGCTAGCGGTCTGGACTACGAGGCCGGCCTGAAGAACTACGCCAAGCTGCCGATCACTGGCACCGACGCAGGCGACGGCAGCGCCCTGGCCGAGCCGACCCTGGTCGCCCAGGTGTGGCTGAAGGGTGAACCCAAGGTCCGCCACTACGCCAGTCCGCGCCGCGCCCTGAAAGCCCTGCGCGCTGAAACCGCTGCCGGCAAGACTGAGCGGGTGGTCTACGTCCATGATCGCAAAACCGGCCTGAAGCTGTTCGCGCAACGGGTGTGGTATGTCCTGGGCGGCGATGGCGCGCTGCCCGCCTTCCTCCTCAAAGCCGAGGCCGAGGCGTGGGCGGCGGCCCATGGTGGCACGGTGGGAGACTATGCCGCGGCCCTGGCCGCGGCTGGCACCTGAAGATGTGATCCGGAGCGATGCCCATGCCAGCGGCTACGCCAACCTCTGCCGTCACAGCGATCACCAGTCCCGGCCTCGCTGGGACTGGTGCCTCGCATCCGGGCAGCACGTCCGCGCCACGTTCGGGTGGTCTGGCGGCGCGCTGGCGGCGCTGGCACCTTAGCCGTCACCTGCTGCGCCTGGTTTCCCTGGCCGTGCTCGTCGGCTTGTGGCAGGTGGCGTCGATGCACCGCGTCCACCTCGGGGTGGTGACCTTCGCCAACGTCCCAGCCCCGACCGAAGTGGTGGCGGCGGGGTGGGATCTGCTCCACTCGCCAAAGGTCGTCCCCCACGTCTGCAACAGCCTTTTTCGCGTGTTCGCCGGTTTCCTGCTGGCGGCCGTCGTGGGCATTGGCCTCGGCCTGGCCATTGGCCGCTGGCGGTTGGCCGAAGATCTGGCCATGCCGGCCTTGGAGTTGCTCCGCCCAATTCCCGGAGTCGCTTGGATTCCCCTGGCCATTTTGATGTTCCCATCTTCGGAAGCGTCGATGGTCTACATCACCTTCATGGGCGCTTTGTTCCCGATCCTGCTCAGCACCATCCATGCGGTCGAGTCCATCGATCGCCGGCTGATCGCCGCTGCGCGCAGCCTGGGAGCCGGGCGATGGAGCATTTTCACCGAGGTCATTCTTCCCGGCGCGGCTCCGGGCATCGCCACCGGCCTGGCTATCGGCATGGGCACCGCCTGGTTCTGCCTGGTCACTGCCGAGATGATCGCCGGCCAGTACGGCATCGGCTATTACACCTGGGAATCCTACAATCTCCAGCGGTACGCTGAGATCATCGTCGGCATGGCGGCGATCGGTATATTCGGCACGGTCAGCAGCGCCCTGGTCCGGTTCACGGCCAGCTGGTTGATGCCCTGGCAGCGTCTGCGCGCAGGAAAGACATGAGCAGCCGCAGGCTGCTCGAGGGAGCGCCGGATGGCGCGGCCGGGGGCGGGCAGCCCCCGGTCAAACAAGATCTTGGGACGGCGGAATCGGCCCCTGCGGTGCAGCCGCAGCCCCGCGCAGCGGGGAAGTTCTTTAGCAGTGCCTTGACCGCCGACCAGGTTGCGGCGCCACCTGACCATCCGGCCTTGCCCGGCGCGATCGCCGCAGACCCCGCTGGCAGCACCGCTGCCACCAGTGCCGCCGCGAGCAGATCAGCGGAGCGCAAAGCCGAGCCCAGCCGCGGCCGGATCGAACTTACCGAGGTGTCGATCCAAGTCGGTATCGGCGCCGACAGCTTGATCGCGGTGGATCGGGTCTCCTGCGTCATCCCTGCCGGTTCGTTCACCTGTCTGCTCGGTCCATCCGGGTGCGGCAAATCGACGCTGCTCTCGGCCCTCGCCGGGCATCTGCCGATCACCGGCGGCAGTCTGCGCGTCGATGGCGCTGCCATCGCTGGCCCCCATCCCGACCGCGGTCTGGTCTTCCAGCAGCACAGTTTGTTCCCGTGGAAGACCGTCCTGAGCAATGTCGCCTTCGGCCTCAAGATGCGCGGCGTCCCGCGCGCTGAGCGCCTGCGCCGCGCCGCCGAGCAGCTCGCCCAGGTCGGCCTGTCCAGCTGCGCCCAGCGCTATCCCGCGCAGCTTTCCGGCGGCATGCAGCAGCGGGCCGAGATCGCCCGTGTCCTCATCACCAGCCCGCCAGTGGTGCTGATGGATGAACCCTTCGGCGCCCTCGACGCACAGACCCGGGCGATGATGCAGGAGCTGCTCCTCGACCTGTGGACCCGGCAGCGGGCGACGGTGGTCTTCGTCACCCACGACATCGACGAGGCGCTGTTCCTGGCCGACCGCGTCCTCGTCCTCAGCGCCCGCCCCGGCCGCATCCGCGCCGACATCGCCGTCGATCTGCCCCGGCCACGCGACCACACCCTAGCCACCGATCCGCGCTTCATCGCGCTCAAGCGCGACTGCCACCTGCTGATCCGCGAAGAAACGCTGAAAGGCCTCGCTCACGACGACCGCAGCCTGCGCCCAGCCATGCTGGATGGCTCGGCGTAGGCCCAGCCACCGAGTTCATCCGCCGGTCGGCACCACCTCGATGACGGAAAGCGTGGTTTCGGTGGCCGAACCGAGGCTGTATCAGTGTCGGACCGAGGCAAAAAAGTACCCCAAGTCCTTGTGGGACCTGGGGTTACGGATGGTGGGCAGTACAGGATTCGGACCAGTCAAGAAATGAGGACACCTGTCCGCCATCCGGACGTTGGCCCTGCTGGGCGTATGGGTTTCGGCTTATCGGGTGGCGGTTGAGTCTTTCAAGAGTTGGTCGAATTTGCTGCTGGTCACGGCATACTCCTCGA
>BJHQ01000008.1:48647-214621 GCA_014193115.1 Planctomycetota bacterium | reverse complement strand
CGGCTTCGGCCCGAGCTGCCAGTCGATAATCCGCTCGAATTCCTCGCCAGCGACGCTGCGCACGGTGATGCGGTCGGTGGTGGCCAGGGCGCCAGCGCAGGCCAACCGGCAGGCCTCGGCCGCCGTCATCGGCACCGGCAGATCGCTGCGTGCCCGCCACCACGCCTCGGCCTTGCCACGGGCATAGCCGGTGTGCTCGAAGCAGATCCACTCCTTCTTGAATCGGTTGAGGCCGATCTCGTATTCGACCCGCAACGTCCTGGGCGCCTCGGGCTCTCCGCGCTTGACGTGGACGGCGTAGAAGACGTCGCGGACGGCGAAGTCGGCGGTGGTCACCTGCCCTGACAGCACTCCCGCGGAGGACGCTTCCCGCTCGTGCTTGTCCTTCTCGGGCAGCGGGAAGACGAACCCGCACTGCGGGCAGGTGGCGAAGCCGCACGCGATCACGGCCTGGCACTGCGGGCATTCCTTCGCTGGTGCCTCGCCCTCGCCAGCACCGGATTCCTTGATCTTGAGCGCATCAACCGGCCCATGGCGCAGGACGTTGCCACCGAAATCCAGCACCAGGCAATCGGTCTTGCCCGGCGCGAGCCGGAAGCCGCGCCCGAGCATCTGCACATACAGGCCTGCCGACAGCGTTGGCCGCAACAGCGCCACGCAGTCAACGCCCGGCGCATCGAACCCGGTGGTCAGCACCGCCACGTTCACCAGGTATTTCAACGCGCCAGATTTGAACCGGGCGATGATCCGGTCACGCTCGCCATCCGGCGTCTGACCGAAGATGCAGGCCACCTCCTGGCCGGTCGCTGTGCGCAGCGCCTCGGCGACGTGCTCGGCGTGGGCGACGCCGGCAGCAAAGACCAAGCACGCCTTCCGGTTCCGGGTGTGCTCAGCGATCTCGGCGCAGGCACCCCGCACCAGATCGTCGGCATCCATCAGCCGCTCGACTTCGTCTGCGACGAACTCGCCACCACGCACGTGCAGCCCGGCGGTGTCAGCCTTCGCCTTCCCCGCCTTGCTGACCAGCGGCGACAGGAATCCGTCGCAGATCAGCTCGCGCACCCCGACCTCAAAGCAGATGTGGTTGAGGATATTCTCCGGCGCGCAGATAGGCCCGTCCTTCAACCGAAACGGCGTGGCGGTCAGCCCGATCACGCGCAAGCGCGGATTCACCACCCGCGCATCCTTCAGAAAGGTCTGATACATACCTTCGCCATCCTGGGGAATCAAATGGCATTCATCGATCAGAATGAGGTCGAAGGCACCGAGATCGCACGCCTTTTGATAGACCGACTGGATGCCGGCGACGATCACCGGATGGTCGAGATCACGCCGCTTGAGCCCCGCTGAATGCACGCCAACCAGCAACGGATTCAGAAAGCGGCTGGCCTGCTGAGCATTTTGATCCACCAATTCCTTGACGTGGGTGACGACCAGAATGCGGCCATTCCAGCGCTCAACGACGTCGGCGCAGATCCGGCCGACAACAACACCTTTCCCGCCGCCCGTGGGAATGACCACGCACGGATGGTCGGCACGACTGGCCAGGCTCGCGTAGACGGCGTCAATGGCCGCCTGCTGATAGGGCCGCAGTTGGATCACGCCGTGGAATCCGCTCACCGAATCGGCTCCAACACACGTCCATATTCGGCCAAGCAGAGGGCGTCGGCGATGCCGTCATGGGGCACCCGGCAGCCGGGAAGAATCAGCTCAGCGGTTGGCCAACGGCTGGCGCAGAACCGCACCGCACCGGCCTTGTCATGCGGCAAACCGGCGAGGATCCGCTTTTTCCACAGCACCGGGGACGCGAGACGCACGGGTAGCGACAGGGCCGCGCAGACGCCGCGCACCATGCCCCAGCCGGTGCCGAACGTAAAGGTCGAGGTCACCCCTTGTTGGGGCATGGCCCCGACCTTCTCAATCACCACGCCACCGATGTCCTGCGCAGGATCGAAACAGCGCAGCGAACGCAGCCGATCGGCGATGCCGGCGGCGTGAACCTCGCCGCCAGCAGCGGGCATGGGCCAGGCGCCGATCACCTGTCCCTGAGCGTCCAGGGCGGCGATTGCGCCCCGGAGCCCGGGATCGATTCCGATGACCATGAGCATATCAGCGCCGCAGCCAGGGCGGGGTGGCCGGTGCGCCCGATGCGGCCGCTGGGCTGCCACCGCTGTGTTGCTGCGGGGCGCCACTCGCTGCCTCCTTTTTCGCCCAAGCGGTGACCTCATTGGCCAGCTCACCATTATCCTGCCGTTTTTGCACTTTGACCGTGACGGTCAGCGGCAGGTTGTGCAGCTCGGCAGAATCTTTGGGCGCCATTACACCGACCGCCCGACAGATGGCCGACAACTCGCCCCGAGCGATTTGCACCGCCGTCGCGTTCGGGTGCTGGAGGTTGTGACGGCTCCAGACTTTCCGGCCTTTGTACTCACCGTCGACGACCTGGTACTCGATTTCCAGGTACTGACCGGTGCCATTCTTGGTCGGTTTCATTTCGCTGGCCGAAATGGCGGCAACGTATTTTCCGGCGGGAAGCGGGTCCTTGCCCGCGCTGGGTTCGACGGTGGAAGCGTCGAAGTTGAGAATGGCCATGGGTTGGTTTCCTTGGGGTTTAACGGTTGGCGGTAGCGATGGCGTTGGCGGCGGTCAGGTGCCGGGCGAAGTCGGCCCAGGCGAGCGGCAGCTCGTCGGGCAGCCCGAGCCGGTTCTTGGCCAGATGGCTAGGGCGCTCGGTCGTGCGCAGGACGCGCTCGCCGTTGCCCAACCCCTGCACGCGCTTCTGGTTGAAGCCTTCGTCGGTCGCCTTGGTGAAAACTTTGTAGGAAGCGAACAGCACTTCGTCGCACCACTCGGAAATCATGGCCGCAGCGGTCTTATGCAGGCGCGGGACGAAACGGTCGTAGGCCTCGGTCTCGGGATTCTCGAAGCGCTCGATCTTGGCGTGGGCGATCAGGATCACCGACATGCCCTTGCTGTCGCGCAGCGCCGCCAATCCATCAAGCACGTCGCGCCAATGGTTGAGCGCGAAAATATAACCCTTCCCGTAGCCGATGTCCTCGATGGTGGCGACCTGCCGGTTGCGGCAGACCTCGGCATGAATCAGCCGCTCCAACCAATCGAGCGAATCGATGACGACGGTGCGGTAAGCGTGATCTTCCTGGTACAGCGCGCCGATTGCCTGCATGATGTCGGCGAAGGACTGAGCGACCGGAAACTTGTGGCAGTCGATCTCGCCCAGGCCGTCTTCCGTCTGGATGACGACGGGCGCAGGCGCGCAGGTGGCGAAGGTACTTTTGCCGATGCCGGCGGTTCCGTACACCAGCATGCGACGGGGACCCGACTTGGCGCCGGTGAGGATGGATGCGAGGTTGCTCATGGATTTTCTCTGTGCTTTGTGAGTGGTTGAAGGAATCAGCCGAGGTAGTCGAACATGCGGATGTCTTCGTAGCCGGTCGGCCAGCGGTCCTGCTGTCGGCAGATCTTCAGTCGTTGGATCGCAGCAAGGTTCTCTCGGCTGGCGACGTCCAGCGCCTGATCGCTGATCCGCCATACCCCGACCCGGAACGGAGCCTTCTTCTCCACCGCCACCAGGTGCACCGGCACACTGCTGCCGCAGACGGCGCTGAGCAGATTGCGGTAGAACGCCAGTTGGTGGATGTAGCCGAAGGTCCGGCACTGGACCTCGAACCAGTCGAGATCGTCGATGGTTTTCAGGTCGACCAGCCCGCGCTCGGGATGCACCCAATCAAGCCGGCTCTGGCACGGCAGCCCGGCGAACTCCGTGCGGACAACGCCTTCGGCCTGGCCCTCGGCCAACAACTCGGCGGCGACCGCATGCGACCGCACCGCGCCAGCGAGCTGCTCGCACAGATCGGCGACCTCGGCGCCGATAGCCGGCTTGCCGATGGCAGCAGCCCACTCGGCCCAGGCCTTGGTGTCGGCGCCGAAGGCCCGGCCGGTCTTGGGATTGATCGGCCCGCCGATGGCGAAGCGCGATCGGAATGCGCCCTCGCCTTCCAGCACCCGGCAGTGGACGGCGCGCCCGATGACGAACGCGGCGCGATCCTCCGGCGGGATGAGGCCCAGCTCTTTGTGGCGGAACAGCAAGGGATTTTTGCGGAAATCCGCCAGCGCGTGGCTGGTGAGGTGGTGCTTGCGACCGGCGGCGTAGGTCGCCTCCGGCTCGGCGATGAGGTGATGGGTCAGGGGCAAGCCGGCGCAGGCGGCAGCCAGAAAAGAGAGAGCGGTCATGTCTGGTTTCTCGGTTGGTTTCTTGGTTGGTTGGATCGCTGGATGCAGGAAGTCGCTTCTGGTTATATCCCCCGCTCTCGGCCCAAACGTCTCAAGCGAGATCGGTCCCAGAGCGGATACAGCGGCTCGCTGGGCGGGCTCCAGCCGATGGGCAGCTCGCCGTCGTCATCGACGGTCCCAGCCAGGCCCGTGACCGTGCCACGCCCGCCACACCCGGTGCAAAGGGAGAATCGGCAGTCGTGCAGGCGCTCCGGGCCGACTTGGCGCCGGAGAATAAAGGAGCCCGTGCCCCCGCAGGTTGGACAGCGCATGACTCAGGCCTCCACGCCGGCGGCGGAGAAGGCGTCACGGATGCGGGCGATGGCCCGATAGACGCAGCCTCTCCCGCACCCGACTTGCCGGGCGACCGCCGCCGGACCCATGGCCATCAGCAGCCGGGCGACCTGTTGATCGCTTGGCGCCAGCCTCCCCAGCACGGCCGCGACCTCCTGGCGCAGCTCGGCGGGATCGGACCCGGCGGGCTGGGCAGGCGCTGGAATCGCTGCCGCCCAATCCGTCAGGGCGACCCCTTCGCCTGCAAAAATGCTGGCGGCCTGGCGACCGTGGCGACACCCGCGCAGACGGTGGGCCTGCCACCGCCGCAGCTCGCCGAGCAGCACGGTGCGCACGAAGGTCGCCCACGCGCCCTGGTCCGCCCGATAGCGGCAAGCCCGGGCGAGCAAGGACTGGCGCAGGTACTGCTCCAGATCCTCGCGATCCTCATCCGGAACCCGGCCCAGGCAGACGTGCCGGGCCACCAGTAAAACGATGGAGGTTTCAGTCGCGGCATCGATGCCGGGCGGAGCAGGCTGCGCGGCAGCGGGTTGGGGATGGGTGACCATGAGGGCGTGTCCTTCGCCCCCCAGGCGGGACATCCCACGTCACGCGGTGACGGGATCCGTGACGCCCCGCGTCACCGGCCGTCACGGGTGTGACGACCGGTGACGGGCTCAGAGATCCCAGGTCACGGGTGCCTCCGGCCGGTAGATCACCGAGGTCCCTGCCGACACCGAGCGCTCCAGGTGCCGGCACAGCTCGGGGTGGTGCGTTTTCAGGACGTCCCGCGCCCGGCGCATGGCTTTGCACACTGCGACCCGCGCCCGCTCGCCATCGCCGGCCTCGCGGCCCTTGCCGCCGCGACCAATCACCTTGGCCAAGTGCTGGCCCAGCGCGGTGATCTCGCGCTCCAGCCGTTCCTGACGGACCGCATCGTGGGCAAGCTCGGCTTCTTCCAGCTCCTCGCTCAGGCTCTCATACGAGCGCCGGAGTTCGCTGATCGCCTCGCCGCTCGCCATGGCGCCGAACGTTCCGGAGCAGACCGACCGGTCGACCATGGCCAGTCCCGCCCGCAATTCGATCGCGGTCAGCCGCGCCTGCGGCCTGGCAAGTACCTGGGCATAGATCCGGAAGCCCTGCATCTCGCGCAAAGTGACCAGCCGACCGGCGAAGCCGATCTCGCGCAGGTGGCCCACGGACCGGAACACGGCGGTCGCGTGGGCAGGCTGGGGCATCGGTACCGCCAGAGCCGCGCTGCCCTCGACGCCGCCAGTCCGCAGCGGCATCTCCAACGAAGTCGAGGGCTGATACGGCGCTG
This sequence comes from Planctomycetota bacterium, assembly GCA_014193115.1. GTDB lineage: Bacteria > Planctomycetota > UBA11346 > UBA11346 > UBA11346 > BJHQ01. Next base: position 208,737 of record BJHQ01000008.1, on the reverse strand, counting down.
GCGAGTCCACCTCCCGCAGCCCCAAAATTGCCGTGGGGATCCGAATCCAGATGCCCTGGTCCTGGGGGTCGTCAGGCGGCCGAGCCTGAACCGACAGGGTGGAGGAAAGGTTGCGGAGTGCTTCCTGGAACTGCATGGGAGGATCCCATCCAGGCCTGCGGTGCCGGGGTCTCCGGCCAGGTGATCGCGGGTCTTGGGGCACGCCTTACACGGTCCTGATGGGTCAGTAAAGACCTACTTTTCGACCGGTTTTCGACCGGTTTTTCAACCACCGCTAAATCGTGATTTGGCAGAGACTTACGAGCCACGGCGGAAGTACGCTTGGGATTTTCCTGGCGAGAAGGGCCCCACGTTTCTGGAGCACAGCAATCTCCCAGGAAAAAATGGGCGGTGGCAAAATTTCCGGGACAGATCGGCAAAGGGCGGGGGAAATAACCCAGAGAGGATCTCATGACCGCCCAGCCTTCGCACCCCACCACGTTTACCATCGCCACCTGGCCCATCACCAACGTCCGCCCCTACGACGCCAACCCCCGCACCATCCCGCCCGCAGCCATCGACAAGGTCGCGGCCTCGCTGCGAGAATTCGGCTGGCGCCAGCCGCTAGTCGTGGATGTCGACGGCGTCCTGATTGTCGGCCACACCCGCCTGGCCGCTGCGAAAAAACTGGGCCTGACTGAGGTCCCGGTCCACGTCGCCGACACGCTCACGCCCGAGCAGGTCCGCGCCTACCGCCTGGCCGACAACCGCACCCATGAGGAGGCGAGCTGGGACGATTACCTGCTGGCCGCCGAGCTGGCCAAGGTCAAGGAATCGGACCTGATCGCGCTTACAGGATTCGATGCGACCGAGCTGGACCGCTACCTGGCCGAACTGGCAACGCCGGCGAAGGGCGAGATCGGGGCAACCGATAACGGCTTCCAGTACCAGGAGCGCTACGGCGTCATCGTCGAGTGCTCCGACGAGCCACACCAAGAGCAGGTCTTCAACGAGCTGACCGCTGCCGGCCACAAGTGCCGGGTGGTGGCGGTATGAAGATCGCCGTCCGCAACCGCTGCGCCGAGACCGGCACCTACCGCGCGGCGCGGGTGAAAAGCCTGTTCAATGCCGAGTCCGGGGCGCACTTCGACCTGGATGCCGAACTGGACATCGAGCCCGATGGGCCGTGGAAGATCGGCGTGGTGGTGGGCCCATCGGGATCGGGCAAGACCTCGATCGGCCGGCAGTTCTTCGGCAAGGACTCCTTCTTCTCGCCCACCTGGCCGACCGACGCGCCGATCATCGACGCCATCGGCTCCGACGCCGACTTCGACGCGGTGACCGCCGCCCTGGCCAGCGTCGGCCTGGGCGATGTGCCGGCGTGGCTGCGGCCGTTCCAGGCGCTGTCGATGGGCGAGCAATTCCGCGCCACCCTTGCCCGACTGGTAGTCGAGGCCCCTGCCGCAGCGGTGGTCGACGAATTCACCAGTGTCGTCGACCGCCAAATCGCCCGCATCGGCGCCATGGCGTTTGCCAAGGCCTGGCGGCGCACCGCCGGACGGGTCGTGCTGCTGACGCCGCACTATGATGTACTGGACTGGCTGGAGCCGGACTGGGTGTTCGACACCGGCACCAAATCATTCAGCCGGAGGTCGCTTCGACGACCCCGCTTCGAGCTGGAAATCCTCAAGACAGATTGGCGTTACTGGCCGTTCTTTGCACCGCATCACTATCTGAAGATCGGCCCGATGCCGGCGGCCATCTGCTATGTCGGCACGGTCGACGGCGAGCCGGTCGCGCACCTCGGCGTCGGCTGCAAGAACAAGGGCAAGGCGGTGGAGGGCCGGGCCTGCCGCCTGGTGGTGATGCCCGAGTGGCAGGGAGCCGGCATCGGCATCCGGTTCCTCAACTGGATCTGCGACAACCAACTGCGCGGAGGCGATGGCGCCCGGTTGCCGTACCCGGCCACAACCTGTTTCCACACCAGCCACCCCGGCCTGTGCGCGCTGCTGCGCCGACAGCCGGCGTGGACCCAGATCAGCGCCAACCTGCACGGCAGCCACAAGGGCAAGTCTGCGGAATCGATCCGCCGCACCAGCAAATCCAGCGTGGTCATGGGCTCGGGATTCGGCGGACATTTCCGCGCTGTGCAGGGATTCCGCTACATCGGTGAGCCCTCCAAGGAGACACCCAAGGAGCAAACCCATGTATGATCCCGACCCGATCCGCGTGTTCCTGATCGGCTCGCGCACGTTCGGCTGCGCCGTCCGCGACCTGATCCTGCGCCGCGGCGGCTTCGCCCTGGTGGGCGTGTGCGCGCCCGAGGGCGACGCCCTGGCGACCGGCACCATCCTGCCGGCGGTGCATACAGCGGCGCCATCGGCGGCGATGCTGCCACCGCTCACCGATCTGATCGTCGCCGCCCACAATCACCGGTTCATTCCGCCGGCGATGCTCGCCGCCACGCGCCTGGGCGGCCTCAGCTATCACCCCAGCCTACTGCCGATCCACCGCGGCAGGGACGCCGTGGCGTGGACCATTCGCGACCGCGACCGCATCGCCGGCGGCACCGTCTATTGGCTGGACGAGCGCATCGACGCCGGGCCCATCGCCGCCCAGGACTGGTGCTTCGTGCGGCCCGACGACACGCCCAGCAGCCTGTGGCGGCGGGAGCTGTTCCCCCTGGGTCTGCGGCTCATCGACCAGGCGCTGGGCGACCTGCTCACCGGCCGCTCCCAGCGGCGCCCGCAGGACGAGGCCCTCGCCACCTGGGAGCCCGCGCTCACCCGGCCGGCCCTCGCGGCGGGAGGTGCAGCTTGAACCGCCCACCCTCGGAAACGATCGTGATTCACCATGCCAATGTACCGCGCGCTGTCGCTCAAGCAGCCCTGGGCCAACCTGATCCGCGATGGCCACAAGACCATCGAAACCCGGACCTGGGCGACGCCCTACCGCGGCGAGCTGCTGCTGTGCGCCAGCAAAATTCCGGCGATTTCGCCCTTTGGCTGCGCGGTCTGCCTGGTGGAGCTGGTCGACTGCCAGCCGATGCGCACGCGGGATTGGGCCAAGGCCAGCATCGCGCCCTACGCTCCGGCCTTCGGCTGGCACCTGGCCAACGTCCGCCCGGTGCCGCCGATTCCCGTGGTGGGCACCTTGAAAATCTTCTCGGTGGAGCTGCCGGACCTCCTCAGCCTGGAAGAAAGCCAGGTAAATCAGCACCAAAAACCGCCCGTCGATATCAAGCAGAGTCACCGGCACTGACGCCGGCTCAGCGAGCTAGCTCACCGAACTCAGCATCAGCAACGTGCCTGGCAGCGGGGCAATCAGGCCCCGTCCGACCGACGAAGGCACCCGATGCTGGACGACGACATCACCCTGAACCACCTGAGCGACCACGACGTGGTGCGCCTGGTGGCGGGCTCCCGGAATGGCTGCGCCGAGAGCCAGGAAGCCTACCAGCCAGCCCTTCAGGATCTGGCGCATGGCGACCCGGTCGCCTGGCAGCGGAGCTGGGGCCTGACGCCGGCCGCGGCGCGCCGACTGCACGCGGCCCTGGAATTGCACCGCCGCCTGCTCCGCGCCCGCCGGCCAACCACGGCGCTGACCCAGCCCGCGCAGGTCGCCCAGGTCATGCTGCCGCTGGTCGGCCTGGACCACGAACGTCTGTGGTGCCTGTGCCTCGACCCGCGCTCGCGCCTGATCGGCGAGCCGGTCCAGATCAGCCAGGGCGACGTCGACGGCTGCGATGCCGGGCCGCGGTCGTTCTTCCGCAATGCCCTGCGCCGCGCCGCCTCCACGGCCATCGCCGTCCACAACCACCCGTCTGGCGACGTGTCGCCGAGCCATGCTGACGCCGCCGTCACGCGCCGCCTCGTGGCCGCCGGCCGGGCCGTCGACGTGCAGCTCGTCGACCACGTCATCGTCAACGCCACCGGCGGCTTCGTCAGCTTGCGCCTCAGCCAACCCGAGCTGTTCCGATGAGCTGGCTAAGGATCTGGAAACCGCCCTGAGCGGGGTTGCCGCCCTCCTCGCCCTCGGCCTGCGCCGGGCACTCGCCCGCCGGGTCGGCAACCCTCAGCCCTCCCCCATCAGCCATGACCCTCTCCCTCCCCAATCTCTCCACCCTCTCCACCACCGATCTCCAAGGCCGCTATCTGGCGGTCTTCGGGACGCCCACCATCACCCGCAACCGGCCGTGGCTGATCAAAAAGCTTCAGGCAGCGACGGCGCCGGAAGCCATCGCCAGCGCCCCAGCTGACCCGGCAGCAGCACCCGCCCCCGAGCCGGCCAGCGCCACGCCGGCGGAAGCTCCCGCGCCCACCGCACCGCCATCCACTGAAATTGAGGCTGCAGCCGCTCCTTCTCCTGCAACGGATCCGATCTCGGAGCCGGCCGAAGCCCCGTTAGAGCCAACTCGGGAGCCAACCGCCACCACCCCCGAGCCCGCCACCGAGTCCCTGGCCCTCGGCACCATCATCCGCCGCGATTGGCGCGGCCGGACCCTGGAGGTCACGGTCGTCGACGGCGGCTTCCGCCTCGACGGCACCACCTATCGCAGCCTCAGCGCCGCCGCCACCGCCCTGTGCGGCAGCAACCGCAACGGCTTGGTGTTCTTCGGCCTCAAGCCCCGCCCGGCGAAGAAGTCAGCGGGAGGTGCGCCATGAGGCCCGCCGTTCGGCCAGATCCGGCGGTTGATCTTGAGGCAACCCTGGCCCGGCTGGAGACCATGACCGTTTCCCAGCTCCAGGCCTTCCATCGCCAGGCTTTCGGTGAGCCCACCAACTCACGCCACCGGGTCTGGCTGGTGCGCCGCATCGCCTGGCGGCTGCAGGCCCAGCGCGAGGGTGGCCTGAGTGAGCGGGCCCTGGCGCGCGCGGCAGAGCTGTCGGCCGGCCAGCAGCTGCGCCAGCGCCGGCCCATCGGCCAGGCCACCAGCAACGGAGCAGCCACCAAGGTCGTACCCATGCCGCTTTCCCGCGGCCCAACCCTGGCGCCTGGCACCGTCCTGCGCCGGGAATGGAAGGGGACGGTCCATCTGGTCACGGTCCATCCGACGGCCTTCGAATACGCCGGCCGTTTTCATGACAGCCTCTCCGCCATCGCCTCGGCCATCACCGGAACGAAGTGGAATGGCCTGGTGTTCTTCGGCCTGAAGCAGTCGCACGGCAAATCCGCCAAACCCCAGGAAGGAGCCGCCTGATGTCCACGCCGCCTCCCACCAAGACGGTGGCCATCTATTGCCGCAAGAGCACCGAGGACGGTCTCGACAGCGAGTTCAACAGCCTGGACGCCCAGCGGCAGTGCTGCGAGCAATTCGCCGCCAGCCAGCGCCATGACGGCTGGGCGGTCAGCCCCGAGCGCTACGACGACGGCGGCTGGTCCGGCAGCACCACCGACCGGCCCGCCTTGAAACGGCTCATGGCCGAGGTGGAAGCCGGCAAGGTCCAGGTGATTGCCGTCTATAAGCTCGACCGCCTGTCCCGCTCGCTGGCGGATTTCGTCGGCCTGCTGCAACTGCTGGAGAAGCACCAGGTCGCCTTCGTGTCGGTGACCCAGCATTTCAACAGCGCCACCCCCATGGGCCGGCTCACGCTCAACATCCTGATCTGCTTCGCCCAGTTTGAGCGCGAGAACATGATCGAGCGCGTCCGCGACAAGGTGGCGGCGACCAAGCGAATGGGGAAGTGGTGCGGCGGACGGCCCAGCCTGGGGTACGACGTGGCCCCCGGCGGCCGGAAGCTGCTGGTCAACGAAGCCGAGGCCGACCGCGTGCGGCAGCTCTTCGCCCTGTACCTGGAGCACCGGTCTGTCGCCCGGGTCCTGCGCGTCTTCCACGACCGGGGCTGGACGGCGAAGGGCTGGGCCAATCGCAAAGGTCGCCAGTCCGGCGGCCAACCCTTCACCAAGAGCGCCCTGGCCCACACCCTGGGCAACATCCTCTACACCGGGCGGATCCTCTATAAGGGCGAGATCTACGCCGCCGAGCACCCGGCGATTATCGACATCGCCACCTGGGAACAGGTACAGAACCTGATGGTGTCCCAGCGGGCCAGCGGCGGGGCCGAGTCCCGCACCCGGCATTTCCCGCTGCTCAAGGGCCTTTTGCGCTGCAAATCGTGCGGTTGCGGGATGACCTACACCTACACCAAGCGCGGTGCCCGCCTCTATGGCTACTACGCCTGCCACACCGCCCGCATCCAGGGCGCAGCCACCTGCCCCATGCCCAGCTTACCGGCCGCCGAGGTCGAACGCCTGGTCGTCGAGGAAATCACCGCGATCTGCCGCGACCCATTCCTCTCCGACCGGGTGATCAACGAGGCCAGCGTCCAGCACGCGGCGATGGTCGAGGACCTGCGTGCCCGCTCCCGCGAGGCCGAGGCCCTGGCCACCAAGGCGATGGCCGCCTGCGCCCGCGCGCCCACCGATGCCCAGCAACTCGCCCTGCGCCGGCAGGCCGATTCCCAGGCAGCCACCTTGCGCAGGCGTCTGGCCGAGGCCGAGCAGATGACCCTGGACCGGAGCACCGCCAGCACCCTGCTCCGCTCCTTCGAGCCGATCTGGGCCGAGCTCGCCCCCAAGGAACGCCAGGAATTGCTGCGGAAGCTCCTCTCCCACATCACCATCGACGGCGAGCACGGCAGCGCCGCCTTCAACTTCACCTCCGATGGCATCGCCGCCCTGGCCAGCCGAGGGAGTGCCGCATGAGCGCCACCATCGAACGCCGATTCCACCTGGCCAACCAAGGCCACCGCCGCGGCGGCTTCCACCGGGCCGTGCGGCCTGGCGACGAATCGGTCACGCCGCCATCGGCCGCACCCCCGGCACCGCCAATCGACCGGGTCCACCCGCTGGCCCGGCGGATGGCCATGGCGATCCGCTGCGAACAGCTCATCGCCTCCGGCGTGGCCAGCGACCAGGCCTCACTGGCAGCCGCCGCCGGCATGACCCGCGCCTGGGTGACGGTGGTGATGCGGATGAACCTGCTGGCGCCGGACATTCAGGAAGCGCTGTTGGATATCGGCCCGGATTCTCCGGTGAACCAACGTGCCGTCGACCGCATCGCCAAGCTCAATTCGTGGACAGACCAGCGAAACATGTGGGGAATCGTGTCGCCATTCGAATGATCGTTTCATTTCGATGCGTGTATGAATTCATGCTATCCAATCAGCGGATACCAAGTAATGGAACTTCCCATGACAACGCCACGCCAAACTGTAATGCGTTCGTAGTCCGCTGACCCCCATCGCTACGGAATCGAGGAGCATACTCGGCTCCCAATAAAAGCGAAATCGGCGCTTTGCGCGACAATTGAAGATTTACCCAGACTCCTGGAGCCAGCACGTCGTTCCAGGTTGCCTTGGAGGTTTCTTGACGGGTCGCTAACCGATATTGCGCCACCGTGCCTAGATCAACAGGGGATAATAACAGACCGGCTCCGACTGGTAGTAATGACCATTCGTCAATCCACGTTGCGTTAACTTGGATGCCGACTGGCGCGACAACGCCACCCCAGTTAGATCGTTTATTATTCTCAGAGCGTGCGGTTGAGATGCCACCACCGAGACCAAGGTGCCCGACCACTGCTACGTGCACCGCCTGTCCGCTCGGGTCATTGCCGCGGCGCAGTTCTCTCCAGGTACCTGGTGGAGCGACTGCTGCATCGAGAACCTCTCTTGCTTCCTTGGAATTCGCTGCGCCGGCTAGAGCAGAGATGATCGACAAAACTTTACTCAGCCAAGGGCCATTTTTATCTTTCTGGGGCACATTGCCGAGATTGGCAATCTGAATTAGTTCGACGCTGGCGCTCGCATAGTCTTTGCGGAGCAAGTTAATTGCAAAGGAAAAAATATGATAGCAGCCTTTCCTTTTATCTGATGTCGGATCGTATGCATTATAAATAGAGTCCAATTCATCTCGAATTGTAGTTAAGATAGAGATGGAAACCTGACGGCGTTTTTCGGGCGAGTCTGCTTTCACCCAGTCAGATTGGTACTTTGCAATAACCCCTTTCGCAATATAAAGTAAAGATATAGGGTCTATTTCGTTCTTGGATTGTCTTCCTCGAATCGTAGATAGGATGAAGTCAGAAACCTGAAGGTGTGTTTCAGTTGAGCCTCCAATCTTTAAATCAGAGTCGCGATTTATTATGACCTTGTTTACCGAGAAGAATGAAAATGTGTGTACTTTGTTCTCACTTGACATATTGATCTTATTGTAAATTTCGTTTCGAATTGCAGTTAAGATGGAGATTGATCCCTGAAGGATTTCCTCGTAAGTGCGTTTTGTTTCCCAAACACCAGCGTGCTTAATAATATCATCCACGATAGGGAGTATAGACAATCTCTCCACCTCACCCTTGGATAATTCAATTGTCTTGAAATCCGAGTCTATTTTATCACAATTCGCTGATAAGATGGCGAATAAAACCCTACGGCGTTCTTCAGGCTCTTTCGCTTTTGTCCACTTAGATTCGTACTCTGAAATAAACTCATTTATATTAAATATTTTTAATTCTTCCTCTTTTTTCTTATAGAATACCTTATCCTTAAATGCCTCATCAATATTTTTCCCCGAGAGCAAATCGGATAAAATACTATCGATTCCCGGGTCAACGTTATTCGCGTATTGCCGAGCTAGCCAACAGATTGCCATACCCAAATGCTCATCTTCAGTATTGGCTTTCTTAAAGAACTTGCCATTAGTGTCCTTTAGAAGAGTATTGATATGCCTCAGACTTTTGGGAATCAAGTAGAGGTCTTTTAGGAGGGCAGATTTGGCCAATTCTAGCTGCAATGAATCAGGCCCTGCCTTTAGCCCTGGGAAAATAGTCGCGGTAGCGGGAAGAAGTTGTGGGCCCCAGTTATCCTCGTGGAAATCGTCGTCAAGCATGTCCGTGAACAGCGCAATCGCATCGGCTTTGGCGGTTGCGACGACGCGATCAAGCAGCACGTCTGGCGTAAACCCTGTGAATTCGCCGGCAGAGATCATGCCAGAAAAAAAAATGGTTAGGAAAAGAATAGCGATATGACGCATGGGAGTTACTTACCTTGTTTTTATGGTTTCTTGACAAAAATATTTACTTTGAGGTCGGCCAAAACGTTCATGAGGATGAACGCCTCGGCCCCACCGGGAATCCCATAGCAATGCAACCCAACACCATAGTTTTGATATCAACAATGGTCCACCATGGCTAATATTGCTAGGTAGAAAGTGAAACGCATGAATCATTTTCATCTTGGCCTTGTTGACAACGATGGGATTCATTTTTATTCGTACAGATCACTGTCAACCATGTGACAGAGGCCCGTTAGGGTTGATCAAGGGATTCAATCGTATCCGACAGCGTTCACGCCGTTACTCTTACGACGATGCCATAGAGCGCTGGGCGGAGAACCGGGAGAAGAGAACGGGGAGCACAACGCCTGCCGCTGGTGATCAAAGCCGAGGCGCGCCATCAAGTGAAGGTCCTGCCTGGTGGCAAAAGCGTGGACCCGCTGCCGGCTTGTTCCGTTCTCCAGTTCGCATCCGCTGCTTGGTGACCAGGTTGAACAGCGCTGTTAACTAAGGCCGGTTTTGACCCCCAACTCAGCCGGAGAACCGGAGAACGGCGACTCTTTTACGAGTGTCCTGGCTGCCCCACCAGGCCAGTGCCGCGAACCGGAGAACGGCGGAGAGAAAACCGATGGTGAAATCCACGGGGATTTCGGGCCGTTCTGGGGGTCCGGCTGTTAAGCAAAAAACCCACGGCTTTCGCCGTGGGTTGTGTTGGCTCCCCGGGGAGGATTCGAACCTCCGACCAAGTGATTAACAGTCACCTGCTCTACCGCTGAGCTACCAGGGAATGCGCGGTGGGGTCGCGGGTGCGACCGTGGGGCGGCATGATTGGCTGGCGGGGTGGGTGTCAAGGATCTGGCCTCGGTTGGCCGACTGCCTGGTTTCGCCAAGCGCTCCCAGTTCAACAGGTTAACCTGGATCCGGTAGTGGTTGGCCTATGAAGAGAATGCCGTATTTCACGCTCTGCTTTTTGCTGGTCGCAGGACTGGTCGCGGCGGATCCGTTTCCGGGCGGGGTTGATTTCGAGCTGGAACGGGCAGTCACCCGGGGACCAGGGTCGGGGCGCAGCCACCTGCTGGCCTGCCTTGATCGTACGCCCGACGGGCGCTGGCGGCGGGTGATCGGGGCGGCGCAGAATTTTTCCGTGGGCGATCAGCATGGCTATGTGCGTTCCTTCACGTTCGACGGCTCGGCGGCGACGGTGGAATTGCTGATCGCGATCAATGGCGATCTCTACAACGCGTTCCAATCGCTGGCTCGTTACCAGATTTCAGCGCGGCTCGGGCAGGATGGGAGCTGGGCTGGAACCTACGTGGGAACGTGCGGAACCGAGTCGGTCAGCGGGCGGGTCCAGGGCCGGACCCGGCCGGTCCAGGTGCCGCCTGCGGATTTCACCCCGATCGTCGGCGATGAACATCCGCGGTTGCTGTTCCGGGCCAAGGATCTGCCTCGACTGAAGGCCAAACTGGCGACTCCGTTGGGCAAGGCCTATCTGGATTTTGTGGAGAAAGCAGCGGCAGCGAAGACGAAGGACACCGATCTGGTCGCCGGGCCGATGAACCAGGCGGTGCTGCATCAGCTCACCGGCGAGGCAAAGTACGCCGAGGCGGCCACCGCCGGTTTCATGAAAGAGATCGACAACGAGGATTTCGGTTTCGCCAGCACGGGCCAGGTGTGGGCTCACCGCCTGCTGATGCTGTGCGTCGTCTACGATTGCTGCCGAGACACCTGGACCGACGAGCAGCGCAAGAAGGCCCGGGAAACCATCGATTCGCGGCTTGAGATGCTGCTGTGGAACGCCGGTGGCAACCAGCATCCGACCAGCAATTGGGCCGGGCCGATGAATGCCGCGGCGGCGATCGCGGCGCTGACCTTGTTCACTGGGCCTGGCCCGACCCCGGGTTCACCGCCGCCGGCTCCGGGCAGTCGCGACAAAGGGACCAGCTCCCGGGGCTTCCGGGTCAATCCGCTGTACGGTCAGCTCTATCGCAAGGATTCCCAAAAGATCATCGATCTGCCGGGCAATCCGGAGGTCGCCGGGGCGCCGGCACTGGTCCTGGGCACCCCGCTGACCGCTTGGCATTGGAGCGGCATTCTGGCGGTCGCCCTGCGCGGAAACCAGGATTTGCTCGCCAATCTCGGCAAGTATGCGAAGGCCGATCCGGTGGCTGGCGACATCGCCAAGTCGATGATCTTCACCGAGCAGGGGCCGCGGGAGCTGGCCTTCAAGTTCGAGGCCCTGCCAGCGGCTGCGATCGATCCCGAATCCGGCATCGATGGCGATGCCCTGATCCTCGGCAAGGAGCCGCGGGTCGCGGTGCTGTCGGCCCGGTTCAGCGTCGACGCAGAGCGGCTGGTGACGGTGGCTGCGGCTCGCAACAAAGCCAAAACCAGCATCCGCACGCTGCTTGATGGAGTCGAGGTCGCGGTCGATGCGGTGTATCGGCTGAAGCCTGGCCGGCACCGGGTGCTGCTGGTGGCCAACGGCGAGTCCTTCGGCCGGATCGATCCGGTGATTGCCGATGCCGGTGCCGCCAGCGCCGGTCTGGCGGACTCCATCGCTGAATTCGGCCGGCTCGAAACCGCCTGCTGGGAGGCCGACGGCAAGCCGGATTTCGAACCGTGGTTCAAGATGGAATGCGGTCGCAGCAAGGTCTTCCGCTATCATTTCATGGGTCTCGGCATCGGTGGATTCCAACCTGAATCCGGCCATTACAGCCACGACGGCGGGCCTGGTCCGGCGGTGTACAACCATCTGGCACGCAATTGCCTGGGAGGCCATGCCTCGCCGTTTGCCGATGCGGTCCTGTATATTCCCAGGCATATCGCCAATTCCGTCACCGGAACCACGCCGGCCGGCGCCAAGGGGCCGCAAAAGCTGTACGGTCAGCCGATCCACGGTATCAACAGCCTCAGCCTGAGTTTCCTGGCCAGGCACTTTCCGGCCATTCCGGCGGAGTATCAGCCCGGCGCCTTGTGGGCGTGGAACCTGCTGACTGACTACAAGGGACCGGGCAGCGAGGTGGCACTGTTCGGACCGGGCACCGATCCGGTCTTCACGTTTCTCAACTACCCGCTGGAGATGACCGCGGTGGCGCCGTCGTCGCCGACTTGGCCGCTGCTGTGGAAGGCGCCGACCCGCGGATTGTACGTTTTCCGCAACGGCTACGGATCGCCGGACAACAGCGTCATCCAGGTCTACACCAGGGAGACTCCGACCTTCGGCTGGAACCATCCCAGCGCCGGCGCTTTCACCATCCAGGCCCTGGGCCATGAGTGGGCGGTGTCGGTGGCCGATCGCCTGAGCCAGCGCGAGGAGGAATCCGTGGTGCTGCTGCCCAAGGATGACTGCAAAGGCGGCGGTTGCGGCCTGACCACCCGGGTGGAGTCCACGCCGGATGGTTCCGGCTCGATCACCATGAATTTAGACGAGATTTATGCGCCGAAGGCCGCACCACCGCTGACCGACAAGAGCCACATCCGTTTCCTGCCTGAGCCCGCTGAGGTCGCCAAGCAGCCGATCCGCGGCTGGCGGACCATCGCGGTCGATCACAGCGGTGCTTCCGGGGCTCCGCTGCTGTTCGTCGTCGCCGACCATGTCACGGGAGGCGGTCAAAGGCGCTGGCAATGGCAATTGCCGCGGACGGGCGATGACCATCGTTCGACCAACCTCAAGCCGACGTCCGTCGGCGACCTTGTCTACAACGAACGCGGTTTCACCTGCACCCAGGGCGACGCGGTCCTGACCGTCACGATCATCGCTTCAGGCAAGATCGATCTGCGCAAACCGGGCCAGGATGAACGCGAGATCGAGGCCGGCGGGCATAACAAGAATGCCAAAGCCGGTGAGAAATATCTGGCGCCCTATAACGGCGTCGGAATCCTGGGCGATGGGGATTTCCTGGCGATTGCCACGGTCAGCAAGGGACCTGGGCCGGCGGTGACGGTGAACGGTGATGGACTGGCGGCGAAGATCTCGGTCGGGGGTCAGGCCGTGGCTATGGACGGCGACCGGGTGGTGTTCGGCAAGCGCTAAGGTTCTGGCCAAGTTTATCGACGACCCGCTCGGTCGCGCCGAGCCCGGCCCGCCACGCCGCAACGCCGCCAGCACCGACGGCCAATCGACGCGCATCGTCGCCGGCGAGATCGCGCAGCGCGGCCTGCCACGTTGCCGCATCCTTGCCCAGCTCGATCACCCCGCCGGCCTCGCGGAGCAGCGCCATCGCATCGGGAAAATTGCGGGTGTCGGGGCCGACCACGGTGCAGGCGCCGGCGGCGGCAGGTTCGAGCATATTCTGGCCGCCGCGGTCCGAGCCGAGGGATCCGCCGACGATGGCGATGCCGCCGGTGCGGGCACACCACGCGTACAATCCCGCCAGCTTCCCGATCTGATCGACGATCAACAGATCGTCGGCGGTGGCCAGGGATTCGCCGTTGCTGGTCCGCTTGGCATTGGCTCCGAGTTCGCGCACCAGATCGACCAGGACTGGGCCGCGCTCGGGATGGCGCGGACAGATGACGATCCTCCAGCCGCGCTGGAGCCAGTGCTGCACCTGATTCGCAGCGGATAAAACGGTCTTTTCCTCGTCCGGGCTGGTGCTGGCGAGCAGCAGCGTGGGCCGTTGATCGAGGCCAAAGCCGGCGGCCAGCGCCGATGCCGCGTCGGGATCGGCCGGGCGGACCATGTCGGCCTTCATCGAGCCGCTGACCACAACGTGGCGGGCGCCGAGACCGCGCAGCCGCGCACCCCAGATGGCGTTCTGGGCGAGAGCGACAGCGAAGCTGGCGAAGACCGGGCGGAGCAAGGCGCCAGCGCGGCGATAGCCGGCATAACTGCGCGCCGAGACCCGGGCATTGACCAGCGCCACCGGTATGCCGCGGCGCTGGCAGGCGAGCAGCAGTTGCGGCCAGACCTCAAGTTCGAGCAGCACCACCGCCCGCGGGCGGGTGCGGCTCAGGAAACGCTCCACGGCCCAGGGCAGGTCGAAGGGCAGCATCGCCCGGTCGTGGTTGGGGAAGACTTCGCCCAGTCGCTGCCAGCCGGTCTCGGTGGTGGTGGTGAGCAGACAGGGAGCGCCGAACGCGGATTCGAGTTTCGGCACCAACGGCCGCATCAGATTGACCTCGCCCAGGCTGACGCCATGGACGATGATCGATCCGGTGCGCACCGGGCCAGGCTCGCCGCTGAACTTCGCAGCAAGTCCGATCAGGCCTTTTCTGCGGATCCATAGGCGATGGATCAGGGCCAAGGCGATGAGCGGGCTGGCGGCAGCCAACAGCAGCGAGAACAGGCTGGCTCGGGACCGCGCTGCGCAGCGGCTGTCCGGATCAGCTGCCGGCATCGCCTGCGCCTGATCCGCTGACCGCAGCGGCGATGCGCTCGGGCGTTTCCATCGCACCGAGCCCCGATTCACCGCAGGCCAGGTCGCCTGGCACCGGGCCGATGATCCGATGCCCCCAGCCGCGCAGCCGGGCGAGGTGCTCCTGCACCGGCGGTTTGTTCCACATCTGGGTATTCATTGCCGGACACCACCAGACCGGAACGGTCGGCTCCACGGCGAGCAGTACGGTGGTCAGCAGATCATCGGCCAGACCGAGGCTGGTGCGGGCAAGCAGGTCGGCGGTGGCCGGAGCGATCAGCAGACCCTCGGCCCAACGGGCGAGGGCGATGTGGGGCATGGTGCCATCGTCGGGCCACAGACTGGTCGCAACTGGTTGGCCAGAGACCGCGGCCAGGGCGTCCACCGCCACCAAGCGAGAGCCTGCGGCGGTGACGATGCAACGGACCTCATGGCCGCGGCGGCGCAGGTGGCGGACCAGATCCGGCGTCTTGTAGGCGGCGATGCCGCCGGCGATGCCGAGGAGGAGTCGCATGCGCGAAGCATCGCGGCCGTGGTGAAGCGCACCAGCGCGTCAACCGCCACCACCGATGGTCGGAGACGGTTGCTCCGACCATCGGTTCGCGGCCTCCACAGGCCGCCGGCGCACCACCATCAAGCAGCCTGCACTTCGATCCGCCGGGGTTTGCTGTCTGCCCGGCGCGGCAGCTCGATCCGCAGCACACCGTCGGTCATCTTGGCCGTGACCGACTGGTCGTCGAGATCATCGGCCAAGGTGAAGGAGCGGACGAACCGCGCCGGACGGTACTCGCGATAGATCGGCTGCAATTTCCCTTCGTCGACCACCCGTGGGGTGCCGGTGATGGTCAGCACGCCGCGGTGCACCGAGATCTCAACGCCTTCCTGGCTGACGCCGGGAAGATCGGCCTCGACCACCACGCGGTGCTCGTCCTCCCAGATGTCGACCGCCGGCGTGACAGACGGCAAGCTGGACTCTTTGGATGGGGTGGTCGGTTCGGCAACGGGTGCGGATTTCTTCTGGAGTTGGAACATGGTTGGTATCCTTGGTGGTTGGGGTGATGGAATCAGCTCGCCTGGATGGCGACCGTCCGCGGCCGGTCTTCAGCGGCGCGTTTGACGGTTACGGTGAGCAGACCGTCCTTGGCTGAGGCCGTGGCCGTATTGGAATCCACTCGGAAAGGCAGTTGCACGGTCCGGGCGGTGCTGAACGGCCGGCGTTCGCGGCGCAGCCAGCGTCCCTCGGCCGGGGCGGTCAGCCCGCGCTTGGCCTCAATGCTGAGGGTGTCGCCAACGATCTGGATGGAGATGTCATTAGCGGAAACTCCGGGCAGCTCGGTGGTGACGACCAGGGAGTCGTTGTCGTGGTAGGCATTCAGCAGCGAACTGTCGCGGGCCCCGGCGCTGGCATCGAGCCAGGCACGATCGACCGCGCGCAAGACCCGGTCGATCTCGGTGAAGGGATCGCTGGTCCAGTAGCTGGGGGAGCCGGAGAGATGACTGGTGGTGAGCATGGGGTTTTCCTCCTGACGGCTGGTGCGCCGTTGCACCGTGCTCTATGCCATGGACGTGCCATTGACTGCTTTTCGGTACTTCCTTGTCACGACAGCAGTTAGCGGGTGAATGAAGTGTTAATGACGCGAAATTCCGACAAATATTGTCAAATTGACATGCATTCCATCCTGTTCCTGCGGGTTTTTAACAGGCGTGATCGACCCAGACCCTCTACAGAACATGCCTCGTGTCCGCGCGGAAGGGTTGACGGCGCCTGCCGGTGCTCCACACCGCCCACGCGATCCAACGCAACCAACCCCCTCTCCCCGGAGTCCCCATGTCGCTCGTCCAGAAGAAGGCCCCTGATTTCAAGGCCACCGCCGCCCTGCCTGACGGCAGCTTCAAGGAAATCAAGCTGTCCGATTACAAGGGCAAGTACGTGGTTCTGTTCTTCTACCCGCTCGATTTCACCTTCGTCTGCCCGACCGAAATCCTGGCGTTCTCGGACAAGGCCGCTGAATTCAAAGCGATCGGGGCTGAACTGCTCGGCGTGTCGGTAGACAGCCAGTTCACCCACTTGGCGTGGCTGAACACCCCGCGCAAGGAAGGCGGCATCCAAAACCTGCAGTACCCGCTGGTCGCCGATCTCACCAAGTCCATCGCCCGGGATTACGGCGTGCTGATCGAAGAAGGCGGCGTCGCTCTGCGCGGCCTGTTCGTGATCGATCCGGAGCAGAACATCCGCGCCGCCATCGTCCACGACCTGCCGGTCGGCCGCTCGGTCGATGAGACCCTGCGCGTGGTCAAGGCCTTCCAATACGTCGCCAAGCACGGCGAGGTCTGCCCCGCCAACTGGAGCGAAGGCAAGTCGACCATGAAGGCCGACCCGACTGGATCCAAGGAATACTTCAGCAAGGCGAATTGAGTTCCGCCAACTGAGTTCGATCCGGATGCACCCGTCCAGCCCTGCGGTTGGACGGGTGCGTCGTTTCCTGTAATCGCCATTTTGCTCAGCTCACCGCGAAGGCAAAAACTAGACGGGCGTTTATGAGCGGCGATGCCCTCATCGCCGGAGCGACACTCATCGCCGGAGCGACCTGGCCGCTGGTTTGGACTCGGTGTGGATCCGCGACTCCGAGCATGCCGGCGATGAGGGCATCGCCGCCCCGGATCTGCCCATCCTGTGCAAGCTTCAATCGAAGATCTCACCTAATACATCGTGCAGCACTTTCCAGAATCCCAGGTTCTTCTCGAAGGCAACCATCATCTTCACAAGACCTTCCCACGACCGGGCAGGATTGGCTGCATGTCCGACCACCTGCTCGAATCCCTGGAACGCCTCGGTGAGACTCGCCCAGCCAACTCGGTCGGTGGAGCTGGCGACGGCACCGGAACCGTACGCGTGGTCAGCCGCAAGCGCCTGGCCGAATGGGTGCGCGAGCTGGTCGACAAGGAATTGGCGGGCCGACCACCTGCCGCTGGACCGGCTGGTGGTGGCGCCGACCAGGCCATGCGCCAGAAGCTGCTGGAAAGCACCCAGGCGGAACTGCGCAACCGGCTGTTCCGCGAGCAGGAGGCTCGCACCGCCCGGGAGCAGACCGAACGCGAGCTGGAACGGTCGATCACCGAGGTCCAGACCTTGGGTCCGGCAGCTGATCACCTGAATGCCGCCCTGCTCGACCTGCAAAACATCGTTACAAGCTTGCCTGATTCCCTGGCCCAGCCGGTGGCCCGGGTGCATTCCGCCGCCGGAGCCCTGATCGAAGCGGTACGCGGCCTCAACGACCGGATGAGCACCCGCCGGCGCACGCCGACCCCGAACTGACGTCACGAACGGCAGACCCGCGTTCCGGAGCGGCGACGCCCTCATCGCCGGCGCGACGTTGGTTCCGATGGCCGCCTGGTCAGACCGTGCCGCTGCATTGGGGAAGTCTCCGGGATTCCGCGCCATGACCACGATGTGTGCATCGCCGCTCCAGATCTGCGCGAGCCCTCACCTCGTATGTTCAGACCGTTCTCTGCTCAGGGTCCTCGGATTGGTTCAAGCAGCGACCGAGAAGACCGCCGGACCGGAACCGCCATCCGCGGCGCGATAGGCAGCGATCGCCTTGCTGGTGCGTTGATCGGCGTTGGGTTGGTTCGAGTTTTCCTGACCCGTGGTCTCGGTCTTGGTCGCCAGTTCCATCCGGGCCTGGACGGCGAGCTGGGCGGCCTGGGCAGCGACCGCCCGATCCTGGCCCGAGGGATCCGCCGGAGCGAGGGCGGCCCGGACGATCTGCTGGGCCTTTGCGATGGTCGCCTGGGGATCGCCGTCCACCGCAGAGGTATCGATGGAGACCTCGCCGCCCACCGCATACGACTGCCCGTCAGGGCCTTTCTGGAACGTGTAGGAGACCGCACCGGTCAGCGATCCGCCGGCGGCGGAATGGGCGGCCTCATGGGCCCGAACCTGCTGATCGCGGCGGCGCAGATCGGCCAACTGCCGCTGCTCAGCAGGGGAAACGGCCGGGCTGGCCAGAGACGGACTGCACGCGTCCATGGTCTGGAGCCTAGCAGGTTCACCTCGCCAGGGAACTCAAAGATCGGGAATTCGCTGTATTTTTCGGCCTTCTCCCAGGGTATTGGTATCAATCATGGCAGCGCCGGAAGCGCCTGCGGCGATGCAAAAACCTGCGGCGATGCAAAAAACCTGCGGCGATGCAAAAAACCTGCGGCGTCAAACCCAAGTGTTTGTTCGATCGGGGGCACCCCGGAGCGCGCTTCCGGCAGCTGCACACAGGTCTCGGAGTTTGGGGTCCGCCGCGTTCCGCCAGGTCCCGACGGTACGGCTGCTCGCCCGGAGCGCCGCACTCAGTGCGGCCCGTGGAAACCACCGACGTGGCATGACCGAGTCGAGCCGAGCGGAATCAAGCCGAGCTGGCGCTCGGCGCTCCCAGGTTCCATCCCAGCCGAGATGGCGCACCGCAGCGACACGATGATCGCTGTTCGGGCCGTTGCCGGCGTGACTTGACGCGAGATTCGCATGGCGAGGTTGTCCGAGATGACGCCTCGCCTGCCGCTCCTGGTGATCCCGCTGGTCCTCGCCTTGGCCCACGGTGCCGACACGGTGCCGGCCGTGCGCGGCGAACCACCCGCTCCGCCCACCGCTGCTGATGCCTCCGAGGCAGACCGGCTGCTGGAGCAATTCAACGGCGCAAAGTCGGTGGCCAAACGCGGCGACGGCAGAATCTGGTGGCAGGCCGGCGACGGACCCCAGGCGCCGGCCTGGAAAATCCGCGATATCGACGGTTCCGGCGATCCGCGTCTCGATACCCCGATCGGGCTGTTGCCGGTAGCACGCCGGCTGGTCACCGAAGACCGCCTCGATGTGCTCGCCTTGTTGCCGCGGCTGCTTGAGCACGCCGTCGCCGCCGGATTGAAAGCGGATCAGCTGCGCCTCCTCGAAGGGCTGATCACCGGACCCCATCTGCGCTCGCCAGAACGGGTGGTGCTGCCCGAGGGCGTGCTGACCAAGAAGGATGCCCCGGCCCGGCCCGACGGGGATGTTGCAGCGCTGGAAAAAAGCGTCGGTGCGGTCCTCGCCGCCCTGCCAGCAACCCGGCTTGACGAGATCGGCCTGAAAACCCTGCGCGATGTGCTCGGCCGCCTCCATCGCAGGGACGCCGATCTGAAGGTCGATCTCGACGAGGTCGCCCCCTCTTTCGCCCGTCGGGTGGTCCGTTCCGGCTGGCTGAAAACCCTTGGCATCGCCCCAGCTGCGGCTGCTGCGGTCGAGGACGCGGTGCGCGCCGCAGAACGTTTCGCTCCGGTCCAGCTGTATGCCGGCACCGATTCGGCCGGGCGCGAGCTGCGTCTGGCCGAGGTCAAGGACGCGTTCGGCACCGGCGGCTGGACCCTGGTCACGCCCGAGCGCAGCGCCTTCGCCCATCTGCATCAGAAACCCATGTATTATTGGTCGACTCCCGACCTGCATGTGGTGATCCGCCTGCCTGCAGGGGCCGACCCCACCGCTTCGTCCATCGATCCGATCGAAGCCAGGCTGCTCCATGGCAACCAGCCGCTGGTGCGCTGGACCCGCGAGGGCGGCATGACCACCACCGACGCGTACCGGCAGATCCTGCCCGCCAAGCCGCGCAAGACCGGCAAGGAAAGCGAATCGGTGAACGACTTCCTGCCGCCGCACCTGGTGCTGAGCGGCCTGAGCGGCGACATCACCGGCGTGGTTGTGGCCAAGGGCGTCCTGCGTCCGCCGGCCGACCTGAGCAGCAAGGAGACCGAGCGGTTCTTCGCCCAGGCCGCCGAGCTCCTGCCCGATGCCGCCCAGCTTGACCTGATCGGCCAATACCTGTTCACGTACGTGTACGACAGTCCCGACAGCCGCTTCCCCCAGCTGATCGGAAATCGCGAGGACAAAGGTGACATCCATCAGACCGCCGAGCAGACCCTGGGCACGGTCACTGGTGGGATGTTCCGCGGCGACTGCGACGATCTGTCCGAGCTCTACCAGCGCATCGCCGAACGGCAGGGCCGCACCGCCCACGTCATCAGCCTGCCCCAGCATGCCGCCCTGGCCTGGGCCGAGCGTGGCGATGGCGGCTGGCATGTGTTCGTCCTCCAGACCGGCCCGGCAGTGGAGTTCGTCGCTCCAGAGTTGCAGGCCGCCCTGGGCAAGGCCTACAAGCACTTCGACGATGCGGACGCCTTCGACCCCAATGGGCTGGGTCTGCTGCTCCGCTTCAGCGGCGAAAACACCCGTTCGGCCTGGCGGCTCAGCTACCGCATCTTCAGCGAACCCGACTACGCCAAGACGATGATCGATGTCCAGCGCGATTGGCAGTACCAGACCTATCAGCGCGGCATCGCCAAAATGGAAAAGATGGTGAAGGCCGAGGAAGCAGCCCGCGGCGAAGGCAAGGCCGACACCGCCAACTACCGCGAGCTGTCCGGGCTGAGCTCGTTCACCGGCCAGTATGCCGAGGCCGTGCGCTGGCATCGCTTGGCCTATGCCGCGACCCCGGTGGCCGAGAAACTCAGCCGTTTCTACATGCGCCAGGAAATGATCAGCCATCTGCTCGATGCCGGCCAGATCGATGCCGGCAAGGCCGAGGCCGAGGACGTGCTGGAACGGACCTTGCCCGGGCTGCGCGCCGAACTCGGCCCCTCGGCGATCCAGGTCGGGCTTGAGTTGACCGCGGTGCTCAGCGGCAAGGGCGGAGGCAAGCTCGCCCCGCTGGCGGTCCGCAGCCTCGACCTGCTGCTCAATCAGACCGTCATGCCGACGCCGTTCTCCCGTGAGCCGCAATCGCTTCCGTCCCAGATCGAGGCCGTGGCCGACTGGGTGCGCAGCGGCCAGTTCGATCGCGACGCCTGGAAGAAATCCGATCGGCTGAACCGGGTCCGGCGCATGATGCAGCAATACGTCGGCACGGCGATGGCCGCAATGTCGGGCCAGCCCGACGTGCGCAGCGCCTTGACCGAAGGCGGCCCGGTGCAGGTCGCCGCCCGGGCGGTGCAGCGCTGGCTCGACGACGTCGCCTTCAACGATGTTGACGAGCCCGGCGAAGTGCTGCTGCGCTACGACAGCGCCGGCACCTATTACCGCGCCGTGCTCGGCGCCGAGCCGTTCGACCGGCTGCTGTCCGGGGTCGCTCCGCCGGCCAAGGCCGACGGCTTCGATCACACCCGCCGGGTCGGCGGTCTCGCCCAGCTGCCCGCCGACCTGCCGTGGATCGCCTGCTCGGTGACCTATCGCTGCGACCGGCTGTTCGAGCTGTTCGCCCGGGAAAAGCCCAAGCCGGGGGACGTCGCCGCAAAGGCCGCGTTCCGCGAGACGATCAAGGGCCTTGGCGCCCAGGTCGCCGCCGCCCACGCCGCCGCCAAGCGGCTTGGTCTCGACCATCCGATCTACGCCCACCAGGCGCATATCGCTGCGGTGGTGGTGGCCATGATCACCCAGGACAAACCCAAGCTGTCGGCCCTGCTCGATCACGTCGCTGACATGAATGACAAGCGGTTGCGCGACGACACCGCGCAATGGATGGGCGACGTCGCCCGGTTCTGCGATCTCGACTGGTACGGCCAGGCCATCGATCTGTGGCGCGAGCACCTGAACTACAAGCCGAAATGGTTCTGGATCGCCTGGCGCGCGGCTCTGACCGGCGGCCCCGACGCCCACCCCCACGCCCTGCTCGTCGCCGAGCGCGCCGCCAAGGAATTCGCCGACGATCCGTCCTTCGCCGAAGAGCGCGATTTCATGAAGAAGCTGTTCGCCCTGGCACCGGTCAAACCCGCAGCGAAATGACGGGGTTCACGGCGGCCTACTCTCAGCATCTGGCGAACCTTCCAGCAAGCTGAGCGTTTCCAGGTTGTTCCTCGGCGGCGCATCAGCTTCAACAAGGCCGAACATCCTAGGAAGGTCCTGATGTGTCGCTCCAACCGCTGGTCGGCCCCAGGGGCGGACAGCGGTGGCGTTCAACGACGGCGTAATTTCTTCAGCGCATCATGCAGACCATCGCCGCCGTCCGGGGCGGCAGGCTGCGCCGCTGCGGATGGCGATGAGCCGGCCGGTTTCTGAGCAGCGGGTTCTGGCAGGTGCGGGCCTGGACGATGAGCGCTCGCGGTGGTCGCCGGGGCTGGCGCTGGCTGGCCGTTTGCGCTGTTCGCGGGGCGCGAACGCCGCAGCCGTTGGAGCAGGCCATGGCCGAGGGCTTCGATCCAGGTCACCCGCCAGCGGCGCAGAGCGATCTCCGCCACCAGCAGCAGGATCGCCGCGGCCACCAGAAATGGCGCCAATTCCTTGGCATCGCCAGGACTGGGCGGGTTGGCGAAGACTTCACTGAGGTCGCCGCGGACCACGCCGCCGCCGTCCCGGGCGATGGCCGCCAGCACCGATTCTCCGGTCGGACGACCGAAGCGCGGTTCCGCCTCCACCGGGCAGGGCAGGCAGATCGGCGCCGACACCACTGCCTGGACGCCGTCGCCGACATCGACCGCGGCGGCGCCCCAGCGCACCTGGTCGTCGTCGAGGCGGTCTTCGGCCTCCCACACCTGTGCCGCGATCGGCACCAGCGGCACGGTCCGGCGCTGACCGCTGGTGCTGAGCACCGCCAGGGCCGGCGGCGACGTGGGCGCCGGCCGGCCGGGATCGAGTTCAAGCCGCCAGGTCACCAATCTGCCGGTGCGCTCGGCGGTGAGCTGGCCCGGCGAGGTCGCCTCGCTGCCCGCCGCCCAGCGCACCGCTGACGCCAGCCAGCGGGCGTAACCTGGCCATTTCGGCAGCGCCGGATCGGCGGCATCGTCGAGGGCCAGAGGGATGGCCAGGGACCGGCCGGTGCCGACCGACCACGACGCCATCGCCGGCGCCTTGGGATCGCCGGGACACCAGCCCAGGACCTGGGCGCGCTCCCGGGGATAAGTCAGATTGTAGCCGGCAACCGCAGGAAATGCAGGCAGATCGTGAAGCCCCAGCGTCGCCCCGAGCAGCGCCGTCGGCTGGGGCGCGACCGCCTGGTCGATCCAGGCGCTGCGCGCCACCAGCACCGTCTCCTGGGCGAACAGCCGGGGCAGGTCGGCGACATCGCTGGCGAAGGTGATCCGGCCGCCACCGCGCAGGGCGACATCCTCAAGGAACGCCGCGTCGCTGTCGGCCTGGGTGCCCATCGCCACCACCGAGACGGTGATGCCGCCGGCGCGGTATTTCGCGAGCAGATTCTTGTAGTCGCCGGGCTCCTCGGCGTCGTTGGCGTCGGCGAACAGCACGATGTGCTTGGTGCCGGTGTTGGCCTTCAGCACCTGGTCGCCGGCGCCGAGCAGCGCCTGGTAGCAATAGATGCCGCCGCCCTGGCTCTGGATGCCGAGGACCTCGCCGGCGAGGGCCTTGGCGTTCTTCACCGGCTGCATCTCGATCACCACGTGGGGCTCGCTGTCCACCGCCAGCACCGCGATGTGGTCCCGGGGACCGAGCAGCTCGATCGCCGCGGCGGCGCCTTCGTCGGCCAGATCCATCTTGGTCCGGCCGCCGCCGACCGGGACGCCCATCGATCCCGAGCGGTCGAGAGCGATGGCCATGGCCGTCGCCAACTTGCGGTGTTCGTCGCGGATTTCCAAGGAGACCGGCAGGATGTCCTCGACCGGGCTCTTGCGGTAACCGCCCTGGCCGAAGGACATGCGCCCGCCGCCCATGACCAGTCCGCCACCGAGATCGCGGACCCAACCGGCCACCGCCGCCAGGCCGCTGGCGCCGAGCCGATCGGCGGGCACCTGGTCGAGCACCAGGGCCTGCACTCCGGCGAGATCGCCCAGGGCCAGCGGGCCGGCAGCGCGACAACGCACGGTGATGCCGGCGGCTTGGAGGGCCCGGCTGACATTGCCCGGCTCGCCGTCGCCGCCCACCACCAGCACGGTTTCGCCGCCCTGGACCAGCAGCGGAGCCCGCGCCACGTCATTTCCAGGCTCGCGATCCTTGGCCCCGACCAGCTCAACCCGATAGGTCGCCACGCCCGGTCGCGGCGGCCGGTCGGCGAAGGTGATCCCGACCGGACGCAGCGGCACCAGGTCGACCGTGCCCTGGGCGAGGATGACGCTGGTCCCGGCCTCGACGCGCAGGGCCCGCCAGGCCTGGGGACCGGGGCGATCGGCGATGATCCGGGCGCCGGCGATGAAGCTGGCGCCCAGACGCAACCGGCCAGGGATCTCGATGTCGAGCACCGCCACGTCGCCGTTGGTGCCGAGCCGTTCAGGCAGGACATCCACGGGAATGCCTTGCAGATGCAGGGCGGTCGCAGCCCGCCGCGGATCGAAGCCGGTGGTCTCGCCATCACTGATCAGCACCACCCGGCCGCTTCGGCCGGGCGCGATCAGGCCGGCGGCGGCATCGAGTCCGGCTGACAATTCGCTGCCGTCTTCACCGGGATCGGCGTCGCCGATGCGCGGCGTGCCGGCATGGCGGGGCGCTTGCAGCACCCGGGCGGTGGCGCCGACGCTGATCACCGCCAGGCGATCGCCGGCGCGGCGCTCGTCGCCGATCTGGCGGAGCAGACCCTCCTGCCGGTCGCGGGCGGCGCCCATCGAGGCCGAACGATCGAGGACCAGCACGACATCGCTGCCGCCCTGGCCGTCGATCAGCTGCGGCCGGGCGGCGGCGAGGATCAGCGCGAACAGGACGATGGCGCGGACCACCGCCCCAGGCGCCCGACCGGTCGAGGTCTCCAGCCACCACCAGGCGACGCCGGCGGGGATCAGCAGCAGCAGTGCGGCGGGAAGGGCGAGAAGCATCGATTCGGATCAACCGCCAAGGCGCCAAGGCGCCAAGGGGAGGGCGTGGCGCGCTGCCCAAGCGACGTGGCACGCAGCCCGGAGCGCCGGACTCCGTCCGGCTCGCAGGTCAGAAGACGCGGCGCGGGCCGCATGCGAAAATGAAGTCGCCGGTGGTGCGGCCGCACGGAGTGCGGCGCTCCGAGGCGGTATAACCGCCGCTGGTGGTGCGACCCGGCGTGGAGCCCGAACGACGTGGCGGGGAGCCCGGAGCGCCGGACTCCGTCCGGCCCGCAGGTCAGGCGGCGCGGCCTGGGCTGCTTGTGATAGACACGTGGCCGGCGCTGCGGCCGGACGGAATCCGGCGCTCCGGGAAAAGGTCGCGGACGCCGCTGGTGCACGCTGCTCACTCACGGCGCCAGCTCCACCACGCGCCGAGTCCGGCGAGGGCTGCGATCAGCAGCGGCAGCAGGTGCTCCGCGGCTGGACGGCGCTGATCGAGCAGACCGCTGGCGGTGGCCGGCGCGCGTTCGGTGGTCGCCGCACCGATCAGATCGCCATGCCGGGGATCCAAGGCCAGGGCCGACAGCTCGACCACCACCCGGCCATCGTCAGCGCGCACCGTCCACCGACCGGGATGGGCGAAGCCGGGGATCACCGCCCGGCCATCGCCGTCGAGAGCCAGGCGTGCGGGCTCCCCGCCGTTCCCTGGCGCCGGGCCGGCCGCTGGTGGCGCGGTCCCGGAATCGGCGACGGTCAGCCAGGCCGCTCCGGGCGGAGCGACCACCGCCACCGCCCGATCGCAGCGGACATTGGGATCGGCCAGACCGGGCAGTGCACTGCGCCGGGCCGCGATCAGGTTGGCCCACAGCGCCGGCCAGGCGGGATGGCGGGTCAGGGTGCCGCCGGCAGGATCGCCATGGATGGTGATGGCGCGCCGCCGTCCGTCGCGCAGTTCGCTGAGCAGCACGGCGTCGCCGGCCGCGAGCAGCACCTGATCCGCCGGCAGTGCGGCCAAACGCCCGCCACCGGCCCAGACCACGCCGGTGAACTCCAGATCGGCGAGCAGCGGATGACCGCGGCGGGCGAGGAACGGCCCGAGCACCGGGCTGGCCGGGCCGGGCTCGATGGTCACGCTCCACGCTGAATCGTCTCCCTGCATTTTTCCAGGCGGTTGCGCGACGATCAGATCCGGCCGGTCGGTCGGATCGACCAACGTGACGCCGGCCACCGCGCGCAGCGCGGCGGTAACCGCCGGATGGGCCTGGTCGCGGGTCGCCACCCGGACCTCGGGCGGCCGGGGCGGCAGCAGCTCGACGTGGTCGTCATCGGGCAAGGGATCATCGCCAAGCAGGGCGACGGTCAGCGCGCCGGTGGACGGTCCAGGCAGCACCACCAGGGCCTGACCATCGGCAGGGATTTCGATCCGGGTGCGGGCCAGTTCGCCGGCGGCCGAGCGCAGGACCACGATCCGCTCGGCTTTTGCTCCGCTGGCGTACACCCGCACCGCGACCCGGTCGGGGAACCGCCGGACCTCGGCCAGACCGCTGGTCGCCGCGGAGCGCCCACCGGCCAGGACGCCGATCGCGTTCGGCAGGCGCTCAGGGATGCGGTCGCTGACCAGGGTGATCTCGCCGCTTCCCTCGGCCAGTTCGGCGGCCAGTCCCAGGGCGGCGTCGAGATCATGCCATCCGGAATCCGCCGACCATTTCGCCAAAGCCTTGCGCGCAGCAATCGGCTCTGCCGCCGGTCCGGCAAGCAGTCGCGGCGGTTCGCCGCTGGCGATCACGGTCACCCGATCGTCGGCGGAAAGCGCTGCGATCCGGGCATCAAGTTCCTTGCGCAGGCGCTCGCTCACCGCCACGCCGTCGTGGCGGGCGGACAACCGCAGCCGGGTGTCGAGCACCACCACGGCGTGATGGACCCGGGCCAGATCGCCAAGGCGGATGTCGCACAGCCACCAGGCCAGGGCCAGCGCCGCGAGCAGTTCGAGCCACAAGCTGGTCCGCCACACCAGGGGCCGCCGGGTCCGGCCGCTGGCCAGGGACCGCGCCTCGGGGCCATAAAGGAACAGCCCGGTCACCACCACGGTGCGCTGGCGGTTCCGATAGAGATGGATCCCGACGATTGCCGGTAACGCCAGCAAGGCGAGCAGGCCGAAGGGATTCAGCATGCGGCCTGGAAAATCACACCCGCACCTGCCCGCTACCTCGGCACACCCATTTGTAGGTACACAGCTCGCGGATGCCCATCGGGCCGCGGGCATGGATGCGGTTGGTGCTGATCCCGACTTCGGCGCCAAAGCCGAACAGGCCGCCGTCGGTGAACCGGGTCGAGGCGTTGTGGTAGACGCAGGCGCTGTCCACCGCGGCCAGGTAACGCTCCGCCGCCTTGAGGTCGGCGGTGACAATGCCGTCGCTGTGATGGCTGCCGTACCGTTCGGTGAAAACGATGGCCGATTCCAGGTCGTCGACCACCGCCACCGCCAGGATCAGCTCGCCGTATTCGGTGGACCAGTCGGCCTCGGTCGCAGCCTTCGCACCGGGCAGCAGCGGCAGGGCCCGGGAATCGGCGCGCAGCTCGACCCGACTGCCCGCCCAGGCGGCGACCTTGGGCAGGAACTCGTTGGCGATGGCGGCATCGACCAGCAGATTTTCGATCGCATTGCACACCGCCGGACGTTGGCATTTCGCGTTCTCGATCAGGCGCAGGGCCATGTCGTGATCGGCGGCGCGATGGATGTACAAGCTGCACACGCCCTTGTCGTGCTTGATCACCGGCACCCGGCTGACCTCGACGACGTGGCGGATCAGGGCCTCGCCGCCGCGGGGGATCACCAGGTCGATGGCGTCGTCGCGGCGCAGCAGCAGCGGCACCAGGGCACGATCGGTGGTCTGGACCAGCTGCACGGTATCAGCAGGCAGGCCGCTGCGTTCGACGCCGCGGCGGAAGGCCGACGCCAGCGCCCGGTTGGAATGCACCGCTTCTTTTCCGCCGCGCAGAATGCAGGCGTTTCCCGAGCGCAGGCACAGGCCGGCGGCATCGACCGTGACATTCGGCCGGCTTTCGAAGATGATCGCCACCACCCCGATCGGCACGCTCAGTTTTTCGGCGCGGATGCCCTGGGCGATGGTGCGTTCTTCCAGGATGGCGCCCACTGGATCGGGCAGCTCGGCGATCTGCCGGAGATCCGCCACCACGCTGTCGAGACGTTTGCCGTCGAGACGCAGCCGATCGATCAGCGCGGCGCTCAGCCCGTCATGGCGGGCCTGCTCAACATCCAGGGCATTGGCAGCCTGGATCGCTGGGCCTTCTGCGGCCAGGGCATCCGCCGCCGCGAGCAAGGCGCGGCGACGCAGCTCGTCACTGGCCAGGGCCAGGGCCCGCGCTGCCGGCCGGGACCGGGCGCAGAGATCCGCAACGTGGGCGTCGAGGTCGGTCATGGGCAGCGATCCTGTGGTCATGACGGTTTCCTGGCCAGGGCCGCATCCAAGGCGGTGATCACCGCGGCGGTGTCGCGGACCACTGCCACAGCGCTGCGGGTCAGCATGCAGTTGCTGCCGCCGTCCTCGGCCGGGCGCCAGTCGGTGCGCAGTCCGACCACCGGGATGCCCTTGGCATAGGCATAGCCGCATTCCCAGCAGGTGCCGGAATCCGCGTCGGCTCCGTCGAGCACCGCCAGGACCGCGTCGGCAGCGGCGAGATGGCTCAGGCAGGCGGCGAAGATCGCTGGAAAATCAGTTGTATTTTCCGACGTTTTGGCGGCATCGACGTGGCTGCAGAAATCCTGCGGCAGGGCGATGGTCCAACCCGGCCGGGCACGGCGCAGCTCGGCGGCGAGGGTGGTGTTCCAGGCCCGCTCGGCAGCGGTGAACAGGGGGCCGGCGAGATAGATCGTGGGCACGCCGACATGCTGCCGCGGCCCGGCGCGACGGCGAGCCCGGAGCGCCGCGCAGCGTGGACTCGCCCGGGCCTGCGGAGACGCGAGCCCAACTCACCCGGGCCTCGACCGGGAGAACGCCCAGTTCAGACCGGCTGGTTGAGGACATCCGGCGGCTCATCGACCTGAAACCTGGCCGGCCGTGGAGCTTGGCTGCCCCGGCGGCCACCGTGGGACGTTGGACCCGCACCGCGCAGCGCCGGCTCCATGCGTCGAGAATGGATCCTGATCGCCAGGGCTACCGGCGCCGACGCGATCGCACTGGATGAGCCCCATCTCGATTCCAGGCAGACCAGGATCCGTCGCTCACTTGAAGCCGGGCAGGAAGTCCTTTTCGGCGTCGAACATCTCCAGGGTCATCGCCCGGATCTCGGCCGGCGAGCACACCGAAGCGGTGTGCGGATCGAGGGTCAGGGCGTGGATCGCGGCCTCTTTGCTGCGCCGGATGACGGCTTCGGCGCCCAGGTCATAGACTGCCATGTTGGCGGCGCAGATCGCAGCCATCTGCGGCGGCAGCCGGCCGAATACGCAGGGATTGAAGCCGCTGCGATCGACCACGGTCTTGACCTCGACGATGCCGTCGTGGGGCAGGTTGGCGACCAGCGGCCCGCCGCCTTTCCAGGTGTTGGCGACGTTGCCGTGGAGGACGAACGGGCTGTCCTTTTCCCGGGCCTCGATGATGAACGCCGCGTATTCGTGGCTGCGCGCCCATTCGGTCGGCGTGGTGCCTTCGACCATCTTCGCCCGGTTGGCGTCGGCGCCGGCCCGCCATTTCGGCCATTCATCGGCATAGAACGAGGACTGGCCGTCGTAGGCCGCCCGGCAATAGCGCTGGAGCAGGTCGGGGCGCTTGCGGTAATATGGCAGGTATTCGCTGAGATGTCCGCTCGACTCGGTGATGAAGGCGCCGAAATGCAGCATCATGTCCTTGCGCACCAGATCCCAGGCGTCCAGATTCTTGGCCTCGTCGCGGGTCAGCTTGCCTTCGGGGTCGCGGGCGAGGTCGGCCCGGGCCTTTTCCATCAACCGCGGATACAGGTCGCGGCCCTGGTGCTCAAGCCGGGTGAACCAGGCGAGGTGGTTGATACCAGCGCAATCCCACACCATTTCCGCGTAGGGCACGTCGGCGCGCTTGGCGAGCAGCTTGGAGGTTCCCTGGACGCTGTGGCACAGGCCGATCAATGGCAGCGATGTCGTGCGCACCGCCGCCAGGCACATCATGCTCATCGGGTTGGTGTAGTTCAGCACCAGCGCTTGCGGGCACAGCCGTTCGGCGTCTTTCAAGATGTCGAGCCACACCGGAATGGTACGCAACCCCTTGAACAGCCCGCCGGGACCGACGGTGTCGCCGATGCATTGGCTTACCCCGAACCTGGCCGGGATGTCGTTATCGTGGCGGACGCAGCCGAGGCCGGAGACCTCGATGCAGCAGATGATGTAGTCGGCGCCGGTGAGCGCGGTCGTCCGGTCGGTGTGGCCGGTGATGGTCCAGGTCCGACCCGGGGACGAGAACCGGTCGGCCAGGCGGCCGACGATGGTGTGCATCGGCTGCAAGCGGGCCGGATCGATATCGACCAGGGCGATCTCGCCGCCGCAATGCCCAGGGGTCAGCAGGATGTCGTTGCACAGACGCGGAGTGAATCCGCTGCCGGCGCCGAGCAGGGCGATCTTGATCGGTCGCGGCATGGTGCCGGGCAGGCCGACGATGTCGCCATCCTTGGTGTGGGCGGCATGGCCTTC
Source organism: Planctomycetota bacterium (assembly GCA_014193115.1). Taxonomy (GTDB): domain Bacteria; phylum Planctomycetota; class UBA11346; order UBA11346; family UBA11346; genus BJHQ01. The sequence goes on along the minus strand of BJHQ01000008.1, from coordinate 177,921 downwards.
GCTGGTGGCTTTGGCTGCGGCGGCAGTGGCGGGTGCGGTGGCAACGGCAGGCATGGTGCGGCGTCCTGGATCGGGTGTGGCTGGATCGGGTGTGACATCATACCATTCGACGCACTGTCTGATGTCGTGCATTTCGTACCAAGCGACGTACATTCTGTGATATGGCCGGAAAGGTCCCCGACACCGCTGCCGCCTGGCACGCCCAACGCGCGCAGACCCTGTGGACGATCATCGGCGGGCGCTGCGACGAGGTCTATCCGCCGCAGATGCGCTGGTGGTGGGACAACGCCGGCCGGGTCCCGCGCCATCTGGTGGTCGCCCAGTACGTCAGCAGCGGTGGCTGCATCCTTCGTGAAACGGGCGGAGATCGCCAGGTCGGCCCAGGCACGTTGTTCCTGTTCGCCTATGGCGAGCCGTCTGCGTATGGCCGCCCGCCCGACCGGTCCGGATGGCCGGGCGCGAACGAAACGCTGGTCACCGACTACATCGCCCTGACCGGTGCCGGCCTGATCGAGCACTGGCACCTGCTCCGCGCCAGACGCGGACCGGTCATCCCGCTCCCTGGACGCTGTCCCTTCCACGCCACCTTCCGCGCCCTGATCGGCGACATCCCGGGCCTTGCCCGGGATCCGCTGGCAAGCGCCCAGCGCGTCGCCGGACTGGTCGCCGCCATCGGTGCAGCGATCGAGGACGCCGCCGGGACTGGCCGGCCACCGGTCGAACAGGCCGTCGACGCCCTACTCGCCGATCCCTGCGCGCCTCACAACCTGAAGGCGATCGCCGAATCCTGCGGCTGTTCCCGGGAACATCTGTGCCGGGTCTTCGCCGCCCGGCTTGGCCAACCGCCGGCACGCTGGCTGCGCGAACGCCGCCTCGCCCGCGCCATGGACCTGCTGCGCGAGACCGACCTGCCCCTGGCCGCCATCGCCGCCACCTGCGGCGCCGGAACCGTCCACGCCCTGGCCCGCTGGACTCGTGAATCCCACGGCCATCCCCCTGAGACCTTACGCAAGCGACTGCGGGCGGCGTTGACGCAGAGATCTGCGTGATGTGGAGATGCTTTGCGCCGTCGAAGGAATCGGGAATGATTTTTTTGCCGGTGGCACGTTGGCGGCGTGGCGGTACAGCGAGTGGATTGACGGTCTCGTCTAGGTTTTCCGCCGTTCAGCCCAATCCTTCCCATCCGCCAGAAAGGCCCTTTATGTCTGGAAACGAAAGACGCGTTGCGAGTTTAAATGAACTGCCACATTACCCTTCTATTTTAGCATCCATGCAACGCTGGCATGACGCCATTTCGCGACTCGTTGCTAATGGACCTTTTCATCAACCAAAATTGGCCATCCCGTGTGAAATTATTATTAATAATACAGTAGCTTTGCGATTGGTTAAATCTAGTGATCGCCAAAGAGACATGGGCGACTTAAAAATGAAGATTCCACATAGCGCCATGAATGCTGAATTCATGGTTGTGCGGGATTGCTATTTTGATAGAGAAACGCTGGCTATCTCTCAAGAAATCGATCGCCTTGCGAGTGCCTGTAACAAAATGTATGAAATATTCCTTCCTGAGACTATAATCGACGAAAAAGCCCGGATAGCGGGAAAATGCTGGTACTGGCTGGATTTTATTACTGCCGTCCACTGGCTCCGCATTCCCTCACCCAACATTGCCGACGCTGCGACCGAATTGGTCGGCGCCGGTTATGTTCCTTTCTGGTGGAAGGGCGGCGATTTCCCCAACGGGGTTATGGTGGTCTATGCCCCACCCGGTCGCCCGCCGTTGCCACCGGAATGTATTGCCGATGCCGCCGCCATCGCCCGGACCGTGGTCCCCAAGCGCCAGCCGATCGATCGTTCGACGTTGCCGGTCGCGGATTTCCCTGCGGTCACCATGGACGATTGGCAGGGGTGGTCGGTTGGTGACGCGAAAACCGCCGCTGCGGCGTTCTTCCGCCGGTTGCCATTGGACCCTGCCATCGTTGCTCAGCCCATAGCCGACCTGTCAGCCTTGGTCGAACGGATTCAGATCCAAACACAGAGGGGCAAGACCCGGTTGGAACTGCATTTTACCGCCGGCGAGATCGTGCGCATCGAACCGGCATGGACCGGATCGGTGGCCGGGTTGCCTGCCGGAGCGGTCAAATTGGTGCGGGCGGGCAATGGCCTGGAATTGGTAGGCAATGCACCGGCAATCCAGGTGTACACCTATCACGCCACCAAAGGCTTTGCCGTCCGCTGGAAGGAATGGGAGATTGCTGACAATCGTGACGGCCTGTGGACCAAGCCGCCGCTGGTGCCCTTTACCGATGGCTACAGCCTATGGGCCTATCACCCAGCGGAAACATCAGGCGACACCTTGAAACTGGTGCGGATCGATCACGACGCCGGCACCATCGAAGCCGAACCCAACCAGGATCCCGGCACCAAGCTGCTGGAGATCCTGGCCCTCCGATTGAAGTCCGTATGATCCGGCTTGTCGGCTTGCGAGCGGTACAGCGAGCAAGCCAACGGCGTCGTCCAAGGGTCGGCAATCAAGGGCTCGGCTTCTCGCCCCGCCGTGGCAGGATTCCGCCAGGAGACCACCCATGAGCACCACCGAACAGCCCAGCCCGGTGCGCGAGCAACTGCGCCAAGCGGGCGAACAACTGCGCCAGGCCCACGACGCCACCGTCGAACGGATCATCGGCCAGGAAACCGCCGGCCATCTGCGCCAGGCGGCCCGCCATGTCCTGCAGGCTGGCCTGGCGGCGATCGACGCCGCCGAGAAGCGCGCCAAGCCGACGGCGTGATGCCGATTCCCTCGGGCACTGATCCAGGCAGCGGATGAGCCTGTTGGTCCGCCGGGCCGGTGAGGGCCTGGCGATCCTGACCTGGATCGGCGGCCAGCACCTACTGCGGGCGCAACTGGCACGGGTGTCGCCGTGGCTGGCCAGCAAGTGGGCTCGACGGATCGATCGTCAGGGTGGGCCGTGGTTGGCGTCGTATTGCCGGCGCCACGGCGCACTGCTCACCAAGATCGGCCAGTTCGTGGCCTCGCGGCCGGATCTGTTGCCGCTGGACTACGTGGATGCCTGCGCTGGCCTGCGCGACCAGGCGCGTCCGTCGCCGTCAGCGCTGATTCGCCTGCAGCTCGACGTTGCCTATGAGCACCGCACCGCCGACCACCTGGCGCGGATCGACGATGCGCCCATCGCGGCTGCCTCGTTCGGGCAGGTCCACCGCGCCTGGCTGACCGACGGCACCTTGGTGGCGGTGAAGATCCAGCATCCCGGCCTGGCCCCGCTGGTCGCCTGCGATCTGTGGCTGCTCCGCCTCAGCCTGCGGCTGTTCGCCCTGGTGGTGCCGCGCATCCCGCTGCAATTGATCGCCGAAGAGATCGCTCGCACGGCCAAAGAGGAACAGGACTACCTGCACGAAGGTCTGGCTGCGGACCGCCTGCGCTCTGCCTTGGCCGGCACCGGCGTGCTGGTGCCCAGGGTGTTCTGGGCCCACACCCGGGAGAAAGTCCTGGTGATGGAGTTCGCCACCGGCACGACGTTGGCCCAGACCGATCTGGCGACGCTTTCCGCAGAACGCCGCCGCGACATCGCTGGCAAGCTGATCGACGCCTATCTGACCATGCTGGTCGAGATCGGCTACTTCCACTGCGATCCGCACGCCGGCAACTTGATCGTCGACGGCGATCGGCTGTGGCTGATCGACTTCGGGATGACCTCCACGATCGATGCCCGCGAACGGGCTTTGTACCGGCGGTTCCTGGACCGTTTGCGAAGCGAGGACACCGACGGCATGGTCGATGTGTTGTGCGAGCTCGGCCAGGTCCTGCCCGGAACCGACCGCGCTGCGTTGAAAGACCTGGCGCGCACCGTGTATTCCGAGCTTGGGAACCTTTCTCCCAACGCGTTCAAGGGCTCGCGCCGGCAGCTCGAACTCGGCGAACGGGTGATGAACTTCATCCGCCGCATGGAGGGCCTCGTGCTGCCCCGCCACACCATCCTGCTGTCCCGAGGCATGGGCCTGCTCGAAGGAGTCTGCACCGAGCTGGTGCCGGATGAGAATTTCGTACAGCTTGCCCGGCCCCGGCTCAGGCGGCTGTTCTCGCCCTGGCGCACCGCCAGCGAAGCCTGGGCGGATCTCCAGCGCTTCTGGCGCGACCTGAGGGCATTGCCAACCCGGATCGAGGATGCTCTGGAGGCACGCACTGCCGGCCCTGACCTGACTCCGCTGCTGTGCGCAGTGCTGCTGGTGGCGGCGCTGCAATTGCCGGATGGATGGTTCCGCTTGACCGCCCTGATCGCTCTGGCCTTGGGCCTGGTCGTCAGCCTGCGGCGCCGCTGAGCGCCGCTCGCCTCGATGCTGGGACTCTGCCGCGTGGTGCTGCCTCTCGAATTTTTCCGGTCACACCGCCGAGCACCCCGCGTCTGGTTGGCGTGATGACCGCGATGGCGACCCCGGACACCCCGACCCTGCTGGCCAGGATCTCCGTTCAGGCTGATCAGGAGTCGTGGGAACACATCGTCGAGCGCTATCACCAGGTCATGTTCTGGACCGCCAAGGTCATCCTGGGAGTGGACTCGGATGCGGAAGACGTGGTTCAGGATTCCCTGCTGCTGATCAGACAGAACGCCAGGCGGTTCGTCCTTCGTCCAGGGGATGACCGCGAGGAGCAGGCCCGCCGTTGGCTGCTGCGGATCACCGCCAACTGCGCGATTTCGTGGCGACGGCGCGAACAGGTGCGGCGGGCCCGCAGTGCACCGGCCCAGCATCTGGAGGCCGTCCCTGCTCCGCAGGCCGACGCCAGCGGCGAGGGGCCGCCGGGCCTTGGCCAGCTCAACCTCGCCCTGGCGGAACTGGATGAGATCCAGCGGCGGCCGATCATCCTGCATTATTTCCTCGGTCTCGATGTCTCCTCGCTGGCCGGAGAACTCGGATGCAGCGCGGTGGCAGCGCGCAAACGCCTGAGCCGGTCCATGGCCCAGCTGCGCAAAAGCCTGGAGCGGACCGCCGTCGCTTCTCCTGGCCTGATCCCGCTTGGGTTGGATCCGGCGGCGGCCTTCGACGGAGTCCACGCGGCGCTGTCCATCGCATCGCCGGCTGGCCCGTCGCCATCGGCCATCGCTGGGTGGAAATCGTTGGCCACCGCCTCCTTGCAACCGAGCACGGCAGCGTCGGTGGTCCTCGGCACCGCGACCACGGTCAGCGGCGCCATCGCGGCCATCTGCATCGGGTTGATCGGCATCGGAGCTGCCCTGGCCGTCGCTACGGCTGCGTTTCCTGGACCACGGAACGATCAGCCGCCAGCACCCAAGGCGGTGGCGGAATCGGACGCCATCCCGGTGGTGCAGCCTCCAGCCGCAGAGGTTCCGACGGTGGCTCGGCCGCCTTGGGCGGCCGACTTCGGGACGGATCGCCACGGCACCTGGGCGGATCTCGCCATCGGCTCGGACAAGCAGCGATTCCGCTATGTATTCCCCGGGACCTTCCGCATGGGGAGCCCGCGCGGGGAACTCGGCCGGATCGATGCCGTGGAAGCCCTGCACACCGTCGTCCTCAGTGCCGGGTTCTGGCTTGGCAACACCGAGGTCACCCAGGGCGTGTGGAGGGAAATCACCGGAAAGAATCCCAGCAAGTTCCAAGGCGCCACGACGTTGGACTCGGCCGGGAAGATGCAGCCGGTGCAGCCGGCGATACCCTGGGAGCAGATCCGCCAGCATCCGGTCGAGCAGGTCTCTTGGTTGGACTGCCAGCAGTTCTTCAAGCGACTGGCAGAGAAGTATCCGGCGGCAGCGCAGGTGACTTTTCCAACCGAAGCCCAATGGGAATACGCCTGCCGGGCCGGCAACCCCGGAGCGTTCGGGGTGAACGATCCGTTGGTCCTGTTCGGCAGCGAGTCGATGCCCCATGCGGTCAAATCCGGAGTTCCCAATCGCTGGGGCTTCTTCGACATGCACGGCAATGTTGACGAATGGTGCAGCGACTGGATCAGCCCGTATCCGATTGGCAAAGTGGTGGATCCCACCGGGCCGGTGTGGATCCGCCGGGTCAATCGAGGCGGGACTTTCGCCAGTGAATCCCAGGACTGCCAGTCGGCGCGGCGGATGCAGAACCGTCCTGAAGATCGCATGTGGTATCTGGGAGTCCGTCTGTGCATCCCGGATCCGCTGCCTCCGCTCAAAGGGATAGAGGCACTGGATCAGGCCCATGCCGACCGGAATCCGGTGTGGGCCGTGGAGGAGGTCAGACGTCTCGATCCAACCTTGGCAACGGCCATGGATCTGGCCGAGCGCGGCCAGTCCGAGGCCCTGGTCCAGTGGATCGCGAAGGCCGGGATCCGAGCACGGTCCGTGCTCGGCCGGGTTCTCACCACTCCGATCCAGGCGCCGGCGGATGCTGCGGCGAAAGCTCGCCGCACCACGTTGACCGACGGTTTCCTCGCCGGCTGTCCGCGCGAAGAATCCGCCTGGATCCTGGTCGCGAACCAGGTGGCAGACGCCATCGTCGCCGGGGGCACTCCGCCCAGCCCCGCTGGACTCGCCCGAGCTGCGGACCTGGCAACACACCTGCTGGCTGCGGTGGATGACTGCCAGACGGATGTGGACTGGCTGCTCGATACCGTCGCCTGCGTCCGTTTCCGCCAAGGCGATCGCCCTGGCGCCATCGCTTTCTGGAAACGGGCGGCAGCAGCGGCGGAGGTGATCGAGCGGAAGCAGACAGCCGCCCTGATCCGGAAACGCCTGGCAGGAGCAGAACGCGGACTGGCCGCAGCCGACGTCCTGGCCACCCCCGTTCCAGACCAGAAGGCCGCCGATGAATCCGTCGCGTTCTGATCCATGACCGCGACCAGTTCCGCCCGCCAGCAACCCCCTCCGCGTCCTTTTAACGGTCATCATCACCAAGGAACCATCATGAAAAACCTCGTCAATTTGCTCGTCCCGATCATCCCGTGCTGCCTGAGCGCCCTCATGGCTGCTGAGGGGACAGCGCCAGCGGGAGGCACTGGATCCCAAGCTTCTGGCCGGATCGTGCTCGATTTCGCCGCCGCCCAGGCCCTGGCCCAATGGCAGGCGGTCAACGACGACATCATGGGCGGTGAGTCGACCGGGGCGGCGAGCATCACCCCAGAGCAGCATCTGCTGTTCACCGGGAAACTCTCCCTCGACAACAACGGAGGGTTCGTCTCGTTGCGGTCCAAGTCGCAGCCCCTGGGGCTGACCAAGGATTCGATCATCGTCCTCCGCGTCCGCGGTGACGGCCGCGCCTATACCGTCACCCTGTGGACCAAAGGACCGCTGAAAAACTATGTGGAAAGCGCCCAAAAGAACGAAACCGGTATGGAAGACCTGTTGAACTACCGGGCCGGGCTGCCCACCAAAAAAGGCGAATGGCAGGACATCGAACTGCCGGTATCGATCTTCAAGGCCAATCTCATGGGCCAGGAGCTTCCTTCTGCAGGGTTGGAAAAACCCGAGACGATCGTGTCACTTGGTCTCGGACTGAGCGATCACCAGGCTGGACCATTCCAGCTCGAAGTCGCCTGGTTCAAGGTACGCGGCAAAGCGCCGGTAGCGCCGGCCCGCTGAGCCCGGAGGAGGAAACGACCCGATAGTCGGGTGAAGATTGAGGACGCCGTCGCCTGCGGTCAGGCGACCACGGCCATCACCCGGCAGGTGGAAGTGCGGTGTGGAGCCGGTTCCACGCCGCGACGATGGTCTCGTCGCTCAGGCCGGTCAGGCAGACATTGGCCCGACAGGCGTCCATCCGCGGCGTTCCGTGGCAGAACTGGCACGGCGCCCGGCCGAGCAGGATCTCCACCGGACCTGCGCCAACCGGACGGAACACGGCGGGGTCGGTGGGGCCGAACACGACGAGCAGCGGCGTGCCCACGGCTGCCGCGATGTGGGCGGGACCGGTATCCACCGACAGCACCGCGTGGTGGGCTGCGAGCACCGAAGGCAGCTCGGCCAAGGGCACCTTTCCGGTCCAGTCGTGCAGCCGCGGGCGCAGTTCAGGCGCCGCCGCGGCGATGATCGCCCGGACCTCCCGGCCTTCCGGGGCGCTGCCGTGCAGCACCGCAGCATCGGCTTCGCCGGCCGTCAGAATCTGGCCGAGCAGGCCAGCCCACTGCGCCGGAGCCAGGCCTTTCAGGTTGGGCCGGCGGCGGAACCAGCGGTGGGTCAGCGACGATCCCGCCTGCACCGCCACCACCCGGCGGCCAAGCGGCGCCAGCCGCTGTTGGGCCGCAGCCAGCGCGGCTGGTTCCACCGCCAGCCGCGGCACCGGCTCGTAGCCGTCGGTCTCCAGGCCGGCATTGGCCAGCGCCAGCCGCCCGGCCTCGACCCGGTGGCGGATGCCCTGGTCGTTCTTGTAGGTGATCCAGCGGATCGGCGTCGACCCCGCCCAGCCAGCCAACCAGTCGCGCAGCCGACGGCCCTCGCCTTGGAAGGCGATGATCTCGTCGTAGCTCCGCGCCGCCAGGATCTGGCCGAGCCGGGTCCGCGGCGAACCCCGCCACCATTCCGACCAGCGCCCGGCATTGGGATCGGCCAGGGTCTCCACCGCGCCGATGCCAGGCTGGCCGGCGAGCAGCGCCCGCGCCCAGGGCCGGCCGACCAGGTCGAGGGATCCGCTGAGCGCCAGGCAGCGCAGCACCGGCGTCAGCAGGACCAGGTCGCCGACCCGGGCGCAATCGACCACCAAGCGTCGCATGGATCCCAAGGTGATGGGCCAGCAAGCAGGGGCTAGGGGACGCAGCGCTTTGGCCCACGCACCCTGGGCATGCGGCCGCAGGAAACGATGCTCCCATCCGCCCCAGCCCCAACCCAGCCCCCAACCCCCAGTCCCTAACCAGCCATGCCCTCACGCATCTTCAAACGGCTCGCCATCCTGAGCGAGGACTCACTTGACCGGTACCGCAACAAAACGGCGGTGGGATTGCTGCGTTTCCGACCGCAAGACGTGGTCTGCGTGATCGACGGGCGCAACGCTGGCCAGGATGTCGGCGACCTGACCGGCGTCGGCCATGGCATCCCCATCGTCGGCGAGATCAGCCAGGCCCTGGCTCTGGGCATCGAGTGGGTGGTGATCGGCGTCGCCACGCCTGGCGGCATCCTGCCGCAAGGTTTGCGCCCGCAATTGTACGAGGCGATCCGCAACCGCGTCGGCGTGGTCAGCGGGCTCCACGACACCCTGCACGATCCCAACCTGATCGCCCTGGCGGCGCGCTATGCGGTGGAGCTGGTCAACCTCCGCCGCACCGACGACGAGGACAACCGCCACATCTCGACCGGACGCGCCCGCAAGACCAAGGCGTGGCGGGTGCTGACCGTCGGCACCGACGCCAACATCGGCAAGACCACGACCTCGCTGGCGCTCTACGAATACTTGAAACTCCGCAAAATCCGCAGCCGTTTCGCTGCCACCGGCCAGGATGGCATCCTGGTCACCGGACAAGGCGTGTGCATCGACCGCTGCATCAGCGATTTCGCCGGCGGAGCCGCGGAACGCCTGGTCATCGAGCAGGCCAAGGGCGCCGAGGTCCTGGTCATCGAAGGCCAGAATTCGATCATGTCGCCATGTTATTCAGGAACTGCGCTGAGTCTGCTCCACGGCTCGTGCCCCGATGCGATGATCCTCTGCCACGCGCCCTCGCGGACCACCTTGCGCCATACCGATGTGGCGATGCCGACCCTGACCCACTTCATCGAATTGTACCAGGCGATGCTGTGGCCGCTCCATCCCGGCCGAGTGGTGGGCATTGCCCTGAATACGTTGGACATGGACCAGAAGGAGGCGGAAGCAGCCCTGGCCGAGGCCGCGCGCTCAACCGGTCTGCCCTGCGCTGACATCGTCCGCGAAGGCGACGCCGGTGCGGCCCGGCTGGCGGCAGCCGCCCTCGCCCCAGCTGTGGCGGCGAACCGCCTGCGGGCCGAGGTGCTCACCGCCGCGGCAGGACAGGCCAAACACGCCCACCGCACCGCCAGAACCGCCAGCTGACCGGCATCGCGGGAACGACACCATCGCGCGGCATGCCCGCGTCCCACCGCCGCACCATCATCCGCAGGGCCGGCCTGCTGCTTTGCCTGCTGGGCTTGCTCCTGGTTACCTTCATCATCGCCGCACCGGAACCTCCCATGCGCCCACCCCAGATCGCCGCGCCGTTGGCCATGATCGGCCTGCTCGCCGCCGGCGAGCCGATCGACCCGCTGCTCCGCCTGCCCGAGCCGCCCAAACCAGTGGTGGCCCAGATCGCGGCACCGCCATCCGCCCCCGAGCTGGTGCCGGGCAGCCAGGTCCACTGCGCCCCCGGGGCCGATGCCCGCCACGGGCTGGTCATGCTTCCGGCCGAGTTCGTCATCGACCGCGGCCCGGTCGATGGACTGGAGGTCCTGCTTTGCCTGGATGGCGGAAAGACCCATGAATCCCTGGCCAAGACCCGCACCAGCAATGGCGCCCTGGTCAAAGCGGCGTGCATCGCCGGGCTCGGCCTGGATGGGTCCGGCGCCGGCAGCCCCGAAGCGAGCAACCTGCCTGCCCGCGGCTGGCCGGTGCGCACGGTCGCCTGGTGGCAGGCCGACGATGGCGGATGGCGCAGCGTCGACGCCACCTGCCTGGTCAGGGACCGGATCAACGACAAGGCCTATCCGCCGCTGCCCTTCGTCTACACCGGCAGCCGGATGCACGAGATCCGCCAGCGCCGACCCGATGGCACCGAGCAGGTCAGCCAGCGCTTCGCTCTCGACCTGATCAAGTCGGTGATCGTCAATTTCGACGAGCCCGACGCCCTGTTCGCCAGTCCTTTTCCGCGGAGCAACGACGACCAGCGGTTCGAGGTCAACAGCGCCATCTGTCCGCCGGCCGGCACCCCGGTGTGGTTCGCCCTGACCCGCACCGATCTGCCCGGACCGCTGCTCTTGGGCGCCGATGGGGCCTTGTCGTTCTCAGGAAAAATCCTCGATGATCCGGCCCTGGCCGAGCTGATCGGCGGTTGGGCCAAGGACACGACCCTGCGCGCCGTGGCCGTCACCGTGGCCAAGACGACCCCGCGGACCGTCGATGGCGTCGCCCGCGAACGGCTGCTCAACGCCGCCGCCACAGCCAAGGTGTGGATGGTGCCGATCTTCGTTCCGGTGGAGTGAACCCGGCGGGTTCCTCGTTCGGGGGAATGGCCCCCGCCCACCTCGCCGCCGGCGCCGGTCAGGTCGCTGGAAAGGTCGCGATCGGCAGCTGCATTTGCCTCGTGAGCGCCTTCAAGGCCGCGTCAGGACGCTCAAACCGATCAGGACCACGGCCCAGTCACGATCCGGTTCAGGAACAGCGCTTCGGCCAGGCGCGTCCGCCATCCACCGCGGGAAAAGGCCAGCTGTCTGGCGTCGCGGTGGCGGCCAGCGCGGTGCAGGATGGCGACGGCGGAGGCGACCTCGCGGCTGGTCGCGTCAGGTCGGGTGCAGACCGCCGCCAGAGCGAGCTCGGCGGCCAGGTCGGTCCGCCCGGCGCTGAGCAAGGCTTCGACCACCGCGGCCACCAGACGCGGCAGCGGCGGTATCGAGCGGACGTCGTCCAGGCTGACCGGCTGAGCCGGGTCCGGCGCCGCCCAGGCCCGCGGCCAAGCCGCCGAGAACAGCCGGACCAGCGGTGGGCGTTCATCCGGCACCGGCACCCGTCCCAGCCGGGCCATGCCGGCGGGCAGGCCATCCTGTTCGATCGCCAGGCAAGCCGACAGCAGGCCACGGGCCAACGACGGCTGGGCCGGAAGCCGGGGATCATCCAAGGCCGCCCGGGCCGCGGACACGTCGCGGCAGGCGAGCTGGCACTCGGCCATGATCACCGCCAGGTCGTCATCGGGGGGAACGCTCTGCCAGGCGATGTCGGCGCGTTTCCGGGCGCCTTCACGGTCTCCGGCGGCGAACCGGGCGCGGATTTCCACCGAGCGGGCCAGCCGGTCGAGGCCGACGTCGGTGATGCCGGTGATCGCAGCGACCAGATCTGCGGCCTCTCGCGGCTTGCCGGCGTCGAGCAGCAACCGGCCGAGGAGGACGCGATTGGTCGGATCAAGTTCGGGCTGGGCCTTCAGCCAGTCCGCTGCCGCGGCAGAGCTTTCGCTGCGGGCCAGGGCCAGGGCGACGCTGCGCCGCAGATGCTGGACCTCCGGCAGGGCCGGGTCGCCGATGGCCAGTTCGGGGGCGTTGAGCCCAAGTTGGCCTCCGGCCAGACGCAGCCGGCTGCGTTCCGCCTGGGCTGCGGCGTGTTGGGGTCCGCTGGTGATCTGCTGGTCGCCAGCGCTGCGCTGCACGCATAGCCGTTCCCAGATCGCCAAGGCGGCCTCGGTCTGGTCGCGGTGCTCAAGCAGGCGGGCGAGCTGGCGGAGCAGGACCGGATCGACGGTCTGGCCGGTCTCGGCCAGCCCAGCATCGGCCGCACGCAGGTGGGCGATGGCGGCGTCAGGCTCACCGGCCTGCTCGGCCAAAGCGGCGGCGAGCAGCCGCGCCGGCAGGCATCGGCCATCCCGGTCCACTGCCCGCTCAGCGGCAAGGCGGGCGCCGGTCAGGTGCTGACCGGCCAGCTCGGTTTCGGCCAAGGTCAGCCAGGCGGTGGCGGCGTCGGCATCAGATTCGTCGGCCGTGGCTTCGGATTCGGCGCGCTCGATCTGCCGCCAGGCGGCCCGCCGGGCGTCGAGCAGGTTGCCGGCGGCGGCCAGGGCGACGGCAGCATCGCGCCACGGCACCGCGTCGGGATCGACTGCGAACACCGTCGCCAGCGGCTGGGCCGCGACCGGGCGATTCAGCTGACGGGCGAGCAGGGCCGAACGCACGGTCAGCCGGGCGGCGATCTCAGGATGGCCGCCGTGGCTGTCGCCATCCTTGGGCGAGCAGATCACCAAGGCCCGCTCGCAGACCGCAAGCGCCGCGACCGCATCGCCTTGGCGTTCATGCAGGATGCAGGCCAGCTCCAACGCGCCGAGATGGTTCTTCTCCAAGGGCGCAGCCAGCGCCGCCAAGGCGTCGCCGAGCCGGCCAGCATTGGCCAGCACCTGGGCCACCAGCAGGCGGTAATCGTCGCCCCCATCGCGGCGCACGGCTTGTTCCGCGGCGGCCAGGGCTGCGGCGTGCTCGCCGGCTGCGGCGGCCAGCTCGGCCCGCATCGCCAACAGCTGAGGCGGCAGCTCACCCAGGGCGGCTGCGCGTTCGAGCGCGGTGGCGGCTTCGCCGCGCTGGCCGCGGCGGCGGTGGGCCTCGGCCAGCAGCCCCCACAGCGGCTGGGCCTCGGGCATGACCTCCAGGGCCCGCTTGGCGGTGGTCTCGGCGGCCTCGGTCCGGCCCTGCATCAGGTGGGTTTCGGCCAGCTCGCGCCACGCCCACAAATAAGTCGGCTCACGCTCCACCGCCCGTTCCAGATGCGGAATGGCGGCGGAGCGCTCGTCGCGGCAGCGGAGCAGGAAGGCGCGCAAGCCCTCGCCCACCGCTGCACCGGGTTCGAGCCGGATCGCTTCTTCGGCGGCGGATTCGGCCTCGCCAGGACGACCGGACAGCGCGTGCAGCTCGGCCAGTTCGCGCCAGGCCCAGGCGTAACCCGGATCGAGCTCGACCGCCTTGACCAGATGGGCGACGGCTTGTTCGGGTTTCCCCTCGTTACGCAGAGCATCAGCCCGATAGCCGTGGGTGGTGGCGTCGTTGGGGTCGATCTCCAGCGCCCGGTCGAGCAGGCGCCAGGCTTCGTCGCGATGTCCGCACCGCCGACAGGCATCGGCCAGTTCGTGGATCAGGCGCAAGGTCTGGGGCGAAGCGGCGTGGGCGCGTAGGAAGTGGACCCGGGCGGCGGCGGCATCGCCGGCCTGCTTGGCCAGCTGGCCGAGCTGGGCGTGGGCCCAGGGGAATTCGGGATCGTCGCGCAGCGCCGATCTGCAGAGCGCGACCGCGCGGTCACGATCGCTTTCTTCGGCTGGCGATTCCGCTGGCGGGGCTTCGCCGCCGGTGGAATCGGCGGGATCCAGTTCCTCGTCATCGCCGCCGCGGTCGCGCTCGGCCAGCACCTGGGCGAGCTCGATCTTGGCCCAAGTCAGCTTGGGATCGGCGGCCAGGATCGATTCGTACAGCTCCACCGCACGATCAGTGTTGCCGGATTCATGTTCGACCTGGGCGAGATGGGCCCGGGCGAAGTGATCGTCGCCGCGCAGCTCCAGGGCATCCTGATAGTGGCGCCGGGCGGATTCGTTGTCGCCCATGCCGCGTTCGGTCTCGGCCAGCTCAACCAGGGTCCACGCCGCGTCGTCGTCGAGGGCCAGGGCCTGGAGCAGCATGCCCCGGGCATGGTCGAACTCGCCGAGCTGGCGCAGGCAGGCGCCGAGCCGGGCGAGGAGGCTGGCGCGGAAGGCGCCGCCGTCCTCGTCCTCGCGCAGCAGCCGTTCGAGCTCGGCCTGGGCCTCGCGGTAGCGGCCCTGGTTGAAATACAGATCGGCCAGCTGATCCACTGGACCATCGTCGAACAGCTGCTGTTCGAGGGCCAGCCGCGACGCCGCCGCTCCGCCGACGTCTTCGCGCCGGACGAAGAACAGCCGGCGGAAACGGTGCAGCGGCGCCGCCGCACGGTGGCGCACGGCGGCCTCGTCGAGGATCTGCTGGGCGCGATCGACATCCCCGGCGCATTCCAACGCGCTGGCATGGCCGAGGGCGAACCACAGATCGCTCGGTTCGCGCCGACGGAGGTCGTGGTAGCGGGCGGCAGCGTCGGCGAACCGCTTCTGCCGCATCAGCTCTTCGGCCTCGTTGGTCGGGCGGTCTTCGGCCTGATCGAAAGCGGCCATCACGGCATGCTAGGCGCCCGAGGACGCCGGCAACCAGGGAAGGTCCTGACCCGGACCGCGCTCTGGTTCATGCCGCGCTCCGCTTCCGGCCTTGGCATCTGCCAGAGGGCGCGAGCATCCCCGGCCATGGGTCTGAGTCCCGCCTGCGATCTGTTCGTGCTCTGCGGCGAGCCCTCGGGCGACGCCTATGCCGGAGCCATCATCGCCGAGCTGCGTCGACGGCATCCGGCCCTGACCGTGGCCGCAATGGGCGGAGAACATTGCCGCGCCGCCGGTGCGGTGATCGAACAGCCGATCGACGGGCTGGCGGTGATGGGATTGCTGCCGGTCCTGGCCCGCCTGCCCGAGTTCATCCGCCTCGGCATGCGCCTGGCCCGGATCGTCCGCGACAGCGCGCCGGCGGTGGTGGTGACCGTCGATTATCCAGGTTTCAACCTGCGCCTGCTGCGCCGCCTGGCCGGCCTGCGCCAGCGCGGCACGCGCTTCATCCATGTCGTGGCGCCCCAGGTGTGGGCATGGAAACCGCGCCGGGCCAAATCCATCGCTGCCAGCGTCGATCGGCTGCTCTGCTTCTTCCCCTTCGAACCGCCGCTGTTCAACCGCTTCGCTGGGCGCTGGGCGAAGTCGTGCACCGCGCAGTTCATCGGCCATCCGCTGGTCGATCTGGTCGCCGCCGGCGCCGAGCCGGACCAGGTGCGCAGCGAGCTGGGCCTGGCGGCGGAGGACCGGCTGCTGCTGCTCGCCCCGGGTAGCCGGGAGCGCGAGGTCGCGACCCTGCTGCCGGTCTTCCACCAGGCGGCAGAGGCCCTGAGCCGCCGCCTGCCCCGGGTGCGGGTGGCGGTGTCGCGGCATCCCGATGTGCCCCTCGGCCGCTACCGCGCCATCACCCATTTCCCGCTGGTTGAAGGGCGTTTCCGCAGTTTGTGCGCCGCGGCCCAGGCCGGGCTGGTGGCCTCGGGCACCGCCAGCCTCGAAGCCAGTCTGCTCGGGTTGCCCCACGTCATCGCCTATCGCATGGACCCGCCCACCGCGGCCATCGCCCGGCATCTGATCCGCACCGATCACGTCGGCCTGCCCAACATCGTCCTCGGCTGGCGGGCGGTGCCCGAGGTCCTGCAACGCCAACTCGATCCGGTGCGGCTGACTGCCCACCTGCTGCGCTTGTGGGACGGTCCGCGTCGCAGCGAAATGCTCGCCGATCTCGCCGCGGTCCGTGCCGCACTCGGCGGCGGCGGTGCGCTGACCCGGATCGCCGATGTCGTCGCTGAGGAGCTGACCCTGGCCATCGCCAAGCGCGGCGCCTCGCGGACCAGCGACCGGCTGCGCAGCGAAGTCACCTGACGACCCCTCCCTGCACCTGGACCAGCGCATCCCATGATCGTCTCCATGACCGGCTTCGGCCGCAGCCGCTTGAACGAGCACGGGATGACCGTCGAAGTGCAGATTTCCTCGGTGAACCACAGGGCGATCCAGGTGGCGGTGCGCGGCGACAACCGCGACCTGGCGATCGATGAAGACCTCCGCCGGCGCTGCCGGGAACGCCTGGTCCGCGGTTCGATCACGGTCCAAGTCACCGTGTCGGCCCAGGCCATACCGCTCGATCGCGCCCGGTTGGCGGCGGCGTGGCGCGACCTGGCAGCACTTGCCGCCGAGCTGGGCGCGCCGCTGCCGACGCTCGATCGGGTGGCGTCTCTGCTGCCGCTGGCCCGGGACGAGGCCGCCGGCGCGGCTGAGCTGATCCAGCGTACCTGCGATCTCGCCCTCGACGACCTGCTTGCCGCCCGTCGCCGCGAGGGCACCGCGTTGCAGGCGGCCTTCCAGAGCTGCGCCGATGGCCTGCGTGGGCTGCTTCCCCGATTGCACCACGCAGCGGCCGAGCGCCTGCCCAAAGCCCGGGCCGGACTGCACCAACGGATCGCTGAGGCCCTCACGGGCAGCGGACTGCCCGCGCCCGATCCGGCCGTTCTGGTCCGCGAAATCGCGCTGATCGCTGAGCGCATCGACGTTACCGAGGAGCTGACCCGATTGGCCAGCCATCTTGCGGCCCTCGACGCCACGCTGAGCGCCGGCGGGGAAATCGGCCGGAAGCTCGATTTCCTCAGCCAGGAACTCGGCCGCGAGCTGTCGACCACCGCGGCCAAGGCCAACGATGCGACCTTGTCGGCCCTGACCGTCGAAGGCCGCCTGCTGATCGACCAGCTCAAAGAGCAGGCCGCCAACGCGGTGTGAGCAGCCGCGTCGGATCTCCACGCAGTGATGCGCAGGGAACGCCGCTGGGTTGATCCCGCTGTTGCTCCGCTGACGTGCCGCCCAGGCTCACGCCATGCGCTTCGCCCTGCTCCTCGTCGTGGTGGCCGCAGCCGCGGCTGCCGAACTGGCCACCAAGGACGGTCGCAAACTCACCTATGACACGATCGACTGCGACCCATCGCTGCCCAAGGCGACCTTCCTGCTGCGCACCGGAACGACCCTGACCTCGCTCCGCCTGAACGAAGTCGAACCCGCCGCCCTGCCCAAGGAACTGCAAGAGAAGATCACCGCGTTCTCAAAAAAGCAGCTCGATGCCGGCATGGTCCTGCATGAAGAGGAATGGCTCAACCGCAACGAGACCCTGCTCCGCCTCGACAAGCGGTTCACTTACAAAAAGAAGGTCCCACGCAGCGGCAAGAACACCATCGAGATCACCAACCGCGAAGAGGCGAACATCACCATCGGCATCCGGCGCAAGGTCGACGGCACCGGCCTGGAGGTGACCATCGAACCCAATCGGACCCGCGGCTTCGGCCAGCTGGCCGATGGCGCCTACTATTTCTACATCGTCCGACCGATGGCTGGCGACCGCGAACTGGATGTCCAAAAGACCGACGGCGTCGATGTGCGGAAGGAAGTGATCTACAGCCTGACCATCGGCGCAGTCGATGGCGGCACGCCGCTCCGCGGCGTGCCGGCCGGCACCATCCCGGTCCCCGACCAGTGGCGGGCAGGTGGCGGCGGCGGTCTGTGAGCGGGATGCGGCGGCAATATCCAAGAAAACTGACGATCATCCGGGCTCGGGTCCAGGCCGACCTGATCGGCCCTCCTGATCGGTTCGCCGCGTCGCGGTCGGCAGCCAGGGCGTCACGTCTTGGCGCCTGGGCGTTCCGCCCAGCATGCCCGGCATGACCGCGTTCAGCGCCAATCTCAACAAGGTCGCCCTGCTTCGGAATACCCGCGAGACCGGGCGGCCCGACGTGCTGGCGGCGGCCCGGGCCTGCCTCGCCGCCGGAGCCCACGGCATCACCGTCCATCCGCGTCCGGATCAGCGGCATACCCGGCCACGGGATGTGACCGAGCTGCGTGCACTCACCCGCCAGCAGGGCCGGGAGTTCAATATCGAAGGCTTCCCTGACGAGGCCTTCCTCGCCCTGGTCTGCGCCGTGGTTCCTGAGCAATGCACGCTGGTCCCAGATTCGCCGACCCAGCGCACCAGCGACCACGGCTGGGACTGCGGGGTGCATGCCGAGACCCTGCGGCGGGTGGTGGGCCGGCTGCGGGCGAACCGCATCCGGGTGTCGATCTTCCTCGATCCCGAGCCGGCCCAAGTCGCCCTCGCCGCCGCCACCGGCACCGACCGCATCGAGCTGTACACCGAACCCTATGCCCGGGCTTTTGCCGGCAGCGACCGCGACGCGGTGCTCGCCCGCTACCGCGCCACCGCGCTGGCGGCTGCCGGCGCCGGACTGGGCGTAAACGCCGGACACGACCTCGACCTGGAAAACCTCGGACCGTTCCTGGCCACGGTGCCCGACGTGCTGGAGGTCAGCATCGGTCATGCCCTGGTCGCGGACGCGCTCGATTTCGGCTTCGCTGGCGCCGTCGAGCGTTATGTCAGGATTTGCCTGGGACATTCCAACCCCAGGTCGGCCTGGCCGGTGACCAGCCTGCCGGAGACCAGCCGGCCGCAGACAGCGGCGACCAGCCGGCCGGAGACAGCGGAGTGATGCGCTCACCCGCCCGGATCGCACCAGCATGACCGATCCGCTTCCGCCCCCTGCCGAGCAGGCCCTCGGCGTTCCCAGCCCTCAGACCGCAGCCGCGTCGACCATGCGCCAGGGCATCAAGGACGAACTCGCCGAGATCGCCGCCGCTGGACGACTGCGGGTTCGCCCCCAGCTCGATTCCGCCGGCGGCCGGCGGATCGTGCTCCGGGTTGGCGGCAAACGACTGAAACTGATCAATTGGGCCTCCAACGACTACCTCGGCGCTGCCCAGACCCGGATGGTCAAGAACGGTGCCCAGCGCGCCGTGCGGCGCTGGGGTGCCGGAGCCGGTTCGGCCCGGCTGCTCGCCGGATCGCTGCCCTGCCACGCCCAGCTCGAGCAGCGGCTCGCACGATGGCTCGGCGCCCAATCCACCGTGGTCACCGCCAGCGGCTACCAGGCCAACGTCGCAGCCCTGTCAGCGCTGGCGTCCTCCAACGAGGATCTGCTGATCCTCGACCGGCTGTGCCATGCCTCGACCTATGATGGCGCCGCCCTGGCCGCCGGCCAGGTGCTGCGCTTCGCCCACAACGACCCGGCGGATCTTGAGCGCCAGCTGATCCGCGGCGACAGCGCCCGGAGGCGGATCGTCTGCGTCGAGGCGGTCTATTCGATGGATGGCGATGAGGCGCCGCTGTCCGCCATCCACAGCCTGTGCCAGCGCCATGGGGCGCTGCTCGTGGTGGACGAGGCCCACGCCCTGGGCGTGCTCGGCCCCGGTGGCCGCGGCCTGGCCGCGGACCTCGGCATCAGTCCCGATCTCAGGATCGGCACCTGCTCCAAATCCCTGGGATCCCAAGGCGGTTTCATCGCCGGCGACCACGACCTGATCGACCTGATCATCAACCGCGGCCGGGCCTTCATCTTCAGCACCGCCCTGGCCCCGGCCGCTGCCGGCGCCGCCGTGTCGGCCCTCGACCTGATCGAGCGCCACCCGGATCTCGCCACCACGGTCCGCGCCACCGCCCAGGACCTCCGCCAGGACCTCCGCCAGCGCGGCTGGACCGTACCCGAGGGCCGCTCAGCCATCGTCCCCCTGCTGGTCGGCGACGAAGCCGCCACCCTGGCCCTCGCCCAACGCCTGCGCGAGGCCGGCCACCACGCCCCCGCGATCCGTCCGCCGACCGTACCACCCGGTCATTGCCGGCTGCGCCTGTCGGTCACCGCCGATCACACCCCGGCGGATCGCCGGAAATTAGTGGAAGCATTGGCCGAACCTGTCCGGGCAGCGACCGACCCAATCAAGGACTGAGCTGCGCCCCGGCTCGGCAGAAAAATCGCGAAAGCCGGGTCACAACAACAACAAAAAACCCCAGGCTTTCACCTGAGGTTTTTCTTGATCGCCGATGGTGGAGGTAAGGAGATTCGAACTCCTGACCTTTTGAATGCCATTTACAGGGACCGGCGTTTGGTGGGGTTTGTGGTAAATGGCGCTTGATTGATTTCATAGGTACTTACGCTGTTTTCTACGTTGACTGACAAATGCCACATTTGCCCGTTTTTGACTTCTGGCATTTGTCAGGCATTTGTCAGACCTCTGAGGACAGCATGCCGGCACCATTGGAACCTGGCCTGCCGGAACCCGCCGGCGACCCCGCGCGCGAGCAGCACCGGCGCATCGTGTTCACCAAGGCGCGCTTGGACGCTTTGCGGTTTGACGCAGCGGATGGCGGCAAGCGCGGACGGACCATCGTCTGGGACGCGGAGGTGCGCGGGCTTGCCTGCCAAGTGTCGGCCGGGTCCAAGTCGCTCTGGCTGATCCGTTGGGCGTGCGGGCGGGCTCGCTTCATGCGGCTGGGCGATCATCCCAGCCTCAGCGTTGACGATGCCCGGCGACTGGCCCAGGGGCTGCTTGGGGCCATCGCCAACGGGGAACGACCGTGGGAGGACCGAACCCAAGCACGGGCCGCCGACAAGGTCGCCATGGGAGACCTGTGGGAGTCCTACCTGGCCAAGCACGCACTGCCGAACAAGCGGCCGTCATCGGTCAAAATGGATTGCTGGCTGTGGGCTCGGGTGCTGGCCCCTGCCTTCAAGGTGCGGCTCATGACCTGCTGTCCCGATGGTCATGTCGGCGCCGAGGTGGTTTGGACCGCATCGCGGGAATCCTACGAACCACGCCGGGCGAAGCAGACCAAGACCACCGCCGGCAAGGCCAAGTCCAACATCGTGACCGGGGCCACCCACACCCGGGAGCGCCACCCCTGTCCGACCTGTGGGACAAAGGTGGAAGCCCGCTGGACTGGTGGTCGTCTGGCTGCTGATCTGATGGCCGAGGACGTGCGCCGCCTGCATGAAACCATCACCCAGGAACGGGGCGCTACCTTGGCCAACCGCGCGGCGGTGCTGGTCGGCACCATCTTCGCCAAGGCCGCCCCCGACCTGACCAACCCCGCCGCCCGGTCGGCTGAGTATCGCCATCGGGAAACCTCCCGCGATCGCCACATGGCGGGGCCGGAGCTGTCCTGGTTCTGGGAAGGCGTGGCCGAGGAAGCCGCGCCCTGGCCGCTGTTCTTCCTGCTTGCCGCCACCACCGGGGCGCGCCTGGCAAACCTGCTGAGCATGCCCTGGCCCGGTGAAGGCGCAGAACTGGACCTGGCCCGGGGGACCTGGCGCATCCCTGGCCACAAATCGAAGGGCGGGACAGAGATGAAGCTCAGCCTTCCGCCGGTGGTGTGCGATCGGCTGCGCGCATGGCGTGCGGAATGTCCCAGCAAAGCATGGGTGTTCCCCCAGGCCACCGACCCAAAACGGCACACGATCGACCCCGGCCGCGCCTGGGATCGCATCCGCTGGCGCATGGAAGCCCGGCGCCTGCTCCAAGTCCTGGCCGGCATCGAGTCCTGGCCGCCGGAACGGTTGGATGTGGAAACCGCCGGGCTCGCCGACTTGGCGGACGCATTCTGGCGGGCAGCCCTGGGCCGGCGGGAATCCGGCATGCGCCATCCACTGGCGCGGGTGGTCGATGCCCTGCGGGATCGCGTGGCCGCTGCCGGCGGTGATCCCAGCGAAGGCACGGTGATGGACCTGCGCTTTCACGACATTCGCCGATCCGTGGGCGCACACATGGCCATGGCGGGATTCTCGGAAGCCGAGATCGGCCGGCAGCTTGGCCACGCCCCCGGCAGCAAATCGACCCGGATTTATGGCCGGATTGGTCAAGACCACGCCGCCCACATGGCCGCCATCGTGGCCGGCAAGATGCTGGGCCACAGCCCAGGTGCTGCGGCTGCGATCCTGGGGGCGCGACCGACCCCGGCGGCGGACGTTGGCCGCAATCAGCCTGACCGCATCAATGCCGGAACCGACACCCGGGAGGGTCCGCCATGACCACCGACCCCATCCCTGGGGAAAAGTCCCGCAAATCACGCAAAACGGCTGGCCTGACCCAGGAGTCCAAGCCGCGCCGCATACCGTGCGCATGGATCCGCGAGGACTCAGTATCTCCATGGCTGCTCAAACACGTGAGGAAAACGGCCAAGCACGAAGCCAGCGGTTGCTATGACTTGCGGATTCAGCGTAGCACAGATGTCAACTATCTTGGGCCGGGCGGCATGGGAATGCAGGGCACTATTCGTCCGAATCCTGAT
Organism: Planctomycetota bacterium; assembly: GCA_014193115.1. Lineage (GTDB taxonomy): Bacteria > Planctomycetota > UBA11346 > UBA11346 > UBA11346 > BJHQ01. The sequence continues at coordinate 155,515 of BJHQ01000008.1, read as the reverse complement.
GCTTGGCGAGAACTTCGCGCGCGTGTCGAGGCCGAAGTAGCGCGGCGTGGTCTACGGTGGGAACTCTTGCCTGGCGGCAGTGGAATCGCAGCCCTGCCAGCGGCAAACGAACAAGATTTTCGCCTGCTCCGGGCCTTGGCTGGATTCGTTGCTGTGGACAATTGGGCAGACGAAATAGCAAACGCTGCGCTTTCAGTATCTTGCCGCCACCAATTGGCGCTGGGCCTTGCTGCCGCCGCCGTGGACGCCTGGGGCGAGGCCGTCCTGGCAGGCGTGCCGGGCCGGATGGCGGAAATCGCCAAGGCCGGCCAGGGATCGAGGGGGGGCGGATTCAAATCTGGCGAGGTTCGCGGATGCGTCCCCCGCGCTGTAATGGTGGCTGCATTCCAAAAGCACCGCGATCAGGGACGAGACATAAAAGAGTCTCGGCGGTTGGCATGCGATGAAACCGGCGCGAGTGACAATGCGATGAGGAAGGCCACCGCCAAAAAAGGTGGCCCGCGAGGACGACCTAAGAAGCAATAAAGGGCCGAACTGTTGGGGACATAAACTCGCGCAAAGTGGCGGGAACGGAGGCAATCATGCCCATTCCTGACCACTCCACCAACCCCCGACGCAACCGATACGGCCGGTGCCGCCATCGAACTGGGGCTGAGTCCCGCGACTCTGAACACCTGGCGATGCACCGACGAAGTGCGCGTGCCCTACCACCGCATCGGGCGCCGAATTATCTATTTTCGCAGCGAAATTCGCGCCTGGTTGGCCAACCGCCGCGCGGAGGCCTGACCCATGGAACCGACCGCCCAAAACAATGAGGCCCCAGGCGTTGCCGCGCCCAAGGCCCCTGTCGCGACCGCCAGCGACACTGGAAATCATAGCGAAAATTCTGCGCAATCAACGATATTTGACGAACTGGGAATTGACCGGCCGACCGGCGCCGACCTGGCCGCCGCCGCTCTGGCAGCCCATGCGGCGGACCCGAACCCGGCAAAGGCCACCTTTGTTGATAAATGTTGCCGCGTCCTGCTCGCTGCCCTGGATTCCGGTCCGTGCTCATTGGCCGAGGCTAGGGCTCGTGCGGGTTTGGCTGCGCCCGATGGTGTGGACGGCCGGGCCGCCGGTCTGGCAATCGAACGTCTGCACGCCGCCGGACGAATTGAACCGGCGGGATGGTTCGACCGCTCGCCGTGGCGAAATTGTCACGATTCGCCATCGCGCGTCTGGCGCCTGCCGACTGGGGGCGCACGATGAAACCCCAAGCGAAACCCCAGCGAATCGACTTCGCCGAGCTGAACCGCCGCGCCGTGCCTTGGCTGCCCGACCTGCTCGCCCGTTGGTTGCCTGATGGAAAACCCCAGGGCCGCGAATGGGTTGCCCTGAATCCTCGCCGATCTGATCGGCACCCCGGCAGCTTCGCCATCAACCTGCGCACGGGAGCTTGGGCCGACTTCGCCGACCCGTCTGCCCGAGGGCGGGACGTGATCGGGCTGGCCGCGTACCTGTTCGACCTGAGTCCGGGAAAGGCTGCGAAACATCTGGCCGATGCGCTGCGGATAGAGGTGCCCCGTGGATGAAATCGCCGCAGCCTTCGCCCCGTTGGATGGTCCCGACCGTGAACCGGTGCACGCCGAACAGGTCGAGTCCGATCCCGTCATTCCCGCCCACGACCAGCCGCCGGCCGACCTGCTGGCGCGCAATCGGCACCGCCGGGCGCCAGACCGGACTTGGCTCTATCGCTTGGCCGATGGAACCATTCCCCTGGTCATTTGCCGGTGGAACCTTCCTGATGGAAAAAAGGACCTTCGCCAATTGACGCCGCGCGCGTCCGGCTGGGTCTGGAAGGGCCACCCCGAGCCGCGCCCACTGTACGGACTCGACCAGCTCGCCACCCGGCCTGATGCGCCGGTGCTGGTGGTCGAGGGTGAGAAAACATCCGATGCGGCCCGCCGCTTGGTTCCCGGGCATGTCGTTATCACCTGGCCAGGCGGGTCGCAGGCGGTGGCCAAGGCGGACTGGCAACCCATGGCTGGCCGCGCCGTGACCCTCTGGCCGGATGCGGACGATCCCGGCCGGGACGCCATGGCGCAGGTGCGCGACCTGCTCGACCCCATAGCGGCATCGGTGGCAGTGGTCGATCTCGACCCAGTGCGCGCCGCCTTGGGCGGGATCCTGCCGCAAGGCTGGGACCTCGCGGACGCTCCGCCGACTTGGACCCCTGCGACCGTGGCCGACCTGCTCGCCGAGGGGACCGAGACCTTGCCGCGCGGCTTTTATCGCCGGCCGGACGGCATCTGGCACCGCCCCGCCGGGGACGATGGCGAACCTTCCCACGTCTGCGGGCCGCTGCGGATCGCCGCCGACACCAGGGACGAATCCGGCCGCGCATGGGGCCGTCTGCTGGCATGGCGCGATCGTGAGGGCCGGGCGCACGAATGGGCGATGCCGGCGGAATTGTTGGCTGGGGACGGCACCGACCTGCGCCGGACCCTATTGGATGGTGGCCTGTCGCTGGGAACCGCTCCCGGTGTCCGTTCCATGCTTGCCCGATTGCTGATGGAGATTCGCCCAGGCCGCTTGGCGCGATGCGTGACCCGGGGCGGTTGGCACGGGGATGCGTTCGTGCTTCGCGACCGGGCCGGCACCGTGATCCCTGACGCTGGTGAGCGGGTGGTGCCGCAAGGCCCGATGCTGGCCCGCCCTTTGGCAACCGCCGGCACGCTGGACGGCTGGCGGAATGAGGTGGCAGCCCTGGCCGTGGGCAATTCCCGATTGCTGTTCGCCATCGGCTGCGGATTCGCCGGGCCACTGCTGAACCTGGCCGATCTGGATGGGGGCGGCTTTCACCTGCGGGGCGGGTCGAGCCTGGGCAAGACGCGATGCGTTCGGGCCGCCGCATCGGTGTTCGGTTCGGATGTGCTTTCCTGGCGGGCAACCGCGAACGGACTGGAAGGCACCTGCGCTGCGCACAATGATTCCTTGCTGTGTCTGGACGAACTCGGGCAAGCCGATGCCCATGCCGCCGGGGAGGTGGCGTACCTGATCGCCAATGGCCGGGGCAAATCCCGGATGCGTGCAGACGGCGGGATGCGCGATCCGCTGACCTGGCGCTTGCTGCTGTTGTCCACCGGGGAAATCGGACTGGCCGACCTGGCACGCGAAGCCGGCAAGGTCACGCGGGCCGGTGCCGATCTGCGCATTGCCGACATCCCGGCCGATGCCGGCGCCGGGCTTGGTGCGTGGGAGACAACCCACGACACCGCTGGCGAGTCATCCAAGGCACGGGGCGCGGCATTCGCCGATCGGCTGGATGCAGCGTGCCACCGACAGCACGGCACGGCGGGGCCAGCCTTCCTGCATGAGCTGGTGGCCGACCTGCCTGGCGTTCGGGCCGGGCTGCGGACGACCTTTGACCGTTTCGCCGCCGAAGCGGTGCCGGCAGGGGCTGATGGCCAGGTGCATCGGGTTGCCCGGCGTTTCGCCGTTGTTGCTGCTGCCGGTGAACTGGCGACCGCTGCGGGCATCACTGGCTGGCCCGATGGTGCGGCCTTCGCTGCCGCAGCCTCCTGCTTCAAGGCGTGGCTATCAGCTCGCCGTGGCGGTGCCGGCGCTGCTGAGGATGCCCAAGCGGTCGAGCATGTCCGGGGATGGCTGGTCGCCCACGGATCGGCGCGCTTTGATTCCTGGGACGTTGACGAAGGGGTGCGGGTCCAGAACCGGGCAGGCTGGTATCGGATTCGCGAAGGGGCGCGGCAATACCTGATCCCCGGTGAAACCTGGCGCGCGGAGGTGTGCAAAGGCTTGGATCCTCGCCTGGTGGCCAGGGCCTGCTCCACGGCCGGCATGCTGATCCCGGACGGTGGCGGGAAGCATTCCCATGCCCTGCGACTGCCCCGCGAAGGTGGCGGAACCGCTCGGCTGTATGTCCTGACCCTGGGAAGCCATGACCCCTTGCCGTGAACTCGTGTGCCAAGGTGTGGCGGTGTGCCACGAGGTGAAACACTGCGGAATTGTGTCACACCATGGGCGCGGGACGGTGTGGCATGGTGTGCCGGTCGGGTGTTTCCTCTGGCCGCAGCCCGGCTGCTGGCACACCTTGTCACACCGCAACCGTAGAATGGTGTGTCAGAATAAACGTGGAAAAACACTGGCGGAACACCTGTCACACCACGACACACCTTCCAAAGCAGGGGCGGGGCTTTGCCTTGCCACACGGCCGAACGGATGGCGCCTGCCGCCCCCCGGGGGTCGCGCGGGTCCTCCCAGGCGGGGTGGTCCGAACGGGTTGCTACGCCGATGGGGACGTTTTTTTGCAAGCGTGACAAGCGCAGGAAACATGCCGCATGCCACCCATAACCAAAACACCTAGGGAAAACACATGGAACCCACACCGAAGCGCCAACGTGGCCGACCCTTTACCCCTGGAATTGCGCGCCAGGCGCAGCGGTTGGCGTGTACAGCTCGCCGCGCTGCTGAGGGAATCTGGCGCGAGATCGCTGCGGATGAGCTTCGCCTTGCCGGCCTTGCGCCCAAGGAAGCGGTGGAGGTGGCCAACCGTCTGCCTCAACGACTGAGAATCGCGATCGGACTCGACATGGAAGAGCACCGCAAACGCAGGATGCCTGCCCGATAAGCCCGCCGGGTGATCGGCAACCCATGCCATGGGTCCATATGGATTCCGAATCTCTGGCATTTGTCAGGCATTTGCCCGAGCCGGTTTCGCTCATTTTTTCTGGCGCCGGAGCGAAATAGACAAAACAAAAAACCCCAGGTTTTCACCTGAGGTTTTTCTGGATCGCCGATGGTGGAGGTAAGGAGATTCGAACTCCTGACCTTTTGAATGCCATTCAAACGCTCTACCAACTGAGCTATACCCCCGTGGGGCGATCCCGGCCTGTTGGGCGGAGGGGGCTTTTATCGGGCAGTCCGCCGGGCGCAAGTCTTTCGCCATTCCGGGCTCCTGAGTCAGCCGCTACCTGCGCCTTGTGCCGCGACCTCCCCGACCATAAAAGCTGAACAGACCTGCCGGGACCGCCTATGACCCGTTGCGCCGCCGTCCTTGCTGTCGCCCTCGCCCTGCCTGCGGCCCTTGCCGGCCAGCTGCTGGGCGGAGAGCCGACGCCGTGGACCGAGACCTTCACGATGGCGATCCGCGACCAGGAGCGGACCTTTGTCCGTTATCGCGATGACGCCTGGCTCCAGGTGCCGATCGGCGAACTCGCGGACAGCGGCTTCATCGCGAACAAAGACGTGGTCTTCACCGCGAAATTGCGCACTCCGCCGCTGGGGGAGGACGTCACGCGGGTCCGCCTGTATGGCGTGAATCTGCCGCTGGTCAGCGCCGCCAGCGCCTGGGCTGCCCGGGTCGAAGGCGACAACCTGTACGTTTTCGCCAAGATCGAAGCCGGTCCCGACCACACCTTGCAGGTGCGGGTGGTCGCAGCCGAGCCGGCGCCGTCCGACCATGCCATCATCGAGGCCCGGCTCACCGGCATTCCGAAGGACGACTGGCAAGGCCGCCTGGCGGTAGCCAACTGGGTTCGCGAGCAGGCCCACCAGTCGGTCGCACGGGACGCCTGGCTGGCCGCTGGCGATGATCTGGTCGTTGCGGTGATCGACGATGCCGGCGCAGCGGCTGGGGCCAGCAAGGATTCCGCGTTGTTGGAACAGGCGGTTGGCTGGTGCTTCAATCTGCTCAACGATCCGGGCCGTGCCGCCCGGGTGGCGTCGGTGGACTGGCTGAGTGGGACGGTCGCACAAAAGATCGAACGCCGCCTGCGCAGCGCCGGATTCGCGCTGTACGGTGGCAAATGGCGGCCCCTGGCCGAGGCGATGACCCAGGAATTCGAGGACCGCTTCGCCGCCATCGACTGGCGCGATGCCGAGGCCTATTACCTGCTTGGCCGGTGGACCGACACCAATGCCGAGAACCTGCCTCGGGCCAAGGATTGCGCCTGGCGGGCCTACCAGACCGGGCTGCGCGCCAATCCGCGCCATAACGGCATCCGTCGCGAGCTCGGCCTTCCCGCCGAGTCCGGCCCGAGCAGTTCCCAGACCGCCAAAGGTTCTGGCAACGATTTCGTCGATCCGGCCTCAGGCGTGGTGGTCGCGATCCCCGAGAATTGGAAGCGCAACGATGTGCTCGGCGGCAATGCCGGCTTCGTCGACCCGAACAGCGAGACCGCATCGATCATCGTCACCCTGGTCCCGCTGCCGACGGAAACGGCCTTCGACGTGGTGTGGCTGCGCCAAGTCGAGGCCCTGACCACGCGCGAGAGCTACCGCGAGAGCGGATCGCTGGAAATGTCCTTCAGCGGCGGCGCCGGACGCCGGTTATCGTACGCGTGGCGCGAAGGCGGCCAGGAGCGGATCGCCGAGATGGCCTTGGCGTATAACCCACGCGCCAAGGTTGCGGTCCGTCTCGATGCCCGGTTCGAAAATGAAGAGGCCGAACGCATTCGCGAGCAGCTCAGCGGGTTGTTCGGGCGGATGATCATCCCCAATCCGGTCGAACCGGTGGGCGAGCCGCCCGCCGGATCTCCGCCCCAGTCGCTTCCGCCCGGCACCCTGCCACCGAGTCCGCCACCTGGATCACGTTGAGTTTTTCTGGACCAGCAGTCCGGAACCTTCCCTAACAGCGGCCACGGTCTGACCAGACTGCCAACGAAACCAGTGTCGCGCCGGCGATGAGGGAATCGCCGCTCCGAAATACCTTGCCGCTCCGAATCGTGCGCCGTGTTGTTGCGTGTGTATCGAGGGCTGGCGCGGGCTATCTGTGAACAAGGGCGGTGATTTCCCATCGCCGAATTGGCTCGGAATCATTCCCTCCGGAACGCGCGCCTTGTTGTTTCGTGGGCGCTTAGGACCGACTCATCCGATTGCGGGTGAAGGCGGCCCCGGCGCCGACCAGGACCGCGGCGAGCAGGGCCCAGCCGGCCAGGCCAGGCGCTGGCACGACGCCGGCGGCGACCTTGGCGGGCTCGGCAGACAGGAAGCGATACGCGGTCCAATCGGTGGTGGTCATCAGGTCGATGCCCGGATTCTGGTCCTTGATCTCGCACGAGCATGATCCAACCAGGAAACCGACCAGATCGGCGATGCCGCGGGCCGACAGCTCGCTGCCAGCCAGGGGGATGTACCGACCTTGACCGAAGACAGCGAATGCCTTGGGACCGGCCAGATTGGCGAAAGATGGGTCGAACTGGGTGAGTTGCCGGACCAGCCCCTGCTCCGCCGGATCATCGCTGGCGATTGCGAATACCTGGAAGTCCACTCTGGCCGGCGGCAGCTTTTCATAGCGCCAGGCCTTTTCATCTGAGGGGTCGAACGCTGGCAATTCGATCTGCTTGCCCAGGGCGGCGAGCTGCTCGCGCAGGATGTTTTCGGCCGCGCGGTCGGCGGCCAGGTCGCCGGAGCGCAGGAAGATCCAGGCTCCGGTGGCATTGCTCAGCAAATGCCGGGTGACCGCCCTGCGGGTCGGGGAATCGAGGATGCGCTCCACCGCGTCGGCGGTCAGTGGACTGGACCACCACACTGGCGGATCGCGGCCCAGGGCGTGCGAGAACTGCGCGATCACCTGGGTTCCGGCGCCTTTGCCAGCCAGGCCGCGGACCACTGGACTGGCTTCGGAAAGTGCTGCCTGATCATCGATATCGATGAGGTTCACCACGATGTTGGCGCGCAGGTAGCCACCTGCGCGATCGGGCGAGGCCCCAGCCCGGCGCAGCTGGTCGACCAGGGCGGATTCGGCCGGCGACAACGGACCATGGTGGAGCACGGTCAGCGGATGCTGGTCTGGAGGCCAATTGAGCAGGCCATAGGTGAACACCGGGGTCGAACAGGCCGGCAGGGAGGCGAGCAGCAGGAGGGCGAGCCCTGCGGCGCGACCGGCTCGGGACAACAGGTTGGAGAACCGCATCATGGCACCTTGGGGTCGGCGGCGGCGGCAGGCAAGCCGAGCCTGGGTGGAATACGCCCGGGGCGGACGGCTGTTGGCGGCGACCCGGGTGATGCGCACAGCCAGGTCACACCGGCCCGCGGGCAACGCCATCGGACGTCGGGGGTAGGTGCTGGCGTGAGCAAACGCTTCATCCTGCCAGCCCTCCTGCCCGCTCTGCTGATCTCCAGTGTGTGCGCTGGCGATGACGGAACCTTGCGCCTGGTGCTTGAGGGCGCGGTTCCGACCCTGGCCGCACCGGAGACGCCCCAGGCGCTCACCGCCATCGCGGTGGATCTCGATGTTCGAGGCGGAGCGATCGCGCCCCAGGCCTGGGGCTATCTGGCGACCTTCCCGGGCGTCGAGCATCCGGTCCAGGTGGCGATGGGCGAAGGCAGCCTCAGCAAAGGAAAATTCAAGGCGACCTTGACTATCGACCTGCTGCCGGCCCTGCCCCTGACCACAGGTGGCAAGGCCACGTTCACCATTGAACTGGCCGATGTCCACAGCCGCTGGGAAGGCACCTATCAAGGGGCGACCACCGTCCCTGGTGCGGAAGAGCTGCTGGAAATGGCGAAGAAGCTCGGTCAACGCGGCCAACCCATCGCCTTCGGCGTAAAGCCCGGGAAGACCGAAAGTTCCCCTGGATTCGCCCTGCACGCCCCGCCGGTGCGGGCTATTGCCCGGTGGCAGCCGCTGCCACCAATCCCGATCCAGCCGGGACTGCTCGACACGGCGAAACTCAACATCAAAACCCTCAAGGCGACCCTGAGCGGCGCTGGCGGTGAAGTCGGACCGTTGGAACCCGGATCCTGCCACGGATACCTGGCGGCCGGCTGGGCGGCGCTGGCCGCAAGCGGCGACCGCGCGGCTGTGGCCAAGGCCACCGAGACCGCCCAGGCCGCCCAGACCGAGATCGAGCGCCGCCGCGATGGCCGCGATCCCGATCTGCGTCTCGCCAGGGAGCTCGCCGGCTTGGCGGTGGCCTACGATCTGCTGCTGAAAAAAGAGAGCCTTGGCCCGGCGATCCGCAGCGTGCTCGCCAGCGAAGCCATCCGGCTGTCCGGCCTGACCCAGGAACCAGGCAAGCCGACCACGCTGCTGTTCGGCCCGAAAGGTGAACTCGGGACCCCGGCCAACGCCCGCGACGGCCGTCTGGCGGCGTTCCGCGCCGCTGCCCTGCTCGCGGCGCGGGCGGCACTTGGCCAGGAGGCCAACGCCGATCCCCAGCTCGCCGCTGCCGCCGCCATTGCCGGACGCAGCGTACGGCGATGGTGCACCTTCGGCGTCGGCGATGCCGGCTGTACCGCTTCCACCGCAGGGTTCCTGTCGGCCTGGGAGCTGGTGGTGCCGGCGATCCTGGCAGAACGGCGTGCGGTCGGGATCGATCTGGCCGGCGGCACCGGCGTCGGCCGCATCGCGGGCTGGTCAGCGTCCTGCGGCGGACGCAGCTTCGATCAGACCCCGGGCACGGATTTCGGCCTGCCCTTCGCCGCGGTGCTGGCCACCGACGATCTGCCCTTGGTCGCCGAGGCCCTCGGCCACCTCGCTTGGACCCCGGTCAATCCGTGGCATGCGCTGATCGCCTCCCAGCCCAACACCGCCAAGGCGGCGCCATCGGTGGCGGCCAAGGGATTGATCCGGGAAGACCGCCTGGCCGGCGGTTTCATCTTCCGCTCTGGATGGAAAACGGACAGCGCGATCCTGACCATGGACGGGTGCATCGGCGCCGACCCTGGAGCCGCCAATCGCCGTGGCCAGATCACCCTCGCCGGATTCGGCCGGGAGTGGCTGGTGCGGCCGACCGAGCCGTTCGGTTCGTTCGACCACACTCCGCTGCCTGCCAAGTTCAACGTCCTGGCCTTGGGCGACGCTCCCCTCAGCGGCCTGCCGGCGGTGGTCGCCTATCACGGCGGCGGACTCAACCGGGCCCAGGGCAAACCCGATGGGTCGGGCTCGGCCAGCTTTATTTTCCAAGGATTCCTCCAGCCCGATCCCAAGACCGATCTGCTGATGCCCTATGACGATCCGACCTATTGCTATCATCCGGTCCAATGGCGCACCGTCGGCGTTGATTACAGCGGGGTCAGCGGCGCACCGGTGGTGATCGGGATCGTCGAAGGCGTCGCCGGCACCGCTGACCGCGAGCAGCGTTTGACCCTGCACATTGGCGACGTGCCCGCCGACCGGGTCCACATCGGCACCAAGGTCGAAGGCAACGAACTGAACGATGGTACGTTCTTGATCAAACCGGCGGGAACCAATTACACCATGAAAGGCACGGTGCTTTATCCGGCTTTCGCCTGGGTGGGCTACAAGCCGCCGGCCGATGGCGCACCAGGCCGGATCGAGCTCTTCCGCATGAAGCCCCAGGACGCCAATGCCAAGATGGCCAATGCCAGCCTCGACAAGAAGCTGGACGAGATCAGCGACCTGATCGAGGGCACCGGAGCGAAAAAGCAGCAGGCGTCGGAGTCCGACGACGCCCTGGCCCGGGATGTCGCGCTCGATTTCGTCGCGCTCGAACGCATCCTCGGCAACTCCAAAGAGCGCGAACGCCTGCACATGGAGTTCTATGCCAAGATCAACAAGCACATCCGCTCAGCGAAGATGGGCGCCGCGGATGTCCCGCCCAAGGCGCGCAATTCGTGGGTTGTGGTCCTAACCATCCAAGAGGGCGCGCCGCCTGCGGTGGCGCCGCTGCCGATCCGCGAGGATCCGATGTGCACCATCGGCGGGCAGACCATGGCCTATGAAGAATACCTGGTCCGATTCCTGAAAGGCCGCTGAACATGCCGCACCATGTCGCTACGGTTTTCAGCCGACTTCCGGCCATAGCGGTCAGCTGCCTCGCCTGGGCTGGGCTGGTCGCGGCCGATCCCACCGGCGAGTTCATCATCGAGCTGCCCGACAGCCTGATCGTCCAGGACTTGACCGGCGGAAAGGACGCCAAGCCGGTCGATCGCCGGGAAGACTGGCGCCTGGCGGTGACCGTGCGCGGCGGCAAGGCCGACCCGACCGCCTGGGGCATGTCGCCAGCAGATCCCGAGCTGGAGCAATGGGGCACGGTGGAATCCGCCCAGGTCGGCGCCGATTCGGCGACCTTCGCCGTGAAGCTGACCATCCGTCCGACCCAGGGCACCAAGCGCGCCCGCCGTCGCGCGACCTTTGGCAGCGATGTGTTCATCGGCGGGACCGCCACCTGGACCGTGCGGCTGAAACGCGATCCAGCCGGCGAAACCTGGTCAGGAACCTGGCAGGTCCAGTCGAAGACCGCTGATTCCCCCGACTATCGGGAGGCATTGGAGCAGTCCTGGGCGACGTCCGGCAGTGCCGCTCCTGGCAGCAAGTACCACGGCATCAGCGACCGCATCCGCTGTCATCTGGCGACCGCAACCGGCGAAGGCCGCGCCACCGCAGTGGTCAAACCGGCGTTGCCGGCGGCCAAGGAGCCCGCTGCCGAGGAACATCCGCGGTTGTTCTTCCGCAAGGCCGATCTGCCGGCGGTCCGCCAGCGCGCCGCCACTCCCGAGGGCAAGGCGATTCTCGCCACAGTCCAGGAGCTGCTCGACAACGAGATGAAATACGGCTTCGCCTTCCATCAGCCGGCGGCGGGCCACAGCATGTACGGGCCGTGGGGTGCCGGCCATGCGCTGATGTACGCCCTGACTGGCGAAAAGCGCTATGCCGAACAGGCCCAGCGCACCACCGGCGGCGCCATGATCTGCGTCTATCCGCAAGGCAACGGCTGGCGTCATCCCTACAACATCATCGGCACCGCTATCGCCTACGACCTCTGCTATGACGCCTGGCCGGTGGAATTCCGCAACTACGTCTGGTCCTACCTGTATCAAAACCTGCGGGATTTCGCGTTGGTCAATGACGAGCACGACTACTTCCTGACCCGGGTCCGCTATGGTTTCGGCAATGACCAGGGCAATTGGGGAGTCCGCGGCGAATGGGATACCGGTGCGGTGAAGGACCGGTCGGCCGGCGCGATCGCGGCTTTGGCGATCCAGAACGATCCGACTCCGGCGGTGATGCCACCGCCATTCGACCAGATCCCGGTGATCGAACCGCCGAGCGAACTCGTCCTCGCTCCAGGCACCCCGGTGATGCCGTTCACCGACAACCACATGCCCACGCACTGGCTGATCAACGGCCCGTTCGTCCGCAGCCAGACCGTGGATCCGGTGGCCAGCCTGGGCGGGCTGGGCAAGTTCCTGCCGTATGATGGGCAAGAGGTCGAGCATCTTGGAGTCAGGCTGGCCTTCCGCCGTTACCTGGCCAAGGCCGGTGATGCATCCGAAGGCATCGCCCGTGATGAAGTGGTTGACCCCAGCGCCCGTGACGCCCGTGGACCACGCATCTATCCGCGCGACTGCGCCCGCTTTTGGCTCGGTGGCACCCACGGCGGGTACTACCCGGGAATCGAGTTGTGGCGCAAGGTGCGCGAAGAGCAGGGCAAGAGTCCCGGGCTCGACATCATCATGTTCACCGTGATCAACAACGAGGCCGAACGGGTGGTCCAGGCCCAGCCCAACTGGGGCTGGCAGTCCCAAGGTGTTCGGATGTGGATCAACGGCCGCGAGGTCAAAGACGGCGATCTGGTCCGCCTCCGCCCCGGTTTGTATCCGCTGATGTGCCTGACCCCGATCACCGGCGGATATTCCAACCAGGCGCCGCATCTGACTGAATACACTGAAGCCGACCGCGCGGTCGATGCCGCCCGGGTCACTGCGACCAAGGCGGCCTTCGCCGATGGCGGCGAGGTCCGGTATCTGCGGGAGCTCCTCGCCCGGGCCGTCCGCCGCTACGTCAACGACCGGATCGGCCCGGAGGCCGCTGGCGGGTGGCAGTCGGACGTCCATGACACCCTGCTGCCATTCCTGGCGGTGTGGAAGCTCACGCTGGGCCAGGATCTGGCAGCCGGCACCGGACTCGACCAGCTGGTGCCCATGGCCATCCGCCACCGTCAGCTCTGGGATGCGGGCAATGCGGCAGAGATGGTCACCCAGAGCCTGGCGTTCATGCCCGAGCGCTGGCGTGGGCCGGCCCGGTGGATGATCGACCGCGAAGGTTGGGCGGTGAGCCAGCCCTATCAGGCGGTGTCGCTGCTCGCCAGCCTTCCGCCCAGCTTCACGCCCCAGGACCCGGCTGGCCTGGTGACCCTGGCGTCCCTCGACAAGGGCCAGCATCTTGCGGAGTTCTCCAATGGATTCGCAGGGAAAGACGCGTTCCTGGTGGCGATCACCGGGGCCGGCCCAATGGGCAGCGCGACCGGCTTTGGCGATGTCATGCTGTTCGGCAAGCAGCGCACCTGGTTCCGCCCTCATGGTTACGGGTTCGGGTACGGTGACTGGTTCGGTGCCAACCACCTGTTCTGTCCTGAGATCATGCCGACCGGGCCGGGGAAGATCCTGTTCAGCGACTTGAAGAAGGACGGCAGCGGCAGCGTATCGTTCGCCATGGAATCCTTTGCTCGCGGCCACTGGAATGTTCCGAACTCTGCCGTCAAACACACCGAATCACCAGAAGGTCCCAAGAATGTGAACTGGAACAACACCGGTCCGATGCCGGGAGTACGGATGATCCGCGCCATCGCCGTCGATTACAGCGGTGTGAGCGGCGCCCCCTGCGTGGTGGCGATCTGCGATCGGGTCAGCGGACTGAACGCCGACATGCAGAAGACCTGGCGCACCGACCTGACGCCGGTCAGCAATGTCTATGAAGCCTTCGACAACAAGCGGTTCGCGGTGGTGAAGGCCCGGCCCAACCATGGTGGCGCCCCCAACCCGTCGAACCTGCAGATCACCTTCCCGGTCCCGGTGGGTCTGGAGATGAAGCACAGCACTTATTTCACCGGCGGCCCAGTGGTCGGTGTGGTCATGCAGCTGCACCTCGACCGCAAACTGACCGACCGCGAGGCGGGCACCGTCGGCCGCGATGTCTCCAGCGCCGATTCCGCGGCGTCGGGGAGGAAAGCAGCCAAGAAGAAGAATGCCGGCGACGACCTGAGCGGCGATGGACTCGACGACATTGCCGGCGAACTCGACAAGCAGTTCAAGAAGGAAGAACTGCGCGACCGCAACGACGATGCGTATTTCCTGGCGATCATCACGATCCAGGATGGCAAGCCGCCAGCGGTGACCACCCTGCCCGGCGAGAAACGGCCAAACGCTGTGATCGGCGAACGCACCTTCATCTTCGATGGAGAAAAGCTGATCATTCCGTGACCTGGCAAGTATCTTGCTGGATAGCAGCCAAGTGTCTTGCTGGATAGCAGCCCAGTGCCTTGCAGGATAGCAGTGCCACCATTGCCGTCAGTCGCATGCAGCCATGGGCTGATCACTGCCGGTTATCCTCGTCGGCGCTGGACCGGTCCCCTCCAAGCCCTTGTCCCAGAGTGCTTTGGCGAGGCTCTGCGGGATTGCCAGCCAGGCGTTGTGGATCAGGACCCGCACCTGGTGCTGTCGGTTTACCAGGCATCTACCGGCAGATTATGCGGATGCAGGTCAACCAGGCGACGTGGCGTCAGTAGAGTTCTGCGTGCAGCATGACCAGCGTGGCATCAGGATCGTTCGACCCGCTGGGTTCCGGTTCGCGAATGTTGGCGCTGACGGTTCCCTTCACGCGTTCACCGACAAGGACTGCTGACATGCTCAACATCGATCATGCGGTCCAGACGCGGTTCACGCGCGCAGTTGCATCCTGCCGCGCACTCGCCCTCTGCGCGCTGGTCGTGGCCGTCGCGACGGCTGGAGATTCCCTCGAATTCATCATCGATCTCCCTGACGGACTGGTCGTCCAGGACTTGCCAGGCGGAAAGGATCCCAAGCCCGTCGACCGCCGTGAGGACTGGCGACTGGCGGTGACGGTCCGGGATGGCAAGGCCGAACCGACTGCCTGGGGGATGTCGCCAGCCGATCCCGAACTGGAGCAATGGGGCACGGTGGAATCGGCGCAGATCAGCCCCGATGCCATGTCCTTTGCGGTGCGACTGACGATCCGACCGACCCATGGCACCAAGCGCGCCCGCCGGCGCGAAACCTTCGGCAGCGATGTCTTCATCGGCGGCAGCGCCCTGTGGACGGTGCGGCTGAAGCGCACCTCTGCCGGTCAGGACGGCGGCACCTGGTCGGGCATCTGGCAGGTCCAATCGACCACGGCTGATACCCCGGACTACCGCGAAACCCTGGAACGAACCTGGGCGACTGCGAGCAGTGCCGCTCCCGGCAGCCGCTACCACGGGCTCATGGATCGGGTCCGCTGCCGGTTGGCGACGGCGACTGGCGAAGGTCCGGCCACGGTCAGGGTGCAACCGGCGCCGCCCAAAGCCCGGGAACCTGCGGCATTCGAGCATCCGCGTCTGTTCTTCCGCAAGTCCGACCTGCCGACGATCCGCCAGCGGGCTGCCACCCCCGAGGGCAAGGCAATCATCGCCCAGGTCGAGCAGATGCTCGCCGACGAGCTGAAATACGGCTATAAGTACCATAAGCCCGGGGCCAGCCACAGCGCCTACGGCCCCTGGGGCGCCGGCCACGCCCTGATGTACGCCCTGACCGGCGATAAGCGGCATGCCGACCAGTCCCGGCGGTCCACCGCCGGCGCGCCGATCTGCGTCTATCCCTACGGCGGCGGTGGGGTGCATCCGTACAACATCATGGCCACCGCCATCGCCTATGACCTGTGCTATGACGCCTGGCCCGAAGATTTCCGTCACTACATCTGGGCCTATCTCTATCAGAATCTGCGCGACTTCGCCCTGGTCAACGATGAGCATGACTACCTGCTCAGCCGGGTCCGGTATGGCTTTGGCAATGATTCTGGGAATTGGGGCGTTCGCGGTGAATGGGATGCCGGCGCGGTCAAGGATCGGGCGGCTGGTGCCATCGCCGCCCTGGCGATCCAGAACGATCCGCCGCCAGCCGAGATGCCGCCCACCTTCGACCAGATTCCCACGATCGAACCGGCCAGCGATGCCGTGGCAGCGCCGGGCACACCGGTCGTGCCCTTCACCGATGCGTTCATGCCGACCCACTGGCTGATCAACGGCCCGTTCGCCCACGGGCTGATGGACGATCCGGTGGCGAGCCTGGGCGGGCTGGGAAAATTTCAGCCTTATGATGGTCAAGAAGTGGAACATGCCGGTGCCAGGCTGGCCTTCCGCCGCTACCTGGCCAAGGCTGGCGACGCGACTGAAGGCATCGCTCGTGATGAAGTCGTCGACCCCAGCACCCGCGATGCCCGCGGACCGCGCATCTATCCCCGCGATTGTGGCCGTTTCTGGCTCGGCGGCACCCACGGCGGTTATTACCCAGGTATGGACCTGTGGCGCCGCCTGAGTCGGGAGCAGGGCAAGAGCCCAGGCACCGATATCGTCATGTACACGGTGATCTCCAACGAGGCTGAGCGGGTGGTGCAGGCCCAACCCAACTGGGGCTGGCAGTCCCAAGGCGTGCGGATGTGGATCAATGGCCACGAGGTCAAAGACGGCGACCTGGTCCGTCTCCGACCCGGACTGTACCCGCTGATGTGCTTCACCCCGATCACCGGCGGCTATTCCAACCAGGCACCGCACTTGACCGAGTACACCGAGGCCGATCGCGCGGTCGACGCTGCCCGGGTCACCGCGACCAAGGCCGCTTTCGCCGATGGCGGTGAACTCCGCTACCTGCGCGAACTGCTCGCCCGGGCGGTCCGCCGCTACATCCGGGACCGGATCGGACCTGAAGCCGCCGGCGGCTGGCAGGGCAGTCTCCACGATACCCTGCTGCCCTTCTTGGCCATTTGGAAGCTCAGCCTGGGCCAGGACCTGGCCGCCGGCACCGGCCTCGACCAGTTGGTTCCGATGGCGCTTCGCCGCCGTCAGCTGTGGGATGCAGGGATGGCGGTCGATATGGCGACCCAGAGCCTGGCCATCATGCCAGAACGCTGGCGTGGTCCGGCCCGCTGGCTGATCGATCGCGACGGCTGGGGCCTCGACCAGCCCTATCAGGCGGTGGCTTTGCTCGCTAGCCTGCCGGACCCGTTTGTCGCCCAGGATCCGGCCGGGAAGATGCCGTTGGCCGTGGTCGACCAGGGCCAGCATCTTGCTGAGTTTTCCAGCGGTTTCGCAGGCAAAGACGGTTTCCTGGTGGTGCTGAACGGCGCCGGCCCGATGGGCAGCGCAGCCGGCTTCGGCGACCTGGCGATTTTCGGCAAACAGCGGATCTGGGTCCGTCCCCGCGGGTACGGTTTCGGCTACGGCGATTGGTTCGGAACCAACCACCTGTTCTGTCCTGAGATCATGCCGGCCGCTCCGGGCCGGATGCTGCACAGCGATCTAAAACCGGACGGCAGCGGCAGCGTGTCGTTCGCCATGGAATCGTTTTATCGCGGCTACTGGAATACGCCGAACTCCACGGTCAAACACACCGAATCGCCTTTAGGGCCGAAAAATATGAACTGGAACAACACTGGCCCGATGCCAGGCGTGCGCATGGTCCGGGCGATAGCCGTCGACTACAGCGGTATCGGCGGCGCCCCGTGCGTGGTGGCGATCTGCGATCGGGTCAGCGGACTGAACGCCGACATGCAGAAGACTTGGCGCGCCGACATGATGCCGGTCAGTGACGTCTACGAAGCCTTCGACAATAAGCGCTTCGCTGTGATCCCTGCGCGACCCAACCACGGCGGCGCACCCAATCCATCGAATCTCAAGATCACCTTTCCGGTACCAGTTGGACTGGAAATGAAACACTCCAACTACCCGACCGGCGGACCGATCGTCGGCGTGATCATGCAACTGCATCTCGACCGGAAGCCGACTGAGACCGAGGTCGGCACCGTGACCCGTGATGTCGCCAGCGCCGAGTCGGCGTCCTCGGGCCGGATCGAACAGAAGTCCAAACGCCCTGGCGACGACCTGAGTGGAGACGGCCTCGATGGCATCGCTGCTCAACTCGACCAGCAGTTCAAGACCGAGGACCTGCGTGACCGCAACGGCGACGTGCATTTCTTGGCGATCATCACGATCCAGGACGGCAAGCCGCCAGCGGTGACCACTCTGCCCGGCGAGAAACGGCCCAACGCAGTGGTCGGCGAGCGCACCTTCATTTTCGACGGAGAAAAGCTGATCACGCCGTGATCGCGTCAGCAGCGTCTAGTCAGCCCGCCGCGCTTTCAGCCTGCTCCAGGCCGATGTCCTTCAGCTTGTTGTACAAGGTCGTGCGATTGATGCCGAGCAGGTCAGCGGCCTTGCTCTTCTGACCGCCGGCGTCGGCCAGGGCGGCTTTGATCACCATCGCCTCGATCCGGGCCAAATGCCGCTCCCCGGGCGGGATGAGCAGGGTGCCTGGCGGCAGGGCTGGGGCCGACGCCGGGGCAGAGGATGCAGCGATCGGCGCCTGCACAGCTGCTGACACCTGCGCCGGAGCCGGGCGCTGTTCCAGCAGGATTTCATCGAGTACCAGATCGTCTGGCCGGATCGCGTCGCCCTCAGCGCCGATCACCGCCCGCTCCACGGCGTTGGCCAGCTCACGGACATTGCCCGGCCAGGCATAGGCCACCATCGCCTGACGGGCGGCATCGCTGAACGCCAGGCCAGGCCGGCCGAGTTCCGGCGCCAGGCGTTTCAGCAGGTGGTCGGCGATGGCCAAAATGTCCTCTGGCCGTTCGCGCAGCGGCGGCACCGGCACCGGCACCACCCGCAAGCGGAAATACAGGTCCTGACGGAAGCGGCCGGCGACGACCTCGGCGCGCAGATCGCGATTGGTGGCGGCGACCACCCGCACGTCGACCTCGATGTCGGTCAGACCTCCGACCCGGCGGAACCGCCGTTCCTGCAACACGCGGAGCAGTTTCGTCTGGAGATGCAGCGGCATCTCGCCGACCTCGTCGAGGAACATCGTTCCGCCGTTGGCAGCCTCGAACAGGCCGGCCTTGCCCTTGCTGTCGGCGCCAGTGAACGCGCCTTTTTCATAGCCGAACAGTTCGGCCTCCAGCAGGTGCTCGGACAAGGCCGCGCAGTTGATGGCGATAAATGGCTGTTCAGCCCGGGCTGAGCGCTCATGGATGGCCTTGGCCACCAGCTCCTTCCCTGAGCCGCTTTCGCCTTGGATCAACACCGTGGTCGACGGCACCGCCGCCACCCGCCGGATCAGCCCGAGCACCCGTTTCATCGCCGGTGCCTGGGCCACCAGATGGCTGCGCCCGGATGCCTTGCCGCTCAGCCGGGCGACCTGGCGGCCGAGCTTCTGCTTGTCGAGCAGGTGGCTGACCGTGGTCCGCAGACGTTCGATCTTGAAGGGTTTTTCGATGTAATCGACGGCGCCGTGCTTCAACGCATCGACTGCCAGGTCGGTGCTGCCATGACCGGTGAGCAGCACCACCGGCAAGTCGGGATCGATCGCCCGGATCCTGGCGATCAGTTCGATCCCCTCGCCATCGGGCAGGCGGTTGTCGACCAGGACCAGATCGGGGTAACGTTCGCGCACCGCCGCCAAACCGGCCTCGGCGGTATCGGCCTCGATCACGGTCAGCTCGGCAAAGGCGCGGACGATGGCATGGCGGATGGCGGGTTCGTCGTCCACCACCAGGAGCGAATCAGGCATGAGAAACGGTAGCCGCTGACCGTGGCCCACGCCAGCGCGAGCTGGATCCGCCCGGCCTGGTTAGGTCACGCTGGCTGCGCTGCAGGCCGCATCGGCGGAGGCGACGCCCGGTGGAAACCGGAATCGCGAACCCGCTCAGAGCCTCGATCAACCGCGCCCGATCAATCTCTTTGTCAAGCCGCCGCTGGTTTGGCTGCCGCCGGAGCCGAGCCCTGGTTCCACGGCATCTTTGCCATGAGCAGCCCCATGCCGCACCAGTCGGTGATGCCGGCGAACACCAGGCCCGCGCCGACGAAACCGGCCAAGGCGAACGCTCCAGGATGGACGGTCAGACCAAGGGTCACGCCGATCACCACCAGACTGCCGGCGGCAATCCGCACCTGGCGTTCCAGCGAGATCACGCCGCGACCGCGCTCCACCGGCAGTCCGGCGGCGATCCAGGCATCGGTGCCGCCAGCGACGACGATGCAACTGGTCAGGCCAGCGGCGGTGAGCTGCTCCACCGCCTTGGTCGCTCGGCCGCCGCTGCGGCACAGGACATACACCGGACAGTCGGCGCCAAACGCTTCGCGCCGGCTGCGCACCGCCTGAGGATCCAGCCGGTCGAGGGGCATCGATTCGACTCCCACGGCGTGGACCGCGGCGAACTCGCCGGGTGTGCGCACGTCGATCAGCAAGCAGGCCTCGCCGCGGCTGCGGGCGGATTGGACGGCGGCTGGGTCGATGGTGGCCGGCATGGTCGGATTCCTGGACGCGATTCTAGGCCTGCGACTGGTCGTGCCAGAGCGGGTGGGACGGGCAACCCCGCTAGGCGATTGATGCATGCATCCGCCCCGATTTCCTGCTTGGCAGTGGTGGATGAGCGCCGCAGATTACCAGCATGCTTCATCGCCGCCTCCTCCTGACCATCGCCGGTTCCGCACTGGCTGTTGCCCTACCGCTCGCCGCTGCTGAGGGGATTCCGCTGCAGCCGGGGCCTGGTCCCGGGCCGGGACGGCCTATGGGTCCGCCGCCGGGGATGGGGGCGCCCCGGTCGATGCCTGGCCTTGAAGTCGAGCTGCTGGTGGTCGAGCCGTCGACCCAGGCAAAATCCCTGGCCCGTTGGGCCGTGTTGGCGGCAGAGGGCTACCGGTTGAGCCAGGTCGGTGTGTCGGGCACCACTCAGTACCTGTATCTGGAACGGATGATCACCCAGCCCGGGTCGGCTCCGGCATTGCCGGCCATGGTCGAAACCGATCCCGGGCTGGCCTCAGAGACGCGCAGCCGGATCATCGCAGCCCAGGAAGCCCGTCGGCCACGGCAACCTGGAGATCAGCCCGCGTTCGTCAGGCCGGCACCGGCGCCGACGCCAATCCCGGCACCGGCGCCGGCGCCAGTTGCCCCGGTTCCGGCCCCGGCCCAGCCCGCGGAAACGCCTGCCCCCAAGCCCTGATCGAATCCGCTGCCATGCGGCAAGCGACTTCAGGTCTTTGGGGATGAATCGGCGTTGCTCGGGCCCTTAATCCGTGGCACCGGTTTTGCCGGAGTCAGCGATATCGAGGCTTCGGCCGGCAGGTTGATCGTGATCGTCGTGCCACCACCAACCCGGCTGGCGCAGGTGATCGCACCACCCAGGGTGCCAGTGACCACGGTGTAGGCGACGTACAGCCCCAGACCGGTGCCACCGCTGCCGCGGCGGGTGGTAAAGAACGGCTCGAAGATGTGGGAGCGGACCTCTTCGCTCATCCCGACGCCGTTATCTCGGTAGGTGATCCACACCCGATCGCTGCGCCGCTCGATCTTGAAGACCACCGTGCCGGTCGGACGGCTGCTGGCGCTTGGCGGTTCAGCAGGATCGATCGAACTCCAGGTGGAGCTCCGTTTGTCGCCGGTCCAATCCGCCGGAAAGGCGTGGACCAGGGCGTTCTCGACCAGGCTGGTGACCACCTGGGCGATCGCTCCCGGCCAGGTGGTGGCTTGCACCGGACCGCTCGAATCGACCAGGAACCGGTGGGGATGATGGGCGGTCATCGCCGCCAGGCTGGTCAGGACTTCGCGCACATAGGCGGCGACGTCGATGTCCTGGCGCTCGGCCCGGGCCTGGTCGGCGCTGACCCGTTTGAAGCTGCGCACGAGCTGGGCCGCCCGGGCCAGATTGGACTCAACCAGACGCGCGCTTTCCGCCGATTCGGCGACGAACCGCTCGACCTGCGAACGCATCAGCTGGCCGCTGGCGCAAGCGGCGGCGAAGCGTCGGGCGGCGTCGGCGAGGTGGCTGGCTGCGGTCATGGCGACGCCCATCGGCGTGTTGATCTCGTGGGCTAGGCCAGCGACCATGATGCCCATCGACGCCAGTTTCTCCCGCTCGATCAGCGAGGATTGGACGGCTTTCAGCTCATCCAGGGCCTGCTCCAGCTCGCCGTTCTTCTGGCTGAGCTCTTCGGACTTGGCTGACAGCTCGCTGGTCCGGGCCGCGACCTGGGCCTCAAGTGAGCTCTTGGCCTGCTTCAAGTGCTCAAGCAGGTCGCGTTTGGCAGCGAAGGCGTCGCCGACTTTGGCGAACCACGGCCGCCAGGTGCCAGGCACCACATCGGAGGCGCCATCACCAGCAGGATCGCCGCCGGACAGGCCGGAGATCCGCGTGACCAGGGCCTGGGCCGGCTGGACGAATTCGCGACGGATCAGCACCGCCGCCGCGGCCAGGGCAGCGATGACAATGGCCAGAACCAGGACCAGCCACGGCAGCACGTCGCCAGCTGCCCGCATCACCACCCGGTTGATGGGTTCCATCAGCACCAGCTGCCAACTGGTGCCAGGGACCGAGCTGCGCACGACCAGGGAACCGTCCCAGGTCACCGCGAGTCCTTCGGGCAACTCGGCCAGATCACCCATCGCCAGCTTGGTGCCGGCGGGAACCAGCTGGTCGAGGGTGTGGATCACCGGGTCCTTGGACGAGATCAGTCCGGGACCGGCCAGCGCCTGGCCGCCGGGATCGATCAGCAGGAGCCGCGCACCGTCCCCGACGATGCCGGAGAGCAGCTTGTTCAGTCCATCCAGGGTGACATCGAGGGCGACCGAACCGACGAACCGGGCGTGGTCCGTTGGGGCGGCGCTCGCCGGGTTGGCCGACAGCGGTGCATAGACCGGTGCGGCGCAGGTCACCATCAGCCCCAAGCCGGCGCCATCGACATAGGCGGCGGTCCAAAAGACGGTACGTCCGGGATTGCGCTCGGGCATGGCCCCGGTGAAAAATTCCTGGGAAAGCAGGGCCGAATCAGTCCAGAAGGCATAGTCCTTCGACGGACGCCAGGGGTGGATGTGGATGCACCAGGGCGTGGTCAGGTAGGCCCAGGCGGCTTCCGGCAGGTTGGCCTTGGCCATCCGGAACAGCGGGTTCAGGGCCAGCCCAGCGGCCACCGTGCGCCGCTGCTCGGGGGTGAAAGCAGCGGGATCACCCAATCCAGTGCAGTTCCCGGTGGTGGTCGGGCCAACCCCGACGGGCAGCTGATCGAGAGCGAACCGCCCTCCCGGGACTGGGACGAAGGCGCCCCACAGCGGGTCGTCGGGACTGCCAGAGGCCAGGACTTCCTCGGCGCGCATGCGCATGCCGGTGACGTGATTCAAGGTCCCGGCGACGAACGGCTGGAGGCGGAGCAGCGCGGCACCCACCGAACTGGCGGCCTCGCGCTTGCAGGCGGTGACCGACTGGGCGATCTGCACTGCCGCCAGAATGCCGATGCCGAGCAGCACCACCGCCACCGAGACCATCACGATCCGGGTATGGCCCGAGATGAAATCACCTGAGACGAGCGGGTTCCTGGCCATGCGGCTCATGGACTCCGGATCGGACCAGGGTCGACCAACGGCAGGTCCACGACCAGTTCCGCTCCGCCGCCGGGGCGATTGGCGGCGTAGAGGCCACCGCCCATGGTCTCGGCGATGCCCTTGGCCAGGGCGAGGCCGAGACCGAGTCCACCGTGCCGCCGGCGCGCGCTGGCATCGCCGACCATGAAGGGCTTGAACAGCCGTGCGCGCAGTTCCTGATCCAATCCCGGACCTTGATCGCGCACGACCAGCTGGAGCCGGGCCGCCACGGCTGCGGTCGGATCGGCGGCGCAGCGCGCTGACAATTCCACCGTGCCGCGATCGCTGAACTTCACCGCATTGCCCAGCAAGGCTCCGAGCAGCCGCAGCACGGCGCGGCGATCGCACTGGATCCGCTCCGGCAGTCCGGGCTCCAGTCGGACCAACAACGCCAGTCCCCTGCGTTCGGCCGGGGCGTGGACCGGCGCGATCGCTTCATCGAGCAGCGCCTTGAGGCCGCAGGCTTCGACCGCCAGCGGATAGTGTCCGGTCTGGAGCGAAGCCATGTCGAGCAGGTCATCGACCAGGCCGAGCAGGTGGCGTCCGCAGCCGAGAATGTCCTGGGCGCCGACCGCGTGGTCCGCCGGGAGATCCTCGACGAGCAGCGCGGCATGGCCGAGGATGCCCTGGAGCGGGGTGCGCAGCTCGTGGGACAGCAGCACCAGGAATTCCGTCTTGGCGCGATTGGCCGATTCGGCCTCGGCGGCCAGCCGCTCGGCCCGGGCGCGCTCCTCGGCCAGGCTCCGCAGATCCCGGAAATTGCGCAGCGCCGCCACCACCAGGGTCACCAGCTGCTGGGCGCGCAGATCGGTCTTGCTCCGGTAATCGTTGATGTCCTGCTCGAAGATCACCGTCTCTTCAGGAGCGTAGCCAGGCTGGCCGGTGCGCAGGATCAGGCGCATGTCGCGGTTGCCGAGCACTTTGCGGATGTGCTCGACCAGGCGCAGCCCGGCGTGCTCGTGCTCCATCACTACATCGATGATCGCCAAGGCGAAGTGCTGATGGCCCTCGCGCTCGAGGACCTGGACCGCCTCGCCATAGGACCGGGCAAAGGCCAGTGTCACCGGCCGCCGGTCGAAGATCACCGAGGTCAGCACCATATGGCTGAGGTCGAGCACATCCTGATTGTCATCGACGATCAGGACCCGCCACGGTTCGCCGAGCGGCGCCAATGGCGTCACATCGTCAAGAATCCTGATCGGCTGGTCGCCATCACGGTTCATGCTGGGAATCTACTTCGCGAATCGTCGCGGCGCCAACCGAAAACATCCGACCTAGGCAGCAGTTTGCGCCGCCCGTGGACCGAGCCACGACTCGCCCAGGCGGATGATCCCGCGCTCTCGCCAGGCTCCGACCGTTTCCACCCGGTGATCGACCATTGGCGTCGCGTTGGTACCAGTCAGACGCAGCTCTGCCCGGGACATCGCACGCCACGAACCGTCCACCTGGGCGACCAGCGGCGGCGGCGTCAGCAGGTCGTTGCCATGGCGTTGCTGATGCACCGCGAGCAGCCGGGCCAGGCGATCGTGGCTGCACCCCGACAGGGGCGGGCCGTCCCAGCCAAGCACCACGATCCAGCCGTCGGCGGCGGACTCGCCAGCCCAGGCGGAACAGCGGCCCTCGTCGGCAAAAATGCGGAAGAGCTTGTCGAGTCCGGCCCACAGCGCCGTGGCGCTGGTCGCATCCAGAGCTGGCGCACTTGCCCGGATCAGCACCGGGGCCTGGTCGGGAAGGGACGACAATGGCTGCATGAACCGATGACAGGCGGTCGCCACCCGCTGTCCAGCGCCAGGTGCCGTGGCACTGACAGCGATCGCCGTCGCGGCCGATGGGCGAGACAGGCATCGTGTGAGCCGACAAGATAGCTGCATGCTCAACCGCCGTTTGTCCACGGGCTGCCCCATGCGCAGCCTGCAGCTGCTCGCTCCGGCTCTGCTCGCCCCTGCACTGGCCCTGATCTCCATCGTTCCGATCGGAGCCCAGGAACGTTCGGAAAAAGCCATCGCCGGTGGCAAGCCGCAGTTCTGGCCGGCGGTCCCGGACCAGGCCGCCGTGCTCTCCGCCAGCTTCCTTGGTGGGCCAGGCTGCGAATGGCTGGCAGGCGGCGGATTCCAGCCCGATGGCTCGGTGGTCGTCGCAGGAACCGCCCTCGGCCCGACGCTGGAATTGCCTGGCGTCAAAACCGCGGTGCTCGGGACTGACCAGGCGGCTCCGCCCGCAGTCGCTGCGAAAACCAAGAAGAATAAAGACGGCAAGGACGAGCCGGTGCCGCCCGATTGGACCCATCCCCAGGGCACCGCCTTCGTGGCCAGGCTCGATCCCGAGGCGAAGCAGATCCTGGCCGCAGTGCGCCTGCCGTGGTCGAGCGGTGGCGTGACCGGCGCGACGGTGGATGCGGCCGGAGACATCTATCTGACCGGCCCAGCCGGTCCGGCCTTTGACCAGGCCGGGTTAGCGCAAAAAGAAGACCCGGTTTCGCCCGACGCCACCCGCAAATCGGCGCCGGTGCAGCGCACCTACCTCGCCAAGATCGCCAAGGATCTGTCCAAAGTGCTGTGGATCCGCTCGACCCGCGGGCTGTCTGATGCTCCGACCGTGCGTCTGGGCAAGGCCGGCACGGTGGTGTACGGCGCCCAGGACCTGCGGGTGTACGCAGCGGACGGCGCCCTGGTCACCGCCACCGTGGTTCCCGGCGGTGTCAATGAGACAACCTCGGTCAGCCCGATCGACGGCATGGTCGCCCGCGGCGGCGAACACCACTGGCCCACCGGCCGCGAGCCCTGGCGCTGCCCGTATCTCCATCTTTTGAAACCAGACGGCACGCTGTTCCGCCAACTGTACGAATGGCCGGGTCCGCACATGGGCCTGGAGAATTGCCGGCTGATCAGCGACTCGGCGATCCGCGCCGTGACCCACGACAAGGACGGCAACATCCTGATCTATGCCTGGTCGGATGGCGGCAACAGTTGCATGCTCAACCAACCCACTGATGTCCGTCGTCGGGCTGGCTTCCCAGGGCTGGGACTGAACGCGGCCGGAGCCCACGCCACCAGCTTCGCCTATCTGGTCCGGATCGAGCCCAAGGATTTCCAGATCGTCGGCTGGACCTTCTGGTGCACGAAATATGGCGGCAGGGCCAATGGCATCGGCATCGACTGCATCGCCTTGGCTGACGACGGTGCGGTGTGCATCACCGGAGGCGCCGCCTGGGGCCTGATCCAGACCGAGAACCGGATCGCGGCCAAGGACGCCGAGCCCGCTGGCCGCTATCTGGCGGTGCTCAGCGCCGACATGAGCCGAGCCCGCCTGGTCAGCGCCCTGCCCGGCACCGGCGCAGCGATCCTCGACGGCGATCCGGTTGGCAGCGGGAAATCCCTGTGCCACATCGCCACCGGCAGCCAGGGCGGAAAAAACCGAGCTTTGTTCCTGTGCGGAGCGGCGAAGGAGGACGATGTGTACGGCTGGGTCTCGCCAACGCCGCTGACCCGTCCGCTGCAAGGTTCCTTCGCTGGCGGCCTGAGCGATGGCTGGCTGGCGATCGTCGATCTGTCGGCCAAGGCGCCGATCGACGCCACCGACGAGGCTCCCTCCCAACGCCTGCGCCTGACCTATCAGCGCGACGCCGTCACGCCGGCCAAGCCCAAGGCCGGCGATGCGGCTCCGCCCGATCCCCTGGTCACCGAGCTCTCTCCGACCTATCCCAAGTTCGTCACCATCGACGCCGAACTGCGCGACGCCAAGAACGCTTACTGGCCGTCCTTCCTGTATGGCCGGCCGATCTCCGGCAATCTGACCCTGGCCGGAGGCAAGCTCGACGGCGATGCCAGCGTCGTTTGCGATCTGCCGGTGCAGCCCAAGGGAGCCCAGGACCGCCGGGTCCTCGGTTCGCTGGCGAAGTCCGATACCGACTTCACCAAGCTCGCTCTGGTCGTGTCGGGGTTCAGCCCGCCTGTCAGCGAAGAGGTCACCACCACTGAGAAGGGCAAGCCCAAGACCCAGACCGTCACGTTCTGCACCGCAAAGGGCACCGTGACCTTGGCCGGCAAGGCGATCGCGGTGACGCCCAAGGTGACCTTTCGCCACCACGCTGGCCGCGACGGAGCTCCGAACGGGCTGCGGGTGTCGTGCTGGATGACCTTGCGCGGCCAGGACCTGGGTCTGACCGGCCCGCTGGCCGGCGAGGATATCGACCTGAAAATCAGCTGGATCAGCTATCCGCCAGCACCCAAAGCACCGCCGAAAAAGAAGTGAACCTGGACGGACATCCAGCGGGTGCCGAAAGGAACGCCTTGCACCACCGCTACTGGCGGCGGTGGCGCAAGGCGACGACCAAGACCGATCAGTAGCGGTAGTGGTCGGCCTTGAACGGTCCGCTCACCGGGACGTTCAGATAGCCGGCCTGCTTGGTGGACAACGTGGTGAGCTTGGCGCCGAGCTGGCCGAGGTGCAGGCGCGCGACTTCTTCGTCCAGGTGCTTGGGCAGGCGGTGGACTTTTTTCTCCAGGTTTTTCCCGTTGGTCCACAGTTCGATCTGGGCCAGGGTCTGGTTGCTGAACGAATTGCTCATCACGAACGACGGATGGCCGGTGGCGCAGCCGAGGTTCACCAACCGGCCCTTGGCGAGCACGATGATGCGTTTTTCGGGTTTGCCGCCCTGGGCCGGCCAGATGACGTGGTCGACCTGGGGCTTGATCTCCTCCCAGGTCAGGTTGCCGAGGCCAGCGATGTCGATTTCGCTGTCGAAATGGCCGATGTTGCAGACGATGGCGTTGTGCTTCATCGCATCCATGTGCTTGCGGGTGATGACCTCGCAGCAGCCGGTTGCGGTGACGAAGATGTCGCCCCAGGCGGCGGCCTCTTCCATGGTCACGACCTGGAAGCCCTCCATGCACGCCTGGAGGGCGCAGATCGGGTCGACCTCGGTGACGAAGACCACCGCGCCGGCGGCGCGCAGCGACTGGGCGCTGCCCTTGCCGACATCGCCATAGCCGCAGATCACGGCCTTTTTGCCGCTGATCATCACGTCGGTGGCGCGGCGGATGCCGTCGACCAGGGATTCACGGCAGCCATACAGGTTGTCGAACTTCGACTTGGTGACGCAGTCGTTGACGTTGATCGCCGGCCACAGCAGGGTCCCGGCCTTTTCCCGTTCATAGAGGCGATGGACGCCGGTGGTGGTCTCTTCGGAGACTCCGGTGATCCGCGCCGCCTGGCGTGAATACCACGTCGGATCCTTGGCCAATTTCGCTTTGATCGAGGCGAGCAGGATGGTCTCCTCCTCGCTTTCGGCGGCGCGGTCGAGGATCTTCGGATTGCGCTCGGCTTCGGCGCCGAGGTGCAGCAGCATGGTCGCGTCGCCGCCGTCATCGAGGATCAGCGTGGCGCCGATCTCCTTCCCCGACGGATCGCTGAACTCGAAGATGCGGTGGGTGTAATCCCAGTATTCCACCAGGGTTTCGCCTTTCTTGGCGAACACCGGGATGCCAGCCGCGGCGATCGCCGCAGCGGCGTGGTCCTGGGTGCTGTAGATGTTGCATGACGCCCAGCGGACTTCGGCGCCGAGCGCTTTCAGCGTCTCGATCAACACCGCGGTCTGGATGGTCATGTGCAGGCTGCCGGTGACCCGGGCGCCGCGCAGCGGCTGGCTGGCGGCGAACTTGCGGCGGATCGACATCAGCCCAGGCATCTCGTGCTCGGCGATGGTGATTTCACGGCGGCCCCAGGCGGCCAGCGCAGGATCGGCGATGATCGATCCGGAAGCGGTCGTGAGGTCTGCGGCGGCGGGTTTGGCCATGGCGAGGGTCTCCATCGTCGTATCGTGATGGAACGATGGATTTGGCAAGCGACGATCTGCCATCGCTGCTACTCGACCCTGGTACAACCCATGAACCCACCGGCACTGCGCTGCGTTCATCCACGCAGGAGGCACCATGGCCAGCATCCATTCGCCCTGCCACGAAGACTGGTCGCGGATGCGCGAAGCGCCTGGTGGTCGCTTCTGCGATCGCTGTGATTTCACGGTCATTGATGTCACGGCCATGCCTCCGGGCCAAGCCAGCCAGTTCCTCAACCGCGACCTGCCAGAAGCGACCGGCGCAGGCCGGCGGGTGTGCGTGCGGGCCGTCGCCGACCGGCGTGGCTTCCTGCTCCGCCCAGGTTGGCGCCGCCTGACCAATGGCGTGGCCGCGATCCTGGCAATGAGCCTGGTCGGCTGCGGTACCGACGACGCCCCGCCGGTTGCGCAGCAGGAATCGCAACCTGCTGCGCCAACCAAAAGTGCCCCGGAGTCCGGCCCTTCGGAGGTGAACCAAGAAAAGCAGTCCACGGACCGTCACCCAGGACGGGACAACGGCATAGATATCGACCTGCTCATTTCTGAGTCCGAACAACCAGCGAGCCCAACCCAGCCGGTCAAAATCCATGATGGCCTGGCAGAGCCGGACATTGTCTTCCCTGTGGAACGGTTCGATTTCGGTCATACGACCGGATTTGTGGCCTTGGGGGGAATTGGTGTGAGCCCAAAACAACCAAAGCCGCCTGCGCCGACCCAAGCGCCGGTACCGACAGAACCTGAGCCAAACGTAGCCCCGCCTCTGCCCCAGGGGAAAACCTGATCGGTTGCCGGACTTGAGGTCATTGCCAGGCTGCGCACCCCACCTGTGGCGGAGCCAGCCGCCAGCGGCGGAACCAGCCGCCCCAGGCGGACCGAGCCAGCCATGACCAGTCCGCGCCGCATCTATCGCATCTATCACTACCTGGGCCAAAACGCCGAGACGGTGCGCGATTTCTGCCTCGCCCAGGGCCAGCCGGTATCAGGCACGGTGGAGCGCCTGATCGCCAAGGACCGGGCCAAGCTGCTCCGCCGGTTCGGTGAAGAAATGGCAGAATTGTGCGGCGTACTCGACGGCACCCACGATGATTCGTATCTGATGGAGGCCAGCCAGACCTGGTACTGGGCCTCGCTGTATGCGGTCACGGGCGGTGCGGCCTGGGAGGATCTCGGCCAGGACGACCTGCCCCGTCTGGCGGTGCAGTCGGGCATCGGCAGCACCGAGGAGCTGCGCCGGGCGGTGACCAGGTTGGTCGAGCTCGGTCCCGAACAGGTGAAACCCGCCAAGCCGTTCCTGTTGTGGTGGGCGGCGGACAGGCTCTACCGCCAGGCGACGCCCATCGATAATCAATGGTCGCCGGACCAGATCATGGCCGCCGATCTCGCAGACATGAAGAAACGTCCGTACCTGGAACCTGTCCTGCGCGCCGTGCCGGAGTGATCCTGTCGACCAGAAGGCCAGGGCAGCCTTGCCGGCCTTGACACGTCCCTAGGGTTCCCGCGGCATGATCGTCGTCGATTTCTACCTGCTGTCCGCATCGCGGCGTGCCCACCGCCTGCGGCCGGGCCGGACCTATGTGTTCGGCCGGGAGGAGACCGTGGACATCCCGTTGCAGGATGCGCTGGTCTCGCGCCGCCACGCCGAACTGCGCTGGATCGAGCAGCCCGGCGGCATCCAGTTCTGGTTCGTGGTCGACCTCGGCAGCCGCAACGGGGTGATGGTCAACGGCGTCCGCATCACCCAGCCGACCCGGCTCGATGATGACACCACGCTCCAGATCGGCGGCCAGGTCTTCAAGCTGCACATGCTGCCGCCCGGCGGCGATCCCGCTGCGCTGGGCAGCCAGGCGCCCCAGATCAGTACCCTCGAAACCGTCGGCCCGGGCCTGAGCATGAAGGAACTGGCCAGCCAGGGCGCGACCTATAGCGGCGATGTCACCGGCGGCATCCTCGAATTGCTGCAATTTTTCTCGCAAATGAACAAATCGGGCCGGCTCGACCTGATCGCCAACGATGCCGCGTCGGTCCACGCGGTATGGGTGGTGGGCGGCAATCTGGTCCACGCCCAGACGGTGAAGAACAAAGGCCTCGACGCGATCATCGAGTTGGCCAAGAAGCCGCCCCAGCGTTTCGCCTTCCACGCCGGCAGCGAACCGCCGGCCAAGACCATCCAGGGCTCGGCCCAGGGGATTTTCATGGAGATCGCTCGTCAGCTCGATGAAGGCAAACGGTGAGCCCGGCCAGCACTTCGTCGGCCCCTGAACTGATCGGGGTCGGCGCCTCACTGGTCGATCTGCTGCTGGCGGTGGATGACGATTTCCTGACCCGCCATGTCAGCGGCAGCAAAGGCGGCATGGAATGGGCCGATGCCGAGGTCATCGCCGGACTGGTGTCGCTCAGCGGCCGGGAACCGCTCCAGGTCGCCGGCGGATCCGCCAGCAACACCACCGCCGGCTGCGCCGCCCTCGGCATCCGCTCGGCGTTCATCGGCGCGGTCGGCAGGGATGATCTCGGCGGATTCTACCGCCAGGCCCTGGTCGAGCGCGGCTGCGAACCGCGGCTGGTCGAGCGCCACGGCCAACCCACCGGCCGGGTCCTGAGCCTGGTCACACCCGACGCCCAGCGCACCATGCGCACCTGCTTGGGCGCTTCGGCGGGCATGGCGGGCCAGCACTTCACGGCGGAGACCTTCGCTGGCACCCGGTTGGTGATGCTGGAAGGCTACGCCCTGTTCAATCACGATTTGGCCCGGGCGGTCGCCGCTGCCGCCCACGCAGCCGGTGCGGAATTCGCCCTTGATCTCGCCAGCTTCGAGGTCGTCCGCGCCAACCGGGCGGTGGTCGAGGAACTGCTCGCCAACCACGTCGATGTGGTCTTCGCCAATGAGGACGAAGCCACGGCATGGAATCCGGGTGGACCCCAAGCGGCCCTTGATGACCTCGCCCGGCTGGTGCCGACGGTGGTGGTCAAGCTCGGCAAGGACGGCGCTTTGATTGCCGATGGCGATGCCCGCAGCCGGGTCGGATCACCCACCGTCGAAGCCATCGACACCACCGGCGCCGGTGACAATTTCGCTGCTGGATTCCTGTCTGCCCGGCTGCGCGGCCTGCCGGCCCCGGCCTGCGCCGAGCTCGGCGCCCAATGCGGCGCCGCCGCGGTGCAGGTCATGGGCGCCCACCTCCCGGGCGACCAGTGGGCCCGGCTGAAGGGCTGGCTCGACGCCTGGGCCTGAGCGGACACCTGGGCCTGAGCGGCAAAGCCCAGGAGCAACGCTGACCCAAGCAGCGAAGCGACCAGCAGTTTGGGGAATGTCTATCCGAGAGCCCTGGAACGCGGCCGGAACCCGGTCCGGCTTCCCCCGTCGAACCCGGTGATGAGGTGGACGAACCGCTCGTGGAACCGCTCGAAGACGACCGCCTGCTTGCAGCCCGGGCTCGGGATGGCGATCACAACGCCTATGCCGAACTGGTCGACCGCTACGGCGGACGGCTGCACGCCATGCTCCTCCACCTGTGCGCCGGTGACGCCGATCTTGCCGCCGAGTTCACCCAAGAGGCCTTCGTCAGGGCGTTCGAGCGCCTCGACCTGTTCGCTGGCGGCAGTGCTTTTTACACCTGGCTCTATCGCCTCGCCCGCAATCGGGCCATCGACCTGCTTGCCCGGCGCAAACCGGTGGCCATGGCCGATGAGCACCTGGCAGACATCCCCCAGATCGGGGCCTCGACGCCCATCGACCGCCTGGCCGCAGATGAGCAGCGCGCCCTGGTCCACGCCGGCATGGCCCGGATTTCACCTGAACACCGTGAAGTCCTGCTCCTGCGCGAGTGGGATGGCATGGATTACGATCAGATCGCCATCGCCCTCGGCATCGCCCTGGGCACGGTCAAGAGCCGGCTCAATCGGGCTCGGGCCGAGCTGCGCTCGGTGCTCGCCCCCCATGTCTGCGCGGAGGACCTGTGATCACCACTGATTCCACGCCACGTCGCGATCCGTTGGCGGCGGCCATCCGGGCACTGCCCCGACCTTCCCTGCCTGCGGGTCTGCGGCACCAGCTGTTGGCGTCAGCGCCGTTTCCGCGTCCGCGCCAGATCATCCGCTGGCCGCGGCTGATCGCCGCAGCGGTTGCGGCCGCCCTGGCGGTGGCCGTATTGCCCATCGCCATCCCTTCGGCTGGTCCCCATCCCATGATCATGGCCCGAGTCGCCCCGCCATCGGCTCCGGCGCCGATCACCGATCCCAGCGCTTTGGCGGCGTGGCCGGTTTCGGTGATCCGCTCGACCACGGTCGAAATCGAATTGTCCACGCCCCAGGCCAGCGCCATCGGCGGGCTGGTGGTCGAGGGCCTCGACGCTCGCGGCCGGGTCGTGCTCAGCCGTCCCGCGCTTGGTCCTGGCATGGCACCGGCTGCCCTGGTCGTGCCAGGCGAACGGTGGCGGGTGGACCTCGGCCAGGCCGAAGGCGTGGTCACCATCCGCTTGCGCCGCGGCAGCGAGATCGCGCCAGCGATGCCCATTCCCACGACGGTTCCGTAACCAGGCCCAGCAGTCGTCTTCGGCTCAGCGCTCGGTCAGCAGCCGGTCGATGCTGAGGCCGGCGCCGATGCGCAGAGCATCAGCGCCGTCGGCTCCATGACGGATGAGGACCAGGACCCGGCCGAGACCGCGTCGCGTCGTCGGTTGGCAGAGCGCCGTGCACACCGCCGCCGCCAGCAGCGGGTCGGCATCTCCGGCCGCAGTGAGCAGCTTGGTCAGGCCGGCGGCCCCGGCGGCTTGGCGACGCTCCAGCGCATCCCTCGGGCTGGGTCCGACTCCGCGGCCCCGGGCGTCGGCGACCGCGTGCAGGCCATCGACCAGCCAGCGCGGCCAGCCAGCTGCCGGAGCCGGGGTCTGGGCCAGCGTCGCCGTGACCAGGGCTGCTGCCGCAGCCCCGTGCCAGCGATCCAGGTCGCCTCGTGAAAAGCTCGCCGGCGGGGGCAGGCGCAGGATCGGCAACGCTGGACGATCGGGGTGACTCGTGGCCCGGCCGGTACCTGCGGCGGCGCCGGGTTCGGGCAGGTCGAAGCCCTCCACCGCCAACACCACCGGTCCATACCACGGCGGCCAGCCCAGGCCCGCGAACAGCGATTCGCTGTCGACAAAGGCTTGGCGGGCTTCGCCGATCAGGCGCTCGGCCATGGCTGGGTCGGCCGCGACCAGGACCTCTGCGCCGGCAGTCGTCGCCAATCCCAAGCGATGGCGTTCGGTCGCCGCCCAGGCGGCCAAGGCCGATCCGGCCGGCGCCAGTCCGCCGACTTCGTCCCTGGCCTGCATGGCGAGACGCCACGCAGAGGCGAGATCGCCCAGACGCAGCGCAGCCACCACACCGTCCGCGGCGCGGCCGCCAGCCCGGTCGAGAGCGAGACGCAGACGGAGCTTTTCCGGCAGGGCCTGTGAGGGCAACGGCAGTGGGAAAAATGCCCCAGGCAGCAGCTGGCCATCGACCAGCAGGCGGGCATCGGGCAGAGCCAGCAGCGCGACGCCGGGATCCATGCGTGATGACAGCGCCGGATCCCCCGTGGAGCAAGCCGGATCAGGATCCGCCTGGCCGCGCTGAGACCCAGACCCGTGGCATTGCTTCCGGGCAGTGTGGCCCCTGGCCGATCCGGGAGGAGCGGCTAGCATGTCCCGACTGGTACGATCCATGTTCCGCAGCCGCACCGATCAGGTCTATGCCACGTTGCAGCAGGTGCAGCGCCGGATCAGCGAGCAATCCGGACAACCGCCGGCGGTCCGCCCGGCGGCGCCAGCGGTCCGCGGACCGATCAGCCAGGCCCCGCTGTCCTCCGGTGGTCTGCGACCGCCCGGACGGATTTCGACGCCGCTGCCTGAACTGCTCAGTCAACCTCCGGTCGGCACGCAGCAGCAGTTCCCCCAGCCGGCGCAGCCCGGCATCTTCCTGTCGTCGAACGCCCTGGTCACCGTGGCCCTGCTGTTCATCGGCTGCTGCCTGGGTTTCTTCTTCCTCGGGAAGAGCATGGCCGGCCCGGCCACGCCCCAGCCGATCATCCCGGTCGCCATCGAGCGCCGCGAGCCTGATGAACCGGTGGCCAAGTTCGTGCTGGTCATCAAACGCGATCCGGCGGCCACCCAGGCTCTGCAAGAGCGCTACAAATTGCTGGCGAAGCAGTGCAATGACTGGCTCGCCCGGCAGCCCGGCGGGTGGGAACCGCAATTCAATGTCAGGCAGACGAACGACGGCATCCAGCTGATCTACGGCGCGTCGTCGGGGATTCCCCGCTCGCCACGCTATGGCGAACTGGCCGCGCTGCTCGCCCAACCCAATCCCAAGGGGCTCGGCGCCCAGCCGACCTGGGAGATCGTCTCGCAGTGAGCAGCTGGCTCGATCCGGCCCATCCCCGGCACGCGCTGTTGTGGGCTTCGGTCGAACCACGACTGCCCGCTGCCGAACTGGCCCATGATCGCCACCACATCGCCCGGGTCTATGGCTGGGCGCTGCGATTGTCGGGCGAGGCCGGCGTCGCGGCCGACCTCGCCGGAGCCACCGCGCTGGTCCATGACCTGGTGTTCGTGCCCAAGGATTCCGCTGACCGATCCACCGGCGGAGAGCGCAGCGCCGCCGCCGCGCCGGCGGTGCTGACCGCGGCGGGCTACGCTGCCGCCGAGATCGCCGCTGTCGCCGAAGCCGTGCGCACGTCGTCGTGGTCCCGGGGCCTGGCGCCGACCTCGCCGCTCGGAGCGGTGCTGCAAGATGCCGACCGGCTCGACGCTATCGGCGCGGTCGGGCTGATGCGCACCGTGGCGTGCGGCCAGTTCATGACCAAACCCGATCGGCCAGGTCGGTTCTATGACCCGGCCGATCCGGTGGCGCGTAGCGATCGTCAACTCAACGACCGGATCCAGGCGGTGGACCACCTGCCGGCGAAACTGCTCCGCCTGGCCCAGGGCATGCACTTTGCCATGTCCCGGGTCGAGGCCGCCAAACGCCATGCCTTTTTGCTGATGTTTCTCGATCAATTGGCGGATGAGGTCGCCCCGCGCTGAGCCCGCGGAAGGTTCATGCCGCCAACTGGCGGGCAGGCATCGCGACCCGAACCACCAGACGGCGCAATTCGATGGATCCGGCTATGGCTGCGGCGAAGCGCTCCGCAGCTTCCTTGGAATGCTTGAAATAGAGTGACGGCTCGTTGATTTCCAATTCCATCAACCGGAACCCGTCTGCGGTTTCGACGCCGTCGATCCGGGCGTACAGGATCGGCCGATGATCGGCGCCATCGACCAGGGCCAGGATCGCCGCGGCCTGGGCGATCAATTCCGGAGTCGGCGTCGCGGCGATCGATCGGCCGCCATATTCGCCCTGGACGCGGAAATCACCTCCGGCCGGCAGCTTGATGACGGCGTGGCAGAAATCGCCGTCGATGAAGACCAACGACCATTCGCCGCGGGTGGCGATCTCGGGGATGAACGGCTGGATCAGCAGATCGCTCTCGGCGGCTTGCGCGGCGAACTGCTGCTCGTCGGCAACGGCTTTGGCCAAGGTGGTCCGCCAGGTGCCATGGGCGCTGGCCGAGACCGCCGGCTTGATCACCACCTGGTCCCAGGCGTTGGCCAGCAACAGGTCGCGCAGCGGACGCTGCGGACCGCGATCGATCCAGGCGGTGGGGATGATCGGCGCACCGCGTTCGGCGAGCACCCGCAGGTAGCGTTTGTCGAGGTTGGCCAGCACCGACTCAGGCGGATTGCGCAGCTGTTCAGGGGTGGCCAGGAAACCGCGCAGCCAGCGTTCGTACAGGACGGGTTTCAGATGGTAATCCCAGGTGGATCGGATCACGACCTGATCGAAAGCGCTCCACGTCACCGCCGGATCGTCCCAGACGACCGGTTCAACGGCGATGCCGCGGCGGCGCAAGGCGTCGACCGCCAGCTGGTCGTCGGGCGTGGAGTGGGGCAGATCGCGGCTGGTGGCGAAGGCAACGCAGGGCATGGGAGATCCTTTTGGGACGATCTCGGAGGCCGCTGCGACGCACGAACCGGGCCAGCACCTGCTGGTCAGTTCGCGCGCCTGAACGGTCTCCAGGTTAGGCGGTCGTCTTGCTGGTTTCCGGCCGAAGGCAAGCAATCTTTGTGGGGCGTAGTCGTGCCTGATGTTGCGCCGTGTGAACGGCGTTTCGTTCAAGAGAACGGAGCGATCAACATGACCCGGGCTCAGGCCGTAACCTGGGCGGCATGCTTCCATTCCGCAGCTCCTGCGCTCCCGATCGCCGGAGTGGATTCCTCGCCTGGAGCCTGCTGGCAGTGACGTGGTTCGCTGTCGCGGCCGAGCCGACGCCTGCGCCGCCCGTTCTGACCGCTCCACCAGAGCCGGTTCCGACCGCCTTCGAGGCCGACATCCCGATCCCGGCCGTGGTTCCCGGCCACGTCGCTCCCGCCCCCGGCGAGCATCCCCGGCTGTTCTTCCGCCGTGGCGACCTGCCCGAGCTGCGCCGCCGCGCCGCGACCCCCGAAGGCAAGCAGATCGTCGCCCGGCTGCGCGAACTGCTCGGCGGCGGCGAGGACATGCCGATCTGGTACAGCGCTACTACCGAGGCCTATGCCGGAACCGTGGTGGTCGATTGGAACGGCATCCTCCGCCTGCTCTCGGCGTGGAAGGAAAAGGGCATGCCAGCCCGGACCAGGCACGACAGCTTCGGCCATGCCTCGGCCGCTGTGGCCAAAGCGAAGCAAGCGAAAAGCGATGATAAATCCGCGGACCTGGAGTCCTCCAAAGCCCTGACCGCAAAAGACCCCCTCGCCGGGCTGCCGCCGCTGGACACCACCGAAGACATCGTCGTCGATCCGTGGCGCGCTGTCGCCCTGGGCAAGGTCGGCGGCGGCGTCCCGATCGGGACCTATTCAATCAGCCATGTGATCGGCTTCGGACTGCTGTGGCAGCTCACCGGCGACCGGAAATACGCTGAACTGGGCCGACGTTGTTTCGAGCTGGCCCTGCGCGGGGTGCGCGACCGGGACGACCGCTATGCCTGGGCCAATGCCGGCGGGGCGCTGCGCGCCGGCCCGGCCGTGGGCTGGTACGCCGCCGGCTACGACCTGTGCGCCGATGGCTGGGAACCCGCCGAACGCCAGCGT
Organism: Planctomycetota bacterium; assembly: GCA_014193115.1. Classification (GTDB taxonomy): domain Bacteria; phylum Planctomycetota; class UBA11346; order UBA11346; family UBA11346; genus BJHQ01. Next base: position 117,193 of record BJHQ01000008.1, on the reverse strand, counting down.
TTCGCCAAAGAGATCCAGGACTACGACTGGGGTCCCGGTGAGAACCTGGCCGACCTCGCCGCCGGCAGCCGGCTTGGACCGGACAGCAACCACTGGGGCCCCCAGATCGGCGGCGCCGCCCTGGCCCTGCTCGCCATCCGCGGCGATCCCGGCACCGACCCGGCCCGGATCGAGGAACTGCTCAAGATCAATCAGGCGCGGATCACCACCCAGTTGGAGAAAGGTCTCGGCCCCGGCGGCTATTACAGCCAAGGTCCGGGACCCGGCGGCATCACCACCGACACCGCCTTCGTCCCCGCCTTGCAGGCCTATCGGGTCGCGGCCGGTCTCGATTTCTGCTCTCCTCGGCGCACCGCATCGAGCATTCTGTGGATTCGTTGCCAGGACTTGACCACGATCAAGGGCAAACCCTGGTACCTGATCTATCCCCACGGCTATTTTGCAGGCAATTATGGGAACGGCGATTTCGGTCAGCGCGGCAGCGACCGCGATGGCCTGTCCCGCGGCGGGCAGTTCTGCCAGGGCTTCGGGATCATGCGCGACGACTACAAACCCGCAGCGCTGTGGGTGTACGAGAACATCGTCGAGCCCGATCCGGCCAAGCGCACCTATGACACGGTCTCGCCTTATGCCCACCGCTGTCTGTTCGCCCTGCTCAACTGGCCCTGGGGTGTGACCCCGCGCAATCCCGCCGAGACCCGGCCCCTGGCCCATTTCGATGAAAAACACCGGTATCTGTCGACCCGCAATCGCTGGAAGGACCGCACCGACATCCTGATCTCCTTCGCCGGTTTCGTCGGCAATGAGAAGGATCCGTGCTCGGTGCTGGTCGCCGGCTATGACCAGAAGCTGCCCAATTCCAACTTGTACAAATGGGGCACCTGCACCGGCTTCAAGACCTGGCCCGATGGCTCGGCGGTGATCGGCTTCCCCAAAGGCGGCGCCTGGTATGCGATCGATTTCAGCGGCGCTGGCGGCGCCGAGCTGCTCTATGTCGCGGTCGGCAATGGGCTGATCGCCGGCAAGGATGTCGATCTTCCCGCCGATGGCGTCAAGGCCCGCTACACCACCACCACCTTGGGCGGCAAGCCGGCGCTGATCCTGACCTTCGGTAAAGGCGACCACCCAGCCCCGGTGGCCGACGGCGAGCGCATCCGCGTCGGCAAGCGCGTGGTGTCGTTCGACGGCAACGGCATCACCGTCGGCAATCCGTAGCCAGCGACGCCTGCTCCGCGGCTCGCGAACTGCTCCGCAGCTCGCCACCTGCTTGGCGTCGGAGTGTTTCTGCAAACACTGCCGCGCCCATGAGCGATATCCGACCCTACGACCCCGCCGCCATCGAACCCGCTTGGCAGGCGCGCTGGGAAGCCGCCGGCTGCCACGAGGTCGCCGACGACCTGCCGCGGGAAAAATGCTATTACGTCCTCGAGATGTTCCCCTATCCCAGCGGCAAGCTGCACATGGGGCACGTCCGCAACTACACCATCGGCGACGCCGTGGCGCGCTATCAGCGGATGCGCGGCTTCCACGTGCTGCATCCGATGGGCTGGGACAGCTTCGGGCTGCCGGCGGAACAGGCCGCGATCGAGCGCGGCGCCCATCCCAAGACCTGGACCTATCAGAACATCGCCTACATGCGCGGCCAGCTGAAGCGCATGGGCTTCAGTTACGCCTGGTCCCGGGAGTTCGCGTGCAGCGATCCCGGCTATGCCGAGCGCGAACAGCGGATCTTCCTGGATTTCGTCGAGCGCGGGCTGGTCTACCGCAAGTCGTCACTGGTCAATTGGTCGACCGGGCTGAACTGCGTGCTGGCAAATGAGCAGGTGATCGACGGCAAGTGCTGGCGTACCGGCATGCCGGTGATCCAGAAGGAGCTGCCGCAGTGGTACCTGCGCATCACCGCCTATGCCGACGAGCTGCTCGACCGGACCTATGATCTGCCCGGCTGGCCCGACGCGGTGCTGATCCAGCAACGGCACTGGATCGGGCGCAGCGGCGGAGCCGAGATCGATTTCCTGGTCGACGGCCACCCCGACGTGAAGCTGACCGTGTTCACCACCCGGCCCGACACGTTGTTCGGCGTGACCTTCGTCTCCATCGCCCCCGACCATGCGCTGCTGGACAAGATCGTTCCCGCCAGCCACCGCGCCGCGGTGGACGCTTTCGCCGCCGAGGTCCAGGCCACCAGCGAGCACGACCGCCTCGGCGAAGACGCCGAGAAAAAAGGCTGTTTCACCGGCGTTTTCGTGGTCAATCCGACCACTGGCGGAAAAGTGCCGTTGTACGCGGCGAATTTCGTGCTCGCCGATTACGGCACGGGCGTGGTCATGGCGGTGCCGGCCCACGACCACCGCGACTTCGCCTTCGCCCGGACATACGGACTGGACGTGCGCACCGTGATCCGCCTGGCCGACGGCGAAGCCGATGCGGCCCGCCAGGCTGAATGGAAACGGCACCAGTCCGGCGACAGTGCCTACACCGAACCTGGTACCATGGTCGACAGCGCGCAGTTCACCGGCCTGCCCTCAGAGGACGCCAAGGCGAAGATCATCGCCTGGCTCGCAGAACGCCGCGCCGGCCGAGCCACCACCACGTACCGCCTGCGCGACTGGTGCCTCAGCCGGCAACGCTATTGGGGCAACGCGATCCCGTTCGTCTATGCCCGCGATTCGGGCATCGTGCCGCTGCGCCCGCAAGATCTGCCGGTGCGTCTGCCCGAAGACGTGGTCTTCGACGGCACCGGGAATCCTTTGGAAAAGCACCCGACCTGGGCGACCAGCGACCAGTCCGGTCAGCCGCTGACCTGGCGCGGACCGAACGGCCCGGAATCGGCCCGGCGCGAAACCGACACCATGGACACGTTCATGGAATCGTCGTGGTACTTCGCCCGCTATGCCTGCCATGACAACCGCCGGGCTGACTTGGGCTGCCTTGATCCCCTCGACCGCAAGCGCGTCGACCACTGGCTGCCGGTGGATCTCTACATCGGCGGCATCGAGCACGCCGTCCTGCATCTGCTCTACGCCCGGTTCTTCCAGAAGGCCCTGGCCGACACCGGCCACACCACCGTGCGCGAACCGTTCAAGCGCCTGCTCTGCCAGGGCATGGTCGGCCTGGAGACCTACAGCCGCACCGCCGCCGATGGCAAACCGCAATGGTTCTACCCGGAAGAAGTCGAGGTCGTCAAGGACGCCAAGGGCAAGGTGGTCTCGGCCAAGCTGCTCGCCGACGGCCAGCCGGTGAACGTCGGCAGGGTCGAGAAAATGTCGAAATCGAAGCGCAACACGGTCGATCCCCAGCACCTGGTGGAACGTTACGGCGCCGACACCGCCCGCTTGTTCGCGTTGTTTGCAGCGCCGGTCGAACGGGACCTGGAATGGAACGAAGACAGCGTGCGCGGCTGTTCACGCTATCTGAAAGGGTTGTGGACCCTGGCCCAGACGTCACGCGACAAGACTGCCGGCGTCGCGCCTTTCGCGGGCCACGTCCGCGAGCTGGCCGGCGCCGATCAGCAGGTCGTCAGGAAAATCCACGCCACGATCAAGCGCGCCACCGACGCGATGGAAAAAGACTTCGGTTTCAACACCACCATCGCCGCCTGCATGGAACTGACCAACGAACTCGGCGCGGCCGAGCTGCGCCCAGACGTGCTCAAGCTGGCCCTGACCACGCTGATCCGCCTGCTCGCGCCGATGGCTCCGCACCTGTGCCACGAACTGTGGGCGGACCTCACCGGCGACGGCAGCGCCGACAGTCTGGTACGCGCCGGTTGGCCAGCCTTCGACGCCAGCCAGATCGAGGCCGACACCGTCGATTACCCGATCCAGATCAACGGCAAGCTGCGCGGCCGCGTCGCTCTGGCCCGGACCCTGACCGGCAAGGACCTCGACGCCGCGGTGCTCGCCCACGCCGACGTGGCGGCGCTGATGACCGGGCGCCCGGTGAAAAAACTGGTGGTCGTCCATGGCAAAATCATCAACCTGGTGCTGGGTTGATCGCGGTGGCGTGAAAGCAAGCTGCCTGAGCCGATGATCCGCCCCGAAGACTTCGTCGAGATCCCGGCCGGGCCGTTCCTGCTCGGGATGGACTACCCCGACGTGGCCGAGCCGTTGCGCCGGCTCGACCAGGCGCGGTGCCTGGGCCTCGGCGCCGTGCTGGCGGGAACCCCGGGCCGGTGGGTCGATCTGCCGGCCTATGCGATCATGCCGCGCATGGTGACCAACGGCGAATACCAGGAGTTCTGGAACGCCCGCCATCCCGGCGATCCGACCTTGGCGCTGGTCGATGATCCGGAGATCTGGGAATACGTGTGGTCGCTGCATCCTTTGGACCAGGTGCGGGTGCCGTCGCCCGAGGCCGGCCTGGTGCTGACCGAGTCCTATGCCGGTTGCACCAGCGCCCTCGACGCCCTGGTCCGCAGCCACGCCTATGAAGCCCAGCGCCAGCTGCTCGGCCACCACCTGCCGCCGAGCGAACCCGGTTTCGATGGCCTGTCGCGGGCAGTGGTCCGCACCTATGCCGTGCTCCGCCGCGGCCTGGCCCGATCGATCTGGCGCGATGAGCCGCTGCTCGATCCCGGTCAGATCGAATCCCTCGCCGGGGTCAGCCGCGACGAGGTTCTCCAGGAACTCGGCCGGGTGGTGGTGGCGATCCAGGAACGCCTGCCGCCTGGCACCGCGAAAAAAGTCCCGCTGCTCATCGTCCTCGATCGCCTGCGCATCGGCCTCGAAGCAGGCGATGGCATCCATCTGTCGGCGGCGGAGATCTTCCGCCCGCTGTTCTGGGCCGACGCCGCGCCCAGGCCAAGCTCCACCCGCTCGGTCGGGTCGCTGTTCTCAGACGCGGTGAAGTGGAGCGACCTGCCAGTGGTCGGCGTGTCGCTGTACGAGTCGGCCGCCTTCGCCGCCTGGCTGCGGATCAGCCTCGGCCAGCCGGTGCTGCTCGCCAACGAGGCTGAATACGAAAAAGCCTTCGGCTGGTCCCTCGACGGCGGTGAGCTGACCGCCGCCCGCAAGCACATCTTCCCGTGGCAGGGCCGCAGCCCCCACGACTTCAACCAGTGGTTCAGCAAGGATGGCAGCTCCATCGCCACCTTCGAAGCCCGGGCCAAGGCCTATCACAAGCTGCTCGACGACACCGCCCGCCAGATCGATGGCCGGAGCCTGCACCAGGGCCTCGGTTTCGGCTGGCAGTGGACCCGCGAGCGGTTCGACGATCGCGAGCGGAAATACATCCGTTTCGAGCACGCCGGCTGCCTGCGCCGCCAGGTCGCCGGGCGTACCGTCTTCGAATACCGCGACTGCACCGACCAGGGCTGCGCATTCTTCGCCGTCCGCGGCGCGCCCTATCAGCTCGGCGGCCCGGGCACGGTAACCCGACGATTCGCGCTGTATCCGCTGCGCGGCTACGCCGAATGCGGCCTGCGCTGCGTCATCGGCGCCGCCGGAGAGGTGTGAACGATGGGAAAGAACCGCCAAGGCCGAACCTGGGAGCGCCGAGCGCCAGCTCGGCTGGGTTTGGCTGGATTCGGATGTGCGTTTGTATCGGCAAGCGATTCCAGTGGACGCGCTTCACTTCCAGCAAGTCACTTGCCGAGCTGGCGCTCGGCGCTCCCAGGGCTGGTGCAGCGATGAGCCAAGCGACCTGCTCGGTCTGCACTGGAACCCTGGTCCAGACCTCGCCCTCGACCTGGGAATGCCGTACCCCTGACTGCGTCGGCGGGGTCCAGCGTTTCACCTGTGGTTTCTGCCGGGCGCCGTCGTTCAGCCTGCGCAAGCGCTCGTGCATCAACCCCGACTGCCGGACCCATGGCCTGGTCCGCGAGCCCTGTCCGACCTGCAATAATTTCTCGGTGGTGACTCTGGATGGGATCAGCTTCTGCATCAATCGCGGCTGCCCGGCGGTGGCCGGATCGATCGGCACCTGCCCGATCTGCCAGACCAAATCCCTGATCCGCACCGCCCGCTACACGGTCTGCGTCAAGAGCACCTGCGCCACGCTGCTCAAACCAGTCGCGTTCACCTCGATCACGACCTCGCCGAAACCGGTCGCCGCGCCAGACAAACCGGCAGCTCTGGCCCAGAAGGTCACCGACCGGATCGCCAAGCCTGCTGCGTCAGCCAGCCCGGATCCGCCGAGCGGGAACGCTGCACCGGACCGGACACCTGCTGGTCCGAACGGCACGGCAACATCCAAGTCCGACGAGGCGAAGCCGAGCACCCAGACCGCTGATGACCTTGACCCCTGGGGCATGACCCGAGGCATCGATCTGGCCACGATCCCACAAGGTCCCAGCGCCTCGCCGTCCTCACCAGTTCCGCCGCCAGCTGCGCCGGTACCGCCGCAGACATCCCCGGTTCCGCCGATCATCGCGCCTGCGCCGCCGCTTCTCCCGCCTGTTCCTGAATCGGCTCCAGCGAGCCTTGCGACCGTTCCTGCTCCACCGGTTCCGGTTGAACCGGCGCCGGCTGGCTGGGGACGACCGGTGGTCCTGCCCGACCAGCCGCCGGCACCATGGCCGCCGGTCACGCCTGCTCAGTCCGTCGTGTCGCCAGCACCCAGCCCGGCAGCGCCAGTGGTCGACCAGGTGGCGTCACCGCGACCTGCCGACCGCCTCCCGGACGCACCGGCGCCTCCTCCACCGGGAATCGCTCCGGCTCCGCCAGCGACGCCCGATCCGTCAGCACCGGAGAAACCCGACCTCGCCGCCGAGCTGCGCCGCGCTGCCACCGCCAGCGACATCGAGCACGCCTGGGAGTTCCTGCTGCGCACGGTGCTCGCCAACGACGAGCAGGAGCTGGCTCCGATCGTCCTCGTCTTTGGTCTCGCCGGATCGGGAAAATCCACGTATTTGACGATGCTCGGCGAGATCCTGACCCACGGCGCCGGCAAGTACCATTTCCCCTATCCCGGGGTCGCGGTGCGCTCGCTGCACGTCGACACCCTGGTCGATGAGCACCTCGGCCCGGCCACCCCGGCCGAGCTCAGAGCCCGCCTGCGCCGCCGGATCCGCGATCTGTGCTTCGATTTCGCTGAGAAGAATTACAATGAATTCCTGGTCAACGGCGCCTGGGTCCCGGCCACGGTGCGCGAGACCGGCGGCGAGGCGGCGCACAGTTTCTTCCTGCTCTCCGAGCTGATCCAGGGCGGCGCGGTACTCGGCCGGATCGTCACCATCGAGACCTCCGGCGAGGATTTCCAGGAGGTCCTGCGCCGTCTCGGCACCACCCGCAATGCCGATGAGCTGGAATCGCCGCTGCACCGGGTGCTCTACCGGCTGGTCGATGCCGCGACCGGGATCGCGGTGCTCCTCGACCCCGGCAGCCACGATAACGATCAGCAGTATTCGGGCCTGCTCCGGATCATCAAAGAGGAGATCGAACCGCGCGCCGCCCATGCCTTGGCCAAGACGGTCGACGCCCGGCTCGCCGCCGGCGTGAAGGCAGGCGCCGCGGCGACGGAGCCCGGTGCAACCGCGACCTTCGCGGCCGCAGTGCTTGACGAAACCGAGCGGAAACGCCGTGAGGAATTGGCGGCCCGGGAACGCCGCGCCCTGGCCGAGCAACTGCGCGAAGCCCAGTCATCTCTGGCCGCTACGGCCAGTTCACACCAGGCGTTAGCTGCCTTCGCCGCTCGCCACGGGCCGTTCATGGCCGAGATCGAGCAGCTCGCACGGACCAGCGTCCCCGAGCTCGCCGCCCAGGCCGACTCGCTGTTCGCCGAGCACGGTCGCAATGCCGGCAGCTGGATCCGCTTCTATCAAGCGCTGCTCAAGCACCTCGCCAACCGCGAAGCCTTCGAGAAAATCCTCGACTTGCGGGTCGAAGTGGCGATGGGCCGCAGCCGCGAGGCCGGCGGCCTGGTCAAGCGCATCCTCGACGAGCAGGGCCTGCCCGACACCGGCCAGATCACCGAGCAGTTCCTCGCCCGGTGGAAAGGCCGGCCGACCGGCCGCCGCTTCGAGCGCCTGCGCCACCTCGCCCTGGTGGTGACCAAGTCCGACCGCCATCCGATCGTCTATCCGCCCAGCGATTATCCGAAGTTCAAGCTGCCGATGTGCTGGACCCACCTGGCCGCACTGGAGGCCTACCTCGGCCTGCTCGGCGGCGGCATGCGCTATTACAACGCCACCGCCATCGGCTACGCGGTGCAGCGCGGACACCAGTACGGTCCCGGCCCCGGCAACAGCTTCACCCCGGTGAACATCGTCGAGCCGCTGCTCGACGTGCTGTTGGCGGAGGCGGTGTGAGCGGCCGAGCACGGAGCGCCGCACTCCGTGCGGCTCGGGGCGCGAGCCCCGCCGACTGACCATGCGCCGCCTCGGCCATCATCTCTACACCAGCCTCGGCGGCCAGCGCACGGTCTTCTGCTCGGCGTGGCTGGCCGGCTGGCGGGCCTGGCTCGAACGCCGAGCTGGTGAGCTCTACGGAGAGCCGGGCAGCTTCGACATCGTCCAGGTCAGCGGGCTGTGGGTGGCCGGATTCGTCCAGCCCAACGGCGTCGATCACGTCGGCCGGCCGCGCCAGCTGGTCCATCAGATCGTTCTGGAGGCGACCAATGCCCCGGCGATCTTCTCGCCGTTGCTGCTCCGCCATGCCCTGCTCGGCCGGCTCGACCACGACGATCCCGGGATCGAGCACCGACTGATCAACGATCTCGACCGCCTCGACTGGTCGGCGGTCATGCCCACTCCCCAGGATTTTCCCCGGATTCTGCGCGGTCCGGCGCGCCCGGCCCTGCGCGGGCTGCTCCGCGCCCAACGCCATCCGGGAACCGCCGAACGGATCCAGCTCACCGGCCTGTCCGACCATCTCGCCGATCTTGCCGCCGGCTCCTGCGCCGTCCTGATGCACGGCCAAGCGGTCCGGATCTGCGCGCTGGCCGCGCTCCGCCCGGAACCCGACGCCGGAGTCTTGCCCACCGTGCATTTGACCAGCGGCGGCACCACCCGGATGCATTCGGATCGCCTAACCGGGATGGCGGACGCCGAGGACTGGCTCGACCTGATCGCCAACGCCGGACAACCGCATCGCGTCCTCCAACTGCTGCGCCAGGCCGATCTCACGCGGCTGCTCGATCCCGTCCGGATTGCCGGCCTGCGCACCGCCACCAGCTCGGGGTGGCCAGGATTCGATCGCGATGGCACGGTGCTGGTCCAGCCATCCTGGCCCCAGGCAGGTCCGCTGCTCGTCGCCTTGCTGGCGGTCGGAGCCGAACCCGCCGTCCGCTCCACCCTGTCGCGGTGGCGCCCGACCCGGCAGAACTCCGGAGTGGTCGACATCGCAGGCGAAGCGGCCCTGAACGAACAGCTGCGGCAGCCGACCGCCGCTGGTATCGCCGCGCTGATCCGCCGGCTGATCGACAGCGGCGTCGCCGACCTATTGGCTGCAGCCCAACCAGATCGGCACCGCTGAGCGCCATCAGGGCGCCGGGAACAACGTGTTCGCGTAGCAGCCGCCCGGTGGGATTTGCCCGCAATGGCAATCCGTGGTATCGTATCAGCAATTCGGCGCCGGATGCTTGGCCGCCAAGTTGGTTATTCCCGCTGATTTGTCCCGGAACCATCACGCCAGGTCGCTTTTCCTTGCTTGAGCGTCGTGAATTGGCGGATTGAGGTTTTCGTTGGCAATGGCTACTCTGCGCAACTGCCATGTCGCGAACAGCTCCTATCGATCTATGTGCAGGCAACGACCGGCTCGATGCTGCGCTGTGCCGGACCTTTTTGCCACCATCCGGTGAAGATGCTGTACTGTTGGAGCGGATTTCCGAAAACCTCCGTCGCCGTCCTCGACCACGCCGGGCACTGCGCTTCGACTACGGATCGGTGATCGGCCTGATCGCTGCGGCCGGCCTCAGCGCCGGTCTGCTGGTGGCGGCCCGCCAGGCGTTTTCCGAGCTGGCGATCGGTCTCGCCATCGCGGTCCTGATCAGCTCCACGCTGTGGATCCTGGTTCGTTCCTGGCTGGCCGGGTCGTTCAGGCTGATCCACGGCGATTGCCGGGCGGCAGCGATCCTCGCGATCGGTTGCGGGGCGACCTTGAACCTGCTCATCCGGTGACCCGTGCACCAATTCCACCTGGCCTGCGCACGCCCCCGCATCCACGAATCGGGATTCACCCTGATCGAGCTGCTGATCGTGATTGCGATCATCATGGCCCTGTCGGCCTTGTCGCTTGGCGCCTATGCAGTTCTGCAGGAAAGCTCGCGCCGGTCGAACACCCAGGCGTTGGTCAATACCTTGGCGACCCAGATCACCATGTACGGACCGGCGGTGGTGACCGACGCCGCCGATCCTGGCGGAGCGCGTCTGCGCCAGTTGTGGGACTTCGACGGGGATGGCCTGGTCGATGGGGCTCCCGACCAATTCACCGACAGCGCCGCGAATGCCGCGGCCCAACGCTGCGGCTATCGTGGAGCCATCGAGCAGCTCGCGATCAAGCTGCCGAAAAACCTTCGGGATGGCGCTGGACGTCCGATCGATGGCTGGGGCCGGCCGATCCAGATCACCTTCGCCATGCACGTCTACGGCAATTCCGGAATCGGCATCTTTTCTAAGGGTCCAGACGGCATCACCGGGACCAGCGACGATCTCACCAGCTGGGGAAGCAAATGACGCAGCGATCCACGGCCATCTCAGCCTTTACCGCCATCGAACTGCTGGTGGTGCTCTCGATCATGCTGATCCTGCTCGGACTCGGCGTGTCGGGAGTCATGTCCACCATGCGCCGCGCCGCGGTGAACCAGGCGGTCGTGGCCATCACCAGCACGGCTGAAAAAGCCCGATCGATGTCGATGACCGCCGACAACCTGGGTGGAGGCGTCGCGACGGTGTTCGGCGTCGTCATCAACGCCGATCCGGCCACCACCGGTTCCGCCTTCGTCGCGCTGACCATGGGGCAGCGGAACGACGGCCTGGCCAATGATCACCTCAGCCGGGTGGCGATCATGGATACAACCGAGACCGGCACGACCGCCGAAGCGTTCACCAGCCACGCCGCGCTGAGCCAGATGAACGGAAACACCGGCTTGCTGTCGAGCACCGGAACGGTCCGGCCGGTCATGGTCCATAAACTGAAAACCACCGCGATCCCCTATGTGCTCAATGCTGGCGCCATGGTCCCGCTGCGCAGCGCCGCAGTAGCCAACCGCGGCTGGTATTACCATCAATCCACAGGCGCCCTGATCGGGCCGCCAACGTTGACAACGCCAAACTGGCCGATCGATGCCACGCCTTGCGAAATGGGCCGGGTCTGTTCCCAGCGGACCTGGAACGGCCTGTGGAAGAAGACCGGCCAGCTCGCGGTGAGCGGCCGGACCTGGGATTACACCGTGCCCAACTTGCTTTCCGGGATGACGGTCACGGTGAAAGATTCCCCCTTCAAAGGGCTGCAAATCGGAGATGAGGTTCCCGGCCTGAGCATCGCCACCCAGGATGGGTCCTATCGCGTCGGGATCCGTGGCAGCGCCATCGGCCAGCTGGTGGCCCGGAGTTTCTAGGATGTCGTCGCGGACCGGATTCTCACTGATCGAGGTCGTCCTGTCCCTGGGATTGATCGCCACCGCCCTGCTCACGCTGGCGATGATGATGCCCCAGGCGCTGCGCACCCAGCAGCTGGTCCGCATGCAAAGCGTCGCAGCCGCCCGGGCGATCAGCATCGGCGACGCCATCGCCCAGGGCAATCCGCGCTTTCCGGGATTTACCGGAACCGATGCCGCCGGTGCCGGAACCAGCAATGGTCCGTATGCGTACATGCTCGCTCGTGGCGGAGCGTTGTGCCGACCGAGCTTCCCCGATACCGAGCAGATCATCACCGGGAATGGCCGGACCTATTACAACAACCAGACCGGAATCCCGGTCCCGGTGGAGATCGCCCGGCGACTTGATTCGGATCAGGACGAGATCAAAGAAATTCTCGACGCCGGTGGCGCTCTGTTCTATCCTCCGCCGGGCAGCCTGAACGGGATGGCCGCCATCGAATACAATGCTTCTTCTGTTCCTGGTACCGCCCAATTCAGTCAGATCGAATCGAGCACGGACCAGCAGCGGCTGGTCTTCGCGGTCAAAGGGCTGCCCCAGCAGAATCTGCTGCCGGTGCATCCGGCCTACAACCTCCCGATCTACAAACTGTACCCGTTTCCACCGGATACCTGCAGCAAGGTGACCTGGACCTATTACGTCATCGGATTTAATGGTACTGAAAATGAGCCCTTCAGCCTTTCTACGCTCTACAATCCCAACCCGACCCGGACCGTCACCACGGCCACGACCGGCGAAATCAGAAATATCTGGCAATACTTCAGGGATCAGTATATTAATGCTTCGGGAAGCAATTTCGACAAAGCTTGGTTGGCGATCTGGGAACGGACCTATACCGATTACCTGGTATTGAGTCGGTATGGCTGGACTCCGATCTCCTTCAAATTGGCCCCTGGAGCAAATGTGAAAATCGTCAACCATGCCAGCAACTGGCCGAAATTAGGGAACGGCAACGACAAACCGCCGGTTCCTTCGGCTGTTTATACGGCTTTCGTAGCGGCCCTTCAGGATCCAAAATGGGGTTATGGCACCAGAATCACCGATGACGGCACCAATGGGACGGTCTTCATCAACTCCAATCCGAAATTGTACTATGCTCCTCCTGGTTCGACCAATCCGACTCCAGAGCCGTTGGATCCAAACGATACCTCGCTGACCACGCCGGATAGTTGGTACCGCCTCATTGCTCCGTTCGATCCGGTCGACGTCGAACCGTACGACGGGCTTACACCTCCTTCCAGGCCTGACGGATATCCGGTGGGTACGTTCAAGAAAGGCGATGGAATCAACCACGATCGCTATCGCGAGCCGCCCGGCTTGCCATCCCTGGAAATGCGTCGGTACTATCGCCGATTGGCTTTGCAATTATGGATGCGAACCTTGGATACCCGGGTCGATCCTGCGGCGAGCCACACGCTGTGGGCGCCGGGAGCGGATTCTAACGCTTTCGAAAAGGAAATCCCGACCAGCAAGAACCCCTTGCTGACCATGATCGCTCCCAAAACCGATGTGAATCATGCGACGATCCTGTCAGGTGACGATCTTTGCGATGGGGAGAACTGGCGGTACCCGCACCCCGCCAGGATCTATGCGCTCAGTTTCCTTGCCCATGCGGCGATGCTGGTCACTGGCGCCCGTGGTCCGTTGATGGCCACTGATCCGGTGACCGGATATGGACGGTTCAAACCGGATGGAACCGCGACGTTAAAGGATGAACCTCCAGGCATGTATGATGTCTTCCCCACAGATTCCGCGATGCTCGGGGCTTCAACCTGCGCTTGGCTTTACTGCGATATGAACCAGGACCATCCGGGTCTGGGCAGTGCATCACCATCAACGGTGTTCGACGATGAGGCAGCGGCGATGCTGTCGGCCAACCGAAAATACTTCGACGGTCAGCAACTGCTGAAAGAAGATCTCGATTTCGCCCGCTTCGCCCATGAGAACTGCATGCGCTGGATCGCGGTCTATGCCGCCGAGAATCCCAACGATCTGTGCTGCCCGCGACCAGCGAACCGCCAGTCGTGCCTGGATCGTCCACTGTGGTCGACTGAGCTGTTCCCTGGCGGTTTGGCTCAACGCGGCCCGTCGCCGCTGACGTATTATGACGCAAAGGAACCATTTTATAAAATACTGACCGACCGGACCAGCCGCCTGGCTGCAACCTTTGTCGCCAAGCAGGAATACAATCCGGACCCAAATAATCCTGCGCCCCCAAGCTGGGATCATTTCCACCGTATGATCAATCCGAACTGGACGGCGCCGCCCACGAAGGTCAAACCTGGCGATGCCGGATCGTTCCATCGAAAAACCGACAGCGCCAGCGACAAACCCTGGCTGTTGAAGCCTGCCGTCGACAGCACCGGCTTTCACTTCAATCGCCCCTTCGATGCCTCGGAACGATGCCGCGAACTCGTGTTCTGGTCAGTCGATTGGATGAATTACGAAGATGCGGAAACCGCGCCATCGGCCCCGTTCGACGTGGCGTTCATGTACACCCAGGGCGCGGCGTACGGGAACAACAGCAATCTGAGCGAGCTCGGAGGCGTGATCAATTCAGTATCGGCGTACACGCAGCCGGAGTGGCCGTTCCGATGGCTGCGGATGCCCCGACTGGAGACCCATGCCTCCACTCTGGATTCCCAGAATTTCATTTCGATCGCTGATTCCACCGTGGCGGGCCGGGTGTGGATGAACGGCTTCGGCCAATTGGGTGCGGATCGCAATGGCAACGGTCGGTGCGATATCGGTCCGATCCCCAAGGGGCGGCGCCTGCGCGCCGACACTGTGGCCCGGTTCGTCTGCTATGATCCGGTTGGCTCATGCGGCGTGCGACGGTAACCATGACCGGTCAGCGCGGATTCACCTTGCTGGAAATGGTCGTGTCGATCGCGCTCATTGCCACGATCCTATTGCTCACCCTGGCCACCGTCCGATTGCTCACCCGGACCATGGGTCTGGTTTCGGACATCCGTGAAGATGGCGTGCTGCTCAGACAGGGCCTGCTCATCTCGCTGGACGATGCGGATTATTGGAACAGCGCCGCCAATCCCGATCCCCCGTGGTGCGCCAGGCACAACGCGGAGCAACAAGTGGATAGTGATGGAACTGTCTATGCTGCGACCATGGCCATCGACGATGCCGCCAACAAGCGTCCTTTCCGCCAAGTCGCGTTCGCTCGCACCAACGAGATCGATCCGACCTTTTCCGGACTGGTTCCGAATCCCAATGCTCTGCAACCCCATGATCAACGGGCGTGGTATCGCGGGCATTTATTTGCCAATCCCAGGGCCTTTTCCGACCAGCGTGGAAAATTCTCAAACCCGGGTGGCAAGTATTCCTATCCTTCTGGCCTCTTGGAAACCTCCCCCATGTATCGGGACCTGTGGCAAAAGGTCCCTGGGGAATGGTCGCCCTTGCAGGTATCCGGTGATTATTCCCTGGTCACCCATACCGAAATGATCGATACCGCCGATCCATCTCCGTATGTCGACGAACAATCGTCGGCACGGCTCGGTGGTCCAGGCGGAGTTCGGCCCAATACGTACCTCAATCTGTATCGCACCTTGGGTGCAGCGGGCGTCTTCTGGTATTCCGCTCCCGATGCGATGTTGCTGATCCAACGTCACGACCGGTTGCGCGGTCCCACCGGAACCGGTGGAAGCCAGGCCGTCGGATTCGACCCAGCACAATTGCTGCTTTCTGGTTCGACGACGCGGGCCGACGTCGCCAAGCTCTATGATCTGGGCGAAGTTCCGTGGAGCCTGAATGTCGGCTCGACGACGACTGCGGTGACCACGGCATTCACGGGCACCATTGATGCGTATCCTGTCGCATTGGCTGCGGTGCGAAAGTCCCTCGATTATTCCCAACTGTTGTTTGCAGGCACCGGTCTGGTGACATTTTTCCACGATCCCTTCACCTGGTCGCTCCACGACAAAGGAGTTCTGGTTTCCAGCATGATACCTGGGACTATTGGGGTCATTTACACCAACCGGACGGCAACGGGTGGGACTTCGAAGTTGCTGTTCCCCATCACCCGGCCGCAGTCGAAATATGTCGGGGTCGATGTGACGGCAGAATTTGGCGGCTATATCGGTTCGGGAGGTTCGAAAAATCCGCTCCCGACCTATTGGACCCTGCCGCGGTGGTCGGTCTTCCCAGACGCCACCGACAAGGAACTCGGCATGACCATCTTCACCACCTACCTACCCAATCTGGTACTTGAAACCCAGGTCATTCCGCTTTCCCCCACTGGTTCTGCGTCATCGCCCTCGCTATCGAACGCCGAAGGTGCCGGCCGGACCATGCGGATTTCGGCCTTCCGGTTCTCGACCAACGGACAAGACGTCACCCGGATCACCGCCCAGGTCCTCAAGCCTGATGGCCGGCGCCTGCTGCTGATCTGTAATCCGTTGTGTACGGATCTCCGGGGGGCTCGCCAGCATTGGGGGATGATCTCTGCGGGTAGTCCAACGCCGATCGGAGATGTCTACCGATGATTGGCCAGGTCAGACGCCTTGCGCGTCACGCCAGCGCCTTGCTGCTGGTCACCGGATTAATCAGCATCCTGGCGGTGATCGCCGCGGTATTTCTCTTGCGAACCAGGGAAGACGCAGACGCGGCGCAACCGTTGCTGCGCGAAGCCCAGGCCCGGCTGATGCTGAGCGCCGCCTGTCTGTATGTGTTGGAAACCAGCCGCCTGGGCTGGGGCGAACCAGGCCACGGCTGGATCGACAACCGCAACGGCAGCATCGGCCCTCGACCGCCCCGCAACGACCTCGGGCAGATCCCGCAACCGACGTGGTGGAAGATCGGTTCGTATCCGAAAGATGATAGTGAAGATGTGCCCGCCAGCATTCCGCCCAAGGTTCCATGGAATGATTATGGCTATACCCAGACCGATCCAGCCGGCGGTGACGATACCAAACGGATCGATTCTTGGCCGCACCCCGGAGGCGTGTGCCGTTCGGAGATGGCGCGCTGGGTCATTCCGCCGTACGCCACCACCGCCCACTACACGATGAATCCGGTGCAGGTCACCTCGGATTTCATGCCAGATTCCGCCGCCAATCTTTCCATGGGCGTCTCGCCGCCGGGATACCACCAATATGGTGCAGCCCAAAATGCAATCCACGACATCCGCGATGCGGCGCTGCAACGGGCACCGTTCTTTCTGCAACCGCAACCGGTGGCCGACAGCCATGGCGACCAAACCAGCCCGGTATCCGGAAGCGATTTCGTCTCTGGGCGGCGGATCACCAACGGTGCTCCGATCACCTCGCCGCTGAGTCCTGCTCCGGTGTTTGCCCCGGCCTCGATGAACCGCGGATGGTTCCGGGTCTATCGGGAACTGCCGAGCGAACATGATGGGGTTCCGACCATGGTCGGAACGCTGTCTGAACCCTATTTCGATACGATCGCGATCAGCGAACCGCATCCGACGGTCGCAGGGAAGTATCTGCGATCCAGTGACGCGGTCTTCGTCATCACCTGCGGCGCCGGTGCGACTGCCGGATTCCGCACCTGGAATGAAGTGGTCCACTGCGGAGCTACCCAGCGCTTCGGCAGTGATCGGCTGTTGTTCAATCGCCTGCGCGGTCAGGAGCGCATCTTGTGGTACCGGGTATGCTGGACCAGCAGCCAAGGCGGCGGGTATTCCATGTTCCAGGACATTGCCTTCGCGATCGGCAAGAATTCCGCGAGCGATCCTGGCAATCTCGGCCAATTTCCTGCCGACACAGTGTCCTGGGACAAGACCCGTGGCGGGGTCAACAAGCACGCTTTCGGGGTGTTCACCTGGATCCAGCGTCTACCCTCCGAACCACCGCGCTGGTGAAAACCGTGCTGCGCAGCGCGTTCACCGCGATCGAAATGCTGGTGGTCATTGTGATCATCATCCTGCTCGGCAGCCTGGTCATGGCCGGTGCAAACCTCCTGTCTGAGCAGCGCAAACCGGTCATGACCCGGAACGCGATGCAGGCGGTGCTCAGCGCCCTCGGTGGCCGGGCGGCCCTGATCGGCGGCAATACCGGTTCAGCGGAACATCCCCTGGCCGGAACCGCCGATGTATCAGTCGTTGTTGGCGGATCCGGCCGCCCACGTTTCAGGCGGAAGACCGGTGGGTCATTGGTGAATGTGACCGGTGAAGCCCTGGAAGTCGGCAACCTGGCCTGGGTGCCGGGAGCCGGCGGGCGAGTGGTGATGCCCGATGACTGCTTCGATGGCATCGTCACCGCCCAGGATCTGCCATTGCTGTTCGGCGTCGAACGTCGGCGCTGCCGGGTGCTCGGAGGTGCTGTCGGCATCGGAACTCCAGCCGGAACCTTTCCCGGGATCACCGCCTATCGTCGGCTCGATCCGCCGCGGGTCGGCACCGCGACCTTGCCAGGCACGCCGAATTTCGATCGGGCATTGTATCCCGATCCTCAGCATCTGGTGTCGCCAACTGGCGAAGACGGAACCACCACCCAGGAAACCATCCAGACCCGCAGCCTGGAGACCGCCCTGGGACCAGGCGGCATCGAAGAACTCTCCCGCCTGGGCTGCATCAGGACGACCACCGCCGGAACGTTGATTCTGCAACGCCGGGCGCTGATCGATCCGGTCGAGACGGCGACCTTTGCCGCCTGGAGCCCAGGTTGCTACCAGCGCACCGATGGCCGCTGGCAGGTCTATCGCTTACGTGGTCCGATCCTGATCGATGGCTGGGGTCGCGAGATGCTGTGCTGGAACGAGAATGGGCTGCGTTTCTCCTCAGCAGGAAAGGATGGCGTCTTCGTCTGCGCTCCTGGACCAGACGGAATCATTTCATCCGCAGCCCAGACGGCTGCGACCGTCCTGGCAGGCGACGATCGGGATGGTTCAGTCGACAACCTCACGAGCCAGCCATGAACCGCGCCCGGGCCTTCACCCTGATCGAATTGTTGATTGTGATCACCATCATCGGCATCCTGGCAGGCATGATCCTGGCCTTCACCGGATCGATGATTGCGCAAAGCAAATGGCTGGTGACCAACCAGCGGATCGATGGGGCGATCGAAGCGATCCAACGCCGGCGCGCCGAATCGACCGGCGGTTACGAACAATTCCTGGACGAGGCGATCGGGCTGGATGTGCGATTCCATCCGTTGGTGAAGATTCTCAGCAATCTGCAGGACACGACTCAATTCGGGCCGACCACGGGCACCGTCTTCGCTGGAGGCTCGGCCACGACTCGGCCAGCGCACCTAGATGGTCGCAATCAGCTTCCACCGTGGCTGTATGTAGTGTGGGGTGGTGCCAATACCGTCGATGTGGCCAAACGCTTTGCTGCTTTTGCTTGGCTATCAGACCTCCCCGGAGTCAATGACCAGGGGACCTCGTACCCAGCACGGGAAATGATTACTTCCGTGGCCGAGATCGCCCCGACCCGCCAGGTCATGGCGTTGAAGCGGCGACCATCGGCCTATTGGTACGCCACCGCCTGGCCAGTGGCCTGGCCGGCGACCACCTGGGATCAGGCGACACCGCCGACGGTGACACCCCACGTCGGATCCGGCTGCCTTTTTCCATCGCCAGCGCCGGCATCGGTTGGGACAGGAGTGAGCCAATACCAGCCGGTTCCCCCAGGACTGCTGATCCGCGGTTCGCCCTTTGCCAAGAATCGCATCCGGGCCTACCCGCAATTCATCGGCGGGGTCGAGCATGACATGAACTTCACCAAGAATCAGACCAGTCTGAGCACGTTGCAGATCGCGAAAACACCAGGTTCGGTCGAACCGCCGGAACCTGCCGACCTCAGTCAATTTTCTCCGTTGCTGACCGCCCGGTGGCTGCGCTATGCCGGCATCCTCGGGGAATCAACCGGATTGGCGGATTTCCGCTCGGATCGCAACTCATCGCGGGCCTGGAACGACCGCTGGGGGAACCCCCTGGTGCTGGCGACCTGCCTGTTCATCCCCAATCGCTACCTTGGGCAGGCGATCGATAGCACTTCCACCGATCCGTACGATCCCTTCTTTGGCGCCACAGGGAACCCGCCACTAATGGGTGTAGGGGCAGGTGGCCATTTAGGGAATGCACGGTATTGGTTTGGCACCGCTATCCTGCGTAATCGCGATTTCCTGCTGAACGCCTATCGCGAGTCCCTCGGCTATGATCGTTCGGTGTTCCTATCCGGCGGTGCGGTCGGACCGGTCCGGGCCTGGAGCAAACTCAAAGTCGATGGTTCTCCCGAACCGACCGACCTGGCGCTGCCAGGCTTCAACGGCAGTGGTCCCATGGTCTGGACAGCGGAAACGGTCGGCACCGACGCCGATCTCGGTGTCAGTTCCACGCTGGCGCCGAATGTCCCGGTGTGCTTGACCGACCGGAAAATCCTCCGTGGACTGTGGACGCAGGTCACCGTCGCGACCCAAGCGTCGCGTTGGGACCAGAACGCAGGGAGCACACCGCCATGGAAAGGATCGAGCCTGCGTCAATCCGCGACCATCGGGACGGTGCGCGTCGAGTGCCTGGTCACCAATCCGATCGAAGTGAAATAAACCGCGTGAAGTCGGGATTCACCTTGATCGAACTGCTGTCGGTCATCGTGATCATTTCGATTCTGGCCGGACTGCTGCTGGTCGGGCTCAATCTGCTGCTCGAACAGCGCAACCGCGCGGTGACGCTGTACCGGATGAAGGACCTCGCCCAGGCGGTCACGTTGTATCTCGGGGACAATACCGCCCTCGGCGGGATCACACCCAACACGTTCGCCAGCAACCCGCAGAAATTCCTTACCGACAATCCGCTCGCTGCCGGCCAGGATGCCTATTACCCCAAAACGTCTCCGTTGATCGACGGCTGGAAACGCCCGTTCAAATTCTTTGCCGAGAACACTGCCACTTTGCCGGGCTCACCCCCTCCAGGCGATCGGTTCAGCCTGGCCGGCATCCGCAGCCAGGGCCCGAACCCGGATCCCGACGGCTTCGTCACCGGAACCGCGGCGGAGCTGGCGGATGACCTGGTGATGATCCGGGGCAAGGATTTCGAATGGAAGACGGTCCGGCTGGTCAGCGTGTCCTCGACTGGCAGCTGGATCACCCAACCCTGACTGACGCTGCGCTCGCCGAGCGCACAACCAGGGTTCGTCATTTTCGCCTATTTCGTAGCAGATTTCCGCGTCACAGCGCGGTCGATCAGCGCTGGCCACAACGCTGCCAGGATCCCAACCCAACGACCCCAGGCGGCCGGCCAGACCTCTGGACGAGGACGGCGTATGCCAGTGATGATGCAGTCGGCGACATGCTCCGCTGATTGCGCGGCAAATCGCTTCGCGGTGGCCTCGCTCGGCCGACCGCTGTGCTGCTCTGCCACGTCGAACAGCTCGGTTCTCGTGGTGACCGGATGGACGCTGGTGACCGCGATGCGCGCCGGCGCCAGCTCGACCCTGGCGCTTTCGGCGAGGGAAAGCTGGGCCGATTTGGTGGCGCAATAATTGCCGATGCCGGGCACCGCCCTCCGCGCCAGGACCGATGAGACGATCACGATCTGGCCACGCCAGCCGCGGAGCGGATCCTGCGCCATCATCACCGGTACCGCCGCTGCCAGGCAATCCGCCGTGCCGTGCAGATTCGCCGCGAGGATCGCGTCTCGCTCCGCCCGTGACGTCTCTGCGATATCACGGATCAGACTGTATCCGGCATTGCACACCAAGGTATCGATCCGACCAAAGGCATCGACGGTTTCCTTGATGAATCGCTGGCAATCGGCTTCGACGGCAACGTCGGCGACGACCGTCACCAGGCCGGGCAGGCGCTGAGCCAGGGCATCGAGCCGATCCCGCCGCCGGGCGCAGACCGCGACCCGGGCGCCGGCGCGGTGGAGCTGTTCAGCCAACGCAGCGCCGATGCCGCTGCTCGCGCCGGTGATCGCCACGGCCATGCCGGGCAGGAGTCGGGCGGGAGTCCACCACATGCAGAGATCCTCGCAGGTGGCAGTGGCGACGCAGCCGGGCGCGAGGGGCGACAGCACCCTGGGAGCGCCGAGCGCCAGCTCGGCCTGTGTTGTGGTTGTGCTTGTGCCACTCCCTGCCGAGCTGGCGCTCGGCGCTCCCAGCCGGCAGACAACCCACGGCCGCATCCTGCGGCCGGTTCGCACGACCCGGGCCTGCCGTTGGGCAGGCCCTCGCGCCGCCTGGCGGCGGCGTTGAATCGCATGGGAATCAACGCATTTTCTGCTTCATCGTGGCCGGCGTCCTGCCGGCTTCGTGACAGCCCACGGCCGCATCCTGCGGCCGGTTCGCACGACCCGGGCCTGCCGTTGGGCAGGCCCTCGCGCCGCCTATCGGCGGCGATGAATCGCAGGGGAATCAACGCATCTTCTGCTTTATCACGGCCGGCGTCCTGCCGGCTTCGTGACAGCCCACGGCCGCATCCTGCGGCCGGTTCGCACGACCCGGGCCTGCCGTTGGGCAGGCCCTCGCGCCGCCTATCGGCGGCGATGAATCGCAGGGGAATCAACGCATCTTCTGCTTTATCACGGCCGGCGTCCTGCCGGCTTCGTGACAGCCCACGGCCGCATCCTGCGGCCGGTTCGCACGACCCGGGCCTGCCGTTGGGCAGGCCCTCGCGCCGCCTATCGGCGGCGATGAATCGCAGGGGAATCAACGCATCTTCTGCTTTATCACGGCCGGCGTCCTGCCGGCTTCGTGACAGCCCACGGCCGCATCCTGCGGCCGGTTCGCACGACCCGGGCCTGCCGTTGGGCAGGCCCTCGCGCCGCTGCGCGGCGCGGTCGTGCTCACCCCTTCACCGCGCCGCTGGTCAGGCCGGCGACGAAGTCGCGCTGCAAGGCGAAGAACAGGACGAGGACGGGAGCGATGCCGATGACGGTGATGGCCATGACCAGGCCGAAGTTGGTCTCGCCCTCGGCGGTGCCCATCAGGGCGGTGGCGGCAATGGGCAGGGTCAGGCTGCGGCTGTCGGAGAGGATCACCTGGGGCCAGATGAAGGCGTTCCAGGCGCCGGTGAAGGCGAGCAGGGAAAACGCGCCGATCATCGGTCGGACACAGGGCACGGCGATGTCCCACCACAGGCGGAACTCTCCGGCGCCATCGATCCGCGCAGCTTGCAGCAGTTCGTCGGGCACCGCGGCAAAGGCTCCGCGGAACAGCAGCATACCGAAGACGCTGACCGAGCACGGCACCAGGATCGCCTGCCAGGTGTTGAGCCAGCCGAGTTTCCACATCAGTTCATAGCTGGCAGGCAGCATGGCCTGGGCTGGCAGCATCATCGTCGCCAGCATGATCCACAGCAGGATCCGCTTGCCGGCGAAGCGGTGCTTGGCCAGGGCGAATCCGCCGAGGCAGGCGAGCAGCACAGTCAGCACGGTCTGGGTGCAGGCCAGGAACAGCGAGTTCAGCATCCAGGCGAGCAGCGCATGTTTCGCAAATAACTCGCTGAAGTTGTGCAGCCCAAGCCGGCCGAGGCCGTCCCAGGTGACGAACACCGTGGCGAGATCGGCCTTGGGCTTGAGCGCGGTCAGCACCAGCCAGACCAGCGGGGTGATGGCGGCCACGGCGAGCCCGATCAGCACCGCGTGCAGCACCACGCTGGCCAGCCATCCGCCCGAGTCACGTTTCATGTCGAATCCCGATCCAACCGGGTCACCCGCAGCTGGGCGATCGACACCGCCATGATGCCAATGGTCAAGGCCCAGCCGATGGCGCAGGCATACCCGAGATTCCCGGTCTCAAATCCTTGCTGATACAGATAGCCGACCACGGTCAGGGTGCTGTTGGCCGGGCCGGGTCCTCCGGTCAGCACGTAGGGCAGCTCGAACACTTGCAGGGCGCCAATGGTGTTGACCAACAGCAAAAACAGCAGCGTCGGCGCGACACCAGGCAGGGTGATGTGGCGGAACCTGGCCCAGGGGCCGGCACCGTCGATGGCGGCGGCCTCGTACAGTTCGCGGTCCACGGTCTGCAACGCCGCCAGCAGGTAGATCATCGAATAGCCCACCGACAGCCACAGCGCCGCGACCACCACCACGCCCAAGGCCAGGTTCGGATCTCCCAGCCAATTCAGCGGCTGGGGATGGGCACTGAACAGGCCGGCCAGGGGCAGCCAAAGCGAGTTGGCGAGGGAGCCCGGATCCTTGCCCATCAGCTTCCAGAACACCACGCCGAGGAAGACCGCGCCGACCAGATGGGGGCAGAAGAAGGCCGCCCGCAGGACCTGCTTCGCGCGCAGGCGCGGGTGGTCGAGGGCGATGGCCAAGCCGAGGGCCGCGGGCAATTGCAGACCGACGAACAGCACCGCGTACGTCGCGGTGTTCAGGCAGGCGGTCCAGAACAGCGGATCGCTGAGCAGAAACTGGTAGTTCTCCCCGCCGATGAACGCCGAATTTGCCGGACCTGCCGATCGATACGCAGACAAGGCCAGCGAGCGCAGCAGCGGGTAGAGGATGAACACGGTGAACAGCACCACGAATGGAGCGACCATCAGCCACGGGATCAGCTGGCTGGAACGGGAACCGGCCTTCATGGCGTCGCTCCCGCTGGTCCGGTCGGCGCAGCGACGACCGCGAAGCTGGCATGGGCGATGCGCCGATGCAGGTCGCCATCTTCCCTGGTCAGCGCGGTCGCGATCACGTGCTCAAGTCCGGCATAGCCACCGCTGCGCCGGACGTGGGCGACGGCGGTAGCCAAGACGTTGCCGAGGGCGGCCATGGCCAAGCCGGTTTCAGCGGTCACCACCCGGCGTGGCACCAACGGCGCGAGATCGGCGAACAGGCGCAGCGGCGGCGGACCGCGGAACCACGGATCGGGCTCGGCCAGGCCCGGATCCGACCAGTATTCCGGCAGCGGCGGAATCTGGGCGCTTTCCCGGCGCCGGGTGGCCAGCGACTCCGGCGACAAGAAGAGCCGTTCGATCATCTGCCAGGCCGCGTCCGGGTCCGGGCAGGCCCGGGTGATGCCGATCATCGTCCCGCCCCAGGTGCTGGTCGGCGCATCGCCCGCCGCGAACACCGGCAGGGACCGCACCCGCAACTTGCCGGCCAGGCGATCGCCAGCGTTGTCCTTGAAGATCTTCGCCCGCCAGTCCGGGCAGAGCAGGGCTCCGCATTTCCCGTCGGCGACATCGCCGGCGAGCAGAGCGGTGCTGCCCGGCGAGGCCCAGCCGATGGCCTCGGGCCCGCTGACCACCCGGGTCCACCAGGCCAGGGCCTCGGCGACCACCGGGTCGGACAGATGGATGCGCGGACCGTCGACCAGGTTCACGCCGCGCTGCAACAGCAAGGTGCCGAGGAAATCACCGGAAGTTTCCTGGACCTCGAAGGCCCAGCGATGGGCCTCGCCCTGCTCCCGCCAATAGGCCTGATAACGCAGCCCGGCGGCGTGGAATTCTGCCCAGGTGGCGACGGCGGTCAGATCAATTCCGGCTTGCAGCCACAAGTCCTCACGCCAGGCCAGACCGACCGGATGGAGGTCGAACGGGATGCCGAAGCACACACCAGAGCGGCTCCACGGCGCCAGCCGCGACGGCAGGATCCGCTGGCGCCAGGTCCGGCCGTCCGGCAACGGCCGGTCGAGCCACGGATCGAGCGGGCGCAGGCCGATGCCATCGGGCGGCGGGCGAAAATACTTGCCGACCTGGCCGATCTCGATGGTCACCAGGTCGGGCACGCCCCGGTCCCGACGATCGCCCATGAACATCGAGAGCAGCCGGATGTTGAGCGGTCGGCCTGCGATCAACTCGAGCCCGACCGATTCGCCGCTGGTCGGTTGCCAGTCAGCGAGCAGCGGAACGAACTGCTTGTGGTGGGTCGCCGAGGGCAGCCACAGCAACAGATCAGGGCGCGGAAGCGGAATCCGGGTGCCGACCGCGACGCCGCAGACCGCTGCGATGATCGCGAGGACCAGCAGCGCCCGGCCGAAGGGAAACACGCCGCTGGCCGGAATCAGCTCTTGGCTGGCTCTGGCGAGGCCGCCGCCGGCGCGCTGGCTGACGTGCTGGCCGCTGGCGACGCAGCGTCACCCTTGGGCTCGGCTTCGCGCTTGGCCTCTTCTTCGAGCTCTTTGGCGAGCTTGTCGAGATCTTCCAGATCCTCGTCATCCCAATAATCGTCTTCGCGCACCACCAGATAAGTCAGGATGCCGCCGGCGAGCAGCAAGTTGAAGCAATAGCCAAGCGCCAGGGCGGTGAACAGCACCTGCCAGCCGCCGACCACCAGGCCCGGACCCCAGTAGACATAAGTTTCATGGGACGAACTCGGAGCGGGCTCCGGCGCGGGCTGGCCCCAGAAATTGCGTACGCTGCGGCTGACATCCCAAGTGACCGCAGCGAAAGGGTCGAATCGGGCGATGACATCGGAGCGGATTTGGCCGGCGCGCTGCTCGGTCTGCGCCAAGGCTTGGCCGGGGATGTACGCACTGATCGACCAGCCTTTGAGCACGCTGATTCCGCCAATGGCGAAGCCATACGCCACTGCGGTCATGAGCACGGTCAGCAGCCAGCTGGAGACCAGGACATGGGGCTTGGTGCCGACGGCCTCGATGGTGTCGACCACGTTGTCGAACCAGCCGTGGCGGCGGACAGCGATGATCGCCGGGAAGACGAAGGTGCCGAGGACCACCGCCAATACGGTCAGCAGAAAGAACACCCCCATGAAATAACCGATGGGATACAGCAGCGCGTACAGGGCTGGGCCGGCATAGGGGATGCTGCCCACCAGCATCGGAATCCACAGCAGCAGCGTGCCGACGCCAACCACCAGCAGGACCAGGAACAACGGTACCAGCAAGGCCGGCAGCAGGCGGCTGGAATAGGCGGCGAGACCTTCCTTCAAGGACAGGAACTCATCGTCGAGCAGGTCGGCCTTGTAGAAGATCGAGACGAACACCGCCCCGAACGAGAACACCAGCAGGGCCACCGTCACGAAGCCGCCTTCGACGAAGGGCAGCCAGAATTTGCCGGTTTCGCTCTGGCCCAGCGCCGGGGCCACCGACTGGACGTAGAGCAGATGGAGCAGACCGAGGGCGATGACGGTGATGGCGCCGACCAGCATGCACTTGGGCTTGAACGCCAGCATCGGCGCGGTGAACAGGTCCTTCCAGGTCCACTGCCGCGGCTCGGGTTTCCACTCCGCCGGGGGCTGGCCCTCAGCGGAAGGCGCCCCGGCGGCGGGGGCAACGGCGGACGTGGTGGGCTGGGAGCGGTCGGTCATGGGAACCCTGATGGCCGCGGCAGACTAGAAGCGTCAGCCACAGGGGCAACGCCAGGGGAGTCCAGGCAGGTCATTCTCACCGGGGCGGTCGGGCTCACGATCCCGGCATGGACCACGCAGTCTTCACCGCCGTCGTCGCCGACCCCGCCGGTCTGGAGGACGCCATGGACGCGGCCGGGTTCACCGCCTATTCCCTGGCCAGTCGGCCCGGCGGAGGCCATGACCTGACCTTGTACGCCGCAGCGGCCGGCTTGCCCGAGGCCGTACACCGGGCCTTGCGCGATCTTGGCATCGCGGTGCAGGGCGGCGCCCTGGCCAGCACTGCCGACCTGCTGCGCGGCCACCTTCCCGAGGATCCGATTGAGCTGGCGCCCGGTTGGTGGATTGATCCCTGCGGCCGACTTGGCGCGGATCATCCAGGAAGAATCCTGCGCGTTCCCCCGGGAACCGCCTTTGGCGACGGCCACCATCCCTCGACCCGGATGGCCGCCCGGCGGCTGCTTGAGCTGGCAGCACGCGACGGCGCTGCTTGGGCCGAGCGACGAGTGCTCGACCTCGGCTGCGGCAGCGGCGTGCTCGGCCTGGTCGCCGCACTTTTGGGATCAGGACCGGTCGATCTGACCGACATCGATCCCGAGGCCGTCGCCGCTGCCGACGCGCTGCTCACCGCCCATGAAGTCCGCGGCCACCGGGCGGTGGTGGCCGACCTGTTGACCGGCCTGCCTGGTCAGCGGTACGAGGTCCTCATCGCCAATCTCTATGCCGACCTGGTGGTGGAGATCCTGGCCGATCCGCGCCTGACGGACCTGGTACCGAGTGGCCACTTGGTGCTGTCAGGCATCGCCTCGGCCAAGCGCGCGATGATCGAAAACGCCTTGGACCGGGCAGGATTCACCTGCCTTTCCAGCGACGAAGAAGCTTGGTGGTGCTGCCTGGTGGCGGAGCGGACCAGGACTGCGGTCTAGGCCAGCTGTCTGGCGCCCGGGCTTCCAGCTTGCGTCGGCCGGTCGCGGATCAGCCTACCACACCCCGGTCCCCAGCACCCCAGCCCCAAGCCCCCAGCCCCACAAACATGCGTAGCGACCAGATCAAAGCCGGCTTCGACCGCGCCCCCCACCGCAGCCTGCTCCGTGCCACCGGGCTGAAGGATGAGGATTTCGCCAAGCCGTTCATCGCGGTGTGCTCGTCCCACGTCGAGATCATTCCCGGCCACGTCCATCTCGACGAAGTGGCCGAGATCGTCTCCCAGGCGATCCGCGCCGCCGGCGGCGTACCGTTCATCTTCAACACCATCGGCGTCGACGACGGCATCGCGATGGGCCATGACGGCATGCTGTGGTCGCTGCCGTCCCGCGAATTGATCGCCGACTGCGTCGAGACCATGGTCGCCGCCCATTGCTTCGACGGCATGGTCTGCATCCCCAACTGCGACAAGATCGTGCCCGGGATGTTGATGGGCGCGATGCGCGCCAACATCCCGACGGTGTTCGTCTCGGGTGGACCGATGCGCGCCGGCAAGGACGCCGCAGGCAAGCCCATCGACCTGATCACCGCCTTCGCCGCGGTGGCCGAATACAACGCCGGCAAGATCACCGCCGAACGCCTTGCCGACGTGGAAAAGCACGCTTGCCCGACCTGCGGCTCGTGCAGCGGCATGTTCACCGCCAATTCGATGAACTGCCTGAGCGAGGCCCTCGGCCTGTCGCTGCCCGGCAACGGCACGATCCTGGCCGGCGAAGGTCCGGGAAAGCTGAACCCGGAACGGGTCGACCTGTGGAAGCGGGCCGGCGCCCACGTCGTCGAATTGGTGAAACAAGACATCAAACCACTGGATATCTGTACCCGGGCCGCCTTCGACAACGCGGTCGCGCTGGACGTCGCCATGGGCGGTAGCACCAATACCGTCCTGCACCTGCTCGCCATCGCCCGTGAAGCCGGCATCGACTACGACTGCCGGCGGATCGACGAGATCAGCCGCAAAGTGCCGGTGCTGTGCAAGTTGGCACCCAACGGCCACCACCACATCGAGGACTGCCACCTGGCCGGCGGCATCCCGGCGATCCTCGCCGAATTGGCCGTCGCCGGCCTGTTCGACGGCGCTTGCCGGACGATCCTCGGCAAAACCTTCACCGAGCAGTTCGCCGGAGCCCGCAGCACCAACACCGAGGTCATCCGCACCGTCGCCGCCCCGCACACCAAAGACGGTGGCCTGTGCATCCTCACCGGCAACCTGGCCCCCGCCGGCAGCGTGGTGAAGACCGCCGGCGTCCTGCCGGAAATGCTGGTGTTTGAAGGCGAAGCCATCGTCTACGAGTCCCAGGATGCCGCCTGCAAAGGCATCCTGAGCGGTGAGGTCAAACCCGGTCACGTCGTGGTCATCCGCTATGAAGGTCCCAAAGGCGGTCCTGGCATGCAGGAGATGCTCGCCCCGACCAGCTACATCAAAGGCCATGGCTTGTCAGGAAAGGTCGCACTGATCACCGACGGCCGGTTCAGCGGCGGCACCAGCGGCGCCAGCATCGGCCATATCGCGCCGGAAGCCGCCGCCGGCGGACCGATCGCCCTGATCCGCCCCGGCGACCGCATCCGCTACGACATTCCCAATCGGACCATCGAGCTGCTGGTCTCCGACGCGGAGCTGGCCCACCGCCGGGAGTTCTGGAAACCGGTGATCAAGCCGGTGAAGGGCAGTTGGCTGAAGCGCTACCGCGCCCTCGCCACCAGCGCCGACACCGGCGCCATCCTGCGGGTGCCCGGATAAAGCTCGCTGCATCAGGCGGCCATGCTCAGCCGGTCATGCCCAGCCGGCTAGGCCAAGATGCAGCTGCTTTCCCGCGAAAATGCAGCCGCACCCGTACGAGTAGGCATTCACCGAGCGGATGGTAGCCTGAACCAGGATGACACCGCTGCCAGAACGGTTGCGGCCGCGCCGCCTCGAAGAAGTCGTCGGCCAGGAGCACCTGCTCGGTCCTGATGGCCTGATCACCCGGCTGGCTGCGGCCGGTCGGTTGCCATCGCTGCTGCTGTGGGGCCCGCCAGGCTGCGGCAAGACGACCATCGCGCGGCTCCTCGCCGAGCGCTGCGGCCTGCGCTTCGCCCCATTCTCTGCGGTACTGGGTGGCCTGGCGGAATTGCGGGCGCTGTTCGCAGAGGCCGCCGCGGCCCGCTCCCTGGACTCTGGCGGCTCGGCAGGAACCTTGCTTTTCATTGATGAATTGCACCGCTTTTCAAAGGCTCAGCAGGACGCCTTGCTGCCCCAAGTGGAATCCGGTGCGGTCGTCCTGGTCGGCGCCACCACCGAGAATCCAGCGTTCAGCGTGACCAAGGCGCTGCTCTCGCGCTGCCGGGTCGCAACGCTGCATGCCCTGGATGACGATGCTGCCGGGCGGTTGCTCGACCGGGTGCTGAACGATCCTGCCGGGCTGCCCGGCACCGTCGTCGGACCCGAAGCCCGGGCCGATCTGATCCGCTTCGCCGCCGGCGATGGCCGTCGTCTGTTGCTGCTGGCCGACGCGGCCGCGGCCTTTGGCAATCCAGTGACCAGCGCCTCAGTCGCCAGCGCCGCTCAGCGACCGGTGGCAGGGCACGATCGCGACGGCGATGCCCACTACGATGTCGCCTCGGCCTTCATCAAAAGCATGCGCGCCAGCGATGTCCAGGCGGCGCTGTACTACCTGGCCCGCCAGCTTGAGGCCGGCGAAGATCCGCTGTTTGTCGCCCGCCGTCTGGTGATCTTCGCCTGTGAAGACGTCGGCCTGGCCGATCCCCAGGCCCTGGTGGTGGCGACCGCAGCGCTCACCGCCGCGTCCAACCTGGGCATGCCCGAAGCTGTGTATCCCCTGACCCAGGCCACCATCCACAACGCCACCGCACCCAAGTCGAACACGACCAAATCGTACTTCGCAGCGGCCGAGGCGGTGCGCCGCGTCCCCGGCGCCACGGTTCCGCTCTTCCTGCGCAATGCCCCGACCGCCCTGGCCAAGGAACAGGGCCACGGCGACGGCTATGTCTACGACCATGAGACCCCCGACCATTTCGCCGGCACCGCATGCCTGCCCGATGCGCTGCTCGGCGAGGTCTTTTACACCCCGGGCGGCTTCGGCTTCGAGCGCGAGATAGCCAAACGCCTGGCCTGGTGGGATGCACGGCGCAAACCACGATCGGCGTGAACTTGCCAAGTGCCAAGCGCCAAGCGCCAAGCGCCAAGCGCCAAGCGCCAAGCGGCCGATCGAACTGGATGTTCTGTTCCCGGACCGGGTTCGCTGCCCCACCCTGGGCATGGTCGGATGCTGGCTGTGCGCCGGTCGGCATCCCCGGTTATACCAGCTTACATTCTGCCTGGCCACGCGAGATTCGCACCATGCCCGCCCAACCGAACCGGAGCCTGGCCCACGGTCTGGAAGTCCTCCACGCCCTGGCGATGTCTGGCCCTGACGGCCGCGGCAGCCGCGAGCTCGCCCGGCTGATCGGCATGGAGCCGACCCGCGCCAATCGCTTGCTCGGCACCTTGGCCGATCTTGGTCTGGCCGAGCGCACCCCGGATCGCCGCTATCGCCCAGGTCCCGGCATCCATGTCCTCGCCGCCGCCAGCCTGGGCTCATCCGGCCTGCTCCGCGCCGCCCTGCCCGACCTGGAAATCCTCCTTGGCGAAGGACTCCCCTGCGCCCTCGGAGTCGCCTGGCGCGATCAGGTCTGCTACCTGTTCTTCGGCATGCCCGGCCGCCCGGTGGCCGAAGGCATCGCCAATCATCGCTTGTTCCCGGCCAGCCAATCGTCGATTGGCGCGGTGCTGGCATCCCAGGCGAAACGCTGGCGTTTCGTCGCAGGGCCGGGCGACGGCCAAGGGTCCCTCGCCGTGCCGGTGGGCATTCCACCGATCGCCGGCCTGGCCGTCCTGTGCTCTCGATCCGCCGACCACTCCGCCCTGGCCGAGCGGCTGCGCACAGCAGCCGACCGCATCGCCGCACGCCTGATCGCCCCGTCCGCAGGCCAGCCCGACGCGGCAGACCGTCCCAGCCCCGATACTGCCGCTGGACAAGCGCCCGCGACCGCTACCCTTCGGCCCACCGGACGCGGGCGTAGCTCAGCTGGCTAGAGCGACTGCTTGCCATGCAGTAGGTCGTCGGTTCGAATCCGATCGCCCGCTCCACGAAAAACCCCAGGCGAAAGCCTGGGGTTTGTTGTTTTCGTCGGCTCGGTTCGGTGCCTCAGAAAAGGCCTTGTTCACAAAATTGTTCACAAAATCCCTCTCTTTCAGTCGGGTGGTCGGTGCCCCTCTCACGGCGCGTTGACCTTCACCGCGTTGATGTCGTTGTCGTAACTGAGCAGGTGCCCGTAGTGCTTGTGGACCATCCGGGTGTCGGCATGGCCCAGCCACCGACCGACCTTCACGTCGGAGACGCCGGCGATCAGCATGTTGGAGGCGAACGAGTGGCGCATGCCATACATGGTGATGGTCTTACCGCCGGCCTTGACCACCCGATTACAAATCCGAGCCCAGACTTTCTTGGGATTGTAGCGGTAGATCCAGCCCTTCCCGCCACGAGGACGCCCCTTGCGGTGCGGCTCGTTCTTCAGGAGGTAGCCCTCGGACTGTCGGTGCTGGCGTAGGATTGCCAGCAGCGGCGTCGAGATTGGGATGTCTCGGGATTCCCGGTCCTTCGGCTGCCAACCGTCATGCGGGACGATGTGGCAGACTGGTCGCGGCTCGCGCGTCTTCGGATCCATGGCGTCCAGGCTCAGATCCTGCCATCGCAACATGATGATCTCCTCGACCCGGAGGCCGAGGAAGCAGCCGCAGGCCACCAGCAGGGTGGCCGTCGGCTGATGGGGGTCCTCGGCGGCGCAGCGAAGCGCCAGCTCCACCTCTTCCGCCGTCCACCAGGCGCGTTGATGCCGAAGGTTGGCAGGCTCACGCAGCCGGCTCACGGTCCGATGGCTCTGGTCCTTGACCAAGCCCATATTGGCGGCCCAGGTCAAATAGGTTTTGAGCACGCCCAGGCTGGTGTTTGCAGTCGATGGGCTGGTCCGCTTGCCGATCCTGGCCAGGGCATCGGCGATGTCGTCAGGGCGGATGCTGGTCAGGATCCTGTCGTTGCCGAGTTCGGTGCGCCACAGTGCAAGGCGGTAGCGATCCCGATCGGCAGTGATAATGGCAACCTTGGGTTTCCGGATCCCGAAGAGGTGATCGAAGAGTTGGCCCAAGGTCTGGATGATCGGGGCCGACGTGGTGGAAGGTTCTGAGACCGCACCGGATTGATGGTCCTGGAAGCGATCGTCCCAGCATGCCTGCCACTTCGCGCAAATCTGTCGAAGTTCTCGCTCGACCGTGATCGCCTTCGGAGCTGGCTCGAAGGTGTGTCGAGCCTTCTCGCCGATGACCTCAAAGCGTTCGTCCTTGGGGAACATCCAGCGTAATGCGTTGATCGGTCCGTAGGCCACGAGGAAGTAGTGCTCTCTATACCACCGCGAGGTCAGGGTGACGTCGCCGTGGGGTGTTTTCTGGAGTCTCTGCGGCATGGTGGTGTGCCGCGGCATCAGGCCCGTCCTTTCTATGGGGTCGGGTGTCGATGGGACAACGGCTGGAACAGCCCAGCCGCTCATGGGAGTTTCTCCGCCTTCTTGGAGATGAAGTCGCCCAGGTCCCGAGGTTCGGCCGCCGTCGGAGTGCGATTCTGGATGGCGACGATGGTCGAACCTTTGATCCGCCAGCTCCCGCGCTTGCCTGGCAGGCGGAAGGCTGGCAGGTATCCGGATTTGATCTGGCGCATGATCGTCACCGGAGTGACTTGCAGGATTTTTGCTGCTTGCCGGATGTTCAGCGACGGATCGAACGAATCGGTGACGGACCTGAAGATCGGTCGGTTGTCGTTGGGTGGGTTGGTGGATCGCTGGTCGCGAACCGGGGGGTTATTGGGGCCGGCAGGTACACCGGTTGGTAAGAGGGATGACATGGAATGGTTCCATCAAGCTGACCCCGCTCACCAGGGGATTTGGAGTCATCCACGTAGTCCATCCATCAGCGATCGCTGCGCCAAGCGATCAGCTCTGAACGGACCGCGGATGGGTGAACCGGCGGGCAGGGGGCTGTGCTTGGTGCTGATCGCCTGGGGAATTTAGCCGATCTGGGGGAACACCTTCCCAGACCCCCGCCAGTCCGCTGGCAGAAAACGCAACCCGCTGTTGAAGCAGCTGGGTTCCAGGGCACCTCGCTCCCTGGAGCCGGGCAGCCGAAGCCACCACTCGCCGACGACGAGCACCAGCCGGTGGGCCAGTGCGGTAGCAGTCAGCGGCGCCTGGCAGGCAATCCGCGAACCGCGTCGGTATGGTTGGTTTTTAACCTTTTCCGCGTTGAAATGCAAGCAATAAATGCCATTCCGATACACTTCGTTCTAACGCTGGATCAGGATCCGCAGCCCAGCAAGGAAGACCACGACCGTGAAAACAGCGATCAGCAGTCGGCCCATGAGTTCAAGCACTATGATGAGCAGACCGATGGCGAAACTGATCAGGGAAAGGCCAGCCACGAGGCCTGCAAAAATGATGAGGCACAACAGCAGTCCGCGGATGACCACCGTGGTTGATCTGAGGCGGTGCTGCGGAGCCAAGGCCAATGCCAGGCGTTGGACAATCCAG
The DNA here is from genome assembly GCA_014193115.1 of Planctomycetota bacterium. Classification (GTDB taxonomy): domain Bacteria; phylum Planctomycetota; class UBA11346; order UBA11346; family UBA11346; genus BJHQ01. The sequence goes on along the minus strand of BJHQ01000008.1, from coordinate 82,830 downwards.
GCGATGGGTCTCATGGATCGTCCGATCCCTGTCGGGCGACCAGGATTCCGATGACCGCACCTGCACCCAAGGCCAGCGCTGCCACCAGCTTCCAGGTCGCGGCCGCGCTCTCCGCTTCAGCCACACGGAGGCCCTCATCGCAGCCGACCAGCAGCAGGACCCCAGCCAGGACCAGGAAGACCTGCTTCATGCCGCCAGCTCCAGGGCAGCGTCCCAGGCGCGGGCCTTGAGCTCGGCTCCACTGCCGAACGTGGCGGAGAACAGCCGGGATTCATCAGCATCTCCGGACTCAGAGGTCCGGGTGCTGCGATCGTGTTCCGCGTATTCAACGACCGCATGCAGCAGGCTGAACAACGTATCCTTCGTCCCTCTGACCTGGGCAGTCGGACTGGCCAGGATGCTCGCCAGACGTTCTTCCCGGTTCTTGCGGATGGTCTTGGCCCGATCGGTCTCGTCCGGTCCTGGCTTTCCGAACACGGCGGTCATGAACTCCACTTCGATCCGGTTGGTGATCGCCTTCGAGGCCAGGTGCTGCCAGGCGGCCTTGGTGGCGGCGTGGGACTGGATCGTGGCTGCGAATGCGGCCTTGGCGTCAGCCACAGCCTCATGGATTCCAGGCGTGTGTTTCAGCACGAATCCACCAGCGAGCCCAGGCCTGCCCTGGTTCAACCTGATCTGCGCCTCGGCCATTTTGAGGGTGTTCTGGCAGATGACTCGGATGGTTGTTGGCGCGATGATCAGGGTGCGGTTGCCGGTGTGACCGTTGCTCACCAGCAGAAAGGTCTGGGTCTCGTCGTCGCCGATACGGATGCCCAGGTCGGGCAGATGCGCCAAGGCCCAGACGACTTTGCCGGCCTGGAAGCAACCAGCGGTCTCGATCGTGAATGGCAGCCCACCGTCATCGCGGCCGACCTTCGAGAGATCAGAAAAGACGGCGAACATCTGATCATTTTGAAATGGCGAGTAATCGGCGCCGACCACGCCGAGAATGCCATTGGTGTCCGACCTGCGAATGGCCGCGAACTCCGGCACTGGATCCAGGGTGTCGGCGGTTCGGAGATCCACCCGCTGGACCGTCCAGTTGAGACCAGCCTGGCGGATGGCGGCGGCAGGATCGGTCGTGGCTTCCGCGAGCAGGGTCGTGCCACGGCGCATCCACGGATTCTGGCGAGACGGAGGCAGGCCGAGACGGGTGGCGATGGGCTTGACCACAGCCGGCGCGGAGACCACTGCCGGCGAGTCGTTGAGCAAATCTGCGAAGAGCTTCATGAAGGGTTCCTTGACCGGCGACGTTGATGCCGCCGAATGCATGGGGTGGATGGATCAGGCTGCCAACGCGGCGACCTGTGGCAGTGACAAGGCGTGGGGGCTGAGATCGAACTGCCGTTCGGCATCACCCCGGGTCACTGGCATGACCAGCACAGCCAGCTCGTGATCGCTCCAGTAGGCCGGGGCGGATACGGTACTGCGTAGCACACTCAGACTCAGAGGTTCGTCAGGCTGAGCACCTGGTACGGCCCACAGGCGCTCCAGACGGTTGCCAGACTCGACCGGCGAGGAAAAGAGCAGGGGTTGCTTGCTACCAGCGATCTTGTGGGCAATGCCGGTCAGCTGGTGATCGAGGCTGGACATCGTCGGCAACCAGCGGCGACCGACCGGCTTGGTCCAGACGTGGTCGACGTTGGGAAAGGTCCCGACCAACCGCCGGACAACCGACGATGTCGTGCCAGAGGTGATCCGGGCTTCGGTGTCGTCGATCCTGAATGCGATCCTGCCCGAGTGTTTGACAGCAGTCTTCATGGCCGCGGTGAATTGCTCGCGATCCAGGATGCAGTCTCCGGAGCCAACGATGTCCTCGGACGAGATCAGGAGACTGGCCAGCAGTTTTCCGTTGGTGGCCGTGAAGCGGACCTGGCTGTCACCAACTCGCAGGGCGATGTGGTCGAGCAGGGTGTTTTCGGAGCCACAAGCCAGACCCAGACGGGACAGGCGATCAGCTGAGTTGCGGGGAATGGAGAAGGAAATCATGGGATGCTTCCTGGGGGTTGGGATTGATGCGGTGTCGTGATGTGGCGGTGTGCTGGTCAGGTGCGTTCGCCGACCGGACCGATGATTCGCTGGAACCGTGCATGCCAGAGCTGGCCAGCCTCGGTCCGGCCCTGGTGCCGCACGCTGATGCGCAGCCCGTTGGGGTGCTTGCTGAACAGGTCGCGGATCCGACCGGCCTCGGCCTGATCGAAGCCGGTGCCGACCTTGCCGACAGGACGCAACGATCCGTCAGGATACCTGGCGGCAACGTCGATGGCGCCGAAGGCCCGACCGGCGACCGTGGTCGGCGTCAGGCCAGTGATGACGACCTCGGTCTCTTCCACGTATTTCGTGCGAACGAAGATCTCGCCACCAGTCTTGCCCGGCCGGTAGGTGGTCGAGCGCTGGATCCAGACCTCTCCCTCACGGCCCTCCGAACGCTGGGTAATCGTCAGCGCCAACTTCTCGTTCGGCGTCCAGGCTGTGGGCACCTGATCGACGCGGCTGTCGATGACACCGGCCTGGGCGAGTTGGTCCTGGGCGAGTTCGACAAACGGCTCTGACGCACGGATTCGCGTCAGCTCGTCATGCCCAGAGAGATCCAGACCGCGCGCATAGAGCGCTTTGAATACAGCGATCACGCAGACCACCGGTGCGTCCGGGCTGCCGATCCCAGCGTTCGCGGTGGCAGCCTGGCTGCCGGTCCGGTGCTCGCCGCCGCAGTGGTCGAGGAAAAGCAGTTCCCCATCGAGGATGAACTGACCTCGTGCCCGAGCGACGGTGAGGAATGCCTGATCGAAGGCCGCGCCCGGTGAGGGAACCAGGCTGGTGGACCGGCTCTGATAGGCGACGTGGTCGGGACTGGCGAAGACCACGATCCGGCAGCCATCACGCTTTGGCTGGGCGATGTATGCCGGATCAGCGATGAGATCGTCTCGGGTCCGATTGGTGTCCACTGGCTGCATGGTCAGCACCGCACCAGGCTGAAGATGCTGCGGGAAATCAGGGAAATTCGTTGTCATCGGTGCCGGAGCTGGGGCGGCTGTTGCCACACCGAGGGCATCGGCTGCTGGTACCATTTCGCTGGCTGGTGCTGACCGACCGGTCTGCCGGGTATAGGCCGCAGCCCAGAACCCGGCGGCCAGCTCGCCGCAACCTTCGGACTCGGCGTGGAGGGCGAAGGCGATGATCTTGGCGACCGCGATACCGCGCCCGTAGTCGCGCAGATACGCATCAGCGCCGGCTCGGCCCTGGGTCTGGAGTCCGCGAGCAACAACACGGGAGACCCAACGGCTGCGGATGTCGGCGCCGGGTTTCGGGGCAGTTTGTCGTTGGGTCGTGATGTAGTCCTGGAAATGCATTGAGTTGCTCCGATGGTTGATGGTTGGTTTCCAGTTCGCCGCCCTAGACGAATCGAGGGCGGCGGACTTGGTCGGGTCAGCGGCGTGGCCGACGGTGACATGGGTGAATGCATGCGAGGGACCGAGGTCCTTGAGGTGCCGATTGACCGGCCTTTTCATGAGCACCAGTGCTCAGCCGTAGGTGACCCACTGCTGGCGTTTGAAACTGAGTCCACTGGCCAACGCCGTGGGCGTCAGTTCCGGAATGGGATAGGCGTCAATGGCGTAGTAGACCCATTGCTCGCTGATATCGGCATAACTGTCTTCGGCCTCGCCAACATAGGTGAGGCCCAGATGAAGTCCTGTGGCGGCAGCGAAGTCCGTGTTCAGGGTCTTGAATCCGGCCATGAGAGATTCGCAGTGGGACTCGATATCATCGTCATCTTGCTCCATGCTCTCGTAGAAGGCATCGCTAACACAGTCGGCGTCAAGGTTGCCTTCGTACCATTCGTTCTTGCTCTTTTTGGCAAATGCGGGGATGACCTCAAGCAGTGCCTTCCAGGCCTCGAATGCCGAGGCGACGGAAGGATACTTGCGAACGACTTCGTCCATGTCGAGCATGGCATCAACGATGTTAATGAAGGCTCCGTGGCTCATGGTTTCAGGCCGCGACGTGCAGTGAGGGGCCGGCAGCCTCAGCAGCGAGGTGATTGAGGTGCTGATCGACCGCGTCTTTGACGATGGCGGTGATCGGTCGGCCGGTGCGTTGGGCCTCTGACCACAACTCGTGAAGCACGTCCCGCTCAATACGGGAACACGGCCAGGGCAGCTTACGGACGTGGGGCATGGGAAACTCCTAGGAACGAAAGCGCCCCGGCCGGATGGCCAGGGCTGGTGGGTTTGATTGAGAGGGAATGCCGGTGTGGACGAATAGTGTCCGCACAAGACGAATAGTGTCCGCGCGGACACTATTTACTAATAGGGGCCATTATGGACGCAATGAATAGAATGGAAAATCGTTGGGTATTTGCTGTGGTATCAAGCGCACCTGGATTACGTCCAATATGGCTCCTGGTAGTACATAGATGCCATTCCATGGTCATTCGGTCGATTCTATCGAGACGAACAGTGTCCGCGCGGACACTATTCACTTCCTAATGAGGAGGCGCCATGTACAGAGATGTATTATCATGATCACGACATGGAATTTTGTCCGCGCGGACACTATTCGCACCTGTTGAGTCGAATCCGTTCCTCACCTGCTGACGAATGGCATTTTGTACAAAGATGTACTATTATGAATACGGTACAGATTATTGTCTGCGCGGACACTATTGGATGTTTGTCCTCACCTAGGAGGACGGCATCGAACGACTCAGGTCAGATAGCGGCTTTCGGCCAACACCAATCGACGAATGAATGCATACCGTCTAATCTCATCCAGCGCTTCCCGGTCAATCATCGGTTGACCATCAATGATTTCGACCACCACAACGGGTTCGTCCACCAGATTGCACGCGATATCAGCCGGTGGATGGTCAGGATGGAACGCAGATGCACCGGCTGAACAGTCGGTTCCACCAGCATGACAGCGCAGGTACGGGATTCGAGCTTGGGCGAGAGCGGTTTCGATCGCATAGCCTCCATGCATGCAGGCAGGATTCGACCAAGTCAGGCAACGAACCTGCTCAACCACGACCAGACCAGTACCAGTCATAGGTGGATCACCCGTGATAGGTCCGGCCAGGACTTCAGATACGCTTTCTATGGTAAGACCGAATGCCTGGGCCAGCTCAGCCATTGCCGGGCCGATACTCGCAACAGGAATCCAGAATCGGGTTGGTGCGGCGATCATTGCCTATCCGCCTGGCAGTGATCGGCATATGGACAGCTCGGGCATTGCCATCCGCGAACACGGTACTTGATGCCCGACACCATAGCCAAATGCACGTCACGATAATGCTGACGCAATTCAGCCACAGGCCACGGTACAATCGCCTGAAACGTGATCGTCGGCGTTTTGGTTTTCCCAAGGACGATGACTTCATGGCCTGATGACGGGTAGGCCAGATTGTAGAGCGATAATTGGGCTTCTACGGCTGCGGTGTCGGACAATAGCTTGCTGGCACTGGTCTTCAGATCGGTCAGGATGAGATCACCAACGCTGTTCAAGCGGATCAGATCGATGCGGCCAGTGATGGGTGGCAAAGCAGGATCAAGCTCTACCGTGAACGGCTGTTCCACTCCGATGATGCCAGAAGGTGGTACATACGTGGCCACCAGTGCCTTACCTTTGGCCAGGAGGAGGTCGGCCTCGTCTTTGCCATAATGGATCGGCGCTTGGGATTGGGCGACAGTGGCTTTCCAGGTCCTGTCGAAAGCCGCTGATGCGTCGATCGATTCGCAGGCAATCGCGGCTTCATTCACTGCGGCCAGAGCGTCATGGACAGCACAACCAAAGGCCAAGGTCGCTGGCGTCCGTTCCTTCGGTCGCTGTTCAACCTTTTCATAGTGCCATTTACGTGGACACATGACAAAGCCCTGGACTTGAGAATGGCTGAGATGGTCGATCATCAGGTGACGGCTTTCAACGTATCAATCACCGATGCTGCTGCCTTGCACGACAGGTCACGCAGATCGCCAACCTGATGCTGGGCCAGAATCGCATCCCGGCTGCCTTTACCTGCATCGAGCAGACGGCTGATGAACCGAAGCTGGCTTTCTGTCACCGGTGCGGGAGACCGACGCTGAGGACTCTGGGATTGATTGGGCGTAGTGTTGTTGGAGGCCGTGGGTTGAGTCCATCTCTGAACCGGGGTAGGAGCTACTGACTTGATATCCACCTGCCCAAGTTGCTGATTGACCGCAGCTTCGGCTTGAGAAAACAGACGGGCGGCTTCGACCTGGGGATGTTGACCAGCCGACAGCTCGCCTTCGATAGAACAGGAGGCTTGGACCGAGCTGTATTCGCTGGGTCCAGGGATTTTTTTGGCAATGTTGACCACGAGCTTGATAGCCATGGGAGGTTCCTAGAAAGCACCTGCCACCAGGGTATAATCCGCTGGTGGCAGATGAGTGGATGGACGGTGGATGACTGTTCAGCGGCGGAATGGCCTTTGAACTTCCTGGCGCATGTTCTGACTTGGCGAACTGAGATTGGAGGTCAACAGAGGTGGATGGACAAACCGGACCGACCAGGGTTCGATCTGTGTTTTTCCAAGTTGATGGTCGCGCACGGGTTTCAGGCCGAACTGGCGTGAGAGCGATCCATCAGCTTCAGCCGAGGTCAGTCCACGGCCGAGTTGGGAGAAAGGGATTTCGACAGGCATGGGAGGCTCCTGCGACGAGGTCGCATAGGGTGATAGGGAAAAAAGGATTGGCTGATAGCAGCCGCTCCCTTCACCTCTATATGCGACAATTTGGTCGATTATTAAGCTCAGCCCCTCAGGGGGGTATGAATACAGGCCAGCACACCCCCCACGGGGAGGTCAGTTACATACGATTGGCAGAAAATGGTTGCAGAATGACGAACACGTCACACTATGCTCCCACAATTCCGATCGGAGTGAGAACAGCGATGGGCTAATCGATCTGGTGGTCCCATGATGCATCTGGGGTTAAGTATTACCAAGGAAACGAACAGCAGTTTGTTTTAATATTGGGCGAAAAGCTGTTGATGCTTGAGATGGTAACGCATCGTAAAATCGGAGAGCAAATACGCCAATAAGCTGATATGGGGGCAGTAGATGGGGTGACCATACATCTTGATTGCCTAACACCGGCCACGCCATATGTAGGGATGTCATGAGCTACGGTACAAGAGCAGGCGTTCGTTCCCTTGAGTCCATCAGAAATGATGGATTCGTATCGACCGTCAGGTATAAACTCGCCCAACATGGACAAACCAATGGCTGCCGACCTCTGGCCGATTGGTCAGTCACGATCAAGGGTCGAACATACAACGCGTTTGAGGCGCTGACGTCTGTCCCGATGTTGGCTGCTGGCATATCTATGGGGATGCTACGCGAACGTCCTATGACGCCATTAGACGGTCCAGAAGACGTCGACTGGATAGGCACGATAGAACAGCGAGAGTACCTGGCGCTACAATATCAGTCCGATATCCGGATGGGGAAGATAGCAATCGAGCCGCCTGAATTGGTCAAGATCGAGAAATACGTGTTTGACGAGAAGATCAACGATGAATCACTGCGCAGTCTGTGGGGTAAAGAGTGTCGTTTAAAATCGAAAGGACCACGGACGCTGAGTATCGAATGCAATGCTACTCGAATCTTGTCAGGAGCGGCGGCAATAACTCTGGGCTCATTCTATAGTCAACGATTGGAAAATAACGTCGTCGGGTGTCGAGCGGGAGTGACTTGCCCAACGGTATTGGGTGCATTACGTCATGCAGTAGCTGAAACTGACAGAAAAGTGCTGCTGCTGGCTGACATTAAGGATTTCTTTGGCAGCGTGAAACCAAAACGAGTGCTGAACATGCTTGATGGCGATACCCAGATTCGTCACATTCCTGAACTCAAACGCCTGATCGAGCCATTGATACTCAATCGCGAAGGCAAAGGCCTACCACAGGGTAACCCGTTGAGCCCGACCTTGGCCAATCTCTATGCCTGCGATACGATAGACACCACGATCAACCTCCAAGGGCCATGGCTGAGATATGTCGATGACATCCTGGTACTCCACGAGACGGTTGCAGGCGCTCAGGAAGGCTTTGAGCGCATCCAGAAAAAGGCTGAAAAGCTGGGAATGCAGCTCCATCCTGAGAAATCAATCATCGTAGACCTCAGGACCGGCGTGATCCATCCAGTACGGGTTGGGAACAAGGTGCCCAAAGAGGCAGCAGCTCGGTATCTGGGAGTGAATTTCAGCCTAGAGTCAACCGGTCTGGAGTTCAGCTTGTCTGATCGATCACTCATCTCGTTATTGGAAAATCTGAGGAGCAATGAATTCGCTCCACCGATCCAACATGCCCACCCGATCCTATCCAGGTTGGTCAAGCTGAGTCGGGGTTATATGATTGTAGCTGGCTGGATGCAGGCGTATGGCTTTGCCCGATTCTCAGCCGAGCAAGAACAGGCGCTGAGGACCATACTCGGTATGAGTGGCATGACTGATCAAGGCTTGCTCCAAGTGCTGGATGACTATAAGGCACGCTTTGCAATCCCACCGACGGAAATCGTGGCTGACATAGCAGATATCATCCGGTATCTTCGAGGCAGCGATAAAGCAGATCAGTTGGATTTGTTGAAAATCGGATCAATCTTGAGCGATAACAGGGAGGCCTCTGCCCAGCGCTACCGCAATGCGCTTGAGCATCCAGCTGATCTGAGGTGGATAGTTCTACATAATCGTACTCAACAAAACTCCAATAGTTCAGTATAACATCAGGTAAATGCACCACCCGCTCCACGGAGAGCCGCCATGATCCCCAGGTCCATCCCCTGTCGTCGATCCCCCGTGTCTTCACGCAAGACTGCGTGATCTGGTGGATCGCCTCGATGATTTCGCGGCGCGGTATCAGGATTTCTTCCGCAGCCGGACTCGTTCTGTGGCCGAGTCGGCGTTGTACTTTTTGCGCGGGCTCTTCCGCGCCGAGCGGAAGAATCTTCAGCAGATTTCCGAGTCGATTGAGGGCGCTGGGCATCAGAATCTGCAATACCTGCTGAGCCAGGCAAAGTGGGATCATCGCGCGGTGCAACGGCAGTTGACGGTGGATGCCGATCGGTTGCTCGGCGGGCATGCGGATTCGCTGCTGATCATCGATGAATCGGCATGTTCGAAAAAGGGTCGGCATTCGGCTGGGGTCACTCGGCAGTGGAACGGTCGCCTGGGCAAGGTGGACAACAGTCAGGTTGGTGTTTTCGCTGCATTATCGCAGGGTATTGGCGTCGCTCTGATCGCGGTCCGGCTCTATCTGCCCAGGGAATGGACTGAGGCGCCCAAGCGCTGCGCGAAGGCCTGCATCCCGGACGATGAGCGGAATTTCAGGACCAAATCGCAGTTGGCGTTGGAGATGATCCGCGAGGCGCGCTCGGCCGGAGCCCGGTTCGCATGTGTCGGCGTCGACGCCGGATATGGGAAAGAGCCGCAATTTCTGAGGGAACTCGACGATGCGGGCGAGCGGTTCATGGCCGATGTCCACAGCAGCCAGCGGATGTACCTGGAAGATCCCAAGCCGGTGGTCCCTGCGCCGACAGGTCGGCGCGGGCGTCAGCCCAAGCGTTTGGTGACGTCCATTACCAGCACGAAAGTCGCTGACTGGGCGCAGGCCCAGAAACCAGGTGCGTGGCAGCGACTCCAGGTCCGCCACGCCACCCTGGGGCCGATCATCGTCGAGGCGCTTCAGCACCGCGTCTGGTTGTGGGACCACGACGAAGCCAACGCCCGCCAGTGGACCGTGCTGGTCGTCAGAGATCCCAATGATCACAAGGAAATCCACTACGCTCTGACCAATTCCGCAGCCGAGACACGATTGCTCGACCTGGTCCGGATCGAGCGCCAGCGCTTCTGGATCGAGCACGCCCTCGGCGACGCCAAATCGGAACTTGGCCTCGCCCACTACGAAGTCCGCACCTGGGTCGGATGGCACCGCCACATGACCCTCTGCATGATGGCCAGCCTGTTCGCGCTCGAAGAACGAATCCGCCAAGCCGAAGCCATCCCGCTGCTCTCCACCCGCGACGTGCGCTGCATCCTGGCCGACCTGATCGCCCACCCCGGCATCGACCGCGAAACGATCTTCCAGATCGTTTCGGATCGCCAACGACAGCGCTGGGATTCTACAGTGAAACGCTACGAAAAACTTGGATTTTCACCGCATTTCAATGTGGTGGTCAAAACGACCATGTAGAAATAGAGAATGGCCGTCATAGGCATACCAATTCAGGTCGGCGGTTATATGAGGAGGGGTCGATGGTGTCAGAACCAGATACCCCAGCACCGGTTAGTGATCTGCTGCGTCGTCCCCAGAATACCCAGCATACAGGTCATGCTCGTCATGTGCCTGTTTCAGCTACCATACGCAGGGCAACAAAACGTTCGTGAATAAACACGATAGGACTTGAGATTGATCGTTGGTCGATAAACTTTTGTTGTCTGGAACCTGGTGGCCATGCGGTGGGGCTGATCCCGGCCAACCGAGCCGCCATCGGGGGAAAGCGCCTTTGATAATCTGTTCACCGTAGTCATTCTAAAACAGTATTGTCTGAAGTTCGTAGATCAGTGATCAGTGGATGGGCGGCATAGGGTATTACAGTCGTTAGGCTGGATTTAGTCGAAGATCAGATAGCTAGGGCGGTTGACTGCTGTAGGGACTAACCAGGTCATCAGCCTCAGCAGCGTAGATAACAGTCCGGGGTTGTACGAGGTATAGCTCGACTTAGGTGAGCTAGTTTCCTTGGTCCTCTCTCCTTAGTAAGACGTGTAGCTGGAGAGCTTGGAGACTTTAGGCACGGGGGTATTATAAACGCCTCAAGAGACCATATTGCCGTCTTCCCCTGCCTTCCTGGTTGGTTACGTGGGCTTTTGGTTCGATACGACTGGTTGAGACTTAGTGGAGGAAAAGGGACGATGACGACGGGAGGGCCTGTATAGACCGATATCGCAATAGGGCCTCTACAGACTAGCTCCCTCTCATACACCCGAGGTTTTGGGTCACTTGATCCCGTGGTAGCCTCTACATTGGGGCGCGGTTTACAGACGATAAGGTTGAAGAAGCTGAGTTAGCTTACCCCATACAAGACATGGACTGGGGATCGTACGAGTTAGATAGACGATCTGGCTGTTCCTCGGGGTTCACCTCTGGCGATTACCTAGGGCGGACTTGATTAAGACTGACTCCCTCCCGGGGGTCTTTTAGACGAGGTGCATCCTTATAGGAGTGGAGTCGGTTGGGGGTTGGTAGTAGTTCAGGTCTATATGTAATGGTAGAAGTGTTTCGGGGTTAAGGGGGGTTATTCGTGAGGACTGAGGTTTTAGATGACTAGGTGGATGGGTTATAAAGGGTTTTAGATGGCTAGCTGCTTTCGCCACTCAGGCGGGCCGCAAGCGACCCATGCATCCTCTGGGGTAGGCTCCCAAGGACCAAATCCGCGGATCACGTTCTTTCGACGCAGTTGTCTCTTTAGGTAGCGATGGACATGACCTTTCCCCATAGCCGGGGATGTCACACGGTAGTTCTGTCAGACGACCTGGGGTACGGAAGGCGCCTTTCGTATTCCAGGTCAGCTGGTCACCACCTGAGTCGTGGTAAACGCTCTTTCGTTGTCGCAATCAGTTCATTTTGTAGGATACGACACCATCTTCCCACGTGGCCACGTGGTAGCTCTGTCGTTCCCGATCACCTCTGCGATCGAGAGGGCGTCGATCAGGAGGGACAGGAGGGACAGGAGGGACAGGAGGAACAGGCGGGGCTTAGCATGGAGCTCGGTACGCCTTACCGCATATCAGCTTCTCCTGCCTGTGCCGATTCCAGGACAGCGGCATATGGGGGAGAAACAGGAGGATCGAGAGACAGAGGACATGGAGCATCGGAAAGGATTATATTAGTCCTTTAAGATGCCATTTTACCTCGTGGCCCTCCCGTTCCTCCTGTTCCTCCTGTCTCCTAGGGATTGGGGGCAGCTTCGTCGGCTCATATCATGAGCACGATAATCGGGGAACACCCTGGGTGGCTAAGCACCAGCAGTGTCCGGCTGAGGGCGTCGATCAGGAGGAACAGGAGGAACGAGAGGATCAGGTCGGGTTCAGCATGGGGCTGGGGAGCTCCAGGTGCTCCCTGCCGCTACTCAGCTGTGCCGATTCGTTGACAACACCAGAGGGGGGAGAAACAGGAGGATCAGGAGAGACAGAGAACATGGAGCATCGAAAAGGATTGTATTAGTCCTTTAAGATGCCATTTTACCTCGTCGCCCTCCTGTTCCTCCTGTTCCTCCTGTCTCCTAGGGATTGGGGCAACTTCGTCGGTTCAAATCATCAGCACGATGCCTGGGGACCACCCTGGGTGCCAAAGCACCCAGGGCGCGTTCCCTCGTGGCCTAGGCAACCTGCTGAATCTGATAGAATCTCTCCAGCCGTCCTTGTGCTGGATTATAACCCGTGGTCCTGACTATTTCTAAGCTTCCGTCGATAACGCATCGGTCGCCTGTTTCAAACACCTGCCGCATCAGCTGCCCGACCTGTGTATTGCCCTGTTTTTCATCCCGCCACGGCCTTGCTCCAGATGGAAAAATGCCATGCAGAGTGGCGTGCTGGGCAAGCGCACTGGCTGTCCATCTCTGATCTGTGAGCCCATGCCTGACGATGCTCAAAGCCATTTCGCGAAGCCAATTTTCCGCGGGACTAGCTGTGCGTTGAATTGCTTCCTCGTGACCATCCAACAGGGGTGCTTCATGGAATATTTCGGTGACGACCCAGTTCATGATCGCCATCCAGTCGACGAAGCTGTGGCGATCATCCACAGCGCGAGGGCACCCACGCGCTTGCCACTCCCGCCATACAGCCAGCACACAGCCAAGGCTGTATGGGCCACGTTCTTTGACCCAGTCCCCTGGCTCTGACCCCATCCTGTAGATGTATCCAGGGTCCCTCTTTCGAATTCTGATGATCAACGAGCGGTTCATCAGGTCTGGCGTAACTTCCCCAGAGTTCGTTGTCGCACAAATGATCGTTTTCGTTGGATCGATAGGTACCTCAGCCCCGCGAAAGGGCCGACCACTCAAAGTGCCCACCGGGGACGGAGTTAAAAGGGCCTCCAGATGGGTAGAATTAACTCTTAGCCGTAGATTGTCGAAAGCAATAAAACGATCCCCGTTGATAAGGCATCTATCGAGAGATCGGTCGAAACTGCCCAGACCTGAGTCACGTATGGTTATCATTTCGAAATCGATCATATTCGCTGCGGCAGCGATCGATACCATCACACCCTTGCCTGCCTGGCTGCGATTGCCTTCAATCAGATAAAATGGCGCACGCAGTGGGCCAATCCCGCTCTGCCTCAAACACGGGGCAAGAATAAAAGACAGTGCCCTGGATCGATCGCCGTCGGAAACAAAGTCAAAATCTTCGACGAGCTCCTTTATGAATTCAACGGACTCCGAAAGAGGTACCTCTGGGATATCGTGTTGCTGGGTCATCAGAATCTGGGTAGGACCGTCGTAACCCATATTCAGCACATCGAGTCGACCGTTCGAGTTTACTATGACTGGTGAATTCGAAACGGCCTTTATCTCAGGCAGCCTCATTCGCTCATGGCTCTTAAGGACTTTGCCTGCGATTGCACTCCCGAGGCAAGGCTCCTCAACGACAATGTACTTTTTATCTTTTTTGACGAACATCATGTACTTGTAGGCGGTCGTACAGAAATTTGCCGCATTGATTGTTTCCAGGCTAATCGTTTCTCCTGAATTGAACTGCCGCACGATTTGGTCTCCACGGCGGAAAAATTCTCCAGATTGGAGCATGACGTCGAATACCTGGCGAGCTAGATCAAGGTTGGTGACGGTCGCTTTTTTCGCTGGATCACGTACCAATGGCATGTAGATGACCTCCCTCGTCCGCTCACTTGGTTCGTTCCGGAATGGAACGTATATGAGCAGAGATCCGGAATTTTCTGTATAGTCCATATAATCAATCATGGCACTGACATGGGCTTCCACTAACGGCGTTGCTAGCCGTGGGCTATACTCGGTCATGATCAACCCTTTTGTGATTGGCTTTGACAGATTCAGGCCATCCATGATGAGCATTATGAGATCTGATGGATTTGACGCACTGACCGAAAAATCACGACACAGTTTTTTGGCAAAGGCGATCACGGTGGAAAGCCCCATCTGGTCTTCCGGCTCATGGGGGTCCATAGCAGGTTCAGTTTCGAAAGCTTCCGGTGTATCTTCCGTGTGATTGCCGGAGGTGATTAACTCATACGGTGTGGATTCTGAGGAATCCCGGTCTGGTTCGCCGCTTTGTGCAGCTGGATTTTTGTCGAACATTTGCTGTCCTTTGTTGTTGTTGTTGGGGAATGGATCGGCGAAGAAGTATCGCGTCCATGTCGATTCATCATGACCCATTTGGAATGGGGCTTCTGCCGACGAATTACTGTCGGTGACTTCGAGAAAGGCTTCAATCAAAACTGGTGTTGCTCCAGGCCCGGCGCTGGAATGCCCCAGGGCTGTCGCCACAACTGGCAATATCATAGTATATATCATATAGCGGTGGTCGCACGAACCGTGGAGGTTCGTGTACCCGCAAATGTGCCCGGGATGGGCTTCGGCCGACGAATTACCGTCGGTGACGTCGAGAAAGGCTTCGATCAATACTGGTGGAGCTCCAGGCCCGGCGCAGGAATGCGGCAGGGCTGTCGCCACAGCTAGCAATATCAGTAGAACGTACCACATATCGTGGTTCGCACGAACCGAGCGTACGTGAAGCACCAGCGTACGCGCCTCTCTTGGAGAGGCACGTAAGCAGGCTACGACTCGTTACGATGGGCTAGGCGATATCCTTCTTGGGGCTGAGGGTGGGTATCACGCACGCGCGTCGGAATAAGGACTGAATCAACTTCGAGCGTCGCGATGACACCCACTCACTCTCAGGGAATGACCGGCGGACCGGCACCCCGTCGTAACCAATATTTTTACTCGTCTCACTACGTCTCGTCGAGGGCGACCCCCTCTTCGATGACTCTGATCTTTCTCCAATATCTGCCGAAGCACCAATGATTTCCTTGCCCGATTTTAATCGGGCCACGCCGCCCGGACCTTGCCGGGCCAAAGAAGAATAGCCTGGCGGATGCCAGGATATTTTCTTTCCATACTGCTCGGCGTTTGCCGAGCCCCTCATCTTGGCACCATCGTTGTGCAACCTCCCAACCGGTGCCCGTGGACGGACACCCTCTGATCTATCTCCAATATCTGCCGCAGTACCAATGATTCGCTGCCCGGTATGAACCGGGCCGCAGAAAAACGTGGCGGATGCCCGGTGTCCATGGATGTCCTGAGTGCTCGTGCCCTCCTCGAAGCAGTGGTTCGACGCGTAACTCATGGGGGGCGGGATTTTTATGACCCGTGCGTTCGAATCAAGTTGAAAAAGTCCGCACGGTTCGACATCCATCGGGAGGCTCCAGGCAATGAGCTCTTCAGCTCATCCGCCGATCAATCTCCTGGCGCAGCCATTCCGTGGCGTGCTCAAGGTGGGCCAGCCAGCGGAACTGCTCAGCCTGTTCTGACGAGAGGTCCAAAACGCTTATCCAGGCATCGATCCGGTCGATCGGTGGCCGGCGCTCGTTTCTGATGATTTGCGAGATGAATCCCTGGCTGGACCCGATCTGGCGGGCGAACAGCCGGTGGCTGATTCCACGGCTACGGAGGATCCCGTCCAGGAACGCGCCGAACCGCTCTGCCATCGGTTCACCGTATGACCTGGCGTTCTGCGCGGCAGCTGCTGCTTGCATGAGCGCAGAACTGCGCTCATGCTGAGCATGACGGACGGGAGCACGCCATGTCGGATCGACAGGTCCTGGAACTGGCTGCCGCTCGCGGGTTGATTACCAAGCACGATCTCGAAGCGATTTCCCAGCGAGTTGCTCAGGCTGATCCACCAATCCTGATCAACGACCTCCTGGTCGGTGAAGGTTTCCTGACTCAGCGGCAGTGGGATGGATTGCGGTCTCAGCTCGGGCCATTGATCGGCGACCTGATTGCCGGCTATCGGTTGGACCAAGCGCTTGGCAGCGGTGCGATGAGCGAGGTATTCCGGGCGACCAAGGTCAGCACGGGTCAGGTCGTGGCCCTCAAGCTGCTGTTGCCCAAGCGAGCGGCCAACCCTGTTTCGGTGGAGCGGTTCAGGCAGGAAGCAGCGATCACTCGGTCGATCTCCCATCCACGGGTTGCTGCCATCCTGGATGCAGGCGCTGCGGATGGCCGCCATTTCCTGGTGATGGAGTACCTGCCTGGCCGAGATGCCCAGCGGATGCTGCGGAAATTGCCTGCGCATCGGATACCGACCAGGCGGGCGTTGCAGTTTGCTCGGGATTGCGCTTTGGCACTGGAAGCAATACACGCCGCGGGAGTGCTCCACCGGGATATCAAGCCAGCGAATATCCTCATCGATCAGGATGGGTCGGCGAAGCTCGGGGACCTGGGCCTGGCCTTGGAAATGTCGGCTACCCAGAATCCGGCTGGGACGATTGTCGGCACCCCTGCGTTCCTGCCCCCAGAGGCCGTTATGGACGGCGGGTATGATGCCCGATCCGATCTCTATGCTCTGGGCGCGACGCTCTTCACCCTGTTGACTGGGTCATTGCCGTATCCGGGCACCAACACCGCCGAAGTGGTGAAGCGCATCCGGGAAGACCAAGCACCCGACATCAGAGCCTGGCTGCCTGATCTGATGCCCCAGGTGGTGGCGGTTGTGCATCGTGCGATGGCAAGGGACCGGGAGCAGCGCCATGCTTCAGCAGCTGCCCTGCGTGGCGACCTGGAGGACCTGCTGGCCTTCCGGATCCCTCGCCACACGACCCAGCCGATTGCGCCTATGGCGGTCGCACGTGATCGGATGGCCACTCCGACTAGTCCTTTCCAGCCCGTCGGAGAAGGCGCGGAAGTCCTGGATACCCAAGGCGGAGATGCGATCAGCATTACGGTGGGGCAGACCGGTCAGCAGCCGGCGGTCGATGACACGGCGTCGATGTTCCCGGTGGAGGCCATCAAGGAGCATGCACAGCAGTTGGTGGCGGGCAGCAAGCGTCTGTGGTCGAGTCTGACCGAACCAGGCCAAGCCTCCTATTCGGCACGCAGACGCAGCCCTTGGCGATCGCTGGTTGCCTGGGTGCCGACGTTGCTGATCGCTGGGGCAGCGGTCGCAGTCCTCATCTACGGCTGGAAGTGGTTGCAGACCATCAAGGATCGTCCGGTAGGAGCGGTTTCATCATCATCCGGTCAGGCCATCCAGCCCGCTTACGCCAATCAGCCAACGCGAACAGCGGAACCAGGAACAGCGCAGCGAATAGCACCTCAGGTGGGCACCGCCGTTCCGAATGCGGCCAGACCCGCAGATCAACGACCCCAGGCTGATGCCAGCAGCAACCCAAAAGAGGCGGCCACCACGGACGCGGTTCCTGCTCATGTGGGTCCAACGCGGACGCCCCTGCCCTTCATGCCGGCTCGGATAGGGACCAAGCGTTGGCAGACCCAGGCACCGACCTGGCTGGAGCGCCTCCGCCAAGGCAGTGCCGCACCGACCTGGACCATCCCGGATGGCCTGCCGCCGGACATCAGCGAAGGCCTGACCTTGCTCAAACAGGCTGTTGAGGGCCTGCCAGCGACGATCATTGCCAACAATGCCAGCATTCTTGAGGCAGCACCAAAGCTCGATTGCGCACCGGACGGACTGGCGATGCGCCAGATCACCGCTGCCGGCCTGACCTATGGCCTGCCCGACGGCAAGTTGGAGGTCATGGTGCGTTGGCCGAAGATGACGCTCGCCGACCAGGTGAAGTTGCTGGCGTCGATCGAGCCCAAGCTGGAACCCGCTGACCGGCTGGTGCTGAAACGAGTCCAGGCCCTGATCGCCGAGCAGCCACCGACCATGCCCTCGGACGACGTGGCGATGGTGGTCTTGGCTGCTCTCCAAGAAGGCACGCAGGAACGGCCAACGGCAAGGTCGGATAAACCGGTCCAGGTGGTTCCCGCACCATCCAATCCCGTCCGGAGCCTGCCGTCAGCGTTGGTGACCGTCATGGCCAGTGATTCCAAGGGATCGGAATTGGGAACCTTTCCGGCCGGGACCGAACTGACGTTGCAGTATGTCAGCGGTGAATGGTCGTTCAACACGGGCCGAGCGATGTACAGCCCTGATGTCGCCAGTCAAAAAATCACAGACACCCTGATCGTTGCCGTGCAGCCCAATGGCGAAGAGAGGGTGCTCGGAAGGATTCCGCCAGGCTCGTCGGCTACGCCATATCGCATCGTGACCGAGTCCGAGGCCCTCATCACACTCCGGATGAGCGATGATAATTTTTGGGATAATTCCGGGTCGGTAGTGTACCGCTGGCAGGCCAAGCCCCAGGGGAAAGTGTTGTCAGGTCAAGACCCAGCGACATCACCACCAACCACTCAGGCAGAAGCGTTGCTCGCAAGGTTCACTAAAGTGGCGGCCAATGCCCCATCCATCATCAGTGGTACCTTGCAGCAAAATGCGCTGATCGATGGCTTGGCGGTCTTCGAGTCAGGAGCGGCAATGCAAGACGGCCTTACGATCACGGTCGCTCCGGGGTCCATCGTGGTGATGAAAAAAGGCACCAAGCTGACCTTTGCCAGGACCAGAAGCGATGCGTATCCGGTCATGTTCCTGCTGGAGGACTCAACCTTTGATTGGGGTCATGACTGGTGTCGCCGGAATCACAAGACGTGGTCAAAGGGAATCGTGATCTCGACGCCGGATTTCGACCACTGGAACTCCCAAGGCGTGGTCCTTGACCAAGTCCTCATCGTCAATCCCCAAGGGGAATTCGGACCGAAATACCGCATCAAATACGAAGACGGCGTGATCGCCAATTCGGTAGTCGTAGGCGCTATGACCACCGCCAGCGTCATCATCCATCAGCGTGATACAGCCTGGGTCCATTGCGGCTTCGACACCCGCTGGGGGAAATTCACGGTCCAGACAGCGGAACCCATCACGCTGTTTGACATCGGTGATGGGTATTCGACTGGGTTGAAGAACTTGCAGTACAGCGATGAAAGGCGCTATACCATTGAACAGCAAAGAGGTCAGCCGCAATCGGTCTGGTTCCCCATTTGGAAGCCGATGACCGATCTTGTGGTGCGCCTTCGCCACAAGTTCATCGATGGCCCGGCTGCTCGATCGCAACCCGCAGTCGCAACTCCCGCGGGAGGACGGCATGGTCGGCCTGCTCTACCAGGCTACGGGAGACAGCCAGCCTATCCTGCCGGACAGCCGAAACCTGCCGCACCTGCACCATGACCCTGTGACCAACCATGCGCCTCCCATTCCTCCCGTTCCTCCTGTTCCTCATGGTTGGCGTGCCTGCTTGGTCGGGTGACAGTCCGATCACGACCGAGGCACGGGCGGCTGAGGTCATGGCCCTGGCCAAAGCCGATCTCAGGGCAGGCGACAACGACGCGGACCGCAACATCAGTGCCGCCCTTCGCCTGACCGAACTCCTGGCCTACCGCCAAGAACGCTCTGAAATCGAACAGGTCACGGAGATCCAGGCATTGATCTACTGGTGCCGCAAGCGCATGGACGCTGATACGCTGCAACGCTATGTCGCTGCAAAAGGCGGAAACGCAGCATCCCTGGCCAAACGCATGGACGCCGTGGTCTCCACAGCCGTCCCAGCCGACCAGGTCGGCGCGTGGTTTGCTCGGACCGAGACCTGGGCAGCAGCCCATCCCGAGGACCAACTGACGATCGCCATCCGCTGGTTCGAGGTCGCCGACCGGTTCGCTGGTCAGCCCAAGGCCATGGAGGCCCAGCGCCGGAGCTTGGATGCGCTCAAGAAGTCCAACACGGGGTCAGCCACTGCGGCAGCACCTGAGGATCGGGTCGCCGCGGTGCTGAAAGCCCAATTGTCAGTACCAGCGGAGCTGCCGGAATCTGCCAAAGCCATCATCACGGCCAGCAATCAGGCGGTGGCGAAGATCACGGCCTCGGCCAGCGAGCAGATCGAGGCTGAACGCCGGAAGACCGCAGCGATCTTTGCCTCTGATATTGAGGCAGCCAGGAAGAAGGGAGATCTTGATGCCGTACTGGCATTGCAAAAGCAGAGCGAAAACCTGGAACAGCTGCTGCTCGACCGGAATGCCCGAGTCAAGTACGTGATTGAGAATTACGCCAAAGCCAAGGACCTGATTTTCGTACAAGCGACCAATGGGGTCAACGCCGAACGGCAGAAACTGAAGACCGCGCTGACCAATGCCCAGGCCGAAGAGACCAAGCGCGACAACCTGGCCGGCGCACTGGCGATCAAGCGCCACATCGAAGGTCTGCCCGGTTTGTCGGCATCGACGACCAAGCCGCAAAATAATGCCATCGAAATCCTACCCATCAGCAGGATGCCCACCTCGGCCCGGCAGTTGCGGGAACTGGCTGACGAGGTCGAAGCGACAGGCATGCAGGCGTGGTACGATGGCAATCTCCAGACCGATCGACCAGTTCCCAAGGGTGGCACCTGTGAAATCCGAATCCTGGCTCCGGTGGTCCAGCGCCGAGTCGGGATGTTGCGGTATTCCGAGGCTGGACCATCACCGTTGAAAGCCAGCCGCCTGTACCTGGTGGCCCGGCAACGAGCGGCAGCCGATGAGGTCATCCTCCGCGGCGTGATCGCCATCAATCGGGGAGCTTCGGTGGAGTTCACCAACTGGAATGCCAAGGTCGGGAATGAAGTATCGGTTCTGTCGGTGACCCTGAACCAGGTGGTCAGTATCACGAGCCTGGCTATCAGGAATGCCGATGGGCAGACATTCGGCATCGCCGAGGTCTATTACGAGTGAGACTGGTCTGGGTCCGAAGCTGCCTGGGGTTCATGGCAGTAAATCAGGATCAGCTCAACACCATTCCAAGGAACGAAAGCGCTCCCGCCGGTTGGTCAGCCTGAGCGGAAGAAGAACCAATGACAATGAAGATGTAATGAAAGGAAGTAACATGAGTTATTTTGTCAACGATACATTACTTTGTCCGCGCGAACACAATTCATACTTTTAGGGCCGAATCGATTATTCATATCCTGTCGGGGGCATAATGCACAGACATGTATTGTCCTATTCACATTATGTTTTTCTGTCCGTGCGAACCCTATTTGGCTATTACGCCTCCTCCTTTCGAAAGGCATCATACGCCGAGTTGGGGTGCCTTGGTATTCCGAGGCGTGATCGCCATCAATCGAGGAGCAGCAGTGGAGTTCACCAACTGGAATGCCAAAGTCGGGACCGAAACGTCGGTACTGTCAGTCACCTTGAACCAGGTGGTCAGCATCACGAGCCTGGCCATCCGGAATGCCGATGGACAGACGTTCGGCATCGCCGAGGTCATTCATGAGTAAGGATTACATAATAATACACATCATTGAGCTGAGCTCCGCACCGTTCGCCAGTGCCGGCCTGGCCACCGCCTGAGCCCTGTTTGCTAGCTCAAAACAAGGCAATTGACCTCACCTCGCCGCTTGCTAGTACCAGATCAACCGACCACCCCCACCATTGGTCAGGTGTCTGCGGCCATCTGTTCCTGGGCTCCCCAGGCCATGCGCGCGGAGCGTGCCCGGTAAAAAGCAAGATAAAATTGCCTCATACCAGGGCTGAAACCCTGAATGCAGAAACCGTTTAGAGCGTATCAGCAGGCGAACGCATCGCCAATCCAGGACGGTTCAAGACATGGGTATAGATCATCGTGGTGCGCACATCCTGATGGCCAAGCACCTCTTGTACGCTGCGGATGTCACAGCCGCCCTCGATCAGCTGGGTGGCAAAGGTATGCCGGAAGGTGTGGCAGCTGACCCGCTTGGTCAAACCCGCATCCATCACGGCACGGCGCACGGTTTTCTGAAGATGACTGACATCAAGATGGTGACGTTTCATCACGCTATCAAGCGGATCAAGCGCCAGTCGGCTCGCCGGGAACAGGTACTGCCAGGACAGATGCTTGGCCGCCGATCCGAATTTTCGAGTCAGACTCGGAGACAAGGAAGCGGATCCGAAACCGATGCGGAGATCTTCGGCATGAAGTTCAGCAACCTGCTCGATCTGGGACTCAATCTGAGGCACCAAGGACTCGGGCATCGGGGTGCGGCGGCTGGCTCCACCCTTCCCATCAAAGACGACGATAATCCGGTGAGCAAGATCGATATCCTTCAGCCGCAGCCGAACCGCTTCCATCACCCGCAATCCGGAACCATACAGCAGCGTCGCTGCCAAGCGCATGGTCGGATCACCAATCCGATCCAAAACCAGTCTGACCTCCGCCACACTCAGCACCGTAGGCACCTGACGCGGTCGAGTACTTGGTTGATATAATCCAACATCGACAAATTCCCGGTTATGAACCTCCTTCAGAAAAGCGACCAAGGCATTGAGTGCCTGGCGTTGGGTGCTGGAAGAAACCTGACGATCAGCCGCAAGATAAGCAAGGAACGGACCGATGTGCACTTGATCAATCGCGGCCGGAGATTCCAATTGATGAAAATGCTGACAGCGGACCACCCAATCTGTGTACGTCGCTTCCGTGCGCAAGCTGAGTTGCCGAGTACGCATGCGAATCGAAAACGTGCGCAACGTTGAATCCACTGGCAGGGCGCCACGCTGAATGGAAGCCCCATGAGCCCTATGCTCAGCCTCCTTCCAGCGCCGTCGCCAATCACTCCAATCAACCTCCAAAACCCAATGAGCCTGGATGCGAGACCCAAAACGTTGCAAGGCATCCAGCGTCTGATCAAGCTGCCACCAAGGAAGATTCAGACCACCTATTGCGCGAAGATGAGCCTCAATCTGAGCACCACTCAAGGCAGTCGAACGCACCTTGGGGTACCGCTCCAAAAGGTACTCAACACGGCGCCGATACCAAGCCAATGCCGATCGCTTAACCCCATGATCTGTCAAATAGTTAAGGTATTCTCTCCACCACCGTTCGGCGCCAGAAGAAACATCAGGAAAGGTCGCGATGGAGGACCGAGATTGGGACGCGGATGGGTTCATGCGAACCCCTATACCACAGCTAACTCTAATCACAATAGACAGCCGTCCACACCAACGCCAAAACTACGGCCATCCATCCAATAAGCTGTTGGGCGGATTCATCGTGATGCCTCCTTTTTCGCACACGCCTCGCAGATATTCGACATGCCGTCAGGAATACAGACCACCAGACTATTGCAAATCCGGCATTCGCTTATGTCCAAACCGCTTCGTTCAATTGCGTCATATAAAATACTTTCGGTTTTATCCTGAAACTCAGCGATTTCTTCACAAATTGCTGCGTGCAGCATTTCTATTCTTAGTTGGTGCTTTTTCATGCGTTTCATGGCTGGTTCTCCTGCGTCGTGGTATTCGGTTTTTCCGTGGATCCGCCCAACAAGTCGTTGGACCGGAGCCGGGAAGTATGTTGGTCTTGCTTGTCGGTCGTCTCCTGTCCGGCCCGGTCAACTTGGGCGTTCGACGGATTAACTGACATGCTTGGTCCCCTTTGAGTCGTGGAATTGTGACGATTCACGCTGACTGCTATACCTCTTGCGTCTTCCCTGTAAACCGGCTGAATGCACTGATTTACAGTTGCAGCAACGATAACAGCGCCTCCCGTCAAAATCGCGGCCTTTGTCAAACTTGCGACAACCACACTTGCAAACATATTTCACGGGGTGGCTCCTCCTGAATGTGAATCCGTCGAACAAGTCGATGCACCCGAGCCGGAATCGATCCGCTGGGGTGGTTGTGCGTCGCCTGCCGGCCGGGTGATCTGGTCGTTGGGCAGAAAATGAACCAATGAATACATTTTTAATAAAAATTGACCCTACTAAATTAGAAAATCCTGATTTGGATATTAGATATGATTTATATGATTACCTGGCTAAATTATATCCAAATATTCTTATTGATGGTGGTTACGATTATGTTGGCGAAATCCCCATATTAGTTGTAAAAATAAAAACCAAAATTGATTTGATCGGTATCCAAATTGAATCAATCTTGGAATCTGTACATAAGTATAACAATTTTGGTGACGATTTTAAAGACGCTATGGAAATTGATGTGCTTTGATCAATGACGCATTTTCTGCCCAACAAGTCGATGCACCGGAGCCGGCCACAATGATCTTTACTGCTTGGCTACATCACATCGGCCGCCCGGTGATCTCTGCGTTGGGCAGATGAACCTATGAAGATAATCAATTGTAAATCAGATAATGATTACAACATCGCCAGAAAAATAATAATAGACTATAATACCTGGCTCAATATGGATTTAGAATATCAGGGCCTACATAACGAATTAAATAATTTAAATGTTATGTATGGTTTTGAAAAACGGGGCGCATTTATAATTGGCATAAATGAAAATCACGAATATGTCGGTGGTGTTGGAATCAGAAATCATAGAAATAATATATGTGAGATGAAGAGACTTTACGTATATCATAAATATGCTGGCCTGGGATACGGAAAGAAATTATGTAATGAAATCATATCAATTGCAACTGAATTAAATTATGAATTCATGTATTTAGATACTGTCGTTAGACTTAAAGCGGCAAATCGCATATACCAGAATTTAGGTTTTCAAGATATCCCCCCATATTGTAATAATCCCGATCCTACAGCAAGATTCATGTATTTGTCATTAAAAAAATCTGCCCAACAAGGCGATGCACCGGAGCCGGCGACTAACGCTGATTCTGCTTCGCAACCGTCTAATCCGCCGGCCCGGTGATCTTTGACGTTGGGCAGATAGAAATATTCAATGAAAGTACGCCTCGCAAATAGTAATGATGCTAATCAAATAGAGAGGTTATATAAAATATTAGTGCCGAATGATAATTCAATATCTGTATTACCTGAAAGAATAATTGAAATATCAAAAAGTATAAATAATTATCTTTATGTCGTTGAAAAAGATAATAATATTATTATTGGTACTGCCTTTTTGACATTTTGCTTAGATCCAATGTATAAATTCGCTCCTTATGCTGTAATTGAAAATATAATAATAGATGATAATCATCGTGGTAATGGGATCGGAAGAATGCTGATGCTTGAGATAGAAAATAATTGTCGAAATAATAAATGTACAAAGATTATGATATTAAGTTCATCAAAAAGAAAAGCAGCACATGATTTCTTCACTGCCGTTGGATTTGATAAAAATGCTAAAATTGGATTTGTTAAATATTTAAATAAAATATCTGCCCAACAAGTCGATGCACCGGAGCCGGCCACAATGATTTCTCCTGCTTCGCAACATCACATCGGCCGGCCCGGTGATCTCTGACGTTGGGCTTGTATCAAATAAGTCAATATTAATTAAACAATGAAATATCGAAAATAATATTATGAAAATAAAATTACTACATTATTTATTGATTGTATTTGGGTTGTGGATTATTAACTTATTTTCGCTATTATGGGTTGATAATCGTGGTACTATTGGAGATATGTTTGGGGTTGTAAATTCCTTGTTTTCAGGATGTGCATTAGCTGTATTATTATATACTAATAATTTGCAGAAAATTGAAAATGACGCCAGAGAAAAGCAAAGACGTGAAGATCAAAAAAGAGTAACAAAAGAATTTAATTTATTAACACAACAAGCTGAATTAACACTACAACAATTGCGACGAATCGAGGAAAATAATAAATTAATAGCATTAACAAAACTAATTGAAATATATGAAGATAAACTAAAAACAATGAATCCAACAATAGCAAATGGCACTCCTTTGTATCCAGAATTTCAACCAACTACCGATAAATTGAAATTATTAAAAATTAGACTGGAAGAAATGTATAATATATCGATATCATAAGAAAATATGTATTATTGTTCCGAAAATGATACGCCCAACAAGGCGATGCACCGGAGCCGGCGATTAACGATATTCCTGCTTCGCAACAATCTATTCCGCCGGCCCGGTGATCTTTGACGTTGGGCGTTAAAAAAAATCTATGACCACTATTAGACTTAAACAACAGTTAAATTTTATAAATGAACTAGAAAAGTTAAAAACTGTATATAGACGAAACCGCACCGCCGATAGAACAAGATTTGAAAATAGCGCAGAACATTCATGGCATGTTGCATTAATTGCAATGGTATTCTCGGAATATTCGGATAATAAGACAATTGATATGTTTAAGGTAATTAAATTAATATTAGTCCACGACTTGATAGAAATTTACGCTGGTGATACTTGGTTATATGATGATAAATCCTCAGAATCACAACATTCTCGGGAGAATCAAGCCGCTAATAAATTATTTAACCTATTACCGAAAGATCAGTCTAAGATATTTAAAGATCTATGGCATGAATTTGAAGATGAGAAAAGTCCTGAATCTAAATTTGCACAATCAATAGATTTGTTACAGCCGTTATTGAATCATCTATTATCAGGCTCCTCAACCGATGACGTTGAACGACCCACAACTAAAAATGTAATCAACAAAAAATGCAAAATCTCCGATAGTTCCAATGTATTATGGGAATTAGCAGTAAAAATAATAGAAGATAGTACCAAGATGGGGTTGTATCTAGCTGATGAAACCGTTAAAAAGCACGATAACGCCCAACAAGGCGATGCAGCCGAGCCGGTATCGGAATAAAAACATTGAACAGAGTCTATACCCGGCCGGCTGATCTTTAACGTTGGGCAGTTCTATAATAACAAGGAAAATTCATGTCAGAATATATTACTCCAGGTGTGATTATTACATTGCTTATATTATTGGCTATTTCTTCCTGGCTTTTTATTGGAAGAATATGGCCACATAAAATTGTCGATAATATTGTCCGGCGTGATCAATTATTTAGATATTTAAATGCATTGGGTGTTGTATTATCTGCAAAAGGAAGCAATAAAACTAATTCTTTATATTATAAAGCCTATATGGGTTTCCTGGTGACTACAAAATTAAAAACCGCTGACAAACTTGCGGAATATAATAAAAACGTCATAGATAAATTAGCTAAACTTAATCCAAAGGAAATAAACGAAGCGACATTAGATTTATTAAATTGCATCAGAAAAGAATATAAAATTGATAAAAGCATAATGAAAATATGGATTTCTGATTTAAATTACAAACCTGCCCAACAAGTCGATGCACCGGAGCCGGCCACAATGGTCTCTCCTGCTTTGCAAACATCACACCGGCCGGCCCGGTGATCTCTGACGTTGGGCAGATGAATTATGAAAAATGACAATATCACAATAGAAGACATTATCGGCGCGATTTCGTGCATTGAAATGGATTTAGAGAAAGAAAGGCGAGGCGAGATACTGGAATTTGATCTTAAAAAGCAATTGAATGATCTTGGGAAAAAAAATTAAGAATAAAGATTGATAAAACCAAAAATCAAGAAGTATTAAATTGGTTTAGTATAGGATATGCGGCATACACAGAATTATTAAATACCTATAATGCAATCACGAAAAATTATGATGCAATGCAATCAAACATTGATAAAATTAGGGAAATGTTTATAGATGGCAACAAAGTAAATAGAAGAAAAATAAATTTTACAGTTGATGGAGATGGATTAATTAGAAAATCTGCCCAACAAGGCGATGCACCGGAGCCGGCGACTAACGCTCAATCTGCTTCGCCACAGTCTTATCCGCCGGCCCGGTGATCTTTGACGTTGGGCGATAAATTCATACATAAACGAAGGAACGAAAATGAAACCAGGAATATTAAAAGTCACAGAAACCAAATCATCTGATATTGATGCCATTGGTGCTGTGCTAAATGTATCAGTCAGCGGAGAAAACATGGTTTTTGGAAATGCTGCCTATGAAAAATCGATTGAGGTTAAAAAAATAGTGGATTCGATATTAAAAATAAGCAATGCAATCAAAATTAATATTGTCGGAGTAAGGATAGAATCAGAAACTGGATGGTTAAATAAATCCACTAAGGGAAGCTACCAAATATTATTAGAAGTAACTGAATTAGATACTTTAAACAAAGTGTTCACGGCAATGGTTGGTCATAAAAACATAAAATTGCATGGGATTGAATGGAAATATAACGAAGACGCCACAAAGAATAATTTGATCACCGAGGCTATGATTGCGGCCAAAATAAAAGCTGAATTAATGACAAATGCAATTGGATTAAAGATCGGTGGCGTAATATCTTGTTCGGATAGTTACGATGTTCCCAATACAAATATCTCCATTCAAGATAATAGTGATAACGTACTTTCTGAACTGAGTACAAGATCAAGGCGTTCTGTACATAATGTCAATCTTGGTACTGAAATTCGCGGCAGAAAGAAAATTGCAGCAGTTGCTACAGTGGAATTTTATGTAATTAATGAAATCGCCCAACAAGGCGATGCACCGGAGCCGGCGACTATCGCAGATTCTGCTTCGCAACCATCCATTCCGCCGGCCCGGTGATCTTTGACGTTGGGCCATTTAATAATAAGGAAAAATATGTCAAATATTGAAAATGAATACATCAAAGTGCTAAATGAGGCAAAAGATGAAAGGCCACTCCAAAAGTTCTTGGAAAAGCATCCATTTATATTGCAGATACAATTCTGCTCTGCCTGGAACTTTGTCATGTTATTGCCACAAATTAATCTGGGTGGAAAATATATACCAGATTTCATGTTAATAACTGGTCATAGTGGTAAGTGGATTATTCATTTTATTGAAATTGAATCCCCCATGGTCTCTGTTTTTAATAAGGATGGAACATATGCAAAGAAAACAAATTATGCAATAAAGCAAATCACAGATTGGGCAATTTGGACGGAGAATAATAGAGAGGCTTATATAGATATTTTGGCTTCTATAGTAGGGAAGAGAACTGCATTTACTAATGGATTTACGCCAGATATGAGGGCGAATAGGCATTCAATTGAAAATAACCACCATATAATTATAGGAAGATCAAGCAATATGAGTGAAGAGGATAGGGCGAGAAGAGGCATTTCGGAATTAGTAAATTATAATATATTGTCATACGATCGATTGATATCGGCGATTAAAATTAATCCACAGGCTTGTGCTAAAAATGAGTATCCTATAATGAATAAAATAAGAAAAAGGTATATATCAAAATATTTAAATGGTGCAATGTCCGGGCCATATAAGAGAAAATGAAATATTGAAGGAAACGATAATTCAGAATAAAGTTGAAAAGATCGAGGGAAAATAATTATAAATAAACAAAAAACGGCCCAACAAGGTAATGCACCGGAGCCGGCTTCGCCGGCCCGGTGATTACTAACGTTAGGCATCCTCAATTACAAGGACATTCTATGACAGACCCCATTAAATCCTTCCTTATCAATAATCCTAAATCTAAATTAGATGAAACGGATTCTGATTCTATTCATAGCACAATCCTAACCCCATGGGATGATGATTCCATTAAATTATCAATCAAGCATTCAGATGAAATGGATTGGCTGCTAAATATCCATTTACCTCCCGATTTGGTCGCAATAGATCACAAAGATTCGAATGTCATAGAATTTGTTTTTGGATTTCTTACAACCGAATACGCCACGAAAAATCTTCATAACTTTACATTTGTATATCAAGGAAAGTCATTAAAATGCGAGTACTCTCATAGTTCAAAAATATTAAATGAATTGGCACGTTGCACAAGAGAGATCTCAGAATATTCTCAAAGCAATTATAGAAATTTAAGGGCGTTTAGAGACAATCAACAATTAGCAACTTTGCCAGATTACGCAAAAAATTATTTCAGTGATAAGGAAGGGTATTCATTCAAAATTAGTGGTGACATTAGTGTAATAAGATCAGATTATTCTATATTTGCAAAACATTTCAATTTTTATCACAATTATTTTAATAGATCATGTCCTGAGATGATTATTGTGGATCCAAAAGTTACAGATAAAAAGCATAAGAGACCTTGCCTTACAGATGAAAATAAATTTATTAACAGCATAAACGCGAAAACTTTAGATCCAATTATATTAGATATCCTTAGTACCGCAAATCAAACAAAAGACGTAAGACTTAAATTTATTTTTTACTTTCAAGTGTTGGAATTCTGTTCATATTATCACTTGAAAGAGTCATTAAAAACCAGATTATCATCAATTTTGTCTATGCCTGATATAAATTTTAATAAGGACCAATATACCAGAAAAATAATTGAAGAATTAAAAGATGCTAGTAATGTTAAAGATGACAAGGCAAAACTTGAATCAATAATTTGTGAATTAATTAGGGTTGAAGAATTAGCATTAGAACTCAACGCAAATTTTGAATATTTTAAAGAACGGCAAATATTCGAAGGTGGATTTATAATTGAACCATTATTTACGAATTCTCAAAAGTCAGCTTCAGAATGTGGGGCAAATACTTTAAAGGATATTAAAGACAACATTGTGGAAATTAGGAACGCCATGGTCCATCTTAGAGAGTCACGTGAAAATAAAATTGTACTTCCAACAAAGAAAAATAATAATAAAATATTTCCGTATTTATATTTATTGCGAAGAATAGCTGAGATAGTGGCAATTAGATATAATGCCTAACAAGTCGATGCACCGGAGCCGGCCACAATGATCTTTTCTGCTTCGCCACATCACATCGGCCGGCCCGGTGATCTCTGACGTTGGGCTTCCATAGTATTACCTTTCTAGAAAAAAAATTATACGCGCTTATCTCCCGTATGATTACAAAATTGTACGCCTTCTATAATAAATTTATTTCTTCATTTAATGCGCGCTAAATTACATTTATCCTGCTTTACTCTTTACGCGCTTATCTCCCGTATGATTACACAATCGTAAGCCTTCTATAAAGATATATTTCCGTCATTTAATGCGCGCTAAATTACATTTATCTTGATTTAAACCTTTTGAATAGAATTATCTATTTTCAATTACGATCAGCCCAACAAGTCGATGCACCGGAGCCGGCCACTATGATCTTTTCTGCTTTTCAAACACCACATCGGCCGGCCCGGTGATCTCTGACGTTGGGCTCATCGTATGAACATGAAAATACAATTTGACATCATTACTCAAAAAATGATTGAAACTGGTTTTACCATTGTTGAATATTATGTTAAACCAGAAATAAAAAATGATATTTCTAAAATTAATTGCGATCCTATAATTCCAGGCGATTTACTAAAATTTTATAATTCCTACACCCAAGAATATAAATTACACTATTATAAAGAATTAAATGATAATTCTTCCCCGATTGGGAAAGAATGCATTTAAGGTAATACAAATATTATTAATCCAGGATCTTTAAATAAAGAAGTTATAAACATACAAAATTGGGCCACCACAGTTGCGGGTGGCGATTTACCCTTAGATGAAAAAGATAAATGGTTTAAATGTATTCCTTTTATGTATCTGGCAAATGGTGATTTCATGGCTATGGAATCAAATGGCGAAATCAGATATTTATGTCACGATGGGCCAAGCAATATTGTATCGTCTTCAATATTCGAATATTTTGAATTCCTGAATTTCATATTTTTCGCTGGTCCAGAATGGTTTCATATTGATGACTGTTTGGTAAATAATAGATATTCCATAAAATCAAATCTAGCAATTCTTCACAATAGTTATATGCGGAAAATCCTTAAAATTTAATTTAATAATAGATTATTAGAATTAAATAACAACCGCCCAACAAGTCGATGCACCGGAGCCGGCCACAATGATCTTATCTGCTTAGCAACATCACATCGGCCGGCCCGGTGATCTCTGACGTTGGGCAGAAAAACCCATACCAAGGAAAAATTATGTCTTTTGAAGCTATCAATGAACTGAAAAAAATCGAAATGAGATTGATTGAATTGGGATCAAAACGCCCTAAAGAAATTTGTATTCTGGAATCCGCAGCCAAAGAAATTGAAAAGGCATTTTCAGGTTCCTGGCTTGGTTATCATTCTAATGTATATTACGATCATTTTAAACCACCACCTCCTGGCGCGGTATTCTCAAAGGAATGGGGTTTGATGGAAAGATTTAGTAGTTTAGGGTCTAAGGGTAATTGGATAATAGCGGATAGGGATATTCTTAAATCAGATATTCTAAAATCCGCGAAAATTTCAAATATTGACGAATTCAGCAATCAGAATATGGGATTTAGATTAGAATTTGATTCCCTGCAAAGTGAATTCAAAAGCATAGT
Organism: Planctomycetota bacterium; assembly: GCA_014193115.1. Classification (GTDB taxonomy): domain Bacteria; phylum Planctomycetota; class UBA11346; order UBA11346; family UBA11346; genus BJHQ01. Next base: position 50,569 of record BJHQ01000008.1, on the reverse strand, counting down.
GCAACTATACGGTGTAAAAAATCTAGACAGTTTAAGTGAGGAACTTTGTCAAAAGGGTGAGCGACTTGAAATGTTAACGGCCAATGATATAGTTGCATACTACCGGCCTTCTGGTCAGCAAATGTCTCGGGATATAGATGCGATAAATGCTGGCATTTGGACACCAGTTCATATAGAAATTATTGCAATTGTAGGATCTATTGATCAACCGTTTACCCAGGCATTTGAATTGGTGAAAATTATAAAGAAGATTTGCTCACATTTGGAGGTTCGGCTTAGAGCATCGTTAAGTAAACAAAGAATCGGGAATAACATATTTATCGGACATGGACGTAGTGGACAATGGAGAGAACTCAAGGATTACCTAAAGGATAGACTAAAATTATCGGTTGACGAATTTAATCGAGTGCCCATCGCGGGAATCACAAATATTCAACGATTGCAGGAAATGTTAGATCAGTCATGTATGGCGCTGCTCGTAATGACTGCTGAAGATTTAGTTTCAGAAGATGTAATTAGGGCAAGACAAAATGTGGTGCATGAAGTTGGTTTGTTTCAAGGTCGATTAGGATTTAATAAAGCTATTGTATTACTAGAAGATGGATGCGAGGAATTTTCAAATATTCAAGGATTAGGGCAAATTAGATTTCCAGCCGGATTAATAAAATCCGTATTTGAAGATGTCAAATTAGTACTTGAACGTGAAAAAATAATATCCATATAATTCGGCCAACCTATAAAGTATATTTAGACAGCAAGGGAAAAATATTAAGAACAGTCTGCCCAACAAGGCGATGCACCGGTGCCGGCGACTATCGCTTTTCCTGCTTCGCAACCGTAAATTCCTCCGGCCCGGTGATCTTTAACGTTGGGCAGACAACAGTAGACAAATTTCACTAATAAATAAGGAGACAACTAAATCATGGCATTTTTTATCCCAGGCATTTCCTGTTGCCCACTATGTAAATTGAAAATAGACATAAATATGGAAATTGTTGGGACAACGCATTTTGTGTCGGATCCCAAAGATCCGCTTTACGAGTATTCCGATGCTGTTATTCATAAAAAGTGCTTTACATCATGGACATTGCGAAATGAATTTGTCAAAAAATATAATGAGACAATCGGGAAAATAACATGGGGCAATGGCACATATCACCATATGTCAGAGGATGGAAAAATCACTTCTCTGCCAAGACAAAATGCAGACAATAATTGATTCAACATTTTTCTTCCAATATTATAATATTCAGCCCAACAAGGCGATGCACCGGAGCCGGCGACGAATGCGCATCCTGCTTCCCGCAACTCACCCGCGCCGGCCCGGTGATCTTTGACGTTGGGCAGATGAACCTATGAAGATAATCAATTGTAAATCAGATAATGATTACAACATCGCCAGAAAAATAATAATAGACTATAATACCTGGCTCAATATGGATTTAGAATATCAGGGCCTACATAACGAATTAAATAATTTAAATGTTATGTATGGTTTTGAAAAACGGGGCGCATTTATAATTGGCATAAATGAAAATCACGAATATGTCGGTGGTGTTGGAATCAGAAATCATAGAAATAATATATGTGAGATGAAGAGACTTTACGTATATCATAAATATGCTGGCCTGGGATACGGAAAGAAATTATGTAATGAAATCATATCAATTGCAACTGAATTAAATTATGAATTCATGTATTTAGATACTGTCGTTAGACTTAAAGCGGCAAATCGCATATACCAGAATTTAGGTTTTCAAGATATCCCCCCATATTGTAATAATCCCGATCCTACAGCAAGATTCATGTATTTGTCATTAAAAAAATCTGCCCAACAAGGCGATGCACCGGAGCCGGCGACTAACGCTGATTCTGCTTCGCAACCGTCTAATCCGCCGGCCCGGTGATCTTTGACGTTGGGC
>BJHQ01000008.1:0-48547 GCA_014193115.1 Planctomycetota bacterium | reverse complement strand
AGCAAGATTCATGTATTTGTCATTAAAAAAATCTGCCCAACAAGGCGATGCACCGGAGCCGGCGACTAACGCTGATTCTGCTTCGCAACCGTCTAATCCGCCGGCCCGGTGATCTTTGACGTTGGGCGCTAGAAAGAATACACATGTCTATCTCATTATATTATTCAGGGCGAAGAGATATATTATTGAATGACAACGAAATGAAATTGTTATCTAACTTAATTATTAAATATAATTATTTGATGACTGAATATGTTAAGGACAAGACAGAATTATTTACATTAGTTTCTCATGATTTACTTGAAAATGGTGAAATTTTCAGTGGCTCAATTAAACTCCCAAATAAATTAAACATGGTAATGAAATATTTAAATAATTGGTGTGATCTGTTAACTGAGATTAAATTATCAATTCAAAATGTTATTATAAAAGTCAACGTGGATGATCATGAAATAATTTGGGATGATAAATTGAATAAATTCGATCCTCAGAAATAATTAAAAAGCGCCCAACAAGTCGATGCACCGGAGCCGGCCACAATGATCTTTTCTGATTGGCATACATCACATCGGCCGGCCCGGTGATCTCTGACGTTGGGCGGATATAGAAAAATGAAAAAGGCAATCATAATTGGTGGTACTGGTTTAATGGGACCACATTTAATTAAAGAGTTGCAAGACCTAAATATTGAAACAATTTGTATTAATAGATCTGGCAAGCATCCATTTGGTGGTAAATCATATGTCTGTGATAGAAATAATATTGAAGTTATGATGAAAATATTTGATGAACAAAATGATTTTATTTTATTTGATATGATTCCATTCACCGCTGTTAATGCAGGAATTGTTATACTGGCATTAAATGGTAAACAGCCACCTATGATTTGCGCATCCAGTTGTGACGTTTACGAGGCATATAACATACTTCATAATAAGTCGATTGGTTTACAAAATACTCCCTTAACAGAATTATCCAAGACAAGGGATAGAATTAGTTTTCAGGGCTCTGGTTATGATAAATTAAATATTGAAAGAATTTATTTATCGTATTTCGATTGTTGCGCCATTGTTCGGCTACCTGCAATCTATGGGTTGCCTGATACCAACCGGATTTATCAATATTTACAAAAAATATGCTATAATAAGTTTACTTTAAATAGCGGATTTGCTCATTGGCGTTTTAGTCGGTCATCAAATATAAATTGCGCCTATGGATTGTCGTTGTGTGTAAAAAATACTAATCGAAATATTTATAATATCAGTGAGAAAGAATATTATTCAGAAATTGAGTGGACTGACAAAATACACAAACTGGGTGGATATTCTCCAAACATCATACTTGATGATAAAATTGAAATACCCTATAATATGAATATAAATCAAAATCTAATTATTGATAGCAGTAAAATTAGAAATGAACTGGGCTATCATGAAAAATACGATGTAAATAATTCTATAATTGAAGTTATTGATTTTTATAAAAAGTCCGCCCAACAAGGCGATGCACCGGAGCCGGCGACTAACGCTATTCCTGCTTCGCAACACTCTATTCCGCCGGCCCGGTGATCTATGACGTTGGGCGCTTGTAAATAAAATAATTATGCTAACAAATATATTTCTATTACTACTTCCTAAATGGAAATCACTGTCAAAAGACAATCGAAAAGAATTATGGCACACATTTATACATCCGTTAATTACATATTGGCCAATTGAAATTATCAAATTTATATTTTTAGGAATTTTACTAATATTAATAATAAAAATTATTCCTGATGGATGGACTCTATACTTCGGTATATTTTTAGCAATATTCATTGGCACAGATCTTATTGAAATTGCGATTATTCAATTCAATATTAAAGAATTATATGATAAGATTAATAATATTAAAAAATAAAACTTATATACGATCTTTTAAATCCAATTTTTTAGTAATCAATATCACTTACGCCCAACAAGTCGATGCACCGGAGCCGGCCACAATGATCATTTCTGCTTGGCAACATCACATCGGCCGGCCCGGTGATCTCTGACGTTGGGTGCTCAAATAAAATATTAATCATGCCACATCTTGGATTTAAATTTTTAGAATGGTTAATTATATCGGGACTTATATTTCTGGCCCTATATTTAATTAGCCCAAGTTTAGAATATAATTATATTTTAGTAGTTTCATTAATAATAATGTTTGTAACAAATATTTCCATATTCACCATGCGTTATATCCGTATTGCTGGTGGTTTATCTAAATTTTCAAACTACGAAATTATTTTTATTAAGTTTTCGTATATCATATTCCTAATTATTGTCTTTGGTTTGAATGAATTACTAAAATTATTGAATTGGACACCTTTATTATTTCGAATATTTATTACTTATTGATTAATTCAAATTCTGATATCTAAGAAATACAATTCCTTTGCTTAATAAAAAGCACCCAACAAGTCGATGCACCGGAGCCGGCCACGATGATCTTTTCTGCTTCTCAACATCACATCGGCCGGCCCGGTGATCTCTGACGTTGGGCAACAAATCCAAGGAACACACCATGGAATATAAAACTTTATCCACATTATCTGGAATACCTGTAATCCATATTAAAACCGGTTCTGTTGTTGATGGAATTTATAAACGAGGGATTGCGAATGGATGGATAGCGATTGGTGATATAGCTTATGGTCGTGTAATTGGAATCGGCGGAATGGCATTTGGTGGGATGGCAATTGGTGGGATTGCAATTGGGATTATTGGTCTTGGCGGTGTTGGTTTAGGAATACTTGGTGTTGGCGGATTAGGCCTGGGATTACTGTGTGGGTGTGGCGGAATTGGAATTGGCGGGCTATGTGCATTCGGTTCAATTTCTATATCATTGTTCAAATCAGTGGGTGCCATATCAATTAGTCTTAACGGACTTGAAATTGTGGGGAAAAAATAAATGTTGCCCAACAAGGCGATGCACCGGAGCCATCGATTAACGCCGCTCCTGCTTTGCAACGCTTTTTCCGCCGGCCCGGTGATCTTTGACGTTGGGCAGATGAAATTGAATTTTCAATGAAAAGTGAATTTAAGCCAGGGTTTCGAATAAATGTAGTTGATGTAATATTTCTAATTATTGGCTTAACACTATCATCAATAAGTTCAATAATAGATTTTAAAATATCAATTATTATATTTTTGCCTTTTTTTATATTTTTCCTGTTCTGCAATGTATTTCGCATTAGAAGAATTCCTGAATTGATTTGGGCTACAATATTTGTGTTATCAAGTATCGTATGGTATATATCACAAATGAATTTCATTTATTACCTTGCAACTATTATTATTAGTTTTATATTAATACTAATTTTTGAATTAAAAAACCCTAGTTATCATGGTATATTTTGGCAGAAAATAAATCCGAATTTAAGAAGTTGGTATGATCAATACAAAAAATCTGCCCAACAAGGCGATGCACCGGAGCCGGATTCACGTCGCTCGTGCTTTATGCAAACAACTTCCCGGCCCGGTGATCTTTGACGTTGGGCACTAGACAATCAAATACACACATTCACTAAACCATACAATTCACAAATATTTATTATTTATTAAATAAATTATATGAATATTTATAAAGATTATAAAACTTATTCAATAAAACGTCTACCGATTAAATACAATTTAATAAAATTCCATTTACCAATATTATCATTAATATATTTAGTTTTATTGCTTTTTGGATTCCCCGAAATATTTTATACAACTTTTGGTGTCATTGTGTTTATTGTTTATTTATTTTTTATCCTAATTAGAAATTTTTACGGAATTATTATTGATGGAAATAGGTATCATCCCGACTGCCTAGACAATTATTTAGATAATGAAAATACTGAAAAGACTTGTTGGATTAATGTTTCCAAGAATGAAATTTATTATTAAATTTAAAAGTGCCCAACAAGTCGATGCACCGGAGCCGGCCACAATGATCTTTTCTGCTTTGCAACATCACACCGGCCGGCCCGGTGATCTCTGACGTTGGGCAATCATACAATTATAGCATTCCCAAGAATTTAAAACAATATTTCACAAGGATACCATTATGAATAATAAAACATCACTAATAATATTAACCATTATATTCTTAACTACAATTACTGTTTTTGTGATTGTATATTCCTTGAAACCATCTCAAAGACAACAGGCAGATGAATTAATAAAATCAAAAGACACTAATGATATAGCACTTGGTTTAGCTGTATATACTCATCATGGTAATACACATGATTTAAATAAAATTAAACCATTCTTATTGCATGATGACAACAGAATCAGATTGGCAGCAATCAACGCAAGTGAGATGATAATAAATAAAATAGAAAAATATGAAATAACTAGTAATGAAACAATAGATAGTCTAGCGAATAAGTATATTAAAAAAATAGAATCTATTGCCCAACAAGGCGATGCACCGGAGCCGGCGACTAACGCTCATTCTGCTTCGCAACCGTCATTTGCGCCGGCCCGGTGATCTTTGACGTTGGGCGCTAAACAAAAAAACAACACATGGGATACGATATCCACATCACAAGAAAAGACGAATGGTCTGAAGATGGTAATGATATACCATTAAATACATGGATTAATTATTGCTCAATTGATGGGGAAATGACTATCGTCAATACGGCTGAAGTGGATTTAGAAAACAAAGAGAAATTATCATATTCAAATAATGGATTAGCTATTTGGAATAAATATAGTAAAAATACCGACCAAAATAAAGCGTGGTTTGATTATCAGTCTGGAAATATTGTTGTTAAAAACCCTGATCAGGAAATTATTGATAAAATGATTCGTATTTCAAAAGCTTTGGGTGCCAAAGTTCAGGGTGATGATGGTGAATGTTATGGTGACCCTACAAATAATAAATTTACGATTATTAAAAATAAACCTTGGTGGAAAATATGGTAAAAATCGCCCAACAAGTCGATGCACCGGAGCCGGCCACAATGATCTCTTCTGCTTTGCAACATCACATCGGCCGGCCCGGTGATCTCTGACGTTGGGCGGTGACCCTAGTATTTCAACTGATGCGTAGATGAAGTGTGAAGAGATTGACCTTGTTCGTCTATTACTGCTCCTGAAAAACTAAGTCATTGATTTACATGACCATAACCTCTCACATCAACAGTAATAGACGACACGTCATCCCAACGTTGTTGGGGCGACCTGTCGCTGATTAGTACTGTTGGGCGCCACAGGGAAAATATGATTACAATTAATGAAATATTTTTCAAAAAAGAAATAGGCGTGCATGTTAATGACGACCTAAAGGAATTTGTTAATATGGAAATTGATAAAGGTCGGTATATTGACGGGTATGATATTGCAGTAAAAAATGGTCAACTTACTTCGAGCGAGATAGATGAAATTTATTCTATATTGGACAAACAAAATTTAATTGATAAATCATTTATTAGTGGCGCTGCAAACACTTATAAAAAATACATTTATTCTACGGTCCTGGCTAGTTATTTATGGGTTGATGCTAGTAACATTATTATAACGAATGGTTTAAATTTAATTCGATATAGTGAATCAGAAATAAAATGGGAGACTCCACGAATATCATGGGATGGAATTGAATGTTTGCGTTTATTCAATGATACGATTGTAGGAAAATGGTTTGAACCACCAGAATATTGGTCGGATTTTGTTGTGGATTATGAGAATGGTGTTTTATTAAAAGGTCAAATAATATCACACTAAACGCGCCCAACAAGGCGATGCACCGGAGCCGGCGACTAACGCTATTCCTGCTTTGCAACCGTCTATTCCGCCGGCCCGGTGATCTTTGACGTTGGGCATCACCACTACAAATCCGGAATACCATGAGCGCGTTCGAAGAATACAGGAAATCTGTCGAAGAAAGCCGCGCATGGTTTTTGCGGCAACACGGCGCGGTTGTGAAATCGTTTGATTTATTGAACTCAGGATTCAACGAACTTGGGCGTTGTTTGCAACTTGGCATAACGGCCCAAAACAAAAGTCATGTCTCCCTAGCGCCTTTGCTGATGATCTGCCAGCGCCAGTCTTTCTTGGCTCTGGAATCTCTCTCTACACAACAGGCCTATCAAGCTTGGGTATTAATTCGACCTGGAATCGAATCCGTGTTGGTAATGGGGAAATGGATGGATGACAGAAAAAACCATGACATCTGGGCTAATCGGCATCAGAATCTTCAGGAATACGTTAAAGAATACAGCGGCAAATCTCTGAGAAGTTCGGCCCTCCCCAATTCGGGAGCCATACAAAGATCCTTAAAATCAATTAATGACAATTTTACTCATCCAAACTCAGACTACTATTTCCGACATGTTAAACTCAAAGAAATGGATGCTGAAAATTACACTTTAAGTCTTCTTTACTTCGACGATGAAAATTTTCACTGGGCTAGCGTTCTGGCTATGATTCATCTCTTAATTGTTACTCAGGATTCGTTGGCTCGAATGTTCAGTGGAATATTCACGAACCTAGAACATAAACCTGATCAGTATGGCTTGGGTCAATTTGAATCCATTCATGCTGAGTCTGCCAGAAATGCAGCAAAGGCAGATGCATTCTGCGCAAGAATTATCCACGATATCGGCGTTTGGCCTCGGTAAATCTAGCAAATATTATTATTAAATTATGCCCAACAAGTCGATGCACCGGAGCCGGCCACAATGATCTTTTCTGCTTGGCAACATCACACCGGCCGGCCCGGTGATCTCTGACGTTGGGCGCAAAATATGATACAAGATAAACACATTAATAAACTTTGCTCGTGGCTTAGGAAAACGGGTCCAGAACAATGGAATGAATTGTTGGATCTAAGAACTGGCGGGGAATTTGAGAAAGAGTGGGTACGAGTGAACGAAATATTAATATTTGATAAAATCCAGTGGCCTGCTTTAGATAAAGTATTTCTCAAAATGTCAGGTATTACAAGACAACATGAAATTGTAGACTACATTGCTGACGATCTTGATTTAATATACCGCGGTGAAATTAAAAGGATTAATGATAACTTCCTTGAAAAATTGACAGAATCTTATCAAAACGGCGTGTTCCCTACATAAGGTACAGTTTAAAATATTTATGGAATTTCGAATACTTATATCTTAAAAATAATTATACGATTGTTATATATCATTTTTCAAAGTTTTTATCTACAATATTATTTTCTTTTTTGCAATGTATCTAAATTATAAATTTATATATATATTATTTCTTAGTGAAAATAGATATGCGCCCAACAAGTCGATGCACCGGAGCCGGCCACCATGATCATTTCTGCTTGGCAACATCACATCAGCCGGCCCGGTGATCTCTGACGTTGGGCAGATTAAAGATAAAATATGATTCCAATAACCTTAATTAATATTAATAAAAATATTGCGTATCATCTTAAAGAAGATGATACTGGTAATATTATTTTTGGTGGAATACTGAAATCAATAGTAAGAGGAAATGAAAATGTTGTTTTACATAAGTTTCTAACTATCCCCAAAGGGCTAATGGGAAACATTGATTATGATTTGGAATTAGTTTATAATATTACCATGGAAGGTAATATGCAATATGAATTCTCGGATAATACTATTGATGTTAAGTTTTTTAATGGCGAATTTACAGAATTATGGCCTGATGAAAATTATCCAAAATACTTCCCGGAAAAGAAATTTACAATAAATGATACTTTTGAATTCAATGATATAAACGTTCTATATGACGCAGAGTTGTATCAAGGGATTGATTTTGCAGTACATCCTGATGACATGAAATATTTTACGCATAAGACTTCTAAGGGCAATGATTATAGATGTTTAGCAATAGTTAGAAACATAATTAGTATAGATTCAAAAAGGAATATATGGTGCGATGATAACCCATTTATAAATATCGTATGGGTTAGAAATATAATCAATAATTCAATTCAGGCGTATAACGAATGTTAAAAACTGCCCAACAAGGCGATGCACCGGAGCCGGCGAATATGGCTATAACTGCTTTGCTACAGTCAAAACCGCCGGCCCGGTGATCTTTGACGTTGGGCAGATTTAAATTATGTCACGCTTACCATATAACATTCTTGTAATCCCATATCGCATTATCAATAATGATCTTGTGGTGGCAATCTTTTTTAATCAAAATTTATCTATGTGTCAATTCATTGCGGGTGGTGGTGAAAATGATGAAACACCATTTGATGCGGCACGTCGTGAAACATATGAAGAAAGTGGAATTAAAACAAAGATTGAAAACTGGATTGAACTTGATTCTAAAGCGTCAATACCAAGAACGGCATTCCCAAAAGCAAATTGGCCAAATAATATCTATGTTATAACTGAACACTCTTTTGCAGTATTAACGGATACCTTCGATATTCAACTGTCTCATGAACATAAATTATTTGAATGGGTAAAATATGATGATGCTTGTAAAAAATTAACTTGGGACTCAAATCGCGTTGCTCTTTTCGAATTAAAACAACGATTAGTACAATCTGCCCAACAAGTCGATGCACCGGAGCCGGCCACAATGATCGTTTCTGCTTGGCAACATCACATCGGCCGGCCCGGTGATCTCTGACGTTGGGCAGATGAATTAATGCTCAAGTATCAATCGGATTCTCCAAAAGATTCATTATAAAAAACCATTCATGATCATTCTAAAATGTAAATGTGCTGATTGGATGATTCGCGATGATTATTGGCGGTTAATTCAAGGTAACGATGGATTATATTTATTTGTTCATTGTGAGAAAGAAATAATGGAATACAATGAATTGATAAAACTGAATGAATTCGAAAATAATGAATATAGATTATTAGGTTGGCTATATTTACAATATTTATCTAATCGAATTAATGCATTACGTAATGAATACATGAATAGATTTGTACGCGGTAAAACGTATGATGATATAATCATAATGATAAATACTAATAGTATACTTGACCAAATTAAATCTGCCCAACAAGTCGATACACCGGAGCCGGCGATCAAAGGTAATAGTGCTTTGCCACAATCTCTCCCGCCGGCCCGGTGATCTCTGACGTTGGGCAGAAAATGAACCAATGAATACATTTTTAATAAAAATTGACCCTACTAAATTAGAAAATCCTGATTTGGATATTAGATATGATTTATATGATTACCTGGCTAAATTATATCCAAATATTCTTATTGATGGTGGTTACGATTATGTTGGCGAAATCCCCATATTAGTTGTAAAAATAAAAACCAAAATTGATTTGATCGGTATCCAAATTGAATCAATCTTGGAATCTGTACATAAGTATAACAATTTTGGTGACGATTTTAAAGACGCTATGGAAATTGATGTGCTTTGATCAATGACGCATTTTCTGCCCAACAAGTCGATGCACCGGAGCCGGCCACAATGATCTTTACTGCTTGGCTACATCACATCGGCCGCCCGGTGATCTCTGCGTTGGGCAGTAAAATATCTTAAATTTATCACATTTAAACAAAGAAAGAATATAAATATGGAAATTGAGGACAAAATTCACTATATATTGACACAAGGCTATATAGATATTTCCGTTTTCCAGGATTGGGAAATGGATATATTTTATCTTTCTGAGGCAGAATGTGAATTTTCCATTGGCGGCGTTGGTTCATATTTTGAAAATTCGACTAGATTGCATGCTGATCAACTTAAACTAGCGTTAATTAAATATGGTGAAAATGAAATAGCTTTTTGTATTGAGAATATTCAAAATATAATAAAGGGGAAGGAAGAAATTACTGAGGAAAGTGAAGATGAATTATCTATATATTATGATAAGATGGAAAAATATTTAGATGATAGTCAATTAGGCCAACTTATAACAAGAATATATAACGATAATGGCTATTTCAATTCATAACTGCTAGTTATTTTTATTAAATAATTATTTCAATGAAACTGCCCAACAAGGCGATGCACCGGAGCCGGCGACTAACGCTGATTCTGCTTCGCAACCGTCTAATCCGCCGGCCCGTTGATTCTGGGAAACTTTGGGCAACTCTGTGTGCTGCCTAATTCCTCCATGCCAGCCAGACAGCGCCGTTCGACCCCTCGACTGACTGGCAAGCGGGATCATGCATCCATGGAGAAGCGGCGCCATGAGGCGTTGGTGCTTCTGGCCGATGGCATCTCGCAGTCTGAGGTTGCCCGTCGTCTGGGGGTTTCCCGCCAGGCGGTGAGCAAATGGGTGACCGCCAAGCGCGATGGCGGGGTGAAGGCCCTGGTCAGCAAGGGCAAGCCAGGGCGAAAGACAGCCCCGACGCCGACCGAGATCGAGATGAAGAAGGTCGAGGCCATGCTGCTGAAGGGACCGGTGAAGAACGGCTTCCGCGATGGTTTCTGGACGTTGCGGCGGGCTGCCGAGGTCTTCGCACGCGTGACTGGCCGGCAGCGTCCGAGTATCAGCCGGACCTGGGGTTTACTCCGCACGATGGGATGGAGGTGCCAGCGCTCAGCCTGTCATCAGGACGCCATTGAGTTGGCAGAGCTCCGCGGACGGACCTGGAACCTTGAAATGAAACCCCAGAGATCAGAAGCTGAGCGACTTCCCCAATGAGTCGGGCTGAGCTCAACTCCAACGAATGGCTTTGTGCCGAAGACATCTCAGATGCGGGGGCCAAGGAAAGGCAGCCATGCACATCTGTCTACTTCTGATGTTGCATGATGGCTTTCTGGCAGGAGCTGGTTTTTTCTTTCGGTATAAAATGACAATCTATATGTGAAATACATACTCATGATCCTGCTCCTTGGCGGTCTCCCGCCACGACCGGAACAGGCCTATTCGTCAACCCAATCGATCGATCAGGAACGGGGGAATCCTGGCTGGGTGAACGCCTTCGATCAGGTCATGGCATTGCTGATGAGCAGATCATGCGGCCAATCAGTGGCCTGGCCGTGCTGACGCAGCACCGTGGCCAACTGAGCCATGTGTCGGATGTGGTGGGTGATCGCATGGGCAGTCGATCAGGACCAGCTCAACACCAGTCCTAGGAACGAAAGCGCTCCCGCCGGTTGGTCAGCCTGGGCGGAAGAAGAACCAACGACAATGAAGATGTACTAAAAGGAAGTAACCTGAGTTATTTTGTCATCGATACATTACTTTGTCCACGCGAACACTATTCATACTTGTAGGGCCGAATCGATTCTTCATTTTCTGTCGTGGGCATAATGCACAGAGATGTATTGTCATATTAACAATATGATTATGTACCGCGCGAACCCTATTTGGCTATTACACCTCCTCCTTTCGAAAGGCATCATGCGCCGAGATGAGATGGTTCGGTATTCCGAGGCCCAACCGTCGCCGATACAGGCCAGGTGGCTGAGCGAGAACCTGACGGATCGCCGCTGACCATGGCTGATCCCTTGGGTCAGACGATTGACCTGTTGCTCTGCGAACAATGCGGAATTTGAAGAGCCTTCCGTTCGCCTTCGATCAGGTCATAGCATTGCTGATGAGCAGGTCATGCGGCCAATCAGTGGCTTTGCCGTGCTGACGCAGTACCGTGGCCAACTGAGCCATGTGTCGGATGTGGTGGGTGATCGCATGGGCCACGATCTTACGCCGACTCGCCTGCATTTGGACACCGGTCTGGGTCTGCCAGCTGATGATCGTATGAAGTTCATGAGCATCATCCACCGTCGCGCCAAGTATGGCCTGACCTCGTCGGCCCAGGGCGAACAGCGATCCGGCATCGGTTACTGCGACTTCTGAGTCCGTGGCGATCGGCTGGCCCTGTGCTCGCTGCGCCAATCGGATGTCGACAACATGGACGTGATGCACCAGATCCCAAACCGTGGCGAGGCGCCCGGTTCCGGCTGCAAGCAACCAGACCTGCTGCGGACGATGTGAAAACCACGATTCGTATCGGTCCGTTTCGCTTCCAATCCAGGTCAGCAGTTCGCGGAAGGAGATGCCTGCGGACATGAGCAGTTCCTTTCTCCGCTGAGTTTAGGCCGCCTGACAATCGGTCAAACCTGGTTACGTCGGGCTGCCATTGCCGCCGTCCAGGTGCGGGAACCGCATGGAGCCTGGGGATTCGCCACCCTGCGTGATTTGACACTGCTGAGCCTCAACCAGACTCGTCCGAGGAGAAATTATGCGATTATTTACAACGAAGGGTGATGCGATCGATTTTACCCAACCGTGCGTGAGCTGCAAAGCCAAAGGTGTTCGGTGGCGTTACGGGGCACCAACCGATGAACCTTGCCCGGTGTGCGCGGGGAAGAAAACGATCCTCAATGAGAATGGGAAAATGCTGCAACAATGGATTCGTGATGAGCTGGCTGAGGCGCTCGCGAAAGGGGCCGGTTCCTAACTGAACGGCCCGGAGGGCGGCGTGTCCGTGGACGATCGATGGCGTACTCATGTTCCTGCTCCTTGGCGGTCTCCCGCCACGACCGGGACAGGCCTATTCGTCTACCCAATCGATCGATCGGGAACGGGGGAATCCTGGCTGGGTGGACATTCTTCTGGTACGTACAGAATCGTCTCCCCAGGCTCTAGAATCAAATTACTTAATATCAAGTCCTCCTGCATTATTTTTTTCGATAAATATCGCTGCATGCCCAAGTTAATTTTTCCTTGCCTATAAAGTTCATCAATGAGATCTATACGACCCTTTGGAATTGTGAGTGAATTAGCCATGGGGTTGGAGTGGATATAATTGTAGTTGCTACGCGCGTTAGGTGTGCGCGGACACCGTATTACGCATCAAGAATTGTGATCACGGTACTTTCACTGGCCTTGACGCTCTTTGATGTGAGATTGCAACGAATGCTGTTGTCTCGATCAAGGTGAGTGCAGGACCATGTGTCCGTGATTTGATGACCTTCCGGTGAGTGATATACAATGTTGACAGCAAAAGAACCGCCTGGGTATTCCACCATTGTTCGGAAATGGAAATCCTTCCCAGCAGCCAAAAGACCATGCGGTATTTTCAGGGAATTTGGAACTTCGACGTTGATTCGATACGCATCCCGTCTTACGGCGGTAATTTTCAACGATACTGGAGATTGGCCACCGGGATGATGCGTGGTTGACGAGAAATTCGCTGAAAGCGTAATGAGCGGTAACCTGTCCTCCCGAATGAGGCGGTCGATCTGTGCCCGATCGGAGACCCTCCTGAAATCGCGGCGAATCAACTGCTTCAGGTGAACGCTGTCACGGAAGCGCTCCAACCAGTTCTTGCTCTGGTCCTTCTTGAGTCGTTGGTGATCCTTGATGACCTGGAAAAGTCTCTGATCATGTTCTTTTGAAACCCACCGAGTCACCCCACTCTTATCAAAAAGGTCTAGATCGGTCATGAGCCGGTCCCGAACGTACACAAAACAAGGGATTCCTTTTTCTTGGGCAGTCTTGTACTCGTAGTGGGTGGCCGAAATATCCTCATACCCAGATTTCGCCAGTGATGGTCCATAGCGATGATCCAAGATGACCACCACGTATTGACATGTGCAAAGATTGCTCAGGCAGGAGTCGATCGAATCCTTGGTTGGATCGGGTATAAAATCGCTTGTGCAACTGTCCGATAGCACAGGAAACAGTCCGAGATCGCGGAATTCACTTTCAAGTTCTGCGCGGATATCAAGCAGATCATAGCAGGTTGAACTGATAAATACGCGATTCATGAAATCATCTCCGGATGGCCAGTGGAGGTGGCGGGGAAGCGGGGAAGCGGGGATTGCTAGGGAATACCCAGATGCTCATCAGAGCGGACAGGCGCCGAGGACCTGGACGGCTGCTTCGGAGGCGGATCGGCCCAGTCGGTTCGACCCAAGGCGGGCGTGGGGACGGAATATCAATATGCCTGTCCAATAATTCAATTCTAATTCTGAATAATAATTCTAATAATAATTCTGGGATGATACCTCGCGTATGCCAGCCGCATGACTCTGGGTCGTTGTGGGTCGCTTCTCCTTCAACGTGCAACTCTTCCATCTGCTCCTTTCGGCCGGTTTATCCCGGCGCACGCGTGTCCTAATCTTCACGATCTTCCTGCGTGTGCCTGTGTGTGAATATCAAGGTTATTTTTCAATAACTTTGATTGAGGTGGCCCCACTTTGCCGCACAAGGTAAATCAAAGGATCGACACTGTATACCTGATCATTACACGTTAGAGTAGCCATAAACAAATCATCATCACAATAACCGTCCCACCACTCCCACCCGCGATGCCGCATCGCGTCCAACCATGATCCAAAATCCCAAAGCATATCATCTTTCAATACGTCTTGGATAGTTCGTCCGTGGAACGGTTCCGTAAACCAAAGCGGCAGGCGTCTTGCCCAATCATCGTCGCTTGGCCACAATCGATCGGCGTCAGCCTGTGAAATCATATTCAATACATCCTTCACGCGGTGCAATGTCTCAGATCCATTGACGCACCTTGCAATGATAGTGAAGCATGGACCATCTGGGGGACCGCGGCGCCCGACATCGGAAAGTCGATTAATTTCGTTCATCATAGCCCGCTCACGCTTTCTCGATCGATGTTTTCAATCAGTTCTTTAAACATGTTATTGGGTATCCCAAATTGATCGGGTGCTCTTGTTGGGTCCACTGCCTGTGGGCGCCCAGGATACTGCCTACCAGCACGCTGCGGTACGGCTAACTTACGTAGCTTGTCAAGGTATTCAGGTTTAATTTTAAAGCGAACAAGAGATGCGCCCGCGCCGCGCCGTGCCAGAAATTCGAGAGCACGGGCTTCCTGGTTGATGTTGATAAATAACATTTCATCACCAAGAATTGTGACCCCACCAGATTCATCTAGAGCGAAACGGATCTTACTTGCGTTTGGAAGGACACCCCCCTGAACTCTAAATACCGTTGGTGCGATATTTGCGCTCGACGCCAAAGCCCCCTCTCCATTCGTCCCTATTCTCGCAATGCGCTCTGCCCGAGCCGCCGCAATTACCCTTGCTGCATGTGCTCGCGCACCCTCCCATGTTTTCACAGATGTTTCCCTAACAAGCGTCTTGGCCCCACTTTTCATAGTCCCTTCAATCGCATCCGCACCAGCAGGACCAACTACTGATCCACCCATCATTTCGCCACCAGGAAGCATCAGGGTGATAAGAAATACCACATTTTCAACGTCCATTCCAAATTGCTTGAGCTGGTTATATTCGCCCTTCCAATATCCAATTTCTGCCTCAAGCGAATCAGCTACATCATCTAGATGACCGCTCACGGATATAAAACGACTAAGGTCCATTTGTCCGCCCACTGCTGATTCTGTATTTTGCGTTATAAACGTACTGAAAGCGTCATGTGACCATTGGGCCAGCTGTTTAGCCCGCTTTAGTTTCGCGGTTCGATCGGCAATATATTGGTTTGGAGATCCATTCACGATAACGGTTGATTCTGGAGTGTTCATGTCCAGGTAGCCAGCGTAGCTTTCGACGCTATTGGCCATGGTCACGAGGCCAGGCGAACCAATCGATTCCCCCGGCGAAAAGCCCGGTGGCGGCTTGGGAATCTTGCCGATATTCGGGGCGATTTCTTGCCAGAAACCACCTGTCCATTTCCAGTCTCGGCCTCCGACGTCATGTGCGTTTGCATAATCCGCCGGCCAGCCATACACGTTCGGACTTCCAGAATATCCCAGCGGGTCACGAGTCAGGAATCGTCCCCCGAGCCGTGGCGAGTACGTTCGTGCTCCAAAGTGCGAGAGTCCGGTCGCGGCGGTGAAGTTTCCACCTTTGAATCGTGGTCCGTTGGTCAGGCTCGACGCTGTGCTGAACATTACCCCGTTGACGGCGGAATAGCTTCTGACCAATTCGCTGACGTGGCCGCTGGCGGTGTAACTGAATCGGCGCAGATAATCCAAACCGGTCGATCCGATTCCAGTTCCCTCACCTTGCGGGAAGGCACCGATGTATCCGATGACATCCTGGCGCGGGTCGGTCACTGTCGCCAAGGTATTGCCGACGGTCCACGCGCCAGCTGAACCCGACACTGATACTTCCAGATCGGGGGTTCTGCCGTGGCCGAGATACCAAGTGGTCGGTCCAGTGGTTCCGTTATTGGTCGTCCGCGACCAGCGCGGCATCGCCGTTCCGGCCAGGCCGCCATCCACGGTCAGGTCGATGCCGTAATCAGTTCGACTGGTCGAAGCATGGACTCCGGTGGTTTCGACCTCGGTGGAACTGACGCCGGTTCCATCGGCCAGGTACGTGTGCCGAGTGGTGCTGAGCGCTGGTCCCGGACTGCCATGCCAGCCTTTCTTGGCAAGAGTGCCGGGTGAGAGCAGACCTTGGCCAAGCAATTCAGCATCTGATTTCGATAACGTCGTCGAACGGACTTCGATCAGGCGATCAAGACCGTCATAACTGTTGAACTCGGCAGGAAGGTCAGTGACCGAACCACCAGCACCAATCGACTGTCCAGCCACCACCGCCAATCTTCCGGCCGCGTCATACCAGAAGGAACGTACTTCGCTGTCGCCGGTATCCCAAACGTGGGCCGAATCGTTCCATGTCCACCAGTTGGTCGTCTGTTGGTGAAGCTGATGGTCGCCGACCACCGCATCAGGATCCGCATCCGGATCGGGATTGGCCGGGAAATGACTTGGCAGATCATACTGGTTGGTGACCAACGTACGATGACCGCGTAGCTCGGCAAAGGTCAGCGAACCGAAGTCAGCCGTACCCGAGGCGACCAGATGGGTCGAACCGGTTTCGATCCGGGCCAGATCCAGTTGCACCGTCATGCCATTTGGCGTCGGGCCGAAGTGTGCGATGAGTCTGGACGCCGCCCGCCACATGGTCACTTGAGGTGTTGTCCCTTCACGATTTGCCCACGGCGTTGCCGCCAGGACCGCATCGGGATCGATGCCGCCGGTCTGCGTGAACACCGAAGTGGCCTTGGCGATGACGAGACGCACCTGATCCGGCGTGGATTCTTCATCCGGAGAACGTTCCACCAACACCAACCGGCGATCCTCTATCGGGCTGCCCGCCGCGAGGACCTCGAAGCCGGCCACCTTGCCACGATTCGGCAGAATAAGGGCCTGCACCCGGAGATCGGCCAAGGCCAACTGATTCTCGGCATTCCGCCAGCTCGTGCGCGCGACTGCATTGCCGGTAGCGGTGGCTTTCAAAGTTTCGGACACGACCGTCCAGGTTCCAGACAATGGGTCACCTGGCGGAGACGAGGTCGGTGGATTGCCCAACTTGATGCCGTTGTCGGCGCTGGACAGAACCACCTTTTCAGGACGCGGACCTTGCGTGAAACGCTCTTCGCTGAGCTGATCCGACGTCTGAGACCACCTCCAACGATTGAGCGACCCCGATGCCACGGCAGAACCTTCGCGCCATTCGATCGCCAGTCGGTCGCCGGCGTACACCAGATGCGTCAAACCGCTGGCGAATCCGGACGTTTTCGTTTCCAGAACCTTTCTGCCACCGAGATCATAGGCCAGTTCCCATGCATCAGAGAGCGTCTGCGAACCCGAGACGCCGACCTTGACCTGATACCCTTTCAACCGGTTCTGATCGTCGTACCCGAACAACCGCGACACCAGCTGATCGCCACTGAGAGAGGGCACCGTCGCATGAATGCCACGTATCTGTCCAGCTCCCGTATCATCAGCCAGCACCCGATCATTCCCCTCAACCCGACTATCCTCTAGGAACCGCTCGACCGCCACGGAACGCGATGTACCATCGGGCAGCACCAGCGTTTCGGAGGTCGCGAACGGACCTTCGTAGAAGGTCTGCTTCGTTCCCCGAATGACGATCCGGCCCTGACGGTCATAGACGATGGTCAACGGATCGTCGTCGCTGCCGCTCGCCGCAAGTCCCGCCGCTGTTGCCGGTTTCCCGATCTGCACCAATCGGCCACCGCGGTCGAACTGCCTGACCAGCACATCGACCTTGCCAGTATTGGAACCGTCGTAGGTCGTCGTCGTCGTCTGCCAGGCGATCACGGCATTGTCCGCGGTCGGGTTGGTTGCGACCGTTTCGACCTTTGACAGTGACTCCGAACCTTTATCGACCTTATAGGAGGTGACCGCGCCGGTCAGATCCCGAGTCAGGATGGTCGTCACCCGGCCATCGCGGCCGGTGATTTTGCTCAACAATCCAGTATCGGGATCCCGCTCAAAGGATTCTGATTGTCCGTTGGAATACTCCTTCCGTTCCAGGTCGCCAAAGACCGGATCGTACGCATAGGTCACCGAGATGTTATCCGCAGTCCCTGGCTCCACCATCCGGCCGAACTCGTCATAGCGGTTGATCAGGACCTCAGAATCGCTCAAAGCCTTGGCGATCGCCGTGCGCCGCCCCGCGCCTGACGGTTGCGACGCAGTCGCAATCGGATGGCTGCGCGGGGCATCGTGGCACGGCGCAGCCGGGACACGTGGCGAGTCGCCGAGCGCTGGCGCCAGACAGCGCAGTGCCACAGGCACGATCGGCGGCGAAGCCGGATCTTCGCATGCCGGTGGCGTCGCGACGGACGTGACCGGCGCCAGCGACAAACTTTGAACAGGTATTTCCGCAACGCCGGGCGCGGCCGTCGCCCAGCCACCGGGCGAATTGTACGGAGCATCGATCCACGGCCCCGCGCCACTGGCATGATCGCCCGAGCCCAGCGCCACCGCCAACAACCAGTAAATAACCGCGAGAATCACAGATCTGGCCCGAGTATCACCGCACGTCTGCTCCGGATCATGATGCCGCAGGATGGCGATCGCGAAGCCCCAGCAAGCGTCAACCGGCCAAGGAAATTGCTGCACCTTGTGGACCACGGGACGCGAAGCGGCCCGCCGACCTGATCACCACGCTGGCCGCGCCGATCCGCCGCACGAGAGCGCGCACCGCGAACGATGGCGAGAAAGCAACGCGATACACGATCGTCGCAAAACGATTCAGCGCTGATTTTATGAATGCGCGCTGCATCACTATATTGTCCGCATGACCGCCAGGGTTGGGTCGGACCGGTTGGCCGAGACCGGTTTCGATAAGATAATCCGACGCAGGTCGGCCAGCCGGTTCGACCCAAGGCGGGCGTGGGGACGGCTGGTCAACTTGCCTGTCCTTATTTCCCCGACCCAATTTTTCTCAGGCAAAGTCAAGTACTTTCTTGCGAAGTCCAAATGTACGTAAGTCACTGTTTCACATGGGTTTATGTGCTAACTGAACGCCATTGGCGCCGGCGGGGCGCGGTTTGGGGGAAGGCTAAGCGACGGACGCGCAACGCAGTGAAGGGGCTGCTAGCGACTGCGGCACGACGCAAAGATGCCGATGCTGTTGTGGAACTGGCAAATAAGCTGATAGAAGCCTTGGGTCCCGAAGAGTCAAAATAAACCGCGACACGATGTCGCGGTTATCGCTCTGGCTGAACGCCTGGGTGCCAGAACCATCTGAGTCCATCGCTCGGCCAAGGCCGAGCACCAGTTGCATGTGAAATAATCAGCGGTTTTCAAAATGTGCATGCCGTTTTGGCTGGCCACACATCATCAACGAACGTGGGAAAACAGACTCAGGCTGACTGGGAAACCGGGATTTTTTTTTGCAGAGAGGCATTTCCGGGCAGAACGATGCCAACCGCATGACTCGGGATCGTTGTGGGTCGCTACTCCTTCAACGTGCAGCTCTTCCATCTGCTCCTTTCGGCCGGTTTATCACGGCGCACGCTTGTCCTAAGAGAAGTAGTTATGGCCATTGCTGGGCATCATCGTGTGCACCAGGCTGAGAAAGGTAAGCGTCTTCGATAACTGAACGAAATCGTTCGCAAAATATATCTATGCTATGTAATTTCCACTTCATCCCCGCATTGGGATAATTCTCGTTGATCGGAACACGCATAACGGTTACACCAAAACATTCTGCTCGTTTGGGATGAATCTGAACAACTATCGATTTTCTCGATTCAAAAGAGTCGTCTCCATAGGCGTACGCTTCAACGCCGTCATTATAGCGATTAATCTCTTCGCATGCCAGTTCTGCACTTATGCCTTTACGAATTTTGCACATCAATTCTATCAGCGGAACGCCCGCCTTGATCGCCTCTTGTATAATCAATGATGTCATAGATTTCTCGGTAATTCCTATGGCGTCGTCAAAACCAGGCTGTTTTCAGAGAATACTCTGATAGGGACAATTGGTATTCCAATTTGACTGTCTGAATACCAACGAACTCCCGTGGCTGTAGGATCCCAATGCACTGGCCAACTTGGTAAATTACCTCCCGTTGTTGGAGGTGTAAAAGTATAGAACTCATAACCTACTTCACCTGAAGGGAGAGGACCAAGGAATCCCTTGACCGTAGGAATGTCGCTGGCTCCTGTATTACGAATTGGCGAGCCCCTAAGCATTAGATCCTTAAACGGCTTGCCTCCAGAGCGGTAATAAGGCCCGAAAAGTTTAGTAGTTGAAGTTAGGCCTGGCTGAACATCCGCGAGACCCGTCGAAAGTGGAGCAAGATTCACGCGATCTCCGAGCGGCCTAACTGGCCCAACACCCGCACGCGGGCCAATCGGAACCAATGCCGCCCCATGAGCAGATTCTCCCATCGCAGCGCGCGCCGCAGTTTGCTCAAGCCCCTTTTTAATAGCCGCATTTTCTAAACTGCTAATGCTCCAGCGTTCCAGGGCATTACCGGCGGCATTGACCGCACCCGGTAAGACAATGGCGGCGGTATTCAGCGCGACATGCGTTGCAACGAACGATGCCACCCGGTTCTGATCCACCGCTTGTTGTGCTCCGCCAGCCAACATCGAACGACGCTCGATGAATTGAGCCGGTATTCCTCTATATTTACCAACAGCCAGGCGCGAAACGTCCCCGATTTGATGATACGGTTCAGTCGCAATAGCGACCGTTGTATTCGCAGTATCCGTCCCTGCTCTCACGGCTGCTTGAGCAGCATCCATTATCAATTCCGCTTGTCCCGGAAGCTCAGCAGCATTCAATGTCAACAACTTCCGGTCACCTGCCGGGCCGTAGGCAATGTGATCGTTGCTGTCGAACATGGTGAAGTAGGAGGAAGGCGAAGTTCGGTCAGCCGCCCAATCGGCGCCTGTAAAGACATTTCCTCGGATTCCCAGCATTGCTGGCGTAACATTATCATTGGGCTTGGGAACGTTGGTTGGAGACCCGTTTTTATAGCGCCATCCACCCGGCGTGTTTGAATTCAATAGCCAGCCAGACACGACACCACCTCCATCAGCGACATACTCCCAGTCCAGACCTGACGGATCCCACCTGTTCACCGGATCACCGGATGCGTAGGCATACCAATTATCTCCAGCCTGAGCTGGGTCACGAGTAATAAATCGTCCTCCGAGCCGTGGCGAGTACGTTCGTGCGCCGAAGTGCGAGAGTCCGGTCGCGGCAGTGAAGTTTCCACCTTTGAACCGTGGTCCGCTGGTCGGAATCGACGCTGGACTGAACATTACCCCGTTGACGGTGGAATAGTTTCTGAGCAATTCGCTGACGTGGCCGCTGGCGGTGTAGCTGAATCGACGCAGGTAATCCAAGCCAGTCGATCCGATTCCGGTTCCTTCGCCTTGTGGGAAGGCGCCGATGTATCCGATGACATCTTGGCGTGAATCGGTCACAGTCGCCAAGGTATTGCCGACGCTCCACGCACCAGCCGATCCACTGACCGACACTTCCAAGTCGGGGGTTCTGCCATGACCGAGATAGAACGTCGTCGGTCCAGTGACGCCGTTATTGGTCGTCCGCGACCAGCGCGGCATCGCTGATCCGGCCAATCCGCCATCCACAGTCAGATCGATGCCGTAATCAGTCCGGCTGGTCGATCCGTTGACGCCAGCCACATCGACCTCAGTGGAACTGAGGCCGGTTCCTGCGGCCAGGTAGGTATGGCGCGTGATCGAAAGCACCGTTCCGGCGTTGCCGTGCCAGCCTTTCTTGGCGAGATCGCCGGTTGAGAGCAGTCCTTGGCCAAGCGATTCAGCAGCTGATTTCGATAACGTCGCCGAACGGACTTCGATCAGGCGATCAAGACCGTCATAACTGTTGAACTCGGCAGGAAGGTCAGTGACCGAACCACCAGCACCAATCGACTGTCCAGCCACCACCGCCAATCTTCCGGCCGCGTCATACCAGAAGGAACGTACTTCGCTGTCGCCGGTATCCCAAACGTGGGCCGAATCGTTCCATGTCCACCAGTTGGTCGTCTGTTGGTGAAGCTGATGGTCGCCGACCACCGCATCAGGATCCGCATCCGGATCGGGATTGGCCGGGAAATGACTTGGCAGATCATACTGGTTGGTGACCAACGTACGATGACCGCGTAGCTCGGCAAAGGTCAGCGAACCGAAGTCAGCCGTACCCGAGGCGACCAGATGGGTCGAACCGGTTTCGATCCGGGCCAGATCCAGTTGCACCGTCATGCCATTTGGCGTCGGGCCGAAGTGTGCGATGAGTCTGGACGCCGCCCGCCACATGGTCACTTGAGGTGTTGTCCCTTCACGATTTGCCCACGGCGTTGCCGCCAGGACCGCATCGGGATCGATGCCGCCGGTCTGCGTGAACACCGAAGTGGCCTTGGCGATGACGAGACGCACCTGATCCGGCGTGGATTCTTCATCCGGAGAACGTTCCACCAACACCAACCGGCGATCCTCTATCGGGCTGCCCGCCGCGAGGACCTCGAAGCCGGCCACCTTGCCACGATTCGGCAGAATAAGGGCCTGCACCCGGAGATCGGCCAAGGCCAACTGATTCTCGGCATTCCGCCAGCTCGTGCGCGCGACTGCATTGCCGGTAGCGGTGGCTTTCAAAGTTTCGGACACGACCGTCCAGGTTCCAGACAATGGGTCACCTGGCGGAGACGAGGTCGGTGGATTGCCCAACTTGATGCCGTTGTCGGCGCTGGACAGAACCACCTTTTCAGGACGCGGACCTTGCGTGAAACGCTCTTCGCTGAGCTGATCCGACGTCTGAGACCACCTCCAACGATTCAGCGAACCCGATGCCACGGCAGAACCTTCCCGCCATTCGATCGCCAGCCGGTCACCGGCGTACACCAGATGCGTCAAACCGCTGGCGAACCCCGAGGTCTTCGTCTCCAGGACCTTTCTGCCACCGAGATCATAAGCGAGATCCCATGCATCTGAAAGCGTCTGCGAACCTGATGTTCCGACCTTGACCTGATACCCTTTCAACCGGTTTTGATCGTCGTACCCGAACAACCGCGACACCAGCTGATCGCCACTGAGAGAGGGCACCGTCGCATGAATGCCACGTATCTGTCCAGCTCCCGTATCATCAGCCAGCACCCGATCATTCCCCTCCACCCGACTATCCTCCAGTATTCGCTCGATCGCCACTGACCGCGACGATCCATCCGGAAGTACCAGCGTCTCAGCGGTCGCGAACGGACCTTCGTAGAAGGTCTGCTTCGTTCCCCGACTGACGATCCGGCCCTGACGGTCATAGACGATGGTCAACGGATCGTCGTCGCTGCCGCTCGCTGCAAGTCCCGCCGCTGTTTCCGGTTTCCCGATCTGCACCAATCGGCCACCGCGGTCGAACTGCCTGACCAGCACATCGACCTTGCCAGCATTGGAACCGTCGTAGGTCGTCGTCGTCGTCTGCCAGGCGATCACGGCATTATCCGCGGTCGGGTTGGTTGCGACCGTTTCGACCTTTGACAGCGACTCCGAACCTTTATCGACCTTATAGGAGGTGACCGCGCCAGTCAGGTCCCGGCTTAGGATGGTCGTGACCCGGCCATCGCGGCCGGTGATTTTGCTCAGCAATCCAGTATCGGGATCCCGCTCAAAGGATTCTGATTGTCCGTTGGAATACTCCTTCCGTTCCAGGTCGCCAAAGACCGGATCATACGCATAGGTCACCGAGATGTTATCCGCAGTCCCTGGCTCCACCATCCGGCCGAACTCGTCATAGCGGTTGATCAGGACCTCTGAATCGCCCAAAGCCTTGGCGATCGCCGTGCGCCAGGGCAATCCGCTGCCCCAAAGACTGATCGGATTGCCGCCGATATCCGCCGGATCTATCTCGGTCGTTCCATCGTTTTCTGGATCGACCGGCTCGTTCACATCGTCGAGGTAGTTCACGGTCGTCATCGATATGCCGATCCGCTCGCAATGGACCAAACGGCCATACGCATCGTAGTCCGATTTTTCAACCAGCTTATCATTGGCATCATACTGTTCCACCACCTGCCCTAAGCCATCGTGGACGAATCGCGCCACCTGTCGGCCACCGTGGGTGATCCGTGCCACCAGCCCGCGGTCGTTATATTCCCTGCGCTGCCCGATGTACGAGAACGTCAACCAGGTGGTGCGGCTCATGACCAGGCGACCGAGCTGGTCGTAGTGATGCTCACGGCCGAACAGCGCCACGTCGCCCAAGCCGACAAACTCGTCGCGCAGGACCAGACCGCGAGCATCCCAGGCCACTGGCTTCCACGTGAACTCCAGCGACGTACCCAGGAAATTGTTGAGCAGCCCGGTTACGAGCCGAGAGGTTGCATCTCGCGCCACCTGGTGCTTGCCGCCCAAGGCATTGATCGATTCCTGCAGCTCTCCATAGGCGTCGAATTGCTGGCTGTTGGTCAGCTTCTGAGCCAACTGCGGGCCGGTAGTGGAGCGCTGTTGTTCAGCGGCGCTGGTGCGGTTGAACCCATCAAGAGCGAAAGACACTGGATTGGTGCCGGCCCGCTGTATCTGCTTCAATGCCCCACCTTGGGTACGGGTGGCGGTCGTGGACCGCTTGAAATCGGTTCCAAATCCGGTCTTTAATGGAACGCCGTCATCCCGTAAGGCGGTGACATATGGTGCTGAAATCCCCGGTATTTGTCGGGTGACACCAGTCGCGCTCAACGTTTCCCTATGCACCTGGTTGAACTGGTCGGTCATCGTTTGCGATAGCACCGATGGATACGTCCAGGTGATGCCACGGCCTGGACCCCGCTGCGCTTTCAATCTGCCGATGCCGTCATAGGAAGTGGAGAAATCCCCGTTTCTGGGATTCCTTTCGATGATGAGCAAACCGCGAGGATCATAGGTCTTGGTGCTGACGAACCGACTTGAAGCGGTCAATCCCGGTTCATCCAGCGCCACAATCCATCCCAATCCATTGCGGGCGGTGCGCATGGTCGAACCGAAGGCGTCGGTAGTTGCAACCACGTCGCCTTGAGCATCACGCACGATCCGAGTGGTCAGGTCCCCGACGGTCGCAGTCGGCCATCCGTTACCAGGTGAATCATGGCTATCGATGTACGTTCCCCCTTGGACCGTGATACGATCCACCCAATCGCCGATCTGATAATTGAACTCAGTAATGGCATCTTGCGGTGCTTCGCCAACTGTGCGCAGTTGCGGTTTCTTTTGTCGCAGCATGCGTCCAGCATCGTCGATGACGGTTATTCCGATCGTCACGTCTGAGCCGACCGCTGGATGGAGTTTGTCAGTGAGGATCCAGGTCGCTCCATCGCGGCTGTATTCACGGCGAATGGCAGGGAGCGCCGTGGTGGATACGGACGATCCACCCGGCATTGGACTGCCCGCGCCCGGCACAAACGACGTCCCCACCTGTCGAAGCCAGATATCATAGGACGAATGGATTTGCATACCATCTGCATCGGTCGAGGTCGTCTGTTGATCGAGGGGGTCGAACTGAGCAGTGGTGATCCCGCCATTGGGATCGGTCTCCATGACCAGACGGCCGCGCGAATCGTAGTCGTACCGGGTTATCTTTCCCCGAGCATTCTTGACTTGCTGGGGCAACCCGAGTTCAGGCTTGTTGTTGAACCAAGTAACGACCTCCAGGACCGGGGTTCCCGACGTTTCGCCCGGGCAGGTGATAGTCGCCTTGGTCACATTTCCAAACAGATCCCGTTCCAGGGTGATCGTACGCTGTTCACCATCCGTGATGGTTCGCGGGAGATTCCCTGAATAGGCGGTTATGGTGGTGCTATTACCTGCTTCATCCGTGCTGCTCGCTGGTTTGACCGCGGTCCAGACGGAATCATCGCCACTGACGGTCCACTGTTCTTCGCTAACGACGTTGGTGGACGATGCCTTGGTGTTGGAAAGGGACAGTGCGGCGACCGTGGTACTGCGATGGGAGATGAATCCGTGCTGATTCGCGAACAAGTGGGAGATGGTCTGGTCCGGCCGGTTTGTATCATCAAAGTGGATCGTTTCTGATCGCGGATAACCATTCCCATCGTACGTCGCCGAACGGTGGGCGAGCTTGACTGGATGGCCCTCAGCGTCGACGGAGTCGATCCAGGATTCTACCACCCGGCGATTTTCCAGGATCCTTTGATGGACAGCCTGATCAGGGCCGACCATCCGAGTCCACGGATCTCCGGTATAGACAGTCGTCCCACCGTGACTGTCAGTGAGTGAAGCGCCAATAATGGCACCGTTGGCATTGGTCGTCGGGGTGACCGTGAAGGTCCGGCTTTCAGGAAAGGTGACCGTATCCAGGCGATGCGCCGTGTTGTCGCTTAATGGCGGATTCAGGAGTTTGGGGGTGAATTGGATTTCCCAAGGCAGCCCCCCAGCATCGGATCCTCCATCGGGGTCGGGCTCAGAACCGGTCGTGTCGAAGGCGAACGCATCATCGCTGGCACCGGTGATCGTGGCGGTATTCAGGTCTCCACCGACCTCTGCGTATTGGAAATCCCATTGGGCATTCACGGCGCCCTTCTCGACCAAGCCGCGACCAATGGTTTGCAATTTTTTTCCATCAGCGTTGCCCGTTACGGTCAGGCCAAGATCGGATGGTTTCAGCAGGACCTGGCGAAGCGCCTGACCGCTGCCGGTGGTAACACTTTCAGCGAATCGCGTGGATGCATTGCGGCCAATGGTAAAGGTGTTGCCCTGGTCATCGACCATCCGTACCAGCCAGCCACGGTCATCAAAATAGCGCAGGCGATTGTCCCCGAGGATCAAACGCGACCGCTCGTTGGATTTGAAGTCCGGTGGTAGTGACCCATAGCGAGGATCGTAAACAGCGACAGCAGCACCTGGCCAACGTGGACCGGGAATGACGACCGGCGTTCCAGACGCATCGCAAAAGAAGTGGGACTGTGAGGAATAATAATATCGCCTATCGATTGCGATCAGGCGCTGGTCCCAATTGGTCCTCCAGCCATTTCCATATCCGCAATTGCTGATATCGAGACTATTGTAGGACAGGATCGTATCCGGTCCGGCCAGGGGAGTCCGGTAGGAACGCAGGGGAATGGAAAGATGCAGATTCCCATTCACCGGATTCAGCCAACCGTGACCAGGAATGATTTCCGTTTGCGCAGACGCTCCATCCGGGAACCCGCCACCCGTCCCTTCCACGGCCAAAGTATAGGTCAGTTTCGGATATCCTGGTGAAATCGCTGAAACCTGGGCAATGCCGTAACGGCCATTGGTCGAGGGAGAATAATGGTATTGTGAAGAACGGTTTCTGATTCCATTATCGAATTGGGAAGAACGCAGGCCCTGATCTGGCGCGTTTGCCGTACCGTTCGCAAACTCAAGTTCACGCTGAGCTGGCGGGTTCCCGCTCTCATCGGTCCACGACAAACACAGCAGGTTAGTATCCCGCGTTATGGTCACCGGATGGCCGGTGCCGCTCCCAAGCTGAGATTCGTCTTCGCCTGCATAGCTAAAGAAATTAAACTCCAATCCTTGGCTCAGGGAATCCCGATTGTAACGGCGTTCCCATACTCCATTGGCGTCTTGGATCGCACTAGGTTGGGCGTAGGACCAGTCCCGCCATTCGTAGGTATAGAAATAGATATAGTCGTTGGCCCATCCCAGAGCTTGTTTCCCGGTTACCTTGACACTTGAGTAGATGTCGCCCTGGACCGAGACACCTGAGTATATGTTATCCGAATACACATCGGGGTTTGGGCGAGAGTGCAGGTTGTGGATCCCGGGAATACCGACCAGACCCAATTGAGTTCCGGCGTCGTCGCAGGTATAATCGGCACCAACATTATACCATAATGAATGGAAATATTGGGAGCTATCGTAGATAACCTCATAGAGCGGCCGGGCGCATTTCATTTCCTTACCGTTAGCGTTCTTAACGGTTGGGATACACAACACTTTGAGTTTATCGTCTGACAACGGGAATCCACTCGGTATGGACTGAGTCGATGGGTTGATGTCCACTGCGGTCAGATTGACTTCCCAAAGCATAGTATTCTTCGATTTCAGCTCGACCCCGATGGACCAAATATCATAATGACCATCGCCAAGAATCGGTTCGATGGGTGGAGCTGGCCAGAACGTATCAAATGCGCGATACCTATACATAGCAAAAAATATCCCTGTACCAATCTTGCATGTTGGACTATCGTGCAGACTCCATGTGTGGGATATTTCTGGGCGATAATTATTTGAAAGAAATCCTTCGCCCGAGCAATTCGCTGAAAGACCGCCATCATCTGGAACATACCGCAAATCGAATTTTTCCGGCAAAGCATCATGCCCGTAATGATAGGTGAACTGTCGCTGATCGCCCGAAATCCCTGAATCGATCCGCGCAACCTCGTACAGTTGGAAATCTAGACCGTCAAGCAGGTAGGCAGCCTGACCCAAGTCGGGATTTATAAACCTTGTCTGATATAAATATCCAAAATTTTTCCCATTGCATTCCGCTTGACCCATATTTCTTGCGCCGAAGAATGCTCCCCACTCTGTAGTCAGTGGATTGGGCAATGGCAGTGTTTTCGTTTTCCCGTTTTCAAGAATTGGCGATTCACTGCTAGCGCCATTTTGGGACCTATTCCAGGCCTCTACTGTTCCACGGACGTATGTGGTGGTGAGCTGAGGGGCCGGGTAAATGATCGGAGTAAATGCAGCGCCACCGTACAAAGGCACTTCGCTCACTTGCAGGTCATCCGGCAGGGCATTGCAAATCAATTGGTGGGCGGACCAATTCGACGCACCTTTATTGAAGTAATATCGCCAAGGCATGACCACCATCCTCGCCGTATCGTCAAATGCCCAAGGATACAGCATGGCAGCATCGGGCTGGTCAGCCGACAAAGGGACCATCGGATCAATCAGGTTGTTTCCGATGCGGGGATTCTTCGGATTTCCGTCCAATCGAAAGGAATCATCAACTTTCACGGCGATCCGAACGTGGGACACGGCCGGACGCTGCACAATCCAACTGATCGCTGATTCGATGGTTGAATTATTCCACTGTATGGGAATACCCACAGAACCTTCGGTCGCCACCCGCATATCGATGTCGAATGAGCTGACCGGAAGCACATCCAGGACCGGACCATCCGAGCCGAGCCGAGCCACCAGCGGTGGTCGTCCGACCCGATTCGTGGTCAATTGGGCGCGGATTTTCCCATCGGCGTCCAGCGACACCCCAGAGACGTTGATATCGGCAGCGTTAGCAGCATCGCTGAGTTGAAATCCCGATCCGAGCATCGAAGAGGGAAGGTCGGACGGGTCGTTTTTCAGGATGATCGCTCGGGCCTGCCCTTTCATCGCCTGGACGATCTTCCTCCCATCACTCGGCAATGGCTCAACGACAGTCACCATCGCCTGGCTGACCGTAACTTTGGTAGTATAACTTTCGCCATTATGACTCCCTGAGGTTGACTGGATCACGGCGAGACGGAACACCCCTGGATAGGGGAAGTCAATAACATTGTTTCGTTGTGTGCTCATCCGATTTCCGTCGGTAT
The DNA here is from genome assembly GCA_014193115.1 of Planctomycetota bacterium. Lineage (GTDB taxonomy): Bacteria > Planctomycetota > UBA11346 > UBA11346 > UBA11346 > BJHQ01. Next base: position 18,828 of record BJHQ01000008.1, on the reverse strand, counting down.
CTATGATCAAGTAATATTCTGTATAGGTGTTCGTTCCTTGTGAATTGGGGAAGCGTTCGACGAAATCCGTGGTTAGTTTACGTCCCACCCTGATGATGAGTCCGTCTCTGGCCAGAGTGTCCCAATCCATCTGGACATCGGTTTCCTGCACGGCTGCATTTTTCGTTATCCGGAACGGACTGCCGATTACCCAAAACTCGGTGGCGCTCGGCGCCGAAGCTGGAGCGGCTGAGTCAGGCAGAGCCGCGAGCTCGCCAACTGGGGCGAGAACGTAGTGTCCCGTAAGGCTCCCCAATCGGAAGATCGACGCCGTGCGTCCCAGTTGGACGGATTGGCCAGTCGAGTCACCTCCATAGGTCAATGTATACGCATGTTCGCTGCCGACAGCAGCAGACGGATCGGAAAGGCGGAGCGCATCCCCAACCCGCAGGGCCTTCGGACTGGCGATCGAGCTCAGCTCAGTGACTTTCCACTTGGCGGAGACGGTTCTGAGGGGGCTGGCATTGCTGCCTGCAAAGATACCAAAGGTTGCTGGAGAGCCGTTATCAGGCAGTTCGATATTGGCCCAATACCGTGCGCTGTCGCCGAATTGCTGGGCTTGAACGGTTTCACCAGTGGGATGCCCTTGGGCGTCCAGTTTCTTTACCCAGATGGTTCCGATCGGCGATCCTGAAATCTCAACGCACCAGGGAGAAATCGCAGATTCAATCGCTGCCCCGCCAGCAGGCTGTCCTATCACCGTATGCGATCCATCGGTGATGACCGTATAGCGGTACACGTGCACCTCCCCAAGGACCAGATCTCCATTGCCGCTGGTGACCACCGCCCGGACCTTGAGTTTGGTGTCTGCGGTGAGAGAGAATCCGCCCTGGTAGCGGTTTCCGGCTGTCGGGGAAGGATCCTCGACGGTATCAGCCAAACCGCCTTTTGCGTAGTAAATGATCGCGTTGCTCGGACTCGCGCTCATGGTGATCGTCTGTCCAGGACCGCGGATATCGTAAATACCACTGACTGGACTGACCGTCACGGTTGGTGGCTGGGTCACATCGTCATCCGTGACCGTGATGGCCACCGATTGGGACCCAACCGCGGCGCCGACAATCGCATTGACCGCACTGAGGATCACTACCGTCGCATGGGTGGTCAGTCCATCCGCGTCATCGACATCATCGCCGACGATGGCGATGGGTAGGTAAGCGGACCGACTGCCCGCAGGGATGGTCGTCTCGGCCCAGGATCCAGCCGCATCTGATCCGGTCGGCGTCCAGGCCAGCCTGGCTTTGCCGGTCTGAGCAAGTCGCCACCGAACGGTCACAGGCACCGATGTTGAGAAAGGCTGATTCAGGCCGACTTCCAGCACGTACGGCTGCGAAGCGATCCCTTCCAACAGGCTCAGTGTGCTGTCGACCGGCGAGCCGCTGCGGGTCAGCCAGACCCCCGGTAAATCATCGTCGCGAATAGTCGCCGTGAATTGACTGTGGTCACGATCGACTTCCGCATTGGTCGCATTGACCAAGGCCAGGGTCAGGAACGGCGGTTCTGGCTGCCAAAGCTGGTTTCCGGCCGTCGGAATGGAGAAGGTGATAGAATCTGCATTGGCCGGGATGGTCACCGTGGTCGGAGGCGCTGCGGAGAGGATGCCGGAACTGCGTGCTGTTCCAAACGATTCCATCACGCAATCAGTCGGGACGCTGACGGTTGGTGAAATCCGTATAGTCACCGGGATGGGAGAACCTTCGACCACTGATGCGGTTGCCGACGCGAAACTAACTTTCGTGTGCTCTGCCGACCAAGTTATTCGGGTGGTCAATGGCGGGCTGGAATCACTTCCGCCGTTTTCCGTGCCACCGGTGTCATGGGCGACCATGGTCAAATCGCTCTCTCCGGTTGCACCGACCACTGGCGTCATGGTCAAGAGACCGGCAGGACTCAAGGCTGGCTGGGTAAGGTACAGTTCCGGATTGGTTGCAACGACGGTGAAGGTCACCGTCTGGCCGATTTCACCGGGTCCGGCAGTGATGCCTTCGGCGAGGTTGATCGATAACGTGCCGGTCACCGAGCTGACGGTGAGATTTGTTGGCACGTGGAAGCTGGGGGAATCGTTTACCGGGGTGATGGTGATCGACGTCGTTGCGGCCGTGCTCACGGCGCCACCGCTATCAATGGCGGTGATCAGTACGGTTGCCGCGCCGATGGCGTCTGGGGCTGAGGTGAACGTCAGGTTACCGCTTGGCGACAGGCTGGGTGCAGCGCTGAACAATGCTGAGTTCGCGGTCACGGTGACGGTGAATGCGACGGTCTGGCCCTGATCACCTGCGTCGATGGCCGTGGCCCAACCCATGATGGTCTGGGGGCCGGCGTCTTCGAGCACCGTCGGTGGGCTGCCGGGAGTGAAGGTCGGCGGGTGATTGAACGGGGTGACGGTCACTGACGCAGTTGCGACCACCGAGGCGTTCAGTCGGTTTTCAATCTTATACGTGCCTTCAGGGCCAGTGGCGGTGAACATGCCATCCGCGGCGATGCTACCCCCGCCGGAAACACTCCACCCGTCGGTGGCTGCGATCTGCTGGTCGAACTGGTCGAACCACGTCGTTGAGAATGTGACGCTATTCAAGAGGCTGACCGAAGGATGTGCAGGCGCGATGATTCCACGGACGGGCATGGCGACGATCGCGCATGTCCGCTCTTGATGGACGCTAAGACCCTGGGCATCGCGGATGTCCACCGCCACCACATAAGTCCCTTGCTGCGAAACGGTCAGCGTCGTGGACTTCGCCGAATTGACGCCATTGGGGTCAAACGCGACGCTGCTGTCCCCTGGTCCACTCACCAGCGACCACGTGTAGTTCAACGCGGACTCGCCGCCGTCGTCTGCGCCCAAGACTGACAACGTTCCATGATTGGTGCGCGGATCACCGGCAAAGGTGATCTGCTGTGCTATCGTTGGCGCTTCATTGTGGACGATCACGACCACCTGGTCGGTCAGTTCACCAGCATGGGCGGTGAGCAGGAAATTTCCGTCGATGCCACCAGCGGTGAAGACGCCGTCTGGCGTGATGGTCCCACCTCCATTGGTTGTCCAGGTGATGGTACCAGTCATCGGATCACCGAACTGGTCGCGAAGCTGGCTGGCCAGGGTGATCGACTGGCCAGGTGTGGCAGTCAGGTGGCCGCGATCGACCGTGCGCGAGGCCAGGCTGACACCTTGCGCATGGGTGAAGGCGGCTGTCAGGTTATAGCTACCGATTGCAGGCAGGACGGCGATGCCAGTCATGCCGGGAATGCTGCTGGTGGTGATGGATGGGGTTGCTCCAGGAGGCGCGCTGGCGCTGCCCCAGTTGATGCTGGTCACGGTGACCGGAGCCAGGACGTTTCCGCGCAGGACGACATGCTCGCCTAGTGGAGCTGCTGGGTCGGCGGTCAATGTGGCGAGGGGAGCGTTGAGGCGAATGACCTCGCAGGAACGCAGGGCGGAGTCAGTGCCGAAAAGCGAACTGCGGTACTGGCCGCCAATGACCATGACCCGTCCGTCGTGCAACGTCACTGCCGCGTGTTGATAACGTGCGGCATTGAGCGGCGGGCCGGCGACCGTCACGCCAGATTGGTCCCGGAACTCGGTGCTGGTAGTGCCATACACGATATCGAACAGGGTCCCTGAGCCGCCTAAGACTCGGCCGCCCGCGACCAGGAAACGTCCGTCTGCAAGAGCGGTGGTCGTGTGGCGTGAGCGTGGCGCCGGGCGGTTTTCGGCATATTGATTGGTGTGGGTTTCGCCTCCGACGATCAGGATACCGGTCGGCGTGCTGGTGATGGTGGACCAGGCAAGGCAGGTTTGGGATGCGGACCAGTTCGTCGTAGCCAGATCGAAGAACAGGCCCCGATTCAAGAGATCTGGGCTGAAAGGGAATACTGTGGGCTGAAGTTCACCGCCGCCGATGAAGATCCGGCCATCGGGCGTGGCGGCGAGGTCCATGGCCCGGTATTGCTCCGTGAATTGGACCGCCTGTGGAATAGCATGCATCTGCCAGCTGGCCGTTGCTGGGTTCAATAGGCCAATCCGAATGGGATTGGACACGCCTGGCTGATAGTATTGATAGCTATCGATACTTGCTGCAATCCGGCCATCGGCCAGGCGGATGAGTCGATGAATCGGTCCGCGTCCGGCGAACAGCCGATCGGGCATACCGGTGGTGGTCTGACTCATTCCGGTCGCTGGATCGAAAAGGACCGGCACATCGATCCCCTCCGATACGATTCTCCCATCAGCTAAGGCTTCGACTGGCCCAAGCAGATTCGGACCGATCGACCAGGTGTTGTCCGCTGGTTGGTAGAGGTACGAAACCGCGCTTGAAGTTCCAGCAACCAGTACCCGGCCATCGTTCAGCACCGTCGCGCTGGGCATGGAGATTGCCGACGGCAGGTCTGCCACCGGAGTCCAGATCGGTGGCGGGTCGGCGGCCACCGCGGTGGCAAGTATCAGAGCAGACAGCAGCAAGGCGCGCATGGCGTGATCCGTTGGCAATGACATGACGAGCGATCAGGGAAGCGTCGTGGTGACGGCGGTCGGGGTCGGGACGACGACGATATCGGTCTCGGCGGAGGTACTGGCCCCAGCCGCATCCGTCGCCGTGGAGCGAAGCCGATAGGTTCCGATTTTGGTGAACCGGATAGTCACCGAACCATTGCTACCGGGGATCAGTACCGCAGGAGCCGGCGGGGTGCCAACCCATTGATGGACCCAGGTCAGGCCACCGATACCGCCGTCATCGCTGGCGCTGGCGGTGACCGTCAGTTCCGTTTCGCCGGTGGTCAATCCACTCGGTAAGGTCACTTGGGGCGGCGTATCGGTGGTCCGCTGGTAGGCGACGGTGACTGGCGAGCGACCGACCGTACCCAGAGCATTGGCAGCCGAGGCTTCCATCGACAGGAGCAAGCCGCTCTGGCCGGTGATCGACGTGAATGGCGATGGGTGGTTTCCTGGATCGCTGCTGGTCAGGCGCAACTCGGCGATGCCGTCGCCTGTGCGGTCGATGGCCAAGGACCACGACCCGCCAGCAGCGACCCGGAAATCCACCGCCCATTGGCCATTGGCCGGGGCGAAGCCGGTCAACGCCGCAGTCAGATCGGCCAGACGGTTTGCGACCTGCTGCTGGGCGCTGTTGATCGATTGGCCGGCGGGCACGGCCCACACTCCGCAATTCGGTGGATTTCCGCTGTAATATCCCGTCGTCCAGCCGCTCACGGTGGGGCTGATCCAGCGGCCATCAAGTTCCAGGACAATGGCATCGGCGCCAAGATCGCTACTGCCGATCTTGGATGGCTGGCCGTGCAAGGCAGAGAGCGCTGCTGCGGGCCGGTCGGCATAGCCAAGGTGCAAGCGCCAGTCCTGCTGGGTCCGGCGGGTATAGGTCCACAGGCCGCCGGACTGGGTGCCGCGCTGGATGTCCCAGCTTGGCAAGCCAATCCACCACGTCGTCTCAGGTGGGGCGAGCAATGCATTACCGGCAAAGGTGATGGTTCCGGCCTGATTCGTGCCTTGCCATTGCCGCAGATCGATACGGCCATGCACCTGATCCCCAGTGACCAGCGTGCCAGCCTCCACCTGGATTGGGTCAGCCGGTTGGGCAGCGGCCGTGGGGGCGTTCGGATCAAGGCGCCAGCGGCCCCAGCGGAATGGACCGAGTTGACCTTCGCTTGGAGCCGTTGTGACATCGACCACGGCCGTGGCCACGACTGCCGATCCGTTCGTGGGATCAGCCTGGAGCGCGGCCAGGGTGGTCGCAGTGACCATGACCGGACCGGCCGGCCCGACTGCGGTGAATCGACCCTGCGCATCGATCGTGCCGCGGTCGACTGCCCAACTCGACACAGCGTTCCCCGCCAACTGGCCAAACTGATCGGTCCAGGTGGCGGTGAAAGTCTGCGACTGGCCAATCGGCAGTGCAGAGGCCGGAGTGACCGAGCCCGACACCGGGATCGCCGGCACCACGATGGTCGCGGTTTTGCTTCCTGTCTGCCCGAGGCGGTCAGTGACCGTGGCTTGGATTTGGTAGGTGCCAGCAGCCGCAACCGTCAAATTGACGTGGAATGCGTCCGACCCAGGGCTGATCCCCGAACCGGAAGGACCACTCAAGATGGTCCACGCGCAGGGCAGCGAGGTGGTGCGATCGTCGCTGGCCGTGGCCGACAAGGCCACCCGGGTCGGTGTCCTGGCGTCAAAGGAACCACTCACCACGCTGACCACCGGTGGCGCGTCGGCGACGCTCGTCTGGTAGCTGAGCTGCATCGGCGTGCGCCCCACAGAGCCCAGGCCGTTAGCGGCGCTGGCCTCGACCGACAGCATCAAACCGCTTTGACCGGTGATGCCCGAAAACGGACTGGCAGCCATACCAGCGTCTCTGCTGGTCAGGGTCCGATCCGTCACGCCGTCGCCGTTAGTATCCAGTTCAACAACCCAGGTGCCGCCTGCACCGACCCGGAAGTCCAACTTCCATGGCCCAGTACGGGGTGTCGTTCCGCTCAGGAAGGTCGAGAAACTGGCCAAGCGATTCGCAGCATTCTGTTGTGCACTGTTGATCGACATGCCAGCGGGCACTGCCCAGACGCCGCAGTTCGGTGGATTTCCGCTGTAATAATTGGTCGTCCAGCCACCGACGGTGTTGCTCACCCAACGGCCATCAAGCTCCACCACGACGGCATTGACGCCCAGCAGATTCGAGCCGATCCGGGCAGGAGCGCCGTGGGCAGCGGACAATTCGGCTGCTGAGCGCTCGCAATATCCGAGGTGGATACGCCAATCCTGTTGCAACCGGCGGACGTAGCTCCAGGTGCCATTCGTCTGGCTGCCGCGCTGGATGTCCCAGGTCGGTGATCCGATCCACCAGGTGGTGCCTGGAGCTGCCAGGAACGAATTGCCGGCAAACGAGATGGTGCCTGCCTGATTCGTCCCCTGCCACCCGAGCAGATCGATGACGCCCGAGTCCGCATCGCCGCTGAGTAGCGATGCCCGCTCAATCTGGGAGGGATCGGCTGGTGTTGCCTGTTGTGTTGGGGCATCGGGATTGAGCAGCCAGCGGCCCCATCGGAATGGGCCGACCTGGCCTTCGCTGGCCAGGCCAGGAGCAACGCCAGCACCCACCGCAAAGACGATGGCCAGCAACTGAGACGGGGAACGCATGGGCTTGGCTTCCTGACAAAACCGGTTCACGGCGAAGAGAAGGTCACATCCAAACGGAAACCGATGAAGCCGCCATCATCGGCCGACTGCCACACAGTGCCGATCCGTTGCAGCCCAGTGATCTGACCGTCAGCAAGCAGCACTCGGGCCTCGTCGGTCTGACCGCGGGCGAGGGGATAGCTGGTCCCATCGTTCTGACCCGTGACCGGATCAGTGACCCCGACCAGGCGGAGGCCGGTCGGACCGGCCTGGGCGACCCGATAGGTTGCACCTGCAAGCATGACTGACGCACTGCCGCCAAGAGGACCCTTTGGCAAATTTCCGGCGACCAGCAGCAAGTGGCGCGCTGCCTCGGTGGCTCCGCTCTGGCTCTTGGCCGACAATGCCGGCGTGCCTGCCAGCTCCAGGATGCCCCCACGGAACCGCGCCACCCATTGGCCAGCAACGCCGTCTACCTGTCGGAAGCCGACGCTTCCCGCACTCAGGTCCGAAAACTCAGCCGAGCAGGTGCCTTCGCCCCCACCGGCAACCTGCCGCCAGCGCACCGTGCCTGAGCGGGCGATGCGTTCCGGCAGAGTCACCGTCCCAATGACCTTCCCCAGATCGATCCGCTCGTCAGGTGCCATCCCGGTGAGCGATCGGAAATGGCGGTCGGCCACGACCTCGCTCTCGGCGTCACCTGGACGAGCCGATGGTTGGATGCCCTTGCCCTCCAATCGGGCCGGTCGTTCCGAGCCGCCGGCTGGTTCACTGGACGCGGCTCCGGATTTCACCGGCGGCAAGCTGGAAGCAGCCGGCGGCGAACCCGACCGGGCTTGCTGGCCTGAAAGTGCTTCGCTACGTTGACCGCACCCATTGATCATCAAAAATGCTACAAAAAATAGCATACATCGCCAGCACCACCCGCGACGAGTAGTGCAATACGAGCGATGCCTGCGGGAAGTTCGAGACGGCTGTTTCACGGCGGTGACGTGAATACCAACTGGCGAAGAAACGCAAGCGACAGATTTTGGCGATGCGGAACCTGGCCTGTGCCTGGACCAGTGTGTCACCAATAGGACTCGGTCTTCAGGTCCCGTCACCCGACAGACGCTGGTCTCCACGTTGCAGGGGTACCAGTTCACGGAGCCGCTCCATCACGCACAGTAGCTCCTCGGCGAGGTCGGGCGAAGCAACTGGCGTCTGCTATGCTTCGTGGATTTTCATCAGGGAAACCCGCATCGCGTAGCTCTCGGGGAGGAGCTTTGCGGCTCAGCCGGTCAGGCGCCGGGCCTCGTCCAACCTGACTGGTCGTCACAGCAGCCAAAGCACACTGCTTATTCGCCTACATCCGCCGCGATCTCTGGCCCGTCTCTGCGCACATCGCCAATGGCCTGCCCGATGCGCCAGCTCATCCACGCCTCGGCCGGCGGTGTTATAATCAGGTCACGGGCTGCCTCCGGGTCGGTCAGCCACGCGGCAGCCTGCTCCCGCCCAATGACCAGCGGCATGCGGTCATGGACCGGCGCGACCACATCGTTGGCCGGAACGGTCATGAGAATGACCGCGCCAGACCGAGTGCCATCAGCGTCGATCCGAGGTAGCCACAAACCGGCGATGGCGAACAGACCGCCGGCACGGGGCGCGAAGGCAAAGGGAGTCGGCTTGGCTTTCGCCTGCGCTGCGGGTCGCCATTCGTAGAACGCCGTGGCCGGAATCAGGCAACGTCGGTTTTCCAGTGGCGCTTGGAACATGCGCTTGGCGTGAGCTTCGTCGCCGCGGCAGTTCACCAGCAGGCGTCCTCCCAGAGCATCAGGATTCCAGCCCCAGCGCATCAGTCCGAGCCGGCGCGAGCGCTGATCCTGGATCAGAACCGGGATCTGACGGGTCGGCGTGATATTCCAGGACGGCGACCAGGGCACCTCGTTTCCCTCCGAGGCGAAGGTGGCGCGCATGACCGGGATGGTCTCGGAGTTGGCGAACCGTCCGCACATGCCGGATCAGACCGTGAGGCAGGCGGCGGACCACGGTCAGGCGACGGCCGGCACGACCCTGGATTTGATCCCGGTGGCGGACTGGAAGCGGATTGCCCACGGGAAGTAGGATCAGGTCCCGTCCCCTGACATCCTCTGGTCTGGCCGGAATAGCGGCGCCCGCTCCCTCAGGCGCTCCATCACCCGCAGCAGCTCTTCGGCCAAGCGGCACGAAGCGTCCGGTGTCTGCATCGCTTCGATGATCTTCACCAGCGAAGCTCGCACTGCGTAACTCTCGGGGTGGAGCTGGGCCGCCCATGCGGTCAACCGGTGGGCTTCGGCAAGGGAGGTGGCATCCGCCTCGTTCGACCGGAAGCGCAGCACCTGGATGCGCGCGGCTTGATCCAAGGCCTCGACCTGGACTTCGACCGGTAGGGCGGGCCAGTCGGGATGGTCGGTGATGCCAGCCCAAGCATTGGCCATTCGCTCCAGCTCGGATCGGCTGGTGTTTGCATCGGCAGCGAGGCTGGCGGCCCCTGTGGCGAGCAGGACAGGCATGAGCGGATCGGCCATGATGGCGACGTTGGCAGGGAGAAGGCCACAGCAACCGGCCTTGGCTCAGCTCACCCCGCCAAATCATGCCAGGTGCGGTTTGCCCTGCTCCAAGGTCAGGCCACGGCTAGGCACAAAGCAGATCAACACACCAGTGATAGCTAAAGAAAATACCTGGCCGTTAAAGTCTCAGACTTTAGCAGTGACGCCACCTTCGCCGTCGGTGATGGTCAACGGGTTCGACTCCAGATCATAGGTAAGCGTCGACTGAGCCGCGATGGCCGGATTCCCTTCAACCCGAGAACGGATATCCATTCCCAGTTCTGAGGCTAGTTTCTGACAATTTTTAAGAAAGCCGGCGGCGGGGTATATCAGACGGCATCCGCTAGGGTGGCGAGGTCATTCCAGGGAATCAGGCGGACACCTTCGCGCTGGCCGGTGGTCGTGCCACCATGGACCAGCACCGGCGGTTCAGCCTCGGCCCCGGCCAGGGCGGCGAAGCGGCGCAGGCCATCGAACCAGTCGCTAGCGATGGTGGCACCGGACTTGATCTCGATGGGCAGCAGGGTCTGTCCGTGGTCGGCCAGCAGGTCGACCTCTTCGCCGATATGGTTGCGCCAGAAAAACAGATTGGCGGCCTCGCGGCGCTGGAATCGGCCCTTCACGAGTTCACTGAAGACCCAGGACTCGAAGATCGCGCCGCGTGCGGGGTGGGTAGCCAGGTGTGCGGCATCCTGGATCCCCAGCAGACGACAGCACAGGCCGCTATCGAGCCAGTGCAGTTTCGGGGTCTTCACCAGGCGCTTGCGGTAGTTGCGGTGATGCGGTTGGACCAGGGCGATCAGGCCGCTGGTCTGGAGCACCCCCAACCACGACTTGGCGGTGTTGGCCGAGACCCCGGCATCGGTGGCCAGGGCCGACAGGTTGACGAGTTGGCCAACCCACCCAGCGCACAGGCCAAGGAAACGCTGGAACGAGGCAAGATCGCGGATCTCCAGCACCTGGCGGACATCGCGTTCGATGTAGGTGGTGATGTAGTCAGCCAGCCAGGTGCGGGGCGGCAGATCCCGGTCATAAATTGGCGGGTAGCCACCCGTGATGAGCAGGGCATCCAAGGTCGCCGGCAACCGCCCGCCATCGGCCAGTTCACCGATGCTGAACGGCAGCAAATTAATCAGGGCAATGCGCCCGGCCAGCGACTGGCTAATGGCCTCGGACAAGGCGAAGACCTGGGAGCCGGTGACGATGAAGCGGCCGGGCCGGGGGTCGGTGTCAACGATGGTCTGGATCACCGAGAGCAGCTCGGGAACACGCTGGACCTCGTCCAAGATCATGCCCCCTTCCCGGGCCAGAAAGCCCTTGGGATCGCGCTGGGCGAAATCGCGGTGCTCGGGGTCTTCCAGGTTCAGATAGGCGTGGTCTGAGAAGCACGACCGCACCAGGGTCGTCTTGCCCGCCTGCCGTGGACCAGTGACGCCCACGACCAACTGCTGGCGTGCAGCGGCGAGCAGGCTGGCACGGGTGCGGCGAGGGATGGGCACGGCGTGCTGTTTACAGATTTGCAGTATGGATGCAAGAAATGTAATATTCCTCGCAAGCCCTTGCCGAATCAGCATCTGCAAAGGGCGACGCGTCGCGAACCGGTTGTAGCATGACTATTTATGATCACCCACACGCCACACGGATGGCCGCTATCGGGAACACCTCACGGCGGATGTCACGGCTTCGGTCGAGGTCGGACAGGCGACGAAGCCCGGTTTCGATGCGCTCTTCGAGCTGGCGGATGAGGGCCAGGAATTCCGGGGTGTGCAGGGAATCGATTCGCACCAAGACACCGAGCAACGGTCCTTCCTGCTCCAACTTCTGCGCCATGACTCGGGTCAGGAATTCGTCGGATGGCTTGGTTGCCGGGTTCGGAGGCGATGCTAGCATATGCTAGCATAGTGACATCACTTGACCGACATCCCTGACCCAGGTTCTGTTATGTCAGCCACCGTCCCGCGAAAACGACCAGCCCTGACCGCTCTGACCGTGCGCCGGCTGCCGCTGACCACCGCCAAGCGCCTCAAAGCACGAGCCAAGGCCAACCACCACAGCCTGGAGGCCGAGGTGCGCGCGATCCTGATCCAGGAGGCGGATCGCATGCCGATCGATGCCTGGCAGAAGCGGAACGGCTGCGATCGGGGCTTCCGCCGTGGAAGCCGGGCATGCCCACCGCTGCTGATCTGGTGCGGATGGGACGCGACGAGGAGCGTTAGGCACAAGCAGATCAACGCACCAGTGATAGCTAAAGAAAAAGCCCGGCCGGCAGGGGTCACCTGCCGGCCAATGCCTTGTGCTGATCGAATCGCGGCTGATGCTCGCCAAAGGTGTGCGGATCATGCAGCAGTTGCTGTAGAAACGCCATTTCCTGGGCAGGATTGATCGAAATTGCATTTTGCCATATCCATCGGCCACAACTGCTCTTCGCTTGTAAATCATGATCTGACAACGAGATAACAGCGACCCCTTGCCGAATTGCCATGCAGTAGGTCGTCGGTTCGAATCCGATCGCCCGCTCCACAGAAAACCCCAGGCGAAAGCCTGGGGTTTGTTGTTTTATGAGTCCGTCAGCCAGTCCCGTAAAGCGCGTCTGCTCGGCTAATGCTGATCGACCGGTTTCCAGAGCATAGGCCGCAGCCCATAACCCGGCGGTCAGCTCGCCGCAACCTTCGGATTCGGCCTGGTGGCCGAATGTGATTTGTTAGGCCAGTTGTTTCCGCCGCCTATCCGCACCTGGAGCCGGCGGTCACCTTGCGCGCCATGGCTCTCGGCATCAATCGATGGGGCTGAATCGTCCCTACCAGTTCGAAGATCAGATCGAATTGGTAGTCCACGGCTGCGGCGCCATTGCCGCCTGGGACATGGGGCTAGGGAGGGCCGGCAGATCCTCATCGTCGTCGAAAATCACCCCGACATCCTGCAAGAACCGCTTTGCGGAACTCACGTCGGCCGGGCCTGCTCATGTTTATAAAACAGATCGACTCGGCCGCGGCGACCAATCCGTGTCATCACGCACCACCACCGCCTAACGAACGGAAGGCGCCTGGGGTTCGCCCGGTCCGGGTACGGAAGACGGTGATGAAATGCTCGGCTCGACGCCAACCACAGCGCTTGGCAATATCCGCCTCAGCGAGATCTGTCGTGGTCAGTAAATGTTCCGCGCGCTGAATGGCACGGCGCAGCAGCCATTCCTTGGTGCCACAGCCGAAACGAGCGAGAAATCGCGTGTGCAGCGTGCGGCGATTGAAACCGGCGGCCTTCGCTAACACGGCGACTGTTGGCATAACCTTGTCCAGGTCATTTGCGCGCCGGATCGCACGATCTAGGTGTACGTCGGATCCATTGGGATCCACGGCGGTTGATGCACGCTCGGCAATGCCTGCGGGAGGAAAATACTTGGTGGTTTGGCCGATCGGCGATCCGGACAACAGGCGCTGGGCGATCAGGGCCGCCTCGCGGACGCAACCTTCGATCGGCATGCGGACTGAGGTCAAAGCGGGTGTACAATATCTGGCGGTAGGTGAATCGTCACAGCCAATGATCAACGCTTCGGCTGGAATCGAGATCCCTTGGGCAAGCAGGATCTGAACCAGCCAGGCGGCCTGGCGGTCCTGGTAACAGAAAAATCCGACTGGTTTCGGCGAGTCTGCGACAAAACGCTTTATTTTGTCATGTGATTCATCGGCCGTCCATCCTTCCTTCAACACAATCCGGACCTCATGGCCAAGCGCCTGCATCCGTGCGATGAACGCCTGGCTGCGCAGGATGCGAGCCTGAATATTGCCCGTGATGGGAACTAACGATTCTTGGGGGCCTTGGATGGCGAAGGTTCGAGCCCCGGCCGCAACGAGATGATTTGCTGCGATCCGGCCCACTGCGGAATCATCGATGAGTGTTTGTGAAATCACCTCACGATGCTTCACGGGATGCACACAGGCGATCAGCGGTATGCTCGCCAGCAGCAAATCGAGAAACATCTGCGGTGGCCGGACGACAATGGCCACCGCTGGTAGCCGCATGGCAATGACCTGGTTCTTCCATAACGGATCGGATTCTATTGCGTTGCTGAGTACGGGATGCGCTCCAATGATCGACCAGTCCAGGCCATGCTGGACGATCCAACTACGCACGGCGCGCACCGCGGACTGATAATCGTCGAGTGACATACTAGCAATGCAAATCGTTGCTGATGTTGTCATGACGATGAATCCAATATGGTATTACGAACGGGGAAACAGGGCGTTGCTTGGTGAACAGATTGCTGACGTGATTCTACACGCCATGGCTAACGCGCACAGTGGGGACCCCGCCGGACGCCGCTTTTTTTCAAAGGTGGCAATGCACTTTTCCGTAGCCGCAGTTGTCGCCATCTTCGCAGATGAAATCACTGGGAAAATTCGCGATTATTATCGGTGCTTTCCCTGGGTTTAGGAGGCCAGGACACCTGCCGGAAAAATTGGCCGATGTTTCACGGTAGACCCCCAACATGCATTGCCGTTCATCACGTCTGGCCAGGGTGACGCAGTTAGGCAATCCTCATGCACACCGCCATCGTCCCCCTGGCCGATCTGGCAGCGTTTGGCGCATGGCGGGAGTCCGCACCTGGAGCCTAATCATCGCCGTATACACTTGCGGCTCAGCGTTAACCTCAGCCGATGTAAAACCGAATCCCGCCGATATCGCGTTCTTTGAGTCAAAGATCCGGCCAGTGCTGGTCGCCAATTGCTACTCCTGTCACAGCGCCGAGGCGCTAGCGAACAAAAAGCTCAAAGGCGGTTTACTGCTCGATTCCCGTGAAGCGATCCTACGTGGGGGTGACGATGGGCCAGCACTGGTACCGGGCAATCCGGAAAAAAGCGCGTTGCTCATGGCGATGCGCTGGCAGGGTGATGCGAAGATGCCGCCCAAGGAGCAACTACCAAAGACAGTGATAGAGGATTTTGCAACCTGGATCGCCAAGGGCGCCGCCGATCCGCGTGAAGGCAATGCGGTACCGGTTGGAACGCCGATCGATCTGGCCGCTGGGCGAGCCCATTGGGCCTACAAACCGGTGGTCGCACCCACGCTGCCAATGGTGAAGGACACCGCGTGGCCGGCCGATGATCTTGACCACTTTGTCCTAGCGCGCATCGAGGCGGCTGGACTGGCTCCGGCCGAACCAGCGTCGCAGTTCGAACTGCTGCGTCGCGTCACCTATGCGCTCACCGGCCTGCCACCGACCGCCGAACAGACCGATGCTTTCCTCGCCGACAGCGCGCCCGATGCCTATGCCAAGGTGGTGGATCGGTTGCTCGCTTCTGCGGATTACGGACCGCATGTAGCCAGTCGGTGGCTGGATGGGATACGTTACAACCCAAGGAATTATCCCTACAACATCGAGCTGTATCGCGACTGGGTAATCCGCGCCTTCAATGCCGATCTGCCCTATGACCGCTTCGTGGCCATGCAATTCGCCGGCGACCTGCTGCCGGCGACCAACCCAAGTGAACACGACGACAATCTGATTGCTGCCCAGGTTCTGCAATTGAGCCTCCGGGAATGCGATCCGGTCGAAGGTCTCATGCAGGTGGTCGGCGAGACCTTCCTGGCCACCACCCTGACCTGCGCGAAGTGCCATAATCATAAATTTGATCTGTTCACCCAGCACGATTATTACGGCATCGCAGGCATCTTCACCAGTTCGTTGGTGGCCCGTAATCGAATAGACGATAAAAACCTCGTCACTCTGAGCACCGGATTGAAGGTCAAGCCCCTGTCAGAGGGCAAGGTCGCTGACACCAATCTGCTCATCCGCGGAGAGAAAGATCAGCCGGGTCCCGTTGTGCCGCGCCGCTTCCCCTTCGTGCTGACTGGCGATCAGCAGGTGCCGATCTCCGGCCAAACCAAGCAGAGCGGTCGGCTCGAACTGGCCCGCTGGATCGCCAGCAGCGAGAACCCGCTGGCGGCCCGGGTCATGACTAATCGTGTCTGGCAGTGGCTCACGGATCTGCCGATCGTCGGCACGCCCAGCGATTTCGGCACCACTGGCGAAGCGCCCGTCGATCAGGCCCTGCTCGATCACCTCGCATCTCGCTTCGTGGCCAGGAATTGGTCGCTCAAAGCGCTGACGCGAGCAATCGTGTTGTCATCTACCTTCCGCCAGTCCAGCCGTCCGCGACCAGCAGCCTTGGAAAGGGACTCACGGAACAAGCTGTTCAGCCGGATGGAAGTGCGGCGTCTGACCTGCGAAGAGATCTTCGATTCCCTGCACCGGTACGGTGCGGGCCTGCGGCAGGATTTCCCACCCCAGCCCGTTGCCAGGGACACGCCGGGATTTGGCGGGAAGAAAGGAGGGGCCGTCTATCGCGCCATCTTCCAGCCCAACGCTGGCCTCGGGGATCTGTTCGATGGCCGTAACGGGGACACCCCGACCGACAATCGTCAGGCTTCGGTCCAGCCGCGGCAGATTTCCTATCTGATCGATTCGAAAAGGAACGCCATGGCCAGCGACGTAGCCGCCCTCGTCATTGCCAAGGCCAAGGATCCGGATGGACAGATCCGGCAAGCCTATCGCCTGTGCTATGGCCGCGATCCTTCACCGGAGGAGATCATTCGCGGAGTCAAATTCATCGCCAGCGCCAAGGGGTCGCAACTCGCCATGTTCTGCGCAACCCTGATCGGGGCCAATGAATTCATCTATTTACGCTGATCGTGCCAGGCGGCCAGACACGAACTCCTCACTTCGCCTCCAGGAATCAACCATGACCGACAACCATCTCCACGCCAAGGTATCTCGCCGCTCCCTCCTGCGTGGCGCCGCTCTTGGCCTCGGCGGCCTCGGCACCGCTGGTCTTTTCGCACACGGCGGTCTGTTCGCGGGTGAACCTGCCGTCGCGTCGGCGCCGATAACCGGCCTGCAGCCCCACCACGCGCCCAAGGCCAAAAGCCTCATCTGGCTCATGTGGGGTGGTGGACCATCGCAATTCGATTGGATCACCTACAAGCCGGAATTAACCAAGAATGCTGGTAAATCCCTGGATCTGGGAGGCGGAAAAACCGGGAAAATCATTGCCCCAGAGGTCTCCTTCAAGCAACATGGCGAATCCGGCCTGTGGGTCAGCGAATTGTTCCCGGGGTTCGCATCGGTGGCCGATGAACTGTGCGTCATCGAATCTATGAAGTGCGACAATGCTGGACATCCCGGTGCGTTCAAACAGATGTTGACCGGCTACGACGGGAAACCCATGCCCAGCCTGGCATCGTGGATCGTCTATGGCAGAGGTGCCGCCAATCCGAATCTGCCAGCCTCGGTGAATCTGATGGGCGGCAGTGGTTCGAGCGGATTCCTGCCTGCCAGCACCCAGGGTGTCAGCCTCGACCTCCAAGCGAAACCGCCCAGCGACGGCAGCCTGTCCACCACGCGGCGGATGCTGGATGCGATTGGCGAACACAACCAGATGTTTGGCGTCAATTACGATTTCGCGGATGTTCTATCGGCGCGCACCGCGGCAGGCGAACTCGGATATCGCATGATCACGGCGGCCCCTGAAGCCATCGACCTGTCCAAGGAAAGCCAGGCGACCCGCGACCTGTATGGAATCGACGAACCGGAGAATTTTGGAGGAAAGAGCAGTCTCGAAGTCCCTGTGCTAAATATCGGCGGACACAAGAAGGAATATGCCGAACGGTGTCTGATGGCGCGCCGGCTGGTCGAGCGGGGCGTACGGGTGGTCACCATGGAGCTTGGCGGCAGACGCGGCTGGGATCATCACAACCATGTGAAAGCCGGCATGACCATCAATGCCAAGGTGGTCGACCGTGCGATCGGTGGCCTGATCGCCGACCTCAAGCAACGCGGATTGCTGCAGACCACCATCGTGGCCATCGGCGGTGAATTCGGACGGACTCCATTCCTCCAGGGCACCCTAGGGCGAGACCATTATCCCCGCGCCTACACCTGGGTGGTTGCTGGCGGCGGCTTCAAGCGCGGCTTCGTTTACGGGCAATCCGATGAGCTCGGCAAGGAAGTGGTCGGGGACAAGGTCCACGTCACCGACCTGCACGCTACCTTGATGTGGCAGCTTGGCCTCGATCACAAACGTCTCGCTTACAAGGTCGGCGGTACGGATGTGCTCCCCGGCGAGCGGTTCACCCAAGTGCATCACGGCATGCTGGCATGACTACAGGCGAACCGCTATTGAATTGCTTTCTGGCCTGACCACCACCTACGGAACCAACCATGCGCCTTCTCACGCAATCTTTTTTTTCCATCCTGGTCCTCTGCTGCCTGCTGGTCACCCCAGCCTGGGCGGGACGATCGCGCACGCCGTACGTTGACGGTGGACAGTCCGCTGATGGTCGGTTTGTGGTCACGGCTGAATTGATTGAAGAGCCGTCGAAGGAGAAAAGAGGAAAACCGCGCACCTTCTGGCGGTACACCTGGAAGGACACCCATGATGGCGCCACGATTACCGGCGAACTGGTCAGCCTTCGCTCAGGCCATTCCCAGCAGCAGGAACCGGTTCATGCCCACATCTATGTCGCCCCTGATGGTCAGACCTTCGCGGTATGGAACGCCCAGGCCTATGTCATCGGCTGCCATGGACCTGAATCGGCGAAGGAGGGACCAGTGGTCAAGGACGCGGCCTTCCGCACAGATCCTGCTTTTTCCAATCGTCTGACCATCTACCGTCGCACCGGCGAGATCGTGAAGGCGCTGGCGATCAATGATTTCATGCAGGATCAAGAATGGGCCTGTGTCGTGCATAACCAGGTGAATTGCGTGCATTGGCTGCAGATCTATCCCGGTTTGGACAGCCGCAGCGCACCCCGGTATGGGTACGCCTTTCATCGCATCAGTCCCGATCATACGGTATTGGAATTCACCATCGGCGGTTATAAGGCAGCCTATGGAACCCCGTATGGTGATGCCAAAATCAAACCACGCGTGGTTCGGGTATCCCTCATTGATGGGCGGATCTTCGGTGCCGACGAGCAACCAGGGCGATTGCATTACCTACTGAGTGACACTGCCGTTAGTCAAAAGCAAGATCTCCTCCAGGCATTTTGTTTCGTATCCAGCCATGCGTCGCCTGCGATTGAGGCCCTTTTTGCTTTCCTGCCGGC
>BJHQ01000007.1 GCA_014193115.1 Planctomycetota bacterium | reverse complement strand
GCGCCTTCCATCGCCAAACGCATCAACGTCTGGTCCTGGGTCTTCATGGTCAGCCGGGCATCGCATTGCGCCTCCCGGACTTCGTGAACGATCTGCATGGGGATTCCTTCTGGGCTGGCGGCGTGTCACCGCTGGGTGATTACACCCAGAAGGGTCCTCGTCTTTTGGGCGATTACGATGGGCTTAGCTCTCAAGGGGCGGACATCTGTCCGTATCCCAAGTGGGCATCCCTAGCGGCGACCCAGATTCCTGGCATGGATCGCTCAAGCGAGACAGCAACCGGGCTCGATACCATCTGCGAAGCACTGGTCCGACTCGGCAAGCCAGACACGGCCATGGCGCTCTACCGGCAAGCCTTCCCCGACCGTAAACAGCACATGGAGTTCGTCGATTGGTGGAACAAGCAGTTGTGTGGCCAGATGAAAACCTGGGAGTACGGCAAGGTTACCATGCGCAAGGGCAGCCCCCTCAGCCATTCCTGAGCCTAGCCCAGCCTAGCCCAGCCTAGCCGCCTTACTGACCGCCAACCGAGCTAGAGTGCGCGGCCCTCGCCGCGGCCCGTTTGCATTATGTCCTCCTGATCGGCCAGCGTCGCGTCCGGAAAGCGGCCCAAGAGTCGGCGTCGATTACGCCGGGCCGATCTGGTCGACGAGACCGTGGCGTTGGTTGACTCCGGGGTTTCCGATCGCACGACCACCAGGTGCAGCTCGACTTGGTAGGACCTATTCGTCGCCTTCGTCGAAGCAGACCAGCTGACCGGTAGCCAGGGGAACGACGACCAAGCCGTCGAGGGCAGCGACGCCGGCGCTGGCCCCTCCGCCGAGCGGCGCCTTCCAATGCAGCGAGCCATTGGCTGCATCGATGCAATACAGGGTTCCATTGGCGTCGGCGGCATAGACGCCGCGCTTGCCGCGGGCGACCGAACCGAGCAGGCCGGCGGTGGATCCTTGGGCTGGGAACCGCCACGCGACCACCCCGGACTTGTTCAGATCAATGGCCTGGACGCGACCTTCGGAGACCGAGATGTACGCCATGCTTCCATCGACCACCGGATTCGACGGCGAAGTTCCATCCAAGGCCCAGCCACCGACCGTTCGGCGGCCTTCATCGACGCCGATGCCCGGGTCGAATGCGATGACCAGTCCAGAGGAATCGGTGAGCAGGACCACCGACTTGCCGGCGGCCGTGGCCCGCACCGCCTGACCGATCAGATCACCGCGGGCCTTGATCTGATTCAGCGGCTTGGGAGGAGACGATTCGGTAACCGAGCCGATATCATAGGAAACGAGCAGGTTCCCCGCGGGCAGGTACAGCACGGTCTGCAACCCGGAGCGTTCGACGAACGGTTGGCCGGTCAGTTCGCCGGGCAGCGTCAGCGGCTTGTAAGGAACCACGCCGCTGCTGCTGTCCACCGCCAGGATGGCCAGGCCGTTCCGACCGGCCCCGGCAAACACCAGGCTCTGGCCGGGAATCAGCTCATTTTCATGGGCGCAGGCCGGGCCAGCGACTGCGATCCGGCTGCCCAGGGTCGGCCACGACCAGGCGACGGCCCGGGTGGCGAGGTCGACGCCAAAGATCCGCTCGTCGACCACGGCCAGCACCGTGTTGCCATGACGAGTGGGCGGGTAGCGGAACTCGGCGACACCTTCACCGAAATTGATCGGCCTGGAGGAACCCTGCTGCGCGTGCACATCCACCACTTCGATGGAAGCCCGGTTGGTCCCGATCATGACCTGGCGATCGAACACCACCGGGCCGACGGTGCCGACTCCGCTGAGCGGGATGGACCAGCGCGGGCCGCGGGTCAGGGCCAGGCTGCCCGTGCTGCGCTTGCCCTGGACGGAAACGGTCAGGCTGGCCGTGGTGAAGCCGGGCCGGGCTGCAGCGACCACGACCTGTTCGCCCAGCCGGTAGGTCAGCGCGTGGGTCCAACGGCCGGAAGCGTCGGCCGGGGCGCGGATCAGGACGGTCTCCGTGTTCGGCCGTGCGATCTGGAGGACGGTGCGGGGATGGTCGACGGTGACAGTGAACGGCAATTCCGTGGCCAGGGCCTGGCCCTGGACGGTCGATGAGGTCGATTGCTTGGCGACGGCGAGCAGCTCCTCGACGGCCGCGAAGGCTCCCGCGTCGTCGCCTTTGCTGGCGGCAGTCCGGGCGCGCAGCCCGATGTCGGCGATGACCTCCGATTCGACCTCGGCCAATTCGTTCTTGGCCAGGGAAACGGCGGACTCGCCTTGCCCGGTGGCGGCTCGGCGGAGGGCGACGATGGCGGCGCGGCGGTCGCCATTGGCGCGGATCTTCCGAGCCCGAGCGAGCAGTTCTTGGGCGCTGCCCAAAGCAGAGGTCCATTCCAGGGAAAGGGACTGGTATTCGTTTTTCAGTTCAAGCGGCAGGTCGTTGCGGGCCAGCACCGGCTTCAGCTGGTTGATGGCCTCGTCCCAATCCTGGGCCGTCCATTTGCGCCGCGCATCATCGACCACGGAGAGCACTTCGACGCCGATCCGGGTCGAGCGCAGCTCCTCGATCCTGGCATCGGCCACGCCGGCCGAGCGGGTCCCGGCGAAATCGGCCTTGAGCCTGGTCAGGGACTGGTAGGCCTTGTCGAAAAGGCCGCCGCGAAGATAGGCCTGGGCTTCGGCGAGCAGATTGCTGGCGCGTTGATCGAAATCCTTGCGGATCTCGTTCTCGGTGTCCTCGGCGAGCTTGACCACTTCCTTGACCGATGCGTACTGCGAACGGATCGAGGTCAGCTCATCGAGCAGCACCTTGTGGGGCAGGCTTTCGCGGGTCGAATTGAAGGTCTGCTTGACTTCGGCGACGGCCTCCTGGCCATTGCGGGTGACGATCACGCCGCGCCAGTATTCCCAACCGACCACTCCGGCGCCGATCAGCATCAGCACCAGTGCCGCCCAGGCGACGATGCGCATGGTCCGGCTGGTTTTGACCGCCTCGCTGCTCTGGGCATGGGCCAGGACGGATTCTTTGACCGATGCGAACTTGCAGTCGGTGTCGAGGATCGAACGCAGCTCGCGCAGGGCTTTGGTCGGGCTGTTCGACGACAGCAGAGCATGCCACAACGCCTTGTATTCCACCGTCGCATTGTCGGTGGCGCCATCCATCAGATAGGCCTTGGCCAGCCAGCGGTGGGGCTCTGGGGAGCGGGGCAGCAGGTTCTTGGCGCGGTGGCAGGCGTCGATCGCCCGCGGCGTCTCCTTGGTGGTCAGGAAGACCTGGGCCGCCGCAACGTAGCCGGAGGCCGCTTCGTCGAGCCGGCCGAGTTCGCCCTGGATCTGGGCCCGCTCGAACTGCAAATCGGGATCTTCAGGCGACAGCTGGATGACGGTGTCGAGATCTTTGAGCGCGGTCTCCAGGTCGCCGCTGTCCTGGCTGCGCTGGATCAGTTCGAGGAACAGCTCGACGGCCCGGGGCACCTGGTTGAGTGCGGCACAGGCCTCGGCGAGGGGGCGCAGGACTTCAGGGACCCGGGCGCTGCGCAGGATGTTTTCCAGCAGATCCCTGGCCTTCTGGGTTTCCCCCTGGGCGCGCAGAGTGACCGCGTCCTCGACCACCTCTTGCGGCGTCCGGGCCCGGGCGACTCCGGCGAGGACCAGCTGCGAGGTGATCGCATAGGTGTCGAACCGGGTCACCCCGACGACTGCCGCGATCGAATCCAAGGTGTGCCGACCATCCAGATAACGCAGGACCTTGAGCATTTCGGGGTCGGTCTGGACGTTGCGCAGGTTGGTGCGGCCATCCGCATCGACCTGGTACAGCGCTTCGGAATCGGTGATGACTTCGCGGATGCGCTGCCATTCGTCCCGTCGGCGGGTGGCCTCCAGGACCAGCTGCGAGGTCTGGATCCGCGTCCCGCCCATCCAGATCGTGTTCGGACCGGCCAGGACATCGAGGGGATCGCCGTCGCTGAAACGGAACTCGCCGACGGTGCGCTCGAAGATCGGACAGGCGATCTCTTCGATGCACCAGGTCGACACTTCGTCCAGGTCGTTTTCTGCCACCACATTGCTGGCGAGGAGCAGATCGCGGCTCGCCTGGTTGGTGCTCCGCATCCGGCGCACCAGGTCGTCGGCGACGTCTTGCGATAAGAGGTTCTTTTTCAGCAGCGTGTTGATCAGGAACGGCCGCCCATCGGCGATCGGCGCGCTGCACGCCGCGACCAGACCCTGATCGAACCAGACATGGACCGCGGAACCGGGATCCTGATCGGCCCCGACCGACAGGGTGCCGGTCTGCCGATTCATATGCAACGTCTGGAAGATGTCGCCCAGACTGACCGAGTTCAGTTCACCTTGGAAGCCCATGGCGGCAACTTAGGCCGATCCGTCGCCAGACCAGGGGGAGCGCCCCGGCCGGACTGCCGACATGCCGAACAGATGAGCTCTGAACCGGACGGTCATGACCTGCTCATGACCGCGGCTGGTCAGAGGTCCCCGAACAGATTGTCGAGCTGATTCTTCATCTCGGAGGTGAACTTGTCGCCGAGCTTGGTCGATGGATCATCGACCGACGGGGCGCGGTTCGCCGCGGAATCGAGCAGGGCTTCGAGCTGCTTGGCCAGTTCTCCGCACAGCACCTGGATCATGCCGGGTTTGATTTGGCTGCTGAATACCGCAACCTGGAGCGTGCGCGTGCCGAGCAGGGTGATGTGGATGGACTGCTGCGGACCCTGATGGGACATCACGCGGAAATCGGATTCACCGAGCTGCTTCGCCACCTGCCGGGTGCTGGCGAAACTGCCTGCGACCAGCGCCGCCAAGGTCGACGGGTCACTGCCCGCCTGGCGGAAGCCCTGGCGGGCGACCATGTGGCCTTCCTGGTCGATCACCACCACGCTCTGCGCATTCGATTTCTTCACGAAGGCGAGCAACGCGGCATTGATCTGGTCGATATCCTTCGCGTAGAAGACCAACCGGCGCAGGCGCAGGGCCTCATTGTCGCTGACCATGTTCAGTGGCCTTCGGCAGGGGGAGCGGGTTTAGCGGCTTCGGCTGGCTGCCCCGCCTTCGGCTCTTCCGGCTTGGGCTTGGCCTCAGCCGGAGCAGCCTCCGGCGCTTTGCCTGCCGGTGGCGCTGGCTCGGCCTTCGCCGGCGGTTGGACCGGAATCGGCGCCTGCGGTGCCGGTCCAGTCAGCATCTGTTGGACGCTCAGCGGCAGCAGGGCTCGGACCGGCTGGACGAACAGGACCAGCAACAGTGCGACCACCAGCAGCGAAACGATGAGCAGGGCGAGCAACAGGAATTTCTGGAACGGTCCGCCACCCTGAGTTTGCTGTTTATACTTCTTCAGGTTCGGCTCGGTCATCGCGCCTTCGGTGGCGGCGGTGGCCGGCGATTTCGCGGCGGCTGCCAGCGGCTGCGGCTTGGCCTTGGCGAGATGCTTGTCGCGTGCCGACATCTCGTCTGCCGGAGCCGGCGCAGCTGGCCGAAGCGCGGGAGCCGGCGCAGGTGCCTTTGGCGGGGTCCAGGCCGGAGCTGGCGCCGCCGCAGGCCGTGCTGGCGGGGCGGCCGGCGCTGGGGCGGCTGCCTGCAGCGGGCCGGGGGTCGGGGCATGGGCCGCCTGGGGACTGACCACCGGGGTGCGCTGGGGGGTCAGGTTGCCGCCGGTACGGCGGCGATTGACCGGCGGGGCGTGATCCTTGTTCAGCTTTTCGATGACCAGCCGGCTGACTTCCTTCAAGGTGGCGAAGACGCCTTTCCCATCCCGGGCGCAAGCCTCGTGGATCGGCACCCCCATCGGGTTCATCCGGGCGTTCATGTCTTCGACGGACAGCGCATTCGGCAGATCGCGCTTGTTGTATTGCAGGACCAGCGGCAGGTCATCCAGCTTCAGGTTCATCTCAGCAAGGTTATCGCGCAGGTTCTGGAGCGATTCCAGATTTTCGGCCATCTTGTCAGGATTGCTGTCGGCGACGAAGATCACCCCATCGACGCCTTGCAGCACCAGTTTGCGGGTGGCGTTGTAATAGATTTGCCCGGGCACGGTATAGAGCTGGAACTTGGTCCGCATGCCGGCGACCTGGCCGAGGTCCAAGGGCAGGAAATCGAAGTACAGGGTGCGATCGGTCTCGGTCGCGATGGAGACCATTTCGCCGACCGCGTCCTTTGGAGCCTTCTTATGGATGATTTCCAGGTTGGTCGTCTTGCCCGACATGCCCGGGCCATAGAAAACCACCTTGCAGCTCACTTCGCGCTGTCCGAAATTGATCTGGACCATGTGGGTATCCGGGGCGTTGGGGACTGGGTGTCAGAGCGACAGCCGCTGGGCGATCCGCTCGACAAATGGTTTGGCCTCGAGTTGGAGCAGGGCGAGATTCGCTGCCGGATCGGCTACGATGACCAGATAGGCGTTGCCGGCGGCGAGCAGCAGGATGCTGCCGGTGTCGCTGGTGGCGGCGGTGCTCGCGACGGATCCGAGCTGGAGCATGCTGGCCATCCGGCTGGCGGATTCGACCAACGACGCCACCGCGGCGGCGAGCCGGGATTCATCCGCTCCTTCGCGCAAGGCGGTGGCGATCGGCAGGCCATCGGCGGAGCAGAGCAGCGAGCCTCCGACTCCGCGGACGCGGTTGAGCTGGACCAGGATTTCATCCATTTAGCCGGCTCCCAGGTCGATGAGCGCCTGGCGGGCGCGAAGTTCGAGCATGGCCGGACGGATACCGGGATTGGCCAAGATGACCACCGCCATGCCTTGGTCGCGGGCGAAACGCAGGACCTGGCCGTTGGCCGCGGACAAGACCACTGTCGCCGTCTTGGACTGGCCGATGGCGGCCAGGGCCGACTGGCCGGCTTTGCCCAGCTCAGCGGCTAGCGCCGCCAGGATTTCCTCTTGCTCCGGCTTGAGATTCTTGGCCAAAACCGCCCGCCCGCTGGCGTCTGCCACCAAGGCACCGACCACTCCAGCTTCGGCGCACAGGGGATCCAGGACCGGGCCGCGGGGCGGGCGTTTGATCACCGGAACGGCGCCGACAATGGGCGACACCGCAGGGCGGGACCCGGAACCGGGGGCCGGGGTCGGAGCCGCTTGCGGCGGGCTGTTTCCGCTGGCTGGCGCTGGGCCGGGGGCGGATGGTTTCGCCGGACCGGTGCCAGCCGGCTTGGTGATGGTTTGCGTCTTGGGTTGGCCGGGAGGCGCGTTCTTATCGAGTTCCGCCACCCGTTGGGTAATGACCGGATCGCCCGGTTTGAAGGTCAGAATTTGGCGCAGGTGGGCCAGGGCCTGGGGCAGGTTGCCATCCTGGATCAGGAAATCCGCCATCATCTTGTGGGCGGTGTAGCTGCGCGGGTCTTTTTCGATGGCGGTGCCGACCAGCTGGACCGCCTCGTCGCGCTTGCTGCCGGCCAAGGCCATTTCCGCCAGGATCAGATAGGCCTGGCCGTTGCGCGGGAATTCCTTGATGCAACGCCGGCAGGCACGCTCGGCTTCGGCATGGTCGCCAGCCATCCGAGCCAGCTCCGCGAGCCGGTTGTAGCTGGAAGCCGAGGGGAAGTTCTCGACCTTTTTGCGCAGGCGCTCGATCTCGGTCTCCACCAGAGCTCCTCAGCAGCCGTTCCGGCAACGACCGGAACCATCGGGTGGGCGGGACTCCCGCATCACCGATCGCGTCTTAGTCGCGCGGCGAGGGGGCGTCAAGGCGGCCTGGATCCGCGATGCCGCGGATTCCGATTGGGAAAGCGAGCCCTCTGGCATTTCTTCGGCGTTGAGTAGCGCCATGCTCCGCCATGCGCGTCGAATTGCGCCAACGCCTGGTCTTCGGCTCCCTGATCGGGTCCGTCCTGCTCGTCGTCCTGACCTGGGACGCCATCAGCGACCGGCACTGGGGGGCCTTGGTCCTGGGTGTCGGGGCGGTGATCCTGGCTGCCCGGGAGTTCCGCCGCCTGACGGTCAATCGCGCGGTCCACGCTCGATTGGCGCCGTTGGTCGTTGTCGCGGTGGGCCTGGTGTTTGAGGCGCATCTGCACGATCCGTGGTGGTGCCCCGAGCATGCAGGCGCCGCCCGGGAGCGATTGGCTGCATCGCCAGTGGTGCCGCTGCTGCTCGGGCTGGGCATGTTCTGGACCGCCTTGGCCCAGATGCAGCGCTATGCCACCGAGCAATTCATCGCCAGCCTTGGGGCGACGACGTTTGGTATGTTGTACCTTGGGGTTTCATTCAACTTGCTTGAGCGGCTGGCGCTGCTCGATGCTGCCCCTGGTTATTATCTGGCCCAGGCCGAACCCGCCAACCGCGGCGGCATGCTCCTGCTCGTCCTGCTGGCGACGGTGAAATTCGGCGACATCGCGGCTTATTTCGGAGGCCGGGCCTTTGGCCGCCATCGCCTGTCGCCGCTGATCTCCCCCGGAAAGACCTGGGAAGGTTTCGCCTTCAGTTTCGTCGGCGCGGTGGGCGGGACCTATCTGTTCACCGCGCTGTTCGTGTGGGGACTTGGCGCTTCACCGTTCAACGGGTGGTGGCAACCCCTGGTCTGGGGCCTGATCCTCGGCCCGATGGGAGTCGCCGGTGATCTGGTCGAAAGCGCCTTGAAACGCGATGCGTCAGTCAAAGACAGCGGCACGCTGGTGCCGGGCTTCGGAGGTTGGCTCGACCTGGCCGACGCCCTGATCATCGCCGCGCCAGTGGCTTACCTGCTGGCGCTGGTGCTGTGATCCCGCCGAACCGCTGAGGAACACGGCGGTTCGTTTCAGGCGCCGATCTCAGCTCGCTTGGCGATCAGCTGATCGACCACCGCTGGATCGGCGAGAGTCGAGATGTCACCGAGATTTCCGGTCTCCTGGGCGGCGACCTTGCGCAGGATGCGGCGCATGATCTTGCCGCTGCGGGTCTTGGGCAGACCTGGCGCGATCAGGATCTTGTCAGGCGTGGCGATCGGGCCGATGTGGTGGCGGCACGATTGCTTGAGCTGGCCGAGCAGCTCGGCAGATTCGGTGAACCCGGATTTCAGGATCACATAGGCGAAGATGCCCTGGCCTTTGATCTCGTGGGGATAGCCGACGACGGCGGCTTCGGCCACGGCGTGATGGGCGACCAAGGCGCTTTCGACCTCGGCAGTGCCCAGGCGATGGCCGCTGACATTGATGACGTCATCGACTCGACCGGTGATCCAATAATAGCCGTCGGCGTCGCGCCGGCAGCCGTCGCCGGTGAAATAGTGGCCAGGAAACGGCCTGAAGTAGGTGTCCAGGTAGCGCTGGTGGTCGCCGTAGATGGTCCGGGCGATGCCTGGCCAGCCACGGCTGAACACCAGAACGCCGGTCACGTCATTGCCGACCAGCTCCACGCCTTTTTCATCCAGGATTTTCGGTTCGACGCCGAAGAACGGCAGGGTGGCACTGCCCGGTTTCAGTGCGGTCGCACCCGGCAGCGGCGTGATCATGTGGCCGCCGGTCTCGGTCTGCCAGAAGGTGTCGACGATTGCGCACCGCGACTCGCCCACGACCTCGTAGTACCACCTCCAGGCTTCGGGATTGATCGGCTCTCCGACGCTGCCCAGCACCCGCAGGCTGCTGCGGTCGAACTGCTTCACCGGTCCGTCGCCATCACGCATGATCGCCCGGATCGCCGTCGGCGCAGTATAAAACTGGGTGATGCGATGGCGTTGGACCATGTCCCAGTACCGGCCTGAGTCAGGATACGTGGGAATACCCTCGAACATGAACGAGGTCCCGCCGTTGCACAGCGGGCCGTAAACCACGTAGCTGTGGCCGGTGACCCAGCCAACGTCGGCCATGCAGGCGAACACATCGCCAGGCCGGTAATCGAACACGTAATGGTGGGTGATCGCGGTGTAGAGCAGGTACCCGGCAGTGCTGTGGGCGATGCCCTTCGGCTTTCCGGTCGAGCCCGAGGTGTAGAGCAGGAACAGCAGATCTTCGC
This sequence comes from Planctomycetota bacterium, assembly GCA_014193115.1. Classification (GTDB taxonomy): domain Bacteria; phylum Planctomycetota; class UBA11346; order UBA11346; family UBA11346; genus BJHQ01. The sequence goes on along the minus strand of BJHQ01000007.1, from coordinate 213,840 downwards.
TGTCGACCGGCACCGCCGGGCAGTACGGACGGCGGCTGGCGACCTGTTCGTGCCACCAGAAATCGCGACCGTCCTTCATCGTCACGGCGCCACCGGTGCGGCGCAGGACCAGCACGGTGTTGACGTTGGGACAGTGGGCGAGGGCGGCGTCGGCGGTGGCCTTGAGCGGCACCGATTTGCCGCCGCGTCGGCCCTCATCGGCGGTGATCAGCACCCGGCAGTCGCTGTCGAGGATCCGATCGCGCAGGGATTCTGCAGAGAATCCGCCGAAGACCACCGAATGCACCGCACCCAGGCGGGCGCAGGCGAGCATCGCGATGGCGGCTTCGGGCACCATCGGCAGATAGATCGCGACCCGATCGCCTTTGCGCACGCCGCGGCTTTTGAGCACGTTGGCCACCCGGCAGGTTTCGCGATGGACCTCGCGGTAGGTCAGCCGACGGACTTCACCAGGCGTGTCCGATTCCCAGATGATCGCGGCCTGGTCGCCGCGGGTGGCCAGGTGCCGGTCGAGGCAGTTCTCGGACACGTTGAGCTGACCGCCGCCGAACCAGGCATGATAACCATCGCGGAAATCCACGTCCATCACCTGGTCGAAAGGCCGCTTCCAATGCAGGAACCGTTTCGCCATGTCGCCCCAGAAGCCGTTCGGATCCCGGATCGACCGGTCGTACATCGCCTGGTATTCGGCCAATCCGGCGACATGGGCTCCTTGGCGGACGCGGTCGATGACGGGATGGAGGTCGGACATGGCCTGGGGTCCTGCGCGGTGGGCGGAAAGGTGGTCGGGTAGACCTACCCATGGCCGTGCTGCGGTCAAAGCCTAGGCCGAACTGCTTAGCGAGGTCAATCCGTCGCAACGGATCAGCGCGCGAATCGGATGTCGAGGGTTCGCAGCCAGGTGTGCAGGCCGGCGTCTTGGATCGGCAACACCATGGCGTCGGTGCCGGATTCGTTGTGGTGCGAATGCCATAAACCGGGCGGGGTGACGAAGGCCGTGCCGGGCAACCAGTCAGCGCGTTGCGGATCGATCAGGTTGCCCGAAGGGTCGATCTCCTTGGCGATCAGCGTATAGGTCCCTGGCTCAGCCGACAGGCACAGGTCGAGGGCCACTGAATTGTGGCGGTGGGGTTTTTGCACGGCCTTGGCCGGCAGCACATTGAACAGCGCCCACAGCGTATGGGTCGCGGTCATGGTCAGCAGGGTATCGGCGTGGCCGAGGATCACGCCCATGCGGTTGCGGTTTGCCGCTCCAGGCTCCGCCCGGACCCGGGCGATCTCCGCCAGCAGCCGATCGCGCCGGTACAACGCCGGACTGAACCGTGGCGCAGCGGCGGTCGCGCCCAAATACGACAGCAGCGGCTGATCGTGGACGTAGTACAGCGCGGCGTCGCGCTCGGCCTGATGCTGAAGGCTCTTGCTTGATGGCAGCGTGAACAGGTCGCCATCCGCCCAGGCGATCTCACCGCCAGCGTAGCGCGACCGGCCGGAGCCGCGGATGACATAATACAGGTGCGAGGTGGCCTCGCTCTGGGCAGCGATGGTTTCGCCCGCGTTGATGCGCAGGAAGCCGGCGAGCAGTCCGGGTGTGGTCGCTGGCCACGGGCAGCCGAGGCGATCGCTGAGATCCCAGACGATGTTCCGGGTCGGCCCAGGAGCGTGCTGGTCGGCTGGCAGGACCGCATACGGCACTGCCGGCAACCGCGGATCGGCGGCGCTGGTGTACTCGAAGAAGCGGATGCCGGCGGTGTGATCGGTGGCAGTGGCGGGCACGGGCATGGTAGGGGCTCCAGTGGGATCGGCGCGGCCGATGGCTGGTGGTGTCGCGGCAGGTGTCGCTCCTGGCCGGGTTCAGTCCAGGCGCCACTCCACCGCGTGGTCGCCAGCCGGAAGCGCACCGCCTGGCGTCCGCAGCGGCACCGGGGCCGCGACCCGCCCGCGCCAGCGCCCGTCGGCGGAACGCTCCAGTTCCAGGATGATCGATCCCGCCGGATGCGGCACCTGCGCCGACAGCCAGCGCAGCGGTCCGGGCTGGGGATGGATCGCGACCGAGGCGAATCCCAGGGAATCAGGACGGATGCCGGCGACTCCCGCGGCGAAATGGTAGAGCGGATGGGCGCCCCACGGATGGCAATCGCTGCGTGATGGCTCCGGCGTTTCCGGCGTGGTCGTCAGCCCGCGCTCGGCCAAATCATGCCACAGGCCCAGGCGGTCGAAGAACCGGTCGGGACGGCCGATCAGGCGGTAGGCTTCGAAAAGATAATGGGTGAAATAGATGGTGGTTCGGGCCAGGTCGCCGTCATCCAACAGACTGGTCGTGGTGCGGCTGGCACGCACGCCGTCGAGCCGACCAGACAACAACGCCAAGCATTGGACGTGCTCGCTGGAGACATCGCTGCCCGGCGCGTCCCGCCAGCGGCCACGGGCTTCGTCCCAGCATGGCTCCAAGGCGGCCACGAGCGCAGCAGCGCGCCGCCGATACAGCGCGGCGGTCTCCGGGTCGCCCAGGGAATCCTCTAGCTTTGCGGCCAGGTCCAAGGTCCAGACGAAGTGCCAATTGAGGATGGCTGAAACTCCGCGATCGGCGCCAGCCGGCATGCCGCTGGACCACTCGGGCACCCAGTCGACGAAATTCCACCCGTCTGGCGTTTCGATCAGTCCGTCGCGGTTTCGCCATGCCCACCAGGCGTCGATCACCCCGCGGGCGACGGGCAGATGGCTGGCGACATACGCCGGATCGTTCCGCCACTGGGCGTGATCGGCGAGCATGTGGATCCACCACAAAGCGAAGGGCGGAATGACCTGAACGCCGCGGGCCGGGGCCCGGCTGTGGACCAGACCATTGGCCAGGCGGCTGACGGCGAATGCGTCGATGGCCTGGCGGGGCAGACGATCGTCGAGCTGCATGCAGTACGTGACCAACACTTCCAGCCGGGTATCGCCAACGTATTGCAGCCGTTCGTAATATGGGCAATCGCAATAAGTCTCGTGGGTGCCCACGCGCATGGTCCGCACCGCCAGCGTCCGCAGCTGATCCAACCGCGGATCATCGCAGGCGAAGGAGCCGTCATCGCTGAAAGGATATCCTGTGGAGCGCTGGACCAGCCGTTCGAGCCGGAGCGGCGCCGTGCCGGCCGCAGCGACGATCTCCAGGTAACGACCGCATTCCCAATCGAGCGTCTCGTAGATGCGCACCGCTCCTGGCGCCGTCCGCCACACCGGACCTTGACCACGCAGGTATTTTCCCTGCCAGTCCCGGCGGTCGCCTTTGTCCTTGCCCAGGAACGGATCGCGCTCGCCAGCTTGGAAAAGTGCTTCGGTGAAACGCAGCCGCACCTGGCCGCCGCTGCCGGCAGCATGCAGCACCGGCCAGACGCAGCGATAGGTTCCGAAGTCGATCAGGCATCGCCTGATGCTTCCGGCCGGAAGCTCCAATGGGGACCGGCCATCAAGCCAGGCCTGCCACGCCGACCGTTCTTCGGGGCGATCCTTGGCAGGATCAGCGACGGCTCGGCCGTCACGATCGCCCAGGGCATCGACCAGCACCGCGGTCCCGTTGCCGAGCCGTTCATCGACTTGGGGCGGTAACCGCGCCGGGGTCAGCACCGGTGGTTCAAACCCCACGCCGGACCGGGCCGAATAGCCGTAACCTCCTGGCTCGGCCGGAACGAAGCCGTCGCCGGCCCCCAGCTCCCATCCCCAGGCCATGCGGGTGCCGTCGACCACGGCGCGGGCACCGGTGAACAGCCCGTCGGGCTGGTCTTCAAAGGCGAACGCATCGAGCAGGCGGCACTGCCACGCAGCAACGCCCGTGGCCAGGCGATCATGCCAACGGCCATCGGCGTCGAGGATGAACCCCGGCGCGGCGGTCGCCTGCGAGTAAGCCCGTTTCGCTCCCAGGCTCCAGATCTGGGCGGCGATCCAGTGGTCCCCCGGTCCAAGGTCGATGTCGACCGTGTGGAACCGCCAATTGCTGGAATCGCCGCGCTCCGGACCAACCAGGATTGCGGCCCCATCCACGAACAGCCGGAAGCGCTCATCGGCGCTGAGATGGACGCGGATCGTGGCGGCCTCGGCGCAAGTGATCTGCAACCGGTAGGCCGCGACGCAGGGCGGCTGAGCCCCGCGGGGAAGCTGCAACCACCGGGCCAGCCAGCGGCCGCGCCGCCAGACATTCGCGTCCGTTGGCAGTGGTCCGGGTTCGGCTGGGCTCAGCAGCACGCGGCGTGCGGTCGTGGTGGTCATGACCTGACGATGGATGACTTCACCCCGTGGCAACGCGGCGTGGCCGGCTCTGGCAGATTCCCAGCTGTGCATGCGGATACCCAGCGGTGCAGGCGGATACCCAGCTGCGCAGGCCGCCGGAAGATTCCGCGCTGCGGGTCAGCGGTTATTCTGTCAGCCGTTCCTGGCCCATCTTGCCGATCAGCACAAAGCGGCAGCCCTCTTCGCTCAGTTCCTTGTAAAGCGTCAGGGCGTCGTCGCGGTGGCCGAGATTCTCGGCCAGCCAGGCGGCCAGGGCTTTCAGCGGGGCGGCCAGGTTCATGTCCACCGCAGCGCGCAGGCCGTCGGCGACCAGTTCCCACGGCAGGTAGCCCAGACCGAAGCAGCCGAGCCGCGCGGCGAACAGCACGCCCAGAGAGGTCCGTTCGGTTTCGAGCACATCGGTCAGGCGGAAGCAGACCTCCAGGTCGGCGTGGGCGGCCTCGGATTCGCCTTGGCGCAGATGCAGGGTCGCCCGCACCACCCGTTCGATCGGGGTGATGTCCTCGCCGGCCAGCGCATCGAGGATTTGCTCACTGCAGCCCAATGCGGCGAGGGCCAGGCAGTCGCGAACGAAATCCGATTGGGCGGTGCTGAGTCCTTCGCCCCGTCCGATGATCAGAATGGTGGTGGTCGGGTCGTTGGCGCTGCCCAGTTCACGGGCCAGGCGCAGGTAATCAGCGTGCAACCGGTGGCGACGGGGAGTGAGGCTATAACCCAGGTCGTGCAGCCGCTGTTCGCATTTGGACAAGGCCGAGAGGCCGGCGGCATCTTCGCGATCGACCAGCAGCGCTGAGTAGCGGCCCAGGGCCGACCCGATGCGGGTGCCGAGGGTGGAGATCAGCTCGTTTTCGTCCGGAGATCCGCGGATGAAGCCGCGCATCAGTTCCAGATCGGTCTCCAGGGATTGGTCGGGGCCGTGTTCCAAGGCCCGGCGTTCGAGCAGGTCGCCGACCCAGATCGAGAACCGGGTGCGAACCACGTCGTCAGCTTCCTGCCAGGCCATGATCTCGCGCACGGCCTTGGCCAAGCCGTGCTCGGCATCGCCGCTGAGGCGGAGGCGGGCGAGTTCGAAGATGCCATCCCGGGCGAGGGGATGGTCCAGGTACCTGGTCAGGAAGGTGCGCAGGCCCTCTTCGGCGGCAGCGAGCTGTCCGGCTTGGATCAGCGCCAGGCAGAGCATGAAGGCCGGCTCCACGGCGTGCTCGCCATCCGGGTGCTCTTCTAGGCATCTCCGGTAGTGGGCGATGGCAGCCTGCTCCAGGCCGCGACGGAGCAGTTCATTGCCGATCACATGGCTCGGGACCAGCAAGGGGCTGCGCCGGCTCTCGACGGTCAGGCGATGGATCAGGGCCTGGCTGTGCCAGGTCGCAATAGCCAGATGGATGCCGCCATCGGAGCCCACCGGATAGACATCGCGGATGGTCAGCGGGGTGCCGCCATCGACCGCGAACGACAGCTGCGAGCCGACCGCCTCGATCATCAGGATCCGGTTGCGGCCTTCGCTGCGCCGGGCTTCGGAGCCTTGCCTGACCAACGGCAGCAAGGTCAGGAATTCGGCTTTGATTGTGCTGCTGCGGCCTTCGCCACGACAGATCGCCAACCACCGGCCGCCATAGGCGCCGAGGCGGAACTGGTAGGCCGGAGCCGGCGGGATGCCGCGGACGAAGATCCAGACCTCGTGGCCTTTGCGCAGGTCGAGGGACACGGTCAGGCGGACATCCTCGCCCGGGGTGACCGCCAGCGGATAGACCTGGAGGCCGTAGCCGCCCAGCAGCATGCCGCCGAGTTCAGGATGGCTGACCTGCCCGACGCTTTCGGCATGGATCGCCAGCGACGGGATGCTGAACGGCCCTGGATCGTTCGAGGCAGCGAAATCCCAGCTGCCCACCGGCAGCCAGGCGCCTTCGCGTTCCTTGGCCAGTCGCTGGCGTTCCAGCTCGGCATAGCTGGCCGACAGTTGGAGCAGCAGGGTCCGCAGATCCTGTGCGAACACCGTGCAGTCGGGATAGCGGTCCTGGATGTCGAGGGCCAACGCCCATTCGCTGATCACCTTGAGCGGTCCGGGGGCCTCCGGCCAGTGATCCTCCAGCTTTTTCCGTCGGCCTTCGCGCACCCGGGCGATCAGCGACACCACCGGCTCCTCGCCTTCCAGCTCGTTCGGGGTGCGCAGGGTGAGCAGCTCGACCAGGATGACGCCGAGGGAATAGATGTCGCTGCGCGCATCGGCCAGACCGGCCTGGCCGCGGGCCTGCTCCGGCGACATGTACGCTGGCGAGCCCATGACCTGGCCGAACTGGGTGCTGCGGATGCGCTGACTGCGGCTGCGTTCGTGCCGACCGGAACGGGCCACCGGCGTGGTGGTGACCCGGGTCGATGGCGGATGGGGTCCGGCCGGCTCGACCACTTCGATGGCATCGATGGCCTCGCCCATGATGATCGTGGCGGCCTCGGCCTTGGCGGGCAAGGATTTGGCAGCGAACAAATCGTCGAAGGTCCGCTCGGCCTCCTCGGCGGCGGGACGCAGGGTCCGGGCCAGGCCCCAATCGAGCACCCACAGTTCGCCATAATCACCGATGATGATGTTGGCGGGCTTCAGATCGCGGTGGACCACGTCCTTCGAGTGGGCATAGCCGATCAGATCGAGCAGCTTCAGGAACAAGGTCAGCCGATCGACCAGCGGGAAGACCGCCCACGAATCGGGGCTGCTGCGCAATTCTTCGAGGCGATGCTCCAGCGTCCTGCCCTGGGCCAGGGACATCACATAGCAGCGGCAGCCATCAGGGGTGATCGCCGACTCATGCACCGCCACCACGCCTGGGTGGACCAGACTGGCGGTGATCCGCACCTCCTGGTCGAACCGATCCACCACCTCGGCATTTCGGCTCAGCTTGGGATCGAGGATTTTGAGGGCGACTTCGCGTCCGAGCTGCTGATCCCAGGCCGCCAGCACCCGGCCGGTGGCACCGCGACCGATCTCGCGTCCGGGGACGTAGCGCCCTGCAATGACTTCTGCCTGGCCGGCGGCCGCATCAGGAGACATGGGGATGATCATTGATACCCCCGAACTGGTTCAGGAGCAACTGCTGCCTGATCCGTGGAACAGGTAGCGCTCGCTGGTCTGCAGATGCTGGCGGGGCTGCCCCGACTGCTGGACCCGGCAGGAGCTTCCCTCGCGGGATGCTGGGTTTCAGGGCAGCGCCCCTTGGTGTTCTGGCGACTTGGCGGTCCAATGACTTGTTCGAGCGCCAGAAGCCGAGCCATCTTCGCTGGGCCATTGCCAGGATAGGAGCCAGTTCGTAGGTAGGCCATCGGGAATCTTCCATGCCTGCCACCCGCCGCTGGTCCCTCGATGAATTGCATGCCGCCCGCCAGGTCGGCGATCCGCCGGTCGATGACATCGCCCAGCAGATTTTGACCAGCCCAAGCGGTCGGCGCGACTGGACGCAGATGCTGGCGATCGCCGACCGGCTGACCAGCCAGCCCGAGCTGGCCTTGGCCCGTGGCACCCATCTGGCCCAGGCGATGGACGAGATGCCGGAAAAGTATCTCGACTATTTCGATCCCTGCCCGGCCCCGGACTGGGTCGATCCGGACCAGCTGCGCCTCGCCAACGCGGTCTGGGAAGCCAACCAGGTCGCGATCATCGGCGTGCTCTACGGCGCCAGCCTGCCATCTTGCTATCTGATCAAGAACGGCATCCCGGCCTTGTACGACTCGGGCAAGCTCGGCCAGCACAAGTACATCTATCAGCGCATCTACGAAACCGGCCTGATGCTCGACGCGGTGATGGAATCCGGTGGTCTGCAAGTCCTGGAGGACCGGCCCCTGCCGTTCCCGCCGCGCAGCGCACTGGCCATGAACGATTGGTCGGCGGCCGATCCCAGCGATGTCGATCGCTCCGGCCAGCAAGGAACGGTCGCCAGGCGCTGGCTGTGGGGCGGTGGGCTGATCGCGGCCCGCAAGGTCCGCCTGCTCCACGCCGGCATGCGCCAGATGCTGCTCGGCCAAGGTGTTTCCGGATTCGGACGGCACCGCGGTTTCGACCCGGCGTCCTGGAACACCGAGGAGCGCGGCGTTCCGGTGAACCAGGCCGATCTGGTCTACACCCTGCTCACGTTCGGACTGCTCATCCCGCGCGGCCTGGAGCGCTGGGGCTGCATCCTGAGCCAGAAAGAACGCGAGGCGTTCGCCCATGCGTGGCGGGTGATTGGCTACCTGATGGGGATCGAAGCGAAGCTGCTGCCGACCTCGTGGGCCGAGAGCGAAGCCCTGTTCGCTCTGGTGCAGAGCGATCCGGCCGTGGTCGGCGAAAGCGTGATGGGCAAGCGCCTGACCCGCACCTTGGAGCAGTTCCTGCGCGATTACCTGCCGCCAGCGCTGCGCAAGGACCTGCCCCGGCTGATCATCGTCGATCTGATCGGTCCCACCCACGCTGCGATGATCCTGCCCGATGGACTGCCTGGAAGGTCAGTGGTATCGATCGGCTATCGGGTGGCGATGACCGGGCTGCGCTGGTATTACTGGGCGAAATACTGGTTCATCCATCTCGTGCCGGTGGTTGGACCGGCGTTCAGGCAGTCGGTGAGCAAAGCTGGCGACGCGCTGATGGCGAGCTGGCGCGACGGCTATGTCCGCCGGCCATTCGACCTGCCAGAAGGCGCCGCCGGCCCCTGGCTGCAAGAGCGCGGCTACACCCTCGAATACAAGCACGCCCTGCACGCCTGGCGCCAGGCGCTGATGGGCGCGGTCTGCCTCGGTGTGGCTGGTCTGGTCGTCGGCGTGCTGTTGCTGGTCGCCGCCACCGGACTGATCCTGCTGTTCCCGCCGGCCGCGCTCGTGACCGGGCTGATCGGCGGGATCGCGGTCCTGCTCGGCATGCACCAGCTCGGAGTCAGGGTCGGTGCGTTGGCGAATCGACGGCCAAAGCCAGTGGCAGCAGCTCCGGGCAAAGGCGGGCCTAAACTCGCCTAGGATTTTCCCTGGTGAGCTGCCAAGTACCAAGTGGTGGAAGGAGTGGGGAAGATCCATTCGCACCTGGTTGGTCGTTGAGCCAGCGAAGCTTTCCCCGGGTTTTTCTTTGGAGACATATTGATTCAACTGCATTGTTGAGGTTTTCGCACCTGCGTCGCGCCGGCGATGGGGGCATCGCCGCTCCGGAACGTGTAGCTCCAGCTCGCCTCGGGAATGCTCAATGAAGTGGCAACAGCGTCGCCGTCCAGCGCTGCGGATCAGCCACGCCCATGACGGTAAGCGCCGCGGTAGCTGCCGCATCGGCAGGATCCGCTCCGAGCCGGGCCGCCGCAGCGTACATCGCCAGGCCAGCCTGGTCATAGGCTGCGGCGGCCTCCCGCAGGCGTTGCTGCTTGTTCGTGTCTCCCGCTTGAGCCTGGGCTCCTGCCTGCATGACCGCTGCATGGGTCTTCGCCCAGGGATGGCCGACGTTGGCCAGCTGCCTGGCTAAGCGCGATGCCAATCGGTGATCGCCAGCCCGCAGCGCGGCATTGCCGTGGAGCAGCAGCGCGTCGGCGTGGTACCACTGGTTGAACACCTGACCTGAGCTGCGCATGCGCGGCCAGATCTGGGCGATTTCAGCAAGCGCGCTGACATGGTCCCCGCGGTACAGCGCCAGCCGGACGCTCGACAGGCCGGCGAGCAGGTGCTGGAGGTGCCAGCCATCGGCGGTCCAGTCGGCCCGGGCGGCGGCGATCGAGCGCGCAGAGTCGTCAGGACGGCCTTCGGCGAGCAGCAACCATGGCAGCAGGCCGGCGCGCAGCGTCACCAGGGTGTAGCGGTCGCCATAGCCTTCGAACTCGCGCTCTGCCTCATCGCATTCCCGGCGGAGCTCGGCCAGCCGGCCGCTCCAGGCCAGGGCTGGAAAACGGCACCACACCAGGATCGAACCGATCTCCCAGGCGATGTCCTGGCACCTGGAGCGGTAGATGTCGATGCTCGATGACGCCAGGTTCAGGGCCTCGTCAAGGTGGCCGTCGAACCGGGCACAATACGACCGGGCGGCGACGACCTCGGCCAGCACCCGCGGTCGACCCAGGCGATCGGCGAGCATGTGCGCCCGGCCGAGGAGCGCCTGGGCGGTGGCGCGTTGAGAGGTGCTTTCGGTCGACAGCAGCATCGCCTCCCAGGCGATCGCCCGCACCACCCGCGGCAGGTCGCCGTGGGCGAGGATTTCCGGCAGATGGCGCAGGTGCAGCTCGACCGCGCGCAGGGTATCGACCGGAGCCAAGGCCCGCGACAACGACCACAGCGCATCAGCCCGTTCGGCCACCCGCAGCGGCGGGTCGTCCAGCCGTTCCTCGAACCGGTAGCCGCGCAGGCGCAGGCCCAACCGGGCCCAGATGATCCGCGCCACCGCCCATCCCGGATGGCCGATCCAGCGCTCACCAGCCGCGGCCAGCGCCTCGCGGGCATTGCTCAGACCATCGAGGACCGAGCCGCTGCGCAGGAAATGGAATGCAGCCAGGCGGCGGAGCTGGGATCGGTCGGGTACGCTCGGATCGGCAGCCAGGCCGGCATAGAGCCGCGCCGCGGCGGTGCCCCGGCCGGCGTTGGCCAGGGCCTCGGCCTGACGCCGACGCAGTCCTGGCCGCTCCCCGGGATCGACCAGGGCATCGAGCCGCGCGAACAGCTCGGCCGCCCGTCCGAAAGCGAAGGTCCGCTCGGCGTGGGCCGCCGCCTGCATGCCCGGCCCTAAGGCCCGCTCGGGACGGTCGGCAGCCATCCAGTGCTCGAACACCGCGTCGGAGGCCGCATCGCCCTGTTCGGCGAGGACCTCGGCGAAACGGACGTGGCTGTCGCGGCGGTGGGCCGGGCTGAGCAGGCTGATGGCGGTTTCGCCGATCTTGTCGTGATGCAGGCCGAGTTCGACTCCGCCGCGCCAGCGCAGCAGCCGGGCGGAATCAAGGCGGTGGGCGCAGGCGATCAGATCGTCCGGGGCGCTGAGCACGCGGCTGAGGGTGCTGATCGGCTGCGGACTGCCGGCGATGGCGACCGCTTCGACCAGCCGGCGTTCCCGTGGCGGCAAGGCGGCCAGGCGCAGGCCGAGCAGGTCGGTCAAGCTCGCTCCCGCGGCACCGCCGAGCCGATTGGCGGCCACGATCTCGCGCAGCATCAGCGGGCTTCCGCCGGCATCGCGGCACCAGCTGGCGATCTTGCCCGGGTCCGCGTCGGGATCGAGCTGGGTCGCGAGCTGGCCCAGGGCCTCGGCATCGAGCTCCTGGACCGGCAGGTCCTCGACCGTGATACCGGCCTCGGCGAAGGCGTCTCTGATCAGCTGGGCGGCCCGACCCTGGTCGTCGTCGGTCCGGGCCGAGAGCAGCATCAGCACCGGTGGCGGCGACGGAGGCGCGAGCATCCCGATCAGCGCCGCGATGCTGTCCTGGTCGCTCCACTGGATGTCGTCGATCACCAGCACGTAGCGCAGTTCGGGATACAACCGGGTCCAGGCGGCGAACAGGTCGCGCAGGGCGCGGAAGGCGCGGCGGCGCCATTCGCGTGGATCGCCAGCGACGGCCAGCGAGCCGGAAACCACCCGGCGCAAGGTCGGGAATAGCAGGCTGAGCAGCACGAGATCCTCGACCGCCGCCGCGCCGCTGTCCTTCATGTGGTCGGCCACGGCATCGATCAGCCCATCCAGACCTTTGAACGGCAGCGATTCGTGCTGGTAGCAGCGGCTGCGCAGGAACACCGACCGGTCGTCCCCGCCGCGTTCGCAGGCGTGGCGCAGCAGGTCGCTCTTGCCGATGCCGGACGGGCCGTGGAGCAGCACGACCCCAGCGTGATCGCCGCGGATCCTGGCCGTGAGCCGGCTGATCTGCTCCCTGCGCCCGACGAAGGGCGATGATGGCAGCGGAGGCACCGTCAGGCCGGGTCCGGATCGCAGTCCGGATCGGGTCAGGCTGAGCAGGCGTCGGGCCGCATCGGTCGGCCGGTCGGCTGGTGCAGTGGCCAGCAGTGCCACCACCAGCTCAGCCAAATCATCAGGAATCCCCGAGCAGATCGAACGTGGATCGGGGGCAGGCTGGTCGAGTTTGCGTTGGCTGACCTCGTTGGACGTTCCGATGAACGGGACCCGACCGGTCAGCGCCTCGAACAGCACCGAACCGACCCCGTACCAGTCGGCGGCAGGGCCGACGTCTTCGCCGCAGATCTGTTCCGGGGCCATGTAGCTCACCGTGCCCATGACCTGGGGCGCGGCGGCGGGATCGCGTTTGCGTGGCTGGGCGAGACCGAAATCGAGCACGACCAGCCGCCCATCGGCATCGACCATCAGGTTGCGCGGCGTCAGATCGCAGTGGATGAAGCCGGAGGAATGCAGGTGGGTGAGCGCGGAAACCCATTGCGGCAGCAATCCCAGCAGGCGCTCTAAGCGGCGCGGAGGCAAGGGCGGATAGGACACCTGCTGCGGACTGGTCCGGTCTGCCCGGTCGATCACCGTCGTGGTTCCAGTCCGGATGACCGCGCTGCCAACGGTTGAGGTCGGAGCGAAATCGAAGCTGATCGGCAGATCGGGGATCCTGGCCTCGCCAGCGCGCAGCCACGGCAGCAGCACCGTGCCGGCGATGTATTCCATGATCAGGTACCAGTCGCCCTGCTCCTCGATCAGCTCGATGTAGCGCAGCAGATTCTGGTGGTGGATGTCAGCGAGCTGGCGGAATTCGCGCTTGAACAGCAGCAAGCGTTTGGGGTCGAGGCGCAGCAGCCGCTTGATCGCGACCTTGGACCCTGACCGCTGGTCGATCCCGGCGCAGACCTCGCCGAAACCGCCCGCCCCCAGCGTTGCCCCAACCAGGTAACGACCAGCCAGGCGGCGCTCCGGAAGAAGTTGACTGATCACCTGGCATGCGGATTACCGGCCCGATCCCGGCCGCGCAACCGATGCGGAATCGAACGCTCTTTGTCTTGAGTCTCAACCTTGAAACAGCAGATGAACCGCGAAGACGCCAAGGAAACGACGGGACGCCAGACCGAGGTCATGCATCTCTGACCTGCATGGTGCGCTCGTCACTAGCGCAGATCCCGGTGCGGCGATGCCTTCATCGCCGCTCCGAAATGCGCGTCTGGTTGTTGCGCGAGTCCTTACTTCCCTTGCGCCGCATCCAACGTGGCGAGGGCGGTCTTGGCTTCGCCCGCTTCCTTGGTTCCCGGAAGATCCTTCACGATCGATTGCAGCAACTCGCGAAGCGGCTTGGCGTTGCGCAGCCAAACTGCCATCCGTTCGCTCGATAGCGGCAGATCGGCGAAGGCCGGGTCGAGGCGCAGGTCGGGCGGCATAGGCTTGATCTTGGATTCGACCCGGATCGCGGACAGTTCGTCGAGGGTTTTGGCGCTGAACGCCAAGTCGGCGCGCAGCTGCCAGCCTTTGGATCCCGGCTTCAATTCGACGCAGACCACGTGCTTTCCAGCGGTGACCGGGATCGAAAACGGATGCATGCCGATCTGTTCCGGGTCGCCGCCATTGCCCGTTGCCAAGGTGGCATAGGCCGGCCGGCCGTCGACGAACCAACGCATGTGCCAGTCGACCGCTGCTGTGCCATAAAGGACGCCATCGGTTGGAACCGTGATGGTGGTGAAGGCGTAGGCGCTGACCGGGTGGCCGATGACCACCGTGGCCGGCTGGTCCTTGAAGTCGAAGGGTTGGCCTGGAGCGAGGTCGACCAGGCGGGTCAGGCGCAGCCGGTGATCGGGATCGGGCACCGGGTGCACCCGCACCACGGCTTGGCCGACGGCCAGCTCCTCGGCTGGAACCGAGGTCAGCTGGGCGCCATCAAGCGGCGGCACATCGGCGCTGATCGGGCCGGCAACCTTCCATTCGCCTGGCCAGACCGAGGTCAGCAGGCCGGCCGCGAGGCCTTTGGCCACATCGACTGGCGGGAACGGTTTGACCGTGGTCTGGGCGAACCAGGGCGGATCGACTTGGACCAGCACGGGATGCAATCCCGGAGCCAGGCGCACCGCCTCGCCGGCGAGGAGTTTGCGGCCCGAAACCCACAGGGTGAGGCCGGGGCCTTTCATCCGCGGTACGACCAGGCGTTCGCGCTGGTTGTCGAGCAAGGCATAAAACAGACCGCTGGCGGTGGCGCTGGCGCAGCTCGCCGGATCGAGGTGCCCGGTGAAGGTCGGCACGATGTCGCCAGTGCCCTGCAATTCATTTTGCCGATGGTACAGCGGCGGATCGCGCCAAGCCTCGTTGCGGGCCAAGGGACGCCAGGTCGGCGCGCCAGGCGCGCCAGGCACCAGAGCCAGCGGATTGGACGGCGGCGTCGCCATCGGCCCGAGCCCGAGCCAACGGGTTGGAGCCAGCCCATCGGCGAGGATGGTCACCGGCAGGTCGGCGCCGACTGGGACGCGGTCCAGGGCGCTGAGCAGCGGCGCCAGATCGGGGACCGGCGGCAGGCCGAGGCGGTCGAGCACGACCCGCGCTGCGAGCTGGCGCTGCTCATCCTTGCGTGCGATCGCGTACAGGCCTTCGGGGGATCTGACGATCAAGCGACCGCCGACCACCAGTGGCTCCCTGGACCGCGGATCGAGATCGCCGCCGCCGAGCACCGGCAGATCGGCGGTGGCCGACAGCACGGTGATGCGTCCCAGCTTGGCAAAGACGAAAGGCTCGGCGCCGGGTTCGCACAGGTACAAACGTCCGCCCTGCACTGTGGTCGGACCGCCGCGGGCCAATCCCGGATGGAGGCGGTTCTGGCGGATCAGCACCCGGCCGGTGGCGCGGTCATAGGCGCAGCACTCGACATAGGCATCCGGGCAGTGCGGTCCGTGGCTGACGATCACGTTCCACACGAAGATCAGGTTGCCATCGATCGCCGCCCGGGCGGTGAACCCACCATGTCCGGAGTTCTGTCCCCCGGCCATCCAGCGCGGGCCATAGGCCAGCCGGCCGTCCGGTCCTGGCCAGAAGGTCACCAGATGCACGCCCATTTGCGAGGCCAGTACCAGGTCGGCCCCGTCGGCAGTCACGGTCGAACGGGTGACCAGCACGCCGTTGTAGCGCGACAGGCCATCGTCCCATTGGCCGGGCCAATCGACATCGAGCAGACGCATGCCGCCGCCGTCGAGCACGTCGATCAGGATGCCGGCGGAACTCAGATACACGCCATGCAGGCGTTTTTCGCTCCGTAGCTGGATCACCGCGGTCAGCGAAGCGTCGAAGCCTCCTGAGGAGATGCTGCCGGCGCCCTGGGCTCCGGCACCGACTCCGCCGCGCAGGTCCCAGCGGCCGGCGATGGCGCCAGTGGCGGCATCGAGGGCGACCACGCCCACCGCGTTCGCCTCCTTCGCGTCGAGCTGGCGGCCTTCGGCGATGATCCGATCGCCGAGCCGGTGGAGCACGCCAACGCCCAGACCGGACGCAGCGGTCCACGCTACCGAGCCATCTGGATTGCAGCGCAGCACCGAACCATCCAGCGGATTGGCGGCGATGACAGCGCCGTCGTACGCGATCGGCCGAGGCCGGTCGCTCTTGTCCGACTTGGCCTGGTCGGCGGGCGGAGCGGCGCCGAGATCCTTCGACCAGCGCACCGTGCCGGTGGCGGGATCCACCGCGTGCAGCCGGCCCAGGGTCGGCACATACAGCAAGCCGCCCAGCGCCAGCGGGGCCGATGTGCCCGCGAGTTCAGGCAGGCGCCAGGCGGTGTCCCGGGCGAGATCCCAGGACACCGGCGGTTCGCCCACCGCATCGCGCGGATCGACAACGGCCGCCACGGGCTTGGCCGCCGGACCGGCCTGAGCCGCGTCTCGGCTCAGTGCGAACTGGAACCAGGGCGAGATCCGTTCCTGGTGGTTGCGCACCACCACCTGGTGGTCGCCAGCTGCGAGATCCACGGTCACGATCTGGCGACCGCCAGGCCGGGTGCGGTAGGACCGGACTGGCGCCGCCCATACCAGCCGGCCATCGAGGTAGACCTGCGCCTGATCCGCGGCGTCCAAGGCGAAACGCACTGGTCCCTGGCGGTCGAGCTGGAAGGTTCCCGCAGCGATAAACACCTTGCCGGAATAGCGGGGAAAAATCGGAGCGTCGGCCCGGGGCAGGAGCACGGTCGGTCCGGGCGGGGTCAGGATGCTCCACTCGCGGCGATCAGGATTCAGCCGGCGGCAGCCCAGGCGGTCGGCATCCTGGAGCAGCGGCAGACCGGCGGGGACCACATCAGGGAACGGACAGGAGTCCTGCTCGATCCCTGGACGCAGCTGGAGGAGATCCGACACCTGCCAGGTTGCCAGGTGGTGCCAGCCAGTGGCGGGCAGGACCCCAGCGCACGAGGCCGATCCCAGCGACAGGCTGTCACTGCCCGCTTCGGGCAGTGCAGGCGGCAACGGGGCGGGAGCCGCTGCGTACCAACGCGCGCTGCGGCTGATCCAACCTGCTGCGGCGGCCGGATCGGCCACGGTCCAATCGGTGCGGGCCAAGTCGGCCTGCACCCGGGCGCGATGCCAGGCGAATCCGGGATTGGCCTGGATCAGGGCCAGAGCACGCAGATCGGCCAGCACCGATTCGGCGGCCAGGGCGCAGCCCACCACATCGCTGGGCACGGCGGGCGCCGGTCCTGGACTGCCCGCGATCTCGACCGAACCGAGCACCGCACCGGCGCTTGATCCGAGATCGCCGGTGGTGCCATGGCGGCCGGCCACCAGCCGTCCGGCCCGGCCCATGATCCGGCCGTTCCAGCTGCCCAAGGGATTGGGCATGGCGGTGACACCATAGCTCTGGCTGCTCAAGGTCAGGTCGGTGGGAACGCCTTGGGCGGCATAGGTGCCGGTGATCGCGCCGCCGGCCAGATCGGCATCGATGCGATAGGTCGCCGGCGTCGGCTGCACCTGCCAATTCTTTCCGCCGCCCCACGGCGACCAGCCGTCCTGGTGCAGGTACACCGTCAACGTGCCGGTCAATTTCGTACCCTTGAGCACCAGACCCGACGCATCTGCCTCATGGAAACCGGCCAGCCACAGCGGGGTCACCGCCCGCACCGGGGTGGTCGGTCCGCTCGGCAGGCGCAGGCGCAGCACCACCGGCACCCGGGTTGGCGCATTGGCTTCTTCTGGGACGGCAGGCGGGGCCGGCGTTTCGATCTTGGTGATGAATCGCGACGTGGCTTGGGCTTCCGCAGCGGCTCTCGCCTCGCGCTGGGCGGCCTGGGCCGCCGCCGCTTTCGCATCTTTCTCGGCGTCGCCGGTGGCGTTCTTGGGCTTGCTAGCGCGCGGTTTGACCGGCCAGGTGACACCGTCTTCAAGCACCAGTTCGACCAGCCAGGCATCAGGTACGATGGCTGCGTCGATGCGATGAATGACTTTGCGTTCGACCGTATTGCCGCTCGACACGAAACGGTCCCAAAAGTTCACCATTTTGCCAGCCGGCACCCGGACCGCTTCCGGCGTGTCATAGCGATAGGTCACCACCAGATCGCCGGTCACCGCGGTGTCGCTCCAGGCCAGTCCGCCGGCATCGACCGCGAACGGCAAACCATCGCGCCAGTTCGCATCGCTGCGGTTCCCCAGGTAATACCGACGCCATTCCGGCATGGTCGCCTGGGCCCAGCCAGGCACCTGGGCGTAACCGCCGGTCCACGATCCGGCGCGTTGACGCAGAACGACCTCTGCATCGTCCCGGTCCGCGGCGCCTTCCAGGCTGAGACGCAGTTCGCGGGCATCCTTGGGCAGTTGGGCGATGGCCTTTTCGCGCAGGGAGAGGAGGTTGCGCAGCCCTTCCTGGGCCTCGGCCAAGGGTTCGCCCGCAACGATCCGGGCCGCGCAGGCGATGAGGAGGAAAGGAAGGGAACGTCTCATGGCCGTCTTACTCCCGGGACCTGGCGACGTTGTCCGGTGTCGTCTTGGAGGATGCTCCGGAAAACGTCCTCGGGAGGCAGATTCCGGCGTCAGCGGCAGGACCGCGATCGGTCTGTCCTCGGCGCTGTCTGCGACTGCCCGGCGCCATCTGCGCCTGCCCGGTCGGTCGGATTGCTTAGGCTGCGGTGCCCGGCGTGGCGGCATCCGTCAGGCCTGCCCATAGCCGGTACATCGCCCGCAACGGATTGTGGGCGAGATAATCCCGGCTCGGTCCCTTGATCGCCCGGCCGGGCTTGCGCACCAGGCTCTCGGGTTCGCCGCCGAAGGGATGGTAGAACTCCCACACGGTACCGGTGCGGGCGAACTGGATGGCGGTGCGGTCCAAGGATTTTTCCAGCAATTCACGGGCACCGGCGGCGTGGCCATAGCGCAGACAGGCTTCCGTCGACCACAACGTGAAGCTGTTCCAGGCCGGTCCGCACAGCATCCGTAGCTCGAAGGCCGGATCGGAAGCTGCCACCGTGGCGATCGGATGCGGCGTGTTGAACCGCTGGGGATCGAGCAGGCTGCCGGTCAGCGCCGCCGCCGCTTGGGCAGGACTTGCCGCTCCGGCCACCAAGGCCCACATGCCTTCGAATGCCCAATGCCGTCGGGCCGGATCGCCCACCGTCCAGGCGTCGTGGAACCAAGCAGTCTCGGCGCAGTACAGATTGCGCTGGATGTACGCGTTGGCCTCAGCGGCGGCCTGCTGGTGCGGCCCGGGATCTTTGCCGAGTTGCGACGCCCAGCGCGCAGCGAACTGATGGCACCACGAGACGTGGCTGGTGGCATCGACGCAGCCGGCCGGCTGGGCTGGTGGCTTGGCGAAGCGGATGCCCATGTCCATGCCGCTTTCCCACCGATGATCGTTGAAGATGTCGGCATAGAAATAACTGCCATCAGGCAGCTGGCGGTTGGTCGCGAACCAGCCAAGCAGGCGGGTCAGGGCAGCGTAGGCGGTGGTGAGCAACTCCTCGTCGGGTTGCAGGGCCAGGCAGGCATCGACGCCCACCGGCCACAACGGCGGGAAGGTGCCGGCCGCCGCCAGCCGATCTGCCATCGGCTGGCCTGGTGGAACCCAGGTACGGGCTGGGTTCTCGCCCATCCAGCAGAACGGGATGGTGCCGTCTGGGCGCTGCAAATCCAATTGGTTGAGCATCTGGTCACGGGCGATGTCAGGGGATTCGGCCACCAGATCGAGGACCTCATGCACGATATCGAAGTGGCCGAAGGCCGGACCGTAGCAATAGCCTGGCCCGATCTCCAACCACGGCCGGCGGAACGGTGGCTCGGCGGGACGCAGGGAGCGTTTCTGAAGATCAGCGACATAGGCGAGCATCCCTTGCCACGCCGGTTTGGGCGGCAGCTGCGGCGCCGGGACGAGCAGGCCCGAGCCCAGCATGCGGCAAGGCGTCTGCGCATCTGCCGGTGTGGGACGGGTTCGTGCGGCAGAGGTCATGGGTCGCTCCAAGTCGTGTCTCCGAGCGATCATGGGCAGGACCGGCAGATCGATCCGGACCGGACCGATGTGGATAGTTTACGCCGGACCAGGTCGGAAGGCGATGCAGGATGCCGACCGGAATGGACTGGTTGATCCTGGCAGAATCAGCTGAACCGAGAGAGCCGCCACGTGTTGACGGTGTGCCGTCTTGGCGATCGGCCAGCGCTCCGGACTACCCGCCGCCGCCGTGCAGCCAGCCGCGCAAGGCGGCGGCGAAGGCTTGGACGGTGCCGCGATGTTCCGGGTCGGCCGACATCGCCCGTTGCTGGGTGTCCACCAGCTCGGGAGGCGACATCGCGTCGGTTGGATCCAGCGGTTGGTAGCGGGTGTGGGCGGCGGCTGCCAAGGAGTCGGAATTATTGTTGAAATCGTACGGCGCCTTGCCGGCCATGACGGTGTAGAGCGTGGCTCCGAGCAGGAACAGGTCGGTGGCGGGACCGACCCGGGGCAGGTCGGCCCAGGCGATCTCGGGGGGCAGGAAGGCCAGGGTGCCCGAGCACACGTCGCGCGGCTCGGTGGGCATGGGCATGGCCCGCACCAGCCCATCGGGCACGGTGGCGAAGGTCAGCGACAGGCCCCAGTCCATGAGCAGGACCTCGCCGAACTCACCGACCATGATGTTCTCGGGTTTGATGTCGCGGTGGATGACGCCGCGGCTGTGGGCGAAGGCCACGGCGTCGCTGACCTTGAGCAGGACCTCGACGAAGAACGGCAGATCGGCGGGGGTGCGGCGGTGCTGGATCAGCTTTGACAGGGTCATGCCCTGGATCCGGCGCATGACGAAAAAATGGTCGCCGAGATCATAGACCGGGATGATGTTCGGATGTTCGAGCCAGGCGGTGACCCTGGCCTCGGCCTGGAATTGGGCCAGGTGCTTGGGGTCGGCCAAGTCGGCGCGCAGGAATTTCACCGCCACATCCCGGCCGAGGTTGTGCTGATGGGCCAGGACCACGTCGCACATGCCGCCGCTGCCCAACCCGGTGGTGAGCGAGAACCGGGTGGCGGTGGCGACGACGCCGGTGCCGGTCGAACCGGGCCGGCGCGGTTCCGGCGGGCGGGTGGCGGATTCGAGGGGCAAGAGCGGCAGGCCGGGGATCAACGGCACCAGCTCGTGGATGGTCGCGGTCTCGGCGCCGCTTTCCATGCGCTGCGCCAGACGCGACCGTTCGATGGCGAATTGCAGGGATCTCAGCAACGTCTGGGGCGTGAAACGGCCCTTGACCAGGAAGTCCTGGGCGCCCATCCGCACGCAGTGCATGACCGTGTCGGGCGCTTCGACGCCAGAGAGCACCACCACCGGCACCAACGGGCAGCGCAGGTGGAGCGAGATGAACGTATCGAGTCCATCGCTGTCGGGCAGCGACAGGTCGAGCAGCAGCACATCAGGCCTGCCCTTGCCGACGCGGTCGATCGCATCCTCAAGGCTTCCGGCGATATCGAGCCGCACCGCTCCCGGATCGACGCTGGCCAACTGGGCGGCGACGATCGCCACATCGGCCGGATTGTCTTCGACCAGCAGACAGCGCAGAGGCTCTGGAACGGGATCGGTCATGGTGGGATTCCGTCGAGGACCGGCAGGCTGATGGCGAGCGCGGCATCGAGTCGGGCAAGCCGCGGGGCGGGTTCCCAGCTGGGGTGGGCGGAACGGGCGGCGCGCTCCACCAGGGCAGGGTAGTAATCGAGGTCGCTGCGCCCGGCAACGTCGTCGGGGCTTTCCGCCCCCATCAGTTCGGCGACGGCGCGGTTGGCGAGGACGAACCGGCTTTCGAGGTCTTTTGCATAGACCAGGTCGGGCAGATTGTCGACCACGGTGCGGAGCAGGGTGCGTTCAATCGCAAGCTGCGACTGGGCCCGGCGATGGCTGGCGACCTCGCGGTCGAGGGCATCGCGGACCTTGAGCCAGCGGTTGGTGCCTTCCTGGACCAGACGGGCCTGCTCGCTGGCCACCTGTTCGAGCATGACATTGGCCGAGCGCCTGCGCCGTTCGGATTCGCAGCGTTCGAAGGCCCGACGCACGACCCGGGCGGCGTCTTCTAGCACCCGCGAGCGGTCGATCCAATCGAAGGCACCAGCGCGCAACATCCGGGCGACGATCCAGCCTTCGTCGATTCCAGCGAGCAGCACCACCGGCGGCGCTTCAGCGCCGGCCAGCAGCTTGCGCAGTTCGTCTTCAGGCAGTCCAGCGTCGGCGACCACCGCATCGACCGCTCCGGACATTTCGGCAGCCACCACCGAGGCGACATCGCGGCGCGGCGAAGCGCCAACCGCGGCGCGCAGCGCAGCGGCATCGGTGGGCGACATGCCGACCGTGGTGATGCGTAAGGGGACGGCCATCGCGGGCGAGCATACAACGGGACTCGTGGACACGCGATGGCCGACGATGCGGCTCGCGAGCACCGCTCTGGCCGCGGTATTTTTCCCTCGTCAGCCGTCGTGGCGGCTGACGAACGGGTCATCGTCGTCGCCGTGGGGCTGCCAGTGGCGGAAATGGCGGAGGTATTCAGCCAGCGCCGGATTGACTTGGGATTGCAGCTCGATCCAGCGCTTGGCCTGATCGACCAGCTCATGCTCGCGATCGAGAGAAATCGTTCCCTGGATCACCAGGCAGCGCAAAAAGGTGAAATAGGTGTCGAGCACATCGCACTGGCAATAGTCGTCGATCCGCAGGTGCTCGCCTTTTTCCCATAATTCCTGGACCATGTCGCCTTTGGTTCCCATCTTGCCCGGCTTGCCAAGCAACTGTGCGCACAGGTTCAGTCCGCCATTCATGTGCACGGCGCCGGAATTGCCCAGCAGATCTTGCAGGTCGAGATGGGCCTTCTGGTTGAAGCGGTTGCGCGGCGCATCGTAGCCTTTGCCACCGAACCAGTCGGGCACCGAAATGCCATAGCGGAAAGCGGCGAGTTCCATCACCGGCAGATCGAAGAACCGCCCGTTGAAGGTCACCAGCGTCGGCATGCCGAGTTTTTCCCAGCCGCGCCAAAACGTGCGGGTGATGACCTGGGGCCGGAAACGCGGCCGGTCGAGGGTCTTCAATTCGATCAGGGAATGATCAGCGGCAATTTTGGCCACCGCCACCGACACCGGCACCTGGAAGGTATGTGGCACGAAATCGCTGCGTCCGTTCGACGATTCCAGCAACTGCTGGCGATGGGCGGCGACAGCGGCGGCCGGCGACAGCTCGGGCTGGTCGGGCAGGCGCACCCGCTGGACCAGCCGGCCATCGGCCACGGTCTCGATGTCGAGGACGAGGAATGCGACGCGTTCAGCCATGGCCGGATGCTTGGCATCGGCGGCCTCAGGCAACAGCCGCAACGTGGCCGAAGGTCGAAGACGCCGCCGCATGCACGGAGTGAATCGCTCCGCTGGACCGGCGGTTTCCCTTGGTGCATTTCCATTGTGAGAAATTACCGGGCCGGCCGGTGTGATTTTGCCAAGCAGGAAAGATCTAAATACATGCGGTCATCAAGAAAAGAAAAGACGCTCGGTCCGATACGGTGTATGGTAAGATATCGGCTTACCGAATAGAATTATTGAACGTCAAAAGTAGCCGTATTGCAATACTTGGATCTTTAACGTATTTGTCATCTGTGAGCGGTCTATCCAAAAAATCACTACAATGTTTCTTCTCATCTATAGATAATTTATCGGCATTCTTAAATCCCATTGCCCAGGTGTTAAATACCCTGTTTTTTATCGGCTTCCTGATGAGGGTAATCACGCCCTTATGTCTTGGGTCAGCGAGAATTTTAGCGTGAGTTTTACCAACCATGTCTTCATCGCCTTCCAAGACCTGCATGAAATTTCCCTCTTTATAAACAAGTATGCCCGTAATGTTGTCCCTCTGATTATTTTTCACACTTACTCTCAGAATGTCTGCCAACTGATGATCTGTCATTCTGGTAACTGCTGAACTTGCATATATGATAGTTACAGGATTCATAACGAAAAGCCTTTCTTTCATGTGCGGTGTGAATCGAGAAACATCTCACAGCAGGTTCACCAGGCTGGCGAGCCAAGCCCGGCGCTGTCTCCTATAAACAACTCAGTAACGCACCACGGCGCGGATGCCTGCGGTAGCGGCGGCCAGGGCCTGACTGTGCTGATGCAACTGATCGGCCGCAGCGGCGGTGGTTTCGGCGGTGGCGGCGGCGCGCTGGATTTCGCTGTCCATAGTGGTCACCGCGGCGGCGATCTCGCTCACCGCATGGGCCTGGGACTCGGCTCCGGCGAGGGCGGTGCGGGTATCGGTGGCGGCCCGGCTGGCGGCGGCCTCGCCTCCGGCCAGGGCCTGGTCCACCACTTGGACCAGATCGCGTTCGATCCAGGCCACCAGATCGGCGATGGCGGTGGTGATGGCGGCGGCTTCGGTGTCCACGGCTGCCAGGACCTGGCCTGAACTGGAAGATTCCTCGGCGGAGCGAGCCGCCAGGTTGCGGACCTCGTCGGCCACCACAGCGAAGCCGGCCCCGGCCTCTCCGGCCCGGGCCGCTTCGATGGCGGCGTTCAGTGCCAGCAAATTGGTCTGGAAGGCCAGATCATCGATAGTTTCGGAGACTACCCGGGCGCGGCCGGCAGCGGCGCGGATCGCATCCGCACGTTGTCTCAGGTGGCCCATGTGGGTGGTCAGGTTGCTCAGCGCAGTCGCCGTAGAGGACCTGGCTCCAGCCCCGGCGGCAGCAGCGGCGGTCACCACGTCGAGGAGGGCTTTGGCGGCGGTGGCGCTGTCGGTTGCCCGCGCGGCCAGCTCCCCGATGGCCACGGTGGTCTCTTGGATCACTGCTGCCTGGCTCGAGGTGGCCGCAGCCAGATCCGAGCTGGTACCGGCCACGGTGCCAGCGGCGGTATCGATTTCCTCAGCAGTCTTCGCCACCTGGTCGGCGGCGGTCCCGAGACGGCGGATCAGCAGCCGGCCGACCAGGATGGCGGTGACCACGGCCACGATCAGCGACATCGAGGCCAGCCACCACAGCAGGCGTCGAGCTTGGTCGCTTTCGCTGGCGGTCGCGCCGGCGAGCCCGCCGACCTGGCTACCGCGGGCGGCGGCGTCCGCGACTCCGCTGGCGGCTCGTCGTTCGAGTTCGGTCACGGCAGCGTCGATCGACTTCTGCAGCTTGGTGAATTGCTCAAAGGCCGAGCCGACCTCGCTGGATTTCCTGGCGAAGGCGAGCAGGGCCGGGTCCTTGGCGTCGCTGACCACTTTGCGCGATCGTTCCCGCCAGGCGATGAAGGCCTGCTCGACCCGGGCCGGCACTTTTAGCTGGTCGACCGCCTGGGCGTGGAGCGCAGCGATCGCCGGATATTCCTCTTCATCTGCCGACAAGGCACGTTTCTCGGCGATCACTGCGCGATGGACCGCCGCGTCGAAGCGGGCGAGGGCGTCGCGTTCGCCGAGCAGCCCGACCAGAGCCGGGACGTCGCTTTTCACCAAAGGGCCGACCTGGGTGCGCACGGCCTCTTGGAAGGCACCGGAAAGCCTGGAGACCACCAACGAGGCTCCCGCCGCCACCAGGATCAGGCCGAGCACCCCGGGCAGGACGGACAGCAGCAGTCCCTGGCGTAGATTCACGGGCCGCCGACCGAGATGCCCAAGGTGATCGCGCCAATCACCGTGCCATCACTGGCCAGCACCGGCAGCGACACCTGTTGCAGCACTTTGTTGGTGGATTTATCGAGTTTTTCCTTGCCGACATCGACTCCGCCGGCACCGCCCTTGAAGGAGTTCTGCCACTTGGCCTCATCACCTTGCCAGTAATCGCTGGTGGCGTCGATCATCGCCACGTTGGCGCCCTGGTTGTCCATGACGAAAGCCTCGGCCAAAACCGGATGCTTGGCCGCCAGAGCAACCAGGATCTTGGCCGCGGCGTTGGTTTTCAATTCGCCCATGATTGGTAGGGGGCTTTCGGCTTTCTGCCATTCGCCATCGATCCGCTGGATCTCGGCTATGGGGATTTTCCGGGCATTCTGAGCAGAAACTGCGGCGACGATGGTTGGGTCGGTCATCAGGGCCAGGCCGTTGACCGTCACCCAGGTTTTGGCTCGGTCGTTGGCTGTGCTGGCGGCCAGCGCCTGGGCGATGGCCGCCGGATCGGCGGCCGTCAGCAGGCCGAAGCTGAGCAGGGGAATGATGACGGTTCGCATGGATGTGATCTCCGCGACACGATACCCCATCCCGGGTCAACTGGCAAATCCAAGTCACTGCTTTCGGAACGCCAGCATAAACCTTCGACAAAGGCGGTTCTGCGGATTGCGCACGATGCAATTGCAAGGTAACCACTACACATGCCGACGACCATCCTGGTGGTGGATGATGATACCTTGATTCGAAAGCTTGTTGGCGCCCATCTGCGTGCCTGGGGCTACGAGGTCGCCACCGCTTCCGGAGTAGAGGAAGCCCTCGCCGTGCTGGGCGCCCGCCATGTCCATATCGTGCTCACCGACATCGAGATGCCGGGACGAGACGGCTATGATCTGCTGCGTATTTTGCGCGATCAGCACCCGCTGATCCGGGCCATCGTCCTGACCTCCCACGATGAGGTCTCGACCGTGCTTGATGTCCTGAAACTGGGAGCGTTCAGTTTCGTGTCGAAGCCAATCCTTGATCCTGAGATCCTGGCCCAGGCGGTGGCCCAAGCCGAGGTCGTCCTGCGCGGCTGGCTCGACCGTCTGGCTTCGGTCAGCCGCCGCCGCAAGCCCTCTGGGACGACCGCGGTAGAGCCGCACGCAGCGCAGACGCCGGTTCCAGAGTCGCCTGGACCGCTCACTGATTTCCTGTTGCCGACCGACCAGTTGGTTCCGCTGCCATGAGCGCCTTCGACCTCAGCGCCGATCCCGAACTGCTCGCTGGATTCTTGGACGAGGCCAAGGAATCCCTCGACGGACTCGACCGCCGATTTGTCGAGATGGAGGCCCGCCCCGGCGACCTCGAACCGGTCAATGCGATCTTCCGGGCAGTCCACAGCCTGAAGGGTAATGCCGCTTTCTTCGGCTTCATGGCGGTCAAGAACCTCGCCCATGATCTGGAAAATGTGCTCGATCAGGTGCGCAAGGGCCACATGCCGGCCTCCCGCCAGGTCACCGATGCCCTGCTCGAAGGGCTCGATGTCCTGAGAGTCCTGGTCGCCGGCCTCAAATCCGGAGCCATCGATCCGCCCGATCAGGCAGGCTTCGACCTCTTGCTGACCCGTTTACGCGACCTTCCCACCCAAACTGCCGGTAGCAGCAGTGTGCTTGCCGATCTGGTCCTGGTGGAGGCCAACTCGGCACACCTGCCCGACGACGCCAAGGCGGCCCTGGCCCGGATCCGCCAGGCCCTGATTGCCAGCGGTGGGCAAAAATCCCATGGCGACCCGTTGGCTGAAATAGGTCCTCTTGGCCGACTCACCGCGGTCATCGATGCGGTGGCTGCCGGGCGGGTCGACGATGGTGCCGGTACGGAGGTCGCCAGGATTCTTGCTGACCTCAAGTCCCATGCATCGCCCGATGATGCCGTAATCGTTGCTGAAATGATCGAGGGATTCAACGCATTCCACCCGACTGTTGGATTCGATTCGCTGCTCATCAGCTACCTGCGTGAGCGTATCCCCAAATTGAAGCAGGAAACCGCTGTGGTGTCGGCGGTTTCAGCGCTCACGAGCACCAATCGCCGCCCGCGCAGCGAAGACACCAGCCCGCGTAGCGAAGGCAGCAGGCCGCGCAGCGAAGCGACCAGCCGCGAGGCTAAAACCGAGTCCGGCCCTAAGAGCATGCGGGTGGCCGAGGCCACCGTCGATGCTTTCCTCGATCAAGTCGGCGAACTGTTGGTGGTGGGCGACATGTACGCCCACCTGCACAAACGCTTAGCCGCCGACCCCGACACCCGGCCCATGGCGAAAAGCCTGCGCCGAGCCAATGAAACCTTCGCCACCGTGTCCAACCGCCTGCAACGGGGGATCATGGCCCTGCGCCAGGTGCCGATCCGGCCGCTGTTGAACAAGGTTCCGCGGCTGGTCCGGGATGTCGCCCAGTTCCGGGGCAAAGACATCCTGGTGGTGCTCGAAGGCGAGGATCTGGTGGTGGATAAGAGCCTGATCGAACTGCTGGACGCACCCCTGACCCACATCGCCCGCAATGCCGCCGATCATGGCATCGAAGCCCCGGTCGCCCGCGAGGCCGCTGGAAAACCGGCCCAGGGTCTGGTGCGGATCAGCGCCGCCACCACCGACCGCATGGTCACCATCACCATCGCCGACGATGGCAAGGGCATCGACCTGGCAGCCATCCGCAACAAGGCCGAAAGCCTCGGCATCGCCCAACCCGGTATCGCCATGTCCGAGCAGGACATCGTCGATTTCATCTTTGCTCCGGGGGTGTCCACGGCCAAAGAGGTCACCGAGATCAGCGGCCGCGGCGTGGGCATGGACGTGGTCCGCCGGGCCATCGACGAATCCGGCGGTGGAATCCAGGTGGCCACGGTCGCCGGTCAGGGCACCACGATCACCATCCGCATCCCCAAGAGCGTCACGACCCAGATCATGCCCGGGTATCTGGTCAAGATCGGCAACCGGATTTTCGCCATCCCCCTCGAACGGGTGCTCGAGACCTTCAAGGCCATTCCAGGGGATTTGCAGCGCGTGGTCGGTCGCGGGCGCTGCATCCAGCGGCGCGGTGACCTCATGCC
Source organism: Planctomycetota bacterium (assembly GCA_014193115.1). GTDB lineage: Bacteria > Planctomycetota > UBA11346 > UBA11346 > UBA11346 > BJHQ01. The sequence continues at coordinate 185,572 of BJHQ01000007.1, read as the reverse complement.
GGTGCTGTCCGGGATCGAAGTCCTGAATCGCCAAGGCCACGATTGGGACCAGCGCAGCCAGGTGCTGGTGGCGGTGTCGGCCAACCGCCGAAAACTGGCGCTGGTGGTCGATGGCGTGTTGGGTGTGCAAAAGGTTGTCCTGCGGCCGATGGCCGGCCTGCCTTCCGGGGCTGAGCTGATCACCGGCTCGGCCCTGCTCGGCGATGGCAGCCTGGCCCTGGTCCTGGATGTCGACCTGTTCCAAAACGAAGTGGCGGCCTGAATTCCATGGACACGCCGCAGCATCTACCGCCGCCAAGCCCGTCCGTCAGGCCGCCGAGTCTGGCCATCCGGCCCCCGAGCCCGGCCGTCAGGCCGCCGAGTCTTGCTTCGACCAGTCCAGTCAACGGCGACCTGCGCCGGACTTTTCTTCTGCCCGGTGAAATGGCCTTCGTCCGCGAGCCGTCGATGCTCTCGACGTTGCTCGGCTCCTGCGTGGCGGTGGCGGTGTTCGATCCGTTGCGCAAGTGGGGCGGGCTGAACCACTTCATGGTCCCCAACGCCAACGGCACCCGGCTGGCTCCGGGAAAATGCGGCGACCAGGCCATCGCCCAACTGCTCAACCTGGCGCGGCTGGCCGGCAGTGATCTGGCACGCTGCAAGGCCCGGATCTATGGTGGCGGCGCAGTGGTCGGGGCTTTGGGATCAGGGGCCGGGGACATCGGCCAGCGCAACATCGAACAGGCTTATGTCAGTTTAGAGGCCGCAAAAATCCAGGTGGCTGGCGAGGACACCGGCGGCAGCCGCGGCCGCAAGCTCGACTTCGATACCGGCAACGGCGCGATCCGCTGTTCCCTGATCGAAGCGTCGGCGGCCAGCCAACGACGCGATGATCTGGCCCGCCGCAAGATCCGCGTCCTAGTGGTGGACGATTCGGCCACGGTCCGGCGGGTGCTGGTTGCGGCCATCGCCGGAGATCCCCGACTTGAGGTGGTCGGTGAGGCCGAAGACGCCTTCCAGGCCCGTGAGCAGATCCTGGCCGAGGATCCCGATGTACTCTGCCTGGATGTCATCATGCCGCGTCTCGACGGTCTCGCTTTTTTGCGCAAGATCATGCAATTCAAGCCGATTCCCACAGTCATCGTGTCCACGGTGGCCAAGACCGGCAGCGACCTGGAAGGGAAACTGCTGGCGGCCGGAGCGGTGGCGGTGATCGACAAGGAATCCCTGGCAATTCATCAGGGACTTTCAGCCGCCCGGGCTGTCTTGCTGCCGATTCTACATCGCGCTGCATCTACCATCGTCCAACCTCTCGCTCCCACCTGATCTACTGTCGTTTTCCGACCAACTGAAAGCACCAAAGGAATCACCATGACCATGGGCATCCGCGGCCGCCTCGCCATCCTGGCGATCTTCTCCACTATCTGCGTCCTCACTGTGGCAGCGACAGGTTGGTTGATCTATGACCATTCCAAGATCAACAGTCCGACCTTCGTCGAGGTCATGGATGACAATATCTTCCTGGCCGATGTCCATCCATCGCCGGCCTTTGTCGTCGAGGCCTACCTGATCGGCCATCTGTATCCGGACAGCAAGCCGGACCAACGCCAGCAGTATAAAGAGCACTTTAAAAAGCTTGAAAAGGAATTCACCGATCGCTGGGACGTGTGGTTGGGCCACCACGCCTATGCCGGCCAGATCCGTGGCGAGGCCAAACAAGCCAAAGACACAGGCGCGCAGATCCTGGCCCTGATCCGAGACAAGCTGATCCCTGGAGTCGAAGGCGGGATGGACGCCAATGCCGCTGGGGCGATTCTGATCGGCGAGATCAAGCCGATCTATGATGCGCATCGAGCCCACATCGACGTCATCGTCCAGGCGCTCAACCAGCGCCTGAAAGATCGCGAAAAACTCATCGCCGAGCAGGATGTCTTCGGCCAACGTCTGCTGGAATTTTTCAGCCTGGGCGCGGCGGTGCTGGTCCTGGGCGGGTCCTGGCTGCTCGCCCGGTCGATCACCATCCCGGTCAGCCGCGGCATGGCCGACCTGACCAATGGAGCCGACCAGGTCAGCTCAGCCGCCAATCAGGTTTCGGAAAGCGCCCAGCGCATCGCTGCCGGCGCTAGCGAGCAGGCCGCGAGCCTGGAAGAAACGACTTCATCGTTGGAAGAACTGTCGGCCACCTGCCGGCAGAACGCCGAGAACGCTCGCCAGGCCAAGACCCTGGCCGGCGAGGCGGCCGGCGCCAGCGAACTCGGCGAACACGCAGCCCGCCGGGCCGCCCAGGACATGGCTCGGCAATTGGCCGACCTGATGACCGCGGTCGAGGCCATCCGCGCCAGCACCGACAAGACCACGGCGGTGGTCGAGACCATCGATGAGATCGCCTTTCAGACCAATCTGCTGGCCCTGAACGCTGCGGTCGAGGCGGCCCGGGCTGGTGAGGCAGGCATGGGTTTCGCTGTTGTGGCTGACGAAGTCCGCAACCTGGCGGCGCGCAGCACCGACGAGGCTCGCAACACCGCCGCCCTGATGAAAGAGGCCAAGGCCAACTCGGAACGGGTCCTGGCCTCGTCGCGCCAGGTCCAGGAGTCTGTCGCCCGGACCCTCGACCGCGAGATGGTTGAGTCCTTCCAGAAATTGGTGGTTGCCGCGAAAAAGGTCAGCCAGTTGTCGGCCGAGGTTGCCGAAGCCAGCGACGAGCAGGCCCGCGGAGTCGAGCAGATCAACGCAGCGGTTTCGCAGATCGACAAAGTCACTCAGGAAAATGCCGCCAGCGCCGAGCAGAGCGCGGCCGCCAGCGAGGAACTGATGGCCCAGTCAGCCGAACTGCAGCGTTCGGTCGATCAGGTGCGGGTGGTGGTCGAAGGCACCCAGGTCCGTGGATCCGAAGCCGCAACGGCGATACCCGCCGCCGCCCCGCCCAGGCCGACAGCCAGCACCCAACGACCGGCCCCGCCGCCGTCTCAGCGCTCCACGCAGTCGCTGCGCCAGGTCCCACCTGCTACCCAGCGTGCCGCCCCGCCGCCCCGCCCATCCCAGAGCGCTGCCCCACGCAAGCCGTCCCAGATCATTCCCCTGACTGCCGAGGAATCGGCGGATCAGCAGGGCGATTTCTCGAAATTCTGAACCATGCCGCCGCTCGCCCACACCGCCGCCGCGGTCCGCGCCCGCACAACCCGCAGCGCCGCCGACAAATACCTGGCCTTCACCCTGGCGGCCGAGCGCTTCGCCATCCCGATCCTCAAGATCCAGGAGATCATCGGCCTGCTCGACATCACGCCGGTGCCGCGCATGCCGGACTGGCTGCGCGGGGTGATCAACCTGCGTGGCCGGGTCATCCCGGTCATCGATCTCCGCCTCAAGCTCGGATTGCCCCGGGGGATCGACGGCAAGCGGTCGTGCATCGTCGTGGTCCAGATGACGGCCACGGCCAGCTCGGCAACCGCCGGCCAGACCTTGATCCTGGGGGCGGTGGTCGATCTGGTGAACGAGGTCCAGAACATCCCCGCCACCGACATTGAACCGGCTCCGGCCATGGGCACCGGGATCGATTCCGCCTGCATCGTCGGCATGGGCAAAGTCGGCGGCAAAGTGGTGGTCCTGCTCGACATCGAAAAGGCCCTGTCCACCGCCGATCTGGGCGCCGCCCAAGCGGCCAGCGGATGATCGGGTCGAGCGTCGGCCCGCCGGCGGTCGATGCTGCTGGTTACCAGGCATTGCGCACCCTGGTGCGGCATCGCCTGGGGATCGAGCTGGGCGACGGCAAACAAGCCCTGGTGGCAGCCCGGGTGACCCGGCGCCTGCGCGCCACCGGCACCACTGTCCTCGCGGACTACCTGCGGCTGCTCGACCAGGATGGCGACGAACTGGTCCAGTTGTTGGACGCCATCAGCACCAATACCACCAGTTTTTGGCGTGAACCACGGGCATTCCAGCTGTGCGACCAGGCGGTGCGCGCCTGGTTGGGCGCAGGCCAAAGGCGCTTCCGCCTGTGGTCAGCGGCGGCCTCCACCGGGATGGAGGCCTACACCCTGGCCATCCTCATGGCTGAGAACGGCGCCGCTGCCCACGATTGCGCGATCCTGTGCACCGACATCAGCACCCGGGTGCTGGAGGCCTGCCGTGCCGGCATCTATGACCTGCGGGCAGTCGAGCCGGTGGCGGCTGATCTCCGCCGCAAGTATTTCGCCGCCCTTGGCGGGCAGGTCCAGGCCAGCCCCGACTTGCGCCGGATGCTGACCGTCAACCGCCTCAACCTCAATCGTCCGCCCTTCCCCATGCGCGGGCCGCTGGACGTGATCTTCTGCCGGAATGTCATGATCTATTTCCCGATCGAGGTGCGCCAGGCGCTGCTCGATGAATGCGTCCGGCTGCTTCGTCCGGGCGGTCTGCTGCTGATCGGCGCCGCCGAAAGCCTGAGCGGTCTGCGCCATCCACTGGCCTCGATCGCTCCGGCGGCTTTCCGGAAATGACCGTCCGCATCCTGGTCATCGACGACTCGGCGGTCATCCGCCGGATGCTCACCGACTGCCTTGACCGCCAGCCGGGATTCCAGGTGGTCGGTACGGCCCCGGATCCGTTCGTGGCCCGCGATCAGATCGTCCACCTTGCGCCCGATGTCTTGACCCTCGACCTCGATCTGCCGCGCATGACAGGGCTGGCGTTTTTACGCATTTTGATGCCGGTGCATCCCATCCCGACCGTGGTGATCAGCGAATTCACCGCGCTGGGCTCTGATCAGGCCCAAGAGGCCCTGGCCGCCGGGGCGATCGAGGTTCTGGACAAGGCCGGCCTTGAGCAGGACGCCGACATTTTTCAGGCCCGCCTGGTGCACGCCGTGCGCGCCGCCAGCCTGGCCCGCTTGCGCCTCCCTCGGCAAAGTCCGGTTGGACGCACCGGCAGTGAGCCGGCCAGGCGTCCGGGCAGTGAGCCGGCCAGGCGTCCGGGCAGTGAGCCAGCCAGGCGTCCGGGCAGCGAACCGGCAGGGCGCTCCGCGAGCGACCGCCAGACCGCTGTCCGTTCCATCAGCGATCGCCAGGCCGCCGTCCGTTCCATCAGCGATCGCCAGACCGCCGTCCGTGCGCTGGCTCCCCAGGCGACGGGGACCGCGGTCCGTCCCCATTCGCCATTGGTGGCCATCGGTTCATCCACCGGCGGGGTCACTGCCCTGGAAACCATCCTCACCGCGCTGCCAGCCGGCGCTCCCGGCGTGGTCATCGTCCAGCATATGCCGCCGCGCTTCACCGCCTCGCTGGCCCAGCGCCTGGCCAGCCTGTGCGCCGTTGAGGTCAAAGAAGCAGAACAAGGCGATGCCATCGTCCCCGGCAGGGTCCTGATCGCCCCTGGCGACCGCCATCTGGTGATCGAGCGCTCGGGCCAGGGGTGGCGGGCCGGGCTCGAAGACGGACCCCGCCTGGGCTTGCATAAACCCGCCGTCAACCGCTTGTTTGAAAGCGTCGCCAAGGCCGCTGGACCGCACGCCATCGGTGTCCTGCTGACCGGCATGGGTCGCGACGGCGCCGATGGGATGAAGCTGATGCATGACGCGGGAGCCTCCACCATCGCTCAGGACGAGGCGACCTGCGTGGTATTCGGCATGCCCATGGAGGCGATCAAGCTCGGCTGCGTCGACCGGGTCTTGCCGATCGAGGCGATCGCGGGCGAGCTGATGCGGCAGGCGGGCCAACGCGAATCCGGATCCCGGTGACCAGGTTCGACGAATCGACCATGCTACCTCAAAAAGGCAGATGAACCGCCAAGGCGTCAAAACGCCAAGGAAAAACCGAGGATAATCTCCGCTGGCTGGAAAACCCACCGGGTGCGGGTGGATCTTCCTCCGACCCTCCAGTTTCCCAACTGCGTTTTTCGGGCTCTACCGCCGTGGCCCGCCGCGGGTCTGACCGGCCAAGGAATCGGCGCGGTCTTCCAACAGTCCGATCTGCCGGGCCAGTTCCCTGCGTCGCGATTCGAGCTCATCAGCGCTGGGTTCCGCGGACGGATAGCAGATCGGCTTGCCATAGATCATCGCGATGTGGGCCCGCGGCAGCGGCAGGCGGAAGCGATCCCAGCTGCGGAAGAACATTTCCCGGGACGCACGCGCCGCGATCGGCACCAACGGCAGGCCGTGCCGGCGCGCCAGTTCGATCGCCCCTGACTTGGGAATTTTCCTCGGTCCCTTGGGCCCATCGACCGTGATCGCCAAGAGCCAGCCATCATCGATGCATTCGGTCAGTTCGCGCACGGCCCGGACCGCGCCCCGGGCCGATGAGCCGCGCACCGTGCGGATACCGATCCGGTGCATATGATCGGCAATGATTGCTCCATCGCCCGAGAGGCTGACCAGCGCCGCGATTTTCAAGGACCGCGGATGGGCGCCGACCACGTGGGGCAGGCTCTGGTGCCACAAGCAGCACACCACCGAACCGGTCGGGCTCATCCGGATCGCATCGATGACATGCTGACCACCGAAGACGTGATACGTCCACGAGTCGGTCAACGTATTGAGTACCCAATGGACCAGGTCAGGGGGAGGACGGATTTTCATCGCGGCAGCCCAGATGACACAAAACCGGTGCATTTTATGCGGAAATCGCGACCGCTCCGGGGCGCGGCAAGGACCGACTTGCAAGTCATAGACCGACCCTAGGATGCCTGCCCACGTTCACCAGCCCGGGTGGCGGAATTGGCAGACGCACTAGGTTCAGGTCCTAGCGGCCGTTAAGGTCGTGGAGGTTCGAGTCCTCTCCCGGGCACTTTTTTTCATGGGGGCTTTCGCCCCACGGGCCTTTGGCCCTGTCCGTTTTTTCATGGGGGCTTTCGCCCCCGCGGGCCTTTGGCCCTGCCCCCCGGCCTGGTCGTCGCACGTTTTCCTTCGGAAAACGTGGGCGGATCGGCTGCGCCGATTGTATCCGCCCACCTCTCCTCTGGCGGCCTTCCCCGCTCGCTTCGCTCGGGGGACCCCTTTTGTTTCGTTATTCCGGTGGGCTTCCCCGCTCGCTTCGCTCGGGGGGACTACTTTTGTTTCGGTGGGCTTCGCCCCCGTGCCCCCTGGCCTTGGTCGTCGCTCATTTTCATCTGCTTCGCAGATGAAAACGTGGACGGCTCGGCTGCGCCGATTCTATCCGCCCACCGCTCCTCTGGCGGCCTTCCCCGCTCGCTTCGCTCGGGGGACTACTTTTGTTTCGGTGGGCTTCGCCCCCGTGCCCCCTGGCCTTGGTCGTCGCTCATTTTCATCTGCTTCGCAGATGAAAACGTGGACGGCTCGGCTGCGCCGATTCTATCCGCCCACCGCTCCTCTGCCGGCCTTCCCCGCTCGCTTTGCTCGGGGGACCCCTTTTGTTTCGGTGGGCTTCGCCCCCCGTGCCCCCTGGCCTTGGTCGTCGCTCATTTTCATCTGCTTCGCAGATGAAAACGTGGGCGGATCGGCTGCGCCGATTCTATCCGCCCACCGCTCCTCGGGCGGCCTTCCCCGCTCGCTTCGCTCGGGGGACCCCTTTTGTTTCGGTGGGCTTCGCCCCCCGTGGCCCCCGGCCTTGGTCGTCGCTCGTTTTCCTTCGGAAAACGTGGGCGGATCGGCTGCGCCGATTGTATCCGCCCACCGCTCCTCGGGCGGCCTTCCCCGCTCGCTCCGCTCCGGGGACCCCTTTTGTTTCGGTGGGCTTCGCCCCCCGTGGCCCCTGGCCTTGGTCGTCGCTCATTTTCATCTGCTTCGCAGATGAAAACGTGGACGGCTCGGCTGCGCCGATTCTATCCGCCCACCGCTCCTCTGGCAGCCTTCCCCGCTCGCTCCGCTCCGGGGACCCCTTTTGTTTCGGTGGGCTTCGCCCCCCGTGCCCCCGGCCTTGGTCGTCGCTCGTTTTCCTTCGGAAAACGTGGGCGGATCGGCTGCGCCGATTGTATCCGCCCACCGCTCCTCGGGCGGCCTTCCCCGCTCGCTCCGCTCCGGGGACCCCTTTTGTTTCGGTGGGCTTCGCCCCCCGTGGCCCCTGGCCTTGGTCGTCGCTCATTTTCATCTGCTTCGCAGATGAAAACGTGGACGGCTCGGCTGCGCCGATTCTATCCGCCCACCGCTCCTCTGGCAGCCTTCCCCGCTCGCTCCGCTCCGGGGACCCCTTTTGTTTCGGTGGGCTTCGCCCCCCGTGCCCCCGGCCTTGGTCGTCGCTCGTTTTCCTTCGGAAAACGTGGGCGGATCGGCTGCGCCGATTGTATCCGCCCACCGCTCCTCGGGCGGCCTTCCCCGCTCGCTCCGCTCCGGGGACCCCTTTTGTTTCGGTGGGCTTCGCCCCCCGTGGCCCCTGGCCTTGCTCGTCGCTCATTTTCATCTGCTTCGCAGATGAAAACGTGGACGGCTCGGCTGCGCCGATTCTATCCGCCCACCGCTCCTCGGGCGGCCTTCCCCGCTCGCTCCGCTCCGGGGACCCCTTTTGTTTCGGTGGGCTTCGCCCCCCGTGCCCCCGGCCTTGGTCGTCGCTCGTTTTCCTTCGGAAAACGTGGGCGGATCGGCTGCGCCGATTCTATCCGCCCACCGCTCCTCGGGTGGCCTTCCCCGCTCGCTCCGCTCCGGGGACCCCTTTTGTTTCGGTGGGCTTCGCCCCCCGTGCCCCCGGCCTTGGTCGTCGCTCGTTTTCCTTCGGAAAACGTGGGCGGATCGGCTGCGCCGATTCTATCCGCCCACCGCTCCTCGGGTGGCCTTCCCCGCTCGCTCCGCTCCGGGGACCCCTTTTGTTTCGGTGGGCTTCGCCCCCCGTGCCCCCGGCCTTGGTCGTCGCTCGTTTTCCTTCGGAAAACGTGGGCGGATCGGCTGCGCCGATTCTATCCGCCCACCGCTCCTCGGGTGGCCTTCCCCGCTCGCTCCGCTCCGGGGACCCCTTTTGTTTCGGTGGGCTTCGCCCCCCGTGCCCCCGGCCTTGGTCGTCGCTCGTTTTCCTTCGGAAAACGTGGGCGGATCGGCTGCGCCGATTCTATCCGCCCACCGCTCCTCGGGTGGCCTTCCCCGCTCGCTCCGCTCCGGGGACCCCTTTTGTTTCGGTGGGCTTCGCCCCCCGTGCCCCCGGCCTTGGTCGTCGCTCGTTTTCCTTCGGAAAACGTGGGCGGATCGGCTGCGCCGATTCTATCCGCCCACCGCTCCTCGGGTGGCCTTCCCCGCTCGCTCCGCTCCGGGGACCCCTTTTGTTTCGGTGGGCTTCGCCCCCCGTGCCCCCGGCCTTGGTCGTCGCTCGTTTTCCTTCGGAAAACGTGGGCGGATCGGCTGCGCCGATTCTATCCGCCCACCGCTCCTCGGGTGGCCTTCCCCGCTCGCTCCGCTCCGGGGACCCCTTTTATTCCGCTATTCCCCCGCTCGCTTCGCTCGGGACCCCTTTTATTTTGTTATTTTGTGGCCCTTCTCTACTTGCTTCGCTCGGGGGACCCTTCTGCGGAACTCACGCGTGAGCCCTGCGATGAGGCCGTGAAAAGGCTGCTTCAGGCGGCGTAATCGATTTGGCGGACTGCTCCCGGTGTGCCGTCCTGGCGCAGGTACATGCCAGCCTGTCGGCTGCGGGCGATCAAGTCGGCTCCTTGGCGGTGGTCGAGGGTGAACGGTGCCCTACCCGTGGCGATAGCGCCGATGTCGAGGTCGAGCAGCAGCGATGGGGGATGGTTGCCGTCCCACAGCCGGAGCTGGGAGAATCCGGGATCGGATTCGTCGATCCAACCATTGCGGTCGGCATCGAGCTGGGCCAGCTCGCCGAACCCATCACCAGAGCGCGGGCCGAACAATTCCCGGCCGTCATTGATCGCGCCGTCGTCGTTGCGGTCATGGGCCAGGAAGGTCGAGCCTGGCAGCAGGCTGCGCAGCGCCTTGCTGGTGCCATTGCCATCCAGATCGAAGTTCCAGGGATCGGTTCCGAACCCCACGCCGCCGCCCAGGTCGAGGACCAGCGGGTCGGTGAAGCTGCCGGTGCGCAGGCTGGCGGACCGATCCACCTGCACCGCTGCCACCGCGGCATACGAGAAGGAAAACTGCAGTTTCCGTCCGTCTTCGGTTTCGACCACGCCTTCGGCGGACAGCGCCGCTGCTTCGGCTTTCAGGTAGGATTCCTGGTAATCGAGGGCGATTCCTCCGCCTGACGCAGGATTTCCGCCAGCCACCGCAGTGGCCGAGGCGTTTACCGCATGGGCCTCGACACTGACAGAGGATTCGTGGATCTTGATCGAGTCCATCCGCTTGAACTTCACCCCGAACATCTTTTCGAGCATGGTCAGGATGGTCTGCTGCTTGGCATTGGGCTCGAACGAGAGCTGGGTCGCGTCAGAGCGCTTCGCTTCCGGCGGCGGAGGCTGCAAGGAAAATCCTGGTGCTGCACGCTTCCCGTGAAGCGGCGGCAACGCCCGGAAGGAGCCAGGCCACTGGGCTGGCTCCGGCCGAGGCGGCGGGTTCGGCTGCGCTGAACGGGTTTGCACGGTCAGCGCCTGGCGCCGCTTTTCGATCGCCGCATAGCCCGAGGCGAGATGAAGCGACGAAGCGGCAATGCGCATGCATCCAGTATCGGGTGGTCGCGGCCGGACCTGAGGACCCGGCCGATGCGATTCCTATCGGCGAGTGAAACCGTAGTGGCTGACCATCCATTCCCGGCCCTGGCGGAAGGCCCACAGCTCGGCGCAGGCCAGGAAGAACATCCGCCAGCGGTTGACCAGGATGGCGGGCTCCGTGGGTCCGCCGGCGAGGGTGGCGAGGGCTGCGCTGCGCTGGGCGTCGAGATTCCTGAGCCAGGCCTCGGCGGTTCGGGCGTAGTGGGTGCCATCCCAGCGCCACCAGCCGTCCAGGCGCAAGTGCTCCTGCAATCGCGGGGCCAGGGTATCGGCCGGCATCAGTCCGCCGGTGAAGAAATGCCGCCCCATCCAGTCGCCGGAACCAGCGCTGGGAAACCAGTAGGAACTGTGGCGATGGGTGAAGACGTGAAGGAAGAACCGGCCATCATCGCGCAGCCAGCGCGCAACCCGGCGGAACAACTCGGGCCAGCCACGCAGGTGCTCGAAGCATTCCACCGACACCACCCGATCAAAACGCTCGCCGGGATCGAAGGTGGCGAGATCGGCGGTCACCACCGTCAGGTTGCTGAGTCCGCGACGCGCGGCTTCGCCATCGATGTGGACCTTTTGAGACCGGCTGTTGGACACCGCCATGATTCGGGACTTCGGGTATTGCTGGGCCATCCAGAGCGCCAGCGATCCCCAACCGCATCCGAGTTCAAGAATCCGCTGGCCGTCGGCCAGATGCGCGTGTTCGGCGCTGAGCGCCAGCGCCCGCGCTTCGGCCTCAGCCAAGGTGGTGGTCGAATCATCCCAGAAGCAGCTGGAATATTTCCGGTGCGGGCCAAGACAGGTGGCGTAGAAGCTTGCCGGCACTTCATAATGCTGGGCATTGGCCGTGGCCTGATGGGCCACTGGTGGTCCAGCATGCATCTCGGCCACCAACGCCGATTCGCGCTCTGCGGCCGCGCCGGGTCCGCCGGCTTCGAGCATCGCGATCCGCTCGGCGAGCAGTCGGCGGATGCCGAGCCGGATCACCGCATCAGGCAGCCAACCGCCTTCGGCCAGGCGGATGCCAAGCGGTTCACGGACGATGAGCGGTTGCGGCGTGGGCAAGGCAAGGGCGGTCATGGGGCCTCCGGTCTGGGGAACCACGGGAAAAAGGCGCTGGTGGTGCGCTGATAACGGGCATAGGCCGCGCCCCGGGAGCGCAGCGCCTGCTGCTCGGTGAAGGGGATTCCCGAGACCTTGAGCAACAGGACCAGCATCAGCGGCGGTGCGGCGAAGCCGAGCCAGCCCCACCACGCGGGGTTTCCTGCGGCGACCACCGCGTAGGCCCACCAATGCAGCCATTCGAAGAAATAGTTGGGATGGCGCGAATAGCGCCACAGACCGATCTGGCAGACTTGGCCGCGCATGGCGGGATCCTTGCGGAAGTCGGCGAGTTGCCGGTCGGCGACGGCTTCGCCGATGATTGATACCAACCACAGCGTGATCGCCGCAATCGCCAGCGGCCACGACCACACCGGATTGGCCGCGACCAGGGCGAAGGGCATCGCCAGGACAGCGACGGCCGCGGCTTGGAGCTGGAAAAAACCGAAGAATCCGAGCTGGGCCCGGCTGCCCATGGCCCGCCGCATCGCCTGGTACCGTCCGTCTTCGCCGGCCGTGGACAGCACCCGATCGTGCAGCAGGTGCAGTCCGAGCCGCAGTCCCCACAGCCCGCCAAGGACCGCGATGAGCAGGCGGTTCAGCGGATGTCCAGTCCCGCTGGCAGCGACGAACACCGCCGAGGCGCCCAGCGCCAGGGCCCAACCGGCATCGACCAGCGCGGCATCTTTCAAGCGTCGCTGGAGTTCCCAGAGCACCACCATGAGCAGTGACGCGAAGGCCAGGATCCACGCCGCTTGGGCCAGCAGGGTCACGACTGCCACCTCGGCCGGGCGAGCACCAGCTGGGCGTCACCGATGGAGCGCTCGCGGAATCCGGCTTCGCAGTACGCCAGGTAGAATTCCCACAACCGGCGGAAGCGTTGATCGAATCCAAGGGCGGCGATGTCGTCCCACCGGGCGAGGAACCGGGTCCGCCAGTGGCGCAGGGTCGTGGCGTAGTCGGCGGTCAGATCATGCAGCGCGATCAGGTTCAGATCGCTGGACCGGGCCATGGCGAGATTGAGGGCGCCAAGGGATGGGATGTTGCAACCTGGAAAAATGTGGGCCTTGATGAAATCCACGCTGTCCCGGGCGGCGGCATACCAGCGTTCGGGGATGGTGATGGCCTGGACCAGGGCCAGGCCATCTGGTTTCAGCAACCGTTGGCAGGTGGCGAAAAACGTCGGGTACTGGGCGTGGCCGATGGCTTCGATCATCTCCACCGACACCAGCCGGTCGGCCGGCTGGCAGCGCCCAGGCAGATCGCGGTAATCGGCATCGAGCACCGTCACCAGGTTGCCCAGACCGGCAGCACGCACCCGGGCGGTGGCCTCGGCATGCTGGGCCGCGCTGATCGTGGTGGTGGTCACCCGGCAGCCGTGACGGCGGGCGAGATGGATGGCCAGCCCGCCCCAGCCGGTGCCGATCTCGACCAGATGATGCTCGGCTCGCAGCCCCAGCCGGTCGCCGATCTGGTCGAGCTTGCGCAGCGCCGCGGACTCCAGCGTGGCGTCCGGCGAAGCGAAGACGCAGGCCGAATAGCTGAGGGTCGGATCAAGCCACAAGGCATAAAAATCATTGGAAAGATCGTAGTGCGCGGCGATGTTGGCGCGGGCTCCGGCGCGGTGGTTGGGACGCAGCCGGTGGCGCAGCGAGCGCAGCGGGCCGCTCAGCCGGCTGAACCCGCTGTTGAGGTCGGCGAAGGCTGACTGGTCCCGGGCGAGCAGGCGGATCAGAGACACCAGATCGTCGGTGGACCACCAGCCAGCGGCGTAGCTTTCGCCGGCTCCGACCGTACCGCCGAAGGCCAGCGCGCTGTGGAAGCGAGGATCGTGGATGGTCACAGTGGCTGACAGCTCGGCGTCAGGTTTGCCAAAGGTTCTGGGTCGGCCGGATTCGATCACGGTCAGCCGGCCAGCCGCTAGGCGACGCAGGCGGCGGTCGATGCCGCTCCTGGCGAGGGATCCGGCGACCTGGGCCAGCCAGCCGTCGAGCAGCTGAACACCTGCGAACGGAGCGGCAGCTGCCGAAGTGCGCGCCACCGGGCCGGCGAAGCGATGACGCTGGACCTCCGCACCGAGCGGAGCGGCCGAGACAGCAGTACCGCCGGAAGAGTTGCTGTGGTGCGCGAAGTCATTCATAAGCAGGACTCGACGTGATAGCTCGGGGTGCCGACTGGATGGTTAATGGCCCGGACCGGTCCACCGCCTGATGCGCTGGCGCCGTGTTCGGGAGGGGATGCGGATGATAGCGGGCTCCCTTCCACCACAGGCGCAGCGCCTGCCAGTGGATGGCGGCGATGGTCAGCAAAGTGATGTGGGGATAGCGCCACAGGATCCGACCAAGGGAATTCGCAGTGATCGGCTGCCGACGCAGCGCCAAGGTGGCATCGAACACAGACCGGCCGGCTTGTTCCGTGATCATGTGGATGGCCAGGTCGCGCTCCGGATTGGTGAACCGCCAGCGGTACCGCTGGTCCATGCCCTGGAATGGCGAGATGTGGAATTGCTTGGCAAAGGTCCCGCTGATCCGGTTCCCTCTGCCGCTGAGGACATAGGCGTGGCGTTCGCCCCAGGGCGTGTTGGTGATGTCGGCAACGATCGCGGACAAGCCGCCTGCCTGATCGAAGCAATAATAGAACGTCACCGGATTGAAGACATATCCCCAGGTCCGCAGGTGGGTGAGGACCCGGATCGGACCTTCTGGGCGAAGGCCGGTGCGCTGCGCGACCAGATCGCGCACCGCGTCGGCGAGATCGCCTGGCGCGCGCAACAGATCCCCACGCCGCCAGCTGACCGGTGCGGGCAGCTCACGTCGCCACCAGGGATGCAGCCGGAAGATCCTGGGCACCTCGGCGAGGTCGAAATATCCGTAGAAGATCGGCAGGCGGAACCCGTGGCGCACCTCGCTGGTTCGGCGATGGCGGACCCAGCCCAGGTAGAGCGCCGACGATGGCTGCGCTGGCGCCGAGTCGGGGGCAGGACGGCTCATGGCCAGGGCTGCCCCAGCTCAGCCGCCACTGCGAGACCGCTGGCGCAGCCGTCCTCATGGAAGCCATTCCCCCAATACGCTCCGCAATAATGGATATGGTCGGCGCCGCTGATCGCCCGCCGCTGGCCTTGGGCAGCAGCGGCGCCAGTGGTGAACCGCGGGTGGTGGTAGGTGGTCTCGTAGATGATCCGCTCGCGCTCGATCCGGGCCTCGGCGTTCAAGGTGACCAGCAACGGTCGTGGCGCGGTGAAGCGCTGGAGCCGGTTCATCCAGTACGTCACCACGGCCGCGTCGCCATCGCCGACCCGGTGGTTCCACGCCGACCAGGCGATGCGCTGCTTCGGCATCAGCCGTTCGTCGTGATGCAGAGCCGCCGGATTGGCTTGATAGGGCAGCGCCTCCAGCACCGTTCGTTCGGCGTCGTGGGGCGATTCGAGCAAGGCCAGGGCCTGATCGCTGTGGCAGGCGAAGACCACCCGATCGAATCGCTCTGGACCTTGGTCGCTGACGACTTCGACGCCGTCTGGCAGCCGCCGCACCCGGCGCACCGGCGTGTCGAGGCGGATGCGGTCGCTCCAGTCCTTGGTGATGGCCTTCACGTAGCGCCACGACCCGCCGACCACGGTCCGCCATTCCGGCCGGTCGGCGCCGATCTGGAGCATGCCGTGATTGGCCAGGAAGCTGGCGAACCGCCGGGCCGGGAATTCCAGGATCCGTGCGGCCGGGGCCGACCAGATCGCCGAGCCGATGGGGATGACGTAATGCTCGATCGCGCGCCGGCTGATCCCGGCGCTGGTGAGGAATTCGCCCAGCGGCAGATCCTCGTTTCCTTCGGCGAGCAATCGGCTGCGGGCCTGGGCATTGAAGCGCACGATGCCGCGGAGCATCGACCAGAAGCCTGGCGACAGCAGATTGCCCGGTTGGGCGAACACGCTGGCCAGGGAATTGCCAGCCCATTCGACACCGCTGCGCGAGCAGGCCACCGAAAAGGACATCTCGCTCGGTTGGGTAGCGACCCCGAGGGTCGCAAAGACCCGGCAGAGCAGCGGGTAGTTCACCGGATTGTGGACGATGAAACCGGTATCGACGGGAATCGAGGCGCGGTCATGGGGTCTGGCCAGTTCAGGCCGGCCATCGCTGAACCGCACGGGAACCGTGTTGACATGGCCGCCGATGTGGCTGCCTGCTTCGAACACCGAGAGATCGCAGTGGCGGTGCAGCCGCCAGCCGACCACCAGGCCGCTGATCCCGGAGCCGATCACTGCGATGCGCATAGACGGAGTTACGTCGTACGGCTGCCGCTTGTGGGGACCTTCGTGGCGACCTTGTACACGCGGGCGTCCAGACCGGCCCAGAACCCTGCTTGACCGGTCTGCTGGGCTGGTTGATCTCGTCCCATGGCGACGCCGATGACCCTGGGCACGCGCTGGCGGCGCTGGAAGCAGATCGTGAAAAGCGCGGTCAAACGCGCCTTGGGCAAGCCCCAGCCGACCTTGGCCGAGATAGCCGCCGCCGAGGTCCGGGTCGCGGCCGGTGTGCCGGGGTCGCTGGATCACGGCAATCCCCAGCGCGATTTGTGCCTGGCCCGTGGTTATTGCTGCGAAAAAGCCTGTCGGCAGTGCCCGTGGGGCTGGAAACCGCGGCGTGGCAAGCCGATCGTCGGCGGTTGATGAGCAGGCGGCGCTCAGCGCCGATCCCACCACAACAACATGGCGACGCCGATGAAGCAGCAGGGCACGGCGACGCCGACCGCAGCGAGCAGAAAGATCAGGAATCCTTCGCTGGCCTTGACCTGGAATTGGGCGATCTCCGCCGGTGGGATGTCGGCCGGAGCGGCCCGTCGGCCAGCCCACGCGGCCATCGCCGACAACGCCTCGCCGTTGGCGAACTCGGCCAGGGCGAGCACGCCGTCGCTGGCCGCCTGACGGCTGCCCCACACGGCGATCCGGCAGCCCAGGCCGCTCCGGGCGCTGGCCGGGTCGGCGGGATATTCGGCGACCGCTGCCAACGGCAGGCTCTCGTTCGGATCGAGTTGCTCAGGCAAACGCAGCACCGCGGCACGCAGCTGCATCCAGGCGTCGCCCGGCCAGGTGGTGAACAGCGCCGCCGCGGTCGCGGGCAGCGCTCCGCTGGCCTGCCAGCGGGCGCGGGTCGCTTCCGGCAAGGTCGCGACCAGCGCCGGGTCCACCGCCAGCACCGGCACGGTGAACGGCGAGAGCAGGCTCACACCGCGTTCGCCCAGGCCGCCGAGCGCCGGATGCGGACGCAGGCAGGCCTCGCTGAGCAGCAGATTCTGATGGGGAAATGCGGCTTCTTGTCCGGCGCGATGGTGGCCGAGGCTGCGCGCGATCGGTGGCGGGTCGTTGCCGGCGTTGCCGGCAAGCATGGCGTCGAGCCCTCCCGCTGGCGGCGGTCCGAGGGTCAGTCCGCGGCGGCGCAGCCAGGTGTGCAGGTCAGCAGGCAGCCGGTCGTCAGCCAGCACCAGGATGCCGCCGCCGTCACGGGCATGGGCGGTGAGCTCCGCCAGATCCCGTTCGCCCAACGGAGCGGTGGGACCGGGCACGATCACCAGGCTGGCGGGCGGAAGCGAGCTGCGTCCGACCTCGGCCAGCGCCACCCGCCAACCAGCCAAGGTCAGACCACGCAGGAAGCGTTGGGCGCCGTCCAGCTCGCCACCGTCCGGACGGAGTTCACCGTGACCATGCAGCACCAAGGCCAACGGCGGGTTGGGATCCGCGAGGGTCGCCAGCGCGCCGCCCAGCTCGCGCTGGAGCACCCGGCGCAGCCCGAACGTCACCGGGATGCGGAAACTGCGTTTTCCGCGCAGCAGCCACAGCGCCGGTGCGGCGGCCGGGCCGTGTTCGGCTTCGAACTCGGCGAGCAGCGGTTTGTGCAGCTCCGGATCAATGCGCTGCCAGCTCAGGGACGGACTGCGGTCCACCGCCCGTCGGCACAGCGCCGTCACATCGCCCAGCACGGCATCGACGGGTTGATCCCAGATCGCGACCAGGCGCACCGGTTCGACCTGGGCCTCGACCAATCGGACCAGCGCCGGATCGAGGGAGAACCGGTGATCGGCAGACTGATCCCAGACGATCCGGCTGCGGTCTGCGGCGGCCACCGCCAGGAGCAGCGCCGCCAGGGTCGCTGCGGTTCCAGCACCGAGGATGCCGAGTTTCCGCCACCAGCGCGAACCGCTCATCCTTCCAGCCTCCGCGCGGTCAGGACGCTGCGCGCCAGGACCAGTCCGCCGGCGGTCAGCGCCAGGAAATACGCAACGCAGCCGAGCTCGATCCGACCGGCCAGGAATGGTGCGATGCGCGGACCCAGTCCGAGGCCCTGGGCCAGCGGGCCGAACACCCCGTCAGGCGGCAGGGCTCCGACCAGCACCAGCACGACGATCACGCCGAAAGTCAGCACGTAGGCCGTCACCGGCGCCTCGACCAGCAGGCTGATCCAGGTGCCCAGGCTCGCCGCCGCAGCAGCAGCCAGCACCAGGCCGAGCAGCCCGGCGACGAGCTGGCCCGGCGCCAGCCCGCTGACCAGGGCCACGGCGATCAGGTGCGGGATCAGCGCCGCAATCAGCGACACCATGACCAGGAACACCGCCAGCGCCTTGCCCGCGACCAGAGCTCCATCGCCGACCGGGACGGTCATCAACAGAGCCATGGTGCCCTGCTGGCGCTCGCCGGCGAAGGCGCTCATCGACAGCGCCGGGGCGAGCACGATGAGCAGCGTGAATCCGGTGCTCAGCACCCCGACATACAGCGGTGAATCGGCGGTGCGCCCGACCACCGACCACACGGTCAGGGCAAGCATCATCCCGGTCAGGAATCCCCATGCCGCCAGCACCAGCCACGCCAGTGGCGATGCGAAGGCCGCCACCAGATCGCGGCGGCAGAGATGCCACACCGCGTTCATCGCGAGCCCAGCAGGCGCTCGACCCACCGTCCGATCTGGTCCTGCTCCAGATTGACCGGGTCGCCGGGCTGGCGATCGCCCAGGGTGGTATGGGCGAGGGTATGCGGGATGACCGCGATCGACGCGGCATCGGCTCGGCAATCCCAGGTGGTCAGCGAGATGCCGTCCACCGCCAGCGAGCCTTTTTCCACGACTTTCACGGTGGCCGGCAGGCGGATGGTGAAGCGCTCGCTGTCGCCCTCGACCACCCGTGCGAGCACCTCGCCGACCCCATCGACGTGACCGCTGACCAGATGGCCGCCGAGACGGTCACCGAGACGCAGGGCAGGTTCGAGGTTGATCCGTCGGCCCTTGGCCCAGGTGGCGATGGTGGTCTTGCGCACGGTCTCGGGACTGACTGAAAACGTCGCGGAATCGCTGGATTCATCGGCGACGGTCAGGCAGATGCCGTCACAGGCCAAGCTGTCGCCGAGGGCCAGTGACGCTGCCAGCGGCCCGGTGGCGATGACCAACCGGCTGCCGCCTGGGGTGTGCTCCGCCGACACGATCTGGCCGACGTGCTGGATGATCCCGGTGAACATGCGTGGAATCGTGATGGGGATGCCGCCACGTCCATCCTGGGAGCGCCCAGCCCGGAGCGCACTCCGTGCGGCCAGTGGGCACCAGCCGCGTGGCAAGTTCAGGCCCACCAAGCCGAGCTGGCGCTCGGCGCCCCCAGGCGAACCCCCGGAGCGCTCGTCGTTCCCAGGCGAACCCCCGGAGCGCTCGTCGTTCCCACGTGAAGCCAGCCCGGAGCGCCGCACTCCGTGCGGCCAGCCAGCACCAGCCGCGTGGCAAGTGCAGGCCCAACCAGGCCGAGCTGGCGCTCGGCGCTCCCAGGTGCTCCCAGCCCGGAGCCCTCGGCGCTCCCAGGTGCTCCCAGCCCGGAGCCCTCGGCGCTTTCATCTACGGTGCCGCCTGCTCGAAACCAGGCTGGGTCTGGTCGAGACCCAAGCGCTGTTCGAGAGCGACCAGGGCGGCGTCCTCGGACCGGTAGATCTGTTCGGCGCCGATCACCTGGTCGAGCCCGCTGCGGGACAGGGTGTCGGTGATCTGGGCCTTCAGGCCGCACATCGCCAGTACAGCGCCAAGTTCGCCGAGTCGATCGTGGAGCCGGCGCAGGAGATCCTCGCCGCTGGCGTCGAGCTCATTCAGGCCATCGCCGGACAGCACCAGCGCCCGCATCCGGGGGAAACGAGACAGGATCTCCAGCACCGATTCCTCGACGTGGGCGACATTGACGAAACTCAGCCGGCCGTCGAGGCGGATCAGGACGAGATCGTCGCGCATGGCCAAGCCATGGCGATGGGCATCGCGCCAGGTCCCGTCGCCGGCCCGGGCCACTACCACCACCCGCGGCCGCATCATCCGGACCAGCAGCAGCACCATCGCCAGCGACGCGCCGATGGCGAAGCCGGCCACCAGATTGGGTGCCAAGACCAACGTCGCGATGAACGTCGTCCATCCGGTCAGGCCATCGTGGCGGTTCACCCGCCAGGCGCGATTGAGCGCGCCCAGGTCGATCAGGCTGAGGACCGCGGCCAGGATCACCGCGGCCAGCACCGCCACCGGCAGATGGTACAGCAGCGGCGCCGCCAGCAGCAGCACCGCGAGCACGAACAGGCCGGTGACGATGGCCGATATCCCAGTGCCTGCGCCGGCATCAAGGTTCACAGCGGAACGGGACAGCGAACCGCTGACCGGAAAGGCGCCGGTAAACGATCCGGCGATGCCCGCCAATCCTTGACCAACCAGTTCCTGGTCGAGGTTGATCGCCTGACGGGTGCGAGCAGCAGCGGTCTTGCTGGCGCTGAGCACCTCCAGGAAGCCGACCACCGTGACCAGCACGGCGCCGGGCAGCAGGTCGGCCACGATGGCCCAATCCCAGGCTGGGATGGTCAGCGGCGGCAAGCTGTGGGGCACCGCTCCGATCACGTGTCCACCCGAGGCGGCATAGCCGGTGAGCCAAGCGACGACGGTGGCTACGCTGGACACCACCAGCGCCGCCGGCAGCGGCTTCCATCGCTGCATCCACAGCAGCAGCCCGAAGCTGGTCACGGCGAAGGCTACGGTATCGATCCGGGCCTGGCCGAGCTGGCTGACCACTTGCCATTCATCCCATAGGAAGGTCCCCGTGCGTGGCGCTGCGGGCAGGCCGAAGACCTCGTGGATCTGGCTGCCGGCGATGATCAGCCCGGCGGCTGAAGTGAAGCCGAGGACCACCGGATGGCTGATGACGTTGAGCAGGAAACTCCCGTGGCATAGGCCGAGGGCCAGCCGGATAAGCCCGACCAGCAGGCCGAGCAGCACGGCGAGCTCGACATAATGCGGGCTGCCCGCCAAGGCGAATGGCGCGAGGACCGCCGCGGTGACCATCGATGTCATCGCCACCGGTCCGGTCTGGAGTTGCCCGCACCAACCAAACAGCGCTCCGACGATGGCCGGGACGATGGCGGCATAGAGCCCATAAAACGCAGGCATTCCCGCCAGCTGGGCATAGGCCATCGCCTGGGGCACGCAGAGCAGGCCCACGGTCAGACCGGCCACGACGTCGGCGCGCAGGACCGGCGCCGACAGCGGGAACCAGCGCAGGGCGGGAAGGGGGCTCAGCCGCATGGAAGTCTGGGAAGCGTAGCCGATTGCGCCGGGATTGTGGTGACATCACTGAGTGATATCATCCGAGCAAGCCTGCCATGAAGACCGCCCATACCAGCCTGCTCGTGCGCCGCCTTGAACCATGGGTGAAGGACCGTTTGCATCACCAAGCAAAAGCCCATGGACGATCGCTTGAAGCCGAAGTTCGGGCGATTTTGCTAGCAGCAGCGACCGAACAGAAGCCGGCGATGGATTGGTCGGGATTCAAGACCGTCTCCAGCGGACGCACCGGACCTGTCACCAGAGACGAAGTCAACGCCGCTTATGACGATGCGTGATCGCGCCCTGCTGCTTGACACCACCGTGCTATTGTCTGCTACCGATGACACCCGGAAGGGCCACGGAATTGCTCGTGCCTTGATCACATCGGATCGTGACTTTGCCATGTCCACTCAAACCATGCGGGAATTCATTGCGACGGCGACCCGTCCCTTGACCGCCAATGGGTTCGAAATGGCGATGGATGATGCGCTCGATAATCTGGCAAGATTTCGTGCCCGAATCGGTCTCCTGCTGATTGAGGACGACCGTTGGCTGGTTGCGTGGATGGACGTGCTTGCTCGTCTCCGGCCCGCAGGACGCAGCCTGTATGACGCCGGGCAGGTCGCCCACGCCAAGGTCAGCCGGCGCACGCTGGTCACCGACGATGCCCGCATGGTGGAACGCTACCGCTCTGAGGTCGCGGTCATCACCTTAGATGACTGGGCTCGCGGCTGAGCCCAGTCCGCGATTTACAGCCCCGCTGCGTCTTCCAGCAATTCCTTCACCTCTTTCATGAACGCCGCGCCGTCGGCGCCGTCGATGTAGCGGTGGTCGGCGGACAGGGTCAGGCTCATCAGCTTGGCGGCGAAGAAGCCGCCGCTCTTCACGGCGACCTCATCTCGGATCCGGCCGATGGCGATGATCCCGCTCTGGCCGGGCGGGACGATGGCGACGAAGCGGTCCACCGGCATGGCGCCGAGGTTGCTCAGGGTGAACACCGCGCCGGTGTAGTCCTCGGGGGCGAGTTTGCCGGTCCGGGCTTTCTCGACCAAGGCGACGGATTGGGTGGCGATGTCGGCCGGCGAAACCAAGTCGCAGTCCCGGGCCACCGGCACCACCAGCCCGCCAGGGACGGCCACCGCGAAACCGATGTTGATCCGGTCGCGATAGACGATTCCGCCATCGGTCCAGGTCGCGGCGAAGGCCGGGAAACGGCGGATCGCCAAGGCCACTGCCCGGGCGATGTAGTCGCCGAAGCTGACTTTGAGCCCGGCCGCCTTGTCGGCCTCGCGACGTGCGATCAGCGAGGCCGCATCCACCGTCACTTCAAGCTGGAAGGCCGGGATGGTGCTGGCGGACTGGACCATGTTCGCCGCGATCACGCGGCGCATCGGGCTCGGTTTCTCGGTCCGTGCGCTCAATTCAGCCAGCGGTGGTTTCTCGGCTTTCTTCGGTTTTGCCGGGGCAGCGGCCACGGCGAGCTGGACGAGATCCTCGACGCTGATCCGTTCACCGATGCGCTTCACCTGGCGCAGGTCGAATCCACGAGCGTAGGCCACCGCCCGGGCCGCGGGCGTGACCGCGCCAGCGGCGTCGACATAGGCCTGGACATCGGCTTCGACGATCCGTCCGTTTTCGCCGCTGCCGGTGAGCAGGGCGACCGGCACCAGCCGGCGTTCGGCGAGGCGCTTGGCCCGGGGTGAGATGAACAGGCGGCCGGCTGGTTTCGCCGCTGGTTTAGGAACGGCCTCAAGTTTAGGCGCGGCCGCTGGTTTCGGCGTTGGCGCTGGAGCAACGGAAACCGGGGCTGCCGCTGGAGCAACCGGGGCTGGCTTGGGCGCTGGGGCTGGCGTGGCTTCGGCAGGAGTCGCAGCCGCCGGGCCTGCCGCCTGGCTGGCCAGGCACTCGGCCACGAAGGCATCGCTCAGCGTTTCACCTGGCGCGCCGAGCACCGCCATGACGCAGCCGACCGGCACCTGCTTGCCCGGAGCGAGCAGGATTTTCAGCAAGGTGCCTTCGTATTGGCTTTCGACCTCCAACGAGCTCTTGTCGGTGGCGATCTCGCACACGACCTGGCCTTTGCGGATGGCATCGCCTTCCTTGACGGCCCAATGGTTGATCTCGCTGGTTTCGACCGTCTGTCCGAATTTGGGCAGCAGGATCTTGGTCGGCATCGCTCGCTCCGCGGGAGGCGGAACGGTCGCGGCGCGGCGGCGATTGGCAACCCGTGAGCCGGTCTGGGGCAGGAATCGACCGCACCTCCGGCTTGCGCCGGAGGTGTGGGTGGTCGGTGACTGCCATAAGCCGGGTCCTGTCGTGGACGGCCATTTCTCTCAGGTCCGGCGTTGCCGCCGGCCCTCTAGCACCCGATTCGCGCTTCACAAAGCGGTGCGGGCAGCACCACGCGCGGTCTGGGCTTGCTCCTGGTGGGGTTTGCCGTGCCGGTCGCCTTACGGTTCCCGCGGTGGGCTCTTACCCCACCGTTTCGCCCTTACCGCACCCAGGGGCTTGCGCCCGCGGGCGAGGCGGTCTGTTTTCTGTTGCACTTTCCCTAGCCTCCCGCCACGGAAGCCGGCTGCATTTGGCAGCCACCATGCCCTGCGGAGCCCGGACTTTCCTCGGCCGCCGGGAACCCGGCGGACGCGGCCGTCAGGCAGCAGGAAACATCCTATGCCGGTTTGTCCAGGTGGCCAGGGACCGTCTCTGGCTCAGAGGTCGGCACAGGTTTCGGCTCGATCAGGATGCTGTGGAGGGCGCTGTCACGATAGGCAGCCAGGGCGGTGGCCTTGCGTTGAGCGCTGCTCTCGTCGTCGGCCAGCTCGGGTTCCGCGGTGGCGCGCTGGCGATCGAGCTCCTCGACCAGAGGAGCCAATGGATCCGGTCGCTGGAGCGGCAGCGGCGGCGGCTGGGGCGGCGGCGGTTGATCGGGTGCGGGCAGCGGCGGTTTCTTCGGTTGACGCTGGTAGAAATTGCCATCGCCCGGCGAACGCTCGCCAGTCTCAGGTGCAGGCAGTACCGGCGGAAGCTCCACCATAGTGGGCAGTATCGGTCGTTTGGCGCTCGGGTCGAGCTGGAATTCATCGGAAGGCGGTCTGTGGGACGGTGACCAGCCAGGCCGGTGCAATGCTCCGCAGGCGCCGTTGCCAGCCGGCTGGGCGATGCCATATTTCATCTTCTGACATGTCAGTGCGTTCCGCCGTCCCTGGTTCCACGTTCCTGGCCGCCGCCTTGGCGGCGGCCCCGCTGACCATCGCGGCTGCGGCCGTGATTGGTTCGCACGTGGTCGCCGGCGATGCACCGGCGGCGGCAGAGACCTTGGCGCCAGCGGGATCAGGACTGGTCGTGGTGGCCTCGCTGAGCGATCCGCTGGTCATATGGCGGCTGCATCCGGTGCCCAGCGCCGGAGTCAGACTGCTGTTCAGCGAGGCCGACCTCGCACGCATCGGCCTCGACCAGGCCCGGGAACTGGCCGATCGGTGCTCGCTGACCTTGGCCCGGCTGCGCGAATTGACCGGATTAGTGCCTGGTGCGGTCCAGTCGACCGTCGATCTGGCGATCGTTCCCGAGGTCGCCGGCCTGGCCAACACCTTGCCCCGTGATCATGATGGCCTGGGACGGGTCGGATCCGCCGGCATAGAATTGCGCCCGCATCTGCTTGATCTCGCCCTATCCGATCCCGCCCGCTGGGATGCGGCGGTGGCCCACGAACTGGCCCACAATGCCGACGTGGTGGCGGGCACGCGGTTCAGCTCACGGTGGTTCGTCGGGCCCGAGCCGGCCCATGCTTGGACCGCTTTCGTCGAAGGCTACCTGCTGCCGGTGTTCGCCCGGGAGGGCGATCGCACCGAGGGGCTTCCACCCGAATCGGCTTTGGCTGGCGCTGCACGCCGCCGCCAGGCCGGATGGGCGGCATTGGGCCGTCCGTGGTCGGCCATCGCCGGCTCCGAACCAGGCGCCGCGGAGCCTGAATCCCTCAGCGCCGATGCCCAAGGCGGCTTGCTCCTTGAGCTGGCTGGCCTGGTCGGCGCCGATGTGGTCCGCCGCGCCTGCGCCCTGGCCCGGGCCGAGCACTCCGCCGATGGTGACGCCGGCAAGGTGGCAGCCTTGGCCAACCACTGGTCCTTGGCCCTGGGCGCCGACCTGTCGCCGTGGCTCATCGCCCACGGCTGGCCGGTACCCGCGGCGACCGCCGCGGAACTGGCGCAATTGCCGGCTTGGTCGCCAAGCGTGATCGCCAGTGACGATCAGGCGATCGCGTGCTTTGGCCCTGGTGCTTGGCAGCTCGACCTTGATGAGCCGACCCGCCTGCGCATCGAAGTGCGCTCGCCACCGGGAGGATTCGCCGGCTGGCTGACGCTGGATGCCGGGACTTGGACCGCCCGTCGCTGGTGCCTGCCCGGCGCGGATACCGCGTTGACGGCGTTGCTGCCGGCGGGCCTGCCGCTGGTGACGGCGCGGGAGGATGGAAACCTCGGAACCTGGCTGGGTGCGCCATGCGCCGTCCACATCGCACCGGCGCCGCTCTGGCCGCCGGCGACTCCGGCCCCGGGGCTGTGGCAGCTGCGTCGCGATGTGGTGATCGCCTCTGCGCCGGCAGTCCCCAGTGAGCTTGCCGGTCGCTCTGATCTGACCACCCGCTGGTGGAGCTCGGAGCGCGGCTGGGTCGGCACCTCGCTGGTGGTCGGCGGCGTCGCCGCGCCATTCGCCCTGGTGACTGGCGGCGAGGCGACCCGGATCCGGGTCCAATGGTACGCCGACGGCCTGCCCGCCTGGCCGATCAGCGCCGCCAGCATCGTGCCTGACAGCGAGCCAGTGGCGCCGGTGGGCGTGAACTGATCGTCTGCTTCGACCAGTGATCGGCATGTCTTTTGGCGAGAGCCCGCTCGCCGCCGCGATTCGCAACGAAGTCAAAGTCGTCAAGCGGCTGACCGCGACCCATCGCGAGGTGGTCTTCACCGTCGGTCGGCGCCAGGGGCTTGATCTGCCGCTGGGCCGATACCTGCAAGCGTTGTGCCCGCGCTATACCGATGAGCTGCTGGAACGCTGGGGAATGGCAGGCCGATTGACCGTGGATGGGGTAGAGGCGCGGGCCGATCAGGCGGTGGTCAGCGGCCAGCTGGTGCGTTTGCTGGCGCCGCTGCCGGTTGCGGATCCGACCTACACGCCGCCGCCGCTGCGCCTGCTCTATCACGACGACGACGTCATCGTCGCAGATAAGGGTCTCGGCCAGCTTGCCCATCAGGCGGGCAAGATCATGACCGGGACGCTGCTCAATCAGCTCCAGGACTGGGTCCGCGAGCAGGGTGGCGATCCCAATCAGATCCGCCTGGTCAACCGCATCGATCGCGACACCGCTGGGATCGTGCTCGCGACCCGGCATCTGGACGCCCACGTCACCGTGTCGGACGCCTGGGCGGAGCGGAGAGTCCACAAGGAATATGTCGCCATCGTCCACGGAGCGCCGGACGCGCCCGCCGGCCACTGGCGCGATCCGATCGGCTTGGCCGAGGACGCCGTGGTGCTGCGCTGCGTGCGTAGCGACGGTCTAGCCTGCCATACCGAATGGCGGGTCGAGGCGGTGGCTGGGACCTGGGAGCGCAGGCTTCAGCCTGCCAAATCGCCCGGGCAGGCTGAAGCCTGCGCTCCCAGCCCTAGCGCTGCCAGTCCAGCCGAGCTGGCGCTCGGCGCTCCCAGGCAGGTCCAGTCCAGTCCAGCCGAGCTGGCGCTCGGCGCTCCCAGGCCGCCCGGGCAGGCTGAAGCCTGCGCTCCCAGCCCTAGCGCTGCCAGCCCAGCCGAGCTGGCGCTCAGCGCTCCCAGGCCGCTCGGGCAGGCTGAAGCCTGCGCTCCCAGCCCTAGCGCTGCCAGTCCAGCCGAGCTGGCGCTCGGCGCTCCCAGGCTTGGAACCAGGACGCAGTCTTCGGTCGTCGGGCCGCCGTTTGCTCGCTTGCGGTTGATCCTGCACACCGGCCGGCAGCACCAGATCCGGGTGCATGCCGCCCATCATGGGCATCCGTTGGTCGGCGATTGGGTCTACGGTACGCCCTGCGCTGAGCTGCCAGGGCAGGCGCTGCATGCGGCGCTGATCGTCTTCCCCCATCCACGCACCGGCGCCGAATTGCGTTTCGAAAGCACGTGGCCGGAACCCTTGGCGCAGCTGTGGCGGCACCTGGAAGGCGGCGGCGTGCCGACGGCGAAGCCGCTCAACCCGGAACAGCGGGCCCGGCTCCATCTGCCGGCTGGTTGACTGCCCGCAGCGGTCCGCGGCTTGCTGCTGCTGATGGGATCGCTTGCGAGGTCGGGAATCATCGGCGATTCTCGCTGATGGCCCGAGTCTTGGTGGTGGATGATGAGCCCGGCGTGCGGGCGATGCTGGCGGTGATCCTGCGCCGCGATGGCCACGAGGTGTCCATCGCCGGTGACGGCGCCGAGGCCCTGGCGATGGCCGCCCGGCCGCCAGCGCCCGAGGTCGTGCTCAGCGACCTGCGCATGGCCGGCGTCGATGGGCTGGCGCTGCTCGAACGAATCCGCCATCCCGCCAACATCCCTGGCGGCGAACCGCCATTCGTGGTCCTGATGACCGCGTTCGCCGAGTGGGACACGGCAGTACGGGCGATGCGCCTGGGCGCCTATGACCTGCTGCGGAAACCCTTCGATAATCAGCAGGCCCGGGCGGTAGTGGCCCGGGCGGCGGCGGCCCGGGAGCGCCATCAGGCGGCGCGCACCGCCGGCGAGCACCACGCTGCGATCCAGATCATCGGCTCCTCCAAACCGGTCCAGGAGCTGCACCGCCTGATCGAGCAGGTTTCGACCACCGATTCGACGGTGCTGGTGACTGGCGAATCCGGCACCGGCAAGGAACTGGTGGCCCGGGCGGTGCATTACGCCTCGCTGCGCGCCGAAGGCCCGATGATGCGGATCAATTCGGGGGCGCTGGCGCCGTCGCTGCTCGAAAGCGAGCTGTTCGGCCATGTGAAGGGCGCTTTCACCGGCGCCATCGAGGACCGCCCCGGCCTGTTCGCCCTGGCCGACAAGGGCACCATCTTCCTCGACGAGGTCGGCGACCTGGCGATGGAAACGCAGGTGAAATTGCTGCGCATTCTCGAATCTGGCGAGTACCTGCCGGTCGGCGGACGCGAGGTCCGCACCTGCGATGTCCGGGTGGTGGCGGCGACCAATCGCGACCTGTCGGCGATGGTCCAGGCCGGCACCTTCCGCGAGGATCTGTTCTATCGGTTGGCGGTGATCCCGGTGCACCTGCCGCCGCTGCGCGAGCGCCGCGAGGACATCCCGCTGCTCGCCGGCCATTTGCTGTCGCGCCACGCGGTGAAGCTGCGCCGCGGGGTCGGCGGGTTCACCCGCGAAGCGATCGACGCGATGCAGGCCCATCCCTGGCCGGGCAACATCCGGGAACTCGACAACCGGATCCAGCGCGGGGTCGCTCTGACTCCGTTGGGCGACATTGCTGCGAAATCGCTTTTCGGAGAACCCGCGCAGACCCGCACGTCGTCGTCGATGATCCCCACTGCCGGTGGCGCGCTGATGGTCCGGATCAGCAAGGGCGAACCGATCAACCTCGATGCCGAGGTCGCCAACCTGGAGCGCGATCTGATCAGCGCGGCCCTGAAGAAGACCGGAGACAATTATACCGAAGCAGCCAATTTGCTTGGCATCAGCCTGCGCCAGATCCGCTACAAGGTCCGCCAACTCGGCGTGCGTTGAGCGGGCAGGGGGCCGCAGCTTCGGGGCTGGCCACGCTTCCAGGGCTTGCCAGCCAACGCCAGGCCCCACGGTCGCGCCATGGCCGAGGGATTGACGGTCAACGGGGTGAGCAAGGCCTTTGCAGCCACGCCAGTGCTGCAAGAGGTCAGCTTCGCGGCCCAAGGCGGCGAGTTCGTGACCCTGCTCGGACCGAGCGGCTGCGGCAAGACCACGTTGCTGCGGATCTTCGGAGGTTTCGAACTGGCCGACGCCGGGTCGGTCCGGCTCGGACAGAACGACCTGTTGGCGCTGCCCGCGAACCGCCGGCCGGTGAACACGGTGTTCCAGAATTATGCGCTGTTCCCCCATTTGTCGGTGCAGGACAACATCGCCTTCGGCCTGCGTTCGCGCCGCCTGGCCGAGCCTGACGTGACGCGCCGGGTGGCAGGGGGGCTGGAGATGCTCCGCCTCGGCGAGCTCGCCCGGCGGATGCCCCACCAACTGTCCGGCGGCCAGCGTCAGCGGGTGGCCCTGGCCCGGGCCTTGGTCAACGAGCCGGAGCTGCTGCTGCTCGACGAGCCGATGTCGGCCCTCGATGCCCAGCTGCGGGCCGAGGTCCAACTGGAATTGAAGCGCTTGCAGCGCAGGCTCGGAACGACCTTCCTGCTGGTCACCCACGATCAGGACGAGGCGATGCTGGTCAGCGACCGCATCCTGGTGATGAATCGCGGCCGGATCGAACAGGGCGGCGCGCCAGCCGAGGTCTTCGAACGGCCCCGCACCCGTTTCGTCGCGGATTTCCTCGGCGATGCCAACCTGCTGCCGGGGACCCGTGAAGGCGCCGCGGTGCGCACCGCTCTCGGCTTGCTGCGTCCCGGCACGGTGCCGGGCTGGACCACCGGAACCCTCGCCATCCGGCCCGAGCAGATCGGCGTCGAATTGGTGAAACCTCAGGAAAACGCGGTGGCCGCGACGATCAGCGAAGTCCACTACCTGGGCACCCGGTGGGATGTGTACTGCGCCCCGGGCAATGTCCGGATCACCCTGTCGCCCAGCGAAGTCGAGGACATCGGCGGCGTTTCTCCAGGGAAATCGGTCTGGCTCGACCTGCCGGCCAATGACCTGCTGGTGCTCGATGACTGAGGCTCAAGGCCAAGGCCCGGGAGCTCAGGGCCAAGGTCCGGGAGCTCAGGGCCAAGGCCCGGGAGCGCCGACCATCGACGCCGGCGAGCTGACCACCTTCGCCCGGTTGCGCCGGCGAGGAGCTGTGCTGATCGGAGGCGGAGCGTTGTGGTTGCTCCTGTTCCTCGCCGTGCCCTTGGCGCTCGTCTTCGCGGCAGCGTTCTGCGAGACCGCCGGCTATGGCGCTGTGAAGTTGTCGCTGACCTGGGACAATCTCGGGCGGGTCGCCGGTTGGGGCGTGTTCGGCTGGGAGGCCGACAACCTGCGCATCCTGCTGCGCACGGTGGTCGTGGCTGGACTGACCACGGTGCTGTGCCTGGCGCTGGCCTTGCCGATGGCCTTCTGGATCGCGCGACAGCCGCAATCGCGGCGCGGTCTGCTGCTCGCTCTGCTGATGATCCCGTTCTGCACCAACCTGGTGATCCGCATCGCCGGCTGGACGGTGCTGCTCTCCAACCAGTCCTGGCTGGCCGGCCTTGCCCAGCAGCTCGGAGCGATCGGACCTGAGGACGGCCTGTATCCGGGCACGTTCGCGGTGCTGCTCGGCATGGTGACGACTTTTCTGCCGTTCGCCGTCCTGCCGCTCTATGCCGTGGTCGAGCGGCTCGACTGGACTTTGGTGGAGGCCGCTCGCGACCTCCACTCCGGTCCGTGGCGCACCGCCCGACACGCCATCCTGCCCCAGATCATGCCGGGACTGGTCGCTGCCGGCATCCTCACCTTCGTCCCCGCCCTCGGCATGTTCCTGGTCACCGATCGGCTCGGCTCGGGGAAATTCATGCTCGTGGGCAACCTGATCCAGCAGCAGGTCGGCCGCGATACGCCGTATCTGTCCGCGCTCTGCCTGACCCTGGTGGCCGCGACCCTGATCGGCATCGCCATCCTGCGCTGGCGCGCCCGCGAAGTGCCGGTGGCATGACTCGTCGCAGCCTCTCTGGGAGAGGCGAGCCCCAGCTCGCCTTGCAAGACATTGATCAACCGATTCCCGGGACCGGCGAGCCCCAGCTTGCCATGCAAGGCGTCAATCCGGTAACGAGCCGCGGTTGGTATCGCCCACGAAACCTACCGCATTTCGACGGTGCCCAAAAGCTGCAATGCATCACCTATCGACTGGCGGATTCACTTCCCGTGCACGTCGCCGAACGCCGAGCCGACGAACGTGATTCCAAGGCAGATCCAGCCTACCGGAAACGCATCGATCGTTATCTCGATACCGGTCATGGATCGTGCTGCTTGAGCCACAGCGAAATTGCTCAAGCGATCGTCGATACCTGGACACGATTCGACCCCGAACGCTATCGGCTCCACGCCTGGGTGGTCATGCCCAACCACGTTCACGTCCTGATCGCCATTCAGGCCGCATGGTCCCTCGCCAAAATCGTGCAGTCGTGGAAATCGTGGACCGGAAAACGGATCAAGCAGGTTACAACCCTTTCGACCGGATGGCAGCGCGACTATTGGGATCGATATATCCGGGACGAGATGCATTACTTGCGAGCTATCGCGTATATCCATGCGAATCCTGTGCAGGCCGGTTTGTGCCGGACGCCAGAGGAATGGCTTTGGTCTTCGGCGAACATCCACTACCGAGGCGAGCTGGGGCTCGCCTCTCCCAGGGGCTCTCCCTGACCATGAAAACGCTCTCGGTTCTCGGCTGGAGTGGGATTGGCCTGCTCTATGTACCGTTGCTGGCGGTTGCGGTGGCGTCGTTCAATGCCGGACGCCATGGGGTCGCGTGGAAAGGCTTCACGGTGGATTGGTATGTGAAACTCCTCGGCAACCAGGTGGTGGCCGAGGCGACGGTGAACACCCTGCTGGTCGCCGGGATCTCGACGATCGTCGCCACGGTCCTGGGGACGCTGCTCGCCCTGGGGTTGGCGCGCACGCCGTGGCCCAGACCGGTGCGCGGCGGTCTCGATGTGCTGATCCATCTGCCGGTGGTGACGCCGGACATCATCCTCGCAGCGGCGCTGGTCGTGGCTTTCGCGGTGCTCCGCCTGCTTGGTCCGCTCGCCGAAGTCTGGTTCGCTCCCGGCCTGCTCCAGATAATCATCGGCCATATCACCTTCGAAATCCCGTTCGTTGCTTTGATCGTGATGGCCCGCCTGACCATGATCGGTCGATCCCAGGAAGAAGCCGCCCGGGACCTCTATGCATCGACCTGGAGGCTCTACACCCGGGTGCTGCTGCCGCAGCTGGCGCCCGCCATTGCCGCCGGGGCGCTGCTCGCGTTCTCTTTGTCCCTGGACGATTTCATCATCGCATTTTTCACCTGTGGTCCGGGTACCGAGACCTTGCCGGTGCTGATCTACGGCCAGATGGCCCGGGGCGTCTCCCCCGAGTTGCACGCCCTGTCCACCCTGATCTTCGTCGCCACCGTCCTGCTGGTGGTCGGCGCCGCACGATTGCAGGGCAGCCGGGCGGCGGCTAGCTAGCAGCGCCTGACAAGGAACCACATGCGCCTGATCGCCCTCCTCTTCGCCGTCCTGGTCGCCGCCCGCGCCGCCGATCCGGTGAACGTCTACATGTATTCCGAATACATCGATCCGTCGATCCCGGGGGAATTCGAAAAGAAGACCGGCATTCCGGTGCGGATCTCGACCTATGAAAGCCAGGAGGAGATGGTCGCCAAGCTGATGGCCGGCGGCAGCGGCCAGTACGACCTGTTGGTGGCTTCCGACGTGGTGGTGACCCAGCTCGTGACCCTGAAGCTGGTGGCCAAGCTCGATCAGAGCAAGATCCCCAACGCCAAAAACCTGTGGGATCGGTTCCGCGATCCGCTTTATGACAAAGGCAACGTGTACACCCTGCCGTATTTCTGGGGACCATTGGGGATCATCTACCGCAAAGACAAGCTGCCCGCCGGCAAGGTGGTGTCGTGGAAGCTGATCTTCGACGAATCCGCCAGCATCGGTCCGTTCGTGCTGATGGACGAGATGCGTTCGATGATGGGCTGCGCCGCCATCGCCTTGGGCAAGGACGTGAACAGCAAGGACAAGGACGAGATCAAAACCATCGGTCAAACCGTCCTCAAGGCCAAGCAGCGCAAGGACTGCCTGGGTTTTGATGGCGGGGTCGGCGGCAAGAACAAGGTCCTGGCCGGGCAGGCGGCCCTGGCGGTGGTCTATAACGGTGACGCGGTGAAGGCGATGAGCGAAAGCGCCGACGTGGCCTTCGCCGTTCCGGTCGAAGGCGCTCCCTGCGCCGTGGACAACCTGCTGGTCACCAGCAAGGCGAAGAATCCCGCCGGGGCCCATGCTTTCATCGATTTCCTGATGGATGCCAAGATCGGCGCCCGCAATGCGGACTTCACCCAGTACGCCACGCCGTACCAGGCCAGCCTGGCCCTGGTCAAAGCCGAGAACCGGGCCAACGCCGCCATTTATCCCAGCGACGAGGCGATGAAGAAGCTGGTCTCGCTGCTCGACCTGGGCAGCGACACGAATCGGATCTACGACGAGGTGTGGACCGCCGTGAAATCGCGTTGAGCACCTGACCATCCGCCGTGGCCGATCAGCTGCTTGTCGCTCGCGCCACCCATTGGCTGGTGGCCGGACTGCTGCCGATCGCCCTCCTCGGCGGGCTGCTCCAGGTGATGCTGACTGGCTGGTGGGTCGCCACGATCTATTCCGTACCGGGATTTCCTGGGGATTTCTATGGATTTCCCCCAGACCAGCGCCAGGCGGCGGCCATCCGGGTGATCGACTGGGTGTGCCATCGCGGTCCGGACACGGCGCTGCTCGTCGCCCGGTTCCCGCCTGGCGCCCAGGCCCCGGAACGCACCCGCGAGGATTACGCCGACGGCGATCTGACCCGGCTGTTCAGCGATCGGGCTCAGTTCCATCTGTCCGAGGTCCGTCCGCTGATGGACCGATGCCGGTGGCTGGGCAACCTGGCCGTGGTGCTGGTGGCGGGCGGGGTCGCCTGGCTGGGGCTGGCTGGCGGCCGCCGGCGGGCCGCCCGGGCCGTGCTCGCCGGGGCGTGGTGGACCTGGGGGCTGCTGGCTGGGATCGGCGTGCTTCTGGCGGTGGCCTTCAATCCGCTGTTCGAGGCCTTCCATCGTGCTTTGTTCACCGGCGACACGTTCATCCTCGATTGGGCTGACACCTTGATCCGCTGCTTCCCCGCCCAGTTCTGGGCGATGTCGGGCGGATTGCTGGTGGGCGGTACGTTGGGAGCGGCCGTGTTGGTGGGTGTGGTCGGGCATCGGATCGCCGTTGCCGGCCGATCGTCTGCTGCGGTCTCGGGCTGGGCCGGGTGGTCCTTGTGGCCTGCCAGGATCGCTTTGGCCCTGGCCGCCATCTGGTTCACCTGGGCGATGCTGATCCCGGTTTCCCGAGTCGTCTCCATGGCCTGGTGGCCGCAGGTTCCGGCGACCATCACCCGGCTGGATGCTGATGGTGCTGAATATGCTTTCCTCTTCTCTGGGCGGACCCACCGCGGACAAGTGATCTGGGCGGTCGATCCCTGGTCGCCAACAGCCGCCATGCCGGCTTTGGCGAACATCCGGTCCCAGGCCATGACGACGGTGGACGACATCGATCCCGACGACGCGGTGCTGTGGCCGGGTTTCGCCCCGGGTGACCTGTGGCGCCGGTTGGCGGCCACCCTTCCACCGCTGATCGCAGCCGGCGTGTGGTGGTGGCGGATTTCTGGCCCGATCCGTGGACCGGTGCCGCCCGATCCGCCGTGGCGTCCTGGCCGGGCGCGATGGCTGGCCGCGGCGGTTGCGGTCGTTTCCCTTGGTACCTGCGTGATGTCGGCTGCGACCTGGGCGGAAGCAGCGATCATGTCGGCCGGTCTGATGGCTCTCGCCGGGTGGTGGGTGGTAGCGCAGGATCCAGCGGAAACCGCATCGATCAGCCAGTGATCCCGCCAGGGTCCGGGAACCGCCATGCCTGGTCGTCGTCGAACCTGTGCGCTCCTGCCATGGTCCGAACCTGTATCGCTTTCGTCCTGGTCGCTGCGGCCGTTGCTGGCGAGCCACCGGCGCCATCGCCAGAGTCGGCGCCGCCGGGGAAATCCCCGCGGACCGTGCGTTTCGGCAAATCCCATGGTGCCAGCGATCCGCCGGCCAGCCCGGGAGTATCTGCCGATCGTGGCGGGAAAGCCGCGGCAGGGCTGTCCGCCCAGCAAGTGAAACCGCCACCGCCGGCGAAGCCAGGCAGTGGCGGGAACCCACCTGGGAAAGCCCCTGCTGGCAAGGCGGGCAATCCCCCGGCAGCGCCGCCCGCAGCGCCAGAGCCTCCGGCCGCGCCTGGGCCACCTGCTTCGGATGCGGCCAAGCCCACCGGAGCTGAGCTGCAACGCGAGCTGGACGTGGTCGTGCTCGACAACCGCCATCGCATCCTGGGCAAGGTCGTGCCCCACGACGATCCGGCCAAGGTCGCCATCGACACCGGCACCGGCACCATCGTCATCGCCCGGAGCGGCGTGGCCGATGTCCAATTGTCCCTGGCCAGCCGGCTGCGGCTGGTGGCTGCCGCCCCGGACGATCTGGCGCTGCGGGTGGCGACTGCCCAATGGTGCCGCAGCCGCCAGAACGATGCCGAGGCGCTGAAGCTGCTCGAAGACGTCCGCGACCGCGCCGACCTCGACGTCGAAGCGCTGGGCCTGCTCGCCCGCCTGATCGACGAGACCAAGGGCCGGGGCGCAGCCGAAGCCTTCGACGTCTACCTCCGCTACCGCGAGCGGGGCGGCAAGGATTCGCTGCATCTGGCTCGATTGGCCCGTCTCGAAGCGGCCAAGGCCGCGTATAACGCCCAACATGCCGCCTTGGTCGTACCAGCGGTGGCAGCGGCCGATGGTGTGCCTGCCGCGCCTGCCGCCGCCGCGCCGCCGCCGGCACCAGCGATGAACGAAGGATTGGAAACCCGCGGCTTTGCTCCCGAAAAGGAGCAATGGTCGAACCCGATCGCGGTCGAGGTCGTCACCGTCGGCGCTGGCTCGGACCGGCGGCGGATGCTCCAGCTCACGTTCCAGCGCGGTGACAAGGGCAAGGCCGCGGTTGAGCGCCGGGTGAATTGGACGGTCACCGACGATTCGCTGCTGGCGTTCTTCATCGCCAACCGCACCGGCAAGCCGATCCGCATCGCCATCGCCCTCAAAACCGGCCCGCAGTGGGATTTCTTCGAGAGCATCCAGGAAACGGTCTCGGCAGAGGAATCCTTCCAAGAGATGAAATTCGACCTGAAGAGCGACCGGTTCAAATGCAAGGCGAGCAACTGGACGGCCAACGCCAAAGTCGACAACCTCACCGACATCAAGGCGATCCAGGTGCTGATCTACAATGGCGATCTGGAAGGCTCGGTGATCATCGGCGGCATGGGCTTCCGCAAGCCGGGGCCGATGTAGCAACGGCTGGTTCGCCCGCCCGCCGTGCGGCGGACGAACCAGCATCGCAGTCAGCGCAGGGTGCAGGTCCCGGCGGCGTTCCACTGGAGCCCCACACCCTGGCTCGACCAGCCGAAGCGGGGGATCAACCCGCCTCGGCTGATCGGGCGTTTCAGACCGTCGGTCGGCGGAGCAGGGCGAAGTTCACCGCTTCGGTGAGCGCTTCCCACGATGCGGCGATGATGTCCTCGTTGACGCCGATGGTGGTGATCACCAGCACCGACCCGTCAGCTGCCGGCAGGTGGCTTTCCACCAGGGTCCTGACCCGGGCGGCGGTGCCGTCGGCGCTGTCCACCACCCGCACCTTGTAATCCATCAGGTGCAGGGCTTCGAGGTGCGGGTGGCGCGGGACCAGCGCAGAACGCAGGGCATGCCACAGGGCATCCACCGGGCCATGGCCTTCAGCGACGCGCAGTTCAGGCCCGTTCCCGCCGGCGACGGTGATCTTGACCGTCGCTTCGACCAGATCCTGGCGGGCTTCGTCGCCACCGTGGGCCGACACCCGGTAGTGGTGCAGGACGAACGGCTCCGGAGCCACGCCGGCCTGCCGGGCGGCGATCAGCTCGAAGCTGCTTTCCGCTGACTCGAAGGACCAGCCGCGGTTCTCCTTGCCCATGACTTCGTCGAGGACGGCGCGCATCTTCGCGTCCTCTTTGAGGGCCGGATAACGGTCGGCGAGCTTGGCCTGCACGCTCGACCGCCCCGACAGTTCGCTGACCAGGACCCGGCGTTCATTGCCGATGGTTTCCGGAGCGACGTGCTCATAGGTCAAAGCGTTGCGCTGCACCGCGCTGACGTGGATCCCGCCTTTATGGGCGAACGCCGAGCGACCGACGAAGGGCTGGTTGTTCGGACCGACCATGTTGGCCCGTTCCCACACCGCCCGGCTGGCTTCGGTGAGGCGCACCAGGCGACCTTCGGGCAGGCAGCGCCAACCGAGCTTCAACTCGGCATTGGCGATGACGGCGCACAGGTCGACATTGCCGCAGCGTTCGCCGATCCCGTTGATCGTGCCCTGGATCTGGTCGCAGCCGGCGGCCACTGCCGCCAGGGTATTGGCCACCGCCAGGCCGCCATCGTTGTGGACATGGATTCCGAGGATTGCCGATGGCAGACGGGCGCGCACCGCCGCCACGGCGGCGACGACCTGGTCGGGCAGGCTGCCGCCGTTGGTGTCGCACAGCACCAGACGCTGGGCGCCAGCGGCGTGGGCGGCGGCGACCGTATCCAGGGCGTAGCCCGGGTTGGCCTTGAAACCATCGAAGAAATGCTCGGCGTCATAGAACACCGGCCGCCCGGTAGCCTTGGCCAGGTAAGCGACCGAAGTGCCGATCATCGCCAGGTTGTCGTCGAGGGACACGCGAAGCGCTTCGCGGACGTGGAGGTCCCAGGTCTTGCCGAAGATGCAGATGACGTCGGCGCCGGAATCCACCAGCTTGCGCAGGTTGGGATCGCCGTCGGCAGGGTTTTTGGCGTGGCGGGTGCTGCCGAAGGCGGAGATCTTCGCGTGCTTCAGCCCGAGGGATCGGACCTCGCGGAAGTAGGCTTCGTCCTTGGGATTCGAGCCAGGCCAGCCGCCTTCGATGTAGTGGACTCCGAGCCAGTCGAGCAGCTTGCTGAGGGCGAGCTTGTCGGCCAGGGAGAAATTGACGCCTTCGCCCTGGCTGCCATCGCGCAAGGTGGTGTCGTAGATCTCGAGGAGGCGTTGGTCTGTGTTGGTGGATCGCTCCGCGGAGGCCGCGGAAACGGTTTGGGATGAGGTCATGGTGAGCGGTTCGCCGTCCAGGCCAGGAATGGGGCGGGATGGAACGGGTCACGCGCCGGAGCCGCAGGCGCGCCGGCCTGGACGGCCGTCAGGACGCGCGGGGCACCGGGGTCGCGTGACCGCCGCTAATTCGAAATGCCTGGGACATGAGGACGACCTTGGTGATGACACCGCTTGGCGCAAGGCCGAGCGGAAAGTTCGATCCGCCAGCGCGCTGACCAAGTCGCAGGAAGCGACCCAGCCGACGGCGCTGGCGGTCCAGCAGGTTCCGCTCTGCCGATCAGCGCTTGCTGTACTGCGTGCCGCGGCGGGCTTTGCGCTTGCCGTATTTCTTGCGTTCGACCATGCGGCTGTCGCGGGTCAGCAGGCCGTGCTTGCGCAGGGCGGCCTCGGCGGCAGGTTCGATCTTGATCAGGGCCCGGCTGATGCCCATCACGCAGGCGCCGACCTGGCCATTCACGCCGCCGCCGTTGGCGTTGACGTGGGCGTCGTACTTGCCGGCGGTCTCGGACACGGTGAACGGCACCTGGACCATATGCTTGAGGCGTTCGACCGGGAAGTACTGGTCGAGGGGCCGGCCATTGATGATGATCTTGCCCGTGCCTGGCGAGAGCCGTACGCGCGCCGCGCCGGTCTTACGCCGTCCGAGTCCCCAGATCGTTGAAGTGCCAGCCATGAGTCGTGTCCTGGTGTTTGCCGGCGCAGCCGGCGGGTCGTTCCGGCCGCGCCGGAGGGGCGGGATAATAAGAGAAAACGTGCCTGGTCAAGCGCAGAAAAGCCCGAACCGGTGCGAATCAGGCTATCTGCCGCCGTCCGCCGGTGGCGCAGGATCCGTTGCGCCGGTCGGCCTGGTCGCCTGCTGCACCAGGCTGGCCAGCGGTTCCGCAAACGGGATCGCAAGAGCCAGACTGCGGGCAGAGGGGCTCATCTTCCTCCAGGTCTTGCGGATGATGTCCACGAACTTCTCAGCGGTGTAGTCCGGGTGCTCGGCTGCGAAGCCGGCGATCTCGTGGGTCAAGAACACCAGGCAGGCGGCATCCTCAAGCGCTTGGCCCTCTGTTGATCGCGGGTCGAGCTTCGCGACCCAGCGGCGCATCCGGGTGGCGCTGGCGGGATCGTAGCCGGCTATCAGAAGCAGCTCTTCTGCGCGTTCGCCTTGCCTGGCGTGGACCGCCTTGCGCCAGGCGAGATAGCCGGGTTTGTCGATGGGGAAGGCATTGCGCGGGATCACCCAACGTTCCAGGTGCTGGCAACGGGCGGCGAGCAGCAGGATGGGTTGTGGCTGGGGGACCAGCCGGCGGACTTCGGCTTCGACCCGATCGGCGTAGACCAGCTCGGCGGGAAGACCGTCTGGCGCGCGCTCAGGGTCATTGGCGTGGGCGGCATCGATCAGGGCTTTGGCTTGGTCGAAGCAGGTGGCGTCGCTCATCGGCCGATCCTCACTGGGGAGTTCCGCCACGATCAGCCGCGCTGCCGAGGCCAGCACCCGGGCGCAGGCAGCGTAGTCGGCCGCATCACCGCCGAAGGGATCGGGCACGCCGCCATGTTCGGCATCGACTACGGACAGCTGCCGTGCCGGCACGCCCAGGCTGCGCAGGGCGGCGACATGGGCAGCGGACATGGCGTGGATGTGGTCGTAGGCACTCAGGTCGAGTCCGGCCACCGACTGGCTGCGATGGTCGCTCAAATCAAGACCGAGCCCGGCCATGGTCGCGATCGCCAAAGCGCTGGCCGGTTCGCCATCCCAAGCGCCGGTTCCGGCGCTGTCGACAGTCACATCCAAGCGCTTGATGCGGGCCAGCTCGGCGCGCAGCAGCACTTTCAGCATCGGACTGCGGCAGGTGTTCCCGGTGCAGACCGCGAGCAATTTCATAAGGTGCGGGCCCGGCGCGCTTCACGGCGATGGCCGATGTCGCGGCGGAAATGTTTGCCGTCGAAGGCGATGGCGGCGCATCCCTTGTAGGCGAGGTCCCGGGCGGCTTCGAGATCGGCGCCGCGGGCGCAGACCGACAAGACTCGGCCGCCAGCGGTCAGCAGACGTCCGTCCTTTTCCCTGGTTCCGGCATGGAAGACCACGGCGCCGGCCTGTTCCGCTGCGTCGATACCGGTGATCGGGACATCGACCGGGTGCTTGCCGGGATAGCCGCCGCTGGCCAGGGTAACGCAGATCGACGTTCCGCCTTCCCAGTCGAGATCGACCTGGTCGAGGGTTCCGGCCAGGCTGGCGAGGATCACCGCGACCAGATCAGATTTCAGCCGCAGCATCAGCGCCTGGCATTCCGGATCGCCGAAACGCACATTGTATTCAATGACTTTCGGACCCGAATCGGTCATCATCAGACCGAGATAGAGCACGCCGACATAGGGCCGGCCCTCGCGCATCAGGCCGGTCATGGTCGGCAGCAGGATGCGCCGGATCAGGTCGTCCTCATCGCGTTCCTTGACCAGGCCCGGCACCGGCGTGAACGCACCCATACCGCCGGTGTTCGGGCCTTCATCGCCGTCGAAGACCTGCTTGTGGTCCTGGACATGGTCGAGCAGCACCGCGTTCCGCCCGTCGCACAGGGCGAACACGCTGATCTCCTCGCCGCGCAGCACGTCCTCGATCACCACCTGGCGCCCGGCGGCGGCGCCGAACTCGTGGCGTTCCATGGTCCGGACCACGGCGTCATGGGCCTCGGCCGGGGTTTTGGCCACGGTCACGCCCTTGCCGGCGGCGAGCCCATCGGCCTTGACCACGATCCAGGCCGACTTGGCGGTCAGCTGGCTCGGCGACGGCGGAGCCAGCGAATCGATGTAGGCGTGGGCGTCAGCGCTGCGGGTGAAATGGCGGAAAGGCGCCGTCGGGATGTTGTGGCGGCGAAGGAACTCCTTCAGCGCCACCTTGCTGCCTTCGAGCTGGGCCGCCGCCTTGGACGGCCCCCAGGCCTTGATGCCCTTGGCCGTGCACGCGTCGACCAGGCCGAGGACCAGGGGCACCTCCGGCCCGACCACCACCAGGTCGATGCGCTGGTCGATCGCCGCTTTGACCAAGGCATCGACGTCATCGACCTTGATCGGCAGGTTGGTCCCGAGCCGGGCGGTGCCTGGATTCCCTGGCGCGCAGTACAGCGCCGAGAGCAGCGGGCTTTGTGAGATTTTCCAAGCGAGGGCGTGCTCACGCCCGCCGCCACCGACCACCAGGATGCGCATCGCGGCGGATGATGGGACGGTTCGCCAGACGCCAAGGCGGAGCGGGTCGCTGCCGCCTTTTACCCCGTCCGTCCCGCCGCCCGGTGCTCTGCTGGGCTCCGACCGGTGAGCTTGCGGCAGACCCGGGCGAAGTGGGCGCCATCGCAGAAACCGCATTCCAGGGCGACGCTGGTGATGTCTCCGCCGCGGGTCAGCAGGCGGAGCGCCCGCTGCACCCGCAAGCGATGGAGGAACGCCGTCGGTGTCAGGCCAACGGCATTGCGCAGCAAGCGCGAAGCGGAATCGGGGCTGCGCTGGGCGGCGGTGGCTAAGGCGTCGGCGTCAAATGGCTGGTTCCAGCGCGTTTCGAGCAGGTCCAGCATGCGGCGTACCGCCTGATGGGCGTCGCCGGCGCTGGCCTGGATCCGGGTGTCGGGCGGACGCGCGGCCCGGCAGATCCGGCTGATCAGATGCAGCGCCAAGGCATCGATGCCGACCGGCTCCGGGTGCGGTGCAGCGCATTCGCCTTCGATGATGGCGAACAACTGATCGATGGCTGCGGCGCCCTGGTCGTCGAGGGTGATGCCTGGACCCATGGCATGGGCCGATCGCAACCGCGGTTCTGCCGCGAACAGCCAGGCATAGCCAGGAATGGCCCATAGTTCGTTGCTGTGGTCGGCCAGGAACCGGTCGCGGAGGATCAGGTGGTGCACCGCCAGGCCGCCGCCATTGCGGAAGGCGTGCTCGGCTCCGACCGGGACGATGAAGGCCGTGCCCCGGACAAGGCGATGCCACCGGTCTTCGAACCAGTGTTCCCCGGTGCCGGCCTTGGTGACCACCAGTTCCATGAAATCATGGCGATGCTGGCTGATCTGATACTGCTGGTGGAGCATGCTGTGCGCTCCGCCCAGCCCGGGCGGGAAACAGTCGTCGCCAAAGGTCTTGATCGATGGAGTCAGGTCGGTCGCAGGCATGCCAGCTGATCATACGCTGATCGGCCGGATCCGCTGTCCACCTCCGCTGGAATCCTCAAACCGGAACGCTGGCATGCTCGCCATGATCGTTCGTCACCGCGATGATTCCGGCATGACCGCAACCACAGATGTCAAGCCACAGGCGGCCGCCCAGCGCCAGCCCTATGATCGCGCTGAGGTCCCCACGGCCCTCGGTCTTGGACCGGCGGCGTTCCAGGATCCCGACGTCCAACGATTCCTCCATCAGGGCTATCTGGTGATCGACCAGGCGATCGACCAGGACACGGTCATTGCGCTGCGGTCGGCCCTCGACGGTGTGGCCAGCCGCCGGCCTGGCCAGGAAATCATCCACAGCCTGTTGGAGGAAGACGATCGATTTGCGACCCTGCTGGAGGTTCCTGCGGTGATGAGCCGCCTGACCGCGATCCTTGGCACCTGCATGCAGCTCCATTCCGCGACAGCGCGGATCACCACCAGCGGACATCCCGATCAGGATTGGCATCGCGATGGGCCGTGGCCGATGGATCCGGTCGGCGTTCCGTATGGCGGCATTCCCGCCCAGATCAATTGCGGTTTCTACCTGGATATCGAGCCCGAGATGGGCGCTTTCGTCTGCCTGCCCGGCAGCCACCGGGCACCGTTCCGGCCGCCCAAAGGCCATGCGCCATTCCCTGACGAAATCCACCTCGTT
This sequence comes from Planctomycetota bacterium, assembly GCA_014193115.1. Lineage (GTDB taxonomy): Bacteria > Planctomycetota > UBA11346 > UBA11346 > UBA11346 > BJHQ01. The sequence continues at coordinate 142,468 of BJHQ01000007.1, read as the reverse complement.
CCGCGACCGGGCCAGGCGGTCCTGTTTGATGGCTGGCTGTTCCATCGCGGCGGCGCCAATCGCAGCAACGGGGTCCGCCGAACCTGCCTGATGTGCTACCAGCACGCCTGGATGAAATCACGGGAGCGATTCGACGGACCGCGGGTGGCGCAGCTGCGTGCCACCGGCACCGCTCGGACCAGGCTGTTGCTGGGCGGCGTTTCCTCGTGGTGACCGGCATCAGCGAATAGAACGCAAGGTGAACTGGTGAAGGTACCAGCACCGCAACCAGGGCGTAAGCCCTGGAAATGATGGTGAATCGCAAGAGAGCTCGCGCCGTATTCCCCAGTCCGATCGGGAAGATGACCGCGATCAGCAAAAGACGTTGTCTGGGCGTAGCAGAGCAGAACCATGGTCCGATCCTCACGGTCAGGGTCTGCCCGGATGCCGTAGGACTCCACGCACCAGGTCCGAGGAAAGCAAGAAACCATGACCCGACCTGATCCACGCGGCGACCGTTTCCGGATCATTCCTGACGGGATCGCCTGGGATGTCATCTGGCCGACGGGCATCCCGCATGCCGACCATGTCGAACTGTCCGGGCGGCAGATCTCGGCCATCCTGCGCTGGACGGTGGACAGCCGGTGCTGCCTGCGCCTGGTCCGCCAGATCTATTGGCCAGGATTGCGTTCCCGTAAAGACGACGTGCGTGGCTACCTGTGCCGCGAGTTCGGTGACGATGCCGAGCCGGCGATCCTCATCGAGGGCATCGAGGAGCGCATGGTCGCGCTCAAGATCAAGACCGTGGTGATCGACGGGACCTTCACCGCGATCCACCATCCCCGGCGGGGAGTGCAGCTCGAACGGCGGATCTTTCCATCGACCACGGGACCGGCGCTGATCGAACGATGGATCCTCAGCAACGTCAGCGACCGCCCGGTAGCGGTCGGGCTCGGCGGCGTCGACTACCGGCGGACCAGCCGCGGGGTCGCTGGAGCCAATCGCATCCAGATCAGATCAGTGCCTACTGAATTCACCCTCGCCCCAGGCGAACGCCGGTCGGTCGGCTTCGCCATCACCGCCCTCGCCGACGGTGTTGAGGAGCCCCGCGTGGACGTGGAAGCCGAAGAAGACCGCCGTCGTTCACGGCTGCGCGAGATCGCTCCGTTGGCGCTGACGACGCCGCAACCGGTGCTCGACCGGTTCTTCCAGATGTGCTCCATCCGCGCTGGCGAGGCCTTGTTCGATACCTCCCGCGGTGTGGTCCATTCGCCGGGCGGGGGCGATTTCTATGGCGGCATCTGGGCCAACGACCAGATCGAATACGCGGCGCCATGGTTCGCCCAGATCGGCGACAACGCGGCGGTCCAAGCCACGCTCAATGCCTGCCGGATCTTCGCTGCGGCGATGCCGGCGGATGGTTCCGCCATGCCCGGCGCCTTCGACAGCGTCGAACTGCCGTCGAATCCCGGTGGTGACCGCGGCGATGCGGCGATGTACCTGTCAGGTGTCTCACGTTTCCTGTTGCTGCTCGGCGACGACGCCATCGCCCGGGAACTGTGGCCGGCCCTGTCCTGGTGCGCCGAGCGCTGCCGCCGGCTGACCACACCAGCTGGCCTCGTCGCCAGCGACAGCGACGAACTGGAAGGGCGCTTCTCGACCGGAACGGCCAATCTCAACACCAATTGCCTGGCACTCGACGGTTATCGCCATGCCGCCCTGCTCGCTCGGGATTTGGCGATGCCGGCGATCGCAGCGGATCTGGAGCAACGGGCCTCGGCTCTGGCCCTGGCCATCGCCGCGCAGTTCTCCGCCACGGTGCAGGGCTTTGACACCTATCGCTATCACGACGGCTGCGAGGTGCTGCGCGGCTGGATCGGTCTGCCGCTGGCGGTCGGTCTGCACGAACGAACCGATGGGACGATCCGGGCTTTGCTGTCAGAACCCATGCTGACCGCCGATGGCGTGCGCACCCAGCAAGGCTCGCCGACGGTCTGGGATCGCACGACCTTCTACGCGCTCAAAGGCTTCATCCTGAGCGGACGGATGGCAGAGGCGCTGCCCGTGCTGCTGTCCATCTGCCGCCGCCGGCTGCTCGGCGACCATGTCCCGTATGCGTGGGAATGCGATTCGGGACAATTGCATCTGGCGGCCGAATCGACGCTGTTCCTCCGGTTGGTCAGCGAAGGGCTGTTCGGTCTGGAATCCGTCGGACTCGGCCGGGCCCGCATCCGGCCCCATTTGCCTGCCGATTGGCCGAGGATGGAGCTGCGTGGCGTCCTGGTCGGCGGAGTTCGCCACGATCTGACAGTGCGCCGGAACGATTCCGGAGCCGTGGTGGCGGATATCGACTCGGGATCATCGCCGCCGAGAATCCGTAGCTGAATCCGCCGGATGGGTTGATCCGCCATCAATAGCGAATCAGTGACCGTCAGGTCCAGCTGACGCCATCGAGCCTTGAGACCGCTCCACGCTGTCCACCCTTTGCGCCCATGGACGATGCCCCGAGCGCCGATGACGCAGTGCCGGTACCGCAGCGACTGCTCGTCGCGGTGGCTGGGCTGGCCCTGTTGATGGTCATCGCAGCGGTCAGCCGCCATGGCCTCGACGCGCTGATCAGCTCAGGGGACGATGTCGGCTGCTGGAGCTGCGTGGTGCTGCATGTGCTGTGCGCGACCATCGCGCTGTATGCCGGGTATCGCGTGATTGCCGCGGCATTCCCCTTGGCTGGCCTGATTCGCCGATCGGCGGACAACGGTGCGGCCGCCATCCAGGCCAGCGCGCATCTGCTTGGCGCTGGGTTCGTGGCAGCAGCGAGCTGGGGCGGAGCGACCTGGAGTTCCCTCGGCGTGTCCGCGGCGTTCTGGGCTCTGGGCATCACGGCCATCATCGCCATCGCCGCCGGCCATCGCCTGCTCACCCGGTATGCCGATCACGAGGAGATCGCCGACGGCAACATCGCCTCGGCGCTGGCCTCGGCCGGGTTGCACTTGGCGGTGGCCCTGGTGGTCGGATTGGCGATCACCGGCCCGTTCACCACCTGGTTCGATTCCCTTGGGCATTTCGGATGCGCCTTGCTCTGGGCGGTGGCATTGTGGCCGATCCGCCAGGTGGTGCTGGCCAGACTGATCCTGGGGCTGACTCCGCGCCAGCTGGATGCAGCCATCGCTCAGCGCCGTGATCCGTGGCTGGGCGCCGCCGAGGCGGTGTGCTATGTCGGCAGCGCGATCTGTCTCGCCGCAGGGTGGTGAGCGATGAGTGCAACCATCGGACTGGAACGAGACGCCGCGACCCTTTTTGCGGACGGCTCCATCGACGATCTCTGGTCGGAAGGCGCTCCGAGGCTGTCGTTGGAGCCGACGGTGCTCGATGGGACGACCGCAGGAACGCTTGCCGAAGCTGCCGTCGCCGTGGCCATGGTCCTGGACGCGGCGGTGCGGGTGGCGGCGCAAGATCCGATCGGGCTGCTTCGCTTGGCACCGGATCTGGCGCGCATCGCCGCCATGGATGCGCCGCGTTGGCTGTGCCTGGCCCGAGCCGATGTTTTCCTGACCGCGGATCCCTTCCCCCAGGTGTGCGAAATCAACAGCGATACGCCGACTGGATTGATGGAATGCGTGACTTTGGGGCGATTGGCCGCGGCGCCTCGCCCTGAACTGCGCGACCCGTCGGCCCAGCTTGCCCGGCGCTGGGCGGGGATGGTGCGGTGCGCCGGCGAAAACGATCAGCCCGTGGTGGGCATGCTTGATCCCACGGACATCACAGAAGATCTCGGGCATATCCGGCAGTTGATCGGTTGGTTGGAACAGGCCGGCTGCCACGTCGTGCGTGGATCTCCGTTCAACCTGCATGCGTGTCCAGGCGGGCGGATCGGCTTGTTCGGCACGCCCTGCGATGTGCTGGTGCGGCACTACAAGTCCGACTGGTGGGCTCGGCCTGACAGTCCATGGCGCGATGTCCCGCCGATCGATGCTCCGGCCCTGGATCGTGAACTGGATCTCATCGCCGGGGCCATGGCCGCCGGCAAGGTGCAGGTGATCAATCCGTTCGGCGCGGCGATCGCCCAGAATAAACGGCTGATGGCCTTGCCATTCGAGATGCCCGAACAGTTCTCGCAGGTCGTCCTGGACCTGGCGGAACAATACCTGCCTGAGACCCGGTTCCTCGAACGGATGGATCGTGGTCACCTCGAATACGAGCAGGACGGCTGGGTCCTGAAGAGCGCCTATGGCGCCGAGGGTGACGGCGTCGTGGTGGGACGGCTGGTCACGCCCATGCAGTGGCGGCAGACCCTTGATCGGGCGATGCCTGATCGCTGGGTGGCCCAACGGGCTTTCATACCCAGGACCGGGTTCGACGGAACCATAGCGAATCACGGCGTTTTCCTGATCGGCGGCGCGCCGAGCGGCTTGTACACCAGACGCTCCGTCGGCCCGACCGACCATACCGCCCTCAGCGTTCCGACCCTGGTGACCCGATGAGCGACTTTTTCGCCGAGACGTTCTTCGATGAACCAGGCCTGCTTGGAGTCCACCTGCGCCGATCCGAGCGCAGTCCGGTGCACCAGTTTGCTGCTCGCGCTCCGGATGTCGGATCAGGCTTCGATCCGGATTGGTGGACGAAATTGGCTGGCGGCCTCGGCTTGGCTGCGGTCGGGCTTACCTTCGCCTCGATCACCGTCTCGCAGTTGCCTTCGTGCAGTGATCAGACGGCGAACAGGCCGACGATCACGTCGCCGGTACAGCAGACCAGCGATGGCGCTTCGACCTGGATCGCATCGTTGGGATCCCTCGCCGATGATCTGCAACCGGCCCGGAAGGACTTGTGGCCATTTGCGATCCGGACCTTGTTCGATGTGCCGCGGGAACTTGGCCGACGGGGCGACGCCACCGGCGGTTGGCTGAAGCCACGCTGCGCGCGCGAAGACGTGAAAGCCTATGAGGATGCGATGCGGCTGCGCCTGGCTCTGCCGGAAGCCGGCCCATGCACCGATCTGGCGATCATCCTGGATCTTCCTGGGCCGCAGGCGGTCGCCGCGGCTGCTGCTCTGGCCGACCTGTTCGATCCGGTCTTCCTATTCGACAACCTCCCACATCCGGCGGCGGTGGTGCCAGTCGATGAAACCTTGGCTGCTGCCATCTATTGGCGCCCCAGCCTGCTCACCACCAAGCCACGGCGGGCGACGGATGCGCCGCCGGTGTTCGTGCTCGAAGGTCTTCGCCTGACCGTGTACGCCAATCAGGTTGACCGCTTCGACAATCGGTCCGTCGCTCGGCTGCCCACAGCGCAGCAGCTGCGCACGCTTGGGGTGCGCCGGGTGCTGTACATACGCCCATCGGCTGGGTCGGTGGCTGAGCAGGATGACCTCAACGACCTGTTCGTTGCCTATAATGATGATGGGCTGCCGGTGCGCCATCTCGGCCTCGATGCTGTCCCACAGGTAAATGCCGTCGCTTCCAGCCGGATCGTCGGTGGCGGAAGCAGTTCGGCAGCGACTTCGTCCAGCAGCCATACCGCCTGGTTTCTCGGCAGGTACCACTGGAAAGCCGGACCACCCGACGAAGCCGATCAGGACGCCCGCTATCGCGCCCAGCGCCGGGCGGTGGCGGTCCCCGTGAGCCTGGACGGAGGGAAATCCCATCAGGGCGAGGCCTTGGCCCGCCTGGAATCTCCGTCGCGTTCCTCTCCGTCCAACAGTGGCGGAACCCGCTCCCGGTCCAACTCCTGGCATTTTTCCTGATGTCCACGTTCTTCGGCATCCAGATGGTGCTCGATCTGCCCCAGCGGCACCTGATCCGCGAGCGTCTTGCTCGCTGCGTCAGGACGATGCGCAAAGGCCAGAATCACCATGAGCAGCGTGCTGCCTGGTTGCAGGTGGCCACGGTGATGACCTCGACCTTGCCCATGCTGGTGCTGGGCAACTGGGAATTCGTCCGCAAGCGTGGCTCCAACGAATTCACTGCTTGGAAAGGCGAACTGGAAGCCATGGCTGGGTGGTCCAATCACGATTTCCAAGGCGCGGAACAGGTGCCTGATGATCTGCTGCTGGTCACGGTGATCTTTCTGATTCAGGCCGGGAGCAATGCCGATCTTGCCCTCGGCGATCGCTGCGATCTGCCCGAATCCGATTGGTACCAGCGGGTGACCTTTGGCCGGTTGATTGCAGGAGTCTGGCAGCTCAACCACCTTGGTGTGCACGACAGCGCCATGTACTTGGCGCCGAACCCGGATCGCTTGGGGTTTTCACGATCGGTGCTGGTGGGTGGCGAGTTCCCGCACTTGCGGCCGATCACTGCGGGCAAGGCGCAAACCTGACCTGGGCAGGCCGGAAAGGCGAATCGCTCAGCGGGCACCTGCTCATCGCAGCTGCGGATGCCTCAGGATCTTTCGATGCCCTGCGTGGTGCAGGCGCCATCAGCCCGTCCGACGTCCAGAACGGCTGATGGCCGCACCAGCACCGGAACCATGCCAGCCCGTTCGATGCGATACGGTCCTGCGGGCAGCCGGTGGGGTTCACCGTCGAACTGGGCCAGCATCGGCCAGCGCAGCCGGAAGGTCGGCGAGAACGCCAGGCCGCGGGGGCGACGGACCTTGGCGACGATGGCTCCGAGCGACATGCCGCCGGGCAGCGCGAAGGCATCGAGGCGTCCGTCGTCAGCGGCGATGGCTCTGGCCAAGCGCGCGCCGCCGGCATAGCTGGGAATGCTGGCGACCACCAGCGCTGCAGCCCAATCCGGGATGCCCTGTGCAGTCGGCCATTCCACCGCTCTGCCCAAGGGCGGCTGGGCAATCATCGCGCCGAGTGCGCCGTACAGGGCCTTGCCGACTCCAGGCAGGGTCACCAGCCACGGCTGCAAGGAGCGGGCGCGCTGGAACGCCGCGACGATGCGGGCGTCTGCGCCGATGCTCAGATAATTGAAGAAGGAGCGGGTACCCGACGGCCCGTGGAGCAGCCAGCGATCGATCCGGGTGATCGGCGCCGTGGCCAAAGCCTGGCAGACCTGCGCTGGAGTTCCGGCGTTGAGCCAGCCCAGGCAGCGCGCGAGATCGTTTCCGGTGCCGAGCGGGATGATGCCTACCGGAACCCGGCCGATGGTGCCATTGGCGGCCCCGGCTTCGAGCAAGCTTGCCGCGGTGCCGTCGCCGCCGCAGGCCACCAGGGCGCCACCTTCACCTGCGGCATGGGCGAGCAGCTCCGGCAGCTGGATCGCCCCAGTCCTGGTCACCCGGCCCGGGGCGAGCTGGTCGAGCTGGCGCAACAGGGCCAGACCCTGACGACCGCCGCTTGCAGGGTTGACCAGGAACCGGAGTGGACGCACGGGCGCGGCATGATGGCGATGGGTCGGCTTGACGCTACCTGGGAGCGTCGAGGTCGCTGACGCCGCCGTTTGGCTCGGCATGATTCCGCCGGAACGCGTTGGTGTGTCGTGTTTTTTCGGGTTGCTTGATGGGGTTCCCGCCCAAGCTCCCGCCCCGCCATGGATGCCACCACCGCCTCAGGTCCCGACCAATACCGCGCCGCTCGCCTGGCCAAGGCCGACAAGCTGCGCGCCGCAGGGATCGAGCCGTTCGGCAACCGATTCGCTCCGACCCACAGCATCGCTGCGGCCCGGGCGCTGTGCCCAGCCCAAGTCGTGGAGGGCGACCAGCCCAAGGGCGACCGGGTGATCTGCGCCGGCCGGATCGGCAACCTGCGCGCATCTGGGGCGAAACTGGTGTTCGCCACGCTGTTCGACCGCAGCCGGGCGGAAATCTTCGCCCAGCAGGATCCCGCGGTGCGCGACGGCGCCGATGCCAAGAAGGCGCGCGGCATCCAGCTTTACCTCGACAAGGCCGTGCTGGGCGACGGTTGGACCGTGGTCGAATCCCTCGATCTGGCCGACTGGATCGGCGTCGAAGGCCGGGTTGGCCGCACCCGCCGGGGCGAGCCGAGCATTTTCGTCGAGCGGGTCACGGTGCTCGGCAAGGCGCTGCTGCCCCCACCGCACCAGGCCGGTGCCGACGACGGCGTTTTGTCGCCTGAAATCCGCCAGCGTCAGCGCTATCTCGACCTGATGCAGTCCGATGCCGCGCTGCACGTCTTCATCACCCGCAGCCGGTTGGTGTCGGAACTGCGCTCGTTCTTCACCGAGCATGGATACCTGGAAGTCGAGACGCCGATGATGCAGCCGATCCCCGGCGGCGCCTCGGCCCGGCCCTTCGTCACCCGGCACAATGCGCTGGGCCTCGACCTGTACCTGCGCATCGCACCTGAACTGTATTTGAAGCGGCTGTTGGTCGGCGGTCTGGAGCGGGTCTTCGAACTCAACCGGAATTTCCGCAACGAAGGCATCTCGCCCCGGCACAATCCTGAGTTCACCATGGTCGAATGGTACGAGGCCTATGCCGACCACCGGGTGATGATGGATCTGTCAGAGCAGTTGTTCCGCCGGCTGGCTGATCGCGTGCTCGGCCGAAGCACGCTGACTTTTGGCGAATGGACCATCGACCTCGACCAGCCCTTCCGGCGCATCGGTTACCACGACGCGCTGCGCCAGTTCGGCGGCATCGACCATGCCGATGTCGCTGCGATCAAGGCCAAGGCTCGCGAGCTGGGGATTCCCCTGGACGCCCATGCCACCCACGAACGGCTGGTGAACGCCGTGTGGGAGGCGGTGGTCGAACCGCATCTGATCCAGCCGACCTTCATCACCGACCAGCCGACCTGGCTGACCCCGTTGTGCCGGACCCATCCTGACGATCCGTCACGAACCCTGCGGTTCGAGCTGTTCATGGCCCGGATGGAGGTCGGCAACGCCTACACCGAGCTCAACGATCCGACCATCCAGCGGCAGCGGTTCGCCGAACAGGCGGTCGAGGCCGCAGCCGCCAGCGACCAGGAAGTCTCCGGCATCATCGACGAGGATTACTGCACCGCCCTCGACCACGGGCTGCCGAGCTGCGGCGGGCAGGGTCTCGGCATCGACCGCTTGGTGATGCTGTTCACCGGCGCGACCACGATCCGCGATGTGATCCTGTTCCCGACCATGAAGCCAGGGGCCTGAACCCTCCCGACGACGTGGCTCCGTCGGGAGGGAATCCTGGCGAATCTCAGCGCTTGTCGCTGGCGGCGATCTTGCCGGCTTTGTCCTGCTTGCTGCCGGTGGTGAAGTCGGCCAGGTATTTCTGCACATCGGCCTGCTCGCGCCGCTCGTACGCCGCACGCTTGTCGGCCTGGGCCGGATCCAGGGCGAGCAGGGTCTCGCTGCTTTCCCATTTGGGGATGTCGGCGCGGCGGGAGTCGCCAGCGGGCAGTTCCTTCAGCCACAGGCGGTAACCGGGCTGGAACGGCACGAAGTTCGGTCCGCAGTCAGTGACCAGGTCGTAGACCCCGCCAGCGGCGAGATCGGCCACGATCACCGAGACATTCAGATGCTTGGCGTGGAAGACGTGGCGGCCGGGCTCGCACTCGTATTGGAACAGGTCGCGGCCGTGGGTGTTGCCGATGACTTTTTCGCCATCCCACACGATCAGATCGACGCCGTGGCCGTACATGGTCGACGGGCGATGGACGTTCACCAACGCCTTGCCAGCTGCCGGGGCGGCAATCTTCGCGGTGCCCGGAGCCATGAAGCGGACGCCGCCGCAGCCGGTTCCGACCAGGCAGGCGAGTGAAAGGGCGAGGATGAGGAAACGGCGCATGGTTGCGGCCTTCGCTGAGAGGGGGGCGGAGTGCGCGAAAGATGGAGCGGCACGCCCATTCCCGCAAGCCTGGATAAATCGGCCTGTTCGATTCACTGCGTTCAGATGTTCACGGCTTGACGGCCAGGGCTTTGGACAGCGCCTCGGTGCACCACTCCGGTACCTCACTGCCATCGAGTCGCAGCAGATGGATCAAGAGCAGGTGGAGCAGCGCGGTTTTGGCTGGTCCTGCCAGGTGCCGACCGTCGACGTTCATCAGGTCCGGCCGATCCTTGATCATCGCCAGGAAATTCGGTCCCCAGAACACCCCATCCACCGCCCGTCGCTGGACCTCGGCGAAAATCAACCATTCCCATTGGTCCGGGGTGCGGCAGCGCCGGCCTTTCGGTGGAATCGGAGGAAATTCTGAAGGTTTGGCGAACGGTTTGGCGCCCGATGGAGCATTGGCGAAAATGACCAAGTCGGCGCCGGCTGCACGTTGGATGCTGCAATAGTGCAAAATGCCATCGGCCCCGGTATTGATCGCGTTGCGGTCCGTCGGATCGATCGACGCCGCTTCAACGATGGTGCGCATGCCCAAGGCGTAGGGCGGAAGCGCGGTCAGCGTCACGACCGGCAACCCGCGCTGTTTCGCGGCGCGGATCCGGTTCGTGGTTGGTTCCGCCCAGGCTGCGGCGCCTTCCTTCGGACTTTTGCCAGCGTAGCCGTCCCAGCTGAAGGATGGCGCACGCTCCGCATCGGGAATGACCTCGATGGTCAACGGACAGGTGGCATTCCGGCGCTGATAATACGTGGTGATCAACGAGGTCATCTCGCTCTTGCCGCCCGGGTTCAGGACCCTGCCCCCGCAGATGATGAGGACTTTCGGTTGATCATCCAGGATCCGGAACGCCGGCTTGCGAGTGGCATCCGGAGCATGCGGATCGGCGATCGGACGCACCGCCAACAGATCAGGTGGGATTCGCGAAGGATCCGGGCACCATGCGGCCGGGCCATCGGGCGTGGTCACGGGTTGCCAAAACGCAGCCACTGCGCTGGTGGTTGCGGACTGCGTGGATTTCGATTCAGCGGGTACAGCATCAGCGCCGGTCACCCAGCCGCAGAGCAGGAAAGGCAAGAAAACGACATGCTTCATGTGATGGATCCAGGCCTGGTCAGGCGGTGAGTTCGCGCAGGGTTCCAGTGCTGTCAGCGAAGCGTTCGGCCTTGCTCCCGAACGCTCGCAGCATGGTCAGATACACGTTGGCCAAGGGCGGACCGTCATCGTCGGCCAGGCGGACGTGGCTGCCTTGCTTGATGCCGCAGCGTTCGCCACCAGCGAGCAGCAAGGGCAGTTTGCGGCCGCTGTGGACCCCAGTGCCATTGTCCAATCCCAGGCTGTTGTTCATGCCCGATCCGTACAAAATCATGGTCCGGTCCAAGGCTGATTCGCCGCCTTCGTGCAGGTCCTGCAAGGGACGAAGCAGCTTCTCGGTCAGCAGGGACATTCCGCGATGATCCCGCTTGGCGATCAGTTCGAGATTCCTGGCCTGGCCATTGTGATGTGAAATGCCATGGTCACTGGCGATGCCGAGTTCCGGCCAGCTTCCTCCGTTGGTGAGTTCCGACATGGTGCAGAAGGTCACCACCCGAGTCGCATCGGTGGCGAATGCCAACACGATCAGCTGGTACATCACCGCCAGCCACGCGCCGTGGTCTGGACCGTTCACGACCGCGAGATCGATCGATCCGGCTTCCGGTCCCTTGGGTTTGGGAACCTGGCACCAGGCCTGTTCCCGCGCCACCTGGAGTTCGACGCTGCGCACCGATTCCAGGTACTGGTCCAGCCGACCGCGATCGGCGGAGGGCAGGTCGCACTGCATCGTTCCGATGGTCTTTACCAAGGCGTCGAGCACGCTGCGCCGCTCCGTCAACTGAGCCGACAAGGCTGCCCGCGCCGGAGCCGTATCGGCGGTGAAGAGCCGTGAAAACAGCGCTCGCGGCGACGCCATGGCCGGTAGCTGGATGCCCGAGGCATTGAACGAGCAGGTCAGGCTGCGACCGCGGGTTCCGGTGCCGGCGCTTGGACCGAGTTGCAGCGATTCGAACCGGGTTGCGCCTCGGCAGGCGGCGGCCGCGACCTGATCCATCGAGATCCCGGAGGCCGGCATCTTGCGTCCGGTCAGCCAACTGTCGGTTCCTTCGTGGCCGATGCTGTCCCGGGTTTCCCGGTGATTGAACCCGGTGAAGATCGTGCAGCGTTTCTTCACGTCTCCGAGCGGCATGAGCGAAGGAGTCAACTGCCAGTCGGTACCGGTCTCGGCGGGGTACCATTGCTGATTGCAGACGCCGTGGGCGAAGCAGATGCAGACCAGGCGGTTGCGCGGCCCGGACGACGCAGGAGCGGTCTCAACCGGCTCGCCGGCGGAGAGGCGTGGCACCAAGGATTCCAGCCATGGCAGGGCGATGGCAGCCGCGCCTGCTCCGAGCAGGTGGCGGCGGGACAGCTGGGTGGCGTTCATGTCATTTCCTTCCTGGTCCGGTGTCTGCCGGTCCACGTTGGCGGAATGGCGGTGAGGCGATCACCGCGAGGACCAGGGCAGGCAGCGAGTAGCCCTGGCGACGGCAATCGTTGCGCAGGTCGCTGATCAGCGGCCGGTCGAGGAACGTCGGCTGGCGTCCGATGGCATAGGTGAGCAGCTTGTGGGCCAGGCATTCCGCCAGCCGATCGGAATCTGCGAGCAGGCAGCGCTTCAGATCTTCGATCCCGGCGATCTTCTTGCCGTTGGGCAAAACCGCGTCGGTTTCCACGGCATTTCCATCGACTGCGCTCTCCGGCACGGCGTATTTGGAGCCGAGGTCGACCAGGATCAGCGGTTTGCCGGTTTTCCGGTCAAGCGGCGGAATCGACACGATGACGCGCTCGCGGCTGCGAAGCTCTCCGGTCGCACCGTAGGATTCCAGGGCGTAGCCATAGGGATCGATGCGCGCGTGGCAGCTGACACAGGCTGGCATGGTGCGGTGAGCCTCCAGACGTTCGCGCACCGTGGCGTTTTCGCGCAGGCTTTTGACCGCGTCGAGCTGGCCGGCATTGGGCGGCGGAGGCGGGGGCGGATCGTTGAGAATCTCCTCCAGGACGAAGACGCCGCGATGCACCGGCAAGGTCCGGGTGCCGTTGGCGGTCAGGGTGAGGATGCTGGCCTGGGTGAGCAAACCGCCGCGTTTCCATTCCGGCTTCAGCGCGACGCGACGAAACGCAGCCCCCTCGACGCCTGGTATGCCATAGTGGTGGGCGATCCGTTCATTCAGCAGCGCGAAGTCGGATTCGATGAACGCGGTCAGAGGAGCGCGCCCAGCGAGAACCTCCCGGAAGAACTCCAGGGTCTCGCCAACCATGGCATTGGCCAATCCCGGATCGTACTCGGGATACAAGGTGCTGTCCGGGTTGACTCCGGACAGCTCGTGAAGACGCAGCCACTGCATCGGGAAGGCCCGGCCAAGACCGATCAGCACCCGGCCATCGCCGAGCATCCGCTTCGCTTGGGCGAGCAGCACCGTCGGCGTCGAGAGCTGCCCGGCATCAGCGAGTTTGCGGAGTTCTCCATCGGGAGGCGAGCTCCACAGGAAATAGGAGAGACGGGCTGCCAATTCGTGGTCGGTCAGTGTGCCGCTCGGGCCGCGTTCAGTCAGGAAGAGGAATTGCGGCGACGCCAGGATCAGCGCCATCGCCGTACGTGCCGCAGGGATCACCGCCTGGCCGAGTTTGCGCCGTTCGCTGTACAAGCCCAGGGCTGGGGCGAGCTCGTCACCAGTGACCGGCCGGCGCCACGCCCGTTCCGCCAGCCGGCGGAGCGAGTCCGCGACCTGCTCGTCGCTGGTTCCGCTGAGCAAGTCGCGGTGGGAGCGCGGGGGCCACTGATCGAAGATCGGGCCTTCGATCTCCAGGGAATGGAAACGGACCTCCTTGACGTTGTCCTCGATCACTACCTTGCGCGCATTCGGCACGTGGTCCCCGACCAGGTCGGTGCGGAATACGAAATCCATGCCCCAGCCTTTTCTGCCGAAGGCGGCCGAGGCTTTCCAATCATCCCGCCAGACGAGGTATTCCAGGGTCTGCGGAATCTTCCCCAGCGTGACCGCATCGATCGTATTGCCTTCGGGATACAGCCGGATTCTCAGTGATGGTGGCGACAGCTCGGGCCGGGTGGCCGAGCCGGATACCACCACCCGGACCCGATAGATTCCGGCGGGATGCTGGCCATAGGCGAAAGCCAGTTTGCGTACTTTTTCAATGCCTTCTTCTCCTTTGATCGAAATACCGAGCGGGCTGGACCACACCGCCAGGCGGTCGGACGCATCCCAGGATCGATTGGCGATGAGATCCCGAATCGGCTGGGCCAACGGCAACAGGTTGCTGTTCTCGCCGAGGGTCACTTCACTCAACTGGGGGACACCGGCGATCGGGCCGGGTTGGATGGCGACCCCTGGGGACTTCCGCCACGGCACCCAATCCTTGTCCTTCTTCTTCCTGTTTTCGATGCGCTGATTGCGCCAGTCCAGGTCGGTGATCTGCCAATGCTGGCGCACCGGTTCCGGCGTATTCTCCGCGATCAAGGCTCTGGACAGCATGGCCTCGGCCGCCTCGAGCCAGGATTCGATATGGTAAGGCGAGGTCACCAGCCCTTCGCCGACGGTATCGAATCCGGCCGTGCGCGGATCCTGGCTGAAATAGATCGTAGGATCATAGGGGATCCCGATCAGTTCCTGCATGCTGTTGCGGTACTCGGTGACGTTCATCCGCCGCATCACCTGTGGCACCGGCCGCGCCTCCGCCGACCGGCGGAGTTCGCGGGTCAGCCAGTCCACCACGATGGTCCGCTGCGCATCATCCAGCTGGGGTTTGCCGCGTGGCGGCATCTGGCCGCTGTTGATCGCGTCGAGCACCTCCTGCCAATGCTCCTGGTCCTTGCCAGCGATCAGATCGGGATCGAGGCGGCCGAGGTCCAACCCGCCTTTCGGCTTATCGGTCCCGTGACAGCCGCCGCAGGAGGTCCGCAGCACGGTGTGGACTTGGGCGAACGCGACGGAAGGCTTCGTCGGTTCGGTCGATGCAGCGTCGAGCGCTGGTGATTGAGCCAGCCATGCAACCACGAAAATCAGTGGAACAACGATCTCGCTGCGTCGATGGACTGGCATGGCGACGATCCTCCCGATGTGAGCAGCCGCTCGCGTCAGTGGAAAAGTCTACACCATCTCGGGATCACCGATGGAGGAAGTCGTCTTTCCCACAGCGTGGAATTGTGGCGCTCAGCGATCCTCGACGTTGCGAGTACACACCCCATGGCTGAGCAGCATCGAACCGGTGGTGGCCCAGGCCGTGTGGAACCGGTTCCGCGCTTGCTGGAGCGCATTTCGCGTCTGCTCACCTACCTCGGTGAGCATCCGGAAATGTCGTTGAGCGACCTCGCCACCGCAGTCGATCTGTCACCAGCGACGGCGTCGCGGCAGCTGCATGCCCTGCACCACCTGGGTTGGGTCGATCGCCGTGGAGATCGCGGGCTGTGGCGGATCGGTCCACGACTGCACGCGTTGATGGCCGGGGCGCCCTATCGTGAACGGCTCATCGCTGTGGCGCGCCCGGAATTGCAGGTGCTCAGCGCTCGGCTCCAGGCGCCGGTGGTGCTTGCCAGCCTGGTCCGTGATCGTCGCCAGATCATCCTTGAAGTCCGGCCAAGCGGGTCGACCAAGCTGCCATTGAGCGAGCAGGAGGATCTCTTCTCCACCGCCACCGGCCGGGTCCTGATCGCCCACTTGGCGGCTCGACCGCGCCAGCGCCTGATCGATCGGCTGGGCCTGCCATCTGCTGCTGTTTGGCCAGGCATCGCCACCCGGCGCGAGCTGCAAAACGCCATGGCCCAGATCCGCCGTCTGGGATGGGAACGCTTCGAGCGCCGTGCCGACAACATCATGGGCGAGGCGGTTCCGCTGGCCGATGGCGAAGGCGGCACTGTCGCTCTGGGGACGTGGCGACGCCTCGACTCCAGGACATTCCGCACGGAATTGCACGAATCCGCCCGGCGGATCTTCGCGGCCCTGGGAATCAGCACTCCCTGATCTGGTCTGGTCGCTCCTTGTGAAGATCGTGCTGAGCGCTCGACGTTGATCCGCGCAACATTTTGCAGCAGGTTGCACGACCGGGCCAGCGTTGACCATGGACCATCGACAAAGGGGAGCGCCATGGACCTCAAACGTCGGCTCGGACTGGATCCGCGTGGCGGAAACCTGCGTTGCGGCCCAGATGAGCGAGCTGGCCTGCACCGCTCGATCATGATCAAGTTGGCCTGTCTCGGACTGGTCGAGCCGGCGGCGGTCGGGCTCGATGATTTGTCCGATCTGATCACCACCGCCCGCAGCCAGGCCCGTTCCCTGGCTGGCCGGCTGTGCCCGGCGGACGCACGGATTCAGGCCTTTCTCGACCGCACCCTGAGCGGCAGCGGCGGTCCGGTGCCGAAGCTGCCCACGTCGACGCTGGTGCTCGACCACCATGGACTGTCCCGCGAGCTGTCGCTGCCCGAGCACGGCGATCAGCACCACAGCCCGATCCTGTCGAGCTGGCGCCTGGGCAACGGCGTCCTGCACAATCCCAAGAACGACCGGCGCACCACCCAGGGATCCTTCCATGTCGCGGAGGGCGGACTGCCGGTGCCCCACGACAAATATTCCGTGCCCCTGGCGGTATTCGCGCGGTTGCTCGCTGCGGCCTTCGCCCCGCCGAAAGAATTGCTGCGCCTGCCGTTCTCAGCGGGCTGGCCGGTTCCGGCCGAGCTGTTCCTCAGCCTGCACCTGCGTCCGCTGGTCATGCCGGCGGTTCCCGGCGTGATCGATGAGCGGCGGATGGAGATCCGGGTGTTCGCTCCCGGCACCTTGGCGTCCAACCTGGATTTCCTCGAATCAGTCTTTGGAAACGCCGGCGATCCGAACCTGCCGGCCAACGATGCCGGTCTCGATGTCGAGCATTGGACCGGCACCACCGGATGCATCATCCTCGCTCCGCACCTGATCGGACTGCGCAAACGCGATCTCGGCCTGCCCCACCGCGATGCCGCCACGGCCCGGCAGCGCGCCGAAGGGCTGTGCTGGGCGAGCGACGATGAGCGCTATAACGGCGGGAATGCCTTCAAGATCACCCACCGCACCGCTGACGGCGTCATCGTCACCCTGATCGCCGACAATTATTTCGGCTATGGAAAGAAAGAAGTCAAAACCCAGATCTCCTTCACCGCCAACCTGATGGGCCTGGCCGAGGAGGAGCACGCCGGCGGTGCGCTGGCCTTCGCCAGCTATCACTTGGGTGAGCGGTTTGTCGCGTCGGGTCCGATCACCAATGATGGCCACACCATGGCCGACACGCTGCGCACCCTGGCTGATGCGGTGGAGGTCAGACCCGAAGGCCACGCCGTGCTGAAGGCGGATTCGCGGGTGGTGATGGTCCCTGAAGATGCTGAATTCGATCTGGCGACCCAGACCGCGACATGGAAGAGAGACGGACAAAGTCGCACCCTTCGCCTGCGTCTCGACCACAGTTACCTGGTGCCGAGCGGCTACAAAGTGCGGCTCGCCCGCCATCCATCCGCGCCGAGCTGGCGCCTGATCGGCACCTGGGCCTATGGCACCGCCTGCCACAAGCCGTGCACCGTGTCAGGTGGCGGCAAGAGCGAGATCAGCAAGAGCATCGCTGATGCGGTCATCCACGGCCCGATCATCGTCGCCGACGCCGAACGCGATTTCGCGATGGTCCAAGAGATCCTCGATGGCGATTACGCCCATCGCCTGCGTCCTGACCTGCGCCCCGATTACGATCACCGGCACAGCCGGGCGGTGCTGAGCGAGGAACGTTCCCTCGGTTCGGTGATCAAGATGTTCACTCCGTCCGAGGAATTCACCGACGAATACAACCGCTGGCTGGAGCGCATCCCGCACCACATCTGGCCGCTGGTGTTCATCGTCAAACGGTTCTGGCGGGTGGAGTGGGGCCGGGACTGGCGCAGCCATTTCCACGTCGATCGGGTCAATGGTCGGCCTGGATTCCAGCTCAAGCTCGGCGTCCGCCCGCTGATCGGCGAATACCTGCGGGTCGGCCACGAGAGCGACGGCAGCGGCTGGCGCACGTTCAAGCTCCGCCAGGACTTCATTCCAGCTGATAAAATCCAGCTGGAGGACGACATCACCGCGTCGGTGGTGGTGCCCGGTTCGTGGATCGGCGCCGATCCTGGCCGTTCGTACAAACTGGTGGGCAACTGCGAACACCGGCTGTTCCAGCGCCCAGACGACGCGATCCACCGTGGCTACGACAAGCAGGCTGAACGCGACATGTCAGCGCCCGGACTGTTCGCCTCGAACTGGCAGCCGCTGAGCCCCGCCGACGCCAATGCCGAGATCGACGACGTGATCCGCGCCGAAGCCTATACGCCGCCGATGCGCCAGCACCTGCGCGAGGCCGCGGCCGGGACCAGCTTCGCCGTGGCCAGCGCCCTGCCCCGCCTGGTCGATGGAAAACCATCAAAGAATCCACGGTATTTGCAGGTCCGTCCCGACCACGCTGATCCAGCGCCGAAGCGCATCGCAGAAATCGGTCTGCGCCTGTTCAATCGGATCGGCATCGACCAGCCGCTCCACGTTCCGGTCGATGCGGTGCTGGCCGGGCGGCGGAACAATCCGCCCGAGCCCGGGGTGAAGCCCCTGTGCGTCTACAATCCGCTGCATTATCAGGAGCTTCCTGAGCTGGTGATGGACTGGGTGGCGAGCCTGACCGGCAAGTCGCCGTCGACCACCGGCGCCGGCAGCGAGGGCGCCTTGACCAAGGGGCCGTTCAATGCGGTGCGCGCCACTGCCGATCTCAATGCCGCCCTGGTCGGGATGATCCTCACCGGCCACGACGCCTTCAGCAGCGCTGCCGGATTCGTCGGACCCCAGGTGCGCTACGACCACGATATCTCCCTGCTCGTGCCCGAGCTGTGGTGCCGGTTGAAGCCGGCCGAACGGTCAGCGGCGACGATGATCCGCCACGGTCACTTGGAACGGGTCGAAGACATGCAGCTGGCAGGTCGCGCGGTGCGCTCGTCGCGGCTGGGCTGGCGGATCACCGCCACGTTCCTCCACCACTTCTTCGGCCGGATCTTCGACAAGGGCACCGCGGTGTTCGATCCGGCGGTCCTTCGTCCGGAACTCCAGGACGCCGCCGTGTTTGCCGATGGTGTCGACAACATCGTCGAGGCCCAGCGCGGGGTCGCCCAGTCGTATCTCGACGACGGCAGCGCTGATGACGCCTGTCCGCCGCTGCGCGCGCTGCTTCACATCATGGCCACCGGTTCGTACCAGGGCCTGAACGAGCGCAGCCCAGAGCTGCGCGCCCAATTCACTCGCGACGCCTTGCTGGCGAGCGATTGGTATCAGGCCCGGATCGAGCATCAGCAGCGGCTCGACATCGCCCGCTGGCGGAGGCACGCTGCCTATCTGGAAACGTTCCTTGCCGACCAGGCCCAGGCCGACGAGGCCCGCCGGCTCGACCTCCCCGGTCGTCTGGCCATCGCCCGCCAGCGTCTGGCAGACGTCGAGTCACCGGCCTGGCGCGATCGCTTGCGCGGAACCATCGGAGCCGATCCGACCCTGCGTTGAGCCGCCGCCATCCCGGCGGTCACCTCCAGCAGCGCCACCGCGCAGTGCATGGTTTTGTCAGATGGCACGGTCGCGGCTGGTCACTCCAGCCAGCGCCACCGGTCATACGTCGCCGCCTGGCCGATCCGGGTTCCGGAGGCATCCACCAGGTTCCACAACACGACTTCTGCAACCACGAACCGCCGGCCATCAGCCGCGATCCGCACCAGATCCCGCCCGATCACGACGCCGGAGCGTTGCCCGTCAGCCAGCAGATGTCCTCGCTTGCCACGTTCTTCCGGCGGCGCCGACAGCCGCGACGGCAGGCCGACGAATTGCGCCCACGGATAGCCCCACAACTGCTGAGCTGCTGCATTGGCGTAGACGAAACACGGGTCGGCAGCCGCATCGTGGGCGACGACGATCGAGGAAAAATGGTACAGGGCATCGGGAATCTCTTCCGGCGGTACCGGCTTGATCAAGTCGTGCCCGACCACCGTGCGATGGCTCGCCACGATCACCGCAGCCCAGGTTATCGCCTCGGCTCCGAGATGGGGATCGGTCATCGGCGCTTGGCCCGATCGAGTTCGACCGTCAGCATCCGGGCCAGGAATTGTCCGGTATAGCTGCCGTCGACCCGCGCCACCTGCTCCGGGGTGCCTTCAGCGATGATCTTGCCACCGCGGGCGCCGCCTTCGGGGCCGAGGTCGATGATCCAGTCGGCGGTCTTGATGATGTCGAGATTGTGCTCGATCACGACCACGGTGTTGCCGGATTCCACCAGTCGGGCGAGGACCGTCAGCAGTTTGCGCACGTCCTCGAAATGCAGGCCGGTGCTGGGTTCGTCGAGGATGTACAGCGTGCTGCCGGTGTCGCGCTTGGCGAGTTCCCGTGACAGCTTGATCCGTTGCGCCTCGCCGCCTGACAGCGTGGTCGCGGCCTGGCCAAGCCGGATGTAGTCGAGGCCGACGTCGAGCATGGTCTGCAGCACCCGCACCACCGGGGTGTGGGCGGCGAAATGGTGGTGGGCTTCGCGCACGCTCATGCCGAGCACGTCGGCGATGGATTTGCCTTTGAAATGGACGCGCAGGGTCTGTTCGTTGAAGCGCAGGCCGTGGCAGACCTCGCAGGGCACGAACACGTCGGCGAGAAAGTGCATTTCGACCTGTTTGACGCCATCTCCTTGGCAGGCTTCGCAGCGGCCGCCCTTCACATTGAAACTGAACCGCGAATTGGTGTAGCCATACAACTTGGCCTCGCGGGTGTCGGCATAGATGCCGCGGATGTGGTCCCAGACCTTGGTGTAGGTCGCGGGATTCGATCGCGGCGTCCGGCCGATGGGCTGCTGGTCGATGCAGATCACTTTGTCGAGGTGCTCCAGGCCGGTGATCTGGTCGTGGGCGCCGACTTCTTCGTGGGCGTCGTTGAAATGGTTGGCCAGGGCCGGGTACAGAATCTGATTGAGGAACGACGATTTGCCTGCGCCGCTGACTCCGGTGATGCAGGTGAAGGTGCCCAGCGGCACCGACACATCGATGTTCTTGAGGTTGTTCGCCCGGCAGCGGTGGACGGTCAGGCGCTTGCCGCCGCCTTTCCTGCGGGTCGCTGGGACTTCGATCCGTTTTCGACCTGACAGGTAGTCGCCGGTGATCGAGTCCGGACAGGCGAGGATCGCGTCGACGTTGCCGCTGGCCACCACCTGGCCGCCGAGTTCGCCGGCACCGGGGCCGAAATCGACCACGTGATCGGCGGCGCGGATGGTGTCCTCATCGTGCTCGACCACCAGCACGGTATTGCCGATGTCCCGCAGATGTTGCAGGGTTTCGATCAGCCGGACGTTGTCCCGCTGATGCAGTCCGATCGACGGCTCATCAAGCACATAGAGCACTCCGGTCAGCTCGGAACCGATCTGGCTGGCGAGGCGGATGCGCTGGGTCTCGCCGCCGGACAGGGTCGGACCGGAACGATCGAGGGTCAGGTACTCCAAGCCGACGTTAAGCAGGAACCGCAGCCGCGATTGGACTTCACGCAGCACGCCGGAAGCGACCTGGAGCTTGCCCCCGGTCAGCTGCATGTCGATGAAATGGCGATGTGCGGCGGCGATAGTCATCCGGCAGACTTCGGGCAGCGTCTGACCGCCCAGGCGCACCGCCGCCGATTCAGCCCGCAGACGGATGCCGTGGCAGCGTGCGCAGGGGGTGGACGAGAAAAACCGCGCCAGGGACTCCCGGCGTCCTTCATGCTCCGCGTCCTTCATGGTTTTTTCGAGCCAGGCGAGGACGCCATCGAACTTGCTGTTGAACATCCCTTCGCCGTTGGCGGTGGTCCATTTCACCGCCACCCGGTGCTCGACCCCGTTCAGCACCATCTCCTTCTGTTTTTCCGGGATTTTCTTCCACGGTTTCTCGGTATTGATGCCGAGCTTGGCGAGGAGTTCACGGCGGTACCCGACGTGCCAGGCACTGCGTTCCTCGTCACCGAGGACACCCCAGGGCACGATCGCGCCATCGTCGATCGACAAGTCGGGGGCGATGACCTTGGCCGGGTCTACCGACGTGGTCACGCCCAGGCCATTGCATGACGCGCACGCTCCGAGCGGAGAATTGAAGGAGAAACTGTTGGGTTCCAGGTCGGGGAAACTGAGATCGCAGTGATGGCAGTACAGATGCTCGGAAAAGAACAGTGGCTGAGCGCTGGACGCCGAGGCCTGGGGATCGTCGCCGGCAGCCGGTCCGTTGGTGGGCGGGGCGTCGGCGAAGGCGACCAGCATCCGGCCATCGCCTTCGCGCAGGGCGGTTTCGACGCTATCGGCCAGGCGCGGACGCAGCGCGGGTTCGTCCTTCACCACCAGCCGATCGACGACGATCTCGATGCGATGCTTGACTTTTTTATTGAGCGGTGGGATCGGCTGATCGAGCAGATGCTCGCCGCCGTCGATCCGGACCCGGGTGAAGCCGCTGCGCTTGGCCTTTTCGAGCACGTCCTGGTGCTCGCCTTTGCGATCGCCGATCTTGGGCGCGAGCAGCAAAATGCGCGAGCCGGCGGGCAGCTTCAGCACCGCCTCGACGATCTCATCCTGGCTGCGCCGGCCGACCTCGCGCAGGCATTGGTGGCAGTGCTGGGTGCCGATCCGCGCCCACAGTACCCGCAGATAATCGAGGATTTCGGTGATCGTTCCGACCGTCGAGCGGGGATTCTTCGAGGCCGATTTCTGCTCGATGGCGATGGTCGGGGACAGGCCGCGGATCGATTCGTATTTCGGCTTGTCGAGCTGGCCGAGGAATTGCCGCGCATACGCAGACAGCGATTCCACGTAGCGGCGCTGGCCCTCGGCATAGATCGTGTCGAATGCCAAGGACGATTTGCCTGACCCGGACGGTCCGGTGAAGACCACCAGCTTGCGTTTGGGCAGGTCGAGATCGACCTTTTTGAGGTTGTGCTCCTCGGCGCCGCGGACCTCGATGCAGGGCAGTTCGCTCATGGCAGGGGCATAGGTCCATTTGCGCCCATGGCCAGCCTCCAGCGGACAATGCTACACGGCGTTCCAGTCCGGCCGTAACCGGTTTGCGATTGAATGTCCGGTGCGACGCTCTGCTCATGCGCCGGACCCACGTATTCTTTTTGCCAACCGCCCTCTTTCTTTTGAGCCTGAGCATGAGTGCCATTCCTGCTGCCGAGTCCGGGAAACCAGTACCGCAACTGGTCTTCGTCTTTGCCGGTGAAAGCAATTCGGGTGGATTCGGCCTGAATTCCCAGGCCACGCCAGGTGAGCTCGCCGCACGCCCGTCGGTGCAGATCATGAACCTGACCAGCGGAGCTTTCGCTTTTGAAGCGCTCCACGTCGGGGTCAACAACCTGCGGGATCACGCCAAGCTCGATCGTTATGCCGAATCCCGGCATGGTTGGGAGATCGGTCTGGCCAATGCAGTCGAGTCGGGCGAATTCCCAGGGCAGAAGCGCGTCTACCTGATCAAGACCGGGCAAGGGGGCTCGATCGCCACCCAATGGGCTGAAACCTCGCCGTATTGGGCCAAGTTCGTCCAGCGGATCGATGCAGCTGGCCCGCAGCTGCCTGAACGACGCCAGTGGGTGGTCTGGCTCAGCCTGGGCATCAATGATGCGATCAGGAAGACGCCGCTTCCGGAGTGGAAGCAGGATGTCGTCGGCTACCTCGGCCGGATCAAGACCAAGCTGCCAGGCGCGGTCATCGTCATGACCCAATTCCAGAGCATGGGATATGAGTCGACCAACGAAGCGATCGCCCAAGTAGCAGCTAGCGAAAAGGATGTGGTCGCCGTGCCGGCCAACGATGCCAGCCTGATCGATTCCAACCACTGGGACTACGCTGGTTTGAAAACCATGGCCAAACGCATGGCCGAAGCGACCAAGGCGGCCCTGGCCAAACGCTTGGCCGCCGCGAAGTAACTTCGCCGCCGGCAATGGATTTGACCGAAAGGCTGTGGCCGTTCAGAGCAAGTTGCGAGCGGTCTCGGTACGGTAGATGCTCGGACTGCGTCCGAAGGCGATCTTGAAGGCGTGGTGCTGCTCTCCATCAGGGCGCACCACCTGGTCCTCCGATGCAGGGTTGGCGCTCTCCAATCGACGCCGATCCCCGTCGGAATGGAGGGATAAATCTGTGAACAACCGCTGAATTGGTCCGTATCACCAGCAGATTGAGGCCATCCGCCGGATCGAAGCGTGGTAAGAACATCAGACTTGAGACCTCGTACCCGATCTTCAACTGGACCATGCTGCAACGAAATGACCATGATAACGCCTAGTTCCACGGTCACCGACAGTCGTTGCTTGGGACGGATCCCATCGGCGATCATCCGGAGTTCGCTGATGTTGCCGTTGAGTCTCTTGATTGCCATGTCGGGCGCTCAAGAGACCAATGACCACGCCCCGGTCGGTGTTCCCACTCCAGGTGCCGAGGCAGCCGGCGCATCAGCTATGCCAACCACACGACAGGAAGGGCCATGGTTTTTCTGCCCGGCGCCAGGCGATCTACCGGTGCGGAACAAACCGCTCGATCCGCTGATCGCTCTGGACGGCAAGCCTGTCCAGACCCTGGCGGAATGGAAAACCCAACGCCGCCCTGAGATCCTCAGACTGGCCCAGCACTATCGGTTCGGCTACGCACCTCCCGAACACCTCATGGAAGGTACTCCGGCGCCAGAGGTCATCATCTCGGACCCCATGGCTGCGGACGGCGCCGCGACCTGGAAAAAACTGCGCGTCTATCTGGCTCCGGACAAGGAAGTGTTTGTCCACCTTGATCTGGTGACGCCGAATCAGGGCGCGCGGCCCTTCCCAACTTTCCTGGGCCTTGGATCGCCAGCAGGAAACTACGAGAAAGATAAAAATGCCGATTGGATAAAATACATCGTCTCGCGCGGGTATTCCTTCGCCAGTTTCCGGGCAGGAGAAGGCAGCGGCATCTACAAGTACTACCAGCCAATCTATCAAGGCGCATCCGTTGATATGGGCAAAGGGGTGCAACGGCCGCTCAATGAATGGGGCCACATAGCCGTATGGGCCTGGCGAGCCCGGCGTCTGATCGACGTGTTGCGAACGCAAGCGGATATCGCCCCGGATCGCATCGCGGTAGTCGGGCTATCACGCTATGGTCAGTCCGCACTGTGGACCGCCGCTCTCGACGAGCGCATCGCCATGGCGGTCATCCACCAAGGCCTGGCCACCTTTCCGAACTGCCTCTACCAACCAACCGAGTGGTGGACGCCAGCCCTGCGTGCGTTCGAGAAGCTCCCCGAACAACTTCCGATCGATTTGAATTGTGTCGTGGCAACCCTGGCCCCTCGGCCGGTCCTGCTTTCGCCATCGCGAAAAGGCGCATTCAACTGTTACACCGAGTCGGTTGATGCCTACCAACGGTCTTGCGCAGTCTACGAACTCATGGGACTGAACATCACGGCTCCCCAAGATCCTGGGCATGCGACCGATGGCTTGCATGGAAACGGACCGCTCCGTCTGTGCGTCAGGGGTGCCGGGCACAGCGTCATTCTCAGTGATTGGCAGCGCTGGCTGGATTTTTCCGACGAGGTGATGCGCAAGCCGGACAGCCGTAAAAATCCTTAAATGCTCAAAGCGTAACAACCCAACCACGTCACTCCCCGCAAGGTGTCTCCATGATCAAGTTTCTCGCTTGCCTCTGCTGTCTGGCCGTGCCATTGACCTCAGGCTTGGCCCAGGAAGAGCCCGTCCTGCCCGACCAGGACCACTTCCTCATATTCCTCCTGATCGGCCAGTCGAATATGGCTGGCCGGGGCAAGGTGGAGGATCAGGACCGTCAGGCCCATCCCCGGGTACTGACATTGTCCAAGGATGACGCCTGGATTCCGGCCATCGACCCCATCCACTTCGATAAATCGAAGGCTGGCGTCGGTTTGGGGCTGACCTTCGGCAAAACGGTGGCTGAAGCTTTGCCGGGATACCACATCGGTCTGGTTCCGTGCGCGGTGGGTGGCACCAGTCTCACCGCGTGGATCGACCCGAACGGGAAGCTCCTCAGCGAAGCGTATCGACGATGCAAGCTGGCGCAGGGAAAAGGCAAGCTGGCGGGCATCCTCTGGCATCAGGGCGAAAGCGGACCGACTGCCGCTGTCTATCCGGCTATGTTCACGTCCTTCGCTGAACAACTGCGCAAGGATCTGGCTGGCGGCAAACCGGTGCCGTTGGTGATCGGCACCCTCAGCGACGGCTGTCCGGTGGCGAAGACCATGAATCCGATGCTTTTGGCCCTCGCCCCGACCATTCCCGCCACCAGCTGCGTCGACACTGCCGGACTCGCTGGTGATCTGCATTTCACCAACACCAGTTTGCGGCAGATGGGTCAGAGGTATGCGGCCGCCTGGTTGACTCTGGCCAAACCGGAAGCCGCGACGAAGTGATCTCGACCTGGAGGCGGCATGATGATCGCATCCCCGGGATCGGCTTCCTAATCGAGGCATTGGCACTGCGCATGGGATCCAGCTGACCGCCGTCCTCACCAGTCTGTCCGCAGCCGGTGCTGGTCTTGGCCCAGAACTTCACCGCACCAGTGGCGGCTGCTCAGAGCCAGTCGCGAGCGATCTCGGTGCGGTAGGTGCTCGGACTGCGCCCGAAGGCGATCTTGAAGGCGTGGCTGAAGTGGAACTGGTCCGCGAACCCGACCCGCTCGGCGATGGTGCTGACCGGCAGATCGCTGCCGACCAGCAGTTGCCGGCTGCGCTCCAGCCGGCGCTGACGCAGGTAGCGCATCGGCGACATGCCGAAAGCTCCGGCGAACAGGGTGTGGAACCGGGACCGGGACAATCCGGAGGCGTTGGTCAGCTGGGCGAGCCCGAATTCCGCGCGGCCAAGTTCCCGTTCGATGGCGGCCAGGACCGGCGCCAACCGTTCTGCGGCCTGGAGCAGCGAACCGCACCGCGGCGAAGGCGTGGCGCGTTCGATCGCCAGGTGGAGCAGCCGGAACAGCAGCGATCTACGTTCGATCGCGACCTGCAAGCTCGGTTGATCGGCCAGCCGCAGGACGGCCAAACGGGCATTGATGTCGCCGATCTCGATTCCGGCGGGACCGCCGATAATGACTGGCGGAACAAACAGCGAAAACACATCGACTGAAGAAAATACCCGGAAATTGACGTGGGACCAGCGGCTGACCGCGGGTCCGGGAGTGGTCTTGGCAGCGCGATGGGGAACGCCGCCGGGTATGATCAGAGCGGTCTGGTCCTGGTGCTGGAAGATCCCCCGGCCTTCGAGTTCGTCATAGCCCGATCCACCGACGACCTGGGCGAACAAGGCGCAACCCATGGTCCGCCAATGCTGGGTGTGGTCCTCCCCAAGCGGCGTGCAATTGCCGATCTCGTAATCGCAGATCAACGATTCTTCGAGGACCTTGAGGAATTGCCGGGCAGTGTCGTCCATCAGCGTTTCCGCATCTGATCGTGCGCCTTCGAGAGCCAGCGACTAGCGAGGCTCTCATGCCGAGAACCACCAGGAGACCTGACGGAAAGCGGCGTCATCAGCGCAGTGCTCAGCATGGTCAGGTGCTCTGGATACCCTGAACAGGAGCTGTGCGTTGCCGCCCTTTTCGCTGTGGCGCCAGGGAATCCGTAACGCCGCGGTCGCAATGAAGCCGGCAGCGTGAATCGTGCCGCACAGGAACCTGCACGACCGGGCCGGGGCAGTTGCTGGTCAAATGCCTGGCTTACGGTGTTCAGAAGCCAGCGATGCTGCCTGCAACCCGCGGTAGAGCTCGTCCAGCTCTTCCGCACATCCTAACGCATCGTCGGAAAAGGAATCTGCATGATCCGCCCGCTCGCCCTGCTGACCGTCATCTTGGCCTCGGCTTCTGCCGCGGACGCCGCTTGGCCGGTGCCGGTGATTGGCTTCGTCCCACCAGCAGCTGGCGAGCATCCGCGCCTGCTGTTGCGCAAGGCGGACCTGCCGGCCCTGCGCGAAAAAGCCAAGACCCCGGTGGGCGCCGCGATCGTTGCCCGACTGAAATACCTGCTCGGCGGCGGCGAACAATTTCCAGAAGAAAAGAACGAAAACCCGCCGATCAACAGCGGCGCCAAGGGCCCCGACCAGCTCAAGCCCGGAGCGTTCACCGTCGGTCACGGTGCCGGTTACGCGATGCTGTGGCAGCTCACTGGCAAGGCGCACTACGCCGACTTGGCGCGAAAGAGCCTCGATCTGGTGTTCTCAGGCCAGGTCGACCGTGATGAACGGTATTCATGGTTGAAACCAGGAACGGGTTTCCGCCTGTCGGGCGTGCATCAGGCCGTGGCGGTGGCGTATGATCTGTGCTATGACGCCTGGCCGGACGACTACCGGCGCGAAGTGGTGAAGCAGATTCAGGCCAGCGCCCCGACCGCGATCCAAGCCAACGGTCCTTTGACTTTGGAAATGCTCGCTGGCGGGGGTAAATATCCGGCCGGATCCAATCATTTCGGTGCCTATGTGGCAGGAGCAGGTCTTGCCGCCCTGGCCATCCGCGGTGATCCCGGGGCTGATGACGGCCGCCTGAGCAAGATCCTCGACACGGTGGGCGTCTCGCTGGTCACCTTGTACACCCAAGGATACGGAGATGGCGGATGGTTCGCCGAGGGCTCTGGCTCGGATAAGACGGCGCTCCTGCCAGGACAAGCTGGATTGGTCCAGGCCCTGCGCCTGGCCGATGGCAAAGATTGGATGGAAGGACGGCCCAATGCACGGCTGGCCTTCCTGTTCAAAGTCCTGGAGATGATGCCCACCGCCACCGAGGTCAGCCGCCCGGCCCGTGGCCATTACGCCTACGGAACACCGTTCTATCACGGCGCCAATCGCGAAACCTTCCGCGATCACGGCGGCTGGTCGGCGGACGGCATCTTCGCCATCGCGATCGGCGCCTTGCCAGCCAAGGATCGGACTGGGATGGCCTGGATCTATGAAAATTTCATCGAGCCTGGCAGAAATCCCGAAGAACGGATCTACGAAGCGCGCATCGATCCGCTGACCGCGGTCTACGCCCTGGTCAACTGGCCAGTGGGTCAGCCCGTCACCAATCCGGCAGCGACCTTCCCGCTGGCGGTGCACGATTCTTTGCATGGCGCCATCCTGTGCCGAAACCGCTTCCTGGACGAAGAAGACTGCCTGGTCACCGGCATCACCCGCCGCGGGCCCACCGGCTATCACAAGAACAAGCCACCGACCACGGTGGAGGTCTGGTGCCTGGGACTGCGCACCACCATGGGAGAATTTCCGCTCAAGGCTGCCACTGATCTGTGGCAGCCGAGCGCTGACGGCTCTGCCGTCTTCACCATTGGCGGCATTCCATGGGCGGTGGATTTCAGCGGCAAATCCGGCTGTCCGGCGGTCATCCTCAACGTCGGCGGCCCGGCCGGTAAACCTGCTGAAAAAGGCCAGGCCAAGGCCACCGCACAGACCGTCTCCGCTGGCGGCAAGACCTGGAACCTGCTGGTGCTCAGCAAGGGCCCAGCACCCCAGATCAGCGCCCAAGGCGATGGCGTGGCCGTTGGCCCGCAGACCTATGTCAGCGACGGCAAGGCGATCACCATCGGGAAGTGATGTTTCACGCTAAGGTTTTTCGCGGTCATGGCTGTATGTTGTGATGGTCGTTCCGCTACCGATCAGCCAGGACAGCGGCGCAGGCTTCTTGCCGACAACGCAGACGCCTGACCACCAGGTCGGCAAGCTCGCCCGATTTGCGTTCAAGATGGAGCCACTGATTCCGCGGAAGAACGAAGTGGATCCATTCCTGGGGGATCGCGCCTAGTCCACGCCAGGCCCCGAGCAGTCCGCCGGCGACGCGGCAGGTGGTGTCGGCATCTCGGCCGTTGAGGGCGCAGCAGCGCAGCATCTCCAGGCCATCGGCGCCGCCACCGCTGATCCGGAACATGCCCAGCGCAACGCCCAGCACTTCGCTGTTGTTCCAGGTCGTCAACGAACCCGTGCCGTGGTGCTGCCAATCCTGGCGGGGAACCAGGGTGCCGACCATCTCCTGCCAATAGCGGTCGATGAATTCGCGGCAGGTATGACAGCGCTTGGCGACTTCCAGGATGGTGTTCACTTCATACACGAGGCGCTCGTCGCGGAGGTGTTTCAGAGCCGTGGCGATGATCGATTCCACCGTGGCCCCGGGCAGGAAGCAGTGCGCCAAGGCGGCGCAGTATGCGCCAGCGGCATCGCGACTGGCGCCGTGCTGATGGACGCTGGTGATATCGACGGCGGCCTGCTCGGCGGCCAGAGGATCGCCGGCGTGTACCAGGCCGATCGGCGCGCTGCACATCAGGGCATTGGTCGCCTGGACCTCACCCTGGCCGAGCTCCCGTTTGTTGATGGTCCGCAGTTTGTTGCGCAAAAAGGTGATCTGTTCGAGCCAATGGAAATAGTGCATGCGGTTGATGTCGGGTCCACCGCCGGGATTGGCAATCAGTTGGTCGGCATTGCGCCATTCCTGGGCGAATTCCTGGGCGGTGACCTCGCCATCATGGCGCAGCAGGCAATCGATCAGCAGGTCAGCCATCGCTGTATCGTCGGTGACCAGGCCCCACATCTCGATGTTCCACCAGACTTTTTTCCGCGCCTCGCCGGCGGCCCGGATCATGTCCGAAGTGACCTCGGAGAATTTTTCAACATGTCCAAAGATGCGCAGATTGTCGGCGGCTGGCACACACTCCATCGGACCGCCAAAGGCATCGGCGACGGCGCCGCCGATCAGGCATCCTTGAACACGGTCCAAAATGGTAGGTCTTTGCTGAGTCATGCTGGGTTCCATGGCTTGGGATCGTTTGCAGTTGAAGAGGATACGCGTCACGACGAGGGTATATCCAAAAAATTGCCGAACATACACTTTCGTTCACAGCCAGATGCGGTCCGCGTGGCCGACATGCTCGGCTTGTACCATGCCCCATCATCCCTCTCTGGAGTTCGTCAGCGGTCTCAGGCTGTTTTGGCGCAATGGCCGGGTTAATCCGCTGGGCGACGGATTTGCGCTGCAGCAGAGAGTGAGCACCTATTTCCACGTGGTCCAGTGCAGGGCTGGCGATTTCCGGTATTCCCTGGGCACGGCATCCACTTGCCCGCTGCGGGTCGGTCAGGTCCTGCTGGTTCCGCCGCTCATGGATCACACCTTTCGCGTATCTGGTCGGGCCGAGATCCTGTGGGCGGACCTTCGATTATTGGCCTTCGGTGCAATCGACATCAGCGACTACCTTGATTTCCCCATCGTGCTTCCTCCTGCTGACGCCTCGTCGCTGGTGCAAGCGGTGGAGGACATGATCTCGCTGTCACATTCGCCTTCGGCCAGCCTGGCCGAACTCCATCAGGCCCAATCCGCCATCATCGCCGCCATCCTCAACGCTGGTTCTTGGCGACCGGGCATCCAGCAGCGTGTGGAACTCAATCTGGACATCCTTTCGCTCATCCAGGCGATCACCCAGGATCCCGCCGGCGACTGGAATCTTCATCATATGGCGCGCCATGCTGGTTTAGGCAGAACGGAATTGTGCAAGCGATTCCAGAAGGCCACCGGCCATAGCCCGCGCCGCTGGCTGGAGCGCCTGCGCATGGAACGTGTTGAAATCCTGCTTCTCACGACCGATGAATCCCTCGCCAGCATCGCTAAAAAAACCGGCTTTTGCAGCGCTTTTCACCTCAGCCGCCGCTTTTCCGGGTTGCGCCGCAAGTCCCCCAGCGCCTATCGATCCGCCTTCGTCATCGGCCATCGCGATTGATCGGTTCCGGGCAGAGCCACAGGCCTCAGCCGGCAGTCACAGGAGATCCGACACCGGACGGATGGTCAGGTTCCTTCCCTTGATTCGGTGTATCCTGGCTGAAAGACAGGCTTCTGATGGCGCCCGTCGCCGCCTCCAGGACTCCCATGCGCCTCCCCTTACTGATCGCCGTCCTCCCGTGCCTGTTCGCTGCCGAACCGGACCTGGCCCAGGCTGTCCGGCAGGCGCTGACCGCTACCGGTCTTCCTGCTGGACTGGTGGTGGTGGCCGGTGCCGGTGACGCCATCCTGGCGTCCAGTCTGGCAGACGGTCCCCAACCGGTGCTGGTCTTGGCCCTGCCGGCGGCAGACGAGCGTATCCGCGCCGAATTGGCCGAGCGCAAGTTGCTCGGCCGGGTCACGGTCGAGATTCAGACTGATCCTGCCAGAATCCCGTTGGCCAATGACAGCGCAGCGGTGCTGGTGGTTTTGGCTGGCTGCTCCGCCAATGCCGACGAACGCCTGCGCGTGGTCCGTCCCCGGGGCCGAGTCCTGGCGGATGGCGGCGCCAAAGACAAACCGTGGCCCAAGGAGTACGCCGACTGGGGTCAGATGGCCTATGACGGCAGCAATAGCGATGTCAGCGCCGACCGCGCGGTCGGACCGTCGCGGTCGCTGCAATGGAGCGCCTCGGACGGCGAGCAGACCCAGAACCAGCTCGGCCTGCGTTTGGCCGACGGCATCCTGGTCGGGCTCGAAGACAAAACCCTGGTCGGCCGCGACGCCTTCAGCGGTCTGTGCCTGTGGCGCCGCGACGATCTGCCGGTCAGGAACCGCTATGCCTTTTTGGCGGTTTCTGGCCGGGTGATCCTGCGCGCACCCAAGCAGCCGCATCAACGGGCCCTGGATCTGGCCACCGGAAAGGACCTGATCACCTATGACCAGGGCGCCGACTTCAGCGCCGAGACCTATGCCCATGTCGGCGACAAGCCCTGGGCCCGCACCGTGGCCGCCGACAGGGTGCTGGTCCAGGCGGCCCAGAGCCAGTTGTGCGCCGTCGATATCGCTACCGGAGCGAAGTTATGGTCGAAGAGCGGTGAAAATCGCACTTGGGGCCTGCCCACCGTGCTGGGCCGGCAAGTGGTGGTGGCCATCGGCGCCACCACTGGTCCGTCCAATGCCTATTTGAGCGGTTGGTCGGCCCAACAGGTCGAGGAGATCCAATCCTTCGACCTGCGCAGCGGTCAGCCGAACTGGACCTGGAAGTGGACCGCCACCACCGAACCGTTCCTGGCCCAGCACCTGGCCGCCGACCCCCGCGGGTACCTGTCCCTGATGGGCCACGTCGTGCAAGGCGGAGACGATCATGCCGGGGAAAATGGCCGTCCAATCCAGACCCAAGGCGGCCACTGGCTGACCTTGCTCGATGGCCAGGGCAAGCAGCTGTGGCAGCAGCATCTCAACGGCAACAGCAAGGGCCACGGCTCCAACTGGCGGACCTTGGTGCTGGGCGACACGGTGTGGTCGACGGGCCTGCGGTCTGCGGTGCCACTCGCCCTGGCCGATGGGAAGCCTCTGCTGGGAGTCGGCCGTGGCGGGCCGAAAGGCACGGATATCTGCATCAGTTATTGCCAGCCGGTGCGGGCAACCGCGGACTATCTGGTGACCATGCTGTTCACCACTGAACCCGCCACCGGCCGCACCTGGCGCAACGACGCTGCGCGTTCGGCCTGCGACGTTGGTGGCTTTCCGGCCTTCGGGCGGATTTTCACCACCACGACCAATTGCGGCTGCCAGAGCTTTCTTCCTGGCCTGCATGCCTTCGACGCCACCGAACCGCCGGCCACAGCAGCGCCGCGCAAAGCCAGGCCCGGACCTGGGCACGCGGCCACGCCTCTGCCTGAGGCCGACGCTTGGCCGCAGCTGGCCCGGGACAGCCGGCGCAGCCGGTGGTCAACCGCAGCGGTGGCCGACCAGCCGAAGCAGATCTGGTCCTGGAAGACTGAGGATCCGCTCAAGAGCCTGCCGGCGACCCTGGCCGCGGACTGCCGCGACCAGCCGTGGCGGTCGGGCCCGATCACTGCCCCGGTGCTGGCCGAGGGCATCGTCGCGCTGGCGATCAGCGACCTGCACACGGTGGTCGCCCTCGATGCCAACAGCGGCGCCCAGCGTTGGCGGGCTGTCGTAACAGGCCGGGTCGACGCGCCGCCGTCGATCCATGCTGGAATGGTGCTGGTGGGCACTCGCAGCGGCTGGGTGGTCGCCTTGTCGCGGGAAGACGGACGCGAGATCTGGCGCTTCCAGGCGGCACCCGCCGATCGCCTGATCCTCAGCGGCGGCCAAGTGGAATCCTCGTGGCCGGTGCCCGGGGTCACGTTGCATGACGGCCTGGTGTGGTGCGCTGCCGGCCGGCACAGCCACGCCGATGGCGGCCTGTGGTGGTGGGCGCTGAAACCCGGTGATGGCAGCATCGTTCACCAAGGACGCCTGGACGTCGGCCAACGCTGGTTCAGCCAAGAAGAGCTCAGCAAACTCGGCGGTGGCGGAGGTGGCGCCGCCGGTGCCACCAATCTGCAGCGGATCAGCCTCAACACACCGTTCATCGCCCAGGACGACGGCAGCCTGCTGTTGTGGAGCCTGGGGATCGATCCCGCCACCGGCGCACCAAAAACGGGACTGCCAGGGAATCATGGCGGTCCATCCCCGGGTGAACGGCTACTCAGGCCCGGGCAGTTCGGCCTGATCCAAACCGGCTGCGAAAGCACCGGCCTCTACGGCCGGGGCATGAGCCTGGGCGGGGTGAAGGGTAAGCTGATCGCCCGCGATGGCGATGAATTCGTGGCTTTGTTCAGCAATTTCAAGGGTTCGACGCCGCAGCGAGGCGGTAGTCCGGCGACTCTGCAGGCCTGGCGGATCACGGGTGTCGGGGCGGCACGGGACGCCAAAGACGCCCAGGGCATCAGCGCCCTGGTCTGGGAAGGCATCGACAAACGCCTGCCTGACGGCCGGAGCAAAGGGACCTATGACCTCGGCCAGATCCTGGCGGTGGCCGGCAACCGGGTCGTGGTCAACCAAGGCGCCAAGCTGGTGATCGCCGATCGCGCCGATGGCAGCGTGAAGGGCGACAGCGCGTTGCCGGCCTCGCCGGTAGCCAGCGGCCTGGCGGTGGCCGGCGGCCTGGTGGTGGTGGCCTGCGCCGATGGATCCGTGGTGGCGCTCCGTTGACCTCGATGCACCTCCAACCCGTTGGGATTCCCATGCGCTTGACCGCCTTGCTCGCCTGCTGTTCCGCCCTGGTCGCTGCCGACCCGGCCGAAAAGCCGATCAAACACACCGAAATCCAGGGGATGAACAATTTCATCGGGCTTCGCTATTTGCCGGACGATCGCTATTCCGGCGACGCCGTGTCGCCACGCGGCGATTATGAGATGCTGCTCAGCGTCCACGTCCCCAAGGAAGGCAAAGGTCCTTTCCCGGTGGTGATCTATGTCCATGGCGGTTCTTATACCTCTTACAACAAGGAGGGTCAGACCGAACTGGCCAAGGAACTGGCCGGACGCGGCATCGCCTTCTGCGGATTTAACTATGTTTTGAAGCCGAAAGGGATCTTCCCGCAGTGCTGGTGGGACTTTCCCAATGCGGTGCGCTTCCTGCGCAAGAACGCAGCCACCTACAACATCGACCCGCTGCGCATCGGTGCCTACGGCATCTCGGCCGGCGGTTGGCTGATCAGTTCGGCGGCGATGGCGAACGGTGATCATGCGGCAACCCGGATGCAGGGCGGATCGGTGCATCTGCCGTCGTTCTTCGCGAAAAACAACGGCGTATTGGTGACGAAGAACCAGGATGACGAATGGGCTTGGCTCAAGCCGATCCGCGACCCAGCCCCGGCCTGGCCCGGGGAATCCGGCGGTGTTTCGGCGCTTTCGTGGGATTTCTGCTATTTCGTGGAGCGCGGCGACCGTGCCTCGCCGGCGGTCCAGCAGTGGGCGGGACAAGGAGCTGCCAAGCCTGGGTACGCCGATGCCTTCGTCGCCGCTGGCGGGCGGCTCACCATCACCGATTTGACCGATCAGAAATTCGCAGGAAAAGGCGTGCATGTTCCGCCGTTCTTCAACCGCGGCGGCGGGAAAGGCGAGGCCGACGCCCTCGACCTCGATGGCAAGCCGGGCAAGACCCTGGGAGCGGTGGTCGCGGACTTCTTCGTCCGAGAACTCGCCAGCCCGAGCGCACGGGTGCCGGCCCCGGAGGTGTTTCCGGTGCCGCACCTGATCAGCGGTCCGGCTCCGGTGACCTTGGTGGCGCCGCGCGGCGCCACCATCCGCTACACCACCGATGGAACTACGCCGACCGAGACCAGCCTCGAATACAAGTCCCCGTTCAGCGTCGCCCCCGGCACCACGGTCCAGGCCATCGCCATCGCCCCCGGCATGCAATCCTCAGGCGCCATCAAAGCCGAATTCATCAACGCCGCCCCGGCGCCAACGGTCACCGGTCCGGAGAGCCTGCCTCCCGGCGAAACCGGCAAACCATATTCCGCCACCTTCACTGCCAACCAGGCCAAGGTGCGTTGGAACATGCAGGGGGATCTGGTCGCCTTTGTCGCTGGCGGTAAGAAAAACACGGTCTATTCCAAGGATGATTACACCTATCCCAACCACATGCGCCTCGATGCGGACACCGGGGTCTGGTCGGGAACTCCGACCCGTCCTGGTTCCTTCTGGATCCAGGTCTGGGTCGCCGGAGGCCCCGGCATGCTTGGCGGCTACCGCAATTACCGCTGGACGGTCAGCGGCAAGGATCTCGGCGACCAGGCTCCCGCGGCGGTGGAGGCAGCTGACCGCAACCAGGTGTTTGCCACGTTGAAGCACTGGCCGGCGGAACCAGCCACTGCCCTGCTCGACGCCTTCTCCGCTGCCAAGCTGCGGGTGCTCACACCGGGGAAGGTCGGCGATCCAGCCTTGTTGCTGGTGGTCCACGCCGATGACCGCACCAAGGCCGAGACGCTGCTCAAGGACTTCTCCGCTAAGCGTCCGGAACTGAGCGTGAGCATCGAGTCAGCGAAGCCGTGATCCGCTCCGGTCCGACCTCGGAGCCATGGCGGCCCATCGTCCCGGCCCAATCGTTCTTCACATGGCGATAGGTCGTGCCTGCAACGCTGCCTGTCACCACCATGCCCCATATCCGTTGCTACTGAACCAGCTGAGTATGCCCATGAACACGATCCGCGCCGACCTCCTGCTTTGCCTGCTTGTCGTGGGCGTGACTGCCCTGCCAGCCGGTGAGGCGCCGCCCCCGGCGGCGAAAGACGAGCCGACCGCTGCGGTGATCGCCGCAGAACTCGGCTCGCCAGCCACCGGTCTGATCGTGCAGATCGGCGGCGGCGACCGCCTGGCGGAAGCGCTGCGCAGCGGAGCCACCTTGGGCCTCGCGGTGGTCGCCGAAGACGGTGCAGCTGGGGCCTTGCGCACGTCCTGGGCCGCCAGCGGGTTGCTGGGCCAGGCCGAAGCGGTCGTCGTCTCCGGAGCCGGGCTTCCCTTACGCGACGACACCGCCCGTGTCCTCATCGCCGATCTGGACGCTCTGCCGGCGGTCACCGAGGCCGAACTCCTCCGGGTCCTGCGCCCGCAAGGCGCCGGCTGGGTGCGCCAAGGCAAGATATGGAAACGCCTGAGCAAGTCGCGCCCCGCCGATGTTGATGACTGGGCCCAGTACAACCACGACGCCGCCGCCAGCGAAGCGTCCAAGGATTTGCGAGTCGGTCCGGCCCGCAGCCTGCAATGGATCAGCGGTCCCCAGGGGACCACCTCCCACGGCCTGCGCATCATCGACGGACTGCGCCTGGGGATCGAACTCAGCGAGGTTGATGAAAAGTCGCCAGAGAATCAGGGGGGCGGCGCCTTGGTCGCCCGTGATGCCTACACCGGGCTGGTGCGCTGGCGGCGTGAAGACGCGGTGCCGGGCAGCCGCTATGCCTGGGTGGCTGGACAGGGGCGGGTCTATTTCTATCCGTCCACTCCGCAGTACGGCCTGCCCGCCCGCTGCATGCAGGTGCTCGACCTCCAGACCGGCCAGGATGCCGGCTGGCTTGACCAGGGCATCGGCATCCCAGTTCCGGATCAGATGCCCAAGGACAAGCCGGCCCAGGATAAGCTCAGGGAGTTGAGCGCACCGATCCAGGATGCCACGGTCCGCCTGACCGACGACGGTGTGCTGGTCCAGGTCATGGGTCCACGGGTGGTGGTGCTGGACGCCAAAACCGGGGCGCGGCGCTGGGAGAAACAACTCGATTCCGGCGTCTACCGGTTCCCCGTGGTCCTCGGCGACGCGCTGTATCTCGCCCAGGGTCCGGCAGCCGGTTCCATGAGCTACACCCACTGGCCGGCGGTGAGTCTGAAAGACGTCGTCTGCCTGGCGCTCCAGGACGGCAGTGAGCGCTGGCGCACCGCCTGGGACGCCAGCGGACCGAATGGCGAAGTCGTGGTCTACAATCTTGCTGGTGGCGATGGTCACCTCGCGGGATCCGGACGGTTCGGTCCTGGCGCTGCGGCCGGCCGTGGTCGCCACGGCCTGCTCCTGTTCAATGCCGCCACCGGCAAACTGGTCCAAGGCGGACCGACTACGATCACCTCTGGGCGGGATGGGGCTGGGGAAGAAATCGGCGGAGGTCATTCCAGCGCGCGCAGCTTCATCTTCAACGACCGGGTGTGGACCCACACCATCATTGGATTGAATGGATCACTGCCATTGGCGGCGCCGACGGATCCGGCTGCGGCCGACCAGCGCTATCGCGGATTGCTGCGACCGGTGGGGTGCACGGCCTTCCGCGCCACCCCCAACTGGATTTTCGGCTCCCTCACCGCGTACGCGGTGAGCGGCGAGCCCAAGGTCTTCCAGACCGATGCCCTGCGCACCGCCTGCGATGTCGGGGCATTTCCTGCTCTGGGACTGTCGTTCATCGCCTCGAACCATTGCTTCTGCACCCCGTACTTGCCCGGTTCGGCGGCTTTTTCATCACGGCCCTTTGCCGGGACCGACGATGCAGACCGGCTGTCCGCCGGACCCGGCCGTCCGGCACCAGCCACCGCCGATCCGGGCGGCTGGCACACTTTTCTGCGTGATCCGCGGCGTTCAGCCTGGAGCCCCGACCCGGTCTCGGCCACGGTTGCAGAAATCTGGCGGATCAAACCCGAACCGGCTTGGCCGGCTGCTCCATTGTTGGCTCGGTCGTGGCAGGATGCCTGGTACGTCCAAGGTCCACTGAGCCAGCCAGTTTACGCCGAGGGGGTGGTGGTGGTGGCGCGTTGCCACCAGCATCAAGTCTTGGCCAGCGATCCCGCCACCGGCAAGGAACGCTGGCGGGTCGAACTCGACGGGCGCATCGCCGGAGCTCCCACCATCCACCAGGGTCTGGTGCTGGCGGGCACCCGCAGCGGCACCGTCTATGCCCTCAACCGGGATGACGGGAAAATAGTCTGGCGATTCCGCGCTGCGCCCCGGGCCGACCGCATCGTGGCCGATGGCCAGCTGGAATCGCCCTGGCCGTGTTTCGGCTCGGTGGTGGCTGATCCCAAAGGTCTGCTGGTCGTGGCCGGACGCCACACTGACAGCGATGGCGGCCTGTGGTGGTGGCGGCTCGATCCGCTCACCGGCAAACCCCTCGGCCAAGGCCGCTTTGGTGGAGATGAATTGAAAAGCACCACGCCTGGCAGCGGTCGCACCAAGGCCGAAACCAGCGATCCGTGGGTTCCCAATGTCTCCAACAACCTTCCGGTGGTGACGGCAGAACGGTTCCTCCTGCCAGGGCTGTGGGCGGGACGGGACGCCAACGGGGATCTGACGCCACCGCCACCGACTCCGCGACCGCTGAAGTACGGCCAGCCAGGATTCACCCAGCAGGAGGACCCCGAGCGGGCCGGCTGGCGGAAGCGCTATGAGGCCGGCGTGGTGGTGCCTGGCAACCAGGGACTGCTCCATCGCCCTCGTTTCATGTTCGGCTACAAATTGTCCGGCTTCTCCTATTCGAGCGGCCGCTATTACGCCTATGATGACCGCGGTGACTATGTGATGGTGGGTGGAAGCGTGGGTTTCGCCCATCGCGGGGGCAGCGAAGGAAACCCCGTGCGCGCCTGCCGTCGCCTGGACCAGATCGAGCGCCAGGAGTTCGCCGACCCCAAGGATCCCACCAAGAAGCAGTCTGTGTTGGCCGGTTCCAAAATCCTCTGGGAGAGATCCGATCGCGATCTCTGGTTCAAGGACGGCATCCGGGCTTTGGCGGTGGCCAACGGCACGGTGGTGATCGGTTTCGCAGTCACCAATCGCGATCTCCATAAAGAGAAGGCTCGCATGCCCTTCCGCCTGCGCCTGCTGGCCCAGAGCGACGGCCAGACCATCGGCGAGGACCTCGCCCTGCCAGCGCCGCCGGTCAGCGGCGGCATCGCCATCGCTCACGGCCGGATCCTGGTCAGCTGCGAGGATGGCAGCCTGCTGTGCTTCGCGGGTGCCGAAACGAAATAGGTCGGTTCGGTCGCTGGGGCTTTTCGCGAGTCTGTTCCCCAGCGCGTCTTGATGCTGCCAATGCCCGGCTGATTCCGCTGTCGCGGATTGCCATTGCCCCAAGCCTGCCCGGCAGTCCACCGGCAGCCCAGGCGCTTGTGCAGCCGAATCCCGCGCAGCCGAATCCCGCGCAGCCGAATCCCGCGAAGCTGAGCAATTTCTTGGAGAAATCCTTGTCGCATCGGCCAGGTTCTTGAACCTGAAAAAGCAGATGAACCGCCAAAACGCCTAGGAAAAACGGAGGAGACGCTCCGTTGGCTGGAAACCCACCGGGTACGGGTGGATCTTCCTCCGACCCGCCACCTCTCGGCGCTTTGGCGTCGTTGCGGTTTCCCAACTGCGTTGTTCGGGTTGAGCGCAGTAAGGGGCAGTTCCAGTACCTGACGGCATTCTGGCAGGATCCACATGCATGGCAGAGGCTTTTCCCGAGTACCATACTGTGATCCATCGGAGGCAGCATGATGACGACGGTTTTCACCAGGTTGGCCAGGTCGGCAGACGCTGAGCGCACGCAAGGCGGGGCCTTCCGGGATCGCACCGGAGCTATCGCTGCCACGACGCTGTGGTTCTTTGCAGCCGTGGCGCAGTTGGCCGCGGTCGAGCCGGCCGCGGTCGACTTCCGCGCCGGTGCGGCGCCGCTGCTCGGCCGGCATTGCCTGGAATGCCATGGCGCCAAGCCGGTGAGGAACGACCTGAATTTGGCCCGCTTTACTAACCAGGCCCAGGCCCAGGCCGAGCCTCTGGTGTGGGCCAAGGTCCTGGAGCAGCTTGAAGCCAAGGAGATGCCGCCGGCCAAGGCTGCCACAACGATCAGCGATGGCGAACGCGCTCAGCTCATCACCTGGGCGAAGACGCTGGTCGAAACCGAGGCCTTGAGCCGGGCAGGCGA
Source organism: Planctomycetota bacterium (assembly GCA_014193115.1). Lineage (GTDB taxonomy): Bacteria > Planctomycetota > UBA11346 > UBA11346 > UBA11346 > BJHQ01. Next base: position 101,513 of record BJHQ01000007.1, on the reverse strand, counting down.
TCCCGGCCCGGTCAAGCTGCGTCGCCTGAGCAAGGTCGAATACGATCGGACGGTCCGGGAATTGACCGGAGTCGATCTCGGACTGGCCAAAGCATTCCCCGCCGACGGCGCCGCCGGTGAAGGATTCACCAATACTGGCGAGGGCATGTCGATGTCGCCGGTGCTGCTCGCGAAATACTCCGATGCAGCTAAACAGGTCGCACGCCGGGCGGTGCTCCTGCCAGACGGCTTCCGGTTCTCGGCGTCCGACCAATCCCGGGATTGGACCGACGAGGCGATTGCCGCGATTCGCGCTTTCCACGCTCGTTTTGCCAACCCCGCCGGCGAGCTGGTGGTGGAGCCCTACATCGCGGCCACGCTCCGCCACCGCGAGCGTTTGCGGGCGGATGACAAGGCGATCGACGACATCGCCAAAGCCGAGAAGCTGAACCGGCGGTACCTGGCGACGCTGTGGAAGGCCCTGAACGGACCGCCATCGTCCTGGTTGCTCGACGATCTGAAAACAACCTGGCGACAAGCGGGACCGGACGGTTCCAAGGCGATCACGGCCTTCATCGATGGCTGGCGCAACTCGGTGTGGAAGTTGTGCGCTACCGGCGACATGGTCGGGGTCGGCCATTTCAATCCTTGGCAGTCGCCGGCGCCCGGTCCGGTTCTGAAGGAGACGATCCGACTCGTCATCAAACCTGGGAAGGAACCGCGGATCAGCGTGCACCTTGCGGCCCAGACGGTGGGGTCCGAACGCAAGGCCACCATCCGCTGGGAGCGGCCACGGCTGGAGACCAAAGGGCAGGAAACCGCGCTGCTCGCCGACCTCGCCAAGAGCGACAAGGCCCGCGCTGCAGAGCTGCCGGAACAAGCACCACCGCCAATCGATCGCTCGGTCACGGTCAGCGGCGCCGAGTTCGGCATCCATCCCCGATCCGGTCAGCCGCTGGATCCGAGCAGCCTCGCCAGTGCTGCTCCCGGTACGATCGCCTTGGAATTTCCCTATGCGATTGGAACGCCAGAAGGAAAGCCAGCACCTGGGGAGCGGACCTTCGTGGTCGATGCGCTGGTCGAGGACGGCGCTGATCCGCTGAGCATCATCCAGCCAGTGGTGGCCCGGGAGCCGGCGAAGTCGCTCCGTCTGGCCCAGCCGGCACCTGGGCTGCTGCTGGCCGGTCCCCAGGTGGTCGCCGGACTCAATCCGTTCCGTGAGCTGTTCCCGAAAGCGGTGCTCTATGCGCCGATCGTCCCCAATGACACCACGATCACCTTGCAGCTCTTCTGCCGCGAGGATGAACCGCTGGTTCGCCTGATGCTGGATGGCAATGAACGCGCCGAGCTCGATCGCTTGTGGAGCCATCTTCGCTACATCAGCAGGGATGCTGAAAGCATGTACAAATCAAGCGAGGTCTGGTTCGGATTCACCTCGCAAGGTGGCATGAACAGCAGGGAGATGATCTGGGCCAAGCAGGTGATCATTCCGATCCGCGAGGGGGCGGAACGCTTCGCCAAAGTGCTGAGCGAAAGCGAGCCGAAGCACCTGGAATCGTTGATCGAAGTGGCAGCAAAGGCGTGGCGCCGACCGGTCGAGAACCGCGAGCGTGACGACCTGATCAAGCTGTATCGCGGACTGCGGCAGCGCGAACAAAGCCATGATGCCGCCCTGCGCACCTGCATCTCCCGGGTGCTGACCTCACCGGCGTTCTTGTATCGCATCGAGATTCCCGCCGCCGGAACCAGCCCGGCTCCGGTGGACGATTGGGCCTTGGCCAGCCGCCTCAGTTATTTCTTGTGGGCCGGTCCGCCCGACGCGGAGCTGCGGACCTTGGCGGCTGCCGGTACATTGCACGAGGATGCAGTGCTGGCCGCACAGGCCAAACGGATGATCGCCGACCCTCGGCTGCGCGGCTTGGCCAGCGAGTTCGGCGCCGCCTGGCTCGGAGTCTACGGATTCGATCTGCGCAGCGATAAAAGCGAAACCGTGTTCCCGACCTTCGATGCCCAGCTGCGCGCATCACTATACGAGGAAACCCTGCGTTTTATCGAAGATCTGTTCCAACAAGATCGGCCTCTGGCCCGGTCGGTCGACGCTGACTGGGTTTTTGCCGACGAACGGGTCGCCAAGCATTATGGGATTCCCGCCAAGCCGGCCGGATGGCAACGGATCGAACAGGCGTCGAAATTCGGACGCGGTGGAATCCTGGCGCTGGGCAGCGTGCTCGCGACCCAGGCCGGGGCTTCCCGCACCAGTCCGATCCTCCGCGGCAACTGGGTCGTTGAGCATCTACTTGGAACCCCGCTGCCCCGACCACCGCCCAACGTTCCGGTCCTGCCCGAGACCGAATCGAGCGCCGGCATGTCGATGCGCGAGATGATCACCAGGCATTCCCAGGATCCCGCCTGTTCGGTCTGCCATCGCAAGATCGATCCCTTCGGGTTCTCGCTTGAAGGTTATGACGCCATCGGCCGGCTGCGTGCGATCGGTCCGAAAGACCCGCCGCTCGATCTGTCGGCGACACTGCCGGACGGAACCCGGTTCACCGGCATCGACGGCCTGCGCAAGCACCTGCTCGGTCCGGCCAGGGAGCGTCTGGCCCGGACCTTCGCCAGGAAATTGCTGGGTTATGCCATCGGCCGCAGCATCGAGATCAGCGATCGCCCCTTGGTCGAAGCGCTGACCGCGCAACTGCTCCGAGACGATGTTGGCGTGGCCAGCATCGTGCTGGCGATCGTTTCCAGTCCGCAGTTCCGTACCATCCGCGGTCGCGACGTGGTCGCGGCTGCCCACTGAATCCGACCATCCAAACAAGGGAAAACCATGAAAAACCATCATTGCACCCGGCGGATGGTCCTGCGCGGACTCGGCGCCCTGGTCGCCCTGCCCTGGCTCGAATCCTTGGTTGCTGCGGAACCGGGCGGAGCAAGCGCCGCTCCGCCGAAACGGCTCGCCGTGCTGTTCTCAGGCAATGGTTTCCACTCCAAGGAATGGTGGGCCAACGGCGAGGGTGCCGGCATGGAACTGGGCAAGGTGCTCGAACCGCTCATGCCATTGCGGGAAAAGCTGGTGTTCATCAAGGGATTGTACAACCACGAGGCCCTGACCGGCGGCATCCACAGCGCCATGACCGGCGGCATCCTGTCAGGGGCGAAGCTGGCGCCGGGCGGGTCGATCCGCTCGGGCACCAGTTTCGACCAGGTCCTCGCCCAGCGCCTGGGCGAGGCCACCCGGGTCCCGTCCCTGGTGGTCGGCTGCGAAGAAATCTTCGCCGGCATCCACAAGGGCTATTCGATGATCTACAGCTCGCAGATCTCGTGGAGTTCGCCATCCACGCCGACCCCGCTCGAGATCTATCCGGCGTTGGCCTTCGATCAGCTGTTCCGCACCGATCATGCCGCCACCGATGTCAGCGTGCTCGATGCGGTCCTGGACGACGCCAAACGGGTCCATGGCCGGCTGGGCCTGGCCGATCGCCATCGCCTCGATGAATACCTCGGCTCGGTGCGCGAGGTCGAGACCCGGATCGAGCGGGCGGCAAAGGAGGGGCGCCGCGAAGGCTGGCGGCCGACCCTCGACAAGCCGGACGTTCCCCGCCCGAAAGACGGAATACCCAGCGATCTTCCCGAGTATTTCCGCCTGATGTGCGATCTGGCGGTGCTCGCCTTCCGCACCGACACGACCCGGATCTGCTCGCTGAAGCTCAATAACGACCATTCTTCACAGCGCTTTCCGCACCTGAAAGTGGACTACATGATCCACCATCTGCTGTCCCACAGCGACACGGCAGATTGGCTGAAGGTCAACCAGTTCTTCATGGAGCAATCCGCGTACATCGCCAAGAAGCTCGACCAGATCGAGGAAGGCAACGGCACGGCCCTCGACAACACCATGATCGTCCACTTGTCGAGCATGCTCACCGGCAACCACCATAACCAGGATCTTCCGGTGGTGCTGCTCGGCGGCAAGAATGCCGGGATCGCCGGCGGCCGGATCATCGACCGCAGCGGCAAGCCGGAACGCAAACTGTGCAGCCTGTACCTGTCGCTGATGGACTGCATGGGGGTGAAGCTCGACCGCTTCGGCGATGCGCAGGTGCGCCTCGACGGGCTCGTCGCCGGCTGAGCGGTCGGCGCGTTTTTCCCGAAATCGTTCCGCAGCCGGCGCCAGCCGTCAGCCGGCGTTCAGATCAGGCCCTTCCGGCCATAGGCGCGTTCGATCACTCCACCGAGGTGGTCGAGGGCGTTGCGCAGATCGCCAGGATCGCCGTCGACGGCGGTGAAGAAATCGGCGCCGCGGTCGGTGGGCTTGATCCCGATGCAGACGAACGCCATGCCGGAAAGCACCAGCTGCACCGCCTTGCGCTGGTCCTCGGTCAGTCCGTCTGGACCGCGGGCGGCTTTGGAACCGGGTCCAGCCATCGGCAAGGCTGCTTTGGGGTCCTGGTCGGAATCCGTTTCCGCTTCGCCGGTGTCCGTCTCGTCCGTTGGCGGGTTCACGGCCGGCGGATTGGTCCGCCCAGCCAAACCAGGGAACTGGATGATCTTATCCTGGGCCATCGGGGGATGTTCGACTTGGCTGATGGTTCAGCAAGCCGACCTGACCGGCGCAGCTGGCGGCATGCCCGCTCGCCGCCAGCGGAACAGGCTTTTACGATCCCGTCATGCTCAGTGATCCTGCCCAGCCGTCGCCGCCGCCCACCAACCTGCTCGCCAATGCCTGCGTCGTCCTGGTCCGCACCGATGGACCGGTCAATCTGGGCATGATCGCCCGGTTGTGCGGCAACCTTGGGGTCACCGACCTGCGTCTGGTCGCTCCGAACTGCCTGATCGATTGCGAAGACGCCCGCAAGTTCAGCACCCATTCCAAGCCGTTGCTGCTTTCGGCGCCAGTCTTTCCCGATCTGCCGACCGCGGTGGCCGATTGCGGTCTGGTGATCGGCACCAGCGCCCGGGACCGGCACAAGGAATTTGGCGGAGGGGTGCGCCTGCAAGAGGTCCCCCGGCTGCTTGCCGAGCGTCCGGTGGGTAAGGCTGGGCGGTGGGCGCTGGTCTTCGGCAATGAAGCCGATGGCTTGAACGAGTTGGAGCTGCGCTGCTGTCAGGAGTGGGTCCATCTGGATACGCCTGGCACCAACTCCGCCTACAATCTGGCCATGGCGGTGGCCATCACCGGGTACTGCATCGCCTGCTTGGAGCCGCTTCCACCAGCTGCGGACCAACCCGATTCGTCGCCACGCAACCACGTGGCCAGCCTCTATGCCTATTGGCTGGGCACACTTGACCGGATCCAGTATTTTCGACGCACCGACAAGGTCCGGTTTGCGCCGCAATTCGAACGGTTCCTGGGCCGGTTGCATCTGTCCGTACACGACGTCCAGGTCCTTCGAGGCATGCTCTCGCAGGTAAATTACTACTGTTTCGGTCGACGCTTCGCTGGCGAGGAACTCCCGCAGGCTGGTGACGATCGCACGGATGACGTGCCGCGCGCGACACCAGAGACGGAAGGCGCGACCGGATGACGGGAGCTCCTCAATAGAATCTTCACGGATGGCGCCAGCGTAGAACCCAACCGGAGGCACCATGGACATCCGTTGCACGAAGTGCGGCTACACCGTTCACGAAAAACAGGAGAGTGATAAAAAGCTGCTCGACGACATCAAGTCGTGGATCAATTACGTGCTGCGCACCCGCATGAAGCGCGGTGAAAGCGCCATCGATCTGAACAGCCTGCCGAGCTGCCCGCCGTGCCCGAAGTGCGGCTCCAAGCACACCTGGGAAAACGTCTGACGGGGCTGTTCCCAGCCCAGCCCAATCCTGCGCTGTGGGCCTGGTGCAGGCTTCTGGCCGATCGGGCTTATCAGGCCCGGCTTTGGCGAAAGCACCGCTTTGCAAAAAGCAAAGCTTTGCTGAAAGCACAGCTTTGCTGAAAGCCCGGCTCTGCCAGAAGCGATGCAGCCCCTGACCTGCTCGGATCTCGTCACGCAGGTCGTGCACAACGGTCTCGCCGGCCAACCGCCCTGCGCTGGCATCTGGTGATGCCGTGGCGGGTCGGGAATCGGCCCGGGCCACAGGTCGCCAAGGACCCTCGGTTGCAGGGTGGCGATTTTGCGGTGATATTTCTCCCCAATGGCCTTTGCTGGCAATCTTGCGACCCTGGCCCTCCCAGATGTCCTGACCACGCTCCACAATATCCGGGCGACCGGTGTGCTGCGTCTCGACGCCCGGGTGGGCAGCCGCGATATCGTCTTCTGCGATGGCCGGATCGAAGGCGTCGGCCGGCTCGATGACCATCGCAGCCAGGGCCTGGAACGGCGCATCGCCCTGCTGGTCGAGGCGCCGCCGAAAGGCAGCGACGACGATACCAACCGCGGACGGACCCGGGCCGCAGAGGGTGCGGTCCAGCAGCTCGGGAATCTGTCTGCCTGGGGACAGGGGGATTTTGCGTTCCATACCGCCGAAGGCGGGGACGCGGACATCCAGGAGCTGGTCGCCCACTGCCAGGCCCATCCGCTCAACCTGAATACCAACCAGGTCCTGATGGAGGCTGCCCGTCAGCAGGACGAATGGACCTCGTTGCGCCTCCAGATCGCCAAGGCGACCGGTTCCTTCCCTGCTGGGGCATCTGCCGATCCGCCGCGTCGTCCCCCGACCGATCCTACCGCTCCGGCGTTGGAACCTGGGAGGCAGAAGGACGAGGACAGCTCGGTCCGCAGGCCGCCGAGCGAGGCCATCCGGCTCGACCCCGACGATGATGAATACCATCATGCTGATGCGGCCCATCCGACGGATCGGGCTGATCGCGAGCCGCTGGTCCGGACCGGCCGGTCCCATCGGGCGACCGATCGTTCAGAACAGGCGACGCGCCGGTCCAGGGAACCGACCGACCGCATCGAAGACGGTCCAGGCGACCCGCCGCAGCCAGCGAAGCCCTCCACCGATCGCCAGCCCAATGCCACCGGGCGGGTGTCGATCGCCACGGTCAACCTCGATACGTTGGCGAAACTGGCCCGCGAGCACGGCGCCGAGATCGCTCGCCGCCAAGCCGCTGAAGAACGCTTGCGCCAGGCCGAGGAGGAGCGCAGCCAGTCGGCGGCGACCTTGCGCAACTTGCAGGATGAATTGCGCAAACTGTACGATCGCATGGACCAGCGCAGCGAAGCCGCCGGGCACGCGGTCGAGCCTGGCATGGTCACCCGGCGCGACCTGAAACGGGTGGTCCGCCAGCTCCGGGCGATCGAACAGGGGCTGGAGAATGCCGGCTCGACCATGCGCGGCGAACGCCCCTCGGGTTCGCGCCACGCCTTTGGCGGCGGCAGTGGCCTGTATCCCAGCGACGCCCGCCCTGACACTCCGCCTCACGGCTCCGGGCAGTTCCCGCCCCAGGGCGGTTCGGGCCCGTTCCCACCGGCGTCCGGCTACCAGTCATCGCCGACCACGCCGTCTCTGGCGCCGCTGGGCAGCGGACCGATCCCGGGATTGACCGGGCCATCACCGACCCTGGTGGCGCCGCCAGCCAATCCGCCGGCCTTGCCGGCTCCGACCCAGGCGCCTTACCCGGCGATGTATCCGCCTGCGTTCTATCCGCCGGCGATCGGATCCCCGGCCTATCCGGTCGCCGCCGGTCCGTTCCCGCCCACCCCGTATCCTGCACCTGCCCAAGGTGGTGGAACGGCGCGGTACGGTGCCGCCCAGCCCGGAACGGCGCGACATGGCGGCGGAACCGCGCGTCATGCCGCTCCTGGCCAAGGCTCGGGCCAGCAGCAGGCCTCCATCACTGGCGCCTTTCCATCGCACACCATGCCGGCGGTCGGGGCTCTCAGCGGACCGCATATCGCCATTCCCACCAAAGAGGTCCAGCGCATCCCGGCGACGCCGGCCGGGGGCGTTCCGTCTCTGCCTGGCGGCGGCTCGATGCTGCCGGCGGTCGCCTCCAATCCCTCAGCGGGCATGGTCCCGACGGTCGCACCGGATCGCACCGCTCCGCCACCAGCCGCCAAGGACAAGCCGCCGGCCTGGCCCATGGGCAGGATCATCCGGCTCGGGATCGGGGCAGCCTTCGTCCTGATCGCGCTGTTCGCAGTGGCGCTGCCGATGCTTTTCCCGATCTCGTCCGTCGCCGTGGTCAATGCCCGGGTGGCGCGGATCACCAGTCCGATCGACGGCACCGTGTCGCCGGTGACGATCAAGGAAGGCGCTCTGGTCCTGGCCGACCAGCTGCTGATCACCGTCACCAATGAGCGGGTCGATACCAGCCGGCTCGACGGGCTGAACGCGAATCGTCAGCAGCTGGAAGCAAAACGCAGCAACATCGAAAGCGAGCTGAAGACGCGGGATCGCACGCTGACCTCGCTGCGCACCGAGCTCGACACCTATCGCCGCCACACCATCGCCGACCTGGAAAGCTCCGTCGCCTCTCAGGACGCCCTGCTGCGCAAGCACGAAGAGTCCTCCGCCGCGCGCAAGGTCGAGGTCGACCGGCTTGCAGCGATGGCCCAGGATGCCGTGGCCAAGCGCCAGATCGACGAGGCCCGTACCGCCCTGACCGCCAGCGAGCGTGATCGGGAGATCCAGGCCCGCGCCGCTGAACGCGCCCGTAGCCGGTTGCAGGCGGCCCGGGCCGGAGTCTTCATCGAAGGCGACCAGCCGCCCCAGGTTGGACGGATCCTCGACGAGCAGGCCCGGATCGACGAATTGCGCAACCAGCTCGACGGCATCGCCGCCCAGCTCGAACCCCTCGATCGGGAGCTGGCCTCTGAACGCGAGCGCGTCTCCCGCCTGCGCACCGCCAAGGTCACCTCCCCGATCGGCGGGTTGCTGTGGAAACGCGAGGTCACTGCCAACCAGTCGGTCCTCCAGAGCGCCCTCCTGTTCACCGTCGCCGAGCGCGACTCGATCTGCATCGAGGCGTGGTTCCCGCAGCGCCACCTCGACGGCCTGGCGCCCGGCGATGCCTGCCGGATCCATATCCTGAACAGCGGCCGCCAGCTCAACGGCACGGTCACCGAGATCGGTTCCGCCGATCCCAACCGCCCGGATGAATCCCTGGCCATCCGCCAGGATCCCAAAGACGACCGGGCCTTCCGGGTGCGCATCGCGATCCAGGACGCCCGGGCCCGTGACGAGCTGACCATTGGCCAGAAAGCCAAGGTCCTGATCACCGGCGATGATTCCGGTCTGATCCGCAGCCTGCTGCTGAACCTGTGCGCGTGGATGGAGTTCTGAAAAACAGATGAACCGCCAATCCGCCAGGACGCCAAAGTGCTGGATGGGGCGTTGGCGGATGTTCGCGTTGGCCGTAACGCTGGCCACGGCGACAGCGCTCATCGCTGCCGAGCCGGCCGCCGCTGCGCCGGCAGACGAAGGGCCGGTTTCCATCGCAGCGGCAATTGCGGCCGCTCTCATCCGGCATCCCGACGCCGCCTTGGCTGAGGCACGACTGGCAGAGGTCCAGGCGAAATGGCGGGATCGCCGATCCGAGCAATTGCCCACCGTGCGCCTGATCGGGGTCGCTGCCCATGGCTCGGACAACAACGAGGCCGACAGCCAACCGCCGCCGGGTTGGGATCTGCGAGCCACACTCGATGTGCCGGTGATCGCTCCGGCCGCGTGGAAACGCCTCGAAGCCGCTGGTTTTGCTGAAAAAGCCGCTGCGGCTCGGCGTCAGGCCGATCGTGAGTCCATCGCGGCGCGCGCCGCTGTCGCCACCATCGACGCAGCCGCCGCGTTGGCGGAACAGACGGCGGCGGCAGAAGACCAGGTGCTGGCCGAGGCGATCGCCGCCCTCGCCGATGAACTCGCCCGCGGCGGCCAGACCGCCCGGATCGAGGCCGAGCGCGCCTGAGCCGAGGTCGAAGCGGCCAAGGCCAGTTCCGCCGAGAGCGAAGGCGCGAGCTGGGCAGCCCGGATCGGAATGGCGGTGGCTATGGGCTGCGATCCCGCGAAACCGCCGTGGCCGGCTGGCCAAAGCGTTCCGGTCAGCGTTGTTCCAGCCGATTCCGCCGCCGCCCTGCGGCTTGCCGGCGAACGTCGCCCCGATCTGGCGATGGCCGAGTTCCAGGTGCGGCAGCTGGTCGCCACCGTCGCAGGGATCCGGCGGGAACCCCTGCCCTTGGTCTCGGCCTTTGCCGATGCCGGCACCGGGGCCCTGGCCGGCGAAAACGCGGTCGGCTCGTGGCGGGTCGGTGTGCGGGCCACGGTCACGGTCTTTGACGGCCTGTCCCGGGAATCGCGAACCGACGTCAACCTGGCCCTCGCTTCCCAGGCCAGAGCCGAACATGCGGCCCTGCTGGCCGCCACCGCTGGCGCTGTCGCCTCGGCCCTGGTCCGGGTCCAATCCGCAACCAGGTCGGCGGAACATTGGGCGACCGCAGTCGTGCGCTCGACCGCCGAGATCGATCTTGCCCGGGAACGCCTGCGCGGCGGGCTCGATGACGGCCTGGCCGTGGTCGAGGCCCGGGGCCGGTTGGCCAAGGCCAAGGGCAAGCTGATCGCTGCTCGTCGGAGCGCCGCCCTCGCGGTGGTCGCCCTGGCCGCGGCCTGCGGCGTGGCAGGCGACCTGCGAGCGCCGTAAACCGGCGAGCATCCTCCATGAATCAGGCCCTGCTGCTGCTGGTGGGCATGGCCCTGCTCTTCCCAATGCTGCCCAGGGATAAGCCGTGGGCGAGGTTCCTCGCAGTGGCCGTCCTGGAATGGGCCTGTCTGCGGTATCTGCATTTCCGCTGGTTCGACGCCTTTCCACGAGATCTGCTCAGTCCTGCCGGACTTTGGCAATTCGCATTTCTGTGCGCAGAGACCGTCGCGCTTGGCCACACCATGCTCACTGGTCTGGTCCTGGTCCGCCACAAGGACCGGCGCGGCGATGCCGACCGTTACGAGGCCGATCTGATCGCCAAAGGCGACTATCCGACCGTCGATGTCCTGATCCCGACCTACAACGAACCGGAACCGGTGCTGCGCAAGACCATGGAGGGCTGCCTGGGCATCGCCTGGCCGCGCCAGCGGCTGACCATCCATTTCCTCGACGACGGCGGCCGCGACTGGCTGCGCGACCTGTGCAAGGCCAACGGCATCAACTACCACCGCCGGGCGAAGAAAGGCGGAGGAAAAGCAGGCAATCTCAATTATGCGCTGGCGGCGTCGAGCGCCGAATACATCTGCTGCCTGGACGCCGACTTCATTCCGGCGCCGCGGATCCTGACCCGGTTGGTGCCGCTGTGCCGCAGCGAAGCCGACATCGGTCTGGTCCAGACGCCGCAGCACTACGACAACCCCGATCCGGTGCAGTGGAACCTGGCCGGCAACGGCGAATGGACGGAAGAACAGCGCTTCTTCTGCGATGTGGTCGAGCCCAGCCGCGACGCGTGGAATGCCGCGTTCTGCATCGGCACCGGCTGGGTGGCGAAACGGGCGGCGATCAACGCCATCGGTGGGAAAATCCCCGAAGACACCGTCTGCGAGGACATGTACACGACCTACACCATGCGCGGCCACGGCATCCGCACGATCTATCTCGATGAAGCGTTGGCCTATGGGCTGGCGGCGGAATCGATCGGCGAATACACCGCCCAGCGGGTGCGCTGGTGCCAGGGTACGGTGCAGACCTTGTATGCGCCCTACGGCATGCTGCGCTGCCCGAACCTGTCGATCATCGATCGGATCCTCTATTTCGATCTGATCTGGTACTGGTCGGGATTCACCTTTCTCGCGCTGCTGGCGATCGCACCAGCGGTCTACTGGTTCCTGCGCGTCCCGGTGTTCGAAGCCGAACTCGCAACGATCGCTGCGGCGGTGCTGCCGCGGGTCGCGGCGACGCTCTATCTGACCTATTGGCTCTCGGGCGGAAAGGTCGTGCCGCTGGCGACCGAAGTGAAAAAGACGGTATTGATGTGGAATATTGTGCCGGCGTTCTGGCAGGCGTTATGGCGACCGGAAAACCTGACCTTCCGCGTCACCAACAAAGGCGTGGCGATGGACAAGCCGATCATGCGCTGGGCCATCGCCTGGCCCTTCCTGGCGGTGCTGCTGCTCAACCTGCTCGGCATGGGCATAAATCTGTCCGCTTCGACCCAGATCGTTGAATGGGATCAATACATGGTGATGAACCTGCTGCTCAGCCTGTACGGTGTGGTATTGGCATTTCTCTGTCTGCTCGCCTGTGTCGATCGACCGAAAGGCGCCGGATATTGGGATCGAACCCAGACGCTGCACGGCAGTTTCTTTGGTACCGTGGTTGCCTTGTGGCGACGGTGGACGGGGTGATCACCAGCGGATGGTGGCGATGGAGCGGGGCAGCGGCAGTTCCGCAGCGGGCGCTCCTGGGCCGTACCACCGGGTGACGCCATCGCCGGCACCCACCAGCAGACCGGGCCGGTCGCTGCGCAGGTGCCATTCCCACCAACCAGGATCGAGGGTGATGGTCTGGCGGTGGATCATCCGCCCATTGATCAGGGAAAACACGTGGAAGTGTCGTTCAATATAGGCCGGGGAACTGACGACCAGCGCGGTTGCGCCATCAGCGGTCAGAGCCACGCCGAGCACGATCTGACCGAGATCGAGTTCACCGACTTGATCAGCGGACAGGTGGTCGCCAGCCTCATTCCAGCGGAACAGCGCCCAACCGTGTTGGTATCGGCTCCGTTCTCCGGTCGGTCGGCTGACCGACAGCAAGGCACAGCTTCCGAATCCGTCGAAAGCGCAGCGCCCCGACGTGACGCTGCCGATTTCGGGCAGCCACGCGCTGCCCTCAGCGAACCGCAGTTGGCGCCGTCGGACTCCGCCATCGGCTGCGACCCGCAGCCACTCCACCTGGCGCCGTCCGTCATCAGCCAGTACATGGATGGCGCCTGACACCTCGATACCGAGGTCTTCCCACAGATTTCCTGGTCGAGGCAATGAGAACTGCGGTTGGAATACGGCATTCCCCGTCCAGTCGCAGCGCTGGATGACCGTAGGGCCGGAATCCTGGTGCTCGACAATGCCTAGCCAACCGTGTTGTCACCATCGGCAATTCCGAGGTTTTTGGCCTGGGCGTCACCGTGACCAGACCGTAGAGGCAGCTTTCCTGAAGTCGGCCGCGCAACGCGGCGACCTGCGGTTCGGGGGCCAGCACCCGGGTGAGGATGCGCCCGTCCTTCGCCAGCGATTGGAGTTGTTCGAGCGGCGCATCACAGAGCCACAGGCACACGCCCGAGGAGATCCCGGCGTCGGCGGCAACGCTCGTCGCATCGGCACCGGCAACAGGCGCGATCAAGCAGATCGACAGCGCGAGGACGGCAAAACGGTTAATAAGACGCATGTGAATCTCCCGGGAGACATTTTGTGGTTCAGAGTGCAGGTGAATTTCATGGTCTTTCCTGTTGGTGATAATCCAGGTAAATTGCTGAACGCAATGTCATCGCGTCCTGGACACCCCAAGTCGTCATCCTTCGGGAAGTTCATTCAAGGCTGCCGAAACACTGACACACGCTCTCTTTGCCATCCGGGCTTTTCACGGTAACCGTACCGGCGATGACGTCGCCGACGCGCGTTCCTTCGAACTGATATTCGCAGGTCCCCGGAACAATTGGCTTGAAGGAGGTCTTATATTCGAGTCGGCCGCCATCCGCCTCCATCTCGAAGATCGGCGTGTCCTTGGGCCAGGGTTTGGGAATGGTGTCACCGACCATCTTCCCGGGGCTTCTGGTATGTTCCGGCCACGGAAGAGGCCTGAACCCTGGCTCAAATGTCTCCTCGCGGAAGCTGTTTCCTTCGTGACCGATGCGCCAATAGGCCAGCCAATCCAAGGTGCCAATTTTCCATTCTGCTTTTCTGTCTTCTTTCGCAGCCTTGTCAGGATTCCAGGTGTTATCCATGAAACCACGCCAGGTGACAGTGACCTTCATGGTCGCGGTCATCGCATCGCGAGAGAGGGTCTGGTTGGAGGAATCCACGGTGGCGCGCCAACCGGCATTGTTGTTGCTTAGGGTTGCGGATTTGGGATCCTTGAGATCGAACTGGGCCAGAGCCCAATTTTGCCAAGCCTCACCACCAGCCACGGCCTTGCCGATTTCCAGATTGAATCGCTTGGGCTGATCCTTGGCAGGTCCCCGGATTTCACCACTGATGCGTCCTGTCGCTTTCCCGGACGACCAGGCACCACGCAGGACTCGTGCGTCTGGTTGGGCATCGAGGATGAATGTTGTCGATGCGGTCGGAGCGCCCAGGATGGGTGGGGTCAGCAGTATGGTCACTTCTCCCTGAATGCCGCCGGCGCCAACTGTGATCTTGTCGGCATTTGCCTTGTGGTAAAAGACCGTCTGTTCATGGTGATGTACGCGCCCTGGTTGAGTAAATGGAATGTCCGTCTGATGCCAGGTCGGCGTGGTGGCCACCGCACGAACGACCTTTCCGCCCTGACAGTCCAGGTACAGGACGACTCGTTCACGACCTTCGGCGGCATTATACAAAGTCACTACCATCGGCGAATTGGCAGCATCGGGCATCGTTGATGTTTCCTTCTGGATCTGCCGACGCAGTTCCAGATAGCGCAAGGCGTTCCAGGGCTCATCTTGCTGGCAAGTCAAGCGGGAAAAACGTATCGTCTTCAGGCCTTCAACCGGTTCGCGTTGCTGCATATACGAAGTAAAGAACGCTTCGGCTTTTGCAAAATAGAGAGGCTTTCCGGTTTTTCGATACAGGTGAAGCCAGGTGATCGCCATTCGCAGATGGCCATCGTCCGAACAGGGAAGCGTCACGCCGCCCATCGTCGGAACCGGAGTGTCCCATTCGACAAATTGATCCTCAAGAAAATGCGCCAGATCCTCGGCCAGGGAAAGATCGGCAATCTGCGCCGGCGCATGTTCAAGAAGATACAGAATATAATCCTGCGCATGAATTGGGATCGTGGGGCGGTTGTTATGACCATCACCATTCTGCGTTTGGCTTTCCCACCATCCTGTTCGAAGGGCATTACGTGCCAACCAATGATTTGCCTTGAGTTCCGCATCCAGAAACTGCGAATCCCCGGAAAGTCTCCGGTAGCGTCCATATCCCAGCGTATACGGACCGGCGTTATGATCCAACCAGGCATTTTTGAACAGAGTAAATCCTCCCTTCCATTCCGGCCATATATTCGGATTCTCTGTACCACCCTCTGCTCTGGTGAATGTCCAGGACCCGCTTGGTTGCTGAATCCGTCCGATATTCGCAAAGACCATTTTGATGGTCGCCAGACGATCATGTTGCCCAGTGGCCTCCACACTGTCCATCACTTGTTTTGCCCAATCTTGGAAGGTGCTGTAATACTGACCTCTATAGGAAAACGAAACCCCCATGGGGTCTGGTTCGTTCTGGAGATTCCACCAATAATAATGTTCGCCAATGGTTGCCGCTGCCAGTTCCGACGCCTGGTCGCTCCACTTGAGCAGGCACCGGTTGGGATCGCGCATGCTATAGGATAAATGTGAGAGAACGATCGATGGTTCGATTGATGGCGAAATCGCCGCATTGCGCACGTGTTCAAAAAACGGGAAATATGCATAGTGATGGTTGGCGAGGGTCCTCGGGAAACGCAGGGCCAATTGGGTTGCCATAGGATCAGGGATCGGCATGCACAGGTTCTTCCCCTCGCCAAAGGAGAGTTTCTTCTGAAAATTCCAGGTTTTCGGCTCTCCCATTCCCCTTCCGGACGCATCAATCGCTGTACACATGGCCACATGATCCCCTGGGATCACATCCTTCCAAACCGGCCGAAGACTTGCCGTCGGAGACGATGCTGAAAATACATGGCCTTTTTCCATTCGCTTCATGCGGTAATCATCTTTCGTAAGCACCCTGAACTGGTAATGATCGGCGCCTTCAACCGGCTGGAAATTGAACCAGGGTGGATACAGGAAATTTCCCATTCCGTTGGAGAGTGTAAAATGCCAATTCCCGTCACCCTTGGTCAGGTGATAATGCGTGAAAGCAGTCGCAGGACCAGGTGAGGGGAGCACTTCCAGTTCCGTGGTTTCGCGAGCAACCAGGGCGCTCATGTCGTCTGGCAACACCATCGGACCGGTAAAGGTCGCCGTCATCCATTCCTTCCAGCGCCTAGCGACCGGATCGGTGTTGGAATAGGCCCGCGTGCGGACACCTCCCATGCCATTCCAACTTGGCCGGGGAGTTTCCTTGAGCACGAAACCATTCGGATTCATCAGGAATGACTCCAGAATCATGGATTTACCACCAACAACCAGGGTGCCACCAACGATTGCTGAGCGACCCGTAACGGTCACAGGTTGGGGAGTCACCGTCATGCCAGTGGCGTCAACTTCAACCAACTTTCCGCCTCGACGATATGCCATGGCAGCCACTGACTTGCCATTGGCTACTTCAACTACAATCGTGTGCGAAGACTTCCAATCGTTAGGTTGGACATTCCGCTCGAATTGATATATCGCGTTCATCGGGTCGAGACCGACATTGTCGGTATTGCGAAGAAGACCGATCAGGGGACGTTCCAGGCGTTTGCCGTCCTTCAGGATCATGGACAGGATTCCGACAATCTTATCGTCATCAACCTTGGCATTCCATTCCACCTCGATCGGTTCTGGACCACCATAGTCTGATTTCGACCTTCCATGGATGGTGGCGCCTTCAAGTTTGCAGGAAAAATCAAGCAACGCTTCCTTTTCCCAGGGTATTAAAAAATAACGATACATGCAATTGCCCCCTCCCAAATACAAGCCGTTGTCCGTAGCACAGGGTTGCTGGTAGGGTACGGCGAATGGCCGACGGATTTCACCTCCTGCCAACACACAGCCGATGAGCATGGGAAAACTATAGGCCCTCGACGGCTCCGACCTCATGATATCGCCCATTGTTTTTTGATCGACGCCAGCCTTTGTTGCCGCATCCTTGAGCGGAGGACCAGACCACAGATCGACCTGAATGGGTTTGCTGAAATCGAGTGCGACCGGTTCCGTCGCACCGAGGATACCGGCACTGGTGATAAGGCCGACCAGCAGAATGAGGATGGGATTTTTGAGCATAAATACTTTTCTTGGGTTGAGATCGAGAAATGCAGCGAGCATGGATACGAAACGATTGTGACTGGTTCAGTGAAATTTCAGTACTGCGCCGGATTCAGTGGCGAGGGTGATGCCCGCAGTGGTGATCGCCAGGCCATCGACAGTGGGTGTGTCGGCGAAGGTGACGGCCGAGCGGCGACGACCGTCCGCGCGGTTGTAGATATGCACAAAGCCTCGTTGGGCGGCAGGCTGTGCAGGGTCGAAGCCGGCGGCGATGACGGCGTCGGCGGCCAGGGCGATCGCCAGCAGACGTACGCCGTGGGTGCGAAGCGGGAGGTCGGATGCATGCTCATAGGCGAAGCGCCAGGTTTCGGGCACCTCGCCAGCGACCGGGGCGGGTGTGGGCAGCGACCAGTACGAGATGAACGCGGGTGTCTGCTTGCTTTTCTTGTCGATGTAATTGTAGGTGCAGACGCCGGCGGCGTCGTGGTTGGCGATACACACGCATTGCGAGGGCGTGGCGAAGATCTGGCCACAGGCGGCGATGGTGCCCACGTCGCAGAGTCCGCGCACGCCACCAAAGTACGTCTTGGCCGGGGTGGCGGAAAGGGTGTCCTGCGTCGCGATTTCTCCCCGACCGTTGAACGGGAACAGATCCGTGTTGAGGGCCCTTATGCAATTGGAACCGGGTCGCGGGACGGTCTTACCTTCCTCCTTGCCAGTGGCGGGGTTGATCTACGTTTGGTTGATCGCGACGCCGCCTTTCCACCAGAAGGGCCGGATTTCAAAACGATTGTTCTTGAGAACCATGGCATGGCGCCAACGTTCCACCCCGGTGGCAGCGTCGAGGGCGATGTACTCGGTTTTTTCTTTCACCAGCAGCAGCCCGTCACGGGTGAGGACCAGATCATCAACCTTGATCGGAACGCGGAAGAATTCGCGGCCAGTGGTGTCGTCGAGACCGATGATGTTCTGCCGGGTCAGCAGGAAGACGCGCCCGCTGTCGAGAATGACTTGGGAGACAGGTTCGCCCGTCGTTGTGAATGACCAGCGCAACTTGCCATCGGCGGCGGCGAGGGCGCGCAGGGCGAAGTCCTTGGCGGAGAAGACGTAAACGGTATCCTGGCCAGCGACGAGTTCTTTGACGGTTTTCAGATTGTCACTGATGGCATAGACAACCTTGCCGGTCTCGCCGTCGAGTGCGCGCCAGGCGGCATGATCTTTGGATGTTTTGCCCCAGAGGGGCTCTGGGGATTGGTCATTTCCCGGGACCGCAGGCGGCTCGCCTGGCTTTGGTTTTGTCTCCCAACAAGTTACAGGCATGGGCGATGACGCTCGGTAGTGTGGCCATCGCGGGATCATCGGGGCCGGCGCACAGGCGGAAGGGTGGCGGTGCCGTCAGTGGCCGTCAGTGGTCAGCGCGCCGCCCGCAGATCCCAGCAGTAGATGCCATCATCCTGGCGCAGGAATACGCGGCCTGCCGCCATCGGATAGAACAGCGGGTGATGATAGCTGGAGGTGCTGCCACCGATCGGCGGAAACCACGGCAAGGGGCCGCTGATGCAGCGGGCACTGCCATCCTTGGCGACTTTGTACCAGGCGCAGGGCATCGATGAGCCATGTGTACCGTCAACGCGCACCAGCACCAGATCGTCCATCGCCTGCATGTAGCCGCCGTTTTTGGGCACGGCCCCCTGGGCGCGACCGACGACCTTGCCGCTGGCCAGTTCGACCACGCGCAGATCGGCCGTGAAAACGAAAGCACCGTGGACCACGACCGGTACCGACTCATCGTGCACCGGCCCATACTTGTACTTGCCGATGTTCGTACCGCTTTCCGCGTCGCCTTCCGCGTCGTCGTCCGCGGCGGACGTCTGATCCGTTTCCGCATGGGCGATCCGCCACAGCGGCTCGGGTCCTGCGGGGGTCAGACGGTAGGCCGCCAGCACCGCCTTGGGCGGGCCTTTACCGCCAGGACCCTCGTCCTCGTAGGCCACCATGTGGTCGCCGGAGATGGTGATGCCACCAGGGCCCAGGCCACGGCCGATGGTCAGGACCTGGATGGGCCGATTCCAGAGTTCGGTTCCGGTTGCGGCGTCGAGGCAGGTGATGTTCTTGGGTGCCTGCTTGGTGCCCAGGCGACCGATCAGACGATGGTTCTCGCCGTGGACCCACGCGGACAAGGTGGAAACGCTGCGGCCCGTCGGCGATTTCCACAGCAGCTTGCCGGTGGCGACCGCGTAGCCGCCCCAGCCTTGACCCGCGGGCGCGACGATCACCTCGCCCGCGAGCAGCAGTGCGTTGCTGCCGTCATAGCCGGCCTCGACCTCCCACAGCGGTTTGCCGGTCCTGGCATCGAACGCGTACAGCCAGCCGCCGGTGCCGAGTGCGAAGATGCGACCTCCACCGATGGCCGGCGACATGTCGAACGGTCCTGCCTTGTGGTTTTGCCAGTTGCGGCCACGCCCGCGCATCACCGCCTTCCAGATCGTCGCGCCGGTGGCCGCGTCCAGGCACAGGACCACATCATCGGCGGCGACCGCGATCTTCTCCAGCGCGCAGGTCGGCAGGGTGTCGACACCGGCCGTCTTCGCCTCGTCGAGCATGGCGACGCGGGCCGCCGCTTCGGTGGCGAGGGTATTCGCATGCTTGGCTGCCGGATCAGTGCCAGCGCCAGGCGCCGGCACGAAGTACTTCACGTAGATGCGGCCCTCGTGCAGCAGCGGGCTGGCGCAGCCGGAACCGCTTCTCTGCGCGCTGGCATCCTTCCACTTGTGCATCATGCGGGAAACGTTGCCCATGCCGCGGCCGATGTCGTTCTCCTCGCAGCGCCAGACCAGCCGGGCCGCGGCGATCTCGTCGATGGTGGGCACGCCGCTGGGTGTCGCCGAGCAGCCGCCTGCGATCGGACCCTGCGCCGCCGGCCATGTCGCTTCCTTGGGAACTGCGTTTTTGGCAACGAGGTCGACGCTGGAGACGATGCTGCCCTTCAGCGTGCCCGCGCGGCCCTCGATGGCCACGGTGCCCGACACGGCGCCATCGGCGCCGATCAGCGCATCGACGCTGATGGTCCCGCCGGGAATGACTGGCCCCCTCTGCATCGGGCTCAGATTGGGACGGCGGTAGGTACCGATCAGCTTGTCGCCCTTGCGCTCAAGCCAGCCGCTGGTCTCGCGCAGGCCAATGCCGTCATGCATCGCCATGCGGCCATCGCGCAGGCCGCCAACCACGGTCCAGGTTGCGCTGCCCTTCGCGCCGGGAACCTCACAGGCGAGGATGGCAACGGCATAGTCGCCGGTCGGCGTGGCGACCTCGCAGCCGGCGATGCCGGCACGGGGGACGGGATCGGCGGCGAAACCGGCCATGGCCGAAGAGGCACTCAGTGGCGGTGGGGCGACCTCGCCAGCGAATAGCGCTATTGTCAGGAAGAGGGAAAGGATCGTCAAGCGATTCATGGGGTTTCTCCTTGTTTTCAGGAAGAGGGGAAGGATCTTCAAGCGATTCATGGGTTTACTCCATAGAGCGGAAATTCTAATAAATTCCAGCGATTATTTCTGGCCAACACACCACAGTTCCCGGTCAACCGGAACTCCGCGCAGCGGGGGAGTTCTTTGGAAGTCGTTACTTTTTTTCAGAAATCGGCAGGAATTTGGTGATAATGATTCGGTGGCGATCCATAGTCACCGTGGTTTTCGCCTCGGACCCTTGATGGTCGCCACTCCAGAACTTGAAAAACTCCCCGTCTGCGGGAATCGCTGTCAGGGTGATCTTGGCACCTGGTTCATAGAACGGCAGATCAGGATCGATTGTGATCTTGCCTTGATCCCTGCTCATGGTTCTCAGTTGGTATTCTTTCCATACTGGTTTGAGGCCAAATGCCTGTAAAACAGCACCGGCGGAAAGGGTTTCTCCGATGCCGTTTAAATGAGTCCCATCGCGGGTCGGATCGGTGCCAGGCAATAATTTCCCATCCTTGGTGTTGGCGACGATGTGGTCGGCATGCACGGCGTAGAGATCAATGAGCAGGCATTTCGTTTCGGTGGCAAGGGCGCGCGCTGCCTCGGCATAGGGTTTGGTCTGCGTTAATCCGCCCCACGTCGTCGGAGCGCAAATGATGGCCGCCACCTTCATGGCCTGCAACTCCCCGATGGCTTTGCGAAGGTTCTCGGTGAACGAGTCCACGCCTTTTTCCTTCGCCTTCGAATCGTTCAATCCAAGATTGATGATGACCACCGTGGGACCGTTCCCTTTTTCAAGGAGTTTCTTGACGTTGGCAATCTGCCCGTCCAGGATTGCCGTGGTCTTCATTGGGTATCCCAAACCAGAAATCCCAACGTCCTGGTCAGGGATTTGTTCGCTCAGGGCCTGTTCAACCAAACGGACATAACCGGCAGGTTTCAGGCCGTCGGCTGTGGTCGAATCGCCGATAACCAGCACGGTGTCCTTCGGTTTCAGTTGGTAGATCTGCGGTTGCTCGAAGGCCGATGCTGATGCGAGGCCTGTAAAGCAGAAGAGAAGTGCGGTCAAGAGAGTGTGATTGGGAAACATGTTTGTATTCCTTGGTTGAGGAAAAATGACGTGTTCATAACGCGGCTGGTTTCTGTTGTCAGGAGCCCAAGGATCGGATGAGCGATCCCGCCCCGCACGATTCTTCTGCATTCCCACCCTTGTACGAAGCCAATATCAGTCCTGTTGTGGACGACCGTGATCCATTTGTGGTTGTCCGTGATCGCGACCAGACGTTCCGGCACGCCAACGTGATGGCGGCGTGCCGAGTTCGGCGCGGAAGTGCCGGCAAAATAGCGAGCGGTCGTGGTAACCGACCCGGACTGCGACCTCATTGACACTGACGCCGTCGCCTTGGGCCAGCAGACGGGCCGCCAATTTGATGCGCTGTCGGCGCAGCATTCCGGCCGCGCTGGTCCCGAGGTGGAGGCGCAACATGCGCGCGACGTGTTCGCGACTGAACCCGGCAAGGACATGCAGGTTCGACGCTTGCAGAGTCGGGTCAGCGATGCGACGGAATGCTTGTTCCTGCAGATCGGCGATCCACGCCGGTAGACCCGGCGCGGCCGACCACGCTCCGGCCGCGAAGCCGTCGACCAGATGCGCAGTCAGCAGTTGGTCGAGCAGCGGCCGGATGGCGATGCGGGCCGACCAGTTGTTCGCGACCCAGGCCGGGCTGACTGCGGAGATTGCGGCGCAGAGCCCCGCCGCCGCCGGCGCATCAGTGGCAGCGACCACGGTGGGTAGGCGCAGTCCAGCAAGCGGATTGACGACCCCGAACGGCACGACGATCTGGAAGAGCACGATGAGCATTTCGAGGCCGTGACCGAGGTCCTCCTCATGGGCGAGGTAGGCGCGACCAGGTGGCAGGATCAGACCGGTACCGGCACCAGCGGTAAGTTGACCGGTGCCGAAATCGCCGCAGACCTGCCCCCTGATCACATGCCAGAAGCGGAACCAGTCGGTGCGACCCCGGCGCCGATCGCCCACGTTGTGGCTGTGATGCAGACCCGCGTGGTGCGGTCGCAGACTGCATTGTCCCCAGGCTTCGGCGAACGCTTCTGGCAGGCAGATCACGACAGCTTCATCTTGTACGTCGATCATGCCATGGAAGCCGCCGGTTCCCGACACGCGCCAGCTTTGGGTAGGCTGAAAGTGGCTGTTGAGCACGGCGATGACCGCGGGCACCGCGCCAGGCCAGCGTTCGATCAGCGATCGTTCTCCTGTTTTGCGCCTCGCCTCCCACGGCTTGGTCCGAAGGACGGTCCGGAGAGGCGCGATGACCGGCTGTCACAGATTCAGGGGCGTGCCGTTCCCTTGGTGAATCCCGCTCAATGACAGAGGAACCGATGCATCACCTTCACTCCGCCCTGATTCCCTCGCTCTGTTTCGCTTGCCTGTTGGCGGCCGATCCGGCACCGGTGGTCCAGAGTCCCATCGCAGCCGAATTGGCGAAGCAGGAAGCCGCCATCGCCGACTGGACCACCAAGGTCGCGACCATCCGTGACGAAATCCAGGCAGCTCAGACCAAGGCCGAAAACGACCGCGGCATTCCCGATCTGCTGGCCAAGATCGAGGCCATCAACAAGCAGGTCGCAGACATCCGGTCCGAAATCCTGTTGACCCTGGCCAAGCTCGAACGCGACAAAGGCCTGCACGACATGGTCGCGAAAATCGAGGCCGCAAACCAGCGGATCGTCGATCTCAAGGTCCAGGTCCGCAGCGAGGCCTTCAAACCGGTGGCGATTCCCGCCGCGAGCTTGGATAGCGGACTGATTTGCGCGGTCTACAACGATCCGAATGTGGTCCAGCCCAACACCGCGACCATCTCGGCCAATCCGATCTATCTTGGGAAAGCCCTTGCTGTCGACATGGAACCTCGCCCAGGGGAAGAGAATTACACTCTGGATTTCCAGGGTTATCTCAAGATTGAAAGCAAGGGCAGCTACAAGTTCGCGCTGAACAGCGACGATGGAAGTTTCCTGTACATCGGCGCCGCGTTGCTCATCGACAATGGCGGCATGCATGGGATGCAGAGGAAGGAGGAGATCCTGACCCTGGATGTCGGTTACTATCCGATCCGCGTGCAGTTCTACCAAGGTGGCGGTGGAGCCGGTCTTGAGTTCACCTGGTCGAAGGACGGCGGCGAAGAGAAACCCCTGCCAGGGAGCGTGCTGTATTCGCTGACGAGCGAACTCGCCAAGGTCAAGCCGATCGCTGAGGCCAAGGCTGCGGGGTTGGTGAAGTGATCGTGTAGGCCACAAGGATAACTGGGCCGGACCAGCGACGATTCACCAGCCGAACGGAGTGCGATGCTCCGAGTTTCACCGCGCGGAGTGCGGCACGTCGCGTTCCATCACATCGTTATGACCGCACGGAGCGCCGCACTCCGTGCGGCCAATCCGCAATCAGATGTGATCCAGCAAGGATAACTGGGCCGGACCAGCGACGATTCACCAGCCGCACGGAGTGCGGCGCTCCGAGATTGTCCGCACGGAGTGCGGTACTCCGAGTTTTCTCCGCACGGAGTGCGGCACTCCGCGTTCCATCGTATTGATATTACCGCACGGAGCGCCGCACTCCGTGCTGCCAATCGGTAATCAGATGTGATCAAGCAAGGAAAACTGGGCCGGACCAGCGACGATTCACCAGCCGCACGGAGTGCGGTGCTCAGAGTTTCACGCACGTCGCGTTCCATCACATCGTTATGACCGCTCGGAGCGCCGCACTCCGTGCGGCCAATCGGCAATCAGATGTGATCCAGCAAGGATAACTGGGCCGGACCAGCGACGATTCACCAGCCGCACGGAGTGCGGCGCTCCGAGATTGTCCGCACTCCGACCATTCAGGCACGGAGTTCGTCGCAGGAAGACTACAGATCGATGCTGCGCTGTTCGGCGCTGGCGCGGTAACAGGCCTCCATGATCAGCACCGAATCCATGCAGGCTTCGAGATCGGCGCGCAGGTCGTTCTCGGCAATCTTGCCTTGGATGATCGCCACCAAACGATCGACCTGCTTCGGTTGTTCGTCGAGGGCATTCACCGTCTGCACAGCCGAGCCCGGTTTGCCGGTGACCAGCCCGATTCCGGGCCACTCCCAGACTGCGCCGCCAGAGCCGTTGATCTCCAGCCCGCCAGGTCCGCCCTGCTGGACCCAGGCGGCCTCGACGGTTCCGCGTACGCCGCTGACGAAATCGAGCTGGGCGATGCCCCAGTCATCGACCGCAGGATAGGCGCCGCAGGTATTGGCGATGGTGGCGCTGACCCGCCGCACCGGACCGAACAGGCTGCGCAGCAGATGCACCGCGTGGGTGCCCATGTCCATGAAGGCGCCGCCGCCGGATAATTCCGGTTTGGTGAACCAGGCCAGGTCGGGGTTGTCGAACCAACGGCCATAGGCGGCGTGGTGGGCGTTGCGGAAGCGGACGTGGGTCACCTTGCCCAATTCGCCCTGGGCGAGCATCCTCGCCACCGCCCGGTTGCGACCGCCGAACGGCTGGAAATAGCCGCAGAACAGCGGTGCTGGTGTCGCTGCGATCAGGCGGCGGATGGCGGCGATGTCGCTGGCCGTGGTGGCCAAGGGTTTTTCGCAGAAGATCGGCTTGCCGCAGGGGATCAGGCGTTCGAGCAGCGGCAGGTGCCGGGTGTTCTCAGCGCAGATCAGGAACCCGTGGACCTGGGGATCGGCGAGCACGGTCGCCAGGTTCGGCTCGAACCGGCTTTTGAACTGCTCGGCATAGCGTTTGCCGCGATCCGCCACGTCATCCCAGATGACGTAGGCGGCCCGGCTATCGGCGCCTTTGCCGAGGTTTTCCAGGAAACTCTTGGTGTGGATATGGGCGGTGGAGATCACCGCGATGTTGATCGGCATGGATGGTTCCTTCAGTTGGCTGTGGGAAGAACGATTTCGCGACCTTGGCGGCCGGATTCGACGATGGCTTCAAGAATCGCGATGACCTTCAGGGTCTGTTCCACCGGTACCGGCGATGGTTTGCCGCTGCGGATGGCATCGACGAAGGCGAAGATTTCTTCCTGGTGCGATGGCTTCAGTCCAGAGACCTCCTGTACCTTGGCGTCGATCAGGCTGCCGCCGATGACGGTTGCCAGATCGCCCGACGGCCATTTCACCATCGCTTTGCGTCCGAACAGTTGGGCACTGAAGTCCTCCTTTTCCAACTGGTGCTGCAACCAGCTGGCTTCCAGGACCAGCGTGGCGCCGTTGGCGAAATGCACGAAACCGGAGGCGAAATCTTCAACGTCGAAACGGTTGCGATCCCATTCACCCCAGCCGCCTGGAATGCCATGGCCTTTGGCGAAGTTGACCTTGGTGGTGCCGCTGACCCGCACCGGGTCGGGGAAGCCCATCAGCCACAGGCCGAGGTCCAGGGCATGCACGCCGATGTCCATGCACGGCCCGCCGCCGCTGATGGCATCGACGATGAAGGTCGGCTTCACCGGCAGCCAGTTGCGGCGCACAGCGTGGATCCGCGCGTGGTAGACTTCGCCCAGGCCGTCCGTCTCGACGAATTTGCGGATGCCACGGCTGATCGCGCTGAACCGGTGGTTCTGGGCCGTCATCAGGATTTTCTTCGCCGACGCGGCAGCGGCCTGCATCTGGCGGACCTCGGCGGTGGTGGTAGCCAATGGTTTTTCGCACAGCACGTGAAGTCCGCGTTCCAGCGCCGCCAGCACCTGCGGAGTGTGGGCCCGATTCGGGGTGCAGATGTCGACGGCGTCCAGTTCATTGCCGTCGAGCATGGCCTGGACATCGCTATAGATTTTATCTGCCGGTACGGCTGATTCGGTGGCGAAGCGTTCGGCGGTGCCACGGTCGAGATCGCAGACCGCGACGATCCGCGCGCCAGGAACCTGTTGCCAACCCGGCAGATGGGCGGCGCGCATGATTCCGCCGGCGCCGATGACGCCGATGCGGAGGGGTTGGGGATGGCTCATGGAGGGAGATTCCTGGAACGGAACGTGGATCGATCCGCAGCCGTCATCCTATCGCCGCCATCCCCGGCGACGCCATGGACAAGGCGGCGTCAGGGATGCCATTTCCGGCAATTCAGAAGAACCGCTCGATGTTGCCTGGCTCAAGGTCCCTGGCCGCCGATGCGGTGCCTGGTCGGGGGAACGCCGAAGCACCGTTTATAGGCCCGGCTGAAATGGAAGGGATCGTGGAATCCCCAGGATTTCGCAGCATCGACCACCGGCATGCCGGTTTGGATGATGTCCTCGCGGGCCCGTTCCAGGCGGCGGCGGAGGATGAACCGCGCAGGCGATTCGGCGAAGGCGGCGCGGCATCGTGCAGTCAAGGTGCGCGGGCTGATCCCGAGGGCCGCAGCCAATTCCGCAGGCGTCGGGGGATCGTCGAGACGTTCATCGATCAGCTTGGTGATCGCCTGGCCATCGCCGGCGATGTCGGCCTCGGTGGCCAGATCCTCGGCGATGCAGGCCACCGGAAACCGGCGGAGCATCTCCCACACGAAACGCAGAGTCAGGCAGTCGAGGATGCCGGCAGCGAATGGTCCAGGATGCTCCTGGGCCGCACGCACATCGTCGAGGATCGCGAGCAGACGTTCGCCGGCCGGGGCGATCACCTGGGCCAGTGGATTCAGATCGTGACGGAGCAGCATCGCGCTGGTGTCGTGATCTTGGCGAGGCAAGGCGGTGAAACGCAGGGCGGCGAAACGGACGCTGGCCAGGCAATGGTCCTGGTGCCAATCGCCTGGTTTGATCGCGATCAGGTCGCCTGGTGCGATGTTGAGTTCGACCTGGTTGAGGAAACAGCGGTAGCCGCCGATCAGAGCGACGATGATCTCGTAGTCGCCATGCTGGTGCGGGCGGGCTTGGTGCGGACCGGCACGCTCAGCGATATCCAGGACATCGTAGCGGATCCGCCATGGCAGGGCCTCGCGACCACCTGCTGGGCGGCGGAGACTTTGGGTATGGGAGCGGAACTGGCCCTCGGCCATCGCGGATGCGCCTCTGCCGGCTGGCGGCCGTGGATGGCCTGAGATGCCTTTGTCTTTGTAACCGAACCGGGGGTGCGTGACAGCCTCGACGTGGCTCAAACGACCAGCTTGCGAGTCAGGTCGAGCGTTGCATGGTGCCCGCGCCCGACCGTCGACCTGCTCCAGATGACCGCCCATCGCCTTCCCCGCATGCTGACCTGCCGGCAGCGCCTGTACCGGGCGCCGCTGGCCCATGGAACCATCAGCGAACTGACCCGGGCTCAACTGGCCGGATTGGGGCTGGCGCAACGGATCCGTCCGGGCCACAGCGTCGCTATCGGTGCCGGCAGCCGCGGCATCGCCAATTATGATCTGGTGATGCAGGCAACCGTCGATCACGTCAAATTCCTGGGCGCCACGCCGTTCATCTTCCCCGCCATGGGCAGCCACGGCGGCGCCACCGCCGAAGGTCAGGCGGCGCTGCTCGCCGGCCTCGGCATCGATGAGCGGTCCATGGGCTGCCCGATCCGCTCGTCGATGGACGTGGTCGAACTCGGTCGCAGCGCCGAAGGTCTGCCGGTCTATCTGGATAAGCACGCCGCCGGCGCCGATGCGATCATCGTCGTGAACCGGGTGAAACCGCACACCAATTTCCGCGGTCACGTCGAATCCGGCCTGATGAAGATGCTGGCGATCGGCACCGGCAAGCAGGCCCAGGCCTTCGCCATCCACAAGATCGGAGCCCGCGGCCTGTCCGATTTCATGCCCGGCATCGGCCGGGTGGTGCTGGCCAAGGCGCCGGTGGTCGCCGGCGTGGCGATCCTCGAAGACGCCTGCCATGCCACCACCGACATCGTCGCCTTGGCGCCGCAGACCTTGGAAGCCGACGAAGCCAAGCTGCTCGACCGGGTCAGATCGTGGTCGCCGAAGCTGCCGGTGGATGATTTGGACCTGCTGATCTGCGAGCGGATCGGCAAGGATGTCAGCGGCACCGGCATGGACACCAACGTCATTGGCCGGGTCCAGCTGGTCGATTTCGCCGCCTTCGATCGGCCGCGCATCCACATCATCGTCGGTCTCGGCCTGACCGAAGGCACCCACGGCAATGCCATCGGCATGGGCCTGTGCGATCTGATCACCCGGCGGCTGGCCGACGCGGTCGATCCGGTGAGCACC
Source organism: Planctomycetota bacterium (assembly GCA_014193115.1). Lineage (GTDB taxonomy): Bacteria > Planctomycetota > UBA11346 > UBA11346 > UBA11346 > BJHQ01. The sequence goes on along the minus strand of BJHQ01000007.1, from coordinate 72,904 downwards.
CGGGTCAACGTCATCACCGGCCAATGCCCGAAAAACGGCGCCATGCCTCCGGTGATGGAAACTGATCGCGACGCGATTGTGTCGGCCCTGGAGTATCTGGTGCCGGGCCACGCTCCCCACGAAGCCACCGTCATCCGTCTGGCCGACACCCTGCACCTGGATGAATTCCAGGTCAGCGAAGCGCTCGTCCCTGCGCTTGCTGGGCGGGATGGCATCGAACTGGTCGGCGAAGCCCAGCCCCTCACCTTCGCTGCCGATGGCAGCCTGATCTAGGAACCGCATGCGTCTGCTCCAGCTGATCCAACGTTTCCCCGCTGGTTTGATGGTCATCCCGCTGCTCCTCGGGACGTTGATCAATACCATCGATCAGGCCCGGCTGCCGATCGTGCAGCAGACTTTGTATTTCCTGAAGGCGACGCCGGTCGGCTACACCGACGCCCGCAAACCCGATCAGCCACCCGTGGTCGAAGCGATCACCGTGGACCGCCTGGACCGGCTGGGCGGTGGCACCGTCGCCATCGACGGCAAACCGGTGGAGGTCAAGAAATGGCTGGGCACAGCGACCGGTTCGATCACGACCGCCACGGGCGATCAGGATCTGGCTGTGGTCAAGAAATCCCTCTTCAGCGATGCCCCGGTTGCCGTGCAGGTGACCGATCCCAAGCATCCGTATTTTGAGATGCTCAAGATCGGTGGTTTCACGGAAGCCTTGTTCAAGGTCAGCGCTCTGCCCCTGATCGCCCTGTTCCTGTTCATCGTCGGAAGCCAGATGAATCTGCAGGTCGGCGGACGTGCCCTCGCCAAGGGTTTTGCTCTGACCGGCACCAAATTCCTGGTCGGGCTGGGCGTCGGCTGGGGACTTGGCAGCCTCGACCCGACTGGTGGATTCCTCGGGCTGAGCACGGTTGCGATCATCGCTGCCCTGACCAACGAGAATGGCGGCATGTTCGTCGCGTTGACCAGGCAATTCGGCAGCCGATCCGATGTCGGCGCGATTTCGGTCCTGTCATTCAATGACGGACCTTTCCTGACCCTGCTCGCCCTCGGCATCCTCGGCACCAATTTCCCGCTCGTGGTTTTCCTGGCCGTGCTGCTGCCCATCGTTATCGGCATGATCCTGGGAAACCTGGATGAGGAGATCCGCGCGTTCCTCGCCCCCGGCGAAACCCTGCTCATCCCGTTCTTCGCCTTTGCCCTTGGTGCGGGCATGACCTTCGCCGTCTTCCTCAAGACCGACGTGCTGCTCGCCGGTCTGGCCTTGGCAGCCATGACCATCCTGCTCACCGTGCCCGCCTGCATGCTGTCCTTGCGCTTGGTCGGGTTGGCCTTTGGTTTCCGCAACACCATCAGCGCGTTCGCCGCCGGCACCGTGGCTGGCAACGCCGCCCTGGTGCCGGGAATCGTGGCCTCTGCGGCAGCTGGCGCAGCGGCCGGTGGCGCGCTCTCCCCCGATACCGCGAAAGCATTCAAGGACATCGCCATCGTTGCCCAGGCCCAGATCACCGTGGCGATCCTGGTCACCGCCCTGGTCGTGCCGCTGCTCTGCGCCGCTTGGGCGCGGTTCCAGCGGAAGCACGGCATCGCCGACGCTGATGACGTAGCTGAGGTCGGTAAGCAGGCCTGATCCGTGGAGTGGATGGCTGGCGTCGCCCTGACGGCCAGCGCAGGGCTCGTGCTCTGCGTCATCGGATTACTACTCGGCGTTGTGGGTCAGCCCGGGCGGCACTGACCAGCTCTGAACCTGGATGACGCGACCAGCGATGTCGTCCCGACCGCGCTCGCATCGGCGGGCGGCACTGACCAGCTCTGAACCTGGATGACGCAGTTGAGGAACCGCCAATACACCAAAGCGCCAAACAGTGGTGGGTTGGAGGAAGTTCTTCTCGCATCCTTTGGTCGTCTAGCCAGCGGATCTTTTCCCAGGATTTTCCTTGGCTTCTTGGCGCCTCGGCAGTCCGCCTGTTTTTAAAGGTTGAACGTCAGCTGATCGCCGCGATCCAGCTCCGGCCATAGACCCGGCGTTCCTGTTCCTGGCGGCCTGGGGGCAGGTTCGGCAGCATTTCGCCAGTCTCGCCGCGCAGCACCAGGCGGCCTTCCTTGCTCAGGGCGGCGCAGCCGAGGGCGACCAATTCTTCCAGCTGCGGTCGGTCGTCGGAGTACCACGGGAAGGGCGGATCGCAGAACACCAGGTCAAGGCCGGACAACTGCGCCAGGACCCGCTGGAACGGCCGAGGATGGAGCCGGATCTCCGGCGGATCGCCGAGTATCGCCAGGTTGGCGCGGACCGCCGGCAAGGCGTGGCGGCCGGGTTCGATCAGGTGGACTTCGGCTGCGCCACGACTGGCGGCCTCGATGCCGAAACCGCCGCAACCCGCGCAGGCATCCGCCACCCGCCAACCGGTGAGATCCTGGCCGAGCCAGTCGAACAGCGATTGCTTGATCCGGTCGGTAAGTGGGCGGGTCTCGTGGCCAGGTGGAGCCTCAAGCCGGCGACCGCCCCAACGTCCGCTGATGATGCGCATGAATTGGTGGTCGAGCCCGGTTCAGCGGCCGAATCCGGCGAGATCATTCCAGAACCCCGGATAGGTCTTCGCCGTGCAAGCGGGATCGGCGATGGTGACGCCGGGGACGATGCTGCCGAGCACGGCGAAGCTCATCGCCATGCGATGGTCGGCGTAGCATTCCACGGTCGCTGGTGTCACCGGCCGAGGGTGGATGCGCAACCAATCGTCGCCGTGTTCGACCTGTTGGCCGAGGCGGCGCAGCTCGGTGACCGTTGCCAGCAGACGATCGGTCTCCTTGATCCGGATGTTGGCGATATTGCGGATGGTGGTCGGTCCGGTCGCGAGGGGGGCGATGGCGGCCAGCGTCATCACTATGTCGCTGATGTGGTGCATATCGGCATCGATTCCGAGCAAGCGTCCGGTGCCGATCACCGTGGTCCGGCCCTCGGCGCGTTCGACGGTCGCGCCCATCTGTTCCAACAGATCAACGAAACCGTAGTCGCCTTGCAGCGAAGTCCGGTCCAGCTCGACGGTGATGCGGTGACCTCCGGCGGCAGCCAGGGCGAACGGATAGCTCGCCGAACTGGCGTCGGGCTCGATGCGGTAGTCGCGGCCGCGGTACGCGGCGGTGCGGGCGACGAAGCCAGTGGTCTGGCCAGGTACGATGCGATCTCCGCCGCCGATCAGGTCGATGCGGCCGCCGAAATCCGCGACCAGGCGCCTGGTCATCTCCACATACGGCACGCTGACCAGCGGGCCATCAAGACGGACCTCCAACCCATCACCGATCAAGCCGGCGATCTGGAGCAGGGCGGTGAAATACTGGCTGCTGCGGTCACCGCGCATGGTGAGCGAACGGGCCGAAATGGCGCCGCCGACGACGGTCAGCGGCGGGCAGCCGGTGGCGCACCGGACCTCGACCCCGAGCTGTCTCAAGCCATCGACCAGATCGGCGATCGGGCGCTTGGCCATGTGCTCATCGCCGACAAACGTTGTCGTCCCGGGTAGCAGCGCCGCCAAGGCCGCGCAAAAGCGCACCGTCGTCCCGCTGTTGCCGACGAACAGCGGCTCGGTCGGGGCACGCAGCCGGGAAAGCCCTCCTGACACTTCCAATGCATCAGCGCCGACATCGCGGATCGTTGCGCCCATCGCGGTCAGGCACGAGCGCATGTGGCGGGTATCGTCGCTGGCGAGCACGCCGGTCAGGCGCGAGGTGCCCTCGGCCACCGCCGCCAGCAGCAGCGCGCGGTTGGTCAGGCTTTTCGAGCCGGGCACCGGCCAGGTCCGGTCACGGGGCCCCGACAACGGAGCCAGAGTCAAGGGAACGCTCGCCATGGCTGCAGGTTGCCGGCCTGGGTCGGTTGGCCAAGTCCAGGGTCCACGAGGTCTGGGGCTGTGATCCGCCGGGGAGGCCCGGGTGACCTAAAACCTACAGTCGATTGGCAGTTATGGCCTCAGCTGCTGGAACTTGCATCATCATGAAGACGGCGAGTATGGCCAGCTCCATGCCACAGTTCGGTGCCGGCACCGTGATCCCTGGTGATGTCCGGCTGATTCTGATCGATTGCTTCGACACCCTCGTGGAATTCCGCGACTGGCAGTGGCGGCCGCGACGCGGGGTGGTGCCGCTGCTCAGCCATTTCCATGTGAACAGCGTTCCGCGGGTGGTGATCAGCGACGCGGCTGCCGACACCATCGCCAGCGCGTTGGCCCAGGCCGGTCTGACTCCGTACATCGATCGGGTGTATGACGGCGATCTGGCTGCCGAGCCCTTGGCCGATGGCCAGCGGCGCAAGCGCCTGGACCTGCCTTTGGCGGATTTGGGGCTGACGGCGGATCAGGCGGTCTTCATCGGCGACAGCCAGGCTGACGCCGAAGCCGCACGGCATTTCAAGGTGCCCTTCGTGCGGGTGCCGCGGGGAGAGGACTCGACCTTTGATTTTTCGGTGCTGCTGCGTGGTCCGAGCCGCTATGACAGCGGCGATTTTTCAGTCAAGATGCTCGATCATTGGCGCAAGCCGGTGGGCTGAGCGGTCGCGGCCGGCGAACCTGGCTGGGGCGGGCAGCGGCGATCCAGCCTCCTACCGTCATGTTCCGATCACCTAGGTACTGGAGTCTGCTCGCATGCGTCGCTTGTCGGTCGCTATCCTCGTAGCAGTCCTCATCCGTTGTGGGGTGTCCGCGGCTGAGCCCCTGACCATCGCCAATCCTTTGCGGTTGGACTGGCCTGCTGAACTGCTGGAGATCACCCGGCCGAGCACTGATCTCGCCGGAGTCACCCGGGCCGAAGGCATGGGCGAGCCGCGTCCGGTCCAGATCGAGGAGGTGGGCGAGGGCCGTTCACGGGCCTGGTTGGTGATCACCGTTCCGAAAATCGATGGAAAACCAGCGACAACCCAGCGGGTGGAGCTGGTTGGTGGTGCTCCGCTATCCGGGCTGACAGTCGCGCCCTGGTCAGGCGGATCGGACATCGACTATGGTGTCGCGAAGATCCGTCTGAACGGTTCACAGACCTTCGACCCGCCGGTTCCCCTCGACCAAGCTGGGCACTGGTTCGGGGGCCTCACCTGGCCAACCGGGGCCGGTGGACAGGCCGGATTCGCTGGAATCGATCTGCCGCTGGTCCGCGAACGCACTGCGGAAATCCTGCATTCCGGCCCGGTGATGCATGAGGTGCGGTTCACCTGGCGGTTCGTCGCAGACGGCGAGGCCGGCACGGTGGCATCGCCGCCGCTGGCCGCCGGCAAGCGCAGCCACCGCTTCCCGCCCAACGTCATTCCCACGGAAAACCTCGCGAAACGCAACCTCCAGCTCGTCATCCAAGTCCGGATCGTGGCTGGCGATCCGTGGATCTGGGTCGCAGAAGAATGGCGGCTGCCCGAAACGTCGCGGGTGCAGCAGCGTTGGACCATGGGAGGCGCGGCTGGTCCAGCCGTTGCCGAACTGCTGTGGACGCCGTGGTTCGAATACGATCGGTTCGGGGGCAACAACAAGCAGAAGACGCATCCCTTGATTCCCCGCCCTGAGCAGCAGGGCCGGCCGTTCGCTGTGCTCTGGCCGCGCTGGCATCAGGGCGGCGGCGGCGCCCAGGAGCTGGTCGCGGTCGGCAAGGGTGCGGCGGCCCCGGCGGTCGGCGCCGTCGCCTTCCTGCCCACTGGCTGGCTCGGATCCGATCCGATCGCGGTCGACGTTGCCGATGGCAACTCGGTCAGTTGGAAGATGCACCATCGTCCACCACCATCTGAACTCGGCTGGTATGCCCAGCGGACCTGGGCCTTGATCGCCGGGCGGCGCGAACAGGTCGAAGGCACCGGCACGATCAACAGCCTGGTCCGCCGCCATGGCGATTGGACCTTGCAGGCCCAGCACGAATCCACGGTGCTGGAATGGAAACGTGATCCGGCCGTGGTCAGTCCATCCATTCTGCTGTCGCGGCAGCGACTTTCCCAGGCGACCACCGATCTGGCCAATGGAGCCGACACAGCCGAGGTCCGGCTGATCCGCAGCTGGATCGCCAAGCGCGACGCGGGCGAGAAGATCTCCAAAGAGGACGAGGTCCTGCTCGCCGTGCTGACTGGAGGAAAACCGTCGGCGGTGGGCCTGCCCACGCCCAGCGCCTACCTGAGCACCCGGTACCAGGACGATTTCGTGAATCCCACTGCGGTGGGGAATCGCCGGATGTTCAACGACGCGTTCGGCCTGGCCGACCTCGCCAATGCCGGCAAGCCGTTCGGCGATCCGAGCACCGCGGCCATCGCCTACATCGCCACCGATCTCGATTCCTGGCCCGGCTGGCATCACGGATTCCATCCCGGCAATCCGAATTTCCATACCGATAAATACCTGGCCGCGGTCTACGCGGCCTGCACCCTGGCCGATCATCCCCACGCCAGCCGATTCGCGGAGTTCGCCCGATCGGTGGTCGCCGCCGACATCGCTTCGACGCTCAGCGAGCCGGATGGCGTCGGTTACGAATGTCCGGGATACGCCGGATACGCGCTCAGTTTGCAACTGCGCGCGGCTCGAGCCCTGCTGAATGCCGGGCACGGCAACGTGGTGACCCGTTCCCCGATGATGCGGGCCACCGGCGTCTGGCATCGCAACCTGCTGACTCCCTTCGACCAGCGTCTGGGCTGCCGCCACGAAGCCCCCATCGGTGACACCCACCGCTGGACTGCTGGTTGTGATTTTCGCCTGCTCGCCAGCTTTTTCGCCGATTCCGATCCAGGTTTCGCCGGCGAGCTGGAAGCCTCCCACCGCCTCGTCAACGGCGATGCCCCGCCAGACAAATTGCTTGAGGCCCTGATTGGCTGGGATCCCCGGATCGTCGCGGCGGATCCTGCGTCCTTGAACTGGTCCTCGCGCACCTTCGCCGATTTCGGCGCCGTGCTGCGTTCCCGGTTCGGCCGACCAGATGAGAGCTTCCTCAGCTTCAAAGCGGGCAGCAGCCACGGCCATTACCACAACGATGGGCTATCCTTGCACTGGTATGGCGGCGGAGCGCCCCTCGCCCTCGACTACAATTGCAGCTATCACCCCAGGGGTGATCACGCCGGACTGCATAATACCATCACGTTTGGCGAATCGACGTTGGTGCGGCACAATGGGAAAGGCGTCAATGTTCCTGCGGGTGAACAGCTGTGGGGCGGCGGTGAGGTGCTGGCCAAGGCATTCGGTCCGGCGATGGACGTGGTCGTCGGCGAGCGACGGGGAAGCAGCCTGTCGCTTGCACCGTGGGAGCCGGCTGACGCCGAATTCGCCAGAGGATATCCGCGTCGAGCCACAGGGCCGCTGGCCCACCGCCGGATGGTGGCGCTGATCAAGCATCCGGTCGATTCCGTGCTCGCGGATTATCTGGTGGTCAGGGACGAGGTCAGCGGCCAGGAGCCAGCCCTGCTCCACTGGCATCTGCTGGTGCGCAGCGTCGAGCGGATCGCTCCGGGCATGTGGCTGTGTCCAGGGCAATGGCAGCGGGATGTGCTGCTCGCAGTGTCCGGCGCCGGTTCGCCCTTGGTGAGCCGGTGGCAGTACCTGGCCTCCGAAAATCTGGCACCTCCGGCCTGCGCCGCCCGGCCTGACGAGTCCGACCAGGCGTGGCGGATCCGTACCGCCGGATCGGTCGAAGCGCCGACGCTGGTTGAAAAGGCCCAGGAAAAAGCCAATGTCGAACGCTGGAACGACCTGATCGCCAAGACCGATGGCCGAGTGCTGATGCCGCCTCCTGGCTGGACCGGCCAGTGGAAATACGGCGAATGCCAGCGCTGGCTGCGCTTTCCCATCGCAGCCGGCGGAACTGCGCTGAGCGTGCTGTATCCCATGTCATCGTCGGCGTCAGTGAACGTTCCGGTCCCTGCCGCGCTGGTTCCCAGGATCTCCATGGCCGCAGACCGCGTCGAGGTCGCCATCGGCGATGAAAAAGAAACCATCATCCTCGGCCCGGAATCAGGTGCTGTCATCGAGCGCTCTGGTCAACGCCTCGAAGTCATGCCATCCAATAGCCTGCCGCCGTTGTCCGTTGAACCGAAGAGATGAACCGCCGTATCGGGTCGCGGACGATCGTCGGTCCAGGCCATCGCTGCCATGAACGACTCTCGGGTGATCGCAGCGCGCACGGTAGTTCAGGTGTTCATTTTCTCTTCGGTTTTTCGGGGCTCGGTGGTGGGGGTTCCGCCGAGGTCGGGATTTCCAGGATGAATTGCATCCTGGCCCGCATCGAAATGGAATTGAACCGGCCATCACGGGCCACCCGCAAGGCGTGACCGGGCACCGGTTCGAGCACTTCATTGGGCATCCAGACCTTGGCATTCACCCGCGTACCAGTCACCCAGAACGTGCCTTCGGCCGTTTTCTGGGCTCCGACCCAGCACAGTCCGGTGCTCTGGGCGGCCATCAACGTCTTGAGCTCGATCAGATCGGTTTCGTCATCGATCACGGCCAGGCGGCCACCGCGGGCTTCGCAGAATTGCTTGGCCTCGTCCCAACTGAGCTGCTCGATCGGGATGGAAAAATGCGGTGCTGGCCCAGGGGCCGGACGAGGCGCAGGCAGGCGCGGTCCTGGAGATGACGCGGCAGTCGGCCCCGATGGCGTCGGGGAAGTCGTGCTCCCTTGCGGGTATTCGCAGATGAAACCATATTCCCGCTCAACTGGATCATCATTCAACTGCATGCTGGAATGCTTATGATTGAAACGAAGGGCCAGTGATTTCCTTTCCGTCGGATCCTTTGCACCCTCTGTTTCCAATCCAGGAACATCTTCAACGGCCCGGCCGTCGAGCCACTGGTACCCGGCAGAAGTCCCGCGGATGCCGATCCACCAGCGCTCTGCCTTTTCCGATCCAATCAATTGCCGGATCTGGATGAGATCGGCTTCGCTGGCGAGTACCGCCAGGCGTCCGCCCACCGCTTCGCAGTGCTGTTTGGCATCCGCCCACGACATCCGGGTGTTCATCGGGGCGAAGCGGCCATGCTGGGTGAGCGGTGATGATGGAGTCGGAATTGGCGCCGGTCGATTCGCGATCACCCATTCGCACATTGCGTAGTCGATCGTCTGCTTTTGGACCGCTATCCACGGCTTGGCCTGCTCGCCACCGATGATGCCGGTTCCCCAGCGACCTTCGCCGGGCTTCTCGGACACCTCGGGAATCCACGTTGGCTTGTGCTGGCCATACCACCCGCGATAGGAAAATGCCATCGCCACCAGCGCTCCTGGTGCCCGTTGCATGGCCAGCCGATGCACGGCGAGATCCCCAGCCGCATCTTCGACCGCTGCCAATTCGCCGCCCAGGTTTCTGCACCGCAGATTCACAGACCACCAGCCTTTTTTCTTTGCTTCATCATCGAGCTTGACCACCTGATAGACGCGGTCGCCGAGGCGGATGCCGCCCTGGGCTTCTGGCGGCAGGTTGGCCATGCCCATGGCGGTGACGAGTCCGTTGCGCAACTGATCAATGTCACTCGACCGTTCCGCTGCCACCTTGGTGCGGCCATGGACGGCGAGGAAACCATCAAGCGCTGCTTGCAACGCAGGAGCTTCGGCCTCGGTCACCGGCGCGCCGGCCAGCTTGGCGACCCGCGCCGCGAGCGGTTTCCAGGCGTTCAAGGCAGCGACCTCGACGGCGCCCAAGCGGCGCACCGCCAACGCCTGGCGATAGCGTTCGGTCAGCGGGAACTGTTCAGCTCGCCCGAGCAGCGTCTCGCAAGCTTCCAGGTCGGTTGATGTGCCTGAACGCATTCTGGCCAGCGCCGCTGCGACCCATCCTGCATCGTCTGTGGGTTCGGCGGTCTGCGATGTTCCCTTTGGCAGCGGCAGATCCGCCACCGGCACTTTCCGTTTCGAAGTCGCCACTGCGCCATTTCCGACCTCAATCCGGATTTCAATCACTGCCACGTCTCCGTCGATCGAAACTACCGTGCCCTGGCCGCCACCTTTCATCGGGACGGTGGTTCCGATCAACGCCTTCTGAGCCTGGTCAATGGCGGACTGCTTGGCGGCAACCGCCGCCACGCTGGCCATCGCCAGCGATCGCATCGCCTGCACCGTCGTGCCGCGGCTGGACAAGGTCGGATCCTTGGCGGCCTCGTCAGCCACCGCCAATGCGGCAGCGGCATCGCCGGTTTTCAGCATCGCGGCATCAAATCGCTCGAGCAGGCCGCCGATCCGCCGGGCTCCGACATCGGCAAGCCGGGCGCGCAGCGTTTCCACCGCGCTTGCGGCCGGGGCATAGCAGAGACTGGCCAGACCTTCGACCGCGGCCGCAGCGGAGTCAGGCCGGCCCTCGGCGAAAGCCTGGTCGACCGCGGCCTGGGCCGAGGCGATTTTGGCGTCCGCCTCGGCTTTCAGCTCGCTGGCCAGGGATCTCGTCCGTCTTTCCAGGGGCTTCGCCAAGGCCGGAGGCAGCTCGATGCACATCCGCAGGGCGCCGTCGATTTCACCCTGGTCGGCGAGGGCCTTCACTTTGGCCGACAAGTCGGCAAAGGCGGAGTCGACCGAGGCCTGGCGGCGGATTTCGACGGCGCTGATCGCAGCCTCGGCCTGATCGGCAAGCTCCAATTCGAATGCGGTTCCCTTGGCCTGGGTAATGACCTTGCGGTAGCGCTCGATGGCCTCGTCGTGACGAGCCGGGTTGGACTCTTCCCAGGTTTTCACATAGCCGAGCATCGCCAGCAGTTCGGCTTTGCGATCAGCCGCCGCCGGAGCATTTTGGCTAGACACCGTTGTCGTCGCCTCCGCAGGCGCATTGGCTGCTGCTGGTTTGGCGTCAGGGCGGCCAAGCAACAGCCAGGCCCCAAGCCCGAGGGCTGCAACGCCGGCGATGGTGGCGGCGATCAGTGCCGGGATCGGTAGGCGTGCTGTTTTCCTTGTGGATTCGGCCTCAACGGATACCCGCTTGGTCGTGATGGATTTTTGCGTTGTGGGCTTGCCGCTCAGCAGGCCGTCGATGATCCGGACCACCGTCGCCGGATCGGCGGGGCGTTTGGCCTGGTCTTTTTGGAGCAGCCGGGCCACCAGATCGGCGGCACCCTTGCTGACCCCGGGATGGGCCCGGTCCGCCCGGGGCGGCTGCTCGGTGAGATGCTTGGCGAGGATCACCGCGCTGGTCTCGCCGACGAACGGCGGTTTGCCGGTCAACAGGTGGTAGAGCGTCGCGCCCAGCGCGTATAGGTCGGTACGGGTGTCGATCTTGTCGAGCTGGCCGCGCACCTGTTCCGGCGCCATGTAGAGCGGAGTCCCGATCGACGCCCCGGTCTGGGTCAGGGCAGAGTCGTCCTCGGCCTGCTTGGCCAAGCCGAGGTCGAGGATCTTCGCCCCGGTGGCGGTGAGCATGATGTTGTCAGGCTTGATGTCGCGGTGGACCAGCCCGACCCGATTGGCGGCGTCGAGCCCGGCGGCGACGTCTTTGGCCAAACTGAGCGCGATCCGTTCGTCGAACACTTTCTCGCGTTTCAGCCGATCGCGCAGGTTCTCGCCCTCGACCAATTCCATGGCGAAGTACCACAGCCCGCTGGCTTCGTCACGACCGACATCGATGCCCTGGACCACGTTGGGATGGGTGATCCTGGCCGAGGCCCGCGCCTCGCGCTGGAACCGTTCGATGAACTTGGCGTTCTGAGCGAATTTCGGCGGCAGCAGCTTGAGCGCCACCAGCCGATCCATCGACACCTGCCGCGCTTTGAACACCGCACCCATACCGCCCTGGCCAAGCTTTTCGATCAGTTCGAACCCGGCGATGACCTTGGGGATGCGCTGGGCCGACCCGCCAACCAGCTTGCCAGGCGAGTGGGCTGGGGCAGCGGTCGGATCGGTCGGACGTGACATGTTGCATTGTACTCTGCATCAGCACCTGCGTCGCCGAAGTTTTCCAGTACGAATCGAAAGCGGATTTCTTGAAAAACGACACACGCCCTGTTTCGTTACGTCAGTCCAGGTGCGTTTGGATGGAACCATGCGCACCATGCGATACATCGCCAAGCACGACTTTTGGTCTGGTTCGCACGTGGATGTTCTACTTTCGATGCACATTCTGTGCAGTTGGCGACCATGGCGCTGTCAAGCACAAGCTATCCTGAGCGGCAGACGTTGAGCTGGCGCTTCGACCGCCGGTTCCATGCCCCGGATGGGTCGAGAGGCAGCGCACCTTTCCGCTGGATCATTCCATCCTGGTCGCCAGCCTCCCGGCCCCGCGAGGCTTTCCCATGTTCACCGGCTCCATCGTCGCCATCGTCACGCCCTTCCTTGAGGATCGGGTTGATTTCCCAGCCCTGAAGCGGCTGGTCGATTGGCACATCGCCCAGGGTACCCAGGGGATCGTGCCCTGTGGCACCACCGGTGAGTCAGCGACGTTCAGCCACGACGAGCAGCACCGGGTGATCGGCGAGGTCGTCCAGTACGTCGCCGGCCGGGTGCCGGTGATCGCCGGCGCCGGCAGCAACAGCACCCGCGAAGCCGTCAGCCTGGCCCAGGCCGCCGAAAAGCTCGGCGCCGATGGCATCCTGACCATCACGCCGTATTACAACAAACCGACCCCCGAAGGATTGTTCCAGCATTTCAAGGCGGTTCGCGAGGCCACCCGCCTGCCGCTGGTGCTCTATAACGTCCCAGGCCGCACAGGCATCAACATGCTGCCCGAGACCACTGCCCGGGTGAACGCCCTGGGCAACATCGCCGCGATCAAGGAGGCCTCTGGGTCGGTCGACCAATGCCAGGACCTGATCGAACGCGGCGTGACCGTGCTCTCGGGCGACGACGGTATGACCTTCCCGTTCATGATGCTCGGCGCAGTGGGTGTGATCAGCGTGGTGGCCAATTTCGCTCCGAAAATCATGCGCAGCCTGTGCGACGCGGCAGCGCGCGGCGACCTGGCCGAGAGCCGCCGCCTGCACCGCATCGTCGTCGAACTGGCCAAGCACGCCTTCATCGAGACCAACCCGATTCCGGCCAAGGAAGCAGTCGCAGCACTGGGCTTCTGCAAGCCTGACGTCCGCTTGCCGCTGGTGCCGATGACTCCGGCCAAGCGTGACGCCATGCTGACCTGCCTGCGCAAGCACGGGTTGCTGGTTTGAGCATCGGGTCGGCTCCGTGACGTTGGCCGACAAGGTGACGCTGGCGCGGCTCGGCCTGGCGCCGATCGCCGTGATCGGGTACCTGGCGGCGCCGACCAGCGGCATGCTCTGCTTCTGGATTTGCGGCGTGGTCTGCGGTCTCGCGGAACTGACCGACTATTTGGATGGCCGCATCGCCCGGATGCGCCACGAAATCAGCGATTTCGGAAAACTGGCCGATCCGTTCTGCGATGTGCTCTATCGGATGTTGATTTTCTTCGCGTTTCTGCTGCCCGCCGGCGGCACCGGCTATACCGAGCCGTGGGGCCGGGATCTGCCTGCGTGGGTGCAATTGGTCCTGCTCCAGCCGACCTATGCGCTGCCCAACGGCACCACCGCCACGGCATGCGCGCCATGGCTGGCAGTGGTGCTGATGGCGATGCGCGAGTTCGTCGCCGGGGCGTTGCGGGCGATGACCGCGACCCAGGGGCTGGTGCTGGCGGCGCGGACCTCGGGCAAGGTCAAGGCGTGGTTCCAGGGTCTTGCCATCACCTTGGTCTGCGCCTTGCCCGGACTGACCTTCCACCAGGCCACCTGGCACCTGCCGGTGATGGCCGCCGCGATCTGGCTGTGCACGTTGCTCAGCGTTGGATCGATGGTGGAATATCTGTGGGTGAATCGCCATGTGCTGCGCGGGCTTGCGGTCAGGACCGGCGACGAACCATCAGCACAACGTTGAGCGAGCTATTCCATGCCCATTCCCTTGACCACACCCCTGACTGAGGCGGCCGTCCGCGACTTGGCTGTAGGCGACACGGTGGAGCTCACCGGCCGGCTGTTCACCGGCCGTGACGCTGCGCATCACCGCCTGCATCAGGGGATCGCCCCGCCGGTGGATCTCCACGGCGCGGTCCTCTACCACTGCGGTCCGGTGATGGTCAAGGAAGACGGCCGCTGGGTGTGCAAAGGCGCTGGGCCGACGACCTCTTCCCGCGAAGAGCCGTATCAGTGGGAGGTCATGCGCGACCACGGCCTGCGCGGGGTGATCGGCAAAGGCGGCATGGGAGCGAAAACCCTGGCGGGCTGCAAGGAATATGGCTGCGTCTATTTCCACGCGATCGGCGGCGCCGCCCAAGTCTGCGCCGAGCGCATCACCCGGGTCGACGGGGTCGATTGGATGGACCTGGGCAGCCCCGAGGCGATCTGGCATCTGTGGGTCGAGCGCTTCCCGGTGATCATCACCATGGACAGCCAAGGCCGGTCGCTGCACCAGCAGGTGGCAGAGCACAGCGCCAAAGCGCTGGCAGGTATGCGGGCGTAAGGATCTGCTGCTTTTCCAGCACGTTTCAGGCCTCTGTGGTGGCGTTCTGCTTCGCGCCGCAGCCGGTTGACGGTCCGATGCTGCGGGCAAACTGTCCACGCCGATTCTGGCGGAGGAGCGCTCGCGTATGACGGACCAGCCGCGCCGCTATCCGACCCGCCAACTGCCGCCAAGCGATCAGCCTGACGGAACCATGCTGAACCAGGCGGTGCCCGTCGATCCGGCGCCGCTGGGCCGGCCCGGCGGGATGCGCACGCCGCTGCCCATCAATGATCCGCGGGACGCGGTCCCGACCATGGTCGGCAGCGGCAGCAGGCCAGGTGCGATGCGTACACCGCGGCCGGATTCCGAGTTGCTGACCGTGGTCACCGCCGGGCCCGACCAGCCGACCCTGGTCCAGGACACCGGGGGACCTCGGCAGATCAGGCCGGATACCGGGCACACCCATCTGCACGTCGACGGCACCCGGGCGCCGGGCACCACCGGCAGCGGGACCCACAAGGGCGAGGTCTGGAGCGATTTCGAATTCGTCCGCCTGCTCGGCAAGGGCGGCATGGGCGCGGTCTACCTTGGCCGGCAGATCAGCCTCGACCGCCCGGTGGCGATCAAGGTCCTGCCTCAAAACCTGTCCGGAGACGATGATTTCCGCAACCGATTCCTGCTCGAAGCGAAGGCCGTCGCCCGGATCGAGAGCCCCAACGTCATCAAGGTCTACACCGCCGGGACCCACCAGGGCCACCACTATTTCGTGATGGAGTTCGTCGATGGGCGGGACCTGTCGGCGCTGCTCAAGGGCGGCATGCGGCCGAGCTACGAGCAGTCCCTCGACCTGATGCTGCAAGCGGCGAGAGGCCTGGCCGCGGCTGGGGAGCTCGGCATCGTCCACCGTGACATCAAGCCGGGCAACATGATGGTGGATAAAAAAGGCGTGCTGAAAATCATGGATTTCGGGCTGGTCAAGGTGGTCAGCGACCAGTTCAACAAGGACGCCTATGGCATGACCGTGCAGGGCACGGTCATGGGCACGGTGAATTACTTCAGCCCCGAGCAATCCCGCGGCCAGACCTGTGACCAGCGCACCGACCTCTATGCCCTGGGCGTGGTGTTCTATGAGCTGCTGACCGGCCGCCTGCCGTTCATCGGCGCCGACCCGACCTCAGTCATCTATCAGCACATCCATGTCGAGCCGCAGCAGCCCCGGACGATCGACCCGCATATTCCTATGGATTATCAGCGGGTGACCTTGTCCTTGATGGCCAAGCGTCCCGAGGATCGCTACCAGAATGCCGCCGACCTGGTTTCCGACCTGGAGCGGATGAAGCATGGGCTTCCGCCTCAGCGTCTGCCCGGTGCAGCGGCGAAGTCCGGCACCAAGGCCAGCGCCTTGCCGATGGTCCTGGGCGGAGCCGCCGTTGCCGCGGCCATCGCGGGCGGTGTCGGCTGGTGGCTGCTCGGCGGCAGCGCCGCCGCACCTGCGTCGCCATCCGGAAGCGGATTGGCGACGGACGTCCGGCCAACGGCCGAGACCGCCAAAACAGCGTCCGAATCGGCGAAGCCGGTCGAAGCAGTGAAAACAACCCCTGCTGACACGGTGACGAGTCCAGCTGGCAAACCTCCGACCGATGTGGCCAAGCCAATCGATCCCAAGTTAGCCGATGCCAAGCCAGCGGATCCCAAGCCAGCTGACGCCAAACCGCCTACTGACGCCAAGCCGCCAGAACTTACCAAGGCCGAACCGACTGGGCCGGAATCACCCAAGCCAGCCGGCACCGATTCGGTCCGCATCGCCAAGCTGGAGATCCAGACAGCGCTGGCCGGTCAGCGGTTCGCGCCTGCACGCCAGGCCCTGGAGCGGGGCCGGAGCGCAGCTCCCGACGATCCTGAATGGCCGACCCTGGCCAAGCTGATCGACGACACCGAAGGTGGCGCGCTGGTCCAGCAGGCGCTGGTGGCGCTGGTCGCGAATGAACTCGATACTGCGGTGATCAAGGCCGAAGCCGCGCGCCGGCTGGTCCCTGACAGCCCTGAGCTGAAAACGGCGCTGAAAACCATCGCCGCCAAGCAGGCAGAGCGCGATGCCCTGCGCGCCGCCCTGGCCGAGATCGACGGCCTGCTCGCCAAAGGCCAGGCAATCGCTGCCGAAACTGCGGCCCGGGATCTGGTCGGTCGCCACCCGAACAACACCGAGGCCGCCGCTGCCCTGGCCCGGGCGATCACCGCCCGGATGGCCGCCGAAAGCCAAGCGGCGAAGGCCAAGGCGGTCACTGAGCTCATCGACAAGGCCGAATTGGCCTTGGCCAGCCGAGATTTCGATACCGCTGCGTCGTGCTATGAAAGCGCCGCAAGCCAGGATCCGGCCAATGCCAAGGCGAAAGACGGCCTGGTGGCGGTGGCCAAGGCCCGCAGCAGCCTGAAGGCGGCCCGCGCCACCTTCGATGCCGCCATCGCCGCCGAGTCGCTCGCCCAGGCCGAAACGGCGTTGACGGCGCTCAACGCCGTCGCTCCGGCAGCGGTCGCACTCCAAGCTGCCAACGCGCTCAAGGACCTCCGCCAGCGCCTGGCCGATGCCGAGGCGGAAAGCCTCGCAAAGAAGAACGTCGCGGCCAAGCGCATCCTCGAAGGCATCGCCGATCCAGCCCGGCCGATCGCAACCCTCGAAACCGACCTGGCTGCTTTCGTCGCCCAGGCCGGAGCCAACGATCCGGCGGTACCGGTGATCCGCGACCGGATCGAAGACCGCCGGGCGATCGAACAGTTCGCCGGCGGCCTGGTCGGACTCGACCAATCAGTTGGCAAGACCGATGCGGCCGGCATCGCCCAGGTGATCGCGGACCGCGACTTCGCCTCCGCCCTGTCAGCCATCGGAAAGTATCCGGGAATGACCTTCGACAGCCGGCTGCTTGAACTGAACCGCACCGGCGACAAGGCGGTGGCCAAGGTCGCCATCCGTCACGCGATCAAAGATCTGTTCCCAGAGACCACCCTGCGCTACCGCTTGGAGCTGAGCCGCAGCGGCCAGAGCTGGCAGGTGACCAGCGCCCAGTTGGAGGACGCCCCGTGAAACGCTCTATCGCATCGCACCTTGGTGAGGTCAGCGGGCGCTGGATCGCCCTCCTCGCAGTCTCGGCCGTGACCATCGCCGCTGCCGAAAAGCTGCCGCATGGTCTGGTCGAGTCCTCCGCGGATGGCTCGATCAGCATCCGCTTCGATGGGGCGGCCAAGCTGACTCCGGGCACGCTGGTGGCGATCTATGGCCCCGGCCGGATCGAAAAGCATCCGCTGACCAAGCAGGTCATGATCGAGGAGCGCAAGCTGGTGGCCAAAGCCCAGCTGCTGCGTACCGACGCCGAACCGGTGTCGGCGCGGATCGTGTGGTCAGGTGGCAGCACCATCGACAAGGGCATGGATGCAGTCCCGCTGCCGGGGGAGTCGGCGCCCAACGCGCCGCCCATCGCGGGGACGCCGCCCACCCCGACCGGTGCCGCCGGCAGTGTACTGACCCTGACCTTGCCGATCAGCGATCCCGATGGCGATGCGCTGTCGGTGATCTGGGAGGTCAGCGGCCCAGCGGGCACCACCGGCCGGGTCGAAACCCGCGCGACCGGCGGGCCGGCGAACACCGTCCTGCTGCCAGCTACCGCAGGTGAAGTGACCGTGTCCGCCGCTGCCACCGACCAGCTCGGCCAGACCGTGCACGCTGCCGCGGTCGTCACGGTCGGACCGCCGGCCGAGGTCAACAAGCGGGCCTTCCGCGCGGCCAGCCGCTGGGGAAACGGCGCCCAGCCGGCCCTGGCCCGACTGATCCGCGACCGATCCGGGGTCTGGTGGGGCATTGCAGCCAATGATGGCCAGGTCGCTTCCTATGGTCAGGGCTGGTCGCTACCGCTGCCTTTGCCATGGGCCAAGGAGAACGCGCCGGAACGGGCGATCGCCCTGGTCGATCGCGGCGACGAACTGTTCGTGCTCGACCGCAAGACGGTGAAGGTTTATAGGCCGAACGGGCAGCTGCTGCGCAGCATCGGCCAATTGTCGGCCCCGACCGATCTGGTGGTGACCAGCGAAGGTATTCTGCTGGTTGCCGACCAGGCGCTCGGCGGCGTCGCAGTGATCGAACCCACTGGCAAAGTCCGCGGCATCCTCGGCCGGCTCGGCGAAGGCGATGATGCCTTCGCTGGCCTGATCCGGGTGGCCTTGGCCGATTCCGGGGAGCTCTTCTGCCTCGACGCGAAACAGAAGCAGATTCAGCGCTTCGACCGCTTCCAGCGCCGGCTCGACACGTGGAGCGTCTTGGTCCAGGCCGATGAGACCCCCGTGGATCTCGCCTGGTCGACCAAGGGAATCCACGTTGCCTTGTCGAGCGGACGGGTGCTCCTGTTTTCAGCCAAAGGTTCCGCCGGTGGCACCCTCAAACGGCTTGCGGACACCACCCTCGGCGGTTCCTCGTCGGCCAAGGCCGTCGACATTGCCGTCGATCGTGCCGGGCAAGCCCTGGTGGCCTATGATGATGGATCATTGATCCGCTATGCCGCCGATGGGTCGGTGGCCGGCGTGCGCGGCCCAGCGAGCTATGTCGGCAAGTCCTGGTGCATGGACGGCCTCGGCCGCTCCTTTGCCCTGGGCGAGGACCAATGGGTACGGGTCTACGACGCCGAAGGCTGGCTGCTCGGCCGGTTCGGAGGCCCCGCCGACAGCGGTGGTGGCATCGCCAAGGGCGTCGCCATCGCCTGCGTGCCCGACGGCTCCGCGGTGTTCGTCGCCGACAACAAGCGCAAGCAGGTGCTGCGCTTCGCCACCACCAGCCTGGCCGAAGCCGAGCGCGCTGCGCCGGTGGGTTTCGGCAAACCGGGGAAATACAATGGCCAGTTCGAGGAACTCGCAGCCATCGCCTGCGATGCGGCTGGCCGGCTGTACGCCCTCGATACCGAGCAATACAAAGTCAGTATTTTCGATGCCGGAGCGAATTTCCTGTTCTCGGTCGGCCAGCGCGGGAAGACGCCATCGGACTTGCGCGAACCGTTGTTGATCTCGGCAGCCCAGGATGGCGGCACCTTGTATGTTTACGACGCCGACAAATACGAGATCAAGAAGTTCCAGCTCGATCAGGCCGGAGCCAAGGGGCAGCACCAGACCAACACCGGAGGCAAAGGCGACGCCGCCGGTCAGATCCGCGAACTGGTGGCGATCGGCTGCGATCGCCAAGGCCTGATCTACCTGGCTGATTCCAGCCGGAGGGATGTCCAGGTGATCGATTTCCGCGGCCCCAGCGGCAATGGCCTGCACCAGCGCAAAGCGGCAGATGCCGGCCTGGCCACGCTTGAGGCCGCCGCCATCAGTCCCGACGGCCAGGTACGGATCATCGGTGATGGGGCGGTGGCGGAACTGCGCTGGTGACATGGCTGATCGGCGGTCTGCTGGCGGAGCCCCAGCGCCGTTCGCACCTGGCACTAGCCTAGCGCCCATGAGTGCCGGTTCGGATGCGTGCGCCGGTCGCCGGTCTGGCGCTGGGTTGAACCCCAGCCAAGCGTAGCGTTCATCCTCTCATGCTCGATTTCCGCAGCGAACGACGCCATAGCCCGCCCGACCCGGCTGCGATCCCGGTCCGCCGCAGCGGACGGCCAGCTGGTCTGGTCGGGCGTCCACCCGCAGCGCCTGGAGCCCCAGTGACCAGACGCAAGGCATCCCTGCAACAGCATGAGTGGCGGATCCTGGCGACGCTGCCGCTCGCGGTCGGCATGATCGGCTGGTTGATCTGGTCGCTGGTCGCTGCGCCGGCCGACCAGCGCAAGCAGGTGCGGTCAGGCCCGATCGCGATGCAGACCTCGGTTCCGGCGATGGCCCAGCCGACCCTGGATGCAGCCGAACCGTTGCCCAGCCGCGAACAGCTCGCCGCCCAGGCGGAACCGTTATCCGCCTTGGCCGAACATCCCGGAACTCTGGCGCTGGTCGGCACCGATCTCGATGGGCTGACCCTGGCCTGGGGACTGCGGCAACTGGCTGGCGACCGCCTGGCACTGCCGATTCCCGGCCGGCCGACCGCCACCGATCTGGTTGACCGTGAGATCCGGCAGGGGTCGCCTGTCGTGGTCGAAGGCCGGCTGGTCGATGCCCGGCGCGAAGCGATCCCGGCTGAAGCTGCCGCTGCTCCTGGAGAACAACCCGCCACCACGGTCGCTGAGACGCCGGCCGAACTTGGCCGCCTGATCCTGGCTTTGGAGGATGGTCAATTCGCCCAGGCCGTGATCAGCGATGCCGCGGCCGTGGCCGACCTGGTGGCTGGTGAGCCGGCCATGGTGGTCGGTCGCTATGCCGGTTCCTGCCGGCTGCCCCGCCAGGATGGCAAGGGTGAAATCCGCCTGCCGCTGCTGATCGCCCGCACCGCCGCCAAGTCGGTGCCCGGACCGGCCCAGGAAAGTCCCTACCGCACCAATTTCTCTGCGCTTCCACCAGGAATCTTCGCTGAAGTCGATGACGAACGCACCGTGCTCGAAACCCGTCCGTATTATTTTCTGCTTGGCCAGGTGGCGGCCGATCGGGCCTACACCGATCCCTACGCCGATGCCCCGAGCGTCAATCTGACCGCCAACGATCTTCATCAGGATCCCACTGCGTTCCGCGGATCGCCACGATCGCTGCGGATGACGGTCTACGAGTCCTGGGAGGATCAGCTGGTGGCCCGGGATCAGCCGTTCGGAGTGCAGCGCTGCGTGCGCATCCTCGGCTACCGCCGCGATTGGAGTCCCATGACGGTGACCGATGCAGATGGCAAGCCGGTGGTGAAGAACCAGCTGGTGATCCGCCTGTTCGAAATCGCGGCGGCGGTCAACGACGACCGGCCGTTGCCGGAAAAGGGCGCCGACATCACCACGACCGGGCGATTCCTGAAAATCCGGGCGATCCCGGTGGAGCCTGACCCGCGCCGCGATCAGGAGCTCGGCCTCCGCCGCCAGCGCAAGGACCGGGCGTATGCGTTCCTGTTCGTGGCCAACGACTGGAAGGCTGTTCCATCGCCATTCGGCATCGATTTCACCGGCTTGACCATTGCCTTGCTCAGCGCGCTCGCCGCTCTCGGTGTCCTGGTGGTGTGGTCGTCGCGCAAGGATTCGGTCGGCGCCGAACGCATGCGCGGGGTCATTGCGAAATTGAGGCAGCAGCGGCGCGGGGTGGACTCAGGGAAGACGCCATCGGGGCCGGTAAGCGCAGAAGTCCCGCCAACCGCCGTTGGGCCTTCCCCGAGCAATCAATCCGCCAATGGGAACCCGTGACCTCAGCCTGAGCTGAGGTGGGCCGGCCGGGCCGATGGGCTGTCGGAGGCCGCTGGCATGAGATCGAGCGCGGCATGCAGGTTGCTCGGCGTAGCGGCCGCCTGGAGGTTCTCTGCTCCGATCGCATCGGCCAGCTCACGACGCAGAATCTGGTAGCAATGCGGTGCTTCGAATCCCAGACGAATCTGACCCTTTGCGCATTCAAGCACGGTGATGACCAGTTCGCCGTTGACGACGATCTGTTCTCCTGTCTTGCGCACCAGCACCAGCACGGATCAACCCGGGATCGGAAGTCGGCGGCCGAGCAGCAGGCAGGTCACCGGCTCAGAACCGCAGGCCGGAATTGATATCGCGCAGCGGCAACCGCAGCGGCAACCGAGCGTCATTCAGCACCAGCTGCTTGGCCTGGGCCGATCGGCGGCAGACCAGGATGGGAGCGCGCAGGTTGGTGCGAACCTGGGCAGGATCGGCGTGGAGCACGACCACGGTGAAGACATCGACCTCGGTGACCGTTTTGGCACCGATGTCCGCCAGATCGTCTGGTGCGATGACCAGATCCCAGTCCAGACCGGCAGAGAATGGGGCCAGGAGGCAGAAGTTCACATCGCTCTGCTGAAGGCTTTCCAGCCACCAGAGCGGACCAGGTTTGGGATGCTGGAGCCGATACCGGGTCAGCTTGGGGAAACCGAGCAGCGGTACGATGAAATCGAGATCGACCAGCGCGTCGGGCACGACGTTGATCTGTTGGACAGGTTCGGCGGCCATCAGCATAGGATACCTCGCTGACCTGGTGAGACGCAAGGACCGTTCCGTTGATCAGGGGTCAGGGCCTGGGCGGAGTCGCAAGCAGGGGATGGACCGGTCTCAGCACAGAGCATCGGTCACCATCCGGCCGCTCTTGAGCAGCATTTTCCGCCCGCGATTGAGAAGGCCTGAGCGCAACGGCATCAGGCTCAGGCGCTGCCCGTTCAGACGCTGCCGGTAATGACCAGCACGGCGATGACGACGGCGATCGCCACGCCGAGCACGATCCAATGGAGATATTTGAAAATGCCGGACGGCTCCGGCGGGACCATCGGCAGGTCGGCCAAGGGCACGCCGGTGGTCGAGTGCCGCTTGGCGCCGGGCGCACGCACATCGCTGCTCGATGACCGGGTGATGGATGCGGTCACCGGGCGGATGCCTCCGACCGCCGGCGCCCGGCTGTCGCTGGCCGTGACCGGCTGCGCCCGTGGCGTCGGATCGGGCAGCGCCACCGATGACCGAGGTCGTGTACCGGTGCCCGGCCGAGCCGCTGCCGTCGCCTGGGTACCTGGCTTTGAGGTCGAGCCAGTCGCCGAGCCGGAGGACGAGCGCTTGACGTAGGCCGCAGTGCCCGGGCGCGGCCCCGGGACGGTTCCTGGTTTCACGGCACCCGAAGTCGGGTGGCCGCCAGACGGTTCGCGCTGACCACTGGCCAACGTGCCCCGTTGGATGCTGTCCGAAATCGGCCTAGCCGCACTGCTCGACACCCGGCGGGATCGGGTTGCCGACATCTGGTCGGTTCCGATCAGCGTCCGGAGCGATTTTTCAGCGGCCACCAGGAAAGCCCGGTAGGTCAGGAACCGATCACCCGGACGCTTCTGCATCGCGGTCATCACCAATTCGCGGGTCGGCTTGCTCAGTGTCCGCACCGTGGTGCCCGGATCCGGCACCGGCTTGGTCAGATGGGCGGTCATCACCAGGCCGGGTGAGGGCTCTGGATACGGATAGGCCCCGGTCAGCAGGTGGTACAGGGTGGCGCCCAGGGCGTAGATGTCGGCGTGGACATCCACGTCCTTTTCACCGCGAATCTGCTCCGGCGCCATGTAGTGCGGCGTTCCCATCACCGCGCCGGTCATGGTCAGCCCCTGGGCTTCGCTGCTCACGGATTTGGCCAAGCCGAAGTCGATCACCTTGGCGAGGTCGTTCTCATCGACTCCTGGCGTAGCGAACGGGTCGTCGCCTTTCTTCGCAATCAGGATGTTGGCCGGCTTGATGTCGCGGTGAATCAGACCGGAACGCTGGTAAGCGAACTCAAGGCCTTTGGCGACGCCGATGGCGACGCGCAGCGCGGTGGCTTCGGTCAACGGGCCTTGCTGCTTCAGAACCTGGTCAAGTGCCGGGCCGCGGATGTACTCCATGGCCAGATAGGGTTGGCCATCGAACTCGCCAGAGCCCATGGCCCGGGCGATGTTGGGATGGTCGATGCCCGCCACCAGGTTGAATTCCCGGTGGAATCGCTCAAGGAAATCAGGCGAATCGACCAGCCGGATCGCCATCACCTTGATCGCCACCTCTTGCCCGGCCCCATCCTGTCCGAGATAGACCTCGCCCATTGCGCCGGCCCCGATCCGCTTAAGTACCCGATAGGGCCCGATCCGGTCCGGCAGAGGCGAATCGCTTGGCACGGGTCTACCCTGCCGGAAGCGGCAAACTGTTCAAGCCGATCGCGGGAACGGTATCGACACCGACTGCGACCGATCCAGGACCGGCGCGATCAAGGTGGCGATGCGTGCCGCAAGCCCGGCCCGGTCCAGCCCATGAGCTGCCAATTGCTGATCGCGGGTGGCATGGGCTACCAGCTCATCCCGCACACCGAGCCTGGTCATCGGGATCGACAGACCGAGATCGGCGACAGCTTCGGCGACCACCGAACCAAATCCGCCGGCCAGCGCATGATCCTCAACCGTCAGGAGACGATCGTGGTGCGCGGCCTGGGCGGCGAGCAGCTCGCTGTCCAGCGGCTTCGCGAAGCGGGCATTGACCAAGGTGACGCCGGCGGCCCGGTCACCCAGGTCAGCCAGCGCATCGCGGCAGAACCGGACAGCGGCGCCATAGGCCCAAATGAGCAGTGGCCGGCGACCTTCTGCATCGGCTTTGCCGTCTGCGAGCACTTCCGCCTTGCCCTGGGCAATGGGCGCAGCGACGGCGAAATCCGGAGCTTCCTCACGGGGATAGCGGATCAGATAGCCAGCCGCGCGTTCGCTCCGCGGCTTCAGCCGTTCTGCGTGGGCCCAGCGCAGCATCGATCTCAATTCAGGGCCATCCTTCGGCGCCATCAGGACCAGGCCAGGCAGGCAACGGGCCCAGGCGATGTCGTAGAGCCCATGATGGGTCTCGCCGTCCTCGCCGACCATCCCAGCCCGGTCGAGGGTCACGACCACGCCGAGGTCGCGGTTGACCACCAGCTCCTGGAACAGCTGGTCGTATCCGCGCTGGGCGAAGGACGAATAGTGACCGAGGATCGGGTGGAGTCCGGCGATGGCCAAACCTTGGGCAAAAGCGAAGGAATGCTGCTCGCAGATGCCGACATCGTACAGGCGATCGGGATACTTCTTTCCGAAGGCGAGCAGGCCGGTGCCGGTGGGCATGGCCGCGGTGATCGCCACCACCCGCTCGTCCTCCGCCGCCAGCTCGATGCAGGCCTCGGCGAAGATCTGGGAATAGGTCTTGGCCGCCGGCGGCTTGGGCAGGAACTCGCCGGAATCGATGTTGAAACCGCGGGGACCGTGGAATTTCAGCGGATCCTTGGCTGACGGCTCCCAGCCGCCGCCCTTCCGGGTCAGGACGTGGAGCAGCACCGGCCGGTCGGCCTGGCCACTCTCACACAAGGTCGCGATGCGCTTGAGGTTGTCTTCGACGGTGTGCAGGTCGTGGCCATCGATCGGGCCGAAATAGCGGAAGCCGAGATCTTCGAAGATGTAGCCCGGCGAGATCACCTTGTGGGCGGCGTGTTCGAGCTGCTCGGCGAAGCGCTCCAGTTCAGCCCCGGCCCACAGGCCTTTCAGCGTCGAGAGGAAACGGGTGCGGATGTGGTTGTACAGCCGGCCGGTGCGGATCCGGTCGAGGTGGGTGTGCAGGCTGCCCACCGGCGCATCGATGAAGGTGCCGTTGTCGTTCAGGATCACCAGCAGATCGCTCTTCAGCTGGCCGGCGTTGATCAGCCCTTCGAAAGCCATGCCGCCGGTGAGGGCGCCGTCGCCCACCACCACCACCGTCCGCCGCTTCTGACCCAACCGGCGATAGGCTTCAGCGACGCCAACGCCGGTCGAGATGCCGGTGCTGCTGTGCCCGACCTTGGCCAGGTCGTAGGGGCTTTCCTGGGGATCGGGGAAGCCGCTGAGGCCATCCCGGGTCCGGTTGGTGTGGAAGTTCCGCGCCCGGCCAGTCAGCAGTTTGTGTGGATAGGCCTGATGGCCGACATCCCACAGCAACCGATCCGCAGTGAAATCAAAGACTCGGTGCAGCGCGATGGTCAATTCCACCGTGCCCAGGTTCGAGGACAGGTGTCCTCCATTGGCCGACACCACGGTCTTGATCCGGTGACGGATTTCGTCGCCGAGCTGAGCCAGCTCAGCTGCGGTCAGGCGGCGGAGATCCGCTGGCGACAACAGGCCATCCAGGATCGGCGGCGGAGGAACCAGCGCCGGGCTGCTCACCACCGGCGCGCCCCGCGCCGGGGTCAAGGAACGAGGATTCACGGATTCAGGATGTTGTTGATGTCGCCCTGCAAGGTCTCCGCCTGCACCTTGGTCTGGATGGCGAAGGGCTGGGATGAGATCGCTTCGCCCTGGTTGCCGGCATTGTCCACTGCGGTCACCCGCACCCGGGCCTGCTTGGTGTCCTTGGCGTCGGCGGGGATGGCAAAGAAATAAGCGGCGTCGGTGGCCTGTCCCTTGGCGAGTTCACGCCACGGCATGGTCGCGTCGTACTGAATCGAAACCGTCACGGAATTCGCGGTGAGATTCGCATCCTTGACCGAGAACGGCACCTGGACCCGGTCGCCCGGTTTGAAGTCGGTGCGCGCCCCGGGCTTGGCGGTGCTGGCTTCGGTGATGCCGATCGCAGCGGCGAGGGTGATCACCGGCGCGGTCGAATCGACGATCAGGACTTCGCTGCCGTCCTTGCCCTTTGGCGCAGCGGTGATGTTGCCAGCGCCATCGGTGGCGACGACATACAACCGGAATCGGCCATCGGCCGGAGCCTTCCACGCCACCTGTTTGAACGGCGCGTCGATCACCGGGCCTTCCGACCAGCTGGTGCCGTCGTCCTGGCTGACCCACAGCCGCGCGTTGGTCAGGGTCGCCGGACCCTGGTCGCTGACGTCGAGATCGAAAGTCACATCGGCGCGGTTGGCGATGGCCGGACCGAGGACCTTGCCCCGGGGTTTGATCGAGTCGATGACCAGACCGGAGATTTCCGTGCCACCGAGGTTGGCGGCCTTGTCGGCGGCTTCGATGCGCAGGACCCCGCTGGTGGTCATGCTCATCGGCACGGTCCAGTCCCATGAGCCGCTGTTCGGTATGCCGGTAGCCAGGGTCTCGAAGGTGCCGTTGCCGTCGCGGCTGAATTTAACCGCGATCGGGTTCGATCGCAGGTACTTGTCGTCGGCGGCCCAAGTCACGGTGTAGCGGTCGCCGCCGCGCAGCTTGGCCTTGGCCGCCGGGAAGGTGATGCCGACGGTCGGAGAGGTCCGGTCGATGATGAACTCGGCAGTGGCTTTGGTCGCCGCGGTCGGAACGCCGGTGCTGATGCCGCTGGACAGGATCTTGTTGAAATAGATGCGCAGGTGGCCTTCGGGCGGAGCCCACACCACCGGAGCATCCTTGGCGTAGGCCTGGCCATGCTTCTGCCATGCGCCCCACGCCTGACCATCATGGATTTGGAAGTACAGCTCGCGGCTGGCGAGATCGGGATCGGCGACCAGCGGAAAGGTCAGATCCTTTTTGCTCGATACCGGGATCTGCTGGTTGGTTTCAGGGACGACCAGAGGCTCGGGCTTCAATCCCGGGTCATCGGCGGTGAACCCGAGTCCGCAGACGAGGGCGAGGGCGGGGATGAGGCGCTGGCGCATGGGCGGGGACGCTAGCTGATGGAATTGGCGCCGCCAGCGGCAGCGATCAGCCTGGGCCAAAACCAAGCAACTCGGAGCGCCTCGCTCTGTGCGGCTTGATAAAATTGGCAGCCCCACGCCCACATTGCCGCACACCATGGAGACTTTGGCGGAAGTCCTTCAGGCCCCGGTGAGCTTCGCCACGGCTGTACGGAAGAACCGCACGCCATCGCCTTCGGCGCGGCGCGGTTCCCGGGTCCAGCGAGGGTGGTTCTCCCAGCGCAGGAAACGCTCGGGATGCGGCATCAGCCCAAAGACCCGTCCGGTGGGATCGCATACCCCGGCAATGTCGCGTTGGCTGCCGTTGGGATTGCTGCCATCGGCATAGCGCAGCGCGATCTGCCTTCCCGCTGCAAGGCGGTCAAGGACCTGGTCGCTGGCCACGAACCGGCCCTCGCCATGGGCCACTGGCAGTTCGACCTCGGCCGCGTCGGGAACCCATGCGCAGCGGGTCGGATCGCCGACCGCAGCGACCCAGCAATCGCGGTACGTCCCGCCAACGTTGTCGCACAGCGTCGCATCCTGGACGCCGGCGGTTCCGCCTGGTAGCAGACCCGATTTCACCAGCACTTGGAAGCCATTGCAGATGCCGATCACGAATCCGCCCCGAGCGACGAACGCGTTCAGTTCATCGCGCAAGAATGTCGTCAATTCATTGGCGAAGATCCGGCCCGAGGCGATGTCGTCGCCGTAGCTGAATCCCCCTGGAATGGCGATGATCTGGACCTCGCGCAGCCGGCTGGGCCGTTCGCGCAGCTGATTGATATGGAGGACTTCGGCCTGCGCTCCCACCAGTCCGAAGGCGTAGGCGGTCTCTGCATCGCAATTGGTGCCGGCGGCGCGCAGGACAAGGGCGAGTGGACGCATGCGGGCGGGGATTCAACCGCAGGGCGGCACGGCGCAACCCGGAACCGGCCGGTCAGCGATTCCAGCCGGGTTGGCGGCCGGAACCGCTGTGGCAGGCGCAGCCCGGCTGGCAAGCGGTGGCGACCGACGTCGGCCCATCTGCCGGACCGAGGTAGCCAAAACCGCCGCTCACCACCCGGCGGATCGGCTCTCCGCTGGCCGGATCGGTGGTCAACGGGGCATCAGCCATGCGCTGCACGATCTCGATCTTGCGCGATGGCCGTCCCGAACCTGGGACGGTTTCGTACACATAGGTGGGCATGTGTGGCAGCCTTGTCAGCGGTCTCCGACTGCAATCGCGACCTGCCGGTATGGCCGCACTGCTTATCCGGGTGACACACCGAATGGGAAGTCGCATGGCCCGCGTGGCCATGTTTGCGTGCCTGCGTCTGTTGCGTCCAGCACCCAGCGTCCTCGCGGACAGGAGCCCTCCCTATGCCCACCAATCGCGGCGTCATCTACCAACGGCCCGGCGTGGTCGAAGTCGTCAACATCGACTTCCCGAAGCTCGAACTCAAGGATCAGAAGCGCAAGTGCCAGCACGGCGCGATCCTGAAGGTCGTCTGCACCAACATCTGCGGCAGCGATCAGCACATGGTCCGCGGCCGCACCACCGCCCCGGCCGGCCTGGTCCTGGGCCACGAGATCACCGGCGAAGTGATCGAGGTCGGCAAGGACGTCGAATACATCAAGGTCGGCGATCTGGTCAGCGTACCCTTCAACATCGCTTGCGGACGCTGCGCCAACTGCAAGGCCGGCAAGACCGGGATTTGCCTGAACGTCAACCCGGCCCGGCCCGGCGCGGCCTATGGCTACGTCGACATGGGCGGCTGGATCGGCGGCCAGGCTGAGTTCGTGATGATTCCCTATGCTGATTTCAATCTGCTGAAATTCCCTGACAAAGATCAGGCGATGGCCAAGATTACCGATCTGGCCCTGCTGTCTGACATCTTTCCCACCGGTTTCCATGGCGCAGTCACCGCCGGCGTCGGGCCCGGTTCCACCGTGTACATCGCCGGTGCCGGCCCGGTCGGCCTGGCCTGCGCCGCCAGCTGCCACCTGCTCGGAGCCGCAGTGGTCATCGTCGGCGACCTGATGAAGGATCGCCTGAAGCAAGCCAAGAAAATGGGCTGCGAAATAGTCGATGTCGGCAACGGCACCCCGATCGCCGAGCAGATCGCCGCCATCCTCGGCGTGCCCGAGGTCGACTGCGGCGTCGACTGCGTCGGCTTCGAGGCCCGCGGCCACGGCGGCGAAGCCAAGGTCGAGCGCCCCGCCACCGTACTCAACAGCATGATGGAACTGACCAAGGCCGGCGGCGGCATCGGCATCCCCGGTCTGTACGTCACCGGCGACCCCGGCGCCGTCGACGAAGCCGCCAAGATCGGCAGCTTGTCGATCCGCATCGGTCTGGGCTGGGCCAAGAGCCATACCTTCGCCACCGGCCAATGCCCGGTGATGAAGTACCACCGCAACCTGATGCAGGCCATCCTGCACGACAAGATCCAGATCGCCAAGGCGGTGAACGTCCAGCTGATCAAGCTCGACGACGCGCCCAAGGGCTATCAGGACTTCGACAAAGGCGCGGCCAAGAAGTTCGTCATCGACCCCCACGGCCTGGCGGCGTGATTTTTGGGGGCTTCCCCCCCCGGCATTCGGCCCGCTGGGCCGAATGCCTGCCCCCCGGCCTTGGTCGGCGCTCGATTACATGGGGAGACTTTGCATGCTGCTTGAGCAGGTATAACGCTCCATCCACGGCCGATCGCTGTACGCCGGTGTTCCGCGCCAGAGCATCACGCTGACGGAACCAGCCATGCCCGAACATCCCGCTCCCTACGCTGTGATCATGGCCGGAGGCGGCGGCACCCGGTTCTGGCCGGTGAGCCGCGCCGCCGCGCCCAAGCAGCTCGTGCGCATCGTTGGCGACGCGACGATGATCCAGGCGACGGTGGCGCGGTTGCAGCCGCTGATCCCGGCCGAGCGGGTGCTGATCATCACCACCGCCGCCCTGGCTGAGGAAACCCGTCGGCAATTGCCGATGTTGCGGCCCGAGCACATCATCGCCGAGCCGGTGGGCCGGGACACCGCAGCTGCCGTTGCTCTGGCTGCGCTCATCGTCGAGCGCATCGCTCCGGGCGCTCCGATGATCCTGTTGCCAGCGGATCAGGTGATCACGCCCGCCGACCGTTTCCAGCAGGCGCTGGCCGCCGGGGTCGCCGTCGCCCGGCGTGGCAGTCTGGTGACTTATGGCATTCCGCCGCGATTCGCCGCCAGCGGCTATGGTTACATCCAGCTCGGCGATGCTCAGGCGGGTGAAGGCGGCTGCGCCGTCGCCGCGGTCCGCCGGTTCGTCGAAAAACCCGATGCTGTCACCGCGGCAGCTTATCTCGCCGATGGCGGCTATCGTTGGAACAGCGGCATCTTCACCTGGCGCAGCGATGTGGTGTGGCGCGAGCTGGCGACCCATTGCCCGTGGCTGACCAACGCTCTGGCGCCGTTGGCCGAGCACTGGGGTACCGCTGGCTTCGCGATCCGGCTGGCCGAGATCTACGCCCCGCTGAAGAAGATCTCGATCGACTTCGCCTTGATGGAGAAAGCCCAGAACATCGTGGCGATCACCGGCGATTTCTCCTGGGATGATGTGGGCAGCTGGGATTCCCTGGAAGGCCACCTGCCGGCCGATGCCGCGCAGGTCATCGCCCGCGGCGAGGTGCTGACGGTGGACTGCCGCGACAGCCTGATCGTCAACGAATCGCCGGCGCTGGTCGCCGGGATCGGCCTCGACCATCTGATCGTGGTCGCCACCCGCGACGCCATCCTGGTCCTGCCCAAAGGTCGCAGCCAGGAGGTCAAGCAGGTGGTCGAAGCGCTCAAGGCCCGCGGCCGCAGCGACCTGCTGTAAAATCCCCGGGCGGCGAAGTTCGGAAAAGGCGAAGCCCTGGGAGACGCGAGCCCCAGCTCGCCTCGTGGACAACGGCGAGCAGGGGCTCGCCTCTCCCAGGACGAGTCGCCCGGGTTTGACGAACTGGGCCACGAGATTTTCCCTCCACCATCGCCACTTCACGCCATTCCGACCGGCTAGGTAGAATAAGAAAGCATCTGCTTGACTATTCTTAAGAAAGCAGATGCTCCCCAATCATGGGTAGGCCTGCTTTCGTCCGCGACCGCATCCTGGCAGCGGCTTTCGACCTGATCGCGGTCGAGGGTTACGAAGCGGTCTCGACCCGCGCCATCGCCGCCGCTGCGAAGGTCGGTCCGGCTTCGATGTTCAAGCATTTCCCCAGCAAAGAGTCGCTTGGCCGGGAATTGTACGCCCTCGCCCTGGCGCCTTTGCAGCACCAGTTTGCCGACCTGACCGCCAGCGCGCCTGAGCCCGGAGCAGCGGTGACCACGGCGGTTGAGCTGCTGTACCGGGCCTACGACGAACGCCCGCGGATGACGGCGTTGCTGATCTTTCCGCCCCACGAGTTCACGCCGTGGGAGATCGATCCCGCCAATCCCCGGGCGGTCCGCAGCGTGCTGACCGCCCTGACCCGGCTCGATGCCGACGACGCGGCGATCCTGTGGGGCGCCCTCACGGGACCGTTGCAGGACCGCTTCCTGCGCCGGCGCAGCGGCACCATGTCTCCCTTCGCCGCGGCCCATGCCGCCCGCCTCATCCGCCTCCTCCCCTGATCCTCGGAGCCCAACTATGTTCCAACGCTTCCTCCTGCTCGCTGCCGCCATCGCTCTCGTCGCGATGGTGTTCGTCGCCGGCTGTTCACAACGTGGCCCGGAACGATCCGCATCGCCAACGCCGACTCCTGCTCCAGGAAGCCAAGCCCGCGATGCCAAGGACCTGACGGCCGAACCACTTGTTAATGGACCTGAAGGTCCCGCAAAGAAAAAGTGGGCCAATCTACACGCTTCTGCCTATGCTGCTTCAGAAGCGAAGCCTCTGGCAGGCAAGGTCACTGGTGGCCCAGTCGAACCCGAATCCCGCGACCTCGGCGCCGGATCCGGCGGCGAAAAGCTCGGTGATGTGGTCCGTCATCGTGAAGAGCGCGAGGGTTACGACGGTGTCACTGACCATCCGTTCACCAGGGCCAGCGATCCCGGCGGTGACGCATCGACCTTCGGACTCGATGTCGATACCGCCTCGTACAGTAACATCCGGCGGTTTTTGACCGGTGGCCAGCGTCCACCGAAAGCAGCCGTGCGGATCGAGGAACTGGTCAACGCTTTTTCGTACGGCTATACGCCGCCAATTGCGCCCGAGCCCCATCCGTTCCGCTTTGCTGCCGCACGGGCCCCGTGCCCGTGGCAGCCGGCGCATCGCCTGTTGCGCGTGGCGGTGCAGGGCCGCACGGTCGGCCCCGAAGCCCGGCCGGCGATGAATCTGGTCTTCCTGGTCGATGTGTCGGGTTCGATGGGCGAACCCAATAAATTGCCGCTGGTCATCCAGACCCTCAAACTCATTGCCGACCGGATGGAGGCCCGCGACCGGATCGCCATCGTCACCTATGCCGGAGCCGACCGGGTGGTGTTGAAAGCGACTGCGGGCAGCGAGCGACGGACCATCAGCCGGGCTCTCGATGACCTGTCGTCGGGCGGATCGACCAATGGTGCCGGCGGCATCCTTCGCGCCTACGCTGAAGCGGTTGCGGGCAGAGAATCGCTCCGCGGCCACGACGGCCCGGTGCAATCCCGGGTGATCCTGTGCACTGACGGCGACTTCAATGTCGGCGTGTCCGATCCCGCGCAATTGAAGGACCTGATCGCCGAGCAGGCCAAGACCGGCGTCTTTCTGAACGTGTTCGGCTATGGCACCGGAAATTACCAGGACCGCACCGCATCAGCCATCGCCAATCGCGGCAATGGTGTGTATTCTTACGTCGATTCCTATCACGAGGCGCGGCGCCTGGCCGGCAGCGGCCTGATCGGCCAGCTGGTGACCATCGCCCAGGACGCCAAGGTCCAGGTGTTCTTCAATCCCACGACAGTCGCCGGATGGCGCCAGATCGGGTATGAAAAACGCCGGTTGAACCGCGAAGATTTCAACGATGACACCAAGGATGCCGGCGATCTCGGCGCCGGACATGCGTGCACCGTCTTGTACGAGATCGTCCCCACCGGGGTCGCGGTTCCGGCAGGTTCCGATCCCAATCCCTTCCTTCCAGGCGCCCAACCCGGCGCCACGCCGGAACACGTCCGCGGCGCTGACGCGCATCTGCTGTGCCGCCTGCGCCTGCGCTACAAGCAGCCCAATGGCGGCACCAGTCAGCTGCTCGAACAGGATGTGTCCGACCAGGTCGGCGATCCGGATGGGGATCTCCGCTTCGCCTCCGCCGTTGCCGGATTCGGCATGCTGCTGCGCAGTTCGCCCTATGCCGGGAGTCTGACCTGGGATCAGGTGGAACGTCTTGCCCGGGCCAATCGTGGGGAAGACCCCAGCGGCCAGCGCAGCGAGTTCATCAAACTCGTGGAAATGGCCAGCAGTTTGGCACGGTAAGGGTCGCCTCAGCCCTTCGGGTCAAGCTGGGTGCGCAGCCGGTCGCCGAACAAGCTGAGCCCGGCGAGCACCGTGACCATCGCTCCGACCGGCGCGGCCAGCAGCCACCACCGGTCGCCCGTCGCCCAGGCGATGTGCTGGTTGCCAAGATCGACCTGGGCGCCCCAGGCATCGACTCCGCCCGCCGACACGCCCAGGCCGATGAAGGCGAGGAAGCTCTC
Source organism: Planctomycetota bacterium (assembly GCA_014193115.1). Lineage (GTDB taxonomy): Bacteria > Planctomycetota > UBA11346 > UBA11346 > UBA11346 > BJHQ01. The sequence continues at coordinate 38,746 of BJHQ01000007.1, read as the reverse complement.
TTCCATGATCACGATGGGCACGGTCAACGTGGCGTAGACCACGATGACGCCCAGGCAGTTGGGCAGGACATGGCGGATCAGCAGGCGCGTCGGGGTCAGGCCGACCGCCCGCCCGGCGAGGACGAAATCCCGCGCCGCCAACGACTGCACGCTGCCCCGGACGATGCGTGCCATGGTCAGCCACTGCACCGCGCCAAGCGCCGCGAACAGCAGCAATAAATCCCGGAATTCGTTCTTGCCGCCCTCGCCGCGGACGGTGACCATGAGCAGGATCACCAGGAAGATAAAGGGAATGGCGTAGAGCACATCAACCGCGCCCATCAGCCAGCGGTCGAGGCGGCCGCCGGCGAAACCCGCCACCGCGCCCACTGCGACACCGATGACCACGCTGACCAGGGTCGCCACCAGCCCGACCAAGAGCGAAATCCGTCCGCCATACAGCAAGCGGGCCCAGACATCCCGGCCCAGGGGATCGGTGCCCAGGGGATGGGTCAGACGCAGGTCGCGGCCATCGCCGGCGATGCTCCGCACCGTTTCGCCAGGAATTTCAGCCGATGTCTGCGGCGTTGCATCGCGCAGGAGGTTCGTGATCCGTCCATCGTTCACGCTGATCGTCCAGACCACCGGCGCGCTGGGACCCGATCGGCGCAGGATCAGCAGGCTTTCGCCGGTCGGAAAAAAGCCGTCTGGCGGAGGCTGGCCAGCGACCAGCTGGCCGCGCCGTGGTTCACCAAGCATATCGCCCGGGCCAAGCACCCGCGCCGGTAGCGCATCGAGATCCAATCGTTCGAGGCGTTCGGCGCCGGTGATCTTCTGGATTTCGAGCACTCCGCGGCGCAGACGCACCCGGACATCCTCGTAGGTAGCCTCCTCGACGGCGATGGTGACTTGGCTGAATCCCGTCCAATCCTGGCTCGACGACGCGCCCACCTGAAGATGGATCTGGCCGGGAACCGCCGGATGGCTGCTGCCCGGCGGAGTCACACCCAGCCATAACCGCTGCTCGGTCGGCGACGAGCAGAACCAGGGCGCGAAACAGCACAGGAATCCGACGACCACGACCACGACCGCGCCGCCCATGGCCAGCGGATCGCGGACGACGCGGAGCAGGGCCTGGCGGCCGGGACTCATGGCCGACAGCCTCACGCCTGCCGATAGACCTGGAACAGGGCATCCCGGGGGGGGGCTGGGAGCGGCCTGGAGTGGCGGCGCAGGCGGCCTGGCCCACCAATCGTGAAACAGCGCGCCATCGGCGGTGGTTCCTGTGATGAACCCCACGGAGCCAACTCCATGTCCCGCATCCTGTTTCCCTTCCTGGCCCTGGCGGCCTTCACCGGCGCATCTGTCGCCGCCGACGACGCCGCCGACAAGGCCGCGGTCAAACCCTATCCCCTCGACACCTGCATCGTCAGCGGCGAAAAGCTCGGCGGCATGGGCGCCCCGATCGTCAAGGTCGTTGGCGATCAAGAGGTCAAGTTCTGCTGCAAGGGCTGCACCAAGGATTTCGACAAGGATCCAGCCAAGTTCCTGAAGAAGCTGGAAACCGCCAAAGCGGGTTCAGCGACCGCCGGCGCCACCGCGCCGAAGTCCGACGAAAAGCACTGAACCCGGTCGATTCCACCAACCCGGTTCCATCGGCGACTTCGCCGATGGAACCGGGTTTCCGTGCCCGCCGAGCAACACGCAAATCCAGGCTGATCGCCTGGGCCAGCTGTCTGTGCCGCCCGCCAGGAACCGGCCGTTCCCGCTGCTGGCCCCAGGACGATGCTGGAAGGCGAAGGAGCCGCCGCGCCCATGGATCAGGCCAATGGCTCAGGCGACCACGGACACGACGTTCCGTCAGCGGCTGACCTGCGTGCCTTCATCACCGGAAAGCTTCCCGCCGACCGCTTCGCAGCGGTCGATGCCTGGCTCGCCAGGCAGAGCGGACCGGATGTGGAACAGGCCTTGGCCGACATCGATGCGCCGGCAGGACCGCTGCCCGGTTTGATCGCCAGGCGACCAGGCCCGCCGCCCGGATTCCAGGCGGAACGCGCCGCCACCCGACATCGCCCGGGCAGCAGGCTCGGCGAAGGCGGCATGGCGGTGGTGTTCGAGGTCCGCGACCAGGCGCTCGACCGGATCGTGGCAATGAAAGTGCTGAAGCCTCGGCAGGCGGATGAATCGCTGGAATCCTTTCTGCTCCGCGAAACCGCCTTCCGCCGCGAGGCCGCCCGGACCGCGGCCCTGGAGCACCCCGCCATCGTCCCGGTCCACGATGTCGGCATCACCGATGGTCGTCCGGCCTTCATCATGCAGCGGGTCACCGGCCGGTCCCTCGATCTGGTGGTCGAGGACGGCCAGCTGTCCCTCGCCAAGCTGGTCCAGGCGGTGCTGCGGGTGGCCGAAGCGGTGGCCTTCGCCCACAGCCGCGGACTGGTCCATCGCGACCTGTCGCCGGCCAATATCCTGATCGGCGAGTTCGGCGCGGTGTATGTGCTGGATTGGGGCGTCGCTGAGCGCATCGGCGCAGAGACTGCCGCCCGGGTCGGCACCCCGGCCTGGATGGCTCCGGAACAGGCCTGGCCTGGTGCGGTGAATCCACGACTGGATGTGTTCGCCCTGGGCGGATTGCTGTTTCTGGTCCTGACCGGCCACAGCCCGCGGCCGGATCCGTCTGCACTCGAAGCCGTGGACGACAGCGCCCTTGACCGCCGGGGCGTCCCACGCGGCCTGGCGGCGGTGGCGCGGCGGTGCCTGCGGATCGAACCGGCCGAGCGTTATCCAGACGCCCAGGCCGTGGCTGACGACCTCCGGCGATGGCTGGACGAGGGCATCACCAAGGCCCAGCGGGCCTGGCCATGGGAATCGGCTTGGATGCGGCTGCGCCACGCCCCGCGGATGATGACCGCGTTATGTACTGCGCTGGTCGGTCTGGCCCTCCTGGCCTTGCTGTGGTGGTGGCAGCAGGCCGCCGCCATCGACGCCGTCCGGAACCGCGTCGCAGAACTCGTCGCGACCGTGCCGCTGGACCAGGTGGAGGCGGTGGCTGTGGCCAGGGCCGAAGTGCGCACCGTCCGCTCACGTTTCCCCAATTTGCGCGAGGCGGCCGATCTCGATGCCCGGCTGACCGCCGCCTGGGAGGTCGCCCAGGCGACCCAACGCGCCGCGCATCAGCGTTCGCAGCTGATCGAATTGCTCCATCGCACCCGGATCGCCGGGCCGGCCACCGACCAGATTCACGCTCTACGGGCAGTGCTGCGCACCGCTGGACTGACCTTGGATGCGGAACGCATCACCGCCGACAGCGCCGCACTCGCGGCCGCGGAGTTGAACAACGAACTGGCCGAAGGATTGGCATTCCTGTGGCGCGCCGAACGCGAACGCGGCGCCGACCATCACGCCGCCAATACCGCCGCAGTCCTGGCTGGAGGCGGACCGACCGATGGCTGGAAGGCCCTCGGCAGGGTGTTGGGAAAAACCGGTTTCCGCGCCCACGATCCGATCTTCTGCGTCTGCGCGGACTCTGAATCGGCCTTGGCCGATCCGCGGGCTGCGGCCGTCGCCGTCGCCTTGTTCGGCCCGGAACCTCGGCTTGCCGCCTATGCCCGGCAGCGGTTGATGACCAACCCTGGCGAGTTCTGGCCGCTGATCGCCGCCGCCCAGGCGGCCCTGGCCGCCCGCGATCTGGCGAATGCGCAACGTCTGGCCTACACCGCGTTCGGCGCCGAGCCCGCCAGCCTGCTCCCTCATGTCGTTCTCGCCTATGTGTCATTGGAAGGTCGCGACTGGCCGGAAGTACTCCATCAAGCGGAACGCGGGCTGATCGCCGACCAGACCCATGCCGAGTTGCGCGTGTTGCGGGCGGTCGGCCTGGCGAACAACGATCGCCGGAGCGAAGCCCAGGCGGTCATCAACGCACTGCCCGCCGGCCATCTGCGCTACCATCTGATCCACCGCGTCGGCCATCCGATGGAACGGGCGGTCGATGCAGCAGTCGCTGCTGGCCTGACCATCGCCCAGGCCGAGCCCGATCTGGGGCCGATATCGGTGCCCCACGGGCATTGAATGTCGTACGTCTCGTCGCCTTTATATCCGTGCGCCCGTGCATTCGTGCGCTGGAGCCAGGACAGCCTGGCGTACCCGCTGAATCACCTGGGAATCGACAGGGATTCGAGCAGCCGAGCGCCAGCGACCTGATCGCTTTCATCGGCCCCGATTTCACCGGCCAGGCGCAGCCGTTCGGCAATGGCGCGCTGCACGAATTGCCTGGCCTGGGCCAAGCGCCGGGAACAGGTCGCCAAGGACCATCCGGTTTTTGCCGCGATATCGCGCAGATTCCGGCCATCGATCAGATGGGCTTCGAGCACCACCACCGAATCATGATCGATGGTCCCCTGCTCGGCCGCCTGATGCATCCCAGCCAGTGCTTGCTGGACCACCGACAGCGCCCAACTGCGATCCATGGCCTGGACCTCTGGCGCTGGTGGATCGTCCGGAGCTGACAGGTCCATCGATGGCTGATCGAGGCTCTGACCATCCCTCCGACGGTGGTGGCGCAGGCGGTTCAGCGCCGACTGCCACGCCAGATGCATCAGGAAATGGCGATACCGGCTGCCGGGACCAGGACGGGCCTGGCCGAGGGCGGTTGGCCGGTTGAGCAGATCGAGCAGCACTTCCTGTACGACATCAGCGATCCGATCGGCGTCCTCGCCGTGCAGTTTCGCAGCCAGGTATCCGCCGATGGCATCGGCATACAGGCCGACCAGGGCCGATGCTTGCAACGGATCGTCGGGAAGCCGGGCGATCAACGACCACCGGGTCGCAGGGAAGTCCACCATGCCCGGCTATGATTCAGTGGTGCCAGCCATGGGAATGGACCGTCGCGCCATCATCCCCGAAATGATTGGTTCTGGTTGGCCGTGGATTGTCAGGGGCGGATGTCCGGAATGCACAGGAGCAATCAACGTCGATAAAGCTGATTACCAGCGCAGTCGGACTGCCCGACCATCTGGAATGAGGTCGATCAGCACGCGCTCTCCGACCCGGCGGACGATCGTCCCCGGTTCGCTGGTCGGGACCTCCGTGCCTGGTGCGGCGATTGCGACGGTGAGCGTCGTTTGGCGGAGCGTGGCCGGAGCTTGGTCGTCCAGAGTCACCGCCAGGCTGCCACCCGACGCTTCCGTCGCTGTCCAAGCGATCTTGGCGCGTTCACGGGCCGCGGCATAGGCCGCCACCGTGCCATACGGCGCCACCCACACCGGCCGGCTGACCAGATCAGCGAGATGCGAACTGAACGCAGCGCCATCGATGCCGTGGCTCAGGCGCACCAGCCAGCTGCCGGCGGCCATCGCCGCCTCGGTCTCGGCCAAGGCTTTCGCCGGGTCATAGGTGCCCTCGTACAGCGGATGGTAGCCACGCTCGGCAAGATGATGACGAAGGCACAAGGCCTTGGCCTCCGGCGTGCTTTTGCAGAACGGCCAGGCGAACGACAGCGGCGCGACCCCGACCTGCTCGCGGATGCGCTCGGCGCTGGCGACGATCTCGTGGTCGAGATCGGTCACCTTGCGCAGATCGCGATGGGTCCAGGAATGATTGCCGATTTCGTGGCCGCGCTGCGCCGCGTCGCGCAGTTCCGGCCACGAGATCATCGCCTTCGGACCGGTCTGCGGCGCATCCGGGGTGCGGCCGACGATGATGAAGAACGTCCCGCGCATGCCGTTGGCCTCAAGACGCGGCGCTAGGTCACGCACATGCACCGCCGGGCCGTCATCAAAAGTGAAGCTTACCGCCGCGGTTTTGTCCCCGAGCCAGCGGCAGATCTGGGGCTCCGCCGCGGTCAGCGCTGAATACGCGGTCAAGGCCAGGAACAGGTAGAAGCGCATCGCAGGTGCTACCCAGGCAACCGCTGCGTGTTGCATGACCAGTCATGACCTGTCATGACCTGGCCTGGCCTGGCTGCCATGGCCTGGCTGGTCCTGCTGAAGCCAGCGGTCCGTCCATATTGACGGGGGATAACCGCTCACGCGAATTGACCTCGCCCAACCCGGTAAATGACAGCAATGACGACCTTCTCCGGCATCACCGCTGGGCGAACCTGCGTACCATCCCATCGTTCTGAGTGATCACTACGCTGCGGTCGTTCGCTGACACGCCTTCGAACGCTACCGCGCCGGCAAAGGTCCAGCGCCCGACTTCCTTCCCGCTTGGCAAAGTGATGGCGATCAACGCGCTTTGACCAGGGGTTTCGGTGACGGATCCCGCGATCCACAACAGATTCCCACCGGTCAGCAGCGCTCCGGCGGCAACGATCGGGAATCGTTGCGGGCCTCCAGGATCGACGGCGAGTCGGGCAGGGTCTTTGGCGAAGGTTCCGGCGGTGGTGAAAATCTTGGGATCGGTGGGGATCAGCCAGGGTTCCGGATCGATGGTGGTGGCCCCATCCTTGACCGTGATCAGCACGCCCATCGCTCCTGGGGCGGGAAACAGGAAGAAATTTCCGCGACTACCGCTGAACCGGGTCCGGGGATCGGTTTCCAGGGTCTTTTCATGGGTGATCGGCAACCCGCGCAGCAGATTCCCGGCAGTCACCCGGTCGTGTCCGACCCACGGCCAGCGATCGGCCGCTCCGATCGGTCCCGGTGACACCCGTCCGACCGGGAATCCGGGCTGGGGCACGGCGCCATGCTGGCGCAGCAACGTTCCATCGCTGGTCCGGAAATCCCACCCGCCCCATTCATCATAGAGTCGCACCACGCTCTGGCCGTCGACCTCGCCACCAAGCAGCACATTGTTCAACGCATGTTCATCATGGCGATAGGCGTGGGTGGGCAGGATCACCGCCTTTCCGCCACCAGTGGTATCTCCCAGACCTTTGAAGACCTGATACCATTTGGGAATTCCGGTTGCAGGATCCAATGCCCAACGCTGCAAGCCTCCGTCGAGCGCGGAAAGGTGCCCAGCCATGGCGTGGATGGCGCCGTCGTGGAACAGCACCGCGCCGATGACCGGCCACGGACTTTCCACGTGTTCGCCGTTGACGATCCGGCGTTCGGCGGCGGCAGCGGTGAATCGCCACGCTTGCCGTCCATCGTAGAGATCCAAGGCATAGACACGCCCATCGTGGCAGCCGACGAACACCCGATCGCCGTGGATGGTGGGAGCGGTATCGATCCGTCCGGGAAGGCCGACCTGCCATCGGATGTTTCCAGTGCCTTCGTCGAGGGCGGTGATCCGGCCCCGATCGACCGCAGCCACCACCACCAGGCCACGAGTGATCAGGGCCTGGGTGTTCTGACCCCCGACCGCGGTTGCCCAGGATTCCTTCACGGATCCTGGATCGAAGGCGACCGGAGTGCATCCGGTGCGCAGCGGATCGCGGCGATACATCGGCCAGTCATGTGGCTTTGCGGCCGGCAGGGAACCATCGCGGTCGATGGCGAACGCCGGGCCGCGCACCAAGCGCTGATCGTCAGGTATTGGGAAGGCGGATTCGCTGGCGGGTTCGTAACCGACCGCGCCCCGCACCATCGGATAGCAGCCGATGCATTGATTCGGCGGCGACAGCAGACCCAGGGAACCAAGGGTGAAGCCGATACCGCAATGGCCGCGCACACCGCGCAGGAATTGAGGCTCCTCTCCAGCCACCCCGACCAGTTCCATGGTCTGGCTGAGAATGGCGTTGCCTGTCGCAATGTCGGCGTAGCAACGTGGCGACCAGTTGCGCACCACCGGTTGATCGAGCGACGGCTGCAACTGGCCGTCTGGTCCAATGCCCCCCCAAGGTCGGATCACCGGATAGCCGACGCGCTGGTCGATGGCACCGGTTCCCAGATCGATGCCGACCCAGCCCATGACCGGGAACAGATTGGTCTCGGCACCATTCCAACGGGTGGTCAGGGAATCCTGCAACCACAACCGGTTCTTGACGACCATGGCGCACTTGGCGACCAGGCGCAGGGCATCGCCAGGTTTCGTAGTGGTCTTCTGGGTCTTCTTGTCGGTGACGGTCTCGGCAACGGTGACCTTCCATGGCTGGCCACGGCCGGTGATCGGCAGTCCATGCACCTGGGCGCCGCCAGCGACGATCAGCACGCCGTTGGCGACCAGGATCGGAACGACGTGGGAACCGAGATCGCTTCCGGCGCTCGACCAGGTTTCGCGGCCATCGGCCAGGGACCAGCCCACCGCCGTCGTTCCATCGCGCACGGCAAAGGCCGACTGGCCATCCGATACCACTCCGGGCAGCCGTTCCGCCATCGACTGGGCGGAACGGGGCTCGATCGCCAGATCTGCTGGTGATAAAGGCGCCGACACGCGCCAACGTTCGGTCAGATCCCGGGCGTCCAAGGCGATGACCGCCTCGGCGGTGCGGGCGACGATCACGCCGGTGGCACCATCGGCCGGAGCGATGAGATCAAAGGTGATCAACTGGGTTGAAGCGACTTCTTTGCCATTGGTGGCGTCCACCGCCACGATCCGCTGATTGCGCAGATAAATCCGATTGGCGGTGGCGATGGGACGATTGCGGACCTTGCCTGGCGAGGATCCCGGCGCGGCATCGGGTATGACCGACTCCCACAGCAGCATGCCGTTCCACGCGCTGCGTGCCCTGATCCAGGCGTTCTTGGAATCCTTCGGCTTTTTATCGAACAACAGGAACCGTCCTCCGGCGACCCGTACCGACTCCGGCCAGGCCTCGGTGGTGTCGGCGATCCAGCGCAGCTGATTGGGAATGGCCCGTTGCTGGTCGTCAAACGCCGCGTCGCGGCTCACGGCGTTGCCGTCGGCGCCATGACGTTGGTGGGTCCAGTCGTCAGCGCCGGCTGCCGGAAGACCTGGTACGGTCTTCCAACCGTTGCCTTCCGCGATCAACGCTGTGCCGCTCGGCGACAAGACGCGCCGGATGTCAGCGTCGGAAATCGAGACGCCGGTTTCGACGACCAGCAGATCCACCGCATGGTTCGCGTGGGGAAGACGGCTCGACGTCCATGGTTCGACTTGGATTCGATCATCGAGATCCGCGCCCCGGATCGCTCCGGACAGAGCATGGGCATCGTTGGCCAAGGCATGGATCACCCACTCGCCGGCCTTGGCCAGGGCCAGGGTTCGCGCTGTGGCCGGAACCTCGCCATGGACATGGACAGCGAGACCACGACCGCCGGCTGCGAATGTGAGGGGGTCGGCAGCGGCGCAGACCGCCATCAGGAGGAGTAAGCAGACGACATGGCGCATGGCTGGTTTATACGACCAGTTTTCCGAACGGTTGCCTGGTCCTCGACCGAGCGGGTGAGAACTGCTCAGAATCGGAGCGATGGCTACCGTCCGCTCTGTTGTTTTCGCCACGCAAGCGGTGTGCTGCCGGTCACTTGGCGGAAAGCGCGGTCGAAGGCCGTCGCGCTGGTGAACCCGGCCCGTCGACCGATCTCGGCCACCGGAGCGTCACTGGTCAGCAGGCGCCGGCCTGCGGCATCGAGGCAAATGCGGCGCAGCATTTCACCGGGGCTGATTCCGATGGTGGCTGCGAACCGTCGCTCCAGCGCCCGTCGTGAGGTGGATACCGCCTTGCAGATTTCATCGACCTGGCGGATGCTGCTTTCGCTGTGCTCATGCATCCAGTTCAGACAGCGCTTGGTGAGCGGATCGTCGCAAGCGACGATATCGCTTGAGACCCGGACGCTGACCCCAAGGGGAGGCAACAGGACGGTTTCTGGTGCCGGGCCTCCGGCGAGCAATTCGGTGACCACTTCAGCAGCCCGCCTCCCGATCGCCTGGTAGGGCATGCGTACGCTGCTCAGAGTTGGCCGGCAAGCCTGGCACATGCCGACTTCGTCATCGGACGATACCACGAGGACATCGAGCGGTACCCGAACTCCTGCATCTTCGAGTACTGTCAGCAGTTGGCGAGCGACTGCATCGCTGGTAACGAAGATTCCAGCCGGTCCACCACCAGCACGGATCCAGGTCAGGATCGGCGCGACCCGGTCAGGCGAGAAATCGCCCGCAATGAAAAGCGCGATATCGCCGATTTCTTCACGGAAGCCCACCACGCGTTTTTGTGAACCGAACCGTTCCTCATCTTTTCTGGTGACCTGAGGAAACATGCCATACGCACGGGTGACGCAGGCGAATCGGCGCACCCCTCGCATCCGCAAATGTGCTCCGGCCTGCTTGCCGGCCAGGAAGCCATCGACGATCACATAATGGACTCCGGGTTCCATCCACGCCGTAGCCAAGTTCACCACCGGACCACCCAACGCCTTCGCCCAATCCATCAGACGATTCGAGTGCAGATGGCCGATGGTGGCGTGTATTCGGGGCAGGCCAGTGAGTGCCGCCAAGAGGGTCGGGGCGTCGCTATGGCTGCTGGTGAACGCCAGATCCCACAGGTTGACCACCAATTTCCATCCGGGCGCGTGCTGACGGATGCCGCTGACCACCGCCACGGATTCCGGCAGTCGCGGATCAAGCACGGTCAAGATGGTCGGCGCTGAAGATGGCAGGTCGGTCATAAGGCACTTTCCAGGCTTTGCGTTATGTCGTAAACAGCGTAAAGGATGGCGCAACGATCTGCGGAATGGCAGCGTAAACAAGGGCATGAACGAGTACTTGGTCGTAGCCGATCCTGAACTCATCCGTCCGGAGCCTTTCCCGATCCGATTGGCGAACGCCGGATTTGCAGGTTATGTATCCTTGATGGACATCGCGAACGGAGGGACCATGCGCCGCTCATATTTCCTAGTTGCTTTCGTGGCCATCCTGGCCCTGGTCGCGACCACCGCCGCCGGTGAACCCGCCGCCGATCTCGCGACGTATCGCCAGCATGTGAAACCGCTGCTCGACAGAACCTGCGTCGAGTGCCACTCAGCCAAGGTTCAGAAGGGCAATTTCCGGGTCGACAACCTCGATCCCGACATCGTGCACGGAAAGACGCTTCATGGTTGGGAAGAAGTCCTGAACAAGACCCAGGTTTTGGAGATGCCGCCGCCCAAGCATGCCATCCAGCCGACCAGTGACGAGCGCCAGAAGCTGCTATCGTGGCTGCGCCAGGAATTGCGGCTGGCGGCCAAGGTGCATAGCAGCACCGGCGGCCAGGGGGCCATGCGCCGGCTGACCCGCACCGAATACGTGCAATCGATGAAGGACCTGCTCGGCGTCACCATCGTCGATTTCGGCCAGGGTTTCCCCGAGGAAAACCGCAATCGCGAAACCGGATTCGCCAACGACAGCCGGGAGATGTCGTTCAATACCACCCACTTGGCGGTGCTACTCGATCGTGCCCGGGCCGGTCTGGCCGAGGCTCTGGTCACCGGCGGAAAGCCTCCAGGTTTGAAGGCGACGTTGAAACCGGCGCCTGGCCGGAACAACAATGACGGGGAGGTCCGCAAGCACCGCACCAACGATGTTCTCGTGGAAACCGTCTTCGACTTGCCGATCAAGGTCCCATGGCATGAAGAACCGCAATTGAACGGTTCGATAACACTGCTCGACGGGGCGATCGTGCTGCCGCGTGTGTTTCGCGACATGATCGGCTCCGGCGCGGTCATGGGAGGTGGTGTGCGGTGGCACATGGGCGCTTACAAGGTCATACCGCGAATTGGTGAACTCCGTGTGGTGGCGAAGGTCAGCGGCCGCCCCGATGGCGACCAGATTCCCAACCTGCGGGTTGACATCGGTCGAGCCGAGAACGAATCGCCCCACCAGTTCGTCGGTCAGGCCCTGGTCACCAGCGCGACTCCGACCGAAATTGAGTTCCGCATGCCCTGGCAGCTACTTGCTCTGCCCGACCATGGCCACGTCATTTTCATCCGCCAGACCGAGCCAGATCTGCTGATGGATCCTTTGGCGACACCGGCGATGGAAGCTCGCTATCTGCCGGATCAGAAAAAGAAAACAACCAAACTGAATCCGATCCTCCTGCTTCATGAAGCCACGGTCGAGATCCCCTATTATGCTTCGTGGCCGCCTCCGTCCCACGTCGCCATCGTCGGCAATGACTCCGTGGATGACGCAGAGGGTGTCAAACGAATCCTTGCCCGCTTCATGCAACGGGCTTGGCGGCGGCCTCCGACCTCGGCTGAAGTCGAGACCTTCCTGGATTTCCACCAGCGCATGCGGGCGCATTTCCCAGGTCCGATCGAAACGCTGCGCGAGACGCTGGCCAATGTCCTGATCAATCCGAATTTCGTCTATTTCACCGAGCCGGTCCGTGATGGCGCTGAGCGTACACCGCTCAATGCCTGGGCTCTGGCATCGCGATTGTCCTTTGGCTTGACCGGCACGTTGCCTGATCCGGTGCTGCATGACGCCTGTGCCAAAGGCGTTCTGATCAGCGATGCTGGCCTGCGCCACGAAGCCGAACGCCTGCTGGCCGATCCGTGCAGTGACCGCTTCCTGCTCGGCTTCGCCGACGCCTATCTCGGATTGCACGCTCTCGACAACGTGAACATCAATCCTGAGTTCTTCACCGCGGTTGAACCAGGACTCTTGAAGGAGGCGATGCGCGACGAAGCCCGCCATTTCGTTGCCACGGTCTTCCGCAAGAACCTGCCGTCAGCCAGCCTGATCAATGCTGATTTCCTCGTGGTCGACCGGCGCATGGCCCGACAGTACGGGATTCCGCTGGTGCCTGGCAACGATTTCGTTGCGGTCCCCGAGGCCGGCTCCGGTCGCCAAGGCGGCATCCTGCATCTATCGGCCGTGCATCTGATGAATTCGACCGGCGAGCATTCCCATCCGATCAAGCGCGCAGTATGGTTCCGGCGCAACTTACTCGATCAACCGCCGGGCGATCCGCCACCGGCGGTGCCATCGGTGCCCGAAGACTTCTCCGGGCTGTCGCTGACTCAGCGATTGATCGCCCATCGCAACAAAGATGCCTGCCGCGATTGCCACGCCAGCATCGATCCCTATGGACTGCCTTTCGAGCGTTACGATCCCACCGGCCTGCCCCGCAACGAAGCGCGCAGCCGCTATTTCGTCTTCGACATGTCAGGCGGTCGGCACACGGTGTGGACCGGTCAGGCGATCGAATGCACGTCGACCCTGCCGGATGGCACCGCGGTGAACGGGCTGGACGACCTGCGCAAGTATCTTGGGAGCGCTGCCAAGGAACGTTTCGACCATTCCCTGGTCAATCGACTCGCATCGTACCTGCTCGGCCGGACCATGGAGTTCAGCGACCAGTCGCTGCTCGATGACGTGGCCAAACGCTGGACCGCTGCCGGTGGCGGTACCCGTGACTTGGTCATTGCCCTCGTTCTCAGCCCGTTGTTCCGCACGCGTTGATCCTAGGAGCCAACCATGACCCTTCGCCTCGACCGTCGCACCGTTCTGAAATCGGCTGCCGCCACCATCGCCCTGCCCTGGCTCGATGCGATGGGCTGGGCCGGCGAGCCCGGATCTGGTCCGGCAGCGCCACCGGCCCGGTTCGTCTCGATGAATTTCGGTCTGGGCGTGCCCCTGCCGCCACCCGGACACGCCCATCGCGATGCATGGAGCTGGTTTCCAACCCGGACCGGACGCGACTACGTCCTCAGCGAGATCCACCGCAGCCTCGCGCCGTTCCGTGATCGGATGACGTTCATCAGCGGGACGGACCACCGTCTGGCGCGCCCTGGAGGTGGCCATGGCGGTACCGCGGTATGGCTGACCGGTGCGGAATTTCTGGGAAAAAACACCATTTCCATCGACAGCCTCATCGCGGATCGCACTGCTCAGGAGGTCTTCCTGCCGTCGCTGGTCCTGACCGGCTCAAGTAGATCAGGGAGCACCATCGCACCACCAGCGAGGACTTTCGATGCGCGTGGCCAGGCAGTGCCGGCGCAATGTGATCCGCGAAAAACCTTCGAACTGCTGTTCGGGCGTGACGCCAAGTCGATTGAGCGCCAACGCGCCCAGATCGCCAGGGAACACAGCGTGATCGATTTCAACCTCAGACAGGCCAAGGAATTGCATGCCCAGCTGGGGAGTGCGGACCGCCAACGACTGGATCAGCACCTGGAGGCGATCCGCGATACCGAAAAGAATCTGAAACGCGCTGAGTCGTGGCTCGACAAGCCGCGTCCCACGGTCGATGCGAAAATCGATCCCTGGCCTTCGGGCACTTCCACCTGCAAGGATCGCACCCAGCTCGAACGGTATTTCGCAAACCACATCGAGACCATCGCCTTAGCCTTCGCCACTGATTCATCACGCACCGCGCAGTTCACCATGCAGCCTGAGGTAAATCATAATGAGCATATTTCCACGCTGTGCGGAGTGCTCGACACCCACGGCCTGAGCCACGACAGCGGCAATCCCGACTATTACAAGAATTGGGGCATCTGGTGCCAATGCATGAGCGATCAGGTCGGCCTCCTGGCCAAACGGCTGTCCGAATTGAAGGAAGGAGACGGAACCGTACTCGATAACACCATCATCCTGTTTGGCAGCCAGACCAGCGATGTGCACTGGAGTCAAAACTATCCGACCCTGGTGATCGGTGGGGAAAAACTTGGCCTGAAACATGGCCGGCATCTGCGCTATCCCGATGGCAATTTCGGCAATGTGCTTGCCACGTTGCTGACCTGCTACGGCATCAATGAACCGCAGTTCGCTCATGCCGACGGCAAGATCACCGAACTGCTCGCCGTTTGACGGGATCTCCGGCTGACCTCTCCACCGCCTGATCGGAGCGCCCATGCCACGATTCATTGTCGTGATCCTGCTGATGGCCATCAGCTGCTGTCCTGCTGGCGAGCCGGCCAAGGATTTCAGCGTGCCTGGTTTCGTCAAACCCGCTGCCAATGAGCATCCCCGACTGTTCTTCAGAGCCGCCGACCTCGCCAAACTGAAGGAACGAGCGGCGACACCGGAAGGCAAACGCATCATTGCCCGGTTGCGCTACCAGTTGGATGGTGGCTCTGGCACCACCTTGCCGGCCAAGCGCAACCCGTTGCCGGCTGGCGATGATCCCGGCGAGCTGCTGTCAGAGCCCGTTGGCAGCGTGTTCACGCTCTTCCACTCTGCCGGCTATGGCATGTTGTGGCGGTTGACCGGCGACAAAGCCGCCGCCGAGCTGGCCAGCGAAGCCGCCATGTTGGTAATCAGCGGACAGAGCGATCGCGACGCGCGCTTTGGCCTGAAAGCACCTGCCGGCGGCGAGTACAGTGGCGCCGCTGTGGCGGCCTTGGCGCTGGCCTACGATCTGTGCCATGACGCCTGGGACGATGCCACGCGCCAACGGGTCGTCGACGCCATAGAATCGACTGCCAAGAGCGGCAATCCTTCTTTTCTCGCGGCCGTGCTGTGGCAACTTGCCGTGGCTGGCGATGCCATTGGCGGCAAGCCGATCCGTACCAACGATCCCTTGTCGAGGTTGTCCGGCGAACTCGCCCGGTTGCCACCTTTCGGCTTCAGTGGGCGAGATGTGGACGTGCATGATGCCATGCGCGATGTTTTGCTGCCGCTCGTCGTTCACGCGTCGCGCGTCGCTGGCGGCATCGACCTGGTTGCCGGCCAGCCGCGCCTCGGTCAATTGGTCGACCGTCTGATCTATCTCGCGGTGCCCGGGCCAAGCGGCCTGCAATTGGCGTTGCCCTACGACTATTTACCGATGTACGGACAGCATCTGGATCGTACCGGCTTGGCCGGTGGCGGAGAGTTCGTGCAGGCCATGGCGATGTCCACGCCCGTGCAGCGGTCCGCCTTGCGTTTCATCTACGAACATTTTTGCGTACCAAGGCTCGGCCGTGACCACCCAAACAGCGGTGTGCGCGATGGAGAGCACGACTACGACACGGTCGGTCCTTACCCCCACCGCGCCATGCTTGCGCTGACCTGCTGGCCCTTCGACGAGCCGGCCCGCGATCCAGCCACGGTTCTGCCGCCCATCGTGACGGCGGAAGATGCGAACCGGGGGATCCCGATCTGCATCTTCCGCGGTGGCTGGAACGGTCCCGACGACATCGTGGTGACGATCATGGGTGGTGTGGGACTACAGGGACGCGAACTGGCAGAGCCACGCAAGCCGGGTCTGCTGTGCCGGATCTGGGCATGTGGTAAGCGCTACGTGATGGTGGGGACCAGCAATGGGTTCGATCGACCAGTCGGTTTAGTGTATGGTCTCAAGCAGGTCGCTGAGCGGCGCTGGCTGGTGTCGTTCTCAAAGAACTGGGGGGCAAGTACATCTCATCCGCCACCGGCGCGCTTGATTGTCGATCTCGGCGGCCGTGACGGACGTGACGCTGTGATCATCACCGAAGCGGTGAACATCATTGGCGACCTTCCCGACGCCGACCGCGTCACGCGCTTCGATCTCGGCGGACAATGGCGCTGTTCATCGTCTTTGACCGTGAGCGTCAATCAGGAAGGCAGTGCCTTCCACGTCGCCGCCGACAATCCCTGGGGGAACGGGAAGCCCGTGGTCGGTCGCATCGTCGGCGATCAGGTTTCCCTGATCCGTACCGGCAATGGTGTGGCTCGCGGCTTGGTTGCACCCCATGGCCACGTGATCACCTGGGAGGACGGCGCCGTCTGGCGGCGCACCAGTTCGCCGCTGGAGGCTCCGATGAGACTGACCTCCGAGCCTGGTCAGCGCACGCTGGTACGGCAGACCAACAACAAACCACGCAACACGTTGATGTGCATTTTGACCTGCTCTGCGGACGGTCGGCATGAAGAGTTCACCTGCGTGGGTGGAGATTTCCCCGTGGTCGCCGTCGGCGAACGAAGCTTCTCATTTTCTCCTGACCCGAATGCTCCGAGTCCGGCGCCGCAAGCTGAAGGCGGAACCAAACCGTCGGCTGGGTCTGGGACCAAAGCTGATCAACCCAAAGCAGCAGCCACCAAGTTGCCGTAAACCCGCGTGGAACGGCTACCCTCTGCAAGCCAATCGCTGGCCGAGGACGGCCGACGTAAATCACGGGTAGATGGATCGCAATGCTCAGCCAGGACCCAGGAATGTCGGAATCTGCGTAAACTCTGGCGCAACAGTCGGCAGATCTCCTACGTAAACAAGAATATGCACGGTCGCTTGGTCGCAGATGATTCAGGCTGCTCCGGCCTGAGATCCTCCATGATCCGATCGGCAACCGCGAGCTTTCCAGGGTATTTATTCATGCATGACATAGGGATCATGCGTCGTTCGTCATCTTTCTTGTCTTCGGCGGCCATGATGGCAGCGGTCTTGACCGCTGCCGCAGGTGAGCCGACGGCCGACCTTGCGACCTACCAGCAGCATATCAAACCAATGCTGGATCGGACCTGCGCCGAATGCCATTCGGCCAAGGTCCAGAAGGGCAATTTCCGGGTCGACACCCTCGATCCCGACATCGTGCACGGAAAGACGCTTCATGGTTGGGAAGAAGTCCTGAACAAGACCCAGGTTTTGGAGATGCCGCCGCCCAAGCATGCCATCCAGCCGACCAGTGACGAGCGCCAGAAGCTGCTATCGTGGCTGCGCCAGGAATTGCGGCTGGCGGCCAAGGTGCATAGCAGCACCGGCGGCCAGGGGGCCATGCGCCGGCTGACCCGCACCGAATACGTGCAATCGATGAAGGACCTGCTCGGCGTCACCATCGTCGATTTCGGCCAGGGTTTCCCCGAGGAAAACCGCAATCGCGAAACCGGATTCGCCAACGACAGCCGGGAGATGTCGTTCAATACCACCCACTTGGCGGTGCTACTCGATCGTGCCCGGGCCGGTCTGGCCGAGGCGCTGGTCACTGGCAACAAACCGCCAGGTATGAAAGCGAGCTTGAAGGCGGCGCCGGGCCACATCAATAATGTCGATAAAAGAAAAGGCGGCCCGACAGACGACGTGCTGTTGTCGACCGTGTTCGATTTGCCGACCAAGGTTCCTGCACATGAGCTGCCCCACCTCAATGGCCCGATAAGCATTCTTGACGGGGCGATCTCACTGCCTCGCGGCTATCGGGATATGAATGGCGCTTATACCCACGGTGGTGGCATCAGGTGGCATATCGGGCCATATAAGGATATTCCTCGCACCGGTGAACTCCGCGTGGTGGCAAAGGTCAGCGGTCGGCCCGACGGAGATCAGGTGCCGCATGTGCGGGTCGATATCGGCTATCTCGGTTCCCTGATGAGTCCGCACCTGTTCGTGGGCCAGACTCTGGTCACCAGCGCAACGCCGGTGGAGATCGAGTTCCGCATGCCGTGGCAGTTGCTCGCCCAACCTGACCTGGGCAATGTGATCTTCATCCGTCATACCGAGCCGGATCTGCTGATGGAGGCCATGGCGACACGAGCCATGGAAGCCCGATACCTGCCCGATCCGAAGGTAAAGATTGCCAAGCCGAATCCCGTCCTGCTCTTGCATGAAGTCACTGTTGAATTGCCGTATTACGAGTCCTGGCCGCCGCCGTCCCACGTTTCCATCGTGGGCAGTGATTCCGTGGATGACGCTGAGGGCATCAAGCGAATCCTAGCCCGATTCATGCAGCGCGCCTGGCGGCGCCCGCCGATTGCGGATGAGATCGCGACGTATGCCGAGTTCCATCTACGCACCCGCGCCAAGCAGCCTGGTCCGGTCGAAGCCCTGCGTGAAACCCTGGCCAATGTCCTGATCGCTCCGCAGTTCATCTATTTCACCGAGCCGATCCGCGATGGCGCGCAGCGTTCTCCACTCAATGCCTGGGCGTTGGCATCACGTCTGGCCTATGGTCTGACCGGTACGCTGCCCGATTCGGCCTTGCAGGCGGCCTGCGAAAAAGGCGATCTGACCAGCGATGCCGGGCTGCGCCGCGAAGCCGAACGCCTTCTGGCCGATCCGCGCAGCGACCGGTTACTGCTCGGATTCGCCGATGCCTATCTCGGTCTGCAAGCGCTCGATGGTGTGAACATCAATCCCGAGTTCTTCACCGCGGTTGAGCCGGGACCCTTGAAGGATGCGATGCGCGACGAAGCCCGTCATTTCCTCGCCACGGTCTTCCGCAAGAACCTGCCGTCTGCCAGCCTGATCAACGCTGATTTCCTGGTGGTCGATCGGCGGATGGCGCGTCATTACGGCATTCCGCTGGTACCCGGCAATGATTTCGTTGCGGTTCCAGCAGCGGGCTCCGGACGGCAAGGCGGGATCCTGCATTTGTCCGCGGTGCATCTGATGAATTCGACGGGCGAACATTCCCATCCGATCAAGCGTGCGGTGTGGTTCCGGCGCAATCTGCTCGATCAGCCGCCAGGCGATCCGCCGCCAGCAGTGCCGTCGGTGCCCGAGGATTTTTCCGGGCTGTCGCTGACCCAGCGGTTGATCGCCCATCGCAACAAAGACGCCTGCCGCGACTGCCACGCCAGCATCGATCCCTATGGCTTGCCATTTGAGGGTTACGATCCCACCGGACTGCCCCGCAACGAAGCCAAGGGTCGTTATTTCGTCTTCGACATGGCAGGTGGCCGGCACACGGTGTGGACCGGGCAGGCCATCGAATGCACCTCGACCTTGCCCGATGGCACGGCAGTGACCGGACTCGACGACCTGCGTGCCTATCTGGGTGGTGCTACCAAGGAACGTTTCGATCGTACGTTGCTCAACCGCCTCGCTTCATATTTGCTCGGACGGACCATGGAGTTCAGCGACCAGCCGCTGCTCGATGACGTTGCCAAACGCTGGACGGATGCCGGTGGCGGCACCCGAGACTTGGTGCTTGCCCTCGTCCTCAGCCCGCTCTTCCGAACCCGATAATCCAGGAGCCCGTCATGACGTTCCGTATCGACCGCCGCACCGTCCTGAAGTCGGCCGCAGCTACCATCGCCCTGCCCTTGCTCGACGCGATGGGCTGGGCCGGCGATGCCGCGGGAAATGGCCCGGTCAAACCGCCGGCACGGTTCGTCTCGATGAATTATGGCGTGGGCGTGCCATTGCCGCCGCCCGGTCATGCCCACCGTGACACATGGAGCTGGTTCCCGACCCAGACCGGCCGCGATTATGTCCTCAGCGAAATCCACCGCGCCCTCGCCCCGTTCCGCGACCGCCTGACCTTCATCAGCGGCACGGACCATCACCTGGCTCGGATCGCCGATGGCCACTCCTGCACCGCGCAGTGGCTGACCGGGGCGCGGCCATTCGGTAAAAACAGCATCTCCATCGACAGCCTCATCGCTGACCGAACTGCCCAGGAGGTCTTCCAGCCGTCACTGGTCCTGACCGGTTCAGGGTCGCCTGAGAACACGAACCAGCCACGAGCCAGAACGTTCGATGCTCGTGGCCAGGCAGTGCCGGCGCAATGCGATCCGCGCAAGACCTTTGAACTGCTGTTCGGTCGCGATGCCAAGTCGATCGAACGGCAGCGTGCCGTGCTCGCCCAGGAACACAGTGTGCTCGATTTGAATCTCAGCCAAGCCAAGGCATTGTACGCGCAGCTCGGCAGCACCGATCGTCAAAACATGGATCAGCATTTGGAGGCGATCCGGGCCAGTGAAAAGAATCTGATCCGCGCCGAGTCCTGGCTTGACAAACCGCGGCCCACGGTCGATGCGAAAGTTGACGCCTGGACTTCCGGGTATGGAACATGCAAGGATCGCGTCCAGCTCGAACGGTTCTACGCCAACCACGTTGAGACCATCGCGCTGGCCTTCGCCACCGATTCGTCGCGAACGGCGCAATTCACCTTGATGCCGGAGTCGAATCACGGCTCGCCGTCATCATTGCTTGGTTTGATGGATAACCATGGAATAAGCCACGACAGCGGCAATCCGGACTACTACAAGAACTGGGGACTCTGGGCACAGTGCATGAGCGATCAGGTCGGCCTGTTGGCCAAGCGTCTGTCCGAACTGAAGGAAGGCGATGGCACGGTGCTCGACCACACCATCATCCTGTTCGGAAGCCAGACCAGCGATGTCCATTGGAATCGCAACTATCCGACCTTGCTCGTCGGTGGAGAAAAACTTGGCCTGAAGCATGGCCGCCATCTGCGCTATCCCGATGGCAATTTCGGGAATGTGCTGGCCACATTGCTGACCTGTTATGGCATCGATGAGCCGCGTTTTGCGAATGCCGATGGCAAGATCGCCGAATTGTTCACCGCCTGAGCCTGATCCCCATGACCCGATGCTTCCACATGGTGCTGGTGCTGGTCTTCGCTCTCTGCCAAGCTGGCGAACCAGCCCCGGACTTCAGCCTGACCGGTTTCGTCAATCCGGCGGTCAACGAGCATCCTCGACTGTTCTTCAGAGCCGCCGACCTGCCGAAATTGAAGGAACGGGCAGCGACTACGGAAGGGAAACGGATTATTGCCCGTTTGCGCTTCCTGCTCGATGGCGGGAATGGGACATCCCTGCCGGCCAAGCGCAATCCGCTTGAGGCCGGAGACGATCCAGGCGACTTGCGCCCAGCACCCTATGGATCGGTATTCACGCTCTTCCACTCAGTCGGCTACGGCATGCTGTGGCGACTAACCGGTGACAAAGCTGCAGGAGACCTCGCAAGCGAGTCCGCGATCCTGGTCGCCAAGGGCCAGAGCGACCGTGATGCCCGGTTCGGACTGAATGCCCCGGCCGGAGGTGAGTATAGCGGTGCGGCCGTCGCTGCGCTGGCGATCGCCTATGATCTCTGCCACGATGTCTGGTCCGATGCGACGAAGCAGATCGTCATTGACGCGCTCACCACGGATCGGCTGGGGAAGACCAGTTCGAGTGCAAGCTGCCTCGCCTACCTCGCTTTCCTCGGAGATACCCTGGCCGGGAAGCCGATCAGGATCGTCGCCAGGGATCCCTTGCCATTTGTCGGGGGAGAATACGCACGCATGCCGCCATTCGGAATCGGAGGGCGCGACAGCGATATGCGCTTCGCCCTGTTTGATGTTACCCAGCCCTTGGCCATCCAAGCCATGCGGGTGGCCGGTGGAATCGATCTTGCCAAGGGCTACCCGGCCATGGTCGGATTGGTCGACCGCCTGCTCTGGCTGGTGATGCCCGGTCGCTGCGGCGTGCAGATCGCCCTCCCATTCGAGCATGCACCGATGAGCAGCATGCATCTTGACCGCACCGGTTTAGCCGGAGGCGGACAGTTCGTCCAGGCCATGGGGATGGCCAGCCCAGATCGGCGGGCAGCGCTGCGCTGGGTGTACGAGCATTTCTGCGTTCCGACTCTTGGACGTGATTTTCCGGCCAGCGGGGTGAAGGACGGAGAGAACGATTTCGATACGGTGGGACCGTATCCCCATCGTGCGCTCCTGGCGTTGATCAATTGGCCATTCGACGAAGCGCCACGCAATCCAGCAGAAGTCCTTCCGCCACAGGCTACGAATCCTAATGGCGATGCCTCGTTTTTCGTGGTGCGCAATGCCTGGAGTGGCCCCGACGATGTCCTGGTGGCGTTCCAGCTGGCGCGGGTCGAAGGCCGGGATTTGGCGACACCGCGTGATGCGAAAAAACGATGCCAGCTGTGGGCTTATGGGCAACGCTACCTGTTTGATCTTCCGAGCCATGTCACCCAGGTCGGTATGCGTCAGCGCGGTGAGGGGAGTTGGCTCCTGTTTTTCGGGAAGAATTATTCGGTACCACGAATTCTCATCGATTTCAATAGCGCTGGCGGTCTCGATGCCGTCGTCATCAGCCATGGCTTGAACATCATTGGCGATTTCTCCGACGCCGGACGTCCTGATCATTTCGATCTGACTGGAGATTGGAGTTGTTCGAGGGAACTGGTCGTGCATGTCGACCAGGCGGACAAGCAGTTCACCGTCGCTGCCGACAACCCGTGGGGCCGCGGTAAACCAGTGGTCGGCACCATAAATGGAGAGTGGGTATCCTTGACCCGGGCCAACGGTTTGATTCGTGGACGGATGGCGCCACATGGCCATGTCATCACCTGGGATGACGGAGCGGTGTGGCGACGAAAGAATTCCCTGCTTGAACTTCCCCAGTTGATCAAGGTCATCGAGGTATCGCATACCCAGGTGCGCGGAACCACGGTCTTTGGAAAGGATGTGCGTGTTGCTGACCAATCCTCGAATTTATCCGTGTTGACCTGTTCACCTACCGGTCAGCATTCCGAACTGAAATCGATCAAGGGTGGGGTGACCATCGGCGAACGTACTTTCCTTTTCCCTGAGCCGGAAACGCCCAAGCCGCCGGCGGTGAAAGGCGAGGCGGCGAAGCCAAGTACAGCGAAGCCGTAAGGTGCAGTAACAGGCCACGATTGGCGGCAAGTTGCCCCAAGTGATTCTGCCGGGCTTCCTGATTTGTCGTAAACGGCGTAAAACTTGGCGCAACAAGTATGGCAAGTGCCACGTAAGCCTAGCCATGAGCCTATATTACGACCTGGCCACCCGCGTAAAACGACTTTTCGAAACTGTCGGATGGCGTCCCGATGTTCGAGTGCGCTGTGCAGGGTCCGAATGGACAAAGATGCTTCAGTTCCGGATCGGCCGATCTGTGGCCTTGATGGCCACGGTGTTCATCGTGGCCGCCGGCGAACCTGCTGCCGATCTCGCGACGTTTCGCCAGCACGTGAAACCGCTGCTCGACCGAACCTGCGCCGAGTGCCACTCGGCCAAGGTCCAGAAGGGCAATTTCCGGGTCGATACCCTCGACCCCGACATCGTGCGTGGCGCTTCGCTGCACGGTTGGGAAGAGGTTCTTAACAAGACCCAGGTCCTGGAGATGCCACCGCCCAAGCATGCCAATCAGCCGACCAGCGATGAGCGTCAGAAACTGCTGTCGTGGCTGCGTCAGGAACTGCGTTTAGCGGCCAAGGTGCGCAGCAGCACCGGCGGCCAAGGCGCCATGCGCCGGTTGACCCGCAAGGAATATGTGCAGTCCATGCAGGACTTGCTCGGAGTCACCATCGTCGATTTCGGTCAGGGGTTCCCCGAGGAAAATCGCAACCGCGAGACTGGATTCGACAACGACAGCCGGGAAATGTCGTTCAATACCACCCACCTGTCCGTACTGCTCGATCGCGCCCGGGCCGGGCTGGCGATTGCGTTGGTTACGGGAGATAAACCTCCGAGCATGAAGGCGACGTTGAAGGCAGCGGCAGGCCACATAAACAATGTCGAGAAGCGGAATGGGGGACCGACAGACCATGTACTGGTTTCAACCGTGTTCGACCCTCCGAAGAAGATCGCGGCCCACGAGCAGCCGAAACTCCATACCAGGGCGAGCATCCTCGATGGCGGGTTATCCCTGCCACGGGAGTATCGCGATATGCTAGGCCCAAAAACTAGAGCTGGTTCAGCATGGTACCTTGCCGGCATAAAGGATATACCTCGTACTGGTGAACTGCGGGTGGTGGCGAAGGTCAGCGGCCGGACCGATGGCGACCAGGTGCCGAACCTCCGCATCGATGTCGGTTATATCGGTTCGGACATGGAACCGCACCAGTTCGTCGGCCAGGCCCTGGTCACCAGCGCCACGCCGACCGAAATCGAGTTCCGCATGCCCTGGCAGCTGGTGGCTCTGCCCGATCACGGCGAGGTCATATTTATCCGTCATATGGAACCGGATCTGCTGATGGATCCGACGCCGACTCCGGCAATTGAGGCTAAATATTTGCCGGATCCGAAGAAGAAAGCGCCCAAGCTGAACCCTGTCTTATTGCTGTACGAGGCAACTCTTGAGGTGCCCTATTATGCGTCGTGGCCGCCGCCGTCGCATGTCGCCATCACCGGAAATGATTCCGTTGACGATGCTGAGGGGGTCAAACGGATTCTCGGTCGTTTCATGCAGCGTGCCTGGCGCCGCCCGCCGACCACAGAGGAAATTGATGCCTACGCCGAGTTCCATCAGAAGATTCGATCGAAGTATCCTGGTCCGATCGAGGCGCTTCGTGAAACCCTGGCTAATGTTCTGATCGCACCGCAGTTCATCTATTATCCCGAGCCGGTCCGCGACGGATCGCAGCGTTCTCCTCTGAACGCTTGGGCGCTGGCGTCGCGCCTGGCGTATGGTTTGACCGGTACGCTGCCCGATCCGGCGTTGCACGCCGCGTGCGTTTCCGGCGATCTGACCAGCGATGCCGGCCTGCGCCGCGAAACCGAACGCTTGCTCGCCGATGCGCGCAGCAATGTATTCCTTCTCGGATTTGCCGACGCGTACCTCGGTCTGCATGCGCTTGACGGCGTGAACATCAACCCCGAGTTCTTTACCTCCGTCGAACCGGATCCTTTGAAGGCAGCGATGCGTGGTGAAGCCCGGCATTTCGTCGCGCACATCTTCCGTCGCAATCTGCCGTCAGCCAACCTGATCAACGCCGATTTCCTGGTAGTCGACCGGCGGATGTCGCGCCATTACGGGATTCCACTGGTTCCGGGCAATGACTTCGTCGCGGTGCCTGCGGCAGGTTCCGGTCGCCAAGGTGGCATCCTGCACCTGTCCGCCGTGCATCTGATGAATTCGACCGGCGAGCATTCTCATCCGATCAAGCGTGCGGTGTGGTTCCGCCGCAATCTGCTCGACCAGCCACCGGGCGATCCGCCGCCAGCGGTTCCATCAGTGCCCGAGGATTTCTCAGGACTTTCGCTGACCCAGCGATTGATCGCCCATCGCAATAAAGACGCCTGCCGCGACTGCCATGCGAGCATCGATCCGTACGGCCTGCCCTTCGAGCGATTCGATCCCACCGGCCTGCCTCGCAACGAAGCCAAGGGGCGTTATTTCGTCTTCGATCTCGCCGGAGGTCGGCACACGGTATGGACTGGTCAGGCGATCGAATGCACATCGACCTTGCCCGATGGTACTGCGGTGTCCGGTCTCGACGACCTGCGCAGCTATCTGGGCAGCGCTGCCAAGGACCGTTTCGACCGCACCCTGATCCATCGCCTCGCTTCCTACCTGCTTGGCCGGACTATGGAGTTCAGCGACCAGCCGCTGCTCGATGACGTGGCCAAACGCTGGACCGCTGCCGGGGGCGGCACCCGCGATCTGGTGCTAGCCATCGTCCTCAGCCCACTCTTCCGCACCCGTTGACCAGGAGCCTACCATGACGTTCCGTATCGATCGCCGAACAGTCCTGAAATCTGCCGCAGCCACCATCGCTCTGCCCTTGCTCGACGCGATGGGCTGGGCCGGCGATGGTACTGGCGCCTCGCCGGTCAAACCACCAGCTCGGTTCGTCTCGATGAATTTCGGCTTGGGTGTTCCGCTGCCCCCACCAGGTCACGGGCATCGCGATGCGTGGAGCTGGTTCCCGACCAAGACCGGCCGTGATTATGCACTCAGCGAGATTCATCGCGCCCTCGTTCCGTTCCGCGACCAGATGACCTTTGTCAGCGGTATGGACCATCATCTGGCCCGCATTTCAGATGGTCACTCCTGCACCGCGCAGTGGCTGACCGGGGCGCGGCCTTACGGAAAGAACAGCATTTCTATCGACGGCCTGATCGCTGATCGCACCGCCCAGGAGGTTTTCCAGCCGTCGCTGGTCCTGACCAGTTCTCCGGCAGCAGGAAGCACGGTTGCACCGCCGGCACGTACCTTCGATGCGCGCGGCCAGGCAGTTCCGGCGCAGTGCGATCCTCGAAAAACGTTTGAATTGCTGTTCGGACGTGACGCCAAGTCGATCGAACGACAGCGCGCTTTATACGTTCAGGAGCGGAGCGTACTCGATCTCGCGCTCATGCAAACCAAAGCGTTGCATGTTCAGCTCGGGAGCGCCGATCGTCAACGCCTGGATCAGCACCTGGAGGCGATCCGCGAGAGCGAAAAGAATCTGATCCGCGCCGAGTCCTGGCTCGACAAGCCACGTCCCACGGTCGATGCGAAGATCGATGCCTGGCCCTCAGGTACGTCCACCTGCAAGGATCGCGCCCAGCTCGAACGATACTTCGCCAACCACATCGAAACCATTGTCCTCGCCTTTGCTACCGATTCATCGCGCACGGCGCAGTTCACGTTGCAACCTGAAGTCGGGCATAATGAACATATTTCCAAACTGTGCGGAGTGCTGGACACCCATGGACTGAGCCACGACAGCGGCAATCCCGACTATTACAAGAATTGGGGAATCTGGTGCCAATGCATGAGCGATCAGGTCGGACTACTGGCCAAACGGCTGTCCGAATTAAAGGAAGGCGACGGCAGCGTGCTCGACAACACCATCATCCTGTTCGGCAGCCAGTGCAGCGATGTCCACTGGAATCGCAACTACCCGACCTTGCTGATCGGAGGCACCAAGCTCGGGTTGAAGCATGGCCGCCATCTGCGCTATCCCGATGGCAACCTCGGAAATCTCTTCGCCACGTTGCTGACCTGCTATGGCATCGACGAACCGAAGTTCGCCAATGCCGATGGCAAGGTCGCCGACCTGCTCACCGCCTGACCGGGGACTCCATGCCACGCATCGTCATCATGATCGCAGTGCTAGTCGCCGCCGTATGTCAGGGCGGCGAACCTGCCAAGGATTCCAGCGTGCCCGGTTTCGTCAAACCCGCGCCCAACGAGCATCCTCGCCTTTTCTTCAGAACCACCGACCTGGACAAACTGAAAGCCAGGGCGGCTACTTCGGAAGGCAAACAGATCATTGCCCGTTTGCGCTTCCAGTTGGATAGCGGTGCCGGCAACACCCTGCCTGCCAAGCGCAATCCGCTGCCAGCTGGCAATGATCCCGGCGATCTGATGTCAGAGCCGGTGGGCAAAGTGTTCACGATCTTCCACGCGGTCGGCTATGGCATGCTCTGGCATCTCACCGGCGACAAGGCCGCTGCTGACGCAGCGCGCGAGGCGGCCATCCTGGTCGCCCATGGGCAGAGTGATCGGGATGCCCGCTTCGGTTTGAAAGCCCCAGCGGGCGGCGAGTACAGCGGCGCCGCGGTCGCGGCCTTGGCCATGGCGTATGACCTGTGCTATGACGTCTGGTCAGACGAGGTACGTACGCAGATATTTCAGGCATTGACTGCAGAGGTGATGATGACGTGCAGCGGGAGCGCGAAAATCCTCTATGGGCTTGCCTTCGCAGGCGACACCCTCGGCAGTCAACCGTTGCGTTTGGTGATACCGGCCACCGATCATATCTATACCATAACGAGCGAATTCGCACAGATCTCTCCGTATGGAGTGGGTGGACGTGATAACGACCTGACCGATGCGTTGCGTGATGTCACGCTGCCCTTGGCGATCCAGTCTCTGAGGGTCGCCGGTGGTGTCGATCTGGCCAAAATCCAGCCCAAGATTCAGACCCTGGTCGATCGCCTGCTCTGGCTGGCGATGCCGGCCCGATGCGGCCTGCAATTGGTAGTACCCTACGATCACGCACCCATGGGCAGCCAGCATCTAAATCGTATTGAGTTGGCCGGGGGCGGCCAATTCGTCCAAGCCATGGGCATCGCCAGCCCGGACCGGCGCGCCGCGTTACGCTGGGTATATGAACATTTCTGCGTCTCGACGCTGGGACGGGATTTTCCATCCAGCGGCGTGAAGGATGGCCAGAATGATTTCGATACCGTCGGTCCGTATCCGCACCGTTCGATGCTGGCGCTGATCAACTGGCCGTTCGAAGAACCAGCGCGGTATCCCGGTGAGGTTCTTCCTGCCCACGTCCAGGTGGGATCAACCCGCATTGATTCCAAGGCTTTTTCAACACTAATGATGCGCAATGCATGGTCAGGACCCGATGATATTCTGGTCGCGTTCATGCTCACGCATGATGATCCCAACAAGAATCGGTCATTGGCCACTGCGACAAATCCCAGTGGCCGATGCCGGATTTGGGCTCATGGACGGCGCTACATGTTCAATTTCCTCGGCGCCACTGGGTTCGCCGGGGGAGTGCCAGGAGAAATCATTCGCATGAATGAAGTCAGCGATAAACGCTGGCTGGTGCATTTCAGCCGGGACGAGAGCAAAGCGCCGCGCATCATGATCGACCTGAATCGATCGGGCTCGATCGATGGTGTGGTGATCACGCAAGGACCGCAGATCGTTGGAGATTTCGGGGATGCCGACCGCGTTTCCCGATTCGACCTCACTGGTGACTGGAGCTGTTCACGGGAATTGGCCATCCATCTCGATCAGCAGGGTGAGCAGTTCATCATCGCCGCCGACAATCCGTGGGGCCATGGAAAAACCGTGGTCGGCACCATTGCCGGCGATCGGTTGTCGCTCAACCTGGCTAACGGATTGTTCCGTGGACGCCTCGCTCCGCACGGCCATGTCATCGCCTGGAGCGACGGCGCGGTCTGGCGACGCAGGCAATCGCCGCTGGAACTCCCCCAATCGCTCACCCCAACTGCAGGCGACCGCACCTTGGTACGCGTAGGTCAAACCCGCGAGGGGATCGAGCAATATGCCAAGTCCGCACTTATCAATGTACTGACGTGTTCACCAACCGGCGAGCACCCTGAAATGGCCGTGATCGATAATGGCCTGACCATCGGCGAACGTACCTTTCTCTTTCCTGCTTTGCCGCCGCCAAAACCACCGGAGCCCCGGCCTGTAGACGCGAAAAAACCTACAGTGGATGCTGCAGCGCATGCGCCTGCGGTGAAAGCGCCTGCGGTGAAAGCGCCTGCGGCGAATGTGGAGTCGGCGAATGCCGGACCGGTCAAAAAGTGATACGCCAAGCTGGTCGATTTTGCATGCATCGAGAGCTTGTCGCAAGCCGCGTAGATTTTGGCGCAACGATCGTCAGAACGGGTAGTAAATAATAGCATGAGTAATCGCTTTTCCGTACACCCTGCTTGCTCTTGGCTGACGGCCCTATGGGTCATCGGCATGGGTATCGCGGCCGTGGGCTTAGCCTGCGCAGCCGAATCCGATACCAGCCAATCGCTGTACTTTCCCCCGCCGGCGGGACCGGTCTCGGTGGGCAAGGACCTGACCGAGACGCTGACCGGCGACTATCAGTTGGCGGAACTGGATCTGGCTGGTTGCTGGGGTTTAAACAAGGAATCGGCGCGTCTGATCCTGGGTCTGCGCGAGCAGCACGGAGTCATGGCCTGGATCGCCTCATCTACAACGACCGGTCGCGGGAATGGCCGGGGTTGGGTGCGCGAGATCACCGTGAAACGAACCGGTGAACGCCTGTCCGGGAACATCCATCTGGGCGAGATCATCGGTCCGTCCGTGATCACGATTTCCTTGGACACCACCATCAGCGGTACCGCCATCAGCGGCTCCTATACGGTACGGTTCACCGGAAAGGTTCCTTTTGGCTTCGTTGCCGCGCCGGAAACCACCGGCGCCGTTGCGGGGCGGTTGATCGCGGCCAAGGAACCGTTGCGGACCGATCAGCATTGGCCGTGGCATTTTGGTGAAGGCGGCAGCTATCGCGGTCCCGACAGCAACTGTTCTTTAATCACCGACCTGGCGCTGGCGAAACCGGTATGGAAAAGCGAGGAACCTCTGGGCTGCGGATGGGGGAACAATAGTTCCGCCATCGATTTCCACGCCACCAACAACCGTGGCGGCAGTGCGACGCCGGTCGTTGCCGATGGCCGGGTGTATGTCTGCCATTATGTCCCCGCGCGCGGCAAACCTTTCGATGGCAGGGGAATCAAGGTCCGCGGAGACTACGAAGCAATCGTCAAGGAATGGAAAGCGGTCTACGGAGAGCAGGTTTTTCCCCAGGAAAAGGTTGATGACCTGTTCCGGGAGAAGAACGACACGGTGGTCGCCTGTCTCGATGGCGCGACTGGGCAGACCCTGTGGCGCACTACATTATCCGCCCGATTCAAAAACGTCCAACAGCACAAGTGGCGCGGAATGAACCCCTCACCGACCGTCGCTGGCGGACGGGTGTTCGTATTCGATCTGGAACAGCACATGGCGGCATTAGACGCCAAGACCGGAAAGGTGCTCTGGGAATACACCTCTGCAAAACAGCGCGGTGCGCCGGCTTTGGGACCGGGCGCCTGCGTCATCGGCGAGACCGTGACGCACCTCGGTTTGGCCGGCATGGATGTCGCCAGCGGCAAGCTGCTCTGGGAGGCGAAATGCAGCCCTTGGGCATGTTCTACGGCCTTGCCCTGGAGGGATCAGGAACGCACCAGCCTGATATTGTTGAACGCCGCACCGCATTCGCCAGTGATGGTGCAATGCGTGGATCCGCTCACCGGCAAGCAGGCCTGGGAGCAGCCCTCGGCTCTGGTCGGGGACAACGACCTGACCATGATCGCAGATGGAATTCTGATTGGTTGTGCCAAGCAATTAGACGCAAAGCTTAACAAACAAGGCGAAGGTTCCGGCGGCGGAGGGGCCTTGATCGCCTATCGGCTTGCCACCGATGGCATGAAGGAGATCTGGCGCTGGAATTCACCGGTTGAGGTGGTCGATCGAGTGGGCATGGCGGCAGGAACTGGCCGGGTGTATGTGTCAGCTTTTCAATCGGTTTTCTGTCTGGATCTGGCCACCGGCAAGGAATTGGCGCGAGCGGATGGCGCTGGCGGCGCCCGCAATCAGGCAATCTGGTTGGCCGACAATCGCCTCTTCATCAACACCGAAGGCCGTCATGGGGGGTATTGCATGCAGATGCTGACCAGCGATCCCAGTGATTTCCGGGTGCTTGACCCGACGAAAACAATGCGCGGAAAGACCCCAGCAGCACACCCGGAGTGGGATCCGCCCCACGCCCACACCACGGCCTATGCCAATATGGGTACGCCCAGCCCGGTGGTGGATGGCCGGATGTTCATGCGCGGACGCGATGCCATCTATTGTTATGACCTGCGTGCACCGGCGAAGAAACCGTAGTGCTGACCATCAAACCTCTTTCTGAAACCACACCATGAACGCCACAGCCACGACCCGTCATGCCGCGTTGGCATTCCTTCTTGTTGCAGGGCAGATGGCCGCGCCGGCCTCTGCCTATGAGCAGCCGGCCGTGCAGCAACTCCAGGCCAAGGACCACATCGTCATCTTCGGCGATTCGACAACAGCGGGCGGCTTGAAACCGACTGGCTACGTCCAGCTCCTAAATCAGGCCATGGAAGAACAGATTCCTGGAGTTAAAGTCAGCGCGATCTGCAAGAACACTCGGACCACAGATTCGTTGCTTGGACCTGACGGATGGATTCTTGGAGCCAAATTCTTTGAGAAATTGCGGCAGTCAGAACCGGCTCCGACCATCTCCATCATCGTCCTAGGACTCAACGACTCCAAGGCCGGTCCGGGCGGTGTAGAACCTTATACCAGGAAACTGCGCGAAGCCGTGGGTTTGCTGCGTGAGCGGAGGCAGACGGTGATCCTCACCACACCGACGCTGTGGGCCGGTTACGATCAGACAAAACCCTACGCGGAGGCTGCGCGCGTCTTGGCCACCGAGCTTAAATGTCCACTCATCGATCTGTACGCCGCCTATGCTGATCATGTCACCAAAAACATGAAGGATGGAAAGGTTCTGACCGGAACGCAGTTATTTGATACGGAGGAACCAGTGATCGGCCTGCATCTGGGCGTCCTGGGCAATACGTTGTCGGCGCAGACCATCTTGAAGGCGCTGGGCCTCAAGCCCGATTGGAAGAAATACCAACTGTGCCTTTCCGTGAAAGGAAAAGGTCAGATCAAGGCCGACCCGGCACCATCGGGCGAAAAGGAACGTCCGGCCTATGATCCGGGCACTAAGGTCACCCTGACCTTCACCCCGGACGCTGGAGCAAAGTTCGTCAGGTGGTTCAATTTCGAGGGAACAGTCAAGGACACCACCGACAAAGTGACTGTGACCATGGACCGGCCCATGTGGATCTTTGCTGAATCAAGTCCCTGAACCGTTCGCGATATGATCTTGCGGTACATCTGAATGCGGTCCGAAAATAATAGAATCACCCTGCGCACCTTTGGAGCCACGCCATGATGTTGTCTTTCTTCTTCAGAATCCTGGTCATGATCGCGATCGGACAGGTTTCGGCCTACGAGCACGCAAAGGTCTATGACCTCAAACCGAACGATTATGTCTATGTTATCGGCGACTCGACCACTGAAGACGGCACGAAACCGGCCGGATACGTTCCGCTGACCAACCAGGCCGTGCAGGAGCAGCTTCCGGGCAAAAATCTCCTGGTCGATGGATTCCATGGCGGCAGCGGAGCAACGTCTGTCGACCATGTGAAGTTCGTGGCACCGCACCTAGACCAGTTGCTGAATAAAGGCGGCCGGGTGCCGACGGTGGTCGTGATCAACATCGGACTCAATGACACCGGACGCGGCGCAGGAATCCCTGCCTATGGCGACAATCTGCGCAGGATGGTCCAGGACATCCGCGAGCGCAAGATGAGCGCAGTGTTGTGCGCGCCGACCACTCTTCGGGACCTCAAGACGATGGAACCGTACGCGGCAATGGCCCGCTCCGTCGCGGCAGAAGTCAATTGCCCCTTGATTGATCTCAACGCTGCCCACGTCGCGCATATCACGGCCAACACCAAAGATGGGAAGCGTCTGCCTGGCACCGATCCGACCAGGGACGGCTGCCACCTCAGCGCGGTCGGCGAGACTCTCTCGGCGGCAACATTCCTTCAGGCATTCGGATTGAAACCCGTATGGAAGAACTACCAACTCCGCCTCGTCTCGATGCGGGAACT
Organism: Planctomycetota bacterium; assembly: GCA_014193115.1. Lineage (GTDB taxonomy): Bacteria > Planctomycetota > UBA11346 > UBA11346 > UBA11346 > BJHQ01. Next base: position 5,312 of record BJHQ01000007.1, on the reverse strand, counting down.
ATGGGCCACTGGAGTATGGGGGACCTTCACCCTGGTTCCAGATCTACCCAGTTATCCGGCTGGATCGAAGGTCACGGTGATGTTGGTACCACCTCCGGGAGATTTCGAATTCAGCCAGTGGGTCGATATGGATTATGCCGGAAACCAGGACACGCATCCGTTCCCTCAGAAATCAGCGACGATAACCTTGACCATGGATCGGCATCGATATTTGATGGGCTTTGTGCGGGAAAAGAAGAAGGTCGACGGTGCAAAGCCTTGAGCGGTGACGATGCCTTACCGATCAGCATAGCCAACCCGGTAGTGAACTGATAGCTGACAGGGGGCGGGGATCTCTCGCTGGCGAATCGTAGGACACCGAGCAGGGTTCCCTGGCGAGGTGCGTCGCCACGATGGCTTGCGGATGATCGTCCTCGCCACCCTCAACGCTCGGCACGCCCATGCCCATCTCGGGTTGCGCTGCCTGCTTGCCAATCTGGGCGACCTGCGCGCAAAGGCTGTCCTTGTCGAAGGGACGATCAACGATGACCTGATGCGGATGGCGGAACGCATATTGGCTCCTCATCCGCGAATCGTCGGATTGTCAGTCAGCATTTGGAACCGCACCCCCACGTTGCGACTGATCCGCTTGCTGCGCGCAGCCGACTCAACCATGACCATCATCCTTGGTGGGCCGGAACCGACCTATGCTTCGTCTGAGGATCCGCTGGCCCAGGCCGCGGATACCATCATCGGTGGCGAGGCCGACATCGCTTTCGCCGAGGCCTGCCGCAAGGTGATCGCTGGAGAACGGCTACCGCGCCGGATCGACGCGGTGAAACCGGATCTGGCCAGCACCGCACTGCCCTTCGACGAATATGACGATCGCGATCTGGCAACCCGGCTGATCTCGGTGGAAGCGACTCGCGGCTGCGCCTATTCCTGTGAATTCTGCTTATCATCGCTCGATCGCGGCGTGCGTGGTTATTCCCTCGACCTGGTGCTGGCTGGTCTTGACCGGCTGATCGCCCGCGGCTGCCGGACTTTCCGCTTCGTCGATCGCACTTTCAACCTCGATCCCCGGCGCTGCCGGGCGATCATCGAGTTCTTTCTTGAACGTTGGCCGAAAAACGCTGCCGGTGAACGTATCGGCTCCCACGATCCGCTCGCAGGGGGGCCGGAAAGCGGTGCGTTTTTCCTGCATTTCGAGATGGTGCCCGACCGGCTGATCCCGCCCCTGGTCGAGTTGTTGCCGTTGTTCCCCGAAGGTGGCGTGCAGTTGGAGATCGGCATCCAATCCCTCGACGAGACGGTCAACGATCGGATCAGTCGGCATCAGGTCGCTGACAAAGCCATCGCCAACCTGCGCTGGTTGCGCGAGCGCACTGGCTGTCATCTGCACGTCGATCTCATTGTCGGCCTGCCCGGCGAAGGGCTCGCAGGCTTCTGCGCTGGGTTCGACCGTTTGTACCCGGCGTGCATGGATCCTGGCGGTGGACGCGCAGCGGATCTCCAAGTCGGCATTCTGAAGCTGCTGCCCGGTACGCCGCTGGTCCGGCATCGCGAAGCGTTCTCCATGGTTTTCGATCCTGATCCACCGTATGAAGTGCTGGCGACCCGGGATCTGGACTTCACCACCTTGCTGCGCCTCAAGCGTCTGGCTCGTTGGGTCGAACTGACCGCCAACAGCCACCGGTTCGACCGGGCCTTGGCCGCAGTGGTCGACACCGCTCCGAGCCCATCAGCGGCGTTCCTCGCCTTGGCTGATGATCTGTCGGCCCGCTTCAACCGCGAATACGCAATCGCAGAGCAGGAACTGTACGTCGCCATGGCCGAGCACCTCCGTAGTCGCGGCCTCGACCCGCTGCCGCCGCTCGTTGAGGATTTCCTCGCCAGCCACCCCGGCATCGGAACCCGGCGCAAGGGCGTGCCCCAATTCCTGGTCGAACCCATCGCCATGCGCCTTGATCCGCGGCGAGCCGGGGCAGGACGGGATCTGACCAACGTTGCGTTCTGAGCCGGATCTGGAAGGGCGGCCACGGCGGGTCATCCATCCGAATTGGTTCGGCAGTGCTGGCCGATCCGCGGGCAGGCCAGGCTGGCGTCGCTGCGGGTAGACCTAACCTTCCGCCCGCCATGTCCGAGACCCTTCGCGTCGATGTCCGTCCCCTGAAGTCCGTTCCTGATCCGCATCTTGCTGCCTTGGCTGCCGGGTTGGGTCTGAGCCATCTCCGCGACCTGCGTAAATCACGGTATTATCTCCTGCGCGGCGAGGGTCTGAGCCGGGAGGACGCCGACCGGCTGGGGAATTCGCTGCTCGCTGATCCAGTGATCGAAAGTGCTCGATCCGCGCCGCATGCGGCGGAGGCACGCCGGGTGATCGAGGTCCAGCGCAAGACCGGGGTCATGGATCCGGTGGAGGATTCGGTCATCAAAGGTGCGGCCGATCTGGGCATCGCCCTCAGCCAGGTCCGGATCGGATTGCGGGTCGAGGTGGCAGCTGCCAGCAACGACGATTTGGTGCTGTTGGCATGGAAAGGCCTGGCCAACCAGGCGGTTGATGAGGTCGCCATCGACCCGGCCGAGCCGGTCCGATTCGGCCAGCCTGCCGCGGGTCGCGGTGCAGGTCGACGGGTGGTGCCGTTGCTCGGGCTCGGTCCCGATGCCTTGCTGGCGCTGTCTCGTGAGCGCACGCTCAGCTTGACCTTGGAAGAGATGCAGGCGATCCAGGCCCATTACCGAGGTCAAGGCCGGGAGCCGAGCGAAGCCGAGCTGGAATCCTTGGCTCAGACCTGGTCTGAACACTGCGTCCACAAGACCTTGAAGGGGCTGATCTCCTACACCGGCCCGGTCGGGGAGCACGGGCCGATCGCGACCGTGACCATCGACAATCTGCTGAAGACCACCATCGCTGCAGGAACCGCAGAGTTGGCGCTGCCCTGGTGTTTGTCGGTGTTCAAGGACAACAGTGGCGTAATCGAATTCGACGAGCGGTTCGGCGTCTGTTTGAAGGTCGAGACCCACAATCGTCCGAGCGCCATCGAGCCCTACGGCGGTGCGAACACCGGCCTGGGTGGTGTGATCCGCGATGTCCTCGGCACCGGTCTCGGCGCCCGGCCGATCTTCAATACTGATGTGTTCTGCTTCGGAGATCTCGACGCCGAGGCAGCAGCACTGCCGCCAGGAACCATCCATCCCCGCCGGCTGATGCGGGGAGTGGTCTCTGGGGTGCGTGATTACGGCAACCGCATGGGCATCCCCACGGTCAACGGCGCGATCCGGTTCGATCATCGCTATGTCGGCAACCCTTTGGTGTTCTGCGGCACTGGCGGTCTGATCCCCAGATCAGCCATCGCCAAGGCCGCCCATCCGGGCGATCATCTGGTGGTGATCGGTGGCCGAACCGGCCGCGACGGCATCCATGGCGCAACCTTTAGCAGCGCTGAATTGCATGAGAAATCCGAAGTCGTTTCGAGCGGCGCGGTCCAGATCGGCAATGCTATCGAAGAGAAGCGGGTCCAGGATGTGGTGTTGCAAGCCCGCGATGCCGGCTGCTTCACCGCTTTGACCGACTGCGGTGCAGGCGGCCTGTCGTCGGCCTGTGGCGAGATTGCGGCCGAGCATGGTTGCTCGGTGGAACTCGATCTGGTCCCGGTGAAATATGCGGGTTTGTCTGCAACCGAGGTCTGGATCAGCGAATCCCAGGAACGCATGGTTGCCACGGTCCCGTCAGTCAAATTGCAGGAATGTCTCGACATCTGCCACGCCGAGGGGGTCGATGCCACGGTCATCGGCAGGATCGAATCGACCGGACGCCTGGTCCTGCGCTGGCACGGCGAATCCGTCGGTGATCTCGACATGCATTTCCTGCACGATGGTGTCCCTCGCCTGCAACGGTCGGCGGTGTTCACTCCAGTGATCGAAACTGAAGTCACTATTCCGGCGCCAGGTGATCTCGGCGCGGTCCTCCATCGGATCCTGGCCCGACCCAATGTCGCCAGCAAGGAATGGGTGATCCGCCAGTACGATCACGAGGTCCAGGCCGGTTCGATCGTCAAGCCGTTGGTCGGCGTGGCCCACGACGGTCCGAGCGACGGCGCCGTGGTGGCCCCGATTCCTGGCAGCAATCGCGGCGTCGCGGTGGCCTGCGGGCTCAACACCAATTTCGCCGAGACCGACGCCTGGCTGGCCGCTGCCGCCGGCATCGAGGAAGCCCTGCGCAACCTGGTCTGCGTTGGCGCTCCCCTCGATCGGGTGGCGATTCTCGACAATTTCAGTTGGGCGAAATGCACCGACCCCGCAGTGTTCGGGGCCTTGGTGCGGGCCTGCCAAGCGTGCAAAGAATATGCGCTGTATTACGGAACGCCGTTCATCTCGGGCAAGGACAGCCTGTCGAACGAGTTCACCTGGCAGGGCAAGACGATCCGCATCCCGCATACCTTGCTGATCACCGCGATGACGGTGGTGCCCGATGTGACTCGGGCGATCACTATGGACGTCAAGCGTCCTGGTGATGCCGTCATCGTCGTCGGTGAAACCCGTGAAGAACTCGGTGGAAGCGAGTACTTGGGTTCCCTCGGTCGTTCTGGCGGCCGCACGCCGCGCATCGACAAACATCTGTCAAAACCGGTGCTGCACGCGGTCGCGGCTTGCACCAAGGCCGGATTGGTCAATGCCGCCCACGACTGCTCCGATGGTGGTTTGGGCGTCACCTTGGCAGAAATGGCCTTCGCCGGTGGTTTCGGCCTTGATATCGACGCCAGCCTGGTGCCGAGGTCATCGTCGATCCGACGCCTCGACACGTTGCTGTTCAGCGAAAGCCACAGCCGCATCGTGTTGACCGTGCCCGCGTCCCGGGTGGCCCAGGCTGAGCAGCTGCTGCGGTCGGTACCTCACGCCAACGTCGGTACGGTGACCGCAGGATCTGAATTGCGCATCTCCGGTCTGGGCGCATCGCTCAGCGCACCCCTTGCCAGCTTGAAGGAAGCCTGGCAAGGGACGCTGCGATCGGTGTGATCTGCAAGTTATGGATTGCGCAGGATGACCTTGCGCAGATCCGGTCCGGCGATGCCCACATCGCCGGAATTGCTCGGAATCACGGAACCATCCCAAATCAAAACAGCGGCCACGATCTGACCAGGCTGCCAACGATTCCTGCGTCGCGTCGGCGATGAGGGCATCGACGCTCTGCAACGCGCGCCTTGTTTGAACTTCCCCCCGTTTGGTGGACACCCTGACAAGAGCGAAAGCTCTGAGAGGATGCCATCATGGCACGATCAACCACCACCCCTTCACCCAAGGCTGACAGCGTGCGCCGTCGCTTCGACGCCACC
>BJHQ01000006.1 GCA_014193115.1 Planctomycetota bacterium | reverse complement strand
CGGCTTCGGCCCGAGCTGCCAGTCGATAATCCGCTCGAATTCCTCGCCAGCGACGCTGCGCACGGTGATGCGGTCGGTGGTGGCCAGGGCGCCAGCGCAGGCCAACCGGCAGGCCTCGGCCGCCGTCGCTGGCACCGGCAGATCGCTGCGTGCCCGCCACCACGCCTCGGCCTTGCCACGGGCATAGCCGGCGTGCTCGAAGCAGACCCACTCCTTCTTGAATCGGTTGAGGCCGATCTCGTATTCGACCCGCAACGTCCTGGGCGCCTCGGGCTCTCCGCGCTTGACGTGGACGGCGTAGAAGACGTCGCGGACGGCGAACTCGGCGGTGGTCACCTGCCCTGACAGCACTCCCGCTGAGGACGCCTCACGCTCGTGCTTGTTCTTCTCAGCCGGTGGGAAGACGAAGCCGCACTGCGGACAGGTGGCAAAGCCGCACGCGATCACGGCCTGACATTTCGGACACTCCTTCGCTGGTGCCTCGCCCTCGCCAGCCCCGGGCTCCTTGATCTTCAGCGCATCAACCGGCCCATGGCGCAGGACGTTGCCGCCAAAGTCGAGGACCAGGCAGTCCTTCTTCCCCGGCGCGAGCCGAAAGCCGCGCCCCAACATCTGCACGTAGAGGCCGGCCGACAGCGTTGGACGAAGCAATGCCACGCAGTCAACGCCCGGCGCATCGAACCCGGTGGTCAGCACCGCCACGTTCACCAGGAATTTCAACGCGCCAGATTTGAACCGGGCGATGATGCGGTCACGCTCGCCATCCGGCGTCTGACCAAAGATGCAGGCCACCTCCTGGCCGGTCGCTGTGCGCAGTGCCTCGGCGACGTGCTCGGCGTGGGTGACGCCGGCAGCAAAAACCAAGCACGCCTTCCGGTGCCGGGTGTGCTCTGCGATCTCGGCGCAGGCACCCCGCACCAGATCGTCGGCATTCATCAGCCGTTCGACTTCGTCAGCGATGAACTCGCCACCACGCACATGCAGCCCGGCGGTGTCAGCCTTCGCCTTCCCCGCCTTGCTGACCAGCGGCGACAGGAATCCGTCGCGGATCAGCTCGCGGACCCCGACCTCATAGCAGATGTGGTTGAGGATGTTTCCCGGCGCACAGATGGATCCGTCCTTCAACCGGAATGGCGTTGCGGTCAGCCCGATCACCCGCAACAGCGGATTCACCACCCGGGCATCCTTCAAAAAGGTCTGATACATCCCTTCACCATCCTGCGGAATCAAATGGCATTCATCGATCAGAATGAGGTCGAAGGCACCCAGATCGCACGCCTTCTGATAGACCGACTGGATGCCGGCGACGATCACCGGATGGTCCAAGTCGCGCCGCTTGAGCCCCGCTGAATGCACGCCAACCAGCAACGGATTCAGAAAGCGGCTGGCCTGCTGGGCGTTTTGATCCACCAATTCCTTGACGTGGGTGACGACCAGAATGCGGCCATTCCAGCGCTCGACGACGTCGGCGCAGATCCGGCCGACAACGACGCCCTTGCCGCCACCCGTGGGGATGACGACGCAGGGGTGGTCGGCCCGACTGGCCAGGCTCGCGTAGACGGCGTCAATGGCCGCCTGCTGATAGGGCCGAAGTTGGATCACGCCGCGGAATCCTTGCGATCTTCAGTGGCGTTCCGCAGGCGGCGGCGCCGCTCGTCCTGGTTGCGGAACTCGTCGCGGACCGCCTGCCGGATGGTCAGCGCAACGATGGACCAGAGGCACAACATGATGAAGGCGCACCAGGCCGCGAAGGCCAGCATGGTGAAAAATGCAGTGAAGCATGCGAACATAAGGATGATCCTTGCCCGGATGGGCACTGGGGTGGATGGGGGAAACAATGAAAAAAATTGGCGCCAGCCCCAGCTCACCGAACCGGCTCCAACAGGCGGCCATATTCGGCCAGGCAGAGGGCGTCGGCGATGCCGTCATGCGGCACCCGGCAGCCGGGAAGAATCAGCTCAGCGGTTGGCCAACGGCTGGCGCAGAACCGCACCGCACCGGCCTTGTCATGCGGCAACCCAGCGAGGATTCGCTTCTTCCACAGCACCGGAGATGCGAGACGCACTGGCAGCGATAGGGCCGCACAGACGCCGCGCACCATGCCCCAGCCGGTGCCGAACGTGAAGGTCGAGGTCACCCCTTGTTGGGGCATGGCCCCGACCTTCTCAATCACCACTCCACCGATGTCCTGCTTGGGATCGGCGCAGCGCAGGGAGCGCAGCCGATCGGCGATGCCGGCGGCGTGGACCTCGCCGCCCGCCACTGGCATGGGCCAGGCGCCGATCACCTGTCCCTGAGCGTCCAGGGCGGCGATTGCGCCCCGGAGCCCAGGATCGATTCCAACGACCATGAGCATATCAGCGCCGCAGCCAGGGCGGGGTGGCCGGTGCGCCCGACGCGGCCGCTGGGCTGCCACCGCTGTGTTGCTGTGGGGCGCCACTCGCTGCCTCCTTTTTCGCCCAAGCGGTGACCTCATTGGCCAGCTCGCCATTATCCTGCCGTTTCTGCACTTTGACCGTGACGGTCAGCGGCAGGTTGTGCAGCTCGGCAGAATCTTTGGGCGCCATCACACCGACCGCCCGACAGATGGCCGACAACTCGCCCCGAGCGATTTGCACCGCCGTCGCATTCGGGTGCTGGAGGTTGTGCCGGCTCCAGACCTTCCGGCCTTTGTACTCACCGTCGACGACCTGGTACTCGATTTCCAGGTACTGACCGGTGCCACTCTTCGTGGGTTTCATCTCGCTGGCCGAAATGGCGGCAACGTACTTTCCTGCGGGAAGCGGGTCCTTGCCCGCGCTGGGTTCGACGGTGGAAGCGTCGAAGTTGAGAATGGCCATGGGTTGGTTTCCTTGGGTTTAGTGGTTGGCGGTAGCGATGGCGTTGGCGGCGGTCAGGTGCCGGGCGAAGTCGGCCCAAGCCAGCGGCAGCTCGTCGGGCAGCCCGAGCCGGTTCTTGGCCAGATGGCTAGGGCGCTCGGTCGTGCGCAGGACGCGCTCGCCGTTGCCCAACCCCTGCACGCGCTTCTGGTTGAAGCCCTCGTCGGTCGCCTTGGTGAAAACTTTGTAGGAAGCGAACAGCACTTCGTCGCACCACTCGGAAATCATGGCCGCAGCGGTCTTATGCAAGCGCGGGACGAAACGGTCATAGGCCTCGGTCTCGGGATTCTCGAAGCGCTCGATTTTGGCATGAGCGATCAGGATCACCGACATGCCCTTGCGGTCGCGCAGCGCCGCCAATCCATCAAGCACGTCGCGCCAATGGTTGAGCGCGAAAACGTAACCCTTCCCGTAGCCGATGTCCTCGATGGTGGCGACCTGCCGATTCTTGCAGACCTCGGCATGGATCTGCCGCTCTAGCCAGTCGAGGCTGTCGATGACCACGGTGCGATAGGAGTGCTCGTCCTGGTACAGCGCTGCCAATGCATTCATGACCTCGGCGAAGGACTGAGCGACGGGAAATTTGTGGCAGTCGATCTCGCCGAGACCGTCCTCGGTTTGGATAACGACCGGGGCCGGCGCGCAGGTGGCGAAGGTCGACTTCCCGATGCCGGCGGTGCCGTACACCAGCATGCGACGTGGACCCGACTTGGCGCCGGTGAGGATGGATGCGAGGTTGCTCATGGGTTTTCTCTGTGCTTTGTGAGTGGTTGAAGGAATCAGCCGAGGTAGTCGAACATGCGGATGTCTTCGTAGCCGGTCGGCCAGCGGTCCTGCTGTCGGCAGATCTTCAGCCGCTGGATCGCCGCCAGATTCTCGCGGCTGGCGACGTCCAAGACTTGATCGCTGAGGCGCCACACGCCGACGCGGAAGGGCGCCTTCTTCTCTACCGCCACCAGGTGCACCGGCACACTGCTGCCGCAGACGGCGCCGAGCAGATTGCGGTAGAATGCCAGTTGGTGGATGTAGCCGAATGTCCGGCACTGCACCTCGAACCAGTCGAGATCGTCGATGGTTTTCAGGTCGACCAACCCGCGTCCGGGATGCACCCAGTCGAGTCGGCTCTGGCACGGCAGCCCGGCGAACTCCGTGCGGACAACGCCTTCGGCCTGGCCCTCGGCCAACAACTCGGCGGCGACCGCATGCGACCGCACCGCGCCAGCGAGCTGCTCGCACAGATCGGCGACCTCGGCACCGATGGCCGGCTTGCCGATGGCAGCGGCCCATTCCGCCCAGGCCTTGGTGTCGGCGCCGAAGGCCCGGCCGGTCTTGGGATTGATCGGCCCGCCGATGGCGAAGCGCGATCGGAATGCGCCCTCGCCCTCCAGCACCCGGCAGTGGACGGCGCGTCCGATGACGAAGGCGGCGCGATCCTCCGGCGGGATGAGGCCCAGCTCCTTGTGGCGAAACAGCAAGGGATTTTTGCGGAAATCCGCCAGCGCGTGGCTGGTGAGGTGGTGCTTGCGACCGGCGGCGTAGGTCGCCTCCGGCTCGGCGATGAGGTGGCTGAGCAGGCGGTCAGCAGCAGAGGGAAACGACATAGAGAGTGCTTTCAGCGTTGGATGGATTGAGAGAAAACGGCGGCCACGGTTCGAGCCGACCTGTGTGGTGTGGGGGTCGCTTCGCTACACCGTGGCCGCCACTGGATTACTTACCCCGCGACGTGGTCTGCTTTCCCGGAGTAGCAACTCCCGGGTTCAATCCGGCGGCAGCAAAGGCTGCGCGGATGGCCTGCACATCCTGATAAACTTCGCGCTTTGGACGACCCAAACGCTGCGAGATGGCGTAGGCGGAATGGTCGGCCAGCAGGGCGCAGATGTCCTGCTGCCGCTGGGGCAGACGAGCGATGACGCTGGCGACATCCATGCGCAGGTCTGCCAGGTCCTGCGCATCTTGGCTGCGGTGATCGATCAGGCTGTCGGGAGAAACCGCCCGGCAGTCCTGGCTGCAATCACCGATAGGCGAAATCCGCCGCGGATCCCGGCACTGCCGGCCGCGAGCGCGGATCATGTTCGAGATCTGGTGCTCGACGCAGTCCTTGACGAAGGTACTGCGCTTGGCCTTCTCGGGGTTATAGCCCTGGAGGCGTTCGAGGAGGTCGACGACCAAGTCGTGCCGGACGTCCTCGCGGTCCTGCTCGGTGTAGCCGAAGTGGCCGACGAGGCGCTTCGCGAGCACATCGATGGTGGTGAGATCCTCGGGGGTGAGGGCGGCGGGTGCCTGGGGGGCGATGGCCATGGTTTTGGCTCCTTCGCCGCCTCGGGTTCACATCAGCCGTGAACCGTTCACACGAGCCGTGAACGCCCCTGAAATGCCCCCTGAAATGCAAGAGGGCCGGGCTCCGTGGTGGAGTCCGGCCCTCGTCAGGTGGTCGAGCTGGTTGCTGTCAGCTACATGGCGATTAACCAATCCGGCGCCTGATCACCGGGCCGGTAACAGGGGTGCTGACCCGTGGGGTCCCGAATGGTGTCCTCAAGGTAAGCAGCAAATGACTTGCCGGCCTCACCCTCCTTGGCGATGGCCGCGATGGCCCGCTTGATGGCCCCACCAACCGCCCGGCCGGCAGCGGCGGCGGTCGTCTGCTGAACATCAGCGCCACCGAGGCCGTCGCCGTCCTTGACCATCGTGAGCAGCTGCCCCCGCTCCGCTTCCCACCGGTCGTACTCGATGTGCCCTGACCCGTGACGGCGCATGTTTTCGGTCAATTTCCGGATACGTTCCCGCGCCTCATCCCGGCTCTGCCTGTCGTTCCTCACGCCTTTAGAGCCAGACAGCAGACGCGGCTCGACGCAGTGGGTGGCGGCCTGGATGGCCACCGCTGAACACGGAGCGTTGGGCTTGCCCAGGAGGTTGGCGAGAGCGGAAACGCCCACGCCGAAGTCGACGGCAATGTCCAGACCACGAAACACGATGTCGCACCGAGCGCCGTTCCTCGACATCTGGTATGGCGGCCGCTCACGCGGAGCGAGTCCCATCAGGGCACGCAGATCGCCCACGACGCTCTCTGGCCCCGCCACACCGACGAGCCGCCGGCGTTCATCCAAGGCGATGGCGTCGGCAATGCCCACGACCTGCACCTTCCGGCCGCGCAGCCGGGCAACCGCCTCAGCGTTCACGGCCGCCGCATCCCCGACCAGGACGACAGCCTCCTGCACCCCAGTCGCCACCAGCCGGTCCAAGATTGCAGCCATTTGATCGCGGGGGGCGGCCACCAAGTACACCAGCGCCGACCGCTCATCCGTCAGCGCGCATCGGCCGACCTCCCAGGTATGGTGCATATCGGAGACGGGCCGATACGGGCCACTCAGATTGAGTCCATCGCGCAGCGCAGGAACGATCCGGTCCCAATCCGCCGCATAGAGCTGGGCCGTTTCCAGTGTCAAAGGGACCCGGTCGCCCGTGTCGTCGTCAACCCCGACCAGATCCATCTTGGAGTGAGCGACGACCCGATAACGGGTCATGGCGCCGCCGCCCGCAGCGTGCAGCCACACCGCACCCGCTGGACCCTGCTTGATGAGCAAGCCCTTAACGGTCTCCATTTCCTCGCCCACCTGTGCTGACCACTGGGCAAGGGTTGTCCGGTCGTCCGGCAAGGTGCCGAGAGCTCGGCCGAACTTACGCAGCCTCTTGCTGGCCATGATCGCCGCTCCTTTCCTCACCGGCCTGCGCCAGGGCGAAGCCCTGCTCCAGGAGGAAAGCGCCCACCACGTCGTCGTCTCCGACCCGCTGGTACGTGGCGACATTGGGAAACCGGATGGTGGCGGTGCGCTCAGCGCCATCTTCGAAGATAAACTTGAGTTTGGCAGCAGACGGGCAGGGCTGGTCCCCGAGGACGATGCCGCGATTACGGAGGAAGGTGAAGACGTTGGCCGAACGGTGGATAGTTTTGCCATCATCGACATCGCTGTAGCTGAACTCGATCTCCGTCAGCGAGACCGATGCCAGGGTGGGATGCCCCGAACAATCGAGGGCGGACTCGCCGCGGGACTGGAGCGGCTCCAAGGTATAGCGGCGCTCACCACTGAAGAGGTGAGGCTGGTTGAATACGTGCAGAGCAAAGGTGGTGCGAATCGCCTCAGCCAGCCATTTGCTGTGTTTTTGCAGGTGAATGCCCAGCTCGCCATAGACTGGATCGTAGCGGAGCACATCGGTGACCGCCGGACGGTAGACCAGATTCCCGGCCGTTCCGTCATCGTGGTGCGTGGCGAGTCGCTGCAGCGTCGCACCGTGGCGGATCAGGATATAGGTCAGACGACCGGCCGGGCACACGAAGATGCGGGCGCCAGCGCCGAAGTGGTGGTCCTGGAGGATGGCGTTGAGGTCTTGCGCCCAGCCCGTCAGGAGCGCCTCTGGATCCTCGGGAAGTTGAAAAGGCGGGATCTCGGACCACCGGCAGCGCCACGACTCCCAGCGTTTTGCCGCTGGCAGAGACGCCTCAGCATGGATGCGCCGGAGGAGATCAGGCTGCTCCAGCCACAGTCGAGCGGCCATGTCCATGGGCGACGCCGAACCATCGACGCCGCGCACTTCGATCTGCGCCCGGTGCGCGGCGGCCTGGATCGCACCCATATGCTGGTCGGTGCCGGTTTCGCCGATGACCGCCAGCGCCTCGGCCAAGTCCACCGGGAAGTCGGAAGCATCAGCCATGAGCGCGGTGGAGATGCTGACCAGGTCAATTTCACCAACCCCATTCTCCGGCAGGATGCAACCTTTTCGTGCGAAGAACGTCCGGTGCGGAGCGAGCAGCGCGTGCAGGAGCGCGGGGTCGAAGGCTCCCAGTAAGGTGGGGCTGGTGAGAGAGCGGAGAGTAAGGGACATAGGCGACCTTTGAAGCGGGCGAGGTGAGTGCGGCGGGTCTGTACCAGAGATACGGTTAGCCGTGACAAGCCCTGCCGGGCCATCTCTGACCCTCCTCGGGCCTCCTCGGGGGTGGGGGTGATTGTAACGGCAATCCGTAGTAGATTCATGAGATCATGTCCGGTGCCGTCCCCGCCCTCAAAGCCACGGAGACTTTTCCAAACGACGCTTGGGAAGACGACCTGCTGCTCTGCGCTATTGCCGACGCACCGCTCGGACCAGCCGAACGGCAGATCGCTGAAGCCGCTTTCCGGGTTTTCATGGACCGATGGGGAAAGCCGATGGAGCGGATGGTGACCTTGTGGTGCCGATATCCGCCAGCCTCCTACGTCGGCATCGATCCGATCCTCTCGGATCTCTGGATGAAGGTCCTCAACGGTGCGAAAGGATTTTCAAGCGACTGCCTGAGCGGAGATCTGCTGCAGCGCCGGACCGCCGCGTGGTTACGCACCATCGCGAGGAATGCCTGCCATGATCTGACAAAGGCGTATACGTCCAGAAAGTTGTGCGAGATCCCCGATGAAGGGCTCGAAGCACCTCCCTCCATCGACCCGGAGCTGGTCGGGGGGAACCCACGATTGGCCATCCTCGCGGACTGCTTGCGCCGGCTGACGGAACGCGAGCAGGATGTCCTGCGTGCCAGCGCGGACTTCATCGACGCTAAAAACCACGCCGATGCGCTGCCGAGCCACGTGCGCGAGCATCTCTGCAAACGGTATGGAACGACGCGCACGTACCTGCGTCAAATACGTAAACGAGCCATGGAAAAGCTGGAAATATGTGCCGGACCGAAGATCGCCGCTCTCAAGGAAGCAAACCATGCCGGCCACGACTGACCTCAATTCCCTGTTGTCCCGCCTGGGATGGAAGGCAGAACCTGACGAGGACGACCTCGACGATCTTATCGCCCACCAGGGCGCACCGAGCCGCCGCGTGACCGCGGACAGCATCTTGTCCGTGATAGCCACACAGGACGAGATTCCGCAGGAAGCGACGCCAAAAATCATCCCATTCCACAGTCCTTCTGCTGAAGGGCTGGCGCGCGCTGCGCGCAACGGGGAGGCAATCCCAGAAGACATCGAACGACGCATGGCGGAGGACAAACAGCGGGCACGCGCCGAGCGCGATGCCGGTAATCCCAAGCCGTGACCGCCCCAACTTCTCGGCGTTCAGCCCTCGATCCGCAACGTGAACGCGAAATCATTGCGCGCGCCGAATCCATCGCCCGGGACCAATTTGGCGACGGCCCCATCGATCCCGAACAACTGATCCAAGCCGAAGGCATCACTCTCAGCCGGGGCAATTACGGAGAGTCATTCGACGGACTACTCGAATACGACGGTCTCGGGTTTCATATCTACGCTAACATGGATCGCCTCCAGCGACTCGACGAAGGCCGCGGCGTGTTCACGCTGGGACACGAACTAGGGCACTATTTTATTGATGAGCACCGGCTCTGGATGCAGGCCAACCCCGGCATAAGCCATCCTTGCTTCCTATTCAGCTCCCACAGCAAGGACGCTCTACACGAACGGGAGGCCGACCTCTTCGCCTCCAGCTTGCTGATGCCAACCGCCAGCTTCCGCCGCCGGGTCCGTAGTCCGGCCCCAGGCGCTGAGGTGATTTTGGATACCGCTACATTCTTCCGGTGTTCTGTGACCAGCACCGCCATCCGCTTCTGCGAGCTGGAGCCCTTTCCCTGCGCGATCATCCGGTGGTCGGCGTCGGGCGAATACCAATGGGGACGGATGTCGTCCCGAGTGCGAGGACGATACGGATCCTTCGCACGCGACTTGACAGCTGGTAGGTCTCAGTCGCTCACGGCCGAAACGCTCCGCGCTGCACCAGGATCGGCTCAGCAAGGCAAGCGGACGACCGTTTCCGAGCTGTGGTTTCTGGGGTGCGAGGAACGATCGCAGCGACACGGAGCCGATCTCCAGCATCTGTTGGCAGTCCTAGATGAACACGTCATCCCGCTGGGGAATTATGGAGTTCTGACCGTCCTGAGCGGCCACACCTGGGCGACCTTGCCTGTCAGCGAGCAGGCCGCGGCCACGGGCGCAGGCGGGAAAAGTGACCGCCGAGCGGGGTAAGTAATCCGATAGGACGGTGCCGGCAATCCATGCCGGGAGAGCGCCGCCCAGTCGGATTCTCCCATGCACATCGCCACCTGGCCCATCACCAGCGTCCGCCCCTACGACGCCAACCCCCGCACCATCCCGCCCGCCGCCATCGACAAAGTCGCGGCCTCGCTGCGGGAATTCGGGTGGCGCCAGCCGCTGGTCGTGGATGCCGACGGCGTCCTGATCGTCGGCCACACCCGCCTGGCCGCTGCGAAAAAGCTGGGCCTGACTGAGGTCCCGGTCCACGTCGCCGACACGCTCACGCCCGAGCAGGTCCGCGCCTACCGCCTGGCCGACAATCGCACCCATGAGGAGGCGAGCTGGGATGATGACCTGCTGGCCGCCGAGCTGGCCAAGGTCAAGGAATCGGACCTGATCGCGCTGACCGGATTCGATGCGACCGAGCTGGACCGCTACCTGGCCGAACTGGCTACGCCGGCAGCGAAGGGCGAGATCGGGGCAACCGATAACGGCTTCAAGTACCAGGAGCGCTACGGCGTCATCGTCGAGTGCTCCGACGAGCCGCACCAAGAGCAGGTCTTCAACGAGCTGACCGCTGCCGGCCACAAGTGCCGGGTGGTGGCGGTATGAAGATCGCCGTTCGCAACCGCTGCGCCGAAACCGGCACCTACCGCGCGGCGCGGGTGAAAAGCCTGTTCAATGCCGAGTCCGGGGCGCACTTCGACCTGGACGCCGATCTCGACATCGAGCCCGATGGTCCCTGGAAGATCGGCGTGGTGGTGGGCCCATCGGGATCGGGCAAGACCTCGATCGGCCGGCAGTTCTTCGGCAAGGAATCCTTCTTCTCGCCCACCTGGCCGACTGATGCGCCGATCATCGACGCCATCGGCTCCGACGCCGACTTCGACGCGGTGACCGCAGCCCTGGCCAGCGTCGGCCTGGGCGATGTGCCGGCGTGGCTGCGGCCCTTCCAGGCGCTGTCGATGGGCGAGCAGTTCCGGGCCACCCTCGCCCGCTTGGTGGTCGAGGCCCCGGCCGCAGCGGTGGTCGACGAATTCACCAGTGTCGTCGATCGCCAGATCGCCCGCATTGGCGCCATGGCGTTTGCCAAGGCCTGGCGGCGCACCGCCGGACGGGTCGTGCTGCTGACCCCGCACTATGATGTGCTGGACTGGCTGGAGCCGGACTGGGTGTTCGACACCGGCACCAAATCGTTCAGCCGGAGGTCGCTTCGACGACCCCGCTTCGAGCTGGAAATCCTCAAGACAGATTGGCGTTACTGGCCGTTCTTTGCACCGCATCACTATCTGAAGATCGGCCCGATGCCGGCGGCCATCTGCTATGTCGGCACGGTCGACGGCGAGCCGGTCGCGCACCTCGGCGTCGGCTGCAAGAACAAGGGCAAGGCGGTGGAGGGCCGGGCCTGCCGCCTGGTGGTGATGCCCGAGTGGCAGGGAGCCGGCATCGGCATCCGGTTCCTCAACTGGATCTGCGACAACCAACTGCGCGGAGGCGATGGCGCCCGGTTGCCGTACCCGGCCACAACCTGTTTCCACACCAGCCACCCCGGCCTGTGCGCGCTGCTGCGCCGACAGCCGGCGTGGACCCAGATCAGCGCCAACCTGCACGGCAGCCACAAGGGCAAGTCTGCGGAATCGATCCGCCGCACCAGCAAATCCAGCGTGGTCATGGGCTCGGGATTCGGCGGACATTTCCGCGCTGTGCAGGGATTCCGCTACATCGGTGAGCCCTCCAAGGAGACACCCAAGGAGCAAACCCATGTATGATCCCGACCCGATCCGCGTGTTCCTGATCGGCTCGCGCACGTTTGGCTGCGCCGTGCGCGACCTGATCCTGCGCCGCGGCGGCTTCGCCCTGGTGGGCGTGTGCGCGCCCGAGGGCGACGCCCTGGCGACCGGCACGATTCTGCCGGCGGTACATATGGCGGCGCCATCGGCGGCGATGCTGCCGCCGCTCACCGACCTGATCGTCGCCGCCCACAATCACCGGTTCATTCCGCCGGCGATGCTCGCCGCCACGCGCCTGGGCGGCCTCAGCTACCACCCCAGCCTGCTGCCGATCCACCGCGGCCGGGACGCCGTGGCGTGGACGATCCGCGACCGCGACCGCATCGCCGGCGGCACCGTCTATTGGCTGGATGAGCGCATCGACGCCGGCCCCATCGCCGCCCAGGACTGGTGCTTCGTGCGGCCCGACGACACGCCGTCGACGCTGTGGCGGCGTGAGCTGTTCCCCCTGGGTCTGCGCCTCATCGACCAGGCGCTGGGCGACCTGCTCACCGGCCGCTCCCAGCGGCGCCCACAGGACGAGGACCTCGCCACCTGGGAGCCCGCGCTCATCCGGCCAGCCCTGGCGGCGCGAGGTGCAGCTTGAACCGCCCACCCTCGGAAAGGATCGTGATTCACCATGCCAATGTACCGCGCCCTGTCGCTCAAGCAGCCCTGGGCCAACCTGATCCGCGACGGCCACAAGACCATCGAAACCCGGACCTGGGCGACGCCCTACCGCGGCGAGCTGCTGCTGTGCGCCAGCAAAATCCCGGCGATTTCGCCCTTCGGCTGCGCCGTCTGCCTGGTGGAGCTGATCGACTGCCAACCGATGCGCACGCGGGACTGGGCAAAGGCATGCATTGCGCCTTACGCCCCGGCCTTCGGCTGGCACCTGGGCAACGTCCGCCCGGTGCCGCCGATTCCCGTGGTGGGCACCTTGAAAATCTTCTCGGTGGAACTGCCAGACCTCCTCATCCTGGAAGAAAGCCAGGTAAATCAGTACCAAAAACCGCTCGTCGATATCAAGCAGAGTCACCGGCGCTGAAGCCGGCTCAGCGAGCTAGCTCACCGAACTCAGCACCAGCAACGTGCCTGGCAGCGGGGCAATCAGGCCCCGTCCGACCGACGAAGGCACCCGATGCTGGACGACGACATCACCCTGAACCACCTGAGCGACCACGACGTGGTGCGCCTGGTGGCGGGCTCCCGGAACGGCTGCGCCGAGGGCCAGGAAGCCTACCAGCCCGCCCTGCAGGACCTGGCGCATGGCGACCCGGTCGCCTGGCAGCGGAGCTGGGGCCTGACGCCGGCCGCGGCGCGCCGGCTGCACGCGGCCCTGGAATTGCACCGCCGGCTGCTCCGCGCCCGCCGGCCGACCACGGCGCTGACCCAGCCCGCGCAGGTCGCCCAGGTCATGCTGCCGCTGGTCGGCCTGGACCACGAACGCCTGTGGTGCCTGTGCCTCGACCCACGCTCGCGCCTGATCGGCGAGCCGGTCCAGATCAGCCAGGGCGACGTCGACGGCTGCGATGCCGGGCCGCGGTCGTTCTTCCGCAACGCCCTGCGCCGCGCCGCCTCCACGGCCATCGCCGTCCACAACCACCCGTCTGGCGATGTGTCGCCGAGCCATGCTGACGCCGCCGTCACGCGCCGCCTCGTGGCCGCCGGCCGGGCCGTCGACGTGCAGCTCGTCGACCACGTCATCGTCAACGCCACCGGCGGCTTTGTCAGCTTGCGCCTCAGCCAGCCCGAGCTGTTCCGATGAGCTGGCTGCGGATCTGGAAACCGCCCTGAGCGGGGTTGCCGCACTCCTCGCCCTCGGCCTGCGCCGGCATCTCGCCCGCCAGGTCGGCAACACCCAACCCTCCCCCATCAGCCATGACCATCACCCTCCCCAACCTCTCCACCTGCAACACCAAGGAACTCCGCGCCCTGTTCGAGGCGACCCTCGGCACCCCGACGATGTCCAACAATCGCCCCTGGATGATCAAGCGCATCAGCGGCGCGCAGACCGTCCCAGCGCCGGCCCCGGCCCCGGCTCCATCGGTGACGCCCGAGCCCGCCGCCGAGCCGCCTTCCGCGGCGGTTGACCAGCCGTCGGTCACCGCCGAGGCCAAACCCGCCACCGAGGTCGCCATGCCGCCGGTGGGCTCCGAGATTCGCCGCACCTGGCGCGGCCAGGAAATCATCGTCACGGTCCAGGCCGATGGGTTCCTCCTGAACGGCACCACCTACAGCAGCCTCAGCGCCGCGGCCACCGCCCTTTGCGGCAGCAACCGCAACGGCCCGGTGTTCTTCGGCCTCAAGCCGCGCCCGGCCAAGGTCGCCTCGGCGGGAGGTGCGTCATGAAACCCACGACCATCGCCGCCGTCGAGCGCCTATCATCGCTGACAGTCGCCCAGTTGCGCGACCGCTACCTCACCACCTTCGGCGAGCCCACCGCCAGCCGGCACAAGACCTGGCTGGTGCGCCGGATCGCCTGGCGCCTGCAGGCCGACGACGAGGGCGGCCTGTCGGAGCGGGCCCTGGCCAGGGCCGCCGAACTGGCCAAGGACGCCGACATTCGCCTGACCGCTCCCCGCCAGGCCGCGAGGAACGTCCTGGCCGAGGTACCCCGGACCAAGGAGGTCGCCCTGCCCCAGATCCGCGACGCCGGCCTGGCGCCGGGCACGCTGCTGCGCCGGGAATGGCGCGGGAAACCGGTGGTGGTGACGGTCCTCGCCGAGGGCTTCGATTTCGACGGCCAGGTCTTCCGCAGCCTTAGCGCCATCGCCCGCGTGATCACCGGCACCAAGTGGAACGGGCATGTCTTTTTCGGCCTCAAGCAGCGGAGCGACGCGGCATGAGCAGCCACCCCAAGCCAGCGCCGAAAACCGTCGCCATCTACTGCCGCAAGAGCACCGAAGAGGGCCTCGATCGCGAGTTCAACAGCCTCGACGCCCAGCGGCAGTCCTGCGAGCAATTCGCCGCCAGCCAGCGCGGCGAAGGCTGGGTCGTCAGCCCGGAGCGGTACGACGACGGCGGCTTCTCCGGCGGGAACACCGACCGACCCGGCCTCCAGCGGCTCATGGCCGACGTAGAGGCCGGCAAGGTCCAGGTGATCGCGGTCTACAAGCTCGACCGCATGTCGCGCTCGCTGACCGATTTCGTCGGCCTCCTCCAAAAGCTGGATGCCAAGCAGGTCGCCTTCGTCAGCGTCACCCAGCATTTCAACACGGCCACGCCCATGGGCCGGCTGATGCTGAACGTCCTGATTTGCTTCGCGCAATTCGAGCGCGAGAACACCATCGAGCGCATCCGCGACAAGGTCGCCGCCACCAAGCGCCAGGGCCGCTGGTGCGGTGGAAACCCGGTTTTGGGCTATGACGTGGCCACCCGGAAGCTGGTGGTGAACGAACCCGAGGCCGAGCAGGTCCGCGCCATCTTCGACCTCTACCTGAAGCAGCGCGGCCTGGTCGGCGTCATCCGGGAACTGGACCAGCGGGGCTGGACGAACAAGGCCTGGACCACTGAGGGCGGCCACCGACGCGGCGGCAAGCCGTTCAGCAAAAGCACACTTTCCCGGTTGCTGGGGAATGTCCTCTACACCGGGCACATCCGGTATCGGGGCGACCTCATCCGCGCCGAGCACCCGGCGATCGTCAGCCAGGGCACCTTCGAGGCGGTGCAGAACCTGCTGCAACACCAGCGCCGCAGCGGCGGAGCCGGCGTCCGGACCAAGCACCACGCCCTCTTGAAGGGCCTTCTGACCTGCGGGCCCTGCGACTGCGGCATGACCTACTGCTGGACCAAGCGCGGCCCCAAGGTCTACGCCTATTACACCTGCGACCGATCCCGCAGCCACGGCGCCGACACCTGCCCCATGCCCAGCCTGCCCGCCGCCGAACTGGATCGGGTCGTGGTCGAGGAAATCGCCGGCATCTGCCGCGATCCCCGGCTGGTCGAGGCCGTCATCGCCGAAGCTGGCGCGCAGCATGCCACCGAGGTTGCCAGCCTGGAAACCCGCCTGCGCGATGCCGAGGCAGTCGCCACCAAGCTGACCAACAGCCCGGACCACGACCGAAAGTTCCAGGCCGACGCCCAGGTCGAAGCCGCCCGCGCCGTCCTGGCCGATACCAAGGCCGCCACGATCCCCCAGGCCGAGGCCCGATCAGCCCTGACCCAGTTCGAGCCCGTGTGGTCGGCCCTGGTCCCCACCGAGCGGGCACAATTGCTGGGTCTGCTGGTTGAGCGCATCCGCGTCGACGGCCAAGCCGGGAAGGTCGCGTTCGTCTTCAGGGCCGGCGGCATCGCCGCCCTGGCCAAGCAAGCAGGTGCCCCATGAGCCTCGTCATCGAGCGACCCTTCTTCATCGCCAACCACAGCGGTCCGCGAGGCGGCAGCCGGCGGTCGGTCCAGGTCGGCGTCGAGCCAACCCCGCAGCCGCCGGCCGGCCGCATTCCCCGCATCGCCAAGCTCATGGCCCTGGCCATCCACTGCGACCAGTTGCTGAAATCCGGGGCGGTGCCGGATGCCAGCACCCTGGCCCGCCTGGCGAAGGTAAGCCAGCCGCGGATGACCCAAATCCTGAACCTGACCCTGTTGGCGCCGGATATTCAGGAAAAATTGCTGTTTCTTGATCCCGTCGACGAGGGGAAGCCGGAGGTCAGCGAAAAGGGGCTGCGGCGGGTGTGTGCGGAGGTGGCGTGGGCGAGGCAGCGGATGTTCTTTTCGACGCAAGGTGTTCGAGGGTCCGTTTGATGCTCGACTGCTGCTGGAATCTTCACAGAATCGGCAAATTTGCGAGAAATTATCTAGGCGATCTAGTCAGACCATACCGCGCATCGCGGCAATCAACCGCACACTGGCATAGGTCGACGGCAATTTTATCCTTCCTGCGATCCGATTATGCCCAGCCGTCCTCCTGCCATCCATCGTAGGCAACGCCTGCTGGAGCTCATCGCTGAGGGGCCTGCCAGCGCCGACAATCTCCGCCAGCGTCTGCGTCCAACGACCAGCGTCCGTACGCTTGCTGGCGATTTGGCTTGGTTGCTCCAGACCTTTCCCTCACAGATGCGCCGAACGCGAGGCGGTGATGCACGAATTGTCCTCTGGAGCCTGGTCGGTCTTCCTCCTGTACTGCTGACCACCGCAATCACGGCATTGACGCATGACGAACTCGCAGCGCTGATTGCAGCTCGGGGCCTGCTTCGGTCACCGGAGACCCGGCAGCCCGGTTGGGAACGTCCCTCCTCGCCGTATGCTGGGGATCTTTCCGCTGCGGTGCATGGCTTGCTGGAGCGAAGCGGACTGACGGAGGAGGCGCGCCAGATCGCCCCCGGAACCGTGGGGGTGAGCCGATTCGGCATCGCTCCTGAGGCGCCTGGAAGCATTGCGATCCTTCAGCGCGCCTTGCGCACAGGACAGGCCGTTTACTTTTCCTACCGCAATCGGCATAGCGTCGATCATCCAAGCCATGTCTGGCCGATCCGCTTGGTCATGATCAAAGGCGAATGGTTCTGCTTCGCCTGGGCACCAAGTGACGGCAAGGGCACAGGTCGCGTCAAACAGTACGCCCTGTCCCGCATTACCAGCCGTGACCCTGCTGTGAGCATTGCCGATCGACTTCCTCTGGGCGCCCCGATCCGTCAGCCGCATGACGAGGTGGATGCCATTCTCGCCAGCGGGTTCCACGCCACGGGATCAGTGAAACCACAAGATCGTTCGCGGGTCGTGCTGGCAGTCAGCCCAGAGGCCTGGCCATCCATCGCGAATCGGACCTGGGGCGAACATCAGTTGATCGACACTGGACCCGAAGATCTGCCACCGGGCTGGCGCAGGTTGACCTTTTCGACAACAGGCCTTCCCGAAGCCCGCCACTGGGTGGCCTCGTTCGGGTCATTCGTCCGTCCGGAAGGCCCCCCGGAATTGATGTTCTGGTTGAAAAACGAGGCAGAACGCGTGGCGTCCATACTGGCCCATATGCCTGCAAAGCAACCTGCACAGATCTCCGATACCGTCATACCCTGACGACCCCAAAGACTTCCTGAGCTCTACCATGGCAGACACCCTTCAGCACCTTCCGCAGTATCACCTGCCTCTCGGAACCGCATCCATGGCAAGCACAACTGGCCGCAGAGACCGCTTGCCGTGGCCGTTTAATCCGCATCCCCACCGTCTTCGGCAAGACGCTGAGCGCGACCTTGCATGCGGATTACAGATGATAGCTCAACCAACAGTGACCAAGATGCTGTCCTGGGGGGCCTCGTCCATGCCCACCACCAGTATCAGGAACCCAGGGCACACAGGGCGCAAGCTATGCATGGTCAATCAATGACAAAATGGGCTTCTGAGACATGGTTACGGGGGGCTTTGAAATTAGGCCCTAGTGATTCGCCTTTTCCGTGGCAGCAGGAACTGTGTCTGCGCTTTCTCGAGGGCAAGGAGGTCACTTCACTCGATATTCCCACTGGTCTAGGAAAGACCGCCGTCATGGCCGTGTGGCTTGTCGCGCGGGCGCTCGGAGCCTCGCTGCCTCGGCGACTTGTCTACGTCGTCGATCGACGAGCCGTTGTCGATCAAGCCACCGAAGTGGCCGAGTCACTCCGCGCGTGGGTGGCCAACGAGCGAGACGTCTCAAGCGTTCTCGGTCTTGGCGATCGCCCACTGCCCATCTCGACGCTGCGTGGTCAACACATCGACAACCGTGCGTGGCTTGATGATCCATCTTCACCCGCGATCGTCATCGGCACCGTCGACATGGTGGGCTCGCGTCTCCTCTTTTCGGGCTACGGCGTCTCCTCGAAGATGCGTCCCTACCATGCAGGGCTCCTCGGCGCCGACACGCTCGTAGTTCTCGACGAAGCCCACCTGGTCCCTGCCTTCGAAGATCTCCTCAGACAGATCGAACGTGGAGCCGACTCGTTCGGTCCAAAGGAATCTTCCCTTCGCGCGTTGGTTCCTCCGTTCAAGCTCCTTTCGCTCTCGGCGACGGGGCGCCAGACTGACACCACGACGCTGACACTTTCCGACGACGATCGAAACCACTCTATCGTCAATAAACGTCTGACGGCGAAGAAGGCGCTGTCCATCGTAGAGCTCGCCAACGTGGCGGAGGCCACCGCCACCCGGAAAGATGGTTCGAGTGCTGACGACGACGCCGTGACGACCAAGAAGAACAAGGTTCACAAACTCGCCGGCGTGCTCGCCTCTGAGGCATGGGAGGTGACAAGGCAAGGCTCAGCACAGGTCCGGTGCCTCGTGTTCTGCAATGCACGAAAGGACGCGACCGCCGTCGCTGCAGAATTGCGCAATCTGGCGAAGTCGGCCGGAATGGACGAGCCGAACATCGAGCTCTTCGTCGGCGGACGACGCGTGAAGGAGCGAACCCAAGCGCGCGATGCTCTCGCCCGACTTGGCTTCATGGCGGGTACATCCGTGAACATGGTGCGCTCGGCCTTTTTGATCGCAACGTCCGCCGGAGAGGTCGGGGTGGACCTCGACGCGGACCACATGGTCTGTGACCTCGTAGCGTGGGAGCGCATGGTCCAGCGCCTTGGCCGAGTGAACCGGCGTGGTGATGGGGATGCGAAGGTCATCGTCGTGGTCGACCGTGAGCCCGCGCCCTCTGAAAAGACGACAAAAGCCCTTGAAAAGAGGGCGGTAGCCAACGCGGCGAAGGGACAACTTGATGCGCTGACGAGGAAGCTGATCGCACTGCATGGCGCGAAAGTCTCTGTTCCGAAAAGCCAGAAGGAATCTGCCGAAGCCAAAGCGACGGAAGCGGAGTGCAAGCAGGATGAGAAGGCGCTGAAGAGTTCGATCTCCGCGTGCCAGAAGCGCTTCAAGGCGTTCAAGGACGCCGACGCGAAGCTCGTGTCGCGCTATGAGTCCGAGGCTGCGCAACATCGCGCCCTGCGGAAATTACTCGCTGCCGTCGGAGAGAAGGGCAGCCTGGGCCCTGACGCCCTCCTTTCGCTCCGCAACCGCCACGACCTCGGAAATGTTCTGCGTGCCGCAACGACCGTCGATCCGCTCAGACCTGAGCTTACGCGCGCCCTGGTCGATGCATGGTCGATGACGTCGCTCGACGAGCACCCCGGACGGCCCGAAGTCGACCCGTGGTTGCGAGGCTTCCATCCGAACGATCCGCCGCAGACGACCGTGGTCTGGCGACGGCATCTGCCCGTTCGAGCTGATGGTTCCCTCGACGCCAAGGCTGCGAAGCGCTTCTTCGAAGCTGCACCTCCACATTCCAGCGAGCAGCTCGAAACCGATACCCACCTTGTACTCGAATGGCTCATCGAACGCGCAGCGGCAGTGTGCAATGCCACCGGAGATGATGCGTCGTTGGATGCACGGAAGGTCGTCGCGATCGCCCTCGGATGGCGCGGTGAGCCGAAGGGATGGCGCACCCTCGGTGAGATCGCAGCGGCAAAGGGCATGAACGAGAACAAGGAGGCCAAGAAGGCTCGCGAGCAGGGCGTGAAGGAACTCATGAAGCTCTTGGTCGGGTCGACGCTCATCATCGACGCGCGCCTAGGAGGACTCACTGACGGACTCCTGGCCGAAAAGACCGACACGACCGCGGAAGCCTCGGACGATGGCTCCGCAATGTGGCTCGCTCGCCCTGACGTCGCTGATGTATCCGTGACGGGGTTCCGCATCCGCGCATTAAGTGCCAGCGAAGAGGGCGGGTCGGCATGGAGCAAAACGACAGGAGCCGGATGGGTGCGACGCCATCTATTCGTGACTAACGTTGTGGACGGTGAGCCGTCTGCGGCGCTGGTGATCGATGGGTGGGCTGGCGATGCTGCGACGGAAGAAGAGAGGGCGGAAGCAGATCGTCCCCAGCAGCTCGTTGAGCACCAGAGCTGGGCCGAAGACTGCGCGAGACAGATCGCCCAGCGTCTTGGTATTGAGACAGCACGCGCGAATCTCCTCGCTTTGGCGGCTCGTCTTCATGACGAAGGAAAGCGCTCGGCACGGTGGCAGCGCGCGTTCAAGGCCCCACTTGATGGTCGCCCCTACGCAAAGACGAAGGGGCCGATCGACTTCGACCTCCTCGACGGCTATCGGCACGAGCTGGGCTCTCTGCCCTACGTGGAGGCCCATGATGAGTTTAAGAAACTCGCTCCAAATGATCAGGACTTTGTCCTTCATCTCATCGCTGCGCATCACGGATTCGCCAGACCCGTGATCAGCACGAACGGCTCCGACGATGCACCGCCGTCCATGGTCGATGAACGTGCCCGGGCGGTCGCGCTTCGTTTCGCGAGACTCTCGAGGCGATGGGGACCGTGGGGACTGGCATGGTGGGAGGCGCTGCTTCGCTCGGCAGACCAGACTGCGTCACGGCTCAACCAGCAGGCATCGACAGCGCAGAAGGACCAGCCATGATTCCGCAAGCGACTGCATCCATCCCCGTCGACCTCAAGAGTCCAGGCCAAGTGCTCGCCTGCATGGGCTTCATCGAGGCGGCTGAGGTTCTTCTCGGCGGCGTCGAGGCGCACTTCGACTGGAGCGAAGCGCAAGCTACGTTTGTACTCCGCGCTGACAGCGACATGAGTCCCTTCGAGGTCGTCCTAGAATTCTTGGCAATGGCGAAGATCAGCGAACTGACACCCATTGGCTACGTCGAAGGTGGTGCAGCCGATGGTGACGAAAATGGAGAGGAAGACGCCTCGCTAAGCAAAGCTGAAGACGATGAAGAGTCCGACGACGATCCGGGCGAGGTGCAGGGGCGCGCCACGACACCAGTGTTCCCCTCGGGCGAAGGCAACCGCAATGCGCTGCCCATCCAACTCGTGGATGACAGACGTCGCCTCACCGTCAGTCATTGGGCCGACGGCTCGTCGAGGGATGACTTCAAGCTCTATTCGGGCAATCGGTCGGCGAACCGTATTGCGAGCCAGATGCTTCAGGGCGTGCGCGAGAAGCCCAAAAAGAATCAAACGATAGGCGACCTCAAAAACCGAGGCCTGCAGCAGCTCTGGCGGGAGCATCGAGAGGCGCTCCTGAAGGCGCCCTTCGACTTGGTCACGCCAATGGGCGGCAGCTTTAATTTCGATCCTCGCGGTGCCTGGACTGCGATCGACGCCGGTTACTCCCCGAACACGCAGAAGGACGGCATAGCTGCCTCGCCTGTTGTCGAAATCCTCGCGGCGATCGGGCTTGAGCACGCCCGGCCTCACCAATACGAGACCCGCAAGGTTCGCTACGCCGTCTGGGGACATCCATTGCCGCCGATGCTGGGGCGCGCCGCGCTCGCCGGCGCCGATCTGAAACTGCCGATGCGTCGGTTCGAGTTCGTGCTCGATCTGTCCGGCAAGAACAAAGTCACCACCTTCGCCCATGAGGAGACCCAACCATGACATCGAAGACCGAAAACAACACCACCAAGTCGCTCAGTGAGGATACCACTAAGCTCTTTGACTCGTGGCTCGCAGCCGACGGGCCGGTCGCCCTTCGTCTGCGGCAGAAGCTCCTTCCCGTCGAAGCTGATGAAAGCGGTCGCGGCGTCATCTTCCCGCCGACCTACGCCGACATCGGCTACAATATCGATACGCTCGCGGACGGCACGCGGGTCGCGGCGATCGACACGGTCGGGTCCCAGGCAAACCGACTGGAGCCGATCTTCAAATCGGCCGGAAAAGACGTAGATGGTAACGAGCTAAATGCGCTTGCGAGCCTCGTACCGCAGATCGAGATCGTCTTGCACAAAGGTGGCGGTAAGAAGGGCAACAAGCAGCAGGATGGCGGGGATGGCCACATTGAGAAACGTTCTCTCCTCGACCTCGCGCACCGCAGCGCGGATGCCGTCGTGCTCGCGAGCCCGACGCTCGCCCCGGAAATCGCGAAGGCCTTCGAGGCTCTGCGCAACACGGGAAACGCCGCTCTTCTCGCTGCGATCGCGCCGACCTCGCTGATCTTCGGCGTGTGGGATTCGCGCGGCGGTACCGGTGAGAAGCGCCCCCGATTGGTGCGCTCGATCATCCGCGCTTGGGACGTTGAAGTTCTTCACAGTGCCGCACAGTTCAACTCGGTGTGGAAAGCGCTTAGTCAGGAGCAACAGCAGGAACTCGAAAAGGAGGCCAAGTCGAAGAAGATCAAGCTCTCGGTGAAGGGCTTTCAAGACGCTCCAGCAACATTCCGAGACGACGCACGAAAGGAGAGGGTCCTGGGGGGTGTGCTCGCAGGGGGCTCAATCGAACGTGATGTGACCGTGAACCTCGTCGCACTTCGAGGCATTCGTGGCGGGAACCCCGCTGAGACCACACAGGTTCAGAAATATCTGCTCGGGCTCGCGCTTTTGGCGGCCAATGCGGATCTCGAGTTGTTCCTGCGCGAGGGATGCCTGCTCCGTTACGCCAACGACGACACGTGGACGGCGGTCCCGCGCCGTGGGGAGCCCACTGGAGTGAGGTTCCCGAAGCAGGACGAACTGATCGCCTATGCCGCTGTTGCCGCTGCACCGTTCAAGGCGAAGTGGCCGAAAGACACTGCGGGGAATGCCTTGCCTCTCGAGCACAATTTTGACCTCGCGGCGGCAAAGAAGCTCCTCGCGAAGAAAGACGAAAACGCTCCGGCGGAACCGCAGTGATGACGCGCTATCTGACCATCCATGTGCGCGCCCAGGATGGGCGTTACCATGGCGACGGCGACGAACTGCCGTCGCCCTTTCGCCTGTTTCAGGCGCTCGTGGCTGGCGCGGGTATCAGCGGGCCTCTCGACCAACAGACCAAGGAGGCCCTCACCTGGTTTGAAGGGATCCCCGACGCTCCGATCATCGCGTCGCCTCGCCTGGTGCGTGGTCAGATGGTTACGATGTTTATGCCGAACAACGACCTCGACAAGTTCGGCGGTGATGTTCGGGACATCGCCAAGACACGTGGCGCAAAGAAGGTGTGGAGGCCAAAGCATTTCGATCCGGAGGTGCCTTGGATCTACGCATGGCCTTTCACAGAGGACGGTGCAAACCATGCGGACACAATCTGTGCTCTCTCCGAGAAACTCTACCAACTCGGGCGTGGGGTCGATATGGCTTGGGCTTGGGGAGAGGTCCTCGACGAGGCGGCGCTAGATACCAAGCTCGTCGAGTACAACGGGATCGTTCGGCGACCGAGTGCGGGCGACGGTCTTGTTCTCGCATGTCCCACAAAAGGTTCCTTCGCGAGCCTTGAACGCCGATATCAGGCTGCGCGATTCCGCACTGAGAGCGGTCAGCGCGTTTTCGTCCAACAAGCGAAGCCGAGCTATCGGCAGATATCGTACGATTGCCCTCCGAATCGTCATGTCTTCGAGCTCCGATCCGCTTCTGATTCAGATCGACTTGTGTCGTGGCCACTCGCGGGGGCTTCGTTGCTTGTCGTTTCGGCGCGTGAAGCAGCTCGCGCCCGCCTGAGCACCGCCATGCCCGACCGGCTCCAGGAGGTCGACCGACATCTTGTGGGTCGTAAGCACGATGGTTCTAACGCAGTTCATGCCGAGAATCGGGTGCGAATCATCGCCATCCCATCCATCGGTATGCATTACACTGATCGCGCGATCCGACGTCTCCTCGTCGAGATCCCTGCGGCATGCCCGCTCCTAAGCGAGGATGTTCGCTGGGCTTTCTCGGGTGCAGAGCTCTCCGACCCAGACACCGGAGAGGTGAAGGGCGTCCTGCTGTCACCATCGGCCGACGACGCAATGCTCCGGCACTACGGCGTTGGCGCGGCGGCCCGAGTGTTCCGGTCCGTTACGCCAGTGGCACTGCCCGAGGTGGGCAAGCGCCGGCGCATCGAGCCGACGCGAAAGCTTGCAGAGGCCAAGCGTGGCCTCGAGCGGGTCGTTGAAATCTCGGGAGCAAGAGCTGCTGTCATTCACGCACTCCGTCACGCGGGCGTGCGCGCCCAAGCCGAGAGCATTCGCCTGCAGCGTGAGCCTTTCGACGGGGCGGGTTCCCGCGTCGAGACGTTTGCCGATGGAACGCGCTTCGAGAAGGAGCGCCTCTGGCACGTCGAGATTGCGTTCGGAGTGCCGGTCGAAGGTCCACTGGTGCTCGGTGATGGGCGCTTTCTCGGGCTTGGGCTCATGGCGCCAGCAAAAGATGTCGTTCCGGGGATACATGCTTTCGCGATAACCGACGGCCTCGAAGGCCAGCCCGAGGCGCTTGATATCGCTCGGGCGTTGCGCCGCGCGGTCATGGCGAGAGTGCAGGCCACCATCGGCCCACGTGAGCTGCTCGCACCTTTCTTCAGCGGTCACGCTGAGGACGGCGCTCCTGTTCGGCGCTCTCGTTCTCCGCACCTCTCGTTCGCCTACGACCCGGATTTGGGAAGGTTGCTCGTCCTTGCTCCTCACGTCGTAGAGCGACGCGCGCCTCAGGATCTCGACCACCTACGCACCCTTGATGCCGCGCTCGAAGGGTTCTGCGAGCTGCGCGTGGGACACGCTGGGATCTTATCGTTTTCCCGTGTTGCTGTCTTAGAACGCGATGACTCGCTCCTGGGGCATTCGCGCGTGTGGAAGACCATCACGCCATATGTCGTCACCCGACATACGAAGAGTGGCGCAGCGACGGAGGCACTGGCAGCCGATGTCCGTGCGGAATGCCGTCGGCTCGGGCTGCCCGAGCCGAGCGTAGAGTCGAGCAACATTCGAGGAGTTCCCGGAATCGGACTCGTGGGAGACGTAACGCTGTGCTTCGAGCGAAGCGTTGCGGGGCCGCTCCTCCTAGGACGAACTCGCTATTTTGGCGGTGGACTCTTTCAGCGTGCAGTCGAATTTAAATGCTGTTGACAATGTGTCCAATTGTCCATTGCTCAAATCACTAGGCAAACCACGGCACCCACTCGAAAGCGTTGACAATTATAGACATGTAAAATCAACACCAGCGTAGATCAGCTCTCTTGCTGGGTCAAATCTGAACCGCTCGCACGGACCTCGCCAACACGAGTTGTGACAGTGATTTAGATTCCCAGATATTTCCGCGACTTCATTGTCGCGGCCCCATTGAAGCGTCGCCGAGAGCGCGACGGTGAATGTCGCCGGTGCATTTCCGCGACTTCATTGTCGCGGCCCCATTGAAGCAGGATGATCTGGACCGCATAGGCCGACCCGTCGCGGATTTCCGCGACTTCATTGTCGCGGCCCCATTGAAGCTTCAAGAACACCAACGACGGCGCGGTTGATGGCGAATTTCCGCGACTTCATTGTCGCGGCCCCATTGAAGCGGGTCGATCCTGGCCAGCGCCTCAAATGGCTTGCCCTCATTTCCGCGACTTCATTGTCGCGGCCCCATTGAAGCCCGCGAGTGACGCTGATCGAAGTCGCGTTGCCAACAGTTATTTCCGCGACTTCATTGTCGCGGCCCCATTGAAGCACGATGGTCGCGTCATTGGCGTGGCCGGCGTCTTTGATTTCCGCGACTTCATTGTCGCGGCCCCATTGAAGCGCACCGCTGGGGCAGCCTTGCGGCTCCCGATCTGGCCCATTTCCGCGACTTCATTGTCGCGGCCCCATTGAAGCGCCGAGACCCGCACCCGGGATTCCGCGCAGAGCTGATTTCCGCGACTTCATTGTCGCGGCCCCATTGAAGCGCCGCGAGCTGGACGCCGTCCGTCACGCGCAGCATGGCCCGATTTCCGCGACTTCATTGTCGCGGCCCCATTGAAGCTCGATTTTCAGGTCAATGCGCGGCTCGTCTTCGGTCATTTCCGCGACTTCATTGTCGCGGCCCCATTGAAGCGCCAACGAGCGCCGGGCGCACGGGCGGAAAACAGTTATTTCCGCGACTTCATTGTCGCGGCCCCATTGAAGCATCCATTTCGCCAGCGATTCCCGGCGCTTGAGCTGATTTCCGCGACTTCATTGTCGCGGCCCCATTGAAGCATCACCCTCGATCTGCCCGAGCTGAGCACGATGGAGATTTCCGCGACTTCATTGTCGCGGCCCCATTGAAGCCCGATCAGCGAATGGCAAGCGTCGCGCTGTTTGATATTTCCGCGACTTCATTGTCGCGGCCCCATTGAAGCGTGCCTGGGATCGGATCGCGGCGTGCCTTCGGTTTATTTCCGCGACTTCATTGTCGCGGCCCCATTGAAGCGCTGTCCCCGCGTCCGCCTCGACCACCGCGCTGCCGATTTCCGCGACTTCATTGTCGCGGCCCCATTGAAGCGTCCAGCTCGCATTGTCCAGTTCTTCACTGCGCAAACATTTCCGCGACTTCATTGTCGCGGCCCCATTGAAGCTACTCCGTACGGGCAGGTGTCAGGGGGCATGGGTCGATTTCCGCGACTTCATTGTCGCGGCCCCATTGAAGCGTCGCAGCCCAGCGCCAGGCATCCGACGATGCCGCCATATTTCCGCGACTTCATTGTCGCGGCCCCATTGAAGCGCGAAATCGGCGAGCGCCGGGTCCGCCCAGGCGATCTATTTCCGCGACTTCATTGTCGCGGCCCCATTGAAGCAGGTTGTGCCCGTTGGCGGCCAGGTAGCGCTCCGCATTTCCGCGACTTCATTGTCGCGGCCCCATTGAAGCGACCAGTCTTACGACCGGGAAGCCGCGAAGGCCGCAATTTCCGCGACTTCATTGTCGCGGCCCCATTGAAGCAAAAACGTGCTTCGCTCCTCGATTGGACCCGCTCCATGCATTTCCGCGACTTCATTGTCGCGGCCCCATTGAAGCTCAAGGGGTTGCCCGATGCGCGCCGGCTGTTAAGCAATTTCCGCGACTTCATTGTCGTGGCCCCATTGAAGCAAGTTTGACCCATGCGACTATGGCGACCCATGGACATTTCCGCGACTTCATTGTCGCGGCCCCATTGAAGCAACGGCATCGTTCAGACCTACGGCGACGCCAGCCATTTCCGCGACTTCATTGTCGCGGCCCCATTGAAGCGGCCTGGGAGCGTTGCTGAGCCGGCCGGGTTCAGGTACGATTTCCGCGACTTCATTGTCGCGGCCCCATTGAAGCGCCCCTGCCCCGAAGGGCCGTGGGAAGAGCCCGTCAATTTCCGCGACTTCATTGTCGCGGCCCCATTGAAGCAACGTGGCGCCGGCCCCGGTGCCGCCGGTCACAGCCATTTCCGCGACTTCATTGTCGCGGCCCCATTGAAGCAACGATTCGACCGTTGGCGACGCAGCCACCGGCACATTTCCGCGACTTCATTGTCGCGGCCCCATTGAAGCGGGACTGTCTCATGCCAGGCGCGGGCCTTGGCGATATTTCCGCGACTTCATTGTCGCGGCCCCATTGAAGCACGCTCTCGGGGGATCCATAACCTTCCTGGTTTCGTAATTTCCGCGACTTCATTGTCGCGGCCCCATTGAAGCTCCTTCATCTGGGCGATCAGCACCTGCAGGGCGGTGTATTTCCGCGACTTCATTGTCGCGGCCCCATTGAAGCGGGCCTCGGGTTGCGAAGTGTTCGCCCAGGGTCTATTTCCGCGACTTCATTGTCGCGGCCCCATTGAAGCGTGGTATCCGATGAGCGCCACGGTTCCAGCGACGGTATTTCCGCGACTTCATTGTCGCGGCCCCATTGAAGCCCGACGCCTGGGCCGAGCAGGGCGAGGATTGGGAACAATTTCCGCGACTTCATTGTCGCGGCCCCATTGAAGCTGCACGGTGCCGTCGTGTGCGATCAGTTGGTACTTCAGATTTCCGCGACTTCATTGTCGCGGCCCCATTGAAGCGATTGGAAGAACGACATGGGTTGCTCCTAGGCGCGCAGATTTCCGCGACTTCATTGTCGCGGCCCCATTGAACCAATCCTGATGCCAGGCGCGTCGTGCACCCGCACTCCCATTTCCGCGACTTCATTGTCGCGGCCCCATTGAAGCGTGCCCGAGGTGTGGAGCGAGCCAAGCGACCGGTATATTTCCGCGACTTCATTGTCGCGGCCCCATTGAAGCACTACGGGCCGGCCCGTATCAGAGTAGGCCCATCAAGATTTCCGCGACTTCATTGTCGCGGCCCCATTGAAGCTGCAGGCACGCTGCGATCGTCGGATCGTCGAGGTAGATTTCCGCGACTTCATTGTCGCGGCCCCATTGAAGCAACCAGTAGCGGATTGCAGCGGTGTCGGGCGGGTAATTTCCGCGACTTCATTGTCGCGGCCCCATTGAAGGTCCTGCATGCGCTGTTAGTCCCATTTGCCCGCGACCGTATTTTCGCGACTTCCTTGTCGCGGCCCCATTGAAGCCCGTTGGTCAAATCCTGGAAATAGCTGTTATATATCAGATTTCCGCGACTTCATTGTCGCGGCCCCATTGGACGTCTATCTTTTATAGCCCAAGCGATTCCAGCGCTGGTTTGAGTGCGGTTTCAAGCTTGGTCATCGTATCGACCATCTCTGCCTGAATCTCCGGCCATTGCGATTCTGGGTTGCGGTAGCCACCCAATTCGATGACATGTTTGATCCGGCAGGCGCGCTTGGTGTCGAGCCGTTCCCATGAAAGAGTCCCGCCGAACGCTTTTTCGATGTCGTCCTTGCGGGCGTGGAGTTGATCGAAGATGCGTTTGTTTTCAGTGGCCTCGCCGCGATCGATGTAAAGTTCGGCGATACCGTATTCCTGGACGATAACGTAGTTTAGCCCGAGGCCGCGAATGCCAGAACTCGCGCCCAGCCAATGATAGGCGCCCGGTTTTATGTTCGCATGCCGTGTTTTTCGACTGCGGGCAATAGCAACCAAACCCTCCCAGAATTTCAGACGCACATCATAGCGTTCCGCCCGCTTCTTGCGGCCCACTTGCTCTTTTTCGCGAAGCTGGACTTGATATTCATTCGCCTCCGGCAAGGGGATGATTTGTTGCACATCGATCAGCCGCTTGCCGCCGTCCTCGTACGGTCGCAGACGTATGCAGCGGACATCAATGTCGCGTTCGCGCAGCCAAAGTACGGCGGTGGTGAGTTCCTTTCCGAAATCTTCCGAAACCAGCACGATGCGCACATCGGGTGCGAAGGCATCCTCGTCGGGTTCTTCCCAGCCGAGAAACGTGAGCATGCGAGACCGGGCCTCCTCCGCCTGCTCGCCAAGCCGCGCCAGAAATTCCCCATGAATGTGCTCCGCCCGTTCAAACGTCATCGCCGATACCATGCTGGCATAGCGAATAGCTTGAAGCTCCATGTGCCCTCCATCATTGGTGCGCTTCAGTTCGATCACCACGAGGTTCGCCTGAGGGTCGATGGCGAGAAGGTCGATGCGGCGGCGGCTGTCATCCCAGTCGCCAAACTCTTCCGTGAGCACGTACAGATTGTCGCCCAGCACGTCGATTTGCGTGCGCAGCAAGCGTTGGAGGTCATCGCGCTCTCGCACCTTGAGTTCAGCAAAGGATGCCTGGCCAATGGGCCGGAAGGCGTCAGGTGTCATTTCGTAGAGCGGCATCGGAGACAGATGATGATGGCTTTCCTCGGTTGCAATGGGATCAACCTCTATCGGCGTTTACATGGCGGGAAGGGAGCTGCACAGCCGTCTGTGTCGGGTGCGCTCGGGTGACCGGTCACCACTGAGCTCCAGATCCAGTGAAGGAGAATCTCGGGTCAGGCGCGCGAGAGCTATGCCATTCCGACCAATTCCCATCCCGCCCGCTCTCCAAGCGGGAACCCATTGATAACCCGGGCGATTCTCCACCCCGGAGAATTGGAGAATCCGGGCCGCCGGGGACCTGTCCTGACCGGAGACCAAGCGTCCTGGCTCGAAACGGAGAACGCGGATCGCGGGGAACCGTGCAAGAATCCACGGTGATTTTGCGCGTGATTTCGCACCCCGGCAGTTAACAAAAAACCCTAGGTGTTACCCTAGGGTTTTTCTTGGTTGCGGGGGCAGGATTTGAACCTGCGACCTCAAGGTTATGAGCCTTGCGAGCTACCAGGCTGCTCTACCCCGCGTTGCCGTTGGGGCGGGGACTATGTGAAGGAAGGCCTTTCGGTCAATGCCCCGGCATCTCGGTCAAGCTCGGCCTTCGGGCTGGTAGGGTCTTCGCCCGCGATTCGTTCCCCAGCCATTGGCCTCAGGGCAGGCCCACGCGGCGGCGCCACAGCCATTCGCTGCCGAGGAGCAGGGAGATCAATGCGATCACCCACCAGCCGTCCCACACGCTGATCGTGCGGCGGTGGGTTCGTTCGAGGGGTACCAGGGATTTGGCGATGGTGTCGGCCAGGGCGTCGAGGTCTGCGGCTTCCACGGCTTTTCCTCCGCCGGCCTCGGCGATGCGGCTGAGCTGGGCGAGGTCGCAGCGCAGGTCGACGGTCTCGCGTCCGGGGCGGTCCTGGACCAGCAGGGTGCGTTCCTCGACCAGGCCGCGCAGGTCCTGCTGCTCGCAGGTGACCCGGACTCGCCAGCGGCCCGGCGGCAGGCCAGCCAAGGTCTGGCGCCATTGTCCGGTGGCGTCGTCGAGAGCGGAGAGC
Organism: Planctomycetota bacterium; assembly: GCA_014193115.1. Classification (GTDB taxonomy): domain Bacteria; phylum Planctomycetota; class UBA11346; order UBA11346; family UBA11346; genus BJHQ01. Next base: position 270,873 of record BJHQ01000006.1, on the reverse strand, counting down.
TGCATGACCCGGCGGGTGGCGGGTTCGGGCACGCCGTCGTCGCCGAGGCGGACCAGCTCCACCGACGGGGTGGTGGTGACGGCGGCGCCTCCGGGCAGCACGGTGCGGGCGCGCAGCTCGACCGCTTCGCCCGGATCGATCACGGCGCGATCAAGGGCCACTTGCAGGCGTTCGTCGCTACCGCGCAGCCGCGCCGCCAGGCCCCAGCGTGTGGCTTGCAGCCAGAACGACTGGTGGACCCGCTCGCCGACCCGGTCGCGCCAGCGGAAGCTCTCGTCGCTGCCCAGCCACAGCACCCGGCCGGCGCCGGCGCGCAGGATCGCCACCACCGGCACCGGCTGGCGCTCGTCGGTTTCGACCAGGACCTCTGCCGCGGTCTTGGCGTTGACTTCCCTGGCGATCCGGGCCATCGCGGGCAGTGCCGGCCACAAGCGCTGGTTGAGCCGCCGGTCATCCAGGATCGCGGTGATCGGGTTCGATTCGCCGGCGATGGTCAGGCGCAGGCGGGACTCGCCATTGGCGGCAGCCGGAGTCTTCCCAGGAGATTCCCTGGTCTCCGGGGCATCGCGGCCGGATCCGGTGGCCGGTGGCGCGGAACGAACCGGCAGCACTTCAGCGAGAGGCGAGAGCAGCCACATGCCGGGCATCGCCCGCTCGCCGGCCAGGCAGACCAGGAATCCGCCGCGCCGGCGGACGAATGAAGACAGCCTGGCGGCGTCGCCGGGTTGGAGCTCGTCCGGGCGGAGGTCGCCGAGGACCACCGCATCGAATCGGTCGAGGCCTTCCTGGCTGTCGGGAAGCAGTTCCGCCTCGCCCCGGGGCAAGCGGATCGAGCGGTAGCGGCGCACCACCTGCACCCGCCGGTCCCGTTCGAGCAGGCTGGCGATGAAGCGGGATTCCCAGCGCGGCTGGTTGTCGACCACCAGGACCCGGAGCGGATCCTCGTGGACGGCGATGGCGATCCGGGCGGCATCGTTGTCGCGGGTGGCCTGGCTGAGGACGGTCGCAGCGGCCCGGTCGGTGCCGGCACGGTCCGGTTCGGAGTTGGCCAGCAGCAGGTACTCGGTGGGGATCGGCCGGTCGGTGCCGTTGTCAGGGCGGCGCCAGCCGACGCTGCACAGGCGGTCGGGCCGGGTCGGGCGATGGCGGACCTCGATCCAATACCGTTCCCCTGCGCGCAGGGCGATAGCCGCCGAGGTCTGCTCGTGGTGCCGGTCGAAGACGCCGGGTTCCACGTCCTTGGGGCACGATGCGACTCGTCGCCTATCCGCCGCGGCGGCCGAGGTTGCCAGCCAGACCTCGGCCGGACCACCAGCAGAGATTTGGATCCGGTAGTCGCCGGTGGTCGGCGGGGTCAGCCAGCCGGTCAGTCTGCGGTAGCTGGTGCCAGCGGTTTCCGGCGGATCGGTGGCGGTGGCCACCGTCGCCACGGAATCCGGTGCCCGCGGCGGCGCGCCGGAGGCATCGAGCCGGTCGAGGGTCGGCAGGTCGCCGGTGGTCCAGACCTCGCGGCGCAGGCCGTGGCCGATGGCGGTGTCGGCGCGACCGGGCTCAAGGCGGGCCTCGATCGCCCACACGCCGCCGCGATCGGCCGGGAACTCGAAGCGTTCGCGCTGCCAATCGCCGGTCGGCTTGACCCGGCGCCGTTCGATCACCTCGCCGTCGCGGGCGAGCACCACATCCCAAGCCTCGTCGGCGGCCACCGACAGGCGCAGCCGGACATCGAGGCACACGGTTTCGCCTCGGAAATACTCGGCGCCGCCTTCGATCGCCGCCACCACCGCATCGCGCGGTGGCTGGTCGTCGCCCAGGCACAGCGCATGGACGATGCACCCCCGGGAACGCAGGGCCCGGGCCGCCGGCGCGGCGTCGGAGCCGGCGGTGTCGCGGCCATCGCCGATCACCAACACGGCCTGGGGCAGATCCCCGCCGCTGCGCTCGGCTGGCATCGCGCTGCGCTCGGCTGGTCCACCGCTGCGCTCGGCTGGCATCGCGCTGCGCTCGGCTGGTCCACCGCTGCGCTCGGCTGGTCCACCGCTGCGCTCGGCTGGCATCGCGCTGCGCTCAGCGAGGGAGCGGAGCGGGGCGGCGTGGTCGGTGGTGAAGTCGAGCCCGCCGAGCAGGGCCGCGGACCGTTGCGCCGGGGTGCCGCGTTTGGGGATGGGGGTCAGGCCGGCGTCGAGGCGGTGGACGGTGACCGCGGCCCGATCGCCGAGCCGGGAGCGCACCCGATCGGCGATGGAAAGCGCTCGTTCCAGGCGCGACATCGCGTCCACCGCGGCGAGAGATGAGGCCAGCTCAGGGTCGGTGGCGCTTGCCCGGCTGGCGTCGGCGCCGGTCTGGGCCTGGCGCAGGCGCTGGATCAGCGCAGGCAGCTGGTCTGCGAGGGCGGCAAGACGGGTCCGAGCCGCTGCCTGGCGGCGGGAACGATCGCTGAGCGCGTTGGCATTGGCCGGATCAACCACCGCCGCGGACGTGGCCGAGGTGCTGATCACCTCATTCAACCGGCTAACGACGTCAGCCACTTGGCGGCCGAGGTCGTCGTGGCCGGCGAGGGTCTGGACCAGCGGCGCGAGGACGGCGGCGTGGACCTCTGGCTGGCCGCTGCCCGAGGCCAGCGCCGGCAGGTCGACGCGCAGCGCCGACAGCGCGGCCGCGGTCCGCCGGGGCGCGGTGTCGCGAGCCGTCTCGGGGACCAGGCCGAGGGCGGTGGCCTCGTCGAGGCGGCGGCCGGCGGACATGCCGCCATCGCGCACGCCCATCGACGCTGACACATCGACCACGAGGGCCACCGGGGCCGGATCGCGTTCGCTGCGCTGCCACGAGCACGACGGCTGCATGACCATCAACACCACGAGGGCCACGCTCAGCCCGCGCAGGCCGAGCAGGCCGCGGCGGGTGAATGCGGGCAACCCCGACAGTTCTTCGCGGGACAGGCGGATCAGGGCCCAGGCGATGACCAGGGCCGGCGGCACCACCAGCCACCAGGGCATGGCGGTGGTCAGCGCCACCGAGCTCGCCGCTGCCGTGGTCAGCGCTGCGGTCGCAGAGGCGCTCATGGATTCCCCGTCTCGCGGCGGTGGACCGAGCGGGTGACCAAGGTCTCGGCGAAGAGCAGGGAGATCATCGCTGCGACCAGCCACGGCCACAGTTCACGGCCGGTGGTGTCGGCGGCGGAGAACACCTCGCTGACCGCCTGCGCGTTGTCGAGGGACAGCATCGCCAGGCCGGCGAACAGGTCTGCCGGTGGCGGGGCCGGAGCCAGCGATTCGGCGGGGTCGAGGGCGCAGGCGAAGGCGAAGCTGCGCTCGCCGGCCCGCACCCGGTAGCCGCCCGGCACCGCCAGCGGAGCGCTCATCGCCACGCGCATGCCTTCCCAGGTCGACGGTTCGAGGGGAAGGACCGCTCCATCCGGCCCCACCGCCGCCGGGTCGCCGGGCAGGCCGTCGATGGTCAACGCCAGGCGTTCACCAGGGCGCAGGTTGCGCGGCGGCATCAGCGGCATGGCGAGGTGGCCGACCAGATTGCGCAGCAGCGGAACGAAGGCCGGACGCAGGCACAGGTCGCCCCAGGCCGGGTCGAGGCTGGTGGCGAGCAGCGCCGATTGGCCCAGTCCGCGTCGGCGCACGACCAGCAGCGGCTCACCGCCGGACAGCCGCAGCGGCACCGCCACGTCACTGCCTGGCGGCAGGTCGAGATGCAGCCAGGTGCGGACCAGGGCGCCTTCCCACGCCTGGGGGCCGGCGCCGGCGAAGGCGGACAGCGCCGGATGGCTGGGCAGGGCCGGCGCAGGCAGTTCGCCGCGTTCGGCCTCGCCGCGGGCGCCCAGCGTTGCGGGTAGGAAACCATCGCCCTCCCTGGCCCAGCGGCGATTGACGTGGACCGGATCGGTGGCCGGTCCGACCGCCACCAGCAGACCGCCGCCTCCGGCAACCCAGCGTTCGAGGTCGGCGGCGGCGTCGGCGTCGAGGGCGGCGACATCGCACAGCACCGCGGCGCGGACCTGTTCGAGGCGGCGGGCGGTCACCGCTTCGCTGCCGGCGCGCTCGACCCGGAACGGTGTCGGTTCGCGGCCGCCGGGATCGAGGGCGAGGGCGGCGCAGGCTCCACTGGAGCGCAGACCCGGGCCTGGCCGGCCGTCGATCACCAGCACCCCGAGCCGATCGACGACCTCGACCGCCAATGACCTGGCATCATCCGCCGCCAGATCATCGCGGGCGCCGATGATGGACGCCAAGACGATGTGCTCTCCGGCGTCGGGGAAGGTCACCGGGACGACCAGTTCCAGATCGCCTTCCGCCGCGGACAGCGGCCGTTCATCGACCACCCGCTGGTCGAGTTGCAGGCGGAGCAGCGATCCGGCCGGCGGCCGGCCGCCAGCGACCGTGATCCGCACCCGCAAGGCGACCCGCGCGTCCTTGGGAATCAACGTGCGATCGGCGGTGATCCCGGCCACCGCCAGGTTGCGCCAGAACAGGCCGGGGGCGCTCGGCCGCGGTCCGCCGAGCAGCACCAGGCGCGGCCGGGCCCGGCTGCCATCGGCATCGCCGGAGCCGCCGCGCAGCCGGCGCAGGATCGCCGCCCACCGCGCCGAGGCCTCGGCCTGCCAACCGCCACCGCCATCGTGGACCAGGACGATTTCCGCCGCCGGATTCAGATGCCGGCCGAGCTGGGCCAGTCCGGCATCGAGCAGCGCCGGCCAATCGCTGGCCGCAGCGCTGGGCTGGACCGCATCGACCAGGCGGCGGGCGGCGCCGAGATCGAACAGCGGATCAGAGGTCGGCGCGGCGAGCTGCGACAGGCGCAGCACGCTGACCTCGTCGCCTGGCCGCAGGGTGTCGAGGTAGGTGGTGGCCAGGTGGCGCAGGCCGGTGATCCGGGACTCGCCGGATTCGGCTCCGGAGGCGGTGGAGACCGAGTCGTCGATCAGCACCACAGCGGCCACCGCGCCGTTGCGCTCGATCCGCCCGGCGACCGAGGCGGATTCGAGCAGGGGCCGGGTCAGGGCGAAGGCGAGGCAGGCCAGGGCCAGGCAGCGGATCGCCATCAGCAGCAACTGTTCGATCAGCAGCCGCCGCCGGGTCGAGGCCGGGATCGCCAGCAGCAGGCGCATCGCTCCCCAATCGACCCGGCGGTGGCGGGCGCGATGGAGCAGGTGGATCGCGATCGGGATGCCGGTCGCGGCCATTCCGCCGAGCAGCAGGGAATTGAGCAGCAGCACGAGTTCACCGTTGCGGCCTGGCCGGAGCCAGGGCGCGGGCGAGCAGCAGGGCGAGATCCTCGTCGCTGCGGCAGGGGTGAAGCACAGTGCCGGCGGCGTGGCAGCCCGCGGTCAGCTGGCGGCGGTGCTCGGCGAAAGCGGTGCGGTAGGGGGCCCGGGCACGATCGGCATCGAGGCGCAGCTGCGGTTCGCCTTCGAGCCCGTGGAACGAGCAGGCGCCGCGGAACGGGAAGGACTCCTCGTCGGGATCGGCGATCAGGAACAGCCGCACATCCTGGCGTCGGTGGCGGAGCAGGCGCAGGGCGCGGAGCAGCCGTTCCGGTTCGTCGAGGCCATCGCTGATCAGCACCACCAGGCCGCGCCGGGGCAGGCGCCCGGCCAGGGTTTCAAGCACCCCGCCCAGGCTGGTCTCGCCGCCCGGCGCGGTGTTTTCCAGGGCGCTGAGCACTTCGACCAGGTGGCCCATGGTCGCCCGTGGCGGCAGTTCGCGGCGCAGCACAGTGTCGAACAGGGCCAGGCCGACAGCGTCGCCAGAGCGCACCAGCAGCCAGCCAAGGGCACCAGCCAGGGCCCGGGCGAAGGCCAGCTTGGCACCGCTGCCGTAGCCCATCGAACCCGAGCAATCCACCGCCAGGGTGGCGCGCAGGCGGGCGTCTTCTTCGTATTGGCGCAGATCCAGCCGATCGGTCCGTGCCCACAATTGCCAGTCGATGTGCCGCGGATCGTCGCCGGGCTGGTAGGCGCGATGTCCGGCGAACTCCACCGACATCCCGCGGCGCAGACTGCGGTGGCTGCCAGCCAGGGGATGCTCCACCGCTTGGCGCGCCGCCACCGAGACCCGGGACAGGCGGGAGAGGACGTCCTCCTGCAGGTCGCGGAGCAGGGCCATCGCTCAGCCGGCCCGGCGCAGCGCGACCAGACGGGAGACCAGGGCGTCGGCGGACAGGCCTTCCGCCTGGGCGGCGAAGGTCGGCACGATGCGATGGCGCAGGACCGGCGCGGCCAGCGCGTCGATGTCGCCGCGCTCGACGTGGAACCGGCCGGCGAGCAGGGCCCGGGCTTTCGCTCCAAGGATCAGCATCTGCCCGGCGCGCGGACCGGCGCCCCATTGCAGCCAGCGCGTGACCTCGGTGGCGACTGTGCCGCTGCCCGGCTTGGTCGCGGGTTGTCCAGAGGGGGCCGCTGCCGGCCGGGTGGCGGCGACCAGGTCCACCGCGTGTTCGAACACCTGATCGGGCACCGGCACCTGGCGCACGGTCTCTTGCAGGCGGACCAGCTCGGCGGCGGTGAACTGGGCGGTCAGCTGCGGACGCGAACCGCCGGTGGTGCGGCGCAGGATCTCGACCTCTTCGGCGCGGCTCGGGTAGCCGATGCGGATCATGAACATGAACCGGTCGAGCTGGGCCTCGGGCAGCGGATAGGTGCCTTCCTGCTCGATCGGATTCTGGGTCGCCAGCACCAGGAACGGATCCGGCAGATCCCAGGTATGGCCGCGCACCGTCGCCCGCCGCTCTTGCATCGCTTCGAGGAGCGCCGCCTGGGTTTTCGGCGGGGTGCGGTTGATCTCGTCGGCCAGCACCAGATTGGCGAACAGCGGGCCGCGCATGAATTCGAACTGGCGGCGGCCGGTCTCGGGATCCTCCTGCACCAAGTCGGTGCCGGTGATGTCCGACGGCATCAGATCGGGAGTGAACTGGATGCGGCTGAATTGCAGGTCGAGGCTGCGGGCCAGGGCCTGGACCATCGCGGTCTTGGCCAGGCCGGGCACGCCTTCGAGCAGGCAATGGCCGCGGCAGAGCAAGGCGATCAGCAGCTGTTCGAGCACCTCGTGCTGGCCGACGATGGCCTTGCCGATCTCGCCGAGCAGGCTGGTCCGGGCGGTGCCGAGGCGGGCGATCAGGGCCGATTCTTCGGCGCCGGCGGGGACGGTCTGGGTCATGTTCCCTCCACCTCCATCAACGGATGGCAAAGTCGGCTGTGACAATCCGCTGCGATCGCAGGCGGCCACGGCGTGGTCAACATCGCGTCCGGTCCACGGTAGTGGCATTGGCCGGAATGCCGGGAAGGTGGTAGGATCGTTGCATGGCTGATGACCTCGACCAATGGATGACCCAGGCCCAGGCCACCGGCGACCAGCAGGCGTTCGCGCGGGTGGTCGAGGGCACCCATCATCTGCTGCGCTCGATCCTGCTCCGCGAGACCGCCGACACCGAGCTGGCCGACGAGCTGGCGCAAGAAGCCTTTGTCCGCGCCTGGACCCAGCGCAGCCACTACCGTCCCGGCACCAGCCCACGGGCGTGGCTGATCGCCATCGCCCGCAATCAACTGACTGAGCATCACCGTCGCGCCGATCGCGACCAGCGCCATCTTGACGATCTGGTGCGCCATGAGCTGCTCCGCCACCGCGACCTCGCTGAGGATGTCGCCGGCACCGGCGACCGCCTCGCCGCCCTGCGCCTGTGCCTGACCGAACTCGCTCCTCCGCATCGCCAACTGCTCGACCTGGTCCATGGCCAGGGCCTGAGCACCGGCGATGCCGCCACCGCCAGCGGTCTGGCCCCGGATGCCTGCCGTCAGCGTCTGAGCCGCATCCAACGCGCTCTGCGCACCTGCATCGAGCGGCGCCTGGCGACCGCGTGAGCCCGTGAACGATCCGGCCGCACCATCGGCGGCGGACGACCACGCCCATCCCGACGCCGCCGAGGTCTTCGCCCTCGCCGGAGCCTTCGCCCGGCACGAGATCGACGATGCCGGACTGGCCCGGCTGCATGGGTTGCTGGTGGCCCCCGGCGAGGCCGGTCGCGCCGCCGCCCGGGTCGCCTGGCAGGCGATCACCACCGACATCGACCTGCGCCTGGCGCTCAATGAGGCCTATCCCGGCCAGGTGGCAATGAAGGTCGCGGCGACCACCGCCGCTGGTCGCGATCGCGATCGCGGATTCCTGGCCAACCTGTTCGCCCGGCTCGGCGGCCGACGGCCCGGCCTGTCCGAGATCAAATCGCCGCCGCCGCGTCCACGGGGATTGCGGATGGCGGTGGTCGCCGGCTTCGCCTCGGTCCTGCTCGCGATCGGGACCGGCTGGCTGCTGGCGCCGGCCCAGGCCCCGGTGCGGGTGGTGTCGGTGGTCGGCGCCGCCAGCGCCGGCGGCTCCACCGTCGTCGCCGGCAGCCGGTTGGGTCCGCGGCCAGTGGCCCTGGCCGCCGGAGCCCGGCTGGTGCTGCTGTGGGATGGCGGAACCCGGGCCGAGATCAGCGGTCCGGCCAGCCTGGTGCCGGTGTCAGATGGCCTGTCGCTGGCCAGCGGCTGGCTCCAGGCGACGGTTGGCGACGGGACCATGGCGCTGGGCCTGCCCGAGGGCCAGCTGCGGCTCGACAGCGGGGCCGACGCCATCGCCGAGGTGATCGCCGGCCACGGCGCTGCGGCGGTCCACCAGGGCCACGGAGAGTGGCGTCCGGTGGGAGCCATGCCGTCGGTGATCGTCCAAGGCCAGGCGCTGGACGGCAGTGCGGCAGGCTACCGCAGTCTCGACCTGATCGACCCCCGGCCACCGCTGCCGTGGCTGATCGATCCCGATCCGCTGGCCGGGCGCTGGACCATGGCCGTCACCATCCGTCCGTCCGAGCCCGGTTGGAGCCTCACCGCCCGCTGCGGCATGACCACCATCACGATCACCGGGAGCGACCTGGTGTACGAAGGTTCGGGACGGCGGATCCGCTGCGAGCTGGCTGGGCCGGTGCTGCGCGAACGGCGCCTGGCATGCTGGCGTTCCGCCATCGGCGCCTGCGGACTGTCGATCGACGGCGCCACTGACATCCCGGCGGTGGACTGGCCGGCGCCGCCATCCCGGCTCGATGGCCATGGCGCGACCCTGAACGACGGGCGCATCGCCACCGGACCGCGAGCCGACCCGATGCGCGAACGTTGAGCCCAGGGCGCCGTGCGGTTGACTCGGCACTTCCTGCGCGAGCCTGACCGGCATGGCCGATCCGCTGCTGCCCTTGGTGGATGGCATCGCCCCACCCTTGCCCCTGCTGCTGCGCTGGTGCGAACGGATCCGCGCCCGCGCCGTGGCTGACGCCCGCCGGCCGCTGGTCGCGATCCCGCATCTTCCCGATGGCAACGGCGTGCTGCCCGATGCGCTGCGCCTGGGCGGCATCGAGACCGTGCGCTTGCCGGAACGCGACGATCTGCCCTATGACGGTTTCCGCTGGGAAGGTCTCGGCGGCGCCCGGGTCCGGGTGGTGGGCGACGATCTCGACGACGATCCTGCCGGTCTGCCGCTGCACGTCGGCAACCTGCCGGCGCCGGTTCCGCCAGCCGACCAGCACGATCCGGCGGCGCTCTACGCCCTGCTCGACCTCGCCCGGCTCGAAGACGCCACCGCGCTGCTCGCCGACGAGCCGCCGGCCGACGAATCGGCGACCTGGGACCACCTGCTCGCCTCCGCCGGTCTGACCAGCGGCGACTTCGACCGGCCGCTGCCGATGCCGCCCGGACGCACCACCCGCGGCGATCCGCGCCATCCCAGCCTGTGGAATCCCTTGCCGTTCGCGCGCCGGGCGCTGACCGTGCTGCCCGCCGGCGACCAGCGTCCGCCGTGGGCGCTGCGCGCTGCCGATGGCCGCCAGGCGCCGGTGCAGGTGGTTGATCTTCCCGACGGATCCCGCGAATTGCTGGTCAGCTTCCAGCTCGATGCGCTGCAAGGCCTGGCCCTGACCGGCGAAAGCGAGCCGGTGGCCGAACCCAACTGGGAGGTCTCCGCCACCGTGCTCGACAACGGCGTGGTCCGGGCCGAGTTCGACGCCCTTGGTCATGTCAGCCGGCTGTGCTGGGATGGTCGCTTCGCCGACTTGATCGGACCGGCGGTGGCGCCGCGCCGCGACGGGTTGCCGTTGACCGGCGAAACCACCGTCACCGTCGCTGAGGCCGGCCCGGTGCGCGGCCTGGTCGTGGTCGAGCGGCGCTGTCTGGGCGGGACCTTGAGCGTGCGCTACGAGCTCCACGCCCACGAAGACGTGCTCCGCGTCCAGGCCGCCTGGACCGCCAGCGGCGATCAGGCCCACAGCGAACCGCCGGTGCTCGTCCACCCCACCGGCCACCGTGCCGGTGACCTCTGGTGTTCCGGCGACGGCGGGCGGTGGAGCATCCCGGCCAAAGCCAGCCTTTTCAGCTCGTGCGATCCGGTCCGCGGCATCCGCTGGGCCAGCCTGGGCGATTCCGGTGGCCGCAGCCTGGCGGTAGTCGGCGCCCGCCCGCTGGCGGTGCGGGCCGAGTCCGGCCATCTCGAGGTCGCGGTCGAAGGCAACGTGCAGTATGCCATCGCTGGACCGCGCGGTGACGGCCGGCTGAACCTCGGCCAGCTCGCCCAGCACCTCGCCTGCCCGGCCCGGGCCTCCACCGCGGGCGAACGGACCGCGCCATGGCGTTTCACCGATCTCGGCGGAGTCGTCCCGTTGTGGGCCAGACGGATCAAGGATTGGCGCGGCGCCGTGCTGCTGGCGGAACAAGCCGGCAGCCGCGGCCGGGCGACCTGGTTCATCGCCTGCCGCGAAGCCGCCCGGGTGATGCCCGATGGCGCGATCATCGCCGCGCTTCCGGCAACCCCCGAAGGCGACGGCTGGCAGGTCGATTTCGCACCTGGTGAGCTGGCGATCATCGCATGGCGCTGAAGGTGCCGGGGGCCAGGGGCCAGGGGCCAGAGGCTCAAAATAGCACGCTGATTCCGCTAGCAGCGTCGCTTCGTCGCTGCGTTGGGGCGGCATCCGTGGTGATGCGGCCGCACAGAGTGCGGCGCTCCGGGATCCGTCGCTGGCGGAATGGGATCCGTCGCTGGCGGAATGCGCCAACGATGTCCGCCATGAGCGCGGAGCGCCCATTCGCACGGAGCGCCGCACTCCGTGCGGCCCGATCCACCAGCGTCGTCGCAAACCCCAGCGGTAGGCCAGGAGCCACGGGCCAGGGGTCAGGGGCTCAATATAGCACGCTGATTCCGCTAGCAGCGTCGCTTCGTCGCTGCGTTGGAGTGACATCCGTGGTGATGCGGCCGCACAGAGTGCGGCGCTCCGGGATCCGTCGCTGGCGGAATGCGCGAGCGATGTCCGCCTTGAGCGCGGAGCGCCCATCAGCGCGGAGCGCCGCACTCCGTGCGGCCCGATCCACCAGCGTCGTCGCAACCCCCAGCGGTAGGCCAGGGGCCACGGGCCAGGGGTCAGGGGCTCAAAATAGCACGCTGATTCCGCTAGCAGCGTCGCTTCGTCGCTGCGTTGGAGTGACATCCGTGGTGATGCGGCCGCACAGAGTGCGGCGCTCCGGGATCCGTCGCTGGCGGAATGCGCGAGCGATGTCCGCCTTGAGCGCGGAGCGCCCATCAGCGCGGAGCGCCGGACTCCGTGCGGCCCGATCCACCGACATCGTCGCAACGCCAGCGGCACGATAATGCATTCCCATCCCTTGGCCCCGAGCATCCCATGACCGCTGTCATCCTTCTCGATATCGAAGGCACCACCACGCCGATCAGTTTCGTCACCGACGTGCTGTTCCCCTATGCCGCAGCGGCAATCCCGTCATTCATCGCCGCACATCACCAGCGTCCTGAGGTCGCTGCGGCGATCGCGCTGATCGCCAAAGACGCCAACCCCGAGGAGCGATCCCAACATCAGTCCCCGAGCGATCTGGCCCTGGCCGTGGTCCGCCGGCAGATGGCGGGCGACATCAAGGCCACCGGCCTGAAGCAGCTCCAGGGTCTGGTCTGGCAGCACGGCTACGAATCCGGCGTCGTGCGCGGCCAGGTCTATGCCGACGTTCCAGCGCAGTTCCGCGCCTGGACCGCTGCCGGTAAAAAAGTCGCGATCTATTCCAGCGGATCGGTGCTGGCCCAGAAACTGATCTTCGGCTATAGCGATGCCGGCGACCTGCGCCCGTACATCACGGCCTATTTCGACACCACCACCGGACCTAAGCGCGAGGCCGCCAGCTACACCGCCATCGCTGCGTCGCTCGGCGTCGCCCCGAGCGAGATCACCTTCGCCACCGACCAGCCCGGCGAAGCCCACGCCGCCGCCGCCGCCGGCTGCAACGCAGTGGTGCTGATGCGCCCAGGCAACGCCCCGCTGCCGGCGAACCTGCCCTTCCCGGTGCATGGGGATCTGCGGGTGCTGTAATGAACGACCGGCGCGCGCCTCCGGGACGATTATTGACGATCCTTATCTCGGTGGTGGTCTGCGTGGCGGCATGCATTGCCTACGGGGTGATGTGGTGGAATGCCAGCAATGAGCTTCCCGAAATTCCGGGGCTACGCTTTGGATATAACCTTGAGGAATGCCGGAGCATTTTGGCGCCGCACGGTATCCTCACAATCGACTGTCCGGGGAAAATCGGTTTCATGACGGTGCGCAGTTCCTATTGGTGGCAAAGAGATCGGTACTATGAATGCACCTTGAAATTCGCTCAGGTGATCAGACCCACTTCATCCTACTATGTGTTGGTCGACACAACTCATTGGGCTCAAAAAAGACGAACTGAACAACTCAAGCGTGGTATCGCAAAGGTCTACGAACAATGGACTGGCAGGCGATTTCCTTGGGTTACGTACAGCACCGAGGAATATGTCAATTCGGGACCCATGCATAAGGAAATGGAGCGCCCAGCGCGATGAACCGGCGCTTGAAGCGCTGAGAGCGCGCGCAAGACAAGTTGAGTCGTTTCCAACTGCGTCCCGTAGGGACGCTTCGATACCAGCCCGGGGCGTCAGCCTCGGGTACGGTGGATTGCATAGAAAGCCCCGTAGGCGCGGCTGAACCTATGCGGGCCTCAGCCCGCAAGGGAGCACTCAAATTGGTCAGTCATCGGACTCAGCCGTCCCTACGGGACTCGGCCCTGAACAGGCCATGACACCCGGGGTTGAAACCCCGGGCTCATCTCGTGGTGTCCCTACGGGACGCTTGTTTCCGCCATGGAAAACAATCTGAGAAAACGCTCGGGTTATGGTTGCGCGAGCCCTGAGTTTCAATTCACCCGCGCTCGGCGCAGGCAGCAGCCCGCTGTTCCGCTCGCGCTGCGCCTACGGCATCTCCTGAGGCTTTGCAGATCATCGCCAGCAAGGTCCACGCGCCGGACTCTTCCGGCGCGGCAACGGTGAGTTGCTGCGCTGCCGCCAAGGCGGCGGGCCATTCGTTGCGCAGATAAGCCCGCGCCGCCTCGGCGTGCAAGGTGCGGACCAGCTTGGGATCGATGCGGCGGCGGCGGCGGTCCCAGGTCGCGAGCAGGGCGGCCAGGGTCAATGCGGCGCAGGTGATTCCCACGCCGGCTCCGCGCCAGGCAGTGACCTGGTCCGGTTCCGCCAGCGCGGTTGCGGCGACCACGACGGTGGCTCCGACGAAGGCCGGCAGCAGGCTGGCCAGGCCCCACAGCGGCCGGCCGTGGGCCGCCAACCAGGCCCCGGCGGTGGCCAGGTTCGCCAGCACAAATCGGGTGTCAGGGGCCATGGGCGGAGGGTCGGTGGCGCTGCCTGGATGTCTACCGCGTCAGCCGAGTTCCGCGGTCAGATGCGCGATCAGGCGGCTGCTCAGCTGATCCGCGGTGACGCCCCAGCGACTGAGATGGGTGCAGAACGTGCGGTGGTCACGGCCGCCGCGGTAGTCGGGTTCGCGGCTCGGTTGGCGCAGGTAACGCTCCATCAGGGGCGCTGCATCATCGACCAGGAACACCCCGAGATAGGCCGTCAGCCGCGCGTTCTGGCGCAGGCTGGCGCCGAGGATCTTGCGCGGCGTCGCCGTGGCCTCGGGCATCGCCAGGTCACCCAGGCGGTGGGCGATCGGGGTGATCCCGGTCAGATCGCGGATGACCGGGACAAGCACCGCGTTGATCTGGGCGAACCACGCCACCGGATCGCGGGTTTCCGGCTGATGTTGAGCGCTCCGGCGCAGCGCCACCACCACCATGCCCGGGGCCAGCACCACCGCGCCGCCGCCGGTGACGCGGCGATGCACCGGCACGCCAGCGGCCTGGCAGCTGGCGCGCTGGACCTCGCGGTCGGGATCCTGGTGGCGGCCGATCACCACCCGCAGATCGGCGGGCTGGAACACCCGCAGCCACGGCTGGTCGATTCCCAGCACCGATTCACCGAGCGGGTCGTTCGCCCCTCCGGGATTGGCGGCGATCGCATCCGGGCGCGGCTCGACGAAGCCGGTCGGGTCCGGCGCCGTCACGCCACGCCGCCCGCCGCCAGCACATCGAGATCCTCGTCATTCCGGCCGATGGCCCGGGCGAAGCGCTCAGCCCGTACTTCACCGAGGTAATTGCGTACCCAGCGATCGTACCACACGTGCTGGGTTTCGGCGCCCAGGTCGCCGGGCTGGTCCTCGCCCAGCGCATCGGCGCGCAGGCCGTAGACCAGCGCGGTCACCGACACCGACAGGTTCAGACTCTGGGGAAAACCGCTCATCGGGATCAGCACCTGGCCGTCGGCGAGCTGGCTGGCCTCGGCCGACACGCCGCAGCCTTCGTTGCCGAAGACCAAGGCGAGGGGCTGGCGGGCCAATTCCGCTGACAGCGTGCGGGCGCTGGTCACCGCGCCGGCCGCGAGATCGGTGGCCAGGATGCGATAGCCCGCGGCGCGCAGTTCAGCATAGGCCGTGGCCACATCGGTGTGGTGGCGCAGGTCGATGTAGTGGTGGCTGCCCTGGCTGATCTTGCGGTTGACCTTGAAGGAATTATGGCCGGTGATGACCATCACCGTGTGCAGGCCGAAAGCATCGCAGGTGCGGATGATGGCGGTGGCGTTGTGGGGATCGTGGCAGTCCTCGACCACCACCACCAGGCGGCCGGTGCGCCGGGCCAGCACCTGGCGGTAGTTCCAGGCGCGTTCCGGCGTGATCAGGCCGTCGAGCGGATGCGGACCGACCGGCGAGGCGAGTTCGCGCCAACGCCGGGCCACGGCGGGGCCGTTCATCAGGCGGTCTCGATCCGGCCATCGACCACCCGGATCGGAACCGGCTCCAGCGCGTCGCCGGCGCAGGGGCCAGCCAGGCATCGGCCGCTGTCGGCGGCGAACAGCGCGCCGTGCATCGAGCAGACCAAGATCCCCGGCTCCTTCAGGCAGCGGCCATCGCCCCAGTCGAGGTTGATGCCGAGGTGCGGACAGCGGTTGCGGAAGGCGTGGACCGTTTCGCCGGTGCGGACCAGGATCGCCTGGTCGCCATCGGGCAAGGTCGCCATGACCTGGTCGAACGACGTGGAAGGGTGGAGGACGGCCATCGTGGGCCGGAGCCTGGAAGCACGCGCCGGTTGGCAACTGCAGGGCCGGCTCGCCGCACGGCCCATGGCGGTTCCCCTATCGCGACATCCCGGGTTAATCACGGCTCGCGAGGCCGCCAACCATGTCCCGTCCCGTCGTCGCCATCACCCACGACCAGCCCGACATCGGCAGGTTCTTCGCTGCGCCAGATCTTGCCCGGCTGGAACAGGTCGCCGAGCTGCGGGTCGTCGGACGCAACCGGGCTGCCCAGCTACCTGCCCTTGGCGCGGTCGAGGTGCTGCTCGGGTCGTGGGGCATGCCGAAGATCGACGGCGAAATGCTGACTGCGGCGCCGCGGCTGCGGGCGGTGTGCTATGCCGCGGGTTCGGTCAAAGGCTTTGCCCTGCCCGAGGCCTTCGCCCGGGACGTGATCATCACCACTGCGATGCATGCCAACGCCGTCCCGGTGAGCGAAGCGGTGGTGGCGCTGATCACCTTGATCAACAAGGGCTGGTTCCGCTGCCAGGACCGGATCCGCGCCCATGGCCTGGACGCGTGGAAATCCGCATCTGCGCCTGGGAATTATGGCGCCAGCGTCGGTCTGGTCGGGCTCGGCGCGATCGGGCGGATGGTGGCGGAGCGGCTGAAGAGCCTGGAGCTCCAGGTGTTCGCCTTTGATCCCTACGCATCCCGCGAGGCCTTTGCCCAGGTCGGCGCCGAGCCGGTCGCTGATCTGGTCGAGCTGGCCAGAAAAAGCCGGATCCTCAGCCTGCATGCGCCGAACATCCCGGCCTGCACCAAGATGATCGATGCCCGGGTGTTGGCAGCGATGCCCGATGGGGCGACCTTCATCAATACCGCCCGCGGCGCCCTGGTGGATGAAACCGCACTGATCGCCGAGCTGCGCACCGGACGGATCGACGCCCACCTCGACGTCACCCAGCCAGAACCGCCGGCGGCCGGCAGCGAGCTGCTGCGCCTGCCCAATGTCTGGCTGACTCCGCACCTGGCCGGCAGCATCAACGACGAGATCCGGCGGATGGGCAAGCTCGCGATCGACGAATGCCTGCGGATTCTCGCCGGTCAGCCGGCCCAGCACCGGGTGCTGGAGCACCATCTGGCGACTATGGCCTGAGCTGCTAGCGGCATGGCCCGAGCCGCGAGCTGCCTGAGCAGCGCGCCGGTTTCACGAACGGTAGTCGGCGTTCTCGGAGATGTATTCGTGGGAGCGATCGGCGCCGAGGATCACTGCCTGGCCGTTGCCGAGGTCGAGATCGACGCCGACCTCGACGCAGCGCTCGTGGGGCGGATAGTCCACCGGCGGTTTGAAGGTCACGCCGTCAGCAGGAACCACCGACTGGTACAGCTCGGCGTCGCGCAGATGGCGGACCAAGGCGGTTTCCTTGTCGCGATCGAGCCGGAAGGCTCCGCCGCTGAAGATCTCGAGTCCGCCCAGGCTCAGGCGCAGGCGGCTGGAGTCGAGCTTGGTCGAGCCGGCGCCGATCTCCTTGCCCACTGCCATCACCAGCCGGCCGACATTGGGGTCATTGCCGCACACCGCGCACTGGAACAGCGGCGAATTGACGATGGCCTTGCCGATGCGTTCCGCGATGTGCCGGTTCGGGGCGCCGTTGACCTTGACCCGGATGACGTGGTGGACGCCTTCGCCGTTGCGCACGATGTCCTCGGTGAGGTCGGCGCAGACCTGGGTCAGGGCGGCGTGGAAGGCGTTGATCTCGGGGCAGGGCACCTGTCCGCTCGACACCAGGGCGACGGTGTCGCTGGTGCTGGTGTCGCTGTCGATCGACATGCGGTTGAACGTATCGTCGGCGGTGGTGCGCAGCAGCGGCCGCATCCGGTTGCGCGGCACTTGCAGGTCGGTGAGCAGGTAGACCAGCATGGTCGCCAGGTTGGGCTCGATCATGCCGGCGCCCTTGGCGATGCCGACGATCGAACCGCCGAACAGCTCGGCCCGGCGCACCTTGGGGAACAGGTCGGTGGTGCAGATGCCTTCCGCCGCCGGCAGCACGCTGGCTGATTGCAGGGTGGCCAGGGCCGCCGGCAGGTGGGCGACCATCGCGTCAACCGGCAGCCGCCAACCGATCACCCCGGTCGAGCAGGGCAGGATCTGGCCCGGATCGAGGTTGAGCAGCCCGGCGGCGGCGGCGCAGACCCGCTCGCTCGCTTGGACCCCGTCGGGGGCGCAGACATTGCTGATCTTGTTGTTGATCACGATCGCGCCGAGGGTCGGCTCCTCGATCCGGCGCTTGCCGACCAGCACCGGGGCGCCGGGGAAGGCGTTGCGGGTGAATACCGCAGCGAAGTCCGCGGTGGGCCGGTCGCAGGCGATGATGGTCAGTTTCATCTTCGCCGGCTTGTCGAGCTCGAACGGCGTAAAGCCGAAGACGCTCGATCCGACCCGGAAGCCGCCCGGCAGGCGCGCCTGGCTGGCCAGCCAGGAACGGTGCTGGTCGCGGGAGGCGAAGCGGAGATCGGTGGAGCTCATGGTGGGATCGAGGTCGGGGACGGAGGGATCGAGCGGAAGGGATCGGACTCAGCTGGGGAATCGCCGCGCAGCGCGGCATGGTCGTTGACCATGTCCAGGCGCTGAGCGCTGCAATCGTGGGATGGCCAACGCCGACCGGGTTGTCCGGGGAGGGGCGAGACCAGGCGCGACCGGGGGATCCGGAACCTTCATCCAGGCTTTGCGCCGGACCCGGGCCGGAAGGCGGCGACCACCGCCGGATCGGTCTCGATCCGGGCGGCGCCGATCAGATCCAGGCAGTACGGCACCGCCGGGAACACCGCATCCAGGCATTCGCGGATGCTCTTGGGTTTTCCCGGCAGATTGATGATCAGCGAACGGCCGCGGATGCCGGCGGTCTGGCGCGACAGGATCGCCGTGGGCACGACTTTCAGCGAGGTTGCCCGCATCAGTTCGCCGAACCCCGGCAGCAGCTTGGTGCAGACTGCTGCGGTGGCCTCCGGGGTGACATCCCGCGGCGCCGGACCGGTGCCGCCGGTGGTCACCACCAGGTCGCAGCCGAGCGCATCGCAGAGCTCGATCAAGGTCGCTTCGATGCCATAGCGGTCGTCGGGGATGACCCGGTAGGTCTCGGTCCACGGCGACCGCAGGTAGGCGGCCAGCGTCGCCCGGATGGCTGGTCCGCCGAGATCCTGATAGACACCGGCGCTGGCCCGGTCGCTGATGGTCAGGATGCCGATGTGGGCAGGGCGGGATTCAGCGGCCATACGCGACGCTTGGGGGATCTCCGGCGAAAGCAACCTGCCAGCACCGCCGACGCCGAAGCTGGACACGGCGGCCATTGACAGCCACTCGGGCCGGAGCTACCTCACCCGCGCCACCGATTCGGTGGCCGCCGCAGCCCCTCAACCGCAAGGACACGCCATGGGTTTGGAAGAGGACATCATCAAGCTCCTCAAGAGCGAAGGCCATCGCATCAACGAGGTCATCCGCGATGCCCTCGATGACTTCCTGACCACGGTCGAGGAAGAGAACGAGGACATGGAAGACGATCTCGATGAAGAGGCCGGAGCCGACGACGACGAGGACTGAGTCGACCGGGATTGCTGTCGGCCGACGCCGATGGTCCGCCGAGCGGCTGGCCGGAACGCAGCAGCAGCTCGGCCGGTCCCTCGGCGGCTGATTCCGTCGATCACGGTTCAGGCAGTTCGGCGATCAATTTCCTGGCCAACGGCACTGGGAATTCAGACGGCGGCCCCATCCGCACGGTCGAGGCCAGACCCTCGCGGTAGCGCGCCTCATCGGCCCGCAGCAAGTACAGCCGGGCCGTGAAATACTCGACCTTGTTGAGCCCTTCGCGGTTCGCCGGAGGCGGGATGGGCGGCTCGCCGTGGAGCAAATGCTGCATGATCCTGCCCGGCAGGCTGGTGGTTTCGGGCACATCGTCCCAGGCATCGGTGGCGGCGGCCAGGTCGCCCTCGCCGAGCCTGAGATCCCCCATCCAGAGCCGCGCCCACTGGGCACGCTCCTCTCCGCCGGTCGGGTTGGTCGCCACCACCCGGTAGGACTCGGCCGCTGCCATGGCATTGCCGCGCAGCCGCTCGACGTGGCCGATGCTGAGCACCGCCTGCATCCGCGCCGCCGCCGGCAGACGCTGGTCATAGGCCGCAGAGCGGTATTCGATCAGCGCGGCGTCGAAGCGCTCCAAGCCGACCAGCAGGTCCCCGGCGAGCATCCGGCCGCGCTGGATGCCCGTGGCTTGGCCGAGGTGGTCTGCCAGGTCAGCGCCGGTCCGGGCCAGGCTGGCGGCCCGTTCGGCATCGACCGGGATCGCCTTCTCGGCCCGAACCAGGTGGTCCTTCACCAGGTCGGCGATGAGCGACTCGGGCACCGTGGCGAGCAGGCTGGGCAGCGGATACCCGGCCCGGACCCGGGCGAAGAACGTGTCCGCCTCGTCGTGGCGGCCGAGACGCAGCGCGCACGACCAGGCGTGGAACGTGGCGACCAGGATGTAGCGCGGATCCTCGACAGGCGCTGGTGCGGCCGGAGTGGTCGCGGAGCCGGCTGTCGCGGCCCCGGCCGAACCGGCGGCAGAGCCTTCGGCGATGGCAGCGAACCGGCTCAGGGCGTTCTCGAAATCCTCAAGTGATTCCAAGCAGATCGCTGCGCGCAGCCGGGCATCCCGGACCTCGGGGGCGTCGGGCCGGTCGGCCAGGAACTGCTCGTAGAGCGCCAGGGCGCGGGCGAATTTGCCGTCCTGGCGCAGGGTGTCGGCGGTGGCCAGCGGGCTCGCGGTCAAGGCCGCCCGGCGCCGTTCCAGGCTGAGGTCCGCCACCGAGAATTCGTTCGGCGCCAGGGCGATGGCATTGCCGCTGGCGTCGCCGCCTTCGATCGGGACCAGGTCGTCGAAGCGCAGGACCGTGCGCCAGATGACCGGTTCGGCTGCGGTGCGGTTGGCCTCGGCCACCACGGCTGCGGTCGCGCTGGCAGCGGTGTTGGCGCCGGTCGCCGATCCACCGCCCACCGCGGCGCCGCCGATCGCCGGGGACCGGGCGTCGCTGAGCTCGGCGAGCAGGTGGTCCTCATCCCGGGTGAAACGCAGGCGCAACGGCCGGCCGCGGTGCAGCCGGCCGATGTTGACGCTGGCCACCAGCTGGGATTCACGGAACAGATGCATCCGGTCGCCGCCCTCGCCCGTGGCCATCCGCAGGCGGTAGCCCTTGCCCAGATCCCGGTCGCTGAGCAGCAGTTCAAGCTGGCCGTTCTCGATCAGCGGCGCCATGGAGATGGTCAGGCGGACCGCCCCGGGCACTGGCGGCAGCACGGCGACCAAGGCGCCTTTGCCCAGGCCCTTGAGCGCCGTCGGGCGCAGCGCCGGTAAGTCCTTGGGGCCGGGCTTGGCGCCCGGGGCCGCCACCGGCAGCGTCGCTGCCCGCCAGGTGACGATCCATTCGGTGCTGGCAGGCTCTCCCGCCGGATCGACCAGACCGCCGTTGCCTCCCCCGCCCCTGGTCGCGATCTTCACCGCCAGGGCGAGCACTGCGCCGAGGATGAACACGACCAGGCCGGCGGCGGCGAGGGATCGGCGCTCGCGGCGCAGGGCGCGCCAGAAGACCACGCTCATCGCCGGGCCACGGGCCTTCACCTTTTCACCGCGCAGCCAGCGGCGCAGGTCGGTGGCCATGGCTTCGGCGGTGGGGTAGCGGTCTTGAGGCTCCTTGGCCAGGGCCATGCGCACGATTCCATCCAGTCCGGGATCGAGATCGGCGCGGAGCCGACGCGGCGGCACCAGCGGGTCTTCGATGATCTTCTTCAGCAGGGCCATCGAATTGCCGGCGGTGAACGGCTGGCGGCCGGTGAGCAGTTCGTACAGGCAGGTGCCGATGGCATAGATGTCACTACGCCGGCTGAGGTCGGCCCGGGTGCCTTGGGCCTGCTCCGGGCTCATGTAGGCCGGGGTGCCGACCACGGCGTTGCTGCGGGTCAGGCCCGATTCGCGGTCGAGCGACATCGCCAAGCCGAAATCCAGCAGTTTCACCGCGCCGTCATTGGCGATGATGATGTTGCCCGGTTTCAGGTCGCGGTGGAGGATCCCGGCCAGGTGGGCGACATGCAGCGCCTCCAGCGCCTGGAGGATGACCTCGGCGGCCTTGCGCTGGTCGATCCCGATCCGTCCGTTTTTGCGTGATTCATCGACCAGATCGTCGAGCATCCGGCCTTCGACCAGGGGCATGACCAGGTACGGTCGGCCATGGTGCTCGCCATGATCAAGGACCCGGACGATGCCGGGATGGCGCAGGACCTGCAAATACGCGACTTCGCGCTTGAACCGGCGGCGTTCCTCGGCGTCGACCCGGCGCAGGACCTTGATCGCGACCTCGCGCCCCAATGGGACATTGCACGGACCCACGACCTCGCCCCGGTACACCGTGCCCATGCCGCCGCGGCCGAGCACCCGGACGATGCGGTACGGCCCGATGGTGAGCGGCTCGCGGACCACGCCGGCCGGAGCGGTCGGCGGACGGCGCGGCAGCTCCTCGGTCTCCGGAGCGCGCCGTGGTCCGTCGGCAGGGGAAGCCATGGGTGCCGAGCCTGGCGATCAGCAGAGGAATCGCCAGGGTCGTATGGGCCTGATCCGCGGCTCCGTCGAGGTCGGCAACCATCGGCTGCGCTTGGCACGAGCCCTTGAGAGCAGGGCGCGCGGTCTGCCAGAAAAAATTTGCTATGCGCCGTTCTCTCGGGGACCCGTGGGTGCGGGCGGGGGAAATTTTCGGCGGAGCGAGCCCCGCCAGAGCTCAGTCCCCGGTTTTGCCCAGGAAATCCTGCACCATGCCGCGATCCGGCATCGACGGCAGAGCTCCGGCGGTCTGCACGCAGAGCGCGGCGGCAGCAGCCGCGAAACGCAGCCGGCTCGCCGGCGCCAGCCCGTCACTCATCCCCACCGCGAAAGCAGCGGTGAAGCAGTCGCCGGCGCCGGTGGTGTCGACCACCGGCACTGCGAAGGCCGGTTGATGGGTCGGCCGGCCGTGCCGCGGTACGGCCAGGGCGCCGCGGGCGCCGAGCTTGACCAGCACCAGATCCACGCCCCGCGTCTGGATCGTACGGACCGCCTCCAGCACCTCTGCGTCGGTGGTAGTCGGCAGGCCGGTCAGGCGAGCAAGTTCGGACTCGTTGGGGCTGAGCACCGCCACCCCGGCGAGCAGCTCGTCGGACAGCGGCTCCGCCGATCCGCCAGCGTCGAGGATCACTGGAACTCCGGCGGCCCGCGCCGCCGCAACCGCTGCCAGGTTGACCCGCTGGGGGATTTCGCATTGCAGCAGCAAACCACTGGATCGGCCCAGATCGCGAAGAAATTCCTGGGAAAATTCTACGTGCTCTGGCCAGACGTGGTTCGCTCCCGGGGCCAGGATGATCGAGTTTTCGCCGCCCGGCTGGAGCAGGATCAACGCCTCGCCGGTCGGCCCGGGAGCGGTCAGCAGGCCGGCGACCGAACAACCGGTCGCGGCCAGATCGGCAATCACCTGGGCGGCGCTGGCATCATCGCCGACCCGGCCATGGAAACTCGTCGGACAGCCCAGGCGTGCAGCGGCGCCAGCCTGGTTGGCGCCTTTGCCGCCGGTGCGCACCGCTGCCGACCTGCCAGTGATGGTCTCACCAGGCCGGGGCAACGCTGCGATGGTCAGGAACCGGTCGACGTTGATCGAGCCGAGTACGACCAGGGCGGGCGCTGGCATTACGGTCCGACCTGCTTGAGCAGCGCCTCTTCGGCCGGGCCGACCAGCGCCGGTTCGAGCGCCAGGTTGTCGCCGAAGGCCACCCGCTTCGGGAAATCGCCGGCTTTCACCAGCAGATCGCCTTTGCCATAGGGCGGGAAGATCCGGCCGAGCTGGCCGTTCCAGAGGATGAACGAATTGCCTTCGATGCGGTTGAGCGGGTGGTCGCCGGGCTTGTGCAGGTACAGCCCGCACAGCGGGACACGGATCACCAGATTGCCGGTGACGGTCCAGCCCTGGCTGCCCTCATCCAGGTAAATCCCATTGCGGTCGAAGCCATGGCCGCTGAGCACCACCTTGGGCAGATCGCGGATCAGGTTGCCGGTGATCTGCCCGCCGGGCTGGTCGCCGAGGCAATAGATGGCGCCGCCATCGGTGAGGAATTCCATGACTTTTTCGATCAGGTTGGCGTCGATCCGGTTGTCCTTGGCGCCGGTGGTCTTGGGTTGCCAGCTCCAGCCCAGGCTGATCCCGGTGTATGGCATGTCGTGGACATGGTTGCGGCTGATCCGGCTCGCGACGGTCAGGCCGACCCAGATCCCCGGCGCACCGCCATGGTGCAATCCGCCCTGGCTGATGCGGTTGCGCTCGGCGGTGACCTCGCTGACCAACGGACTGGTCGGCGGCTGGGAGCACGTCCCGATCAGCAGCGGCACGGCTCCGATCCGCGCAAAGGTGTTGCCTTGCATCAGGACTTTCGAGCAGCCGGTGGAGATCGACAGTCCGTGGCCCCCGAGATCGGTGAACGTGCAGCCGGTGATGGCCACGTCCCGGGCAAACGTGGCGACCACCGCCACCGGCAGGCTGCGCACATCGCTCGGGTCGGCGGGGTCGGTCATCCCGCCGCTGAAATCGCGGTGGGTGCGGCAGGCCTGGAGGTCATCTATTCCGCCGCTGGGCAACTGGCCGGCGGCGTCGCGGAAGGTCAATCCGCTCAGGCGCAGGCCCTGGACCGGCTTGGCGCTGGTCCCGTGGATGACCACCAGCCGGTTCAGCGCGCCAACCACCAACGGCGAGCCGGCCGGCGTCTCGCCAGGCTTTGGCCGATAGATGACGGTCCGGGTCGCAGGATCGTAGGCCCACTGGCCGGGACGGCGCTCAAAGGACGGATGGGCCTCGAACCAGCAGCGGAAGTCCTTGGCGCCGCCGAGCATGTTCATGTGGTCGCCGGAGATCAGGGCATCGTCGAGGAGCACCTGCTTGGCGGCGGCATCCACCGTCGCCCGCAGCCGAGCCATCGACCAGATCTTCTTCACCGCCAGACGCATCGGGGTCTGGGCGGGCAGCGCGCTGAGATCGCCGCCGACCTCCAACCGCCAACCACCTTGGATGCTTTTCCCGACCGGTCCGTTGGGCGACGGTTTGCCGCCCTGGTTGATCGCCTTGTTCACCCCCAGATAGGCTTTGTTCTCGAATTTCCCGCCAGCCGGGTAGCGCGACGGCTCAGCCAGGGACTCGCCGATCCGCACCACCTCGGGCTCGTCGATCCCCGCTGGCAGCACGCTGTGCCAGTCGGCGTTTTCGCCGCGCTGGCCGGCGTCAGCGACGCTCCACGGCACGTCGACTCCGCCGGAGAGCACCACCGTCGCCTGCTCGGCGGCCCGCCAGGTGACGGTCTGCCGATCGCTGCCGTCTTCGGGACCGAACGCCAGCGGCTGGCTCAGCCGCCAGGTGCCGGCATGCAGGATCACGCTCGCTGGTCCGTCGAGGCCGGCAGCGATCGCCGCCCGCATTTTTGCCTGGGCCGCGGCCAGGCTTTTGAGTGGTTTGTCGGCGGTTCCCGGCGCTGAGTCATCGCCCGAGGTCGAGACATGGATCTCGACGCCCCAGGCGCACGTCGCGACCGTCAGGACCAGCAGGCTCAGGATGGAGATGGTAGGCGACACAGAGGAACCTTCGGTTGTTGGCGTGGGAACGTGCAGTTTGACACCAGTCGCCAGAGCAGGAAGTGCGGGTAAGGCACGTGC
The DNA here is from genome assembly GCA_014193115.1 of Planctomycetota bacterium. Classification (GTDB taxonomy): domain Bacteria; phylum Planctomycetota; class UBA11346; order UBA11346; family UBA11346; genus BJHQ01. Next base: position 245,693 of record BJHQ01000006.1, on the reverse strand, counting down.
TCAGAGCGCAGCGGTGAAGCGCTTCAGCCACTCTTCGCGTGTGACCGGTTCCCGGGCCACGATCTCGGCCTGGAAACGACGCTGGATCTCGCGCACCGCCGGATGGTCCTCGGCGGAGCGGTAGCGGTCCCGGGCCGAAATGGGCGGCGGAACAGCTTTCAAGGCGAGCGGGGGCTCGCCTCTCCCGGGAGACGCCGCGGCCCCGCTCGACGGCGCAGCTCCGGGGACAGTGGATCCTGGATCGGCCGGATCGGACAAACGGGTCGGTCGGCCGCCGGCCGCGGCCGCCGACCCTAGCGGGGGCGCGAGGCCGCCTCTTGCCGACCGGCGCCTTCCATCCGTTGCAGCCGGCGGAGCAGCTCATCGACATCGACGACTTTGTGCAGCTGCGCCAAGCGAACCAGGGCGAGTTCCGCCTCCAGCCGGGCGTCGGCGCCGTGGCGCAGGTGCTGCTGAGCCCCCATCACGATCTGGCACATCCGTTGCAGGCGCTCCGGGGCCAACGATGCCGCCAGTCCGGGGACGGATTCGGGTACCACGCCGAGCCGGGCGACCGCCGGCGAGGTCGGCCCGCAGGTCTGGACCAGCAGCACGGCGCGCAGCAATTCCAGCACCTGATCGAGCAGGGTCGCCACTGCCACGCCGTCGCCCAGGATCCGGTCGAGCCGCTCCAGCGCCTCGCGATGGCTGCCAGCCACCACCGACGTCACCAACGCTTCGACCTCGCCGCCGCGGGCCGCGCCGAGCAGCAGGTCGAGGTCGGCGTCGCTAGGCACGTCGTCGGCGATGGCGATCAATTGATCGAGCAGGGTCTGCGCGTCGCGCATGCCGCCGCCGGCGGCCCGGGCGATGCGGTGGAGCAGGGCCGGGGTGAGCGCACCGATCCCTTCGCGGACGGCGATGTCGGCCAGGCGTTCGACCACATGGCGGGGATCGATAGAGCGGAAATCGAGGCGCTGGACCCGCGACATCACCGTGTCGAGGACCTTGTCGACCTCGGTGGTGGCGAAGATGAAGCGGACGTGGGGCGGCGGTTCTTCCAGCACTTTCAGCAGCGCGTTCCACGCGTTGGTCGACAGCATGTGGACTTCATCGAGAATATAGACTCGGCTGCGGGCGAGGGTCGGCGCGAAGCCGGTGCCGTCGCCGAGGTCACGGATGGCGTCGACCCCGGTGAAGCGGGCGGCGTCGATCTCGGCGACATCGGGGTGGACCGAATCGGTGACCATCCGGCAATGCTGGCAGACGCCGCAGGGCGTGGCGGTGGGCGCTTCGTTCTGCCCATCGGCGCCGATGCAGGTCAGGGCCTTGGCCAGGATCCGCGCCATCGACGTCTTGCCGACCCCGCGCGGCCCGGTGAACAGATAGGCATGGGCGATGCGCTGCTTGCGGATGGCATTGGCCAGGGTCCGGGCCACCGCGTCCTGGCCGGCGACCTCGGCGAAGGTCTGCGGCCGGTACTTGCGGGCGATGACGAGATAACTCATGTCGGGTCAGGGGAAGGTGCGCCCGCCAGCATGCAATCCCGGGGCCGCCGGTGGGGCTTCGCCGCTCCCGGCGGCGGTGCCGGCCTCTATCCTGCGACCATGCGCGTCCTTTCCCGGGCGGTTCTGGTCGAGGTCACCGCCCAGGCATGGTTCTATGCCACGGTGTTCCTCGGCCTGATCTGCGCCGGCGCGGCGGCGCCGCTGATCAAGCAGGGCGCCCCGGTCGATGCGGTGGCCGGCTTCCTGCTGCTGCAACTGCCGCTGATCAGCCTGATCGCCCTGCCCTTGGCGCTGACCACGTCGGTGCTGGCGGTGCTCGGCCGGATGCGCGAAGACGGCGAATTGACCGCGCTCCAGGCCGCCGGCATCTCGACCTGGGCGGTGGTCCGGGCGTTCCTGCCGCTGGTCGTGGTGCTGACCGTGTGGATGGGCATCGCCGCCCATCTGCTGCTGCCGTGGCTGACCTTGGCGGCCTTCGCCGGGCGCGACGACCTGATGCGCCAGGCCATCGCCGCCCAGGTCGGACGGCGCCAGCCGATCATCAACCACGAAGGCACCATCGTCTCGGCCAATGCCATCTCGGGGGATGAACTGTCAGGCGTGTTCGGCGCCCAGCAGAACCGCGATGGCACCCTGATGGTGTGCTTCGCTCCCAGCGCCCGGCTGGTGGCCAGGCCCGAGGACGACACCTGGGTCGGCGACCAGAAGGATTCCGCCCCGGCCACCGGGCTCCAGCTCGATGACGTGCGGCTGCTGATCAGCGAACCGGCGAAGGACCACCACCCGGGCAAGGCGACCACCGGGATCCTGGCGTCATGGGTGGTGGGCGTTCCCGGCCGCACCGTTGATTTCAGCAACAATGCCGAGGTCCTGGCCACCACGGCCCTGTCGGCCCAGCTCGCCGCCGGCGTTGACGATCCGTCCCGGCGACGGGCTTTACAGCTCGCCTGGCATGTGCGCTGGATGATCCCGGCGGCGATCGTCGCCCAGTGGCTGTTCGCCTGCGGGATCGGCTTGGCGATGGGCCGCGGCAACCGGCTGCTGGCGGCGGTGCTGGGCATCGTGGTCGTCGCCGGCCAGCTCGCGGTGTCGTACGCCGCGGCCAAGGAGGTCGCCCGGGTGGCGGCGGTGAATCCTGGCTGGCTGGTCTGGCCTCCGGTGGTGCTGCTGGCGGTGGCCGGGGCCTGGCTGCTGTGGAGGAACCGGTGAGGCACGACGTTCCAGCGCGACCATGCGCCGCGGTCTTCACCACCAAAGCGGTTTCCGGCACGATTCCGCCAGCGGTCGGGCAATGCTGCTAGGCCGCCTCGATCGCTATGTGCTGATCCGCGGAGCCATCGCCGTGGTGCTGGTGGCGGTGGCGCTGGTGACCGTGTTCATCGCCGTGGATCTGCTGGTCAGCGTCAACGTGCTGTTCGGCTCGAAGATCGCTCTGTCGCCCGGGGATCGCGCCCAGCTGATCTTCGGCCTGTATCGTGAGCGGATTCCGCAATTGCTGAATTTCGCCATCCCGGTGGCGGCAGTGGCAGCGGCCTTGGTGGTGGCGGCGCCGATGCTGGCCAAAGGCGAGTTCACCGCCCTGGGTGCCAGCGGCATCGGCCCGCGCACCGCCACCCGCAGCCTGGTGATCCTGGCGCTGGCGGCTGGCCTCGGCGATGCGCTGATCGCCGACCGCTGGACGCCCCACGCCACCGCCCGGGCCAATGCCATGGAGGATCGGCTGCGCGACATGGCCCGGGAAGGCAAGGCGTGGATCGATCCGGAGACCGGCATCAATTGGTTCGCCGGAGCGATCCACCTGGTCGGAGCTGACGCCGATCAGAAGAAATCGCTGATCCGGGTGGCGGCGGCCAGCGGCGACGAACTGGTCTATGCCGACCGCGCCGAGTGGACCGGATCGCTCTGGCGCCTGACCGGCTCGGTGGTGCGCATGCAGGTCGCCAGCGACGGCACCGTCCACTGCGACCGGCCGGACTCGATCGATGCCGGCAGCCTGGGTCTGGACGAGCCGCCGGACCGGCTCTTCCGGCTGCTGCTGCCCCGTTTCACCATGTCGAGCGCCGAGCTGATCGAGCGCAGCGCACCCGGCGATGCGAGCCTGGTCTGGAGCCGCTGGCTGCGGTTGCTCATGCCCATCGCCCTGGTGCTGGTCGTGCTTCCCGCCTTCGTCCGGTTCTCCAACCGCGACCGCCTGCTGACGGCGTCGGTCCAGGCCTTGGCGATGGGTGTTTGGCCCGCGGCATGCCTGGTCCTCGGCGGCATCGTCGCCGAGGCGTCGGCGAACCCGGCGATCCCGGCCATCAGCGCCGGCCTGGTGGCCCTGGCTCCCGGGCTGTGGAGCTGGCTCCGCTGGCGTCTGTAGGGCGAGCAGGCTGCCTGCAAGGCGAAACGCCATTTCCCAGCGGTTGACCGCTTCGTCAGGAGCGCAGCGCAGCGCTGCGGGCGGCTGGTTTCGTCAATCCGGCCCGGTTGAGGTCAGCACCAGGGTGCGCGCGGCCAGCGGCGGCGCGGTGGCGGTGACCCAGGCCTCGATGTGCAGCTCCGGCTTGCCGCCGTGGAACAGCAGCGCCACTGCGGTGCAGCGTTTCCCCAGGAGATCCGCCGTCACCGGCACGTACCAGGTCGAGTTGCCGGTGCATGGGCGGACCGGGCATTCCCAGGTATTGGCCGGGAAGGATGGACTGCGGCGGGGGCAGCCGCGCCAGATGGTTCCCCCGGCGCCATCCTCGACCCGCAGGGCGCACCAGGCACGTTCCTGACCATGCTGGCCATGCACCGCGATGCACAGGGTCGATTGCGGGGCCGCCTCGGTCAGGGTGAACGGCAGCTCCCAGGCCTGTTCGACGTGCATCGGTCCCCACGGGGTCCAGCGCCGGTCTGACCAGGGCGCGAACAGGTTGGAGGCCCGCCAGCCGACGCGCTGCAAAGCGACCCCGCGATAAGAGGCGCGGACCTCGCGCACGAGGTCCGGACCGCCGCTGAGCCGGACATAGCGCCACGGCCGCTGATCCGGGATGACGGCCTCCAGCGCCGATCCGGCGAAGAAACGGACCGGCACCCATTCCCTGAGGTCGGCGGAGACCGAGCCCCATACTGATTCCTGGGATTTCAGCGGCTGCAATTCGTATTCATCGCGTACCGCCAAAGTCAGCCGGTCAAGGTGCTGGACCTTGCCCAGGTCCAGCCGGAAGGAGCCGCCGCGGATCCGCTGCTCGCCCCAGCGCCGGCCGACGCCCAGGCCGGTGCTACCGTCGTCGTCGAACAGGTTGCGGTCCCATAGATGACGCTGGCGGAACAGCGGCTGGTCGAAGAACGCATCGCGCGCCGCCTGCACGGCGGGGACGGCGGTGGGACCGCTGCGTTCCAGCTCGCGCACTTCAAGTGCATTGCTGTCGGCGGCGAAGGCGGTGGCCTCATACAGCGCCTCGGCGTCGGCGGGTACCGGCACCGGCGCGAGGTCGCCGAGCTTGCGGTGCCAGGGCTGGGTTGGCGGTGTACCGGCGAAGTCCACCGGCACGGCATTTCCGGACAGCAGCGCGTTGACCTCGACGCCGTCGAGGGTGGCGCGATCGAAGCGGGAGCCGCCGAGATCGAGCCGCACCGCGCTGGTGGTGCCGGGGGTGCCCAGCAGGCGCAGTTCCACCGGCCGGCCGGCGACCTCGCGCACCACCTCGGCATCGGCGCCGGACACCGCGACTCCGGTCGCGCCCGCCGCAACGCTGGCGATTTCCAACAGCAAGGCGCGGAACGGCTCGACCTCGACCGCGACCTCGGCGCCGGCAGCGAAAGTGCCGAGCCAGCGTTCACGTGGATGCAGCCGGCGCACGGTGAAGGGTCCGGCAGCTTCGAGTCCGATCGCGGCGCTGAGCGGCACCCGCACCGTGCGCGCCTCCCACGTGGGATTGCGCAGGCAGAGCACGCGATGGGTGCCGTCACCGCGGCTGACCGCATGCGGTCCGAAGTCGACCTCAGGCAGCACCTGTCCGCGCACCAGCAGGTGGCGCAGCCGGCGATGGAGGTTGAAGATCCGGGCCAGGCGCGGGTATTCGTCGTCCCGCAGCAGCCACGGATTGCCGTACAGTTCCGGAGCGAGGATCAGCGAGCGGCCGAAGGCCTGCACCACCAGGTCGTCCTCCCAGCCGTCGAGGCACGACGACAGGCAGACGCCGTGGTCCTCGGTGAGCCGGCCCAGATTGGGAACGTTGCCGCGTTCCAGCGCCCAGGCCCGGTTGTGGGTGGCGCAGCGCTGGTTGGTGACATGGACATCGACATAGGTTTCCACCCCTTCCCACAGATAGGTGGTGGCGTGGGGCATGCCCTTGCCCAGCTTCAAGCGGTGATTGAGCAGGATGAGGTCGGGACGATGCCGCCGGCACTCGGTCAGCATGCGTACGAAGGCATCCTGCTTCTCCGGCCGCAAAGCGCCGCACACCCCATCCATCTTGAACAGGACGAAGCCGTGGTCGCGGCACAGCGAGACCATCAGGTCGTGGCGGGCGGACTCTTCAGCCTGGGTATCGCCGAAGCCGTCTGGGCCGCACCACAGGCCCAAGCGGGTCCCCATCGCCTGGGCCTGGGCGACCAGCGGCGCGAAGCCCTGAGGAAACTGGCGGTGGAAGCGTTCCGAATCCGTCGACCCGTAACCGCCCGCACCATCGATGGCACCGGCATCAAAAGCATAGATGTCGAGCACCATGCCGTATTCGTCGTGCAGCCACTGGAAGAAACGCAGGTTGGCCGCGGTCTGGGCCGCAGTGGCGCCTTCGTTGGTGTTGTTGATCCACGAAAAATACTGGGACAGCGAAGGCGTGGATTCGTCGGCGCCGGGGAAGACGGGCGTGTTGGTCATGGCCGGGACGGTAGGGTCGGCGTGCTGCGCGAAAGCCGCGCCGGGCGATCCGGTCTGGCGGGCCTACGCGCAGCGCTGCCAGCACCGGGCCATGGCCAGGAATGGCGCATGGCCGAGATCGGCCGGATGCAGGCAGCGGGCATGCAGGTCGCGGACCTGATCGAGCAGGGGTTGCCAGGCGGTCGGAAGGTTCGGCATGGTGGCTGGGATCACTCCTGGTCGGGTTGGGCTGGATCCGTCAGAGATCGTGCCCAGGGCTGGTCGAGCGTTGCGTGGCCAAGCGTTGAATGGCAGGGGAGTGCCGCAAGCAGGTCGCCTCACACCGTGAAGCAGCGCATTGCAAGTTTCCGGACCGGCCATCGTCTTCGTGCTTCCTGGAGACGACCCCCATGCCCACCCCCGTCGAGGCCGCCGCCCCCTTGCGTCAGGTCGAGGCCGAGATCGGAAAGATCCTGGTCGGTCAACGCGACCTGGTCCGCCGGCTGCTGATCGGACTGCTGTGCGATTCGCATCTGCTGCTCGAAGGCCTGCCCGGACTGGCCAAGACCACGGTGGTCAAGGCGATGGCCGCGGCACTGGATTCGAGCTTCCGCCGCATCCAGTTCACTCCCGACCTGCTGCCCGCCGACATCACCGGCACGCGTATCTACGAAGGTGGCTCTTTTTCCGTGAAAAAAGGGCCGATCTTCTCGCAGATCGTGCTTGCCGATGAGATCAACCGGGCCCCGGCCAAGGTCCAGGCGGCTCTGCTCGAAGCGATGCAAGAGCGCCAGGTCACCATCGGCGACGAGACCTTTCCCTTGCCGCGGCCGTTCCTGGTCCTGGCGACCCAGAACCCGATCGAACAAGAGGGCACCTATCCGCTGCCCGAAGCCCAGACCGACCGCTTCCTGATGAAGGTCAAAGTCACCTATCCGTCCGCCGCCGAGGAAAAAATCGTGCTCGAGCGGGCCCTGGTCCGCCACACCGCCCAGATCCAGCCGGTGCTGCATCCCAAGCAGCTGATCGAGGCCCAGAACGCGATGGAGGGCGTCCACATCGACGAGCGGATCAAGGACTACATCGTCGCCTTGGTCAGGGCCAGTCGCGATCCCAAGGCCGCCGGCATCCGCCCCCTCGAAGGCATGATCCAGTTCGGCGCCAGCCCTCGGGCGGTCATCGGTCTGGCCCATGCCGCCCGGGCTCAAGCGGCCCTCGAAGGCCGGGCCTTCGCCACTCCCCAAGACGTCAAGACGGTGGCCGCGGATGTCCTCCGCCACCGCTTGCAGCCATCCTATGAGGCCGAAGCCGAGCAGCTCGACAGCGACGCCCTGGTGGTCCGCCTACTCGAACACGTGCCGGTGCCCTGATCCGTGCCGGAATCCGCCGCCGATCTCGCCGAACTCCTCGCCCAGGTCCGCCGCATCGAGGTGCGGACCCGGCGGATGGTTTCGACCCTGGCCGCCGGGGCGTTCCGCTCGGCGTTCAAAGGCACTGGGCTGGAGTTCGACGAGGTCCGCGAATACGCGCCTGGCGACGACGTGCGGGCGATCGACTGGAATGTGACGGCCCGGGCCGGACGGCCGTTCGTCAAGGTTTTCCGCGAAGAACGCGAGCTGACCATCCTGTTGCTTGTGGACGTGTCTGGCTCGATGCGCTTCGGCGCCATCCCCGGCGTCTCGCCCCGGGCCAAGCTCGCGCTGGCGGCCGAGGCCGCTGCGGTGGTCGCGATCACCGCGCTGAAGAACCGCGACCGCATCGGTCTGGTGCGCTTTTCCGAGCGCACCGACCTGCACCTGCCGCCCCGCCGCGGCCGCAGCCACGCACTGCGCCTGGTCCGCGAGGTGCTCTCCGCGCAGCCCAGCCTGGGACCGACCGGATTGGCCCATGTCCTCGACGAACTGACGCTGGTCGCCAAGCGCCGGGCGGTGTGCTTCCTGGTCAGCGATTTCCTGTTTGCCGATCCCGCTGAGGAGCAGCGCTTCGCCGACCGCCTGACCCGCACCAGCCGCCGCCACGACATCATCGGCCTGCGCATCGCCGATCCGGCCGAGGCGACACTGCCCGGCGCCGGCGCGCCGCTGGCCCTGGTCGATCCGGAAACCGGCGCCGAGCTCACCGTCTCGACCGGCACGCGGGAACGTGCTGCCTACGCCCGGGCCTGGCGCGACGCCCGGGAACGCACCGCCCGACGTTTCCGCACCGCCGGCTGCGACCTGGTCGAGCTGAGCACCGCCCAACCCGCGGCTTCCGCCCTGCAACGCTTCTTCGCCCAACGCCGGAGATCGGCCCATGGGTAGCTATCGCAGAGCGGGCAGCCACCTCGGAGCGCCGCACTCCGTGCGGCCAGTCTCGGAAAAGTCGATCAATCAACGGGATGTTTCTCCGACGACCATCGGTTGGACGAACGCCGATGGCGGTACGGGCCGCACGGAGTGCGGCGCTCCGTGTGCTCCGGACGCCGCTCGGCCCGGAGCGCCGCACTCCGTGCGGCCAGTCTCTCAAGAATCACGCATCCAATCGGAGCCTTCGCACACCACTGCCGGTTGGACGAGGCGTGGCTACTTACCGCATTGGAACAGTCCTTCGACGATTCAGAGCATCACCTATCGCCTTGATGATTCGCTGCCCCTTGAAGTGTTGGATCGTTTGCGTCAGGACAGCGCCTATCTCCCCGATGAGGAACGCCAAAGGGTCCAGCGTCGAAGGATCGATGATCTGCTTGACGCCGGCCTCGGCAGCTGCGTGCTCCGCCACCCCGCGGCTGCCGCGATCGTCGAACAGGCATGGCGGCATTTCGATGGGGATCGCTACCGATTGCTGGCTTGGACGGTGATGCCGAACCATGTTCATGTTCTGATCGAACCCGCTTCCGGCTGGACGGTCGGAAAACTCGTCCATGGCTGGAAATCATTCACGATACTCGCCATCAATCGACTGCGGCTAGGTCCGATCGTGCATTGGCAGCGGGACTACTGGGATCGCTGGATCCGTGATGAAGATCATTTATTGCGGACCATCGGCTATATCGATGGCAATCCGGTCAAAGCCGGTCTGGTCGTGTCTGCTGCGGATTGGCCATGGGGTTCGGCGCACCACGCGCAGCGGACCTGTGCCGCCTGGGGAGAACGGATCGGAGGCGGGGATGGTTAAGCCTATTTCGTTGTTGTACGCTAACGGCCGCACGGAGTGCGGCGCTCCGTGTGGTTCGTGCACCGCGCAGCTCGGAGCGCCGCACTCCGTGCGGCTAGTCTCGGAAAAGTCGATCAATCAACGGGATGTTTCTCCGACGACCATCGGTTGGACGAACGCCGATGGCGGTACGGGCCGCACAGAGTGCGGCGCTCCGTGTGGTTCGTGCATCGCGCAGCTCGGAGCGCCGCACTCCGTGCGGCTAGTCTCGGAAAAGTCGATCAATCAACGGGATGTTTCTCCGACGACCATCGGTTGGACGAACGCCGATGGCGGTACGGGCCGCACGGAGTGCGGCGCTCCGTGTGGTTCGTGCACCGCGCAGCTCGGAGCGCCGCACTCGGTGCGGCCAGCCTCGGAAAAGTCGATCAATCAACGGGATGTTTCTCCGACGACCATCGGTTGGACGAACGCCGATGGCGGTACGGGCCGCACGGAGTGCGGCGCTCCGTGTGGTTTGTGCATCGCGCAGCTCGGAGCGCCGCACTTCGTGCGGCTAGTCTCGGAAAAGTCGATCAATCAACGGGATGTTTCTCCGACGACCATCGGTTGGACGAACGCCGATGGCGGTACGGGCCGCACGGAGTGCGGCGCTCCGTGTGGTTTGTGCATCGCGCAGCTCGGAGCGCCGCACTTCGTGCGGCTAGTCTCGGAAAAGTCGATCAATCAACGGGATGTTTCTCCGACGACCATCGGTTGGACGAACGCCGATGGCGGTACGGGCCGCACGGAGTGCGGCGCTCCGTGTGGTTTGTGCATCGCGCAGCTCGGAGCGCCGCACTCCGTGCGGCTAGTCTCGGAAAAGTCGATCAATCAACGGGATGTTTCTCCGACGACCATCGGTTGGACGAACGCCGATGGCGGTACGGGCGGCACGGAGTGCGGCGCTCCGTGTGGTTCGTGCACCGCGCATCTCGGAGCGCCGCACTCCGTGCGGCTAGTCTCGGAAAAGTCGATCAATCAACGGGATGTTTCTCCGACGACCATCGGTTGGACGAACGCCGATGGCGGTACGGGCGGCACGGAGTGCGGCGCTCCGTGTGGTTCGTGCACCGCGCATCTCGGAGCGCCGCACTCCGTGCGGCTAGTCTCGGAAAAGTCGATCAATCAACGGGATGTTTCTCCGACGACCATCGGTTGGACGAACGCCGATGGCGGTACGGGCGGCACGGAGTGCGGCGCTCCGTGTGGTTCGTGCACCGCGCATCTCGGAGCGCCGCACTCCGTGCGGCTAGTCTCGGAAAAGTCGATCAATCAACGGGATGTTTCTCCGACGACCATCGGTTGGACGAACGCCGATGGCGGTACGGGCGGCACGGAGTGCGGCGCTCCGTGTGGTTCGTGCACCGCGCATCTCGGAGCGCCGCACTCCGTGCGGCTAGTCTCGGAAAAGTCGATCAATCAACGGGATGTTTCTCCGACGACCATCGGTTGGACGAACGCCGATGGCGGTACGGGCGGCACGGAGTGCGGCGCTCCGTGTGGTTCGTGCACCGCGCATCTCGGAGCGCCGCACTCCGTGCGGCTAGTCTCGGAAAAGTCGATCAATCAACGGGATGTTTCTCCGACGACCATCGGTTGGACGAACGCCGATGGCGGTACGGGCCGCACGGAGTGCGGCGCTCCGTGTGGTTCGTGCATTGGTGTTCGAGCCCGGCGGATTCTGACGCTGCTGCTTGCCGTTCTGGCATTGGTTGCCGGCGAGCCGGCGGTCCAGTTGACCGTGGACAAGAGCGAGATCTCCGTGGGCGATCGGGTGGTGGCGACCTTGGTCTATGCCTGGCCCACCGGGTGGACGCCGGTGGTCGAGCCGGATCCTGCCGGAGATCTTTCAGGGGTTTTCGTCGCCGATCTGCCGCCTGTGAAATCCCAGGACACCGGCGAGGGATCCCGGCGGAGCTTCACCATCACCCTGGTTTCGACCCGCAGCGGCGCCTGGGAGCTGCCCCGCCCGTCCTTCACCGTGCGGCCGCCCGCCGGAGACGCGGTGACCGTGCAGGCGCCGCAGGTCGTGGTGCAGGTCGGCCTCGACGCCGCGCCGGTGACATTGCCAGCGCCGCGTCCGGCCTGGACCAAGCCGGCGGCGGCGCCTCCGCCACCGTGGTGGCCATGGCTGGCCGGCGGCGGCGTGCTGCTCGCCATCGGCGCCGTCGTCTGGTGGAAGTTGCGCCCCAAACGCCTGCCGGATCCGCCGATCTCGCTGGCCCGCCGGGCCTTGGCCGCGGCTGGCGAACTGCCCGACGCCCGGGAATCCGGCACCGCGATCAGCCTCGCCCTGCGCCGATACGCCGGTGCGATCTGGACCTTCGACGGTGCCGGCGCCACCACCCGCGAGGCCGCTGCGCACCTACGGCAGCTTGGCAGCTCAGTCCCGGCCAATGAGAGCACGGAATTGCTCCGGCTGCTCGGCGTGCTCGACGACCTGCGCTGGGCACCGGGCGAAGTCACCGCCGATCAGGTCAAGCCGCAGCTGACCGCAGCCCTGGCCTGGATTGAAGCGGTGCAACGGCGCCTGGATGCCGCCGAGCAGAAACGGGAGCCGTGATGGAACTGCGCCTCGAACAACCGTGGCTGCTGGTCCTGCTGCTCCTGCCGCTGCTGGTGCTGTGGCTGCGACCACGTCGGGGCGGCGCCGCCTTTCCCGGCATGGCCCTGGCCGGGGCGCTGCGCCCCAGCCGCGGACCGGCGCTGTTCCGCCTGCTGATCGCCGGCGCTTTGGCGCTGCTGGTGGTCGCCGCGGCCCGGCCGCAGTGGGGCCGCACCGTGATCGAACGGACCCAGTCGGGACGGGACCTGGCCCTGGTCATCGACCTGTCGGGATCGATGCAGGTCGACGACATCGTCGCTACCGACGGCAAGAGCGAAGATCGCCTGGCGGCGGTGATCGCCGCCGCGCGCAGCTTCGTCGAGAAGCGCCCCGATGACCGCATCGCCCTGGTGTTCTTCTCGTCCCGGGCGATCACCGCCTGCCCGCCGACGTTCGACCATGAGACCGTGCGCCAGTTCCTGGAACGGATGGAGCGCCAACAGCGGGCGATCTGGAAATCCGGCGACGAACGCGGCCTGCTCGGCGGCGAGACCAACCTCGGCCTCGGCCTGGCCACCGCGCTGCGCTGCCTGCGCGAAAAGGTCGCCCCGGGCCGGGCGGTGATCCTGGTCACCGATGGCGCCGATTCCGCGGACATGCACGGCTGGGTCGATCCGCTGGTCGCGGCGCGCACCGCCTTGGCCAGCGGCATCGCCGTCCACGGCATCGGCGTCGGCGCTCCGCAAGGATATATGAACGGTCGCACGCCCTTCGGCCAGGTCGTGCGCTCCCGGGTTCCCCGGCACCTGCTGCCCGACCTCGGCCGGTTGAAGGCGATCACCACCGCGGCCGGCGGGCAGGCCTTCGCCGCCACCGACGGCAAGGGCCTGGACGAGGTGTTCTCGGCCATCGACAAGCTCGAACCGAGCCACAGCCAGGTCCGCCAGAGCGAGGATTTCTCCGACCGTTTCCGCTGGCCGCTGATCCTCGGCCTGGCCCTGGCGGGCCTCGCCCTGGTTCTCGAACCGCGGCTGCGGGGGGTGGCATGAGCTGGTCCGATCCCTGGCTGCTGCTGTTGCTTCCAGCCTTGGCCGGGCTCGCCGCCCTGCGCTGGTGGTGGGGCCGTCGGCTGACCGTTGCGGCTGGGCCGGCCGGCGCCGGGCATCCGGTGCATGCGGCCAGCGTCGCGCCGCGCCTGGGCCTGATCCGTCAGCTTCTGTTGTGGTCGGGCTTGGTGCTCGGAGCGGTCGCATTGATCGGGCCGCGCTGGGGCGGCGAAGACCGCCAGCGCGCGGGTGGCGGCGCTGATGTGCTGGTGGTCTTCGACTGTTCGCGGTCGATGCTGGCCGACGATCTGTCGCCCACCCGGCTCGAAGCCGCCCGCCGCAAGTGCATCGACCTGCTGCGCATCGCGCCGCACCTGCGGCTCGGGCTGATGCCCTTCGCCGCCACCGCGATCCTGCGCTGCCCGCCCACCGGTGATCAGCAGATTCTGGCGGAATTGCTCAGGGATTGCTCGCCTGAGCTGTTCCCCGCCGACCAGGGGCTGCAAGGAACCTCGATCGGCGTGGCGGTGCAGGAGGCGCTGGGCGTGCTCGGTCGCAGCCACACCGTCGGCCAGGCGGTGCTGGTGGTCAGCGACGGCGCCGATCCCGATACCAAAGCCGTGGAGGCCGCAGCCGCCGCTGCCAAGAACGCCGGCGTCCCGGTCTTCGGCCTGTTCATCGGCGACACCGAGCGCACCGTCGATCTGGTGATCGACGGCGTCAAGCACACCATGAAGACCGATACCACCACCCTCGACAAGATGTCCGCCGCCACCGGAGCGTTGTGGGTCGGAGCGACCCTCGACGATCAGGATGTGAAGACCCTGGCAGCAGGCATCGACCAGGTCGCTGGGGGACACGAGTGGGAGGAACGCCGCCGCACCGTCGCCGCCGAGCGCTACCGCCTGCCGCTGCTGCCTGCGATCCTGCTGCTGACCGTCGGCATCCTGCTCCCGACCCGGAGGCGCCTGTGAGGCTGTTCCGCGCTGCGACCAAACGCCTGGCCGACTCGGCCCGCTCGCTCTCGGTTGGCTCGATGAGGCGCCTCGGTGCTTTGGCCTGCTGCCTGCTGTCCGCCAGCGCCGCCGATCCGTGGACGGTCCTGGCCGAGGCGTCCGTCCAACCGGCGGAAACCGCGAGAAAATCCTACGAGGCGCTGCTGGTCGATCGGCCGGGATTCCTGCCTGCGCATTTCAATCTCGGCACGCTGCTGATTCCGTCCGACGCTGCCAAGGCAGTCAGCCATCTCGAACAGGCCACCCGGATCCCCGACCCCGATCAAGCGGCGGAGGCGTGGCACAACCTCGCCCTGGCCCGGTGGCAGGCGGGCCAGCTCGAAGGCGCGGTGGCGGCGATGACCGAGGCCGCCCGGGGCAACCCGGCGTTCAATGCCGCCCGCGACGAAATCCGCCGTGCGGCTCTCGCCCGGCTCGATGAGGCCCGGCGCAAAGCCGAGGCCGAGGCGCTCAAGCTGAAACTGCCCGACGCCACCATCGAAGCCCATCAGGGCGAGGCGCTGAAGGCCAAGGTCGCCGCCACCGGCGGAGCCGGCGGGTACCGGTTCGCCGCCACCGCCGGCCCGGGCGAGCAACCCAAGCTGCCTCCGGGATTGGCCCTGGGCAGCGATGGCGCCCTGACCGGAACGCCAGGAGAACCTGGGAAATATCCGCTCAAGGTCATGGTCCAGGACAGCGCCGGGGGCAATGCCACCGGCACCGTCACCGTCGCGGTCCTGCCGCCGCCGGCGATTCTGACCGAGCGGCTCGACGAAGCTGTGACCGGCCAGCCCTACCGCGCCGAACTGCGGGCTGCCGGCCTGGGCGCGGTGCGCTGGCGGGTCGACGGTCTGCCCGCTGGCCTGGCGGTCGAGACCCCGGCTGCCGGAAGCAAAAGGGCCGCGCCTGGCGTCGGTGCGATCGCAGGAACGCCGACCGTCGCCGGCGTGTTTGCGCTGACCATCACCGCCGAGGACGGCAAGCGAAAAGCCGAGAAAAAACTCGACCTGGTGGTCAGCGACAGCTTCACCGCCGACACCGCCAACGTCTTCCCGGCCACCGCCTGGGCCGCCTACGTCGGCAAGCTCGGCGTCCGTGGACCGGCCGGCGACTACCGGTTCCAGGCGGCCTCGACCGGCGGCTTGGCCATGGGCGCCGACGGCGCCATCGCCGGGACTCCCAAGGAGGCCGGCACTGTCACCCTGTCGGCGACCATCACCGCGCCCGACGGACGCAGCCGGCGCTGCGACCTGGCGATCACGGTGAATGCTCCGCCGGTGATCGACGAGTCCGAGCCGATCGCCTTGCAGCAGGGGAAACCTGCGCAACGTCCGCTGAAAATCCAGGGCGGAACGCCGCCGTTGACCTGCGCCTTGGCCGGCGGCGCGCTGCCCAACGGCGTGCGTCTCGATCCTGATGGCGCGCTGCGCGGCGTCCCCGGCGAGGTCGGCAGCTTCAAGGCCACGGTCAAGGTCACCGACCGCTGGAAATCCACCGCCCAGCACCAGATCGAACTCAAGGTCGATCCCGCCAGCGAGCAACCGCCGCAACCGGATCAGCAACAGGATCAGCAGAAGCCGGACACCGCCGACCAGCAGGACCAGAAACAAGACGGCAAGGACGATCAAAAGCAGGACGGCAAGGACGATCAGAAACCGGGCGGCAAGGACGATCAGAAGCAGGCCAAGGACGATCAGAAGCAGGGAAAGGACGAGAAAAGCGGCAAAGAAGGCAAGGACGGCAAGGAAGGCGAACAGCAGCAGGCGGCGGCGATGAGCGCGGCGGCGGCGGACCGCTTCCTCGACCAATTGCCGGAAGAGGATAAAGCGGCCCTGCGCCACCTGCTCATCGGCGGGTCGCCGCCACCCAAGCCCAACGACCAGCCGTGGTGATCCCTCAGCCTGCGATCGACGACCGTCCAGTGTCTCTCTCGGAGGGTCGAGCCCCAGCTCGACCAAAATGTCTTTTCCGCTTCAGTGATCGCCTCGAATGCTCGTCGCGCTGGATCGTGACCCTCCCAAGCCTGTTGGTGTGGCTCTGTCTGGCTTCGGCCAGTGCCGGCGACGCGACCCTGACCCTGCCCGATCCCCTGGCCGTCGGCGTCGAACAGGCGGCGTCGATCACCGTCCGCGATCCCGGCAGTCCGGTCGTCCGCCTGACTCTGCCAAACGTCGACGGCGTGACCTGGGGCGAGCCCCAGGCCCGGGGCAGCCAGACTACGATCATCAACGGGGTGCGCAGCGACAGCAGCAAAATAGCGGTGCCGATCACGTGCAACCGCGAGCCTGGTCCGCTGACCATGCCCGAAATCACCCTGCACCTGAAATCGGGCGGCAAGCTGACTACCGCGCCGGTCACGGTGACGGTCAGCAAGCCGGACCCGCGGCTGCAAGGCGATGGCTTGGTCGAGGCGTTCTTCGAGCCGAACACGGTGGTGCCCGGGCAACCGGCGGCCCTGGTCCTGCGGGTCCAGGTGCGGTCGAATCAGGAACTCACTCCGGGCATCGCGCCGCCTCCTGAGGCGGTGAGCCTGGGCGAGGTGGCCTCGACCACGTCGACCACCGTCGGCGCCGATGGCGCCGACTGGTTCGTCCAGACCTGGCGCTGGCCGATCGCGGTCACCACGCCAGGGACCTTCACCGTCCAGGGCCAGCAGGGCATCCTGGTCGCCACCGGCCGCGCCGATTTCTTCGGCCGGCAGCAGGCGGTGCGTCGGCAGCTGCCGATCCGCCCGGCCAGCATCACCGTCGCCGCCCTGCCCGCCGAAGGCCGCCCCGAGGATTTCACCGGCCTGGTCGGCGAGCTGCGGGCCGAGATCCGGCTCGATCGCGACCGCATTCCGGCCGGCGAGGGCGCCCAGCTGCTGCTCACCGTCACCGGCCGCCAGCTCGACCTGCTCCGCGCACCCAAGCTGGCGCCGCCGCCCGGCGTCCAGGCCTATCCGCGTCCGAGCGAGGACGCAGCGAACAACCGCACCTTCAAATGGGATCTGGTCCCGACCGCGCCGGGCGACTATCGCCTGCCCGGATTCAGCTTCCCGTGGTTCGATCCCGCCACCCGCACCTATCGCCGCACCGCCACCAACGAATTGACCTTGACCGTGCTGCCCGGTCGGGCGCGGACGTTGACCGGAGGCGGCAGTCTGCAGCTCGGCGCCGAGCCCGCGCCCCAGGCGGCCGTGGCCGCCACCTTGCCCCCGCCCCTGCGCGAGGCCGCTCCGAGCCGTCCGCCGTCGTGGCTGGCGCTCAGCGCGCTGCTCGGATCGCTGGTGTTGGGCGGCGTCCTCGGTCTGGTGCAGCGCTGGCTGACCCGCCCGGCCGCGGCCCGTCATCGCGGCCGTGACCTGTTGGCCGCGGCCGAGCGAGCCGACTTGGCCGGCGTCGCCGCCGCGCTCCATGCCCTGCGCGGCGCCACCCTGTCAGAGGATCAGCGCAGTGCGCTCGCCAGCCTTGATGCGGTGGTGGAACGCTGCCGGTTTGGTGGCGAACCGGCGCCACCCGACCTGGTCGCCCGCTGCCGGTCTTTTGGAGACCTGGCATGATCAGGCTGGTCTCCGCGGCGCTGCTGTTCGCCATCGTCTTGACCCTGCCAGCCGCCGAGGACGCCGCCTGGGCCCAGGGTCGTCCGGTCGAAGCCCTGCCCGTGCTGCTCGCCACCGCCCGGACCGGCCACGCCTGGAACCAGTGGTACGACGCCGGTCTGTGCGCCGCAGCCGCTGGCGAACGCGGCCGGGCAGCGGCCTGCCTGCTGGCCGCCCGGCGCGCGGCTCCCGAACGGCCTGAGCCGAAAGCGACCCTGGCCGTGCTCGGGATCGACCAGCCGATCCTGTGGACCGACCGGCTCGGTCCCTTGGCCGCGCCCGGTTCCGGCTGGGTCGCGGTGGTGCTGGCGGTCATTGCCGGATCGGCCCTTGGCGGCTTCATCACCGCTCGTCGGCGCTCAGGTTGGTGGCTGGTGGCCGGCTCGGTCGCGTTGCTGGCCATGGCGCCAGGCCAGGTCGCGGCCTGGCGCGACCACGACGACCCGCACCGCGCGACGTTGCGCGACACCCAGCTGCTCGATGCCACTGGAGCGCCGGTGGCGCCGCTGGCTGCGGGCACGGTCATAGAACTGCTGCCCGGAGAACCCTGGGCCGGTCGGATCGCGGTACACCTGGTTGACGGCCGAGCCGGTTTCCTGCCCCTCGGCGATGCCGACTAGGATCGCCGCCCTGGTTCGTCCCGACAACGGCGAGGATTCCCTGCGCTCCAAAGGACCACCCGGCGCGAATGGATCACCCTGGATCATGCCGCTCTGATGCTGCTCGATCGTTTCCAGACGCCGCTGCTGCTGGCCCCGATGGAGGGCATCACCGACCGCGTCTTCCGCAGGCTGGTCTGCGGGCTGGGCGGCGTCGGCGGGGCCTGCACCGAATTCATCCGGGTGACGGTGGCGCCGGTGCCGCGCCGGGTGATCGCCCGTGAGCTCGGCGAGTCGGTTCCCGGCGTTCCCGTCGCTGCCCAGTTGATGGCGGCCGAGCCGACCCACGTCGCGGCGTCGGCGGCCAACTCCACCGCCGCCGGCGCCAGCTGGATCGATCTCAATTTCGGCTGCCCCGCGCCGACGGTCTTCGGCCACTGCGCCGGCAGCGCCCTGCTCGCCGATCCCGGCCGCCTGGCCGCCATCGTCCGCGCCGCGCGGAGCGGCACGGCGCTGCCGGTCAGCGCGAAGGTCCGCGCCGGCATCAACGATCCGGCCCGCCTCGAAGACTGCGTCCTGGCCGCCGCCGAGGCCGGCGCCGCCCTGGTCACGATCCACGGCCGTCTGCGCCGGCAGAGCTACGCCGAACCCGCGACCTGGGCGTGGATCGCCCGGGCGGTGGCGGCGCTGCGCCCCCTCGGCGTGGCGGTGTGCGGCAACGGATCGATAGAATGCGCCGCGGATGCCACCCGGATGCGCGCTGAAACCGGCTGCGATCTGGTCATGGTCGGCCGGGCCGCGCTGGCCGATCCGTGGATCTTCCGCCAGATTGCCGGCGGACCGCCAGCGACTCCGGCGGAAGTGGCCGCTTTCGCCCGGGCCTATCACGTGGCGGTGGCGACCGACGCTGGGCAGGGCACAGCCACTGCTGGCCACGCCCGAGCCCTGAGCAAGCTCAAGCAATGGGTGAAGTACCTGCGTGCCGGCGACCTGTTCCGGGACGACCCGGATGGCCGGCAGCAGCTGCTGCGCTGCCCAGATGCTGCGATCATCCTGGCTGATCTCGATCGCCGGGCTGATGACCGGGCGAGTCAACCGGCCTGACGGTCGACGCTTCCGTTCCACCACCGATCCGCAGGTTGCCGCCATGCAACCCGCGTCCGGACTGCTGCTGATCGCCAGCCCCCGGCTCACCGATCCCAATTTCTCGCACAGCGTGGTCTATCTGATCGAGCATGGCGAGCACGGGTCCCTTGGCCTGATCGTCAACCGGCCGCTCGACGTGCCGCTCGACGCGATCTGGGACGACGCTCCGCTCGGCCTGGCCGATCACCGGGTCGCTGCCCAGGGCGGACCGGTCTCGCCGACCAAGGGCCTGCTGCTTCATGGCGCTGTCGATCTGCCCGGCAGCCAGCGGATGTCCGAGCACGTCTCCGCCGGCGGGGAATTGAAATCGTTGACCGACCGCTGGCCCGATGGACCGGACCGCTTCGGCCCGCGGCTGTTCCTCGGCCACAGCGGTTGGGGTCCGGGCCAGCTCGACGGCGAACTGGCGGAAGGATCGTGGCTGGTCCGTCACGGCGATCCTGCGATCCTGCTCAGCCAACGCCCATCGCAGAACCTGTGGCGCTTCCTGATCGATGGCGATGCCCGCCCCGATCAGCCCAGCGTCAACTGAGCGGGCCGACGCGACCATCCGGGCGAGCTGGTGCTCGCCTGTCTCACCATCCGGAGTGGCGCCCAGCCTGCTGCACCAGTCTGCGCGGATGCTATCCCTGCTGATTTCCGGCTTTACAAGCCCACCGACCATGGCCGCCGCACCTTCCAACCTCCCCGTCCCTGTCCCCTTGCCCCGGATCAGCGCCTTCGAGCGCCGGGCCTTCGGGATGTTCGTCCACTGGGGGCTGTATTCCCAGCTCGGCCAGGGCGAGTGGGTGTGGACCTATCACCAGCAGGTGCGCGCCGACTACGCGAAACTGAAGGATTCCTTCACTGCGGCCGAGTTCGATGCGACCGCCCTGGTCGGCGCGGCCAAGGCGGCGGGGATGCGCTACGTCTGCCTGACCACCCGGCACCACGAGGGTTTCAGCCTGTACGATACCCGCGGCCTGAACCAGTGGGATGCGCCGCACAGCGCCGCCAAGCGCGATCTGGTGCGGGAGTTCAGCGACGCCTGCGACGCCGCCGGCATGGGCAAGTTCTTCTATCACACGACTCTCGACTGGTGGCATCCGGACTTCGATGCGCCAGGACGCTGGCAGGATTATCTCGACTACCTGAACCGCTCGGTGGAGCTGCTCTGCACCCGCTATGGCCGGGTTGATGGCCTGTGGTTCGACGGCAACTGGGCGCGCAAGGATCGCGACTGGAAGGAAAGCGACCTGTACGCGCTGATCCGCCGCCACCAGCCCGAGGCGATCATCGTCAACAATTCCTCGACCGGAGCCCTCGGCGCCGAAGGCCATCCCGAGGTCGACGTGCGCACCTTCGAACAAGGCCGACCGACCCGGCCGAACCGCGCCGGCAAGCCCAAGTGGTTGGCCGCGGAGATGTGCGACACGATCAACAGCCATTGGGGCATCGGCGCCCGCGACCTGTCCCACAAGAGCCCGGCCCAGATCATCGATCGCCTGGCCTCGTGCCGCCGGTTCGGAGCGAATTACCTGCTGAATGTCGGTCCGACCGCCCAAGGCGGGCTGCCCGGCTATGACGCCGAGCTGCTCAAGCTGGTCGGCCGCTGGGCGGCGATCTGCCCGGCGGCGCTGTACGATGCCCGGCCCACCGATCTGGTCGGCCGGGGCCAGGACTTCATCGTCCAGGATGGCTCCACCTATTATTACTGGTGCCACAACCTGCCGATCCACGGCAACAGCCATCTGCTGGAAGGCGACAGCGGCGCCGGACTGAAGACCATCGCCGGAACGTTGCCGGCGGTGAAGCGCATTGCCTGGGCCGATCAGCCCGAGATCGACCTGGCGTTCACCCAGGACCGAGCCAAGGACTGGCTGACCTGGCAGGCGACGCCATTTCCCTATGGCAGCCAGCTGGTGTGGCGGATCGCGGTGATCGAGACCGCGGGCTGAGCCGCGTGATCGACGAGCGCCTTCCCGGAACCCGGTGCACGTCAGCGCAGCGCAACACGGTCATCGTTCCCATCATTTTCTTTGGAATCGCCCTGGGATTCGCGTGCTGGGCCGCCCTGTATCTCGGGTATGGCAAGGGCGGACTTGCGGTCGTCGCCTTGATCGCTGCGGTCTCGATGGCGGTGTTCGTGGCGATGCTTGTGAGCGGAATCGTGTTCAAGGAAACCGTGCTGCTGACCGCGCGTTCTCGCGGACGGTGGGTGAATGCCCAGGATTCCCCAACGGATTTCCGCTGGGCTATGGGTATCCAGGTGGTGCTCATCCTTTTCCATCTCGCTGTCCTGGGATATTTCATCGCCAAGGACATCGGCTAACCTCAGGCAGCACAGGAGGACAACCAATGTCATCGGGAAAGCCCGTTCTCGCCATTCTCGCCGGAGGCGGCAGTCGCCGGTTCGGTTCCGACAAGGCCTTGCTCAAGGTCGGTGGCCTGACCCTGTTGGAGCAGCTTGCTGAACTCGGCCGCTCGGCCGGGCTGCGAGTCGCAGTGGTCGGGCGGGGCCAACCGGAACCATGGCGCGGCCCGCCGACGACCTTCCTGGAGGATGCCCTGCCCGGACGCGGTCCGCTGGGAGGATTGGCGGCTGCCTTAGAGCGGTTCCCGGTCGTGCTGGCGGTCAGCTGCGACCTGCCCCGGCTCGATCTGTCGGCGATCGACTGGCTGCTCGCCGCCGCTGCCCTCCATCCGTCGTCGCCCGGGGTCGCAGTCAGGTGCGATGGGGTGGTCCAGCCGTTGTTCGCGGTGTGGCGGAGGCGCAGCCGACCGGCGGTGCAAGCGGCACTGGAAGCTGGGAAGCTCGCCCTGCACAAAGTCGTCGAAGAGGCGGACCTGTCGATCGTGACGGCGCCGGTCTGGCTCGGACCGCTGCTCCGCGATGTCGATACGCCCGAGGACTGGGACCGCCTGCGCGGTTGATTCCGAGGACGCAGCCTGGGAACCGCCAAGACGCCAAAGCATGGGAGATGCGGGCCGCACGGAGTGCGGCGCTCCGTGTGCTCCGGGAATCGCGCAACTCGGAGCGCCGCACTCCGTGCGGCTGGTCTCGGAAAAACTATTCAATCAACGGGGCGCTTCGCCGACGACCATCGGTTGGCCGAACGCCAAGGGAAATACGGGCCGCACAGAGTGCGGCGCTCCGTGTGTTCCGGGAATCGCGCAGCTCGGAGCGCCGCACTCCGTGCGGCCGGTCTCGGAAAAACTATTCCATCAACGGGAAGCTTCGCCGACGACCACCGGGATGCTTTGCCGACGACCATCGGTTGGCCGAACGCCAAGGGAGATGCGGGCCGCACGGAGTGCGGCGCTCCGTGTGCTCCGGGAATCGCGCAACTCGGAGCGCCGCACTCCGTGCGGCCGGTCTCGGGAAAATGGTTCCATCAACGGGATGCCTCACCGACGACCATCGGTTGGTTGATTGCTCAACTGGCGGCTGGGAACCGCGCCGCCGCAGCGGCCAGCGCGTCGGCGGTGATGGCCCAATGGCTCGCCTGCCACACCGGTTTGCCGCCGATCAGCAGGAAAATCTGCGGGGTCTGATGAACCGCGTGGAGCTTTTGCGCAATCAGGTTGGAGATCGGCCGATGGGTCTGGACCACGACCTGGCCAAGGACCTCGTCGGGATGCTCGCCCAGGTAACGATCGATCTCGGCCAGGGCTTCGCCGCTGATCGAGCAGGAGTTGGAATGCTTCATCAGCCAGGCGCGGTCGCGCAGGAGCAGTTCATCAACCGCAGTGGGAGAGTCGAGATTGATAATGGGCATGTTGTTTCCAGGGTTTTCGATGACATGGCGAGCCTCACGGCTTTGCCTCGGGCGCATCGCGGGCGAAGCGGAAACGGATCTCGCCGGTGATGCCGCTGGCGGTCAGCGGACCGGCGGCCATCGCCGCGCCCAGGGGCAGGAAGGAACCAGCGATCGCCACCGGCTTCAGGCCATCCAGGGTCACGGACAGGCTGCTGGCGCCTTGTCCGGTGCAGCGCAGGGCGGTGATGCCAGCGAGGTCGAGCAGCCAGGTCAGCTCGACGTGGTCGACCACGCCATCCAGGGTTCCGGAAAGGTTCTGATCGTCGATGGTGCCGGCCAGCTGGGCGGTCCAGCCGCTGGGCAGGGGTTCGCCGCCGGGCCCGGCGGCGCGCGCGAGCAGTTCGCTCAGGGTGATCCGACCGGGCAGACGTTCGAGGGTGATGGCGAAGATCGGCAACTGGGCCGCGGCTGGCCGCCACTGGCCGAGCAGCAGTTCGCCGGCCTTCAACTGGCCTCCGCCGCGCAGGCCGAGCCGCTCATCATCCACAGTGAGTTCGCCGCGCGCCTCAAGATCGACGCCGCGCAGCAGGTCGCCCAAGGCCAGGCCGGTGGCGCGGCAGCGCTCGATGGCGCCTCGCCACAATTTGCGCCCGCCTGGAGTCGCTTCGGCCTGGGCCAAGGCGATTTTGAGATCCACCCCGCCGCGCAGCTCGGGCAGCACGGTCGGTCCGTGCAGCCGGGCGATCAGACCTTCCACCGCCTGGCTGATCAGGGTCAGCGACACCGCTTCGCTGCGCCCGTCCCAGGTGAACCGGGCGACCGATTGCGGCCCGGCCTGGCCAGGCGCGGTCAGATCGACGATGAAAGACAATCCTCCATCCTTCCATGGAGTCAGCACCAGGCGGCCGTCGGTCGGCCCAAGGGTCCAGCCCAGCCAGGCCAGCCGGGCCTGGCTGGCGCCGAGATCGAGGGCGCGCAATCCGCCGGATTCGACATCCACCACCAGGCTGGCGACCCGGCCACCCGCGACCGTCATGCCCTCGGGCAGGAATCCCTGGGCCTGCCCCAAAGGCAGCTCCTTGCCTTCGATGCGCAGCGCCCCGGGCCGTCCACGGGGCCAGCGCAGCAGCAGTTCGCTGCCGACGTTGCCGAACAGGCGCAGCTCCATCGGTTCGCTGGTGGCTTTGGCCATCGGCACCCGGGCGACGAGGCGGGGGAGCAGCTTGGCGGCCTCGTCGGCGGCGATTTGCCGGGGGATAGGAAGACGGGAACCAGGTCGGCGGATCCGGCAGTCGGCCGTCAGCAGGTCCGGGCCGCGTTCCACCGTGACCTTGCCGCCGGGCTCGATCTCGCCCAGACCGCTGTCGCGCAGTTCGATCCGCGACACCCGCACCTGCTGCGGATCGATGTGCAGCTCGGCCCGGCCAGAACCGTTTCCGGCGATCAACTGACCGGGGGCCTCGGTCCAGGTGGCCTGCACCGTGCCGTCATAGATCCGGGCTTGGGGATCGTGGACCACGACCGATCCGCTGGCATCGACCACCTTGGGCAGCCAGCGGCGGACCTCGGGGCCGACCTCGCCGACGATGCCGAGCAGGGCCACCGCATCGAGCACCGGCGCCAGCTCGGCCTTGGCCTGGACGATGGCATAGGTGTAGCGCCGGGCGCCGCCGGGGGTGCGCTCGCTGCTCAAATCCAGGCGGAACGATTCATTGCCCAGCCGGCCGGTGACCGGCCCGCGGATCATCGGACCCAGGGCGTCGATCCGCGCTTGGACCCCGGACAGCACCAGCCCGCTGGCGATCACGACTTCGCCGCTGGCCTCGATTTGCAGCGGCTTGGGCGGGCCGGTCGGCGGATAGGTCGCCTCTTTATCGACCACTTCGTTGAGGAAACGATAGCTGTCGCGGTCCAGGCGCAGGCGGATGCCCTGGATGGCGATCGTCGTCGGCCGCAGCTCGCCTTCGACCAGGCCGAGATGCACGCCGACCTCTTGGCAGGTGACGAGGGGTTCCTGGGAGCCGCCGAGCAGGGTCCATTCCCGGCCCAGGCTGACATCGTGCAGCACGAATAGCAGCGGCTGCCTCCACTCGATCCGGCCGATGCGGAGCTCGCCAGGCAACCGTGCACGGTACACGGATGCAAACCATTCCCGCGTCCAGGGTGCTTCGACAACACATCCTTTCAGGGCAAAATACCCGCCGCTCAACGAGCCCACCGCCACGATAAGCAGGATCCACCGCCACCACCGCCGCTTGGGTTTCACTGTCACCGAGGTCGGCGCCGGCATGGCAGGGCAGCGTCGCCCCGGGCACGCCGGAGCAATCGTCGAACCTGGGCGGGCGGAACCTTCGGGGCGGCGAGGGTCGCCCGGTCTGGGATACCGGCTAGCGTCCCGGCACCATGCGCTTCACCAAAATGCACGGCTGCGGCAACGATTATGTCTATCTGGACGCGATCGGCGACGATCTGCCGCCACCGCGGCGCTGGCCGGCGTTGGCCCGGGCGCTCAGCGACCGCCATACAGGGATCGGCGGCGATGGCCTGATCGTGCTCGCCCCGTCGCGCCGAGCCGAGGTGAGGATGGTCATGTTCAATGCCGATGGCTCGCTGTCCGAGATGTGCGGCAACGGCATCCGCTGCCTGGCCAAGCTCGCCCGGGATCGCGGCCACATCACCAAGGATCGGGTCGCGATCGAAACCGGCGCCGGAATCCTCACCGTCGATCTGCTCCTGAAACAAGGCGAGGTGGTCGGCGCCCGGGTCGGCATGGGGCGCCCCCGGCTGTCACCCACCGAGGTCCCGGTGGATCTCGATCGCCCCGGGCCGCTGTTGCATCTGCCGTTGGCGGTCGCCGGCCACCAGCTGCGCTTCACCTGTGTCGGCATGGGCAATCCCCACGCGGTGGTGTTCGTCGCCGATCCCGAGACATTCCCGGTAACAACAGTTGGTCCGGTGGTCGAACAGCACGCCCGGTTCCCCAACCGCACCAATGTCGAATTCGTCTGCCGCTTGCCCGATGAACGCGGCCGGCCGGTATTGCGTCTGCGCACCTGGGAACGGGGCAGCGGCGAGACCCTGGCTTGCGGAACCGGCGCCTGTGCCGCCACCGTGGCTGCGATCCTCGACGGAGTGATCGACCAGCGCGAAGCCACCGTGCGGTTGAGCGGTGGCGACCTGCGCATCGCCTGGCCCGACGACACCGCCGAGGTCGTCATGGAAGGCCCGGCGGTGACCGTGTTCACCGGCGAGATCTAAGGGTGCACGCAAGAAGAACGTGAGCGCCTTCCCAATGTTTTCCATGGCGGAAAGCAGGCGACGCCCACGTTGAAAACTGCTCAAGTTGCTTTTGCGCGAGCCCTCATCGGGCTGCGCTGGCGACCGACGCCCACCCATAGGCGACCTCGTTCGGTTTCTTTGTCTTCTCCAATCGGTTGACCGACCACGCAGCGTGGCACGGGCGCTTGCCCAGACGTTATCCGACCCGCTTGAACTCCACCGGGTGGCCCGAGCTGTCGGGGCCGAATCGCCAGGCGGTGGCGCGGCCGGCGACGATCACCGGGGTCAGATCCCAGCAGTACTCTCCGCCATCGATCGACGCGTCGGCTGAGCACCGCCCGCCGTCGCGGGGAACCAGCGGCAGTTCGACGAAGCGGTAGCGCAGGGTCGCGGCGTCGCCGGCGGCGGTGACCTGGAGATCGCCATAGCCGGGATGGTGGAAGGTCCCGGCCAGCTGCTCGGTTGGAGCGGGCCACGCGGCCTTGGGCCGTGACAGGCGTTCCTTCACCCGCTGGGCTCCGGCGGCCCGCATCTTCTTCTTCGATTCGGCGTAGCGTTCGACCCAGGGGATCGGTTCGAGGCCGGCGGCGCGGTCGATCAGCGCCAGGCACACCGCTTCGACCACGGCGCTGGCGGTCCGGTTGCCGAGGCAGCAGGCGCCGATGCCGAGGCTCGGCACGGCGACGACGTGGGAGGTCCAGCCGCGGTAGCCGCCGGCCCAGGCGAGCAGGCGGTGGCCGCGATAGGTCGTCCACGCTCCGGCCAGCGCTGCCCAGGAGTTGACCCGCTCCGACGACGAGCCTTCGTCGTGCTTGAACACCGGGGCGGTGGCGGCGTCCCACTGATCCCGGGGTACGGCGGTGATGCCCTTCCAGGTGCCGCGTCCGGCCATCATCCCGGCCACGGCGGCCAGGCTTTCGATGTTGCCGCAGATGCCGCCGGCGGCGGCGATGCCGTCGATCTCAGGATCGGCGATGCGTTCAGGAAGCGTCAGGCCATTGGGACCATGCGGCGCGAAACGCCGGGAGGCGACGAAGTCGGCCTGGCGGGTGATGATGCTCGCGCCGAGCGGGGCGAGCAGCTCCGTCACCGCTGCCGACCAGTCGATGCCGGCCAGGCGCAGCGCTTCGCGGATGATCACGAAATGCTGATTCTGGTAATGGAATCCCTGGCCGAGCAGGTGCGGGCAGGGCTGGTGGACGAGCCGGCGGAGGAGCTCGGCGGGATCGGTCGACGCGGCGTCCCAGGTCCAGTTGCCCGACAACAGCCCGGTGCGGTGGAGCAGGCAATCGCGCAGACTGGCGTGGGCGTGGCTGAACGGATCGGCGAACGCCAGGCCAGGGATCAGCCGGGTCACCGGGGCGTCGAGATCGATCCGGCCGCGGGAGGCCGCGGCCAGCACCGCCAGGGCGGTGATCGGCTTCGATACCGAGTACCAGCGCGAGACCTGTTTTGGATCGGCCTTTTCGCCGGTAGCGAGGTCGGCGATGCCGCTGGCGCCGATGGCGGCGATGTGGTCGCCGGTCACCACGGCTGCGGCCAGGCCTGGGACCAGGTGCAGTTCGCTGGCCCGGTCGAGCAGCGCGGCAAAATCGTCGAAGCGGTCGGTCATGGCCACCACCATCAGGGCCGGGGCAGCTCGACCAACCGGCTGCCTGCGGCCGCAGCTTCGATCGCTTCGAGCAGACGGAGCGTGCCCAGGTTGTCCCGGCCGCTGCTGCGCGGCTCGCTGCCGGTCAGGCAGCAATCGATGAAATGGGCCAGCTGATCGGTGACCATGTCGCCAGTGGGCAGGCCAGTCGGATCATCGGGCAGGTCGCTGAAACCGCCGAATTGGCTAGGAAAATCCGTGGCTGGCGGGGTCAGCCCGGCCCGCGCCACCTGCAACCGCGGGAACTGGACGGCGGTGGCGCCGGGCAGGGCGTGGACCAGGCCGCGATCGCCGAGCAGCATCAGGGATTCGGAATACGGCAGGCGCCATGCACCCCAGCTGGCGAAGACCTCGATCAGCACGCCGCTCGCGAAGCGGTTACTGCTGGCGAATCGGATGGTGGCCAAAACCAGATCATCGACGCCCTCGCCCATCGCCGGATCGATCCGCCGTGAGAACGCCATGACCTGTGCCGGTTCACCCAACCACCAGCGTAGCAGATCGAGCCGGTGCACCGCCACCGTCCACAAGATGCCGCCGCCGGCCGCCGATCGGTCGCGCAGCCAGTGATCCTTCGGCAGGAAAGCGGCAGCATTCTGCAAGGCGTCGATCCGCCCTGAGCGGATCTCGCCCAGCTCGCCAGCGTCGATCAGCCGCTTCAGGGCCTGGTGCTGACGGTGATAACGCTCGCACTGGCCGACCATCAGGACCCGCCCGGCACGGGTCGCGGCGGCGACCATCGCTTCGCCTTCGGCGCTGGAAATCGCCATGGGTTTCTCGACCAGCACATGTTTGCCGGCGGCCAAGGCGCGGATCGCCAGCTCAGCGTGAGACTGGTGCGGAGTGCAGATGATGACGCCATCGACGTCGGGGGCGTCGATGACCACGCCCGGATCGGTGCCGAAGCGGGTGACGGCGTTCTGCTCTGCGCGTTTGTGCAGGCGTTCAAGGCTGCGGCTGGCCAAGGCGACGGTTTTGGTCCGGTCGGCGAGGGTGCGGGCTGCGCGCAGGTGGGCGCCGGCGAAGCCGCCGGTGCCGATCAATCCGAGGCGGAACATCAGCCGTCCCTCGTCACGTCTTGGTTGTACGGCTGCTCGATCACCCGGCCGGCAGCGATGTCGTCGACCAGTTGCAGGGCTTCGGCGCAGGCCAGGTCGGCGTTCGCCAAGGCCTGGTCGAGGTCGGCGTCGGTGTGGGCGAGCATCAGAAACGATTCCGCAGGCGTCAGGTAAATGCCGCGGCGTTGGAGCGCGGCGCAGAACTCCGTGGGGAGCTTGCCTCTCTGGTGGGCGGCCGGCGCCCGGGTCGGGTGGTCGAGCGGAGCCTCGGACAGCAGCGGCATCGGCGGGTGCCCGCCCATCACCAGCGGACAGCGGTGGGCGGCGAAGATCCGGTTCAGGCCATCGATCAGGCGCTGGCCCAGACGCCAGATGTGGCCCAGGCCGTCGCGTTCGCGCATGATCCGGATGACAGTTTCGGCGGCGACGATGCTGAGCAGATCGCCATGGAATGTCGCGGCGATGAACAGCTTGCGGCTGCCCTCCATGACCTTGCGCTTGCCGACCACCACCGATCCGGGCAGGCCATTGCACATCGCCTTGCCGAAGGTCGCCAGGTCGGCGTCGATCGCGAACCGTTCCTGGGCTCCGCCGGCAGCGAAGCGGAAACCGGTCTTGATTTCGTCGATGATGAGCAACGCGCCGTGCTCGTCGCACAGGGCGCGGACCGCTGCGAAATAGCCGGGTTTGGGACCATCGCCCATCACCGGTTCCATGATCACCGCCGCCACCTTGCCGGGCCGCGCCGCGAGGGCCGCTGCCAGCGCAGCGGGATCGTCGTAGGCGAAGCCCGGGGCGAGCTCCTTCAGCGCCGGCGGCGTCCCCGGCTCGCCGATCAGGCACCAATCGAACCAGCCGTGGTAGCCGCCGCGCAGGACCACATCGCGGTTGGTGTGGTGGCGGGCGATGCGCACCGCGGCGTGGGTCGCCGCCGATCCGCCCATGGTGTTCATCACCATCTCGGCGCACGGGATCAGCGAGCACAGCCGCTCGTTGAACTCCACCACCCGGGGATGTTCGAGGGACAGGATCGAGCCCTCAGCGAGCTGCGCTGCGACCGCGGCGGTGATGTCGGGATCGGCGTGGCCGAGCAGGATCGGGCCGAAACTGTTCTTGAAATCGATGAATTCGCGACCGTCGGCGTCCCAGAACCGCGAGCCCTTGGCCCGCACCGCGAAGACCGGTGCGCCGCGCCTCAGATATTTGTAGCCGCGGCGATGGGGCTGCCCGTGGCCGGGCATGACCTGGCCGGCGCGATCCCACCAGCGGCGGGATTCTGGATTCATGGCGGCATAGGGATCAGCGGGGGCGAGGGGGGCTGGTTGCATGATCGCCATTATCTTCGGCCGGCTGGGGAATCGCCGATGCGAAAGTGACGTGGCGCGCTGCGATGCGACATGGCTGCTGCGATGCGACATGGCTGCTGCGATGCGGCATGGCTGCTGCGATGCGGCATGGCTGCTGCGATGCGGCATGCTGACCAACCCGCGGCGTCCTTCATGGCGCAGCTGACCACGCTTCCGTTGGGAGATGCTTGGCCATTGCCTTGCACCTGAACGAACGACGCTCGCCCGCGATGCTGGCGCTGGTCACGATAGATTGCTCGATCACGACCCCGGATTTCCACCATCCGGTGGATGCGCATCCCTGGCACGAATTGATCTATCCACTGGAATCAGGATACCGGGTCCAGGTCGATGGACAGACCCGGGTGTCAGCAATCGGTGAGGTTTTCTGCTATCCGCAGGGTCTGCGCCACCTGCCGCAGCTCTCCCGGGACCTTAGCCATCGCCTGCTGGTGTTGCACTGGCGCGACGACCTGGGCGGTCTGGGGCCTGAGCGCAAGCTGGTGGTCCGTGACGAACTCGGCCGACTCGCGGCCGGACTGCGCTGGATGCTCGATGCGTCGCGGACCCAGCCCCGCGACCAGGCCGCGGTCGACGGACTGCTGGCTGCGGTGGTGGCCGAGCACCGCCGGCTGAGCCGCACCGCCAGCGTTTCTGATGCCTCGCTCGCTGAACGGGTCCGCGGCTGGATGCGCGCCGACCTGCATCGTGCGGTCTCGCTGCGCGAACTGGCCAGGTCCGAGGGCCTGTCGATCCGCCAGCTGCAACGCCGGTTCAAGGCTGAATCGGGAGCGACTCCGGGCCGCGCCTTGCAGGCCCTGCGCCTGGAGCGGGCAAGAAATCTGGCCGCGGCCGGCATGCCCTTGGGCGAGATCGCGCCGCTGGTGGGGTACGGCAGCGTCGGAGCGTTGGCCGCCCGGCTGCGCCGCGACACGCATGGAGAAATGAGCAGTTGAAGGCTGCGCCGGATGGAAGACAGGACCTGGTCAAACAGGAAAGGTTGGACGTCCGCGGC
The DNA here is from genome assembly GCA_014193115.1 of Planctomycetota bacterium. Taxonomy (GTDB): domain Bacteria; phylum Planctomycetota; class UBA11346; order UBA11346; family UBA11346; genus BJHQ01. Next base: position 214,204 of record BJHQ01000006.1, on the reverse strand, counting down.
GGAACAGATCAGAGCTTCAGCACCATTTTCAGGCGGTGGACCAGTTCCATCAACTTCAGGTCGCCTTCACCGCCGGTGACAGTGATGCCATCGAGCACCTGCTTGAGCACGGCGCGCTCGCCCTCGTCGATGACCCGATCCTCCATTGCGACCTCGACCAAGTGGTGGAGCTCGGTGAGATCGATCCTGCCATCGTCCAACAAGGCCATGCGGGCGTGGTGACGGAGGCGTTCGGCGGGAGTCATTCCTGAAGCGTCCTTTGCCCGGTGAAAAGCAGATGAAGGAATGGGTCGTGCGCTGGACGTTACAAACCACCGAAGCGACGTTCGCGACCTTGGAAGTCCCGCAGGCAGTCATGATAGGCCGTAACGCCGAAATCCGGCCACAGCACCTCGGTCACGACGTATTCGGCATAGACCGCCTGCCACGGCAGGAAGTTCGACAGCCGGAGTTCGCCGGCAGTGCGGATGACCACGTCCAGGTCAGCTGCCTCTGGCGTGTAGAGGTTGGCCTGGATCGTCGCCGCATCGATCGCCGCCGCTGCCAGTTCACCGGCAGCGACTTGGGAGGCGATCCGCCGGCAGGCATCGACCAATTCGTCACGTCCGCCATACGACAGCGCCAGCGACAGGATGTTGCGATCGTAATGAGCGGTGGCGGCGCGCACCCGATCCAGTTCGTACTGGACCTCAGCCGGCAGCCGGTCGAGCCGGCCGATGGCTTCCAGGCGCACGCGATTGGCGTGCAGCGTCGGTTCTTCGCTGCGCAGGAAGTCAGCCAGCAGCAGCATCAGGAAATCGACCTCGCGGCGGGGCCGCGACCAGTTTTCTGACGAGAACGCGTACAGCGTCACCCGCGGAATGGCGAGGCGGACGCTTTCGGTGACCACCGTGCGCACCGCCTCGACGCCGCGGCGGTGGCCATCGATCCGTTCGCGGCCCTGGCGCTCGGCCCATCGGCCATTGCCGTCCATGATCACGCCGACATGGCGCGGCATGCGGGCCGGGTCGAGGCCAGCGGCGATCGCCGCCTGGGCCGGATCGTGTCGGTCGGGTGTTCCGGGGACCGGAGCGGCTGGCGCTCCCATCAGGCCGCCTCGGCAAGGGCGGCGCCGGCCGCGGTCTCGGAGATCACTTCGTCGCGGCCCGGCCCGACCCCAATCCAGCCCACCGGGATGCCGGTGATGGCCTCGATCCGCTCGACATAGGACCGGGCGTTGGCCGGCAGGTCGGCGCGCTTCCGGCACTTGGCCAGCGATTCCGCCCAGCCGGGCAGGGATTCGTACACCGGCGTGCAGCGGGCGAGGTCGTCGAGTCGCGACGGGATGGTGTCGATCCGCCGGCCATCAAGTTCATAGGCGACGCACACCGGGATCACCGGCTCGCCGGTGAGGATGTCGAGCTTGGTCAGGGCGATGGCGTCGACTCCGTTGAGCCGGCCGGCGAACCGCACCGCCACCAGGTCGAGCCAGCCGCAGCGCCGCGGCCGGCCGGTGGTGGCGCCGTACTCGCCGCCGCGTTTGCGCAGGATTTCGCCCTGCGGGTCGGGCAGCTCAGTGAGGAACGGGCCACCGCCGACCCGGGTGCTGTACGCCTTGACCACGCCGATCACCTGGCCGAGCTGGCGATGCGACAGGCCGCTGCCGGCGATGATGCCGCCGACCCCGGTGCACGACGAGGTCACGAACGGATAGGTGCCGTGGTCGAGGTCGAGCAGGACGCCCTGAGCGCCTTCGAACAGGAAGCGCTTGCCGGCGGCCATCTGGCGATGGAGGAATCCGGTGGTGTCGGCGACCAGCGGGGCGAGCCGGCGGCAGGCCGGCAGATAGCGGGCGACTTGCGCGTCGATGTCGAGGGGCGCGGCCTGGTACACTCCCGCCAGCACCCGATTGGTGTGGGCCAGGTGCTCGCGCAGCCGGCGCTCGAAGGTGGTCAGGTCGCGCAGCTCGCCGGTGCGCAGGCCGCTGCGGCTGGCCTTGTCGGTGTAGCACGGCCCGATGCCGCGCAGGGTGGTGCCGACCTTGCCGGCGCCCTTGGCCGCTTCGCTGGCGGCGTCGAGGGCGACGTGGCAGGGCAGTACCAGGTGGGCGCGATCGCTCACCGTCAGGCGATTGCGCGGTCCTTCGACGACGCAGCCGCCGGCCGCGAGCTGGTCCAATTCCTTGGCCAATTCCAGCGGGTCGACGACCACGCCATTGCCGATGACGCAGTCGGCGGCCTCGTGCAGGATGCCCGACGGCAGCAGGTGGAGAACGGTCTTGCGGCCGCCGACGACCACGGTGTGGCCGGCGTTGGCGCCGCCCTGGCAGCGCACCACGACATCGGTCTGGGCGGCGAGCAGGTCGATCACCTTGCCCTTGCCTTCATCGCCCCATTGCAGGCCGAGGACGGTGGAGCTGGAAGCGGTCATGGGCATCCCTGACATGAACAGCCCGGCGCAGTTCGCGCCGGGACCGCGACAGGCTAAGGAAACCGTCGCCATGGCAACTACCGGGGTTTCGCCGGCGCGGCAGACGCGGAATCCCTAGCTCGCCAGACGCCAGACGCCAGACGCCAGGCGGCAAGGGTGATGTCCAGACTAGCGCCGCGCGCGACAGGCCCACCGTGCCGTGCCCATGTCCACCGCCGATCTCCTGCTCGCCGACCTTGGCGAGGCCCTTCCCTATGCGTCCGCTGAACGTTCCTTCAAACCGTGTTATGGCGACATCGGCCTGGGCTTTGGTAACGGCGGTGGAATCGAAACCTGCTATCTCCATTACAACCGGCGGACGATCGCCCTGGGCGGGGCAGCGACGCCGTTCCTCGGATTGCCGGGAGCGGTGCGGAGCCGGCGCCACGGGCCGCTGCTGGTGGCCCACGAGCATGACTGGGGATCGCTGCAGGTCGCGGCCTATGACCGCAATGCGTGGATCATCACGGCTACCGGCCAACCATCGCTGACCTGGTCGCCGCAGGGTGCGGCGTTGAGCCATCGCCGCTGGACCAGCACCGGCCCGGTGACGTTCCGCTGGGATGCCCTGGTCGCGACCCGCGATCCGCGGGATCCCGACGCCCACGCGCCGATCGCGTTCTCGCTCCGGGTCCTCTCGGGCCGGGCGGTGCTGGGCACGGATGGGCAGTGCTCTGTCGAGGCCGATGCCAGCGGACGCATCGTGCTCGCCCTGCATATCACCGTGCTGGACGTTGCTCACGAGCAGCATCAGGTGGTGCTTGATGCGGCCCCAGAAGACATCGCAGGCGCCGTGGCGAAGGCCCGGGCCTGGTGGTCGGCCTTCGTCGGACCGTTGTCGGTCGGCAACGCCAATGCCGCGGAGCGCAAACTGCTCGCGACCGCGGTCTTCACCTTGGCAATGAATGCCGCCGCCGCCCCTGGCCTGCTCGCTGGACGGATTTCGTTGTTCCCCAATCGTGGCGCCTATCCCACGCATTATCAGTGGGATACCTGCTTCCATTGCCTGGCCCTGAGCGAGTTGGCCCCGGAACTGGCTGTGGATTCCCTGCTGCTGCTCACCGAGAACCAGCGGGCCGACGGCAAGCAAGGGCAGTTCCTGTGCTCGACCTGGATGCGGCCGCATGAATCCCAGCCACCGTTGATCGGATGGGCCGGGCTGCGGCTGGTGCAGCTGCGCCGCGATCTTGACCTTGCCCGGAAACTGCTGCCGGCGCTGCGCGCCAACAACCGCTGGTGGCTGACCCAGCGCATGACTTCGCTCGGCTTGATCGGCTGCTGGCATCCGATGGAGACCGGGTGGGACGACACGCCCCGGCTCGATCAGGGTCCGGTGGTGGCCCTCGACATGAACAGCTATCTGATTTTGCAGATCCGGGCCTGCGCCGAACTCGGCCGGATGATCGGCGACGATGCCGCGGCCATCGCCGCCGACGAAGCGCTGGCCGAACGCCTGTCGCGGCGGCTCGACGAGCTGTGCTGGGATGCCGAGCGCGGAATCTTCCTCGACGTGGTCATCGCCGATGGCCGGCGTCTGGATGCGGCCACGCCGGCGGGATTCCTGCCGGTGCTCGCCGGGGTGCTCGATGCCGACCGGCCCCGGGCCGAAGCCAGCATCCGCCGCTGGCTGCTCGATCCCTCGCGGATGTTCGGAGCGATCCCGTTCCCGAGCATCGCCTATGACCATCCCGCCTACATCCCGGTGGGCCCCGGCGCCTGCTGGCGCGGCCCGCACTGGCCGCCCATCGCCTGGTTCATGCTCGACATCCTCGATCATTTCGGATTCGCCGCAGAATCCCGGGCCGCCGCCGAGCGGATGTGGGCGATGATGGTCGCCGACGGAGAGCTCCACGAGTTCTTCGATTCGCGGACCGGCGCCGGGGCCGGCTCCCCGCAACAGGGCTGGACCGCCGCCATCGCCATCGCGCTGCAACGCCGGTTGGCGGGCGGCCGAGACGGCCGCGCTCCCGGGGGTCACTGGTGATGCGGGCAGGCTGAAGCCTGCGCTCCCAGGGCCTGGCCAAGGGGCTTGAAACCCCCTGGGATCGCGGCCGTCCCGGCCGCAAAGCTGATGGGACATGGTTGACTGGCGGGCGGCCGAGACGGCCGCGCTCCCGGGGGTCACTGGTGATGCGGGCAGGCTGAAGCCTGCGCTCCCAGGGCCTGGCCCAGGGGCTTAAAATCCCCTGGGATCGCGGACGTCCCGGCCGCAAAGCTGATGGGACATGGTTGACGGGCGGGCGGCCGAGACGGCCGCGCTCCCGGGACGTGGATCCGTGATGCGCCTGACGCGTGAGGCACCACGGGGTCGTCCGAAAACGCGGTGGCTCGCGTCGTCGCTTCGCCGGCATGATTGACCCTCGGCAAAGGGCCTAGGATTCCGGGCATGCCACTCATCGATCTGCGCCTGCCCGACCTGACGACCAACCTCGGGGTCGGGCCGGGTCCGGTGCGGCTCGCCTGGCGCCTGGCAGATGCCCGGCCTGGAGCCGGGCTGAGTTGGCACCGGGTGCTGGTCGCCAGTTCGCCGGAGCGGCTGGTACCTGGCGCCGCTGATCGCTGGGATAGCGGTGTGATTGGCGGCGACGCCGACCACCACCAAGCGATGTATGCCGGACCAGCCCTGGCCTCTGGTGAGCGGGTCTGGTGGACGGTGCTCGCTGGCGACGATCAGGGGCAGCCGATGCGCGCCGAACCGGCGTGGTGGGAAGCCGGTTTGCAGTCACGTGGCGAATGGCAGGCCTCGTGGATCGGCGGCGAGGCCCGCGGCAGCGCCTGGCTGCCGGCGCCATGCCCGTATCTGCGGCGGTCCTTCACTGTGCCGGCAGACGCGCGCCGGGCCCGGCTGTACCTGACCGCGCTCGGCGTCTACGAGGCGACCCTCGATGGCCTGCCGGTGGGCGACGACGTATTGATGCCGGGCTGGACCGATTTCCGGCGGCGGGTGCGGGCCCGGACCTATGACCTGACCGGGCGACTGGGCGCCGGCGACCATGTGCTGGGCGTGATCCTGGGCGATGGCTGGTACTGCGGCCAGCTCGAAAAGCGCAGCCGCCAATTGTACGGTGAACGGCCGCTGCTGCTCGCCCGCCTGGACATCGACCTGAACGACGGGACCCGATCGGTCATCGTCAGCGACATTTCCTGGCAGTTCGCCAGCGGCGGACTGATCGGCAGCGACCTGATCGCAGGGGAGCACTTCGATGCCCGGCGCCATCCCGCCGGTTGGGACAAGCCGGGTGGCGAGCGGATCGCCGGGCCGCTGTGGCGGAGCGCCGTGGTTGCGACCGATCCCGGTATCGCGGTTGAGGCAGACGCCTTTCCGGTACCGAAGCGCCAAGGCGAAATTCCGGCGGTGGCGGATCCGGTGCAGGTCGGACGGACCTGGATCGTCGATCTCGGACAGAACCTCGCCGGCCGGGTCCGCCTTCGCCTGAGCGGAGCCCAGCCCGGCCGGACCCTGCGGCTGCGCCATGGTGAGATGCGCGAGGCCGATGGCCGGCTGCACCTGGCCAACCTGCGCACCGCCGTGGCCACCGATTCCTACACCTGCCGGGGCGGTGACGAAGTGTGGGAGCCGCGCTTCACCCACCACGGTTTCCGCTATGTCGAAGTCGTCGATTGGGCCGGTCCGCTGCCCCGGGAGGCGGTGTCGGGCGTCCAGGTCCACAGCGAGCTGCCCGAGGTCGGCCGGTTCTCGTGCAGCGCGCCCCTCGTCGACCGCCTGCAACGCAACATCGTGTGGGGAATGCACGGTAATTTCCTCGATGTGCCCACCGATTGCCCGCAGCGCGATGAGCGCCTCGGCTGGCTCGGCGATGCCCAGGTCTTCGCTTCGACCGCGCTGTTCAATGCCGACGCCGCGCCGTTCTACCGCAAATGGCTGGCGGATGTGCGCGACACCCAGAACGCGGCAGGAGCCATTCCCGGTTTGGCGCCGACCTCGCATCTGCCCGGGGATTGGGGCGATGGCGGACCGGGCTGGGCTGATGCAACCATCATCATTCCCTGGGAGATCCACCTCGCCACCGGCGATACCGGGATTCTTGCTGAGCACTGGCCGAGCCTGGAGCGCTGGTTCGCCCAGCAGGTCGCCACCAGCCGCGACGGGGTGCGCGCATTCGTCGGCGCGCCTTCCCGCGGTTATGGCGATTGGCTGGCACTGGACGGCAGCGATGGCACCAAGGATTCCCGCGGGGCGACGCCACTCGACCTGATCGGCACCGCGTACTTCGCCCACAGCGCCGGGCTGATGGCGCGGATCGCGGCGGTCCTCGGACATGCTGATGCGGCCGGCCAGGCCAACGCGGTCCGCGACCAGGCGGTGTCGGCCTTCCGCCGGGACTACCTTGATGAGCGCGGGGTCCTGCACGCCGCCACCCAGACCGCCAGCGTGCTGGCGCTGGCCTTCGATCTGCTGACTCCGGCCCAGGCCGACGCGGCCGGGGCCTGGCTGGTGGCGGACATCCGCAAGCGCGGCACCCGTTTGACCACGGGATTCCTTGGTACGCCCCATCTTTTGCCGGTGCTGAGCAAGCTCGGCGAGTCCGACCTGGCCTATGCGCTACTGCTGCGCCAGGAGCATCCCTCGTGGCTGTTCCCGGTGGTCAACGGCGCCACCACCATCTGGGAACGGTGGGATGGCTGGACGCCCGAGCGGGGATTCCAGGACCCCGGGATGAACTCCTTCAACCACTATGCTTTCGGCGCGGTCGGCGCGTGGCTGTACCAACATGCCGCGGGGATCGCTCCCGATCCCGAACTGCCGGGTTACCGCAGGATTCGCCTGCGTCCCCAACCCGGACCTGGCCTGGAATGGGCCAAGGCTGAACATCGCTCGCCGTACGGACAAATCATGTCGCATTGGTGGCGCGAAGGCGCTGGCTGGGCGTGGGAGGCCACTGTCCCGCCAGGCAGCTCCGCCATCGCCACCCTGCCCCTGGGACCGGGGCAACGGGTTGTCGCGCCCCCGGATGCCCGGCCGCTGCCCAGCCAGCCGCATCGGTTGTCCTTTTCACTGGTCAGCGGATCGCATCGGTTCGCAGTCGTCAGCTGAATTCGCCGGCGCCTCGGCTGAGCCGCCGGCGCCGCGGCTGAGCCGCCCGGGGCCACAGCTGAGCCGCCGGCTGAGCCGCCGGCGCCACGGCCCAGGTCATTTCGCGCGCGCGCGCTCCAGCCGAAGTGGTGGCACGACCAGCGGCGAGGGCAGCGCCGCCAAGGCGCCGACCACCGCGGGCGGAGCGGGCAGCTTCTGGATCGACCCGGTGGTCATCCGGCGTTCACTGCCTTGCCCCGGATCGGTGATCGTCGCCCGGTCGGTGATGGTCACGGCGCCCTGATGCACCAGTTCGACCCCGAGCAGGGTCAACGTCCGTGCGGCGCGATCGATCAGGGCTGAATCGGCCCGCCCGGTCATCGGCGAGCCTTGCCAGACGCCGGAGATCCGGACCGGCGTGCGCAGCGTGACCTGCTCCGCATCGCGGTTGGCGAGATCGATCTCGGCGCTGGGCGAACGCACCAGCAGGATTCCTCCATCGATTCCCCTGCCGAAGGGCAGGCGGATGGTCAGATCAGACAACTCCAGCCGGCCGGCATTGGTCTGGTCGAATCCACCGCGGTGGAGCACCGCCGAGGCCAGGATTCCGACCGGTTCGCCGCCCGCCGCATCCCACAGGTGGAACACCGCGCCGCCGCGGGCCCCCGGAGGCGGAAGCGGCGGCTTGGCGGTGCATCCCGCCAGGATCGCGCACAACAGGGCCAGGAATGCAAGGGCCAGACGCATGTTTTGATCATGGGCGATGGCGGACCGCTGTCAGCGGACCAGGCCAGTCCAACCAAGCGGTTCGTGGTGCGCTTGACCGACCCCCCGTCCACCACAGACTCCCGCCCTCCACGCCGGGAAGCCCCCGGACAAGCCCCAGCGAGAGGAACCCCGTGAGCGAGATCCGGACCAAGGTCATCGACATCATCGCCGATCGCCTGTCCCGCGACAAGGCGACCATCACTGACCAGAGCAATGTGGTGGCTGACCTGAACGCCGACAGCCTCGACATCGCCGAGATCATGATGGATCTTGAAGACGCTTTTGGCGTCAAACTGGAAGAAGATCAGGATCTGAAGACCATCGGCGACATCGTCGGCTACATCGAGAAGCGGGTCGCCGAGAAGAAATGAACTGACCGTGGCGGCCTCCGCCGCCACCGGTCCCTGGCGAGATCACCCCTGGACACCTTCCACGCATGAATCGTCGTCGCGTCGTGGTCACCGGTATGGGCGTCGTCGCCTGCAACGGCGTCGGAGTGCCCCAGTTCTGGGACGCCCTGCGCTCCAGCCGGCATGGCATCGTCCCGATCACCTCCATCGACACCAAGGATCTCGCGACCCGGTTCGCAGGCGTGGTGCATCTGGACAACCTCGCCCTGGCCGGTGGTGACACCAAGATCGCCCGGCGCAAGGACCGCTTCGTCCTGCTCTCGCTGGTCGCCGGGGTCGAGGCCATGGCTGATGCCGGATTCGTCGCCAAGGCCTGGAAGGATCCGTTCCGGGTCGGCGTCGTCGCCGGCAGCGGCATCGGCGGGCTGGCCACCATCGAGACCGAGCACGAGGTCCTGCTCACCCGCGGGCCGTCCCGGGTCAGTCCGATGCTGGTGCCGAAGATGATCGTCGACAGCGTCGCCGGCGACCTGTCCATCGCCTATGGCGCCAAAGGCCCGAATTATTGCATCACCACGGCCTGCGCCACCAGCGCCAACTGCCTGGGCGCGTCGTTCCACCACATCCGCGATGGCCTGTGCGATGTGATGATCACCGGTGGAACCGAGGCCCCGATCACCCGTCTGGGCATCGCTGGTTTCAACTCGATCAAGGCGTTGTCGCTGCGCAACGACAGCCCGGGAACCGCCAGCCGGCCGTTCGATCTGCACCGTGACGGCTTCGTCATGGGCGAAGGCGCCGGCATCCTGATCCTCGAAGAACTCGAACACGCCAAGCGCCGCGGCGCGAAAATCCACGGCGAAGTGGTCGGCTATGGAACCACCGGCGACGCCTATCACGAGACCGCTCCGGACCCAAGCGGTGCCGGCGGCGCGGCATGCATGCGCATGGCGATGAACGATGGCGGCGTCAATCCGACCGACGTCGGCTACGTCAACGCCCACGGGACTTCGACCAAATACAATGACGCGGGTGAAACCGCTGTGATCAAGCAGGTCTTCGGCGATCATGCCCGGGTCCTGGCGGTCTCATCGACCAAATCGATGACCGGCCATATGCTGGGCGCCGCCGGCGCGGTCGAAGCCATCGCCTCGATCCTCGCCCTGCGCGACGGAATCCTGCCGCCGACCATCAATTTCACCACGCCGGATCCCGATTGCGATCTCGACTACGTGCCCAATACCGCCCGCGAGAAGCAGGTGGAATTTGCGCTGTCGAACAATCTCGGTTTCGGTGGTCACAATGCCTCGCTGGTCTTCCGGCGCTGGACCGGGACCTGACCGCATGGACCGCAAGCGCATCCGCGACGAAGTCATCGAAATCATGGCGCACAAGCTGCCTCGGCTGCCGCCGTTGCCGGTGACCGGTGATGACGACGGGTTCGACTATGATGGTTGCGTCCTGCGTCCTGAGATCACCGACAACCAGCTCGACATCGCTGAAGTGACGATGGATCTTGAAGACGCCTTTGGGGTGAACTTCGACGAAGCCATGCCCGGCGACCAGGCCATGGACACCATCGGCAAGGTGGTCGATTTCATACATGCCCGGATCGAACGGAACTTTGCTCCGAAGGCGCCGGTCAAGGCCAAGCCGGCCGCTGCTGCCGAAGACGAGTAGATTTCAGCCGCGACCGACGCTCGCATCATTCAGCTGCGACGGCCGCGGATCTCGCCCGGGGTCCGGCCGGTCCCGGCCTTGATCAACCGGTGCAGTGCCTGAGTTCCCGACAAGGAAACCGCCGAGGCAATGGCAGACAGCGTCTGCGATTCGTCCGCGAGCAGGGCCAAGGCCCGCTTCAGACGCTGCGCGGTCAGGTATTCCTTGGGCGTCATGCCGAACCGCTGGACGAATCGGCGTTCGAGCTGACGCATGCCCAGGCCAGCGATCCGTGCGACTTCCTCCATGGTCAATCCATGGGGAACGTGCTCGTCGATGAACGATCGAGCCCGCTCCAGGCGATCTCCGGCCACTTGACGCTGATCCCGGGACAGTTCGCGGGCTTCATCGAGCAGCGCCGCGAGCAGCCCCTGCTGCACCGCAGGTGGTGCGCTTCGCCGTTTCAGCTGGTACAGCCACAGTCCCGCTGACAGCAGTTGGCCGTGGCGGTCCTCGCCCACGTGCAACGGCTCAGGCATGCCGGTCGTGGGCCCGCTCCAGGCGATGTACAGCAGCGAGACGTGCTGGGTGGCGCCGAAATCGGAGTCATTCCAGTGATCCCATCCCGCCGGCCACCATTGCCACTGGCCCGATGTGAGCTGGGCCGAGCCGCTCGGAGTCCCGACGCGATACAGGCCGCGCTGGATCAGGATGAACTGGTGCACCGGGAAGCGGCGCGGTTGGCCAGGACCGTAATAGCCCCGATGAGGCAGGTGGATTTCGCAGGTGTGCAGGGACAGCGATGAAGGGTCCATGCCGGATGTCGTATTATGATGGTTGATGACGTATTATGGCAAGCATCGGATCACCGGGAGGCCAGGTATGGGTTCCTGGAACGGATGGTCCCGTCAACGGAGGTTGCGTCATGGAATCGAGGACCTGCCGTCATGGTCGGGGGAACCACCGGATCGGACGGCTGCTGGCCGTCGGGCTCGGAGCGATACTGGCCGCCAGCGCCGGTGAACTCGATCCCGACCTGGCCGGCTTCCGGTCCACCATCCAGCCATTTCTCACGAAATACTGCATCAGTTGCCACGGCGCCGACCATCCCAAGGCCGGCCTTCGTTTGGATCAGGTGAACGGGAACCTCCAGGCCGAGGCAAAGGTCGCAGCGGGCTGGGGCGACACCCTGGACCGGATGAATCTGGGTGAGATGCCGCCGGCCAAGGCGGCTGAGCAGCCGAGCCAGGCCGAACGCGCCGCGGTGGTCGGCTGGATTTCACGGGAGCTTTCAAAGGCGGCCCAGCGCTCGCGTTCGACCGGCGGCCAGGTGGTGATGCGCCGGCTCACCCGCAGCGAATACCAGCGTTCGATGGCGGATCTGCTCGGGGTCGAACCGGACATCGACGGCCTGCCGCAGGAGACGAAAATCGAGGGATTCGACAATGTCGGCTCGGCCCTGGTCACGGCGCCGATCCACATCGAGCAGTTCGTCGAGCTGGCCACGGCGGCGGTCGATGCTGCCATCGACGAGCGGGCCGAGCGTCCGGACACGGAACTGTGGCGACTCGAATTGCAGGCCCTGCCCGCGGCATTGCCGGCCGGCGCCATCCAGGTCAACCAACGCGCGCCCAGCCATGGCTCGACCTTCACCCTGGTCAGCGGCGGGATTCCGACCAAGCGGATCGAGGAGCGCCATCCCCCGATCATCGATCCTGCGACCAAGAAGAGCACCGCCAATTTCCAGGCATTCATGCCAGGACGGCCGAGCGAATACGACGGGGCCTGGGGATTGGTCCCGACCCGGATGGAAAGCGGCGTCATAGACCTGGGCTTCAACCAGTTCCTGATCCGCGAGACCGGTCGCTACCGGATCCGGGTGCGAGCCAAATGCAGCGTCGATCCGCTGCGCTGGCCGTTCGGGCTGCCGAATCTGTCGATCCGCCCGCCGACCGGGGCGAAACCATTCCTGCTCCAGCCGTTCGAGCGGCCCGAGCAAACCGAGGTGTTCACCGCCGAGCTCGATCTGCGGGCCGGCCGCCGTTTCGGAATCAAGGTGTTGACCGGTACGGTCGATGACGAGGTGCTCAAACGTTTTAAGGGGCAACCGCTGGTGGTGCCGCGGGCGTGGTGCGATTGGATCGAGTTCGAAGGTCCGTGCTTTCCCGTGGCCGGCTGGCCTATGCCTGTGCAGCAGCGGATCCTCGCCGGCTGGGATCCGTGGCAGGCTGCCGATAACGAATCCAAGGTCCGGATCGCGGTCGAGCGGTTCCTCGCCGCCGCCTTCCGCCGACCGGTGCGCAACGACGAGGTCGATCGCCGGATGACCGCCTGGCGGGCCGGACGCGCTGCCGGCGCAACCGCCTTGCAGTCATTCAAGTCCGTGCTGGTCGGGATCCTGGTTTCCCCGCATTTTCTCTATCAAGCAGAGCCCCAGCCGACCGGCCACCGCCGGTTGAACGGATCCGAGTTGGCGGTTCGCCTGGCCTACTTCCTGTGGGGCAGGCCGCCGGATGACGAGTTGCGCCGCCTCGCCGACGCCGGCGAACTGGCCAAGCCCGCGGTGCTGGCCGGGCAGACCGGACGTCTGCTCCGCGATGGGCGATCGCGGGCGATGCTCGAACGGTTCATGGCCCAGTGGCTCGATCTCGACCACCTGGCCAACTTCTCTCCCGACTCGGCGATCTACCCCGACTGGGACGAGGAACTGCGCTCGGCACTCCGCCAGGAACCGATCGCCTTCGCCACGGAGATCCTCGCCCGAGGGCTCAGCCTGGTGACCTTCCTGCGCGCCGACTTCGTGACCGTGAATGAGCGCCTGGCGACCTATTACGGCATTGCCGGCGTGATCGGCGACCAGTTCCGGGCGGTGAAACAGGATGCCAACACCAAGCGCAGTGGCCTGCTCACCCAGGGCGCGATCCTCTGTCTGGGGAGCAACGGCACCCGTACGTCGCCGGTCAAACGCGGGGTCTACGTCCTGGAGCGGATCCTCGGCGATCCGCCGCCACCGCCGCCGCCAGGCGCCGGCGAGATCGCCAATGCGGTGCCCGGCGAAGACAAGATCACGGTGCGCGAGCGGCTGAAGCTGCATCGCGCCGTGCCGGCCTGTGCCTCGTGCCATGAGAAGATCGACCCGCTGGGCTTCGCCTTTGAACGCTACGACGGCATCGGTCGCCTGCGCACCGCCGAATGCAGCGGCGATCTGCGCGCACCCAAGACCGTCGGCGCGGCGGTGGACGCCAGCGGCACCCTGCCCAACGGCAAACCCTTCAGCGATTTCGCTGGTCTGCAGGAGTTCCTGGTCGATGAGAAGCACCGCTTCCTGCGCTGCTTGACCAAGAAAATGCTGATTTTTGCCCTTGGCCGCGAGCTCGAGTTCACCGATCGCGACCTGATCGAGGCCCTCACCACCAGCCTGGTGGCGGGCCGCGACCGCTTCCCCGATCTCATCGCCGGCATCGTCGCCAGCGAGCAGTTCCAAAGCAAATGAGCACGAGGATCTTCCGATGATCAAGCCACTGTCCCGCCGCACCGTGCTGCGCTCGGCCGCCGCCGCCTTTGCTTTGCCCTGGCTGGAGGCGATGGCTCCACGCGGCCTGCGCGCAGGCGAGCCCGCCGCCGCAGCCGGGCCCGCCGCCCCAGCGCAAGCCGCGAAGCGCCTGGTCTGCCTCTATGTCCCGCTCGGGGTGTGCAATGAATCGTGGTATCCGAAGCAGACCGGGCGGGATTTCACGCTGTCGCCGACCTTGGAGCCGCTGGCCAAGGTGCGCCATCAGCTGCATGTGGTCTCGGGGCTCCATCATCCCCATGGCATCACTCACCACGCCGGGCAGGGCAGCTTCCTGAATGGACGGGACTACAACAAGAACCCGGGCATCACCATCGACCAGGAGGTCGCAGCGGTCTTCGGCAAGTCCACCCGCTTCCCGTCCCTGCAGCTGAATTACAAAGACGATGGGTTCGCCGGCATGTCGTACACCCGGGACGGGATCCCGCTGCCAGGGGTCGGCAGCACCGAAGCGATCTTCAAGCGCCTGTTCGTGCCGGATGACGCGGCCTCGCAGCAGGCCGCCCGGAAGCAGATCGCCCAGCGCCGCAGCCTGCTCGACGACGTGCGCGACGAAGCGAAGTCGTTCATCTCGACCCTCGGCCAGCACGATCGCGACAAGGTCGAGCAGTACCTGTTCTCGGTGCGCGAGGTCGAGACCATGCTCGGCCAGTCGGAGGCCTTCATCGATCGGCCCAAACCAGCCGGCGACCGCGCCATCCTCGACAGCGAATGGACCGGGCCCGCCGCCGATCTGCGCATCAAGCTGAACCTGATCGCCTTGGCCCTGGAGACCGACTCGACCCGGGTGATCAGCTACCTGGTCGACACCGAAGGTTCCGGAGCGACCTTTCCCCACCTGGGACTGAACGAGAACCGGCACGCTTACTCCCACCACGGCGGCGATGCCAAGAAACTGGAGAGCCTCGCGATCACCGACCGGTTCTATGTCAGCGAATTCGCCCGGTTCCTGGAACGGCTCGAAGACGCCAAGGAAGGCGAGCGCAGCCTGCTCGACCGCACCCTGGTGCTTTACGGATCCAATCTGAACAACGGCGACGGTTTCAAGAACGGCACTGGATCCCATGTGAACGACAAGATGTCGATGCTGCTGGTCGGCGGAAACGGCCTCGGGTTGAAAGGCGGCCAGCACCTGCGCTGCGACGACGGTTCGATCCCGATGTGCAACCTGTTCCTGAGCGTCGCCCAGCGCCTTGGCCTGCCGCTGGAGCGGTTCTCGGACAGCACCGGGCCTTTGGCGGGACTGGTCTGATGCGCGTTGCCTGGGCCATGGTGCTGGTCCTGGCTGCGGTCTGGTCGGCCGCAGGCGAGCAAGCCGCCGCAGGCGAGCAGGCCGTCCTCGACCTGACCGGACGCACCTGGCAGCGGCCGCTGCGTTCCAGCGAAACCATCGCCGCTTTGTCCGAGGTGCTCGCCGTCGATCTCAGCGATCTGGCGATGACACCACTGCCGCCGCTACCGCCGGTTTGGCCAGCCAGCGGCGATCTTCCCGCCGCGTATCGCGGTTTGGCCACCGCCGCGGTGACACGGGTCTTCGATCCCAGAACGAGCCGGCCGCCGACCCGGCGCTGGCGGCTCGGTTTCGGTCGCGGCGGAGCGCTTCCCGGCCACCGTGAGGTGCTCAGCCCGGCTGGTGCGGAGTCGATCTTCGCGACCGCGACGATTGCCGGCGAGATGGCAGCGTGGCGGGACGAGTCCGCCACCTGCGGCGGTGAACGCGGCCTTGGACCAGTGACCGTGGGCCGGATCGCCATCCCCGACGCTGGCACCTGGCGCGTGTCGGTGACCGCCAGCCACGCCGGCAATCCGTATCCGGTGCGGTTCCAGCCCTGCGTCCTGGTCCTTGGATCGAATGGCAAACCGCTGGTCCGGCGCGCCCTGCCGATGGCGGCCAGCGGACTGGTGATCGAGGCTGATCTGACCGTCAGCGCGGGGCAGACCCTCGATCTGGTCATCGGCGAGGCGAGCTGCCCGAAGACCAGCGGCTCGCCGGCCCCAGACCTGCGCATCGAATCGATCGAGCTCGAAGGTCCGCTGTTCGCCTTCGCCGGGTGGCCGTCGCCGGCGGAGCAGCGGGTGCTGTTCACTTCGCCCGTTTCGTCTGATGATCCGGCCTATCTGGATGCGGTGGTGCGGAGATTTCTGCTCCGGGCCTGGCGACGGGAACCGACCCGGGGTGAGTTGTGGTCGATGCGGTCGCGGATTGCGATCGATCGGATCAAGCCGTCGCTGGCGGCGATGATGATCGAGGCGCTCCAGGCGCCGCAATTCCTCTACGTCGAAGAACGTATCGGCCTGGCAGCCGGGCAGACTGCGAAACTCGGTTCGAGTGCCGTCGCCGCCCGGATCGCCTTCGGGTTGTTCGGGACCACGCCCAGCGACGCCCTGCGCGAAGACGCCCAGTCCGGGCGGCTGTGGCGGCTGCTGAGCGAACTGTCTGACCCCAACCGCAAGATTCCACAGGACCAGGAACACCCATGGAACCGCTTGACCCGTATCGGTGCTCGGCCCGGCGTGGCCGGATTCGGTCAACGCTTGGCCGAGAACTGGTTCGACCTGGCGACCCTCGATGCCTGGAATCGCGATCCGTCCCTGCGCCCCGACTGGGCCGGATCGCCGGGCAGCGATCTGCGCGCTGAGATCGGCTGGTTCCTCGACGCGGTGATCCAGCCAAGCGGCCGGGTCCTGTCCCTGGTCCAGGCGGATCGCATCCCGGTCGATCGCACCTTGATCCGCCACTACGGTCTGACCGGTATCGACGCCGCCGATCCGCTGATCGGCGACGGCATCACGCCGCTGCCCATCTCTCCTGGCCACGGCCGTTGCGGCCTGCCGACCCTTGGCGGATTGCTGGCGCTGGCTTGCGACGGCCGGGCCGAGCGGACCGCCCAGCGTGGCGCTGCGATGTGGCGGATGTGCTTCGGCGATCCGGCCGGCTTCGCCGAATCAGCGAGCGAAATCGTTGAATTGGACCGCCTGCTCGCACCCTATGACGTAACTGGCCGCTGGTCGGCGGTTGGTGATGGTCCGTGGGACACCAAGCCGCTGCGCGAGTGGTTCAAGCCGCGGCGGCAGCGCTTGGCCCAGCAATTCGTGGCCCAGCTGATCCGGCAGCTGGTCGGCTATTCAGCGCTGCCCGGCGATCCGCTGCTCCGCGATGTCGTACCAACAGACAAGACCGATCCGGATTTGCGCCAGGTGCTGTACCAGATCTTCGCCCATCCCCGGTTCCAGGAGATGTGGTGATGCACTTCGCTCTCCCTAGCCTGCGGCTGCGCCCGAGCAGCCTGGGGCTGCGCCCAAGCAGCCTGCGGCTGCTCACCGTTCTGCTGTGGTGCGGACTGCTAGCGGTCGGACTCGCCGCTGGCGACGTGCGTCTCGGTGATCCCGCCTTCGTGCCCGACCGGTCCCGTCCCATCGGGTGGCGCGGTGATGGCAGCGGCTGCTATCCAGCGGCGATCCCACCGACCAGATGGGATACCACCAGCGGACTCGGCATCCGCTGGCTGCGCCGGATTCCGACAGTTCCGTCGACCGGCGGCAGCGTCGGCTTGGGCAATGGCGATCCGATCCTGGTCGGCGACCGGCTGATCCTCGCCGCCGAACCGCACCGGCTGGTGTGCCTTGATGCGGCCACTGGCGACCTGCGCTGGCAGACCGACCATCCGCCGCTTGATCCGACTGCTGTGGTGATCGACCCGGCGATTTGCGATCGGTACGGCTGGACCACGCCGACGCCGGTGAGCGATGGTCGAAGCGTCTGGAGCGTGTTCGGTCACGGCCTGGTGGTCTGCGTGGATCTCGATGGGAAAGTCCGTTGGAGCGCCCAGTTCACCCCGCGCCGCGGGGGTGGTTCCGGCGTCGTCATGTCACCAGCCCTGTGCGGTGAGGTGCTGGTCACCGGCGACGCCGCCGACGCTGCGCTGATCGGCTGGCAGGCCGACACCGGCAAACGGCTGTGGAGCCTGCCGCAGTCGGTCAGCGAGCGGTCAACCAGCGAGCGCTTGGCCGGACCCTGCTTCGGCGCGCCGCTGCGTTGCACCTGGCAGGGGAAAACGGCGCTGGCGATCCATGGCGGCGCGGTGATCGATCCAGCCACAGGAAAAATGCTCGACCAGATTCCTGGGTGGATGGCGTGCGGCCCGGCGCCGGTGGCAGTTGCCGGCGGCCTGGTGATCACCGATCCGGTCAGCGGCGTGGCGGTGCGGTGGAGCGGTGGCAGCAAGCGTACGACTTTGCTGCCAGGCGCTCAGGGCTCCCAGACTGGTCCGCTTGCCGGCCCAGGCTGGATCTGCCTGCCGATCGACGGGCGGTGGCGGATGATCGGTGACGACGGCCGGGTCGTGCATGAGCTGGCCGCGGTGGGTGCGACCTGGAGCGCGCCGGTGCTGGCCGGCGATGTCCTGCTCGGCCTGGGCGGTGGCGACGCCGGACGGGCCATGGGCTGGCGCCTGGCGGGCAGCGCGACGGCTCCAGCGCTGGCCATCGATTTTCCCCATCGGCTGGTCTGCCGCAGCGAGCTCGACGAACTGGTCGCGGTGCAGCCTCATGCGGCGGTGTGCTCAGGTCAGAAACTCTGGCTGCGCGACGAGGTCGGCGTCACCTGTATCGATGGCGCGGTGCTCCCCGGCACCATGGATCCGCGGATCGAGGCCGTCTTTGCCGATGTTCCGGTGAAGGAGCGGATCGAACCGCGCTATTACCTGAAGGAACCACAGGTGCCAACGGCGGCCGTGGTCCGTGGTACCGCCGCCCTGGTCGCCTTGGCCAACGGTCCTTCCCCTCCCGATCCCCAGGCCCTGGTGGTCGCCTTGGCCGCGATCGAGGCCAACGACGTGGCCGTGGTCGACGTGTGCGCGAAATGGCTGCGTTCGCCGAGGCACGTGACCGCCTTGGCGGCCCGCTGCGCCGCCCAGCACCTCATCGCCAACCTCGGCCCGGCCCGGGCTGGTGAACTGCGTGCGCGCTGGCCCAAGGCGCGCGGGGCTGACCGCGCCGACCTGGCCTGTGCGGCTGGTCAGCTCACCGACCGCAAAGAGATCGAGGCGTTGGCTAAGACACTGATCGACGATGTTGATCCAGCGGTGGTGGCGGTGGGCATCGATCTGGCCGTGCGCTTCTTCGATATCACGAATCAGACAAAATTGCTGAAGCCCATCCAAGACAAAGCGGCGATCCGCAGGGTCCAGATCGAGACCGCGTCGTTGGGCAGCCTGCTGTCGCCGTCCCGTCCGCCGTCGGCCGCGCTCGAATCCGCCAACGATGACGGATTCGACCGGCCGCTGTTGCAGGAGGCGGCCGAGCAACTGCTGCGCAATTTGAAAGAGGACAAGATCACCGGTCCGATGATCAGCCAGGCACTGCGCGGCAGTCCGCGACCCTACAACCAGCAGGCGGCCGATCTGGCGATCAGACAGGGCAGGCTCGATCCGTTGCTCGCCGCCCTGCCCGAGGCGACACCCGTGGGCCAGCTGGTGATCTGCCAGGCCCTGATCCCCTTCGGAAAGGCAGCGGCCAAGGCGGTGCCGATGCTTGAGGACCTGCGTCGTCGCGCACCAGCTTTTGTCGTCTCCGCAGCCACCAGCGCTTTGGAAGCGGTGCGTCCGCCGCCTGCTCCCGAACCAGTCAAACCGAAACCTTCCAAGTGAAAAACATACATCTGTCCGTCGCCACTCAGCCTTCGCCGCGTCAGTCTGGACTGGCCGGAGTCGGCAAATCATCGCTGTTGCTGGTAGCGCTGACCGCTGCTAGCGCTGGAGAAGTACTGCGCACCGACATCGGAGGCTGGTCGATCACCGATCCAGCCGCGGCCGCCGCCGATCCCGACGTCAACCTGCTTGGCGAATTCACCGGCACCCGCACCAAGGCCGATGGCTCCACCGAGCCGGTGTCAGCCAGCGTCGGAGCCCTCGGCGGTGGCGCCTACCGGATCCTGGTGCGCGACGGCGGCCTGCCCGGCAGCGGCCAGGAGCAACCGTATCCGGAGCTGCCCACCGGGTTGCCGAACGGCCCGGACGGCAAACCGGTCCGGCTCGCGAATTTGTGCAATGGGAAGTGGGGGCGTGATGTGGAGGCCTATGGCAAACGCGGCCCCGATGGCCGGATCGCCTTCATCGCCTGCCCCGACACCGTGATCGCCTGGGACTACGATCCGGCAGAGGGCGGTGCGCTGAAGCCACGTCCGCCCCAGGACAAGGCCCGCGGCGAGGCTTGGGGCGTGCTCGCGCGGAAAGCGCCAGCATCGGCAGGTGAGCCGCCGGAATGCGGCGAATTCGCCTCACCCGACGGCAGCAAGCCGGTTTATCGGGCACGGCTGCGTCCCCACGTCGGCGACTGGTTCCGCCTGGTGGTCGATGTCGAGGGCAAGTGGGGCGGCCTGGACGGAGCCGAGTCGGCGTATCGATACCGCGAAGCGTTGGTGCCGGGAACCGAGCTGTTCGGCCTGCGTTCCGGCGACCGGGTCGATGCGGTCGGCGCTGTCCGCAATCTGAAAGCCACGGCCAGCGTCGTCGGCGACGTGCTGTCAGGCGTCGATGGCGAGGGCCGTGCCTTCAACCTGCGCCGGGTCGAACGCAGCTCGCCGACCCTGGGTGCCAAGCCGCCACCTGGCGCGGTGGTGCTGTTCGACGGCAGCGGAACTGACGCCTGGAAAGCGCCGCATGGCGCGTCGGGCAGCAAAGGCATCGCGATCAAGGAGATCGGCGGCAGCCCAGCCTTGCCCCAAGGGGTCGAGACGGTCCGCTCCTTCGCCGGTCAGACCCTCCACCTCGAATACTATCTGCTGTTCCAACCCTGGCGGCGTCACTGGGAGCGCTCGAACAGCGGCGTCTTCCTCAATGGTCACTGGGAGGTCACCATCGGTGACTCGTTCGGCTACCGCACCGAGCGCATGACCTGGGCTGCTGGCGGACTGTTCCTGACCGCGGCGCCATCGGTCAATGCCGCGCTGCCGCCGTTCCGCTGGCAGACCTACGATGTCGAACTCGACCTGAAGGGCGGCACAGCGACAATCAGCGTCCGCCACAACGGCGTGGCCACGGTCGAACGCAAATCGGTCAAGGGCAGCACTGCCCACGGAACCAAGGATGAAAAAGGTGACGGCGGCGGTGCGCTGATCCTCGAAGGGTTTCCCGGCGGGACCGTGTGGTTCCGAAATATTTGGCTGGTCGAACGGCCGCCGGCTCCCTGAGCCTCGCCAGCAGTTCAACCCGTCGGGTCGATCGCGACCAGCGCTCCTCCCAGGTCCCGCGAGGTGACCGCTGCCCGGGCTGCAGCATTGGCGATCAGCGCGTCGGCGGCTCCGGCGTGGTCGGTGGTTTCACCTGAGATGATACCGTGGATGAACGCCGCGAGCGAATTCCGCCAGCCTTTGTCGACGGTGAAGGTCGCGAGCAGCCGGGACAGATAGGCGCGGGCCTCGTCGGCATCGCCGCCGGACAGTTCGCCACGCTCCAGTTTCCAGCGCAATTCCTGGGCACTGCGGCGGACGGCGAGCACGCCGTCCAGGCCAAGCTGGCCGTAGAGCAGTCGCGGTCCGAACTCGCGATCGGGATGGCTGTGGCCGGCGAAGCGCTCCACCGCCGGCGCGTCGGCCCAGCCAAAGGTGCGCAGTTCGACGAACTCGTCGATCACCAGACCACCGCGGCCGGCGATGATCTCCAGCCGTTCCTTGGGCATGTCGTTGCTGCCGTGGCCGCTGAGATGCAGGCTGGCGACGGTGCCGCCGGCCAGGCGGACCTGCACCAGGTCGTCGTCGGGCCGCGCCGACCAGCAGGACACCGCGGTAATCTCGTCGCCGCTCAGCCAGCGCAGCAGGTCGAACAGATGGCACAGATCGTGGACGATCAGCGAACCCGGCGGCAGATCCTTGCCCCACCGCCAACAAGCATCATCGATGAACCGGGCGGTGGCGGTCCACGGCCCGGCCTTGCCGGTGAGCAGCGCCTTGGCCCGGCGGCAGGCCGGCGCATGACGGCGATTGAAGCCGACCGCCAGGCGGCATCCGCTGGCGCGCTGGGCTGCCACCACAGAGGCGCCGGATGCGGCGGTTTCCGCCAAGGGTTTTTCGCAATAGACGTGCTTGCCGGCGAGCAATGCGCGGGTCGCCAGGTCGGCCTGGACCGCGTCGCCAGCGGCGATCACCACCACGTCGAGCCCCGGATGGGCGAGGAACGCTGCGTAATCGGTGGTCACCAGTTCGGCGGGCCAGCGCTGGGAGGTTTCGACCAGCCGCGGCTCGGACCGGTTCCACAGCGCCACCAGCCGCGCCGCAGGAATCCGCGCCAGATTGGGCAAGTGCTGGGCGCGGGCGAAGGCGCCGGTTCCGGCGACGCCGACTCCGAGGATGCGTTCAGGCATGGCCGGGCAGGCTGGGCAGAGCAGATCACCGGTCCACCCTGTGCTGACCCGGCCAGTTGCGCTGTCACCCAGGCGCGGCTAAGGCCACCACCGGAGCCACCGCCATGAACATCCGCGAAGTCCTTCGAGCCATGGTCCAGCTGCGGTCGAGCGACCTGTTCCTGAAGGTCGGCGGTCCGCCCCGGGTCCGGGTCGATGGCGCCGTGCGCCAACTCGGCAACACCGCGCTCACCGCCCAGGACATGGCCGAGGCGGTGAAGGTCATCCTCGACGACCACGCCCGAGGCCTGTTCGGCAAGAACCACGAGGTCGACACCGCCTTCCAAGACAACGAGATCGGCCGGTTCCGGGTCAACGCCTTTCAGCAACGCGGCCTGACCGGCATGGTCCTGCGCCACGTCAAAAGCGACATCCCCGACTTCAAAACCTTGGGCTTGCCGATTGAGACCATCGAGCGCCTCGCCCTGCTCAAACGCGGCATGATCCTGGTCACCGGCATCACCGGTTCAGGCAAGAGCACGACCTTGGCGTCGATGATCCAGTTCATGAACAAGTCGACCAACCGCCACATCATCACGGTCGAGGATCCGATCGAGTTCAGCTACGTCGATGACCGCTGCCTGATCAACCAGCGCGAGGTCGGCATCGACACCCGGGACTTCAAGACCGCCTTGCGTAACGCCATGCGCGAAGCCCCCGACGTGATCCTGGTCGGCGAGATGCGCGACACCGAGACGGTCAACGCCGCCATCGACGCCGCCGAGACCGGTCACCTGGTGCTATCGACCCTGCACACCATCAACGCCCAGCAGACGATGGAACGCATCATCAATTTCTTCCCGCCGTACCAGCACGCCCTGATCCGCATGCAGCTATCGATGGTCTTCCAGGCGGTGATCAGCCAACGCCTGATCCCGCGCCGCGACGGCCCGGGCCGCGTCCCCGGCCTGGAGATGATGGTCGCCACCCCGACCATCAAGCAGATGATCGAAGAGGGCCGCACCCCGGAATTGTACGCGGCGATCCGCGACAGCGAGCATTTCGGCTGCATGACCTTCAACCAGAGCCTCTACAAGCTCTATGAAAAGGGCAACATCAGCCGAGAGGACGCCCTCGCCAACAGCGATAACCCGGACGAGATGGAAATGCTCTTCCGCGGCATCCAGCGCGGCAGCTCGACCCAGCTCATGCCCCAGGTCGGCGCCCCGGCAGGCGCCCAAAAGCGCTGACGCCGCAGGCACTCACGGGCCGCACGGAGTGCGGCGCTCCGGGCGAGTAGCCGAGCGCCAGCTCGGCTGGGATGGAACCTGGGAGCGCCGAGCGCCAGCTCGGCTTGATTTCGTTCGGCTCGACTCGGTCATGCTGCGTCGGTGGTTTCCACGGGCCGCACGGAGTGCGGCGCTCCGGGTGAGCTGCCGAGCGCCAGCTCGGCTGGGATGGAACCTGGGAGCGCCGAGCGCCAGCTCGGCTTGATTTCGTTCGGCTTGACTTGGTCATGCCGCGTCGGTGGTTTCCACGGGCCGCACGAAGTGCGGCGCTCCGGGTGAGTTGTGCTCGGTGCTCCCAGGATGCCGCTCACGGCATCAGCCAGCTGGTCACGTGATCTTGGACCGGACGGCCTGCGGTGGTCAGGCGCAGCCGTCCATTGGCTTCGTCGAGCAGTCCTTCGCGGATCAGCGCGTCGGCGCGGCTGCGCCAGCGTGCCGGTGGATCAGAGAGTTCGGTGAGGCGCGCGGTACTGACGCCTTCGGCCAGGCGAAGGCCGAGCATCCACGCCTCGCGCACGGTATCGGTGCTGGTCAAGGTCTCGACCTTGCACGCAGCGTCGTTGCCGGCGGTGATGGCAGCGATGTAGCGTTCCGGGTGGCGCTCGCGGGTGGTGCGCACGCCGGCCACGGTGCTGACCGCGCCCGCGCCGGCGGCGTGGTAGTCGCGCTGCCGCCAATAGGCCAGGTTGTGCTGCGATTCGTGGCCGGGACGGGCGAAATTGCTGGTCTCGTACAGCCTCAGGCCGAGTTGGTCCAGGCGCGTCCACAGATGAGTGAACAGTGCCCGCGAGCGGACTGGGTCGATGTCGGTCAGCTCGCCTTTGGCACGGCGGGCGTGGAACTCGGTGCCTGGTTCATAGGTCAGGTGATAGACGCTGGCGTGGCTCAGGTCGTGGCGCTCATACAGCAGCAGATCGCGATCCAGCGCTGACTCATCCTGATCCGGCACCCCCATGATCAGGTCGCAGCTGACCCGAGGCACGACCGCGCGGGCGGCGGCGATGGCGCGTTCGGCGTCGGCGGCGGCGTGGACCCGGCCGAGGAAGCGCAGCACCTGGTCGTCGGTGGACTGCACCCCGAGGCTGATCCGGTTGACCCCGTGTTCGGCATACATCAGCAAGCGCTCGGCTTCGGCGCTGCCCGGATTAGCCTCCACCGTCCATTCGTATTCCGTGGTAAAATGCAGGTGATCGCGCAGACCTTGGCACAGGCGTGCGATCAGCTGCGGACCGAGGATCGTGGGCGTGCCGCCGCCGAGGAAGGCCGTCGCATAGGGGCCACGGGGCAACCGGCGGACCTCGGTTAGCAAGGCCTCGACATACGCGGCGTGTTCGGCCTCACGGCCCGCGATGGAATTGAAATCGCAGTAGGGGCACTTGGCCGCGCAGTAGGGGACATGCAGGTAGAGATGCACTGGTGACGAGTGTGGCGCCAGCCGCTGGTCAGCCAAATCACTGACGGCCCGGAGCACTGCCCGCATCGCTGAGCGCCGCAACGCCACCCGGAGCGCCACGCAACGCCACCCGGAGCGCCGCACTCCGTGCGGCCGTGGCGCGCACCGCTCTGGTCAACGCCAAGGCAATCGGTGAACATCTCGGGTTCCAGGCAATCATCAGCCACCCGGAGCGCCGCACTCCGTGCGGCCGTGGCGCGCACCGCTCTGGTCAACGCCAAGGCAATCGGTGAACATCGCGGATTCCAGGCAATCATCAGCCGCACGGAGTGCGGCGCTCCGGACTCGCGTCAGGCCGGCAGCTGCGCCAACCGTACAGCCAATTCCCCAGCCGTGTGCGCCGGCAGCAGGCAGGCGTCGTTGAGGCAGATCAGCACCTGGGGCGGCAGGTCACGGCGGCCTTCGAGGCAATGCCACGGACGATCAACGGTGTTGGGCACGATGGCCAAGTGCGGGTCGGTGCTGCGCCGGACCACCGGCAGCAGGTCGGCGCCGGCGACCACCGCGGTCAGTGGGCCACGTTGCAGCAGACGGTGGGCGGCGAGCAGGGTGGCGCAGGCGGTGGGCGCGCGTTCAACGATGGCGGCGCTCGATTCGATGACCCCCTCAGCCAGGGATTTCCAACGCGTATTTCCAGTAAGATTCCACAGTCTGGCAAGTCCCAGGGCGAGGGCGTTCTGACCGGCGGGCCAGGCGTTGTCGGTCTGTTCGCGGCTGCGCCGGATCAGGTCGCTGCGGTCGGCCGGGGCCATGAAGAAGCCGCCGTCGTCGGCGCGCAGGCGGGCCACGGCCTCGTCTGCGATGGCCTCGGCGGCGTCGATCAGGCGCGGATCGCCGAGCAGATCGAAGGCCGCGGGCAGGGCCATCACCAGGTGGCCGTAGTCGGTGATCACCGCCGGCCGGCCGGGCAGCCGGATCAGGCCGGACAAGGTGTGGCGGCTCAGCAGCACGTCTGCCAGCTCAGCGGCCGCGCCGGTGAACCGCGCCAGGCCGGTCACCCGGCCGAGGACGGCGAAGGCTTCAAGCGCCAGGCTGTTCTGATCGGTCAGGATTTTTCCATCGCGGATCGGCCGCGGCCGGCGATCTCGGGCGACCCGCAGCCGGGGCAGCAGATCTTCCCACGAGGCCCGCAGGCGCTGCACGTCGCCGCCCGGGGCGAGCTTGGCCAGATCGGCTCCGCGTGGATGCGGGATGTGCGATGGAACCGGTTCCCAATGGCCGCTGCGGCCGAGTTCGCGGTGGCCAGGCTTCACATCCCATTCCCGGCCCACCCGCACGCCATCGGCGTCGCCAAGCACCTCTTTGAGCTGCTGCGGGCTCCACGCATAAAAGCTGCCTTCGCCATCGGGATCGTCGGCATCCTCGGCGGTGGCGTAGCCGACCAGCGCGCCGTTCTCCTCGATCCGCAGGTCGCGCAGCAGGTAATCACCGGCGTTGATCGCGGTGCGCACGAAATCCGCCCGGCCCAGGGCCGTGCCCCAGCGGGCGAAGGCCGTGATCAGCTGGGCATTGTCGTAGAGCATCTTCTCGAAATGCGGCACCCGCCACTGGCGGTCGACGCTGTAGCGATGGAAACCTCCGCCAACCCGGTCGTGGATGCCGGCGTCCTGCATCGCTTCCAGCACGGATTCAGCCTGCTCAGTCCAGCCCGGACGGCCCAGGCCCGGGATCAGGTTGAGCAGCTGCGACGGCGGGAACTTGGGCGCACGATCGGAACTCCAGACCCAGCCAGGATCGTGACTGTCGAAGGTCCGCACCAGTGACTCGCCGAACCGGTCCCAGAGATCCTCAGGCAGGGGTCCGGGGTCGGTGGTTTCCTCGGATTTGAGGTGGGCGGTGAGTTGGCGGCAGGCGTCCTCGACTCGGCCGTGGTCGTCGAGCCACAGCTGGTGCAGGTGCCCGACCAACCGCCGCCACTGGTCCCGGGGCAGGTAGGTGCATGCGTAGAACGGCCGGCCATCGTGGTCGCAGAACGCATTCAGCGGCCAGCCGCCGTGACCGGTCAGCGCCTGGACCGCATCCATGTAGATCGCGTCGACCTCGGGCTGTTCCTCGCGATCGACCTTGATGCAGACCAGGCGATCGTTCATCCACGCTGCGATCTCCGCATCTTCGAACGATTCGTGGGCCATGACGTGGCACCAATGGCAGGTGGCGTAGCCGATCGACACCAGCACCGGCACCTGGCGCCGGCGCGCTTCGGCGAAGGCAGCGGGCGACCACGGCAGCCAGTCCACCGGGTTGTCTGCGTGCTGGCGCAGATAGGGCGAGGCGCTGGCGGCGAGGGCATTGGCCATGGCCCGATTGTGGAGGCAGATCCGGCCTGGGTGAACCGGCGGGCGGCCGCGCCTCGGGCGCACTGCGGCGATCTCGGTGGAATTCTCCCGAGCTGCTCGCCGCGTCTTGGCGTGCGTCTCTGGCCCGCCACCATGCCGGCCATGCAAATTTCCGTCTGCTCGATCGCCTGGCGTGGTACTTCGGGGTACCACCAGCAGGCTCCGGCAACGCCCTTCGCCGAGCTGCTGCCGCGCATCAAGCGCTGGGGCTACGACGGGATCGAACTGTGGTGGCCCCACATCGAAGGGCTGGATGCCGCGGGATTGGCAGGTTTGCGTGCGCAGCTGCATGGGGCCGGCCTGTCCGTGCCGATGATCTCGGCCTATTACAATTTCACCGGCACTCCGGCCGAGGCGGCGGAATCCCTTGCCCTCGGCCACCGGGTACTGGCGGCGGCGAAGCAGCTGGGCGCGACCGGGATCCGCATTTTCACTGGGAAAAAGCGTTCCCGCGGCGCCGATTCCGGGGAATGGCGGCAGTGCTGCTCGGCCTTGCGCGAGCTTGCCGTCGCCGGCTGGGATCCCGCTGCGGCACAGCGCGGCGTCGCCCTGGCCGCGGAAATCCACGATTGGAACCTGATGGATTCCATCGAAGGTTGCGAGCGTCTGGTCCAGCAGATCGATCACCCCGGCTTCGGATTCATCTTCCATCCTTCGCTGTGCGCCCCCGATCCGGTTCCGGCGCTGCACCGGCTGCGACCAGCGGTGCGCCACGTCCATGCCACCAATGGCTCTGGCGGACTGGCCGATGGTCCCGTCGACTGGAAGCGTCTGGTTGGCGCCTTCCGCGCGGTCGACTACCGCGGCTATTTGTCCGTCGAGTGGTTTGGCGCCGATGCAGATGCGGTAGCTGCAAGGGAGGCTGCGTTCTTGCGGACCGCGCTGGGACGGGAAGCTTCCGCCGCGCGGTGAGGTGATTCGGAATTTGTCCGATGAGAGCAGAGCGCCCGAACGTCTCGTGAAAAATTATGTCCGAATGATGTGATATTTCGCGGTGTCACGTTTGAATTATTTCAGTTTGGCATGCTACCGAGTGCCACGTGACCAGGCCGCATCAAGGATGGTCAGCTGGGGCGGAAACCAGCAATAGATTTTTCGTTGGAATCCATGTATTCTGGAACTGTTCCCAGGAGCCGCTGCCATGCATCTGCGCACTGCTGTCCCGACCATCGCCGCCATCGCCGCCCTGCTGTCTGGTTGCTCTGGCGGAGGTGGCGGTGGTGGAAGCCAGGCAGAGGTGGTGGAGACCATCGGAACCAACAGCCCGCGGATGATGGCGAGCGCCGTGGCTGGGACCTCGCTCTTGGTCGCTCAGCTGAAATGCGATGAATTGAACGTCACCCAGGGCACCACGCCAAACAACGTGGCAAGCCTTCCTGGTCGGGCCCAGGGCGCCAAGTTGGTCGCTGGGGTCGAGCGCGGAGCCCTGGCGCTGGAGCCGTCGTCGTTGGTCACGGTGAATCCGGGTTCATCCGCTGCCCTGGTCGCAGCAAACGATGACAGCAGCTTCTCCCTGTGGGTGCGGATCGAGGCCCTGAGCGGCGCAGGTACGGTGCTGACCGTGACTTCGACCCATGGCGGACTGCGCCTCGATGTGGCGGCCGCCGGGCTGACCTTGATCGCGAACGGTCTCGATGGCGAGGATCTGCCATTGACCTTGAACCACGCGCTGCCCGCGTCGATCAGCGATGGCGCCTGGCACCACCTTGCGCTCACCACCCACGGCGGCGATGCCGCCGTGGCGGTGGATGGAGCGGTGCTCGCCGATGGCCTCGATCTGCCGACCTTGGGCGCAGTCGGCCAGGTCACCGCCGGCGGCGGCCTGACCGGTGCCATCGACGATCTGCGGGTCTACCGCACCGCCCTGTCCACCAGCGAACTGCAGGCATTGAGCCATCTCGAACGCGGCATGGTCGGTTGGTGGCAGTTCGATGAAGGCACCGGCACCGCGGTCTCCGATTCCAGCGGCTACGGGAATCACGCGGTGTTCACCAATGGATCGTGGACCGCCGGCATCGCAGATACCTGCGGATCCTTCGACGGTTTGAAGAGCAAGGTCGTCGTCACCGGCGGCGAGACTCTCGCCCTGGGCGGCCGGATCAGCGTCTCGGCCTGGGTCCGCCTGGCCGATTCTTCGCGGGATGAATACCTGCGCATCGTCTCGAAGAAGACCTATTGGAACCAGCCGGATGGCTTCGAGTTGGAATACAATCCGGTGCAGAAATACCTGTCGATGACTGCCGGCGACAACAACTACGCCCGCGCCGAGAACATCGACCTGGGCCGCGAGTGGCACCATGTCGCGGCGGCGATCGATGGCAGCGTGGCCAGGATCTTCGTCGATGGCGTGGACGTGACCACCGACAGCTCGGCCGGAGCGATCAAGCAAGGCAGCGCGCCGCTGATCATCGGCCAGGCGGCCGATCCAACCTTGGCTGACTACACCACCTGGAACGGGCAGATCGACGATGTGCGGATCCATGACTACACCCTGACCGCGACCGAGGTCGGCGTGCTGGCCAAAGCCAAGGAGCGTTTCCGCGATCCCCAGCCGTTCGCCTGGGTGCGCAAGCTGTATAACGAGATCGATCCCAAGCCTGAGGCCATCGCGGCCTCGATGGATGTGGAACGAGTCGAAAAGATCAGCGGCGATCTGGCCGGCGGCTCGCTCCGTCTGCGCCAGTGGTCGGGCGACAACCGCGCCGGCAGCCGCAGTTTCGGCGGCAACAGCCTGATCGCCGCCACCGGCGACCAGTTCGCCTTCACCTTGGAGTCGTTCGACATCGTCCGGGGCACCTTGACCAGCGGAAAATACACCTGGGCCAGACGCACGGCCCAGGACGCCCGGCTGCGCATCGGCTTCGCCGCCGAGGCGATTCCCACCGGTGCCCACGGCCAGTTCCTGGTGCTCGGCGGATCGGTGCTCGACGCCGAGCAGATCGTGCTGTCGCTCCCGGTCCGCTGGGTGCCGCCGGGTCGGACCGGATCGTGGCAGACGGGCGACTACAACGGCGTGCCCGAAGAAACCGGCATCTGGTTCGTGGCCAAGGGCAAGAGCCTGGCCGAGGCCCAGGCCGACGAGGCCAACCGGGTCGGAGACCTTGATGACCTGCTGGCGACCGAGGCCCCGACCAGCGGCAAGTGGACCTTCGATTTCCGCGCCGTCACCGGTTCGTGGACGCTGCGGGTGGACAAGAACCGCGATGGCGTGTTCGAAACCGTCCGCACCGGCAGCCATCCGGCCACTCTGCCTGCCAACCCGCGGCAGATGCTGGGCATCGAGCCAGCTGGCGGTTCGGGTGCAGGCCAGGTGACGTTGTCCGATTTCACCATCGGCTACACCTTGATCCCGGCCAGCGCCGCCAACTGACCGGGCCCAACGGTCCGGGTCGATCTGGCGTTTCCGCACAGGCGGGCCACAGCCCTCACGAAGTGCTGTCGCCGCTCCGGCTGTGCCGGAATGGTCAGGCTGTGCCGGAATGGTCCGGCTGTGCCGGAATAGTTAGTTAGGCTGTTCCGGAATGGTTAATCCGTGCTGGAATGCTCAGACCAGGTCAGGCGCCGGCGGCGGAAAATGTCCGCGCCAGGAATCCGCGGGCAGGTCAGCGGCTGATCGGGTAGGCAGCCACCGATCCCGATGCTTCAGCAATCACCAGCAGATCACCGTGGATCAAGGGGCGTTCGCTGGTCGCACCGACGGTGAATCTGCGCAGCGGCTGGCCGTCGCTACGGCGCAGCAGGAGCAGGACGCCCGAGCGGTCAACCACGGCGACCACCTCGCTGCCGATGGCCGGCGGCGTCGCGGCGGGCGCAGCCATCGGTCTGCTCCACCGGCGGGCGAAACCGCCATCCTGCCAGCGGTACAGTTCAATAGACGGTTCGGGACGGGTGGCGACCAGTTCCTCTCCGACCACCGCAACCTGCGCATTGCCTAAGGCGGCCAGTTCGTTGTCGGAACTCAGCACCGCCGCGCCATCGGCGCCGAGGCGCACCAGTCGCGGACCGTCCTCGGTGGGCACCAGCCAGGCGCCAGCAACCGTGATCGGCACCGGTTCGCCGGTGCGCCGCCCAGGCAGTTCCAGGCGCTTGGCCTTGGTTCCGTCCTCGTCGATGGTGAGCACGGATTTGTCGTCGAAGACCACCAGGCGACCGTCCTGGCCACCGGCGGCCTGGCCACCGGCAGCCGCCGGGATCGCTGGCGGCAGGGCAGCGACCGACAGTCCAGTGTGCTGCCACAGCTGCGACCGGTTTCCGTCGAGGGCACGGAGCACGGCTGATTCGCCCTGCTGGCCGGACGTGGCCCGACGTTCGATCACCAGCAGCAGCTTGCGGTCGGTGCGGAAGGCGCTGTCGCGTTCGCTGGCGGCAAGCAACGATCCAAGTCCGCGGTGCAGTTCCGTCAACGTTCCTGACGCGCGTTCCGGCAAGCGGATCAGCGCCCCTGATTCCGTTCCCACCGCACCACGGGTGCCGGCCAGCCAGGTGGTGGTGAACGCTGACGCAGTCGGTGGATTCAGACGGATGCCCGGTTCCCCGCTGGCGGCGGACAGCACCGTCACCCGGTCCGGCCGGTGGACGACGATCGATCCGGTGAGGGGGTGCAGGCTGGTCCAAGCCACGGCCGGGCCGAGGGTCTGCCGCCAGCGCGGTGCCGGTGCCAGCGGCACTGGCACGAGGCGCTCCTCGGAGCCCGACTGGGCGGGAATGCGGACCCGTGCCGGCGCCAGACCCGGGGCGGCGATGTCGACGATGGTCTCAGCTTTCACCGAACGGCACAGGCGCAGGCCGTCGGCTCCGGCCGGATCGAGGATGGCGACGCCATCCACGGTGACTTTGGCCGTGGTCACGGCTTGGCCGGTTTCCTGGTCAGTGACCACCAACCGCACCGACAACGGCAGCTCTGCCAGGCGGTCACCGATGCGCGGGCGCTCGGCGCGAAGGGCAACTGCCAGACCCAGTGCCTCCGCATGGTGACCAGCGACCCGTGATGCGGTGACCGCGGCCAGGCGCTGATCGAGGGAAGCGATCTGCTGGGCGACCTCTTGGCGGATCGCCTCGACCCGGGCCTTGGCTCCGGGCTTGGTCGCGAACTCGGTGCAGGCGGTCAAGACCTCTTGCCAAGGGATGGCAGGATCGAGCAGCATTTTCTCGAGGACCGTGAGGTTCGCCACCGGTTCGATCCTGGTCGCCGACGGCGGCTGGCGGGGCGTTGGCGGGGGCGGCGGTGGTTCCTTGAGCCGCTCGACTTCGGCCCGGGCCGCAGCGATCACGGGCAGGGAATAGGCCGGGAAGACGGCCGTGTACCAGCCCCACGGCTGGCCCCAATCGTCGATAGCGCTTTCCAGGGCGATCCGGCGCAACCTGCGATCCTCCATGACCCGGGCGCGATCGACCGCGCTGCTGGCGAGGTGGCGGTGGACCGAAGGCGGTGCCTGCCAGGCCGCGAGGCTGATGGCGCCGAGCACCACCGCCGAGATGCCCACGGTCCTGACCAGCCGCTGGCGGCTGGTGCGGGCCTTCAGGGTTTTCGCACGGTTCTGCAGGGTGGTGGCGCGCTCGCTGGAGCCGGCCAGGGTCGCAGCCCGGGCGAATTCGGCCGCGGCTTGCTCAAGCTGACCGGCGGATTCCAGGCGTTCGGCGGTTTCCACGGCAGAGTCCGACATCGCGTGCCGGCTGCGCGAGCGGGCCATCTCCAGTTCCGCATTGAATCGCTTGCCAACCCTGCTGGCGCGCTGGTCCTCGGCGATCTGCGGACGGGGCGCGGTGCCGGATTTGGCCGGATCCTGCGGTCGCATCCGTGAGGAGCCGCTGCTGCTCGCAGGCGCTTCCCGGGTGCCCGAGATCGATGTCCGGGGCGGTGGTTCGACAGGAGGCAGTTCGACTGCTGGAGCTGGCGGTTGCGGAGGCGTCGCCTGCACACCGGCAGGTGGCGGCAACGGCGCGCTGTCCGAGTCCACCGGCTTGAGCCAGTCCGGAATGTCCGCCGGCGGTTTCGGGCCGGTGGGCTTGGCCGGAGAGGACCGTGCCGGGCGCCCCTGCCCCTGGCGATCCCTGTCCTTTGGCCGTGACCTGGGCGCATCCGGATTGGCGATCAGCGCCCGCATCGGCCCCTGGGTCTTGCGCAGGATCGACTGCGAACCGGAAATGGAGATCATCAACGATTCGATCTCGTCGATCAGCATCCGCCATGAATCGCCGCGGTCGGCTGGGCGCTTGGCGAGCATCTTCGCGATCAGGGCATCGACCCGCGGATCGACCCGCGGATTTGCCTCGCTGAGCGAGGGGATCGGATCGTTCTTATGCTTGAGCATGATGGAGAACGGCGTGTCCCCATCGTAGGGCAGTTGCCCTGCCATCGCCAACCAGGCGGTGCAGCCGAGATTGTAGACATCGCTGCGCCAATCGACCTCGACCCCATCGCATTGCTCCGGAGACATGAATGCCGGTGTACCGACCCGGACTCCGATCTGGGTGACCGTCACTTCCTTTTCGTCCTGCAGCGCTTTGGCCAGGCCGAAGTCCGAAACTTTGACCACCCCGTCGCCGGTGAGCATCAGGTTGTCGGGCTTGATGTCGCGGTGGATGACGCCTTTTTCCGCGGCGGTTTCGAGACCCAGCGCGGCCTGGCGCAAAGCGTCCAAAGTTTCGAGCTGGTCGAGCACGGTGCGTCGATGGAGGATCTCGCCGAGATCCTTGCCGTCGACGAACTCCATCACCATGTAGTAGATGCCGAGGGCTGGCTCGTCCCCGAAATCGTAGACATGGAGGATGTTGGGATGGTTGATCCGGGCCAGGCTCTTGGCTTCGCGTTCGAACCGGGAGATGAAATTGCGGTTGCGGGCGAGATCGGCCGGCAGGACCTTGATCGCCACCGAGCGCTCCAGCGACAATTGCAGGGCGTGATAGACGGCGCCCATGCCGCCTTCGCCGATTTTCCTATCGATCTTGCAGCCGCCGAGGACCCGGCCGATCAACGCGTCGCCCTGTGGCGGGGCCGCCGGGTTCGGTGGTGTCGAGAACGGGGCCGAGGCTTCGGCGACGGTGGAGCCCAAAACCCGGCCATCGCCCGGATCGAAGGTGGTCCCGCATTCCGGGCAGTTGGCCCGGCGCGGATCGGTCGCCTGGAACCGGTTACCGCAGACCGGGCAACCGACCGGTTCGGAAGGAGGACCAGCCGGAAGCTCCGGCTGAGTGCGCATTGCCGCCCGTTCCTCCCGGGCGACCTGGGCGGCGCGGTCGAACAAATCGGCATCAGCATCGGCCTCGATCACCGGGTTGCCGGGAACCTCGCTGACCGGCTTGGCCGCGGTCGGGGAGGGAGCAGGCGGTGGAGGCAGCCCCGCTTTCGGCGGCGGACTGGTCTTCGGCGGGCTGGAAAGCGACGGCGGGCTCGCCTTCGCCGGCGAGCTGTTCGGCTCTGGCGGAGCCAGTCCGGCCGGGCTGGATCTGGCTGGCGACTGGGGCGCCTCGGGGGGATTTGCAGGACTCACCGCCGGCATTCTTCCCGAAGGCGCCTTCTCGCGCCGAGTCGTCAGTGCCGGATCCTCGAGAACCTGCAATTTCCCTTCGTCAGGGAAGTATTCATTGCTTTCCAAGCGGCGCCGTTTCGCCCCCGGCTCCGGCTCGCCGGGCTTGGTTGAGGGTCGCTTGGGAGCGGACACGGTCAGGGCGAGATCCGACGGCGGTTTCGGGATCGGCGCCTGCGGGGTAGGTGCCCGGGGCGCTGCCACTTGCTTCGGGGCCGCAGGCTGGCTCGGGGCCGCAGGCTGGCTCGGGGCAGCTGGCAGACTTGGCAGCGCCAACGGGCCAGGCGCAGCGAGTTGAACCGGCGGCACGAGCGGGCCAGGCGGAGCCAGGGAGCTGGGCGCAGCCAGTTGAACCGGCGGTGCGAGCGGGCCAGGCGGTGCCGACTGAATCGGCGGCGCCAGCGGGCCAGGCGCAGCCAGCGGGCCAGGCGCAGCAGGGAAGCTCGGCGGCGCCAGTGGGCCAGGCCCAGCCAGGCGGCTAGGCGGGGCCGATGGCTGTCCGGTGCCAGCAGCAGAAGCTTGCCCTGGTGTCCAGGTGTGCCCGCAGATCAGACAGACGGCCACGCCGACCGGGCTGACCCGGCCATTGTGAGGCGTGGCGCACAGAGGGCAGGACAGGTCAGCTGGCATGGTCGCGATACGCTGTTGGCAGAGCCGAAGTCGTCGGCGGAACCGGTCCCAACGCCAACCGTAACCAGAGGAACCAGCCGGCCACGCCGGCCGCGATCAACCCGATGACGATCACCACCCACACCAACCGGGAGCGCCGCACCAGCCTGGTGCGCAAGACGGTGATATCGGACACCAGCGCGGCATCGAGGGTGATCGTGGTCGCACCAGCCACCGCAGTCGCGGCACTCGCCGCCGGATCGCCGCCGAGCGCCCGGCCCTGTTCGAGCGTGGCGATGGCGCCGCGGATGTCCCCGCGTTGCTCCAAGGCTTTGGCCTTGCCGCGGATCTCCGCGACCTGCTGTTCATGGTCGAGCTTGCGCGCCTCGCGCTCGCGGCTGCGCAGGATGCTGCGACTGCGCCGGTCGCCCTCGCGGTCGGCGAGTTTTGCGAAGAGCGCGGCGGCTTCCTTGTAGCGCCGTTCGTCGAACAGCCGCTGGGCTTCGGACTCCTGCTGGCGGACATCGCCCGGCGGCTCCTCGCGCAGCACGGCGCTGCATTTTCCGCACGACATGGCATCGGGCCGGTTGAGCGCACCGCATTTCGGACAGGTCGCGAATTCGGAGTTTCGCGGACGTCCGGTCACTGCCGGAGCCGGGCGGGACTGGCGTTCGCTACCGCTGCGCTGCGCCTGCTGTCCGCCCTGCTCGACCCCCATCTGGGGGATTTGGATTTCGACGGTGGGCCGGCGCAGGTTGGTCGGCTGCGGGCGGTGGGCGTCGGTGGTCGGGCGGCGCTCCCCCAACGGAGGGGCGGCCGGCGCCAGATCCAAGGTGCGCGGAGCCGCGCCGGGCGGCGGCGGCAGCTCCACCGATGAGCGCATCGATTCCTGGGTGCGGGCGACCTGGGCGACCGGCGGTGCGTGCAGCTGGTCGAGCAGGGCCATCCACGCGGTCCGGCAGGCCGCGGCGTCGGGGAACCGGTCGAGTGGGTTCTTGGCCAGCATCCGCATCACCAGATCGCTGCACGCACGGGGCAGGGTCGGGTTGAGCTGATGCGGCGCCGGCGGGACGAATTCCCGCTGCTTGGTCATGATCTCAAAGGACGACTGCCCGGTGAAGGGTTTCTCCCCGGTCAGCGAGTAATACGCGGTCACGCCCAGGGCATAGAGATCGCTGCGCCCGTCCAGTTTGCGGCCCATGCACTGTTCCGGGCTCATGTAGGCCGGCGTGCCCATGGCCATGCCGATGGCGGTCAGATCGGTGTGGTCGTTGGGGTTGGACACGTCCTTGGCCAGGCCGAAATCAGCGATCTTGGCCTGGCCATCCTTGGTGATCAGGATGTTGTCGGGCTTGATGTCGCGGTGGACGACCCCGAGCGAGCCGACATGGGCCAGCGCATCCAGGCAATGGATCATCAGCACGGTCAGCTCATCGACCGGGATCATCAGCCGATCGGTGATCATCCTGGCCAGTGAATACCCTTCGATGAATTCGCAGGCCATGAACCAGTGGCCATCCTGATTGCCGAAATCGTACACGGCGACGATGTGAGGGTGGTTGAACTTCGCGATGGACTTGGCTTCGCGCTCGAATCGCTTGATGAATTCCTGGTTTTCATTCAAGGCGCGGTTGAGGATCTTGATCGCCACCACCCGGTCGAGGCTGACCTGCCGACCCTTGTAGACCAAGCCCATGCCGCCTTGGCCGACCTTCCGCTCAAGCACATAGCCGCCGAAGGTCCGACCCAGATACGGGTCGGCGCCGTGGTCGTCCGAAACACCATCGCCATCGGCCGGATCGGGCAGGGGCAGCGGCGCCGGCAACGGCGCAGCTTGGCGGGGGCGTGACGCCTCGCCGACGAATTCCGGCTTGATGTCGAGGGGACCGGGCAAGGGACGGCTGGGCTGGAGCGGCGAAGGCTCGAATTCAGCCTTGATGATCGCCGTGGCCGTGGCCTGGGACCGGCCCAGCGGCGGGGGCGGCAATTCGACGGCGGATCCCCCGCCCGGCTCTGCCCCAGGCGACCCGGATGTACCGGAGCCTCCGAGGGACGGAGCGGCAGCCTCCTGTGCTGAGGATTCCTGAGCGTCTGCCGGGGACATGGGCCGATGGACCTAGTGGACAGTAAGTCCGGCTTCGACACCGCACAAGCGCCCGGCAAAGTGCGTGAGCAGGTGAGGCCAGCCCCGGCAACCAGATGCTGGCAATGAGCACGGATCCCAGGAGATTGCTATAAATGCTCATCGGCCCGTCCCGCCGGTCGGATAATTCAACATTGCCCTGGCGGCCGATTCCGGCATCAATTGCTTCTGTGAACCCGACCCAAAACCTTCGACGCCGCAAGGCACGCCATCAAAGCGCTCGTCCCCATCAGGCTGGGATGATCAGTGGTGCTGGATTCACTATCATAGAGGTAATGATTGCAATCGCCATTCTTGCCGCTGGCATTGGAGTCATCATGGATAATTGGGCAAGCCTCAACCAGGCACGCCGTGAAGCGGAAGAGACCGCGACCATCAACAAATTAGTGGAAACCGTGACCAACCGGTTCCTCGGCGCATTGGGGGGAGAGATTGGCAAAACAAGTGCTCCATCGTTGGCGTGGACAGAGGCAAGACTTATGCCAGTCGATCTATCGAACATTGGGAGTTATTTGGGAAGAAGCGAAGATGAGTTAATCGACTTCGGAATCCTTTCGCAACAGACATATGTGGAAAATTTGATGTTATATATTGAGTACTATCGATCTGTTGATGTGACGCAGAACGGAATACCGCATCCAGGATTGCTCGGGAACGATGACGAAGACCTGACCAATGATGCGAATTCACCAAGTGCAAACGAAGGTGAAATCAGAAATATATTCAATCAGCCATTAATCAGGTCAAATTACAGGTTGACCGTCGATGGTAATAAGGGGCTTGCGGGTCTCGTGGAAGACGGAACTATTGGCAGGTATGATTCGGTGATCATCAGAGTAGTCGTGGTATGGGGAACTAAAGTCCTTCCAACGAGTCTTCCGGAGCGGAAGATAGAATGCCTGTTATCGCGACGCCCTTACCAAGACATTGATTCCTGAACGAAAGAAAGCCATGGAAATAAAATCAAATCGTAGCATGACGCGTTCCGGCTTGACGATCATGGAAGTTATGGTCGCGACCGCAATTTTCGCAGTCGTTTTGGCGATGGTCATGGAATCCATGACGGCGTCCATGTCATCTTTCGATCTTGGAAATGTAAAAGACGAGCTCGTTGATGATGCTGCCATGGTCTGTCGTGAAATTGAGCTGGATCTTTCCGCAAGCGGATGGCATTTGGCAGATCGTACTGACGTTGATGAACCTGTACCGTTGGTTGCTGACGCGATGAATGACCCGTCGTCCTTTACCTCGTATGATCCAAGCGCTGGTGGTTGGAATCATTTAGGCAACTATCAACCACCGTCGACGTTGACTACCGGTGTTGCTAAATTTGCATTCGATCGGACACGGACCTATTACCCGTTCGTGCAGCAACAAGATCCTCCGGTAAATGCTCCGACGCCCGATCAGTCGGTGGGCAAGGGATCGGTGAATGCGACCTATCCCAATGCGCAGAGTTGGGCGTATTCACACCGTGAACAGGCATTTCGTTGGTGCGGCGAGTTGCCATGGCAATTATTGCCGTCATCGAACGGCCAGCAATCCGCCGCAGGGGCGACGGGCGATATCAGTGGTACTAGTGCTACTTTGACAGATGAAGAAGACCGTCGAAGCTACCATGCCAGATCGAGGGAGTTGTTATTTCTGAGAACGACAGTCACTGGCTGGTCAAAGGAGGTGACAAAGCTGCAACCGGTGGCTGGATTCAACGGAACGGTCGATGAATGGAAATCTGCAGCTGCATCCGCCGCGATTGTTGGTTCCGGTTCCGCAACATCAGGACAGTTGCTTCAAGATAAATTGACCAGGGAACGACTCGACATCCTCTTCATCAGTGGTTGGGAACCAGATCCCGTTGATGTTGGATTGATGACCATTCGGACAAATTCTTCCGGCATAAAAATGAAGAATTATGGTATTCCATTGGAATCGGGAATGATCGATTCGCTTTCAAATGGTAGCCAGTTGATCAGGCCGAAGTGGGATACCATGGATTTGCAGACAAAACCAGCAGACCCCGGCAATCCAACTGGCCCACAGGTGGTAAAAACGCCAGCGGAAAACGGAGTGCCTACGAATTTTCGAGTCTATCAATACGCTGTCATTCCACCCGGCATTAATTCATTGCTCCCACTGGACCAGAACAAAATCGAAAAATCAAGTCTTGGTCGACTGGTCAGAGCCTATTCAAGTAAATATTCAGGGGCGGGCGTGCCAACGATGGGGACAGGTCAGGGTGAGTGGATCGCATACGATCCAACAACCCAGAAGGGCATGGTTATCGACAAGATACTGTCGGATAATGTCGTCAGAATCGTCTTCGACACTGCGCGCCATGATGGAAGTCTCTCAATGAATCAGGTGCGCATGAGGATGTATATGGCGAAATGGACGCAGGTCGGACAGCCAGTTTTATTGCACCGTATCGTAGAAGTGGTCTTTCATCTAGGCACAAGAAATGGCAGCGCTGATATCTACTATGATGGCGAAGCGTTGGATGCACAGAATCCCATTCCCTTCGTACGATGAACCATAGGAAAGAAACTATATGAAAATCCCCTTCAATTCCTCAAGTGGGCATCGCGGCAATGCCCTGGTAATTACTGTGATGATGGTGACCGTTGTCGCGGGTCTGATCGCGGTTTCAGCGACTTCGCTTGATCTTAGTCTCAGCCAGACCTACAAGCGATCATACCAACAAGAAGCGGTGTCCGCATGCAATTCCATCCTTGATCGTTATGAAGCGCGAATGGTCAGGATCGGGAATACCGATCCATCCCAATTCAGTGGTGGGGTGAATGACAATTTCGGGGTGAGCTATGTTGGAGGTGTCGAGGTGCGCTGGAAAATCGAACCAGTGCGTACGGCAGATAAAGCAGATGATAATGCGACCGGGATTGAATTTGTCCAAAATCCGCGACCTGAAAATATCGGCGATGTTCCCCCAGTAGACGGAAACGAACTGACGAATGACACCAAGTGGTTGTTCAGAGTTGCGGCGCAGGCGACCATCAGGTCGGGCGCGGCCGACACCGATGAACAGGATCCCTTGGCGCAAGTGCAAGGAGCCCGGTATGTTGCAGTAAATAAAATACCTCTCTTCAAATATGTGCTCTTTTATGCCCAAAGGGGGCCAAAGGGCGATCTTGAATTGTCGCACTCTGGCAATGTGAACATTCAGGGGAATGTGCATTCAAATGGCGCGATCTACATCGGCGCCGCGTCTCTTGCTTTGAACAAGCTGGCTACCTGGGGTCCTAGCCTGCCAACGACCATTGGTCCCAAAATCGATCCGGTAACCGGTGAAGCGCACAATGTTCGGGTGGTGGGCGTTGATGGAATTTACCGGTTGAGCAAGCCATTGATGTTTGCGGCGATTAATGAATTCCCCATGACATCTTTTCCAATTTTCGGTCACACAACTGAGATACCTGGACGCGCATGGGCGCCTGATTTGATTTACGATATTCGAAATGCCAATGCATCTATTCCCAATTTATACCCTGGCGAAAAGGTTGCGATAAATAAAAACAATGTGCAGGACGCTACCCACAATGGTACAGTGATTAACCCAGCTCGTATCCTCCCAAATGCAGGCCCCATCGCAGACTCGGGTATCGATGGTGATTTGACTCGAATGATAAATAATTGGCCTCTTCGCGGAGCAGGATCTTTATGGAATGATGGTCGTAATCACCTGGATGCAGCAGACGGAGATGTCTATGTTTGGAGAAAAGACAGTTTGAAGAAATTTTCTCCGCAAAGCCCAGACAATCTACCTCGTGGCTTTTCGGGGAATGTCAGGAGTCAATTGAACGGTGGTAACCCAGTCGCCTTGCCAGCTTTGATGGCCAGCAGGCCAATCGAAGTTCAGGAATTGCGCTATGACAGTAATGACCCAGATAAAACCAACCATGAATTGGCACGACCGGTATTTCTGGCAAATGGTGCAAAAACGATTGATTTTCCAATGGGTCCATCGGATTTGGTGACTGAAGCTCCGGGGGCATACCTATCCTATTCAATTGGTTCGAAGGATATCGCCATGCGTCGCATGCCCGATGGAAGAGGCTGGACGATGTTCAGCAGTACCGGTGTGGGAATGGGCAATGAAGTTCCCACAGGACTCATCATTCGCGAGCGACCGGTACCTGATACGTCGATCTGGCCAGGGAATTCTGGTCAGGAAAAGGCCGAACCGGGAACTCCGCGCTTCCTGCCTTACGCCTATGGAAAACACTGGTATCCATCACGATTCCCGTTCCGAATTGCCGATGTCAGCGATAATCTCATTCGACCAAACGGAGCGGATATGCCGTATCAAAGCGGCGGAAATTCGAAATATGTTACGCGATGGAAAAATCGCGATCCCTACCTCAACAGCAGAAATTGGGAAGCTCCATTCAATCATTATCCAGTTACTGTGTCTCCGCCACCGCAGTCTGTTCCAGCCATGGATGTTGATGCGAATGTCGTCAGCTATGCACTGGGTGGAACTTTAGTAGTCACGGCAGCAAACGCGCCTGGATCGAATCGTCTCTTCTCGGGTTCGGCTGGATCGGATAATACCAGTTGGACTCCTGGAAGCGTTTATGACGATGTCGCCATCGATTTCTGGAAGAAAGTCTGGAATGTCGACGGCATGGGGAACAGTAGGCCATTTAGTGGTTTCAATGAGCCTGGATGGGCCAACTATGTCAGAATGCCGTATTATTACCGAGATAACTGGAAATTTGTTCATCTGAAAGGAATGGAGGAAGCAACTGGGAATGGGCTGACGCGCACGGTTTACCAAGACAACCTTAATTTCTTGACTGGGTCTGGACCTATTGTCGGATCTACCAACTACCAGCACACGACCTTGAGCCCCTGGACCCTGTCCGCGCGTTCTTGCATTGCTTCGGCATCGACCATCGATCCGCAGATCAACTTCACCAGTACGAACACATCGATTACCTCAATCACGCCGAGTTCGGTTCGCTGGGAGGGTTTCCTGGTCGCTCCATCAACTGGTACTTTCCGCGTGTATGCAGGCCCAACGACGTGGGATGGCGGTTCAGTGATCACCCAGATTTCTAGTGGAGTCCGGGTGTGGGTGGCAGAACGGCCAGGTGTCAAAGATGCTGCCTATAACCCGATCATCGATTGCTGGCGTCCGTGTGGCGTATCAGACATTGGCGCTTTGGTGTCTGGTAATTTTGCGGCTAATGCTTTGGTTAGGCAAGAACAATTGAAAATACATCAGGATATTTCGCTGGTCAAAGATAAAAAATATCCGATCGTCATCGATTTTTATAATACTGGAGGTACTGGTTCCTTGATCCTTTCGTGGAAAAAACCAGGTGACTTAGCGCCGAGCATCATTCCATCATCGGCATTCCTGCCGAGAAAGCCAACTTATGGTTTTGAGAAAGCAACCTTCAAAGCGGTTCAGGCCGAGATTGATTTGTCCAGTGTCAGGCAAGGCAGCAGTCCGGAAGGATTGAAGACTGGATTGATGCTTCGGCTTGGGGCTGGCATGGGTCCAGTATTGCAAGGAGCAGATCCGTATATTTCCATATTGTATAATCCGACTCGCGGGGTGTTTACCCAGGCACGGCTGGAACGCTCCGAAACTGTTAGAACCAAGGTTGATAAATACTGGGTTGGAAAATCGAGCATGCCTACCGCGGATGTCGAAGGCAACGTATCGGTCGATTCGAGGACTGGCGCGGCAGCGGGTATAACGCGACAGGCATCCTTCATTGAAGTGTCTCGATCCAATGTAACCGGTCCGGTCACTTCCTATGAAAACCAAAACGGCCGATCATTTAATGAGACCTATAATACGTCATGGTCGATACCGAGCGGGGCAGGGCAATGGACCGCCCGGCCTGAAAAGAAATCCCCTCTGCCGAGTGTCATCAATGGAAATGGGCAGACCAATAAAATCATGGAAGATTATTATGTCGGGGCATGGAAGGGAACGATGACCGGTTGGTGTCAACGTCGGCGCTGGGAAACGAAGTACCAAAGCATGGTCATCAAGATGTATGATCCCATGGGTCCGCTTGGATCGGACTTGGTCAATCCGCCATTACGGGATACCGATTGGAACCGAAGCCGAAACATAACGTTCTTCACCACAGGCACGTATTGTGGTGGTTCGACTGGGTCTACCGCTCCGCTCCTCGTGCCAGGTATTCTGCCGAATTCCGAGGCGCAGCTGCGTGACGACCAATGGCATTGGAACCGTCAAAGCTTTCCAGGCGAAAGTTTTGGGCCGAACAATTGGCGTCGGCTGTGGCGAAACCATTACTCACAGACTGTTGGCGGTTGGCAGGCGGGCACGGTTGGCAGCTATACGTTCACTGTTCCGACAGCCAATGCTGCAACCACGATCTGGATCAATTTGAGCGGAAACAAGCTTCCCAAGGTGTCCTATGACGGAACTGAATATGTTGAAGATGGAACGACCGCTAGGCGAAACCTGATGCTGAATTACATCAATTTAATTACGGGACAAACGCATTATATTGATACGCGCAATCCTAGTCAAGTTGCGAATGATATTTGGAACGCCTTTGTTGCTCCAAC
Organism: Planctomycetota bacterium; assembly: GCA_014193115.1. GTDB lineage: Bacteria > Planctomycetota > UBA11346 > UBA11346 > UBA11346 > BJHQ01. The sequence continues at coordinate 170,104 of BJHQ01000006.1, read as the reverse complement.
GTGTGTGTATCCGGCCGATACAGCCGTCCCAGTTCCAGCCACTCCGGCGGATCCGGCTCTGCCGGATTTCTCCGGTCCACGCACGTGCAGCTATCCGCGTGATTCCACGGTCGTGTTCGATGTCAACAGCTGGATCACGAATTCAGCGAAATGGTTTAGTCCAGCTGTCCCCCAATATTTCCCACGGCCATCGTTGGTCAACCAATGGCTCGCTGTGGCTGGATTCCATCCCACCACTCAAGGATTCCGTCCGGATGTTTGGGGTAATCCTCCGCTCGGCAGTGTTGCGCCTGCTAGCTCGCTTGTCGCTACGACGGGACTTACGACAACCGGCGGAGGAATCACCGACTGGCCTTACCGGGAAAAATATCTCGATGACACCAATCCAATCGACACCATGGGTGGAAAACGTCTATGGATGCGTATTGAATACGATCATCCCACTGGTAAAGCCAAGCTGAAATATTATAATGGTTCGAGCACTTCTCCCGCAACAACTGACTTTATTCAGGTAGGAGGTGACTTGTCCCTTGGGCAATTCTTCACACCAAATGCGACGGATGTCGAGCAATTCCTGGCTGGGGTGTGTGTGCAAAGCGGCGATGTAACCAAGCCAGCCAAGGTGATCTTTAGGAACATGCAGGTTGAAACGACGTCAGGAGTGATCAATGCCTCGAACACCTGGGATAAGGGAATGACTCCGTTGATCGCTCAATACATGGCGAGCCAGTACCAGGTGTTCTGGGGCGACAAGGAAATAACACAGGCATTCTTTAATTACAACAGCGGCTTCAATCAAGCCAATCCGACTTCTACGGTTGACGATCTGTGTGCGAATGAGGAATGGTTTTATCAAGGCCGCGAGTTCTGGAGCCAAAACCGACGCTGGGAAATCACCGATGGACCCCCCACCAACAAACGGATCGAGAAAGATCCCTTCGGGGCCTCGCCCGCGTCCACGTTTGATTCGACACGCAATCGTGAGTTGTATGCCAAGACAACCGTGTTGCGATTAAACCTTCGTTCGATTCAAGAATTCATGAAAAATACCTCGTTGGCACAATCCATTCAGAAACCGTTCACCCAATGGGGCGTGACGATTCCTCTGGCTGGGAATGATGTTGCTCCGATGACCAAGATTTTCAATGGATTGGTCTATGCGGTGCGCACCAACCGGTTCCCATGGAACCCGAGTGCCATTGACGTAGATCCTGCTAAGCGAATTAATCCTTGGAGCTCGCATGCGACGGTCGCCCTGCCGAATTATGATTTAGGTTCTCTGCCAAGTCTGGAATCTGCAAATGGGAGGACCTTTGGCATGGCCACTGACACTGATTTCAGTATTTCTCCGAATCCGTTATTGAATATCAATCCTGCTTGGGATTTCATCGATACTGCGGGGATTCATACGCACAAGCTACAGCCTTACAGGCGGCAGCGGTCTGGCGCTGATCCGAAATGCGAAATTCGCGAAGCGCCTGCGTTCAAGCCCCAAGAATTCCATCATGGCGTGATGATCTCCAAAGGGAATGATCTGTACTGGGGACATGCGTTCCCAGGCTTGGATGAATTTGGAACAAGCAAGATTTCTATCGTTTCGCCCAATGCGATTTATGTCCAAGGTGATTTCAATACGGTTCCCCACCTGGTGAAGGGAAAAATCGCTCCTGAAATGAAATTGACGCCATGCGCTGTCATTGGCGATAGTATTACGTTGTTGTCAAATAACTGGTCGCCGACCCTCTTCCAGGTGGATGGTCTGATCGCGACTCCAACGTCTTTGAATGGTGGTGGATATTTGACGATGCCCAATTTTGGACCGCCCGCAACGTCTACGACTTATAATTGTGCTCTGGTCACAAATAACATGCCGACGACCAAGGATCGGGTCATGGAGAATCAATCTGCGGCCTTCGGTGATTTGCTGTTCTTGTTGGAGAACTGGGGCGGAAAGAATTTGGACTACTTTGGAAGTCTCGTGGTCTTGGATCAATGGAGATACACACGCTCCTTCTTGTTGGATGCCCCAAAGATTCACGGCACATCGCCATTCGGTTACACATCTGAGGGAGCGGATCCACAGTGGTTGAATACGTTTGTCGCTGCTGGTAAGGGACCTCTCAATACGAGCTTTCCGATCGTGCCAGATTGGTATTCAGCCGTTCCGCAGGTGTATTATACACCCGCAAGCCGATCCTTTACGTTTAATGAAGACTTTTTAACAGCGGCCGGCACTCCGCCCTTCACGCCTTTCGGCATCACCGCCTCGGGTGTCGGTTCGTGGATGCGGGTGATGCGTTAAGTTGAGCTGAGCGCCCACTGACGGCAGGAAACGGCCGCGGCGGGCGGGGGGTGATGGCGTGACAATTCCTCCTGGGCGCATAGGTTGCGGCCCCTCGCCCAGGAGGGGTCCCGTGTCGGTCCAGTCCCAGTCGCTCGTCGTCGCCAAGTTCGGCGGCACCTCGGTCGCCACTGCTGCCCAGTTGCGCAAGGTAGCGGCAATCATCGAGGCGGACGCCAATCGCCGGGTGATCGTGCCGTCGGCTCCGGGCAAGGCTGATGCGAAAGACGCCAAAGTCACTGATCTGCTGTATTTGGCCCATGGTTTGGCCGCGAAGCAGCAGCCCATTGAGCCGGTGTGGAACCAGATCGCCCAGCGGTTCCGCTCCATCGTCCGCGATCTCGGGTTGCCGCTCGACCTGGAACCTGTGCTGGAAGCCGCACGGGAGCGCATCGCTTCAGGTCAGGATCAACCCCCCGATTACGCCGCCAGCCGCGGCGAGGCCATCCACGGCCGGATCGTGGCGGCATTGCTGAACGCCGAGTACATCGACGCGGTGGACGTGATCCGCTTCGACCGTTCGGGCAGGCTCGACCCGGTGACGCACAAGCAATTGGCGGAACGTTGCTCTGGTCCAGGGCGTTTCGTGGTGCCGGGATTCTACGGCAGCGATCATCGCGGCGAGGTCAAAACCTTTTCGCGCGGTGGGTCGGATGTCACCGGAAGCATCGTCGCCGCGGCTCTGGGCGCGCGGCTGTATGAGAACTGGACGGATGTCTCGGGGGTCCTGATGACCGACCCTCGGGTGGTGCCCGAGGCGAAACCGATCGCTGAGATCACCTACCGCGAACTGCGCGAACTGTCGTACATGGGCGCCAGCGTGCTGCACGAAGAAGCGGTGTTCCCCGTCAGGCAGCAGCGCATTCCGATCAATATCCGCAATACCAACCGGCCGCTCGATCCGGGCACGATGATCGTCGCGGAACGCGATCCCGGCCATCAAGTCGTGGTCGGGATCGCCGGAACCAAAGGTTTCACCGTCATCAACGTCGAAAAAGCGTTGATGAATGCCGAGGTCGGCTTCGCCCGGCGGGTGCTGGACGTGTTCGATCACCATGGCATCGCCATTGAGCACATGCCCTCGGGCATCGACACGTTGTCGGTCGTGGTGGCCGACAAGCAGCTCGGCAACCGTCTGGATGAAGTGGTCGAGGATATTCGCGGCGCCGTGCGACCGGACAGCGTGACCGCCCATCCGGGCATGGCCCTGATCGCCACCGTTGGCCAGGGCATGGTGCGGGCCACCGGCACCGCAGCCCGGTTGTTCGGAGCTCTGGCCAAGTCCCGGGTCAATGTGCGGATGATCGACCAGGGATCGAGCGAGCAAAACATCATCGTCGGCGTCGAAGAGGGCGACTTGGCCACGGCGATCCGGTCGATTTCCAACGAATTCGCGTAATTATCACATGGATTGACCGACGGGGCGGTATGGACCCTTCCGTGGAGGATGACAGATCCGGTTTCACAGTCAGTTGCCGCCGCTGAGCTGGGGTGAAGAAGGAGCGGCAGGCTGGTCGGATTCCATTCGCGCATGGATCGAAGCCGGGCGGCTCGCCTGTGGTGCATCCCTCGCCGAGTACCCCATTGCCGCCCAGCACGTCACGCCCTAGAAGCCCCCCGCCCGCATCAAGCGGGTTCCAGGAGCCCCATGCCGGCGATGGCCTTCGTGAGCAGCCTGATGACGGTGCTGCCTGCCGCGGAGGCGGCAGCCTCGACCAGCGTCTTCAGCACGGTGATGCCGTTGACCTTGCTGGTCATCATGGGCCTGGCGATCCCCGGCGCGCTGCTCGGCGCCAACTGGGTGCTCAGCCGCGCGCTGCACGGCCGCAAGAACACCAATCCGGCCAAGGAATCCCAGTACGAATCCGGGCTTCCGATAGTGATCGGCGACGCAGGCGAACGTTTCAGCGTCAAGTTCTATCTGGTGGCGATGCTGTTCCTGGCCTTCGATATCGAAGTCGCCTTCCTGTACGCCTGGGCCTGGCAGTTCGGCAAGGTCGATGGCTGGGGCCTGATCTGGATTTTGCTGGTTTTCCTGGTGCTGCTCGAAGTTGGCTACCTGTACCTGTACAAGAAAGGCGCTTTGGATTGGGACCGCTAGGTCACCACCTGCTGCGAACCCAAGGCACGCCATGACTTTCAAGCCCGTTCCATCCGCACCGGCCATCCCTGAGCCATCGCTCGAACACGCCGGCGTGTTCCTGAGCAGCGCCGAAGCCCTGGTCAACTGGAGCCGTCGCAACAGCCTGTGGCCGTTTCCGTTCGGCACGGCCTGCTGCGGCATCGAGTTCATGGGCGTGGTGTCATCAATGTACGACATCAGTCGCTTCGGCGCCGAGCTGGTGCGCTTCAGCCCGCGTCAGGCCGATGTCATCATCATCGCTGGAACCGTGACCTATAAGCAGGCTCCGGTGCTGCGCCGGATCTATGACCAGATGTGCGATCCGAAGTGGGTGATCGCAGCTGGCGCCTGCGCGACTTCGGGTGGTTTCTACGATTGTTACTGCACCATGCCCGGTATCGACGAGGTCATTCCGGTGGACATCTACATCGCCGGCTGCCCGCCCCGGCCGGAAGCTTTCCTGGAAGGCATCATCCAGCTCCAGAAGAAGATCGACGGCGAGAAATTCCGCGATTCCCGGGCAATGGGCGCGGAACGTCGCGCGACGACCACGGTGGCGGCATGAGCGCAGCGGCCCCAGCGACGCCGACGTCGCCTTATCGCCTGGCGATCCAGCCGGGCAAATCGATCGAAGAGCTGAAAACGGCGCTGATCGAACGCTTCGCGGCGACCGTTGATCCGGCCGACCGCTGGGATCTGACCTTGCTGGTCAGCCGTGATCGTCTGCACGAGGCCGCTGCGTTCCTGCGTGACGATCTGGCTCTGCGCTTCGACGTGCTGCTTGATGTGATCGGTATCGATTACCTGTCGTTCCCGGATCACCGTGCCGAGCGTTTTGCCGTGACCTATCTGTTCAAGAGCACGGTTTTCCGCCATCGTCTGAAGCTGAAGGTGCGGCTCGATGAAGACGATGCCACCATCGCATCGTTGACCGATCTCTATCCGATCGCCGAGTGGCATGAGCGGGAAACCTGGGATCAGTTCGGCATCGTCTTCGCCGGACATCCCAACCTGAAACGGCTGCTGAATCATCACGAGTTCCAGGGCCATCCGCTGCGCAAGGATTATCCCTGCCAGAAGCGGCAGAAACTGTCGCTGAACGATCCGATGCTCGATCAGTTGGAAGCCCGACTGAAGGCAAAGGGCTACCAAGTGGTGTCCGCCGCCAATGGTTCGGCCCAAACGGGAGCCGGCGCATGAGGACCATCGCTCCGGGCGGCGACCACGTCGACCTGATGACCATCAACCTGGGTCCGAGCCACCCGGCGACCCACGGCACGCTGCGGTTGTTTGCCGCGCTGGATGGCGAAAACGTCATCGCCGCGGTCGGCGAAATGGGTTACTTGCACCGCGGCTTCGAGAAGATGATCGAGCAGGGCACCTACCAGCAGGTCCTGCCCTACACCGATCGTCTGAATTATTGCAGCGCGATGATGAACAACATCGGCTTTTGTAAGTCGGTCGAGAAGATGTTCGGAATCACTCCGCCGGAACGTTGCATCCGCTTGCGCGTGGTCTTGCTCGAGCTGTCGCGGATCATCGATCATCTGGTGTGCATCTGCACCAACCTGGTTGATCTCGGGGCGCTGACCAATTTCTGGTATTTCTTCAATACTCGCGAAGAAGTCTACACCATCTGGGAAAAGCTGTGCGGCGCCCGGCTGACCAACACGGTGACTCGCATCGGCGGCATGTACCGCGATGCCTACCCTGGTTTCGCTGACGATGTGCGCCGAGTCCTCGGCCGGGTCGAGCACGCCGTGGCCGAGGTCCGCGGTCTGATCGAGCACAACAAGATTTTCATCGATCGCACCAAGGACATCTGCCCGATCAGCGCCGAGCAAGCGGTGGCCTGGGGTTGGACCGGACCGTGCCTGCGCGCCTGCGGCGTCGACCGCGATCTGCGAAAAGACGAACCGTATTACGGATACGAGGAATACCAGTTCGATACCGTCATCGGCACCTCAGGCGATACGTTTGACCGGATGATGGTGCGGATGCTCGAAATCCTCGAGTCGGTGTCGATCACCCGGCAGGCCCTCGACAAGCTGAAGCCAGGACCGGTGAACACCACCGATGCCCGGCTGTCGCTGCCCGATCGCCAGCGCGTCTACCACGATATGGAAGCGCTGATCAACAGCTTCAAGCTGATCTATGAAGGCGTCCGTCCGCCCGCCGGCGAGTGCTATGACGCGATCGAGGCCGCCAATGGCGAACTCGGCTTCCTGATTGTTTCCGACGGCGGCACCAATCCTTACCGGATCAAGGTGCGCCCGCCTTGCTTCACCCAGTGGGCCGCCTTCCCCGGCATGATGGAAGGCGCCATGGTCCCGGATCTCGCCGCGGCCCTGGGATCGATCAACATCATCGCCGGCGAGCTTGATCGTTGACCATGAGCGGCCACAGCCTCAATCCAGCCGACCACCAGCCAGAAGGCCTGACCGTCGCCGACGTGGCGAAGCGGATGGCGCCGGTCCAAGCCAAGATCGACGAATTATGGCGGCGCTACCCGACCAAACGGGCGGTGCTGCTGCAAGTTCTCCATCTCGCTCAGCAGGAATTCGGCTGGGTGCCGCGGGTCGCCATCGAATGGGCTGCCCAAGTGTCGGGGTGCAGCCCGGTCCAGGCGTTCTCGGTGGTCGAGTTCTACACCATGTACCGCCAGGTGCCGACCGGTCGTCACCTGATCCAGGTCTGCCAGACCATGTGCTGCCACCAGCAGGGCAGCGAAGCGCTGATCGAACACTTGGAAAAATCCTTGGGTGTCGACACCCACGACGCGAGCAAGACGACCACCGCCGACGGCCTGTTCAGCGTGGTCCGCGTCGAATGCCTGGCGATCTGCGGCAATGGCCCGGCGGTGATGATCGACGACCAGGCCATCGGCCCGCAGCCATTCGCCCTCGGCGAAGGCGATCTCTACGAGCCGTACTTCGATCAGGCGGATTTCCATCCGACGCCGGCGGTGCTCGACGCCTGGGTGACTTTTTTGCGCAGCGCCGCAGCCAAAAAGCCTCAGGCCAAGCAGGTCCACTGCGCCATCGGCGACCTCAAGCTCGATACCAAGGGCCACCCCGGCGCCATCGGCGCCAACGCAGCGGTGCAGAAACCGGGCTATGCTCCGGCTCCTCCGGCGCTGAAGGTCGCGGCCAAGGTCGATGGTTCAGCGATCGCCCTGACTTGGCTGAACGATCCCGGATGCAGCAAAGTGGTGGTCGAGCGCAGCGCCGATGGCGGCGCCACCTGGACCGTCCTGGCCACGCCCGGCCCGAAAGACCAGAAAGCCGCCGACAAGCTTGAGGTCGGTCAGGTCGCGCACTATCGCGTGATCTGCCATGATAAAGAGCGTGCCTCCCGCCCCAGCGCGGTGGTCCAGGCCACCGGAGCAGTGGCTGCGCCAGCACCTGCGGCTGCGCCAGCACCTGCGGCTGCGCCAGCAGCTCCGGCACCCGCACCTGCCGCCGCGAAAGCCTGACCATGCCGCAACCGACCCATTGGAAAGGCAAAGCGCTGCCCCGGGTGCTGTCCCGGTTGTTTGAGGTGAAAGACGGCCACACCCTGGCAGTCGCCAAGCAGCATGGCGCCTATGCCACCATCGGCCCGGCGTTGTTCGACAAATCCCAGTTCGAGATGATCGAACTGATCAAAGACAGCGGTCTGCGCGGTCGCGGCGGAGCCGGCTTCCCCACCGGGATGAAATGGTCGTTCGTGCCCCGCGGCGGCGCCAAGCCGGTGTACCTGGTGATCAATGCCGACGAAGGTGAACCCGGTACCTTCAAGGACCGGTTATGCATGACCAAGGATCCGCACCTGCTGATCGAGGGGATGATCAACACCGGTTGGGCCCTGGGCGTGCGCACGGCCTATATCTATGTCCGCGGTGAGATGCTGCCCCAGATCGCACGCCTGAACGCGGCGCTCAAAGAGGCCTATGCCGCTGGGTACCTGGGTGAGAACATCGGCGGCAGCGGCTATTCCCTCGACATCTACGTGCATCGCGGCGCTGGCGCCTACATCTGCGGCGAAGAGACCGGGCTGATCAACAGCCTCGAAGGCTTCAAAGGCCAGCCGCGATTGAAGCCGCCGTTCCCGGCGATCAGCGGCGCCTTCGCCGCGCCCACCGTGGTCAACAATGTCGAGACCATCATGGCGGTGCCGTACATTGTCCAGAACGGCGCCAAGGCCTATCGCCAGTGGGGCACCGACAAGTCCCCGGGCAGCAAACTGTTTTCGATCAGTGGCGACATCAACAAGCCCGGAGTGTACGAGGTTCCGCTCGGTCTGGGCTATCTTGAGTTCTTTGAGCTGTGCGGCGGGGTGAAGGGCGAACTGCTCGGCTGCATCCCCGGCGGCTCATCGGCCCCGGTGCTGACCGCTGAGGAATTGAAGACCACGACCATGGACTACGAGTCGCTGGCGAGCAAGAAGTCGATGCTCGGCTCTGGCGCGGTCACCCCGTTCAATACGAACACCGACGTGGTGAAATACCTGCAAACCATCGCGCGGTTTTACGCCCACGAGTCCTGCGGCCAGTGCACGCCGTGCCGCGAAGGCACAGGTTACGTCGATCGCATCCTCGATGCGATCGTCGACGGCAAGGGCCGCGATGGCGATGTCGAGACCATCAAGGATCTCGCTGACCGCTACGAGTGGACGACGATCTGCGCCTTCGCTCCGGGCGCTGCCTGGCCGGTGCAGTCTTTCATCACCAAGTTCAAAGACCGCTTCGTCGAGTACGTGAACCGCAACCCGGCCCACGCCGAAGCCAAAGATCTGACGACCCATCGGCCGGGAGCATTCTGGTGAACGCTTCTTCGACCATCTGGTGCATCCCATGCCTGAGCTGATCACCATCACCGTCGACGGCCGCGAGGTCCAGGTTCCGAAGGGCATCCAGCTCATCGAGGCCCTGCGCCAGCACGCCCGGGTCGAGACGCCAGCCTTCTGCTATCACGAAGATTTGAAGGTCGCCGGAAACTGCCGGATCTGCCTGGTCGAGGTCGAAGGTCCGCGCGGTTTCGGCTTTGCGATCAGCTGCCATCAGCAGGCCACGCCGGGGATGAAGGTCCGCACCCAGCAATCAAGCGAGACGGTTCGGCTGGCGCGCAAAGGCGTGATGGAGTTCCTGCTGGTCAACCACCCGCTCGACTGCCCGATCTGCGACAAGGCCGGTGAGTGTACGTTGCAAGAGCACTACATGGGCCAGGGCCGGCATGAGAGTCGGCTCCACGATGATGTCTCCAAGCAATACAAAGGCGGCGCCGACCACCGGTTCACCGACGGCAAGGGCCAGGATCGCGGTGGTAAGACCATCGACCTCGGGCCGACGATCATTCTCGATCAGGAACGCTGCATCGCCTGCTCGCGCTGCGTCCGGTTCATGGACGACGTCGCCAAATCGTCGCAGCTCGATATCGCCAGCCGTGGTGACCACGCCTACATCACGACCTTCCCTGGCAAGCCACTCGATCACGCCTACGACCTCAACACCACCGACATCTGTCCGGTGGGGGCGCTCACCGGCAAGCATTTCCGCTTCCAGCAGCGGGTGTGGAACCTCAAGAGTGTTGAAAGCATCGATCCGAGCGACGCCCTCGGCGCCAACCTGACCATTGACTACAATATCAGCGGCGAAGGCGGAAAAATCTGGCGCCTGATGCCGCGGCGCAATCCCGATGTGAACAAAAGTTGGATCTCCAATCGGTCGCGGATGCTCTACCAGCAATTGTCGGTCAATCGTCTGACCGACGGCATCATCGCAGGAAAAGATGCGACGCTCAGCGACGCCATCGCCGCCGCGGTGAAAGCCTTGGCGGGCGCCAAGCGCGTCGCCGTGGTGGCCAGCGGCCATCTGACCGTCGAAGACAACGCCGCCCTGCTTGCTCTGCGCGACAAGCTGGCCGGCGCCGAGGTGTTCGGCGGGTCCTGGTTGCCGGTTGGTGCGGCGGATGGCATCGCTCTGTCTGGCGATCCGGTGGCCAACCGCGCCGGCCTGACGTTGCTCGGCATCCCGCAGAATCTCGACGATCTGGCGAAACGCGCTGGCGAATTCGACGCCATCGTGATCGCTGGCAACGACCTGTGGGCTGCCGATCCGCTGAAGGCGGCGAAGCTCGGCAGCATCCCGGTGCGCATCGTCCTCGACGCCTGGCAGACCGCGACGGTCAAGCAGGCGACCATTGCGATCGGCATCCGCGCCTGGGCTGAAATCCGCGGCACGATGATCAACCGCCAAGAGCGCATCCAGGTGCTCAACGCCTGCCCGGTGGTGGCAGGCCCTGGATTGGAGCCGGCGTGGCGGGTGGTCAGCGATCTTGCCAGCCTGGGCTGGACCAACGAGACCCAGGCATTCAAAGCCGCCCAAGCCCGGTCTCAGCGGCTTGCTGGACTGAGCTACCGCGGCATCGGCCCGATGGGCGTCGTGCTGCCGGCGGTGGCAGCTCCGGCCGCCGCTGCAGGAGTCGCCTGACATGCTCGACTGGGTCATCGCCAACCTGCCGCTGATCGTGGCCATCGCTTTGCCGATCGCCATTCCGCTGGTGCTGTTCCACCTGCTCCCTTTGCTGGTGCTGATGGAACGGCGCGGCGCCGGAGTCATCCAGGATCGCTCTGGTCCGCACCGCGCCGCGGTGAATCTGCAGCTGAAATCCATCCCGGGCATCTTCAACGATGCGGTTCCGGGGCTGCGCCTTCGCGCCTTCGGTATGATCTACAATGTCACCGATCTGGTGAAGGGATTGAGCAAGGAATTCTTCATTCCGCCCTTCGCCTATCCTGGCTGGTACGTGATCGCTCCCGCGATCCCAGTGATGGTCGGCGTGCTGACTCCGGCGGTGATTCCGTGGTTCGGCGACATGGCGACCTCGGTGGGCACCATCCACGGAACGATCTTCCCCACCGCCAACGGTCTGCTCCTGCTCTTCGCGCTGTCGAGCCTGTCGGTCTATGGCGTGGTCCTCGGCGCGTGGTCATCCAATAGCAAATACAGCCTGCTCGGCGGCGTGCGCTCCTCGGCGATGATGATCTCGTACGAGGTCAGCATGGGCTTGGCGGTGCTCGGCCTGCTCCTGATCTATGGTAGCTTCAGCCTGCAAGACGCGGTGACTTGGCAGTCCACCCACACCTGGGGCGTGTTCGTCCAGCCGATCGGATTTCTGCTGTTCCTGATTTCGCTGTTCGCCGAGACCTGCCGCAATCCCTTCGACGTGACTGAAGGCGAATCCGAGATCGTCGGTGGCTACCATACCGAATACAACGGCATCCGCTTCATGCTCTACATGACAGCGGAATACCTGCACATCGCGGTGGGTTCGGTGCTGATCGCGACCTTGTTCCTGGGCGGCTACCAGCTGCTCCCGGTCCCAGGTTGGGACACCGACTGGCTGCGTGAGCACCTCGGCAAGGTCGCACTCGCCCTGTCCATCGTCACCGCCTTGCTGTTGTTCGGCTTCGTGAAGCTGATCCTCGGCCGTCGGACCCATAACGCTGCCGGCCACGCCACCGACCGCGAGGTCCGGGTCCGTGAATATGGCATCTATGCCGCCGCCTTTAGTGGACTGGCGATCGGTACCTTGGCCCTGGGCGGTCTGGCTGCTGCGACGTTGTGGCACAATCCGGTGCCTGCCGCCGGGGCCTTCTGGTCGCCGGTGGTGTTGACCGTCACCGCCCTGATCCAGTTCCACATCATCATCGCCAAAGCCCTGGTGTTCAGCTGGCTGTTCGTGTGGGTGCGGTGGACCCTGCCGCGCTTCCGCTACGACCAGATCATGGACCTCGGCTGGAAGGTGCTGCTCAACGTGGCCCTGGTGAATCTGCTGATCACGGCCGTGGTCGCCAAGCTCATCAAGGAGGCCTGGTAATGGCCAAGGTCGTCCCCCGCCCCGAGCTGAACTTCTGGGAGCGCATCTATTTCATTGAGATCTTCAAAGGTCTGGCGACGACTTTAGGCCACGCCCGCAAAGGCCTGACTGATCCCGCCCATTTCCCGACGGTGAACTATCCCGAGGAAAAACCCGAGCTGCCTCGGGACTACCGGGCCAGGCATCGGCTGATGAAGCGCGCCGATGGCTCTCCGCGTTGCGTGGCCTGCTACATGTGCTCCACCGCCTGCCCGGCGCGGTGCATCAACATCGTTGCTGAGACCAGCCCTGATCGCCACATCGAGAAACGTCCGGTCAAATTCGAGATCGACCTGCTGCTCTGCGTGTTCTGCGGCTATTGCGTCGAGGCCTGCCCGTGCGACGCGATCCGCATGGACACCAAGCTCGGCGTCATGGTCCATGACAACCGCGCCGATTTCGTGATCGACAAGACCAAACTGATGGACTGGGATCCCAAGGACTATCCGGTGGACGACCTCACCAGCCAGTCGGCGCCAGGCGGGGCGCGTCACGCTGATGCCCTCGCCCGGCTGCAATCGGGATCGGACCACTGACATGCTGGGTTCCCTCGACGCCATCATCGGCCCGCTCTATTTCTGGGCTTTTTCCCTGGTCGCGGTGTGCTGCGCCCTCGGGGTGCTGACCACCCGACATCCGCTCCACGGTGCGGTGTGCCTGATCGGCGTGCTGCTGGCCATGGCCGGGCTGTATGCGCTGCTCGGCAGCCCCTATGTCGCGGTGCTGCAAGTCCTGGTGTATGCCGGGGCGATCATGGTGCTGATGGTCTTCGTGCTGATGGTGCTGAACCAGGCCCGCGACGACCACACCCCGCGCTTTGACCTGCTCAGCATCGCCGGTTTGCTGCTGCCGCTCGGTGTCGCCAGCGTCTCAGTGAATGTGCTGGCCGGCGCGAACGCCCTGCACGGGCCGGCCCAAGGCGGAGCGCTCGAAGGTTCGGTCGCGAATCTTGCGCCGCGGCTGTTCGATACGACCGCTGCCGGCCCAGGGTATTATCTGCTGTTCGAACTGATCGGCGTGCTGCTGCTGGTGGCGATCGTCGCAGCCGTGCTGCTCGCCAAGCGCAGCTTGGCCGGGGAACCCTCTGTGACCAAGACCGAGGATGCCGCCCATGGTCATTGATCCGATCCACTACCAGGGCGTGGCGGCGATCCTGTTCGCCATCGGTCTGGCCGCAGTGCTCAGCCGGCGCAATCTGTTCGTCGCCCTGATGGGCATCGAACTCATGCTGAATGCAGTGAACCTCAGCTTTTTGGCCTTCGCGCGCATGCACGTCGGCACGGCCAGCCTGACCGGTCAGATCGTGCCGCTGTTCACCATCGCCATCGCTGCGGCCGAGGCCTGCGTCGGTCTGGCCATGGTCATCTGCATCTTCCGTCAGCGTGATTCCGTCGATTCCGACGCCTACGCGTCGATGAAGGAGTGAGTCGGTGGATTCTGTCCTCTGGTTGATCCCTGTCCTGCCTCTGCTCGGCGCCGCCATTACCGGTGGTCTGGCCTTGGCTGGCGCCAAAGACGCCCACGGACCGAACCGTGGTCTGGTCGCCACCATCGCCGTGCTCATGCCGGCGCTGTCCTTCTTCCTGACCATCGCTGCGTCGGTGGAGTTGGCCAAGCATCCTGACTATCCGATCAGTCAGCACCTGTGGACCTGGCTCGATTTCGGTTCGCTGCATCTGAACGCCAGTCTGCTGTTCGATCGGCTGTCGAGCCTGATGCTGCTCTTCGTCACCGGCATCGGCACGTTGATCACCCTGTATTCCGTGGGCTACATGGGCGAGGACCGCGGCTTCGCCCGGTTCATGAGCTATCTCAACCTGTTCCTGTTCTCGATGATCGTGCTGGTGATCGGGGGCAGCCTGCCCATGACTTTTCTCGGTTGGGAAGGCGTCGGCCTGTGCTCGTACCTGCTGGTCGGCTTCTGGCACCGCAACGACGACTATAATGATGCCGCGCGCAAGGCGTTCGTGGTCAATCGGGTCGGCGACCTTGGTTTCCTGCTCGGCATGTTCGCGCTCCTGGCGGTGGTCGGCAGCCTCGACTATGAACGGATCGCCGGATTCTTCCAGCAACGTGATGCGACGGCGCTCGCTGGCCAAAGCGGATTGATCGCTGCCGCCGCGCTGCTGCTGTTCTTCGGCTGCACCGGGAAAAGCGCCCAGATTCCGCTGGTTACCTGGCTACCCGACGCCATGGCCGGTCCGACGCCGGTGTCGGCGCTGATCCACGCCGCGACCATGGTTACCGCCGGTGTGTTCCTGATCGCTCGGCTGAGCGATCTGTTCGTCGATGCGACGCTGCCGGTGCTCGGCCTCAATGCCCTGCAATGGGTGATGGTGGTTGGTTGCATTACCGCGGTGTGGGGCGCCATCGCCGGCTGCTTCCAGCACGACATCAAGAAAGCCCTGGCCTATTCCACGGTGTCCCAGCTCGGCTTCATGTTCATGGCCTGCGGGGCGGGGCGCTTCGATGTCGCCCTGTTCCACGTCTTCACCCACGCCTTCTTCAAAGCGACGCTGTTCCTTGGTGCCGGTGCGGTGATCCACGGCCTGCACCACGAACAGGATCTGCGCCGGATGGGCGGCCTGGCCCGGCTGATGCCGTTCACCGGATTGATCATGGGTGCTGGATGGCTGGCGATCCTCGGCATCGCGCCGTTCAGCGGTTTCTGGTCGAAGGATCTGATCCTCGAATCGCTGTTCGCTTCGGGCGGGCTCGGAATCGCCATCGGTGTGGTCGCCGTGGTCACCGCTGGCATCACTGCCTATTACATGACCCGGATGATGGTCCTGGCCTTCACCGCTCCGACTCAGGTCGATGACGAGACCAGGAACCACATCCAGGCGGTGCCCGCGACCATGGCCATCCCGCTGGTGATTCTGGCTGTGGGCAGCATCGGCGCCGGGTTGCTGTGGATGGGCCTGCCGGCCGCCTATGGCTGCCACACCGATTGGTTTGCCCAATACCTGGCGCCTGTGGTGGGTAAGGCTCAGGCGGCGTTCGCGCCTATCCCGGCCCCCCCAGGCGGGCATGAGGCCGTCGCCCATGGTCATGCTGACGCTGGGCACCTGACCCTGGCTTGGTCTATGGCGTTGGCCGGAACCGTCGCTGCCGTCATCGGCGCAGCACTCGCTGTCGTGGTGTGGTCCAAAGGCTACGGAACAGCCAAGCCCGAGGCTGGTACCAGCACCGCGCCGACCGGGTTCGGTGGCGCCTGGACCTACGGCTTCGACCGGCTCTACGACGCCGTCGTTGTGCTGCCGACCAAGATCCTCGGCCTGGCCGGTTACTGGCTGGTCGAACTGCTGGTGATCGCGGGCCTGACCCAGCTGGTGGCCAATGCCGCCCGGTACGTGGGAGACGGCTATGCCGCGATGCAGCGTCCGCGGCTGCGCATGCAGCTCGCCCTCAGCATCGCCGGCCTGGTGGCCATCCTGATCATCGTCGCCGCCAATATCCCGAAGCCCTGACCCGATGCAGTACGCCCTCCTAGTCCTGCTCGTCGCCCCGGCCCTGGCGTCTCTGATTGCCGCGGTGTCATCACCGCAGCAGTCGGCGGCGGATCATCGCCTTGGATTCTTCCTGTCCCTGCTGGTCGCCGCGCTTGGTCTTCCACTGCTGTGGAACGCCTATCCTGCGCTCAGCCTGCCATGGTTCCCGCTGATCGGCACCGGTGCGACGGTGCATCTGTCCCTGGCCAGCGATGGGCTCAGCGCCTGGCTTGCCCAGCTGGTTCTCTGGCTGACTCCGGCGGCGATTCTCGGTGCCCGGGCCACGGTGGGCGAACGCATGGGCGCCTTCGTGACCGCTGTCTTGGCCATGGAGGCGCTGATGCTCGGCGCCCTGTTCTCACGGGATCTCGTGGTCTTCTACATGTGCTTCGAGGGCATGCTGATCCCGATGGCGGTGCTGATCTGGCTGTTCGGTGGCCATGATCGGCTGAGCGCCGCGCTGTGGTTCGTGCTGTACACCATGGCCGGCAGCATCCCGCTGCTGCTCGCGATCTGGTGGTTGGCGGCCCAGGCTGGTACGGTCGAACTGGCGGCGCTGCCGGCGTTCATCGCCAAGCTGCCTGCGGACCAGCAGGGCTGGCTGTTCCTGGCGTTTGTGCTCGCCTTCGCGGTGAAAGTCCCGCTGATCCCGCTCCATGGCTGGCAGGCCCGGACCTATGCCGAGACCCCCGGACCCGCCGTCGCCCTGCTCGCCGGAGCGATGGCCAAGCTCGGCATCTATGGTTTTCTGCGCTTTGTCCTGCCGCTGTTCCCGGTGCTGTCGGCAGAGCACGCCAATACCTTCATCGTCCTCGGCCTGATCGGCACGGTCGGCGGTGCCCTGGTCGCCATCGCCCAGGACGACGCCAAGCGTATGCTGGCGTATTCCTCGCTGTCGCACCTGTCCCTGGTGATGGTCGGTGTGTTCACCTTCCAGACCGACGCCATGCATGGCACGGCAGTGCAGATGGTCGCCCATGGCCTGTCGGTCGGGGCGCTGTTCCTGCTGGTGGGCTGGGTCGAGGCGAAGTCCGGAACCTATGGCGTCGATGATTTCGGCGGACTGTCGAGCCGAGCGCCGCTGCTCGCGGTGCTGTTCGTGATCGCAGCCTTGGCCAGCGCCGCTCTGCCCGGAACCGCCAACTTCGTCGGTGAATTCGCGCTCCTGCTCGGCATGTGGAAATCCGATCCGTGGATTGCAGCCATCGCCGGCTTGTCGGTGATCCTCGGAGTGGTCTATCTGCTGACCTTGATCCAGCGCTGGTTCTATGGACGGGTTCATGCGTCGTCCGAACCGGTCACGGAGATCAGCCCAGCTGTCGCTTTGGCGGTCCTGCCACTGCTCTTCGGAGCCTTCGCCTTCGGACTATTTCCTGGCGTGATCACCCGCACTGCTGGTGCCACCTGCGATGCTTTGGCCCGTCCAGCCCGGGAAGCAGCCGCTGCCCGCAAGCCCGCGGCTCCGATTCCCCAAGCGCCGGCCGCGCCCGCGCCCGCCGCCGAGAGCCACTGATCCATGACCACCAGCGTATCGTTGTTCCCGTTGCTGCTGCCGGTGGCCCTGACCCTGACCGGGGGTCTGGCGACCTTGGCGGCGGAGCCCTTCCTGGCCGCAGAGCGCAAGCATGACTGGTTGCCTTGGACAGCGGCGATCGCTGTGCTCGCCGCGATCATCGCGCTGTTCGCCGTCGATACCGGCCATGTCCATGGCCTGTATGCGATGGACTCGGCCCGGGTGTGGCTGTGCGGCGGCATTCTCGGGGCGACCTTGATCGCCTTGGGTGGTTTGCAGGCCAGTCTGCGCCGCGATGCCTTCCCCGGCGGCGAGCCCCATGCACTGCTGCTGTTTGCCGCCTGTGGCGCCCAGCTGATGGTCATGGCCACCGACTGGCTGGCCCTGTTCGTTGGGGTCGAACTGGCCTCGCTGGCGGTTTATGCCCTGGTCGGGCTGCGCCGCCAGCACGCCGAATCCGGTGAGGGCCTCTATAAATATTTCGTGATGGGTTCGGTGTTCAGCGCGGTGCTGCTCTATGGCGTGGCGATGACCTATGGCGCCACTGGCAGCACGCATGTTGGAGCCGCCGTGCAGAGCGGCAGCCTGGGCCTGTGGTTCTTCGGCCAGGCGCTGATCCTGGTCGCCCTGCTCTTCAAGGTTGGAGCGTTCCCCTTCCACTTCTGGTCGCCGGATGCCTATACCGGCGCGCCGGTGGCGATCACCGGTTTCATGGGCGCGGTGATCAAGGTCGGCGGCTTCGCGGCGATCGGCGCCCAATGGCTTGCGCTGATCGTTGTCGCCAATGGCGGGGGTGTCCCTGCCGACCAAGTGCTGTTCCTTGATCGCGGTATCGAACTGACCGTCCTTCCCGGCTGGCTGTCGGTGCTCCAGCAGATCGTGCTGGTGCTGGCGGTGCTCAGCTTGTGGGTCGGCCATTTCAGCGGCCTCGGCCAGCGCAGCGCCCGCCGGTTGATCGCGTACAGCTCGGTGGCCAATGCCGGTTATCTGCTGCTCGCGCTGGCCCTGCCGGCCGCCGGTTCGGTGGTCAGCCTGGGCAGCCTGTGGGTCTACCTGGTGGCCTACGCCATCGCCACGGCTGGAACCTTGACCGCCCTGGCCTGGCTGGCGGATCACGACGACCGTCATGACGATCTGGACCACCTGGCAGGACAGTGCCGGCGGGATCCGTTCACCGGTCTGGTCCTCACCGTTTTCCTGGCCAGCACCGCTGGTTTGCCGATCACCATCGGCTTCATCGGTAAGTTCCTGATCCTGAGCGATCTGGTCGCCAAGGGCTGGTTGGTGATCGCGATCCTGGCGATGGTCATGGCCCTGATCGGCGCAGCATATTACCTGGGGCTGCTCGCAACCCTGTGGGGTTCCGAATCCAAGCGTGAACCGGCTCCGGCGCGCTCGGCCCTGGCCGTGGCCGCGCTGGCGGTTGCAGCCTTGGCGATCTTCGCCCTGTGCTGGCCGGGCTGGCTGGTGCCTGGGCAGATGCCCGGCAATCCGAAAGTCGCCGCCGTCAGCCCATGACGGAGGAAGGCCAGCACCCGGTGCTTGCGGCGGGAATGCACCGCATCCGGGTCCGCTACGCTGAGACCGATCAGATGGGGATCGCCCACCACAGCGCCTTCGTCGTCTGGCTCGAAGAAGCCCGTATCGAGTGGCTGCGCCGGAACGGCTCATCGTATCGCGACTTGGAGGCAGGCGGGGTGCTCCTGCCGGTGGTCGAGCTGACCCTGCGATATCGCGCTTCCCTGCGTTTTGACGATCAGGCGGTGATCACGTCGCGCACGGAACGTCTCGGTCCCAGCCGATTGGCTTTTCACAGCCGGATCGAACGCGATGGCGCGCTGTGCGCTGAAGGCACGGTGGTGGTCGCTGCCACCGACCGTGGCGGCCGCCCGATCCGGCTGCCCCCGTCCATCATCTCAGCCCTGTAGCCTGTACCCGCTTCACCGAGCGGCTGAGCCAGCGCGGCTGGCGGGTCTGGCCCTGGCGTGACGGGCTGTGCCCAGTCGTGGTCGGCTGGCCAGAACCGGCATGGGTCCGTTGGTCATTGCGCCTGCCCGATGCTGGGTTGTAGACTGCCTCCCGATGGCGGACAGATAGGAAGGCGGTTGTGGCGATGCTCACTCCCTGCAGAGCGGAATGTCCAGCCGTTGAGCGCGATCAGCGATCGCCTTCGGCGACCGATTGCCCTTGGTTTGTTCACGCTTGCGCCGTCACAACGCTGTGTGCTGCGGCAGGTCGGGTCGATTGACCGTGGTGCTGATCACCGTACAGACTCACCAATAGCCAGGAGTCGACTTGCAGCAGAGGCGTCCCGTCTCCAGCACCCAACCCCAGCGCGGAGCCACCGCGCGGTTCGTCGCTCCTTCGCGCCCGTCATCCAGCGGTCGCCTGCCACGCCGGCCTCCGGTCCCTGAGGTTCTGCGCGCCATCGACAGCGACCCCGCTTTCGCCGTGGTCACCCTCGATGGATCGCGTTGGGTCGATCCCTATACCGGGCAGACGGTTCCCCTGCCTCGCGGTATCACCGATCGGGTCGCGGTGGCTCGAGAACATCTGACTGACACCGGTCACTGGAAGGATCGCGTGGCATTGCCGTTGGCCGAGCTGCTGGCAGTGCGTTGGCACGTCGACCTGCTTCGTCTGGTGCCTTCGGAACCACGCCTGCGCATCTTCAGCCGAGATGGCCAGCAATGGCTCAACCCGTGGACTGGACAGCTGGTGTCCGGCGTCGCACGCGAAGATGGCCGCCTGACCGAACGCACCATCGGCCAGATGGCGCGTCAGCTCGCGTCCTGCCCGGAGGCGAGGGGGGCGATGCTGGAGCAGTCGGTGCTGATCGCCCGCGGCCAGGCACTTGGCGTCATCGGTTCGGCCAAGCCGTCGTCAGAGGGCCATGCCAATCGTCCCGGGACAGGATCCGGGAATCGTCCCAGCACCGACTCACGGCTCGATGAATCCCTCGGCAGCGGCGCGATGGCTGCCGACCTCGCCCGGGCCCGGTCGGTGCAGCAGCACCAGCTGTCCGAACTGCCGCGGCTGCCTGGCTTGACCATGGCCGTCCACAACAGCGCACATCAAGGTGTTTCAGGGGATTTCTACCTCGCCATCCCGATCGGCGATGGCGCGGTGCTGACCGCCCTCGGTGATGTCACCGGGCACGGCATGCAGGCGGCCCTGGTGGTGGCCGGGGCGATGAAGACCTTCCGGCTGTTCGTCCGCCAGATCGATGCAGCGGATCCGGCCACTGGCCTGGTCGGGCTGCTGTCGCGATTCAATGACGAAATCAAAGCGGATTTGCTTCCTGGGCAATTCATCACCTTGACCGTCAGCCTGGTCGATCCGGTGCATCAGAACGCCACGGTGGTGTTGGCCGGCCACCATCCATCGCTGGTCATGAACCTGGAATCCGAAGTGATTCTCCGTCGTTTCGGATTGAAGGGC
This sequence comes from Planctomycetota bacterium, assembly GCA_014193115.1. GTDB lineage: Bacteria > Planctomycetota > UBA11346 > UBA11346 > UBA11346 > BJHQ01. The sequence goes on along the minus strand of BJHQ01000006.1, from coordinate 149,298 downwards.
ATGGCGGTGGGCATCGCCAGTGGCGAGACCTTCGCCCGCACCCTGCGTCCGGAGACCGTCGAACTCGCGCCTGGCGACGTGGTGGTGCAGTATTCCGATGGATTGGTCGAGGCGGCCGATGCCCGTGAAGCCCAGTTTGGCCAAAGCGGCCTGTATGGGGCCTTGCTCGCCCGGGCCGAGGAACCGTTGCAGGATCTGGTCGACGGCATCGCCGCCGACGCCCGCATCCATGCCCGTGGTGAGCCCGGCGACGATCTGACCATCCTCGCCATCGCTGTGGTCGACGAGGCCGACGGGATGGAGCCGAGCGAGGCAACCGCAGAGTGAGGGCTTCCACGCTCTGGCGATCTGCCCTCGACGCCGCGGCACGAAACCCAAGCTGCCATGATGCGTGCTGCCGTCATCCTTGATCTCGATGGCACCCTGGTCGACAGCCGCACCGATCTGGCCGCTTCGGCCAACGCCGGTCGGGCCGCGTTGGGATTTGCTCCGTTGCCCGATGCCGCCATCACCAGTTTCGTCGGCGATGGCGCCGCGCGGCTGATCGAGCGGGCGACGCCGGAGGTCGCGTCGCTCCCCGCGTCGGCTGCGCTGCGTGAACAGGCGCTCGCTGCCTTCCGAGCTGACTACGATCGACGCTGCACGGCGACGACCTTTCCCTATGCCGGTATCGACCAGGCGCTCCAGCGCCTGGCGGACGCCGGCTGGCTGCTGGGTGTCGCCACCAACAAGCCCCTCGGACCGACCAGGGCGATCCTGGCAGCCACCGGTCTCGACCGCTGGATCGGATTCGCCCATGGCGGCGATGCGATCCGAAAGCCCGATCCCGCGGCGATCCATTCCGTGCTGGTTCCACTCGGCTGCGCCGCTGCTGCCAGCTGGATGGTCGGCGACCATCATACCGACCTGATTGCCGGTCAGGCCGCCGGCTGCCGCACGTTGTTCTGCACCTGGGGTTTCGGACGGCGAGAAGGCGCACACGCCGATGCCGTCGCTGCGACTCCGGCGGAACTTCCGGAGATTCTCGGCCGGCCATGACCGTGGCGGTGCGCGACGCTGATGGCCAGGTGGTCACTCCTGAAGCGGTGGTCTGGGCCTATTGGCAGCGGATGTTCCCCATGGCCGACCACCGACGCGGCCGGATCCGCTGGTACCGGCCCCATGAGCGGGCGGTCATCACCTGGGACCGCTTCACCGTGTCGCGCAGTCTGGCCAAGGTGATCCGCAACCGCCGGCCGTACCGGATCACCGCCAACCGCGCTTTCCCCGAAGTGATTGCGGCCTGCGCTGACCGCGAATCGACGTGGATCAATCGCGATATCGAACGGCTGTACGTGGCCCTCCACGAACAGGGTGTCGCCCACAGCGTCGAGGCCTGGGACCCAGGCGGCGCCCTGGTCGGCGGCTGCTATGGGCTGGCCCTCGGCGGCTGCTTCGCTGGGGAAAGCATGTTCACCCGGGCTGACGACGCGGCCAAGATCTGCGTCACCTATCTGGTGGCCCGCTTGCAGCAGGGCGGCTTCCAGATGCTCGACTGCCAGCAGCAGACTCCGCACATGGAACGGTTCGGCTGCCGGATGGTGGCTGATGCCGAGTATGCGCTCATGCTGGAATCATGCCGGCTGCCGTGCTCCTTCGGCCCGCCTGGAGATTTGACGGTTCCGTGTTGAAAGCCAGGGTTTCTGCGGCGATGTTGCTGGGCACGGTGCTGGCCATGACCGGCTGCATCCGGGTCGATCCGGGCGAACTCGCCGGCCAGCGCTTCACCATGATCACCCAGCCGCAGCGTATCGCTGGATGGGATGCGACCTGCCGGCTCGAATTCGGTCCGGCGGTGGTCTCGGGCATCAATCCGAGCCTGGTCATCGATCGTCCCGACTTGGCTTTGGGTGATCAGATCGCCAATATCGGCGGCGCAGCGCTGGGCAACGTGCCCTGGCGGATCGCGCTCAATCTGCGCTTTGTTCCCCAGCCAGAGAAGTAGCCGCCGACATCAATGCGCCAGGGTCTTCTCGATCCGCCGATCGGGCACCAGCCAGATCACGGCCACCAGGATGTAGAGCAGCCCGGCGATCAGCGGCGACCACAACGCGGCGCCGATCGCCACTGCGTAAAACACCAAGGACATCTTGCCTTTCCAGTCCTTACCGATGGCCTTGGCCAAGGGCGAATCGGCGCCGTTCAGGCCGACCAGGGCCTTGACCAGGATGAAGTAGGCAACGGCGGCCATCAGCAGCACCACGCCGTACAGGGCGACCGGCACCGGAGCGAAGTGGTTCTCGCCCATCCACCCGGTGACGAAGGGCACCAGCGACAGCCAGAACAGCAGGTGCATGTTCGCCCACAGCACCGCTCCGTTCACATGGTGGACGGCGTGGAGCAGGTGGTGGTGGTTGTTCCAGTAGATGCCGACATAGATGAAGCTGAGCACGTAGCTGAGCAGCACCGGGATCAGCTCTTTCAGGCCTTCCAGCTCAGGCGTGTGCGGGACTTTCAATTCCAGCACCATGATGGTGATGATGATCGCGATGACGCCGTCGCTGAAGGCTTCAAGCCGGTTCTTGGTCATGGGCCGGATCATCAGCTGCGAGCGGGCCGGGCAATCCGCTCCGATCCGTGGGAAAAGGCAGTGGAATCAGGCAGTCGCGGACAGCGCAGCAGCGAGCCGGTCGGCGGCGCGCTCGGCCTGGAGGGAGAGATCGCCAATACCGACACCTTCAAAACCGTTGCCGACCAGGGACAGGCCAGGCCGGGCGGCTTCGGCGGCGCGGATCGCGGCGACCCGGGCGAGGTGGCCTCCGCCGTCGATGGTCGGCTGGGCCATCGAGCGCGGCCAGCGATCGATGACCGTGAACAGCGGAGTCGCCGTGATCCCCAGCCAGCGGCGCAGGTCGCGCCGGACCAGGGCGAGCAGCTCGGCATCGTCGTGGTGCAGCACCGCTTCGTGCAGAGCTCCGCCGAGGAATCCGCGGAGCAGGACCTGACCGGCCGGAGCGCGTCCGGGATATTTCGCCGAGGCGATGGTGCAGGCGATCAGGCCCGGTGCGCCATGACCGCGGACGATCGGTTGCTCGATGGCCGGCACCACGAATCCGGCGGCCTGGGGCAGACACGGAATTTCGCTGTCATTATAGGCCAGATTCACCACCGCGACGCCTGCGGCGGGAATGGTGCGGAGCAGCTCGGGCAGCGCGCGATCGCCGGTCAGGAGCCGGGCAGCGGTATGGGCAGGGGCGGCGATGACCACACCATCGCAGTCGTGGTCGCCGGCCGCCGTGGCGACCCGCCATCCCCTGTCGGTGGGGAAGACCGAACGCACTGCGGTGTTCACCATGATCCGCTCGCCGTCGTCTCGCTCGGTTGGGGAGATCCGCCGTACCAGCGCATCGGTCAATTCCTGGATTCCCTCAGGAAAACTGGCGAACAGGCCATAGCGCGGCCCGGCCGCATCCTGGCCAGAAGTGCGCTGGCGGTGGATCATCGCCCGGATCAGCGAACCGTGCTGCTGCTCCATCTCAAGAAATTGCGGGAAGGTCGCGGCGACGCTGAGCCGTTCCGGATCGGCGGTGGTGATGCCGGCGATCAGGGGTTGGGCGATCCGTTCCAGCGCTTCCCGGCCAAGTCGGCGACGGACGAACCGGGCCAGGGATTCCGCCGGCGCCCCGGCCGGCCGCCGTGGCAGGAACAGATCCCAGGCGAGGCGCAGTTTGCCCGGCCAGCTGAGCACCGGCGAGCGCAGAAACGGCAGGATTTTTCCAGGCGCCAGCAGATACAGGCCCTGGGGAACCGGGATCAGCCGGTCGCCCCGGGCGATCAGGCTCGACCGCGCGGCCGGCTGGATGCCGACCAAGCGATCGGTCAGGCCGAGGTCGGCGACCAGTCGCATCCCAGCCGGTTTGTTGGTGACCAGGGAATCCGGCCCATGTTCGAGCAGGAATCCGTCGCGGCGGGTCGAGGCGATGACACCACCTGGCCGGCTGGCCGCATCGATCACGGTGATCTGCGCCGTCGGCAGGCGCTGGCCGAGGCGGAAGGCCGTGGCCAATCCGCCGATGCCGGCGCCGATGACGATCAGGCGTTTGGCGCGACCGTCGCGGCGTTCAGCGGGCGGTGGCAGCATGGACATGATCGACCAGCGCCCGCACCAGATCCGGGTCGGTTTCCTTGAGGATGCCGTGGCCGAGGTTGAACACATGCCCCGGACGCCCGGCGGCGGCGGCGAGCACGGCATCAGCGCCGGCACAGATCCGGCCCGGATCGCTGAGGAGCAGCGCCGGGTCGAGATTGCCTTGGATCGCGATCCGCGGTGGTCCACCGCCGAGCCGCCAGGCTTCGGCAAGATCGGTGTGCTGATCGCAGCCGATCACGTCGGCGCCGCAGGCTGCGATCAGGTCGATCAGGTGGTGGGTGCCGTGACCGAACAGGATCACTGGTGCTCCAGCCGGCACGCTGGCTGACAGTCGGGTGAGATGGGGCGCGACGAATTCGCTGAAATCCGGCCGGGACAGCACGCCTACCCACGAGTCGAAAATCTGGACCGCTGCGGCGCCGGCAGCGATCTGCGCTGACAAATACGGGATCGCCGCATCGACCAGCCGGGCGAGCAGCGCATGCCACGCCGCCGGTTGATGGTACATGAACTGCCGGGTGCGGGCGAATTGGCGCGATCCGCCGCCTTCGATCGCATAGGCAGCAAGGGTGAACGGCGCTCCGCAAAATCCGATCAGCGGGACTGACGCGGGCAACGCTGCCGCCGTCAACGAAATAGCTCGGTAGACATACGCTAAATCCGCAGCCGCCTGGGCCGGATCGGCGAGGGCGGCGACCTCGGCCGGGCCGCGCACCGGTTTGGGCAGATGCGGTCCATCGCCGGTGGTGAACTCCACCGGCAGGCCGAGGGCTTCGAGCAGGACCAGGATGTCGCTGAAAATGATCGCGGCATCAGTGCCCAGCCAAGTGGCGGCGTGGACCGTGACCTCGCAGCATGCCGCAGGATCCTTGCACAAATCCAAGAATGCTCGCCCCGAGCGATGGCCGCGATAATGGGCCATATACCGACCGGCTTGGCGCATCAGCCAGACCGGTGTTCGGCTGGCGGTTTCGCCGCGGCAGGCGCGCAGAAAGGAGGAATCCCACAGCGCCGCGCTGCGCTTCAGAACATTCCCACTCTGGCGGAACGCGGTCCGGGAAGTTCTCGCCGGGGCAATCATGATTTTCTTGGCATAGATAAGGTTTTTTCGATGCGTCGGTTGTCATCCAGGGGAACCGCCTGGCCGGGATCAGCCGTGGAACTCGGATCCGGCGGTGGAGCGGGCGAATTGGGTATATTGCGCAATTCGACGATGGGACTGAAGATCTCTCGGCGGCTTCCGCCTTTCGCATGAATAAATATGAAGGAGATAAACGCGAAAATTTTTTCGCCCAAAAACGTATGCAGAACGTTTGCTTCCATCGTGTTTGGGAGGATGTTTTTCAGGGGGACGCGATAGCTGTGCATCGCCCCAGGCGGCAAGCGGCGAAGATCCATTGAAAAAGCAGCATTGCGATTGAACTTGGCATCGCGGAATTCACTGAAACCGGACATGTTTCCAAGGAAGATATGATGGAAGAAATAAGAATTCATATCAAAGAATTCGATAGGCGAGGAACTTTGATTGCGGACGGTCACGAGCAAGGTCCCACCATCGTTCGCGGAGATGTTGGGATCCAGTTCCACGACCAGAGGACATCCTGTTCCAACCGCTGCGCGTGGCGACGATCCGCCGCAACCGGTCAGAACCAGCAACAAAAGACAGGCAGCGAAGACGCCCATTCGCATGTCGTCAGCCAGGTTCATCGCCCGTACCGTGCTGACTCATCGCCCGTACCGTGCTGACTCATCGCCCGTACCGTGCTGATTCATCGCCCGTACCGTGCGAGGGCCTCAACCAGGGCGGTGGTGGCTGGCCACGGTTGATGGCGGGGATCGGTGATGGCGACGATCGGGCGCACCACCCGCAGGTCGCTGAGCGGCCAGGCGGCCAGTTCGCCGCGGCGGGTCTCGCGGCGGACCACCGGTTCGGGCAGGATCGCCAGGCCGAGGCCGGCTTGGACCATGGCCTTGATGACCTCGGGGCTGTCGTGCTCCAGAGCCACTTTCAAATGCGCTTGGCTGCCATCTTTCGCCGCCCGTTCATTCAACGCCCGGTCGAGCAACCGGCGGGTGATCGTGGTCGGCGGAAGCAGGATGAAATCCTCAGTCAGATAATTGACGATCGAGCGGCTGCGGGCCGGGTGGTTGACCGGCAGCACCAGCACCAGCTCCTCTTCCCACAAGGTGCGGTATGCCAGGTCGTCACGGTCATGCTCGACGGCGCAGACCGCCAGATCGATCTCGCCCGAGGCGACCATCTCGGGCAGGCGGTCGCTGGTCCGGCAGACCAGGCGCAGGCTGACCCGGCGGTGGGCGGCCAGATAAGGCCGCAAAATCGAGGGCAGCGCGGTGATCGCCACCGATTCGCTGGCGCCCAGGCGGACCCGGCCGCTGGCGGTGCCGAGAGCTGCGGCCAGTCCGGTGGTCACCCGGGTCAGCTCCTCCAGCAGTGGCCCGGCCCGGGACACCAGCTCCTCGCCAGGAGCGGTCAGCTGGACGGCCCGCCCGACCCGCTCGAACAGGCGGACGCCGACGCTGCGCTCCAACGACATGATCTGGCGGGACAGCGCCGGCTGGGACATCTCCAGAGCTTCGGCGGCTTTGGTGAAGCTGCCGATGCGGGCGATGGTCAGTGCTGCCAGCAGGTGGTCGGTGGACGGCAACTGGCCTTTGGTCAGGCGGATCGGCACCGGCGGCAGGCTGGGTCGGGCGGGTTCAGCGGACTCGGTCACGTTGCCCAGCGTAGCAGCCGCCGAGCAACGGTCATCATGGCCCGCCCGTCCGAGCTCCTGCCAACCGGCCGGATCGGCCGCACTTGTCTCCGGGCAACCGCCATGGTCGGATCGCCCCGCGATTCCCCCCTTGGCCGTCGCTGAGCGGTCGCATGATCGGCCACCCGCTTTGGAGCCAGCCCCGATGAACCCCAGCATAGCCGCTTTGCTCGACCTGCTCGAGATCGACCGGCGTCGGCAGGGCCTGCGCAAGGATCGCGATACGTTGCGGACCCGGGCTGATGAGGCCGCCAAGATGCTCGCCGCCGCCGAAGCCGCCGCAGCAGCCGCGCAGGCCGAGGTCGACAAGGTCGATGCGCTGCTCCGCCAGTACCAGTCCGACCTGGCCCGCTGCGATGCCGCCATCGCCGAGGCCCGCTCCCGCCAGCAGGCGGCGAAGACCAATAAAGAATACATGGCGATCATCAATTCGATCGAACAGGCCAAGTCCGAGAAGGTCATGCGCGAGCAGTCGCTGAAGGAGCTCGGCGCCCGGATCGACGCCCTGAAAACCCGGGCCAACCAGGGCGCCGAGAAGGCCGCCGCAGCCCGTGCCGCCTTGGAACAGGCCCTGGCTGCCGCCACCGGCAATGCTCCGACCGAGATCGAATCTTCAGCCCAGGCCGAATACGACGAAAAGAAGAAGCTGGTCGATCCGGCCTTCCTCGAACAGTACGAGCGCCTGGTGAAGGCCCACCACAAGACGCCGCTGCTGCGCATCGATCCCAAGACCCGCGCCACCCCGGTGGGCAGCGTCATCAGCCACAACCTGTGCGAGCAAATCCGGATGGGCAAGCTGGTCATCGACCGGTTGACCAACGCCATCCTGTATTTGCCGGATTAACCTGAGGAAAGCGGGCCGGTTGCGTCGAGCCGGCTCGCAGCCTGAGGTGCGGCGAAACAGGCACCCCCGGTCTGGGCCATTCACGTCGGGCTCCAGGTTTCCGGACGATCCGCGCTGGTCACCGTGACGACTGTGCGACGAGGCGGACCGGCGGTTTCCTCCGGTGCAAGCAACGCCCCTGCGGATCCTGACGCGGCGCAAAGAGGGTTGGGTGGCGCCGGGGCCACGATAGAACCCGCGCCCCATGCCCCGCTTCACCACCCGCGATCTGGCCCTCTACGCAGCAAAATGCTGCCTCGACAAGGGCGCCGAGGACGTCCGCGTCATCGACCTGCCGGATGGCACCGCGATCTACGACCTGGTGGTGCTGGCCTCGGCCCGCAGCGATCGCCAAGCCCATGCCTGCGTCGAAGAAGTCTATCAATTCTGCAAGAAACATCAGGTTCCGCGCAGCCCGGTCGAAGGCGATGCCGGCTGGATGCTGATCGATTGCATGGATGTGGTGGTGCATGTCCTGACCAGCGAAGAACGGGCGCGGTACGATCTCGATCATCTGTGGATCCACGGGAAGGACCTCGACGTCGAAAAGGCGGTGAAGGCCCTGCCCGATCCCGACGCCGCCCCAGAGGCCGCAACCAAGCCCGAGCCGAAAAAACGCAAGATCGTCCCCCGGGTGCGCAAAGCGGCCGGCTCCAGCAAGGCTGAAACAGCCAGCAAGGCTGAAACAGCCAGCAAGGCAGAACCTGCCAGCAAGGCGGACTCCCGCGCCGCAAAGCCCCGCACCCGCAAGCCCAAGACCGATCCAGCAGCGGAATGACCAGCAGGCGCCCACCGCAACGAACCTGCGTCTCCAGCCGCTTGCGCCCCAGCCCCCGGCCTCTGGCCCCTGGCCCCTAAGATGTTCAAAGCCCTCGGTCGTTTCTTCACCAAGATCAAAGAGGGTCTGACCAAGACCCGCAAACTGATCGGCGGAGCGCTGCGCGCCCTGATCGGCCTCGGCCGGACCATCGATCAGACGTTCCTCGATGAATTGGAAGGCACCTTGCTGGCTGCCGACATCGGCGTGGCCAAGACCGAGGAAATCCTGACCGAGCTGAAGCGTCGCTACAAGGCCGGCGAGGTCGCCAAAGGCGAGGACCTGCTGGCCTTCCTCAAGCAATCGCTGCGCGCCGAGCTGCAAGCGCCGGACCAGGAGCTGGCCTGGGCAGCCAAGGGGACGCCGACCGTGGTGCTGGTGGTCGGGGTCAATGGCGCGGGCAAGACCACGACCATCGGCAAGCTCGCCGCCCGCTACAAACAGCAGGGCAAATCCGTGCTGATCGCCGCTGGCGACACCTATCGCGCGGCGGCCATCGAACAGCTCGGGATCTGGGCGCAACGTGCCGGGGTCGAGATCATCAAAAGCCAGCAGGGCGGAGACGCTGCGGCGGTGGCCTTTGACGCCGTGGCTGCCGCCCAGGCCCGCGGCCACGACCTGGTGATCATCGACACCGCTGGCCGGCTGCACAACAAAGAGCACCTGATGCGAGAGCTTGAGAAGCTCCGCCGGGTGATCCAGAAACGGCTGCCCGAGGCGCCCCACGAGACGCTGTTGATCCTCGACGCAACTGCCGGCCAGAACGCCGTGCAGCAGGCCAAGATCTTCAAGGATGCGATGGGCGTCACCGGTCTGGTGCTGACCAAGCTCGATGGCACCGCCAAGGGCGGAGCCGCGCTGACCATCCGCCGGGAGCTCGGCCTGCCGGTGCGCTTCATCGGCGTCGGCGAACAGATCGACGACCTCCAACCGTTCGATCCTGATGCCTTCGTCAACGCGATCTTCGGCGACGAATAGGCGCGCCCCGCGCGGCGGTCGCATCGGCCAGCTACCCCGGGGCAGGGCTGTCAAGGCTTCCTGAAAACCCGGTCTTTGCTGCCCTTGCAGCAGCGGCATGCAGGGGCTCCGATACCGCCGATAGCAATGGCTGAAGTTCCTACTGGGGATTTGCCGGGTCACCGGCGCTCGACCAGCCCGATGGCCAGGCTGATGCTGCCGGCCGTTGCCCGGCGTCGGCTGCGGCGCAGCGATCGGCAGCGGGGCATGATGCTGTCGGTGCTGGAGGCGATCGCGGTGGGCGGGTACTTTGCCGCGATCGAGATCGGCCTGGTGCGGATGCTGGTGGAGTTCCCCGCGGCCCATCCTTCGGCGGTCATCCTCCATGCCACCATCACTTTGATCGGCATGACCCTGGTGGGTCCGTTTTCGACCAAGGCGATCTCGTGGCTGGGCGGAAACCGGCGGACCGTGCTGGTCCTGTCGACCATCCAGGGGGTGTCGCTGCTGGCGATGGCGGTCCCGCTCGCCTTCAAGGACCATGCCTGGGCGTTCCCCACCGCGTTCATCCTGGGCATCGTCACCGGTATGGTGGGCAACCTCGGCGGCGCCGCCTGGGTGGCGTGGATGGGCGGGATGATCCCGCCGTCGGTCCGCGGCCGCTATTTGACCGGCCGGATGCGGCTGTTCTTGTTTTCAAATCTGGCGTTCTGCGGCCTGTTCATGGGTTTGGATTGGGCCTTTGCGCCCCTCGGCGAGCACCGCGCGATGGCGGTCCTCGGGGTGATCGCGGTGGTCGGAGCGTTGTCGCGGCTGACCAGCACCTGGATCATGTCGCACCAACCGGACCTGCACCGGGCCACCGGCAGCGGCTACCGATCGGCGCCCCTTGCCGCCGCTGGCGATCGGGGCTTTCTCACGTTCCTCAGAACCCTCGCCACCAATGAATTCGGCCGGTGGTGCGTGGTCTGGTCGCTGTTCATGTTCGCTGGGAACCTGGCCGCTTCGTGCTTCGCCCAGTTCCTCGGTCGGCCGGCAAGCGGAGGCGGATTGGTCACCGACGACGGCAAGGTGCTGAGCATCGTCTGGTTCATCGTCCTGATGAAGGTCGCTACGGTATCCCGGCTGATGGTGCTGCCGTTCTGCGGCCTGCTGGTCGATCGCTATGGTCCGGGATCGGTGCTGCGTTTGTCGGCGTTCGGCATCGCCCTGGTGCCGGCGATGTGGGCGTTCTATCCGACGGTGCCGACCCTGATCCTATCAGAATTGATGTCCGGCGTGGTGTGGTGCATGGCCGAGACCGCTCTCGGCGTGCAGATGTTCAGCTGTCACAAGGATCCGGTGGAGCGTTCCCGCCTGATCGGGCATTTCCAGACCTGTGCCGGCATCGCCCAGATCGCCGCTACCGCCCTCAGCGCCTGGCTGATCCTGTGGGTGCCCCCATTCGACGGCAGCGCCTTCCGCACGATTTTCCTGATCAGCTTCGCGCTCCGCATACCGGTGCTGATTCTGGCCCTGGCCTGGCTGCCTCGCGGCGCCTTCGCCCTCCATGACGAACGCATCGGTCTGTGGCGGCTGATCCCAGGCGCGGATACCGCGGTGGGTGTGGCCCGATCATTGATGCGCTACGTCGGCAAGGCCGAGGGCTGAGCGCAGGCATCCCGCCGTCGCCGGGTGCATGCCGCCCATGACCGGCCGCGGGCTCGCATCACTGGTCCGTTCCATACGCTGCCTGCATGGCCTTGCCCGACCTGTCGCCCCATGCGCTCGCCAGCCTGTTGGCCATCGCCGAGCACGGATCGGTCAGCGCCGCCGCCCGGGCCCGCGGCCTGACCCAGCCGTCGATCAGCCGCCAGGTGCAGGAACTCGAACGCCAGCTCGGGACGCTGCTGGTCGAGCGCACCAGCCAGGGCGCCCGGCTGACCCCGGCCGGCGAATCCCTGGCCGAAGGCGCCCGCGAGATTCTGTCGGCGCTCAGCTCGCTGCCCGAACGGGTGCGCAGCCGCCAAGGCGAGGTCGCCGGCACCGTCCGCCTCGGCACCGTCGATTCCATCGGCATCCATGTGCTGCCGCCGATCCTCGCCAAATTCGTCCAAGAGAATCCCCGGGTCGATGTCCAGGTGATGTGCCACGCCTCGCCGAGCCTGACGGCGATGCTGCTCGGTGATGAGCTCGATCTGGCGGTGGGCACCACCGAGCATCCCAAGCTGACTTGCGAGCGGTTGTATCAAAATCCGCTGGTGCTGGCCTATCCGTTGGGGATGCCCGAAAAGCAGGTGCCGATGACCCTGCGCGAGGTCGCCCGCCACCGGATCGTCACCTTCGCCAAGGGTCTGACCATCCGCACCTTGCTCGACCAGGCCTTTGCCAAGGCCGGACTGGAGTTCCGCCCGGTGCTTGAGCTGCAAAATGTCGAGGTGATCAAGGCGATGATCCGGGCTGGCCTCGGCCTTGGCATCGTGCCCGACGGCAGCGTCCAGGGATTCGAGCTGGCGACCCGGCCGATCCGCGATCTCGATGTCGCCCGCACCATCCGCTTGATGCACCGCACCACGCCGCCGAGCCTGGCGACCAAGCGCTTGATCGAGGCCCTGCGCACTCTTCGCCGGCTATGACCGAGGTCCGTCGCCTGTTCGTCACCTTCGCCGCCATCGGTGATCTGGTGATGATGACGCCGCTGATGCGCCGGCTGGCCGCAGATGGGCCGCTGACCGTCCTCGGTCGGCCGTTCGCCGGCGGACTGCTCGTCGGCCAGCCGTGGTTGGCGGCGAGCGTCTTTTTGCGCAAACCCCATCGCGGCTCCTCGCTGCTCGGCGAGTGGTGGTACGGGGGCGAGCGCCGGGCCCTGGCGGCACGACTGGCCGGCACCTTTGACGAGATCGTGCGCATGCGCAGCGAAAGTCCTGCCATCGACCGGTTGATTGAACGCATCGCCGCCGGCGCGCCGGTACGCACCGTCGCTTTGCGCTTCGGTGTCCGCGATGAACACCTGGTGGACCGGATCCGACCGGCCCTCGAAGCCGCTGGCCTGCCCTGCCCGGAGTTCGATCCACAACCGCGGATCATCCCGGATCCGGCCCAGGTCGAGTGGGCGCGCACGGAGCTTGCCATGCTCGGCCGGCGGGTGATCGGCATCGTTCCTGGCAGTTCGCTGACTGCCGGCCGGTGGCAATGGCGGCCACCGGTGAACCTCAAGTCGCTGACTCCAGAACAATGGGCGGCGTTGGTCGCTGAACTGCTGCGCTCCGGCCGGGCCGACGCCGTGGTCGCCCACGGAACGGCGCCGGAATCCGCCCTCGCCCAGGCCATCGCCGAACAGATTCCCGCGGCATTCCAAGGCCGTTTCCACAACCGCTGCGGTGACTACCCGCTGTCGAAGCCCCTTGGCCGGCAAGCGGCGGTGTTCGCCGCCGAGCACGCGGTCATCGCGGTGGACACCGGTCCTGGCCACCTCGCCGCCGCCGCCGGAGCCCGCCTGGTGTCGCTGTATGGCCCGACCAACCCCCGCGAATGCGGCCCCCGCGGCCCCGGCCGGATCGAGGTGGTCCTCGGCCAGGCGCCCTGCCAATTCTGCATCGGCACCGCCTTGTGGAAAACCTGCCGGAAAAATGTGTGTTTGCAGAACGTAAGCCAAGCCACGCTGCTGGCGGCCTATGACCGGGTGGTGGGCTGAGCCATGCCCGATGTCCATGTGGTCCGGCTCGATGCCGTTGGCGGGGTTGAGCGGTTGCTCTGCGCGTACCTGGTCAACGGCCATGGTGGTGATCGGGTGATCGTCGCCGGGCAGGGGGTCCATCCGGTTCTGGCGCTTCCGGCAGGCGCGGTCCTCGGCGGATACCGGAGGTGGGGAAAGCTCCCGATTCCCCGCGCACTTCGCGCATGGCGGCTCAGCCGGATGCTGCGCGCCGCCCGGCCGGATCGGGTGGTGTGCTGGAACACGGCCCTGCCCGGGATGTTGTCAGCCGGCCCGGCACCGGTGGTGTATTACGACCACGGGGCGAGTTGGACGCCGTCTGAGGAACTCGCCGTACTGATCGCCGGCTGCGCAGGCGTGGTCGCCTGTGGAACCTCGTCAGCGCGGATGATCGCCTTGGGTTTCACCGCTCAGCCGCGAGCGCTGATCACCGTCGACAATCCGGGAGGACGACGACCCGAGGTGGCGGTTCGCTCATTTCCCAACGGTCGCCCGCTGGTGCTCGGCGTCGCCGGCCGGCTGGTGGGTGTTAAAGGATTCGTCCTGGCGGTGCGGGCTCTGGCCGAGCTGCCAGAGGCGACGCTGGTGGTGGCCGGGGCTGGCCCAGAGGCCGAAGCCCTGCGCCGGGTCGCCAGCGGGCTGGGCGTCGAGCCCCGGCTGCGCATGCTCGGAACCGTGGCCGACATGTCTGCATTCTATCGTCAGATCGACCTGCTGCTGATGCCGTCGCTGCGCGATCCCTTTCCAATGGTCTGCCTGGAGGCGGCCGCGCATGGCGTTCCGGTGGTGGGCGCGGCGGTCGACGGCATCCCATCGATCGTCGGTTCGGGCGGTCACTGCATCGAGCCGACCCTGGACCTGGACGGGTATCGTTCCCTGGGCGGCACCACCGATACAGTTCCTCCGAGAATTTACTTGGCGGGAAGCGATGCCTTGGGCGAGCCGCGGGCGGTGGCACCGGCGGATCTCGCTTCCGCTGTACGCAAGTTGCAGGATCCAACGATCTACACGGCAGCGAGCGCCGCTGCCCTGGCCACTGCCGCCAGCCGGGCTGATGCACCGGGTTGGGCCGGACAGCTGCATGCGGCGATCCAGTCGATCGCACCGGTGTCACGATGAACGCTGGTCTTTTGCTGGATTCCGTCCTGGCCGCCGATTCCACTGCGCCAGGGTTGTGCGCCAGGTTGGCAGCCCGCGGAGTCCCGGTGGTGGTGCTTGGCGATCCTGGACCGCTGGCCGCTGTGGCGCGCACCCAAGCGGTGGATCCAGCCCGGGCGAAGACCCCGCGCCAGCTGCTGTTCACCTGCCGCGACCACGCCTTGGAGGCCGCCGGGACCTGGCTGCTCACCCGTGATCCGGGAATGATCCCGACTGCCGCCACCGCCGGCTTGGCCGGAGTGGTGCTGATCGGCGTCGAGCCGCCGGCCGGAGACCACGGCCTGGTGGTCGCCCGTGCCGACGACTGCGGCGACGCGCCCCGGGTGATGGTGCCCCGCACCGGCGGCTGCTGGCATGATGTGCGGGTTGGTCTGCAATGAGGCTCCGCTTGGTGCTCGTCTCTGGTGGTGCGGGCCGGACGGAGTCCGGCGCACCGGGCTTGGCCGGGCATCGCACCGTTGGGCTTGAACTGGGTTTGCCCCGGCATCGCACCGTTGGGCTTGAGCATGAGCTGGGTCTGTCCTGGGAGCGCCGAGCGCCAGCTCGGCTTGAGCATGAGCTGGGTCTGTCCTGGGAGCGCCGAGCGCCAGCTCGGCTTGATCTTGCGTGTGGATTTGGGCTTGGATTTGAGTTTGAGCTTGAGGCCAGACGGACAGTCGCGGCACGCCTCCCGGAGCGCCGGACTCCGTCCGGCCATTCCACCGGAGATCCTCGCCAATGCGGTTCCGTCTGGCGTTCGTCCCCGGTGATGCGGGCCGCACGGCGTGCGGCGCTCCGGGCTGGGGCGGGCGTCGCACCTGTGGGGCGAGCCTTGGGGGATGACAAAACCCTCGCTGCGCGAGCCATGAGCTAACCCATGCTGCTCCGCCTGTGGCTGTTGGCGGCGGTCTTCGCCGTGCTCGCGGCCGGGTTCGTCGCCAGATTGTTCCAGCTCCAGCTGGTCGAAGGGCAACGCCATGTGCGCGAAGTCGAGCGTTCGACGCTGGTCCGGGTCCATCTGCCGCCTCAGCGCGGACGGATTCTCGATCGCAGCGGAACTCCCCTGGCTGATTCGCGGCCGGCCTACCACCTGGCGGTAGTGCTCGCAGACCTCGAACTGCTTGGCCGGGACCGGTCCGCGCCGGCGTTGTGGCGGTTGGATGGACCGGCCTTCGACGCGTTCCTGTCCGACCTAGCCGGCCGGGTCCGATGGACCGATGCGAAACAGGATTTGCGCAGCGTGGTGGAGCGGCTGCTTGATGCCGCGCCGGGCGTGGCAATCCGCGGCGGCAGGCAGCGGCCGGGTGGGCTGGCCCTGCTCGCGATACCGCGCGAGACCTTCGCCCGAATCGCCGCCGAAGCGGTGACCGCCGAGTCGGATGCGGTCGACGCTGGTCCAGCCTCCCGTTTGGCAGAATCCGACCTGCTCGCCGACGATCCCGCGGATGCCCTGGCTCGCGAGCTGACCCTGGTCTGGGGCGAACCAGTGCTGGCCTTCAGCGAGCAGCGCTGGGCAGCTCTGACCACTGCCCTGGACGCGGCTGGCAATGGTGAGCGGCTGTCGGCAGCCTTGGAACCCTTCGTTTTATCTGAGGCGATCCCGGTTCCGATGCCCGGTTCCGCAGTCGGTGACCAGTCGTTCCCGGTGCGCCTGCTCACTGCCGAGCGTCGTCGCCAGGCCGAACTCCTGCTGTCCCGACTGGCCGACACCGATGTCGCCGGTGCCGCCCACCTGCTCACCGCGGCGATCCGTTCGTTGCCGCAGACCAGACCAGGTGCCTGGGCGTTCGCCGCCGGTGCCGAAGGCGAACGGGTGGCAGCGCTGCTGCCGTCTGGTCCAGCTGCACGGACCCTGCCGGTGGCGGCGCTGTCTGGCCAGCGTGAGCGGATTCTGGTCATCCAGGGCGATCCGCCCCTCGACGCAGGGCTCGGCGCGGTGCTGATGCGGCGGCTGTCCGACAGCACCGGCGCCGACCCTCGGCTGATCGAGGGTCTGTTCGCCCGCCACGGCCGACGGGTGACGGTCGCTGCCTGTGAGCATGAATTCAGGATCAGGCACCTGGTGTTGGATGCGGCCAGGCTGGGCCGGCTGTGCGCCGGCGCGGCGTCGCTCCTCGCCGGGGCCGGGCGCCCGACCACCAGTCTCGACCTCGAAGCGGCCGTGGCGGACGTCCGCCATACCGTGGACCGGGGCTGGGCCGGAGAAGGCCGTGGCGACGCGGTGGTCGCGATCCGCGATCTGCCTCATGCGGTGGCCCTCGCCCTGGCCGGCGCCGATGCCGAGCCGCCTGACGACCTGCGCAATGCTTATGCCTTGGCCGAGCCGGTGCTGCCAGGCGCCCTGCTGCGCATCGATGTCGGCCGGACCTGGCCCTTGCCGGGCAGCGCCAGCCAGGTGCTGGGCCGGGTGGGCCGGGCGGAATCGGCGGATGTGGGCGGCGAGATCATGATCGGTGCCAGCGGGCTGGAGCGGACCTACGATGGCGTTCTGCGCGGGGTCGCCGGGGTCGAGACCCGGATGCGCACCGCCCACGGCATGCAGCTGATGTACCCGGAACCAGCCATGCCCGGCGCAGACCTGGTCACCGAGCTCGATGGCGAGCTCCAGTCGCTGACCGAGGACAGCCTGGCCAACCGCCTGGAGCTGGCCCAGGCCATCGGCACCCGCACCGCCGAGATGGACGCTGCCGCGCCGGTCGGTGCCGGCCGCGCCGGATTCGTTCTGATGGATTGCCACACCGGCGGGCTGCTGGTGCTGGCCTCGACGCCGACGTTGCCGGTGGAGGACCTCGGCGCCCGCATCACCGAGGTCGGCCGACTGGATGCAGTGCGCCGCCAATCCGTCGATCCTGCTGAGCGAGCCCGCCTGAAAGCAGAAATCACCCGGCTCAGCCTGCCGCTGCACGATTATGCCTGCGAAGGCGACCAGCCGCCGGGATCGTCGTTCAAGATCCTGACCGGGTTATGCGCCCTGGAACAAGGTGTGCTGAATCCCGGCGAGCGGATTTCATGCCCGGGGTACATGGCGATGATCGGCGGCAAGAAGGTCTTGCGCGACCACGCCAGCGGCGATTTCGATCTGGTCGAAGCGGTCCAGGTTTCGTCCAACGTCTATTTCGCAAAGGTCGCTGAACGGCTGTCGCGTCGGCTCGGGCCAGGCTATCTGCCGGCCTGGGCGGAGCGGGTCGGCCTCGGCCGGATGAACTCGCTGGATGTGGATGGGCAGCGACCGCGTTGGACCGGGGACCTGCGTGCCGGGCTGATGCCGACACCAGAGACGCTGCGCAGCTTGCGGCCGAAGGAGTCCGCCTGGCTGCCCAGCGACACCTGGCGCATGGGCATCGGCCAGTTCTGCACCGCCTCGCCCTTGCAGGTCGTGGCCATCGCCGCGGCGGTGGCCAATGGCGGCCGGGTGGTATCGCCGTTCCTGGTCCGGCCGCGCAGCCAACCGGTGGTGATCGATCTCAATATTCGCCAGGAATGGTTAGCTGAACTGCGCCACGGCATGGAGAAAGTCACCCAAGCCGGCGGCACCGCCCGGGCCCTGGTGCTCGACGGTCCCGCCGCTGGCCTCGCCGTCGCCGCCAAGACCGGCACCAGCGAATGGGGCTCCCCCGCCACCCGCGAGGCCGGCCTGACCCCGGACCATGCGTGGATGATCGGCTATGCTCCTGCCGACCGGCCGGTGGTGGCCTTCGCCTGCTTCATCCACAGCGGAACCTTTGGCGGCAAGGCCTGCACGCCGGTGGTGAAGCGCGTCCTGGAGCGCTATTTCGCGAAGTACGGCCGGACCGGACATGTAGCGGCCGGCTGGTAGATCCTGGGTCAGAGCCGGGCTGACCCGGCCTGAGCCGAGGTTGCTGGAGCGCGTCCATCGAGTAGGATTTTCGCATGGAATCGCGATCGCTTTCTCCTGAAGCCAAGGCCCTGGCTGAAGCACTGGTCAAACGGTACTTCGCTGAATGCTTCTGGTTCCGCCATCCCGAGGCCACCATCGATACCGTCGGCGATGGGCGGATTGTCGCAGAGCGTCTGCGCAGTTTCGGCGGTCGACCGGGATGGGACGAAGCAGGGCGGTTGATGCGATGCCTGTAACCCCGTTCCAGCGGTCGGTCATCGATATCCTTCGTGGCCAGCGGAGTAGCGGCAGCCATTTCGCCGGCAGTCTGCCGCTACACATCGCATCGGACTCGGATCGCTACAGCCATGATTTCGACATTTTCCACGACGCGCAGCATCTGCTTGCACAAGCGTGTGATGCCGACCTGGCAGCGTTGTCTGCCGCCGGCTTCACCATCACTCAGGGCCGGGCCTGGTCCGATTCGTTTCGGCGGGCAACAGCCCAACGTGGTGCTGATGCCGTCGATATCGATTGGGCGGTGGATGCCGCTTGGCGGTTCTTTCCGGTATTGCCCGATGGTGAACTCGGTTGGCGCCTGCACCCATTCGATCTCGCCTGTAACAAGGCCCTGGCTTTGTCAGCACGCGCGGAGACCAGAGATCTGGTTGACATCGTCGAGTGGTCGAAGCGCTACTCGTTGCCGGCGATCTTGTGGGCGGCCTGCGGCAAGGATCCCGGGTTCAATCCGTTGATGCTCCTGACCCTGATGCGTCGATTCGCAACGGTCAGACCCGATCAGCTCAAAGAGATAGCGGCTCGTCGCATTGAACCCACTGCCCTGAAAATGGCCTGGCTCGACTTGGCCGAGGACGCCCATCAGCGGATCACCGCCTTGGCTGACGCCCAGACCGAACTGGCGATCGGCGTGGCGTTCCTCGATGCCGACCGTGAACCGCGCTGGCCAACGGACGTGTTCCGGCCTTTGTCCGAACAAGGACTGACGCTGCACGCGCCCACGGTCAGCGGCTGCTGGCCGATGGTCTACCCGAGCGGTGAGGCCCCGGCCCCGCGCTAAGCTGTTCCGTCTTGGCGGCAGGTGGTCGGCCAGCACCATCCCGCGCCATGCCGATCACCCTGCGTTCCGCCGCCTCCTGCCGCTTCGACCAGGTCAGCCTGGGCGAGGTCATGCTCCGTCTCGATCCGGGCCAGCGCCGGATCCACACCGCCCGCCAGTTCGACGTGTGGGAAGGCGGCGGCGAGTACAACGTCGCCCGCGGTCTGCGCCGCTGCTTCGGCCTGCGCACCGCCATCGTCACCGCGGTGGTCGACAATCCGGTCGGTCGTTTGCTTGAGGATCTGATGCTGCAAGGCGGCGTCGATCTCAGCTATCTGAAATGGGTTCCGTTCGACGGCATCGGCCGGGCCAGCCGCAATGCGCTGAATTTCACCGAGGCTGGTTACGGCGTGCGCGGCGCGGTGGGTTGCAGCGACCGCGCCCATTCCGCCACCGGTCAACTGAAGCGCGGCGACATCGATTGGGACCGCCTGTTCGGCAAGGAGGGCTCCCGCTGGTTCCACTGCGGCGGAATCTTCGCGGCCCTGTCTGCGACCACGCCGGAGGTCGCCTTGGAGGCGATGCAGGCGGCGAAGCGCCACGGCGTGGTGGTCAGCTATGACCTCAACTACCGGCCCAGCCTGTGGAAGAGCATCGGCGGCCAGGCCAAGGCCCAGGAGGTCAACAAAGAGCTGGCGAAATACGTCGATGTGATGATCGGCAACGAGGAGGACTTCACCGCCAGCCTCGGCTTCCATGTCGCCGGCACCGACGCCAATCTGTCAGCCCTCGATCCCGCCAGCTTCCGGGCGATGATCGGCGAGGTGGTGCGCGCTTATCCCAATTTCAGCGCGGTGGCCACCACCCTGCGCGAGGTCCATCACGCCAGCGAGAATGGTTGGAGCGCCGTGCTGTGGCACGATGGAGCGTTCTATCAGGCGCCGACCCGGGACCTGTGGGTCCTCGACCGGGTCGGCGGCGGCGACTCGTTCGCGTCGGGATTGGTCTACGGATTTCTGGCTGGTCTCGGTCCCCAGGCGGCGGTGGACTACGGCGCCGCCCACGGCGCTTTGGCCATGACCACGCCCGGGGACACTTCGATGGCGACCAAGGCCGAAGTCGACGCCCTGGTCAAAGGTGGCGGAGCTCGGGTCCAGCGCTGATCGACCGCCGTCAGCGCGCCGGCGAAGTCCGCATCCACAGCAGCTTTTTGCTGCGGGCGTCGGTCAGGCACCACGCCCCTGGGTTCAGGGTCGAGCTGAGGGACAACTCTGCGGCTACCTGTTCCATCAAGGCTGGCAGGCTGTCGACGACCGGCTCCAGATCGGCAACCAGCGGTTCCGACTCGCCGGAATCGATGACGGCGCCTTCGGCGAGGACGTCGACCAGGCCGGTGGCCAGAAGCAGGGCCTGCAACCGTTGGCGGAGCTTGGTCGTCGCCGGACTGGCGGCGTTGTTCGCTGTGGGCAGGACCACGCGGATCTGCGGCTTCTCGCCGGTCTTCAGCGCCTCGTCCAGCCAGGGCGAAGTCATCAGGCTGAGCACCATGACCGACAGGGATGAGTCGGGCTCGATGGCGGCCAAGCGGCTCTTGATCTGATCTTTTGGCACATGCGGGATGGGTCTTTGCTTGGGTTCCACCTGCGGAACATGGCGCAACTCACGGGCCTCGCTGATCGCGAACAGGGTCATGACCACGCAGATGCAGCCGACCAGCAGCGTCCAACCCCAGGCCGGTCGCGGAGGCGGTTGGACGAAATCGCGCTGCCTGGGCAAGGTCCCGACGACGTACATCGCCGGTATCATGACCATCAGGCCCAGCCACCACGAGACGCCCCAGGCGGCCACCGCCGGGATCATGGAGCAGTAGGCACCGAGGATCGCCCAGCCCACCGACAACCGGTGATAGAGGCACCATGCTCCCCACAGCATCGCCGGAGCCGCGAACAGGCAGGTCGCGCCCAGCCAATGGCCGCTATAGGGAAGGGCGACGATCGCCGTGGCGACGCCGCCCATGCCGAGCAGCACGGACTGGCTGACCTGGGAATGCCAGGCTTCAGCCGGATCCGTTGTTTCGTCGTCATCATCGCCGTCTTCGTCCTCGGTGGATGATTTGCCGATCCAGCGCTTGCCGATGCGTACGCCGGCATCGTCGATGCAGATGGCGTCGCCGATCCGGACCCGGCCGTTGCCGATCTCGATATTGCCGACTTTCAGATTCAGCGGGTCGATCTGGGGGACCGGCGGCGGAGCGGGCGGAGGGACAGGCGCTGGTTGCGGGGCCTGGTCGCGCACCGCCTCCACCGCCTGCTGCACCTGGCCGGCTTTCTGGAAGCGTTTCGCCGGGTCCTTTTCGAGAGTGCGGAGCACGACTTCGTCGAGGCGCACGTCGATCTCGATCCGGCGCGATGGCGGGTCGAACCGTCCGAGAGGAAGACCGCCGGTGAGCATCTCATAGAACACCACACCGAGCGAATAAATGTCGGCGCGGTGATCGACGGCGGCCGAGCCCTCGACCTGTTCGGGGGCCATGTAGTGGACGGTGCCGAGGACCATGCCGGTGCGGGTCAAGCTGGCACCATCGCCGGGTCCGATCAGTTTGGCCAGACCAAAATCGGCGATCTTCACCCGGCCGCGACGGTCGAGCAGGATGTTCTCGGGCTTGATGTCGCGGTGGACGACGCCGGCGTCATGGGCGTATTGCAGCGCATCGCACAACTGCGGTATCACCGCCAGGGCCTCGCGCGGGCTCAGCCGGCCGGTGCGCAGCACCTCGCGCAGGGTCGCGCCTTCGACCAGCTCCATCACCAGATAGCACCACTCGCCTGCCCGCCCGACATCGTGGATCGTCACCAGATTGGGATGATTGAGCCGGGCCAGAGCCAGGGCCTCGCGTTCGAACCGTCCGGCGAACGCCGGATCGCGCCCCAGTTCAGCGGGCAGGATTTTCAACGCCACCGCCCGGTCGAGCCGTTTCTGCCGCGCGCGATACACCGCACCCATGCCGCCTTGTCCGATCAGGGCCTCGACCACCAGATCGGGCAGGATGGCCGAAAGCGCTTCAGGCGCTGGCGGAGTGAACCCGCCGGTCATGGCCGCGGTCGAGACCTGGGCCTGATCGAGCAGGCCTTTTCCATCCAGACCGGCAAGCGTATCGGTCGGCGCGGTTGCCGGTGATGGATGCGGGGTCGGCGTGGGCCCGGGCTGGGCTGGCAACGTTGGAGTCGGTATCGGCTTTGGAGCCGGTTCAGGCTGGGGATCGCTCATGCCAAGGTCAGAGGATAACCCCGGTCGCTGTTACCGGCCAGCTGTCGATGCTGGAGCGTCGCGATGGTCATCAGGAGATCGGCTCTCGGCGAGGGCTGCGGCGAGCACTTTCAACTCGCCATCGAGGGTGCCGGGATCGCTGTCGGCCAGGGTCTCGGCGACTTCGCTCCTGAGCAGTTCAGCGAACCGTTTGCGCAGCCGGTGGACCGCCACCCGCACTGCGCCGGACGGCAGGTCAAGGCGCGCCGCTGCCGCGGCATACGCATCGGCTTCGGGATTGGCTGACAGGAATGGCCGGAGCACCACGAAACGCTGCGCATCGGCCTGCTCTGCGGCGAGGCGATCCAAGGTGCGGCGCAGCACCGACCGCGCCCAATCGCGGTCAAAATCCGGGTCCGCGGCCGGGACTTCGCCGACGCTCGACAGGGTCTGGGCGATCTGGCCGCCGCCACGCTTGGCTGCCCGCTGACTGTCGGCGCGATCCGCCAGGAAATGCCAGAACGCCGCGATCAGCCACGACCGGAACCGGCCGCGATCGGGATCGGGGGATCCCAGCCCGCGTTCCAGGATCCGTGCCATGAAGGCCTGCACCGCGTCCTCGGCGGCATGGCGATCGAGGCCGCGTCGCTGGGCGTGCCGGCAGAGCGGCTCCCAGGCCGCCTCGCACAGCCAGCCAAGCGCGGCCCGGCCGCTCGGCGAGTCGGCACCCAGGCGGCGGACCTGGCTCCAGCGGGTGTCAGCGAAAGCGCTCATCGGTAGATCACCCTGGTCAGTGGCGCACGGCCGCCAAGGTGGGTGCATGTGCATACGGATGGAATCCGTTGGCCGATGCAGGATGTTTTGAGTCTGTCCAACCCAATCCTGAGAGGAATACCATGCATTCCGCCGCCCAGATCATCAAGTGGCTGACCATCGCCATCGCGGTGGTCGCTTCGTGCTATCTACTGTTCCGAGTCTCTGGTTCAGGGCTGCAGGCGAACCAAGTCACTATCACCGCAACGGTCGAACGCATCGAAGCGGTGGGGAGATTGGTGGTCTTGCAAGCGGTGCTGAAGGAGATCGTGACCACACAGATCGTAAAAGACAATGACAAAAGCTGGGAATACAGCAAGCCGAAGAAAGCCGCCTTCATATTCACCTTTTCCATTGATTTTTCCTACGATTTGAAAAGCGGTCCATTGAAGATCGACAACGACGGCAGCGGGAATGTCACCATCTTCATGCCACCGGTGGATATTTCCTATAACATCAAGGAGTTCAAGATCTATGACAAGCAGCCGGGAATCTGGCTGGGCGTCGAATATCCACTGACCGTCAGCGAAGAGAATGATTTGTATAAAGAAGCCAAAGATAAATGCGCCGAACAGGCCCGGGAATTCGTCGCGACCTATAAGGCGCAATACGAAAACTCGGCCGAGACCACCTTGAAGCTGATCACCGAGGCATTCGGCTGCAAGTCGGTGAAATTGGTCTTTTCCGATCGGAAGAACGAAAAATTGCAATGACCTTCAAACAAAGATGAACCGCCAAAGCGCCAAGGAAACACGGGGGAGGTTCTCCGTTGACGGTAAAACCAACCGGATCTTCCTCCGACCATTCACCCATGGCGCATGGGCGAATTGGCGGTTCCCCAACTGCGTCGTTCGGGATGCATTGCCTCTACACTACGACGCGTCGCGCTGCCGCGGCGAAGCGGTTGCCACGATCTTCGAAGCTGCGGAACTGGTCGAGGGAAGCGCAGGCCGGAGACAGCAGCACTGTGCCTCCGCCTGGCAGCAGTTCCACCGCCCGGGCCACAGCCAGTTCCAGGGACGGCATGACGCCGGTGGCGATTCCGGCCTCGGCCAGGGCAGCGGCCAAGGCCGGTCCGGTCTGGCCGATCAGCACCGGATGGGCACCTCGGGCGGCTACCGCTCTGGCCAGGCCGGCGAACTGGGCGCCCTTGTCGGAACCGCCGAGGATCACCGCCAAAGCACCTTGGATGCTCGACAAGGCGGCCATCGCCGACTCCGGTGTGGTGGCGATGGAATCGTTGACGAAGCGCCAACGGAACGCCGGGGCCTGGCCCTCGGCGCCACCGGTGGCCCGCCGGTCCGCGCCGCTGGTTCCCCGCCGATCTGCGCCCGCCGTCGACCGGCGGTCGGTGGCGGTCGAGCGCCGATCGGCATCGGTGGCCCGTCGATCCGTGGCGGTGGTCGAGACCACTTCATGGACCAATTGCAGGCGGTGGGGTAATGCCGTCACCAGGCGCAGTCGCGGCGCCAGGTCGTCGTCCTCGACGCCCAGGTGCCGTGCCACCGCCAGGGCCAGGCCGGCGTTCCGGGCGTTGTGGTCGCCGAGCAGGTCGAGGTCCGTCCGTTCCGCCACCGCCACGCCCTGGGAATCGCAGAACCAGCCAGCGTCGCAGGTGAATCGTGGCAACAGCCGGATGCCGGGTGCCGGAATGGCGGTCAGCATCGGGGCGACCTCATCAGCGACGGCGCAGGCCTGACACCACCCGAGCAGGGCGAGCTTGGTCGCGTGATAGTGCTCCACCGAGGGATGCCAGTCGAGGTGGTCCACCGCCAGGCTGGGCACCACCGCAGCAGCGAATGTCGGGCGCAACTGGCGCAGGTACCACAGCTGGAAACTCGATAATTCGCAGACCATGGGCGTGTCGGAGCCGAGCCGACCAAGGGCCGACAGCAGCGGCTCATGGCTGTTTCCTGCCACCGGCCACCCGAGCAGGCGGCCGAGGATCGTGCTGGTAGTGCTCTTGCCTTTGGTTCCGGTCACGGCCACCCGCGGTCCGCGATGGGCAGCGAAGAACAGCCATTCCGGCGACCAGGCAGGGGGCGCATCGATCGGCCACGCTCGTGGCGGGATGGCTGGCGAAGGGATGATCGCATCGACCCGCCGGAACACCGGATGCGAGGCGTCGCCGACATGCCAGCGCCATCCCCTGGCCCGGGCGGTATCGGCGTCGGCGCCGAATTCCTTGGCCGGCCGGGAATCGAGGATTTCAACCACCGCGCCGCGAGATTCCGCGTGCAGTCCGGCGGCCAGGCCGCCGCCATGACGACCGAAGCCCCAGATCAGGACCCGTTTTCCGTTCATGGGGCTGAGTTCCAGGCCAAGGCGATAGGGAATCGCAGCGGGATTACCCAAGGTAAGCCAGCCCACAGTACGGAACGGGGATGGTCGCAGTGACGTCCGGGAGGGACGCCGTGCGACAAGCCCAGGGTGCAAATTTCGGGGATGTCCGCATAGGCAAGGCCAACCCCGGAGCGGCTGAGCGGTGCTGTGCCAAGTTTCGGGTGATGCGTCGCCTGCGGGCTGAAGCCCGCAGATAACTCAGCCGCCCCGCCGGGGCTTTTCCAATCGTGGCGATGCACCCGGGGCTGAAGCCCCGGGCTGGTGTCGCAGCGTCCCTCCGGGACGCATGTTCCGGACGACCTGCTGGCGACCATCAGGCTGCCGACCAGGCCGCAGCGTCCCTCCGGAGCGCTCTTCGGGGATGACCCAGGCAAGGAGATCGTGTACACGCAACCGCGTCGGTACTGCGCCGTGGCGCCTTGGTGGTTTTTCTCGTCGGTCGTCACATCCAGCGCTGGCGTTTGAAGTACCACATGGTCAAGGCCACGGTCCCGATCATCAAGCCCAGAGTGAACCAGAAGCCATACGCCTTGAACCATTCGCCGCCCGGCCACAGGTCGTAATTCTGGCCATAAATGCTCGCGACCAGGGTCGGCGGCAGGAAGATCACCGCGGCGATGGAAAAGATCTTGATGATCCGGTTCTGCTCGATGTTGATCAGGCCGAGAGTGGCATCGAGCAGGAACGAGACCTTGCCCGAGGTGAAGGTCGCGTGGTCGCTCAGCGAGGTGGCATCGCGCATCGCCGCGGTCAATCGGGTCTTGGAATCGGCGGTCATCCAGTCGCCGGCGGCCTGGGCGCAGAAGGTCATCGCCCGCTGCTTGTCGACCAGGGATTCGCGGACCTTGCCCAGCAGGTTTCCGCAGCGTCCGAGATTGAACAGCACTTTTTGCAGGTTCACATCGGTACCTTCATCGGTCAGCGACTTCCGGCGGAAGACCTTCTGCGAGATCTGCTCCAATTCGTGGGCGACGATTTCCAGCAGGTCAGCCAGGCGTTCCACCGTGGTCTCGAACAGCGCGCAGCAGATCTGCTCGGCGGACTGGCAGCCCGAACGCGGCGCGCGGATGGCGAAGGTCTTGATCGACCAGGGCTCGTCGTAGCGCAGGGTGATCAGCCGCTCTTTTGACAGGATGAAGGTCACCGCAGTGGTTTCGGGCATGCCGGTTTCGGTCTTGATCAGCATGGTTGCGGTCATGAACACCGTGCCGTTTTCCCGGTACAGCCGGCTCGACGCTTCGATCTCCTGCATTTCCGCCCTGGTCGGCAGGTCGATGCCGAGGGAGGTCTCGATCAGCTTTTCCTCCATGGTGGTGATGTCGAGGATGTCGATCCACACCGCCAGCGGGCACATCGCGCCAGGATCGCCTTCCTGCTTGACCAATCCCTTCTCGCTCGGCTTCCACATGGTGATCATGGCTGAGTGAAATGCTGGGCCGCAAACCCTGGCCAGGCAACCCCCGGCTAGCGGCGGTCCTGGCCGCCCCAGCATCCGGACATGCTCGCTTGGCATCTTGCGGCCCGATACCTGCGCCGGCGGCGGTCGGCGTGGCTGGCCCTGGCCGCCATCGCCAGCACGGTCGCCGTGTCGGTGCTGGTGGTGGGCATCGCCCAGGGCTGGCTCGACCAGGTGGAGCGCTGCTTCCGGGCCAATGAGGCCGATCTGACCGCGGAAAACTGGGAGGATCGGCCCGATACCGCCGCGCTGCGCGCTGCCTTGGCAACCACGCCGGGAGTGCTGGCGGTGGCGCCGTTGCAGAGCGGATTCGGCCTGATGACGCCCAAGCAGGCGGGACCACGCCCCGCCTGGGTCATGGCCGAAGGCATCGATCTGGCCGACGATGTCGCGTTGGGCCGGCTCGGACCGGAACGGCTGCATCCGCCGCCGATCACCGCGATCGCGGCTCCGCCACTGTCGCCAGAACGGCGCGGCAGCGGCTTTTTGTCCATCCAGGCCCGCGACGACCTGGCGCTCATCGGGCTGGAGATCGCTGGTGGTTTCGCAGCCTTGCCAGTGCCTGCTCCGCCGCGGACCCGGCCGATGCCAGGCGTGATCGTCGGGCGCGAGGTGCTGTACGGCAGCGGGATCCGGATCGGCGATCGGGTCAATCTGGTGCTGTCATCCGGCTCGGGCTCCAAGCCAGGCACGGTGGAGATCAGCGATACGATATCGAGCGGAGTGCTCCAGATCGATCAGCACCTGTTGCTGATGCCGCTGGGATTGGCCCAGCGGATGACTGGAACCGATGGCAAAGACGGCCGGCCCAGCCGGGTCGAATCCTATCGCCTGGCGCTGGCGCCCGGCGCCGATCCGCAGGTCGTCGGCCGGGCTGCCGCGGCCCATTCCGGGCTGGCGGTGCGCACCTGGCAGGAATCCCGGGGGATCAACGCGGTGCGCATGATCGCCTCCAACCGCAACCTGGTGCTGGTGATGATGGTCGCGATCGAGGCCATTTGCATCCTGTTCGTCTATGCCGTGTTCAGCACCCTGGTCGTGGAGAAACGCAGAGATTTCGGAGTGTTGCTCTGCCTTGGGGCGCGGCGCCGGGATCTGTTCCTGGCGGTTGCGCTGATGGGCCTGGTCGCCGGAGCGGTCGGCGGAATCCTCGGCTGGGCCGCTGGCTGGACCGCTCTGGCGCTGGTCAATCCGTTCAGCGAGCTGATCGGAATGCCGCTGTTCCCTCAGGATATTTTCTATTCGGCGGAGGCTCCGGTGAGCTTCGATCCGTGGGTGCCGCTGGCCTTCGCCGGGGTCATGGTCGCGATCGGGCTGGTCGGCGCGCTGCTTCCAGCGTGGTCGGCCCGATCCGTGGATCCGATCTCGACCGTGCGGGAATCGGCATGAGCCTGAACGCGAGCGGACTGACCAAGGCGTATCCCGGTTTGCGGGTCCTGGAGGGGGTCGATCTGGCGGTCGCCGCAGGCGAATGCGTGGCGGTGCGCGGCGCCTCGGGCACCGGGAAAAGCACGCTGCTCAACGTGCTCGGCCTGCTCGACAGCCCCGATGCCGGCACCATCACCATCGCCGGGCGGGAGGTCAGCAGTCTGCGTGGCGATGCCCGGGCCGAAATTCGGGGCACGGCGATCGGTACCATTTTTCAAGCTTTTCACCTGCTGCCTGAATTCAACGCGATCGAGAACGTGCTGCTCGCCGCACGCATCGCCCGGCGGCCGTTGGCTGCCGCCCGCGAACGGGCCATGGCCTTGCTCGCTCGTCTCGGCATGGTTGGCCACGAACATGACCCGGTGGAGCGCCTGTCTGGCGGCGAACGTCAACGGGTGGCGGTGTGCCGGGCCCTGCTCAATCGGCCGGCGCTGATCCTGGCTGACGAACCGACCGGCAACCTCGATCCCCAGACCGCGGGAACCGTCCTTGCGGAGCTGCTCGCTGCGGCCCGCGCCGATCAGGCCGCCATCGTCTTGGTGACCCACGACGCGGAGGTAGCCGCCCAGGCCGACCGCCGCTTCGAGCTGCGCGCAGGACGGCTGCACGCGCTGTGATCTTGCGGGCGGGCAGCCGACGCAGACTTATTTCACCAACTGGCTCAGCGCCTTGAACACGCCGACGCCGGCCTGGCGCTGCCAGCGGAAGACGATGGATTCCACCGGAACGACCAGCGCGCCGAGGTCGCGCAGGGCGATCAGGGCCTGGTCGCGATGCTCGGGATCGCGGCTGGCCACGGCGTCGCCGGCGATGATCACCCGGCGGCCGGCGGCGAGCAGATCGGCGGCGGTGGCGAGGACGCAGACGTGGGTCTCGACGCCAGCCAGCACCACATCGCCGCGGTGCAGGCCGTCCAAGTGGTGGCGGATGGCCGGTTCGTCAACAGCGCTGAAATGCGATTTGGCGAAGCGCGGCGAGTCGCCCTGCACGGCGACCAGCTCGGCGATGGTGGGCCCGAGCTTGTCCGGAACCTGTTCACTGATCACAGCTGGAATCGCCAGCAACCGTGCGGCTTCGAGCAGAATCCGGCACTTCTTCGCCACCGGACCGCCAGCGGCGATGGCCGGGATGACGCCGGTGAAGCGCTCCTGGACATCGATGATCAGCAGGCAGGACGTGGCCGGCAGCGGAGCGAAGGTCGTGGGCATGGCGGGACGCTAGCGGTCGGGTCGGAGTATCCAGCGCCCGCCGAAGGCTTGCGCAACAACAAGGCGAGCGTTTCGGAGCGGCGATGCCCTCATCGCCGGCGCGACGCAGGTACCGGTGGCAGCCTGGTCAGATCGTGGCCGCGGTTTTTGATATAAGGATGGTTCCGAGACTCCGGACAATTCCGGCGATGTGGGCTTCTCCGCACCGGATCTGCGCAAGGCAATCCTGCGCGAGCCCTGAGTCGAAGTTGTGACTGAGGGGAGCCTCTTGCCGGTTCGGCGACCTTTGCACACTGCCCGGCCCCGCCGGCCAGTCCGGCGGGGAAGCCATGTGGTCCCGCGTCCCGCTGCTGCGCTGCTTCGCCTTCTACAGGCCGCATTGGCGTATTCTGTTCGTGGCCACGGCGGTGATGGCGGTGGCCAACCTGTTGATGCCGTTCACCTTCGTGATCCTCGGCCAGGCCCTGACCGATCTGAAATCGGGAGCCGGGGTCGAGGCCGCCTGGCATTGGAGCGTCGCCCTGCTCGCTCTGGCGGCTGGTCGCGGTCTGGTGCAGTACTTCGGCACCGTGCTGTCGATCATGGCCGGACAGCGGCTGTTGCACGATTTGCGCCTGGCGATCTTCACCCAGGTCCAGCGGCTCGATCCGGCGTGGCATGCCTCCCACGGTTCCGGCGAGATCGTCAGCCGCACGACCCGGGACAGCGATCAGGTACGCGATGCCATCACCGGCGGCTGGCGGACCATCGTCGAATTGGTGGTGATGGTGGTCAGCGTGCTGGCCACTCTGTGGTGGTACCACCCGCTGCTCGGCGTGGTCCCGACGGTGCTGACCCTGATCGGCATGACCCTGGTTGTCCGCCAGGGCTGGGCGATCGCCCGGCTCGACGCCCAGGCTGGTGATGCCTATGACGGCGTTTTGCAGGATATCGACGAGGGCGTCCGTGGGGTGCGGGTGGTCAAGGCGTTCTCGTTGGAGGCGAGCCGGGCGGTGCGGTTCTCGGGCCATCTTGCCACCTATGAACGTTCTGAGCTGGCCACGGGTTGGTTCATCGCCAGCCGCCAGCCGCTGCCGCAATTCATCGTCGCTCTCGGCCATGTCTGGGTGTTCGTCGCCGGGGCCTGGCTGATCGCCAACGGCCTGACTGGGGTCGGCACGCTGGTCGCCGCCCTGCTGCTGGTGCAGATGATCATCTTCCGGGTCGAGGCGGTTGGTAACTTGCAGCAGATGCTGGCCAAGGCCCACGCCAGCGCCGATCGGATCGTCGCGGTGCTCGACGCCCAGCCGGCCCTGGCGACCGGGCAGAAGGCGCTGCCTGGAGCGGCGGCGATACCAGTGGCTGGTGCGGCGCAGCAGCCGCTTGGCCTGCGCCTGGAAAACGTCCGGGTCGCCCTCGGTGGACGCAATGTGCTCGACGGCTGCGATCTGACCATCAAACCCGGCGAGATCGTCGCCTTGGTCGGCCCCACAGGCTCGGGGAAAAGCACGCTGGCGTCGTTGGCGTCGCGGCTGCGCGATCCTGATGCGGGCCGGGTGCTGGTCGGGAGCGATGCCGCCGGCTGGACCGACGCCCGGCAGCTCGACCGCGATGCCCTGCGTCGGTCGGTGCAGGTGGTGTTCCAGGATGCGTTCCTGTTTTCGGATACCGTGGCGGCGAACCTCCGCCGGTCGCGTCCCGACGCTGACGACGCGGCCCTCGACCGTGCCATCGCCCAGGCCGCCGCCGGCGATGTCCTGGCGACTCTGCCCGACGGCCTGGCGAGCAAGGTTGGGGAGCGCGGCGTGACCTTGTCGGGTGGCCAACGCCAACGCCTGTGCCTGGCCCGGGCCCTGGTCGCCAGGCCGGCGATCCTGGTCGCCGACGATGCCACCAGCGCCCTCGATGCCGTGACTGAGCGGAAGATTCTGGATGGCCTGCGCGCCGCTGGCGACCATCCGACCCTGCTGCTGATCGCTGGGAAATTGTCGACCATCCTGCTCGCCGACCGGGTCGCCCTGCTCGACCAGGGCCGGATCGTGGCCAGCGGCAGCCATGAAGACTTGCTGGAGCGCAGTCCGGCCTATCGCGACCTGCTCGGCCTCGACAAATCCGCAGCTGTTGGGCGAGCGTCATGAGCGACCTCGATGTCGAAGAGGAACTCGGCCGTAACCGCCTCGATCGGCGGACCCTGGGCCGGATGCTGGCCCTGTTCCGGCCGCTGCGCTGGCGATTCGCGCTGTTCATCGTCCTCGGCCTGCTGGTCGCCGCGACCGTGTTCGTCCGCCCGTGGTTCATCGGGCAGGTGATCGACCACGGATTCGTGCAGACCGCGGAGGGTCTGCGCACTGACTGGCTGGTGGTCGGGCTGATGGCCGGTGGCCTGGCCATGGCCTGGATCGGCCGGTGGGGCCTCGGCGGCATCCAGATCTGGATGGAACACGACCTGACCGAGCGGGCTCTCGGCCTGCTGCGGAGGCGGATCTTCGACCACGTACAGGCCCTCAGCATGCGCTATTTCGACCGCACCCGGGCCGGGCGGATCGTCGCCCGGGCCGACCGCGATGTCGAGGCGATGCAGCCGCTAGTGGTCAATGGCGTGCCTGAGGTGGTCGCGGTCCTGGCGCGCAGCCTGGCCGCTGGAATTCTGCTGTATCTCCTCGATCCCTGGCTGTTCGTCGGGCTCGCGGCGGTGGCGGTGCCGCTGTATCTGGCCATGGCGTTGTTCCGCCGAGCGGGCATCGCGATCTGGGCGGTGGTGGCCGAGCACAAATCCCGGGTCACTGCCCACCTGGTGGAGACCATCAACGGGGTCAAGGTCGTTCAGCAGTGCGTCGATGAGGAGCGCAATCGTCTGACCTATGACGAGATCATGCGCGGTCTCGACCGGACCAGCGTCCGCGGCGCTTGGTCGTGGGCGTGGTTCGCGCCGTTCACCAGCCTGCTGATGTCCTGCGGATTCGCGGTGCTGCTGGTGGTCGGCGGGCAGGCTCTGGCCGAAGGGCGGATCACTCCCGGCGGCTTCGCCTGCGCCGTTTTCTATGTCAACCTGTTCCTCGGTCCGATCCAGGAGCTGGGCGACCTGTTCGAGCGCTTCGCCACCGGAGCCGCCAGCGCCCAGCGGATCTTCCTGCTGCTCGACACCGAACCCGAGATCACCGACCGGACCGGGGCCGGCGAGCTGCCCCGGCCGCGGGGCGAGGTGGTGTTCGACCGGGTGCGGTTCGCCTATGCCCGGCCCGAGGATGGCAAAGAGCCCAAGCCGGTGATCGATGGCCTGAGCCTGACCATTCAACCGGGCGAGACCGTGGCCATCGTCGGCCCGACAGGACATGGCAAGAGCACGCTGGTCTCGCTGCTCAGCCGGTTCTACGACCTGCCTGCTGACGGTGGAGCGATCCGGATCGACGGCAATGACATCCGCGCCGTCACCCAGTCCAGCCTGCGCCGCCAGGTCGGCGTCGTTCCGCAAGACAACGTGCTGTTCAGCGGGACCATCCTCGACAACCTGCGCCTGGCCC
The DNA here is from genome assembly GCA_014193115.1 of Planctomycetota bacterium. GTDB lineage: Bacteria > Planctomycetota > UBA11346 > UBA11346 > UBA11346 > BJHQ01. The sequence goes on along the minus strand of BJHQ01000006.1, from coordinate 116,018 downwards.
GTCCGGCTGCCAGCGATGACGAGCTGATCGCGGTGTGCCGGGATCTCGGCGCTGACGAGGTGCTCGAGCGCCTGGTCAAGACTTACCACACCGAAGTCGGCGTCGGCGGCACGAATCTGTCCCACGGTCAGCGCCAGCTGGTCTGCCTGGTCCGCGCGTTCCTCGCCGATCCGGCGGTGCTGGTGCTCGACGAGGCGACCAGCGCCATCGATCTGCATACCGAGGCCCGGATCCAGCGCGCTCTGCACCGGTTATGCGCCGGGCGCACCGCCATCATCATCGCCCACCGCCTGGCGACGATCCGCGATGCTGATCGCATCGCTGTGATCCGTCATGGCCGCCTGGTGGAGTGCGGTGCCCACGCCGACCTGATGGCAGCCAACGGCACCTACGCCGAGCTGTATGCGGCCTATGAACGGGGCGAGCACCGTTGATCGGCGCATAAAAGGCCCGCGCAGGATTTCCTTGCGATGCGGCGATGCCCGCATCGCCGGAATTGCTCGGCGCCGCGGAACCATCCCAAGTCCAAATCAGCGGCCATGGTCTGACCAGGATGCCATCGGAACCAGCGCTGAGCTGGCGATGAGGGCATGGCCGCTGCGAAACGCGCGTCTTTTTTTTTACGACCTCTCAGGTGCGGCGCCGAGGATCCCACGTGGCGTCGGAGATCATCAAGGAGTATGCTCGGGCATGGCGATCCTGCGCGTTCCCCTGGCTGTTTTTCCGGCTGGGGCCATCCCCTTCCACAAGCCTTCCCGGTCGTTTGGCTGCGCGGCATGAGCACCAGTGCCCTCACCCAGGTCGTCATCCTCGGCGCCTCTGGAGACCTGACCGCCCGCAAGCTGGTGCCGGCGCTGTATGCGGCCACCTGCTCGGGAGGCTTCCCCGGCCGGCTGCAATTGGTCGGCGTGGCCCGCCGGCCGTGGACCGATGAGACCTTCCGCGACCATCTCGGCCGCGCCGCGCCGAAGATCGGCCTGGGCAGCGACGCTGCCTGGAGCGAATTCCTTGGAACCGTGGCCTATGTCCAGACCCACCTCGAAACCGTGGCTGATTACGCGAATCTCCGCCAACGGCTCGACGCGCTCGCCGGCGGCGATTGCAACCGGGTGTTCTATCTGGCAGTGAAGCCCGAACTGTTCCTGCCCTCGGTGCAGCACCTCCACCAGGTCGGTCTGCTCGACCAGTCCGCCGGCTTCAAGCGCCGGGTGGTGGTCGAGAAACCGTTCGGCTACGATCTGGCCACCGCCAAAACGCTGAACAGCGAACTGCTCGGCATCCTCGGCGAAGACCAGCTCTACCGCATCGACCACTACCTGGGCAAAGAGACCGTCCAGAACCTGTTGGTGTTCCGCTTCCGCAACGCTTTCTTCGAACCGTTGTGGAACCGCAACCACGTCGAGAACGTGCAGATCACCGTGGCCGAAACGGTGGGCATGGAAGGCGGTCGGGGCGGCTACTACGACACCTCGGGCGCGGTCCGCGACATCCTGCAAAACCATCTGCTGCAACTGGTCTCGCTGGTCGCGATGGAGCCTCCGGCGAGCCTCGATCCCAAGTCGATCCGCGATGAAAAGGTCAAGGTGCTGAAGTCGCTGCGTCCGCCCACCGACGCTCCGGATCCGACTGCGATCATCGTCCGCGGCCAGTTCGACGGCTACCGCGCCGAGCCCGGAGTCGCTCCGGATTCCCAGACCGAGACTTCGATCGCGGTCCGCGCCTTCATCGACAACTGGCGCTGGGGCGGAGTGCCGTTTCTGCTGCGCACCGGGAAATTCCTGCCCAAGCGCTTCACCAGCGTGCGCATCCAGTTCCGCATGCCGCCCATCACCCTGTTCGGCAGTTGGGCGGAGTGCCACCTGCGGCCGAATGCGATCACTTTGCGCATCCAGCCCAACGAGGGCATCAGCATCGATTTCGACGTGAAACGCCCTGGCCCAGGCATCATGGTCGAGCCAGCCCAACTCGGCTTCGACTACGAGAGCCGGTTCAAGACCCACATCCCTGAGGCCTATCAGCGCCTGCTCCAAGACGTGGTCTCGGGCGACCAGTCGCTCTTCATTCGCAGCGATGAAGTCGAGGAGTCGTGGCGGTGGAGCGACCAGCTGCGCACCGCGATGCTCAAGACGCCGCTGTACAACTATCCCAAGAACACCTGGGGACCAGAAGCCGCCAACAATCTGTGGGGCGAATGCGAAGGCCGCTGGGTGACCGGAGCCTGAGCCGAGACGGGTTCCAGCCCGGGCACTGGCCAACGCCGGTCATCCGTGGCACCCTGTCACCATGTGGCGGTATCTCAGCGCTGCCTTCCTCGCTGCCCCGGAGGTTCCGGGTCTTGGGCGGATCCCGGTCAATGTCGTGGCATTGGTCGGCATCGGCATCCTCGGCTTTGCCCATCCCGCCTTCTGGTTGGCGGGGATCGGCCTGGAATTCGCCTATTTATTCAGCCTGGTGAGCAGTCCCCGGTTCCGGAGAATCGTCGATACCGAGGATCTGGTGGTGGTCGCCGCCGACGCTGAGCGGCAACGGGCAGACCTTGAAGCCAAGCTCGCGACCGATGATCGTAGCCGGGTCGCCAACCTGGCGGCCAAGTGTCAGAAGGTCCTTGAGACCCAGGGCGGCGATGATCCGGTGCTGGTCGGCGATTCGGTGCGTGCTCTCGATCGATTGCGCTGGCTGCATTTGAAGCTGCTTTTCGCCCGCCACCGGCTCTACCAGCAGGCGAGTACCGAGCATCCCGGCGAGATCGAACGGACCCTGGCCGAATGCGATCGCCAGGTCGCCGATCCGAAGACGCCTGAGAATGTCCGGGCGTCGCAGCGGGCCACGGCCGAGGTCCTGCGCCGCCGGTTGGAGGTCAAAGCCCGCCGCGCCGAAATCCTGGCCGAGATTGGCAGTGATTTGACCCGGCTCGAAGCTCAGGTCGATCTGGCGCTGGACGAGGCGCTGATCAGCCATCGCCCGGCAGTGGTGGCGGTGGATGTGAACGTCGGCGGCGTCCTCGATGGCGATCTGTGGGGCGGCTCGGCGGGAACTGTGGACGCTCTCGATCGGGCCTATGCTCCGGCGCCGGTGAAGGCGGCAACATCGATCTGAAGGGCTGAACGGTAGAAACATCAGGCTGCACCGCATGCGGTTGGCAAGGCTTGCGCTTGCCCGACGTCTTCTTGGTCAAGGAGACCCATCATGACGCTGCTCCATATGGTCATTCTCGGCTTTGGCATGCTGTTATCGCTGGCCGCCGCCGGCTACGTGAAATACCAATTCGCCCGCGGCCAGGAGATCCGTCTGCGCTCCCGCATGACCGGAGCCGATGTCGCCCGGCGGATCCTGCGCGATCACGACATCACCGATGTCGAGGTCCATGAACATCAGGGATTCCTCTCGGATCACTACAATCCGGGCAACAAGACCCTGAACCTGTCCCCCGATGTCTATAACGGTCGCAGCGCCGCCGCGGCTGGCGTGGCAGCTCACGAGGTCGGTCACGCTTTGCAGCACGCGCGTGGCGATCTGACCATGTGGGCCCGGTCGATCCTGGTCTATCCGGCCCATTTCGGCGGGATGCTGGCGCCGTTCCTGGTGATCGGCGGCTTGGCGCTGGGCAGCGCCCATCAGATCGCCGCTGGCAAACCCGGTTTCGCTGCCGGTCTGGCCTATGCCGGTGTCGGGCTGTTCGCCGTCGCTCTGCTCTGCTCACTATTCATCGTGTGGAACGAGTTCGACGCGTCGTCCAAAGCCAAAACCTCGCTGGTCCGTCTGGGCATCACCAACGGCGAAGAAGAGGACAGCGGCGTGCGGGCGGTGCTGTTCGCTGCCGGACTGACCTATGTCGCCTCAGCGGTGATCGCCGCCATGGAGCTGGCTTATTGGGCGGCCCAGGCGGGCCTGTTCGGCAGCAACCGCCAGGAGTGACCCGGCGGTCAGGTGGTTTTCCGGCGCCGCAAGGCATTGCCGGCCTTGCGGGTTTCGACGGCTTTTTCCTGGTGGCTATAGCGCTCGCCGCCTTCGCCCCAGGGATCGCCGTGGTTGTGGTAGCCGTTGACCTCCCAGAAACCGCGCCGGTCGCTGGTCAGCACTTCGAGAGCACTCACCCACTTGGCGCCCTTCCAGGCCCAGCGCTTGGGCACCACCACCCGGGCAGGGCCGCCGTGTTCGCTGTCGAGTGGCGCGCTGTTGGCTTCGCAAGCGATCAGCACGTCTTTGTCGAGCATGCCTTCAAGATCGACATTGGTGGTGTAGCCGCCGGTGGCATGCTGCAAAACATGGGTCGCGTCCGCGGTCGGCCGGGCCAAGGCGAGCAGGTCGGCCACCCGCCAGCCGCCCCAGACCATGCCGTGGATCGACCAGGTCGTGACGCAGTGCAGGTCCGCCTGGATGCGCACGAAGGGCACCAGTTTGCTGATCGATTCCCAGTCCAATTCCAAGGGTTCTTCGACCGCTCCGAAGATGCGCAGGCGCCAGTCGGCGGTGCTGACCAGCGGCGTCGGGCCATAGGTCAGCACCGGCCAGTGGGTGGTCAGGTGCTGATCGGCAGGCAGGCGGTCCTGGCCTTCGGGATGGGTCTGGATCGTGATCGTCGGTACGTCAGGCAAGCGCGATCTCGGTTTCCGGGCGCAGGATCAGGAATCCTTCGGCCCATTGGCCGGCATCGTCGAGATCCCAGCGGGTCGGCCCCGGATGGGGCGCAGGCGGCCGGTTCCCGGGAAGCTGCGCCAGGCGCAGTCCGCACTCGCCGCCGGTGAGCAATCGGGCCGGGCCGTCGCCGCTCTCCTCGATGGGATGCCACCAGGCGGGCACCGGTCCGGCGTCGCTCCAGCCGGTGACGGCGCACCACTGCCAGCGCTCATCACGCCACAGACGCACCGCCACCACCGCCACGCCGGTTCCGGTGGTGGCGAAGGTGGCCATGCATGGCTCGGCCAGGTTGGCGTTGGGCAGGATATCCAGGTACATCGGTGGTAAATTCTGTGGAGGCTGGTGAACAGGCCAATCGCAGACTGGCGCGGCCTAGACGAGCTGGGTTCAGGCGCGCAGCTGCTGGCCCGAAACCAGCTCACGGAACAGACCAGGCTGGTCGACCAGCTCGCGATAGGTCCCGTCCTGGACCACGCCGCCATCGGCCAGGACCAGGATCCGGTCGCAGTGCTGGACCGTGGCCAGGCGATGGGCGATGAAGATCGCGGTGCGTCCGCCCAGGTTGCGTTCCAGCACCTGCTGGATCAGGCCTTCGCTGACCGTGTCGAGGGCGCTGGTCGCCTCGTCGAAAATGAAGAACGGCGGTTCGGCAAGCAGCGCCCGGGCGATGGCCAGGCGCTGGCGCTGACCACCGGACAGGGTCGAGCCGCCTTCGCCCACCACGGTGTCGAGGCGCTGGGGCAGCTTGGCCACGAAATCCCAGGCATTGGCCAGGCGCAGGGCCTGTTCCATCTCGGATTCGGTGGCCTTGGGCTTGGTGATCAGCAGGTTTTCGCGCAGGCTGGCGCGGAAGATGAACGGATCCTGCGGCACCACCCCAAAGCGTCGGCGCAGGTTCTGGCTGCGCACATTGCGCAGATCGGTGCCGGCGATCGAGACCGAGCCATGACGCGGATCGTAGAGCCGGAGCAGCAGCTGGATGATGGTGGTCTTGCCCGAGCCCGATGGCCCGACGATGGCGACCTTTTGTCCATACGGGATGTTCAGGGTCAGGCCGCGGAGGATGTCGTTGCCCGGCTCATAGGCGAAGCACACCTGGTCAAGGACGATGTCGCCGCGTTCCGGAGCCGGGCGCTCGGTGCCCACCGGTTCCGGCGTGGTGCTGGCGGTGTCGAGCACGGCGCCGATCCGGCGCAGCGCGGCCTGGGCCTGGCCCCACTGGGTGACGCCCTGGAACAGCGCTTGCAGCGGTCCGGTGAGCCCTTGATAGCAGATGATGTAGGCGGTGGCCGCAGCCATCGTGATGTGGTGGTCGTTCAGGCGCCACACCGCGACCACCACCAGGGCGCCGAGGGCGACATACGACACGACCTCGTGCTTCATCCATTCGACATGGCTGCGCACATCGCGGTCGTAGCCGCGCCGGGCCAGCTCCTGGGCATGACGATCGAAATCCACCGCCACCCGCTCCTCCATGGCGTGGAGCTTCACCGCTTTGTTGCCGCGCAGCAGATCGGCGATGTGGCCGCTGACTCCGCCTTCGGCCTGCATATATTCAGCTGAGATTTTCTTTACCCGGCGGAAGGCGAACTGCATCACGATGACCGTGGCGAAGGCGGCGGCGAACAGCACGCAGGACAGCGCCCAGTCCCAGGCTCCGAGGACGATCAGGGTCGAAACGATGGTGAAGATCGATCCGGCGACGTGGATCGAGACGTGCTGATAGAAGTTCACCACCTGGCCGAGCGGCGTGCCGAACAGGTAGCTTTGCAGCTCCCCTGACGGATGGCGATTGTGGAAACGCAGGCACAGGTGGTTGACGTGGCGATAGAACTGGCCGCGCAACTGGACGATCATCTGTTCGCGGCACCAGGTGAAGATGCGGTAGCCGAGGTGCCACATCAGCATCCGGCCGAAAATCGAGACCACGACATACGAAATCGCCAGCCAGATCGCCCGGCGGAGTTTTTCGTCTGGTTCGATCTCAGCGGTCAGGATGCCGAGCAGCATCGGCAGGATCAGCAGCTGATAGGTGATCGCCAGGCCGTGCAGACCATTCATCAGCAGCGCCAGGGCCAGCCGCCAACGATGGGGCCAGAGCAGCGGTGCGACCACCGACCACATCGGCGGTTCGCGCACCGGCTGCCGGCCAGAACCCGAAGCGGAAGTGCTGGTGGTGGTGGTCAGGGCGGTGCCCATCGACGGTTCTCCTGCGGGTGCGCACGGCGAGCTGGACGCATGGGGCAGGTGCGGTGACGCTCAACAATCCCTGGGAGCGCAGGCTTCAGCCTGCCCGCACCGCCAATGACGACCCGGCAAGCTGAAGCCTGCGCTCCCAGGGTTCGCCTTGCGGCGACACTCACCCAGTGGACGCAGGGTCGCTGCCCTGCCCTGCCCTGCGACATGTCGCCACGCACGCCTGGCATTGTCGGTGGCCACCAGCACTCGCAATGCGTCGCAATGCATGCAATCGGCCATCCACTGGCATTTGCAGCGCTATCGGATACCGGAACAAGGTACTTCCGCTGGTCGGCATCTGGCTTCGACGGAAGAAACGCGCTCTGCGCAGACGGCTCAGGAAAGACAACAAAAACCCCCGGCGGAAAACCGCCGGGGGTTGCACATCGATCAAAAGACCGGTGTTCAGTTCAATCAGAACGCGACGATGCCTTCGATTGAGAACTGGGCGCCGCGGATGACCGGGGAGTTGTCCAGCTCGGTGTTGCCCGTGAACATCGCCAGTTCAGCGTTCAGGCCGAAATTGGTGTCCTTCAGCGGATTGGTCAACAGCGCCAAGGTGCCCTGAGCCAGGGTGGTCGCCTTGTCTTCCGTGCTCGTGGCACCGCCGCCCTGACCGCCGCCAGCAACCACGATCTTGTTGGTGGTGCGGATGTACTGGCCCTGGACGCTGACCGACACGGGGAACTTGGTGTCGGGGATGGCATAGTTGACCAGCAGGTTGGCCTGGTACCGGCTCATATCCGTACCGTCGACTTTGCCGGCGGTGGGGCTGCTGTCCTTCTGCTTGGCGGCGTACATGCCTTCCAGGCCGATGGTCAGACCCGAGGTCTTGGCCGTCGCGTTCAGGCCGACCACGTACATCGCTCCGCCCTTGACGCCGCCACCGGCGGCGGTGCTCGGATCAAACGCCAGTTCGGCGTTGGCGCTGAACGCCTCGACCGGGGTGATCACCAGATCCAGGCCATAGCCCAGGTCGATGTTCTCGCGGCCCAGGCTGTCCGAGGAATTGGTGCCGCGGCTGTACTGGTCGGCGGCGCTGTAGTAGCCGTTGGTGATGTGGATCGAGCCGCTCACCGGGACTTCTTTTTCCGAGAACGACACGGCGGTGCCGACCACGTCATTGCCGTAGAGGCTGGTGTAGCCGATCAACGAGGCATTGATCACGTACAGACCGGTGGGCTCAGCGGAAATCCAGCCCATGTGGTCGATGTACTTACCCATCGACCAGCTGACGCCGCTGCCGAGGTTGTAGGTGAAATAGGCTTCGCGCAGATTGACGGCGCTGTTCGGACCTGGGTTGATGAAGGCGTTCAACTTGGCGGTCAACTTGTCGGTGACCGTCCAGTTGACCTTCAGGCTGCCTTGGGCGTAGAAGCCGGCGCCGAAGGATTTCTCCTTGGTCTTGGTGGCCGGGTCATCCTGCTGGGTGTCATCACCGACCGAGAGGATGGTGTCAGCCCAGCCGTGGAAGGTCACGGGAGTGTCGCCGGCGTGGACGGGGGCCAGGGCCAGAACGGCAAGCGCCGGGGCCAGGGTACCGAGAGCCGGAACGAGGGATCGCAGGGTCACGTGGTGCTCCTTGAGGGGGCGTGGTGTGTTTCGGGCCGTTGGTTCGTCCGGCCCCGTGGTGGCGCGGATCCTGTCGGTAAATCCCTAACCGCAACTGTTTACTTGAGAAACAGATGAAATTTGTGTTAAGTCAGTGTGAATCAAGCGCTTAGGGGTCCAGCTGTTCGCCAGTTCGGCAGGTGACCAGCCACCTGTTTGGCCCTTGACCACCCCCTACCGCAATAGAGATGGAACAGTCTTCCGCCCTTGCCGGGGGTGCTTCGGACCCAACCTTGAACCAGGATGAGCTCTCACGACCACGGGGCTGAACGCGAGGCGGTTCCACCATGGTTCTGGCCATTGCACGTTTTTTTCCGATCCCAGGCAAGCGGTGGGATTCTGCTGCTCATCGCTACTGTGGCTGCGCTGATCTGGGCCAATTCGCCCTGGGCGGGCAGTTATCACCATGTGCTGGCGACTCCGATCTCCTTCGGTTGGGGTGAATGGCTGGTCGCGATGGCTTTGGAACACTGGATCAATGATGTCGTGATGGCGGTGTTCTTCCTGGCGGTCGGCCTGGAGATCAAACGCGAGCTGCTGGTCGGCGAGCTGGCCAGCTGGCGCCAGGCGGCGTTGCCGGTGATCGCCGCCTTGGGCGGGATGGTGGTGCCGGCGCTGCTGTTCGCCGTGGCCAACGCCGGCACACCGACCCTGCGTGGCTGGGCCATTCCGACCGCCACCGACATCGCCTTCGCCATCGGAATCCTGAGCCTGCTCGGGTCGCGGGTGCCGCTGGGCCTGAAGGTGTTCCTCACTGCGCTGGCCATTGCCGATGATCTCGGCGCAGTCGTGGTGATTGCCGTGTTCTATGCTGGGCACATCGATGCTGCCTGGCTTGCGGCGGCGGTAGCGATGACGCTGGTGGCCTGGGCCGCCGGTCGCGCCGGCATCCGCCATCCCGTGGCCTGGGCAGGGATGGGCATCCTGCTGTGGGTGTGCGTCCATGCATCGGGCGTCCATGCGACCATCGCCGGCGTCGCCTTGGCTGCGGTCATTCCAGCGGGGTCGGCGGCGACGCGCAGGCAGGCCGAGCTGCTCCGCGACGGGTTGCAGCAAAACCGGCCGGACCTGCTGACGGTGCCGGTGATCCGCCAGCTGGAGCACGAGTGCCGCTCGGCGTTGTCGCCCTTGGATCGGTTCGAGCACGCCCTGCGCCCGTGGGTGGCGTTCGTGATCATGCCGGTCTTCGCCCTGGCCAATGCCGGTGTGACCGTGGATGCGACAACCGGATCCGCCGTGCTGTCGACGGTCACGGTTGGAATCGTCGCCGGTCTGGTGCTGGGCAAGCCGATCGGGGTCTGCCTGGGTACGTACGCCGCCATCCGGTGGTGCGGCTCCTCGCTGCCGAGCGGAGCCACCTGGTCGTCGGTGGCTGCGGTCAGCTTGTTCGCCGGGATCGGCTTCACCATGTCGCTGTTCGTCAGCGGATTGGCCTTCGCGGATCAGCCGGAGGCGATCGCCCAGGCCAAGCTCGGTATCCTGATCGGATCGGCAATCGCCGGGACTGCCGGAATCCTGGTCTTTTTACTGAGCAACCGAGGCTCATCCAGCTGACTGAACCGCGGCGAGCCGGTTGCAGCGCCTCACTGGCGTCCCGGCATTTCCCATCTGAACGGACTCAGGGGACCACCACCTCGGCTGGTTCCGCGATTTTTTCTTTGAGCTTCGGAAGCGGCTGTCCTGCTGGTGGAGCCCCGCCAAAGGCCGCCACCACCCGCTGCACCACCTGCTCTGGCGGCCCTTGGGCCAGATCGACGGCCCGGATGATGCCTTTGGCGTCCACCGCGATCAGCGAAGGAACCACGTCGATGTGCCAGGCATCGTCGGCGTCGCCGTCCCAGCCCACGCCCTCGCCAACGATGGGCAGGTCGATGCCGGCCAGGACCGCGTAACCCATCAGGCGGTCCCGCGTGTCCTGATTGTCGAGGGAGACGCCGACCAGGGACGCGCCGACGGCCTTGGCTGCATTGGCCAGGTGTGGTGTCAAAGTGGTGCTGGCCTGGCTCCAGGTGGCGAAGAAATAGACCAGCATCGGCTGACCGGCCGGTGCGGTGAAGGGATCAACGGCCCCATCCAGGCGACGCGGCGGCAGGGCGGGAGCCTTCTGGCCGACCAGTTTCTGGTTCCCGGTCAGGGCGAGCTCGGCCAGGGTCGCGGCCGCGGGATCCGCCTGGTGGCTGGCCAGCCAGGCCTGCACCGCCTCGGCCTTGGCCCCGGAGCGCTCCATCGCCAGCAGCCGCAGGCTGTAGACCGGGATGCGCTCATCCGGTGGGCTGGCGACCAGCAAGGCCAGCGCCTGGTCGATCAGGACCAGGGCCGGATCAACCGCGGCCTTGGCGGGACCTTCGCCTGGTTTGGCTGGCGGTTCCGCAGTTTCTGCCAACAGACGCTGGGCCTGGGCGCACGCTGCCCGGGCCGCGACCTTCGGCCCCAGGTCACCCAGCGGTTTCAGTCCGGCGTCGAGGCCGGGCACGGCAGCGCCGGGCTCGACCCGGCGCAGGCGGTCCTGCCAGGCCGCGATGAAGGCCAGGCCGGCCCGTTCGCGCAGCGCTGGCGTGGCCGCCGGATCGGCCAGCGCCGCCTTGATCGAGGCTTCGGCCTTCTCGGAGTCGCCGGCGTCGATCCAGGCCTCGGCGATGGCGAGGTGCAGCGCGGCGCGTTCCACCGGAGCCAACGCCGCTGCGCCGCCGAGCATCGCGGCAATGGCGGTCGCACGGAGAGTCGGCGTGGCATCCTCATCGCTGGCCAGAGCGGCATCGACCTCGCGGACCAGATCCTCTGCGGTCGCCGACCAGGCTGAGCCGGCGGCAAGCAACAGCAGGACAATGGCGGAATTCCGCGCGATGTGTGGTGCGCGGGCCAGAGAGAAAGACATGGCACGAAGGCGGAGTCTCATGGCCGGCTCCGATGACGTGCGGCGATGGCCAAGACCTGATCGTGGACCAGGCCGTTGCTCAGCACCAAGGTTCCAGCGCGCAGATCGGCCTTGCCTGCCAGGTCGCTCCACCGTCCACCGGCTTCCTCGACCAGCAGACTGGTGGCGGCCGCGTCCCATACTTGGAGTCCGGGCTCGACGATGCATTCCATCCGCCCAGAGGCGACCAGGGCATGGCCATAGGCATCGCCGCCGCCGCGGTGGATGGCGGTGGCCGATTCAAGTTCATCGAAGAGGGGACCGAGTCCTGCCTTGGTGAACCAGGCCCGGGTGTAATAGGCCATGCCTGAATCTGCCAGACGCGAGATCGCCGAGACCTGGACCGGCGACTGTCCGCAGCGGGCACCGCCGCCACGGACAGCGGAATACCATTCATCGAGGGCCGGGAAGCCCACCGCCGAGGCCACGATCTGGCTGCCCGCGGCCGAGAATTCCTCACAAGCGATCAGTACCGACCACAGCGGGATGCCGCGGATGAAATTCCTGGTGCCGTCCACCGGATCGACGATCCAGCGCCGGCCGCTGACCCGACCGCTATCGGTGGCGCCGGTCTCCTCGCCCAGCCAGTCATCCTCGGGGAAGGCGGCAGCGATGCAGGTGCGGATGGCGGCTTCGGATTCTCGGTCGGCCCGGGTCACCGGCGAATCATCAGCCTTGGTGTCGATGTTCAGGCCGGATCGCCGGAAGTGGGCCAAGGCGGCAGCACCGCCGGCGCGAGCCGCCGTTTCGGCCACCGCCGCCGCCAGCCACCACGAAGGAGCGCTTGCCATCGCTGCATGTTCTGCCGCCGGCGCCGAACGCACAAGCACAGCCCTGCCCAACCCGGTCCACCCGGGCCGGCAGCACGGACCGATGCCGGATCCAGTCTGTCGACACCGTTCGAGCGATCTGCCGCAATCATCGCCAGCGCCTGGGACTGGTGAGCTCATCGAGCGCGCGCATCGTTGAGGCGCCATGCCTGATCGCGATACCGACGTCCTGGCCAAGGGCAGCGAGCTGTTCGGATACCGGATCGCCGGGCCGATCGGACGCGGCGGCATGGGCGTGGTCTATGATGCCGTCCAATTGTCTCTCGACCGCCGGGTGGCGCTCAAGGTCCTGCATCCGGCGAAGTTCCGGGATCCGCAGATCTTTCAGGAATTCGTCAGGGAGGCGCGTACCGCCGCCGCCCTCAACCATCCCCATCTGGTCACCATCCACGGCATCCACCACGATGTCCAGCGCTGCCTGGCGGCCTTCGCCATGGAACACATCGCGGGGTCCACCGCTCAGCGCCTGGTGCGCGAACAAGGCACGTTGCCGCGCGAGGCCGCGCTGCACCTGACCTATCAGATCGCGTCGGCCCTCGGCTATGCCCACCAACGCGGTCTGGTGCATCGCGACGTGAAGCCCGACAATATTCTGGTGACTCCGGATCTCACTGCGAAATTACTCGATCTCGGATTGGTCCACCATCGCCACGACAGCGCCGGCGGGGCCGGCCGCAACCGGCTGATCATCGTCGGCACGCCAGGCTATGCGGCGCCGGAGCAGCTCCGCGATCCGAGCCAGGCGGTGCCGGCCAGCGATGTCTGGAGCCTGGGGGCGACCTTGTGCCATCTGCTGACCGGGCGGATGCCCTTCGATGGCACGACCTTCATCGACCTGGTGGCGGCAGTGGTGGCCGATCCGGTGGAACTGCCGGCATCGGTGCCGACCGACTGCGGCCTGCTGCTGGAATGGATGCTCGAAAAGGACCCGGACGACCGGCCAGCCAATGGCGACGCGGTGGTGGCGGCCCTCGATGCCCTGGCCGCAGGACGGCCGGTCCGCCCGACCACCCGCACCCGGGTTCCGGTCCGCAACCGCCGGCCGTTCCGCCGGCGCTGAACCTCAAAAAGCAGACGAACCACCAAGACGTCAAGAAAAAACCTGGGGAATGCTCCCCGGGCTGGACGACCAAGCTGGATGCGGAGGGATCTTCCTCAAACCTTCCGCCGCTTGGCGCTGCTCCAACGGCGTCATTCAGGTGTGAATCACAACTCGGCAGCACCACCGATCAGCGCGATTGGATTTCCCAGACGTAATTGCTCGAAACCGACTCACCCTGGGTGGTGGCGACTACCTGGATCTGCCACCAGCCGCTGGCCAGCGCGGCCTTGGGCACGATGAACAGTTCGCCGGGCAGGATCGACGTGGGCGAATCCTGGATGACATCGGGGCCAGTGACCGCTGTGCTGCTGACTACAATGAAGGGCGATTGGGCTGGGCCGATCGGGGTCGCCGGCACAGCCGGGAAGCCGCTGGGCAAAGTCACCGGAGTGACCGTCGCCGTGATGAAGGTCCAGGGCAAACCGGTGGGATGGATCAGGTGGCTGGGCACACCGAGGATGCCGCGCCCCGTGAGCAGGGTCATGGGCGGCTCGTCCTTGCCCGGGTCATAACTGCCGGTGACCTTGCCCACGGCGCGGTTCGGCCACAGGCCATAGCTGCGGGCGACGCCAGGGGCTTCGCCGAAATCCAGCGTCGCCATGGCATCGCCATCGGGGTCGATGCCATTGGCCGGAAAGGCTTCGCCGGCGTGGGCGCGGTCGCCATAGCCGAAGCCGATGTATCCGTGGCGCATCAGCGGTAACCGGCTGTAGATGCCCACCCACAGCGCGTCCACCAGCGCGGCGCCGGTGGCGGTGGAGCCAGTTGGCGCGAGCCGTTCATCGGCCGTGATGGGCAAGGCAAGGTCGGGCTGATCCGCGGGATTCAACGCATTGTAGCTGAGAAAGGCCACACGCATCCGAGCCCCGACATCGATCCCGGAAAAAAGCGCCGCGGCGCTGTCAGCGGGATCGAGGGGGCCACCGCCAGTCGTTTGGAAATACCCGGAGCGGACCTTCAATGCTTGATAACCGGCGTGGCGGACCGCGGCGGATTTGATCGGTTCGACCAACCCGGCCTTGCCGGCTCCGGACGCGGTTCGATAGACATTCAGGCGATCCCGCGCCGCCACCTGGACCGCCGTGCCGGTGCCGAGATCGACCGGTCCGGATTTTCCGGGGGATCCACCGCCACTGCCGCAGCCGGCGATGGCGAGGACGACGAGGAGCAGGAATGCTGAGGCACGCATGGCTCTAGGCCAGCCATTGGCGGCGCAGTAGCAAGCGTTCATCAGGGAAATGGCGTGACGGCGTCCTCACGCTGTCGCAGCCGGGGGTCGGATTGATCCGCTGCGGATCTCGTCAGGAAATCTGGTCAACTCTGTCATACCGGCGGTTGCGACCGCACCGGTCGCCGGCGACCATGTCCGCATCATGACGCAGGTGACGTGGTTGGCGCGTGGCGACTGGGGTCCAGACCAGGTCGTGACCGAACTTGCTGCGGAGCCCTTCGCCGCGTCGCTCGAGGTGCAGCGCCTCGCCGATGCTGAGTGGGACACCGCCATGACCGAGGCCAGGCGCCTCGGTCGGACCTTGTTCGACGGCCCGCTGCTGCGCTGCGCACGTTTCTCGGTGGACGGGGACCGGCTGCGGATCCGCCTATGCCGGACGTCGTACCGGATGTTCTGGGGCACCAATGTCCGGCGCCCCGAGCTGCCGGATCACGATCGCGCCGATCCTCTGGGCACCAGCGCGGTGATCGTGACCAGCGACGGCTTCCTGGTCCTCGGCCGGCGCTCGCCGCGGATGGCCCTGCATCCGGGCCGGATCCATCCCTTCGGCGGATGCGCCGAACCGCCGAGCGCCGGGCAGCCCGATGTGTTTGCAGAGATTGCCAGGGAAATTGCCGAAGAATGCCAGTTGACCGGTTGCGGGTTGCGGTTGCGAGCATTGGTCCGCGACCCTGATCTGCGCCAGCCAGAGCTGCTGTTCACCGCAACCACGCCGCTGGCGTTAGCCGAAGTCCAGTCGCGCATCGACCCGGACGAGCACCACGGTTCCTGGTCGTGCCCGGCAACGGAAACCGCCGTCCGCGCGGCGCTGGCCGACCCCGAGTTGACGCCGGTGGCGGTCGCCCAGCTGACGGCCTGGCTCACGCCGGGAGTATTGATCCACGAGCGATAAGTCGCGAGGTGCGCCGACCAGCGTCTCAGCGGAGCAATCTGGCCAAGATCAACGGTGCAAGGCCGATCAGTACAAAGACTCCTCCCACGCTGGCGAGGATCACCACCTCCTGGGTGTGGAACGGCGGTACGGCAAAGATCAGGCCGAGCATCAGCAACCCGAAGAGCAGCGGCAGGATCAGGATACCGCCGCCCTTAACCGGCCCGCTTCCGACCGGACGGATCGCCAAGGTCGCTCCCGGCCCACAAAGGAATTCTCGGTATTCGGTGACCTCGCCGGCCTGCATCTGCATGCCGCCGAGTTCCATGGTATGGCCAGGCTGGATGGTCGCGCCCCCAGCGAGGTATTTGAACAGCGATAGGAAGATGTTCTTGGCTGGTTCGAATCCGATCCGTCCGTCATCCCACAAGGCGATGTCTGGGATCGAAAAGACGTGGTTTCCCTTGCTTGCCCACCAGGTTCCCTCAGGCGAATGGAAGGGGATGAGATTGCAGAAGATCTGCTGCGCCAAGCCGGTACGCATGGTCTCGGTCATCTTCGGATCGCACAGGTGCTGCAGGGCGCTCGCCGAGAAGCATTGCCAGGCATCGACATGGATGACTCCGGCCAATCCAAGCGGCTCCAGGGCGGCGGCGAGCTGGAAGCTGGCCTGGATGCGATCGACCGGATCCTTGGCGTCGCCGAGATACGAGCACAGGACATGGGATTGATGCTGGCGCAATTCAGCCAGCGTGGATTTCTCTGCCCTGGTGTATTGGATCATTTCGTTCACATGCGATTCCGGCAACGGCGCCATGATCTCGATAAACCGTATCCGATGGTTCCCCCAGATCACCGTACCGGTGGCTCCCTGGTCGCCGAACATCACCGGCAAGCCCGGCAAGGTCCCCTCCAGCGTGCATTTCCCCAGGGCTTTTCCGAGCATCGTACGAATGGCGCCTTCGCGCTTGGCCAACGGCCGGGCCATCAGCAAGGTCACGCTGACGCTGCCCGACTCTGATTCGGCTGCGCCGGCGGCGGCTTTCGAGGTGTCGGCTTTGTTCATGACTGGGATCCTTGCGCTGCACCGTGCAGCCTTGAACGGACTGTCAATCGACTGGAACGGACGCGTGTCGCAGGGTGAACAGCAGGTCAAGATTCCGTCAAGACAGTCCGTTCCCCTTTGCGCCGCTGTGGAGACGAATCACGCTCCGGCAGCCCCTCCGCAGGAGTCCCGTCATGCCCCATGTCGATGTCCTGGTGATCGGTTCCGGCCCTGGTGGCGAAGGGGCGGCGATGATGGCGGTGAAGGCCGACAAGTCGGTGGCCCTGGTCGAGCGCCATCGCGAGGTCGGCGGCGGCTGCACCCATTGGGGCACGATTCCGTCAAAGGCTCTGCGCCACGCGATCTTCCGCTGGGTCGAGATGAAATCGTCGACCCTCACCGGCGGTAAGCTGGCCGGACACGAAGTCAGCTTCCCCCAGCTGCTCAAGGCCGCCGATGGCGTGATCCGCAAACAAGTCAGCATGCGTCAAGGTTTCTACGAACGGAACCGGGTCGATGTGCTCCATGGCCAGGCCCGCTTCGTCGCCGCCAACGAGGTCGACGTCGAGATGGACCACGGCGCCCGGGAACGGGTGACCTTCGATCATGCGGTGATCGCCTCGGGTTCGCGGCCGTTCCGTCCTGCCGGGGTCGATTTCAGCCACCCCCGGCTGCGCGACAGCGACACCATCCTGGGCATGAAGGAGACGCCCCAGTCGGTGACGATCTATGGTGCCGGCGTGATCGGCTGCGAATACGCCTCGTTGTTCCGCAATCTGGGGATCAAGGTCAACTTGGTAAATACCCGCGATAAACTGCTCAGTTTTCTCGACGACGAGATCATCGACGCCCTCAGCTACCACCTCCGCGACCAGGGCTGCCTGATCCGCCACAACGAGGAGGCCGACCGGATCGAGCCCGCCGACGACGGCGTGGTGCTGCACCTGAAATCCGGCAAGAAGTTCAAGACCGACGTGCTGCTGTGGGCCAATGGCCGCAACGGCAACAGCCAGGACATGGGCCTTGAGGGCATCGGCATCACCCCGACTGCACGCGGCAACATCCCGGTGAACGCCCAGTTCCAGACCGTCGTTCCGACGATCTATGCGGTCGGGGATGTGATCGGTTCGCCCGGACTGGCCAGTGCTTCGTACGACCAGGGCCGGGCCGCCGCCGCCCATATCCTGGGCCAGGCTTGCGACCAGCTGGCTTCGGACATCCCCAGCGGCATCTACACCATCCCCGAGATCAGCAGCCTGGGGAAGACCGAGCGCGAGCTGACCGCCGCCAAGGTTCCCTACGAGATCGGCCACAGCCTGTTCCGCAGCCTGGCCCGGGCCCAGATCACCGGCCAGACCGTCGGCATGCTCAAGCTGCTGTTCCATCGCGACACCCGCGAACTGCTCGGCATCCACTGCTTCGGCTACCAGGCGAGCGAAATCATCCACATCGGCCAGGCAGTGATGACCCAGCCAAAGCCCAACAACACCATCGATTATTTCGTGCGCACCACGTTCAATTACCCGACCATGGCCGAAGCGTACCGGGTGGCGGCGCTCAACGGGTTGAACCGGCTGTTTTGAGCTGATCGGAACCCGCTCGGGACTTGCTGGGAGGCGAACCTCGTCTCCCAGCCACCAGGCGAGCAGGGGCTCGCCTCTCCCGGGAAGCGTCCACGATCGTCCGGGCCAGCAAAACGCTTCCGCCCGCCACGCCATGACCACCACCCTCATCACCGGAGGCGCCGGATTCCTCGGCGTCTCCGTCGCCCACCGCCTGCTCAGCCGCGATCCGGCGGCCCGGGTCCATCTCACCGACCTCGCCGAGTCGCCGCGCCTGGCGGCGCTGCGCGCACAACACGGCGGCCGGATCCTGTTCACCGTCGGTGATCTCGGCGACGCCGGCTTCTGCCGATCGCTGGTCGATGCCGACACTGCTGGCGTCTTCCACTTCGCGTCGCTGGTGTCTGGCGGAGCCGAACGTGATTTTCCAGCGGGTTTGCGTGCCAATGTCCATGCCACGATGCACCTGCTTGAGGCAGCTCGCCTGGCCGGCTCGATTCCGCGCTTCGTCTTCCCATCGTCGATCGCGACCTTCGGCGGGCGTGATCTGCCGCGGGTGGTCGATGACGCCACCGCCCAGCATCCGCAGAACAGCTATGGCGTCGCCAAGGTCCTCGGTGAGCAGCTGATCCATGACTACACCCGCAAAGGGTTCCTCCATGGCCGGTCGATCCGGTTGCCGGCGATCGTGGTCCGCGACGAACCGAACAGCGCCGCCAGCGGCTATGCTTCTGGTCTGGTCCGTGAACCGCTGGCCGGGCGTGCCTACGTTTGTCCGGTCACGCCGGAAACCCGTCTGCCCATCCTGTCGATCCAGCGCTGCGTCGATCTGCTGGTCGCTCTGGCCGATCTGCCGCCGGGGGCACTAGGCGATTGGACCGCGATCAATGGCCCGGGGATTTCACCGTCAGCCGGCGAGATCGCCGCTGCGGTGCAGGGCTCCGGGTTGGCCCGGGCGGCGATCACCTTCGCGCCGGATCCAGCGGTGATGGCGATTGTCGCCGCCTGGCCCAAGGACTGGCGGGCCGAGCGGGCCGCAGCCCTGGGATTGCAGGCGGATCCCTCGATCGGCGCGATCATCAGCGAGTATGCGGCGGGTCTCGCCGGTTGAGACCGGTAAAATAAGACCGGTCCAGGCCGCGTCTTGACGCCCTGCGCGGCGGTGCTGGGCTGCACCGGTGGAACCCGCCAACGTCGCCGCTGCGCTGCCCGCCATCGCCATCCGCCAGGCGCGGATCCGCGATGTGCCGGCGATGGCCGGGGTGATTTCGGCATTCGCCGCCAAGCACCTGATGCTGCCCCGGCCGCTATCCGAACTGTACGAAAACGTCAGGGATTTCTTCGTCGCCGAGGCCGAGGTCGGCGGCCTGGTCGGAACCGCCGCGCTGCACATCGACACCGCCACCATCGCCGAATTGAAGGCGCTGGCGGTGGCCGAGGCGGTGCAAGGTCGGGGCATCGGCCGCATGCTGGTCGAGCGCTGCCTGGCCGAGGCCGCCGAGCTTGGCCTGGAACGGGTCTTCTGCCTGACCTATCAGGTGGATTTCTTCACCCGCATGGGCTTTGCCCGGGTCGACCGCTCGCGCCTGCCCGACAAGGTGTGGAGCGAGTGCGTGCGCTGCCACAAGTTCCTCGACTGCGACGAGATCGCGATGTGGCGGACCGTCGGCTGAACACCGCACAAAAATTGCTTCCGCCTTTTTCCGCACGGTCGGCTCGAATGCTTCGCTGAACGAATCCCCAGGCCGATCGCGGCCTTCAGCGCGATCGGCAGCGATCCAGCGTCACACCTTGACCGGGGGTTTTTCGACCTTGGCCAAGGTGCCCGCGGTTTCGAGGTGGTAATCGCCGAGCAGCGCCATCCGGCCCTTGCCGAAGCCTTCGATCTCGACGTTCAGTGCGGCGATCCGGCCATTGGCCGGGATCAGTTTGCTGACGCTTTGCGGCAGCTTGCCGGGCAGCCAGTGCATGCTCGACAGGCGGATGTGGCGGACCGCATACGGCGCAGTAAGCACGTTATACACCTCGTGCAGGCCATCGAGGACGGTGCTTTCCAACTGTCCGCGCCGAATCTGCTCTTGCACAAAAATCAGTGGGATTTTGAGCGGTGCGGCGCCCATGAATCCGGACAGGCCGAGTTCGCTGACCACCAGCATCGCGACCTCGCCGCCATGCTGGGCATAGGCTCCGATCGACGCGGTCAGATCCGAAGTGAAGCTGAGCGAGGCCCCGGTGGTGATGGTCACCTTCCGGTCGCAAAGATCCTTGAGCAATCCGCTGAACAGTTTGGCAATGTCGTCGAGGCTGGTACCGGCTGAGGACGCGGCTTTAGCCTCCTCCTTGGCGCTGGCCATGATCTCATCGACGGCGCGACCACGCAGATCGAGCCGTCCGCCAGGCATCTTCGACCAGGCGATGGCGCAGGGCAGGAAACTTCCGCCGACCTCGGACGTGTCCAGATTCACCGGTTGGATCGAGACGCCGGTCAGCTTCATCCGGCGCTTGGTGTAATTGAACATGCCGCCAATAACATTGCATACTTCGCGGATCGCGTCGTCGGAATTCTCGGTCAATTTGCCGGTGGCCTCGATCTGGGCGAGCGGCGGAATGCGGTCGCCGGTGAGCACCACCGCCAGCTGGCAGGCCAGCAGCAGGTCGAGCTGCATGACGGCGCCCGAGGTGCCATCCATGAAACTGTACAGGGCGACCACGCAGGTCCGGCCGCGCAGCGGTGGCGGATTGAACACCCGGGTCGCGGTGACCTCCTCGCCGATCAGCCCGGACAGCATCGCCGCCAGGCCGCGCCGCAATTGAAGACTGGGATCGTAAAGTTGGGTCACAGGTTGCGCTTCTCGCCACCAGGGACGGGACCGGAGGGAATGACGCCGATGAAAATGGCGGAATCACGCCATTTTCGCAAGGACATCGATCAGGCCAGGGCCTTGGCCAAAGCGGCCTGCATGCCTTCGGGGGTGAACGGTTTGGCGACCAGGAACAGGGCGCCGGCCTCCATCGCCCGCTGGCGCATGGCGTCGCTGGTCTCGGTGGTGACAAATCCGAACTTCACTTTGATTCCGGCGCCTTTGAGCTTCTCGGCCAGGTCGATGCCGTTGAGATCCGGCATGTTCCAGTCGAGCAGCATCACGTCGGGCTGGCCTTCGCGCATCGCCTTGAGCGCTTCGATGCCGTTGCCGGCCTCGGCGAACACGGCGTCGGCGTAGCCGGCGTGCTTGATGGTGCGGATGATGATGCTGCGCATCACCTTGCTGTCGTCGACGACGAGAATTTTCATGGTTTATTCCTGATGATAGACGCTGATGGCGAGGGGAGATCCGGCACAGGTATGGCAGGCGCACAAGGCCAGGACGCACTTGGGATGCTTGACCGTGACATCGGTGCCGCTGATCACCACCGGCATCGACATGCTGCCGACCTCGGGCAGCCGGGCCTTGACCCCGCCGCCGAGGATGTTGGCGATCTCGCCGAAGGCGTCGTTGCGGTCCTGCTCGCCGACTTCCTCGGGTGACATCATCAGCATTCCTGCTGCAAGTTTTGCAGCAAGCTCAGGACCGGCCGAGATCGCGACGACATAGGTGGTGGTGGGATAGATGATCTGCACGCAGCTGATCAGGACATTGCCTACGGGGACCGCCGATCCCGGCTCCAGGGGCAGGTTGATCACCGTCGACCAGGTCTCGTCGGCGATGGTCGATAGGTCGGCCAAGGCGATCGGCAGGGGATTGCTCATGGGACACGGCCTTCGGGGACGCGGTTGAGCCCGACTCCAGCGGAGTTCGTGCAAGGATGGAGCCGGGCCACGAAGGCTGGCATTTCCCATCCTACCCTATGAGGAACGGGTTCGCAAACCGGCTCCATCCGCCAGCAGCGCAACCGGCCAGCAGAAAAAATCGGAGGGAAACCGGCCCTTGCGTATGGCGTGCATTGTGGCGTAGATTGACAGGCTCCATGGGCGAACCGCTCCATCCTGAATTCATTGCAGAGGCCCGGCTCCAGCTGGACCAGGCGGAAATGCTGCTGCACACGCTGGATCGCTGCCTGGGCCAGGCCGACCCCGGGGTGCTCCACGCAGCCTATCGGGCAATGCATGCGGTGAGCGCGCTGGCCGGGTTCCTGGGTCTTGAAAACATCCGGATCCTCTCCCAAAAAACTGAAGAAATGCTCGAAGAGCTGCGCCTGCATCGGATGCCGTGCACCGCCGCCCGGATCAATCTGCTGCTCAGGACCATCTGCCGCCTGCGCGAACTGGTCCTCGGGCTGATCGCCGATGCCCGCCCGCATGGCGTCGACCAGCAACTGCTGCGCGCGTTCCGGCACCTGTTCAAGGTGCGCCTGGTCCGGCCCCGGCCGAGATGGCGCAGGATCATTCCGCAAGCGCGACGATTCGACTGGCATGGACAACAGATCAGTACCGGTCCTCCACCGGCGGGCATCCTATGACCGAAGATCTCATTTCCGAATTTGTTGCCGAAGCGACGGACCACCTCACCCGGGCAGAGGAAATCCTGCTCGGCCTGGGCCATCAGCCGGATCAGGTCGATCCTGAGGCGGTGAACGCCTGCTTCCGTGCCCTGCATACGATCAAGGGCTGTTCTGGTTTTCTCGATATTCCGCGGGTCCAGCACCTGTCCCATGCTGGTGAGCAGATTCTCGATGCCCTGCGCACCAGGGAACTGGCCGGTTCGGCCGCGGTTTTCGACACCCTGCTGCTGACGGTGTCGCGGCTTCAGGCGCTGATCGCCCAGCTCAGTGGCCAGCAGGTCGCCATCCCGGCCACCGATGATGATTGCATCGGCCAGCTCGAATCCTTGCGCACTGCGGCCAGCCCTGCGTCGCTACCGGCGCATCCACCAATCGTGGCTACGGTCCGATCCGCGCAGGCTGCGGTCGCTGGACCGGGTGCCATCACCGGAGCGGCGCTGCTCGACGGCATCGGAACCGCCATCGCCGAACTGATCGTCGCCGGCCACGGTGATCCGGCGGAGGTCGCGGGGATCCTCGACCGTCTGGCCCATTCGATGCTGAGCGGGCCGTGGAGTCCTGAGGCGCGTCCGGTGATGACCCGCATGCGCCAATTGTTGGATGGCCTGTCCGGACCCGACGCACAGGCAATCTTCCTGCAATTGATCAAATTGTGTGAACAGTTGGAAAGCATCCAGCGATGCTACCAGGCGCCAGTCGCTGGAGCTGACCCGGCGACCGTCGTGCCGTCCGCCGCTTCACCGGTCGCTGAATCCGCAGCGTCGGCGCCGGCCGCACCAGCCGTCCTGGCGCCTGCGGCCGAAGGTTCGGCGATGGATGAGTTCCTGGTCGAAGCGACCGAACTGCTCAACCACGCCGAAGCCACGGTGCTCGGCAAATCCGCCTTCACCCGTGACGAGGTCAACGGTGTCTTCCGCGCCTTCCACACGGTCAAAGGCATGGCCGCTTATCTCGACCTGCCCGTCGTCGAACGGTCCGCCCACGGATTCGAAGCAAAAATCCAGGCGGTACGTGATGGGACGGCCGCTGCCGACGAGGCCTTCGCCGCCACCGTGCTCAGCGGGGTCGATGCTCTGCGTGAACAACTCGGCCTGGTGAAACGCAGGCTGCACACGGCGGTCGCCACCTCCGAGACGACGGCCGGCGGTGCCCCGGCCGCATCGGCTGAGGATCGCCCTGGCGAGCGGCTGGGCGATCTGCTGGCGGATTTCGGGGTCTCGCGCCAGGCGATCGAACACAGCGCCGCGACCGTGAAACCAGGGGAGCGTATCGGAGATAAGCTGGTCGCCGATGGCGCGGCCACCCGCCAACAGGTCGAAAAGGCCGCCCAGGTCCAGCAGGCGCTGAAGGTTGCCGGCGATGCGTTCTCGCGGGTTGCCACGGCCAAACTCGAAGAGTTGATGAACCAGGTCGGCGAACTGCTCATCGCCCAGGCGATGGTCCAGCACAACCCGGAATTGCCGCCGAACTCCCAGCTCGCCCAGGCGGTGGGCCGTCAAGGCCGGATCCTGCGCAATTTGCAGGTGCTGTCCCTCAGCCTGCGCATGGTGCCGCTGCGCGGGACCTTCCAGAAGATGGCCCGGGTGGTCTACGACACCGCGAAGAAGCTGGGGAAACAGGTCGATTTTTCACTTGGTGGTGAAGACACCGAGATCGACCGCACCATGGCCGAGACCATGGGCGATCCGCTGATGCACATGGTCCGCAATGGTATCGACCACGGCATCGAGATGCCCGACGTGCGCACCAGGAACGGCAAGCCGGCGGCGGGTAAACTGCGCCTGGAGGCCTTCCAGGCCGGCGACGACGTGGTGATCCGGCTGGTCGACGACGGCGCCGGCATGGATCCCCAACGGCTGCGCGCCAAGGCGATCGAAAAGGGACTGATTGATCCCAGCCAGCCGATGGATGAGCAGGCCTGCTTCCAGATCATCTTCCTGCCGGGTTTCTCGACCGCCGCCAAGGTCACCGATGTCAGCGGTCGCGGCGTCGGCATGGATGTGGTGCGCCGCCAGGTCGAAGAAGCCAAAGGTACGGTGCACATCGATTCCGTGGTGGGCAAAGGCACGACCTTCACCATCCGCCTGCCCATGACCACCGCGATCCTCGACGCCATGCAGTTGCAAGTCGGCGGTGAAAACCTGCTGATGCCGATCAGCGGCATCGTCGAGATGCTCCGTCCCGGCCCCGGCCAGGTCCAGACCGTGCTCGATCGCGGCCAGATGATCCAGCACCGCAACCGCACCTTGCCCCTGATCCGGCTGGGCGAGGTCCTGGGCATTCCCGGCGGCGAATCCGACCCCGGGAAGTCCATTCTCGTGGTCATCGACAATCGCGGCTGCGACTACGTCATCCAGGTCGATGCCATCCTCGGCCAGCGCCAGGTGGTGATCAAACCCTTCGATGCCGGAGTGGTCCATCACCCGGGCACCAGCGGCACCACCATTCTCGGCGATGGCCGGGTCGCGCTGATCCTCAATCCCGCCTTTCTGGTGCGTTCGCAGGCTGCGAACGCCGCCTGACCGACTCGATCCAGATCCCAAGGAATATTCTATGAAACTCGGCACGAAGATCATGATCTCTGCCGCCAGCGCGGTGCTGATCGCCACCATCGGCAGCATCATCGTCACCTTCATGATCCTGCGCGAAAAGCAGATCAAGCAGACCCACGACGTGATGCAATCGATGATGCTCCAGGCCGAGACGGTGCGGGCGAACTTCGATCGCCTGCATTCGGCTGGCGCCTTCGACATTCCGAAAATGGTCGAGCAGATGAAGGGCAAGGACCTGAGCACAACCGACATCTACCAGACCATTCCGGTGGTGGCGGCTTGGCAGTCGATCGACGACGTCGCGTCGACCGCAGGCTTTTCGTTCAGGACCCCGACCGCTCCGGGCATCCCTGCGCGCAATGCACGGAACTCCCTGACCAAGGAATTGGAGCCGATCTTCGCGGCCTTCGAGAACGGCGAGAACAAAGGAGCGAAGGATTATTTCTCCACTGAAAACGGCTTCATCACCTATGCCCGGCCGGTGAAGCTCACCGCCAGCTGCCTGTCCTGTCATGGCGATCCGGCCAACAGCCCGACCAAGGACGGACTCGACCTGGCAGGAAAAAAGATGGAGAACATGAAAGTCGGCGACCTGAAGGGCGCCTTCGTCCTGGCCAAGCCGATCGATTACTCCGAAGCAAACGCAGCCGCCCTGCGCGTCACCTATGTCGGCCTGCTGATCCTCGCCGGCGTGCTGTTCGGATTCTTTTTCATCACCCGCGGCATCACCCGCTCGCTCCTCCAGGCGGTCAGCGATCTTTCGGCCTGTTCGGACGAAACCGCCAGCGCCGCGAATCAGGTCGCCGGTGGCGCCCAATCCCTGGCCGATGGCACGTCGAAGACCGCTGCTGCCTTGGAACAGACCAGCGCCAGCCTGGAAGAAATGGGCTCGATGGTGAAGCAGACCGCGGCCAGCTCGAACTCGGCTGCAAATCTGGCCAGCGAAGGACGCCAGGCCGGCGAGCGCGGTTCGGTGGCGATGGCCGAACTGGCGAAAGCGATCCAGGACATCAAAGCCAACGCCGACCAGACCGCAAAGATCGTCAAAACCATCGATGGGATCGCCTTCCAGACCAACCTGTTGGCGCTGAACGCCGCGGTCGAAGCGGCCAGGGCCGGCGACGCCGGCAAGGGCTTCGCGGTGGTCGCCGAAGAAGTGCGGAACCTCGCCCAGCGCGCCGGTGAAGCCGCGCGCACCACTGCGACACTGATCGAGAATTCGGTAAAGGCCACCGACGCCGGAGTGAACCTGGCCAAGAACGTCAACGAGATCGTCGGCCAAGGCACGGTGTCGAGCCGCAAGATCAACGACCTGGTGGCCGAGATCGCGGCGTCGGCCAAGGAAGTCGCCCAGGGCATCGACCAAGTCAGCAAGGCGGTCCGCCAGATGGACCAGGTGACCCAGGCGAATGCGGCGGCTGCCGAGGAAAACAGCGCGGTTGGAGAGCAGCTGTCGGCCCAGAGCCAGACCTTGAACAGCCTGGTGGTCGGGCTCGACGTGATGGTGCGCGGGGCAGACGCCCAGACCCACCACAGCACTGCCCAAGCTCCGGCCCCGACGGAGCGGACGACGGCGACCAACTCCACGCGCCAGACCGGCAACCACGGCCAGGATGGCTGAACCGGCATCTCGTCGCGTTCCTCTCACCAACCATTCGACTGGAGCCCTCCATGGCCACCACCAACGCAATCCCGATCGCCGGTCGCGTCACCGGCACCTACCTGACTTTTCAGGTCGGGAAGGAAGAATACGGCATCGAGATCTTCAAAGTCCGGGAGATCATCGGCTTGCTGCCGATCACCCCGGTGCCGGGGTCGCCGCCGGAGATGATCGGGGTGATCAATCTCCGCGGAAAAGTCATCCCGGTGATCAGCGTGCGCACCCGGTTCGGCATGCCGCCGAGCGAACCGCATCCGCACAACGTCATCATCGTGGTCGAGAACCGCCAGGGCGAGATCGGCCTGGCGGTGGACCGGGTGGCCGAGGTCGCCCGCTTCACCGAGGCCGAGACCGAGGCGCCGCCGCCCTATGGACTGGCGGTGGACACCACCTGCGTCGCCGCCATCGGCAAATCCCAAGGCCGGATCCGCATCCTGCTCGACATCGCCCGGGTCCTCGGCGATGCCGCTGGGCCAGGGCAAGCAGCCGCCTGATCGTCCAACCACCAATCAACCAGGAAAACTCCCATGCGTCTCGGAACCAAGATTGCCCTCGGCTTCGCCGCCGTCCTCGCCACCGGCGCCCTGCTCGGCACGGTCGCGGTCTACACCATGAACGGATCGGTCGATCGGGCGGTGTCGCTCAACAGCCGCTATATCCCCAAGGCCGATTTGGCGGTGAACATCGAGAGCTCCACCGCCAAGGCGATGCTCGGGGCGCGCACCTACGGGCTGACCGCTCAGCAAAAATATCTTGCGGATGCTGAAACAGCCCTGGGCGAGTTGGACCAATCGATCACTGCCGCCGCAGAGCTGGCGAAAAAAGAGGACCTGCCCCATTTCGCCAAGACCGCCAAGGATGGTCGGGAAAAAGCAAATGATTTCAAAGCCCTGGTGGACAAGACCAAGGAGGTGACGCTGGAATTGGCCAAGGTTTATGCGGCGATGAATGCCAGCGCCGCCGAGATGGCGAAGAACGCCGATGAATTCCTGGAATCGCAAACGGCGCTGCTGCGCAGCGAGCTGGGTGCCGCGCCGGGAACCGCAGCAGTGCATGGCGCCGAACCCACTGCCGGCACGGCGGAGCCAGGCGCGACCAAACCGGCCTGGGGCAAGCCCGTCATCGGTGAAGGTCCGGCCAAAACCGTGAGTGACGCCGACAAGCTGATCCGGTTCGAGAAGGTGGCCTTGATCTCCCAAGTCATCGAACGGATGGGGTTGATTCGCGTGGCCTGCTGGAAGGGCCAAGCGCAACGCGACATGGCCATCGTCAGCGAGGCCATGCCCGAATTCACCATCGCTGAAACCAAGCTCGCTCGCTTGAAGGAAATCACCCATCTGGCTGAGCATAAACACGAGTTGGAAGTGATCACGAAGGATATCGAGGAATACCGGCACCGGGTGAGCGAGATGCTCAAGCTGTCCAAGGAGCTGGCCGAGGTCGGCACCAAACGGGCGGCGGCCGGCGAGGCGCTGAAGCTCCTCGCCCATGACGCAGCCGAGGAAGGCGTCAGCCAGTCGAAGGTGGAGGCCCGAACGACCATGGAGGTATTGCAAGGCGCCTCGGCGACGGTTCTGCTCGGCTTGGTCGCCATGATCATCACCGGCGTGCTGCTTGCGTACTTCATCACCACCAGCATCACCAAGGCTCTGACTCGGATGGTTGCCGATCTGTCGTCCTGTTCCGATGAGACCGCCAGCGCCGCCGAACAGGTGGCGGGTGGAGCCCAGTCCCTGGCCGATGGGACCACCAAGACCGCGGCTGCCCTGGAGGAGACCAGCGCCAGTCTCGAAGAGATGGGCTCGATGGTGAAGCAGACCGCTGCCAGTTCCGGTTCCGCTGCCACGTTGGCCGGCGAAGGTCGGCTGGCCGGTGAACGCGGTTCAGAAGCCATGATCGAACTGGCCAAGGCCATCCAGGACATCAAGGTCAACGCCGACCAGACCGCCAAAATCGTCAAGACCATCGATGAGATTGCTTTCCAGA
Source organism: Planctomycetota bacterium (assembly GCA_014193115.1). Classification (GTDB taxonomy): domain Bacteria; phylum Planctomycetota; class UBA11346; order UBA11346; family UBA11346; genus BJHQ01. The sequence goes on along the minus strand of BJHQ01000006.1, from coordinate 87,278 downwards.
CCAATTTGCTGGCGTTGAATGCCGCGGTCGAGGCGGCCCGTGCTGGTGACGCCGGCAAGGGTTTCGCCGTGGTCGCCGAGGAGGTCCGCAACCTCGCCCAGCGCGCCGGCGAGGCCGCCCGCAACACCGCCAGCTTGATCGAGAACTCGGTGAAGGCTGCCGATGTCGGGGTCGGTCTGGCCAAGAACGTCAACGAGATCGTCGGCCAAAGCACCGCCGCCAGCCGCAAGATCAACGATCTGGTTTCGGAAATCGCTGCGTCCGCCAAAGAGGTCGCCCAAGGCATCGACCAGGTCAGCACCGCGGTCCGGCAGATGGATCAGGTCACCCAGACCAACGCTGCCGGCGCCGAAGAGAACAGCGCGGTGGGTGAAGAGCTGTCAGCCCAGAGCCAGACCTTGAACAGTCTGGTGGTCGCCTTGGACCAGATGGTCCGGGGCGGAACCGGCGAACGTCAACCCCCGGCCGCTCTCCCGGCGCGCCGGACCCAGGCCGTGAGCAGGCAGATCACCGCCAGAACGATCCCATCGCAGTCCCCACGAAAAACCACGATATCCCAGCCGAAACGCAGCGAATCAGCGATGGCTCCGGCCCGGAAATCAGCCAGCCAGGCCATCCCCTTCGACGACGATGTCCCCAACGATGCCGTCATCCTCGGTAAGTTCTGATCCCCAACCATGCCCACCACGAGATCCGCCATGCGCCTCATCCCCACGCTGGTCCTTCCCATGCTGCTCGTCGCCAACGGCGTCGCCGAAGACCACGGCCACGACCCGGCGCCGGCCCCCAAGCCACCCGCAGCAGCGAACAAGCCGGCTCCGGCCGCCGATCCCCATGCCGCTCCACCCGGGTCTGAGCCCGCTGGCCAGGGCCTGGATGCAAAACGCGCGCTGGAACGTCTCATGCAAGGCAATCAGCGCTTCGTGATCGATGTGATGAACAAGTCGCACAAGGATGCCGACCGTCGCACCGAGGTCGCCAAGGGCCAGCATCCGATCGCGATCGTGGTCTGCTGCTCCGACTCACGGGTTCCGCCCGAGCAGCTGTTTGATGTCGGCCTGGGCGACATCTTCGTCGTCCGCACCGCGGGCAATGTCATCGACGCCATCGGCCTGGGCTCGATCGAATACGCCGTGGCTCACCTGCACGCCCCGCTAATCGTGGTCATGGGCCACGAACGCTGCGGCGCCGTGACTGCGGCGATCTCGGGCGAGACCGCCCCTGGCCACGTCTTGGCCATCACTGACAAAATCCAGGACAATCTCATCGGTACCGAGCCGGCCAAAGGCGATCCGGTCGATCAGGCGATGCGCATCAACGCCAAGGCGGTGGCCCGCCAGATCGCCGAGTCGGTGCCGATCCTGCGCCCGCAGGTCGCCTCCGGGGCGCTGGGCGTGGTCGCCGTGCGCTATGATCTTGATGATGGCAAGGTCGAGCTGATCCCCTGAACTTCAACAACCAGATGAACCGCCAAGACGCCAAGACGCCAAGCAAACACAGGGAGCAGGCTCCGCTGACTGGACGACTCATCCGGTGCGGGGCTTCTATTTTCCCATCTTCGATCCCTTGGCGCTTTGGCCGTTCTCCATCTGCGTTTTCCAGCCTGAATCCAACCGTCGTCCATCAGGGAATCCGATGAGCGATCCGATCGCCGAGATCATGGCCATCGCCTATGACGTGGCCGGCATCAGCCTGGCCGATTCCAAGCGGTCGATGGTCGAAGGCCGGTTGGGAAAACGGCTGCGCCAGCTCGGCTGTTCGCTCCCCGAGTATGTCGGCAAGGTCCGCAAGGATCCCGCCGAGATGACCGCGATGCTCGACCTGCTGACTACCAACCACACCGCGTGGCGACGGGAATCGGCGCACTTCGACGATCTGGAGAACCGGGCTCTGCCGGCGGTGATGAAGGCTCAAAAAGGCAGCAGGCCGCGTTTGCGGATCTGGTGCGCGGCTGCGGCGACTGGCGAGGAGCCGTGGACCATCGCGCTCAGCGTGGTCCGGGCGATCAAGAACCTCGACCAGTGGGATGCGGCGATCCTCGCCACTGACATCTCGACCCGCGCCTTGGAGAAGGCCCGAGCCGGGCGCTATGACGAAGATCGCATCGCCGCGCTGTCGTCGGCGGATCGCAAACTGGCGGTCGAGTCGGTCGAACCGGGCCCGCCAGCCATCTACTCGGTCAAACCGCAACTGCGCTCGCTGGTCAGCTTCGCCCGGCTCAACCTGATGGAATCCTGGCCCATGCGCGGACCATTCGACTGCATCTTTTGCAGGAATGTCATGATCTATTTCGACCACCCGACCCAGGAACGCCTGGTCAACCGTATGGCCGGCCTGCTCGCCAAGGGCGGCACGCTGTATGTCGGGCACTCCGAAAGCCTGTCGGTCATCTCCCATCCCCTCCGCCCGCTGACTCCGGCCGTGTATGCCGCTGCCTGATCCTGCTCACGACGCCGGCCGGGTCGTTGTGGGTATCGGCGCCCATGCCGCCCGCCGCGCTGATCGCGGCATCATCATCACCCACGCTTTGGGCAGCTGCGTCGGCATCGTGGTCTACGACGCCCACAGCAAAGTCGGCGGAATGCTCCATGCCCAGCTGCCGCTGTCGCAGCTCAATGCCGAGCTGGCCAGAACCCAGCCGGCGCGGTTCGTCGACCTCGGCATCCCGCTGCTGCTCAAGGCGGTGGCCGATCTCGGCGCCAATCGGCGGACCTTGCGGGTCACCGTCGCCGGGGCGGCGAGCATGCTCGTCACCTCCAACGACCTGTTCAACATCCCTGCCCGGAATCTGACCGTGATGCGCAAGCTCTTCTGGCAGCACAGCCTTCTGGTGGCCGGCGAAGACACCGGCGGCTCCATTCCGCGGACCATGACCCTGCGCCTGGACACCGGCGAGACGGTGATCGAGTCCCAAGGCCGCCAGTACACCCTGTAAGGATTCCCATGGCTTTTTCCGTCCTTGTGGTCGATGACAACCGCCTGATGCGGAACATGGTGGCCCGGGCCGTGTGCCTGTCCGGGCTGGCGATCAGCGCGGTGCTCGAAGCCGGCGACGGCGCCCAGGCCCTGGCCGCCCTGCGCAGCCAGTGGGTCGATCTGGTGCTGCTCGACATCAACATGCCGGTGATGGATGGCGAAGAGTTCCTACGCCAGCTGCGCGCCGATACCGCCCTGAGCGCGACCCTGGTGGTGGTGGTCTCGACCGAGTCATCACAGCCGCGGATCGCCCGGCTGAAGGCCATGGGCGCAGGCTTCATCCATAAACCATTCCGGCCCGAAGCGCTGGTGGCGGCGGTGAACGAACTGATGGCCAGCAAGGCCGGAGCCATGCCATGAGCGACGCCGCCTGCCTAACCACCGTGGCCGAAGTCGCGGAAAACCTGGCTTTTCTGATGCCCATCGGCCCCGCAGAGACCAGACCCGCGAGCTGGCACCTGCAAGTCGAGGTGCAGTGGGCCGGCCCTGACGGCAGCCGTGGGCGGATCATCGTCGCCCTCGATCGCGGTGCCGCTGAGGCCACCGCCGCGAACCTACTCGGTCTGGGACCAGGTGAGATTCCGGCCGAGCAGGATTCCCTCGAAGCCTGCAATGAATTGGCGAATGTGATCGCCGGGAATCTGCTGCCGGTGCTGTACGGCGAAGACCACGAGTTCCATCTGGTTCCGCCTGAGCCAGTGCCATTGGCTCCATTGATCGGACGGACGGTACTGTGGCTGGCGCTGGTCGAAGGCGTGATCGGCGTGGCCATCCAGGGCGACGCCGACAATACCCGGATCCTGAAAGCGGTGCGGATTCCGCCCGTCCCGCAGCCGTGATCTCGGTGCTGGTGGTGGACGACAGCGCCACCGTCAGACGGGTCCTGAGCGAGGGTCTGAACCGCACCGGCGACATCCGGGTGGTGGGCGTCGCCCCCGATCCCTATGTCGCCCGGGAACGGATCGTCGAGCTGAATCCCGATGTGATCACCCTCGATGTCGAGATGCCGCGGATGGATGGCATCAGTTTCCTGGCCAAGCTGATGCAGCACCGGCCGATGCCGGTGGTGGTGATCTCCAGCCTGACTCCGGCCGGCAGCGAAGAAGCGATGCGCGCCTTCCAGCTCGGGGCGGTCGACGTGCTGTGCAAGCCGGGTTCGGCCTATGACGTGGGCGATGCGGTGCCGCGGCTGGCCCGGGCGATCCGCGCCGCCGCCGCCGCCCGCTGCCGCGGGCCGAGACGACTGCCGCTGCCAGCGGTGACCAAGCCGGCGCTGGCCATTCCTACGCCGGCGGCCAGTTCTCTGCACCGCACCTCGGACAAGGTCCTGGCCTTGGGCGCGTCGACCGGCGGCACCGAGGCCCTGCGCGAGGTCCTCGCCGATCTGCCCGGCGACACTCCTGGTACGGTGATCGTCCAGCACATGCCGCCGATGTTCACCGCCTCGTTCGCGCAAAGCCTGAACCGGACCAGCCGTTTGCAGGTCAGCGAAGCCAAGGGCGGCGAACCGCTGCTGCCCGGCCTGGCCTATGTCGCCCCTGGAGGTTATCATCTGGTTGTGGTCCGCACCGGCGCTCATTACCAGGTGGAACTCCGTGATGGGCCTGAGGTCCATTTCCAGCGGCCGGCGGTGGATGTGACTTTCCTGAGCGTGGCCAAATCGGCTGGCGCCAATGCTGTGGGCGTGCTCCTCACCGGCATGGGTTCTGACGGCGCTGCCGGACTCAAGGCGATGCGTGCCGCGGGGGCGCACACCATCGCCCAGGATGAAGCCAGCTGCGTGGTGTTCGGCATGCCCAAGGCGGCCATCGATCTTGGCGCCGCGGCCGAGATCGTTCCGCTCAGCCTCATCGCCGGCCGCATTTCCCAGGCGCTGCGCCGGATCGCCGTCTGAAGGAGGCTGCCCATGGATGATTCCCATGCGACGACGCAATCGATCCACGCGGACGCGGCCGGCATCCTGTTCGCCCTTGATCAGCACGCGATCGTCGCCGCCACCGATGCCAGCGGCAGGATCACCTTCGTCAATGACAAGTTCTGCGCGATCAGCGGGTATTCCCGCGAAGAGTTGCTTGGTCAGAACCATCGCATCCTGAACTCAGGGGTCCATCCACCGCAGTTCTTCACCAACCTGTGGCAGACCATCGCCCAGGGCCGGACCTGGCATGGGGAGATCTGCAACCGGGCCAAAGATGGCCATCGGTATTGGGTCAGCACCACGATCACCGCGCTGCGTGGCGCGAGCGGCCGGATCGACGGATTCATCTCGATCCGCACCGACATCACCGCCCAAAAACAGCAGGCAGAAGATCTGCGCAAGTGCCATCAATTCAGCATTGCGGTCCTCGATTCGGTGCTCGACGAAATTGCCGTCCTCGACCACGACGGAATCATCATCGCGGTCAATCATCGCTGGACCGAGTTCTCGGTCAGCAACAGTCGTGATGCGACGGGACCTGCTGAGCGGACCGGGATCGGTAGCGATTACCTGGGGGTCTGTCCGCATGACATCCGCACCGGCATCCGCGCCGTGCTGGATCGGAAAATTCCGCAATTTCAAAAAGAATATCCCTGCCACTCACCAACGGTGGAGCGCTGGTTCAACCTGACGGTGACGCCCTTGGCAGCGGATTCCCCGGGTGTGGTAGTGACGCACACCGACATCACCGCACGGTACAAGGCCGATGCCGCGCGCCGGCGGACCGAGGTCGAGTTGCGCCGGGCCAAGGTCCTGATGGAGGCTTCGCAGTCGCTGGCCAAGGTCGGCGGTTGGGAGGTCGATCTGATCGGTCAAACCGTGTATTGGACCAAGGAGACCTACCGCATCCACGAGACCGATCCGGATCAGCACATCCCGACCATCGAAAACGGGATCGCATTTTATGCGCCCGAATCGATCCCAGCGGTTACGGCAGCGGTCGACGCGGCCATCCAATCCGGGACTCCCTTTGAACTGGAAGTACCGCTGATCACCGCCAAAGGACGGCGGATCTGGGTCCACGTCACCGCTGAAGTGACCGTAGTGGATGGCAAAACCGTGAAGATCACCGGCGCCTTCCAAGATGTCACCGACCGGGTGGCGACCGACGCGGCCCTGCGCGACAGCAATAACTTCCAACGGGCGATGCTCGATTCCGCAGATTTCAGCATCATTTCCACCGATAACGAAGGCATCATCAGGCATTTCAATGCCGGGGCCGAGCGAGCGTTCGGCTGGACCGCGGCGGAACTGGTCGGCAAGCAGACGCCAGCGGTCTTCCACCTGGAAGCAGAAGTCGTCGAGCGCGCCGCAGCCTTGAGCCGCGAACTGGGCGAGCCCATTCTGCCCGGTCTCGAAGCCTTCGTCGGCAAGGTCCGCCGGACCGGCCTGGTCGATGAACGGGAATGGACTGGAGTGCGCAAGGACGGCAGCCATTTTCCTGTGATGCTGTCGATCACCGCCTTGCGCGACGACCAAGGAAGGATCACCGCCTGGCTCGGCATTTCCAAGGATTTGACCACGACCCGGCGGCTTGAAGACGAGCTCAACAGCTTCTTCGGCATGTCGATCGAGCTGCTGTGCATCGCCGGATTCGACGGCTATTTCAAGCGGCTCAACCCGGCGTGGAACGAAATGCTCGGCTGGAACGACAGCGAACTGCTGGGCAGGCCGTTCATCGACTTCGTCCACCCCGACGATGTACAAGCGACCCTGGCCGAGGCGACCAAGCTCGCCAAGGGGGCGAAGACCGTCAATTTCCTGAACCGCTATCGCACCAGCGACGGCGGCTGGCGCAGCCTGCGCTGGGTCGTGGCCAGCGACACCAGGCGCCAGTTGCTGTTCGCTGCCGCCCAGGATGTCACCGATTTGCTCGCGACCCAAGTGGATCTGCGTCAGGCCCAAGCCGAACTGGCGATGAAGGAGGAGCAGCTGCGGCTGGCTCTGACCGGCTCGGGCGTCGGTTTGTGGGACTGGAACGTCGCGACCGGTGCGGCAGCGCTCAGTGATACCTGGCTGGCCATGCTCGGCTACCTTCCTGGGGAATTGCCCGGGAACGTCCAGACCTGGTCGTCCCTGCTCCATCCTGACGACCTGGCGGCGACCATGGCTCTGGTCAACCAACATTTTGATGGCGTGACCCGGACGTACCGCGCCGAATTCCGCTGCCGGCACAAGGACGGCCATTGGGTCTGGATCCTGTCTTGCGGCGAGGTCGTGGCTCGGGATCTGGCGGGCAAGCCGCTCCGGATCATCGGCACCCATGTCGACATCTCGGTCATCAAGGAGACCGCGGATGCCCTGGAAAAAGCCTGGATCGCCGCCGAGGCCGGGACCAAGGCGAAGAGCGAATTCCTGGCCGCGATGAGCCACGAAATCCGCACCCCGATGAATGGCATCATGGGGATGATCGAACTGCTCCAGGGCACAGCGCTGAATCCAGAACAGGCCGACTATGCCGGCACGGCCTATCGTTCTGCCGAAGGGCTGCTCGCGATCATCAACGATATCCTGGATTTCTCCAAGCTCGAGGCCCACCGGGTGATCCTGGAAAGCCTTCCGCTCGATTTGCACGAGCTGGTCTATGATGTGGCCGAACTGTTCCGTCTGCATGCGTTGGATCGGGGACTCGACCTGCTGGTACGGATCGCACCAGCCAGCCCTCGGATCGCTCTGGGCGACGCCGGACGAATCCGCCAGATCCTGACCAATCTGGTGGGCAATGCGCTCAAGTTCACTGAAACCGGCTACGTCCTGATCGACCTGTCATGGGCTGACGGTTTCTTCGTGCTCGCGATCAGCGACACCGGCATCGGCATTCCTGCCGACCGTCTCGATCGGCTGTTCACTGCCTTCAGCCAGGTTGATGCGTCGACCTCGCGCAAATTCGGAGGAACCGGATTGGGCCTGGCGATCAGCCGCAGCCTGGCCATACTGATGGATGGCACGTTGACCATGACCAGCAGCGAAGGCCGGGGCTCCACGTTTACGGTGCGGCTGCCACTGCAGATCAGCGATGATGGGCTTGAGTCGACCGAGCCGGCCCTTGCCGGAAAGCGCATCCTGGTGGTCGATGACCTTGACCAGAGCCGGCAGATCGTGGTCGGGCAATTGACCCAGCTCGGGGCCGCGGTGGGTGAAACCGACGGCATCGACCGCGCTTTGGATGCGATCCGTGCCGCCAGCGCCGTCCAGAAACCGTGGTCCGCGGTGATCATCGATCTGCGCCGGAAAGGGGCCGGATGGATTGAAGCCGCCAAGCGGATCCGCCAGGATCCCGTTGGTACGACGCTGCCATTGATCCTGCATTCCAACCTCCAGGTCATGGGCGAATCAGAACGGCTTGAGCGGGCCGGCTTCAACGGTCACTTGACCAAGCCAGCACGGTTGGACGTGATCGGCATGTTGGTCGTCACCACCATCGACCGCATCCGGGACGGTCAGCGCGGAGTGGTCAACCGGCATAATCTGCTCGTCCCCAAAATCTCCGAGACCATGACTGCGACCAAGGTGGTAGCCGACGTGCTGCTGGTCGAGGACAATGAGGTCAACATCAAGCTGGGAACGGCGATCCTGAACCGGCTCGGGGCGCGTATCTCTATCGCAGGCAATGGCCGTGATGCGGTAGAGATGACCAGCCAGCACGAGTACGATCTGGTGTTAATGGACTGCCAAATGCCGGTGATGGATGGTTACGCTGCGACCGAGGCCATCCGGGTCCGTGAACGGGCGCAGGGCGGCGGCAGACACCTGCCGATTATCGCCATGACTGCCAACGCCTTGGCCGGTTCCCGCGAGAAATGCCTGGCAGCCGGCATGGACGACTATGTGGCCAAGCCGGTCCGGGCCCGCCAGTTCGAGGACATGCTGCGTCGTTGGCTGCTCAGGTCTGGCCAGACTCCGCCGACGCCGGTGGCAACGATGCGGGCCGATGCTGACCCGGGACCGGATGATGAGGCGTTCGACCCCTCGTTCCTGCGGGCCATCGAAGCGTCCTCGCCCGGCTTGGCCCTGCCGATCCTGGAATCGTTCCGCAATGGTCTGGAGCAGGCCATGAGTGCGATCGCCCAGGCGTTCGCCCTCTTCGATCTTGAGACCGTTGGTAAACAGGCCCACAAGCTGAAGGGCAGCAGCGGATCGGTCGGTGCGACGCACATCCACGCGATTGCTGAGAGCCTCGAACAGGCGGCGCGGACCCGCGATAGTGAATCCTGCCGGTTGCACGCCGCCAAGCTGATCCAGTCTGGACGTAGTTTTCTTGACGTCATCACCACTGATGCTGTTGCCAAGCTGCTCACCACTCAACCCACGAAGTGACCCATGCGCACCTTGATCGCCGAAGACGATTCGACCTGTTCGATGATCCTCGAAACCCTGCTGAAATCCTATGGATCCAGCGTCGTCGTGAGTGATGGCGAAGCCGCGGTGAAGGCCTTCACCAGCGCTCTGGTGGGCCAGCAGCCCTTTGATCTGGTCTGCCTCGACATCGTGATGCCAGGCTTGGACGGTCAGGCCTGTTTGCGCTGCCTGCGGGCGATCGAGGAATCCTTCGGCCGGTTGGGATCCACCGCTGCGAAGATTCTGATGACCACCAGCGTCAACAGCCCCGCTTCGATCCTGGCGGCCTTCCGCGGCCAGAGCGAGGGCTATCTGGTGAAACCCATCGAGCGGAACCGTCTGATCGCCCAGCTGAGCAGTTTGGGATTCAAACCGTTGTGAATGGCGAAGCTCCGGGGATCGGTGGGATCCTCATCGCGCCTTGGTGGATTTCGGCTCAAGGGCGCCGTTCCCCGGATTGGATGCCGGGCGCATGCGGATGATCGCCTTCATCTGTTCGGACCAGCGTTCCATCTGGTTGATGGCCTGATCCACCGCCTGGTCGAGGGCGGTGAAGTTGGTCAAGGGCTTGGGCACCAGGGCGACCACGCCTTCGCGCAGGCAGGCGGTCAGGTTGCCGATGGTCGCGTAGCCGGTGACCACCACGCTGCGGGTGATGACGCCCTGGGTGCGCATCGCCCGGAGCAGCTCGATGCCATCCATGCCGGGCATGTCGAGGTCGGTGACCAGCACCTGGATCCGGCCTTGGCCAAGGATGGCCAGGGCTTCGGTCGCGCTGTGGACCACGGTGCAGTCGAACCCACGGCTGCTCAAATGAGCCTTCAGAATCAGGCCGATGGTCGGATCGTCGTCGCAGATCAGGACGTAGGCGGTCATAGGGCGTCCTTCACCGCCGGGGGCCAGGGAATATAAGCCGATCTGCCTGATCGGGCAACCATTCCTGCAACAGTTCGCCCAGGCGGTGCTCCTGAAGCGGCTTGGCGATGTGGTCGTCCATCCCTGCCGCCAGGCATCGTTCGCGGTCCTCAGGCAAGGCGTGCGCGGTCATGGCGATGATCGGCAGGCGCGGCAGCCGTTCCGAGGCTTCGCGAGTGCGGAGCGCTGCGGTGGTCTCGAATCCATCCAGCACCGGCAGCTGGCAGTCCATGAACACCAGATCGAATGTCTGCTGCCGGAGCAGGTCCAGGGCTTCCTGGCCATCGCTGGCCAGGGTCACCTCGGCCCCGAGGTGCTCCAGCATCAGGTGGACGACCTTCTCGTTCACCGCGTGGCCTTCGACCACCAGCACGCAGGGTTTCCGATTCGTCGAGATCGGCGGGCGGACCGATTTCAGGACCTGCGCCACCGACTGCTTGGTCACCAGGTCGCGCAGACCCCGATTCCTGCGGGCGATGGCGGTCGCGACCACGGTGGCCAGGACCTCGGCCCGTACGGGTTTGGTCAGGTGACCGGCGAAGCCGGCCTCTTGCAGCCGCTTGGCCTCGCCGACCAGCGCCGAGGCGGTGAGCAGGATGATCGGCAGGTCCGACACGGCCGGATTGGACAGGACGGCCCGGGCGACATCGGCGCCGTCCATGCCCGGCAGGTGGAGGTCGAGGACGACCGCATGGAACGGCTCCGGGGTGGAAGCGGCTTCGGCGATGGTCGCCAGCGCCAGGGCCGGGTTGCTCTCGTGCTCGGCCCGGGCGCCGTGGACGATCAGTTGTTCGCAGGTGATCCGGCAGAGCACTTCGTTGTCGTCGACCACCAGGATGCGTCGCCCGGTCAGCACCTGGGTCGTGGCGCGGTCCATAGGCGGGACGATCTCCGCCGGAATGGTGGCGGTGAAGACCGAGCCGCGACCTTCGGTGCTGGTGGCGGTCAGGGTCCCGCCCATCAATTCCGCAATGCGCCGGGCGATGGCCAGACCCAGACCGGTGCCGCCGAAGCGCCGGCTGGTGGAATCGTCGGCCTGGACGAATGGCGAGAAGAGCTTTCCCAAGTGGGCGGGAGCGATGCCGATGCCGGTGTCGCTGATGGTCAGGATGAACTGGCCGTCGTGCCAGTCGAGGTCGACCAGCACCGTGCCGCGGGAGGTGAACTTCACCGCATTGCCCACCAGATTGGTCAGAATCTGGCGCCAGCGCCCCGGATCGCCCAGCGCCCGCTGGGGCAGCGCCGGTGCGAGCCTGGTCAGCAGTTCGACCTCGCTGCCTGACACCCGCGGGCGGAACAGTTCGATCACGTCGCAGACCAGCTGGCGCGGATCGAAGGGGATCCTTTCGAAGCTCAGCTTGTTGGCCTCGATCTTGGAAAAATCCAGGATGTCGTTGAGCAGCGTCAGCAAGGCCTCGGCCGAGCGGTAGGCGGTTCCGGCAAAGTCCTGCTGCTCGGCCGACAGCCGGGTGTTCATGAGCAGTTCGAGCATGCCCAGGACCCCGTTCATCGGAGTGCGGATCTCGTGGCTCATGTTGGCCAGGAACGCGCCTTTGGCCCGGTTCGCGGCTTCGGCCTTGGCCGCCAGGTCCTTGGCGAGGCTGGTCTGCGATTCGAGATCGGCATTGGCGGCCCGCAGGTCCTTCTCGGCCTTCAAGCGGGCCTCTTCGGCTGCCTGGCGTTCGCTGATATCGATGAAGGTCTCAAGCAGTTTTTCCTGGCCGTTCAACCGGATCCGGCGCACCGATTTCAGGAGCGAGACAGGTTGGCCATCAGGGCGGCGGATCGTGCACACCAGCGCCTGGTGGTGATCGGCCGAACTGGACATGGGGCAGCGTCCGTGGCTGGCGCATTCCAGGTGCTGGTGGCATGGGCTGCCGAGGATCCGCTCGGTGGACGTGGCGAAGATTCTGGCGGCATAGGGATTGGCCGATTCGATCACCATCGTGGCCGGATCGATCACCACCACGCCGGCATCGACCTGGTCCATCAGCGAACGCAGGGACCGCTCCTGGTCGTGCAGGGCGTCGGCGGTCTGCCGGCGCTCCGTGATGTCGCTGATCGCGATCCGCTGCACCGGCTGGCCGGCCTCATCCGCCGTGGTGGTGGATTCGAGCTGGACCCACAGAGACGTCTGGTCTGGCCGGATCAGGCGCAATTCGCAGGAGTGCCTCCCTCCGCCGGCCGCCAGCTGCCGGCGCATCAGATAGAACCGGTCCTGGTCATCGCGGTGGATGAACCGGGTGAACGGCGCCGTGACCAGGCTGGGCCGGGGCACCCCGAGCAGGGACGCCATGGTCAGGTTGGCTTCGATGATCAGGCCGGAATCGGCCACCTGGCAGTAGCCCACCGGAGCCAGCTCGTACAGGTCGAAATAGCGGGCCCGGGCGGTTTCCAGCGCGGCCTGGGTTTTCAGCAGCTCCTCATGCTGCAATTCCAGCTCGATCTGGTGGACGCTCAGTTCATGCAGGCTGCGGCGCAACGCATCGTGGGACAGGTCGGCTGGCGCCACGACCGGACGTGGCTCCCTGATGGCCCGGGTTTCGGCGCGGCGCCGCAGCTCAGCGGAATGGGGCCAACTGGTGAAGTGGCTCATGATTGTTCCGGAAGTGTTGCGCTGGACGGACCGGCAGCGCCGTCCCCAACGCTCGATGGTCCGGGGCCCGCCCGTTCCCGGATGGCGCCGTCGCCGTTCCCCCGCGATGCCTGCGGCTGCTCGCGCCTGGTGGCGGATGCCATCTGGTCGGGTCCGCGATCCATGATGAACCCTACCACCTTTTTCACCTGACCGCGATCGATCACCGGTTCGGCGCAGATCCGCACCCGCAAGGTGCGTCCCTTCGCCGTGACGAAATCGGTTTCCAGGTCATAAGGCACGCCGGCGTCGATGCAGCGCAGCAACGCGGCGCGGACCGCGGCGCGGTCATCCGGCGCCAGGCATTCCAACGAGCGCAGCAGCAGCCCCATCCCGGTGGGGTGGATGGCCGCCGGGTCGAGATCATGCAGGCGGAAGGTCTCGTCGCTCCACCACGCCTGCTGCTGGGCCACGTCCCATTCCCAGCTGCCGAGAGCGTTCGCCTGCTGGATCATGCGGAGCAGGGATTCGCTGCGCCGCTGGGCAGTTTCGATGCGCTTGGCTTCGGTGATGTCGACGAAGGTGACCACGGCGCCCTCGATCACGTTGTCGAGGGTGCGGTAGGGCAGGATGCGCATCATGAACCAGCGGCCATCCGCGGTGGCCACTTCGAGTTCTTTCGGGACCAGGGTGTCGAGCACCGCCTGGATATCGGCGCTGAACTGCTGATAGCCGCTCAGCTTGGTGACCAGGTCGCTGATCGGCCGGCCGAGATCGCTCGGGATCAGATGGATGATCCGGGTGATGGTCGCGGTGAAGCGCAGGATGCGCTGGTCGAGGTCGAGGAAGAGCGTGGCGATGCCGGTGCCGGCAAGCAGGTTGTTCAGATCGTTGTTGGCCCGGGACAGCTCGGCGACCTTGGCCTGCAATTCGCCGTTGACGGTGCTCAGCTCCTCGTTCACCGATTGCAGCTCCTCCTTCGCCGTGACCAGCTCCTCATTGGCCGATTGCAGCTCCTCGTTCACCGATTGCAGCTCTTCATTGGCCGAGCGCAGGTCATCATTGGTCGAGGCCAGCGCTTCATTGGCGGCATGCAGGTATTCCTCCTTGTCATGCAGGGCACGGGTCAACGCGGTGACGGTCTGGTCGGGGCCGGATCCGGGATCGCCGGAATCGTGGGCTGGCTCGGTGGCGATCGCCTCAGCTGCGCCAGGTCCGGGCAGGACGCCTGATCCAGGACGGGAGCCAGCGGTTTCACGAAAGACGACCAGCAAAGCCCCTGCCTCTGGCGAAGTCTCAGCAACCGCGTTCCGCGGGCCTGACACCGGACAGACGGTCAGGTCGATCAGCGTGAAATGCCCGTTGGTCTTGACCCGCACCCCGCTGCTGTGCACCGGCTGGTCATGCAGCGTCGCCTGGCGTATCGCGGACATCAGCGGATGGCGCAGACCTTCGCGGGCCATTTTGAGGATATTGCTGATACCGGCTTCGCCGGGTGCTGGTTCCAGGAACATCCCGGTGCGGCCATGCAGATACAACAGGTCCCCGCAGCGGTTGACCAGCGCCGCCGCCGGCGCGATCTGGGTGAGCAGGGCTTTCTCGGTCACTTCCCGCAGGGACCGCGGGCTGGAGGCGGGATGGAAGGACTGGTGTGCTGGAGGCATCATCGTGGGCAGGAGGCGGTTGAGCGTGGGCAGCGCCGAGCTGCGTTGGTGTTCGGCGTTGCGGTACAGCCGGGCGGCGCGGTCTTCGACCTGGAACAGGTGGGTGAAGTCGCTGATCGACTCCGACGGCCCCAAGAACAGCCAGCCGCCGGGCTTCACCGCGTTGTGGAACAGCGGCAGGAGCTTGCGCTGCATCTCGCCGTCCAGGTAGATCAGCAGGTTCCGGCAGCACAGCAGGTCGAGCCGGGTGAACGGCGGATCCTTGATCAGATCATGCTCCGAGAACACCAGGCGGTCACGGATCGTCCGGTTGATCCGGTAGCCTGCGGATTCGGCGGTGAACCAGCGGGCCAGCCGCTGGGGCGTGACATCGGCAGCGATGCTTGCCGGGTACAGACCGGTGCGGGCGTCGGCGATGGCCTGGGGATCCAGATCAGTGGCGAAGACCGTCACCTGGCACGGCCAGCGCAGCGCCTGCAGGTGCTCTTCGATCAGGATCGCGAGGGAATAGGCCTCTTCGCCGGTCGAGCATCCGGCCGACCAGATCCGCAGCGCCGCCGGCCGATGCTCAAGCAGTTTGGGGATGACCTGCTGATCGAGGACGGTGAAGGATTCGGGGTCGCGAAAGAAGCTGGTCACGCCGATCAGCACGTCGCGGAACAGGGTCTGCAACTCGTTGGGCGTCTGCTCGACGAAGCGGACGTAATCGGCCAGGGCGGTGATCTGGTGGACCGCCAGCCGCCGTTCGACGCGGCGCAGGATCGTGTTGCGTTTATAATGGGAAAAGTCGTGGCCGGTGTGGACGCGCAGCAGGGTGATCAGTTCGCGTCTCGCCGCCTCGTCCGGAACCGGCTGGACCGGTTCGCTGCGCAGGCGGTCGGACTTGCCGGCGATCGCGCAGAGCAACGCCGGCAGATCCGCCGGAGCCGCTTGGTGATCGACCACTCCGGCGGCGATCGCGCTGGCCGGCATCCCGGGGAATTCGCACGATTTTGGGCTTTGGGCGATGACCAGACCATCACCGGCGCGGATCGCCCGGGAGCCCTGGGTCCCGTCGCAGCCGGTGCCGGTCATGACGACGCCGATGGCGCGCTTGCCGAGCGCCTGGGCCAGGGAATTGAACAGTCGATCGATCGGCAGCCGGACCCGTTGATCTGCCAGCTCGTGCAGGCTCAGCCGGCCCTGATTAAAGGTCAATTCGCGATTCGGCGGCATGATGTAAACGTGGTCGGGAACGACTTCCATCCCCGGCGCGGCCTTGCTCACCGGCATCCTGGTGGTGCGGCTGATCAGCTCGGTGAGCATGCTGTCCGCATCGGCGGGCAGATGCTGGACCAGGATGAACGCCATGCCCAGGCTGCGATCATCCGGGAATCCTTGGAAGAACTCGGTGAAAGCCGCCAGCCCGCCGGCCGAAGCACCGATCCCGACGACAGGGAAGGCCGGCACCGGCTCGGCTGAGCTCGCCGACGGCGGAGCGGGATCCACGTGCGACATGGGAGCTCCTTGCTGGCCACGGTATCGTCAGGAGAGCCTGAGCGACAACAGTGAACCTGGGGAGCGCAGAACCCTGTGAGCCCCGAGCACCAGCTCGGCATGATGAGAGCGCCATCTCGGCAAGCTGGGAGCGCCGAGCGCCAGCTCGGCAAGCTGGGAGCGCCGAGCGCCAGCTCGGCAAAGATCTCTCGGGGAACGCAGAATCACTGCGCCAACCACAGCCGAGTTGGCGCTCGGCGCTCCCAGGGCCAACCACGGCCGAGCAGGCGCTCGGCGCTCCCAGGGCCAATCAGGCGCTTTGCCCCCAGCGGTTCAGCGCGCGGCCAGCGCCTGCTTCAGGAAGGGCGCCAGGCGCTTGGTGAACTCCACCGAATCTGCGGCCGACAGATGCGACCATTCCGGGCACTCGAAACCGGTCAGTTCCGGGTGGTCTTCGAACCAGATGCCCGGACTGCCGGTATCCTTCAGCAGCCGGTCCCACACCGCGGCCCGCGGCGTCAGGCGCTCTTCGAGCTGACGCAGCTCGCCGCTCGATGGCATGCGCACGAACACGACCTTTCCGCCTCGGGTGCGCAGATCCGACACCGCCTTGGCCATGTCGACGAACCGTTCATTGAACAGTTTGCCCATGAACTCGCCGAAGGGACCTTCGGGAATCCACGATGGCTTGGGCGGGGGCGTGAACAGCGGCGGCCAACCGTATTTGACCCGGTCGCATAAGGTCTGGTCGGTGAGCACCTCAGGGCGCATCCAGGTCCGGCGATCGCGATCGATGGTGCTGAAATGCGGCGGCAACGCCGGTCCGATCTGGGCCTTGGGCCGGTCGGGCAGCGGCACGTGGCGGAGCAGCGCCGCCAGGTTCAGGTCCTCCTGCTGCAAGCAGGCGAAGGTCAGTTCCAGGGGGATCGACAAGTGGAGGCCGGCCCACTGCGACCAGCTTTGGGTATGCAGCCGTTTCACGGCCTTTTCTGCATTCTTATACGGCGGCGCCATGTACGGAACGACGAGCAGGCCGGGCACGATGTCGCAGATCACCGTGCCGTGGAAGGTCGCATCGTCAGCCAAATGGCGCAGCACCGGATACGGACAGCTGCCGACCAGAGCGAGTTGCACCGGACGGGTGCCGAGCCCAGCCTCAAGTGCGTTCAGATCAAGACCGAACAGGGCGCGGGAGGATCCGATGATCACGGTGGAATCGGGTTTGACCGTGCGCCGGGCCTCAACCCACAAGTCATTGGTGTCGTCCAGCCCAGGCCGGTATCCCCAGGACCGGCAGGTGACCTCCCACGCGGCCACGCCGATGACGACCGCGATGGCGACGGCCAGCGCAATCCGCGGCCACGGCTGGTCGGGAATGGTCCGCTGCCGGGTGATTTCGCTGTGCAATCCCCCGCTCGGGTCCCCGTGTGAGTCCCCGATGGGGGGTCCGGCCTTCGCCGGCTCAGAATTGGAAATAGATGAAGGCATTGCCATTCCCCTGGGTGAGCAGGACGGACAGGGACATCACGATCCAGGCGGCCGCCACCGCCCAGGCCGGCAGACGCTGGACCACTGCTTCGATCGAGCTGTCGCGCAGCGCCCGGTGCAGGATCAGGACCACCACCACCACGCTGCCCACCGCGACCAGGTCCCGAGTCGCCAGGATCTGGTCGCCCTGGGCGCCGAAGAACCCGGCCATGCTCAAGACATTCTTCATCGCGCTGCCGAAATCCTGGGATCGGAAGAACACCCAGGTCACGGTCACGCCGGCGATGGTGGCCAGCCAAGCGGCGAGCTGGGCCGGCGTCCGGCTGGCCCAGGCGGCGCCTTCGGTCAGGGAGCGCACGCCGCGTTCTGCGATCAGCAGCAGGCCGTGCAGAGCGCCCCATACGACAAAGGTCCAGGCCGCACCGTGCCATAGTCCGCCGATCAGCATGACCAGCATCAGGTTGAACAAGGTGCGCAGCGTGCCGAAGCGATTGCCGCCCAGCGGCACGTACAGGTAGTCGCGCAGCCACGACGACAACGAAATGTGCCAGCGCCGCCAGAAATCCGAAAAGCCCACCGCGCCATAGGGGAAATGGAAGTTGTTGAGCAGGTAGAAGCCGAAGCACAGGTCGGCGCCGATGGCGGTCAGGGTGTAGCCGCTGAAATCGAAGAAGACCTGCATGCCGAAGGCCAGCGCCCCGGTCCAGGCATCGAGTGCAGCAAGCGGGAAGGGATGGCCGAACACCGTGTCGGCAGCAGGCGCGAGCAGGGTGTCGGCGATGACGACCTTCTGGAACAGGCCCAGGGTCATCAGGAACAGGCCCCAGGTGAACCGGCCCGGCACCGGCACTGGCGGGGCCTGCAACTGATAGAGGAAGTCCTTGGCGCGGATGATCGGACCAGCGACCAGCTGGGGGAAGAAAGACACGAACAGCGCGAAATCGCGCAGCGACGCTTCGGGCTTCAACTGGCCACGATACACATCGATGGTGTAGGACAGCGTGTGGAAAGTATAAAACGAGATGCCCACCGGGAGCAGGATGCCGAGATCCGGCGGGTGGTAGTCGATCCCGATCGCAGCCAGCAGAATCTTGGTGTTCTCCATCAGGAAGTCGCCGTACTTGAAGAAGCTGAGCAGTCCCAGGTTGGTGACCAGGCTGATGATCAGCCACAGCTTGCGCCGCCCGGCATGGGTTTCGGCGCCCATCCGGCCGGCCAACCACCAGTCAACGACGGTCGACAACAGCAGCAGCAGCGCGAAGGGAGGATTCCACGCCGCGTAGAACACATAGCTGCTGGCCAGCAGCAGGTTCTTGCGCATCCCCCAGCCCGGCAGCAGCCGGTAGGCGCCATAGACCACCAGGAAGAAGACGACGAACGTCAGGGAATTGAACAGCACGGTGACGGCCTCGTCATCATGGGTGATGGCTCGCGGACGGCGACGCCGGCGCAGCGGTAATGCGGCATGGGCGGCAAGCTCTCGACCAATTTATTGTCGGCAAGGGAGGGGTACTGACGCCCGAAGCCTGGCCTGCTCCTGGGCGACGGATCATCCTTGAACCACGTCCTGATCGGGGACGCTGTCCACAGCCACGGATGCGGCCCTCCGGTCGTGCCGCACCATCCCTTCGCCGCAGTTGGAATGGCTTGGACCACACCGCCCACAAGGAAACCCATGTCCTCCATCCTCTGGTATGACCGGCCACCCAGCGACTGGATGAATGGTCTGCCGATCGGCAACGGACGCCTGGCCGCCATGGTCCTGGGCAGCGTCAAGCGCGAGCGGCTGGCCCTGAACCACGAATGGCTGTGGCGCGGCCAGCACCGCGAACGCGACAATCCCGCCAGCAGCCACCTGCTCGCCGACGTACGTCGGCAATTGCTGGCCGGGGAGTTCGCCGCCGGAACCGTGGCCGGCAACCAGGCCTTCGGCGGCTCTGGTGGGATCTCCGGGAAACCGCCGCGGGTCGATGCTTTCCAGCCGGCAGGAGATCTCCACTTCGAAATGGACCATCAGAATTTCTACACCTATCGGCGTGAGCTCGATCTCGATACCGGCGTGGTCGCGGTGGTCTACCGCTGTTGCGCCAATCAGAATTTTCTCAAGGAGATCCGGCGTGAATACCTGGTCCATCTCACCGAGAACCTGATCCTGGCTCGGTTCACCACCAGCGGCGTCGCGTTCAACGGATCGCTGTGGCTCGACCGGGTGATCGATCCCGGTTGCCGGCTCGCCTTCGCCACCACCACGGACGCGTTGGAGATGCGCGGCGCGTTCACCGGCGGGCTGGACTTCGCGGTCCGGGCCAGGATCTGGCATCGCGGCCCGGACGGTGAGGCACCTTCGTCAACAAGGATTGAGCGTGACCGCGTGCTCATGACCGGGGCCCGGGAGGTGCTCGTCGCCCTCGACATCGGAACCTCGGCCCATCCAGGCGGCGCACAGGCCGAACTGGCGCTGCGAACCCTATCAACGACGACGTGGAGCGACCTGGTGGCCAGCCACGTCGCCGCGCACCGTCGGCATTTCCGCAGCGCCACCATCGTGATTCCCCATCCCGTGGTCGATCTGCCGACCGACGAACGGCTGCGCCGGCTGCGCGCGGGAGCGCCTGATCCCGACTTGCTCCGGCTGTACCTCGACTTCGGCCGTTATCTGCTGGTCGCGAGCACCGCGAACGGGGAATTGCCAGCGAACCTGCAAGGTAAATGGAATGAAGACATCGATCCGATGTGGCAGTGCGACTACCATTTCGACATCAACTTGCAGATGAACTACTGGGCGGCGGAACCGGGCGGGCTGCCGGGATATGCGGAGGTTCTCATCCGGTACTTCGAACGCTTCCTTGACCATGGGCGCAAGGCGGCGGCGGATCTGTACGGATGCCGTGGGGTTTACCTGCCGCTGCAGACCGACTGCTGGGGCAGGTCGACGCCGGAATCCGCGGGCTGGGCGGTCTGGGTCGGCGCGGCGCCGTGGGCGGCCCAGCACGTCTGGTGGCAGTACGAATTCAGCCAGGACCGGACGTTCCTGGCCGAGCGGGCCTATCCCTTCATCCGTGACGTGGCGCGCTTTTTCGTGGATTATTGCCAACGCGCGGCGGATGGCACGGCCCTGATCGTGCCTTCGCAATCGCCCGAGAATCGCTTCGTCGGTGGCGGGAGCCTGCCGGTGACCCTGGGGGTCAATGCCGCCATGGATGTGCAGCTGGTCGGCGAGGTCCTCGATCACGCCAGCGAGGCTGCGGCGCTCCTCCACCTCGACGGCGCGGAGCGCGAGATCTGGCGCGACCTGCGCAGACGCCTGCCGCCGCTGGGCATCGGCAGCGATGGCCGGCTGCTGGAATGGGACCGGGAAGTCACCGAGGTCGAACCCGGCCACCGCCATCTGTCGCACCTCTACGCCCTGTTCCCCGGCGATGCGATCGATCCCGAACGCACCCCGGAATTGTTCGCTGCTGCCATGAAATCTTTGGAATTCCGCCTGGCCCAGCAGGGCGGCCACACCGGTTGGAGCCGGGCCTGGGTCGCCTGCCTCTACGCCCGGGCCGGCCTGGGCGACCAGGCCCTCGACCACATCGGGCATCTGCTCGCCGATTTCGTCTCCGATTCCCTGCTCGACCTCTGTCCGCCGCGGATCTTCCAGATCGAAGGCAATCTCGGCGCGGTGGCTGCGGTGTTGGAAATGCTGCTGCAAAGCCGTCACGGTGAACTGCATCTGCTGCCCGCCCTGCCCAGCGCGTGGTCGGCCGGTTCCGCCAGCGGACTGCGCGGACGTGGTGGTTTCACCGTCGATCTGTCCTGGGATGGCGGCCGGCTTCGCGACGCCGTCATCCGCGCGTCCACCGATCGCACCTGCGTTCTGATCGACCTGCCAGAGGGCACCAGCATCGTTGACGACCACGGCCCGGTGGCCGTGGTGCGCACGGCGCGCCGGTCGGCCTTTCCAGTCAGGGCCAGGGCGGTGTATCGCGTGCTGCCACCCTGACCGAGACGCTGTACATTCGACCTGGACCGAGCTGCCTCCGTTGAGCCAGTTGAGTCCATAGAGCCCGGTCCAGGCTGCCCTCGACGATCAGCGCCGGCGGCGGAGACCGATCAGGCCGAAGCCCAGGATCCCGACGAGGGCCAGCCCGAGGGACGAGCCGATACCGCACTTGTCGTCCTTCTTGTTCTCGTCCGTACCGCCAGCGACGGTCACCGTGGTCGCCGGATCGGCGGTGACCGCGATCTGGGTGGTGGCGGTCTGGCTGCCGTTGCTGGCCTCGATGGTGATCACCGTGTCGCCGGCGGCAGACGTGGTGTAGGTGATCTCCGTCGCCATCAGGGCGGCGCGCAGGCTCGATGCGGCGACCAGGGCGCCGATCTTGATGTCGGCATCCTTGATCACCGCCTGGTTGGACGAGGTCGCAGTGATGGTGATGGTGCCGCCGCCGGCCAGGTCGGGCACGGTGAAGGTGATGCTGCCCCGGCCGCCGACGCCGACCTTGTGGATGGTGCCATCGCTGTTCACCGTGCCGCCGGTGATCGGGCGTCCGGTGACCACCGCCGGCTTCACCGGATAGACGGTGAAAGTCACATCGACCGTCGGCGTCCGGGCCATGACCGCGGTGGTGTTGGCGGCCAAGTCAGCCTGGCTGTACCACGGAATCGCGTGGTAATTCACGGTGAGCTGTTCGCTGGTCGGATCGATGACCAGTTCGCTCCAGCCATAGGTGTGATAGGCGACGTAATCGCCCTTGACCAGTTTGGCGGGGATTTTCGAGCCGTTCAGGCCCATCAGGTCATAGCCCAGCGGCAGCAGGCCGCCGTTGACGATCTGCTTGATGAAGTCGTCTTTATCATCCACCGTGTCGCCGGCGTCGTGGTTGACCGGCAGCGAGTTGTAGAAGGCAGCCGAGGTTGCGCTGATCAGGCCCAGGGCCTGGGCGGCACCCGCGACAAACGGACCGAAGGGCGGATCGAAGGCGACCGCGCCGGTGGTCACTTCAAAGGCTCCGCTTTGTTTCTGCGGCTGGCCGGCGCCGGTCTGCCAAGTCAGGTTGTTGACCATGAAACCGTGGACATCAGCGGACAAGAAGACCACGTTGCGGATCTTCTTGTCGGCGATGTACGCGAGCAATTCGCTGCGTTCGGCGGCATAGCCTTCGAAGCGGTCGGACGAGCCGAGCACGCCGAGGTTCTGGATCGGCTCCTGGATGACCACGAACTTCCAGGTGATGCCGTCGGCCTGGGCGCGGAGCAGGTCGGCCTTCAGATCGGCCTTCTGCTGGGCGCCGAACAGTGTCCGCCCCGGGGTGAAGGTCTGGGCGAGGTAGGCGCCGACCGCCGCGGGGTCGCTGAGGTTGGCCGGTTCGGCCAGCGGCGCGTCACGGAACGAGCGCTGGTCGCAGACGATGACCGCGGCGCTGCTGCCGAAGGTGCGGTAGCGGTAAAGCTTGCGCTTGCCGGCGGTGCGGGCGTCGCCGGTGGCGCCGTAACGGCGGTCGGCAATCGGGTTGTATTCGACGAAGGCGCGCAGGCCGTCGTTATAGCGGCTGGTCTCATTGATGAAGGCGCCAGCCAGACCGGCGAAGCGCGGATCGCTGGCCGGAGCGGCGCCGCCGCTGAAGTCGTTGATGACTTCGTGGTCGTCGATGCTGGCCAGCCACGGCGTCACCGCCCGGGCGGCGGCGAAGGTGTTCCGGCCCAGGTTGGTGGCGTAGACCTCGGCGTGCTTGGCCCGGAACTCGGTCAAGGTTTCAGCGAACGGCTTGTTCACCGCCGGAGACGGATAATCGCTATAGATCGTATCTCCATTGGCGATGAACACGTCGAGATTGGCCCCGGCCAGATCGGCCACCGCCGGGAAGGATCCCAGTTCGCCACGCCAGTCGCCGCCGAAACCGATGCGGGCGCCCTTGGCTCCGGCCGCGGCGTTGGTCCTGAAGCTGCCTTTCACCTCGGCTCCGAGCGCATTGCGCGCCCGCACCTGATACGCGGTGCCCGGAATCAGATCGGTGACGGTGACGGTCACCGGCAGCGTCGCATCGCCGGCAGAAACCGTGGTGCTCAGCACCAGATTGGCGAAGGCCGCATCGGTGGCGACCTCGAAGGTCACCGCGCCAAGAGCGGTGCTCAGGGTCCACAGCACCGCCGAGGTCTGGGTCACGTCGCCGATGGCCAGGCCATTGGGCAGGGATTGGGCGACGCTGGTCGGCAGGACCCGCGGCGTCACCAGCGGCAGGGCGCTGCCTTCGACGGTGGCCGACGGCACCACGCCGAGGATCCGGTTGATGGTCGGCGCCATATCGATGTTGTGGGTCAAGGTCAGGGTGCCGGGGGTCACATCAGGGCCGGCGGCATAGCAGATCGCGCTCAGGTTCGGATAGTTGGCGTCATAACCGTGGGCGCCATAGAAGTTGGGCAGCGACAGGACTTTTTCGCTGGCGCTGTCGCCCTTGCGGATCACCACCGGATTCTGGGTGCCGTCGAAATTGTAGCCGGGTTTCAGGATCGCCACCACGTCGCCGGAATCCTGTGCGAACAGGCTGTCGGTGACCCGGCCAAACTTGGGATCGGTATCGCTGGCCGGCAGCGGACGTTTCGCGACCAGGTCGAACAGCGGCACACCGGCCGAAGCGCCATTGGTGTAATTGGCGTTGAGATCGGTCTGGCTGCGCAGCAGATCGAACACCTGGGCCTGCAACGTGCGGTATTCAGCCGGCGTCACCGTGCCGCCCGGCTCGCGACCTTGCAGGTTGAAATAGACGTTCACTGCCGGACCCGAGGTCACCGCCTTGACCTTGGTGGAATCGAGGCCGGCGGCCGTAAACATTGCGGGCAGCGACACCGCGGTGTGGAAGGTTTCAAAGCCGTGGTCGGAGACCAGCAGCACGGTGGCCAGGGGGCGGCCCTGGGCGTCGTAGCCGATGGTGTCGAGGATCCGCTGCACCGCCTTGTCGGCCTGCTGATAGGCGAAGCGCACATAGCCGTCATAGCGCCGGACCTTGGCCTGGTCCTGGCCATCGAGGATCGAGTTGGGATCCTTGATGTTGGTCGGCTGGCGCGGGTCTTGCAGCAGATACTGGTGGGTCGAGCCGTCGGGCTGCTCGATATAGGTCAGCACCAGATCCGCGCCGGGAGTCTGGGTGATCGCCCGGATCGCGACCTGGGCGCTGTAATCCACCGTGGTCAGCACCTGGTCCTGATACATCGCCTCCAGCTCGGCGTCGGTGAACGTGCCGGTCTGGCCGGCGGGGATGGTGGGGAACAACCGTTCGGGGAACCGGAAGTCGGGACCGGCCAGCCAGAAGCCGACGTTGTTGTTGATGTCATCGACGTTGGCGATGACCGTGGCATCGGGTGAATTGCGCGGGATGAAATAGCCGGCGTAGCGGGCCAGGCGCACGGTCGACAGATCGCCAGCCAGGGTAGAGACGAAATAGCTGAAACCGATCTTGTTCGGGGTGCCTTCCAAGAAGAACCGCTGCGACTTGCCGTCATTCTTCACATAGGCAGGTCCGGTGGAGGGCTTGCTGAATGGACCGGCCGGGAGGCCGATGGTCTGATCGAAGAACACCAGGGTGTCGTAGTTGACCAGGGCATCGTCGGTGGTGTCGAGGGCCGCCACCCGCATGTCGAACGACTTGGTGTTGACGGTGAAGGTCTCCAGGCTGGTGGTCTTGACCTTCACCGTGCTGAACGAGGTCTTGCCGGCCGCGGTCAGAGCGTCGGTGACCGTGGAAGGCGCATCCGAAAAATCAGCCGCAGTAAGGACGAAGCCGGTACCGGTGGGTCCGGCGAAGGCGCCGAAGGGCATGGTGTAATCGACGGTGCGTTCGCTGGCGGGCTGGACCACCGGCGTGGTGCCGGGCACTTTCACATCGATGCCGTCAGCGCCGGGAAAGGTCGCGGCCACCACTTTTTTTCCGGCGGCGCGCAGGCGTTTCCACACCGGCTCGGCGCCGGCCTGGTCCATGTGGGCCGGGCCATCGATGAAATAGCCGCCGATCGGGGCCGCGAATCCGCTGATGTTCAGGTTGAAGGGGCTGGCCACCAGATGGAAGCTGTTGGCGATGACATTGGTGCGCGCCGGGTTGGATCCGGTGGCGATGGCGACGTGGCCGACCGCGGTCAGCGAGGGCGTCACCGTCAGGTTTTGCAGCGCGGTCAGTCCTTTGAACTTGAGCAGGCCGATACCTTTGTTCCTGGGCAAGGTGCCATCAGCCAGATATTGCTCGACCAGGCGCGGGGTGGCGCCATCAAGGGAGATCAGGACCACCTTGGGCGGTTCGGCCGCGGGCAGGGCGGCGATCGCCGCAAGCAGAGGGACGAGGGTCGACGGGCGGCGGATGGAAAGGTTCATGACTGGAGTGTTCCACCCGGAACATGAGCAGACGATGAATCATCAGCCAGCACGTGCGGCAGGTTTGGTCAAGGACAGGTGATGTTTTCCGGTAAGATCGGATGCAGACCAGCGCAGTGCGAGACCCGTCGGCTCGGCGATGGCCGACCACTGGTTGCGGAAAGAGCCGCGCAAACCAGCATTTGCACTGTGTTTTCCAGGATCTATCATGGTTCCCAAGGTCTTCCGGTGGCGATCCTGCCGCCCGACCAAGGAGCAATCCCATGGCCATCGAGAAGAAAGCCCCGAAGAACGTGAAGAAGCAGCCGACCAAGACGCTCAAAGAGAAGCGGGCGGCGAAGCAGGCCAAGAAGGCAAAGTAGGCGTCGGCCCAGGAATCACCTGGGAACCATGCCGCAGACTGGACCGTTCAACGGGAGGATTCCCGCTGACTTGATTTGTTGTCTGCGTTCACTGCTGCGGGCGCCGTCGCCGCTCGCATGACCCTGGATGCCGCAGTTGGCGAACCGCCAAGGCGCCAAGCACCCGGTTGGTCGTTCAGCCAGCGGAGCCTTTCCCAGGTTTTTCACTTGGCGTCTTGGCGTCTTGGCGGTTCGTCTGCTTTGTTAAGGATGACGCATCCGTGGTCATTCCGGGGCGCAGTGCAGGGCGATATCGAGAGCTTTGACCGAATGGGTGATGGCGCCGGTGGAGATGCGATCGACGCCGGCTTCGGCGAAGGCACGGATCGACGCCGCGGTGATGCCGCCGGAGGCCTCCAACAGCACCCGCCGCGCCGGATCGATCCGGTCGCGCTCGGCCACCGCCTGGGCGGCTCCGTGCGGATCAAAATTGTCGAGCAGCACCAAGTCGGCGCCGGCGGCGATCACCGGCGCCAGATCGGTGACCTGGTCGATCTCGACCTGGATCGTGATCGCTGGACCGACCGCTGACCGCGCTCGGCGCACGGCTTCGGCGGCGGCGCAGGTCTGCGGTCCGGCCTGGCTGCGGCCGCGGGCCAGGGCGATGTGGTTGTTTTTGATCAGGATCTGGTCGTGGAGTCCGAACCGGTGGTTGACGCCGCCGCCACAGACCACCGCGTGCTTGGCCAAGACCCGCAGCCCGGGAACCGTCTTGCGGGTATCGAGGACCTTGGCCCTGGTTCCGGCGACGATTGCGACCAGGGCGGCGGTGGCGGTGGCGATGCCCGACAAGTGCTGGGCCAGATTGAGCGCGGTGCGCTCGCCGGACAGGATCGTGGCGGCGGAGCCGGAGACGCGGCCGATGATGGTGCCGGCCGGCACCACCGCGCCGTCGACGGCCAGATCGGTGACGGTGACGCCCGCACCCGGCCGGTCCTCGGCCAGGGCCGCGAAGACCACGGGAAACAGCCAGAGTCCGCAGATCGTTCCCGCGCCTTTGGCGAGGATCTCACCGCCCAGCCGGGCCCCGGCGGGAACGCAGGCGCGCACCGTCAGGTCGCCGCCATAGCGCAGATCCTCGCGCAGAGCGGCGTGGACCAACGCCAGGACGTCATGATGGTCGAGTGGCGACGTGGGGATCATTGGTGGCCTCTTTCATCCCGGGTAACGCGGTTGAGAACCGCCAAGACGCCAAAGCGCCACGTGGCGGAAGGTTGGAGGAAGATCCATTTCTGGACAGAACGAGAGATGGACACGTTGGATAACCGGATTCCGGCAGCGCCTACGATATTTGCCACTTACGACACAGTATTTCTACATAGCAGTCCTCGGATACCAACAATATATGATTTATATTTGTTTGATTGTAGGCAGGGATGGTGGGGATCCATGAAGACTGCTCAACAAAATAAATATTCGGATCTGGGCACAGGCCACTTTCCCTCCATTTCTCTTGGAATCTTTTTAAGTAATTATCCATTTCAATGACCGAACTATTTTCAGGCACATTGCTATGATCGTATTCGATTCTTGATATTACTTCTCTATCACTATACGCAGGTGAAACTCTCAAGTATCCGCTATCAAATTTCACTGTCTTTTGAAATTCATCCCCCCTAACATTCGTTGCGGCGAAAGTAATACTGATCGAATTATTTTCAATATATTCAATGCGAAATGCCGCAACTGTTAGGGCGATTCGATAGTTTATTTTTGCTGGAATGAGGATATTCATTTTTATTCCGGGATTATGACTGTGAATGAATGACCTGTATCATCTTTGTGCTCTGTTTCTGGAATTCGGACTCCTGGCACGAGATAATCCGCAACCTGTTGGTCGTCCAGCCAGTGGAGCCTTTCCCAGAGTTATTCTTGGTGTCTAGGTGGTTCATCTTTTCTTATCGGAAATGTCCACGCAGGACCTGGAACACGTCTTGGGGGTTGGACGCCGCCATCAGGCCGTCCATGGCGGCCTCGTCCTTTATCAGGTTGGCGAATTCCCGGTAGACCTGCAAATAAATGCGATCTTCATAGGGTGGACTGGCGAGGAGCAGGAACAGCCGGGTCGGCTCGCCATCCAGGCTGGCAAAGGGCAGCCCCGGCGGTGCGGCCCGGCCCAGGCCCATGATGAACGTGCGCACCTGCATCGAACGGACATGGGGGATGGCGATGCCGGGAGCGATGCCGGTGGTGGCCTTGCGCTCGCGGTTGATCAGATCGCGGCAGAACTTGCTGGGATTGGCGATGGCGCCGGAACGGCTGAGCAGCTCCGCGAATTCTTCGAGCAGGGTCTCCTTCACTGCCGCTTCGCGCTTGGCCCGCTGGGCGTCGGTCTCGTCCTCGGGCGGATCGCCGGCGCTGGTCTCGAGTTCGAGCCGGATGCAGTCGGGACGGAGATGACGGAGGATGTTCATGCCGGTCGCCACCGCCGGCTGAGCGTCAGCGGTGGCGCCGGATCATTGAGCCGTGCCCGGCTTTTCCAGGCGGGGGACGCTCAGCCCGCCCATCTGGAAGTCGAACGGATTGCCCTGCATGAACACATCTTGGCCGGTCTTGGCCCCGGACAATTTGCCATCGATGGAAAACTCCAGGACGATCTCCTGGCTGCGGACCTCGCCGGTCCAGTGGTCGCGGAAGGCCGACAACCCATCGCCGTTGGCTCCGCCGATCGGGCAATCGTAGCGATTGACGATGGCTGGCCGGGGTTTGCGGCCGGCGCTCGGGTCGCCGGGATCGCCGAGCATCACCAGGCTGCGCAGGACCGGCTTGCCCATCTTTTCTGAGGTGACGTCGGCGCTCAGGTAGACCGCGACCGATTTCGCCCAGCCGACCAGCCCCCGCCAACCGGCGCGTTCCTGGAGGTCACCGCTGAAATCCCCGCAATCATCAAGGACCAGCCGGTACTGGGCAGCAGGTCCGACGCCGGGCGGCCCGAGCAGCCGAGCGCTGGCCCGTCCTGGAGCCAGCCGCATCCGGGCGCCGATCTGGGGCAAGGTGGTGGCCAGGGAATCGAACAGGATCGGGTGCTCACGGCTTCCGAGGATATCGACGGTGTCGATGACCAGGGTTCCGCCTTCGCCCCAGGCGCAGCGGCGGCCGCGGACGAGTTCAGCCAACAACAGCATGTTGTCATAGGACACCTCCACCGGGCTGTCCTTATCCGCCGCAAGCTCCAGCTCACCGCCCAAGGCGAGCAGGCCGTTCGATCGTCCTGCCTTGACCGTGAACAGGGCTGGGCGCAATCCGGCGCCTTTGGGAGACGGCGTCGGCGGATCGGCGGCGGCTAGCAACGGTCCTTCACTGGCTACCGAAGCCGCCAGCGCCAGGACGCAGGCGAGCGGCCTTCCCAAGCAAGTTTCAGCAACGCGGCTCCGGTGAGCGGAGCATCTGCCCTGTTTTCCCTTGGCGTCCTGGTGCTTTGGCGGTTCACCTGGTATTCCGAGGTTCACGGCTCGTCTCCTTCGCCGTCGCTGTCGTCGCTGGCCACTGCCAGGTCGCGGACCCTGGCTCTCAGGTGCATGCCTGGCTTGAACTTGACCACCGTGCGGGCCTCCACCGTGACCTTTTCCATGGTTTTCGGGTTCAGCGCCACCCGCGGCTTGCGCCGGGCGGTGGAGAACACTCCGAAATCGCGGAATTCCAGCCGGTTGCCGGCGGCCAATTCTTCGGCGATGCCGTCGAGGAAATCCTGGATCACGGTCTGGGCCAGGCCCTGGTTGATGCCGTGGCGTTCGGCGATCCGTTCGGCCAGGATGCGCTTGGCGATGGTCTGGCCCCGGGCGGGCTGGACGGGTGCGGTCATTGCAGAGGGGTCCGACATGGCAGGTTCCTACTCTCGCCGGCTCCGGCGCGTTGCATGGGTCGCTCGGCGGCGCATCGCCATATCATACCATCGGCTACCGGGGTTTCGGCAAGCCAAACCGTACCGCAGTATCATGCTGAGCGCGATGGACCGGGAATCCGGATGAACCGTCCCCTGGCTCAGCCGTTGGTCCTGGTCAGCATGTCTGCGATCGTGGATCCTCATCCTGCCGTGCAGACCGCCCGTCGGCTGGTCGAGAACGTCGCCCGAGTGTGGCGCGGCGCCCGCCCCGCGGTCGAACTGGTGGTCGCCGCCTGGCTGGCCCGCGGCCATGTCCTGGTCGAGGATCTGCCCGGCGTCGGTAAAACCACGCTGGCCCGGGCCCTGGCCGCCAGTCTCGGCGGTGTCTGCCGCCGGCTCCAAGGCACTCCGGATCTGCTGCCCGGCGATGTCACCGGCATCGCCCTGTATGACCAGCAGGCGAGCCGGTTCGTCTTCAGGCAAGGCCCGGTGTTCGCCGATGTGCTGCTGGCTGACGAACTCAACCGCATGCCGCCCCGCACCCAGGCGGCGCTGCTCGAAGCCCTCGCCGAAGGCCAGGTGACGGTGGATGGCGAGACTCGCTCGCTGCCGTCGCGGTTCGTCTGCCTGGCCACCCAGAATCCCCATGACCAGGCCGGCACCTACCCCTTGCCTGACAGCCAGCGCGATCGGTTCCTGATCTGCACCAGCCTCGGCCTGCCTGGGGCGGATGCCGAATTGGATCTGCTGCGCACCGATGGCGCCGAGCCCGAGCTGGCCCAGCTGCGCCCGGTGGCCAAGGCGGATGAGCTGGATCGGCTGCGGGCCAGCGCTGCGGCGGTCACCGTCGAGGAATCCGTGCAGCGCTATTTGTTGGCGCTGATCCACGCCAGCCGCACCTCCAAGGCCCTGGCGGTGGGCGCCAGTCCGCGGGCCGCCATCGGCCTGCAACGGGCGGCCCGGGCCCGGGCGCTGATCGCCGGCCGGGCCTTTGTGCTGCCGGATGACATCCAGGCGCTGGCGGTGCCGTGCCTGGCCCATCGGGTGACTGCTCGCGCCAACCATGATCCCGCCACCGCCGTCCGCGCCCTGGTCGAGTCCGTACCCGTACCGAGGTGACCGTGGCCCAAGCCCTGGGAGGGTCGACGCCTGTGCGTCACGGCGTCGTGGCCACGCAAGCCACCCCACGCGCCAACCCAAGGCGAGCAGGGGCTCGCCTCTCCCAGGCATTCGCCGAACCAAGGCGAGCCGCGCCATGCTTCAACTCAAGGCGAGCGGGCTCTCCCAGCTCGCGCCAGTCGTGAAGTCATGCTGAGCTGAACCATGCGCCAGGCCCGCCACGTTCAGGTTCAGGCGCCGCCGCCGGCTTGGCGGCCGACCTCCCTCGGGGCCTTCCTGGTCACCCAGGGTGTGGTGCTGGCTGCGGCGCCGTGGTGGCTGGCCCAGCCGGGAGCGGCGGCCCTCGGCGCCGGTCTGCTCACGGCCTGCGGCTGGTCGGCGCTGGCCACCCGCAGCGCCGGATCGGGAATCCGTGCGGCGTGGAATGTGCCGACCATGGTCCATGTCCAACGCGAGACGGATGTCGCGATCGCCGTGACCTCCAAGCCGGGATCGGCTCCTGGCCGTCTGCTCTATCTGGATCCTGGTACCGGCCGGTGGGTGACCGCCGTGCGCCTGGCCGCCGGCGGCGGCGGCCTGACCGTGCCGGTGGCGTTGCGCTTCCCGCGCCGTGGACCAGTCACGCTGCCTGCGATCCGGGTGCGGTCCGAGCTGCCCTTCGCCCTGGTCGCCACCCATCGTGCGGTATCCGATCCGGCGGAGGTCCTGGTGCTCCCCGCCCTGGGCAAGGTGCCGCGCCACCTCGACCGGGCCTTGTCGATGTGGGCTGAGGATCTTGGCGCCCGCGGGATCGCTGGCGATGACGAGATTGATCGGTTGCGGGCCTGGCAACCCGGCGATCCACCTCGCCTGGTCCATTGGCCGTCCACCGCCCGGGCAGGGAAATTGCTGGTGGTGGAACGCCGGGCGGTTGTTGGCCGGCGCTGCTCGCTGGTGGTCGACCTGGAAGGCGCCGGCGAATCCGGCCAAGGCCGCTTCGAGCGCCTGCTGGTGGCGGCCGCGACCCTGTGCAGCCATCTCTCCCGCGGTGAATGGCAGGTGGATCTGCGGCTGGCCAGCGCGGCGAACGGCGGGCCGGTGATCGAGCCGGCGCGCCAGTGGGAAGTCCTCGCCCTGGCCCAGCCCGGCTCCGGCGATCCGCTGTCAGCGATACCCAACGGTCAGCCCGCCATCGTCGTCAGCCGGAGGAAGCCGACGGGGGATGGCCTGCGTCCGGCTCCGTTGTGGATCGGTCCCGAGATCATCGACCAGATCGGCGCTCGGGCATGAGCAGCCGCGGGCTGCGCGGGGGAGCGCCGGATGGCGCGTCCGGGGGCGGTCAGCGCTCGGTCAAACCAGAACTTGGGACGGTGCATCCGGCCCTTCCGGCGCAGCATGAACCCAGCGCAGCGGGGAAGTTCCTTGGGGGAATCTCGGCGCTGGCCCAGGCTCATCTGGCAGCGCTGGTCGGCATCGCGCTGTACCTGGCCTACGCCCATCCCGCAGGTCGCGGTCCGGTCGCCATCGTGTCGATCAGCGCGGTGCTGGTGGTGCTGATCCAACCGCTGCTTCCGGCTGCTTGGCGGGCCTTGGCCCTCGGCGAGGCGGCCATCGTCGCCACCGCACTGCTGGTCAGCCTCGGGTGGTGGCCGGATCCCTCGCTGGGAACCAGCGCGGAGCGGAACATTGCGGGCGAGACGCTGCATGGGCTGGTCGGCATGACCATCGCTGCCTTGTTCCTGGCGCCGCCTCGGTTCGGTTGGCTGCCGCTGATCGTCCTGCTCGCCCTGATCGAGCTGGTCTGGCTGGGCAGCCGGCCCGGCTCGGGACTGACCGCGGCCAGCGCGGCCTCTTGGCTGGTCCCGGGAGCGGCGGTAGTCCTCGGAGCCTCGGCCTGGTTGACGGTCGGCCGAGGCCGCCGAGGCCGCAGCGGAGCGATTCCCACGGGCGATCGGTTCAGCTGGTTGGCCTGGATGCGCTGGGCCGCCGTGCCCACCCTGATCGTCGCCGCGTGCGGACTGGTCATCGGTAATCGCCTCGAAACTTTGCGCCCAGTCCCGCAGGTGGCGATCCAGCAGCGATCGTGGATGGCGCCGGCCATGCACCCGTCGGTCGGTGGCACGGACCCCAGCAAGCAGCCATCGCCAGACGGCAGCGCCCTGCGCGAAATGCGCTTCGGTGATCGGCCCGGCATCGACCGCAACGACACCGTGCGCGCCCGGCTGACCTGGACCAGCGGCGATCCCAAGACCGCCAGCACCGGAGTGCTGTATCTGCGTGGCCTGGCCCTGAGCCGGATGGAGGTCGCCGGACCGATCGTGGTCTGGACCCCGATCGGCCCGCCCGATCGCGCCGTTCCCGACCGGTTCCCCGCCGGCCAGACCGCGACCCTGTGGCGGGCCAGAGGCGGCGGCGATCCGGTGCTGCGCCTCGACGGGGCGCCGGCAGTGGCCCTCAGTAACTTGCTTGGCGACGCCGAAGGCAATCGCTTCCGGCGCGGCTTCGGTGATCGCGACCAGATCCACGCGGTGGCCCTGGGCACGGGCGAAAGCGAATCCACCACCGGCAGCGATCCAGCGGCCTGCCGCGAAATCCCGTCAGCCCTGGCGTATCTGCCGTGGGCGGACATCGAGGATCCGCGCTGGAAGGATCAGCCGGCCCACCTGACCGCCACCGCGATCTGCAAGGTCCTGGCCGACCGCTGCACTTATGCGGTGAACAGTCTGCCCGAACCCGCGCCTGGCCCAGCCGGTGCCTTGGCCACCTTTCTGTTTGGCCGGGAGGCCCAACGCCGGGGCCATTGCCAGTATTTCTCCACCGCGGCAGCGATCCTGCTGCGCCGGGCCGGCATTCCCGCGCGCTGCGTGATCGGCTATGCCAGCGACGAGATCGACGGCGTCACCGCCACGTTCCGCTCCCGCCATGCCCATGCCTGGCTCGAAATCGCCAGCGGCGACCGCTGGTTGCGGGTCGATCCGACTCCCGGAAACGAGCCGGTCGCCGGAGCGGACACGGTTGCCACCAGCGAGCCCGGCGCGCCGGCCCAGCTCCTGCCCCCGCCGACGCCCCCGGTGATTCCGGAACCACCCGCGAAGCCCGATAATCCTCTGGATTCCGCCGCAACCGAAGCGCTTGCACTGCCTTGGTTGGCGGCGACCGCGGTGATCTTTGGTGCGGCTCTGGCAGCGAGCTGGCTGCTCAGCTGGATCCTGGGTCGGAGGCCAGCCCCGAACCGGCCTGCCCATGCCGCCGCGCTCGACCGCCGCGCTGCCGACCTGCTGCGCCTGGCGACCGAGCTCGGCCTGCCTGTAACCCCGGCCACGACCCTGGCGAACCTCGCTGACGGCTTGGCCCAGCGCACCGGCATGGACCTGGCCCGGCACCGCGACGCCCACCTCAGTTGCCGTTTCGGCAATGGTCCGTTGCCGCCACCGTGGCCGATTGCGGAACTGCGCGCCCTCGGCCGGGCGAAAGCCCGGCGGAGCCGGTCGGCGCGGTGACGCGAGCTGTTCGCTGATGTTGGGAGCGCCAACGCTGGGTGCGCCAAGCGCCAGCTCGGCAAGGGCCGGCTTGCTCAGCGCACCGGGTTGGGCGTCGGCGGGCAGATCGCAAACTGCCGTCATGACCGCCGATACCCCGCCGCGCCTGCTCGACCTGGTGCAGCGCAGCGCCGTCTGGCTGGCCGAGCGCGGCATCACCCCGCCAGCCCAGGCTCGGCGCGAGGCGGAGTGGATCTTCGCCGAGGCCCTCGGCCTGACCCGGCTCGACCTGTACACCCGTTTCGATCAGCCGTTGGATCCGGGCGAAGTCCAGCGATTGCGGGCCCTGGTCGCCCGCCGCGGCCGGCGCGAGCCCTTGGCGTACATCATCGGCAATCAGCCTTTCCGCAGGTTGACCGTGCACGTCGGCCCCAGCGTGCTGGTGCCCCGTCCCGAGACCGAGGATCTCGTCACCCATGCCCTCGTCGACCTGCCGCAAGGCGGACGGGTGGTCGACATCGGCACCGGCAGCGGAGCGATCGCCCTGGCCATCGCTTCCGAGCGACCCGACGCGATCGTCACTGCCTGCGATATTTCAGCAGAGGCCCTGGCGACCGCCCAGGCCAACGCCAAGCGATTATCGCTCCAGGTCGATTTCCATCAGGGCGACCTCGGCAAAGGTTTGCCCGGCGGCTGGGATCTGATCGTCGCCAACCTGCCTTATATCGCCGAGTCGGAACGCAGCGAATGCGATCCCGAATTGGGCTTTGAGCCAGCCCTGGCCCTGTTCGCTGGAGCCGATGGCCTCGACCTGATCCGCCCGCTGATCGCCGACCTGCCGCGCCTGCTCGCCCCACAGGGAGTCGCCTGGCTTGAACACGGTTTCCGCCAAGGCCCCGCCGTCCGTGAGCTGGCAGCGGCGGCCGGCCTGGTTGCCACCACCACCCGCGACCACGGCGACCGCGACCGCTGCTGCCGGATCACCCGGGCATGACTGATCCCGCGCAGGAATCCACCATCGCGGCCGCCATGGCCGCGCTCGCCCTGGTGGTGGTGACCGGCCTCACCGTCATCCGGCCGATGCGCCCCGCGGAGGCCCCAGCCAAGATGGAGCCCGCCCGAGCGGAACCCTGGATGGCCGACTGCCTGCCGGGGATCGGACCGGCCCGCCGCGATGCAGCGGCCGAAGCCATCCGAGCAGGTGGGTCATTGCCGACTCCCGCGGCGACCGCCGCGATGCCCGCATGGTTTGCTCCGTTCTCGCCCAGCCAAACGGACGGAGTCGGCCAACGGTAACCATGGCCCAGCTCCACGGTCGGGGGAGCCCGCGTCATCCCGCACCGTAGCGCACCGTGTTTTTCCTGAGTGTCTTGGCCGAGCGGTCCAACTGCTTTGGGGATTGGGTCAGGGCGCAGCTCCGTTAGCGTGGCCGACCACCAACGGCAGGAACCGCCGTGGCCCCGTGAAGGAATCGCCATGACCGCCACCGGATCCGCCACCGTCCTGCCGGTGAGCGACCTTGCCGCCGCCATCGCGTTCTATGTCGATGTTCTGGGTTTCCGTGAGGATTTCCGTTTTGGCAAGTATGCCGGCGTCAGCCTGGGGGCGGTGCAGATCCATCTCAATGGCAATGCCTTCGCCCGGGCCGGTCATGGCGAGGTGTATGTGTTCGTCGACGAGGTCGATCAGTTGGCCGCTGCCGTCACCGCCCGCGGAGCCCGGGTCGAATGTCCGCTTGCCGACCAGGCGTACGGATTGCGCGATGTCATGTTCCTCGATCAGGACGGCAATCGGCTCAGCTTCGGCTGTCCGGTGGCGAAAAAGGCCTGATCAGCGCCAGATTCCGCGCCGCTCGCGCTTGGCTTCGGCTTCAGCAGCTGCCAACCGGCGATGATGGTGGCGGCTCTGGCCGTAATGCGTCTCGTACGCTGACCAGCCCTGTTTGATGAGGGTTTCGGCGTAGAGTTCATCCTGGTCGTCGGGACCGGGTGGGCCGCGATCGATCCATAGGTCGGCTAGCGCCCGTCCAAATTTGTCGGTGGAGATCCGCCAACCGTCCTCGGCGCGTTGGAACTCGACGCGGACGGTGGCACCGCTCAGATAGGCCTTGGCCCAGGCCGAGGTCTTCTCGCCAAAGGCGGTATTGCGTTCGACTTCCGGAGCCACGGATTCAGCCGTGTTGATGCTCAGCAGCCGGACATGCAGCGCGAAATCGTGGTAGCGCACCACCACCGTGTCCCCATCCACCACCCGGATGAGGCGTCCGGAAAATCCTCCGCCTGGTTCGAGCCGGATCGGCTCTGGCGGCGGAGGGTACACCAGATTCCAAGCGTTTTTCCAGGCGACCTCGGGGCCATGCTGGGCTATTTCGACGATCGCCCACACCACCGCCAGGCCGGCGGCAAGGCCAAAGATCAGCAGGGCCGTGGTGGCGCGGCGCATCAGGTTGGAAGCGCCGAGCGCAGTGGGAGCGCCGAGCGCCTGCTCGGTCCTGGCAGCGCCGAGCGCCAGCTCGGCCGGGAAAGTGTGGTGCGTTTCAAGGATGAATCCCGGTCACATCCAACTCCAGCCGAGCAGGCGCTCGGCGCTCCCAGGCGACTCCAGCCGAGCAGGCGCTCGGCGCTCCCAGGCGACTCCAGCCGAGCAGGCGCTCGGCGCTCCCAGGCGGCTCCAGCCGAGCAGGCGCTCGGCGCTCCCAGGCGGCTCCAGCCGCGCTTGCACCTCAGCCCATACCGCGGATGCGTAGCGCCACGGCGTCGCCCATGATCGAGGTATCGACCAGGGTGCATCCGGCCTGGCGGATGTCGCCGGTGCGCAGGCCGTCCTTCAAGGTCTGGCGGATGGCGCGCTCGACCATGAGGGCTTCGGCTTCGAGTTTCAGGCCATGGCGCAGCAGCAGGGCCACGGTGCCGATCGTGGCCAACGGATTCGCCTTTTTCTGGCCGACGATGTCCGGAGCGCTGCCGTGGATCGGTTCGAAGAAGCCCACCGGGCCGCCGACGCTGGCCGAGGCGAGCATGCCGATCGAGCCGGTGAGCTGGCTGGCCTCATCCGACAGGATGTCGCCGAAGATGTTGCCGGTGACGATCACATCGAACTGCTTGGGATCGCGGATGAGCTGCATCGCCGCATTGTCGACGTACATGTGGGATAGGGCGATGTCGGGGAACTCCTTGCCGACCCGGGTCGCGACTTCGCGCCAGACCTGGGACGATTCGAGGACGTTGGCCTTGTCGACGCTGCACACTTTTTTCCGGCGGCCGGCAGCGATGGCGAAGGCGAGGCGGACGATGCGCTCGATCTCGAACTCGGAATACACTTCAGTGTTGAAGCCGCGGCGCTGGGGACCGGTGCCGTCGATGCCTCGCGGCTGGCCAAAATAGATGCCGCCGGTCAGTTCACGCAGGACCATGATGTCGGTGCCGCGCAGGACCTCGGGCTTGATCGTCGAGGCATCGACCAGTTCGTCGAAGACGATGGCCGGGCGCAGATTGGCCCAGGCGTCGAGCTCTTTGCGCAATTTCAGCAGGCCGGCCTCGGGCTTGAGATGATGAGGCAGCGACTCCCATTTCGGCCCGCCGATGGCGCCGAAGAGCAGCGCCGCGCTGTCCTTCACGCCTTTCACCGTGGCCTCGGGCAGGGGGACGCCGGTTGAATCAAGGGCAGCTCCGCCGGCCAGGTAGTTGGCATAGGTGAAGCGGTGGCCGAACCGATCGCCCACCGCGTTCAGCGCCTTGATCCCTTCGGCGATGACCTCGGGACCGATGCCGTCGCCGGCGATGACGCTGAGGTGGAATTGGGCCATGGTCGCGGACTCCTGGGGTCGCCGGTGGGGTGGGAATCGTCGGAGGACGAGCGCGCAGGCAAGACACCCGGCAGCACGGCCTGGGAGCGCAGGCTACCATCGCCTGGGACCGCAGGCTTCAGCCTGCCGAAACCCGCCTGTGAGTACGGCCGCCTGGGAGCGCAGGCTTCAGCCTGCCGAAACCT
Source organism: Planctomycetota bacterium (assembly GCA_014193115.1). Classification (GTDB taxonomy): domain Bacteria; phylum Planctomycetota; class UBA11346; order UBA11346; family UBA11346; genus BJHQ01. The sequence goes on along the minus strand of BJHQ01000006.1, from coordinate 48,730 downwards.
GCCTGTGATCGCAGCCGCGTTGGAAGGCCCTCACCTGGGAGCGCAGGCTTCAGCCTGCCGAAATTTTCCACCAGGCTGAAGCCTGCGCTCCCAGGACCAGCCGGCAGGCTGAAGCCTGCGCTCCCAGGACCATCCAGCAGGCTGAAGCCTGCGCTCCCAGGACTGGTCTTGCGCTGATTCCGGCGCGGTGACGGTGCGGTCCATGTCCCGGAACGTGCGGCTGGTCATCTGCGCGGCCCTGTGCGCGGTGCTGATCGTCGCCACCACGGTCGCGACCGCGCCGTGGTGGGCCCCTGAAATCACGGCCCGTTACAGCCCGCTTCCTGGGCAGGTGCTGGCAGTGGCCGAGCGGAATGACAAAAAACCAGGTTCTGATCCGGGTGTTGCCCAAGCTGTGGAAGATCGTTTCTCCCGCGCCGATCCTGCCTTGGCCGAGGCCACGCTGACCGCGGCGGTTTCCGGTGATCCGTCGGCGGCGCGGCTGCTCCGCGGCATCCCGAACGATCGCCTGGGCAAGGGCTGGCCCCTCCGCCTCGGCGAAGGCGTGGACCGCGCACCGCGTGAGGACGTACGCTTGGACTTGCTCCGTTCTCTGGCTGCGGATCGACCGGATAAGGTCGAGCGCACTGCGCCCGTGGCGGCGCTGATCCGCCGTCTGGCGTCGGGCGGGAAATGGGAGCGCTCGCTGGCAGTCCAGGCTTTGGCCTTCGCCGCGGATGCCGGTGATGATGCTGCGATCACGGCGCTGATCGAGGCTCTTGCCGACCGCGAAGAGGTGGTCCGCTTGGCAGCGGTTCGTTCATTGTGGAAAGCGAGCGACCCGCGGATTCTGCCCGCGCTGATGGCGATCACCAACGACACCGGCGAGATGATCGCCGGCCTCGCGCTGGAGCAGATCGCCGGGAGGCTCAAAAACGGAGCACCTGGAACCGCAGATCTGTCGGCTCTGGCGGCGGCTATCGTGAAGAATCTCGGCGACGACGACGTTCGCGGAAATGCCCTGCATGGCATGTCCGCGGCAAGTTCCTTCTACCCGTATACCAACGCGGATGCTGTGCCTCCTGGGCTGGTCTCGGCCTTGCGCACAGCCCTCGACGATGGCGATTACCAGCGCCGTCAGATGGCGGCGTCGCTCCTCCGATTCCTCGATCCAGAGCCGTCGCTGCGCCTGGCTGAGGTCACCATCGAGGGCTTGGCAGATGACGCGGCGTTCTGGGACCGACCGATTCCCAGTCCGTCGGGGAACCGAGTCCCTTACACACCCCTTTGCAATGCTGCGGAGGGCCAGCGCTGGCTGATCGCCAACCCCGGACACTGCCCGAACCGCTTGCTGGCGGCGGCGCTCGATTCGGCGGATGACCAGCAACGCTTACTTGCCGCAGATGCCCTGGCCTATCGCGCGGATGGAGACGATCCGCTGCTCACTCCAGTGCTGGTCGATTTCCTCAGCCCCCAGCAGACCTCGGAGTTCAGGCCGATGCAGACCGCTTTTGCCGCCTTGTGCCGGTACGCGGCACGGGACCAGGCGGTGCTGGAAGCGAACCTGGAGGACGCGCTCATCCAGCGCCGCTTCGGCTGCGCGGTGCTGCTGGCATTCAATCGGCGCAGCGACCTGTCCCCGCGCATCGCTCCGATCCTGCTGCCGCACCTGCGCGACAACCACCTGGAGGGCGACGCTGCCTTGGCGGTGCGCGGGTTGTTCCTGCTTGGTCAGGCCGCCGAACCCATGCTGCGCGCCGCCCTGCCCACCGCCGATCCTCAGCAGCGATCGCTGATCGAGATGATCTTACGCGACTGGGCCGATCCGCCGACCTCGGCCTGGAAAGCTCAGCAGCGCATGATCGCACATCAGACGCCGCGGGTGGGGAATCTGGTGTACGACGGGGCGATCGAAGATCGGTATGAGAAACTCGGTCGGTTTCCGTCTGGGCAATGGCGGTGAATTTCAGCGCTCCTGGGAGCGCCGAGCGCCAGCTCGGCAGGCGATCAACACCGCACAAACAACCCAACAATGCTGCCGGCAGAAACGCGCCGCCCTGACTCTCGGACGGTCAGCCGCGGGGCAGCCAGCTAGCGCGGCGGAGCAAGGCGGAATGGAAACGGAACGCGAGGCCGCGTTTCACCAACTCATCCACGATGTATTCTTCCACTGATCTCGGCGTCCCATTGGATCTAGTAGGAATGGGATTTGGTATGGTGATGCTGAACCGGCGTTTGAGGGAACTGATCTCGACAAAAGTGCTCGTGGTTGAAAGGGCGATAGGAACTACGACCAAGGTCAAGTGCAGGGTCGTTGTCATCTTGTCCTGACCACCGGTTAGGTCTGTACAATTGGTGACGCAGTACCAGGTGTTTGGAAGTGGTTTGTAAGGGTAGAGCTTGTCTGTTAGGTTGTTGACAAGGGGATCTTCAGCGAAGCCATCGCCCTGGTACTTTTCAGGAACCATCGGCGCGCCGGTCTCCAATCCGCTGCTCAGTTTGAATTCGTCAAGCAAAGCATTGGCGGCCAGCGAGGCCCTGGTCAGGGATTCGGCTTCTTGCCGGGCACGCATGCCGACCAGGAACAGGCTATAGGCAGCCGCGAAGCCAAACATGAAGATGCCGGTGGCGACCAGCATTTCGAGCAAGGTGAAGGCAGCGGCGCGGCGCATGGTGGCAGGCTGTGGCCTGGCGATGGGCGGCAACCGCCGAATGGGCGGATCCGCTGCGGTCGAGTGAGCAGCCGCGGGTGCGGAGCAGCGATGCCCACCTCGCCGGCACGACGCTGATTCCGTTGGCAATGCGATTTTATGTTTGCCACCTGGCCTTGGTGTCGGACGTAGGTCAGGCGACCGCCGGCAGCAAGGATATTGGTCCAAAGCAGCCACGTTCAGCCGCTCATCGCCTTGAGCAACGACCGATGCCTTTGGACCGTGTCGAGGCCGCTCACAGCACATTCGACGAGGCTCCAGCCGGTCGGTTCCGCGGCGCTTTCGGTCAACGCTGCGTCAAGCTCGGCTCGGCTGGTGCAGCGGCGGTAGCGCAGGCCGAACTGGTTGGCGATGCCGGCAAACGTCAGGCCGTGGCTGGTGCGTACCCAGTGCTGGTAGCCTGTGTGCTGAGCCACGGGCAGGAAATCGAACAGCCCGCCACCATCATTGTTGAGCACGATGATCGCGCCCGGCTTGCGCAGTGAGGCCAGCGCCGCCAGCGCCGGCAGGTCGTGGAGCAGCGCCAGATCGCCGGTCAGCAGCCAAGTCGGTCCAGACAGGTCGATCCGCCGGTGTGCCTGATCATAGTCGTGGTCCGGCGATCCGAGGGCGATGCCGATCAGGGTGCCGATCTGGCCGTCGATGCCGTTGACGCCGCGGTTGCCATGGACGGTGCGACCCGGATGGGGGACCAGGTGCAGGTTGCCGTGGCGCACCGCCATGCTGTTGGCGAGCATCAGGTGCCGCCATGCGGGATGGGAGCACACCGCGTGGGCGGCGAGCACTTCGCCCCAGGGCTCGCTGGCCATAGCGGCGCGCAGGGCGGTGCGGGCGGCGACCTCGCCGTCGCGCCAAAGCTGGCACCAGGCAGAATCACCGGGGACTCGCAAAAGTCCGAGCAATTCAGGCGAAAACGGATCGCTGCGCGGCCCGAGCCGGATGCTGGCGCGGGCCAGCCAGTCGCGGTCGCGGTCGTCAGGTTCGTCGATCACCCACGGGCCAGTGCAGCGGTCGAGCCATTCATAGACTTGGCGTGATAACGGGACATCGCCGAGTTGGACCACCAGATCGGGCGGATCCTGGCCGAGCGGTCCGGAAACCAGGGCGTCGCCATGGCAGATCAGGTTGGGGTGATCGCAGTCGCGCTGGCCGTTGATCGCGTCGCACAGAACCGGCAGGCCGAGGGCGGTCAGGCCATGCAGGGTTTTCGGATCGGCTCCGGCGCCGGCGACGACCACGGCGCGGCGCGGCGTCTGGTCGGGCTCATCGGCCACCAGCGGGCTCGGCCATCGCCGCGGGTGGGAAAAATGCTCAACCGTGTATGGATCCTGAATTCGGCCATGCCGTGCCAGCGCTGACAGGTTGGCCGGAGCGTCCCACACCGCGCCTGGCGCCGCCAGCAATGGCTCGCGCAGCGGTACGTTGAGCAGCGCCGGCCCGCCGCGCTGGGCGAGCCGGCTGATCCGGGCCCGCAGGCTGCGGATGGCGCGGTCGTCGGCCACCGGCTCGCCAAGGTCGAGCTCGCAGTCGACCAGGCGCCGGAACGCGCCGGCCTGGGGCATGGTCTGCGGCGCCGAGCAGCCGTGCAGTTCCCACGGACGGTCGGCGGCGACCACGATCAGCGGCAGATGGGCCGCTTGGGCCTCGGCCAAGGCCGGTGCGCAGTTGGCCAGGGCCGATCCGCTGGTGACGCAGATCAGGGCGGGCGTCTGGCTCGACTGGCTCGACCTGGCGAAGCCGAGAGCGATGAAGGCGCCGCTGCGTTCATCGACGTGGCTGAGCGCCTGATCGCGGAACTGATCCGCCAGGGCAAACAGGAGCGGGCTGTTGCGGCTGCCCGGGCAGAGCACCGCCAGACCGACGCCGCCCCGCGCCAATTCCTCGGCGATGGCCCGGCACCACAGGGCGTTGAGGTTGGCATCCCTGGGAGCGCAGGCTTCAGCCTGCGGAGAGCAGTTTGTCGAAGGGACGGTCATCGCTGAATCGGCAGGCTGAAGCCTGTGCCCCCAGGAAGGTTCATCGCAGACCTGGCAGGCTGAAGCCTGCGCTCCCAGGAAGGTTTATCGCAGACCTGGCAGGCTGAAACCTGCGCTTCCATATAAGCACAAAGGGGTCCCCGCGAGCGAAGCAAGTGGGGCACGGGCGACCGAGGAGGGGTGGGCGGATACAATCGGCGAAGCCGATCCGCCCACGTTTTCCGCAGGAAAACGAGCGACGACCGAGACCGGGGGGCGGAGCAGCTGCCGCCCACGGGCGGCAGCTGGCCGAAGGCCTGCGACCTGCGCAGCGCGGAGCGAAGCGGAGCTGGAACAGGCGCGACGCCTCCATGAAACCAGCCGGCAGACCGAGGCCGGGGGCAGGCGCGGAGCGCCGCGGGGGCGACCCCCCGCGATGAGCGCCGCGAAGCCCCCATGATCACACCTTCACGTATTTGATGACCTCGACCGGGCAGCCTTCGGCGGCTTCGATGATCTGGTCGGCCAGGTCCGCGCCGATGGTCCCGGCGAGCGGGTTCTGCTCAGCGAGATTGCTGTCCTTCTTGCCGTCAGCGCGGACCTCACCGCGGATCACGCAGGTATCTTCCGTGACATGGAAGACTTCGGGGCAGGTGGTCTCGCAGGCATTGCAGACGATGCAGCCGTCGTCGATCCAGACTTTGGTAATGGCCATGAGCGGTCCCTTTGGCGTCGGGCGGACCGTTTACTGGTGCCCGGACGAACCGCAAGTATGCGAAGGAATTTGCGACTCTGGCATGCAAGCGATGTCCAGCCCCTATGCGTCCCTTTCAGCGCTTGGTGACCTTGCCTACGCCAGGAGCGACGACGATCCGGGCGAAGCGCGGGCTGACTTCGCAGGTCAGTTCGCTATGGCCGGTGGTCACCGGCGCGCCCGAATCGATGTGGGGGAAGCCGAACGTCACCCGGCGCAGCGGCCGTTGGGACTCGTCATAAAGGATCACCGTCACATCGGGATTGGCCGCTGCCGCAGGGCGCTGCACGGTCAGACCGAGATCGATCCGGGGGCGCAGGGCCGGCGAAGCCGGGGCGAGGGGTTCGATGCGCAGAGTGACCAGGCAGTCGCCACCCAGGATCAGCGGTTTGCCCGGGGTGATGGTCAGCAACGGGCCGCGGTTGGCGTCTTCGCCGAGTTGCTCGCCCAGGTCGCTGGCGGCGACTTTTGCCAGATAGCGTCCGATCGCATCGTTGGCGGCGGCGAGCTCGGTTGCTTGGATTTCGCTCTGTTTGGCCAGTCGGTCGCGGTCGGTTGCGACCTGGGTCAGCTCCTGGCGCAGGCGGGCGGCCTCGCTGGCCAGCGTTTCGGCCAGGCTTCGGGCTGCGTCACGGTCGCGTTCGATGCCGGTCAGGCGCTGATTGTCGGCCACCAGCTTGGCCGATCCATCGGCCAGCATCCGTCCGAGGCGGTCGCCGCGGGCGACGCCAGCCGCCAGATCGGCCAACGACCGTTCCAGTTCGGCGATGCGGGCCGAGGCGATCGCGGCGCGATCGTCGGCGCCGAGCAGACGCGATGCTTCGATGCGGGTCTCCTCGGCGCTGGAGCGGGCAGCATCGACCTCGCCTTTGGCCACCGCCGCCGCCTGGCGCGAGGCTGCCGCCTCATTCGCCAGGTCGCTGATCCGGCCTTGGAGTTTGCGCAATTCCGCTACATCGGCTTCGTGCTGCTGCTGGAGGTCGGCGAGCCTGGCGTCATCCATGGTTGGCGCTTGCTGGGTCGCGGACCCGACCTCGACCACCGCCATCGCTGCGGCGCCCAGGACCAATCCGGCGAGGCCGGCGACCGCCAGCCAGCGCCTGCCGATGGTCGGCCGTTGCGGCGGCGCAGGCCCGACCGGGGTGTTGGGTCCGACCTGAATGGCGGGAAGCGCCTTGGTGGGCGACTCGTCGATCTGGGCGAAGATGTGGCTGCGGTCGAGGTCGAGATTGGGATCCGCCAAGCCGCCAGACTGGGGCGGATCATGGTCGGCATCGAGCGGGACGATGTTGGGCGCGGTGTCGTCGGCAGGGCCGCTGGAGCTGCGGCTCGGCAATCCGATGGTCCCGGCGAAACGGGTGCGTCCATTCCAGCGGAAAGACACGATCCGGGCGCCGGTGAAATCTGCCTCGCGCAGATCGGCGGAAAGCAGGATCGTACCGTCGAGCAGGGCATCGCGCAGGTCGCATTTGCGCAGATCGGCGCCAGCGAAGTTCGCTCCGGTCAGATCGCAGCCGCGGGCATCGACACCGACCAGCAGCGCTTTGCGCAGATCCGCCCGGCGCAGACAGGCCCCGGCGAGGCGGGTGCCGGTCAGATCGGCGGCTTCGAGCCGGGCATCGCGCAAATCGCTGTCGCGCAGGTCCATTCCGGCCAAGGACGCTCCCGGCCAATCCAGACCGGCCAATTGGAACTCGGCCAGATCACCGCCGTTGAGCGTGGCAGCCTGAAGCAACAGATCCCGGACATACGGGTCGCCTTTGCGGACCTGGGGTTTGTGCCACAGGCACCTCTCTCCGGTGCCGAGGTTCCCGGGCTGGTGCGGACAGGGGGTCGCCCGATCCCGATAGACGTGGCGGCAGGTCATGGTGCCCTGGCCAGTGAGCACGCATCGGCATGCGCGCATGCGCTGTTCACCTGTCGCGACTGCATGGCAGCCAGCAGCCGCATGGCGTGACGCAACCGCAGCGCAGGCCGGACGCGAGCTGGAATGGAGGTGGAATCCGCAAACATCAGTGATGTCCTGATGGCGCTGCCGGTGGATGATCGGCAGCCTTCGGCGGAGGGTTCAGGTGTGGAGGGTGGCCTGATGCCGCAGGTTCCGGTGCAGGCGTGGCGGGTTTATCCGGCCGGCTTGGCGCGGCCGGGTGGCCATGATCTGAATGGCCGGCGGCCGCTTCCTCCGCCGGCTTCGACCCGCTGGGGCCCGCGGACTCTTCGCTCGGGCTCGACGGTGACAGTTTGCGGCTGTTGTCTCCAAGGCGCAGCGCCCGGCGGCGCAGTTCGTGGATTTTCTGGCTGTCCGGGTGGTGCTGGTAATAGGCGGTGGCGTGAGCCAGGGCCTTGGCCGGATCCGGACGATGATCGGTGTAGATCAAAGCGAGCAGATAGCGGGCCTCCAGGTCGCCTGAATCCTCAGCATCGAAATGGTCTCCGGCGACTTCGCGCTCCAGATGGCGGATCGCGCCGTCGAAATCGCCAACCGCGAAATAGTAGCTGCCGAGCATGCCGTTGGCCCCAGACGCGTCGCCATCGATGGCGAGCAGGGCAAGCAGATCATCGCGCATGGCGGTGCGTCGGGGCGGCACGGAGCGTTGGAAATACCTCGCCCGCTGTCCTAACGCGAGGACCTTGACCACGCCGCTCGCCGCCTCGACCGCGGCGGCAAAGGCGGCCGGAGCATCAGCGGCGGCGGCCCCGCCGGAGCGCTCCCGGGCCAGGCCGAGGTTGATCCAGGCTTCGACCCGGCCGGGGCGCAGGCGGACCGCCTCGCCCAGATGGCGGAGCGCCAGATCGGGCGCGGCGGCCTGGTCGGACAGCTTGCCGAGATACAGCGTGCCCAGGTTGTAGTTCGCACCGTCGTGCTCCGGATCGAGCGCCAAGGCCTCGGAATAGGCCCGCTGGGCACCGACCCATTGGCCCAGGCGTTCCCGGGCGGTGCCGGCATTGAACCAGTATTCGGCTGCATCCTTGGGTGTCTTGGCCGCCAGGCGGGCGGATTCGAGGAAGCGGTCGGCGGCCTGGGCGAAATCGCCCGCCTGGAAGGCCAGCACCCCGAGATTGCACAGCACTTCAGGGTGGTCGGGACGAAGGCGCAGAGCCTCAAGGTAGACCGCTTTGGCCTGGTCGCGTTGGCCATGCTGCTGAAAAGCCAAGGCGAGATTGAACAAGGCAGCGAATGCGGTCTTGTCCGCCGCCACCGCCCGTTGGTAGAAATCGATCGCGGTTTCGAATCGCCCCTGGACCAGGGCTTCATTCCCCAAGGCGGTCAGCTGGGCGCTGCTATCGGCTTCGAGGAGGGCGATATCGACTGCGGAACACGGAATCGCCAGAAGGAGCAGCAGCGTCGAGAACCGCAACCGATGCGGCCGGCGCACAGCCAGGTCCGGCCGGCGCATGACGGGATCAGCCTGCGGCCGGACCGAGCAGCGACTCGGCCAGCTCGTCGGGAGTGGCGGTGTAGGCACCGGACGCGATGCGCTGGCGCAGGTCCTCGATCCGTTGCACATCGGTGGGCGGCATGTCACGGAGCCTCTGCACCAGCTGGCCGATCGACGCCTGGTCGAAACCGCTCAGATCGACCGCGTCCTGACCGGCGGTGGCGCCGGAGCGGTCAGTCGCTTGGGCACGCCCGGTCTGGTCGGCGTTCTTCCGGCGGGCCTGATCAAGGGGCCGATTGTCGAATGTGATCTCCATGGCTGCCTTCCTTCCGGGCTCCGGCTGGGTGCGGGGACCCTCCTCCGAGGTTATTATCGGCGCAAGCCGGAACGACTTGAGCGCCAATTTTCCCCGCTGTGGAACCCTCTGTCGGCGGGTGGCGACGCACCAATCGGGCCAAACCGGCTCCAAGGTGCATCGACCGGTGCCGTGCGGCCGCCAGGGTGGACTTGGCCATGCCTGTTCCAAGCTGTCATCCCGATCCTCGGAGCCCCGCATGCCCACCGCCCGACTCGTCCTTGCCGATGGCACCATCTTCCGCGGTCGGTCGGTCGGCGCTGAAGGCACCATCGGCGGCGAGGCGGTGTTCAACACCGGCATGACCGGCTACCAGGAAGTCCTCACCGATCCCTCGTACCGCGGCCAGATCGTGGCCATGACCTATCCCGAGATCGGCAATACCGGGATCAATCCCGCCGACATGGAAAGCGCCAAGGCCCACGCTGCCGGCTTCGTGATGCGAAATTGCTGCGAGATCCCTTCGAATTTCAGATCGACCGAATCTCTGCCGAGTTTCCTGCGCAGCCAGGGCATCGTCGCCATCGACGGCATCGATACCCGGGCGCTGACCCGGAAACTGCGCCTGGGCGGAGCCATGAATGCGGTCATCAGCAGCCAGCAGGCGCTGAGCGACGCCGAGCTGGTCGCGCGCTCGCGTTCGCAACCATCCATGGACGGTCTCGATCTGGCCAGCACGGTGACCTGCGCGGCGCCGTATGGCTGGAGCGAACCCAGCCAGCCGCAGGACTTCGGCACCCCGGCAGGGGCGCCATTGCCCGGCTGGCCGGTCTTCGCCAAGCAGCCTCACATCGTGGCAATCGATTGCGGGATCAAGCGCAATATCCTGCGGCTGCTGGTATCAGCCGGATTCCGGGTGACGGTGGTGCCATCGACGACCAGCGCCGATGATCTGCTGCGGCTGCGCCCTGACGGCGTGTTCCTGTCCAATGGGCCGGGCGATCCCGCCGCAGTCACCGCCACCATCGCCACCGTCCGGGCGATCATCGCCACCGACCTGCCGCTGTTCGGCATCTGCCTGGGCCACCAGATCCTCGGGCTCGCCCATGGCGCCCGCACCTTCAAACTGAAGTTCGGCCATCGCGGAGTGAACCATCCGATCCAACGGCTGTCCGACGGCGCGGTGGAGATCGCCAGCCACAATCACGGTTTCGCGGTGGATCCGGCGACCCTGCCCAGCGACGTGCGGATGAGCCATGTCAATTTGAACGATGGAACCTGTGCCGGGTTGGAACACATCAGCAAACCCCAGTTCAGTGTGCAGTATCATCCTGAGGCCGGTCCCGGCCCCGCTGATCCGCTCTATCTGTTCCGCCGCTTCGCCCGATCAGTCAGCGACCGGCTGGCGGCGTAACCGGCTAGGTGAGGCGGCCCAGCGCCCCAGGTCCCGGCAATGTCCGGCTGGAATCAGGATTCGCGCCTGCTCGGTTGACGGAAGTTGCCCCGAGGCTGGACTGTCCCCATGACCACTCCATCCGTCGCTATCATCGGTTCCGGCCCGGCCGGATACACCGCCGCTATTTATGCGGCCCGCGCCAACCTCGCACCAGTGCTGTTCACCGGCCGGCAAGCTGGCGGCCAATTGACCACCACCACTGAAGTCGAAAATTACCCGGGATTCCCCGAAGGGGTCAACGGCACCGAGCTGATGACCCGGTTCGAGCAGCAGGCGGTACGTTTCGGCACCACGATCAAGATGGGCTGCGAAATCTTGTCCGTGGTCAAGGATGCCGACGGGGCGTTCACGCTGACCTGGGATGATCTGTACGAAGGCAAACAGGAGACCGGCCGGTTCAAGACCGTGATCGTCGCCACCGGCGCCAGCGCACGGTACCTCGGCCTGCCCGGCGAAGATGAATTCCTGATCGACAAGCCAGGGAAGAAGCACGGCTTGACCGCCTGCGCCACCTGCGACGGGGCGTTCTACAAGAACGTTCCGGTGGCGGTGGTCGGCGGCGGCGACACGGCTTGCGAAGAGGCCAATTTCCTGACCCGTTTCGCCAGCACGGTCTACCTGGTGCACCGCCGGGGCGAACTGCGCGCCAGCAAGGTCATGGCCGCCCGCGCTCTGGCCAATCCCAAGATCACTCCGGTGTGGCATCAGACCCTCGGCGGTTATTTCGTCGATGCGAAGAACAAGATGGAAGGCGTCACCCTGGTCGACACCCGGCCCGAGTTGAACGGCGCCACCCGCAGGCTCGACGTGCGCGGGGTGTTCATGGCCATCGGCCACACGCCCAATACCGGCTTCCTGAAATCCGTGCCGGGTTTGACCTTCGACAGCAACGGCTATCTGGAAGTTGAGCACGGTTGCTCAACCGGCGTTCCCGGACTGTTCGCCGCCGGCGATGTCCGCGATCACAAATACCGCCAGGCGATCACTGCCGCCGGCATGGGCTGCATGGCGGCCCTCGAGGCGGAGCATTACCTGGCGGCACTGGGGTGATGCCTCTGCGATCCCCGCGATGTACCGGTGCATGTGCCGGTGAAACAATCGGGGATTGGGCGGAATTCCGGCTTTGGGCAGCAGCGTCGCTGACGAGAGCAGCGAGCGCGATCCTTGCCGCTGCCGGGCAGTCGGCTTGCCGTTCGCGGCGACCACAGTGGGGCTTGCGGTGATCTGCTACGATGGCGGCCTTGCTGACCGGGTGGCGGGACCTAGCGTGCCGAGCCTGGAGCCGCCCATGCCCCGTTCCTCCGTCTCTGTCCTGTCCTTCGCCTCACTGTTGGCCGCGGCTGGTCTGATCCTCGGCGGCTGCGAGATGCGCGGCGCTCCGGCCCGGGTCGCGGCCGGCGAGAATCAGGCGGAAAACGGCCGCCTGACCGGCGAGAATCAGCGTCTGGCCAACGAAAACGTCCAATTGCGCACCCAGCTCGACCAGGCCCGCGAAGAGCTGCGCAACCGCTCGACGACCAGCGGGCCGGGAACCATCGGCACCGACCTCGGCGGGCTGATCAAGGGCATCGAGGGCGTCGAGACCACCAAGGACGGCGGCATCGCCCTGTCCGACGATTTCTCCTTCGCCAAGGGCTCGGCCGACCTGACCAGCGAAGGCCGCAAGTCGATCGAGCAGCTGGCCAAGAAGCTGAACGAAGGCGAACTCGCCAGCGCGTCGATCCTGGTCGAAGGCCACACCGACAGCACTCCGGTGTCGCGTTCATCGACCAAGGAAAAATTCGTCGACAACTGGGGTCTGTCGGCGGCCCGCGCTGCGGCGGTAGTCCGTGAGCTGCAAAAGGCAGGAATTTCTGCCACCCGGCTGCATGGCGGCTTCCGTGGTGAACATGCGCCCCGGGCAACCGGCGGCGACGCCAAGACCGATGCCAAAGCCAACCAGGCGAAGAACCGCCGGGTTGAGCTGCGCATCGCCCATTGAGCCGGCACTGCGTGCCGCTGGTGGATAAGTTCGTCTTCCCGCTGGCGGCGATGGCGGTGATGGCCGGATGGGCCGTTGAGCCGGTGGTGCCGGCCAAGGATCCGGAACCGCCGACGCTGCCCGCGCTGATTCCGCCACCGCCCGAGGTTCGGCCTCTGACGGTGGACAGCATCATGCGCTATGTGAACCAGGACATCATCACCGGCAATGATGTCATCGGCCGGTATTTTGACCGGATGAGCGACCTGAAAAGGCGCGGCCTGCCGTTGCCCAAGGATCCCACCGAGGTCAAGTCGGCACTGCGGTCGAGCCTGGATGACCTGACCGACGAAGCGCTGCTGCTGCAGAAAGCCAAGTCTTTGGGCATCGAGATCGACCGCGACCGGCTTGCCACCGAAATCCTGGAGGGCTCCCAGGGCGAGCACGGGTTGACTCTGCGCGAGCAGGCCGAGCGTCGGCGCTGGATGCAGCGCGGCCGCACCGTCGCCATCCTGCTGAATTACTTCGAGCAGCGCAGCGCCCAGCCGTCCCCGGCCGAGCTCCGCGCCGAATACGAGCGTCGACGTGACGAGTTCCGCCGACCGGCCGAAGCCCAGGTCAGGCAAATCGCGATCGCCGTGGCGACCAAGGATGAGCTCACGGCGCTGCGCGCCGACCAGAGCCGCTTGCTCAAAGACGCCCAGGCTGCCACCGATCCGGCGATCCTCGCTGCCGCCGCCGCCTGTCTGGCAACGTATCTCGATGCGGTACCCGCCGAGCAGCAGCGGTTGATGCAGCAATTGATCGACGCTGTGGCCGCCCGGCATGGCCAGGCTGGACTGCCGGCCAGCGACCAGCCGCTGGTCGATCGGGCCAGATCGGTGATCTCCCGGACCGCCGGTTTGCGCACGGTCGAGGCTGCGCAATCGGCGCTGACCGCGCTGCGCGACCGGATCGCCGCGTTGCCCGAGGGCGAGCGGGTGGCCGCCTTCACCGCAGCGGCGGCCGCCATCAACGGCACCGCGACCGATCTCGGCCTGGTCGAGCCGGGGGTGTTCGCTGACGTCCTCGACCGGGCGATTTTCCAAGGCGGCCTGGGCGAGGTCAGCCCGCCGCTGGCCTTGCCCGGACGGGTGGTGGCGGTGCTGGTCACCGCCCGCTCCCCGGCTCGGCGGATGGATTTCAACGAGGTGGTGGGCGACCTGGAGCAGGGCCACCTGGAACTGCGTCGCGGCCTGGTGCGCACCGCGGTGGTCGAATCCTTGCGGCGCAAGGCCTCGCTGCGTGCCGGGGTGCTGGCCGTCGAGGACCTCGCTCGCTAGGCTGTCCGGCAACCATGGACCCAAAGTCGGTAAGCCCGGGCCGGGGTCCGGCGTCATCTGGGTCGATGCCGGCCATGACATCGGCTCTCGACTTGCCCGCGGTAGATGCCGGGACCGGCGTCGGCGACCTGGCCCGCGCCGCCATCGAACTGCTGTCGCGTGAGGAAAGCATCCTCCGCCGGGTCATCGCCCGCTATGTCCGCGACACCCATGTGGTCGATGACCTCTTCCAGGAGGTCAGCCTGAAGGTGCTCCGCCGGATCGAATCGGTACGCGATCCGGCCACGCTCCGTGGCTGGCTGTACCAGCTCGCCCGCAACGCCTGCCTCGACTGGCTGCGCCACCAGGAGCGGCAGCGGGCCTCAGCCGATTCCGCCATCGCTGAACGGCCCGCCGTCGGCGACCTCGGACGCAGTCCGCTCGACCAGGTCCTGAGCGCTGAACGGGTCGAGGCCGTCCGCAGGGCCCTCGATCAGCTTCCGGTCAGCCAGCGCCAAGCCATCAAGCTGCGGATCGAAGAAGGCCTCGACCACGAGGCCATCGCTGCCCGCTTGGGCATCAGCCGCCAAGCGGTGGAGGTCCGGCTGTGCCGCGGCCGGTCGGCTTTGAAGGAGAAACTCGACGCGATCCTGGGTGGTGATCTGTGAGCCCGGCCCAGGCCCCTGACATGACCTGCGAAGAGGCAGAACCGCTGTTGCCTCTCGCCGCCGATGGAGTGCTCGGCCTCAACGACGATCCCGCCCTGTACGCGCATCTGGCGCGGTGCCCATCGTGCCAGGACCAGTTGGCTCGCCATGATCTGGTGGAACTCTCGTTGCGCCGGTGCCTGGTCACCAGCCCGCTCCAGCGGGTCGTCACCTTTCCCCACTGGCTGCGTCGCCGACGCACGATGGCGGTTGCGGCCGCGGCTGCGGTCGCCATCGGCAGCGCCGCCTGGTTTGCCTGGCCGGTGGACTCGCCTGCGCTGGCGCCGAACGGCATTGCCCTGGGCGATGCTCCGGTGCGCCGGGTGAATGCCGACGGCTCGGCGATCTATCGCTTGCCCGGAGTCCGTTCCCGGTTCCTGGTGGTCCAGGGCGACGGCTCGACCCTGGTGGTCGAGCCCAGCGCCGGCGACACCGGGATCAGCAATGATTCCGCCCCGACAGCGACGGTCGGGTACTGACCAACCGACCCAGCCGGACAGTGATTGCCGGCTGGGGCGAGTAGACGGATCCAGCAATTCCCAAGGTGATCTTGTCTGGCGTCGCAGGACGTCGGAACCTCATCCCGCCTTGGCTGCGGCCTCTGACAAAGCGGCGATGCCAGGCAGGACCTTGCCTTCGAGCAGTTCCAGCGATGCCCCGCCGCCGGTGCTGCAGTGGGTCACGAGTTCCTCGGTGCCCCATTTGGCGGCAGCGGTGGCGGTGTCGCCGCCGCCGATGACGGTGATCGCGCCGGCCTTGGTCGCCGCCACCAGTGCATCCATCGCCGATTTGGTGCCGGCGGAGAATTTCTCGAACTCGAACACGCCGAGGGGGCCATTCCAGATGATGGTCTTGGCCCGGGCGATGATCTCGGCGTTGCGGCGATTGGTCTCGGGGCCGCAGTCGAGGCCTTCCCAGCCGTCGGGGATGCCACTGGCCAGGGTGGTGGCCCGGGTCGCGGCGTCGGGGGCGAACTTGTCGCCGGCGATGAAGTCCACCGGCAGGTGGATCTGCACGCCCTTGGCTTTGGCTTTGGCCAGGAATCCTTGGACTTTTTCAGCGCCTGCGGCGTCGTAGATCGACTTGCCGATGGCCATGCCGTTGAGCACTTTGAGAAAGGTGTAAGCCATGCCGCCGCCGATGATCAGCTCATCGACCCGGTCGATGAGGTTGTCGATCAACTGGATTTTATCAGCGACCTTGGCGCCGCCGAGGATCGCCAGCAGCGGGCGCTTGGGGTGGTCGAGGACCTGGGCGAAGGCGTCGAGCTCCTTCTTCATCAGGAATCCGGCGGCGCGCTGGGGCAGTTGGCAGCCGACCATCGACGAGTGGGCGCGGTGGGCGGTGCCGAAGGCGTCGTTGACATAGACTTGGCCGAGGCGGGTCAGCGAAGCGCGGAAGGCCTCGACCGCGGCCTTGTCGGCCTTGACCTTTTCGCCGGTCTCCTCGTTTTTGACGCTGCCTTCCTCTTCGATGTGGAAGCGCAGGTTCTCAAGCAGCACGACCTCGCCGGGGGCGAGGCCCGAGCACACCGCTTCGACAGCCGGGCCGACGCAGTCGGGCAGGAACCGCACCGGCCGGCCGAGCAGTTCCTGGACCTTGGCCGCGATCGGACGCAGGCTGTATTTTTCCACGACCTTGCCATCGGGCCGGCCGAGGTGCGACATCAGCACCACGCTCGCGCCGTGGTCGAGCGCGAAGCGGATCGTGGGCAGGGCGGCGACGATGCGCTGGGTGTTGGTGATCGCCCCGGTCTTCTTGTCTTGGGGCACATTGAAGTCGACCCGTATCAGGACCCGCTTGCCGGCGAGGTCGAGCTGATCGATGGAGAGCTTGGGCATGGCGGCGATCCGAAAGGTTGGTGCGGCGGCAGCATGCGGACCTGGCGGCGCTGGCCAGGGTCCTGGTGCTGGCAGGCGGCGCAGCAGACGAAGCGGCGCACCCGCCGGATCCAAGCCCGCCGGGTGGGCTGGCATCGGGTGGGCTTCCGCCCATCATCCACCGGCGGAGTCTGCCCCCCGCGCATGCCGTCCGATCCCAGCAATGACTATCCGCTGGTCGGTGAGACCCTTGGGCTGTGGCGGCTGACCGCCGGCCTCGGCCGGGGCGGCATGGGCGAGGTCTACGAAGCGGAATACGATTATCTGCATCTGCTGTCGCTGCGCCTTCCGGCATCGGCCAGGGACCAGGTCAAACGCGAATTAGAGCAGCTGCCCCGGGCCGGCCAGGCCAAAGTCGCTGCCGAGGTCCTTGGCACCGAGCTTCCGCCCGATGTGCGCTTCGCGATCAAGATCTGCAATGCCCGCAGCGCCACGCCGGGTCATCGCCGATTCCTGCAGGAGGCAGACCTCGCCCATCGCCTCGGCGACCATCCCTACATCGTCACCGTCCACGCCATCCACCGCGGCCATGACGACCTGTCGGAGTTCGCCCGGCGGTTCGAGATCGACCGTGGCCGGCACCGCGATGTCGCGTTCATGGTCATGGATCTGGCCCGGCGCAGCTACGACCACACCCGGCTGTCGATGGGCGAGGCCGTGCACATCGTCCGCTGCATCGCCACGGCGCTGGATCACGCCCATTCCAAGGGCGTCGTCCACCGCGACATGAAGCCCGAGAACATCCTCGGCAGCGTTGAGCATCCGCTGCTCACCGACTTCGGCATCGCCAAGGAGATGGAGCACAGCGACGGCCTGACCCGGACCGGGCAGATCATCGGCACCCTCGACTACATGTCGCCGGAGCAGGCCACCGACGCCAAGCGGGTCGACCATCGCAGCGACATCTATTCGATCGGCGTCGTCCTTTACGAGTTCGCCACCCAGGGCCGGCTGCCCTATCAGCACAAAGCCGACCGCGATTCGTGCCTGGCGGCGATCCGCAGCGAACGTGAGGAGCCCAAGTGGCCTAGGGAGCACGTCCGTAATTTCCCTCGCGGTCTCGAACGCATCATCCTGAAAGCCATGGCCCATCGCCAGGAGGACCGCTATCAGGCGATGAGCGAGCTGATCGGCGATCTCGACCGCTTCACCCGCGGCGACTGGATTTCGCCCTGGGGCCGGGTGCATTTCCGGTCGTGGCTGCGCTATTATGTGCGCAGCCATCCCCGCACCTTGTGGACCCTGGCGCTGCTGGCGATGGCGGGGCTGGCGGTCGCCGCCGCGATCTGGCTGCCGCGTCAGTTCGACAACGACCGCAAATCCCTCGACCGCCGGTTGACCCAGCTCGAACAGGCGGCGGCGGCGGTGGCCAGCGCCAACCCGGCCGAACGCAGCGTGCTGCTCGCCCACGAGGACCAGGAACGCCTGCGCGAGGTCACCCGGGAGCTGGCCTTCGATCGGCGCTATCCCGACCTGCGCTCACGGCTCGACGGGATTGACCAGTCCCTGCGCCGCCATCAGCGTTTCGAGGTCGCCTTCGGCAGCCTGGCCGGTGACCTGAAGGCGGCTCAGGCGGCCCAGGCGGCGCTTGAGCAGGCGGCCCACATCACCAGTCCGGCGTGGGTCCTGGGCCGCGATCATCTGCGGCTGGAAACCACCGATTTCCAGGCCTTGACCTTGCAGCCGTTCGGCGCCGGCCAGGTCTATGCCGTATGCACCGTCGACCTCCTGCGCGGCGGCAGCTTCCGCTTGGAGATCTCCGAAGCCGAGTCGCCAGAACACATCCTCGTCTGGGAGATGACCGGCGATGCGCTGCAGCTGTCGATGAACGGTGCCACCTTGGCCACCGATCGGATCACCGGCAGGCGTTTGGGCCTGGCGGTGGATGCGACGTCCACCGGTCTGCGCACCTGGTGCAACGGTCCGGAGGCCCGCCGCCATGCGGTGCCCGGCCTGCGCCCCGGCGCCGCCGCGGCGGTGCGATTGATCCTGCCAGCGGGCGCCCAGATCGAGCGCCTCGCAGTGTGGCCGCGCGGGCCGCGGTGAAGATGGGCGCGGAACCTTCGACAATCTCTGATTGATCGGTCGGGAAGGTGGCCACGCGGGCCGCGGTGAAGACCTGTGCCAAACCCCATTGGTCACGAACGGACCGATCTCCGCTTCTAGATTGCCATTGCCATTGCCATTGCCATTGCCATTGCCATGCTGCCATCATGACCACCATGGCCTTGGATCGTTTCGGGCGCGTCGTCATTCCCAAAGACGTGCGCGATCGGCATGGCTGGAAGGCCGGCGTCGCCCTGCAACTCGTCGAAGACGGTGAAGGCATCCGTCTGACCACCGGCTTCGCTGCCGCTGCGGAGCCTAGCCGTGGACTGATGGTGCATGACGGGCGGCTGGTCTACGACGCCGCGTTTACCGTCCCGGCTGGCACCGCCATCGAGCAGGCCCTGGCCGCGGATCGGGCCGAGCGCGACCAGCATTTGGCGGGAGGATGAATCTCTGGGCCCTGGACACTTCGGTGCTGGTGGCCTCGCTGCTCCGCCGGCATCCCGCCCATGACCGTTGCCAAGATCTGCTGCGGCGCGCCGAGGCCGGGGATTCCACCCTGGTGATCTGCGCCCACGCGGTGGCCGAGACCTTCAGCGTCCTGTGCCGGTTGCCGCTGTCGCCGCCGCTGACAGCGAGTGCTGCAGAAACCCTGATCGAACGCGAGGTCGTCGCCCGCTGCCGCATCCTGCCGGTCGATGGTGACCTCGAACGCCAAGCGGTGCGCGCCTGTGTGACGATCGGCCGCGGCGGCGGTCTGGTGCATGACGCCCTGCACGTGGTCTGCGCCCGGCAGGCCGGGGCCGCGGCCCTGTGGACGCTGAACCAGCGCGATTTCGTAGCGCTGTGGGACGCGGACCACGTGCGCACTCCCTGATCGTTTCCTTCCAAAGAGTTTTCCTGCTGCGCGGGGTTGCGGTTGCGTCGCAGGGGGGCCGGCTTCGCCGTCCCAAGTTCTCATTTGGCGGCTGCCCGCCACGGACGCGCCATCCGGCGCTCCCCGCGCAGCCTGCGGCTGCTCGCCAGCAGGAGTGCCTGCCCGACCGAGTCGATTCTCTGCCTGGACAGGCCGGCCTTGTGCGTCGTCATACCGCTGCACCATGACCGCCGTCCAGGTGACCCGGACCACGGTCCGGGTTGAAACGGGAAGTCCGGTGATGGGGGCGACTCCAGAGGCCGGCGCGGACCCGCCACTGTAACCGGGGACTGGTCGGCGATGCCACTGCGTTTCACCACGCGGGAAGGCGCCGACCGGGCTGATCCGGGAGCCAGGAGACCGGCCTGGACCGTGTGGCGCGATTCCTCGGGGCGCGGGGGTCGGGCCTGGGCGCGGCCTGCCGTGTCCCGGTCCGATTCCGTGTTCGAAGGAGAGCTCTGCACGTGCCGCGCCGGCGCGTCGCCGTGCGGCTTCACCGCCTACGCCGGCGTGGAACCCGGCGACGGAACCGTCGCATGAACAGCCATCCCGGGGCCATCGGGTCCCTCGTCCCATCGATCCTTCTGCTTGCCCTTACGGCCCCAGCCGCCGAACCGCCTGCAGTGAAACCTGTCGCACCGCCCGCGGTGGATTCCGCACCGCCCGCGGTGGATTCCCCGCCGGCACAATTTCCGGTCGCTGCCGAGCACGTCACCGTCACCGTCGCCGATCGCCGGACCAATGACCTTGATCGCACCACAGCGGCAGCGGCAGTGCTGACCGACACCGATGATCGTCGTGGGGGTCGGCCGCTGTCGTGGTGGCAACGGCTGGTCGGTGTGCCCGGCGTCGATGCCCATTCGTTGTACGGGGGCATGGCCGGGGACGACGTGCAGGTGGCGCTGCGCGGCGGCAATGCAGCCGATGTCCAGCTGACCTTGGATGGGATTCCCCTTGAGGACGCCACGGCGATCAAAGGGGATCTCAATCCGGGTCTGGTGCCGGTGGCTGGACTCGACCGGATCGAGATCGCCAAAGGCGCCCAGAGCGGTCTCTACGGCAGCCGGGCCTTGGCCGGCATCATCGCTCTGACCAGCCGTCAGCCGGGAAAGGTCTGGGAAGGATCGGGGCGTCTGTCCGCTGGCAGTTTCCGCACCGCCACGATCGACCTGGCGGCCAGCGGCCCGGTCTCGGACAGGCTTGGCGTAGCGCTCTCGGTGTCAGCACTGCGCAGCCAGGGATTTTCCTCCCAGACCGATGCCGACGCCCATGGCGAGCCGCGTGGCCATGAACGCGACGGGGTTGCGCGCGGTGCAGGCAACCTGCGCCTGGTGCTGCGTCCGGCGGCTGGACTTGAGCTGTACGCCGCAGCGATGGGAGCGGCGGTGAACCAGGATTACGACGGTTTCGATCCAGCGACGTTCATGCCCGACCCCGACGATGGCGGGTCACGCACCCGCAGCCGCCTCGGCCGGCTCGCCGGAGGCGGATCGTGGAAGCTCGGCCCGGCGACCATCGCGGTCGATGCCGCCCGCACCACGACCCGGCGCACCTATGCCCCGAGCAACACCGATCCGTCGCACTACCGGGGCAACGACGACCAGATTCTGGCCCGGGCCGACACCAGCTGGACGCCAGCCCCGAGCCTGCAATTTTCGCTGGCCGGGGGTGGCGACGGCCGCCACAGCAAGGCGATCATCGATGACCGGACCTATGGCGGTTCCCTGACCCGGCGTGAAGGCGTCGGCGGTGGCTGGCTGTCTGCTGGCGCAGCCAACGACCACCTCGAACTCTCCGCCACAGGTCGCCAAGACTGGCATTCCCGAGAGGGCGACGAGCGCACCTGGCGCCTGGGCGCAGCGTGGTGGCCGTTGCAGCAGCTCCCGCCCGACCTGAGTCCCGGATCGCAGGTGGAACTCAAGCTGCGCAGCGCGATCGGCACCGCCTTCCGCGCCCCCAGCCTGTACGAACTGCACGATCCGACCTACGGCGATCCGACCTTGCTCGCCCAGCGCAGCCGCAGCTGGGAATACGGCGCAGAGGTCCGTTTCGCTGGTTGGGGCGCGATCGAGGTCACCTCGTTCCGGCAGCGCAGCGAATCGGTGATCAGCTATGACCCGGCCACCTTCCGCACCACGAACCTGCGTGGGGCGACGATCCGCGGTATTGAGGCCGGCATCCGCTTGGAACCTGACTGCTGCGGACTGCGCGCCAGCCTGGCCTTCACCAGGTTGCGCGACAATGCCGAAGGCAGCGCCGTTGCCCGCCAGGCGAGCCGGCGCTGGGTGATCGATCTTGGCTGGCAGGAAGAACGCTGGTGGTTGGGTGGACGGGTCGAGCGGGCGGCATCGAGGTATTGGAACAACCCGTACGGCGAAAGCGGATTGCCCGGCTACACGCTGTATTCCGCCAATGCCCGATGGCAGATCCATGAGCATTTCGCGGTGACGGTCCGCGGCGAGAACCTCGCCGGCGAGACCTACGAAGTGACGCCAGGCTACAGCACCGCACCGCGCTCGTGCTTCGCCGGGGTGGAGGCATCATTCTGACGCCCCTCGTGCATGCAGGCCCCGTGAGTGTATCGACGCACGCTGATCCCCTGCGCTTCACGCTCCTGTTCCTGATCCTGGTGGTCGTGGCCGCGGCCGACCTGCTGGTCGGCGCAGGCAGTTTGTCTGATCCGGCGATGGGCTCGGCCGTGTTCCATCTGCGGCTGGGTCGGTTGGGTGCAGCGGCCCTGGCCGGAGCGGCTCTGGCGGTCGGCGGGGTTCTGGCCCAGGGCCTGCTGCGCAATCCGCTGGCCAGCCCGGATGTGATCGGGACCACTGCCGGCGCCAGCCTCGGAGCCCAGACCGCCCTGGCGGTGCTGGCCGCGGCCGGGTTGCTCGGCAACCTGCCGTCGTGGATCGGGCCGGTGCTGGTGCTGCCTCTTGCTGCGCTGGTCGGCGGCCTGGCGGCGCTGGCCCTGGTCCTGGTGCTGGCCAAAGGTTCAGCCCGCCTGGGGGAGGGGCTGACCGCGGTCCTGGTCGCCGGTTTCGTGGTCAATGCCTTGGCGATGAGCGGCTCGGCGCTGATCACCACGCTGAATCGCGGCGATTGGGAGCTCGGCCGGGCCCTGGTGGAATTCAGCCTGGGCCGGCTCGCCACCGCCGGACCAGAGCACGTCGCCCTGGCCCTGCCGCTGGTCGTGGCCGGAACCTTCGCCGGATGGGCCTGGGGCAGGCAGCTGGATTTGCTGCAATCCGGCGAAGACGAAGCCACCGCGCTGGGCGCAGATCCGGTGGCGGTGCAGCGCTGGACGCTGGTGTGGATCGCGGTGTTGACCACTGCCGCGGTCGCTGCTGGCGGAGCGGTGGCCTTCGTCGGACTGGTGGTGCCTCATCTCTTGCGTGGCTGGATCGGTAGCGGGCACCGCCGCCTGATCCCGGCCGCGGCCCTGGGCGGAGCGTCCTTCCTGGTCACTTGCGATCTGCTCGCCCGAGCCATTCCTTTGCTGGCGATTTCGGGATTCGGCGACCGCAGCGAGCTACCCCTGGGCGTGGTCACCGGGCTGATCGGTGCGCCGTTGTTCCTGCTGCTGCTGGTGCGATTGCGCCGGCAGGGTGAAGCATGAGCCGGGGTCAGCGATGAGCGAGCTGGACATCCGCGAGCTGAGCGTCGTGCGCGGCGGCCGGTCGATCCTGAGCTGCGTGTCGCTGCATGCCGCCGCCGGCGCGGTGACCGCGCTGATCGGACCCAACGGCGCAGGGAAAAGCACGACGTTGAAAGCCGTCGTCGGCGTGGTGCCTGCGTTCGGATCCCTCACCGTCGACGGTGTCGATCTGCGCCAACTCGATCCGCGCCGCCGGGCCAAGGCGGTGGCCTATGTGCCGCAGCGCAGCCAGCTGACGGCACCGGTCACCTGCCGCGACGTGGTCGCCATGGGCCGATTCGCCCACGGCGTCGGCCTGGTCCGACTCACCGGGGATGATGCCGCCGCGGTGGCCGCGGCCCTGCGCGCCACCGATGCGGAGCATCTCGCGGAGCGCCTGTTCCCCGACCTGTCCGCCGGCGAACAGCAGCGGATCCTGATCGCCCGGGCCCTTGCCACTGGAGCCGGGGTGATCGCTCTCGACGAGCCCGGGGCGAATCTCGATCTCGGACATATCCGGGCTCTGGAGCTCCTGCTCCGCCGTCTGGCCGACGACGGCCGGGCGATCCTGGCGGTGGTCCACGATCCGGCCCAGGTGCTGCGCCTGGCAGACCACGCCGCGCTGCTCTGCGCAGGCCGGGTCGAGGCCCGAGGCGCGCCGCTGGCAGTCCTGACCAGTGCTGCGGCCAGTGCCGCGTTCGGCATCGATATGGCCCGTGAATGTTCCCTGATCGACGAGGTCCAGCGTCGCCGCCTGGCCGCTGACCAGAGCCGGGTCGCGCCGCGGCCAGCCACGCCGAATCCGGCTGTCCACGTGGCCCCGGCCGCTGCATCAGGATCGCCGCGCTCGCTCATGATCGCCAACGCCTTCGGCGCGGGACTGGCCTTGGTTGCCGCCATCGGCTTCGCTTTAGCCGTCCGTCCGCCGAGCAATTCTCCTGGGCCGTCCCCCACCGGATCGGCGTCGTTTGACCGGGCGAACGCGGTGCTGCAGTACCTGCCCGACGGTCGCGCTGTAGTCAAAGGCGGTGATGCCGAAGCGGTACCGGTGCGGACCTATCAACGCATCGCCAGCCTGAGCATCATCGCCGACAGCCTGCTTCCCGATCTGGTGGCTCCGGAGCGGTTCCAGGCCGCCAGCCGTTGGTCGGTAGGTCCAGACGCTTTCCGTCTCGGACAGCGGCCACGGCTCGGCGGCGCCGACGAACTAGAGGCGATCCTCGCCCAGCGCCCTGATCTGGTGGTGCTCAACAGCGCTCCTGGCCAACAGGCCGCCCTGGCCCGGCTGCGCGCAGCCGACATCGCGGTGCTCGATCTCGGAGAGGCCCGCGGCCTGGCCCACGCGGTGCTCGCGATGCGCCGGCTCGGCGCCGTGGTCGGCAACGCTGACGGCGGCGAACGCCTTGCCAGGATGCTGGTCCACCGGATGCAGGCGGTCAGCGCCACGCTGCCCAAGGACCGGCCGCGGCGCACCGCCATCGTGCTCGCCCCGACCCTCGACAAACTCTATGGCAGCACGGAGGGGACCTCGGCCCACGATGTGCTGATCGCCGCCGGCCTGATCGATGCCGCAGCGGCCGCCGGATTCCACGACTGGCCCGACTATGCGCCGGAGCAGATCCTGGCCCTCGATCCCGACCGGATCGTCGTCCCTGCCGGCAAGGCCTCGGCCCTGCGCGCCCTGCCCGCCTTGGCCAGCCTGCGCGCCATCCGTGACCCGGCGGGGGTGATCGAAATCGACCCTGGTCTGCTGAGCAACGCCGGCCCATTGATGGCCGACGCAGCCGAGGCTTTGGCGGCGGCAGCCTGGCGCTGATCAAGACAGGGATTCGGTCCAGGTCAGCTTTTCACCGGCCCAGGCAAACCACCTCGCCATTGCGGCACGACACCACGATGCGTCCGCCCTGGACCGCGATGCCCTGGTGGACGACGCTCTGGGGCAAAGGTATCTGGTGGCGTTGCAGGCCATCCACCAGATTGGAGATGATCAGTCGGCCCGGCTGCTGCTCAGGCTGTTCTCCGGGATTCTTGGCGACCCAGCGATTGGTCGCCCAGATCACCGCATCCCCGGTCAGGGCCACCGCCACCACCCGCTCACCGAGGTCGGAACCATACTGGAAAGCGCCGCTGACCTTGCCCAGGGCACCGCCGTCCGCCGCCTGGCGCCACGTGGCGGCGTTGATCAGTTCCGGGAATCCCAGGAATTCCAGCAGCCCCGGGGCCTTTTGCTTGGGTTTGAACTGGTCGCGGGCGTGGACCCGCAG
Organism: Planctomycetota bacterium; assembly: GCA_014193115.1. Taxonomy (GTDB): domain Bacteria; phylum Planctomycetota; class UBA11346; order UBA11346; family UBA11346; genus BJHQ01. Next base: position 23,492 of record BJHQ01000006.1, on the reverse strand, counting down.
ATCCCGGCCATCGAGGTCGAACCAGGCCACCAGGGTGCCGTTGTCGGCGCAGATGAACGGACCATTCCCGGAGGGGCCGCCGCGATAGGCCCGGGTGGTGAACTGGGTGCGTGCAAGCACGGCGCTGAGCGGTCCGGGGATGCGGGGATCCTTCTCCTTCAGCGAGGTTCCCGAGGCGAGCTCCCGGGCCACCGGCCGGCTGTGCTCGCCCCACCAGTACCCGGCGCCGACCGCATGGCAGGAACCGACCATCCCGGCCTGGCTCCACAGCATTTCGGCCTGGCAACGTTCCTGACGGCGCCATTGCAGCCTGCCATCGGCCACGGCCACCGCGCAGGTCTGGACCTGCTCCGCCAACCGTTGGTGGCGGCCCACCATCACCACCGCCAGGCCATCGGCGATGAGCGGCGGTCCCAGCACCGGGGAGGGGGATTCCAAGCGGCCGTCGATGGCGATGCGCCGCTCGCCGGCGGCCAGGCGGGTGCGCCGGACCAGCTTGCCATCGCCGGTGGAGAAGGCGTACAGCCAGCCATCCCGACCGGCGACCACCGCCAGGCCGCCGGCCAGGGACGGAGGACCGATCAGGCGGGCGCCGGTGGTGCAGCGAAATCGCTCTCGCCCGTCGGCCAGGCCGAGGCAGACCACCTCGCCGGCTTCGAGGTCGGCGATCCACACCTGGTCCCCGGCCGCCACCGGTTGGCTGATCCGGGCGCCATCCATCACGGTCTGGGTCCACGGGCTGGGCCGAGCCGGCTTGAGATCCTGACGCCAGACCTGACGGACTTCCCCGGTCACGACCTCAGCGGTGGCGAACGACCGGAGGGCGTCATGGCCGAACTGGCTCCAGCCTTCGCCCACCGGGCCGGGCCGACCAGGACCGGTCTCGACCTGGCCCAGGTGACCATCCTCCCGGTGCTCTGCCGGCATCTGGGCCTGGCCGACGGCGGCCCGCATCCCGACCCCGCTGCTGGAACAGCCGCAGCCCTTGGGCGAGAACAGCGATTGCCCATAGGCGATGATCGGCTGGACCGAGCAGCGGCCATTGCCGGCGAAGGGGCCGTTGGCCGCCATGGTCCCATCCGCGTTCCACACCGAATTCCCTCCGGCATCGACCAGGCTGGTGATGGTGAGGGGGTCGATCCAGATGTTGTCCTTGGTGGCCAGCAGGCGGGGTGTCCCCAGGGCCCATTGGCAGAAATCGTTGACCCCGGTGGAACGCACGAAACCCACCCGTTTGCCGGTGGCGGGGTCGAGGGCGATGCGCGCCGGTGGCTGGTCGCCGGTGGAATACCAGACCTGGCCGCCGGCCAGGGCGATCTGGTTCACCGCTGGAATCCCACCGTTCAGCAATTCCTCGACACCCCGCTGGTTTTTGATCGCAAAGGGCTGGTGGAGGGTGCGCCAGCGCAGGTCTCCGCTGGCTGGATCGAGGGCGATGAGCTCACCACCCGCCTTGGGTCCGCGCAGCAACAGCAGATCGGCGGTGGCCAGGACGATTCGCATGCGGGCCTGGCTGCGGCTGGAATCATAGGCCCAGGCCGGCGGTTTGCTGCCGGGCACTTCCGGCTCCCAATAGTCGGCCAGTTCCTTGGACCAGACCATGCTGCCGTCGGAGATCTGGCGGTTGGTCAGGGTGTAGGGGACCGAGGCGGTGCCCAGGCTGATCACCCGGCCCTGGGGGGTCACGGTCAGATCGAAGGCCAGACCCGCCGCCTGCCAGCGCGGTGTCCAACCGTCCGCGCTGAAGGCTTCCAGGCGGTCGCGCTGCTGGGCCAGCACCACCCCATCCTGGACCACCAGCCGGCGGGCCGGGCCGGCGGTTGGCAATTCGCCCAATTTGCGCCCGGTGGCGAGATCGAGCACCGTGGGCCGGGGCGCCGTGGCCAGGTACAGCCGTCCATTGGCGATGGTCGCGGCTTCGATCAGGCCGCCCGACCATTCCGTCTGCACTGCGAGTTCGGACGCGCGGCCCGCCAGGTTGCCAGGTGCCGTCCACAGCAGATCGCCGCTGGCGGCATCCCGGGCGACCACCTGGCTCATCGCCACCCCGCGCCGGTCGGGGGAGTTGTCGTTGTATTCGTAGGTGATGACGGTGCCGCCGCCGGCCACCAGGACCACCTGGCGGTACCAGTTGCCGGCCTGCCATTGCAGAGTCTGGGGCGGTCCGCACACGGTATCCGCGGAAAGCCGCGAGCGGCCAGGATCATGCCAGGGATGGGTCCACTCATCCAAACCAGATTTGGGTTCAGCCGGGAGCATGGTCCAGGCACCCGCGGTCCACCGCGCCTGGCGGCCGAAGGACGCGGTGACCCGGGCCAGTTCTGCGGCTTGCGGCGCTCCGTCGCCGCTGACCACCAGGCGGGCCAGACGGTCGGCATAGGGCAGGACCGTCCCGGACCAGGGTTCCACCTGGACCGTCCCCAACACTCCGGCGGTGCGCAGGACTGTGCGCACCCGCTCGACTTCCGCCGGATCGGCGATCAGGGCATGGACGGGGCGGCCGGCCTGGCCAGCCAGTTGCAGCAGCACCGCCGGATCGCTGATGCCCACCGCCACCGCCAGTCCGGCCGCGGGGAGTTCGTTGGGAAGCGCCGCCTGTTCCTGAGCTTCCGCGCCTGCGGTTCCCCCCAGGACCGCCACCAGGACTCCCAGCCCAATTCCCCGCAGGAAAGTCGGACAGCTCATGGTTGCGGGGTTCCCGAGGCGGCGGCAAAGCAGGTGATGCTGCCGTCCCGAGTGCTGACATAGACCCGGCCACCGGCCACCGAAATGCCGCCGCGGATCGGCTTGTCCGGCAGGGCAAGTTGCTGGACCTCCTTGCCATCGCCGCGATTCAGCACCACCAGACGGTTGGGCAGGCGCTTGCGTTCCGCTTCCTGGTTCTGGGCGTTCACATACAGCCCGGCCAGGACCACGTCGCCAGCCACGGCCAGTGCCCGCACCCCCGCGACCGTCTCATCGCGCCCATTGCTCCTGCTGGCCAACGGCGAATGGAATTCCCAGAGTTGCTTGGCGCCGAGCACGGTGCGCTTGTCGGGGCTCTCCTCAGGCTGGTCGAGCCGGCGCAACGCGCTGATCTTGCTGGGGGTTCCGTCCCCCATGCGGAATTCCACATTTCCGGCGGTTCCACCCAGCGCCACCATCTCGTCCTTGCGGTAGGCCACCTGCCGGGCGAACACCCAGCCGTAACCGATCTTCTTTTCACACGCATAGCTGATGTCACCGGACAGCAGGCCGTAGTTCCCGGGGACCATGGTTTCGTTTGCGTTGATCATTTCATAATAGTTCCGCATGTTCATGGGCGGCGTTTTACGGCCGGGTGGCAGGGGCGTCGTCGGCTTGTGCATTTCGAAGAGTTGCAGGCCGCCATCGACCCGTCGGGCGTACAGTTTGGGCAGCAGCATGATCTTGCCATCGGTGACCAGGGGACTGTTGGCGCCGGTATGACGTTCCGTCGTGCTGAAATCGAAATCGCCGGAGCCTTCGATCTTTGAGTTCAGTGCATTTTGGCCAAAGCGGCCATTCTTCAGGACCTTGCCGGTGAGGGGATCGAGACGCCACCACCACAGTCCGCCATCGCATTCGCTGTGCCGACCGGCGACGGCCCAGACGCCCTCGTCATCGACGGTCACGGTGCCGAACAATGGCCAGGGGGATTCCAACTGGCCATTGGCGACGATGCGTTCATTCCGGGGTGCGGCCCGGAACCGCCAGACCAGGGCGCCGGTGTCGCGGTTGAGCGCGTACAGCCAGCCGTTGCGGGTGCCGGCCAGCACCAGGCCGTTGGCGATGGTGGGCTGGGAATCGACCCGGCCATCGACTGCGGTCCGCCAGCGCTCTTTGCCGTTCGACGGATCCAGGGCGACGATCTGCTGGCGATCGGTCAAGGCGGCGATGGCGATGCCTTCCGCCACGCTCAGCCCGGTCACCGGGCCCTGGCCATACCACTGCTGATCCCAATCCTCACCCAGGATCGACCCCGCCAGGGGCTTGGTCAACGAACTGGTCCAGGCCACCGCCAGGTTGGCCGGGACCGCCGAATCGGTCCACGACGTGCGCAGATTGTCGCGCAGGAACATCGGCCAGGAGTCGGCAGAGTGGGCAGGCACCGGGGCTGGACCGGAAGCACCCCGATCGAGCCGATCGCTGTCATCCGCTGGCCTGGTCTCCCGGGGATGGAAGGTGTTGCTGCCCGGCAGGTACGGTTGGCAGTGGCATCCAACCGACGAGAGGTAGCTCATCCCATTGGCCGGGAAGGCGCCGATATCGCAGATGGTGCGTGCGGCATTGGTGTGCTGGACGGCCGAGCCGTCGACGGAATAGGTGGTGAGGGAGCCGAACAGAAAGCGGTCGGTGGCTCGGAATACCGTGCAACCCACCGGCCGGTCGAACCCGGCATACGGTTTCCCCCATTTGTCCAGGTCGGTGGGCGCGGACGGATCGGCTGTTCCCAGGACGCCAACAATGCTGGTGAACCACAACTTGCCACCGGCGGCGAAGACCCGGGCCCCGGAGTGGCCGCCACCAATGTTGTTGCCCGTTGGGTAATCCTTGCGGTAGCCGGGAGTCGGGCCGTAGGCCAGGCGTTTCCCGCTCGTCCCATCCAGCACCAGCTGGCGGATGGCTCCGATCCCGGTCAGGGTGGACTTCATCTCTGCCCGGAGGAGGTAGACCAGTTTATCCCCGATCTTGGTCGCATGCATGACCACGGCGTCGCGTTGCTCGGGCGGGGGCAGATCCAGGGATTTCTCCCAGGGAAAGGGATTGGCGGCGAAGAATGCCGGCATTTCGGCCGCCCACACCCAGCTCCACCGTTCCTGGCCGGTGCGCAGGTCGAAGGCGTGGACCGATTGCAGCTGGGGCATCGGCCAGTGGACATAGGACGAATTGCGGGCGTTCTGGCCCTTGACCACGTAGACGACCCCCTGGTCGACGATCGGGGTGCTCCATTTGGCCGCCGTCGCCGATTGCAGCCACAGGCGCTTGCCAGTCTTGGCGTCCAACGCCGCCAGCCCCGGCCCGCCGCATTGCACCAAAACGCCGTCGCTCAAACGGACTTCATAATCCTTCACCGTGTCGTTCCATTTGTAGCCCTTGGGGTCGCCATTGGCCGCCAGTTCCGCGGGCGACGGCCGCATTTTGACCAGATCCAGGCCCTCGGTGTATTCCAGCTCGGTTTTTCCGGTGCGCAGGTTCAGGCTGACCTGGCCGCGGCCATTGAAGACATACAGGCGTTCGCGATCCGCCACCAGACTATAGCGGTTGACCGAGACGACGTCAGGCCGACGCCACACCGGCAGGCCATTGAAGGCGTCCCGGGCGACCAGCCCATCTTCCTGGCGGATGACCAGGTCGTCGATGACGCACACCCCCTGGGTGGACTGCGATCGCGGGGAAACCCATTGCAGGCCCTGGGCCGGGCCGGCGGCGGTATCCTGTGAGACTTCGGTCATCGCCGCATCGTGGTAGTACTGCGCCCAATCATCATGTTCGCGCGGTCGCGGTTTGGTTTCCACCTGCCACTTCCCGCCGACCTTGAGCTGGGCGGTGCCCAATGGCCGGAGGATGCGCAGCGCCTCATCCCGGCTGAGTGTGGGATGGGCGTCGAGATCCGCGACCACCGCCGAGGCCAACGCATCCACCAGCGCCACCCGCCCGTCTGCGCCCAGCCGGCCGGCGGTCACCTGACCGTGGGCCCCGGCGGCGATGAACTGTGAGCGCAAACGCTCCTCTCCGGCGGCATCCGCAGCCACGGCATGGACCAGGACCGGAGCAGCCTGGGCCAGAGCCAGGGCGCGGTCGACTTCCGCGCTGGCCACCACGACCACCAGGCCGCGATCGACGTTGAGAACCGGGGCCGGGTCAGCGGCCAGGGCGACTGTTGTGGTGAGGATCGCCCAGGCGCAGCCCCAACGGGACAACCGCTGGACCGCCGCGGTGGGGGAAATGGTCAGGGACATGATGGCGACCTTTGCTGAGCTTGGATTCCAACCTGATCCGGCAGGCCGGTCGGGGTTGCTGGATGGTGCTGGGCGTGCGTGCTCATGGACCAAAGCAGGCGATGCTGCCGTCGTGCAGGGTGATCCAGATCAGCCCGCCCTGGGGTAGGATGCCGTCCTGGATCGGCGACGCCGGCAGGTCGATCACCGCGCGTTCGCTGCCATCCGGACCCAACCAGCGCAGCCAGCCGGGGGAAAGTCGCGGGTCACGGATGGTCGGCGGGGTCGGATCGTCCCCCCAGTACGGCACCGTGGGACCATGGGCTGTGACCGGTTCGATGACCGGCCCGGCGGCAAACAAGGTGTCCCCTGCCACCGCCAACGCCCACACCGGTTCCTTGGCGATCACCCGGTACCACAGCGGTGCCACCAGTTCCTCGGGCTTCAGGGATTTCGGCCAACGGGGGTCGGGGAAGGTCCTCGGCAACTGAGCCGTCCGCGCCAGGGCATCACGTGGTAAAGCCACCAGGGCACCACCGGGGACGGCAGTCAGGTCGTAATCGAGGTCATCGCGCCGGGGCAGGCCATAGGGATGGATGCTGAAGATGGTGCGATCGGTCCAGGCCAGGTGCAGGCCCCGGGCGCCCAGGGCTGCGAGTTCGACCCGGGGCGTGTGGCCGCCCACCGGATCGCCGAACTGGGTGGTCAGCACCGGGCTGGGTCCGGCGATCCACGGCATCGCCTCATGGGTCTTGCTCTGGGCCAACCAACCGGCTTTCTCCGGTTCGGGATTCAGTTTGTGGTACTGCGATGAGTTGGCCTGGCCGATCGGCGAACTCGTGCGGGCGATGGAGATGATGGTGGAATCCGTGGTGTGCAGCTGGCCGGCGGCGACCGCTTTGGGAAAGAGGGCCTGGTTGCCGCACCACAAACGGGCGGTGGTCGCGCTGCCATCCGGGGCGGCTGGTTCGGCGCTGAGCACGTCATTGGGATAGGCCAGGGCATCATTGACCCGCACCCGGGGATTGGGGGCGACGTCGGGGAGCCGGCGATACACCTGGACTGCACCATCGGCCCCACCCAGTTCCGCATACCAGATGCCCTGCTGGGATCCCAATCCGGCGGTGGCCAAGACTGCGCCATCCCGGACCACCACCGCGGCGGGGACCGGGAATCGTGATTCGAGGCGGCCATAGGCGACGATCTGCTGATCCACCGGACTGATCCGGCGCCGCCAGGCCAGGCGGCCGGTGGCGGTTTCAAGCGCATAGACCCGGCCGTCGTGGCAACCGAAGAAGATCAGCGGCCCGGCGATGGTGGGCGGACCATCGATCAGGCCGTCGGCGGTGAAGCGCCAGGCTTCGCTGCCATCCTGGCGGCGCAGGGCGACGATCTGCTGACGGGCCGGCAAGGCGGCCAGCACCAGGTCATCGCTGACCACCGGCGAACTGAGCGCCAACGGATGGCGGTGCTCGGCCCGCCACGAGACCTGGGCCAACGCACTGGCCTGGTCCGGGATGGGCAGCCGGGTCCGCCACTTCAACTTGGGTGGGCCGGATACCGCGTCGCCAGCGCAACTGCGGGCCGCATCGCCGCGGAACTGGCCTCCGGATGGGACCGCACCGGGAACCAGGCCGAACGCCGGCCCACGTTCCAGGTCTCCATGGGCCATGTTCAGCCCGGGATCGACCCGACGCACCGCGTACTGGCCCCGGGTCCGGCCGGAATAGCAGATGCAGGACATCATCGGACAATAGACTTGGCCTTCGCCCACCACCGCGCCGATCCGGCAGGTCGAATCGATGGTCATGCTGCCGACGCCGGCCGGTTCGGCGGGGGCGGCGGCACTGGCCGAACCCAAAGCATTGCGCACCAGTCCGGCGGAGAAGGTCCCGCCATCCACGCAGGCCCACGGCCCATAGCCTTGGCCGAGACCGCGGTCCAGCCGGGCACGGATCGCGCCGGAGGCGGGTTCCACCAGGCGGATGGCTGCGTCTTCGAGGACCGCGACCTGGCCGTCCACCACCCCCACCAGGGCCGCACTGCGCCCGGGCAGGAAGGGCAACCGCCAGCGGATCCGGCCATCCACCGTGTCGATCGCCACCAGGTCGGCGCCAGCATGGACCAGACCCAGGCCGAGACCCTGGCCGTACCACAGGAACCGCCTGGCTGGGGGAGCCTTGGCTGGAGCGGTGGCCGACGCGGTGGTGGCCGATGCCTCGGCTGGTGGAGCGGCCAGGGACTCGGCTAGGACGGTCCAGGCCATGCTTCCATCGTTGGCATGCCAGGCCGTCAGGCTGGCAAATGGGACCATCCGCACCCCCATGGGCATGTCCAGGAAGCGCGGCCTGGCCCCGGCGCCTTCGGCCAGCACCAGAGTCCCCCGTTCGAGCGAACCAGTGAACAGATTCTTGGCAGGCACCGACCAGGTCTGCACCCAGGGCGTGGTCTCATTGGCCTTGTAGCCGGTCGCCCCATCCGCGCGGACCACCACGATCTGCTCGCCTTCGACCAGGATCCCCATGGCCAATCCGTTGCCGGGGACCGCCGACCGGCCAATTTCACGGCCGTCGGCCAGATCCCAGGCGACCAGATCCTGGGCAGCTGGGCCGTCGCCGCGCTTGGGCGGTTTTGCGATCCGGGGCACCCCCGGGCCGGCGGGCACCGCACCCAGCAGCCAGCGCGGTGTCAGCGCCAGGATATTGCCGGCGTATGGCTGGGTGAAGAACGGCCGGGACCACCGGGTCAGGCCATTGAAGGCATCGCGGACCTCCAGGGACCCGGGAGTCATGGGATCGAGCAGGAAGGTCCCGCCCCGGGCGAACAGCAGCGGCGACTGGGCTCCGGCCACCACCTCGACGCCATACGCCGCCAGAATGGACGAGGCCCCTTTGACCTCGCGCATGTTCCGATGCGGGCCATCCAACCACTGCAGCCAGCCGGAAGGCCGCTTCGGTTCCAGGCTGGTGCGGGGCTGATCCAGTCCTCCGCACCGGGCCGTGACATGGTTGCGCTTCACCGCGAGGTCATCAGCCACGATCTGCAGCCCGCCGGCGCTGATCCCCGGGGCATGGTCGGTGCGACCGGCCCCGGGATCGGCGGGCAGGCGCCACGATCCATCGGCCTCGCGCTTGGCTTTCAGAGCCTGCCCAGGTCGCTCACCGCCATCCCGGACGATCACCCGGCCGCGTGGCGCCACCACCCGGGCCACCTCGGCGGGATCGATGGCATCCCACTGTTCGACTACCACCGCGTCGACCAGGGCGGTGGCGTAGGGCAGGCGCTTCAGATCGGGCACCACCTGGATGGTGGCGCGGCCGTCCAGGTGGGCGGCATCCCAGGCGGTCCGGGCGGCCGTGGCCACCGCTGGATCCGTGGTCAGGACCTGGACCAGCCGGCGATCGTCCTGGCACCACACGGCAGCTTTTGCGGGATCCCGCCCGCCCAGGTCGATGACCAGGAGTTCGCTGGGCTGCAGTGCCGGTTCCGCCGACGTCAGCGGGATCAGGCTGAGGATGCTTAGCCACAGCCAGCAGGTGCCGGGCAACAGGCGACCAGTCGGTGGATCGGATCGCTGCGGGCTGGCCATCTGGAGGTCCGTTCAATCAGGGTTTGGGTTGGGCGGATCCGGCGGCAAAACAGGTGATGCTGCCATCTTTGGTGCTGACATAGACCCGCCCGCCCACCGCCGAAATGCCACCGCGGATGGGTGTGCCGGGCAAGGCCAGCTGCTGAAGCTCTTTGCCATCGGCGCGGTTGAGCACCAGCAGCCGGTTGGGCATGCGCTTGCGTTCTGCTTCCTGGTTCTGGGCGTTCACATACAGCCCGATCAAGGCCACGTCGCCAGCCACCGCCAAGGTCCGCACCCCCGCGGTGGCCTCATCGTCGCGATTCTCGGTGAGCGGCGAGATAAGCCGCCACAGCTGCTCGGCACCCCGGACGTTGCGCTTGTCGGCGCTCTCCTCGGGTTGGTCGAGGCGGCGGAAGGCCGAAATCTGGCTCAGCCCGCCGTTCCCCATGCGGAACTGGACATTGCCGGGGGTTCCGGCGACGCACACGATCTGATCGCCCCGGTAGGCCAGTTGGCGGGCGAAGATCCAGCCATAACCCACCTTCTTTTCGCAGACATAGCCAGTGTCGCTGCTCAGGAGGCCGTAGTTTCCCGGCACCATGATCTCGCTGGCATGGACCAGTTCATAATACCGCCGCATGTTCATGGGCGGCGGCTTCTGGCCGGGCGCCAGGGTGGCCGGTTTGGTCATGTCGAACACCTGCAGGCCGCCATCCACCCGCTTGGCGAACAGTTTGGGCAGCAGCATGACTTTGTCATTGCTGACCAGCGGGCTGTTCGATCCCAAGGGACGTTCCACGGTGCCGAAATCATAGCTGCCAGTCCCTTCGATGTTCGGTCGCAGACCGTCCTGGCCGAAACGGCCATTCTTCAGGACCTTGCCGGTAAGCGGATCGAGGCGCCACCACCACAGGCCGCCATCGCTGTCATTATGCCGGCCAGCGATGGCCCAAACGCCCTCGTTATCGACCGTCACCGTCCCGAACAACGGCCAGGGGCTTTCCAATTGGGCATTGGCGACGATCCGCTCCAGGCGAGGGGCCGCCCGGAAGCGCCAGACCAGGCTGCCGGTGTCGCGGTTCAGGGCGTACAGCCAGCCGTTGCGGGTTCCGGCGAAGACCAGCCCCTGGGCGATGGTGGGCTGGGAATCGACCCTGCCGTCCACTGTGACCCGCCAGCGTTCTTTGCCGTCCACGGGATCCAGGGCGACGATCTGCTGGCGGTCGGTCAAGGCCGCGACCGCGATGCCTTCGGCCACGCTCAAACCGGTCACCGGTCCCTGGCCATACCACTGCTGCGCCCAGTCCTCACCCAGGATGGGATCCGCCAGGGGGTTGGCCGGCACGGCCGTCCAGGCCACGGTCAGATTGCCGGGGATGGCGGTCTCGGCCCACGAAGTTCGCGCATGGTCGCGCAGGAACATCGGCCAGGAATCAGCCGACGCTGGCACCGTCGGGGCCGGGCCGGCGGTGCCGCGTTGCAGCCGGTCGGTCTCGTCGGCCGGTTGGACTGGGCGCGGATGGAAGGTGTTGGTGCCTGGCAGGTACGGCAGGCAATGGCAGCCGTTCGAGGAGATGTAACTCAGCCCGTTGGCGGGGAAGGCGCCGACGTCGCAAAGGGTCCTGGCGGCATTGGTCTGCTGGATCTCCTTGCCATCGAGGGCGTAGGTGGTCAGCGAACCGAACACGAAACGCGGTGACGCGCGATAGACCGTGCATCCCACCGGCCGGATGACTTTGGCATAGGGCGAGCCCCATTTCCCCTGGTCGGTGGGTGCGCTGGGATCGGCGGTGCCGAAGACTCCACCGATGCTGGTGAACCACCATTTGCCCCCGGCGGCGAAGACCCGGGCCCCGGAGTGGCCGCTGCCGATCTGGTTGGGTTCCATCCAGTCCTTGCGGTAGCCCGGAATCGGGCCGTAGGCCAATCGCTTGCCAGTGGTCGCGTCCACCACCAGCTGGCGGATCAGCCCGCCTTTACCTTGGGCGGTTTCGAGTTCCGCGCGCAGCAGGTACACCAGCTGGTTGCCATCCTTGGTGGCATGCATGACCACACCCACCCGCTTGTCCGGCGGGGCGAGGGGTAGGGATTTCTCCCAGGGCACCTCATTGGCGGCGAAATAGGCCGGCATTTCCGCGGCCCAGTTCCAGGTCCAGCGCTCCGTGCCGGTGCGCAGGTCGAAGGCGTGAATGGTCTGCAGCAGGGGCATCGGCCAATGGGTATAGGATGAACTGCGGGCGTTCTGCCCCTTGATGATGTACACAGTCCCCTGGTCGACGATGGGGATGCTCCACTTGGCGGCGGTGGCGCTCTGCGCCCACAGGCGCTTGCCGGTCTTGGCTTCGATCGCCGCCAGGGTGTCACCGGCGCTTTGCACCAAGACCCCGTCGCTCAGCCGGGTTTCAATGTCCTTGAACGTGTCAGACCAGACATAGCCATCCGGGTCGCCCCGGGCCTTCAATTCGGCGAAGGACGGCCGGGTGATCACCAGGCCGTCCTTGATCTCGAATTCGGTCTGGCCGGTACGCAGGTTCAGCGCGGTCTGGAAGGTCCCATTGAAGACGAACAGCCGGTCCTGATCGGCCACCAGGCTGTACCGGGTGGCCGACGCCAAGTCGGGCCGCCGCCACACGGGCAAACCATTGAAGGCGTCCCGGGCCACCAGGCCCTGGGCTTCCTGGCGGATGACCAGATCGCGGATGATGCACACCCCCTGGTTGGGATTCGATCTGGGCGAAACCCATTGCAGGCCCTGGGCCGGGCCGGCGGCGGTGTCCTTGGATTGCTCGCTCATCGCCCCGTCGTGATAGTATTGCGCCCAATCATCATGTTCGACAGGACGCGGCTTGACCAAGGTGTTCCATGTGCCGCCGACTTTCAGCTGGGCCGTGCCCAGGGGCCGGAGGATGCGCAGAGCCTCCTCCCGGCTGAGCTTTGGATTGGCGTCAAGATCAGCGACCACCGCCGACGCCAGCGCATCCACCAGGGCCACCCGCCCATCGGCGCCGAGCCGGCCGGCGGTCACCTGGCCGTGGACCCCGGCGGCGACGAATTGGGTGCGCAGCCGTTCCTCGCCGACGGCATCCGCAGCCACGGAGTGCACCACGACCGGAGCAGCCTTGGCCAGGGCCAGGGCCGCCTCGGCATCGCTGGTGCCGAGCAGGACCACCAGGCCGCGATCGACCCCAAGGGCCGGTTGGGCCGGTGCCGGTTCGACAGCGACCAGGGCCACTGACAGCGACCAGGCAAGGAAAGCCCAAGTGCCAGCTCTGCACCGCGGATCGATCGTGGTTGGAAGAAAGCGCATGACCGCCATGTGAGGATTCCAAGGGAAGGGACCGGTCGCTGGACAGGTCGGACGCCGACGTGACCGCAGGCCTGGGCCGGAGCCCGATGGCGGCACGTGCGAGGTCGCGACTGGTGAGCGTACCTGAGAAAAGGTCTGTTGGTGAGGCAAATCAGAACCGGAGGCCCGGATCCCGCATGAAACAATTGCCACGTTGATAGTTGGCGGCGGTCACTATGGTCAATCCAGGCGCCATGTCACAGCAATCGAAACGCCACCGGACCGGCCTTCGCCCGAGCTCGCGCCCCAGCTCGCGCTCTAGCCCGTTGAGCCGTCAGCCGACCGTCGCCCCGCCCCGTCTGCCGCCTGCCCAGGACCTGGCGATCCACGTCCTCGGCAATGGCACCAGGCAGAGCGATGAGTTTCTCAAAGGGGTCATCTCCCATGTGCAACGCCACCGCCTGAACTGGCATCTGACTCACGCCATCCCGCAGATCCTCGAACAACTGCTGCTCAGCGCTGAGCCCTCGCTGGGCGGCCTGCGCCGGCCGGTGGCAGTGATTGGTTTCCTTACCGACCCGCAGTTGCTCAGGGTCTTGCGCAGCGTCCGTCTGCCCGTGGTCACGTGCAGCATGGGGACACCGGATCTGCCCGGCCTCGCCCGGGTCCTGCCAGATGACCAAGGTATCGGCCAGATGGCAGCGCGATTCCTGCTCGCACAGGGATTCCGGCATTTCGCTCTGTGGGGGCGCCCGCTGCCCGGTCGCACGGCGCGGTTCGACGCCTTCCGCAGGACCCTCGCCGCCGCCGGGACCGCGACCACCTGCCGGTCCTTCATCCCCGCAGCCGATCGGAAACTGGACGAGGATTTCCTGAGCTTCACAGGGATCAGTCCGGGACCCTTGGCCGTCTTCTGCCATCAGGATCACGACGCCGCGTTCGTCCGGGAATTCTGTTTCAACCTCGGTCTGGGTGTCCCCGGCCAGGTGGCGATCCTCGGGGTCGATGATGATCCAGGCATCTGCCTGCGATCGGAACCCTTTCTGTCGAGCGTTGCCCTGCCGTGGAACAGCCTGGGTCGCCGGGCTGCGGAAATCCTCCATGCCAGGTTGTCCGGGGCCGAGGTGGCGAGCCTGACCCAGCTGCCGCCACTGCGGGTGGTCGCCCGGGCCTCGACCGGGAGGGTGCCCAGTCCGGACCGGCTGGTGGAAAAAATCCGTCGGCTCATCGACCAGCATCCGGGCCGCCAATGGACCCTGGCCGCCATGGCGGCCACCGTTGGGAATTCGCCCCGCACCGTCCAACGCCGGCTCCACGCGGCAGGCATGGACCTCCGCCGTCAGCTGCTCAACCGGCGGATCGATGCCGCGGAGGAACTGCTGGCGGCCAACCACCACACCATCGACCAGGTTCGCGAGCGCTGTGGCTTCAACAGCCGGCAAGCCTTCTATCAGGCATTCAAAGCCCGGCATGGCTGTGGACCTGCCGATTGGCGGAGCCGCAGCGTCGGTTGAGCGGTGCGCGGGAACATCCGTCAGAAAGAAAAACCTCCACCTACGTGCCCTCCGTCGAGGTCGCAAGATGCCTTTCCACCTGCGATGTGCTGCATCCCGTCCTGTACCAAATGATCGCTTGCCAGTGTCGATAATTCGACAAAAGTCGTGTCGATAACGGCAGTTGTACGAACGAGACACCACACGTTACAGCTCCGCCTCGCACACGCCAGTGCATCGCTTGACATGAAAATGAGACGACTACAAAGCCATTGTGCGAAGCAAACTCCACACAGCACGCCTCCAAACGAGCCACAGCGCGTGCAGATCTCCGGGATGAGCTGCGGTCCGTGCCGCCATTCGCAACAAAGTAACGCATTGAATCTCATGAGCCCCTTTCTCAACCAACAGGCCCACGCCATGACCAAGCTCACCGCGATCACGCTCGCCATCACCAAACCGGCTGCGGCGCGGCCTCATGCGCTGAAATCGACCGCAGCGCGGTTAGGCCGATGGTCATCAATAGCTGTGGTCGCGACCGTGGCCTTGGCGGTTGGCACGATGAGCGCCGCTGACCAGATCATCTACGACACGCTGACGGTAGGCAGCAGCACCAGCAGCGGACTGGTGGTGAAAGGTCTGGCTCCGGCGCTAAGTCCAGATCCAGGGACGGTGCGGGTCAGTGGGGGTGAAATCAAAGCGGCTGGCGATATCCAAACCTTCGGAAACCTCGTCTTTTCCGACCTATCGAAAATCGGACCTGGTCGGGTTATTCCGACCAATCGCTATCAGGTGGGTATCGATCACAACCTGCTCTTCAACGCGACGAATCGTTATCTGGTGACGCAGAGTAGTAGTCCGAGTCTGAATCTTCCCGCGTTGTTTGATGGCAAGTTCGTACCTTCGTACTCCACCGTTGCCCCGACAATGGCGAATCCCTACGTCTTGTTGATTGAGAATCTCCCGATTGACCACGTTCAGCAGGGCGCATGGGTTGGCTGGACGACTCGGCAATGGCCCATTAGCAAATTCAAGCTCGAAGGGTATGACGAGTACAATGCCGCAAATGTGTGGAGGGTGATCGTTGATGCATCCACAGCAACGACAAATCTGTTCGATGGCAGCTATAAACTGCCCAGCGGTGCTTTTTCGAAGATCAAGTTCACCGTTTACGAAGCCGCCGGGACGAATGGAAACTTCGGTATTTCCGAATTCTTCTTCATTCACCCGGAAGCGACCCGGCCCTACAGCGGATTGCTGCCATCGACCATGTGGGAAGGAACGAATGGGGTCGGAATTGGAACGACGAATCCCCTGACCACCTTTCATGTTCTTGGCGGCACCGGCGCGACCACACTGACCCCTGGAACTACGGGCGTACTGATTGGCGGTGGCGCGATCAACGCTGGAGCTGGCGCAAAGTTTGCCGGATTGACCACGATCGATCGCGGCACCGGTGCGCTTCCGACTCCAATATCTCCAACGCCTAGCCTCGTCCTGGCCGGCGCGAACAGCACTGAAATGGCGGTGGAAGGCTACGGATACGGGTCTAACGGACTAATTCTTCTTGGGCGTCGTGCCGAGGGCACACGAGCGTCGCCTACTGCGACTATCGACTCAGGAACGTTAGTTGCAGTTCGGGGCCACGGGTACGACGGCACCAACTGGTCGTCGGCTGCCCCAGCGCAGTTTGGTCTGCTGGCAGATGGCCTGTGGAGTCCCACAAACTATGGGACGCAGTTTAACTGGATCGGAACGCCGAGCGGGTCCACATCCCGCGCCGTATGGGTGACCATGCGTAACGCTGCGCTCTTGATCGGAGCCGCCGCTCAGGTAGCGACAGAGCGGATGCGCGTAGCAGGCGGAACTGACGCGACCACGCTGACTCCGGGGTCTACGGACGTATTGATTGGCGGCGGGTCAGGCAATTTCGGCGCGAAGCTCAAAGTCAGCGATACATCCTCGACCAGCATCCAGAGTGCGGGCGGGTTTACAGTAGGGGCGTCATCGTTCCTAACCCAGAATGCAAACGCAACATTGAGCCTAAATTTGAGGAACAATGATAGCGCCGGGACGAGTGCTAGAAGCCTTGTTACCCTTACTAATGCGGGGAATACTTCGGCGCTGACGATACTCGCGCACAATGAGAGCTTCAGCGCCACGACAATTTTTGGGCAGTCCAGGACGAACGACGCGGAACTTTTGGGAAGTGGTGCGAGCTTGACTAAGCTTATGATCGGGTGCAATGGAGTACTTGCACCAATCATCTTTGGCATAAATGCGGGAGAAGTGGGTAGATTTGCGCCAGGCGGGCAGTTCCTACTTGGCACAACGGCACCGATCAGCACTGAGAAGATGCGCGTAGCAGGCGGAACTGACGCGACCACACTGACCCCGGGATCTACGGACGTGCTGATCGGCGGTGGCGGCATCAACGCCGGGTCGAAATTGAAAGTAAATGGCGCGGCTACTTTGGGATCGACCCTGGCTGTGACCGGCGCCACGACCCTCAGCGGCGCAACAACCGTAGGAACGACGCTCGGAGTGACCGGCGCCACCACCTTGTCAGGCGCTACCGCAATCAATAGCACCCTGGCAGTTACCGGGACCACGACGCTTAGTTCGAACCTCAATGCCAACGGAGCGACCTTCAACGGCGACGTCTACCTTGCCCCGTCCAAGAAGTTGGTGATCAGCGCCAGTATGTCGGCCCTGACGTATGGCGCGACGGCGACCGACATGCTGCAGGTCAACGGCGGTATCTTCGCCAAAAAAGTCACCGTGGCCGCCGCCACCGGCTGGGCCGACACGGTCTTCGCCGCCGACTACCGGTTGCCACCGCTGGAAGAAGTCGCCGCCCACATCGCGGAAAAGAAGCACCTGCCCGGCATCCCAAGCGAAGCCGAAATCGCCGCCAAGGGAATCGATACGGCGGATATGCTGAAGCGGCAGATGGCGAAGATAGAGGAATTGACGTTGTATGCCATCGCGGCCGAAAAGCGTGCGGCTGCGGCGGCGGAACAACTCACCGCCCAAGTTCGCGAAAATGAGCAACAGTCGGCGGAACTCGCCGCGCTGCGTGCCCGCATGGCAGCTATCGAAGCGGCGCTGCTGCCGCAGATGAAACCCTGATGTCCACTTGTGGATTCGTGATTCTTTCAATGTGATCTATCACCCAACACCTCGGCCTATCTCCATGCACCGTCGATTCCCGCTGTTTTCTACCTGGGCGGTGCTCATCGCCACCGGGTTCTGTTTGCTGTCCGCCGCTGACCCAGCCGACACCGTGGTTAGCGGTGACCTGTCCGGAACCATCACGGTGACATCGGCACCATCCGATACCTCGACTGGCGGCATCACCTCATCGGCAACGGCTGCGACGACCGTTCAGGCGGGAGCCCAGGTCAAACTGATCGCCACCGATCCCGGCAAAGTCACCTTGCTTCCTGGCTTTTCCACGGCCAATGCCACTGGTTTGATGCGGTTCGAGGCATTCGCGCTCAACGCTCCGGTCGTGGTGGGCCTGCTCTGCGAACCGACCATGACGGTCAGCGAGGGCAATGCGGCGTGGACTCTCAGCATCAAGGTGGGCGTGATCGGCCCGTATACGGCGAATTATCCCATCACCATCGGCTGGTCGGTCGCGGGAATCACCGGTTATGCATCACGTTTTTCGGTAGCCACCGGTAGCGTGGTGCTGCCGGCTGGCCAGCGCAGTATGTCCATCGCCAGGACGGTGAACGGCAATACCAGCGATGAAACCGGCGGCAATGACATCACCACGGCAACGCTGACGCTCACCAGCACCGATCTGGGAACGTTGATGACCGGGCGCACCGTGCTGAACCTGACCATTCGCGATGATGATGGTCCGGGGATCGGTTTCACGACATCGAGCGTGGCTACCGAAGGCACCGCGACTGCCGCGGCCACGGCATTTTTACCATTTGCGAGCACAATCGCGGTGATCACCGCTCCCACAACCGCAGTGCTGGAGTTCGGCGGCAATGCGGTTTACGGAATCGACTACCAGGCCACGTCGTTCCAGCCGTTCGATCCGGCGACCGGGCGGATTACCTTGGCGGCCGGCGCAACCGGCGTCTCTATCGCCTTGCCCAATGCCAGTCCGTTCTGGGAATCCACGGATGTGACGACCTTGACCGTAAAACTGGTCGCCGCTGACGGCTTGACCATCGATCCGGCAAAGACGACGCATACGTTGACCATCAAGGACCGGGAATTACCGGGCATCGCGTTTCCGCTTGGCGGTTCCTCGACCACGTCGGTGGTGGCTGAAAATGCCGGAACGATAGCCGTTCCGGTGGAGATCACCCAGAAACTGCCGACGCCTCTGGCTATCACGGTGCCTTGGACGTGGACTCTGTCGGTTGGTTCAAGTACCCGCGGCATGACGACCGCTTCGGGTTCGGTGACCATCCCGGTCAGTGCAACCTCGGCCAATATCGTTCTGACTTGGGTCAATAACGAAGTGTACGAATCACCCGATAAGGACACTGTTGGCACGTTGACCCTGGGCAGCGCCACCAATGCCATCGTCGATACGACGAACAATGCCCACAAATGGACGGTGAAGATCACCGACGACGACAGCGTTCCGGCGACGATCACCCCGCCGACCATCTCGCCGGTTTCGGGAATGGTGATTGCGCCGCTGAGCGTCACCATGAGCCCACCGACGATTTCAGGCGCCTCACTCACCGAAGTCTGGTACACGATCAGCCAAGGGACCGCTTGCGTTTCTCCACCAGCAGACCCCAATCCCGGCACCAAATATACAGCCGCCTTGAATTTTTCCACAGCGACTGAAATCGTCATCAAGGCCATCACCAAAGCAACGATCAAAGGTCAGATCAGAACCAGCGCGGTCTCGGTGGCGCGGTATGTGGTCGCGGCGAGTGGGGACGTGAATTATGGTGGTGATTCAAGCACCGTGGTCGGTACGGCCACGTCTCCAGCGTGTATCGAGTTCAATGGCGTGCTGCCAGATAAGCCCGAAGAAAACGCCCGGGTCGTTTATTCATGGGGCGCCGTGCAACAATCGCCAGACCTGCCAGTGCGCCGCAAGGGACAATCCCAGAGCGGTTGGTTCAATCTTCCCTTGGATCCTAGTGGCGCGGATACGACCGCGGTGTTGCAGATCGGATCAAGTACGACTGGCTTCACGACCATGGCGACGTGGAAAAGAAAATGGACGACGACGGCGATTAATAGCATGCCGATCTCACCTCCGCCAAGCATACGACTTGGTGACGGCTGGCGTCTGGTCACCAGCGCAGGAGTTATTGGTGCGCTGACCTACCGCTTGGTGCAAGGTGCGACGGTGCTCACAGCGACTGCGGCGACTCCATCGACGCCAGCAATGCTCTCGCCAAGCAAGGATGGTGTCTGGACGCTCGAAGTACGCGAGGGATCTGCGACCGGCCCCATTCGGCACACCCGCACCATCGACGTGGTTGGATCACCGTTCTATGTGCGAGCCGATCCGACGGTGTTATCTGGAGCTATAGTAAGAGATCAATCGGAATTGAACGGATTGGTGATGCGCATTGGAACGACGATGACAGTTACCGGATTGAATCCTGATGGAAATCTTCATATGGATTTCGATGGAAAATTGTTCGGTGATACTGGTGTATGCAATATTAATTCATCAGGATCAGCGACATTCTCCTGGGGTGCGCCGGGGGTTTTCCATATTGTCGAGCGTAAAGATGGTTCAAACGATATAAATCACGGATCGGTAGCCATTCTTCCTGTAGTGGATGCCAATGCCAAACGGATCCTGGCGCTGCAGGAAAATGGTTCACGAACAATAACATTTGCGATATCAACGGTTACAAGTCAACCGGGATTTATTTTCGAAGGCGTCGGTGTTAATGTTGGAAGCATATCCCTGAATGGACCGGACAAGGTGACTTGCACAGTTTCAACTGGTGGTCAAACGGGCTTTCATGTGCTGCTCGCACGAATCGGAATAAATGGACCAATTATCGATTTCGATACGGTCAGCGTTTTCAAAATCGAAACTCGAGCGAGTACGGACGGGTGCATCGCGATCCCGTCATTGAAGACCCATCGTGGAGATCCGAATCAAGAGGCGTTTTGGTATTATCGCCAGTCGACCGCGTGGATCGTACAGAATCCCGCAGTGAATGGTGTTCGAGTCAGGGTTAAGGATGTTTCAGTTCTATTCGATCAAATCGGTGGAACTGGGGACACTTTGGTTTCTGCGACGGTAACAGGAATGGCTCCGGTACGGCCAAGAAAATATGATTTCCTCGTTCCTGTCCCAGATGGGAACCTGCATACTGGGTGGAAGCCACCACCAACCGGCGGCAATCAATATTACTTTAGTACGGCAATTCCTGACGACCAGAATCCATGGAATATTGCGATTGGTCCCATAATCCCATTTTCACCTTTGGTAAAGGATTTCCATATGACGTTTACGCTTAAACATTTCAGTTTGCCGCATAGCAGCATCAGCAGATCGGCGGCCCCCGACGTGCTGATTTATCCGACTGTGGGCGATGAAATTAACCCATATCGGACTGGTGAGTACGTGATGCCCGGCTATGCTCCGCTTACCAGTGAGTTGATTTATGGGTACACTGGAGACGGAAGTAGTGTCGAAAATGGGACCAATGCAGGACCAAGCGGTGATCATTTAGGGGGGTTCAATCGTCAGGATTACGCAGATCCGAAATTTTATAATTGTGGTATAGGATACCAAATTGGCCTTGAAGTCGAGGACATGCCAGGACGAGGAAAACCCGGAGCCGATGAATTTTGCGTTAATTTATCAATAGATCGTGGCCCAGCCTATGGGGGCACATCATTGGGGAATGAAAATCTTGACTTCAATCTGAATTCGACTCAGAACTCAACATCTGGGCAAATGCAGTTATTTGTTAATCCATTATTTCTCGCTGCGGGAATGTGCCAATATCAGTACCCGTCGCCGGCATGGGTGTTTATCTACAGTTCAACCCAGCAAGATCCGTTTTATTTTTATCATGATATGGAACTTGTCGCGACTGCCAGCTATTCACCGAAAATTACCATTGATGGCCATGAGTACAATATGGATGAATTATATAGTGGCTCACAGCCATTGAAAGAAAAAGCGGCCGACTTAGATTATTGTCTGACTTGGACCCCGGGAACGCCCAATCCCTTACAAGTTTATGAGGAAGGTCATGATATTGTCAACACGGTTCCCTGGCAGCAATATGATGTCAAATCCTATAATTTTGCCGAAGGCGGAACCTACGATACTCAGCGACCATCGCTCCCTCACGGATGGTGGGAAAGGACAGACTCTGATCCACAGTTTGGACCGGTGCCAATGGCTGCGGAGAATTGTTTATCAAATGTTCCATTCCTAATCACAAACCTGCTTGTCGCACAAAGGCCAGGATTCATTCAACTGCAAATGGTGGGTGGTCTTGGTCAAGGATACATTGAGTTCAATGGAACACAATCAGATATTGATCGAGCATTTTTGGAGCGATCTGGAAGTCGAGCGACGATTGTTCCAAAACAGACGCTTGGTCCAACCCGGCGCTACCAATCGTCTGCAATCGGAAATATATCGCTCGAATATTATTCGAGCGTTGATAATAAAGAAAGGTATAACGGAATGCCCCCGGTTCCGCATGAGGCGAATCCGGTCAGCATGACCGCTAAGCGAACACCAATTGCCTTGCTTTGGACAATTCAGAATAATCTTGCCACTTTTAATAGCGATACGACGAGTGCAACGTCGTCCTATGTCAATAGACCAGGAAGTAGTACTGCCGCCATCCATTACCCCTCTTGCTTTTGTGCGCAGTTCACGGCGACACCGCTGTATGGCACCAGAGGAGGACAGTCTACGTTAGATATGACTGCGCAAGGCTACCCTTCTTTGTCTCTCAACCATGTTAATTATCGATCTGGTCTAGGTCGGCCAGACGATTTATCGCCGACTTATGCAGTGGTACCCGGTCATAGTTGGCTAAATATTTCCAAGGGGAATCTACACCTTGCGATCCCGATCAGCGAAGCATCGACGCAGGTGCTTGCTCCGGCCACAACCCTCTATTTCAATAGTCAAGACGTTACC
This sequence comes from Planctomycetota bacterium, assembly GCA_014193115.1. Taxonomy (GTDB): domain Bacteria; phylum Planctomycetota; class UBA11346; order UBA11346; family UBA11346; genus BJHQ01. The sequence goes on along the minus strand of BJHQ01000006.1, from coordinate 1,075 downwards.
AATCTCGGATATGGTGCGGGATGGCGAACGAATTGGAATGAGCTGTTGGTCCCATATGGAAACAATTCATATCACGCATTGGAGAGCAAGGAGGATCCCGCCCATCCCGGAAAATATCTTCCCTGCACTGGCTCGTTTCTCTTAATTGCCGGAGATGGCCATCAGTATCTATCGCAAAGCGGGCAAATCGCTGATTTTCCAGGATCGCGGATTGATGGATTTAATGCGGATGATTCCGCTACTGTTGCGCGGTATGGCGCTCTCGTCGGTGAGCAATACCGTCTCCTACTCGGCGACGGCACTTGTCGCTATTTCAACAGCTTCGGTCAACTGCTACGGTTAGTCGGCACCGATGGCCGCTCATTCACCGTCACTCGCAACGGCGATGGCATCGCCCAATCCGTATCCGATCCAGAAGGTCGAACCGTTGACCTGACTGCCAGCGGTCTGGGCCTCAGCGTTTCCAATGGAGACCTAACGGGAATCACTAGCGCTTCACCGCGCATCAATGGTCAATGGACCTTTGTCTACGATACTCAACATCGCCTGACTGACATCACTGTGAATAATAACGGTACCGATGACATGTTTGCCGGAACGACCAATTGGAAGGCGTCGGTGGCGTATGGCAGCGGTGCTGATCAGTGGCGTGTTGTCAGTGTCACCTGGCCGGCTGATGGAACCATCACGCCCTTGCGCCTATTCACCCTGACCAGCACGGAATCCAGTACGTCTGCTACCCTCGTCGATTCCCAGGGCGGCACCACCACCTGGACCGTCTCGCCAACCTTGGACGCCTGGACCTCCATGACCGGACCCGATGGGATCGTGCGCAATCGGAAGATCTCATCCAGCCGTCGCCTGCTCGAATCGTGGATCGGCAGCGCAACTTCGGCTGATACCGGCATCGCCGGGGTGAAGTACGAATACAATGACCCGCGTGGTCGCCTCACCAGAACGACGGTCTATGGCGATGCTGGTCCAACGCCCAGCCGGCCGACCCAGATCATCGACCAGGAATGGTGGACCAGCAATCCTGCCGATCCCAATGCGTCCGACTATTACCTGAGCTTGC
>BJHQ01000005.1 GCA_014193115.1 Planctomycetota bacterium | reverse complement strand
TCGAGGAGTATGCCGTGACCAGCAGCAAATTCGACCAACTCTTGAAAGACTCAACCGCCACCCGATAAGCCGAAACCCATACGCCCAGCAGGGCCAACGTCCGGATGGCGGACAGGTGTCCTCATTTACCGACGGCGGTTGCCGTGGATGACGACCCGGTTCAGCTGAGCGACGCGACCTGGCCCATCGCTGGTCAACGACGCGGGGACGCTGACGGTATCGCCACCAGCACCACTGGAGCCCTCATGCGGTCCGTCTTCCTCAGTCTCCTGCTCGTGGCAGCGGCATTCCCAAGCGAGCGCTGGGAGGAAATCCGTCTGGCAATCCCCAACCTCTTCGTCAGTGGGCAGGGCAAATCGGAACTCCAGCTGGTGATCCAACGCCGCGATGGGAAATGGTGGCCCTATGTCGTCGGCTCAGCCCGGGGTTTCAATCGGGGCGACCATTATGGATTCATCACCAAGGTCGAAGATGACGTGCTTGAGCTGGTGCTCGCGATCGAGCGCGATCCATGGTCGGTGACCGATGGCGAGGAAGGTTTGGTGCGGCTGCGGATCGAGCTGCGTCATCGCGGAGAGATCTGCGGTGGCCGGTACAATGGCTCGGGCACGTTCGGCAGCGTCGTCGGTATCGCCCAAGGCACCTGGCGGGCCGCTCCGGCGCTTGGAGCCGGTCATGCTGGGCACCCTCGCCTGGTCGTGAGCGAAGCCGATCGCCAGGGACTTGCCGCAAAGATGGCTGACGGTTGGAGGAAGGATCTGGCGACACTGGTGAAAACCTCGTCGCCTTCCGATGCGGCTGCCTGGCAGGCGTTCAACGGATGGGTCAGCGGCGATGCCCAGGCCCGGGCTGCGGCCATCCAGTCCGTGAAATCACTAAGCCCGGAATGGTACGCCACCAGCATCGCCCACGGTCCGGCCCACTCTGCCCTGCCGAGCTGCCTCGCCTATGATCTGGCCTTCGATCAGGCCGACGCCGAGCTGAAATCCTGGTTCGCAACCCAGCTGCCGATCATCCTGCCCTATTACGACGTGGGCGCCTGGAGCAGCCTGTATAACAACAATGATGCGAGCAACTGGAGCGCGATGTACCGCAGCGGCATGGGCATGTGCGCCTTGCTCGCTCTCGACCTGCCGTGGACGGCGCCGCCGGCTCCGATCGCGCCGGCGATCCGCGACTTCGCGGTCGCTTCGTCGACCACCCTGCCGGTCGCAACCGTCGATGCCGCAGGCGTGGTGACCGGCCTGGCCTTGGCCGGATCGTACCCGCCCGACCAGGTTCCTGCCGGGATCCCGACCAGCGCCACAGCGATTCCTGAGACCGCGGTACTTTCCGCTGAAACCGCAGCGAAATGGAAGATGCCCGAACTCGCCGGGGTCGCCAATCTGGCCAAGGCCGCCCCGGGAACGTTCCACCAGACCTGCGTGCTGGCGGCGGCGATCGACCATCCAGGCGGGCTCTGCCGAGTCGATATCCGTCGTGATCCCAGACGCCCGCGGCTGATCGGCATGCGTGCCGGAATCGACGGTGTTTCCCTAGCGGATGGCGATGTAGTACGGCTCGCCGCCGGCCGCCATGTCGTGTCGGTCAGCGGCACCCGGATGCCCTGCGGCAACTGGGAAGGCGTCCCGTTCGGCCTGCGCCTGGTGCCCCTCGACCAAGCGGCAGCCGAGGTGGAACTGGCCAAGGCCACGGTCAGGTTCCAGCGGGCATTGGCCATGCACGAAGGCGCCATCGCCGCTGTCGCCCAGGCCCCTGACAGCAATCCGGTCGCCGAGCGCTGGCTGGCCGTAGCCCGTCAACGGGTCGAAGCGTGGTCGACCCAGGCCATCGGCGCTGGCGGCTGGCCGAGCGAAGGCCAAGCGTATTCCCAGCACAGCCTGCGCCTGGTCTATCCCTTCGCTCGGGCCTATCAGCATTGCCGCGGTCTGCCGATGATCTGGAGCGGACATCTCGGCGCTTTCCTGTCGCGATCGGCGTTCACCGCGGTGGTCGATGCCAGCCACGCCAGCGCTCCGGCCTTCGGCCCAGGTGGCGGTCCGACCGGCCTCGACAGTTTCGCCCGTGGTTTCCCGTTCGTTTCAGCCGAGGACCGGCCTCAGGTCGCGTTGACCTTCCAGCAATGCCTGACTCTGGCCAAGGCAGGAAAATTCAAGGATCCCCACGCGATCATCGACGGTATCGATGGACTCTCCGGACTGCTGCTGGCCGTGGACGGTCCCGGCGATGTCGCACCGAAGCCCAGCATCCAGCGCATGCAGGTCGATCCGCAGATGAAAGCGGTATCCTTCCGCGACCGTTTCCAGGATGGCGACGATGCGGTGTTCTCTGCCTGGCTCGGAGTGCGCGCACCGTCATGGAGCGCGGAAGACAACGGGGATCTCCGCCTGACTGCCCTCGGCTACGACTGGCTGGTCAGGGGCAGCGGTTGGGGCAATGGCTCCAGTGGACGGAAACAGCCGAACGGCCGCCTCCACCAGAATCTGGTCCAAATCCCGGGCTGGAGCGCGGACCTCAAACGCCAAGCCGAACTGGTCGCGCCAGAAGCGACGGCCCTGGGCGGCCGGTTCGGGATGCGCATCGGCATGAAGCCCGCACAGACATCAGCGTCCAGCGACGACAACGGAGGTTCTGCCAGCGCGAGCGCCACCACATCCCAGGCCAATGGTGAATGGCGCCGAGACGTGGCAGTGGCCTTCGCCAGCGGATCCACGGTCACTGTGGCGATTGCGGACCTTGTGGTCGGAACGCCCAAGGAAACCCACTGGCAGCTGGCCTTGGACGGCAGTTTGAAAGTCGCCGCTGACGGTTCGACCTGCACCGCCACCGCCAGCGACGGGGCCACGCTGAAGATCAGCCTGCTGCGACCTGCCGGTGCCACCTTTACCACCTATCAGCACACCAACACCCACGAGATCAATTATCACGGCGACCACGCCCAAAAGAAATTCACCACGACCATCGTCGATGCCGCTGGCGGCGACTCGTACCTTGCGGTGCTCACCGTCCAGCGCGGACCGGCGCCGTCAGTGGCCGCCGATGGCGAAAACGCGTGGACGGTGGGCAATGCGCGATTGAACTTCGGTCCAAATGGCATCCGGTTGGAGTCCAGATGAAACAACGTTGGACATCACATGTTTACCAAGCACGTCTACCTGGTCTCTTATGATCCCGATTGGCCGGTCATAGCAGAACGCGAGATGCGGTCCATTGCACAAGTGCTGCCTTCTTGTTCGCTTCATCATTTTGGAAGCACGTCCATTCCTGGCTGCTCGGCGAAGCCTATCGTGGATATTTTGATGGAGTTCACCGATCGGAATAGTCTGCTTGCCGCTGCTGGCCCACTTTCAAGCCTGGGCTATGACGCTGTTGGAATGGCCGGTGTTCCTGATCGGGACATGTTCATTGCCTATCATAAAACGCCCAAGTTTCATCTTTCCTGCTTCCCGGTGGGACACTGGCAGATTCATCACAATCTGACCTTCCGTGACGAACTCCGCAGGTCCCATGCTCTGCGCGATGAGTACGTTGTTCTGAAAAAGCAGTTGGCGAAACAGTTTCCGGACGACATCAATGGCTATAGTTCAGGGAAGACCGCATTCATTGTTCGTCATGGGGCAGAAAAATACGCCCGACTGGGCAACTCCGGTTCACCTCCGTCCCAGGCGGTAGGCACGCGGTGTCAGGTGGGTGTGGATCCGGAACCGTCGGGCGAAATACGCGGGATCGCTGAAACCGCATTCCCCGGCGATGGCCGCGATCGGGCGTCCGGTCATGCGTAGCAGATCGCAGGCACGCAGCACCCGCTGCTGCTCGGCATAGGCCATCGGACTGAGACCGACCTCGGCACGGAACCGGTGGGCGAGGCGTGACGACGACATGCCGACCCGCCTGGCCAGCCCCGTCACTGAGCGGATCCGTTCCGGTTCGGAACAGCACAAACGCACCGCCTCGGCGATGCGCGGGTCGAGGCTGCGGATCCGGTCGTGGGGATGGGCGGTGGCCCCCCACAGCAGGATCGTCCGCAGGGCGCTTACAGCGATGTCGGTCCGGTTCGGCCACGGTCCGCGCACCGCGGCGATCAGGTCGGTGAATCCGGCGACGATCCGCTGCTGGACCACCGGATCGGCGACGGTCAGGCCAAAGACGCCGGGTAAGACCTCAGGCCAGGCGAGCAACGGCATCCAATCGGGTCCGGGCTGGAACACGCTCCACAGGTGGACCCAGTGCCGAGTGGCGTCATCGCAGCCGTAATCGTTGAAGACCTGCGGTGCGAACAGCAGCAAATCACCGGCCTGGGTCAGGCGTCGCTGGCCGCCGACCTCTACCCGGCCGACCCCGGCATCGGTCCAGTTCAGCGTCCAGGCCGGCAGGCCCTCGGGCCGGTAGATATCGTGACGATGATCGGTGATTTCGGTGCGCCCGGCCGAAATCCGTCCAGTGAAGGCGAACGAGGTTACCGCGCGTACCATGGTGCGTGGCAGTTTCGTCCTAGTTGGTGACAGTTCCAGCGGTTTGACGGGTACAATTCCAGCTATGCTGCCGACCATGAACGACTTTCGTTGGGGCATCCTCGGCCCAGGCCGCATCGCCCGACAATTCGCCCTTGGCATCGCCGCCAGTCCCGGCCAGCGGATCTCGGCCGTGGGCAGCCGCGAGCTGTCCCGGGCTCAGGACTTCGCCCGGGATCATGTCCGCAGCGATCAGGTCGCCGTCCACGGCAGCTATGAAGCGCTGATCGCCGATCCGAACGTGGACGCGATCTACATCGCCACCCCGCATCCGTCCCATGTCGATCAGGCGGTGGCCTGCCTCAACGCCGGTCGTCCGGTGCTGTGCGAAAAACCGTTGGCGGTGAACAGCGCCCAGGTCGAACGCATTCTGTCCGCCAGCGCCGCGAAGAAGACGTTTTTGATGGAAGCCATGTGGACGCGCTGCATTCCGATCCATGGCGTGGTCAAGGAGTGGATCGATCAGGGTCGGATCGGTCGGGTGCGGATGGTCCAGGCGAGCTTCGGCTTCCGCGCCGGGCTGGATCCCGCCAGCCGGCTGTTCGATCCGGCCTTGGCCGGTGGCGGTCTGCTCGATGTCGGCGTCTATGTGGTCAGCGTTGCGCTGTGGGCGATGGGACGGGCGCCGCTCTCGGTGCAGGCAGCGGGCCACCGGGGCCTCACCGGGGTCGATGAACAGGCCGCCTTGGTGCTCGGTTTCAGCGACGGCGGCGTCGCCTTGCTCGATTGCGCGGTGCGCACCCGGACCGAGGTCGCGGTGCGGATCTATGGCGAAGAAGGCATGATCACCATCGCGCCGCCGTTCTACAAATCCACCACCGCCACCATCGATGCCGGCGGCGCCAAAGAGGAACGGGTCTGCCCGCTCCGCGCCAGCGGTTTCGAATATGAAATTGAAGAGGCCGCCCGCTGCATCCGCGCCGGATGGCTCGAAAGCCCGGCCATGACCCACGCCGATTCCCGGGCGGTCATGGCGGTCCTCGATCAGGCCAGGCGCCAGATCGGCGTGTCTTATCCCTGCGAGTGACCTGCCGGCCGTGGCCGGAGCCAGGGAGCCCCGCGTGACAGGCGCAGCACCGCTCGGCAGACCGGGGCTCATGTCGTCCATCTCGATCCGCTGCGACCAGGTCGCGGCTCACCTCCACCGCTAGAAACCCATGCATTACACCAGCATTCCCGGCATCACCAAACCGATCTCGCGCCTTGGCCAAGGATGCATGATGCTGAAGGACGGCGATGGCTTGGCTGCCAGCTTTGCGATGCTTGATGCGGCGTTCGCCCAGGGCGTCACCTGCTACGACCATTCGTACGTCTATGGCGGCGGCGCCTGCGAACGGGCCTTTGGCAAATGGCTGTCCACCCGCGGCAACCGCGATCGGATCGTGATCCTCGACAAGGGCTGCCACCACAACGGCGACCGCAAGCGCGTGACGCCATTCGACATCGCCCACGACATCGCCGACAGCCTGGCCCGGCTCAAGGTATCCTCCATCGATCTGTGGTGCTTCCACCGCGATGATCCATCGCAGCCGGTCGGGCCACTGATTGAAGAACTCAACCGCCAACGCGATGCCGGACGGATCAACGCTTTCGGGGCCTCGAACTGGACCACCGCCCGCCTGGCCGAGGCCCAGGCTTTTGCGCAGGCCCATGGCCTGACCGGATTCGTCTGTACCAGTCCGAATTTCTCCCTGGCCGAGCAGGTTGCCGAACCGTGGCCCGACTGCCTGACCATCTCAGGCCCTGATCACGCCGCGGATCGGGCCTGGCTGAGCAAGACCGGCCTGACCGCCTTCACCTGGTCGAGCCTGGCCCGGGGATTCCTGTCGGGCCGGATCACCCGGGCCAACGCTGAAGCGATGCGCGGCCAGGTCGAAGAGCACGTCTTCCGCTGTTATGCCACCGAGGCCAATTTCACCCGGCTCGACCGCCTGCACGATTTGGCTGCAAAAAAGCAGTGCACCGTCGCCCAGCTCGCCCTCGCTTTCGTGCTACGCCAGGATTTTCCCACGGTCGCCCTGGTCGCGGCCTACAACGAGGCCGAAGCCATCGCCAATGCTGGAGCGCTGGACATCCCGCTAACGGCGCAAGAGGCCGCCTGGTTGGATCTGCGCGGCTGAGCCGCTGAAGAATCGACTGCGGAAGTCGCCGCTGCGTCACAGGCCTGGGAGCGCCTGGGAATCGCAGTCGGACAGATGCTGGCGGCTGGAGTCCCTGCAAACCATGGCCATGTGGTGCGGTTGACGACCCAGCGGTGGCCGGACGGACTGCCCGCCGAGGTCTCGGTACCTGTCGGCACTGGCCATGCAGGCCAGGGACGATCAGCGGATGCCACCGCAGAGCCGCCAGGCGCTCGGCGTCATTCCATGGTGGGCGCGGAAGGCCTTGGAGAACTCCTGGATGTTCGGATAGCCCAGGTCCTGGGCGATGGTGCCGGGACTGGCTCCGGGCGACAGCAGCCGCGCTGCGGCTTCCTGGAGGCGCAGGCTGCGGTGATAGGCCTTGATGGTCATGCCCGTCGTGCGGCGGAAGACCTCGCCGACGTGGTTCGGAGTCAGGTACAGGCTGCGCGCGATCTGGCGGACTGAGACGACCTGGTCCAGGCGTGCCGCGACCAGATCGCGCACTGCCTGGACGATGCGCGGGGCGGGGTCCTGGGCCAGCGCCGCGGCGACCAGGCCGGTGTTGCGCACCACCTGGACCAGGGCCACGAGCAGGGCCATGGGATCGGGCAGGACAAGTTGATCGTCTTGCACCTCGGCGCCGACGATCAGCGCGGTCAGCTCCGCAGTCAGGCCCGGAGGGATCTCGATCGGCATCGCCATGTCGGCCACGCCGTGCATGCTTGCGCCGAGATAGGCCAGGCGCGCAGGCCGGTCTCCGGCCCGGATGGCGTGGCGCAGGCCGGGCGGGACCAGAAGCATCCTGCCCCGGTCGAGACGCCGATCGCCAACCTGGGTCAGGACATCGATCGGTCCATCCATGACGAGCAGGGCCTCGTGGAAGGCATGGTCGTGTTCGCATCCGGTCTCGCCCGGAGCGAAGCGGGCGATTCCGACCAGTTCAATCCGCAGGCCGAGTCCCGGCATGGCCTGGACGTGGTGTCCGCGGGTGAGCCAACGGTCGCGCTCCACCATGGTTTGGATGCTGATTGCCTGCGCGGGGTTGCCAGGCCCAGGCCAGACAAGCGCAGCCCAGCACAGCTCAGGCCTGGCCTGGCCTGGCCGGACGCCGCGTTCCCGGCGCACCACGGTGCCGGGAAAGGGACCAGTGAATTCCACCAACCGCGACCGTGTCCGGCCCATTGCCGGCGAAGCGAACCACCATCAGGTCGCGGCAGCGAAACCGCAGGAAATCCATCATGAAACTCTCCACTTCCACCCTCGGCTGTCCGGACTGGGACCTGGACACGGTCCTGGCCCGGCTACCGGGTTTTGGCTATCAGGCAGTGGATTTCCGCGGTCTGCGCGGCGAGATGAAGCTCTGGACCTTGCCGGAATTCTCCACCGGTGTGGTTGCCACCGCCCGCCGCCTCGCCGCTGCCGGACTGGCAGTCTCGTGCATTTCTTCAGGAATTTCACTTGTGGAAAGCAGGCCAGCCCAGGTGTCCGCCATCGACGAGGAGCTGGTCCGCACCGCTGAACTCTGCGCTGCGCTGGGCTGCGGCCAGATCCGGATTTTCGGCGGCGGTCTCGGCGGCTTGCGCGACGGCGCCGGAGAACCGGACCGCCCGGAGGCGGCCCGGCGCCTGGTGGAGCGGGCGGCGGAACTGGCGGCAAGAGCCAGGCAGCTCGCGGCGGTGGACCTGCTCATCGAGACCCACGACAGCTGGACCGCCAGCGCCGAGATGGGACGCGTCCTCGCCGCCATCGGCCGCACCGACGTGGTTTGCTGCTGGGACATCAAGCACACCTGGTGGGCCGCCGGCGAGGTCCCGGCGACCTCCTGGGCGAACCTGTCCGCCTGGGTCCGAAACACCCACTGGAAGGATGCCCGCCGCTGGTGGTCAGGGACCTTCGTCGACGAGCGGACCACCAAGCAGGTCCGCTCCACCGGCCGCCTCGGCAACTTGGGCGAAGGAGTCATGCCCGCGCTCGATGCCTTGGATCTGCTCCTTGGCCACGGTTATTCGGGCTGGTACACGCTGGAATCGGAAAAACGCTGGCATCCCTACCTGGACGAACCGGACACCGCCTTTCCCGCCTTCGTCAGCTTCATGCAAAACGCCGAAGCGCGCTGGCGCGCCGGGTTGGGCTGAGACACCGACGTCCAGCACATCCCGGGGATCGGCGTAATCCTGCGGTGCGCCAGGAAGCGCGCCGGGCAGTCCAAAGAGCTCCCGCAAGAAGAACTTGCTCGGATCCGGTGCGGAGTGCCCCCATCGAACGAATTGCGCAGAGCCGCGGAACCATTCCCGTTTTCAAACCGGCGGCGGTCAGACCATACTGCCATCGGAACCAGCATCGCGCCGGCGATGAGGGCATCGCCGCTCCGAAACGCGCATCTTTTTGTTTTGTTGCGTGAGCCCTGACTGGACTAGCCTCGTCAGTTTGGGGAATGCTTGACGCCCTGCGACTGGTGCGTCGGTTCCAGCAACGGGATCCGTCGATCGTCCCTGCGCCGACCGTGATCCTGCCACTGCGCAGAGCGCTCGCCGACCATCATGGCCAACTCCAGAACCGCAGTCCCGGAAGGACGCCATGCCCACGACCATCGCCCTGCTCGGCGAACGACCTGATGTGATCGAGCAGGTCTACAGCGCCGACCGGCTGGACGCTCTCGCCCGCCGCGCCACCTGGCATCCGGTGGCGCTGGCCAGCCGCGATCTGGTGCCCGGTTCGCCCGGGCTCGACCGCATCGATGCGTTGTTCGCCACCTGGGGCCTGGCTCGGCTGGACGACCGTCAGCTCGATGCCTTGCCCCGGTTGCGGGCGGTCTTCTATGCTGCTTCCAGCGTCAAGCAGTTCGCCGAGCCGATGCTGCGCCGCGGCATCCGGGTGGTCAGCGCCTGGTCAGCCAACGCCTTCCCGGTCGCGGAATTCGCCCTCGCCCAGGTCCTTCTCGCCCTCAAGGGCTACTTTGCCTGCGCCGCCTGGGTCCGCGCCGGCAGTGGCGGACCGCGACCATTGGTGCGCGGGACCTTCGAGGCGACCATCGCTCTGCTCGGCTACGGCCAGGTCGCGCGCCACCTGCGCCGCCTGCTGAGGTCCCACGACCTGAGCGTGCTGGTGGTGGACCCCTACCTGGATGCTGCGACGGCGGCGAGCGAGCAGGTCGAGCTGGTGTCCATGGCCGAGGCCTTCGCCCGGGCCGATGTGGTCAGCAACCACCTGCCGTCCCTGCCCGCGACCGCCGACGCGGTGGACGGGACCCTGCTGCGCCGCCTGCGGCCGGGCGCGACCTTCATCAATACCGGCCGGGGATCCACGGTGGTCGAGACGGATCTCCTGGCGGTCTGCCGCGAACGCAGTGATCTGACCATACTGTTGGACGTCCACCGCGGCCCGGCCCTGGATCCGGCTCTGCGCGCCTGCCCCAATATCCACGCCACGCCGCACATCGCCGGATCCATCGGAACCGAATGTCTGCGCCTGGTCGACCTCTTGACCGAGGAGTTCTCGGCTTGGCTCGACGGCCGGAACCTGCGCCACGAGGTGACCCTGGGCGACCTGGAGCGCTTGGCATGAACGCAGCCCGAGACCAGGCCGACGTGGTGGTGGTCGGTGCCGGCGGCAGCGGCCTGGCCGCGGCGCTGGCGACCTGCCGGGCGGGCGGCTCGGTGATCATCATCGACAAGGCTGACCAGCCCGGCGGCACCACCGGCCTTGCAGTAGGATCATTCACCGCCGCCGGCACGACGCTCCAGGCACGAAGCGGCGTGGTCGACGATCCGGCGCACCACATCGAGGACGTTGCCGGCTTCGCCCCGCCGGCATGCGAAGCGCGCAACCACGCCGAGCTGCGGGCGTATTTCCTGCGCCATGCCGCCGCCGCCTGCAATTGGCTCGAAGATCTCGGCGTGCTCTTCCAGGGACCCATGCCCGAGCCGCCCAACCGCGCTCCGCGCATGCACAACGCGGTACCCCGCGCCCACGCCTACATCAGCACCTTCGTTCGCCACCTGGCGCGGCACGGGGTGGAGGTGCAGTGCCGCACCCGTGTGGTCGGTCTGGAGACGAGACACGGCCGGGTCACCGGCGTGGTCGCCGAGACTCCCGCGGGCCGGCGGACCTTCCACGCCCGGCGCGGAGTGGTGCTGGCGGCAGGCGACTACGCCGCTGCCGATGATCTCATCGCCCGCTTCAAGGGGGCGGAATTCACCGGCATGCGCCACGTCAATCCCCAGGCCACCGGCGACGGGCAGCGCATGGTCGAGAGCGCCGGCGGCGCGCTGGTCAACATGGACATCACCTATGGGCCGGAACTGCGCTTCGCACCGGCGCCGCAGGGCCTGCTCGACCGCTGGCCGACCCGCGGGCCGGCGGCCTGGCTGGCGCGAGCGCTGATCCCCGCCCTGCCCGGGGCGGTGGTACGCGCGGTCGCCATGCGCCGGGTCGTCGCGTGGCAGCACCCGGAGCACAACCTGTTCACCCAAGGTGCCATCCTGGTCAACGCCAAGGGAGAGCGCTTCGCCGACGAGACCGACCCCGGCGCGCGCGAGCTGGCCCTGGCGCGGCAGCCCGGTGCATCCGGCTGGATCATCCTCGACGCCCGGATCCAGCAGATGTTCTCGGCCTGGCCGAACTTCATCAGCACCGCTCCCAGCATCGCCTACGCCTATGTCCGGGACTACCTCCGGCTGCGTCCCGACCTGTGCCGGGCCGGTTCCGATCTCGCCCGAGTCGCCACTGCCGCCGGCTTGCCAGGATCAGCGGTGATCGCCGCGGTGGCTGCGCGCAATCGGGCGCTGGCCGCGGGTTCTATCGACGATGTCGGGCGCAGCGCCAGCGGCCCGGCCTTGACCGGACCGTGGCTCATCCTCGGGCCAGCCTACCCCTACATCACCATCACCGAAGGCGGCGCCAGCATCGACCTGACCTGCCGCGTGCTCCGCCCTGACGGCACACCCATCCCTGGGCTCTACGCCATCGGCCAGAACGGCTTGGGGGGCCAGATTCTCTTCGGCCACGGCCTGCACATCGCCTGGGCCATCACCAGCGGCATGCTCGTCGGCCGCGCACTCGGCGGACGGTGATCCGGTCCCAACAGGACGGCTTCGTGCAGGGACTGTTCTCGGATCTATCCGGTCCGCCACACCTGCCAGGACAGCAGGCGGACCATGACCAGGTCGAAGTAGGCCTGGTCAATGCCGGTGGTCCTCGCCTTCCGAATCACTTCGCCGGAGACCTTGGCTGAGGCCAATGCCTTGCGGGAAAAGCTCGTCGTCGGTCATCAGTGGCGAGTCGGCACAGGCGAAGTAGGTGGCCCGGCCACCGGGATCGGGGAATTCCATTAGGCTCAGATTCGCCGCGATGTCATCTGCCCGGAACTCGGTTGCCGAATCCGACGGGGTCGCCCGGCAAAAGAGCTGGGGTCCGCGCATGGCTGCGACCTTGCCAACTTGTTTGCGGAAACCACGGACGAGTCGCCACGGCATCGGCATGGCGAGCGTCACCCGGTCGCCGGGACGCCATTCGCTGGAAATCGCCAGGAAATGCGGGCCGCCGATCGGAGAAACAGTTTCGCCGTTGACGGCCACTACGAATTCCGTGCACCAGGCCGGTCGGCGCAGGCGCACGGCGAATCGCGCCGGCCTGGCCGGTTCGACGTCCAGGCGGACCTGGCCGGAGTGCGGATAGTCCGTGTGCTGGCGCAGGACCAGCGGGGTGCCGTTGGCCAGGGCGGTGGTGATGTCGGATTCGGTGTACAGGTTCACCATGACACCATCGGCCTGCCGGTAGGCGATCATCTCTGGAAGTTCGCCGATGATGCGGCGGAAGTTGCCAGGACAGCAATAGGTGTCACGGTCCCAATAGTGGCGTTCGCCCTCCAACGGCACGTAGTAACTCAAACGACGACCGTCGGGCGACTGGGCGGCAAAGAGCGCGTTGTAGATGGAGCGTTCCATCCAGTCGCCATACCAGCCGTCGCCTTCGATCTGGAGCTGGTGGGAGAGCAACCGGATCAGGTAGGCCACGGAGCAGGTCTCGCCTATGTCGCCAGTTCCGGTCTGATCGGAATGCCAGCATTCCGTGATGCCGTTGGTGCCGCTGATGACCAGCGCCCGTCCGTCGCGGAGGTATTCGAGGGCACGTCGAGTCTGGGCGAGCAGGCGGCGGTCGCCCGTGATCTCGAACAGATCCAACTGGGCCAGGCAATGCGATAAGAAGCAGTACACGTGTCCTTCGATCGGCCCAAACCGGCCCTCGACGATCGGCTGATCCCACTCTGCCACCCGCAAGGTCTCCACGCAGTAGTCAAGCAACGACGGCTCGCCGGTCGCTCTATACAGCGCCAGCAATGCCCGATCCAATCCGGTCAGGACGAGTTGACGGGAAAGGAAAGAAACCTGGCCCTGCCAGGTCCGTTTGCCGACGAGATGGAGCGCCGTGGACGGAATCCGCGATACCAGCCAGCGACCAAGACGCTGGGCAGATGCCAGGGATCGTTCTTGGCGGAACAACTGCCAGTCCACCACCAAGGCCATCAGCACATACGCCTGCTCGTGGGCATCCCAGGTGGGAATCGCCCGGTCGGCCGGCCGGTAGATGCCGAGGTAGCCGTCTGCTTCCTGGGCCGGCAGGAGCGTGTCCAGGACCTGCTGGCGCCGGGCCAGGAGGCGTCCATCCCCGGTATGCGCCGCCAAGCGCACCAGACCATCCAATGATTTCCCCAGACCGATGTAGGCACCAGCATCGCTGTTCTTTGCGAGAAACGGCGCCAGGAAATCTCGTTCCCAATTGATCGCCAGCAGGTTGTTCTGCCAGGTCAATTCGATGCGTCGCCCGATCAGCCCGCCCACTTTCACATCGCGGGCGGCAATCGTATTCAACAGCTTGTCGTTCATTGGAATCGCCCCAACTTACTCACGGTTTTTCGAGCGACGCCGGAGAGCTCGCCGAAGGTGCGTGTGGGGCTTCGGTCAAGCCAGCACGGAGGAAGGTCGGTCATGGTCAACTCCCGTGGCCGATGATGACCATCAGTGTCACGTTCCCAGCCCTGGATTGGAGGAAGGGTTCCCCTGATGTAGGCAGGAGTGACCCTGCCGGCCATGGATGCGTCTCCTGCGGATCTCCTCGCCGGCCTCGAACCGGTGCCACGCCAGCGGCCGCCCCGGCATCGGCCCATCGCCCTACCATCCTGGACGGTGCTGCACGGCGGCTGCCGCTGGGTCCAGCCGAACGAAATGGGTGTGGGCGCGTCACCACATTGGGGTCTGTCCTGGATCGACCGCCCGGAGGCAACATTGAGATGGACCGCAGGCGGTCGCCGTCACCAGGCGCGCCAGAACGCCGACGTCATCGTGCTGTTCCCGCCCGGCCTGGTGGTGGAACGGCGGATATCGGGAGCCTGCATCCAGTTCTATCTGGCCCTGCGTCTGAGTCTGGCTTGCCGGCCCGACCGGCCGTTGCTGCATCCCTTGGGACCGACCGAGGCCGCCTTGGTGCGCACCTGCGCCGGCGCCCAGATCGCACGGCAGCCACCCACTGCCGTCGAGGCCGTCGCCACCACCGCCCTGGTGGCCCTGGTATGCACGTCTCTACCCGCAGCCAGCTGGCAGGTCGGACCTGCCGACGTGCGGATCCGCAGCGCCATCGACCGCATGCAGGCTGATCCCTGCACCGCCTGGGACAACGCCGCGCTGGCCCGTGCGGCCGGACTCTCCCTGGGTCGCTTCCTGCGTCTTTTCCAGGCCGAGACCGGCACCAGTCCGCAGCGCCTGCTGCGCGACCTGCGCCTGGACCGGGCCGCCGAGGCCCTGCGTCGGGGCGAACCGCTGAAGGCGGTCGGCCCGGCCTGCGGCTGGCGTGACCGGGCTGCGTTTTCTGCTGCTTTCCGTCAGCGATTCGGCCAGCCACCAGGGACCTGGGCCCGGCAGATCGAACGCTGAGTCTGATGCCTGGACCGCGTCCAGGACGGAAATCCTCCGTTGTCCCATCAGGGGGATTTGGGGTTCGATCTGGTCCATCCCGGCGGCAGCGCGACGGTCTGCCAGGCTTTGTCGCGCCAGACCAGGCGGGCCATGGCTGGACCCAGGGGCAGGTCCAATTCCAGCCACGGCAGCACCGGTGTGCCCAGGTCGATGGTGCGGGCGACGCGGTCCAGAGTCACCGCGCACAGGTCGCGCAAGGCGACATGCCAGACGTGGCTGGCGAAACCGTGGCAGGCCGAAGCCCTGGTGGTGTCGTTCTCCCACAGGGTGCCGGTGGCCCGGGCCATGGGCAGGAACAGCGCCTTCATTTCTTCGGCAATCTGGACCCGCCGGCCCAGGGCCGACAGCATCTCTAGGCGCAGGTAAAACCCGATGAAGGCGTTGCAGGGATGGAGGCCCTCCGGCAGCGGACGACCCGGCCGGCAGTCGTCGGCCAGTCGTGCGGCCAATCCGGCATCGCGCTGGCCATCGGCGGTGCCGCACACAAAAGCGTAATATTGGCAGACCTCGGTGCGGTCGTCGCTCCACACCAGGCCGCCGTCCACCACCTGGGCGCGGTCGCGGAACCAGCGGCCGTCCCAGGACTGGGCGCGCACCGCGGCGTGGATCGCGGCGGCCCGGGCCGTCCAGTCGGCGCGGCCGTACAACCGGCCGGCGGCAGCCAGGGCCGCGGCGTAGAGCATGTTGGTGGGCGCGTTGACGTCCTGCACCAGGTCGTTGGCCTTGGACCACTCGACGAAGATCCACCCCGGCAGCCGGGTCAGCAATCCGTGCGGGCCGTGGAAACCAGCGAACCACGCGAATAACTGCTCCAGGCGCGGAGCGAAGGCGGCGACCAGGGCGTCGTCGCCGCTGCGCTCGCGGTATTCCGCCAACTGCAGGACGGCGAACAGCGCCCAGTTGGGGATGAAGCGCCCACCCGGGTGATCGCCGGGATAGACCATCGGGATCATGCCCGGGGGCAGCTTCGGCCGCTGGCCGCCGCGCAGCAGGGCGTCGAGGTGGGCGCGTTCGACCAGGCTGGCCCCGGTCAGCCAGGGTTCGACCCGGCAAGTGAAGAAGGTGTCACCGAACCACGCGGCGCGCTCACGCGAGGGGCAGTCCATGGGCAGATCGACGACGTTTTGGCGGAAGGTGGCGCGGCCAGCAGCGAGCACTGCGGCCAGATCACCGTCGCCCTGCTCCAGGCGCAGCCGCTCGGCAGGGCCGCAGCATTCGCGCAGCCAGCGGTCGTGAACGCGCACCGCGCCGCCGTGGGCGGCCAGGCGCAACCAGCGCAGGGTGTACGGTTCCAGGGTCTCGATGCGATGACGACCAGGACCAAGGTGCAGACGGACGCCATTGACGTGGTCTTTGCGCAGCGGCGCGATCCGCCCCTCGGTCAGCACCTCGTCGAAGGTCAGGTCGAGCACGACCGCTCCGGCGCAGGTCAGCTCGACTCCGATGAAGCCGGTCTGCACCGCAGCGAAATCGTGCAGCGCCCAGGCGTCGGCCGGCAGATCGTCGGCACCCACGGCCGGGTCGGCGATCTCGGCGGTCGCGGCCAGCGCATCCGAAAGCCGTTCCTCCAGCGCGGTGGACGGGAAGCCGACGATGATCTCGTTGGGCGCTTCCGGCGGCCCAGCCCAGCGCGGCCCGGTGCGCTCCAGGCTGCGGTCGCTCCACGGAGTTTCCGGAACCGTTGGCACCAGCCGGCCGCTGCCGGCCACGGCCGACGGCCGCAACACCGTGCCAGCCAGATAGGGCACCGCCCGCGGCAGCCACACCGGGCTGGGCTGCTCGGCCAGCGTTTCTCCTGGGAAACCAGCAGACGGATCGCTGGCCCAGGCGTCGAAGCCGGCGCCCAGGCGATAGACCTCGACGAAGCTGCGCATAAACGAATAGCGCTGCACCGCCGCGACCCGGTGGTCGAGGATCCGGCCGGCGAAGCCGCTACGACCCTCGGCGGCGGTGGCGGCGATCACGGATTCGCCGTGCAAAATCTCAGCGCACAAAAAAGCCGGCTGCTCGATCAGCCAATAGCCGTTGGCGTGATAGCCGCAGACCTCCACCGCCAGCACCCGCGGCTGTTCCGCCGACGACAGTTCATAGGTATCCACCTGGGCGTGGCCGTGGGCAGTGCGCGCCGGCCCATGGCCGATCCACCGCCCGTCGATCCGCAGGCGGTACAGCGACGCCGCCGCCAAGCGCACCGTCACCGCCGCACCCGGCGGAATCACCGCCCGGAATCCGGCCAGGCGGTTGATGGCGCCGCGAGCGGCAGCGGGCCACACCGGACGGGCGGCATGGAAGGCGGCGGTGGGCATGGGGACTCCAGAGCTGGCGCGGGGCGCGATCGATGGATGTTTCATCTCGTTCTTATGAGCACATCTGGCAAGGGAACGCCTCCACTTCGAAGTCGTTCAATCGATTGCCTCGTGGTACCGATGGTCCCAGCAGCACGGTGCCGATGGCTTCGACTACCGCCTTGCCCTTGGTCGATGGCTGGTGCATCGGTCCGTGCTCCAGCCAATGATCGATGGATCAGGTAGAAATCCCGGAAACGCTCTGCCCGGCTGCCTCGGCGGCTGGATCAATTCGGTGGGCCCGATCGAGTTCCCAGCGCACCTGGTGGACTTGTCCGGGTTCCAGGCGCAGGTCCTGAGTAGCTCGACCCGAACCAAGGAGCAGTTGCAAAGTGCCGGCTCGGATGGCGGTGATGGTGGCCGTGGCGTCCGTCCCATTCCAGGTCAAATCCACAACCACGGCGCAGCGCGTGCCCAGGCCGCGGGCCTCTCCGTGGTTCCAGGCCGGCGGCAAGGCCGGCAGCAACCACAGGTGGTCGGCCTCGCTTTGGATCAAGCATTCCTGCATGGCGTTGGCCGCACCGTACAGGGCGTCCAATTGCATGACGCTGCGTTCGCGTTCGCCGCCGCCCATGGTCAGTCCCTGACCACGCCAATCATCGGACGCGGTCAGCAGATTGTTTTGCAGGCAGGTCCGCACGACCCGCTCCAGGCAGCGTTGGGCTTCACGGCCATTGCCCAGGCGAGCATGGATGTTGGCCAGGTGGACCCAGCTCCAACTGGTCTGGCTGCGCAGTCCGAGCCTGGCCCGGGCGGCCACGGCGCGGGCAGTCGCCTCCCGCAAAGCGGTCTCGCCCGGAGCGAACTCATCGCCGGGAAACAAGGGATAGATGTGGGACAAATGCCGATGCTGGTGCTCATCGTGGTGCTCGGCATGGATCCATTCGGCCAATTCGCCGTCGGCATTGATGCGATATTCGGGCAGGGTCGCTAAGAGCCTGGGCCAGGATTCGGGCACGGACTCACCGGCGGCCGTGGCGGCGGCGATCGCATGGCGGGCCACTTCGCGGACGATGGAGATCTCCATGGTGGCATCGATGGTCCAGCGGCTGGGCCAGCCCACGGGATGGTTCTCAACCGAGACCGAAGGCAGGGCGTGGCGCCGGCCGTCGGTTCCGTGTTCGAGGAAATCCTCGTAGAATTCCAAGACCTCACGCAGCAAGGGGAGCAACTCATCGCGCAACAGGGCGTCGTCGCGATCCATCAGCCAGGCATCCCAGACATGTCTGGCGAGCCAGCCGGCGCCGCCGGTCCAACCCTGCCATTCCGCCTGCTGGTGCTCCGCATTGGTGCCGCCCTGCTGCAACGGTGCCAGGACTCCCCGGCAACCGAACAAAGCCTGGGCATTGGTCCGCCAGGCTGGACGGCTGGCTGCGATCAGCCGGCGAAGCGGCCGCAGCAGCGGAGCCAGGTTCCCGGACACCGCCTGCCAGTGCATCATCTGGACATTCTCATCGTTGGTATAGCAGCCGAACCACGGCACCCGCCATCCCCCGCTCCAGATGCCTTGCAGGTGCGGCGGGTACTGGCCATCCGGACTGGTGCTGGCGATGAAGGTGGTGCGGCCCATGGCCCAGAGATGCTGCCACAAGCGGGCAGGCACCGCGCCATCGCTGGCCCGGGCCAGGAGATCCTCCACCGGCGTGTCGCGGTCCTCGTCCGGATTCACCAGGTGCAGCCGGCAGCGGTCGAACCAGCCGGCATGGGCCCTGGCCTGAGCGGCTGGATTGATCTGCCGATGCAGCCGGTCACGCACGCTATCGACCGTAGGCGGCGTTGTCGGATCAGCCGCAACCACCGCCACAAGATCATGGTTCAGCCGGGCCGGAGTCACCGCCGTGCCGTCGACCCAGGTCGCGCCCGGTACGCGCAGCGCCACCAGCCATCCCCCCGGTCCATGTTTATACGTGCCTGAAAGCCAGGCGGTGTCGCCTTCATACCAACTCTCAATGCGCACCAGATCGCGGATCGGGACCGTATGTCCGGCCCAGCCTGAGGCATCGATGCCAGGATAGGTACTGGCGATCCAGGTGCTTTCACGATCCGCGCCGACATCGTCCAACGTCACTTTCAGGACCAGGGGGCGCGGCGCGGTCTGCCGCCACACCACCAGATCCTGCTCGCGATCGACCCACGCCTGGCGTTCCCAGGTCTGCCCATCCGCCTCGTGCCAGGATGCACCAGCCAGTCCGGCACGCGGATCGAGCCAGCGTCGATAGCCCAGAGCCTCGCCCGGATCGCTCAGGGCGATGCGCACGCCGGCAGCCGGATGGCAGGAATCGGTGCCGACATAGCGGATGCCAGCGGCTTTGCAGCGGAGCAGCCAGGCTCGCTCGGCTTCCTGAGGCTGGCTACCGCGCAGCAGGCTGCGGATCGCAGGAAGCTCGTCGGCCAAGCTGCACACCATCGGCCGGCGTTCCTCCCGCGGCAACCAGCAGCCGCCATGACCGAGGATCAGCCGCTCCTGGGCGATGCCGCCCAACAAGAGCAGGCTGCTGAGTCCATTCCCCAGTGGCAGGGCATCTTGCCAGGCCAGGGCATGGGACCGGAAATGGATCGTCTGGGGGCCGTGGTCGGTCATGGGAATTCGTCTGTTTTCAGAAGGTCAGACCAGCATCTCACGGCCCGGCAAAAGTCGCCACCGTTCCGTCGACGCAGGTCGCCACCAGACGGCCGCCGGCCACCGCCAAGCCATTGGCCACCACCCGCGCCGGCAGAGCAAAGCTGGACTCGACTTTGCCTTCGGCGCTGAGGACGGTGACCACCCCGGCGGTCCCGGCATAATTCCCGCCTGCGATGATGGTGCGCCCGCCGGCCCGGATCAGGGAAGTGGGCGATTCCATGGCGGGCAGGTCCTTGGCTGGGATTTTCCAGGC
The DNA here is from genome assembly GCA_014193115.1 of Planctomycetota bacterium. Taxonomy (GTDB): domain Bacteria; phylum Planctomycetota; class UBA11346; order UBA11346; family UBA11346; genus BJHQ01. The sequence goes on along the minus strand of BJHQ01000005.1, from coordinate 308,772 downwards.
CTCGGTCGTGTTGAAGTTCTTCCAGGCCACCGCCGGCTTGGGGTCGAATGCCAGGTTGATGCAGGTGACGGCCCCACCATCGCTGAGCGAGACCACTGTGTCGCCGTCCACCGCCTGGCGCCATGCATGCAGCTGGGGGGCCCGGGGCACACCGATCTTGCCGGTCCAATCATGGGTCGAGCCGCCACGGCCACCATTGGTGAAGGAAACGATGGCCGACCGCCTCGTGAAGGCGACCTGGGCGACCTGGGAGATCTGCTCCGACTTGGGATAGCGGATGCCGCTGGCCAGGGTCAAGTCCGGCATCAGGCGCAAGGATTGGCCGATCCACAGACTGCCATCCTTGGCCTGGCAGAGCATATCGTTGCTCAAGCTGGTGACGGTCGGGTCGGCCTGACCGCTCAACCGGCGCTGGGCCAGGGGCCGACCGCTCGCCAGGTCGAGGGTCCAAAACGCGATTCCACCCAGATACGTGTGGAATCCAGCGTTGACGTGGACCTTTCCGTCCACCACCAGGACCGAGCCAGGCGCAGGGAAGGCGCTGGTCAGGCGGCCGTTGAGCATCGCCAGTCGGCGGCCTGGAGCGGCGTCGAAGCGCCAGACCAGGCGACCGTCGTCGAGGCTGAGCGCAACGATGGAGCCATCCTGGCAGCCGGCCACGCACAGGCCGTCCGCGATGGTCGGCGGCGTGTCGATGGATCCCGGCAGCGGGCTGGCCCAACGCCGAACGCCGGTGGCGGCGTCCAGGGCGACCACCGACCGGGCGTCTGGGCACCCCACCACGACCAGCCCGGCGGCCGCCACCGGGGCGGTGACGGAACCCACCCAGTACTCATCGCGGCGACGGTCATCGGTGAGCAGGCCAGCGATCGGTTTCGGCGCTGCTGCCTGGCTCCAGCCAGCGGTCAGCGTCGTCGGCAAGGCGGCGGTGGTGCTCGCGGTGCGCTGGGGATTGCCGAGAAAAGACACCCAATCGCCGGCCGTCGGACGCTGGCTGCCGGCCGTGCCCGATCCCGTTGAAAGCCGGTCCGAATCCGTGATAGCCAGAGGCGGTTCGCTGCCCATGCCGAGGAACCCGCGGGACTGTTCGCGGCAATCGCACACCGATGGCTGGACGTAGAACATGCCTTGGGCGGGGAATCCGCCCGAGCCGCACGGCCCACGCGCCGCCGGTCGCTCGACCTGCTTCAGTTCTTTGTCATTCCAGGTCTGGGCCGATTTGATGAACCAGTTCACCGTCGCCCTGGACATGCCGCAGGCGCCATAGCCCTGGCCCTGCGCCGAGGTGATCGATAGGCGATTGCCGGTGGCCGGATCGAAGATCGCGACCGGGCCTGCGCCATAGCCATTCACCATCCCGAAACCGGCCACGAAATACAGGCGATCATCGCGGTAGAAGATGTTCCCGGATGAATCGGTACGCGACCAGTTGAGCTTTTCGCGGCCACCTTCCGGGGTGTAGCTCTTCCAGCGCAGTGTTCCGTCTTTGGCATCGATCGCGGAGATGCTCGCATCGTTGGCGACGCATTGATAGCTGCTGGTGAACAGGAAAACAGTACCGGCAGCGCAGGTCAGCGGTTTCAACGAGGCCCGAGAAGGATTGGTAGCGGGCTTGCCGGTCTTGGGATCGATCGGAACAGGCTGGGTTGGATCCGGCACGACGAACGCGGTCTTCCAGCGCAGCTTGCCATCGGCCAGGCCATAGGCGTGGACGGCCCGCACCTGATAGGCGCTGTCCACCCGACCCCGATACACGGCTTTTTCGCCCACCGGGCATTCCACGGCAATCACCGCATCGTCGAGCACCCGGGGCGAGAACCACAGACCATCGGGCAAGGTGACCGCCCACCTGCGCTTGCCGCTGACCCGTTCGAGCACCGCCAGGTCGGCACCGGCGGAGGCCACCAGGGAGTTCCCCGCCACCACGGTGCTGGGAAAGCCATGGCCGTGGGTGGGCAGGCGCCATTGATTGAGAGGCATGACCGGGGCTTCGGTGAGCGCCGTGGTCGCGCCCCCAGCCAGGTCGTAGGCGATCAGCGCACCACATTCAGAGCGGCCCCAGATCTTGCCGCCATGGCCGGTGGAAGGATCGCCCCGGGCCAGGATGCGGTCGCCATCGATGAGGAATTCATCATTATAATGGATGGTGGCCTGGCTGCGCCAACGCGGCAGACCGCTGCCGGACGAGCGCACCATGAGGGTGCTGTCATCGGTGGCGACGAAGGCACCGGAATCCACCGCCACATGCAGCCCGCTGGAGGAGAAGGCCGGCCCAGCCTGCCACTGCACCGTTTCCGGTGGCCCCACCTTGGCATCGGCCGAGACCCCGTTGCCAGTGGCGTCGTACCACTTGTGGGTCCAGGCGGCGATGCCGGCCTCGGGCGGGCGGGGCTTGGCCTGCCAGGTCCCGGCGACCCGCAGGTGGAGTATCGCCCCGACATTGGCGATGCGCTCCAGTTCAGCCCGGGCCGGACAGCCCGGCGCGGCCAGATCAGCCATCACCAGGTCGGCGAACCGGCTGGGATGGGGCAATGGCCCAGCGGTGGGCAGGGCATCAATGACCACGGCGCCATGGATGCCCTGGTTCAGCGCCGCGCTGCGCAGGGCATCGACCCGGGCTGCCGGCACCAACTGGTGCACCAGGAACCGGCCGCTGGCGGCGAGCTTGCTGGTTTGTTCGAGGTCGTCCTGACCCACCACCACCACCAGTCCGGAGCCTGATCCGGGATCGGGCAAGGGTTCGGCGGCGCCGATGGCGGCCACCAGGCAGACGGTGGTGAGGAAGCGTTGGCAGGTATGCATGGCAGAACCTGGATGGTTGTCTTGGTCTGGTTTGGCGATCGTCATCGCGAGCGGCTTTCTGCTTATTGAACAGTTGGAATGGCGCGTGGTGATCACTTGCCGGCGATGGCGATCAGCGAGCCATCGACGCAGGTGGCGACGATCTGGCCGCCGGCGGCCGCGAGGCCGTTCGGCACCAGCCGGCTGGGCAGATCGAAGCGCTGGAGGATCTTGCCGTCGAGACTGATGGCATAGAGGCTGCCCTTGGCGCCGTCGTAGCTGCCGCCGCCCATGAACAGCCGGTCACCGGCCTTGATCAGCGCGGTGTTGACCTCCAGATCAGTGAAATCCTTGGCGTTGGTCAGGCTCCACAGCGGAATCGCCCGGGCGCGCAGATCCTCACTCAAGGTTCCTGCTTCCAGCGAGGCATTGCGCTGGTCGCCCATCAGCCCATAGATCCGGTCGCCGTCCTGGACCATCGTCCAAGCGCGCATGAGCCAGCGTGCGGGCAGCCACGTCGGTGACACCCATTGATGAGTCGAGCCGCCGCGCTGGGGTTGCGTAAAGCCGACCACCGAGACGCGACGGGACATGGCGATGGGCGGCAGCACACTGGTCTTGGTTTTTTCCAGCTTTCCATCAGGCGGGATGCGCAGGGATTTGCCGATCCACAATCCGCCATCATCCGCCGCCACCAGGATGTCGTTGAGCAGGTTGGGAACGGTTTCCTTGTCCGGGACCGACACCTTGGGATCGCCACCGACCCGATTGGTGGCCAGGGGCTTGCCGCTGGCCAGGTCCAGCATCCAGGTGGTCAGCCCGCCCAGGTAGGTGTGATGGCCGACGGTGGCGTGGACCTTGTCGCCGACCACCACCACCGAGCCCGGCGCTGGGAATGCACTGGCCAGACGGCCATTGAGCATCGCCAGCCGCCGACCGGGGGCACCGTCGAAACGCCACACCAGCGCGCCATCGGTGGTGCTGAGCGCAGAGATGGTGCCATCCTGGCAGCCGAAGACGCACAGCCCGCCGGCAATGGTTGGCGGAGTGTCCACCGGACCGCCCACCGGCGTGCGCCAGCGCAATTTTCCCGTGGTCGCGTCGTGGGCGGTGACGGCGTGGGCCTCGGGCAGGCCGGCATAGACCGTGCCGCCGACGATCACCGGGGCGGTCAACGCACCGATCCAGTATTCGTCGCGGCGGCGATCATCGATCAACCTGCCGGCGATCGGCCGGGGCGCGCCCGCCACCGTCCAGCGCACCGCCAGTTCAGGGGGCAGCGCCACGGTGGAACTCACCGACCGCCGGGCGTCGGCCATGAACATCGGCCAGTCGCCGGCGACCGGCAGCGACTTCCCGGGCTTGCCGGGTCCGCTGGTCAGCCGCTGCTCGTCGGCCACCGGCAAGGCGGGCTCGCACGACAGGCCCTGATAGCCGCGCGCATAGTCGGTGCAGTCGCAACCGATGGGTGTTGAGAAGACCATGCCCTGGGCCGGGAAGACGCCGGCCCCGCAGGAGCCGCGGTTCGCCGGCCGGCTGATCGCGGTCAGGTCCTTATCGTACCAGGTCACCGCCGCCTTGATCAGCCAGTCGGTGGTGCCGCGCGACATGCTGCACTCGCCCGCATAGGCATAATGCCGCAGACCGTCCTTGAACTCGCCCCGCTGGGCGCCGGTCTCGGGATCGAACCGGGCAATGCCGCCGCTGCCGTGTCCGCCGATGTAGATCAGCTCGCCATCGCGGTACAGGATGCAGCTCGCCGAGTCGGTCGCCGCCCATTTCCGTCCCGGAAGGGCGAACCGCCAGAGCTGTTTCCCGGTCTTCGCGTCCAGGGCCGTAATGCCCGAATCCGCCGCCGCGGCCTGGTACGCGCAGGTGTGGAGGAACACCTTGCCGGCAGCGCAGGTCATGGGTTTCAACGAGGCTTTCGGCACGCGGGTGACCGGTTTGCCATCCCTGCCGAGCGGCAGCGGATCAGGCTGCGGGGTCGGGATCGTGACCTCGCTCCGCCACCGCGGCGTGCCGTCTGCCAAGGCGAAGGCGCAGATCGCCCGCACGGCATAGGCGCTGTCGACCCGACCGCGTCCCATCGACTTGTCGCCTTTCGGGCATTCGGCGACGATGATCTGATCCTCGAGGATCCGGGGCGAGAACCACAGGCCATCAGGGTTCGAGACCGCCCATCGCCGCTTGCCGCTGGCCGCGTCCATGACCGCCAGGTCACCGGCGGCGACGACCACCAGGTCCGAACCAGCCGAGATGGCACTAGGGAAACCAACGCCGCCCATCGGCATCTGGTACTTGGGATCGAGGGGCAGCTCCGGCGCGTCGGGCAGCACCGAGGCCGCACCGCTGGCCAGGTCGAAGGCGATCAGCGGACCGTATTCGAATTTGCCGAGGAGCTTCGTGTTCTTGACGGTCGGATCCGCCCGGGTCAGCACCCGATCCCCGGCGATCAGCAGTTCCGTGAGATACGCCAAGGTCGGTTGGCTCCGCCACCGGCCCAGGCCATTCCCGGCGGAGCGCACCACCAGGCTCCCATCAACAGCGCTGATGCAGGCGAACGCGCCCTTGCCGATGACGGGATGCTGTCCGTTGCCCGCACCATCGGCGAACGCCGGCCCGGCTTGCCACTGGATGAGCTGGGGCGGCCCGGCTTTGCGGTCGGCCGAAACATTGTTGCCGCCCGCGTCGTACCACTTGTGGGTCCAATCGGCGATGCCGGTCTCGGGCGGACGGGGCTTGGCCTGCCAGGTCCCGGAGACCCGCAGGTGGAGCGTCGCCCCGACATTGGCGATGCGTTCCAGTTCGGCCTGAGCCGGACAACCGGGCGCTGCCAGATCAGCCATCACCAGATCGGCGAATCGGCTGGGATGGGGCAGCTGACCGGTGGGCAGGGCATCGATGACCACGGCGCCATGGATGCCTTGGTTCAGCGCCGCGTTGCGCAGGGCATCGACCCGGGCCGCCGGAACCAGCTGGTGGACCAGGAACCGGCCGGTGGCCGCGAGCTTGCCGGTCTGTTCCAGATCGTCCTGGCCAACCACCACCGCCAGGCCGGAGCCAGGTCCGGGATCGGGCAGGGGTTCAGCGGCGCCGATGGTGGCCACCAGGCAGGCGGTGGCGATGAGGAGCTGGTTCTGGGGAATGGTGATCACGGCTTTCCGATGCTTTCGGCATCGCCAAGGAACTGACGAACAACGTTTTTTCCGTCCGGCCCGGTCACGGTGGCTGTGCCGTACAGGATGTTGCCCAGGCGCTGGCCTGTGAGCTTCAACAGGTATTTTCCCGGGGTGACCGGTTTCCAGCTGGTTTCATAGGTCAGTTTTCCATCTGGTGGCAGATCCCCGATTTCCGGGCGCAGGGGGAAGCCGAGATTGAGGTATAACTCACCGTTCTTTTCGCCGCCGCCGCCTCGGGTGATGGGGATCTGCCAATACCCCAGCAGCGCCTCCTTCGCTTCAGGAGTGGTCTTGTAGGTGTAACACTGCCAGGCATCGGGCTTGGATCGTTCTGCCACACCGTGCCAGGCGACTTCGGTGTTCATGGTCATGGCGAAGGATTCGGATTTCAGTTCACAGTCGCTCACCGAAGTCTGGGCGGTCCAACCGGCATTGGGATTGACCAGCATGGCACCGCTCGCACTGCCGTTTTTCGGGATGACGGTACCGGCCAAGGCCCAGGTCTGCCAGGCTTCGCCACCGTCCAGGGCTTCGTGGACTTTGACAAAGACCTGCTGCGATCCGGTGATCTCCGGATCAAGCAGGGTGATGCCTTCGGTCCGACCATTTTCCTGGGCGAGTTTCCAGGCGCCGCGCCAGGCGCGTTGCGCGTGGCGTTTGGCGTTGATTTCCACGGTGATATTGCGGATCTCTTCGCCCTGTGGCGGTTTGAGGGCAAGTTTGACCGTGCCGCTCAGCCCCTGGGCGCTGAGTTTCAAGGCCGAGGCATCAACACCATGAAACAGTGCCTTGCCGGACCTGGTGTGAAGCCTGCCAGGCTGGTAAAAATTGATTCCTGGGCCGTCCCAGGTCGGCGTGCGCGCCAGGGCCTGGGTCACTTGGCCATCCGCCACCTGGAGATCCAAAACCACCCGATCGGTCTGATCGATCAGCCGATCCAACGACAACGAGATATGCTTTTCAGCAATCGCGACTGGCGGTGAGGCGCGCAGTTCACGGTCCCGTTTCACCCAGCGGACGATCCAGTCGGGATCATCCTGCTCTTGGATATAGCGATTATAGCCGAGGGCATCGCCACCGACATAGGCGTTGGAATTGGGATTGGTGCCATGCCACGAATCATTCCGTTGCAAATAGGCGGTTGCCAGGGCCTCCGACTTGGCGCGCAGCAGCGGATCGCCGGTGAGGGCGTATAATTCCATGAGGCACAGGGCTTCGACCGCATACAGAGAATTGCCAAAGGTCAGATTCCAACCCCCGGTGGTGGGGACAGCATGCCAAGAAATGAAGAGATCCTCGATGCGCCGCATGAGGTCCGAGGCCATGAGCACATCGCGCTGCGCAGGCGGCGCGTGGAGCAGAACATATAAGGCGTATTCAATCTGGTTCCCGGCGGAGTGCTGCATATCACCAGGATCGGTCTGCTGGTGCAGCAATTCTCCGAAACCCGTCCGCAAGGTGTTGTTGGAAAACCAGGCGATGGCACGTTCCTCGATGGCACGTTCGAGCGCACGCGTGCCAGGATCAGAGTCGATCTGGCGCAGGCGCGCGAGAAACGGCGGCCACGGAATGCTGGTTGCATCCAGAAAACGGTTTCCCCACAGACTGAACCCGCCGGTACTACTGAATGCCGCACGCGAGGAAATGGTCCAAGAACCGCTCGGTTGCTGCAAACGGGCGAAGTAACGCACCCAAAGCCGGAAACGATCCAGTACGGTTGCATTCGGGAGTTGCTCATAGGCATTGAGGAAATTGCGGCCGTTTTCCTGCACCACGCCGCTCAGGACCACATTGTAGTGGTACGGGATCTTGAATTCCCCGAAGGTTTCCTCCAGGCGTCTCTGAACGAAGGTGTCCAGGAGACGCAGGTACTGATCCCGCCCCGCCTGATCCTGCTCCTGTTCAGCCATCAGTTGCTGTGAGAAATGAAAATGGGCATTGTGATACTCCATCGGTTTGACCGAGGTATTTGCGGCGATCACCGCCTCGGTCAGGTACAGGTGGGAATGGAGGCGTTCGGTCAGGTGATAGGGTTGGCGCATGGCCAGATCCATGAGCACCCTGGCCTCAGGGGTCACCGCCATCTCAGGACCGAAGGGGGCGCGTTTCGTGATCAGCTTTTCCTGGGGTTTGCCGATGGGCGCACCTTGGGCATCAAGGGCGGTCACTTGCAGTCTGAGCCCCGTATTGGTGGGAAGATCCTTCCACACCGGAGCGAGCGACGCCTTGGGCGACAGGGACTCGAAACTGGCGGTTTTCACGTCCTTGCTCGGTTCTGCCGGATCGATGGTATAGCGGTAGCGCACGGCATTGGGCACCGCATCGAAATCCAGCCAAGGGGCATAGATGAAACTCGTGGTGCGCCACAGACGATGGGAATAACGCGTCGACTCGCTTGGGGCCGGCTGAACGTTCCACTGAGACTCCGCCTCGGCCTGCGCCAAAAGTTCTGGTGAAACTGGTTTTGCCCCGCGGAAACTCGCCTTCAGCACATCGAAGCTCTTGGCCATCAAGGGTTCGCCCAGCGGGTAATTGCGCGCGGAATTGACCGTGGATTTCACCTGAAGCTTCCCGGCGCCACTGATGACCGTGCCGTCGAGGGAAATGCTGACCGGGGGGATCGCCTTGGCACCTGCTGAAACCGATGGCGTGACTATGATCTGTCCGCCCAGCGTCACCGCAGTCCCGTCGAGGCCCTGATCCATCGGCGTGAATGTCATGCCTGACGCATCGGCGGGATGCACAGCGGTGGCATGTGCGTCATTGCCGCTGGCTATTGCCAGGGCCTGGACCGCCTTGCCCGCCCGGACTTCCACCACTACTCGGTAATTGCTGGCGATGATCTGGTAGAACGCATTGAGGGGATCGATCATCCCCGCCGGAACATTGCGGGCGAACAGGACGCACTCGCCGCTGACCGGATAGTCAGCAATCTTCCCCGAATAGGTTCCGGCAAATCCGCTGCCCTTCACGACAGCCTTGATACTCAGGGCATAATCTGGAGAGAGCGCCTTGCTGGGATCCTTGCTGGATACGAAACGAAAGGTCCAGGCCCCCTCAGCCTGATTCCCGTTCAATCGCAGGGATGCACGAGCGAACTTCTCTTGTTGTGCATAACGTCCACCACGATTCCCCGTTTCCCGACATGGGCCATAGGGATACAGCGCCCATGCGACCTCATCCGGACTTCCGCCAGGAAAATACACATAACTGATATCCGGTGCATAGGCCCCGGTGACCTTGCCGCCTTCCAGATAGCCGCCGATGATCAGCGGCATGGGATTGCTGCGAACCTCGTTCGGAGCATCCTTTGGAATCGTCGCCGGAGCGAATTGGACATCGAAGATAACCGGTTTGGTCAAATCCAGTCTTGGCGACGGCGGAGTGCTGGCGGCGTCTGCAGCCGCCAATGTGCATGATAGGCCGACGAGAGTCGTCAGCAGGATAATCTGGATGGACCTAATCATGGTTATCTTCTGGTGATTGTGCTTGGCATGTTGGAACTCTGGCCGCTCCGATGGCGGCTCCGAGGTCAAGCGGTGATGCTGATGCAGGCACTGACATGCCTGGTGAATACTTTGGATGCTCGCCTGGTCTGGTTCAGCGATCATGGAAGCAGCGCACGGAACCATCGGAGCAGGCCGCATACAGCCGGCCGTCGGTGGCGATCAGGCCGTCGCGCATCAGGCCGGCATCGAGGTCGATGATCGGACCGGGCGTGCCATCCGCGAGTTTCCAACTGGCGATGCGGCCGGTCTCCCGGACCGCGGCTGGCGCAGCCGCAGCCGCAGCATCCGCAGCGCCAGACGCCGCCGGAGCAACCGTCCAGGCGGCCCAGGCGGTGTCGCCCACCACCAGGCAGGCCTGCAGGCGATCGCTGGTCGCACCCAGGGGCCGGCTCCACGCCGTCGGTGGACCGTAGTCCGCGGGCGCATTCTTGGCCGGCAGGTTGCTGGCGGCCGAGCTGACGAGGTCGGCCGGGGCCATGAAAACGGCCAGGGGATCCTTGAGCTGGGTGGTGCTGTTGTTGATCCACGCGTAGCTGTGCCGGGCGAAGCCGAAGATCCGCTGATCGCGCCAGGCCAGCAACCGGCCACGAATACCGCCGTACAACATCGGGGCCCAGGTATAGCCGTGCAGAGCCGCGTCCTGGTCATTGCGCACGAAGTTGGCCAGGCCCTCCACCGCTGGGACCAGGGTGTCGGAAGGTGATTCCTTTTCCTGAGCAGCAGGCGCCGGTACCGGCGTCGCCGGCTGACCGAGGAAGCGCAGACCGCGGCCGCCGGCGATGAGCACGTCGTTGAACGAGCGGCTTTCCCGGCCTCCAACCGGATTGATCGGACGGATCCAGCGCACTGCGCCGGTATCGAGATCGAGAGCAGCCAACAGCACCCCGCCATCCACCGCGGTGCTGCGCCCGACGCTGGCCAGGACCAGGCCATCCGCCACCGTCACCGCCCCCACCACCGGCCAACGCGACGCCACCTGGCCGTATGCGGGCAGGAAATCCTCGGCGGGGGCCAGCCGGGTACGCCAGATCAGCGCTCCGTCCGTCGCCGCAAGACACCACACCCAGCCGTCGAGGGCGCCGAACAGCACCCGCCCGGCGTGAATGGTTGGCGGTGTGTCCAGGCCAGCGCCCAGTTGCACCGCCCAGCGCCGCCGACCGTCGCCAACGTCCAGGCCAAGGACCCGCTGATGGCCGGCATCGGCGACGCAGACCAGTCCCTCGGCACAGGTCAGCCCGCGGATGCCCGCCTGTCCGCCAGCCGCCCGGGACACGGCCACCGGGCCAGGGACCAACGACGGTGATGCGGCCACGCTCCAGAGCTGAGCTGGCGACCGCAGCGGCGCGGCGTCGAGACCAGCAGATCGCTGGATATTCTGCCGGAACATCGGCCATTCCTTGCCAGAGGCTGCTGCCGGCGCTGAGCTGGCAGCTGGCGCCGGCTTCCCGGCACCGCGCACCGTGGGCCGGGGCGTCTGCGGATCGGCCTGGATGAGCGCAGCCGGGGCCGAACCATGGGCGGTGATGCCGCGCAGATGGCTGGCATTGCACATGCAGTCCGAGGCGATGCCGAAGATCAGCCCCGAACCCACCGCGTTGGCGCTGTTGCAGGACAGGCGCAGGGCTGCGTAACCAGGCAGGCGCTGTTTGGGATCAGCGCTGCCGACATGGCTGCTGTGGCTGCTGATGTGGAAGGTAGAAGTCAGCAGAGGCAGGGTGCAGCGATCGACGCTGGCGTTCGGCGCTCCGCCCAGGTCGGCCCCGGTCACCGCATCAAATTTCTTCCCGGCACGGGCGAATCCACCGTTCCAGGCGTAGGTGTCAGGCCGGCCAGTGAAAGGAAGGTTGCCGGTCGCTGCCACCGTCCAGCGCTTGAGGCCATCCACCAGGGAATACGCGGTGAGTTCGCCTTGGGTCCGGACCGCCACGCTGCCCCCGGACAGCGCCTGCAGCTGCCAGGTTCGCACGCCGCGGTCGCCGGGAGCGGACATGGCCACCGACCAGCGTTCAGTGCCGTCGGCGAGGTTGAACGCCCGCATGCGATCGCCTTCCTGGAGCACCAGGACCTGATGGTCGGCAAGATGGGTGATCATCGCCGCTCCCCAGCCTGGCCACAGGTCCTTCGTGACGATGGACCAGGCCGGTGTGCCGTCCTCGGCGAAGGCGCTCCAGCCGGCGGTGGTCTGAGCCAGCAGCCGGTCGCCCTGCCACACCAGGTGCCCGGGAATCCGCCGGGGACCGCCAAGGGCGAAGCGGCGAATCTCTGCCCCGGTGGCACCGTCGAAGGCCGCAACCTGATCGCTGCCAGCGAAAGCGAAGATGCAGCGCGGGCTGGCGGCAATGTAGCCGCCCCAGGGCAGAGCCTTCTGGGCCGACAGATCGGTTGGATAGCGCTGCCGCCACAGCCGGGTGCCATTGCTGGCGTCCCGGGCGACGATCCACAACGGCCGTTGTCGGGCCGGCGCATGGACATTGGCCTCGTCGATGTTGGTGACCTGGACATATCGGCCGCCATTGACCACGCTGCACCAGATGTCGACCCCGGCCGGGGTCTGGCCGATCACCGGCCCATCCAGCCAGCGCGCCGCCAGAGGCAGGGTGATCAGCGGATCATCGGTGCTGGCCATGCTGCCTCGGCCGCCATCGAAACTTGGCCAGATGCCTGAGGCGGTGGCCGAGGCGGCGATGGTCGTCCAGGTCCCGCCCTGGTGCCAGCGCAGGACACCGCCTGGAGCCAACACCCGCTGCACCTCAGCCTGGGTCGGAGCCTTGCCGCCGAGGGCGTCGGCATCACACACCACCAGGTTGGCGATTCGGTCGCCATACGGCAGGCGGGGCAGTGCATCCGACTGAACGATACCGGCGGAGCTCTCCGCCGCCGCCAGCTGCGCCGCCAGGGACGCACGGGCGGCCTCATCCACCACCAGGGCATGGACCACGAACCGCCCGCTGCTGGCGAGTTCGATGGTGGTCTTGGAACCGGGCACGCTCAGGGCGACACCGCGATCGATGGTGAGGCCGGCGAGGGCCGGATCGGCGGCCACGGCCACGGACAGCACCGCTAGGAAAACCGCCAACCGCCTGCCCCAGACTGATGCTGCGCCGTGTGGCCAGGACGGTGCCGGAGGGAAAGAGGCGAGACGATCAGTAACGGGCTGGCAGCACATAGGAATATTCTCCTGCGGTTGGTTCATGATGCACCACGATGCCCGTCCAGCGCATTGGGTCATCTGGTTCCCTTCTGCATGGTCGGAATATCTCGCGTTTGTTGACATCTCATTCCAGGATGAGTGTCCTGCGCGGCTTGTTGCCAGCCGATCATATGATGACCTGCATCGCGATTTCCCCGCGACTGGCGGCCGGGATGCTGAGATTGATTCCGGTGGGCGATACGCCTGGCTCTTCGAAGGACAGGCGATAACTGCCGGTAAAGGCGCGAGTACGCAGGAGTCCATCCGCGTCAGTGGTCATAACCACATCGGTGGTCCAGTCTTTGTGGATGCGCTGGTAGATCCGGTTGTACCAGGCGCTGGGCAGACCGCGTCCATCGAACAGATAGTCCTGGTCATACCAGAAGAAGAATGCCTCAAGAGCCGGATGGGCGAAAGCCAAAACCATCGAGGCATCGGCATATTCGGCGATCCGGTCGATGATTTCAGGTCGGGGCACACCGGCCTTCACCAAGTTTGCAGCATGGGCTCCTCCGGCATGGAATTCGGTGACGTGGATGGGCAGGCCGGTCTTGGCCAGGAAATCATACGTGGCCACGTGCTGTTCCAGTTTCCCGATGGCTGAAAATCCCTGAAAACCCATGGCATCGGGGGCAGCACCCAGATCCTTGAGGGCCATCATCAGGTCCCGGTAACGCTGGGCCTGGTCCTGATTGCTGATAAAGGTGCCATCGCTGCAGGCAACCGGAATCTTGGTCGTATCGCCGACCCATTGGCCGTAATCATTGATGACCATCGTCGCATTTGGATCCTCATCACGAACGATGGCCATGACTTCGGCGAGGTCCTGTGCCAACTCGGGGATCGGTGTGTTGTGAGGCCAGTGGCGGGTGGCGGTCTTGGCCAGGGTCGGTTCCCAGATGGCCTCGTTGACTGCGTCATAAACACTGACGCGTCCCTTGAACCGGTTGACGATCTGACGCAGACGGACCTCACGGAACATGGAGCGTTTCTTCGCATCAAAACGGTCCATCCAAGCGGGGATGGCCTTGGGGACGCCCCACCACAGCGGATGGCACTTGGCCACCAGACCATGGCCACAGGCCCACTGCACCGCCCGGTCAAGGGTGTCGTAGTTCTGGTACCCCATGAACTCTTCGCCTTTTTGCGTCTCCTTCCAAGACCACTCCTGCCAATAGTTCAACAGATTCACCGCGTTGAACAGGCGACCCAGGTGCAGCAGGTTGCGTCTGACCACATCATTTTCGAGTCTTTGCGGTTCGTGACAGGCGTCCATCACTCCGGCACCGCAAAATCCCCAGAGAAAATCACTGCGCAACTGCCGCAGGCGCACGGTCCGATGGGCAAGGGCTTTGCCGTCCCGGTCGCTCAGCCGCAGGGCCAACCAGCGCCGCCGCCGCTGATCGATGCGGGCATGGCTGTCCTCAATCAGATCTTTGTATTTATCCGTGGAAAAAGCAGTTGCTGATTCGAGGATTTTCCATTCTTGGCCGTTCTCAAGGATGATCGGGGTGGTGGTCATGGGGCACCTATCCTAAAGCGGAGGTGATCGCGATTCGCCCCAGCCAGGATGGCGGAGGACGGTGGTATTGAGCGCATCGCAAGCGTACCGAGAGCGTCCAAGGGATTCATTCTCCTTCGTTCGCAGCAGATCGGGGGCGGCTCACCTGCCGGAGCGGTGCCGACAATCGACCAGTTGAGACGGGCATAATCCTTGTACTCCCGTGCACCTGGCCAGTGTTGTCTGCAACGGCCACTCTATTGTCCCAAATGGACGACGAAGCCTGGCGTCGCTTGATCCCAGGCCACCCTCGTACCGCGCTGGCGATCAAGATTTTCCGACCGCCTCCACATCACCCAGAAACTGCCGGGCAGTTTCCTTGCCGTCTGGTCCGGTGATGGTGGCCTTACCGTAGAGAATGTTGCCCAGGCGTTTGCCCTCAAGTTTCAGTCGGTATTTTCCGGGGACGATGGGTTTGGAATCGGTCTGGTAGATCAGTTTTCCGTCGGCGGGGAAATCACCGGTTCCGGCTTTGAGGAATCGGCAACTCAGAGAAACTTCTCCCTTGTTGTATGGAGGAGTTCCATTGACGGGGATCTCCCAGTGCGCCAAGAGCGCCTCCTTGGATTCCGGGGTGGTCTTGTAAAGAGACCGTTGGTAGTTGTCTGGCGGGGTGCGCTCGGCGACGCCATGCCAGGTGACCTCGCTATCCAGGGTCATGGTGAACGTATCACCGTTGAGAGCGCAGTCATTCAGGCCCGTGGACTGGGCGGTCCAGCCAGCGTTCGGATTGATGAGGGTCGCGCCGGTTGCACTTCCTGTGCTTGAGAGGACTGCCCCGGCCAAGGCCCAGTTCTGCCAGGCTTCTCCACCGCTCAGGGCCTCGTTCACTTTGACGAAGATCTGCTGCGGACCTTTGACAACGGCATCGACCAGGGTGACGCCTTCGACCCGGCCCTGATTATTGTCCTGTTTCCAGGTTCCGCGCCAGCCGCGCAGGGCATGTCGCTTGGCGCTGATTTCAGCTGTCAGAGAGATCAATTGCTCGCCTTGGGGCGGTTTCAGGGTAAGTTTCACCAGGCCACTGAGCCCTTCGGCGCTCAGTTTCAGACCGGACGCGTCCACGCTGTGATAGAAAGCCTTGCCAAGACGGGTGTGGACGGTGCCGGGTTGATAAAAATTGATCCCGGGACCATCCCAGGTCGGGGTGCGCGCCAGTGCCTGGGTCACCTTGCCATCAGACAGGGCCAGATCGATCACCACCCGGTCGATTCCATCGATCAATTGATCCAGGGTTACCGTCAGGTGTTTTTCGGGCACGGCAGCAATCGGTGTGGTGCGCAGTTCGCGGTCACGCTCCACCCAGCGCACGATCCAGTCGGGATCGTCTGTTTCCTGTAGGAATCGATCATAGCCGGTTTTGCTCAAGAATCCACCTTTGCTACCGTGCCACGGATCGCTGTCCTGCAAATAGGTGCTGACCAGGGCCTCACTCTTGGTCCGCATCAACTGATCACCGGTCAAGGCATACAATTCCAGGAAGCAAAGGGCTTCAACCGCATACAACGAACGGTCAAAGGTTAAATTCATTCCCCTGGTCAGAGGATGTGTATCCCAGGTGATGAAGAGATCCTCGATCCGGCGCATGAGATCGGTGGCCATGACCACATCACGTTGGGCGGGCGGGGCATGGCGCAGTACGTACAATGCATATTCGATTTGATTGACTGCCGTGTGACCGTTATCGTTGCTGAGGGTCTGCTGTTGTACGTTCTCCGAAAAACCGGTGCGCAGCATGTTGTTACAGACCCAGGACACGGCTTTTTCCTCAAGACCACGCTCCAGAGCGCGAAAGGTCGGATCGTGGTCGTGCTGGCGCAGACGGGCCAGAAATGGCAACCAGGGCGTGCTCGGTTGATCCAAAAAGAAAGATCCACTGAGGGCATAAGCGCCGATGCACCCGAGCATGTCCCGATGCGAAATCGTCCACGAACCGCTGGGTTGCTGCAGGCGAGCAAAGAAACGTGTCCACAGGCGAAGGCGATCCAGTATTTCGGAGTTTGGTTGCAGATCCAGGACGTTCAGAAGATTGCGTCCGGTTTCCTGGGCCACGCCACCCAGGGCAACGTTGTAGTGGTACGGCGTCTTGAAGAAACCGAATTGCTCCTTGTTCCGTTGTTCTACATAGGTGTTCAACAGCCGCATGTACTGATCCCGGCGAACTGGATTTTCCTCCTGCTGAACCATCAAAGTCTGTGGATAATGGTGATGCGGAGAGTAATACTCCAGTGGTTTTACCCCATTCTTGGCCGCCAATACCGCCTCGGTCAGATACAGGTGGGAATAATAACGATTCGTCAAATGGTATGCTTGGCGCAGCGCCAGTTCCATCAGCACCTTGGGATCAGGGGTCACGATCTGATCCTGGGCAAAAGCCGGCCGGCGGGTGATACCGCATTCCTGCGGTTTTCCCAGCGCTTTCCCTTCAGCATCCAGAGCGGTGACGCGCAGCGAACTGAGGGGGTTGCGATCAAAAACCTTTCCAGGGTTCTTGGGCACCTTTGCCCAGAAAGGACTGAGCGAGGCCCGGGGCGAGGACGCCTCGAATGAGTCGATCACTGGCCGGTTCTGGATGGTTGCGTCGATCAATTCGAATCGATACCGGACAGCGTTGGGGACAACATCAAGATCGAGCCAGGGAGCATAGATGTAGGAACAAGAGTAGGAATCTGCGCCATACTTCCAAAGACGTTGCATATAACGGGTCTGTTCGCTCGGGGCCGGTTGAACATCCGTGCGCAGCGATTCCTGTTCGGCCTGGGCCAGTAGTTCTGGCGCGGTTGGTTTGCAGCCACGAAAGCTTTCCTTGAGAAGGGCCAGGCTCCGGGCCATCAGGGAATCGGTGAGCGGATAATTTCTGGCCTGCACGATCTTGGATTCTTTGGCTTTCCCACGCAATTTTCCTGCGCCACTGATGACGGTACCGCTGAGATCAAGCGACATTGGTCCGAACATCTTCGACGCAATTTTCGGATCCGGCGTGATGGTGATTTGACCGCCCAGCGTGACGGCTTTGCCATCCAGACCCTCGTCGGTGATTATCAGGGTCATGCCCGACGCATCGGCAGGAAAAAGAAAGGTGGCAGCCACCGAATCATTCGTTTGACGATACACCCACCCGTGGGCACCAATCACCCCTGCAACCGCCCAGGCCTGGACCGCTTTGCCCGCTTGGACTTCAACAATAACATCATAATTACCACCAATAATCTGGTAAAAAGCATTGGCCGGATCGATCATCCCCGCCGGAATGTTGTGGGCGGCCAGAACGCAGTCGCCACTGACCGGCACATCCGCGATTTTCCCTGTATAAGTTCCGGCATATCCGCAACCATTTGCGGTGGCCTTGATGCTGAGTTCATAGACAGGTGAAGTTGTTTGGCTGGGATCCTTGGCGGAAATGTAGTGAAAACTCCAGGTACCCTCGACCTGAGTATCCGTCAACCGCAGCGTGGCACTGTTGAATTTTTCTGGTTGCCCTTCACTGGGACGGGGACCATAGGGACACAGATCCCACTCGTATTGATCCGGACTTAAACCAGCATGATAAACATGACTCATAACCGGCGCATAGGCACCGGTAACTTTCCCACCTTCCAGATACCCGCCGATAATGGCCGGCATGGGATTGTTGCGGACCTCCTTCGGGGCATCCTTGGGGAAGGTCGCAGGAGCGAATTGCACATCAAACTGGATCGGTTTGGAATAATCCAGTTTTGGTGGCGGGAGTTTTCCCAGCGGTGCGGAGTCTGCCGCCATCAGGGGCAGGAATGCGCCGAGCAGGCCAGTCAGGAAGATGATGGGTTTGATCATGAGAAGCTCCTTGGTGGTGATCATTGACGGATTATTCATTCAAGGCTTCCGAAACACTGGCACACGACCTCTTTGCCATCCGGGCTTTCACGGCAACCGTCCCCGCGAGCACGTCGCCGAAGTTCCGCAGTCTCCCGGGCCACCTGTTGCCTCAGTTCGGACGAAAGCGTCTGCGTACCCGTATAGGTCGCCGTCATCCATTCCTTCCAGTGTTTGGCGACCGGACCGGTGTGGTGATAGGCACGGGTACGAATGCCACCAAGGCCATACCAAGTTTTGTTGTCCTCGGTCTCCTTGGCCACCCAGCCATTCGGTCTTATCTCGACCGGATCCAGAGTCAGAGGCTTGCAGTCCACCACCAGGGATCGTGACCGATGCGGGTGTAAACAGTGAATCATTGGATTGTCATCGCTGATACGATGGTTGCGCATCGGATTTGGATATCACGGCTTCACCGCCGGATCGGTCTTTTCCTGTTCCCACATCTGCGCCAAGCGCATCAGTGATAGAACACTGTATTCACCGCGCAGGCCGCCATCGCCGGTACCCTGGAGGTCTGCCGACTTGTTCAGAAGTTGCGGCGAAGGGTAGATCCCCACGCCGAGTTGGCCGCTTACGGCGTTCTGGGCCACCAAGGCGGCGGTGGCGAGGGCCTCCGCTTTAGCGCGGTGCAGCGCGTTCTTGGTGCGATCCGCCAGACGTGCGTATGCATCCGCAAGACGCATGTGTTCATCCTTTCGACCGAACATCCGAGGATACACCAGCGAGCTGCCGTCCTTCCGGCTCCAATCCACGTGACGATCCTCGCACCAGCGCAACAGATCGGTCATAAGCGCGACATCGGCCGGTCGGTCCGGTAGATCGAGGTCCAGGTAGTCGAAACAACGTAGCGCGCAATCAGCAACCGTGGGAGAGGGCATTCTGTGCTGGGTCGATTCGCCTGGTCCTTCCCTCCGCCAATCGAAGCGGGCGATGCTGTTGGCCTCCATCCACGCCCACGCCCTGGCCTCGGTCGGCACGAAGTCATCCACCTTGAGTTCCTTGCGCAATCGCCCCAGGAAATACAGGGTGGATGAGGGGTCGTATTCCATCAGCCCCGGCAAGTGAGCGGTAATGACCACCGGGCGTCCGGTTTTCTCATCACGTGATACTTTCCCGGTCGCCGGGTATATCGGCCCCCACACCCCATTGGCTTCCTGACGTTGGGCAAACTTCTGTGCCAAGTGCAGCGCCAGATCGCGGAAGACCGGATCACCACTGAGCCGATACATATCCATCCAGGCGATGCCATAGTGGAACATATCACCAGTGGCTGTCTGATAAACATCCGGCATGACATTTAGCCGGCAGCACTCTCGCCAGACATCGGCGACGTTCAGCGACAGTTCCAAGGCATCTGCCCGCTCGACGGGATCCGGTGATAATTGATACAGGACCTGACCTGCGTACAATGCGCCGAAGGAAATGAGCCAGGTTTGGGCATCGCCGGGTCCCGCATCGACCGGCTCGCCCGCGAGGCCCCGCATATCAGTAAAACGTGGATTGTCGCGGATCCATCGGGCCAACTTCAAGGCGCCTTCGCGATAGGATCGTGGTGAGGTCGAGTAGGGCCCCTGGAATGGTAATTTCCTTTTGATCGCCAGGCGAACGACGCCACTGCCGGGGACTGCCGATCCCTGGGCGTTCAGACCTTCGATCGCCAGATCCCATCGTTGATCCCCGGCCGGTAACGCCCTCCACAACTCCACCAGGGGTTTCCAAGGTTGTTCCACTTCAACACTCGCTATGGCCTTGGACTTCTGGCCTTCGTTGGGATAGGCCGTCAGACGATACCGCTCGGCGCCGGGGATCGGTGCGAGGTTGAGACTCGGTGCCGCGATGAAGGCGGACGGTCCGGACCTGGGCAAAGGGTGTGCATTCCAGAAATCCTCAAGCGGCATCTCGTGGAACGACCAGCCGACGCCTGGGATCGCTTTGGTAAACCACACCATATTCTTCCCATCCACCGGATAGATCGAACAGGCGCCCTTGTCCGCATAGTCGCTCCAGAACTCCCGCTTTCCCGGTTCGCCGGGTCGGATGGATACCAATGACTCCTCCACCGCCTGTGCCACCAAGGCGGGATCGGATTGACGATCGAGTTTCCAAACGGCATTGGCTGACGTCCGATCAGCGAAAATGGCGAACGGGTAACCCCGTGCAGCGCCTGTTATTCTGGACGAATGGGTCGCTCCGGCCACCGCCACGGTTGCAGATCCGGCGATAGACCGGCCAGCCACGACGCAGGAAAGATCCAGCGACACGAGGCCTTCAGGGAATGGCTCATACTTCAATTGCTGAATCGGTGACTTCAAGCGCCCCAGCATGTGCTGATCAACCAGGCTCTTCAGGGTCAACTTTCCATACAACTTACCTTCTGACAACGAAACCTCGGACGCCTCGACCTTCCACAAAAGGTCGGCGGTGTCTGCGTTGTAACGCTCCGGCGCCTGCAAAACCGTCCACGCACCGGTTTTGCCATCTTGGAAGGTGGTTCGCAAAAGCAGGCACCCGCTGCCATGCATACCGTCATAGTGGTTGCATCGCGTCAGTTTGCGCTCCTTGGGTCCCACATAGGTTCCCAAGTGGAGTTCAACGTTGACCGCCAGTCCCGGGACAATGCCCGGATCACGCCAGGCCTGGGCCGGGGCGTTTAATATCTTTCCACGTGGATTGGTCACATCGCTCGGCCAAGAGGCCGTGCCATTGGGCGCCCCGATGTGTTGGGCAATGGGTGTATCCAACCGAATCGTCTGGCGGGTTCCATCTGCCCACTTCGGCGCTCCTTCCTGCACCCGTTTATCCTCGGAAACAGCCATTGCCGACTGGAGTTCACCCCATCGGAGTGAGACGACGACCTCGCCCTTGAGCCGGCCCTGTTCGATCCGCAATGCATCAACATTCACCTCATGTCCCGATGCATTGAACTGCGCCGCAAAGGCGACGCCCGTCACCGGCCGACCCTGGTCCAGAGCCACAGCGATCCGTAGCGGCAGCCACGCAGGCGGCAGATCGTTGAAACCACGGCAGGTGGTGGTCGTGCCCATCGCTTCCGGCCGCTCGATCTTGACGACGGTCGATTCCCGGATGATGGCGGTCTCCTGAGCAAACATGGTCATGGGAATGGAAAGCAAACCGGCGATCAAGGCGATTTGCAGCATCGATCGATGCATAGGGTTCCTCTTCGGATCCACGGGTTTTGCAACTTTTTCAGGATTCTTCACGGCTTTGGTTCGGCGCGCAGGTCATAACACAGGATGCCTCCGGTCTCGGTGCGCTCGATCATTCGCCCGGCGACGATCGGCACCTGGGTGAGCACCTCGTAACCGGTGATGAATTCATTCTTGTCAAGGTGGCCGGGCATTTGTTTGATTTCCTTGTCGGTAACCTGCCACAGCGACCAGGGATGGCGTCCACCATGACGCGGGCCGTGGGTGGAATTGGGTCGGCAGATGACTTTTTCACCGACCAGGTACCACAATTGACCGCCCAGCAGGCTCAGTTCCGCCTGGGGCAAGTTCCCCATGGAATTCTGATGCTCGCGGACGATGTCCCCGGTGTCCATGCGGACCAGGACGAACCGGCTTCCTTTGCTTCCACTTCCGCTTGCTCCGCTGGATTCCGCACCATCGATCGTGGTGAAATAGCCGATGCCGTCGCGGATCGTCTGCTGATGGTTGGCGTAGGTATCAGGCCAGATCGGCATGCCGCAGCCATCGGTCTTGCCGTCCTTTCTCCAGGCCAGCTCCGCCTTTTCGGGACTGATCCGGTAGCCACCCCATGACCCTGGTTCGCGTGGGGCATCTTTTTCTGCGCGGGATTTGCCTTTGCTCACATTGACCAGAACGTGGGTCTGGCTGGGGGCCAGGGTGAAATGGTTGGGACCGAGATCGGCGACCTTCCACAACTCCTTGCCATCCTTCGGATTGATCAACCGCATCTCGCCGCGTTCATTCGCGGTGAGGAAATATTCACGGCCACCGCTGGTGAAGACGCTGGGGGCGTTGCGCGTCGAGAGCACGCCGGAGGCCTCCCACAAGGTGCCGCCATCGGCCAGATTGAGGCCGCGGATGGAGTTGCCAGTGAAGGTCGGCACCGCCAGCACCCCGTCCGCGACCACCAGGGCGCTGCTCCAACTATCGATCTTCGGGAAGGCGAACTTCCCCTTGGCGAGGGATTCGAGGACCTTGGTCCGTTCCGCCGAGGCCATCTTGTGCTTATCGCCGATGTCGGTCTGCCACAGCTTCTTGCCGCTGGCAGCATCATAGGCGAACACTCGCCCGGTCGCACCCATGCTGAATACTTTGCCATCGCTGTACACCGGCGCGACCTGGAAGCACACCCGCTTGCCGCCACCCCATAGAACGCTGCCGGGTTCGGCCGCTTCCCACAGTTTCTTGCCGGTCAGGAAATCCACCGCCACGACCAAATCTTCGGCATCGACCCGGACCTTCGCTTTCCTGTCCGGATATTCGACCTCGACAAACTCCCCAGCCGGACGCATCGAGGACGCGAAAACCTTGCCCTCGGCGACGATGGCTCCGGCCCACGATCCGGGTGCCGCCTTGGAATTCGGTCCCAGATAGTTTTCGATCCGCGAGGTCACCATCGACTTGCCGAAGTCCGTGCTTTGCTTGCCGATGCCCAACCCCAAACCCTCGCAGGTCCAGGCCACAGTGACGGTCGCCAGGTCATCGACCAACCGGACTTCCGTCTTCACCGGCGAGAAGTTGCTGAACGGTCCGGCCAGCGCCGGCCAGCCGATCTGGATCGCCTCGGCCTCGGAATAGACCTTGGTCGGATCGGCGCCGGACGACGTGGCGATGGCAAGGCAACCGCAGATGAAGGAGATGGTGCGATTCATGATGGCTCCATGATCAATGAACACTGGGTACGAACAGCATGTGGCGCTCAGGGCTTCTTGTCCGCCGGCACGGTCCCTTCCCACAGTTGCGCCAGGCGCATCAGGGCCTTGCCCGTGAATTCGCCGCGGTTGCCGCCGTCGCCGCTGCCGGAGTTCGCCGGGTCGATGGTGAGGTTGTTGTCATAGATCTGGCCGGTGACCGGATTCTGGGCGACGGCGAGGGCGCTGGCGAGGGCTTCCGCCTTGGCCCGGTGGAGTTTGTCACCGGTCAGTGCAGCCAGGCGCGCATAGGCCAGGGCGAGGCGCCCGAACGCACCGTTCTGGCTCGGGGACATGCGGTCAGACGGCGGGACGAATCGTGGATACACCAGGAGTTTATCCTCCTTGCGTTGCCAATCCACGGCGCGGTCCTCGCACCACCGCACCAGATCCGTCATCAATGCCACATCCTTTTCGCGGCCAGGCAGGTCGAGGGCCAGGTATTCGAAGCAGTGCAGGGCGTAGTCAGGGATCGTGGCCCAGGGCATCTTGACGTTCGACGACTCCCCAGGCCCCTGTTTGCGCCAGTCGAAGCGGGCGATGCTGTTGTCCACCAGCCACCGCCAGCATTTCTCCTCGTTGGTCTTAAATTCATCCGTCTTCAGTTCCGCCCGAACCTGGCCGAGGAAATGCAGCAGGCTGGACGGATCGATGTCTGCCGGCCACGACGCTGCGTATTTGCCGTACCAGAAGTAAAGTCCGGTGTCCGGGTCATGGGCCATGCGACCATCACCGGGTTCGACTTCCGTCCAGTTGCCGTTGGGCATCTGCTTGGCCACGAGCCGCTGGGCCAGCAATTGCGCCGCTTCGGCGTATTTTTTGTCACCGGTGATTCGGAAGAGATCGAGCCAGGCATTACCATAGACATGGTGGTCGAAAACCCAGCCCTGATAGGTGTCGGGCAGGTAATTGTGTTTGAAATTCTTCTCCCACCAGTCGCCGACTTCGCGCATCATGCGCAAGGCGTCGCTGCGTTCCTCGGCGTGATCGCTGATTTCATAGATGATCTGGGCCCCATAGAACGCGCTGAAAGTGATGTACCACAGTTGACCATCGCCGCCTGAACCGGTGTAGTCCCCGGCGCCGATCACCTGGCGTGCGTCGGCGTTGCGCGGGTTGTCGCGCAACCAGCGCCCGTGCATCAGCGCTGCCTGCCGGTAACTGCGTGGCAGTTCGTGATAGGGACCGGCGAAAGTGGTACGCAAGGTGAACCCCTGGGTCACCGGCGTCCCGATATCCTTGCCGGCTGGATCCAGACCGACCACGGTCAAAGACCAACGGCGATTCTGTTCGTGGTCGTTGGGCCTGAATTCCACCTTCGCCCAGACCGGAGCGGGAGGCACCCACGGTTGCGGCGCCTCAAACGAGTAGTCCTGCTGGATTTTACCCGTGTGATCGGCGGTGCGGATACTCACACGATACCGCTCCGCCCCGGCGATGGGTGCGATGTTGAACGACGGCGCAGCGATGCAGCTGAAAGGGCCGCCTGAACCCCAATTGCTCACCTTGGCCTTTTGCCGGTACTCGTCATACGGCATCACTTCTTTATGTTTCTGTACCATTTTCTGGCCGTCCTTGTAAAAGACGCAAACGCCGCCCTGGATGGCGTACTCGGTCCAGAAATCGCGCTTTCCCGGTTCACCGGGACGGATCGGGAGCAGCGCTTCCTTGCGAGCGGCCTCGACCAAATCTGCGTCGGCTTGTTTGGTGAACTTCCATTCCCGTGCGGTCCGGTCGGCGTGGGCCGTGAATGGATACGAACGCACCTGGCCAAGGATGCTGCTGCTGTGGGTCGCTCCCCCCACCGTCACTTCTGCGCTGCCGATCAGGCGCCTCCCGACCAAGGTGCCGGCAAGATTGAGCGATACCGGTGCATCCGGCAGCGGCGCACCTTTTTTGCCTGATTCAATAATGCTGGCGATGGTCGATTCGCCGATCATGGCACGCACCTTGGTCGCCTTGTTCGCCGTGATCGTCATCCGACCGGTCAGGGCTCCGCGTTCCAAGGTCAGCGCCGACTCCGTCACCGACCAGACCAGGTCGGCGCTGTGCATCATATAGCGTTCCACCCCTTGCAGGCAGATGAGCTCCGACACTTTGCCAGCTCGGGCCACACCCCGCACGAGCACGGTTGACGCACCCGGCATGCTGTCCATGGATGCATTCCTGGCCCCGGTCGGAGACCAGGAGCCCAGCATGAATTCGAAATGGACTGGTTTGGCCAATTCCACTGACGCATCGATCCAGGCACGGGCGGGAGCGGATCCTGGTTTGTTGGACACCGGGACGCTCACCGCCGTCCACGACATCGTTCCCGACGCGGATGACAGCAGATCGGTGATCGGACAATCCACCTGCAACACCTGGGTTGTACCACTCTTCCACTGGGGCGATGTATCCCGTTCCTGCAATTTCTGTTTGAAGTTTTCGGCGGCCTGCCGCTGGGCATCGTCCCACGAGAACGCCACGGTCACCTCGCCGGACAAGCGTCCGGAGGCGAGCGTCAGCTTGGTGACATCCACCGGATGGCTGGCAAAGTTGAACCGGGTGGCAAAAGCAGTGCCGACCGACGGACGGCCGTCCTTCAAAGCGATGTCGAGGTGCAGCGGCACCCAAAGCGGATCCTCCTTCTGCGCAGGATTCTCCAGCCGCAGGCAGATCGATCCGTTCGGGTCGATTTGCGGGGTGTCCGCAGCGTGGAGGGAGACTTGTGCGACGAGCAAACTCGCCAGCAGGCTGAGTTGGATGGACTTCATGGTGACTACTTTGTTGGATTTGGTCATGGTTTACCGATGCTTTCCACATCGCCCAGAAACTGTCGGACGGATTCCCTGCCGTCCGGGCCGGTGATGGTGGCCATGCCAAATAGAATATTGCCCAGGCGTTTGCCATCTAGTTTCAATCGGTATTTGCCGGGGGTGACGGGTTTGGAATCGGTCTGGTAGATCAGCTTTCCGTCTGCGGATAAATCTCCGGTCCCTGGTTTGAGGAATGGGCAGTACAGGGAGCTGTTATTTTTGTTGATGGAAAGTTCCCAATGGGCCAAGAGCGCCTGATTGGATTCTGGGGTGGTCTTGTAGGTGTAGGTTGTCTGTGTTTCGTCCTTTGGGATCCGCTCGGCGACACCGTGCCAGGTGACTTCGCCATCCATGGACATGGTAAAGGTGTCGCCGTTCAGGATGCAATCCTTGAGACCCGTGGCTTGAGCGGTCCAACCGGCATTGGGGTTGATGAGGGTCGCGCCGGTTGCACTTCCTGTGCTTGGGAGGACCGCGCCGGCCAGAGTCCAGTTTTGCCAGGCTTCGCCGCCGCTCAGGGCGTCGTTGACTTTGACAAAAATCTGTTGCGGGCCTTTGACAACCGCATCGACCAGGGTGACGCCTTCGACCCGTCCCTGATTATTATCTTGTTTCCAGGTTCCACGCCAGCCGCGTAGAGCGTGGCGTTTGGCGCTGATTTCAGCGATCATGGAGATCAAGGTATCGCTTTGGGGCGGTTTTAGGGTGAGTTTCACCGTACCACTGAGTCCTTCGGCGCTGAGCTTCAGGCCGGATGCATCCACGCTGTGGAAGAAAGCCTTGCCAGGACGGGTGTGGACAGTGCCGGGTTGATAGAAATTGATTCCAGGTCCATCCCAGGTTGGGGTGCGCGCCAGGGCCTGGGTCACCCTGCCATCGGCCAGGGCCAAATCCAGCACAACCCGGTCGATGCCATCGATCAGTTGATCCAGGGTTACCGTCAGGTGTTGCTCGGGTGCGGCAGAGGGCGGGGTGGCGCGAAGTTCACGGTCACGATGCACCCAACGCACGATCCAGTCGGGATCGTCAGTTTCTTGGATGAATCGGTCATAATTCATTTTACTCGTCAATCCGGAAAGACCATTGCTGCCATTCCAGGGATCGCTGTCTTGCAAGTAGGTGCTGACCAGGGCTTCACTCTTGGCCCGCATCAACGGATCACCGGTCAGCGCATACAATTCCAGAAAGCAAAGGGCTTCGATCGGATAGAGCGAACGCTCGAAGGTGAAATTCCCTCCTCTCGTTTTCGCGTGCGCCTCCCAGGAAATGAAGAGATCCTCGATCCGACGCATGAGATCGGTGGCCATGACGACATCGCGCTGGACGGGCGGTGCGTGGCGCAGCACATATAACACATACTCAATCTGGTTGGGCACCGTGTGGCCATTGTCGTTGCTGAGGGTCTGCTGCTGCACGTTTTCCGAAAAACCAGTACGAAGCGTATTGTTCAAAACCCAGGACGCCGCCTTTTCCTCGATGGCGCGTTCCATGGCGCGAAAGGTCGGATCATTGTCATGCTGGCGCATTCGGGCCAGAAATGGCAACCAGGGTGTACTCGGTTGATCCAGGAAAAAACTGCCACCAAGGGAATAGCCGCCAGTGCACCCCAACATACCTCGATAGGAAATCGTCCATGAACCACTGGGTTGCTGCATGCGCGAAAAAAAGCGAGTCCACAGACGCATACGATCCAATAATTCGGTATTCGGCTGAAGATCCAGGACGTTCAGGAAATTTCGCCCGGTTTCCTGGACCACGCCATTCAGGCCGACGTTGTAGTGGTAGGGCAGCTTGAAGTAGGGTTCATTCTGTTCCTTCATTCGTCGATCCACATAGGTATTCAACAACCGCATGTACTGATCCCGTTGGACCGGATTATCCTCATGCTCGACCATCAGGGTCTGTGGCAAATGGTGATGCGGAGATTCATAACTCAGGGGCTTCACCCCGTTCTTGGCTGCCAGTACCGCCTCGGTCAGATACAGGTGTGAATAATATCGCGTGGTCAGATGGTATGGTTGGCGCATCGCTAGTTCCATCAGCACCTTGGGATCAGGGGTCACGATCTGATCCTGGGAAAAAGCCGGCCTACGAGTGATACCGCATTCCTGCGGTTTTCCCAGCGCTTTACCATCAGCATCGAAAGCAGTGACACGAAGTGAACTGATGGGGTTCCGACCAAGGTTCTTGGGCACCTTGGCCCAGATCGGAAGAAGCGAGACCCGTGGAGAGGACGCTTCGAAGAAATCGATCAAGGGCCGGATTCCGGTATTTTCATGCGAAGCGTCGATCAAGTCAAACCGATAACGGACGGCGCTGGGTACAACCTCAAGATCGAGCCAGGGTGCATAAATGTAGGAACGATGGTAGTTATATTCCCCACTCGTGCCACCATTCCAAAGGCGCTGCATGTAACGGGTCTGTTCGCTCGGACCCGGTTGGACATCCGTGCGCAGCGATTCCTGATCGGCCTGCGCCAGCAGTTCTGGAGCGGTTGGTTTGCTACCGCGATGAGTTTCCTTGAGCAGCGCCAGACTGCGGGCCATCAACGGATCGGTGAGCGGATAACTTCTGGCCTGTTCCACCTTGGATTCCTTGCCATTCCCTCGTATTTTTCCTGCGCCGCTGATGACCGTTCCGCTGAGATCGAGGGTCGTTGGTCCAAACATCCTTGAAGCGGTTTTGGGTTCCGGCGTGATGGTAATCTGACCACCCAGCGTGACCGCCTTGCCATCCAGACCCTCATCGGTGATTTTCAGGCTCATGCCGGATGCATCGGCAGGAAACAGGAACGTGGCGGCCACCGCATCACCGGGGTAACGATACCTCCAGGTTCGTTCAGCACTAACCACCCCCGCAACCGCCCAGGCCTGGACTGCTTTTCCCGCTTGGACTTCGACCAAGACAGCGTAGTTCCCGCCAAGAATCTGGTAAATGGCATTGGCTGGATCGATCACCCCCGCCGGGATGTTATGAGCGGCCAGCACGCAATCGCCACTGACCGGCACATCCGCTATTTTTCCGGTATAGGTTCCGGCATACCCGCAACTGGTCGCGGTGGCCTGGATGCTGATTTCATAGACTGGCGAGGTTGTTTTTCCGGAATCCTTGGTGGAAATGTAGTTGAAACGCCAGGTTCCCTCAACCTGAGCATCAGTCATCCGCAGCGTGGAACTGGTGAATTTTTCACGTTGAGCATCACGCGATCCTGTACCATGACGGGGCCCATACGGACACAGATCCCACTCGAACTGATCCGGACTTGCACCCGCATGATAGATGTGGCTGATATCCGGCGCATAGGCGCCGGTCACCTTCCCACCCTCCAGGTAGCCGCCAATGATGGCCGGCAATGGATTACCGCGAACCTCTTTCGGGGTATCTTGAGGAAATACCACAGGGGAAAATTGCACATCAAACTGTATCGGTTTGGAATAATCCAGTTTCGGCGGCGGAAGTTTTCCTAGCGGGAGGGCATCTGCCGCCATCAGGGTGAAGGATGCGCTGGCGAGATACGCCAGCAGGATGAGTTCGCGGCGCATGTCCACGCTCTCTTTCTTGATCCCTGGTTGTGCATTCATGACAGTGCATTCCTCGCTTTCCGAAATACCACTTTGGATCCCCATCCTGTGACCAGCACAGGTTCATGTATGGTGGCATCGGTTTCCTGATCGGTCACTGGTCCCGGGTCCACGGAATGGGTTTGACCCGAGAAGTTCAGGACGAAGAGCCATTCGGTCTTGCCGTCGGTACGCGATTGAACCGTGAGACCGGGATGCGGCGTGGGCAGGAGTTGGCGGATCCCGGTTCGTTTGGCCAATGCGCCAACCACGGCATGGAGTCCGACGTGGTCGAGTTCGGCGGCGAGATACCAGGCTTCGCCCCGACCGACGCGATGACAGGTCAAGGCAGGTCTTCCGGCATAGAAATCGCTTCCATATTCTGCTATTGCCGTTGCGCCTTCAAGATGCTGAAGATCGGCGTAAGCTCGGACGCGATGCCGGCCGGTCAGGTTCAACGAAGTATCGGGCTTGAAGTGAATTTCCTGCCGGTCGCTTTCGTGGAGCACATCGATTTCCTCCGCCCAGATCCCAAATAATTCGCGCGGGCCGCCACCTGGCCAACCAGGATGGCACAGGTTGTTCTCGTCCACGATGCCGGTCAACCAGGTCGCCAACACCGTGCCACCATTTTCCGCATACGCACCTACCCGCGCCGCAACGGCTGGTTCAATGAGGAACAACATGGGCAGTACAAGCAACCGATACGTGATCCGATCATCGTGCCGTCCGAGTACATCCACCCCGACCCCGCGTTCCCACAGCGGACGTTGCTGATCAGGCGCCTCCCGACCAAGATTGAAATGGGTGAATTTGGTCATGGCTCCTCCCCGTCCGATTTGGTCACGGTTTTACGATTGATTCGACATCACCCAGAAACTGCCGCGCAGTTTCCTTGCCGTCTGGTCCGGTGACGATCGCCGTGCCATACAGAATATGGCCCAGGCGTTTGCCATCACATTTCAGTCGGTATTTGCCTGCAGTGACTGGTTTCCAGGTGGTGGTGTACGCCACCGGCTTGGCCGGATCCCAATCCCCTTTGGTTGGTTGCAGTGGGAATTCGAGGGTAAATCCCTTGCCGGGAATCTCCCAATTGGCCAGCAGCGCCTGCGCGGATTCCGGTGTGGTTTTATAGTTGGCGGTTGCCTTCGGCAATTCACCCTTGACGTACTCCAGTTCCGCGACGCCCTGCCAGGTCACCTCGGCATCCATGGTCATGGAGAAATCCGCGTCATTCAGGGAGCACGCGCTCACGGTCGACTGGGCGGTCCAGCCGGCATTGGGATTGATGAAAGTGGCGGCGGTCGCCGTGCCGACCGCAGGCAGTACCGCGCCAGCCAGGGACCAGGTCTGCCATGCCTCGCCACCAGCCAGGGCTTCATGCACCTGAACGAAGATCTGCTGAGCCCCGGTGGCTGGCGCGTCGGCAACGGTACGGCCTTCGACCCGACCTCCTGATGGACCCTGCTTCCAGGTTCCCAGCCAGCCGCGGACATGCTGTCTTTTCGCCGTAACTTCGACGGTCAGGCGGCGCGCCTCCCCACCCTGCGGATCGTGCAAAGTCAGCATGACTTGCCCGCTGATGCCGTCCGGCGTGATGGCGAGACCAGTGGCATCCACGGTGTGGAACAGCTTCTTTCCGGGGCGGGTGTGCAGGCGTCCGGGCTGATGAAAGTTCGCTCCTGGTCCATCCCAGGTCGGAGTGCGGGCCAGGGCCTGGGTGATCTTGCCGTCGGCGATGGCCAGGTCGAGAACCACGCGATCGACGCCGTCGATGAGCCGATCGCAGGTGAGGGTGAGATGACGTTCCGGGATGGCGGCAGGCGGAGCCTTGGTGAGAGCGCGATGGAGTTGCACCCAGCGCACGATCCATTCCGGGTCATCGGTTTCTTGCAGGAATCGGTTGTAGGATAAACTGAAACCGCCGGTCATCGGATCGGCCCCGCTTCCGTTCCAGGGATCAGCGCGTTGCAGGTAC
This sequence comes from Planctomycetota bacterium, assembly GCA_014193115.1. Classification (GTDB taxonomy): domain Bacteria; phylum Planctomycetota; class UBA11346; order UBA11346; family UBA11346; genus BJHQ01. Next base: position 277,458 of record BJHQ01000005.1, on the reverse strand, counting down.
GATGCGGCCAAGGCCTCACTCTTGGCGAGCAGCGCTGGGTCGCCATCCAGGGTGTAGAGTTCCAGCAGGCACAGCGCCTCGACGGCAGGCAGCGATGGTCCGAAGGTGAAAGCACCGCCCCCGGTCAACGGCAGCGCATCCCAGGTGATGAAGAGATCTTCGATGCGGCGCATCAGGTCGCTGGCCATGACCAAATCGCGTTGCGATGGCGGTGCGTGCCGGAGGACGTAGAGCACGTATTCGATCTGGTTCTGGGCCGAATGCGCCATGTCGGTGGGATCGGTCTGCTGATGCATCTGTTCGCCGAAACCGGTGCGCAGGGTATTGTTGCGAACCCACGATGACGCTCGCTCCTCGATGGCGCGGGCGAGGGAGCGGGTTTCGATTTGGTCATCGAACCGGCGCAGCCGCGCCATAAAAGGCAGCCACGGCGCACTGGTATTCTCCAGGTGCCGGCTGCCCCACAGGCTATACCCGCCAGAGCAGCCAAGCGCGGCCCGCTCCGAGATGCACCACGAGCCGCTGGGTTGCTGCAAGCGACCGAAATACCGGAGCCACAACCGCAACCGGTCGACCACCTCGGCATCGAACTGGATATCGAGGGCATTGAGATAGTTGCGACCGGTCTCCTGCACGACGCCACTGACGACGGCGTTGTAATGGTACGGGGTCTTGAAGGCGCCATTGACGTCGAGCAGGCGCTGCTTGTTGAAGGTATCCAGCAGGCGCAACTGCTGGATGCGACGCCCGGGGTCGGTCTCCTCCATGGCCAGCCATTGCTGCGTGTTATGCCAGTGGCTGGGACCGTAGCCCAATGGTTGAACGCCGTTGCCCGCCGCACGCACGGCTTCCGTCAGATACAGATGGGAATGATACTGATCAAACAGGAAGCGTGGTTGGCGCAGGGCCAGTTCCATCAGCACTTTTGCGTCGGGGGTGACGATCATTTCGGGGTTGAAGGGTGACCGGCGTTGGATGCCACGGGACTGCGGTTCACCAACCGGCTTGCCGGCGGCATCCAGGCCGGTCACCTTGAGCGACAGAAACGCCCGTGGACCGTCCGCGACCGGCATTTTGTCCCAGATCGGAGCCAACGAGGCGCGTGGTGAAGCGGCCTCGAAACTGATGACCGGCGGTTCAACTAATTGGTTGTGGACGTTCGAGGTGTGGATGGCGAAGCGATACTTCACCGCGCCAGGCACGGTTTCGAAGTCGAACCAGGGCGCATAGATGAAACTGCTCGATTTCCAAAGGCGGTGGGTATAACGCATCGCCTCGCTGGGCGCCGGTTGGACATCGTCGCGCACGGATTCCTGCCGGACCTGGGCCAGCAGGGCCTCGGGGACTGGTTTGGTGCCACGATGCGTCTCCTTGAGCAGATCCAGACAGCGAGCCATCTGCGGATCGTTGAGCGGATAACTGCGCACCGCCTCGACCGTGGAATCCTTACCGGAAACCCGCATTTTTCCGGCGCCACTGACGACCACTTCATTCAGTTTGAGGGTGGTGGACGGGGCGATGGTGATGGTGCCATGCAAGGTGGCGGCCGTTCCGGCCAGACCTTCATCAGCAATGGCGATGGTGAGCACCGTGGCATCGGCCGGGGACAATCGGGTGGCAGCCGCCGGTGCGTCCGGACGCCGGTAGACCCAACCCTGATTGCCCACGCCATTGGCGACCGCCCAGGCCTGCACCGGCTTGCCGGCGCGGACCTCGACGAAGACCCGGAAGCCGCCACCGATGATCTGGTAAAAGGCATTGGCGGGATCAATCATACCGGCGGCGACATTGCGGGCGCGGACCACGCAGGGACCCTGCACCGCCGCATCGCCCACCGTGCCTTCATACGTGCCCACATAGCCGACCACACCCGCATGCGCCTTGATGCGGATCTTCAATTCAGGGGTGATGGCCGGGCTCTTGGCCGGATCGCCCTTGCCGAAACTGACGCTCCAGGTGCCATGGAAACCATCCGGGCCGATGGACGCTGAAACCTCGCGGATGCGGCTGCTCCAGGCGGCCTCGCCTTCGATCGGTGCACGCGGCCCGTACGGGCAGAGATCCCAATAGTTGTCATCAGGCGATTGCCCGGCCGCATAGACTGCGGTCATGTTTGGCGCATAGGCCCCGGTGACCTTGCCGCCTTCGATGTAACCTCCGAGGACGGCGGGCTGAAAGGCACCCGCCTTGGGTTTTCCGGCCGGGAACTGGGCGGGGCCGAGTTGGATGTCGAAGCGGATGGGTTTCGAGGTATCCAGCGGGGTTTCCGCTGCACTGAGTGAATGAATTCCCACGAGCAAACCCGCCAGCAGGACCAGGTGGATGGACTTGGTCATGGTTTGTTGTTTCTCCGTAGATCATCGGTTGCAGGAAGTTTCATTCGACACTGCCGAAACACTGGCTGACCTGCTTTTTGCCATCCGGTGTTTCCACCGTGGCCGTGCCGGCGACCAGATCGCCGATGCGTCGGCTGGCGAAGACGATCCGGTAGGTTCCTGGGGTCACTGGCTTTGACGTGGTGCTATATTCGAGCTGGCCGGTGGACTTGTCGTCCTTGCCGGGGATCCTGGTGTGCTCGGGCCAAGGCAGGGGCCGGAAGCCGGGTTCGTATTCGTTGCCGCGTCCGGTGCCGGGGCCGCCGAGTTTCCAATAGGCCAGCCAATCCAGGGTGCCGGTCTTCCATTCCTTGGTCTTGGCCTCATCGCTGGCGTTGTTGTCCATGAAGCCGATCCAGCGCACGTCGGTGGCCAGACTGCCGCTGATGGTTCCATCCGTCCCCAGGCGCAGGTCGCAGGCGGTGGTGGTCGCGCGCCAGCCGGCGTTGGTGTTACAGATGACTGCACCGGTTGCGGTACCGTCCTGGAAATTGGTGCGCAGCAGCGCCCAGTTCTGCCAGGATTCGCCGCCGGCCACGGCCTGGGCGATCTGGAGGTGCAGGTGCTTGGGCTTGGCCACGCTTGGGCGCAGACCTTCGCCGGCGACGCGACCGGTGGCGGTGCCCTGCGACCAGGTGCCGACCAGCGTCCGCTGTCCAGGTGCGGCGGTGAGGTTGAACACGGTGGGCACCGGCGTGCCGCCGGGTGCGGCCAGGGCCACGCTCACCGAGCCTTCGATGCCGTGGGGGCCGACCTTGAGGCCACTGGCATCGACGGCATGGAACAGGGTTTCACCGTCCTGCTGGTGGCGCCGGGAAACGGTGGTGAAGGGGATGTCGAGGGTCTGCCAGGTGGGGGTGGTGGCGATGGCCTGTACGACCTTCCCGTCACGGCTGTCCAGATGCAGACGGACCCGTTCGCTGCCGGCGGCGGCGCGGTCCAGGGTCAGGGTCAGCGGCGTGGTGCCAAGAACGGCAGACGAAGTTGGTTCAGCCAGTACCTGGCGGCGCAGTTCAACATAACGCAGCGCGTACACCGGATCGTCAACTTCCGACATATAGCGGTTCCAGCGCATGTCGGTCAGGCCGCTGACCGGGTCGCGGTTGATCATGTAGGCGTTGAACAGCGCTTCGGCCTTGGCCAGGTGCATGGGCTTGCCGGTGCGCTGGTGCAGCAGCAGCGAGACGATGGCCAGGCGCAGGACGCCGTTGTCGGTCATGGTGCCACCGCTGACCGCCGGGACGCGGTCCCAGGTGATGAACTGGTCTTCCAGGTAGCGCATGATGTCCTCGGCCAGCACGGAATCGGCCTGATCGGCCGGAGCCTGCTCCAGCAGGTAGAGCAGGAAATCCAAGGCCATGGTGTGCGCCGTGGGCCGGTTGTAGTTGGAGTCGCCCTGCTGCGCCTGCGTCTCCCAATAACCGGTGCGCAGAGAGTTGCGCAGCACCCAGCGCACGGCCTTGAGTTCGGCATCCAGATAGCGGTGGTCGCCGCTCAGATTGCGGTAGCGCCCGAAGGGCAGGGCGTATGCGGCGCCATTGTGGTCAAGCCAGGCGGTATTCCACATGGTGAAGGCGCCCGACCACTTGGGCCATGGAGTCCGGTCCCACATCAGTGCCCACGAACCGCTGGGTTGCTGCAGGCGGTACAGGCGGTCGAAGGCCGTCCGCACCAGGGCCAAGCGGTCCTCGGCCTTGGTGGCCGCAAAATCATCCAGCACGGCCCGGCCCCAGTCCTGGGCCGCGCCGAAGTACATGGCCTTGTAGCCCTGCTGGATGCCCAGGGGCTGGTCGGCATCCCATTGGAGCACCTTGGTGAAATAGTCCGCCAGCACCCGGCCCCGGACCTGCTCGGCGGGCGTCCCCCAGCGAGTCAGAAGATGCCAGGGCGAATGGCAGATGGAGGCGATGGTTTTGCTGATGACGGCATTCTCGCCGGCGGCATCGATTTCCCGAAAAAGGGTATGGAACGCATACTGGTGATCGGCCAGGTAGCGCGGAAAGCGCAGGGCAAGGTCCATGGCGATGGGATCAGGAATGACCGTCAAGGGATGGGAACCGAAGGGCACCTTCTTGATCAGTTTGGATCGCTGCGCCGTGCCGATCGCTGCGCCGCCAGCATCCAGGGCGGTGATCGCCAGGGCGTAGTTGCCAGGGGCCATGCCTGCCCAGACCGGCCGCAGATCGACACTTTGCGCAGCGGCGACCTCCAGAACCAGGGGCTTGGAGTGTGGCGGATGCGATGGGGTCAGTTCAATCCGATATTTGACGGCGCCAGCGGTTGCCGACAGGGGCAGCCAGGGTGCGTAAATAAAGCGGCCTTCCAGGTGCTGATGGGTGAAGGTCGTGGCGGGACTGGGTGCCGGCAGGGCGGGAATGGTGGCAGCCTCGTCCTGGGCCTGCTGAACCAGGGCCGGATCCACCGGTTTGCCCTCGGCATGGATCGCGCCCATCCAGTCGCGCCAGCGGGCGGCAACCGGATCGGTCAGGGGATAGGCCTGGACCTCGACCCCAGGCATCTTGCCCCGAGTGGCCTGTCCGACGGCCAGACCGTTGGCCAGGACCACGGTCGTGGGAATCTCCAGCGGTTTTCCATCCACCTGCACGATCCCGGCGAGGGCCACCGAAACGCCACGCACCTCGGGGGGCAGGGCGGTGACCGTCAGTTGGGAGGCGTCGACCGGCAGCAGCCGGCCAAAGGCGACGGGACGTCCAATGGGATCCCACGGGCGACCGGAACCCTGCCCGGCTTTGCCATCGCGCACCTCGAAGACCAGGACCTGGCCCTTGAACCTGATCTGATACACGGCGTTGCGCAGATCGAGCGGTTCGGTGGGGCGCAGGACGCCGACCAGCGGTCGTTCCAGAACCCGGTCTTCCGCCAGGGACATGGTCGCCTTGCCGCGGATCGAATTGCCGCTGATGGTCCCTTCCCAGGCCACGGACAGGGCTTGGGTTCCGCCCAGATCGACCCGTGCGTTGCCGCTGATCTTTGCATCCGTGATCGTGCACGAGAAAGCCTGCAGGTCCTCCTTGGCCTGGCGGAAGTTGAAGAAGGCGTAGGGACAGTTCCCGTCATTTTCCTGCAACTGGTTGTGCGGGGTGTACCAGGATTCGTAGGGCAGTGCATATGGTTGCCGGATCTCGGTCCCCACCTGCACGGCGCCGATGAACCAGGGGAAGGTCCAGCCGCTGGAAGGATCGGAAGGAAGTTTATTCTTCGAACCATCGATGCCGATTTTGGCCAGGGCATCTTTGCTCGGCACTCCCATCCACAGGTCGATGTGGAAGGGTTTGGACCGATCGACCTGGGGCAGGTCGGCGGCGGCAAGCGGGGATAAACATGTCAAAATCCCGGTTGTAAGGATCAGGGCAAGGGTGGTTTTCATAGTATCCCTCCGGCATGGAGTTTTAGATGCAGATGGGCGCGGAAGTCATGCTGAACGACTCGTGCCCACAGAGCCGACCACACTTCGATGTAACCTCCGAGGACGGCGGGCTGAGGTGCACCCGCCTTGGGCTTGCCGGCCGGGAACTGGGCGGGGCCGAGTTGGATATCGAAGCGGATGGGTTGGGCGGGAGCCGGGAGCGGTTCTGCCGCACCGGTCGTCAGAAAAACTGCGAGCACGATCGTCAGCAGCACGACGCGAAGGGATGCGGTCAGATCGGTCATGTTTTTTTGGCCTTGTGTTGGCGCGAGAGACGGCCGTTGGCAACGACGGCGTTTCCGAGGTCCTCGGGTGCGGCTCGCCTGCCGGCATGCGACCAGTGGAGACGAGGCATGGTGCTTGTACTCCTCTGCACCGGTCCAGGGTTGTCTGCAATGGCCACGATATTGTCCCAAACGGACGGCGAAGCCCTGCTCGACGCCTGGTCCCAGACCACCGTGGTTCCGCGTTGGACCTGCTGGCACCGGGGGAAGGACGCCAACACCAACGGACTCAGGGATCATTTCACCATCATCCTGGTGTTCCGTGGTGTCCTGAAGATGGGCACGGTCGAGACCGACGCGGTGGTGCCGGCCGGCAGCGCCTTGGTCCTGCCACCGCAGCCGATGTACCGGATGCGCTCGGAAGGCATCCCAGACTTTCTTGCTTTCCTGGCGGGCTTCGCGCCGGTTGCGGGACCTTCACCGTGGGGCCGATTGGCCCTTCCGATCGTCGTGCCGTTACCGGATTCCGACAGCCTGCGTGATGCCTGTGCTGCCACCTGCGATCTCAGCGATCCGTCGTTGGACCGTCTGGGCGTGCTCCAGCGCCGGCTGGCCATGCGTCCCTTGTTCGACCGCCTGCTGACCGCCTATCTGTCCTCGTTGGTGGCCATGCGACGTGGCGGACCGTTGGCGCGCGAACCGAGCCCGGCTCGGGCTGCGGCCATGTCCATGCGCCGTGATCTGAGGGCCCCGGCAATGGCCAACCACCTCGCCCAAACCGTCGGTGTTCCACCGCGCACCCTCCGCCGGCAATTCCGCAGCGCTTACGGCATGGCGCCCACCGTTTACCACCGCCACGTGCGACTCGATCACGCCGCCTACCTGCTGGAGACCGACCCAGCCCTGAATCTGCACGACATCGCCCAGCGTTGCGGCTACCGGACCATGGCCGGCTTCGTCCACGCCTTTGCCAGGCATCACGGCCAGCCGCCCAAACGCTGGTTGCGCCAGCGCCGATCCCACCTGGCGCGTGGGGCTGGCACATCAGGTGAACCGGCTCCGCCTGGGGCATGAATCGATCGCCAAAGTGGCGCAGGTCGCTCAGCTGAGCGAAAAACAATGCTATTCACCTATCCGGCAACATCCTCCAGCCAACGGCCCGATCTTTGGTGAATACTCTGCTGACTTCGCGCCTCATACTTCATGCCGGATGAGCCGTCCGAACCGCGTTGAAGGAGCCATGTCCATGCCGCCAGATGCCGTCCTGCTCGGTCGCTATGCGGAAAGCCGCGATGCTGAGGCTTTTGCCGACCTGGTGGTCAGGCATGCCGGTCTGGTCTATGGCACCTGTCAGCGGGTGCTGCGCGATACCCACGCCGCCGAAGATGCGGCCCAGGACTGCTTCCTGGCCCTGGCCAGACATGCGCGTCAGGTCCGTGGCAATCTGGCCGGCTGGCTGCACACCACGGCCCTGCGTGCGGCGCTGCGCAGACGGGCCGATGTGCGGGTCACGCTGGAACAGGCAACGGACGTTCCAGCGGCGGAAACCGATCGCGAACAGCGCGAACTGCTCGACCGCCTCGACCAGGCGCTTGCCGAACTGCCGGACGACCATCGCGAAGTCGTGGTCCTTCGTTTCCTGGAGGGGCAAACCCAGGAGCAGATCGCCCTTCGCCTCGGGTGCAGCCAGCCGACCATCCACCGGAGGATCGACCGCGGACTGACCGAGCTCCGCCGGCGGCTCAACGTCGATGAGCCGCGTTCAGCGGTGCTCGGTGCCGCCTTGGGCGCAGCCCTGGTCGTTCCTCCACCTGGCCTGCTGGCCCAGCTGGGGAAGGTCGCTTTGGTCGCCGCGCCGGCGAGCCACTCGGCCGCAGCGACCGGCCTGGCCTGGTTTGGACTGACCACCGCGCCTGCATCCATTCTGGCTGCCGGGCTGGCCCTTGGCGCTGCCATGTTCGTCCTGGCCGCGTGGACTGCGGTGCCGCCCGCGCCGATCCAGACCAGCTCGGAAGCGGTGCCTCGCCCCCAGGTGCTCCCGGCCGACCCGCCAGCGCCGGAGCCGGTGCCAGTACCCAGCGTGCTCGATCAGCCAGTCGCGATCAGCGTCATCCGCTGGCCGGTCGGTGCCATCGTGGCCTTGCTCGCCGAGCAGTTCCGCCCCTTGGCGAACCAACGATTCGCCGTCGCGGTGGATGGCGATGCCTTCGCCGCCGATCTGATGGTCGGTCGTGCGCCTTTGCGGGTCGCCCTCGATCAGCTGGCGACCCAGACCGGACTGCGCTGGCGGGAACGCTCAGGATTGGTGCTGGTCGACCGGGCAGCTACCGGCGATGAACGCGCCGCGGCTCTGGCTGCGATCGAGCGCGGCGATCCGATTGCCAGGTCGGCCTTCGACGATGTCGATCTGCGTCGTGACCTGCTGATCGCGGCAGCTGCCAAGGATTTGCCGCGCTCTTGGTGGTCGGCATTCCTTGCCGGCCTGTGCCGTGACGCGACGTTTGAGGATTGGTTGCCCGAGGCCAGGCCGCTGGATTGGCTGGCCGACGATCCGGCAGTCGATGCCGCCATCGCCCGGTTGTGGGATCAGGCCAAGCCGACCCTGGGCTATGTCCACCGCTCGCTGCTCGGCGCGGTGGGCGTCGACCTGGTGTCGATCCGGGCCGAACCCGACAATACATCACGTCTGATCGCCAGCGTTCCACTGGCCCAATTGGCAGTCGCCGGCGGCAACGATCCGAGCTGGCTGGCCGTGGGCCTCGCCGACGATCGGCCGACCCGGCTGGTCGCGACCCCGACCCTGGCCCTGCTCGCCGGAGCCTGCCGCAGCCGATCCAGCCTGCCCTGGCTGCGCCTGGCCGCCACAGCGCCAACGGCCTGCCGACCGGCCCTCGATCCGGCACATCCGTGGAGCGGATTCGTCCATGAACGTCTGGCTGGGGCAGCACTGTGGGCGATATCCCGCATCGATCCCGCATCGATCGCTGGGGAATTGCGAACCGTCATGACCCCGGAATCGCGACATGCCCGGCTCACTGCCCAGGCCCTGACCCTGGCCCGGGTCGCCACCGACGCCGACCGCAAGCTGATTGCCGAGCTGAAACCGACCGGCGAATGGATCGTGGCCTGCCGACACTACCTGGCCTGCGCCCTGGCCGGCGGTGATGCCTTGGATCGCCTGGTGAAAGTACCGGTGGTGAACGGTTGGCAGGATGCCGCGATCAGCGCGCCGCACCCGATCCTGACCGAGCACCTGCTCAACGGCGATGTCCGTCCTGATCGGTGGTGGATCAACGAGGCGATCACCGGCGGCATCGGTCGCGGCGACCCCGAGGCCACCCTCGTCCAGCTCCGCAGCGTCGCGGCCGACCTCGCCCAGAAGATCAAGTCCGAGGTCGATCCGGTGGCCAATGCCCGCCGGGCGGCCGTCGTCGATGCCATGCTTGCGGTGCAGGGCGATGCCCCGGCCCGCGACCGGATCTTCGCCGATCCGGCAGCGCTCAGCGAAGTCCTGGCGCGATGGCTCGGGGCGCGCCTCGGTCCAGATTCCGGACTGCGCAGCCGGATCTTCGCCAAGGATGCTGGATTCTGGCTGACGTATGCACAGCGTGGCGACGCGCCAATCGCTCCGACCAGTCCGGTGTTGCGCGCCCAGGGTCTGGCCCGCGACCGCCGGCCGGAATCGCGGAGCGCCGCGGTGGCCCTGGCGGCGAATCTGCGTTTCGCCGATCTCGGCGATCCGGACCTGCGGCGGCTGCTGGCGAGCGGTTTGGATGACCTGGCTAAGACCGAGATCGCCGCCCGGCTCAGCCTGGTCTGGTATCCCGATACCGCCCCGGCCATGATCGGCTGGTTGGCCAAGCAACCCCTGGGCAAGATCGATCCGATGTGGCTGCGTGCGGGCCTGCGCCACCCGACCTTTGGCGGCGGCCTGCGTTTTTTCGCGTCGGTCCCGCCGGGCTTGGTGTCCCTGGTCACCGGCTGGGCTGGCGCCGAATCCGCGGCGCTGCGCAACGCCGCCTGGGGCTGGCTGGCCGAGCACGCCCAGCTCGGACCAGGCGATGAACGCCTTGCCGCAGTCAAGACTGCGATCCGGGCGACCGGAGCCTGCGTCGTGATCGGCAATGCGCCGGCGCTCGCTCAACGGATCACCTTCGATATCCAAGACATGCCCTTTCAGGATGCGGCGGCCCAGATCGGCAAGATCTGCGGCATGCCGGTCTCCATCGAGCCGCAGGTCAACCCGCCGGTCGTACCGATCACGCTCAAAGTGGTCACGATGCGGCTCGGTCCGGCTTTGGAATACCTGGTCAGGCTCGGCCAACAGACCTGCCTCGTCGATGAGCGGGGCCTGCATTTCGCCGCTGCTGTCAGCGATCCAGCCGCCGCGCCCGCAGCGCAACGGGCCTTGGCGGTTTGGCGCCGGCTCGGCCCAGCGATGAGTTCCATGGATTTGACCTTCGAACAGACGCTGTTCGCCGGATGCTGGGACGACGATGCCGTGATCAACCAGGCATCGTCCATCCTCGCCGTGTCGAATGAAAAACCATCGACTCCCAAGGCGGTTCCCACACCGGACAAGCCAGCGCCGCCATCCTTGCCCACCGGTGGAGCCAATGATTTCTGAACCGGCGTCCATCGGTCAGCGTGATCCAGCCTTCCCTGGAACTCGCAGGAGGCCACCGTGGTTCGCGACCAGTCCCAGAAATTCCCCAGTTGTCCGCCAACGCCGCGGCTCACCCCCGGTATCTCGTCACCAGGATCCGCCATGACCCGTTCCACCACGCTCCTCATCCTCGCCGCCGGAGGACTTCTGTCCGCTGCCGATCATCCCCGCTTGCTGCTTTCGGCGACTGACGTCGCTGCGGTTCGCGCCAAGGCGAATCAGGCGCCGTACACCGCCATGGTGGCGAAGATCAAGGCCCAGGCGGCCATCGTGCCTGATCCGGCTGGAAAATTGCTGTACGACATCAGGCCGCGCGATCTGGCTGCGCTCTATCTGGTGACTGGCGATAAGCAGTACGCGGCGGCCGCCGAGGAAATCGTTCTGAAACAAGTCAACGATGCGGAGTACTGGAACAGCCCCCAGAGCAAAGGCCTGACCCGCGCTGCCGGAGCCCTGACCGTCGCTATCGCGTTTGACGCCTGCTATGATGCCTGGCCCGAATCCACCCGCAGCCTGGTGAACACCAAATTACACGCTGCCGCCGATGGCATCATCGCTTCGATGGGCGCCGGGGCGAACAACGGCATCGCCAACAACTGGCAGGCGGTGCGCTACTGCTCCGCCGGTATCGCCTTTTTGGCCAGCGATCAGCCGGACGGCGTCGACAAGGCGAAGGGCGCCTTCGCCAAGCTCAAGGCCCACATCACCGCCAATCTCGGTGAAAACGGCTGGAATCCCGAAGGCATCGGCTACACCGGATATCCCTGGCAATTCACTGGACCATTCGCCATCGCTGCGGAACGCGCCGGTGCCGGCGATCTGATCAAGGAAGTGAAGAAAGCGCAAAAGACATTCTGGACCCTGTTCGCCGGAACGGCTGCGATCCCGCGGCCGGGTGGGCTCGGCCTGCGCGCCGACTTCGGCGACGACCATCCGGTCGGCGGCGGCGGCTGCGGCGGCATGGCTTTCCGCTTCGTGCCCGCGGAACACCTTCCTGGATTCCGCTTCATGTACGACCACCTGTGCGGCGCCCAAGGCGACGGCACCTATGATGCCGAAGGCGGCCTGGGCATCTTCTCGCTGCTCTTTTATCCTGACAAGATTCCAGCCCAGGATCCGACCACGGTGCCCGGCCTGGGCCGGAACTACACCGATCCGTCCGCGGGCATCGCCATCTTCCGCAATCGTTTCCAGGATGCCGACGACATCGTGCTGGCGGTCAACGGCCATGCCCGCCAGCCGCCTGGAGCCCACGGCGGCTGCGACACCAACACCTGGCGCCTGCTCGGCCTTGGCAGCTGCTGGGTCGTGGGCAGCGGACGAACCGGCGACGCCAACGGCCAGACCAACCTGTTCATCGGTCCGCCCCCAGCCAAAGGCGCCAACGGGCTCGGCAAGCTCGATGCCACGGATTTTACCGGAGATGGCGGCGGCACCGCCACCACCAGCGGATCGTGCATGGGCGTCGCCAATCAGAAACGACTCGCCGCCATCGATTTCAGCGGCAAATCAGGCGCCCCGGCAGTGGTGGTGATGGCCGAGACCAGCACCAATGCCACGCTCTGGCGGTTGAACACCCCGGAATTCAACACCATCGCCACCAGCGAACACGGCTTCACGATCACCGCGCCCAACGGCGCGACCCTCGTGGCGACGGTGATCGAACCGGCGAAACTCCAGTTCAAAACCGGCAGTTTCGAACGCGGCGGTGGCGCCGGCCACGTCGGGTTCCCGTTCGGCGACAAGAAATACATCAACAATTCGTGGATCGAGTTCCCCTGCGATCAGCAGACCCTGGTGGTGTTCACGTTGCAGCCCAAGGGGCAGACGGCCCCTGCGGTCACCGGCAGCGGCTCGGCCAAGCAGGCTGCGCTGACTGTCGGCGGCCAAGCCGTGACCGTGGACGACAAGGGCGTCACGATCAAACGGTGAACCAATCCAACAGATAAACCGCCAAGACGCCAAGGAAAAACGGAGAAGTTTCTCCGCTGCCTGGAAAAACCACCGGGGGCAGCTGGGACTATCTCCGACCCTTGGCGCTTTGGCGTTGTGGCGGTTCCCCAACCGCAGGATGAAGGTGAATCCTGCGGTGCCGGCGCAGGCTTTCTCAGCGTTCCCGCCGCCGCTGCGTCCGCGCCAGGCACACCAGCACGACCTGTTTCGCGCCAGCCAAGCGCAGGGCCCGGGCCGCTGCCACCGCGGTGGCTCCGCTGGTCAGCAGGTCGTCCACCAGCACGACGCCTGGCGACGGCTGGCCGATGGCGCGGAACAGGGCTGCGACATTGCGCGCCCGGTCCGCCAGGTTCAGCCCATGCTGGGCGGCGGTGGCCCGGGTGGTCGCCAAACCGGAACGCAGCGGTAATCCCGACCGCTGTGCGACGGTCCTGGCCAAGGCGGTTCCCAGGTGCGGTCCTGGACGCCGGCCGCTGGCGGGGATCGGGACCACGGTCCACGGCCCTGGATCGTCGAGCCGGGATTCGCCCACCGCAGGCATGAGATCGGCCAAGGCAGCGACCGCCGCAGGACGGCTGCACGCCTTGGCTTCGCCGACCAGATGCGCCATCAGCCCGGCATAGTGCCAGACGACGACGACCGAGGCGATTCCGGGCAATCCGGCATTTCGGCAAGCTGGGCAATCCGTTGCCGACTCGCCGGTGTCATCCGCAGCGGGCGCCTTGCCCGGAGCACCGCACCACGGACACGGGTTGGGAATCGCCGGCAAGGCCGCCAAGCAGGCCGGGCAGCACCCCGGGCCGCTGGCCACCTGGCAGGCCGGGCAGACCGCCGGCAAGAGCAGGTCGAGCGCCGCGGCAGTCCACGAGGCCAACGCCGTCATGCCTGGTCGTGGACCAGCTCGTGGAAAATCTCGTCGAGTCCCCGACGTTCTTCCACCAGTTCGCGCAAGTCGGCGCCCACCGCCAACACCAGATCGCCGCGCTGTTCATCGGGCACGGAAAGCGTGAGCGTATCGCCAGTGGTGCCGTGGATCGTCAGGCCAACCACAGCATCCAGGCGGCCACGGATCGCCGCCGGATCGCCCGCCACCCGCACACGAAGACGGCAACCCGACCGCCGGCGGAGGTCCTCCACCGGGGCGGCAGCGACGGTGCGACCGCGGTGGATGACGACCACCCGGCTGCACATCGCTTCGACCTCGGCCAGAATGTGGGTCGAGATCAACACGCCGTGGCGTTCAGCCAGGGATTTGACCAGGTCGCGAAACCGCCCGACCTGAGTCGGATCAAGGCCGCTGGTGGGCTCGTCGAGGATCAGCACCGGCGGTCGGCCGAGCAGCGCCTGGGCCAGCCCGACCCGTTGCCGATTGCCTTTGGACAGTTGCCGGATCGGCCGCTGCTCATGCTGGGTCACATCAGCGGCCTCCATGGCATCAACCACCGCCGCCCGCCGAGCGTGGGCATCGATGCCTTTCAGCCGGGCGACGTGATCCAGATAGCTGGCCACGCCCATGTCGAGATACAGCGGCGGTTCTTCGGGCAGGTAGCCGATCCGCTGCCGTGCCGCCAGCGAGTCGGCAACGACATCGTGGCCATCGACCCGCGCCGACCCGCCACTGGGAGCCAACGCGCCGGTCAGGATCTTCATCGTGGTCGACTTGCCTGCACCATTTTCGCCAAGGAATCCCACGACTTCTCCAGCCGCCACGGTCAGAGACACCTCGTGCAGCGCAGTCACCGTGGCGAAGCGCTTGCTGAGCTGGATGGCTTCGATCAGGGCCATGAGGTCGGTGTCATGCGCTGCGGGTCGGCAGCTCGCGGCCGAGTACGCTCAGCACGACTTTCAGGTCCTCCCAGCACGGCTTCTTCGCCGGCGGGTTACGCAGCAGATAGGCCGGGTGGAACGTCGGGATCAGCGGCAGGTCGAGGTCCCCCTGGCGATACGCCAGGCGTTGACCGCGGACCTTGGTGATGCCGCCGACCTCGGCGCCGCACAGGGCTTTCAGCGGTGTATTGCCAAGGGTGCAGATGACCTTGGGGCGCAGCGCTGCGATCTGCTGGTGCAAAAACGGCAAGCAGGCGGCGACCTCGTCTGGCTCAGGGGCCCGGTTTCCAGGTGGCCGGCATTTCACGATGTTGGCGATGAAGACCTCGGAACGCTGGAATCCCATCGCTTCGATCATCTTGGTCAGCAGCTGACCGGCAGCGCCGACAAATGGCCGACCTTGAGCGTCCTCATCAGCACCGGGGCCTTCGCCGATGAACAGCAGCTCAGTCTGCGGATTGCCTTCGCCCGGCACGGTGTTGGTCCGGCCATCGCACAGCTTGCACGCCCGGCAGCGGGCGATGGCGGCGGCGAGATCGGTCAGGGATGGGGAACCGGGAGCGGAGGGATGCGCAGGATTCATCGGGGCTGGCTTGGGGTTCTCTAAAGTGGTGTTCGCTGAAAGTGGGTGCTCTGAAGGCGTGTTCGCTGGTGCAGTGTTCACTGAAGCGGGGTTCGCAGCCATGGACATCGATGGCGAGGCGTTGCCCGGCACAGGTGTGCGCAGCGGCGAATCGGTCGGCTGGACCAACCCGGGTCGTGACGGCGAGGCGGCCTGCACGTCAACCGGACGAGCCGACCCCGCTTGTGGTACAGCCGCTTGCGGAACAGCCGCTTGCAGAACAGCTGCTTGCAGAACAGCCGGCTGAACACGATTCGGAGCGTCTCCCCGCACCATCCATTCCACTCCATGCTCGCGGTCCAGCTCGGTCAACGCCCGCAGGGTGGCGAGCACGGCGGCACGATCATCCATGGCACCATGACACGTCGCGGAACGTCGCCGGCAACACCCTGGCCTGTTCCTGCGCCGCTTGGCGTAGCACCTGAAGCCATTCCTCGGCCAATCCAGAGGCGAGTGCAGCGCCGATGATTCCGGCCATGGGTCAGCGCCGGCGACCGACCTGATCGCCAGGCTGATCTGGCTTCGCCGTCAACCGCGATGAAGTCAGCCACTGCCCGGCGGCCGAGGAATCCACCCGCGCAACCGCCGCAACCGGCTCCGGCGCAGGCCGGGTGGATCAGGCGGATCAGGCGCTGGGCCGACACCGCAACCAGGGATGGCAACAGCAGATCAACGGCGACGCCGAGATCGATCAGTCGCGGGACTGCCTCGACCGCCCTGCCGATATGCAGCGTCGCCACCACCAAATGACCAGTCAGCGCCGATCGCACCGCTGTCGCCGCAGTCTCTCCGTCACGGATTTCGCCGACCACCAGCACGTCGGGGTCATGGCGCAGGGCAACCCGCAGGCAGGCAAGGGCGGGGCAGCGGGTGGTGACCTCGACCTGGGTCACGTCGGGCAGGCGGCGCTCCACTGGATCCTCGATGGACAGCACATGACGGTCAGGCCGCTGCGCCGCCAATTCGCGCAACAGGCTGTGGATTGTCGTGGTTTTTCCAGCGCCGGTCGGCCCGCATACCAGCACCAGTCCGGCACTGCGCCGCACCGCCGCCCGCAGGTCGGACACCAGCACCTGCGGCAACCCAAGGCCATCCGGATCAGGAAGCGCCCCCAATGCTGGAAGGCGCACGTTGGCACGTTCACCGTTGACCGTCGGCAGCACTGCCAATCGGCAATCACCTGCGATTCCATACAGGTCGCCGGAGATGCGTCCGTCCTGGGGTTCATCAGTGATGTATCCGGGCAGGTCGGCCAGGGCCTTCAACCGGACGATGGCGCTGGTCGCCTGGATGACCGTGAGGTGCCCCAGCTGATGAAACATTCCATCGATCCGTGCCGTGACAACGGCTCCGTCAGGCAGCGGCCGAAGCGCCAGGTCGCTGGCTCGGCGCCGTCCAGCTTCGATCAGGAACTGTTCAATGGGAGATGGCTCTGAACGTGGACGGCCCGATGAAGCTGGCATGGCCCTTGGACGGGCAGAACAAGAATTGGGTGCGAACTAACCTGCGGCCTGACGCAGCCGCTCCCAGGCCAGCACCAGGGTCGTGGCCGCGGCGCGAAGCTGGATCCGGGTGCGGCTGCCGGACAGGCGCAAACGCTTGGCGACGGCGCCACGGGCGTCGGCAACGGCGACCCACACCGTGCCCACCGGAAGTTGCTCCGACCCGCCTGTGGGTCCGGCAATACCGGTGGTGGCGACCGCGATGTCGGCGGACAGGGCGGTCCGCGCCGACTCGGCCATGGCCAACGCCGTCTGCTCGCTGACCACGCCGTGTTCACGCAGGATCGCCGCCGGGACACCGAGCGCACGTTTGGCGTCCGGGTGATAGACCACCCGGCTTTCGCGCAGGACCCGGCTCGAACCGGGAATGGCAGTGAGTTGCGCCGCCACCTGACCGCCGGTGCAGCTTTCCGCAGCGGTGATGGTCATGCGTCGCCGGGTCAATTCGGCAACCAGGCTGGACGGAACCGTCGGCTCTGGAATAAGCCATTGGTTGAGGATCTTCCGCAACTGGTTGATCCGGCGTTTGACCGCGGCCGGCTTGCCCACCGCCCGCAACGTCAGGTGGCCCGCGTCATGGGCGGTGATGCCGACCATCGGATCGGCCTCGCTGAGCAGGCCGGGAATCAGATCCTGCACCGCCGATTCACCGATGCCGGTGATCGCGAATTCGCTGATGGCCGGGACGGTCAAACCGGGAATCAGCGATGGCAGCTTGGCGAACAGGCGATCCGCCATGGCCAGCATTTCGTGCGGAACACCAGGGAAGCAGGCGATCCACGCACCCGATGGATGCCGGGCGAGCAGACCCGGCGCGGTGCCGCGGTCGTTGATCAGCATCTTGGCGCCACGGGGCAGCTCCGCCTGCCGGCGATTGGCTTCGGGTACGGTTTTCCCAGGCAAATGACGCGCATACCAGCCGTGCACCTGTTTCCAGGCCGTCTCCCTGAACAGCAGCGGCTGACCAATGGCGCCAGCAACGGCTGCTCGGGTGCGATCATCATCGGTCGGTCCAAGTCCGCCGGTGCAGATCACCAGATCAGCGCCGTGGGCCAAGGTCTGCAACGCTGAGGTGATCGCGTCGAGTCCATCGCCCACCTGGCGCATCTGATCCACCACCAAACCGCGATCAGACAACTGCCGGGCGATCGCCGCCGAATTGGTATCGACCGTGCGGCCCAGCATCAATTCATCGCCGATGGCGAGGATCCGGGCGAGGCGCAGTGCATTTCTGGGGGCGGTCATCCCAGGATCCGAACAGGAAGAGCCTCCGCGGCAATGGCCGTTGGTTCAGACGTGCGACACTGCCGATACCAGTCGAGGCAGCAGAATCAGCTGGCCACCAAGACGCCACCGAGTCGAAGTTCGGTCCTGGTCCTGACCACATGTCGTGCCGAGCGCGACGCTGACGCTCCCTGGCACAGAGGAGCGTCGGCGGAATGACATTATGAAGATGACCGGACCTTCTGCGCCATGCATCAACGGGTTCTGGCCACCGCGCGCAGGGCCTGGGCCACGATATGAACATCCCACGACGATAACCGTTAATAGTCAATGAATCGATGCTTTTTATCGATGTATTTTTGATATGCGCTGAAACAGGATCTGCCCACTTGCAATGCCGATTGCCGACCTATAAGCGGATGACCTACCATTTATGAAGGTCGCACGCAGGCCCCTACGAATATCATCCAAACGCGCCAGGCGCACCTGGCGAATCAGTACGACCAACCGTCACCGCTCTTTAGTCGCCGCTCTGCCTTCATCTCTCTTCAGTCACCGCTCTGCCGTCACTGCTCTTCAGTTGTCCTTCCTGCCATCCACCCCCCTTCCAGGGAATCCTCCATGCCCATCACCGTCTTCAAAAACGCCACCGATGGCCTGCAGCCGTTGCAGCGCCGCCGCGATGAGTTCGCGGTCTATACGAACTTCAAGGACGAAAAGCGCTGGGTGCCCTATGGCGTGGGCTCGTGGTTCTACCCGCTGTTTTTCGACGTCAGCTCGGGTGGCTTCGCCAACATCCTGAAGATCCGGCCGGGCGCCAAACTGCCGGTCCACTACCATGTTTCGACCGTGCACGCCTACACCATCCAGGGCACCTGGTTCTACACCGAGCACAAGCACAAGTGGGTTGCTCAGGCCGGCACCTATGTCTACGAGACTCCGGGCGAACTGCACACTTTGATCGTCCCCGCCGATGCCAAAGAAGACATGCTGGCCTTCTTCGTTCTCTCGGGCGGCCTGATCTACATCAATGAAGATGGCACCCCCGCTGGATACGATGACGGCTTCACCCTGCTCGAACTGGCGCGCAAGCACTGGGCGTCGGTCGGCCTTGATGTGGCCGAGATCGACCAGCTGGTCCGCTGATATCCGACGAGATCGCTGACGGTCAGCACCTTCCGCTGGCCGTCAGCCGTCCCGTCCACCTGCAACCCAGGGATATCTTATGATCGATCCGGTCCTCGCAGGCCGACTCGGCAGGCCCACCTTCGGCGCAGCAATCCCGGTCCTGGCTGAAAATGCCGGTCCGAGCTGCCAGCTGATAGGAACCGTCCATGCCCGTCGTGGCCGGTGGAATCCGTTCCTCCCCGAGAACGACATGGTGCCCGATGGCGACAGTTATGTCGCCCGGGTCGATCTGCGCCGCGCTGGCGGGCGCCACGGCAACGGCGTGTACGCGTTCCGCTTCGTGACCAACCATCGGCTGTGCGAAGTCTACAAGGCCGATGTCGCGAAGATTGATGCCGACGGTAAGCCGAAATTGTTCACCGGAGCTGCCTCCGACCAGGCGCACAACGTCGTCATCCAGGTGCCCAGCGACGGTGTCTACACCATCCGCTTCACACCGAAATCCGGCGAATATGACGTGTCACCAAAACCGCGGTATATCACCGCGGTGGAATCGATGCAGCTCAACGGATTCGTCTGGGACAGCGAAAATCTGTTCGAAAAATTCGATGAACGTCGACCGAATCACCAGATGGTCCGCAAGGGCGACTGGTGGGAGATCACGGTACCGTTGAAAAAGAACGGCGGGATCAGCTTCCGCGCCGATGGCGTGTACCAGTTCCTCTTTTCAGCCAACGGTACCGAGGACTTCGGATTCGCGGGTTGCAACTTCGGACCGCGCCGGCTGACCGGTGGAACCGGATTCAGCTCCAGCGGCGGACATCGCCGGCATTCGGCGCTGACCATCCGGGTCGAGCAGGACGGCGACTACACCTTCCGCGCCAATCCGCGCTCCTTCGATTTCGATGTGATTCCTCCGGCTGGAGCCAAACCACCGCAATTCCTCAACACCCTGAGCACCATCCAGGTCCAGGGGACGATCTGGCAGAAAGACGGCTTCAACCCGTCGGTGCCGGAACACACGATGAGCGATATCGGTACTGGCCGCCAGCGCCTCGTCGTGACCCTGGAACCCGGCCCCTACACGATCAATTTCGTGTTCAGCCGCGAATTGTTCCTCGATAGCATGGCGATGGGCGCGTGGATCGCTGCGGACAAGCCCGGGCTGCATGGTTTGGCCTGGCACGGCAAGCCCAACGAGGCCAACATCCCATTTGAGGTGACCAGCCGCGGCCAGTTCGCCATCATCTACGACACCAATGACGACTCGTTCAGCATCGAACCGCTGGCCGATGGTGCGCTCCGGGCCCGACCGACCATCGATTCCCTGCAATTGGTCGGTGATTTCTCGGCGCCGCTGGTGGCGTGGGATCCGACCAATGCCGCCAACGACCTGGTCCGGATCGGCGACCACGTCTTCCGCCGCGAAGTCTTCCTCGAAGCCGGGCGGACCTACCACTACAAGTATTGCGCCAACCGCTGGCCGTGGCTGTGGACCTTTGCCGACTACGAACTCGACGGCTTCGGCCGGGATTTCGCCGGCCGCAATCCCCATCCCACCGCCAGCCGGTTCGAAGATCTGATCGCCTATGGCCAGCTGACCACCCACGGCGATCCGCCAGCGCTGGAATTCACCTGCCGCCAATCCGGCCATTACGCCTTCATCGTCGATCTCGACACCGGCGCTTACAGCGTGCAGCCGGTCCGGGTCATGCCGGTCGCTATCTCATCACACCCCGCCCAAAGGATCACCATGTCCGCCACTTCCGACGCCCAGCTCTCCTTCATCGACGCGGTGAAATACAACCACGTCTCCCTGGTCGATCAGACCCTGGGCGAGGGCTTCAACCCCAACTTCAAGGATCCAGCCGGCCGCACGCCGCTAATGTACGCCGCAGCCCGCGGCCATGTCTATCTGGTAAAGGTCCTGCTCGAAGCCGGCGCCGATGTGAATGTGCTGTGCAACCGCTTCGGCAACTCGGTGCTGCACTACGCTGCCCAGAATGGCACCGCTGCCTGCGCCGAACTGATCATCGGTCGTGGCGCCCACATCAACCTGCAGAACCCGTCCCAGGGCCACAGCCCGCTGCTCGACGCGATCATCTACAAGAATGTCGGCGTGGCCAAGGTCCTGCTCACCGCCGGCGCCAATCTGAATGCCAAGAACAACTGGGGTTGGGGACCAGCCGATTTCCTGAAGGCGCTGCTCGCCCAGCCAGGCACCGAAAAGGAACGCATCAACGCCATCAAGGCCGCCTGGGACGCCCGCGTCGCCGCCGACGAGGCCAAGAAGGCCAGCCTGCAGATCTTCCAAGCGACCCTGGCTGGCGATGTCGCCAAGGTGAAAGAACGCATCGCCGCAGGCGAAGACGTGAACGGCGTCTGGCCGATCGAGCAGAGCGGCAATGACGGTCACACTGCCCTGATCGCCGCCGCCCGCGATGGCCAGGCCGAGATCACCGCCCTACTGCTTGCCGCCGGCGCCGATCCGTACGCCACGGATTCCCTGTATAAAGCCCTGCCGCTGCACAAATCCGCCTACATGGGCCACCCCAACAGTGCCCAACCCCAGGTCGATGCCCAGCTCGACCTCGACATCCAAGGACCGTGGCAGGGCTTCACCCCGCTCCACGACGCGATCTGGCAGGGCCATCCCGATGTCGCCGAAATCCTGATCAAGGGCGGCGCCGACGTGACCCTTGAAGCCGTCACCGGCCAGCAGCCGATCGACCTCGCCGTGGCGACCTTCGGCCCCAACCACCCGATCGTCCACCTGCTGCGCGGCCGGATGGCGGCCGAGTGAGTCGTCGGGTGGACCGCCACAACGCCAAAGATCACACGCAATGAACCGCCAAGATGCCAAGGCGCCAGGTTGGAAATATGCGTGCGGAATCGCGTCATTGGCGGGCGGCGAAGTCCAAGCGACAGCCATCCCCAGCACGGAGCGTCAGACGCCCTGCCCGGAGCGCCGCACTCTGTGGGGCCGCACCACCAGTGATCTGGCGAAGCAGAACCATTCATCCATGCACGTCGTTTGGCGCGGGGGCCGCACAGAGTGCGGCGCTCTGAGGGAAACGCCCAGCCCGGAGCGCCGGGCTCCGTCCGGCCACACCTCCGGCGACACGGCGAAGAATCATCCGTTCACACAGGATGACCACAGGGTCCAGACCGCGTCCCGTAGGGACGCAACGACACTAGCCCGGGGCTTCAGCCCCGGGAACACGACCACAGTGAAAGAAAGTCCCGTAGGGACGGCTGAATTATGCCGGGGCTTCCCCGACGCAGCGATTCGCACGCGGGCTGAAGCCCGCTCATCACTCAGCCGCCCCTACGGGGCTTTTGATAATGGTGCGTCACAACCCGGGGCTGAAGCCCCGGGCTGGTATCCTGCCGTCCCGACGGGACGGCTCCCGCGATTGATGCCAAAAGTGGCATGGCCGTCCAACCCCAGCCCGGAGCGCCGGACTCCGTCCGGCCGCACCACCAGTGATCTGGCGAAGCAGAACCATTCATCCATGCACGTCGTTTGGCGCGGGGGCCGCACAGAGTGCGGCGCTCTGAGGGAAACGCCCAGCCCGGAGCGCCGGACTCCGTCCGGCCGCACCACCAGTGACCTGGCGAAGCGGAACCATCCATCCATGCACGTCGGTCGGCGTCGGCGCCGCACGGAGTGCGACGCTCCGAGCAACTTGCCTTCGTCGCTAGTGTGTCGTACCATGAGCGACGTGCCGCGTCACGGTCAAGACGATCTCCAATGACCAAGCGCATCGCCATCCTCACCGAAGAATATTTCTCGCCTGCGGAATACCGCGGATTCAATACGTTCTTTCCCAAGCATGGTTTCACAGTCGACTACCTGACGCACCTGTGGGGCCAGCCGTCGCTGACCTTCGGCAGTTACCCTGAAGACGGCGTTGTCACCGAACACGTCACGGTGACGAGCGAAGTCGCCACCGCTGATCCAGCCACGTACGCCGGAGTCATCCTCAGCAGCGGCTACGCCATGGACCGCCTGCGCTACCAGGCAAAGGTCGCCAAAGGCCAACCGAACCGCGCCCCGGCCGTAGAGTTCTTCCGCCGAGCAGTGGCCGCCAATGTGATCATCGGCGCCCAATGCCACAGCTTATGGCTGGCTTGCGCCGCCCCTGAAACCATCGCCGGTCGCCGCGTGACGTGTACGCACAACGTCATCCGCGAAGTCGAAGCCGCCGGCGCCGAAATCATCTATGACGGCGACGGCACGGCGGATCTGGTAACCGATGGCTGCTGGGTGACAGCGAAGCATCCAGGGGTGCTCGATCGGTTCCTGCTCGCGTACCTATTGGCCCTGGCCAAAGTCTGATCCACCTCCCTCCTCCCTCCCCGCCCCAACAAGGCATCCCCATGTCCTACTCTCCCTACATCCACTCCGACCTCATCGCCGGGTACGTCGTCAGCGTCGATAACGCTGCCGGCACCTTCGTCCTCAAGACGCCTGGCGGTGATCTGCAGACGGTCAAACTGACCTATGACACGTATGCCCAGACGATCAGCAATCTGGGTGAAGGTTGGATCGGCGCCGATGCGAAGGAACTGCTGGTCCCTGGCCAGTACGTCTTCGCCTATGGCATCATCTATCCCGAAAAGGCAGATACGACGTTCGAGGTCAAGCACCTCAAGTTCCCCGGCAAGCTCGCTGCCGGCGCGGGCTGGCGCTTCGAAGATCAGGACTGGTGGATCAAGCAGATCAGCCAGATCGCTGATTTCTACATCAATGCGCAGTTCGAAGGCAAGACCATCGATTATGCGAATTATCGCACCAACCTGACCCTGTATGGCGGCAAGACCCCGAACGGCCTGCAAGAGATCGACACCATCTCGCGCACCGTCTATGGTTTCGCGTCGGCCTATCTGCTCACCGGCGAAGACCGCTTCCTCGAAGCCGCCGACAAGGGCACCGCCTATCTGCGCGACAAAGCTGCCAAGCGCGACAAGGAAGCTTCCGAAGGCGTCGTCTACTGGCTGCACGCCCTCGAAGTCACTCCTGGCGGCCTGAAGGAGCATCTCGGCTCGCTGTTCGGCGACGACTATGGCGCGATCCCGCTGTATGAGCAGATCTATGCCCTGGCCGGCCCGACCCAGACCTATCGCATCACTGGCGAACCCGGGATCCTGTCGGACATCGAAAAGACCATCACCCTGTTCAACAAGTACTTCCGCGACTATTCGGCGCTGGGCGGATACTACAACCACATCACCACCGACACCTGGAGCGCCACCGATCCGCGTCTCGCCCACAATCAGGCGCGCAAGAACTGGAACTCGGTCGGCGACCACGCCCCGGCCTTCCTGATCAATCTGTGGCTGGCCACCGGCGAAGAAAAGCACGCTGATTTCCTTGCCCTGACCTTCGACACCATCTGCCAGCATTTCCCGCCCAAGGATGCCAGCCCGTTCGTGCAAGAGAAGTTCTTCAACGACTGGAGCGCCGACAAGACCTGGCGCTGGCAGCAGGATCGCGCCGTGGTCGGCCACGACCTGAAGATCGCCTGGAACCTGATGCGCATGAACTCGCTGCGCGAAAAGGGTGAATACACGGCGGTCGCCACCCAGCTCGCCTATGCCATGCCCCAGGCCGGCATGGACTTGCAGCGCGGCGGCTGGTACGACGTGACCGAGCGGATCCTGAAGGACGGACAGTGCTATCACCGCCTGGCCTTCCACGACCGCAAGGCGTGGTGGCAGCAGGAGCAGGGCATCCTGGCGTACCTGATCCTGAACGGCTGCACCGGCAATCCGTATTACCTGAAACTGGCCCGGGAATCCTCGGCGTTCTACAACGCCTGGTTCCTCGACACCGAAGCCGGCGCGGTCTATTTCAACGTCCTGGCCAACGGCCTGCCTTATCTGCAAGGCACCGAGCGGACCAAGGGCAGCCACAGCATGGGCTGCTACCACTCGTGCGAACTGGCCTATCTGGCGGCGGTCTACACCAATCTGCTGATCACCAAGAAGGCCACCGACTTCTACTTTGCGCCAAAGCCGAACGGCTTCAAAGATGGCATCCTGCGCGTCTCGCCCGACATCCTGCCCAAGGGCAGCATCCGCATCGAGAGCGTCACCATCGACGGCAAGGCCCACAGCGACTTCAACGCTGACGCCCTGACCGTGAAGCTGCCGACCAGCAGCAAACAGCTGAAGGTCAAGGTCCGGATCGCTCCGAACCCGAGCTTCAGCAAGTAAGCGCGATCACAGGGAATCCCCGGCGGGCGCACAGCGTCCGCCGGGGAAGGTCCTTTCCTCTTCACTTCTTCCGCAAGGCATCTGATGAACATCTCCCATCGCCTGGTCGACGGTATCGCCATCATCGCCATTTCCGGTGAGATCGACGGCAAGACCGCGCCAGAGGCCCAGACCGAGCTGCTGCCGCTGATCGCTGCGAACAGCAAGGTCGTTATCGACCTCGGCGGCGTCACCTACATGTCCAGCGCCGGACTTCGGACCATGCTGCTGGTCTATCGTTCGGCCAAGTCCAACAAAGGCACCGTCTGCCTGGTCAATCTCCTCGATGTGATCCGCGAGACCATGGACTCCACCGGCTTCCTGGAGTTCTTCGTCATCGCCGACAGCGTCGATGCTGGCATTGCGCAGTTGAAATAATGGGGGTGAAGCCCCCACGGCGCAGCTTCGCTTCGCTGAGCACTGCACAAGTCGCAGGACTTTGGCCAGCTGCCGCCCAGAAGAGGCACCTGGTACGCCCGGTCTCAGTCGTCCTTCGCCGATGTTCTACGCCTACCGCTCCTCGGTCGGCCGTTCCCCTCGCTTCGCTTGGGGACCCCTGCCCGAACCAAACGATCGCCTTCCCAAAACCGCTGATTTAGCCAACGCTTCACCTCTAACGCAGAACTGACCAGGTATGGACACCCGCATCGACTTCTACCCGACCCACGAAATCAGCGGTTACAAGGTCCGCCATGGCAAACCGCTGCCGTTCGGTGCGACCCTGGTCCCGGGCGGCGTCAGCTTCTCGGTCTATTCACACAACGCGAAATCCTGCACCTTGGTGCTCTTCGAAAAGCGCGCCCAGGTTCCGCTGGTTGAAATCCCCATCCCGGATCTGTTCCGCATCGGCAATACCTGGAGCATCGTGGTTTTCGGCCTGGATTATGAATCCATCGAATATGGCTACCGCATGGACGGTCCGTGGGACCCGACCAACGGCCATCGCTTCGACAAGACCAAGATTCTGCTCGATCCCTATGCCAAAGCGATCGCCGGCCGCGATACGTGGGGCACGCCGCCAAACTGGGAACAGTGCTTCCCCCTGCGTGGTCGGCTGATCTTCGAAGACTATGACTGGGAAGACGACCACCCGTTGGAGATCCCCATCGAGGATCTGATCATCTACGAAGCGCATGTCCGCAGCCTGACCCGGCACCCGTCATCGGAAGTCAAACCCAAGAATCGGGGAACCTATGCCGGCGTCATCGACAAGATCCCCTATCTGAAGCAGCTCGGGATCAATTGCATCGAGCTGATGCCGGTGTTCGAGTTCGATGAATTCGAGAACAGCCGGCCGAATCCAGTCCTGCCTGGCGAAACGCTGTACAATTACTGGGGTTACAGCACCGTGGCATTCTTCGCCCCGAAAGCTGGCTTGGCTGCCACTGGAAAAATGGGGATGCAGGTCGACGAGTTCAAGAACATGGTCAAGCAATTGCACGAGGCCGGCATCGAAGTCATGCTCGACGTGGTGTTCAACCACACCGCCGAAGGCAATGAACGCGGCCCGACCATCTCCTTCCGCGGCATCGACAATGTCACGTATTACATGCTGACCCCGGGCGGCTGGTATTTCAACTTCAGCGGCACCGGCAATACCTTGAACTGCAACAACCCGATCGTGCGCAGCATGGTGCTCGATTGCCTGCGCTATTGGGCGTCGGAATATCACGTCGATTCCTTCCGCTTCGATCTCGCCGCCATCCTCGGCCGGGATCCGTGGGGCGCTCCCCTCGCCAACCCGCCGCTGCTCGAAACCCTGGCGTTCGATCCGGTGCTGGCCAAATGCAAGCTGGTGGCCGAGGCCTGGGACGCCGGCGGGCTCTATCAGATCGGGACGTTTCCGGCCTACGGCCGATGGGCCGAATGGAATGGCAAGTATCGCGACGATGTCAGACGCTGGCTGCGCGGCGACGAAGGTCTGGTCGGCAAGCTGGCCCAGCGGATCCAGGGTTCGCCCGACCTGTACGAGGCGAACGGCCGCGGTCCGACCGCGTCGATCAACTTCGTCGACTGCCATGACGGCTTCACCATGTACGACATGGTCGCCTACAACAGCAAGCACAACGAAGCCAATGGCGAAAACAACAACGACGGTTCCAACGATAACTATTCGTGGAACTGCGGCTGGGAAGGCGAGTCCACCGATCCCGGCGTGAACGAGCTCCGCATCCGTCAAATCAAGAATGCGGTCAGCATCCTGATGGTCAGCCTGGGCATTCCGATGTTCCTGATGGGTGACGAGGTCGCCCGCACCCAGCGCGGGAATAACAACACCTATCCCCATGACAACGATCTGAACTGGTTCGATTGGAATCTGGCCAAGCAGCATCCGGATCTGCTGCGCTTCTTCCAGAACATCATCGCCTTTCGCAAGGCCCATCCGGTGCTGCGCTCAAAGCGCCACTACCAGAACCGGGACTATGTCGGCAGCGGTCTGGCCGACATCACCTGGCACGGCACCCGCCGTTGGCAGGCCGACTGGAGCGAAGGCTCGAAGGTGCTGGCCTTCATGCTCGACGGCAAGCACGCCAAAGGTGGATCGGTGGCTGACGATTCGTTGTACATCGCCATCAACTCCTATTGGGAAGGGCTTTCGTTCGAACTGCCCGAGGCCCCTTATGGCAAACGGTGGCATGTGTTCTGCAATACCAGCGCACCATCGCCCTGGGACATCAGCGAGCCGGGCAAGGAGATTCTCTTGGAGAACCAGGGCCAGTTCCTCGCCGGTCCGCGCTCTCTCTTCATCCTGGTCGCGAAATAACCATTCACGGGTCGAGCCGCATCCCGAAAGGTCCCTTCCATGCAGCGGACGGAATTCCCCGGAAACCTGGATTCGCTGAGACCCATCGGGGAATACATCCTCGCTGCGGCCAAGACGGCGGGCCTGGAGAAGAAAAAGGCCTATGGCCTCCGTCTGGCCATGGACGAGGTCGCCACCAACATCATCACCCATGGCTATGACGAAAACGGGAAGAGCGGCAGCATCATCATTTCCGGTGAGGTGACCGAGCGGGAATTGATCCTGGTACTGGAGGACACTGCGCCCCCGTTCGATCCGCGCAGTCTGTTGTCGCCAGAGGAGAAGGATCTGAAACGACCGCTTGAAGAGCGCAATGTCGGCGGTTTGGGCGTCTTCCTGGCTTTCAAGGCGCTTGACCGCTTCGACTACCAGCACACCGGAACCCATAACCGCAACGTCTTCGTGATGCATCGCCCACAACCTGCTGGAACACCCCATGCCCTTCCGTGAAGGTTCCACAGGTTTCGATACCAGCCAACTATCGACCATCCGGAAGGTTCGGATCCGCTATTCCCTGGCGGTGAAAATCCTGGTTCTGCTGCTGGGATTGGCCACGGTGACGTCCCTCTGCACCGCAGGACTTGCTTTCGTCCAGATGCGCGCGATCGGCGAACATGCTCGCGAAGGCACCACGACCCTGGGCAAATTCGCCGTCAAGAACAGTTCGAGCGCCCTTATCGCC
Source organism: Planctomycetota bacterium (assembly GCA_014193115.1). Lineage (GTDB taxonomy): Bacteria > Planctomycetota > UBA11346 > UBA11346 > UBA11346 > BJHQ01. The sequence goes on along the minus strand of BJHQ01000005.1, from coordinate 248,764 downwards.
GCCGCTGAAGAAGATTTGCAGAGCCGCGTGTTGGGTCTGGCAGAGCGGTGCGATGGCGTCTTCCGCCGGATCGAGATCGAGGCCAGACAGCTGGCCTCCGTCGCCAGCCGGGTCTGGAGCAATCCCGCATACAATGTCCCGCGCCCCGCCCATCTATCGGACCAGCCGCCAGCGAATATCCGCGATCGGTCGTCGTATGTTCTGGCGCCGGGAGTTCAGTTGTCAGCGGTGCAGAATGAATTCAACCTGTCGGCGGAACTCGACAACTTGTTCATGGCCACCTGCGCCAATGAACCGGTCCTGCTGGCGGCCCATATCGCCACGGCCGGCGGCATGTTGCGCACCTTCCCGTGGCGGACCGGCTGGGCTGCGGACTTCGATCCACGGGTCCGGGACTGGTACACTCTGCCGGTGGAGACCCGCAATGTCGCCTGGACCGGTCCCTATGTCAGCAAGTCCACCAATCGCCTGCTGATCACCTGTTCGATGCCGGTGATCGCGGTGGATGATTCCATCATCGGCGTCATCAAGATGGATGTCACGCCGCAGACCATCAACGATTCGATCATCAACATCCGCGTCGGCCAAGGCGGATACGCCTTCCTGCTCGACGCCGAAGGCACGGTGGTCGCCTCGCCGCGGATTGAGGACCTCGAGAAGATGACCGTCCCTGCTGCGACGGTGGTGAAGACCAAGCTTGATCAGGCATTGCGCGCCCCAGCGACGGATAAATCAGTCAATCTGCGTCTTTCGACCGATCCCGATCTGCGCCGAATCGCTGAACGGATGCTGAAGAAGGAACGTGGATTGGTGCGGTGCAACCTCGATATCCACAAGGATGGCAGCGAAGATTACATCGCCTACGCACCGGTCTCCGCGACCGGATGGAGCGTCGGGCTGATCATGCCGATCAGCGAAATCCTGTCCCCTGCCGAAGCCACCGCGAGGGAGCTGTCCGGCGCCGCCAACACCTCTTCGGCACATATCGATGCCCAGATCACCTATTCGCTATGGCTGATGGCGATGCTGCTGGTGGTCCTGCTGCTGATGGCGTCGTGGGCTGCTATGGCGCTGTCGCGCCGCATCACCCGGCCGATCCAGGTCCTCAGCGATGGCGCCAGCAATCTGGGCGCGGGCAAGCTCGACCAGCAGATCGTGCTCAAGACCGGCGATGAGATCGAGCAGCTGGCCAACGATTTCAACGCCATGACCACCAACTTGCAGACCTATATCGAGCATCTCGGCCAGGCCACGGTCGCCCGGGAGCTGGTGGCGAAGGAGTTGCAGATCGCGCAGAAGATCCAGTCGAGCCTGCTCCCCCGGATTTTTCCGCCATTCCCCGACCGCAAGGAGATGGAACTGTTCGCCAGCATGGATCCCGCCCGGGAGGTCGGGGGAGATTTCTTCGACTTTTTCTTCATCGACCAGGATCGTCTCTGCCTGGCCATCGGAGATGTATCGGACAAAGGCGTTCCAGCCTCGTTGTTCATGGCGGTCACCAAGACCTTGATCAAGACCGAGGCTACCCAGCCCGATCGCTCCGTCGCCGACGTGCTGGCACGGGTCAATGTCCAGCTCTGCGAAGAGAACGAGATGCTGATGTTCGTGACGGTGTTTTGCGTCTTCATCAACCTCAAAACCGGCGAGATGGAATATGCCAATGCCGGCCATAATCCGCCGATGATCAGGCGCGCGGATGGCGATGCCCAATACCTGAAGGTGAACAAGGGCGTCGCCCTCGCCGTCATGGACATGGCCCGCTACAAGGTCCAGAAGGAAGTCCTCAAGCCCGGCGATCTGCTGTACATCTACACTGACGGGGTGAACGAGGCGATGAACATGCAGCGTGAACAGTTCTCCTACGACCGGCTGAAGCGTTGCATCGACGAGTTCGGCGGTGAATCCACGACGACCATCTGCACCGAGATGCGCCAGGCGGTGCAGATATTCGCGGGTGAAGCTCCCCAATCCGACGACATCACCATGATCGCCATGCGCTATCACGGACCGGCCTGATCGGCGGCCCAATCCAACAGCCGGGTCGGCTCTGCGGCAGGAGGATATTGGGAAGATCTTCCGCTGACTGGCGGTGATCCCGTTGCTTCAGCGGAGCGGCGGTTCCGCTCCTGCGTCTGCTGCCTCGATCAGGTTGACCTGGCCGACTGGCACCTCCCTCTGGCCACCAGCTGCCGACCCGGCAGCATTCGCGCCCCATGCGCACGCTGCTGTTCCTGCTCTGCCTGATCTCGGCTCCCATCCAATGGTCCGGCGAAGCCAAGAGCCAGGGCAGCGACGACGACGCGGATCGGGCCGAAAAGGAGCTGCTGTCGGACCAGTCCGATGCCGCCGCTTACCGCCTCGCCCGGGCCCGCACCCCGCCCACCGCAGCCGACGATGCCGTCGCCAGGCCCTACCTCGACATCGCTCGGGATTTGTATCTGGTCGGAACGACTCCAGCGGCGCCGGGCGAGTCGGACCGGGTCAGCCGCATCCGCCGCGGTGCGACCTTCAGCCAGGAATGGTGGTGGGATCAGCTGTTCAGTTCGATCCTAGAGCGCGCCGCTGAAGTGGCTGAACGCGGTTTCGAGGCCGCACCGTACAGCACCTATGCCGGCGATCTGCTCGCGATCCGGGTGATGGCGCAAGCTGCCAATGGCGATCTGCCCGAACTGCGCAAGACGCTCCACCGCCTGTGGTTCTATCTCCCCGACTACGCGGGCATCGCCGACATCTTCCGGGCCACCTTGGCCGCCGCCGAGCGACTCCAGAACTTTTCAGCGGCCATCGATCTGGAAGCCGAAACTCCAGCGGCCGTAGTGAGCCTCGACTCCAACGTCCGGAATGAAAATCTGGACCGAATCTTCAGATTCCTGCTCCGTTTCGGCGACCGGGTCGAGATCGCGCCCAAGGCCGCTCTCGGCCTCGCCCGGTCACAGCTGCTGTCGCCAATGCGCAACGAACTGTACGCCGCCCGCCGCGCCTATGAGGACTTCCTCTCGGATTATCCCCGCAGCCCGCTGGTCTTCGCCGCCTTGTGCGAACTGACCCTCAGCCATCTCAAGCAGTACCGGGGCGACGACTATGACATCGGTGCCCTGATCGCAGGCAGTCTTCAGATCGATCAGGCGGAACAGGAAACAGCAGGAGATCCCGCGCGAGTCGCCTTGGTCAAGCAGTATCGCGCCAGGATCCGCGGATGGTTGCAGGATCGCGATCTGCGGGTCGCACGGTGGTACCGATCCAAGCAGATGCCCAATGGTTTGATCGCCACGCCCCACGGGCTGGACGATTGGCTTGCTGGAGCACGTCTCTATTACCGTGAGGCGATCCGCCGCGATCCGACCAGCCGGCAAGGGTTGGCGGCGGAACGGGAAATGGCGACGTTGCCTGCGTCAACGACCCCCGGCCGCCCGTTGGCAGAATAGTCGAATCTCTTCCCGATCATGATCTTGAATCGTTTCGCCAATGGCCCGCTCATCCGGTCGTTGACGGTCGTGTTGGCATTGTCCGCGTGCCCAGCCTGCTACCGCATCGCCAGCCCGCCGCGGCTGGGCGAACCTGTCCAGGTCAGGGTCGTGCGGAACGATAGCCGGCTGCCGCGGACCCAGGTGGTCCTGCATGAGGCCGTCGCCGCAGCCGTCTCGCAGCGCCTCGGTTGGCGCGTGGCCGTGGACGGTAGCGCACGGCTTGATCTGTCGATCAGTACCGAACGCATCCGACCGGCCGCCAGCGACGACCGCGACGTGACCAACCGGTGGTCGATCCGGATCGAAGGTGACGCCCTGCTGGTCAGCAGACGTGGGAATCTTGACCACCATTTTTCCGGCACCGGCTGGTACGGAGCATTGTCAGACGAGCCGGAAGGAGTGAGCCAAGCCGCCCAGGCTGCGGCTGATGACCTGGCGGCCTGGCTGGAAGGCGCTGGCGCTGGCTGGAAATAAATCTGGAATGCGCGTCCGGCGCCGGCATTCACGTCCCAGGCGCTGAGGTCCCACCGACGCTGCCGCCGGTTCCGACCAAAGGATTGTCGGTGTCGTCGTCCAGACTGTCGCCAACCTTCAAACGCTCGAAGCGTTCTTTACTCAGGATATTACGAATTCCATTATAGGTCGAGCCAGCCGGCATGTAGCCACAGGTCATCGCGGTCCGATTGCCGGCGGTCATGTTCGCGCCGGCACCGTGAGCGGTCAGGCCATTGTGGAATCCGCAGGAACCGGCGCGCAGCGGCGCGGCTACCGGCTGGGCCGAGTTCAGCATTTCGGGATAAGCCTTGAACAAACCGCCGAGATCCTGGCCGATGCCGACATTGCGGTCATGGCGGGCCAGGCGGTGGCTGCCGGGCAGGTACCACATACAGCCATTGGCCAGGGTCGCGTCTTCCAGCGCGATCCACACCGAAATCGCGTCGAAGGATGAGAACGACCAGTAGGGATTATCAAGGTGCCAGGCGGTCGGGTTGCCCCAGGCGCGTTTCTCCAGCATCTGGTCATGCCAGATCCGCTGACGGACCCCGGTCAGACGTTCGACCAGCCGGCCCATCTCGGTTCCCATCATGTAGCGCTTGACCGTCGGATTGACCTTCCACAGGTTCAGCCGCTGGCGGAAGACCGAGGAGTAATGATCTTCCTTGTCATTCATTTCCAGATCGCTGTTGATGATCCGGCGATTGCCATAGCCGGCGGCGGTGGTCAGCACGGCCTCTTTCAGTTCAGCAGTCTCGGCTGGGGTGAGCAGATCCTCCACGACCAGGTATCCGTCGCGGCGGTAGTGGTCGATCTCGGCGTCTGTGACATCGGTACGCATGGGTTCCCCGCTGGTGTTGAGGCAATTTGAGTGGCCTTCTCAGACTATTCTTGGCATTGGTTGCCCTCTTCGTGGGCTGGGATACGCCTTCGGCATGGCCGTGCGCATCCTCCAGGTCCGCGACCGCACCCACGACCTGGGCGGAGTCGCGCTCGGCGTCGAATCGCTGCCTGATTACCGGAACCTGCGCCGCCGATCCCTCCACACCCATGACGTGATCGAGTTCAACTACATCATAGCCGGCACCGGGACGTACCGTTTTGACGGAGGCGATCATGCCACCGGACCGGGCTGCCTGGGCATCGTCCATCTCGGCCAAGCCCATGACATCCTCACCACTCCAAGTGGCATGCAGGTCATCAATGCCTATCTGATCCCCGGCCCTGGGCCTGCTGGCGGGTTGCCGGTGCTGGGCAGCGACCTTGGCCCGCAGCTCCAGCGGATCCTGCCGGCGGTGCCGAGCACCCGGCATCGCCGCCACCGGTTCGTCCACCTGCGTTTCGCTCCTGGATCGGGTTTGGAGGGCATCCTGCGGGCGATGCTCGATGAACAGGCTGCGCAGCAGCCTGGCTGGCAATCGGCGATGCGCGGCCACCTGCATCTGCTTCTGGTTGCTATCGCCCGGCAAGCGGCCGCCGATGGCGGCTTCGCCGATCTGGGAACCGGCCGCAGCGATGGCGTGCTGGCGATGATCGCCCGTTCCATCGACGAACATCCCGCACGGCCGTTCGACCTGAACGACCTGGCGCAGCGGGCGGACATGACCAGATCGTCCTTTTGCAGAGCCTTCCGCCGCCTGACTGGCACGACGCCACGGGCCTATCACATGCAGGCCCGCATCCAGATGGCGATGGCGGCGCTGCACCACGGCAACGACCGCATCCTTGATGTGGCGCTGTCATGCGGCTTTTCCGATTTGTCGACTTTCAACCGCAGTTTCAGGCGGATCGCGGGCGCTTCGCCGCTGACCTGGCGCAAAGGCGAGAACCGTTGATACTCGGCTGAAACGCCGCTGGTTCCCCTATCGCCCGCTTCCCCAGGATGCCGCCATGCCCACGCGCCGAGAGATCCTCTCCCAGACCGCCACCTCCCTGGCGTTCGCTGGACTCAGCGCGATGGCAGGCCGCCGGGCCTGGGCAGAGGAACCGGCACCGGCTCGCGCAGGGTTTCCTGACCTGATCAAGGATCCTGCGGGCATCCTCGACCTTCCTCCGGGCTTCAGTTACCGGGTCATTTCGAAGGCTGGTGAAACCATGGTCGACGGACTGCGGGTTCCAGCCATGTTCGATGGCATGGCTGCGTTTCCAGGACCCAATGGCGCGGTCATCCTGGTGCGCAACCACGAAATGGCTCACGAACCGAACTCCGCCGGCGCATTTGGCGACGACCGCGCGCTTCTCTCCACCGTCGATCGCAGCCGCCTCTACGATGTCGGCGCCAATCCGAACGGCCCGCTTCCGCTCGGCGGCACCACCACCGTGGTCTACGATCCGGCGGCTGGAAAAACCCTGCGCCAATGGCTGAGTCTGGGTGGTACCCTGCGCAACTGCGCTGGCGGCCCGACGCCCTGGGGTACCTGGCTGACCTGCGAGGAAACCGTCCAGACTGCTGGCGGCCCCTATGCCAAGGATCATGGCTGGGTGTTCGAAGTTCCCGTCACCGCAGAGCCCGTCCTCACCCCCGCGGTGCCGCTGACCGGGCTCGGGCGCTGGTACCACGAAGCCGCCGCGGTCGATCCGCGTGATGGCGCCGTCATCCTGACCGAGGACCGAGCCGATGGCTGCCTGTACCGATTTGTGCCGAAAAAAGCTGGAGATCTCCGTAGTCCGGGCCGGCTCCAGGCCCTGGTCGTGACCGGCAAACCGGGTTGCGATACGCGCAATTGGCAGCACCAGGAATGGGCGGTGGGCGAGACCAGGCCGGTGACCTGGGTCGATATCCCGATCACCGATCGCGGCGACGAGATGCGCACGACCATTCCCGATGCCGCCCGGTTCGCCCGCGGCGAAGGGCTGTGGGTGGCCAGCGACGGGATGCTGTTCTGCACGACCTCGGGAGGAAAAGCCGTGGCGACCGACAAGCGCGGCTTCGGCGTGGGCAAAGGCCAGGTCTGGAAACTCGCCCACGGCGGCGCGGCATTGACCTTGTACATTCAGCCAGACGAAGCGAACATCCTGGAAAATTGCGACAACATCACTGTTTCTCCGAATGGTCACCTGATCCTGTGCGAAGACAGCTGCGCTCCGGCGATCGACGCCGTGCAGCATATCGTCGGGGTCACGCCCAAGGGCGCGTGCTATCGCCTGGCGCGAAACGCACTGAACAGCGCGGAGTTCGCCGGGGCCTGCTTCAGCCCGGATGGCGCCATCCTGTTCGTCAACATCCAGACTCCCGGCCTGACCTTGGCGATCACCGGGCCCTGGCCGAAATGAACGGTGCTCCGCTGGCTGGCTGACGGCTCAGCGCCGGGGCCCGCGGGGTCCGCTGCGCCGTCCGAAGCCGCCGCTCGATCCGGTGCGCCCGGCCTGCGGATGGCCGATCGCCCCGGTCCGTCCGGGAGGACCTGAGCGCTGGCCGAACGATCGACGCTGACCGCCGAACGGCGGCCGATCGTCGTCGTCCCGATCGCCGCCGATCGGTGCCGCCAGCGGCTTCAGCGCCGGCAGAGCCTGCACCGGGATGCGCTGGCGGATGGTGCGCTCGATGGCGGTGAGCAGTCCGCGCTCATCGCCGCCGCAAAAAGAGATCGCCGTGCCGGTGGCTCCCGCCCGGCCGGTCCGGCCGATGCGATGGACATAGGTCTCGGGCTCGTGGGGCAGATCGACGTTGATCACATGGGAAATGGCGTCGATATCGAGACCACGGGCGGCCAGGTCGCTGGCCACCAGGGCCTTGATCTTACCGGAACGGAAATCCTCCAGGGCGCGTTGACGGGCGTTCTGGCTCTTATTGCCATGGATGGCTGCCGCCCCGATGCCCGCGGCGGTGAGCTGCTTCACCAGGCGATCCGCGCCATGCTTGGTCCGCGAAAAGACCAGGGTGCGTTCCGCCGTCGGATCGGCCAGCAGATGGACCAGCAACGACGCCTTCAGCTCCTTCGGGACCAGATAGACGCTTTGCGCCACGGTCTCTGCGGCGCTCGAAACCGCGGCCACCTTCACTTCCACCGGGTCGCGCAGGATCGATGAGGCCAGCTGACGGATCTCGCCCGGCATGGTCGCCGAGAACAGCAGGTTCTGCCGCTTCGCGGGCAAGGTCGCCACGATCCGTTTCAAATCGGGCAGGAATCCCATGTCGAACATCCGGTCGGCTTCATCGAGGATCAGGACCTCGACCGAATCGAAGCGGACGTGTCCCTGGCCCATCAGATCGAGCAGCCGACCAGGGCAGGCGACCACGACATCGACCCCGGCGCGCAGGGCCTGGACCTGGGGCGATTGGCCGACTCCGCCGAAGATGGTGGCGGTGCGGACATGCAGATTCCGGCCATAGGCCTTGAAGCTGTCGGCCACCTGGGTGGCGAGCTCGCGGGTCGGCACCAGCACCAGGCAGCGGATCGGACGACCCGGCTTGGCCGGCTTGGTGGTGGCCAGGCGCTGCAGCACCGGCAGCGCAAATGCCGCGGTCTTTCCCGTCCCGGTCTGAGCCAAGCCGAGCAGATCATGGCCCGCCATCACCGGCGGGATGGCACCGGCTTGGATCGGGGTCGCAGTGGCATACCCCTCGGTTTTCAGCGCACGCTGGATCGGCTCAATCAAACCGAAGGCGGTAAAGTCCATGAAGATTCCTGGAAGGATGGATGGTTGCGCGACCAACCGGCAACCCGCCAGCCGACTCCGCGAAGGGCGGAGAGCATGGACATCAGCGGAAATCCTCAAGCCCATGCACCAATGCGGGCCGCAGTGTTCCCGTTTCCCGTTCGTCCGCTTCCCCGCGGGCCGATCCCGGCAGACTGGCGAAATGCTCCGCTCCATGCTCCCCGCCCTCCTCGCCGCCACCGCTATCGCTGCCGACCCGGCAGCTGCGGCGCCCGCCGGCTTCCTCGACTTCACCCTGAAAGCCAACGATGGCTCCGACTATCCGCTCGGCAAATTGAAGGGGAAAGTCGTGCTGCTGGTCAACACCGCGTCGAAGTGCGGCAACACCCCGCAGTACGCGGCCCTGCAGAAACTGCACGAAACCTATGGCGCCAAGGGCCTGACCATCATTGCCGTTCCAGCCAACGAATTCGGTAAGCAGGAACCCGGCAGCAACGCCGACATCGCCGAGTTCTGCACCAGCAAATACCACGTCACCTTCCCGCTGATGTCGAAGATCGTCGTCAAAGGCGAAGGCATCCACCCCCTCTTCGAATGGCTGACCACCAAGTCGCCCAAGCCCGGAGCGATCACCTGGAACTTCGCCAAGTTCCTGATCGGCCGCGACGGCAGCGTCATCGACCGCTTCGACCCGAAGACCAAACCTGACGACGCCAAGGTGACCGCCGCCATCGAAGCCGCCCTGGCCGTCCCGGAACTCAAATAATCCCAGCCACGAGAAACGCAGTGACCGGGAGAGTTGACTCCCACCAGCCGAACCGATGATCCCACCCCGCCAGGCAACTGGCGGACGGTTCGGGGCGTAGCTCAGCCTGGTAGAGCGCTTGTCTCGGGTGCAAGAGGCCGCAGGTTCAAATCCTGTCGCCCCGACCAGAATACCCCAGGCGAAAGCCTGGGGGTTTTTATATTGCAGTATTCGCGCTCTAGGCCCGGAATTCTCCGGGCTAGCCTTCTCGGTCAAACAAATCTCGGCCAGTTCCCGTCCTGGCCAGGCGAGCCTCCAGGCGCTAGATGTGTTTTTTGATAGGCACTGGCGTGCGAGATAGCCAAGCCAGGTAGGTGAATCGGGCGAGTTCGTTTCCGCGAAGACCCAGCACCTGTGCCAGGGTTCAATACGGGCCGGGGTGAATGCCCGTTGTTTCACCGCGCTGATCGACGAAACGCCCAGCCCGACCCGCCGGCCGAACTCGCGGACGCTCCAACCCCGCTTTCGCAAGAGGTCGTCCATGGAGTCCCCAACGGGGTCTGCTGGCGACTGCGCCATCCAGATGGCGAACCTGGGGGGCCGTCAGCAAACGGCCATGGAAGAGACCGAAAAAGTGCTAGGTAACTGACGGGTTACGGGCCAGTGAATCGTAAATCTGGCTGCTGGTGGACTGCCGCCCGTACCGACTAGGCTCCAGCCGTGCAGACACCAAACGATTCTGATGCCCTGTTGAACGCCATCCCCGGAGATGGTTCAACCATCGGCAACATCAATCTCCGCAATCAATTGGGCTGGGACGAGGAGCGTTATGCGGCGGCCAGGGATGCGCTGGTGGCCCAGGGTGTCCTGCTGAAGGGCCAAGGGCGTGGAGGCACGGTGCGGCGGGCGGGGGTCACGCCGGCGGCGTCGGTCACGCTAGGCCCGGACGCTACGGCACCGCCAGCCAGGCAGCCTCGCCCGCAGGCGGCCACGCCCGTGGTCCAGCCGCCCGCCGTCCAACCCAAGCCCGCCGACCAAAGTCTCTCCGCCTTCATCTGGTCGGTGGCAGACCTCCTGCGCGGCGACTACAAGCAGTCCGACTACGCCAAGGTCATTCTGCCGTTCACCGTCCTGCGCCGCCTCGACTGCGTGCTGGAGCCGACCAAGGCGGCGGTGCTGGCCGAGTTGGACAAGCGCACCAAGGCCGGGCTGAACCCAGAGCCCTTCCTGCTCAAGGTGTCGGGCCAGTTGTTTTTCAACACCTCGCCCCTCGACCTCAAGCGCCTGATGGGCGACCAGGACCACATCGGCGAGAACCTGCGCTCGTACATCCAGGCGTTCTCCCCGGCAGTGCGCGACATCTTCGAGAGCTTCGAGATCCACACCCAGATCGACCGGCTGGCAAAGGCCAATCTGCTGTACCTGGTGACCGAGAAGTTCGCCAACATCGACCTCCACCCCGAGGTGGTCAGCAACGCCCAGATGGGCGCGGTGTTCGAAGAGCTGATCCGCAAGTTTGCCGAGCTGTCCAACGAGACCGCCGGCGAGCACTTCACCCCGCGTGAAGTCATCCGCCTGATGGTCAACCTGCTGTTCATCGAGGACGACCAGGCCCTGACCAAGCCCGGCGTGGTGCGTTCGCTCTACGATCCCACCGCCGGTACCGGCGGCATGCTGTCGGTCGCCGGCGAGCACCTGGCGGCCCACAATCCCGACGCTCGCCTGGTGATGTACGGGCAAGAGCTGAACCCCGAGTCCTACGCCATCTGCAAGGCGGACATGCTCATCAAGGGGCAGGACATCGGGAACATCTGCTTCGGCAACACGCTGTCAGCCGACGGCCTGCCCGGCAAGCACTTCGACTACATGCTGTCCAATCCGCCCTTCGGCGTCGAGTGGAAGAAGATCGAGAAGGAGATCCGCGCCGAGGCCGACAAGCTGGGCTACAACGGCCGCTTCGGACCCGGCCTGCCCCGGGTCAGCGACGGCTCGCTGCTCTTCCTGCTGCACCTGATCAGCAAGATGCGCCCGGTGGCCGAGGGCGGCAGCCGCTTCGGCATCGTCCTCAACGGCTCGCCCCTGTTCACCGGCGGGGCTGGATCAGGCGAGAGCGAGATCCGCCGGCATGTGTTGGAGAACGACCTGGTGGAGGCCATCATCGGCCTGCCCACCGACATGTTCTACAACACCGGCATCAGCACCTACGTCTGGATCGTCAGCAACCGCAAGCCCGCCGCCCGCAAGGGCAAGGTGCAACTCATCGACGCCAGCGCCATGTGGCAGAAGATGCGGAAAAGCCTGGGCAGCAAACGCAAGGAACTGAGTCCGGCGCACATCGAGGACATCACTAAGCTGTTCGGCGACTTTGTCGAGGTCAGCCGTCCAGGTGAAGATGGCCGGCCGGTGCCGATCAGCCGCATCTTCAAGAATCAGGACTTTGGCTACCGCACCATCACCGTCGAACGGCCCGAGCGTGACGCGGCCGGCGAGATCGTGCGCGGCACCAAGGGCGCGGGCAAAGGCAAGCCGGTGGCCGACGCCGACCTGCGCGACACCGAAAACGTACCGCTGAGCGAGGATGTCGAAGCTTATTTCAAGCGCGAAGTCCTGCCCCATGCGCCTGACGCCTGGATTGACCACGACAAGACCAAGGTCGGCTACGAGATCCCGTTCAACCGGCACTTCTATGTGTTCAAGCCGCCGCGTCCGCTGGCGGAGATTGATGCGGAGTTGAAGGGGGTGACCGATCGCATCCTGACCATGATTGCAGGATTGACGCAATGAAGAAAGTTTCCCAGTCTGAACCAGCGATGTTTGACCGTGTGCAATCCATCTTGGCATCGGCGCAGAACCATGCCTCGCGTTCGGTCAACACCGCGCAGGTCGTGGCCAACTGGCTGATCGGTCGTGAGATCGTGGAGGAACAGCAACACGGCGCTCAACGTGCAGGATATGGCGAACACCTCGTGGCCAAACTCGCTGAGAGGCTGAAACGGAAAAGCTTCGCCGGCTACGGGGAACTGACGTTGAAACTGTGCCGGCAATTCTACCTGGGTTTTCCCAACCTGATCACGCTGCCGATTGGTTACGCACCGCGTAAACAATCGGCCCGTGGGGTGAAGCGCGCATCAATTGTTTACGCAGTGCGTAAACAATTACCGGCCCCGGCGCTCGACCAGACCCTGTCGCTGGTCCCGCAGATCATCGCCGCGTCGCGGGTCGACGGGCTGGAACCCGGACAACTTCACCCCGGCCTGTCGTGGACGCATTACCGCGCCTTGCTGCGCGTGAGCAAACGCGAAGCGCGCGCCTTCTATGAGATCGAGGCGATCCGACAGAGCTGGAAAGCCCGCGAATTGGAACGGCAGATCCACAGTCTGCTCTATGAGCGCTTGGCCAAGAGTCGGGATAAGAAAGGCCTGCTGGCGCTGGCGACGAAGGGCCACGACATCCAGAATCCGGTCGATGTGTTCAAAGACCCGGTGGTGATTGAGTTTCTGGGCCTTCCCGAAAGCCACCGTCTGGTGGAAACGAAACTCGAAGAGGCACTGATCTCAAACTTGCAGCAATTCCTGTTGGAACTGGGCAAGGGTTTCGCCTTCGTCGCGCGGCAGGAACGGCTGACTCTGGAAGGCGACCACTTCTATGTGGATCTTGTCTTCTACCATACGATCTTGAAGTGCTACATCCTGATCGATCTGAAAGTCCGCAAACTCACGCATCAGGATCTCGGTCAACTGCAATTGTACGTGAATTATTACGACCGCGAACGCCGCACCCCAGGCGACCATCCGACCTTGGGTCTCATCCTGTGCACCGACAAGAATGATACGGCGGTGAAATACACGCTGGGCACGGGCCAACCGAACATCTTTACCAGTCGTTACCAATTCCACCTCCCCACTGAGGCCGACCTGACGGCGGAAATCCGCCGGGAATTGGCGTTGATCGAACCCACGGTGACCGCACTTGCCAACAAGCGCGCAAAGCCACCCAAACGTCGGATGACGACGCAAGGGAAACCATGAGTTTTCCCAGGTATCCCAGGTACAAGGACAGTGGCGTGGAGTGGTTGGGGGAGGTGCCGGAGCACGAATGCCAGAGGGCCAACGGCCCGACCCAATCCCAGCCCAGGGCAACGCCCTGGGTCTTTGAATGGGAATCCAGGCCAGCCCTGAAGGGGCGGACGAACCGTTCGATGGCGATTGGGTCGCCCCTTCAGGGCTCCATCAATCATCTATTGCCTACCCAGGGCGTTGCCCTGGGCTGTCATAGGGCGGGCCGTTGGCCCTTGCGAGGCGATGAGACCGTGTTGGGAGATCGGTCGTGAGTTTTCCCAGGTATCCCAGGTACAAGGACAGTGGCGTGGAGTGGTTGGGGGAGGTGCCGGAGCACGAATGCCAGAGGGCCAACGGCCCGACCCAATCCCAGCCCAGGGCAACGCCCTGGGTCTTTGAATGGGAATCCAGGCCAGCCCTGAAGGGGCGGACGAACCGTTCGATGGCGATTGGGTCGCCCCTTCAGGGCTCCATCAATCATCCATTGCCTACCCAGGGCGTTGCCCTGGGCTGTCATAGGGCGGGCCGTTGGCCCTTGCGAGGCGATGAGACCGTGTTGGGAGATCGGTCGTGAGTTTTCCTCGGTATCCCAGGTACAAGGACAGCGGCGTGGAGTGGTTGGGGGAGGTGCCGGGGTACGGATGCCAGAGGGCCAACGGCCCGACCCAATCCCAGCCCAGGGCAACGCCCTGGGTCTTTGAATGGGAATCCAGGCCAGCCCTGAAGGGGCGGACGAACCGTTCGATGGCGATTGGGTCGCCCCTTCAGGGCTCCATCAATCATCCATTGCCTACCCAGGGCGTTGCCCTGGGCTGTCATAGGGCGGGCCGTTGGCCCTTGCGAGGCGATGAGACCGTGTTGGGAGATCGGTCGTGAGTTTTCCTCGGTATCCCAGGTACAAGGACAGCGGCGTGGAGTGGTTGGGGGAGGTGCCGGAGCACGAATGCCAGAGGGCCAACGGCCCGATCCAATCCCAGCCCAGGGCAACGCCCTGGGTTCACGTGCATGCGATGAGGAGAGCCCTGAAGGGGCGATCCAACCATTGGACTGCGATTGGGTCGCCCTTTCAGGGCTCATCGATTCGTCGCCCGCCTACCCAGGGCGTTGCCCTGGGCTGGCATGGGGCGGGCCGTTGGCCCTTGCGAGGTGATGATGCCACGATTGGAGATAAGTCGTGAGTTTTCCCCGGTATCCGGCGTACAAGGACAGCGGCGTGGAGTGGTTGGGGGAGGTGCCGGAGCATTGGGAGGTAAAGCCACTCAGAAGACTGGTTGAAAAAACCAATGCCGGCGAAGTCATTGATCGCACCTATTGGGGTGGATCGAAAGAGCTTCTCTACACCTGTGCACTTCAACCATTGGACTGTGATTACGAGGGGTTCCCTGACTGGAAACGGACCACATTGAACGATCTGCTGCTAACAAGGAACGGGACGCCATACGTTCACAAACCTGTCTATAATGCAATATATACCAATGTTGTTCAGCGCATTACTTTACTCCCAGGCGAAGATCGGAATTTCATCGCGATCGCTCTTGGGTGTTCGTCAGAAAATCTCAGGGGGTACGGAGTATCCATAGAGAGCCTCAATTACGATATGTGGAAAGGGTTGCCGATTGCGATTCCACCGCTCCCCGAGCAAACCCGCATCGCCGCGTTCCTGGACCGTGAAACGGCGAAGATTGATGGTTTGGTGGCAGAGCAGCAGCGGTTGATCGACCTGATAAAAGAAAAACGCCAGGCCGTCATTTCCCACGCCGTCACCAAGGGCCTGAATCCCGCTGCGCCCATGAAGCCGTCCGGCATCGAGTGGCTGGGGGATGTGCCGGCGCATTGGGAAATTCGTAAGGTATCTCATCTGTTTCGTGCCGGGAAGGGCAAGAACGGGCAGATGCTCACCAAGGAATACTGTGCGGCCAATGAAGGCGACTTCCCCGTTTACAGTGGGCAGACTGAAAACGACGGCGTCATGGGAACTTGGAATCAGTTTGAGTTCGATTTTGAGGGCGCTGGAGTCCTGTTTTCAACCACGGTTGGATCGGGTAAGGTGATGACCCTTAAACATCTTTATGGAAAGTTCAGCTTATCTCAAAACTGCATGGTTATTTGGCCAACATCAGACGTGTGCCTAACCCGGTTTTATTTTTACCATTTTCAGCCGTTGTTTGACGTTGAGCGATCCCTCATCCCTCAGCACATGCAAGCGTCCTTCCGCATGGAGGACTTATACAGTTACATCATCGCAGTCCCTCCAGTGGACGAACAACATGCAATCGCGGGATTTATTGATCTTCGGACAAGGGACTTTGACGCCCTCACCGCCGAAGCCCAACGCGCCATCGACCTCCTCCACGAACGCCGCACCGCCCTGATCTCCGCCGCCGTCACCGGCCAGATCGATGTCCGCCACCTCGCCGAGGCCGGGGCGGCATGACCACCGCATGCGCCCATCGTGAGGGCCAACGGCCCGACCCAACAACAGCCCAGGGCAACGCCCTGGGTACGAACATGCGATTGATTCCGAGCCCTGTAGGGGCGGCCAAACCGTGGCCCCACGATTCGGTCGCCCTTTCAGGGCTCGCCTGTTCGTCGGCTGGGTACCCAGGGCGTTGCCCTGGGCTGTTGTTGGGTCGGGCCGTTGGCCCTCTCGCAGGCGCCTTCGCAGGGCCAACGGCCCGATCGAATTCAGCCCAGGGCAACGCCCTGGGTAATTGGCGCCATCGACCTCCTCCAAGAACGTCGCACCGCCCTGATCTCCGCCGCCGTCACCGGCCAGATTGATGTCCGCCACCTCGCCGAGGAGTCCGCCGCATGACCGCCGATGGCATCCCTCGCGAGGGCCAACGGCCCGACCCAACAACAGCCCAGGGCAACGCCCTGGGTACGCAACCGGGCTTGAAACCGAGCCCTGAAAGGGCGACCCAACCGCCGAGTCACGATTGGATCGCCCCTTCAGGGCTCACCCAATGCATCATCGTCATCCCAGGGCGTTGCCCTGGGCTATCATGGGTCGGGCCGTTGGCCCTCTCGACCGGCCATTCGCAGGGCCAACGGCCCGAACAAATCCAGCCCAGGGCAACGCCCTGGGTCATCAGCACCGCCCTGATCTCCGCCGCCGTCACCGGCCAGATCGATGTCCGCCACCTCGCCGAGGCCTCGGTGGCAACTGTTTCCAAATTGGAAACAGTTGAGGCAGGCCATCTGCCATGACCCTTGTCCCGCTCCCCGCCGACTACGGTCCCTGGCTGGCCGACCTCAAGCGCCGCATCCAGGGCGCCCGCACCCGCGCCGTGCTGGCGACTAACGCCGAACAGATCCGCCTCTACCACGACCTGGGACGCGAGATCCTGGCCCGGCAGGAAGCCCAGGGCTGGGGCGCCAAGGTCATCGACCGGCTGGCCGAGGATCTGTCCGCCGCCTTCCCCGACATGAAGGGGCTATCGTCGCGTAACCTCAAGTACGTGAAGCACTTCGCGCAAAAGTGCCCGGATCTGGCAATTGGGCAGCAGCCTGCTGCCCAATTGCCGTGGTTCCACATCGTCACCCTGATCACCACCCATCGAGAGGGCCAACGGCCCGACCCATCCCTAGCCCAGGGCAACGCCCTGGGTTCGCAACCGGGAATGAAACCGAGCCCTGAAGGGGCGACCCAACCGTTGCCCAACGAATGGGCCGCCCCTTCAGGGCTCACGCCTTCGTTCACTGTTTCCCCGGGGCGTTGCCCTGGGCTGTCATGGGCCGGGCCGTTGGCCCTCTCGCATGCTTCATCGCAGGGCCAACGGCCCGACCTATCACCAGCCCAGGGCAACGCCCTGGGAACCGAACGGCCCGCCCCAACCCCAGCCCAGGGCAACGCCCTGGGTACACGGTTGCGATACGTCCGAGCCCTGAAGGGGCGACCGAATCCATGCCACAATCTCTCGCCCGCATCCAAATCCATCTGGTTTTTAGCACCAAGCACCGCGAACCCAGGATCACCGATGACCTGCGTGCCACGCTGCATGCATATATGGCCACCGTCTTGCAGAACATGGACTGCCCAGCCGTGCTCATCAACTCCGTCGAGGACCACGTTCACATCCTGTTCGAACTGGCCCGTACCAGGACCATCAGCGAGGTGGTTGAATCAGTCAAGGTCAGTTCATCGAAATGGGTCAAGACCCAGGGCAGCGACCATGCGGGTTTTTCCTGGCAGGCCGGATATGGGGCGTTCTCGGTCAGCGAATCGCAGGTCGCCGTCGTTCGAGCCTACATCGCCGGACAGAAAGAACATCACCTGCGAAGCACGTTTCAGGATGAATACCGTAGCTTTTTGGAACGACATCGGATGGGATTCGACGAGCGCTATGTCTGGGATTAGGTCGCCCCTGCAGGGCTCAGCCCGTGGCGATTCCATGACCCAGGGCGTTGCCCTGGGCTGTCATGGGTCGGGCCTTTGGCCCTTTCGACTGCCAGGCACTGACCAGGGTCAACCAGTTATGTCCAAAATGGAAACAACTTACCCCTCCGCGCCTCCGCGCCTCCGCGTGACCCCTCTCAAAAGCCCACGATGAGCGTCCATAAGGAAATCAGCTTCGAGGACGAGATATGCCAGCACCTGGCGGCACATGGCTGGCTTTATTCAGAAGGGAAAGGGGCCGAGGGCGATGCCGTCGCCTACGACCGGGCGCGGGCGCTTTTCCCCGCCGATGTCCTGGCCTGGGTGCAGGCGACCCAGCCGCAGGCGTGGGACGTGCTGACCAAGAACCACGGCGCCAAGGCCGACGACGCCCTGCTGACCCGCCTACGCGACCAACTCGACCAGCGCGGCACGCTGGAGGTGCTGCGTCAGGGGATCGACCTGCTCGGTCTCAAGCAGTCGCTGAAACTGGCCGAGTTCAAGCCGGCCTTGGCGATCAATCCCGAGATCCTGGCCCGCCATGCCGCCAACCGCCTGCGCGTGGTGCGCCAGGTGCGTTACTCGTTGGCCAATGAGAACAGCATCGACCTGGTGCTGTTCCTCAACGGCATCCCGGCGGCGACGGTCGAGTTGAAGACCGACTTCACCCAGAGCCTGACCGACGCCATCGACCAGTATCGCTTCGACCGCCTGCCCCAACCCAAGGGCGCCGCCGGCGAGCCGCTGCTGTCCTTCCCGCGTGGGGCTCTGGTCCATTTCGCGGTCAGCAACAGCGCGGTGGCCATGGTCACCAAGCTGGCCGGCCCGGCGACGCGTTTTCTACCCTTCAACCTGGGCGACCATGGCGGGGCCGGCAACCCGGTGAACCCGCACGGGCATCGCACGGCGTACCTGTGGGAGCAGGTCTGGGCACGCGAGAGCTGGCTGGAGATCCTGGGCCGCTACCTGATCGCCAAGCGCGACAGCAAAAAGCAGCTCACCGAGGTCATCTTCCCGCGCTACCACCAGTTGGATGTCACCCGCAAGCTCCAGGCGGCAATACTGGAGGGTTTCACGCGGAGCCGCGGAGACGCAGAGGGAACAAATCTCCGCGACTCCGCGACTCCGCGTGAGCCTTCGAGTGCCGGAGGTCCGTACCTGGTCCAGCACTCGGCCGGCTCGGGCAAGACCAACTCCATCGCCTGGACGGCACACTTCCTGGCCGAACTGCACGGCGCCGACCATAAGAAGGTCTTCGACAGCGTGCTGGTGATCTCGGACCGCACCGTCATCGATGACCAATTGCAGGAGGCTCTGTTCAGCTTCCAGCGCCAGACCGGGGTGGTGGCGACCATCACCAACGAGACCAGCAGCAAGAGCGCCGCCCTGGCCGAGGCGCTGTCGGGCGACAAGAAGATCGTTGTCTGCACCATTCAGACCTTCCCGGCTCTCCATGAAAAAATGGAGCTATTGGCGAGGAAACAGGGCAAACGATTTGCCGTCATCGCCGATGAGGCGCACAGCTCGCAGACCGGCGATGCCGCGACCAAGCTCAAGGCGGTGCTGTCGCCCGAGGAGCTTGCTGAGATCGCCGACGGCGGCGAGGTCAGCAGCGAGGACATCCTGGCCGCCCAGATGGCGGCGCGGGCCGGCGAAAGCGGCATCACCTTCATCGCATTCACCGCCACGCCCAAGGCCAAGACCCTGGAGCTGTTCGGCACCCGGCCTGACCCCAGCCAGCCTGCCGGGCCGACCAACCTGCCAGCACCCTTCCACGTCTACTCCATGCGTCAGGCCATCGAGGAGGGCTTCATCCTCGACGTGCTGCAAAACTACACGACCTACAAGCTGGCTTTCAAGTTGGCCCACGAAGGCAGGGAATTGGATCAGACCCAGGTCGAGCGCAACGCGGCACTCAAGAGCATCATGGGCTGGGTGCGCCTGCATCCCTACAACATCAGCCAGAAAGTGCAGATCGTCGTCGAGCACTTCCGCACCTACGTCGCCCCGCTGCTGAAGGGCCACGCCAAGGCCATGGTGGTGGTCGGCAGCCGCGTCGAGGCGGTGCGTTGGCAGTTTGCCATCCGGAAATACATCACCGAGCACGGCTATCCCATCGGCACGCTGGTCGCCTTCTCGGGCGAGGTGAACGACACGGACAGCGGTCCCGAGGGCTTCACCGAGCGCAGCACCAGCCTGAACCCCGGCCTGAAGGGCGACATCCGCGAAGCGTTTACCGGCGACGACTACCGGATCCTGCTGGTCGCCAACAAGTTCCAGACCGGCTTCGACCAGCCCCTGCTGTGTGGCATGTACGTGGACAAGCGCCTGGCCGGCATCCAGGCGGTGCAGACCCTGTCGCGCTTGAACCGCAGCCACCCCGGCAAGGACACCACCTACGTCCTGGATTTCATGAACGAGGCCGAGGACGTGCTGGCCGCCTTCAAGACCTATCACACGACCGC
This sequence comes from Planctomycetota bacterium, assembly GCA_014193115.1. Lineage (GTDB taxonomy): Bacteria > Planctomycetota > UBA11346 > UBA11346 > UBA11346 > BJHQ01. The sequence goes on along the minus strand of BJHQ01000005.1, from coordinate 228,557 downwards.
CGAACTGTCGGCCGCCACCGACCCCAACCTGGTCCTGAACCTGCGCGCCAAGCTGGACGCCGCCGGCCACTACGACGACAACGAGGTGGACCGGGTGGTGGCGGTCGAACTGAACCCGAAGGCCACCCAGGGCGAACTGGTCGCGGCCCTGACCCCGGTCGCCGACCGCCTGATCCGCAAGTATAAGGCCGGTCTGGAGGCGCTAAAAATCGCCAAGGCCAAGCCAGATGAAGCAGGAGCCAAGGTGGCTAACGAGGCGCTGGAGGCGCTTCAGTTGTTCAAGGGCGACATGGGCGCATTCGTGCGGGCCTACACCTTCCTGTCGCAGATGTTCGACTACGGCAACACCGCCATCGAGAAGCGCAGCATCTTCTTCAAGCGCCTGCTGCCCCTGCTGGAATTCGGACGCGAACGCGAGGGCATCGACCTGTCCAAGGTGGTGCTGACCCACCACAACCTGAAAAACCAGGGCAGGCAGTCCCTGACACTGAACGACGGCGAGACACCCAAGTTGGACCCGCTGACCGAGAGCGGCGGCGGCAAGGTGCAAGAAAAGCAAAAAGCCTACCTGGCCGAGCTGATCGAAAAGGTGAACAGCCTCTTCGACGGCGAGCTGACCGACGACGACAAGCTGGTCTACGTCAACAACGTCATCAAGGGCAAGCTGCTGGAGTCCGAGACGCTACGCCAGCAGGCGGCCAACAATTCGAAGGAACAGTTCGCCAACTCACCCGACCTCATGTCTGAATTGCTGAACGCGATCATGGGGGCCTTGGACGCACATACGCTGATGAGTTCCCAGATGCTCAATTCACCCACGGGACAACGGGGATTGAAGGACGTGCTGCTCAACCATGCCGGGTTGTGGGAAGCGCTGCGGGCGAAGGCGGCAGGATGATCTGAACAATCATCTCAAGTCGGATGAGAATCCGCCGCCAGGTTGGCACGGGCCATCCGCCCCCGGATGACACGAATCGTCCAACAGCTCCAGCTCGCGCGATCAGCAGCGGAAAATCTACGCCGCCTCGGTCATCGCCGCGCAACGACGGGGGGCCAGGTCATCGGACCAGTTCGGCGATCTGCCTTGCCTGATCCGTCAACCGGTGTCGATGCGCTCCTTCCCAGGCGAGGAAGACGGAGCCGATCTGATTCCTGGCCAGTGCGGATTGGCACCGCTTGAGCGCCTGTTTCGCCAGGATGGCGATACGTTCAGCTGGAGTATCCAGCAGGAGCAGCATTGCCAAAGGATCGGCCGGGCCGGCGGTGTCCACATATCCAGAATCGTGCCACAGCCGCACGTGCAGGGCCTGCTCCAGGCGGTGGCCCCGGCGGCTCCACGGACCCGACGCCCATCCCTGGCCCGCGTTTGAACACAGGTCGGCCAGGCAATGGAGATCCTGCACCAGCAGGGCCTGGGCGAGGATTCCGGCCGGCGTCACCGCATCGAGTTGCCCCTGCTGCGCCTCCCAGCGATCCAGCACTGCACCGAGGTGCGCCAGCGTGGTCGTCGGGACGCTGCGATGATCTGGGCAACGCCGCACCGCCTCGATCAGCGGCCAGGCCAGGGATGGCAGGACAGGCGTCGCCACGCCCATCGTGACCAGGAGAGACGTGATCTCCTGCACCGTGGCTCCGGGATCGGGATTGCCCAGCCATGCCAGCAGGCGCGGCCATTCCGATGCTTCTGGCACGGACGTGAAGGCCGGATCGTCGGGTTGATCAGCTGACCTTTGCACGCCGGGTCGCGGATAGGAGTTCGCGGCTGAGCCTCTGCTCAGGGCGTCGAGGACTTGGATCGCCCGCTGAGCGGTCGTGAGCACCATGCACCTGGAGTCTCAGCCCTTTGCACCAGATGAAAGGCCGGCTGCATTTGGCAAAGCGTTCAACGGCCGCCGGCGGGACGGAAACGGCTGAGGTCGGCTTCGACCTCCTCCAACCAGGCCGCGGCATCGCGGGCGAAAGTCTCCGCGTGTCGACTTTCGCAACCGGCCAGGCGCAAACGGGCGGTGCCGCCCAGGGCATTCCAGCGGAATCCATGGACTTCACCTGTGGCACAACGCGCCAGAATCTCCGTGTCATAAGAAGAAATTCTGGCGCGTGGTGCTACGGGGGCCGCTAGCCCCCTGATGAAAAAAGCCAGCAGCCCGGAAGTGCCGAAAATGAACCGGAGGTTCCGGCTCGGCCGGGCTGCAGTGTCGCCCAGCAGCATCATGGCTGCCGTTGCGGTTTGCCTGGCGACTTGGGGGCCGGGGGATCCGACGGCGATCCGACCGTGATCCCGATCAGCCGGCGCAGTTCGGCGATGTGCTTCTGCGCCAGTTCGCGCGGAGTGCAGGCGTGCTTTGTACAGAGGGCCGCAGCATAGCCGGTGGCGATGCCCATCTGCCCGGTGGTCTTCTGGCAGCGCGGGCCGCTCAGACCGATGTGGGTGCAGCTGAAGCAGCGCCCGGCCATCATCAGGTTGGTGATGGTGCGCGAATACAGGCTCCGGAAGGGAACGAAATAGGTTCCAACCTTCATTTCCATGGCCATGGATCCGACCGACAGATTACCTCCGAGCTGGGCGTGCATGTCCAGTTGGCGCGGCTCCTCGACCACGGCATCGGGGAAGAGCCGGTTCTCGGTCATGTCCTTCATGGAATAGATATGGTCGCCCATCAACCGCCTTGATTCGCGCCGGCCCAGGACGTAGCCCACAAAGGTGATCTTCAGCATGGCGTGTTTGGGGTTCTTCCTGGCGTTGGCGAAGCTGCCGTAGATCCAACGCAGCAGATGGTCGCGGATCTCCTCGCCGTCGCGAATCTGGTCGAGATCCTCGCGGGCGTATTCCGAGTTCCATTCGGCCTCGGCCGCCGCGTGATCCTTGGCGATCGGCATCGCCCAGGGCACCTCGGGGAAAGCGGCATCTTCTGGACTGGCGGCCGGCCCCGTGCGGTATTTCAGATTGCTGCCCATGGTCAGACGGTCCGGATTGGTCGGCGACCACTTCTCTTTGAATTCGTCCCAGCCCTCGTCGAACTCGCTCTTCGCCTCGCGGCCTTGGCGGAATTCGGCACCGGCGCGGAATCCCAGCCAGGCATCGCCACTGCAATCGATGAACAGCGGGGCGTCGAAGCGCACGGCCTCGCCGGTGCGGTTGTGGTGGGCATCGCAACTGCTGATCCTGCCTGCCGTGACCTGGACGTCGTACAGACGCCAGTCCAGGAACAGGCGGATGTTCGGTTCAGCCGTGATCATCGCCAACCGATTGGCCTCGCCCTCTTCAGCAAAGAAGGTCAGTTGGGAAGCGCTGTGCGATGCCGTATCCATGGCGTTGATGATTCCGCGACTCGGCCCGGCCACGCCGATCGGGGGGACGCCGACCTCGCTGCTGGAATTGCCGCCCAGCACCGGTCGATCATGGATCAAGGCGACTTTCATCCCCGCTCCCGCCCCTGCCCTCGCCGCCGCGATGGCCGCGCCGCAGCCGGCGAAGCCGCCTCCGACCACCACCACGTCGAACGATTCGCGACGGACCGGCACATCAGGAATGCCCATGATCGAACGGCGCCATTTCTGCATTGGCTCCACCTCGGCCGGCGGGGTGAAAGCGGAGTCCTTGGTGAAGAACAGCGCATCGACGCGGCCATCGAAGCCAGTCAGATCGACCAGCGCCAGATCGGTGCGGGCCTGGGTGATCTCGACCCGACCGCCACGCTGCCAGGCCCATCCGGGTTCGGTGCCGAAGACCGTGGGCAGCTCCCTGCCGGCAACGGTGATGCGGAAACGGCCGGGCGCCTCCCACGGCCCCGGACACCAGTTGCGGGTCCGCACCCACAGGTGGTAGGGCCCGGTACTTGGGAACGCTGCGGTGGTCGAGGCCGATCGCACCGGCCGGCCGCATCCATGCGCAAGCAGGTAGGGAAAGCCCATGATGTCCTCGAACTGGCAGTCGACGAGCCAGCCGCCAAGGTCGGAAAAAGACCGGGCTTCGAGGAGCAGGCAGTCATCGCCATGGGTGCCACCGGGATCGGCGTATCCCAACGATGCCAGGGACATCGCCCCGCAGACGTGCAAGAAATCACGACGGGTGAGCGGCATGGTCGGCATCTCCTCGCTGGGAAGGTCGGTGGTCTGCACCAGGTCGTCTCGCCCGAACGCTGGTTGCGATATGGCGCATGGTCATCCAATGACCGCATGTCCCAACTGAGCGACCGGCCGGATCCTGCGCCAGACCAGGGGGGGCTTGCCTGGGCCTGGGCCGCAGCCCTGACGGACCGGGCGAACCAACTGGTCCTGCGTCCGCGCCTGGTGCCTCGCCTCATCCGTGCCCGCTACGTGGCTCGCGCAAAGCGCCAGGAACAGCATTGGATCATCGCCGTGCAGCGCGGGCATCTGAGCCTAAGCAGTGATGGTCGGCGGTTGGACCCCGGACCGGGCGATGTCATCCTGGTGCCGGCCGGCACCGCGATCGACTACCTGCATGCGGGCGAACGGGTGACCCAGGATCTCCACTTCGCCTGCGCCAACGCGCCAACGCTGCACGCCTGCGTGCACCGCGGCGATTGGGCCCTGGTCGATCTGGTCGACCGCACCGTGGCCTCTGCCCGGAGCAGTCCGGGCGGCTCCCTTGCCGTTCGCCTTCTGCTGGCCGAGGTGCTGGACCGGTTGCTGGCGGATCCTGAACCATCCGCCGGCCTGACGGCCGCCAGCCGCCAGGCCCTGGAAGCCTGGACCGACGCCCACCTTTCCCATGCCCCGACCCCGGGCGACCTCGCCCGCATCGCAGGTTGCGGCCGCCATGCTTTCGCCAGCCGCTTCCGAGCGAGCTATGGCATGTCGCCACGCGCCTGGATCGCCCACCGGCGGGTGCGCAGCGCTGAGGATCTCATGCAGCGCGAAGGCCTGCGCCTGAGTGACGTCGCGCAACGCCTCGGCTACGCCGACGCGGCGCACCTCGGGCGGCAATTGCGCAAGGTGGGAACTTTGAGGGCCTGAAATACGAGGATGTTTCCCAACGACGCGGAATCGTTCGCCGGATCGTCAGATTGCCAAGAACCTGGGGATCAGTTCATTTCGGAAACATCCACGACCTACGGCTGACGGATTGTTCCGGGGCGAACAGGACATGCATCTGAGGTGAGCCTTCAGGGATCGTTGAGTTGAGTCGGGGGAAGCAAATCTGCAGATCGACCTGCGGGCTTCGCTGGCGACGGTGCCAAGCGGCATTCCTCTCCGTTGATTGCCCTGGCTTCCGTCAGGTCTCCATGATGAGATGATGTCGATGCGCGTCTGGACGATTTCCCCAGCGGAAACCTTTCATTTCTGGCGCAGATCGTAACAGATGATTCCGCCATTCAGGCAACGTTCAAACATCAAGCCGCCGACCAGCGGAACTTCCATAAGAGCCTCATAGGCGGAACTGAATTCGCCAAGGTCCATTTTGCCAGGGGCTTGGGTGATGGTGTCGTTTTTTATTGTCCAATAACTCCATGGATGCCGACCGCCATGGGATGGACCATGGACGGAATCCCCTCGGCTGATGACGTGATCGCCACACCAGTACAATAATCCGATGAGGCTATCGTTCCGGTTTCCAGTGAATTCAAAGGATGACAGAACTTTCCCAGACTCTTCATCGATCAGGAGCGAGGGGGACAGTCCAGGCGTGTCGAAGGTGATAAATCGCCCTGCCCGGTACAGGAATCGATAGGATGGGCCAAGATCCATCGAGACTGAGATGGAGTTTTTTACCGATGGATCGAGGGTCCATGCCATTTCACCTTTGGTTGGCGACAAGCGGACCGAACCCACACGTCCGAGTTTGGTTTCGGCGCCTTTCGATTTTCCAGAACCAGGAACAACATTGACCAAGACGTGGGTTTTACCGGGGGTCAGGGTGGTCCAATTCGGCCCGAGGCCGGAAAGTCTCCACAATTCTTTGCCACTTGGTGGGTCAATGAGGCGCAAATCACCAGTGGTGTTGGCACACAGAATGTACTCGTAGCCCTCGTGCCGCCAAACACTGGGCGAACCATAGATCGTAACCACGTCTTTGACCGCCCATTTCTGGGTGCCCGTGGCACAATCAACACCGAGGAGTCCACCTCTTTGATCGGGAACGATGAGCGTATCCTGCGCCACCAGCAACGATCCAAACCACCCAGGCTGTTTGTTGTATTTCGGCCAGATTCCCTTGTCTAAAGAGGCCAGGGCGTCTTCACGGGCTTTCTTCCTGGCGGCCCGGGCAGGGTGGACATCGGAAACCCAAAGTTTTTTCCCACTGGCAATGTCATAGGCGAAAATGCGAGCAGTTGAACCCAAAGCGTACACCACGCCCTTGTGGGCAACCGGTGCAACTTGAAAACCCATGCGTTTGCCACCAGAGCACAGCAGTCCGCCCGGTTCGACCGCCTGCCAACGGGTTTTCCCGGTCAAGGCGTCGATGGCGGTCAGGGTGTCTTCGGCATCAAGACGGACTTTCATCTCTTGGCTGGTGCCATCGGTTTTGACCGAAGCATCAGCTTTGTCATCGCCATCGTCTTTTGGGCCCCCTCTGGCTGGGGCAACCGAACCTTTAACCAGTTTCTCTTCACCGCACAGACGCCAGGACGAACACAGGACCAAACCCTCTGCCACGATAGGCCCAGCCCAATTACCAGGGGCCTTCATTTTTTTATCGATAAAATCCGTTGCAAATTGAGACGTGTGGTTGAAGGCTTGAGAACCGCCTTTGCCGCCGCCAAAATCCTTGCACTCACTTTCCCATAAGACCTTGGCCTGCGACAGGTCTGCAATCAATGGCGTATTGATCTGCAAACTGACATTGGTCCCCAAAGGGCCCATCAACTGCGGCCAACCGATCTTGAGGGCCTCTTCCTGGGAATAGACCTTTTCGGAATCGGGAAGAGCCGGCGGTGTCTCGGCACCGCAGAGCAGACCTCCGGTGGTGACCAGGATGAGACCGGACAAGATGGATCGCATGGCAGGTTCCTTTGGCAGAATGGTACGCTGCCCGGGCCTGAGCGTTCAGGATCTTGTTGTTCTTGATCCGGCATTCATTGTCGCAGGCATGCCGCTCGGGACCTTGCCGAATTCCTTCGCCCGATTCTGGGTCCAATGCGGCATCCAAGTGAATTTCGCCGGAATTGACCGGCGTGAAGGCGGCCATGAACGGCTCGTAACTGGCAAGAACTGGTGGGCCTTGAATGTGCTGATGCAGGGACGCATTCGAATCACCACGGCAGTGCTCGACCTCAGCGTGGTTGGACCTGCTGCCTACCTGGTACCACCGCAAACGCCCTATCGTGAGATCGTGGACCGCTGCCCGATCGAACTGTTCGGTTCCGGGTTTTTCCTGATTCTGAGAAACCTTGGGATCCATCCCCTGGATGGATTGCCGCTGCCCAAGGTGGTTGTCATCGCGGATCTTGCGCTCTGGCGGAATTACTGTCATGAGGCCGCGTCCTGTTTCCGGAACTTTTCCTCCATCGACTTCGGGCATAATGTCCAAGCCCGCTTGCCGATCGACCGTCTGCTGCATCTCTATTTGACCAGTCTCCCCTGGGACCGGATCGAGAGTCGTGGACTCGACCAGGCGATTCCGCGATGGGTTGCCGAGTTGCGCGGCCGCATCAAACGCAATCTCAGGAATGCCGTCCTGGATTTCCCTGCAATAGTACGGTGGAGCGGATTCACTGCTTCCCACGTCAACCATGCTTTCAAGCGCTATTACTCTGTCAGCCCCATGCGCTTGGTCCGGGACGAACGCCTGATGCTGGCGGCACGTCAGCTGGAGAACAATCCGACGGAAAGCGTTGCCACCTTGGCGAGTTCCGTTGGCTATACCGACGCATCGTTGTTCACGCGCCACTTCACGGCGAAATTTGGAATTCCACCGCGGGCTTACCGAACTGGTCGGCCTGACGTTGCGAAGGCTGGTCCAATGGGAGCTACCGACGTCCAGGTGAATCCTACTCGATAGGCAGGCCAAGTTCGAACCGGTCGCTGGCGCCAGACGGGCAATCACGTGGTACGTTGGTCGATCGCCACGGCGTCAGTCGTGGGCACAAGGCAGAGGTCGCTGGCGTGGATGCCGGCATCAAGGCAATTGACAGCGATCACACTGGCGGAACGCACCGCTCCAGTCGCCGGCTTACCGCTGCGGACATCGATAAAATGCAGGACCGCACGATCTGCCAGGATGCCGCGCCGCACCCCCGACGCCGCAGGAACTGTTTTGGTTGATCGCCGTGCAGCGCGGCCGCATGCGCTCGAGCAGCGATGGCCGGAGGCCTGGAAGCTGGCGGAGCCCAGTCGCGACCAGTGGCAGAGCATCGGGCTCCAGTGACCACTTCGACGAAGTCGATAAACCGGCCTGCGGGCGCACAACGCCAGCAGCATGTGACGTGCGCCGAATGCCGCGACCGTGGAGGTGATTGCGATGGCGTCGTCATCGTCCCACGCAGACCACCGTGCCATCGATCAGACAGACCAGGACGCGCCCGTCGCGGTCGATGCTCAGCCGATTGGGCGCGGGTTGCGCCGGCAGCGCGATCGACCAGGTGCGGGAGCCATCGCGGCGGTTCAATCCGCTCAGCTGGAAGCGGACGCCTTCGACCGCGGCGGTGCCGATCTTGCCGACCGGCGGGGTCAGCTGGCGGTCAGCGTGGGCCACGATCACCAGATCCTGCGACAGGGCCAGAGCGAGCGGGGTCGGCAGCTCCACCGACCAGGCCTGGACCGTGGCGAGCGCAGGCTGGTCCGCGTGTTTGTCGTCCGGAAACGTTGCCAGCCAGGTGTTCATCGCGGCTGCCGGCACGGCGGTGACCTGGCAGGTCGCGGTGCGATCCGCCCGTGCGGCGAGAACAAACAGCGCGGCATCCCAGACCGGGATCGCCGGAGTCGGCGCGCTGTCTGCACCCAGGGGCCGGTGCCGGGTACTGGCGCGGTCGAGGGGACTGGCGGTGAATTCGGCGCGTTGCATGGGCGAGTCGAGTGCGTCCTGGGCGGTCTCGGTGATCCGCCGGCCACCGGCGATCAGCCAGCGTTCACTGAAGATCCCGCACTCGGCCCCGTGCAAGGCTGGTCCTGCGGCCCACTCGCCACCGGGCAGGGCAAAGGAACCGCCCGTGCCACCGGTCATCCACAGGCGACCGCCACCGACCGCGGCGTGACCGAAAACCGCCGTTGGTCCGATGCGCGACGTGCCAGCGGTCTCCCAGCGCACCGCGCCCGTCGCCACGTCGATGGCTGCGCAGGTGACGCCATTGTCGCTCTGGAATCCGGCCATCGCGTAGGCCGTGCCGTGATCGATCACGATCTCGGGCAGCACCGGCCAGGTGTTGACCAGGTGACCAAACCAGAACGTACGCCGGTCGTGGGGCGCGACCTGGAAACGCCAGCGCAGGTGACCGGTGCTGGCATCGAGGCAACGCACGTTGCCATCGCCGCCGCCGATCAGCAGATGCCCTTGCCACAGGGTCGGTGGCGAGAGCACCATGGTGCCGGTGGCGGTGGTCCAGCGGCTTTCGCCGTTGGCGGCATCGAGGCAGCGCACCACGCCATCGTGCGAGACGAACCAGGCGCGTCCCGCTGCGGTGAGCGGTGTCGTGGCGATGAAATCGGGATCGAGGCGCGGCAGCCCGGCCACGGCGGGGCCGCCCGGTGGCGCCACCGTGCCCGGCGATGACCAGCGCCAGCGCACGGCGGCGACCTGGCCGACCACCGCCGCACAGGCCCCGCCGCGAGCCTGGTTGCCACGGCTGACCGGCCAATCGGCGGCGTCGACCGGCAGTGCCGTGGGCGGTGCGTGGTTCACGGCCGCATCCACCTGCAAGCGTTGCTGCCACGGAACGGCAGGCCGATCAGCGAAGGAGCCCGCAGCCGCCAGGGCGCGGTAGCCTTTGAGTTCCGCGCCGCAGCTGCATTCCGACGGCATGGTGACCATGATCCCGTCGGCGATGATCGTGCCCTGATCGCAAGGAGATTTGATGTCTCTTGTCCGCACAGCCTTTCCGCTCCGCAGTTCGCTGACACTGCCGAAGGCGCTGATCCAATAGCGCGGTGTCCACAGCGGTGGGCCACAACCGCCGCCGCCGGTCGGCGGAGCGGTGGCGGGTTGACCGCTGAACAGGTCGAAGGCGGTCCCGCCATCGAGCCAGAGTTTGCCAAACGCGATGGAATTGTCCGCCCGAGCCCCGCCCGGTCTGTCCTGGATTTTGCTCCACAGCAGGCGGCCATCGTTGCTGGCGAAAGCCATGGTTTTTTCTGCCCACTTGGCGCACAGCACAATTTGGTCAGGGAGCGCCACCAGACCCGGTTTCGACAGCATCCCAGCGGCCACTCGCCGCGGCTCGGGTGAACGGAACGCGCGCTGGATGTCGGGATCCGCATTCAGCCACGATCGCGCACCGCTGCCCAGGTCGCGGCATTCCAGCCCGACCCCTTCGGCCAGGGTGTAGAGGCGGTGGTCACGCAGGGCGATCAGCCGCTCATCGATGCTGCCGGCGACAGTGGCCTTCCACTGCTCACGACCGGTCACGGTCTCGTACACTGCCAGGTCGCTCCCGGTCGGATTGCTGGCGGCGCCTTTCTGATACCTGAACGCAGCGGGCTTGTGGACATCACGGTCGCCGGCCAGCACGGCCAACAAACCGTCGGCCACTCCGATCCATTTGATGCCTCCACCGGGCCGCGGCCCGACGATGCGGGCGAGTTCCTTGCCGGACTCGGCAGCGAGGCGGAGCACGCTATCGCCGGCGATGATCAGCACGGTGTCGCCGTCGAGAGCGATGCATGAGCGTCCGGAATCGTAATTGTCCACCTCGGTCGCGTCAGCGGAGCGCATGATCCGCTGCCACAACATCACGCCGTTGCCCAGTCCACGCGCAGTCAGCGCGTACCGCTGACCTGCCTGGCGGCTCGAACGCATGCTGAACAGGCGACCGCGCCCTGCGACCATGGTCGATCCCCACATGCCGTCCTGCCGTGGCAGACCCCACCATTGGCTGAGGAACGGCGCCTGGAACGCAGTATCCTGCGAGACTTGGCATTGGTCAGGACCATGCAGGCGATGGGTCCACCCATCGGCCCCGACCGGAAGCCGCCCGCGCAGCAAAGCCCAGGTTCCGCTGGCATCAGCGAGGATCGTTGCATTTCCGGTACCACCAGCAGCCCAGGCCTCCAACGCCGACCGCGACAGTCCTGGTCCACGCTCGGCGGAACGACCGACCAGCGCGACCCCACGTCCACCTGACAGCACCCGTTGCCATTCGGCGCGTGCGCTCGCCGTGAGATCTGCGTCGACCAAATCGCCGATAACGAGCAGATCCACCGCATGATCGGCGTAGGGAAGCGCCGGACCTTCGCTGCGATCGGCATCGACATAGAGCCTGCGCCCGAGCTGCCCGGCAGCCTCGCCCCGCGCGGTCAGGCTGTGCGCCGACACCCGATCACCGGTGCGCACCTGGACCACGCAGGAAGGACGTTCGGCCAATTGGAGCGCGAGGTCTGCTTCCGCTTCACCAGCGCGATCGATCACGCACAAGCCGCCAGAGATGCCCGTGCGTGCAGTGGCCTCATCAGCGGTCACCGCCTGCAGCCGCTGCGCTGCAACCAGTACGATCAAGCAGGACAGGACCCGCACCAACCATGTAAACCAGAGCATGTCTGATCTTACTGCTGGTGGTTGTCGCCGCTGCCCATGCAGCTTGCAGCAGACGACCGTTGCGGCATGAACTGGTTACCAGCGATCAGGCCAGATCGAGGGGACGATCGATCCCTTCGTAACTGCTGGCAGAGACCCCGCTGGCCTGGATCAGCGACAGGAACAGGCGGTTCATTTCACGATGCGGATCCTTGCTGAAATCCAGGGTTCGGCCCGGGCGGATGGCGCCGTGGGCCCGGCCCAGCAGCAGGGAATGCAGGTAGTCGGAATTGTGCTTGGTCGCATCGCCCTGTCCGCTGGTGTAGAGCACGGCGCTGTGGTCGAGCAGACTTCCACCCCCTTCGTCGATGGCGTGCATGCGCTCGGCGAAGCGGGCCAGGGATTTCATGTGCAGGCGGCTGATCTCGGTCAGGTTCTCGGGTTTGACGTTGTGGGAATCACCGTGGTAGGTCAGCGAACCCGGCACGTGGGCACTGAAATTCGCCCCGCCATTGCAGTCGCTCATCAGGAAGCTGACCACGCGCGTGCGGTCTGCGCGCAGGGCGAGCAGGATGACATCGAAGAGGAGATCCCAGCGTGCCACCAGATCGGTTGCCGTCCCCGGCGATTGCAGTTCCGCGGCAGGGATCACCGCCGGTTGCCAATTGCCAGGCTGTGGTGGTTGATGCGCGGCCTGGATGCGCACCTCCAGTTCACGGATCGAGTCCTGCCATTCCTGCAACCGCTGGCCGTCGGCGCGGGAGACCGTTGCACCCAGCCGCGCCAGATCGCCGTGCACGGCGTCGAGGATGCTGCGTTCATCGTCCGGTGGTGGCGCGGTGTCGAAGACCCGAGCGAAGGCGCGACGGGGATCGCTGATGATCGGCGCGGGCGTCTGCGGGTTCAGCCAGGAGACCCGGCATTTCCAGAGGTTGTCGCCGATGCCTTCGCCGTTCAGGACGAGGCTGGGCACCGGAGTGCTGGGGCCGATCTGCCGGGCGACGACCTGGTCGAAGGTGGTCGCCAGACGCACCGCCTGGGGATCGGCGCGAACTCCGCAAAAGACCGAAACCTCTTTGCCCCAATGGGCATTGCCCAGGATCTCGTAATTCGAAGCAGCGGGATGGAACAGCCCCTCGATCACCAGCATCTCGCGACGCAGCTTGGCGAAGGGTTCCAGCGCCGGTCCGAACTGCATGGCCTCGCCGTCGCCCTTGGCCCACCATCCCGGCGGATAGACACCCATTCCGATCGCGACCGCCACCAGGCGTTTGGGAGCCCCAGCCGGCTGCGGAACCCCGTCAGGTTCCTTGGCCAGGACCGATTCCAGGAATGGCAATGCGAAGCTGCCGACTCCGCAGCGGATCAGATCGCGTCGTGAGAGCATGTCTCAGTCTCCTTTGGCCTGGGTGGTGCGGATCTGGCGGAAGGCCGGATGCAGGACCAGCGCCTCGACCATCGGCCACAGGCGGCCTTCCGGGCTGGCCTGCACCATGGCATCGATGATCGCCTGGTCGCTGGCATCGATCACCCGACCGAGGGCATAGGCGGCGAATCTGGTAGCGAAATGGCGCACGAAAGGTTGACGTTGAGCGAGGATCCAGGCCTGCAGCCCAGCCTTGCCGACGATCCGCTGGCCATCGCGGGCCACGCCCCAATCCTCGATCGGCTTGCCGTTGATGTCGGTCTTGCGCAGCCGTCCGTCTGCACCAAAGCGCTCCAGCGCGAATCCGAGGGGATCGATGTGGTCGTGGCAGGCGGCGCAGCGCGGCTCGCGGCGATGCTGTTCCAGCCGTTGGCGCAGGCTGAGCCCATCGGGTTGCTTGTCGTCGGTGGGCAGGCTTCCCGCATCTGGCGGCGGCGGTGGCAGCTTGCGGCCCACCAAATCTTGAAGAATCCACGATCCACGGATCACCGGGCTGGTGCGCAGATTATAGCTGGTCGAGATGAGCATGGCAGCCTGGCCAAACAGCCCGCCACGCTCCTGGTCGGCCACCGTCACCCGGCGCAGCAACTGGCCGGTGACCTTGCCGATTCCGTAATACCGCGCCAATTCCTCGTTCAGATAAGTCCAATCAGCAGTGAGCAGGGTGATCACCGGGGCATCGTTGCGGACCAGATCCGCGGCGAAGGCGCGGAGTTCCTCCTTGAGTCCGGGAAACAGCGATCCGCTGCGCGGAATGGGGAAACGCAGGGGATCGGGAACCTTGCCGTTGGCTGGCCAATCCGCGAGGCCCAGCCAGGTGAGCAGGAAATCGTCGATCAGGCCGCTGGCACGCGGATCGCCGAGCATGCGTCTGACGTGGATGCGCAGGCCGTCTTCGCTGGACAGCGCGCCGGTCGCCGCGGCTGCGCTCAGCTCCGCATCCGGCGGGGCACCCCACAACGTGTAACTGAGCCGCACCGCCAGTGCCGGACCGGGCAGGGGCGCGGCCCGTCCAGCACCGGAAACCGCCGGTTCGACACGGTACCAGAAATCGGGAGCGACCAGGATGCGAGCGACGGTTTCGCGCAGCGCGGTGGGTCCGGCCTGCCGGGTTCGCCGCTGCTGGTAATAACTGATGATTCCAGCGACCTCGTCGGCGGTGAGGGGTCGACGCCAGGCGCGTCTGGTGAACTCCGCCAACCACCGGCAATGGGCGTCGTCACCCGCGCCGTCGGGATGCACATCCTGTACAGGCCCTGGTGATGCGGTTGAGGTTGGCAGTTTAGGCGATTTCCCGGGTGCCAGTTTGCCCGGCGGCGTGGCAGGAATTGCAGCCGTGCGTTCCGCCGCATACAGCTCGTTCACGGCGTTCTGGGTTGCGGTGACCTCGGCGCGTTGCGCCGAGGTCAGGAACCAGGCAGCGAAGTCGAGGTCGGCGAGCAGCGGTTTGTTCGATAAGGGCGGGATTTTCGGAGGGGATGCAGCGCGAATCGCGGGTTGGAACTTTCTGGCGAGCAGCGGGAAGGCGAGCTCAAGATCTGCGCCGGCGCTGCCCGGCGCTGGCTTTTGCGCGCGCCGGAGGTGGGCAATGGTTTTGGCAAGCGCGATCAGGCGTGCGTCGCGTTCAAGAGCACTGCCGTGACCCGAAGGCCCCATCTCGATCAGGGCGCCGCGGATCGCCGGCAGTTCGTTTTCGACCAGCTCATCCCGTTTTGGTTTGCTGATCTGGTCGGGTACAGGATCGGCCTGGTAGTTCGCGGAAGCCAGCCGCATTGCCGCAGAGAGGACCTCGACGGGCAGGCCGGTGCTGGCTGCAACCGCGCTCAGGGATTGCCCGACCTGGACCTGGGTCAGCGCGTCGAGGATGCGGATGTAGGCGGCTTCCTGCCAGACCGGCAGGGCCAGATTCAGACGTTCCTGCACCGCCAGACTGCCAGCAAAGGGTTCGCCGATGGCCGGGCTCGGCACGCACATCACACCCGCCGCCGACGTGGACACGATCTGGCTGGCGGCACCGCGGGCCACATCAAGGCGTTGGCGGACATCGTCGGTCGTGACGGTCTGGATCGCGGCCAAGCTGGCGAAGCCGTGTTCGCCGATGACCTCCGGAGGCATGCTCAATGCCTCGCGCACCGGAACCCCGAACAAAGCTTCGAGCGTGCGCTGCGCCTCCATCCGGGTCAGTCGGCGCATCGGCGCGGGACCGGGATCGTCAGCAGGACGTACAGCTCTGGCCAATTGGATGGTGATCCAGGAATGCAGCGCTGCGCGCTGCTCGCTCGGCATCGGTGGAGCATCCTTCGGCGGCATCGATCCGTCCGCCAGTTGCTGATCGACCTGCGTCCACAACGCCAGCGTCTTCGCATTGAAGTCAGCGGTCAGCAGGCTTTCCAGATCAAGACCGCCCTTGGGCTTGACCGGCCCATGGCATTTCACGCAGGAATGGGCGACGGCCTCGCGGACCTGGTCGGACACTTCGCTGGCACAACCCATCGCCGCCGACAACGCCAAAGACGATCCGATGAACCAGGATGGCAACAGGCCAAAGGCAAAGCGCAGCATGATAGATCATACACGGCAACCGCGCGCCTATTCATCATGCAGCCCAGAACATTCGATCCCTCCAGCATGGTCGGATGCGGCGTCCGTGGACCTTGCCACTCCTGATCGGGGTGAGGGCTTCTCCGAACGGCGCGGTGGACCGGACCGGGTCCGCCATCAAGGCGGCGTCCAGGCGCTGGGACTGCACCCGAATTCCTTGCGGAAGGCACGAGCAAATGCCGCGGAATCTGTGTACCCGCAAGCACGGGCGACATCCGACACCGCCGGTTGGCCTTCGCTGAGCAGGCGACGGGCCAGGGTCATACGCATCTTCCGGACGAGATCGGCAGGCTGGCAACCAAAGCGTTCCTGCACCGCTTCGCGGAATCGGCGGGCATCGAGACCCGACCAGAGCACCATGAGGTCGATGCTCATCGGCCGGTTGAGGTGGGCGCGGAGATGGTGCAAAGCCAAGTCGAGGCCGGTGAGCGGGCGCCCATGGACCACGGTCGTCACCAGCTCGGCCAGCCAGGTGGCAAGCAGGGCGTCGGCCTGCAGACGGAGCGCCAGACCGGCGGTCGCGTCGTAGGCGCGGCGCAGCAGCAGGCGCGCTCCAGCGTGCGCCGATGCGGGCAGGGTCGCCGGCAGATCGATACCCCAGGTCGCCCGCGCACCCGGCTGGCGTCGGGCCGGATCCAATGGAAGCAAAGCCCCGGCGATCGGCCGGCACGGTTCCGCCTCGACATCGAAGAGCAGATGGAGGATCAGCGAACCCGGCGAAAAAACGATGGAATCAACGGTTCCCGGTTCGATCAGGGCGATGCCTTCAGGCCGCAGCACGGCGCTCCCGCCAACCCTGCGGATGATGGTGATGGTGCCTTCCTGAACTTCGATCAGACGCCAACGATGGCGGAAAGGCGGGCGATCATCAGCCAGGACCATTTCAGGTCCGGTGAGTTTGCCGGCTGCCAGCACGCGTGGTGCATAGGAACCGATCAGTGGCGGAAGCGTCGCATCGAGCGCGGCCAGTTGGTCATCGCGCAGCAGCTCGGTGAATTCCTGCATGCGGTGATGCGGAGCTGGCGTTGCCACGACGGAAAATCCCTCCGGATGACCTGCCGAGTTAATCGATCCAGGAACGTTCACGTCGGTCCTGCGGGTTGTCCCTTCGACCGTCCGGCCAGGACGAACGGCATTCCTGGGATCTCTCGGTTCTCGTGCCGAAAGGTTCCCGACGTGCGCCGGTTCTCAGGCCCCTTTTCAGGGGCAAGATCACTTGCATCTGCTCTTTGTCAGCGTCCGGCACGATATTGCCCGGGCGAGCGGCCGACGACGCGGCGGAATACGGTGCAGAAACTGGTGTCGCTGGCGAAGCCGACGAAGCGGGCGATGTCGGCGAGCGGTCGATCGGTTTCGAGCAGCAGACGCTGCGCCGAAGCAATGCGAACGCGGCGGATTTCATCGAGCGGGGTGCGTCCGAGCAGTTTTTGAAAACGTTGTTCCAACGCGCGGCGTGAGATGCCGGCGGCAGCGGCGATCGTGGCGACCGGCATGGTTTCGTGGGTGCCGTCACGGATGAAGCGCAAAGCGGCGACCATGGCAGGATCCTCGATGGCGACCAGTTCGGTCGAACGGCGCATCGCCACACCCAGTGGCGGCAGCCGGATGTCGTCGGACCCGATCTCGCCGGCCAGCATCCGGTCGAGCTGGCGCGCCGCCTCAAAACCGATGCCAAAACCGGGCAGGCGGATGCTCGATAGCGGTGGGTAGGAAATCTCGCACTGAAAGGGATCATTGTCGGAGCCGAGAATGGCGACCTCCTCTGGTACGGCAATACTGGCTTCGGCGCAGATCTGGGCAATCTGACTGGCGTCGAAATCGTCCACCATGAACAATCCGGCCGGCTTGGGCATTCGGCGCAGCCAGTGACGCAGTTCGCGGCGGCCAACGTCGGTCAGTACGAATGACTGATCAACTATCGGACGGCGCAGCGGGAAGATCTTCGGGGTGCAACCGGCAGAGGCCAGGACGTTCGTGAACCCTGCCAATCGCGACTCCACCCAATGCGCCTTCGGATTTCCTATGAACCCCATATGGGCCAATCCGCGATCCAACAGATGGCGGCCTGCTTCCATGCCCAATGCGTGGTCATCGAGCGCAATCATCGGCCCAGTGAATCCGGGTGGACGCCAGGTCAGGGCAACGGCCGGTTTTCCCGTTTCGGCGAAAGCGGCGGTGAGCGCGGCGTGGGGATGGCCCTGGAACATATAGCCATCGGCCAGTCGAGTGCGCAGGATCATGGATAAATCCGACCCAGGGCGGGACAAGACGTCGCGTTGTTCGATCCATACCCGCATACGGCGGTCATAGGCGTAGGCAGTGGCTCCGCGAACGAGATCCCGATGGAAGGCGTTGGCGGTGTGGATCAGGACGCCGATGGTCAGACGCGGTGCAGATTGACTCACGGCAGAGGTGTACCCAGACAATCGGCCTGCGCGTTCATGCAAATCTGGACCTCGGTGCTCAACATGCGTGGTACCCCATGCATATAGACGTGTGACCCCCGTTCGGCGTTGCCTGCCATCCCGGCGAGCCAAGGCATGGACCTGCATGAGCCTCCTTCGCACCACGCTTGTTATCGCTCTGGCTATGACCGCGATCGCCGCTGGAGATAGTGTTGGTGACGTGGCGCTCGACCGCCAGGCCATCGCCGTGCTGGAATCACGCTGCATCGACTGCCACGGTGCTGCCAAGCAGAAGGGAGGGCTGCGCCTCGATAGCCGTGCAGCTGTTTTGGCCGGCGGTGAACACGGGCCGGCAGCCGTACCCGGCAAGCCGAACACCAGTGTCCTGATCCAAGCGATCCGACGCCAGGGCGATGTGGCCATGCCGCCCAAACTGCCCCTGCCGGAAGGCGAGGCCGCCGTGCTGGTGGCCTGGGTTGAACGCGGCGTGAAATGGCCAGAGGCGGTCGCGGTTGCCGCTGTGCCGGTTCCGGTCGCCTCTGCTGTCGCTGATGCCGACTCGATTTTCTTCGAGAAAACCATTGCCCCGCTGCTCAAGGCGAGGTGTTATGAATGCCACGGTTCCAACGACCCCAAATCAGGCCTGCAACTCACCTCGCGCGTGGCCATTCTCGAAGGTGGGGAGCACGGCCCGGCTGCGGTTCCAGGCAAACCGGCTGAGAGCCTGCTGATCAAGGCGATCTCACACCAGAGCGACCTGCGGATGCCGAAGGGCAGCAAGGCGTTGTCCGCTGCCGAGGTCGCAGATCTCACGCGGTGGGTGGCCATGGGACTGCCCTGGCCGAAGGCGATGAAAGGCGTGACCATCGTCGCTTCGTCCGGTGGCGCCTTCTCGATCAGTGCCGAGCAGCGCGCCTGGTGGGCGTTTCAACCGGTGGGCACGCCGCCACTGCCAGCCGTGAAAGATGCGGCCTGGGTCCGTGACGACCTTGACCGCTTCGTGCTGGCCAAGCTTGAATCGAAAAAGTTGAAGCCGGCTACGCCGGCCGATCCAGCCAGGTGGCTGCGCCGAGCGACCTTCGATCTCATCGGATTGCCGCCAACGCCAGACGAGTTGACTGAATTCCTGGCTGACACGTCACCCGGAGCCTGCGCCAAGGTGGTCGACCGCCTGTTGGCCTCTCCGCGTTATGGCGAACGCTGGGCGCGCCATTGGCTCGATCTGGTGCGCTACGCCGACGTCCTCACCATGGAAGGCGACACAGACAACCGCTCCTTCCCCTACCGCGACTGGGTGGTGAACGCGCTGAATGGCGATCTTCCTTACAACCAGTTCGTGCAACTCCAGATCGCGGGCGATCTGCTGCCGGCAAAAGATGAGGCCGAGCGGCTTGACCATCTGGTCCCGACCGGCGTGCTGGCCATGGGCAGCTGGCAGGAACAGGACACCGAGCGGGAGAAGGTCGCTGCCGAAATCGTTGATCAGCAGATCGATCTGGTCGGTCGGACCTTTCTGGGGCTCACCCTGGCCTGTGCACGTTGCCACAACCATAAATTCGACCCGATTTCCACCGCCGATTACTATGGCCTTGCCGGTATCTTCTTCAGTACTCGGGTGACCAAGGGAAAGGCCCATCAGCGCAAAACCTTCGATCTCGTCCCTGCGGCGGTGAGCGCCGCCTATGAAAACAGCAGGAAACGCATCCGCGAGCTGGAAAAAATCCTCCAGGACCTTGACAAGGTCACCACCAAGGGAGCCGCGCTGACCACGGCCAAAAGCGATGACAGCGAACAGACAGCAGCGCTGCGCGGCGAACTCAAAGGTTTGCTGGCGATGAAGGCGCCCGAATCGACCTTGGGCGCGGAGGATGGCACCATTCCTGACAGCATCCACGACACCATTGGAGATTCACGCATCTATCTGCGCGGCAGCTACAAGACCCAGGGAGATGTGGTGCCGAGACGATTTCCGGTCGTCCTGGCAGGGGAACGCCAACCGACCATCTCTGTGAAAACCAGCGGCCGCTTGGAATTGGCACGGTGGCTAACCGATCCCAAGCAGCCGCTGACCGCACGGGTATTGGTGAACCGGGTCTGGCAACACCATTTCGGAGCCGGCATCGTACGTACCCCGGGTAATTTCGGGCGCCTCGGCGAACCGCCAACGCATCCCGAGCTGCTCGATCATCTGACCACGCGCTTCATCGGTGGGGGATGGTCGCTGAAAAACCTGCATCGCACCATCATGCTCTCGGCTACCTATGGCCAGTCGGCAATGGGACTTCCCGAGACGCTCAAGGCTGATCCAGAGAATCACTGGCTGGGACGGATGAACCGGAACCGCCTCGAAGCGGAAGCGATCCGCGATGCGCTGCTGGTGGTCGGCAGGCGGTTGGTTCCTGGTAAGCCATATACCCAGCGCACGCTGTTCCAGCCCATCGCCCGTCGAACCAGCAATGAATTTCTGGCTTTATTCGACGGCGCGGATCCAGCCTCGATCATCGAACGTCGCGAAGTCTCGACGGTGGCGCCGCAAGCGCTGTTCATGCTCAACAACAACCTGGTGCGCGAGGCCGGCGTGACGCTCGCCCAACGTGTTCTGGGGATCAAGGGCGATCAAGCTGCGCAAGTGACCGCTGCCTACCGCATCGCCTATTGCCGTGATCCGGATCAGCACGAACTGAAACTGGCGGCTGAATTCCTGTCTGCGGCAGCCGCAGCAGCGCCGGCGAATGGCAAGAACAGCAAGAGTGAGCGAGAGACCTGGGCGGTGTTCACGCACGCCCTGCTCTGTGCCAATGAATTCCTCTTCATTGATTGAAAGATCGCCATGCATCCTGCTCAACCATACAGCGTCTATCCGGGTACTCAGGTCGGCAGTTCGCCACTGGCCAGGCGCCAGCTGCTCAAGCATTTCGGTGGTGGCCTTGGTGCGCTCGCTCTGACCTCGCTCTTCGGCACTTCGGCGTCAGCCAGCGATGGCGCCCCCCTGCCATCGCTGCCGCAGCCGCACCACCCACCCCGCGCCAAGCGCTGCATCTGGCTGTTCATGGGCGGTGGTCCGTCGCACTTCGAAACGTTCGATCCCAAACCCAAACTCATCGAATATAACCGCAAGCAGATCCCGATCAAACTGCCCGATCACCTGCGCGATGCCAGTCGCACCGTGATGGCGCCCATGTGGGGATTCAAACGCTACGGAAATTCCGGCCTTGAGGTCAGCGACCTGTTGCCACATCTCGGCAGCTGCGCTGATGACCTGTGCGTGGTGCGATCGCTGTGCTGCGACAACATCGACCACCAGGCCGCCATCACCCAGATGACCACCGGCGAGCAGTCGGCTTCGCGGCCCAGCTTGGGATCCTGGCTGCTCTACGGTTTGGGCAGCGAGAACCAGAATCTGCCGGGTTTCGTGGCGTTGGCGCCAAATCCATCGCAGGGCATCGCCCGGCCGTGGAGTGCTGCTTTCCTGCCGGCCGCCTTCCAAGGCACGCACATTAAGTCCCTAGCCGCGCCCATTTCAGACATCAAACCGATTCTGTCTGCCGACGTGCAGCGCCAACAGCTGGATCTGATTGCAGGGCTCAACCAGCTGCATGGACGGGGTCGAGGTGACGATTCGCGGCTGGAGGCGCGCACAGCCACGTACGAACTGGCCTTCCGCATGCAATCTCAGGCGCCGGATGCCTTCAACGTCGATACCGAACCGGCGACGATGAAGAAGGAGTATGGCCTGGATGATCCGGTCACGGAAAAATATGGGCGCATGTGCCTGCTCGCCCGCCGGCTGGTCGAACGCGGAGTGCGCTTCGTCCATGTCGATTGCGGCAACATCTGGGATCACCATGGCGGTGCACTCGAGGGCCACCCCAAAAGTGCCGCCGCCACTGACCTGCCTTGCGCTGCGCTGATCAAGGACCTGAAGGCCAGTGGATTGCTCAAGGACACTCTGGTGATCTGGGCCGGTGAATTCGGCCGCACGCCCACCAGCCAGGGCTCAAACGGCCGCGACCATCACCCCCACGGTTTCACCGCGGTGTTCGCAGGCGGCGGAGTCAAGGGCGGCATGACCTACGGCGCCACCGACGACTTCGGCTGGTACGCCGTCCAAGACCGCATGCACGTGCACGATTTCCACGCCACCATCCTCCATCTCATGGGCCTCGATCATGAGAAGCTGACCTACCGTTATGCTGGCCGAGATTATCGTCTCACCGACGTGGCCGGCACCGTGGCCAAGGCGATCCTTGCATGAGCACCCTGGCAGTCATTTGGGCAATCGTCTGCCTCGGGGTCAGCGCAGAGAAGGAACCACCCGAATACAACGTGCAGATCACCTCTGCCGCCAAAACCGACGCGGATTTCCCGGTGATCGGGGAATATGTCGGAGGAGCCGGTGCGGAGCGTTTCGCCATCCAGCTGACCACCTGGGACAGCGGCGCCTTCCGCGCGCTGGCTGGGACGGTTCGACTCAGATGATTCTTCCGGGAAAACGCGAAGGGGATGATGTGGTCCTGACTGGCGATGGTTGGTCGGCGATCTGGCACGGCGGTGCGATACGTCTGCGCACCCCTGTCGGCACAGGGCTCACCCTGGAGCGGACCGTGCGCACCAGTGCGACCTTGGGCGTCAAACCGCCGCCAGGAGCATTCGTCCTGTTCGACGGCTCCGCCGCGTACACGGAAGCCTGGAACCTGAAGGGGAGGCAGCCGCCATGCGCTGCGGCGGCGCCGCGCGCCAAACTGGTTCAGGCAGCACATTCGAATTGCCTGGAGCTCCTTTCCCCTATTATAACCATCAGCACGCGGTCCCCGCCTTCCAGGAGCAACCCGACGTGGGCATCCGGAGCCCCATCAGCCGAAAGTTGGGCGCCCTCGTCGTAGGCATCTGCCTGTTGTCAGGCCTGCTGAGCGGCTTGTGGATCAGTGCCTCTACGGAACGCGATGCCACCGCCAAGCTGATCAGCAGCCTTGATCGCGCTGCGGATCGCTACGAAGCAAATCTCACGGAGGAGCTGGTTAAAAAAACCACCGCCGGTGTGGTCATCGCCGAGTTGCTGCGCGAGGCATTGGTGAATCCACAGGCGCCGCGACGTGGCATGGAACTCACCAAGGGTGCTGATGGCGCGGTGCGCGCGATCATCGGGCCGTATGGAGTGCATCTGGCGAAGCGGAGCGACCTCACTCCGAGCATCACCCGTGACATCGAGACCATGTTCTACATCGGCCCGATGCTGGGGAGGATGGCCGCACTCGATTTCATCAATTTCTATTTCGAAGGCGCCAACGGTGATCTGCTCTTCGAGACGCCCAACGATTGGCCATTGCAGGTGCAGGCGGACGAGGATTACCGTCAGTATTTCGCCCTGGTCGCTCCGGCAGAGAATCCGCAGCGAAAACCAGCCTGGAAACCAGTGTATTATGACGAGATCCAAAAGAAGTGGATGACCAGTCTGCGCATTCCTCTGTATGACGGCGATCGATTCCTTGGTGCAGTCGGTTATGACTACGACCTGGGGACCCTCATCAAGGATGTGCGACGCCTGGACCAGGTCGAAGGCTGGTGCAATGCGTTCCTGGTGACCGCGGGTGGCGACTTGATCGTCCATCCGGATTACATGGAAAAAATCCATGATGCGTCGTCGCATCACCAGAGCCTCGCTGCTGTTGCGATCGCCAACCAAGGCACCGCGGGCTTTGTCCGCACGGTGCTGGCGCAAGGCAAACCGTCACTCGATGATCAGCAATTCATGGATGGGGCACTGCTGATGCATGCCAGCGTCCGCACCATCCAGCCATTGGGCTGGAGGCTCGTCCTCTATGCCTCGCGCAACTCGGTGACGGATCCTTTGCGAGGGACCCAGGCCAAGGTCATCATCGCTTCCATCATTTTGGCGATCATCCTGGCGTTGCTGCTGAGTTGGGGATTCCACCGTATTGTGTTCCAGCGGTTGGCGGCCCTGTCCACTGCCGCCGAGCGCATGGGTGAGGGCCAATGGGATGCACCGCTGCCGCCGCTTGGGGAAGATGAAATCGGCTCCCTGACCCGCAGATTCAAGGACATGGCCGTCAAGTTGCGCGGACTGATCGAAAACCTGGAGATCCGGGTGGCGGAACGTACCGCCGAACTGGCGACGGCGAAGGACTCCGCCGAATCAGCGAATCGCGCCAAGAGCGCCTTCCTGTCCAGCATGTCGCACGAGATCCGCACGCCGCTCAATGCGGTGCTGGGGTATTCACAACTGCTGGCGCGTGATGGCCGATTGGTGGCGGATCAACGCAAGGCCATCGACGTGATCAATCGTTCAGGTGAGCATCTGCTGCACATCATCAACGACATCATGGAACTGTCGCGCATCGAGGCCGGTCGCAGCACCTACGAGCCAAGCGACTTCGACCTGTACTACCTCCTCGACAACCTCGACAGCCTGTTCAGGCAACGGGCCCAGGCCAAGCGACTGACCATGGAGGTGCACCTGGAGAAAACTCTGCCTCGTTACATTCGCACCGACGAGCGGAAGCTTCGTCAGATCTTGATCAATGTGCTGTCAAATGCCTTGAAGTTCACCACCCAAGGACGGGTGGATGTGTTCGCCATGGCGAAGTCTGGACGCCTGATCATCACGGTCAGCGACACCGGCCCCGGCATTTCCGCCGAAGATCAGTCACAGTTGTTTCAACCGTTCTTCCAGGCCGAGCGCAGTCGTCGACGCGGTGACGGCACCGGGCTTGGACTGGCTCTCAGCCATGGTTTCGCCATCCTGCTGGGTGGCTCGCTGCGCGTCGAAAGTCGAGTCGGCGAAGGAGCGCGATTCACCCTCGATGTCCCCGTCACCGAGGTCCAGACGGTGGTGCGGCAACCGGAAGGGCGGCATGTCACCGGCCTGGCAGCAGGACAGAAACCACCGCGCCTGGTGGTCGTGGAGGATCAGCAGGACAGCCGTGAGCTGCTCGCAGCTCTCATGACCTCGGCGGGTTGTGTCGTCGAAGCGGTTGCTGATGGCGCGGCCGCTGTGGAGACGTGTCGCCGTGAACGGCCGGACCTGATCTGGATGGATATCGACATGCCGGTGATGGATGGGCTCACAGCCGCCTCGCTGATCCGCCGCCTGCCGGGACCGCCGCCGGTCATCGTCGCCCTCACCGCCGCCGCATTCGTCGAGGATCGCAGCCGCATCCTGGCCGGTGGCTGCGATGAAGTGACCCACAAACCCTACCGGGAGGAGGACCTGTTCCACATCATGGAGCGGTTGCTCGGCATCAGCTTCGTCTGGAAGGACACCGCAACTGCACCGGATTCGACTTCCGCGCTGGATGACGATGCGCTGCGCGCGGGCCTGTTGCGCCTGCCTGCTGAAGAGCGTGAGCGCTTGCGCATCTGCGTAGTCACGGGCGATCTCGACGCCGTTCCAGGTCTGTTGGCAGGTTGGATCGACCGGGATTTGGCCGACGCAGTGAAAACCTTGGCGGCAGACTTCGCCATGGACCGCCTGATGGTGCTCCTGGACCAGCCTTCGCCGGGGTCGGAGAGTTCCAGCCAGGTCGAACCTCAGCGTTGAGCGCAGACGGAAGATCTTTTCCGACGCGCGCCTGTCGGAATGCTCCTATTTCCCACGAATAAAGTGGTCTCGACGAATTAGCTCCATTAATTCTTTGGTCGTCGAATCTTTGTAGGTACCAGTGCCATTCATAATTCTCAGGCGCGATGGCCTGAGTAGTTCAGCCGCTTCGTCTGACTCCCATTGATAAAAAATCCAGATGTTTTTATCTATGTAGCCATACCATTCTGATCGAATTAAAAATGACTCTAGGATTTTCTCTGAAATGCCTTTCCCAACGTTCTCGTTACTCAACAAATAGGAATGCGTCCGATATGGCAGACACCACTTTGTTCCACGCTCATCTATTGAATCTGGTGTGTAAAAAATATTTGCCAACACATAATCGCCACCATGAGTCATAACAGAAATAATTGCCTGATAAACTCTCGGGAAATTTGGCGGCAGACCAGCTTTTTCTGATTCATACGTCTCCTCAGAATATCCGATCAAAATCCGGAACATCAATACTTTTATTTCACCAGCAGGCAGGCGTTCGCCAAGGTCCTCTCGAATCTTTTTCGTTTGTACCACATGATGTATATCGAATTCATTTGTTGCCCGGGCATCGCAGCAACCACTCAACAAAACGAGATCTATGCAAATAAAAACTAAAAGGATTATATGTGTCATTGGTGCTTTTCTTTCATTTGATTGACGTCAGATATCGCTAATCCTTGTGCCTACCCTGGAATTCATCCGACATTCCGCAGCGGAATGCATGGACGAACCTACCTGCACCGGATGGTGATGTAACCGAGGCAGTTGAAGGCATCGGTGATGGCTTGTCGGTCGAGCGCATCGGGGTTGATCCTGGATCGGGTGTACTGAAAGGCAATGGCGGCATTGGCGAAGCGTGAGTGTCGAGGGAAGGTCACATTGACTGCGTGGTTGCTCCATAAAGGAGATGTGGTCGGCGAAGCATTGCCCCGGGGGTTCGGCCATTCGGACGTGCGGTTCACCCAGCTTTTCTATCCCCATTTGGCGCCCTACGACGCTGAGGTGGACCAACTGACGATCGGGGCGATTCAGGCAACGGCAATGACACCGGACAGCACGATGATTTCTGACCCGGTTTCTGACCCAGGGCCGGATGGGTCAAAAATACGAGAACATTAAAATAATAAACCCCAGGCATTACCCTGGGGTTTTCATAGCGCGCCGGGCAGGAGTCGAACCTGCAACCCTCAGATCCGAAGTCTGATGCTCTGTCCAGTTGAGCTACCAGCGCACGATGTGAGAAAAACAACTCTGTGGTGGTAAATCATGGTGATGATGGGGCGGATGGAAGGAGCAAGGCGCTTTGGACATCGGGGTGATGCCACTTCCGTGTCTGCGGCTGTTCAAGCCACGTCATCGATCCAGAAACCCAGGGCCATGCCGAGCAGGCTGGCGGCGATGGCTACCGCCACGGCTGCGGCGGCGAAACCTCCGCAGAGCAGGAAGGCCGCGGTGCAGCCGATGGCATAGAGGACCGCGGCGCCGGTGTGGCCGAGGCGGTAACGTGCCACCAGCAGCATCGCTGCGGCTCCGGCCACGGCGACGACCACCGCCATCAGGTATTGCCCGGCACCCACGCCAAGCATCGCCGGCAGGCCTCCGGCGACTCCTGCGACCATCGCCACATGCTGCTTGCGTCGTTTGGTCCAGATTGCACCGACCTTTTCCCAATCGATCGGCTTGGGCCCGGTGAGCGGCAGGTCGTCTTGCGGGACGTGCTGGGGCGGAGCTGGCGGTAGCGGTTGCAACGCATGTTCATCGTAGGCGAATGGCTCGGCCGGAGCGGCTCCGCTCGATGCGGACTCTGCTCCGCTTGGCTCGGCCGGGTTTTGCTTGGCCGCGGTGGGCGGTGGCGACGGTCGTGATGATCGATCGTCACCGCGATCGGGTGGCGGTGCCCAGCGCCGGCCTGGGTCCGGTTCGCCGTGACGGGCTGGAGACGATGCTGGCCGGCGCTGCCAATCAGGCAGCGCTGCCGGGGCCGGAGCGACCGCGGGACCCGGACGCCACCGGCCGGTGCCCACCTGGCCGTCTGCTTGCGCCGGAGCCGCAAGCGCCGCAGGCAATGGAGCCGACTCAGGCAATGGAGCCGACTCAGGCAATGGAGGCGTCTCAGGCAATGCGGGCAGGGGAAATGGCAAGGCTTCCAGCGGTGGCTCTGGCTGGTGTCCAGGAAACGCTGGCAACGGCTGGGGCGTTGGCGGCCGTCGGCCGAGACTGGGAAGCAACGGCGCAGTGTCGCCGGTCGGCTGCTGTGCGTTGGCCGTCTGGCCAGCAGACCGGGCCGTCTGGCCACCAGAGCGGGCCGTCTGGCCGGCATGACGGGCCGTCTGGCTGGCAGGCCGGGCCGTCTGGCCCTCAGATCTGGTTTCCAGGGTCGTGACCAAGGCGGTCGCGGCATCGCCCGTAGCCAGACGGATCCGCTCAGGATTCGCCATGGCCTCGGCCAGCTTGCCGCTGGGTGCAGCCGCCAAAGCCGCCGTCAGGGCCGCGGGATCGAGCCCCAGGCCCTGCGCCTGACCGAGAGCGGCATTCCAGGCTTGCACCGCAGCGGTGGTCACGGCCAGGGCTGCGACTCTGGCAGCATGTCCGGAGCCGGCACCGCCCATGACCAGCACCGGCGAGCCCAGGGCATCGAGGACCGGTCTGGCGCGTTGCAGGGCGCCGGGTTCGCCGCCAGCGAGCACTGCGGCGCGGCCCCGGGACAGGTTCTCGGCATCACCGACCACCGCTGCGTCGCTCCAGAAATGGCCGGCAGGGACCCACTGCGCCACCCACGAGCGGACCACGGCAGGATCGGCGTCGCCGCAGCCAAGAGCGAGCGTTCCGGGCCGGGCACCTGTCAGCAGTCCTTCGCGGCCATCGCGTACCGCGCTCCAGGCGTGGCCGGGCAGGCAGAGCACGATCACCTGGACCCGTGCCGCCAGGTCGGCCGGATCCCGCGCGATCGCGGCTCCGGCCCGGGCGAGCGCCGTGGTCTTGGCCGGAGTCCGGTTCCACACCGTCACCGGGAATCCGCATCCGAGCAGCCGCCAGGCGACCGCCGTGCCGAGCCGGCCGCATCCGATGATCCCGATGCGCTCAGCCATGGCTCTCTAGGACCGATCATCCTGAAGAACGTTGTCGCTGGGATCCGCCAGCACCCCGGATCGCCTTGGCGCGGCCGGTCGATGCAGCCTCCCTACGCCCGGAGGACTCCCGGCCGGCAGGGAAATCCCCCTGATTTTCCTTAGCGTCTTGGCACCTTGGCGGTTCACCGATCCTCCACGATCATGCTGCTAGTGTTCCGCGTAATCGCTTCCAGCGCCAGGGAGCGCCAGGGGCTGGTCCGCGAAGCGCGATCAATCCCATCTTCGACAAAGCGGATGCTCCAGGTGCGGTCGTTGCTTCCTGGTTGCGTCATCCGGGGCTGAAGGACGATCCGCGGACCATGCCGATCCCGCTCATCGTCCACGGCGCCGCAGGGCGCATGGGCAACGTCATCCTGCGCCTGGCACTGGCCGAACCCGGTCTGGCGATCCACGCCGGAGTCGATCGGGTCAGCGGAACGCTCCGCGCGTTGGGGGTCGCCAGCGATGCGCCGCTGCTGCCGGTCCTGCCCGCCGTTCCCGGGGCGGTGGTGATCGATTTCAGTCATCACAGTGCTTTTTCAGCCGTCGCCGCCCACTGCGCCGCCAACGGCATGGCGCTGGTCTCGGGCACCACCGGCGTCCCGCCTGCGGAGCTGGCCTCGGCGCTCGATGCCGCCGCGGTGCGGGCACCGGTGCTGCACGCGATGAACATGAGCGTCGGCGTCAATGTGGTGGTGAAGACCGCCGCCCACCTGGCCAAGGCCCTCGGGCCAGACTACGACATCGAAATCGTCGAGGCCCATCACAACTTGAAAAAAGATGCCCCGAGCGGCACCGCCTTCGCCATCGCTGATGCGATCCTGGCGGCGACCGGACGGACCCGGGCCGATCTGGTGCCCGGACGCGACGGCGACGTCGGGGCCCGGCGCAAGGGCGAGATCGGCGTCCATGCCCTGCGCCTGGGCGATGTGGTCGGCGACCACAGTGTGTATTTCGTCGGCAACGGCGAGCGGATCCTGCTCGGTCACGTCGCCCACACCCGGGACCTGTTCGCCAAGGGAGCTCTGCGCGCCGCGGCCTGGATCGCCGGACGGCCGCCGGGCCGCTACGTCATGGCCGACGTGCTAGGATTGTGACGCCTGTCCAGCCGCGGGCAGCGCGACTTCTCGGGAAGCACCTATGATCCGCGCCATGACCCTCGATGCCCATGGCACGCTGATTGTGCCGACGCCGTCGGTCGGAGCGGTCTATGCCGAAGTCGCCGCCGGAATGGGCCATCATCGTGATCCAGCGGAGCTTGAGGCGGCCTTCCTGCCCGCCTTCGCCGCGGTGCGATCGCGCTGGCCGGTCCCCTATGGCGGCAGCGAAGCCGACGCACTGCGCTTCTGGGATGAGGTGGTTGGACTGACCTTCGGCTCCGCAGCCCCAGTCGGGATCGGCCCGGCGTGCTTCGCCGCGTTCGCAGAGCCTGGGCGCTGGCGGGTGCTGCCCGGCGTGGCCGATCTGCTCGGATGGGCCGGGGCGCGGGCCCTGCCCACCGCGGTGATCTCGAATTTCGATGGCCGATTACAGACAATTCTGAGCGGATTGGGCCTGCGCTTCAGCGCCATCATCACCAGCGCAGCGGTCGGCCGTGCCAAGCCGGATCCGGCCACCATGGCCGCGGCCTGCGCTGCGCTTGGCGTCAGGCCGACGGAAATCCTTCACCTGGGCGATCATCCCCGGGAAGATGGCGCCCTGTGCGCCGCCACCGGCGCCCGCTGGCTGCCCATCGATCCGCGGATCGGCATTCCCGTCGCCGAAGTCGAACGGATCGTCGACGGACGGTTGGGATCGATGCCTCGCACCGCTTGAAACCGTCCTGGTGAGCGGCCCGGCCGCTGGACCGAGCATCCGCATAACAGCCAATGAGTCAATAAGACTACAAGAAAAGTCAGGAAACCTTTTCACAGATTGGACGACCAACCGGGTCCCACCGGATCCTCGTCCAGCATTCCGCCGATTGGCGCTTTGACAGTTCCCCGACAACGTCATCTCGGATCAACCCTTGGCGTGGTGGTCCTTCGGTGGTTAATCCAGCCCGGATGAGTGATTCGGCCCTTGCGGTCCGCCTGCCCAACTGGGTGGGCGATGTGTGCATGGCCCTGCCGGCGTTGCGCCTGCTCGACGAGCACGGCCATTCCCTGGCCTTGTTCGGTCGCGGCTGGGCCGCCGACCTGCTGTCGGCCTGGCCGTGGTCGGTGGCCAAGGTGCCCGACGGGATGCGGGCGGTGACCGCCGCGGTGCGCGCCTCAGGGGCTTCCAAAGGGCTGTTGTTCACCAATTCATTCAGCAGCGCCTTGCAGATGCGACTGGCCGGGGTCAGGGCCACTGGTTATGGCAAGGAGTGCCGTGGACTGCTCCTCGGACGACAGGTGCTGCGGATCGACGGCCAGCACGAAGTCGAGGCCTATTGGCGGCTGGCCCAGGCGGCGCTGGAGCTGCCGTTCTCGCCGCCGCCGGATCGGCTCGGATTGAAGCTGACCGAGGGCCATCGCACGGCCGCCGCGGCAGCGCTGGTGAGCGCAGGCGTCACCGGACCATACACCGTGCTCGCGCCGCTGGCGGTGGGTCTGGCCGATGGGCGACCCAAGGTCTGGCCGTCGTTCCCGCTGCTGTCTCGGATGCTGCTCGATGCCCACGAGACCGTGGTGGTCTGCCCTGGTCCGGGCGAAGAAGCCTCGTGCCGCGCCGCCACGCCCGGTGCGACGGTGGTGGCAGGGCTCGGACTCGGCGCGTATGCTGCAGTGATGGACGGAGCGAAGGCGGTGATCGCCAACGACAGCGGGCCGATGCACCTGGCAGCGGCGATGGATACGCCGGTGCTCGGGATCTTCGGAGCCAGCGATCCCCGCCGCACCCAGCCGTGGAGCCGGCGCGGTTTCGCCATCGGCGAACCCGGCGCCTGGCCCAGCCCGTTCCAGGTGTGGCAGGCGCTGGATCGGGTCTGGGCCGCCCGCGGGATCGCCGTGGGTGGAGCATGATCCGACGGCTGTCCGGCGCGATTCGCCGCGCCGTGGTCGGCTTGCTGCTCGGACTATCCGCACTGCCCGCTGGCGAATGGCGGATCGAGCTCAGCGACGCCGCGGCGGTCCAGGGGATCGGCGCGCTTCCGCCCGGCGGCAGCCTGACCATCGCCTGGGAACGTTCCCGGCCTGCGGGCGAAGCCTGGCTGGAACCGTTCATCGATACCACCGACCTGCGCCATGCGATGGTGGCTGCGCCACTGCGCCTGGCCGATGGCCAGCGGTCGGGAACCGCCACCATCCGCTTTGTGCCCGCAGATTGGGCGGGTTCTCCGCTCAGCGACGACCTGCTTGCTCTGGTGGCCCGGCTCGGCGCGATCGCCACCGGCGATGCTGGTCCGATGTCGGTGCGCTTCACCACCGCCGCTGGTTCAGCCGCTGATCCGGCAGCGGTAGCTCCGACCCTGGTCGACCGCGGATGCTGGCGGGAATGGCGGCTGACCGTCCTCGACCGGGCGGCTGGCGGACTGGCCATCGCCACCGGCGCCGCCGCCGTGATCGATGGCCAGGGCCGCCACTGGCCATGCTTCCCCGACCAGCCGTGGGTAGCCGATGCCGCCGGCCGTTGGCTGGCGCGGGGCTCGCCGCGCTGGGTGCTGCGCCTGGCTGCCGGTGAAAATCCTGTGCAGCCACTGCGTTTCTTGTGGTGGAAGCAATCCAGTGCTGATCAGCCGGCGCCTGACTGGAAATCGCCGCCGCTGCCTCAGGCCACGCTGTCCAGCGCAGAACCGCCACCAGGCCATCCACCGCTGGTACCGGCTCCGATCGCCTGGCCCCTGGCCGCGGCCTGGACCGGCCAGGCGGAGCGCTGGTTCCCTGGCCAGGCCGCACAGGCCGGATTCCGCCTGCTTCCGCCCAGCCTGTCGCCTGCGGCGCCGGCACCGGTGCTGACCTGGTCGGCCGGTTGGGGCGGCATGCGCGGACCGGGGTTGGTCGCCTGGCATCAGGCCGCGGCCTGGGATGCGGTGCTGGCCAACGGTCTGCCGGCCATCGATCTGCTGCCAGCTGCCTGGTGGGACGAGCAGGGCGCCTTCCGCTTCGGAACCGGTCCGTGGTCGGTGCTGCGGCCGTCCGAGCTGTGGGCCGACGACCGCTGGCGCAGCAACCTGCTCAGCCATGTCCGAACGGTGATCGCCCGCAGCCGGGCAGCTCCGGGACTGAGGGAATGGCAGGCCGGCTCCACCGGCAGCGTCCCTGCCGGCGGCGAAGCCGGTCTGCGCACGCTCGCCACGACCATGGCGGCCACGGTCGCGGCCTGGGACGCCAGGCCCTTGCTGTTCCGCCATCCGCTGCTGGTGGATTTCGCCAAGGACGAACCGTTGGCGAATGGCTGGTTCGGTTTCGAAGACGGCCCCCAAGGCTGGGAGGCGCTGCCCTTGGCCGACTTCACCCGGTCCCAGGTCGCCGCGATCCGCGGGCCCGGTGCGGCGGCCGGCCAGGGCTGGCTGCGCCTGTCGCTGCCGGCCGTAGGCGCGGAACGCGCCGCTGGAGCCTGGGTGCGTCTCGACTCGAACGTGGCCAACCTCGACCGGCTGGACCTCTCCGCCCGGCTCGACGCACCTAGCGGATCGGTCCGGTTGTTCGCCTTCTGCACCGACGAACGCCACCGCTGGTACCAGCAGGACCTTGGCGAAATCCCCGCCTGGTCGACCTGGCTCGCGGTCACTGCGGATTTCCGCGATGAGGCGCTGTGGGAAGCCAAAGGCCACACCACGCCCTGGACCAGCGCCACCCGTCGCCGGCTGCGCTGCCTGGGGCTGACCGCCTGGTATCACGGTCAAGTCACCGGTCCGGTGACGGTCGGCATCGATGCCCTCCGCCGTCGCGGCTGGGTGGTCGAGGACACTCCACCGCAATTGACCTTCCGTTCGCTGCGACTTGCGTCGTGGACTGCCGCGCCCCGATCAGGCGGCCTGGTTGCCGGTGGAACGCCGACGCCCGGCCGTCCGCCAACGTCAGGACCGCCGGCCGACCCCGGAATCAGCGATGCGGCGGAGACGCTCCGCGTTCCCCGCTGGCAGCCGATCGGCGCCGATTTCGACCTGAGCCGGGCCAGCGCCAATCCCTACGACCCGGATTCCGCCGATGTGGTGGGCGAGGTCGAGGGGCCGGCCGGCCAGCGCCTGTCCTGGCCGGCGTGGTGGCACGAACCCTATGAACTCGCTGTGGATCGCGGCATCGAGCGCGCCCTGCCGAATGGTACGGGCCACTGGCGCTGGCGATTCCTGCCGACGTCGCCCGGCTTGTGGAAATGGCGGATCGTCGCCCGGCTGAAGTTGCGCAAAGAATGGCAGCAGACGACCAGCGCATGGCATCAGGTCGAGGTCTCCGCCGCAGCCGACCCGGCCGCATTGCCGCCGATCCGGATCTGTGCCCGGGACCCGACCTGGTTCGAAACTGTCGATGGCGCCTTCTGCCTGCCGCTCGGTCTGACCCTGCGCTCGCCCGGGGATGGCCGCCAGGATGATGTCCTCTCGCAGATTCCCGGAAAGCAGAAGGATTTTTCGCGCAGCCGGGATTGGGAGCGGCTCGGCACGGGAGCCTATGAACGGTGGTTCACGGCGATGCAGGCCCATGGCCTCGACTGGGCCAGGGTGTGGATGTGCCCCTGGTGGTGCGGCCAGGAGTGGACCCGGGAGTGGGACGAATACGGCGGCCTGACCTGGTACAGCCAGGCCCACTCCGCCCGGCTCGACCGGGTGCTGGACCTGGCAGCGGCCCACGGGGTGCGCATCCAGCTGGAACTGCAGAACCACGGCATGACCTCGCCGACCATCCGGGTGAACGGCCGCAACGGCGTCGACAGCCAATGGGAGGAAAGCCCGTACGCCACCGAGAACGGTGGTCCGTGCCGCCATCCGATCGAATTCTATTCCAAAGAAACAGCGTGGGCGATCCATGCCAAGCGTCTGCGTTATTGCCTGGCGCGATGGGGTTGGCGCACCGCCTGGGCCGCCACCGCCCTGTCCAGCGAAATGGAATTCACCGGCGTCTGGGACACCGAAGCGGAAGCCGACGAGATCAACGGCCACAGTCCGACCTTGCAGCGCTGGGTCGAACGGTCCCGCGATTGGTTCACCGACCACGATCCGTTGCGCCGCCCGTTGTCCTTCCACTTCAGCCATCCTTGGCGCGCAGCGAAGATGTGGAGGATCCCGGGGCTCGGATTCAGCTTCTCGAATGCCTACACCGGGTTCCAATCCGACATGGCGCCTGGCCACCTGGGCGGAACCGGCGAACGCGACCTGCCCCTCGCCCTCGACCGTTACCTCACCCAGCACTTCCCGCCGACAACGCTGCAGCGACCGACCCTGCTCGGCGAGTGGGGCGGCCATTGGTCGCACAACAACCACACCCAGCTGCTAGGCGAGCTCCACACCGGACTGTGGCTGCAAGCGGTGCTGCCGTATGGAGGCAACGTCGGTTTCTGGTGGTGGCTGTGGATCGACGCCGCCGACCAGTGGAGCGAATATGCTGCGGTGAAACGCTTTCTGACCGGCGATGACCGCCGGTGGCGGAACCTGGTCATCGCCAACCCGAAGGTCGAAGGTTCCAGCCAGGCTCAGGCGACCGGGATGGCAGGTGACACGATCCATCGGTATTATTGCTGGCTGAAAACCCTCGACCAGAACCCCGGCCTGACCAGTGCTCGGGACCAGGGCAGGCTGGTCGTCGAGACCAAAGACAAGAACGCGACCTGGCGCGTCGAGCGCTGGGACTGCCGCGCTGGAACGATCAACGGCACGGTCGAGCTGACCGCCGACAACACCGGCAAGCTCCGCATCCCGCTCGGCAAACTGACCCCCGATGCCGCCTTCAAGCTGGAGCGGATCGAGTCCCTGGTGGTGCCAGCAGGGCGCTGAGCGGGACAGACAAACACAAAACCCCAGGGTGAACCTGGGGCCAACTCAACTCATCACGTATGGGGACCCAGACGGGGGTCGAACCCGCGACCTCGAGAGCCACAATCTCGCGCTCTAACCAACTGAGCTACTGGGTCCGTGCGGGGGGCGAATCCTGGTCACTTTCCGCGGGACGCAAGCCGGCAGTCCCGGCAGCGAGCAGCGAAGGCCAAGCCATAGGCCTGGGGCCTGGCCGGCGCCGGCTGCGTATCGACTGCGGAATTCCAGGCCGGGTCGCGACGAGTCCCGGCCTGGAGCGCCCTTGCCACCGTTTCCGACCCTCCAGCATCCCCGCCGTCGTGCGCCCCATCCCTGCTGTCATCGCCATCGTCGCCGCCCTGGCCTTCGCAGGTTGCGGGTCTCGGACCTATGAACAACACCGCGATGCGGTGCTGACCAATGCGACCAAAGGCGACTTCGCCGCCGCCGCTGCCGAGGTCAATGCGCTGTACAACAGCCACGAGCCCGGCGATCAGGAAGAGCCGGGCGACAAGCCGAGCAGCGGACGCCATCTCGACGAGCAGCAATTGCTGCTGTGGCGGATGGAGCGCGGCGCCTTGGCCAGCCTTGCCGGAGATCTGCCCCTGGCCGATCGCCACCTCAGCGATGCCGGACGGGTGGTCGATGAGCGGCGGAGCAAGGATGTCCTTGCCCAGGCGGCCAGCTTCGTCGCCAACGACACGGTGCGTGACTACGCTGGACGCCTGTTCGAGCACGCCCAGGTCGATTACTGGCGGGCGATCAACGCCCTGATCGCGGCCCAGCGCCGTGAGGGCGTGCTGGGCGGAGATCCGGCCCCCAAGCTCGCCGACGGCCGGACCGCCGAAGACGAGTGGAATCGGGCGGTCAATGCGCTGCGCAAGCTGACCATGGTGGTGCTGACCGAAACCAAGGACACCGCCGGCAACGACCATTATCGCGATGATCCGTTCTGCCGGATTCTGGCCGCAGCCTTGTGGTCGGCGATGCCGGTCTCGGCGCGCAGCGGCGCTGATGAGCAGTTCTGCGATGCGATGGCGGGTTCGGCGATGACCGCCTATGCCGCTGAGCGCAAGCGCATGGGCCACGGCGACGGCTACCGTTACGAAGTGAAGCGCCGCCCGGCGGTCGCGGAAAAACTGTTCCTGCGCCATGCCAAGGCCTATGACCCGACCGGATTCGCTGATCGTGCCTCCCGGTTGGGATTTTCTGCTGCCGAGCTGACCCAGGCCGATTGGCCAGCGGGCCAGGGCTCGGTCCTGGTGCTGAATCATGTCGGCTGGATCACCCGGCCGCGCTCACTCGACATCGGCTTCCTGGTCGCCGGCGGCCACCCCCGCCGGCCGACCCCCGAGGAGCGCGCCGACGGCATCACCTGCACCACGTTTTCGATGGGCGCCCTGGCGATGTACGCCTTCGGCCCGGGCAGCGAGATCGTCCGCACCTGGCGGGTGGTGGCGGTACCTGGCGAGGCCGCCCGGGTCCTCGCGCCCGGCGGAGCGGCAATCATGGGCCTGAGCGTGCCGGTGCATCCCCATGACCGGCCGGTTCCACCGCCTGCCCAAGTCACGGCCACGCCGGCTGGCGCAGGCGGATCGCCCGTGGGCGCGACCCTTGAGGTCGCCTGCGACCTCGACGGCTACACCCGCGCGACGTTGAAAGACGACCAGCCGGAAGTGCTGGCCAAGACCATCACTCGGGCGGTGGCCAAACAGCTGGCTGGCGCGGTGGCTAGCAAAGCCATCGATGATGCCGGGAAAAAGCAGAATGATCCGGCGGTCCGCGCCCTCGCCACCCTGGTCAACATCACCTGGTCGGCAGGAATGACCGCCACTGAGAACGCCGACCTGCGCGCCTGGACCACGTTGCCCGACCGGATCGAAGCGACGCTGATCGACCTGCCTCCCGGCACCTATGATCTGCGCCTCGGGTCCGGCCCAGGCCAGCCGCCCGCCCAGCGGGTGACGGTCACCGCCGGCCGCCTGGCCATCGTCCCCTTCCGCTCCTTCACCCCCTGAAACCCAGAGGATTCCATGCGTTCTGTCGCCATCGCCCTGATCGCCACCACCTGTGCCGGCGGCCTCGCCCTGGTCGGCTGCGGCGAGACCGAGGTCCGCCGTACCGATGCCAACGCTGTGCGCGACCTGTCCGGCCAATGGAACAAGACCGACAGTCAAAAGGTCGCCAATGACCTGGTGCCGCAGATCCTGTCGGGCGGCTGGCTGAGCGAGTTCGAAGGCAAGAACGGCCGCAAGCCGGTCCTGCGTCCTGGCAAGTTCGTCGTCCGCACCCAGGACAACGAAGTCATCAATCAGGAAATCGTGTTCGACGCCTTCCGCGAGGCCTTCATCAATTCGCGCAAGGTGACCCTGATCGTCACCCGCACCGACGCCGCCGAGGCCCGCGAAGACCGCAAGGACCAGGACGTCCACGCCAGCGCCTCCACCCGCAAGGAAAGCTTCCAAGAGACCGCGGCAGATTTCCTGCTCACCGCCCAGATCAACAGCCAGGACGACCAGTCAGGGAAAAAGAAGCAGAAATACTACAAAATCAGCATGTCGCTGGTCGATGTGAAGACCAACGAGCAGGTCTGGCTGAAGTCCACCGAGATCGCCAAGGACGTGGAGCGCTGACCCCCAGCTCGCTGAGATCGCCGGATTGGTCCTGGCGATCTCAGCGGGTGAACACGCCGCCCGCCACCCATTCGCGGAACCAGCGGATCACCCGCGGCGCCAGGTCGGGGGCATCGCCCAGGGCCGAGATCGCGGCACCCAGGGTTTCTCCAGCGAACAGCCGGCGCAACAGATCGGCGGTCAGTGGAGTGAGGTCCATCCGCCACAGGCGTTCGCCTGCGCGATAGACCAGCACGAACGAGCGGCCTTTGCGCGCCGGTGGCAATGGCTGGCCAGCACGCCAAGCCTGGAACCAGGCATTCGCTGGATGCGCCAGATCGAGCAACCGCGACGCTGGAGCTGGCCGCAGCCGCAGTTCAGCCCACTGGTCCGGGTCCAGGGTCTGGAGCGCTGCCAGATCGAACGGCTCGGCGGGCGCGGCGTGGATCGCCTCGATCATCGCCCATTCCAGCCGGGCCAGGTCGGCGGCGAAAGCCTGCCGTGATTCCGCCGCAAGAAAATCAGGGAAGCGGATGCTGTAGCGATTGAGGTTGGGCTGCCGTGAGGGGAATGCGGTGATGTAGGCCCGGGCGATGCGGGTGAACCGGTCCTTGCCGAGCAGTTCCTGCACCGCTGGGAAATCGTCGGCGAGGCATTCGATCAGGCGCAAATGGTAGGCGTTGCGGTAGACCTCCATCCGCACCGCCGGGTCAAGGTGCCCGCGGGTCACCACCGCGGCGATGCTGGCGTCATCCCGTCCGACCGCAGCGCGGGCGGCAGCTGCACCGGGACCGAGACCGTCCGGATTGGTGATGATGGTCTGGAACCAGCGCTGGAAATCTGCGAGGCGGAGTCCGACCGGAGCCGCGGCCGGCGTTGCCGCGGTCGGTTGCGGCGACTGCGGCGACTGCGGCGCCGGTGTGGCGCTGGCCCGTTCCATCACTGGATCCTGGTCAGCATCGCCCAGTGGCAGAGGACCGGGCTCAGCCGCTGCGACAGGTCGTTTCCTGGTCACGACGCTTCGCTCCTGGCCGCAGTGATCGCCTCCACCGCCTTCAACGCCTCGCGGTGGGTGGTGGCGAGATCGGGAATCTCCGCGTCCCATTCAAGCAGCACCGAGGCCCCGCCAGCGCGATGCCAGGCTTCGCCGAGCAGCGCCCACACCGGATCGACCACCGGGCCGATATGGGTGTCGATGCAATGGGTGCCGAGGTCGTCGTGGCCGGCGACGTGGAACTGGACCACGCGGTCCCAAGGCACGCCATCCAGGTAATCTTGCGGGTCAAAGCCGTGGTTGCGCGAAGACACGTAGATGTTGTTCACATCGAGCATCAGCCCGCAGCCGGTGGCCTCGCACAATCTGCCGAGGAATTCCCATTCGGTCATGGTCTGGTCAGTGAATGCAGCATAGGTCGAAGGGTTCTCCAGGAACAACGTGCGTTCCAGGATGTCCTGCACCTGCTTCACCCGCGTCGTGCAATGTTCCATGGATTCCTCGGTCAATGGCATCGGCAGCAAGTCATGGGCATTGGTCCCGGCCACGCCGGTCCAGCACAGGTGGTCGGATAACCACGGCGCCCGCACCCGGGTCGCCAGGGTCTTCAATTGTGAGAGGTAGTCGCGATTGAGCGGATCAGTGGAGCCGATCGACATCGATACGCCGTGCAGCACCACAGGATAATGGGCAGCGACCCGGTCGAGCACCGCCAGCGGTCGACCGGCAGTGTCCATGTAATTTTCCGAGATGACCTCGAACCAGTCGATCGCCGGCCAATCCGCCTGAATCGCCAGGTAATGAGGCGTGCGCAGCCCCAGGCCGATGCCCAGATTGGGCAGATGCCAGCGGTTGCCGGCCGTGCGCAGATCGACACCCGATGTCGTCACTGGGGAGCCGGCTGACCGCGACGTGATTTCAGTGATCTTCACCACGTCGCAGCCTCCGTTCACTTCTGGCGTTGAGCACTACTCCCATTCACTTCCCCAAACTCGCTCGCCGCTGCTCTGAGGACCTTTAGGGCCCCCCCGATCGAAGCGGGAAGGTTTCGGCCGCGAATGCGGCCGAAACCAAGCCCCGACAAAGCCCGGGGGGTTCGGGGGCGAAGCCCCCGGTGAAAAGGGTCCCCCGAGCGAAGCGAGAGGGGAACGGGCGCCGAGGGGCGGTGGGCGCAGAAAATCGCCGGAGGCGATCCGCCCATGGTTTCGACCGCGAATGCGGTCGAAACCATGCCCCGACAAAGCCCGAGGGGTTCGGGGGCGAAGCCCCCGGTGAAAAGGGTCCCCCGAGCGAAGCGAGAGGGGAACGGGCGCCGAGGGGCGGTGGGCGGATAGACTCGGCGAAGCCGATCCGCCCATGGTTTCGGCCGCGAATGCGGCCGAAACCAAGCCCCGACAAAGCCCGGGGGGTTCGGGGGGCGAAGCCCCCTGAATTAATGGCCGACTTTGCAGCCGCCCTTGCCCTTGCAGTCGTTCTTGCCCTTGCAGCCGTTGTTGCCGGTCTTGCAGCCGCCGAGGGCCTTGCAGGTGTTGTGACCCTTGCACTCGTTCTTGACGGTGGCGCAGCCGCCTTTGCCCTTGCAGGCGTTCTTGCCCGAGCAGGCATTGGCGTCGGTCTTGCAGCCGCCCTGGCCTTTGCACTCGTTCAAAGCCTTGCAGACATGCTTGGCAGTGGCGCAGCCGCCCTTGCCCTTGCAGTCATTCTTGCCGGCGCAGCCATTGTTGCCGGATTTGCAGCCGCCTTTGCCCTTGCAGCCGTTCTGGCCTTTGCAGGCATTCTTGTCGGCGGACTTGGTGACCGGGGCATCTTTG
Organism: Planctomycetota bacterium; assembly: GCA_014193115.1. Taxonomy (GTDB): domain Bacteria; phylum Planctomycetota; class UBA11346; order UBA11346; family UBA11346; genus BJHQ01. Next base: position 187,468 of record BJHQ01000005.1, on the reverse strand, counting down.
CCCGGGGTTTCGTCAGCGGCGCAGAGGAAGCCTGCTCCGCTGGCTCCGGCGAGGATGCCAGTGACGGCAGCGGCCAAGAGAACGCGGTTGATGGACATGGGAGGGTCTCCGGTGGGGAGTGGTGGTGGTGCGGGGTTTTGGGCCGCACGGGTGATATTCAAGACGGCGCACCTGGTTTCATGTTTGACTGTGTCCATCGGGCTTGACGGTTCGGCTGGACATTCTCGCGTTTTTCACGATGGATTCATCCGCCAAACACCACGCACTGTGCTCCGTTTGTGATTCGAGGTCCTCTATGCCCAGCACGCTTACCTATCCCCAGCGCCTGGCGCTGCTCTCCAACCTGATCACCGACGCGGTTGGTTTCCTGCCGCCGCTGATCGCCCGCATCGGGGTCGGCTGGGTGTTCGTCGAGTCAGGCTGGGGCAAGCTCGGGAACCTGGAAAAGGTGACCGGTTTTTTCAAGAGCCTGAACATTCCCTTCCCAGAGATCCAAGCTCCAGTGGTATCCGGACTGGAACTCCTTTGCGGGGTCCTGCTCATCCTCGGCCTCGGCACCCGGTTCGCTGCACTGACCTTGACCGGAATCATGACCGTGGCCCTGATCACCGCAAAATCATCTGAGATCACTGGCATTCCCGAGCTGTTCGGCCTGTCGGAAGCCCTCTATATCGTCCTGTTTCTGTGGCTGGCCATCCAAGGCGCCGGACTGATCAGCGTCGACACGGTCATCGCCAAGGTGCTCGGGATCGATCGCCAGACCTTGGATGGACCAGCCAGGAACTGACGGGCTGCACAGCGATGGCAAAGGGTCACGTGGCGTTGACCCGGCAAGCGCAACTTCCGAACTGCCCGTGGCAATCGGCGGCAGGACGGAACCTCTTGACCTGATACTTATCGATCGTTATCAAACGGGAGTACAACCCCAAGGTATCTCCCCATGCCCCGACTGCCGCTCATTTCACTCGGCTTCTGCCCTTTGCTGGCACTCGCTGCCGATCCGTCCATCGATGTCGCAGCCAAGCCTGCTGCCAAGGCAGAACCCACCGCATCCAGTTCGTGGTCATCCTCATCTGGGATCAAATCCACGGATTTTGGCATGGATGTGGTCTTCGGCCTGCTACCCAACCACGCCAAGTCAGAGGTGGTCATCGATGGCGGCCATTCCGGTGACCAGGTCCGGGGCATCGAAGGTCGCGCCAATCAGGTCTATCGCTGGGCGCTGGACCTGGCCTGGCGCCGCGCGGCGAACAACGACGGCCCGATCGGTTCGGTGTTCGTCCTGTCGCCCAGCATCACCCACATTGATGACGGCGAAATCAGCCATGACGAGATCGGTGTGCAATTCCGCACCGGACCATCGTTCACCCATGACCGCTGGCTGACCGTGTCCCTCCAGGGAGGTATCGGCATCGGCTATTCCCAAGGCGAAATCCGCTATCGGGAACAGGGCAGCACCGAATGGCGCAGAGAGAACAGCAATTATGGGCAATACGGGGAACTGCTGGGCATGGTCCAGGCCCGGGCCGTGCTGCCAGGCGGATTCACCGGAGTCGCCGGCGTGGGCTACATGGCCCACGTCACCCAGGAATGGTACTGGACCCCCTTCTCGCACAAAATCCGCGAAGTGAACCGTTATCGTGGTGTCACGTGGAGCATCGGCGGCGGCTGGCGCTTCTGACCTGCTTAACCGGTGTCGACGTAAGGCATCAATGCCAGAACACATCTAGCCCCAGCGTCATTGGACCGCGCTCTTGGTTATGGAAGATGGCCAGGGTTTCTGATCCTTATTGACCATTCACCCTTGGTCCCGGCACGGGGTTCGCTTCGTCCTCGGTCGGAGGGCGTGCCGTGGCGAAACTCTGGCAGCAAGTGTCGTCGATTTGGGCACGGCTCGAAGTCGCGCAGCGGGCGACGATTGTTTTGGCGCTGATCGGCGCGGTGGCGCTGGCCGGCGTCCTGTTCTATGCCGCCAGCCAGCCCAGCTATCGCGTGCTGGCCAGCGGGCTGACCAAGGCGCAGGTGGCCGAGATCGTCGCCCACCTCGACCAAGGCAATGTGAAGTACGAGCTCGCCGACCACGACAGTTCGATCCTGGTGCCGTCGTCCGAACTGTACCGGCTGCGCAACGAATTGTCGCAGCGCGAAATGCTCTCGGACGGATCCAAGGGTTTCGAGCTGCTCGACAAGAGCGGGATGTTCGAATCGAGCTTCCGCGAACACCGGAATTACGACCGGGCTGTGGCCGGCGAACTGGAACGCAACTTCAAGGAGATCACCGGGGTCGAAACCGCCCGGGTGCTGATCGACCGGCCCCAGCCCAGTCCGTTCGTCGATGATGTCTCGGCCAAGCCGAAAGCCTCAGTGAAACTGCACCTGCGCAGCGGCGTCCGATTGAGCGACCGGCAGGTGGCTGGCATCATCCATCTGACCGCCGGAGCGGTGGCTGGACTCGCGCCGGAGCGGGTCGAGGTGATGGATGATCACGGCCGGCTGACCCCGGATGCTCCCGACAGCCAGGCCGCACATGCCTCGACCGCGCTGGAGGCCGAGATCGCCCGCGAAGCCCACCTGACCCGCAAGGCCCAGGAGCAGCTCGACACGGTGCTCGGTCCCGGCCGCAGCCGGGTCAAGGTTTCGGTCCGCCTGGATTTCACCAAGCGGGCGGAATCCAGCACCGATCCGACCATTTCGAAAGCCTTGGAGGAGAACACCCAGACCAGCGACGAGAAGACGCCCTTCCCCTCCACCGGCGGAGTCGCCGGGACCGCGTCGAACGTCGAGGGCGAGGCACGGCCGGTGGCTCAGCCGCCGGCGATCGGGAGCAAGACCAGCGAGCAGACCCAGACCCGTTTCGTGGTCGGCAAGAAGACCGTCACCAAGGAGGACGAAATCGGCCGGACCAGCGGGATGAACGTGTCTATCCTGCTCGACGCCCAGGTGGTCAAGGAGCCGGAAAAGGACAAGGACGGCAAACCAACCGGGAAGATCCTGGAAAAACAGGTGGAATATTCAGATGCCGAGCGCAAACGCTTCCAGGAGCTGGTACTCAACGCGATCGGCTTCAATGCCGCTAAGGAGATCGCGGCCCGGCTCGAACCCGGCGCCGACATCGCCGCCCGCTTCACCTCGACGGTGCAAAGCATGGCGTTCTATCAGCAGCCGGTCGAGGTGGTCGAGGCCGGCGCGCTCGGCGTCGATTGGGAGAAGGAGAACGTGCGCTGGTGGCTCGGCTTCGCCCTGTCCGGCTTCATCGGTGTGGTCGCCCTGTGGATCGCCTGGAGCCAGATCAGCAACAGCCACCGCGCCGTGCTGGCCGCGGAATTACGCGCCCGCCAAGCCGCTGAAGAAGAAGCGAAGCGCAATGCGCCGCCGCCTCCGCCGCCGGAATCGCCGGAGGAGGAGATGGCCCGCCAACTGCGCGGCCGGCGCGATCTGCTCAAAGAGAATGTCCGCAAACGGATCAGCGAAAATCCAGCCATAGCAGCAGCGATCCTGCGCAGCTGGCTGGCCGAGGGCTGACCGTGACCAGCCAGCCCTGGTGGCGAAGCTGGTGGCTGCCCCTGGCCGCTCGGCAGGTCCGGCGGTACGCTGAATTGACGCTTGTCGGCCATCGCGCCCACTGCGCAGCACAGGAGCACAGCCATGGCTGATGGAGGCGATCTGCGCGGTCGGCGCAAAGCGGCGGCGCTGCTCCTGTCCCTCGATAGCGAGACCGCTGGCGAGCTGCTCCGCCGGCTGAGCGACGCCGAGGTGCAATTGCTCACCGCCGAAATGTCGCGGATGGGCACGATCACCAGCGTCGAGGTCGAACGCACCCTCAAGGATTTCCAGGCGCTGACCAATTCCGATCAGATCGCGGTCGAGCCCGAGATGCAGGCCATGCTCGACAAGGCGCTGGGCACGGAAAAGGCCCGTGAAATGCTGAACAAGACCAGGGAGAAGACCCGCGAGGCGGCTCCGTTCCGCTGCCTGGTCGGGCTCGATGCCCGGCAGGTCGCGGCCTTGGTCAAAGGCGAGCATCCCCAGGTCATCGCCCTGGTGGTCAGTTATCTCAGCGCTGCGGTCGCCGCCGAACTGCTCAAGGACATGCCGGACGCGCTGCGTTACGACGTGATCAAGCGGGTTGCCACTACCGGCGATCTGCCCGCCGAACTGGTCCGTCAGATCGACGAGATGCTCGAAGCCCGCACCGGTGGGCTGGCCCGCGGCGGCGCTGCGTCGGACCCCAAAGCGCGGTTCAAGACCGTCGCCCAAGTGCTGAACCTGGCCGAAGGCGCAGTCGGTAAGACCATCATCGATCAGCTCAACCGCGACGAGCCGGCTCTCGCCAACGAGATCCAGCAGCTGATGTTCGTCTTCGAGGATCTGGTGAAGATCCCCGACAAGGACATCCAGAAGATCCTCGGCGAAGTCGACAAGGGCGACCTGATGCTGTCGCTGCGCGCCGCACCGACCGAGGTCCGGGACAAGATTCTCGGCAACCTGTCGGCCCGGGCCCGGGAGGGCATGCAAGAGGAAATGGACGCCATGGGACCGAAGCCGCTCAGCGAGGTCGAGGAAGCACAGAAGCGGATCCTGCAGGCGGTGCGGGCGATGGAGGAACGCGGCGACATCACCGTCAATCGCGGCACCCAGGACCGGATGGTATGAGCCCGAACAACGCAGAAGTGGAATCACCAAGACGCCAAAACCCCAAGAAGTGGAAGGTCGGAGAAAGATTCATTCACACCCGGTTGGTTTGCCAGCCAGCGGAGAATCTCCTGCGTTTTTCCACGGCGTCTTGGCACCTTGGCGGTTCATCTGCCGATTTGAGATCGCACCCTGCTCCAACGTGCCACTGTTTGGCGCAGGGGCGTCTTGCTGATTTCCTTCCAGCAATGTTCAGAGCCCGAGCCCCATGGCGCTGATCCGCAGCCGTCCGGCGGTGGCAGGCCAGGCATCGGCGCTGATCGCCGCCACCGTCCGCCCCAATGCCGTGGTGGCCGCCGCCGCTGCTGAATGGCAGGCCCGGATCGACGTTATCCGGGAAACGGCCTTTGCCGAAGGCCATCAGAAAGGTGTGAAGGAATCCCAGGCCAAGGTTTCCGAGGCCGAGCGCCGCGCCATCGATGCCAAGCAGAAGGCCGAGACCGAGGCCAATGCCAAGGTGGCCAGCGCCGCAGCGGCGATGGAGGCCAAGTACGCAGCCGCCTTGACCGCCCTGAATGCCGGCATCGCCAAGCTCGAACCCTTGGAAAAACAGCTGGTAGCCCAGGCCGAAACTGAACTGGTCCGACTGGCACTGGCGGTGGCGGCGAAAATCCTCCACCGCACCGTCGAGACCGAGCCGGAATGGATGACCAGCCTGCTGGCTTCGGCCCTGCGCGAGGTCCCCGATCGGCGCGGTGTCGCGGTGCGCATGCACCCTGAAGATGCGGCGGTCGCCCGGGAACGGCAGGAGACCATCGCGTCGAACATCCCGGGGCTGGAACGGCTCACGATCCAGGACGATCCGAGCCTGGGCAGAGGCGCCTGCATGCTGGCCAGCCAAGGCACCAGGCTCGACGCCAGCGTGGCGACCTCGTGGGAACGGGTGGCGACCGCGTTGCTCAGCGAAGCCGCCGTCGAGCCGCAACCGGGCGGTTGAAACCCCACCGCGAAGAGCGCGGTTGGGGAACCGCCAAGACGCCACGGCGCCACGTTGGTGAAAAACCCTTCGAACCTCGTTGGTCTTCCGGCCAGCGAAGAATCCCGACTATTATTATCTTTGGGGCCTTGGCGGTTTATCTGCTTGTTCGCAGGGAGCGGCGCGTGCCTTAGCGTGCGCCGGCTTTGATCGCACCGGGCAGGTGGGCCAACTGCCAGACGAGCAGGATCACGATCAGCAGGCCCTGCCACATCGCCAGACCTGCGAGCGCCGGCAGCGGCGCTCCGGCCAGGGCCAGCGGCAGCAGCCCGAGGAACTGCCCAGCGAGCAACGGGCCGGCGATGCTGCCGACGCCGAGGAAGGTCTCGTGGCGGGCCGCGGCTTGAGACGCCCCGGTCGGACGGCGCAGGCTGTAATACAGGCTGGCGGTATAGATCGACGCGAACGAGCTGCCCAACGCGAGTCCGGCAGCGACGAACAACGGGACCACCGGTTCGGACTGGTAGGCGGTCACCGCCAGCAGCGTAGCCGCGACCGGGGCTCCGCAGCACACCGCGAGCAGACGCAGCGGCTTCAGGACCCAGCCGCTCCACCAGCCGAGAACGATGAACATCAGGAAATATCCAGCGGCATAACTAGCCAACAGCCAGGCCGCGAGACCCTGGGCATCGGCTTTTGGCCAGGTGGCGTGGATCGCCGGATCAGCGAGGGAGACGGTGCCCATGCCGAGCATGCAGAAGAGCAGCAGCGAAGAACGTCCGAGCCAGGTCAGGCGGCCGAGGGCAGGATGGTCGGCGCGATCGCCATCGGCGACCGGCGGACGGGCGGGCAGGTTCCGCCACCGCCACAGCCCGACGACGCAGGCGGCGAATGACGCGGCCACGACCAGGTAGCCGAGATGGCGCGGGCTGGTGCCGATGAACCGGCACACCTCCATGACCGTGGCATTGTCTGGCGACAGGACGCCGCCCAGGGCCATGCCCAGGGCATTCCCCGACGACCAGCCGAGATTGTAGCGGCTGACCTTGACATGAAGCGGCTCGCTGACCCCGCTGGCCGGTGCGCTGTCCGAGAACAACCCGGCATTGGCGGGGAAGAACAGCGCCCCGGCAGCGAACACCAGGAACATCCCGGACAGCATCGCGTAAGGATGATTGGCAGCCATCAGCACGGCGGCGGCGACCATGCCCAGACCGCCGCCGATCATCGCCGCCCGGGCCCGGCCGAGGCGCTCGGCGAGCGCTCCACCAGTACCGACGAAGGCGGCATAGAACAGGTTGGCTCCGGCGATGCTGGCGCCGATCCAAGCAGCCTCCCAGCCGGTTTCACGCAGACTGGCGACAGCCTGGGCGATGGTCAGGTAGCTGGCACCGCCGACGCAGGCATTCAAGCCTTGGAGCAGGACCATCGGCGGTGGACGGAGTTCAGCCATGGGCGGGGACGGTGCGGCCAAGACCGTCTCCGGCTAGGGGGCATCCGCCAAGAGCAGCGCTTGCGCACGGACAAAGCCTGGGAGAGGCGAGCCCCTGCGCGCCTTGGGCATCGCGCAGGAATTTCTTTCACGTTTCCGGTGCGGCGATGCTCCAACGCCGGAATTTGCTCAGAGTCGCAGAATCATTCCATTTCCCAAGCCAGCGGCAGCGGTTTGACCAGGCTCCCATCGGAACCGACGTCGCGCCGGCGATGAGGGCATCGCCGCTCCGAAACGCGTGCCTTGGGGCCACGAGGCTGACGCACGGCGCTAGCCCGCAGCACGCTTGCGTCACCAGCCCAGAGCCCCTAGTTCCTGGTCCCCTGCGCCAAAGGCCCACCCGACATGCGCCACGCCGCCTACTACTTCCGGGCCCAGCTCTACACCCAGGTTCCACGTCAGGTCCGCGAAGACCTGACCTGGATGGCCGATCACGGCGCCGCCGCGGTGGTGCTCGGGGTGATCGAGCAGGATCTCGACGCCGCCCGCGAGAACATCGACCTGATCTGCCGTGAAGCCGACCGGGTCGGGATGCAGGTCTGGGCGACCCCGAGCCGCTGGGGCAACCTGGTGGCCGGCTGTCCAAAGGTCCCCTCGATCCTGTGCGCGGTGCGGCCTGAGTGCTGGGCGCAACGCGCCGACGGCAGCCCGTGGATGAGCTTCCTCGGACCCCACGCCAGCATTTATCATCCGGCGACCCGCGAGGTCATCGCCACGCTGGTGACCCGCACCCTGACCCAGTGGCCGATCACCGGGCTGGTGTGGGACGAACCCAAGGCGGTGCATGTCCAGGACCACTGTCCGGCGGCCAAGGCGGTCCTCGGCGACCAGGTCCACGACGCTGAGGCCCAACGCCGCGGCCAGTGCGGTTTCTTCGGCTGGGCAAACGCCATCGCACGCCAGGCAAAACCCGAGGCTTTTCTCGGGCTGTTCACCTTCGCCCACGACCACGAGCCGCTGGTCGGCGACCTGGCGATGCAGGCCGAGCTGGATGCCTTCGGCTGCGACGGACGGCCGTGGGCGGTGAGCGACGGCGGGGTCAACGACAACCCCGAGCGCGCCCTGCCCAGCAAGCTGCTGATCGACGCCGGGCCGCGCTTCATCGCTGCCGCCAAACGACACCGCCGCCGATCGCTGGCGCTGATCGAGAACCACGCCCTGCCGACGAGCTGCCACGAGCTGATGGACCGGCGGATGCCGGAGATCATCGCCCAGGGCTGGGACGACCTGCTGTGGTACTATTATCCGCGCTCCTGCGAAGATCCCGACGGCGCGATGGCGATCCTCGGCCGCCATCTGCGGCGCATCGCCAGCTGAATCCAGCGACTGGCACCGGATGTGCGTGAACGGTCTGGTGAGGTACCGTCATGGCCGTTTCCAGCGTTTCCGCCGTCACCAGCCAGCTCGACACCCAGAAATCGTTCCGCCAGGCCGACTTCCTCAAGATCATGCTCAAAGAGGTCACCTCGCAGAGCCCGTTCGACCCCCAGGATACGTCGAAGCTGGTCGAGAACATGACCAAGCTCCAGACTCTGGCCACCGCCCAGTACGACAAATACCGCAACGATCTGCGCTGGGCCCAGGACCTGGTCGGCAAATCGGTGACCGCTGGGCAGTTCAACGGATCCCCTGCGGAAGTCGAAAAATTGCAAGGCCAGGGCCTACGCATCAATCCCGGCTACGGGACCGCTCAAGGCGAGGTCACCGGCTTCCGGGTCTATGACGAAACCGTCTATCTGAGCATCGGAAATTTCGATTACCCGGTGGACAACATCCAGCAGGTGACTCCCGCCGATCCCCAGGCCGACCAGGCGTCGCACCTTGCCGAGACCGCAGCCCGGCTGCTCGGCATGCAGGTCTCGTGGCTGCCCCAGGAAGGCGACGCTCCGGGACAGGTGAACCAGGGCGTGGTCAGCCAGGTCGGCCTGGGCACCAAGGGCGAGGTCATGCTGACCATCGGCAATAAGAATATCCCGTTCAACGATGTCGTCCGCATCGGCATTCCAACGAAATAGCGCAGGGCAGCGCCCGCAGACATCGACCAGGTCCGCTGGTGGCGGCGCCCGCCATCAGCCGCCCGATCGGCCGGGCTCCTGCCCAAACCAATAAAAAACCCCGCATTGCTGCGGGGTTTTTCGTGGTGGCCGCGACCGGAATCGAACCAGTGACACGCGGATTTTCAATCCGCTGCTCTACCAACTGAGCTACGCGGCCAGGCGAGCTCTGCTCCGCCCGGTCTCGGGCGAGGGGCAAAAAGTTAGTCAGGTCGGTGGGCGGTGCAAGGTGGCGCTGGCGTCCTTGCCCGACGCCCGGCAGGCGGCGCAGTAGCCGTAGAGTTCCAAACGATGGGCGGCGAGGGTGAAACCGTATTCGCGGGCCACCTCTTCCTGGATGCGTTCGATGGAATCCCGCTGGAATTCCTGGATCGAACCGCAGCTCAGGCAGACCAGATGGTCATGGTGCTCGCGCTGGAAGGCGACCTCGAAACTGGCCGAACCGGTGCCGTCGAAGTGGCGCTTGTGGGCGATGCCGAGCTCGACCAGCAGATTGACGGTGCGATAGACCGTGGCGGCACTGACCGTCGGATCGGCCTCGCGGGCCAGGCGGTGGAGATCCTCGACGGACAGATGCTGGCCGCTGTGGACGAACCGATCGACGATGATCTGGCGCTGGTTGGTCCAGCGCACGCCGCGGCGGCGCGCCTCGTCCCGGACCAGTCGGGAAATCTCGGCAGCGCGGACGGCCAGCGGCGGGGGCATGCAGGCACTCTGCCAGCGCCGGCGGCTCCGGGCCAGGGCCAATCCCATGGGGCAGGACGGCCCGCCATCTGACGATCGGCCGATGGGCGCTGGTTGCCGACCGGACGGGGCATAGCGTCCGCCCCCGCACCCGTCCGAGGATTCTCCCCATGCCTGCCCCCATCCGCGTCGCGGTCACCGGCGCCGCCGGCCAGATCGCCTACAGCCTGCTGCCCCGGATCGCCCGCGGCGATCTGTTCGGCGCCGACCAGCCGGTGATCCTGCAACTGCTTGAAGTGCCGGTCGAGAAGCCCCAGCAGGCGCTGCGCGGGGTGGCGCTGGAACTCGACGACTGCGCGTTCCCGCTGCTCCACGGGATCGTCTGCACCGATTCGGCCGAGGTCGCCTTCGCCGATGCCGACTGGTGCCTGCTGGTCGGAGCCAAGCCCCGTGGCCCGGGCATGGAGCGCGCCGATCTGCTGAAAGACAACGGGAAGATCTTCATCGGCCAAGGTCAGGCCATCGACCGGGTGGCCTCGGCCGCTTGCCGGGTGGTGGTGGTCGGCAACCCGTGCAACACCAACTGCATGATCGCCGCCGCCCAGGCCAAGCGCCTGCCCCGCGAGCGGTTCACCGCCATGACCCGGCTCGATCAGAACCGCGCCGCCACCCAAATCGCGAAGAAAGCCGGCGTGCCCCTGACGGCGGTGAGCGATCTGGTGATCTATGGCAACCATTCCCCCACCATGTTCAGCGATTTCGCCCACGCCCGGATCAACGGCCGGCCGCTGCCCGACGTGATCACCGACAGCGCCTGGCTCCAGACCACCTTGCAGACCACCGTCGGCAAGCGCGGCGCTGAGATCATCGCGGCCCGCGGAGCGTCGAGCGCGGCCTCGGCAGCCAATGCCCTGATCGACCACGTCCGGGCCCTGTCGACCCCGTCGAGCGCGGTGCATTCGATCGCGGTCCACAGCCCTGGGCACTACGGATTCGCCGAAGGGATCTGGGCCAGCGTGCCGGTGGTGACCACCGCGCCAGGGACCTATGCGGTGGTGCCGGGCATCACCCATGACGAGTTCGGCCGCGGCCGGATCAAGATCACCAACGACGAACTGGTCGGCGAGCGGGATCTGGTGCAGGACCTCCTGCGCTGACCGGTCACGGGGTGGCCGGGGCCTGGACTCGCGCTTCCGGGACCAGCCATCCTGTGCTATTCTCCCCCTACGTGGGAGGTGGCCATGCCGCCGAAGGTCCTGCTGCTGGTCGAAGACAATCCTCATGACGAGGCGTTGACCCTGCGTGCCTTCCGCAAGGCCAATCTGTCGAATCCGGTGGTCGTGGTACGCGATGGGATCGAGGCCCTCGACTGGCTGTGGCGTCAGGGTGCATACGCCGACCGCGATCCCCAGCAGCGGGTGGCGGTGGTCCTGCTCGACCTGAAGCTGCCCAAGATCGATGGCGCCGAGGTCCTCCGCCGGCTGCGGGCCGACGACCGCACCCGGCTCATCCCGGTGGTGATCCTGACCACCAGCACCGAGGAGGCCGACGTGATCCGCGGTTATGCCAACGGGGCCAACAGCTACCTGCGCAAACCGGTCGATTTCGGCCAGTTCATGACCACCGTGGCCCAGCTCGGAGTGTACTGGCTGGCGGTCAACGAACTGGCTCCGGAGCAGCGATGAGCACTCGCCGGGGACCTGCGCTGTGGGATCTGCCATGACCGATGCCTATGCCGGACGGCCGCTGCGGGTCCTGTTGGTCGAGGACAATCCCGCCGATGCCGAACTGGTGCTCCGCCAGCTCAAACGTGGGGGCTTCGCCGTCGATTCGCTGCTGGTCGACAACGAACCGCGGTTGCGCCAGGCCCTGTCCGACGGCCGCTGGGACGTGGTGCTGTGCGACTGGGTGATGCCTGGGTTCTCGGGGCTCGACGCCTTGGCCCTGGTGCGATCGATGAACAGCGACGTGCCGTTCATCATTCTTTCGGGGACCGTGGGCGAAGAGGTCGCGGTCGAAGCGATGCGGGCCGGCGCCCATGATTACGTGCTGAAAGACCGATCCCACCGTCTGGTGCCGGTCATCGAACGCGAGCTGCGCGAGGCCGAGACCCGGCGCGAAGGCGCCCGTTTGCGCGATCGGCTGCAGCAGGCGGCCAAGGAGGAGTCCATCGGTCGTCTGGCTGGGGGCGTGGCCCATGATTTCAACAACATCCTCACCGCGATCATCGGTTATGCCGAGCTCGGCGCGCGCCAGGTCGCCCAGGGATCGTCCCTTGAGCGCTGCCTGCATCGGATCGACGCCGCCGCCCGGCGCGGCGCGGGATTGACCCGGCAGCTGCTCGCCTTCGCCAGGCACCAGCCCTTCGAACCGCGGCCGGTGTCGCTCAAGGAAGTCCTGGAGCGCTCCCTCGACATGCTGCCGGTGCTGCTCGGACCCGATGTGCACATCGATGCCACCCTGCTGGCGGAGCGGCCGGCCCGGGTTGATCCCCACCAAGTCGATCAGGTGCTGATGAACCTGGCGGTCAACGCCCGCGATGCGATGCCGACCGGCGGCCGGCTGACCCTGGCCATCCACGACGAAGGACCGGGTCCCCACGGCGACGGGAGCTGGGTGCGGATGGAAGTCGGCGACACCGGAAGCGGCATGTCGGAAGAGGTCATCGCCCGGCTGTTCGAGCCGTTCTTCACCACCAAGCCGGTGGGCAAGGGAACCGGCCTGGGGCTGGCGACGATCAAGGCGATCATCGAACGCCACCATGGCAGCATCGCGGTGCGCAGTATTCCCGGCAAAGGCTCGACTTTCACCGTGTGGTGGCCGGCCGCCGACGCCGTGGAGCAGCCGAGCCGCGCTTACCGCACCCCGATGCCGCTCGGATCCGCCACCGGAACCGTGCTGGTGGTCGAGGTCGATCCGCTGGTCCGGGAGCTCGGCCGCGAGGTGCTGGAATCCTTCGGCCATACCGTGCTCACCGCCGGCGACGCTGCCGCAGCCTTGGCCCTGGCCGATGCCCAAGGTCCGGTGGACGTGCTGGTCACCGATCTGGTCCTGCCCGACGGTTCAGGAGCGGAGCTCGCTGCCGACCTGCACCGTCGCACCCAGCGGACGGTGGTGCTCTATACCACGGGGTTCGCCTCCGACCGACCCGACGACGAAAGCGCCTTCCTGCCCAAGCCGTTCTCGCCGGCGGAGTTGTCCCGCAGAGTCGCTGATGCCGTGGCCCGGGCGCGCCGGTGAGGGCGGACTTCGCCGACCCCGCGATCCTCAGGCATCTGTCGCGGAGCGACCCGGTGATGGCCCGGATCATCCGCGACCACGGGCCGTGCGGGCTGCGTCCGGACCGCACCGGTTCACCCTTCGAAGCCCTGGCAACCGCTGTGATCCACCAGCAATTGCACGGCAAAGCGGCGCGGACGATCCTCGGCCGGGTGATCGCCCTGGGCGGCGGGCGGACCTTTCCGAAACCCGGGTCGATCCCAGGCATCAGCGATGCAGCTTTTCGGCAGGCCGGGTTGTCCGCGGCCAAGACCGCAGCGATCCGCGATCTGGCTGCGAAAGCGCTGGATGGGACCTTGCCGAGCAGCCAGGCCATCCGCCACCTGGCCGAAGACGAGATCATCGAGCGCTGCACCCAGGCCCGCGGCGTCGGTCGATGGACCGTGGAGATGCTGCTCATCTCCCGTCTCGGCCGACCCGATGTGCTGCCGATCGATGATTACGGTGTGCGCAACGGCGCCCGTATCGCCTATGGCCTGGCAGAACCGCCTAAACCCAAGGAATTAGCGATACTCGGTGAACCATGGCGGCCGTGGCGGAGCGTCGCGGCCTGGTATCTGTGGCGGGTCGCGGACGCGGCCAAGGCCTGAGCCGCGACTGCTCTGGTCCTGGCCCTTGGCGACCCGCCATCCGGTCGTGTACTTCCCGTGAAATGACCGCGAATTCCGCATCCAACCGGCTCCTGGCGTGGCTCGATTCCGCGCCCAATCGGGAACAAACCGGCGATTTCGCAGGACTGAAGCTGGCCGCGATCCGGGCGGTGCTGGCCCGGCTGCCGGCGCCTCCGGCGCCCTGCACGGTCGCTGGCACCAAGGGCAAGGGCAGCACCCTGCGGATGATCGAAGCGGCCTTGAACGCCCTGGGCCTGGCTACGGTGGCGTTCACCAGCCCCCATGTCCGCGATGTCCATGAACGCTGGCGGATCGCAGGGAATCTGGTGGATCCCGAGGTCGCCTGGAATGCCGCCGAACGGGTCATGGCCGCTGAATCGGCAGCGGGGGCGCCGCTGACCTGGTTCGAGCGCACCTTCGCTTTGGCCTGCGTGCTGGCCGCGGACCGGCCTGAGGCCGTGTTCCTGGTCGAGGTCGGCATCGGCGGCCGGCTCGACTGCGCCAACGCCCTCGATGCCCGGGTCGCCGTGCTCACCCACCTGTCCCACGATCACCGCGACCTGCTCGGCCCGACCCTGCACCACATCGCCGCGGAAAAGCTGGCCATCGCCCGACCGGGACGGCCGCTGGTGGTCGCTCCGCAGACCCCGGCGGCGGCGCTGGCGGTGTGGCGGCAGATGCCGCCTGGCGTCGAGGCCCGATTCGTCCAGCCGCCGGCGCTGCCATTCGCCTTGGCCCTCGACGGCGATCACCAGCAGGACAACGCCGCGACGGCCCTGGCTGCGGTCCAGCTGCTGGTTCCAGGATGTTCTGCGGCGACAGCCCGCCACGGTCTGGCAGAAGCACGCCTCGCTGCCCGTTGCCAACTGGTGGAAACCGCGGGCAGGCGCCTGCTTATCGACGGAGCCCACAACGGGCCGTCGGTGGCGGCTACGTTGGAGGTGGCCCGGCACCGCCTGAAGCCAGGATGGCGGCTGATCCTGGCCCTGGCCAAAGACAAGGAAATCGACGAGGTCCTGGCGGCGATTCCGTTGTCGCTCCAGGTCACCCGGTGCGGCTATGCCTCGCCGCGGTCGAGGCGTCGCGACGACTGGCCGACCTGGGCTGGCCACTGGCGCTGGTGCGACGACGTGGCCTCCGCCATCGCGGCCCAACCGCCCGACGCCGACCTATGCATTACTGGAAGTTTCTATCTCGCAGGTGAAGCGCTGGCCGCGGTTGCCAGCGCCGATCGCCTGCCTGGTTGAACGGGCGGATTTCAAGTGGCCTCGGCTGGCCCCGACTGACCTCGGCTGGCCTCCACTGGCCTCGACTTGGGTGGCCTAGCACCCGGTTTTCTGCACCCACACTGCCGCCATGGCCCGTCAGACCCTGCAACTGCGCCTGACCAAGGGCGATGTGGTCGCCCGCCGGTACACGGTGCTCAAGGAACTCGGCCGGGGCGGTGCCGGGGCGGTGTACCTGGCCACCACGGTCAAGAAGCCGCCAATCCCGGTCGCAATCAAATTCCTGATCAATCCGGGAGATCTGCCGCGGTTCAAACGCGAACGCAAGGTCATGGAATCAGTCACCAGCCCCTATGTGGTGAAGCTGGTCGATGGCGGCACCCACGAAGGATTCCCGTTCATCGTCATGGAATATCTGTCAGGCGGCAGCCTGCGCGATGTGCTCGACGCACGCAAACGCCTGCCGGTGAAGGAAGCCGCCTGGGTCATGGTCATGGCCATCCGCGGCCTGCGCAAAGCCAGCACGGTCCACCGTGACCTCAAGCCCGACAACTTGCTTCTGACCAAGACCAAGGAAGGCGCTGTGCGCTTCCTGGTCGGGGACTCGCGCAACGGCACCACAGTCAAAGTCGCTGACTTCGGCTTGGCCAAGAGCCGCGATCCGAACACCTTGAACCTGACCAATTCGCGCCACGTCATGGGCACGCCGATCTACATGTCGCCGGAGCAATGCCGCAATACCCGCGAGGTCGGTGTGGCGACCGACATCTATGCGCTTGGCGTGATCCTGTACGAACTGGTCACCGGGCGGGCGCCATTCGACGCCGAAAGCGCCTACGACATCATGACCATGCACTGCAACGACCCGGTGGAATATCCCAAGGGGATGGACCAGCGGGTGCAGACCGTCCTGGGCCGCTGCCTGGCCAAGAAGCCGGAAGACCGCTACCGCAGCCTGTACACTCTCGAACGCGACCTCGGCGCCATCGCCGGCGTCGGTGAGCCGGAGCCCGATCGCAGCCGCTGGACTTGGTGGGTGATCGGCGGCGGCATGCTGCTGTTCATCGCCGTCGCCTGGATCCTCCACGACCGCCTGTGGCTCGCGATCAGCACCCTGATCGGCCGGATCTTCTGAAGGCACTTCGCGTCTGCCGTGGTCTTCCGGAAGCCGCGGCCTCGGCCGATGCATCACTCCCGCATCGCGGACGATCAGGCGAGCAGCTCGGACAGGACTCTGCGACTTTCGCCGAATCCTTCCGCCGGCACGCCCATCCGCTCCGCGATGGTGCGGAGCAGGCATGACATCGACACCGCGTCCTTGGGCAGCGGCGCGATCTTGACCGTATCGGGATTGGTCGGCACGGGTTTGGGCTGGCCGTTGAAGACGACATGCCGGCCCTGTTTGAAGCCCAGGCGTTCGCCGCCGGCCAGGATCAGCGGCAGGTTGTCATTGCGATGGCTGGCTGGCCACGACATGCCGCTGCCGAACAGCACTGCGGTGCGGTGGAGCAGGTCGCCATCACCTTCGTTGACCTCGCCCAGCTTGCCGAGGAACCGCGCCAGACGCTCCGCCCACCACGCGTCGTACTCGCTCAGCACCGCGAATTCCTTGGGTTTCTTGTCCGGCGTCTCGTCTCCGGTGCCATGACCGGTACCGTGCCAGTTGCGTGGCCCGCCGGGTAGGTCCTTGAGCGCCCCAGGGCCTTCCGAGCAGGTGGTGCAGAAGGAGACCACCCGGGTCTGGTCCATGCGCAGGGCGAGGACGATCAAGTCGAACATGGTGTCGGCGTAGGCTGTGGACTCCTTGCCTTTGTAGGGGTCGCTCGACAGCGCCAATTGGTCGCGATCGATCGTCGGTTTGGGCGCGTCCTTCCACGCCAGGTCGCTCTGCACCCGGCGTTCGACCGAGCGCACGGAATCGAGGAATTCGTCGACCTTGCGTTCATCGGTCCGACCCAGGTCGCGGCGCAGCGTCGCCGCCTGGCCGGCGACGGCGTCGAGGATGCTGGCGCGGTGGGCGAGCCGGCCGGCGCCATCCAGGCCCATCAGATCGTTGAAAATGGTTGTCAGATTGTGCTCTGACATGACCGGTTTCCCGTCCTGGTTGAAGGAAATCGTGATGATGCCGCCCATCGAGCCGACCACCAGGCTGGGAAAGCGGGTGGCGCCGCCGATTGCGGAAGCGATGCGCTGGTCGATCGATTGGGTGTTCGGGCGGACGGCGCCCTTTTCCCCCCCGTGTTCGGGATTTCCGGTCAACCACAAGGCCATTTCCCCATGTCCGCCAGCACACTTCAGATGGCGCATGCCGGAAAAGACCGTGAGCCGTTCGCGCACTGCTGACAGGGCCTTCAGTGGCGGAGTGAGTTCGTAGTCGGCGCCGGCGGCGGTGGGATGCCATTCCCACATGTTCACCCCATTGGGGACGAAGGTGAACACGCAACGCGCCGGTGGCGGCGCAGCTCCCTTGGCCCCATCGAAGGCTTCGAGCCAGGGCAATGCCAGAGTGATGCCTGCCGCGCGCAGGAACCCACGACGGGACAAAGGGAATCGGCTCATGGCTGGCTCGATGCTATTTGCTGGTGAACGGTTCTGACAGGACGATGGCGGTCACCAGGGCACGCAGCCCGTTGCCTTCCTGGGCGGCGGCCTTGGCGATAGCCGCCAGATGCGCTTCATCGCCATGATCCAATCCGCGTCCGAGGGCGTAGCTCAGCAACCGCCGGGTGAATGGTTCAGCAAACCTGCGCTGCGCTGCGGATGGGTCGGCAAGCAGCCGGCGGAACTCGGCGAAATCGCTGAAGTCGGTCTTGTCCGGCAACCGACCGCCGGTGGAACCTGCGATCGGCTTGCCGTCTTTGGTGGTGGTCGGAATGGGTCGTCCATACAGATCGTAGTTGTCCCAGACGAAACCCAGGGGATCGATCCGAGCATGGCAGACGCCGCAGGTGCTGATCGACACATGCTGTTGGAGGTGCTGGCGCGGGGTCAGCTTGCGCAACTTATCATTCTCCAGGGCCTGAACATCAAGCGGCTTGGCATTGCCGGGCGGCGTCGGGATGTCGATACCGAGGATCCGTTCGATCAGGAAGACACCGCGCTTGATCTCAGAGCGCATATGACCGTGCGAGGCAGCTGCGATGCTGCCGGCTTGGGTCAGCACCCCTCCCATGCGTTCTGGTGGCGCAGCAACCCGGCGGAAGTGCGGACCGACCACGCCATCGATGCCATAATAGGCGGCTAGGCGCTCATTGATGACCACGAAATCAGATGCAACCAAGTGTTCGACCGGCAGATTGTTGGTCAGCAATTCACGCAATAGATGCGGTGCTTCAGCGATGAAATCGCGTTTGAGCTGGTGCTCAAAGAACTCGATCGCTTGCCCGCCGCTGCTGGTGGACCCTGGCTTCACGATCGCCGCTTTGAGGTGCATGACTTCGGCCAAGTTGAGCCACTGCCGTGCGAAGTCGGTGCAAAACGACAGCGCCCGGGGATCAGTCACGAGACGCGCCACCTGTTGGCGCAGCACCGCTGGCGTGGCCAGCGATCCATCGGCGGCAAGGCGCAGCAGCTCGTCATCGGGGGTGGTGTTGCACAGCAGGTACGACAGGCGACTGGCCAGTTCGAACGGCGTCAGGCGGGTACGTGCCGCCTGTTTTGGCTCGGCCAGAAACAGCATCTGCGGCGAGATGAGGATCGCTGCCAACGCTGATTTCAAGGCAGTGGTTGTGCTGGCGCCGCGTTTGCGCTCTGCGCCGTAGACCGCGAGATAGGACTCCACTTCCGCCGTGGTCACCGGCCGGCGAAACGCCCGGAACAGGAACCGGCTCAGCCCGCTCCGGGCCTGGGCTGATTCCTCGGGTCCCGCGGTCGGCACCACGATCCGATCAGTGGACTCAGGCCAGGTCGTGGCCTTGGCGACCTCGACCGAGATCGAGCGGATCAGCAGCTGCGAGCGCGGTACCGGCGGGTTTTTCGCTGCATCTTTGGCCAAGCGCGGCGGCGGCACCAGCAGATCAGCGGAATTGTCGAAGCGCACATGCAGCGACTTCTGCGCGCGGAGCTGGCTCCACACCGTGTCGACCAGATCCAGAGGAATATCGATGATCTGCTCCGTCGGAGCTTCTGCCGGCGCGGTGATCGTGACCTGGGCCAGCGGCTGGAAGCTGTAGAGAGACGTCACCACGAAGCCGAACCGCAATACCGGCGTACTGTCGCCCGGGACAAGCTTGGCTCCGGCCACCACCCGCAAACGCAACACACCGTGTTCGGGCAGCAGCGGAAAAATCATTTCCAGGCAATCAAGCGGCATGTCCCGGATGTTGGGGTTGGGTGAAAGGTAGACCCCCTCCTTGGTGATCTGCTGTTCGGGAATGCCCTTGGGATGACTCTTAAGCATGCCCTGTGCCGGCTTCTCTGATTTGTCATCGGAATTGACGACCCATTTGCTCATGTCCGGCTTTTTCCGCTTGGCCCGTTCCGATTCCGGCAGAGCGTCCCAGGGCTCCCTCAACGCGGCGAGTTGGGTCGGGAGATCGGTGACGAAGCGGAATGGCGTGACCGCTTCGCTGGGAATGGCGACATCAAGCATCCGTTCGACCAGTTCCAGGCTGCGTTGCAGGAGCAGCGGCTGGGTGCTCTGGGCATCACTGTCATTGGCGAATCCATCGACGACCTGGTCAATGGGCAAACGATCGACCAGATCATCGGAAAATGCGGGGAAAGACAGACCGAGCAGATCCTGCACGCTGTTGACATATTCACGGGCGGTCAGCCGGCGCAGGCTGCGCCGACCTATGCCACCGCGGGTGATGGTGGCGGCGCGCTCGCTCTCGGCCTGCAGGTACGCGAAAACGTCGCGCAATTCGTCAGCGCTGGGGCTCGGCTTTCCCTCGGGCGGCATCTCCCCGGAAGCCATCATCCGCTGGGCCGAAGTCCAGGTCGCCGCCTGTTTCGGATCGGTCAGGTCGGGCGGGCCGCCATCGAAACGCTTGTCGCCCTTCTGTTGTTCCGGGCCGTGGCAGGAAACGCAGTGGGTGGCGAGGAATGGCTTGACGACCCGAGCATAGGTTCCGCCAAGACCGCCTTCGCCAAGACCGCTTTCGCCGCCGACCGCACCAGCCGCAAGGCACCACACCACAGCAGCCTGGCATACCACCACGGCACCCTGGAGCAGACCCTCAACGATTGTTGGCCCGAACGGCATATCGGTGGTCCCTAGGGGATCATACCCCCGATCCCTCTGGCCTATTGCGACAAACAAACCTCACTTTGCGCCGTCTGGCGCTGGTACGGGTACAGAAGCAGGCGCGGGCAACGTGACGTCAGAGGCCGAAGGCGTGTTCGGGTCGGCTGGTTCGGGTTCCCCGCGCCAAGCTGCGGCGACTGCGGCAGCGAAACGGCGGGCAATCAGCTCCCTACCTTGCTGGTTGTAGTGGATGTCGTTCGGTCCAGCGATGCTGGCGGCGATCTTTTCAGGCGTATCCCCAGACGGGGCGTCGTCGGTGTCGATCCAACGACAACGTGGCGAGTTGGCAGCGACGGCTACCTGGCCTTCGCGAACTGCCTTCCAGGCAGGGCGGTTGTTCTGGGCATCGCTGATCCGAGCGATGACGGCATCCAAGTCGTCGCGCCCGAGGTCGCTGCGGAGCCGGGTGATGATGGAGGTGAGAATCGAGGCATATCCCTCGCTGGTGGTCTTCACATTGCCGCGTTCGGCCTCGCCCTGAAGCCAGCAGAAAGCCAGTGATTTCGGCTGCCGTCCAGCGAGCACTTTGGTGACTTCCGCGATCACCTTGTCGTACATGCCACCGGCCGGGATCGAATCATGGATGAGCCCGGCGTGCTCGGGCAACTTGGACCAGAGGATGATCGGGAGACCTCCCTTGGCGACATGTGCGAGCAGGATCTGTTCGTCGGGGAAGCTTTTTTCCAATGCGGTTCGTACGCCGATGGCGGTCGTAGTCGGCATGTTCGACTGGCCGGAACAGATCAGCAGCCGGATCGGTTTGTCAGCAGCCGCGGGCGCATTGGCATCTCCAGCTGCAGCGGTCTCAGCGAAGACCAGCACCAGGCAGGCGACCAGAAGATGCGGCAAACGAAATAGCGAGGACGGATGGAGCGTGGTGGTCCGGGGGGAAGGCGAGGCGAACGGAAGATGCGGCAGGCGCGATGGAGAGGATGAATGATGCATGGTGTTCTCGCCAGAAGGTGCGGCAGTGGTATCAGCCAACCTGCGTTATCGACGCTGATTCAGGGCAGGGTCTTCCACCGCACCATCCGCAGCGCCACGCCGGGAGCGGTGGCTTTCAACTGGATCGGCGCCGACAACGGAGCTGCGAGCGGAAGGTCGGCAATGGTCGTTCCGACCGCCCAGACCCGCAGACGGTCGGGCGTGATGCGCAGGTCGACGCTGTGGTAGACCGGTCCCGGTTTGCCATTGCCGTTGATCGAACAGGTGTGGGTGCGGGCGACGATCGTCTTACCGCCAACACTGGCCTGAACCCGTTGGAACGCGCCACTGGGGAGGGTCGAAAGGGCGATCTCAGTCCCGCCGGCGATGCAGGTCAGTCCCTGCCCGCTGTCAGCCTCCAAGTAGAAGCGCATGATCGCGCCGCCTTTGCCGATGGCCGGGCCGGTAATCGCCGCGCCGGTGGCGGTCGAGGTCAAAACCTCGGTGCCGGTCCAAGCATCGGGCTGCCGGGTGAAGTTCGGGTTCGATTCGCTGGGCAGCCCAACCGTGATGAAACCGTCCTCACGCATGAAGAACCACAGTTTATCCACTGCATGGTCCTTCGCTCCGTCGTTGGTATCGTCCAGTTTGGTGGTCCTGCCACGATCTCTGTGGGACAGCTGGAGGCAGACCGCGAGGATGTCGTCTTGGAACGCCATGGCGCCCAAGACGGCAGCGGTTCCGCTGCCGGTGTTGGCTGGCGCGCAATCGATCAACAGGGGACTCGCATCGCCATGGATGGTGGTCGTATATTTTTCGAGTCGTCGATCCTTGTAGTTCAATTCCCAGGCGTCGCCCTTGACCCGCAGCACTCGCGGAGCGGCGGGATTCACCTTGCCGCGATTGAGGAAATCGTAGCCGTCATCCTGGGCCGACATCATTGCCCATTCGCCTTGGATAAAGGCTTTCATTTTTTCGGCTTCCGGCTCGACCGCAAAAAGTATGGAGCAGGCCAGGACGACGGCCAGAAGTGGTCGGATCATCGAGATTTCTTTCATGGTTGGGAAGGTGCAGGCGCCAGCCGGCGCAGGATCCACATGTTCCGATCTCCGTCCGACCAGAACTTCTTGGGCGGTTCGCGCTGGTCCTCAGGTTGGTTCCTGGGCCAGCCGCTTTCCGGCCAGACGATGACCAGCAGATCAGGCCCGAAGAAGGCATACAGGCTGGGGCAGCGGCCTTCCGACTGCTCGAATACCAGATCGATCACGCCATGGGCGCCGATCGCAGGCTTGAGCGTCCAGGCTCCGGAGAAACTTGGTTTCGCTTTGGAATTAACCACGGTTTTGGACACCCGGTCGGCGGTGAAGGCGACCCGCCCGCCCGGCCTCGTCCGGCCGGAATTGGCATCGTCGAGTTCCGCCAGCACCGCCCAGGTGCCGACGACACGCTGACCGTCGATCGCCGGGTCAGGCGCCGAAGCAGCGGGCAAGGGCTCCCGTTGCAAAATCAACAGGACGTCGTTTTTCGAGGCAGCGCTGAAATTGCCGTTGCGGATACCCGTCTGGACCGCGACCTGGACCAGGGCGATCAGCACGCCGTGGTCGGTCAGGTGCCAGCGGGCGGCGAGCACCGCCCCGGCCACGGGGCACAGGCTGCCGCTCACCGTGCTGTCGAGCTCGTTGGCTACCGGCCTGGCTCCGCCCCACTGTTTTCCCCAGGCGACCGGGTCAGCCGGAGGCGCTGAGCGAACGCAGGACGCCACCAGCCAGGGCTTGGTCGGATCACCGGGATCGGGCCAGGTCAGGCGATCGCTGGCGATGGTGACAGGAGATCCGCGCTTGCCCGGATCGATCTCGGCCAGATCGGTATTGCCGCTGGCCGCGGTGATGACGTGCCAGGTGCCTTGGATGTCGAGGGAAAACGGAGGAACAGAGCTGGCAGTGGCCGAGCCGGGTTCGACAGCGCTCAGCGCCACAACCCAGACCAGGCCAAGGATGACCAGCCACGGCGTGGCTACAGCGGGTGGCAGCATAGCAGCATGCTACGCCGCCTTGATCCGAAAAATTGCGCCGATTCCCCCTCCTTTTCCGCCAATTCCGTCACCGCCCCAGCCGGGCCGATCAGCCGCGCGCAGCCGCCTGCGTGCCCTTGGCGCGCAGCTCGGCCACCCGCTGCCGCATCAGGCCATCGTTGTTCATGGCTTGCTCCAAGTGGCGGCGCATGCGCGGCGTCGCCACCTCGCGCATCGTTGGGGCGATGGCGGAATCGACCAGGAACCGAGCGCCGCCGGCGATGTATTCCTGGAGGTCCCCAAGCCGATGGTCTGGCCAGCGACCGCAGCTGTTCATGGTGAACATCCTCCGGCGTTTGCTGCCATTCCACGAGGAATGGCGGAGCCGGTGATCGAACACGGCGAGGTCGCCAGGCACCGTGGCCAGGGCCACCGCCGGGACCTGGCTGCCGGTCACGCCTAGGCTTTCCACCGAATCCTTGAATTTTCCCTTGAGCTGGTCGTCGAATCCGCCCGGCAGATGGCTGCCGGGGATGACCCGGAGCGCTCCATTGCCGGCATCCAGAGGATCGAGATAGAACGCGATCTTGATCTGGGTGATGCCGATGTCGCCGCCATCCTGGTGCCATCCGGTGTCACCGACATAGTAATTGCCGTCGCTGCCCATGTATTGGAAATCCTCGCCGAGCAGCGAAACGAGCAGGCCGCGAATGCGGGCGTCGTCGAGCAGCATGCACATCTGCGGATCAAGTTCGAGGAACTGCGGCAGGCACGATCTGGCCTGGCCATCGTGGGGCTTGCCGTCGTGGCCGCCGCCGTGAGCGGCCCAGATCCGCTCGAATCCCGCGATGACCTCGGGAATGAGGTCGGCCAGGATTCCGGGCAGGTGGAGGTACCCGAAGGTCGCGAAGAACCGCTTCTGGGCATCGCTGAGCAGCTGATCAGGTGGATTGGTCATGGTCTGCATGCTACCAATCGCTGGGCGGATCCTCCATGTCTGCGGGTCCTGCCAGGATGCGCGCCCAGCGTATCCAGGCCGTGTCAGCCCCGCGATGCCGCCTTGCCCTGGGCGAGGAGCGCCTCCACTTTCGGCTTCAACTGGAAATCATTGGCTTCGACCTGTTCCAGATGGCGGCGCATGCGCGGCGTCGCCACCCGGGACATCGCCGGGCCGACATTGCGCTCGATCAGGAACCGGGCATGGGTGCCGATATAGTCCTGCAATTCCGGCAGTCGCGACTCCGGCCAGCGTTGGCAGCAGTTCATGGTGAACATCCTCCGCCGTTTGCCGCCATTCCACGACGAGTGGTAAATACGGTGGTCGAACACGGCGAGGTCGCCGGGATTGGTGGCCAGCACCATGGCCGGGACTTCGCTCCCGGTCGCACCGAAATGGGTAACGGGATCGCCCAGCTTCCCTTTGAGGGCATCTGGGAACCCGCCGCCGGGGTGATGGCTTCCCGGAATCACCCGGAGTGCGCCATTGCTGCCGTCGAGCGAATCCAGATAGAATGCGATCTTGAGGAACTGGATTCCGGTGTTTCCGCCATCCTGGTGCCAGCCGGTGTTGCCGACGTAATAATTGCCATCGCTGCCCATGTAGTTGAAATCATCGCCGAGCAGTGAAGTCAACAGACCGTGGATGCGCGGATCGTCGAGCAGCAGGCTGAGCCGTTCATCCTGATCGATGAATGGCACCAGGCAGGACCGGGCAGTACCGTCATGGGGCTTGCCTTCATGACCGCCGCCGCGATTCGCCCACACCCTATCGAAGCCGTCGATGACCTCACCGATCACGTCGCTGAGCAGCCCGGGTAGATGCAGGTAGCCGAAGGTGGTGAAGAACCGGCGTTGAGCTTCGCTCAACGGCTGGTCGGAAGGCAAGGCGGCGGGCTGGTTCATGTTCGGCATTGTACCGACCAGGACCCTCGGTCGTCCATGGCGCCAACGCCTGCGGACATGCCGTTTCCGATCGGAGCCTGTTTCAGATCGGCTCAGCTGACGACGGCGCTGCTTGGACGTGCAATTCCGAGGCGCCGCGATAGTTCCAGTTCGGGCAGGCTGAAGCCTGCGCTCACAGGGCGGGCGCTTGCCGAGCGCCGCAGGCGGCTCAGGAGATCGCTTTCTGCACCCGTTGGCGGAAAGTCAGCGGACTGGCTCCGAACTCTGATTTGAACGCCCGGCTGAAATGGAACTGGTCGGTGAATCCGGTCTGGGCCGCGACCGAGCCGACCGCCAGATCGCTGGTCAGCAGCAGCTGGCGGCTGCGCTCAAGCCGGCGATGCCGCAGGTAGCGCATCGGCGACATGCCGAACGCGTCCTGAAACAGCGTCTGCATCCGGGATCGCGAGAGATCCACCAGCGACGAAAGCGCGTCGACCGAGCGCGGCGGCATGGCCAGGTCGCGGTCGATTGCCACCAGGGCCGGCGACAGGCGCTGAGCGGCGCGCAGAACCTCGAAAGCCCGCGGTCGCGGCGTGGACACGTCCAGGATCAGGCGGAGCAGATCGAGCCCCAGCGCCTTGCGGGTCACGGCTCTGGACAAGGACTCGATCGCGGTGGTCGTCGCCGACGCGTCGTTCCGGGCGATCGGGACCAGCCGCGCATTGATTTCGCCGATGGCGACTGCCCGTCCAGGATCCTGGATGCGCAGCGGCAGCTCAATCAGAGTCAAGATATCAACCGAGGTGAAGACCCGGAAATTCACATGGGACCAACGACTGGTCCCGGGTCCGGGACTGATCTTGGTCAGATTGTGGCGGATACCTGGCGGTACGAGTAAGACCTCGCCGGGTTGAACGTCATTCTGCCGACCGCGATCGGCGATCTCGTATTTGACCAGGTAGGTAACTTGGGCGGAGATCAAGCAGGGCAGGGTCCGCCATTTGGTGGTATGCGGGTCGTCCACGACGGTGACGCCGCCCTGCTGATATTCGAAAGAGAGCGACTCCTCCATGAGCTGCTGCAGCAACCGGGCATCGTCGTCCATGGTCGGGCCTGTCCGGAACAGCATACGCCCGACAGCGCCTGGGCGCTGAGTCCGCCGGCATTCCGTCCGCCCCGACGATGGTCGGATCCGCCAGGCCAGGCAAGCGCCTGGCCGCTACCCCCTACGTCACAAAACGTGTCCAGCCGCCGCAGCGTCTGCTCTTGGCGCATCGCAGCGGCTCAGGAGCGAGGCCGAGACCTACGAGCCGTCGCTGCCCAGGCTCAACGACTCAGGTTCAGCCGAGCAGCCCCGGCAACCGCCCTGCGCTGTCGCCGAACTGGTCGAGCGGAACACCCATGCAGTCCATCAGGTCCAGATACATGCTGCACATCGCCCGGTTCGGCTTGTCCAGGTAATCGACCATGCGACCGCCTTTCAGCCGGCCGCCGGCGCCGCCGATCAGGACCACCGGCAATTGCTTGTTGTCGTGGTTCCCGTGGAGCATCGACGAGGTGTGGAGCATCACGGTGTTGTCGAGCAGCGTCCGTTCCCCTTCGCGAATCTCGTCGAGGCGCTTGGCGATATAGGCGAGCTGCTCCATATAGAACTGGTTGACCTTGAGCAGATCCGCCGTGTCGCTGTGCGACAGCAGGTGGTGGATCATGTAATCGACGTTGAGGTGCGGATAACGTTGCGAACCATGATCGTTATTGATTTTGAACGAGGCGATCCGGGTCGTGTCGGTCTGGAAGGCGAGCACGATCAGATCGCACATCTGCCGCATGTATTCGGGCAGGTCGGTCGGAATGCCGTCCTTGGGCCGCGCTTGATCGGGCTTGTCGAGCGCTGGTTTCCAGCCGGTGCGGACTTCGGCCACCGCCGGGCGGTTGATCCGGGCCTCGAGTTCATGCACAGCGGTCAGGTATTCGTCGAAGCGATGGCGATCGGTCTGCGACAGCTTGCCGCGCACGTCCTTGGCGTCGCCGAGCACGGCATCGACCACCCGGCGGTCACCGCCGTTGCGGTCGGTGCGGAACAAATCGTCGAAGGCCCGGGCCGGACGGATCTCCATCGCGGTCGGCGAGGTCGGCGAGCTCCACGAAATATGCGAGCTGTAGATCATCGAATAATCTTTGTGCAGTCCGGGCATCGATTCCTCGCAGCCCACCACCAGGCTCGGGATGCGGGTACGGTCGCCGATCCGCTGGGCCAGGATCTGATCGAAGCTGGTGCCCGAACGCACGCCGCCGCCACCGAGCAGCGTCGCTCCCGAAAACATATTGCCGGTCATCGCACTGTGGATGCCGCCCTTGAGCGCCTCTTTATTGTAGAGCCCGCGGACGAAGACCATTTTTTCGCGGAACGGCAGCAAAGGATTCAGCACCTGGCCGAAGGTCATGCCGGCGCCTTCGCCCTTGGCCCACCATTCCTTGGAGTGGAAGCCGTTGCCGGTGAACGAGATCATCAGTCGGGTCGGCGCTCCGGCCGGAGGCGCTGCCGCCGGCTCGCCTCCGTACAGCGGCAGCGATTCAAGCCAGGGCAGGGCCATCGCGACGCCGATCCCACGGAGCACGGCGCGGCGCGAACAGGGGAGGCGGGACAGGTTGGACATGGCAGGGTCCTTGGTCACTTGGTTTGGGTGTCGGAGCGGATGCAGCGGAACTGGTCGCTGCGCACCAGGGCAAGGATCGCGTCGGACACCTTGCCGTCCTTGGCCAGCATCAGCCGGGTCATCTCTTCGATCAGGGCCTGATCGGAAACGATCACCGAACGGCCCAGGGCGTAGCCGAGCAGCTTCCGGGCGAAGGTCTTGAGCACATCGGCCCGGCGTGGCCCGGCGAGATAATCGCGCAGGCCATTGATCCCGTCGATCGCCGTGCCGTCGGGCAACGTCGTTTTCGCATCGATCGGGCGTTTCGCGCCATCGACCTGGCGCAGGCGGCCGAGGGCGTCGAATGGTTCCAAGGCGATGCCATAGGGATCGATCCGGCGATGGCAGCCGGCGCACAGCGGATCAGAGGAATGGCGCTCGGTGAGCTGTCGGATGGTGAGGTTGGGATCCCCTTCCCCATCGGGCAGCTGCGGCACGTCCTTGGGCGGCTTGGGAAAGCGTTCCCCCAGCAGCTCGGACACCCAGACGCCGCGCAGGATCGGGCTGCTGCGCGCAGCGCCGGAGTGCTGGGCGATGGTTGCAGCCAGCCCGAGCACGCCCCCGCGGCCGAGCTTGCCGACACCCTCGACCCGGCGCCACTGCTCGCCTTGCACACCGCCGATGCCATAGAACGCCGCCAAGGTGCCATTGACCACCGCGGCATCCCCGACGATGGCGTCCATCGCCGGCCGATCGGCCTGGAACAGGTCCTGGAACAACCGCACAGCCTCCTCGGCCATCGCAGCGCGCAAAACCGGGGTGAACTCGGGGAAGACCTTTTCGCTCTTGTCCTTGTGCCCGGCGAATTCGCGGACTTTCATCCATTGCGCCCCGAACTCGCTGGCCAGCCCGCGAATCCGGTCATCCTTCAGCATGCGTTTGACCTGGCTCTCCAACTCAGCTGGATTGCGCAGCTTGCCGGCCTGCGCTGCGTTGCGCAGCTGGTCATCTGGGGTGGAGGCCCACAGGAAATAGCTCAAGCGGACGGCCAGTTCCAGATCGGTCACCGGCTGCCAGCGCGAACCGGCGGCCGGCGACTCGATGCGGTAGAGGAACCACGGGGAACTGAGCGTCCGGGCCAGCACGGCGCGGAAGGCGGTATCGTGTTCCTTGCCATCGGCGCGCTGCTGACGATAGGCGGCGCGGATCGCCTCGCCCTCGGCAGCGGTGACTGGCCGGCGCCATGCCTTGGCGGTGAAGGCGATGAGTTCGTCGAGCTGCCGCTTTTCCACGGCCGGCAAGGTGGCGTTGAACGCAGCGGCGTGCGCTTCGACCACCGGTTCGTTGAAGTCGAATTCGAAACCGCGGACATGCTGCTGGAAGAACTCGATGAACGAAGGATACATCCGCTGCTCGACCAGCGGCCAGCGGCTGATGTATTCAAGCTCGCCCCACAGCCGTTCGAGCTCGCTGCGCTGGTTGTCGTCGAGCATCAACCGACGCAGCGGCTCATCCTCGCGGTGGTACATGCGCAAGGTGATGACCGTGTCGCGCGGCATCAGCGGGGCGAAGAACAGCCAGTTCGGGAACAGGGCGCGGAACTCATCATTGATCCGGGCTCGTTCCGCCCAGGTCTTGGCGTGGGCGATCTGGGCGACCTGGGGATCGGGCTCGGTCAGCTCCAGGCTTGGCGCCTGCGGCACGGGTTCCGGTTTGGGCGGCTCGGGAACGGCCTGGGCCACCTTCGCGTCAGGGTCGAGCTTGAGCGGTTGCTCAGCCACCGGCTTCGGCGCTTCCTTCGCCGGGGCTTTGGCCGGCTTGGGCGGTGGCGGCGGCGCTGCCGGATCCTTGTACTCGATCTTCGCCTGGATGGTCACGGACTCGGCCGCGGCTGGATCCAGGCTGACGTCCGCAACCACAAACCGACGCAAGGCGAGCGGGCCGGGCAGCATGATCTTGGCGATGCCAGGCGCTGGCAGCACCAGGCTGGTGGCTGGGACCGGATGGCCTTTGGGATGCTTGCCGAAGGTCAGGCCGGTGGCTGCTTCGAACCGTTTGCGCAACTCAGGGTCCTCGGCGATGACCACCGTCGGCTTGCCGCGGACCTCGATGCGCAGGCGATCCCAGACCGCGAACGTTTCATTGACCTTTGGTCCAACCGAACGGCTGGCCAGGTAGACAGTCCAGTCGGGGGTCTTCGCCGCGTCAAAATCATCGGCTCCGGGACGGGCGGAACGCGGCGTCGCACCCTCAGAACCTGGCACCCGCACGATCATCGACACGGTTTCGCTGCGGACCACGCGCAACCCTGGATTCCACGCCGGAAATCCGCTGCCGACGTTGACGAAATCGTTCTTGGGACGTTGCCAGGTCATCTGCTTCATCAGCGGCGTGATCAGCGCCAGGACCGGGCCAGCGTCGCCGGTTGACTTGCGCCAGGCCGCACGGATCGGATCGAGCAACGGCGACGCCGGAGTCGTCGCGCTGAACGCCTGCCACAGCACCTTCAAGTAGGGCGGACTGGCAAGCTTCTCCTCCTTGGCGATCGCGGCGAAGGTGCCGTCGTCTGCGCCGGTCAGGCGGGCACGATGCTTGATCGTCGCCGCCACATAGGGAGCCACCGCCAAGCCGCCATCGGCGCCGAATCGGCTGTGGAAAGCGCGCACCGCATCCGCTGCGGTCTTTTCCCATTCGGCCGGATCGGTGGAGGGTGAGAACCGGAATCCGCTCGGCACCAGCACGGCGTGAGCGGCGATCTCGTGGGCGGTGGCGTGGTAGCGGGCGACCAGGCCGGTCGGGATCGGCAAGGCATCGGCGATGTTCGAGAAGCCCTCACCAGCCGAGCTGTCGGCTGGAAATTCCCGGGTCGGATGAAGATCGACACCGGTCAGATCGCGGATGGTGTTGTCGTATTCGGCGTTGGTCAGCCGGCGCAAAGCCACCGGACCGGGATCCCCGGCCCGGGCCATGGCCTCAGCGGCCAACAGATTCTTCTGCCAAGCCACCAGAGCAGCGCGCTCATCGGCAGTCGGCTGGGCAGCTTTCTTCGGCGGCATCTCGCCCTGACCAACCCGCTCCATCACGTCCTGGACCAGCCGTGGTTCCTGGCGGAGCTGGTCAGCATTGGCAAACCGGCTCAGATCCAATTCGTTCTTGATCGGCTGAGATCCGTGACATTCCAGACAATATTTCTTCAACAGCGGACGGATGCTCCCGCTGAATGCCTGATCCAAAGCGGCAGCAGGTATGGTTTCAGCTCCGTTTGCCGGGCTGGCGGCGATCGCCACCAGACCGAGGAGGCCAAAAGAAAAGAGTACAGAACGGCACGAAAGCATGTGGTGATCATGCATAGCGGTGAGTTGGCTGAACATGGCTCAAATATTCCCTGGCCATGACCAGGACGCCTATTTTCGATGGCCGCCTGAAAACGCGGATGCCGCTCCAGCTCAGCCCACGAAAATCGCCCGTTCTCCGACACGCTGCTCTGCCGATGACAAACGTGCCCGATAGACCACGACCTCGACGCCTGCCTTCTGGGCGGCATCGAGCGCGGCGCCATAGGCCGGATCGATCCCGCGGGCGATCCCGACCCGGTCGCAATCAGTGCGGGAAAGCAGGTAGAATTGCACCGCGCGATCGCCAACGGCGACCCGTTCGGACAGCTCATGCAGGTGCCTGGTGCCGCGTTCGGTGACGGCATCGGGAAAATCGCAGCGTCCCGGCTCGCTGCCCAGCTGGGTGCAGTTCTTGATTTCGACCCAGCAGCGCCGGCCATCGTCTGCGGTCAGCAGCAGATCACAGCGGCTTCCAGCGCTGCCGATGGGCACTTCGCGGCGATGCTGCGCATATCCGGCCAATTCGGCGACGCGGCCGGCCGCGACGGCCTCGTGAACCAGCCGATTCGGCAGCGAGGTATCGATCAGCGCCAACCCCCCATCAGGCAGGCCGAGCAGGACCAACGTCCAAAGCAGTTTCCGTTTGGGATTGGCCGCTCGCGCCAGCCAGGCGTCAGCGCCGGCATGAAGCAGCGTCGCCATGCTGCCGGTGTTCGGGACATGGACGATTTCACTGCGGCCGTCGAGGACGACCTCGGCCAGGAAGCGCTTGTAGCGGCGGACGAACCGGGCCTGGACCAGTCCCGGTCCGCCTGCCGCCGTGGCGGTCACTTCGAATTGGCGGTGATGAACTCGCGCAGCCGGGGCTCGGGCTGGAAGCCGCTGGTCTGGGCGACCACCTTGCCGCCCTTGAACAGGAGCATGGCCGGGATGCCGGAAATGCCGTATTCGCCGGGGATGGCGGGATTGTCGTCGACGTTCAGCTTGCCGATTTTGACCTGACCATCCAGGTCCTTGGCCAGCTTTTCGACGATCGGGCCGACCATCCGGCACGGCTGGCACCACGGAGCCCAGAAATCCACCAGCACCGGCTTGTCGCTGGCGAGGACTTCAGTGGCGAAGTTGGCGTCGGTGAATTCTGCGGCCATGGCTGGCTCCTTGGGCTGGGCGGTGAACCTAGGATCGGTCCGAGAACCGGCAACGGACCGGGTCGATCCGGACCGATCGGCTGAAGATGAAGCGACATCCGTGCCGGCTGGCCGCGGACTCGCGATCAGGCAGACGACCATCAGGGTCAGAGCAACCCCGCCGATCACGACTACGGTCGACAGCAGACCGGATTTCGCGGATGGGGCTGGTGCCATGATCCTGGAAACGCCGCTGAGCGCCCGGTGTTGGCTGGATTCCGGAGAGCCTTCCTCGGCCGCTGACGGGCCAGAGATTCCCGCCATGCCGCCCGTGAAAGTCCTGCCCAGCCTGCTCTCCGCCGATTTCACCGACCTGCGCGGCTCAATCGGCCGCTGTTTGGCGGCCGGGGCCACGCATCTGCATGTCGATGTGATGGATGGCCATTTCGTTCCCAACCTGACCCTCGGCCCGTTCATCGTCGCAGCGATGCGCCGCTGCGCGCCGGCGGCTCATCTCGATGTCCACCTGATGATGACCGACCCGCTGCGCTACGTCGATGATTTCCGCAAGGCCGGCGCCGATGCCATCACCATCCACGTCGAAGCGATCGGTCCGCGGACCATGGCCGCCGCCATCGATCGGGTGCGGGCGACCGGTGCCCAGGTCGGCCTGGCGTTCAATCCCGACACCGATCCCCGTTTGTGGTTCAAGCATTTTTCCCAGGTGGATCTGGTGATGTTCATGACCGTCTATCCCGGATTCGGCGGCCAGGCGTTCATCCCCGAGGTCCGGCCGTTCATCCAGCAGACCCGGTCCAAATTCCCCGACCTGGCGATCCAGGTCGATGGCGGCATCGGCCGCGACACCGCCGCCACGGTCGTCGCCGACGGCGCCAACCGCCTGGTCTGCGGCAGCGCCTTCTTCAGCGACAGCGACCCCGCCGGATTCCTGCGCTGGGCCGAAGGCCTGCAATGAGCTGGCCTGGGAGCGCAGGCTTCAGCCTGCTGAGGCGCGAAACTTGCAGGCTAAAGCCTGCGCTCCCAGGTTTTTCGTTCCCAGGATCTGTACTCCCAGGCCCTGCACTCGCGGATACACCATGACCGGCCTGATCCGCAGCGACCTCGAAGTCCGCGAGGAATTACTACTCAAACCCTGGGGATTCCCGGTCAAGGCCAGCCGCGGCCGCGATCACGGCGGCGAGCCCGATCCGTTCCGCACCGATTTCCAGCGCGACCACGACCGGCTGATCCACAGCAAGGCCTTCCGCAGACTCCAGAACAAGACTCAGGTCTTCACCGATGAAGGCGACCATTTCCGGACCCGGCTGACCCACTCGCTTGAGGTCGTCCAGATCGCCCGGGTCGCAGGCCGCCGGCTGGGGCTCAACACCGACCTGATCGAATGCATCGCCCTGGCCCATGACCTCGGCCACCCGCCATTCGGCCACCGTGGCGAAGCGATGCTGGCGGAACTGATGGCCGACCACGGCGGTTTCGAGCACAACCGCCAGGCCCTGCGCATCGTCGAAGATTTGGAAATCCGCTATCCAGAGCATCCCGGCCTGAACCTGACCTACGAGGTCCGCGAAGCCATCGTCAAGCACGGCGCGGTCCACGATCCTGGTCGCATCCCACGTCGTTTCCGCCCCGAAGAAGGCGCACTGCTTGAAGCCCAGCTGGTCGATGCAGTGGACTCCATCGCCTATGACTGCCACGACCTCGACGACGGCATCCGCGGCGGCTACCTCGCCTTGAGCAACCTCCAAGAAGTCCCGCTGTGGCAGGCGGCGTGGCACGAGGCCACTGAAGCCAGCCCGCGTTCCGCCGCCGAAAAACTGCTCATCGCCCGGGCGGTGCGCATCCTGCTCGATTCGCTGGTGTCGGATCTGGTCGAGACGACCCTGGCAACCCTCGAACGCCAGGACATTTCCAGCATTGCCGCGGTACGGGCCGCAAGCACGCCGCTGGTGGCGGAAAGCCCGAGCCTGCGCGACGCCAAGCAGACCCTGGAAGCCTGGCTGTTCGCCAAGCTCTATCGTCACTGGCAGGTCAACCGCACCATGCACCGCTGCCGGCGGATCCTGCGCGAACTCTTCGATTTCTTCATCGCCCACCCCGACACCCTGCCCCCGGACCACGCCGCCCGGGCCGAAGGCATGGGCCTGCACCGCGCCACCGCCGACTACATCGCCGGCATGACCGACCGCTTCGCCTGCGACGAGCACCGCCGGCTGTGCGGGTGAGCGGCTCGCAGGTTCACCGACCGATCTGATCGGCCTTACGGCGCCTCGGTCTGCTCCTCGCCGAAGCGTTTGCGGATCAGGTTGGGCAGGCTCTTGTAGTCGATCTCGGTGTCGCGGCGGATGCGGTGCAGCAGCTCGCTGGTGCGCTGGTCGAGCTGGTCTTCGACCAAGGCCTGAAGCACCTGGTCGCGGACCTCGGCCAGGGTCACGGTGCGCTGCGGGCGCCAGGCGTGGACCTTGAGCAGGTCGATGCCCTCAGGTCCGGCGATGGGTAGGCAAAGATGCGGTAATTTTTCGTTCTTCGCTGCGGTGAAGGCGAGGGCCATGACCTCGCTGGGAATGACCCGGCTGTCGGGCAGGTCGCGGCGCCCGTCGCGGCCGACCCAGCCGACCCGTCCGCCCGGGCGGGTTTTCTCCCAGCCTTGTCCGAACTGCTTCCACAACGTTTCATAGCTGGTCTCACCGCGCACGATCTGGACATACAAGGTGCGGAAGACGCCGGCCAGCGCGTCGCGGTCGGCGGGGGTCGAGAAGTTCCCTGCGGCATCTCGGCCGTTCTGAGGAAAGGCCATATAGATCGTGGACAGATCGACCGCCTCGGTCTCGTCGAAGCGGCTGCGGTTGGCGTTGAACCACGCTTCGAGTTCGCTGTCTTTCAGCTGCTGCTGGGCTTCGCGCAGGACCAGCCCATGCAGCCCGGCAGCGAGGCGGAACGCGCGCTGGCCTTTGAATTCATCGAGGGACTGGTTGTAGCGCTGCCGCACGTAATCGGCATAGGGCACGATCGGTTTGCCCTTGGCGGTCAGTCCGGCCTGGAACTTGCGCTCGACCCGGGCGAACTCGGCGTCGAGCAGCGCCTGGCTGATCACGACCCCGGCCTTGGCCAGGGCCTGCTCGGCCATCAGCGTCCCGATCAGGTCCTCCCGGGCATCGCCGGCACCTTTCTTCATCACCCGCCGGGCGAGATCGCGGCGCGTGAGCACCGATCCGGCCACGGCCAGGATCGGCGCGGTATCGTCGATGGTCTCCCACGGCACCTGGTCGACCCGGTCGGCGACCCAGTCCTTCACCTGGTCGGCGCCTTCCTTTTTCAGCAAGGCGTCTTCGAGCTGGCGCAAGGTGATGGGCTGGCCGGCAACCACCGCCACCGGCTCGGTGGAAAGAGGATCCGCAACGAAGGTCGCCGCCGTGGTCGTCGATCCTGGCTGCGCCGCTGTGGCAGTGATCGGGGCAGGTGCGGACTTTGCCGCTCGCGGCGGCGGCTGGGCGACGGCTGCGACCACCGCCGCGCCAAGGCCGACGCCAAGCAGCAACGCCAAGGTCGCCATGACCAGCGAGCGGCGGTGGAGGCGGTCGTATTCCGATTCGGACATGTGGCTGCCTTCGCACTGCCGGGCGCAAGCCCAGCAGCATGTCAATGGGAATGGTGCGGCGCCGCGGGATCGGCCCAGGCCTGAGCCGCCGTCAGCGCGGCATGAAGGGCCAGCATCTCGTCGGGCGCGAGGTCCTCCAGCCGGCGTCCGGGATCGAGGCCGGCGGTGCGGCATGCGCTGTCCACCGCGGCGCGGACCTCGGCGGTAGTGGCTCCGGCGAAGCAGCCGGCATCGCGCAGGGCGCCGGGCAGCACCTTGCGGCGATAGGCGAACACGGCGCGGACAAACCCTGGGAATCCCGGTGGCAATGGCCGTTTCGGACTCCAGCCGAGGATTGCGCTGTCGACCCGCGGCGGGGGGAAGAACGACCCCGGGCCGAGGCGCCGGACCAGCACCGGCGTGCCTGCGGCCTGGGCGATGCAGGCGGTGGCGCCCCAGGCCGGATCGCCCGGCCGGCTGACCAGGCGCTGGGCGGCTTCGCGTTGCACCGTCACCGCGATCCGCGCCGGCGGATTGGGCATGGCCATGGCGTTCAGGATCACCGGCAGCGCCACATCATACGGCAGATTGCTGGCCAGACGCCACGGTTCCGCAGCGAATGCCGCCAACGCCGGATGCAGCGACTGCTTGCCGTCGAGGGCATCGCCGTGGACCAGGTGCAGTCCGAGCGGCACCAGCTTCGCCGTCAGCAGGCGGTGCAGCCCGGCGTCGATTTCCACCGCCAGCACCGTCGCGCCAGCGGCCAGCAGGCGCTCGGTCAAAACGCCGGTGCCCGGGCCGACTTCGGCGCAACGCACGCCAGGACCGGCTTCCGCAAGCTCGACCAGCGCCGCCAA
Organism: Planctomycetota bacterium; assembly: GCA_014193115.1. Classification (GTDB taxonomy): domain Bacteria; phylum Planctomycetota; class UBA11346; order UBA11346; family UBA11346; genus BJHQ01. The sequence continues at coordinate 150,897 of BJHQ01000005.1, read as the reverse complement.
GGCCCGATCATCGATCATGAAGTTCTGGCCGAAGCGATGCAGCGGCGCCAAGCCGTGGGCCGCCAGATCGTCCTGGATACGCTGCACCAGGCTCATGAATCTACGGTGAAAAGCGCTGGAATTCGACCCGTCCTGGGAGAGGCGAGCCCCAGCTCGCCTGGTGGTTTGCCTGGTGCCGGGCTTTGCCACGGCCCAGGCGAGCTGGAGCTCGTCTTTCCTAGGAATGGGCTCGCCTCTCCCAGGTTTGCCGCTCCCTGGCGGCCGTTCACTTGAACTCGCTGCGGGCCGGCGCCAGCGCCGCGGCGTCGTCGGGCGCGATGCTCAGCCGGCCGATCGGCAGGTGCGACGGTTGGCGGCTGGTGGTGAGGGACACCGGAACCACCCCGGCGGCGGGCCGGCCGATGCGGATCGTCACTTGTTCGGGCAGGGCCTGGGCTCCGGGCAGATCGATGGTCAAAGCCGCGTGGGTTTCACCCGGCGCCAGGGGAGCGGCCTGCACGTCGTGGGCGCTGGCGGTGATGCCCGCGACCCGGCGCAGCCAGCGCCGCACCGTCACCGGATCGACCGCGGTCTCGGTTCCCGGCTGGTCCGTCGCGTCGTTTTTCGCCTTCCAGGTCTCACCATCGCGACGCAGCTCCCACACGCCGTCCGGGCTCTGCACCCGCAGGCGGCGGACCAGAGCCACCGGGATCGGCAGCACCAGGCGATCGGTCACGGGCAGGCGCAGGGCCTCGACCACGTCCTCGGGCAGGGTCCAGGCCAGACCGCCATCGCGATCCACCGCCCGCCACTGTCCGGGCCCGGAAGGAGCCAAAGCGAAGCCGATGTCGGTGGCCACGGTTTCTTCCGGATCGGTCAGATCGTTGGCGCCTTTGGGAGGCGGCTTGGCGGCGAAGCGCAGATCGATGGTCAGCGCCGGTGCGTCCCGGGCCGCCCGGTCCTCGGCCGTGGCCAGGCGGGCCTCGCTGGCGACGGCGGCGCTGATGGTCTGGAGCAAACGGCGGATCGCCGCGGCATCGGCCGGCCCGGCGATCGGCCAGGTTTTGCGCCACACGCCGCTGCCGTCGGCCGCCACATAAACCTCGCCGACCGCCGCGCCTTGATCGCGGATGACCCGTTGCAGTTTGATCACGCGATTGGGATCGCGGATGGTCAGCCGACGATCGAGGAACGGATCGGGACGCGGATGGCTGAGGATGTCAGGCACCTGGCGGGGCCGGCCGCGCCAGGTGGCGCTGGCGACGAAACCATCACCGATCACCAGCCGGGCCATCTCGCCGGATTCGTTGCGCCCAGACAGCACGATTTCGATCGCCTCGGGGCCTGGCGCCAGCGGAGCCGTGAGGCGTTCCGGCTGTTCGATCAGCACCTGGTCGAAGGACCGCATCAGGTTTTCGCCGGCATTGGGCGCAGCGTCCTCGCGGCCGCCATCCCAGACCAGGGCCCACGGCGTCTTCTCTTGCATCTGCTGTTCGTTGAGCCCGCGGTATTCCAGCCGGAACAACCGTTTTCCAGCCCGGCGGACTTCGGCGGTGCCGAGCGACGCCTGCTGGCTGACCGGCATATCGAACAGCCGGTCCTGGTTGAGATCCGCCAGCGTTTCACGCCAGAATTCCATCGCACTCGGTGCTTGGGCCTGAGGCGGCAGATCGTCGACCTTGGCCCGGCCATCGCGCAGCACGGTCACGGTGGCGATGCGCTCCGCAGTTGGCGCTCCCGATGGACCAGCGCGGCCGGGCAAGGTCAGACGCAAGGTCGCCAACGGCTCGCCGGTGCCGCCCGGCGCCGCGACCAGCGCATCGAGTTTCAAGGTCGCGCACAGTCCGAGCAGGATCTGGCAGCGGGTGCCGAACGGCGGACGCTGCCGCGCCGAACTCGCGATCCAGGTGCCGCGGTCCAGTTCCAGCGCCAAGCGGTCGATGGCGCCAACGCCATCGGCCGGAGTGTAGCGCAGTTCGATCCGGGTCGCCTGCTCGGCCTCGGGAAGCAGATCCCGCTGATCCAGGCGATCCGCTGCCTTTTCAAGGTTTTCCAACACCGCCTGGCTGGTCGGGAAGATCCGGCCGGTCAGCGCATCGGCGACGAAGCCATCAGCCCCCGCCCGACCCCAGGTCACCAGCATCCCTGCGGCTTCCACCGCCCGTTGCGCCGGATCCTGGCCATACGCTGCCAGGCTGACGCGTTGCACGGTCTGGACCCGCTCAGCCGGCGCCTGGACATTGCGCAGCGCGGTGAACAGGTTGCCGACCTTGCCGGCATCGACCGGTCTGACCGCACCGGCCAGCGTCACCTGTCCATCGGCGACGACCTGCTCCAATCCCGCGGAGCGCAGGCGGAACGCTGTGGGCTGGCTGCCGGTGAACAGCGTCACCATCGGCGGCGGTCCGCCTTCGGGCCACAGCAAATAGGTCGAAAGCGCCGCCACGACCACCGCCAGCACGATCCACCCCGTGCGATTCATGGCTGAAATATCCGGGGAAATCCGGCGGCCGGCGTCATCGTCCGAACTCGTGGGCGCGGGGCAGGCCGTCGAGGGTCGACAACCCGAAGCGCGAGAGGAACTGCTCGGTGGTGCCGTACAGCAGCGGCTGACCGAGGACTTTCTCAGCCCGTCCGGTGACCTGGACCAGGCGCAGGTCCATCAGCTGGCGCAGCACCGGCGCGCACTGCACGCCGCGGATGTCTTCGATGTCGCCGCGGGTGATCGGCTGGCGATACGCCACGATGGCCAGGGTCTCAAGGGCGCCCTTCGACAATTTCGTCGGCAATTCCTTGCGATCGAGCTGCCGGGCCCAGGCGTGGCAGGCCGGCCTGGTCATCAGCTGCCAGCCGTGGGCGATGCGGCGCAGCTCCCAGCCGCGGTCCTCATGGTCGTAGCGCGCCGCCAGCCCTTCGAGCAGGCCGGTCAGGTGGTTTTCACTGACGCCGGGCAAGCAGTCGGCCAGCTTGGCGGCGGTCATCGGCTTGGTCGCGATGAACAGCAGGGCCTCCACCGCCCGGCGCAATTCCCGCGCTGGCAGATCCGACGCCAGCGGAATGGCGTTTTCGGCGACGTCGTCCTCGGCCGACTGGCCGACTGGCCCAGCCGACTGGCCGACTGGCCCGGCCGACTGGCCGTCTGGACCAGCCGACTGGACGATTGGCTCGGCCGCTTGGCCGTTCGAACCAGCCGTTTGGCCAACTGATCCAGACGCTGGCGCGGCCAGTTCGGGATCGTCGCTCATCCTGGCGCCCCGGAAAACGCCAGGAAATTGCGGAGCATCGCGTGACCGTGCTCGGTCAGGAAACTTTCCGGATGGAACTGGACGCCTTCGATCGGCAGCGTGCGATGGCGCAGGCCCATCAGCTCGTGCTGGTCCTCGCTGTGGGCGGTGGCCACCAGGTCAGCGGGCAGATCATCGACCACCAGCGAATGGTAGCGGGTGGCGGTGAACGGACTGGGCAGGCCGGCGAAGACGCCGTGGCCATCGTGGACGATCCGGCTGGTCTTGCCGTGCATCAGCCGATCGGCCCGGCGCACCCGGGCGCCCAGGGCTTGGCCGATGGATTGGTGACCAAGGCACACGCCAAGCAGCGGCAGGCCGGCCTTGGCCGCGGCAGTCACCATCGCCAGGCTGATGCCGGCTTCGCTCGGTGAACACGGCCCGGGGGAGATCAGCACCTGGGACGGCCGGTCGGAGAGGATCTGTTCCACGGTGCGTTCGTCATTGCGCACCACGGTCACGGTGGCCCCCAGTTCCCACAGGTACTGGACCAGGTTCCAGGTGAAGCTGTCGTAGTTGTCGATGACGGTGATCATGCGTGGCTGGCGGCGGACGGGTTCGCCCGGCTGTTCGCGGCATCGTGGGCGGGGCGTCCATCCGGCAACCAGCCGGATGGGCCAGGTTCCAGGCGACAGCCAGCCACCGGCTTGACCCCGGCAGCGGCCACGGTTGCTTGCCGCCATGCCTGAGACCCCCTTCCTGACCACCCTCCGCCGCATCGGCGTCGTCGCCGTCATCCGTGGCGCCTCCGCCGACGCTGCCGTGGCCATGGCCGAGGCCCTGATCCGCGGCGGCGTGCTCGGGATCGAAATCACCTATTCGACGCCGGATTGCCCATCAGCCATCGCCCGGCTGGCGCGTTCAGCCCCGGCCACCGCCGCCATCGGCGTCGGCACGGTGCGCACCATCGCTGAACTGGAGGCCGCCCACGCTGCCGGCGCGACCTATGCGGTCAGCCCGCACACCGATCCCGAACTGATCGCCCGCGGACGCCAGCTCGCTTTGCCGATGCTACCCGGCGCCATCACTCCGTCCGAGATCGTCGCCGCGTGGAAAGCCGGCGCGACCTGCATCAAGCTGTTCCCCGGCAGCCTGGTCGGACCCGACTATGTCAAAGCCCTGCGCGGCCCACTGCCCGACATCCCGCTGATGCCCACCGGCGGGGTCAGCGAGGACAACCTCGGTGAATGGTTCGCCGCCGGCGTGGTCGCGGTGGGCATGGGCGGCAACCTGGCCAAAGGTTCGCCAGCCGAGATTGAAACCGCTGCCCGCCGGATCATGGCCAAGCTGGCGACGGTGCGCGGAGCATGAACTGCTGAGGCCGCTCTGTTCCTGACCGCGTCGTGCCTCATCGTCGTCGCCTCTGGTCACTGACCCTTGCGATGAAATAGCAGCATGGCTTGGCCATCGCGCCACACATGTTCCAGAGGTCCCTGTTATTCTCTCTAGCATTATTGAAATCCACACCAGTCTGCCGCGCCAGCGATGTTCCTCGCCCGCCCCATCGTCGCCATCGCGCTCGCCCTGCTGGTCGGCATCGGCCCGGCCGCGGTGCAGGTCGTCGGTTGGAGCATGATGCTCGCGGAACGTCTGTCCGAGCGACCGGTGGCTGCGGCTGTCGCCAGCACCTTCGATGGCAGTACGCCGTGCCAGCTGTGCCGCTTGGCCAGCCGGCTCGGGGATGACCCCACGCAACAGCCCTCGGCTCCTGAGCCTGGGAAAAATCTGGTCCTGAAGAAAGCCTCGACCGACGCCTTGCCGCCAGTGCAGGTTGTTCCCGCCATCCATGCCAGTCCGATCGCCACGGTGCTGTCGCCTGAGCCCGACCCGTTGGCTCTGCGCTTGGCCGTCGCTCCCGAATTGCCGCCGCCGCGGGTCTGAATCGTTGTCGACGTGGCGCCACCCACCGATGTCCGGCGGGTGGCACCAGCGTCGATCCGCGCCGGCTTCTGGACGAACGCTGTTTCGCTCCGCCGGCATCCCGTCGCTGCCTGTCGCGAGATCGTCGGCCCTCTGCTGACCGGTTTCTGCTGATCGCAGGCACGACGGATCCCAACCACGCTTGCCCGTGATTCGCCAGCGCTGAGCGCGCAGTCGATCACTGCGGCCGTCCGGGCACTGCCCGACGTCAGGATCCTCCATGTCCTTCCGTAACTCCCTCTCCATCCTCGTCCCGTCACTTGCCAGCCTCATCGGGTATAGTCCTGCCCTGACCGCTGCCGAGCCAGCGACCAGCGCTGTGGTGGTCACCACCGACCAACCGGCGAAGACGACCTCGACCACCGAATCAGCCAAGATCGCTCTTGATGGCCAGGCAGGCGGCGGTTCGGTGATCGGCCAGGACGAGATTCGCCGTGGCCGCACCGCGACCTTGCGCGATCTGCTCGCCGGCGCCCCCGGTGTGCTGGTCCAGCCCCGCTTTGGCTCCGAGGAATCCCGCCTGTCGATCCGCGGCAGCGGCCTGCAACGCACCTTCCATCTGCGCGGTTTGCAGCTGCTTCACGATGGCCAGCCCCTGAATCAGGCGGATGGCGGCGGCGATTTCCAGGCGTTCGATCCGCTACTCCTCGACCACGCCCAGGTCTGGCGCGGCGCCAATGCCCTTGAACGGGGCGCAGGCACCCTGGGTGGTGCGATCGATTTCGTCTCGCCCACCGGACGGACCGCACCGGCCCTGCGCGGACGGATCGAAGGCGGCAGCTTCGGCTACGTCAAGGCGGCGGTGACCGGCGCTTTCGCCGGCGAAACCCTGGATGGCTGGGTCGGCGCCGTCGCCAGCCACCAGGATGGGTTCCGGGTGCAGTCGGAACAAAATAATCAGCGGATTCACGCCAATGTCGGCCTGCGGCTGGGTGATCGGGCGGAAAACCGGTTGTTCCTGGGGTTTTCGAAGAGCGATTCCGAACTGCCGGGCAGCCTGACCAAGGCCGACCTGAAAGCCGACCCCACCCGGGTCAATGCCGGCAGCCGCCAGCGCGACACCAAGCGCGATTATCCGCTGTACCGCATCGCCGATCGCGTGGTGGTGGATCTCGGCGGATGGCAGACCGAGATCGGCGCCAGTTATGTGCGCAAAGAGCTGTTCCATCCCTTGGGTTTCGCCCTGATTGAGCAGGACAGCGATGATGTCGCAGCCAACTTGCGCCTCGACAACAGCGCCGACTGGTTCGGTCAAGGCAACCGGGTGGTCGCCGGAGTCACCGCGCTGCACGGTCGGACCATCGCGCTGCAATACGGCTATATCGGCGCATTCGGGCACGTCCGTGGCGCGCAACAGGCGGATGCGGTGCAGACCGCCAGCCACCTCGAAGGCTTCGCCGAGTGGCGCCACGCCTGGGTCGGAAAACTGTGGAGCGTGCTCGGCGTCCAAGCGTTTACCACCCGGCGAGATTTCGAGGACCGTTTCCTGGCCAATGGCGATCAATCCGCGTCGCGCAACTGGCGCGAGGCCAATCCGAAGATCGGCCTGCTGTGGAAAGCGGAAGACCTTCAGCTCTTCGCCAACGCCGCGCGCAGCGCCGAGCCGCCCAGCTTCGCCGAATACGTGCAGCGCGATCCGAGCGGCCAGACCCGGCCCCAAGGTGGATTGCGCGACCAGACCGCGTGGACGGTCGAGGCCGGATCCCGCGGCTCATTGAACGACGCGGTGCGCTGGGACGTGGCCGGCTATTGGTCGTGGCTGCGCGGTGAATACCTCAGTTTCCAGACCGCTCCCGGCCTGACCCAGACGATCAACGCCGACCGGACCATCCACGCCGGACTGGAACTCGGCGTGGCGGTGACACCCTTCCGCAGCCTCGCCGTGCAGGATGACGCGCTCACCGTCGACCTGACCTATACCTATGGCTGGTTCCGCTTCGACGGCGATGCGGTCTATGGCGATCGTCAGCTGCCGGGCCTGCCCGCCCATCACGGCCGTGGCGAAATCCGCTGGGAATCCGCAGGTGGATGGTCGGTCGCCCCGGGACTTGAATGGCAGAGCGGCTGGCCGGTGGACTACCTCCATCGCCAACGCGCCGATGGCGTGGTGCTGCTCAACCTCCGTCTGGGCTGGAAACCGGCCGGCGGTCCGCAGGTGTTCGTCGAAGGCCGCAACCTGACCGACGAGACCTATGCCGCGACCACCGGCATCGCCAACCCGCTGCAACCCGTGGAAACCCAGGCGCTCTTCAATCCCGGCGACGGGCGCTCGTTCAGCGCCGGCCTGGAATGGAGTTTCTGACCATGGCCGAAGCTCCTGCCAAGCCCTGGCTGATGCTGTGGCGGTGGCATCCGCTGATGGGGATCCTGTGCGCTCCGGTGCTGGCCACGTTGGCCAGCACCGGGCTCATTTATCTCTATCAGCCAGAGATCGACGCGGCGCTCCATGGCATCCCACGTGCATCGGCCGTGGGAGCGCCGAGCACCAGCTCGGCCCTGGGAGCGCCGAGCGCCAGCTCGGCCGTGTCGTCTGAGACCAACACGTCGTCTCCCGCCCAGCAGGGTTCTGCCTCCGATGATCACAGCGCAAACCAAGCCCTGCCGAGCTGGCGCTCGGCGCTCCCAGCAAGCACCAGCTCGGCCGTGTCGTCTGAGTCCAACCCATCGTCTCACGCCCAGCAGGGTTCTGCCTCCGATAATCACAGCGCAAACCAAACCCAGCCGAGCTGGCGCTCGGCGCTCCCAGCAAGCGCCAGCTCGGCCGTGTCGTCTGAGCCCAACGCATCGTCTCCCGTCCAGCAGGGTTCTGCCTCCGATAATCACAGCGCAAACCAAGCCCTGCCGAGCTGGCGCTCGGCGCTCCCAGCAGGCTCGGCATTCCCAGCAAGCGCGGCATTCCCAGCAGCATCGGCGCTGCCAACTGGTTCCACGATCACCGAGGTCCTGGTCCACGGCGGCGATCGCTGCCTCGAAATCCGCTTGAAGCGTGCCGATGGCACAGCGGCCAGCGCCTTCGTCGATCCCGGCAACGGCGCCGTGGTCGCCGTCGTCGCCGATGCCGAGCGCCTGACCGATTGGGCGATCCGCATCCATCGCAATCTGCTGATCGGGACCACCGGCCGGCTCATTGCCGAATTCGCCGCCGGCTGGGGCCTGCTGCTCGCCCTCAGCGGTCTGATCTGGTGGTGGCGCACCCGCCGCACCTTGATCCTGGCCTCGTGGCATGGTTGGATCGGGCTGGCCGGCGCAGCCCCGTTGCTGTTCCTGACGCTGTCGGCTCTGCCCTGGACCGAGGTGTGGGGTGCGATCCACAGCCGTGTGGTGGCAGCGCTCGACGGACAGAACGCGACGCCGTCGTGGATGCACCGGCCCAAGAGCGTCAGCGGGCTGCCCAGCAGCATGGATTACCCCGGAGCCCTGCTCCGAGCCCAAGCCCTCGGCCTGTCGCCGCCGTTCTCGATCCGCGCCCCGAGCACCGCCAACGGCACTTGGCGGCTGAGCACGCCGATGGGCCATCCGCCGGAGACCACCCGCACGGTCTGGCTTGATGCCGGCGATGGTCGGCTGGTCGATGAGCGGACTCCGGCCGATCGCGGCCGGTTCGCGGCGCCGGCGGCCTTCGGCGTGTCGATCCACATGGGCCGCTATTTCGGCGAGGTGAACCGGCTGCTGTGTGCGCTTGGCTGTGTCGCTGCAGTGCTGCTCGCGATCACCGGATCGTGGCTGGCGGCGCGCAGCGGCTTCGCCGCGATCCGTCACGGCGGCCAACCGGCGCCGTGGTGGGGCGTGGCGCTGGTGCTGGTCTTGTTGCCATTATCCGCGATCCCCCTGGTGATCGACCGGCTGTGGCCGCGACGGAAAAGCGACTCGCCGACTGAGCCGCCAACGGACCGCTCGTGAGGTCGTTGTTGCCTCGCCCGCGGCGAAACTTCCCGGTTCTCTCGTTGTCGGATCGGTCGCTGTCCCCTAGCCTGCCGATCATGGCATGGCCAGCTCAGCAGCGCTCTCGGGCGATCCTCGTCATCGTCACCGGGATATGTTCGTTCATGGCGGCGCATGCTGCTGACAGCGCGGTTCAGGCCGGACCTGCGACTGCCGTCCAAGCGACGCTCGAGCACCTGCGCGCCGCCAACGCCGCCCGCCAAGCCCTCGCTGCGGCCCAGGCGGACTGGCAGGCGGACCGCGAGCGGCTGAAAGCGCTGGTCGATGGCGCCAAGGCCGAGGCCACCCGGCTGGAAGCAGCGGCGATCGCTGCCGAACAAGCGGAAAAAACCGCGCAGGGCAAGCTGACCGCCAGCGGCATCGAGGGTGACCTCGACCGCCTGCGCCAGCGCCTGGCTGACGCTGGCGCTGCGCTGAACGCCCAGCTCGACCAGCTCCGACTTCGCTTCCCACCGGGCACGCTGACCGGGTCGACCAGCGACACGACCGAACCCTTTGACGCCGCAGTGGCGCGGATCGATGCCGGCGAACGCGCCGCCTCCGAGGTCGCCGTCGAGGTCGTCACCGGAAAAAAGGACGATAAAACACAGGCAGTCAAACTTCTCCGGGTGTCAGGAGCAGCCGGGTGGTGGGAAGCCCTCGACGGTGCCGGTGCGGGCACCGCCCAGATGGAATCCGGCACCCTGCGGCTCAGCGAGGTCGCCGAGCCCGGCCAGCGCGACGCCATCCACCGCGCCATCGCGATCGCCGAGGGCCGCTCCGCGCCGGCCGTCGTGCTGCTGCCCGAGGCCCGGCCATGAGGCCCGCCACCATCGGCAACAAAAAAACCTTGCTGATTCCGCTTGGCGTCGTGGCGTCTTGGCGGTTCGTCCTGCTTCTGCTCGTCGGACTGGCCAGTGTGGTCAGCGCCGGAGAACCGGCCGCCGCCGCAGCCCCCTCCGCCAGCGCCGAAGCCGCCCGCGTCGCCGCCGAGACTTCCCTGGCCGAGGCCCGGGCTGCGATCACGGCGGAGCGCGTGACGCTGAGCCGCGACCTGCAAACTGCATTGGCCGCGGCCGAGGCCGCCCGGGAACGCTTGAGCGGGGCTGAACGCCGTCGTGCCCTGGCCGACGCCGAATGGCTCCGCCGCCAGTCAGATGCTCGGAAATCCGCATCCCAAGTCGCCGCCGTGGTCGATCGGGCGACGGTCGCTGCCCGGCTGGGCGAGAGCGAACGCCGCAAGCTGTCCGACCAGCCACCGCTGGAACGCCTGGAAGCCGCCATCGCCGCTGTGGAACGCCGGCTCGCGGCCTTGCCAGCGAAGCTCGAACGCCAGCAGAGCGACCTGACCATCATCGCGCGAGATGGTGCGCTGGTCAGCGCTCCGGTGCTGCGCCTCGGCGAGGCCCGGGCGGTGGCGCTGGGCGGCGAGGCGCGTTCGTCGGGATTGCTGGCCCGGACGATCGATGGCGGCTGGCGTGTGACCGGACCGGTGCTGCCGAAAAATGCCGGTATTCCCCTCGATCCTGACGGTCGGGCGGCGAATCGGAGTGAGCCTCCGGCATTTTCGTTGGTGCATTGGATCAAAGCCGGTCGGTTCTTCATCTGGCCGATCCTGGCGGTGCTGGCCATCGGCCTGGGCATCGCCGTGATCCGCGCGATCGACCTGATCCGACGCGGCGTCTCGCCTCGGCGGCTGCTGACCATCGCCAGCCTGGCGACGACGGATCCCGGTGGCGCGGCGGCTCAGGTCGCAGCCGGATCGACCCCGCTCGACCGCATCCTGCGCGTCGGACTCGAAGCCCGGGATCGTCCCCGCGAGGCCAGGGAGGCCGCGGTTGAACAGGTGCTGATCGCCGAAGGCGGCAAGCTCCACCGCGGCCTGCCGGCGTTGCTCGTGCTGGCCGGCATCGCTCCGCTGCTCGGACTGCTCGGCACCGTCACCGGCATGATCGACCTGTTCAGCGTCATCGCCGCCGAAGGCTCAGGCAATGCGAAATCGCTGTCCGGCGGCATCTCCGAAGCGCTGATCACCACCCAGGCCGGAATGATCGTCGCCATTCCCCTGCTGGTCGTGCATGCGCTGCTCCACCGCGCCGCTCAGCGCCGCGAGCAGCTGCTTGAGGAAGCCGCCTGCGCCGTCCTCGGCCTGGTCGAGCAGGGGCGGCGCGCATGAGCGCGTATCGGCGGATGCGCCGCCAAGGCGCCAAGCCGCCAAGGAACGATGGTTCGCCGGATGGGCGACCGGCCGTTCCATGAGCGATTTTCTGATCGCCTGCTGGCGCTGGTGGCAGGGCGGCGACCTGCTCATGCCGGTGATGCTGGCGGTGGCCTTGGTCCTGTACGGCCTGATCGGCGAACGAATCTGGAGCTTGTGGCGGATCGGATCGGTCCACCGCCGCGATGAACTGCTCGCTCTGCTGGAGCGTTCCCACACGGGCGAAGCCGATGCCGCGTGGAGGACGTGGGCGGCACAGTACGTCGGCCTCGCTGAGCAGGTGGAGCTGAGCCGCGGACTCGGCCTGATCCGGGTGCTGACCACCTGCCTGCCGCTGCTCGGGTTGCTCGGCACGGTCACCGGCATGGTCCACACCTTCGCCCATCTCGATGCCGGCGCCGACGCCGCCGGCCGTTTCGCCGTCGCCCGCGAAGCCAGTGCCGGCATCGGGCTGGCCCTGACCGCCACCCAATACGGCATGGCCCTGGCGATCCCGGCCCTGGTCGCCGATTGGTTGCTGCGCCGGCGGATCGCGATGCTGGTGGATCAGCGCCAGCGGATCGCCCTCGGCGCCATCGCCGCGCCTCAGCCGGCGCTTGAATTGCAGATCGCGGCCGCGCCATGATCCGCTTCCGCCGCCGCCGGACCGAGCCCGCCCCGGTCGAGCTGAACGTCATCCCGCTGATCGACGTGGTGTTTTTCCTGCTGGTCTTCTATGTGATCTCGACCTCGTTCGAGGTCGAGGCGGCGGTCAAGGTCGATCGCCCGGCCAGCACCCGGGCGGCGCCGGTGACCGGAACCGTGGTGCCGGTGGCGATCACCAAGACCGGAGCGATCCAGGTCGGCAACGTCATCGTCGATCGCAGCCAGGTGACCGCGGCGGTGTCGGCAGCGCTGAAAACCGCTGCCACCGACCGGGTGCTGGTGATTCCCGACCGCGACGCGACCACCGGCCTGCTGCTCTCGGTCATGGACGCCTGCACCGCCGCCGGAGCGATCAAGGTCGAGGTCGCGGCGCGCCGCCAGGACCAGCCATGACCGCCGCGCTGCCGCAGACCCGTTCGCTGCGCCGGCCCGGGTCCGCGGGCTCTGGATGGCTGGTCGGCGCGATGCTCGCCATCCTGGTCAATGGTGCAGTGATCCTGGTGCTTGGCGGGATCAGCCGATTGCCGCGTATGCCGTCGTCACCGGCACCTTTGGCGATGGAACTGCGCACGGTCGAACCACCGAAACCCGAGCCGCCTCCGGAGTCGCCTCCGGAGCCGTCGGCGGAACCGACCGCCAGCGAAACGCCGCCGCCACCGGCCTTGCCCGCTCTCGAGTTCGCGTCGTCGCCATCGCCAGATGCCACTCCCTTGGCCCTGCCGGTGTCGCTCAGCCTGGACCTGCCGGCCACGCTTCCGCTCACCATCCCGAGTTTCACCGCCGCCATTCCCGCCACCGCGCCAAGCGCCGCGCCAGCGGTCGAGCTGGGTCCACCCGATCAGCCGGCGATGCGCCGCGGCGAGCTGAATCTCGAAGGTTTCTATCCGCGGGCCGCCCGGCTGCGCAGCGTCACCGGCACCAGCCGGATCCGCCTGGCCATCGCCGCCGACGGCAACGTGACCAGCGTGGCCCTGGTCGACAGCCAGCCGCCAGGCGTGTTCGATCGCGCCGCGCAGCAGCTCGGACAATCGCTGCGCTTCGATCCCGCCCGCCGGGCCGGAGCCGCCGTCGCCAGCGAGCAGATCCTGACCATCGATTGGAGAATCCGATGAACCGCCAAGGCGCCACGGCACCACGGGGAATCATGGGAGCCGCTCCGATGAACCGGGCCGAGCTGGCGCTCGGCGCTCCCAGGCTGGCGCTTGGCGCGTACAAAGGCTTGTTCTGCGCGATCACCATGGCCCTGGCTGCCGCCATCGCGGCCGAGCCGGTGACCGTGCCTCCGGCCGTTGCCGCCACGGTCCAGGCGGCCCAGGCCAGCGATTCCGCCGGCGCGTTGGCGGTCATCGCCAAGCACCCGGGACCACCGCATCCGCTGATCGATCTGGTCGCAGCCCAAGCCCACCTGACCTTGGCCGAGGCGGTCGGTGATCCGGCCCAGGAAAAAGACCGGGAGTCCCACGCCGCCGAGGCCAGGCGGTTGGCGCTCGCCGTGCTGAATGCCGAACCGGCCAACCGTCCTGCCCACGTCGTGCTGGCGCGGTTGGCGGTGCGCGCCGGCGATTGGCGCACCGCGTCGCGGGAGGCCGCCGCCAGCTTCGACCTGGGAAACGCCGATGCGGCCCAGCTCGGCTTTTTGGCCGACTGCGCCCGGCGCGCCGGCGATCACCGTCTGGCTGCGATGGCGGTGAGCACCGGCATTCTGCGTTTCCCTCAGGATCGCGCGCTGCGCCGGATCGACCTCGCTTTGTGCATCGATAGTGGCCGGGCCGAGGACGCCCGGACCATCGTGCTCGATCTGCTGGCGGAGTCGCCTGCTGACCCAGCACTGTGGCGCAACCTCGCCTGGTGCGCCCAGGCCACGAACCGGATGGAGGAATCCTTGGCGGCGTTGGAAGCCGCCCTGGCCTGCCGCGACGAACCGGGATTGCGCCGGCAGCTTGCGGAAACCCAAGCGGCCCGGGATCTGCCCCAAGCGGCGCTGGCGACGATCCGTCCGTTGCTGTCGGTGAAGGACCCCGAGCCGGCGGTGGTGCTCAGTGCAGCGCGGATCGCAAGCGCTGCCGGCGATCCCGCCCAAGGCCGGGCTTGGCTGGCCCTGGTCCCTGCGGCGAAACGCACCCGGGATCACGGTCTGCTGGTCGCACGCCTGGCGGTCCAGGTCGGCGATCGCGCCGCCGCCGGCACGGCTTTGGACACGCTGATCGCAGCTGGCGAAGCCGATCCGGCGGTGCTGACCTGGGCCGGGCAACTCGCCGAGCAGCTGGACCAGCCCGCCCGCGCCGAGGCCCTCTATCAACAGGCCGCAGGCGGCGAAGGACGTGGGCCAGGTCGATCCCCTGCCGCTGCTGCTGCCGGACTGCGCCTGGCCGCGCTCTATCTGCGCCAGAACCGCCGCGACGAGGCCGCGTTGCTGATCGCCGCCCACCTCGCCCGCCAACCCGATGATCAGCAGGCCCTGGCCTTGCAGGCCGCGCTGAACACCCGGAAAAATACTGCCAGATAACGGTCCTCGACGACCGGGCGCGCCGTCCGGTGTTCCGGCGCAGCCTGCGGCTGCTCACATCTTTTCGGGATTCTCCAGCAGATCGACGATGTCGTGGAGCAGCCTGCCCGCTGCGCCGCCATCGGCGATGCGGTGGTCGAAGGTCAGCGTGACCTCGGCCTCGCGGCAGCGATCCCAGGATTTCGTCGCTGGATTCCAGTCCGGTGCGCTGCGCACCGCGCCGAGGCCGAGGATCAGGCCCTGACCGGGGAGCGGGATCGGCGTCGCCCAGGTGATGTGGAAGACGCCGTAGTTGCTGACCGAAGCGACCGCGTCACCGGCGTCGGCGATCCGTCCGGTGCGGGCTTTGGCGATGACTTCTTCGACCACCGCGGTCAATTCCGCCAAGCTGAGCTGCTCGACCCGGCGGACCACCGGCGTCAACACGCCATCGTTGAACTCCACCGCCACCGCCAGGTCGATGGTCGAAGGTTTCAGCAGGCGGGCGCCGTTCAGACGGCAGGCAAACGGGCTGCCCTTGGCCAGGGCCAGGGCCAGGGCGCGCATGCCGTAGATGGTCAACGAGGGCCGGCCTTCGACCGTGCGCCGATGGGTCAGCAGGGCATCGCAGCGGACCGGACGGGCGACGGTGGCCAGGGGCCGGGACCATGACCGCGACATCGCATTGGCCACCGCCTGGCGGACCGGGCTCATCGCCTCGCCTTGGCTGACGTAATGCTCGACGTCCCGGGCGGTGATCCGGCCGCCGGCGCCGGTGCCGGGCACGGTGGCGAGGTCGCTGACTTTCAGGCCGTGCTCTTGCAGCACCGACCACACCCGCGGGCTGACGAAGCCGGCATCGCCCGCCGCGGCGCGCAGGCTGGCCCGTTCCGCCAACCGTCCGGTGCCGGTGGATTTGCGGTTTTCTCCAGCGGAACGGATGAGGCGGGAGCCGGAGCTCCGGCGGTGGGTATCGAGGGACAGGCTGGCCTGGGGAGCGGTGCCGATGGCGTGGACATCGCTCGGCACGCCTCCCGAAGCTCCGCCAGCGCCGGCCGGCTGGCCGGCCTTGTTCGGGGCCTGGGCGGCCGGCCGGGGCGGGCGGCCAAGCGTCCGCGGGGTTTCCGGGGTCTCCACCGCCTCGATCCAGGCGAGCACATCGCCCACGGCCAAAATCGTGCCCGGTTCGGCGGCGTGCTCGGCCAGCGAGCCGGCCACCGGAGCCGCCACCGTCATCAGGGCTTTTTCGGTCTGGACTTCGACGATCTCCTGCTCTGCGGTCACGGTCGCCCCCGGCTGGGCGAGCCAGGCCACCACCGTGGCCTCGGCGGCGGACTCGCCGAACTGGGGCAGGCGCACCGGC
Source organism: Planctomycetota bacterium (assembly GCA_014193115.1). Lineage (GTDB taxonomy): Bacteria > Planctomycetota > UBA11346 > UBA11346 > UBA11346 > BJHQ01. Next base: position 135,082 of record BJHQ01000005.1, on the reverse strand, counting down.
AGCCGCATCAGAAGCTCACGGTCTCCAGCACCAGCGCCGCGATGCGGGCGGCATCGGGATGATGGGCGGCGAACAGCGCGGGATGGAACGGGATCGGCGTGTCGAGGGCGGCCAGGCGCTGAGGCGGAGCGTCGAGATGCTGGAAGGCCTCGCTCGCGACGACCGCCAGGATTTCGGCGGTGACTCCGCCGAACGGCCAGGATTCAGTGGCCACCACCAAGCGGCCGGTGCGCGCCACCGACTCAAGGATGGTGTCGGCATCGAGGGGGCGCAGGCAGCGCAGATCGATGACCTCGCATTCGATCTCGTGCTCGCCGGCCAGGACCTCAGCCGCCTTGAGGGCCTCGTGGACCATGCCCGACCAGCTGACCACCGTGCAGTCGGTGCCGGATCGGCGGATCGCCGCGCGACCCATCGGCAGGTGCTCGGCGCGGCGCGGATCGAAATCCGCCGCCAGATGATAATACAGGTATTTATGCTCGCAAAACACCACCGGATCGGTGCAGGTGGCGGCGTCCTTCAGCAGGAAATACGCATCGGCCACGGTGCTCGGCGCCACCACCACCAGCCCGGGATGATGGGTCAGCCAGCCTTCCACCATCTGGCTGTGGAACGGGCCGCCGCCCGGCGTGCCGCCCACCGGCAGGCGGGCCACCATTGGACAGGTCTGGCCGGTGCGCCAATGCATGGTGGCAGCGTGGTTGACCAGCTGGTTGAAAGCGATCGAGGCGAAATCGGCGAACTGGAACTCGATGATCGGGACCAGGCCCTCCTGGGCCGCGCCGATCGCGATCCCAGTGATGGCGTCTTCACTGATCGGGGCGTTGAGCACCCGGGTCGGGAAGCGTTCGGCCAGGCCCTTGGTGGCCTTGAAGGCGCCGCCGAAGGTCCCGGCGATGTCCTGGCCATACAGGAACACCCGCGGATCGTGTTCGAGCAGTTCGCCCAGGGCGAGCCGGATGGCTTCGAGGTATTTCACAAGCCGCTCCGCAGGTTCCTGGCGCTGTAAGCGCACCAGTCCTCCTGAGCCGGATCGGGCTCGGGTTCCGACGACGCTTGTTCGTAGGCCCGCTGGCTGATCTGCCGGGCCTCGTCCCACAGCTTGGCCAGCCCGGCTTCGTCGATCACACCCTGGTTTTTCAGGGTGCGTTCGGTCAACGGCAGGCAGTCACCGAAGCGGCTGCGCAGCTCGGGGGTGACATAGCTGGCGTCATCGTGTTCGCCGTGGCCAGCCAGGCGGAGCAGCTCGGCCACCACCATCTGGGGACCTTCGCCGCGCCGCGCCGCGGCCACCGCCAAACCCATGGTCGCCAGGCAGGCATCGGCGTCGGTGCCATCGCAGGTGCGACCGGTGAAGCCATAGGCAGCGGCGCGGTCGACCAGATGGCGGCAGGCGAAGCTGCGGTCGTTGTAGGTCGAATAGCTCAGCTGGTTGTTGGCCACCATCACCACCAGCGGCAGGCGCTCGATGCCGGCGGCGTTCAGGCCTTCGTGGGCTGCGCCGGCGGCCATGCCGCCGTCGCCGATGGAGACCATGCCGACCGGCGTATCGGTCCCGCGCAGTTCGCCCTTCAGACGTTTCCCGAGCAGCGCGCCGACCGTGGCCGGGACCATCGCCCCGAGGTGCGAGATGAACGCCAGTTGCCGACGATCTCCGACGTGGACGCCGCGGTGGACGTTGCCATCGCGGCCCCGGGTGTTGCCGGTGCGCCGGCCGAGGCAGGTGCGGAAAACATCCAGCGGATCCTCGCCGAAGGCCAGCCGGCCGGCCTGGTCGCGGATCATCGGAGCGAAGATGTCTCCGGGCCGCAGATAAATACCGCCTGCGGCGCTGAGGGCTTCTTGACCACGGCCGAGGAAGGCGCTGCCGGCCAGGGCGTTCTGCTTGTACAAAGTCGCCAGGCGGTCATCGATGACCCGTGCCAGGATCATCCAGCGGAGATGCGCCAGGCGCAGCTCGTCGGGCACGGTCGAAGCCACCGGTACGGTCCGCATTCAGCGGCCCCACGTCAGGTAGGCGGCTCCCCAGGTCAAGCCTCCACCGAAGGCGACCAGCAGGACCCGGGTGCCTTGGTGCAGCCGGCCACTTGCCTCGGCATCGGCCAGGGCCAGGGGGATGGTGCCAGCGGTGGTATTCGCGACCCGGTCGATGTTGACCACGACTTTTTCCATGGGCACGCCCAGACGTTCGGCGGTGGGCTGGATGATCCGCAGATTCGCCTGATGGGGCACCAGCAGATCGATGTCGGCCGAGGTCAGTCCAAGCCCGTCGAGCAGACTGGTGCTGACTTCGGCCATCCGCCGCACCGCCTGCTGGAACACGGCCTTCCCATTCTGCTTCAGGAACTGCTCGCCCCGGGCCAAGGCATCGGCCGTAGCGGGCAGGGCGGAGCCGCTGCAAGGCACGATCAGGTCCGCGGCTGAGCCGCCATCGGAATGCATCTCGAATCCAATCAGGCCATAGCCATCGCCAGGACCGGCTTCGACCAGCACCGCGCCGCAGCCATCGCCGAACAGCACGCAGGTGTTGCGGTCGCGGAAGTCGACCAGCGATGACATCAGATCGCCCCCCACCACCAGGATGCGTTCCGCCCGACCAGCCTCGACGAAGGCCGCAGCGGTGTTGAGCGCTGCGAGGAAACCATTGCAGGCGTTGAGCAGGTCGTAGCCCCAGGCCCGCCGCGCACCGATCCGGTGCTGGATGATGTTGGCTGTCGCTGGCATCACATGGTCGCCAGTGATGGTGGCGCAGATGATGCCGTCGAGCTGGTCGGCCTGAATCCCCGCCCGATCCAGGCACTCACGGGCGGCGACCACCGCCAGGTCGGACAGTGCCGTGCCCGGATCGGCCATCCGCCGTTCGCGGATGCCGGTGCGGGTGACGATCCATTCATCGCTGGTATCGACCAGTTTCGCCAGGTCGGCGTTGGTCAGCCGGCGTTCCGGCAAGGCGGTTCCGACGGCCACGCAGCGGGCCCGGCGCGCCCCGGGGGTTCGGCGGTGACCGGCCTTCGGGTGGTCGCCCGGCGCGGGCAGCTCGGTCATCGCTCGGGCCTCTCCGGGGTGGCGGGGCGTGACGCTAGAGGGCCAGTCCGCACCTGCAATCCGGTGGGTAGGCATGCCCAGCTCTGGCGGCTTGGGTCGGCGCAAAATGGACGCAGCTGATCTACTTGGTCTTGGCAGGGACCTTGGCCAGAGCCTGGTCGATGACCTCGTCCTTCAATTCTGCCGGGTGCCCATGCCAGAAGATTTTTCCATCGTGACCGATGACGAACACGTGCGGGATGCCGCTGACCCCATAGGCATTGCCGATGTCGGTACCGACTGAAATCGGATAGGTGATGCCCTTGGACTTGATGAATTCCGGCAGATTTTCGCTGCTGCCATCGGTGTGGCCGATCACGGCGACCTCTTTGGATTTGTATTTATCCCACAGCTGCTGCATGTGCGGAATGGCCGCGACGCATGGGCCGCACCAGGTGGCCCAGAAATCGACCACCACGACATGCCCTTTCAAGCTGGGCAGGTCGAGGACTTTGCCCGCCGGGACATTGAAAGTTTTTTTCGCCCCGAGCTGGGGAGCGGCCGCGCCGACGGCCAAAGGCTCGCCGGCATGGCTGAAGATGAACAAGGCTGAAGCGAGAAAGAGGGTGCAGGTGCGGAGCATGGTGGTGTGATCCTGGTTGTGGCACTCTGACGACCTGGGTGTGACGATCAAGTTCGGATCCAGCTTGGTTTTCCGCTGGCTGCCCGACCGGCGGCGCGGTTCAGGCCAGGTACAGGCTGCCATCAAGATGGCAGGCCTGGAACATGCCGACCACCTGGCGATCGAGGCCCGGATCAGCGAACAGCCCTTCGATGACCTCGGCGGAGTCGCGCCCGGGATCGGCTTGCTGGCCGCGTTCAAAGGCCGCAGCCACCGCCAGAATCCGGGCATCGATGTCGAGTTCGGCTTCGGTCAGGCGCAGCGGTCCGCTGCCATCGAGCCGTTCATTGGCCAGCCGGACCAGCGGCAGGATGCCGTCGAGGTCGCGGATGCCGCCAAGCAGCTCCTCAGCCTTTTCCGTGCGTTTCAGCACCCCGGAGTCGGTGGACTTGGGCGAATCGTCGGCCAGCCAGGGGAAATGGTGGAGCAGCGCCGCGGTGCGCAGGCGCTCTTTCGCCTCGGGCGCCAGGCGCAAGGCGTTGGCCACTGCGATCGCGGCGCGGGCGCAGCGTTCGCCCGAACCGGCCAGGCCGGCGCGATTCTCCAAAGCCCTGACCATGGTGGTCACCATCTGGTCGAGCATCGCACGATGTCGGCGGCGTTCTTCCTCGGCGTGCTGGGCCAGGCCGAGCTGGATCGCACAGGCCGAGACCAGCTCCAGATCGAACTGATCGAACGGCTGGTGGATGCCGCCCCGGGACAGGTAGACCACGCCCCGGGTGGTGCCGCCCGAAGCCAAGGGCACGCACACCACCGAGCGGATGTTCTTCAGGGTGATCGAAGCGTGCTTTTCGAACCGCTCGTCATCCCGGGCGTCGGCGCTGTGCAACGCCTTGTTCTCGGTGAAGGTCTTCTTGATGATCGACCGTGAAATCACCGGCTGGATGTGCGGCGCCGAGGTTCGCACGGTTGCGGGCACCAGCTTGCCGCTGCCCGCCTCACGGCGGAAGACCAGGGCGCACTCCGCCGGCATGGCCTGGACCAGCAGCTCCAGCACCCGGGCCTCGTGCAGGCCCGCCGACGCTGGATCGGACAGCAGCCGGCTGACCTGATAGAGGATGCGCAGGCCCTTGGCGTTGTCGCCAGCCTGGTGCTGCTCCTGGGGCTCGGTCAGGTCAGACAGTTCGTCGACCCGGAACTCCAGGGTGTTGGACAGCACCTCGGGATCGTCGCTGTACGAGATCCGCGAGCTGCTGTCCTCGTCGCTCAGGGCGTTGCCTGATTCGTAGACCAGCTCGGTGGTGCCGATCTTGATCACATCGCCGAAGCGCAGCAGTTCCTCATCGGTCAATCGCTCGTCATTGACGTGGGTGCCGTTCTTCGAGTCGAGATCCTTGACGAACCACATCCCGCCGACCGGAAAGACCTCGCAGTGGAAGCGCGATGCGGCGCGGTCGAGGATCTGGATCCCGGCCTCGGCATCGCGGCCGATGGTCACCGCCTTGTCGGTGACGGTCTTCTCGCGGCCGCGATAGGGACCGGTCAGGATGCGCAGCTTGCTCATGACGTTCGGCCTCGCTGGGGAAGCGTAGCTGACCGGGTCGCCGGAACCAAGCCCCGGGAGCGCCACCGGGGTCCTGGCGACTGGCTCCATCTGGTTGACGCCGTTGGGGAACCGCCAAGGCGCCAAAGCGCCAAGTGGTGGAAGGTTGGTGGAAGATCCTTCCGCACCCGGTTGGTCGTCCAGCCAGCGGAGCATTTCCCGGATTTTCTCTTGGCGCCTTGGCGGTTTATCTGCCTTTTGAGGCGCAACGATCTGGGCCGGCCGGGGCGTCAGGGAGAGGACGAGAAAAGTCCGCGCACCCGTTGCTTCACGTCGGACCAGGTGATCCCGAACAACATGAACTCCTCCTCGCCGATGCCTTCGTAGTACCCACCGCCCTTCTCTTTGCTTTCCAGCGCCCCGGTGGTCGCCGAATACCAGTACCAGTCACCGACCGCCACATTGGCCCGGTATTCTCCAGACCACCAGACGATGCCGGTGTTCTTATCGTGGCGGATCCACTTCCCGGTCACCTTGCCAGCGACGAAATCCAGTTCGCCATCCAAGGCCAAATTTTTGTGATAGGTGTAGAACTTGCCGGTGAATGTCGAGCCGGGTGAGATGATGTTGCAGCGCTCTTCGTCGTTGGTCCGGCCCATGATTACCGACTGGAAGACGAACAGGAATTTGTTGGTCGGCGGAATGATGGTGAGGATGACCAGCGCCACCAGGAACGCTGATCCCACCGCGACCAGGGTGATCAGCAGGGTTTTCGTCCTGCCCGTCACTGGCTTCCTGCCTGAACCGAATTCGCAGCCTGGTTCGGAGTCATCGCTCGCCACCCAAGGCCCGGCGCAGGCGCGGGATCCAGCCCTGGGCGACGGCGCCGATCTGATCGTCGCGCAGATTCCCGCGCAGGACCTCGTGGGCCTGGCGGAGCACGGTGATCTGATGACGGGTGCGGTGGAAGCGCTCGGCGCAGACCGCATCGCCGACCCCATCGAGGAAGGCATCAGCCAATTCCCTCAGTTCGCCGTCATTCCACAGCCTTCCTGGAGCTTCCCCGCCGACCCGTCGCGGCGCGTCCTTGGACACCGGCCGAGGCATTGCGGCATCCAGTTCGGACGCCGGCGGTGGCGCTGGCGCGGCCAGGATCACCGCCGCGACCTGGTCGATCCTGGCCAGGATCTCACCGTGCTCACCGAGCAGATGCAGCCAACCGTCACCATGCTTCAAGACCATGCCGGACAGCTGACCACCTCCACTCAGGTGGAGGGTGACTGGTCGGCCCGGAGCGAGGGCGCTGAGCAGGGGATCCATGGGCGCACCGTGCGCCTGCGTGCAGCGGTGCAAGCAGTTGGATCGGAGCAGCGCCCGGCGCGTTCAGCCCGCGGCGCCGGCCCGTCTGCCCCATCGGTCCATCCACGGGCCGCGGATCGAACTTGCCGCCTGGGCCGGGTCCGAGATCGAGAAACCCTGTAATTTTTCGCCGCGATTGACGCCCATCAGGGGGCTCCAATCGATCCCGGTGAAACCCGGACGGCGGCTGCGCAGCACCACCGGCGGAGCGATCACGTCCATTCCGGTGGGTTCGCTTGGACGCTGATAGCGCAGGTCGACGCTCCACCGGATCCGCTTCGAACGGTTCTCGGTGGAGCGGTGGACCACCAGCTGGTTGAGCAGCAGCACCGAGCCGAAGGGCACATCCACCGTCACTTGATCGCCCGCAGGGCATTCGCCGGGCAGGATTTCCAGGTACCAGCTGCCGGCAGCGCCGCCGGCCTCGCGTTCGAGCACGTGGCGGAAAACCTTGCCCGTGTGGCTGCCCCGGATGACCTGCAACGTGCCTTCCAGGCCGGTGGCGTTGAGGAACGGGATCCAGGAGGTGGGCTGGAAGGTGGTCTCGGATCCCTCCGCCAGATAGGCGGTGTCCTGATGCCAGGGCACCGTCGCCAAGGCATTGTCCGGCGTCTTGCAGCGGATGTTCCACACCGGATGGCCGGCGATCTCGGAACCGAGGAGCTGCTCCATGATGTCGAGCAGCCGTGGATCGGACCACAGTTGGGCCAAAGCCGGTTCGAGGATGCCCTGGGTGTGGAGCAGCGTCGCCGCTCCTGGGCAGTCGCGCTCGATCAAGGTCAGGCGCTCGAAGAAACCGGCATTGGCATGGGGATATTTCAGCCGACCGGCCTCGACCAGGCGAGCGGCAAGACGATCGACCTTGCCGGCGATCTCGTCCATCACCGGTTGCAGATCGGCCGCGGTGAACAGGTCGCGGACGAGCAGGAACCCATCGGAGTGATAGGCGGCGAGCTGGGCGGAAGAGAGCATCGGAGACCTCCGGGATCGGTGGGTCAGGGTAACCGGTTTCAGGCCTTCGCCAGGGTTGCGGATCACGATCCAGTGGTCGAGGATCACCATGATGGACTCCTCCGCCCGGCTGCGCCTCCAACCAGGCCGAGCTGATCCTCGGCGCTCCCCGGGGTCGCCATGATGGACATCGCCGTCCCGCTGCGCCGGGCCCCGGCGGTGGTCCAGCTCGGGATGAACGTCCATGGTCGGCGACGGTCCGAGCGCTATCGGCTCAAAGATCAGTGGGGCGTCCATCTGTATTTGTATGACGGTACGGTCGAGGTCGGCGGCAGACGATTCGGGTTCTCTGCCGGCGATCTCAGCGTCACTCCGCCCGATACCGACCTGACCTGGCGTTTTCCCGAGCATGCGCCGCATCATTACGCCCACGTCGCCTTTCCCGGCCACCAGCCCGCCGACCTGGTTCCGGTCCCGCTGATCTCCCGGCTCGGTGGGCGGAGCGCAGCTCTCGCCGCTGGCGAAGATTTCGACCTGGCCATCGCCTCGTTCGCCAGCGAACCGGCCCGCACCACCGCCTGGTGCTGGAACCTGCTGTGGCGGCTGGTGCCGATGGCGACCACCGGAGTGGCCCAACGCGCCGCCGGCGTTCCCGGTCTGCCGCCAGGCGCCGTCCATGCCGCCTTGCAGACCAGCCTGGCGATCATCGACCTCGAACTCGATCGCCCGATCACCCTCGCCGGGCTGGCCCAGCGGGTGGGGATCTCGGCCAATCATCTTTTACGGCTGTTCCATCAGCACCTGGGAACCACGGTGATGGGCCAGGTGCGCAAGCGCCGGGCCGAGCGCGCCCGCCAGCTGCTGGAACATTCCAGCCTGCCGATGATCGACATCGCCACCGCGGTGGGTGCCGGCAGCCTGCAACGGCTCAATAAACTAGTCCGTCACGCCCATGGCCGATCGCCGCGCAGTTTCCGGACCTGAACATCCTGAGCGATCCCAGACCGCCGAAGTGGCTGTGATCAGGCGACGAAAATTTCCGCCCAGCCAAGATGCGGCGGCGCATCGGCCTCGATCCGCGCCAGCAGTACCGCCGGAGCTCCAGCGGCCAGCAGCTCGCCGGCGACGGCGCGGCCCTGCTCATCACTGGCTCCAGGCAGGCATAGGCCAGAACCACGCCAGCGCCGGCGGATGCTCGCTTCGCCGATCGCGGTGGTGGACAAGGTGTAGGGAAAACGCTGGGGATCACCGCCGGGCTGGCGGCGATGCCGGTCGAACTGCCGATCGCTGGCAGCGCAGCCGGCGTTGGTCAGCAGAACGATGCCCGTGCCCTCGGGCAGGTCTCCCGCCAGCATCGCCAAAGCCACCAGGCCACGACAGGCGGCATCCATCCGCCCCCAACCGGTATCGATCCTGCCCAGCACTTGTTGAGCAGTGAATTGCTGGAAATCGCCGGAAGGGAGTTCGAGCCGGCGTGCTGGAAGGAACTGATCGGCTACGCTTCCACGCCCAGGCGAGCTGGGGCTCGCCTCTCCCAGGGAATTTCCCAAGAGCACCACGGCGTGGTTGATGCCGCCAAAGCCGGCATTGGCGCACAGCACCGCCGATCCGGCGAACGGATGGCGGCCGGGCGGCAGGGCGCGGATCGCTCCGGCGGTTCCTGGGACCCGCAGCCCGGCCACGCCAGGCATCCAACCCTGCGCGATCGCCGTGGTGGCGAGCAGAACCTCAGCAATTCCGCAGGCGCCCAGCGAATGGCCGAGCCCGCCTTTGCAGCCGACCACCGGCAGATCCGGAGCGATGGCGGCATAAGCCAGGCTTTCCGCGTCGTCGTTGTAGCGGGTGGCGGTGCCATGGCCGATCACCAGGTCGGGGCGCTCGCAACCGGCCTGGGCCAGCGCCCGGCGGCAGGCCAGGGCCAGACCGCTGCCATCCCGGCACGGACCGGTGAGGTGGTTCGCGTCGAGGCTTCCTCCCCAGCCGGCGAGGATCGGACCGTTGCCATCCGCTGACAGCAGGACCGCGCCGGCGACCTCGCCCAGGGCGAGCCCAGCCCGGGCAGCATCATACGGATGGGCGCCAGCCGGATCGATCGCGCGCAAGGCGGTGAAGCCATCAACGATGAAGTCGGTGGCCACGTCCGACGCCAGCACCAGGACCCGGCGCGATGCCCCGGAGCGGATGCGTTGGGCGGCGAGGCCCAGCGCAGCCAGAGCGCTGGCGCAGGCTGCGCTCACCGCCAGGGCCGGACAGCCGAACCGCGCACCGAGTTCGTCCGCCACCGTGCCCGCGTGGCCGTGATGGTGGCCGGCCTGGATCGCCGTGAGCCAGCGCGGCAGGTCGCCCTTGGTCGAAGCGAACAGCACCAGATCCGGCTGGATTCCGGAGCACGCTTGTGCTCCTAAACCGGCAAGCAAGGCGATGGGATCGCTGCCCAGCCGCGCGACCGTCACCGGCCCAGGCAGGTTTGCCGCCAGCGCCGCCAAGGTGGCCTCGGCATCGCCATGGATCGAACGCAGCGCCAGACCGGCGACGTGGGCCGATGGATTCGGCCTCGGCAACGTTGAACCCATGACCGACGGTAGAGCGCCGAGCACCGGGTTCCAGGTCACCAGCCCGCCGTCCGCATCAGATCAACCGAAGACGATGGTACGCTGCCCGCTGACCAGCACCCGGCGCTCCAGATGCAGCCGCACGGCTCGGGTCAGCACCTGACGCTCCAGCTCACGACCTTTGCGCACCAGATCCGCGACCTGATCGCGGTGGGAGACGCGGGTGACGTCCTGCTCGATGATCGGCCCCTGATCGAGCGCGGCGGTGACGTAATGGGCGGTGGCGCCGATGATCTTCACCCCGCGTTGCTGAGCCTGGTGATAGGGCTTGGCGCCAACAAAGGCGGGCAAAAACGAATGGTGGATGTTGATCGCGCGACCCTTCCAGTGAGCGCAGAATTCCGGCGACAGCACCTGCATGTAGCGGGCGAGGACGACCAGATCGATCCCGAGATCGGCCAGCAGACGCTGCTGGTCTGATTCGGCAGCGGCTTTGTCAGCGACGGCGATGTGGTGGAAGGGCTTGCCAAAATGTCCGGCCACCGTCGCCAGATCATCGTGGTTGGCGATCACCGCGGCGATCTCTCCGCCGAGATCACCGAGCTGCTCAGCAAGCAGCAGGTCATATAAACAGTGGGGAACCTTCGACGCGAATACCGCGACCCGAGGCCGACGATCGCTGCTGGTCAATTCCCATTCCAGGTCGAAGCGCCGGGCGAGCACGCCCAAGGCGGTGGGCAGCTCGGCCTGGCTCAGCTTGAACTGGGCGAGATCCCAGACCAACCGCATGAAGAACAGGCCGGTCTCGGGTTCGGAATGCTGATCCGCGTCGAGGATGTTGCCGCCATAATCGAAGACGAACTGCGACAGCCCAGCGACCAAGCCGGTGCGATCATGACAGGAGACGAGCAACGTGGCGGTAGACATGGCGCTGGGCGCGGGGCTAGTGGTTGGGTGCTGCGGAATGGAGTGGGCCGGACAGCGCTTGTTCCAGCGCAGCGAGGCGTTCAGCGCATTGAGCGTCGCTGAGCACGGGCTGAGACTGCTCAAGATCCACAGTGTCTTGCAGCGGGATCCAGCTGCGGCAGCCGGCATAAGCGGGTCGATCCGGGATCGTCTGGACCCGGCCGAGGCGATGCACGCGCAGCGCCAGCACAAACAGCCAAGGCTGATCACGGTAGCGGAAGCGCGCATCGATTTCGGCGTCGGTCCAGATCAATTCATCGGCGATAGCGGTCAGTCGGGTGCGGTCCGTCACCTTCCAGGCGCGGATGGTCTCGGCCCAGCCTGACACCGTGATCGCACCAGGCGCGGGATCCGGAGCCAGCTGATCGGCGTAGGCCTCCGCCACGTCGGGACGCAGCCGGCTCGCATCCTGGTGCAGGCGCGTGGGCAGCAGCGCAAAACGCTCATGTTCCGGTGAAAACAGCCCGCCCTGGCGTTCGTGGATGCCGCCTTTGCGCACCATCACCAGCGTCGCCCCGGCGCTCAGCGCGGTGCAGGTGACCGCCCATTCCTGGAGACCGATCGACAACGTGGTCATCGGTGGCAGTCCATCGTGCGAAGAGCGTGAAGCAACATCGCCGCTCACACCAGCGCTGCGCGCACCGCGGCGATGGTGCGTTCCGCCGCTTCACCGACCGGGATTTCGGCCATGGCACCGGTGCGCGGTTTGAGTTCGACCAGGCCATTGGCCAGGCCTTTGCCGATGACGATACGCAGCGGGATGCCGATCAGATCCCAATCCTTGAATTTCACGCCGGGTTTCAGGTCACGGTCATCGAGGATCACGTCGATGCCGGCGGATTCCAAGCGGTCGTGCAGATCCTGGCTGGCCGCGCCCACGGCGGGATCGCCGGGTTTGCCGGCGGGAACGATCACCACCTGGTAGGGCGCGATCGCCATCGGCCACCTGATGCCGTCGGCATCGTGGTGCTGCTCCACGGCTGCCGCCGCCACCCGGGAGCTGCCGATGCCGTAACAGCCCATGATGTAGGGATGCAGCTTGCCGTCCTGGCCCATGTAATTCGCCTGCATCGCCGCGCTGTATTTCGTGCCGAGCTTGAACACGTGGCCGACTTCGATGCCGCGCCGTTCGCTGAGCGGTTTGCCGCTGGCGACATCGGCGTCACCTTCGCGGATGGCGAGCAGGTCGTCGACGATGGGAGTCACCGACCCACCGCGGGCATTGCGGATGACGACATCGCGATCGAGGCGGAATCCGACCAGGTGGTGGTCGGTGCGGTTGGCGCCGGCGATCAGCGGCTGATCGGCGGGCAGTTGGCGATCGATGAAAGCGAGATCGACGGTCAAACCGGTGCCCGGTCCGGCAAAGCCCGGCTCGGCTGACGTCGCTGCCCGGACTTCGTCCGGCTGCATCGGCCGGAGGTCGAGCACTGGACCCCGGTCGCCCAGCGCCCTGGTGATGGCATTGATGAGTTTGACCTCGTGGATCTCGCGGTCGCCACGCACGAAGGCCGCGACCTGGACCGTCGCCGTCAGCGATCTGGCCACGAACAGCACGCATTTCAGGGCATGTTCGGCCCGCACGTCGGGATAGCCGTTGACGTTCAGGAAGGCCATCACCTCAAGAATGGCGCCGACACTTGGCGTGTGGACCAAGGTCGCGGTGCTCGGTGCGTTCCACGCCGGAGCCGGCGCGATGCGGCCCACGGCTCGCTCGCGGTTCGCGGCATAGCCGGTCTCGGGTTGGAACAGGATGGTGTCCTCGCCGATGGCGGCGGCGACCATGAACTCGTGGCTGCCGCTGCCGCCGATGGCGCCGCTGTCGGCCTCCACGGCGAAGGCCTCCAGCCCCATGCGGCGGAAGGTGCGGTGATAGGCGTCGCGCATCGCCTGATAGGTCGCGTCGAGACTGGCCTCGTCGGCGTGGAAGGAATACGCGTCCATCATGATGAACTCCTTCACCCGCATCAGGCCGAAGCGGGGACGGATTTCATCGCGGAACTTGGTGTGCTGCTGGAAAAAGCAGGCCGGCAGCTGGGTGTAGCTCTTGAGCACCGCGGCGGCGTAGTCGGTGACGACTTCCTCAGCGGTGGGTGCCAGACCGAAGATCTGGTCCTTGCGGTCCTTGACGGAGAGCATCGTCCGGCTGGCCTGATAGGTCGCCCAGCGGCCGCTCTTTTCCCACAACGCCTGTTCCTGCAGGATCGGCATGGTGATCTGCTGGGCGGCGATCGCGCCATTGGGCCGGCTGATCTCCTCAGCCACGATCCGCTGGATGCGGTCGAGGACGCGATGCATCATCGGACCGTACAGATAGAGCCCGGCCCCGGATTTATGCAGGAAACCAGCGCGCAGCAGCAACCGGTGGCTGGCGACTTCGGCTTCGGCGGGGTCTTCGCGCAGGGTGGCGATGGTCAGGCGGGAGGCGCGCATGCGGAATCCTTCGGGCGGGTGGCAGGGTGGCCCGAACAGGGAAACCGCAACCCGCTGGATCACCCCAGGAAATGCGGCAGCGGTTCCGGCCGACCGAGATCTTCCGCCTTCGGCGCATCGCCGCCCTCCAGCCAATCGCTCAGCCGATAGCGACGCCAGGTCTCCCACGCCGCAGGCCGGCGCGCGCTGCCGGTGGCTAATTCCAAGGTTTTGGTGGCGGGCTCCCACACCATGGATTGGGCGGTGGTGCTGCGCTGACCGACGGCGGTGGCGACCTGGCGCAGCCAGGCCGCATCAGGTACAGCGCCGCCCAAGGCGGCGATCTGCCTGAGCAGCCAGCGACCGCGCGGGTCGTCGGGCAGGCGGTTTCGGCGCGGGCCGTTGCTCGCTGCCAACCAGCCGCTGGTCGGATCGTGACGAATGACCTGGCCGGTTCCCTGCCAGACCACGGCGGCGCTGTGGGCGTCAGCGAGCAGGGCGTAATGCCCGGATGCCACTGCCGGCGGCGCGGCGAAGGCCGCGATGGCGGACTCCAGATCAGTGGCATGCTCCAAGATCGTGCGTAGCCGGAAGCACACCGGCATGCCGGTTGGCCGAATGCCGGATCCGTGTTGAAGCAGCACGCAGGCAACGACGCCGGCGGCATTCATCCCGCTGACCACCGCGGCGTAACCCGGCCATCCGATCGAGACGAAGGCCAGCCTTCCAACAGGTCGGTAGCGTTTCACCACCGTGGAAGGCCCGATGACATCGGCAGGGAAGAAATCCATGTTGCGCACCAGACGCAGCGGACACGCAGCCGATCCGCCTGAAACCGCAGGCGCCACCAGCACGCTGCAACACGAGTCCACCAACACGTTCGCACGCAGGATCCGCTCCACCTGGCATCCGCTGGCTTCAGCCACAGCCGCCAGTTCGGCGTGATGCTCGGCCGGGATCGCCGTCACCAACGCCGCTGTGCGCCGGGGGCGCGGCAGCTGCAGCAGGCTGGCACCAGTGCCCATGACCCGCAGCAGCGGCGCGATCTGGCTGGGACAGGCGGTGCCCTCGGCGGCACCGATCTCTGCGGGCGTTCCGGCCAGGGAGATCAACGGCGGTAGTGGTGCGGCGGCGCTCGGATCTATGCCCGCAACCGGCGCCAGAAGTCCGCTCGCCAACCGCGCCAGGACTCCGTTGGAGAACCAGTCGTTGAGGCGTTCCATGGTGGCCATGGATATAAGTTATCGTTTGTTATTTAACTTTCAAGATCCGACACCCGGTCAGGTTCCGGCGGTCAGCGTCGCCAAGTACCAACGATTGCCGCAGGGATCCACCACCGCCGAACTGCGTTCGCCATAGGGTTGGTCGGTGGGGACCTGCATCACGGTGGCGCCAGCGGCCACTGCCCGGGCGTGGGCAGCGTCGATGTCAGGAAGGTACACGTGGAGTGCCGCCGGAGTCTGACCCCATTCGGGCGAGGCTTCGGACAGTTCGACGACGGTGCCGGCGACGCGCAGGGCGCCGTGACGGATGCGCCCTCCATCGCGATGGAGCTCAAGGATTTCGGCAGAGAAGACTTTCTGCAGGAAATCCACCAGGCGTTCTGCGCCCGCAACGCTGAGGTACGGGATCACGGCCTGGTATCCAGGCGGGATGTGGCTGGCCATGGGATGCCTCGCAGCGGTTCAGGGTTTGGCCGGCTTTTCCGGGCGGGCTGGCGCGGGTTCCGCGTCGGGGGCGGGAAATCCGTTGGCGTGGGCGCGGCGGACTAATTCGCGATCGCGTTCGGCTTTGGCAGCAGCGGCCTGATCGTCGTCCAGTCCCCAGACCACCGAGCTGGGGTGGTCGGCGATCACCGCCGCCGCCGCCTTGGCGTCGATGAGCAGGCGATGGACATCACCGGTCATCTGCGGATTGGCCAACAACTGTCCGATGAGGCCTTGCCCGGACTGGATGACGGCGGCGATCGCGGCGACGCGGTCGAGCAGCGTGCGCAGGCTGGCAGTGGTCTTCTGGACATCCGCCAATTCAGCAGTCAATCCGCCATCGACAGTGGCCACCAGGCCATCGACCTTGGTCAAGGTGCCATCCAATTTCTCCAACGTCTTGGTGCCACGAGCGGACAGATCGGAGACGGCCTTGCCCGCATCCTTGATCGCCGATTCAGCCTGAGCTGCAACTCCGTCGACCCGCTTGGCCAACGTGTCGGCGGTGGTGCTGAGGCGTTCCACCGCCAGTTTCACCGCATCCAAAGTTTCACCGATTTTGGCCTGTTGCTCATTGAGTCCCTTGGCCAGGGCCGAGGCCTCGCCAGCGAGATCCGCGGCGCTGGCGATCAGACGTTTGAGATCCTTGCGGGTGTTTTCAGCGAGTATGTCCTCGACCGCAGCGGCGATGCCTTTGGCCTGGGTGCCGATGGTGTCGAGGAAGCTGGCGCCCGCGGCCAGCTCGGCGGTGCCGTCCATCGGCAACGCGCCGGCGTCGCTGCGCCGCACCGCCGGAACGCTGAACGCCAGCGAACTGTCACCGAAAATGCCGCTGGTGGCGAGCACCACGCTGGAATCGCCAGGCAGCGGATACTTGCTGCTGATGGTGATATGGGCCCGGATCGGCCCGCGCGAATCCCGCACCGGCTCGACCTTCACCACTTCGCCGATGCGCAATCCGGCCAAGGTGACCGGAGAACGTTCGCGCAGTCCGCCGGCATCCTGCAGATAGACCGCCACCGCGTAGTCGCGCTCGAACGAAATCCGGTCGGACAGCAGGATCATGGTCATCGCCGCCGCCAGACCCGCCACCACCAGCAGGCCGACGCGGATTTCCAGGGTGCGGACGTGATCGGCGGGTGCTGCCATGGAACGTGACGCTAGGCCGGCGCTGACGCCCCTGCAAGGCGCCAAGGGAGCCGTCGCTGACCTGCACCACAGCCTGGGTTGTTCAGGGGACCTGATCGCCCCCGGGCGGAGGCAACGGCAACTCGACGGTGAAGGTCGTGCCCTGGGGCGACGAGACGAAATCGATGGAACCATCCATCGATTCGATCATGTGCTTGACGATCGCCAGGCCGAGACCGGTCCCACCGCTGGCCCGGCTGCGATGCAGATCCACTCGATAGAATCGTTCGAAGATGCGGCCTTTGACCTCGTTTGGAATGCCGATGCCGGTGTCTTCGACCTCGATGCGGATCCGGTCCTCGGACGTGCGCGCGACCCGGATCACCACTTTGCCATCAGTGCGATTGTAGCGGATCGCGTTCGAAAGCAGGTTGGCGACGATCTGACGAAGCAGCTCAGGGTCGGCATGCACCGGCAGCTCGTCGGGCGCCTGCACCGACAAGGCGACCCGGCGATCCACGGCCACCTGGCGGTGTTCGTCGACCACGGCCGCGACCAGCGGTACCAGATCAAGATCCACCGGCAGCGGCGACCAGGCGCCCTGCTCCAGCCGCGACAAGGTCAGGACATCGCGGACCAGCACTTCCAGCCGGGTCGCGTGGAGCTGAATCTTCTCGGCGAACTGCCGCGCCGCCGATTCGTCTTCCAAGGCCCCGTCGAGCAAGGTGTCGGTGTAGCCGATGATCGAGGTCAACGGCGTCTTGAACTCGTGGCTGACGCTGGCCACGAAGCTGCGCCGGATGGCTTCGAGCCGTTTGACATCGGTGCGATCATAGAGCACCAGCACCACGACGCCGTCGCCCACCGGCGCTAGGGTCGCCACCAGATGCCGCCGGCGGTGCTCGCAGGCGATGCCGTCGACCGGCCGGCTGGGATCGCCAGCCCGCAAGGCCTCCAAGGCCCCGGTCACGGCAGCATCGGGAAAATGCACGTAATACGCCTGGGTGAGAACCTCGGCGCCGCCGGCAGCAAGCTGGCGATAAGCGGCATTGGCGAAGACCACCCGGTCGAGCCGATCGATGCACGCCACCCCTTCGCTCAAGGCACCGAGCGCTGAATCGAGCAGCGCCTGCTTGGAAGCGAGTTCGGCCCGGCTGGCGGCCAGGTGATCGCCCATCCGGTTCAATTCATGACCGAGCCGGGCCAGGGCATCGGTGCCGAGCAGTCCCGCCCGACGGTCGAGGGAGCCCGCAGCGAATGCCCGGGCCACGCCGGCAAGTTCGCCGAAACGGTGGTGGTCCCGCAACCACTGGAGCGCGACCACGAGGCCGGCGACGACGATCACCAGACTTGAGGAAAGCGCCAACGGCCACCAGCCCTCGATCACATGCCGGAACTCCACTTCGGATAACGCCGACACCCGGACCACCCAGCCATCAGGAAGCGCCTTCGCGGAATAGACGAACTCACGCTGCATCGAACGGCTGATTCGCCGCGACATGCCGAATCCAGTGCGTCGGGCCTCGATCACCTCGGGTCGGTCGTTGTGATTGTCGAGAGCCGCAAGGTCCTGAGCCGTATCTACGATTACTTTGCCATTGGGGTCCAACACCGACAGCCGGTGATCGCAGTCCAAAGGCATCGGACCGGCCAGTTTCGAACGCTCGGCCGGAGGAACTCGAGCGATGATGTCGGCGACCAGGATGGTCTCGGCGGTCAGCTTCCGGCTGAAGTCGCGGTTCGCGACGGACACCAGCAGATCATATTGATAAGCGAGGGTGAAAGCGGTCACCCCGACCAGGATGCCGGCAGTGACCATGAGCCAGCCACCGCCGAGCAGGAACCGCCGCCACCAGCCCTGCACCACCGGAGGAGCAGTCGTCACCACAAACTGGACCACCGGCGTTATCGGACGGGACAAGGCTCAGCCTTCTTCGCTGAACCGATATCCGACGCCGCGGACGGTTTCGACCAGCCGGTCATACGGCTGGATTTTCCGCCGCAGGTTGCGCACGTGGACATCGATCGTCCGGTCAGTGACCACGGTCTCGCCATCGCCGATGCGGTCGAGCAGATCATAGCGGCCGAACGCCACCCCAGCTTTTGCAGCCAATGCATACAACAATTTGAATTCGGTGAGGGTCAGAGCTGACACTTGGCCGTCGATGGTCACCCGGTGCCGGACCGGATCGATCACCAGGCCCTCGACTTGAATGCGTCGGCGCTCCGATTCACGCTCGTCCCCATTGCGCGCCAGGCGCACCCGGATGCGGGCGAGCAGTTCCTTGATCCGGAAGGGCTTGGTGACGTAATCGTCGGCGCCGATACCGAGACCGAGAACGACATCGCTCTCTTCGCCTTTGGCCGTCACCATGATCACCGGCACGGCGCTGAGCGTGGTGTCGCCGCGGATGATCTTGCACACCTCCAGACCGTCCCGATCAGGAAGCATCAGATCAAGCAGCACCAGATCATAAGCATTCCGGCGCAATTCATGGAGGCCATCATCGCCAGTGCCGGCTACGGCGACCTGATGCCCGTCCCGCTCCAGATTGTACCGGAGCAGCTGCTGGATGTCCGGTTCGTCTTCGACGACAAGGATGCGCGCCATCGTTTCCCCTCGCCCTGATCAGGTCGACAAGGCGTCGTGGCTGTGGCGGATCAAGCGTCCCTGGTGGATGTAGACACCCTCTTCAGCGATGGAGACGGCAATATCCGCCATGTTTTCAAGGTGCGCGACCGCACGAAGCAGATGGGTGTATTCGCGAATCCGGGTCGGACGGGCGGCCATGGCCGCCTGGATCGCTTCGTAGCATTCCTTGGTCAGGTCGTCAGCCTGGTCCTCGTCGATAATCACCGATTTCGCAGCATCTGAGCTACCGCTCAGGAAGGATTCCAGCGATTGGCGGATCATCGTCCGCACCAGCTTGCATAGTTCGGCCAGCTGCGTGGGATTCTCAATGCGTTCGTGGCGGGCGATCCAGCTCGCGCGCTTGGCGACGGACTCAGCGTTATCGCCGACCTGTTCGAGATCGGTGGTGATGCGCATCGCAGCGATCACCAGTCGCAGATCGCCGGCCAGCGGGGACTGCAAAGCGATCAGCTGATGGCAGCGATCCTCGATGGCGGATTCCAGGGTGTCGAGCTGATCCTCGATCACCCGAGCCTTGTCCCGGGAGTCCACTTCGGGCTGCAGGATGGCATTGGTGGCGATCTCGGTCGAACGCTCCACCAAGTTGCCCATCGTCACCAGGGAACGCCTCAGCTCAGCAAGCTCAAGGTCGAAATGCCGGATGAACGAATCAGTAGACGACGGACGCTGGGTCATGTGAGGCCGGGAGGCAGAAGGGTGGATCAACCGAAGCGGCCGGTGATATAATCTTCGGTCTGCTTTTGTGAAGGGTTGGTGAAGATCTTGAGGGTCGTGTCGTACTCCACCAGGCGGCCGAGATAGAACAGCGCGGTCCGGTCGCTGACCCGGGCGGCCTGTTGCATATTGTGGGTCACGATGACCACGGTGAAGCTCTTCTTCAGTTCCAGGATCAGCTCTTCGACCTTGCTGGTCGCGATCGGATCGAGGGCCGAGCACGGTTCGTCCATCAGCAAGATTTCAGGCTGGACGGCGATCGCACGGGCGATGCACAAGCGCTGCTGCTGCCCACCGGACAGGCCCAGCGCGCTCGCTGACAGCCGATCCTTGGCTTCATCCCACAGCGCCGCACCGCGCAGCGCTTCTTCGACGCATTGATCGAGCACCCGCTTGTCGTTCACGCCGGCGACCCGCAGGCCATAGACGATGTTTTCGTAGATTGACTTGGGGAAAGGATTGGACTTCTGGAAGACCATCCCGATGCGCTTGCGCAGGCTGGTGACTTCCAGGTGGGGATCGTAGATGGTCCGGCCGCTGACGATGATGTCGCCATCGTGGTGGACGCCATCGATCAAGTCGTTCATCCGGTTGAAATTCCGCAGCAGGGTCGATTTGCCGCAGCCCGAGGGGCCGATGAAGGCGGTCACCTGGCGCTCAGGGATGTCCAGGCTGATCTCGTGCAGGACCTTGTTTGGGCCGTAATAGAAACTGTAGTTCCGGCACGAGATATAATCAGGTACGCCCGGTGCGCCGCTGCCGGCCGCGTGGGAGACGACGGAAGGCGCGGAGGTTTTGATGTCGTTGGCGGTCATAGCAGGCATGGCTGGTGGAGTTCCTGGTGATCTCAGAACGCGCCGGTGGCGTACTTCCGGCGCAACCGTTCACGGATCATGATGGCGGACAGGTTGAGGGCGAGGACGAGCAGGATGAGCACGAGAGTGGTGGCGAAGACCATCGGCTTGGCGGCTTCGGAATCAGGCGACTGGAATCCGACATCATAGATATGGAAACCCAAGTGCATGAACTTGTAGTCGAGATGCAAGAAGGGGAAATCTCCGCCAACCGGCAGGGCCGGAGCCAGTTTGACCACGCCCACCAGCATCAGCGGTGCGACTTCGCCGGCACCGCGGGCCATGGCCAGGATCAATCCGGTCAGGATGCCGGGGATCGATGCGGGGAGAACGATACGTTGGATCGTCTGCCATTTCGACGCGCCGCAGGCCAGGCTGCCTTCGCGCATGCCGCGAGGCACCGAGGCGATGGATTCCTCAGTAGCGACGATCACCACCGGAACCGTCATCAGCGCCAAGGTGAGCGAGGCCCAGAGCACGGCGCCGGTACCGAACACCGGATCTGGGCGACCCGGATAGAAGAAGCTGTCGATCGAACCGCCGACGATGTAGACGAAAAATCCGAGGCCAAAGACGCCGAACACAATTGAGGGCACACCAGCCAGGTTGTTCACCGAGATCCGGACGATGCGGACGAACAAACCCTGCTTGGCGTATTCGCGCAGGTAGATCGCAGCCAGCACCCCGAACGGCACCACGGCGACCGACATCAGGATGGTCATCACGAACGTGCCGACGATGGCCGGGAAGATGCCACCTTCGGTATTGGCCTCCCGAGGATCCTCCCAGACAAACAGGAAGGCATTGCGCAGGAATCGTCCGAACTGCCCGATGACACTGAGTTTGTTGGGATAAACCGTATCGATGACCACACCAAGGGAAATGACCTTTTCTTCGCCCGAGGCAATTTTGAGCACCAGCTGATGGTCATCCTGCTGGGCGCGCAGGGCTTTGCGCTTGGGATCAAGGTTGTCGGTGAAATCCTTGTTGAGCTCGGCGATCTTTTCGTCGATCTGCTTGATACGGGCCGGGTCGAGTCGCTTGGTCGCGGCCATCGCCCGTTTCTCGTCTTCAAGCTCCTTCATCTCCTGGGCACCGCGGCCAATCACGCCTTTTTCAAAAGACTTGATCTCTTCGCGGCGGTGGCCGACTTCGCTGATCAGTTGCGCCAGGCGGGAATCGAATTTGGCGTCATCGGCCTTCAGAGGCGCTTCACCTTTGATCCGAAGTTCGACCGGTTGTCCGATGGCATGTCCACGTTCCATCCGCTCGACCAGCATAACCCCCTCAGGCGTGCGAGTGGTGATGCTCGAGACATCGAAGTATTGGAAGGCTTGGCCGTTATAGTTTTCTTTGTTGCCCGTGAAAATCTGGATTTCGTTCACACCGGCCTTGCCGGGAGCGCGCTTGAGCTGGCGCTTGATCTCGATGCCGAGAAAGACCTCGCGCTTGCCGCCCTGGTCGACGGAGAATTCCACCACCCGGCTCGGCCAGAATACGCCGAGGCCGTTCCAGACGACGACGCAGAGCAGGAAGAAGACCAGGGTGAGGCTGAGAGTCAGCCCCATCGCGGTGAGCCATACCATCGGCTCGCCGGCAACGTACCGGCGGGTCGGGATGGTCAGGGCCTTGGGATCGGGCGATGCCGCCATGGGTCAGACCGTCTTGTACTTTTCGCGGAGGTGCTGCCGGAGCAGCTCAGCCGCGGTGTTGATGACGAAGGTGAGCAGGAAGAGCAGGACCGCACCGAGGAACAACGTGCGGTACAAAGTGCTGGCCTGGGGCGCCTCGGGCAATTCGACGGCAATGTTCGCCGAGAGCGTCCGCATGCCATTGAAGATATTCCAATCCATCACCGCGGTGTTCCCGGTGGCCATGACCACGATCATGGTCTCGCCGATCGCCCGGCCGAGACCGATCATCAGCGCCGAGAAGATGCCAGGGCTGGCCGTGGGCAGGACCACTCGGATGGCGGTCTGCCAGCGGCTAGCGCCGAGTGCCAGAGAACCCGAACGCATGGCCTTGGGAACATTGGACAAGCTGTCCTCGGCGATGGTGAAGATGATCGGGATAACGGCGAATCCCATGATCACCCCGACCACCAGCGAGTTGCGCTGTTCGAAGGATCCAGGCTTGTTGCCGAGCCAGTCCGACCACCACAGGCGAAAATCCGCGATCACGGTGCCATCGGCCAATTTGACGGTGAACATGGTGTTTTCGAGGATCGGCCCGACGACCACCCAGGAGAAGACCAGCAAGGCCAGCAGGACCGGGAAGAAGGCGAGGAACTCGTGGCCAGGCGGCACCAGGATGCGGGTTTTGGAAGGCAGCCGCGACCAGACGAATCCGATGATCATGCTGCCGATGGGAAGCGTGAGCAGCACCGCGATCACCGACGGAACCTTGTCCTCGACGAGTGGCGCAATCCAAAGGGCGGCGAGGAATCCGAGCACGACCGAGGGCAGCGAGGCCATGACCTCGACCGACGGCTTGACGATCATCTTGAACTTGGGGTGCATGAACTCGCTGACATAGATCGCCGCGAGCAGGGCGATAGGAACCGAGATCAGCATGGCATAGATCGTGCCTTTCAAAGTACCGAAAATCAGCGGAATCAGGCTCAGCTTGGGTTCAAAATCATCAGTGGCGCCGGATGACTGCCATTCGTAGGACGGTTCGCTGCGCCCTTCGTACCAGACCTTGCCGAAGACCGCGTTCAGACCGCCCTCGGGGTGCGGATCGTCGATGGCGAAGCTATGCAACCGGTTGTCGTTGTCGGCCAGCAGCAATTTATCGAACTTTCCGCTGAAGATGGCCGATTGGACCTGATAGGGCACGGGCTGCTGCCACCGCACGGTTCCTGAAGTCGCGTGGAGCATGGCCGCGAACTTGTCGCCAGCGACCACGAAGACCTTGTTCCGGGTGCTCGCGTCGAACGCCTTGGTGTCGCCAGGCATCGCCGCGAAATCGAGCACCTTTCCATATTTCCGGATCGGGATCGCGTCAGCGCCTTCGGTTTCTCCGGTTTGGAAGATGCTGTACTTCCGCACCAGGCCGCGGTGGTTGGTGAAGATCAGTGAGACATCGCCCAGGACGAAATCCATGGTGGCGATGGACTGGCCGGCCGGATCGACGACTTCCTCGAAGGGCTTGAAGCGTTGGCGGAGAAGGAACTTGCCTTCCTTTTTGAAGAAGTATTCGACTTCTCCTTCCTTGGTGACGACCAGAGCGCTTTCACCGCGCTCGTCGACCTTGATCGAAACGGGCGTGCCTTTGATTTCGGCGGTGAGATCGTAGACCTCGCCCACCGTCACGGTTGCTGCCTTGCCCAAACCTTTTTTCTTGCTGATCAAGGGAAGGATATTGACCTGACGTTTGCCGTCGACTTCCTGGATCACACCGGCCAGGCGGTCGCCGCCGGAATCGCCGTAGGATATGGCAATGATCGGCTTTCCGGCCACGCCCACCGGCAAGGTCAAATCGATTTTGGCATCGCCAGTGACCTCCCGTTGACCATCGCCCCGTTCATTCTTGACCAAATTCGAGGTGTAGGCGACGGTCGCCAACAGGAACCGGCCGTCTTCGGTGCCGATCGCGATGCGCTGTTTGCGCGGGTCGTATTCGTTCGACGAGATGGTGGTTCCGCCTAGGTCGAGGATTTTCCGTTCACCCGGCTGGCCCTTGGCCAAGTTGAGGAACTGGAGCTCGCCCTTGCGATCCAAGGTGAACGGCAGATCGCCCCACTCATCGACACCGAGCAGGATATGCTCCTTGTCGGGGATGGAGATCGATTTCCCCTCGGTGACCGAAGCAGAACGGAACAATGGCAGGACTTCGGCCGAAATGAAGATCAGGATGCCGAAGACGGCAAAGATGATCGACAGTCCGCCGATGATGATAAACCAGGTCATGAACCGGTCCGTCAGCAACGTCAGGGTTGACGTGGCAAACCGCTTTTCAGGAGGAAGGATCTCTCGCACCGACAGGGCCTTTGCTAGACCCCGCCGCGCAGGGCGGCGGGGGCGGTTGGTAAGAAGAGTTCCGCCGGGCGCAGATCGTCCTGATCCACGCCGTCACCTCACTTGGTGACTTTGGCGTGCTCTTCGGCTTCCATCTCGGCGGTCAGGGGGTAATAACCCTCTTTAATGACCGATTCCTGACCGTTCTTCGACAGGATGAACTTGATGAATTCCAGGGTCAGGGGTTCAATCGGCTGGCCGGGTTTGCGGTTGATGTAGACATACAGGAACCGGGCCAGCGGATAGGTTCCTTCGAGGCAGTTCTGATAGGTGGGCGCAGCCAATTCACCGGCCTTTTCGCCGAGCGGCAGGGCCTTCACCGAGGCGGTGACATAGCCGATGCCCGAGTAGCCGATGCCATTCAGGTCGCTGGCGACGCCCTGGACCACCGATGAGGAACCCGGCTGTTCCTTCACGGTCGCTTTGTAATCGCCCTTGGCCAAGGCGATCTCTTTGAAGAAGCCGTACGTCCCCGAGGCGCTGTTACGGCCATAGAGGGACATCGAGCGGCCCTGCCATTCCTTCAAGCCGAGTTCGGACCACAGGGAGACATCCTTGCCGCCGCGCTTGCGGCTGCTGGAGAAGATGCCGTCGATCTGTTGCAGGGTGAGTCCGGTGATCGGGTTGTCCTTGTGGACGAATACCGCCAAGGCGTCGATGGCGACCCGGATCTGGGTGGGCTTATAGCCGAACTTGGTTTCGAAGCGGTCGATCTCGCTGGCGCTCATCTCGCGGCTCATCGGGCCGAACTGGGCGGTGCCCTGGATCAGCGCTGGCGGGGCGGTGGACGAGCCTTTGCCTTCGATGCCAATGTTGACATTGGGGTAAATGGTCGAGAACCCTTCGGCCCAGAACGTCATCAGGTTGTTCAGCGTATCCGAGCCGATGCTGTTCAGATTCCCCGAGATGCCGCTGACCTGGGTGTAGGCGGTCAGCTTCGGATCCAGTTGCACGCCTTCGGCGGCGGTCGAGACGGAGAACGCCAGTGCTGCACCGAGGATGGAGACAGTCTTGGCGAGGGTCGGGGAGGGCATGAGGTGCTCCGGACGGGTGTTGCGCACGTCATGGACCCCTTCAATGAAGGACCGATGAAGATTATGCTGCCAATCCTGGAGCGCCGAATCCCTTCTGAGGCGGCCGATCTCCTGCAATTTTCATTGAAATCCCCTGAAATACCCGGCCTTGATCAGGCTACCATCCCGTGCATTTCTGGGGACCATCCTCATTCGAGGGCAAAGAAGGCGATCCCGAAAGGCGGCAAAGTCACCCGGATGCCGGCGGGCGAGCCGTCTCCACCTTCATCCGGAATCGAGAAGGCCCTTCCGGTCACTGCCCCACTGCCGCCGAATCGGGACTCATCGCTGGACAGCAATTCACGCCAGGTTCCTTGGGCCGGAACCCGCAAAGGATAGTTGGGGCGGACGATCGGGGTGAAGTTCAGCACCACCAGAATGTCACGTGCTCCCGGAGCACGGCGCAGAAAGGCAGCGACGCTTTCCTTGCGATTTTCGCAATCGACCCACACGAACCCGGAGCGCTGGTCATCGTTGGCGTACAAGGCCGGCTCGATTCGATAGAGCCGCAACGCCTCGCGGAGGAATGCCGTGATGCCCGCCCGATCCGGCTCAGCGGCTTCGGCCCAGGGGACGCAGCGATCCCAAGCGAACTCCCGGCCCATGCCAAACTCGCCGCCTTGGAACAGGAGTTTTCGTCCAGGGATGGCGACCTGGTAGCCGAGCAGCAGCCGGAGCTGGGCCCGGCGCTGCCACCAGTCGCCAGGCAGCTTGTCGATCAGCGAGCGCTTGCCGTGGACCACCTCGTCGTGGGACAGCGGCAGCACCCAGCGGTCGTCATAGGCGTACCACTGGTGGAAGGTCATGCGGTCGTGGCTGCCGGCGCGCAGCAGCGGATCCAGCCCCAGGTAACTGAGGGTGTCGTGCATCCACCCCATGTTCCATTTCAGGTCGAACCCCAGCCCGCCCTCCGTGGTTGACTTGGTGACGCCTTTCCAGGCGGTGGATTCCTCGGCGATCAGCAGGACTCCGCGGTGCGCGGTGCGCACGGTCGAAGTCAGCTCCTGGAGAAAGTTCACCGCTTCGAGATTGGCTTTGCCACCATGCTCGTTGGCCACCCAGGCCCCGTCGTCGCGGTCGTAGTCGCGGTACAGCATCGACGATACCGCATCGACCCGCAGGCCGTCGATATGGAACTCGCGGCACCAGTGGAGCGCCGCCGCCAGCAGGAAATTCCGCACCTCGGGCCGCCGGAAATTGAAGACGCAGGTGCCCCAGGTGCGATGCTCGCCCTCGCGGGGATCGCCATATTCATAGCATGCCGAGCCATCGAACCGGCGCAGCGAGAAATCGTCCTTGGGGAAATGCCCGGGGACGAAATCGATGATCAGGCCGAGCCCGGCGGCGTGGCAGCGGTCGACGAAATAGCGCAGATCGTCCGGAGAGCCATGCAGACTGTTCGGCGCATACTGGCCGGTGACCTGGTAACCCCATGAGCCTTCGAAGGGATGCTGGGCCGGCGGCAGCAGTTCGATGTGGGTGAATCCGAGGCCAGCGGCATATGGGATCAGGCGGTCGGCGATCTCGCGCCACGTCGGCCACTGGGTCGGAGCTGGGCGGCGCATCCATGATCCGGCGTGGACTTCGTAGATCGCAAGGGGGCGATGCAGGGAATCGATGGTCTGGCGCTGCACCATCCAGGCCGCATCCGTCCACGGAAACGGTTTCGGATCGGCGATGACGCTGGCGGTAGCCGGGGCTGGCTCGGCCTGCCAGGCGACCGGGTCGGATTTCACCCGGATCGTCCCTCCTGCACCGCGAATCTCGAACTTGTAGCGCATCCCGGGCACAGCCTCGGGGATGGTCAGCTCCCACACCCCGGCCTGGCGCGGAGTCATCGGATGCCAGCGGCCATCGAATCCATTCCAGTCGCCAACCACCGAGACTCGCTCGGCTTCCGGCGCCCAGACGGCGAACCGGGTGCCGATGGGCAAGGCATGGGCACCGAGCACCTCGCCCAGGTGATGGTGCCGACCGGCCCGGAGCAGGCCCAGATCGAAATCGGAAATCTGTGCAGGGATCTGCCACGGATCGTGGATGTCGACCCAGTGTTGCGCGCCGTGGTTGCGAACCCGCAACACGTAGGGGCAGGGCTGCTCGCCGGCAAGGCGGGCTTCGAACCAGCCGGGCGTGGCGCCTGGCACCAGTTCGACCTCTGGTCGATCGACGCCGTCTTGGGCAACCGCAACGATCTGAGCCGCGTCCCGTCGCCACACCCGCAGCCACCAGCCATCGGCGTCCTGATGCAGACCAAGCAGCGCCGACGGATCGCGCAACCGCGCCTCGGCCAGGGCGTTCACGGAATCAGGATGGGCCTGGGGCATGGCGGTATTGGAACATCACCCGGCGCCCTGGTAAGCGCACGGCGCCGCCTCAGCTTCCGGGATCAGCGCTCGGTGCCGGTTTCGAGAATCTGCTTCAGCGCGTCGAGATTGTCGAGCAACGCGGCGCAGCCCCGGGCGACGCAGGTCAACGGATCGTTGGCCAGACGCACTGGCAACCCGGTTTCCTGGGCTACCAGGTCGCAGAGTCCGCGCAGCTGGCTGGTGCCGCCGGCCATGGTGATGCCGCGCTCGATCAGGTCAGCGGCGAGTTCAGGCTGGGTGCGTTCCAAGACCATGCGGATGCTGGTGACGATCTGTTGCACCGAGGGCCGCATCGCTTCCATCACTTCGTTGGCGGAGACTTCGATCTGCCGCGGCATGCCAGTGCGCAGGTCGCGGCCGCGGATCATCATCCGCTGGTCTTCGGCCTGGGGCACGGCGCAGCCGATGCTGCACTTGACCAACTCGGCGGTGTTTTCGCCCACCACCACCGAATACTGGGCCTTCAAATACTTGATGATCGACAGGTTCAGTTCGTCCCCGGCGACCCGCTGGGACTCGCTGGCGACGATGCCGGCCAACGAGATCACCGCGACCTCGGTCGTGCCGCCACCGATATCGACGATCATCGAACCGATCGGATCGGCCACCGGCAGGCCGGCGCCGATCGCCGCCGCCATCGGCTGGGAGATCAGGAAGACCTCGCGGGCGCCGGCGTTCATCGCGCTGTTGGTGACCGCGCCCTTTTCCACTTCGTTGAGGCCGGACGGGACCGCGATCACCAGCCGCGGGCGGAACGGCTTGCGCCGTCCGCACGCCTTCCGGATGAAATACGAGAGCATCGCCTCGGTGATTTCGAGATCGCTGATCACGCCATCCTTCAGGGGCCTGACCACATCGATATTGCCTGGATTCTTTCCAAGCATGATCTTGGCCTGATCGCCCACGGCGTTGCCATCCATCAGCACCTGTTTGGTGCCTTTTTTCACCGCGACCACGCTGGGCTCGCTGATCACCACGCCTTTGCCCTGCACCGCCACCAAGGTGTTCGCCGTGCCCAGGTCGATCCCCAGGTCGAGGCTGAGCAGCGCCAGGAGACGGTCGAACAGGCCCATCGGTACCAGGGTGGGACCGAGTGCGGCCACTGCAACTGCGGCGGCCACTCGGGGTTTAGCAGCTCGGGCATCACCGCCGAACGTGGCGGGCCAGCTTTTTCCAGCGTATAATAAGGCGGAGGCCCGATCGATGCATGAGGCCGGCGAATCTTTGACGCTGGATTACGTCGATGGCGTGGTGCGCCTGGCTCTGGACCGGCCGGACCGCTGGAACGCCATCGACACCGCGACCCTGCTTTGCCTGATCGAAGTGCTGGATCGGCGCGACCATCCGGCGGTGCCTTTGCTGGTCGAAGGCGCCACCGGCGTCTTCTCAGTGGGCAGTGATCTGCCCGAATTGGCCGGATTCGACGCCTTGTCGGCCACCGTGTACAGCCAGCTCGGTCATCAGGCAGTGGCGGCCCTGGAGCGCTGGCCCGGGGTGACGATCGCCGCGGTCGATGGCTTTTGCCTGGGCGCAGGACTCGAGCTGGCACTGGGCTGCGACCTGATCGTCGCCACCCGCACCGGCCGGTTCGGATTGCCCGGCCTGCCTTTGGCCTTGATGCCGTGCCTGGGCGGACTGCGCCGGCTGGCGTGCCGGATGGATCAGGGCGTCAGCACCCGTCTGTTCTTGGCCGGCGAGGTCATCACGTCGGCCCAGGGGCTGGAACTCGGCCTGGTCAACGAAGTGATCGATGAGCTCGATGACGCCTTGAACATCGCCCGACGCCACCGCGACTGGCCGGCGTCTGGAATCGAGGCGATCCGCAGCCTGCGTCTGGACCGCCATGGTTCCATCGACAGCACCGCCGAAGCCGACCTGTTCGCCGAAACCTTTGCGCACGGCGAATGCCAACGTCGGCTTCGCCGGCTGATCGGATAATGGACCGGCACTCGCCAGCGGTCCGCTGCAAAAAACGGCGGGATTCCGCCAACATGCAACGAAGCTGCGCGGCAGTCGCTGAAGGTCGCCTCATTTCGTGACGACGAAGGTCTTCACCACCGGTTCAGCCTTTGCCACCAGCGGCGCGACATAGCTGCCGACCTGGAAGGCGCCAACCTCGATGGACAGTGGCCAAGGTGCGTTGCGCGGGACCTCGGCCAAGGCCAGGCGACCCTGCTCATCGATGACCGCCGGACCGTAGACGACAGCGAAGCGCACAGTCAGTCCGCTGCTTGCGGTCGCGGTCAGAACCAACGGCAATTGCGCTGCGGTGATAGTGGTTGCGGGTTCCCAAGCGATGGTCTGGGCGGTCGCGCCTTTGAGATCCGGCAGCATCAGCCGCGCCGGCTGCTCGGCCGGGCGATAGGTGCCATCACCCGGATGCCAGGCCAGGATCATGCCTTGGCCACGTCCATCCCAGCCGAGGCGGAACGTATCGGCATCGATCTGGGTCAGCGCCCGGCTGGTGGACCGGCCGGTACGGAAGCGGATCGGCCCGTCGGCGTGGCCGATGGGCAGTGCTTCCGCAGGAAACTTCTTGGGAATCTTGTCGGTGACGAATGCGCCGACGAGGGTGAACGTGTCCGGGCCATCGAATGCCGGGGTGAACTTGAGCCGCAGGTCATGGCCGACATCCACCGGCTTGCCCTTGGCGTCCGCCAGAGCGACGAACTGAGTTTTCTTGCCGGTAAGCTGGTGCAGCCGGGTGACCTCCTGGGCGATGTCCAAGTCGCCGTACCAGAATGAACCGGCATTCTTTTCAGGAGCATCCTTGGCCAGCAGCGGAGTGCCTGGATGGAAGACATCGCCAGAACCGAAGGCGCCCTCGGCCACCGCCACCGGCCGCAGGCTGCCATCGGCGGCGATGCGCAGCTTGGCGGCGGTGATGATATGCCTGGCGACCACGGCATAGGTCTGCGGATTCCAGCACATGTGGGTGGTGCCGGGATCGACCAGCAGCCCGAGGAGCAATCCAGGATGTTTGGCGCGGTGGGCGAGCTGAGAGGTCATCGCAGTATGGGCGCCGGTGCTGCGGTCTTCGTTTTCGCGCAGCACGCCGCTCGGTCCGGGGCCGAACTCCTCGAACTGGCCTTGGATGTGCAGCCAGGGGATGCCGACCACCTTGGCTGGCTGGTCATCATTCAGGCAGAAGCCGCCTTTGAAGGTGATGGCGCCGAAGCAGCGCTCGGGGTGGGCGTAGGGGAAACGACTGGCGAACAACGTACCCACCGAATGGCCCACCGGCAGCACCGGTGCAGCGGCCAGCTCGGGATGGCCGGAAAGGGCGGCGAGATCCCGCATCATGCGTTCGAAGCGTTTGCTGCTGGCGCCTTCGGCATTTTCCCAGGTCGTGTCGAAATGCGGATCGATGCAAACGATGCCGAGATCGGCACCGGCCAAAGCAGCACGGATCCCATCATCGTTCCATGGATCCATGATCCACGATGACAAGACCACCCCGCGGATTTTCTCACTGGCTTCGGGCAGCCACAGCCAGGCACGGTAGGTCTTTTCGTTCGCTGCCTGCAAAGCTGCGGCAGCGGTCGCACTGCCAACGGATTCTGGAATCGGCTCTGGCGCCAGAGTCAGCCGGTATTGGAAGAGATCGGACGCGCCGAGATGGCACAGCAGGCACAAGGCGAGGGCGATGTGGGAACGGAGCGTCATGGTGACCATGGTACGAGCTTGCCGCCGGGTCGCTGACGCAAAACGGTCGATCAAACCATGGATCAACCGGTCTGCGGAGTGACCAGATCGTCGGCGCCCCGGCTGGCAGCGTCGAGATCGGCCCGCAGCCACCACTTCCAGGCGAGTACATGCGTGATCACAGCGATCACGGCGTAGCCGCCAGCAAGCAGCATCCACTGCGAAACCCCTGTGACCATGCCGGAATTGGGCCTCAGGAAAAACACGGGAGAAAGCGATCCGAAGAACACAGTCGCTACCGATAGCCCTCGCACGATCGGCCACGGCATCAGTTCCAGAATGCGGATGACTCCCGCGCAGGCCACGAGGCAGCACGGAACCGAAAAAGCCAGAGCTATCAGCAGGTTGGTTTCGTGGGACGCTTTTCCCGCTAACCAGAAGGGAACGTGGGTGAGGTAGGCGAGCGCAACGAAGATTCCCAGGGTCCACACACTGGAAATCGCCGTTGCTGACCAGACGCAGGCCAGAGTTGATGCGCGGGACAGCGGCCAGGTGGAAAGGCGGCGAAGCAGAACCGGCGTCGAAGCGATGGCCTGGCACCCCACGGCGCCCATGATACCGAATACTGCGAGCAGGGGAAATTTCGGAAGCGATCGACCACCGGTTCCGCTCCCGGTCAACCAATCGATCAAGGCCGTGAAGGCAAGCACCGTGATGCCACCGAGCGGCACCCACCACCAGGATCCGAACATGGCTCGACGCAGGTTCAGCGTGTGTCTGAACAGGTCAGCCACAGTGGTCACGGAAGTTCCAGATGCTGGCGCAGTCCTCCAGCGGATCGCCCATCCGGATCGGTCCCACCACCGCGACCCGGCTGACTTTGCTATCACCGGGTGGTGGCGGATCGCGAGGTGCAGAGCAATCAGCTGCCAGGCCGCCGCGACCGCGGCAGCGATGGTCGCTTCAACCGGCGGATGAGCCAGCATCGGCAGAATCACCTCATGCAAGGTTCCTTGATATCCCAGGACCATCAGCAACAGCCCCGCGCCAACCTGGGCCGCCGACGAACTGCCAGGACGGGTCTTCCACGCAAGTATCGCCAGCATACAGAGTGCCGCGGTCAGGACGGCATTCCACGACCAGGTGCTGAAAGCACCCAGGCCAACCGCGGCTGCGGCGACGGCAAGCGGTAGACCCACCGTCAAGATCCATGCACTCGCCATCGGGCCTGCGGGCATGAGCAGAACCCGCTGGTGACGACCAGTCTGCAGAAACAGGAAAATATGGAGCTGGATCAGGATGGCCGCCCACAGTGCGAATTGACTGAGAAATAGGTTGCGAGAAAAAGAATCCGGTGATTTTTTCCCAAGCATTGCCATGGCAAGGGGCAATACCAGGACGAGTGTGATTGCCAGGATCCCGAGAGTCGACCAGCGCATCAGCCCTGCCCGCAGCAAACAGCCGACTTGGCCGGCGCTCACTCCCCACCTGGAGGGCGCCTCGATCAACTTGATCGACGTGGCTTTCATTTGACCACCTCAAGCACGGCATCCTCAAGCCCGAGGTCATCCACAGTCACATCGCACCCAGCCGATCGGGCAATGGCCATGGCCGCCGCGACATCGCCATGGACGGTGATCTGGGCATGGGCGCCATCCGTTTGGCGATGCCGTTGACCGGGCAGCACCAGGTCGACGGGCACTCCCTCAGCCCGATGCAACCGCAGTCGTTTGGTGCTTTCCAGGAGGTCATCCACAGCTCCGGTCCAGCGC
Source organism: Planctomycetota bacterium (assembly GCA_014193115.1). Lineage (GTDB taxonomy): Bacteria > Planctomycetota > UBA11346 > UBA11346 > UBA11346 > BJHQ01. The sequence goes on along the minus strand of BJHQ01000005.1, from coordinate 101,723 downwards.
ACCCGGCCGCGGTCGAGGATGACCAGGCGATCCGCGAGCCGGGCCAGGTCGCTCACCAGATGCGTACTGATCAGGATCGTGGCGCCGTCGGCGGCGGCGCGGGTCAATTCCGCCAACGCTTCGCGCCTGGCCAGCGGATCGAGGGACGCGGCGGGTTCGTCGAGCACCAGCACACTCGGCCGATGGGCCAAGGCGAGGACCAGCGCCAGACGCTGTTGCTGGCCGAGCGACAGCGAAGCCGCACGGACCAGCGGATCGAGCTCGAAGCGGTGGAGCAGATCCGCTGCCAGGCTGTTGTCCCAGCCGCGATAAAAGGTTGCAGTAAAGCTCAGCAGATCCCGCACCCGCAAATGGCCGAGCAGATCAGGTTTCTGCGGCGCCCAGCCGAGATCGGCCTTGATCTCAGGCGGCAGGTTCGCCGAGTCCGCATCGCGGATCCGGCAACTGCCAGCGTCGAGACGGATCAGACCGACCAGGGCATGAAGCAAGGTCGATTTGCCCGAACCGTTCACGCCCACCAGACCGGTCACCGATCCAGCCGGCAGGTCAACATCGACGCCGTCGAGGGCTGCCTTGCGGCCAAAGCGCTTGGTCGCGCCACGGATGGAGATGATGGGGTCGGTCACGATCGGCTCCTGGGAGATCTGGCTGGCAAGGGAGATCACGAGCTGCTGCCTCGTTCCAATCGGGACCTCAGCCGATCGGCCACGGCAGCTGGCGCCAGGTCGAGCCTGCGCGCGGTTTCGGCCACTTGGTCAAGCAGGGGATCGAGCCGGCGCAGCCGGACCGCAGCCGATTCGCGAGGCGCGGCAACCCGCATGCCGGTGCCGCGTTCGGACTCGACCACGCCGAGCCTGGCCAGTTCCGCCCACGCTTTGGACACGGTCATGGCGTTGACCCGCAGGCTGGCGGACAACTCGCGTACCGAGGGCAGCAGCGATCCGGGAGCCAATTGGCCGGCAGCAATCAGGTGGATGACCTGATCGACCAGCTGCCGGTAGATCGGGACGCCGCGCTGGGGATCGACGGCGAAGAGGAGGGTGGCCATAGGTGTCGTGTGTATGAGTGTCACAATACACTAGATAGACCGATTGTCCAGAGACCAATCCTCTGCTTCTGCATTGCAGGGCCGAGGATCCAGTGAGTGAATCCAGGCACCGTTTTGAGCCGCGCTCACTGGTCACAATCGCCGGAGGATCGTGATCCCGCTGATCGCTGATGGCAAACCGCCAAATTGCCTCAACGCCCAGCGCTCAGGACTCAGCACAGAGCGGGCTTAGCAGCGGCGATCGGTGGCAGGTTCCGGAAAGCACCATCCGCCTCCGGTGGGACTTCCAGCAAGCGAAGCGTCTTCCAGGATTTTCAGAAGCCTCATGGCGCCCGGCGCGGCCCAGCCGATTGTCTGAGTCGGGCTATTGCAACTTCAGGACATCATGGCCGCGACCGGAATTCGGCGGATCTCGCCGTCATTTCTGCGTATCAGGCTGAGCCCCCTGCACTGGAACCGCCGTCGGTGACGTTGTCTTCCGGTCGGGATTCCCTTGGCCAGCCGGTGCCTGATCGGCCTGCCCGAGGTCCTGACGCAATTCATCACGCATATCCTCAAGCAGGCGATTGACTGCCTTTTTCCGCTCGGCGGTTTCTCGCGCCTTGCGCTGTTCTGGGCTCTCGACCACCAGCGTTTCACCGTCTGGGGTCTTCGTTTCTCCGTCCGTCCTTGCATCGGTCTTTGTCTGATCGGCAGGCTCGGCTGCCGTGGGAGCGGACTCAGCGGATCCTTTATCTCCTGACACCTCAGATTTTACCTCAAGCGATGTTGGAGCCGAGGGAGACTGCGTAGCCTGTCCAGCGCCTGTTGCAGTTTGAGTGGCGTCTGGTGATCGGGCTGGGTCAGGCCCCTGAGGACTGGACTCGGCGCGGCCTCCACAACCAACCAGGAACCCAACGAACACACCCAGCAGCGAACGGGACATCATCGACGGGCTCCGATCCGCCACCGGAACGATGGGGAGGTGCCAATCACCCAGGTGGATGGTCCCGAGTCAACCCCGACGACGCTTGGCCAACGAGTCCAGGAAAAACGCGAGGCCGATCAGCGCCGACAGGCCGCCCAAGCCGACTCCACAGCCTCCGCCACCTCCACCTCCACCACTGCTGCCTCCACCACCCATTCCGCCACCAGCATCGGTGGCGGTGACCTGGAACACCGCAGCGGACGTAGCGCCAGTGGCATCCAGCGCGGTCACGCTCACAGTCGACACTCCGACAGCGAAGCTGGGCGAGGTGAATGACCAGCTGGTGGTCCCAGCGGCAGTTCCTGAACCGGTTGTCGATCCTGTCACCTGCCAGCGGACTGAGACGAGTCCGTCCGGATCACTTGCGGTCCCGCTCACTGGCAAAGACGCTCCGGTAGTGACCGACACGGTGGTGGTTGCAGGACTGCTCACGTTCAAGACTGGTGCTCCAACCACATACACCAAGGTCACCTGGCGAACAGTGGTCCGGCCGACGATGTCCACGGCGGTGACGGAGACGATCGTGCTACCAAAATTCAAGGTCGGCGTGAACGACCAAACTGACAGACCCGAGGCCGTACCCGTTCCGGTCGAGGCACCAGTCATCGCCCAAGTCACCTGGAAAAGTCCGAAATTATCATTGGCCGTCCCGCTGACCGTCGGCGTGGCAGTCGCCACGTTCACCGCACCGGTCGCGGCCGGCGCTGTGATGATCAGACTGGGATCGGCTCCATCAGCCTGGATCGACAAGGTCTTGACGGTGACATTCCCGGCCAAGTCGCGGGCGGTGACGGCCAGGTCGATTTGACCAGCCGGCAGGCTTGGCAAGTCAAAGGAAAAACCGGTCGAAACAGTCGCCGCCCCGTTCGCCACGAGCGCGCCGGTGGTGGCCCAGAGCACCGATTGGATGCCTGTATTATCGGTCACCCGACCAGATACGGTCAGTGGAGCGCCTGATCGGACCTGCGCCACCAAACCAGCCGTTGGAACTTCAATGGCCAGTTCGGGTAGGATGTCCTCCAAGGTCACATTCAGGGTCGCCACCGTGGTCGATGCGTCAGTGGCCGTTGCGATGATCTGCACCGAGTAGAAACGTGACGTGGTATGGGAACGAACTGCCGAATACGCAAATGGCGTAAAGGTGAAGGACCACGAAGACGTACCCGCGGCGGTACCTGTCTGTACCACCGCGCCGCCGGTGATCGACCACGTCACCGAGCTGATGCCAGACGAATGGCCCGCTGTGCCTGAAATGACGATGGGATTCCCGTTATTCGCGTAATAGTCACCACTCGACGTCGGCGCAGTGATCGTCACCGTCGGACTGACGGCGGCGAAAACCGGTGCCGAAAGCAGCAGCAAAACAAGGAATCGCATGAGCATCTCGCAAAAAAGCACCACCCCGCCTTGCCAAAGGCGGGGTGGTGCCGGTGATACGTTGATGGAACTTACGGGATCAAGGTCAGTCGGACTCCAGCGGTCGCGTAGCCGACATCGGGCAATTGGTGCTGCACGTTGGCGACACGGGCCGAGAGCAGATTATCATTCCATGAACCACCTTGCAGGATATAGGTCAGATTGGCGCTATCCGGGGTCTTCGTCCATTCCCAGACATTGCCGTGCATGTCGAACAAACCAGCTGGGTTGGCTTTGCGACCACCGACCAGACGAGGTCCGCGCACCGTGCCTGCGGTTTCCCGAACCACAGCGAACTCGGACACCACCACGACACTCTCATCGGTGCCCCAGCTGTACGGTGTGGTCTTGTCAACCGATTTGTAACGAGCCGCATATTGCCACTCGGCAGAAGTCGGAATGCCGATGCGGTGGGTGGCTCCATTGGTCAGGAACACCAAGTTACGGGCATCGACCGCCGAGTTCAGCGCCTGCCAACTGATGCCGAACGCCGGCATACGGTCAGCGAACACCGATGTCTCCGTACCGACGACCGCGCGGGGCTGGACCGATTTCCACGGTTCATTGAACGCGTCCGTCAGATAACGCCATTGAATCTGCTTCAGTTCGAATGTGCTCAAATAGAATTCACGTACCAGCCCCGGCGACTGGATCTCATCCGCATCGTGACCGAGTTCCGTCACCGGCGACCCGGTCGTCACCGAACCAGAAGGCAGCTTGATGAACACCAGCTGGTTGTCCGTCGCCGTCTTTGGATCAAACGTCGAATCTTTCTGCTCCAGCCCAGCCAACGGATCCAACAAGTTCAGCACCAAATAGGCGCTGCTGGGCGGTGGCGGCGGTGGTGGCGGGGGTGGTGGTGGGGGTGTTGGATCTCCACCACCTCCACCGCCACCGCCTGGAGTGATTGGCGAATCACCGGGGCCACTTCCGCCTCCGCCCCCGCCGCCTTTGCATCCGGTCACCAGGACGCCAGCGACAAGCGCCAGGCATCCCAATCGAAGCAGATCGCGTGATGTGATCATAGTGTGGACTTTCCGATCGGTGGTGATGCGGGTTCAGTTCGGGCTGGTCGGGGGAGGAACGATGAAGATCAACAAGTCTTGTGAATCAGAATTATTGGGCACATTTTCAGTACGGACCCTCACCCGCAGATGGCCGGTGCCGGTGACCGCTGACCAGCTCAGCAGTCCCGTCCCGCTATCGATCGTCATGCCCAAGGGGATCGGCAGATCGATCTGGCTCGGCTCCAGATAGTATTTTGGTGCGGGCAATCCAGGCAGACCACCTGCCACCACCGTTTGCACTTGGTAGCTCAGCGCCGAGCCCTGTTGAACGAAGATCACCGGCTCGCTGACGATGCGTGGGCGCGGCGGCGGCACATCGGTAATGGTGACCGTGTCCTTCACCGAGCAGGCCTGGTAATACAATGGCTTACCGGTCACCGGATCATTTGCGGTGGAGTCAAGCAGGGTGCAGATGATCGTTTCGTCACCTTCGACAATTTGGTCAGTCACAGCGGTGACCACCACATCGACGAACCCGAACGAAGCCGGGATGGTCACAAAGGGCGGCAGACCGACCTGGACTGTGCCGCCGAGGCTCACCGTGTAGTCGTCATCAATCTTGCCGGTGCCCGACCAACCCAGATTCACCGTGATCGGGTTGTTGAAGCTTCCAGTACGGGAGATCACGAACTTGCCGGTATCGATGCCTTCGGCGGTGGTATTGTCTGACGCCGCGCTGATCGTGACGTACGGCGTGCCCGCTGGCAGCAAGGTGATAAAGGTCTTCTCCTTCCCGACTTTCGGCAGATAGCTGCCATCCGCGCGATCCTTGACCTTCAACCAGATCTGCTTCTCGGTCAGGTCCGAAATGGCCTCGACCTCGACCGTGGCGGTGTCGCTTCCGTCATTGAAGTCCACTGTCGACGTCACTCCGCCAGGCACTTTGAAGCGGTAATCGATCAATTTTTGCGCCAATTGGCTGATCGGCAGCGTGGACGGTGGACCGGCCAAGTCGTCAACCACGAACTCAACCCGCAGACGCCCATCCGTGCTGCCGGTGCGGGTGAAGACGAAGGTCGCTGGCACATTGCACCCGGTCTTCACCAGGTACTTCGGTACCGCCGCCACTGAAACGCGCACCAAGTCGTCGCTCTTGATAACCACCTCGGCAGTCCGTTTCTTCGGGTCGGTCGTCAGATTGTACGAATTGACATCTTCCGCCAGGGTTAAGATCACGGTTTCATCGTTCTCGACCAGTTCATCGTCGATCGGCGTGATAGGCACATACACATCCGCAGCGCTGGCCGAGAAGGTCACCGTCCCAATCACCGAATTGGTCGGAACGATCCGCACATAGTCTGCGCCATCCACCGCAGTTCCCGACAAGGAGAACTTCACTTCCGTCGCCAAGGCCAGGCCTTCGGAGCTCGCCGTCCGGCTGATGACAAATTCAGCGATGCCCACCGTTGGCGGGGAAGACCCGTCAAGTACTTCGTAACCGATCGGTCGGTTGATGCCGACGCTGAGTCGCGGCCGATCATTATCTAGGATCAACAGGGTCGCGGTCTCACTGCCATCCACACCGCCAACCGTGTAGCCGCTACCGGTGGCAATAGTTACGATCACGGTCTCATCAATCTCCATTTCCGCATCATTCACTGGAATGATCCCGACCGTCACCTCGCTCTGGTCTGCCGGGATGGTGACCACACTGGGAACCGACACATAGTCCCCTGATGCGGCAGTCCCGCTCCACGTCAGGTTTACCGCCAAGCCAGTGTTGGTGATGAGGCTTCGTTTGACAGCAAAGTATCCAGGTACTTGACCTTCTTCATTGGCATCGGCCGTCCGGCTCACATAGACACTTGGGGCGTCATCATCAATGATGACTCCGACCGCACTCGACTGGTTGATCGGGCCGACGACATAATTCGGATTGGTCGTGTTTATGTCAGGCAACAATGCGATTGTGACCGATTCGTCACCTTCTGCCGTGACATCCTCGACCGGATTGGCAGTGATCAACGTCGTCTCCTGAGCCGCGGGGATGGTCAGTGAGAACGTCCCAGTCACTCCTGGCAAGGTCACTGGTGACAACGTTGGGACCGTCGAGACCAGGTAGTCGACCCCAGCCGACGCTGTGCCGGTGATCTGGATGATCACGTCCAGCGGTGCCACGAAGTCCCGGCTGCGTCGGACCTCATAGACGAGCTGATCGGTGCTGGTCTCGCTCGTACTATCCTTCACTGCCTTGATGGTGATCACTGCTGGCGGGCTTTCATCGTCGATGATATAGGCAATCGCTCCGGCCGGATCGCCGGCCCGGAACTGTTCGGTCGGCACAATGCCTAAAATCACCGTCTCGGTGTCTTCCAGCTTGGTGTCATCCACCACCCGGACCATGACGGTGACATCCGATGTTCCCGGAGCGAACGTCAACGACACAGGCGGACGCTCGAAATCGATGTCGCCGTCTTTCGTCCCTGTGACCGTCGCCGTGGACATTTTGCTGATCTGGATCGGAACGGTCAACGAACTGGTGGTGTCCCCGGTGCGGCTGAGCTTGAAGATGATGTTCCCAAGGCCGCGATCGGGTTCGGAACCCACGCCATCCTCAACGGTAACGCTGACGATTGGCAGCGTCCCCTGCTCGGCCGGATCGGTCAAATTGGAGTCGGTAATATCCAATGATACGAAGGACGCGGATGGATTGATCTTCGCACCAGTGGTCAGTGTTTCTTTTTGCACCAGCGGGTTCCAGCTCAGGCCGTCCACATCCGGATAGATCACTGGATGCGAGATGCCGGTATCGTCCGGACCGATTCCGCCAGCACCGGCACTACGACCGGGAAGATTGTACAGACCATTCAAGAGCCGGACCGCAATGGTCTCGGCCCGTTCCACGGTCTGGTCCAGGGCGACGTCAAGCGTTACGGTTTTGCTGGTTTCGCCAGGAATCAAAGCCGACGTTACCGGATCAATCCGGTCGCCGACGAAAGTCACCGTATACAACAGGCTGTTTTCCGCTTCCTTGCGGAGGACCCTGGTTGCACCGGTGATCGTGTAATCACCGAATGGCGAAGCTGAACCGGAAATTTCGAAGGTCACCGTGGCATCGCCTTGCGTATTGCCCGTCCGGGTCAAGGTCAGGTGGGCCTGGTTCCCTTCCGGCAGAGTCGTCGAATCCGACGACAGGGAGATCACACTTGAGTCGTCATTGATGATCGTCACCCGGCACTCGGTCAGCGGTTCCGCATTGCTGACTGCCGGAGTCGGAGCCACTCCCCAAATATCGCCAGCCACCGGCAAGCCGCTGACCAAGGGCTGACCCGTAGCGCGTTCGCTGAGCCGGATGAGGAACGTCTCATCGCCGGTTTTAGCAATTGAATCGTCCCGTTCCGGGTCGGTATCACCGACCACATGGAACCACAGGCTGCGCCGGATGTAGTCGATCGGCGGGCGGGGATTCAGACCATGAAAGCCATAGACGTTATACGGACTTCCATCAGACAGGGTTGGACTGTCCGGCGGCGAATTGCGGTCCCACGACGGATTCCCGTTCTGCATGTCTTCTTGCGGTGCGAAGATCATCACGCCGTTGGCGAGGACGAAGTCGGTGGTTCCGGTCGCATCATTGACATCGGACGTCGGGTTCTGGATGACCTCCCAACCGACCCAGATCTGCTGATTTTTGTTGTTCTGGCTGCGCGTTCCGTCCAAAGGCGCATAAACATTATTGCCTGCTGGCGATGAGCTCAGCACCACATCGACGAAGAAGTCCGCCGTACCATTGGATTCCACTACTTTGATCGTCTGTTTGTCGAATTTGAACGAGTGATTTTTCTGGCCATTGAAGTCATTCGCGACAATCGCGAGCTGGGCATCGTCGCTGGCCAGATCGACGTTATAGGTCGATTGCGGAATCAGAATAATGCTGATCAATTCCGGGTCTTCGCGGATGATGTCCTCAGCAACATTGAAGGAGATGTCGGTTATGGTCTGGCCATCGGGAATCAGTGCTTCGCCGAATCCGACGCTGCCGGTGTCAATGGTGTAGTCATAGCCATTGTCAGCACTACCGCTAACCAGGTAACGGATCAGCAGGGAATTGTTGATGTTGCCGCGATACCGTTGGAAACGCAGTTTGGTCTGCTGATTTTCATTCAGATTCGTGCCGAAACCCGGGGTGATCGACAGGGTGACATCGGGCAGCGACGAGTCCTGGATGACCAGGTCGGCCAAGGCCGGATTGACCGTATTATACGTTGAGGATTTCTCGATGGTGACGTTGACAAATTCGTCACCCTCAGCCGCAGTGGCGTCGTTCACCGGCTTGATCGTGACGACCACCGTGGTGTCGCCGGCGGCAATGGTCACGAAATCATTAGTTTCCGTCAACGTGCGGGTGGTCGATTTCAGGTTCGACACCTCGGTCACCTGCGGGGTGTAATCATCGAGATAGGTGGCAGATCCACTGAACTTGACCTTCACCGGAAGATCCTCGTCGAGGGATCCGAATCGGATGATACTGAACTGGCCGTTGGCCGGCGCGCCTGGAGTTCCACTCGCATTTGCCAGTACGCTTTCGCGGGCAATGCCGCCGGTGTTGACCACCCAAACTTGGGGCAGGTCGTCTTCGACGATCACTATCTGCGCCCCGCTGCCGGCAACGTATCCAGTACCATCCAAAATGGTCAGAGAGACGACCTCATTGGGATCGCGGACGTTGTCGGGAATGGCGTACACAGGCAGTTTTACCGATGCGATACCGGCAGGAATGACAATCGAACCGGTGTATCGTGAATTGACGCTGTCAAAGGTCACTGGTGGCGTCAGGGGGATCGAATAATCCTTGCCATAGACCGCTGTGCCCGAGAGCGCGAAATGTACCGTCAAACTTTGGGTGATATCACCGGCAGCACTGCGATAGAAAACGAACTGGCCGTTGGAGCTTCCCGATTCATAGGCTGATCCGCCTGCAGCAGAGACGGTTGGCGTGGGCACCAGCCCGTTGCTCGGGTGGCTGATCACCTTGACGCTCGCAACGCATTTCGCAGCAAAATAATCCGGGCTGTGCGGGATCATGATCGAGATGGTCTCGGGGTTTTCAGCCACCGAGTCGGCATTGACCACGGCCACGATGTCGGTGTAGGTCTCGCCAAGACCGTTCGTTTCCGGATAGACAAAACTTCCATCCGGCCTGCTGCTGATGCCAATGCCGGGCAAGTTGATCGTACCGCGGATGACTACGTAGCGGTCCGCTTGATTCCCGGTGGCGTAGTCAGGCGGAGCTCCTCTAGCTGGAAAAGAATCGTGCGTACGAATGGCTGTGGGCTTCTCAGGATTCACCACCGTCACGGTTCCTGATTCCACATTGGGATTGGTATCATTCAGCAATGGTGGACGACCGGAATAAGTCTTGAATTCGGAGTGATTCGTCGGCTGTCTAACACCGCCAATAAAGGTCGGCTGGGAAAGCCGGAAGGGCATGTCGAGAAACGTGGTCCACAGGTCGTAATCGACGTCATCCTTAGTCGCAGTCCCGCCACCGGTGTACAAACGAACGCAGAGCCAATTATCCTTGAAGTCTTCGGTGATCTCATAATCCCGATCATAGCTCTTCACATGCTTTGCCGGACCTTCGCGGCGGACCCGGAAAATCACCGGAACCTTCCCGGTCGCCGGTTCTGCGATCTGGTCGATGATGGTTACCTTACCATCGGTCAGGATTGGGGTGACCTCACCCCCATCCACCTGGCCATTGAGATTCGCGTCGTTCCATGTTGCCGCCAAAGTATCAATATAAACTTCATGCCGTTTGCGGGCGATTAAATTGAAATCGTTCAGATCCCGTCCAGCGGGGACCGTGATAGGACTGGACGATGCCACGCTATCGGTCAATGCCTGGGCGTTATCCTTGCCATTGAAGTTGAAGCCTTCTTTGACTGGGCTGAACACGTAGCCTTGGTTCGGAATCAGGCCGGACAACAGGTAATATCCATCCGAGTCCGAGTAGGCGTAGACAGTAATCGGCCCCTGGGCGGTCACCCGCACTCCGACCACCGGCTTGCCGGCCTGGTCCAGGATCCGACCGCGGATGTTGGTACGGAAGCGGCCACCGGTATCGGCAGCATCGAACGCTGGGAACTCCTTCATGCCGACGTTGACCGGGAATTCCGCGATGGCGATCCCACCCTTCATGTCGGTCACGGTGCAGCGCACGGTGAACAACTGGCCGCGCGGGCCTTTCTGCGCAGGGTCATAGATCAGGACGTTGCCATTTCCGGGAGTGATCAACGGTACGCTGGACTTCGGATAGGCGTAGCTGATCTGGTCTGAATTCTTCGAGGCGAATTTCCAGTCGCCGAATTCCCAGTAATAGGCCAGGGCGTCGCCGTCCGGATCGCTGGCTGTGGCCTTGAACTTCACGAGGTCAGAGAAATCAGCGGCGATCTGTGTGGTGGCGCTATAAGGATACGTCACCAGCAACGGCTTGCCGGGAGTCCAGGTGGCGCCGACCGGCTCGATGCTGACCATCGGCGGACGATTGCTTGTGAAGTCTCCGCGCTTGACCACCACATCCAGGGCATTCGGTTCGCTGTTCACCTCATCGACCACCGTCACATGGAAATTGCCAGCGGGATCACTGAACGTGCGCCCAACAGCGACACCGCCATCGTTCTGTCCCGGAGGCGTTCCCGGGGTCACATCCAACAGTACTTCATTGGGAGCGCGAGAATTGTCATTTCCGTTCTTCTGGGTGTAGAAATCAGCCGCATTGATGTGCACTTGCAGGCTGTGGGGCATGAAATCGACATTCGCGTACTGCGGGAAGGGAGCATTGTTCCCGGTCGGATTGATCTTGCGGTTGCGATAGCCAAACCAGAACTGCGGATCGGTGAACTCGCCGGGATGCTTCGACATCCGGGCCGCATAGATCTTTCCGGAATCCAAACGGTCCACATCGAATGCATGCATGCGGAATGTGGTGCTCTCGGTGATGTCGAGCACATGGTCTTCGGTCAGCCAGCCCAGGCTGTTCTTGAAAAGAACATTGAAGTGGCCTGGTCGGTTAAGGCCGCTCCCCATGACATCCCAGGGATCGCCGTATTCGATGTTTTCGATGCAGTACCGATAGTTTTGGAAAATCGCGTCGGTTGCGCCGAAAATACTGCGACCGGCAGTATCCCAGAAGTTTGCGTGGGGCAGACCGATGGCGTGGCCGAGCTCGTGCACATACAGGCCGATTCCGTCGGTCTTGTACCAGGTACGACCACCGCCGCCCAGACCGCCAAAAGGCCAGGTGGTCAAACCACTCAGACGAATGCTGCGCAGGTCGAATCCTCCACTATACCCGGCGACTGCTGCAGCCGTGTCGGCATCGGCGGTGAACGCATCCAGACCTGACATCGGAACAGCGGCATCGTGCACCGGATTATACGTATCATAGTACCGCATCGGATACGGCATGGTCAGCACGGGCGTGACCGTGGTGGTGATCGAAAACGTATTGTAGCTCGCGTCGACGAACCAGCGATTGACGATCTCCATCAGGTTGTTCGCACCGATTTCGGTGATCTGCTCGCGCATATCATCAGGAAAGCGGGTGCGGATGTAGAGCAGTTCGTAGCGGCCGCGGGCGCCGCCTGCCAAAGCGCCGTTATACCCACCAGCGCGAATCCCAACTCCGTTCGGCTTGGGATGCTGCCGATCATACAGCTTCTTGTTGACCGGGCCTTTGTACCAACCGCCCGGGCCGAACCCTTCTTTTGGATAGACCGCCCCAGGCAGCTTGAAAGTCGACCAATCCATCTTGCTCGATCCATCCAGCTCCGAGATCGGAATGTCTGCATCCCCTGCCATAGCCGGTACCGAGGCCGCAATGGCCAGCAGTGCGGGAAGAGCAATGCGTGAAAGGTTGATTGCCATGGCGGCGGTTCCTGAACGGTCGGCAGCGGGAGGCACGAGAGCGGAACGCCCTCTGCGCTTGGGCGGTTCTAACCAGGATGGCGACCGCGGTAGCGCGGCAATTTCAGACCGGCCAGTCGCGAGTGGCACACCAGATCGGCATATGCGATATCATTAATAATTATTATCTCATTATCCGATAATGACTTACACTGGTCTGGCGGCAGTACTCATGTCGTGATATTCGGGTGATGCGGAGACACCGATCGCCGAGCGACGCGAGGCCCTCTTGTGCATCGAAGTCCTGCTTCGCAACCTTTGCCAATGGATGCACGCTTAGCCGTTTCGGGTCTCGACCAGGCACCCCTGCACGCTGACGGACCCGAGGCGTGAGCTCCAGGATGCATAGGGAAGGGCAGGACGGCGAGTCCGGGGATGAGGGAGGCCGCCCGCTGAGCGAGGCAGCCTTCGGGGCCGAGGCGCCTTCCAAAGTCCGCGAACCAGCGCACCGCGGACCAGAAAGGTTCCTGGGCCGTTTGCGCCTTCCTGGAAGCATCTTGTTCCTCGGCCAGCTCATCCGCCATGGTCGCCAGACCGGTGCCGTGCTGCCGTCAGGTCAGGGACTCGCGAAGGCCATGATCGACGCCATCGGCCCCCTGCCCAACCAGACTGCCATCGTCGAACTTGGACCTGGAACCGGCGTCTTCACTAAGGCCATCCTGCGCCGCTATCCAGGACACCGCTTGGTCGCGGTCGAAGCCAATCCGGAGTTCGTCTCACGATTGCGCGCCGATCTGCCGACCGTGCCAGTGGTCCAGGGATGCGCGTCGATCCTCGTCGATCACCTGGCCGCCCATCACCTTGCACCCAGCGACGTTGGTGTCGTTGTCAGCGGCCTTCCGCTGCTGTCCCTGCCCGGAGACCTGCCCCAGCGCATACTGGCCGCGATCGCCGCCGTGCTGCCACCTGGCCGGTCATATGTACAATTCACGTACGCGCCGCGAGCCTGGAAACGCTTTGCGATGCCAGGCTTCTCAGCCGGGCCTTCACGGCGGGTGTGGCTGAATCTGCCGCCGGCAACCGTAATGCGGTTCGTCAGGAATTGACCGGTCCGAGCGTGTTCGACTCCATCACGAGTCACCACCCACCGGTTCAACGTGCCCACACCGGGTGGAAGGCGACCCATTGCGCTGGCACGGCTACCAGGAAGCGCCCGATCGCGTCTGCCAGTCCAGCGGTCAGACGCGTCACCTCGTCGACCGGGTCGGCGCCTGGCTGAGGCCGCAAGGGTCGTCCGACCACCAGTCGGAACTTCCGCCAACCCCGTCGGGCTAGCAGCAACGGCACGATCATCGCTCCGGTCTGGGCGGCGAGGGCTGCCGGGCCCGGCGGCAGACGCATCGCACGTCCGCGCACAGCGGTTACCAGTCCGCGACCCGAATAATCCCGATCAGCAGCAAGCGCCAGCACCCGGCGTTCGCGCAGTGCCCGCAACGCGGCGAGCGGGGCGCGATCGAGAGTGACCGCACGGCAACCGACTGCTGCGCGCAGGCGGGTGCGCTCGGCGGTCAGCCACGGATCGACCTCGTCGAGTGCCGCCGTCTCGATGCCCCGGACCAAGCCAAGGTGGTGGAGGGCAGCCAACAGCATCTCCTGATTGGCATGGATGCCGACGAGGATGGCCGGTCCGGCCAGCGGCCGGTTGGCGAAAACCTGCCAGGGATCATCCAGTGAAAACCGGTCGGCTTCGAATTGCCGGGCGGGCAGCCGGTCGAGGCGCAGGCCCTCGGCGACCGCCAGCCCGGCAGCGATGTAGCTGCGCTGGACCGCCCGGTTGGCGGCGTCCCGGCAGGCCGCCGGTTGCAACGGAGCCAGATTGCCGGCGACCACCTTGCGGCCACGGGCGTCGCAGGCCCAGACCAGCCGACCGACTACCGAGGCCAGCAGCCGGCCGCCATCGAGCGGCAGCGACCTGGCCACGCCGCGCATCGCCCGCCACGCGGTGCGGCGCAGCCGAGGCCAGCCCGCCAACGGGTCGCGACTCATGAGCTAGCTCCGGCTGCGGCCGTCGACATAGACCAGGCGCGGCTGGATTTCACCGCGCCAGCGGCTGGCCTGCGGTCTGACCAGCAGGTCGAACCGCCCACCCGGCGCCGACAGGGGCACAGCGATGGCCTTGGCCTTCCACACCACCAGTTCACGCATGCCGCCGCCCGGATCAGTGACCGGGCCTTTCAGATGATCGCCATTGACTCCGAACAAGCGCGGCCGCCCGAGAAAACCGATGTCGGACAGGCGAAGCACCGGCTCGGGGTTGCCGGTGCCGAACGGCGCCATGGCGTCGAGCTGGGCGAAGAATTCTCCATCAAGTTCAGCCATCGCCGCCGGGCCGTCATGATCGGTGACCGGCTGGGCGACGACTCCTCCGAGCCTGCCGACGGCGTGGGCCTCGAAGGCCGCGCGGAAGCCAGCGACGTTTTCTGGAGCGATGGTGATGCCGGCGGCCATGGCATGCCCGCCGCCCCGCAGCAGATGGCTGCGGCAGGCGTCGATCGCCTCGCCGAGGTGGATGCCCGGAACCGTGCGCAGGCTGCCTTTGCCGACACCGTCGGTGATGGCGATCACGCAGGCGGCCTTGGCGAACTGTTCGGTCAGCCGCGAGGCGACGATGCCGACCACGCCGGGATGCCAGCCCTCGCCGGCGAAGACCAGGGTGATCCGGGCCTGCTGGGCCGGCGTAGCGGCCTCGGCCAGCAGTTCGCTGGTCAGGATGCCGGTGATCCGCTTGCGCTCCTCGTTTTCTTCGACGATCGCATCGAGTTCGGTTTCGGCAGTGGCCTGGTCGGTGGCGGTGAGCAGGCGGATGTTGGCCATGGCGCTGCCCACCCGGCCGCTGGCGTTGAGCAGCGGACCGAGCTTCCAGCCGACGTCGCCGGCGGCGATCGCCTCGCCCAGGCCGGTGCGGTTGAGCAGGGCGCGCAATCCATGGTTCGATGTCCGCGCCAATGCCGCCAGCCCATGGTGGACCAGGATGCGGTTTTCGCCCATCAGTTGCGCGCAATCCGCGACGGTGCCGACCGCCACCAGGGCCAGGGCGTCGAGAAGCGCAGAGCGCAGGTGGGTGGTGACCTTGCCGTCGGTCTCGACTGAACCGGAGAGGATTTTCGCCGTGGCCCAAGCCAGCTTCCAGGCGACGCCGACTCCAGCGAGATGCTTGTCCGGATACGGACAATTGCCGCGGTTGGGATTGACCACGGCGCTGCACCGGGGCAGCTCGCCCTGGGGCAAATGGTGGTCGGTGATGACCACCCGGCAGCCGCTCTCGGCCTCGATCCGCGCCGCCCAGCCATGGTCAGCGATCCCGCAATCGACGGTGATGAGCAGTTCTGCCTGATGCTCGACTGCTGCCGCCAGACTGGCCTCGCCCAGGCCATAACCGTCGATCCGGCGGTGGGGGATGAAGACCGTGGCGTGGTGGCTGCACGCGCGCACGAACAACGCCAACAAACTGGCCGAGGTTGATCCATCAACGTCGTAGTCGCCGTGGATCAGGATCCGCTTGCGCTGGTTGATGGCGTCGGCCAGCAGCTGGGCTGCCACCGGCAGATCGGCCATGCCCTCGGGGGGCAGCAAATCGCCAAGCCGGCGGGCCAGCCAGCTGCGGGCGTCAGTCGATCCGTGGATCCCGCGCAGGGCGAGCAACCGGGCAGTGAGCGGTGCCAGGCGTAAATCGTGTTCAAGCTCGCGGACCAGTTCGGGTGGTGGAACGCGCTCCTTCCACGGGCGGGCGGGATTCAGCATCGGCAAGGAGTGATTATGGCGATCGGGACGCCAGGGGGAACCCGCCTGCCGGGCTGCGGCGGCGGCTGGAACCTGGCTATGGCAACCGCCCGGCTCCTGGTTGGTGTCATGACTGCCGCCTTCCATGACACCGGGCCAGGCGACGACCACTTGGCGGTTGCGAAGGACAGGTTCTGCCGTCATGCACGTCCTCCATGTCCATGCTTCGTCGCTCCGTCCTCTGCCTCGCCTCCTTGCTCCTGGCCAGCTCCGCCGTCGCGGGCGAGCCCAAGCCGATGACTCTCAGCCTGCCCGAGAGCAAGTTCGCGTCCTGGGTGGGGACCGTCGACATTTCCGCTGACGGCTCAGTCGCGCCGGAAAGCGCTGCATTTCTGGCGAAACTTGGCGATGCCGGCTGGCGCCCGGAATCGCTCCGCCTGGTCTCCCCACGCGGCGAATGGCCGGCCCGGGTGCTGGTCCACAACATCCGCTCAGCGCCGCCCAAGGTTCCGCCGGTCACCACCACCATCAGTCTCATCACCGTCACTTTGCAGGCCGACGGCTTGCCCACTGCCGAAGGCAAGGCCAAGCTCGACAAGTTGGCGGCCGACGGCCAGCGGGCCATGGGCTTCGCCGTGATCGCTCCGCCAGCCGATGGCAAGCCCGGTTTGTCAGCCGTGATCGGTTCCAAGTCGTCGAATGCCCAGAACACCGTGGAACACCGCATTGCCGCCATTTCTTTCGTCGGCGGGACTTTTGACGAACTGACGGTCAATCAGGTGCAAGCTGACGCCTTGTCAGGTTGGCGTCTGCGCAACATCGATCAGCTCAACGCCAACGGATCCGTCTGGGTCGCGCTGTCATCGCGGAATGTGCCGGCCGCTGCGCCAGCACCTGGTCCAGCGCCTGCACCTGCACCTGGACCAGCTCCTGGGCCTGGACCTGCGCCTGCGCCCGCACCAGCTCAGGCCCAAGGCCCTGCGTTAGCGCCCGCTCCTGCACCAGCACCGCCGGCAAAATGATTTGTGATACGTACGCAGCACCATGGTACGGGTTTCGGAGCGGCGATGCCCTCATCTCCGGCGCGACGCCGGTTCTGACGGCAGTTTGGTCAGATGGTGGCTGGTTTGGATATGGGAATGGTTCCGCGACTCTGAGCATTCCCGGCGATGGGGGCATCGCCGCACCGGATCCGTGCAAGATCTGAAGTAGGCCATACCTGCCTCCACCAGCGTCAGCTCGGTGAGATCCGCCCACGCTCGATGAATTGGTAGTCTCCGTCTTCGTCTTCGACTGAAGCCGTGAAGGAACCGTCGAGCCGTTCGGCCAGGGCCCAGGCGCGGAATCGCTCCACCGAAGGCCAACGCTCCTCGTGCTCTTCGCCGTCCGCGGTCAGCCACGTGATCAGCACACGGGATTCATCCGGCATCGCCATCCCATCGCTCAGGCGACGGTCCACTCGCGCTTCACGTCGCACAGCTCCTTGAGCCGCGCCGCCAACGTGTTGCGGGTGATGCCCAGCACCTGGGCTGCTTTGCTCTTGTTGTCCTGGGTGGCGGCGAGCACGGCCTCGAACAGGTAGCGCTCCCATTTGGCCCGGACTTCGTCGTAGAGAGCGGTGCCGCCACGTTCCAGGTGGTTATGCACCGAAGACTGCATCCACGACTTGATCCGGTCCTCGAAGCTGGCCAGACCATGCTGGCGGTCGCCCTCGGCGTGCGGATCGAAAGCGACCAGCGGCATCGGCAGCAAATCCGGAGTGATCTCCCGGCCGGGAGCCATCACCACCATCTTTTCCACGCAGTTTTCCAGCTCGCGGATGTTCCCCGGCCATGGATAGCGGGCCATGGTGGCGAGCACCTCGGGATGCACCGACTCGATGTATTTCACGTTCTGCTGGCAGAAACGGCTGAGGAAATGCTCGAACAGATGGGGGATGTCCTCGGGCCGCTGGCGCAGCGGCGGTACTTGCAGGTGGACCACGTTCAGGCGATAGAACAAATCGGCGCGGAAGGATCCGCGTTGCACTTCGACCTCAAGGTTCCGATTGGTCGCCGCCACCACCCGCACGTCGAGCTTGCGGGTCACGGTGTCGCCGACCCGCTGCACTTCCATTTCCTGCAGCACGCGGAGCAGGCGGACCTGCATGCCCTGGGAAACCTCCCCGATTTCGTCGAGGAACACCGTGCCGCCATCGGCGGCCTCGAACCGGCCTTTGCGGTCGGCGACGGCGCCGGTGAACGCGCCTTTGACGTGGCCGAACAGCTCAGATTCGAGCAGCGATTCCGACAACGCCCCGCAGTTCACCGCAATGAACGCCTTGTTGACCCGCGGCGAATGCTCGTGAATCAGCCGGGCGATCATCTCCTTGCCGGTTCCGGTCTCGCCCTGGATCAGCACGGTGGCGGTCGAGGCCGCGACCCGCGCGGCGCTGTCCAGCACCCGGCGCATCGAGCCCGACACCGCGACCACGTTGCGCTCCGAGAACTGCGCCCGCAATTCCTCACGCAACTGGTGATTCTCATCGATCAGTTCGGCTTTTTCCAAAGTCGCCACCTCGGCCATGGCGCACCACTGCAACAGCACATCGCCAAGTAATTGACCGCTGCCCGGGGCCGGACGTTCGAGGATCAGCACGGCGTGGACCCGCTTACCTTTGCCCAAAGGCCAGGCGGTGATCGGCAGGTCGCCGAGCTGGGCCTCCACCGGCAACCGGGCCTCGCGGGCACGCTCAAGCAGCACCAGGTCGGCAGCTTCATCCTGAGCCGGCTCACCGTGGGCAATGATCTCGCGCAGGGCGCCATCGTGACGCAACACCAACAGGCGTCCGGCTTTGCAGATCGCCGCACCGGTCGCCAAGCGCAGCGCCGCCAGCACCGATGGCCGCAGGTGCGGGTTAGTCACCCGCGCCTCGGTCAGGGCGTCGAGCAGGTCCAGCAGTGCGGTCTCCATAGCGGGGCGCAGGATCCACTGGATGTCCGAGCGGCGCAAGACCGGGATTCCGTTCGCACGCTCAACAACACCAGTCGAGCCCGGACCGCCGCACTCCGTGGGGCCAGTCTACCAGCGACGCCCAACGCCCGGGCCGGCCCGAACGATTCGCCGCACTCCCAGACGACCACCGGGCAGAGAATCGACCGTTCAAGTCCCGCTCAGCCCAGATCAGCGGCGCGTGTAGTCAGGCGAAACCGGGCGCGAGAATCCCGGGCCGAGCAGGGAGACCAGCCGCGCCACGGCAATCAGCAGCAATCCAGGAGATTGATGCGACTCGTAATAATCCAGGCCGGTCCAAGCCCTGACCAGCGGCCGATCGAAGAATCGTTTCTCAACCTGCACCAGCCAGCGATCGGCGACCTGGCGCCAGCGTTCCTCTCCGGTCAGCTCAAAAGCATCCGCGAAAAGCAGCAGAGCCTGGGCCACGTCCCGGGCGGGCAGGGAATTGGCCTCCGGCAGGTCCAGGCCGGCATAGTGCTGGGCGAGATCCAGCGCGAATCGGCGGAGATCTGCGCGTCCGGTGTGACGCCAGGCGGCGAAGCAGAGCAGTCCGATGGTCGCCGCTGGTCCAAAAGCGTTGCCGGTCCAGCGCGGCACCAGCACGGGCAGACGACTGGCCTCCATCTTGGTCGGATCATCAGAGAAATCACAGGTGACCCGGCCCGCAGCCGGATCGTGGGAACCAGTCAGGAAGGCATCCAGGTAGCGCTCCGCCCGTTCCCGCCAAAGCGCCGCCAATGCCGGATCAGCCTCCTTGATAAGCTCCGTGGCATCGAGCAGCGAGACACCGAGCGACAAAGTGCAACACGGGTCGAGGTGACCGAGCATCCACAGCAGACCGTTGCGGTCGCGGCGCTGCCAATGGTACTCCGCCCATTCGACGAACCTGGCCCGCATGTCGTCGCGCCGGGTGTGACGATAGACGTGGGCAAGATCGACGAGAAAAAATCCAGCGTGCCGCGGAAAATCGTAGCCGATGTTGGTGTCGTCGCCGCCATTGGGTCCATAGACCTGCCGCTCGACGACGAAGGCATGCCGGCAGAAGGTCCGCTTGCCATCAGGTCCGGGCAGCACCTGCCAATGCCAGTCGAGACCCTCGGCGTGACGGATCACGCATTCCGGATTGAATTGCCAGAGCTTGTCCCACAGCCAGCCTGGGACCTGGCACTGATGGTCATAGACCACGAAACGGTCCTGGAGCCACGGCACATGCCAATGGCTCGCGCCCGGCCTGCGGTGGACCAGATCCCAGAAGGCGTGCTCGCCCCACGGGAACAGCCCCGTCGGCGTATTGGTGCAATACCGAGCGAAATAACTGAGGTACGCATCGGCACCTCGGATGAGATCGGGCTGGTCGCAGAGCTGTCCCAGCTCATAGGCCAGCCGCAAGGTGGTCTGATCATGGATCAGATTGACCCCGAACGGACTGCGCTCAGTGCTGCGCTGCCCGCCAACGCAGGGCGGAATGCCATAGAGCATCGCCGGTTTGTCGAGATCAACCAGCGACGGGAACAGCCCGTGGTACCCTCGGCCTGAACCGATCTTGAAAAGGTGCCGCAGCGACCGGATCACCGCATCGAGCAGTCGGGAATGGTCCACAGTCGACAACGTCGGCATACTGAACTCCGAAGGTTTGAACGTGCGGTGGCCGTCAGCCAGGGCAATGGCCGCATAGGGTCACGACCAATGCATGCTCATTTCCTCTGCACCATTTCCATCCATCGTGTTTCCATCAATTGATCCGAATTTCATCCGGGCATGCCTGCCTGGAGTGAACCCATGTGAAAACCAGCCGTCGCGATTGCCTCCTGATCTGATTTCCGCAGAATCGCACGCCGCATGGGCGGCCAGGCAGCCGCGCCGGGAGCAGGCGGCAGGCAACGATGCCGGGATGGCGGAACAGGCAGACGCAGGGGACTTAAAATCCCCCGACCGTAATGGTCGTGCGGGTTCGATTCCCGCTCCCGGCAGTTTTCTTGGGGGCTTCGGCCCCCACGGCCCGTTGGGCCGTCCAGCTCCGCTTCGCTCCGCTGCGCAGGTCGCAGGCCTTTGGCCTGCTGCCGCCTGCGGCGGCGCCTGCTCCGCCCCCCGGCCTTTGTCGGCGCTCGATTTCCTGCGGAAATCGTGGGCGGATCGGCTCCGCCGATTCTATCCGCCCACCGCTCCGCCTACGGCCATTCCCCTCTCGCTTCGCTCCGGGGACCCCTTCCTTCTGGGGACTTCGCCCCCACGGCCCGTTGGGCCGTCCAGCTCCGCTTCGCTCCGCGCTGTGCAGGTCGCAGGCCTTTGGCCTGCTGCCGCCTGCGGCGGCGCCTGCTCCGCCCCCCGGCCTTGGCCGGCGCTCGATTTCCTGCGGAAATCGTGGGCGGATCGGCTCAGGGTGTCACCACCGCCAGCAGGACCGGGCGTTCTGTCACGCTATGCCAATGGTTCGAGGATGGGCTCCAGGCGTAGGCGTTGATTTGGCCCGTCGTGTCGCAGCGCAGTCGGATGGCGCCGCGGCCCGCTCCGCCATCGGACCCGCGTTGATCTTCTGGGCCATGGGGAGAACCAGTGGAATCGATGATGTTCACCGTGAACGTGCCATCCGCACGGCGTTCGGGCAGGGCATCGACGAACAGGACATGACCGGTCGGGATGCGCTTGGCGCTCTGATAGTCAATCGCGATGACATCGCCTGGCCGGACCTGGTCGAGGCGTTGCCGCTGGCGGAATCCGCGACCGCCGCGGATGGCGGCGCAGCATTCGTCGGCTTCGGGCCAGCGTTCGCCAAAGCGTTCGCGGATCAGGCCATCGGGCAGGGCATAGGCACGCTGCAGGGTCGCCACCAGGAATGACGAGCAGACGCTGGCGTTCGACGCACGTCTGCCCGGCTCGGGCCAGGTGATGCGGGCTGGGCCGCCGACATAGGTGTTGTCGGCATCGGCAATGGTCGCCACCAGCGAGCGGGCCAGGATGAGATGCGGCGGATCGGGCGGCGGATCTGCCGCAGCCAGCATCCATGGCAGCGTGATGACCAGCAGGTGGCGCACGGCTGCAGACTGTCGTGCAGCACCGGCGCGCAACGCCAGCGTTGTGGGTTTCGGCGGTGGCCGTAGCGTCCGCCCCCTCGACGAGACCGGTTGGAGGAACCGCCATGGCGCTGGATCACGATCTTGAATCCCTGCGTTCTGAGGCCGCTGCGGCGTTCGCCGCGGCAGCCGATGGCGTTGCCGTCGAGGCCGCTCGGGTGGCGGTGCTCGGCCGGCAGGGTCGGCTGAAGGACATTCAGGACGCCTTCCGTGCAGCTGCTCCTGAAGACAAGCGGCGGCTCGGTCCGGTGCTGAACGCAGTGAAGTCGGCGATCGAATCAGCCTGGCACCAGGCTGCGGCGCGGGTGGCGGCGACCTCATCCGATCCGCCGATCGATCTGACCCTGCCGACCACCCGCCACCGTCCCGGGTCGATCCATCCCCTCAGCCAGGTCGGTGCCGAAATCGAGCAGGTCTTCCACGGTCTGGGTTTTACCTTGGAGGACGGCCCCCACGTCGAGTTCGACGACTACAATTTCACCCGGCTCAATATTCCCGCCGACCATCCCGCCCGCGATGCCCAGGACACCTTCTGGCTGACCTGTCCGGCGTGGAATGGGCAGCAGAAGCTCCTGCGTACCCACACCAGCTCAGTGCAAAGCAGGGTCTATGAGCGCTTCGGACGCTGGGCGAAGGAAGGCCGCATCGCTCGCGACGAACCTTTCCGCCGGGTGGTGGTGGGCAAGGTCTTCCGTTACGAGGCCACCGATGCCACCCATGACCACACCTTCACCCAGGTCGAAGGCTTCGTGGTCGATCGCGACATCACCGTCGCCCACCTGGTGGGCACCATCCGCGCTCTGCTCGGCGCGGTACTGCGCCGCGACGATGTCGAAGTGCGCCTGCGTCCGGCCTATTACCCGTTCGTTGAGCCCGGTTTCGATGTCGATGTGCGCTGCACCGGCGCCGGTCCGTCCGTGCGCTACCATCGCTGGATGGAATTGCTTGGCTGCGGGATGATCCATCCAACTGTGCTGGCTGCGGGCGGCCTGGATCCGGAACGTCAGCGCGGCTTCGCCTTCGGCCTTGGGCTGGAACGCCTGACCATGATCCGCCACGGCATCACTGATATCCGGGTTTTCAACGGCGCCGACCTGCGTTGTCTACGTCAATTCGCTGCTGGGTGAGCTCTGGCGTTGGCTTGGTGGTGCCGTCATCCTCCCGGTGGTTTGAGCAATTTCCTGAAAAAGGATGACGTTTTGTTTGCAGGCTTGACCGGAGCCTGGTCTGGCTTCGCGGGCTGCTCTTCCGGCCGCGGTATGGCGAAGCGCGGCGTCGGCGGCTGCGCGGCCTGCTGATCGGGCGGTTCCTGGGACCGGCGATGGAGGCCGGACGTCGGCTGGTTGCGCCGGATCATCCGGGTGCTGATCTCGCGCAGCGCGTCAGCGCCGCTCAGCTGTCGGCCTTGTGGGAGATCACTTGCGACTTCCTCGATCATGCCCTGGAAGTCCTCCCCCGACATCCGGCGCTGGGCCGGCGCCGGCGGAGCCGCTCGCTGGGCCTGGCCCATGTGGAGCAGCTTGCGCGCACCGACCGCGGCAGCGATGAATAATTCGTAGCTGCGATGTCGATCCTTGGGTTGCTTGCCCATGGCGCGGATGATCAGCTCACGGGTCGCCGGGCGCAGGGTCCGGATGATCGCTCCGGGATCTGGCGCAGGTTCTGTGATATGGGCGACGATGACCATGCCTGGCGTACGGGCGATGAATGGCGCCCGGCCGGTGATCAGATGGAACAAGGTCGCGCCAAGGGCATAGAGATCCGAGCTGAACGTCAGCTCGTTTTCTCCGCGGCACTGTTCCGGCGACATGTAATTCGGGGTTCCCATGACCTGACCGGCCAAGGTCAGTCCGCCGTTGGCCTGCTGGCCCAGGGCTGCCAATTCCTGCTGGTCGATGGTCTGGAACCGTTCCCCGGCATCCTCGATGCCGACCTCGGTGCCGCCGCTGCCCAAGTCATAATTCAGGCTGTCATGGGCGGCCCGGGCCCGGGCCAGACCGAAATCGATGATCTTGATCGTCGCTTCGTCAGTGAACTGCTTGGCGCCATGCAAATCAGCGAGCAGATTTCCTGGTTTGATGTCGCGATGGATCAGGTCGCAGCGCTGGTGGGCATAGTTCAATCCCTGGGCGATCTGGATGGCGATGGCCAGGGCCAGGTCTTCCTCCAGGCGCTTACCGCCGCGGATGAAGTCCGACAAGGTTGCCCCGGGGATGTATTCGACCGCCAGATAGGGCCGGCCGTTCCACTCGCCGTGTCCGGCATAGCCTGCGACATTGGGGTGTTCGAGCTGGGCGACGACGTGGATCTCTCGCTCGAAGCGCTTGCGGTATTGCTCATCCTTCGAATACTTCGCGGCCATCAGCTTCAGCGCCACCGTGCGATTGGTCAACGATTCACGGGCGAGGAAGACCTCGCCCATGGCGCCTGCCCCGAGCTGCTTGAGCACCGTGAAATTGTCGACGACCTGGTAAGGGTCGCCCGGCGAGCGCAAAACGGAGGAGGACATGGTTTGTGACATGGTATCTGGCACCTGAGGGCGTTCCAGTCGTTGCATGGCGGGTGTCACACCGGGTGACTCACTCGATGGGTACACAAATTTCGTTCCCATGTCAGCCAGGGACCGCCGTGGCGGAACCTGCCAAGGCTTGTAAGCCCAAGTCCAGGATAGGCTCCATCGCCGCCCATGGATGAGATCGACGCCGCCCTGGTGGAACGCACCCTGAATGGGGAACGCTCCGCCTATGAAGCCCTGGTGGCGCGCCACCTGCGACGGGCCAGGGCGATCGCCCATGCGATCATCGGCCGGGATCCCCTCGCCGACGACGCGGTCCAAGAAGCTTTTTTGAAGGCTTATGATCGTCTGGGCGAATTGTCCGAGCCGGGACGCTACGCCCCGTGGTTGTCCTCGATCGTCCGCAACGAGGCCCTGGTCACGATGCGCCGGATGCAGCGCGACCGGCCCTCCCAGGAATCGGTCTCGCA
Source organism: Planctomycetota bacterium (assembly GCA_014193115.1). Classification (GTDB taxonomy): domain Bacteria; phylum Planctomycetota; class UBA11346; order UBA11346; family UBA11346; genus BJHQ01. The sequence goes on along the minus strand of BJHQ01000005.1, from coordinate 76,547 downwards.
GGTGGTGGCGCCGATCGACGAGATCGAAGATCCGCGCCTCGACCTGGTGAGGGTCCACCTGACCAAGCTCGACCCCGACCAACGGGCGATCCTGGCCTTGAAATACGAGGCCGGTCTCGACGTCGACGGCATCGCCGCGACCCTCGGACTGAGCTCGGGCACGGCTGAGAAGCGGCTGCAACGGGCCCGGGCTGCGCTCCAGGAACGACTGGAACGGGACCCGAATTGGGAGTCGTGAGCAGCTGGCTGCGCGGAGGTTGCCGCTGGCTGGCGCTGTCTGCCGCTCGCCTGCGCATGACCAGATCCCGCAGCCGATTCCCTGGGCTGGCCTTGGCCGGTCCTGGACCGCAGGATTGACCCATGGACCGGGCGACCTTGTGGACCTGGCTCGCCGCAGCCTCGGTGCTCCTTCAAGCCGGCGCCAGCGAGGTGGCCGTACTGCCAGTCGCTGGTCCCCAGGCGGCGGCGGCGGTGGCGGTGCTGCAAGCGCTGCGCCGAGGCGATCCAGCTCCGCTGCTCGCGCTTCCGCCCGAGACCCTGGTCGGCGGCGCAGCGCTGCCCGATCCGCTCCAACCCGACCTGTATCGGCAATGGGCCAGGCTGCTGCCGGCGGCGGCGGAACGGCATCCGCCGGCCCTGGCTGCCGTCGAGCAGGCCCTGGCTGGTTGCGTCCCCCAACGCGCCGCTGACCGCGCCTTCGACCGCGGACGTTTCGAGGATTTCCTCGATCAGCTGTGGTCTGGCGCGAGCGACCCGCGGCGGGCGGTGGCCTTGGCGCTGGCCGGCTGGAGCGGTGCCGGCGAACTGCCTGAGCCGGGCCTTCCGTTGGCCGCATCCCGTCCACCTGTTCTCAGCCGAGACGCAGCCGGCTGGCGGATCACTGCCCACTGGCTGCTCCGGCTTGGCGCCGATGGCCGCATCGCCTGGCAGATCCGCCGCGCCCCGGGCGAGCGGGTGCTGACCGGCGCCGGCGCCGCTGTCTTGGCTGGGGAGCGCTCGGCCCGGATCGTCGATGCCGACGGATCGCTCCGCCGATTGCCGCCCCTACCCGCCATGTCCCAGGCCATCCTGCCGGTGGCGGTGGGCGGTGGCGGCGTCTGGTTCAACCTCCAGGGAAGCCCGGTCGCTTGGAGATCGGATCTGGACACGGGCGAAGTACTCCGCCTGGTCCTGCCCGAACCGCCGCTGGCCGCACCGCTGATCCACGGTCTGCACGCGTGGTGGCTGGGACGGACCACCATGGCCCGCAGCGTCGGCGCAGCTGTAGCAGGCATCGTCGATCACGGTCTGCCCGTGGATGGTGGTTGGCGGCTCACGGAGGATCGCAGCGGCATCAGCCTGGGTGATGGGACCTCGTGGTGGCGGGTCCCGTCCCTCGCGGATTCTTTGGCCGAGGAAACCGAACGTGATCGCACCAACCTGTCGGCGCGGCATTTCGCAGCGGTTTCCAGCGCTGGAGGACTCGGGCTGCGGGCGGCTCTGGGCATGTCCCAGGCCAACGATCCGGCCCTCGACCGGCTTGCACGGACGCCCCGCGACCGCGCCCTGCTCGCGGCCGCCCGCGCGCCGGTGGTTGCCGGACAGCGGCGGATCGATCCAGCGCAGCTATCCGCCTTGGGCGAAAGCGACTGGGAGATCAGCCTGGATCCGGCCGATGCCTTGTGGCGGGATTCCTCCGCCTGGCGTCATCGCCTGACCTCCCGCGGCTGGCGCCTGAATCAGCATTCAGGAGACGTTCCACAGACCGCTGGCAGCGGTCCGGTCCGCTCCGTGTCCGAGCCGTGGAGCCAAGAACCGTTGGGGCTGGTGCTGCGTCGCGGCCGCGACCAGATCGTGATCGACGCTCCGGGCCGCTGGCGTTCGTCCTGGGATGCTGGCGGTTTCCTGGCGGCGCCGGTGGTCGGGATCGAGATCCGCGGTCAAGCGGTGGTGGTCAGCGAGGGCGAGGGCCGAGCGCTGGTCCTCGACGCCGGCAGCGGTGTCTGCCTCGCCGACCTTCGCCCGAGCCAGCTGACCCTGATCGCCAGCCAGGTGGCGGTGCTGACCAGCCTCCCCGCCCTGGTCCAGGTCGGACCGCTCGGTGTCGGTACCCGGATCGAGGTCCTGTCGCCTACGGGCGAGACGAGCGCTGCGCTGCCTCGTCCAGCGCGATGGGTGGCGGGCCTGGGTCGCGAGGCGGTCATCGCGTTCACAGATGGTACCGCGGCTGTCTGGCCCGGGATGCGGCCGGTGGCCTTGCCGGCGGACTTGCTGAACCAGCACGAGCCGCCAGTGGCCACCCGACAGGGCCTGGTGGCCGGCGGACGGTGCTGGCCCTGGGCGGCCGGCGCGCCGTAACCGACCAGGTTTAGCGTTATTTTCGTATCATTACACTGCGCTGAGGCGGCGTCTGGCGGCGTTAGACCGTGAGTCCCAGTTCTTCGTCGAGACGCAGCAGAACGCTCTCGTTTCCTCTGCTTCGCATGGAAACGCAGTCCAACTGACGCCAGCCCGTTCGAGTTGTCTGCGTTGGGATTGAACCGCTCCTTCAACCAGCCTGCGGTTCCCTCGCACAGCCTGCGACTGCTCAGAGCGCACCGTGCCTGGCTGGCGCGCAGAACAATGAAGCCTTATTGCAGGCTGAATCCTGCTGGGGACGGCGCCGAGACTGCTCCAGGCGCAGGGCGCGGAGCAACCACCGGGATCGGCTCGAACAGGTCCTCCGGGGGTACAACGATCTCCGGCCTGGGTGGAACCACCGGAGTGCCCGGACCGCCGCCCTGCGGCTGAGCACCGCCGAGCACCGGAGCGCCGCCGAGCGCAGGAGCGCCGCCAGGAGTGCCTTGTGTCGACGAGCCGCCGAGGGCAGCCGTGGACCGACCAGGGATCACCAACCGTTGGCCAATGCGCAGCTGGCTGCTGTCGGCGCCCGGATTGGCCTCGGCGATCTCCTTGGCGCGCTGGGCCGAACCGAGCAGCTTAGCCGCGATCGTGCCGAAGGTGTCGCCCTTCTCGACGACGTAGTCGCCAGCCGCGTGTGCGGCGGCGGAATGGGCGTGCTCAGCGGCGACTTTGGTCTTTCCGGGGATGATCAGCTTCTGTCCGACTTTCAAGCCTTCGGGATCAAGGCCGGGATTGGCCTTGACGATGTCCTGCCACTTTTTCGACGTGCCGTAGTGCTGCTGGCTGATCTCGCCCAAAGTATCGCCCTTGGCGACGACATGGACATTCGACACCTCGACCTTGGGCAGGTGCAGACGCTGACCGACCTTGAGATCTTCCGGATTGATCCCCGGATTGGCCTCGGCAATGGCCTGCCACTGCTGGGTCGTGCCGTAGTGCTGCTGGCTGATCTCGCCCAGCGTGTCGCCAGCGCGGACCACCCACACATCGGCGCCGGCGACCTTGCCATGATCCTTCGACGGAAGTTTGATCGTCATGCCCGGCAGCAATTCTTCGGCGGGAATCTTGTTGAGCTGTTCAAGTTCCTTCCAGCGGCCCTTATCGCCAAGCTGGCGACCAGCGATGGAATAATACGAATCGCCCTTTTGAACCTTGTAGGTGGTGCCTTGCGCCACGCTCGGCGCGCGTTCATCCGCGCCCCCGCTCTCGGCGCCAGGAATGTTCAGAACGGTTCCGACCTTCAACCTGGATGGATCGATGGACGGGTTCGCGTCGGCGATCTTCTTCCACTGCTTGCTGGTCTTGTAGTAATGTGTGCTGATGTCGCCGAGGGTCTCACCTTTGGCGATGGTATGGGTGGTGGCCGCCGTCGGCGCAGAGGCAGGAACCACTGCGGTTGGCGCAACCTGCGGCACTCCGAACGCCGACTCCTGTGCTGCGATCGGAGCCGGTGCTGCGATCGGAGCCGGTGCGACCGTCGGGATCGGGTCGAGCGGGAAGCTCTGGAATCCGCCTGGCGCGGTGCCCGGGGCAGGAGCTGGCGGGAATGAGCCGAAATCGTTCTGCGGCAGCGGCGCCGGCGCACTCGGCGGCCCGGGTCTGCCAAGCGGATCCAACGGAGGCGGCGTCCGATCGATGCTGAATCCAGGACTGGTTCCGGGATTCGGGCCTGGCGGAGGCACTCCGAAATCATCGTTCTGGGCCAGCGGTCCGGGCGATGGGCTGCGGTTCGGTGGCGACCCCACGGTGAAGGCGATGACCACCAATCCCATGCACAGCACCACGACGATGCCAGAGATGATCACGTCCTTGGACATGGGCTGAACTCCTGCGGTTTGCCGGCCGCGTCCGGGTCTTGTAGGTACCGGATCGGCCGTGACAACCGGACCTGATGTCACGGATCAGATGTCGGCTGCTGCCGACCACCGCGACCGCGGGAGCGGTCCAGATGGCCTGGGATGAGGCCCTGCTGGAGGCATCCACCGGTGCGGTGCTGCGGTTGTATCGATGGGAACCTCCGGCCGTGTCCTTGGGGTATTTTCAGGAGGCGGCCCCGATCCGTAGGCAATTACCAGCCGGCATCGATCTGGTGCGGAGGATCACCGGCGGAGGAGCCATCTGGCATGAACAGGAGGTCACCTATGCCCTGGCCGCCGATATCGGCGTGGTTCCGGAGCGGCCGGCCGAGCTGTATCATCGCCTGCATCAGGCGATCCAAGCATCAGTCGAGGGTCGTGGAGGCAGGCTCCGCCGACAGCCGACCAGCGTTGGCGACCGCCGCTACCGCGACGAGCCGCGTTGTTTCGCGTCGCCTGCGACCGACGACCTGCTGGCGGTGGATGGCGGGAAGGTCCTCGGCTCGGCCGCCCGCCGCCGCGGCGCCAGGGTCCTGGTCCATGGCAGTCTGAAGCTGGCGAGCAATCCCTGGGATGGGGCCTCCGCCGCTGGTTGCGGGCTTGACCCAGAAGCGGCGGCCGCCGCTGTGGTGGAGGGCATCTCCGAAGCCTTCGCCATGCACTTGGTCGAGGATCGGCCGACACCAGCAGAGACCGCCGCCGCCGAGCGGATCTTCGGGCAACGCTACGCTGACGATCGCTGGGTCGAGCACCGCGACGGCCCCCGTGCGTGATGGATCGGTCGCGGCGGCCGGCGACACTCGGGACATGACCAGCGCCGCCAGCCAGATCGTGGTTCCTGGGTCGCGGGCAGCCGGGCTGATCGCCCAGTTGGGCCTGAGACCCCACCCCGAAGGCGGGCATTACGCAGAGCTGTTCCGCTCACCCCATGCCCTTCCAGCCCATGGCGGAACCCGCGCCGCGGTGACCGCCATCTGGTATCTGCTCACCGCTGGTCAGTGCAGCAGATGGCACTTGGTACGTTCGGATGAAATCTGGAACTGGTACGAAGGCGGCGATCTGGAACTGCTGCGCTGCCCAGGGCCGGGCCAGCCGGTCCAGGTGCACCGGTTAGGCCCGGTCGATGATGCAGGCCGGACTCCGCAAGCCGTGGTCCCAGCCGGAACCTGGCAGGCAGCCCGGCCGGTCGGCGACCACGCCCTGGTCGGCTGCACGGTCGCTCCGGGGTTCGATTTCGCAGATTTTTCCCTGCTCCAGCCCAGCAGCGATGTCGCCGGCTGGCTGCGCAGCCAGGCCGATCCCCGACTGGTCGATGGCTGACCCGAGGCCAGACGAGGGGACAACCAGGGCGCATTGCCGGGTCGTGCAGCATAGCGCTTGGCCCGGTGCCTGAACCATGCCACCCGCACCAACTCCGGGAGGCTCCATGGCGTCTATCCACTTCATCGGCGGGGAAAAAGGCGGCGTCGGCAAGTCGGTCCTGGCCCGGGTCGTGGCCCAGACCTGCATCGACCAGCAGATTCCGTTCCTCGGCTTCGACAGCGACCGGTCCCACGGAAGCTTCCGCCGATTCTACAGCGATTTCGCGGCTCCGGTGGTGATCGACCGGTTCGAGAGCCTCGACAACGTGATCGCTCCGCTGCTCGAAGATCCACCGCGCCAGGTGATCGTCGATCTGGCGGCGCAGACCCTCGCCCCCCTCCAGACGTGGTTCGCCGCCTCGGGCTTGGCCGAGGTCCTGGCAGCCAGCGGCCACCGGATCGTGCTGTGGCATGTCATGGACGACTCCCATGACGCGGTCCTCACCCTCGATCTGGCGCTCAAGCAATTCGGAGCGGCGGTCACCTGGGTGGTGGTTCTCAATGAAGGTCGCGGCAATGATTTCGCCGGGGTGCGGACCTCTGCCGCCGGCATTGAAGCTGATCGGCTCGGCGCCACCTGGATCACCATGCCGAAACTGTACCCGTCGACGATGCACCTGATCGACCAGCACAGCACCAGTTTCTGGGCCGCGATCCATCGCAGCGATAAGGACCCGGCAACCCTCGGGCTGCTCGACCGCCAACGGGTGAAGGTCTGGCTCAACCGGCTGACCAGCCAGGTGTTGCCGATCCTGCGACCCTGACCGACCGCTGCCGGCCACTACCAAGCCCACCCTATCCCGGCCAAGAAAGCTGCATACGACGCCTCCAACCACGATCACGGCCACAACGATCGTACCAGGAGCACCCTATGCGCGCCGTCGGATTCCATCGCGATCTTCCTGCCCCCGCCCTGGTGGACACCGATGTGCCCGACCCGGTTCCCGGCGAGCGCGATCTGCTGGTCGAGGTCCGCGCCATCTCGGTCAATCCGGTGGACACCAAGGTCCGACCCAGCCCATCGTTCGTGCCGCCGGCCGGGGAGACCAAAATCCTCGGCTGGGATGCGGCCGGCATGGTGGTCAAGGTCGGCGCAGCGGTGCGGCGTTTTTCAGTCGGCGACGAGGTCTTCTACGCCGGTGCCTTGAATCGCCCCGGGGCGAACAGCCAATTGCACGCGGTGGATGAGCGGCTGGTCGGGCACAAGCCGAAATCCTTGGATTTCGCCGCGGCCGCTGCCTTGCCGCTGACCTCCATCACCGCCTGGGAACTGCTTTTCGAGCGGCTCGGCGTGGCGCCGGGCAAATCGGGCCGGCAGCGCTCGCTGCTGGTGCTCGGAGCCGCCGGCGGGGTCGGATCGATCCTCACCCAGCTCGCCCGGCGGCTGACGTCCCTCATCGTCATCGCCACGACGTCGCGTCCGGCCGGTCGGGAGTGGGTCCTGGCCCATGGTGCCCATCACGTCATCGACCACACCCAGCCGCTGGTCGCCCAGCTCACGGCCTTGGGCTTCCCAACGGTCGACCTGATCGTGGCCTGCGCCGGCAGCCAGCAGCATTTCCCAGCGTTGGTCGAGGCCCTGACGCCCCAGGGGCACCTCGCCCTGATCGACGACCCCCAATCCATTGATGCCCGGCTGCTGAAGCGAAAAAGCGGCTCATTGCACTGGGAATTCATGTTCACCCGGTCGCAGTTCGCGACCGACGACCTGGCTGCCCAGGGCCATCTGCTGGACGAAGTTTCCGCGCTGGTCGATGCCGGCGTGCTGCGTTCGACCATGACCGCGAACCTCGGTCAGATCACCGCCGCCAACGTGATGAAGGCCCACGACCAGATCAAAGCCGGTGGCGTCACTGGCAAGCTGGTCCTGGCCGGCTGGCCCTGATCCACGGCGGATGGCCCTGATCCACGGCGGATGGCCCTGATCCACGGCGGATGGCCCTGAACCAAGCCGGATGGCCCTGAACCAAGCCGACTGGCTGGTTCAAGCCGGCTGGCCGTGATCCCGGACCGCACCCGCCGGCTTGCACCGGCCCATCCGGCCAGAAGGTCCCCCCGCCGTGCCGAGCTGGGATGTCGTGGTGATCGGCGGCGGCGCTGCCGGCCTGTTCTGCGCCGCCACCGCCGGGCGCCGTGGCCGGTCCGTGCTGGTGCTCGACCACAGCGACAAGATCGGGCGGAAGATTCTGATCTCGGGCGGCGGGCGCTGCAATTTCACCAACCGCCAGGTCAGCGCCGACAATTACTTGTCGGGCAACCCGCATTTCTGCCGGTCGGCGCTAGCCCGCTATACCCCAGAGGACTTCATCGCCCTGGTCGAGCGCCACGGCATCGTCTATCACGAACGCGACCATGGCCAGCTGTTCTGCACTGGCTCAGCCAAGGAGATCGTCGCCCTGTTGCTCGCCGAGTGCGCCAGCGCCGGCGCCACGGTCCATCCCGGCTGCAGAGTCGGATCGGTCGAAAGAAATGCCGATGGATTCCACCTGGCGACCTCTGCCGGACCGGTGGTCGCCCAACGCCTGGTGCTGGCCACGGGCGGATTGTCGCTCCCCACCATCGGCGCCACGGACTTCGGTCATCGTCTTGCCCGGCAGTTCGGCTTGGCCGTCCGCCCGACCGCACCTGCCCTAGTTCCATTCACGCTTGATCCCGGCCTCGGGTTGTCGGCCCTGTCGGGCATCGCGGTCGACGCCCGGATCACCTGCGGTTCGGCTGAATTCCGCGAAAACCTGCTGTTCACCCATGGCGGCATCAGCGGACCGGCCGTGCTCCAAATATCGTCGTACTGGAATCCCGGCGACGAGATCACGGTGGATCTGCTGCCTGGCGCCAGCGCTGCTGAACTTCTGGTGAAAGCCCAGGACGCCGGCTCCCAGGCCCTGGTTTCAACCCATCTGGCTGAACTGCTGCCCAAGCGCCTGGTGCAGGCGCGGCTGGCGGATTTCGGCGACCGGCCGGCAGCGCGCCTGGAGCGACGGGATCTCGCGGCTCTCGAAACCGCATTCCATGCTTGGACCCTAAGCCCGACCGGAACCGAGGGCTACCGCAAAGCCGAAGTCACTCGCGGCGGGATCGACACCCACGGACTGTCCTCGCAAACCATGGAAGCCAGGAATGTCCCCGGCCTGTTCTGCATCGGCGAAGTCGTCGACGTCACCGGCTGGCTGGGTGGCTACAACTTCCATTGGGCCTGGGCTTCGGGGCACGCTGCCGGTCTGGCGGTGTGACGCTGGAGCGTCGAATCCGTCGACGAGTGTCGTCGATTCCTTGCATTTTTCCGAGATCTCAGTTCTTTCCTCTCGGAGGCGTCAGGAAGGATGCCACGTGGTTGGATGAAGCCGAGGTGGTGAACTGGGCAGTGCCGTCAGGCCTGACCTGATCCGGATTTCGGCCGTCCAGTTGGATGGCGGCATCCACCCCATTGGGGACCAGGCGAATCTCGATCATGCGCCGGACGGCAACCGATACGACCACCTCATCGCTGGTCGAAGCCAGGCCGTCGGTCACGGTCAACAACAGCCGATAGATTCCGGTGACCGGGAAGCGGATGGAAGTCGCCAGTTGGCGCGGCTGGTCGATCACCGCGACAACTGGGCCGGAGACCTGAGTCCATAAAGTCTGCACCGGATCGCCATCAGCATCAGGGGCCTGCCCGCCGATCGTGGCTGATCCTGGACCCAACAGAACCAGATCGGGACCCGCATTCGCGACCGGGGTGGTGTTGGCCCTGATGGCGATGACGACCTCGTCGGCGGCGGTGGCAGAGCCGTCTGAGGCGGTCAGGCGGAGCCGGTAGGTGCCGACGGCGGCGAACGTGGCCGAGGAACGCGGATCGGTCGGATTGGCAATGGTGAGCGCGCTTGGCCCGCTGACCTTGGTCCACGACCAGGTCAGCGAATCGCCATCCGGATCTGAACCGCCTCCAGCCAAGGCGATGGCAGCGGGCAGGACCAGATTCCGGTCGGGACCAGCGCTCGCCACAGGCGGATGGTTCACTGCCTGCACGGTGATGGCCACGGTCGCGTTGGGCGACTGGACCCGGGTATCGGAGACCGAGAAGACCACGGCGTCCGTGCCGCGATATCCGTGGGCAGGTGCATAGCTCAGGTTGGGTGGGGTGCCGGTCAGGACGCCATGAGCAGGCGGCCGCACGGTCCAGATCAACGGGTCATGATCTGGATCGGAGGCGGTCAGCACCAAGGATAGAACGCCATCCTGGAGTACGCTCGCATTCGCCGACGTGGCAGTCGGCGGCCGGTTGACGCCATCATCATCGACTATGGTCACCACCTGAATCGCCGGCGATCCGAGCACGACCCCGCCGGTGGGTCGATAGAGTTCAAACCGGAACGTACGCGGACCATCGACGAGGTCGTTGTCGTAAATGGAGAGGTCGAACTGCTGGGCCTCGTCATCCTGGTCATTCCATGTGACGGTGCCGCCAATGCCGTGGATATAATCGTCTTCGGTGGCGGTGATCGCCACCGTTCTCCATGAGATCGAGGCCTGACCGTGATCCCCATCGGTGCGTTGGATGGTAACGGTAACTCGCCCGGACGATTCGCTCACCGCAGCGGTCGCGGCGGTGAAAGAGGCGACGCCAGGATTTGAGCTGGGAACCACGGTCACGGTGGTGGTGTCGCTAGCGGTGGCGGAGCCGTTGGTGGCGGTCAGGCGCAGGTGGTACGTGCCAACGGCCGCGAAGGCAGCAGTCGCCGACCCGCCCGCCGGGCTGCTGAAAACGGTCTGGGCGGGGCCGGAGTCCTGCGACCAGGACAGAGCCAGGACCTGACCGGACGCGTTCGTGGCGGTGCCGGACAGGGCGATGGGTAAGAAGCGATTGGTGGTGCGATCGGGTCCGGCCTCCACCGACGGGATGGAGCCAGGCGGAAGGACGGTGATCGATACTTGGGCAGTATTGGAGGAATCCAGGCCATCATTCACCGAAAACGTGAAAGTATCGGTGCCAGTCCAATTGGCTGGCGGCAGGTAGATCAGCGACGGCGCGGCCCCGATCAGGCGGCCCCGTCCCGGTGCCTGCACCGTCCAGCTCAAGGGATTGCCATCCGCATCGCTGGCAACCAGGGTGATCGGCAGGGCCTGGTTCTCGACCGCCTGCAGATTCAGACTGGAGGCCACCGGTGGATGGCTGTCGGCATAAATCACCTGGACCCACCCCGCGGCATAAAATCCGGCGATGGTGATCGACCCGATCCCGCCTGGCAGGTCGAGGCGCAGATCGTCGCCCTGACGGGTCCGCAGCACCGCGCTGCGCGAGAACACCGACAGGTCGAGGCGATCGTCCGGACGGCCGCCAAGCAGGCGGTCTGCTCCGCACGAACGTCCGGAGACAAAACCGCTGATCAGGTTGGCTGGGCTGCTCAACGTCACCTCGTCATTGCCGATGGAGGTAATGATGGAAGCGAAGGATGAATCTTGGGCCAGGACGGTGCCGCTGGAAAAGGTCGTTCCCGACACCGCACTGGTGGTTCCCAGGCGGCCTCCGGGATTGAGGTCGTAGCGGTAGGATCCAGCCGCCAGAGCCGAAAAATCGAGCACGTCGGCAGCGGTCCCCCAGATGCACTGGCGGGTGGTCAGGGTCGTTGCGAACCAGGTCAGCCCGTTGCGCCTGAAGGTCCATGGGGTCGAGAAGACATAGGTGCTCGCGGCGCCGACCGCCGGCTTGCCGTACAGGTACTGCAAGGCCATGACATCGTAGGGCATGAAGGTCGCCGGTTCATTGGCCGAAAAATTGTAGGTCATCACCGTGTAGGCCTGGGAATTTTCCGCAGGCGGCAGGTGGATATTGCCGTCATGGGGATGCTTGAGTCCGAGGACATGCCCGAGTTCGTGGACCAGGGCCTGGAAGCCGTGCGAACCTGGTGGATTACGGAAGCCGTTGGTGTCCCCGGTGCGGTCATAACTTGGGTTGAGGATGATCGAACCGCCGCCGCCCATCGCATAGTCGGCTGGGCCGAGTCCGATGCCAATGTTGCCGCCGATGGCGACCTCGGTGAAGGTGGCAGGGATGATCTGGGGCATGTTTGCAAAGATCAGACGATAACTGGCCTTGATCGCATCACTGGGGACGCTGCCGGAAGCGGTGGCGAAGGAGTAGGTCCAGGTCCGGATCGGGATGAATCCGGCCTGAAGGGCATCACCAAGCAGGGCATCGATGCGGTAATCGCCGCTCATGGTGACGGTATCCGTTTGGGCCGCGGCCGGGGAAGTGAGTCCTGCAGCGGCCAGCGGCGACGCAGCGGCACCAAACTGGCCTGGTCGGGGCGTATCTCCGTAGCGCAGCACAGTTCCGCCAGCATCCTGCTGCACCACCTCCACCGCCAGCACCAGTTCGGCCGAACGCACCATCTGTCGACCACTGCGATCGAGGGCGGTGACCCGCCAGCGGAACTGCCCGAAGCGAACCGGATCGGTCATTCCAGTGGCACCGGCCGGAAGCCGAGCGACCTCGACGAACCGGCCATCCGAGCGCCGCTCGACCAGGGAGCCCCCTTCCGACGCGAAGTTCCAGTCGAGGCGGACGCCGTCGGTTCCGACGTCACCGATCAATCGGCCCGTACCGAAGGGGACGGTCTCCACCGCAGGGATCACCGCCATCAGGGCCAGGGCAAATACGAGGTAGATCCAATCCGGAAAACGGCTCAGTCGCATGGGGAGCTCCATTCAGGATGCTCAATCCCAGGAGGCCGGGTCGGCGTGACGGCCAAGCTCTTGCTCAACGACCGGGTGTCTCAAACACCCATTTAGCAGCGGTCAGAACCCTACCCGACCTGGCCAGATCTGGCTCCAGTTCGAGGTTCAGCTCCACCTCCTTCGTCCTCCCAGGGCGATCCCGAATGCAAGGCCGATCAGGGCCAATCCACTGCCAAGCCCGCAGCCGCTGCTGCCTCCACCGATGCCGGTGGAAGTTTCCGTTTCGTTCACCGGCTCGGTGAAGGCGAGGGCGGCCGCTTGCGCAGTCGTTCCGGCAAGGGCGGAAATCTCGCTGGCAGTCAAGGCCCGAGCGTAGACGCGGACGTCATCCACCTGGCCTTTGAAGGCGTTTTCACCCTCCTGGGCTCGGGCCAGGCTTAGCGATACGCCCTTGAGACTGAAGGTCGCCGCGGTGGTTCCGATCGCCACTCCATTCATGTATCCGGTCAACGTGGTGCCATCGAAGGTAACGGCGAGGTGCTTCCAGGTGCCGACGCCAAGCGCAGGCGTGACCTGGCCGGAGCTCCACGCTCCGAACTGCGTGGCTCCGGAGCGGTAGATCAACCAGTGGTGCGCTCCGACCCCCGCATCGCCGAGCAGGGCGATCCAGGCGCGGTTCGCCGGTAGGGCAGTGACCTTCACCCACGCCGCCAAGGTGTGCGCCTGGTTGCCGGTCGGCAGCCCTCCCAGGCTGGTCGTGGCCACTGCGCCGTTCACTCCATCGAACTGGAGCGCCCCACCGAGCTTGCCGGCCGTCCAGGTCACGCCTCCGCCTACCACCCCTGAATTGCTGCGGCCAGAAGAATCGGCTGCGACGCCACCGCTGGTCTCGTCCAGTCTCCAGTTGAGCACTAGACCGGTGTTGAGGGTCGCGCCTGCCAGCGCCGAGACTTCGCTGGCGGTCAAGGCTCTGGTGTAGACGCGGACGTCATCCACCAGGCCGTTAAATGCGTTCTCCCAATCCACCGCCCTGGCCACCTTCAGGGAGACGCCTTTGAGGTTGTAGGTCGCTGCCGTGCTGCCAATCGCCACCCCATCGACGTAGCCGGTCTGGGTCGCGCCATCGAAGGTGACGGCGAGGTGTTTCCAGGTCCCGACGCCGAGCACCGGAGCCACCTGGTTCTCGTTCCACACCCCGAACTGGGTAACACCATTGCTGTTGATCAGCCAATGGTGCGCACCACTGCCCACGTCCCCCAGCAGGGCGATCCAGGCTCGTTTCGCTGGCAGGGCCGTCACTTTCACCCAGGCCGCCAGGGTGTGCGGCTGATTGCCGCTTGGCAGGCCGCCTACGTTTGTGGCGACCACGGCCCCGCTGTTCCCATCGAACTGGAGCCCCCCGCCGACCTTGCCGGCGACCCAGGTCGCGCCGCCGCCCACCGCACCCGTATTGCCGCGGCCGGAAGCATCGGCAGCGCCCGTACCGCTGGACTCGTCCAAGGTCCAGTTCAGCACCAGATTGGCGCCCGCGGTCACATTGACCGTCAGCGTCGCCACCGACGAAGTTGCCGCGCTCACGCTGTTGGTCGCGATGACCTGGAAGCGGGTACCGTTCTGCGCCAAGGTCGTCGCCGGCGTGGTGTAGCTTGCCGCGGTCGCGCCACTGATGTTGGTGAACGCGCCCGTGGCCGGTGCGGATTGCCACTGGTACGTCGGCGCCGGGGTGCCGCTGGCGACGACGGTGAACGTCGCGGTCTGACCTGCGGTCACCGCGGCGTTCACCGGTTGGGTGGTAAACCTCGGGCCGACCGGGGCGGGGTTGACCGTCAACGTCGCCACCGACGAAGTCACCGCACTCACGCTGTTGGTCGCGATGACCTGGAAGCGGGTACCATTCTGCGCCAAGGTCGTCGCCGGCGTGGTGTAGCTCGCCGCGGTCGCGCCGCTAATGTTGGCGAACGCGCCCGAGGCCGGTGCGGATTGCCACTGGTACGTCGGCGCCGGGGTGCCGCTGGCGACGACGGTGAACGTCGCGGTTTGACCTGCGGTCACCGCGGCGTTCACCGGTTGGGTGGTAAACGTCGGGCCGACCGGGGCGGGATTGACCGTCAACGTCGCCACCGACGAAGTTACCGCGCTCACGCTGTTGGTCGCGATGACCTGAAAGCGGGTACCGCTCTGCGCCAGCGTCGTCGCCGGCGTGGTGTAGCTCGCCGCGGTCGCGCCGCTAATGTTGGCGAACGCGCCCGAGGCCGGTGCGGATTGCCACTGGTACGTCGGCGTCGGGGTGCCACTGGCGACGACGGCGAATGTCGCGGTGTGACCTGCGGTCACCACGGCGTTCCCCGGATGGGTGGTGAACGTCGGGCCGACCGGGGCGGGATTGACCGTCAACGTCGCCACGGCCGAAGTCACCGCACTCACGCTGTTGGTCGCGATGACCTGGAAGCGGGTACCGCTCTGCGCCAGCGTCGTCGCCGACGTGGTGTAGCTCGCTGCGGTCGCGCCGCTGATGTTGGTGAACGCGCCCGTGGCCGGTGCGGATTGCCACTGGTACGTCGGCGCCGGGGTACCGCTGGCGACGACGGTGAACGTCGCGGTCTGACCTGCGGTCACCACGGCGTTCGGCGGATGGGTGGTGAACGTCGGGGCTTGATTCACTGGTCCGCCGATCGTCCCATTCCCGTCAGCATCAATTTGGAATGCGACCTCGAGGGCGTTCGCCTCGGCCGTCCCGAAGTTCCACTGCCCTTCTGAGGAAGTCCATTGCCAATTTGCATTCAGATGCCAGATGTGCAGGTAATGGCCTGATTCGTTGCGCCAGAGCGCACGATTTTCGCTGTTGAGATTTTCTGCCGCGAGCAGGGTCCAGCCGGAATATATGCCTTCGTAAATCTGCTGACCCAGATTGCTGATCTGGACCGGCGTCCCCGTTCCTGGTCGGGCGAAGTATTTCTTGTCAATGGGATGCTTCAGCAACGAGGTATTGCCCTTCGACTCAATAGTATCCAGGGCCACGCCAGGATTCCCCACCGAGACCACCACCTCGTCACTGGTCGTTGCCAGGCCGTCGGCCACCGTCAACACCAGCCGGTAGATCCCGGTCACTGGAAAGCGGATGGACGTTGTCAGTTGACGCGGCTGGTCGATCACCGCGGCAGCCGGACCAGAAACCTGGGTCCACAGCGCCTGCACGGGATCGCCATCAGCATCAGGTCCTTCCCCGTTGATTGTCACTGCTCCTGGGCTCGACAGCACCCGATCAGGACCTGCATTGGCGACTGGAGCAGTGTTCGTCCTGGTGATGAAGACGACCTCGTCGGCGACGGTGGCGGTGCCGTCGGAGGCGGCCAGGCGGAGCCGGTAGGTACCGGCGCCGGCGAATGTGGCCGACGACTGCGGATCGGTCGGGCTGGCAATGGTGAGCGCGCTTGGCCCGCTGACCTTGGTCCACGACCACGCCAGCGAATCCCCATCCGGATCAGAGCCGCCTCCGGCCAGGACGATGGAGGCGGGCAGGACCAGCTTCCGGTCGGGACCGGCGCTTGGCCTGGGCGGACGGTTCACCGCCTGCACGGTGATGGCCACGGTCGCGCTGGGCGATTGGGCCCGGGTATCGGAAACTCTGAAGACCACGGCATCCGTGCCGCGGTAGCCACTGTCCGGGGTGTACGTCAGATGCGGCGCAGTGCCCGCAAGGACGCCGTGGGCCGGAGCTTGAACCGTCCAGCTCAACGGGTCGTTGTCCGGATCGGATGCGGTCAGCACCAAGGGCAGGGAGCCGTCTTGAACCACGCTCCCGCTCGCCGACGTGGCGGTCGGCGGCCGGTTGACCCCGTCATCATCGACGATGGTCGCCAGCAGGGTTGCCGGTGATCCGAGCACGACCCCGCCGGTGGGCCGATAGAGTTCAAACCGGAAGGTACGCGGACCATCGACGAGAAGGTTGTCGTAGATGGAGAGGTCAATCTGTTGGGTCTCGTCATCCTGGTCATTCCAGCTGACGATGCCACCAACGCCGCGCATGTAATCTTCTTCGGTGGCCGTGATCGCCACCGTCCTCCATGAGATCGACGCTTGGCCGTGATCCCCACCAGTGCGTTGGACGGTGACCGTGACCCGTCCGGAGGCTTCGCGCACCGCAACGGTCGCGGCGGTGAACGAAACGACCCCGGGATTTTGGCTGGGAACCACGGTGACGGTGGTGGTGTCGCTGGCAGTAGCGGTGCCATTGGTGGCGCTCAGGCGCAGCTGGTAGGTGCCGACCGCGGTGAAAGCGGCGGTCACCGACCCGCCAACCGGGCTGGTGAACACCGTCTTTTCAGGGCCGGAGTCCTGGGACCAGGTCAGCGACAGCGCCTGACCCGATGCGTCGGTGGCGGTGCCGGACAGGGTGATGGGCGTGAAGCGGTTGGTGGAGCGGTCGGGTCCGGCTTCCACGGTCGGGGTAACGCCAGGTGCACGGACGGCAATCGACACCTGGGCAGTGTTCGACGTTTCCTTGCCATCGTTCACGAAAAACGCGACCGTGTCGGTTCCAGTCCAATTGGCCGGCGGCAGATAGATCAGCGAAGGCGCCGTCCCGAGCAGGCGGCCCCGTGCTGGCGCCTGCACCGTCCAAGCCAGTGCGTCTCCATCCGCATCGCTGGCGGCCAGGGTGATCGGCAGCGCCAGGTTCTCGATCGCCTGCAAATCCTGGCTGGAGGCCACCGGCGGATGGCTGTCGGCATAGACCACCTGGATCCAGCCCGCGGCATAGAACCCGGGTATGGTGATCGAACCGATCCCGCTCGGCAGGTCGAGGCGCAGGTCGTCGCCCTGACGAGTCCGTTGCACCGCACTGCGGGGAAAGGCCGACAGGTCGAGGCGATCGTCCGGACGACCGCTGAGCATGCGGTCGGCCCCGCACGTGCGTCCGGCGACATAGCCCCTGATCAGATTGGCTGGGCTGCTCAGCGTCACCTCGTCATTGCCGATGGAGGTGACGATGGCCGGAAACGATGAACCGTAGGCCAGAACCGTGCCGTTGGTGAAGGTGCTTGCCGATACCGCACCGGTGGTTCCCAGGCGGCCTCCGGGATTGAGATCGAACCGGTAGGACCCTGCCGCCAGTCCAGAAAAATCGAGCACGTCTGCCCCGGTCCCCCAGAGGCATTGGCGGGTGGTCCAGGTCGTTGCGAACCAGGTCTGCCCGTTGCGCTGATAGGTCCACGGGGTCGAGAAGGCATAGGTGCCCCCGGTCCCGGCGGTCGGCCTCCCGTACAGGTATTGCAGCGCCAGGATATCGTAGGGCATGAACGTCCCGGGTTCATTGGCGGAGAAATTGTAGGTCATCACCGTGTGCGCCTGGGTATCCTCGGCCGGAGGAAGGTGGATGTTGCCGTCGAAGGGATGCTTGAGCCCAAGGGCGTGCCCGAGTTCATGGACCAGGGCCTGGAAGCCGTGGGATCCTGGCGGATTGCGAAAGCCATTGGTGTCGCCGGTGCGGTCGTAGCTCGCGTTGAGCATGACCAGGCCGGGGCCTGCCATCCCATAGCCGACCGGGGCGAGTTTGATGAGGATGTTGCCGCCGGTGGCGACCTCGGTGCAAGTGACTGGGATGATCTGGGCCAACCGTGCGAAGATCAGGCGGTAATTCGCCTTGATCCCTTCGCTGGGGACGGTGCCGGGGGCGGTGGAGAAGGCGAATTTCAGATCGGACACCGGCGTAAATCCAGGTTGCAGGGCATCGCCGAGCAGGGCGTCGATGCGGTAATCGCCGCTCAAAGTGACGGCATTGGCTTGAGCAACGGCCGGGTCGGTGAGCCCCGCAGCGGCCAGCGGCGACGCAGTGGCGCCAACCAGATCTGATCTGGGCGTATCGCCGTAGCGCAGCACGGTTCCGCCTGCATCCCGCTGCACCACCTCCACAGCCAGCACCAGCTCGGCCGATCGCGACTCTGGCCGACCACGGCGATCGAGTGCTGTGACCCGCCAGCGGAACTGCCCGAAGCGAACCGGATCGGTCATTCCGGTGGCACCGGCGGGAAGCCGAGCAACCTCCACGAACCGGCCATCCGAGCGCCGTTCGACCAGATAGCCCCCTTCCGCCGCGAGGTTCCAGTCGAGGCGGACGCCGTCGACTCCGACGTCGCCGATCAGTCGGCCCGTACCAAAGGGGACGGTCTCCACCGCAGGGATCGCCGCCATCAGGGCCAGGGCAAATACGAGGTAGATCCAAACCGGAAAACGGCTCAGTCGCATGGGGAGCTCCATTCAGGATGCTCAATCCCTGGAGGCCGGGTCGGCGTGACGGCCAAGCCCAGGCATCGCAACCGGGTGTCTCAAACACTAAACAGGTTACGCCGCGAGCCAGCAGATGAACCGCCAAGACGCCAAGACATCAGGAAAAACCTGGGAAAGGCTCCGCTGGCTGGAGGACTGACCAGGTGCGGATGGCGCTGCCTTCAGCCTTCTTCCGTGTGACGTTTGGCGCCTTGGCAGTTCTCCAACTGCGTCATCCAAATCGACTTACGGCGCGGTCAGGATCTGCACCACCTGAATGTGCCCGGCGACGGCGGCGCCACGGGCGGCAACCACCACGCCCAGGCGGATGCGATCGGCAGATACCCCAAGCTCGGCGAGACTGCGGGTGGGCAGATCGCTCCGTTCATCCACCAGGAGCCTCGCTCCTTGCCGGTCGATCCGGATCGCCATCGCCAGTTTTCCGGCAACACGAGAGAACGACTCGGCGGCTTGGCGATCGCCCCGGCCCACCTGGTAGTCGAACACCTGCTTGTTTGCGACGAATCCGGCTAGCCCAATGGCGAATCGACCATCCTCAACCGCTTGGTCGCATCGGATCGCCAGCAATTGAGCGTTGCCGTGTTCCAGGTCGAGCGGGAGGTCGAGGACCAGCCGAGCCTCGGTCCAATCCTTGCTCGCGGGCAGATCGATGGCGGCTGTCCCATCGCCAAGCGTTCGCCATGGACCCTCCATCTGCCAAGTTCCAGCCTCAAACCGCTCCAGGGTGTCGCGCCGCCGCGTCGCAGGATGATCAGCCCGGAACGCCGCGATAAAGCGTTCGAGGGCCGGGGTGCCTACCGTGGTGGAGCTTGGCGCCGCGCTGGGATTGCTGGTCGTGATGATCGCCACCGTCGTCGCCAGGACGGCGACGATGGCCGAGCCGATGACTGCGCCAAAGACTGAGCTGGTCAACGGCCAGGCGGTGACCTCCGGCCGGCGGGCGAGGGCGCCGGTCAAAGCCAGGGGCGTCGGAGGCTCGCTCGCGCCTGCTTGGCTGCACCACGCCGCGCACAGCGCCAGTGACGCCGGGACGCCCCGGCGCGCCAGCCGGCTGCGCAACAGGTCCAAGCCGCGTTCCACGGCTTTTCGCGCCCGCGCCTCGGTCCAGGTCAGGACGCTGGCGATCTCTCCGTAATTCCTGCCGTCGAGGAAACGCAGGACGATAGGCAGCCGGTACCGGTCTGGCAGGTCGCAGATCTCGCTGCGCACCGCGTCGAGCAGCTCCCCTGACGGCGCGTCAGGACCGGCCGCTGCGAGATCGTCAGTGAAGATGCGCCGATGCCGCGGCTGCCGCCCGGTGATGGAGATCGCCCGATTGGCGGCGATGCGCATGATCCAGGCTCTGGCCTGGAGATCGCCCTGGCTGCGGTAGCGGGGCAGGGCCCGGGCCACCGCCAGGAAGGTCTCCTGGGAGACATCCTCCGCCAAGCTCGCATCGCCGCAGATCCGAAAGGCCACCGTGTGCACCGGCTTGGCCATGCACCGGACGAGTTCGGCCCAGTCCTGCTCCTGCGGCTGCGATCCCAGCCGCGCCAGCAGCTGGTCGAGACCTGGCGGCCCGCAAGGAATCGGCGTGTTCTGGTCCACGGCGTTGGCGATAGGCAATGCGCGGACCCGGGCAAGCGCTAGTTCCCCAAGGTTCTGGACCGATCAAGGCCTGCGTCCCACCGCCAACTCTTTTTCAAGATTATTTGCAGGGAGGCCGCTCACCCAGGGACTGCGTGATCAACCATCGCCGCGATCACCTGATCCGGATGCTTGGCCTGCACGATCCGCTCACGCACCTCCTCCTGGCTGAGCCTGGCAGCGATCGCCGACAGCAATTTCAAATAGCGTGGCCGATCCCGGGTCGGTGCGGCGATCATTGCCACGACCTGCACGGTCTGGCCGTCGGCTGCAGCGAAATCGCATCCGGCGCGGATCACCGCGATGGCGGCCACGACCTCGCTGATCGAATCGAGCTGGGCGTGGGGCAGCGCCACGCGGTGGCCGGCACCGGTATTGGCCAGGGCCTCGCGGGACATGACTGCGGCAGAGAAGGCTGGCCCATCGCCGACCGCCGGCGAAGTGGCGAACAGACCGGCCAGGCGAACGAGCACATCGGCCTTGGCTGGCTGGCCTTCCATCAGCAGGATCCGCCGCGGATCCAGGTACGGGGCGAGGTCGATCCGGGGAATCTGCATGTGGCGTGTCGGTGTGGCGATCGAGACGACACCGTTTTTCCTCTCATAATTCAGCAGCTCGCCGATCCGGCACCAGGCGATCAAGGTGGCGAACTGCTGGTCATAGTCCTCGCCCGGCAGGGCCAGGATCAGCGCTTCGACCAGCACCTCTCGGCTCAGGCCTACTGCTCCGCGTTGCCGCACCAATTCGACCATCTGGTTGATGATGGCCACCTTTTCGAGGCAGGCACGCCACAACGCAGGCCGATGCGGCAGGTCGGCGCGGACCAGGTTCCGGCCGTCATCGTTCAGCACCACCTGGCGCTTCGGAGTGGTGACGCAGCCGAGCAGCTCCGCCGCCTTCACCACCTGGATCAAGGATCCGAACTCGTGGCCGGTGTCCTTGATCAAGCGGAACAGATCCTCGGTACCACCCCGCGAGTCGAGCATCTCCAGCAGACCCATCACCTGGTTGGCGCGGACAGAGGGCAGGGACGCCAAGCGGTCAGGCTTCGCCGCCAGCACGGTCTGGTCGGGCTGCTGGTCGGGCAGTTCATGACCGGTGATCAGGTCATGCATGCGATCGATCAGCTGCTGAGCGGCAGCCGAGCGCAGATCCCGTGGCCTGGGCAGGGGATTGGCCACGATCTGCCGGACCTGGCCAGGATTGGCCCCAAGCAGCACGATGCGGTCGGCCATCTGCACGACCTCGGCGATGTCGTGGCTGACCACCAGGATCGAAGACGGATTGCCGCCGGGCGCCGCCCACAGATCGAGGACCTCGGCCCGCAGCCCTTCAGCGGTCAGGGCGTCGACATGGCAGAACGGCTCGTCCAGGAACAGGATTTCCGGATCCAGGGCGATGGCCCGGGCGACGCCCACCCGTTGCTTCATCCCGCCGGAAAGTTCCCGGGGATAGGCGCCGGAAAACCCGATCAGACCGACCTGCTTGATCGCATGGGCCGCCCGTTCCGCGCAGTCGCCCGGCGTCAGGCCGGCAGCCTCCAGGACCGTGCGGATGTTCTCAGCCACCGTCAACCACGGGAACAACGCGAAACTCTGGAAGACTAGCGCCATCCCGGGGTTGATCCCGGGAAAGGGAGCTCCGCGATAGAGCACGGTTCCCTGGGTCGGCTGGATCAGCCCGGCGAGGATCCGCAGCAGGGTCGATTTGCCGCAGCCCGACGGGCCGAGCAGGGCGATGACCTCGCGCGGACGAATCCCGAGGGTGATGTCGCGCAGCACCGTGAGCGGGCTGCCATTGGGTTGCCGGAACTCGTGGGAGACGCCGACCACCTCGCACAGGTTCTGGCCCGAATCGGGAATCGCCACGGTCACCTCATTTGCTCAGGGAAAAGCTGTTGCTGGCGAGGGCGGACAGGCGATGCCACAAGGTGTTGTTGATGGCAACCACCACCACCGCCATGCAGGTCACTGCGGCAGCCAGCCCGGGATGGTCGCCATGCGCGGTCGCCTGGCTGATGGTCGATCCGATGCCCACCGTCGACGTGACCACGCCGTGCCAGGTCAGGTATTCAGCGACGATCGAGGCGTTCCACGCACCGCCGGCGGCGGTGACCCAGCCGGTAACCAGGTTCGGGAACACCGCGGGGACCTCCAAGGTCCAGAAGCGCCGCCACCGGCTGAACCGGAAGGATGCGGCCGATTCCCGCAGATCCGATGGGATGCCCTGGGATCCGGCAATGACATTGAACAGGATGTACCACTGGGTGCCCATCAGCATGAGCAGCATCGACCCGACCCCGAGGGGCAGGCCGATGGCCCTGAATGCGAGCAGGCAGAGCGGGAACAACATCGGCGCGGGGAAAGACGCGGCGACCTGCACCACCGGCTGCAGGAACTGCGACCAGCGCGGCGACCGGCCGATGGCCAGGCCGGCAGGGCCCAGAGCGTGCCCAAGACGACGGTGCCGAGGACACGCAGTGCGGTCAGGCCGGTCCCGCCGAGGATCTCCGACCAGCCAGTGACCTCTGGCCGTTCGCCGGGATCGCTCCATGGGACCTGCACCAGCAGTCCAATCAGACCCCAAGAACCCCAGACCAGAGCGGCGACCAGCACCACCAGTCCGGCCCAGGCCAACCACTGGCCGATGCGCTCAGCTAGTCCGGGCGGAACGGCCGCCAGGCCGAAGCGAGGCTGGGGTGCCGCAGTGGGCTGAACCGGCAGAGCGGGCCGGCCGCTGCGCTCAGGAACCTGCGGATTCCGCGGAGCCAGCAGATGGCGGATGCTGGTGATGAGACGCGAGCGCCGAAGCAGATCGAGGACCCACGATCGCTGCGCCACGACGCTCGATGACTCCTCGCTCCGGAACCGTTCCGCCCACACCACCAGCGGCCGCCACAGCAGCTGGTCGAGCACCACGATCATCACGATCATGGCAGCCGCTCCGGCGACCATCGCCGTCCAATCACCGCGTTCCATGGCAACGCTCATGTAGGACCCGATGCCAGGCAGCCTGAAGTCCTGATCGCCGAGCCGAAATGATTCGCTGATCATCAGGAAGAACCAGCCGCCGGCCATGCTCATCATGCTGTTCCAGACCAGGCCAGTGGTGGCGAAGGGCAGCTCCAGGCAACGCAGCTTCCGCCACCAGCCGAAGCGGAAGGCTTCCGCCGCTTCGACCTGATCCCTGGGCAATGCAGTCAGGCTCTGGTGGAAGCTGAACGTCATGTTCCACACCTGCCCGGTGAAGATCATCAGGATCGCCGCCAGTTCGAGACCGGTGTCCGATCCTGGGAAAAGCGTGATCAACCCGATCACCAGCACCGGCATGAATCCGAGCACCGGGATGCTCTGCAACAGGTCGAGCAGCGGCAGCAGCACCCGCGAGGACGCTACGTGCTTCGCCGCCCAATAGCCGACCAGCAAGGTGAAAACCAGCGAAATGGCATAGGCGGCCATGCCGCGCAGGAGCGATGCCAGGGTGTATCCGGGCAGCGCCGCGAAGGACAGATCGATGGCGACCTGGCGCTGGACCGGACCACCGCCCGGATGTCCAGGACTGGACATGGCAACGACCACCACACCGATGATCCCCAGAATCATCAGCAGATCCACGATCCGGAGCCGACTCGGGCGGGCGACGCTGTTCTTCAACCCAGGAAGCGGCTCGGCAAGCACGGATGGGTCATACCCACCTTTGGGAAATGGCTATCGCGCAGAACCGGCGGTTGATCCGGTTCCGCTCCGGTTCGTGGTCATGCTGGCCTGGCCGAGGGAAATCAGCGGCTTGCGCTGTGGCGAAATGCCTGGGCCAGGAACGCCATGTCCCTTGCCAAAACGGATCGAACGTGAGCAGTGGCGAGCCACAACCGATCATGGAACATTTGCCGCCCACGCGAAAGCGATGTATCTTTGCTCAAGCCCAGCCTGGACAGGCAAGGATGAGCATCATGACCGTTTCATCTCGCGGATCGTCTGTACGCTATCTGGTCAAACTCGCAGGCGTTCTGAAAGACCGCGCAGGTCGGATCCTTGGCGGGCTGCTGCGATGGCCAGGTCCAGTGTCAGATCCCCTGCCTGGATTGCCGGCCAGGGTGGCGGTGGTTGCAGCCAACCGCCAGCGGCATCGCGCATGTGGGCACGGTCGCTGCTGAATCGGTTTCGCCAGTCCTCCGCTGAAAACCAGGCGAATCTGGGTTGAAACCGCAACCGGATCCGTTCCGGGCATGGAAAACAGGCTGCCAGCCAAGCCGCCGCAGGCAGCGGACAGCCACGGCGGCAATCAAAATCCCAAATGGTCCACGCCGGACCGCTGGCCAGCAACACGACGTGGTAATCCCACAGGATCGGACCGTTCTCCGGCCCGGCACGTTGCTCCCAGAACGCGACGGTCCCGCCGGTTCCACTGATCACCAACGCTGCCCGCTCACCCTCACCCAGCGCCGGATCGGCGGCGAGATGCCAGATGTTCTCCTCGCAATAATACGGCTGAAAGCGGCGGTCGCCGGTGGCGGGCGGAACGTTCAACGGAACTCGACCGTCGGCCGGGTCACCACCAGCAGCACGGATTCCTGGCGGAAACGGGCCTTGTAGCGGTCGATGATCTGCTCGATGCGGGCGTGATCCTCGGCGGTGCCGTGGTGGATGATCTCGATGACCACGGAACGCTCTTTGCCGATCGTGCCATCTTTCGACCGCCATCGGCCTTCGGTCTGGTAGATCGTCAGGCCATCGGGGAACCGTGGCGTCACTTCAAGGTCGGTGAAAACCCTGATATCCTCCTGGGAAATCTCCCCATCTTTATTCGAGAGGCCAAGGTACAGCCGGCTGGCGACGAAGTCGTCGGATCGCGCCATGCAGCCGGTAAGGCCGATGATCAGGATCAGCGCGTACAGCGAGAAGGTTTTTCGGATCATGGGTATTCCGATCATGTCGTGATTGGTGCGGATCAGAGAATCCGATGATAGCGGCGCAATCTGGCAAGGATCGCAGCATTGGCCGGGGGGAAGGACAGCGCGAGCAATCCCTGGGGCGTGACCCAGCGCAGGTCGGTTTGGCCGTCCAACGCCCGGGCGTTCTGAGGATCGAACAGGCGGCAGCGATAGACCTGAAAGGTGAGAGCCCGATCAGGATAATTGTAGCTGTAGCGCATCAGGTGGCGGGCGGCGAGCAGCTCGACGCCAAGTTCCTCAGTTAATTCCCTCGCCAATGCGACGCGATCGTCTTCACCCACCTCGCGCTTGCCTCCGGGCAGTTCCCACATCCCGCCGGCGTGGCGGTCGGCAGGACGTTTGGCCACAAGATAACGGCCGTCGTGGTGGCACAGACCGAGCACGACGACGCGATGGGGCAGGCTGCGATCCCGGACCTGGCCATAGCTGCGCTTGGTGCTGGCGACCTTCAGCGGATTGCTGGTGGCGGCATGGATGGCGGGATCGCCTCGGCTGCGGCAGCGGTGGGCCCAGGGACAACGATCGCACTGGGCGGCACGGGCAGTGCAGATCGTCGCTCCGAGATCCATCAGGGCGTTGGCAATTCCACTCGGATGATCCTGAAGATCGACCCGGACCAACTCCGCCACCGCGTCGGCCTGCACCGGACGCGGCAAGGCTTCCCGCCGGGCATAGACCCGGGCGAGGTTGGTGTCGACCGGCGGCGTCGGCCGGCCGAAGGCGAAGCAACCCACCGCTGCCGCGGTGTACGGGCCGACCCCGGGCAGGGTGCGCATATCCTCTGGCCAGCCCTGGGCGACGACTGTTTGGCAAGCGGTGCGCAGGCGATCAGCGCGACTGGGATAGCCGAGACCTTTCCACAGCCGGTGCAGCTCGTCATCGCCGGCCTTCGCCAGCGCCGCTGCATCAGGGAAACGCTCGATGAATCGCTGATAGAATGGGACCACCCGTTCTGCTTGGGTCTGCTGGAGCATGACCTCGCTGACCAAAATGCGGTAGGGATCGCGGGTGGTCCGCCATGGCAGATCGCGGCCGTGGGTTGCGGCCCACACCAGCAGTTCGCCGGCAGCGCTCATGGTTCGCCAAGGGCGTCGACATCGACCCAAGGCAGGAATTCCAAGACGGTGCGCTCATCCGCCTTGGGCACCTGGATTTGGAAATACTCACAGAAAAACCAGCGCGGACTGTCGTCGCGCAGCCAGCCAAGACGGATCAACGCATCCGGGATCGGTTTGGCTCCGCCGACCAGGTTGGCGTAGTCGACCAGCCGTTGGCGATAGCTGGTCAGGCGCATCCGCACCGCGTGATCGGGCGGCTGGCGAGGGGTCAATTGCGCCCGCAGCAGCACAAACCAGATGTCTTTTTCCTGCTTATATTTGGTCCAGTGGCGGTACTGCGACTGATTCTGGCTGGGCACCCGGCGGGCCAGGGTGATGGCCGCCAGCACTCGCGACGGCACGAGATCCGATCGATCGCTGGCCGGCTCAGCAGCCATGGCTCGGCTTGGTGGCCGGGTTGGCTGGCATGGCCGGACGACGGCCGGCGATGAACCGCGGCTGGGTGAATGCGGCGCCGGCAGCAGATCGCACGACCAGGCGGACGGTGCCTTCATGGCCGCGGTCGTCGTAGCGGCCGGATCCGGGCAGGCTGCCAGCCTCAAAACCGCCGCGGATGATGACCGTGGATACAGCTGGCCCAGCACCGTCGTGACTGGTCCAAGCAACTCCGCTCCGGTCCTCGTCCAAGGACGCCAGCTCATGGCCGTCGGCGCAATGGAACAGTCCATAGGTCAACGCCGACAACGCTCCCTGGGCACATCGCTCAGGCGGTTGGTCAAGGTCAAACACCAGCGTTCCGCGCACGCCCCACAGCGGCAGGCCCAGACCCAACGCCGCATCCCAGCAGGATTCATCGGCCGGCTCGGCAATGGCGATCAGGCGGACTCCATCGGCATAGGCCATCCGCGCCGGGCCCAGGGCCTGGGCCGGCCGGTCGAGAAGAACCAACGCCTGATGCTGGCGAGCCGCGGCCACGGCGCTGGCGATCAGTCCAGGCACGGGCTGATCACCGGCTACGGGCAAGGGGAGCTCCTTGAGCGCGAGCACGCGCAGCGTCGCTAGCCCGCGGATCGTCGCGGACCACAGCGCACCGACGGCGACGCCAGACGCATTGCGGATCGCCACCGACCCGTGGCCGATCTCATCCGACCTGATCCGCAGTCGCATGGTGGGACGCTGTCGAGTCGAGGTCGCTCAGCAACCAGGAAGCCCGGCCCAGGGAACCACCGAGCTTGCCTGGGAACGCAGAGCCCCAGCTCGGTTTGGCTTGGTTTGGTTTGGCTTGGTCATGTGGCCGCAACAGCACATCGGCCGCACAGAGTGCGGCGCTCCGGGCTGGCCTGGGAGCGCCGAGCGCCAGCTCGGCCAGCTCAATCTGCGCATGCGAGGACGCCGACAGCTGCTGCCGAGCCATTTGGCGGCTGAAGATCGGCGCTAGCGGGGCGCGCTCGTGACCGCACGCGCCCGCGTCCCCGACGAACCCGGCCCCCAGGATGAGGGATGGGACGCACGGACGCTATTGCCGATCTTCAGTGGCCAGATTTCGGCGCACCGCGTGGCTTAGGAAATTTTCACGTTTCCTACCACCATGTGGACATTCGATCGGCTCACGTGCATGCGGCCATACCGAGCAAGAGTCACGGGGAACCCCGCCGCTCACACGGGAACCCGGTTGGTGGTCAGCCGTGACCAGCGCTGGTCGGCCGCACCTCATTCACAGGCAGTTTCGGCAATTGCGATCCGATCATGATCACAACATGCTGACTCGCCGCTCCCTCTTCCGATCCAGTACCGCGGCCGTAGCCGTTGGCTTCGTCCCGTTTCCGATGCTCGCCTCCGATCAGTCCTCCGGCGCGGCGCGAATGCCAATTGCCGCAGGGGTCGATCCCGAGCTGCGGGCCGGACTGCGCGAGCTGCATCGTCGGGGAGCGCACTGGCTGCTCGCCCAGCAGCAGCCAAATGGCAGTTTCTTGCCGGACCATCCCTACGCCCTTGGCGTGACCCAGCTGGCGATCCTGGCCCTCGCTGGTGGAGGCGCCGGGCTGGAGGCGCAGTCGCCGCAGATCGCCGCGGCCGCGACTTTCATGGAGCGCCATCGCCGGAAGGACGGCGGATGGGAGCAAGCTGGCTCGGGAACCGGTCTCTACACCACGGCCCTCGGTCTCCAGGTCGAGGCGTGCCTGGGGCGAGCGACAAGCCCGGCAGCTCAGTCCCAATTGCTTGCGAATCAGAAACCTGCGCATGGCGGCATCGCCACAACGCCTGGCGGCTTCGCCACCGCTCCCAATGCAGCGCCTGACCTGCACGCCAGCGTCAGTGCCATTGAGGGCCTGGTCGCCTCAGGGGTGCCAGCAGGTCACCCCAATCTCCAGCGTGCGCGACGATTCTTGAACGCCTGCCAGAATCTTGACAGCGGTGACGGTGAGCCAGGAGATCGTGCTTGGGTCACCCATGACGGCGGCGGTGTGTACAGCCCTGATCCCGCTGTCGCCGACGGACACGATGATCCGACGTTGGATGGCGGGCCATCGCGTCCTGCCAGCACTGGATCGCTCTCCTGCGGGCTGCTGGCGGGGTTCCTGCTGGTCGGGATGGACGTGCAACATCCCAGAACCAAGGCGGTGCAGCGGTGGATCCAGGCTAACTATCGCATCACTGGCCATCCTGGCATGCCCGTCGGCCGGCAGCAGCAGGGTCTGTTCGGCTATTGGCTGGCTCTTGCCAAAGCCATGGCGCTCACCGGCACCAACCGGATCGAACTGAGCGATGGCCGGCAGGCCGACTGGCGCGCCGACCTGCTGGAAACGGCGCGAGCTCAGGCCCAGGTCATGGCTCCGGGCACATCGGCCCCGATGCGCTGGGCCAACGCCGCACCGCGCTGGGGTGAAGCATTGCCGCAACTGGCAACGGCATACGTCCTGCGCGCCATAGCCATCGCAGCTGACGCATGAACGCCGCATCCACGGAAACCACCGGCGACCTGCCGCCGGTCGATGACCGCAACGACTTGCCCGCAGAAGACCGCGACCGACCGACGGTGGGCTGGGTCGGTTGGTTGATCTCCACTGGCGTCCATGCCCTGCTGCTCTTGCTGATGTATGTCGTGGTCATGGGCGTGGTCGTGGTTCAGCAGGATCCGCCGGCGGTGCGGGTTGCGGTGGTCACTGCGCCCCCGCCGCCCCCTGACAAGAAGGAAAAGCATACCCTGGAGGCCCAGGCCGAGGTCACCATCGTCAGCGAATCGGAAACGCCCCAACCGATCACCGCCCTGGACATGCCGGTCGAAGTCGCTGAGGCAGAGGAGGAGAAGGACTCTCCAAATCCCAAGGGTCGCGAAGAAGCCGTGGCATCGAGCGAGATGGGCGGGCAGGGCGCCTTCATGGCCATTGGTGCCAGCGGAGGGGCATCAGGGATGTTCGGCATGCGTCAGGGCGCTGGACGGCGCCGGGCTGTGGGCATGCATGGCGGCAGCAAGGCCAGCGAGTCGGCAGTGGAGGCTGGACTGCGCTGGCTGTCCCGACACCAGTCGCAGGCTGGTCACTGGCCATTGATGACCTACCAGAACAACTGCCAGGAAGACGGGCCGAAATGCGAACCTGCCGAGCGCCATCGCGGGCCGAGCGACGACATCGGAATCACCGGCTTAGCCTTGCTCTGCTTCCTTGGCGCTGGCTATGACCACATCGTGCCGAGCAAGCACAAGCAGGTGGTGCGCAAAGCGGTGGACATGCTGGTCGCTGCCCAAGGCGCATCTGGTGAATTCATGCAGGAAGGCCGCCCGCATAATTATGCCCAGGCGATGGCGGTGATGGCCTTGGCTGAGGCCTATGCCATGACCGGCGATCAGGCGCTGCGGCCGGTGGTCGAGAAAGGCGTCCAGGTGATCCTGGCCCGACGGGTGCCGGCAACCGCCGCTGGCCCGGTGCCGTGGGTGTGGGGCGATTTCACCGAATCGAAGGCCGATGGCATGGCCACGTCATCGAGCTCGTGGAATCTCCAGGCGCTGAAGTCGTGCATCGCCGCCGGTATTGATGTCGGCAATGGCTGGGACAGCGGCAAGCAGTGGTTGAACGCGATCTGGCGGGCGAGCACCGTGTATCTGGGCAAGGATCCCGATCGGCTCGACCCCTATACCGACGAAACCGGCCTGGCCTACCGCTATAATCCTGAAACATCGCAGGTATCGCACTTCAGCCCGCGCAGCAACACCCACGACCTGGGCTGCATCGGCTTGCTGATCGGCCTGTTCCAGGGACGGGCTCCGGGCGATCCGATGATCTCCACTCTGGCGAATTACGAGATGCGCCACCACCTGCCCACGGCCTATCCCTGCAACAATTATTATGCGTACTACAACACCTTGGCCTTTTTCCAGATCGGCGGCGAGGCATGGAAGACGTGGAACGGTTCCGTGCGCGATATCTTCGTGAATTCGCAGCGCAGCGATCCCGGCTGTTTCGATGGCAGTTGGGATCCGGGCCAACACTTCTCGGCCCAGCAGACCGGTCGGCCGCTGTCCACGGTGCTCAACATCCTGATTTTGGAGGTCTATTACCGTTACGCCCTGATCCACGGGGCTGACATCAGCAAGGCCGGAGACGGCAAGGCCGGAGTCGGCAAAGCCGGAAAGACCGTTGGGAAAGCGGTACCCCAGGTTCCGCGATGATCTCCAGCGTCGCCGGGTTGGTGCTGGCGGCGCTGATCGGCGCAGATCCGATCCCCATCGGGCAGGGCATCGCCGTTGAAGTCGGCGTCCGCCTGGTGCTGACCGGGCGCTTCGTCCTCAGCCAGGGGCCGCCAGATGGCCTGGAACTGCTGGCCACCACCCGCAACGGTCGGCTGCATGAAGCGTTGGTGGAACTCGACGCCGACGACGCCGTGGCAATCCAGGTAGCGGCGGTGGCCGCCCTCGGCATCGGCGCCGGGCGGCCGCCGGATTCGCTGACCGGTCGGCCACCGGTGGGAACTCCGGTGCAGGTGCACCTCAACTGGGACGATGATCTGGGTCGGCGCCACGACCACCCTGGCGCCGAGCTGATCCGGGATCGCACCACTGATCGACACTTGCCGCCCTGGCCGTGGGTGTGGAGCGGATCGCTGTTCGGCACCTGGCCCGATCCGTCCAAGCCCGGCCAGTCGCGGCGGATGCTCGCGGCAGCCCTCGACGGCATGATTCTTGCGATTTTCGATGAGAATAACAGCAGTTTGGCGGCGCTGCCCATCCCCGATCCCCGCCAGGATGATCGCTGGGAGGTTAACTCGGCGCTGGCGCCGCCAGTGGGGACGCTGGTCCAGGTGACGGTCAGTGCTTGCACTTTCTCAGTCGGAGGGGCACCTGGGGAATGGGCTGTCGGCGATGGGTCCCGGAAGATCGCCGTGGCCAAGCTCGCTCCCCCGCCGCTCGCTAACGTCACCACCGCCGTTCAGCTGCCGACCATCTGGATAACGGAGCCACCAGTTGTGCATCCCGCCGACTGAATCCGGCAGGTGCTGCCGGCGCGGTAGGCACATTCCCTCCTCGTTGTCCGCAATGCCACCGGATATGATGAGGCTATGGATGGCGAACGGATTCTCGTGGTCGAGGACGACGCGGCTGTGGCCTGGGCGGTTCAGCAGGCCTTGACCTCTTGTGGGTACCGGGTCGGTATCGCCGCCTCCGTCGACGCATGCCTGCGTCAGGTCAAGCAGATCCGGCCGGATCTGGTGTTGACCGATCTACGCATGCCGGGCCGGTCCGGCCTGGATTTGATCAACGAGCTTCGGGTCAGCGATCCCGATCTGCCGGTGGTGCTGATGACTGCCTATGTCTCGCTGAGCACCGCGGTTGATGCGGTTCGCCATGGTGCTTCGGATGTCCTGGGAAAACCGTTGGATTTCGAGCTCCTGCGAACCTTGGTCGGGCGGATCCTGCGGGATCGACACTTGGCCATCCGCGCCTTGCCCGAGGCTGGTCAAGAGCTGGATCCGCAAGGCACAGGGCCGGCGATGCAGACCGCCCTGCGCCGACTGGCGGCAGCGGTGGACGCCCCCTGTGTGCTGATCTGCGGACCAAGCGGTTGCGGAAAGCGGACCACCGCCAATGCCTTCTTGCGATCCTGCGGAAGAGGAAGTCCAATGATCGTTGAATGCGCCCAAGTGGGCGAGGCCGATGCTGCTGACATGATCGCTGGCATCATCGGCCGAGCTGGCGCCACAGGCGCCGGAGTCCTGATGATCGAGATCGCGGAATTGCCCATCTCTGGGCAGGATTTCCTGGCCAGACAACTTGCCATGGCCGGCGCTGCGCCAGGCATCCGCCTGGCTGTCACCACCAGCCGCGACCTCGGCCATCTGGCAAGTCAGGGCGGATTCCGCCACGACCTTGCAGAACGCCTGCAATCGGTGTCGGTGCATCTCCCTGCCCTGTCTGCCCGTGGAGAGGATCTGACCGACCTGGTGCGTCAGTTTCTCCGCCGGATCGCCTCACGTCGCAACCAACCCCTCTCGATGACTGACGCCGCCTTGGCCCGGATCGCCGCGCATCCTTGGCCCGGCAATCTGCGCGAGCTTGGCGCCTGCTTGGAAGGTGCGGCGATCCTGGCCAGGGACGGTGTGATCGATCTGGAGCATCTCGGCTTGGAGGATCTTGCCGCCACGGTCTGGGAGCCGCTCATGGCCCGCATCGCCCGGGACCACTTGCGGATCTCGCCTGGCAAAGTGCATGCCGAATTGCTCGGTACGATCGAGCGAATCGTCATCAACGAGGCCCTGGCGGCGACCCAAGGCAATCAGATGCGCGCCGCGGCTCTGCTCGGGCTCAACCGTACCACCCTGCGCCGACGACTGCGTGCCGTCGACCCCACCCCCACCCTCAACGGAATACCCCCATGAACCATTTCCTGACGACCGCTGCTTGTCTGACGACCTCCGCCTGTCTGACGGCTTCCGCCTGCGTCCTGCTGTTGGCCGGATCGCTTGGCGCAGCAGATCGCCCAGCCCCAAAATCTGGCGCTGAGACGACGACAGCGACCCTGGATGGCCGCCGCTTCAGCGTCCAATTCACCGACGCGGCTGGAGCCAAGCAGGACACCGACACCATCGAGTTCCGCGACGGCCGCCTGGTTCTGCCCGGC
Source organism: Planctomycetota bacterium (assembly GCA_014193115.1). Classification (GTDB taxonomy): domain Bacteria; phylum Planctomycetota; class UBA11346; order UBA11346; family UBA11346; genus BJHQ01. The sequence continues at coordinate 43,259 of BJHQ01000005.1, read as the reverse complement.
ATCGCCAAGCGCTACGGTTTTGCCGCCGGAACCTATCGAGTCGCGTCGGTGCCTGGCGGTTCCACCATCACCGCGACCCTGGTGAGCGACAAGCACGGACAAGTGGAAATCTCCCTGTCGATCCCTTCGTCCGCAAAGCCAGGCCAGCCTGCCATCTCTGGCACCCGCACGTGGACCAAAGGCGGCAAGGACGCCATAGTCCACCAATTAACGGGAACCGTGTCGTCGCAAAAATCCCCGTGAGTTGCATCCCATGCCATTGCCTTGCATCGTCTTGTCGGCGATCCTGGGTGCGCTGAGCGTCAACTCGGCTGGGCTAGGTTTGGTTTGGCTTGGTCATGTCAAAACTCATCGGACGCACAGAGTGCGGCGCTCCGGGCTGGCCTAGAGGCGCCGAGCACCAGCTCGGCTTGCCTGGGAGCGCCGAGCGCCGGCTTGGTTTGGCTTGGTCATGTCACGCCGCCAAAGCTCATGGGCCGCACAGAGTGCGGCGCTCCGGGCTGGCCTAGAGGCGCTGAGCACCAGCTCGGCTTGCCAGGGAGCGCCGGCTCGGCTCGGCTCGGTCATGTGGCCGCCGAAGCAAACCGGCCGCACAGAGTGCGGCGCTCCGAGCTGTCAACTTTGCGCTTATTGAGCTGGCGCCTTGGGCACGGGGATCTCGTCGGCCCGGATCCAGCCCAGTCGTTCTCGGGCGAGCAATTCGACCACGAAACGGTCGTTCTGGCGCAAAGCGGCGCGGCGTGCTTCCATGGTCTCGACGTCGCGTTCGATCCGTGCGGTCTTGGCCCGATCCTGCTCGGCAAGGGTCCTGATCGCAGCGACTTCAGCAGCGCGTTGGGCATGCTGACCCGACATCCAGACGACGACGGTGGCACCGCCCGCGACATGGATCGCCAACAGGACCAGCAGGATGCGGTTCACGACGCGGCTTCGATTAACGCCGGCTCGAAAGCCGGCGGAGCTGCCCAAGTCTGGCGCAAGGTTGCGAGACGATCAGCGGTGCCGGCCAGGACGTCGGCCGAGGCCCGTCGCGGGGAATACGTGGCGCGTTTCCCGGCCATCTTCTTGATCGCATCGGCCAGCACCTTGTGATGTCCAATGGCGTTGGCGGCGAGGATGGCGGCGCCGACTGCGGCGGGTTCTTCGACGGTAATGGCCTGGACCGGACGGCCGATGCCGTCGGCGACCACTTGGGCCCACAAGGGGCTGGAGGCGCCGCGGCCGGCGAGAACCACTTGGCCGATGCCGCCACGGACAGCGTCAGCGGCCTCGACGGCGATACGGCAGGCCAGGGCACCACCTTCGAAGGCCGCCCGAGCGAGGTGGCCGCGACCGTGATGACGGGTCAGGCCGAGGCATCCGCCGGGCGTATTGCCGGACCCGGGCAGCCATACCAGCCCGTCGGCGCCAGGCGGGATCTCCGCAGCCAATTCGGCGAGCAGTTCAAGCACCGGACGCCCGTTGCGCCGGGCCTGGGCGGATTCCGAGGGCATGACCTGGTCGAGGATCCAGTCGAGGGGCGCGCTGGAGGCGCCGCCATCGCTCTGCAGGGTCCACAAACCAGGCAGGGTGTGGCAACCGGTACGCAGCCTGCCGCGCAGATCCCGCATCGGTTCAATGGTCGGTGCGAACACCGATCCGCCATCGCCGAGTTCGACCAGGGTGCTGGTGGAGTCGATGACGCCGGCGGCGACAGCCAGAGCAGAGGCATGGCCGGCGCCGGTGACCACCGGCGTGCCGGATTGCAGACCGCTGTCCCGGGCGGCGCCATCGGTGACCCGTCCGGCGATGGAGGCGCCGCTGCCCACCTGCGGCAGCCACTCGTGATTCAGGGACAGCAGCTGCAGGAGCTGCTTCGACCAGGATCTGGTCCGCGGGTTGTAGAGCGACGTCGCGCAGGCATCGGTGGCGTCGGTGCCGACGGTTCCGGTCAAGCGCAACCGCAAGTAGTCCTTCGGCGGGAGCACCAGCGCGCAATCATGCCAGGCCCGTTTGTGGTTGGCCTGAAGCCACAGCAGCTTGACCGCGCCCGAGGCGGTGGTCGGAGCGCTGCCGGTGAGATTGGCGAAATTACGGGCTCCGGCGAGCTTGATCGCTTCGTCGAGAAACGGCGCGAAGCGGGGATCGGCGCCGGCTGGGCAGGTGGCCAGCCCATCGCCATTGCGATCGACGGCTACCAGCGCATCGCCATCACCGGACAGGCCGATGGCGCGCACCTGGTCCGAGCGCAACTCGGCGCGGCGGAGCAGTTCCTTGAAGCCGGTGCGGGCCGCCCGCCACCAGTCCGAGGCCCCGGGGCCGCCATCCCCATCGGCATCGACGGCGTAACCCCGACGCAGCGAGGCGAGGACTTTTCCGTCCCCGGTGATAGCGACCATGCCCAGACCGTCACGTCCGACATCGAGGCCAAGGAGGATCGCAGGTGCTGCCATGGTGATCGTTCCAACCTATGCGTGGTGGGCGACACCGTCAAGTACGATCATGCAATTTGGCGTCAGTTTTTCCTTGCCTCCGCTCCCCGGATCGACAATCCATCAGGTCAGGCGCCTCCAATGACCAAGTGCATCCCGCGTCCCCGGACCCTGCCGCTGGCGAGCGCCGTCCTCGCCCTGTTCTGCGCCCAGCTCACCTGCGATGAGATCCACTTGGCCGATGGCCGGGTGGTGGAAGGCGAGCTGGCAAGGGCTGCCGATGGCGGCTGGGATCTCCGTCAGACCCAGGGCTCGATGTCGGTGGTGATGCGCTTGAAGGCCAGCGATGTGGTCCTGGTGGTTCCCGGCCCGACCGCCAATCAGAAGGCGCTGACCGAGGTCCGCTCCCTGCGCGCCAAGCTCGCTGACCTGGGCTCGGCCGAGGACTGGTGGAACCTGGTCCAGCGCGCCCGCGCAGCTGGCGATCTGACCCTGGGCCGCGAACTGGCCAGCCAGGTCCTCGACCGCGATCGTCGCCACGACGGCGCCCGGCGTTTTCTCGGGTACACCTTGGAATCAGGAGTCTGGATGCGCCCCCATGAGGCCGCTGCGGCCCGGGGCGAGGTGTTCCACAACGGTCGGTGGATGGCCTGGAGCGAACGGGAAGATCTGATCGCGGCCGAAACCGCGCGGCGCGCAGCCGTCGTGGCCGAGGCCGAACGCCTGGCCAAGGAACGGGCCGAACGCAGCGAGCCGGTGGAACAGCCGACCTCGGTCATCTGGATCCAGCCCTATCAGTCGCCGCTGTTCCCCTCTTGCCGGCATGGGTCTTGGCCCGGATGGACCACCAATGGACCGATCCTCCATGTCCAGGCCAACGGCCAGTCCCCCGGCTGGGCGTGGAACATCAATTGGAAATGGTGATCGGCGGCTAGCGGTGACGGCGGCGACGTCCGATCGCGAATAATGCCAGACTCCCGATCAAAGCCAGACCCGCGCCACTTGCGCAAGGACGTTCGTCGTCCTCCGAGTTGATGATGCTGACCTGAGCGGTGGCGGTCAGGCCGTCGGCCACGATTTGCACTGTCCACGGGCCACCGGCAGCCGCACCAGCAATGAACTGGCCGGTCACGACGTCGATCCGGCCGCCGCCGGTCACGGTCCAGGTGGCTTCCCCCTCAGGCGGGCGCTCAGTGGCGAATCCGTCCCTCCACCGGGCGGAGAAGTTCAGCACTGCTCCCGGGCTGACCATCGCCACCGGCGGATCGATCCGGCCAGCGACGGCAGTGGACGCGATGGTGACGTGGGTCTCGGCGATCGCATCGAGGCCATTGGCGGCGGTCATCGCAGCGGTGATCCGGTAATCTCCGGCGGCGGCCACGGTGATCCGGACCGTGGTCGGGTCGGTGGCGGAAATCCGCTCGACGCTGGTTGCGCCTGGCCCTGACACCTGCCACGAGCCGGACTCGATCGCGCTGGCGATGGTATTGACCGAGGCGGTCAGCTGGCCGGCCGACATCTGGGTGACCGTGATCGGAGACAGGCGCGGAGACAGTTCGCCCAGCATGCGCTGGGTGAAGGCCGGCGGAGAGCGATTGCCGGCAACATCGACCGCTACCAACCGGCCATGCCAGACGCCCAGCGCGCTGGGCAGGATGACCCGGCGGCGGCGCTGCGCGGGAAGACGACCGGATGCACCGGCGATCAGGCCGGGATCGGCCCAGGTCTCAGTGGTCGTCCCGAGCCAGATGGATCCGGACGGCGCCTGTGCCGACCAGGTCAGCTCGTATCCGACCACCCCTGGCTCAGATCGCCAGGTGATTTCCAGGGAATGATCGTCGGCGGCAGCGGCCACGGCGAATCCGGCCGGAGCCGCAGGCGCTTCACCATCGTCGGCCAGGGTCAGGTTCACAGTGGTAGAAGCTGCCACTGCGACGATCGCTGCGGCGCCGCGGCCGGGCGCGCCGACCGTCACCGGCAGGGCTTCGCGAGGCAGACCGGTGACGGTCAGCCGGCCGTCGGCGGCGGTGGCGCCGACGATCCTTCCCGCCACGCGCACGGTTGCGCCGGCCACCGGAACGCCGCCCGCGGAGGCAACCACTTGCAGTTCGCCGAAGAGCGGATCCGCCTGTAATCCGACACTCGATCCGACCGGGATATTGCCGCTGGCAGGCGACCAGATGGTCCATCCGACCGCCGTGCCGGAGACGGGCCAGCCGCTGTCGGGCAGCAGCCCGGTAAGCAGGAATTCGCCCCGTGAATCGGTCCAGGCCAGGGGCCGACGACCGGATGGTTGGAGCGGCGCCATCACCCGGACTCCGCTGACCGGAACATCATCGGCCAGCACCGTGCCGGCGATCCGCCCGGTGCCGGGCGAACCGACCGTCACCGCCAGCCAGGCGGTGGTCAGCCCGCCGTCGAGATCGCCAGCGGAACAGCGCACTAATCGATCGGCATGCTCGAAGAACGTGGCCGAAAACGCTGGACCTGCGCTCGCCAAGGGGACGGCTCCGCCACCAAGCGGAGCGGCATCCCAGGCGATCAACGGCGCCGGTCCATCCAGATCGTCGGCAATAGCGTTGGCGGTCAGAGTCGCGCCTGGATCGAGCACCAACGGACCAGCGTCCACGCTCAGCCGAGGCGGACGGCTGGGCTGCCCCGACCAGCGTTGACGCACGGCGACCAGCGCCGACGGCGGATCGGTGGCTTCGCTCCGGAGCAGCGCCACCCGCCACCCGCCGCTGCGGTCCTCGAACACCCGCTGGGCGGTCAGACCGGCATCGGCGAAGGTCGCGGTCCACGGCGTCGCATCGATCAGCTCGCTCGCAGATTCAGGCCCCGGAGCGATCACCAAGCGCAGGGAATCGCCGTGCAGTTCGATCCACAAGGTACGACCATCGGCGCGGGCCAGAGCCATGGCCTGGATCCGGTCCGGCCGCCAGCGCGGATCATCCCCCGACCACAGCCGCCAGACGCCATCGCCGGCGGGCCTGAGCACGGCGGTTTCCGGCAGCCAGCCGATGCGGAAGCGGTGGGCGGCGCCAGGCAGATCGGCGGAAGTGCCGCCTGATCCCATCACATCCGTGGGATCGCCGTAGGTCAGATGCTGGCCCGGATCCGTCGGATCCTCGCCAGTGACCTGAACCGCGCCGGAGTGGGGCATGCCCAGGCTGTGGCCCAATTCGTGGGCGATCAGGCCCAGATTGGGCGGAGCGTTGATCCAAATCCGTCGGCCGCCGAGCTCGGCCAGGCCGGCCCAGCTGAACAAAGCGCCGTTGGTCAGGAACAGGAGGCGTTCGTCGCTGGCTCCGCTCTGCCCCGAGGCTGCCACGGCCCTGCTCGCCAACGTGAAGGGATCCTGGAAATCCGCAGCGGTCGCGTTCAGGCTCACCGCTGGCAGCGCCACAGCGCGCAAGCGCAGCCGGCGGTGGGCGGCCCGGGCCAGCAGATCGCCGGCAGAACCGGCAATCAGGTCGACCACCGGCTGGGGGTCCGGCGCCGCCAGATCGGTGAATCCCACCGGCAGTACCAGCACCCGGCGATCACCGATCGCCCAGGAGGGATCTGCCGGCGGCAGCACCGGATCGACGATCGCGCGCAGGCCAGACGAGGTCGGGTTCAGCCATGCGACCTTGCCAGCCGGATCGAGGGCGGCGAGCAGCGGCTCAGCCGCGCTGAGAAACCCGATTGGAGCCAGGCACGCAAAAAGGCATAGGACCAGGCGCCGGGACACCCCGTCCAAGGCCATCCCCGGCTCAACCACGGACCTGCCGTCCGCGCCGGGCAACTCCAATCAGGCCGATCAGGCCGAGGGCGGCCAGACCGGCGCCGAGGCCGCAGCCAGAACTTCCGCCACTGGATTCAGCGGCCTGGGCGATGGTCGGAGTCCTGGTGGTGAAGGTGACGACGTTTGACACCGCCGATCGGTTGCCGACCTCATCATGCGAACGGATCGCCACGGCATAGGTCGTTCCAGGAATCAAATCGGTCAGCACATACTGTTGTATGGTGCCAGCGGGCAGCGGGACCGGTTCCGGTCCGACCGGCAGCGCCGCCGCCCAGGTGGTTTCGCTGATCGCGGTGATGGATTGGCGCAGGTCATAACTTGCCGCAGTACCGACCGTTCCGTCGTCGCCTGGTGAGGTCCAAGTCACGGCGGCGCTGGAGGAGGTGATGCTGGTGATGGCCAAGTCGGTGATGGCGGCGGGCGGAACACCGTCGCTGGCGGTGGCGACGCCGATGTCTGACGAGATCGGTCCCTGGTTCCCGGCCTCGTCAGCCGCCCTGATGGCGAAACGATACGTCGTGCCTGGAGCCAGTCCGGTCACCGTCACCCGGTCCTTGGCGCCGGTCGGGCCCGGCACAGGCAAGGGATCGCTGGGAACCGTTGCACGGGCCCAAGTGCTCTCATCGACCGGGCTGGTGGAATAGCGCAGGTCATAGGTCGTCGCCGTCCCGATGGCGCCGTCGTCGCCGGTTGCCAACCAGGCCAGGCTGACGGTGGTGCCGGTGACGGCCTCGGGGGCCATGCTCAGGATCGCTCCAGGCGGAGTCGTGTCCGGCGGTTCGGGGCCGCCGCTAGCGGTGAAGTCGATGGCGGTGGTGTCCCCGGTGATAACGTACAGGGATTCAGGGCTGAAAGTCCAGGGAAATGCATACGGCGTCACCTCATTGGCCAAGCCGGTCGGGACATTGACCAAGGTGAAGACGCCGTCGCTATCGGTCAGCGCGGTCGGCGGCAGGATGCCAGTCAGAGTGACCGCGACCCCGGGCAGACCATTACCGCCGACCGTATGGACCCGGCCCGACATCCGGCACCTCCCGATCACCGTGCCTATCCGCACCACCACCTGGCGGATGGTCGCGCCACCTTTCAGATCGCTGGCGGTGCAGGCGACCACGTAGTCGCCCGGATTGGTCCAGCTGGCGGTGACCGAACCGGCATTGGGTCCGAACCTGCCGTCGCCGAAGTCCCAGGAAAGCGCCAAGTCGTCACCATCGCTGTCACTGGCGGTGGCGGTGAAAGCGATCGGTTGACCGGTCTCTGAAGAAACGGTGTCGGCGGCCAGGCTCAGTGCGGGCGGGCGGTTGCCTGGGTATTGGCCGAGGTTCACCGCCACTTCGATCACCTTCGGATCGAGTGGCAGGATGCGCAGCGGCGTGATGTGGATGCCCGCCTGGCGGTCGCTGAAGGTTCGTCCGCAGACGATCGCGGAATCGTCGCGGCCACGGGACGACCACGGCGTGGTGTCGAGCAGCTGGCTGCCGCCATTGCTCCGGTCCCAGGGTGCGAACAGCAGCAAAACGCCGGATTGGATGGAAAGGTTGGAGGCGAACCGCTGGCGGCACTCCACCCAATACGTGCGGTGGTCGGCATCGCCGGTCTTGGCGATGGCCAGGGCCGCTGGCCGGGTGGCATCAAGGACCGGGACGTCGAATGCCGCAAGTTGATAAACCCCGCTGGTCGTCACCCGGGCGACCCGGGCCTCGGGCAGCCATCCGAGTTCGTGCTTATGTTCGGCATTGAACTGCTGGTCGTCGCCGCCCGCGGCGCCCATGACGTCGAAGCCATTGCCGTATTCCAGGTTGGTCCCCGGACCAATGACGCTGTCGAGGCTGGCAACCCAGGCATTGGCGTGCCATAAGCCGTAATTATGGCCGAGTTCGTGGGCGCAGACGCCTTGGCTGAAATTGCCGTTGAGCCACGCCCCAGGCCAGTGCACATAGGCCTGGCCCGACCAGCCGCTGAAGGTCTTCACGAATCCGATCACGAAGAACGAGAAGCTGGCCGGATCGCTGCCGGCAGCTTTCGCCGCGGCCACCGCGTCATCCATCAACGTCACGTCGCCGCCATTCATGGAGGCGTACGTAGCTTTGGCCTTGGGGAGGCGCAGGGTCGCAGTCACCGTCGCGGTCAGGCTGGTGGTGTTATAGGAATTCTCTTTCAAAAATCCCCCGGCCTTGGTTTCGATCAGAGCCTTCGCGTCTTCGGCGGAAAGCGGATCTCCCGGCCGATCGCTGAAATCGACCCGGACGAACAGCACGGTCTTGGGGCCGGTGGAATAGGCCGACCGCGCCACCGCGTCGCCTCCGAACCCCGGGCGTTGCCCGAGGTGCTGGGCGAGATGGAGCGAGGAGCAAGCGGTCAGGACCTCTTCCCCGGCCAAGGCAGCGGCAGCGACCGTGGCCTTGCCTGAGACCGGACAGGGAGCGGACACGCCAGCCATCCGGGCGATGGCCTCAGCCGGTTCCATCGGGCGCCAGTCCTTTTCGTGGAGAGCGAGCTGCCCATCCAAGGCGATTCCATGGAGATTTGCCGAGCCCTGGGTCGTCATCCGGATCCGTGCTCCGAAAACATGCGCCGTATAGGTCTCGCCAGCCACGGTTGCCCGGCGGCTGATGGCTGGCGTGCCCGGTGTGGGCAACGACCGGCCGAGCACCGCATATTTTCCGACGCCATCCACCGGTTGCTCGAGTTCAGCGACGACGGCCGCAGGCAGCGTCCGGCGGGTGGACCAGGGGACCGCCAGGGACAGCGCCTGAGCGGGGTCGCGACGGATCAGGTCCGCCATGACCGGCCGTCGGGCCTGGGCTGCGGCGATCAGCCGGTCGGCCTCGCCGTTCCCCGCCAGCCAGTCGGCAGAGGCCCGAGCGAAGGCAGCGAGCGCAGCCGCTGACGACGCGGCGTCCATCGCTGGTGGAACCTGCATCGGTGGATCGGTGGCTGGTTCCGAAGGCGGGACCTTTTGGACCGTGGCCGTCCTGCGGAGCGCTGCAGGAGGGTTCTCTGAAGGCGGGTTCTCTGAAGGCGGGTTCTGGGGACCGGCAAGAACCTGGGACGACGCTGGCACGGCGGCATGGCCGACACCCAGGTTGGAAACAGTTGTGTCCAGCGATCCCACCAGTCGCGGCAGGCCCGGATCAGCGGCTGAAATTCCAGCGCTGGCCTGCGCGCCTGATGGACCGTTCGCGGCTCCGTGCTCACCCCGGCCCGGCGCAGTATCGAGCCTGCCGAGCCGACCGGGCCAGCCGAGCCCGAGCCAAGCCAAGCCGACCAAGGTCACGATCAGCAGGACCGCTGCCGAAACACGGGGGAAGGACATCGGGCGTCTCCGCGACCGATCAGAACATGGGGCCCGCGGCCTGGCAGCCACCGTCAACTCAAGGCCAGCGTGATCGCTGTGTTGACTGGTGGCATGGTGCTCGCCAGCCAGTGGCCGGCCGGTTTGGGAATGGTCGGTCGACTCAACGCTGATCGTGGCCTAGGGTAGTGGCACCATGCCTTTCTGCCTCCTCAGCGCCGTCGCCGTCATTGCCGCCGTCGCTGCCGAACCAGCCCCGCTGGTCGACCTGCCCGCCACCTTCCCGGTCATCGATGCCGGCAACGTTGGCCTTACCATCCGCCTGACCGGAGCCGTTCCCGGCGGAAAAGATCTGGAATTCACCTGCAATCGCGCCGATGGAGCGTGGACCGCGGTGGCCGGGAAGGCCGCCGGGTTCGAGGTCACCGCCGCTGGTGACGGCCTGGTCTGGGATGGCACCCACCTGACCGGAAAAATCGCTTCGACCCTGACCGGCAAGGGTAAGGACCCAGCAGCGCCCGTGACCGTCACCGCAACCGTCACCGCAAAGGCGCAACCGCTCGTGCCGGCCGATCCGGCACCGGCCGAGCCGGGCCGGCGATTCTGGCTCGACCAGGCGACCAGCCAGGGTGCCAAGTGGATGATCGAAGGCACCTGGACGGTCGATGGCGGCGGCACCGGCGCGATCGCTGGCATCGCCGCACCGCCCGACCGCCTCGGCCACTGGGACATGGGCACCGGCGATGGCGCTGGCCTGCGTTTCGACTTCGATCTCGGCAAGTCGCGGCAGAACTGGAACTACGCCCGCACCGCAGTGCTCCCTCTGCTCAAACCGGCCGATCTGCGCGTCGGTGCCGGTCTGCGGGTGACGGTGACCACGGCCAAGCCCCGGCCCGACGCTGAAGTCTCTGTGTGGCTCCGGGAAAACGACGGCAGCTGGTGGTACTGGAAATCCGCAGCGCCGCTGGTCGCCACCAGCAACACCGTCGATCTGCCGTTCCGGGCTCTGGCCGAGGCGGAATGGGTCGCGCCCGGCAGCCACCTGGACGAGGACTACGTCTTCGACCGCAGCGCCGTCAGCCACATCGCGGTCGGAGTGGTCAATCCCTTCGGCATCGGTCCGGTCTCGTTCGCGGTGACCGCAGTCGCGGTGCTGCCCGGACCGGAACCGGCCCTGCCCGCCGGCCAGGTTACGGTCAGCGGGAAACCGCTCGAAGTGAATGGTTATTCGGTCATTCCCAGCGGCATCTTCGGCGGATTCGCCTATAGCCTTCCCCAGGAGCACCGTCCGGGCAGCCAGCGCCGGCTGTACCCCTCCAACTACCCGTGGATCCCGCGTCAGGCCGCCGCACTGATCGCGGCCCACGATCTCGGCTATGTCGATCCGCCTGAGAACCTGCCCAAAGGCGCACCGGTACCGCCCCAGACACCGGCAGCGATCGCCGCCGTGCTGGCCAAGCCGGACGGACCGCGCGCGCCAGCGGTGAAGCAAGTCATCGCCCGAACGGAGGCTCTGGTCGCTGCGGCCGCTGAAGCAGCCAAGGGAGGCAAGCCGAGCAAGCCGTTCGCGTCCCTCGTTGGCGTCACCGACCACCGCAAACTGGCTGACATCCTCAACGGATTGGTCAAGGACCCCGGTCTTTGGGATGCCAAGGCCTTCGCCGGCATCGCGATTCCGCCAGCAGTCAAAACGGTACTGGAAAAGACCGAAGGCCGCACCGACACCGCGCTGATGGAGGCCAACAGGATTTTGCTCGACACCCTGTTCGCTGGCGAATTGAAGCCGATGCGTCCGGCCACCGAGGCGTTCTTCGTCGATTGCTTCGGTGAGCGCAAAGAGCCAGCGATCTATCTGCGCAGCGACAAGTGGCAGAAAGATCTGGCGGATTTCGGCCAGACGTATGCCACCCACGCCAAACGCGAAGGCTCGCGCACCATCCTCGAATTCTGGAATGAACCGTACCTGAACTGGGCGGAGCGGAGCCGGGTCAATCTCAGCAATAATTTCTACCGGGTGGACCTGGCCGGCGAAGGCCAGCCGGTTCGGGTCAAGCGCGCCGACGGCAGCACCAAGGATGAGGACATCGTCCCCCACCTCGCTTGGCAAAAGGACAAGGCCGGCTGGAAAGTGATGGACACCACCGCGTTCAGCTATTGGTCGGGCAAAGGCAATGGTGCGATCTATGACCGGATGTTCGCGGTCATGGCCGAATCCCTGAAAACCGCCTGGCCGGACCAGCCGGTCAGCGCCGGCTGGGGCTTCCGCTGGAATGAGGACCACTGGGCGGCGTGGGACCTGCTCTACAAGCCGACCATCGACAACGGCTGGAAATGGATGGATTTCGTCCATGAGCACCATTACCAGGGCGACACCCGGGCGATGATGGGCACCTATGAGGTGCTGACCGCCTACGGCATGATGGCCCACAAAAAATGGCTGCGGGCGATCAACACCGAGACCAACGACCTGGTCGATGCTCCGGCCCGCGGCCGGGTCGATTCCCCGGAAAAAGTCGAGGCCGCGACCAACTACCGGCGGATGTGCTACAACCTGCGCGACCTGATCCAGGCCGCGGCCGAGGTCCCGGACAAATTCCACGCCCGGGCGATGATCCACCACCAGAAAGCGGTGGCTGCCACCGAGTGCACGTTCGGCCTGGTCCGGCATCTGCGCGGCCGCCTGGTCGCCGCCGAGACCGGCGATCCCGACCTGTGGTGCGCGGCGTCGATCGACGGCACCGATCCCCTTGCTCCTGAGACCGATGGCCGCCTGCCGCCGCCTGCCCTGGTGGCGGTGGTGTGGAACGACGCCCGGGAACCCCGTGAAGTGACCATCGATCTGAAGGCGCCGCCGGGCATGACCTTTGCCGGCCCAGCCCAGACCATCCGCACCACCGTCAACCGCGCGACGTTCGCCATCGCCTTGGAACGCCGCGACGCGCCGGCCAGCGGCACCTCGGCCAAGCTCACCACCAAGCTCGACGAACGCGCCGGCTTCGCGATCCGCATCCCGCTTGACGGAATCCTGAACGACGGGCCGGTGATCACCCGCCGCCAGTTCTTCGCCGATGCAGTTCTGCGCCCGGTGACGACTGACCAACCGGTGGATCTGACCGTCGCCATCGACGCCCAGCAGCTTGCCGCGGCCAATCGCGCCTGGCTGCGCCTGGTGGTCGAAGATCTGCGCCCGAACCAAGGCGTCATCACGGTCAATGGCAGCACGGCGGTTCCGCTGCCCGCCACCTGGGATGCCGACAACGGCACTACCATTGTCAAAATCCCAGTGGATCTGAAGGCACTGACGGCATCAACCAAACTCCGCGCCACCAGCGCCGCCGGTTTCGCGACCTGGCGCCTGGACATGGCCAGCGTGGTCCTCGAAACTGGAAAGTGATCGAGCTGAGATCTGTTGTTCTGCAATGATGCCCGTTCAATAATTACCGCAAAGTAACGAATTCCTATGCCATTACATGGTCTAAACAGAATACAATACTGCCTTGCAGATGTTGAAGAGTTAAAAGAGTATATTCAAATAAATCAAAACGATTTGACATCGAGCCTTCGATATAGTCTTTTAAAATCCATTAAAGGTCAAAAGATAAAGAATAGAATCGAGAATTTATTTATTGCTCTTTGGTCAGCAAAAGACTGGATGTCAAAAGATATCCTGAGTAAGAAAAATAAGGTAAGTGAACAGTCATTTGTTGATTCGATTCACAGGAATACAAACGCTAATTTAGTTGCTTATTTGGCGAATGCAACAAAGCACGGGACGGTGGATAAAGGGAAAAACATTTACATGGTGGAGAAACCAAAATTTGGGCGTGTTATCTTAATAATGGTCAATCAAAGCGTTCCTGGGAAATTTAAACCAATATATAAATGTACTGGCGACGATATTCTATCGTTCGATATTGAAAAGGTTTCAATGACCGTTAACGGTGAAACTTATCTTAACTTCGATAAAATTACCTTGGATGTAGAAATTGTTTCTGACGGTGGGAATTTAATTAGAATGGCAAACGCGGCAATTGAAGAATATTGCCAATTCATTGATGGTGAGTATAATAAATGGAAATGATTACACTTTTATTTATTACTCCAAAGACACAAGTACCATTCTTATAGACAGCAAAGGGATTACTATTTTAAGATTTTCGCCCAACAAGTCGATATGCCAGAGCCGACAACAATGATTACTTCTGCTTTCAAAAAAGCGCGACGGCCTGCCCGGTGATCTTTTACAATGTGTTTTATGAATTACATCATATTGTTATCGCTTATCCTACTTTTCTCATGTGAACTTCGGGATTCACAGATATCAAACCAAATTCATGTTACTTACCGCAGTTTATCAATCGATGGCGATAAGAAAAAGGTCGAAATTAATACTGACTATATCGGCGGCAGTAAAGAATTATGGACTGAAAAAATAGGTTTTATTAGATACAAAGGTACAGGCATATTATTAAATGGCGACATGCATGGCCAAGGAAATGCGACGGTACCAATCAGGCCATACAAATTGTTACCTGGTGATAAAAATAATATATTGATTACAATTGACGACTGGTCTCAATATAAATCATATGAAATACAACTATTCTATTATAAGAATGAGATTGATTGCAAGAATAAAAACCATGCAATAGCATGTAAAAATATCGTATTAAAATAATGCCTGACGCGTTCATGCAATGGACCGACCAGCCACAGTGATCTGTTCTTCTTGGCTCTCTCTCAACGGCCAGACCGTTGATCTCTGAACCTGGGCCGAAATGTTTTTGGGATCATATGCAAAACACATTTCGGGAAGACAATTCAAATACCCAAAGAAAAACTTGTATTTCGTCCATCCGTATATGCTATTATCGTAAACGATGGAAATATACTGCTATTAAACACCATACAAACTGGTACCTATTCACTGCCAGGTGGCGGCATTGACCATGGCGAACCCATTGAAAATGCCCTCATGAGGGAAGTGCACGAAGAAACTGGTATAGAAATAAAAAATTTGAAGTTTTATCATTTTAAGGAAGAATTTTATTTTTATGATCCAACCGACGAGGCATTTCACAGTTTCCTCTTTTTTTATACCTGCACGCCAAAACATGTAAACCTTTGTGATGATAGCCAGGTCAATGACCTATCTGTTGCCAGGCCCCGATGGGTTCCAATACATGGGCTTACAAAAAATCATTTCCACAATCACGGTGAATTAATTTTAGACGCACTTTTGAATTCAAACCATCAAGGAAACTAGTAAAAATATTGACCGAAAGGCCCTCGTAGACTGGTTCTCCAGATCTACAGTTGTGCGGTGCTTCCACCATGACATTGGCACGCAATGAGTCATTGCAGCGGACGCATAGCTGGCCAATCGTTGCCGCGGATGCGCCACTGGGCAATCATTGCAGGCGGAGCGCCGCCGAACTCGGTCGATGACCGCAGCGCACCTGCCGACTTGGCGACGGGTTCTTCGCTGATCGACAACGGACGGAAAGCCGGAGCAGCGCGCGGCGTCTCCAGGCGCAATCCGGAGATTGCAGCCATGCGTACCGCCCTGCTGACCATCCTCGCCCTGGGCTCCTGGGCGGGAGAACCAAGCCCACCGGCCCCAGCCAAGCAGTTTCCCGCCAACACGCCTCCAGCCAGCCAACCGGCTGCGCCCGGGGCGTGGCTGGGCATCGGGCTCGACGAGGTCGACGAGGTCCTGGCCTATCACCTCGACCTGACCAACGACCTCGGAGTGCTGGTGAGTGAGGTTTCCCCCGCCAGCCCAGCAACAGGGATGGGCCTGGTCCGGTTCGATGTCATCACCGCCATCGACGGCCAGCCGATGTACACGCCGCGGGCGGTGCGCGCTGCGATCGCTGGGAAAAAGCCCGGCGACAACGTGGCCATCTCCGTCCGTCGTGGAGCCAAGACGGTGGAGGTCAAAGGCGCCTTGGCGCCGCGTCCACCCGAGGCCGACCGCCCGCGCCTGCCGGGAATGCGTGGTTTCGATCCGGAAGAGTTGCGCCGGATGTTCGAAGCCCATCGCGGTCCTCGACCCGATGGCCAGCCCAACCGCGGCCGGATCACCACTCCCGACGGCGGGGTCATGGAATGGAACATCGAAGAGGACAAGGACGGAGGAACGGCCTTCTGACCACTTCGAGCGAACCCGCTGGCTGAGCGGCGAAGCGCGTGCAGCGCAATTTCCGCTTTCAGTTTTCCGGATCCGCCACCCGGCTCAGCGTGGATCAACTCCGACCCGCAGGCACTGTTCTGCGGCCGGGCACCGGGCGCAGGCCGGGTTGCGGGCCGTGCAGCAGTACCGGCCATGCAGGATCAGATAGTGGTGGGCGTGTTGCCGATAGGTCTCAGGAGTGCGCTCCAGCAAGGCGTTTTCCGTGCCTTCCACGGTTCCAGTTCGGCAGATGCCGAGGCGATTCGCGACCCGGTGGACATGGGTGTCGACAGCGATGGTCGGCTGGCCAAAGGCGATGTTGAGAACGACATTCGCGGTCTTCCGGCCGACACCGGGCAAGGCTTCCAGAGCGGCGCGGTCGCTGGGCACTTCCCCGGCATGGCGTTCGATCAGAAGGCGCGACAGCTCCACAACATTGGCAGCCTTGGTCCGGTACAGTCCGATGCGCTTGATGTAGGGGATCAGTCCTTCGACGCCGAGGGCAACCATCGCCGCTGGGGTATTGGCGGTGGGGAAGAGTTCGGCCGTGGCCAGATTGACCGATTTGTCGGTGGCTTGGGCGGAGAGCACCACCGCGACCAGCAGTTCGTAGGTCGAGGAAAATCGCAGGTCACTGCGTGGTTCGATGGTCCTGGCGAGAGCCGCGTAGACCGCTTCGATCCCGCCGTCGTCGAGCAATGCAGCTGCGGATCGCCTGACCGGGAAGGCTTTCGCAGGCGTGCGGCGGCTCATCCCGGCTGGTTGGGTGGAACGATGATGTTCACCGAGGTCGGAGGACGGACGATGCGCGGTGGATAACGCCGGATCCGGATCGCATGGGCGTGGGCTTCGAGGCCCTCGGCGGCGGCCAGGACCTCACCATGGGGGGCCAGCCGGCGGAAATCAGCTTCGCTGAAATTGATGATCGACGTCCGGCGCAGGAAGGTGTCGACCGCGATGCCCGACCACATCCGGGCGGTGCCACCCGTGGGCAGAGTGTGGCTCGGTCCGGCGACGTAATCGCCGATCGGCTCGGGGCTCCATGGGCCGACGAAGATCGCGCCGGCATGGCGCAGGCCAGCGATGGCGGGATGGGGATCGCGCAGCATCAGCTCGACGTGTTCGGCGGCGATGCGGTTGGCGACGTCGATGGCTTCGACCACGCTGTTGACCCGGACCAGCCGGCCGAAGCGCACGATGCTTTCCCGGGCGACTTCCTGCCGGCCGGCTGGCAGCCGTTCGAGTTGGACCGCCAGTTCGCGTTGCACTCCAGAGGCCACGCCATGGCCGACGGCGATGCACACCGCCATCGCGAGCGCGTCGTGTTCGGCCTGGCTGAGCAGGTCGGCGGCGACGAAGGCGGGATGGGCGCTGTCATCGGCAAGCACCAGGATTTCGCTGGGTCCGGCGAGCATGTCGAGATCGACCCGGCCATAGGCCCGCTGCTTGGCCATGGTGACGACGATGTTGCCGGGTCCCACCAGCTTATCGACGGCCTTGATCGAGGGCGTGCCGCAGGCCAGGGCGGCGATCGCGGGAATTCCTCCCACGGCGTAGACCTCGTCCACGCCAACGGCGTGGGCAGTGGCGAGCAGTTCGGTGGCAAGAGTGCCGTCAGCCCGCGGCGGTGAGACCAGGACTGTCTGGGCGACGCCGGCGACCTTGGCCGGAACCAGATTCATGATCACCGAGCTGAACAGCGGCAAGCTGCCGGAGGTGCCGCCGGGCACATACGCGCCGACCCGGTCGAGGGGCATCCAGCGCACGCCGAGGGGCTCATCCAGATCGGTACCGAACGACGCCGGCAGCAGGCGGCGCTGGTAGTCGGTGACCTGGCGAATGGCGACCTGGATCGCTTGCCGCAGATCATCGGGAATCAGGGTCCAGGCCCTGGCCATGCGTTCCTTGCTGACCCGGAACGACTCGGTTGCTCCGGCGCCATCGAATGCCTTGGCATAGCGCGCCACGGCGACATCGCCTTCCGCTTCGACCGCCGCGAAGACTTCGTCGACGATCTGCTGGATGGTGGCCTCTCGCCCCAGCGTCTTCTGGTAAAAAGCCTTGGCTTTTCCCTCGGCCTCGGCGACGAGCCGGCGGAATCGACGATGCGCGGAGCTCACCAGATCCGTGAACAACGCATCGCCTGGAACGCACTCGGTCAGCATGGCGCGGAAGGTAAGGCTCAGCTGAATTTACGCCACCACGCTTCACCAGCGGCGCCGCACATTCCTCGGCGGCGGCGCCACGAGTTCCAGTCGCCGGCGCCCAGCGCCGGCGTCGCGTCAGTCCAGAACGCCCTCGGCCAAGCCGGCGACCATCGCCGCCGGGCGTTCGCAGCGCGAGGCAACCTCGATATGCCGTCCGGTGGCCGAGGCCTCGTGGATGGCCTGCATCAGGTCGAGGGCATGCTGGGCGATACGTTCGTTGGCGCGGTGATCGCGGCCAGCCGTGATCGCAGCCGCCAGGTCGGCGACACCGAGGCCGCGATGCTGGTTCAGATAGCTGTGGCTGTGGCCGACGCTCTCCCATTCGCCATTCCGAGTGCGCTTGATTTTGACCTTGCCGCCAAATCCGTTTGGATCCGGGACCGCCAAAGTGCCGGTGGTTCCGTACAATTCGATGATCGGGCAACTGTGGGCGCGCACGTCGAAACTGGTGATCAAGGTAACGATCGGGCCTGAGACGAAATCGAGCACCGCCGCAAGATGGGTGGGAACTTCCACCGGAACCCGGGTGCCGGACTTCGGCTGGCTGGTGATCAGCCGCTCGGGGAAGGAGATGTTCGCCGAACCGGTCACCCGGCGGACCGGTCCGAGAAGCATGATCAGGGCGTGCAGGTAGTACGGCCCCATGTCGAACAGCGGGCCACCGCCGCGCTGGTAATAAAATTCCGGCGCCGGATGCCACGATTCGTGTCCGGGGCACATCATGAACGCGGTGCCGGCCACCACCCGGCCGATGGCGCCATGATCGATCAGCATCCGGCAGGTCTGATGGCCGCCGCCGAGAACCGTGTCAGGAGCGCAGCCGACCCGGACGCCTTTGGCCCGTGCCGCCGCCAGCACCTGCTGGCCCTCAGCGCGGTCGAGGGCGAGGGGTTTCTCCGAATAGACATGCTTTCCAGCGGCGATGGCCGCCAGATCGACTGCGGCGTGGGCCTGGGGGATGGTCAGGTTGAGGACCAGTTCGATCGCCGGGTCAGCCAGCAGCGCGTCCACCGAACAGGCTTTCGCAATCTTGAATTCAGCGGCCTTCGCCTGGGCCCTGGCGACATCGAGATCGGCCACGGCCGCGACTTCGACGTTGGCGAACCCGGGCAGGTTCTTGAGATAGGCTGACGAGATGTTGCCGCAGCCGATGACGCCGATCTTCATGGGCGAGCCTCCTGACGGGTCGCCCACAGCAGACCGCGCTCCATGATGATCCGGGCCTCAGGCACCGAGAAATCGGCGTCGACGTGGCCCAGCGAAGAATAGAAGACCCGGCCGGCGGCCCAGCGCCGCTTCCACACCACCGGGATGGTCGCGCCGGCGATCCAGGGGTGGACGGCGCCGTTGAACGTGGTGGTCGCCAACACCCGGTTCGATGGATCGACATGCATGTAATACTGCTCGGATTTCATCGAGAAATCAGCGAGCCCGGCAGTGATCGGGTCGTCCCAGGCAGAGATGTTGACGGTGTAATCGATGATGCCGCCTGGGTGGGCGACCCACTGGCCACCGATCAGGAACTGGTAGTCCACCGAACTGCGGAAGCTGTCGCCAAGACCGCCGTGCCAGCCGGCCAGACCGGCGCCGCCCTCGACCGCTTTGCGCAGTCCGGCGAACTGCTCCTTGGTGATCGTGCCCATGGTCCAGCATTGCACGATCAGATCGGCAGCACCGATCACCGACTGATCGAGGTACACATCGAGCGAGTCATGGATCGACGTGGTGTAGCCCTGGGCGACCAGGAAGGCATTGAATCGTTGAGTGGTCAGCTGTGGCTGATGGCCATCCCAGCCCCCCCACACGAGCACGGCACGCGGCATGATGTTGTTCTCCGTCGCAAAGTGAAAGCGCTTCCATCATCGGTGCAAGTCCTCGTCGGCAACTGCCATGGAGCAGTACAGCAGATGGCCTAGCCGCGGGGAACAGCACATCTTTCTCGATGAATGCCTTCACTTTTTCGATGGAGATCAGCACGTCATTGACACCGTATAGGTTAGTACTATGTATATAAAACAAGTTCTGCCGCACTCCGCGCCAGACCTCAACCCTGGAGAACACCGCCATGCCCGCCACGTCCGCCCAGCCAGCCACCTTACCACTTGATACCAACCCTCGGGTATCAGGTGTTCCAGCTCAATTCGCCCGGATTTCGAGCAACACCGAACATCATCGGGTCAATGGCAACACCGATGAAATGAATATCGGAGTCGACCACATCCAAGGCATCGCCCTCAACCAGTCAGGGAGTTTCCTCTTTCTGACCCACAATCGCGACGGCGATTACGGCACCCTGATCGTCTGCGAGTTCGACGATAAGAACCGCAAGATCGTGCAGAAGGTCCAGCTTCCGAACAAGGGTTTCAACCACCCCGGCGGCGTCCAGCAGATCGGCGACATCCTGGTCGTGCCGCTGGAGAAGGACACAGCGAGCCGGGTCGTCTTCTACGACCTGACCTCGGTCACCACCTCCAAGCCCCCGACCCTGCTGACGGCGGTCATCGCCAGCGACAGCCACAAGGCCGGCGGCGTCGGCATCACCAGCTGGACGGCGCCTGGCGACGTG
The DNA here is from genome assembly GCA_014193115.1 of Planctomycetota bacterium. GTDB lineage: Bacteria > Planctomycetota > UBA11346 > UBA11346 > UBA11346 > BJHQ01. The sequence continues at coordinate 22,818 of BJHQ01000005.1, read as the reverse complement.
ACTCCGCGACATCTTGTGGCGATCTATGATAATGGAGATCTGTACCTCCAGCAGAGCAACGGTCAGCCGCTGGCGTCCACCGGTGTGGTCTTCAATGCAGTCGGTTCGAAGCAGACGCTCGGCCGCAGCGATTACTCAACCGTCAGCCTGGTCACCGACACGTCTGGCGCGGTCTACCTGGTCGGCTTCTGGACTGAGCAGGACGGCGCCGTGTACAAGACCGACTACATGGATCTGCTCCAGCTCAATCCCGCCACCTGGCAGTTCAGCGTGGTCCAATCCAAGCAGCACGTGATTTGCAAGCACGGCGCCACGGTGGGCAGCTATGGTGTCCATTTCCGCTGGGCTGGCGGGCTCCGCATCGTGTCCTCGTCCTCCATCCAGGCCCTCGCCTGCGCCCGCAACTTCGTCGGCGGGCCGTCCGGTGCCACCGAGATGAACCTGATCAAGGAGAAGTGACGCCGCGGGGGCCGGCCTGCCTGAAGTCGGTGCAGGCTCCCAGCAACGCACGGACGGATGTCCTCCTGAATCAGAACAGACAGGAGGACATCCGGTCCCTGCGCGATGCGGGTCCGGCCGCAAGGCTTCTGCCCCTGGATCAGGGCTGGTCGCCGACCACCTGATCCCAGGTCAGATCGAAACGGGCAAGGTATTTCTGCAGGCGGTCGGCGTCGTTGGCGTGCTTGCGCTCCTGGCGGGAAACAGCGAACAGGATGCGGCCGGCCTCGGACAGGGTCCGCGATCGCCGGCAGACCCGGACGACGTCCGCCAATTGCACCTGGTCGAAGCGATCGAGCTGGCGCTGCCCGAGGATCGCCAGGCCGTCATCGTCCGGCGCGGGCGGGTGCCATTGCCGGTGCAGGCGGCCGGTCTCTTCGCGGACCAGCGCTGCATCGATCCGCCCGGCCTGATTGGCGACCGCCAGCGTCGCCATCCTGGTGACTGCCGCGCCGAGGTCGCGGAAGTTCGCCTGCCAGGCTGCCGCCGGCGCAGTGGCGAAGGCCAGAAAGTCCGCCCTGGCCTCGCTGTTCATCGTCACCCGCTTGCCGGAATCCTTGGCGAACCGCTCCAATTCGAAATCGAGATTGGGTTCGATGTCTTCGCGGCGCTCGGCCAGACCAGGCAGGCGAAAGGTCCACAGGTCGATGCGGGCGAGCAGATCCTCGCGGAATCGGCCGGCTCGGACCGCCTCGCGCAGGTCGCGGTTGCTGCCCGCGATCAGCTGGAAATCGGACAGCACCGGCACATCGGCGCCAACCGGCAGGAAGACCTTGTCTTCGATGGCGCGCAGGAGCATCGCCTGTTCGTCGTGGCCGAGCTCGCCGATTTCGTCGAGGAACAGCACCCCATCGTCGGCCCGGCGGAGCAGGCCCGGCCGATCGGCCGTGGCGCCGGTGAAGGCGCCTTTGCGGTGGCCGAACAGGGCCGAGCCGGCGGCGTCGCCGCGCACCGTGGCGCAGTTCAGCTCGACGAACGGACCTTCGACCAGGTTGCGGGATTTCTTGAGTTCGTAGATGCGCCGGGCGAGCACGGTCTTTCCGGCGCCGGTCGGCCCGCCGAGCAGGATCGGGGCGCGGGTCGCCGCGGCGACCTGCTCGATCCGGCTGATCAGCGCGGCAAAAACGGGATTGCGGGTCGGGATTCCGGCAGTGAGCACCGACACGCCGGCGCGGCGTTCTTCGGCGAAACGCGAGGCCAGCTGGTCGTACTTCGACAGGTCGAGATCGATGATCGCATGGGTGCCGGCGACGCTGCCCCGGCCGGAGGCATCCTCGGGTGAGCGCAGGTCCTCGGGGCCGCGCTTGGCTCCGGGCTGGGTCTGGACCAGCCGGGCCGGCAGGTGGCGGCTTTCGGTGAGCAGGAACAGGCAGATCTGGGCGACGTGGGTGCCGGTGGTGATGTGCACCAGATAGTCTTCGGCTTCTGGATTCCAGGCGTATTTCCTGGCGAATCCCCAGAGGGCGCCATAGACCTCTTCGAAGTCCCATGGATCGGTGAACTCGATGTGCCGGCTGGTGACCTGGGTGTCCGGCGAGACCTTGGCGATGTCGGCAGCGATGCCATCGGCCAGACGATCGAAGCGGCGCTGGTGGAGCATCTCGAACCGGCTGATGGCGAGGTCGTCCTGCATGTGCAGGCCAACCGTCGGCCGCCAGCGGTTCCAGCGCTTTTCATCGCGGCCGGCGTCGAGGGTTGGGCCGAGGAGACCAATCGCGACCAGCGGGCGCCGGGTCGAGCGCTTAGCAGCGCTCCTGTGGGACGTGGCCTGGCTGGCAGGCGTCATGTCGTGGTGTCCGGCTGGTGGCCTTTGAAGTCGCCGCTGCGCTGTTGCCAGCCGCTGCGCTCGTGCCCGCCGCTGCGCATGCGCCGGTCCGGCTGGAAGGCTCGGGCTGACGCGACCAGATCAGGCCGGAACGGCTTCCGCGACTGGCAGGGCGCTGGCAGTGGTCTTCTTCTGGAAGCGCGGCGGCGGGTTGCCCTTCAGGGTGAAGGCTTCGCCCGCAGCCAGCGAGACGGCGTTCTTTTGTGCGGCGCGGATCAGATTGGCGATGTCGTCGGCGGTGAACTTGGTATTGACCTTGAATGCCACACCGGTCTTCGCCGTGTTGCCGAGTTCGCTCCACCGGCACCAGATGAGGTGGGCCGATTGGGTCAACTCGAATGGAGTGAGGATCCACAAGCCGACGATCTTTTCAGCGTTGCCTGCCTTGGTGATGCCAAGGTATTCACGATGCTTCTCGTCGGTCTCGATGGCCATCGATTCGGCTTTGGCGAGGATCCCGACGGCTTCGCGCACGGCCTTCAAGGTATTGCTGCCGTTCTCTTGCTGGAGGAACGACATCTCATATTTGCCGATGGTCAGCTTGGTCAGCAGCTTGGTGTTGGTGGCGTTGATATGCTCACCGATGACGACCTTCAGATCGCGCTCGGGGAAGTTGGCGTAACGCGGCTTGTCTGCGGACATGTCGGCATCGTAGACCCGAGGGTGCAGGCAGCAAGTCCAGGAAAAAATCTCGGCCCACCGGCCAAGGGACTTGACTGGATCGCGCAACCTTAGGCGCAATTTGAGGCGAGCGTCGCTGCCGGCTACGAGGTTCGCCGGCAGGATCGGCTCACCCAGCGGTCGCCACCACCACGCTGATATTATCGAAGCCGCCACGGTGGTTGGCCAGGTCGACCAGCGCGGCGCAGGCCTCCTGCGGACCGGAGGTGCCGGTCACGATCTGGCCGATTTCGAGATCGCTGACCAGGTCGTGCAAACCGTCGCTGCACAGCAGATACGTGTCGCCAGGGTGGAGATCCTCCACCGTGATGTCGACCGTGATCTGATCCATGCCCAGGGCCCGGGTGACGATGTTGGCGAGCAGATTGGCTTCTTCGCTGTCGGGATCCATCAGCCCTTCGCGGACCCGTTCGGCGACCAGCGAATGGTCCTCGCTGACCTGGACGACTTCGCCGCCGGCGATCCGGTAGATCCGGCTGTCGCCGACATTGGCGGTGATCACCCGGTCGTGCATGAACGCGCAGGTGACCAAGGTGGTGCCCATATCGTGCAAGGCGGGATCGATCCGGGCCCGGGACAGGATGTGGTCGTTGGCCGAGAACACCGCGTCTTTCATCGCGTCGATGACCCGGTCCTCGACCGCCCAGTCGGCGTTGCGCAGCTGGCGCAGGCTGCCGCTGACGATCTGCACCGCCATCTCGCTGGCGACATTGCCGCCGGCATGTCCGCCCATGCCATCGCAGACCACGGCGATCCGGCTGCGCACGTCGGCGAACACCGCGTCTTCGTTGTTGTCGCGGACCCGGCCGAGATGGGACAGGGCGGCCATGCGCATGCGGATGGCGCGCGGGGCCGAGGCGGTTTCGCGGGGAACGCTCATGCGGCGCTGAAGGCCAGCAGGGTCATGTCGTCAGCCTCTGAGCGGGCGCCGCGGAAGTGTCGGACGCGATCGAGGATCTGGGTGACCAGGACCTCGGGACCGTCGCTGGCGCATTGGCGCACGATGTCGCGCAGCCGTTCGACGCCATATTCTTCAAGCTGCGGATTCATGGTCTCAGTGATTCCATCAGTGTACAACAAGAACGTGTCGCCCGCCTCGACGGTCGTGATCTCCTCTTCGATCGCATTGCGGAAGGCCGCCCCGCCTTTCATGCCGACCACCATGCCCCGTGGCCGGATCTCGACCAGGTCGCCGGTGCGGTGGTTGAAGCGGATGGTCGGCGCATGGCCGGCCCGCACCCAGGTGATCCGACGGGCATCGGGATCGAGAATGGCGTAGGTCAAGCTGATGAACAACCGGCCGGCCAGATCGCGGAGCAGAGCGTCATTGACCCGGCACAGCACATCCGCCGGACCCCCACCCTGCAGGGCGTAGATCTCCAGGGTCTTCTTGGCCATCGACATGATCAGACCGGCCTGAACCCCGTGTCCCGACACATCGCCGAGGGCGAACCCGATCTTGCCATCGGGAAGCTGGATGAACTCGTAGAAATCCCCGCTGATCCCGGCGCATGGGATGAACCGGGTGGCGAAAGCGAATCCCGGGACTTCGGGGGCGACGGTCAGCAGATCCTGTTGCAGCTCGACCGCCCGGGCCATTTCATCTGCGGCGCTTTCCCCAGCCGTGTCAGCGGGCGCATCGGCGGCTTCGGCGGCGGCGATGGTCGCCCGATCTTCGGCGGTATCCATCCAGGTGAGATGGTCGCGATCGGTCCGGCCGGTTCCGGCGCCGGCCTCGGTTCCGGTTTCAGTTCCGCGGTCGACCGGCGTGGCCCGCCGAAGGTCTGGCTGTTCGTCTGACTCCTGGGGTTGGTCAGGGACCGCAGCAGGAGGCTCAGGCTGGATGATCGAGGCCGTGCTCGACCGGCGGCTCGTCGGCTGACGCTCCACTGCCGGCGGCTGGGCAGTGAAAGGCGCATCGTCTTCAGCGGCCAGCCGGCCGAGCACCGTCTGGTCGAGATTCACCGATTTGGCCGACAGCGGCGGATCCGGCTCGTCCGGCGGTTCGGAGCTCACCACCTGGGGCGTGACCAGCGGTCGTGGTGTCCGCATCGGATCGGTGGTGCGGCGGCTGGCCGCTGGCGGGGCAATCCGGTTCGCCGTGACCGTGCCGGCCGGGGCCTGGATCACCGCCATGCCGGTGGGATCGGTGGTGCGCTGGCCGGTACGCAACGTCGGCGTCGGATGGGTTCCAGCCACCTGGTTGCCTTGAACCGGGGTGCGGACGACGCCAACCCGATCGGTACCGCCGCGGGACTTCGCCACCGGCACCGGCGCGACCTGGTTCTCAGCGGCCGCTTGGCGGACCGCGACCTCGCGCTGCACCACCAAGCGATCCGGATGATAGGCAGCACAATTGTTCAGCAGATGCCGAGCCATCGACTCGGGAGCGCGTTGCCAGTCCTGCGGCTGCATCAGCCGGACCTCGGCGACTCCGTTCAGGCAGCAGGGGCAGATCCAGCAACCGAGCGCATTGGCATAGCGCCAGGCGCTGTTCTGAAGCTGGGCGGCGACCACTTTTGCCAGTGCCGGCACCTGGACATGGCGATCCCGGGCCCTGATCACTTGGTCGGCGGCATGCATCCGGCCTGCCTGGTAGCTGGCGCAGGCCGACAGGTGGCTGCCCATGGCATGGTGGACGAAGCTGGTGATCTGCCCGCCCTGCAAGCGGCATTGCGGAATACGTTCCAGGCACGACGGGCAGAACCAGTGGCCTTCGTGGTCGTAGACCCGCCAGGCCGGGTCGTTCGCCGCCAGATGGGTGAGGTTCTCGAAACTGACCCGGCCAAGAATCCGGGCCGAAGGCTGGACCTGGCCCCGGCCGCCAGCGAAATTGCGGCACGATCCCAGGTGATGGGCGATGGATTCCTCCACCGAGCGCCCGGAGCGGCGGTGGATGGCGCTCAGGCAATAGGGGCAGACCCAGGCCCCGTTCTGGGCGAAGGTCCGCCAAACCGTATCCCCGGCCAGGCGGCCCTGGACCAGCTTGATCAGATCGCTGTCCCCCCGCGGCGCCGCGGCGATGGGCCGTGGAGGCTGCCGTTGATTGAAGCCGGGAAGCTGACTCATGCGCGGGAAGGAGACCGTAGGGATCGCTGCGATCCGAGCAACCGATGCGGAGTGCGCAGCCGCTCAACTCATCGATCAGAAAAATTAACGACCAAGACGGAGGCGATCAGCGAGGTAGTTGTCGAGGTGAGGATTGGCTTCGATGGCGACAGCGGTCTCCTCGATGTCGTATTCGATCCTGCGGAAGACCACCCGTGGCGCCGATGGGTCGGTATCGAGCAGGCAATAGCAGGCTCGCGGATCGCCGTCCCGGGGCTGGCCGACCGAACCGATATTGATCAGGGCTTTCTCACCTGGCTCGACGAAATACGTGCCGCCCCACAGCTTGGTTGGCGGAGTGAAAGTCAGGTCGGGCAGGAAAACCCCTGGGATGTGGGTGTGGCCGACGAAGCAGATGTGGCTGATCAGAGCGAAAATTTCCTGCATTTTCACCGGGTTGGTCGTGTCCCGCGGCATGACGTATTCGCGGGTCGGCTGACGCGGGCTGGCATGGGTGAACAGGAACGGTCCGTCCTGGGCATGCATTTGCAGATTTTGGAGGATCTCCCAGCGCTTGCGCCGGGTTTCTTCATCGCCCGCGCTGCGCAGATGGTCGCGGGTCCAATCGATCGCCCGTTTCGCACGCGGATTGAAATTCTCGGCGCCGAACAGCAGGGCCTCTTCGTGGTTCCCCATCAGCACCGCGCCGCAGCGCCGGACCAGATCAAGGCATTCTCCAGGGTACGGGCCATAGCCGACCACGTCGCCCAGGCAGATCACCCGTTGGGCTCCCGCCGATTCCATATCAGCGAGGACTCGGGTGAGCGAGGCGAGGTTGCCGTGGATGTCGCTGATCAGGCCGATGAGCATGCAGGAGGCGGACCGCGTTCAGAGGGGCGCAGTTCGGCCAGCATGGGCAACGCCAGACCGTGGCACAAGCGCTTGCTGCGAGCCGTTCGGGGCAGGGTGCCCAAACCGATGGGGGCAACGGGATGAGGCCGTGGCTTGCGGCGGACCTCCCGGCCGGTCTGATCCTTAGCGCCTCCGGATGCGGATCCCGGAGGCACGCCCCCGGCGGGTATCCCGCGGCCTGAGATGGCCGCGACCGCTGGCGCGGGCGCCTCTCCCCGATCCGCACCTGGCGGGCGCCGACCTCCCGATGGATGGTCTGGCGCCCCAGGTCCAGCAGGAAATCTCGGCCATGCCCGAACCCACCCCAGCCGCCGGCGGCGAAGCCGCGGCAGCAGCCGCTGCCGCGCCTGCGTCCATACCGCAAACAGCCGCCCCCGCCGAAGGGCTCATCGCCACCATCGCCGCCGCCGCCGCCCAGCGCACTCCGCCACCTGCTGACCACGAACCCGAGCTGCTGACGCCTGAGACCCTGGCCGCGGCCGGCGAAACCGAGCTGCTCACGCCATCGGCCGTCGCCGACCAGGCTGGCGACCCTGCGCTGGCCGCAGCGGTGGCTGAAAATGCCGAATCTTCCGAAGGCGAACCGGGCCGCAGACGCCGGCGGCGGCGGCGGCGGCGGCGCGGCAAAGGCGGCGCCGACCAGCTCGGCGACTCCGATGAAGGCGAGGCCGACGGAGACGGCTCGGAGCCGCCCGACGCCGGCGCCCAGGCTGCCTCCGCCGTGGTCACGGTGACTGCCCGCCGCACCGGAAACCGTCCTGCCGGAGATCGCAGCCGGGGAGCGCACCCCGAACCGACCAGCCCAGCCACAACTGGTCCGGGCCCGACCGGCAGCGCAGAGCCGGTGCCTGGAACCGAGACCAGCGCTCAACCCGAAGCCCTGGGCGCCTTGCCGCAGCCAAGCCCGGGACCTGCTGCACCGACCAGCGAAACCGCGGCTGAGGCGAACCCCGCCGCGCAAAACCCTGCCGCGAAGCAGGCCGACGCGGATCCACCGCTTTCGCCGATCAGCGCCGTTTCCGCCCCACGCGGCCTGCCCAGCCGCAGTGTGCCGCCAGCAACCAGCAACCGCGATCCCCAAGGCAGCCGGGATCCGCAGGCAAACCGCGATTCCCAGGTGCGCCGTGACGGAGGCCGCGACGGTCGCCGCGACCAGCGGTCACAGCCGCCTGGCTCCAACTCCCCGGTTTCAGGCCAAGTCGCCGCCAACCAGCCGAGCGCACCACCGGCCGCACGGCCTGCCCGGCCGCGCCACGATGGCGCCCAGCGTCCGGTGCCGAGCGTCCTGGATCGGCTGTGCACCTTCACCCGCGGCATTCTCGAACTGTGCGATCCGTCGACGCCAAGCTGGGCGCAACCGCGCCTGGCCGAACTGCTGGCTGAGATCGGCGTGGTGCCGACGCCCTGCACCGGCGCACCTCATCCCGACTTTCATGTCGTGGTCGGCGAAGAGGCCGCCCAGGGGATCGCGCCAGGGTCGATCAGCGTGGTCGTGAGCCCGGGCTTCAGCCTGCGCGGCGACCGCGGCGACCTGTTCCCGCTGCGCAAAGCCCAAGTCAAAACCACGGCTAAACCGGCAGAAGCGGCCCAGCCGACCATTCCAGAGGCAGCAGCACCGGCGCCCTCGTCGGCGCAGCCCGAAGCCATCCTGGACGAAGCCGAGGCCGAGCGCGTCGCCCGGGCCGAGCTGGCCGCGGAGCGCGCCGCCAGCGAAGCCAAGCGCAAGGCGGCCGACACCGCCCGACAGCAGGCCGAGGCAAAACGCCTGGCTGCCGAAGAAGCGAAACGCGCCGAACGCGAGGCAGAATTGGCGGCCTGGGCCGAACGCGATGCGGAACGTACCGCACCAGCGACGACCCGCCCGGCCGAAGCAGTGCACGCCGTCGGGACCCAGGAGCGGTTGCCCATAGCTGCGGTCGCCGAGACAGCGATCAGTCCAGAATCTCCCGCTAAACAGGTTGAAGCGGTGCTGGCCGAAGCGCCTGCGCAAGCACCTGAACCGGTGCTTGCCCACGCGCCTGCCGCCGACGCCGGCCCGGCCGAAACGATAGCCCCTTCGCCGCCGAACGAGTTATCCGAGGCCACGACGATACCCGTGGAGGGTTCCGGCCCAAAAGCGGAGCCGAGCGCCCCGACCACGGGTGACGCTCGGAACCGCAGCCGCGTCCGCGATGCCAGCCGCCTGATCCAGCACACGCCGGAACCCGCCCGGGGCCGCCCGCCGATGCGCGCCCACGCCCGGGAGGACGCCAGCCAGGCGCCAGCCCTGCCGCTGGCGATGCAGACGCCGGATGACCTCGCCCAGCGCCCCAAGGCCGAAGGTTTCCGCAAACTCGGCCTGAATGAGCAGATACTGGCGGATGTCGCCAGCTGCGGCTATGTCCAGCCGACGCCGATCCAGGAAGAAGCGATCCCCCATGTGTTGGCAGGGCGCGATCTGGTCGGCCAGGCCCAGACCGGAACCGGCAAGACCGCGGCGTTCGCGCTGCCTGCGCTGCAATTGCTGTATGCGGTGGAGTCCCACGACCCGCCGCTGCCGGTCGGACTGATGCTCTGCCCGACCCGGGAACTCGCCCGCCAGGTGCACAGCGAGCTGACCAAATTCGCTGGCCAGTCCGGAGCCAGGGCGGCTCTGATCTATGGCGGCGTCGACATGGACGCGCAGTTCCGCGAACTGCAACGCCGGCCGCATCTGATCGTCGGCACGCCCGGTCGGATCATCGATCACATGAAGCGACGGACGTTGGACCTCTCACGACTGCGCTTCTGCGTGCTCGACGAGGCCGACCAGATGCTCGACATCGGATTCTGGCCGGATGTCACCTGGATCATCGGCCACACCCCGCCGACCCGGCAGATGATGCTGTTCAGCGCCACCTTCCCCGATCCGGTGCGCGAACTCGCTGAAAAACACATGCGCGAACCGGTGCATGTCCGCATCGCTCCGAAGCAGGTGACGGTGGAGCAGGTCGATCAGAAATACATCTGCGTGCCCCACGATCGCAAGAACGACCTGCTGGCGCATTTCATCGAGACCTTCGATCCGCCCCAGCTGGTGGTGTTCTGCCGCACCCGCCATCAGACCGATCGCGTCGCCGAGGTCCTGAAACGCAAGCACATGTCGGCTGGCGCCATCCACGGCGACCTGCCCCAGAGCCGGCGCGAGCGCACCCTGACGGCCTTTCGCGCTGGCGAACTGCAATGCCTGGTCGCGACCAATGTCGCCGCCCGGGGTCTCGACATCCCAACCGTGTCCCACGTGGTCAACTACGACATCCCGGAAGCTCCTGAGGAATACGTCCACCGCATCGGCCGCACCGCCCGCAACGGCGCCCGCGGCGTGGCCCGGACCTTCATTACGCCTGAAGACGGCCAGTTCCTCACCGAGATCGAAAAGCACATCGGCTTGCTGCTCGAAGAAGAGAAGGTGCCCGGTTTCGAGCCGCCACCGCCGCCGGTCGTCGAGCGCACCATCGCGACCTCGGTTGCGGGCGCGCCACGGATGCTGAAACCGGTGATCGGACCGATCAAACTGCCCCGTCGCCGGAGGTGATCCCGATGCTTCCGCCCATCAGTTTTGTCGGTGGCGGCAACATGGCGACGGCGATGATCGCCGGCTTGTCGCGCCTGGTCTTGCGTCCTGAACTGGCCGTCGCCGAGCCCGACCCGGCCAAGCGAGCGACCTTCACTGCCCAAGGCGTGGTCGCCACCGCTGAAAACACCCAGGCGGTGGCCGCCGGCAAGATCATCGTCCTGGCGGTCAAACCGCAGTCTGCTGCCACGGCGCTGCCCGAAATCGCCGCCGCTTGGGATTCCAGCAAGTTATTGGTGTCGATCCTGGCCGGAACGCCGACTGCGAAGCTTGAAGCTGCGCTGCCAAGTGGCGCGCGGGTGGTCCGCGCGATGCCCAATACGCCGCTCGCCATCGGGCAAGGCATGGTCGGCATTTGTCCAGGAAAACATGCGGGTTCCCACGAGCTCGGTCTGGCCGAAGCGCTGTTCGCCCCGTGCGGCAAGGTGCTGCGTGTCGCCGACGAGTCCCGGATGGATGCGATCACCGCCGTGTCCGGCAGTGGTCCGGCGTATTTCTTCCGCTTCGCCGAAGCGCTGGTCGATGCCGCTATGGCTTTGGGTTTCACCCGCGACGAGGCGATCCTGCTGATCGGCCAGACCGGCGCCGGATCCTGGGACTACCTGCAACGCAGCGGCTTCGATGCCGCGAGGCTACGCCAGCAAGTGACCAGCCCCGGCGGCACCACCGCCGCAGCCCTCAACGTCATCGATGCATCCGCCTTCACTGACCTGTGGGTCCGCGCCTTGGCCGCAGCTGAAGCCCGCGGCCGGGAACTCGCCAAGGGCTGATCCGCCGATCCGCCCACGTTTTCCGAAGGAAAACGAGCGACGACCAAGGCCGGGGGGCGGAGCAGGCGCGGCCGCAGGCGGCAGCAGGCCAAAGGCCTGCGACCTGCGTAGCGAAGCGAAGTTGGAACAGGCCCAACGGGCCGTGGGGGCACAGCCCCCAGGAAGGGGCGAAGCGAGAGGGGAAGGCCGCCCGAGGAGCGGTGGGCGCAGAAAATCGCCGAAGGCGATGCGCCCACGATTTCCGTAGGAAAACGAGCGAAGCCGAGGCCGTGGGGGCGGAGCAGGTGCCGCCGTAGGCGGCAGCAGGCCAAAGGCCTGCGACCTGCGCAGCGCGGAGCGAAGCGGAGCTGGACAGGCCCAACGGGCCGTGGGGGCACAGCCCCCAAGAAAAAAGGGGTCCCCCGAGCGCAGCGAGAGGGGAAGGCCGCCCGAGAAGCGGTGGGCGGATAGCATGGGCGAAGCCCATCCGCCCACGTTTTCATCTGCGCAGCAGATGAAAATGAGCGGCGGCCAAGGCCGGGGGGGCAGGCCCAACGGGCCGTGGGGGCGAAAGCCCCCAATAAAAAAGGGGTCCCCCGAGCGAAGCGAGAGGGGAGCGGCCGCCGGAGGAGCGGTGGGCGCAGAAAATCGCCGAAGGCGATGCGCCCACGTTTTCCGAAGGAAAACGAGCGGCGGCCAAGGCCGGGGGGCAGGCCCAACGGGCCGTGGGGGCGAAAGCCCCCAATAAAAAACTGCGCGGGCGGGGACTCGAACCCCGACGAGAGTTACCTCGCTAGCACCTCAAGCTAGTGCGTCTGCCAATTCCGCCACCCGCGCGGGTGGGCGGCGGATCATCGGAACCGGCGGACGTGGTCAACCGCCTGCCTCCGCCCAGAAATGAGCCACCTGAGCGGTCAGCGTTCCAGAGCGCGGGTCTGGACCAACGGTGAGGCCGGCGCGGGCAAGCCACCGCTCCAGGCACGCAGATCGCGTGATAGGAATCGACCTGGACAGTCGGTGCTCGACCACAGGTCGCGGTGGCCATGCACCTGGGATTTATCAATGGAGTATTCGGAGCACAAACGATCGAGCAGCTGGTGCAGCGCGGCGGACAGGGCCGGTGGCACCCGGGCGACTTCGTAATCACCCAGCACGCAGACGCCGATATTCCCACGGTTGTTCTCGTCGCCGTGGGCGTGGGCGCCCTGCCAGACCAGCGGCCGGCCTTCCCAGACCTGGCCGCTGCCGTCGAGGATGAAATGATAACCGATGCACGCCCACTGCTGGGCTTGATGGACACGTTCGATCTTGGGCAGGCGGCGATCCGCCGGCTCATTGAGATCATCGCGGGAACCGCTGTGGTGGACCGTGATGCGGTACGGACGCTCCATCGGTTTGGCCAAAGAAGTGATGACCCGGGCCGTGGCCCAGGCGCTGCGTGGCTTGAACCAGGCGGTGGATGCTGCGGGCTGCTGCGGTGGTGGAGCAGGGGCGGCGACAGGCGGTGGAGGGGCGACCCGGCCTCCAGGAATGTTCAGGATCGCACCTGGAACCAGCACATGGCTTCGCAGGCGGTTGGCGGCGGCGATGACCTCGACGCTGACGCCATAGCGCGCTGACAGGTTGGTCAGGGTGTCGCCTGCTGCGACGACGTGGCTGATGCCCGGTAGTCCTGCGCCCGGAGCATAGGGAGGCGCTGCGGTCGGCGATCCACGGCAGCCGATGATCGCAACCAGGAGCATCGCCGCGACCGCGATCAAGGAGCTTCGCATGGGGAAGATGTGGGCCTGGGCAGGGCAGTGGCAAGGGCGGCGGGCGCCCCGCTGCGCCCGCTCCATCGTGCTCGTTGAGCAACTGGTGGATGTGCGAGGTCGGTGGGCGCGACCACGATGGACCACAATCCCGATCGCCTAGGCTGTGCCCGTGACCATCGCCATTCTCGATTACCAGGCCGGCAACCCGGTGTCCGTGCAGCGTGCCTTAGCCCATCTCGGACATGAATCGGTGGTGACCGATGATCCGGACCAGGTGATTTCTGCCGATCGCGTGGTTTTTCCCGGAGTCGGGGCGGCGGAGAGTTGCGTGGCGACGCTGCGCCAGCACGGGCTCGACCAGGCGCTACGCTCGGTCATCGCCGCTGATCGGCCGTTGCTGTGCATCTGCGTCGGCATGCAGTTGCTGTTCGATTGGAGCGAAGAGGACGGCGGCACCGCCTGCCTTGGCCTGCTCCCGGGCTGGGTGCTGCGCTTCCGCCCGTCGGCGCAGGCGATCAAAGTACCCCACATGGGCTGGAATGCGGTGGAACACCGCGGAGATCCGCTGTTCGCCGGCGTGCCTGACCGGGCCGCCTTTTATTTCGTCCACAGCTATCACTGCGCTCCTGGCGATACCGTGGCCGGCATCGCGTTCGCCGATCATGGCGGCCGGTTCTGCGCCGGAGTCCGTCGCGGCGCCCTAGCTGCTGTGCAGTTCCACCCAGAGAAAAGCGGCGAACACGGGCTGCGGCTGCTCGATAATTTTGTCCGCGGATGACCGTCTTTGTCCGCGGATGACCGTCTTTGTCCGCGGATGACCGTCTTTGTCCGCGGATGACGGTCTTTGTCCGCGGATGACGGTCTTTGTCCGCGGATGACCGCGGTTCGGGTCAGGGCGCGATCAGCCCCTCGTCGGTCGCCCAGGTCTTCCATTTGGCCACTGCGGCGTTTCGGGCCGACTCGTCGGCCTGGGGATCGAATGGAAAATCCTGCTTGGTGACTCGGCGCAGCAGGTCATTGGCCATGCGGCGCAGACGAGCGTCCTTGGCTTCCAGGCCGAAGGTGATCAGCGCCGGGACCGATGACTTGCCGGCAGCGAGCAACCGGGCTTCGGCCTCGGCGGATTCGCGGCCGGTGATGCTGGCGAGCTGTTGGACCAGGGCCTGGTTGGGATCGACCTTGACGGTCGGCGCCGTCGGCGCCGGCTGGTTGCGGTCCTCGACCCACACCCAGCGGCCACCTTCGGATTTCCACCATTTCTCGATCAGTTCGATCTTTTTGTTTTTGATCTCGGCCGGCTCGGTCGGGTCGAAAGGCCGTGGCCCGGCGATCCGGTCGATCAGCGCGCTGGCGCGGCGGGCGATGCCGATGTTGTCGTTCTTCATCAAGGCCAGCAGCACCGGTACGATCGCTTTGTCTCGTTTCGCATAGAGTGCGGTGCAGGCCTCAATCCGCACGCCGGGATCGGGATCGGTGAGCTGCTCGCGTTGGATCAGATCCTCACCGACATTCCAATTGATGTTCCACCACTGTTGGGCGCGCTCCTGGGTCATGGTCTTGAACGGCAGACCGGTGATCGAGGCGATGGCCTCGGCTGCATCCGCCTTGATGTCGGCGTTGTCCATCAACTCGATCATCCGCGGCACTGCGTTCTTGACCTTGAGCAGTCCGGTGATCATGCAGAAATACGACAGATCCTGGCGATTGGTGATCCGCGAGCTGGCCACGATCAGAAAGGGGTAGATCTTCCGGGCCTGGTCGCCGCGACCGCTGGTGTACAGGCTGCGGACGATCTCGCTCGGGCCGAACAAGTCGGTGAAGGCCGGATCCATCAACGCCTTGCAGATCCGGGGGAATCCCAGGGGCCAGTTGTCATCGCGGAGGATGGTGCGTACGCCGGCGTCCATCGGGTCGCTGTCATTGCCGATGGTGGGCATGCGGTCGATGAATTGGTTGATCCATTTCGAATCGGGCTGCGGATCGGGGGGCAGTTTCAGGTCCCAGGTGATCTCGCCTGCGGTCGGCGCCTTGCCGCTGGCGGCGCGCCGGGCCTCGCTGGCGGTCCCGGTGGATCCGTCGCCTTTCTTCTCTGCGGCCGCCTTGGCGGTGTCGCCGGCGAAGGCTTTGGGCACCCAGCGCTCGCCAACCCGGACATAGCCGAGCGCGGTACGTGCGCCTTCGTGATCCTTGTCGAGCTTGATGACCTCTTGGTAGTAGTTCCGGGCCTTGTTCGACAGCTGGTTGCTCTGGCACCATCCCGCCAGCTCGAACACCGAATCGGCACTGGCGAAGTCGGTCTTCTTGATCTGGTCCTCAAGTGATTCTGCGGCCAAGGGCAGGATCAGGGCGGCGATCAGGGCGGTGCGGGCGAGACGGAGCAGCATCATGGGAGAGTCTAACGGTGCTGGGGCACGAAGGTTGCTAACCAGCTCACGGTCCCCCTGCCGGTGTGTGTCGCAACGACCGGGTCGCGCCAGACCCCAGCCGACCAGGCGACCAAGCCGAGGCAACCGCGGGCTTGGCCCGGAGCTGGGCCTGGTTTACGCTTCCCGCTTCACCCGATCGCTGAGAGCCCCATGCCCATCCCCTACGTCATCGAGAAGGACTCCCGCGGCGAGCGCAGCTACGACATTTACAGTCGTCTGCTCAAAGACCGGATCATCTTCCTCGGCGAGGCGATCGACGACTTCGCCGCCAATGTCATCGTCGCCCAGCTCCTGTTTCTGCAGAGCCAGAAACGCGACGCCGACATCACCCTCTATATCAACAGCCCGGGCGGCTCGGTGTCGGCGGGTTTCGCCATCTATGACACGATGCAGTACCTGACCTGCGATGTGACCACGGTCTGCGTCGGCCAAGCGGCGTCGATGGCGGCGTTCCTGCTCGCTGCCGGCACCAAAGGCAAGCGGTTCGCCCTGCAGCATAGCCGGGTGCTGATCCATCAGCCGTTCGGCGGCACCCAGGGCCAGGCCAGCGACATCGAGATCCAGGCCCGCGAACTGATCCGCCTGAAACGGGAGATGAACCGGATCATGGCCGAAAAGACTGGCCAGAGCATCGAGCGGGTCTCCAAGGATTCCGAGCGCGACCATTACATGACCGCTGAGGAAGCCCACGCCTACGGCATCATCGACCGGGTGGTGTCGAAACCGACCTCGAATGAGACCAGCAAGCATTGAGCCTGATCGCCATGCTTGGCCCCGGCTGCCGCTTTGCGAATCCCAGGGTACGCTATGCTCATCCTTCACCTGACAGGATCCCCTTGTGAGCCGACCCCGCCGTGGACCCGATATTTCGCCTGACAACTGCTCGTTCTGCGGCCGTTCCGCGGCCCAGGTCGAGCGCTTGATCTCGGGACCGCCGGGCACCTTCATCTGCAATGAATGCGTCGATGTCTGCTCGACCCTGCTGAAAGACCAGCAGTCGGGCAAGAAATCGACCCTGCCGGCGGTGGTCAAAGGCGGCAAGCTGCCGACGCCCAGCGAGATCAAAGCCCATCTCGATCAATACATCATCGGCCAGGAAGAGGCCAAGCGGACCATCGCCGTCGCGGTCTACAACCATTACAAGCGCCTGCGCCACAACCGCTCCGGGACGACCCGCGAGATCGAGCTGGAAAAATCCAATATCCTGCTCCTCGGCCCGACTGGCTCGGGCAAGACCGCCATCGCCCGCTGCCTGGCCAAGTTCCTCGGCGTGCCCTTCGCGATCGGCGACGCCACCACCTTGACCGAAGCCGGCTATGTCGGCGAAGATGTCGAGAACCTGATCCTGCGCCTGCTCCAGAACTGTGATGGCGATGTGATGCGGGCCGAGACCGGCATCGTCTATGTCGATGAGATCGACAAGATCGCCCGCAGCGCCGGCAATGTCTCGATCACCCGCGACGTGTCCGGCGCCGGCGTGCAGCAAGCCCTGCTCAAGCTGATCGAAGGCACCGTCGCCAACGTCCCGCCCGGCGGCGGACGCAAGCATCCCGAGCAGAAATACATCCAGGTCAACACCGAAAACATCCTGTTCATCTGCGGCGGCGCGTTCAGCGGCCTGTCCGAAGTCGTCGCCCGCCGCCTCGGTGACCGCAAGGTCGGCTTCCGCCTGGCCGGCGAAGCTGCTGCGACCGACGAGATCGAGGAAGACGACCGGCTGCTGTCCCAGGTGCTACCAGAGGATCTGATCGATTACGGCATGATCCCGGAATTCATCGGCCGCCTGCCGGTATCGGTGGCGCTGTCGCCGCTGTCGGAATCCGCGCTGATCAACATCCTGACCGAGCCGCGCAATGCGTTGGTCAAGCAGTACCGTGCCCTGTTCGCGATGGAGGGCGCCGAACTGGAGTTCACCACCGAGGCCCTGCACGCCATCGCGCGCAAGGCGATCACCCGCAAGACCGGCGCCAGGGCTTTGCGCGCGATCATCGAAAACGTGATGCTCGACGTGATGTTCGACCTGCCCAACAAGGCCAAGACCCAGAAGGTCTTCACGATCACCGCGGAAATGGTCGAAGGCACCTCGCGTCCGCCGACCCGGATCGAGATGCCCGGTCCGGCCAAGGTCAGCGCGTAATCCAGGCCAATCGGTGGCCTGATTCCCTGAGGAATCACCTCCACGTTCCGCTCAGCGCCGGCCAGGTCGCGCTGCGTTGCTGGTCCTTGCCAAACGCCAAGTGATGCGGTTGGCGCCTGAGCCACCGGCGATCAGCGCGGCGACCAGGCGGTGCTGATGGTGGTTGCGGAGTTCCGCGAGCAGCACCGAATCGGCAACTTCGATGGTCACGATGCCGCCTTCGAGTCGCACCGGGGTGATCCGGGTGCGCAGCGCCTCAGGCAGCTCCTTGGCCAGCACGGCGTTCACCCGCAGGAATTTTTTGATCTTCACAGCGGCGGGGCCGCCGATGATGGTTTCGACCAGCGCCGAGGCCGCGACCGGGGTGCGGGCACCAAAGCGGACCTGGCGGGCCTGCGCCAGATCGCGCTGGGACGCGGCGAAACCTGAGTCCGGCTCGTCGGGACCCATGGCTCAGGGCAGGTGGTTGAGGCGTTCGACCACGCCGGGCAATTCGCTGAGATGCAGAATCTCGGCGTCGGCTTGGGCGATCGACTGGTAGATCCCCTCGGTGTGGCGCAGGCACGTGCGCAGACCTGCCAGACGGGCGCCTGCGATGTCGCGATCAGGGTGGTCGCCAACGTGCAGGATCTCACCCGGAGAGCACCCGGCCAGGGTCACCGCATGCTGGAAATGGCGTGGATTCGGCTTGATCCAGCCGATCTCGCTGGACAGCGAATAGAAGTCGACCAGGCCCGCCAGCCCGTGCCGGGCGAACCACCGGCGGCAGGCGTCGCCGGGCCACGGCACATGGCTGAGGATGCCCAGGCGCAGACCTTGCTCGCGCAGCCGCCGCAACGCCGGCGCGGTCTCGGCGAAGACCACCACCGTGTCGGTGAGAGTGTCGGTGCAGCGGTTGATCGCCGGCAGGGCTGCGGCCAGCGTGACCCCGGATCCGGTGGCCCATTCCGCAAGCATCGCGGCGAAATCGAATTCCTTGTGCTCGGGATTGCGGGTCGGATCGATGGACGTCTTCCACTGCACGGCCAGTTCGTCCAGGCAGCGCTGGGTGAAGCCATCGCTCACCGTCCCGCCCAGCGAGCGCAGATCCCCTGCCAAATTGCTGAATGCTCGCCGCTGGGTGGTCAGATACGGCATGCCGACATTGGCGGCGAGGGTGTCGCCCCAGTCGAGGGTGATGACGCGAATCTTAGGCATGATGGAATGCTGATGGCCGAACCGCTGGCGAGAACCGTCCCGCGATTGGTGACCCTCCTCCGATGTCCTGGCCACCGGCTTGATTACCAAGCAGGTGAAAAAGCAGCTTGCGAGGGGTAGACGAGGGCGCTCCGACCTGGTCAAGCAGCTCCCACGGTCCCCTGGGGATAGAGCAACCAGCGGTCGAATGTCTGCCGCCAGCGGCAGCAGCACTACGCCGCCCGCTTTGCCTCCGCCGCCGAGCCCGGGAACAACCGGCAGTAATTTCGCACCCAATCCACGCCCCGCCGCGTCGCTTCGGCCATCCGGCTGGCAAGCGCGCCAAGCGCTGCGCCCAACAACTGCCGCGGACTGAGCAGGAACTCGACCCAATCCTCGACCTTCAGATCGAGACGCGCCAGGATCGGTGCCAATTCAGCAGGAATGGCGCCTTTCTTTCCTGCTCGAACGATCCGACCGGAAACATCCACCAGCGTCAGGTACTCATCCGGAGTCAACGTCGCCACCTGCGATGGACCGGGTAGACCCGCATCAATCCGGCAACGTTCCATGGTGGCCACCCACAAACCAGATTCCGGCGTGGTCGCGCTCTCAACGCCTAATGTTTTCAATACATTTTCAGCTTGGGCCGCGGAGTTCGCGCCCTGCCGCACCCGAACCGCCGACCGATGCCGGTTGCGCGCCGTCGCCCTGGCCGCCACCGAGGTTCCCGCTGATGCTTCAGGAGTTTTCGCGATCTTCGCCCTGATCGGGTTGAGATCGACATAGACCATCGCCGCGATCACCGCCGCCTGATCGAGCAGCGCCGTCGAGCGGAAGCGACCTTCCCAGAACGTTCCCCGGCAACCGTCCTCGCGATTCGCCCGGCGCGAGATCGGCTCCTTCAACGCCTTCATGAACCAACTGAGATCCCCCAGCCGTTTCCGTGCTTTTTCCACCAATTCGTGATCCTTGGCCAATTCCGCAATCACCGCCGCATCCGGCAGTTTCGGAGATCCATCCGCGAAGAACTCGGGCGGATAGGCGGTCAACCATCGAAGCACCAGATCCTCAGCCGACCAGCCCATCGGCCCCTGCGGATCAAACCGCACCACCACATGCAGATGGTTGGACATCACCGCGAAACCAGCCACTTCGACAGCGAAACAACCGGAAAGCAGACGAATGCGTTCCTCGATCCACGCTTTGCGATGCTCAAAACCATCGCCGCACAGAAACGCCCGCCGCACGCACCGGGATACGCAATGCACCCAGCCAGGGCGGGACAGGTCGAGCAGATCGCGGCGAGCGGTGGTCATGGCGGCAGCATGCGGACCATCGGCTGGTCAGTCAAGAGTATATGCCTGTCCTTATCTTTGATGATTTCGGGATTCGGAAGCAGGATGCTCGGGGGGCGGTGAAGATGATGGGGTGTGATTGGGGTGGCCTGGGGTCGAATTGGTCGGCCCCAGGCCCCAGGCGATCCTTGTCGGCAACAGCCTGATCAATCCGCCGGCCACTCCACCGGTGCCGGTCGGCAAGGTCGTCCGAGTCGACCGGTTGGGAGGCCTGATTCATCATTATGCCCGCGTGGCCGCCTGATGGTGCGCCAAGACATCAATTAATAGGTCAAATCTTTAACTTGTCAAGCATTGCGGACAGAGGTCGTTGGCTGGCATAGGTCACGACCAGGGCATTGCCTTCAACCGTTCGATCACATTTCGATTTCTCGGTCGCCATTGATACCCTGTCTTGATTCGCTGAACCTCAATTTCGTTCTCCGAACAAATCTTCAGTAATCTGCTTTCGGCGCTTGGGCCGCCCAGACGTTCGATCTGTTGGTTGTCAAAAAAACCAGCCGGCGGCAAAAAGAGGAGTTGATTTCTCACATCAGAAATCCCGATTTTATCTAGCGCCTCAAATTCACCTTCCTCCGAAATGACCTGAATGAGATAAGGCTTCATTTCTCGTTCAATTCGGACGATAGACGGGAGCACGTGAAGATCGAAATCATGCTTGGCCGCCGGGTACTGAAATTGTATCCAGTCATCGTGTTGGGCATCAGCCTCCAGATCTGATCTCCGCGAAAAGAACCACGTCCCCTTGATGCCCTTCGGCAATGCCTTTGTCAAAGACGCGGAGAATATCCGATCCTTGATGGGCTCGACAACCCTCGGGACCTTGTCGGGAAGAAGCCTAAATAGGCCCTGATCCTCTTCCAAAGAACGCATTATCGAAGCCGAGAAATCAACAACTGATTTCCCCTGCCGTGGAATGAACCTAATCATAACCTTTATCTCCGTCATGGCACAATCCCGATCCTGATGTTTGTTATTCCCTGTTCCCCCAGAAGTATCATTCCGCGCTTGTACTGAGCCATGTTTGGGACCTCAATACGAAGAGAGTAGAAGGGATTCTGTTTTACTGCCATGGAAGCTCTGTCTAGCGCCAATCTAGCCTTTGGCGTGCTATAGAAAGAGAGCTTTCGATCTATAAGCACTCGACCGTCGAGACCATCGAATCGTACTAAGCCAGATCTGTCAGAGTACCGGAGTGCTGGTGCAATACCGGAACGGGCGCCGGTTGCACCGCTCTGATAAGCCAAAGCTTCTGGACTCATACGAGCGTTTTCTGCAACCCAAGTTAGCCCACTGTCCTCTGGAGCAAGAGTTCTTGCTTCCTTTGTGAGCGTTCGCGGCATCGGCTGCTTACACGTATTATGCACCCACACCGCCCCCTCGCCCGCCTGGACGAAGTAGGTGTGCCAGTCGGCAACCTCGAAGTTGTAGGTGGTGAAGGTCGTCCCTGGCGCAGCATGTTCACGCTGCAGGCTGCGCACGGTGGCCACACTGCCATCGGCGCACACCAGGCGGTCGCCCAGGTGGACCTCCCCCAATGTAACCCATCCGGCTTCTTTTACCCAGAACGGATGCTCCGGCGTGCCGACCACCTCATGGTCTGAACTCTCAACCTTTATGTGCACCAGTTCTGTCGGATGGCTTATAAATGTTCTTACAACTGATTTGAGTCCCTGCTCCCCCGTTGCCTCACAACGAGACCACACTTGGTCACCACTGGCAACCTCCTCAATCGACTTGGTGCTCCCACTTATTCGCACTTGAGTGCCTGCAACAAAGCAGATCGCCTTGAATCCGTCGGTCACGTCTGCCACATTGCCAAGTCCGCCAGCCGCTCCTCCCAGGACCTGCAACGAGTTTGCTAGATTCACTTCGCCAGTGATAACCATATCACCAACGCCTGAAACGAGTTCACCGGCATTTCGACCCGCATCAATGGTCCGATAAACGGTAGCAGCGCCGTTCGCCACCCTGCAGGACGCTCCCACTGCCTGTGCTCCCTTGGCAATGTAACCACCTGCCACACCTGCAAGTACTTCCTGACTAATCCTGGAAGTCATGTAGGCTGCGTCATAACCATTAACCCGATCATCTGCGGAAACGTCCCATGCTTCTCCTTTGTAGATTCCAAATGAAGCGGTGTTTGCCGAGGCATTGACGGTGGCCTTTGCACCTACAGCCAAACCTGTGCCAGCGGCTCCTGAGTATCTCGCCAGAGCGCCACCGGTCATGATGGACTGACCAGCGCGCACCCGATCAATAGCGCCACCTATAGCCGAACGCTGTGCATTCCATGATTGACCACTTATATCCGGATACTCGTTCCAGAATGCCCCGGCAAAGGACTTAAGAGCGGCAAGATCCGCTGTGCCTCCACCCCAATCGGAGTCAACATTCACCATCCCACCCGAAACTGAACCAATTTTCACTCGTTTGACGTCGGGATCGTACGCCCAGCCGTCCTTCTCAATGACCCAGAAGGCCTCTCCATTTGCAACATCCACATAATCCAACCCACTCGGATCCCACCGATTGACCGGATCGCCCCCACAATAGGCATACAAGTTCCACCATGCGGACCGACCCGATGTCGCACAAACGACAAAAAATACAGGCGCCCGCCCCTCGGCCGTGGGAGGACCGTTAGCCCGATAGGCAGCCA
>BJHQ01000004.1 GCA_014193115.1 Planctomycetota bacterium | reverse complement strand
GCCGGCAGGAAAGCAAAAAGGGCCTCAATCGCAGGCGACGCATGGCTGGATACGAAACAAAATGCCTGGAGGAGATCTTGCTTTTGACTAACGGCAGTGTCACTCAGTAGGTAATGCAATCGCCCTGTTCAAGGACCGGCCTCTGGATCTGCGGCAACAACTGATCATCGTGAGCGCATGACCGGGACATGATGCAACCGCTCCTGCCCATCCTGCTCCTGGTGGCGGACAGTTTCTGCATTCTGATCTGCCAGCGATGGCGGCTGCTTACCTGTTTCATATCGTGCAGAACCATCCGTTTATCGATGGCAACAAACGAGCCGGGGCTATGTGTGCCTATGTCTTCTTGGCCAGGAATGACCGAGAGCTCGATGCCCCTGAGGTAGCTTTTGAACACCTAGTCTGGCAGGTGGCCAGCTGGAGCACCAGCCCAGTTACGACCCGAAACGGCGCGAATTGGCCCTGGCCCTGTTCGATTTCATGCAGAATGCGGCCGACCTGTGGCGGCGTTCAAAGATCCCCCAACGGCGCGAAATCCTCTGCGCGGTATCTTTGAACCGAGATGTGAGCGACGTAAGTCTTTGCCTAACAAAGAGAAAGCCCTTCGACATTGCTGCCGAAGTGCTCGATTTCGACTTTGGTACTCCCAACCGGATTTGAACCGGTGTCGCATCCGTGAAAGGGATGTGTCCTAGGCCTCTAGACGATGGGAGCAGTCGCGATTTGTGGCGGGCGGCATGTTGTCGAGATTTTCCGGCTGGCAAGCCCGTCTCGAAACTTGGGCTGGTGAAAGGTCCTGATCGATGCCTAGTCTGGAGCCATGAGCAGCGCTGCCGTCCGCCATCCCGCCACCCGTGAGCTCGCCCGTGATCGCGAAGTCTTGATCGGCACCAGCTGGTATCCGGAACTGTGGCCGGAAGCGGAATGGGATCTCGATTTGGCGAAGATGGTGGAGGCCGGTATCCGTCTGGTTCGGATCTTCGAGTTCGCTTGGTATCGAGCTGAACCCCGGGACGGTGTGTTCGAGCTCGATTGGGCGGTGCGGGTGCTCGATCGCTGCCACGCCCACGGCATCCAGGTCATGGTCGGGACGCCCACCGCGGCTCCTCCGGCCTGGCTGACCAGCGCCTGGCCAGAGGTCCTCAAGACCTCTGCCGGTGGCGTCCGCGACATCCATGGTCAACGCAAGCATGGCTCGCATATTGCCGTGAAGTACCGGGAGTTCTGCATCCGGATCGCCCGGGCCTTCGCCCTGGCGTTCACCGGCCATCCGGCCCTGGCGTCGTGGCAGATCGACAACGAGATGAGCGGATTCGACTACGGCCCAGAAGCCCGCCGCCGGTTCCATGCCTGGCTGGAGCGCACCTATGGCACAGTCGCCGAAATGAATCGCGCCTGGTCGCTGGACCTGTGGTCCCAGGCCTATGACCGTTTCGACCAGGTGCCGATGGTCCTGGCCAGCGTTGGTTCCACCGAGGTTCCCGAGCGCAACCATCCTTCGCTGATCCTCGCCATCGCCAGGTTCCAGAACGAGGAATGGACCGCCTATATCGCCGATCAGTGCACCGCGATCCGCGCGGTGGCGGCAGAGCGCGGCGTCGCTCCCAAGGCGATCACCACCAACATGACCGGAACCTTCCAGATGGATTGGAAGGCCCACAACGCCGTGCTCGACCGAGTCGGTCACAGCATGTACTCGGACCTCGACCATTATCCCTGGCTGGTCTACCGCCACGACCGAACCCGCACCGAAAAACGCGGACCGGATGGCCGTCCAGCGCCGTTCTGGCTGCTCGAAACCGCGCCCAATTGGTCGGGTGGTGGACGGATCTGGAACATCCACCACGACGCCGCCGGTCTGCGCATGAACTCGTGGCTGGCCACCGCCTTGGGCTCCACCGCCACGGTCTATTGGCAGTGGCGCGAACATCCGGCCGGCCAGGAGATGCTCCACGGCACCTTCGTCACCGCCCAGGGCGCTTGGCGCCCCAACCTGGCAGCGTGGCAGCGCCTGGCCGGGGAGTACGCCCGGGTCGGAGCCTGGCTGCTCGACCATCCGCCGGCGCCAGCCGACCTGGGCCTGCTGTTCTCCGCGGAAAATGCCTGGGGCTGGTCGATCGATCCGACCAGCGACCATTTCGCCTATGTGAACGCATTTCGCGACGAGGTCCACGGACCGCTGGCCGCAGCCCATTGGTGGCGCGACGTGGTCGAACCAGGCGACGACCTCAGCCGTTATCGGATGCTGATCGCACCGTGGTTGGCGATCCTGCGGCCGGCCGTGCGCGAACAATTGGCAGCATTTGTCAAAGCCGGCGGACGACTGCTGCTGGGACCTGGCACCGGCTTCCGCACCAGCGAGTGGACCGTCCAACGCGACCGGGTCTTCGGCGGACTGGAGACCTTGATCGGCGCCGAATCGTCGAGCCGCTTCTCGCCGATGTGGGTCGAAGACAGGATCCGGGTGCGATTCGCCGACGGCCGCGAGTCCAAGCCGAAGCAGTGGTGCGAAGCCTTCGCCCCGACCAGCGGAGAAGCCATCGCCAGCTATGTCGGCGGCTACGGCGACGGCCAAGCCGCGGCGATCCGCCACCAGTTCGGCGCCGGCGAGGTCGTCACCATCGGCTGCCCGGTGGATCAGCCGACCTGGTTGCACCTGGTCCAGGGCCTCGCCACCCGCGCTGGACTGACCCCGGCGGCGTCGGGAAGTCCAAACGTCCTGGTCGCGCCACGCGCCGACCACACCGGCAAGCACGCCGGCTGGGTGGTGGTGAATCTGAAGGAATCGGAGCAATCCATCACCTTGCCCAGCGGCGGCACCGACCTGCTCACCGGCCAACCGGTCGCCACCGCCTTGACCCTCGAACCATGCGGCGTCCGGGTGATCGTCGCGAACTGAACCTCAGAGCCGCGACGACCCGAAAGGCAACTCACCGAGGAGCATGGGGACATTGACTTCCCCCGGTTTTTCCCAGGATACTACGCCACCGCAGGCTCCCATCGTCTAGCGGCCTAGGACAGTGGATTCTCAGTCCACGAACTGGGGTTCAAATCCCCATGGGAGTAATTTAGAAAACCCCAGGTGAAAGCCTGGGGTTTTTCGTTTCGGATGGCCATGGCGGATGCTGCTCGGGGGGCCTGTGCCTACCCTATGCCTACCGGAGAAAGAAACATCCCCGGATGGGTCAATGTTGACCTACGAGCCGGATCAGGTTTCAGGGGGCAGCAAGTACCACAACCGGCGGGTCGGGACCCTGGCCAGGATTTCGGCCACCAGGGCATCAGGCAATCGCCTGTCACGCAGCAGGAACGCAGTCACGTCCTCACGCATCCATGCATCGGTGGCGCGGCGCGCCTTGATAGCTTTTCGCTGTGCTATTTGTGCATCAATGCCAGGCTTGAAGAACCGGCCAGGCATGCGTTGAGGTTGATTCATAGGAATTTTCCTTGGTGTTTTGGTTTTTAGGTGCATGCAGCATTGTTACTTGCGCTTGTCACGTCCGGAAAAAAATGCCCCGATTGCGTTTACGTCCCGTCAGGCCGGGGCGGCCCCGGGGGGACCCGCGAGGTCATGACCTTGGCTAAGGGTCCCCCCCGGGCTTGGGGACTGATAGGTGGCATACGCGGGGATCAAACAAATATGTGTTGATGACCCTGGACCATCCACCCCTAGGAATTGTCCCGCAAATCACGCACAAGCACCCGCAACAGGCATCGCCCATCGGCCCGGGACTCCCCGGAATTGTCCCGCAAATCACGCATAACTGTCTGGCACCAGGTCGGGATGGATCTGCCATCGCTCGGCTGGCCGACCGGGGCGGGGATCTTCCCCAGGTGCCGGACGGACGGTGCCATGATCGGCCAGCAGGGTCAGAATCGGCCGGAAGCTTACCATGTCGGGCACCGCCGAGTCCCGAACCAGGTCGAGCAGTTCACGAGCGGTCATGGTCGGCTTGCCTCGGCGGCTCAGGGCACGCCACAGGCGCCGGGCGTGGTGCGCTTCGGGCGGCTCAGCGGCATCGCCCAGCACCGCCTGATGGTGGGCCAGCAGGTACGATGCCCAGGCGCAGGCGGCGCGCATGGCCTCGGCGCCCACGGTTTGGGCGTTTGGATCCCGGAGCATGGCGAAGGTCAGGGCGATCCGGGCGCAGGCGCCGGGCAGCTTGCTGGCGAAGCCGGACAGGTGGGCCAAGTCGGCATCCTCGGCCAGGCGCGGCTCAATGTTGGCCCGGAGCGTCCAGAGGATCGCCCGTGCCTCGGGGTCGAGGGTCAGCAACCGGGGCGGGGACGTGCAGCGCACCGGGTCGCCAGAGTAGCCCAGTATCATCCGGCCGGGCCAAGGGCGATCCAGCAACGCACGCACAGCACTGGCCCACCAATCGGATACCTCGGCGGTCATTGGCTGCGGGTCGTTCACCCGCGTGCCCATGCGGCTCGCAGGCAGGACCAACAGCATGCGATCGATCAACCCGCGCCCACGGGCAGCCCGGTCGGCCAGGACGGTGCGCACCGCCTCGGGCTGGACGGCCAACACCATGCCCACGGCCGGACGGTCGAGGGGCACGATCCGCCCACCTGCCCGGCGGGTCGTGATCGGGTCGCCAGCGTGCGCACACAACAGCAGGTCGAGGGACGGCCCGGCATCCGAGTAGCGCGCCCCCAGCAGTTCGGCGGCATCTGCCTCAGCAGAGACAATGCCCAGCTTTTCCCCGTTGGTTTCCAGGGCATCGCGCAGCCCCTCGGGCGTGAATGACTGCACCAGCAGATCCGGGGCGGCCACCCGCAGCGGCAGGCCATCCAATTCGGCGGCCAGGTCGGATGCCTCGCGTTCTAGTTTCCGCTGGTCTTCTCCATCGGCCTTGGCGGCCCGAGCCCGCACCGCAGCCAGCCGGGCCTCCATGGTCTTCCTGCGCTCAGCGAAGCGTGCGGCCGGCTCGGCCATGGCCTTCCGCTCATCTGCGGCCCAGGCGTGGAAGGGACGGACCAGCATGGAAAGGCTTGCGCTTTTCCGTTCACCGGGCCGCAGCAGTGGCAAAACCCACAAGGGCGCCGGTTCCAACCAATCGGGCGCGCAACGAATCTCCACCGATCGCGAGCAAGCCAGTGCGGCCAACCCGACAGCAGCGGCGGCCACCAGGTCGCGAGGCACCTGCACCGTCTCGGCCAAGGATTCCACCAGGTGGACCAGCTCGGGTAGGTCGGCAGGCAGCATGCCCACCGGCTCGAATGGCGGCGGATCAGATGCCGCCAGGATCGGCGTTGGCGCCGGCCAGGGATCGGAGGCGCGCACCCTGGGACCGTTTTCGGTCTGTTTCCGGTCAGCAATGAGCAGATACCCACGCGGTTCGCGATGAGGATGGCTAGCGGCTTGGGTTATCTTGTGTTGTAGCTGCGCCTCCGTTTCGGGATCGCCTCGGAGGTTGAAGGCGCGCAGCAGGTCGAGCGCCACCGGCTCGGGCAGGTCGAAGCCATGTACAAGCGCACAGGCAGCACGGAACAGGGCTGGATGCCCACCCTGGCCTGCGATGCTCGGCGGCAGGTGGTCGAGGTATGCAGCGGCACGGCGCACCGCGTCACGCTCAGGAACATCGCGCGGCGGAGCAGCCTGCACCGGCTCGGGCTCGGCCCAATCGTCCAACGGGAATGGCATCGCTTCGGGGTTGTGCCATGCCTCGGGATCGTGAGCCAGAAATGCGAGGCGCGCGGCATCCTTCGCGGCGGGATCGTTCGTCAGACCTATGGATGCCAGCCATCGGGTCACGGCCCGCCATATCACTGTGTACCGGGATGGGTCTGGCATCAGCAGACCCGGCGCCAGCACCCCGCCCTTGATCCCGGCGCCGCTGGGGCTGGTCCACAGGCAGCCGACCCACGGGCAGGCAATCAACCGGGTGCGGGCCTCTGCCAGTTCGGCCGGCGTCATGCGGTCGAGGTCGATTTGCACCAACCCGGACGGCTCGCGCCAAGCGGCAGTGGCCCGCCGGTCGAAGGCGCCGGCCAGGGTCACGCCAGGAAGCCTTTTCTTCAATGGTTCGATTGCCTTTTTCCCAGCGGCCCCGCCACCAGCCAGAGCAAAGCGTTCGCGGATCGTGGCGGTTTTTTCGACCAGTTCGGTCGAGCGGATGCGGGTGATGATCGCGGTCAACGGCAGGTCGGCCACGGTTTCGGGGTCGAATGCGCTTGGGAAAAGGCTCAGGTTCGGGTTGTGGCTCATGGGTTTTTCCATTTCCTCAGCAAGCCGCCATGGTCGGGGAGCAGTGGCCCACTCTCAGCGGGCCCGCATCGGACGATCCAGCCGCGCAACCTGGCCAGGTTCACACCGGGACCGCACACGGCATTCCCTCGGCAGTTCGTGGGAAGTTTCCAACCAGCCCAGCCGGCGGCATCGTGGCGATTGAATGTATCGCCGGGATGCGCCATCGCATAATCCCGCATGATGCGTGCGAGTTTTTCACGCTCTGAGGATTCGTCCTCGGTCGGTTCGGGGAAACAGCCGGACGGCAGCGGCTCGCCAGTGGCTTCGTCAAGCGTTGACTGTCTCGGTTTTTCGTTAGGGTTTCCAGCGTTGGCGATGATCACCGGCTCGGTTGTCCCCGGGCCGGTTTTTTGTTGGTCGATGTCGTTCACGATTCACCCCACCAATTCGCTGGGGTTTCGGTCGGCCAGCCAGCGAAGGACAGCCGCCCGGTCATAGCGGGCCAGGCGGCCGACCTTCAAAAAGGGCACGCGCCAGCGGTTTCGCACGCGGTCGAGCGCCAGCGTTCTGGGCGCGCAATGCAGCAGCGCGGCGGCCTCGGCTGTATCAAGCAGAGCGGGACTTGGTGGAGGGTTGGCCAGGCCGGCGGCCGGGCTCGGGTGAGGGGTGGATGCGGTGCGCATCGGGACACTCCGGGGGTTTGCTGCGGCTTCCGCAGGTGCCCCCAGTTTCCCAAAATAACCCAGCTAAATAGTGACCTATTGAGTGCCCTCTGTGGTGCCCTGTCTGTGCCCTGTCAGTGCCCCTCGCTGCTGGCGAGCAGCATCCCCGAGCGTCCAGCGATCATGTTCCCCCCTACCCTGGCCAACCACGCGCTTGGCCAAACCGGCGGCCTCAAGTTTCAACAGGGCACCCTCAGCACGTTCTCGCATTCCTCGGGAGTTCGAGCGCGCAACCTTCAAAACGGAATGAGAATCCTCATCCTCCGCCCAAAGTATGGCGAAACATTTCAGAGGCAGTCCATTCGGTCGTAACAAGGCGGAATGCGCTTGGCGAAGTTCCTTCATGTCAATCTTGCGGGTGGTCATTTTTGCAGGTTCTGGTGAAACGTTTTCCATCATGGCCTCGACAACCCGGGATCGTTCAAATGCGTTGCTTGTCGCGATGGCATAAGCCTCGGCCACGCGCTCCAAGCTTGGCGCAGCTATCAGGCGCCGGATCGATTCCATGTCGGGACCACCTCGGAAACTCCACACAAAAGCCAGGGCTTCGGCGCATCTAGCCTGCTGATACAATTTAACGATGCCGCGCGGGATATGTGGCCCAGACACAATTGAGATTGGCGGCAGTTCAGTTGGATTGTTTCCCGGGGAAAAGGTTGTTACATTGCCAACCGGGGTCAGGCGCGGTAGATTCGTGTTGTGTTGGAGACAATACTTCAAACTTTCGGCAATCGCTCTATGGCGATTCCCATGAATACGTGGGGAAGCCCAGGGTGGAACTTGGCAAGCCCACCAATCCACTCCCACTGCTATCCACGACCAACGGCGAACGGCGATCCAGTGGGCATCCTTGAACGGAGCTGCTTTTAGTTCCGCAATGGACGGATTTCGGCCCTGGTCAGTGGGGCGCCAATGTTCGCCAGCTTCCGCCACAAGGCGGTCCACCATGAGAGCGACCTTTTCCGCGTGCTCCGCTGCGGCCTTGAATTCGGCATGCTCCCGTTCGGCATGCTCTCGTGTGTAGGCTGGCCCATAAAAGCGGCGCCTCCCTTCCAAGAGTTCATCCACGGAATGAACCTTGATGGGCTGGGGATAGCTCTGCGCAGCCTCATCGGCGGGGGTTTCGCCTGACACTTTTCCAGGGGGTTGGGCGCTCATGGCTGGGCTTCTGGGGATGGGGTCAACAACCCGCGATCACGCCATCGCCAATTCAGCATGCACCGCCCCCAACAGCCGATCGAGCTGGGCCACGCTGGGCATGGCGGCGCCGGATTCGTAGCGGGCGAAGGCGTTGGGGCTGGTGCTGCCCATCCGGGCGGCGGCCTCGCGCAGGGTCATGCCGGCGGCGGTTCGGCGCTGGCGCAGCACCAGACCAACCAGCACCGCTGGATCGGCGCAGCGCAGGGCGAAGCCTGGCCCCTTGGCATCGGCTGTGGCCTCCACCGCCAGGTCCTGCCGGTCGAGGATGTCCCGCACCCAGGCCACGGCCATGCGCAGCGCTTCGGCCTTGGTGCGGCCCTGGGTGTGCAGGTCGAGGGCGGGGGCTTCCACCGCGTACCAGCGGCCAGCCTTGGTCAGGATTCCCTTGACGATCATGGTCTGCCTTTCATTCCGCCGCTTTGCGCAGGATGGCGCGGGCAGTGTTTTCGTTGATCTCGGTGTGCCTCGGGATGGGCATCGTCCGCTCGCCTTTGCGCCAGATTTCGTGCGCTCCGCCCTGTCGGTCGAAGCTCCAACCCAGCTCAGCCAGGCGATGCAGCAGGTCCCGCCGCTTCATGACGTTACCAATGTACACTGATCTGTGTTCAAGCAAGCCGGAGTCATCCCGTGCCTTCCGTGGTCACAAGTCCGACTCGGGGTTTTACGCTCATGGCTGGGCCTCCGGGGATGGGTCAGCAGTCGCCAACAGCCGCGCGGCGTTGTCGGCCAGCATGCGGCGCACCGGATCGTCCGCCATGTGCGCGTAATGGATTTCAGCCGTTCGGGTGTCGGAATGGCCAAGGCTTGCGGCCACCACCGCCATTGATGCGCCACCTTGGATGGCCCAGCTTGCGGCCGTCCTCCGCAAGTCGTGCGGCGTCAGGTCGCGCATGGCCAGCGGCGCCGGATCGATGCCCAGGGCTTTGGCCTTGGCTCGCAGGGCGGCCACGGTGCGGACCAGAGGCGTGCCCGCCCGGGCCATCGGTTTCCGGTCCCTGGCGATGCGCCAGGACGCCACGCGGGTCAGCTCCACGTCTGCCAGGAACCTGGCCCACCGCTCGCGTCCGGTGATCCCCTCAACCGGCCCGATCGCATCGCACAGGCGCACCGCCTCGGCCAGCAGCAGGGCGCGCCGCCAGGCATGAAAGACCATCGTGATATGACTGGCGCCGGCCCGTGGTCCAGCCGTCTGGCCAGCAGGGAACACCCAATGCGCGTGGGGATTCTGTGTCCGCCAGTCGCGCAGGATTCGGGCCAGCGGTTCGGCAATGGGCATGGCCAGCCGCTTCCGCCCCTTGGCGTCATCAGCGGCAACCGTCCACCGGGCGGGCGAATCCAGGTTGAGGTCATCCCATTGCGCTGACGCCAGGTTGCCACGGCGCAGCGGGGCGAGCAGCGCACACATCCAAAACACCTGCCACAGACGCGGCTCGGCATCCAATCCGCGCAGCAGGGCGCCAAGTTCGGCGGAATCCATGAACCGGCGCCGGGGTTCGATGCTTGGCTTTTGCACCGTGCGCCCGTTGGCATCGCGGGGCATGCGTCCACCGAGCAGGACCACCAGCAGGGCCATGGCCCGCCGAGTCTGTGAAGGACCGACCTTCCGCAGCAAGGTCCCGCGCAGGGAAGCCACGTCCTCGCCGGTAATGGCATTCAGCAGGCGCGCGCCCAGGATCGGACGCAGGTGCAACCATGCGCCCGAGTAGCTGCGCCAGGTCGCAGGCCGGAGCGGCGCCCCGTCCCGGCGCCGGACCGGATTGGCCTCCAAGGCGGCCCAGGCATCGGCCAGGGTGTGAGCGGCGCGGCGGGTCCGGCGAGCCTCGGCGGCGCCAGCAGGATCGGGGGCAACCTTCGCCTTGGCCAGCTTCCGGGCTTTCTCAACAGTCAGGGCGGGCCAGGTGCCCAGCCGGATCTCCACGGGCTTTCCGTCCACCTTGCTGTACCAGATCCAAGCCCGCGTTGATCCCACAGCCCGGATGGCCAACCCTGGCGTGGCGGCGTCACGATACCTGACCTTCGCCCCTGGCGCCGGGTCTGCGATGTCGCGAATCCGGGCTTCCGTGAATTGGAAGCGGGTCGAGGGGTCAGCGGATGGCATGGACGCCCGTCCAGTCTGTGCCTACCGGGCTTTGGGGTTTTGCGTGATTTGCGTGACCATTCCTGGGAGTCACGGACCCTTGCCCAGCCGGCGCGAGGCGAGGAAAGGGCGATGTGGATTTGCGTAATATGCGGGACAATTCCTGGGATGTTCCAGGGGTTCGGGTGGGCCAGGTGTGGGCGGGGCTGGGTGTCGGCATGTGGTCGTCCCTGTGCCTACCCGGTCCCATCTGTGCCTACCCTATGCCTACCGGCGGGGGGAATCTGGGGATATTTTGGGAAGCGTTTGGTAGGCACAGATTCAAAAATTCCCAGAACTATGCAAGCGTATGGATGCTTCCGGTACCCTCAGGCAGGGGCAGAGTCTGCTTTTTCTCAGTCCACGAACTGGGGTTCTAATCCCCATGGGAGTACCAAGACATGAACCCTGGCAACCGCCAGGGTTTTGTTGTTTCAGGACGCTGGGTCATGGATGGTTGATTCCCCGTCTGCCCACCAGGGTCCCACCGCAGCCGTTAGCGTCCAAATTGGAAACGCACCAGGGTTAACTTTCCGGTGGCGGAGATGGAGCTCAGTAACGGCAAAGATTTGATACTCCCGGCACCGCGCTGCCGGGCTCGCGCCATCCACGTTCGGCTGGGGCCATGCCCTGCCGAACGGAGTAAGCGGCCGATGGCCCCGCCTGGGGCCTTCTGACCCGGCCATCCGGCCGGCTCGCTCGTCATTGCAATGGACACGCCCGGCAGCGGGCTGCCGGGCTCGCGCCATCCACGTTCGGCTGGGGCCCTGCCCTGCCGAACGGAGTAAGCGGCCGATGGCCCCGCCTGGGGCCATCTGACCCGGCCATCCGGCCGGGTCGCTCGTCATTGCAATGGACACGCCAGGTAGCGGGCTGCCGGGCTCGCGCCATCCACGTTCGGCTGGGGCCTGCACTGCCGAACGGAGTAAGCGGCCGATGGCCCCGCCTGGGGCCATCTGACCCGGCCATCCGGCCGGGTCGCCGCTTACTCCCACTCGATCGTGCCGGGCGGCTTGCTGGTGATGTCGTAGACCACGCGGTTGATGCCACGGACCTCGTTGATGATCCGGCTGCTCAATTTTCCAAGCAATTCATGCGGCAGATGCGCCCAGTCGGCGGTCATGCCGTCGCTGCTGGTGACGGCGCGGATGGCGCAGCAGCTTTCATAGGTCCGCTCATCGCCCATGACGCCCACCGATTGCACCGGCAGCAGCACGGCGAAGGCCTGCCATAGGGCGCGGGTCAGGCCGGCAGCTTCGATCTCGGCGCGGACGATGGCATCGGCGCGTTGCAGCAGAGCCACCCGCTGGGCGGTGACCTCGCCGAGGATGCGCACCGCCAGGCCAGGACCGGGGAACGGCTGGCGCCAAACAATGGCGTCGCTCAGACCGAGCGCCGCACCCAGGGTCCTGACCTCATCTTTGAACAGGAATCGGAACGGTTCGACCAGTTCCAAGCCGAGATCAGCCGGCAGACCGCCAACATTGTGGTGGCTCTTGATGACGCTGGCCGGGCCGCCGTGGACGCTCACCGATTCGATAACGTCGGGATAGAGCGTGCCCTGAGCGAGGAAGCGCACCTCGCCACCGCTGCCCTTGGACTTGATCCGGATCGCCTCGTCCTTGAACACATCCACGAACAGTTTTCCGATGATCTTCCGTTTGCGTTCGGGATCGGTCACGCCGGCCAAGGCGCTGAGGAAACGGCCTCCCGCATCGACGACGTCGAGGTCGATGCCGATGTGGGTGGCGAACAGCTCGCGCACGCCGGTCGCCTCATCTTGCCGAAGCAGGCCGTTGTCGACGAAGATGCAAGTGAGCTGACGGCCGATGGCGCGGTGGAGCAAAACCGCCGCTACCGACGAATCGACTCCGCCGGACAGGCCGAGGATCACCCGGCCGTTGCCGATCTGCTGACGCAGACGTTGGATCTCTTCATCGATGAACGAGCCCATCTTCCAGTCGCCGCGGCAGCCGCAGATCCTGGTCAGGAAATTGGCGAGGATCGCGGCGCCATGCACGGTGTGGGCGACCTCGGGGTGGAACTGCACGCCGTGAAAATTGAGGGTTGCCGCCCGCACCGCCGCTAGCGGGCAGTTGGCCGAGGTCGCGATGATCTCGGCTCCGGGCAGCGACTCGATCCGATCGCCGTGGGACATCCACACGGTCTGGGTGCGCGGCAGTCCGGCGAACAGCGGATCATCGACGGTCACGGTCAGCTCGGTGCGGCCGAATTCGCGATCGGCGGCTTGGATCACCCGACCGCCGTGGGCCTGGGTGGTGGCCTGCATGCCATAACAGATACCGAGGATCGGCACGCCGAGCTTGAACAACCCGGGATCGACCTGGGGCGCGCCCGGCACGTACACCGACGCCGGTCCGCCGGACAGGATGATGCCTTTCAACCCCGGCATGGCGCGCAGCGACGCGAGCGGCGACGCAAACGAGCGGATCTCGCAATAGACGTTGGCTTCACGTACCCGCCGAGCGATGAGCTGGGTTACCTGGCTGCCGAAATCGAGGATGAGGATGGTGTCGTGCATGGAGGTATCGATCTGGATGTGTCAACGCCGGACGGATGAGGCAGCCGGTGCCAGACCAGCAGGAATCCGACGTTTTGGCTGGGTTTCAGGCGTGCCGCCTGATCACTCCGGCCGATAATTCGGCGCCTCTTTCGTGATCGTCACGTCGTGGGGATGGGACTCGCGCAGCCCGGCGCCGGTCATCCGCTGAAGCACGGCTACCTGTTGCAGGGTCGGGATGTCGCGGGCGCCGCTGTAGCCCAGGGCAGCCTTCAGGCCGCCGACCATCTGGAAGACCACCGTGCTCAGCGGGCCTTTCGAAGGCACCATGCCCTCGATGCCCTCGGCCACCAGCTTGTCGGCAGTGGTGCTGCTGTCTTGGAAATAGCGGTCGGCGCTGCCGTGACGGGCGCTCATGGCTCCGATCGAGCCCATGCCGCGGTAAGCCTTGAACGATCGGCCTTGATAGATGATCTGCTCGCCAGGCGCCTCATCGGTCCCGGCGAGCAGGCTGCCGAGCATCACCGCGTCGGCTCCCACCGCGAGGGCCTTGGCGATGTCGCCGGAGTACTTGATGCCGCCGTCGGCGATGATCGGCACGTCGTTGTGGCCACGGCCAGCGACCGCGTTGCGGATCGCGGTGAGCTGCGGAACGCCGACCCCGGCGACCACCCGGGTGGTGCAGATCGAACCGGGTCCGATTCCGACCTTGATCGCGTCCGCGCCGGCACCGGCCAGATCTCGGGCCGCGTCGGCGGTGGCGATGTTGCCGGCGATCACCTGCACGTCAGGCCACCGCCGTTTCAGCTCGCGGATGGTCTCCAGCACATTTGCAGAGTGGCCATGGGCGCTGTCGACCACGATCACATCGACGTCGGCCGCGATCAGCTTGGCAGCCCGCTGGTAATCGCCGACGCCGATCGCCGCGCCCACCCGCAACCGGCCGCGGGTGTCCTTGCAGCCCTCGGGGAATTGCTCCTGGCGTTCGAGATCCTTGATCGTGATGACGCCTTGCAGGTCGCCTTTGGCGTCGGTCAGCAGCAGTTTCTCGACCTTGGCCTTGTAGAGGATGTCCTTGGCCTCGGTCAGCGAGACATCGGGCCGGGCGGCGATCAGCCGTGAGGTCATGACCTCGCGGATCGGGGTTTCCGGGCTACGATGCCATTTCAGGTCACGGCGGGTGACGATGCCCACGACTTTTTTTCCGTCGAGCACTGGGATGCCGCTAATGTGGTGGCGACGCATCAGTTCTTCCGCATCGCCCACGGTCGAGGCCACTTGCAGCGTCTTGGGATCGACGATGACGCCGTTCTCGCTGCGTTTGACGGTTTCGACTTGCAGGGCCTGTTCATCCGCCGACAGGTTCTTGTGGATGATTCCCAGGCCGCCGAGCTGGGCCAAAGAGATCGCCAGGCGGTGCTCGGTGACCGTGTCCATGGCTGACGACAGCAGCGGAATGTTGAGCCGGATGCCTCGGGTCACGCGGGTGGTGACGTCGGTGTCCTTGGGCACGACCTCGCTGCGGCCGGGGACCAGCAGCAGGTCATCGAAGGTCAGGCCTTCGTCGGGGAGGATGGTGGCCATGGGGTCGCCCTCCGGGGGAACACGGATGGTGGCACCAGGACGGTGGAGGCAAGCCAGCGGACCGAGGCCCGCTGCGGTCGGCATTGCCAGGTGGCCGTCGCCTGTCAGTGCTGCGCGGGTTGCAGGGTTCCTCGGCCCACTGCCGATCGTATCCTGTCCACGCATGCGAATCACCCTCGCCCAGGCCATGGGCACCTGCTTCGGCGTGCAGGATGCCATCGACCTGGCGCTGCAACCGGAGTTCGCAGGGAAGCTGACCATCGTCGGCCAGCTGGTGCACAACCCCCAGACCATGGAGCGCCTGCGGGCCAATGGCGTGCGGGTGATCGAGCGTGACCAGGTGGACTCCATCGCCACCCAGGCAGTGATGATCACCGCCCACGGCGCCAGCGACGGGACCAAGGATGCGCTCCGCAAACGCGGATTCACCGTCTATGATGCCACCTGTCCGCTGGTCATCCGCCTGCACAAACTGGCCCGGTTCCTCGAACGCGAAGGCTACTTCCCGGTGGTGGTCGGCGATCCCGACCACGTCGAGGTCGCCGGCGTGGTCGGCAACCTCACCAGGGCCGCAGTGGTCAAGGATGCCGAGCACCTCCCCGACCTCGCCGGCCACAGCCGGATCGGCCTGGTCAGCCAGACCACCAACCGCCTGGAGCAGGTCCAAGGCATCGTCACCGCCATCCGCGCCGTGCCTGGAGTCCGTGAGGTGCGCTTCATCGATACCATCTGCCAGCCGGTGAAGGACCGCCAGCGTGCGATCCACGATCTGCTCGCCCAGGACATCGACCTGGCCATCGTGGTCGGCGGCCACAACAGCGCCAACACCCGCAAATTGTGGGAGCTGTGCCGCGACCGCGGCGTCGAGGCCCACCACATCGAGCATGCCTCGGAAATCCAACGCGGCTGGTTTTCTGGTCGAAAGCACTGCGGCGTCACCGCCGGCACATCGACCCCCCAGGATGTCATCGAGACCGTGGTCACCTCTGTCCGTACTTTCGCAGAAGGGAACTGAGTCATGCCCAGCCTGGTCGCCAAGATGCGCTTCAAGCCCGGCCGTCTTCGCCTGGTCGACGTGCCACCAGAGGTCCTGCTCCGCCTGCGCCCCTTTCCCGGAGGCATCGTCGAAACCGGCCTGAACGATGGCCCATGCGACGCCCTGCTCTTCTGTGCCCGCGACCGCGCCGCCCTCGACAGCCGCCTGCCCCATGCCCTCGACGGCCTGATTCGCGACGGCCTGTGCTGGATCGGCTATCCGAAACTTTCGTCCGCTTTGGCTGGAAATCTCAGTCGCGAGGTGGTCTGGCAGGTGGTCAGCGCCCGCGGCCTGCGCCCGGTGTCGCAGGTGGCAATGGACGACACCTGGTCAGCCCTGCGCTTCCGCCCCGCCGACACCGAAAAACGCTGAGCCCTCCAACTGGAATATCTGGAGGCATGACCGACTTGCCTCGGCCCAACCATCTATATCCTGCCGCCCCCGACACGGCACCGTAGCTCAGCGGTTAGAGCGGAGGCTTCATAAGCCTTAGGTCGGTGGTTCGATTCCACTCGGTGCTACCAGCAGAAAGCCCAGGCGATTGCCTGGGCTTTTATTTTTTACTCTTAAACGACTTCTCGCAAATGTTCGCGTCTCCAAGGGTTCTTCTCGGATCAATCATGTTTCCGTCCCCCAGATGCGATCCTTTCCGCGTCGACCAGAATGGGATCTTGGGCTATTCGACCGCGAGAATACTTGCTCCATACCGACTCAGGGAAAGCCTCGATGAGTTTCTTCATGACTTTATACGCCTTGTTCCCTGCGGTGGCCGGATCGATCTTCCACGGTGCTGGTTTCAACGTGGTTGCGGCCACTTTCAAATAGACCTCCGCAGTCCAGTACATGGCCTCTGCCCATAAGTCTCTGTCTGGAAAATCGCCCTGATCGGTAATCACGGCCAGGGACAGCAAGGCCTCGTCGAATCGTTTTGCCCGCATGTAGCACAAACCCGACAGCACCACGGCTTTGTCTGCCTGGGCAAAATTGGGGAAATCAGACTTCACTCGGGTGAAGGTCTTGGCCGCCATCACCCATGCTTCCTGAGCTGCGGCCAGGTCAGCGGCGCGCCTGGCTGGGTCAGGGTTGCCTTCGGCTGATCGTTCTGACGCCTTGTTCTTCGTCATGAGTCCTTTGCCCAAACGGAACCATCCTTCAGCGGCTTGTTCGCTGTTGGGGTAGTGGAACGTCAGATCGCTATAGGCTTTGCAGGCCAGGTTGATTTCTTCAAGACCCTCGTGGATCGTTCCGAGCTTGAGCAAGGCTTTCGGAATCCATGGATCAGCCGGGAATCCAGCAACGATCCCGGTCAGAACAGTCCGGCCAGCAAGCAGATGGCTCTTCTTCAGGGACTCGTGCTTCGTCCGCTCCGTTTCGGTCTTTCCAGGATCGAAGGCACGCTGGGCAAGCAGGATTTCCAGGTAGGCGCGCAGATAGCTGGTACCGATCCATTGCCCGGGATCGTGCTGGACGATGTCCAGCAGATGCTGCCCCTTGGCGATCTGCTCGTCTCCTTGAACGACGAAACCTGCGGATAAATCCTTTTTCCCTGACTGGAACGCATCCTTGGCCTGCGCCAGCAGTTTTCCTGCGCACTCAAAATGATAATCGGCGGCAGCCAACCGCTGATCGTCCGTCAAAGGTTGCCCGGCGGATGGCGGCTCGGCGCCAAGTAGGCTCAACATCAACAGGAGGATCGCGCCAAAGATCGTCATGGCTTCGGTCTACCCGGTGCGATCCGCGCCGTTGTCGACGTGGGCAAATCGCAATGGCGGCCTATTTCCCAAGGTTATAGATCGTTCCGTAGATCTCCTGATCGACCGGTTTAGGGTTTCCTGCGAAGGCCGGCTTGGCGGTGATCACGTAGTTCCAGCATGGTTTGAGCCCGGGAACGGTCAGACGCAAGGTGCGGTTGTCCTTGGATAGGGTCGCTTCGGTGACCTCGATTTTGTCCCGACCTTTGGTGCCGTCGCTGACCTTGAAATCCTCGCAGCCATAGGCTTCGGTCCACTTGTAATCCCAGATCGAGACGCTGAAGGAATCGGCCTTGGTTTCGGCCGGATCAAGGGGATCGGTGAACGTGATCTCAAAACCGTCTTTTTTCACAGCCAGATCCTTGGCGAGATACGCCGGCTTGCCGGTATAGCGCACCCGCTGGAAGGCTCCCTGAAGACCCGCACTGGTCTGCCAACCCTTCAGACCAACGGCATAGAGTTGGCCATCCTGCGGATGGAAGCGCAGCCGCATCGTTCCTGAATCGAGTTTGACCGGGATGCGGACCACGGCGCCCTGGCGGGTGCCGTCGATCACTTCGTGCATGACGTTGAAGATCATGCAAGTGCCGTAACTGCTGTGCAGCAGGTGGCCATCAAGCGGTCCCCATTTTCCGCCGGTCACCCAGCCCTGGCCGCCATCAGAATTACTGATGTTTTTCGGGAACCACAGCACCGGCTTGTCGAAGTCGGTCGGCGGCGGGGTGCGGTGGGATAATGGTGGCACACCATAGAATCCCCCGGGTTTGACCCAGTTGAGCCGGCATTTCGGAGTCCAGCTGCCTTCGTTGTCACCGGTGGTGACCGTCCCGTCCGGTCCGACGCCGATGCCATTGGGCGCGCGGAAACCGGTGGCGATGACCTCGAATTTGCTGCCGTCCTTGCTCAACTTGAACAGGCAGCCGTGGTGTTCGCTGATCGTCTCGAACCCGCGACCGCCCGGACGGACCGGACCGCCCTTGATGAAGTAGAAGTTCCCGGCGGCGTCGGTCTGCAATTCAAAGGCGAATTCATGGAAGTTGGGAGTGACGTGGATGCCATTGAAGAAATTTTCGTAGCTGTCGGCCTCGCCGTCGCCGTCGAGGTCCTTCAACCGGGTGATCTGATCGCGGCCATGGACATAGACCAGGTCGTCGACGATTTTCAGGCCGAGGCCCTGGAACAAACCGGTGGCGTAGCGTTTCCAGGTGAATTGCCCGAACTGCGCGCCGAGCCCGGAAACGATCCACACATCGCCGTCCCAAGTCGACAACGCGGCGCGCTTGCCGTCGGCGAAGAAATCGAAGCCGCCCCAGCGGGTTCCGGCCTTCCATGGGTTCTTTTCAGGCGAGGTGACGGTATCGACGACATACGCAGCACCGCTGTCGGCGCCCATGGACCCTTGAGTGGTGATGGTCTCAGCCCACCGCGCCGGTCCGCCCTTGGTCAGGGTCAGCGGATCGGCCAGCGCGGCTGCCGGCTTGAGAAACGGTGCGAGCCCGGACAGAGACTCGCCTGCGTCGGGGCTGTGCAGCACCAATTTGCAGACCGCTGCCTTTCCAGCGGGAAACGTGAGTTGGATACGGGCGTCCTTTACTGACCAGGTTGCACCCTCTGGCGCACCGATCAGCCCCACGCCGAGCACATAGGGAGATTCTGGCGTACCGCCTTTGCCGTCTTTCCCGGCTGGTTTTCCTGGCAATTTCCCAGCCAGAGCTGCCATGGTCCGGCCGGCGTCGCCTTGCGCATCGGTGCCAGGGGCGTCTCCAACCGGGCCGACTCCGCCGGTTCCGCCCGGCAGTTCGGCGATGACGAGGGTGATCGGTTTGGTGCGTTCCCCGATGCGGATGGTGCGCGAGATCGTTCCTGGACCTTCCAGGCCGGGCAATTCGTGCAGTTCAACCTGGTTGACGGAGTAATGCAGCACCACCTGGTCGCCATGCAGGTACAGTCCTTGCCAACGGCCCCACTCGGTGGGCAGCGGGCCAAACGGTTCGCTGCGCGGATCCTTGACATCACCGGCTGGCGACGCGATTCCCGGGGTTGGCGTGGTGGCGAAGACTTGCCGTCCTTCCGGGCTCGGTCCCGGCACGCCGTGGGCTCCGGTGAAGGTCACGCCGACGAGCTTCAGATAGCCACCGGTCCACCCTGCCTGCCAGCGCAGCAGATCGGTATCGAAGCACATGCCGCCCTGGTCATCGCCAAGACGGACGGCAATGCCCTTTGGCGCCGTGTTGCCTTTGGGCCATTGGCCGACGATCGAATAGGTCAGGAATGGACCATAGTCCGTCCCTTTACGGGCTTCGCCTGCGCCAAGCGCGGCAACGGCCAGGATCAGGCAGACGCTTCGGAACATGCTGGATTTTCCTGGATGGTTCACGATCGGCCGGTGAGCGGATCACTTCGTCGGCGCGTCGGATTTCCCGGGGAGCGACCTGACCTTGATATTGCGGTACCACACCAGATTCCCATGGTCCTGGAGTCCGATGCGGCCGGATGGCGCAGACGCGAATTGTTCGTTCTTGGCGAATTTCCCAGCCGCCTTGGCCGTGTTCCAGGCCTCGGAGCCAATGATGACATCCACGATTTTCTCTCCATTCATCCAATGTTCGATATGCTTGCCGTCGGCTACGACTCTGACCGCGTTCCATTCCCCAACCGGCTTGGTCGCGTCTTTCGACGGAGCCAGCAGCGCATACGCGCTGCCCGCTGAGGTCTTGGGATTCTTGCCGTCCTTATGACCGGCATTGTCGAGGACCTGCATCTCGATCGCATCGGAATAGATGCTCTTCGCGGCGGGCGGGATGCGGTACATGATGCCGCTGTTTCCACCGGGCGAGATCTTCCATTCCAGGCTGAGTTCAAAGTTGTCGTACTCGGCAGTCGTGGCGATATCGCCACCTCCGCCACCTTTGAGATGCAAGGCGCCATCGTCGATCACCCAATTGGGTTTGATCGTTTCCGATTTGTAGTTGGTCCAGCCAGCGGTGGTTGAACCGTCGAAGAGCAGTTTCCAGCCAGCCGCTTTATCGCTGTCGCTGAGCGTGTTCGGCGCCACAGCTGGATCAGCGGCGAAGACCGCGAGGGGAAACGCAGCGATAAGGCAGCAGGCGAGCAGGAATGGGCGCATGGAAGCTCCTGGGGTGACCCTTGTACGCGATGATCGTGCTTCCGTTGCTTGATTTCAGCCAGGAAAGCGTCAACGGACCTGGAAATTTGCCGTAAACCGTGCGTCATTCAGATGTTCCAATCTCCGACCTGCCTGCGCGCGCCCAACGACTCGCCCCGCCGATGGCGCCTCTGGAACTGCGCCAGTGGTCCTCTGCCGCTCGCCCTGCTTGCTAGAGTGATCCACGGCATGCGCAACTTCCTTGTTTTTTTGTTCATTTCAGCGATTGCCGCCGGCGATGACCCCGCGCCGGTGCGGATCCTGGTCTACACCCGTTCCCAGACCTTCATCCATCCGGTGGTCAAGCCCCAGGGCGATCAGCCGTCCGTCGTCGATCGCACTTGCATCGACCTTGGCGCCAAGCACGGCTGGCAAGTCACCTGCACCAAGGATGGCGGCCACTTCACGACTGAACGCCTCAAGGCATTCGATGTGCTGTTGTTCTACACCACCGGCGACCTGACCAAGCCGGGCGGTGACCAGCAGCCACCGATGCCGCCGGACGGCAAGCAGGCGTATCTCGACCTGGTGGCGTCAGGGCGGGGCTTCATCGGCCTGCACTGCGCCAGCGACACCTTTCACAGCAAGCCGGATCCCAAGGCTGCCGTGCCCAGCCTTGATCCGCATGTGGCGATGCTGGGTGGTGAATTCATCGTCCATGGAGCCCAGCAGAAGGCCACGGTCCAGGTCGTGGATCCGGCCTTCCCCGGGATCGGCGGCTTTGCGAAGGACGGCACCGACATCATGGAGGAGTGGTATGCGCTCAAGCATTTTCCTGCTGATCTGCATGTGTTGCTGACTCTGACCACTGCCGGCATGAAAGGCGCGATGTACCAACGTCCGAACTATCCCGTTGCTTGGATTCGGACCCACGGCGCAGGCCGGGTGTTCTACACCGCCCTGGGCCACCGCGAGGATGTCTGGACAAATCCGCGATTCACTGACCTGTTGGTGGGAGCGGTGTCGTGGGGCGCCGGAAGGGTCGCGGCCGATACGACGCCGAATCTCGCCCAGGCGGCGCCTCAGGCGAATTTCCTGAGCCAGCCAAAGTAATTCATCGGATGAATCGGATTGTGCAGCCAGCGCATCGCGATCCGCTGATCCCACCGCGATGAGCGACCCGCCGATCAGTGGGATCCAGACCGGCATCGGACTGGTCGTCGCCGTCGTCGCCGTGGTGATCTGCGCCGGCCTGCTGTTCGCTCCCCATGATCGGCCCGGATTGCCGTTGCCGCGGTCCGCCGTTGCGGCGAAGGCTCCGGAGACAGCTTCCGCTACAACGGTGGGTTCAGCGACGGCGGCCTCCGCGCTGTCG
Source organism: Planctomycetota bacterium (assembly GCA_014193115.1). GTDB lineage: Bacteria > Planctomycetota > UBA11346 > UBA11346 > UBA11346 > BJHQ01. The sequence goes on along the minus strand of BJHQ01000004.1, from coordinate 332,724 downwards.
ACCGCAACCGGCGCGGCGACCTGGCCCGAGGCGGCGGTTGCCGCAGATGCCAAACCGCCGGCCGATGCGGATGCTGAACCGGGTGTGGTCATGATCACGGCGCCGGCCGGCGCCGATTCCGCCGCCGATCGTCGCCCGGCCCGCCAGATCGCTCTTCACGTGCCGAGCGGATCGGCTGTCACGCCGTTCGTCACGCCTGGTCCGTTCACCGCTGTGTTCGAGGGCTGGATCAGCAGGGATCTGTGGGAGGAGTTCACCTTCACCGTCGAGGGTGCCGGAACCCTCCGCCTGACGATCAATGGCAAGCAGGTGCTGGCCGCGGATGGACCGGTCCTGACCGCAACCTCACCAAAAGTCCGGCTGGAAAAGGGACGCAATCGGGTCCGCGCCGTCTACCGCTCGCCACCGACCGGAGCCGCCCGCCTGCGTCTGCTCTGGGAATCCACTGCGATCCCCCTGGAGCCGGTTCCGACAGCGGTGCTCAGCCGTCGCCGTAGCGATACCGCCTTGGCCGCGGCGCTGCGCCAACGCCGCGGCCGGGAGCTGATCGGCACCCTGCGCTGCACCGCCTGCCATGCCCTCGACGGCGATCGTTCAGCCGGCATGCCCGAGCTGCTCGCTGACGCACCCGATCTGCGCCAAGCCGGCGAGCGTCTGAAACCCGCGTGGTTGGCGGCCTGGATCCGCGATCCGCAGGCTCTGCGCCCGGGAACCACCATGCCGCACCTGCTGCCAGCCGGCGAGGCTGGCGATCGCACCGCCGCTGACCTGGCAGCCTGGTTGGCGGCGTCCGGGACTCCGGCGACCTGGACCGAGCCGGACGGCGAAACCATCGTTGCTGGCGCCCGGCTCTACGAAAAATTGTCGTGCCTGTCGTGCCACGAAGCCGCTGGAGACCGGGCATCGATCCACGCGCTGGACCGGGTGGCCGCGAAATGGCATCCGGCGGCGCTGGTCGAATTCCTGCGCCAGCCGTCACGCCATTTCGCCTGGATCGGCATGCCCGATTTCGCCCTGACCGTTGACGAGGCCAAGGCGCTGGCCGCATATGTCCTGTCCACCGGGCAACGTCCGTTGGACGGGGTTTCAACTGGCGATGCGTCCCGCGGCCAGGCCGCTGCGCAGCGGTTTGGCTGTGTGTCGTGCCACCAGTTCGATGGCCTGAAGCAGCCGCTAACCAGAGCCAAACCCTTGGCGGCGGTGCGGAGTGCGACGACCGGCTGCCTTTCCGATGTTCCGGCCGAGCCGGCGCCGCGCTTCGCGTTGACACCCGATGATCGGACCGCGCTGCGCGAATTCCTGAGCACAGGGATCGCTTCGCTGGCGCGCCGGGATTCCATGGAATTCGCCGAGCGCCGGTTACAGGCCCTGAACTGCGCCGCCTGCCATGAGCGTGATGGCCGCGAGCCGGCCCGATCGCTTCAAGCCGAACGGCGGGCAGCGATCCTCGCGGCGCTTCCCCCCGAAGCGGACCCGCCGAGCGCGCCTCCGATCGATGAAAAGGCCCCCTCTCTGACCTTCGCCGGAGACAAACTGCGGCCGGAGTGGACCGCCGCCCTGCTCGCTGGACACCTACGCTACCGCCCGCGCCAGTGGCTGCATCTGCGCATGCCGCGGTTCCCCGCCGCGGCCAAGGAGTTCGCCCAGGGCCTGGCGGCCAGCGCAGGATTGCCCCCGGAAACCGCAGCGGAATCTCCAGTCGATCCTACTCTGACCGGAACCGGCCTGCGCATCATGGAGGGATTCATCTGCAGCGGCTGCCATGCCGTTGGCGATGCCCAACCGACCGGCCTGTTCGAGGCCCCGGGCATCAATCTGGCCTGGTCGGCCCACCGCCTGCAAGGCGACCACTTCAAGCGCTGGATTCTGATGCCGCAGCGGTTCGATCCGGAATCGCGCATGCCGGCGTTCTTCCCCGACGGCATGTCACCCCAGGCGGACATCCTCGGCGGCGACGGCAAAGCCCAGATCCAGGCGATCTGGCAGCACCTGCGCTCGATCGGCGACATCGCCGATCATCCGTGGAATCCGGAAGGCCACTGACCATGGATTTCCCGCTGTTCCACCTGGCGTATTTCGGCGACCGGACGTTGATCGCAGTGATTGCGATCCTTCATGTGCTGATCAATCACGCCTTTGCGGTTGGCTTCATCCCGCTGGTCGTGGTCCTGGAACGTCAGGCGGCCGCACGCGGCGATGCCGCCGGCGATGCGTTGGCCAAACGGTTCATGGGCGTGGCCTTCGTGCTCACCACCACGATCGGCGCCCTCACCGGCGTCGGCATCTGGTTGTCGACGGCGCTGATCAATCCCGAGGCGATCGGCAGCCTGCTGCGGGTGTTCTTCTGGGCGTGGTTCACCGAATGGCTGGTCTTCATCAGCGAAGTCGCCTTGATCCTGGCCTATTACCTGACCTGGGACCAGTGGACCGGACCGCGCAAGGCGGCGCACATCCGGCTCGGCTGGACGTTGGCAGCCTTTTCGTGGATCACGATGGCGATCATCGTCGCGATTCTCGGCTTCATGCTGACTCCGGGCAGCTGGGCCAGCGAACGCGGCCTGTTCTCGGGTTTGCTCAATCCGACGTATCTGCCCCAGCTCGCATTCCGCACCCCCCTGGCCCTGGCCATGGCCGGCTGCGTCGGCCTGGCGTTGAGCGTCCTCTTCACCGAGCGCGACTCGGATCTCCGCCACCGCACCGTGCGGTTCTGCGGCCTGTGGACCCTGGTCTTCCTTCCCTTCGCCGCCGCCGGACTGGTCTGGTGGTGGGCCTCGGTGCCCGCCGATCTGGCCCAGAACCTCGCCACCGCACTCGCCACCCAGCAAGCCGCTGCCCAATCATACGTGGTGCTGTGGACCTTGCTCGGCCTGGCCGGGATCGTGGTCGCGGTGGCGGCGCTGGCCGTGATCGCCCCGCGACGGATCGGACTGACCCTGGCGGTGATCGCCCTGGTCGCCACCTGCCTGGAGCTGGGCTGGTTCGAGCGCACCCGTGAATTCCTCCGCAAGCCCTGGTCCGTGCCTGGCTATCTGTACGCCAACCGGTTCCGGGCTGAGGATTATCCGATGCTCCAGCGCGATGGGATCCTCGCCCATGCGGCGTGGTCGCCGGTGCGGCAGGTCACTGCCGGCAATCGCCTGGTCGCCGGTCGGACGGTCTTCGATCTGGCTTGCGCCACTTGCCACACCGTCGATGGCCTCAACGGCATGCGGGCGATCTTGCGCACCATGTATGGACCGCCGCCGTGGGATGCCGACGCCATCGCTGCCTATATCGCCACTATCCACGACAGCCGTTTCTACATGCCGCCATTCCCCGGGAATGACACCGAACGCGAGGCTCTGGGCGCCTGGCTCGCCGCCCTCGGCTCGCCGCTCACCGTGGCCGGGAAGGCCCCCTGATGGACCCCAGCCCCAAGGATCTGCCGCTGCCATTGCCGCTGAGCGAGCCTGCGCTCACCGGGCTCCTGGTGCTGTTCTTCATCCTCCACATCGTCTTCGTCAACGTCACGGTCGGCGGCGGTCTGATCGCTCTCGGCTACCAGTTCCGCGCCTTGCGTGAGCCGGCCTATGACCAGCTGGCCCGGTCGATCTGCCGGATCATCACGGTGACCAAAAGCCTGGCGGTGGTGCTTGGCGTTGGTCCCCTGCTCTGCATCAACTTGCTGTATACGGTGCCGTTCTATTCGGCAAACCTCCTGACCGGCGCTGTCTGGATCCTGATCATCCCCCTGGTCACAGCGGCATTCCTGCTGCTGTATCTGCACAAGTTTTCATGGGACCGGTTGGCCCAGCACCGCGGCCTGCACATCACGATCCTGGCCGCAGCGATGGCGATCCTGCTTTTCATTCCGCTGATCTTCCTGACCAATATCAACCTGATGCTGTTCCCGGAGAAATGGCGCGACATCCACGGTTTTTTCGATGCGCTGATGCTGGCCAACGTGCTGCCGCGCTGGCTCCATTTCATGCTCGCGTCGGTGTCGGCCAGCGGCCTGCTGTTGGCGTGGTGGACCTCCCGGCCAGGGTTTTCCATCCCCGGGCTCGCCACGACCGACCTACGTCGACAGGGCTACGCCATCGCGCTCGCGACCAGCGGTCTCCAGTTCATCGCCGGCCCGCTGGTGTTGATGACCTTGCCCAGCGTCGGCCTGAACCTGCGGCTGCATCTCGCCCTGATCCTGGGCATCGTCTTCGCGCTGCCGGCGCTCTATTGGATGTGGCGGGAAATCGATGCGCCGTCAGCACTACCAGGACCCGGACGACGTTTCTGGTGGATCGTCGCCAGCCTGGGCCTGACCGTGCTGTTCATGGCCACGGCCCGGCATCTGTATCGCGACGAGGCCCTGGCCCTGCATCAGGCCCGATTCGCCATCGCACGCGACGCCTACGCCGAACGCTCAGCGCTGGCCCGAGCCGGAGGCGAGCTGCCGCCGCTGGGACCAGCCGAGCCGGGCGCAGTTCCGCCGATTAGTCAAGCATCGTCCAGCGCAGGTGCGATCGCGGCACCAACCGATCGCGGTGAAGCCGTGTTCAAACTCAAGTGCCGTGCCTGCCATGTGCCGAGCAAGCGCTTGGTCGGTCCGCCGTTGCAGGAAGTGGCCCGGATCTACGCCGGCAATCCCGAGGGCATCGCCGCATGGGTGCTGAAGCCCGGTCGCAAGCGGACCGAATATCCGCCGATGGCCCCGGTAAAACTGCCTCCTGACGACCTCAAGGCCGTGGCGGAGTATGTTTTGCGCGTCGGCGGATCAGCAACTGCTGCTGCGGCACCGCCACCAGTCCGGCCTTGATACCGGTCGTCCTGCCGCTGTTTTGCTTCGCTTCGATAGGCTGCGGCGGCCAGGACGCACTGCGTGGCGGTGGAGCTAGTGGAGCCAGTGAAACCGGTGGAGCCGTCCCGCCATGCAGGCGGTCGTTTCCTGACGCGCTATCCGGAGCGATCCGCACCGTTGTCCCGGCCGGCAGCTGACAGGGGATGCGCGTGAGCTGGGCAGCGAGTCGGCGGTTGGCGTCCTGCAGCAGCCAGGTCGTCAGCCACGTCGGCACGGCGACGCCGGCACCGGCACCGACCCGCAAATCCTCGATCCCGATATGCAGGCGCAGTCCTATTCCAGTGCGGTCGGCCTGGCCCGCGAAGTCCGCTACCAGTGTGAACGACGGAATCAGCAGCTGACCCTTCGGTCCGCTGGCGGTGGCACTGCCACGCAGCGCCACCCGGCGATCCCACCCGGCAACCGGCGGAACATCCACGCAGGTCCAACCCGGGTCGATGCGCAAGTGGCCGCCATCGGGGTTGGGTTTTGCCGTTCCGGCAACCACCCACTCCGCCAGCCATTTGGCTGGGACATGCACCGCCAGTTCGGGGCGCTGAACCCGGTCGTCGAGCAGGAACACCACCGCCAACGGCCGGGTCTCGCCCCCAGCGGTGGGCAGCGTGGCCGTGCCGATCAAGGCGTCGCCATCGCGCAACGCCTGCGGTGGCAGATGTTTCCCATTGGTTTCGGCGATGACTCTGCGCAAATCGGCGACCGGCAGGGATAATCGCAGTTCGGCCGGCTCTGGCGCCCTGGGCGGTCCCAGGCTGGTCCAGGTGATGCCTTCTTTGGTAATCGGCAGCGACTGGATCAAACCGAGACGGACGACCTCGCCCTGCTTAGCGACCCAGACCGCAGACAGAACGACACCGAGGACGGTGACTACGCAGATGAACCTCCCCCAGCGCCAGCGGCGCATGCTGTTTCCCTCGTTGGCTTCGGGATGGGGCAGGGGATCGCCGAACCAGATCCGGAACGGGTGCCACAACTGTCCGAGGTAGCTGTGCGGCGGGCCCTCGCCGGCGACGCCGAATCGCTGCGGGATCTGTCCGGGAGGAAGATAGGCCGTTCCGAACATGCGATCGATGAACGGGAAGAAAGCAGCAAAATTGCGATCTCCGCCTTCGTCGACGGTGGTATGGTGCCAGCGATGGAAGGTCGGACTGCTGAACACCCAGCGCCAACCCGGCCCCCATTCCCAACGGACATTGGCATGTCCGAGGACACCAAGCACCCCGAGCAGAGGGGCGATTGCTTCGAGAACCCGCAACGGAAATCCGAGGATGAGCAGCGCTGCGCCGATCCACAACAAACCCAGCGCCTGGCCAATGGGATGGTTGCGCAGCGAACTGAACCAATCGAGCTGCTCCGACGAGTGGTGGATGCTGTGCAATGCCCACAGCCAGGGAATGCGGTGGCTGGCGCGATGGAACCAATAACTGGCGACATCGGCAGCAAGCAGAGCCAGTGGAATCTGCATCCACAGCGGCAAGGCCGCCACCGCTGAATCGGGATGGCTGAGCCGATGGAGCAGCGACTGGTCGATGGGGACGGCGAGAACCGCGACGACCACCAGCACCGCGGCGATGGAGATGCCGGCCACCACGAGCTTCGAAATGATCGGATCGATGGTGACATACAGCAGATCGGTGAGCAGCGGACGTCTCCACCAGCGCTTGGCTTGGTCCGCCGGGAAGGACCGTTCCAACCAGGTGAAGAGCAGCCCGCCAAGGACAATAGCGATGATCGGGCCGAACAGGCTCATGCCCGGTGATACCGCGGTGGCGGCGGAGTGTTACAGCCAATCGGCGGCCCCCCTCTCGCGCGGCGCGGCAACCTGCCACGATCCAGGCATGACCGCTCCCGTCGCTGCCCGCCGCGGCACCAACAGCCACGTCCACACCAACCACTCGTTCTCGGTCTTCACCAGCCCGGCCGAAGCGGCTGAGGCCGCCGCCGCAGCTGGTCTGGAAGCGATCGGAATCAACGATTTTTTCACCGTGTCGGGCTTTACTGAATTCCGGGCCGCCTGCTCCCGGCTCGCCCTGCCGGCGCTGTATTGCTGCGAGTGCATCAGCATGGACTCCGCCGCCGAGGCCGCCGGCGAACTGTATAATGATCCTGCCAATCCAGGGCGGATTTATCTGTCGGCGAAGGGCATCGCCCGGCCTGATGACCCAGCCGGGAACGCCGTGCTGGCCGAAATCCGCCGCCATCAGGACACCCGGAACCGCGCCCTGGTCGAACGGGTCGGCGAGCATTTCAAGAAGACTTCAGGTCAAACCGGACCGACCTGGGCAGAGGTCGTCGGCCAGACTCCCCATGGCAACACCACCGAGCGCCACGTCGCCAAGGCCATCCTCGCCACCATTCACCGGTTGACTCCAGGGCCGGCCTTTGCTGACAAATACCTTCAGGTCGTCGGCGAACCGGCCAAGCCTGATGCCGCCCAGCAGCAGATCCAGATTCGCAATTGCCTGCTGAAAGCCGGTAAACCGTGCTACGTCCCTGAAGACCGGGCTGCCTTCCCCACGGTCGAACGGCTGCGCGACGCCTTTTTGGCGCTGGGTGCGATCCCGACGTATCCGGTGCTCGGCAATCCTCTGACTGCCTGTGAAAAGGATATTTCAGCGCTCTTCGACCGCCTGGACCGCTGGGGATTTCGCGCCATCGAACTGATCAGCAACCGCAACACCGACGACCGGGTGGCGGCGGTGGTGGCGGAATGCGCCCGTCGCAGCTGGCCGGTGTGCGACGGCACCGAGCACAACACCCCAGCGATGGAGCCGATGCTGACCAAGTGGGTGCTCGACCCGCGGTTCGCCGCAGCTTTCCGCGATGGCCTGGCGGTGAATCTCGGACACCAAGAGCTGGTCGGATCCGGCCAGACCGGCTACGTCAACGCCCGTGGCGCCATCGTCCCTGGCAGCCTGGCCGCGTGCCGGTCGCTGGGGCAGCGGCTGCTGGAACGATCAGCGGCCGGAATGACGGCCTGAATCCTGCATTGCGGGGAGTGAACCGCTGGGCAGTCATGGCCGCGCGGCATCAGCCAGCGGGCGAAGATACAAGTTGCGGAATTCGGCGCGCATCACCTGGTCGTGGATGATCTGGAAACCGAGCCTGCCACGTAGCGGACCGGGCTGGTCGTCAAGGTCGACGGTCATGGTTCCATTCAACCAGATGACGATGCGATGCCCCTGGGCGTGGACGTAGAACTGGTTCCATTCCTCCTTCTTCACGAGCTTCTCTTCGAGTTCGCGCGGCACCGGCGCAATGGTGCGATGCCGTGGCTTCTCTTCATACAGGCAGCCCCAGTAGTCCTTGCCCATATCGACCTGATAACCGAGGCAGTTCTGGGGATCGGGAGCCATGCGGATGCATAAGGCGCTGTTGGGGTTGCCATGACCCGCCAACCGGACTTGGCAAACGGCCTCGAAATCACCGTATTCGGCCAGGGAAAACCCATAGATGTTGCGCCTGGCTGCGGTCTTGGCCTCACCGACCAGCACCTCGCCGTCGAAATGCCACCATTCCGGTTCCAGGCGCCAATTGGCCGCAGCCTCAGTCGAGACCAGCAGAGTCTTCCACCGGTCTCCCTGGGGAACACCCGCTGTCAGTTCTGGAGGCTTGGGGATGACTCGGCGCAGCGGTTCGTCTTCGGCGGAGGCCTGCACCACCAGGACCAACAGCGCGGCCAAGCCGCCAAACCGGAGAAGGTTCTGTTCAGATGCCATCGAGCACCACCTTGCTGTCACCGAAGGATTCGACGTTGATGTCAAAATGCCTGAGCAGGCCGAGATACAGGCCGCAGACTTGCCGTTGTTCATCCGGGTGCTTGAGATAATTCAGGGATCGTCCGGTGCGCAGGCCTCCACCCGCCTTGCCAGCCAACAGCATCGGCATCTGCCGGCGGTCGTGCGAACCGCCCTGCATCAGGTTCGAGCAGAACAGCAGACAGCTGTTGTCGAGCAACGTGTGCTCTCCCTCCTGGACCGATTTCAGTTTCCCGATCAAGTCGGCGAAGCGACTGACGAAGTAATGATTCGTTTGCTGATAGAGCGGACCACCTTTGTGGGACAGCTCATGATGGTTGCGCAACAAGGGATCATCACCCTTGGCGGCAAACGCGACATCCATCGCCGTCAGATCATTCCCGAACATCATCGTCACCACGTTGGTCTTGCCGCTTTGCAGCGCGATGGCGATGAGATCGATCATCAGCCGGACGTGCTCATCGGTGCCATCCATGCGTTCGGGCGGAGGTTTCGGCATCGCCTTGGTGATCACCGGATCGGCGCCGCTGCGCGCAGACGCTTTGCCCAACCGCACCTCGATTTCACGCACCTGGGTGAGGTACTGGTCCATCCGGGTCCGATCCCCGGCCGACAGTTCCTTGGCCAGGCTGCGCGCATCCTCCTGCACCAGGTCCAACACGCTCACGGCGCGGCGGGTGACGGCCGGATCGCCGACCAGCCGATCGAACAGCGACCGCGGATTGTTTTCACGCGGGATCGGAGTTGTGGCATCACTCCAGGAAACATGGCCGCTGTAGAGCAGCGGCCAGCCATGCATCAACCCCAGTCCCGCGCTCTCGATCCCCAGCACCAGGCTGGGGAACTCGCGATTCATGCCGGCCTTGGCGGCGATCACCTGATCGATGGAAACCCCTGCGCGGATGGTTTCCTTCTGGGCCCGCGCTCCCGACAGGACGATCGGGGCAGAACACACATGCTGTTCACCCGTCAGGGCGTTGGGATTGAACAGACCGGCGACGACGTTGAGGTCGGCGCGGTGCGGATCCAGCGGCTGCAAGGTCGGGGAAAGCTCCATGCCCGCGCCGTCGCCCTTGGACCACCAGTCCTTGGCCTCGACGCCATTGGGCAGGAAAAAGGCAACGAACCGGCGGTTCCGTGCGACATCATGCGGGTCCGTTGCCGGCTCGACAGCCGACGCCAGCGATTCCAGCCACGGCAAGGCCAGCGCCAGCGCGCCGGCACCGCGAAGGAAACCACGTCGCGGAATCAATCTGCGCTGAGTCATGGCTGAACTCGTTTCGGCATAGGTTCTTCCCCTCGATGGTTGAGGAATTGAGGACTTGAAACCACCAGTCCGATCAGGGCCGTCATCGTGCCATCAGGCTGCGAAGCGATCTGATGCATGCGCTCCAGCAACGGATCGTCGCTTATCGCCACCCGGCGCCCTAAGGCATAGCCGAGCAGCTTGCGGCAGAGTTTGGTGAGGAACAGGGATCGTTGCGGTGCAGCAAGCAGGTATGGGCGCAAGCCATCGACACCGGCCAGCGTGGATCCCTGCAACAAGGTATCGGTGCAATTGATCGGATTCCCGTTTGCATCGGCCGTGCGCCAGCGACCGATCGCATCGAACTGCTCCAGGGCGATCCCCAGCGGATCGATCCGGGAGTGGCAGGTGGCACAGGCCGGGCTTTCGCGATGGCGCTTGAGCAGATCGCGCTGACTCAGGCCGGCATCATTCTTTTCGTCTTTTGGCAGTTCGGGAACATCATTGGGCGGTTGCGGCGTCGGTTGCCCGAGAATTTCCGACAGGATCCAATTTCCTCGCCGAACCGGGCTGGTACGCAAAGGATGCGACAGGCGGGTCAGGATGCTCCCCCATCCCAGCACGCCACCGCGCGGTCCATCGCCAAGGTGATACCGGGAATAGCCGCCAAACCATGCCTTGAGATCGGCATTGGCGCTGATCTTCGCAGCGTCCCAGGCGCTATCGATCTGCGACGCCGGCAGTCCATAGAAGGTCGCCAACCTCGGCGACAGGAATGCATGTCTCGACCCGAGCAGATCGGCAAGCGGCCGGTCGTTCACCACCAGATCGGTGCAGAAGACGAGGGATTCATCGTACATGGCCTGGCGCAGTTCCGGCGTGAACTCGGGGTAGCGATCTTTATCCGGCCGGTCATGGCGATCGAACTGGTAGAATCCCAACCACTGCCCGAAGAACTCCGCTGAGAATCGGCGGATCCGTGCATCCTGCACCATCCGCCGGACCTGCCCGGTCAAATGCTCGGGCTGCTTCAGTTCATCGCGCTCTGCGGCACGCAGCAATTCCGCATCCGGTGGAGATGACCACAGCAGGAAGGCCAGACGGTTGGCGAGTTCCACCGGGGAGATGGGGCCCGTCCGCGCCCGTGCCGCCTCGCACCGGTAGATGAATCGCGGCGACGTCAGGATGCGGATCACCATCGATCGCGCCGCCGTCTCGGGAGTTTCGCCGCCGGCCATCCGAGCTTCGAACTGCCGTTCGATGAGGGTCCGCTGCGCGTCAGACAGCGGCTGCCGCCAGGCGCGGCGGGCGAACTCGACGCTTGCCAGACGCAACCCGATCCGGTGCTGCTCGTTCCGGTCGGCCTGAGCCTTGGTGAGGAGATCCCAGGCCGCGCGCTGTTCGGCGGTCACCTGGGCCTGGTACTTGGCGTTGAACCGGCTGCCAGGATCAGTGACCATGGTCCACACCCGTTCGATCTGCTGATCGTCCAGATAGACGGCGAGGAACTCGGCAAAAGCGAAGGCATGCGGAACCTGGATGACGCCCAGCACGTCAACCTGGCCAAACCGGTCAAGCCATGGTCCTTTGGCGCTGGATTCCTTGGGCAGCACCCCGTCGAGCAACGGCACCAAGCTGCCGACCGTGAGTGACCGGATGCCTTGTCCGAGGGACCTGACGCCTCGATCTCCGGCTTCCTGAAGGTTGAGGTCCTGCAGGCGGACCCCCTTGGCGACCGCTTGCAGCGCCGCCTCGAACACCGGATCGGAACCGTACTGGTAGGGCACCTTGGAAAGGACGGTGGCCAGCATCGCGTTCTTCTCGGCACGGGGCGTCATCGCGATGCAGGACAGATCGGACCAGAGTCCGTCCCACTGGCGGCGCAGATCGTCACCGACCTGGGCAAGTTCTGCAGGATCCGGATGAGGCTGCCGAACCGGCCACGACCGCGGCGTCGGCTTGAGGTCTGCATCCCGCCAAACTTGCAGGGAATGTTCGTCGCGAACGGCCTGTCCAGGCACCTTGCCCGGCAGCTTGAGCCGCGTCCACAGGTCGTCGAGGCGGGTCAAGGCCACCATCGCCCGACCAGTCCGATCCTCGTCACGCATGGGATTGGCCGTGAAACTCAGCCCCGTCCCCGGCCAGCATTCGCAGCTATTGGCGGCGCGGATGGCGATGACCATCATTTTTTCAATCCACGCCGACGACAACTGCAACGCCTCCGCCGCATTGGTGAAGCCCTCTCCGCCCGACGCGTCATCAGGCAATTCGCTGGTCCAGGGGAGGTCGAGCCCGGTCAGATCGTCGAGCTCGTGTTCCAACTCGACCTTGGTCAATCGCCTGACCGGCACCACTCCGGGATCGCCGGCATCGGCCAGGGCCATCCGGCGCAGCACCGCAACGATCCCGTCAGCCGTCGCCTTTCGTTCTGATTCTGGAGGCTGTTTGCGATGCTTGGCTGGCGGCATGTCCCGATTGGAGATCGCCAGGGCCACCTCCCGCCAGCGATCCGGGAACTCGGCGATGTCCAATCCGGTGAGATCCAGCCCTGACTTCGGCTTGGGACCGCGATGGCATTCGATGCAGTAATTATCGAGGAATTTCCTCATTCCAGGACGGTCGATGGCGGGGTCCGCAGCAATGCCGGCGGGCATCGTCAGCGCGGCCAGGAGCACTGCCCACAATACCAGGATGTCGGTTCGTGCCTGCCTGACCGGGATTTTCGTGGCAGCGGGGTGGGACATGGGGGCATCATCGCCATCGCCGATCCGAATGAATGGTCCTGACTCGCAGCTACCTGTCCAAGAATCCTACCGTGCGCTATCCCACTTCTTCCATCCCAAGCTTCAGCCCCTGTTCACGACGGTAGCGGCGTGGGCTGGCACCATACCGTCGCGCGAACCGTCTGCTGAAATGGAACGCATCACCGAAACCGGTGGATTCGGCAATGACGGCCAGCTGGTCATCGGTGGTCAGCAGCAGTCGCGCTGCCTGGGCCAGTCGCAGTTCCATGAGCATCCCCATCGGCGTGTGCCGGAGATGCTCCGCGAAGAGCGCATGCAACCGCGATCGTGAGACCCGTGCCACCCGGGCGAGGTGGCCGACCTCGATTGCGCGATGGAGATTCGCTCGCATCCACCCCAGCAGAGGGCCCAGACGGCTTGCTGCGGCCATCACCCGATCCGCCTCGGGATCGGCGGGCAGACGCGATAGGGCCTCTGCCAGGACATGGTAGGCCAAGGCGATGCGGCGCAGGCGTCCAGGCAGCGTGGCATCGATGTCGGCGGCAAGCAGTTCATCGAGGAGCCCACCGATGCGTTTAGCCCCAGGTCCCTGGACGCAGGCAGGCGTCCTGAACAAGGCCACGGGATCGATCAGATCCCGCCAGGTCGCCTGGACATGCAGCCATCGTGCACGCAGCTCGCCCTGGACCTGATGATGGCCAAAGGCCACGGGCGTGTCCGCCGCGACCACGCAGATCTCGCCGGCGTTGACACGGACGGTCTGGCGAGGACCGGCGACCTCGTACCAGCCATGCGTGGGCTGCACGACGATGGCGAAGGGAATGACCTTGCGGTGGATCAGGCCGTCGCGGCGCTGGGAAAAACTGCCGATCTCCATCCGCTGGATGCGCAGTGCTTCGTCTCCATCGTGCATGGAATAGGATACCTTTGCCCAGGTCCGGCGTTCACGCGGCACGGTTTTGGTCGCAGCTGGTCAGACTGGTTCATCGGCCCGAACCAGGTTGGCGAGATGGCGTCGTACCGATGGCCACTGACTGCCCACTTTTTGGAGTTGGCCAGGTCCGACGGCATCCATCTTCATCTGGCGCTCACGGGCCGATCCAGGCTGTCAGGTTATGCAGCAGACGGACACGGTGCTTGATCCAGTGATCGGCGAGACCATCGACCGCTGGCGGAAGCGGACCTCGCAGCAACGGCTGCGCACCCGATCCGTGGCTCAGCGCAGGCTGCAAGCACTATTCGACCGGATGCCTTCGTTCGCCGACCCGGTCGCCGCTGAGGTCCTGGCCGATGCAGGTTTGCGGCTGCATCGCGAATGCATCGATGTCCAAGTGGAACGTCGATTGGTTCGCGCCGGCCTGCGTTGAGCGTTTCAGGGGCACCCGAAAGCCCGGCGATCGTTGCCCTTGGCCGCACGGAATGCGGCGCTCCGTGTCGGGGCTCCGCCGAGTTCAGCGCAAGAACACTTCGTCGACGAATTTGGTGGTGACCTCGTTGTTGACGAAGCGGACATCCTTCAGCAAACGCTGATGGAAGCCGATGGTCGTCTTGACGCCTTCGATGATGTACTCGTCGAGGGCCTGGGAGAGGAACCGGATGGCTTCTTCGCGGGTGTCGCCGTGGACGATCAGCTTGGCGATCATCGAGTCGTAATTCGGCGGGATCGAATAGCCGGCATAGCAGTGGCTGTCGACCCGCACCCCGCGGCCCGAAGGGGCGACGTACATCCCGACCTTGCCGGGACAGGGAACAAAGCCTTTTTCCCAGTCTTCGGCGTTGATCCGGACCTCGATGGCATGGCCTTGGGGCTTGATGTCGGCCTGGCTGAACGCCAATGGCTGACCAGCCGCCACCAGGATCTGGTGTTTGATCAGATCGAGCCCGGTGACCATCTCGGTGACCGGATGCTCGACCTGGATCCGGGTGTTCATTTCCAGGAAATAATACGCCTTGCGATCGAGGTCGTAGATGAATTCGACGGTGCCTGCGTTGTAGTAGTTGGCGGCCTTGGCGAGTTTCACCGCGTCTGCCATCATCGCCTGGCGGATGGCCTCGGTGATCACCGGGCTCGGAGATTCCTCGACCAGTTTCTGGTGACGACGCTGAGTCGAGCAATCGCGTTCGCCCAGCGCGACGACCGTACCGTGCTGGTCGCCAATGATCTGGATTTCAATGTGGCGGGCCCGCTGGACATAGGCTTCGATCAGGCATTCGCCATTGCCGAAGGCCGCTTCAGCCTCGCGCTGGGCGGCGATCAGGCCGGACACCAGGCTGGCATCGTTATGGGCGATGCGCATGCCTCGCCCGCCGCCGCCTGAGGTCGCTTTGATCATCACCGGGTAGCCGATCTCGTGGGCCAACCGCAGCGCATCGTCGGCGTCGACCACTGGTCCGATCGATCCAGGTACCGTCGGCACCCCGGACGCTTTGGCCAGGGTCTTCGCTTTCGATTTATTGCCCAATGCTTCCATCGATGACGACAACGGGCCGACGAACTCGATCCGGCAGTCGCGCACCACCTGGGCGAAATGGCTGTTTTCGCTCAAGAAGCCGAAGCCGGGGTGGATCGCATCGACGTCGGCCAGCTCGCCAGCGGCGATGATATTGTTGATGTTCAGATAGCTCTGCTTGGCCGGCGGCGGGCCGATGCAGATGGCGACATCGGCCATGCGCACCGGCAGCGATTCACGATCGGCGGTGGAGTACACCACCACGGTCTCGATGCCCATCCGCCGGCAGGTGCGGATGATGCGCACGGCGATCTCACCGCGGTTGGCGATCAGGAGGCGTTTGAACATGGCAGTCGGTTTCGTCGAGGGTTGGGTGAGGAGCTTTGCCGACGGCTGTGAACAAGCCGTCAGGCCAGGGCCGGCCGAGCCGACCAGGTCTCACCCGACCAGGAACAGCACCGTGCCGTATTCCACCGGCTGGCCGTCATTGACCAGGACCTTTTTGATGGTGCCGCGCACCCCGGCGTCGGGCTTGATCTCGTTGAACACCTTCATCGCCTCGATCAGGCAGACCACTTTTGATTCATCGACCTGGGTGCCGACCTGGACGAAGTGGGCAGCTTCGGGATTGGGCTTCAAATAGACCGTGCCGGGGATTGGAGAGATGACTTTATGGCAGTTGGCGAATTCATCGGCCGGAGGCGCTGCCGGGACCGCTGTCGGGCTGGCAGGGGCAGGCTGGTGCACGA
Organism: Planctomycetota bacterium; assembly: GCA_014193115.1. Classification (GTDB taxonomy): domain Bacteria; phylum Planctomycetota; class UBA11346; order UBA11346; family UBA11346; genus BJHQ01. Next base: position 316,946 of record BJHQ01000004.1, on the reverse strand, counting down.
CTTGGGGCAGGGACTGGACAACCTGGGTGACAGCGGGCTCGGCCTTGCGCAGCTTGATCTTCAGATCGGCCGACTCGACTTCGACCTCTACCAGATCATTTTCCCGCATGATCTTGGTGATTTCCTTCAGGATCTTGGTGTCCATATGGATCGGTCGCTCCCCAGGTGGTCGGCGCCACCGGACGGCGGCGAGGCGGAGGAAAGTAGGCCGGCTGGACTGAGGGTCAATGCGCACGGCGCTCTGGGTACGGTTCGAGTCATCTGGCAACCTTGAACCAAGTCACCGCCCCGACAGCGCCACCGCCAGGCCGGCCAGGATCAAGGCCATCCCGGCGACATCCTGCCACCGCGGCGTCTCGCCCAGCAGATACACGCTGAACACCACGAAAACAGCCAGCGAAATCCCCTCTTGGAGGATTTTCAGCTGAGCGGCCGAGAACGGTCCACCGAGGCCAGCATGACCCATCCGGTTGGCGGGCACCGCCAGGCAGTACTCGGGCAAGGCGATCAGCCACGATACGGCGATGATCGCCGCCAATGGCCAGGCATGCTGGCTTCCTGCCCGCAGGTGCCAGTACCAGGCAAGGGTCATGAAAGCGTTGGAGGCGAGCAGGAGCAGGATCGGGGCCAGATAGGACATGGCAGCAACCTGAGGCGACCGGCCGTTCCGGGAAGACGCCAACGGCCGGATGAGGCCGCTTTGCAACTGGAGACATCTGAACGCCAGGTGGCTAAAGGCTGCGGAACCATCCATCCGCAACCCGCAGCTGCCTAACAGCGGAACCTCCGCCTCCTTGGCGACATCTCCTCTTGGCAGTTGGTCTGCCTGCGGTTCAACCGCCTTGGATCTCCATCCGCTCCGCTGCCCGGCGCCACAGCAGCACATTGGCCAGGCGCAAGGCCAGGGCCCAGCCGACGGCAAAGGCGAAAACGCTGATGAAATGGTCGATTTTACCGGAATAGGCCAGGGACGGATAATAGCTGATCGCAGCAAATGGCAGCACAGTGCAGGCATTTCCCACCAGCTCAGGCAGGAAATGCAGGGGCACCATCAATCCCGACAGCAACATCAAAAGATTGCGTTTCAGGCTGAGCAGCCCGGTGACGTCCTCCAGGTCAAAAGCCATGGTCCCGGCGAGGAGATTCAGTTCCGCGTTGATCCAGAAAGCGATCAGGAATAACAACGGGAACTGCCACCAACCGTCTCCGGCCGGCGCAGGAACCGCGAACAGCGGCACCAGCACCACGGCCATGGGCAAGGCGAAGAAGATGCAACGGAAGGCCATCTCGCCCGCTGCCTGGGCAAGCCATTGGCCATGGAATGAGAGCGGTTTGAGCAGATCCAAGGTCACATCGCCCGATTGGACCCGGGCCGCGATCTCGGAATCGGTGTTGGTGAAATAGGCGGAGCGAGCGACATATCCGACCACCAGATAGGTGCCGAGCTCGCTGAGCGTGAAACCGGAGATCCGGCCATCGGCAGCCAGCGAACCATCCACCTGCCGGGCGGCAAACACCGCCGACCAGATCGCATATTGGCCACCGACGAACACCGCATAGGTGGCGATGCCGGTGACATAGCGCATGCGATAGGCCATCAATTTCAGGAAGGTGAGCCTAGCCAGCCACAGGTACGCCGACAGCTTGGCCATGGGCGGATCGGATGGCCACCGGTGCGCGAGAAAAGGGTCGGCGGCGGTGGACGGGGGGCGGCAAGGCCGTCCACCTTCCGAAGACCCCTTCGCCCACCGCTGTAAACCACCGCCACCGCCGCCTTGCTCACCAGCGTTCGCTTGCGAGGCTGCGCCGCTTCCCCGGAATGCCTGTGCCCCGTCTGCCTGCCCTGTTCCTCCTGCCCACGGTGGCGCTCTATGCCGCCGAACCCGCGCCCCCGGTCGCCAACAACGAGCAGGGCATTCGGGTCGAGCGGGTCGAGATCGACGGCTGCCGGATGGTCCATCCTGACCGGGTGGAATTCCTGCTCGCGATCCGCGCCGGTCGGCGGATCGGCCAGCGTGAACTGCTCGAATCCATCGCCGACGATGTCAAGGCGATCGAGCGCCTTGGTCCATTCAGCGACATAAAAGCCGCCCAATTCCCCGGAACGACCCCCGATTCCGTGGTCGTTCGCTATTCCTTCCGCGAACTGCCCTATGTTCAGGAGGTCAAGCTGTCGGGCGTGTCGTTCTTCCAGCGCGACGGAACGATGAAGCTGCTTGAGATCAAGAAGGGCGGGCACCTCAACAGCTACCAGCTGGAAGGCGACCGCCGGGCGATCCAGCGCAAGCTCGAGGACGACGGCCGGCGCCATGCCCAAGTCGATGCCCAAGTCGTGGAATCGCCGCCTGGGTCAGGATTTGTCACCGTCACTTATGCCGTCGACGCCGGCGCCAGCATCAAGGTCGGCGGCATCGAATTCATCGGACTGCCTGACGACCTGCCACGGGTGCTGCTGCGCGAAGACCGCACCTTGCTCAATCGGATCAGCGAAGCCTACCAGCCCGAACTCCTGCCGCTGGACGGCAGCGCCCTGATCCGGCGCATCCAGGACCTCGGCTGGCTGGATGCCCGCCTGGTCGAAAGCCATGTCGAGGTCACCGATCTGGTGCGGCCGCTGGACGACCGCCGCCGCCACGGCCCGAATCTGGCCCCGGATGGCGAACGCGATGACCGGGTGGTGATCATCTACAAGCTCGAATGCGGCACACGCTACACGCTGGGTGACGTGGCGTTCGTCGGCGACACGGCCGGTGCCGCCACCGAAGCCGAGCTCCTCGCGGCCTTCAATGGACTGACCGAAGAGCGCGGCTGGCCGGTGCTGTGGCGGGTATTGTTCGCGACCTTTGTCGGAGCGAAGCTCGGCGATGGCCACACCATGCAGACCGGTGATTGGTTCCTCGCCGAGGAGCTGTACGGCTCGGAAGACCCCGAGGGCACCGTCGGTGCGGTCGAACGTGCCCGCCGGGTGGTGTCCAACCGCGGCTACGCCCGCGCCGAACTGATCCCGAGCCGCAGATTGGATCTTGAAAAGCACATCGTCCACCTGACCTTGCAGATTCGACCCGGTCAGGTCTACACCATCGGCCGGGTCGACATCCGCGGCAACGATACCACCCGCGACCGGATCGCCCGTCGAGCATTGTCGCTCCATCCAGGTCAGCAGTGGAATGACGACGATCTTGACGAGTCAAAGCGCCAGCTCCGCCGACTCGGCCTGTTCAAGGAGAGCCCCGGCCGCCCGATGCGGATCGTCAGGCAATATCCCAACGATCGGCCGAACGAAGTCGACCTGGTGGTCGAGCTGACCGAAAAGGAGACCGCCCAGCTCAACCTCGGCGGCGGCTATTCATCAGCCTCGGGTCTCTTCCTCCAATTCGGCTTTGAGGAGGCCAACTTCGATCCGCTCGCCCTCGGCTGGCCGCCGCGCGGCGCTGGACAACAGGTCGGAGCGAACCTGTACCTGTCGAAGGACCGCAACGCCGTCAGCAGCTCGTGGACCAATCCCCACCTTTTCGACGGTCCATGGTCGTGGACCATCAGCGGCAACCTCGACAACAGCAAACTGCAAGACTGGGATGAGCGCCGCATTTCCGGCGGCACTTCCGTCGGACGCAATCTGTTCGGAAACGACGTGCTGCTCAGCGGCGGATATAACTTCACCAGCCTCGGCATCCGCAATATCGGAGACAGCGCCCCGGACGACGCCCGGGAGGACATCTACGAGCTGCACACGGTCAAGGGCGGCGTCACCTACGACCGGCTCGACAATCGCCTGTATCCGACCCGTGGCATGCTCGCCAGCGGCAGCCTCAGCTATACCGGGCTGATGGGCGGAGATGCCCGCTATATGGATTGGCGGCTGCGCTACGACCGCTTCCTGCCCCTCCACCGCCGGCTCGAAGGCGGCTCCACGGTGCTGCGGTTCTCTGGCTCTTGGCGGCAGATCGATTCGACCGATGGCAACGGTGTGCCATTCTACGCCCGGTTCATGGGCGGCGGGTCCAGCCCCAACCACCGCGGCTACGATCAGAACGGCGAAGGTCCCTTCGGATTCAACAAGAAGGGCAACCGCTCACGCCTCGGCGGTACCAGGGAACTGCTCGCCACCGGCGAGCTGATCATCCCGGTCCAGGGCACTGACGACGGCATCCGCCTGGTTTTGTTCAGCGACACCGGCTGGGTCTGGTCGGCCAACGACGCCGTCCACTTCAACGACCTGCGGGTCGCCACCGGAATCGGCATACGCTTCCCCCAGCAGCTCCCCGTCGCCCTCGATTTCGCCTGGCTGGTCAACCGCCGAGACGAAGATCAACCAACCCAGGTCCACTTCTCCCTAGGCCAGATCCAGTTCTAAACCTGAGGGGCCTGGCCCTTCGGAACGGAAATCAGGACCAACTGGTCACGGTTCGATTACTTGAGAAGAGGACACCATTTCTGACGAAGACGCCAGGTCATTCAGCCATGGCCAAGGTACGGATACCGATCAGGGATACGCCAAGGCTTCGGATATCATCCGACATGCCTAATGCTTTTGGCGAAACTGGCGCAGATGCATGGAGGGTCAAGTTATGAGGGCGACCACTGCTCAATGTCGCCACAAATCGAGCCGGACGGGTTTGAGCAACAGCGATGTCAACTCCGTCCATGGAAAGAGAGACACGCTGCTCAGCGTACCAGTCCACCAACAGTTCAATTTTAACACCAGGTGGATCGGGTGAGCCAAAGTGGAGGTGACTGCATGGACCGATACCCCACTGATGACTTGGTTCAGGGCTGCTCCAGCCCTTTCCCAGCAACCAAGCCCATTCTCGATCGAGTGGACGCAATGAGCGACCGGGATCGAGCACCGGCCGAGGGAATTTTTCCTGAGATCCTGTTCCAGTCGCCTTCAAAGGATACCATGAAATGGTACCTGAAGGCGGGAATGCTGCTGACTGCGCCGGACTGAATCGCCGAATGAAAGCAGCATGCACCTGTGAATCAAGCAGCTGCGGATACACGAGCATGCCGGAAGCATGAATCCGCCTGCTCAGTGCCTGCGCGAAATCCGTCGCCTGATCAAGGTATCGGTTTTGGGCGGCAGGCGGAGCATTCGAAGGAGGTCCGCGGCAGAGCAAATCGATCCATCGATCCCATCCGCTATCAAGATGCGAGGCAATTGATTGAGGGTGAATTCGGCCACGATAGGCGGATACGACCTGTTTCCCATGAAAGACCGACAACGATGCTTGCGAATCAAGGATCATCGGAAGGGAAGGGAGCCCAACACCGACCCCGTTTCCACCAACAATCACCGGCGGAACGTCTAGCACAGCCGCGCCGGGCGACGCTCTGATTTCCACCATCAGATTGGTGAAGTCGTTGGATGGCAGCCAAGTTTGATTTACTGGTAAACGGCATGAAAATGCAGTACTCGCCTCCGCAGAAAACACCATGAGCAAAACTGGAGCAATCCACATGCGGATCCCGGGAACGATCCAAGGCCACGCAAGAAGGCCAATGGTCGACGCGATGGGAACGACGATCAATAATGCACGAGGACCAACTCGGCAAAAGCCATGCCATGGCAGCACCTGCCAATTCCACCAGCCATCCGGACGGATGCAGGCGGCAGCCAAGATCAGAAAAATCAAGGGGAGAAAGCAGAGCGACCGCCGACCACCGGCAATCAAACCACTAGCCGCAAGTAGCAATATTGCCAACCCAGGGCTGCCGTCCCATGCGAATTCAGGTACATCACCAAGAATGAACAGATTGGTGCTCGGCAGAATCGGCAAAAGCAGCCGCAGAGGAGAGGTCCACCAAGCACCGGCAGGAACGCCGCTAAAATCAAATGACCTGACTTCAATGACGATCGATAGTAACGAAGGGAGATAAATGCCGATGACTAGAATGATTGCCGTAAATGCTAGACGGCGCGGCCAAACCGAGCGGTCCAGTCCGGATAATGCTGCTCGGAAAAAAGCTTTCCAACGTCGATGATGCCATCTACAGCGCCAAAATACGACGGCACATATACAGCTCAGAACCGCGATACCGATGGTTATGCTGGCACCGCAAACATAAGATGGATCAAGACCAAAACAGAGTGCAGAAAACGCGATTCGTAAATACACCAAATCCCAAGGAATTCTCCGCTGCTGTCCGATACGCCATAAAATTAACGAATCTACCACGAGCACGACACTCAACCAATGACAGGCCGCAATGTTCAAGTGGACTGGCAACCGCAACAACGCATAGCAATTACCAAACGTAGCGAGCCCGGCAAGAAGCCAGGCCCGGCCCGGGCCGAGGTCGCGGAGAGCGACCTGGCGGATGATGAAAAAGGACGCAAGTACCCCAATAAGCCAGTGCCATTGCGGCCACGGTCCCGGTCCACAGCAGGTCAGCAGGAACGCTGTGAAAAAATCGCGCTCCAGGCACCATGGCTGGAAAGCCTCGCCACCTGGGTAAGGCATCAATGATCCGGCCTGCCCAAGGATAAGGACAGGCAAAGGGGACCAGTGTACACCATAAGCCGCCTGCCAACCCAGGTCGAGCCATTGGCCAATATCAACAAATCCAAGCAGCGGCCAGGCCAAAGAAGGAACCGCGCCCAGCCACAGCACCGCTAGAAGCGCGGTCGCCGCGACAAAGTAAGGCACCACGAGCACTGTCAGAAGCGCGTGCGAAACCCGGTCGTCAGCCAACCACCCAGACGGTTGCGGCCAGCATCGAAGCGGTAATTATCGTGCAGTTCGATTCCAATATCGCCAACAAGCTCACCGTAGCGAATTGGCGAGGATCGCCTTAGGGCAATTTGAATCATGTCCCATTCCCGCTCAGCCACCGTGGTTGTGCCAGGCTGGCCGTTGCGCCCAGACCACGATGTATTACCAGGACTATGGCCATTACGCCAACCGAGTCGTCGCCAGGTTCCTAAAACATCAAGGCGTCCGCCATCTTCGAGCAGGTGCTGCAACATGAAACGCACGCTATTGGCATTACCACCGTCGGGATGAGAAATCACGGCTTCGTGGTCACTCCAGGCGACAAAACGACCATGGGCGTAATAATAGCCTTCGCTACGGAACCATTCCGCTGCAACTCGCCAATCTTCATCACCAGCGACAGCTAGCCAATCAGCAGTGATGATCCAAGCTGCTGATTGCGGATTCAGATAGCCGAGCTGCCCAAGATCAGGAAGATTTCCTGAAGATTTATACGTTGCATTCCAATCGTCCAAACCGTATTCGATCGATAATGCAAATTGTCCGCCGATTGATTGACGGATGCCAAATGATATGATTCGATTCGTTTCCTCATCCCGATTTTCACGACCAGTTTCGAACTGGAACATTTTTGTGATGCCAGGCGTGTGCTGCCCTGGCCCACCATGCTGTACGGACACATTGCCAGAAAAGGTGGTATCCCAAAAACGCAACGCCCCGCGAAAAGCAAGCACCCTGGTCGGATTATCACCTTTGACCCGATCGGCAGTCAGGCCGCCATAGACAGCCTCATAGCTCACATGTGATGGAATGCCGATAACCTCATCCAACCGCCATGCACGTTGCGGGATGACAGCGACATGAGGGAACCCGCGCCAGCGCCGAGCAAACAATAAACCACCGAAAATTCCGTCACCCCACTGGAAATCCTCATTGCTGAACACCAATACATGACCAAGCCCAGCGACACCGGCTGTGCCTCGCCACACCGGCTGGATCCGAGCGAGATGTTGGCCTTGCTCCTTGTCGTTCGAAAGCCATTCCTGCCGGGCATCGCCGTCTGGTACCTTCTGATTCCCCTTGTCGGACAAGGAAATCAAATATTCCGGACGGAAACTGAGAAATAAAGGCCCCCACGCAGCATGCAGCGTACCCACCGCCGAAACCTGGGAACCGCTTTCCAGCGGACGTTCCCCGGGACGACGGTACGCGGCGGCTAAACCGCCACTTCCCAGTTCCAGCTGGGCTTCACCCCACCATCCCTCCTCTACCTGCTGGATCGACCGGCTCGTTCCGCTTGAGGCACTGAGATCCTCAAGACTGAGCCGACGAGAACCCCAACCATAATCAACAACATCTTCTTGGACGAGGAAATCCGATGTGCCCTCCTGAGTGAAGGAAAGCACTGGCATTCCTGTGAGCAGCAAGCAGCTAACCGGGAAACGAAACCAGGGAAATTTCACTAGCATAGGGCGACGATGGTGAAACCAGTCTAGAGCCTGTCCAGGGCCGAACCGGGGTGGGATCTACCATGGTCACTCCATACCCGCAAGCCTTGACGCGCAAGGTAAATCGGAATGGGACAGTATCCTGCTTGAACCATATTGCGAAGCATGGCGCGCTTAGCATCGGACCGGCCGGCACACAGCACAGTCACCGATCCGCCGTCACCGCCAGCTCCATTTACCTTCGCGCCCAAGCAGCCATGGTCGTTGGCGATGGAAATGACCTTTTCGAAATCAGAACATACCAGGGCCGGATGCAGCTCACGCTGCACTTGGGTATTTTCGTTCCAGACCTCACCAAGCATCGACCAATCTCCTAGAGCCAGCGCATCCTTCGCCTTCAGAGCTAGACCTCGAAGCCGCTCCAATCGCGAATTACTCGAAGCTCCATCACCCATATGTCGAATAACTTCCTGATGTACCTTTGAGGATTGATGAGGCTTGCCAACATACACCAAGGCCAGGCGACGTTCTAATTCCCACCAGATGCTGTTGGGAACAGGGACTGGAGATACGGAGGCGTTGGGAAAAGCGGTGATTTCAATCAGGTTGATACCGCCATATGCGGCGCATAGCTGGTCTTGAACTCCGCTTTGCAGACCAAGGTCCTCCGCTTCAATTTGATGTGCCAAGCGGGCGATCTCATATGGCGTACGGCGACCGGGATTCAACTGATCCAAAGCCGCAATGATGGCAACCGACACCGCAGCACTCGTTCCGGTCGACGCCCCTGGCGGAACCTCACAATGCAAACTCACTTCAAGGCGAAGGTGATCAGGAATCCCGAGCCTGCGCAAAGCACATTCAAGCAGAGGAAGTTTATCATAGGCCCGGTCGATATCTTCAATGGAGAACCGCAACCCGTAGTTCTCCGCATGGACCTGGACCCGGGGAAAATCAATCGCCCGTGGCAAACAAGCAACCTGGACCTCAACATATGGATAGACGGCCAGATTGCACACCCTGCCATGTCCAGCGAACCAGGTATCGGTCCACCCACCGACATCCGCTACCCTGATTGGCGCCACCGCGGTAAGAATCATGAAATCAACCCACCTGGCATTGGTCAGCCTCCAGCTTCTTTCAGGACCTTCGCCGTAGCGTCAGCAGTCGATTCCCAGGAATACAGGGCAGCATGTGCCACGCCACGACGACGAAGCGCGCCAGACATTTCGGAATCGTTCAATAATGACACCAGACCTGCGGATAAGGCCTCGGCACCCCCGGAGCCGGGAACCACCAAGGCACCTGGGCCGCTGATCTCAGGCATAGGTGGATAATCAAATACAATGACCGGTGCACCACATGCCATTGCCTCCAACGGCGGCAGTCCAAAACCCTCATAGCGGGAGGGATAGACGAAAGCGGAACAACCAGACATGAGGGCGACCATCGCTTCATGGTCAATGTACCCCAACCAGCGAACCCCTTGGGTTGATTCGCAACGAGCCCGCAAATCTACATTATTCCAACCATCTCCACCCGCCAACACCAAACTATGCGACTTCCGCACTGCTTCCGGCAACAAAATCCAAGCATCCAATAGGACACCAAGATTCTTCCGAGGTTCCAAGGTGCCGATAGACAATACGAATGGCCTGTCAATGCCGAATTGCCTCATCAGCGAAAGCGAAGGTCTTGGGGAAAACCGATCCCGATCGACACCTAGCGGAATCGCAACCACTCGGGTTCGTGGGACATGAAATTTATCCATCACAGCCCGTGCCACAGTCTGAGAAACCGTAACGATACGATCAGCCGAGGCAATTGCAGGAATCCCGTAACGGGTAAACCATGCAATTCGCTCCGCGGGATGCCATTCCGGATGCTCATACACCGACAAGTCGTGAATCGTCAAAACAGATCGACGAGCATGCAATTCCGGCTCAATGACATGATTTGTTGCAAAAAGCAGGTCAGTGTCCGACCTAGGACGCACAGCATTCATCGCTCGCGCTAAACGCCTTGCCAGCCCCCTCACCAGAGGAATTTTCCCTAATGCACGCATTTCCGGGAATGGCTTGTTGATCAGCTGCCTACTCTTCCAGCCATACCAATAATCAAAAGACCATCCAGGCATACGTCCCGGCAGCCGGCTCGCTACTTCCCACGTATACCGACCAACTCCTGTTAGCTGACCCCGCAAAGGTAGGCAATCAATCAGAATGGAACGAGATCGCGCAGTGCTCAGTGATGAACTTCCTTGAATCGACCTGATGCCCGATTCCTTTCACGATCAAGAGCCGCGGCCATGTCCGGATTGGGGGTCCATTCGGGAACGACGGCACGCAGGGCTGTCGCAAACTTTCCCTGATCGCACGCGGTGCAGGCATCGAGAAGCCGCTGGCAGTCATCTCGGAGCGTCGGCCAGTTCACCAATGTAGGACGCGAAACGGTGATACTCTGGATTGGAGTGCCTCGTTCACTTTCATCCATAAGCAGTTCCTCATATAATTTTTCGCCAGGACGAAGACCGGAATACTTAATCTCTATATCAACTCCTGGGCGCTTTCCCGCCATGTAGATCAATTGTCGGGCAAGATCAGCGATTCTAACGGGCTCGCCCATATCAAGAATGAATATTTCACCGTGACTCGCCATTGCGCCGGCCTGCAGCACCAGCGAAACGGCCTCTGGCACCAACATGAAATAGCGAGTGATGTCGGGATGGGTGACGGTAACAGGTCCGCCAGCTGAAATCTGTTCAAGGAATCTGGGCACGACACTACCCGAAGAACCCAGCACATTGCCGAATCTCACGGCGCACAATCGCGTTGTGGTCACCGGTGTATTCTGAAGCAAGAGCTCGCAAACTCGTTTAGTAGCCCCCATGATGTTGGTTGGCCGAACAGCCTTATCCGTCGAAATCAGGACCAGGCGTTCAACGGCAGCATCGTCACAGGCTTGCAAAAGATTTGCGAATCCGCCAATGTTATTTTCTGCGCCACGATAAGGATTTGCCTCCACCAATGGAACATGCTTATAGGCGGCAGCGTGGAAAACCACCTGTGGACGATGCAGCCCCAAATATCGATCCAAGGTCTCACGATGTTGCAAATCATCAAGAATCGGGATGAGCGCAAGATCAGGAAATTGATCGCGAAGGCATTGTTCGATTTGGTAGAGATTGAATTCGCTGTGATCCAAAACAACCAATAGCGATGGCTGCATGGAAGCGATCTGACGACAGAGTTCAGACCCGATCGTCCCACCGGCGCCCGTCACCATGACCGAACGTCCACTCAGCATGGTCTTGACCGGTGCTGCATCGAGAGATCGAGAAAGGCGCGGCAGCAAATCTTCAAATTTCAGATCACGCATCCGCAACGTCGCGCCATCAGATTCGACTCCGCGAACAACCGTCACACGAAGGTCACGAAGCATACCATCTCGACAGAACTGACGCGCAACAGCCGAATCAAGATTTGATATCGCAACAAACACTGCTTTTGGTTTATACTTTTTGCATATCCTGTCGAGATCACTCACTGTACCCAAGACAGGGAATCCGTGGATCATCAAGCCGGATTTCTTTGGATCATCATCCATGAATCCAATCGGATGCCAACCCGGTAAACGTCGAAGCGTCCGTAAGGTCAGTTCACCCAGATCTCCTGCTCCATAAATGATTGCGCGAGTTCCGTCACGCCGCCAACACGATTCGAGCACCATGCGACCAAACAGTCTCGTTCCTCCGCAAAGAGCGATCGCCGAAAGGGCCTCGAAGACATAAAATACATTGCCCAACGACGGCACTCTATTTATATTTCCAATGATTTTTTCAGCTCCAATGGCCACTACACTGCCCACACCTATGCCCACACACGTTATGGTCAGAGTATGAATTCCACTATACCGCAAAACCGACCGATACATGCCGATATTTATGAAAACTGCTAGCCTGACCAGAACACAAAGAGACAAAGGAACATACATCATCTCCGAAATAGGCAGTTCAAGCATCCACATGACAAAAATGAACGTCATAGCAAAACAAATAAGATCGACGACCAGCCAAGTCGCCTGTAAGAAACGAATGAGTATCACCGAAGATGCCGACTTCCGATCATGCGCCCGGAGTGTGTCAAAATCAGTGCTCATTTTCGCGGAGAGCATGACAGCAGTTGTTGGACTTTTATTCATATTGATGTCATTACAAACTGAAGTCCTGCTTCCGCAATTGTATTTACTTTAATCATTCGAATCGTTTTTATCATTAAATCGTATTAATTCGTGACGCAATTCTGTTAAAATCGATAACTATTGTTCGTTTGATAATCATGGGTCGCCTTAAAGGCGCACATCCAACAAGGCATCCGGCTTGAAGTTTCATGATCAATATGATTCAAATTATCTACGTCCTATTTATAGAGCCAATCACATCAACCGCGCCTGGCGGTGGTGCGGCTGGAGGGGGACCGTGACGACGCGCCACTTCTAATACAGTCTTGTCCGCCCCCCATCGTTTCAACTGATGATGTACCATGTCAAGGGCTGTGCGTCGTGAAACTGCGGAAATAAATGTGGCTATAATCAGCCACAGATAACTACCAACACCTCCATGCTCTACATACAGCAACGCCATGCGGTTTTTCCAAGGTCGGATGATTTGGCTATAAAGAAGGTCTGCGTCGACAGCACCAGTAAGGATATCGCCCTCATCAGCAAATACGATACTTGCCGGATCGGTGATACCCGGGCGGACAGTGACCAGGCGTTGCTCGACAAGTGTGTACTCCTTGACTGCCCAAGACACCTGCGGACGCGGTCCAACCAGACTCATGTCACCCCTCAATACATTCCATAACTGAGTGAACTCGTCTAGCTTGCACTTGCGGATCAACCTACCGATCCAGGTGATGCGACGGTCGTCGTTGCCGGAGGAGGAGCCAACCTTGTCGGCGCCGATCACCATCGAGCGCAGCTTGACCATGCGGAAGCTGCGTCCATCGCGTCCGACGCGCGGTGCAATGTAGAACGGCCCGTGGAAATCCTGCAGCCATACCAGCAGGCAGAACACGGCCAGCACCGGGGCAAGGACCAGCAGTCCGATGAAGGAAGCAAGGATGTCGATCAGACGGCGCATGTTGGCCCCGCTAGTGTGGAGCGCACCGCCTCGGCGACGGCACGGGCGTCAATGCCATACCGTTGACGCAGATAGACCTGTGAACCGACGATACTGGAGAAGGTCCCGGCCAGCCCAAGGCGACGAAACCGCCGCGGCATGACGCCGTTATCCAGCAGCACCTCAGCGACGGCGCCGCCCAGTCCGCCGTGCAAGGTATGCTCCTCCAGCGTCAGCATCGCCGTGCACGATCGGGCAGCCTCGACCACCGCCTCGGCATCAAGTGGGCGGATGGTGTGCGCGCTCAGGATGCGGACTGAGATGCCTTCGGTGGCGAGCGTATCCGCTGCGGCCTGGGCTTCTTCTAGGATACCGCCGGTCACGACCACGCAGACGTCGGTGCCGCCGCGTACGGTGCGCATGCGGCCAGGCACGAAGAGGTCGCCTTCACGGTACGTCGGCTTGCCAGCTGCCTTGTCGAGGCGCAGGTAGCAGGTGCCTGAGGTCGCGATGCACGCGCTGGTCGCCTCAGCCGCCTCCCACAAATCGCCTGGAGAGAACACCGTGATGTCGGGCAAGCTGCGTATGATGGCCAGATCCTCGGTGGCGTGGTGGCTGATGCCCAGCGACCCATAGCTGAAGCCCCCGCCAATCGACACCACCTTGACAGCCGCCCCGTGATAGCAGGCGTCGTTGCGAATCTGCTCAAGACAGCGAAGCGTCGAAAAATTGGCGATGCTATAGGTGAAGACAATGCGCCCCTCCAGCGCCATGCCCGCAGCGATCGCGGTCATGTTCTGCTCGGCCACACCCGCATTCAGGAACTGTCCGGGACACTTGGCGCGGAACTCATCGAATACTTTGAACCCAAGATCACCGGTGATTAGCACGATGCTCGGATCGGCCAGGGCGTGCCGCAGCAACCGTGCGATGAAGGTATCTCTCATGACTGCGCCTCAAGTTCGAGCAGCGCGGCAGAGAACTCCTCGCCGCGGGCGGTGCGGTAGTGCCACAGTACCTGGTGTTCCATGAACGAAACGCCCTTGCCTTTGATCGTATCGGCGATGACGACGACCGGGCGCCGTTCGCGTGACGGAGCGAAAGCGGCAGCCATGGCCTCGTGATCATGGCCGTCGCAGCGGCGGACCTCCCAGCCGAAGGCTTCCCATTTCGCCGTGAATGGCTCGAGTCGGATCGTCTTGTCCACCTCATCCAGGCTTTGGATCTTGTTGTAATCGACGATCGCCAAAAGGCGGTCAAGCCGGTGGTGGGCGGCGAACAGGATTGCCTCCCAGTTCGAGCCCTCGTCGCACTCGCCGTCGGACAGCAGGGCGACGACGCGATGCGGTTGACCCGACTGCTGTGCCGCCAAGGCCATGCCCGCCGCCACGCCCAGGCCATGGCCGAGGCTGCCGGTCGACAGTTCCACTCCCGGTATCCCCTTGTGGCTGACATGGCCGCTCAGGTCGCTACCGTCCTGGTAGTGGGTTGCGAGTTTAGCCGTTGGCATAAAGCCACATTCAGCCAGCGTCGCATACACCGCCGCACCGGCATGACCCTTGCTGAGGATAAATCGGTCGCGCCCCGGGTGCTTGGGTTGGGACGGTTCGACCCGCAGGCATCGGCCATAAAGCACGGCCAGGATATCGGCAATGGACAAGCAGGATCCGATATGGCTGCTGCCGCCAGTGGACGTCATACGCAGGCAGTGCAGGCGGATCGCCTTGGCAAGCTGCCGCGTATCCTTCCCCAGGCAGGACGGATGGTCAACGACCACGGTAGAATGCCTCGATCTCATCGCATACGATATCGATATCGGCATCTGTAATGGTCATGTTCAGCGGCAGCATCAGGCAACGGGCAAAGAAACGGTCGGTACGCGGCAGGTCCTGGGTGAACCCCAGCTTGAGCTGGCCGTGGATCGAACGGCCTCGCCACTGGATCAGCGTCCCGATGCCGGCGGCCTTGAGATGCGCCTGCAGTCCGTCGCGCAGATCTGCCTCAATCTCGTAGTTCTGATAAATGTCAAACCAGCGGGCATCCGCATCAGGGGCCGGGGGAAGCCCGACGCGCGGCAGCGTGACAAGGCGCGCATGGTACCGCGCCGCGATGACACGTCGCCGTGCGACCACCCCGTCGTAGGCCCGCAGGCGATGGCGCAGGAACGCCGCCTGCAGGTTGTCAAGGCGGCTGTTCAGGGCCCAGCGCTGGCATTCGCCACTGTCATCCATGCCGAAGCTGCGCAACTGCAGCAGTACACGATGCACCTCGGGATCATCAGTGATCACCGCGCCGCCATCGCCCAGGCAGCCGAGGGTCTTGGCCGGGTAGAAGCTGATCGCTGCGGCTATGCCAAAGGTGCCGGCCGACTTGCCCTCATACTTCGCACCCAGCGCCTGGGCGGCATCCTCGAACAACAGCAGGCCGCGACGCTGGCAGATGTCGCGGATGGCATCCATGTCGCAGGTGCGCCCATTTAGGTCGGTCGGCATCACCGCCCGGGTGCGTGGCGTGATCGCCGGTTCGATGGCAGCCGGATCGATGCAGCGGTCAGGGCCAACCTCGACCGGCACCGGGATGCCTCCGGCCGCGTGCACGGCCGCCGCCGTCGCCTGCATGGTGTGGCTGCACACGATCACCTCATCGCCCGGCTTGATGCCTCCGGCGACCAAGGCGAAATGCAGGCCATCGGTGGCGTTGTTCACGCCAACGGCGAAGCGGCAACCGACATACCGGGCCAGTTCGCTCTCGAAATCCGCCAGATCCTGCTGCAGGATGAAAGCGCCGCGCCGGCCAACATCCCGGAAGATGCGGACCAGTTCCTCCTCTTCGTTGGTGAAGAGGGCGGGATAGTTGAAGAAGGGGATGTTGTGACTCATGCGGGCCTCGTGGCGACAAGGTAGAATACTTTTACCGGGGCGGTGGCAGTGTCAATACTCAATGGCAGCAATAGTTCAGTGGGGGCGGTGTCACGAATTAGGCGGGTAGGCATCGGAACCGTTCCACCCAGGAATATCTTTTTCAGCATTTCCTTGCCGCGCATCGAGCCCGGGATCAGGTGTAAGCGTACCGCAATTGAGCGGATGATCCCTATCATGCGCGATACAAAGCCGCGCGGACGGTCAGGGAAGCCGCCAAGCACCTCGACACGGCAGCCTAAGGACATTAACATCGTTGAAAGCGTGGCTGGCGTCGGGTATTCGCGGGAAAAAGGACTTCGGTTGAAACCAGACCAGCCCGGATTGACTGTGCAAAGGATGAGCTTCCCGCCGGGCCGCAGGACGCGCACCATTTCGGCTATGCATCGCGGAAGATCCGGGAAGTAGTACAACGCTTCGAAACAGACAACAGCGGTGAACGCGCCATCCGAGAAGGTCAACTTCGCCGCATCACCCACAGCAACCTGGATACGCTTGTCATCGGCCCAATTGTCGGTGGCGATACGCACATTGTCCGGGTCAATGTCGCTGCCTATGACGCTGCCAGCCGCATCTGCCAACAGGCCAAGACCGATGCCCGTCCCGCAGGCAACCTCCAAAATCGGCCCTGTGCCGGCATGATGGGCTGCCAATCCGTAGCGCGTCGCCATCATCGCCAATTGCTCGCGGGTCGCGCCGATACCGGGTGTCTCGGTGATCTGGCTGAATCGCAGTTTCATGCACCAGCCTCAGCAAAGGCGATGTAGGGATCCCACTCCAGGCGTTGCAGGCGCAACGGACGACCGGCAGCATGCTCCAGCATCGCCAGGGTTTCACCCGGCCACTTCGGGTTGTCTAACTCGTCAAACACGATAAGGGCGCCAGCCGGCATGCGTGGCACGAAGGCCTTGAGCGCGGCCAGCGTCGGCTCGTAGAGGTCCATGTCGAGGAACAGCATGCTGACCAGCAGGTGCTGATGGCTCTGCAAAAAGGAAGGGATGGTTTGGCAGATGTCGCCCTTGATCAGTTCGACCTTGGGGATGTGGCCCAGATAGCGATCCTGATCGTAGGCCGCGATCAGTTCCAGCAGTTCATCATGACTATTTGCGTGCAGGTCACCGATCTGATTTGGGCTATTGGGATTGGCGCTGACATCCTGCGGTGCCAGGGACGGAAAGCCTGCAAAGGTGTCGAATCCGTAGATACGACGGGTGAGGTTCTCCGGTTCAAGGATCGCACTCAGTTTGGCCCACGACATGGTGCCAAAGCCACGGAAGACACCGCATTCGACAATAGACCCTTTCACCGGCAGGATCCGTTTAAAAATCTCGTACATCGCCAGAAACCGTTTGAGCGGAACACGCCGAGCATACTTCGGAAAATTATCAAGCTTGATCGTCGTACTGTCCGGATTACGGGAGAAGGTGTTCGCTGTGCGTTCAGCTGCGCTGACTTCACTCGGGGTCCGGAATACATGTTCCGTGGTGTTCATGATTGACTCTTGCGGGTTGTCCTTGACCGCGTGGCGGCAAGGCGGAGGATGAATTGGTGGTACTGCTCCATGACGATTTCAGGGCGGAATTGTTGGGCAAACAGACCCTTCGCTCGTGCACCCATATGCGCCAGGCGCCCTCGGTCTGCCCGCGCATCACTTATTGCATTTACCAATGAGCCGGGATCACCGGCCTTATAATTGAATCCAATTTCCTCACGCCGTATGATATCTGCAAGCAAACCATCTAAACACGAAACGATTGGCAGACCTGCGGACATGTACTCTATGGGTTTATTCGGTATATTCCCAATAAAGTTACGCTCTGGGAAATAAGGGGCCAATCCAACTGACGATGCCAACATCACCTCGTTTATTTTTGTTTTGTTTAGCCATCCAGGGAATATCACCGAACGAACACCTTGGGCCAACTTCCTCCATTGGCCAAGACCTTCCCCAAGGCCGCAGAGGACGAAACGTACATCTAAAACTCCTCGATCCTCTAGCAACCTAGCGGCCGAAATTATAGTGCCGATGTCGTACTGCCTACCAAAAGTACAAAATAGACACACGATGAAGTGCTGGCATGGGTCAACATCCCCTTCAATCAAGGTTGTGTTGGTTGTCGTAGCGCCGAGGTGATTGTATTCTATTTGATACGTCATTGGGATAACTGCATCAAAGGAATGCCTCCTCCGTTGGGCCTTGTTTAGCGACCAGTTCAAAAATGGTTCCGTTAGACTTACTAATGCAGAGGCACCCGAAAGCACTCGACCTGCGTATCTATCATACGGACGCAATGCCATTTTAGCGATTGGTCGGATGACGTTTGGCACTGCTTCCAGGAAAATGTCCGGCCAAGCATCGCGGATGTCAAGCGCCACAGGAACGTTGCGTTTGCGGGCATATGAAACACACTCAGCACTAAGCTCTATAGTTGGATATCCCGCCACTATGACTTCGGGTGGCTGAGAAATTTCCGCATGCTTGCGGAATGCACACGCCACCTCCAAGTGGTCTTGAATACGTGCCAGAGAAACATGTGACTTATATCCCCTGCCATGCAGAAGCCACAGCCTCCCCTTCGGAGCAAAATCCATTTGCGAATCCTTTCCGAAGCGATGTTTTTTGGTATGATGATTGAAATCAGAATTCCACCAAACAACCGTGTGCCCGACATCTGTCAAGTATTGTGCGAGCATGCCGGTACGGAGCAATCTTACTGATTCCCCGTCAGCATGTATCGGTTCTCCAACCGTGGCAAGCCAAATACGCATTAACTCAACCCCTTTCCATGATGATTGACAGAATGCGCATAACAATTATTTCAATTACCATATTTTTTCTGGCCACCACTAAGCAAAGGCTACAACCGCGCCCATGGCGAACCGAAACAAGTCTGTGATATGGTGCGAACGAATGAAAATCACTGAAGAAATCATGATCGGGTGAGTCCCCTATACAAGTTGACCAGTTTGCTTTCCTCGTTTGCCCAATTGTACTGCTCGACCACTGCCTTTCGGCCATTTTCGCCGTATTTTTGTGCCAAAGCCGGGTTTGACACCAGGGTATCAATGGCTGTGGCAATGGCCGACGGGTCCAAGGGGTCGACACAAATGCCACAGCGGTTGCCTTCGATTATCTCACGCCAGAGTGAGAAGTTGGAGGCGATGATGGGTAGACCGGCAGACATGTATTCGAACATTTTGTTCGGCTGGGCATCCAAGTGATTCGGCTCCGGATGGAATGTCACCAGCCCAGCCACGGCCTGTGACATGACCTGCTGCACACGCCTGCGGTCGATGTGACCCAATTGATCAACCATGGTCCATCCAGCCATCCGTCGAACCTCGTCTTCGGAATCGGAAAAGGACCCACCAAGAAGCAGGCGGACGGAGTGTTTGGTCAAATTGAGCGCCCTGATGACCTCCACAATGCCCCTGATTCGGCATATTCCACCTATATAGCATAGCGCAGCGCGTTTCACCCCGGCATTTACTCCTGCATGCAATTCATCCACCATGGGGTAGTTGTTGATGGCCAGTACACGCGGATGCATCTGTGCATATTTCGCCGCGATGGCCGGTGTCGCAGTGACAACTGCCGCAAAGCGTCGAATCCGGCTTCGTTCGTATGCGTTATAACCCAAGGCCAAACATTGGCGTAAAGGCGCGTTCAGATACGGCTTCGAGAGCATCTGCTTGCCCACATCCTCATGGGCATCAAAGATGACGTCCTTCCCCATGCGGCTCAGCGCGACGCCGGCAGGCAGCAGTTCAGGATCATGAAGATGGTAGACATCGGCATCCAACTTGCGGGCCGCCGCCAGCACCCGGCGGGTCGCCCCAAGCATCCGCCGCAGGCGTCCGCATGACACGCCGACATCGATGATGCGCACCCCTTCCTTCCGTTCATCCCCCTTACCGTCCGCGACGACCAGCGTCACGTGATGCCCAGCACGGGCAAGGCTGCGACACTCCTTGAGAAAGATGCGGGTGTCGTAGCGGGGGTGGACGGAGGTGAGGTGGACACAGTGCATGTTGGTATTATTTCTTAACGGAAATCCAGAATGGTGTTTTTCTATCTGCCCGGCTTATGAAAATAATAATCATAGATAGTAATGCGCCGT
Organism: Planctomycetota bacterium; assembly: GCA_014193115.1. Lineage (GTDB taxonomy): Bacteria > Planctomycetota > UBA11346 > UBA11346 > UBA11346 > BJHQ01. The sequence continues at coordinate 296,624 of BJHQ01000004.1, read as the reverse complement.
GTGTAAGCAATGTCCCGGGAAAATCGGACGTTGTCGTCATGGTGTTCATGGGCATGAGCAAACATGCCATGACAACTGGGAGGCCATGCTTTGCTGCCAAGCCATCAGCAATATATCCGTAGCCTCCTATAGCCAGCCCATAAATGACGATGCCTGCCACACCCGCCTGTGAATATCCTGATCCTATAAAACCTGTATTGGCGTTCGTGTCATCATGGAAATAAAGAGCGCCTATAAGCGTCGGTGGTTGTCCGTTGTTCAAATTGTCGATCAGGCCAAATGTAAACGAGTTGTGTGAAAATAACTGATAGAAATAATTCTGGCTGTATGCTTCAATATATAATCCATTGAGCATCGACGGAGCTAAAAGTATCCGCCTATAGGTCAGATTTCCAAACAACGGCAACCCTTGTTCAGTGGAGGCCTGATGGAAGTCCCACCAAGACATTCCAAGAAAGACGCAAACGGCAAAGGCGAGCAACAAGATAAATTGATTTGAATTGTGGCGATACATGTCAGCCATGTAATACATGGATATCACAAAAATCGGCATGAACAATGGGCCTTTATGGGATGTCAAGGCAAAAAGCATGGCGCCACAAAAGATGGCCACAGCAACTATGACGACGCGTTTCTGTACGAGCCCAAAAACAAGCAGAATCGGAATTACCGACTTGCCCGTCATCGCGGTAAGGTACCCGAATATGCCCGGCAGATCCTCCGCGGCTTCACGGCGATGATCGTACACATCCGCTATGCTCATGTTGAAGTGCTTGGTCCCCGATGTGAAAAAAATGTATCCGAAAACTAATAGACAAAACACCAATAAGTAAAGGATTACGGTACCCATGTGCAAACCACCAGAGCCACTTGCCCGCGGTGACGCAATGAATTGAAAGGGAAGAATTGACGCATATCCTAGAAATGTAACCGTGATGAACCAGGTAGAATACCCACCGCAAGCATGCAAAACGCAGGACGGGACAACAATAAGTGCAAGGGTCATGTGCAGCATGGCAGCGGACGGCCTGGCCCATGAGGGCGAGAAAAATGCTAGAATCGCCACCGCAACCGCGTCGAAAACCATGAGCATCGGCGTGGCTTCAAGAGAAAAGTAATAATAACCCCAGAGATCCGTAAATCCTGAAGTCATATAGACCCAGGCCACCAATACCGCATAGGCAACATAGGCAGTGGCCACGGCGATCCGCGGCAGTGGCCACGGATCGCTTCCGCCGATTGGACTGCGCATCGTCCTCAGGTGCATGGCTTGGCTTGACCTGCGCTTGAATTCGCCAACCCCCACACCATCACCCCCCACAATACCCCATAACTCACACATCCCGCCACGCACATCCCCCAAACGGCGCCATGCACGCCATCCCACTGATCACCCAGCCACATCCCCGTGGCGACAGCAAGTAGACGCAGGGTCACCCACATAGCGTACCACCGCTGCCCGCCCAAGACGATAGCCGTCTGGCTGACGGTGCTCGCGACCAGGGCGGCTGCGGTCAGCACAGCCAACGGCGTGACGAATACCATCATGTCGCGCCACTCCCATCCGAGCACGAAGCTGATCCTGTCTGCTGTGACCAGTGACATCGCCGTCAGCACCGCCACGCCACACCCGGCGAGGACACCGCTCAGGCCAAGGAAGAGGCGGATCGCACTGCCATCGGCGTGACGGTGCGCCCGCGCCATCATGGGCAGGAAAAACTGGGCAATGCTCTGCCCCAGCAATGCCGCCGGCAGGGCCATCATGCGCTGGGCAAGGGCGAACTGGCCACCGACGGCGTCACCATAGAATGACAGGATGCACAGCAGCGGAACCTGCTGACCGATGCCGTCGATGAGCGTCGTCGGGGTCATCCAGAGGGCGTGAACGCGATGGCGACGGGCGGCATTCCATAGATCTGAAGGTTGGGTATGCGCTATTTCGGCGGCGTGGTCGCGCCATGCCTGACGGGTTCTCCCCCATAATCCGGCACAACGCCCGCCGACATCACCCGCTATCAACCCGAGTGCACCGGCCCCGAGCAGGCCAAGCACTAAATGCAGACCTGCGGTGACCGCCCCGCACCAGATCTTGGCAGCGGCCAGGCTACTTACCGCATGCACACGGGCGAGCCACTGAGTTGCCACCATGACCCAAGCCAGCACCAAGGCGCCGAGGGGCACCCAGCCCAAAGCCACCCCTTGAGTATGCCAGGGTCCGGGGATTCCGGCCAGCAGGATGATCGGAACCAGAATCGCAGTCAGGCCACAGACGAGGACGGCAAGCAACACCGCCAGCAGCGCGACATGGATGGCCTCGCGATCAGATGCAGGAAGGGCGATGGCCGTATCATAGCGACAGCAGGCGACGACGCCGATGATCCCCGCCAAGGCCAGCCATGCGCCCCACGCTCCGACAGCTTCTGGCCCGTAGAGAACCGCGACCAGGGGCATTGCGGCTATGGTGACGGCATGCCCAATGGCAGCGCCTCCACCGAGGCCGATCGCGGCCCGCATCAAGCGCCGAAGAGAAGGCGGAGGTGCTTGAGGTGAGTCAGCACTGCCGTGTGGATGATTTTCGCCGAATCCAGTAGACAAATCAGGACCAGACATGCAGCGCAACTAGCACGATCTCATCAGGCATATTCATTTGGTTCCGCACTGTACCAATGGATAATTTTGCATTTTCTTTTGCGTCTCTGTTCCAGTGGACAAAATCAATGCGCAACATGGATTTGTATCGCATTAAAAGTCCTATTTAATTGCGATCACTATTTTGTAATTCAAAAATCAAAGTCAGCCATTTGTCGACACAAGCCTGCGTCCAGCCCTCTGCCCAGACGCCAAACGCACCAGGAGTTCAGCAAAGCCGTTGTTGAAGAACGTTGGCCAGGTCATCATGGGATGCCTGACTCGGGTCGTATTTGGACCCACATAGAGGCGTATTGCAGCCTCTGACAGCGGAAAGGTTGTCAGCATATCTCCGTAGAAGTCAGCAAGTCCACCATCTGCGTTACCTCCCCACCAGCCTAATGTCATGGTTCCACTCAGTTCACCAGGGCCATAACCGGATTCCGACGTGGTCACATAGCGATAGCGGTACAAGCCATCATGACCGCTGGTATAGTTGACCGTCGACCAGAAACGACGCCCATTCAAGGTCCGTTCGTTCAGCAGGCAACGAAAGCGCTGTGCAAAGCCACGCGCTGTCCGGATGAATACCGTTGCATCTTGGCCCAGCAACTGCGCCGCCATCGTGTGTTGCCTGAGGAATACTAGTGTGCGGTGGCTATGTGAGGTGTCCGGACCGATTCCATCAACCGGGCTTGGTGGAAGCGATGGGGCCAGCACCTGGTGGCCAGCATATTGATAGTCGCGATGATCGCGATATACTCCTGGTTGAAAGATGATGCCTCCATCAGGATGGGCCACCATCTCATCACGATAAATCGTGCCAGCCCAAGCCAGGGCAGCGATCATGTCAGGATCATCCGCCATGCCCAGTTTGCGTCGGGCGACAATGAGGCTAGAGGCGATCGCCAAACCAAACTCTTCCTCATCGATGATGGCTCGGTAATAGGTGAGTGAAGGATTGGGAGTGGTAAGTTTCCAAGCGATGCGCTCGGGCATACCGCCAGGAAAAGGCGTGCGCCCCCATTGCCACGCAGGCAGAAACCAGGCCCTGTGCCATTCGGCGGTCAGGTACTCGACCTGGTCACGAATTTCGTTATCGCTATTGGTACCAGTCGACAAGGAGAGAAACACGGCGAAGGTATTCAGATACTGCAGGCGATTGAGTAGACCCGAATCGAGCGCTGCCCGATCAGACATGAAGCGCCTGTAATGTTCGCGCAGGTCGTGCTGCCAGTCGGAACGCTGGCGATCATGCGCTGCGAGCACTGGCATCATCATCGCATGTCCGGCATCATACACGTCGCGCGGTAACCATAGCGGATCGGCCAAGTAAGGCCGGAGCACGGTCCGCCACAGGCGTGAGACGTTAGTTTCAGCATGTATCTGTATGGTGACCGGATCGGCGGGCGCATACTGATGATCACCCGGTTGATTAAAAGAAATAACAATGTCGCCTTCGGCGGTGATTTCCAGAGATTCACCCGTGAAAAATGCGTTGTTCGTCAATACGCTGCGGTAAACTGCCAATCCGGAGGTGGCATGTGCGTTGATCGTCAGGTCTTGAAACCAACCGTTACCATTTTCCCGCAACATCTCAACCGGAGCTACAACTATGCTCTGTTTCTCTGGAACCTTACTGTCTTCGTGACATCCGACCAGTATGGCCATAACGAGAAGACACCCCAATCCACGGGAATGCATTGATGGTGGCATTGTTAGTGGACCGGAGCCCACCCTGGCGAGGCGTAAGCGATGGTCAGCAACTGGTTGGTGAACTGACATGGGAGGTTTTCCAGCGACAAGATTGATCCCGGATGGGTGGCACAGCAGGGCGAATTCGAAAGTCGGACGCGGGAAGCCTGGACGTCCGGTTTGACGAGGGGCCTGGTACAGGCAAGGCAGATCACAATCCGTCATCCCTGGATCAGCCCCACTAACTTACCCGTTGCCTGTCCATCGCCGCCATACAAGGCTGGATGGTCGCCGGGACGTCGGCCATCGGCCGCCGCCGCCACGATGGCCGCCCGGTCGGCACCGACGATGCGGTTCCAACCGGTCTCGACCGTCTCGACCCACTCGGTCTCATCGCGCAAGGTGATGCAGGGGACCGACAGCCAATAGGCCTCCTTTTGCAGACCGCCTGAATCGGTCAACACCAAGTCGGCATCGCGCAGGGCCCTGACCAGATCCAGATAACCGAGCGGCTCGCAGGGGCGGACATTCGATGGCACGGACAGTCCGGCGGCGGCGATCGCCTTGCGGGTGCGCGGGTGGACCGGGAACAGGATGGTACGGCCAATGTCGGCGAACGCCTGGAGGATGGCAGCCAACCGGACGCCATCGTCGGTGTTATCGGCCCGATGGACAGTGGCCAGGACGTAGGAACGGGGGGAGAGCTGGTGCTGGATCAGGATCTGCGAGGCGTCGGCTCGACGCGCCGCGTTCAACAGAGCATCGGCCATCACATCGCCCACCACATGCACGCCGGAGACGATGCCCTCAGCCGCCAGATGACGTTGCGAGATCTCGCTGGGGCAGAAGAGCAGGTCGCTGAGGTGGTCGGTGACCACCCGATTGATCTCTTCGGGCATGCGGCGATTGAAACTGCGCAGGCCGGCTTCGACATGGGCGACCGGGACATGGAGCTTGGCCGCAGCCAGGGCGCCGGCGAGTGTGGAATTGGTATCGCCGTAGACCAGCACCCGGTCGGGGCGTTCGCGCTGCAGCACGCCTTCGATGCCGGTCAACATGGCGGCGGTTTGGGCGCCATGGGATCCGCCACCGGCCCCCAGGTGGACCTCGGGTTCGGGGATCCCCAGTTCCCGGAAGAACACCCCGGACATGTTGTCATCGTAATGCTGGCCGGTGTGAACAAGGATCTCCTGATGGCGCTCCCGCAGGGCGCGGCTCACGGGGGCGGCCTTGATGAATTGCGGGCGGGCGCCGACAATGGTGACGATCTTCATCGCATGCACCCTTTATGCGCTTTCCGCCAAGACCGCCAGGATGCGTTGCTGGGTCGTTTCTTCCAGATCCGGATGCATCGGCAGACTGAGCACTTCACGACTCGCACGTTCCGCCTCCGGAAAATCACCCAGCCGGTATCCACACGAGGCGAAGCACGGCTGTTCGTGCAAGCATTTGGGATAGTACACGGCCGTGGGGATGCCGGCGGCCTTCAGTTTCTCAGCCACGGCATCGCGTCGGGGACTGCGGATGGTGTATTGGGCATAGACATGGGTATTGCCTGCCATCACGCCGGGCGGAATGAGACTGCCATGACCACGCAGCTGGTCCGTGTAGTTCGCCCCAATCCGACCACGTTGATTCACCTCGTCGTCCCAACTCTCCAGCTTGGCCAGCACGATTGCCGCTTGCAGGGTGTCCAGACGGCCATTCATGCCGATATAGGGATGATGATGCCGTTTTTCCCCGCCATGGGTGCGGATGGCGCGCATCCGCGTCGCCAGGGAGTCGTCGTCGGTGAACAGGGCGCCGCCGTCGCCATAGCAGCCGAGGGGCTTGGCGGGGAAGAAACTGGTCGACCCGATGGTGGTCACCCTGCAACTGCGACGTCCGCGTTGCGTGGCGCCGAAGGATTGCGCACCGTCCTCGATGACCGGCAGGCCATGCTTGGTGGCAATAGCGTTGATACGCTCATAGTCGGGCATCTGACCGAACAAACTGACCGGCATGATCGCCTTGGTGCGCGGCGAGATGGCAGACTCAATCAGATCGATATTGATATTGAAGAAAGCTTCCTCTATATCGACAAAGACCGGCTTGGCCCCGACCTGGGCAATGGTTTCGGCCGTACTAATCCAGGTGAAGGGTGTGGTGATCACTTCATCGCCGGGACCTATACCCAGGGCCCGCATGGCGATCTCCAGACTGTCTGTGCCGCTGGCGCAGGTGATGGCGTGCTTTACGCCGACATATTCAACCAACCTTGCTTCCAACTCTGCAATTTCTGGGCCCATAATGTAATGGCCATGCCGTAACACTGCATGGATGCGCCGTTCCAAGTCTGGCCGAATATTATCCTGTTGCCGGGCTAGATCAATAAAGGCAATAGGCTGAGCGTCTAGAGATAGCGCAATCAAAGCTTCCGGCGTGAGCTCATTATTGCGGCGTCCAAGTAAATGACTATTTGGTCCGAGGCGAATTAATCCGCGAGTCAAAATTTTACCTATGGGATCGTCTTCTTGAAGATCAACATCGCAAGATAAAGCACTTAACCACTGACAGTCCGCCGCCAGTTCGGCGAGGCCCGTTAAAGATGGCGCAACCGTGCGATAGACGCCCACCGCGCCGACGGCTAACCAGCAGCGAATACCTGACAATTTAGCCCGGGTAAGTGCCGCCGCTGATGCACCATGGGGATCGTGCAGGGCTTCGCCAACGCATGTTGGTGAAAGCAAGAGGTCGGTGATTAGCATGGCGTACATACCCCTTCTGCGATACGATAGGTAGTACTGCATGCCTGACACATACTGATGTCACTCGCTGGAAGTCTGACGCCGCAGGCGCACATCCATCCAATGCGCCGCGCTGGCACTCCAGCCATTAAGGCAAAATCAGGTACATCACGGTTAATCACCGCACCGGCTCCGATGAAGGCATTAGTTCCAATGGTTGTGCCGCAAACAATAGTGACATTTGCGCCAATTGACGCACGTCGTCTTACCAAAGTCGGTTTATATTCATGCTTACGCACAATATGACTGCGCGGATTATAAACATTGGTAAAAACCATAGATGGCCCACAAAACACTTCATCTTCAATGGTAACGCCATCGTAAATCGAAACGTTATTTTGCACTTTGACACCGTCGCCAATAGTAACATTACCAACAAACACCCCTTGGCCGAATGAGCAGTTTCGGCCTATGCGTGCACCAGCACATATATGCACCCAATGCCAAACTCGAGTTCCTTCACCGAGTATAGCTCCTGAATCGATGATTGCCGATGGGTGTATCGTTGAGCTCATTATCAGTGCTCCAGTGGAAGTGAAATTTTTCTTCCATCTCTGGCGCTTGTGTATGCTGCAATGAGAACCTCAAGGGAGCGCAGCCCTTCTCTTCCATCAGTCTCTGGATCTGCTTCGCCGCGAAGAACCTTAATAACATTATCATAATACATAGGATGGCCGAAACCATACACTGAAGTGGTCTGATAACTCGCATTCTTAACCAATGCATCATCTGGATCGCTGTCGGCAAACTGCCAATGCTGAATCTCGTTTACTGCCAAACCCCCGATGCGCACCGTACCATTTTCTCCAATGATAGTTATAGTTCCTTCTAGATTTTTCGGATAAGTCAACATCGTAACATTCATACTACCCATTGCGCCAGAGCGCCATTTAATTGCCAAGACCCCCGTGTCTTCGACTTGGATATCGCGTGCCAAAGTGCCAGTATATGCAAAAACACTTTCCACCGGGCCGATGAGCCAATCGATGAGATCAACATAGTGGCTAGCTTGGTTCATGAATGCCCCACCGTCGAATTCCCACGTACCTCGCCATTTAGCCGAATCATAATACGACTGCGGTCTCTGCCAAAAAACGTTTATTGTCACCATATAAATTCGCCCAAACCGCTTACGTTCCACCGCACGTTTTAGCAGTTGAAGTGTCGCATTGCGACGGTTTTGCTTGATCACAAACAGGTGAATGCCGGCTGCATCACAGGCCGCCACCATCGCTTTTCCGTCAACCCACCGGGTAGCCATTGGCTTTTCTGTCATAACATGGACACCGGCTCTGGCGCACTGGACGGCTTGCGTCGAGTGCAACCCACTGGGCGTTGCCAAGACTACCACATCTGCTAATCGTGCTGCTAACAAATCCGTTAGTGATTGAAATCCCTGTACCCCAGAATTTCCGGTGACAACGGATGCCAGCGCCGCCGAATCGGTGTCGCAGGCTGCCACTAGTTCGGCACGGTCAGCATGCTGCTTCAATGCTCCGACATGGTTAGGGGAAATCCGTCCGCAGCCCGCAAGGGCAAACCGGATCCGGCGATCTGTAATGGGGGAGTGGCGCATGGATGGGGTGTTTAACTCCGAAGGGTACGTGCTACCTGCAGACCCAGCCGACGGGCCGTGGTCCATTTACCGCCGAATACGGTAAGAATTGCGCCTTGGCGCTCTAGTACATACTCACGAGTAGCGCGGCTTGGATCGTCTGCGCTTCGCACTAAAGGCCTGAGACCAGCGAAGGTCGACCGAATCTCATTTAGGTGTAATGGCACTCTACATATACTGTCGTGAAAAGCAATGAGGTCCGCCCGCTCTTTCTCAGAACAGATAATAGGTTCGTCTATTTTCTGGCGTACCTCGGTGGTACCGAGCAGAGACCCACTCTTCCAAGGTAAAAGAAAGGCTATGCGTTGGCTATCTGGGACTTCAGCGAGGACACCGACTTCAATTTTGCGATCAAAGACTAAGTGGCTTCCACGCACCAAGTCCAGATCATGACGAGATCTAATGCCGCTGCGGTCAAGTAAGCTGCGTGCCCAGGGGCCAGCACAATTCACAACATGATCATATCGCTGAGTCAAACCATTCATGATGAGGCTTCCATCCAATTTTATTCGATCTACCTGCCGACCTGACTGTATGCTCACTCCAGCGGCGTGAGCACGCGATGCCGCCCAAAGACCGAGCGCTCGGTCGTCCATTTTCCCATCCCAGAAACTAAAACCCCCCATTAGACCCTCGTTGCGCAGGTGGGGAGCAATCTTCAGAAGCTGGGCACTGCTCATCCAACTATGAGGTCCGAGACTCGCGGAACCAGCCAGGTGGGAATAAAGCCGCATACCAATATCGATTATCCAACGTGGGCGCCGCGACCATTTCCAAATTGGTAGAATTACTCGCAATCTACCTGCAATTTGGGGGGCCTGGCTTATCCACCAAGCCCGTTCGCGTAGTGCCTCGCGTACTAAACGGAACGATCCATGTTCAAGATACCGGAGGCCTCCATGTAACAGTTTAGTTGAAGCAGAGGACGTTTCGCCCATGAGACTTCGACGTTCAAACAAATCTACTCTATTTCCATCGCGTGCGAGCATCCAAGCTGACATGACACCATTGATGCCACCGCCAATCACCGCAACGTGTGGTTGAGCCGCAGGGGGCATAGTCACATCCGCCAAGGATGGATACCAGCACGGGTCGCTTGCTTGCGGTCCAGCATCCCTTTCACGTCCAGTACTGGACCGTTAGCACAGGCTCGAGAAATTTCCTCAAGTGGCAGGTCCTTAAACTGACGATGCGCTACAGCGAGAATGATAGCATCGCATGCCGGCAAGGGAACTAAAGGAAGCAGATCAATGCCATATTCATGACGAGTTTCATTCGCATTAGCTACGGGATCGCAGACGATGGGGCGGCAGCCAAAGCGACGCAATTCCTCAATAATATCCACAACCTTGGTATTGCGAACGTCTGGGCAGTCTTCTTTAAAGGTCAGTCCCAGCACTAAAACCCTTGCTCCAGCGATAGGTCTGCCTGACTGGGATAGAAGGCGCACACATTCCTGGCCAACCCATGCGCCCATACCATCATTAATGCGGCGTCCGGCAAGGATAACCTGTGGATGATAACCTGCCTCCTCCGCCTTATGAGTTAAATAATATGGATCTACTCCAATACAATGTCCACCCACTAACCCAGGCTTGAATGACAGAAAATTCCATTTAGTTCCTGCTGCGGCAAGAACATCGCCAGTATCAATGCCGATACGGTGAAAAATCAGTGCCAACTCGTTCATTAGCGCGATATTGAGATCACGCTGAGTATTTTCAATTACTTTTGCTGCTTCGGCAACTCTAACTGAAGCCGCTGCATATACGCCTGCTGTTATGGCAGTGCCATAAACAGCCGCAACGCAGTCGCAGGTTGCTGTATCCATTCCCGATACGACTTTGCGAATTTTATCAACAGTATGTTCACGATCACCAGGGTTTATCCGCTCCGGGCTATATCCATATGCGAAGTCGGCTCCAACCTTCAAACCGCTCATTTGCTCCACCACCGGAATGCAAACTTCCTCAGTAGTTCCGGGGTAGACTGTGCTTTCGTAGACCACTACGGTGCCTTTACCCAAATACCGACCCACAGTGGTACTGGCACCAACCAAGGGACTCATGTCTGGACGTTTGGCACGATCAACCGGAGTGGGTACCGCTACAATGATGAACCGACATCCTGCTAGCGCGGCGGCGTCAGTAGTAGCAACAAAAGAACCATCGGCAAGACGTGAGGCAATTGCTTCGTCCCCGCATTCGCCAATTGGATCGCGACCCGCTTGCAAGGCAGCAACCTTCATCTGATTGAGATCAAAACCTATGACTCTAAAATGACGAGCCAGACAAAGCGCTAATGGAAGCCCCACGTAGCCCAGTCCTACTATTGCAATTGAGGTATGACGGGAAATAAGCTCGTCCACGAGGTGATCTGTGGGATGGGGCATAGGGTCCTACGTTGAATATGTCTTGTTGGCGTTCGTTACACACATAAAATTGAACGCAGCATATCAAAAAATAAATTTACGCACCATGATTCATGCGGCCAATCACAGCAATCCGCTACGTATCAACGGGAGCAAGTGTTCATATCCTGGTTCGACTGCAATGCAGCCATGGTGGTAGATGTGCCGATCTGCGTCATTGGTCTTTTGCTGTTCGCGCAAGGCAGCAGCTGACAGGGCCATGAAGTCTGAATCAGACAAGGTGGTCAGATCGAGATCCTCCACCGACAGGAATCGAGTGCGTAGGTCGGTCGTCATACCGTCGTCCAGGGTCGCCGCAGTGATCATTTCCGATGGTATTCCCTATACCAACCAACGAACCGGCGTACACCTTCTTCTACTGTGGTGTCCGGGCGGAAATCGACGTCCCGGGCCAGATCGCTCGTATCCGCCTGGGTGGCTGGCACGTCGCCCGGCTGCATGGGCAGGAAGCGGCGGATGGCCTTCACGCCAAGCGCCGACTCGACCGCGTCGATGTAGCGGAGCAATTCGACCGGTTGGCTGTTGCCGATATTGTAAACCCGCCAGGGAGCCGAGCTGAGCGCCGGGTCGGGCTTGGCCGGATCGAAGGTCGTGGCAGATGCGGCAGGGCGGTCGAGGATGCGGACGATGCCTTCGACGATGTCGTCGACGTAGGTGAAGTCCCGGACCATGCTTCCGTGGTTGTAGATGTCGATCGGCTCGCCGGTGAGCATGGCTTTGGTGAACTTGAACAGCGCCATGTCCGGTCGTCCCCAGGGGCCATAGACCGTGAAAAAACGCAGACCCGTGCAGGGCAGGCCGAAGAGATGCGCATAGCTGTGCGCCATCAGTTCGTTGGCGCGCTTGGTGGCCGCATACAGGGTGATCGGATGGTCGGCGAGCTGGTGCTCGCTGAAGGGCATGGCCGTGTCCAGGCCATAGACCGAGCTGGTACTGGCGTAAACGAGATGAGTACAGCGTACCGCTCGGCAGCCTTCGAGGATGGTGAGAAATCCCGTCAGATTGGCGTCGGCGTAGGCGTGGGGGTTTTCCAGGCTGTAGCGGACGCCGGCCTGGGCCGCCAGGTGGACCACCCGGGTTGGCTGATGGTGGGCGAAAAATGCCGGCATGGCCTGGCGATCGATAATATCCACCTTGGCGAAAGTGAAAGCGGGACGGGCAAGCAGCCGATCCAGGCGGGCCTGTTTCAAAGCCGGGTCGTAGTAGGCGTTGAGGTTGTCCAGGCCCAGCACCGGCCGACCGGCGTCGAGCAGGCGGTGGCAAACATGCGAACCAATAAATCCGGCGGCGCCAGTGACGAGGATCATGGGGATGGGCAAATAAAACTTTTGGCTATTACGACAGCGCTGGGGAGCCGGGCTGGCACGTGATGAAATCTACGAATGAAATTCGCAGAAATGGCAATGGGGTCATCGCAGGAAATTGATAATGCGCTTGGCTTCCTGGGAAAATTGGTCGACGGGACGCCGTCGCCCCCAGATCGAGAGACGGTCATGTCGCCAGGCTCCAGCGGGTCACGGTCACTCCGGGCATGGTTGCCAGGCGTCGGCGCAGATCGTTGCTGCGACCCTGACGGGTAATCGAAGGGTGCGATGGCCGCAAGCCAAACGATCCGCGAGGCGGGCGAGCCGGTCGCCGTCATCGACCGGATCGCCATCGGGCCGACGGTCATGTAAGTCGGTCTCCAGGGGAGAGACGCCGTTGATTCCCGCGAATGACCAAGGCCAGACCAATGCCAAGGATGACGCCGAGCAACGTCGCCGCGATGCTGATCAGCGCACGCTTCGGACCGCTCTTCTGATCGGGCACCTGAGCCCGGTCGATGATGATAATGGCCTCATTCTCGCGCACCACGGCAATGCGCGAGCTTTCCGCCTGGGCGGTGAGCGTGGTGACCAGGGCTTCGTTTTTCTTTACTTCGCGGTACAGGCCGACGTAGCGCACCGCTAATTCAGGCAAGTCGCCAAGCCCCACGAGCACACCACCGCCTGCTGCTGCTCCGCCAGGTACCGAGACTCCGATGAGTTTGTCGATAGCTTTTGCCAGGCCTTCGATCCGTTCCTTGAGCAAGGTGATCTCTGGATTGTCCGGTGAGGCCTTGCTTGCCAACAGGGCTCGCAACTCAACCTGTTGACCGATGAGCTGACCCTGGAGCTGGCCAATGGCCTCAACCGTGGCCTTCGCCTGATCCTCAAGCTGAAAGGTCCGGTGTTCAAGCTGGAAGGCGGCTAGTTTTTCCTGGGCGGCGAGAAGGTCTTTCTCTGCCATGGAGAGGCGGCCTTCCAGGAAGGCGAGTTCGCGGCGCGAGGTGCCCTGGTGGATGCGGTTGAAGATATCCTGCAACAAAACAGAGGCCCGGTTTGCCAGATCAGCCACGATCTGGGGCGATTCGTGGGTGTACTGGAAGGTGATGAGGGTCGTCTTCTTGTCCTGCTTGCTCGAAAAATCCTTGAGAAAAGCGCGGATCAAATCATCTCGTTTGGGATCCTGGGCATTTTTCTGATAATAATCCTTCAGCTTGAACTCGTCGACCAAGACGTCTGCCAGAGTACGACTGCCCAGAATGGCCAGAATTTCCTCGGCCGAACCGCCACCACCCGGCAGGCTGATACCCGCCATCGATGCCAGATCGGAGTACTGTCCGAGTGATGCACCGATACCACCACCTCCACCGCTGTCTGGAGGAAGTGCGGTGACCTGCGCCGTGTAGGAATTGGGCAGGATAAGCGCAACGCTTACGCCTAGAGCCGCACAAACCAGGGTCACCCCAATGACAAGAAACTTTAATGCGTAAATGCGCTTCCAAAGATCCGCTAGTGATAGGCCATCTTCGGCAGCTGCTGGCTGCCCGGCCATTAGTTCAGAGGGCAGCGCATAGACGATTTCTACGTGAGCTCCAGTGGCTGGGTCCACAAGCGATCGTGAGCGCGGTGCGGAGGCGCTCAGGTCCTTGGAGGTGCTCATCGGGCCAACACCGCCACGGTACCAGCGGTAGCGGCGATCTGGAACAGAACCTGGGTCCAGTCACGCAACAAGGAGAGATTGCTCGGGGTGTAGCGCAAATCTGGCGGGACGATGACCGCGTCCCCCTCAGCAAGCACCAAGGATCCAGCCCGACTGCGAACATAGCGCCGCTGCCGCGGGTCCCAGGAAACCCCGCTAGAATTTTCGTTGCTGACCACGCTACCATCAGCCTTGACCACGAACATCAGGTCTTTGTCGGCCTGACGAGTAAAACCACCCGACAACGCGATCGCCTGTTCAGGCCGGATTCCGTCCGACCAGATTAAACTGCCTGGCGTATTCACCTCGCCAAGGATCCGGATGCTACCTGGGCGGATGGGGATTTCGATCCGATCGCCATCAGCGAGGAGTAAGTCTTGGGTCTTATCTTCGGTAGAAAGTTCATTCAAACGAATTCCTGACAGCCGCCCGGTTGCTGTCGCGGTCTGGATGCGGGTCAATTCTGCGCGTTGAACATTCAAGGTTCGCTCGAAATCCTTCTGATCCTTTTCCGATTCGATGGTCGCCGACTGGCGTTCATTCACTGCCACAGTCGATTGGAGACGTTCTGCCAGATGCCTGAGATGCTCATTCTGAATATCCTTTTCAGCCATTCGGAAAAATTTCGCTCCCTGGGGAAACGCTCGCGGCGTCATTCCGCCGATGATCCGCATGGCCTGACCCAACGTGGTCCCAGATGGCAGGATGTACTCTCCTGGTGCACTGACTTCTCCCATGACTGTGAATTTTACCCGTTCATCCTGGCGTCTTCTTACGACGATCTGGTCCTGGTTTTTCAAGAGCGGCCCAAAATCCTTTCCGGTTATGACTGGTCGCAAATCGATCACAGATCGCTCAGCGTTGGTCCTTCCCTCACCATCGATCTTGAGCCGAATCAAATCAGTGATTTCCAAACGAGCATCGGATTGGACGTCCCCGGCAAGCAAGAGCAGCTCCCACACCCGCATACCTGGCAGCAAGGGATATTTCCCCGGACGAAGCACCGCGCCAGAAATCGCGACCCACATCGTGGAATCCTCCAACCGGGTCTTGGGGAGAACGGTAACAACGTCACCCGGTTCGATCAACGCATCCATGGCCACCGGGCCAATCAAGGTTTCATAGGCTGGCAGGGTTATGTTTTCCATCAGTTCAACCCCCTGCGATTTGGACAGACGTCGTCGGATCATGATTTTATCAGGATCCGCTTCGGGCAAGAGACCGCCGGTCAGTTCGAGCAGTTCCTGAACTCGCGCCTTCGCTGGCAAGGGATAGAGACCCGGCGTCCTGACCGATCCGAGCACCTGAACCTTTTGCCATCGGCGTTCGATGCTGGTTCTTTCAGGCACCAAAAGCCTATCCCCACTTTTTGCCGGCATGCTTGCTAGTTGTTCCAGTGTCCATTGGCTCATGAGCTGCCCCTGATCTTCCTCTCTGGCCAGGCGTATTTGCATGGGATCTGCTTCCATCTCCATCCCGCCGGACAGCTTTATGGCCTCGTCTAGACGTTGGCCAGGAAGCAGTTCGACCATGACACCCGCAAATTGATCCTTGGGCGGCGGCAAATCAGCAGGACGAGGAACGCCAGCAATTCCTGCCTGTAAACCAGAGCCCTGCAACGGCGCGGTGGATAACCGCTCTGCCCGTCGCACGGATCCGAACACCAGAACATGGGGACCAGCCAGGGGGACATGCACGATGGTCCCTGATGGCAGGGACTTCGCGCCCTCAAGCTCACCATCCAGGAGGATTCGGTAGACATCCACCATTTCGGGCTTGCCGCCAGGTCGGGTCACCCTGATCTGCCGGAGCGATCCTTGATCAAGTACTTCCGCTATGCTGAGGGCCTCAACCACACCGGCGCCGGCGGGGATGACCATTGGTCCAGCCTTGCGGACTTCGCCAGTCACCAAAATGGGAACCGCTTGAGATTGTTCAACGCCGATCACACATCCGGCGTTTTTCAGGAAACTACGAAGGAGGTTGGTCACCAATACCTGAGCCTCCATCGCTGTCTTCCCCATCACTGGCACCATGCCGAATTCCGGTACGGGCAAATTTCCTGCTGCATCTATCGGAACTGGCACATTTATGGTCGCCCCACCCCAGGCAACGATCCTGACGATATCGCCTGGCTGAATGAGGTAATCTGCGGTCACAGGACGAGGATTGCTGCCCATGCCTTTGAGGATGTTTTCACCGAGTCTGCGTGCTTCTTGGGAACGGGAAAACCACGACCAGGCGTTTGCTGTTCTTTTTTTTTCCCTGCTTTTTTCTTCAGTTTCATTCGGAGCGAGCGCCGCCGGGGTTGATGAACCAAGTGACAGTGCTGACGGTATCGATACCTGATTGCCTTGCCCCGAAGCAGCTCCTGTTCCTGGAGGTCCAAATGCCGGACCGAATGGACTTACCGGGGCAGGCATTCCCCCCGCCCCATTTGCTGGAATAAACACAGGTTCGGCCGCAAAAGCCGATACCATCAGCATTATGACTACATTGAAGAACTTATTCATGCAAAAGTCTCATTTTTGTTTTTTCGCTGATGATGTTTAGACGCGCTTCGCGCGCGTGGCCTGGGGGCCTCTCCCGATGCCCCATCACCTACAGATGGGCGGGCGGGGGACCTTGCTGGGCCGCCTAGAGCACGCAAGTCCCGAGCAAAGGCCGATGTAATGATCTTCGGGAATCATCACGGGAGTGAAACATATGGAACATTTTGTCTCGGCCAAAGCGTAGGCTGGCATCAATTCCCTTTCAGTCTAGCTTGAATCGTCTGATGCGAGATTCTCGATTTTCAGCGATGCCTGCCGACGCACCAACCGCAAAGTCACATCGGTTGGTCGATCGCTCTTCTGTGATCATTGAATGGCCCCATGGGTTTTCGTCACATTTGCCTTCCACTCCCTGGATGGTTGGGCATTGCTACCCACGATGTGAACGAAAAGTCATTTCGTTATTAGAAAAGTTGGGCATTTCCAGTCTCGGTCTTTTTGAGAAACGGGTCCGACGCTACCGGGGAAAAGGGACGCAAGTCGGTCTCGTTCCTTTGCTTGGCGGCTACATCTTCATCCACGCCGGTCATTCGCTGAAGGAAACTCTCTGGCAAACAGGGAAGATCGTACGCTTGCTCGAACCTCCTGAAACCAGTGTATTTAGCAAAGAGCTGGCCGCCCTTTGCGCCATGGTCTCTGCATCTAAGGGCCAAGTCGTGGTCAGGCCAGAACTGGTTCCAGGCAAGACCGTGGTGGTGCGCCACGGAACCTTCGCTGGTTGTCGCGGTGTAGTACGCAGGCGCGCTACCGCTCTCGAGCTTGTAGTCAATATCGACCTGCTCGGCCATTGCGTTGCCGTGTCCATCGCTGCCGACGCGGTGGAAGCCGACGACGTGGTGGAATGACCCACGGTTGCGGAAACCGCTTCCGCGTATCCGATGACCAGCTATGGCGGCCATCCTGGTCAACACCCGGAATATCACCGCCCCATTGACCGGGGTTCAGCGTTATACCGTTGAAATGCTTCGGGAATTAGCAGACGAGGTCGCTCCGGCTGGTCCTTGGCTCAACCTGCGCGGCAAGCTTGGCCATCTCTGGGAGCAGACCGTGCTGCCGTCCAAGGTGTATGGCAGATTGCTATGGTCCCCCGGGAACACCGGTCCTTTGGCCGTGCGCAACCAGGTAGTCACGGTCCATGATCTGGCCATGTTCGATCAGGCTCAGTGCTACCGCGATGGCTTCGGTCACTGGTACCGATGGCTCATGCCCCGACTGGTCCGCCGGGTCCGCGCCGTGATCGTCAATTCCCGCTTCACCCGGGATCGTCTGCTGGCCATGACCGAGGTCGAGCCAAGTCGGGTTCATGTCGTGCATTTGGGCGTGTGCTCCCATTTCCGCCCCGACGCCGGAGGAGCTCCGAAATTACCTTTCCGGCGCTATATCCTGTGCTTAGGCTCTCTTGAACCCAGGAAGAATCTTCCTCGTCTGCTTCACGCTTGGCAGACCATCTCGCCATCGCTCGATCCCGATCTGGGCCTGGTTCTGGCCGGTGGAGAGGGCTCACGACTGATCTATCCTGAGCAAGCACTTCCCTTGCCTCCGCGGACATGCGCCATTGGCCGGGTCCCTGAAGCCGAATTGCCCGGCTTGTTGGCAAATGCCACAGCATTCGCCTATCCGTCGCTCTACGAGGGGTTCGGATTGCCACCGCTTGAAGCCATGGCCAGTGGCGTTCCAGTCCTCTCCTCTCGCGCTGGAGCACTCGCCGAAACCCTCGGCAATGCTGCGCTACTGATCGACCCGAAGGATGTTGGGGCGATCGCGGCGGGGTTGCGCACGATCACTTTGGATCAGAGCCTTCGGAAGTCCTTGCAGCACCGTGGTTTCGAGCAAGCCAGGCGTTTTCAGTGGCGGACATGTGCACTGGCGACCAAAGCGGTGTTCGCCCATGTTCTTGAGACCCAGTCATCCGATGTCCCTGTCCTCGATCATCACGACCCCCTCGCGGGTCGTCGGCCCCATACCCCTGACCATGGTGTGCCCCGCGCGATGCTGAAGGTCCTCGATCGCCGTCGCGCCGCCTGACGGGTTGCCACCAGGCGAGGTGCGCGATGCTGCGCCACCCATGGCTGATGCTTCCTCCCTGTTCGACGGCCGCACGGTGCTGGTCACCGGTGGCACCGGATCCTTCGGAAAACAATTCATCCGGACTGTGCTGAGCACCACCGCGGTCAAGCGGGTGGTGGTCTACAGCCGGGACGAGCTCAAGCAGTACGAGATGCAGCAGCTCCATCCGGGGGAACACCGGCTGCGCTTCTTCATCGGCGATGTCCGCGATCTGCCACGCCTGCAACGCGCCTGCCACGGGGTCGATCTGCTGGTCCATGCCGCGGCCTTGAAGCAAGTCCCGGCGGCTGAATACAATCCTTTCGAGGCAGTGAAGACCAATATCAGTGGCGCCCAGAACATCATCGAGGCCGCCATCGACCAGGGCGTCGAAAAGGTCATCGCCCTGTCTACCGACAAAGCGTCGAGCCCGGTGAACCTCTATGGGGCCACCAAGCTGGTCAGCGATAAGCTGTTCGTAGCGGGAAATGCCTATGCCGGCGGCACCAAGACCCGATTCGCCGTCGTCCGTTATGGGAACGTCGTGGGCAGCCGGGGCAGTGTGGTTCCGTTCTTCGCCGAGCGCGCCAAGAGCGGCGTGCTGCCGATCACCGATCCGCGCATGACCCGGTTCTGGATTACCCTGTCCCAGGGCGTGCGCTTCGTCATGGATAACCTTGCGCGGATGCGTGGCGGCGAAATTTTCGTCCCGAAGATCCCGTCGATGAAAGTGACCGACCTGGCTGCGGCGATGGCCCCCACCGCCCGCCAGGAGATTGTCGGCATCCGGCCCGGCGAAAAACTGCACGAAGAGATGATCAGCGTCCACGACGCACGCCGTACCCGCGACCTCGGCGATGCCTATGTCATCACCCCGGAGATGGACTGGTTCCCCCACCTTGATTTCGGTGGCAAACCGGTGCGCGAGGATTTCGCCTATACCAGCGACGGCAACGACCAGTGGCTGACGGTGGACCAGCTGCGCACGATGGTGGCCAGCTGAGAGTGCCAACGATCGATCCCCACGCCTCCTGAAATTCGGACCAGAGTCGATGATCCCCTACGGTCGCCAATGGGTTGATGAGGACGACATCGCAGCGGTTGCCGCCTGCCTGCGCGGCGACTGGCTGACGACCGGACCTGCGGTCGCGGCATTCGAGCAGGCGATCTGCTCGGCAAGCGACGCGGCGTATGCGGTGGCGGTCAACAGCGGCACAGCAGCGTTGCACTGCGCCTATTTCGCTGCTGGGCTCGGTCCAGGCGATGAGATCGTCACCAGCCCGTTGACCTTCGCCGCCACCGCGAACGCCGCACTCTACCTGGGCGCCAAACCGGTATTCGCCGATGTCTGCTCGGAAACCGGCTGCCTCGATCCACAGGCTGCGGCAGCAGCGGTTACCGATCGAACAAAACTCATCGTTCCTGTGGATTTCGCCGGTCAGACTGCGGATTATCAGGCATTTCGAGTGTTGGCGACTAGACACGGACTGATCCTCGTGGCGGATGCCGCGCATAGTTTTGGCGCCTGCGGTCCGCGCGGAGGAAAGGTCGGCACGTTGGCAGACCTCACCGCGCTGTCCTTCCATCCGGTCAAACCGGTCACGACCGGCGAAGGCGGCGCCGTGGTCACCAGTGACCCTCGCTGGGCCAAACGTGCAGCTCAGTTCCGAACGCATGGCATCACCCGCGACCCCGCTGACTTGATGGCCGATGAGGGCCCCTGGCACTACGAGCAGCACGAGCTCGGCTACAATTATCGGATCACCGATCTTCAGTGTGCGCTTGGCTGTTCGCAGGTCGCCAAGCTCGGCCAGTTCATCGCCCGGCGGCGATCCATCGCAGCGCGTTACCGGGAGGGACTGCGCGAATGCACAGGGCGCCTTCGGCTCCCGGCGCATACCGACGACTCATCCCATGGATACCACCTATGGGTGGTCCGAGTCCAGGAAGCCAGCCGACGCCGTCCGTTCTTCGAGCGTCTGCGTGCCCTCGGCCTGGGTGTTCAGGTCCACTATCGGCCAGTGTATTTGCATCCTTATTACCAGCAGCTGGGGTACCGGGCTGGGATCTGCCCAGTGGCGGAAGATTTCGCTGCCCGCTGCGTCTCGCTGCCAATTTTCCCCAAAATGAGCGATGACGAGGTGGACAGCTCGATTGCGGCAGTGCGCCAGGCCGTCACGGAGGTGTTGTGACCCGGGTCGTGGCGATCATCCAGGCACGCATGGGCTCGACCCGTCTTCCAGGAAAAGTGCTGAAACCGCTCGCCGGTGCGCCCATGCTGCACCGGGTGGTCGAACGGGCGCTGCGCATCCCGGCCGTCAACGAGGTCGTGGTAGCGACCTCCGTTTTGCCTGAGGAATCGCCGATCGTCGCCTGGTGCGCAGGCCATGGGGTGCGCTGCGTCCGTGGATCCGCTGATGATGTGCTGTCCCGTTACCACCTGGCAGCCGCTGAATCCCAGGCTGATTGGGTGATCCGCATCACCAGCGATTGCCCATTGCTGTCGCCGGCGGTGTCGGCCTTTGTTCTCGGCGCGGCGTTGGCGGGCGGATGCGATTACGCCAGCAATTGCCATCGCCGCACTTTTCCCCGTGGTCTCGACACGGAAGTCTTTACCAGAGCGGCCCTCGATCAGGCGGCGGCCGAGGCCGTGGAGCCAAGTGAACGCGAACACGTGACACCGTTCATCTGGCGACGACCGGACCGCTACCGGCTGCGCGATGTCTGGCAGCCAGACGATCGCAGCCACTTGCGCTGGACCGTCGATACTCCGTCTGATTTCGACCTCGCTGATCGGTTTTACCTAGAGCTCGGTGGTGGTGGTTGGGAATACGCCGACGCCTTGCAGGTGCTCGCTCGCCATCCTGACTGGGCCGACTTGAACCGCGACATCGTCCAAAAGCCGGTGTGAGTGATTCGTTGCGGATCGAGCTGCGAGCCGAAGCCGGCCCGGCAATCGGCCTGGGCCACGCCATGCGCTCCTTGGCCTTGGGCCAAGCGCTGATCGCTGCCGGTCATCAGGTTTCCTGGAAATCGTCTCATCTTCCAGGATCGTTGCCGCAACGGCTTGAAAAACTGGGCATTGCGTGGTCGGCCGAATCCGCGGCGGTCGATGCCGTGGTCTTCGATGGTTACCATTTCACGCCAGCCGAGAGCGCCGCCTGCCCAGTTCCCGTGTTGACTGTGGACGATGCGGCACCGCCGCTCGCCGATCGCCATCCGCAAGCCGCGGTCGTGCTCAATCCGAATCTCCATGCCGCGGACGCGATTCCTCCGCGCAGCACCGGACGTTGGCTGCTCGGCCCGCGCTTCGCCCTGCTCAGACCAGAATTCCTTGGCGTTCAGGCGGGTCCGATCAGCACCGTGCAACGGGTCATCGTCACCCTCGGCGGAGCTGATCCCGACGGACGAACCGCTGCCACGGTGGCCGCGGTCCGTCAGGCGCTGCCCACCGCCGAAATCCAGGTCATCGCTGGGGCAGCGAATCCTCGTCTGGCGCAGCTTCGTCGGGACTGCTCGGCGCTCGACGCACAGGTGCTGGTCGACGTGGCCGACATGGCCACGACTTTGGCCGCAGCCGATCTGGTCGTAGCCGCTGCCGGTTCGACGGTTCTTGAGCTGCTGGCGCTCGGGGTCCCGTGCATCGCGATGGCCATCGCCGACAATCAGGAACCAGTGGCGCGGCGGCTCGCCCGGGACGATCTGGCTGAGGTGGTCGACGACGAGGCGGGGTTAACCAAAGCAGTCGCGGAGCTTGCCGCTGATCTCGAACTCCGCCGCAGCCGCAGCGTGCGCGGCCAGAGGCTGGTCGATGGCCACGGCGCAGCTCGGGTGGTATCGGCCCTGGAGGCCGCCGTGACCGGACTTGGCCTGCGGCCTGCGGATGCCGACGACGCATTGAGCACCTTGGATTGGGCCAACGACCCGATCACCCGGGCAGCCTCGTTCGGTCGCAGCGAGATCTCTACCGATGACCATCACCGCTGGTTCACCGCGAAATTGAACGACGCCACGCAACGGATGTGGATCGCCGAGGATGCCGACGGTATTCCATCAGGAGTCATCCGCTGCGACCTGCCTGAACACCATGACGGACCTGCGCTGATCCACCTGACCCTCGCCGCCAGCCATCGGGGACGTGGTCTGGCCGCAAAAGCCATTGCAGCCGCCTGCCGCAGGATGACGGCCGGCCACCTCGCCGCGACCATTCATGCGCTCATCATGCCGGACAATCCGGCCAGTTTACGGGCCTTTTCCCGAGCTGGTTTTGTCCCAGCCGGTACGACCACGGTGCGCGGCCATAGCGCCCAGATCTTGCGTTGGGCCGTCAAGTGAACGGATTGCGCACCGTCACCACTCCAAATTTCGCGCCAGCCTGGAAATCCTCGGAATACAGCACATTCGCTCCGGCCGATTGTGCCCCTGCGACGATCAGCGCATCGTACCAGGCGACCTGCCATCGGTCGGCGATCTGCAAGGCGCGACGGATCAAGTCATCGCTCCATCCCACCTGGCAGAGCGGAGCGAGCACCTGGTCAAAATAGGTCTGGCACTGGCCAGCGGTGAACGGCTTGGCGAATCGGCGCAGCGCCAGATTGCAGAATTCGTTGACCACCTGACCCGAGATGACGCCCTCGCCACCGCCGAGTGCATCGCGCACCAGCGTCCTGGCCCGGCGCTGCTTGTCCGGAGCCGTGTCATCAAACTGGTACACCAGAATATCGGTATCGAGAAAATATCTCACCGGGCATTGGCCTCGTCGCGGGTGAACCGGCCTCCTGAACGCACCCGCCCGAGCGCCGCCATCGCCGCATCATAGTCGGCGCTGCGATCCGTCCGGGCGAATTCGACCAGGAACCGGCGGATGACCGCGTTAAGCGTCGTGTGTTCACTCGCGGCGCGCTGACGGGCGAGAGCGATGACAGCGGGATCGGCAGAGATGGTCAGGTTCTGAAGCATGAAATCAGTGTACACTGATCCCGTGTACACGCTAGCGACCGACCGATTCCGTGAGCCAATCGCGGCTAGCATCGGGTATGACCGGGTTTCCCATCGCCGGCCGGGCCATCGGGCCGGGCCATCCGACCTATCTGATCGCTGAGCTGTCAGCCAACCACGGACAATCGCTGGATCGGGCGATGGAGTTGGTCCGGGCGGCGGCGGCGGCGGGCGCCGATGCCGTGAAGCTCCAGACCTACACGCCTGACACCATCACCATCCGCAGCGACCGGCCTGAGTTCCGCATCGCCTCCGGCACCCGATGGGATGGCCGTCAGCTCCATGATTTGTACGCCGAGGCGATGACCCCGTGGGAGTGGCACGCGCCACTGATGGCGGAAGCGAAAAGCCTGGGATTGACCTGTTTTTCCTCGCCGTTCGATACCAGCGCGGTGGATTTCCTACGGTCGCTCGACGTTCCAGCGTGGAAGATTGCCAGCTTTGAGTTGGTCGATCTGCCCCTGATCCGGCGCTGCGCAGCCACCGGCCTGCCGGTCATCATGTCCACCGGCATGGCCACCCTGGCCGAGATCGACGAAGCGGTCCGCACCGCCCGTTCTGCTGGTTGTTCCCAGCTCGCCCTGTTGAAGTGCACCAGCGCCTATCCGACGCCGGCGGATGAGGTCGACCTCCACACCATTCCACAGTTGGCCTCGGCGTTCGACTGCATCGCCGGATTGTCCGACCACACGCTGTTCCCCCTCGATGGCGGAGCCGACGGGGCCAGCGTGCCGGTGGCGGCGGTGGCTCTGGGCGCGGCGATTATCGAGAAGCATCTGACGCTGCGCCGCAGCGATGGCGGCCCTGACGCTGCGTTCTCGCTGGAACCCGCTGAATTCGCCGTGATGGCCCGGATGGTGCGGAGCGCCGAGCAGGCTCTGGGCCGGGTGCGCTTCACGCCGTCGCCCAAGGAAATCGGCAGTCGGATCCTGCGTCGTTCGCTGTTCGTGGTCGCTGACGTGGCGGCAGGCGAGGCGGTCACCGAACGCAATGTCCGCTCGATCCGCCCAGGTCACGGGCTGCACACCCGTCACGCCGATGAGGTGCTCGGCCGCCGCTTCGTGCGCGCCGTGGCTGCCGGTACCCCGCTTGCCTGGGAGCTGCTGGCTCCGGCAATGGCTCAACCATGACCGCCGTCGCCCTCATTCCCGCCCGTGGCGGATCCCAGGGGATTCCTGGGAAGAATCTCAAACCGATCGCCGGACGCCCGTTGATCCATTGGACCTTGCGCGCCGCCGCCGGCTGTCCGCTGATCGACCGGGTGTATGTCTCGACCGACGATCCGGCCATCGCCCGCGTCGCCGCGCTGATCCCCGGCGTGACCGTTTTGGATCGCGATCCGGCGACCGCCACTGCCACCGCCAGCACCGAGTCGGTGATCCACGATGCGTTGCCGAAGATGGGTGCTTTTGACGATCTGGTGCTGATCCAGGCAACCAGTCCGCTGCTCACCGCTGGCGACTTGGCCGACGGCTTCCGCAAGCGGAAGGAAGCTGGCGCCACCAGCGCCTTGTCCGTGGTCAGGCAGAAACGTTTCTTGTGGGAAACGGTCGGCAATCTGGCCAAACCGGTGAACTATGATCCCCTCCGCCGTCCCCGGCGCCAGGACTTCGCCGGGCATTTGATGGAGAACGGCGCGTTCTATCTGACCACCCGGGAGTCCTGGCTGGCCACCGGCTGCCGGCTCGGCGCGTCGACCGTGGCGGTGGAGATGCCTGCGGAAAGCGCAGTTGAGATCGACGAGCCCGAGGATTGGCCGGTGGTCGAAACCTTTCTGGAGCAGGCCAAGCAGCATCGGCTGGCCAACATCAAGCTGCTCGCCACCGATGTCGATGGGACCCTGACTGATGGCGGCATGTTCTATGGCCCAGACGGCGAAGCCCTGAAGAAATTCAACACCCGCGACGCCGCCGGCATGCTGCGCTTGAAGAAGGAAACGGGCGTCGAGCTGGGCGTGATCACCGCCGAGGATTCCCCGTCGGTGCACTCCCGGATGCGCAAGCTGAAGATCGAGCGCTATGCTCCAGGATCCAAGGACAAGGTCGCCGTGCTGCGCCGGTGGTGCGCCGACCTCGGCATCGGGCTCGACCAGGTGGCCTATATCGGCGACGATTTCAATGATCTGCCGGCGCTTCGTCTGTGCGGTTATGGCGCCTGCCCCTCCGACGCCGATCCTGAAGTGCAGGCGGCAGCCGACCGGATTTTCGCTCAACCTGGCGGCGGCGGCTGCGTCCGGGCTTTCGCCGACCTGATCCGATCGTCCCGAGTCCACTGATTCGGGACGACTTCGAGACTTGGCGGATCACAGATCGGCGCCAGCATCCCGCCCACGAACGCCACTTGCGATAGCCAGGGACCTCTGATGCGTACACCCGCCACCGTCATCGCCGAGATCGGCTGCAACCACAAAGGCGACTTGCAGATCGCCGAGCAATTGGTGGCGATGGCCAAACTCACCGGCGCCGATGTGGCCAAGTTCCAGAAGCGCTGCAACCGCGAACTGCTGACGCCCGAGGAATTTGCCGCCCCGCATCCCAATCCGATGCACGCCTATGGCTCGACCTATGGCGAACACCGCGAATTCCTTGAGTTCACCATCGAGCAGCATGCCCATCTGCAGCGCCACTGCCGCCATGTCGGCATCGACTATGCAACCAGCGTGTGGGACTGCACCTCGGCCCGTGAGATCGTCGGCCTTGATCCGCGCTTCATCAAGGTCCCCTCGGCGTGCAATACCGACCTCGAATTACTGCGGATTCTGCGCGACGATTATCGCGGCGATATCCACGTGTCGCTGGGCATGACCACCCGGGCAGAAGAACGGGCGCTGATCGACTTCTTCGCCAATCAAGCGCGTGAACGCCTCGTGGTCTATGCCTGCACCAGCGGCTATCCGGTGCCCTTCGAGCAGATCTGCCTGCTCGAACTGACCCGGCTGCGCGAAACCTATGGCGACCGGGTGAAGGCCATCGGCTTCAGCGGACATCACCTGGGCATCGCCGTGGATACCGCAGCGTTCGTCCTCGGCGCGGAATGGATCGAGCGCCATTTCACCCTCGATCGGACCTGGAAGGGCACCGACCATGCCGCCAGCCTGGAGCCCGAAGGACTGCGCCGCATCTGCCGGGATATGAAGGCCGTGGCCAAGGCGTTGTCGTACAAGCCCGAAGAGCTGCTGCCGATCGAACAACCCCAGCGCAGCAAGCTCAAACGCAAGATCGCCCGCTGAACCCACGTCGGTCGTGCTGTTCAACAGCTGGCAGTTCGTCTGGTTCTTCGCCCTGGTGCTGGTCGTCGACCGCGGTCTCAGCAACCGGGTGCGGGCCGGCCAGCTCTGGCTGCTCGTTGCCAGCTGCTGGTTCTACATGGCCTTCATCCCGGTCTATCTGCTGATTCTGGCAACGACCATCGCGGTCGATTATGTGGCCGGCCGGGCCATTGCCGCCAGCAGCGATCACCGCATCCGCACCTGGTGGCTGGCTGGTTCGATCGCGGTCACTGTGGGCATCCTGGCTGTCTTCAAATATGCTGATTTCATGGCGGTCAATCTGCAGACGTTGGCTGCCGCCATCGGCTGGAACTATCCGGTGGCGGCCCTCGGCATCCTCCTGCCCATCGGGCTGTCCTTCCACACCTTCCAGAGCCTGGCCTATGTCATTGAGGTCCATCGCGGCACCTGTCCGGCGGAACGCGATCCGCTGCGTTACGCACTCTACGTGATGTTCTTCCCGCAGCTGGTGGCCGGCCCGATCGAGCGTCCACAAAACCTGCTGCCCCAATTCATGGCCGGACCGCACCGACACCCGAGCAACCTGACCAGCGGCATGCAGCTGATCCTGTGGGGTCTACTGAAAAAAATGG
The DNA here is from genome assembly GCA_014193115.1 of Planctomycetota bacterium. Taxonomy (GTDB): domain Bacteria; phylum Planctomycetota; class UBA11346; order UBA11346; family UBA11346; genus BJHQ01. The sequence goes on along the minus strand of BJHQ01000004.1, from coordinate 269,009 downwards.
CCATCGCCGACACGTTGGCCCCCTTCTGCGATTATGGCTTCGGTCATTGGCAGGAACTGTCAGCGCCATCACTGATCCTCGTCTCACTGGCGTTCTCTCTGCAAATCTGGGCTGATTTCAGCGGGTATTCCGACATCGCCCGAGGTGCGGCGCGGTGCCTTGGGTATGAGCTGATGGTGAATTTCCGGTTGCCGTACCTGGCCACCTCGTTGACCGACTTCTGGCGGCGCTGGCACATCTCGCTGTCGACCTGGTTTCGTGACTACGTCTACCTGCCCCTTGGCGGGAACCGCGTGCCGGCGTGGCGCTGGGCCGTGAACATCCTGACCGTGTTCGCGATCAGCGGCCTGTGGCATGGCGCGGCTTGGACCTTTGTCATCTGGGGACTGATCCACGGAACAGCTTTCCTGATAGCGGCAACCTGGGAAAAACGGTTTCCGCTGAGCAGCGGACGCATTGCGTTGGTCAGAAACCTGCTCGGCTGGCTGCTCACCGTGGCCACAGTCACGGTCGCCTGGGTGTTCTTCAGGGCGGCATCCGCGACTGACGCCGCGCACATGTTGGCCGCCATGATCGACCCGTGGCACGTTGGCCTGAAGCCGCTGCGCACCATTGCCGAAAGCGGTGCGACCAGATTTGCAGTCCAGACGGCGGCATTCCTGGCGATCGCGGTGCATGTCGTTGAGTATTGTCACCTTCGCCATGGTTGGGCAGCGATCTTCCATCGCCAATCGCGGTGGGTGCGCTGGCCGGTCTACTACGGGTTGATCCTGGCGGTGCTGCTGCTGGGAACCTATGGCCGCCGTGATTTCATCTATTTTCAGTTCTGATCATGCGCCGCCTCCTATTCCTGCTCCCTCTGCTGCTGCTCATCGGCATCCCTTGGCTGATACTGCATCGTTCCGGCGAGTGGATGCCAGCAGTAGCGGTGGTGCGTGAAGCCACCTCCAGGCCAATCGATGACGATGCCTTCCGGTATTGGCCGGCCTTCCGCCACCAAGCTGCGGCGTTCAAGCTCGAACTGATTCGACAGCACGGGCCGGTACAGGTGCTTGCTCTGGGGACATCGCGCACCGCGGTGATCCGTGGCACCTGGTTGAAGCCGGCAACTTTCGTCAACGCCGGCTTCGGGATCACCAGCTTGGCCGACGTCCGGCCATTCCTGGAGCGCTCCCCACAATTGCCCAAGGTCCTGATCCTTGGTCTGGACCAGAATTTCTTCCATGCGGGCTGGCAGAGGCGCCACCTCGCCGTGATTCCGCCGGCTCTGGAAGATCCCGCTGCGGATCAGGTGGTGTTCAACCACTGGCCCGAGGTCTGGAAAGGCCTGGCGCAGCAACGTTTCGATCCGTTCATCGCCGCAGGTGACCGCATCGGCCTGGCGGCGATCAATCGGCTTGGAGGGTACCGGATCGACGGCAGCACCGCTTACGAACGGCAAGGTGCGCCGCCGCGACCATGGCAGCAAGTCCCTCTCGATGAACGGCTCAAAGAGGCCAGGCAGCGCATCGCCAGCGGTGGCGACAAATTCGAGACCGGAACCGCGCCCGACCCGGACATGCTGAAGGAGCTCGACCGTGTCGCGACGTGGTGCGACGTGAAAGGCATCGTCATCGCCGGCTTTTTGCCGCCGTTCGCCCACAGCATCTGGGCAGAGATGCACGATCCGGCCAAAGGAGGTGCCTACGCCTACCTCGACCGTCTTCCGGCTGAGGTTTCCATCATCCTGGGCCGCCACGGCGGATGCCTGGTCGATGCCAGCGATCTGGCCGAGCTCGGTCTCGGCGACGAGCATGCCATGGATGGCTACCATGCCGACGAAGATGCCTATGCGATCTTGGTCGGCCGCCTGGTGGCAGCTTGCCCAACCTTGGCCGGGATGGTTGCCGCAGGGTCCCGACCTTGAACCATGCCCCGCCCATGCCAGAGGCTCCCAGGGACCCGTCGCACAGCGACGGGACGGCCGCCGAGCAGCGGTGGGCGGATACGATGGGCGAAGCCCATCCGCCTTCGATTCCGTCATCGAAGCTGGCGGAATCGAGCTGCGACAAAGGCCGGGGGGCGGAGCAGGCGCCGCCGCTAGGCGGCAGCATGCCGAAGGCGTGCGGCCTGCGCAGCGCGGAGCGAAGCAGAGCTGGAACAGGCCCGCAGGGCCGCGGGGGCGAAGCCCCCGAGGAACAAGTCATCATCGCCGTGCTCGCGGTGCGGGATGCCCGCTATTACATTGATTGTTCCCGCCAACCGGGCTGGCCGTGGCGGCGGACGACGTTGCTCAGTTTCAACGAGATCGCCGATCAGCTGTGCGTCAAAGAGGGCATGCCCTTCCTGCCGGTGCAGAAGGCGCTGCGGTCGATTCCGGAACGGATCGACGAAACCGCGACCGCCGAGCATTTCGGCCGCCCGCCCGAAGCCTGGCAACTCTTGCACGAACAGGTCAACAACCGGCTGTCCGCCGCGGCAACCAGGCTCAAGTTCTGGCGCCGGCTGCTCGCGATCGAATCGTTGCTCCGGGATCGCAGACACGTTCCGGTGGTCCAGGAGCTCGGTGGCTTCGCATCGATCCTGGCGCTGCGCGCGTGGTGCCGTCTTGCCGGCACGCCGCACCTGTCGATGGAGCCGGGTATGTTTCCTGGCCGCCTGCTGTTCACCCGAGACAGCTTCTTCGTCGACATCCTCGGCATCCGACCAGATGACGAGGCCATCGCCAAGGCCGACCAGGCGCGGCGCGCGTTCCTCGCCCAGCCGGCCTTCCTGATGCCGGAAAAGGATCAGCTGTTCTTCAAGGCAGCCAGCCTGGGCAAGATCCTCAGCGTGGATTTCCTCAGTCGGTTCTGGAACAAATTCAGCAGGGCTTTCCTGCTCCGCCGCACCGAGGAGTTCTCGGCCATCCGTCCCCAGGCGGTGGAGCAGCTCCGCCGCCTGTTGCGCAGCCGCCGTCTGCGCGGCAGTTATTCCGTGCCTGCGCCAAACAGCCGTTTCATCTATTATCCGCTGCACGTGCCGTGGGACGTGCAGCTCACCTTCCGCTGCCCGCAGTGCTTCGACCAGATGAAGCTGCTGGAGCGCCTGACGGCGGCCCTGCCCGATGGCTGGACCGTGGTGACCAAGGAACATCCCGCAGCCATCGGCAGCTACGATGTCGAGCCGCTCAGACGCCTGGTTGCCGGGGGGAAACTGGTCCTGGCGCCGCCCCACCTGAACAGCCTGGTGCTGGCCAGACAGGCCCAGGCGGTGGTGACGGTCAACAGCAAGGTCGGCTTCGAATCATTGATGGCGGGATTGCCAGTGATCACGCTTGGTGCTTCGTTTTACCGCGGAGCCGGGCTGACCACCGATGTCGAGACACCTGAGCAGGCGGTAGCAGCAGCCATCGCCGGCGCGGCGCGGCCGGATGAGGAACGGCTGGCCCGGTTCCTTGGTACGTGCTGGGCCGCGACGGTTCCCGGCGAGCTCTATACCGCAGACGCAGCCAAACTGGCGACATCCGCTGCAGGTTTCGCCTTGGCAGCGAAGCAGTTGGAAACCTGAACGGACTGGGTCAGGCGAAGAGCGGATCCATCCGGTCGAACCACGGTTCGGCGTCCCGGTCGCGGTGCCATTTGTCCAGGCGGCCCAGGCGATCGAGGCCGCTTCTGCCGTAAAGACGCCGGTCGTGCAGGCGGTAATCGTGGAAGGAGAGCACCGCCTGGCGCATCACCCGCATGATCGGCGCCTGGAACGCGCACCGATCCGGGGCTGCTGGGCTGCGGCCGGCCGCGGCCCGCTCTGCCGCCAAACCATCCAACACATCGAGGAACCGTTCGGTCGATCGGCCGTCGGCGCGGAAGCACCAGCGGCTGATGAAGGCCTGGCGAGCGGCAAGCACCGACTGAGATTCCGGTTCGCCGGCGATCGCCGCTGTGACCAGCCTGACCAGCGCATCGGCATCGGTCGCCATGTGCGATCCGGCAGCGTGCTCAGGACTGTAATAATGCATCGCCGGATCGGGTTGCAGTTCGATGGTGCGTTGGCCCAGGATCCACGCCTCGACTCCGGTGGTGCACGATCGTTTGACCAGGACGTCGGCGGCAGGCAGGACCTCCCAGATGTAGGCTTGTTCGACCAGGGCCGCCCGGCCGGTCGGGAATCCCGCCATGTGCTTGCGGAACCACCCGAGATCATCGCCCGGATGGGGCTTCACCAGCACCTGCACCGCCGGCATCCGTTCGACAAGACTGCAAACCGCCGCCAAAGACGCGTCGCGGCAACGGATGTCTGCGAGGCAAAACGTCTCGCAATCACCGAGGGTTCGGTCGAGTCCGAGACGGCGCCAATCATGGCGATAGAAATACGGGTCACGCTCCCAGCTTCCTGCGGCTGGGAAATTGGTGGCCCACACCACCACCGGCCGGTTCGGATCAAGGCCGAAGGTCTGGCACACGCTGCGCCGATCGGGCAGCAATCGATCAAGTGGCGGCCGATACAGATCGAAGCGCGGCACGCCGACCACCGGGATGCGCTCCGCCGGCATCACGCCCAGTTCGACCATGCGATCGTGCATCGGCTGGTTCCACGCGCAGAAACGGGCCACCGAGGAATAATCGGCCCCGACCCCGGCATGCAGATCACGGACGCCGGTCAGGGTCGGGATGCCCTCGGTGGGCAGCACCACGGTATCGACACCAAGTTGGGCCAGGGCCATCATCTGCTGCCGGTGGGGCGCTTCGAGCAGGTGGTTGACGACCACCACATCGGGCCGCAACCGCCAAGCAGTTTCCCAGTGGAAACCGTTGCGCACCAGCCGCACTCGGTGCCCACGACGTTCGCCGGCCAGGGCCAGCCAGGCTGCGCCCGGCAAATCCCTCCACTTATGGTCCACCAGCAGCAGGACGCGCATGTCAGTCGGAATAGGTCCGGGTCTTGGGCAGCACCCGGTAGACCGCGGGATCAGGGTTCACGTCTTCAGCCAGGAAGGACCCGGTCCAGCGCGGATCGATCGGACGCTCAGGCTTGAAATCGGCCGGGCGGAACTGGAACACCACCACATCGCGATGGATGCGCTCCGGCTGATTGGCCTTGTGCAGGCAATTGTCGTCGAACAGCACGATGGTGCCGGCCGGGCCGACCGCCTTGACCGGACGGTAGCCACGCCCGGTCCACTCCGCCAGACGCGCTGGAGAAATCCAGGTGTCGGCAGCATGAGGCAGGGGCGCGATCCGTGCTGCATCGCGCTGGCCACGCAAGTATTCGAACGGGCAGGCATCCTCGGCCACATCGGTGAGATAGATCATCGCCTTGATGATCTGATCAGGATGGTTGTCGTAGTGCCAACGCCATGACACCTGGTCGTCGATCGCCGACACCAGGTTGCGGTAGATGTAGACCTTATCGATCAGGGCGAAGCTGCCGTAGATGCTGTCTTCGATCGTTCTCGCCAGCGGCTCGGCCAAGGCGGCAAGGCCGTCGATCGTCAAGGGATCCCGTAGATTTGCTGCAATAACCTGCTTTTTTTGGACCGCCGGGATCTCAGCAGTGGTGGCTGGAAGACCGATGCGATCCAGCTTGGGCTGGAAAAGACATGCCTCTGAACGATCGAAACTGGCGGCGGCGGCGACCCCGACCCGACGGACGCGCTCCAGCCAATCCGCGGGCAGCGACACCGGTCCGGGATCGCTGGGCAGCTGCACCCGCACGCCGACCTTGTCGAGGGCGATGCCGGCGCCCATCCCGCCAGCCCGGCGGTAGACCTCTTGGGCGGTGCGATGGTGTTCGGTATAAGCATCCACCATCTGTCTGGCTGCGGGGCGGGCGATCAGCGAGCGCAGGCCGTGATAGATGGGCCGGACCAGGCGTTTCAGCATCTGCGGTGAATCGTTGACGGTTCAGCGGCGCCGCAAGACATACCAGCCGCCGGCGATGGCCGATGACACCAATGCCGCGCCGCAACCCGCCCACCACGGCAGCAGGGACAGGCCGAGCAGCAAGGCCGACGCGATGCCCATCTCCAGGAAAAGCCAGGCATTGCCTGGAAGATCCGGACGCGACCGACGGATCGCCCGCTCGGTGACCAGGACTCCGGCGGCGGTCCCGGCCACCAGCAACCACTGCCCGCCCCAGATGCCGCCGGAAGCCAATCCGACCGCCATCCCAGCCGTGATCAGCGGCAAGGTGACCAGTGGCAGAAAAGCCTGCAATCGGACTAATCCGGCGTGGTAGCTGGCGATGCCATTGGCAGCCCCGGCGAACCACCAGCACTGCACCGCCACCGCTCCGGGCAGGAAGACTGCCGACTCGCGCCACTCCGGCCGCAGCTGGGCAAGGACGACGCCTCCAGCGACCACAGCGAACCCTGCGGCCAACAGGGCCAGGCCGCCTTGACGCAACGTGGCGGCGATCGGCTTGCCTTCGGCCAGCCGGCGCAGGCAGGTCGGCATCAAGGTGTTCTTCAGCGATCCTTGGACCATGCCGACAGCGCCGGCGGTGCGCAGGGCGAGGTCATAGAGCCCCAAGGCGCGATCGCTGACGAAGATGCCGAGCACCAGGCGATCGACCTGGGTGGAGACCTCCGACAGCAACCGTGAGGGCATGGTGCGCCAGGTGAATCCGCTGGCGTCGGTCCACGACGCCTGACCACCTCGACAGGTCCAGGCGAACCACACGGACGCACCGACCCACGGCAGCAGCGTGCCCGCCGCGACGCCCCACAAGCCCCATCCCGCCGCGGCCACCGTGCCCCAGCACAACGCCACGCTGACCGCCCCGACCAGGCCATTCAGCACCGCGAAAATCTTGGGCTTTTCGGTGATTCTGAGCAGCGACAGACCGACCGTGCTGGCCCCGCCCAGGGCCGAGGCCGCGCCGACCAGCCCCCATAACAGCCAGTGCGCAGCGATCAGATCAGCGGCTGCAAGGCCGGCGATCAGCACCCCGGGCAGGGCGACGATCAGACTCCAACGCCAAGCCAGCAGCACGCAGCCGGCGGCAAAAGCCTGACGAACGCTGTCTTCCTGTTTGTGGAAACGCTGGGTCAGCCATGCGTCCAGGCAGGCGGTTCCCACCGCGGCCGACAGGATGCGTAGCACGGTCAGCTCGGCCCAGCGACCGACCTCGTCCAGGCTCAGGAACAAGGCCAGGAGCGGGATGATCGCGAGGCCGGCGCTTTTCCCGATGATGCCGGCCAGGCCATAGATGAGGGCGGTGCGCTCGCCACCGGTCAGACGCATGACGGATGCTTAGGGACCAGGGGCGCGGGGCTAGGGGCTGGGCGAGGTCCGGATCTGGTGGACAGCGACGATCCAGAGCGCACGTTGCCTTGCCTCGCGGCGACCGCTCGGCGCCGGCCACGTTCCCCGATCTCTTCTGCATGCGCATCGCCCTGGTCCACGAATGGCTGGCATCGATCTACGGATCGGAGCAGGTCTTCCTCGCCCTGGCCGAGCTGTTCCCCCAGGCCGATCTGTTCGCGGTGGTGGATGCACTGAAACCCGCGGACCGCGCCCGCCTTGGCCGTCCGGTGAACACCACCTGGCTGCAAGGCTGGCCCTTGGCCCGCAGCCGGTTCCGAGCCTTCCTGCCGTGGATGCCGCGGGCGATCGAAGCGTTGGATCTCTCTGGTTACGATCTGGTGATTTCGTCGAGCCACTGCGTCGCCAAAGGCGTGGTGGTCGGACCGGACACGCTCCACATCAGCTACATCCATTCGCCGATGCGCTATGCCTGGGATGCCGGTCCGCGCTACCTGGCCGGCGTGCCGTGGCTGATGCGTCCGCTGGTGCGCGGCCAGCTCGACCGCCTGCGCGACTGGGATGCGCTGTCGGCCGCTCGGCCCCATGCGCTGATCGCCAACAGCCGGTTCATCGCCCGGCGGATCCGCGCCTGCTGGGGCCGCGAGGTCGCCGCGGTCATTCCACCGCCGGTGGATTGCGAGCGTTTTCCCATCGGTTCGGGCGGTACGAACTTCGTCACTGCCTCACGGTTCGTGCCCTACAAGCGCCTGGATGTGCTGGTCGAAGCCTTCCGCCACTTGCCCAATCAGTACCTGATCTGCATCGGCGAAGGCCCGGAGCTGGCTCGCTGCCGCTCGCTGGCCGGGCCGAATGTCACCCTGCCTGGCTTTGTTCCGGGCGGCGATCTGGCGAAGCATCTTGGATCGGCCCGGGCATTTCTGTTCGCCGCCGAGGAGGATTTCGGCATTGCACCGGTCGAGGCCATGGCCTGCGGCACGCCGGTGATCGCCTATGGCCGGGGCGGCATCCTCGACAGCGTGATCGACGGCACGACCGGACGGTTCTTCGATCGCCAGGATCCACTGGTGGTGGCGGCGGCGATCGAACGGTTCCTGAGCGACGACGCCGGTTTCGACCGGGCTGCCATCGCCGCCCACGCGGCGACCTTCGCCAGGCACCGTTTCCAGCAGCGCATGGCGGAGTTCATCGGCGCGCGTTGGGACGCCTTCGCCGCGGCCTTGGGCCGGCCGGCGCCGTCATTGCCGCAACCGGTGCTGAGGGGATGATCCACCGATGAACCGGGATGACGCCATTGAGGAACCGCCAAGGTGCCAAAGCGCCACCTGGTGGAAGGTCTCAGGAAAATTCATCCGCACCCATTTGGTCCAGACAGCGGAATTTTTTCCAGGTTTTTCCTTGGCGTCTTGGCGCCTTGGCGGTTCATCCGGTTGCCGCCGAGATGTCTGACGCGACCCGAATTCTTCGTCCCAGCCCGCTGCTGACCAGCGCCGCCCTGGTCGCCACCGATGTCGCCGCGCTGGTCGCGGCCTATTGCATTGGCATCGCGTTCCGCCTGCTGTTCGACAGCGACCTGAATCTCGGCCAGGTGCTCGCTTACTTGCCGTTGTTCGGCCTGTTCATTGCCGCCTATGCGGGTTCGGGACTCTACCCCGGCATCCCCCACACCGCCGCCGACGAGCTGCGCCGGCTGAGCCAGGCGACGACGCTGGTCATCCTGCTGCTCGGCGCGATGACGTTTTTCGCCCGGGGCAGCCTGCCACCACGCACGTTGCTGTTTGGCACCTGGCTGGCCGCGCTGGCGCTGGTCCCCCTCGCCCGGGCTGCGGTGCGCGGAGCCTGCGCCCATCGCCCGTGGTGGGGCGTTCCCGCGCTGCTCCTCGGCGCCGGCCGGACCGGCGCCCTGGTCGTGGCCGAACTGCACCGCCGGCCAGGCGTCGGCTACAAGGCGCTCGCAGCCTTCGACGATGAACCAGCCACCCATGGCGACCTCGGCGGAGTGCCGGTGCTTGGCGGGCTCGACCAAGCCGACGCGCATCGCCGCTCCAGCGGCGCCACCCATGTGCTGATCGCGATGCCCGGCGTCGCCCACGAACGGCTGCTGACGGTGCTCACCGGCCCGGCCAAGGGCTTCGGCCACGTCGTGATCCTGCCGGTGTTGCACGGCCTGCCGACCTTGTGGGTCGCCGCCCGGGACCTGGGTGGCGTCCTCGGTCTTGAGGTCCGCCAGAACTTGCTGCTGCCTGGTCCGCGCCTGGTCAAACGGGCCATGGACATCGTGCTGGTGCTACCGCTGCTCGCTGGCACCGCGCTGGTCGCCGCGGGCCTGCTGCTGATCAATCCGCTGTTCAATCCCGGACCGTTGCTGTACCGCCAACGCCGCATGGGCCAGGGCGGAGGCGAGTTCGGCTGCTGGAAGTTCCGGACCATGATCCCGAACGCCGACCAGATTCTCGCTTCGTACCTGGAATCCCATCCCGAACTGCGCGCCGAGTGGGAAGCCGACCATAAACTGAAGGACGATCCGCGGGTGACCCGGCTGGGGGCCGTGATGCGCCGCCTGTCGATCGATGAACTGCCGCAATTCCTCAACGTGCTGGTCGGCGACATGAGCCTGGTCGGCCCGCGCCCGATCGTCCAGGCCGAGACCGCCAAGTACCGCGAGGCTTTCGACCTGTATTGCCAGGTGCGCCCCGGCGTCAGCGGCCTGTGGCAGGTGTCAGGCCGCAGCGACACCGGCTATGGCCAACGCGTCGCCCTCGACACGTACTATGTACGCAACTGGTCGGTGTGGCTCGATCTGGTCGTACTGGCCCGCACGCCCTGGGCAGCGGTGGCCGGCAAGGGCGCGTATTGAGTCGGAGCTCTCTACCTAAGGGCTCGCGTGGGCGTCCCGTAGGGACGCTCCGATACCAGCCCGGGGCTTCAGCCCCGATCGGATGGATTGCCTGGGAAGCCGTAGGGGCGGCTTAATTTTCTGCGGGTTTCAGCCCGCAAGGGAGCGTTCATTCATTGTGGTCAAACGGACTCAGCCGTCCCTACGGGACTGGGTCCTGAACGGGCCATGATACCCGGGGTTGAAACCCTGGGCTCATCTCGTGGCGTCCCTATGGGACGCCTGCTTTCCGCCGCGCAAAATAACAAGGTCATGCGCTCAAGATGTTTTTACGTGCGCCCTAACAGGGATCGCAAAAGAACAATTTGAGCGGTTTTCAACTTGGTCGTCCCGTAGGGACGCTCCGATACCAGCCCGGGGCTTCAGCCCCGGATCGGATGGATTGCAGGGGAAGCCCCGTAGGGGCGGCTGAATTTTCTGCGGGCTTCAGCCCGCAAGGGAGCGTTCATTCATAGTGGTCAACCGGGCTCAGCCGTCCCTACGGGACTGGGTCCTGAACGGGCCATGATACCCGGGGTTGAAACCCCGGGCTCATCTCGTGGCGTCCCTATGGGACGCCTGCTTTTCGCCGCGCAAAACAGCTCGGTCATGTGCTCAAGGTGTTTGAGCTCTCCCTAACGCCCGCCAGGAGGCTTCGCATCGACTGGGGCAGGACGCGGCCTGAGCTTCAGCACCTTATCGAGGTTCTGGTCCCCATGATCGTCGATCTGGTTTATTCCAATGGAATAAACCCCGATCAACTGGCCATCTTTGATCAGTTGACGCACCGACCCGCCCTTGGCATCGAAGGGATCCACGGGCCACGGCTCACCGGTAAGTTCGGAATGAAGAACCGCCAGTTTCATTTGGAGCACCAACTGCTTGTGAATTGCAAAGACAATTGAATCCCATAAAGCAATATCACGAAGCCTGGAGTATTTCAAAGGACCTCTCGAATCGCAGCTGGCAATTGCCCGAATATAAGTGTCAATCATTGGACGAACGCGGATGTCCATTGATATGTCCTGTATTTTCTCCAGATACATTGATCGATGTATTCGCAAGTCCATCGTGGCGATGAGCCAATCCCCAGGATAGCGTTTCATCGATAAGGTTTGGCACAGGGAATCTCCGTTTAATCCCAGCGCACTCAGCCAAGCACGCTGACGAAGATATTCGGACCGATACCACGGCCAAGCCGCAAGGCATGACATTAGCTTATCGGATTCACGAACCAATAGAGCCCGTTCACTTCCTGTGAATTCGACCGAAAACAGTGGAGAAATCGCCATTCTCATCATCGAAATCCGGTGTTGGAACCCGTGGTGCGAAGGATAGCCGCTCGGAGCGATACAAGCTGTTCTCAGCAATCGTTCCGCCATTTCCGCCTCGGTTCCGGGCAGCACCAAAGCTTGAGCAAGTACCTGGATAAGGAAATAGTGGGAAAGACCCTGATGCGATTGATCGAAGCCAGCCCCGTCGCGCAGCCACACACCTGTTTCCGGCAAGTCATCGACTGCGGAAAACAAGGTTTTCAGCTGAGCTTTCTGTGCGACAAGATGCTTCAGAGCGCCATCGGGGATCGGTTCACCAACGCTTGGACCATACCATTCAGTCCTATCATTTGGCTTCCATCGAGGGCACTTCGCCAAAGCCGCCACGACTGCATCCCACTTCGCCACGTCCTCGGGCGGGCTGAGCGGCAATTTCGCCTCGTCGAAATTCGCCGGCAGACCGAGACTGCGCGCCCGAGCATCGACCGCATCCAGGTCCGCCGTGCTGAACAACCAAAGGAAAAAGACCGTTACGAACACAAGCAGCATGCCACCGATGGTCGCGCCAGCGATCCACCAACGGCGGCGCTTCATGGCAGCGGGATCAGGAGCCATGGCGCTTGGACTGCATCGTGTCCAAGCGGTTCCTTCATACCACCAATTTGATCCCGGCTGAACTGATGTTCAGCGGGCGACAATCACCGGCGCAGCCTGATTCGATCGCTGGCGGGCGCGCAGCCAGGTGCAGGCTGATTCGAAGGTCGCGTCAGTCAGCTGATGGATGTCCTGCCGTCGACCGAGGCCGTCGGGCATGGCCAGGGTCAGGTCGCCGCCGAGGTGTTCACGGAAATGATCCAGGCCGGCCAGCACCCGGCGGCGGCCGTGGGCGTCGCGCAGATCGAGGCATTCATCCCACAAGCGGAAGCCGACGGTGCGCAAAATGTCCAGGCAGCGCTCGGCGTCGGCCTGGGCGATGTATCCCAGGCCGACCGCTGCGCCGAGGTCGAGGGCGACGCCGATGGCCACGGCCTCGCCATGGAGCAGGCGGTGCCCGCTGAGGACCTCCAACCGGTGGGCGGACCAATGTCCGAAATCCAGCGGACGCGACGAGCCCTGTTCGAAGGGATCGCCGGCGGACGTGATGTGGTCGAGGTGGAGCGCGGCGCAGCGATCGATGGCCTCGGCCAGGGCGGGCAGATCGCGGGCGGCGATGGCCGGAGCCAGTTCCGCCAGTCGGCCGATGAACGCAGCATCTTTGATGATGGCGACCTTCACCGCCTCGGCGATGCCGGCCCGCCAGCTGCGGTCGTCCTGGCGAGGCAGAAAACTGCGATCGTTGATGATCGCCTGGGGCGGCGTGAAGGTGCCGAGAAAGTTCTTCTGACCGCAGAAGTTCACCGCGTTCTTCACGCCCAAGCCGGCATCGCACTGGGCCAGGGTGGTGGTCGGCAGGCGAATCTGGCGCAGGCCCCGGTGAATCAGGCTGGCGGCGAAGCCCACGGCGTCGAGCACCGCGCCGCCGCCGATGGCGATGGCATAGGAATGCCGGCACAAGCCGACCTCGGCGCAAGTCCGGGCGATGCGATCGACCAGGGCCCAGCCGTCCTTGGCGACTTCGCCAGCCGGAATTGCAATCGGTGCGGCCGCCAAGCGCACACCAGCGCCTTCGTTGGCCAGGAACCAGCGATGGATGCGGCCGGGCATTTCAGGTGCGGCGCGCAAGACGCCCTCATCGATCGCCACGATCGCCCGGGCCGTACGCCCATCCGGGGTATCGCGGCGCAGCTCGCCGAGCAGCTCACCCGCGTCGGGCGCGAAGGCGTCCGCGGTGGTGTGCAAACGGAACCGCCAGGCTGCGGTGACCTGAAATGCGGGCGTTTCCATGCAGGTTCATACCAAGCGGGCGGCGAAGGGTTGAGCCCCAGCTGTGCGCCGATGCTGCACAGCGCCGCTCGTCGCTGCGCAGCCGACCGACAGGGTCAGGCGGTGAACTGTTGCAGGTAGTCCCAGCTTTGCCGCAGCGAATCGAAGGGATCCGCCGGGCAGACATCCTGCTCGACGATGAACCAGCGGCAGCCGCTGGCCTCGGCGGACTTCAGAATGCGCGCCCAATCGAGGTTGCCGTTGCCGATCTCGCACATCGTCACCGCGCTGCCTTTGCCGTCGGCGCCGGGGACGATCTGGTAATCTTTGAGGTGGATCAACGGCAGCCGGCGATTGAGCCGCTGGCACCAGTCCACCGGATCGGCGCCGCCAAGCTGCACCCAATAGGTGTCCGGCTCGCCCTGGACGTTGGCCGGAGCGGTCAGATCATAGATCCATTCGAGGATGGTGCGTCCGGCGACTTTGCGGAACTCGTGCTGATGGTTGTGGTAGCACAGCACCTGGCCGGCGGCGCGCAGGACCGCTCCGGCGTGGTCAAGCTGCCTGGCCAGGGCTTCGACCTCGGCCAGCGTGGTCAGTGGGACGTGAGGAAACGGATAAGCGGTATAGGCGCAGCCCAGGGCCGCCAGCCGATCGACCACGGCTTGCGGCGTCTCGCAGATGCTTTTCCCTGACTCGTGGGTGGCGCAGATCGTCAGTCCTTCACCGGCGCTGATCGAGCGCAGTTCGGCCGGCGGGATCGGACCGACCCCGCTGATCTGGACCGCGGTATAGCCGATCGAGCGCAGCCGGCGCAGGCTGCGGGCGAAGGCCTCGGTGGTCTTGCAGTGGTCGCGCAGGGTGTAGAGCTGCGCAGCGATCTGGGAGGATTTCATGCGGGTTCCTGCGTTCAGCGGGTGTGGGACTTGCTGAAATCGTCGCTGCTCACGGTCTTCCCTGTCTTCTTCTCGGCCTTGGAATCGGCGATCAGCTTTTTCAGCAGTTTCTCATAGGCCTTGCCGTCGAGGGGCAGATCGACGGTCTTGTCGGTGAGCCCGCTCAACAGCATCGCGTTGCCCAGCTCGACCGAGCGGATGCCTTCACCAGCGGGGGCGATCAGCGGTTTCCCGTCGAGCACCGCATTGGTGAAATTCTGGAGGATTTCGACATGTTGGCCGCCATTGCCATTGGTCGGGATCTCGACCTGCCAGGTATCCGGCCGACCGAATCGTTCACTGGTGGTGCGGCTGTACTCGCTCATCGGCACGGTGTTGCGGGTCCAGCGGATTTTGCCCTCTTCGATCACCACCCGGCCGCGCTCGGCGGCGACTTCGAGCCGGTTGGTGCCCGGGGCTTCGCCGGTGGTGGTGATGAACACGCCGCTGGCGCCATTGGCGTATTCGAGATAGGCGGTGACCTGGTCCTCGACCTCGATCTGGTGCCATTTGCCCAGGGCGACGTGGGCCCGGACCCGCACTGGCAGGCCGAACAGCCACTGCATCAGGTCGAGCTGGTGCGGGCATTGGTTGATCAGGACGCCGCCGCCTTCGCCCTTCCAGGTCGCCCGCCAGCCGCCCGACGCGTAATAGGCCTCGCTGCGGAACCAGTCGGTGATGATCCAGGAAATCCGACGGATTTCTCCGAGTTCGCCGGTATCGATGAGCTGCTTCAACTTCACGTACTTGGGATCGGTGCGCTGGTTGAACATCGCCGCGAACACCTGGTCCTTGTCGGGCCGTGCCTCATAGGCGGCGATCAGGCGCTCGGCGTCGGCCTTGTGCACCGAGATCGGCTTTTCCACCATGACGTGCAGACCGGCGGCGAGGGCGGCAATGCCCAGCGTGGTGTGCTCGTAGTGGGCGGTGGCGATCAGCACGGCGTTGCAGGTGCGCGACTTGATCAGGGCTTCGGCCGTGCTGAACGCCTTGACCTGACCGCCGGCGAACCGGTTCATCCGTTCAGCTTCGACGTCGCAGACCGCGGCGAGCTCAGCCCGCGGAATCTTGCGGGCGAGCAGGCTGTCGGCATGGGCCGCGCCCATGTTGCCGAGGCCGATGATACCGAAGCGCAGTGGAGGCGAGATGGTCATGGGTGATTTGGATTGGGTGGACAGGAACGACGGTCAGGACGGCTTGCCGAGCACCGCCCGCAGCTTGGGCAGGAGCAGCGGCAGCAGGTCATCGAGCTTGCCTTCGGCGGTGAAGCCGGCGGCTTGGGCGTGGCCGCCGCCGCCAAAGCCCATGGCCACGCCGCTGATCGCCAGCGGCGGGTTGCTGCGCAGACTGGCGCGGATCTTGCCATCTTTGGTCTCGCGCAGCACAAAGGCGACCTGGTTGCCGGCGAGGGTCCGCGGCAGCTCGACCAGATCACCCCAGTCCTCCGGGTCGCCGATGGTGTCGATGGCGGCCCGACGCAGGGTGATCCCGGCCAGCCCGGGAGTCTCGGCATCCACCGCCAAATGTTCCAGGGCCAGCCGTTGCACCTGCATGTCCTGGGCGGTGCGGGTGTAGGTCAGGGCCCGGTTGATTGCCGAGGCATCGATGCCGCATTCCATCAGCGCCGCGGTCCAGCGCAGGCAGCGCGGCGTGGTGTTGCTGTGCATGAACCGGCCAGTGTCGTAAATGATCGTGGTGTAGAGGCAGGCGGCGGCTTCGACACCGGGTTGCCAGGTGCGGCCGGCACGCAGGTGGATCGCGGCCAGTAATTCGTCGGCAACGACGCCAGATGATTCGCCGGCCACGTCCACCAGATTGATATCGCCGAAGCGATCGTTGGTGGCATGGTGGTCGAGGTTGATCAGCTTGCCGCCGGCCGCGCGCACCGCCGCCACGATCGGCTGGACCTGGCCCAGCCGGCGCAGGTCGCCGGCATCACATGACAGCACCACGGTCGCTGCGGTGGCTGCGATCTCGGGCACCAGCGCAGTGGCCGCGGTATCGTCCTTGATGCCGACGATCTGGTCGAAGCCGGGCAGGAACCGGTACGTCGCTGGAATCTTGCCGGGGAAAATCAGCCGGACGCGCTTGCCCAGACCCTCCAGCCCCAGCCGCAGCGCCAGGCAGGTGCCGATGCCGTCGCCATCTGGGCCGACGTGGGTGGTGAGGATGACCTGATCCGCGGCAGCCAGGGCTGCAACAGCATTGTGAAGACTCATCTGCGGGGATCGTCAGGACGCGATGCTGCACGCCAAGGCCCTGGCGCTGGCGAAGGCGGAGGTCTAGCTTGCCACCGCCGGAAGGCAGGGGTGACCACATGCACGCAGCGACCATGACCGCGTACTTCCTCAACCCGAATGCTGGTGCCGGCAAGGGGACCCTCACCGCCCGGGCGCGCAAGCGGACCAAGGTGGTCGCGACCATCGGACCGGCCTCGACCAGTGAAGCGATCCTCAAGAACATGTTCCACGCCGGGATGAACGTCTGCCGGCTGAACATGAGCCACGGCGACCACCCCGACCACCTCCAGCGTTTGGACTTGGTGCGCAAACTGTCGAAAGAGATGGAGCGCCCGGTGGCGGTGCTCGCCGACCTGCAAGGACCGAAAATCCGCACCGGACGGCTGAAAGGAGGCGGGCCGGTGGAACTGAAAGCCGGCTCCCCGATCACCATCACCGTCGCCGATTGCCCCGAAGGCGACGCCACGAGGGTCGGCACCACGTATCCCGGCCTGGCCCAGGATCTCAGCGTCGGCGCCGTGCTCCTGATCGACGATGGCCGGATCCGGCTGACCGTCGAAGACCTCGACGGCGACGACATCCATTGCTCGGTGACCGTCGGCGGCCTGCTCCGCAACAACAAGGGCATCAACCTTCCCGGGACCAAGGTCAGCGCCCCGTCGCTTTCAGAAAAAGACAAGAACGACCTGGCCTGGGCGATCGCCCACGAGGTCGACTACATCGCCCTGTCCTTCGTCCGCACCGCCCGGGACGTGCGCAACGTCAAGCACCGCATCGCGGAATCGGGCCGGGCGATCCCGATCATCGCCAAGATCGAGAAACCCGAAGCCGTCCAGAACATTGATGAAATCCTCGCTGAAGCCGACGGCATCATGGTGGCCCGGGGCGATCTCGGGATCGAGATCAGCACCCAGAAGCTGCCGGTGGTGCAAAAGGAGCTGATCGCCCGGGCCAACCGCCTGGGCAAGCTGGTGATCACCGCCACCCAGATGCTCGAATCGATGATCGAGAACCCGATCCCGACCCGGGCCGAGACCAGCGACGTGGCCAACGCGATCTTCGACGGATCCGACGCGATCATGCTGTCGGGCGAGACCGCCACCGGCAAGCACCCGGTCGAGGCCGTGGCCGAGATGATGCGGATCGCGGTCGAAGCCGAAGGCAGCGCGTACATGCCAGCGGTCAAGGTCGATAAGTCCTGTCAGCTGTTCGATGCCCAGACCTATGCCATGGCCAGCGCTGCTGACCACCTGGCGCGGGAACTCAACGCCGCCGGCATCGTGGTCTTCAGCAATGATCTGGGCAAAGCCCAGCTGCTGTCAAAACGCCGGCCAGAGCGTCCGGTGGTGGCGATGTGCTACGACATCACCACCTGGCGCCAGCTCAGTGTTTATTGGGGCCTGGTGCCGCTGCTGGTGCCGCAGCGCGAAGATCCCCAGGACCAGCTTGAGGCCGGAATCGATGAATGCCTGCGCCACCACATCTTCAAGGATGGCGACTTGGTGGTGGTGCTCGCGGGGGTCAGCAAGAGCGGCGCCAACACCATCAAGATCCATCAGGTCTGAACCCACCGCCTGCGTTTTTCCAAGGGATCACCGCGCCGAGTCCTTTGGGCTCGCGCAAAACAACTTAAGTAATTTTCAACGTGGGCGTCCCGTAGGGACGCCAAGATACCAGCCCGGTGCTTCAGCACCGGGTAGAATGGTTGGCATGGGAAGCCCCGTCGGGGCGGCTGAATTCTCTGTGGGCTTCAGCCCGCAAGGGAGCGCTCATAGTGATCAGCCGGGCTCAACCGTCCCTACGGGACTGGGTCCTGAACAGGCAATGATGCCCGGGGTTGAAACCCCGGGCTCATCTCACGGCGTCCCTACGGGACGCCTGCTTTCCGCCATGGAGAAAACGAATTTGCAAGGCGCTCAAGCTGTCCTTGGGTGCGCCCATGATTGCAATCTGCACCAAACTGAGCCTTGCAGGCCGCAGCCCTTTCACTCAAGGACTCGATCCCGGACGGACGCGCAGCAGGGACACCACGATCCCTGCCGCCAGCATTCCTCCGATGATGCCGAGACTGAGCTCAATCGGCACCTTGATCGCCCACAGATGGAGCAGCATTTTGACCCCGACAAACACCAGGATCCCGGCCAGGGCGTACTTGAGATAGGCGAAGGCCTTGGTCATTCCCGCCAGGGCAAAGAACAGCGAACGCAGGCCGAGGATCGCAAAGACGTTCGAGGTATAGACGATGAAGATATCATCGGTGATGGCGAGGATGGCCGGGATCGATTCGACCGCGAATACCACATCGGTGAACTCCACCATGAGCACCACCAAGAGCAGCGGGGTCGCCATCAGCCGCCCGCCTTCGCGCACCAGGAAACGGTCTTCTCGGTAGCCGTCGGTCACCGGCAGATACCGCCGGCACAGCCGCAGGAACCAGTGTTCCCGGACCTCGACCGGCTTGTGGGGCAACGCCATCTGGATCCCGGTCCACAGCAGAAAAACCCCGAACACCACGATGATCCAGGCGAACTGCTGGATCAGGGCGACCCCGGCGAAGATGAAGATCGCCCGCAGCACCAGCGCCCCGACGATGCCGTAGAACAGTACTTTGTGCTGATAGACGGCCGGCACCGACAACATGGTGAAGATCGCTGCGATGGCGAACACGTTGTCGGTGGAGAGCGCCTTCTCGATCAGATACCCGGCCAGGAATTCTTCGGAACGAAGGACCCCCAACTGGGCCAGTCCTGAGCCCGCTGCCAGATCTCCGGAGGCGATCGCAGCCTCCACCTGGGCTGGACCGAAAAACCAACCCGGCTGCTGCCAAATCAGCAGGTTGAACAGCATCGCCAGGACGAACCACACCCCGCTCCAGACCAGGGCCTCACGGGTCGAGACGACATGCGCCTGGCGATGGAAGACCCCAAGGTCGAGAGCCAGCATCGCCAGGACAAAGAGATTGAAGACCGCGAAGACGGTCAAATCGAGGTGCATGATGCGGCTCCCAGTTTCGGTGATCGATGGATCAGCGGTCGCGGTTGCCGCCGAGGAATCCAGCCTGCCAGGCCCAGTACAGCAGCCAGAGAACCGACGTCGCGGCGGCGGCGACATAGGTCAAGCCTGCCGCGGTCAGGACCCGGTCGACCTGGCGGGCGTCCTCGCCGTTGTGGCCGACCAGACGGTACTCCCGCAACAGTTCCCTGGCCCGGTTCGAGGCATCGAATTCCACCGGCAGGGTCACCACGGTGAAAAGCGCTGCGAGCCCGAACAGACCGAGGCCGGCCGCCGCCAACCACCAGCCGAGGCCCGGGACGGCCTGCTGGGCGGCTCCCAAGGCGATGCCGGCGATGACCAGCCAAGGCCCCAGCATCGATCCGAGATTTGCAGCAGGCACCAACAGGCTGCGCAGCCACATCGGAGCATAGCCCTGGGCATGCTGGATGGCGTGGCCGGCCTCGTGGGCCGCGATGCCCACGGCTGCGGCGTCGCGGCCGTGGTAGACCGCATGACTGAGCGCCAAGGTCCGGGTCATTGGGTTATAATGGTCGCTGAGCACACCTTCGTGCTCGACGATGCTCAGACCTTCGAGTCTGCTGTGGCGGAGGATTTGAGCAGCAGCCTCGGCCCCGGTGAACCCGCCCCCGGCTTGAACCTGTTGGGCCTCGGCAACCCGTGATCGCACCAGGGCGGCGGCCCCCAGCGACAACAGCATGGTGCCGCCGGCGATGGCAAGAAAGATGATATCGATCATGGCGAGATCCTTGGTGATGGTTGTTCAACGATGTTCGTGACGCCGATCGATCAGCCGGCGCAGCCGGCCTGCCAGACGGTCGATGGAGGCGGTAGCCCCGGACTCTGGAGACAACGCCGAGCCCTCGACCAGGACATCGCCACCATCGACCAGACGAAGGCGGGCAAGGCAGGCGATATCGGCGCCTCCGCGGGGTCCGTTGGTGTCGGCGAGGCGAATCTCGACGGCGCGGACCAGGGTGGCGAAGCGCGCAAAGGCGAAGGCTGCCCGGCGCTGAACCAGGTCGACCAGGGCTGGAGTGCGGTCGAGGTGGCGGGTGGTGAGGTGGATGTCCATGAGACGGTCTCCTGAGGTCGGAATCGTGGAACCGGGAGATGCGGGTGGAAATCGGAAGGGGTAGAACATCTCATCGGATATTCCGATGGATCAACGACCCGATAGCGGCTGTTTCCTTAGTCCAGTCATTCCCCAGGATAGCCGCATGGCCACCGACAGCGGACCTCGCCGGACCCTCCCGGAGCTGAACTATCACCACCTGCGGGCCTTCTGGGCGGTTGCCGGCGAGGGCTCGATCGCCCGGGCCTGCATCGTCCTGAGGGTCTCCCAGCCGACGGTCAGCGAACAATTGCGCAGCCTGGCGCAGGCGGTGGGCACTGAGTTGTTCCAACGTGACGGCCGGCGTCTTCGCCTGACCGCCACTGGCAGACTGGTCCAGGATTATGCCGAAGAAATTTTCGCCCTGGGCCGCGAGCTGCACGAAACCCTGGCCACCGGCCGAGCGATCAAACCGGTTCCGGTGGTGGTAGGGATCAGCGACGCGGTGCCCAAGCTGATCGCCTGTCGTCTGATCGAGCCGGCTCTGCGCCTGCCCGAGCCGGTGCAGGTGACTCTGATCGAGGACAGCCACGAGGTGCTGATCCAGCGCCTGGCCGGACATGAGCTCGACCTGGTGGTTTCGGACGCGCCGCTCGAGCCCCACCAACGGGTACGCGCCTTCAACCATCAGCTGGGCGAAAGCCGCATGGCGGTCTTTGGAGCAGCATCATTCGCCAAACTGGCCAAGCATTTTCCGCGATCCCTGGATGGCGCTCCGGTTCTGACCGCGCCCCCGGGGACATCCCAGCGGCGGGCCTGGGATGCTTGGTGCGCCGACCAAGGACTGGCTCCGCGAGTGATCGCCCAGGTCCAGGACAGCGCCCTGATCAAGACCATGGCCCAGACCGGCCTCGGCGTGTTTGCAGGCCCCGAGGCCATCGCTGAGGCCATTTGCCGGACTTTTGAGGTCCAGCTCCTGGGCCGAATCCCCGAATTGCGTGAGCGCTACTGGGCCATCAGCCCAGACCGCCGCCTGGCCAGCCCGGCCTTACAAGCGATGACCGCCCGTGGCCGCGATCTGCTGTCGTGAGGGCGCACGCAGGAATACCTTGCGCGGATGCGGTGCGGTGATGCCGCCATCGCCGGAATTGCTCGGAGTCGCGGAGCCATTCCCGTATCCACATCAGCGACCACGGTCTGACCGAGCTTCCAACGGTACCAGCGTCGCGGCGGCGATGAGGGCGGTGTCACGCCGGCGATGAGGGCATCGCCGCTCCACAACGCCTTGTTGTTGCGTGCGTCCGAACCTAACCGAATCCCGTTCACCCAGATTCAATCCTGTGGTGTCGGTTCCAGGTCGATGCCGACCTCGGCCAGGATGCGCCGCTGTTCGGCCCACATCGCCGCCAGGTCGGCGGGCTCGTGGTCGTCGTAGCCGAGCAGGTGGAGCGCTCCATGCAGGACGTACAGCACGACTTCGTCTGCGGCGCGACGGCCACGGGCGGCAGCGACCCGCCGCGCCACCTCGATACCGATAGCGAGGTCGCCGAGCAGCAGGCGCCCGGATGCCGGATCGTGGCTGCCATCGGGAAACGTCATCACATCGGTCGGCGTCGGATCGGAAAAATGCTCCCCATGCAGCCGCGCCGATTCAGCATCGTCGACCAGCCGCACCACCAGATCGGCTGCGCTGGGAGCGCCGAGCGCCTGCTCGGCTGGGCTGGGGTCAGTTGGGCTGGGAGCGCCGAGCGCCTGCTCGGCTGGGCTGGGATGCGACGCCGGTTCCGTTGCTGGGCCGAGCTGGCGCTCGGCGCTCCCAGGAGCAGCGGAAAGCGCCATCGCAACTGCGCGCTCGGCACGTTGAAGATCGAGCCCGGTCAGCTCGATGCCGGCAAGATGCAGGTCGACCCACTGGATGGTCATGGCGAATCCCTCAGTTTCGTGTGATCCCAGACGGCATCCGCAGGTGAGATCCGCTGCCAGCAGAACCCATCCAGCAGATCCCGGGGCCGGCAGGGTGCACTGGTATCAGCGAGTCCCGCCAGGCGGGCGAGTTCGCCGCACAGCCGCTCGGGTGTTATCTGGCGCAACTCGTCCCCACTGATGGATCCGTGGCTTTTCGCAAGCTTTCCTGAGGCATCGGATTCCAGGACCAGCAGATGATGCCGATAGACCGGATCGGGCCATCCGAGCAATCGGCGCAAGGCCGCTTGGGTGGCCGAGGCGGTGGCAAGATCGCGGCCGCGCACGATGCGGTCGACGCCGGCGTGATGGTCGTCGACCACCACTGCGAGGTGATAGGTGGCTCCGCCGCTGCGGGTGCGGACCACCGGATCGCCAAACGATTGGGCCGGATTCTGTTCCAGGTCGACGCCGCCTTCGTCCACCGGGGCAACGCGCCCCTCGGGCAATCGGACGCGCAGGGCGATGTCGGCTGAGCGCCAATCGTCCGGCAATGGCGTGTCGCGTTCGGAGTTATCATAGGCCCAGCCACCATCCGGCGCCCGCCGGCCGAGCGCTGTGACCTGGCGCCGGCTCATCGTCGACGGATACAGGCGCCCGAGCGCGGCCAGGCGCTCCAAGGCGGCCAAGTGGTCCGCAGCATGTTCTGACTGCCGTTCCACCGCGTCGAAATCCAGGCCGAACCAGTCGAGATCGCCGATCAGGGCTGCGGCCAGCGCGGGAGTGCAACGCTCGCGGTCAATGTCTTCGATGCGCAGGATCAGCCGAGCACCGCTTCTGCGGGCGTCGAGCCAGGCGAGCAGCCCCGCCAGCAGCGTCCCAGGATGGGCCCGACCCGAGGCAGTCGGCGCGAACCGCGACGTGGCCACTCAGCCCAGCGGGCGCTTGGCCAGATCCTGTTCCAGCGCCTTCAGGAACGGTTCGAACTTGGTCCGGTTGGCTTCGTTGAGGCCGGCCAGGGATTGGTGGGCGCGACGGATCAGATCGGCACGCTGGGCCTGGCTGAAACCCGGGTCGTCGGTCAACGGAATGAAGGTCGCTGCCGGGCACTCGCTGCACACCAGGACCGGCAGGATCTCGGTCAGGCCGAGCAGCTGAAGCAAGGCGAGGCTCTTGTCAGAGGGGCGAACCACAACCAGCCGTCCGCCGATTTCCGTGTAATCGTGCGAGTGTCCGACCATCAAGCCCATGAACGTCGAGTCCATGCCGGTGACCTCAGACAGGTCGATGCAGATGGTACGGGCACCGTCATCCCGGGAGCGGGCGAGGAAGGCATCCAGAACCGGTGCGTTCTTCATCGAGCAGATACCGATCGCACGGACATAGATCGTGTCATTGCTCGACGCAACGTGGAAGGACAGCTTCGTCGCATTCACCGTGCGGCTCCTCCGGCGGCCATGAGGGCCGCAGCTTGGCGTCGAGCCTCGATTCCGCCTCCGAGCATCTCGGCGAGTTCGGCCTGCCGGTGGTCGCCGGAGACCTCCTCGACCCGGGTCCGGGTGCGATCTGAGCCCTGTTCCTTGCGCACCACATACTGACGGGCGGCGCTGGCCGCCAAGTGCGGAGCATGGGTCACGCATAACACGGTCCGCCCTGCGCCCAGCTCTCGCAATGCTGCCCCGATCGCCCCTGCCAGGCGTCCGCCGACCCCGCTGTCGACCTCGTCGAAGACCAGCAACGGCGTGCCATCCTGGTTGGCCAGGGCCGCAGCCAGGGCCAGGGACAGGCGGGCGGACTCGCCACCTGAGGCCACAGAACCGAGCGGACCGGCCGGGAATCCGGGATTGGTCGACACCAGGAATTCCTGCCGGACCGTCCCGAGCGCGGTGGGCTCGGCGGTATCGCTTCCGGTCAGGCTGAGCCGGGCCTGGGCCAGCCCAAGCTTGGCCAGGCGCTGATGGACCTCAGCCGCCAGCCGGGCGAAGGCCGTTGTACGGGCTCTCGCCAATTCGGCGCCCAAACGGAGGCACTCGGCGCGGGCAGCGACGACCTCTGCCGCTGCCTTGGCCAGGTGTTCATCGAGGTTGGCCAGGGCTTCGGCCCGGGCAGCCAGGCTGGTGTGGGCGGCGATCAGGTCGGCCTCGCCAGGTCCGTGCTTGCGCAGCAGGGCGTTCCAGGCGTCCAGACGGTCGCTGATCCGGGCGAGTTCCGCGGGATCGTCGGCCAGCCGTTCCCCGGCATCGCTGGCCCGGGCGGCGGCGTCTGCGACCAGGTCGGCGGCCTGACGGCACGCTTCGGCAACCTGGTGCAGGCCTTCATCTGGGGCGCCGGTCAGGCGCTTGGCGATCCGGCCGAGTTGGCGGTGCACGCAGCGGTCGCCTTCGCCCAGGACCGCGGCGGCTTCTGCCGCTGCATCGCGCCATTGGCCGGCCTCGGACAACAGACGTTGGCGGGCCTCGAGCTCGGCGACCTCGCCAGCCCGCGGCCCCAGGGCGTCCAATTCCTGAAGCTGGAAACGCAGAAATTCCAACTCGCGGACCGAGCCGCGGCCGCCTTCAGCGAGTTCGCGCTGGTCGTTGCTGGCCGCGATCCAACGGGCTTGGGCTGCGCCATAGGCTGCGGTGTCATGACCACCATAGGCGTCGAGCACCGCAACCTGCCGCGCCGGCTCGGCCAGGCGCAGCGGTTCATGCTGGGCGTGGATCGCGATCAGCAGATCAGCCGCCTGGCGCAACGCGGCCACGGTGACCGGCACATCATTGATCCAGGCCTGGCTGCGCCCGTTGGCTGAGATCCGCCTGCGCAGGATGACCTGGGACTCCGCCCGATCGATGGCGACACCGCAGACCGCCTCCACCGCCGCCGCTCGTTCGCTGTCAACCTGGATCACCGCCGTTACCAAGCAGTGGTCGGCCGTGGGACCGACCAACCCGGCGTCGCCCCGTGCCCCGGCGACCAAGGCCAAGGCGTCAAGCAACAGGCTTTTGCCGGCACCGGTCTCGCCAGTGATCGCACACAGTCCTTGACCCGGCTGCAACTTCGCCTGATCAACGATCAGCAGGTTGTTGAGGGCAAGTTCGACCAGCATAGAGCGCAAAGCGCTCAGGGAGCCGGCTTGGCCTTTGCCGCGTCGGCTTCGGCTTTCGCCTTCGCGTCGGCATCAGCCTTGGCCTTCGCATCCGCCTCTGCCTTGGCCTTGTCGGCCTTGGCTTTGGCCTTGGCGTCGGCTTCGGCCTTCGCCTTGGCATCAGCCGCAGCCTTGGCATCTTCAGCGGCTTTGGCTTTGGCTTCGGCCTCCTTGGCCTTGCGCTCGGTCTCGGCCTGCTTCTGGGCCTCTTCTTTGGCTTTGCGCTCGGTCTCGGCCTGTTTTTCAGCCTCTTCGCGGGCTTTCTTCTCGGCTTCAATCTTGGCCTTGCGCTCGGATTCAGCGGCGGCTTTCTCGGCCCGGGCCTTGGCTTCGGCGGCTTCGCTCTCGGCTTTGGCCTTGGCCTCAGCTTGGGCTTTCAGGCGTTTTTCCTCATCGGCCTTGGCCTTGGCTGCTGCCTCGGCGGCCTCGCGATCGGCCCGGGCTTTCGCCTCGGCAGCTTCTCGGTCGGCCTTGGCTTTGGCATCGGCCTCTTCGCGGGCTTTGCGTTCGGCATCAGCCTTGGCCTTGGCTTCGGCATCGGCCCTGGCTTTGGCCTCGGTCCGAGCCCGCTCGTCGGCGGCCTTGGCCTGATCGGCTTCTGATTTCTGCCGGGCCTTCAGCTCAGCCAGCAGGTTTTCGGCGTTGCTGTCCTTCACCCCGCTTGAGAGGAACTTCTCCAGCACGGCGATGGCCGAAGCGCGATCGTTGCGTGCGACATGCGCCTTGGCCACGGCGATCGCAGCCTCGCCGGACTTGGGATTCCGATCGAGGAAGCTCTGGTAGGCCTGGGTCGCCTCGTCCTGGCGCTTGAGCGCGCGCAGGGCTGCGGCCACCGTCTCGGTCCGGGCGAAGCTGGAGCCTTCGAGCACGGCCAATTCGCGCAGGTGGCGAAGGGCGTCTTCGGGCTTGCCGTCCTCGCTGTGGCGCTTGGCCAGGGCCTCATGCAGCGGGATGTGCTTGGGCGCGGCAGCGACGCCGGCGAGCAAACGTTGGGTCGACAGCTCTCGGCTGGCCTTTTCGCGGCCGCTGGCGCTGGGCACTTCAAGGTCGCCCTTGGCCGCTGCGGCGATGGCGTCGGAAGATTGCAGATAGGTGTCGCCGTCGGTGGCATTCAGGCGCAGGGTGATGTCGTATTCGCGCAGGCTGGTGAAAACGTCATTCGCTGCGTTGGCTGATGGATTTCCCGAAGCCAGGCCGCTGCGATGGAAATACACCAGGGCGATGGCCTTGTGCAGACGGTAGTCTTTGGGGGTCAGGTCGATGGCGCGCTTGAGGGCTTCGACGGCTTCGTCGTACTTGCCCTGCAGATCGAGGATGCGGCCCAGGTACCAGCGGACTTCGGCATCCTGCGGACGGAGGCGGACCGCCTTGTCGCACTGGCGGCGGGCCTCTTCGTAGCGCTCCAGACCGGCCAGGCAGATGCCGAGCACGGCATAGGCTTCGCCGATCGCCGGGTCGAGGCGCAGCGCGGTTTCGGCGTGATCGGCGGCTTCCTGGTATTTGCGGAACTCGCACAGGGACTTGGCCGACCAGGAATGGAGCCGAGCGATGCTGGCGACTGGTTGCTCGCTGTCTTCCTTGGTCAAGGCGATGGCCTCGGCCAACGTGGCGGCGGCGGCCTCGTGGCGGTTGGCCGCCATCTGCTCCTGGGCGCGCTGGGAAAGGACATCGATGCGGGCGGGAACCGGAAGATTCTCAGCCAACGCACCGGCATAATGCTCATCGGCCAGATCATAGGCCTGCTCGGCCAGCAGCGCATTGCCCTGCTCGACATGATAGATGGCGGCGTCGTTCCAGGCCCCGATGCCGGCGATCGGGCGGATTTCGGTCAGCGAGATCCATGGCTCACCATGGAAGACCGACTCGACCCGGCCGGTGATCTCTACCAGTTCATATTTCTTGAATCCGCTGATCTTCCTCGCCAGGGGGATATCGCGGTCGATGTACAGCGTCGGAATGGCCTTGCCGCGAGCAGCTGCGCTCCACAGCGGTGCGCGATCATCCCACACCATCACGTTCACATGCTTATCCGGAACATACCGGCTGCGGTACAGGTCATAAAGCCGGCCCTGCCCGATCCAGGCGCAGCGGAAGCGGATCAGCCCGCCGGCATAAGCCTCGGGTTGGGCGACCACCGTTGCCAGATCGGCGTGGCTGATGGTCATCCGCGCATCCAATGGCGATTCGATGGCCACGGCCACAGGCAGGAGACCGACGAGGACGGCGAGGGAGCGGACTGGTCGCACGGAGGCATCCTTCACAGGGCGAGGCGGGGTCGGGCAACCCCTCGACAGGATGCTAGGCGGCACGCGGACGGCTGACAAGCGGCCGTATCGCTGGATTCCGAGGTCCGCAGTCCGGCCGAGTCGGTCCCTGCACCCAGTTCCGGCTCTGCGGGGCGGTTCGCACGTCGACCTGCTGAGACTTCCTCAAGGGCAGGTGCTGCGCCAATCGCCATAACGTCTTCAGCTCTCGGGGATTCCAGCGCGCCGTGCTAGACGACCAGCCGCAGCGGTTCGGCGGCAGCCGAGATCGACACGGCCTCTCCTGGTCGCAAGGGCACAGTGATATTGGGTCCGTCAAGGAAGATCGCGCAGCCAGGCATGGCCGCGGTCAGGCGCAGCCAGGTCGGCGGTCGCTGGCAACCGTCGGTCAACCGCGGCGCGCCGAGGCCAACGAACGGTTCGCGGACCCGCCAGAGCAGGGCCGGCTCGCGACCGTCGGGCAGCGGCGTGGCCCCGGCCGAGCGGATGGCTCCGGTGGAGCCCGCCGCCGTGGCCACCCACACGCCGCTGGAACGCTGGACTTCACGGCCTGCGGGGCACTCCAGCACCAGCCGGGTCAGGGCCGCAGGATTGCGGCTGGTGAACAGGCAGTCGTTGAGGAACCGGTGGACGCCGCCATCGCAGCGCAACGCCAGCCGGGGCAGCGGCTCGATCCGGTTCCGGCCCGACCGCCAGGCGGCGAAACGCTCGGCGAAATCGGCGACGGCGCAGCGGGTGTAGTGGCCGACCGATCCGACCGGATCGGAATTGACGGTGATGAACGGCGCGTCGGTGGCCAGCAGATTGGCCGTGAACACCGTGCCATCGCCGCCGACTGTCACCACCAGGTCGGCGCCCCGGCCGTCGCCCGGCGCCAGATCGGCGACCCGGACCTCGCGGACGCAGGCACCAGCCAGGGCGGCGCGCACCGCCGCCAGCCCGGCGCGGTGGGAATCCGCGGCATCGGCCAGGCGGTCGGCATCCGCCGCCCCGGCAGCCACCAGCCGGGCGCGGTCCTCGGCCGTGATGCGGTCCACCGCCGGGGTCTTGGCGACAATCAGGACCTTGGCTTCCATGGCTGGGAATCTCAGGACCCAGACCGCGACGCCAAGGCGGCGATCCGTTTCCGGGTCAGACCGGCAGAGCCTTCAGATCGCGCAGCGCGGTCAGCACCATCTGGACCGCGATGGCGGCAAGCAGCAGACCTTCGATCCGTACCAGGACCCCGAGGGCCACCGGGGTCAGCCAGCGTTCCAGCTTGGCCGCTGCCAGCAGGCAGGCGGCGATGGTCGCGGTCAGCAAGGCGATGGCGACCAGCAACGGCAGCAGGGCGCTGCTTCCGCTGCGCAGGACCAGCACCGAGGCCACCGCGCCGGGCCCGGCCAGCATGGGGATCCCGAGCGGGATGATCCCGACCTCCTCCTTTTCCACGCCGCTCTGGATTTCCGCCTGGCTGGTCCGCATCCGTGGCGTCTTCATCTGGACCAGGTCCATCCCGTAGAGGAACAGCAGCGCGCCACCAGCGATGCGGAAGGCGTCGAGGCTGATGCCGAAGAAGGCCAGCACCGCTTCGCCGACCACGGCCGTTCCCGCCAGCACGACGCCAGCGGTGGCTGCAGCGAACAGGGCCGTGCGCCGCCGCCGGCTGAGGCCGTCGTTGGCGGTCATCGGCAGGAACAGCGGCACCGCGCCGAACGGACTGACGATGATGAACAGCGGCACGAAGCAGCGCAAAACCTCGCTGAGGAACTCCATTACGATTCCTTTCCGGTCGGCGCTTGGGCAGGATCACCGCCGCCGGCCCGCCACGCCACCAGCAGCTGGACGATTCCCGGACCGGACCGGCGGTGGCTGTGCATCCGAGGATCGCTGGCGGTGCAGACGCCGCTGGAGGCCACATCGCGCACGTCATGCACTGCGAGGTCGCTGACGATGACCGTCGCCAGGTCCAGCAAGGCCCGGCCCGGCCGGGCTGGGCGCAACGCCGGTGCCGGCCAGACGCGCGCGTTCAGCACCGGGGCGTCGACTTCGTACCGCTCGCCAGAGATGCCTGGCCCAATGAAAGCCTTCCACGACACCGGCGGCCGGCGGCTGCGCCGCGCGAGGGCCGCCACTGCTCGGCCGACGATGCCGGCGGCAGTGCCTCGCCAACCGCAATGGGCGATGGCCAGGGCATCGTCTGCCACAAGGACTAAACCAGGACAATCCGCGCCATAGGCGCCCACCGCCACGGCGCGACCGGTCACCACGCCATCAGCCTGGGTCAGCTCGTCGCCGTCATCTGCCACCACCGCGCCATGGACCTGACGCGGCACCAGGCACGGCGATGGCGCCCCCACCCGGGCCAGGAATTGCGAGCGAAGCCCAGAATCACGCTGATCCCCATCGCTGGCCTGGGACCAGGCGATGCGAACCCCGCCCAACCGCCAGGACAGCGCCGGATGGGAGGATGGTACCATGCTGGAAGAGCCTGGAGCACAGCAGACGCAAACCAGGGCCCGGCCGGGTGCGGTCCTGCCTCCTGAGACCTTTCAGGCTGATTCGTTGTCCGGCAGGCAGCCCCGGTTGATCACGGTCTCGATGGAGTCGGCCGGAAAGCACGGCGGCGGAGGCGCGGGCCTGGGCGGATGGCCGGACGGGTGGGCTCATGACGGCTCTCCGGACAGGGGCTGCCAGCCGCCGGTGGGCAGCCGGCGGGAACAGCGCGCCGTGGCCGGATCAACGGCGTGCAGGCCGATCCAGCCGTTGGCCACCAAATCGCGCAGGTGGGCGTGGCCGGCCACCACCTGGTCGATGCGCGCGGTCTGGGCGGCGATGAACACCTGCAGGCGCAGCGGCCGGTGACGCAGCCGGCTGCCGTCGTGCACCGACTGCCAGGCCAGGCCGGGCCGGAGGTCGCCGTCCCCGCCGGTCGCCACCCCCAGGCCGCCGACCACGGTGTGGATGGTCTTGGATCCGCTGCCCTGCCCGTCGGGATCGATGGTGCTGGCGAAATACTGCAGGTTGATCCAGCTCGCCACCACCACCGGGGCGGTGAGGATGAGCGCCAACAGCGCGCCGTCCTCGTCCAGCGCTTCGTCATAGCTGTGCAGGAAGCAGCGACCGCCGAGGTCGCTGCCGGCGGTCATGGCCCGCGGCGCCGCGATGAAGGCGGCGTTGTCGGCCAATCCCCATTCGGGGCGCAGCTCGGCCCAGTGGCGGCTGCGCTCGTCCAGGTTGCGGTCGAGGTCAGCGCCCGCCGCGATCCCGGGCAGACCAGCGGCGCGGACGCGACGTGCGCCGGCGCCGGCGGCGTCCAGGGCCGTGCGTAAGGAATCCACATCGTCCCGGTGGCTCGCCGGCCGATCGCCCAGGTCGAGCAGCCGCACCAGGTCGGTGGCGGTGTCGTGGACGCCGGCCACCGCCCAACTTTCGGCGGGAGGCGCCGAGGCGCCCAGGGCCCGGCGCAACTCGGGATCGTTGTACAGGCGGGCGGCCAGGCGGGCGTTGACCGCCCCGCTGTGACCGCCGCAGGCGCCGCAGGCCAGGGCCGCCGCCTGGGGATTGTTGGCGCAGGTGCTGTCGTGCCCGCACAGCAGCACCAGTCGGGCCGGGTGCTCTCCGAGACCCAGGTTGCGCAGCAGGCCGCGCAGCAGCCCGACCCGGGTCGGCCCGGCCAGGCTGCCGAGATTGAGGTGCGCCGATTCCTGGGGCCGCTGGACAGGCGCCCCGTTCCGGCCGAGGGCGCCGCGCAGCAGGCTGAGGCCATGGGTCAGTCCGGCGGTCTCCATGTAGGCGAAGCCGCCCACCGCCGAGCGGCGCAGGGAACCGAGCACCCGCGACCACGGCTTGGCTGGGATGGCGGGCAGACCCACCGCCGCCGCTGGCGCCAGCAGCACCGGGCATTGGGCCTGGCGCTGGGCGCCCTGCACCACCGCCACCGTCATGGCGAAGAAGCCGGCGAAGCCATACGTCGCAATGCGCCCGTCCACGGCCTCCAACTGCCGACGGAACGGCTCGGAGCGCACGTCGATGCAGAACACCGCCTGGACTGCAGGGCGGGGGGACGCGGCCGGCACCGGGGCCAGTCGCTTGGCGATCGACCGGCGCCAGGCGTGCTCCCAGGCCAGCAGGGCGATCATTCGCGCCCCCCGGTCCCGGTGCAACGCGGCCGGCGCCGTCGCTGGCGGAACCACGGGCAGCGGATGATCGCCATGCAGGTCGTGGAGCAGGCCATCATAGGCCAGGCGGATGGTGAGGAGATCGGGCAACTGGCCGACCGCATCCTGGGCCGTGTCCCAGGCCTGCCGCCGCAGGTTGCCGGCCCAGCCCGGCAAATCGCCGAGGAGGCTGGCCAGGTAGTCCTCCCGCTGGTGGTCGGCGAGGCCCATCCGGCCGAGCAGTGCCGCCCGCGCCGCCGCCGGATCGGCTTCCAGGTTACCCACCCAGGCCCGGCTGCCGGACAGGCCGCGCAGGGAAAAGCTGCGGTCGTGGGCCATCCACGAGCGCCAGGCGGGATACAATTCCGCCGAACCCTGGGGAACCCAGCGTGAGAT
The DNA here is from genome assembly GCA_014193115.1 of Planctomycetota bacterium. Classification (GTDB taxonomy): domain Bacteria; phylum Planctomycetota; class UBA11346; order UBA11346; family UBA11346; genus BJHQ01. Next base: position 236,705 of record BJHQ01000004.1, on the reverse strand, counting down.
GCCGCGGTCGGTGCGGGCGGCCAGGAACGCCCCCAGGTGCTGGGCGATGATTCTGGTCCAACCATCGCGGCCCTGCTGGTCGAGCACCGCAGCGGCGCTGCGCACACGGGGAGACGCCGGCGAACCGCCGGCGGTCACCAGCAAGGATACGGTCGTGCAGGCATCCGGGGCGTCCGGGCCGGCCTCCCGGACGGCGTCGACCAGATCGGCAGCAGTGAATTCGCCGTTCGTCCAGGCCTGGTGCAGGATGGCCCAGCCCGGCACCGCCCGTCCCCCCTGCCGGCGTTGCAGACGGTCCTCGGCAGCCACCAGGCCGAGGTCGGCATGGCCTTGATACGGGTTGACCGCGACCAGATCGGGAAGCGCCCACATGGGCGGAACCTGCCGGCAGACCCGGAGCACAATGGCTTCCAGGTCAGTGGCGATGCTGCTGATCGTGGTCATGGCGACTCCAGGGCGGTGGCAGGGGAGGACAGCAGACGGCCGCGGATCAGCCGTTCGCTGAGCAGGGGCAGGTAGAAACCATTGGCGGCATGGACGCGCAGAGCGTTGACCGCCGGCAGGCTGGCCAAAGTCGGCAGCAGAACCCAGAAGAGGCCCAGCGCCGCCAGCACCACCGGAGCCAGCCAGGCGAGGACCGGCGTCGCCGGAGGTATCGCCAAGGCCGGGGTCAGCAGCACCTCGGCGCCCCAGGTGAGCAGGGCATACCCTGCCGACAGCACGACGAGGAGGGCAAGGCGAGCCAGGCGCGGCGCCGTGGTCGTGGTGGGCGAGGCGACCACCTGGGCGAGGGCGACCGCCTGGATCGCCACCAGGGGCCAGCCCCCGGGCAGGTGTCCGGGGTCGCCGGCCACCACGGTGTAGGTCAGGGCGAGCCCGACGCCGCCCACCGCCAGCCCGAGCAGCCACCACAGGACCGCGACCACCAGCGGTTCAGGAGTGGGACGCCCCTCGATGGCGTGCTCATAGGTCCCAGAGCGCAGGAAGGCGTTGGCTTTGTAGAAACCATGCCCGATCAGGTGGAGGATGGCGGCCCCCGGCGCCCCTAGTCCGCATTGCACGGTCATGAAACCCATCTGGCCCACCGTCGACCAGGCCAGGCTGCGCTTGAGGTCGCTCTGGCACCACATGACCAGGGGTCCGACCACCGCGCTGACCAGGCCCACCACGATCAGCGCGTCGAGGGCGGCCGGCGCTCCGGCAAACCAGCCGGCGCTGCGCGCCAATAACAGACCGCCGGCGTTGACCACCCCGGCATGGAGCAGCGCGGAGAGCGGCGTCGGGGCCTCGATGGTGCCGATCAGCCAGTGCTGGCAGGGCACCAGGGCGGTCTTGCACACCACCGCCGCGACGATGCACAGGCAGGCGGCCAGCAGTCCGTGGGGCGAGCCCTGCCAGGAACCCGTAAAAGCAGCCGAGCCATGGTCGATCCACAGGATGGCGATGGCGGCCGCCATGGCGGCATCGCCCAGCCGGCTGCATAAGAATTTGGAGCGGGCCGCCAGGCGGGCTCCGATCCGGTGCTCTTCATGGCGCAGCAGCACGTGCACCCCGAGGGAAACTGCGATCCAGCCGGCCGCGAATTGCACCAGGCCGGGGCTGACCGCCTGGACCAGGGCGGCTGCCACCACCATGGTGGTCGCGGACAGGAAGCGGCCGCGCTTGGGGTCGCCGACCAGGTAGCGATCGGCATAGCCGAGGACGACGAAGCCGATGACGGCGATGAAGGCGGTCATAAGGAGGCTGAGCCGGTCGAGGTGGACCCCGAGGGCCAGGGACGGTGATCCCAACAGCCAGCCCGCTTGGACATCCATGACCAGGCAGGTCAGGGCGATTCCGGCCAGGACGGCCAGGAAACCACGGGTGATTCCGCCGCCCAGCCAGGCGGCGATGGGCAGGAAGGCGATCAGCGCAGCGATGAGCGCAAAGATGAGGACGGGGAGATGTTCCATGGCGTTTCCTCACATGTAGCCGTCGCGGCGGAGGGATTCGAGGCCGCCGCGACCCTCGTGGTCCTGCAGCCGGCCCGAGCGTTCCGCGATGTCGCGGAGCTGGCCGCTGCGCAGCTCGTCGATGATGGCGGGGATGGTGCGGGCGGTGGAGCAGATCGGCTCCTGGCAGGGCGTGCAGCCCAGGCTGCGGTAGCGCAGCCCATCGCCGCGGTCGAAATAGAGCGGAACCACCGGGATCTGCTCGCGCTCGATGTATTCCCAGATGTTGAGCTCGGTCCAGTCGAGCAGGGGATGGATGCGGAGATGGGTGCCGGGGGCGAAGTCGGTCTTGAACTGGTTCCAGAATTCCGGCGGCTGGTCGCCGACATCCCACTGCTGGTGCTTGTCCCGGGGCGAGAAATAGCGCTCCTTCGAGCGGCTGCCTTCTTCGTCGGCGCGCGCCCCGACGATGACACCGTTCCACGGAGTCTTGTCCTCCCAGGGCTTCCATTGGCCGTCAGCGAGGTCGAGCCGGTAGCGCGGCCCGCTGCCATCCAGGGTCTGGCGCAGGGCCTGGGTGCGCAGCAGGGCGCAGCACTGCTTGCGGGTCAGCCGGCGTGCATCGCCCTCGGGCAGGGATCGGGTGTCGGCGAAGGTGGTCTTGGCCTGCAACGCCGCTTCGTTGGCCCCATAGACCATGAACAAGCCGAGCTCGCGGGCGATGCGGTCGCGGTAGGCCAGGACCTCGGGGATCTCGAAGCCGGTGTCGATGTGGACCAGGGGAAACGGGACATGGCCGAAGAACGCCTTGCGCGCCAACCACAGCATCACCGTGGAATCCTTACCCACCGACCACAGCATGCACAGCTGTTCGAAATGCTTGTAGGCCTCGCGGAGGATGTAGACGCTCTGGCTTTCCAGGCGGTCGAGGGCGGTGGCGGTCATGCGCACTCCTGTATCGTAGTACGCGAAAACTATTTCGTGTAATCTTATTCCTTATTTGATATTCGCGAACCTTCTACAACATGACCTTCATGCCGAGATCGACGACCCGGGTCACTGCTCGCCTGACGCCCAGCCAGGCTCAGGCCTCCATCGCCGTACGGGCGGATGGGGCTCGCTGGACCTTCCTCAGCAACCATGCCCACGTCCTGATTTGCCTGGCCAAGGACGGCGACTTGCGCATGCGAGACCTGGCCGCCCGGATCGGCATCACCGAACGGGCCGTGCAGATGATCGTCGCCGACCTGGTCGCAGCCGGATATCTACAGGTCAGCAAGGACGGGCGGCGCAACCACTACGCGGTCAACGACAGCCTTTACCTGCGCCATCCAGTCGAGAAACATCGCCAAGTGAAGGATTTGCTCGTGCTCGGGCAATGAAGCCCAGGCAACCAAGCCCCCACAAGCGGTTTGTGGCTGGCGATCCTCCGCCTCGCGGTGGCAAACGAGGGCTCCTGGGGCGCCTGGATCAAAGGCTGGCATCGCAGGCTGACCCTGATCTGAGCAGCCACAGGTTCCTTGTGAAGATTGTGCGGATGTTGCATCATCAGGCGTTCTTGACTGTTCCTTTCCCCTAGCCCTCGGGAACTGCGGATACACAGTCCTGCTGCCGAGGAGCTTTCCATGCCCAGCCCCACTCCCGCCCGATCCAAGCGGCCTGCGCCGCCAGAGCGGACTGCGCCGCAAGCCACCGCTAAAAAAGGCAAAACTTCTGAGCCGCAACCGGCTGATGTATCGATCCCGGTGACCAAGCGACCGGTGTCGGGTTCCAGCCCACAGCCGCAACAGCCGCGTCCGAGCAGCGAACACGCCGAGACCCAGGCTCTGGCGATGGGCCTCGGGCTCGATCCCGACAGCATCCGGATCGACATCCAGCGCCACCTCAGTTTCACGCTCGGCCGCGACAACCATTCGAACTCCGATCGCTACCGCTACACCGCGGCGGTGCTCGCCACCCGCGATCGCCTGATGGAGCGCTGGAAAGCGACCCACGCCGCTTATTACGAATCCGACAGCAAGCGCGGCTATTATCTGTCGATGGAGTTCCTGATGGGCCGGGCGTTCGGCAACGCCCTGCTCAATCTGGGCATCGAGGCGCCGATGGCCGAGGCCCTGCGCGGGCTGGGCATGAAACTGGAGGATCTCGAAGAGCAGGAGGCCGACGCCGGCCTCGGCAACGGCGGTCTCGGCCGCTTGGCTGCGTGTTTTCTAGATTCCTGCGCAACCCTGCAGCTGCCGGTGTTCGGCTACGGCCTCCGCTACGATTACGGCATGTTTCGCCAGCGGATTCTCGACGGCCAGCAGGTCGAGGAGCCCGACTCGTGGCTTGCCAACGGCTATCCTTGGGAACTGCATCGGCCGGAATACGCCCAGCGGGTCCAGTTCGGCGGGCACAGCGAATTCTATCGCGATGTCGCCGGCCGGACCCGAGTGCGCTGGGTCGGCACCACCGATGTGCTGGCCACGCCCTACGACCTGCCCATCCCTGGATACCGCAACAATACGGTCAATACGCTGCGCCTGTGGCGCGCCACAGCCCACGAGGGCTTCAGCCTGGCCGATTTCAACGCCGGCGATTACGCTGGCGCGGTCGAGGCCCAGGCCACCGCTGAGAACATCTCGCGGGTGCTCTACCCCAATGACAAGAGCGAGAACGGCAAGGAGCTGCGCCTGCGTCAGCAGTATTTCCTGGCCTGCGCCAGCCTGAAGGACATCCTCCGCCGCTGGACCGCCAAGAACGGGACGGATTTCAGCCGTTTCGCTGACAAGAACGTGATGCAGCTCAACGACACCCACCCGACCATCGCGGTGGCTGAGCTGATGCGCCTGTTGATGGACGACTACGGCCTGGGCTGGGATGAATCGTGGTCGATCACCTCCCGCAGCCTGGCCTATACCAACCACACGCTGCTTCCCGAAGCGCTGGAAAAATGGCCGGTGGCGCTGTTCCGCCATCTGCTGCCGCGGCCCCTGGAGATCATCTTCGAGATCAATGCCCGGTTCATGCGCACTGTCGCCAACCGCTGGCCGGGCGACACCGCTCGCCAGGCCCGCATGTCCTTGATCGAGGAAGGCCCCAATCCCCAGGTGCGCATGGCCCACCTGGCGATCGTCGGTTCGATGTCGGTCAACGGCGTCGCAGCGCTGCACAGCGATCTGCTGAAAAAGGGCTTGTTCAAGGATTTCTGCGAACTGTGGCCCGAACGCTTCAACAATAAGACCAACGGCGTCACCCAGCGCCGCTGGCTGGCCCTGTGCAATCCGCGCCTGGCCGAACTGATCACCACCAACATTGGACCAGGCTGGGTCACCGATCTGGCGCAGCTCGAACGCTTGGCGCCGTTCGCCAAAGATCCCAAGTTCCGTCGCGCCTGGCGCGAGGTCAAACAGGCCAACAAAGCCGACCTGGCCGATACCGTGCGCCGCGAATGCGGAGTCGATTTCCCGCTCGATGGGATCTTCGACGTCCAGGTCAAACGCATCCACGAATACAAGCGACAACTGCTCAACGCCCTCCACGTCGTCTACCTGTACGACCGGATCAAGCGCGGCGACGTGGCGAATTGGACCAAGCGCTGCGCCCTGTTCGGCGGCAAGTCGGCCCCCGGCTACGCCATGGCCAAGACCATCATCCGCTTCATCAACTCGGTGGCGACGGTCGTCAACAGCGATCCCGAGGTCGGCGACCGGTTGCGGGTGGCCTTCCTGCCCGACTACCGGGTGTCGCTGATGGAGCGCATCTGCCCCGCTGCCGACCTGTCGGAGCAGATCAGCACCGCCGGCAAGGAGGCCAGCGGCACCGGCAACATGAAATTCATGATGAACGGCGCCTTGACCATCGGCACTCTCGACGGCGCCAACATCGAAATCCGCGAAGAGGTCAACCGCTTCGGCGAAGGACATTTCTTCCTGTTCGGCCTGACCACCGAGGAGATCGCCCAGCGCCGCGCCACCTATCGGCCGGAAACGCTGATCGAGGCCGACGCCGACCTCGCCCGGGTGATCGCGTTGATCCGCAGCGGTCACTTCAATCAGGCCGAACCCGGAATTTTCGACGACATCCTGGGCACCCTGACCACCTGGGGCGACTACTGGATGGTCGTGGCCGACTTCGCCGATTACTGCCGGGCCCAGCGCGATGCTGCTTCGGCCTATCAGGACATCGACCGATGGACCACGTCGAGCATCTTGAACACCGCCGCCAGCGGCAAGTTCAGCACCGATCGCACCATCCACGAATACAACCGGGACATCTGGAAGCTGAGCGCGGTGAAACCGCTGCCGGTGTGACGTGGACCGCCCATGGGGACCTTCTATACCAACCTCAATCTGAACCTTGGCTATTCCGAGGCGGCTCATCAGGCGATTTCCAAGAGGTTCACCTCGGGCTGGATCATCGACGCTGGGGATTGGCTGACGATCTGCGCTGAGGACATCGAACAGAATTTGCCCGAAACCACCGCGCGTCTTGCTGACCTGACGGCGGAACTGCGTTGCCGTGGCGCAGCGGTCTTGAATCACGATGATGGCCTGCTCGTCCTGCTGTTGATGGAAAGCGGCGAAAGGCTGTTCAGCTACCACAGCGACCCCGGTTACTTTTCGTCTGGCGCTTCGGATGCGGGCCCGGAGATCACCGGATTTGAGCGCTTGCGCGACTGGGATCCGGCGGTGAACGAAATCGCCGTGCGAAAATTGCTGAAGTCGCCGGACTACGTGTTCGCCCAGGAGCGTCACGCCCATCTCGCCACCGCGCTCGGACTTCCCGCGTCATCGATCGGCGCGTCAGAAAAATATCTGGCCGATGGGGAGTATCCTGACGGAGTTGATCAGGATTCGGTCATCGAGATTCCATGATGATTGGTGCCTCCGTATGACCTTGCTCGCCATCCACGGCTTCACCGAAGACGACTCCGTCTGGCCTCGCGTCCTGGCTCCACTCGGCCGCAAAATCCGAGCGCTGCTGCTGCCTGGCCACGGCTGGCGGCCGTGCCCGCCGACCCTGGATGCCACCGCCGTGGCAGCGGAGATCGCCAGCCAACTGCCGGAAACCGGTGGAGATCTGCTCGGATACAGTTTGGGTGGAAGGCTCGCTCTGCGCTCCGCCCTCGACCACCCGGCCCGGGTCCGGCGCCTGGTGCTGATCGCCGCCGGCCCGGGACCGGCCAGCCCCGAAGACGTGGCCCAGCGCCGCATCACCGATGAACGCCTCGCGGAAAGCCTGGAAGACAGCGGCCTCGGGCCGTTCATCGCCCGCTGGGAGGCGATGCCGGCGCTGCGCCCCGCCCTGCCCTGGCCGTCTGCGGTCGAAGCCAGCATCCGGGCTCGGCGGCTGTCCCATGATCCACGTGGCCTGGCCGCCAGCCTGCGCTTCCTCGGCCAAGGTGCCGGCCCGGCACTGTGGGATCGTTTGGCTGAATTGACGGTCCCCGTGCTCCTGGTCTACGGCCAGCAGGATCCCAGCCTGCAAGCCGGCACCGCGATGGCCCGCCGGCTGCCCCACGCCAGACTGGTCGCGATCCCCGGCGCCGGCCACATCATCCACCGGGAAAAACCTGGCGATCTGCTCCTCGCCCTGGCGGGATTCCTCGGCCGTGAAGGCGACCCGGAAGCAGTTGAGGACGCCAGCATCCGCTGAGCACGCCTTAGCAGGGTCCAGGGACGGCCAGTCACTGGTGGGGGGTAGCGGGGGCGAAGCCACCGCGAACAGCCATCCCCCGGAGCGCCGCGTCGGCGGCGCGCAGCGGGGACGGGCTCGGCATGCCGCAGGCAGGCACGGCGTCGCTCATGTCCGACCCTGCATGCGCAGCATGCCGATCGCGCAGCGATCGATCTGGCAGGGGCGCGTGCTCAGTTAGTTACAGTTACAAATCAGTTCCCGGCGGACCCTTCGGTTGCAGCTGCACCGCTGCCAACGGTCCGGCGGCGCCACCGACGACGACAGAGGTGCCCAGCCCACCGAACAGGCCACGGGATTCCCAGACCCAAGAGGTCGGCGTCTGGGAAAGATAGCAGTAGCCCGGCGCGGCGAGGCCGGCGAGGCGATTCACTGCACCCAGGATCTGCTGCTGCTGTTCTGGCTGGACCGCCATCGCCCCCAGGCCCAGGCTGAGGTATCCCGACGCGACCCGCAGCACGCTGGCGGTATCGCTGGCGCCGATCGCCACGGCGGTGGCCGGCGCTTTGGCCAAGGCGTTTTTCCCGGCGGCGGAATCAGCGAAGCCGCCCGGGCTGCCGCCATTCCATTGGCCGGTCATCGCCGGATCGGTGGTGAGCAGCCAATGCTGCTTGTCACGGGACAGGGTCAGCGGAACCAGCAGCTTGGGGAGGGTGAGCAGGGCCGAGGCGCCCTCGGCGGGGAGCTCTGCGTGGCCGATCTTTGCCAGCCACGCGGCCACCGCATCGATGCCTTTGCCCCGGGGCACTGCGAGCGACGCCGCAGGAAAGGGCACGCTTTGGGTCACTGCGAACACAGCGGTGCCGTCGATGCCCTCGGCGATCTCGCGGGCTGTGGCCCCGATGCCCAGACCGCCGAGCAGACCGTCGAGCTGCTGTTCGGCCTCGTCGAGGCTCAGGGCGACACCGCTCTGTTGGCGTTCGGTTTCGAGCACGATCCCGAGCACGATCTGGCGGTTCTGCTTCCACCACGCCTTGCCGTCGAAGCCCACGGCCAGGGTCATCAAGGTCGTTGCCGGCAACCGGCCGAGCAGGGCGCGGTCGACCGGTTTGTGGCCAGGCAGCGGCTTGAGCAGCTCGCCTTCGATGTGTTCAAGCAGGCCTTCGCTGCGCAGGGCCACGCTGCCCTGGATCGGTCCGAACGGAGCCAGGGCCTGCAACGCCGTGGTTGCGGCGACTTCGGTGGCGGGCACCAGCGGCTTCATCGCTGCGACCAAGCGCGGAACATCGACACGATACACGAGGTCGACCTCTTTCGCCGGAGCAGCGATCCCGGACAAGGCCGCCGCCGGATCGGATACCGCGACGTTCAGGGTCAGCCTGCCGCCGCTGCGCACGAGCACGCCGGCCTTCCCCGGCTTGGTCAGGGCCTCATCGGCGCCAGGCACCACGGCAGCGACACCGCCTTCATTGCGTGCCGCCGCCATCAGCGCCTTGGCCAGGTCGCCGACCTCGACACTGGCGCAGACTTGGCCTTCGCCGATCGGGGTCGACGGCAGAGCGACCACCGCCAGGCGCGCCTGCTTGGCGACGGCGACCACCGCCATCGGATCGAAACCCAGGGACTTGGTCCGCTCCGCCAAGGCTTCGTCGTAACGCTTGCGCAAGGGCTCCAGCGCTGGATCAAGCCACAACCGGCCGTGCAGGCTGGCCGCCCAATGGCCGGACAAGATCGGCCCGTCGGCGACGGCAACGGAGATCAGCGGTCCGTCGCCTGCGATCGCGGCGGCAGCGAGGACGAGCGGGCAGAGAGCGCGGAACATATCGGAATGGTCGGCGAGGCTCATCCGCCGCAAGCGTTAGCACAAAGCGGATGAGCCCGGAGCGCCGCACTCCGTGCGGTCCGTTCGACCATCGACGTGAAGTCCAGCCGCACGGAGTGCGGCGACCCGTGTTGGAGTGCTGCGGTCCGTGGTCAGGGCCGGTTCAGCGCTTGGCGGCGCCAGCGGTGGCGAAGCAGCCCTTTTCAGCGATGAAGGCCTTGGCCTTGGCATCGATGTCGCTGGTGGTGACCAGCCAGCCGGTGACCTTCTGGCCGGCGTAGCGGGCCTGGAGCTTGTCGCGCATCTCGACGAACTGCTCGCCATCCTTGGTCGCAACCTTGGGCGTGCGGCGCTTGATATCCACGAACCACACATCCTTGCGACCCCGCGCCACAACGATCCGGCCCAGACCTTCGATGCCATAATTCTTGACCGGGACGGCTTCGACGCTTTGGAAGACCGGCAGCCGGGTCTCCAGCTCACGATCGACGACCGAACCAGGCAGCGGATGTCCTGCGCGCAGCAGGCGGATGATGGCTTCCTCGGTGGCACGGATGGTAGTGGCGGCCGTGGACATGGGGTCTCCTTCGCTGGGATGGATTCGGTGTTGGATGGTGTGAAAGAGCTGGCTAGGCCGGGACGATCCGGCGTTTGCGGCAGCGGCATAACAGGTTAGCTCGGATCGCGCAAACGCAAGTTATTTCTTTGTCAAGTGTCTGCATTCTGATCGAAGAATCCGTGTGTCTTACAGATTCCATGAAACCATCGGCCCGGCCCTCGATCCTTGCGGGCAAATCGTCAGCGGCGGATCAACGTGGTGATCGTCCGTTCAATGGTTCCCGGACCCATCTTCGCGGTGTTGATGCCTTCCAGAGCGAGCAATTGGCGCTTGGCGTCCGTACCGCCTGCGAAGCCGCCGAGTCCGTCCGACGCCAGCACCCGGTGGCAGGGGATGATGATCGGCAGCGGATTGCGTCCCATGGTCTGGCCGACGGCGCGGGCGGCGATCGCGCCGTGTCCAGCGGCTTCGGCAAGTTGGCCATAGGTGCGGGTCTGGCCCCACGGCACCTTGCGCAAGGCTTCGAGCACCGAGCGCGAAAATGGCGCCAGGCCGGTCAAATCGCAGACCAGATAGAACTCACGCTGGATGCCGGCGGCATAGGCATTGAGCTGGGCCTGGGCGGCGGAGAAGACCGGATGCTCGCCATCGACCACGGCCTCGCGACGGTGGCTGAAGGAGGGCTGGTCGCGCCAGGCGTGGACGCTGAGCGCCACCAGCCCCCGATCGGAAGCGACCAACGTGATATTTCCGAGAACATTGACCGCGATCGTGCGCTTGATCAGGTGCATGGCGGTGCCTTCGGCTGAGATGGGATGGATGCAACGCGGCTAGCGGCTCAGGCCGGCTCGTTCCCCGGCTTCCACTTGATGTTGCACCCCATCGACGGCTTCTGTTCGATCGCCACCGGGCGACCGGCAAGGACATCAGCGATGGCGCTGCCCAGGTCGCTCCCGGTCGGAGCAGAGCCGGCCTGGCCAGCGCGCGCGGGCCGCGTGGCGTCATAGCGTCCGCGGTACGCCAGGCGGTGGTCCTTGCCAAACAGGAAGAAATCCGGCGTGCAAGCGGCGCGATAGGCCCGGGCAACCGCCTGGGATTCATCATACAGGTACGGGAACGGCCAGCCGGCGGCTGCGGCTTCCCTGGTCATCAGGGCCGGTGCGTCCTCTGGATACTCGGCCACATCGTTGGCGCTGATCGCGACCACGGCCAACCCACGCTTCATCGCGTCGCGGAAGAACGGCCCGAAATGGCCGCGCAGATGCTTCACGAACGGGCAATGGTTGCAGATGAACAGCACCAGCAGCGGCGTGCCGTCGAAAGAGGACCGGGTGATGACCTTGCCGCTGACCGTGTCCGGAAGGGCGAATTCCGGGGCGACGGTGCCAAGCGGGAGCATGGTGGAGGGCGTGATGGCCATGGGATCTCGTTTCAGGGTTCAGTGATGACGCTGCCCGATGAGGCAGGCGCTCAGACCAAGCCGGATGCTGAGGGCCCGTCGGCGCCTGGCGATGAACGGGTACGCCCGGCGCAACAGCCAGGGGATCGGCGGGATGGCGAGCAGCACCGCCAACGGGGCGGTCAACGGCAAGCAGCGAAGGATGCCTCGGCAGGCATCGGCGCCGGACAGGGCATGGCCACGGCGGTCGGCGAGATGCACCGAATCAGCACAGGCGACCGGTGAAAGCTGAGGAAATTCCTGGTAGACCGAAGGGTCCTGATTGGGTCGGAAAGCGAAGCGTCCGCGCCAATCAAGTCGCCGGATCCAGCCCACGCTGGCCTGGCAGATGCCGCAATCCCCATCGAAGACCACGGTGCTGCGCTCCATGCTGGCACCCTGCCGAGGCTTGGCAGGGCGGGAAGCGGCGCGGCGGTGAAGCCTGGTCACAGCGAAGCGGAGCGCCTGGCGGCCGCGCGGCATAGGCTTGGCCTGATCGTCATCGCTACGAAGATTGCTCTACCATGTTCGCTAGCAGTGAGCGTTTCTACCTTGGGCATTTCGGTCCGGTACCTGTCTATGTCGCCGTCGACGCGATTTTTCTCGTTTTTGTTGTCGTGTATAAATACCAGGCTCTGACGATTCCGCACATAGTCACTGCCCTGATCGTGTTCATATTGGCGATCCTCCTGCATGAATTGGGACATGCTGTTGCAGCGTTGGCTCAGCGAATGCATTCCGTATCGGTCACGATCGGGTTCCTGGGGGGCTATTGCACCTACGCCGGGGATCGCCGGCCTTGGCAACAAGTCATCATCAGTCTTGCGGGACCACTAACGAATTTCGCCCTCGCAGCGATCGCCTGGCAGGTGGCGACCCACGTAACCATCGACAACCCCATTTTTCATTTCTTCCTAGCTGAAACTTTTTTCTGGAATCTGGTGCTCGGCATATTCAACCTCCTTCCCATCTATCCCTTTGACGGAGGCCAGGCTACCCTGGGTGCAGTATATGGGATCACCCGTCGAGATCGCTTTGCAAAGTCCACCACCCTGGGAATTACTGTGGTTACCGCCATCGTCGTCCTTGTTGGATTGACTTGGCTGAACGGCGGGACGCCGCCACTCATCACGCTGCCCATCATCCTGTTTGCAGTCTTCATCGCCTTTCGCGACCTTCGCTGATCCCATGCCCAGAATCCTCTCCGGCGTCCAGCCCACCGGCCAGCTCCACCTCGGGAATTACTGCGGAGCGATCCGCCAATTCCTCGATCTCCAGGCCGAGGGCCACCAGGTCTTCGTGTTCGTCGCCTCGTACCATGCGCTGACCAGCCTCCACGATGCGGTCGCGCTGCGCGCAAGCATCCGCCAGGTGGTGGTCGATTACCTGGCATTTGGCCTCGATCCGGCCCGCACCGCGATCTATCTGCAGCAGGACGTGCCTGAAGTCACCGAGCTGGCCTGGCTGCTCGGCTGCGTCTGCCCGTTCCCGTGGATGGAGAAAATGACCACGTACAAGGATAAGACGGCGAAGGGTCTGGAGGCCAACATCGGTCTGTTCACTTATCCGATCCTGCAAGCCGCCGACATCCTGGCGGTGCAGTCCGACATCGTCCCGGTCGGCCGCGACCAGGTCCAGCATATTGAGATCACCCGGGACCTCGCCCAGCGCTTCAATCGCGAGTTCAACGCCGAGGTCTTCCGTCTGCCCGGTCTGCGTCTGGCGCCCCACGCCGAACTGCTACCCGGCATCGACGGCGAGAAGATGTCGAAGAGCTACGGCAACACCATCGATCCGTTCGCTCCGGAAAAAGAGCTGAAAACCCGGATCATGTCGATCAAGACCGACTCCAAAGGCGTCGACGTGGCGAAGGATCCCGACAATTGCACGGTCTACCGGATCTTCCGCGCCCTCGCCGGTCCAGGCGATCCGCGCACCGTCGAGCTGGCCTCGCGCTACCGCGATCCGTCGCGCCAGCCGGGCGGGAAGGGCTTTGGCTATGGCCACGCCAAGCTGGCGTTGCTTGAACTGGTCCTCGACCATTTCGCCGCCGCCCGCAAACGCCGGGCGGAACTGCTCGCGGATCCCGGCCAGGTCGAATCCGTCTTGAAGGCCGGCGCGCAATCGGCCCGCAGCCTGGCCCAGGCCACCGTCGCGGCGGCGCGGCAGGCGACCGGGCTGTAGCCCTCTTCTGGCGCGGCCTTCAGCGCGACCAAATCCTCCGGGTTTCCGCGTCGGCGGCGACGATGTCGGCAAGGCTGGGCTCACGCAGGTTCGGAGCTTGTTCCAGGGCGCGTTCAACGGTGCGGAAGATATCGAGAAATGGGGTCTTTCCGTCAAGGAAGGCGACAACTGCCACCTCGTTGGCGGCGTTCATCACCGCCGGGGCGACGCCGCCGGTGGCGGCCGCGGCATAGGCCATGGTCAGCGACGGGAACCGCCGCGTGTCGGGCGGCTCGAAGGTCAAGCCGGCCATGGCGGTCAGATCCGGCGCCGCCACCGGTCCGGCGACATGGCGCGGCCAAGTCAAGGCGTACTGGATCGGCGTGCGCATGTCAGGTTTGCCGAGCTGAGCCATCAGCGAGCCGTCGCGATAGGCCACCAGGCTGTGGACCACGCTCTGCGGGTGGACCAGCACCGCGATCCGCTCGGCTGGCACGCCGAACAGCCACTGCGCCTCGATGATCTCCAAGGCCTTGTTCATCAAGGTCGCGGAATCGATGGTGATCTTCGCGCCCATGGTCCAGGTCGGATGCTTCAGCGCTTGGGCCACCGTGACCTGCGACAGATCCATCACCGTCCGCAGCGGTCCGCCCGACGCGGTCAGGACCAACCGTTCGACCTCGTCCGGATGGTGGCCTTCAAGGCATTGGAAGATCGCGGAATGCTCGCTGTCCACCGGCAGGATGGTGACGCCGCAGCGCGCTGCCTCGGCCATGATCAGTGCCCCGGCCATGACCAGCGGCTCTTTATTGGCGATGCACATCCGCTTGCCGGCCCGCACCGCCGCCAAGGTCGCCGGCAGACCGGCGGCGCCGACAATGGCGGTCATGACCGCGCCGACTTCCGGCGCAGCGGCGGCTTCTTCGAGGGCAGCGGCGCCGGCGCTCGCGACGACCCCGGTTCCAGCCAACGCAGCACGCAGCTGAGGCAGCAGGGACTCATCGCCGATCACCGCCAGCGCCGGGCGATGTTGGCGGCACAACGCGGCGAGTTTGTCGACCTGACGGTGTGCGGTCAGCGCGTGCAGCGGGATGCCGAGCCGGGCGCTGACATCCAACGTGCTGTCGCCGATGGAGCCGGTGGCGCCGAGCACAGTGAGTTTTTTTCCAGCGTGCCACCAAGGGGCCAGTGCTGGCCGATCGCCGCTGCCAGCCACTCCAGCCGAGCTGGCGCTCGGCGCTCCCAGGCCAGGCGCTCCCAGGGCAGGTGTTCCAAGAATTTCAGTCACGGCGCCAGGTCCGTCAGGTGGGCGATCAGCGCATCGGTCTGATCCGGCCGGCCGACGGTGATGCGCAGGCATTCGCGCAGGATCGGCCGATTCCACCAGCGCACCAACAGGCCGCGCTGCTTCAGGCCCAGGTACAGGCGCTCGGCATCAGGCCCGACCTGGAACAGGCAGAAGTTGCCGGCGCTGGGCGGGCACGTCCAGCCAAAGCGCTCTGCGAGCAGGCGTTCCAGGCGGCGCCGCTCGTCGACCGTCTTGCGCATGCAGTCGCGGAAATGATCGCGATCTTCCAAGGCGGCGATGCCCAGGGCCTGGGTCAGCACGTTGACGTTGTAGCTGTCTTTGACCTTGATCAGTTCCGCCACCAACGGCGCAGCGGCGAACAGCAGACCGAGCCGGGCACCAGCCAAACTGTACGATTTCGAGAACGTGCGCAGCACCACCAGGTTGGGATGCTGATCGATGAAGGGCAGCAGGGTCGCGTCATGGCCGTCGGCCAAGGCGAAATCGATGTAGGCCTCGTCGACCACGACCATGCCGTCGACCTGCTCGCACAGCCGGCGCAGCGTCGCCACCGGCACCAGGGTCGCGCTGGGATTGTTCGGGTTCGCCACCAGCACCAGCTTCGCGCCAAGCCGGCCTAGCGCCTCGGGCAGATGCCAGCCGGCCGCATCGCGCAGGAAATCGACGTGGACGATCTCGATCCCCTGGAGAGCTGCCAAGGTGTCGTAGAGACCATAGGTCGGCCAGGGCACCGCCACCCGATCGCCCGGGTCGAGGAACGCCCGGTACAAAACCGTCAGGCAATCATCGGAACCATTGCCAGCCAGAACCTGGTCGGGCGACACGCCATAGAGTCCGGCGGCGGTCTCGCGCAACCGGCGGCTGACCGGATCGGGGTACAACCGCAGACGATCGGATGCGCCTGGCTCGGCCAGCTCGCGCAGCACCGACAGCACCCGCGGGCTCGGCGGCCACGGACATTCATTGGTATTGAGCTTGACGCTTTGGTTCACCTGTTCGCCCGGGGTGTACCCGGACATGGCCCGCACAGCGGGTCGCAGGTGGCGGAGCATGCTGACGTCGGCGGGGAGGGGATTCATGCGCGAAGCCGCACCGTAGTGACCCTCCGGAAAGCCCCAACCGGGACGGTTCCGCCAGGCGATGCGGCCCATCGCGCGGCGTTCATGCCCCGATTACCCTGTTTTTTCAGGTCCATCCTTTTTACCGCTCCCGCCTAAGTACGCCGCCCGCACCCGGGGATCGGCGCGCAGCTCGGCGGCGGTTCCGCTCAAGGCGATGGCGCCGGTTTCGAGCACGTAGCCGCGGTGGGCGATGGCCAGGGCGGCCTCAGCATTCTGCTCGACCAGCAGGATGGTCAGGCCGCCGCGATTGAGTTCAGCGATGGCGGACAGGATCCGTTCGACCAGCAGCGGGGCGATGCCCATGCTCGGCTCGTCGAGCAGCAGAATCTTTGGCCGAGCGAGCAGCGCCCGGCCGATCGCCAACATCTGCTGTTCACCGCCGGAAAGGGTTCCACCGGCCTGGCGTCGGCGCTCGGCCAGCACCGGGAACAGCGTGAATACCCGGTCGAAATCAGCGGAGGTATCGTCGGTTCGCGTCCAAGCGCCCAAGGTCAAATTCTCTGCCACGGTCAGCCGTGAAAAAATCCGGCGGCCCTCGGGCACCTGCACCAGACCCCGCGCCGTGCGGGCGTGGGCCGGGACGCCAGCGAGGTCGGTAGCGAGAAAACGGATGGTGCCCGCAATGGTCGGGATGAGACCGCTGAGGGCCCGCAGCAGGGTCGACTTCCCGGCGCCATTGGCGCCGAGCAGGCACACGATCTCGCCAGCAGCGACATGCAGATCGACGCCATGGAGGACCTCGATCGGGCGATAGCCAGCGCGCAGGGCGGTGACCTCAAGCATGGGCTGATCCGTCGTGCCCGGCGCCGAGATACGCGGAGATCACCGCCGGATGGCGGCGGACCTCGGCCGGTGTTCCGCTGGCGATGACCGTGCCGAAGTTCAGCACCACCACCCGGTCGCTGATCCCCATCACTACCGCCATGTCGTGCTCGATGAGCAGGATGGTGATCCCGCTAGCGCGGATCCGGCAGAGCAGTTCCATCAACGAATGGCTTTCGGCCGGATTCATGCCCGCGGCGGGTTCATCGAGCAGCAGCAGCTGCGGACCGAGGGCGAGAGCGCGGGCGATCTCCAATCGGCGCTGATGGCCATAGGGCAGGTCGCCGGCCCGGCGCTCGGCGGCCTCGTGCAGGCCGACGAAATCCAGTAGCTCGTTGACATTCGCGGTCGAATTTGCGCTGGCGGCTGGCCCTACGCTCGCGCTGCTCCGGTCGCCAGAGCCGCTCAGGTCGCCAAAGCCGCTCCGGTCGCCAGAGCCGCTCCGGTCGCCAGCGCAGCGCCGATCAAGCGCGATGCGCAGGTTCTCGCGCACCGATAGGCTCTTGAACAAGCGGATGTTCTGAAAGGTCCGGGCGACGCCGGCCTTTGTCGCGACCTCGGGTCCGGTGCGCCCCCGGGCGAGCACGGTGGCGGCGCCGGCGCCGCCGAGGACTGCGCCGACCAGGGCCTGCCACCACGCTGGCGAGGCGACCAGGGCGGTCCACGCCGAACCGAACGCGACCGACCACGGAAATGGCTGTTGCCACCGGAAATGCACGGTGATCGCAGCATCCCACAACGTGTTGGCGTTGAGGAACAGCGCGAGGCCGATGCCGGTGGCCAGCGCTGCGCCCATGACGGAGAGCCAGGCCAGGGTCGCGAAGGGCCGGCGTGGTTCGCGCCCGGCTACCAGCACCTGCCCGTGTTGCGGCCGGTACAGTCCGGTGACGACGTTGAACAAACTGGTCTTGCCTGCGCCATTGGGACCGATCAATGCGACGATCTCGCCAGCAGCGACGGTGAACGACACGTCCTTCAGAGCGGCGAGTCCGCCAAAGCGGAGGGTGACGCCGTTGATGGAAAGCAGCGGGGTCATGGATGGCTCGCGCAATGTCCAACCGCACGTCCAACTTCACCAAGAGCGCCGCACTCCGTGCGGCTTGGAAAGCGACGTCCTACCGCAAGTCCAACTCCACCCGGAGCGCCGCACTCCGTGCGGCTTGGCAAGCGACGTCCTTCCGCAAGTCCAACTCCAGCCGGAGCGCCGCACTCCGTGCGGCTTGGCAAGCGACGTCCTTCCGCAAGTCCAACTCCACCCGGAGCGCCGCACTCCGTGCGGCTTGGCAAGCGACGTCCAACCGCAAGTCCAACTCCATCCGGAGCGCCGCACTCCGTGCGGCTTGGGACGCGACGTCCTTCCGCAAGTCCAACTCCACCCGGAGCGCCGCACTCCGTGCGGCTTGGCAAGCGACGTCCTACCGCAAGTCCAACTCCACTCGGAGCGCCGCACTCCGTGCGGCTTGGCAAGCGACGTCCTTCCGCAAGTCCAACTCCACCCGGAGCGCCGCACTCCGTGCGGCTTGGCAAGGGACCGCGGCGCGCGCCAGTTTGGTTCAATCCGGCGGTCCTGCTCATCCCTTTGGTTCCTCGCACAGCCCACCCGGGCGCAGGCGCATGACCAGGATCAGCGCCAGGCCATAGACCAGGAATTTCCAATTGTTCGGCTGCATCAGGACGTTGTCGCTGACCGAGCCGCCCATGGCGGTCGCCAGGCGGTCGAGCACCACCAGGCTGAAACCGCCGAGCAGCAAGGCCCCGACCAGGGCACCGATCGGGCTGCCCAGGCCGCCGATGATGGCGATGCCGAGGATCATGATGCTCATGCTGAAATCGTAGGTGCTGGGATCGTTGCTCGAATGGTAGAGCGCTGCCCACAACCCTCCGGCGAGGGCGCCGAGGGCGCCGGCCACGGCCATCGCCACCACCGCCGTCCGACCGGCATCGACTGCGCAGCAGCGAGCGGCGATCTCGTCCTCGCGCACCGCCACCATCGCCCGGCCCAGACGTGATCGCCGCATCCTGGACAGCAGTGCGACCACTGCCAGCAACAGGCCCAAATACAGATAAAAGCCAGGCCACCCGGCATCCGGTGGAGCGAACGGCACGGCCGGGCCTGGCAGTGAACTCAGGCCCTGGGCGCCTTTGGTGATCGGCTCCAGGTTGCGCATCACGTCCTGGATGATCTCCCCCAGGCCAAGGGTCACGATCGCCAGGTAATCGCCGCGCAACCGCGCCGTGGGCAGGCCGAGCAGCACGCCAGTCACGGCGCCAGCGACCAGGGCCGCGCCGAGTCCAGGCCAGAAGCCGATCGCGAACGGGAACACCGGAGCGGTCAGCACCGCATAGGTGTAGGCGCCGATGGCGAGGAACGCCGCCGAGCCGAGATGGAGCAATCCGCCCCAGCCGGTGGCCACCGTCACGCCGAGCGCAGCGATGGCGAAGACGAAGACCTTGGGCATGGCGCCGGCGATCTGCCATGAAGCCGGCAGCAGCAGATCGAGCAGCGGGACCGCCAGCAGCGCCACGAGTCCGATCCACCACAGCGGCTTCATCGGTGTGGCTCCGCTGCGGCCAGCGCGGCTGGCACTGCCCACCTTCTCGGCGTTTTGGCGTCGTGGCGATTCATGCGTTTCTTACACTTTTTCCCGCACCCGGGCGCCGAGCAGACCGGTGGGCCGGAACACCAGCACCGCGATCAGCACGGCGAAGACCGCGGTGTTGACCCATTGGCCACCGCCATCGATGGCGCCTTCGCACAGCGCCCGGACCAGGCCGATCAGCAGGCCGCCGAGGACCGCGCCCGGCAGATTGCCGATACCGCCCAGCACCGCAGCCGTGAAGGCGTCGATGCCGATGCGGAAACCCATGGTGAAGAACACGGTGTTGTTGAACACGCACCAGATGACCGCGGCCACTCCGGCAAGTGCGCCACCGATCACGAAGGTGGTGCTGATGATCCGGTCGACATCGATGCCCATCAGCCGGGCTGCCACCGGATCCTGGGCCACTGCCCGCATCGCCGTGCCCAGCCGGGTGCAGCGCACGAACCAGGTCAGGCCGAGGAGCAACGGCACGGTGATGCCCACCACCAGGATTTCCTTGGCGGTGATCCGGATCGGGCAGCCCGCCCCGAGCAAGTTGGCATACCCAATCAGTTCGGGGACATCCTTGGCCGCCGCCGCCGCCCGGCCGCCGCCGAAGGCGTCGAGCGGCAGACCGCCCCAGAACAGGCCGAGATTGACGAATACAAACGAGACCCCAATGGCGGTGACCAGCACGGTCAATTTCGGCGCCGATCGGATCGGGCGATACGCGAAGCGTTCCACCGCCCAGTTCACTGCGGCGGTGAAGATCGGCACCACCACCAGCAGAGCGCCGATCGTCAGCCATGAACCGTCGCCATGGACGCCGCTCAAGGCGATGCAGGTCAGCGCCAGGAACGATCCGAGCATGACCAAATCGCCGTGGGCGAAATTGATCAGTTCGACGATGCCATAGACCATGGTGTAGCCGAGGGCCACCAGGCTGATGATCAGGCCATTGGTCAGGCCGATGATCAGGATCGAGGCGAGCAGTTCCCAGGTCATGGGTTGGGAACACGCATCTGGATCACGAATCGCATGGCACGTAGGTCAAGTTCAAGTGGCAATGTTCCCGTGTGCACGTCCTCAAGGTCACGACCCGCGGCAAACGGCGCGACATTCCGCATCCCACGATCCTCTGATCTCCAGCCCCTTACTCCAAAACCCGGTCGAAGGCCCATTCGCCGTTCTTGACCATGCTGCCCGACATGGTGGTCAGGCTGGTATCGCCATTGGCGTCGAACGACCAGCGGCCGAGAGCACCATCGAAATCCTTGGTCGCGGCCAGGGCGGCGACCACCGCGGCGCGGTCCTTTTTGTTGGCGCGGCGCAGGGCGTCGAGGACGACATTGCCGCATTCGTAGCCGTACACCGCATAGGCTTCGGGTTCGGTCTTGAAGCGCTCGCGATAAGCAGCGACGAAGGTCGCGCCCTTGCCGGTGAGCTGCTTGGGCGGGACGCCGCCAAAAGTCACAAAGACCCGGCCTTCGCAGTTCGCGGCGCCAGCGGCGGTGATGAAGGCATTCTCGAAGCAGCCATCGGGGCAGAGGAACTTGGCATCGACTCCGCCAGAGACCAGATCCTTCACCAGCTGTCCGCCGTTGGTCTGGGTGGTGCCGCCGAAGTAGACCAGCTGGGCGCCGGCAGCGCGGATCTTGGTGACCAGCGGCCGATAGTTCGCCGCCTTGATGTCGATGGCTTCGTAACCGACCACGGTCAGCCCGAGGGTCGCGGCATTGCGCTTGAAGCTGTCGGCCACGCCCTTGCCATAGGCCTCGCGGTCGTGGAGCACGAAGACCTTGGTCGTGTTCAGCGCTTTGGCCCACCGCGCCGCCGCCAGTCCCTGGATGTCATCCGCCGGAACGACGCGGAAATACGTGACTTTCCCCGATGGGCGGTAGATATCCGGCTCGCCCGGTTCGCCGCTCGGCTTGGTCAGACCGATGGCGGTGTTGGCCGGCGAGACCATCGCCAGTCCGGCCTTGTTGAGCACCGGGATGCTGATCTTGGCGGCGCCGGAATTGAACGTGCCGATATAGGCGAGGATGTCGGGATCGGCCACCGCCTTGGCGGCGTTGGCGGATTCCACCGCTGCATCCCATTGGCCCCGTTCGGGCGAGGCGTCGTCCCAGTCGGCATAGGAGATCTTGTACGATTTCCCATCGAGGGTGATCGCGCCGCCGGCCTGTTCGATCGCCAGGACGATGCCGTTGACGATGGTGCCGGTCTGGGCTCCGGCGCTGCCCGTCCGGGGCAGGCTGGAGACGATCTTGATAGAGTCTTCAGCCGGCAGTGCGGCCAAGGCGGCGATGAGGAGCAGGGCGCGGTGGAGCATGGCGATTCTCAGCGGTTGGGCGGGATGCTGCTGAGGAACAGCCGGGGAACCAGGGGCCGGGCAAGGTGCAGCGATGCGATCCCTTTGCCGGTGAGCTGCGCCCAGGTCGCGCAAGGCGCTTATCGCGCAACACCTAGGCCGCACGGAGTGCGGCGCTCCGGGTTATTGCCGCACGGAGTGCGGCGCGCCGGGTTCTGGCCGCACAGAGTGCGGCGCGCCGGGTTCTGGCCGCACAGAGTGCGGCGCGCCGGGTTCTGGCCGCAAAGAGTTCGGCGCGCCGGGTTCTGGCCGCAAAGAGTTCGGCGCGCCGGGTTCTGGCCGCACGGAGTGCGGCGCTCCGGGTCGTGCGCTGTGCGCGATGCGACGCGTTTCACCCGCCGAGGGCTGCCGGCAGCGGCACCTCGAGCGCGGTGGCGACCAGGCGGAGCAGTTCCGCCTCGGCGGCGGTGACCGTGCCATCGGCGGCGACGACGGCGGTGGCCGCTTCGACCAGGCGCCGACGCACGCCGGGCAGAGCTCCGCCAAGGCGATCGAAGGCCCGGTCCAGCCGTTCCGGCAGCAGTCCTTCCGCCGGGGTCAGCGGCAGGCTGCCGTCGCGACCGAGGAGCAGCCGGACCCCAGCTGCGAAAGCAGTCGCGGCACTGCGCGGCGGACGGTCGGCGGTCGCCGACACGAATCCCGCGCCGGCGTGGGCCAGGGCTGACAGCACCAACGCCGCGTCATCGAGCAGCGGTTTCAGCGGAAGCAGATTCGCTTGCGGCCGGGGCGACAAGTGATGGGTCAGGACTCGCGAGATGGCGTACTCGTGCATCGTCACCAGGCCGTCATGCCGCGCCAAGTCGGCGCAGGAACGTAAAAAGGCACGACGTTTCGGTGGATCCAACTGGCGCAGCGCCGGTGCAGCCAGGCTGACCAGGGACAAGGCGCTGGCCGCGGCTGCCAGAGCGTGGGGCTGCAAGGTGCGAATCTCCCGGACCAGGGCCGGTGGTTCGGTCCGCTCCAACAGGTCGAGCTGCAACGTCGCGAACTCGGGGCGGCGATCGAGGAGCAGCGCCAGGCACAGGGCCTGGGCGCCCACGGTGTCCTGGGCGCTGCGGCGCAGGATCGGCGGCAGCGCCGCCAGGATCGCACGGCTCCACACCACATCGGATGGACTGACCGAACCGGCGAGAGCCGCGATGTCCTTGGCCGCCAGCGGACGCACCGCGGTTGCAGGTTCTGCTGCGATGGCCGGGGCCAGGGCTTGCACGGCGTGGTCGCCGCTGTCCGCCAGCACCGATGCCGACACCGCAGCCGTGGCGCCATCGGCCACCACGACGGTGCTGCCCATGGCGCGCAGGGCGCGCAGCCGTTCCGGGATCGGCGGATGGGTGCTGAACATGCCGAGGAACGGATTGATCGCTTCGCCGAAGAACAGATGGCTGGCTTCCTCGGCGTTCGGTGCGCTGATCCGGGTGGAGCGATTGCTGCCGATGGTGGCCAAGGCCTTGGCCAAGCCGTCGGGATTGCGGGTGAACTGCACCGCCGAGGCATCCGCCAGGTATTCACGCTGCCGGCTGACGGCGGCTTTGATGATCTGGCCGAACAGCCAGCCGAGGTAACCGACGACCAGCATGGTCACGCCCAGGAGCACTGCGGCGACGATGATTCCGCCGCCGTTTTTGTTGTTGCTGGTCCTGACATGGCGGAGCGAGCGCAGCACCAGACGGCCGGTCAGCGCGATCAGCAGCACGCCGTGGACCACGCCGATCAGGCGCAGGTTCATCGCCATGTCGCCATTCAGGATGTGGCTGAACTCATGGGCGATGACGCCCTGCAAGGCATCGCGGTCAAGCTGGTCGCGGGTGCCGCGGGTCACTGCCACCACTGCGTCGCCGGTGGTGAAGCCGGCGGCGAAAGCATTGATGCTGGTCTCGTCGTCGAGCACGTAGACCTGGGGTGTGGCGACACCCGAGGCGATGGACATTTCCTCGACGATGTTGAGCAACCGGCGGTCGGCAGGATCGGCGGTGCCGGAATCGACCAGCCGTCCGCCGAGGGATTCGGCGATGCCACGACCGCCGGCCTGGCCGACCTCCCAGGTCTTCCACAGGCTGCCCGCTGCCACCAACGCGATGGTGCCGATAAAGATCCAGCCATAGACCAGATACGCCTCGTCCACCGCCCGGAACGGGTTGCGGTAGTAACTGAACGCGAACACCACCAGGCAGAGCGTCCCGGCGAGGCAGATCACCGACAGCGCCATCAAGGCGATGAGCATGGTCGTGTTGCGGCGGGCCAGGTCCTGACGGGCGAAGAAGTCCATGAGCCCATTCAACGCCATCGCGACAACTGGTGAAGCTGGGAACGGTGAGCGTCGATGGACCCTGGTCACGCCAGCCCCGACAGCCGCTGGCCCGATGGATGCAATCGCCCGACAGCCTGCTAGGACGGCGACCATGCCCCAGCCGCCGATGTCCGTCAGCCTCTCCGAAGGCCAGAAGATCGAATCTCTGAAGCGCTTTCGCGAGCAGTACGACGAGGAGCTGAAAAAGATCGAGGCCGAGCTGCTGACCATCCTGACCCAGCACGCCGAGGCCGATTACCTGGCCAGCTATCTGGGCGAGCAGCCCGAGGTCATCAAGCTGCGGGAACGCGCTGAAGATGCAGCGAAACTTGAAAAGCGCCGGCAGCATGTGATCAAGTTGATCGATCGTCTTGACCAGGTGATCCCGCAGCAGCCCGAGGCCAAGTTCAACCTGACCGGCGGCGGTCCGGCCAAGCCCGGCGCCGGCGGCTTGCGTAAATACTGAACCGATGGCGGTCGGCATCGACGAGGCCGGCTACGGTCCGCTGATCGGGCCGCTGGTGGTGGCCCGGGTCGCCGGCAGCGACGCTGGCGGTTTGCGCCAACTCGGCGTCGGCGACAGCAAAGCGATCCATCGTCCTGGCGACCTCGCCCCGCTGGAGACCGTCGCCCTGGCCGTCGCCACCGCCGCCCTCGGCCGGATGCCACAGACTTATGGCGCCTTGCTCGCCGGCATGGCCGACGAGCAGCCGTCCGGCCGAAACCTGCCCTGGCAGGCTGGAGCCGACACCCTGAGCCTGCCTGTTGCAGCAAAACAGCCGCACAAACCACACGATCTGGAGCTCAGCGCCAAGGCGGTGCTGATCCATCCCGCCCAGCTCAACCGCGACCGGTCCGCCGGCATCAACCGCTCAGCGGCGGAGCTGGCGGTGGTCGTCGAT
Source organism: Planctomycetota bacterium (assembly GCA_014193115.1). GTDB lineage: Bacteria > Planctomycetota > UBA11346 > UBA11346 > UBA11346 > BJHQ01. The sequence goes on along the minus strand of BJHQ01000004.1, from coordinate 211,779 downwards.
CTGATCGCCGGCGCTGAGGGCCGAAGCGATGTCACCGTCGATCGGCTTGGCGGACGCCATTTCTATCGAGGGCCTTTGCAGGAGCGCTTCCCCGACCGGCTGGTATTGGTCGAACGAGAAGACGCCCAGGTGTCGACCTATCGGGTCGGCGCCGGTCCCCGGGTCACGTTCGCGGTCGGCGCCGACGCCTTCGATCCGTGGGTCGGTGCCGCAGCCTGCCTGGCAAAATACCTGCGCGAACTCGATATGCTGCTGCTCAATCGGCATTTCTGCGGCCGCGTTCCGGGTCTCGCACCCACCGCCGGCTATCCCCAGGACGCCCGGCGCTGGTTGCGGGCGGTGGACCCGGAGCTGACCAAGGACGAACGCGCGGAGCTGGTCCGCGACGGGCGACCGTAAGCGCCCAGGCAAGACGCTCAGCGCCCAGGCAAGACGCTCAGCGCCCAGGGAAGACGTTCAGCGGCGACCGAGACCGCCGAGCATCGGCCCCATCAGGGCGCCGAGATCGGCTCCGGAAAATAATTTCTGCATCTGTTCTTCAGGCGTCGCGCCGTAGCGCTCGCGGACCTGGCGTAGGGCATCGCCGACTGCCACGACGACCAGATCTTCGAGCAGCGTTACATCGCCGCCGGCCGCCGCCGCGGCTGCCGGAGCGATGGACACCGACTTCACACTGAGATCGCCCGCCACGCGGACCTTGACTGCGCCGCCGCCAGCGCTGCCGGTGAAGACCGTGGACGAACGCTCAGTTCCTTGGCGGACCAGGGCATCCTGGACCGGCTTCATGCCCTTCAGCAGGGCATCGGGATCCATGTCCGCCTCAGCGGTTGGTCGGCGGCTTGGCCGGGGGCTTGATCACCGGGGCGCCAGAGACCGGCGGCTTGGCGCCGGGCTTGGGCGCGGTCTTGGCCGCGGCGTCGGCCTTTTTCTGCTCTTCGATCTGGCGCAGGGCTTCTTCGCGCTTGCGCTGGTGGTCGGCGACGGCCTGGGCCAGCTGGCGCTGGACCTCCTGCCGCACGAACGCCTCCATGTTGTACTGAGCTTCGGAGACCTGGCGGGCGATCTCCTTGTTCACGCGGTCCTGTTCGGCTTTTTTCTCCTCCTCGCCGCAGCCGGTGAGGAGCAGCGCGGGCAGGACGAGCAGGGGGAACAGAGGACGGATGGTCATCGGCGGCTCCGTGACGGGAGGTTGGCGGTGTGTGGCGCGGAGCATAGACCCGGGAATGGCGTGTCATCCCCAGGTTGGCAGTGGCGCGCCAATCACCACTTGGAAGGTCGCACCGTGCGCTTTGCCACGGCGGAAAAGCGCGAAAACAACAGGGATATGGGTGCGCCGAACGCGTTCAGCTCGGCGCTCCCAGTCCACAGCTCAGCCCTCGGTGGGCAGCCGGCGTTCCTGCACTTCTTGCAGCAACCTGCCTGCCAGTTCGGCGGCGCTGAGCGACCCGAGCTTGGCACCGGCCTGGTTCTGGAGGGCCACCGTGCCGGCGGTGACTTCCTGTTCGCCAACCACCGCGAAGTACGGAATGCGGGCGGTCCGGGCCTGGCGGATTTTCGCCCCGAGCTTGTCGGGGTTGGCATCCACCGTCACCCGTAGACCGGCCTTGGTCAGCTCGGCGGCGACTTGCTGGGCATAGGCCAGATGAGCGTCGGTGATGGGCAGCACGCGCAGCTGCTCAGGCGCCAACCACAGCGGGAACTTACCGCTGAAATGCTCGATCAGGATACCGATGAAGCGTTCCAGGCTGCCAAGCACGGCGCGATGGAGGAGCACCGGATGATGCTTCTGGCCATCTTCGCCGACAAAGGTCGCGTTGAGTCGCTCCGCCGACGACAGCTGATAATCGACCTGGATCGTGCCGCACTGCCAGCCCCGGCCGAGGGCATCGACCAGGGTGAACTCCAGCTTGGGACCATAGAACGCGCCATCTCCCGGCGCGACGACATAGCTCAGGCCGGCGAGCTTGCAGGCATCCGCCAGGGCCTGCTCGGCCCGATCCCAGGTCGCGTCATCGCCCAACCGCATCTGCGGGCGGGTAGCGAACTTCACCAGCACCGACTCGCCAGCGAACCCGAAATCGGCATAGATGCCTTTGAGCAGGCGGCAGAACCGGGCCACTTCATCGGCGATCTGGGATTCAGCCACGAAGATGTGCGCGTCGTCCTGGACGAAACCACGCACCCGCATGATGCCGTGCAGCGCCCCTGACAATTCATTGCGGCAGCACGAACCGAATTCAGCCATGCGCAGTGGAAGGTCGCGGTAGCTGCGTAGTCCGCACTTGAAGATCTCGATGTGCCCGGGGCAGTTCATTGGCTTCAGGGCGAATTCGCGCTTTTCGCTTTCCGTGGTGAACATCGCCTCGCGGTACTTCGCCCAATGGCCGCTGCGCTCCCACAGGGATTTCGGCATGACGCTCGGCGTCTTCACTTCGACATAGCCGTCGGCCTGGATTTTTTCACGAATGTAGGCTTCGAGGGTGCGATAGATCGTCCAGCCGCTCGGGTGCCAGAAGATCTGCCCGGGATTCTCATCGTCGAGATGGAACAGGTCGAGTTCGCGGCCGATCTTGCGATGGTCGCGTTTCTTGGCTTCTTCGATCCGCGCCAAGTGCTCCTTGAGGCCGGCCTCGTCGGCGAAGCAGGTGCCATAAATCCGCGTCAGCTGATCGCTGTGCTGATCGCCATGCCAATAGGCGCCAGCGATCGACATGACCTTGAAGGCCTTCAGGAAGCCGGTGCTGGGCACATGCGGACCGGCGCAAAGATCCTCCCAGGCCGCACCGGGAACGCCGGTGGAATAGAAGGAAATTCCGCTGGCGCCTTTGGCGATGGCGCGCTCGGCGTTGTCTCGCTTGTATTTGTCGCCCTCGGTCCGGGCGAGACCGACCTCGCATGCGTAGTCGGTCCGGCTGAACGGCCGATCGGCAGCGATGATCCGCGCCATTTCGGCCTCGATGGCGGCGAAATGCTCGCTGGTCAGCACCACTGGTTCATCCTTGGCGTCGCGCACCGCCATATCGTAAAAAAAGCCGTCATCGACCGGCGGGCCATAGGCCAGGCGGGTTTTCGGGAAAAGCGCGCAGACCGCCTCGGCCAGGACATGGGCGCAGCTGTGGCGGAGCAGCCACAGCGCGTCGGCGTCGGCATTCTTGGCCGTCACGATGGCGATGGAGCCATCGCGATCGAGGGTCGCGGACAAGTCGTGGAGTTTGCCGTCGTGCTTGATGCCGAGGGCAACCTTGGCCAGGCGCGGGCCGATGGCCTCGGCGATCTGACGACCGGAAACGGGTTGGGGGAACGACAGCGGTTTGCCGTCGGGGAGCGTGAACGTGGGCATGGGATTTCTTCAGAGGAAGCTGGGGAGGGCGGAAACCGGAACGGCGCCTTCAGCCCAGACGGCGCCAACAAGCCTCAGCCGCGCAGGCGGCGTGCCGATCAGCGGGGCTGAGACGCCCGCCGAGTTCGCGCAGGCAGCAGTCGCAGTGGGAGCAGCTTCACCATGGCGGAAAGGAACCTAGGGGCGGAACCGCCTTGGTCAAATGGGTGCATGCCGGCTCAGGCCGGCGCGATCAGCCCTTCCAACGTGCGCCTGCTGAACAGCCGTCTAGGCGCCTTGGGATGCATCTGGGGAAGGCCCTGCTGGCCGGACAACCGGCCGCCTTGCCAAATCCATCGATCCATCACGATATGACGATGGAAGGATGCGCCATGTCCCAGACCGTCACCGGGATTCCTCGCCGGATCGATCAGCTGCTCGCCCAGCGGGCCAAGACCTTGTCGTTCGAATTCTTCCCGCCGAAGGGAGACAAAGCCCAGATCCTGTTCGATGCCTGCGTCGAACAGGTCGCGGAACTCGGGCCGGATTTCCTGTCGATGACCTATGGCGCAGGCGGATCGACCCGGGCCGGCAGTTTGGCTGCTCTGCAAAAAATGCGGGCGTTGGCGCCGCGACCGGCCCTGCTCGCCCACCTGACCTGCGTTGGTTCGACCCGGGCCGAGATGGCCGGGCTGCTCGATGAATGGTCGGCCGCCGGCATCGAGAATGTCCTCGCCCTGCGCGGCGATCCGCCCCGGGGCAGCGGCGCCTTCGCACCGGTGCCCGGCGGCTACGCCTATGCCGACGAACTGATCGCTGCGGTGCGCTCCGACGGCCGGTTCGCCATCAGCTGCGCCGCCTTCCCCGAAGGCCATCCCGAAGCCGCCAGCCGGGAATCCGACTGGCAGCGCCTGGCCGGGAAGTTCGCCGCTGGCGCCTGCCTCGGCATCACCCAGGCATTCCTCGACGCTACTGACTACCTGGCCATGCGGCGGTGGCTCGACGCCCAGGGCCACACCGGCAGCCGGATCGTGCCGAGCATCCTGCCTGTGGCTTCGTGGCCGTGGCTGCTGAACTTCAAGCAGCGCTTCTGCCCCAACCTGGGTCTGCCCGAACGCTGGCGCACCGTGCTCGAACCCCTCGCCGGGGATGCCCTCGCCAGCCGCGCCGCCGGCATCTCGCTGACCATCGATCTCGCCCGGGATCTGCTGGCCGCCGGGGCCCCAGGCCTGCACCTGTACACGCTGAACAAGCCGATGGCGGTGGCCGAGGTGGTGACCGCCTTGCGCCGCGAACGACTGCTCTGAACCGCCAGCCTGGACGATGGTGGCCTCGACAGCGGCATCGGCCTAGCGCGACGCGACGACGATCGTCAGGCTTCGCCTGTGCAGGTCGTCCATGTCATCGCCCGGCTCAACGACGGCGGCCCGGCCCGGGTGATCGCGGCTCTGGCCGGCATGCTGCCGGATTGGCGTCACCATGTTTTGCACGGGATCTGCCCTCCGGGCGAGCCAGACATTTCCGAACGGGTGGAGGAGGCCGGAGCGACCACCGAGCGCCTGCCTGGCCTCGGGCGAACGCCGGGCCTCGGTGATCTGGTTGCGCTGGCGGCATTGATCGACCGTCTTCGCACCCGGCGCCCGGATCTGATCCACACCCATACCGCCAAGGCCGGCGTCCTCGGCCGGATCGCCGCCCGGTGGCTCGGCCTGCCCTGTCTGCACACCTATCATGGCCATGTTTTGCAGGGCTATTTCCATCCCCTGGTGAACGCCGGCGTGGCCGCGGCGGAATCGGCCGTGGCCGGCCGCCATCACCACCACGCCCTGACCCCGGGCCAGGCCCACGAACTGCGCGATCACCACGGCATTGGCCACGCCGCCCGCTGGCACGTCCTGCCGATCCCGATCCCGACGCCGCCGGTGCTGCCGCGTCCAGCGCGGACTGTTCCGGTGATCGGTTTCCTCGGCCGCCTCGCTCCGGTCAAGGACATCGGTCTATGGCTGAAGACCCTGCGCGAGGTGCGGCGCAGCCACGCGGTCGATGGCCTGGTCTGCGGGACCGGCACCGATCGCGCCTGGGCCGAGGCCAACGCTGCAGACCTGCCGGTGCGCTTCGCCGGCACCACGCCGACCGCACACGCCTTGGCTGGCATGGATGTCTTGCTGATGACCAGCCGCAACGAGGGCCTGCCGCTGGCCGCGGTGGAGGCGATGGCCGCCGGCGTGCCGGTGGTCGCGCCTGCCGTCGGCGGTTTGGCTGATCTCGCTCGGATCGGCGCAGTCCGTACGGCTGAGCGCACCGCACCGGCGTTGGCTGCAGCGGTCATCGCTGCGCTCAGCCAACCGGCGCCGGCCGCGGCTGCCGCCTTCGCCAGCCTGGTGACGCCAGATGCGCTGGCCGCGGACTGGGGCCGGCTGTACGCTGCGGTGGCTGGTCGCGATTGCTTTGCCGCAGCTGCGCCAGACGGTGCCCGCCCATCATGGTCCGGCTGGCGATCCTACTGCTGATGTCTGGGCTGAGCGCCGGGGAAATCCGGCTCGATCCCGCTTTTTCCAACCCGCATACCGGCGATCTGCTGCAATGGTCCATCATCGGCATATCGGCGACGGACGATGACCTGGCGCTGGCGCCGCGCGTGGAGTTCACCGGCAGCGACGGCCGCTGGCTGCGCCACGCCGTGCGGTCCCAGGACCACCAAGCCAACGACCACGCCGCGTCCGGTCCGGTCCCGGTCGGCGAGCCGGTCCCGGTGGGTGAACTCGTTCCAGTGGGCCAGCCACGGCTGATCGTGCGCCACACCGTCCGCACTGCCGGGCTCCAGAACTGGCGGCTGCTTGATCGGTCCGGCGCGGTCCTGGCCAGTGGCGAGCTGGACGTGGTCCAAGGTTCAGGGCCACGCGGTCCGCTGCAGATTTCCCAGCGGAACTCACGGTTGCTGTCCTTCGCAGACGGCACCCCCTTCATCCCGATCGGCCCGAACATCGCCTGGGCTAACGCCCCCGGCCGGTTGGAGCGCTTCGAACGCTATTTCACCAAGCTGTCAGCCAGCGGCGGCACCCATGTCCGGATTTGGCTGGCGAGCTGGTGCGGCCAGATCGCCAGTGATCTGCCTGGCCGGTATCGCCTCGACCAGGCCTGGTTGATGGACCGGGTGCTGGCTCTGGCCCGGTCCCAGGGCCTGCGCGCGACCCTGGTCATCGACAACCACCATGATCTGGCGCTGGGCCACCAGACGCCGTATGGCGGAGCGGAAGCCGACCGAGAAGCCCGGCTGAAGGCATTTCTCAACGTTCCGCTCGATCCGACCTGGACCCGGAAGATCGCCTGGATCCTCGCCCGGTGGGGCGCCGACGACACCATCGCCGCCTGGGAACTGGCCAACGAACCTGACCTGGCCGAGCCAGTCCGCGACCGGACCCTGCCGTGGATCGCCGCGGCGGCAGCGGCCTTCAAACGGATGGATGCCGACCACCGTCTGGTCACCGCGAGCTGGGCCGGCATCGAGGACTGGGAACGGGTCATGACCATTCCCGCGATCGATCTCGGCCAGATCCATTGCTATGTGCTGGAATGGGCCGGCGAGGCCGGTCCGCTGCGCTTCGCCACGCGTGACGGCGTCGGCATGTTGGAGGTCGCCGCCGCCCGGGCAGTGACCTACGGCAAACCCTTCTATTTCGGCGAGGTCGGCTTCCAGGGCACCAACGAGCGCAATCCCGGCAACGATATCGACGGCCAGGGCTTGTTGCTGCGCCAGCAGGCCTGGACCGGCCTGCTCGCCGGCGGCTGCGGCAGCGGCATGGCCTGGTGGTGGGACAACCACATCGACAAGCAGAACCTGTGGCATATCTACCGCGGGTTGGCGGCGGTCGCGGCCCAAGTCGATTGGGCAGACCGGCATCTCGCTCCGCTGCCGCCGGGCGGCGAAGGCGAAATCCGTGTGCTCGGCTGGCAATCCCCTGATCAGGCCCTGCTCTGGGTCCAACCCAGGGCCGACACCTGGTACGCGCATCTGGTCCAGGGGCGTCCGCGCCAGGTCCTCGGCCAGACCATCCAGATCCGCCTGGCCGGCATGCGGCCGAATGCAGCCTATGCCGTCCGCACCTTGGGCATGGCCACCGGCGCCGAACTGGCCAAGGCCATCGCCACGGCATCGGCGACCGGGACCTTGGACGTGCCGGTCGCACCGCGCCACCTCGACAGCGTGCTGAGAATCGACCTGGCGAAATAGGCGCCGACGCGATCAGTGCGGCTTGGCGTGCTCAAGATCGACACGGGGAAATAGTCATTGGTGACCCTCGGCGGTCAGCCGCCGACGACCTCGCGTTCGCGGCGCCGCCACCGCGCCGGCGGAGCGCCGAAACGCTCAGCGAACCGCCGATAGAAATAGCCCAGGCTGGTGAATCCGCAGGACAAAGCGATGTCGAGCACATCGTCGTCGCCGGAACGCAGACGGCGGGCGGCGTGGTCGAGGCGCAGGCTCAGCACGCATTCGGCCGCGGTCTGGCCGCGATGCCGGCGCAGGCTGCGATTGAGATGGGCGCCGGTGCAGCCGGCCAACCGGCGCAGCGCAGGCAGACCTTCGGCGATCAGGCGAGGATCCGCTGCGACCCCAGCCACCGCCGCGGTCAGCCAGCCCGGCTCGCCGGCCGCGGCCACTGCGGGCTCGGCATCGCGCAACACGCGGAGCAGGTCGAGCAGGAATGCATCGAAGGTCAGACGATCGGCGCCGTCGGCGGCCAGCACGGTTGTCGGCCCGGCTGTCAGCCGCTGGCCCCACCCCCGCAGCCGGTCGAGTCCGGCGCGGTCCAAGCGCCGCCGGGTGGGCAGATCGCCGCCTGTCCACAGCCACGGTCCGCTAGGAAAATACATCGATCGCAGGCGTTCCAAAGTCATGGCGGTGAAGGCGACATTGAGCATGGTGTAGCCGCCTGGAGGAAGCGGGATGAACCCATGGACATCATTTGGGCGGATCAGCAGGACATCTCCGGCGGCAAGCTCCTGCCGGGTACCATTGACGACATGGACCATGGCGCCGGCTTCGAGCCAGAACACTTCAGGAAAATCATGGCAATGGACAGGGGGATCGCGATCGGCCAGGCGACCCGATCGGGCGGACGCCGGCAGCCGGCTGCGCATCGCGTGGCAAGCCGCGGTTCCGGTCAGATAGCTGGCGAGATGCAGGCGGGTCGCGGCCATGAAGTCATTCTAGAGGAAATACCCAACAAGCCCAGGGGAAGATTCCCGGCCCCGGATGCGGAGCATGAATCCATGCAAACCGCGCCACAAATCTCGATCCAGCCCCGCCTGAACCCCGACCAGGTGACGTTCTACCGCCATGAAGGATACCTGCTTCCCCAGCAGCAGGTGTTCTCGGAAGGGAAGTTCTCGAAATTGCAAGGTTACTTCGAGCACCTGCTGCAACGCTGGGTCACCGACGGCCACGGCAAAAGCCCGGAACACATGGACGTGCCCCACTTCGCCTATCCTGAACTGATGGAATGGCTGCTCGACGACCAGGTACTGGATCTGGTGGAGCCGATCCTCGGACCCGACATCTGCCTGTTCAGCAGCCATTTCCTGTGCAAACCGGCCGGCGTCGGCAAGCGCGTGCCGTGGCATGAGGACTCCAGCTATTGGAAAGGCCGGATGGATCCGATGGAAGTCGTCACGGTGTGGCTGGCGATCGATCCCTCCGATCTGCGCAACAGCGCGATGCACGTCATCCCGCGCTCCCACAACGAAGGCGCCAAGGGCTTTTCGCGATATCACCAGATCGACAAGAAATCAGCCGTGTTCGACAGCGAGATCGATGCCGACCAGGTGGACGATGGGCGGGCCGTGCCGTGCATCCTGAAACCTGGTGAATGCAGCCTGCACGATGGCCGGCTGATCCACGGTTCGACCGCCAACACCAGCCCGATCCGGCGCTGCGGCTACACCATGCGCTACACGTCGACCCGGGTGCTGCACAAGTCGCTCGGCGACGGTTTCCAGGTCTATTTGGCCCGCGGCAAGGACCACGCCGGCAACACGTATGGCGATCCGGGGAACCCCAACCGTGCCTGGGCGGAGAAACATCCGGGCATCTGGCCGCGGGGCCACTGAGTCTGCTGCCGCGCCGGCGATGCCCACACCGCCAGCATTGCCCGGAATCGCGTCCCCAAAGCCAATCCAGCGGCCACCGTCTGACGAGACGAGGCTGCGAACGGGACCAACGCCGCGCCGGCGATGAAGGCATCGCCGCTCCGATATGGCGCGATCCCTGACCTATCGGTCGTCCGGTTCGAAGCGCACCCGGTCGGCCAAGGGTGCGATGTCGTCAGGGCCGATCCGGGCGACGTCGGAGCGTGCGGCGTTGGCCGCCCCGGCGGCGACGGCCCAGGCGATCTGGCGCTCCAGATTCCAGCCGGAAAGGCGGGCGTGGGCCAGACCGGCGACGTAGCAGTCACCGCTGCCGACCGGATTGCGTTCCTTGATCGTCGGCGGCGTCACGACCAGGCGGATCTGGGGCGTGCGGACTTTGATCGCTCCGGCGCCATCGCTCAAATGCAGCTCGGCAGGCGCAGCCCAGCGTCGGCCGCCACGGCCGTATTCCTGGCGATTGGGTTTGACCAGCGCCGGCGGGTGCGGCCCGGCCAAGGCCGCGTCCATCGCCGGACCATACGAATCGAGCCAGCAGATCTTGCCCGTGTTGGCGCACAGATCGCAGACCAGACGCCACAAGGCGGCGCATGCGGGGTCGGGGACCGATCCGCACGCGATCACCAGATCGGCCTCGGCGATCCGGCGGCGGACCGCAGTGAGCAGCGCGCCGTTCTCCCGCGCTGTCACTCGGAAGCCCTGTTCCATCAAGGAGGTGGTCGCGCCGGTGTAGGGATCAACCGCCAGGAATCCGATGCGGGTCGAGGCCGCCGTCGCCACCGGCACCGGTTCCAGGCCGTCGCTTGCCGCCAGTTCGGCCAGGGTCTCCCCATGCCGCCCGCCAGCGAAGAACACCGCAATGGCGCGGTGGCCGTGGGCGGCCAGGACCCGGGCGACGTTCAGTCCTTTCCCACCCGCCACCGCCGCGAGCCGCTCGACCCGATGGACCTCGCCGGGCCGGATCGTGGCATCGGCCAAGTGGTCGAGCAGCGGGTTGGCGGTGATGGTCAGGATCGTGGCCATGGCGCGATCCCCGGACTCTACCGGTTCCAGATATCGGCGTTGGGCATCTGGTCGGTGAAGAGCGGCGCGTCGGCGATCGTCCAGGTCGCCGCCTGCCGCGGCCGTTCGCCGCCCGGCGGATCGAGGGGTCCGACCAGGGCCTCGCCGTCGGTCAGGTCGTGGTCCTTGATGATGATCTGGGCCAGGCGGGACACCTCCCGCGGCAGCAGCACGCAATCGGTGTCGACCCGGATCAGAAATTTCCCTGGGCGATCCCAGCCGGTCAGGCGCAGACCGGTGCTGGCCTGGACGGCGCGCTGGGCCTGCTCGATCAGTCCGATATCGCTGGACCGGCTGTAGCGCATGTGGTGCGAGGCATCGTCGGTCTGGCGGTCGGCGACCAGCTGCCGGGCAAGCCCCGGCGCAGCCCCGTCGATCACCGCCGCATCCACCGAGCTGCTGTTCCAGTTCTCTCCGGCATTCAGGTAATTTGCCGTGGTATAGGCACCTACTGCCAGTTCCGGGAAATGCACGAAATTGGCGATCCGCTCCCAGCCCTGGCGATGGCGGCGGACGTCGAGCGGCGACGTGCCGGCGATGACGATGTTGTTGCGGGTGAAATTCGCGCCGGCGCGGAACTGGCCGAGACTGTCGGTGCTGCGATAGACCACCGGGATCGAGATGCATTCAGGCAGGCCAGCAGCGCGCAGCGAGCGGATCGCTCCGCCCAGGGTCCGGTGCATCGCACCGACGATGGCGCCGTCGACCTCCTTGCCGTGGCAGCCGATGACGTTGGCCAGCACCAGCCCGCCTGGCGCCAGACCGGCAGCACACGATGCGAAGAACTCCCGGGTCATCAGGTGCGGCGGAATGGTCGATCCGGCGGTGTAGGCGTCGAGGATGATCAGATCGAATCCGGCCCCCGCGGCTTTGCGCCGGGCGGCCTCGTAACGGATCCAGCGCCGAGCGTCGGCGATGGCGATGTCCAGCCGTGGTTCTTTGCGGGTGGTGACCTGGGTGGTCAGCCAGCGCAGCAGCGGATAGTGGTCCATGACCATGTCGCGGACCACGCCATCGATGTCCACCACGGTGATCGCGGCATCGGGGAAATGATGGGCGAGCTGGGCGGCGCCGACGCCGGATCCCAAGCCGACGATCAGGATCCGCGGAGCGGCCTTGGCCGTCGCGCCGCCGGCAGCCGCCATCACCATGTCGTTGAGCAGCACGCCGTACGGGAACAGGCTGATATAGGCACTGCTGTTCAGCGTGCCCGGATCGGGCTGGGGCCGGTCCACCGGCCACAGCGGATCCAACTTGCCGCGACCGACTTCAGGCGAAGCCGGAACCAGGTGGGGCAGCGCCGGCGCTCCCCCTGCCTGCTTCAACGCCACCAAATCAGCCCACGACGGGCGCAGGCAGACGCCACCTTCGACCCGCTCGAAGAACCGCAATTGCAGGTAATTGTCGGTGGGACTGGCCACCCAGGTCGAGCTGGTATAGGCGCTGTCGCGATGGGCCAGGGGCAGCTGGTCGCTGGGGTAGCCGGGATCCGCGATCCGGTAGTGGCTGTCAGCGAACCGGTACCCAGCCCACATCGCCAGGGCCGCTACCACCACCGCAAGGATACGGGCTTTCATGCCGGCTCTCCGCCGGCAGCGGACGACGCTCCACCACCAGCCTCCGCGGTGACCTCCATGCGCAGGAACAGGTGGCACAACCCGAGCAGACACAGCGCCACGCCCATGCCGAGGATGCTGTCATTCAGCGGCACATAGCGCAGCAGCACGTAATTTGCTCCGAGGATCCCTGCGAAGTTGCCGATCGATCCGACCGCATACAGCGTGCCGGTGGTCCGTCCGACCCGGTCGGCGCTGACAAAGGCGAGCTTGACCAGCACCGGCGAAATACCGCCGAGTAGCAGCGACGGCGCCAGGAACAGCGCCAGGGCTCCGACCAGCGGTCCCCAGGCTGCCTGATGGACGCTTTCACCCAAAGATTCGCAGAAGGCCAGAGAATAGATCGGCAGCAGGCAGTACAGGATGCCGGCGCCCAGGATCAGCCAGCCGAGCGCGGCATTGCTGCGCATCCGGTCGGCCACGACCCCGCCCAGGACGTACCCCACCGAGAATGACAAGATGAACACCGAGATGATCGCCGCCCAGGTGTCCACCGACGACCCGAATGATGGGAACAGCGCCCGGGCGCCGATCATCTCCAACGCCATCATGCAGATGCCGCAGATGATCGAGGTGGTGTAGAGGACCAGCAGGCGCATGGGGTCTCCAGAGCGGGACGGCGGCAGGAAGCAGGGAGCGGGACGCTAGTGACCACGGCAACAGAGGCGAGCCCCAGGACGCCGCAGGTCGCAACAGCAGGCGTCGCTCTCGGCGTCATCTGGCGCCTCGTACGAGCCCGTGCAGAGGGTCAGCAGAGGTCGTGTAACTGATGACTGGATAACTGGATACAGGACATTTTCCGATCGCCATCAGCAATCCTCGACTGGCGTTGGTCCAGGTTTCGCGTCAGCATGGTCTAGCGCCTCCATGTTCCTCATCATCGGCATCGTCTTTGGCCTGGTCTGCATCTTCGCCGGCTACCTGCTGCACGGCGGGCAGATGGTCATCTTCGTCCAGGCATGGACGGAATACATCGTCATCCTCGGCGGCGCGTTCGGAATTTTTCTGGGCGGCAATGGCATGGGCATGGTCAACAAGACGATCAGCGAATTGCTCCACATGCTCAGTCCAGATCCGTTCTCGAAGGACGAATTCCTGCGCCTGCTCGCCCTGCTCTATCAGATTTTCAATGTCGCCCGCCACGACGGTCTGCTCGGGATCGAAGTCCACCTGGAGGACCCAGCCAAAAGCAAAATCCTCGGCGCGAACCATGTTTTCCTCCACGATCACACCGCCTGTCCGTTCTTCTGCGACACGATGAAGGTGATCGTGCTCGGCGGTGTGAAGCCCCACGACCTGGCCGAAATGATGGAGATGGACCTCGATACGGCCCATGCCGAGCACCACCTGGTGCCGGATGCAGTGCAGAATACCGGCGACGCCATGCCGGCGGTGGGCATCATCGCCTGCGTCCTCGGCGTAATCATCACCATGGGCAAGATCGGCGGCGATCCGGCGGAAATCGGCCACGCCATCGGCATGGCCCTGGTCGGCACCATGACCGGCATCCTGGTCGCGTATGTCGTGTTCTATCCCATCGCCCGGGCCATGGGCATGCGCAGCCGCACCCATGGCCAGTACCTGAACTGCATCCGCCAGGCGATCTTCAGCTTCGCCCGCGGCGAATCGCCGATGACCTGCATCGAATTCGCCCGCCGCAACATCGATCCCAGCGTGCGACCCGGCTTCACCGAGATGGAGAAATTCGTCAAAGCCGCCGCGAAGAGCGGCGGCGGGGGGCATTGATCATGGGTGGCTTCGCCCCCCACGGCGCTCCGGGCCTTTCCAGCTCCGCTTCGCTCCACGCTGCGCCGGTCGCAGGCCTTCTGCCTGCCGCCGCCTGGGGCGGCACCTGCTTCGCCCCCCCGGCCTGGGTCGGCGCCTGTTTTGACTGCTCCGCTGTCAAAACGTGGGCGGATCGGCTGCGCCGATTGCATCCGCCCAGCGCGCCTCGGGCGGCCGTTCCCTTTACCGAGAACCGCGGCCCTTCGGGCTCGCCTCCCTGGGAGCGCCGAGCGCCAGCTCGGCATGGGCGATTCGATGCCGAGCTGGCGCTCGGCGCTCCCAGGCCCCAGCCCAGCCCCGCCCCCCGCTTGCCCACACAAAATTCCAGTCGACCAACGCAAGGATTACCTACCACGATCCCTGGTCCCTAGTCCCTAGCCCCAAGTCCCTAACCAATGGCCGACGACAAAGATCAGCCGATCATCATCAAAAAGAAGAAGGGCGGCGGCCACGGTCACCACGGTGGGGCGTGGAAGATCGCCTATGCCGACTTCGTGACCGCGATGATGGCGTTCTTCCTGGTGCTCTGGATCGTCGGCCTCGATGTGAAGACGCGGAATGGTCTGGCAGAATACTTCGCCAACCCGGGTGCCTTCAAAATCGATTACCGATCGAGTCCCTACATCATGAAGACCGATGGCCGGCCGCCGGTGATGAACGACAAGGTCGAACAGGCGTCCCGGGCCGAGGCCAACATTGATGTGGCAGAAGCCGAAGCCCTCGCCGGGCGGATCCGCTCCGCCGCTTCCGCAGACAGCAACATCCGCTCCGCCCGCAGCGGTTTCGACGTGAAGATCAAGCAGGACGGCTTGGCCGTCGAGTTCTCGGAGAACGCCAAGGGAGCTCTGTTCATCCCCGGAACCGCCGAATTGAAACCCGAAGGCCGTCAGCTGCTGCAAGCGGTGGTGCCGACCTTGCTCAGTTCGAAGCGCGGCTTGTCGGTGCGGGCCTTCGCCGCCAAGCGACCGACCGGCGAACGTTACGGCGCCTGGGAGATCTCCACCGATCGCGCCAACAGCGTCCGCCGCGCCCTGAGCAATGCCGGCATGCCGCCCGACCGGCTGGTCAAGGTCGAAAGCAGCGGTGACCGGGTACCCAAGCTCCCCGACGATCTCGGAAACGTGGTCAACGACCGGATCATCCTCCACATTCCCTTCGAAACCGAGTGATTCGACGGGTCCCCGATCGGTCATCGGCCGGCCCTCGAACGTTGCGCATCCGGCTGGCTGGAACCTGCTGGCCGTCGGCCAGTCGGCTGTCATCCTTCTACCATGACCGATGTGCGCGAAGAAGACTCGATCGGCCGCAGCGTCTATGAGCACCTGGTCCGCCTGACCTTTTTGTGCGGGCGCGGACTGCCGCTGCCCGAGCTGATGGGCAAGTTCCTCAAAGCGATGCGACCGACCGTTCCGGCCAGCGCGATGTGGTTGTACCGCGAACACGAGCTGTTCGCCCACAGCTCAGACGATGGCATGCCTGATCCGCCGCCGCCGGCCACGTCGCTGCCGTCCCTGGCGCCGACCATCGACGACCACGGGCTGATCACTGCCTATGTCATGCCGGGCGTCACCCTGCTCTGCCAACCGCGCAGCGGGCCGCCGCAGCGGGCCTGCGACGTGATCAGCCTGCTCGCCCGGATCGTCGCCCTGGCCTGGCAGGCAGAAACCCTGGCTCGCGCCGAACCGTGGCCGGATCGCTACTTGGACGCGAAGCTGGTGTTCAAGCGCCGATGGCTTCGGGAACTGCTCGAACGCCAACACGGCAATGTCAGTGCTGCTGCCCGGGCAGCAGAGGTGTCCAGAGCCTACCTGTACGAAATGATGCAGGGCATGAACGTCGGCGGCGTCACCCAGAGCGATCCGGGCTGACCAGCCGCGCGGATCCGCCCATTGGCGAAGCGACTGCTTCATCCCTGCGCAGCGCGGCGCCCAATGCTGCGCGTTGTCCAGGCACTTTGTTGTCCGAATGGACAATCAGCGGATGGAGCGGAGCGTGCGCTGATCCATCATGCACACCTGGCCAACCCGCGTCGGGACCGTTTTGCACCTCCTCGACCCCGCGACGGGTCCCCGGCTGATCCTCGATCGGCTGTGGCATGAAGTGAAAAACTGGGGGACCATCGGCGGCATCTGGCTCAATTGCCGCTCCGGTCACCTGACGCCTTCGGGAACCTTTATCGTTGGCGAAGCGCCTGACAGCGCCGACGAGATCGCCGCCCTGGCGACACCCCATACCGCGCCTATCGCCACCGATGGCCTGCCGGTGGTGGCCCGCCAGCTGCGCGACGGCAACGTCCCCATCGCCACCCTGCTCGTCTCCCATCGGCAGAGCGAAGACGCCGCTGCCTTCCTGGTCGATTCCCTGTCACGCTATTGCATGGACCGGTTGCGGGTGCAGCTGGAAGTCAGCGAGCTCGCGGAAGAGAACCAGGTCCTGCGCGGCGCCCTGACCGTCGATGTCCGCCAGCACGACATCCTGACCAATTCCGGCGTGATGCAGGCCCTGATCCGCAACGCCCTGCGCGCGGCGGCCTCGACCGCGACCGTGCTGATCCAGGGCGAGACCGGCACCGGCAAGGAACTCCTCGCCAAGCTGATCCACGCCCACAGCCACCGCGCCCACAAGCCGCTGGTCTCGATCAATGCCGGCGCGCTGTCGCCGAGCCTGCTCGAATCCGAGCTGTTCGGCCACGCCCGCGGCGCCTTCACCGGCGCCGACCATGACCGTCGCGGGCTGTTTGAGGTCGCCACCGGCGGAACCCTGTTCCTCGATGAGGTCGGCGAGATCAGCCAAGAAGCCCAGGTCCGCCTGCTCCGGGTCCTGCAAGAGCGCACCATCACCCGGGTCGGCGACCATCACCCGATCCCGGTGGATGTGCGGATCATCGCCGCCACCCACCGCGACTTGAGCGCAGAGGTCAAATCCGGGCGGTTCCGCGAAGATCTGTTCTATCGTCTGAACGTGGTCAATCTGGCGGTGCCTGCGCTGCGCGAGCGGCGCGAGGACATCCCCCTGCTGATCAACCATTTCCTGCAAAAGTACAACCGGGCCAACTACAAGAACGTCGATGAAGTGCCCCGCGACGTGCTTGAGATGCTGATCGCGTATCCGTGGCCGGGCAACATCCGCGAACTGGAAAACTGCGTGCAAAAAGCAGTGGTGCTGGCCCCGGGCACGGTCTTCATCGACGATCTGGTGCCGCCGACGGTGCGTTCCTATGCCGCTTCACATCCGCTGGCGGAACGGTCGACGATCCAGAATCCAGGAGTTCCGCCAGAGGATCTGCTGAAGACCGCCCTCGAACGCTGGGCCGGAGCCGCTGGGCCGGATCTCGGCAAGCTCTTCCCCCTCGCCGAGCGGATCCTGATCGCCTGGTGCCTGAACAAGGAAAAAGGCGTCAAATTGCGCGCCGCCCGCGACCTCGGCATCAACCGGGTGACCCTTGACCGCAAGCTGGCCGAATACGCCATCCACGTCAAACGCGGGAAAGGCGTGGTGGCGGACCCGGCGGAGGCCACCAGCGAAGACACCGAAGACGAAGCGGCCTGAGCGCCAGCTCGGCAATGGATGGCACGCCGGATGCCGGGACACATCCAGCCACGGTGCAGGCTTGCCGTTGGCGAAAGTGACGGCGCGGCGATGCTCTGCTCATGACCTCGGTCTATCTCGACCTGACCCGGGAGTTCAACCACGGACGGACCCGGGCGGTGCTTTCCAGCGGGCAAGCCGTGGTCTTCCATCGCCTGGCGATCATGAGCAAGGATGGCGACTGGATCATCCGTGAGGACGAAGAAGCTCTCGATCACCTGCTAGCGGTCCTGGCCCGGCACAACGCGACCTGCCGCTGCGGTGCTCCACTGGATCGCCGCTGGCTGGAGCATGGCTGGAGCAGCCACTTCGAATTTTCGTTGGACGGGTTGCGGGTGCGGACCGATTTCGTCAGCCGACCGCCTCGGCTTGGGCCTGCTCCTCTAGCTGAACTGTGGTCGCGGGCCGAAGGTGCCGATCCGCCCGTCATCGCAATCGATCACCTGATTGAATTGAAAAAGACCAACCGCGAGCGCGATTACGCGGTGATCGGTGAACTCGCTCGGCGGCTGACCGATCCGCGATCAGCATTGCGCCAGTCGCGCAGCGCCCGCGACCTGCTGGCCCTGGTTGGCCAGCACCCGGAACTATTGGCGGCTGCGGCCGCCGAACGGCCGGCGCTGACCGCTGCCGCCGATGGCGAGGACGCTCTCGGGGCGGCTCTCGACAGCGAGCGGCGACAGCTCATCAAGAAGAACGAGGAACGCCTGGCTCTCTTCCTGGCCGCTGCCCAGCCATGGCGTCAGCACTGGATCGCTTTGGAACGCAGTTTGGTCGGCCTGCCGCTGGCCGAGGCCCACCGTCGCCTGGTGGCTGCCGCCGAAATCCGGCTTCCCCAGGCGGTGCCCGGAGGCTGGCCGTGAGGGATGAGTTCCTCAGTGAAGAAGACCTCGCCATCGCCGAACTCAGCGAGCCAGAACTGTATGCCTGGTGGAATGCCTGGCTGCGCCAAGCACAGGCGACCAATGACAACGATGTAGCGGAGTACAGCCACGGTGTGTTCGTACTCAGCGAAGAGCCGGGACGCCGACCCACCACCACGTCGGCAACCTTCCCGCAGCCCGCCTGATATTGGGTCTGACCTTGATCCAGCGGTTCACGCCCTTGCAGGAGGACGTGGCCAAGCACAATCACGACTTGTCCCGTAGGAATGGGCCGGAGCGCGGGTGTAGCTCAATGGTAGAGCGCTGGCTTCCCAAGCCAGCTACGGGGGTTCGATTCCCCTCACCCGCTCCATGTCATCATCGAAGCAGCGTCAAAGCCGAGCAAAGGGCGCACGCAAGAACAACTTGAGCGCCTTACAAATTTGTTTGGCAGAAAGCAGGCGTCCCTACGGGACGCAACGAGACGAGCCCGGGGTTTCAACCCCGAGTGTCAGTATCATAGCCCGTTCAGGACCAAGTCCCGTAGGGACGGTTGAGTCCTAATGACCGCGATGGGCGCTCCGTTGCGGGCTGAGGCCCGCAGAGAATTCAGCCGCCCCTACGGGGCTTCCCATGCAATACATCCTACCCGGCGCTGAAGCTCTGGGCTGGTATCGTGGCGTCCTACGGCACGCCCAAGTGTAAATCTGCTCAAGATGTTTTTGCGCGAGCCCAAAAGGGCATGGACGAGGAATCAGCCGGTCGCGTCGCCGACCAGCGCGGCGTCTGACGGTCGGCCCGCCTCCGCCCGCCATCGGGGCAGCCACGGTCCCAGTGGATGGCTCAGCACTCGTTCTCGAAAGAAGGTTTCATGGCGGTCTTCAACCACTGCGAATTGCTGCAATTCATCGGCTAATTCTGCAAGATCAAGTTGCCGTGCGAGGTCCGCTCCGACCCGATAGTCATTGACGTTCTGGGCTTCGAGGAATCCGGCGCCGTACATCGGCGCTAGCCAACCGCTGATCCGGCACAGCGGACCCAAGGTTCCGCCAATCGCGGCCAAGGTCCATTCCCGGGGCAACCACGGCTTGCCGCCAAGTCGTTCCAGCCACAGCGCCAATCGGGCACGATGGTGCCATTCTTCGGCCTCAATGATGCGGATCTCATCCCGATCGGCTCCGGCCGGCAGGGACCGGTGATGCCCGCGATAGGCCAAGGCAGCGGCGCGTTCGCCGGCATGGGCGGCGACCAGCAGGTTGAGCAGTCGGCGGCGCGGGGTCATGGTGGTACTGTAGGACGGTTTCCCGCAGGTTCCCTATCGAAAGGCGATGCTAGCCGGCGGCATGCCAGGAATGCATGCCACCTGCCCCATGGCGTGCAGCGTCGCCCAATCCGACATGCAACCAATGATGTCTTCATGGCTTGCGATGGGAGGGAATGCGGTTCAGTCTTCGCTCCTCGGAAAACTCTTCTTGCGGCGGTGGAAGGTGTGTTAGGATCGGGTCTCACGTGCACAACGCACCATGCGTTGCGCCGGTCCCTTCCTATAACGGCCCATGTCGATCTCCACCCCGCCCCTCGCCGCCGATCCCGCCAGCCCGCCTGAACCCGCCCGCAAACCTGGCGCGCCGATCGTCCTGACCCTGCACCGGCCTCTGCCGAACTGCAAACGGGTCCGCACCTTGATCGTCGAAAACGCTGTCGGAATCCGTCCCGAACCGCTCCACGAGGTCGATTCGGTGCAGCGTGCGATCCAGCAGATCCGCGGCGTCCATCCGCCGCCTTTGATGGTCATCGACGGCCAGACTTATCCCTGCGTCATCGAAGGCTCACCGCGTTCGCCGCGGCTGATGATGGAAGACCGCGGCGAAAAAATGCTGATGTATCTGGAGGTCGGCGGCGCAGCGGTGGCCAACGTGTGGTGCCTGCCCGGTCCGTTCATCGTCTTCCGCGGCCGGGTCATCCCCCTCGAATGGACCGGACCAGCCGAGCACCTCGACCACTTGATGCTGGGCAAGATCCAGGTCCCCAAGGAATTGCTGGTCAAGGATCCGTGGCGCAGTGTGCTCGCCCATGCCGGCCAGGTCCCGCCCCAGGCGGAACGGGCCAAGCCGGTCCGCGGCCGGCCGTTGCCGATCCTCGACATGTACGAGGTCGACAGCCGGCTGTGCGGCAACGTCAAATTCAAGTACCACGACGACCTGCCCGAGATCGATCCGCTGGAACGCATCGGCCTGATCGTCGCCGAAGCTCCCGACGGCACGGTGATCCGCTGCGAACGCGATCGCGATCTCGAACTGCAACGCTGCAATGAATTCATCAAGCGCGGCGCCCTGGTCCAACGGCGCGGCGCCTTCGGCTTCGTCGCTGACGGCGACGCCGCCGACCGCTTTCTCGCCCAGGTCATCCCCAACCTGCAAGGCTGGGACATCCGCGGCCGGGAACGTCTGCATCGCGGCCGGGCTCCGGCCGACATCCAGACCACCGCGGTGGTCAAAGCCCACGACGATTACCTGGAATTGGAGCTGGAAGCCACCGTCGAAGGCCGCCAGGTGCCGATCAAGGAATTGCTCAAGAATGCGGCCCGTGGCCAGAACGTCATGGTGTTCAAGGACGGCTTGCGCGCCCGGATCAACGAGGAATGGCTGAACCGTTACCGCACCCTCGCCGAGTTCGGCGGCTTGAAGGAAGCCGGCGGGAAGGTCCGGGTACCGCGCCACGCCGCGGCGATGGCGGTGTCGCTGGCCGAATCCGGCGGCTCAGCGGTGCTCGACGACGTGACCAAGGATCTCGCCAGCCTGGCCAAGGGGGGCGCCGACATCCCGGAAGTCGCCATCCCTGAGGGTCTCAACGCAACCCTCCGCGAATACCAGCACGCCGGCCTCAACTGGATGGTCTTCCTGTCCCAGCGCGGCCTGGGCGGCGTTCTCGCCGACGACATGGGTCTGGGCAAAACCGTGCAATCGCTGGCCTACCTGCTGTGGCGCCACCGCGAGGATCCTGGCGTCCATCTGGTGGTCTCGCCGCGTTCGGTGGTCGACAACTGGTCGGACGAGTGCCTCAAATTCTGTCCGCAGATGCCGGTCCATGTCCATCTTGGCCTCGACCGGGTGAAATCGCCGGAAAAACTGCCCAAGCGCGGACTGCTGCTGACCAGCTACAATATCCTGCAGCGCGACATCAAGCTGCTCGGCTGCATCGAGTACAGCACGGTGATCCTCGACGAGGCCCACGTCATCCGCAATCCGGAAGCCAAGACCACCCGCGCCGCCTTGAAGCTGCTGGCCAAGCGGCGGATGTGCCTGTCGGGCACCCCGGTGCAGAACTGCGCGGAAGATCTCTGGCCGATCTTCCACTTCCTGATGCCCGGGTTCCTCGGTCGGCGCAAGACGCTGAAGGAGACCCTGCAAGACGACCCCGAAGCGATCAGCCGCTTGCGCGACCGGGTGTCGCCGTTCGTGCTGCGCCGGATCAAGAAGGAGGTCGCCACCGAACTGCCGCCCAAGACCGAGATCCTGCTCCACGCCGAAATGTCGGAAGGCCAGCGGATCTTCTACAACGATCTGCTGGAAAAAGAGCGGGTCGGAGTCATGGACCTGCTCGGCAGCAAAGGCCTCGAACGCAGCCGCGTGTCGATCCTCGCCGCCATCACCAGGCTGCGTCAGGCCGCCTGCCATCCCGCCCTGGTCGGCGGCGAGCTGGTGCCGAGCAGCAAGGTCGATCTGTTCATGGACCTGGTCGAAGAACTGGTCAGCGAAGGCCACCGCTCGTTGGTGTTCAGCTCGTTCACCAAGTTCCTCGGCCTGATCGAAGATCAGTTGCAACAGCGGGGCATCACCTATCAATATCTCGACGGCCGGACCCGCGACCGCGCGGCCAAGGTCAAGGCCTTCCAGACCGGCACCGATCCGCTGTTCCTGATCTCGCTGAAAGCCGGTGGCGTCGGACTCAACCTGACCGCTGCCGACTACGTCATCATCCTCGACCCGTGGTGGAACCCCGCCGCCGAGGACCAGGCCGCCGACCGCGCCTACCGCATCGGCCAGGATAAACCGGTGATGGTCTACCGCATCGTCACGGTGGATTCGATCGAGGAGCGCGTGCTGCGCCTGCAAGCCGAGAAACGCCGCCTGGTCGGCGATCTCGCCCTGGAAGGCCTGGCCCGAGCCCTCGAAGCCGGCGACGTCGAGAAGCTTTTCGCAGCAGCGACGGCAGCGGGAGCGGACTGATCGCCGACGCCGTTAGGGCGGACTCATCGCCGCCGCTGGCGAGGGCGGACTGATCGCCGCCGGCGGCGGGGGCGGACTGATCGCCGCCGCCGGCGGAGGGCGGACTGATCGCCGCCCTAACGGCTATCCGTTTCCGATGGAACCGTTGCGCATTGTAGCTCGACTTCGGTCAAGAGCGCCAGCAGCTCGCGCACACAGACGGCGCAGCCGGAATCGCAGCAATGCAGGCGATTGCGGTCTTCGCGACCATCCAGCAGGCGCTCGACCCGGGTGCGCAGAAACGGGGTCCAACCGCGCCGGTCGAGGGCTGCTTCGATGATCGCACCACGATCCATGGGTTGACCATGCCGTACCGCTCAGGCCGCACCAGGGTTGACCAGCGGTACTGTCCCATGGTGCTGAACTGCGCGGTCACTCCTGGTAATAGACCATGGCCGCGAGCACGGTGAGGCCGTTCCCAGTTGGGGCGCAGACGATGCTGAGCTGGGAATCCTTGGTCAACGATTGCGGGTCGATCGGCAGGTCGGCGATGCCCTGGGCGCCTTCGTTCGCCGATGACCACGGCACGGCCAGTTTTTTGCCGGCAATGACGGCGGTGGCTTCGCCGCGCTGGGCGTCGCGGGTGATCAGGCGCACGAACGCCGCCTTGGCGCCTTTCGGATCGCGGTCATTCCAGCGCAGCGGTCCAGCGAGTTCAGCTCCTGGAGCGATCCGGGTCTGGACCTTCACCCAGGGCACCCAGCGCCAGCGGATTTCGGCAGTCGGGTTCCATCCGGCTTTCTTGAGGATCCAGCGTTGGCAGAAGCGTGGCTTCAAGTCGTAGTCGAGCGCCGCGCCGGCGGGCAGATCCTCCAGCGCCGTGCCTTTCTCGCCGAAGGTCAGCCGGGTGCTGGAGGCCACGGCGAATCCGGCAGGAACCACGGACGTCCCGTGGATACGCTCCTCGCCGGCGTTGTGGACGACCAGCACAATGGTGCCGGGTTCCGGCGTCGTGGCCGCGCAGACCAGGCGCGGATCGCCGGTGATCGCCAGACGCCGGCCGCGCAGCGGGGCGAGCAGGGAATAGACGTTGGTTTCGCCAGCATTTCGGCAAAAGCCGCCATCCCACAGCGCATGCATGGCGCGGCCAAAGGCGACATCGGGGCAGAACCGGGCATGGCTCAGGATGTCCACCAGATTGTAGTGGGCGAGGTTCATTTCCGCTTCTTTTTCCGTCCAGTGGGCCGGCTGGCCGCCGTCGCCCTTGGTCGGGATGTCCGCCCGGTCGTTGGTCTCGGTGTTGCAGATCGGGATGCGCCGGCCGTATTTCGCCGCGCACCAGGCGCCGACCGCCAGGGTCGAGGCGGCATAACTGTCGGGTTCGCCCTGGTAGTGGTGCTCGGTGATGAAATCGATCTGGTCGTGGACCCGGTCGAGGATCGGTCCGGTGAACAGGGTGAAGCTGGTCCAATCGTCTTCGTGGAATCCCGCGGAGCTCGGCCCACCGAGCAGGATATGCGGATTGACCGGCTTGGCCCCGGCGCAGGCGGCCAGAAAAATCCTGGCATAAGCCTCGGCCCCGACCGACGCCGGCAGGTAGCCGTGCTGGCCAGGATCGGTCCACGCCTGTTTCCCGGCGGGATTGCGTTCGCCCATGTTGAAATGGCGGCCCCACATGAACGGTTCGTTCCACACCTCGTAGCGGCGGCGGACATTGCGCTCATCGCCGGGCACCCACGACTTGATCGCGATCTGACGATAAAATGACTCGATGTTGGCGCAGAACCCGTCCAGGCCCTGGTCCATCCAGCTCGGTCTGGCCCAGAGGTTCTGGCTGTGGCCGATGACCACCGCGTCGGTGGCTTCGGCAGCCACGTAGCGCAGCCAGTTGGGATCGTCGGCCGCCGTCTTGGCCTTCGGCCGGTCGGCGAGCAGCTTGATCGCGGTGGCGACATCCGGCGGATCCTTCACGCCGCCGAATCCGGTGTGCTCGATGGAGCGCATGAATCCCGGCCGGATCTGTTTCAGATAGGCGATGGGATCGCGGGTCTCCTCGGGTTTCGCCTTGCCGCGGACATCGTGCATACCGAACAATCCAGGCGGGATGCGGTCGGTACCTTCGATGCTCTCCACCGTTTCGCTGACCGTCACCTGGGGCACGACCTGGATGGTCGCTTCACCGTCGAGCAGCTCGACCCGCTTGAGAGTGAAACGGACATCGCCGACCCCCGAGGAATCGTCGCAGCCGACCGCGATCGCCGACAAGGCCGACCGGTCGAGGGCATAGTCCTCGTCGAAACCGGCGCGGCGGAAGTCGCTCCAGCGCACCTCGTTGCTGGTGTCCCGGCCCGACAGCAGCCCGGCGCCGACGCAGGACCACCACGAGCCGTCAGCCTCGCGCACCGCCAAGGTCACGGTCGGACCGTCGCGCCGGGGACCATCGACCACCAGGCGCAGTCCGGCTGATCCACGACCGTCGAGGGGCTTGGGCAGGGTGTAGATCGCCCGAGCGCCGTGGGGCGCTGAAACCCGTTTCGGCGACAAGCGGCAGAGCACGGCCAAACCCGCCGTCCCTGCCGCGACCGTGCACGTACTTTCACCGCCCCAGGCACCGACCGCCGTGGCTGCATTGAACGCGCCGCTGAGCTGGCCTTCGCCGCTGCCGTCGGCCTTCCAGGTTCCGGTCACGATCCAGCCACCGTAGTTGGGCACCTCTTTCCGCCACGGCGGCATATAGGCCAGCGGATCGGGCAGCGGCGCCATCGCCTCGCCGCGCTGCACCGTGCCGTTCACCGACAGGGCCAGGCGCTGGGCGTCGGCAGGCGGTCCGGTCTCATCTTTCTGCGGTGACCAAAGCACCAGGCTGAGCGCGCCTTCGATCCGGTCGCCGGTCTGGCGCAGGGCAGCAGCGTCGATCTGGACCTTAGGGCGGAACAACCAGCCTGCGGTGACCCGGGCCTGATCCGGCTGCCAGGCTCCGCCGCGGCGAGGCAGCACGATGGTCAGGCCGGCACCAGGATTTCCCTTGCTGTCCTTCCCGGTCAGCGATGCGCAGCGCAGCACCAGGGTGCTGTCGGCGTCGCCAGCCACCGCGGTGGCCGCGGCGTCGATGACCACCTCTCCTGCCGCCGCTCCAGCGACGAGGGCGATGGGCAGGCTGCGAAGGAGCTGGTGCATGCCGGGGGTGTAGCCGGTCCGACGGCTCCGGCTAGTGAAGCGCACCAGCGTTCAAGAAACGCTTACCGAGATGCTTCGGGGATGGGCTGGGTTCCCGCGTCAGGCTGCCACCGCGTGGCGGATGGCGGCAGCAAGTTGGCCCATCGCCTCGGGGTCATCTTCGGTCCAGTTGAATCCCAGGGTGATCTCCCGCGGGCAGCGCCATTCGGCGCCGGGGCATTCGGCAGCGCGATAGTCCGCCCCGGCGCGGAGCAGCTGGTCGTGCCAGAACACCCGGGGGCCGTCATAGCCGTGGGGATCCAGCCGTTTCAGGCGATGGATGGGAACCGGGATATAGTGGAAGTTGCCGGCACCCGCTGCGTTCATCCGGGCCGCAATGTCGTTGCGGGTGCGGCCGCAGCGCTCGGGATGGACCACCAGCGACAGCAGATGGTCGCAGCCTTCGGCGCCGGGCAGATCCTGGTGCAGCGCCACCGCGTCGAGCCCGGCCAACGCGGCACGCAACCGGCCGCCATTCCGTCGCCGAGCGGCATTTTCCGCATCCAGATGCGGCAAGGCGTGACGGACCAGCACAGCGCCGATGGTGCAGGGCCTCCAGCCGAGCTGCAAAGCGTCGAGCAGGCCCGCCTCTCCGAGCACAGCGGCCCGGTCGGGCGGAAGCCCACGGGGATGGCGGCCATAGAGCATGGCCCGTTCTGCGGCAGCCGGATCGTGGAACACGGCATAGCCGCCTTCGGTGCCGGCGAGCAGCTTCAGCCCCATGCAGCTGAAGGCGCTGGCATGGCCGAAGGCGCCGACCCGCAGTCCATCAAGCCGCGCCCCGTGGGCCTGGCTGCCGTCCTCGAACAGCAGGATGCCGCGGCGATCGGCGATCCGCCGGAGTTCCGCGGCAGCGCACGGATGGCCGAACAGATGGACGCAGAGAATGCCCCGGGTCCGCGGCGTGATCAGCGGCTCGACCGTCTCGGGCCGCATCAACCCGCTGATCGGGTCGACATCGGCAAAGACCGGGATGGCGCCGATGGCGAGCACCGCCGACACCGTCGCGCCCCAAGTGTATGGCGTGGTGATGACCTCATCGCCCGGTCCGATGCCATGACCGAGCAGGATCGCCATCAGGGCGGCGGTGCCGGAAGACAGATAGAAGACAGTGGGTTTGGTGCCGGTGATTCCGGGGCCGTGGAAGGTCTCCAGCTCGCGTTCAAGTTCGGGGGCGCCTTCGAGGCGGGTCCAGTCGCCATTTTTCAGCTGTTCGACCACTGCAGCGATGGCCTCGTCGCGACGACGGGGAAAGGGCGGCGGGCGACGGGTCAGCATGGGCGGGATGGTGGCGTGGCGGCCGGTGATGCGAGCCGGGATCGGCCGCTCGATCAAGGATCGATGTGGGCGTTCGAACTGGTGGGCAGACGCAGCCGGATGGTGGCGCCGCGGCCCACGGCCCCCGTGGCCGTGCACGTGCCACCATGACGCTCGACGATTCTCGCCACGGTGGCCAGACCGATTCCCGTACCGGGGAATTCGCCCGACGCGTGCAGCCTGGTGAAGGGCTTGAACAGCAGCCCGGCAAAGGACGGATCGAATCCGGCGCCATTGTCGGTGACTACGATGCCCTGGCCGTCGGTGTGCACGGCGACCGTGGCTGGCTCGGTCTTCGCCGTGAATTTCCAGGCGTTATCGAGCAGGTTCTCAAGCACGAGACGGAGCAGGCCGGGATCGGCGTTGGCCTGGATTCCCTCCTCGACCGTGACCGACACCCGGCGCTGGGGATCGCGGCCGGCCAGCCGGACGAGGATCGCGCGGCATTCGGAGGTCACGTCGATCCGCTCGTGGCGCAGCTCGCACCTGCCGACCTTGGCGAGTTTGAGCAGATCGTCGATCAGCTTGCCCATCCGGCTGGTTTCGCCGCGGATCACGCCGAGCAGCCGTCGCCCTTCGTCGCCCAGGTGCGGTCCATGATCTTCAGCCAGGGCCAGGGCAAAGCCGTCGATCGCCCGCAGCGGAGCGCGCAGATCGTGGGACACCGAATATGAGAAGGTCTCCAATTCCTGGACCACCCCGCGCAGTTCAGCGGTGCGCTGCTCGACCCGTCGCTCCAGCTGGGCATTGGCTTGGTGCAGGGCGACCTCAGCCGCATGGCGGTCGGTGATGTCCACACCGGTGCCGATGACATGGGTGATCCGACCGTCAGCGACCAGACAGGTGTTGTTCCAGGCGATCAGGCGTTTCCGTCCATCCTTGGTCAGCCAATGATTTTCATGGGAATTCGGGAAATCGCCGGCGGTCAGGCTGGTGAAGACCCCGACCACTCCGGCGCGTTCGTCGGGTGGGATCAACAGATCCCAGAAAGCCGGGCCGACGACCTCCGCTTCGCTCCAGCCGGTCAGCCGTTCGCAGGCCCGGTTGAATTGCAGGACCCGGCCCTGGGGATCGAGCACGATCACCAGCGTCGCCATGGTGCTGAGCAGGTTCTGCGCGAATCGGCGCTGTTCGTCGAGCTGGCGCTCGGCCCGCCGCCGGGCATCGAGGTCGACCACCATGCCCGCCATCCGCACCGGCTCGCCGCGGTCGTTGCGGGTCACCCGGCCGCGGGCGCCGATCCAGCGCACCCCGCCGGCGGGCAGGGTGACGCGATGCTCGATCTGGTAGGGATCGGTCTCGCCGGCGAGAGCGCTGGCGATGGCGACCTCGACCCGGGTCCGATCATCGGGATGAACTGATTCCAGGTAAGTTTCATAGCGGCCCTGGGAACCGCCTGGCGGCAGGCCGAGGATCCGCTCGACCTGGTCTGACCAGGTAATGGTCCCGGTGATGACATCCCATTCCCACAACCCGAGCTCTGCCGCCTCCAGCGCCAGACGCAGCATCGCATGTCCGCGATCAGCATCTTCCTGGGCCGAGCGCAAAGCAGTGATATCGACCAGGACGCCGGTCATCCGCTGCTCGGTGCCATGCCCATCGAGCTGGCAGCGGACTTCCAACCAGCGTTGCTTGCCGCTCGGCGGAACCACCCGGTGGGCGAGGGCGAAGCGGCCATGACCGGCTGACAGCAACCGTTGGTTGGCCGCAAAGACCTCGTCCCGGTCGTCGGGATGGATCACCGCCAGGTAGGCCGCCCACGATCCATCGAACGAACCGGGTTCCAGACCGAACAACGCCGAAGGATCCGCCGACCATTCGACATTGGGCGCCCCGACCCGCCAATCCCACGCCACCAGGCTGGCGCCTTCGAGGGCGAGCAGCAGCTGGGTATCACGGCGCTGGCGGCTGATCTGGGCGTGGCGCAGGGCGGTGATGTCGAAGAACGCCGTCACCACCCGCTGCACCGCTCCATCGCCCGACACCTGCGGGCTGGCGTCCACCACCAGCCAGCGGCGTTCACCGCTGCCCCGCCGTTTCACCCCAAGGAGCTCGCCGCGCACCGGCTGGCCGGTGCGCAGCGCCACCATATCCGGAAATGCTTCGGGCGGACACGGGGTGTCATCTGATCGCACCACCTGCCAGTTCGGATCCATCGGCGACTTGCCGGCGAATTGCTCCTCGCTGACCCCGAGCAGTTCACAGGCGGCGCGATTCACCATCTCGAACTGGCCGTGAGCGCCCACCACCAGCACACCGACCTGGAGATCATGGATCAACGAGCGGAAACTGTCATCGGCCTGGTGCAGGCGATCGAGGGCCCGGCGCATCCGGGTGATCTCGATGTGGCGGACCAGCGCGCCGTCTTCGAACGGCTTGATGATCACCCGGAACCAGCGCCGGTCGGATGGAGGATTCCCAAGGTATTCGTGCTGGAATCGCGGCGCAGCTCCGGACAGGACCTGGTCCAGGCCATCGGTGACGGTGCGTACATCGCTGCTCTGGGCCAGTGCCGCTGCGCCGAAGACGGCATGATAATCCAGGCCGATGCCAGCATCTGGATGTTCAACCAGATCTTCGATCCAGCGGCCATTGGCCTGGACGATCCGGCGATCCCGGTCGATCAGCACGACCCGATCGTCGAGGGCGTCGATCAGGAGCTGGCGCGTCCGCGGATCGCTGCGCATGACCGGGCAACGTATGCAGCGGCGTTGGCGCCCCAACCCCTCGATGGTGCAAGCCGTGACGGCCTGGACGGGAAGGGACCTCGACGACCGCCGGAGCGATACCACGCTCCCGCCTATTCAGGAGCCGCCGCATGCCCGCCGCCCATGGAGCCTTCCTCGACCAGGGCCCCGCCGATTGGCAGATCATCCAGCAGGATGGGGCCGGTTTCGGCCGCATGCGGCTTGCCGGGCATTGGTTGTCCAAACCCGACCATCAGCGACAGCAGGTCATGGTCCGCCTGGTCCGCACCCTCGATGCGGTGCCGGTGGCGGCGCATCTCGATTGGCAGCCGGCCACGATGGAAGCGGGCGAGCGCTGGACCGCAGAGCTGACCCGGATTCCGGCCGGAGGTCCGTATCGGCTCGAAACCCAATTGCGCACCGATCAGTCGAATACCCCGGAATGGGCCCAGCGCGGCGACGCCCGGGATCTGCTCGGGGTCGGCGATCTGTGGATCATCGCCGGGCAGAGCAATTCGGCCGGTTACGGCAAAGGTCCGGTCGATGATCCGCCTGAAATCGGACTGCATTTGTTCGATAATGCCCAGCGTTGGCGCCTGGCCACCCATCCGCTCAACGACAGCACCGGCACCGTCCATCCGGTCAACACCGAGAACGCCAATCCCGGCCACGCGCCCTGGTTGCAGTTCGCCCGCGTCCTGCGCCGGACCCTCAACCATCCTATTGGCCTGATCCAGACCGCGCTCGGCGGATCGCCGCTGAGCCGGTGGAATCCCCGCGAAGGCACGCCGGGTTCGGCGGAACTGTTCGACAACCTGGTGCAGGTCGTCCAGGCGGCCGGCGGCAAGGTCCGCGGTGTGCTCTGGTATCAAGGCTGTTCCGACACGTCGGCGCCAGCGGCGACCACCTATCTGGACCGATTCTCCCAGGCCGTCTCCGCCTGGCGCGAAGCTTTGTCCGCCCCTGACCTGCCGGTGATCACCGTCCAGCTCAACCGGGTGACCAGCACCCAGAGCGAGGCCGGTCATCTGGCGTGGTCCCAGGTCCGTGAGGCCCAGCGCCAGGCGGCCAAGGCCATTCCCGGTGTGCTGGTGGTGCCGGCAAGCGATCTGCCCTTGTCGGACTTCATCCACACCAGCCCGGTGGGGAACCTGGCCCTCGGCCACCGCGCCGCCGCAGCCGCCCTCGACCAAGTCTATGGGATCACCTGCGATTGGCGGGCGCCGGACATCTCCCGGGCGGAATTCGCGGCCGACCGCACCCAGGTGTTCGTCAGCATCGAGTCGGTTTCCGGCGAATTGCGCTCTGCCGATGGCGCCGCCCAACCAGTGCGCATCGACGATGCCGACGGAACCATTCCGATCGGAAAGGTCAGCTATGCGGGCTCCAAGATGGTCATCGAACTGGGACGTCCGGCCAACGGTTCGGCGTGGTTGACCATGGGTTATGGCGCGCATCCGCCGCTGCTGCCGATCGATATGACCAGGAACATCCCCATGCTGTCCTGCTGGAAGGTGCTGATCGCCGAATGAACCTGGATGGCGCAGCTGGGGACCGCCAAGACGGCAAAGCGCCAAGTGGTAGATGGTTTGAGCAAGATCCAAAACGCCCGGTTGGTCGTCCAGCCAGCGGCGCCTTCCCCAGATTTTTTCTTGGCCATTGGCGCCTTGGCGGTTCGGATCTCAGGATCCGTAGCGAACGGCAGCTTCTGCAAGCAGCGAACCTTCCCCGGTTCGGCCCTGAGGACTTATTAGTTCAATAGCAATCGCGCTGGTCTCTTCAACCCGGATGTGTGTCAGCACGGGTCTCACACATGCCGGAGGACAGTCACGGCGAAAAGCCAACCGACGGTCATGCATGGCGGATTCATGACGCCAGTCTTCCTGAGCAACGCTCAAGGAACTTCACATGCGCCCTCACCACCTGATCGCCCTGTTGCTTCTTTCTTTCACAATACTTCCTGCTGCGGATGTGGTCGGCCTCAATGCTGGAAACCACTATGTCCTGGAGGCGAATACCAACGTCTCAGTCACTCTGGTTCGTCTCGGTAGCCTGAAGGGAACGGCGAGTGTCCAGGTCATCGCAAAGCCGCTGCCGAACAGCGAAAGTGCCCTGTATGGCTTGACGAGTGCCCAACCAGCGGTTCCGGGCGGTGATTTTGACTTCCCCGGACCGGTGACGGTGAAATTTGCCGATGGCCAGTCCCTGGCCAAGGTCGACATCAACATCTTCGGTAACACTGCGCCCGATGGAAATCGCGGGATCGGCCTCGACCTTGCCAATCCGGTCGACCTCGACATCACCCAGAGCCAGAATCCGAAGGCAATCGAGCCAAGAGCGGGCATCCTGATCATTGATGACGAACTCGGTGTACCAGGCAGTCCAGCGTTGGCGATCCATCCTGATGACCAATATGGATGGATCGAAGTCGGTGAGGCCATGAAGACATTCCGCTTCCCGGTTCGGCGCTCTGGACCGGCACTCGAGGAGCTGACCGCGACCTGGACCATCGTCGATCCCGACGGGCGGTTCGATCCTCACAGTGGTACGTTGACCTGGGAGGCCGGGTCCACCGGTTTCCAGTATGCCGAAGTGAACGTCATCGACGATAATCTGGTGAATCCTACCAATATATATGGGATGGGGACCTCTATATCGGTTGAATACAAAGATGGCTCGAGGACGGTCTCCGTGGCGAAAGGCATCATGGTCAATGACAATGAAGGTCTGTCCGCTGGAACCATTCGGAGAGTTTCGGCGCCGATAGCACGTGAGGGCGAATTGGCAAACGTCGTTTTGGAACGGCTTGGCGGCCGAGGGCCGTGTACGGTCCAGGCGGTCCTGCTCGATACCGAAGATGCCACGTTGCTGACTACTTCAGTCGATTGGGCGGAGGGCGAATTCGGTCGGAAATCGCTGTCCGCTCAAATCATCGATGATGACCTGCCCGAAGGTCCTGAATCGCCGCGGTTGCGCTTGTCGATTCCC
This sequence comes from Planctomycetota bacterium, assembly GCA_014193115.1. Lineage (GTDB taxonomy): Bacteria > Planctomycetota > UBA11346 > UBA11346 > UBA11346 > BJHQ01. The sequence goes on along the minus strand of BJHQ01000004.1, from coordinate 178,986 downwards.
GAATCGATCCAGGCTTCTTTCGAACCTGACTGGTGGAATATTGCGTTTGTCAAAGTCGTGGATCAGCCGCTCTGCACCATCCCTGGCAATGATCAAAATCTGTTGCGCAGCAGGATCGGTGTTACCAATGCTTTCATGGCCGTGGTCGAAGGCGGAACCGCGTCGATAACCGTGCGGCGCTCTGGTGAAGCAAACGCTGCGGCGAGTGTCGATTTCTCATTCGCTAGCGGAACCGCGAGCAATTCCGACTGGTCCGCATCGCCGATCCATGGCACGATCACTTGGGCAGCGGGTGACATCCAATCCAAGGTGATCCAGGTCTCGGCAGTGCAAGATGGCGAATCTGAGCCGACTGAGACGATTCTGCTTACCTTCGGCAATTTCCAGGGAGCGTCGTGGACGGGTCAGGAGGTTGCAACGATCAACATTCTCGATGACGACGCAATTGCCCCGATCCCCACGGACCACGACCAGCGATCGGTCATTGGCATCGATTGGTCCCAGACCCAGTTGAGCAATGTCGAGGGAGCCCAGATCGTGATTGCGCTTGTGCGATCAGGGATCGTCGATCAACCGGTCAGCGTCAACGTGACCACGTCGCCCTATGAATATGAGCCAGCTACTCCGGAGAAGGATTTTCCGGTTACACAGACCACCGTATCCTGGGCAGCAGGTGAAATGGGCGTGAAGCAGGTGGCAATCACCTTACCGAATGATGTTTTGGATGAATCTACCGAATATTTTGGTCTGCATCTGAGTTCGCCGGCCGGCGCAGGTCGATTCAACAGTGACCTATTATACGACAATCCGTGGCCACTTTACTGTTATATTATAGATGATCCCGAAGATCAATCATCCATTCTTCCGCCTCCGCCACCACCGCCTCACTATGAATTCAGTTTGGTTCGGGCGCCCATTGCGATGGAGACTGATGCACGCGCGGAAATCCAAGTGTACCGCGATATTGGCGGCATCGGGGCGGTAACCCTGCAGTGGATGGTATTAACGCATGGTAGATCACTTCAATCCGGAATCGATATTCATGGCGATCTTTCTGGACTCCTGGCCTGGGCAGATGGAGAAACCGGCACCAAAACGATATCCATATCATTGCTCGATGATTTGGCGCCTGATGGCGAAAAGTACATAGAAATAGCGCTTGTTCCTGCAAGCGGGCAACCCCAGGGAATTGAGTCCTGGGGGGCCATTTGGATTGAAGATGACGATCCAAAATCGGGCACCCAGGACCAAGTTTATTTCGAATACGGATCTATGATACTTTTTGAAGGTGAGAGCGGCGTTCTGAGCATCCGTCGTAAAGGTCGGAATGATGGACCGATTACCGTGCAATTATCGCTGGAAGTTGGCAGCGCCCAATTGGGCGAGGATTGCGACCTGTCGAGCTATACCGTCACCTGGGGACAAGGAGAGTTTGATGATCGCACGATAACGGCTATTGCATTCGAAGACAGTGTCCGTGGAGAAATTTGGGAATCCGTCACTCTGAAACTCAGCATTATTTCTGGAAACGCATCGACCCCGCTTCCTTGGGAATTGGGGTATGGAGATTGTGATGTCACTATCCGGGATACTACCCAAAGTTCACAAGACCACGTGTATGTGCTAGGAATAAGAGATGAGTTTAAGGAAGGAATCGATCCGGCAGCCGAATTTTCGCTGGCCAGGATGTACAATACGGATGAATCAGTAACTGTGTCTTATACAACCAGAGCTCCTTACCCTTCCGTACTGCACCAGGCCATGCCCGGTTCCGATTTCAATGATACTGTTGGAAGCGTTTCCTGGGCCAAGGGTGACGATTCAATAAAGACCATTTCAATTCCACTGATCAATGATGCCGTTTCCGAAGACTGGGAATATTTCTATATAGAGCTCGGCATCACTTCCGGCGATGCTACCGTAGGAAATATCACCTATCTCGTCATAAAAGATGATGACTTGACCGATCCCGCAGGATTTCGGTTCGTCGGATCGTCCGCAGATACCAGCGAATCACGCGCTCATCAACTCAAGATCGTTCGCAACAAAAATGTTGGGACTTCGACGGTCGCGCTCCATGTTGATGGGACCGCCACCAGAAACAAAGATTATCTCATATCGACCCGTTCCATATCGTTTGAAGAGAATGAATATGAACATTATGTCACCATTTTTCCCGTCGACGATGGCCTCGGGGATCCTGATGAAACAATTGTACTGACCCTTGTCCCCCAGACCGCTGGATGGTCCGTGCTAAGTCCCTATACCTACACGGTCACGCTGGGCGAGGTTGCAGATGTCGTGAGTCCGACTGTGAACTTACTTAGCGCTAATGGCCGTCAGATCATTGATACGCAAGTTACCCTGCGTTCCCAGGTCGCGACGATCGAGATCGGAACATCTGACAACCGGTTGGTCAGTGAGGTCACCTGGAAATATGGAGTTCGATCAGGTTCGGCGCGGATTTTGGTGGATGGAGGTCGGTCGAGAACCTGGTCCATCGACCGGCTTCCAGTTGGATCGGGCGGAGACTTGATGGTCACGGCACGCGATCCCCAAGGAAATACGACGGAGGCGAAACTGACCATCGTCTACGCTCCACCAAAATTATTCACCATGCCGGGGCCATTGCGGGACGGGGATCCGGCCGATCCAGGACCGCAGGTCGACTGCACCATGACCTTGCTCGGTTTACATCCAGGAGATCTCCTGCGCTATGATCGCTCGACAAATCAATTCATCGCTGTCGGCTCTGATGAAATCCTCATGCCTGGTATCGGGTACTTATTGGACATTGATGTTGATCCACCGGTTTTTCCTCCGCCCGGATATCACATCATGACGGTTCCGACCGGCCGGGTCTCGCTTGCAAATCTTGGGTGGAACCTGGTCACCATCAGCGGTGGCGTCCAAGTGGTTTGGGATCCGTCCAATGTCGAGGCCATCATCAACGACCATTCCATGACGCTCAGGGACGCCATCATCTCCGGTTACCTCCAGGCGCATTGCTGGGCGATCGATCCGCTGACCGGCGTTATGACGTTGATCACCCAAATGCCCAATGCAGTGCCGGGATCGCAGAACACGATTCCTGCAGGCGCAGGCATTTGGATAAAGAAGTCTGATTCGGTTTCGGTCGATCTCCGCTTTGTCCCAACCACGCCCGCTGGTCGCGGCTGACCTGCACACCTAGCAAGGAATCGCATCATGCACCACGTCATCACTTCAGGTTCGCTTGGGTTGTTCCTGACTTTTATCATTGCTGGCTGCACCGGACATGATCCGGACCGGGTGCCCCTGACGGTTTCCGGCAAAATCAATCCAAGCGCCTTGGCATTCACCGGTGGACTGGCCGAACTCACCGTCACCGCTCAGGGCAGCGGTGTGGTCACGGCAATGACGGCGTCGATCGATGGCGTTCCAGTGGCGCTGTCCCGGACCGGGGACACCTGGTCCGGCCAGATCGTCGCTCCTGGGAATGGAAGCACGCTTGGCGAAGACGCTGTGGTCACGGTCAAGCTGAGCGCCGTTGACCACGTGGGAAATGTAGCATCGGCAGTGGCCCTGGCCACCGTTCGCGCTGCCGAACCACCTCCTTCGTTCTGAGCCACCTGGTTGGCCTGGCGTCCCCCAGCCAGCACTCAGCATCCCGCATGGTTCCGTGGCGCACCTGGCCGGCCCTGTTCCTGCTCGGCATGGCGTCTGGGCTGCCCAGTCCACTGCTCGATGGAACCTTGTCGACGTGGTTGACGAACGCCGGTTGGTCGACCGAGGATGTTTTGCTGATCGGCTATGTCGGCCTTCCCTTTTTGCTCAAGCCGTTGTGGGCACCTTTGGTGGATCGCTGGGTGCTGTGGCCCCGGCTGGGTCGGCGGCGGAGCTGGCTGGTGGCGAGCCAAGTGGTGCTGATTGCCGGTTTGTTCTGCATGGCAATTGCCGGATCGGATGAACGAGCGCTGCTCATTGGTGCCGCCATTCTTGCGGCTGTGGCCAGCGCCACCCAGGATCTGGCATGCAACGCCGCCACCGCCGAAGTGGTGCCGGCGGATCGCCTCGGTCTGGCGGTTGCCTTGTCGGTGTGGGGATACCGGGCGGCGATGGTGATGGCCATGGCTGTTGCTCCTGCCCTCGCCAATGGCGCAGAAATCCTTGGCTGGCATCTGCCTCGGTTGGGGTGGGGCGTGGCTTACCTGATCATGGGCTTGCTGCTGATCCCGGGCATGCTGGCCTGTCTGATGCTGCCCGAGCCGATCGCTGTCCGTCCGCCAGCCAGCTTGGCCGAAGCCTATGTCCAGCCGTTCACTGCCTGGATGGCCGATTTTGGTGGCCGCAGCGCCATCGCGTTGCTGGTGGTCGTGGTCTGCTTCAAGCTGGCTGACCAGTTGGCGGCTCCTGGGATCAATCGCTTTTTGGCCGAGCGCTTCGATCCGGTGCTGCTCGGCGTAGCGCGAGCCGGAACCTTGCCGGCCGCTGCGATCGGCGCGGCGCTGGCTGCGGGCCTCAGCCTCCGCTTCGGATTGCAGGTGGCCCTGTGGATCGGCGGAATCGCCATGGCGTTGAGCAATCTCTGCTATGGGGCCATCGCTGGCGGCGTCTGGTCCGGAGCCGCCGCACTGCATGCCACCCTGTGGATCGATACGATCTGCGGCAGCCTGGCGGGCACCGCCTTCGTCGCCTGGCTGATGGCCCGCTGCCGACCTGGATTGGCGGCAACCCAGTACGCGCTGCTTTCGGCGTTGTCCACCTTGGCCCGATTCCTGGCGCTGCCCTTCCTGGCAGCGGTGATCCTGCACTGGGGCTGGGGAGGTTATTTCCTGCTCACCATCGCGGCTGCGGTGCCGGGTCTGCTCGTGCTGCTGGTCATGCCCTCGGCCGCACCACTGAAGCCGCAGGCCTGAATCGCCTAGACGCCAAGAAAACGTGAGCATGGACATGCTGCCCGATCCGCGCGCGGCGGATGGCCGATTTGGCCGACTGGTACGATCTACCAGGCGATCCCGTCGTCGCCAGGCGCCCCGGACGGAATGCATGTGGTCAGGGCGTTCGATCGATCATCTCCGCTCTGTCAGGTGAACCGCATTTTGGTTTGAGGCTCCGTCAACGGCGGGATCGCGGCTCCGTAAAATCAAGCCAGAGTTCGCGCGCAGCCGGAAGCAGCGCTTTCCCCGACTATAAAACACGGAAAATCACTGCATGATGCTCAACCTCCGCGCGTCCTGGGCGATGACTCTCCTGCTCGCATCTGCCGTGGACGCGCTAGCCGCGGATCCACGTTGGGAGGCCATCGCTGCCAAGGAACCGCTGATCGCGACGGCCCAAGCCAGGATTCGCGACCTGAAGGCATTCACCACTTATCTGGGCGAGACCATGCCTGCCGGAAAAAACGCGGCGCTCGATCAGGCGCGCAGCGCGGTCGAGACGGCTACCGCCGAAGCGAAAAAGGCGCGCGCCGCCATCGACGCGCTCCAGGAACACCAGCACGCCGCCAGCCAAGAGCGCAACGCCAAGATCGATGCCCTGCTCGCCGATGTACCGCGCTTCAAACAACTGCTAGAAAAGAAGGCCAAAGCCAAGGAGACCGCGCTGGGGCTGATGCCGCGGGTCACGGCGCTGTCGCCTGACGAGGCCCGCACCTATGCCCGGGCCCGGGTGGACGAAGACCGCGCCGATGGCGAGCTCTATGCCATCAGAAAGATTTACTGGTTTCGCAGTGAGGTCGCCGAGGCGCATAAGAAAGCCGCAGATTTATATACGAAGATCGAATCCGCCGGAAAGGCCAAAGGCGTGTCGGAAGCGAGCAAGGCGCTCGGCGATGCGAAGAAGGCCTTGCGCGAGGCGCAACTCGCCGCGGCTATGGATCAGGCGACGACCGACGAACTGGCCATGCTGGAAAAGACCGTCGAGGAGCAGAAAGCTGCAATCCAAGCCATCCGCCAGGAACTGCCAGGTTCGTGGACCCCCTTCCGTACCGAAGTGACGCCGGCGGCGAAGGACGATGCGAAGACCACCGAGAAGCCGAAGCCGCTGCCCGTCACGGTGGAAATCCCCACCGGCTGCAAGCAGGTCCGGGGCGTCCTGTTCACATTCATGGGCACGGTCCAGAATGATCCGATGGTGCGCGGCGTGCTCGCCGAGAACCAGTTCGCGGTCATCTCCATGCCTGGGATCGGCATTTTCACCACGCCGGCAGATCAAGCCTTGCTCATGACTGGATTGGAGAAGCTCAGTGAAAAAAGCCAGCATCCTGAGCTGGCGCTGGTGCCCTGGCTGACCGCGGGATGCTCGACGACGACCATCACCGCCCGCAACATCGTCGCCTGGAAACCGGAGCGTTCGGTCGGGGCGATCCTGTGGGCGGGCGGCAATCTGCACCAGCATCAGACGATCCCCAACTGGTCCCTGGCCGGTGTTCCCATCCTCAACGTCACCGGCGAATGGGAGTGCTATGGACCCGAAGGCGGAGTGAAGGACGGCATCCAGCCGGCCTATGGCCGGCTGACCCAATGGGTGATGATCCGCGAGCAGATCCAGCGCCTGCGCACCAAAGACCCCAGCCACTTGTTCAGCTTGGTCGTGATTCCCGGTGCCGATCACGCCCAGTGGTCCTCGGCGACTTCGCCGGTCGCTGCCTTGTTCATCCGCAAAGCGATCCAGGCCCGTCTGCCGGCATCCACGGATTTGCCCAAAGAGCCAGTGAAATGCAAGCCGATTGCACCGGAGTCGGGCTACCTGACCGATCCTGATCTCTATGATCCGAAACTGCCGGCGGCGCCGGTCGCAGCATACTCCGGCCAGCCAGGCAAGGCGTTCTGGCATATCGACCAGGAGCTGGCCGACGCGGTCGATGCCTTCCATCGCGGCAAGTTCTTCCTGCCCGATCCGACCAAACAGGTCCCGGTCCCGGCCGACTGGCCGCCGGTCAAGGTGAAGAAAGCCAGCGAATAACCGTACATCAGCGCTGGTACACCGGCAGAAAGCATCCGGCCGATAGCAGAGCGGATCAGCCAAGGTCCGCAGCGCCAAGGCGCAAGGCGGTCGTGCTGACCACCTGCATGCTGATCAACGAAACAGCATCGTTCTGATTGGCGGCCATGCCTCGCTGGCGGAAGCCCGCAGCAACCGGCTGGGCCAGGCTCTCAAAGCATTAGAGCACCGGCGTATCGCTGACCGGCGTGGGCCGCTGCCGGCGCAGCGCCACATTCCCCAGCTGGCCGCAGGCGGCCATGATCGACCGGCCTTTGGTGATCCGGCGCCGCACTGGCAGTCCGGTGGCGCGCAGGCGGTCGATGAAGCCATCGATCTCGGGTTCTTCTGGCGCCCTGGTCAGCGGTGCATTGCCGGGGTTGTAGGGGATCAGGTTGACCAGCACCCGGCCGAGCGGGCGGCAGAAGTCGGCGACCCGCGCGGCGTCGTCGGGGCCGTCGTTGATCCCCGGAAGCAGGCAATAGTTCACGCCGAAGGTGAAATTCGGTCGGCGCGGGATGCTCATCAGGATGCGTTGCAGCTCGACCAGCGAGGTCCGCCGATTGACCGGCATGATCCTGGATCGCACCGCTTCGTCGCCGCTGTTCAGCGACACCGACAGGTTGAGCCGTTTCCAGCCGGTCGCCGCCAGCTTGGTCAGGCCCTCGGCGTGGCCACTGGTGCACACCGTGATCTTGTCGAGGGCGTATTGGAATCCGGGCTTGCCGGTCAGCACGGTGATCGCCTGGATCACGTGGTCGGCATTGTCGAGGGCCTCGCCCATGCCCATGAACACCAGGTTGCTCACCTTCCACCCGAGGGCGATGCGCACGGTCAGCACCTGGGCGACGATCTCGGCGGCGGTCAGATGTCGGATCAACCCCATCCGTCCGGTCTCGCAGAACGTGCAGCCCATCTTGCACCCGACCTGGCTGCTCAGGCACAAGGTCCAGGCTGAGACCGTGCCGTCCGGAGCGGCCTTCATCGGAATGCGGACCACTTCGATCTCGTACCCGTCGGCGGTGGCGAGCACGGCCTTGGCAGTGGTGCCGACGTTGCCGAGCTCCTCGACCGTGCGCACCACGGTCAGCAGGCCGACCGTGAAAGCCCGATTCCAACCGTCGACGGTGGCTGGGCTGCGGCAAAAGGCTTCAGCCCCGAGCCGGCCGGTAGCGATGGCGTGGCGATAAATCCGGCCGGCTGCCCCGGCACCGGCGGTGAGGGCGAGGGACGCAGCCTGCTCCAACTGCTGGCAGGTCAGGCCGAGAACATCCACCTGCGGCATGGCTGAAGCGTTCTATGCAGCCTCGGCCGCCTCCCAAGCCCCGCCCTGTTGCGCTCCACGTGGCAATTCACGTCCAGTCGGAGATCCTTGGTGCCGCAACTGCGGCTTGCCGATTCAGCCCCCTCGAACCGTCTTTCAGCCCCGCCGACGCGGGTTGCGCTGCGGCTCATCCTCGGGACCTGCGCCGCAGCGGCCGCCCCTGGCGGAGACGACCTGGACCGGAGTATGTCGTCCGTGGACGTTCCGCTTTCCGCCCTCATCGCTGCGCCGGCAGTGGCCGGCATGGTCGCGACCCTGGCCGGTGCTGGGGCCATCGCCTGGTCGCACCGGGCCGGCTTCCTGGATCGACCCGGCGCCGAGGCCCACAAACAACAGGCAATGGCCGTGCCCTACGGCGGAGGTGCGGCGGTGGCCCTGGGGCTGCTGGTCGCCCTGATCGGAAGCTGGCTCGTCTTCGACATCGCGCCACGGCCGGCGGCCTGGGCTGTCGCTGGCGGAGCCCTCGCCCTGTTCGCCGTCGGACTCCGTGATGACTGGAGAGCGCTGTCGGCCAGGGCCAAGCTGGCGGCCCAGCTGGTGATTGCGGCCATTGTCGTGCCCTGCTCAGGATTGGCGGTCGATCATCTGGCTGCCTGGCCGCTGCTCGCCCATGCCGCCGCCATCGCCTGGATCGTCCTGGTCAGCAATTCGTATAATCTGATCGACCACGCCGATGGGGTCAGCAGCACCACCGCGATCATCAGCAGCGCGGTGCTGCTCGCCGGCTGCCTGCTCAGCGGCGACCTGGCCATGGCCATGGTGTGGGCCACCCTGATCGGAGCCTTGCTCGGATTCCTGCGCTGGAACCTGCCGCCAGCCCGGCTCTACCTGGGCGACGCCGGTTCGCTGCCCTTGGGCTTCCTGGTCGGCGTGGGTACCCTGTCGGTGACCTTCTGGCCGAGCGGCGAAGGCGGTTCTGCGCTGGCCCTGCTCGCACCCCTGCTGATCACCGCCCTGCCGCTGTTCGACACCGGCGTCGTAGTGATCAAACGTCTGCGCCGCGGCGCGCCGCTGCTCGCGGGCGACCGCCACCACATCAGCCATCGTCTCGGCCGGCTGGGGTTGACCCCGCGTTCGACCCTGGCGGTGGTGGCAGCCCTGCAGGTGGCCCTGGCCGGCAGCGCCTTGCAGCTGCGCCAAGGCAGCGACCTGAATGCGCTGCTGGTCATCGCCCAGGCGGCGGCGGTGCTGCTCGCGGTGCTGCTCCTCGAAACCAATCGCGACCATGGGTGAACGGGTCTGGCGATGACCCGGATTCAGCGCTTCGCCGCTGCCCTCGGCTCGGCCCTCGCTGTGGCGCTGCCGGCGACCCGGCCGTTGGTGTGGGATGGGGATTGGCGCAATGCTGCTAATCTGGTGTGGTGGACCTTGGCGGTCCTCGGCTTGCTGCTGTCGGCGGCGGCGGTTTGGGAAGGCCGGGAAAAACCCTGGCGATGGAGCGTCATCGGCCTGGTCGGCGCCATCGCAGCGTTGATTCTCCTGCCCGCCGCACTGCGTGCGCCTGACGGGCTGTCGGGATGGGCGACCTGGGCGCAATGGATTCTGCTCATCGCCTATGGCGGCTGGCTCGCCCAACAGGCGCCGCGGCTGGTATGGACCGGGCTGGTGGTCGGGCTCGCTGGAGAGCTTTTCTTCGCACTGAGCCAATGGGCGATCGTCCTGCCGGCGATGACGGCTGCCAATGCCTCCGGCGAACTGGCTGCATTTGAAACCGCCACCGGCGATCTGGCCGCACGGATCGCCGCCGGCGGAGTCTTCGGCACGTTCACCATCGCCAATACGTTAGGCGCTTTTCTGATCCTGTTGCTGCCGGCGGTGGTTGCGATCAGCGTGATGCGAACCACCATCTCGCTCAAAATCACCAGCATATCGCTCGGCATCGCCGTGGTCGCGGTGCTCCTGCTTGCCGACACCAAAGGCGCGTGGCTGGCATTGATCGCCGGCGGACTGCTCGCCTGGGCCAGCTCAGGACGTTGGTGGCGCTTCGGCGCGCTGGCCGGACTGCTGCTCATCGCTGCGGCCGCCTGGCAGACGGTCCCGGCGATCAGCGCCCGGCTCGCCCCGAGCATCGATGTCCGCATCGGGTACTGGCAGTCAGCAGTTACCTTGATCGGCGAAGCGCCTGTGGCCGGTCATGGCGTCGGCGGGTTCGCCGCCCACTCCGGCCGGGTCATGGCGCCCGGCGACGAGCCGACCCGACTGGTCCACAACGAACTGCTCGAAGCTGCGGTCGATGGCGGGATCCTCGCCGGAGCGGCCGTGGCGATCCTGCTCGTGCTGCTCGCCTGGCGGCCTGCCGGCATGGGCGCCGAAAAGGCCGTTCCACCAATCGAGCGGAGCGACCTGCATTCCGGTGCGGTGCTGCTTGCGGTGCTCCTGCCGTACCTGGCCATGGTCGAGGGATTCTCCTCGAATCTCGGCTGGTGGCCGGGCGGAGGGCTCCTGCTGGTTCAGGTGCTGTATGCAACCGGCATCGGGACCGCCCTCGCTGGTTTGGTCCTGGTCGCTGCGCGTTTTCCTCTACCGCCAGTCTGGGCGATCCATGCAGGTTTGGCGGCGGCGGCATTCCATGCGCTGATCGATTTCGATTTCCACGCTTGCGGCCACGCTGGCACCGTGGTGGCCCTGGCCGCCCTCGCGGCCCGTCCGGTGGTGGTCGCACCACGCTTGATGGCACCGGCCGCTGCGCTCGGGGCTCTGATCCTGGTCGCTGCCGGCTGGTGGTACGGCCTGGCGGGCAGCGCCAGCGAGCGGCACTTCGACGACCTGATGGCCCTTCGGAAAAACCAGGGGAAAGCTGCCGGTGATGCCGTCTTGACGCCTGAGCGGTTCGATCGCGCCTTGGGCGACATCGGCGAAGCCGCGGTTCCAGATTGGCCATTGGCGATCCGGATCACGAGCCAGCGTGCGCCGGGACGCGAGCGCCTCGACGCGACCGCGCTGCTCGCCCTGCGCCTGCCGTGGAGCCCCGTCGCCCAGCGTCTGCACGCTGATGATCTGGCGACGACCGGCGCCTGGGACGAGGCCCTGCTGGCTGCCGAAAAAATGGAAGCAGCTGCGCCCACCGATCTGAAAGTGCTGCGCCATCACGCTGCGTTGCTTGAGGCTGCCGCCCGTGCGGCGGAACGCACCGGCGCTTCCAGCCTGGCCAAGGACCGACTGGCCCAGGCCGGAACCATCAGGTCGCGGATCGAGTCCCTGCGCGACCGGGTCCATCCCCGACTGCGCTGAAAAGCTCCACTGTCAGCCTGGTTCAACAGCAGGGCGAACCTGGGCGATCACGGCAACGCCCTGGCGGATGGATCATGACCGGCCAGATCGACGTTGATCTGCCGATCGATGTGAGCCTTCCAGTGGCAGGTAGCTGCTCGATCCTGACTTTACTGCTTGTGCACACCGCCGTTGGTCGGACCAGCGGCGGTGCGGTTTTTGTTGGCGGTGGATAGATGGATCCTCCCGCGTCTGCATGCCTGGCGACCTCAATCGCTGCCGTGGAGACCGGTGGCGCCCGCACCTGACCGGATCGCGGCCGATGGCGGCAGACCGAATTCGCGCTTGAAAGCCCGTGAAAAATGGAAGGGATTGGCGAAGCCCAGGCGGGCAGCGGTCTCGCCCACCGGCGCACCGCGCTCGATCAGCACCCGGGCGTGGCCCAGCCGCCGCCGCCGCACCCACCGGGCTGGCGGCATTCCGGTCAGGCGGCTGAATCGCTGAGTCAAAGTACGCACCCCGACGCCCAACGACGCCGCGAGCTCGGCGGTGCTCCAAGACCGGTCCGGAGCCCGATCGACCAGCCTGCACGCAAGGTCGAGGATACCGCCGCCTTCGCCCAAGGGAGCCGGTGTGGTCGCAGCGAGTTCGGCGAGCAATGCGATCCGGGCAAGCAGGATCCATGCCCAGCCATCCGGCCGGTCACGGGCCGCAGCAACCGCCTCGCTCATCGCCTGACGCCAGGTCCGACGGGACGGGTGATAGACGAATGCCGGTGTGCCGCTGTCGCGGATCGTTTGAGCTATGCGGTCGGCAAGCGTGCCTTCGAGCATCAGGTAGCTGACCTCCCACCCGCTCGGACCGCTGCATTCTTCGAGTTCGCAGCGAGGAGCGATCCAAGCCAAAGTTCCTGGCCGTTGGCTGAACGATTGGCCATCGCACAGGCACTCGGCGCCTCCGGCCCAGGTCGCGAGCAGCGCCAGCTGTTTGAGCGGCCGGTGGCTGAAGACCGCTCCCGGCGCGATCCGCTCGGTCACCGCCACAACCCGGACGAAGCTGCCAGCGAGGGCCGTCGCGACGGTGGGCAGGTCCGCGATCCGGGCTGGTTCGGCCATGCCGAAAAAGATAGGCGATGAAGCCAGATATGAAATGGACCGAAATAATTCTAGAGACTACGATCAGGACATGGATACCGAATCAGAGATGCAATTCTTCCTGGCCAACGGCTACCTGCACCGTCGTGGGGTATTCTCAGCGGTCGAACTCGACCGCCTGCGCGCTGCCTATACCGCCGCCGGTGCCCGGCGCGGCAGGAAGGTCAGCCAACCTGAGACCCTCGCTCAGCCGGATCTGGTCGCCTTGCTCGACCACGATGGGCTGGTTGGCCCGATCACCGCATTGTTTGGCGCGCAGTCGCAGATGCTGTCCCTCGACACCCTGTACCAAGGTCCCCACGATCCAGGTCCGGAACGGCAGTGGCACCGGGATTTCAACGCGCCAGGCGATTGGCCGCTGTCGGTGAACACCATCACTTATCTCGATGACATGACTCCGGAACGCGGGCCGACGCTGGTCATCCCCGGCAGCCACCGTGGCCTGGCGGGCCCGCCTTCCGACCGGCTCGGCGAACCGCTACCCGGCGAGATCGCCGTGCCCGCCCAGGCGGGCGACGTGGTGTTCATCAATGCCTCGATCTGGCACAGCGGCGGACGCAATCATTCCGCTGGGGAACGCCGGGCGATCTACACCTATTTCGGCTGGTGGTGGCTGAAGCGGTATGACCTCGACCGGGCCCTGCCGGCGGAGGCCTTCCGCGGTGCAACGCAGCGGCGCCTGCGCCTGCTCGGCATCGACCCGCCGCTCTACGACCTGCACGCCTTCCCCATCGCCGGGACCGTCCTGGAACGGCTTGCCAGTGCGCGCCACCATACTGATTTGCAAGCAATTGTGGCTGAGTAGATGCGGGGACTGAACGACCGCTATCGCTGAGGTCGCCAGCGAACCGACCGACTGCTGGGTTGGTTGGTATGCCGGAGCGCTCGGGCTGGCGACGGCGCCATTTCGTCGTGGATGACACACGATCTGATGGAACTCCTGCGAATGGGTAACTTCGCGTCTCAAGTCCAGGTTCATTATGAAGTTACCATGGCTGATCCGCGATCCTTTCTGGCGCTGTACACCGACCATTACCCGTCTTTGTATGCCCATGCGCTCCGCCATGGAGTCCCAACTGCCGATGCCGATGATCTGGTCCAAGAGACCGCCAGCGTGCTGTGGACAAAATTTGACACGTTCCAAGACGGCACCAACTTCCGAGCGTGGGCCCATGCCGTGATGGACCTGGAAATCCGCAAATGGCGGCAGGCGCGCGGCAGATCCGAACGCATGCTCCGCCTGTCCCCTGAAGCGGAGGCCGATCTTGCCGGCCAGGAACAAGCAGAGGCCGATCCGACCGATCTGCGAGTTCGTCTGCGCAACTGCCTTTCCCAGCTTGGTGCCCAGGCCCGCCGGCTGATCGACTGGCATTATGGAGAAGCCCTGGATTTCGACGCTTTGGCGGTGCGTAGCGGGTCGAGCGCCGCTACCTTGCGGGTCCGATTGCACCGCATCCGCCGGGCCCTGCATCGCTGCCTGGAGCAGAACCATGGATGAACTCGACGACCTCATTGATGGTTGGATCGACGGCACACTTGATGTCGTGCGACAACGCCGCCTGGAATCGATGTTGGATCGAGACCCATCCAACCGGAACAGGTTCCACACCCGGCTTCAGGTCGAAGGTCTGCTGCGCCAGCAGGTCCGCCTCAGCTCGGCAACTCCCAGCACGGCAACGGCTTCGCCGTCGGTCCCGCGCAGGTCTTGGCTGCTTGCTGCTGGTTTCAGTGCCGCAGCCCTGCTCGCCCTGGCCGTGCTTCTGCCGCACGCCTCTCCCTCGACCACCCGGTCTAGCGCTTCACCCGACATCGCGATCGATGGAATCCGGACGACTTCCCCGCCACATCCAGCTTCAGCGCACGTGCGCACCATCACGGTGCTCGTCCGCCAGGGCCAGACGACGATCAGCAAGCATCAAGAGACGCTCTCGGCGACTGCTGATATCACCATGAACCTCAGGCCTTGATCAGGATCAACCATGATTCCTTCCCGCTTCGCCATTCTTTTTTTCTCCATATTGGTCATCACAGCCTGTAAAGGTGGCGGAGGCGGTGGTGGCGGAGGCGGCGGCGGTACTGGAGGAGACACGACGCCGCCCTCGCTGGTTTTGACTCCGTCGGCCAACCCGGTGGTGGCCGGAGCCCCGTTCACTATCGCGATCGCCGCCTCTGAGACGGTAACCGGACTTGCGGTTGCTGATTTCACCCTGACCAACGCCTCTGGCGCCGTCCTGACCGGAAGCGGCACGTCGTACACGCTGTCCCTCACCGCTGGGGTGGCTGGCACCGCTTCCATCGTCGCGGCTGCGAGCGCCTGCTCGGACGCGGCCGGCAATCCCAACGCCGCCGTGACCGCAAACGTGACGGTTACCGGCACGGACATCACCCCGCCGGTGTTAACGCTCACCCCTTCGGCCAATCCCGTAGTGGCAGGAACCCCCTTCACCATAGCGATCACTGCCTCTGAGGCGGTGACCGGACTTGCGGTCGGTGATTTCACCCTGACCAACGCCTCTGGCGCCGTCCTCACCGGCAGCGGCACATCGTACACGTTGTCCCTCACCGCCGGGGTGGCTGGCACCGCCACCATTGTCGCCGCTGCGAGCGCCTGCTCAGACGCGGCCGGCAACCCCAATGCCGCCGTGACTACAAACGTGACGGTTCAGCCCAGCGGACCGACCCCGCCCAGCGTCAGCGTCCCGTCCACCCTCACCATCACCACAGCCACCGCGACCATCGACGCCACCATCACCGGCGCGAGCACTATCACCTGGACGATCACCGGAACCGGTACCCCGCCACCGAGTGGATTGATCACCAATGGCTCAGCCGAGGATCCGACGGTGCAATTCTGGCGTAATGGTACCTACGCGGTCCAGGCGGGAGCATCGTCTTCCGGCGGTACCGCCACGGGCTCGGTGACCGTGACCGTCAACGTCGCTGCTCCGTTTGCCCTCTCCGGCACGGTGACCGATGCGGGCGCCAGCCCAGCAGCTGAGCAGAATGTGGAACTACGTTGGAAACCCGCCAACAGCACGGTCTGGACCCGACGCATCGGCGGCGCCCTGTCCGGGGACTTCTCGTTCGATCTGCTGATCGGTTCGGCTCAGGATTTCGAAATCCAGGTGCCTGGCGCGCCGTGAAAGGTTGACGGCTGTTTAGCGGGCCTGCCGGATCCGCGAGGTCGTGCCCGAGCTGGAACCGCGGCGTTCGATGGCGATCGTGCCCATCGATTCGGCTTTGCGCAGGCGCTCGCGATGCTCGACCTCCTGGCGTAATTTATCCCAATCGATCACTGCGCCTTTTTCCAAGCGGGCGCGGGCCAGGACCAGGATCGGTTCGTCCGGGTTGCGGGCCATGGCGCAGACCTTGCCCAGGGCCTCACGGGCTTCGTCGGGACGGTCGTCGATCTGGAGCAGCGGCACGGCGTGGCGGAAGAACCGGGCGGCGCGGCGGTGGTCGCCCAGAGCCTCGTGGAGCTCCGCGAGCTGGAGCACCAACCCGGCGTTCTGCGGCTGGCTGGCGACGAGACGTGACAGCAGATCCTGCACCCGTTCGATCTCGCCCCGGGAGAGCAGATCATCGAGCAGTTTGCGGCCTTCGGACAGCTCGGCAGCTTCGTCGCCGATGCGATTGAGCAGTCCGACCAGCTCGCTGCGCTGGTCATAGGCCAGGCCCGGGGCGATGGCGACCCGGCGGCGGGCGTGCTCCAACGCAATGCCGTGATTGCCTGAACGCATCGCGCAGCGCACCACATCCTTCAGGATGACCTCCTGGATTTGCGGATCGCCGCCCTCAAGGAGCCCAGCCAGACGGATCCGGGTGACCAGGTCGTCGGGCCGCAAGCGGCAGACCTGGATCATCAGATCGCGCGCCGCTTCGGTGTCGCCCATGCCGGTGGCGAGATTCGCTGCAGCCCGGTAGCTGGTCGCAGCCGCGGCCCGGTCCCCGACCCGAACCGCCACCTGGGCCAGGCGGATGCGCAGGTGGAGCGAGGCTGGCACTTTCTGCAGGGCGGTTTCCGCCACTTGGCGGGCCCGCGGCAGGTCGCCAGCGGCAATCAGCAGATCGACCGCCTGGCACCAGCGGATGGCGGCGGTGCCGTCCTGGCCGAGCTGGAGGCGCAATTCAGCCAATTTCAGCAGTGCTTCGACCGATCCTGGATCGAGCTCGACGATCCGTTCAAAGCTGCGGACCACGCCAGCCTGGTCGCCGCCGCGTTCCTGGGCAGCGGCCGCCAAGCGCAGCTGCTGGACCGCACCATCGCGGTTCTTCTGCCGGGAATACGCCTTGGCCAGCCAGTCGAGAGCGGCGGCGTCGTTGGGGTCGAGCTTGGTCAGCAGTTCGTAGAGCGGCACCAACTGGACCGCGGTGGGATCGACCACCGCCGACAAGGTGACGCGCAGGGTGCGCAGGGCCTCGGCCTTCTGGCCCCGCTTGGCGTACAACGAAGCCAGAGCGCGAGCCGGCTCGCCCAGTCCGGGGTCCGTGCGCAGCAACGCGGTCCAGGCGGCGATGGCGTCCTCTTCCCGGCCAGCGTCCCGGGCCGAGCGCGCCGCCAACTCGAATTGGATCGCCGCCTCGGCCTGGTCGCCATTGCGCTCGGCCAGCCGGGCCAGGGTCAGGCTGCACGCGACCGCGTCGGCGCCGAGATCCTGGGCCTCGCCGATCTCCTGCACCGCCAGGTCGAGGTTGCCCTTGGCTTCGTGGATGCGGGCGAGTTCGAGCAGCGCAGCAAGCAGGTCGTCTTTTTCTTTCAACGCCCGGTAGATGCCCACCAGTTGCAGCAGGATCGGCTCGGGTTCAGCGCCCAGGCGCAGAGCGTTGCGCAGGGCCACCACCTGACCGGCGTGATCGCCCAGGCCAGGGGCGGACTTGATGAAATGGCTGGCGGCCTCGTCGGTCCGGCCAGCGCGCTCGGCCAGCTCGGCAACATGCAGATGAATGCGCGCGGCTTCCTGGCCAAGGTGCAAGGCGCGTTGATACAGGCCGTAGGCGTTGATCTCGTCGCCTTTGGTGAACGCGGCATCGGCGCGGACCACGATCTCGGCCGGGCTGGCAACCCTGAGCAGGCCGAGACGGCGCAAGGCCACCACAGCGCGCAAGGCACGGAACGGCGACAGGCGGGGATGGTCGAGCAGATCCCGGGCCGGCCGGGCATCGCCCAGATCATCGAGCAGCAGGCCGGCATCGACGAGGAGATCGTCGGGGACGCCGACAGCGCGATCGCGGATCAGCACATCCCAGCGATCCGGGATCAATGCGGCGATACTGGTCAGCTCATCCTGACGACGCAGGCCTTCAAGCAGCAGCCCGCCTGGCGCGATCGACACGCCGAGCTGTTCCTGGAAGGCGGCCCAGGGATCGGCCGGCTCATCGGCGAGGAAATCCAGAGGCGGCATCGGCCAGCCGGTGATGACCGCGAATTCCTCTTCGATCCAGCAGTCGATGGCGTCGAGCAGGGCATCACCGGCGACCACGTTGCGGTCACGCAGGACCGTGGCCACCTGCACCGCATCGCTGCTCGTGTCCAGTCCGGCGACCACCTGTTGCACCGCGTCAGGTTCCGCCACCCCCGACCAGGTCACCGCCCGGATGAAATCAGCGTCGCCACCGCCAGAGATCGCGACCAGCGCTCCGGACACAAACCGCAGGCGGCGGGCCGGCGGCCCCTCGCCGACATGGATCACCCCGGTGCGGCGGTTGCCGGCGACGGTCTGGACCATTCCTGGCAGATCCACCAGCCAGCTCGCGGTGCGTTCGCGACGGGACATGGTCGCAGGT
Source organism: Planctomycetota bacterium (assembly GCA_014193115.1). Lineage (GTDB taxonomy): Bacteria > Planctomycetota > UBA11346 > UBA11346 > UBA11346 > BJHQ01. The sequence goes on along the minus strand of BJHQ01000004.1, from coordinate 160,551 downwards.
TAGCGTCCGTCCGGTTCCTGTCCAAGTGGGTGTGTGGGACGCTGTCACCGGAGCTGCGAGCGGGTTCACCGCTCAGCGCCGGCCCGAGAGCAGGCGGCCGATCACCGCGGCGACGAACAGGATCAGGACCAGGGCGATGGCGTACTTCACGCCGGCGAACGCGACCCGGACCTTGAACACGGCCCCGACCGCGACCACCGCCAGGATCAGGACCAGGAAGATCCAGAACCCCGGCCCCGAGAACCACCCGCGTTCAGCCATGCGGCGATGATCGGCGCTGTGGCAACTTGGGAAATCCATTTCTGGCACTGGCCGACCGACGGAGCAGGATCGCCTCAAACACCACAGAGTTCCGCCATGTCCCGCATCCCCGCCTTGCTCGCCGCCGTCGCCTTCGCCACGCTCATCTCTGGCTGCTGCGGCGATTGCCGTTCCGAAGCCAAAGGATGCAAGTGCTGCGAAAAGCCGGCAGCGGCCACGCCAGCCCCAGCTACGCCAGCTGCAGCTACGCCGGCGAAGTGACCGCCGTTCAGCCAGCGAAATGCGCGGCGAGCAGCCGCTGATACGGTTCGATGTCGGCTACCGCCATCAGCTCCCGAGCTGAGTGCATCGACAGCATCGGCGCGCCCAGGTCGGCCACCGCCAGCCCGAGGGCCGCGGCGGTCGCCGGCCCGATGGTCGATCCGCAGCCCAGATCGCTGCGGGCGACGAAATCCTGCACGGTCGTGCCGCAACGCGCCGCCAGCCGGTGGACCTCGGCGGCGGTGGCCGCTGTGGTGGCATAGCGCTGGTTGTGGTTGGTCTTGAGCACCGGACCGCCGCCCAGGCGCGGGCGATGGCGCGGTTCATGTCGGTCGGCGTAGTTCGGATGCACCGCATGGGCCATGTCGGCCGACAGCAGCAGCCCGCTCGACAGCAGGGCGAGATAGGCGGCGCGATCCAGTCCGGCGGTCAGGGCGATCCGCTCCAGCGTTTGGCCGAACAAAGCGCCATCGGCGCCGGCATCGCTGCCCGAGCCGACCTCCTCGTGGTCGAAGCAGGCCAGCACTGGCAGCAGTCCTGCCTCGCCACCGCCCGAACCGATCAACGCGGTCAGCCCGGCCCAGCAGCTCACCTGGTTGTCGAGCCGCCCCGACACCAGGAACTCGCCATCGCGTCCGAGCCGGGCCGCCGGAGCCAGGTCGTACAGCGACAGATCCCAGGTCAGCAGCTCGTCCTGAGGGAGCTTCGCGGCGTCGGCCAGCACCGCGCGCAGGGCGCCGTCGGCGTCTTCCCCGGCGCGCGCCAGGCCCCAGATCGGGGCCAGGTGCTGCTGGGCGTTCAGCTTCAGGCCGTCATCGGTGACCTTGCGGTCGAGATGGATCGCGAGCTGGGCGACCCGGGCCAAAGGACGGCGCAGATCCACCGATCTGACCCGGCCATCGCGCCCGACCACCGTGCCCGCCACACCCAGATCGCGGTCGAGCCAGCTGTTGTGCAGGGCTCCACCGTAGACCTCGACCCCGAGCTGCAGGCAGCCTTCGCAGGCATACGCAGCGCGCGGCTTCAGCCGCAGGTGCGGGCTGTCGACATGGGCCCCCACCGCGCGCAGCCGGCGGGGCTGGCCGCTTCGGGACATCCAGGCGATCACCGCGGCACCACGGCGTACGAACCAGCCGCCGGATTCCGCCGGCCAAGTCGGCGCCGACAGCGCCAGTTCGCGGAAGCCGGACGCCACCAGGCGCCGGACGACGGCCTCACCGGCCAGGTACGGCGCCGGGGCGCTGTCGAGGAAGCTGCTCAGGTCGGCAACCAGATCGGCGGGGACGTCGGGCATGGTGGCGATGTAGCAATCGGGGCACGCAGGACCAAGGCTTGTGTCCTCTCGGCGGGTCGCCCGACCGTCCACGGATCGTGGATTCGCCCCTTGGCGAGCCGGCCTGTCCACGGTTAATCCGCTGACGATGCCAGAGCTGCTTGCCATCGTCCCGGCCTACAACGAGGCGACCCGCATCGCCCCGGTGATCGCCGTGCTGGTCGGACTCGGCCTGCCCGTGCTCGTGGTCGACGACGGTTCCCACGATGACACCGCTGCCGCGGCCCGGGCCGCCGGAGCCCGGGTGCTGCGCAAGCCCAACGGCGGCAAGGGCAGCGCGATCCTCGCCGGTTCAGCCTGGGCCGTGGACCAAGGATTCCGCCTGGCGCTGTTCATCGACGGCGACGGGCAGCACGATCCGCGGGAAGCGCTGCGCCTGATCGCTGCTGCAAAGATGCTGGATCAGCGCGGCCGGGAGCCGTTCCTGGTGATCGGCCGCCGCATGCTGCGGATCGAATGCCAGCCGCTCCATCGCCGTTTCCTCAACCGGTTGAGCAGCCTGACCGTCACGTTCTTCGCCGGCCGGCGGATCATCGACAGCCAGAGCGGTTTCCGGCTGTGCGATCCAGCGCTGCTCCTGCGCCTGCCCTTGGCCGGTCGGCGCTATGATCTGGAAAGCGAAGTCTGCGTGCTGGCCGGCCGGGCTGGAATCACGGTGACCGAAGTCCCGATCACCGTCATCTATAATGACAAGGTCAGCGGGCTGCATCCGGTGTGGGACACCCTGCGCTTCCTCAAGGCCGCGGTGTTCGCCTGGTTCCGGGCGCGGCCGTGGCTGCGCCGGGCGACGGTCTCGCTGCGACCGACCGATGCCGCGGCCGATCGCGCCGGAATCGGCCAGCCGGCGCTGGGATGAGCGGTTCCCTTGGTTTCACCCATGGCCGTTGACCAGCGTCGCCCGCCGGTCATCCACCAGCTCTCGGCGGCGATCGCCAATCAGATCGCCGCCGGCGAAGTGGTCGAGCGTCCGGCCGCGGTGGTCAAGGAATTGGCAGAGAATTCCCTCGATGCTGGCGCGACCCGGATCGAGGTGGCCAGCGAAGACGGCGGCCGCCGCCTGATCGAAATCTCCGACGATGGCCACGGCATGGGCCGGGATGACCTGCGCCTGGCGGTGAGCCGCCATGCGACCAGCAAATTGACCAGGGCCGAAGATCTCGAACGCATCGCCACCCTCGGCTTCCGCGGCGAGGCGCTGCCGTCGATCGCCGCGGTCAGCGAATTCGCCATCGCGTCGCGACCCCATGGCGAATCCACCGGCTGGGAGCTCCGCCTGAACGGCGGCGAAGAGGTCGCCTTCGCGCCGTGCGCCCTGTCGCCCGGCACCCGGGTCACCGTCCGCAATCTGTTCTGGAATGTTCCAGCCCGGCTGAAGTTCCTGAAATCGGAGGCCGCCGAGACCGGACACCTGACCGATCAGGTGGTGCGGCTCGCCCTGTCCCATCCTGGCACGGCCTTCCGGCTGCGCTGCGATGGGCGCATCGCCGTCGACCTGCCCGCGTCAGAAGACCTGACCCAACGCATCCGCGCCCTGTTTCCCGGTGATCTCGCCAGTTCCCTGATCGCGGTGGATGGAAGCTCAGACACCTCGCAGATCAGCGGTTTCATCGCCCATCCCCGCACCGCCACCGCCACCGCCCGCCGCCAGTACCTGTTCCTCAACGGCCGTTTTGTCCGCGACCGGCTGCTGGTGGCTGCGGTCAAGGAAGGTTTCAAGGGCTTCCTGGAGCCGCGCCTGCACGGCGCCGTCTTCCTCCATATCGACCTCGATCCGGCCCAGGTCGACGTCAATGTCCATCCGACCAAATCGGAAGTCCGTTTCCGCCGCGAAGGCGAAGTCTTCGCCTTGGTCTCGCGGGCGATCCAGAAGGGATTGGCCAGCCAACCCGGCGGTTTTTCGCTGCTCTCGGCCCAGGTGGTCGGGCGCGAGGTGGTGAAGCCGGCGGCTCCGATGGTGGTAGTCCAGGAACGCTACCTGCCGCTCACCATCGCCACCGAGCCGGCCCCGAACCGTGGGCCGACCGCCCCGGTTCCGACCGGACCTGAACCGGTCCGAGGCGGCGCCTCAACCTGGCACGCCGAGCCGCGGGAGACCATCCGCGCAGCAGAGGACCGTCCTTCGCCAAGCCGATACACCACGCCGTCCGTCGCCAACGGCGATGGAGGCTCCAGTCGTCCGGGCGTGCTAGTCCAGCACGCCCCCGCCCTGGGCGAACCTCCGGTGCAGCCGCTGCCGGCGGCCCAGGTCAATCGGCCGACGGACCAGCTCAACCGGCCACCGGCCCAGCTCAACCGGCCGACGACCACGCCGATCCGCCGGGTGCTGCAACTCAACCGGATGTACCTGCTGATTGAGACCGACACCGGCATCCGTCTGGTCGACCAGCATGCGCTGCACGAAAAAGCGCTGCTCAACAGCCTCGCTCCCAGCGCCAGCGACCTGATTGCCGGTGGCCGCCAGGAACTGCTGATGCCGATCCAGGTCGCCTTGTCGGCGGCCGAGGTCGCAGGCGTAGCTCCGGTGCTTCCGGCGTTGGCCGAGTTCGGCATCGACGCGGTCGCTGCCGGCCCAACCACCATCCAGGTGCGCGCCCATCCCGCCCGGCTGCGCCGCCTCGACTGGGCTGGGTTCTTCGCCGATGTCGCCGCCGATGGCGCCGCCGCGGTGGATGGCCTGCGCGAACGCCTCGCCCATCACGCCGCCTGCCGGGCGGCGGTGAAGGCCGGCCAGGAGCTGTCGCCGGACGAGCAGCGCGAGCTGGCCCAGCTGCTGTTCACCCTCGACGGCATGGAGCACTGCCCCCACGGCCGGCCCACGGTGCTCGACCTGCCTTGGGACGAACTGGCCAGGCGGTTCCAGCGCTGAGCGGTCAGGTCCCGGGCTTGGCGACGGCTGGCAGCGGCTTGCGTTCGATCGCCCGGGTTCCAGGGGGCAACGGATCGTCGCGGATCTCCAGCAGTGGAGCCAGGATCAGCGCCGAACTTTTGCCTTTGGCCCGGGTCTCAGTCATCGGCGCCACCACCAGCCGAGTGGGATTGGTGCAATGGAATTGGTACGAGATCAGCACATCGCCAGAAGCGGTGTTGTCGCAGATCCGCTTGGCCGTGTTCACCGTGTCGCCGATCACATCGAATTGCCGGACCCGCTGGGCGCCGAGCAGGCCCTCGATCACCGGCCCGTAGTGCAGGCCGATGCCGGCGCCGAGGGCGAACGGTTCCAGGTACTGCTCGACCGCATCGCGCATGGCCAGGGCGGCCTTGGCCGCCTGCATCGGATCCTCGAATACCAGGAAGACCTCGTCGGCGGTCAGCTTGACCTTGATCGGCTTGAACGGCGACCAGATCTGCTCGGAAGCGATGTAGAAACCGGCCAGCATGTGGAGGACCTCCTCGGGCTGGCGAGGCTCCGACCACTTGGTGAAGCCGCGGATGTCCATGAACAGCAGAGCCCGCTCGACCCGCCGCGGCTTGAGCGCCGTGCGATCGCTCACCGCCCGGGTGAGCAGGGTCCGGCCGAGCAGCCATTCGCTGTATTCCTGCAGTTGTCCGGCCGTGGCGCGCAGCTGGTCCAGATGACGCCGGTCGGCGGCCTGGGACAGGCCCAGCGCCAGCCCGGTGGCAAGCAGCCCGGAGATCACGAACACATGGGACCCCTGGGCGAGAATCCCTGACAAATCCGACCCGTCGGCGATGGCGAACAGCGCTGCGAGCACCGACGCCCGCAGCACATGCTCGGTGGCGATCAGGATCGTCGCCCAAGGCTCTTTCGTCACTGACAGGCTGCGCAGAAAGCCGATGGCCACAGCGGTTCCCCACCACACCACTGGAATCGGCGTGGCCAGAGCTGACAGACCGCATTGGGCCACCAAGACGGTGCAGGCCAAGCCGGGTGCGATCAGGTGGGCTGTGAACCTCCGCCAGCCGGGAACTGCTGCCGCCGGATGGGCCAAGGTGAAGGCCTGCAGGTAGCCACCGCCGATCGCTGGCAGCACCCACAGGTGACCGGACCACTGGCCCGGAGGGACGGTGCAGATGGTCAGGACCACCAAGGCCAATGGGAACAGGGCGCTGTACGCCAAGAATTCGGTGACGACCGGCCGTGCCTCTGGTCCAGATAGCGACAGGACGGGGGAGGCCATGCCAGTTCAGGGTACGCCACGATCCTTGACCAGGCCAGTTCGTGGGATCCGCCAGCCGCGTGCCGGCAACAGGCGGCGCCATCGGCGCGGTCGCTGCGCATGCTTCATCCGTTCGGCTAGGCACGGGAGTCTTGGCATCGCCTCCGCGACAGCACGATCCGCACCAGACATGATCCTGGTCATCGCCGGCGCCACCTTCCGCGAAGCCGTCCGTTCCCGGGCCTTCCTCGGCCTGCTCATCATCTTCGCCATCTGCGTCGCGCTGTCGCGGATCGTCGGCTGGGTCAGCTCCACCGATGGCAACCTGGTCACCACCAACATCGTCCTTTCCTTGCAAAGCCTGATCGGAGTACTGGTGGCGGTGGCCACCGGAACCGCCCTGGTCCAGGCCGAGATCCAATCGCGCACCTTGTACACGGTGCTGTCCCGCCCTTTGCCCCGGTGGCAGTTCGTAGTCGGCAAATTCGCTGGCCTCAGCGCTGCGCTGGCCGCTGGACAGGCGGCGATGCTGGCCATCGGGCTGGCCTACCTGTGGATCACCGGAGCCAAGGTCACCGGCTGGCTGGTGGTCGCCGGCGGCCTGACCATCGCCGAAGTCCTGGTCATGGCGGCGGTCAGCCTGTGCTGGACGGCGCTGACCTCGCCCCTGCTCGCCGCCGTGCTCGGCCTGGCGACCTATGCTCTGGGACACGCCGTGGCCTCGCTGCCCGGCCTGATGCATTATCTGAAGGGCTGGCAGGCCCCTGTGGCCGCCGGCTTGGCCAGCCTGGTCCCGGACCTCGGCCATTTCACCTACCGCGACCAGGCCGCCCACGGCATCCCGATCAATCCGGGCGATGTGGTCATGCATCTGGCCTACGCCGGATTATGGATCGCCCTGCTGGTCACCATCACCGTGGCGGTCTTCCGGCGTAAACAGCTCTGATCGAGCAGCCCGGAACGAGTCATGCTGCGGACCTATTTCCTGATCCTGGCCATCTTGGCGCTGGCCGGCATTTTGCTCGGCTGGAACATCTCCCGCTTCGTCGGCGCCAAGGCGGTGATCAAGACCAAGGAACTCGCTTTCCTGCCTGGTCCGACGACGGCCCGGGTCCTCGCCCTGGGCCAGGCTGCCACCGCCGCGAAGCTGCGCTGGATCGACTCGTTCCAATTCCAGCAGCTGGTCATCGATCGCAAGGATGACCGCTTGCCCGACGGCTCGTCAGTGTTCGTCCGGCTCTACGACACGCTGATTCCCCTCGACCCGTTGTTCCTCCCATTCTATCAGAACGCCGCGCTGAACCTCAGCGGGATCCTGGGACGGCACGGCGACGAGCTGCGTTACACCGGATTGGGCATTCACAACCTGCCCTACGAGACCAAAATCCGCCGGATGTTCGCATCCTGCTTGGTGGCGTTCTTCGATTTCGAGGAGCGACATCCAGAGATCCTCGACGCGGTACTGGCCGATTGGGCGGCCCACGAATCCGACGCGAACGGCCGCAACCAGGTCTGGCGCTGGCAGCAGATGATGGGGAACCGGGCCTTCGACGGCCTTGAACAGGTGCCGTATTGGCTGGAGCAGCTTGAGCACACCACGCCTGGTACGTCCTCGGCCGAGTTCGTCGAGGGCGCCTTGCGCGAACAGCTGTCGACCTATGCCCAGCGGGCGATGTCCGCGGCGTTGAAAGAACTGCCACAGGTCGTGTTCCTGCCCAATCTGCAGGATGAAACCTGGCAGATTCTGGCCAAGCCGATCGCCGAGCGGATCGCGGCTCTGCCCGCCACCAAAATCCCGCCGGCCGGCGCCCTGCCCATCATCCGCGACCAAGCCGGCCGTTGGCGCCTGCGCCACGATCCGTGGGGCTGGCCGTGGATGCGGTTGATCGATGGTACGTTCTACCCTGGCGGCGAATTCCGCAGGGATTTCCGTGGTTCGCTAAGCAGAGCCAACCAGGAGCTGCTCTCCGCCGTGAAGAAAGCCGGGCGCTGGCCAACCACGCTGGCGGAGGTTGCTGAGCTGGGCGTCACCATCCCGGCTCCGACCCCGGCCGGAGGCACGGTCCGGCTCGCCGGCCAGGTCCTGGTCGTGGAATGGACCGATCCTCCGGAAAAACCCTGGCCGTTGCGCGCGGCGCCCTGACCAGCCGCAGGCTGCGTAGGCGGAGCACCGGCTAACGTCCGGTGACGAGGACGACCGCGTGCAAGGCGAAACGAGGTCCAGCTTCGGCCAGGCCTTGCCAGCTGGTGAACCGCTCCAGCTGGTGAACCGCGGGGGCAGGTGAACCGCGCCAGCCAGCGATCAGCAACGCCGCCTGGAATTCGTGGCTGGCCGACCCAGGCTTCCACCAAGGTCCCTCGCCATGTCCAGCACCCGCACCGCACTCGCCATCCTGCCTGCGCTCGTCGCCGGCTCGATCTGGTCTGGCGACGCCCCATCCACGCCGACCGCTGTCGCCAAGATTATCCCAGCGAACCTCAGCGTCTCGCTCAACCGGCGGTTCGATGAGGGCGAGGCGCTGGAGCGCCCGACGATCAGCATGTCGTTGTCATTGACCATCAAACCGCTCGCCCCTGGGCTGCGGTTCATGGCCTGCCGCAGTGTCGTGGTCACCGAGGCCGTCTCTGACACCGGCGAAAACCTGGGATCCCGCGACCGCGATCGGGATCTGGCGCGGCAGAATCAACGCAGCTACGGCGAGTACGAGCAGGGCCAGGGACGCTACGATGCCAACCTGAACCTGACGACCCGCACCCTGCCCAAGGCCATCGCCCGCCTGTCCGGAGTGGTCACCCTGGTCGTCGCCAAAGGCGTCGGCAAGCAGGCGGAGATCAAACCAATCAAGGATTTCCTCGGGAAACCGCTAGAAATTGTCGGTCTGCCCGATCCGGTCACGGTCACCCGCAAGCGCGGCGGCAACGAAGGCGATCGGATCGAGATCCGGACCTCGACCACCAGCATGGACCGGATCGCGAAAATCTCGATCTTGAACGCCGACGGCTCGGAGCGGCGCGACAACAGCTATGGCGGCGGCTCAGGAGGAGACGGCGAGGCCTTTCGGTCGATTCGTGGGATGATGGATGACGAAGGCGGACTGCTGCTTGCCTTGCATCCGCCATCGGAAGAGGTCCAGGTGCCCTTCACCCTGACCAACCTGGCCGTGCTGCCGGAATCCGAAGCGGTTGTTTTGCCGACGGTGAAGATCGTGCCCAAGGAGCCGGCTCCGCGGCCAGCAAGCAAGCCGACGGTGGTACCGGACAAGCCAGCTGGCGCTCAGGACAAGCCGGCTGGCGCTGCGGACAAGCCGGCTGGCGCGACGGACAAGCCGGCTGGCGCTGCGGACAAGCCGAAGCCGGACGCTTCCGGGTTCTGACCGGAAAGATCGCGCCGGATCCGGCGGTCGGGAAGACCGCCGGATCCCCAGACTGCTGCCGGTTCACCCCGCGGCGGTCAGCAGCAGTTCCTGCACTTTTTTGGCGAAACTGGCGGGATCGGCGATCCGACCGCCCTCAGCCAGCACCGCCTGGTCGCGCAGCACCGCCACCCACCCGGCCAGCTTCGCGGCGCTTGGCTCGGCGCTGTGCAGCGCTTGCAGCCGTTGGATCAGCGGATGGCCGGGGTTGAGCTCCAGGGTGCGCTTGCTCGGCGGCACCGTCTGGCCCATCCGGCGCATCATCTCCTCGACCTGCGGCGACGGCGCATGGGGATCAGCGACCAGCCGGCATGGGCTGTCCGACAGGGCGCTGGTCAGCTGGACCGAGCCGACCCCGTCGCCCAGCTGCTCTTTGCAGAAACCCAGGAATCCTTCGAAACGTTTGGATTTTTCCTCAAGCTCCTTCTTGTCCTCGGCGCTGGCTAGATCGCCTTTGGCGAGGTTGACCACGTCTTTGCCATCGAATTTGTCGAGGTGCTGCACCACCCATTCATCGACCGGATCGATCAGGAACAGGACTTCATAGCCTTTGCGCACCGCGGCTTCGGCGTGGGGTGAACCCTTGGCCGATTCCAGGTTGGGCGCGGCCACGACATAGATCGCCGGTTGGGTCGAGGGCATGCGCCGGACATAGTCCTCCAGGCTGGTCTTGGTCGGCCGCACCGCGTTGTCGGCGGAGCCATCCGCCACCGCCGCCGTGGCATCGCTCACCGTGGTCGAACCATCGGCCAGCACCGGCGGGACCGCTGCCGTGATCGACGGCGTCGCGATGGTCCAGGTCGAACGATAGCGGGCGAGCCGGGCGACCCGGTCCTTGTTCTCATGGTCGCTGACGATGCCCTCGCGGATCACCTGGCCGAAGGTCTCTTCGATCGAAATCCACGCCTTCTGTTCGGCGGCATCGCTCGATTGGGCCAATTTCAGCAGGTGGTCGCAAAGCCGCTTGACCAGCTGCTTGCGCAGTTTGGGCACAGTGTCCTGCTGCTGGAGGATCTCGCGGCTGACGTTCAGCGGCAGGTCGTCGCTGTCGACCACGCCTTTGACGAAACGCAGCCAATCGGGCAGCAGATCCTTGCATTCATCCATCACGAACACCCGGCGCACGTACAGGCTCAGGCCGCGGTGGTCGCGTTCGAACAGGTCCATCGGCCGCTGGGTCGGGATGAACAGCAGCGATGTGAATGACAGCGTGCCTTCCACCGCGACATGCAGCCGGGTCGCCGGCTCATCCCACTGGTGGGAAACGGTCCGGTAGAACTCGGCATATTGTTCGTCGGTGATCTGGTCCTTGGGCCGGGTCCACAGGGCCTGGCCGGCGTTGGCCTGCTCTTTTTCCTCCGATGCGATCTTCTCGCCGTCCTTCTTGGCCGGATCCTCCTTGGGCAGCATCACCGGATAGGGCAGGTAATCGCTGTATTTTTTGATCAGCGTGCGCAGGCGCCAGGGTTCGGCGAAGTCCTTGGCGTCCTCTTTCAGGTGCAGGGTGATGGTCGTGCCGCGTCGGGCCAAGGTGACCGGTTCAGTGGTGTAGGTGCCGTCGCCGGAGGAAGCCCAGCGCACGCCCTGTTCAGCGCTGGCGCCAGCGGCCCGGGATTCCACCACCACCTGGTCGGCGACCATGAACGACGAATAGAACCCTACGCCGAACTGACCGATCAGGTTGGCGTTCTTGCGGGCGTCGCCATCGGCCAACGAGGTCAGGAAGGCCTTGGTGCCCGACTTGGCGATGGTGCCCAGATGCTCGATGGCGTCGTCGAGGGTCATGCCGATGCCGTTGTCGCGGATGACCAACCGGCGCTCCGCGGTGTCGGGCAGGACCTCGATCTGCAAGGTTTCGCTTGAAGGAAGCAGCGCCCCATCGGTCAGCGAGCGAATCCTCAGTTTGTCGCAGGCATCGGCAGCGTTGGAGATCAATTCGCGCAAGAAAACTTCGCGCTCTGAGTACAAACTGTGGATCATCAGGTGCAGCAGTTGCTGGACCTCGGTCTGGAAGGCGTGCTGGGTCATGGTGGGTCGTTCCGACGTGGGGCGGTGCGCGTATGCAACTAGGATGCCGATGGCATTCGGGCCAGCCCCGCAACGATGCGATCATGGCCGGCCGTCCAGGGAGCTTCCCCGCTGCGCAGAGTTCCGGTGGCACCGGAGAGGCCAGCTCCGCCGACCCGAGTGCTCGTTTGACCGGGAACGCGCCCCGCCAACGCATCGCTCTGTTCGGCGGCAGTTTCGACCCACCCCACCTGGGCCACGTCCTTTGCGCCACGTGGGCCTATGCCGCGAGCGGGGTCGACCGGGTCTGGGTACTGCCCTCGGCCCGGCATCCCTATGCCAAGGCCTTGAGCCCCTGGGATCAGCGCTGGCGGATGTGCCAGGCCGCGTTCGGTGGCCTGGGATTCGTCGAGCTGCGCGACGACGAGCTGCGCAATCCCAGCGGCTACACCATCGATCTGGTCGAGGCCCTGGCCGTGCGCCATCCTGGCACCCGCTGGTCGCTGATCGGCGGCACCGATACCGCCCGCGACCTGCCCAATTGGCATCGCGGCACGGAGCTGGCCAAGCTGGTCGAGGTCATCGCCGTGCCCAGGCGCGGCTTCGATCAGGCCACCGCGGCCCTGCCCGACATCAGCTCCCGGGAGATCCGCCGGCGCCGTCAGGCGGGCCAGCCGATCGATGAGCTGGTCCCGGTTCTGGTCAACGAGCTGATCCAGAGCGGCCACTGGTACCGGCCAGGCAGTTGAACCTGGTCAGCGGCGACGGCCCCGCCAACGCCCCGAACTCCGCCTGATGGTGGCGACATCATCTGCACATGATCTGGGAACGATGCTTGATCTGCGCCTGCGGGAATGCCGGCTCGGCTCAAACAGCCGGCGTGGCCTGGGTCTGGGCGACGACGTGTTGGGCCAACCGGGACCGCCGGCTGGACAGCTCCGCTGGTGCTTGAACCTGCCGCCATGCCCGAGCACCCCGCCCCGCTCCCCCTCACCGGCCTGCTCACCGACCGGGTAGTCCTGGTCACTGGCGCCGCCTCCGGGCTCGGCCTCGGCATCGCTCGCGGCCTGGCCACCGCCGGCGCGAAGATCTGCGCCACTGACGTCGATGAAGCCGGATTGGCAGCGGTGGCCGACGAACTTGGCCGCGACCGGGTCCTGCCGGTGCGGCTGGATGTCACCGACGAAGCCTCGGTCGCGGCCGCATTCGCCGCTGCGGTGACGCGGTTCTCCCGTCTCGACGGCCTGGTCTGCGCCGCCGGCATCGCGCCAGCCGGAAATCTGGTCGATTTTCCCCTGGCCAAGTGGGAGCTCGCCCTGCGCATCAATCTCACCGGCTATTTCCTGTGCGGCCGCGAAGCGGCGCGGATCTTCACCCGCCAGGGCAGCGGCGGCGCGATGGTGCTGTTGTCGAGCAAATCCGGACTGGAGCCGAGCAAAGCCAACAGCGCCTACAACGCCACCAAGGCCGGCGAGATCCATCTGGCCCGGGGCTGGGCGGCGGAACTGGGCCGCAGCGGCATCCGGGTCAACTGCATCGCTCCCGGCAACGTTTTCGAAGGTTCGAAGATCTGGAATCCGGCCTACATCGCAGAACGCGCCAAGGCCAAGGGCATCGCCCCCGAACAGGTGATCCCGTCGTACATCGCCCAGACCGCCCTCGATCGCGACATCAAGCCCACCGACATCGCCAACGCTGCCGCCTGGTTGCTGTCCGACGCCGCCCGCTGCGTCACCGGCCAGGTCATCGTGGTCGACAGCGGCCAGGTGTGGACGCGCTAGCCAGGTTCAGTCGCTCGCCGCCGGATCGCAGAGCTCCAGGTACAACTCTTCGTATTTGCTCGCCACCCGGTCCCAGGAATTGTCGCAGGCCATCGCCCGGTGCATGGCGGCATTCCATTCGGTCGGGAAATGGTGGTAAAGACCGACGGCGCGGTCGATGACGCTGCTGAAATGGCCGCGATCCACCGGGCCGAAGGTGAACCCGGTGCCGCCGCCGGGCACCGTGACATCGCTGACCGTGTCGACCAGTCCGCCGGTCAGACGGACGATGGGAAGGGTGCCGTAGCGCAGGGCGTACATCTGGGTCAGCCCGCACGGCTCGGTGCGGCTGGGCATCAGGAAGGCGTCAGCGCCGCCCATGAAGCGGTGGGCCAGGGATTCGTTGTAGCCGAAGGACGTGTAGACCCAGCCGGGGTGCTTGCGCGCCAGCCAGTGCAGCCGCTGCTCCAGTGACAGATCTCCAGAGCCGAGCACCGCCAGCTGCATCCGTCCGGACAGGATGTAGGGCTCGACCGCATCGAGAATCAGGTCGATGCCTTTCTGCTCGACCAGGCGAGAGACCACCGCGAGCAGGCAGGCGCCGTTCTCGACCAGCTGGCAGTCGGAGCGCAGGACCTGCTTGCAGCGCGCCTTGCCGCTGAGATCCGCCGCCGAATAGCGGGCCGGCAGATGCGGATCCCGGGAGGGATCCCATTCGTTTGCGTCGATCCCGTTGGTGATGCCGTCGAGCTTGTATGCCGTGCCGCGGATCACTTCGTCAAGGCCGAAAGCGACCTCGGGCTGCTGGATCTCGGTGGCATAACGATGGCTGACCGTGGTCACCCGATCGGCGAAGACGATGCCCGCCTTCATCCAGTTCAGCCGGCCGTGGTGTTCGAGCTGGAAGGAATTGAGCAGGGCGGGATCAAGGCCGGTCAGGCGCAGGTCGCCGGGCCAGAACGCGCCCTGATAGGCGATGTTGTGGATGGTGAAGATGGTGCGGGTGGCAGGCAGGGTGCGGCCGAAGCCGCGTTCGCGCAGCACCGGCACCAGCCCGGCCTGCCAGTCATGGGCGTGGGCGATGTGCGGATCGAAGCCGAGGCCCCGGGGCGTCGCCAGCGCCGCCTTGGCGAAGACGCTGTACCGGCGGGCATTGTCGTCGTAGTCATTGACCGGACTCGGCCCGTAGATGCCCTCGCGATCGAACAGCTCGTTGCACGCCAGCAGGTGGACGCGGACTCCGTCGATCACCACCGTGCCGATGCCGATATGGTGGTCGATGCCGCCAGCCTCGATGGTCATCGGCGTGGCATGCCAGGTCAGGCCCAGGCGCTCGGCCTGGCGGATGGCGATGCGGTAGGCCGGCAGCGCGACGTGGACCTCGTGGCCGCGCTTGGCGAGGGCCTTGGGCAGCGCCGATACCACGTCGGCCAGACCGCCGGTCTTGACCAGCGGCGCCATCTCGCTGGCCACATGGTAGATGCAGAGGCGGTCGAGCACGCAGCGGTTCCCTGGCACGGTCCTACCGGTCAGCCCGGGCAGCGGCAAGCCGGCATCGCCGACCTTGTCCCCGGCCAAGCCTGCGGATGATGGAAAACCCATGGTTTCCACCGCGTCATCAGCGCCCGGGCGCGCCGTCTTCATCGAGACCTTCGGCTGCCAGATGAATGTGGCCGATACCGAGGTCGTTCTCGCCCGCCTGGCGGAAGCCGGCTATCACACCACCGACACCATCGATTCCGCCGATCTGGTGGTCTACAACACCTGCGCCGTCCGAGACCACGCCGAAGCCAAGGTCCGCGGCCGGCTGGGCGCGCTGAAGCCGATCAAAAAGCAGCGGCCGGAACTGCGCATCGCGATCATGGGCTGCATGGCCCAACGCGAGCAAGGCGACCTGCTCCGCCAATTCCCCCACGTCGATCTGGTGGTCGGCACCGACCAGTTCGTCCACCTGCCCCAGCTGCTCGACCGGCTGGCCGACGAGCGCCAGGTGGTGGCCACCGATTTCGGAGATTTCGAGGCGAAGGATTGGTCAGCCAGGCGCGAAGGCACGGTCAACGCCTTCGTCACGATCATGCGCGGCTGCAACTACAACTGCACCTACTGCATCGTGCCCACCACCCGCGGCCTGGAAAAATCCCGCCCGCCACAACAGATCGAGGACGAGGTCCGCCGCCTGGTGGATGACGGTTTCGTGCAGGTGACGCTGCTCGGCCAGACCGTCGACGCCTATGGAAAAACCCTGGGCGATGGCACCACCTTGGCGTCGCTGCTGCGCCGGCTGCACGCGATCGAAGGACTCAAGCGCATCCGCTTCATCACCAGCCATCCCAAGGACATCAGCGACGAACTGCTCGACACCATGGCCGAGCTGCCCAAGGTCGCCAAGCACCTGCATGTCCCGGCCCAGCACGGCAGCGATCGCATCCTGCGCCTGATGGGCCGTCGTTACGGCCGCGATGATTACCTGCGTTTCGTCGAGCGTGCGCGATCGCGCATGCCCGAGGTCGAACTGCTGTCCGATTTCATCACCGGCTTCCCCCGCGAGACCGACGCCGACCACGCCGAGACCGTCAGCCTGTTCAACGCCGTGCGCTTCGCCGGATCCTACGTGTTCATGTATTCGCCGCGCCCTGGTACGCCATCAACCCGGCTCGAAGACGACGTTCCTGAAGACGTGAAGCGCGCCCGGTGCAATGAACTGCTCGCTTTGCAGCTGGTCCACCAATCCGAGCTGTTCGCCAGCCACCACGGCCGGATCCGCCAGGTCCTGGTCGAAGGCCCCAGCCGCAGCGATCCGGAGATGCTCCACGGTCGCAGCGAAGGCAACCTCAACGTCGTCTTCCCGCGCCGCGGCGCCGACGGCGACCGGATGTCGCTCGTCGGTCGCATCGTTCCGGTGCGGATCGAACGCTCGACCAGCCTGACGCTGTTCGGCGATGTGGCGGAATGACGGCTCCTCAACACAAAGCAGACGAACCGCCAAGATGCCAAGGAAAAACCGGAGCTTCTCCGCTGACTGAAAAGCCCGCCACGGTGCAGCTGAATTTTTCTCCGACCCTCCGGCCCTTGGCGCTTGGGCGTCTTTGCGGTTCCCCGGCGTCTTCGGGCTGATCACTTCCCGGCGGATTTCCGCTGCTGCTCGGCGATCAGGGTGCGCAGCGGCGCCAGGGTCGGCTCCAGTTCTGGCGACTGGGAAGCGAGCAGGTTGAGCTGGCTGGCGGCTTCGCCATAGCGCCGCAGGTCGATCAGGTTGTGCAGTTTCAGCAGCCGCAGGCGGAAATCGTTGGGAAAAAGCTCAAGATATCGATCACAGGTGGCCAGGGAGTCGGCGAACCGGTCATCGACCTGGAGCAGTTGGGCCTGCAAGGCGAGCAGTTCGCGATTGAACGGCGCCACGGTCAGACCGCCGACGGTGGCGGCGATCGCCTTGCCGACTTCACCCTCGGCGAGCAGGGCCTGGACCCGCACCACCCAGGCCCGCGGGTAATGGACCTGGGCGGCAGCCCAGATCTCGCAGGCTGAGCGATCGAAGCGGGCCCCTCCAGGCTGCTGGCTCTGGCGCAATCGGGCCAGCCAGCGGCTGGCCTGATGCTCAGGCTGGGCCGATCCCAGGGATTCGAGGCGATCCAGGCAGGCCAGGGCGGTGACCGTATCGCCGTCCTCCGAGGCCACCTGGGCGCGGTACATCAGCAGCAGGGTCTCGGGGGTGCGCAGGGCCTCGGCGGCGGCCAGATCGGCGGCGGCGCCGGCGCGATCGCCGCGCTGGCGGCGATGGAAGGCCCGCCACAGATGGCGCGCCCCGTTTTCCGGCTCCAGGGCGACATTGCGATCGATCAGGCGCTGGGCTTCCGACTGGGCCCGGGGGCCGCCGCGGCCCACCAGCACGGTCGCCAGGGCCGAACACAATTCGGCCTGGCGTGGCGCCAGGTCGATGGCCGTGCGCAGATGCAGCTCGGCCTCGGCGGCAGCGGCACGGGGATCGACCAGACCCAGGTTGCCGGCCTGGTACAGGATGTGGCCGTAGGCGAACCGGCATTCCCAGATCTGCGGCGCCGCATCGAGGGTGCTGCGGGTGATCGCCAGGGCCTCGGCCACCCGCTCCTGATACGTCAGGCGGAAGGCCCGTCCGATCAGGGCCAGGCATTCATTCACGCCCTGGGGCGGCGGCGCGGCCGGCGACGGCTTCTGGTCCAGCCCTTTCGAACCGTCGGCCTTGGCGAAGCACTGCTCCGCCAACAGGTATTCGCCTGCGGCGTCATAGGCCAGGCCGGCAGCGACCAGGGCCGGGACGATGGTCCTGCCCTGGCGGGCACCGGCGGCATCGGCGGCGAGGAACTCCGCAGCCGCCGCCTGGGGCCGGCCGGCCATGCGCTGGGCCTCGCCCAGGGCGATGCGGGCCTCGATGAATTCCGGCTCGATCTGCAACGCCGCGCCGAGGCGGGCGATCGCCTGGTCGGTCAGGCGCGACCGCCGCGACAGGTCGTCGGCCAGGGCGTTGTCGAGCATCTCGGCCCGGCGCAGCAGATCGGTGGCTTCGGTGTAGGGCGCCAAGGCGCGCAGCCGGCGCTCGACCCGGGCGGCGTCTGCGACGCTGGCCTGGCTGTTGGTGAGTTCAGCCTGGAGCCGCCGTTCACGCTCCTGGGCCTGGGCCAGTTCCGAGCTGGCGATGCGCGCCGACGCCGCGGCCATGACCGAGATGGTCGCCGCCGCGCCGACCACCAGCACCGCCAGCGCAGCCAGCAGCAGGAAGCGGTTCCGCCGGGCGGACCGTTGCTGGGCGACGGCTCCGCTGCGCTTGGCGCTGATCGCCTGATGCAGGTCGCGTTCTTCCGCCGTCTCGACCCCCTGCCGGCCGAGCTGGGCCTCGGCCAGGCCGAGGTCACCCCGTTCGCTGGCCTCCTGGGCATAGGCCAGGCGGGCCAGACGGATGCCGGAGATCGCCTCCTCGTTCTCGGCCCACAGTTCCAAGGCCTGCTCATACCGGGCGACGATCCGGGCGTGGCGTTCGTAGCGCCGGTATGAATCGCCGTCGATTTCGTGCTCAAGATCCTCGGCCTCGGCCATGGCCCGGTCGACCAGGTCGATGGATTCGCGGTGGGCCAGGTAATCGTCGAGGGCGCGGCGGAAGGCCGCGACGCTCGGGAACCGATCTTCGGGATCCCGGGCCATGGCGGTGTAGACGATGTCTGACAGCTCTCCGGGAAGGTCCACCGGCATCGCCGGTGGATGACCGCGGGCAGCATCGGACAGCACGTCGAGCATCCGCCGGCCCTGGTGGGGCGGACGGCCGATCAGGATTTCCGACAGGATCGCACCGAGCAGATAAATGTCGCTGCGTTCGCTGAGCAGATCGTGCCGGGCCAGAGCCATCTCCGGCGCCATGTAGGCCGGTGTTCCCGCGGGCGGTCGGTTCAGTCGGGCCGACGGGATCAGCGCGTGGGAGGAGTCCTCGTCGGTGGCGCTGGCCAACGACACCGCCAAGCCCCAGTCGACCACCAGCACCTCGCCGAAATCCCCGACCATGACATTGTCCGGCTTCAGGTCGCGGTGGAGCAGCCGTTTGCTGTGGGCGTATTCCACCGCGTTGCAGACCTGGATCAGGATCCGCAGGTGGTCTTCGCGGCTGAAGCCATCACCGCGGCGGCGATCGTCAGCGGATTCGGGACGCAGCAGCCGCCGCCAGCTGGTGCCGCGGACCAGCTTCATCGCCAGGTACAAGGTGCCGTCGGCGCCGCGGCCCAGGCAGTGCACCGGCAGGATGTTGGGATGGTCGAGGGCGGCAGTGACCATCGCCTCAGCCAAGAAGCGTTCCGCCGAGGTGTCGCCTGGTTTCAGCTGTTTGATCGCGATCTCGCGGCGCAGCGAGGCCTGGCGGGTCCGCCAGACCACGCCCATGCCGCCTTCGCCGATGCGCTCCAACAGGTCGAAGCGCGCGCCTGGGCCATGGCCATCGATCGCGAACGGATCGGGCTGCGGCCGACCACGGACCGAGCTGAGCGGGAAGGCTCCGCTGCCTTCTCCGATGGCCCGAGGCCGCCAGGTCTGGCGCGGATTGCCGGCGTCGAGTGCAGCCTCACCGCCAACCGTCTCGGTCCAGATCCGGGACAGATGGTGGGTGAGCGCGGCATCGCCATCGCCAGCGTCCTGTCCCTCGCCAGCCGCGTCGGTTGCCGGCGCCGGATCGGCGGCCATCCGGGTGAGCGCGAACGCCGGATCGTCGCCTGGCCCGGACGGTACCGAATCCCCCACCGATCCGGGGCCGCTCATGATGGCGCTCGGCACCGTGGAATCGTAGCGTCGACGCTCAGAGAACCTCCCCGCTCCGCGGTGCTCCGGCTTTGCCGGAGAGGCCGGCTGCGCCGTCCCAAGTTCTTGTTTGACCGGGGGCTGCCCGCCCCCGGACGCGCCATCCGGCGCTCCCCCCACGCAGCCTGCGGCTGCTCATGTCCGCAACGAGCGCAGGGCGGCGAGCAGGTGCTCGCCATCGGGCAGGCGCATCGCCGGATCGGTAGACAAGCAGCGATCGATCGCCTTGGCGATCGCCGGATCAATCTTGGGCATGCGTTGACGCAGCGACGGCGGCGTGGCCGGCCGGCTGTTCGGCGACCACGGCGGCGACCCGACCAGCAACAGATGGGCGAGCACGGCAAGCGAAAAGACATCGCTGACGATCTTCGGCCGCTCACCCGCCAGGACTTCTGGCGCAGCATAGGTGGGCGTGGCAAAAATCGTGCTGGGCCGGCGCCGGAGCATCCGCTGGATGAATGTGGTGTGGGCATCGTCCCGGGCGCTGCCGAAATCCACCAGCCCAAGGCGCCCCTCCGGTGCGATCACCACGTTTTCCGGTTTGAGATCATTATGGACCACCTGGCGTTTATGCAGGTAGGACACTGCCTCGACCAGTCCGAGCAGCACCGCGGTTGGTGCGGCCAACTCGCGTTTCGCCATCAGGTGGGCGACGGTGCGGCCGGCGAAATACCCCATCACCAGGGCCGGCCGGCCCGACACCCCGCCGAGCCGCCAGGCCCGGGGCAGGCTCGCATGGTCGAGCCGCTGGAGCAGGCCGAATTCTTCGCGCAGGCCGGCAGTCAGGGCGGTCTCGGCCAAGCGCTCCGCCTTGATCACCTTGACCGCATACGAGCGGTTGGAGTCGTCGCGGTGCGAGGCACGATAGACCTCGGCGGTGGCGCCGACGCTGATCAGCTCGCGCAGCACATACGGCCCGCAGGC
The DNA here is from genome assembly GCA_014193115.1 of Planctomycetota bacterium. Classification (GTDB taxonomy): domain Bacteria; phylum Planctomycetota; class UBA11346; order UBA11346; family UBA11346; genus BJHQ01. Next base: position 140,165 of record BJHQ01000004.1, on the reverse strand, counting down.
GGCATTACTCAGGGCGCTGTCAGCCATCCATGGACAGGATGCATCAGGAACCGCGCAGAAGACACTGCGAGACGGCCGATCCGCCGGGTGGTGGGTGAGGTGGACGGCTGGCGAGCGAACGTCCTCTTCTTAGTGGGCTCGCTCCGGAGCGGCGATGCCCTCAGCGCCGGTGCGACCAGGTCATTCGCTCAAAACGAAGGCCGTCTTGATCTGAGCGGGCACTCGAAGTGGTGGCATGCCGGCGATATCGCCGCCCCGGATCACCCGATCAGCTGGGCTCCGGCATTGGAGAATCCGGTGGTCAGCACCGTGGCTCCGACGACGCCGCGGGTGTGATAGACGACGCGGATCGCCGCTTCCACGGCCGGAGCGGTCGCGGTGGTGGCGAAGGCCAGCACCGTGCTGCCGCTGCCCGAGATGATCGTACCCAAGGCGCCAGCCTGGGCCGCTGCGGCCTTGACCTCGGGAACCCCGGGATTGAGCAGGGATCGCCAGCGCTCGTGCCAGGCCTCGTCGAACAGCCCGCGCAGGCCATCGAGATCGCCCTTGGCCAATCTGGCGACGATCAGGGCGGTGCGGCTCCAGGCGCGCACCGCGTCGGCCCGGCTGAGGGCGTCGGGCAGGATCCGCCGGGCCTCGCTGGTTTTCACCTCCCACGGCGGGATCGCGACCACCGCACGCAACCGATCTGGAACTTCAAGGCGCTCGATGCGCAGCTGCCCGCCGGAACCATCGGCGATGGTCAGGCCCCCGCAGGCGGCGGCAGCGACATTGTCGGGATGGCCTTCGATGGCCGCAGCGATGGTCGCCAGTTCGATCGGATCGTGAGCCCGACCGGCGAGCGCGGCGCAGGCGGCAGCGACGCCGACCAGGATCGTCGCCGATGAGCCCATGCCGCGGGCCACCGGCACCGCGCCAGCGACGGCGATGGTGAAATACGGGAGCTGGACCCGCCAACGCTCGGCGCAGGCCGAGCGCACCGCCGCGGCCATCGCCTCCAAGGCGGGATCGGAGCCGGTGCCGGCGCGAATCCGATCTCCGCCCGGTTCGACCGTGATCGTGTTCGCCAGGTCGAGGGCGATACCCAGGCAGTCGAAGCCATGGCCGAGATTGGTGGTGGAACCGGGAACGCTGACGACGGGCATGGCTGGGGAAGTTGGAGGTGGAAGCGTGCAGCATGCAGCGGTCCGAAGCTTGCCCACCCCACCTCGCCCCGACCGGCCAGAAACGCCGTCCACCCGCTCATGCCCTATGATTGCACCTGCCGCCGGTGACCGCACCGTGGCCGCGATGCGCCTGCTCCTGCTCACCGCGTTGCTCCTCGTCGTCTGCGTCCCTGGTTTCGCCGAGGACGCCAAGGGTGACGGCGATAGCGACGTCAAGACCGGCTGCGTGGTCGTCGAGCTGACCGGCGACCTGCCGCTGCGCGCCCAGAGCTTCCTGTTCGGCGACGAAGGAATGTCGCTGCACACCGCCACCATGCGCCTGCGCCAAGCGCTCCAGGGCCATGAACGCCAGGTGGTCCTGGATCTGTCCCACGGATTTTCGGCTGGCGCCGCCGCCTGCGAGGAATTGGCTGCGACCCTGCGTGAAAGAACCGCCGGCGATAAAAAAGTGGTGTGCATTCTCGACGATCTGACCGATGCCGGGCTGATCCTGGCGGCGGCCTGCGACGAAGTCGTCCTGGCCGAGGCTGGCATGGCCCAGGTCGACGGGGTCGCCCTGGAGTCGTGGTATGGCGCCGAAATGCTGGGCAAAATCGGAATCGTCGCCCACGCTGTGACCAGCGGTCCATACAAGAGCGCCCCCGAGATTTTCACCCGCAACGACCCCAGCCCCGAGGCTGCCATCGAGCTCAAGCAGCTCGCCGAAGGGATCGACACCGCTCTGATCCGGCTGGCGATGAGCGACAACAAGCGGCTGGATGTGGCGGGCCTGACCGCCGCCCGGGCCAAGTCGCCCCAGACCTCAGCCATTGCGGTGGCAAGCCACCTGGTGGACCGCAAACAGGATCCAGGCGAATTCCGGGTCAGGTTGCCCAAGCCGGTCCGGGAACTCGATGGGCACCACGAGATGCCTGACCTGTCGAGCTTCGCCGGGCTGATGACGTTCTGGGGCAACCTGATGAAGGGAGAGGACGACAGCCATGGCGGCCCGGTGGTGGCGGTGGTCGAACTGGCCGGCGACATCATGCCGGGTGAAACCAGTCAGCCGGGCGAGACGATCTGCGACGGCGATACCGTTGCGATGCTCGACAAGCTGGTGGACGAGGACCGCGTCGTGGCGGTGGTGCTGCGTCTCGACACCGGCGGAGGCGACGCCGGCGCCAGCGATCGCATTCACCGCGCCGTGCGCCGGCTCGACCAGAAAAAGCCGGTCATCGCGCTGTTCGACCAGGTCTGCGCCAGCGGCGGCTATTACATCGGCTGCGCCGCCCGGGAGATCTACGTCCACCGCACCACGATCACCGCGTCGATCGGAGTGTTCGCCGTGATCCCCGATGTCTCCGGGACCACCAACCTGCTCGGCGTCCACCGCCACGTCACCGCCACCGGCCCGCGGGCCGATCTGTTCGGGATGTCAGCCTGGAACGAAGACAAAGCCACCGCGATCCGCCAGATCATCGACGACGTCGACCAGCGCTTCCAAGGGCTGGTGGCCGAACGCCGCAAATTGACCGCCGACCAGGTCAAAGCCCTGGCTGGCGGCCGGGTCTGCACCGGCGATCAGGCGATCGAACGCAAGCTGGCGGATGGCATCTCGCACCTGATCGCCTGCGTCAGGAAAGCCCGGGAAGCGGCAAACCATAAGGAACCCCTGCCGATCGAACGCTACCCGAAGCACCAGGGCCTGGCCGCCCGGCTCGGGCTGGTCGGCAGCAGCCTCGGTCCGAACGGCGCGCTGACCCGCCTGCCCGGCATCCCCAACCGCCTGGTCGCCATGGCCACCCGCCTGGCCCAAGGCAAACCGAACATCCTGGCCCAATCCTGCGCCTTCGGCCCGGTGCGCTGATACAAGCCAGCACACCGTGACCGCAGAGCGGGAATCGGGCAACCAGCAGGTCCTCGGTCCCGGCACCACCCAGGTTCCTCCTTCCAGCTGGCATGATCCCATGAAATCGACACCATGTCACCCTGTCCGAATAACCAAATTCGGGTGTCTACTTTTCGGGGAGAAAATCAGTCCGCAGTCACCGTGGATTTCTTTGTGATTTATTTTTTCTCTTCAGGAACATAATCTCTGCAATCCGGGTTCTGACTCAGTAATGGATGTCCTTCCGGAAGTACAAAAGGTTTGGGTTTTTTCCTCCAGGCGTCGGGTGCCTCGGCCCATTCGAGGCTTTTCTTTGCTTTTTCAAGAGTGGCCATTCCATCATTGAGTTCAGGCAACTTTGATGATTCAAGCGCCTTGATTACTCGATCCTTCCCACCAAGAACAGAATTTAACACAAATACACCGAGATAGATTTGCTCAGGAGTTCTATCGCCTTTGGAGCGAGCAATATTACAGTAGATAATTAATTCGACGACCTTGCTCCCCCCAAATTCGGCCAAGGCCATTGCCGCTGGATATCGTTGTTCCGCTGGAATATTAATTGAATATGGCGCCGGATGATAATCAATATTTATAGCAAGATTCGTAAGTAAATATTCCCATCGCGGTTCATAAGTCTTATATCTCCTTAAAAACGCAATGGCGAGGGCTTTTGAACTCCGATTGTTATTCGTTGGATCTGGTTCCGAAATAATATCGCATAGCGCATCGTTCATCTGCTGGTATTTTGATGCCATTTTACCAAACGCCACTTCCCGCTTAAACATGTTGTCGTCCAACAACCCCTCTGTCCACGGCGCCTCACCGCCGGACAAACAAGCCATAGCAACCATCATGATTGGACTCTGTGCCAAGAAATAATGTCTATAAGGCATGTTGGGTACCTATTCTACTCCACTCGAATGGTGAAGGGTTGAATCTCTGAAACTCCAGCTTCGCGGTCTTATCTGGTTCAGCAATGAGATTTGTTGCATCTGCGTCGGTTCCATCGCGCCTGTGTTTTGATATGTTTTGCCTACCACCCGTGTTTCCCCTTCATGGGGTGTTCGTCCGAGAGCGGCTGAATCCCGCGTTCTTTACTTTCTTTGACCCACGCCATACATTTCATTAATAGATGCAAACGCTCAGGTTGTTTGGAAAATTCCTTGGAGATCAAGACGCTGCATTCAGGCTCAGAGAGCAGCGTCATGAGAATGTAGGTAAAAAGATAATGGCGTTCGGTTTGATCCCAATGAGTATTTCCAATATCAACGATCGCAGGTTCGATCACCGGGTTACCTATCTCACAAAGTGCACGCATCGCGCAATAATAGATCTCCGCATTCCAATCCTCAGTATTCGCTTTGTGTTTGAACGGATGGTATTCCAAATTTCGCAAAAATACGTGGATTGAACTCCTTGACCTTCGAAATCCCAATTCATTTATCGCCATCACCTTCGTAGATGCGATTGAATCCTCAGGATCCGGCACATCAGCGAGTTCATTCAATAGACGATTTTCATTATCATTATTGGCCCGCAAAATTCCGAAAGCTCGATAACGGATGTCAATCTTGTCCGATGATAATTCTCCCAAGACAGTAGCATCATCTGCGGAGGATACGACCTGCGCGCAAACTGCCAAAAAATACAAAATGATAAAATAAATGGGCGTCATAGCTGTTCCATTACTTGCAAGAGACATCTTGGGCATTTGTTTCACCCAATATGCCGGACCACACAATGCACCCACGGGCACGTCGTGGTCATCGCAACGCACTGTGGTCATGAAGTCAGCATGGGATCGGCCTCATCAGGTCAATATTCATGTTAGGATGATCGTGCTCCGGCTGGCGCTGTGCGAAACCATGCGGCTGGATGTGGCGGTGCTGGCTGCGGCCCGGGCCAAGTCGCCCCAGACCTCAGTGACGACCGCGACGCTGGGGTTTCAGGCTAGGTCGCGGTACAACCTGTCGAAAGCGTACGCACCGAGTTCGAGGCCCTGTTCGATAAAATAGCGCCTGGTCGGGTCGTCCCAGGCGTCCTCGATAACGGCGAAGAACTCCTCGGCGTGGCGTTCGTCGAGCTCGGCGTGCAACCGATAGTGGATCATGCGCTCGGCCGGCAGCCAGCCGCGGTCAACTACCGCCATGCCTATGCCGCCAGAGATCCCGGCGAAGGCCAGTTCGATGATGCCCATGCAGGCGATGCCGACCTCCAGTTCATCCAGCACGCAGGCGGTGGTCAGCACACTGTTAAAAGCGCGGACCTCGGGGCACAGGGCGAGCCCATCGAGGGCGGATACGTCGCAGCCCAAGCGTCCCAGGAACGCGCGGAAGGTGCTGTGGTGGAAGGCCGACTCGTCGAAATTGCCATGCTCTTCGACCAGATTGCGCAGGATGTCCAGGCGCCGGGACGGCTCGGAGATGCGGCCGACCAGAGCCGCCATCGGCCGTGGAAAAAAGGTGACGGCGAAAAAGAACTGCTCCTGACTGCGCCGGAAGCGCTCCACATCCATGCTGCCGTCGCGCAGGGCGATGACATAGGAATTCCCCATCAGATTGCGCCTGGCGATGATCGCATTGGCGGCGGCGGTCGTGTGTGGAGCGCGCATGTCAGATTTCCGCAGTATCGATGATCCAGGGTGAGGCGGCGATCCCGTGGGCATAGATCGTCGCAGGGGCGACGGTGATCCCGGCCGCGCCAAACTTTTCCATCAATGCCGGTGCCTGGCCGGCCATGACCGCAACGAACAGAGCCGGCAGACCCTGGGCGTGCGCGACTGCGGCGGCCTGGCGTAGCAGCCCGGCGGCAGAGTCGGCATCACGCCAGGCGAAAGCTGACAGGTGGGCGCTGGAGAGTTCGGTGCCGCCGTCCGTCAGCAGACGCTTGGCCAAGCAGGTGTCCTCGATCCGGCCGCAGGCGCCGCCATCCGGGGCACACAGCCACTGCGGCGGCATTCTCGAGCGCAGCCGGGCACCTGCCTCCGAACCATCGCCCGCTAGGTAGCCGGCCGTCAATGCCTGATAGGTCCCGCTCGCCTGCTCGACCGCCCAAGACACCGCGCCCGGTGCACTCGGGATACGCAGGATCGCCAGCCGGCCGACCACTGTGAAGACCGGGATGCCAAGGCGGCCGGTGTAGCGTTCTGGGGTGACCGCCGTCCCATCCATGACCACTGCATAGCCAGCGTTGACCTGCGGGCCGGCCCAGGCCTGCATGGTCCGCGCCAGGCGCAGGAGGGTGGTGCCGCCCCTGGCCATCACCTGGATTTTGAGATCGCCAAGGTAAAGAACGCGGCGCGGCCCATCCGGTGTGCGCAGGATCCGGACAGCCCCGGAGAGCGTGCCAACGACCTCGCCGTCCAGCTCCGCCACCACGCAGCAGGCACGACCAATGGCTCGGAAGAATCGGATGTGGTCCTCACCGTGGCTGACTGAGAAGCGTGCCGCAGCGCCAAGCGGGTAGGTGAACATCGATGCGAAGCGCTCCAGGGCTGCCTCAAGCCGAGCCTCGGTTCGATCGGTCAATTGATGCAGGATCATCGTCGACCGCCGACATGCAGCCCGCTGTAGAAAAAGCTGCGATCCCCGGCGTGCAGCCGCGCTGCCAACCCCGCATCCCAAACCAGTCCTGGCGCCAGAGCCGGGATGTCGAGAGACGAATTCAACTGCCTGATGATGAGGCGTCCGTCCACAGCCAGGGCACGCGCCGCGAGGTCCAGGGTGCGCGACGCGCTGTCTGGATCGAGCCAGTCGAGGATGTTCGATACATGGATGAGGTGCCAACCACCCTCAGCGCAGGCCAACGCCTCGTCCATGGTCGCGCGCTGCCAAATGACCTGGGTGGCCCGCGTCGGCGGAAATTGCAGCCAGTCGGCACCGCCGCCGGGCGGATCGCGATCGGCCAGCACCTGGCTCAAGAAGTGGTTGCCTCTGGCCGGGCCTGCTGCGAGGCAAGCGCGCAGACGGGACGCGAAATGCCGCGCAAAGGGCCGCACCGGATTGCGAGTCGCGCCAGCGCCAAAAAGCGCGACAAGATTCGGCAGTGAAAAAACCTCGTCAAAGGCCACGTCGATGGCGTTGCCTAAAGCGGTATCTGGAGCGGCGAGTGCGCTCTGTCGGTCCGGATCCTGGCCATCAAGGAGGTGATCACAGCCCGTACCCAGTCGCTTCGCCACGGCCTGGAAGCAGCAGCCAGGCCAAGCGCCTCAAGATGTCCAGCCAGCGCACGCTGCCGGGCCTCGACCGCCATCGGCTGGCGGCCGAGCACCTGCCGACGCTGAGAGGATCCGCTGCTCAGCAAAGAGACCTTGAGCCTTGCCAGCGCGAGCTGGGCCGGGTTGGGATCAACGGCGTGGATCAGCTCAACCCGCGGATCGGCGGCCAGGCGGGCGACTGTGCAACCACCCGAGGCGATCATTAGGACGCGACTCCCCGGGCCGCCAAGCAGGGCCAGATCAACGAGCGGATCCTCACGCACCTGGGCGAAGGCGAGCGGGAGCAGGACCGCATCGGCTATCCACGCCAAGCTCATGATGCACCGGCCGGTGCTCGCGCCTCGCGCGTGGCACAGCACCAGTACCAGAATGGATGCGACCGTCCCTCCAAAAACGCGCAGATCGCTCGCCTCCAATGAGCCAATCTCGACCACGGCACCGCGGAATTCGTTCCCTGGCGACGGTTCACGGAATCTATGCGGACTATCATCGCCAGCAGAGCGGCAGAGATCGGTCCATGCTCGGCCATACGGGCTAGCGTGGGACGACGACGAAGACGGCAACGCCAACAGAGCGGTTGCTGCTCTTCTGGTCCTGGCAGGCCTACGTTGACCATCGAGCCGTCTGCTGGCGAGCACTGTTCGCTACGACGCCAATACCAGGCTCCTCAAGGCGCTCGCCTTTGCTCTCGACGCTCTTGCCATCTCCTCGCGCTTGGCGATCCGCTGATCCGGTCATGATGCGCAAACCATGCCGTTCCACCGCTGCCCGTCCCCCGCCGACGCTGATGCTGCCATCGCCGCCCTGCGCTCAGCCGACAAAACCGGAGCCAAACCAGGCGACGGACTGTTTTTGTTTTTTGGCAGCACCGATCCCGGCACCGGCCAAAGCTGGTGCCCGGATTGCGCGGTCGCTGATCCGGTCCTGCGCAGCGCCATCGCCAAGAAGCGCGGGGACCTGACCACCTTTGAATGCCCGGTGGGTGAACGTTCGGCCTGGAAGGGCAACGCCGAGCACCCGTATCGCCTCCATCCGGCGTTCCGAGTCCAGCGGATCCCGACCCTGATCCGTTTCGCCGGTGGCAGCGAGATCGGCCGTCTGGTCGAGGCCGACTGCGCTGACCCGGCCCGGGTCGCGGCGTTTTTGGGCTGAGATCGGCATGGCCGGCGGTTTGAAAAACATCGCGAAGCCGGCACCCAAGCCCGGCGCCAAGGCCCGGCCGGACAAGCCCGAGGTCGTGGAAATCCTGTATAATCGCAAGCTTCGCCACGATTTCGCGGTGATCGACAGCTGGGAATGCGGCCTCGCCCTGATGGGTAGCGAGGTCAAGGCCTTGCGCACCAAGGATGTCCAGTGGTCGGATTCCCATGCCCGGATCGACCACGATGGCCAGGTCTGGCTGTACAACCTGCACATCGGCGAATGGCGTTATGCCGCGGCCTATGGCCACAAGCCGCAACGCGCCCGGGCGCTGCTCCTCAATCGCAGCGAGATCGACAAAATCACTGGAAAACTGAAGGGAAAAGGACTGACCCTGATCCCCGAACGGCTGCTGTTCAGGCGCGGCTGGGCGAAGCTGGTCCTGTGCCTGTGCCAGCACAAAGACAAAGAAGACCAACGCGCCGACCTGATCAAGCGCGCTCAGCAGCGCGATGTCGCCCGGGAATTGTCTCGCCGGGAAAAGGCCCGGTAAGGATTCGCACAGGATTACCTTGAGCAGATCCGGAGCGGGATTGCCGGCATCGCCGGAATCGCTCGGCGTCGCAGAGCCGTCCGCACATCAAAATCAGCGGCCACGATTTGACCAGACTGCCAACGATACCTGCGTTGCGCCGGCGATGAGGGCATCGCCGCTCCGAAACGTGCGCCTTGCTTTTTTGGCGCGTCCGGGGTTGGGCAGCCCCCGGACAAACCAGCACTTGGGACGGCGGAGCCGGTTCTTTGTAAGCGTCACCCGACCGGTGTGACGCCTTTCTTGATGATCAGGTTGCCGTACTTGGCGGTCTCGCCGGTCATCAGCACCGCGAAGGCCGCCTTGGCGCGGTCATAGAACGCGAAGCGGTCGATCCGGGCGATGGGCGGGGTCTTCGGCCAGTGGCGGTCGATGGCAGCGCGGTAGTCCCGTTCGACCAGCGGATCGAGGCTGTCGCCGGGCACCGCCGCCATCATCACCAGCGGCGCCGGCACATACGCATCGAGGCAGTACAGCGGCAGGATCGCATCGAGCAGGGCCGGGATGCGCAGCCCATCAGCGCGCAGCACCCGGGGATTGAATGATTCTCCAGGAAAATGCGCATCGGCCAGCACCAGTTCGTCGCCGTGGCCCATCCGGCAGAGCAGCGCCAGCAGGTCGGGACTGATGAGGGGCGAGATGCCGATGAGCATGGTGGGTCTCCGTCGCCAAGCGAAGCCGCGGCCGGGAACTGGTCAACCCGACGCTGGCGGCGTGGGTGCGGTCAGCCGGTAGCCGACCCCGACCTCGGTGTGCAGCCGGCGTGGATCCGCCGGGTCGTCCTCAATTTTGCGACGCAGTTGATGCACGACCAGGCGCAGGCCCGCCGACTCGGAACTCGCCTGGGCGCCCCAGCCGGCGGCGATCAACTGGCGATGGGTGACCAGACGGCCGGCATGGCGGAGTAACTCGGCCAGCAACTGGAACTCCAATGGCGTCAGATGGACCTCGCGGCCAGCGCAGGTGCAGCGGTGGGCGACCAGATCGAGGACGAGATCGCCGCAGGCCAGCACCGGCTCCGGCTGCTGGTCACGGGTGATTCGGCGCAGCGCCGCCCGCAACCGGGCGAGCAATTCAGGGATTCCGAAGGGTTTAGCCAGGTAATCGTCAGCCCCGGCATCGAGGCCGGCAACCTTGTCGTCCTCGTGACCGAGGGCCGACAGGATGATGATCGGACGGTCGTACCAGCCGCGCAGGTCGCGGAGCAGCTCCAATCCGCCGCGGTCGGGCAGGCCGAGATCGAGCAGGATGCCATCCGGCCGGCGGCTGGTGGCCGCCAACATCGCAGCCGTGGCGGTGGCGGCCTCCACCGCCGCGAAGCCGTGGGCACGCAGCCCGGCGACGACGAACCGGCGGATCGGCGCTTCGTCCTCCACCACCAAAATGACCGGCTCGGCAGCCGTCATGGCCCGGCCTGGTCGTGGCTGGGCAGGCTGAGGACGAAGACCGCTCCGCCGCCAACACGATCGGTGACCGCGATAGTGCCGCCGTGGGCAGTGGCGACCGCCCGGACCAGGGCCAGGCCGAGCCCCGCGCCGCCGGGCGTAGCACCGCGTCCCCGCTGCCAGGCAGCGAAAATCCGCTCGCGGTCCTCGGGGAGCACACCGGGTCCGCGGTCGGCGACGGTGATGATAGTGGCCCGGTCCTGGCCGGCATCGGCCCGGACTGGGCCGGAGTAAGCCCGTTCTGGGTCGGAGTAGGCCCGGATCGTGATCGGACTGCCCGGAGCGTGGACCACGGCGTTGTCGATCAGGTTCACCAAGGCAGTGTGGAGTAGGCTTTCGTCGGCGGACAGCGCCGGGCAGTCGGCAGCATCGATGTCGATGGTCCGGTCGCCCAACCGCGGCCGGACCGCCGCCACCGCCGCTGCGATGGCGTCCTCGGCGGCCAGCGCCACCCGCCGCGGGCGCATTTGACCGCTGCCCAGCCGGGTCAGTTCCAGCAGGTTGCGCACCGTAGTCGACAAGCGTTCGGCCTGCTCGGCGATGGTCATCGCGGTGCGCCGCCGCTCGGCATCGGGATCGTCCGCCAATTGCTGAGCCAGTCCGGCGATGGCGGTCAGCGGCGTGCGCAGATCGTGGGATACGCCGGCCAGGATGGTCGAGCGCAGCCGCTCGTCGGCGGCCCGGGCCCGGGCTTCGGCCGCCTGGTCGTGGAGCCGTTCGCAGCCGATGGCCAGGGCGGTCAGCCGGGCGCTGGCCTCGGCCAATCGTCGCCAGGCGGGGTCGCGGGTGCGCGGTGCGGCAATCCCGGTCAGGACCAGGACTCCCACCGGACCGCCCGCGGTCAGCAGCGGCAGATGCAGCCCGGATGCCGCCGGCAAGGTATCGGTGCCAAGGCCAGCGGGCTGGCCTTGACGCAGCACCCATTGGGCGACGGCCAGATCTGTCGGGGCCACGCTCCCGTCCGCGCCGTGCAGGATCGCCTCCTGGGCCGGGCTGGGCGGATTCGTCGCTTCACTGATCAGGACAATAGCACGGCAGTCGAGCAGCTCGCCGGTCTGTTCGGCGGCGGTGGCGATCAAAGCGGCGATGCCGCGGGTACCGGCCAGCGCGCTGCCCAAGCGATGCAGCCCGGTGGCGCCTTCGGCCTCGTCGAGGGCCTGATCGGACTGCCGGCGCAGCCGGGCGACGAGATGGGCAATGACCACGCCGACCACCAGCATGCCGAGAAAAGTCAGCAGATATTGGCTGTTGCCCACCGCCAGGCTGCCATACGGCGGCACGCACAGCAGGTCGAAGACTACGACGCCGGCGATGGTCGCGAGCAGCACCGGCCCGTGCCGTCCGAACAACCCGACGCCGACGATGGCGAGCAGGAAGGGCAGGGTGAGCACCACCGGATCGAAGATCTGGCGCAGCGGCAGCACCAGCACCGCGACCACGGCGATGGTTCCGACCGCGACCAGCCACGATCCCAGATGCACGCCTCTGTTTTTTCTGCCGACTTCTTCCGGCATGGGCACCGGCCCGCCGTCGCCGCTGATCGCGAGGACCTCGACGTCGCCGCTCAGTCGCACCAGATCGTGGACCAGCGACCCGCGCCAGAGATCCCACAGGCGACCGTTCACCGGCTTCCCCACCAGGATCCGGCGGACGCCATGCCGCCGCGCCGCTTCGATCAAGGCGTGGGCGGCATCGTCACCGCCCACCGTCAGGGTCTGGCCGCCGAGGCTTTCGGCGAGACGCAGGTGCTCGCCGACCCGGATCCTGGCGGAGGCGTCGAGATGGAGGCTCGCCGGAGTCTCGGCGTGCACCGCCATCCAGGTCGCACCGGTGGCATCGGCCATGCGCTTGGCGGCGCGCACCAGCCGCGCCGAAGTCGGGCTGGGACCGATGGCGACCAGCAGGCGCTCGGCGGGGGAGCGCCCCGGAGCCAGGCCATCCGCGTCGCGCCGGGCCTGGACCCGGCCGGTGACATAGCGCAGGGCGAGTTCGCGCAGGCCGACCAGGTTCTCGGGAGTGAAAAAACCATGCAGGGCGCGGTCGGCGCCATCGCCCAGATAGACCTTCCCGGCGTGGAGCCGAGCGATCAGTTCCTCGCTCGGCAGATCGACCAGCTCGATGGCGTCGGCGCGCTCCAGCACCAGATCGGGAACCCGCTCGCGAACATCCACGCCGGTCAGCCGGGCCACCGGTTCGCGCTGGCTTTCGATATGTTGGACATTGAGCGTGGTCAGGACCTCGATGCCGGCAGCAAGCAATTCCTCAGCATCCTGCCAACGTTTGGCATGGCGGCTGCCAGGGGCGTTGCTGTGGGCGAGCTCGTCCAGCACCACCACCGCCGGCTTCCGGCTCAGGGCCGCGGCCAGGTCGAACTCGGCCAGCGGCACCCCTTGCTCGGTGCTGATGCGGGGCGGCAGCACTGCTAGACCGGCAAGCAGGGCCGCGGTCTCTTCGCGTCCGTGGGTCAGCACGACGCCGATCAAGACCTCCAGGCCCGACCGGCGCAGGGCCTGAGCCCGTTCGAGCATGGCAAAGGTCTTGCCGACCCCGGGTGCCGCCCCGAGGTAGATCGTCAGCCGCCCCCGCACCACGGCGTCGGCCATCAGCCGCCTCCGCCCGCCAGCGTCGTCAAGGCGCGGTTGAGCTCCAGCACGTTGACCCGCGCGGCGCCAAGCACGCCGAGCTGGGGCGGACGCACCGAGCGCTCAACCAGCGCGCGGACGGTCGCTTCAGGCAGATGCCGGGCGGTGGCGATCCGTGCCACCTGGGCCAGCGCCCCAGCCGGTGATAAATCGGGATCGAGTCCGCTGCCCGAGGCCGTCACCAGATCCGCGGGCAAGGTGCCGGTGACTCCGCTAGCCCGCAGTTTCTTTGCGGATTCGGCCCAGGCTTCGCGCTGGGGTGCGGCGACCGGCGCCAGGTTGCTGGCGCCTGACGCGGCGGCGTTCCAGTTGACCGCCGATGGCCGGGGCTGGAACCAGTTGGCGTCGCCAGCCGGCTGGGCGATCAGCTGCGAGCCGATGATCACCCCGCGATCGCGGATCAGGCTGCCGTTCGCCTGGTCAGGAAAGACCGTCTGGGCCGCCACGGTGACCACGACGGGATAGACGACCCCGGTCAGCACGGTGAAGAATAGCATCAGGATCAGGCAGGGACGGATCATGGCGACCTCTCAAAGCGGTGAGCGAATCCGAACCAATAGCATTAAAGAGCAAGTCCACGGATTGACGGATGGGCAAACCCGGAGCGCCGCACTCCGTGCGGCTCCGCGTCTTGTGGAAAACCTCGTATTGGCCATGCCGCCGATGATGCGGGCCGCACGGAGTGCGGCGCTCCGCGTGGAGTCTTGGCGCCTTGGCGGTTCACCAACTACGGCATCCAGGCGATTCATACCAGATGGCAGACTGCGATGGCGCGGTCCACCAGCCAAATGAGCGGAAACGGAGCGAGCAGTCCGCCGAGTCCATAGACGAACAGATTGCGTCCGAGGACCGTCGCGGCCGAGGCTGGCCGCCAGCTCACGCCGCGCAGCGCCAAGGGAATCAGCAGCGGAATCAACAGGGCGTTGACGATCACCGCTGCCAGGATCGCGCTGTGCGGCGAGGCCAGTCCAAGCGGATTGAAGCCCCCCAGCACCGGCGCCACCCCGGCCAAGGCCGCGGGGATGATGACGAAATACTTGGCGACATCGTTGGTCAGACTGAACGTGGTCAGGGCGCCCCGGGTCATCAGCAATTGCTTGCCGATGCGGACGATCTCGATGAGCTTGGTCGGATTGGAATCGAGATCGACCAGGTTTCCCGCTTCTTTTGCAGCTTGGGTCCCAGCGTGCATCGCCACCGCCACATCGGCTTGGGCCAGGGCCGGAGCGTCGTTGGTGCCGTCGCCGGCCATCGCCACCAGCCGGCCGCCGGCCTGGAACTCGCGGATGATGCGCAGCTTGTCTTCGGGAGTGACCTGGGCCCGGAAATCATCGACCCCGGCCTCGGCGGCGATCGCTGCGGCGGTCTGGGGATTGTCGCCGGTGATCATCACCGTGGTGATGCCCATTCGGCGCAGCTCGGCAAAACGCTCACGGATGCCGCCTTTGACGATGTCTTTGAGCACCACCACGCCGAGCACGCGCTTGCCCTCAGTGACGATCAACGGCGTCGCGCCACCGTGCGCCGCACCATCGACCGCAGCAGTAACCGCCGCCGGCATGGCGCCGCCTTGCTCTGCGACCCAGGCGGCGATGGCCGAGGTCGCGCCTTTGCGCCAGGTCCGGTTTCCCGCGTTGAGACCGCTCATCCTGGTGGCGGCAGAGAACGGAACGACCACACCATCGGCGGGCGGCTCGCTGCGCAGCCCGAAACGCTCTTTGGCCAGGACCACGATGGAGCGTCCTTCCGGGGTTTCATCGGCCAGGCTGGCGAGCTGGGCGGCGGTGGCGAGGTCGCGTTCCTCGATCCCCGGGGCCGGAATGAAGCTGGCCGCCTGGCGATTCCCCAGGGTGATCGTCCCGGTCTTGTCGAGCAGCGGCACATCGACATCGCCCGCCGCCTCGACCGCCCGGCCGGAACGGGCGATGACGTTGGCGCGGTGCAGGCGGTCGATGCCGGCGATGCCGATAGCGGGCAGCAGCCCGCCGATGGTGGTGGGGATGAGGCAGACCAGCAGCGCCACTAGGCTGGCGAGATCGACCTGGCCCACCGCACCGGTTCGTTCAGCGACGAAACTGGCGAAAGGCAGGATGGTCGCCACCGCCAGCAGCAACACGAGGGTCATCGCCGCGAGCAGGATGGTCAGCGCGATCTCATTGGGCGTCTTCTGGCGATTGGCGCCTTCGACCAGGGCGATCATGCGGTCAAGGAATCCATCTCCAGAAGCGGCGGTGATGCGGATGATGAGGTGGTCGGAGAGCACCCGGGTGCCGCCGGTCACCGCGCTGCGGTCGCCGCCGGAACCACGGATCACCGGAGCGCTTTCTCCGGTGACCGCGCTTTCATCCACCGCGGCAACGCCGACCACGACCTCGCCATCGGCGGCAATGATGGCGCCCGCCACCACCAGCACGAGATCGCCTGGCCGCAGGCGGCTGGCGTCCACGGTTTCAGCAGCGGCGTCACGGCGAGGTTCGGCCACCCGGCAGGCGGTCAGCGCGCTGCGGGCGCTGCGCAGGTGTTCGGCGTGGGCCCGGCCGCGACCCTCGGCCACGGCCTCGGCGAGGTTGGCGAACCACACCGTGAACCACAGCCACAACGCAATCTGGCCGGTAAACGCCGGCGAACCGTCGGCGCCAGCCACAGCCGCCAGCCAGAGCAGTGTGGTGAACGCAGCGCCCAGCCAGGTGATGGCCATCACCGGATTGCGCAGTTGGGCTCCGGGGTGGAGCCGGTACAGGCTGCCACGCAGCACCCGGCTCCAGTCGATGGGGAATCTGGCTGAACTCATGGCATGCCCCCGAGGTGGGCGACGACCGGACCGAGGACCAGCGCCGGCAGGAAGGTCAAAGCGCCAACCAGGACCACGACGCTGGAAACCAGCAGGATGAACAGTGGTCCGTGGGTCGGCAGAGTGCCGGCACCAGCGGTCTGGCGCGGTTTCACGGCCAGCGAGCCGGCCAAGGCGAGCACCGGCACCAAGACGGCATAGCGTCCGATGAGCATCGCCACCGCCAGCAGCACGTTCCAGAACGGCGTGTTGGCGTTGAGGCCGGCCATGGCGCTGCCGTTGTTGCCGGCGGCAGAGGACAGGGCATAGAGCGCCTCGCTGAATCCACTGGCTCCGGGATTGGCCAGCGATGAGCGGCCATCGGCGCAAGCGATCGCCAACCAGGTTCCGAGCAAAATGGTCGCCGACGGAGCGAGCAGGGCGATGGAGACCAGTTGCATCTCACGGGACTCGATCCGCTTGCCGAGCAGCTCGGGTGTGCGTCCGACCATCAATCCGGCGACGAAGACCGCGACCAGGGCATACAGCAGCAATCCATAGAGTCCGCTGCCGACCCCGCCGAAGACCACCTCGCCGATCTGCATGTTGGCCATGGCGACCATGGTGGTCAGGGGCTGCATGCTGCCGTGCATGGCATTGACCGAGCCGTTCGACGCGGCGGTGGTGGCGACCAGCCAGGTGACGCTCGGACCAACGCCGAAACGCACTTCTTTCCCTTCCATGTTCACTGGATCGGCGCCGATCGCGGCCAATCCGGCCACCGGTTGGATCTCGCTCCACCAGGCGAGCAGCAGGCCGGCCACCAGCAGCCCGGTCATGGTGAACAACAGGGCTCGGCCGTGCCGGGCATCACCGACCAGCCCGCCCCAGGCCAGGCACAACCCGGCGGGAATGGCGAGAATCGCCAGGCATTGCAGCAGATTGCTCAGCGGAGTGGGGTTCTCGAACGGATGCGCGCTGTTGACGTTGAAGAAGCCGCCGCCGTTGGTGCCAAGCTGCTTGATCGCGATCTGCGAGGCCGCCGGCCCGACCGCGATGGTCTGTTCGCCGACGCTCAGGGGATGGGCCACTGGATACCCATCCCAGGTCTGAGGCACGCCTTGCCACACCAGCACCAGCGAAAAGACCAGCGACAGCGGCAGGAGCAGGCCGATGGTGATCCGGGTGAGGTCGATCCAGGGATTGCCGAGGTCGCGGCCGTGACCGATGAAGCCCCGGGCGAGGGCCGCCAAGACTGCGATGCCCGTGGCCGCGCTGAGGAAATTCTGCACCGCAAGGCCCAACGCTTGGCTGAGATAGGACAGCGTCGATTCACCGCCATAGCTCTGCCAGTTGGTGTTGGTGATAAAGCTCACCGCAGTGTTGAACGCCAGATGCCACGATGTGCCAGGAAATTGCTGGGGGTTTCCCAGCAGGAATCCCTGGCACAGCAACAAGCCCATGATCACCACCAGGCCCAGACCGTTGAACAGCAGCAGCGCCATGGCGTATCGCCGCCAATCATAGCCGATCCCAGGATCGACCCCGGCCAGGCGGAACAGCCAGGATTCTCCCGGGATTTTCCAGGTGCCGTCCATCAGCCCGCGGCACCACCAGCCGAGGGGCACGGCGACCGCGAGGAGCAGGACGAGAAACAGGGCGAACTGGATCAGGTCGGACATGATCACGAGAACCACTCCGGTTTGGCGATGGCCACGACCAGATAGAGCGCGGCACAGACGCACAGGACGATGGCGAAACCGGCCATGGAGGACTCCAGCCGCCGTGGATCGGCGACAGCGTCATCATGCGTGGGCGGCGAGGCCGTGGTGTTGGCAGCGCCGTTTCCCGTGTTGGTGCGGTGTTTGGAACCCGAGAGCAGTGCCGGCATGGCCGCGACCGTACTGACGTCACGGATTCCGGTTGCGATCAACAGCGCGGGCCTAGGGTCGAAGAATCACCCGACGGCTTCTGCCCATGATCTCCTGGCTCTGCAACTGCGGCAAGAAACTCAAGGCGCCCGACGAACTGGTCGGGCGCACGGTGCGTTGCCCGCGCTGCGCGGCCCAGCTCAGGGTGCCTGATCTGCGGGTCGATACCGGAAGCTTCACGTCGAGCAGCCACATCGCCGCCGTCCCCCTGACTCCGGAATCCGGTTCGCCAGCGCCTGGCAGACAGACCTCGCCGACCCTGACACCCGCAGCGACCGTCCGGCCGGTTGCGCCGAGTGGAGCGCCTGCGACCGGCAGCAGTGGAGCGCCTGCGACCGGCCGGATCGCTGGGAAACCCGCTGATCCGGTCACGGCAGTCACCACGCGCAGCGAATCCGCACCCAGCGCCGGATCCGTCAGCGCCGCACCTTCCGCCGCGCAACCCAGCGAACCAGCTGATCCCGGTCCGGTGCTGAGCGAGGCCATGGCGACGGCGGACACAGCGACCCAATCGTCGCCCATACCCAGCGCAGCTTCAGAACCTGCTGCGCCTGATCCATCCGGCCTGGATGATGCCGGCTCCACCGCAGCGCCTTCGCGATCGATCACCTTATACGCTGCGGCAGCGGTGCTCCTGCTCTGCCTAGGCTTGGCCGCGGCCGCATTCTGGTGGTCAGGCGAATCCAGCGGACCCAAAGCGCCTCAGCCATCTACGGCTGGCCCACCGGCGCCGGTGCAGATCTCCGGTGAGCCGGAACCGATCCACGCCGAGCCGACTGCCACCACGGCGGCGGTCACCGCCTCGGCGTCTGCTGCAACCGCTGCGCTGCCACCGGCCAAGGTCCTGGCCGCACCGGCTGCGAGCGCAGCGCAAACCGTCGTCGCCGCAGAAATACCTCCGAAAAATCCCGTGGAATCGGTGCCGACGGCGAAGCCGTCCTTGCCGCCAACCGAGTTTCCCCTGGCGCTGACCAGCCGCTTGTCTGCCCGCTGCGGCGTGATCGTCGATCGCCTGATCCTGCTCCAAAACGATGGCGCTCCATCCCATCCGACCACGCTCAATTGCCCGCATTGCGCAAAGCCGATGCCCTTCCCCCTGGCCGCGCCACGCAACGACTTGGCCTGTCCGAACTGCAAAAAGGTCGTGCTGCGCAAGGGCGAATCCCCTGATCGGCTGATGAAGAAAGGCAACGACCCGGCCCAAGGCGCCCTCGCCGAATTGCGAGCCCGGCCTGCCCAGGTGGTCAACGCCGGCACCGTCGCCAGCCAGCTCGGCCTGCCGGCGACGCCGATGGTGCTGTTCGTGCTGGTGCTCGACCAACCCGCCAGCGTCGACGAAGCGCTCGCAATCACCCTGGAAACCCCGGCGACTATCGCCGCCGGCCAATCGGCCATGCCGCCGGGTCTGTTCGGCATCGAACTCGACCGGGTCCAGGCCGGCATCGACCGCGCAATCACCCGGATCGGGTTCACCACGACCTTCTCTGACAGCCCTGATCCGCTGATATCGGCGCTAGCCTGGCTGGCGCCCTTCGACGCCACCTGGGGCCGGGTGACCGTCCAGCTGTCGAATGGACCCCGGCTGGAGGAACTGGTGCTGCCGCCGCTGTACGATGCGGACCGGCTGGCCGCGATCCGTCAGTTGATCGGCGGCAAAACCCTCGCCCCGCCGCCGACCGCGGCCGGGCCGGTCATCGACTCGGAGGCGACCTGCAAAGTCATCCTGGGTGGCCGATCTGGCGCCAAGATCCTCAGCGTGAAGGTCCGGGTCGAAGCTGCGGCATCTTTCGGTGCAGGCTTCACGACCCCCGTTCCCGCGGTCGTCGATGCCGAGCTCGCTACCGCCGCGATCTGGGCTTCGACCGCGCTGCCTGGCGTCGCCCGCTGCCGGTTCGCCTGCACACCGGTCAGCGAATTCCCGGCGGATGCCGCCGGCGTCGGCGCGTCTTTGGCGGTAGCGATGACGTCCTTGGCCCGGGGGATCGCCCTCGATCCCCAGGCGGTGGTGCTTGGTGGTCTCTCCGATAGCGGCGGTCTTTTGCCGATCAGCGACGCTCAGGCACGGATTCAGGCGGCCCAGGAGGCGGGCCTGCGGGTCGTCACCCTGCCGGGCAGCTGCTCGGCGGCAGTGGCCGATCTCACGGTGCTCGGCCGCCACCGGGCGGCTCTCGGCGTGCAAACCATCGTTGTAAGTTCCGTCGAGGACGCCGTGACGCTCACGCGATTCGACCGCTCCCTGGAACTGGTCGGGGCGCTGACCGCGTATGAAGCCTGGAAGGACCGCGAACCGTGGAGCCTGCCGATCGCCCAGCAGCCCGAGTGCGTCGCCGCCCTCCAACAGGTGGTGGCCTTGGTCCCTGGTCACCTGCCAGCCCAGCTGGTGCTGGCCCGGGGCCTGGGCAAGGAACCGCGCATCCTGTCCGAAAGCGGCACCGAGGCTGTCCTCAGGCATTGCACCATCGAGGTGCTGGCCCAATCCCGGCTCGGCACGCCGGCCGGAGACCGCCGGGTCATTGAGGCCCTGGCCACGCTGAAGGATCTACCCCGCATCGCCGATCCCGACCGGCGCCGTCTGGTGGATCTGGTCAAGGCCTGGATGTCTGCGGTCACGGCAGTGGTCAGCCACGATCGGGACGGCGCCGGTGGCCAACGCACCCCGACCCGGCAGCGCGATCGCGAAGTCCTGGCCAACACCAGCAGACGCGCCCGAGATCAGGTAGTCGACGCCCTGGGCAAGATTTCCCTGAACATCAGTGACTTCGAGCCGGACAAGTCCAAGAAATAAGCGGGCCTCCGATGGGGTGCGGAAGGTTTTTCTCGTAGGGCGCACGCCAACACAACTTGAGCGCATG
This sequence comes from Planctomycetota bacterium, assembly GCA_014193115.1. Taxonomy (GTDB): domain Bacteria; phylum Planctomycetota; class UBA11346; order UBA11346; family UBA11346; genus BJHQ01. The sequence goes on along the minus strand of BJHQ01000004.1, from coordinate 119,541 downwards.
ACCTCGCTGTTTTACGTGGTGGAAAGCAGGCGTCCCGTAGGGACGTCACAAGATGAGCCCGGGGTTTCAACCCCGGGCATCATGGCCCGGTCAGAACCCAGGGACGGCTGAGTCCGGCTGACCACACCTATGAACGCGGCCTTGCGGGCTGAAGGCCGCAGAACATTCAGCCGCCCCTACGGGGCTTCCTATGCAATCCATCCTACCCGGGGCTGAAGCCCCGGGTAGGTCTCGTCGCGTCCCTACGGGACGCCACGTTGAAAACCGGTCAGATTGTTCTTGCGCGAACCCTTGCCCCGGAAGCGCATCTCGCATGAAGACAACCTGCCAGCGGAGCATCTCCCCCCGATTTTCCTTGGCGCTTTTCCCTTGGTGCCTTGGCACTATTTCCTTGGTGCCTTGGCGCTTTGGCGGTTCAAGCGTACATTCAGATCTCACGGTCCGCGGACGACTGATACAATGGCGCGCCTGACGCCGAGCCTCACACACCGCCGCCCCCCCGCCGGTCGGCTCGTGTTGCCCGGCTCTAGAGCGCGGCGGATCCTGTACGATCAGGAACCGGTCGCGCTTCCCGCGCGTCGAACCCGACAGGAGTCCTCCCGATGCCGTGGGACATGAACCAGTTGCTCGAAGTCTGCCTCAAGCAGAACGCTTCGGACATCCACATCACCGTCGGCCGGCCGCCGTCCTTCCGCATCCACGGCGGGATCAAGTCGCTGAAGGCCGATCCGCTGACCCCTGACGACACCGCGGCGTTGATGAAGCAGATCACCAGCGAACGCTGCCAGGCCGAGATCAGCGAAAAGGGCTCCACCGACTTCGCCATCGGCTATTTCGACAAGGCCCGTTTCCGCGTCAATGTGTTCAAGCAGAAGGGCCGTCTGGCCATGGTCCTGCGTCAGATTCCGCAGAAAATCCTGACGTTTGAAGAGATCGGCCTGCCGCCGCATCTCAAGGACGTGTGCACCCGTCCCCGCGGCCTGGTGCTGGTCACCGGTCCGACCGGCTCGGGCAAATCGACCACCTTGGCGACGATGATCGATTTCATCAACACCGAGGAGGAGTCCCACGTCATCACCCTCGAAGACCCGATCGAATTCTTCCACAACCATAAGAAATCCATCGTCAATCAGCGTGAAATCCACATCGATGTGCCGGATTTCCAGGAAGGGTTGCGCCGCGCCCTGCGCGAGGATCCGGACGTGATCCTGGTCGGTGAAATGCGCGATCCCGAAACCACCTCGGCCGCGATCACCGCCGCCGAAACCGGCCACTTGGTCTTCGGCACCTTGCACACCACCGGCGCCAGCCGCACCATCGACCGGGTCATCGACCAGTTCCCGACCAATCAGCAGGAGATGGTCCGCACCCAGCTCGCCGGCAATCTGGTGGCGGTGATCAGCCAGGCCCTGGTGCCCCGGGCCGGCGGGAAAGGCCGGGTCGCAGCCTTCGAGATCATGCTGATGAACCCGGCGATCTCGAACCTGATCCGCGAGAACAAATCGTACCGCATCGACAGCACCATCCAGACCAGCGCGAATCAGGGCATGATCCTGCTCGACGACTGGCTGTATAAGCTGTATCGTGACCAGATCATCGATTTCGAGCAGATGATGGTCTACGCCAAGGATCAGGGCTTTTTGCAGCGCAAAGTCCAGGAAGACGGGACCGGTCCGGCGGCCTAACCGACCGATCGCATCCCGACCCCGTCAAAAGACCATCGCTTATACCACATGCCCACATTTCATCAGGTCGATCCCAAGGCGCTGCTCAAGCTGCTCTACGAATGGGAGGAAGTCGGCAAGGATGCCGCTCAGCAGATCTGGGCGGCGCACAAGAAGCAGGGCAAGGACATCGCTGAGGCCTGCAAGGCCGGCGGCATCCGTCCCGAGGCCTTTCTCGCGGCTGTGGCCAAGCTGCTCGGGCTCGAAGTCGTGGTCCTGCAAGGCATGACCCTGCCCAAGGCGCTGATCGAGCTGGTTCCGCCCGCGTTCGCCACCAGCTACCGGATCGTCCCGGTGCGGCTCGACGACAAGACCCTGGTCATCGCCACCGCCGATCCCGATGCGGTCTTCGGCGCCCTCGACGACCTGAAGTTCGAATTGCGCTCGAAAGGGATCCACAACGTCCGAGCCGCCCTCGCCGACCACGACCAGGTCGAGGCTGCCGTCGAGCAGTATTACGCCAACGACCGCCAGGCGGCTGGCCAGGAACTGATGCAGCAGGCGATGTCGGACATGCGCGAAACCGCGGATGCCGATGTCACCGGCGAAGGCGCCTTCCAGATCGACATCGGCCTGCTCGAAGGGCTCGACCAATCGAATGTCGGCGCCATGGCTGAATCGGCGCCCGTGCGGAAATTGCTGAATCTGATCATGCTCACCGCGGTCAAGGCCCAGGCCAGCGACATTCATTTCGAACCGTTCGAAAATGAATTCCGGGTCCGCAACCGGATCGACGGCGTGCTCTACGAGATGTTGCCGGTGCCGGTGGGCCTGGCAGCGGCCCTGGTGGCGCGAATCAAGGTCATGTCGCACCTCGACATCAGCGAACGGCGTCTGCCCCAAGACGGCAAGATTCCGATCAAGATCGGCGACCGCGAGGTCGATCTGCGCGTCTCGACCCTGCCGACCATGTTCGGCGAGTCGGTGGTGATCCGCATCCTCGATCGGTCGGTCGTCAACCTCGACATCGACAAGCTGGGTTTCCCTGATGATTCGCTGGCGTATTTCAAGGACAAGATCGGCGAGCCGAACGGCGTGATCATCGTCACCGGCCCGACCGGCTCGGGCAAGACGACCACGCTCTATGCCGCGCTGTCGTCGGTGAACACCGAGGACACCAAGATCATCACCACTGAGGATCCGGTCGAATACGAGATCGCCGGCCTGGTCCAGGTGCCGGTGGACGACGAGATCGACAAGACCTTCGCCAACTGCCTGCGTTCGATCCTGCGTCAGGATCCTGACATCATCCTGGTCGGCGAGGTGCGCGACTTCGAGACCGCCCAGATCGCCATCCAGGCCTCGCTCACTGGACACCTGGTCTTCACCACGTTGCACACCAACGACGCCCCGACCGCGATCACCCGCCTGGTCGACATGGGTGTGGAGCCCTTCCTGCTCGCTGCGACAGTGGAGACCATCTGCGCCCAGCGCCTGGTCCGCACCATCTGCGTGAAATGCAAAGCGCCCTACGAGCCGACCGACGAGGAGCTGCTGACCCTCGGGATCAAGAAACGCGACTTCGCCAACCAGCGTTTCTACTACGGAAAAGGCTGCGACCACTGCAAGCGCACCGGCTACAAAGGCCGCACCGCCTTGTTCGAAATGATGGACATCAACGACAATGTCCGCGAACTGGTGATCAAAAAGGCCTCCGCCAACCAGATCCGCAACGCCGCCCAGAAAGGCGGCATGCGCACCCTGCGCGACGCCGGCATCCAAAAGGTCCTGGCTGGACTCACCTCCATCGAAGAGGTGATCCGCGAAACCCTGGCCGCCGAGGAATGATCCTGGCAACCAGTGTGCGTGAACCCTTTCCCGGTTTGGCCGTCAAACCCTTGGCGCGACCCTCGGTAGGCCCTTAGCTTCTTCCGAACGCAGCGTCACGGAGCTCCACCATGGCCGTCTTCCAGTACAAGGCCCTCGACCGCAAGGCCGGCAACAAAGAGGTCGCCGGTTCGGTCGAAGCGTCCAACCAGATGGAGGCGATCGCCGCCATCAAACGCCAAGGCCTGTTGCCGTCGGAGGTGCGTGAGCAGAAGGGCAAGGGATCAGGCAAGGCGCCTGGTGCCCCTGCCGCTGGCGGCGGTGGCAATGCGGTGCTCGGATTCCTCGGCGGCGGTGTGGCCGCGGTCCAGGTGACCCTGTTCACCCGCCAGCTGTCGACGCTCCAGGACGCCGGTCTGCCGGTGGTGCAGTCGCTGCAGATCCTCACCGATATGCAGCGCCCCGGCGCGTTCCGGGCGATTCTCGGCAAGGTCACCGAAGAGGTCCAGAGCGGCACCCAGTTGTCCGAAGCGATGGCCCGGCACCCGAAGGTCTGGGACAAGCTCTATACCAACCTGGTGAAGGCCGGCGAGACCGCCGGCGCCCTCGATGTGATCCTTCGCCGTTTGGCCGACTTCCGGGAGAAGGCCCAGCGCCTGAAAAAGAAGATCATCGGCGCGCTGATCTATCCGATCGCCGTGCTGACCATCGCCACCGCGATCCTGACGTTCATCATGTTGTTCATCGTGCCACGGTTCCAGCAGATCTTCACCGATCTGAACGTGACCCTGCCGGCGATGACCCAGCTGCTGATCGACATGTCGACCTTCATCGGCAATTACTGGTGGCTGATCCTGATCCTGCTGATCGGCTCGATCGTCGGCATCTCGATCTTCCGCAAGACCGAAATGGGCGGAGCCATCGTCGACCGGGTCGCCCTGCGCGTGCCGGTGCTCGGCATGATCACCAAGAAAGGCTCGGTGGCCCGGTTCACCCGCACCTTGGGCACCTTGGTGACTTCGGGCGTCGGCTTCCTCGACGCGTTGGAGATCACCAAGTCGGCGACGCCGAACATCGTCGTGCGCAACGCCATCGGCGAGGTCCGCGACTCGGTAAAAGAGGGCGAATCGATCAACGAGCCGCTCCGCCGCAGCGGCATCTTCGATGACATCGTGGTCAACATGATCAAGGTCGGTGAAGAAACCGGCGAGCTCGACAAGATGCTGATGAAGATCGCCGACATCTACGACGAAGAGGTCGACGCCGCGATCGGCGCGATGATGGCCCTGCTCGAACCCTTCCTGATCATCTTCATGGGCGTCGCAGTCGGCTTCATCGTCATCGCCCTGTTCCTGCCGCTGATCAAGATCATCGAAGAACTGGGCAAATCCGCCGGCGGCGGCTGAACGCAGCTAGCCCGGGAACTTGACCAGCTGGTCGGCGCGCACCGGCTGGCCGGTGGCAAAGCTGCGGTTGGCGGCGATGCCGGTGAGGATCGACCAGGCGCCATCGACATGGTCGGCGGCCCGGCCGAGGGGATCGTTGCCGGCGCCGCGGAAGAGATCCGTGAGCAGACGTACGTCGCCGCCGCCGTGACCGCCTCCCACGTTTTGCACCGGGATCAGCAGCGGTTTGCCCCAGTGCGGGCGGAGCAGGATGCGGGTTGGTTCCCGGACTTCGTGGACGGTGGCGCCAGGCCGACCGAGGGACTCGCGCACGGCAGCGGTGTTGGCGTCGGTGGCGGTGCCGCTGACGTAGCTGGTCTCCTCGACTTCATACTCCAGCCGGCCTTTGGTCCCATTGAACGCGATGCGGTAGCCCTCCCAGGGGCTGTAGGCGGTCAGGTGATAGGTCATGGTCGCGCCGCTGTCGTACTGGACCAGCACCGCCATGTCGTCTTCGATGCTGATCCCGTCGCTGAACACCGACTGGTCGCGGCGGTAGCCGTCGTGGATTTCGTTGTCGAGATAGCGGCCCTTCAGGCCGGGATGGCTGTCCAGCTGCAAGGCGAACGGATCGCCGGCGGCGGCTGGGTTGCCGGTGGCCCGGTCATAGAAGGTCCCGACACCCCGCGCTTCGGCGTTTTCGCGGCCATAGAACGCCAGCCGCCCGGCGCCGAAGACCGTCTGCGGCCGAGCTCCGAGCCACCAGTTCACCAGATCGAAATGATGGGTGGACTTATGAACCATCAGGCCGCCGGAATTGCGTTTGTCGCGATGCCAGCGGCGGAAATAGTCGGCGCCGTGGTTGGTGTCGAGCAGCCATTCGAAATGCACCGACAGCACCCGGCCGATGGCGCCGGACATCAGCACTTCCTTCACCGCGCTGTTGCGCGGTGCGTAGCGGTAATTGAAGGTCACCGCCAGCTTGCGGCCGGTACGCTGGACCGTGTCGAGGATCTCCTGGCACTTGACCTCATCGACGGTCATCGGCTTTTCGCTGATCGCATCCCGGCCGAGCTCCATGGCCTGGCACACATAACGGTGATGGGTGCGGTCGATGCTGGTGACGATCACCCGGTCGACCCGCTGCTCATCGAGCATCCGGGCGAAATCCCCGGGCGCATAGGTCGCTACCGGCGCTGCGCCGAATCGCTCGACCGATTGCCGATTGGCATAGGCCATCCGACCCGGATTGGTGTCGCAGAAGGCGACCAGTTCGCCGACTTCGGCGTGATCCTTCAGCAGGGCGGACTGGAACATGTCGGATCGGCTGCCGAGTCCGACGATGGCGTAGCGGGTGCGCGTGGTGCTCATGGCGGAGATCATGGAGGCCAGGATCGGTCGGCACCACCATGCCGCCGCTGGACCTAGCCTTTCACTTGGTCGTGAACCGGTGGAAGCCGCCATCGACGGTGCCGACCACGATGTCGGTGCCGGCAACGGCCAGGCTGCCGGGCAGCGGATCCGCTGGCAGCGGCGCCTCGGCGACCACCGTTCCGTCGAATCCGATCAGGCGCAGAACAGCGATCTTGTAGGAATTGCTGTAGCGGGTGAAGGGCAGGGCGACCACGATCCGGTCCGGGGTCAAGGCCAGCCCGGCGATCGGGCGGAATTCCTTGCTCAGGTTGGGCCGGAATTCCGCGGAACGCTTGGCCTCGACCAGGTCCTTCGGGATCGGGATCGGCACTCCATCGGCATCGAGTTTGGCCAGACACAGGGATGCGCCATTGTCGGTGGTCACCAGTCGATCCGGGCCGATGGCCATGGTCCGACCGCCGATCCACCGCCCGAGCTGGCTCATGTTGTATTTGATGCCGAGCCCGCCGCCGCCGTAGTGCATCGTGTCGGGAGAATGCAGGGCGCCTCGGTTATCCATCGGCCGGGTGCTGAACTTGGCCAGGTCGGCGACGGGGAACCCTGCGTGCGCGGTGATCGACCGGTCGAGGAACACGCACTGGTTGGTCCAGGCGCCGGTGACGGGGTTGATGGTGATGTCGCTGAGATGGATGGCCAGGCGGTTGCGGTCAGTGCACAGCAGATCGTTGCTGCGACCCTCGAAATCGGCGGCGTAGGGCAGTTGATCGAAGGGCGGCTGGTTGCTCCGCCGGCCATCGATGTGGAAGCGATTGCGGATCGCACCGGTGGCCGGATCGAGCGCCCAGATCATGACACCGCCGTCAAGCTGGTTATGTCGTCCGGCAGAGGCATAGACGAGATCCTGGTGGATCAGCACGCCCGGCACCGCCCAGGCCGATTCCACCTGGCCTCCGGACGAGATCCTGCGGTCGTTGTGGGCCGCATTGAACCGCCAGACCAGGGCGCCATCGCTCAACCGCAGGCACGACACCGTGCCGTCGTTGCCGCCGATATAAGCGAGCCCGCGATGGATGGTCGGAGGATACATCAACCGGGCCGCCAATGGACGCGACCAGCGTTCCTTGCCGTCAGCCAGATTGATGGCGACCAGCCGCCGCTGATGGACCTCGGCGGCCAGGATCAGGCCATCTGCGACCACCGGCGCAGTGATCGTCGGCATCCGCACCCGCGGCCAATCCATGGCGATGGTACCGGATGGCAGCTGGACGCCTGGGCTGGATTCGGGCCAGCCTTTCTGCAGGGCGACCGGCGGCAGTCCCTGGGCGATCCTGGCCGACCAGGCCAGGGTCAGGGTCTGACCGAGCAGCGTGTCGCAGTAGGCGCTGCGCCAGCCATCGGCGCGGAACGTCGGCCACTGGCCGGCGGCGACCGGAGCGCCCAGGGCCGCGCCCCAGGCCGGACCGCGGAGCAGGCGCCGATCATCCGGGATCGCCTCGCCCGGTCCTTGGCCGTGCATCGCCACCGTGCCATCGAGATAGGTGGCGCAGTAGCATCCAGGATGGTACCCGCTGTAGATCATGCCGTAGGCGGGATAGTGGCCTTCATCGCAGGTGTTGCGTGCGGTCGAGGTCTGGAACTCGACCTTGCCGTCAAAGGGGATGAAGCGGGCGAAGCGCCCGGCAACCCAGCCGTTGGCCGTCGCCCGCCAGGTCGAGCAGTGGGCCAGGGCCAGCGACGGATGCCTGGTGTAGGTCCCGATGGTGACCGGAATCTTCGCGGCGATCGAGCCGTTTGCGCTGTCAAACTCGAACAGCTTGGTCTGGGCTCCGATCCGGATCCGGCCACCTGAGACCGAGAACCGGTTGGTCCAGTCGTCAGCGCCCTGGGGCAGCTCCTTGGCATCGTAGGATTTGTCGAACTGGACTGATCCATCCTTCAGGGACAAGCGCAGCATCCGGCTCATCGCGCCCGAATGGGTGTAGATCTGCAACGAAGGCACGAACACCGAGCCATCGGCGATGGCGAATTGATGGATCGAGAAGTCCTTCACCTGACCGCTGCGCCAACGCAGCTGCCCGGTCGCCGCATCCAGGGCGACGAGTTCATCGAGCCGGGTCCAACGGTTGGCGTAATGGACCCCGAGGGACACCGTGGACCGGGTCAGGCCGGCGACCACCACTCCCTCGCCGACTACCAGATTGGCCACGCTGCGCCCTGGCTCGGCCTCCCACAGCCAGCGTCGCTGACCGGTCTTGCCGTCGAGAGCGGCCACCTGTCCGCGCAGCATCCGCGACGGGGTCACCTTGGCCTGGAATGGTTCGGCCTTGGGATTCTTTTTGTCCGGTATGGCCATGCCGAGGGTGATCTCGGCCGGTTCGCCTTCGGCTTTGACGTTGCCGCCCTGATAGATCGTCCCGCCGCTGGCGACATGCATCAGCCCGAGGGAATACGGACCGCGGGTGTTGGTGCCGCCGCCGACGGTGGTGTCGCGTTTCCAGTTCTCCTCTTCATCGGCCAGCTTGCGACGCAGCGGTTCATCGGGCATGTGCGGAGCAGGTATGCCCTGGTCATAGACCAGCGCCGTCCGGCCATCGGCCAGGTCGATGGCCTGGCCCCAGCCGCCATTGCTGCCGACCAGCCCATGCACCCGACCGTCGGCGATGCACCACGAGGCATCGAAGACCCGGCCACGCAGCCAGGGATTATCTTTGGATTCCGCCATCTGCCAGCGAAGCAGGCCGTTGGCTGCATCGCGGGCCACGAGCAGTGGATCATTGCGATCGCGCCCGCCCGATGACACGACCCGGGCGGCGACGCCGCCGCCGAAGCGCGGCGTCGAGGCCGGCGGCATCCGGTCATCCGATGCCCATTGCAGTCCACGGACGTAGGACACGACTTGATCAGTCGAGGTCGGGTTGCCGTCGGCGCCATGTTCGAAATGGGTCCACTCGTCGAGTTCCGGCGCCAGGCCGATCTTCTCGGTTTTCCACGATCCCTTGCTGCGGACCGAGATCGCCCCGAACGGCGCCACCACCCGGCGCAGCTCGGCCGGACTCGGCGCCTGGGCGCCAAGCGAGTCGAGATCGGCCAGCACCAGGTTGACGAACCGATCGGGATACGGCAGCCGGGCGAAATCTGGCAAGGGGACGACACTGACCAGCCCTGAGATGCCTTTGGCGACCAGTCCAGAGCGCAGGCTGGTGCAGGCTGCGTCGTCAGCGCTGGTCAGCAGATCCACCTCCATCCGGCCGTTGGCTGCCAAAGCCTCGCCCAGGGCGGTGTCCTTGGCTCCGATCACCACCACCAGACCGGAGGCGACCCCGGTCACCTCGGCCCTGGCTTCAGATGGAATGGTCGTTTCGGCGGGAACGGCCGCATCAGCCGAGACCACCGATGGGATCAGCGTCGCGACGGCAAACAGTCCGAAAGCCATGCGGCGAGGGGCGGAACGGAATGGCATGGCGGCTCCTGTGGTCTGCCGGCATCGCATTCCGGCAGAATAGATAATATAGACAAGCAAAATACGCCGAAACAGTCCCAGGATTGCGCCGTGGGAACCTCCATTTGCGACATCACCAGTTGCTGTCGGCCTGGTGGCCGAGCGCGTCAGCGGTCGGTGCGGAACGGAATGGCGGGCAGCCCGTCCTGGCTGAACAGGTTGGCCCAGGTCCGCTTGCCCGACCACGCATAGCGGACGTGGACCGGCTTCGTCACCTTGCTGCTCGACAGCACCACGGTCTCGCCAGCGATCACCGCGTCGGCCCATTGGAACGCCTTGTCCTCCCCGGCGATGGCGAAACCTTGCAGTTTATCGCCGTTCTTGAATGCCAGACCCGTGCCGACATGGCTGAAGGTGACGGTGACTTTTCCATCGGCGACGGTGTGGGCGGCATACATCGGGCCGTAATACGCGATTTTTTTCCCATAGACCAGACCGAGAGCGACCTCGGCAGAGCGCTGGCCGTAACCGGATTTGTTCGGCGGATGCAGAGCGGCGCCGAGATCACTGCTGATCGTCATGGCGGTGTTGGGATAGGTCATGATCCTGATGTGGGTTTCAAGGTACTCGCCGTCATTGGGAACCGCTGCGGGCAACGGCGAAAAAGCCTCTGAAAACCCGTTGCGTGGCGGGGCGGCGTCCCAGCCGCAACCGCCGCCGGTGGGTTTCTGGATATAGATGAAGGGGAACTCGCCCTGGCCCCACAGCTTGCGCCAACCGCCGATCAGCGCACCCATCGCATGGTACTGGTCCAGGCCGCTGATGTTCGTCCCGCTCTCGCCCTGATCCCACAGCACCCCGGTGATCGCATAGCCGACCATCGGGCGGACGTGCTTTTCGAACAGGTTGCCAATCACACCGGTGCTTTCGCCGGGCCGCAAAGGCGGAGTGGGTTTCTTCGGTTCCTTAGCGTGGGTTTCCTTGGCCTTGGCGACCGCCTCCGGCCAGGCCGCCAGATCGGATTCGTATTTCTTTTTCAGCTCATCGAAATTGGAGAGCGGGATTTTGGCGAGGGATGCCTGGGCCGCGGCATCGGACTTGAGCATATCTTCCGTCAGCCAAAAGCCCGAGGGCGTGCCGCCGACAGCGCCGACCATCAGGCCGACCGGCACGTTGATCTCTTTGTGCAAGTAGACCCCGAACGCGAATAGGGTGGCGCTGATCCGGGCATTGCCCTTGTCATCGCTGGTCCACCACGCTCCGCCGTTGGCGCTGAACCGGACCTGGGGATAGGTCTCCGCCGCGAGCTTGGCCAGGACCGGATCGCCTTTGACATAGCTGCTGACGTTCATCGCCATGTTCGATTGGCCGGAGCCAACCCAGACATCGCCGACCAGGACATCGGTCAGGGTCAGCTCGTTGATCTTCAACTCCTCCGGTCCGCCGACCTGCAGCGGATCGAGGATCACCTTCCAGGAGCCATCGGCGGCGGCGGTCGCCGTCTTGACCTGGTCGCGAAAGGTCACGGTGATTTTCAGGTCTGGCGGGGCAGCGCCCCAGATCGGCACTGGCCGGCCACGCTGCAGCACCATGTGATCGCTGAATACGGCGGCCGGTTTCAGCAGCGAAGCCGCTGGCGGCACCGGCGCTGGCGCTGGATCGGCGGCGACCACGGCGGACAGAGCGACGAACCCGGTCAGCAATGCGAACGACAGTGCGAGCGACGAGGCGAGCAGCTGGGATTTCATCGTGATCCTGGGCAGGTCGGACCTGCCGGCATGGGGAAGGCCGGCCATTCCAGCAGTACCCTACCTGGAGACCTGGCGTTGTGGCTTTTCTGAACTTGGCGCAGCCAGAGCAGGTACGCGTCGCTGCCCGCCGGGTTGATCGTGCCCGATCAGACCAGGCGACGATCCTGCACAGCCCAGGGTGTTTCCAGCTCAGCCGCGGGCGACCTCATAGGCCCGTCCGGTGCGCTGCTCCATGTAGTTCACGAACGCCTGGGCGACCACCCGATAGCCGCCTGGCGTCGGATAATCGCCAGTGAAATACCAGTCGCCGGTGGCGCCGCGAATCGCCCAGCGCAGGCCGTCGACGGTCTGGTAGACGACCTTGACCTTGCCGGTCCAGTCGACGTCCTTGGGCCGGACCAGTTCGGCGATGCGGTCGCTGATCTCGATGTCGGTGAACCCGGCGTAGACCGCCTTGACGTGGTTGGTGGCCAGCGGTCCGGGCTGGGCAAGGGCGGCGACACACGCCGCGTACACCTGATCGAGGACCGCCGCCTGGCCCCGCTCACGTAAGAGCGCGACCGCAGCTTCGAAGGCGATGAACTTGCCCAGCTCCGACATGTCGATGCCGTAGCAGTCGGGATACCGGATCTGCGGGCAGCTCGACAGCACGACGATCTGCTTGGGTTTCAGCTGGGACAACATGCGCAGGATGCTGCGCCGCAAGGTCGTGCCGCGGACGATCGAGTCGTCGATCACCACCAGCGAATCCTCGCCGGGGCGGAGGATGCCGCGGGTGATATCATAGGCATGGGCGACCAGGTCGCCGCGGTCGCCTTCGCCGGTGATGAAGGTGCGCAGCTTGGCGTCCTTCAGCGCGGCTTTTTCCTGCCATGGGCGCACCGCCAGCACCGTGCGCAGCGCCTCGGGAGTCAGCCGGTTCTCGGCTTGGAGGCGCAGGATGGTCCGTTCACGCCACTCGGCGAGCCAGGCTTCGAGGCCCTCGACCAGGCCGAAATAGGCGGCCTCGGCGGTGTTCGGCACATAGCTGAACACGGTGTGTTCCAGGTCGTGGTCGACCGCCGCCAGGGCCGCCGGCACCAGCTCGCGGCCGAGGGCCTTGCGTTCGCGGTAGATGTCAGGGTCGTTGCCGCGGCTGAAATAGATCCGCTCGAACGAGCAGCTGCGCCTGGCCTGGGCCGGCATGATGGAGTGCTCGGCGGCGACACCGCGGTGGTCGATGACCAACGCATGCCCGGGCGTGACCTCGCGCACCGCGCCGACCTCGACCGCGAAGCAGGTGGCCAGGGCGATCCGTTCGCTGGCCACCGCCACCACCTCGTCATCCTCATACCAGAAACCGGGACGGATGCCGCTCGGATCGCGGAAGGCGAACGCTGCGCCATGGCCGACGCAGCCGATCATGAACCAGCCGCCGTCCCAGGCCCGGGCCGCTTTGCGCAGCACCCGGGGCAGGTCGACCTCGTCGGACACCGCCGTCGCCAACGGCACGCCCTTCAGGCCGGCGTGCTCGTGCTTGCGGAGCAGCGCCTCGTTGGCCACGTCAAGGAAATGCCCGATCTTTTCCAGCACGATGCTGGTATCGGCGAGACCGACCGGATGCTGGCCGAGGCCAACGAGCATGCCGAACAGCTCCTCGGCATTGGTCAGATTGAAGTTGCCAGCGATCGACAGGTGGCGTGACGGCCAGTTCGATGGCCGTTCATAGGGATGGCACACATCGAGGGTGTTGCCGCCGTGGGTGCCGTAGCGCAGGTGGCCGAGGGAGACCTCGCCGACGAACGGGAAATGGCGGTGCAGCGCCACCGGATCATCGGGATCGCAGCGACCGCTCTTGCGCATCTCGTCGAGATCCTCGTGGACATCGCGCCATAGGCGATCGAGGCAGTTCGGACCGACTTTGCGCAGCCGATCGAAATAGCGCATGCCGAACGGCAGACCTTGCTTGAGGACGCCGATGCCGGCTCCGTCCTGGCCGCGATTGCGCTGCTTTTCCATGAGCAGATACAGCTTGCGCATGCCCCACAGCGCCGAGCCGTGACGCTCGCGGTAATACGCCAGCGGCCGCTTCAGACGGACGATGGCGACCCCGCATTCATGCTTGATGGGATCGCTCATGGGAACCTGGGAGCGCCGCATTCCGTGCGGCCGGGCTCACCGTGGCGATCAGCAAGCGCGGTGGCTGAGCCAGTCGAATTGCCGTCAGCGCCCCACCAAGCCGCACGGAGTGCGGCGCTCCGGGATGATTGCCTGGGAGCGCCGCACTCCGTGCGGCCGGGCTCACCGTGGCGATCGGCAAGCGCGGTGGCTGAGCCAGTCGAATTGCCCTCAGCGCCCCACCAAGCCGCACGGAGTGCGGCGCTCCGGGATGGTTGCCTGGGAGCGCCGCACTCCGTGCGGCCGGGCTCACCGTGGCGATCAGCAAGCGCGGTGGCTGAGCCAGTCGAGTTGCCGTCAGCGCCCCACCAAGCCGCACGGAGTGCGGCGCTCCGGGATGATTGCCTGGGAGCGCCGCACTTCGTGCGGCCGGGCTCACCGTGGCGATCGGCAAGCGCGGTGGCTGAGCCAGTCGAATTGCCCTCAGCGCCCCACCAAGCCGCACGGAGTGCGGCGCTCCGGGCAGCGGCGCTCCGGGCTGCGGCGCGCCGGGCTGACCCGGCTCCACTGCTTGGCGCCTTGGCGTCTTGGTGGTTCATCCGGTGACTGCGGCGTTTCCGGTGATCCGCTCCAGACCGCCCAAGTACGGCCGCAAAGGCGCCGGCACGCTCACGCTGCCGTCGGCCTGCTGATGCTGTTCGAGCAGGGCGATCAGGCAGCGCGGCAGGGCCAGGGCCGAGCCGTTCAACGTATGCAGGAACTGCGGCTTCCCGCCTTTTTCGCGGAAGCGCAGGTTGGCCCGGCGGGCCTGGAAATCGGTGAAGATCGAGCAGCTCGATACTTCGAGCCAGCTGTTGGTACCCGGGCTCCACACCTCAAGGTCATAGGTATGGGCGCTGGCGAAGCCGGTGTCGCCGGTGCACAGCTCCAGCACGCGGTAATGCAGGCCGAGGCGTTGCAGCAGGACTTCGGCGTGGCCGCGCAGGGTGAGCAGATCGGCGGCGCTGGTCTCGGGCCGGGTGAACCACACCACTTCGACCTTGTCGAACTGGTGGACCCGGGTCATGCCCCGGGTGCCGATGCCGGCGGCGCCGGCCTCGCGGCGGAAGCACGGCGTGTGGGCCGTGTATTTCAGCGGCAGCGTCTCGGCCTCAAGAATCTCACCCGTATGCAGGTTGGTGACCGGCACCTCGGCGGTGGGGATCAGCACCAGATCGTCAGCTTTGCAGGCATAGAACTGGTCGTGGAACTTGGGCAGCTGGCCGGTGCCGACCATGCACTGGGGATGGACCAGATAGGGAACCTGCCATTCCTGATAGCCATGCTCGGCGGTGTGGACGTCGAGGAACCAGCTGATCAGCGCCCGCGACAGCCGGGCTCCGTTGCCGCGCAGGCAGACGAATCCCGAACCAGCGACCTTGGCCGCCCGGTCGAAATCCATGATGCCAAGCGCTGGACCGAGGTCCCAGTGCGCCTTCGGGGCGAACCCGAAGGCCGGTTTCGCGCCCCATTCCGCCACCACGCGGTTGCCGGTGGCGTCTTTGCCCACCGGCACCTCCGCCAGGCAGGGATTGGGCAGCACCAGCAGACGTTCGTGCAAGGCGCGCTCGGCGGCGTCGCGCTCCTCATCGACCCGCTTGGCCTCGTCGCCCAGAGCCCGGGCCTTGGCCTTGGCCTCCTCGACCGCGCTGCCGCCTTGCCGCGCCGCCTGGCCGATGGCCTTGCTCGCGGCATTGACCTCGGCGCGCAGGGTTTCGGCGCGGTGCTTGAGCGCCCGCACCTGCTCATCGGCGGCAAGCAGCCCGGCAACCTCCACGGACTCGCCCCGAGCCGCGAAGGCGGCGCGGAATCGGTCGGGTTCGGTGCGCAGGGCGGCGAGGTCGATCATGGGAGCTGCGAATTGTCCATCACGACCCGGACGGGCAAGGCTAGTTCGCGGCTGGCTCGGTGGCGCCTTGCGCCAGCTCGGTTGGAGTCGATTTCGCCATGACCCGATAGTGCCTGGCCTGATCCGCCACGGAGAACAAGCTCGTCTCTTCGCCCGACTCACCCAGCCGAGCTGGCGCTCGGCGCTCCCAGGCGCTGCCAGGCCCTTCATGCGC
Organism: Planctomycetota bacterium; assembly: GCA_014193115.1. Taxonomy (GTDB): domain Bacteria; phylum Planctomycetota; class UBA11346; order UBA11346; family UBA11346; genus BJHQ01. The sequence continues at coordinate 103,902 of BJHQ01000004.1, read as the reverse complement.
ATCCTGCTCGGTATCGGCAATCCTGGCCGCGAGTACCACGGCACCCGCCACAACATCGGTTTTGCGGTGATGGATGAGCTGGCCCGCCGTCACGGCGTCGGCGATTGGCGTGGCCAGTGGCACGCCGACACCGCGCGGATCGATCTCGGCGGCATCCCGGTGCTGCTGCTGAAACCCCGCACCTTCGTCAATCGCAGCGGCCAGGCGGCCCAGGCCGCGCTGACCTTTCACCGGATCCTTCCGGCCGACCTGCTGGTGGTGGTCGACGACCTCAACCTGCCCCTCGGCGACCTGCGCCTGCGGGCAGAGGGTTCCGCCGGTGGCCATAATGGACTGCGCGATATCGAAGCCCACCTCGGCCAGGGCTATGCCCGGCTGCGCTGCGGCATTGGCCGGCCGGCCCATCCTGACATCCAGGTCGACTTCGTCCTTGGCCGCTTCGCTCCCGACGAGCAGGCCGATGCCGATGCGATGCTGGCCAAGGCCGCCGACGCTGCTGCCGCCTGGGTTCGCGACGGAGCGGCTGCCGCCAGCAGCTTCAACGGTCCGTTGCGCCCACCGCCGCCGCGGCCAGCGTCGCCGCCGAAACCGCCAGCGTCGCCGCCGAAACGACCAGCACCCCGCGTGGAACTGCCTGCTCCGCCGCGACCGCCTGTCGACCAGAACCCGCTATCCCCAGCCACCGGAACCGATCCATGTTCCCCGCCGACCTCATCGTCACCACCGGCAACGACCTTCCCGGACACTCCATCATCCGGTTGATGGGCGTGGCCCGAGGCATCATCGTCCGTTCTCCCACCATCAGCCAGGGTTTCCTCGGCGGATTCAAGCAGCTGGTGGGCGGCAACATCGATTCCTACAGCGAGATGTGCGAGCAGGCCCGCAAAGAGGCCTATGACAAGATGCTGGCCCACGCCAAGTCCCTGGGCGGCAATGCAGTCCTGGCGATGCGCTACGAATCGTCAGCAGTCGGCGGCGGGCAGAGCGCCGCCACCGAGGTCCTGTGCTATGGCACCGCTGTGGTGTGCCAGCCGATCCAGCGCTGATTCCCCGATGGCGGTGGCGTGGCCGATGCCTGGATCCAGCTCGCCAACGGCCGCGTCGATCCGGCGAATAACCAAGTCCTTCCATGACCACTGACCCCCTCCGGAGCTGCTGATGTCCCGTTCCACCACCTTTTTGCTCTTGCTGGCTGGCGTCGCGCTCGCCGGCGAGGCGCTGCCCGCGGCCAAGTCACCGGAGTCCAAGTCACCGGAGTCCAAGGCACCGGAGTCCAAGCTGCCGGAGCCCAAGCTGCCGGGGCTCGATACGCCCTGGCCCGAGGCCGAGATGGCCCTGTGGCAGGCCAAGGTCGCCAAGGTCATCGCCGCGCACCAAGGCAAGTCGGGCGTCGATTCCACCGATGAACGTGAAAAGTCCTCGTTGCTCAGGACTGAGCTCGCCTGGTTGGCCGGCGACCGCGATATCGCCATCGCCGCGATGCAGGAAGAAGACAAGGAAGCCGAGTCGATCCATGCCTGGACCGAAGGCATTGATCTGTATTACTGCTTCACCCTGAAGGGTCAGGTGGTGAAGTATTTCTGGTTCGGCGACCAGCTGAAACCCGAGTACCGCGAACGGATGCGCAAGGCCGGCGCGACCTGGAGCGCCAGCGACCCCCGCCCCAGCCTGGAATACGTGCTGGCGCTGGAGGACCGCGATCCTCAAGTGGTGGCCTTCGCCCAGGCCAACCTGGACAAGATGTGGCGCACCCCGGACGAGGTCCGGGCGCTGGCCGACCAAGCCGACAAGGAGAAGGACGGAGCCGCCAACAAGCAGCGTTTCGCCGCCTATATGCGCAAATTCGCCGGGGCCATGCCCCAGACCAAGCCGACCGATGTCGCCGGCTGGCGGCACTGGATGGCGATGCTCACCGATTCCGCCGAGATCAACCAGGTCGCCGGCGAGCCGGTCCACGCCTTCCTGGTGTTCGAGGAATACGAGCGCCGGGTGAATCCCAATCCCCATCCGAAGTTTGGCATCGGCTCCGGACCGGTGGGCACGGTGTGGTCGCCGAACGTCCGCGGCATGCGCGCCGATGCCCGCAACACCGACAACCTGCGGGCGATGCGCGACATCGCGGTCTATCTGTTCGCCGAAGAGACCGTCCGCAACGCCGACGCCGCCGGCAAACCCAGCCCCGACCACGAGCAGGTCCGCCGCTACTACAAGCACAAATTGCAACGCGCCGCGGCAACGTACTGGTCGATGGGCAACGGCGAATGGGACAGCATGGCCTATCTCGGGCATACCACGGCGGCGTGGTGCAACCTGTACTCCTTCGCCCGCGACGAAGAGGTCCGGCGCAGCGGGAAAGCCGTGCTCGATCTGATCTGCACCTCCGCCGCGCGGCGCTGGTGGAACAATGCCTGGGGCGGCCCCCAGGCCCGGGATTACGGTGATGTCGGCTCGTCCGGTACCGAACCAAGCTGCGGCGCCGCCGGCTATTTCTCGCTGTTCTTCGCGCCGACGGTGGAGCAGGTCGAACCGGAGGCCGATCAGGTCACGGCCATCCTGTCCGGCTACCGTCCGCCGTTCGCCGTGGTCCAGCTCGCCCGCCGCGCCCAGACCCCACCCCGCGAGGAATGGGCGGCCCAGCCGGCCTATGAAACCTGGCTGCCCCAAAACCAGCGGTCGCCAGTATCCTTCGAGACCACCTCCTATGGCCGAGGCTGGCAGCTCGGCAGCCTAGCCCGGGGTTCGGGCGGCGATGTGAACGGCTTCAAACTGCTGATCGACCGCCCCGGCAAAGTTCCCGCCACCATGTGCGTCAGCGGAGGTCCGGGAAAGAACGCCGCGATCAGCCAAGCGCCCGGCGAGTGCATCGCCCAGCGCGGCAATGCCGTCCTGTGGCTCGGCCAAGCGCCCGAACCGAAGGCCGGGAAGGATGGAAAAACCGCAGCTTTCGCCTGGCAAACCCAGTTCAGTGTGCCCAAAGGGCTGCCGCGCAGCCAGGCTGGCGACTGGTGGATCATCGACGCCGGGGCCGCCTGGGTGGCGATCCGTCCCTTCGGCTGCACGCCGGCTTTCGACCAGCCCGTTACCATCGGCGGGAAGAAAGAAGCGATCCCTTTCCTCGAAGGGCTGCTGCTGAAAGCCAACGCTCCCGGATTCCAAGGTTTCGCCCTGGAGATCGGCGACCCCGCCACCCATGCCACCCGCGAGGCTTTCGCCGCAGCCCTGGCCAAAAGCACGATCGATGTGGCGGAACTGGCTCAGGGCAAAGTCGGTTGCACCAGCAGCGCCGGCTACCGCATGGCGGTGCGCTGGGCGCAGCCCCAGCCAGAGGTCTGGCACGACGGAGTCCAGGTCGACTGGATGGCCCGCCGCGACCATTGGCGGGCGGCACCAGGCTCGCCCTCAGCGGTCAACCTCGGTTTTTTCCAAGGCGAACTGACCGTCGTTGCCGGCGGGCAGCGCTTTGTCGGCAAAGTCGATCTGAAAACCGGCGTCTATACCTGGAAGTGAACCGGGCTGGGGGAGCGGCTGGGCAGCTGAGCCGTCCAGCCGTCTGGCTCAGCGCCCCGGCATCCGGTCTGGCCGCACCTGGATCATCCGGCCGCGGTTGTTCAAGGGATGGGCGAGGATCCGCTCGGCCGCCGCCGGGGTCGCGGTAACCAGGCAGTTGCGCGGGAACATGCGGATCTTGCCAAGATCGGCGCCGACGATGCCGCACTGATGGCAGAGCAGTGCGACGATGGTGCCCGGCGAGGCGCCGTCGTCGGCGCCCAGGCCGACAAAAATGCTGGTGCCGGGGGCCCCAGCGACGGTACCGGCTCCGGCAGTGAAGCTGCGACCGGCCGGAGCCCCTGCGAATCCCGACGGTGCCCGGTTGTACGCAGGCCGCACCGGAACCGGGGCGGCCTTTTCCACCGGAGCGTCGGGAACCAGCCGGTGGACCAGGCTGGCGAGCACCGCTTCGGCTCCGAACTCCTTGATCAGCGGCTTGAACGACGCCGGAATCACCAGCTTTTCGCCAAGGGAATCCTGCACCCGTTTGGCCAGGCGTTCGCGCTTGGCCTCGACGATGGCGGCCGCGGTGGGCAGCGGCGCCTCGGTCGGCGTGCACCGCGCCATCGCCGCGATGCGCTGGAACTTGCCGCGTTCGAAGGGCGACAGCACGCTCCACGCCTCGCCGTCGGCGCCAGCCCGGGCGGTGCGCCCGACCCGGTGCATGTAGGTCTCGGCGCTCATCGGCAGGCCGAGGTTGAAGACGTGGGTGATCCCGGGCACGTCGATGCCGCGGGCGGCGACATCGGTGCCGACCAGCACCGCCAAACGGCCGCTGCGGAAGCGCTCCAGCACCCGTTCCCGGGCTTCTTGCGACAGATCGCCGCTGATGCCGGCAGCTTCGATGCCCTCTGCCGCGATGCTGCGCACGGTCTGCTCGACATCGTCGCGGGTCCGGACGAAGACCAGGGCGCGCTTGGGCTCCAAAATGTGGAGCAGCCGGGCCAGGGCCGGCATGGTCTCGCCGGGCCGGGCGATGATGTATTTCTGCGGGACGTGGCTGGAGGCGCTGCGCACGTCGAGGCGGACCTCCCGCGGGCTGTCGAGCCAGCGATCGACCGCGTCCTGGACCTCGCGGGGAAACGTCGCGCTGAACAGCCAGCGCGCCACCGACGAGCCGAGATCCTTGACCAGGCGCTCGAGATCCTCGCTGAAACCCATGTCCATCATCTGGTCGGCCTCGTCGAGGACGACGATCTCGGCGTCGGGCCGCAGGTTGCCCTGGGCCAAGTGGTCGCACATCCGTCCCGGCGTGCCGATCACCAGCGGCGGCTCCCGGCGCAGGTCGCGGACCTGGGGCCACGGCGGCAGGCCGCCGACCAGCACCGCGCAGCGACCCGGCCCGAGCAGCGTATCGACCTCCCGCGCCGCTTGCTGGGCGAGTTCCCTGGTCGGGCAGACGATCCACGCCCGGCGGATCTCGCCGGCGCCGATCCGGGCGGCCAACGGAAGCAGAAAAGCCAAGGTTTTTCCCGAACCGGTGCGGGCCTGGGCGAGCAGGTCGCCGCCGGTCAGGGCATGGGGGATGACCGCGGCCTGGACCGGGGTCGGGGCCGCGAATCCCCGGGCGACCAGCGCCGCGACCATGGCCGCCGGCAGCCCAAGGGCGAGGAAATCGCCGCCATTGGCGGCTGGCGCCGGCGCCGCCGGATCACCCTGATCCGCCCCAGGATCCGCAGATTTACCAGTGTTTTCCGGTATTTTTGCTACTCCTGCTGGCGGCTTTGCCGAGGACCGCACCGGCTTGGCCGGCACGGCCGATGCCGCCACACCCGGCGCGTCGGCCCCCTTCACGACGGACGGAGCGGAGGGGTCGGCAGGGCTGGGCATGGCAACAGCCTAGCAACTGCGTGGAAAAGCGCTCGGCGGGAGATCCGGTCGCCAATCACCCGACCGGCCAGCGCAAATCCAGCGTGTACGGCGCCGATGGATCGACTTGGAGCGGCGGCACGATCACCCGACCCGGCGTGTGGCCGCGGATTTCAGCGCGTTCCAAGCGGCGGGATTCGGCCTCCCGGGCATTGACTGGCAGGTGCTCATAGGCGCGGCCGCCGGGATGGCTGACGTGGTAGGTGCAACCGGCCACGGCGACGTCGTTCCAGGTATCGACCAGGTCGAAGCGCAGCGGGGTGTGGACACCGATGTTCGGATGCAGGCAGTTCGGCGGCTGCCAGGCGCGATAACGCACGCCGGCGACGAACTGGCCGCGTTGGTTGGTCGGGCGCAGCGGCACCCGCCGACCGTTGCAGGTCAGCGCATGGCGGCCATCGACCGCGCCCTGGACCAGCACCTGCATCCGCTCCATCGACGAATCGACATAACGGGCCGTGCCGCCGGCAGCGGCCTCCTCACCGAGCACCGGCCACGGCTCCAGCGCGGTGCGCAACTCGACCTCGACGCCGCGGCCGATGAAGGTCGCGACATGGGGGAAACGGAATTCGTGCTGGGCGGCGAACCAGGCCGGATCCAGGCGGATGCCGTGGCGGGAGAGATCGTCGAGGACCTCGGCGAAATCGTCGGTCACCACCTGGGGCAGCATCCAGCGGTCGTGGATCTCGGTGCCCCAGCGCACCGGCTTGACCGCATAGGGCGTACGCCAGCAGCGGCTGACCAGAGCCCGCACCAGCAGCTGCTGGACGCTCGACAGGCGCTGGTGCGGCGGCATCTCGAAGCCGCGGAGTTCCACCAGGCCATAGCGCTGGCTTTCTGGCGGATACAGCTTGTCGATCGAGAACTCGGCCCGATGCGTATTGCCGGTGACATCCACCAGCAGGTTGCGCAGGGTCCGGTCGATCAGCCACGGCGGCTTGGGACCGGTGTGGCGGGCGAGGCTGCGCAGGGCGAGATCGACCTCCGGCACGGTCTCGTCGCGAGCCTCGTCGATGCGCGGGGCCTGGCTGGTCGGTCCGATGAACAGGCCGGAAAACAGGTAGGACAGGGACGGGTGGTTGTTCCAGAAGCAGATCAGGCTGGCGAGCACGTCGGGCCGGCGCAGGAACGGACTGTCGGCAGGAGTGACGCCGCCGATGGTGATGTGGTTGCCGCCGCCGGTGCCGGTATGGCGGCCGTCGATCATGAACTTTTCCGACGCCAGCCGGCAGGCCCGGGCCTCTTCGTAGACTCCGGCGGTGATCGCGACCTGTTCGCGCCAGCTCGCCGCCGGCTGGACATTGACCTCGATGACGCCGGGATCCGGCGTGACCGAGAAATGACGCAGTCGGTGATCGACCGGAGCGCGGTAGCCTTCGATCTGGACCGGCTGGCCGAGGCCGGCGGCGACGTCTTCGATGCTCGACACCAGCGCCAGAAAACTCTCGAGATCCGGCATCGGCGGCAGGAAGATGTTGAGGTGGCCGTCGCGCGGCTCGATGCACAGGGCGGTGCGCACCTGGCCGCTCGGCGGGGTCGGCGGCTCATCGCGTTTGATGCCGGGGAACTGGCCGAGGGGCGGCCGCGGGGCGAAAGGATCCCGGGGTTGGTCGCCGACCCGGGCCTCGGGGGCGAGCCAGGGCAGGCTGTCCACCGGCAGGCGATAGCCCATCGGTGAATCGCCGGGGATCAGGAACAGGCGATCACTGCGCAGGTCCCACTTGCCGCTGTGGAACCGCCCGCGCCAGCCGGCCAGGGGCAGGACCAATCCAACCGGATTGCCCAGGCCATGGGTGAAGATCCGCGCCAGGCGGTCGCGTTCGACCGGATCGTCGAGCCGAGCATCAAAGATATCGACGTTCACCGGCAGGCGGCGTTCGCGCCACAGGTGGTAGACGATGTCCTCGAAGCCGAAGGCCAGGTTGGCCGGATCGCAGTCCAGTGTCTTGGCCAGGCGGTCGGCAAATTTCTCTGCGATGCCCAGGGGCACGCCAGGTCCGGGCGGATCGCCGGCGAGCAGGCTGGAATCCCGCCACACCGGAATGCCGTCCTGCCGCCAATACACGGTCAGGGCCCATCTCGGCAGTTGTTCTCCGGGATACCATTTGCCCTGGCCAACATGGAGCAGGCCGCCGGTGGAAAAGCGGCTCTTCAGACGACGGGTGAGTTCGCCAGCCCGCCGACGCTTGTCGGCGCCGAGGGCCTCGGTGTTCCATTCTGGCGCGTCGCCGCCATCGACCGCGACGAAGGTCGGCTCGCCGCCCATGGTCAAGCGCACGTCGTCAGCCGCGAGCCGGGCGTCGACCTGGTCACCGGCGGAAAGCACCGCCTGCCACTGGTGTTCGTTGAGCGGCGCGGTGCTGCGCGGTTCCTCGTGGATCCGCTCGACGCTCATCTCCACCCGGAATTCACAGGTGGCTTCTTCGCCATCGGTGCTGCTGAACCCACCGACGATCGGCGCGGCATTGCCGGGATCCGGGGTGCAGGCCAGGGGCAGGTGGCCTTCGCTGCAGAACAGGCTGCTGGTCGGATCGAGGCCGATCCAGCCGGCGCCGGGCAGGTAGCATTCCGCCCAGGCGTGGAGGTCGGTGAAATCGCGGTCGGGCCCAGCCGGACCATCGAGAGGTTTCTCGTCGGCGGTGAGCTGGATCAGGTAGCCCGAGGCGAACCGCGCCGCGATTCCCAGATGGCGCAGCGCCTGGACCAGCAGCCAGCCTGAATCGCGGCAGGATCCGCTGCCTTTTTCCAACGTCTCCTCTGGCGTCTGGATGCCGGGTTCGAGCCGGATGACATAGCCCACCCGCTCCCAGATGCGGCGGTTGAGATCGACCAGGAAATCCACCGTGCGCGGCGGCGCGTGACCGACCAGGTCGGCGGCGACCGCATCGACCAGGGCGCGCAGCCGCGGCCCGGCCGGGGCCGCGGCCAGGAACGGCGCCAGATCATGCGCCAGTTCGGGCGGGTACCGGTTGGGGACCTTGGGATCCAGCGCGGGGAAATGCTCCCAATCCGGTTCCAGGAAAAAATCAAAGGGATTGATCGCGGTGAGCTCCGCCACCAGATCGACCTCGACGCTGAACCGCCGGGTCGGAGCCTCAGTGATCAGGCGGGCCTGCCAGTTGCCGAAAGGATCCTGCTGCCAGTTGCAGAAATGCTTGGCCGGCTCGATGCGCAGGCTGTAGGCCGGCACCGGGGTGCGGCAGTGGGGCGCCGGACGCAGGCGGACCACCTGCGGCCCGAGCATCACCGGCCGGTCGTACACATAGTCGGTGACGTGACGGAGCTTCACCCGGATCATGGCGTTTCTTTCACGACCGGCAGGTCGGTTCCACGGAGCTGCCGCTGCTGCTGGCGGGCGGGGGCATGGTCGACACCTGAGGTCGGGACTTCGAGCAGGAAGGCATCAGCCTGCAACCCGGCCGAAACCGCGTTGTTGGCGGTGAGCAGGCTGAGCAGCTGGGCGTGCAGATCGGCTCCAGGCGGAGCGTCCGGCAGCGACAATTCGGCAGTCCGGTCTGCCGCCGCCTGGCCACCCAAATGGGTCAGCGCGGAGCGCAGTTCGCCCACTGCCGAAGCCAGCGAGCGCGGGCTGCGTTCCGCGGCCACCAGCACCGCGCAGGTCGCGGCCAGATCGCCCGGCGGGACCCCGAGCCGGCGCAGGTGATGACTGGCACCGGCCGATTCCGCCAGCCAGCGCCAACGGCGGAAACCAGGAGTCCCCGGTGTCGCCAACGCCGGGATCGATCCCTCAGCCAGGGCAGCCGCGAGCAACCGCGCCGCGGTGTCGACGTGCTCGATCGCAACCCCGACGGTGTACACGGCCTGAGCCTCATCGCGCAGGGATTCCTGGGCGGTTCCATGGAGCCGGCGGATTTCCGAGACGGCCCATGAACAGGTGTCGGCAATGCCACGCTCGGACAGCAACTGGGCGTCGAGGGGCTGGGCATGCATCCACGCGCCATTGGCGCACTCCCACAGGTCGTCACCGACCAGTGGTCGTGCAGCCCTGGCGTTCTCACGGGCAGCACGCAGACAGCCGACCAGGGACGCGGCATTGCCGCTGCCGCAGATCAGCCAGGTCGCACCATCAATCTCTTCGGGCGGAGCGCTGGCTCCGGTGGCAGCGCAGGCGGCGACCCACGCTCCGGGACCGGGCTCCGGATCGATGGACAGATCCTGGGTCGCAGCGCAGACCCTGGCGATATGGGCGGCCCGTTCGGCCTGGCGACCGAGCCAGAAGCAGGTTGTGGCGAGTCTTTGGAGCATGTTGGTTGTTTCGGGGGGCTACGCCCCCCGGACCCCCCGGCCTTTGTCGTCACTCTTTTTCATCTGCTGCGCAAATGAAAAAGTGGGCGGATCGCCTGCGGCGATTCTATCCGCCCACCGCTCCTCGGCGGCCATTCCCCATTCGCTTCGCTCTGGGGACCCCTTTGCGCTCACTACGCGTGACTTCCTCCACTCGCTTTGCTCGGTGGACCCGTTTGCGTGGGGGCCAGAAGCTGGCGCTCCCAGGCGCAAGCGGTCAGCCCGGAGCGCCGCACTCCGTGCGGCCTGCATCACCAACGGCGTGGCCAAGCCCACCCAGCTTCCACCGTTTCCATGCGCTCCCAGGCGCCGTTGTTCACCACCAAGTCGCCCCGTGGGGTCCTGGCGTCGTGGCGGTTCCTCTGTCGTCCTGGTCACGCCAGCACCCAGGTGTCCTTGGTGCCGCCGCCTTGGGATGAGTTCACCACCAGCGAGCCTTCTTTCAGGGCCACTCGGGTGAGGGCGCCTGGGACCAGGCTGGTGGTCTTGCCGCTGAGCACATAGGGGCGCAGATCGACATGGCGAGGCGCGACTCCGGCGGCGGTGAAGGTCGGGCACGTGGACAACGCCAAGGTCGGCTGGGCGATGTACTTGGCTGGGTCGGTCAGGATCCGCTGACGGAATTCCTCACGCTGGGCGATGCTGCTGGTCGGTCCGATCAGCATGCCATAACCGCCTGAGCCGTGGACTTCCTTGACCACGATCTCGGCCAGATGGTCGAGCACATACGCCCGGTCGGAGCGGTCGCTGCACCGCCAAGTCGGCACGTTTTGCAGGATCGGCTCCTCGCCGAGATAGAACCGGATCATCGCCGGCACATGCAGATAGGTCGCCTTGTCATCGGCGACACCGTTGCCCACCGCGTTGGCCAGCGACACGGTGCCCGCCCGCACCGCGCGGAGCAGACCGGGCACGCCGAGCACCGAATCTTTGTTGAACGATTCGGGATCGAGGAAGTCATCGTCGATCCGCCGATAGATGACATGGACCGGCCGGGTGCCGGCGGTGTCCTTGAGCACCACCGCATCATCGATCACCGCCAAGTCGCTGCCCTCGACCAACGGCACGCCCATCCGCTGCGCCAGGAAGGCGTGCTCGAAATAGGCAGAATTGGCGAGGCCCGGGGTGAGCACGACGACCTGGGGATCGTTCACGCCTGCCGGGGCGATCTCGCGCATGTGCTTCAACAGCAGATCTGGATAGTGGTCGATGGCCTCCACCGCCTGGACCGTGAACAGTTCAGGAAAAAGCCGACGCATCGCTGCCCGGTTCTCAAGCATGTACGACACGCCTGACGGCGTGCGCAGGTTGTCCTCCAGCACGTACCAGGTGTCCGGCGCGGTGCGGACCACGTCGATGCCCGCGATATGCGCGTGCACGCCATGGGCCAGGCGCATACCCTCGGCTTGCGGTGTGTAGCAGGCGTTGGTCAGCACCTCGGCGCTTGGGATCACGCCTGCCTTGAGGATTTCCTGCTCGTTGTAGACGTCTTCGAGGAACGCATTGAGCGCCCGTACCCGCTGGATGCAGCCCCGGGAAACCACCTCCCACTCTGGCTTGGTCAGCACCCGCGGAATGATGTCGAACGGGATGAGGCGTTCCGCGCCGGTCTGGTCGCCGTAGACCGCGAAGGTCGTCCCGCGGCGACGGAACAGCTGCTCCGATTCACGTCGCTTGCGCTCCAGCACCCCGCCCGAGGCATTGCGCAGCCAATGATCAAGGGGCCGGTAGCCGGGATTGAGCACCTGGCCCTGACGCATCTCGTTGAAGGAGGCCTTGGGGGCCACGACAGGTGGAGGCGGCATGGAGGTCTGGGTGGCGGTCGCGGTGGACATAGGGGTTTTCCCTTCGGCCTCTCCCGGTGATGCATCGTGAAACCATCACGGTCAATGCTTCGCGGCTGAACATAGCGCGAATCAACTGGTGTTTTACATGAATATTTCGAGTAGAACCCTTCCTGAGGAATTTCGGGGAATCCACCTGCCGCTGCCCGGCAAAGCTTGCCGTCAGGTCACCGCATGAGCGTTCTGCGCGCGTGGTAGCAAGGTCCGATCGTGTCCTGCCGACGATCATCATCCCAGAGCCGCTCGGAGCTGGCGCCACGCCTTGAAGCCATAGCATGCCCGCCCCCGCGCGGTGCTCCACCGCCCGCGGGGTGGTCACCAGCCCGGGTGGCGGAATGGCAGACGCAGCGGTTTCAAAAACCGCCGGACTCACGTCCGTGGGGGTTCGAGTCCCCCCCTGGGCATTTTGTTTCGGTGGGCTTCGCCCCCCGCGCCCCCCGGCCTTGGTCGGCGCTCTTTTTCTTCTGCTGCGCAGATGAAAAAGTGGGCGCATCGCCTCCGGCGATTTTCTGCGCCCACCGCTCCTCAGGCGGCCGTTCCCCTCTCGCTTCGCTCGGGGGACCTTTTTGTTTCGGTGGGCTTCGCCCCCCGCGCCCCCCGGCCTTGGTCGGCGCTCTTTTTCTTCTGCTGCGCAGATGAAAAAGTGGGCGCATCGCCTCCGGCGATTTTCTGCGCCCACCGCTCCTCAGGCGGCCGTTCCCCTCTCGCTTCGCTCGGGGGACCCCTTTCGTTGTTTCGGTGGGCTTCGCCCCCCGGGCCCCCCGGCCTTGGTCGGCGCTCTTTTTCTTCTGCTGCGCAGATGAAAAAGTGGGCGCATCGCCTCCGACGATTTTCTGATCCCACCGCTTCTACGGCGGCCGTTCCAGGCCCCCCGGGCGGCTGTTCCCCTCTCGCTCTGCTCGGGGAATGGGCAGCCTTTGGCCATGCCTGATCCGATTCTGCCGCTGCCGATCGCCCCGCTCCCCGAGGTGATGGTGCCACGACCGTTGCGGGAACTGCGCCGCGAAGCGCGGCGGATCGATGGCTGGGGACCGATCGCCTGGCGCGAGACTCATGGTTGGTGGCGGCTGCCCGGCGGGCTGCTCGGGATTGAGCCAAGTCTGTCGGTGATTGAGCGGGGCGACGGTGACGAACTGTCGGTCACGCTGGTCAGCGACGCGTTGCCCAGGGAACCCTGGCGCAACCGGGAACCAGTGGCGTGGTGCGACTGGTGCTGGCGGCAGGCCGTGGCCGCCGTCGGCGATCTGCCGGAACGGCAGCGGGACCGCCTGCGTTTGGCCGCGCCGACCGCCGCGGTACGGGCGACCACGTCGGCAACCCTGTGGCAGGACCCTGCGGGGAACGATCGGTTGGTGCTGCGCCTCGGTTTGCGGCCGCCGTATGCCGGCATGGGCTGCGATGGGCAGCGGTTTCTCGCCCTGGTGGCGGTGCTTCAGACCATGCTCGCCCAGGCCACCGATCCGCGCCGGGCCAAGGCCCGCGCCTCCCACGCCCGGGCGGTGGCGGTGCAGCGGGCGCTCCGTGAACGCCTGGATGAATTCGGTCTGTGCGCCTTCATCGGCTGCGGCGCCTTGATCGCCCGTGATGGTCAGGTGCTCGGCGGCGCGGATCGCCCGGATCCGCGCTGCCGGCCGTTCGACCCTGCCGATCAAGCCATGACCATCGATCTCGGTCGTTTGGGAAAGATCAGCGGGCTCGGCCTGCGCCACGGCGTCACCGCCCTGATCGGGGCGCCCTATCATGGGAAATCAACGCTGCTCCAGGCCCTGGCCGCGGGCGCCGAGGATCATCCCCCCGGCGACGGCCGGGAATTGGTGGTGACCCATCGCGACAGCGTGGTGATCCAGGCCGAGGATGGCCGTCTGGTCCATTCAACCGACCTCTCGGCGGTGTTCGCCCGCCTGCCGGGCGCCAATCCCATGCGGTTCACCACCCGCCGTGCCAGCGGCGCCACCAGCATGGCCGCTGGCGCGTTGCAGGCCGCCGCTGCCGGCTGCCGAATGCTGCTGATCGACGAGGACAGCGCTGCCAACAACGCTTTGGCCATCGATCCGGGGATGCGCCAGCTGCTCGGCAGCGACCTGGATGGGACCACCACCCTGGTCGAATTGCTCCCCGCCTTGGCCGCCCAGGGTTGCGCCTGCGTGCTTGCGGTGGGCTCGGCGAGCGGGATTCTCGCTCACTGCGATCGGGTCCTGCGGGTGCGCGATTTCCAGGTCAGCGATGCCACCACCGCCGCCCGCAAGGTGGTGCCGCGGGCTTCGCTCCGTGAGTTGACCGCGCCTCGTCGCCACCTGTCTGGCGACCCGGAAGCACTGTTCCGTCAGCGCCACGTCCTTGATCTGGATCTCGACGAGCCGGAGCGTCCACGCATCGACGGAACCTACCTTGACCTGCGCCGGGCCGGATTCCTTCTCGATCCGGCTCTGGCCCGGGGCGCGCTGATCGCCGCCGCGCTGTGCTGCCGACTGGCCAACGGCGGCTGCGACCTACGCGAACTGCGCCAACGCTGGCTGGCATTCGCAGCGGAACGCGGCGCCACCGGCCTCGACCCGTGGCATCGTGAACCGGTGACCTTGCCGCCGTGGATGCTGGTGGCGGCGGTCCTGGAACGGCTGCCCAGGGTGGTGCTGGGGTGAACAACAGGCTGCGTGGGGACTACCGAATGGCACGTCAGAACCCGCGGATGACCGTCCGCGGGCGCCCGTAGGAAAGACGGCCCATCTGAAACCTGCAAAATGCAGGTGTTTTTCCACCGCTTGTTGCAAACGAACATGGCCGATGGGTCCATGTGAAACATCACTGCATCGCTTAAACCCAGCCGTCCGGTGGAAATGTACGTAATCTGACTGAATGAACTCAACATCCGTACACGCGTCTGATCCTGGCTCGAAAGCTGGTTTCATTTTTGCGCAATACTTCCGCCATCAACCAGGAACCCACCCCATGTCCCGTCTTCTCAATCGCATGGCGCTCGCTGCAGCGCTGTTCACCACCATATCGCTCAGCGCGGCTGAACCGCTGCCCAGCACCGGATCGGCCACGTCCCCGGTCATCAACACGACTTGCCCGATGTGCTCGAAAGACATCAACGCTGACAAATCACCGACCGTGCCTTTGACCATCGGTGAAGGAGCTGAAGCGAAACACTATCGTATGGCCATGTGTTCGGAGAGTTGTTGCACTGATTTCAAGAAGGATCCGGCAGCAGCCCTGAAACCACGGTTTGGGAAGAACGCAGCTGGGCCAAAATCCGATTTCAAGTGACCGTCAGCGGTCCGGGTGAAACTGGACTATTTCATACGTTTCGCATGCCCACCGATCCGGCGGCCCCTTCTTGTGATCGGGGGCTGCCGCCGGTTTGACAGGCTAGCAGGAAATCGGCCCCCGCGATGGAATCGCTGCGTGGGTGAACGGCCGCCCGGTTGTGCGGCGGCCGCCTGCGGAACGCTGGTGTCATGCTGCCGTCCACGGATTTCCTCGCCCACCACGCCGCCCAGGGCGGCTGGACCACGTTCACCTGCGGCCGCCACGGTGCTGGCGGCGGCCTGGCCAGCCTGGCGCCCAAACCGCTGACCCAGGACCTGGTGATCGGCGTCCACGATGATGCCGGAATGCATGTGCTTCCGTTCGTCAAAAGCATGGCCTCGGGAGCCAGCCTCGCCGCGTTCGGCCTAGGCAGCGAAGCAACCGCGCCGCGCCGGCTGCCCTTGGCCGAGGTCGAGCGCAGCTATCTACGCGGCACCGACAGCTGGATTTCTCCTGGTTTTTCGTTCACGATCTGGACCACTGCCGATCCGTTGCCCGATCCCCAGCGCGACGGCGGCCTCGCCTTGGCCCGGGCCTGCCTGCCGGCCATCGCGGTGCGTCTGACCTGCGACAATCGGGCAGGAACCACAGCCAAGCGGCTGGTTTTCGCGATCAATCCCGGTCAGGGCAGCCACGTCGTTCCTGATACCGGCGATCAGGTGCTGGCCGTGGGCTGGGGACGGCACGCCGCCATTGCCGCCGCCGCGGCTCCGGGGCGGCGCGTGCTGCTCGACTGGGACGAGTTCAGCGCCATCGCCTTCGGCCGGCCCAACCACCTCGGATCGCTGTGCGGCATCGTCCAGGAGGTGCCCGCCGGCGAGCAGCGCACCCTCGACCTGGTGCTGTGCACCCACCACGACGGGCTGGTCACCACCGGTCTGGACGCACGGATGTGGTACACGCGGGCCTATCCCACGCTCCAATCAGTGATCGTTGACGCCCTGGCTCGGCATGGCGATCTGACCAGGCGGGCCGAAGCCCTCGACCACGATCCGCGCTGGCTGGCTCTGGATGAGGATCGCCGGTTCCTGGTCGCCCACGCCGAGCGCAGCTATTGGGGCAACACCTGGCTCCTCGACGAAGGCGGAAGGCCGCGCTGGGTGGTCCTGGAAGGCGAATACGCCATGCACAACACCTTCGATCTGACCGTGGACATGGTGTTCTATGAATTGGCGCGCAATCCCTGGACTGTGCGCGATGTCCTCGACCAGTTCGTCGAGCGCTATTCGTTCCGCGACACCTTGGCCCGACCGGCGGCCGACGCCCACCGCGTGCCCGGAGCCTTCCACCACACCCGCAATCCCCACGCCCTGGCCAAGGTCGTGTCGCTTCCGGCAGAGGTCGGTCTGCCCGGCGGAATCAGCTTCTGCCACGACATGGGCGTGAACGGTCACTTCGTGCCGCCGGGAATGAGCAGCTACGAATGCAGCGGCCTGGCCGGCTGCTTCTCGCACATGACGGCCGAGCAATTGCTCAACTGGATCCTGGTCGGCGCGTCGTACGCCCGTCACGATCCGGCCTGGGCGGCACTGCGGCTGCCGATCTTCCATGCCTGCCTGGAATCCCTGCTCAATCGCGACGATCCGGTGCCGTCGCGACGCACCGGCGTGATCGGTCTCGACAGTGAGCGCTGCGCCGGCGGCTGGGAGATCACCACCTATGACAGCCTCGATCCATCTCTCGGCCAGGCCCGCAACAATCTGTACCTGGCGGTGAAGGGCTGGGCGGCGTGGCTCGGCCTGGAGCTTGTGCTTGCCAACCACGATCCTGCCGCAGCCGCCACAGCCGCCGCCGGAGCCCGCCGCGCCGCCGACACCATCGTCGCCCGATTCGACGAAAAACTCGGCTATATCCCTGCGGTTTTCGAGGAAGGAAACCGATCGGCGATCATCCCCGCGGTCGAAGGTCTGATCTTCCCGCTGACTTGGGGGCTGAGCGCTGAGCTCGCCACCGACGGTCCCTACGGAGCCCTGCTCCGGACTTTGCGGCGCCACCTGGACGCCGTGCTGGTGCCCGGACAATGCCTGTTCCCCGATGGTGGGTGGAAGCTGTCGAGCACCTCGGACAACAGCTGGGCCTCGAAGATCTTCATTTGCCAGGTGGTGGCTGAACGGGTCTACGGAATCGTTCCCGATCCACGCAGCCATGCCGCCCATGTCGCTTGGCAGGTGATCGGTTCCGCTGACTGGGCGATGACTGATCAGCTGCTTGCCGGCAAACATACCGGCAGCCGTTATTACCCGCGCTGCGTCACCGCTGATCTGTGGCTTGGTTTGACTGGCTCCAGCGCCGCGAAGGTTTGATCTCGACCGGCCGAGCTGGCGCTTGGCGCTCCCAGCTATCCCCACACCTCCACCGCCGGTTCGGCCATGCCCGGCAGCCACACGATCCGGTCGGGCCGGATCGGTTCTGAGCGCAGGAATGCCACGGCGTTTTCCGCCGATTGCATCTCCATCGCATAACGGCCGTCGTGGCTGCAGCTGCCTTGATGGCAGGTCAGAAAAACGTTGGGCAGTTCGCGCAGCGTTCCGGTGTAGGGCTCGTGGTGGTAGACATCGAGGGCGGCTCCGGCGAGGTGCCCTGAACGCAGGAGCGCTTCCAACGCGGCTTCGTCGAGGACCTCACCGCGGCTGGTGTTGAGCAAGTACGCGCCGCAGCGCATCCGGGCCAGACGCTCGGCGCTGAGCAGGTTCGCCGTTCGCTTCGTGTAGGGCAGGTGGACGGTGATGGCCAGGGATTCGGCCAGCAGCGTGTCGAGATCGACATAGCGTACGCCGTTAGCCGCGGCCCAGGCGTGGTCCTCGACCAGATCATGGGCGATGACGTTCATGCCGAAGCCCCGGGCGATGACCGCCACCTGCCGGCCAATCCGTCCGCAGCCGAGAATCCCCAGGGTTTTCCCCTGCCACAAAATCCCGGTGTGGCGCTGCCAGACGCCTTTGCGCAGCCCTTCGTGGGATTCGACCAACCGGCGCGACAGGCTGATCAGCAGGCCGAACACCTGCTCGACGACGCTGCGTGCGGGTGCATCGGGGGTGTAGGTGACCGCGATGCCGCGGCGGATGCAGGCCGACACGTCGAGCCCGTCGAGCCCGACTCCGACCCGAGCGATGTGACGCAGGCGCGGTCCTGCCGCGTCGATCACCCAGGCCGGCAACGGCTCGGTACCGGCGAGCAGCACCTCAGCATCAGCGAGCTGGGCGGCGGTTTCCTGGGGCGTGTGCTTGCGCCGATAGGGCGACAGCCGGACCTCGAACCCGGCCCGCTCCAGCAGGTCGAGGGGATCACGGCTGGAAATGCCATACGGGAAACTGGAGACCTGGGCGACGGGACGTGCGGACATGGGGCGGGGGATGCTCGCGACCAGGGTGTGACAGCAAGGCCCGGGGACAGCGGCTGGCGCAATCAACGCCGTTCACAAAGCCGATCTGGCTGGATGGCATTGCCTGCGGGTAATGCCGAGGCGAGACCCGGTTCGCGGCGAGACCAGTCCGGACCTGAGCCAATCAAAGGAAGCGCCACCGGCCGGGCGGCCCGTGGCGCTTGCGTTCATGTCCTGAAAATGCCGCGGAATGACCGCGCGGCTCGACCCGGATCGGCGATCAGGTCTTGACGGTGTCCGGCCGGGCGGCTTCGTGGTCCATCAGCTCTTTGACCTTGGTGGCCTTGCCGACCCGGTCGCGGAGATAGAAGAGCTTGGCCCGGCGGACCCGGCCGCGACGGGCGACTTCGACCTTCATCACCCGCGGGCTGTGGACGGGGAAGGTGCGTTCGACGCCCTCACCCGAGACCACGCGGCGGACGACGAACGTGCTGTTCACCGCGCCGTGGCCCTTTTCCATGGCGATCACGGTGCCAGTGAAGATCTGGACCCGTTCCTTCTCGCCTTCTTTGATGCGGGTGTGCACGTTGACCGTGTCGCCCACCTCGAATTCGCCGAGAGGCTCTTTGCGCAGACTGTTCTTGGTGACGTGAGCGATCAGGTCCATGGCCAGTGCCTTCGGAATCGTGGGAGGGCAGCACGATAGTGCAGGGAACCGGTAGTCAATCGCCGGATCTGGGCGCCCGGGTTCCCAACATGCTTTTGTTCAGGTCGCCTGGACCAATGCGAAAACGTCTGGTCGTCAGCGTTCGAGCACCAGGCGTTGGCCGTCGAGCCGCACGGTCTGGCTGCCAATCTTCAGCGCGTCACCGGCGGCGGTGATCGTCGGGGCGGCGCCGCCTTCGCCGGCCAGGTACATCCAGGCGTCGCGACCGCCGATCGTTCCGTGGTGCATCATCGCCCAGCCGCCCTTGTCATATTCCTCGGTGTATTCCAAGGCTGGACGCAGACCGGCGTAGCTCCGGATGCCAGCCATTGGTCCGACGTGGATGACCAGCAACCTGGCGCCGCTGCTGCCGCCGAAGTCGACGGCGATGCTGCCAGAAGCGTCTTTGCCGCCGTCGTTGGTCGTCGCGCCAGCGAGCGGCGCATAGTCGATCACTGCGCCGCCGTCAGGACGCTGGGTGAGGGCGGAGCAGCGGGCGCGGCGCACCATGCCCGGTCCGTCAAAGGTGATCGTCGCATAGTGGATGCGGATGCTTTGCGGGCCGATCGACTGGCCATCCACCGTCGGTTCGCTGCCCAGACCGATCGAGACCACGGCATCGCCGGAATCCTTGAACCGATCGCGGAGCAGGAAGGCGCCTTTCTGGCGATCCGCCACCATCCGCGGGAACCCTTGGATCGATGTTGGATCGGCGGCTTTTTCCGGCCAAAAGCGCAGGGCGAGGATCATCCGGTGACCGAAGCCGTCGGTGTCCCAGCTCGGCGCCGCGACACCCGATACTGACTGCCACATCCAGGCCAGCGCCGGGCGTTCGTTCTCGGGCAGGGCGGCGATGCCTTGGCTGAACATGCCACCGGCCAAGGCGAAGCCGTTGGGGCTGAGCGACGGCATGGTGCCGGGCACGACGTATTCGGTGGTGTGCTTCCGCTTTTTGTAGGGAATCTGGCTGCGCCAGGGGAACTGGGCGCCGAACGGGGTGGCGACCGGCTCGAAAATCCAGCGTCTGATCAGCCACGCCCCGCGCCCGGTCAGGAAGTCCACACCGCGCAGATCCCGGGCTGCGATCAGATAGGGCACCAAGGCGAAACCGATCGGGCCGAGGCTCTCCGAGATGCCTTTGTACCACTCGCCCTGGTCGCCCCAGCGCAGGCGCAGGTGAGCCTCTAACTGCTTGTCGATGGCGTCGAGCCACTCGCCGATCGGCAGGTGCTGGACGCCAACGTCGCCCTGCACCGCCAGCAGCGCCAGTCCGACCGCGCCGAGCACCGTTCCCTGGTCGGTGCCGTTCCACCGCGGATCCCCGGCCGGGATGCCGCGCACCACCGCCTGAACCGACAGCGGTTCGTCACCGCCGTACGTCGCCAGGCGTTTGGCGAGATCCTTTGACAGGGCGTCATCCCACCATTCCACCGATGCGTCATAGGCCAGACCCATCGCCAGCAGGATCTGGGCCAGATCGCCCAGGCTGGCTGGCTGGGCGAAATGGAGTTCGTCCACACCGGGTTTGATCGCACTGGCCTTGTTTTCGACGACGAACTGCTGGACTCCGCGTTGGGCCAGCCAGGCCCAGCGGCGATCTCCCGTGGCCAGGAACAGGGCGCCCCAGGCCACCGGATGCCATACCCGGAAATTGGTGCCGTCATCGGCCACCGCCCGGACCACGGTGTCGAGGGCTTCGCGTTCCAGCTCTTCGCCGGCCTCGCCTCCGGCCTGGGCCATGGCGGACGGCTTCGGCGGATCGACCAAGCCGGGCGGGACCTCGATGTCCGATGCTGAAATTTTCAAGGTCCGGCCTGGATCCCTCGATATCGGAGTCAGGGTCGCGACGATCGCCTTGCCGCGCTCGGTGGCGGCCTTGGCCTGGAGATCGGCGAGCTCGCTGCGCCGCACAAACAGCCGCGGGTGGTCGCCAGCCGCCGGCGGCAGCTTAGGTGTGCGCACCGGCCAGTCCTCGCCAGCTGACAGCATGCTGGCGACGGACAGAGCCAGGATGAGGCCACGACCGGTCCAGGCAGGCGTCGGCCACCAGGACGAACCATCGACGATCCGGATCATGGCACCCTCAGGTCATAGCAGGCATAACCGGTGCGCAGGCGAAGGAACAGCCGGCCGTCGGCGAAGATGCTCTGGCACGGGTCGAGATACCCCGACGCCACCCACGGCACACTCCATTCGTCGAGCAGGGTGACTTCGGGACCGTTGACCCGGTACAAATACAGCCAGGGATTCACGTGGGGTTCATCGGCGACGATCATCCGTCCGTCGTGGACGGTCATGCACCGGAATCCTGCACTCGGCGACGGCGCGAGCTTGCTCTTGATCTTCCCGGTCGCGATATCGACCGCGACCAGGGCGCTGGGGCCGCTGATGTTGCGGGTCGCATCGCCGGTCTGGGCATAGACCATGCCTTGCCAGACGCACAAGTTGTCCAATCCATATTGCCGAGGCAGCGACCAGCGCAATTTCGCACCAGTCGCACTGAGTTCCAACGCGCACAGGTTGCCCGCATCGTCAGGACGTGGACAGAGCAGCACATCGCCGCTCAGAGCCCAGGTGCGGTTGCTGGCGCCCTCCGCGGTGGTCCAGCGTTCGGTCCCGGTGCGGGCATCGAGGCAAACCACCGCGACCTCGTCACCGACCAGCACCCGCCATTCGTCGCCGCATTTCCACAGCAGCGGAGTCATCCCCGAGGCGATGCCGGAACGTTCCCACAAGCGCGCGCCAGTGGCCGCATCGAAAGCCATCACCGACTTGCCGTAGCGGAGCAGGCCGAGACATACCACCACGCCGCCAGCGACCTTGGGGCAGCTGGCCCAGTCCCGTCCGAAGCCGCGGATCTTGGCCACCGGGCTGGCCGTGACCACGTCGGCGAGACGGCGCTGGATTTCAGCGCGCAGACCGATGTCGTTGCGCCACAGCAAGGTCCCATCGGACTGATCAAGGCAGACCACATCGCCGCCAGTGGTCATGACGTACACTTTTCCGTCGGCCAAGCATGGCGTCAGGTTGGAACCGCCTTTGTTGAAGGCGCAGGCGATGTTGAGGCCGCGCTCCGGGAATCGCCGCCGCCAACGGGTGGCGCCGGTGGCAGCGTCGATGCAGCTGATGACATCGTCGGCCCGGATGGTGTAGCGGGCATCCCCGCTGCCGCCCTGACGACGAGCGCGATCCGTGAAGTTCTGGTCAACCACGGCGTCTGGGCGCAGCCACGGGATCGGCGGAACGTCGACCGGGCCGGTCTTTTCTGGAGGGTCCGGATCCTCCGGCAGCTCCAGGTCGGATGCTGGTTTGGGCTTGGCGCCACGCATCTTTTTTTCTGGAGGGGCAGCTGAATCGACCAAGGCCGGCAACGACGCCACTGGGTGGTACTGGTAGAGGAACAAGCTTCCATTTGCCAGCACCGCGCCCTGATAGCCGCCGCTGATCGTATCGATCTGCCACGGCGTCTTCGGGGCCTGGCGGGCGTCATAGGTGCGGGCGTCGAGCAATCGGTCGCGGCTGAGCCACACCAGCCGCGCCTTGGCCATCGACTCCACCATGCGCAGGCCGCGATCGGCGGTCGAGCCATCTTGGCGATCGCCATGCCAACGGCTCCACGAGGCCGCCGGATCGAGGCGGTCCCGGGGCGCGGGCTCGTCGTTCAGCGCCTTGGCCTGCACGGTCCCGGTCAGATCCTTCCAGGTATCGACGAAGAAGCCCATGGTCGTCAGCCGGGCTTCGGTCGCGAGGCGCCCTTTCCAGGTCCCGGTCCCGGCGGACAGGTCGATCGTCACCTGGAAATGATCCCGGGCAGTGGCCGGCTCAGGTGGATTGCTCAGCCGCTGACACGGGGTTTCGAAGGAGAACTCCAAGCGATCCTGGATGCGATGGCCGAGCGCTGCGTGGACCGGCCGGACCGGTTGGCCAGGTTCGGGCCATTGCCAGAGGTTGGCGACGGCCGAGTCACGACACGACACTTGCAATCGCAGCGGTCCTTTCGGCCCGGCGTCGGCGAGTTCCAGCATCCAGGCGTCGGCCGACGAAGCGGCGGACGCGAGCAGCCAGGCAAGGATCCACGGGTGACCAGCCATGGGTTGCTGTACGGAACCGTGTCGGGCGACGTTGTCGCAGACCACGGTTCAGCAGCCGCATTCCACCGGTCCAGGTGCAACGCCTACCGGCGCGCCAGCGTAGGATCGACCATGCGCATGTCCTGGCTCGCGGTCGCCTGTTCCCTCGCGCTCGCCGGCGAGCCGGTGCTCCCGACCATCGTCCTGCCGGCGACCAGCACCGCTCCGCCGATGGAGGAATCCTTCGATCCGGACAGCTTCCGCGAGGGCCTGCGCAACTGGTTGACCGCTGGAAACGCTGCTGTGGCGAAGGAAGATCCGCAATTCGACCTGATGTCCGTGCTGCTGTCGCGCATGGTCCGGATCTGGCCGGACGGCCAGGTGGCGCTGCCACCGGATGCCAGCGCCCTGCTCGACCGCGGCGGGCGGATCAGCGCTTATCGCGGATTCGCCGGCTTGCTGGCGCGTCGTCAGCTGCCACCGGCCTACGCCGCCGTCGCCGCCCGTCATTATGCATGGATTCTGGCGAACCGGGGCGATGGCGAGATGCCGGCGAAAGGCGTGTTCCGCATGTCGCCCTGCGATAACGCCTGGGTCGCGTCCCTGCCCAGCGGCGGCTCAGCGGTGACGATCACCAGCCAGGCCGAACTCGCCGCTGCGATCGTCAAACTGGTTCCTGCGGCAAAGGCCTGGCATCCCTGGGGTTGGCAGGCGGTGATGGGCCGGCTGGTGCCGATCAATCCGGCCCTGCGCAGCGAAGGCTGCGCGGTCCTGCCCAAGTCCTCACCGGGCGAAGCGAACGCCTGGGATGTTCCCATCGATGGCAGCCGGATCCTGCGCCAACGCTATGCGTTGCGCTATGGCGGCGTGGTCCTGCTGCCGCCCCCCTCCGAGCTGGCCAGCCTGGGCAGCGGAGCCCGGATCGACGCCCGGGGCCTGCCGGTGCGGGACGCTGCGGTGTTTTCAGAATTGCCGCTGACCGCGCTGGATCTGGGCTGGACCGATGTGACCGATCTGCGGCCGCTGGCCGGCCAGAAGCACCTGAACGATCTGTCGCTGAACGGCCTGCCGCTGACCACCAGCGATCTTGCTCCGCTCGCTGGCTTGCCCCTCGGACGGCTCGACCTGACCGCGACCCGGATCACCGCCATTCCCAAGCCCGGCGCTGCTCTGCGCCGGCTATCCGTAGCGGACACCGGCGTCCACGATCTGGCGCCGTTGGCAGGCAGCGGGGTGACCCACCTTGACCTGCGCAGGACGCCGGTGGCGGATCTGACCCCGCTGGCTGGGCTCTCGCTACGCCGGCTCGATCTGGCCTGGACCAAGGTGACCAGCCTCACTCCGCTGCATGGGCAGCCGCTTGAGTACCTCGATCTCGATTTCACTGCGGTCAGCGATGCCAAGCCCTTGGCGGAGTGCACACAGCTGGACGAAATCCGCTGGGATCCCAGAGTCCAATTGGCCAATGACCGCATCCTGTGCGCGATCAAGTCCTTGCGCCGGATCGCCTATGAACCGGCCAAGGACTGGATGCTGAAATTCGATGCCCGCAATGCCCAGATGCGCAGCGCCGAGGATGTGCTTGACGGGTACCGCGGCGCTCCGGCGGATGTGCAGATCGGCGAATGACCAGGACCGGTTCCGACCGGTTTTCCACCGACGTTTCAATTGTGCGGCTGAAACGCCAGATCATCAAGGTTGAGTAAAGATCCGCGCCGAATCCTGTTGGAAACGCTCTAACCATATGCTGTTACTGTGTTTAACTTTTCCTCCGCAAGTTCTCGCATCTGCCTCGCACGTGGTTGCCTGGGCGTGATCGACGATGAATCGGGAGGTTATCCACATTTCACCACGCCGCCGGGCAACTGTGCGAATGAAGACTGCATGGGCTTGACCTTCATATCGGCCATGCCAGGCGTCTTCGCCGTCTCCAGGTTTGACTTCCGAAGCCCCGTCCCATGCAGTCTCCTTCTGCGATGAGCACCCCGCGCCTGTTCTCCGTCGAGGGTCTGAGCAAGCGCTTCGGCAGCCGAACCGTGGTCAACCGGGTCGACCTGCACGTCGATGCTGGCGAGCTGATCGGCCTGCTCGGCGCCAACGGCGCGGGAAAATCCACGACCTTCCGGATGATTGTCGGCCTGTACGGCGCCGATGCCGGACGCATCCAGCTGGAGCAGCGCGACATCACCCACCTGCCGATGCACGCCCGGGCCCGGCTGGGTCTCGGCTATCTGGCTCAGGAACCGACCATTTTCGCTGCGCTGAGCGTCGCCGACAACGTGCGCATCGTCCTCGAACAGCATTATCCAAGGCGCGAACATGCCGGCCGGCTCGACCGGCTGCTCGACGAGCTCGGCCTGGGCCACCTGCGCGACAACCGCGCCGGCCGCCTGTCCGGAGGCGAACGCCGTCGCCTGGAAATCGCCCGGGCCCTGGCGGTCGAGCCGAAACTGCTGTTCTTCGATGAACCCCTCGCTGCCATCGATCCGAAAAGCCGGGCCGACATCGCCGAGACCATCCGCAGCCTGCGCCGCCGCGGGGTGTCGGTGCTGATCACCGATCACAACGCCCACGAGGTGCTGCGCCTGGTCGATCGGCTCTACGTGATGCATGCCGGCGAGGTCATCGCCGCCGGCACGCCAGCCCAGGTCATTGCCGACCCAGTGGCCCGGGACCGGTACCTGGGCAACGATTTTTCGCTCTAGCACGCCCGCGATTTCCCAGTGGCGACCGGCGGTCGCCCTCGTCCCTGGACGTTTCGGATGGCTATTGGTCCAGGGCGCGTCGTACCCCTTCATCCACCGCTGCTGTTTGAGCAGGCTGCTTGTTCACCGGCCTGCTCTTTTCAAAAGCTGGAAGAGAACCGGATCCCTGCTTGTCGTAGCTGTCCTCCGCAGGCCCTTGGCGACCCCGACTGAGGCTGAGGATACCGCCATGGACCGCGTCGCCTGGCTGATGCTGGTGGGAGACCGGGTCAAATACGTCGGGATCGTGTGCGGCATCTCCTTCGCCGCCTTCCTGATCACCCAGCAGGCGTCGATCTTCTTCGGACTGCTCTCGCGCACCTATGGCTTCGTCACCGATTGCGGCCACGCCGACCTGTGGATCTGCGACCCCAAGGTCCAGTTCATCGACGACATCAAGCCGATGCAGGACACCGAATTGTACCGGGTGCGGTCCCTGCCCGGCGTGGCCTGGGCGACGCCACTGTATAAGGGTCTGCTGCGGGCTCGGCTCGCCGATGGAAACTTCCAGACCTGCAACCTGATCGGTCTCGATGACGCGACCCTGACCGGCGGTCCGCCGGTGCTGACCGCCGGCCGGCTGGTCGATCTTCGCCAGAGCGATGCGGTGATCGTCGACGAAGGCGGAGCCAATGGGAAATTCGCCCGGCATCTGCCCGATGGCCGCAAAGTACCGCTGACCGTAGGCGATACCATCGAACTCAATGACCACCGGGCGGTGGTCGTCGGCATCTGCCAGGTGTCGCGCACCTTCCAGTCGAATCCTGTGGTCTACACCACCTTCGCCCGGGCCACGGCCTTCGTCCCCCGGGAGCGCAAGCTGCTCTCGTTCATCCTGGCCGGGATCACACCGGGCTTTTCCAGCGACACCGTCTGCGCCACGGTCGCCGAGCATACCGGCCTGGCGGCGTATCCGCGCGAGGAATTCAAGTCCAAGACGTTCTGGTACTACATCCAGAACACCGGCATCCCGATCAATTTCGGCATTTCGGTGCTGCTCGGCTTCATCATCGGCACCGCCATCGCCGGCCTGCTGTTCTATCAGTTCACCACCGACAACTTGCGCTACTGGGGAGCGCTGAAAGCAATGGGCGCCAGCCATGGCACCTTGCTGCGCATGGTGCTGCTCCAGGCGCTGGTGGTCGGGGCGCTGGGCTATGGCCTGGGCGTCGGCATGGCCGCGTTGTTCGGCTGGATGACCAGCAAGAGCGAACTGGCGTTCCTGCTGCTTCCCTGGCTGCTGCTGGTCACCGCCGCGGCGGTGCTGGTGATCGTCCTGCTCGCGGCGCTGCTGTCGTTGTGGAAGGTCCTGCGCCTCGAAGCCGCGGTGGTGTTCCGTGGCTG
This sequence comes from Planctomycetota bacterium, assembly GCA_014193115.1. GTDB lineage: Bacteria > Planctomycetota > UBA11346 > UBA11346 > UBA11346 > BJHQ01. The sequence goes on along the minus strand of BJHQ01000004.1, from coordinate 76,840 downwards.
AGCAGTCTCGGACCCTGGTCACCTGCGCCGGTGTCACCAAGCATTTTGGCGAGGTCACCGCCCTCAGCGGGATCGATTTGCAGGTGCATGAAGGCGAATTGCTGATGCTGGTCGGGCCGTCGGGCTGCGGCAAGACGACCTTGATCTCGATCCTCGCCGGGATTCTCGACCGCGATGCCGGGGCCTGCTCAGTGCTCGGTACCGATCCCCAGGCCTTGTCCGACAATGAGCGGATCGCCTTCCGCCGCGAGAACATCGGGTTCATCTTCCAGGCGTTCAATCTGCTGCCTCAGCTGACTGCGGTGCAGAACGTCTCGATCCCGCTGCTGCTCGCCGGTGCCGGCCGACGAGCCGCCGAAGCCAAGGCGGCGCAGGTGCTGACCGCGGTCGGTCTGGTTGGCCGGGTCGGCGCCCGGCCAACCGAATTGTCTGGCGGCCAGCAGCAGCGGGTGGCCATCGCCCGGGCCCTGGTCCACGAACCGCGGCTGCTGGTCTGCGATGAACCGACCAGCTCCCTCGACCATGATACCGGCCAGACGGTCATGGGCCTGCTCCGCGACCTGGCCCGCCATCCCGGCCGGGCCCTGGTGGTGGTGACCCATGACGCCCGGATCTTCCCCTTCGCCGACCGCATCGTGCGCATGGATGACGGCCGGGTCGTCGGCGAGTCCGGGCCTGAGCAGCCCCAGCATTCCCGTGAGCCAGCAGCTTCCAGTCATCCAGCCACCTGAACCGATACCGCCATGCGCATCCCCCTGCTGCCTCTGATCGCCGCGCTCGGATTGGCCTTCGCCATCTGGCGGGTCGCTGTGGCCGTCCAGCCGACGCCGGCCGCGGCGCCAGCGGTGGAACCGCCGGTCTCGCCCTTCTCCCATCACGTTGCCGGCGCGGGAATGGTCGAAGCCCTGGGCGAGAACACCTCGGTCGCCGCACCGGTGAACGGCGTGGTGGAAACGGTCGCAGTGACAGCCGGAACCGTAGTCGCTGCCGGCGACCTGCTGTTCATCCTCGATCGCCGGGCGGCCAAGGCCGCGGTCGAGGTCGCGGCCGCGGAGGCCGCCGCCGCCGGTCAGCGCCAGGTCCGGCTGAAAACCATGCCGCGGCCTGAAGATCTGCCGGTTGCCGCCGCCAAGGTGGCTGAAGCCGCCGCGGCGGTCGCCGACGCCGAGATCGCCTGGAACGCGACCGCCGCGCTGGCCGATCCGGCGGCGTTGTCGCGGGAAGAACGCTCGCGCCGCGAGCAGGCCCTGGCCGCCGCCCGTTCCCGCCTTGCCGCCGTCACCGCCGAGCAGCAGCGCCTGACCGCGGGGACCTGGGCGCCCGAACTCGCAGTCAGCGCCGCTGAATTGGCCGCAGCCCAGGCCCGCCTCGACCAGGCGAAGACCGAGCTCGAAATTCTCAGCGTCCGGGCCCCGGTTCCAGGCACCGTGCTGGCGGTACGGGTCCGGGCTGGCGAACGGGCCGAGGCCGGCGGCGTGGCTCCGATCCTGCTTGGCGATCTGTCGCGTCTGCAGGTTCGGGTGGATGTCGACGAGAACGACGCCTGGCGGATCCGCCCGGGAGCCAAAGCCCGGGCCACCGCCCGCGGCAATCCCGTAATCGCTGCCGATCTCGCCTTCCTCCGTTTCGAACCATTTGTCGTGCCCAAGAAATCCCTGACCGGCGAAGCCACGGAACGGGTCGATACCCGGGTGTTGCAGGTGATCTTCACCGGCGAGCGCTCCGCTCAGCTCCGCCCGGGCCAGCTGGTGGATGTGGTCATCGCAGCGGATCCCCTGCCATGAGCGACTGCAGGCCGCACCGGACGGCGCCGGAACAACGCACACCGGTGACGCCCAGCGGGCCGACGTCCTGGCCGCGGGTGGTAGTCCCTGCGCTCATCCTGGCCGGGCTGGTCGGCTGCGGGCTGGTCGGTTGCGGTCCAGGACGGTCGTACGCGCGGCCTGAGGTGTCTGTGCCGGCCGACCATCTCAGCACCACCGCCACCACCAGCGGCCCCGGGCTGGTGCGCTGGTGGATGACGTTCAACGATCCGCTGCTCGATCGGCTGGTGGTGCGGGCCGCCGCAGGAGCCAAGGACCTGCACGTGGCGGTGGCCCGGATCCGCGAGGCGAAATCCACGCTCGGTGTGCTCGGGTCGCGGCTCGGCCCGCAGATCGACGCGGCCGGCTCGGCGCTGCGCCAGCAGACCAGCGAGCATGCCAACCGCGAGGCGACGCCGAACGATGGCAAGACCAGCAACCGTTTTCAGGCCGGTCTGGAGGCCGGCTGGGAGCCCGACCTGTTCGGCACCACCACCGTCGCCATCGCCGCCGGCGACATCGACGTGTCGCTGGCCGAGGCCGAGCGCGACGGGGTGCTGCTGGCGGTGATCGGGACCACGGTGCGGGCCTACCTCGATTTCCGCGCCAACCAGCAGCGGTTGGTCTTGGCCGAGGCTGCCGCAGCCGCCGCTGCCGATGTCGCCGCACTCCGCCGCGATCGTTCGACGGCTGGCATCGACCGGCCCGAACTGGCCTTCGCGAGCGCTGCCGAGGCCGACCTCGCCGCGGCCGCCGTGCCGACCGCCAAGGCGGCGGTCGCCCTCGCCCGTCACCGTCTGGCGGCGATCTGCGGCGAAGCTCCGAATGGATTGGAAACGCTGCTCGCTGAAACGCCGCAGCCAAGCCTGCCAGTCGTACCGGACCACCTCCCCATCGGCCTGCCGGCGGAACTGCTCCGCCGCCGTCCCGACCTGCGCGCCAGTGAACGCCGGCTGGCGGCGATCGTCGCCCGGGTCGGCGTCGCCGAGGCCGATCTCTATCCACAATTTTCTGTTGGCGGCAGCCTCGCCCTGCAATCCGCCTCGCTCACCAACCTGGCCACTGCTGACAGTCTGCTCTGGTCCCTCGGCCCCAGCGTCCGCTGGCCGATCCTGGCCTCCGGACGGATCCGGGCTTCGATCACTGTCGCCGAGACCAAGGTCGATCAGACCCTCGCGAGCTATGAACGGGCGGTGGTCGAAGCCCTGCGCGAAGTGGCCGATGGAGCGGTGATTTTTGGCGCGGAACGCGACCGGGCGAAACTGTTCGCTGCTGCTGCCGCCACCGCCGAGCGCACCGCCCGGCTGGCAGCAGATCGCCACACCGCCGGCCTGGCCGATCGTCTGGAATCGCGAGCCGCGCAGCTTGCCTCCATCGCTGCCGCTGACCGCGCCCTGGCGGCCCGTCAGGCCCAGGCCCAGGCGCTGGTCGCCCTGGCCCAGGCGGTGGGCGGCGGCTGGGAAGATCCCGAGCTGCAGCGCGCCTGGGCTGATCCGGCCCGCACCGGGGTGAACTCCGACCTCCGGCCCTGAAACCGCCGAAGCGCTCACGCAGGATGAGCACGCTCTCGCGCAGGATGAGCACTGCTCCGGAGCGGCGATGCCCGCATCGCGGAAATTGCACCCATTCGATTGGCCTTCACAGATCCTGATGGCCAAGGTACCGACCGTGTGGTTTGCGGCACCAGCGTCACGCCGGCGATGAGGGCCCCGCCACTCCGAAAATCGCCTCCATCACCCGGTGGTTCTTGCACCAACCTCACTGAGGTTCGCGTCAGCGTTCACCAGCCCAGGCCGCGCAGCCACGTGGCGCACAGGCCAGTCCATGCAGCGCAGGGCGTCTCCGGCGCCAACCCCAATCCGTGGCGCCCATTGGCGAACACATGGAGTTCCACAGGAACTCGGAGACGGCGTAAAGCTGCGGTGAACAGCAGCGCGTTTTCCACCGGTACGGCATTGTCGTCAGCGGTATGCCAGATGAAGGTCGGCGGATTGCTGGCCTGGACCGAGCGCTCCAGCGACAGCAGGTCGCCCAGGTCCGGGTCGAGGGGTTCGCCGATCAGATTTTTGAACGAGCCGGCGTGGCGATGCTCGCCAGCGGAGATCACCGGATAGCACGCGATCAGCGCATCGGGCCGCGGCGACCAGGTGTTGAGTTCGGGATCGGGATCGTGGCCGACGATGCTGTACAACGTCGCGCAACTCGCGGCCAGATGTCCGCCTGCGCTGAAGCCGAGGATGCCGATCTTGTTCGCATCAACCTGCCAGGATGCGCTGCGCTGCCGAACCTGCCGGATCGCCCGGCAGGCATCCATCAGCGGCGCCGGGTGACGCCAGGGCCACACCCGATAAGCCAGCACCACCGCGTGCAGGCCGAGGCTGTTCAGCCATAACGCCACTGGTTCGCCTTCGTGGGCGGCCCGTCCGTGATAACCGCCGCCAGGGCAGACCACGATCAAGGGCCGAGGCTGGTCGCACTCCAGCAGATACGGCACCAGGTGCGGCCGCTCGCTGGCCCGGGGGCTGGCGACTCCCTCTGGATCCTGATCGGTGGCAGGGACGCATTCGGGCCAGAGCGGAACGGCGGAAGTGTGCGGCATGACCGCACGGTAACGGTGGTCCGGCCGCGAGAAAACCAGCTCCGACCTGCTGAGCCGGCGCCTTGGCGGTTTCCCGCCGGCGACCTTACGCTTCAGCCGGCCTGGCGACGATCCCGGGCACCGCGCAGCACGTCTTCTGCAAAATGGCTGGACCGCACATACGGACCACTGGCGACGTGGGCGAAGCCGGCGGCTACGCCCCACTCGCGGTAGCGCTCGAATTGTTCCGGCGGCACAAAGCGCAAAATGTCGTGATGCTGCAAGGAAGGACGCAGGTATTGGCCGATGGTCATGATGTCGACCTTGGCGGCGCGCAGGTCGTCCATCAGCCAGCGGACCTCGTCGTCGGTTTCGCCCAGGCCGACCATGATGCCCGACTTGGTCCACAGCTCCGGTGCAGAATCTTTGATTTTTCCAAGCAAGTCGAGGGACCTCCGATACTTTGCCTGGGGTCGGACGGTCGGGTAGAGCCGGGCGATGGTCTCAAGATTGTGGTTGTAGACATCGGGCCGGGCGGCGACCACCGTGGCCAGGGCGGCGTCGCTGCCGCGGAAATCCGGCGTCAGGACCTCGATCAGCGTGCTCGGGCATCGCCGGCGCACCGCCTGGATCGCCTCGGCGAAATGGCCGGCCCCGCCATCGACCAGGTCATCGCGGTTGACGCTGGTGATCACTGCGAAGCCCAGGCCGAGTTCGGCGATCGCCGCGGCCAGGCGCTCGGGTTCGGTGGCGTCCAGCGGCGCCGGCTTGGCGGTGAAATCAACGTCGCAAAACGTGCAGGTGCGGGTGCAGGCATGCCCCATCAGCATGAAGGTCGCTGCCTTTTTCGCCCAACATTCCTGGCGGTTGGGGCAGGTCGCCTCCTCGCACACCGTGACCAGGCCGTGGCGGCGGACGATGGCGTCGGTCTCGGCCGACACCGCGCTCGCCGGCAGGCTGCGCTTGAACCAGCCGGGCAGGCGGGGACGGGTCGGGCTGACGGGAACGACGGGCATTTGCGTACTCTAAGGCAGACCCAGCGGTCGGAAGCCCTTGCCCATCGCTGGCCCCACCGTGAAGTACCGCCATGTTCCTTGATGAAGCAGAGATCGTCGTCCGCTCCGGAAATGGCGGGCCAGGCAAGGTCAGCTTCCTGCGTGAGAAATTCATGCCCGAAGGCGGCCCCGATGGTGGCGACGGCGGCCGTGGCGGCGATGTCGTCCTTGAGGCAAGCCAGCACTACAACACCTTGGGCATCTTCAACCGCCGCAAGCGCTGGAAAGCTGCGGAAGGCGCCAGCGGCGCCGGCGGCAACTGCTCAGGCAAGAGCGGCGACCACCTGGTCATCCCGGTGCCCTGCGGAACCCTGGTGAAGTTGTCGGAAACCGGAGAAATCCTCGCCGATCTCACGGATCACAAACAGCGCGTGGTGGTCGCCGCCGGCGGCCGCGGCGGCCGCGGCAACAGCCGGTTCAAGACTTCGACCAACCAGACGCCACGCACCGCGACGCCGGGCGAACAGGGCACGGAACTGCGCCTGAAGCTCGAACTCAAACTGATCGCCGAGGTCGGCATCATCGGCTTCCCCAATGCCGGCAAAAGCACCCTGATCAGCCGCCTGACCAAGGCCAATCCCAAGGTCGCGCCCTATCCATTCACCACCCTCAATCCGGGCCTGGGCGTCATTGAGCGGTCGGATCGGACCATGGTGCTGGCCGACATCCCCGGACTGATCGAAGGCGCCGCCGAGGGCAAAGGACTCGGCCACCAGTTCCTGCGCCACGTCGAGCGCTGCGAGGTCCTGCTCCACCTGGTCGATGGCAGTGACGGCGACGCCCGCGCCCTGTCCCGCAAGATCGCGGTGATCGACGCTGAACTAGCCAAGTTCAGTCCGATCCTGGCGGCCAAGCCCCAGGTGGTGGTGCTCAACAAATCCGATGCCCGGCCCGGCTTATTCAAAATCGCTGAAACCTTGTCGCGGCAGCGCGGCGCAGAGGTCCTGGTGATCAGCGCGGTCAGCGGCGATGGCGTGACCGCCCTGGGCGATCGGCTGATGGCGTTGATCCCGGCCAAGGATTCCCTGGAATAATTGCCCGCGCAACGCGTTTCGGAGCGGCGATGCCCTCGTCGCCGGCGCGACGCCGATTCGGTTGGCAGCCTGGTTCACCCGCGGCCACTGAGTTAGAATCGTGGACGCTTCCGCAAATCCGAGCCATTCCGGCGATGTGACGCGTTTCGGAACGGCCCAGCCGAAGTACCTTAGTGAACGCCGAACTCTTTCGCGTGCTCGCCCCACCAGGTGAATCCACGATCGATTGCGGCGGTGCGCTGGGGCAGGGCTGCCTTGGGATCGAAGCCGAAATCATTGCCGGCCAGCAGAACCAGGGAGCGGCGGATGTGGTCACCGGCGATGTTGGCCTCCAACGCCATCAGCAGGTGGGCGATGCCGGCTTTGTCGTCGAGCTTGACCAGACCTTCGGCGGCATAACGGCGCACCGCCGGATCGGCATCGGTCAGAGCGGTTCGCAGGTCGGGAATGCGGGTCTTGTCACCGAGCTTGCCCAGGCCGATGGCACAGGAACGCCGAACCAGCGGCCGGCGATCCTGGCGCAGGGCCAGGGCCATGCGGTCGCCCGCATCGTTGATCTGCTGGGCGCCGAGCATGGTCAGGGCGCCCAGACGCAGGCTGTCGTTGCTGTCCTGGGCGCGGCCGACCTGGTCCGGTGTCGTGGTCTTCGCCAGCAGGTCGAGGGCATTGGTGGCGGCCACCCGGACCCGGTCGTCCTTGTGGCTGAGCAGTTGGCGCAGCGGGGTCGCGGCCCGTTCTCCCGCACCAAGCCGGGCGAGGGAGATCGCCGCTGCGGAGAGTTCATCCACCGACTTGGTGGAAGCCACAAGGAACGGCATCAGATCTTCAATGACCGTGGGATCCTGCAAACGACCGAGAAAGGCGATCGCGGCCAGCCGAACCGCTGGTGCCGGATCCGCCAGGTCGTGGACCAGGGTCGCGACGTGGCGTTGGTAGACGGAGTCCGCTGCCCGGGCCGCCGCCAGGATGTCGTCTTCCGGAGGCAGGGTGTCGCCGGCAGACAGCGCGACGGCGAGCAAGGGCAGGAGCAGGAACCGCATTCGGCGGAGTCTACGTCCAGCGGTGGCTGCAAGCAGTCGCCAAGGCCGGCCGACAGCCGGTGCGTGTGACCTTCCAAGGCGCTTCGCGAAAGGCCGGCACGCGCTGCTCTGAAGGCCAGCACACGCTGCGCGGCAAGGCGCTGGGCAAGGCCGGAGTGACGGCGCCTGAGTGCGGAGCGAAGTGCCGTGCGCGCCCGACAGCGCGGCATCCTGGTGCTCGACGATGCGGCAGGTCGCCGCGCCGTCGGCAGGATTATTCCGGCAGCGTCGCTGGCTTCTGGGCGACGTGGGGATGGGCGGGTCCCTTGTAGACCTTCAGGCGGAGCAGCATGTGCTTGGCCTGGATGGTCTTGGGCAGCATCCGCCGCACCGCCAGCTCGAACAGACGTTCGGGCTTCTGGGCATGGTAGCGGCCGAGGGGAATCTCGACCAAACCGCCGAAGTAGCCGGTGTGGAAGGTCATGAGCTTGCGCTCGGCCTTGTTGCCGGTGAACACCAGACCCTCGACATCGGTCACGACGACGAAGTCGCCGTTGTCGGTGTGCGGGGTCCAGTTGCGCTTGGTCCGGCCCATCAGGGCCTTGGCGACGCTGACCGCGAGCGGGCCGAGGACCCGATTCTTGGCACTAGCGTGGAACCAGCGGCGATCAGCCTGGGCGTCTTTGAGGAGAGTGGTCTGGTGCATGGCGTTCCCGTCAGGCCTGGACTTTGATGGTCAGCAGGCCCAGCTCGATCTCCTGGACGATCAGGTCGATCTTGTCGTAGTTTTTCTCATCCGGCGGCATCACCATCGGCGGTTCGCCATTGTTGAGCTCTTTGAGCCGGCGATTGATCAAGGTGACGAAGTTGTAGTAGCCTCCGACCTTGGCGATGGCGTCGGCATATTGCGTGTTGACCAGGGTCATCGGGGGGCCTTAGGCGGCGGTTCCGCGTGGAGGGGGAGCATCTGTAGCGAGTGACCGAGCCGGGTCAACTGTTTGCGAGGGGGCTTCCGCCCCCACGGCGCTTCGCGCCTGGTCCAGCTACGCTTTCGCTCCGCGCTGCGCAGGTCGCAGGCCTTCGTCCTGCTGCCGCCTGCGGCGGCACCTGCTCCGCCCCCCGGCCTTCGTCGTCGCTCCATGTCATCTGCTTCGCAGAGGACATGGCGGGCGGATGGGCTTCGCCCGTGGTATCCGCCCACCGCTCCTCGGTCGGCCGTTCACCTCTCGCTTCGCTCGGGGGACCCCTTCGCTTGTCCTTCGCAAGGGGGCTTCCGCCCCCACGGCGCTTCGCGCCTGATCCAGCTACGCTTTCGCTCCGCGCTGCGCAGGTCGCAGGCCTTCGTCCTGCTGCCGCCTGCGGCGGCACCTGCTCCGCCCCCCGGCCTTCGTCGTCGCTCCATGTCATCTGCTTCGCAGAGGACATGGCGGGCGGATGGGCTTCGCCCGTGGTATCCGCCCACCGCTCCTCGGTCGGCCGTTCCCCTCTCGCTTCGCTCGGGGGACCCCTTCGCGCTTCGCTCATTGGGATCCTTCCATGTGAACCGTTGGCCAGGCAGGACGCTGGCATGGCGTGGGCAGCCCACCAGCATCCCGCGCCCATGCCGAGCATCCTCCAGAAACAGGCCGCCTTGGTGGACGAGTTCGCCGCCGACGGCGACTGGCAGGCCCGCTACGCCCGGATCATCGCCAAGGCGCGCAGTTTGCCGGCGATGGCGGATTCGCTCAAGACCGACGAGAAGAAAGTCCGCGGCTGTTCTTCCACCGTGTGGCTGCATGCCGACTGCGCTGCCGGCATCGTCACATATCAGGCCGACAGCGATGCGGTGCTGGTGCGCGGGCTGGTCGCCCTGCTGCTGGAAGTCTACTCAGGCCATCCGGCCCGGGAGATTCTTGCCGCCGAACCGGCGTTCATCGAGGAGCTCGGCCTCGATGTGAACCTGTCGCCGAATCGGGCCAATGGCCTGACCGCGATGGTCCGTCAGCTGAAAACCTATGCCGCCGCTTGTCCGGCGTTGGCCTGATGGCCGCCAGATCGCGTCAACGACTGCTGTTTTTTCTGGAAAACCCATGACCTCCGATCTCCTGATCCACGATGTCGTACCGGCGCGGCAGCCCGGGCCGAGGCCGGCCTGGTGCCTGGTGCTGCATGGCCTCGGCGACAGCAAGGAAGGCTGGAAGCAGGTGGCGCCGATGTTCGGCCTGGACCACATCGGATTCATCTTCGTCCAGGCGCCGCAGCCTTATCACGACGGCTGGTCGTGGTTCGACATCGATCTCGGCAAGGGCGCTGATGTCGCCGGAGTGCGGCGCAGCCGCACGCGCCTCGACCGGCTGATCGGCGAATTGCTGGCCAAACTCGCGATCGGCTCCGATCGCTTGGCATTGATGGGCTTCAGCCAGGGATGCCTGATGGTGCTCGACCAGGCCTGGCATGGCTCCCGGATCTTCGCCGGAGTGGTCGGCATCAGCGGCCTGGTGGCCGACACCGAGGGTTTTCCCGGAACGTTCGGGCCGGCCGCCCGGCAACAGCGCATCCTGTGGACCCATGGCCTGTACGACAACCTGATCCCGCTGGCCTGGACCCGCGGCAGCATGACCTCGCTGCGCAAACTCGGGATCGCCGTCGATTGGCGGGAATACCCGAAAGACCATGGCCTCGATCCGGAACACGAGCTGGGCGACATCGCCAGGTTCCTGCGGACTTGCCTGCCGCGCTGAACGCCCACACTGCCGCGCCTTCCCACCGGGATCGCCCAGGAGCCGCCATGAGCCGTCAGTACAACAAGGTCGAGAAGCGCCGCCGCGCCGAACGCCGGACCAAGCGCAACGCCATCAAGCTCAAGGAGCAGCTGGCCAAGCCCAACCGCAAGAAGGCCGTGGACGCCAAGCACACCGTCGCCGAGACCAAGCCCGCCGAAGCTGGCTGAACCCCAGCGCAGAGCCAGCGGCCCAGCCGCGCATATCAGCGGCATGGCCGCACTGATCTGCCCAGCTTCAGGAATCGATCAGGGTGTCGTCACCAGGGCGTGACCGACTCGCCGAGTGTCTGCGACCGGTCCGATGTGGTGCGGACGAACGGATTGTCGGTGCGTCCGCTGGTGCAGCCGGCGGCGAAAAGACAGGCCGTCGCCAACGCCGGTAAGAGCAGTCCCAGGCTGCGCAGGGGAGCGCCTGATGGCGCGTCCGGGGGCGGGCAGCCCGCGGTCAAAGCCGAATGTGAGCTGAGGGTTCGCATGGCGTCAGGCTGGTTCCGCGGCCGAAGGACGCCATCTCCCGCTGGTGGCGGATCAATCCAGCGTACACCACGGCCCATCGCGGAAACTGCCGGCTGAACGTTGTCCAGCGCTGGGCTGCGCTGGGCTTGCCAGGCCGCCGCTGGTTCCGACGACTCGGCCATGCCGGACGCTCCCCAATCTTTCTCCAACCACCGTGCCGTCCCCAAGCCGATCTTCATCGTGCTGGCGGTGATCCTGCTGGGCAATGTGCTCGTCGCCGGTTGGTTTGCGGTGCAGGGACCGTCGCTGGCTTCGATCTGGCAGGTGGTGCTGAGTGTGGCTCTGGTGGGCCTTTACCTGATGGCTCGGGGCCATTCCCAGACCGTCCAGGACCGGGTGATCCGGCTTGAGATGCAGCTGCGCCTGCACCGGGTGCTTCCCGCCGACCGTCATGGCGACATCGCCCGGTTGGCCTTGCCCCAGCTGATTGCCCTGCGTTTCGCCAGCGATGCCGAGCTGCCCGCCCTGGTGACGGCAGTGGTGTCCGGCTCGCTGACCAATCCGGATGCAATCAAGCAGAAGATCGCCGCCTGGCAGGCGGACTGGCTGCGGGTGTGAACGGTTGATCCAAAAGGGCGCGGTCGAGTCCTCGCGACGACAGCGAAGCGCCGCCATGTCAGAGGTCGAGGGCGCCAAATCCGGCCGGTTTCGGGCGGAATGGGCCGGCTCCGCCCGGCGACCGGTTGCCGTGCTGGCGGAGCCGTGATCCTTGCACCGATGCCCGGTACGCTTGCCGCGGTGATCAGCCTGGTGATGCCGGCTGGTCCGCACACCACCACCTTTTCCGAAGGGATCATGGCCTATGCCAGGCGCCATGAGCTGCCGTGGCGCATCGGCCAGGTCCTCAATAAGCAGTCGGTCGCGGCGACCCTGGTCCCGACGCCTGGCGTCCGCCAGGTGCTGGCCGGCTGGGTCGATGAGCCCTTGCCCCGGAACTTGCACGCGGTGGTGGTCTCGTTGCGCAATTCCGTGAATCGTGCAGTGGTTTCGATGCATGACGGGGCGGTCGGAGTGCTCGCCGCCGAACACCTGTATGCGTGCGGCTATCGCCATCTGGCGATCGCCAAGGATGGGCGGAATCCGGTCGAGAGCGCACGCAACGCCGGCTTCGTCGCCTGGATCGAGCGCCAGGGTGGCAAGGTCGCGCGGTTGCCACCGCTGCCTCCGACCAGGGATGTCGATCGTAGCGAGTGGCAGCGCCGGTTCGCCTCCTGGGTCGCTGCGGCACCGGGGCCGATCGGACTCTTCTCGTACCAGGATCGGCCGGCGCTGTGGCTGCTTGAAGACGCCCTGGCCGCTGGCATCCGGGTTCCTGAACAACTCGGAATCGTCGGCGTCGATGACTGTGATGCGGCCAGCGAGGCAGAACCCGGCCTGTCGAGCGTCATTCCGCCGTGGCAGGTCCTCGGGCATGAAGTCGCCATCCAGGTCCACCGTCGTTTGTGCGGGGCCCCACCGGTGGATCCGGTCACGGTGGCGCCGGTGCGGGTGGCAGCCCGCGGTTCCACCGCCCTGGCCCAGGATGGCGGCCTGGTGGCGGATCTCCGCCGCCGTCTGGAACAGCAGCCGGGCATGTCCGCCGCCGACTGGGCGGTGATGCTGGGCTGCACGGTCAGGCATCTCCACCGCCGCTGCCGGCGCGAAACCGGCTGTTCGGCCAAGGATATTTTGCAGAATGCCAGGCTGGAGCGGGCGCGCGAGTTGCTGCTGAAAGACGACCGGCCGCTCGGCGAGATCGCTGTGGCCTGCGGCTGGGCCTATGACACCGGATTCATCAAGGCCTTCACCCACGCCCACGGCATCCCGCCGGGCCGCTGGCGCCAGGCACATCAGACGGCGGTGGTCGCCTGAGGTGCCGGAGGGATCGGCAGCGCTGAGGCGTTCTGCCGATGGCATCGGCGACGGCTGCATTCGACGGCGCCGGACCGACTGCGTATCATGCCCTGCGCCCGCCAGGCTCCGGCCGCGCTTCCGCCAGCCTGAGCCCGGCCATCGTCCGCTGCGTAAGGATCGCTCCATGCCGCTACCGAACCGCTGGCTGGCCTGCGCCGCGCTGGCCTTAAGCACTTTCGCGTTCCCAGCTTGCGCCAGCAAGGCGGAGCGGCCGACGCCGACCGCGGCGAGGATCGTCGGGCCAGCGCTGCGCATCGGATTCGACGATGCGCAGGCCGACGCGGCTCCTGGCGGATTCCGCTTCGCCGCACCTGGGCCGGCCGATGCCAAGCCGGCGCGCTGGCTGGTGGTTGCCGCGGCTGATGCCCCCAGCCCAGGAAAGGTGCTGATCCAGGCCGACAGCGACGAGACCAATCATCGCTATCCCATCGCTTTGCATGCCGGCCAGACCTGGGGCGATGTCCGGGTCGAGGTGAAAGCCAAAGCGATCAGCGGCGGTCGCGACCGCAGTTTCGGGGTGGTGGTGCGGGCAAAAGATGAGCGGAATTACTACGTCGCCCGGGCCAATACCTCGGGCTGGGGTGAAAATGTGCGGTTTTATCGCTTCGTCGATGGCGTGCGCACCCAGCTCGACGACTGGGACGGCACCTGCGCCGCCGGGGTCTGGCACACCTTGTCGGTCGATGCGGTGGGCGACGTGTTCAGCGTCACCCTGGACGGCAAGCCGGTGCTGCGGGTGCAGGATGGAACGTTCCCAGCGCCCGGTCTGGTCGGGGTATGGACCAAGGCTGAATCGGTGTCGGCGTTCGACGACCTGACCATCACTCCGCTGGCGAAAGGAAGCCCGCCATGAACCTGCCCGGCGTTGGTTTCCAGCGCATTGCCAACCAGGTCGGAACGGTCGCCGCAAGACCGGCAGCATGGATACCTCTGCTTCTCGTCATGTGCCTGGCAACAGCCTTTGGAGCGGCGTCCGCCGGCGAAGCGCCAGCTCCGCCAAGCCGGGCCGCCGTCGAACAACTGATCGGCAAGGCCCAGGCCTGGCTGCTGGCCCAATCCCAGCCGGAGGGAGCGATCGGCTCGGGCAAGACCTTCGCGGTCGGTATCACCGCCTTCGCCGTCATCGCGCTGCGCCAGCAGCCCCAGCGGTTGCCCGACGAGCATCCTGCGCTGGGAAAATCCGTTGCCTTCCTGGCCGGATTCCGCCAACCCGATGGCGGCGTCTATGACCGCAGCGAAGGCTTGGCGGTCTACGGCACCAGCTTGGCCTTGCAGGCCGCGACGCTGCTGCCTGACGGACACCGCGCCCGCTTCGACCAGCCGGCGATGCAGCGCTACCTGTTCGGCCAGCAGAACACCGAACCCGGCAACCTCGGGCAAGGCGGCATCGGATATGGGGACCAAGGGAAGGGCTTCGAGGATCTGTCGAACACCGGTTACGCCTTGCAGGCCTTGCGCGCCAGCGGCGTGCCGGCCAGCGACCCGCGGATGCAGGCAGCGGTGGCGTTCCTTGAACGCTGCCAGGATCTGTCAGCGGTGAACCACCAACCCTGGGTCGGCAAGACCAGCGGTGACAACGGCGCCGGCAGCGGCGGCGGGGTGTACGGTCCCCAAGAGGCCGCCCGCAGCTGGAGCAAGGGCGATGAGACCCAGGCCGGCCGGTGGACGCCGAGCGGCACCATGACCTATGAATTGATCTCGTCGTATCTGCTGCTCGACTTGAAACCCGACGACCAGCGGGTGAAGGCCGCCCGGCAGTGGCTGGCACGCAACTACGGATTCGACGCCAATCCCGGCATGGGAACCGGCAAGGAGCGCCAAGGCCTGTTCCATTCCTATGCGCTGGCTTCGACCACCTATGACCTGCTGGCGTCGGCCACGGTGGACCTGCCCGACGGCCGCCAGGCGGACTGGCGCAGCGACCTGTTCCAGGCGCTGAGCAAGCGGGCCCAGTCCGTCACTCTGGCCGATGGCAGCACCGGTGCCTTCTGGATCAACGACGCGCCGCGCTGGGCCGAAGGCATGCCCGCGCTGTGCACGGCCTACGCCCTGCGCTCGCTCAAGGCCGTGGCCCGGTCGCTGCCCTGACTCTCCGCCACCTCGCTCCAAAGGAACCCGCCCCATGCGTTTCCTCATTCCCCTGATCGCCCTGACTGCCACGGCGTTCGCCGCCGACGCCGCGGTCCTCGCTGATGGCAAGACCGTCGCCACCTTGACCGTACCAGACGGCTGGCAGGCGATCGCCAAGGCCGATACCACCCTGGTGCCGCCATCGAAAACACCGCACATCCAGGTGCGGGCCGTAGCCGGGACAGTCGAGGAAAGCGTGGCCAAAGCCGCCGCTTTGATCGTCGATCAGGTGAAAGACTTCAAAATTGTGACGACGACCGACGTGACCCTCGGCAAGATTCCGGCCAAGCGGTTGATCGGCACCGGCACCGAAGCCGACGACGGCGATCCGGCCAAGGCCGAGGTCACGGTCTTCGCGGTGGCCGGCCGCACGATCCTGGTGATTTCCCACGGTGAAGGCAACGGCGCAGCAGAGCGCCGAGCCGACCTCGACGTGATCCTGGCCACCGCCCGCTGATCGCGGGCCGGAGCCGCCGGCCGTTCCCGTCCCGCCAGAGCGGGCGGGAACGGCCGGTCCAGGATCAGAACTCCCAGCCGACGATCAGGGTCGTCTTGCTGGTCAGGGCATTGCCCTTGGTCCATTCCGGCAACCACGATGCATTGATGTGCATCTGCGGAGCGGGGCGGAACTGGAGGTTGGGTCCGAACAGGATTTCCTTTTCGTAATGGCGGCGAGCGCCTTTCACATCTTCATAAGCGAATTTGCCTTCGACGCCCACCGACAGCCGCTCATCGATCAGCGTATAGGACAGCGCGGGATTGAATTCGTAGGCGGTGGCCTCGTCTCCACCTACCTTGCGTTCGTAGACCAGGTTGGCGGCCCAGTGCCAATGCGGCGCCAATTCATCGCTGAACAGCAGCTTGCCTTCGATGGCGTCGTAGCCGCCGCTGGCCTGAGCCCATTCCAGGTACAGCGTCGGGTTGGCCCAGATGACGCCCCAGTCGGCGAATGCCCAACGGATTTCAAACTTGGTCTCGTCAAGCGCGGTCGTACCGGTGGACTCGCTCTTCGCCCAGACCTGGTACAGATCGAATTGGAACCGATACGGCAGCCCCATCTCCACTTCGAAGACCTGGGTCACCAGGTTGTCGGTCTGGCCGTTGTCGTCCTTATCCTTGCCGAAATCCTTGGCGATCAGCCAGTATTCGAATTCGATCTGGCCTTCGGGGATGACATAGGACCGGACCTCGGTGAAACGCCTGCGCGCGGTCCACCGCGGCTGCTCGTAACTGCCGACCCGGTCCTCCTCACGCAGGCCGGTCCCGGGATGCCCATAGACCGTGATCGGTGGCAGTTCCCAGCTATGGGTGGACTGGGTAGGTGAGCTATCCTTGGCTCCGACCGCATTGGCTGCGCCGCGGTTGACTCCGATGGCAGCGCCAGGAGCGACAACGTCCTCCGCAGGTAAAGTGGCCGCGAGCGATAGCGGGAGGAGGTAAAGGAGGCTGCGGATGGGCGCCATGGGGATTCCCTTGGGGTGGAAGGAAATCCCAGTGTGCGGTGCGGCCGTCGGTGACGAGTCTCCATTATGTCAGTTGTTCAAGCAGATCCATGCCCCGCGGTTCACGTTTTGCACTCGCTGGTCCCATTCAGACCGGGACGACGGCTCCAAAGGTCACAGTCATCCGGGCGCCTTCTCCGGTACGGCCTTCGGCAGAAACCGCGCCACCGTGGCGGGCGGCGATCCGGGCGACGATGGCCAGGCCGATGCCAGTGCCCGGGAACTCCTCGGCCCGGTGCAGCCGGGTGAAAGGCTGGAATAGCCGCCCGGCCGAAGCGGGATCGAAGCCGGCACCGTTGTCCTCGACCGCGATCCCGCCTGGGATGGCCCGCACGGTGATCACCGGACGGGGCGATCGCGAGGTGTATTTCCAGGCATTGCCGAGCAGGTTGTCGAGGACGATGCGAACCATGCCGGGATCGGCGCTGAGCTGGATTCCGGGGTCGATCAGGACCTCGACCTGGCGCCCGGGATCCTGGCGGCGGAGCTGCTCGATCACCGCCTGGGCCATGGCGGCGACATCGACCAGCTGGCGGTCCAGGGGCGAGCGCGAGACCTTGGCCAGGCCGAGCAGATCGTCGATCAGCTCGCCCATCCGCCTGGCCTCGCCGCGCACCACGCCGAGCACCCGGCGGCCCTCGGCATCGAGGTGCGCGCCGTGGTCCTCTTCAAGAATATCGCCGAACCCGGAGATCGCCCGCAGCGGCGCCCGCAGGTCATGGGACACGGAATAGCTGAAGGATTCCAGTTCAGCGAGGGCCGCCGCCAGTTCGGCGGTGCGTTCGGCGACCCGCCGCTCCAGCGCTGCGTCGCGCTCGCTGACCGCCGCGACCATGGCGTCGAACGACCGCGCCAGCCGGCCGATCTCGTCCTGACGGCCGACATCCAGGCGGAGCCTGCGGTCGCCGCCGGCGATCCGCCCGGCCGCCTCGTCGATCTGGCCAAGCGGTTCGGCGACCTGGCGGCGGAGGACCGTCCACAGCATGAGCATCTCGATCACCAGGCTGGCGACGCCGAGGAAGAGGATCCAGCGCGCGGTGGCATTGGCAGGTGATTCGATCACTTCGCGGGGAATCACCGTCACCACGAACCATTCCGGTCCCGGGATGCGGGCGATGCCGAACAGATGCTTCCCATCTGCCGATTCGACCACGTCGGCGTCGGTCGTGGCGATACGCGCCGCGGCGGCGACCTGATCGAGCAAAGGATCCTTGGCGTCGGCGATGGTGAAGGCGCCTTTGCTCGCCTGGATCCGGGCGGTCAATTTGGGATGGGCGAGCAACCGGCCGTCAAGGCGGAAGAGCACATTGTAGGTCCCAGGCAGATGGTCTTCGTGGGTGCGGTCGATCAGGTCATTCAGGGTCAGGTCATGGCTGACGAACCCTGCGAAGCGGCTGGTCCGGCCCCCTGCCGGCGGCCGATGCAACGGCAGGATGCTCGACACCAGCCAGGCCTGGCTGGGCGGATCGAGATAGACTCCGGTCCAATCCACCCGGCCGGGCACGCCGGCCTTGGCCACCGCCAGGTATTCCTCCGGCTGCATCGAATGGGTGGCCGGCAGATTCGGAACGTAGGTGGCGTAATCGGGCCAGAACAGCACCAGGATCGATTCGTCGCTGCCATACCACAGATCGGTGAAGCGATTGAGCCAGGCCGGACCCCAGCGTTCGATCAGGGATTTCGCCACCACCACCCGGCGGCGGACATCCTGGTCGACGGTCAGGTCGGCGCGGAGGAACACGCCGGTATCGTACTTGCCGTCGAAACCGGCCAGCGGAGTCCGCCTGGTGCCATCGCCCCAGGTGATGACTTGCGAATTGAAGCGCTCCACCGGATCGCCATCACCGAGCCGGTCGAGCTGCCGATCCCATTCCTTCGCCCAGGCGAGCAGGTTGTCCCGGGCCAGATCGAATCGGGTCCGCTCCCGGGCGCTGCGCAGGGCGACGGTCTGGCGCACATGCTCGATCGCCTGGGCGCGCAGGGTTCCCGCCACATGCCACCAGCTGAGCACCGTCACCACCGCCGTCACCACCAACAGACGCAGACCCATCTGGCGCAATGCGGTTCCGGCCAAGGACGAGGAGCGGAAAGGCATGGGAACCAGGGCAAGCATCGGCTGAGAATCAGCAGCGGGCAAGATGCGCGAACGGCCTAGCGCACCTCAGGGTTGGGCTGGGGTGCCAGCCCCGTTAGCATTATTGACCATGGAACCAACCTGGCCGGCGGGGATGGTGGTGGTGGTTCCGGTGTACAACCACGTCGCCACGGTCGGCGCTGTCGTCGCTTCAGCCCGTGCAGCCGGGGCCGAGGTGTTGTGCATCGATGATGGCTCGACCGATGGCAGCGGAGCAGCAGCGGCAGCGGCCGGGGCTCAGGTCCGGCGCCTGGAGCCCAACCAAGGCAAGGGTGCGGCCCTGGTCGCGGGGCTGCGCTGGGCGGAAAGCCTCGGATTCCGCCAGGCGCTGACCTGCGATGCCGATGGCCAGCACCCGCCCGAAGCAGTGGCGACGCTGGCCCAGGCCGCCGCAACCGAGCCCGCGGCGATCCACGTCGGCAGCCGCGACATGGCCGGTGCGCCGGGATCGAGCCGGTTCGGAAAATGGTGGACGAACCTGTGGATCCGGATTGCTGCCGGCATCGATGCTTTTGACGGCCAGAGCGGACTGCGGGTGTACCCGATCCCGCTGACCAATCAGCTGCAGGTCCAAGCCGGGCGCTACGCCTTTGAAGTCGAAGTGCTGGTGCGCGCCGCCTGGGCCGGGATCGCGGTGCGCGGAGTGGCGGTGCCGGTGCGCTACCCGGCGGATCGGATCAGCCATTTCCATAAACTGCGCGACAACGCTCGCACCGCCTGGACCTTCACTCGGCTGGTGACTCGGCGCTGCCTGCCCTGGCCGCATCGCCGGCTGGTCGAGACGCCGAGCATCACCTGGGCGACGACCTTGCGCGGTCTGCTCGGTCAGGGACTGAGTCCGGTGTCGGCCGGTGCCGCGTGCGCCCTGGGCGCGGCGATCGGGGTCGCTCCGATCCCGGGCGCTCAGATGGGTGTGGCTGCCTGGTTGGCGTGGCGGCTGTCGCTCAATGTGCCGCTGACCCTGCTCGCCAGCAACGTCAGCTTCGGTCCCCTGTTGTTCGCATTCTTCGCGATGGAGATCGCCCTCGGCCATTGGATCAATACTGGCGAGCACCTGTTCGGCGACCTGTCCGGACTGGCCGGTCGGATCGAGAGCGACGCCGCCCACGGCATCTGGTCAGCAGTCTGGCCGTGGCTGGCTGACTGGTTGGTCGGCTCATTACCGGTGATGACGGTCATGGCGGTGCTCGCCGGGATCACCGGCTGGGCGGTAGCGGCGGCGATCCATCGCGGATCGCGGCTGGGCTGACTGCTGGCTCTGCCGGTGTGGCTGCTTGTCCAGCCTCCCAGAACGGGAAGTAATTGTTCCAGTCCCAGGGATGGGCGCGGACCTGGGCTTCGACCCGGGCGGCCCACCGGGCGACCTCGTGGCGAAGACGCTCGCGGCGCTGACTGCGCGGACCCAGATCGATCGTCCAGGGCGCATCGGCCTGGCAGTGCCACCGCGCCCAGCCGGCCCGGCAGCAGAATGCAGGCACGATCACCGCGCCGGTGGCGGCAGCAGCGATGAAGGGACCAGTGGGGAACCGGGCGATGCCACCGAGAAACGGCACCGCCACCGTGGCCGAGGCGTCGCCGGCAGTGCGGTCGCCAAGCATGCAGCAGGTCTCGCCGCGGTTCAGGGCCGAGGCCACCGCCAGCGCCGCCGTGGTCGGATCACGCAGATCGATGACGGCATAGGGCCGGTCTCCCATGGTTTTGGCGAGTTCGGCCTGCACCCGGGGATCCTCGGCATCCATCATCACCAGATTGAAACGCGGCATGGCCGCGCTCGCCGTCGCCTGGGCTGATCCGAAACGCGCCATCCATCGCGCCGACAGTTCAAACGAGCCGACATGGGCCGACAGGATGATGCACCCCCGGGGATGGCGCATGGCCTCGATCATCTGTTCGAAGCCGTCCGTGGTGCGAATGACCGCTCTCGGCACCGATGCCAGCAGGCGATCGGCCAGACCGCAAGCGAAGCGCCAGAAATGGAAGGGCACCCGCAGCGCCGCCCGCCAACGCGGCTGCTCCGGTCGCATCCGCCGCCAATAATCGATCACTGCCGACCGCGCCCTGCGATCCGCCACAGAGAACCACAGCGCGGGGAAAAGCAGGAAAACATAACACAGGTCGCGTCCTCCCCAGCGAGCGACCTGGCGGACCAGGGCGGTGCCGAATCCGCCGCCGTGGCTCCGTCCGCGCCACTGTCGGTCGGGCTCCGATGCGACTGCCGGTGGCGGTGACGACTCCATGACCGCAGCATCTCCCACTGGCTTCTGGGGCAACGCCTGCTGCCGGTCGGTTGACTGCGCTGGTCGGTCGCTAGTGTTCCGCCCCTCCGGTCGAGACGCTGGTGCGGGATGGTCCCGCCTCGCCTTGGCCAGAACCGCCGGCTCCGCGCCGGCCTTTCCCTGTGGCCGGCCCGATCCCGGGTCTGGTAGCAGGCAGACAAGAAGACAATCCCATGGCATACCGCACTGAACGCATCTCGGTGGTCGATGATGTGATGATGGCGACCGAACTCGAACTGGCCTTCGGCGGCAGCTCGGAATCGGTCGAAGCGCTGATCAAAGCCAGCATCGAAGCCGGCAAGAACACCTACGAAGCGCGCTCGATCATCACCGGATTCGTGGTCGGCTACCACAATGAAGACGTGGTGGTGGACATCGGCTACAAGTCCGAGGGCTGCATCGCCCGTGAGGAGTTCACCGAGGCCGATGTGCCGGTGGGCGCCAAGGTCCAGGTGATGATCGTCGAGGTCAAACCCTCGGGCGAGCTGGTGCTGTCGAAGCGCCAGGCCGACCTCCAGATCGGCTGGAACCAGGTGCTCGGCGCCAACAAGGAAGGCGACCGGGTCAAAGGCAAGGTCGTGCGCAAGATCAAGGGCGGCGTGCTGGTCGACATCGGCGTGCCGGTCTTCCTGCCTGCCAGCCAGATGGACCTGCGCCGGACCGGCGATGTCGGCGACTTCATCGGCCAGACGGTCGAGGCCGAAATCATCAAGATCGACATCGAACGCAAGAACATCGTGGTCAGCCGGCGCAAGGTCCTCGAGGAGGAGCGCAAGAAGAACCGCGAGAACCTGGTGAAAGAACTGATCGTCGGCGACCTGCGCGAAGGCGTGGTCAAGAACATCACCGACTTCGGCGCGTTCATCGACCTCGGTGGACTCGACGGACTGCTCCACATCACCGACATGTCGTGGGGTCGGGTCAACCACCCGACCGAGGTCGTCCACATCGGCCAGAAGCTCGAAGTCGTCATCCTCGACTACGATAGCGAACGCGGCCGCATCTCCCTCGGCCTCAAGCAGAAGATGCGCAACCCGTGGGAAGGCATCACCGAGCGCTTCCCGATCGGATCGAGCCACGAAGGCACCGTGGTCAACCTGATGACCTATGGCGCGTTCATCCGCCTCGAAGACGGCATCGAAGGCCTGGTCCACATCAGCGAAATTTCGTGGACCAAGCAGGTCACCCACCCCAACGAGGTGCTCAAGGTCGGCGAGAAGATCAAGGTCATGATCCTCGAGATCGACCACGAAAAGCAGGAAATCTCGCTGGGCATGAAGCAGGCCGACAGCAATCCGTGGGACACCATCCGCGACAAGTATCCGGTGGGCACGATCGTCGATGGCAAGATCAAGAACATGACCACCTATGGCGCGTTCGTCGAGATCCAGCCGGGCATCGAAGGCCTGCTCCACGTCAACGACATCTCGTGGACCAAGAAGGTCGCCCATCCATCCACCGAGTTCCAGAAGGACCAGCCGGTCACGGTGAAGATCCTGGAAATCGACAAGGAACGGCAGCGGATCAGCCTGGGCATGCGCCAGCTCCAGCCCGATCCCTGGACCGATGCCATCCCCAAGAAGTTCAAGCGCGGCACCGTCGTCGACGGCAAGGTCACCAAGGTCACCAACTTCGGCGTCTTCGTCGACATCCTCGACGGACTCGAAGGGCTGCTCCATGTCAGCGAAATGCCCCCGGGCGACGCAGCGAACCCCGAGACCGCGTTCCCCGCCGACCGCCCGGTCCGGGTCAAGGTGGTCAATGTCGATCTCGAAACCCGCAAGATCGGGTTGTCGATGAAGGACGTGAAGCAGGACTGACGGCGCCCGGTCGGCCTCAGGCCGACCGAGCCACGGCACCTAGGACGCGGGCTGGACGGCGATGGCCACGATGGCCATCGCCGTCTGGTTTTTCAGCCATGCGTGTCGCGATAAATTCCGCGCAAAGGCTGATGGCATCAGTGCCGGCGCGGCGGGGATGCACACACCGGGTCGGGTTCTCGGGATGGGTCCCTTTGACCGTCACATCGTTCAGGGGTACTTTCGCCACTTGACGGTTCGGCCTTCCACCGTGCCGGCTGCGAGACGCACCACATGCAACGCCATCCGGTCGCCTGGGGCCTCGACATAGGGCATTCCAGCATCAAGGCCGCCAAGCTGATCCGCACCGCCGACGACAAGGTGACGGTGCACGCCTATGCCATCGAGCCGATCGTGGTGCCTGAACAGGGCGACCGCGAAGAAGCCGTGGTCCGTGCCCTCGAGCAGATGGCCTTGCGCGAGGAGTTCGGCTCGACGCCGGTGCTCGCCGCTTTGTCCGGCCGGCAGGTGTTCTCACGCACGATCAACGTCCCGGTGATCAATCCCAAGACCATGGGCCGGATGGTCGAGCTCGAAGCCCGCCAGCAGATTCCAGGTGACTTCGACGCGGTGGAGTGGGGCTACCACATGTCGCCGGGGGCCGACGGATCGTCCTACGATGTCGCCCTGTTCGCGGTGAAAAAAGAGATCATCAACGATCTGCTGGCGAAATCGAAGCGCGCTGGGATCAACCTGGTCGGCCTGTCGGTCTCATCGCTGGCCCTCTACAACTTCGTCCGCTACGATCAGGTCTTCCCCGGCGATGAGACCATCATCATCCTCGACATCGGCGCGGAAAATACCGATCTGGTGTTCTACAAGGGCGATCAGCTGGCGATGGCTTCCCTGTCGGTGTCGGGCAACGATATCACCCGGGTCTTCCAGAAGAAATTCCGGCTCAACAGCTTCGACGAGGCCGAACGCCTGAAACGCGATGTCGCGACCAGCGGCCAGGCCGAAAAAGTCCTGAAAGTCATCGAGCCGACCCTGGCTGAGCTGATCAGCGAAGTCCAGCGCCGGATCGGCTTCTACAAGAACCAGAACGCCGGCGCGAAGCTGGAAAACCTGGTGATCAGCGGTTCGACCTTCAAGCTGCCGGGATTGCCCGAGCATTTCGCCGATCGCATGCGGTATACCGTCAACATCCTGGAAGATCTCGACAAGATCCAGGTCGCGAAGGGGCTGGAGCGCGAGCATTTCCTCCACGACCTGCAATCCCTCGGCGTGGCGATGGGTCTGGCGCTGCAGGGTGTCGGCGCCGGACTGTCAGCGGTCAACCTGATGCCCAACCGCGACCGGATCGAGCAGGTCTTGCGCCAGAAACGCTGGGCTCCGATCGCTGCGATCCTGATGCTGTCCGCCACCGCGATCACGACCTATCTGGTCACCCAGGCGGCGATGCGCGACAACCTGGAAGTCATCAGCAAGATCAAGGAATACGCCGAAACCAACGAAAAGAACGAGAAATCCTCCCGCGCGGTGCTCGAACTGGTCGGACCGCGGGCCGTGACCCTGGCGCACTTCGCGCCCTATGGCCGGCAGCAGGGCCTGACCCAGGCGGTCTACGCCGGAGTGATCGGCGTGGTCGAAGATTTGATCCGCGAATACGGCCAGGTCGGCGAAACCGGCAAACGCACCGAGGACGGCGGCGACCCGGCCCTGCAAGGAGTCTACCTCGACAAGATCGAGATTCCTCCGTGGGACCCTTCCGCCAACGGACCTTTCAGCCCCCTGGCGGCGGAGCGGGTCGTGACCGTGGTGCTGCGGGTGCCGGACACCAAGCGGCTCACCGATGCCCGCCAGCAGCTGGAAAAACGCCTGCTGGCGATCCCGACGCCGGCCGCCATCGCCGAGATCGTCCGCTCGCCGACCCTGTTCGCGGGCAAGGTCCAGATGGCGAGCAATACCGACGCCGTCGATACCTTCCACTTCCTCGACCCGAACTACATCGACCCCGAGACCGGGGACACCAAGCCGATCATCCAGGAGCGGAAACAGCCGGTGCAGATCCTGACCTTCCATTGCCATTTGCCGGCCGGGACCTGAGCCATGGAAAAGATCAAGCCGCATCTCTATTGGATCATCACCGGCGCCATCCTGCTCGCGGTCATCATCTGCTTCGTGGTCCTGGTCCCGACCGACGAAACCGGTCGGACCGCCCAGGACGTCAAAACCGACCTCGACAACCAGGCCATCAAATACCAGCAAGTGAGAGACCGCTCCTATATCTTGACCAAAAGCCTGGGCGATCGCGGTCCGGTCGGGGTCTTCGATCCCGAGGACGAGAAGCAGCGCAAAGAGCTCACCACCAAGTTCCTGATCACCGACCGCTGGAAGCCGGTGCTGAACAACCAGGTCGCGAGCTACGATGAACAGCTGGCGAAGATCAAAGGCTACCTGTCCGGGCGCAGCATCATATTGCACAAACCAGTGAAAGAGACCAGCAGCCGTCTGGAATGGTACAACGAATACGAAGCCCAGACCGCTGAACTGCTTGCCCAACTCTATGCGAAGAAAGCGTTGATTCTGCCTGAACCAAGCGGTTCCGGCGCAGCGGCGCCGGCCGGCGCCGCTGCGCCAACCGTCAGCGGACCCGACTTCAAAAACCACCCCGTGCGCGAACTGGTCGGCCTGCATACCCGCGGGGCGGAACTTCCTGGCGAAAAGGATTGGGAGGAATTGACGCCGCGCTTCCGGGTGCTGTCGGCCCTTGCCGCTCGTCTGCTGTCAGCCCAAGGCGCGACGGCGGCGAATCCGGTCATCCCCACCACCATGCCGGCGGCGGCTCAGGTCGCGACCGGGCTGGTGCCGGCGCTGAGCAAACTGGAATGGGCCAGCGGCGGGCCGGTGAAACTCGGCGCCGGCGTCGATCAGTACGCTGATGGCATCCGTTTTACCATCACCCTGCAAGGAGCCCTTCCCGCCTTGCTCGCCGCCAATGCCGCCCTGGAGCAGGTCGGAGACGACCAGCCGATGGTCGTGGTGCTTGGCGGCACGATCAGCCGCCGGGAATCGTTCGCCATCGGCGAACGCAAGGATGTCCCCTATGAACGGGCGGAAATGAAGATCGAACTGCTGATGCTCGACTTCAGCAAGTCCGCCGCACCTGCCCAAGGCAGCCCATGAACGCCACCGAATTCCTGATCGCCCATGGCGAGAAGCTTGCCGTGGGCGCCATCGCCGTGTTCTGCGTCTGGCAAGTCCACGCCGTGCTCACCGACGAGACCATCCGGCCCGGTGCGGATTTGCGCCTGGAACCCCTGACCCGGGAATGGAGCGAGATCGAGAAGACCGCGTTGTCCGTCCGTCCTCCGGTGCTCAAGCCCGCCGCAGATCACCTCGGCCGGATGAAGGAGCGATTCTCCGGCGCGGTGCCGGCTCCGGCAGCGCTCGCCTGGTTGACCGCCCGTCCCGACCTGCCGCCGTCGACCCTCGATCGGCTGTTCCTGTATTTGTACGAGGTCCTTCCGGTCACGGTGCACGCTGAGGACCGGGTCGGGACCTTGGCGCTGACCATCACGCTTCCCGATTCCGTCCGCCCCGCGGACAAGCGCCACAGCGATGCCCGTTCGGTGACTTGGGCGCGCAATGAAGGCGGTGAAGTGGTCAACACCGCTGGCGTCCTCGGGATTCAAGTGGAGGTCAAACTGCTCGGCGGGCAGTGGATGCCGCTGAACGAATCCAAACTGTCCAACGGCGAGGGATTCATTCCCCTGGCCAAGCTCCCCAAAGACGGAAAACTCTCGGTCGATTGCATCGAACCGTGGAGCGAGCACCAGTTTCGCGCCCGGCTGGTGGTGCGCGCCACCGGCCTGCCGCCGAATCCGAGCGATGACCAGTTGGCCCGCTCCTCGCGCCTGGCGACCACGATCCTGGTCTGGCGCGGGCGATTCACCGAATCTGCCGACAACAACCTGAACTGGCCGCTGCTCACCGATCGGTTGCGGCGGGAACGGCAAGCCGTTGCCGCTGGTACCTTGAAGCCCGAGCAGACGTTGCTCGCTGGCACCTTGCCGCCAGTCGAAAAACCGCCGACCTGGGTCAAGCTCAGCGCGTCTGAGCGATTGTATTACAGCCTCTGGGGCCCAGAGACGGCCGTCACCGCCACCGCCGACATCCGTTTCGCCTTGAAACGCGTCTCCCAAGGAACCGGCACTGACTTCGCCGAGATCCTGGTGACCCGCAAATTGATCGACCCCGCCGGCGGCGCAGCCAAGTGGACCGAACCCTTCGTCTTCAAGGTCCAGCCCGGCGAAGCGGTCGGCAAAAAGGACACCGCCGTCCCCAACCCGTTCAAAACCGGCGAGAAGAAACCGGTGGATCTCGACACGCCGTTCCAACTCGAAGCGCTGAAATCCGATGCCAGACGGGTGTGGTACTGGGAGGTCCGTCTGAAGAGCCGGCCCGGGGCGCCGGGGCAGAAGGATTTCGAGGTCAAACCTTATGAGCGTCCGTCCCGTGAAGCGACGTTGCGCAACCCGCGTTCCCCGAATTCGCCACCGGTGCCGATGGTCCAGCTCGACAAAATTCCCCGGCCGACCTCGACCGGAATCTTCAAAGTGTGGCCCTGGCAATATCAGGACGGTTACAATGAGCTCGATGAATTCCTGGCAGATCCCGCAATTTTCAAGACCTATGGCAAAGAGCCTCCCCGGCCCAAGGAATTCGAGCCGACCGACGGTCCGCTGCCTGAGCTGATCAAGGCCAGACCGGAATTAGACCTGTTCCCTCCGAAGACGCACTATCTCGTCTTCGGTGACGGTCGCCTGCTGTGGTGGGACGACGTCAACAAAAAGCCCAGGTGGTACCCAGACGAACCGCCGGCGCCCAAACCCGAACCGGTCAAACCCGCAGAGGCCGCTCCGGTCGACAAACCGCCCACGCCCAAGGCTGCACCGGACCGGGCGGTGCCGGACCGGGCTTCGACCCCGCGGGCTCCCTAGCCCAACACCGCGGGCTCCCTAGCCAGGTTCGGAGCGGCTTCCTCGCGCTGCCGGGCTGTTCCCATGCCGCGCCCAAAGCCCACCGACTGGGCTTCGACAAGCGCCACGCAGCCTTCGGCAGCGTGCCGTGCAGGTGCGTGGAACGGCTCCCGCGTGCGAACCGCCAAAATCTCTGTGCGATCAGTTGTCCTTGATTTTCGCTTCGTGTCGTGAGTCACACGAAATCACAGCATGGTCAGCGCATCCCCTGCACGGATCCGGTCACGGATCATGCTCGCTGAACGCCGGCGGCCGGGCCATGTCCGTCCGCCGCTGCGCCGGAGACCGTCCCATGCGCTTGCGCACATTGCCCCCGACGACGCTGGCCCCGACCTTGCTGCTGGTCGCCAGCGGTTGGTCCGTCGCCCTTCCGCTGCTGGCTGAGGACGTGCCCGCCCAGACCGCGCCGCCGGCCCCTCCCGCTGAAGTCGCCCAGCTCAAGGCTGATCGCGAAAAGCCGGGCACTGCCGCCAACCGTGCCGCGGTCGAGGCTGATGCGCTGTTCGTCGAAGCCCTTGCCCAGTTTCGCCAAGGCAATCGGGCGACCGCGCTCAAACTGGTCGAACGGGCGGTTGAACTCGACCCCGACCATGCCGGGGCACGGAAGCTGCGCACCGAGGTCCGCGCCACGCTGGGCGACCACCCATCATCGGTCGCAGTGACCGCGGAACGCTTCTCAAGCCAGCAACAGGTCCACCACCAAGAGGTCGTGGTGCGGCTCACCGCGCTCCGGGACAATGGCAAGCGCAAGATGGAAGCCGGCGATTTCGCAGGCGCTGAACTCGATTTCGATCGGGTCGAAGTAGCGATCAAGGCCGGATCGGATCTGACCGACTGGGGCAGTCTGCCGGCCGAGGTCGCCGGCCTGCGCCGCGAAGCCCGGGCGCGAGCCGAAATGCAGGCGCTGCGCGATCAGGAGAAAGCCCGCAAAGATGCGTTGGACCGGACCCGCGCAGCCGCCGAGCTGCAGGAGCAATCGCTGGCCCGCAAGGTCGATGAGCTCCTGCGCCGGGCAAAAACGGCCTATGATCGCAAGGATTTCCGCCGGGCTGAAGTCGACGCCTGGAATGCCTATGAACTCGACCGCCGCCGTGAAGACGCGCGGAAACTGTACTTGGATGCCCGCCGCCAAGGCCACGTCGCCTTCGACAAGCGTCTGCGCGAGGACCGGCTCGAAGCGGTCACCCGGGTCCAGGAAGACATCCACCGTTCGCTGATCCCGCAGAACGATCTGCTGCTCTATCCAGAGGACTGGCAGCGGCGCAGCCTGCGCACCACCGCCGAACTCGGCGCCCACCAGGTCGAGCTCTGGCGTCAGCAGCTGACCGATCGGCTGGAACAGCGGATCACGGTGGATTTCCAGGAGCAGCCCTTCGAAGAGGTCATCGCGTTCCTGCGTCAGGTGACCGGCGCCAACATCATCGTCTCGCCAACCGCCCTGGCCAACAGCCCGCCGCCGGTGACCCTCAAGGTCAAGGACATGAAGTTCGGCGACGCGCTGAAATGGATCCTCGAACTCACCCAGTTGCATTACGCGCTGCAAGATCAGGCGATCTTCATCAGCAACGACATCGTCGTCGGTTCGATCGTACTGAAGATCTACGATGTCACCGACCTGACCATGCCCATCCCGGATTTCCCAGGTAAGGACATGGGTTTTGGCGGCGGCACTGGTGGTGGTGGCGGCGGCGGGTTCGCCCTGTTCGGCGGTGGCGGCGCGGGCGCTGATGCACCCAAGACCGGTCCAACCCCTGATGAACTGATCACCTTCATCCAGGACAATGTCGCCAAGGGTACCTGGGATCCGGCGAAGGGGACCAGCATCGAACAGCGCCAGGGCGCGATCCTGTTCGTCAGCCAGACCCCCGAGGTCCACGGCCAGGTCGAACGCCTGCTCACCGACATGCGCAACCGTCGCGCTTTGCAGGTCAATATCGACGTCCGCATGCTCGATACCCGCAAGGGCTACTGGGAAGAAATTGGCGTCGAATACCATAATAATCCCAATGGCATCATCGGCAGCTCGACGTCCAACGGCTATACCCGCCTGAACGACACGTTTGGATACAACGGCTCGACCTTCAACAACCTGCCGGGCAACCAGACGATCCTGCTCAATAGCGCCTATGCCGCGAACTCGCGGTCGTACAACCCTTCGACCCGCGGCATGGTGCTCGAATCCTCGCTGCGTCCGTTCAATTACTATAATGTCGATCAGCTCAATGCGATCATCAGTGCGGTCGAAGAGGAATCCGACCAGCAGATCCTCCAGAACCCGACCATCACCTGCTTCAACAATCAGCGCGCCACGGCTTCGTTCCTGGTCCAGTTCGCCTACATCGCCGATTACGATATCGTCGGCAACAACCTCGATCCGCGGATCGAGATCCTCAGCTTCGGCAATACCATCGACATCAAGCCGATCATCAGCCAGGACCGCAAGTTCATCACCCTTGAGGTCAATCCGACCTCGACCGAATTCGGCGGATCGTTCACCGAACAGCTAGTGGCACCCCGGGTCCTCCAGACTGGTGATGGCGCGGCGATCCTCGGTCAGCAGCCCTTCCCGCTGGAATTGCCCAACAGCCAGACCCGGGCCTTGCGCAGCACGTCGCTGCTGCCCGATCGGGCCAGCCTGCTGGTCGGCAGCTACACCAACGCCATGCGCCAGCGGACCCACATGGGCATTCCGTTCCTGAGCCACATCCCGTTCCTCGGTCGGCTGTTCAGCCGCAACGGCATCTACGATGAAAGCCGCCAGTTGAGCTACCTGATCACCGGCCGGATCCTCGAACTCGGCGGGGAGGAAGCCAAGCAGTGATCGGCTGGCGTGCGGCATTGGCGGCCCTGGCCCTGGCCAGCGGCTTCGTCGCAGCGGAACCGGACGGTTCCGCGAACGCTGCACCGTCGGAAGCCGAGGTCCGGGCGGTGGTCACCGCCGCACTGGACCAGGCGCGCGATCTCGCACAGGCTGGACGTTGGCCCGAAGCCGCAGCGGTTCTGGAGCGCGCCCGGAAGCTCGCTCCCGGCAATGCGGCCCTGGCCAATCGGATTGCACAGGTGGACCTGGTGCTTTCGGACAAGGCGAAGGTGCCAGCCGATCGATCCCCTGAAGACCGGGACACGGTGGCGGAACAGGCGGCCATCGCCGAGGCCCGGGTCACCGCCTTGCACGCCGAATCGTTGGCTGCGTCAGGCCGGTCCGAAGCCGCAGCCGCGGTCTCGGCCGGAGCAGAAGCCCGGCTGATCGCCGCCGATCACAGCGGCGCCGCGAAGGCTCTGGCGGCCGAGCTCGCTGCCCGCCGAAGCTCGTGGGAAGCCGCTTCCCGTAGCGAAGCCGCCGAAGCTGGCGCCAAAGGGCGGGCAGGCGCGGTCGCGAAAGCCGGGTCAGGACGCAAAGGTGAACTGGCAGGGGAACGGGCAGGAGTGGATGAACGCCTGTCGCGGATCCTTGAGCTCCATCGGCGCGGCCTGGACGAGCTCGCCCTGGCCCGCTGCCGGCAGATGCGCTCGGATTTCCCAGACGACCAGCGCGTCGCCCAGCTCTTCGCAGAATTGTTCGAGGCGGTCCACACCGCTCGGCGGCACGATCTTGACGAGCGCCGGCGACTGCTCCGCCAAGAGGTCGCCGAGCAGATTGAACGGTCCTTGATACCGAGCGGTTTCGATGGCCGTCCGCGCTATCCCGAAGATTGGCAGCAGCGCCGCGGCGCCTCATCGCACGATCTGCTCGACCTGCCTCCGGCCGAGGAATGGCGCGAGCGGCTGATGGGGGCGCTTTCGATCCGGGTCACATTTTCTGCAGACAACCAGGATGGCGCGGCCGTGCTGCGCAACCTCGCCGCCCAAGGTGGGATCAACCTGATCATCGCCCCTGAGGTCGTGGCCAGCGGCGACCGTCCAGTCTCGCTGGCGGCGACTGACATGACCCTGGCCAACGCCATCGGCTGGGTGACCACGTTGATGGCGACCAACTGGGCCATCGCCGATGGTGCGGTCTATGTGGGCAAACCGCCGGCGGATCTCACCGTGCTGCGAGTCCATGACGCCGGAGCCGCGGTCTTCCCGGCCAAGGACCAGACCCTGAACGTCCAAGGCGGGTTTGGCGGTGGCGCAGGTGGTGGTGGGGGCGGCGGCGGATTCCAGCTTTTCGGCGCGAACGATCCGGGAGCCGCAGCCGCCAAGGGGCTGACTCCGGATGATCTGGTCGACACCATCCGCCGCTCGGTGATGCCGAAGGTCTGGGAGGATCCAGCCAATTCGATCGTGGTCCGCAACACCTTGCTGGTGGTGACCGCCCCGGTCGAGACCCAACGGCTGATCGCCCAGTTCCTCCGCGCCCAGGAACGCGCTGCCAGCCTGCAGGTGCGGATCGATCTGCGTTCCCTCATCCTGGATGACGGCCTGATCGAGGAGATCGGCGTCCAGTGGAACAACCTGGCGGGCAGCCTGCTGGCCACTCCCACCGGTTACGGATTCTCGCGCGCCGCCAGTTCGCTGCTCTGGCAGGGCCTGACCAGCAACACGCTTCCCGGAGCGGCGATCGATCCGCCCGCACCGGCGACCTCCGGAACCGGGCTGGTGCTGCAGAGCACCATGCTGCGCAATGCTGATTTCAGCGCGATTCTGACTGCGGTCGAACGCACCAAACGGGGCACCGTCCTGGCCGAGGTCGATGTCACCACCGTCAACGGGGTGCGCGCTTCGACCTTTTTCGGCACCCAGTTCGCCTACATCGCCGACTACGACATCGTCGGCAACAACCTCGATCCGCGGATCGAAATCCTGACCTTTGGCACCGGCATCGACATCAAGCCGCTGATCTCGGCAGACCGCCGCACCGTGACCCTGGAAGTGTCGCCGACCATCACCGATGTCGCTTGGTCGAGCGAGACGATGCTCGCGCCTCGGGTGCTTCCCGGCGAAGACGGCCAGCAAGTCGGCCCGCCGGTCCCTTTCCCGCTCGACCTGGTCAATCGTCAGGTGCGTTCCGGCTCGACCACCCTGAAGGCGGTCCCAGACCGCGCCACGGTGCTCATTGGCGGCCTGGGCAAGACCATCGAGCAGCAGGCTGCGACCCGGGTCCCCTTCTTCGGCACCATTCCTTTCCTGGGCCGCTTGTTCGGCCAACGCGCCCGCTGGTCCCAGCGGACGCAGTTCTATCTCCTCGCCACTGCAACGATCGTCGATTACGACGCTCTGGAGGCCCAACTGTGATCCCATTCCCGAGCCTTTCCGCTGTCCGCCTGTCCGGCCGGACGATGTTCCTTTCGGCCAGCCTGCTCGGTCTGGCCTTGCATGCGGCCGACGAGACGCCACCCGCTCCGGCGCCGGCGCCGGCGCCAAGTCCTGCAGCGACGCCGACGCCAGCTGCGCCGGCCGGCAACCCCGCCGAGGCCGCGCTGCAAGACTACCTCAAGCAGGAACAGACTCTGCGTGACCAGCGGCTGGCGGCGGCGTCCTTCCATCACGATCAGGGAATCCGCTTGCGCGATGCCGGTCGGCTCGGCGAGGCCATCGACCATTTGCAACGCGCGGTCGACTGGCGTCCGGACCATCAGCCGTACCGCCAGGATCTCGACAAGGCCCGGGCCATGGCCGGCGTCGCCCCGGACACCGGTGGCCTGGCCGGTGAACGCGCCGCCGACGAACTGGCGGTCAAACAGCAGCTGCTGATGGGTGAAGCCCAGGCCAAGGTCGAGCAGGGTCAACGGCATCTTGATGCAGGCGACTTCGATGCCGCCGAGCGCTCTTTTGAGCAGGCCGCGATCCGACTCGAATCCCTGCCGTTCGCTGAGCCCAGCCGTGAAACCCGGCTGCGCGAAGCCCAGGCCCTGGCCGAGGAGGCCCGCCAGCGTCGGCGCAAAGCCGAGCTGGCCGAACAGGCCGAGCGCAACCGCAGTGCCGCCGAGCGGTCACAGCAGTTGCGCGCCGCCAGCCTGCAACGCGAGCGCGAGCAGATCGACGCCCAGCTGTCCCGGGCCGAACGCGCCCGCCAGCGCCGGGACTACGATCGGGCGATCCTGCTCTGCGAGCAGATCCTGAAATCGAACCGAGCCGAGGTGCGGGCGTCCGACCTGCTCGCCCGCTGCCGGCGCGAACGCCACGATTACCTGCGTCAGATCACCGCCGATCGCTGGGACGAGGAGCACCAGCAGCTGTCGGAGTCGATCCGCAAGGCGATGCTGCCCCAGACCGAGATCATCCGCTTCACCCTCGATCCTGCGAGCACCCTGCCGTCCGGCGGTTCCGGCCGCGAGAGTGGTGGCGCCCAGGAGGCGGCCTGGGTCAAGTCGATCAACAACCAGCTCGAGCAGGAGGTCACTCTCGACTTCCAGGAACAGCAGATCGACGAGGTCATCAAGTTCCTGCAAAAGGTGACCGGGGTCAACATCATCACCGATCCGCGGGTGCTGGCCGCCAGTCCGCCGCCGGTGACCCTGAAGGTCGAACGGATGAAGCTGCGCTTCGTCCTCGACTATATCATGAAGCTGACCCAGCTGACCTACGTCCTGCGCGACGAGGCCATCTACATCACCAACGCCGAGGGCGCCCGCGGCGCCTTGGTCACCGAGCTGTACGACATCCGCGACTTGATGCACTCGGTGCCCAATTTCCCTGGTCCTGACCTCGAAGTTCCGCAACCGGGCACGGCGGCGGCCAAGATTCTGCCGCCGATCGAGAACGCGACCCCGCCGACCAGCCAGGATTTCATCGACATCATCCAGCGGGTGGTGTCACCGAATTCGTGGACCGCGCCGGGGGTCAGCCCGCCATCGGAATACAATGGCTCGCTGGTCGTGACCAACGTGTCGGGTGTCCACAAGCAGGTGAAGGAACTGCTCCGAGCCCTGCGCGCCCAGCGCGGCAAGCAGATCCACATCAAGTGCAAGTTCCTGACCGTCGAGAATTCGGCTCTGGAGCAGATCGGCGTGAACTGGCAGAACTTCTCGGGCAACCCGCGATCGGGTCCGGGCGGAGCCGGTAGCGTTCCGCTGCCCGGCCAGGGCGTGACCCCGGCCCTGCCTCCGGCGACCGGACAGGCCACCGATCTCGGCTTCTATTTTGGCGATGCTGGCACTCAGATCCTCACCGGCGGCGTGGTCAACAACCAGGTGCCTTCGTACACCACGGGCAATTCGCTCCCCAACCCTGGTGCGAATGATGGCCTCCAGTTCCAGACCCAGACCTGGCAGATCACCACCAATTTGTATGCTTCAGCAGTGATCAAGGCGGTGGAATACGAACGGCGCGGCAACATCATCTTCGAGCCGTCGACGACCATCTATAACGGTCAGCAGGCCCACATCGTCCACATGAACCAGCAGGCCTATGTGGCCGACTACGACATCGTCCAGGGCCAGTTCGATCCGGTGGTCTCGGTGCTGTCCTATGGTACGGTCCTCGACGTGCAGGGCATCGCCTCGGCCGACAACAAGTACATCACCATGACCCTGAAGCCGACCCACACCCGGGTCGGAGGGTGGCGCCGGTTCGGTGCGCCGCTCAGCCCGAACAATCCCTTCCCCGGTGGCAACGTCGGCGCTCCCGCCGGACAGGCCATCGGCAACACCGCCCCCCTGCTCATTCCCCAGATGATCTACCAGGCCGCCCGGACCTCGGTGACCATCCCCGACGGCGGCTCGATGGTGGTGGCTGGCCTGACCAACGGCGAAAGCGCCCGGTCCCATGCCGGGGTGCCCTTCCTCAGCCATCTTCCCTTCCTCGGCCGGTTGTTCTCGACCAATGGACGGCAGGAGACCGAGCTGAAAGTGCTGGTGGTGGTCCAGGCTGATATCATCCTGTTCGACGAGATCGAATCGAATCTATGATGACATTAATATTTATCGATAGGGTGTATGAGCCGATGTCGTACCTGACCGCCCCCTCAGACCTCCCATGACGGTGTTGCCGTCATCATGCGAACACCCCTGTGATGGAACCTGCCTCGGTTCCGCCCACCGCCTTCTGTGAGCCTTCCATGATCAAGCGCCTTGCCTTCCTCTGCCCAAGCGTGCTGGCCTGCGTCGCTCTTGGCGCTGTCGAGCAGAACCAGAGGCCGGTGCCCGCCGGCGCCGCGGTGAAGATTATCTTCGCTGACCACACCGCTGGATCTGCTGCTGAGCTGCCGGCGCCAACCCTGGCCGCCATCCGCGGACGGGCGGTGGCCTTGGCCTATCCCAGCCAGCATCAGGCGCTGGCTCAGGGTCTTGACGAATTGGCAGGCAAAGACCCGCGTTTCGCTTTGCGTTCCGCCACCAGCCCCAAGGCCGATTGGTACGCCAACGGCGGTGGCGTGGGGCGTTTCGCTGCCGGCGGCACCAATAAGCTGACCGCTCGCCTGGACAGCATCGCCGCCAACCTGGTGGATGTGCTGCCCAAGCTGGCGATTGCTCAAGTCCAGTCCGATGCCAACGATGTCCCGAGCGGCCGGCGCATCGAAACCGGCTACACGCAGTATTCGGCGACCATGGATGTGCGGTTCACCTCTTCAAAGCTGGAAGGCCTGTTCGTCGAGGAACTGACCGCCTACCGCCGCATCGGCAACGTCCTGATCCTCGATCCGGTCACTTATCCCCTCGAACTGCCGAACTTTGCCATCGACCACGTCAGCGTCACCGCTCGGGTCCCGATCGGCCTGGCGACCCCTGAGCCAGGCGCGGTCCAGGGCGCCGGCGCCGGCAACACGCTGGCCAAGAACGACCAGCAGCCCTGGCCACGGGATCCGCGGGTCGCCTTCGCCGCTTATCGCGATTCCATGGAAAAGCTGGAAAAGTCCCACCCAGGCACGGCCTTCGTGTGGACGACCATGCCGCTGACTGCGGCGGACAACTTGCAGCGGTCGTGGTTCAACCTGCAAGTGCGCAATTACGCCGTCCATTTCGGCAAGCCCCTGTTCGATCTGGCCGCAGTGCAGAGCCACGGCCCCGATGGCCGGGTGCGCTATGACGACCAGGGCGAGGTGCTGGCCAAGGAATGGACCGAATCCGGCAGCACGGTCGCCATGAACGCGGCCGGCCGGGCAAAGCTGGCCAACGCCTGGTGGTGGCTGATGGCCAAACTTGATGGCTTTGAAGCCAAGGCGGCCGGGGATCCGGCACCCGGATCGGTGACCGGCCTGTCCGGCGGTTGAGCGCCACACCTCGGTGAACCCGCTCCCTGGCAGTGATCCGAGATGGATCGCGGCAAGCTGCCTGGGCAGATTCTGAACCGCGCTATCGACAGATAACTCGGAAAGCGTTGGCTTTTCCCGTCGATCCGCTTCGTGCAGAAGGCATTGCTGTTGGTCGACAGATCGGACCAGGGTCGCCGCCCGGCGTTGATGCCAGCGGGTGCGCCCTCGCCGTCTTGCTGCGCCGCGACACTCTCTAGCCTCTGCCAAGTTTTCCGCGGACCCCGCTACCCGCCGCCCGGCCGCATCCGCGGTCCGCGTCGGGGACCGGCTCCGCCACGAGCGACCCATGCCAAAACGCACCGACCTGAAATCCATCCTCCTGGTCGGCTCCGGCCCGATCATCATCGGCCAAGCCTGCGAATTCGATTATTCCGGGACCCAGGCCTGCAAGGCGCTGCGCGAAGAAGGCTACCGCATCGTCCTGGTCAACAGCAATCCGGCCACGATCATGACCGATCCGGAAATGGCCGATGCGACCTATATCGAACCGATCACTCCGGCGGCACTGCGCAAGATCATCGCCCGGGAACGGCCCGACGCGATCCTGCCCACGCTTGGCGGCCAGACCGCGCTGAATAACGCCATGGCCCTGGCAGAAGACGGAACCCTCAAGGAATTCGCTTGCGAAATGATCGGCGCCACCGCCGAGGTCATCCGCCGAGCCGAATCCCGCGAGGAGTTCGCCGCGGTCATCTCCGGGCTCGGCCTGAAGATGGCCAAGGGCGAAAAGGCGACGACCTGGGAGCAATGCCAGGCGGTGCGCACCCGGATCGGCCTGCCCTGCATGATCCGGCCCTCGTTCACCATGGGCGGCAGCGGCGGCGGTCTGGCCACCACCGACGAGCAATTCGAAGCGATCTGCAAGCGCGGCCTGCACGCCAGCCGCACCCACGAACTGTCGATCGAGGAATCGCTGTACGGATGGAAGGAGTTCGAGCTGGAGGTGATGCGCGACCGCAAAGACAACGTGGTCATCATCTGCTCGATCGAGAACCTCGATCCGATGGGCATCCATACCGGCGACTCGATCACGGTGGCGCCGATCCAGACCCTGACCGACCGTGAATACCAGCGGATGCGCGATGCCGCCCTGGCGATCATCCGCGCCGTCGGTGTCGAATGCGGCGGCTCGAACATCCAGTTCGCGGTCAATCCGGTGGACGGCCGGATGGTGGTGATCGAGATGAATCCGCGGGTGTCGCGCAGCTCGGCGCTGGCGTCGAAGGCCACCGGCTTCCCGATCGCCAAGATCGCAGCGAAACTGGCCTGCGGCTACACCCTCGATGAATTGAAGAACGACATCACCCGGGAAACTCCGGCCTGCTTCGAACCGACCATCGATTACGTGGTGACCAAGATCCCGCGCTTCGCCTTCGAGAAGTTCCGCGAGGCCGACGACACCCTGGGCTACCAGATGAAATCGGTGGGCGAGGTCATGGCGATCGGCCGGACCTTCCGCGAATCCCTGCAAAAAGCGCTGCGTGGCCTGGAGATCGGCGTCCCTGGGCTGATGGGCAAAAAGGCCGACGAGGTCGGTGACCCCGCGAAGAAAGCCGATTACCTGCGTCAGGCCACCCGGCCAACCAGCCACCGCCTGTTCCAGGTCCGCCTGGCCATGCAGGCCGGCGCGACCATCGACGAACTGGCCACGACCACCGGGATCGATCCGTGGTTCCTGCGCCATATCGCCGGCATCGTCGAGCACGAAGCGCGTTTGCGGATCAGCGGATTCAACGGGATCGACGCCGGCACTTTCCGCACGGCCAAACGCGACGGTTTCAGCGATCGTCAACTTGGATTGCTGTGGAACACCAGCGAGGAACAGGTGCGGGCCCGCCGCTGGCAGTTCGGTATCCATCCGGCCTACAAGCTGGTGGACACCTGCGCCGCAGAATTCGCCGCGCTGACGCCCTACTACTATTCCTCGTACGATGACGAATCGGAGGCTCCGCCCGCCGATCCGCGTTCGATCATGGTGCTCGGCGGCGGCCCCAACCGCATCGGCCAAGGCATCGAGTTCGATTATTGCTGCTGCCACGCCGCCTTCGCCCTGCGCGCCGACGGCTGGCGGGTGATCATGGTCAACAGCAATCCTGAGACCGTGTCCACCGACTACGACACCAGCGATTACCTGTTCTTCGAGCCGCTGACCGCCGAAGATGTGCTGGAGATCAACCGGGTCATGCGGCCCCATGGCGCCATCGTCCAGTTCGGCGGCCAGACCCCGCTCAATCTGTCGCTGGCCCTGGAACGCGCCGGCGTGCCGATCATCGGCACCACCCCCGAGGACATCGACCGCGCCGGCGACCGGGAATTGTTCCGTGATCTGCTGGAAAAAGTGAATCTGCGCCAGCCCGCCAACGGCATCGCCCGGTCCTTGGAGGAAGCCGCCCAGGTGGCAGAACGCATCGGCTATCCGGTGGTGGTGCGGCCAAGCCACGTCCTCGGCGGCCGGGCAATGGAGATCGTGCCCGGCAAGGGCGACCTCAAACGCTACGTCCAGGAAGCCATGGACGTCAATCCCGGCTCGCCGGTGCTGATCGACAAATACCTGGAAAATGCCGCTGAAATCGACGTCGATGCGTTGGCTGACGGAATCGACTGCGTGATCGGCGGAGTGCTTGAGCACATCGAAGAAGCTGGCGTGCATTCAGGCGACGCGGCCTGCGCCATCCCAGCCTATTCGCTGTCCGATCGCCTGGTGAACCGGATGAAGGAGATCACCGCCGCCCTGGCCCGGAATCTGCGGGTGCGCGGCCTGATGAATGTGCAGTTCGCCGTGCGCAACGACGACATCTATCTGCTGGAGGTCAATCCGCGGGCGAGCCGCACCGTGCCTTTCGTGGCCAAGGCCACCGGCCTGCCGTTGGCCAAGATCGCCGCCCTGGTCCAGGCCGGCCGGACCCTGAAGGACCTTGGCGTCACCACCCCCGAGATCCGTGCCCGCTGCGAACCCAAGTATTTCGCGGTGAAAGAATCGGTGCTGCCGTTCAACAAATTCCCCGGCGTCGATACGTTGCTCGGCCCGGAGATGCGTTCCACCGGCGAGGTCATGGGCATCGCCCCGACCTTCGGCGAGGCGTACTACAAAGCCGAAATGGGCTCGGGCAGCACCGTGCCGCTCAGCGGCAAGATCTTCATCAGCGTGCGTGATTCGGACAAACGGCTGATCATCCCGCTGGCCCAGCAGCTCCACGACATGGGCTATCAGGTCTATTGCACCCAGGGCACCAGCGTGGTCCTGGAGAGCGGCGGAGTCCCTGTCAAAGTACTGAATAAAATCAAAGATGGCGGAGACACGGTGCTCGGCCACCTGAAGGAATTGGCCTTCGTCATCAACACGCCCAACGCCAAAGGCGGCAAGAGCGACGAGGGCAAACTGCGCAGCGCCTGCGCCGTCACCGGCGTGCCGTACTACCTGACCCTGGCCAGCGCCGCTGCTTTGGTGTCAGCGCTGCGCCAGGTCAAACGCACCGACTGGCAGGTGCGCAGCCTGCAGGAACTGCTGCCGGATCGCGGCGTGTGGCGGCCGGCGAACGGGTGAACCAGACCTCAGCCCTACGGTCGGTGGGTGACTGGGACTGAGACATACGGCGAGCCATCGGCGGCTCGCAATCGGCTCATGCATCCCCGTAAAAACTTGAGCGTGTTGCTCCTTTGAAGGCGTTTTGCAGCAAGCCGAGTCCCGTAGGGACGCCACGAGATGAGCCCGGGGTTTCAACCCCGGGTATGGTGGCAAGTGGCGACAGTCCCGTAGGGACGGCTGAGCCGTATCATGATGTCACCCTTCGCACGACGCCTGCGGGCTGAAGCCCGCAAAAGATTCAGCCGTCCCTACGGGACTACCCCCAGTCCGGTGAACCCTACCCGGGGCTGAAGCCCCGGGCTGGTATCGCTGCGTCCCTACGGGACGCTCAACCGCAATGAGGTGCGCAACGTATTTTTGCGCGAGCCCTCAATTGCTCAGGGCCGCTCCGCCAGCTGCTTGATGTGGTCCAGCACCCGGCGGTGGATGCGGTGGATGATCACGTCTGACCACAGCCGCCAATACCACTGGGGGTGGACTTCGACGCTATACCAGGTGCGGCCTTCCAACCGCATTCCGCCTTCGCGGTCGGCCTATTCGACGTGGTAAGCGCTTTCGCCGTGGCTGGCCAGATCGAGTCCGTCGTCTTCATCGCGTTGGTCGACGCGCAGGCCATGGATCGCATCGACCAGCTTCAGGACCAGGAAGGTGCCGATGGCCGACCAGGCAATGGTCACCAGCATCGGCAGGACCTGGGCCATGATCTGGATTTCCTTCAGCGATCCGCCGAAGGTGGCCGCACCAAGGATGCCGGTGGCGAAGGTACCGATCAGACCGCCGACGCCGTGGACGCCGAAGACATCGAGCGAATCGTCATAGCCGAGACGGGATTTGACGACCATCACGGCGAGGAAGCAGGCCACGCCGGCGACCAGGCCGAGGATCAGCGCTCCGCCGGGACCGACGAAGCCGCAGGCTGGGGTGATCGCGACCAATCCGCCGACCGCGGCGGTGACCATGCCCAGGGCGGTGGCGCGGCCGAAGCGGAGCCATTCCACCGCCGCCCAGCTGCACACCGCTCCGGCGGCGGCGATCTGGGTGGTGAGCATCGCCATGCCGGCCTGGGCGTTGGCCGCGGCCGCGCTGCCGGCGTTGAAGCCGAACCAGCCGACCCACAGCATGGCGCCGCCGGTCAGGCACATGGCGACGTTGTGCGGTTTCAGCGGCTCTTCGCCGTAGCCGATGCGCTTGCCGACGACCAACGCCGCGACCAGGCCGGCGATGCCAGAGTTGATCTCCACCACCGTACCCCCGGCGAGGTCGGCCAGGCCCCAGTCGACAAACAGGGCTCCGGGTCCGCTCCACGCCATGTGGCAGATCGGGCAATAGACCACGGTGAACCACAGCGCCGACAGCAGCAGCACAGCGGAAAAACGCAGGCGTTCGGCGAAGGCTCCGACCAGCAGCGCGGGAGTGATGATGGCGAAGGTGAGCTGGAACATCAGGAAGACGGTCTCGGGAATCGAGGTCGCCACCGGATGGACGCTGGTCGGCGTCACACCGGCCAGGAACGCCCGGTCCAGGCCGCCGATGAAGCTGTTCAGCGTGGTGGTGCCCGCGGTCAATCCCTGCACCGAAAAACACAGGGAATAGCCATAGGCCACCCAGAGCACCGTGATCAGGGCGGTGATCGCGAAGCATTGGGCGAGGATCGACAAGACGTTCTTCGCCCGCACCAGGCCGCCATAGAACAGGGCCAAGCCGGGGATGGTCATGAACAGGACCCAGCCGGCGGAGACCATCACCCAGGCGGTATTGCCTGTGTCGAAGGTCGGACCATCCGCGGCGGCGAGGCCGGCGAGGAGGGTCACAAGCAGGGCGAGGGGGCGCAGGACGGGCATGGGAGTCTCTGAAATGAGGCGGCGATATACAGATTCCGTGGCCGAGATGTCAATTGGTGCATCTATGATGTACTGTATTACATAATTTATGGAATGATATTTGCTTAAATTCAAAATGTAGTCGGCCGGCGATCGCCATGGTCAGGGACGTTTGGCCATTCCACAGCCACATGCGCCGCATGTGCCGGGACTCCTTGCAATTCCTGCCGTGGAATCCGATCCTGCGGCCCATGTCCGACGCAGTGAGTCCAGCCGCCCCCCCTGCCGACGCCGTGAAGGCAGCACGCTTGGCCGCAGCCAGCTTGGCGCTGAAAAAGAAAATGGCCACGGCGACCCTGGTCAAGA
The DNA here is from genome assembly GCA_014193115.1 of Planctomycetota bacterium. Taxonomy (GTDB): domain Bacteria; phylum Planctomycetota; class UBA11346; order UBA11346; family UBA11346; genus BJHQ01. Next base: position 34,352 of record BJHQ01000004.1, on the reverse strand, counting down.
AAGAGATTCTCGGCGGTGGTCGGCTCGGAATTTTCGTCCTCAAGCCCGACCAGGGCGAGCGCTGGTGGTACCAGGCCGGACAGTACACCACCCTCGGGCTCGACACCCCGACCGGGTTCGTCGCCCGGGCGTATTCCATCGCCGGGAGTCCGCTGGATGCCGGAACCCTGGAATTTTACATCGCGCTGGTCGAGGGTGGCGCGTTGACCCCGACCTTGTTCGCCCAGGAACCCGGATCGACGTTCCATTTCCTGTCGCCCAAAGGCAAGTTCACCTTGGCCGAGGCCGAGCGGCCGATCGCGGTGCTGGTCGCCACCGGTACTGGCCTGGCTCCGTTCGTCGCCCAAATCCGTAGCCTGTGGAAATTGTTCAAGGCCGGCGTGCCCGTCCCGCATCGGGTGGTGCTGTTCCATGGCTCGGCCTATTCCGACGAGTTCGCCTATCGCCAGGAACTTGAAGGCTATGCCGCGGCAAAGGCCGATGGCTTCGATTTCACCTACATCTGCACGAGCAGCCGCCCCGATCCGGCCCGCGGTTGGACCGAGCGCACCGCGGTCGGGCGAGTCAACGAGGTCGTCCGCCACGTGTTCGGTGCGCCGGTGCCCGAAGGCCGCCGGGTCGCCATGCCTGCCGGCGTCGATGCGGCGGCGGTGAAGGCGCTGATCGATCCTTCCCGCACCGCGGTGCTGGCCTGCGGCAATCCAGGCATGATCGAGGATCTCAAGGACCCGATCGCCGCGAGCGGAATCGACCGCTACCTGGTCGAAGAGTTCTGGAAGGCCTGAGGTCAGCCCGGCCGCACGGAGTGCGGCGCTCCGCGTGGGACCGAACCGTCAACGGAATGTGGTGTAGGTAGATCTGATCCGGCCGCACGGAGTGCGGCGCTCCGAGTGGGGCCAAGCCGTCAACGGAACGCCGTAAAGGAATGTGATCCGGCCGCACGGAGTGCGGCGCTCCGCGTGGGAGCGAATAAGGCGGTGCGATCGATGCTTTGGCCGTCACTCCCTGGCTGATCGCGTAGGATTCCCTGCCGGTGTGCATCACGGTCGGGAAGCCGCGGCAACCCTTCAGCAGCAGGAATCGGCGATCCGGGTAGCCCATCACTATGCCTCGTCCCCCTCGGTCGTTCCCCGCGTCGGCGCCGTGCTGCTTCTTCGCCGTGTGGCTGGTGATCGGCGGACTTGCCGGGCTCGATCGGGATGAGGCCTGTCACTTGCTGCGCCGTACTGGTTTCGGCGTCCATCCCGATGATCTGGCTGCGTTTCTGCCACTCAGCCGCGAGCAAGCCGTCGACCGGCTGCTCAGCGAGGTACGTACCGTTGCAGCCACCTCGCCGCCGGAATGGGCGACGGCCAAGGTGCTGGGCGCCGCCATCGCCCTGCGCCGCGAGACCTGGCGCGAGATCTGGGCCCTGCCCGATGGCGAAGATCGCAACCGCAGGGCCGAGGCCCAGCGCCGGGTCGAAGCGGTTGAGGCCGGCGACCTGCGCGCGTGGTGGATGCGCGAATTGATCGGCACGCCGTCGCCGCTGACCGAACGTCTGGTGCTGTTCTGGCACAACCATTTCACCTCGCAGCTGTCGGTGGTCCAGGATGCCCGGCTGATGTACGAGCAGAACGTCCTATTCCGCCGCCAGGCCGCCGGCAACGTCGCCGAGCTGCTGCTCGCCATCGTCCATGATCCGGCGATGTTCGTGTATCTTGATGGCGCCTCCAACGTCGCCGGCCATCCCAACGAGAACTTCGCCCGGGAGGTCATGGAGCTGTTCGCCATCGGCGAGGGTTTCTACAGCGAAACCGATGTTCGCGAGGCGGCCCGGGCGTTCACCGGCTACCGCACCGATCCAGGCACCGGCCGACCCGTTAAAGACGAGGAGCAGCACGACCACGAGCGCAAGAGCATCCTCGGCAACAAGGGCGTGTTCGACGGCGACGGCGTGATCAAGATCCTGCTCACCCGCGAAGAGCGGGTCGCGGTCCATTTGAGCGAAAAGCTGTGGCGCGAGTTCGTCGACGACGAACTCGATGCCAAGGCGGTGTACCAGCTCGCCGCGACCTTGTACCGCAATCGCTACGAACTGAAGCCGCTGCTTCGCGTCATCCTGCTCAGCGACCACTTCTGGGACCGGAAGCGACGCGGCGGGCTGATCCGCAGCCCGGTGGATCTGTACGTCGGCACGGTGCGCTCCCTCGGCCTGACCGTGCGCGACCACCAAGCGCTGGTCGTGCTCGCCAGGGACGCCGGGCAGTTCCTGTTCGAACCGCCGAATGTGAAAGGGTGGCCGGGTGGTCGGGCGTGGTTGGGCAGCCAGGGGCTGCTGATCCGCAACGAAGGGCTGGCAGCGATCCGCACTGGTCTCTTGCAGCGCGGCGGCGAGCGCGAGGCCGGCGGCATGATGGGAGATCCGGCCACGGCGAAATCAGGCGCAGCGAAATCTGGCACAGCGGCGCTACCCGGACAGTTGGACAGCGCGGTGCTCGCCAGCTTGCGCAGCCAGGGCGCCGCCGCTGCCGCCAGCATGATCACCCTGCAACTGCCGCTGCCCCCGGCGCCGCCGATCACCACCAGTGATGTGGATGCGGCCCTCGCCGCGATCCACGGCGACCTCGCCTGCCAATTGCGCTGACCGTCAGGAATCGCAGATGACGACCTCGACCAACGTGGTTCCTGTGTACAGCCGGCGGACCACGCTCCGTCTGGCAGCGGCGGCGCTGGCGGCGCCGTTCGTGATTCCGGCGTTGCCCTCGGCGGAGCCCAAGCCGGTGACTCCGGTCGCCACCAGTGGCCGCTGGGAGCGCCGGGTAGTGCTAGTGGAACTGCGCGGCGGCAATGACGGCCTCAACACCGTCGTACCGATCGGCGACCGCGCCTATTACAAGGCCCGGCCCCGGCTGGCGATTCCTGAAGCGTCGGCGCTCCGCGTCGGCCAGATTCCGTTCGGCCTGCATCCAGCCCTGGCGCCATTCCAGGCGGCCTGGACTGAGGGCGACCTCGCCTTCGTCCATGGCCTGGGCTATGCCAATCCGAATCGCTCGCATTTCCGCGGTATCGACATCTGGAACCAGGCGACCGACGCCGAGCGTCTGGGCAGCGACGGCTGGCTGGCCCGAGTGCTGCGCGACAGCGGTCCGCCGCCCAGCGACCTGCTCGCCGAAGGCATCATCGTCGGCTATGGCTCGACCGTGGCCTATGGCGGGTTCGGCCCGCTCCAGGGCAGCGAACGGGTGCTGGCCTTCGATTCTCCGGAAGATTTGATCCGCCGGGCGAAAATTCTGGCTCCGGCTGGCGAGCGCAGCGGCCCGCCGGCGCTGGCCCGGCTGGAATCGGCCCGCGACGGCATCATCCGGGCTGCTACTGCCCTCGAAACCCTGGCCAAACGCAGCAAGATCGGCGCTGGATTCCCCAATACCGGTTTCGGCCGGCAGTGCGCCCAGGCTGCCCGGCTGATCTGCGCTGAAGCCCAGGTACCGTTCTACAAGCTGACCTTGGACGGATTCGACACCCACGCCGGCCAGCTTGATCGCCATCGCCAGTTGCTCAGCGACTTGGCCGGCGGCCTGTCGGCGCTGCGTGCCGCCTGCATCCAGGCCAAGGTCTGGGACCGGGTGGTGGTGGCCACCTATGGCGAATTCGGCCGGCGGTTGGCCGAAAACGATAGCCTGGGCACCGATCACGGAACGAGCAGCGTCCACGCGGTGCTCGGCGGAAAAGTCAAAGGCGGCATGTACGGACGCCATCCCGACCTGACCCGCTTGCAGGATGAAGACCCGGTGTTCACCACGGATTACCGCTGCCTGTACCAGTCCCTGGCGAGCGACTGGTGGGGCTGGAAGGGCCGTTTCGCCACCGCCGCACCAGTGCGCGGATTGGGGCTGATCCGCGCCTGACGGTTCCGGGCCGCTCCAGCCACCTGGAGCAGTGCAGGCCGATTCCAGGCAGCGGATCTTGAGCGCTCGTCCGCCGCTGCCGACGATCCCCGTCATGCAGCGCTCCTTCCGCTTTGTCCCCTTCGGCAGCTCTGCGCCTCACGGAAGCCTGGCGGTGGATGCGGGCGTGGCCGGAGCGGCGGCGACCTACAGCCATTGGCAAGGAGCCCAAGCCACTCCGCCGCAGCTGCTCGCTGACACCAGCACCGGCATCCTGGTCCGGGCTGCCGGCGACCCTCGCCGCTGGCTCGACGCGTTTCCCGTGGTGTGCAACAACCACATCGATGCCGACGGTCTGCTGGCTGCGATCTTCGCGCTTCGTCCTGAGCTCGTGTTCGATCACGGGGCTGTGGCGATCGCCGCCGCCGAAGCCGGAGACTTCTGCGAGTGGCCCGGCGAAGCTGGTTTCCGGTTGATGCTCCGCCTCCACCAGGAACTGCGCAATCTCGGCGATCGGCGACCCGAAGGGACCTGGGAGGAATCCGCGTATCAGCAGATCATCGCCGAGGCTCCGCGGTGGTTCGCCGAAGCAGCGGAATCCGAACCTGAGCGCGATGCCGAGGTCGCCCGGGTTGCGGAGACCATCCGCCGGCTGTCGGCCCGCCACGGCTTTTCAGTGCACGATGACGGCCGCCTGCTGACCATCGCTTGGACCGCTCATCACGGCCATCCGAGCGACCAGTTTTCGCCCATCGCCGTTGGGCGTCCTGACGATCTGCCGGTGTGGGCAATCCACGGCGCCTATCCCGGCCTGGCCAAGAGCCGGATGCAGCTGCTCGCGATGGCCACGCCATCCGGAACCCACTACCGGCTGGAAGGCCCGCGCCATGCCTGGGCCCGAACCGTGGATCGACCGGCGTGGTCTGCGCCGGCATTGATCCAGGTGGCGGAGCGGTTGCAGAGCCTGGAACAGCATGCGGTCCAGTGGATCTGCGGCGCTTCGGCGAATCGGCTGGGCATGACCTGTGTGCTCGCCGTGGCCAACGATGCTGGCGAACCGGCTGGATCGAGCATCTCGGTGGCCGAGGTGATCGCCGAGATCTCCGCCGGCCATTCGGCATAAACGTTCAAAACGTTCAGGTAAAAGTCGAATTGTTGTAGGCTCTCGGAAACTACCAGAATTATGAAGTTGAAATTCATTAAATCCGGATAGCCTGGTGATCATAAACGTCCAAAACGTTCACGCCCAGGAGGACCCATGCCTGACACGTACTCCATCAAAGAAACCGCCCGGCTCAGCGGTCTGACTCCCAGCGTCCTCCGGGTGTGGGAGTTCCGCTATGGCTGGCCATCGCCGCGTCGCGCCCGCAATGGCTACCGCGCTTTCACCAAGGCCCAGCTCGACGACCTGCTGCGGGTGGCGCAGCTGGTCAAAGCCGGCACGCCGATTTCCCAGCTGATTGTCGATCGTTTCCCTGCCTGGCCGTCCGAAGCCGGAACCGTCCACCGCCCCCGCCGCCTGGAAGCCACCAAGGCCTTACCGCCGGTGCCGAGCCCAGCTGCCGGCCGGCTGCGGGCCGACGTGGTCGAAGCCCTCGACCGCCAGCACGCTGGCCGGGTCGAAGAGCTGCTCCAGGCCGCACCGGTGACTGTGCGGCCCCGGGATGAACTGCACGGAGTGCTGGTTCCGGTAGTGGTCGGTGTGACCGAGTTGGCCGCCCAGGGCACGCCGCTGGCCGGCGCTGGCCGAATGCTCGGACTGGCCGCCGGTCGGCTGGCCCAGCTGTCCCGTCGCTGCGACCTGGCCGACGCCCTGGTCATCGTCGCCGACGACGAAGCCGATCTCGCCACCGCCCGGCTGGTCGCAGCGCTGCTCAACGATCAGGGCCGGCCGGCCCGGGTCGTGCCTCGCCAGGGTCCCGTCCCAGCCGGGGCGATCGTGGTCGGCTCCGGTCCAGGCGACGGAAGAAACCAACGGTTTTCTGCGCTCGGCGGACCGAACGCCAGCTCCATCGCCGATCTCTTGCGTGGCGCTGCGCTCCAGGAACCGGCCCGGTCCGAACCCGCCCGGCTCGCCGGCTAAGCTCAGCCGAGGCCGAATCAGGCACGGCGATGCCCATCGCTGGATATTCTGGGAGTCGGCGAACCATTTCGATCTGCCAACCAACGGCCACGTGCTGACCAAGCTGGCATCGGAACCAACGTCACCCCGGCGATGAGGGCATCGCCGCTCTGAAACCAGCGACTTGTTGCGTGCGACCGTGCCTATCGCGCGATGGGCAAGGGCTGGAGGGCCATGACCCGCCACTCCTTGGGCCAGCCTGGACCGACGAAGCGGACCAGCACGCCTGCGAAGGGCCGCTCGACCGATTCGTAGCGCCCCCCGAGATCGCGGAGCAGACGTCCGCTGGTTCCGCTGAATCGGCGCCATTCGATCTTCTCCAGACCTTTGCCGCCGGAGCGCAAGCGGTCGCAGGCGCTGGCGTTCTCGCCGGGTTCGCCGAGCAGGAAGGCTTCGACCAGGGCCGCCGATTCGCCATCGAGCTGGCGGTCGGCGAGGCGCTTGCGCAGCGTCGTGCGGTCGAGCAGGTCGATTCCGAGCAGGGCGGCTTTGGCGATGACCTCGCTCGCTGGCTGCTTTTTCAACTGTTCTTCTGCGGTGAAGAGCTGGGCCGTCAGGACCCAGCCGTCGAGGGCCGCGACCCAGTGGCGATCGTTCAGATCCGCCAAGGCCTCGCTGACGCTTCGCCCTGGAATGAATCCGCCCGCACCGGCGACAGCCTGGCGCAGATCGACGAATGGCGCCGGGCGGGTCGCATCCGGCAGCCGGGCGAGCCAGGCGCGCTTCCAGATGGCTGGAATCCGGCGGCCCGGGCCGGTGAGGTCCGCCGACACCGGCGCGGTGTAGTCGGCCAAGGCCCGGCCAGTCTCGCTGGGAGTCCACATCAGCCAGGCGGCGAACAAGACGACGGCGACCACGCCGCCGCAGCCGATCATCCACCACCTGGTTTCCGCCTGGCCCCGCTCGCCTTCGCCGGTCAGCGCCGCCGGACCGAGCTTGCCCTGGCCGCCTTCGGAAGCCGGTCCTTCACGCTGGGGCCTGGCCACCCGCTCCGAACCAGCCTTGGCCTTGGCCTCCTCCTGCTTAATCGCCTCGCCAAGAGCCGATTGCAAGGTGGTCGACATCTCGCGCTTCACCGCCGCGAACCGTTCAGACTGAGCGCGCGCCCGCCGTTCGGTGGATGGTTTGGCGCTGGCCATCCGACCTGATTGCGTTGCTGGAAGTTCGACCCGGGCCGACCCGGTCGACGCTGGTTCAATCGGTCTTGGCGACGGGACGGCTGGCGGGACCACCGGAACCGTCGCTTGGACCGGTGCGGCCGGGATCGGCGCCTGGGCCAGAGGAGCTGGTTCCGCTGCAGCCGGGGCCTGGTCGGGCGCTGGCTGAGAGATCGCCACGGTTCCGACTGGGCGGGCGATGCCGTCCTCGCCGAGCATGAACGGCTTGCGGCAGGTGGTGCAGCGTACCGCCTTGCCCATCAGCACCGGCTTCACCGGGTAGACCGCCTGGCAGTGGGGGCAGGCGAACGTGCCGCTCATGCGGAGAGGGTCGGCCAGTATGCGCTGCGCCGCAAGTCTCGTTGCCGCCATCGCCGGTGCGGTGGATCGCTCAGAGCGAACCTCCCGGAATCTTCAGCAGGCTCCGAAGCTGCGTGAAAATCCTTCAATCCGACCAATCGTCGTCGCCCAGGACCTTCAATCCGGGGATCTGCACCTGAGGCGGCGATGACCCAGCGCCGACCATCACGGCCAAGCCGTGGTCCAAGGCGGCAGCGCTGCTCGCCAAGACCGATGCATCGACGATCCGTGGCGGATCCCCTGGAATCACGACCAGCTGCACCGGCGGCAGGGCCAAGGCGCGGGACGGGTCCGGCCATACCGCCGCGGGATGCACGTCCATCCCGCCGCCGGCAACGGCCTGGCCCAGCACCAGCAGTTCCGGCCAGAACAGATCGGGCCGGGCCGCAGCGCCAGCGGCGCGTTCCCGGCGATAGCGCCACATGCGCAGCGAGTCCCCGCGACCGAGGCGCGGCTGATGCGGCCGGCCAAGCAGAAATGCTTCTTGCTGACGGTTCCAACTGGCGATCACCCGCGGCCGCGACCACGAACCAGGCCCGGCCACGTCCGAATCCTCGGTGTCGATGACCGCCAGCCCGGGCAGCGCCCGCAGGACGCCTTCGATCATCGCCAGCGATTCCACCATCAGCCAATGGGGCCCGGTGAGCGGCAGGTGGAAGGCCAGCCCCGCCGGTTCCCATCCAGCGTAGCCCCGGGGCGGATGCAGATCGTCGCGTTCCAGCGGCGGCTCGCCCAGATCGATCAGGCACCGGCCCCCGGTGGCGCCGTCATGCCAGCGCCCTGGCCGGTAGTCGTCGCCATCACGCCCATCAAGGCTGGCTGCAGGGACGGCGCTGAGAGCGGCTTCGATGGCCGATCGACCAGGATGTTCGCCGGCCGGAACGAAGGCGAGCAGGCTCAGCACGATGGCAGGCCAGCGAGATGGCGGTCGAACAATCGGCGTAGACCGCGATGGGGCAGCATGGCCCTGGTCTCGGCCGGGTCGGCCCAGCGATGGCGGTCATGCTCGTCGCTGAGCACGACCTCGCCCTGGTCGCTGGTGGCGGCAAAGTACGCCACCCGCTTCAGCCGCCCGTCGGGCAGATGATACAGCAGCTCCTGCGGGATGCTCGGTTCGAGGCGCGGATCCAGACCGCACTCTTCCAGGCATTCGCGCCGGGCGGTGGTCGGCAGGTCCTCGCCAGGATCGCAATGGCCTTTGGCGAAGCCCCACTCGCCCCGACCGCTGCCACGCAGCAGCAGGAACCGCCATTCGCCAGGGAACCGGCGGCGGAGAACCACGCCAGCGGCGTGGACCACGGCAGCGGAGCGGTCGAAGACGGAGGCAGCAGGCGGCATCGGCCGGCCATGGTCCAACGGTGGCGCGCCGGACAAGCGCAGGCGGGCCGGAGCTCTTCGCCGCGCTCAGACGTCGATGTGCTTGGCCACCGCCAGGGCGTGGCGTTCGATGAAGTCACGGCGGATGGCGACGTCGTTGCCCATCAGCGTGGCGAACATCCGTTCGGCTTCGATGGCGTCGGTCATGGTGACCTTCTTCATGCTCCGGCGCTTGGGATCCATGGTGGTTTCCCAGAGTTCTTCCGGGTTCATTTCTCCCAGACCCTTATAGCGCTGGATGTCGCCGAGGGCTTTCTGACCGATGCGCTTGACGTGGTCGACCACTGGAAGCAGATGGGTCAGCGGTGTCTCGTCCTTGGGTCCGGCCAAGGTAAAGGGCGGGATGCGGCCATGGGCGTCGAGCAGCAGTCCAGGGTTGAGGCCGATCTCGGCCAGCCGCACCAGGCTCCGTTCGACCGCGTCGCGTTCGGCAAATTCGATGATCTCGGGCAGGATCGCCGGCCGGCTATCGGTTGCAGCACCAGGCTCGGCCGGGGCTGCCTGGCCCGGCGGCAGGGCCGGCTGGCCAGGTACAAGGGCCGGCTGGATCGGCGACAAGACCGCCTTCAGCGCGGCTTCGTCGGCTAGATAGCGGTCGTCCTCGCCCTGACGGACGCGGTACAACGGCAATTTCCCGTTGGCGTCGCGGAGGGCCATGTATTCGTCGAGAGTCAGGCCTTTGTGGGCCAGGACCCGTTCGTGCTCTTCGAATTCCTGAAGGATCGAGACCAGCGTGCCGAGTTCTGCCCCTTGCCAGGTGCGGCTGCCGCCCTTGGTCCGGTCGAACAGCGTGGCGCCATCGAGGCCGAGGCGGACGACTTCATTCTGGAGCAGCTTGTCGTTGAAGACGTATTCGATTTTTTTGCCGCGGGTCACTTTGTAGAGCGGCGGCTGGGCGACGAAGATCGAGCCGTTGTCGATCAGCTTGACCATCTGGCGGAAGAAAAATGTGAGCAGCAGGGTGCGGATGTGGCTGCCGTCGACGTCGGCGTCGGTCATGATCACGATCTTGCCGTAGCGTAATTGGCTCAGATCGAACTCCTCGCCGATGCCGGCGCCGATCGCCTGGACCATCGCGGCGATTTCGGAGTGACCGAGGACCTTGTCGAGCCGCGCCTTTTCGACGTTCAGGATCTTGCCCTTCAACGGCAGGATGGCCTGGATGATCGGGTCGCTGCCGCGCTTGGCGCTGCCGCCGGCGGAATCGCCTTCGACCAGGAACAGCTCGGTGATGCCGGCGTCGCGGCTCTGGCAATCCCGCAGTTTTTCCGGCAATCCACCGTTCGACAGGAGGTTCTTGCGCTTGGTCCGGGCCAGCTCGCGGGCCTTGCGCGCCGCTTCGCGGGCTTCCATCGCCGACAGCGCTTTCAGGATCAGGCCCTTGGCGACTTTGGGATTCTCCTGGAAATAATCCGACAGGACCTGGCCGAGGGAGGTCTGGACGATACCCGAGATCTCGGAATTGATCAGCTTGTCCTTGGTCTGGTTGCTGAACTTGGGGTCGCCCATCTTGACCGAGACGATGGCGCACAGCCCTTCGCGCAGATCTTCGCCGGTCGGGTTGCGGCCGTCCTTCAGGACACCTTCGTTCTTGCCGTAGTCATTGCAGGTCCGGGTCAGGGTGGCGCGGAAGCCTTCAAGATGCGTGCCGCCGTCGCGATTGCGGATATTGTTGGTGAAGCACAACACTTGCTCGTCATAGCCGTCGTTCCATTGCGCGGCCAGCTCGATCTCGACGCCCTCGGCGGTGATCGAGCGGATGTGGATGACGGGATGCAGGATGCCCTTGCCCTGGTTGAGGTAGGACACGAACGCGGCGAGGCCCTCGGTGCTGTAGAAGACCTCGGCTTTGCCTTCCTGGCGTTCGTCGACCAGGGCGATGCGCACGCCGCTGTTGAGGAAGGCCAGTTCGCGCAGCCGGGCTGCGATCACCGATGCATCGGGATTGGTGTTGGTGGCGAAGACCTCGGGGTCGGGCTGCCAGCGCACGCTCGTGCCCTGGCGGTCGCTCGGGCCGACCTCGACCAGGTCGCCGATGGCGATGCCGCGTTCGAACCGCATCCGCCAGTGCTTGCCCTCGCGGTAGACATCGGCTTCGAGCCAGCGCGACACCGCGTTGACGCACGATACCCCGACTCCGTGCAGGCCGCCGGATTTCTTGTAGGCCCCGGCGCCCTGGTTGTCGAACTTGCCGCCGGCGTGGAGGACGGTCAGCACGACCTCAAGGGTGCTCCGGCCGCTCGACGGATGCGGTGCCACCGGGATACCGCGGCCGTTGTCGGTCACCGACAGGCTGCCATCGGCGTGGACCGCGACATCGACCTGGGTGCAATGCCCGGCGAGGGCCTCGTCGATGGCGTTGTCGACGACCTCCCAGACCAGCTGGTAAAGGCCGGTGGTGGCCGGATCGCCGATGTACATCCCTGGGCGCTTGCGCACCGCCTCCATGCCTTCCAGCACCTGGATCTGGGCAGCTCCGTATTCGCCGCTCACGGTGGAGCTCAGGGCAGGAGTCAGGGGTGTGGCGTCGGCCATCGCGGCATTTCCGGGGTGATCGTACCAGTCTAGCCCAGCGGGCATCCAGGCAACCGCTTTCGCGCACCGCCGAATTGATCTGGCCGGGACCCGCCAGGCCTCGAATCCGCATGGGTCATGGCGCGGCCACAACCGTTCCGCTGCCCAGGGCAGGCTGCGATTTTCCGGTTGGCTGCTAGGGTTGCGCATGGTCGCCGATTCCCGCCCGCGCTCCGCCCCGCTGCCCCCACGGCGGAGCAGCGTCGCCGACCCCAAGGCTCTGCTCGCCGAAGCCGTGCGCCTGGGCGATGCCGCGCTCGAGCTCGCCCTGCCCCCGGGCAACGCCTGGCCAAGCCGCCTGCACACGGCGATGCGTTACAGCGTCTTCGCCGGCGGAAAGCGGTTGCGCCCGGCTCTGGTTCTGGCGGCCTGCCGGGCCTGCCATGGCTCGGACGCGGCGTGCGGTCCAGGGATGGCGGCGGTGGAGCTGTTCCACACGTATACCCTGGTCCACGACGACCTGCCGGCGATGGATGATGACGATCTGCGCCGCGGTCGGCCGACCTGTCACAAGGCCTTTGACGAGGCCACGGCGATCCTCGCCGGCGACGCCTTGCAGGCGCTGGCCTTCGAGCAGGCCGCACTGATCAGCGGCGACGCCGTGCTCGCCTTGGCCCGGGCCGGGGGCAGCCTGGGCGTGGTCGGCGGCCAGCAGGAGGACCTCGACGCCGAAGGCGCCGCCCCCGACGCCGCCCGGCTGGAGCGCATCCATCGGGCCAAGACTGCGGCGTTGCTGGCGGCGAGCTGCGAACTGGGCGCCCTCGCCGCCAAGGCCCCCGCCGGTTGGCGCGCAGCCTTGGTCGAATTCGGCACCGAGCTGGGCCTGGCCTTCCAGATCGCCGACGACGTTCTCGATGCCACCGCCGACAGCGCAGTCCTTGGGAAAACCGCCGGGAAAGATGCGGCGCAAGGCAAGCTGACCTGGGTGGCGGTGCATGGCCTCGACGCTTCCCGAAACGCCGCACGGATGCACATGGACGCCGCGGTCGCGGCCCTCGCGCCGCTCGATGAAGCGGCGGCGGCGCCCTTGGTCGCCCTGGCCCGGTTCGTGGTGGAGCGGGACCGATGAGCTGCGACCAAGCGGATGAATCGCTTACGCGCCAAGACACCCTGGGAAAACCAGCGCGATGCTTCACGCGATGGAAGACCAGCGTCGCGGCGGTGTGCGCAGTACTGATGGTGGCCTGCGCGGTCGCGGCTCTCGCCACTCCTGCGCAGGCCGGCGAGTCCTATGCCATGACCGCCGGCGAAGGCCGGACCTATGGCTGGCATTGCGAGCAGACGGTCTTCCAGCAGACCTTGGGCGACCGGATCGAGCACCGCACCATCATCGATTGGGATCTCGATCTGCTCTGTCGCGAGGTCCTGCCCGACCGCATCCGCCTGTCGTTGACGGTGCTGCGGGTCCAGGCCAGCCACCAGTCGCCGGGAACCCGTTCACGGATCGACACCGGTGCTGACCGCGAGCCCGATCCAGGCAAGGATCCGGTACTCGGCCATCTGGCCGTGTTCCACCATGCGACGATCGGCCTGGAGCTCGATCCCGCGACCGGTCGGGTGCTGGCGGCTTCTGGCGGCGAACGCCTGGTGGCGGCGGCGCTGGCCCATCTGCGTGCGAAATTGCAGGGTGAACCATCGGCGATCCTGGCCGAGCGGACCCGCGCCGCCTATGCTGATCCGGCTTTGGCGCGAATGTGGACCAGGATCCTGGAACGGCCGCCCGCTGGTGCCGGTTCGGCGACCGCGGCGCTGACCGAAAGCTGGGAACTCGACGGCGGAGTCGTCCGCGGTGCGGTCGACCGGCGGTGGTCCGGCGCTGCCTACACCCTGGCCCTGCCGGCGGGTGTCAGGTCACTGCCAGTCACGATCAGCAGCGATCCGGCCCTTCCCGTCACGGGCTCGATCGAATCGGTCACCGGTGACGGCGTGGTCCGGCCGCTGACCGGCGGCTGGCCGGGAGGCATGAGCCAGTCCCTGGGCTTCCGTCTGGTGTTGGATGCCAGCACCCAGCCGGTCACCCAGGAGCACCGGCTGACGGTCGATTTCGCCCCGCGGCCGCTGCGCTGAACGGCGCTGGGCGGCGCTGAAAACAGATCACGCCCCCCAGCGTTCGATCTGGATCTCCGGCTCGTCGGCCAGAGCTGCGACCACCGCCGAGTGCAGCCTGGCGGCGACCCGGAGCGGGCCGCGTCGGGCTGCACGACGCAGCTCTTCGACCGGCAAGGGCCACAAGCTGGTGCAGCAAAAAACGCCTTCGCCAGGCCGATGATAGGTCAACGCCCGATGCACCCGGTCTGCCCGGCAGACCAGCGTGCCGGCCCGGTGCGGATCATCGGGTCCGCCCAGGATCCACCGGCCGGATCCGGGCATCCAGGCGGTGCCGGATGGCCACGCAGAAATCCCTGAACCGGCAGGAGGAAGGCCGACCACCACGGAATCCTCATGGGCCAGAGCCCACAACAGCACCGCTGCAGTCTCATCGGCATCGGCCGGGGCGATGCACCACCAGCCGCGACGCTCCATCCACCACCCCACCTCGGGAAGATCCGCCGCTTGGACCAGCAGCTTGATCGGAGCCCCGCTTGCCCCGACCGCATCCAGCGCCTGCGCCCAATCGGTCAGGTCGAGTCCTGCCGGCAGGCGCCAGACCACGCGCCAACCACTGCAGGCGAGCTGGGCAAGAGCCTGCAAGGTCGCCCCATCCGCAGGTTGCTGCGGCCACCAGCCATGGTGATGCGGGAGGATCAGCCGCGGCTCGTCCGCCGCGATCTGCATCAGCCACGTATCGATGGCAAGGTTCGGCGACATGCCGCGGTCCATCGATGGTGCCACCAGACCGGCCGGCAACGAAGCCAGATGCACCGGAGGCCATTCCTGGCGAACGGCGTTCGCGCTCAGGCCGTCCTGGGGTTCATGCGGGTCGGCATCGCTCCCAGACCAGCACACGTTGGCGTTCTCACACGGCGCCCAGGCTTGGCCGATCGGCTTCAATCCCAACCGAGACAGGCGCTCGCCATCGTCATCAGTGCCGTCCACGACCATGAGATCGACCACGGCGCCAAGTCCACAGACCAGGGCCAGCGCGGTCAGTCCGGAGGTCGTGCTCAGCGTGCGACGCCACAGCACCACCGCCACTCGGGCCGGCCGGTGCGTTGGCAAGGAAAGAACGCCTCTGCGGTCGGCGCCCAGACATTCGGTCCATGCTGGATGCGCTCCACTGGCCACCGCCGCACCAGCCGCCGCCGCCAGCAGGTCACCTCCGCACAACCCGAGACCGCTTCGCTCAATGTCCAGGGGCATGGGGATGCCCGGCTCGGCGAACCACAGCAGGGCGCCGTCATGGGGCAGGTGACGATTCGACCAGGCCCGGATCGCTGCAATTTGATGGGCGATCCAGTCGTTGCCTCCGCCGCGACCCGGTTCCGGGGTTTGAGAGGACGTTCTGACGGCGGGCTTGCCCATCGACGCCCACAACGTTCCCGACGGTGGGGAGCCCGGCCGAATCCGCCGCCGTGAGCCAGAAGAGGTTCCCGGCCGATCACCACCGCCAGCGATCCGGCCCAGCGATGCTGCGGAGCCTTCGGCCGGGCTGTCGGTTGGACGAAGCGCCATGCTGGTGACGATGCGCTCATGAGCCGAGGAACAACCGTCAAGCCACGCCGAGTCGCCGTCCTGGGCGCCAGTCCAGACGAGGGGAAACCCAGCCATCAAGCGGTCGTCCGTTACGTCGCTGCCGGCTGGACGGTCTGGCCTGTCCGTCCGGATGGTGCCGCCGTGGCGCATGTGCCGAGCGTGCGCAGCCTGGCCGATCTGCCCGAACCGCCCGACCTGATCTGCGTGTACCTGAACCCGCGCCGAGCACTGGGCGAGCTCGACGCCATCGTCGCCACCGGCTGCAAAATCCTGTGGCTGAATCCAGGCGCTGACAGCAATGCTGACGGCGGAGCGACCCTGGTTGCTGCCGCGACTGCTCGTGGACTACGGGTAATCGAAGCCTGCACCCTGGTGGTGCTCAGCTGGGGCGATCCATGGGAGGTCGCCAACGATCCCTCCAAGATCGCCACCGCCTGAACAGGACCGGCGTGTCACTCACCGTCAAAAAGCCGAATGCCGGCGTCCGTCACGATTGGTGTTGTGCGATCATTTCCACCAGGAACCACTCCATGAACCGCACCCTCGCCTGCGCCGCCTTCCTTATCAGCGCCTCCTTCATCCACGCGGCAGATCAAGTGGATGCTTTCGTAACGAGGATGTACCAAGTCGTCCTGCTGCGCACCCCTGACTCCGGCGGCCTCGCTTACTGGGGAAACAACCTCCGCGGGGGATCGATCACCGGAGGCGGCCTCGCTCTGTCTTTTTTCTACGGTTCGGAGTACCTGGCGCGGAACCGCACCAATGGCCAATTCGTCGACGACACCTATCAGGGCTGCTTCAACCGAGCAGCCGACAGCGGTGGATCAACCTATTGGAACACGGCCCTAGCCAACGGACTCCCCCGGTTCGATGTGAGTTATGGATTCGTCATGTCTGCTGAATTCCAGACACTGTGCACCACGTACGGAGTTGTGGCGAAATCGGCAGCAGAAGCCAAGATCGGCAACACCCGTTCGTTCGTCCGCCGGCTCTACAACGTCTGCTTGGCCCGTGAGCCAGATGCCGGTGGCATCCAGCATTGGACCAACGGGCTGGTGAACGGTACCGTTGGCGGCAAAGATGTCACCGAGTCGTTTTTCTGGAACGCAGAATTCCATGCCCGAAACACCAACCTGGCGAACTATCTTACCTACCATTACCGGGCCTTTTTGAATCGGGACCCCGATGCTGGTGGCCTGGCAGCATGGACTGCCTCTTATACTTCCGGTTCTAACAGCAGACGTGACATCACTCGTGGTTTCGCAGACGCTACCGAATTCGTGTCGCTCTGCTCGGCTTACGGTATTTCAGCCGGTTCAACCGCAACTGGCGCCATCCTGACCATCTCGGGTTCGGTCAAGGACAACGGCACAGCAACGGTGGGGAATGAGGTCAGATGCCAGAAGCAGGATCAACTTTTCGATATTCGGGTGACATCCGCCAGCGGTGCTTTCTCCTTCAAGACCCGCCCTGGAGATTCCATCGATTTGTATCAGGTCGTCGTGGCCGCTGCCCAGTGACCCAGACCATCCCAGCCGTGACCGGCCACCCTGACCGGGAAACCGTGCTGGCCACCGCCTTGGCTGGGCGGGACTTGCTGGTGGCCTATGGCTACGCGTGCACCGGCGATTGGTCCGTTGCCGAGGACGCGGTGCAGGAAGCCTTCCTTTTTGCAGTGGATCGTTGGTCAGAAGTAAAAACAATCGCTGGTGTCCTGCCCTGGCTGCGCGCCGTGGTCCGCAACAAATGCTATGAGATAATTCGGCGTTCCGGCCGGCACGCTGCCTTGCCCGAGGATGACCGCTTGGCCGAAATCGCCCGGATCGCTCTGGATGATGACGGGAACAGTTCTGTTTCGACCTTCGGAGCCAGGCGATCTGCGCTTCACCGCTGCCTTAGCGGACTGTCGGAACCGCATCGAGCATTGCTCCAGGCCTTCTATTGGCGGCGAAGCAGCTGCGAAACACTGGCTAAACAACTTGGGAGGTCGGGGGAGTCGATACGGGCGGTGATCCACCGATTGCGCTTGCGCCTTCGTGCATGCATCGAACGCCACTTGGTCGAGGCCACGCTATGAACCCGGATCCAGAGGTCCTGATCCACGATTGGTGTCGTGGCGAGTTGAGCGGACCGGATCGGGCTTTCCTGCTCCAATGGCTTGAGACTCAACCGGACGCTAAGCGGCGCTTTCGCGATTCAGTCATCGAATTCCGTCTGTTCGCCCAAGCATCGCATGAAGAATCCATCAGTTCGCGGGTCGATCAGGCCGCGCGACGGAATCAGATCCCAGCACTGGCGCTGAACTGGCGGACGGTCTCCGCTGCAGCCGCCCTCGCCGTCGCTCTGGGCGCTTGTGCCATGATTTCCCTACCGCTGTTCAAATCCAACGAGCACGGCCCAGCAATAGCCCAGGCCAAGTCGCAGTCACAGTCGCGCGAAACCATCGTCATTTCCAGATTGTCGGCCGGCGCTCCTCCCGTGCACGCCGCCATGGGCGGCCGAGTGGTGACGATCCAGGTCCGGTAGCGGCTTCAGGTGATGGCAGTTGCCGAGGTGACCCGGCGATGATGTGAGCTGGCTCGGCGATAGGCCGCGCCCGATGCGAGGCGGCCAGTGGCGTCGCTGCTGCTGCCGATGGCGCCGCGATAGAGCTCCACCGCGGCTGCGCCTACCACTGGTGCGGCGAAGCGGCCTTCGGCGTGTTGCCGACCTTCCGCGCCCATGGCCAGCCGGGTCTGGGCGTCGGACAGATCGTGGAGAACCGCGCTGATCGCGTCGAGATCGCCGGGCGGAACGAGACGGGCGGTGACGCCGTCGCGAACCAGCTCGGGAACGCCGCCCACCGCCGATGCCACCACCGCACGGCCTGCCGCCTGGGCCTCGGCCAGCAGCACCGGATGGGCTTCCTCGGTCGATGCAGCCAGAACCACATCGCAGCGCCAAGCCAGGTCCGCCGCGCTGGCCGCCACCACCGGGACCACCTGTTCGCCAACGCCAGCGGAGTGGGCCAGCGATTGGATCCGGCTTGCCGACCGGGAATCGTCGACTGCCGCCGCAGCCCGCGCCACCACACCGGTCCGGCGCAAGCGGGCGAGAGCGGCGACGAGCAGGTTCGCGTCCTCGCCGCCGCCGTTCCCGGCGATGCTGCCCAGCACCATGCGGCCATCAGCCGGGCGTGCCGGCGGGGTCCGGGTCATGTCCACCGCTCCAGGCAACAGAGCGATGCGATCGCGATCGCAGCGATGATGCGCCATGCCCTCGGCGCGGTGGTGCTCGGTGGCGACCAGCACCCAGGCCAGGCTCGCATCGCGCAGCCGGCGGGAGGCCGCATGCCGCCAGCCAGCGCCCAAGGCGGCAGCGACCGGCAGACCGAGGGTGCGGCTGAGGCTGCGCGACCAGGGTAGCAAGGACGGATCGTGGACGTGGATCAGGTCCGGACCCCATGAGGCCACCGATTTGAGCGCCCGTTCCCGACCTCCGAACCACCAGCCGATGGTGCCGGCAGTCAGCGGCAGGATGTCGATCCCCTCCGGAGCGCCATCAAGGCATTGGGCCGGCAGAGCGACCATCTGCCCATGGCCCTGCTGTTGCATCCACGACGCCAGGGCGAGGGCTCCGGTGGTGGCGGGATCGTGTCGCCGACCAGGGACGAGGTGCAGTATGCGCAACGGGATCACAGGTGGTCGGAGTCCTCGTCAGGGTCTTGGGCGAGCGGCCGGCCGGCGATGGCGTACTTCCCATCGCACCACGCCCCGAGGTCGAGCAGCCGGCAACGCGGCGAGCAGAACGGAAACGAGGCGGGCCGGCTGACCGGCTCGACAGGCACCGGCTTTCCGCAAGCCGGGCAGCCGAACGTAGCGGACATGCGGGGATCATCGCCGGAAGCTGGATTCAGCAAGATGGGGGGCGATCGGCAGCGCCGATCATCCAGATAGTCATGGCGCGGTCTTGGCTCGGTGGCCGACCAATGGAAATAATACTGGACAATTCCACAACAATCCGCATCCGTCCGAATCGGGCCGGCTCGACTTCAGCGTTTGCCACCGAAAATCCGATCGAGCACCTGCCCGCCCAGATCATCGAGGGTGGCGCGGAAGGCCCGGCCGCGGGTGACCTCGACCAGCTGCTTGACGAAACGGTCGAGGTACGGGTCGCTGGCGACCATGAACACGGTCAGGTCGATGCCGAGCCGGGGATAGCGGGCGCCCTGGTTGAGGGTCGAGGCGACGATCTCGGGATCGAGGCCATAGCTCGAATTGATGATCAGCTCCCGGGCCCCATCGCGGTCGCGGGCCCCGGTGAACAGCGCGGTCGGCTTGCCGTCGGTGATCATCACCACCCGTTTGGTCGGCTGATGGCGCTTGGCCAGGATTTCCGCCGCCCGCCGCAGCGCCTCGCAGGTATTGGTGTGGAACGGCCCGTTGCTCAGATAGGGCAGTTCGACCAGCGGCACCGTGCGCACGTCGTCGCCGAAGGCGAGCACGTCCAACGTGTCCCGAGGATAGCGCCGGCGCTGCAGCTCGGCGAAGGCCAAGGCCACCCGCTTGGCCGGGGTGATGCGGTCCTCGCCGTACAAGGTCATCGAATGGCTGATGTCGATCAGCATCACCGTCGCCGCCGAGGTCGATGCATCACGCTGGCCGACCACCAGATCGCCGTCTTCGAGATCCTTCCGGCCCTGGCGATAGGCGGCAAGCAGCGATTCGCGATAGGCGATGTCGAGGGATTCGTCCCCCGGCTGCCACGGCCGTTGTTCGCCATTGAATTCACCGCGGCCGGCGTCCCTGGTCACGAGATGGTCGCCGCGGCCGCCGGCCTTTAATTTTCCAAAGACATCGTCGAGGCAGCCCGAGCGCACCGCCTGCTCGCCTTTGGCGGTCATCCGCCGCTCGCCTGGCTGGCCCTCGACCAGCTTCTGGTCGCGCAGCCGCTGTTCGAATTCGTCGCGATCGAAGCCGAGGGCCTGGCGGAAGCGGGCGGACATCCGGTCGAGCTGGCGGAAGGCGGCCTCGACATCGCCGTTCAGCACCAGCATCAGCTGGCGGAAGACCTGATCGATCCGGCCTTCCTGGCTCATGCGGTTGAGCAGGTCGCGCCAGTCGAGGTGGTGGTAGGCGTAGCGCATTACCGTTCAGCTCCGTCCGAATGGAGATTGGGCATCGCTTCAGCCGCGGCGCTGTGCGCTTTTTGCGCCGCCTTCGCCGCGGCCCATCATGTGGGACAGCAGATCGGCGTACACCATCCCGCGGGCGGAATCCTCACGGGCCAAGGCGCCTCCGTGGAACAGTCCTTCGAGAGCGAACTCCATCCACAGCGCACGCTCGGCTGCGACCGGCTTGAGCAGGGCATCCACCGCCTTGGCCAGGCCGGGAACCGCCATCAGGGCGGCCTCGTGCTCGGCGGTCGTCGAGCGGTCGTTCAGAACGACCTTGTTGCCGGCGGCGAACCAGCTCAGCGTGGGTTTCCACGGTCCATCCCGTTCGTCCTCGCCTTCCTTCAGCACTGGCGGAAGGCGTTCGTTCCACAGCGCAAGCAGGGCCTGGCCGAGGATATGCCAGCCGACTTTCAGCGGGCCTTCCTGCTCGCCTTCATAGGCCAGTTCGATCTTGCCGGTCATCGCCGGCAAAGTCGCGGGCAGATCGACCAGCCGCGCCTGGGGTGCACTTTCGCCCAGGTGCAGGCCGCGCGACAGGACATTCGCATGCAGGGCTTCAAGCGCAGCAATCGTGAGTCGGGCCGAGACGCCGCTCTTGTGATCGACGTATTCGCTGCTCCGCGCGGCGCGGGCGGCCTCCTCGATCAGTTCGGTAAACAACGCCGGGATCACCGGCCGGCAGCCAGGCTCGTTGACCAGCTCGGCTTCTTGACGCATGACCGCGACGCCTTCGGCCCGGGTCTTCGGGTAGTGGGTGAGCACTTGCGCGCCGATGCGGTCCTTGAGCGGGGTGATGATCCGGCCGCGGGCGGTGTAGTCCTCGGGATTGGCGGTGAATACCAGCAGCAGATCGAGCGGCAGGCGGAGCGGGATGCCGCGCACCTGCACATCCTGCTCTTCGAGGATGTTGAACAGCGCCACCTGGATGCGCGGTGCCAAGTCAGGCAATTCGTTGATGCAGAAGATGCCGCGGTTGGTGCGCGGCACGATGCCGAAGGTCACCGCCCGCAGGTCGCCCAGGTCGTAGCCCTGGCGCGAGGCGCGGATCGGATCGACATCTCCAATCAGGTCGGCCACCGAAACGTCCGGAGTCGCCAGTTTTTCGCCGTAGCGTTCTTCGCGGCCCAGCCACAGCACCGGCGCATCATCGCCGTGGATGGCGATGATCTCTTCAGCCACGGCCCCGACCGGCGCGAGCGGATGGGAACGCAGCGGATCGCCGGCCAGCGCCGGGACCTGGGGATCGAGGAACCGCGCCAGCGACCGCGCCAGCCGGGTCTTGGCCTGGCCGCGCAGGCCGAGCAGCAGCAGGTCGTGGCCAGCGAGCACGGCATTGGCGACCTGGGGCACCACCGTCTCGCCATAGCCGACCAAGCCCGGGAACAGGGATTCGCCGGTCTGGCCAGCGGCAAGAGCCGAGACCAGATTGGCGCGGAGCTCGGCCTTGACCGGCCGGGGCGGGAATCGTCCATCGGCGCGAAGGGCGCCGCGGGTGGCAGGCAAAGCGGTCATCGCCGGTAACCTAACACGGATCGCCAATCGCCAAGGCGGCAAGTCGGCAAGCCTCGTCCGATCCGAATCCTCGGCGCGGGCTCAGCGTGGCTGGCGCCTGGCGCGGCGGGTGGTGGTCGTCTTGCCAGTGATCTGGTCGAGGGCGGCCTCGCCCTCCGAAGGTTTTTCGACGCCGCCCGGGCTCAACCGGCCCACTGGCAGCCGGTTGTGGCGTTCAAGCAGCCGGGCCAGGGTGATGTCGCCGCCGACCACACAGGCCTCGATGAATTCCCGCAGGACCCAGGCCCGCTCGGTGACGACGCCGGGCATCTCTTCACACAGCACCAGGCCGCGATCGTACTGGGCCAAGGCTTGCAGATAGCAATCGGTTTTGACCTCGTGCTCGCGCCGGCTGCACAGCTGGGCGCGATGGACCAGCAGGCGGGCGAGTTCGACGCAGTGCCGGGCCTGATCGACGTTGCCCGACTGGCGGATCCACTGCTGCAAACTGGTCCGGAACTCGGTCACGGTCGGCCGCTCATGGGGGCGGCGGGACATCGCCCGTTTCTGCAAGGTGGCCAGGCGAGGCGGGGCCATCGCGTTGAACCGCTCGACCGGCGGGAAATTCACATCCCGGGCCTTGGCCAAGGTGCTTTTCAGGGACCCGCCATCGTCATAGGGCATCCGGCCGGTGAGGGCGTGGTAGAGCAGCGCCCCGAGCAGGAAGACATCCGCTGGCTTGCCGACCCGGTCATGGCGGCCTTCGAACACTTCCGGCGGCATGCAGGCCGGGGTCCCCGCGCAGACCGACACCGGATGATCCTCGACCCGCTGCGGCACATGGCCCTGTTCCAGGCGGACCGCCAGACCCCAGTCGATCACCGTCACTTCGCCGTACAGACCGGTGATGATGTTGGCTGCCTTGATGTCGCGGTGCAGCACCTCGCGGGCATGGGCGTACTCGATGGCGTGGCAGGCGAGGATGATCACCTCGACGGCGAAGGCGAGGTCGGCCTTGCGCCGCTTGACCGGACCACCGCGGTGGGCTCCGGTGGTGCCGCTGTCACCGTCGGCATCGATCAGATGGTCGAGGGGATCTCCGACCAGGCGCTTCATCACCAGGAATCCATCACCACCGTCATAGACCGGAGTGATGAATGGATGGGACAGCGACGAGGTCAGGCGCGCTTCGCTGCGGAATCGGCTGCGCTGGACGCCGTCGCTATGGCTGCACAGCTTCACCGCCACTTCGCGATCGAGGAACTCGTGCATGCATGAGAACACCTTGCCCTGGCCGCCGCGGCCGAGCAGCGTGCCGACCTTGTAACGAGTCCCGACCGCGACCTCCATTGGCGGAGGCGGCTCGTCCTCCTTGGGCGATTCAGGAGTCCAGGTGGTGCGCAAGGCGCTGCGCTGGACCGTGCCTGGTTGGTCGGCAGGGCGAAATGCTTCGAAATCGTAGTGGGTCGAGGTGGTGCGCAGCGGATCCTGGCCGAAAAGTTCATCGGCGTCGACGACCGATCCAAGCGATCCGCTGGCTGGCGGTTTGGAAGTCGGGTTCCGGGACATGGTCAGACCCCCGATCGGCGCAGCGCGCTGACCGATTCCGGACGGCGCGAGTCGGCGATGCTCGGCGGCCGTAGGACCGGCAGCCGGTTGTGCCGCTCAAGCAGCCGGGCCATCGAAATATCCCCGCCCCCGACCAGGGCCTCGATGAATTCCCCCATGATCCACTGGCGCTCGGTGGACAGACCCGGCATGTCCGGAGCCAGGGCTATGGCCTCGTCGTATTGGGCCAGGGCCTGCAGATAGCAGTCGGTCTTGACCTCCTGCTCGCGCCGGCTGCACATCTGGGCGCGCTGGACCAGCAGGCGGCCGAGTTCAATGCAATGCCGCGCGGCATCGATATTGCCCGATTGCCGTGCCCATTTCTGGAGCTCGGCCCGCAGATCAGCCGCGCTCAGGCGATCGGCCGGAGCCATCGCCATGGCCCGTCGGGCGAGGGCGACCAGCCGGGGCGGCGCCGCCGGGTTGAGCCGCTCCACCGGCGGGCAATCGCCGGACCTGGCCAGTGCCAACGTATCGTCCAGCTCTTCACCTTCGTCGTAGGGCATCCGTCCGGCCAGCACGTGATAGAGCATCGCTCCGAGCAGGAAGACATCCGAAGCCGTTCCGATCCGGTCATGGCGGTTGTCGAACAGTTCAGGTGGTAGACAGGCGGGCGTCCCGGCGCACACCGGCACCGGCAGACCCTCCTGGTCCCTGGGCAGGTGGCCCTTATCCAGCCTGACCGCCAGACCCCAGTCGATCAGGATCGCCTCACCGAACTGCCCAGTGACGACGTTGGCCGCTTTGATGTCACGGTGGAGAACACCTCGGGTATGGGCGTATTCCACCGCTTGGCAGACCTTGATCAGCACATCCACCGCCATCGGCACGTCGATCAACGCCGGATCGGTGCCGATGAACTGGTCGAAAGGGACGCCAGAGAGCAGCTCCATCACCAGCAGGCCTTCTCCGGCGTCGTAGACCGTGGTCACTGAGGGATGGGCGAGAGAAGCCGTGATCCGGGCCTCGGTGCGGAACCGGGCGCGGTGGACCTGGTCGCTGCGTTCGAGCAGCTTGATCGCAACCTCACGGTCGAGGAAATCGTGCCGGCACGAGAACACCCGGCCCTGGCCTCCGCGACCAAGCAACCGGCCCATCTTGTACCGGCTAGCCACCGGCATCTCCGACGGCGGCGCCTGATCCTCATCCGGTTGGAACGAATCGCTGTTGCGGAACTGCGAGACCGAACGAGGCAGCGGAGGAGTCGCCGGCTTGCCAAACGTGCCATCACCGAGAGCGCGCAAACTGGCGGCGATGTCCTCGAACGATTCGCTGGAGGGGCGCGGCATGCTCCCGGCAGCCTACCCCTGTTCTGTGAAAACGGGATGAGCAACAGAGATAAACTGTTGAAGGACAGGCGCGACCAATCTGTCGGATAAAGCGCAGCTGAAACCCTTGGAAGGAAATCTGAAGGCACAAGCAACACATCGCATCCGCAGCAGGTGCTTCCAATCACCTGTGCATCCACCATCCTCACCGACAGGAGCACCTTGACCCATCGCCAAAGCAGCTGACCCGATCGACGGTCACCGTGAAGACCCCGTCGGCTGCTTCCGGCCCCCTCTCTTTCATGGATGGTCTGGAAATGATCTTCCAGTGACGTCCTATCAGATCAAACGCGCTGAGATCCCGGTGCAGCAAATCTTTCAGATGGCAGTCAATCCCCTCTTCTCTCCTGGTAATCGTTCAGTGCATCACGGACAGTTTCTCCAGGCCAACTACATTGCATGGCTTCAACGTTCTAGTAAAAAAGCCCCCTCAATAATTATGGTTTTATCGGTGAAGGTCGAGCCCCTTCGAACAGGAAACAGAGCCATTCAACGCCGATTATTCGCCTGATTCAACCCATCATTCTTCAACCAAGTTACACCGTGAAAATACACATCGAAAGAAGAAATACCATGCAATTGGCGCTGCTCATGGGGTCCATCTGCTCGGTTGGTATGCTAGCCGGTATCGCAACCGCTGCTGAAACGGCGGCGTGGAAAACGCTGTATGCCGCCCCGAATGGCGGCGATGGACCGCATATCTCCTGCGAAGCGCCGGATTCGCCAGGTTCGCTCTTCCGGGCTCAACAACGCGTGCGCGAATTGAACCAGAGCATGCAGGGCGATATTGTCATCAAGCTCCAGGGCGGAAGGTATGAACTGCAAAAGACTTTTACCCTGACCAACCTGGATTCCGGTTTGAACGGGCATCGCGTGATCTGGAAGGCGGGAGATGGGCAACCGGTCCTGAGCGGGGGTCGGAAGATCACTCAATGGACCAAGGACACGAGTGGAGCCTGGCAGGCGCCGTGTGCCTTTGATGGATTCCGGTTCATCAGCGTCAACGGTCAGTGGCGGGCTCGGGCGATGATGAAGGAGCCGATCCGCGGCAAAGACTGGCTCCTCGATGAGAAGAAAAACAAAACAGGCATCGTCTTCGACGCCAAAGAATTTGGCACCTATGCCAACGCCAAGGATCTGGAACTTTGGACCCGTTGTCCCGGGAGTGGTTGGGAAATGCACATCCTTCCTATAACAAAGATGCAACCGGTCGAAAATGGCACGGTTGCGGCGCGTTTCAACGTAGGAGCAGGCGTGGAGTGGAAACTGGGTAAGGATTCAGCCGCTAATTTGGTCTTCTTCAAGGACCTGTTCTGGGTTACCGGGTCCCGGGAACTCATGGACGAAGCAGGAGAATGGTCTCTGGAATCAGGCGTACTCAGGTACATTCCGTGGGAAGATATGGCAGCCGCCGAAGTGATTGTCCCAGCGCTTGAGGAGGTGATAAGAATCGACGGCGCCAGCGAAGCGAGGAGAGCTGAACATATCGTCTTCGACGGCATTGCGGTTGCCCACAGCACCTGGATGGAACCGAACACCTTTGGTTTCTGGGCGGAACAATGCGCTCGATATCTGCGGCCGGATCCGAAAACCGGAGTGTACCATAATGCCAATTTCTATAATGGAGCGATCACGATCAACCGCGCACGGAACATATCGTTCCTCAATGGCGAGGTTTTCGGAACCACCGGGGCGGGGATTTCCATGATTGACTACGTGGCGGATGTGCTGATTGAACGCTGCACCATCCGCGACACCGGTTTTGCGGGCATCCTGGCGGGGTCGTGGTGTCACGGCAGCAAGCGTCCGAACCAGCCGATCGGCGGGGTTTTCCATGTTGGCGCCGCGGCGATTCCCGAACGCATCTCAGTTGTGAATTGTGAAATCGCTCGCACTGGACGCTGCAACTGGAATGGATCCGGCATCGAGATGATCTGGACCCGGGGCAGCCGGATGGAGCACAATTACATCCATGACACGTCGAGTCATGGCATCACGTTGGGTCTCGGATGGGACAGCAATGTCCCTCTTGGCGGCGATAATCGCATCGCCCGCAATTGCATCATTGATCCGATCAAACGAGTCGCTGATAATGGAGCAATTTATCTGAACGGATGGAGCGAACAAGGAAAGACCACCATGGTGCTGAACAACTATGTCCGCAACCTCAATCCCAATGTCGGAGCTGGTATCGTTGCATTCTACAGCGATAACGGCTCCAGCGACTTCGTCTGGCGGAACAATGTTGCCGACTGGTCTCCTTCGGGAGAAGGGAAGGCAAGCAACCCCCCTCATGAGCGAGGTCTGTACGACAGCAATTGGTATTCGACAAGCAGGCACCGCACGAATGCCGGCATCACCTATGTCCATGATCCGATTCTGGTGCTTGACCGCAACTGGCCGGAGGAAGCGCGCAAAGCGGTCGAGGATGCCGGTATCGAAGGACGCAGGCTCGAAATCATCAACATCGCCAAAGGCAAACCCGTGTTGGCGTCGAGTTCGTGGTCAGGTGTGAATCCAACAGCTGGGGTGGACGATAATCTCAGGACCGACTGGGCGGATAACGGCAAGGAGGCGAACTCCTGGTGGCAAGTCGATTTGGAGAAACCTCAGGTGATCAGCCGCATAGAACTTCTGGCGCGACAATCACACCAGCATCCGGAACAGCAAAGGAATTTCGCGGTATGGGTTTCCAACGATCCGGCATTCAAGGACAAGGTTGTGGTCGGCGAACAGTTCGTTCCATTGGAGAGGGCGGCAACCTGGACCAGGTGGTTCGAAGACCCAAAGGGATATCGGTACGTACGAGTTCAACGCATCAACAATGCTGGCCACTTCGGTTTCAGCGAGCTGCAGGTCTTCGGCCATCCCGCTGATTCGCCATGAGCGACTCTTCCAAGTCGGCGTCCATCAATCATCACCCCCGATTCGATCGCCTGAGAACGACCGTTCAAAGGCCTCAACGGCGGTCAGGCTGGTGTGATAGGCGTAGCCGCGGTATTATACCGGCTCTGTCTTCGATACCGCCCTGTGCACCGACATGACCTTCACGGGTTGCGAATTCACCACCCATTCCGGTGTCTTCCTTGCCGCAGCGACCGGGGTGACCTTCCGCGATTGCACCTTCATCGGCGTGCATGACTGCAACACGCTGCTGTCCATGTAGGGTGGCCAGCGCTATGTCTTCGATCGCTGCACGGCCCGGGACCTCGACAATCGCGACGAGACCAGCGGTGTCGGCTGGTGTAAGGGTCGGTGGATCGCCGGCAGCGGAAATTGGGGGCCTCGGCAACAATGCCGAGGTCGATGGCATCTGGCCGCTGCAACCCAACTGCTTCCACCTCTACGCCAACAACGAGATCACCGGCTGCTGGACCGGCATCAGCCAGATCTGCTCGATGTCCTATGATTATCCCGGCGGTACTTTTTTTTGTTTTCCAGAGTTGGTGCGGCGATGTGGCGAAATTGGTGAGCATGTGGGTTTTCAAGGGTGACGCCGCAGGTCGGACAGGATCCGTCCGACCTGCGGCCTGCAGCGAGCCGGGCCAGCCGGCACGAAACCGCGTTAGCTCTTGCCGACTCGGAATAATTCAGCCGAATGCGCTTGGACCCTGGTCTTGAGACCCGCAGCCAATTGCGGTAGGTCCCGTTGCCGCCAGCAATCGCGGATCGAAACCTGATCGTTCAGGTGCAGGTCAGCCCACGCAATATCCACATCTGCCACTTCTTCTCCGCGGTTGAACACGGCTATGGCGGTCATGCCATCCATAAGCGGTTTGCGCCAGACCTCGATCTGGCCGCGCAGAAACACGCGGTTTCCTTGGCGTCCCAGGGGATCCTGGTTGATCGCCAGCACTTCATCGTTGCTGAAAACGCTCAAGGTGAACGCATCCATGCTGGTCAGGTCGCAGCCGATCAGGAGCGGTGCCGCAAGAATGCACCACAGCGTCATGTGCGTAAAACATTCGTCTGGAGTCAGGTTCTGGTTGCCGATCTCCAGCATGTCCGGATCGTTCCATCGTCCGGGTGCAGACCAGACCTCCAAACCGTTTTGCGAGAATCCGATCTTTTCCACGCTTTCCCAGGAATCGAGGATATCGCCGGTTGTGCGCCAACTGTGGGCGTGGACCTGCGGGCCCCATTGCCAGACGTTCCATTGGCCATAATTGCACAAATTATAGACGATATCGCGGCCTTGGCGGCGCAGAGCTTCGCCCATCAACCGGTAGGGCGCCTGTTCAATGGCAAGGTCGATCGGCAACCGCTCACTGGCCGTGGTCTGTTTGAGCACGATGGCGAGGCGACGCTCAAGAAGGTTTTTGAACTCCGAATCCTGATCACTGATTCCGGCTGCCTTCAAAGTATCGATCTCGACACCGAGGGCAGCAACCTCAGCGCGTTCCCTGTCTGGCAGCAGCGCCGTGTACCCCCCCAGGCGTCGCACCCTGGCCAGGATCTGAGCGGTGCACCAGTCGTGCTTGAGGAAATCCACCCCCCATTCGGCGTACGATTGGGCATCCTGGGCCTCATGGCGGAAACTCCCCTCGAATCCGGCACAGGTTTTCGGGCCAGGCGAGGAATAGATCCCGAACTTCAAACCCAAACCATGGATGGCATCACCCAAGGCACGAAGGTCGGGGAAATTCGCTCCGCCCTGGATGCGGCCGTCGGCATCCCGGCCACCTTGCCAACCATCGTCGATATTGATGTAGGTCCAACCATGATCGATGAGACCGGTGGTCACCATCGCTTGGGCCTGGTTGAGGATGAGTTCCTGATCGATCTTGGCGTTGAAACAGTTCCAGCTGCTCCAGCCCATGGTCGGGGTCAAGGCGAGGCCATCACCGACAACAATGGTCAGTTCCCTGGTGTGCTGGCCTTCCACATTTCTGCCGGTGATCACCACTTTATGGTGTCCAGGTTCACTGGTTCGACCCTGAATGGTGGCAGTTTTCGGATTGAAGTGCAAACCTGATGGCAGCTCTGAAACTTCCAACACGATGGGTCGTACACCGGTGACGGGGATGTAATACTGGAAAGGGCTGTCCGGCCGTACTCCGACGATGCGCGGGCCATTGATCTGGGGTCTTGCAGCAGGTGGCGGCGTCCTGATCGCCCGCGTGCGCTGTAAAGAAAGCAGGTCCATCGTGTGCTCCTTGGGATCGATCGAGGAAAACGGCTACCACTGGCATGGCTGAGTGCCACGGTCGGCGCGGACGAGGCGCGGCTGGTGGCCTGGGCAGCGTGCTGCGAGGGTCGCTATCCTGTGTCCACCGGCTAGGGGTACTCGCCCTGCAAATGCCGAGAAACCCCCACGAAGGCAGGCGGACGAAGCCAGCAGCCCAACCCGAACGCGTTGCCGTGCGAGGCCGCGATCAGGGGTCCGGGAGCGGTGGGCGTCAGCCAGGCTGGTGAGAGCGCGGACAGCGCGGGCTTGGCAAACACCGCTCCATTCACCGCCTGGACTGGTGGGGGTCAAACCGCTTTATGGTGCCTTGGTTCCATCCAAGGCGGCGCTAACGGTGGCGCGGCCATCCTTGTCCATTCTCGACATGGCTGCTCGGATGAGCGGTTCGGCATCGCGGTCACCGAGATGGAGCAATGCCAGTGCGGCGGCGGCAGACAGGGTAGCACCATCGGGAACTTTCACGCTCGATCGGTAGGTTACCATTCCGCCTGGCAAGGTTGCGGCGCTCTCCGGTAACAAGCCGGCTGGGGGATCTGCCAAGGCTTCGCGCAGCAACGCGCGGCGCCACGGTGCGTCGGCCGTTGCAAGGGCCTGTATGGTTTCTTGGCGATTTTCAGGACGTGGATTGGCAAAGCCAAGGCGCGCCAGCGCAGGCACTAACCGGGCTGCATCCTCGGTGGTCATGCGATCGAGGGCACGGTCGCCCAGGATCAGGCGGGCGGCACCCAGTTGTGCCGTGGTGTCCAAGTTCGGCGCGGTCAAGCCGCGAAGGGCCGAAGCCAGATCGAGCAAGCCACCTTCTTTTTCATCCTCACTGCCAACCAGAATGCGGTCAAGATAAGTATGCAGATGCCAATCGGGCAGACAGCACCCGTATAATCGAAGCAGGGTTACGTCTCGTGCCGGGCCTTCGGGCAGGCCAGCAGCCAGAGCGGCACGCACGCCTGCCTGGTCCTTTCCACCGCGCATGGCATCCATGGTAGGCGCCCCAAGGATGACGGTCCATGACACGACAAATCGCTTCATCGCCGCTTCGCGCGCCTTGCCCTGCTTATATTCGGCCACGGTGTTCTGCTCGCCACGCTCAGCCAACCAGTCGGCCAGAGTTGTGGCGGCGTCTTCGGTCAGGATTGCGTCACCTGGCCACGGACCGTCCGCCCAACGCAAGCTCTGGCCGTGATGCATGCCTACCGTCATTGCTAGGATCTCCCCACGGTACAATTCGACGGTGGCAGAGCCGCAGCACATACAATGACGTCCACTTTGTCGGTCTTTGATACCGATCAAAGTCAGAAAACGACGCACCTCGGCCGGTTCATTGCTGCGCCACAGCTCGCGCTCTGAGCCACGATCACGATGGCAAGTACCACCGGTGCGCAGAATGATTCGCGTGCAGGACTGCATAGGAGTCAGTGCATCCGCCCAGGCGTGCTCCAGGACGATGTTTGGGTGGGAAGCGCGGAAGGTAGCAACGAGGTCAGGGGGTATCGGCGCACCGAATACGGAAATCTTGCGCAGATTAGGACCGACAGCGGTAGACAGGCGAGCAATACGAGAATTGCTCGCTGTAAGTTTTTCCAAAACAGGAAAGCGATCGAGTTTCTCCAGCCCAGTCAGACCGGCACCAGCTACATTGATCACCGACAGTTTGGTGCAGGCAGCCAGATCGTCGAGCGAAGCCGGCCAAGGTGCGGCGCCTGTATTACAATGCCACGCTTCGAAATTGGAAAGCAATGCGGTCTGCAGTGGGCCTGGAGCAACGGTCACGCTCGATAGGCGCAAAACGCGTAATTGGGTATAACTCGCGAATGACGCCAGGGCGATCGGCAAATCGTTCGAGCCCAGCCCATCAACAGAGAGGAATCGCAAACCGGCGTAACCGTCGAAGGCGGCTTGGGTGAAGCGGTTCGGGTACTGATTCGGTTTGATGGTCAGTGCCCAAATACCCCGATCGAAGGGTAGGCGTCCCTGGGGATCCAGCCAGGCATCGTCAGAGACAGAAACCGCGAGTTGGCCCCAGTTCAGGCCAGAGCAAGTCGCAGCGAATCCATCGATGGGAGCATCGTACCGGTTCTCCAGAATGAGGCCGCGTACAGCAGCACGTTGGGCAGCATCCATTCCAGCCAGGGCATTGGCGAGTTTCCACGAAGTTTTCCCCTCTTTCTGGTCACCGTCCTCGGAATGTGAAGAAATCCGGACCAGGGTGACCGTTTCGGGACCGTCGTCGATGCGCCGCCGCACCTGGTCGCGTTCGTCGGAGAAAGAATAGCGGCCTGGACCGTCGAGGACCTGCCAGCCACCAGTCCACACCAGATCGCCCGGACCTGGGTGTGGTCCATCGCCGGTTGGCAGGAGAGTCGGAGTCAGCGAGGATCCGTTGAGAGTAAAGGTGTAATCGGCGGCAGCAGCGGCCGCACAAAGGACGGTGAGGATGGCAGGTAGGTACATGGGGGGCATACGTCAGATGCTGCTGGAGGTTCACCATTATCCAAGCGTACGGCGGAAGGGTGTGGGTTCCTCGCACTTCATGCTGTGCATGGGGATTCCTGGTTTGATCGGTAGGTACCGGAAGGTATGCTTCTTAAAATGACTGAAGCCCAACACGCAAGGAGTGGGTCGAACAGCGGGAATTTTGGTGGACATAAACGGAGCGCCAGTTTACTGATATTTCATATATAGATTGTCATTTTGACCCAAAGGTTAGTCCCGCCCCCGCCAGAAAGCCCTCCAGCAATAATAGCCGCCGGCGAATGCGTTTGGCTCCACGCCGGGCCTCGGTCTCGGCGTCGGTGATGTCTTCGGCGCAGAAGTTGGCGAGTTCGGTGCCCTTGAGGTTGGCCCAGAGCCATTCGGTGGGGTTGAGCTGTGGTGCGTACCCGGGGAGTAGGACCACCTCGATTCCATAGGCTGCCAAGTAGGCCTTCACTGCTTTGCTTCGATGGGCTTGGAGGCGGTCCCAGATCAGGATCGCCTTCTTTCCGGCCAACACGCGAATCAGACGCCGGCACCATCGGAGGATGTCGGGCAGGCGATAGGATTGTTCGATGATCTCGAAGGTGAGTTTCGCGGGCTTTCCCGACCAATGGTAGATAAGGCCCGCCATCATGGAGCGCTTGGCCCAGCGGTGGGAATGCACGACGACCGGCGTCTTGCCCCGGCGTCCCCAGGTGGAGCGTATCGACGGACGCTCGCTGAGTCCCGACTCGTCTGCGAAAATGATCAGCTTCCGCTGATCTCGGGCGTTTTTTTGACAGCGGTCCACGTCTGCTCACGGAAATCCGTGACCGCATCGGCGTCCTGCTGCCGGGCGCGGCGGGCCGGGCGCTGGCAACTCCATCCCATCGTGTGCAGCAGGCCCCAGGTGCGACTGATGCTCGGACGCGGACGTCCCGTCACGCGGGCGATGACTTCGGCCACCCGCCGCAGAGTCCACAGATCATTGCGGCAGCCATTTTTCACCGGCCCCTTCAGCAGCGCGACCTCGACCTTCTTCATCTCGGACGAAGACGGAGCCGTCTTGCGGCCCGGCTTGCCCTTGCTGGCAAGAGCCTTCATCCCGCCGTCACGCTTGGCGGTCACCCATTTGCTCACTGCTTGGCGGGAAACATCCAGGCGACGGGCAATCTCCGACTGCGAAATGCCGTCGGCCAGCAGCTCCAGTGCCTCCAGGCGCCGCTTCTCCATCGCGGAATGATCCCGCTTGCCTGTCAGTCGGGGGGTCGAGCGGCGCTGCTTGGCTGGCATGCCGGTATCATGTAGGACATCTAGAAAAAGTCAACCTATATATGAATTATCAGTAGTACGGCCAGGTTTTCCTGGTTCGAAGCGTGCCCACTAGATCTGTCGCCTGGGAGCTCCGATCCAGGAGTGATTCGACCAACTCGCGCAGGGTCACAGTGGATCAGCATGGCAAAATCCTAGTCCAGAGCAGCCCGATGCCATACGAGCTCACGCCGCCAATCCATGCCACGGTTGAAGGTCATGCAGCCAGCGTGCACTGGCAGAAAGACACGGGCGAAGGTGGTCTTCCCAGCGCCGTTGGGGCCGGCGATGATGTAGGCCTGCGGCATGGAGGGAGATTCTTCCCGATTCCGCTGACTTCCATGGGCGAGCGGCCGTTCTCCAGTTCGCATCCGCTGATTGGTGGCCAGGTTGGACAGCGCTGTTAACTAAGACCGGTTTTCACCCAAAACGCAGCCGGAGAACCGGAGAACGGCGACCCTTTTACCAGTGTCCTGGCTGCCCCACCAGGCCAGTCCCGCGAACTGGAGAACGGGGAGAAAAAAAGAAAGGTGAAATCCACGGGGATTTCGGCCCATTCTGGGGGTCCGGCTGTTACTGAGCTTTCATATATAGGTTGTCATATTGACCCAAAGGACAGCCCGGCCCCTGCCAGAAAGCCATCCAGAAGGGATAGTCGCCGGCGGATGCGCTTGGCTCCACGCCTGGCCTCGGTCTCGGCATCCGTGATGTCTTCGGCGCAGAAGTTGGCG
>BJHQ01000003.1 GCA_014193115.1 Planctomycetota bacterium | reverse complement strand
ATCGGCGGCGACGGCCTTGCGGCCCATCGCATCGCTTCCCCTTCCGCTCCCCGGGTTCGGCTGGGCCGGCTGGGCCGGCTGGGCCACCCTGTTTGCGTTGGGGTGGGGCTTTATGTGAATCAGGGGGGCGACGTCAAGACCCTTCTTCCAAGCCTCGTCGGGCCATGAGCCAGCGGGCGGCTCGGTCACGGCCCCGGTCGAGGGTCGTGCAGGCGCTCGGCCCTCCCCGGTGGTCACCAGTTCCGGTTGCCCTTGACGTATTGCACCAGCTGCTGGTCCCAGGCCGCGATCGCCTTGTCCCGGTCGCCGTAACGCTTCACCAGGTCGGCCATGAAAATCCGCTCGAAGGCCTTGGCGCCATCTTCGCGCTGACGCAGCGCGCGCATGTAGTCCTGGAACCGGTCGAGTCCGCTTTTGCCGGTGGAATCCTTCGCTTTGGCGCCGAACACGAACGCATGGATCATCGCGTAGACCTCGCCATACATGCCCGCGTCGATGAACCCGTGATGGTCCAGGTATTTTCCCAAGCTGCCCGAGAGCGGACTGTTGAGGCGCACGTAGTCCTCGCGGAGCCGTTCGAGCCGGGCGAGCGGTGGACGGATCTGGAATTCGCCGTTCTGGAAGACACCGCTCTCGAAATGCACGGCGAGTCCTTCGTTGATCCAGGTCGGCACATGGTCGGTGCCGTTCAGCGCCAGATGCAGGAACTGGTGCGAACACTCATGGGCGATGACGTGTTCCACCGAGAACTGCGGTCCGCCCAGGGCGCCGGATTCCTCGTAGACCCACAACGACAGCAGATGCGGCACGAAAAATCCGCCGACGATGCCGGTGCCTCCGGTCGGGATGCCATTGCCCCAGGCGCCCGAGGCCGCCTTGAAGTCGGCGTAGGTCGCGAAGACATGGACCTCGAATTTGAAGGGCGGCATGGATTCAGGCTGGAAAACCTTGGTGTAGGCGCGGTACAAGGCTTCAAGGTACTGGCCGTGGAAGAGCATCCGCGCCGGCGCGACGTGCCCGGTGAGGTGGTAGTGCTGGGTTTCGACTTCAAGCGCCAGCTTCCACGATGCGGCTGGCGCCGTCGCAGGTTTCCCGGAGACGTCCAGCGCCTTGCCGGCGATGAATTGGTGATCGCGCCAGGTGCGCAGTGGCTTGGCCGTGGTCGGCTTGTCTGCGGATTTGGCGGCGACGGTCAGAACTTCGAAAGAATCCAGGATTTCGGCGTTGTCGCCGGTGGTGGGCAAGCCGGCGAGAACCAGCGCGCTGATCCGGTCGGCGTGGCGCACGACCAGGGCGGTGCGGCCCTCGCCAGTGCCGAGCTTGGCGATGACACCCGGCGGCGCCCAGGTCGCGGACCGGTGCGGCGCTTTGCTGGCGTACCAATCGACGTCGGTCCAACTGAGCTTGGCTCCAGCGAGCCGATCACCGGCGGCGGCGAGATCGGTGTCGGCCGGAGTGGCAACGGCGCCGACCAAGCGCATGTCGGCGATCTTGGGGATGGTATAGCGCGTGCCGGTCGGCATGCGCAGCAGCACCGTCCGGGTCTGGTCGGGCGCGAAAAACGGGTACGGATAGCGGAAGGCGACACCCAGGGCCGAATCGCAGCACGTCCGCCAGCGCAACGGCCAGTCCTGGCGGTCGTCGGCGGCGGCCTGGGCGAGCATCAGCGACAGCAGGATCAGGAAGCGCATGGCAGGTCATTGTCGGCTGCCGCGCGGAACCCTCAAGCTTGCGTCACCGCCACGCCCGACAGCGTCATGGTGACGGTGTCAGGGCCATCTTGGCCGGCTCGCCGGGCACTTCGCGGACCAGCTTTGGCACCAGATAGCCTGGCAAAACGGACGTTAATTCCCTGGTGATGGCCAAGGCACGGGCATCCGGCACGGCGAAGTGGCTGGCCCCCCGCACCCGGTCGAGCTGGTGCAGGTAATAGGGCAGCACGCCAACCGCGAACAGCCGGCGGGAGAGATCCGCCAGGATCGACGGCGCATCGTTGACCCCGGCAAGCAGCACCGACTGGTTGAGCAGCAGGACACCAGCGCCGCGCAAGCGGGCGCAGGCCGCAGCGACCTCGCCGTCGATTTCGGCTGGATGATTGGCATGGATCACCACCACCGTCTGGAGCCGCGTCGAATGCAGCCAGGCGAGCAGCGCAGCGTCGACCCGCGACGGCAGGACCACCGGCAGACGAGTGTGGATGCGCAGCCGGGACAGATGCGGGATCGCGGCGGCCTCAGTGACGATCGCGGCCAGCTGCTGGTCGGGCAGGGTCAGCGGATCGCCGCCGGACAGGATCAATTCCTCGATGGTCGGGTCTGCGGCCAGAGCGGCCAGGGCGGCGGACCACCAGCGCTCGCCCCGGGGCAGATCGGCATAGGGGAAATGACGGCGGAAGCAGTACCGGCAGTGGACGGCGCAGGCTCCGGTGGCGACCAGCAGGGCCCGGCCGCGGTACTTGCGAAGCAGTCCGGGGACGGCGGCGCAGCCGATCTCGCCCACGGGATCGTCGGTGAATCCCGGCGGATCCAGGGATTCCTCGGCGCTGACCAGGACTTGGCGGAGCAGCGGATCCTGCGCATCGCCTGGCGTCATCCGGGCTGCGAACCCTCTCGGGACGAGCAGCGGAAAACCGTGGTCGACGAGGTTCGTCGGCGCAGGCAGGCCGAGAAAGGCGAGCAGATCAGCGGGCCGGCGGAACGCCTGGCCGAGTTCATTCTGCCAGGATGGCACGCGGGCTCCCTTCGCCTGCCGGCCGGGGGTGGCATCGCAATCCGGCTCCGCTAGCGTCCGCGCCCCGTGCATCGGCGGCGGAGCCTCGGCGGCTCCACACGTCTGTCGATCCCCCGCACGGCGACGGAGCAACACCACCATGGGCAGTATCGAAATCAGCGAAGTTTCCAAGGGCACCAAGCTGCTCATCGACAACGCGCCGTGGAACGTGATCGAGGCCAATTTCTTCAAGCCGGGCAAGGGCAACGCGGTCTACACCCTGCGGGTCATGAACCTGATCACCCGCAACACCCTGGAAAAAACCTATCGCGGCGGCGAAAAAATGGAGACCGCCGACATCACCGACGTCGAGATGCAGTTCCTGTACAGCGACACCAACGGCTTCGTGTTCATGGACACGTCCAGCTTCGAGCAGATCACGGTGACCCCCGAAGCGGTCGGCGATGACAAGGATTTCCTGCTCGAGAACATGCCGGTGGGCGTGACCCTGTGGAACAACCAGCCGATCGCGCTGCGCCTGCCGACCACGATCACGGTTGAGGTGGTTTACACCGAACCTGCGGTCAAGGGCGACACCCAGAGCCGGGTGATGAAACCGGCCAAGATCAATACCGGCGCCGAGGTCAAAGTGCCGATCTTCATCGCCATCGGCGAGCGGATCATCATCAATACCCAATCCCGCGAGTATTCCGGCCGCGCCCAGAAATGACCGGGCGCGACTGGCGGCCCACCGCCAGTTCCAGCGTCCTGCGCCAACGGGCCAGGCTGGTCGAACGGATGCGGGAATTCTTCGCGGCGCGTGGCGTCCTCGAAGTCGATCCGCCGCTGCTTCAACCTGGCGCCAACCTCGATCACGGAGTCGCTCCGTTCCGGATCGATGGCCCGGGTGGGCCGTATTTCCTGCCGACCAGCCCCGAACATCCGCTGAAACGGCTGGTCGCCGCGGGCAGCGGCGCCGTGTGGGCGCTCGCCCCGGCCTTCCGTGCGGGCGAGGTGGGACGATGGCACAGCCCCGAGTTCCGCATGCTCGAGTGGTACCGCCCGGGATGGGATGACCGCCAGCTGATCGACGAGGTCATCGCCTTGCTGGCCGCGCTTACCGGCTGGCCGGAGGCCGATAGCGAGATCGTCTCCTGGCGCGAGATCTTCAAACGCCAGCTCGGCCTCGACCCCTTCGCCGCCAGCGATGACCGGTTGCTCGCCGCCCTCGGCAGCGATGCCGGGGTCGCGCAGCGCGACGGCGCTGTCGATCGCGCCTTGGCCCTGGATGTACTGCTGGTCCGCGACATCGAGCGTGGTCTCGGCCGAGGGCGGTGGACGGTGGTGACCGACTACCCGGCCAGCGCCTGTGCCCAGGCCCGTCTGCGCACGGATCGTCACGGCACGGCGGTGGCGGCCCGGTTCGAGATCTATCGCGACGGCGTCGAGCTGGCCAACGGCTACCACGAGCTGACCGATGGCGCCGAGCTGGCGGTCCGGCTGGAACGCGAACGCCAGTCCCGTCCGGATGCGGATCGCCTGGTGCTTGATGGGGCATTCCTGGCGGCGATGGCGGCCGGCCTGCCCGACTGTGCCGGCGTCGCTGTCGGCTTCGACCGGGTGGTGGCACTGGCCCTGGGCTGCGACGGAATCGCAGCGGTCCAACCCTTCGGCCACCGCCGCTGAGCCAGGCTCAGCCTCAGGCTCAGGCTCAGGCTCAGGATCGGATGATCCGGCCATCCGGCCAGATGACGCCGGACAGCTGCCGATGGAGCAGACCACCACTGGTATCGCACAGGATTCGCTGCCCGGTCACCCAGGGGATCGGAACCGGAGTGTGGCCGCTGACCACCACCGTGCCCTGGGGCAGATCGAAGGGCACGAGGTGGGCCCGGCCCTTCGCCGAGATCGCCCCCAGGTTGTCAGCCACCGCGTCCCAGCCGCGCCGCAGCCCGGCGAGCTGGCTGTCAGTCGGCCGGTCCGGCGCCAGTCCGGCGTGAACCGCGATCCAGCGGTTGCCGTCGGTACCGCCTTCGGCGACCCACGGCAGGGACGCGAGCCAGTCGATGTGGCTGCCCAGGGCGCCACGCAGGCCGGCCACGGTGTCGACCCCGAACGCATCGCAGACCGCCATCCCGCCATAACCTTGGAGCCAGGAAAAAAACAGGTCTTCCTCCGCCGGGATGCCGAGTGCGGGGCAGCCGAGGGAACGGATCAGCGCATATTCGTGATTGCCCAGGACACAGGTGGCCTCGCCGCCTTCGACCAGATCGCGGACACAGGCGATCACCGTTGGCGCATCCGGCCCACGATCGAGCAGGTCGCCGAGGAACACCACGTGACCCTCGGCCTGGGTGAGGATGCGTCCAAGGCGGTCGCTCCAGCCATGGATGTCGCCAACGAAGGTCACGGACATGCCGATCAGTATGCCATGGGATCAGCCGGTCCGCGAATGGGCCTCAACTGGCGCGCGACTGGCCCGAGTCTGGACCTCGATTTCCCGGCGGGCCGCTCCGGCGCGAAGCCGCCACGGCAAACAGGAGATGTTCTCTGGCTGTTGGAAGACCCGATCAGGGCGTTCGGTCGATGTCCCGATCGCGTAGTCCGGATTGAATGCCCTTGAAGCTGCGTCCAATCGGGAGGCACACCGGAGGTGATCGTGCTGCACGAACTCCAGCTTGACGGACTGCCTGGGCCGACCCTGTTCCATGGCGGCCTGTCGCCGGGCAATGTCGCCAGCCAGGGAAATGCTGGCGGCACCAGCTCGCCGCGAGCTGCGGCCCTGGCGACCTTGGACAAGATCCGGGCGGTGCTCGGTCTCGGTATGCCGGTGGCTGTGCTGCCGCCGTTGCCCAGGCCCGACGTTGTTTTTCTGCGCCGCTGCGGTTTCTTCGGAGACGTCCCTGCGGTACTGACCGCGGCGGCGACCGCCGCGCCGGAATTGCTCCGCCTGGCCAGTTCGTCGTCGTTCATGTGGACCGCCAATGCCGCGACCATCGCGCCATCGACGGACACCGAGGATGGGCGGCTGCACGCGGTGGTCGCCAACCTGGCAGCGATGCCCCATCGCCTGCTCGAATCGAACGGGCGATTCACCCAACTCACCGCGCTGCTCGCCCCGCTCGGCGGCGCGGTCCATCCGCCGCTGCCCGGTCACCCGGCGCTGGGCGATGAAGGCGCCGCCAATCATTCCCGGTTGGCGAGCGGCGGCGAGGTGATCCATGTCTTCGTCCATGGCCGCGGTTTCCCTGCGGCCGATTCCATCGCCGCGCCATCCCGTTATCCGGCGCGGCAATCCCTGGCCGGGTCCCTGGCCGTCGCCCGGCTTTTGGCGCTGCCCGCCCAGCGTGTCCTCCACGTCCGCCAGCAGGCAGCGGCGATCGATGCCGGCGCCTTCCACAACGACGTGGTCATGGTTGGTACCCGTGACCGGGTGCTGATCCACCAGCAGGCCTGGACCGACCAGCCAGCCGTGATCCAGCAGTTGCGCCAACGCTTGCCGGGACTGCGCGTCGCCGAGATCTCCGCCGACGACCTGTCCCTGGCCGACAGCGTCGCCTGCTATCTGTTCAACAGCCTGCTGGCGCCGACGCCCCAGGGGTGGGCCATGGTGGCGCCGGTGGAATGCGCGGCGGATCGACCGCGCCGGATCATCGACCGCCTGCTCGGCGAAGGTTTCATCGATCGCGTGGTGTTCTGCGATCTGCGTGAAAGCATGCGCGGCGGTGGCGGACCGGCCTGCCTGCGCCTGCGCCTCGACCTGACCAGCGAGGAGTTGGCCAGGGTTCCGCCGTGGGCGCGGTGCGACAGCGCCCGAATCAACCAGCTTGAATCCTGGGTCCGCCGCTATTACCGCGACCGCCTGCTCCCCGCCGATCTCAGCGATCCTGCCTTGGCCGCCGAGAGCGCCGCCGCGCTAGCGGAGTACTCCGCTGTGACCGGTGCGCCGTTGCTGCCGGAATGAACCTGCCGTTCACCGTTCCCAGCCGAAAAAGACCGAGAAGACCACGCCGCTGGGTCGGAGGTACGGGGTGCCGAGATGCAAATAGCCGAGGCCGGCGCCGATCCGGCTGCCACCGTGCAGCGAAACCTGGCCGTGGGCCATGCCGCCGAGGGTCGCGAATGGCCGGGCATAGGCGGCTTCATCGATTCCGCGGGATGAATCCTTGAGCTGGGTGAAGACCAGTCCGGCGCCCAGGGCCGGCACCAGCTCGACCCGGAAATCGCGGGTCAGCTGGGCCCACAGCCCCAGCCCGACCGCCAGCCGCGGAGCGACTGCCAGATAGGTCGCATCGCCGGTCCCCGACCAGGCGCCAGCCGCGGCGGAGACCGCATACAGCCAGCCCACGGTCGGCTGGGTGGCCGAAAAAACATAACCGGAGCGGGTTTCCACGGACACCTCGCCACCGGCCAGGGTCTGGTCGGGGCGTCCTCCTTGACCGTTCCCGTCGAATGGGCCAAGGGTCAGGGCGAGGCGCTGGCCCGACCAGGCAGCGCCACCGAAGACATCGTGGCGGTTGGTGACCAAGGCTGGCGCCCAGGACTCTTCTGGGCTGGCAGCGACGGCCGCGGCCAAGCCAACGATGAGGGAAGCGACGGCACGCAGGTGGACCATGACGTCAGTATCCGCTATCTGGCCCAGCCGGGAAGCGCTGCCAGTCGTCAGCGGCCAGTCGTCGGCGGTCAGGATCAGCGGCCGACGATCAGGCCGAGAAATTCCCAGCAGGCGGTCTGGACGGTGTTCATGCCTTTGGCTTGGGGAACTAGAAAATACATGGAAAAACGAGGCGGCGGTCCGCTTGGTTGGGCCGGGATGGGCACCGGATCGAAGCCGATCCGGCGACAAGCCGCCAGCGCTCGGGGCAGATGCCAGCCGCTGCTGACCAGACCGACCCGGGTCCAGCCGCGCTCCGTGCACAGCCGCTGGTACAGGACGATCTCTTCGCGGGTGATGCGCGGACCGTCGGCCGAAGGCGATTCATCGGCGGGGATGACCAGTACGGCCGATGGCGGGATGCCCAATCCGGCCCACAGGGTGCGGGTCTCGACGCCGAGGTGGCGGGGTTGGTCGAGGGCCGGGATCGACATGCCGGAGGCCACCAGGATCGAGGTGCGCTTGCGATGCCACAGCGCCGCCGCCACCGCCACCCGATCACCGGACTCGGCGAACGACGGCCGTCCGTCCGATGCGAGGGAGGTTCCGCCGCCGAGCACGAACACCGCGTCGAACGGCGCTCCGACGTCGGGATCGATGCGCGGCACCTGCCGTTCGAGCAGGTCGATCAGCACTCCGCCGACCCAGCAGTTGCCGACCACGCCGAGCGCCACGGTCACCAGGCCAAGGCCGACAGCGAGGCGGACGTGGCGGCCGACGGCGGCCGCGATGGTCCAGATCAGCAGGCTGAGCCAGATCAGGCCAAAAGGCATCAGCAGGACGCCGAGCAGCTTCTGGACTTCCCGGTCGCCGGCAGCGGTGACCGCCATCACCACCAGCGCCGCCGCAGGCACCAGCCAACCCATTCGCGTCCACCCGTTTGTCGTGGAACGCCGCAGGACCACGACGCCGACCAGACCGATCAGCGCAGCAAGGAAAAACGTGAGCATGGCCCGACCCTGCGCGAAGCGTGCCAGCGGCAAGGCCGTGTCAGGAGGCGGCCACCGCGTGGGATCTTCCCCGCTTGGCTGGAGGAAGGTCAGCGCAATAAGAGTGGCGCCGGAACTCCATCGCCACCAGCCGGAGGCAGCCATGCCCGCCATCACCGGAATCACCGTCACCCTGCGCGGCAGCGTCGGACCGCTGGTGACGGAACTGACCAACGGTTCGACCATCCTAGCGATCGCTCCCGATCGCACGTTCTCCATCGGGGTGCTGGTGCCGGTTGGCGGCAGCACGCTGGTGGCGATCACCGCCAAGGAAAGCACCGGCCAGATCACCACCCGCACCATCCTGGTCGACGGCGCGCCGGCTCCGACCTCCGTCCCCACCGCTATCGGCTGAGGAAACCACCATGGACGCCCAGCAGCACCCCGGCAGCACGATGGATCCACAGCCTGCCCAGCCCAAGTCCGGCGATCCGACCGGCACCATCCTGGCCGTCGGCGCGGCCGGACTGGTCCTGGCCGGTTGCTCCGGTGGTGGCGGTGGCGGAGGCGGCGATTCCGGTCCGCCGCCGCCCGCGCTGATCTTCACCGGGCTGGCGCTGACCGTGACCACCGACGTGCCTGCGACGGTCACGGTCAACGGCCAGGCCGTTACCAGCATCGCCTTCGGCACCGTGGCCAATCCCATCGACCCAGGAGCCAACCGGGATCCGGTCAGGCACGACGTGGTGGTTGCGGCGGCAGCGGCCGGGGCCACCGCGCAGCGCAGCTGCGCAGTGACGGTCAATCCGCCGCTGGGAACCGTTGCCGCAGCAGTGCCGCTGGCCGAGTCCCGGCACCTGGCAG
Source organism: Planctomycetota bacterium (assembly GCA_014193115.1). GTDB lineage: Bacteria > Planctomycetota > UBA11346 > UBA11346 > UBA11346 > BJHQ01. The sequence goes on along the minus strand of BJHQ01000003.1, from coordinate 380,538 downwards.
GACGCACCGGGTTCGGCGCGACGCCTGAAGAATTGCTCCGCTGGGCCGGGCTGGGCTGGACTGCCGCGGTTGACCGGTTGCTGGCGGAAACCCGGATCGAGCCGTTCACCGCGCCGCCGCCGTGGATCGGCGCGGTGGTGCCGACCGGGCCCGAGTACAACGCCTGGAGCCAGGCCGAACGGGACGCCTACGAAACGGAAAAGCAGCGCCGGATCAAGGATCTCAAGGCCTGGTGGTTGAACGAGATGGTGGCCACGCCCAGTCCGTTCACCGAACGCCTGGTGCTGTTCTGGTCGAACCTGCTGGTGACCAGCGCCAGCGACGTCGGGACGCCCACTGCCAGCTGGCGCTACCTGGCATTGCTGCGCACCCACGCCGCCGGCAATGTCCGTGCCCTGTTCGAGGCCATCTGCCGCGATCCGGCGATGGTCATGTACCTTGACAACGACACCAATGAAAAAGGCCGTCCCAACGAGAATTTCGCCCGTGAACTGCTGGAACTGTTCACTCTCGGCGAAGGCCGGGTCTATACCGAGGCCGATGTGGTCGCGGCGGCCCGGGCGTTCACCGGGTGGAATCTCGACGATCGGCGGAACTTCTTGTTCAAGCCCAACAAGCACGACGCCGGCGCCAAGACCTTTCTAGGCCAGACCGGAGCCTGGGACGGCGGCGACATCGTGCGCATCCTGTTCGAGCAGCCGCGTCTCGCCGTGCATCTGGTCGAACGGCTGTGGCACGAGTTCGCCGGCGACGACCACGCCGATCCAGCGGTGGCGGCCGAGATCGACCGCTTGGCGGCGGTCCTGCGCACGACCTGGGAAATGAAACCACTGCTCCGCGAACTGCTGCTCAGCCCGCTGTTCATCGCCGCCAGCCGCCGCAACAGCCAATTGAAATCGCCGATCGTTCTGCTGGTCGGGCTGTGGCGCAGCCTGGGCATCCCGCCGGCCATCCTGGCCGACCAGATCGACGTGCTCAATGGGCTCGAACAGAATCCACTCGATCCGCCCAATGTCCGCGGCTGGACCGGCGGAACCGACTGGATCCACGCCAAATCCCTGCTCGATCGTCGTTTCCGCCTGGGCCAGGCGGCCGCGTTCCTGGCACCCAAGCTGACTCCCGGAGCGCTCGCCGACCTGCCTGCACGGCTGCTGCCGATCGCTCCGCTCACGGTCATCCCCGCCAGTCCAGCCCTCGACCGGGTGAAGGCCGTCCTCCTCGATCCCGCCTTCCAGCTGCAATGAGAGGTGCGCCATGACCACGCTCCAGATCGACCGTCGCACCCTGATCAAGGCCGCCTGGGCGCTCGGCGTCGCCGCAGTCGTGCCTGGCACGGCCCAGGCCGAAGACGTCTTGCTCGCCGCCCCGGATTGGGATCGAACCCTGATCCTGCTCGAACTCGATGGCGGCAACGACGGCCTCAACACGGTGATTCCGGCCAGCGATCCGGCCTATATCGCGGCCCGCCCGACGCTGGCCATCCCGCCCAGCCAGGTGCTTGGCGTGGGCGAAGGACTCGGACTCAATCCCGTGCTGCAACCAGTGATGGCGGCGTGGAATGCCAGCGATCTCGCCATTGTCCGCGGCGTCGGCTACGCGAATCCCAACCGCAGCCATTTCCGCGGCATCGACATCTGGAACTCGGGCTCGTCCGCCGATACCGTGATCAACGACGGCTGGTTGCGCCGGGTGCTGGCCGGCACCGCCCTGGCCGCCGGCGCACCGGCCCACGGCGTGCTGCTCGGCCGGCCGACCTCCAACCCGTTGAAGGGATCCGGCATCACCACCTTGGCGATGTCGAGCCCCCAGGATTTCGTCAACAAATCCGCGACAGTGGCCGATCTGCCCGGCGGTACCGGCAATCCCGGTCTCGACCACCTGCTCGACGTCCAGCACCAGGTCGCCCTGGCCGGCGCAGCGATCCGCACCGCGCTCACTCCGGCGCCGACCTTCACCACCGTCTTCCCGACCCGCAGCAACCTCGGCCGGCAATGCCAGTACGTCGCCCAACTGCTCGCCGCCGGACTCAAGCTGCCGGTGCTGAAACTGTCCATTGGCGGCTTCGACAACCACGCCAACCAGCGCGCCAAGCACGACGATCTGCTTGCCCAGGTCGCCGACAGCCTGGCCGCGCTGCGCAGCGCCTTGATCGAGAAGAATCTGTGGAACCGGGTGCTGGTGATGAGCTATTCGGAGTTCGGCCGGCGGGTCAATGAAAACGGCAGCTCCGGCACCGACCACGGCACCGCCTCTCCGCATATCCTGCTCGGCGGCGCGGTGAAAGGCGGCCTGTATGGCACCCAGCCGTCCCTCACCACCCTCGACAGCCGCGGCGACCAGATCGCCTCGACCGACTACCGCACGCTGTACGCCACCGCGGCGAGTTTCCTCGGCTATGACGCCAGCGCAGCGCTCGGCCCGGGCTTTGCGCCGTTGGCGGTCTTTGACTGACAGCCAGGTGGGCGCCGCGCGCCTCACTCAATAACGGGAGAAGAGACCGACCGCGATCCCGCTGCGGTACCACTGCCCGCCGCGCTCTTCGACCGAGCCGTCGATGCGCAGGCCGCCGTTGTCGTGGACGAAGGCGACCCCCGCAGTCCAGGAGGTGACCATCGCCGGCTGCAAGGGCGGGGCGGCCTCCTCGGCGCGGAACCAGCCGAGCTGGGGCTCGATGCCCTGCCAGCTGGCGCCGATGCGGACTCCGCCGCCCTCGGTGGTGTGGCTGTTGCGGGCCTCAGCGAACTGGTATTTCCCTTCGATCCAGGCCCAGTCCACGGGATGCACCCTGGCCCCGCACTGGAGCACGTCGATCCGGTCGCCGGCGCCGCCGGAATAGTCAAGGTGGCGCCAGCCGACCAGCGGCGTCAACCACGAGAGCAACCGGTAGCTGGCCCCGGCGGTCAGCTCGCGGTCAGCGAGGATCTCGTTCTCAGGGGTCCATGCCGCCGTGGCTTCGACCTCCAGCCCGTCGATCGGTGCGCTGGCGGCGCCGATCCGGTAACGCTCTTCGCGCTGGCCGAAGGTGTACAGTGAATCGTAGCCGGCGAGCACGGTCAGTTCGCGCCACAGGGTGACGCCGATCGCCAGGGAATGGAAGCGCTCACGGCCGCGATCACCAGAGAAATGATCGATTCCGGTGGAAACATCCACCCGGATCCGGGGCCGCCAGATGCCGGGACCACCGAGCTTGGCGAGCCTGGCCGAAGCGTCGGGATCTCCCGGCTGACGGCTCAGCACCCGCTGCCAATAGCCACGGGCCTGCTCGGGTCGATGTCGGGCCAGGGCGACATCACCGGCGAGCAGCAGGGCATCCGGATAGTCCGGAACACGCAGCAGCACTGCCTCGAGATCAGCTGCGGCCTGGTCATGTTTGCTTTGCCAGTAGCGCACCCGGGCCAGGCCGATGGCGAGGTCGGCATCTGCCGGGCGCAGGGCGAGGGCTTTTTCCCAGAGCGTCTCCGATTCGCCGTGCCGGCCCTGCCAGCCGACCACGGTGGCGAGCTGGGCGGTGGCGTCGGGATCGGTGGGCTTCGCGGCGACCGCGTCGCGGAAAGCGGCTTCGGCCTCGGGCAGCTTGCCCTGGGCCTTCAGACGCAGGCCGTCGTCATAAGTGGCGGCACCGGCCATGGCCAAACCGGCCAGGCAGAACAGCACGCGGGGATGAATCATGACGATGCTCCGGTCGGTGGCAGGGACGAGGGAACTTTGCGGGCCGGCTGCCAGCCTTTGTCGGGGCCGAAGCGCAGGCTGATCAGGTGGCGCCACCACCCGCACGCCGCACCGAGCTGGCGAAGGGGTTGGAAAAACACTTGTTCAGCCAGGCTGGCGACGATGGCCAGGGCGACGCTGCGAACACGCGGACGGCGACCGAGCCAGCGCTGATACCAAGTCTCGGCCCAGGCGTGCAGGCTGGCGTCGATCACGGCCTTTGCGGCCAAGGCAGCCAGCACCCCCGGATGGAGTCCGCCATCTCGCACCAGCACCACGACCAGCGCCAGGCCCGCCGCCAGGCCGTAGAGCGGCAAGAGCAGGTCGATGGTCTTGATCCGGAGATGGACCAGGCCGAGAGCGCCCTGCCGGGGATCGCCCACCATCGACCGGTAGCGCCACAAGGTTGCGATGAAGCCAGCGAACCAGCGGCCGCGCTGGCGCAGGAACCGGCCCGGCGAGCCCGGAGCGTCAGTGGTGGCCAGCGCCTGGCGGATCACGGCGGCCTGCTGCCCCGGCTGGGCGGCATTCAGCCGGTACATCACCTCATAGTCCTCGACCAGGCTGCCGCGGTCATAGCCGCCAGCAGCGATCAGCGCCTGCCGGCGATAGGCGGCGCATGCGCCCGAGATCAGGACCAGCGAGCCTTCCGCTGCCCAGCCGCAGCGCCACAGGAAGGCCCGGGCGTACTCCCGGCGCTGGAAGAAGGCGAACGCACCGGCCAGCGGTCCCGGGGAGCACACCGGCTCCAGCACTCCGCAGGCTGCGGTCAGCGCCGGATCCCGAGCGAAGGCTTCGGCGAAGGCGGTGATCCCACCCGGAACGAGCACGGTATCGGCGTCGATGGTGACCACGAGATCCGAGCTGATTCGGCGCAAAGCGCGGTTGAGCGCTCGTGCCTTGCCGCACCTGGGCTGGCGGATCACGGTCAGCCAGCCGTCCGGACTTTGGCCGAAACTCAGCCCATCGGCCAAGGCCACGTCGCTGGCGTTATCGGCAAGGGCGAGGGGTTCCCAGGTGAGCCGATGGATCTGGGCCAAGACTTCGGACGTGCCATCGGTGCTGCCGTCATCGACAACGACCACCCGCTCGGCGCCGGCGGTACGCAGCGCATCAAGGCAACCCGGCAGCACCGCCCGCTCGTTGAAGGCGGCGACGACGACTGTCAACGACGGCAGCGGACCGGATCGGTTCGGCGGCGGAGAGGAGATCTCGTTGATCACGGCTCGGCGGCTGCGCACCAAGTGGAAGACCAGCAGCCAGGTGTCATACGCGATGTAGGCCAGCCCGACGCCCCACGACCACGGCGCCGGCAGCACGAATGCCGCCAGCACTAACGTCACCAGGGCGACGGCGCTGAGCCCGAACAGCCCGTGGAATCCCCAGGCGCGCATGCTGGCAGGATCATCGCCGCGGTGGACCAACAACCCGGGCAACCTGCGCCCGGAGCGCCGCACTCCGTGCGGCCCGGCAGCACCAGTGGCGTGAAATACTCACGTCTATACGCAAACCCAACCCAAGCCGAGCTGGTGCTCGGCGCTCCCAGGCAGACCCGGAGCGCCGCACTCCGTGCGGCCCGGCAGCACCAGTGGCGTGGGTTGCTCAGGTCCTTGCGCCAGCCCAGCCCAAGCCGAGCTGGTGCTCGGCGCTCCCAGGCAGACCCGGAGCGCCGCACTCCGTGCGGCCCGGCACCAGTGGCGTGGATTGCCCAAGCCGAGCTGGAGCTCGGCGCTCCCAGGCAAACCCGGAGCGCCGCACTCCGTGCGGCTTTGCCAGTCAGGTCAGGTGGTCCACAAGTTGATGCCCAGGCGATCCATGCAGTCGAGCCACGCTTGCCGTTCTTCGCTGCGGCTGGTGCGCAGCAGGCAGCGGATCTTCTCGTCTTCGCTCAGCGCCCGGGGCCGGCTGCGCAGCACCATGCCGGCTTCTTCCGGCGTGCGATTGGCCTTTTCCAGATTGCAGGCCTTGCACGCCGTGACCACGTTGGCCAGCGAATGGGCGCCTTTGCGCGACAGCGGGTGGACATGGTCCCGGGTGCCGCTGTTCATGGTGATGCGGATGCCGCAGTACTGGCATTCGAACCGGTCGCGGAGGAACACCGCCCGCTTGGTCGGCACCTGGAACAGCCGGTTGCGCCGGCGCACGGTGACTTGGTGGCGCATGATCACCACCGCCGGCAGACGGAAGCTGGCCCGGGCGCTGCGCACCACCTTGTCGTATTCGGCCACCGGCTCGGCCTTGCCGCTGAGCACCAGAACCAACGCATCGAGCCAGTCCTCTTCGATGTTGAGGAACTCGTAGCTCTGGTTCAGGACCATGCAGCGCACGGCAGGCTCGAAGGCGGGATAAGGGGGAAGGGTTTAGGAGACCCTAGCTGGTCCGGACCGCGCTGCCAGCGCAGGGCGGGTCGGACCATTCTGCGCCGAGCGTGCCCCACCCACCCGCCACCGCCCGCCGGTCGCCGGCGCTGGCCGAGCAGGGGAACTGACGGCATCCTCCCCCTTCCAATACCGCGACGTGGAGGCGCAGTCCCATGCCCAAGCTCATCGGCGAAATCCTGGTCGAGATGGAGTCCTGCACCCAGGAGGCCATCCAGGAGGCCCTGAACCGCCAGATGGCCGGGGACAAGCGACGGATCGGCGTGATCCTGGTCGGCGACCACGCCTGCACCGAAGAGGACGTCGCCCGGGCCCTCGCCGACCAGAGCGACCTGCGCTATTACGACCTGGAATCCATCGAAATCCCGCCCCAGGTCGTCCACCTGGTGCCAGGCGAACTGGCCCGGGACAAGCGCTGCCTGCCGGTCCAGCTCCAGGGCAAGACCCTGACCGTGGCCTTGGCCGATCCGATGGATCTCGAAGCCGTCGACACCTTGCGCTTCACCACCTCGCTGGCGATCGAGGTGGCGGTGGCCAGCGAACGCCAGATCCGCGCGGCGATCGAGCGTTTCCATGGTTTGTCCCAGGAAAAAGTCGACGCGATGCTGGGCGAGTTCACCCAGCAGCTGGAAACCCGCAAAGCCGGCGAAGGTGGCCCTGACGACGGTGAAGACGCGGCGATCGTCAAGTTCGTCCAGAACATCATCGCCGAAGGCGTGAAGCGGCGGGCCAGCGACATCCACGTCGAGCCGATGCTCGACCACCTGCGCATCCGCTACCGGATCGACGGCATCTGCCTGGCGGTGGATCCGACGCCGAAGCGGCTGCAAGGTGCGATTTTGCAGCGGATCAAGATCATGGCCGGGGTGCAGATCGAGGAAAAACGCCGGCCCCAGGACGGCCGGATCAAGATCAAGCTCGGCGAGAAGAAGATCGACCTGCGCGTCAGCGTGCTGCCGGCCAACTACGGCGAATCGATCGTCATGCGCATCCTCGACAGCGAAAGTCTGCGGCTGTCCCTCGACGACATGGGCTTCGACGCCACCGATCTGAAGGTCTACAACAGCATCCTGCGCCGGCCCAACGGCATCGTGCTGGTCACCGGGCCGACCGGATCAGGCAAGACCACCACGCTCTATGCCACGTTGTTCACGCTCAACTCCGTCGACCGCAAGATCATCACCGCCGAGGATCCGGTCGAATACCACCTGAGCGGCATCAACCAGTGCCAGGTCCAGCACAAGATCGGCCTGGATTTTCCGCGCATCCTGCGCGCCATGCTGCGCCAGGCGCCCAACGTCATCCTGGTCGGCGAAATCCGCGACGCCGAGACCGCCCGGATCGCGATCAACGCCTCGCTCACCGGCCACCTGGTGTTCAGCACCCTGCACACCAACGATGCACCAAGCGCCATCACCCGCCTGATCGACATGGGCGTCGAGCCGTTCCTGGTCTCGACCTCGATCCAGGCGGTGGTCGCCCAGCGCCTGCTGCGCATCAACTGCCCGAAGTGCATCGAGCCCTATGAGCCGGACGCGAAAATGCTGATCGCTCTCGGCGTCCGCCCCGAGCTGATCGCGACCAAGCCGTTCCGCCGCGGCCGGGGCTGCGACAACTGCGCCGGCACCGGCTACCGCGGCCGCCGCGGCCTGTTCGAGGTCATGGTCATGAACCAGCAGATCCGCGAACTCGCCTTCAACAAGGCGCCGTTCATGGAGGTCCGCCGCGCGGCCATCGCCAACGGCATGACCAGCCTCGCCCAGGACGGCGTGCGCAAGGCCCTGCAAGGCCTGACCACCATCGAAGAAGTCCTGCGCACGGCCAAGGCCGACGACTGAAGATCCTGGGAGCGCTGGCTTCAGCCTGCCGAAACTGGGAGCGCAGGCATCAGCCTGCCGAAACTGGGAGCGCAGGCTTCAGCCTGCCGAAAGACAACGCCAGCAGGCTGAAGCCTGCGCTCCCAGCAAGCTCAGCGCACGCGCAGGCAGACCAGGTCACCCTTGGCGTTGCGGCAATAGATCTGGCCGTTGGCGAGGGCCGGGCTGGTCCAGCATTTCCCGGTCAGCACCTGGGTCCGGCTGGTTTCGGTGAAGCCAGCGGGCGACGCTGGCGCGATCACCAGTTCACCTTTGTCGCTGAGCACGATCAGCGTGCCGTCGGCGGCGATCAGCGAGCCTTTGCCCAGGCCGGGCTTGGCCCATTTTTCGGTGCCAGTGGCCCATTCGAGGCATTTCAAGGTGGTGTCGTCGAAGCCGTACAGGTGGCCGGCGATCAGCACGCTGCCGTTGAAATGGTTGCGCATCGCCTGGCTGCGCCACAGTTCCTTCGGCGTCGCTCCTGCGATGTCGAACAGGGCGCAACCAAAATTGTAGCCGGTCGACAAAAAGACCTTGCCGTCAGCGATCAGCGGTTCGGCGGAGTTGACCTCGTGGCGGGTCTGCCAGTCCTGCTTCCACACCACGCGGCCATCGGCGGCTTCGACCAGGACCAGGGCGAGGCCGGCGAACACCAGCAGACGCTTGCCGGCGTCGATCGGGACCGGGGAGGAATAGCCGGCGGCGCCGACCGATTTCCAGACCACGGCGCCGGTGGCGGCGTTCAGGCAGGTGCCCTGGTCGCCGAGGTTCAGGAACAGCCGGTCGCCGATCACGGTGGGCGATCCGCTGAAGCCCCATTTCGGGATGGCAGCCCCGAGATCCTTGGCGAGTTCCTTCTTCCACTGCTCCTTGCCGGTCACGGCATCGAGCCGCGCGGCGACGCCGGCCTTGCTGAACAGGTAGACCGCACCATCGGCCACGGTGGGCGTCGCATTGGGTCCGCCCTCGTACATTTTCGGGTCGAGCTTGGCCGGCAGCGCATAGGTCCACTGCGTTTTACCGCTATCGGCGGCGAGGCAGTGGAGCACGTCCTGGTCGTTGCTGTTGCCGCTGGCGTAGACCCGGCCATCGGCGACAGCGATCGAGGTGAACCCGGTGCCGATGCTGGCCTTCCACAACTCTTTTGGGCCTGCGGCGGTCAATCCGGCCAACGCGTCCTTTTCCACCGAAATGCCATCGCGATTGATCCCGCGGAACTGCGGCCAGGGATCGGCGGACCAGACAGGCGCCAACACCGCGAGCAGAAGCCCCGGCAGCGCCGTGAGGCGGAGCCCAGGCGCCAGCCTGGCGGTGGAAAATGCGTGCAGGCTGAAGCCTGCGCTCCCAGGAGGATGTTGCATGGTGGTTTCCTTTGTTCGGTCAGCGCACGCGCAGGCAGGCGAGATCACCTTTGGCGTTGCGGCAATAGATGGAGCCATCGGCCAGGCCCGGGCTGGTCCAGCATTTCCCGGTCAGGGCCTGGACCCGGCAGATCTCGGCGAAGCCGTCCGGCGAGGCTGGGGCGATGACCAGTTCGCCCTGTTCGCTGAGCACCACCAGCTTTCCGTCGGCGGCGATCAGCGAACCCTTGCCCAGGCCGGGCTTGGCCCATTTCTCGTCGCCGGTGGCGAAGACCAGGCATTTCAGCTCCTTGTCGTCGAATCCGTAGAGATGCCCGGCGACCAGCACGCAGCCGTTGAAATGGTTGCGCATCGCCAAGTTGCGCCACAGCTCCTTCGGCTTGGCACCCTCGATATCGAACAGCCCGCAGCCGAAATTATAGCCTGCAGACAGGAAAAGTTTCGTTCCGTCGATCACCGGCACGGCCGGGCTGATGCCGTTCTTGATCGGCCAATCCTGTTCCCAAACCACCGCGCCATCAGCCGATTCCACCAGCACAAGCGACCGGGCGGCGAGGATCAGCATGCGCTTGCCGTCGTCGCGGGGGACCGGCGTCGCATAGCCAGCGGCGGCGGCGCCACTCTTCCACACCAGCGCCCCGGTGGCTGCATCCAGGCAGGCGCCGCGGCTGCCGATGTTCAGGTAGACCCGCCCGCCGAGCACCGTCGGCGAGCCCGAGAATCCAAAATTCGGCCGGTTGCCACCAGCAAGTTTCGCCGCGTCGACCTTCCACGCCTCGGCTCCGGTGGCGGCATCGACCTTGGCTGCCACCCCGTCTTTTGAGAACAGGTAGACCGCGCCTTCAGCGACGGTGGGGGTGGCGTTGGGTCCGCCTTCGTATTGCTTGGGATCGAGCTTGGCCGGATAGGAATACGTCCAGACGCTGGCCCCGGTGGCAGCGTCCAGGCAATGGAGCGTGTCCTGATCGTTGGCATTGCCGCTGGCATAGACCCGGCCGCCGGCGATGGCGATGGAGGTGAACCCGGTGCCGAGACTGGCCTTCCACGCCGGCTTGGGACCTGCCGCGGTCAGACCTGCAAGCGCGTCTTTTTCCACCGATACACCGTCGCGGTTCACCCCGCGGTAATGCGGCCAGGGATCTGCAGACCAGGCTTGCGCCAACACCGCGAGCAGCAGCCCTGGGAGCGCAGGCTTCAGCCTGCCGAAGGACGATTGCAGCAGGCTGAAACCAGCGCTCCCAGGAGGATGTTCCATGCAGCTCAATGCACGCCCAGACTGGCAGCGAAACGCGCGCATGGGGACTCCGGGCCGGACGGCGAGGGACGGTGGCGACGCTAGCGGCCGCTTTTGGCGAAGGAAGTACGGGCAGCGCTGCCAGGCGCTGACCCGCGATGACGACCCGGCCGCGCTGCGGCGAGAGGTCGCGGCAGAGGCTATCTTTGCAACGCCGATCTGGCACAGCGGTAAGGCCTGTCCGCGAGATCCTCCTATGCCCGGCCTGTCCCGTCCCGCTTCGCCAGCTCGTCAATCGCTCCCACACCGGCTGCGCTGCCGGCTTCTGACGGGAAGCCTGCTCTTCTCTCAGACGCTGCTGGCCCTGGCGGCCCAGGAAGGCTCGCCCGCGGATCCGACAGCAGCGGCGGCCAAAGCCGGTACGCTGACCGTCACCGCCACTAAAGTCGCCGCCGACCAGTCCGCGGTGCCGGCCACCGTCACGGTCGTCGATGCCGCCGAGCTGCGCTCCGCCGGGACCCGCAACCTGGCCGATCTCTGGCCGCAGTTGAGCAATGTCTCGGCCTTCAGCGATCGGCCGGATGGATACCTGGCGATCCGCGGCGTCGGCTCCGGCGAAACGCCGCGCACCGGCGGCGACGAGAATCCGACCCGCGGCATGCATTCCGGCGTGGCCCTGATCATCGATGGCCTGCCGGTGGAAGCCACCCGCGGGCTCAGCGTTTTTTCAGGCTTTCTCGATGTCGAACGGGTCGAAGTGCTGAAAGGTCCCCAGGGTACGCTGTACGGCCGCAACGCCCTGGGCGGAGTGGTCGCGATGACCAGCCGGGACCCCGGTGACCGGTGGAACGGCGAAGGCCGGCTGAGCGCAGGTTCGGAGCGCTCCGTCGCAGTGTCCGCAGCCGCTGGCGGGCCGCTGGTTGAGGGGGTTGGCGGCCGCCTGGCCGCCGGTTGGTCGCGCAGCGATGGCGACCTCAAGAATCGGACCACCGGAGACAAAGACACCGCCGGGTGGCGGCAGACCCAGGCCCGCGGCAAGGTGGCGTGGAGCGCCTCTGATGACCTCGATGTGCGCCTGACCGCCAGCGCCGCCCGGGGCGACGGCAGCACCGACCACTGGGTCGCGTTTGAACAGCGCAAACAGCGTGAGACCCAAGCCAACAACCCGGGCGATCGGACCACCGACGGCGGCGGCGCGGTGGTCCAGGCCGACTGGCGGAGCAGCCCCGTCGACACCGTCACGGTCATTGCCGGCGGAGTCACGGCGCGGGACCAGGTCGCCTATGACGGCGATCGCGGTCCCAATGACGCCGCAAACGTCGATGGCGTGAACCGTGCCACCACCGGATCGGTGGAGCTGCGTTGGAACCACCGCGGCGAGGCTGTCTCCTGGCTGGCCGGAGCCTTCGCCGAAGACGAGCGCACCCGCTACGACACCGAGACCCGGTTCAGCTCCATCGATCCTGGTTTCGGCCTGCCGTATTATGCGCTGATCGGATTTCCCCAGCAACTGAGCAAGCAGAGCGATGGCGACAGCCGCAGCGCCGCGGTGTTCGGCGAAACCACCTGGCAGGTCGGCGGCGGCATCGCCCTGACCGCAGGACTGCGCCTGGCGTGGGACTACTCGGCCTTCACCTGGCGGCAGACCACCACCAACACACCGCTTGCACCCGGCGGGCCGGTCATTCCCGGAGACCTGACCAGCGACCACGCCGATGCCGACAGCCGCGGCGAGTTCCTGCCCAAGGCGGTGATCGCGTGGACCCCGACCGAGGCCACGATGGTGTATGTCAGCGCGGTGCGCGGTTACCGCGCCGGCGGTTTCAACACCAACGCCAGCTCGCCGGCTTCGGCGCGACTCGGATACGGACCGGAATCGACTTGGAATTACGAGCTCGGCCTGCGTTCACGCTGGCTCGACCGCCGGCTGCGCCTCGACCTGACCGGGTTCTATACCGACTGGACCGACAAGCAGGTGTTCACCAGCCGGGCGCCCTATGACGTGGTGATTGAGAACGCCGCCCGATCCCACACCGCCGGCGCTGAGCTGACCCTGGCCTGGCACGGCCATGACGGGCTGTCGGCGTGGGCCGACGGGGGATTGCTCGATACCCGCTATGACCGGCGCACCGGCCAGGTCACCCGGGGCGGGACGCTCAGCACCGTCGACTACGTCGGCCGGGAGTTCGCCCTCGCCCCGCGCTGGACCTGGGCGGTGGGCGGAGCGTACCAGCACGCCAGCGGCGCCTTCGTCCGCGTCGACGGCCACGGCCACGGCCGGGCCTGGATCGACGACGAGAACACCGCCGAGACCGACACCGTGGCCCTGCTCGATGCCCGGATCGGCTTTTCCGCCGCCCAGTGGTCGGTGGCCCTGGTCGGCCGCAACCTGACCGACGCCACCGACGTGACCGACAGCATCTTCATCCCCGGCGACACCATCCTGACCACGGATACGACCTACGTCCGCCTGGCCCCGGCACGCAGCATCGCCATCGAACTGGAAGCCCGCTGGTAGGAATCGATTCCCACGAGCGCCAGCCCTGGGAGCGCCGAGCGCCAGCTCGGCTTGACGTGACTTGGCTGGGTTTGGTTTTGTGCCGCCACGCCGCTGGAGCCCACCAGCCGCACGGAGTGCGGCGCTCCGAGGTGGGTGCCCTGGGAGCGCCGAGCGCCAGCTCGGCTTGAATTGACTTGATTTGGCTGGGTTTAGTCGTGCCACGCCGCTGGAGCCCACCAGCCGCACGTAGTGCGGCGCTCCGAGCTTGGATCTCTTCCGCGGAGCGCCGTGCTTCTGACCGCCACGCGGAGCGCCGCACTCCGTGCGGCCTGCGATTAGATGCGATGCTTCGACAGAACCACCGTTGCCGGCTAGGCGATCGCCTCGCCCACCAGCCGCACGGAGTGCGGCGCTCCGGGCTCTTAGCTTAGCCTAGCCGCGCGCCTCGGCCTGGTTGGCCGAGGCGCAGGCCTCGGCCACGGCGGCAAGGTGGCGCAGGAATCGTTCCCGCTCGGCGGCGGGCACGGCTGCGATCACGGCGTCTTGCAGTTCGCTGGCCACCGGCTGCAAACGGCTGCGTAGCTTCCGTGCCTGCGGCACGGATACGATCCGCCGGCAGCGGGCGTCGGGGTGTGGATGACGCTGCACCAGCTGGGCGGTTTCCAAGCGTTTCACCAAACCGGCAATGGTGTTGGGGTCGCTGGCCATGAGGTCCGCCAGGGCCCGCTGGGTCAGTCCGTCGGGATGTTCGTCCAACCAGCGCAGGGCGGTGAACTGGTCCGGAGTCAGCCCGCTCGACGCGATCCGCCGCCGGAAAGCCTGGTTGAGGTGGTACCAGGCACGACGCAGGGTCGGGGCGAGGCGGGGCGGAACGGACGGCAACGTTGCTTCCTGGCGATCGTACGTGTAGGTACTATCCCGGCCCCGCCGGTCACGGCAACCGGGTCACCGGAGGACGACGTGGACCACCAGCGATCAGCGACCAGCGCCACCTGCGTCGCCACCAGCCCTGAGACTGGCGTACAGCCTGATGGCTGCCCGCCGCCGGAGCGCTGCTCGCCGAACGGCCAGCCGCGGACGCCGCGTGAAAAAAGCCTGCGTATTTTTTCGGCCTTGCGTGCCGCCCTCGCGCTCCTGCTGTTCGCCCACTTGGCGGCCGCCGATTGGCTGCATTGGCGTGGCCCGCACCAGAACGGGTCCAGCGATGAAACCGGCCTGCCTGAGACTGCGCTGCCCGATAAAGCCCTGTGGGTCGTGTCCCTGGCCGGCCGTGGCACCCCGGTGATCCGCGGCGAACGGGTCTATGTCTTCGGCTACCGCGGCGAAGGCGGCGACCTGCAAGAAATCGTCGCCTGCCTCGATGCCGCCACCGGCGCAACGATCTGGGAGCATCGTTACAGCGATTTTCTGAGCGATGTCATCTATGACCGCTACAGCATCGGCTCCGCCACCATCGATCCGGCCACCGGCAGCGTCCATGTCATCACCTCCGCCGGCCTGCTGTTGGCGTTCGACGCCGACGGCAAGGAATTGTGGCGGCGGTCATTGATGGAGGAGCTCGGCCGGATGACTTTCCCCAACGGCCGCAACGGCGCGCCGGTCATCCATCGCGATCTGGTCCTCATCCACTGCATGACCGCCAACTGGGGCGCCCACGGTCCGGCCCAGGACCGGTTCTATGCCTTCGACAAGCGCAGCGGAGCGCCGGTGTGGGCCTCCGCGCCGGGCATCCGGCCGAAGGACAACTCGTTCTCGGCGCCGGTGCTCGCCACCTGGGGCGGCAAAGAGGTTTTTTATTCGGGCACCGGCTGCGGCAACGTGGTCTGCATCAATGCCAACACCGGCGAACCGCTGTGGCGCTTCGGCCTGTCCGCTGGCGGCGTGAACGCCTCGCTGATCCTCCATGGCGCCGACCGGCTGCTCGCCGTCCACGGCAAGGAGAATCTCGACAGTTCGGACAGCGGCCGGTTGATCGCGCTGCGCCGGGACCTGGCCGGCGCGCCGAACAAAGACGGCTCGGCGGTGCTCAGCCCGGCCGCGGAAGTCTGGCGGAACAATGAGATCGCCGCGTATTCCAGCTCGCCGGTGCTGGTCGGCGACCGGCTGTATGTGACCACCGAAACCGGTGATCTGGCGGCGGTGGATGCGCTGTCCGGCAATCAACTGTGGCGGGAAAAGCTCGGCATTGAACAGCTCCACGCCTCGCCCGCCGCCGGCGACGGCAAGCTCTATGTGCCGATCAAAGATGGCGTCTTCGCGGTGGTGAAACCGGGCGATCAGGGGCCGACGATCCTGTCCAAGGCCAAGGTCGCCGGTGAATGCATCGGCGCGCCGGCCATCGCCAACGGCCGGGTCTATCTGCACACCACGGAAAAACTCTATTGCTTCGGCGCCGTGCGGCCGGCCCAGGTGGTGGTGGTGCCGGCGGCACCGGCACTCGGCAGCGGTGCGCCGGCCAAGCTGATCCCGGTACCGAGCGAGGTGCTGCTGCGGCCCGGCGCGAGCCTGGCGGTGGCGTTGACCGCGGTGGACGGCGACGGCCTGCCGGTCGCCCTGCCCGGTGGAACCGCCACCTGGGCGCCGTTCATCCCGCCCACCGCCAAGGTCAAGGCGCTGCTCGGCGCCGACTTCGCCCAGCCCGGTGCGATCACCGCCCGCGCCGAAGCCAAGCCTTCTGCCGGCCAGTTCGAGGCGACGCTCGGCGCGGCCAAGGGCTACCTGCGCGGCCGGGTGCTGCCGGCGCCGCCGATCACCGAGGATTTCGAGAGCTTCGCGACCACCGTCGCCCACGAGACCGAGACCGGCGTGACCTTCGCCTATCCGCCGCTGCCGTGGATCGGCGCCCGCTTCAAGTGGGAGGTGCGCACGGTGAACGGCGCCAAGGTCCTTGCCAAAACCATTGACAACAAGCTGTTCCAGCGCGCCGTGACCTTCATCGGCGATGCCGCGCTGAGCGGCTGCACCGTCGCCGCCGACGTGATGAGCGACGGCAACAAGCGCAAGATGAGCGAGGTCGGAGTGATCAACCAGCGCTACGCCATCATCCTCAAGGGAAATGCCCAGGAATTGGAAGTGAACTCCAATCTGGAGCGGCTGCGGGTGGCGGTGCCCTTCGCCTGGACGCCAGGCACCTGGTACCGCCTGACCACCAAGGTCGAGGTCGCCGCCGATGGTCGCGGGTCGATCCGGGCCAAGGTCTGGAAGCGCGGCGAACCCGAGCCCGCTGCCTGGACCATCGACGTCCCCCACGCCAACGCCCACCGCAACGGCGCGCCAGGACTGTTCGGATTCTCTCCCGCCGAGCAGCGGGTGTACCTCGACAACATCTCGGTGACCCCATGAATATCGTTTCCATGACCTCCGTCTTTTGTCGGCTCCAGGATGAAACCAGGTGCACTCAGGCGTCCCGTAGGGACGCAACGAGCCGAGCCCGGGGCTTCAGCCCCGGGGAATCATGGAAGAGAGAGTCGAGTCCCGTCGGGACGGCTGAGCACGGAGGCTCGGCGAACCCGGCTCAGTCGCCCCTACGGGGCTTATGCATCAATCACGACCTTCCCGGGGCTGAAGCCCCGGGCTGGTATCGGGCCGTCCCTACGGGACGACCTCTTCCATTCGCATTTCATCGCAACAAGAGCGTTGTCTCCATCCTGTGGTTGGCGTTGGGCGCTGCCGTCTTCGCGGCCGACGATTCCCCGCAGTGGGGAACGACGCACCAGCGCAACATGGCCAATCCCACGGCCAAAGGCATACCGGCGACTTTTGGTCCGGGCCAGGCGATCAAGGGATCGGAAGACATCGACCTCGCCACCACCACGGGCGTGAAGTGGGTGGCCAAGCTCGGCTCCCAGACCTACGGCAATCCGGTCATCGCCGGTGGCCGGGTCTATGTCGGGACCAACAACGAATCGCCTCGGGATAAGCGCCACCAGGGCGATCGCGGCGTGCTGCTCTGCCTCGACGAGGCTACCGGCGCCCTGCGCTGGCAGCTGGTGGTGCCAAAACTGGAAAGCGGCAAGGTGAATGACTGGGAATACCTCGGCATCACCGCCGCGCCGACGGTGGACGGCGACCGGGTCTATGTCGTCACCAACCGCTGCGAGGTGCTGTGCCTCGACGTCAACGGCATGGCCGACGGCAACCAGGGCTGGCAGGATGAGGCCCGCCATCTGGGTGGAGCGAAATACCTGACCAGCACCGAGAAACCGCCGGTCGAAGCCGGCCCGCTCGATGCCGACATCATCTGGCGCTACGACATGATGGACGAGCTCGGCGTGTTCCCGCACAACGCCGCCAACTGCTCGGTGCTGGTGGCCGGCGACTTGCTTTACGCCGGCACCAGCAACGGTCAGGACTGGACCCACGTCAATATCCCATCGCCCAAGAGCCCAAGCCTGATAGCCCTCGACAAGCGCACCGGAACGTTGCGCGGCGAAGACGATGCCGGCATCGGCCCGCACCTTTTCCACGGCAATTGGTCGTCGCCGTCGCTGGCCAAGGTCGGCGGAAAAGACCTGCTGTTCTTTGGCGGCGGCGATGGGATCTGCTATGCCTTCGATCCCATCCCCCAGACCGTGGACGGCACCGCCTGGCTGAAAAAAGTCTGGTGGTACGACTGCAATCCGCCGGAACGCAAGGTGAAGAACGGCAAGAAACTGAAATATCCCGCCGCCGATGCGTACAGCGAGATCATCGCCACCCCGGTGCTGCACGACGGGAAGATCTATGTCGCGGTCGGTCAGGATCCCGAGCACGGCGAAGGCGTCGGCCTGCTGCACTGCATCGACGCGGGCAAGACCGGAGACGTCACCGCCACCGCCAAAGTCTGGTCCTATGACAAGATCGCGCGCAGCATCAGCACCGTGGCGATCGCCGATGGACTGCTCTACATCGCTGATTTTTCCGGCGGCTTTTTCTGCATCGACGCCGTCACCGGCGCCGAGCAGTGGACCCACGATCTGAAGGCCCACGTCTGGGGCTCGGCCTACGCCGCCGACGGCAAGGTCTTCATCGGCGACGAAAGCGGCAACCTCACGGTGTTCGCCGCCGGCCGGAAAAAGCAGATCCTGTCCACCATCGCCCTGCCCTCCCCGATCTATTCCACCCCGGTGTGGGCCAACGGAATCTTGTATATTGCCTGCCAGACGCACTTGTTTGCGGTGGGCGCCAAGTGATTTCCTGTGTGGAACCGCCAAGGCGCCACGGCGCCAAGGATCCACGCGGAGCGCCGCACTCCGTGCGGCCGTGCTCGTCTGCGACGTGGCAAAGCCACGATTTTGACCCACACGGAGCGCCGCACTCCGTGCGGCCGTGCCCATCTGCGACGTGGCAAAGCCACGATATTGACCCACACGGAGCGCCGCACTCCGTGCGGCCGTGCTCATCTGCGACGTGGCAAAGCCACGATATCGACCCACACGGAGCGCCGCACTCCGTGCTGCCGTGCTCGTCTGCGACGTGGCAAAGCCACGATTTTGACCCACACGGAGCGCCGCACTCCGTGCGGCCGTGCTCGTCTGCGACGTGGCAAAGCCACGATATTGACCCACACGGAGCGCCGCACTCCGTGCGGCCGTGCTCGTCTGCGACGTGGCAAAGCCACGATATTGACTGCATTCATGCGGATGGCGCTGCCTGGTCCGCTTCGATCCGCAAGCGATCGCGCCAGCGGCGTGCCTCCCAGCACCAAGCGCCGCACTCCGTGCGGCCATCCCACCAAAGACAGATTCCAACGGAACCAATCCACAAGGATCACACATGAAGTGGCTGCTCGCCGCCTGGGTCGCGGTGCTCATCGCGCTGCACCAGGACGTCTGGTTCTGGACCGATAAAACCCTGGTCTTCGGCTGGCTGCCGATCGGTCTGGCCTATCACGCCGGCTACGCGGTGGCGGCGGCGCTGACCATGGCGCTGCTGGTCAAAGCGACGTGGCCCAAGGAGCTCGACGAGGAGCGCCACCCGTGATCCCCGCCCTGATCGTCTTCGCCTACCTCGCCATCGTCCTCGGCATCGGCATCTTCGCCTTCCGCAAATCCAGCGGTTCGGGCGAGGATTTCTTCGTCGCCAACCGCGCCCTCGGCCAGTGGGTGTTCCTGCTCTCGCTGTTCGGCACCAACATGACCGCCTTCGCCATCCTCGGCAGCTCGGGCATGTCGTACCAGCGCGGCATCGGCGTCTTCGGTCTGATGGCGTCCTCGTCGGCGATCATCATCCCGCTCACCCTGCTCTTCATCGGCACCCGCCTGTGGGGCCTGGGCAAGCGCTTCGGCCACATGACCCAGGTGCAGTATTTCCGCGACCGTTGGCAGAATTCCTCGCTTGGTACTGCGATCTTCGCCCTGACTGCGCTGATGCTGGTGCCCTACATCATCATCGGCGTGATGGGCGGCGGCGAGGTCATGGAGACCCTCAGCGCGTACCAGGTGACATCTGCCGAGGGCGTCGTCACCACGACCTCGTGGGTCAGCTATGAGGCCGGCTCGGCCCTGGTCGCCGCCGTGGTGATGAGCTACGTCTTCTTCGGTGGCATGCGCGGCACCGCCTGGGTGAACACCTTCCAGGTCGTGCTGTTCCTCGGTTTCGGCGCCATCGCCGTGATCCTGATCAGCGCCAAACTCGGCGGTTTCACGGCGGTGATGGAACGCCTGTCCGGCGATCCCAAGCTGGCGGTGCTGCTTTCGCGCGAACGCATCAGCCAGCCAGAATTCTTCAGCTACCTGTTCATTCCGCTGTCGGCGGTCATGTTTCCGCACATGGCGATCATGTGTCTGACCGCAGAACGGGTCACGCATTTCCGCGCCACGGTGGTGCTCTATCCCCTGTGCATCGCCGCAATCTGGCTGCCCTGCGTCTATCTGGGTGTGGTCGCAGCCGGGCTGTTTCCCGGCCTCGATGCCGGCCAGGCCAACGACGTGATTCCGCGCCTGCTGACCCAGTACACCGAGGTCTGGGTCGCCGGTCTGCTCGGCGCAGGGATCATGGCCTGCGTGATGGCCTCAGACAGCCAGATCATGGCCCTGACCACGATGTTCACCCAGGACATCTTCACCCATTACGGCGGGACCAAGCGCTTCGGCGACCGGGTCCAGGTGTGGACCGGCCGGGCCTTCGTCATCGCCATCGCGGTGGCGAGCTGGCTGATCGCAGTCGCCCTGCACAAGCAGGAAGGGATTTTTGAACTGGCGATCCGCTTCGCATTCTCTGGCTTTGCCGCGCTGGCTCCGGTGATGCTTGCGGCGCTCTATTGGAAGCGCTCCACCGCTGCCGGCGCGTGGGCGGCGGTGGTGTGGGTGGCGGTGGCGATGGTCGCCGTGTGGTGGCTGCATGAGGCCAGTGCTGACCTGGTGAAGGCGCTCAAGCCTGGCCAAGCCGTGCCGATCTTCCCCGCCCTGGGGGATCTGCTGCTCCGCGGCAAAGGCGGGGTGACGGTGTACGGCTTCCTGCCGGTGATGCCGATGGTGCTCGGCTCGGCCGTGCTGATGGTCGTGGTCTCGCTGCTCACCCGGCCGCCACCACAAGCGACGCTGGACCGGTATTTCCCTGCGAAAGATGCGGCATGAGCGCGTCTCCTGATCCGGTTGCGGCCGCCGCGAGCCGCCTTGACGAGCACCTGCGCGAGATGGTGGACTGGCATTTCTCGCCAGCGACCGGCAGCCCGTTCTGGCTGGACTGGGCACGCACCGCGGGGTGGGATCCGCGCACCGACATCCGCACTGCCGCTGATCTCAGCCGTTTCCCGCTGTTTGATGACGACCTGTTGCGCGACCTGCCCAACGAGGTGTGGATCCCGAAGGCCTATGCGGGCAGGCCATTCTTCGTCTTCGAAACCGGCGGCACCACCGGCATGCCCAAGCAGCGGCTGAGCTGGACCGATCACCTGCACGATTACACCGAGTTCTCCTCGACCCTGGATGACGCGGCATTTCCCCCGGGCTCGCACTGGCTGATGGCTGGCCCCACCGGCCCGCGCCGGCTGCGCCTGGCGATCGAGCACCTTGCCCAGCTGCGCGGCGGCAGCTGCTATTTCCTCGACCTCGATCCGCGCTGGGTGAAGCGCTGCATCGCCGCCGGCGACTTCGCCCAGGCCGAGGCCTACAAATACCACGTGGTCGACCAGGCGATCACCATCCTGCGCCATCGCCGCAACATCCGCTGCCTGTTCACCACGCCGAAAATCCTTGAGGCCATGGCCGAGCGCACCTCGCTGCCGGGCCTGGGGATCGCCGGCGTATTCTGCGGTGGAACCTCGATGACCCCGCAGACGGTGCGCTTTCTGGCTGAGGAAGTCCTCGAAGGCGTCGCCCGCTTCGTTCCGACCTATGGCAACACGTTGATGGGCCTGGCGTGCAGCCTGCCATTGACCGCCGCCAATGGCTGGAGCGTCATCTATCACGCGCCCCAGCCCCGGGCGATCCTGCGGGTCGTCGATCCCGCCGATCCCGCCCGCACCGTCGACCACGGCGCCTGGGGCCGGGTCGAGCTGACTACGCTGACCCGCGAGTTCTTCATGCCCCGTTTGCTGGAACGGGACGAGGCCCGGCGCACGCCGCCATCGTCACGATTCCCGTGGGACGGCGTGGCCGACGTACGGCCGTTCGGCGCTCAGAGCGGGAAAATCATCGAAGGCGTGTACTGACATGCTGTGGGGAAAACGGTTGCGCCACCAAGGCGTCGATGGAACGACCCGCGTGTCCTGGGCGGCCCGCCCGTGCCACAAGGCTGCGCCGTGAGCGACGCGATCCACCTGCCAGCGCTGCGCCGCGGCGTCACCTATCGCAGTGTCGATGCTTTGCGCCTGGCCAACGGAGCGGAGATCAGCCAGGTGAACAGCGGCCTGATCCGCCGCGACCTGCTGCGGGGAACAGCGGCGGAGCGGCCCCCGGTGCGGCGGATGATCGCGATCTGCCGTGAAGCCGGCGCCCGGTTCCGCTCCGCCACGCTGCCGCTGTGCGAAGGAATCCAGCAATCGCCTGAGGATTTTCTTTCCCAGGTGGCGGCCACCGGCGGACTGCCGCGCACCCTGATCCGCGCCGGGATGGAGCGCGTCGCCAAGGTCCTGGACGACATGGAGCAGATCCTTGCCGGCCTCAGCCGCGGCCTCGATCCGGCGGTGATCGACGACGGGATCGGCCAGCAGGCGGGCATCCCCGTGAGCTACCATCCCACCACCGAGGTGCTGTCGGTGGTGCTGCCGTCGAATTCGCCCGGGGTGAACGCCCTGTGGCTGCCGGCCATCGCGCTGCGCACTGCGGTGGCGATCAAGCCCGGACGCGATGACCCGTGGACGCCGTGGCGGATCATCCAGGCCCTGCTCGCCGCTGGGTGCCCCGCGGAATTGCTGAGTTTCTACCCGACCGATCACGAGGGCTCCCACGCCCTGCTGCGCACCGCCGGGCGGTCGCTGCTGTTCGGCGACGCCGCCGTCGCCAAACGCTATGCCCGGGATCCCCGGGTCGAAATCCACGGACCTGGCCACAGCAAGGTGCTGATCGGCGCCGATCACGCCGACCGCTGGCGCGATCACCTTGATCTGCTGGTGAAATCCGTCGCCGCCAACAGCGGGCGCAGCTGCATCAACGCCTCAGCCATCGTCACCCATGCCCACGCCGACGTCCTGGCCCACGCCCTGGCCGAACGGCTCGGGTCCATGCGACCGCGGGATCTCGACGACCCTGCCGCTGATCTCGCAGGTTTTTCCAATGCGGCAGCCGCGGAGTTGATCGACGCGGCGATCACCGCCGGTCTGGCCGAACCCGGCGCCGCAGATATTTCAGCAACCTACCGCGCCGGCCCGCGCCTGGTCGTCCACCGCGGCCGCAGC
Source organism: Planctomycetota bacterium (assembly GCA_014193115.1). Taxonomy (GTDB): domain Bacteria; phylum Planctomycetota; class UBA11346; order UBA11346; family UBA11346; genus BJHQ01. The sequence continues at coordinate 357,684 of BJHQ01000003.1, read as the reverse complement.
TATCTGCTGCCCACCGTGATCCGCTGCACGTCCTTCGACCATCCGCTCGCCCGCAAGGAATATCCCTTCCCGTACTGCGCCGTGGTCGAACTGCCCCAAGCCGGGATGCTCGGCCGGCTCGGCCCGACCCTGGTGGTCAGCGCGTTGTCCGATGATCCTGTTTGGCGTCGGCAGCTTCTCGCTTCGCCGCTGATCCAGCGCCTCAATCTCGGCGCCATGGCCACCAGCCACGTCCAATGGGACCAGCCCCACGAAGGCAACCTGTTCGAGTTCCTGTACCACCGCCGCGCGGTGCAGGTGGCGGCATGAACAAGCAACCTGCTCGCGCTTGCGAGCCCGGAGCGCCGCGCCACCCGGAGCGCCGCACTCCGTGCGGCCCGCATCGCGGAGGTTTCCAAGCAATGGAGCATGTGCGCGTTTCGCCACGTCGCCGGAGCTCGGCCGCACGGAGTGCGGCAACCCGGAGCGCCGCACTCTGTGCGGCCCGCATCGCGGAGGTTTCCAGGCAACGGAGTATGTGCGCGTTTCGCCACGTCGCCGGAGCTCGGCCGCACGGAGTGCGGCGCTCCGTGTCTGTGCTTGCCACGTCGCCGGCGGCCGGTCGCCGCCACGCGGAGCGCCGCACTCTGTGCGGCCCGCATCGCGGAGGTTTCCAAGCAACGGAGCATGTGCGCGTTTCGACACGCCGCCGACGGCACTGCCGCACGGAGTGCGGCCACGCGGAGCGCCGCACTCCGTGCGGCCCGCACCGCGGAGGTTTCCAAGCAACGGAGTATGTGCGCGTTTCGCCACGTCGCCGGAGCTCGGCCGCACGGAGTGCGGCAACCCGGAGCGCCGCACTCTGTGCGGCCCGCATCGCGGAGGTTTCCAAGCAACGGAGTATTCGCGCGTTTCGCCACGCCTCCGACGGCACTGCCGCACGGAGTGCGGCGCTCCGAGTCTGTGGCTGCGGCGCTCCGTGTCTGTGCTTGCCACGTCGCCGACAGCTTTGCCGCACAGAGTGCGGCGCTCCGGGTTTTGCCTCTGTCCCGTGGGCGAGATAGCTGAATGAGTGCGCATCCGCGTCTGGTGGCCGGGGTCGGGGCGTTCGGCCAGTTGGGCGCCTTGGCCCGCGAACTCGGTGCGACCCGGGCGCTGCTCGTCACCGATCCCGGCATCGTTACCGCCGGGCATGCCGGAAAGGCCTGCGATTCCCTGCGTGCAGCCGGGATCGTCGTGACCGTGTTCGACCAGGTCCGGGAGAATCCGACCACCGAGGATGTCGATGCCTGCCTGGCCATCGCCCGTTCGGCAACGCCGGATCTGCTCATCGGCCTCGGCGGCGGCAGCGCCATGGATGCGGCGAAAGGCTGCAATTTCCTGCTCACCAATGGCGGGAAGATGGCGGATTACTGGCACACCGGCGCGGCGGTGAAACCGCTGCTGCCGTTCATCGCCGTCCCGACCACGGCCGGAACCGGCAGCGAATGCCAGTCGTATGCGCTGATCACCGATCCGGTGACCCATCGCAAAATGGCCTGTGGCGACCCGAAAGCGCTGGCGCGCATCGCCCTGCTCGATCCGGGATTGACCACGACCCAGCCGCGCCGGGTGACCGCCGCTACCGGCCTCGATGCCATCGGCCACGCGGTGGAGTGCCTGGTGACCGCGAGACGCAATCCGGTCTCGCATCTGTTCGCCCGCGAGGCCTTCGTCTTGCTCCACGCCCAGCTGCCGGTGGTGCTGGCCGATCCGGCCGATCTGCAAGCACGGGCGGCGATGCAGCTCGGTGCGGCCTATGCCGGCCTGGCCATCGAGCACAGCATGCTCGGCGCCGCCCACGCCTGCGCCAATCCGCTCACCGCCTACTTTGGCGTCATCCACGGCGAGGCGGTCGCGTTGATGCTGCCGGCGGTGGTCGCGTATAACGCTCAGGATCCGGTCTGCGCCGCGCTGTACGCCGAGCTGGCGGAGCGCGCCGGCTTGATCGATAAGCATGCCGAACGCGATGCGGTATCGGCGCTGATCCTGCGCCTGAATGCGCTGATCGACCAGTCCTCCGTGGCCAGCCTGGCCAGCCGCGGCATCACCGATGCCTCCATCGCCGCCTTGGCCGATGACGCCGCAACCCAGTGGACCGCGGCCAACAACCCGCGACCGGTGACCGCGGTGGAATTGGCAGCGATCTATCGGCTGGCACTGGCGGGCCGGTCATGAATGCCTCGGCATCAGCAGCGCAATCTACTTTGTGGCGCCTCGGCGCCGTGGCCTTGGCGATCGCCAGCGCCGCCGCCGGCGATTGGCCGATGTTCCGCGGCGACGCCGCCCAGACCGGGCGGACGTCAGCGACGCTGGCGGCGGCCTATACCCCGCTGTGGTCGTGGAAGGCCGGCGGTGGCTGCTCCAGTGTCGTGGTCAGCGGCCGATCCGCCGTCGTCGGCAGCGCCGATGGTTCGGTGCATGCGCTGGAACTCGCCACCGGCGCCCAGCGCTGGAGCGTCGCCCTCGGCGATCCGATCCAGGCGGCGCCGACCATCGTCGATGGCGAGGTCGTCATCGGCACCATGGGCGGCACCCTGGCCCGGCTGAGCCTGACCGATGGCACGATCCGTTGGAAATTCACTGCCGAAGACAAGATCGTCGGCGCCGCCGCCTGGTTCGGCGCGGCGACCGAGCGGAAGATCCTGGTCGGCAGCCACGACAGCAATCTGTACTGCCTGGAGGCCGCCACCGGCAAGCTGGTCTGGAAGTATTCCACCGGCAGCTACGTGAATGGAACTCCGGCCATCGCGGATCTCGGCGGACGTGCGGTGGCAGTCGTCGGCGGCTGCGATGCGGTGATCCACGTCGTCGATCTCGGCTCGGGGAAGGCGGTGCGGACGATCCCGGTGTCGGCCTACATCGCGGCCACCGTCGCCGTGGATGGCGGCCGGGTCTACGTCGGCCATTACGGCAACGAAGTGGTCTGCGCCGATCTGGCCACCGGCGCCATCGTCTGGACCTATCAGGATCGCTCCTTCCCGTTTTTCGCAGCGCCGGCGCTGACCGCCGACGCCGTGGTGCTCGGCGGCCGCGACCGGCGCATCCACTGCCTGGAGCGCACCACCGGCAAGGCCCGCTGGACTTTCGCGGTGCGCGGCAATGCCGATGGTCCAGCCTTGGTCGACGCGACCAGCGCCCTGGTCGGAACCGATGATGGGCGTTTGTATTTGCTCGACCTGGCGACCGGCCGCGAACGCTGGTCCACCGAAATCGGCGCCAAGATCGGGAGCGCTCCAGCCCTGGCCGGGGACCTGATTCTCGTCGGTTGCGACGACGGCGGCGTTCACGCATTCGCAGCCGGCCAAGCTGAACCGCCAAGACGCCAAGACGCCAAGGGGCAGCCATGACGATTTCCGCTCCACCAGCCGCCGAGGCCACCACCGTCGGCAATTATTTTGTCAGCAATTATCCGCCGTATTCGTTCTGGACGGCGGACGGTGTGCCGGCCGCCGTCGCCGCTTTGGACCAGCCGCCGCGGCCCGGCACCGATCTCGGGATCTACCTCCACATTCCGTTTTGCCGGAAACGCTGCCATTTCTGCTATTTCCGGGTCTACACCGATAAGAAGAACGATGAAATCCAGGGCTATCTCGATGCCGCCTTGGCCGAGCTGGCGGCCTTCGCCAAGCGCCCCGCGATCACCGGGCGGCAGGCCGCCTTCGTGTATTTCGGCGGAGGAACGCCGTCGTTCCTATCGGTGGAGCAGCTCGAAGCCCTGACCGACGGGATGAAGGCACTGGTGCCGTGGGACCGCGCCGAGGAGGTCACCTTCGAATGCGAACCGGGGACGCTGACCGATCGCAAGATCGACGCGATCCGCCGGATCGGCGTCACCCGGCTGAGCCTGGGGGTCGAGAACTTCGACGATCACATCCTGGAGACCAACGGCCGGGCCCATCTGTCCCAGCAGGTGTATCGGGCTTATGAACGCGCTCGCGGCGCCGGATTCCCGCAGATCAACATCGATCTGATCGCCGGGATGATGAACGAGACCGAGGACAACTGGCGGCAGTGCATCGCTAAAACCATCGCCCTCGATCCCGACAGCGTCACCATCTATCAAATGGAGATCCCGTACAACACGACGATCTACAAGCAGATGAAAGCCGAGGGCAAGATCACCGCGCCGGTGGCCGATTGGGCGACCAAGCGGCGCTGGGTGGCCGATGCCTTCGCCGCCCTGGAAGGCGCCGGCTACACCGTGGCCAGCGCCTACACCGCGGTGAAGGATCCCGCGCGCACCACCTTTGTGTATCGCGACCGGCTGTGGGCTGGCGCCGACCTGCTCGGTTTGGGGGTCGCGTCGTTCTCGCACATCAGCGGCACGCATTTCCAGAACCTGCACGATTTCGCGCCGTATGTGCAGCGGGTGACGGCGGGCGACCTGCCCCTGGCCCGGGCCTACACCCCCGACGACGACGAGCGGCTGATCCGGGAATTCATCCTGCAACTCAAGACCGGCCACATCGACACCGGGTATTTCACAGCGAAATTCGGCGTCGATCCCCAGGTCCGCTTCGCCGGCGAGCTGGCTGAGCTGGCCCGCCAGGGATTCGCGCAAGTCGACGGCACGCGCCTGACCTTGACCCGCGAAGCACTGCTCCAGGTCGACCGCCTGCTCCACGGGTTCTTCCTGCCCCGACATGCCCATGCCCGCTACGCCTAGGAAAGAACCACCAAGGGACCACGACGCCCAGGTGGTCACGGACGATGATCAGGTCGGTGCGATCATCGCGTCCCTGGCTGGACTGGTCGGTCTGCCGTTGCCGTCGGCGACGCCGATCGCCGCCGCCAACCTGCCCGAGCCGGAGCGCACGCTGCTCGCCAACGCTCACGACATGACCCCGACCTTGGAGCGGTTCCACGGATCCGTCCTGCATTTGCAGGTGCTTTCCGTGCAGCGCGATGGAGACCTGTACCGCCGGCAGGTGCTGCTCCTCGACCCGCGGGACCGGCCGGTGGAATTCGGGGCGATCCGGATCCACCTCGCGGCGCTGCCGCCAGCGGCCCGGGCCGAGGTCCTCGCCGGCCGCCGGCCCCTGGGCGGCATCCTGCACGCCCACGCCGTGCCCCATCACAGTTCGCCGCGCGCGTATTTCTCCTTGGCCGCAATCAGCGGCGGGCCAGGAGCCGCGGTTGGCGGCGACACTGAGGACTGGGGACTGGGGGCTGGTGCAGCAGCATTTTCCGGTGCTGACGGCCGCCTGTACGGCCGGTGCAACGTCCTCTCCGCTCCTGACGGCCAACCCATTGCCGAAGTCGTGGAAATCCTGCCGCACCGCGGCCGTGAAACCGCCAACGACGGCGTGGGCGGGCCGTCCGTGCCGCCTCTCCATCGCACCCAATCGACGATCGGATCTCCCATGGCCACCACCACTCCGCATGCGACCACTGGCCCCTCCGCCGCAGGCGCTGGCCCCAACGCCGCAGGCGCTGGCCCCTACGCCGCAGGCGCTGGCCCCTCCGCCGCAGGCGCTGGTACCTCAGCCAACGGCGGTCCCGAGGTCCTGATCATCGGCGGCGGTCCCGCCGGGAGCACAGCCGCGACCGTACTCGCGATGCACGGCCGCAAGGTCGTCGTGCTCGATAAGGCGGCGTTTCCGCGCTATCACATCGGCGAGTCGCTGATCCCCTACACCTGGTTCACGCTGAACCGGATCGGCCTGGTCGATAAGCTGAAAGCCTCGCATTTCACGAAGAAATACTCGATCTGCTTCGTCAGCCAGAACGGCAAGCAGTCGCAGCCGTTCTTCTTCGACAGCCATTTCGACCATCCCGCGACCCAGACCTGGCAGGTGCTGCGCAGCGAATTCGACGCCCTGCTGCGCGACAACGCCAAGGAGAAAGGCGCGGAGTTCCGCCACGGCTTTTCCGTCGAAACGCTGGTGCAGGAAAACGGACGCACGGTCGGCGTCGCCGGCCGTGACGAGACCGGCCGTGCGGTCGAGCTGCGCGCGCAGATCACCATCGACGCCAGCGGCCGCGACGCCGTCGCGGTCAACCAGTTCGGCTGGCGGGTGCCCGACAAGCCCCTCGACCGCTTCGCCATCTGGAGCTACTGGAAGGGCGCCAAACGCGATCCGGGCCGGGCTGGTGGCGCCACCACCGTGGCTTATCTGCCCGACCGCGGTTGGTTCTGGTACATCCCGCTGCACGACGATGTGCTCAGCGTCGGCGTGGTGGCGAAAAAGGAGTACCTGTTCCGCGACACCCAGGATCTTGCCGCCATATACCACCGCGAGACCCAGGCCAACGCCTGGCTCAAGGACTGCCTGGCTCCGGCCACGCAGTGCGCCGAGGTGCGCATCACCAACGAATACAGCTATCGCTCGCGGCATTGCGCCGCTGACGGACTGGTGCTGGCGGGCGATGCGTTCAATTTCCTCGATCCGGTGTTCTCCAGCGGCGCGTTCTTCGCCCTGCGCAGCGGCGAGCTGGCGGCCGATGCGGTCCACGCGGCCTTGGGCCGCGGCGACACCTCGGCGGCGGCTTTCACCGAGTACGGCCAGCGCTATTGCGCCGGGATCGAAGCGATGCGCAAACTGGTCTATGCTTTTTACGATGAAAATGTGAACTTTGGACATTTCATCCGCCAGCATCCCGACCTGAAAGCGGACCTCACCGACTGCATCATCGGCCACGTGGAGAAGGATTTCCGTCCACTGTTCACTGCCCTCGGCGGATTCGCCCAGCTGCCCGAGGACCTGCCCTTCGGTGGACCCTTGGGATGAACCCGAATATCGCCGTTGGAGAACCGCCAAGACGCCAAAGCGGCAAGGGATGCTGTTCATTGGCTTTGTTGAGGATGCAGCGCAATCGGCCGCTCCCAGCCAAGCCAAGTCAAACCCAGCCGAGCTGGTGCTCGGCGCTCCCAGCCAAGCCAAGCCAAACCCAGCCAAGTCAAACCCAGCCGAGCTGGCGCTCGGCGATCCCAGGCCAGTGCTCGGCGCTCCCAGCTCGGCGCTCGGTGCCGGCATCCGCAGCTGGGCGGTTTTTCCGCTGATCTATGCGCATCGTCCATCTCACCGCTGGAACCGGTACGTATCATTGCGGGAGCTGCCTGCGCGATGCCACGCTGGTCGCGGGGTTGCAGCGCCTCGGCCATGACGCGCTGCTGGTGCCGCTGTACCTGCCGCCGGTGCTTGAGGACGACAGCGATGGCACCTCGTGCCCGTTGTTCTTCGGCGGGATCAACGTCTATCTGCAGCAACGCACCAGCGTGTTCCGGCACACGCCGGCGTGGCTCGACCGCTGGTTCGATCGGCCCGGGCTGCTGCGCTGGGCGGCCGGCAAGATGCATCTGACCACGCCCCGGGACCTCGGCGACATCACCTTGTCGATGCTCGCCGGTCGCGACGGACGCCAGCGCAAAGAGGCTGAAAAATTGGCGGAGTTCCTCGCCGCTCGCGGGCCGTGGGACGTGCTGTCGATCTCCCACGGCCTGCTCATGGGGCCGGCGCCGTGGCTGCGCCAGCGTCTGGGCGCGAAGGCCCTGGTCTGCTCGCTGCAAGGCGAGGACTCGTTCCTCGACGGCTTGTCCGAGCCATGGCGCAGCACGGCGTGGACCGCGGTGGGCAGCTTGCTCCGCCAGGCCGATGCGCTGGTGCCGGTGAGCCGCTGGTACGGCGACGGGCTGGCGAAACGATTGGATATTCCCAGGGATCTTCTCCATCCGGTACACAACGGCATCGATCTGGAGGGTTACCAGCCGGCCAGCGCCGCCGATTCCGCGCCGACCCTCGGCTACCTCGCCCGGTTGTGCGACCTGAAGGGCTTGGGCCGGCTGGTGGAGGCCTTCATCGCCCTCGCGCCGCGCCATCCCCGGCTGCGCCTGCTCGCCGGCGGGGCCTGCACGCCCCAGGACGCGGTGTATGTTGACCGGTTGCGCCAGCGGCTGGCGGCCGCCGGACTTGGCGACCGGGCCGAGTTCCGGCCCAACCTGAGCCGTGATGAAAAGCAGGATCTGCTGCGTTCCTGCACGGTCTTCTCGGTGCCTGCGACCTATGGCGAAGCCTTCGGCCTGTACGTGATCGAGGCCCTGGCCTGCGCCGTGCCGGTGGCGTTGCCGCCCAGCGGCGCCTTCCCCGAACTGGTCGCCGCCAGCGGCGGCGGCGTGCTGGCGGCGGACGATTCGCCGGCAGCGTTGGCGACGGCGATCGACCGCCTGCTCGCCGATCCCGAGCACGCCCGGCACCTCGGCGAACACGGCGCGGCGGCGGTGCGCGAGCATTTCTCTGCCCAGCGGATGGCCGAAGGTTTCGCTGCGGTCTGCGCCGCCGCCATCGCCCGCCCGATCAGACCGATCCAGCAGGCGACGCCAACCAAGGAGCATTGAATGCCGCCCGATTCCAATTCCGGCTCGCTGTGGCTGCTCTTCACCCTGACCACGGTGATCACCTGGGGCCTGTACGGCGTGCTGCTCCACACCGGCCAGCTCGGCATGGGCGATCCGGTCCATGGCCGGATCAAGGCGTTCCTGCTGGTCGGCGTCGCTTATTTCCTGACCGCGGTGCTCGCTCCCCTGGCCCTGCTGTGGTGGGGCGGCGCCGACTGGTCGTTCCCCAGCCGCGGCCTGTGGTGGTCGCTGATCGCCGGGATCCTCGGCGCGATCGGAGCCCTCGGCGTGCTCCTCGCTTTCGGCGCCAAGGGCCATCCGGTGACGGTGATGGCCATCGTCTTCGCCGGCGCGCCGATCGTGAATGCTTTCGCAGCGATGGCCCAGCATCCGCCGGCGGGCGGATTGGGCGCGCTGCGCTGGCAGTTCGTGCTCGGCATCGTGCTCGCCGCCTTGGGCGGGGTGTTGGTGACGCTCTACAAGCCGCCGGCGGCCGCGAAGCCGGTGGCGGAGAAAGCAGCAGGGCCAGCAGAACCGGCCACCGGCGTGGCGCCGTGATCCCGTCCCAAGACACCTTGCTGCGCGCGTTGCTGGTCGCGCTGGACGGGCGCAACGCTTTCCAGACCGCCAAGCTGCGCCAGGCCGGCCTACGCGGCGGCGCCTGCGACCGGGCGGCGTTCCTCGACCGCTTCCCGTTCACCACCAAAGCCGAATTGCTTGCGGATCAAGCGGCGAATCCGCCGTATGGCAGCAATCTGACCTTCCCAATCGACCGCTATGTCCGGCTCAGCCAGACCAGCGGATCGTCAGGCACGCCGCTGCGCTGGCTCGACACCGCCGAGAGCTGGGCGTGGATGCTCGACATCTGGGACCGGATCTTCGCCGAGATCGGCGTCGGTCCCGGCGACCGGGTGTTCGTGGCGTTCTCGTTCGGGCCGTTCCTCGGCTTCTGGACGGCCTTCGAGGCCGCCGCCCGGCGCGGCTGCCTGGTCATCCCCGGCGGCGGCCAGAGCACCCGCGGCCGGATCGAGGCGATGCGCGACAACCGGGCCACGGTGCTGCTGTGCACGCCGACCTATGCGGTGCGTCTGGGCGAAGACGCGGCGGCCGATGGCCACGCCATCACCGGGCTGCGCCGGATCGTGGTCGCCGGTGAGCCCGGCGGCAGCATCCCGGCGATCCGTTCGCGCCTGGAGGCGCTGTGGCCGGGGGCGGTGGTGATCGACCACCACGGCATGACCGAGATCGGACCGGTGACCTGGCAGCCGGCCGACCTGCCCGGTGTGCTGCGCATCGACGAAACCGCGTATCTCGCGGAAATCCTCAATCCGGTGACCCTCGAACCGGTCTCTCCCGGCGCCACCGGCGAGCTGGTGCTGACCAACCTCGGCCGCCTGGGCATGCCGCTGCTGCGCTACCGCACCGGCGATCTGGTCCGCCAGCGCACCGACCTGCCCGGCCTGGCTCTGGACGGCGGCATCATCGGCCGCCGCGACGACCTGGTGATCGTGCGCGGGGTCAACGTCCATCCTTCGGCGGTGGAGGCCGTGGTCCGCCGCTTCGCCGAGATCGCCGAGTATCAGGTCGAGCAGTCCAACGACCGCGGCATGATCGAGCTCGCCCTGACCATTGAGCTCCAGCCAGGCGCGACCGGGAAAACCGAGATCGCTGACCGACTGGCCGAGGCTCTGCGCGCCGCTCTCACCCTGCGCATTCCAGTGCGAGTCGCCGCGTCGGGTGCCTTGCCGCGGTTCGAAATGAAGGCGAAACGCTGGGTGAAGGTGTGACCGCCGCGGTGCCAGGCGATGCGGCCCCGGCGCCAGGCGATGCGGCCCCGGAGCCAGGGGAAGCAACGCCAGAGCTGCTCGCAGTCCGCGGCCTGACCAAACGCCATGGCGATGAACCGCCGATCTTCGCCGGCCTCGACCTTGATCTGGCGGCGGGCGCGGCGATCGCCATCACCGGTCCGTCGGGCTGCGGAAAAAGCACGCTGCTCGCCTGCCTCGGTGGACTGGAGCGACCGACCGCCGGCACCGTGCGCTTCGCCGGCGTCGATCTGGCGACGCTGACCGCCGATGCGGCGGCGGCACAGCGCGCCGAACAGATCGGTTTCGTCTTCCAAGAGCACCATCTGCTACCCCAGCTTGGCGCCTTGGACAACGTGCTGTTGCCGACCTTGGCGTTGCGACGGCGTCCGCCCCGGGCCGAGTGCGAATCGGCGGCGCGTCACCTCCTCGACCAGGTCGGCCTGGCTGGAAAGGAGCATCGCCTGCCCAGTCAGCTGTCGGGCGGTGAGCGCCAGCGGGTGGCGGTGGCCCGGGCCCTGATCAACCGGCCGCGACTGGTGCTGGCCGATGAGCCCACCGGCGCCCTCGATCCGGTCCATGCCGCGGCGGTGGCCGAACTGCTGGTCGCGCTCAATCGCGACCACGGCGCCGCGCTGATCGTGGTGACCCATGCCGCAGCTGTGGCGGCGCGGCTGCCACGCCGCTGGTCCTTGGCGGATGGCCGGCTGCGCGAGGTGGTATGAGCAGCCGCAGGCTGCGTGGGGGAGCGCCGGATGGCGCGTCCGGGGGCGAGGACGACCGCCCGCAGGGCGAGGCGGCCCCCAGCGGGACCGCCGAGTCGCCGCAGCCTGACGCAGCGCAGCGCAGGCAGCCGATCGAGCCCCCGGTCAAACAAGAACTTGGGACGGCGCAGCCGGCCTCTCCGGCACAGCCGGAGCCCCGCGCAGCGGGGAAGTTCTTTGGCAGCTGGTTGCGGCTGCTCTGGCGCACCGCGATGTATCGGTTGCGCGAGCAGCTGCTGGTCGTGCTCGGGTTGGCGATCGCGGCGGCGGTGGTCTCCGGATCCCTGGTGATCGGCGACAGCGTGCGGGCGAGCCTGCATGAGACGGCCCTGGCCCGGATCGGGCGGATCGACTGCGCGGTGCTCGGCCAGGGCCGGTTCCTGGATGCAGGTTTGGCGCCGCGGCTGCAATCGGCGCTGATCGCGAGCGGCGAGCTGACTGCGAAGGGCGAGATGGAACTTGCCGCGGGCAAGGGGCGCGCCGGCGAACAACGCAACGCGGCTTTCCAAGGCGAGCAGGGGCTCGCCACTCCCAGGCATTCAGGCGAGCAGGGGCTCGTCGCCGGAATTGCTTCCGGATCGGTGACGGTGGCTCCGCTGCTGCAACTGGGCGGGCTGGCCTCGCGGTTGCAGCGGCGGGCCAATGCCCTCGCGATCTGCGGGGTCGACGAACGGTTCTGGGCCCTGGCTCCGGTGCCTGCACGACACCCTGGATTGGTAAACGATGGCGTCGTGCTCAACCGGATCCTGGCGGATCAGCTGGGCGCGGCAGTCGGCGATGCCGTCATCCTGCGGGCCGAAAAACCCGGGTTGCTGCCCCGGGATGCGCCGCTGACCTCGACCAGCGACACCACCGTGGCCCTGCGCCTGACCGTGGCAGCAGTCATCGATGACGCAGGTTTCGGACGGTTTTCTCTGTCGGCCAGCCAACTTGCGACCCCGACCGCCTTCGTCGATCTGGGGGTGTTGCAACGCCGGACCGCCTTGGGCGCCGTCGCCAATGCGCTCCTCGTGGCGGCCGCCGACGAGGCGCGGTGCGCTGCGGCGTTGACGGCGGTGTGGACTCCGGGCGATGCCTTGCTCGCGATCCATCCCCTTCCCGCCGGCTGCGAGGTGCGCAGCGACCGGGTGTTCCTGGATTCCGGGGTCGGCGCGGCCCTATTGAGCGGGGACGCTCTGACTAAGCCGGCTGGCTCGGCGAGCAGCGCTGGAATTCTCGGTTATTTCGTGAACGAGCTGCGCAGCGGAGCGAAGGCCACGCCGTACTCGCTGGTGGCGGCGGGCGAGTGGGAGCGACTGCCGGGCGGCGGTTCGCCGATCCCGGCGCTGGCCGACGATGCGATCGCGATCAACACCTGGCTGGCTGCGGATCTGTCGGCGCAGGTCGGAGAACGGCTGACCCTGCGCTATTTCGTGATCGGGCCGGGCGGCGGTCTGCGCGAGGATGCCGCCGACTTCACCGTGCAGGCGATCGTGCCCATGACCGGCGTCGCCGCCGATCGGTCGTTGATGCCGCATTTCCCCGGGATCAGCGATTCCGAGACCTGTTCCGACTGGCACCCGGGCGTGCCCCTCGACCTCAGCAAGATCCGCAAAAACGATGAGGATTATTGGGCGAAGCACCGCGGCACGCCGAAGGCGTTCCTGTCGTTGGCTGCGGGCCGGCGGCTGTGGGCCAACCGCCACGGCGATCTGACCGCGGTGCGCTCGGCAGCAACGCCAGCGGTCGTGGCCGACCAGCTGCGGTCGGTGCTGCGTCCGGCGGACCTCGGCCTGGGGGTCGTTCCGGTGCGCGCAGATGCCCTCGCCGCCAGCGCCAAAGCCCTGGATTTTTCCGGACTGTTCCTGGGTCTCGGATTGTTCGTGGTGATCTCGGCCCTGGTCCTGGCCGGATTGCTGGTCGGCCTGGCGGCGGCCGGCCGGCGGCGCGAGATCGGCGTGCTGCTCGCCATCGGCTTCCGTCCGATCGTGGTGTTCCGGCTGCTGCTTCTGGAATGCATCATGGTGTCGGTCGCTGGCTGCGCCCTCGGCGCCGGACTCGGCATCGCCTATGCCGCGATCGTGCTCACCGCGTTGTCCGGCGGCTGGCAGGCGGCGGTGGGCTCCACCGCCGTGGCGCTGCGCGTCGATCCGCTCACGGTGCTGGTTGGCGCGGCGAGCACCGCGCTGATCGCCGTCGTGGTGCTCGGCTGGCAGGTCCGGCGCCTGCACCGGTCCAGCCCGCGGGCGCTGCTCGCCGGTGACAGCGCGTCTTCCACCGACGCCAAATCATCAGGACCAGAGCGGCGGCGAATCCAGGCCTGGCAGATCGCTGCGGTCTGCGCAGTGATCGCCGTCGGCCTGCTGACAGTGGCGGTGAACCGGACCGGTGAAGCCGCGATCGTGCTGTGTTTCATCAGCGGATTCGTGACGTTGCTGGGCGGCATCGGTGCCGCCTGGGAATGGTTCCGGCCCAGTGCCGGAGCGACCTCGTCGATCACGGCGCTGGCCTTGGCCAACGCCGGACGAGCCCGCGGGCGCAGCCTGGCGGTGGTCGTGGTCCTGGCCTGCGCGTGCTTCCTGGTGGTCGCCGTGGGCGCCAATCGCAGCGATCCGCTGGCCGATCGCAGCCCGGCGTCGGGCACCGGCGGATTCGCCCTGGTGCTGGAGACCACCGTGCCGCTGTCCGAGGATTTGAACGTCGCCGCGGATCGTGAACGCCTCGCGCTTGAAAAGATGGACGGCGTGCGCTTCGTGCCGATCCGGGTCGGCGGCGGCGACGACGCCAGCTGCCTCAATCTCAATCGCAGCCGGACGCCGCAGTTATTCGGCGTCCAGCCCCAGTCGCTTGCCGGACGGTTCACCATCGTCGGCGCATCCGGGCCGATCGATTGGGATCGGCTCGACGCGACGCCGCTTCCGCCCGGCGCTGGTACGCCGTTGTTGACCGGCGACGAGGCGCCGCTGCCAGCCTTCGCCGACGGCAACACCGCGCTGTGGTCGTTGGGTCTCGCCCTGGGCGACCAGGTGGAATTGACCGATGAGCGTGGTCGCCACTTTCGCGTCGTGCTGCTTGGCTGCGTCGCGCCATCGCTGCTGCAAGGCGGGTTGTTTCTCTCCGATCGCCAATTGACCAGGCGATTTCCGAGCCTCGGCGGCCAGCGCCGCTGGCTGGTCGATGCGCCGGGCGAGCGGACCGCCGCCGTGGCCAGCGAGCTGACCCGGGCGCTGGCCGATTACGGCGCCACGGTCGAGCCCGCCGGCGACCGGCTCGCCGCTTATCTGGCGGTGGAGCGCACGTATCTCGACATCTTCCTGACCTTGGGCGGTTGGGCGCTGCTCCTCGGCAGCCTCGGCGTCGCAGTGGTGGTCGCCCGCAATGTGCTGGAGCGCCGGGCCGAGATCGCCGCGCTCAGCGCCATCGGGTTCACCCGCGGCGCGGTGGTCTGGCTGCTCCTGGTCGAGCACGCCACGCTGCTGGTGATCGGGCTCGGCCTGGGCGCCGGCGCCGGTTTGATCGCGGTGTGGCCGGCGCTGCATGGCGCTGCGGCGGTGCCGTGGGCGACGCTGGCGACCGGGCTCGCGGTCATCCTGGCGTGCGGCCTGCTCGGCACCGGCCTGACCGCGTGGTCGGCGGTCCGCGGATCACGGCCGCGGGATCTGGCCGCTGACTGACGCGGCTGCGCCAGCCATCGACATAATCTGAGCCGATCCCGCTGATCGACGTGGCGACCGGCTCCGCCGGCGCCTTGCGGATGGTCTGCCCGATGAATCATCCCCGCCATGGTTTTGCCGGCCCCTGTCCTGCCGATGGCGGATGTCGCCCTGATGGATGAGGCCGCCCAGGCGCTGGGCGGCGATCTGTCGCAATTGATGGAGCGCTCTGGCGAACTGATCGCCCGGGAGGCGCAGCGCCTGGCGCCGACCGGTGCGATCCTGGTGGCCTGCGGACCGGGCAACAATGGCGGCGACGGGTATGTCTGCGCCCGGCATCTCGCGCTCGCCGGCCGGGTGGTCCGCCTGTGGCCGGTGCTGCCGGCGCGCAGTCCGCTGTGCGAGCTCCAGGCCAAGCGCCTGCCGGGCGGCGTGGTCCTGGTCCAGGACTGCAGCGGAGAGAAGCCGGCCTTGGTGGTGGACGCGATCCTCGGAGCCGGCACTCGCGGCCGGCCCCGGGATCCGGTCGCATCGGCGCTGTCGCAGCTGAAATCCCTCGGCGCACCGGTGCTGGCGGCAGATGTGCCGAGCGGCTTCGGCACCGATCTGGTCCTGCCGGCGGTCATGACGGTGTGCCTGCAAGTCGCCAAGCTGGAACTGATGCGCGGTGGCTCAGCCGGAGCCACCCGCGAGTTCAAGACCGTCGATATCGGCGTGCCGGTGGCGGCCTACCAGGATGTCCAACCAGCGGTGCTCCGCCGGTTCCCGCCGCTGCGCCGCAGCGCCCACAAAGGCCAGCATGGCGAGCTGCTGATCATCGGCGGCGGCGCCTATCCCGGGGCTCTGGAGTTCTGCGCCCGGGCGGCGGTGCGCACCGGGTGCGACCTGGTCCGGGCGTGGACCGCGGGCCGATCCGAACTGCCGCCGACGGTGATCGTCCACAGCCAATCCGACGCCCTGGTCCAACCGGCCGACCCGGAGGAACTCACCCCGCTCCTCGCCCGGGCCAGCGCGGTGCTGATCGGCCCGGGGCTTGGCCGCGAGGAAATCCAGTGCGAGGCGATCCAGCAGGCCTTCAGCCTGGCGATGGAGATGGGCGTGCCGGTGTGCCTGGATGCCGACGCCCTGACCGCCCTGGCCGAGACCCTGCGCGCCATGCCCGAGGGCGACGGCCGGCTGCTGCTGACGCCCCATCGCGGCGAGGCCCGGACCCTGCTCGGCGTGCCGGTCACCGAGGCCGGCATCCACGCCTATGCCCGGCCCGACCGGGTGGTGCTGGCCAAGGGACCGGTGGACTTCCTCAGCGATGGCTGGCGCTGGCAGCGCAATCCGCGGGGCAATCCGCGGATGGCGGTGGGCGGCACCGGCGATGTCCTGGCCGGCCTGGCCGCCGGGCTGATGGCCCGGGGAGCAACCGCGTTCGACGCCGCCCGCATGTCCGCGCTCTGGATTTGCGAGGCCGGCGACGAGCTGTGGCGCGAGAGCGGTCCGTGCTATGACACGCTTGATGTCATCGACCGCCTGCCTGCGACCCTGCGCCGCCTGCTTGAACCCCTGGGCATCTGGCCGCCGGTGGTCGCGTAGGCGGAGCTTCGCTCTCGGCGCGACGGCACGGTGGGTACGTGGTGATCGCGCTAGCTAAAAGAAAACAACCGAAATGGTGCCGAGATCATTCGGTCGCCGGGACTTGCCACGACCGAGGCATGTGTACATTATTTGTGTACCACAGGGACAGACATGCACAGCGTCAGCATCCGCGATGCCAGGGCGCACCTGGCTGACATCATTGCTCAGGTCGGTCATGGCCAGGAGGTGTCCATCACCCGTCGGGGCCGCGAGGTGGCACGTATCGTGCCAGCTGCCCGTGATGTCCGTCCCTTGCCCAACCGAGCAGTGGCCAGAGCCGACATGATCAAGCGTGGAGCCAAGAAGACGCGCAGTACGGTGACGGTCATTCGATCCGAGGAGCGGTGGTGACCACGATCTACTGCGACACCAGTGTCCTGGTCGCCTATTACGTCCCCGAAATCCACAGCGCCCAAGCCGAGCAAGTGCTTGATGGGCATGCCGAGCGTATCCTGTCACCACTGGTCATCACCGAGGTCAGTTCAGCATTCAGGCGCAAAATCCACGACAAAGTCCTGCCCCGCGCCGATGCCCAGGCCGCCTGGGATGACTTCAAGCGGGACGTGGCGACCGGCATCTTTCGCCTGACCGAATTGGAACGCCGGCACTATGACCATGCAGCAGCGACCATGTGGCAGACCAAGGAACGGTTACGCACTCTGGACGCTGTCCATTTGGCCGTGGCCGACCTGGACGGATTCACCATGGCTACTGCTGACGATGTGATGGCGAAGGTCGGCAAGGCTCTCGGTATCAAGACACTGTGGGCCGGTGCCTGACCTATTCCACAGTCGTCCACGTTGTTCATTCCGATGACGAGACGGCATTGTAAGCTGATGCCGCTTCCGGCTTGGTCACGAACCACAGACACGGTGCGATTCGGCTGACGCAGGAAAACGTCCGCTGAGGAGGACAGTCCCGCTCGTGGCAGCTTTGGCTGGCTGCGACAGGATGGCCAGCATGCCCTGGTGTCCGATTTGCCGCATCCATCTGGCGTGGGACGGCTCCGCCTGGGAATGCCAGGCGTGTCGTTGTCGGCTCGTGACCTTGACCGTGCTTCGGCGCATCGGCCATGGCGTGCTGGCTGATGCCGCCTGGGCGACGGCATTCAGCGATCGGGTCGAGCCGGGCTCGGCCTGTCCCGCCTGTCGAAACGCGATGGGATTGGTCCCTATCGCTGGAACGACGGTCGAAGTCTGCCGGCCCTGCAGATCGTTGTGGGGAGCAGCGCGAACCTTCCTCCCGCCGCCACAACCTGATGCAGGTATTGCGCCCGGACGCGCCCTCGCCCAACGGCATCAGGAAGGCGAGCCCATCGGCGATGGTCCGGATGATGCGCTGAAATGGGGCGCAGGCGCCATCGGCCTGCCGGTGGAGGTCGGTGCGATGGCGCCGGTCCGTACCCCATGGACCACCGCGATCCTCACCGTGTTGCTGCTGACCGCCGGTATCGCTGCACTCACCAACCCGCACGTGATCGGTGCGTGGGGGTTCGTGCCGTCCCAACCCTGGCGCTACGGCGGGCTCACCTGCATCACCGCTTTCTTCATCCATGCCGGCTTGGTGCATTTGCTCGGCAATCTCTGGATCTTCTGGCTGACCGGTGACAATGTTGAGGATCGTCTCGGCCCACTCCGCTTCCTCCTGCTGCTTGGAGCGGCGACGTTGGGAGGAGACTTCCTCCATGCGCTCTTCGATCCTCGGGGCGACCTGCCCTGCGTCGGCGCCAGCGGTGGCATCAGCGGGTTGATGGCATTCTACGTTTGCGCCTTCCCGCGTGCCCAGATTGGCATGGCCTGGAATTTTGGCACAGTGTGGCTGCGCCTGCCGGCCTGGTCGTGGTTCATGCTGTGGATCATCGCCCAGCTCTGGCTGGGGCTTCAGCAGACCGCCGGCTTCGGCTACGTTTCTGGTTTGGCGCACCTGGGCGGCGCGGTGGTTGGGCTGTTGGCTTGGTGGCGCTGGCGCTCCATCGCGCCGGTTGCTCATGATGGGTGAAGACTGTTTCGCTGAATCATGACAGCCTGTGTCGCTCGCCAAGAAATATTACAGGACAGGCATTATGCTTCACTCTAGTTACGGGGCCGCGACCGGCAGTGGTTATGGCGGCAACAAGATGCCGGGATCAGCAGTCCGTATGCGGGTCGTTTTTTGCTGATTTTTCTGTGTGTTTTCATGGTTATCGGTGAATGCGCATAGGTTCATCCCTCGTTGGTTTCTGGTGGACGATAGAGACCGGTTTGGTCATGCTCAGGACACACGCGGTAACGAAGTAGGCGCAGCCAGACACCACTCAATCCCCACGGAAAAGGTTCGGTCAAACCAGTTTCGGCATCGATGGCTTGCGCACACCATTCGCCCTCGGCGAAGGACGTTCTTGGATTCAAGGCCCAGGCGGCGGAGCCATCTTCGATACCCAGCAGCGGCACCTTCGGGAAAGGGTTGTCGGGATCATCTTCGTCGTGTTCCCACCTGCGCTCAATGATCGTATCGAAACGGCCATCTTTCATGGCATGCCAGACACAGCGGCTGGTATTCACCAACTCACCGCCATTGTGCAGGCGCATCGCCGCTGCTAGCGATCGTGGCATCTTGGGAAGTTTTCCTGCGTACGGCGGATATAAACGCAGGATCGGACCTTCTTCCTCCGTAATCGCCTGATGATCACCTTCCGACGCACGAGGAGTAGCATCTTCTTCTAATCCATCCAATTCGGCAGAAGACAAATCCCTGCCTAATAATGTTTTTAAAAGTTCAATTTTATCATTTATTGCTGAATGAAGAATATGTGAATTTGACTCAGACTGAATCAGCTTAGGCTTACTCATAGCATGTGAGCAAAAAACAATTTCTAAAATATCACCATCCATGCGTGCAGATTTCACTTGTGAGACAACCTCTTCCAATACTTTGTTACATGCCTCTGTCTGTGCCCAGATGGAAAATCGCTTTCTTACACGATCAATGAGTGCGCCATTTCCAAATAGTCCCTGCCACGAATCAGTAGCTACTGGCGGAGGATCGTACTTTGCAACGGGGACCAATTTTGAGCGAGATTTTCCCAATCCTGCGGCGCGTTGTTGCGGAGTCGGCTGGCACGATTTGGGAATCTTGCCATGTTGCGGATAAAAAGATGGACACCATACATACCAAAAACCCTGTGGATACTTACCGCGATACAACAATGGCATGAAGCCATTGCGGAATACCTCAAGAAGTTGCGAAAAGACGTGATCACGAACACCGTGGTACATTCTCTCAGGAATAATAATACGACCGAACCATCTAACTGCACTGCTCTCACATGCCGCATCATCATAATATGGCTGATGCGACAGAAATTTTTCATAATGACGGGTAGAAAGCCATTTTTCGCATGCATCCTCAAATCTCCTTTGAACATAATCAGATTCATCCTCAATGCCTTGTCCAAAACCGCTATCAAAAAGATATCGCCCTCCCGCTTTTCTAAGCTGCCCGAAATACCTGTCAGCCTCCCCAATGAAAGCAATATCAGCGCCATCAATAACCTGATCAATGATTCGTCCAGGGTCGGATGGCCAGACGAGCGGCACCGGCTGTGCCTCTTTCGCCATCTCGAATGGCTTATAAAGTTCCCAATACCTAACTAATTCCGTTAATGCAGTTTCCTGATCCCACGGTATAATACCGGGCGGATTTTTGCAATATGGGTAGGGAGTGCCGCAAATCATGGTATTCCTTGGTATTTTTTCCATAAGTCCTCGGAGGTGGGGGATATAACATTCGCCTCATACAGATCGGTCCATGCCTGTTCTACAGCCTTACGTGAAATCCCCAGCAATTGCCGCGGACTGAGCAAGGAATCGATCCACGGCGGGGCCGGATCCATTGATTCAATCAACCTCTGGTCAGCTTGCCGTGTTCAGCCAGCATACCGTTTGCTAACAGACCCATGAATCGGTCGATGGTCGGTACCTGGAATATGGATGTCGACCGCGGTTCTACGAAAATACGACCTCCATCAGTCACACCGGTAACCGGCTGATGCCCGCCATCGACTTGCTGCATTGCTGAGAATTCACAGACGAGGACTTTGCCGAACATGAGAACGCCCTTCATCTCGACCTGTTCGAGTCCTGCTCTTTCGATCAAGGCAATGTACTCCTTGATATTACTCACCCGGCTAGGTTCAATTTGCTGAAACACTCCCTGCTGATTCGCTCGCATGAGGGCAATGTGACCGGAGAAAGCCACGGCGAGATCAAAGTCGCTCAGGCGATTAGGCTCTTTGTCGAAATAGGACCAAGCCATCGGCCCGCACAGACCCCGGCAGACCTCACCATCAGTCTGCGTGAATTCGACGACGAATATTTCGGTCTTCTTGTCGCTGCCTGGGAACATGATGCGATGGCTTGACCGCACAGAGATGTCCTTGGGGCGATAACCCAGTTCCAGGGGACTCTCAAGCCATCCAGCCATCTGCTCGATTGCCGTCTGCGGGTCAGACGCACTCGCGGGGCTTCCGGGTGGACCGTTCCTCAGTGCCCGCCACAACGCTATGGCGAAGATGCCAAGGAATACCGAAGAAATGACCATCCCCAGGCCGCCACCCAGGAAATATACGATGCTGAAATAGGAGGCGGTCGAAATGCCGGTTATGAAGAGCCAGAGTGAAACGAGAAACACCGCAAGGGGGATGATGTGGATAATGATGAGCATGTTTCGAGCATGCCCGGCCATGGCGGAGGTCAATCGTGGAGAAGGCAAGTGGTGCGAAGAAAAAGTGTGAAAAAGACAGGCACCATGCGGATTCGTCCTTTGGGTTTGGCACGGCTGAAGAACATGCTTCATTTCATCGGTGGGCTCGCGGCGACCAGCCAGCGGACGGCTGGGAGCGGGGAGGGGCCGGCCCCTCTGGGCGATCGCTCGCGAGGGCGTATGCATGGCGACATGCGTGGTTCCGCTCTGCTCATCCTCACCGCGGCGCTCCATGCCGCCGAAGCTACGCCTGATGCCCGCGCCGGCGACCACGCCGAGCTAAGGGAACTGATGTCGCGCGCAGTCGGAGCCCTCAACAGCCGGTCGGTCGATGACCTGGCGCGCCTGCTCGATGGCACCAGCCGCCTCACTTTCATCGACGCTTCGGTGGCCGGGTCGGCCCCTGCGGTTGCCGAAACCTTCGCCCGCTGGTTCGCCCCTGCCACCGGCCTAGCCAAGGTCGAGTTCGCGCCGGTCGTTGATCCTGGCGGTGCCGTTTTCATCGGCCCCGACGTCGCCTGGGCGACCGGACGCAGTGATGATCGCTATACCCTGGTCGACGGCCGCAGCGGCATCATGCCTTGCCGATGGACGGCTGTGGTCGTGCGCCGCGACGGCCACTGGCGGATCGCCGCCTTCCATGCCGGCATCAACGTTCTCGACAACGCCCATCTCGCCATGCGCGATGCTGCATGGAAGGCCTGGTGTTGGGCCATCGGCATCGGCGCGGCGCTCTCTGGGCTGATCGCCGGCCTGCTCATCTCCCGGATGGTGTGGCGTCGCCGCTGACCGGCGTGTCGCCGCTGACCGGCGTGTCGTCGCTGACCGGCGTGTCGCCGCTGACCGGCGTGTCGCCGCTGACCGGCGCCAGCCATTCACTGCCGGTCCGCTCCGGCGCCGGTGATGCGCCCCAGGTCGGGCGTGGTCCGCGCCACATCGATAACCATTGCCGCAGCCATCCCGGCCGTTGCCGCGTCTGGTCGACCAGTCCGGGTAGAGCGATCCATGGGGCCAACGGTTGCCGGTGATGAGCGAGATGCAGCGGATAGTTGAGCAGCCACAAGCGTAGCGGCGCCCAGGTGCGCAGATCCCAGGCGCCGTCACGTACCGAGCGTTCGCTCCAGGCATGCGAGGCGTATTGCAACGACCCCCAATGCACGGCGAACGCGGCGTAGCAGAGCAGCCACGACCACCAGGTCAGATCGAGGATGACGAACAGCCCGAACTGCACGACCACCATCAGCAAGCATTCCAGGCGGCTGCGCAGGACCGGCACCCGTTCGATGCTCCACAGCATGTCGTGGCCACCGAACGAGCGGATGCGCTGCAGACCTGGATCGCGCAGCATGGCGCGGCGCAGTACCCACGGTGCAAGAAGCCAAAGCAGGCAGCAGACCGGTACACGCAGCCAATATTCGCCAACCAGGATGCCGTACCATTGCCAGTATTTCATCAGGCGGTGATCGTGCGGAGCCATGCCGTCGAAGAATTCGGCGTCGGTCCGGTTGTTGCGGTGATGGCTGAGGTGGAAGGCGCGCTGCAGGCTGAAGGCATGGGGGAACCACGGCGCCGCCACGGTTCCGGCCAATTCGTTGATCCACCGCCGGCGGTGGAAGATGCCATGGACCGCCTCGTGCATCAGGATGAAGACGGCATGATTCGACAGGGCGAACCACGCTGCCGCCAGTGCCACCAGCCACCACGCCTCGGCATGGGCAGCCAGCCAGGCCGCGGTGACCACCCCGGCGATATGGCCAGCCAGCAGGGCGAGGTTGAGCGCGCCGGGAGGCGCCGGCAGATGACCGGGGATCAATTCGCCTCCTTGTGCCGCCGACCGTCAACCCACTGCTGGAAGGGCGGCAACGGGACGGTGGCGGGAAGTTCCTCGCCGGCGGCGACCGTACTGCCAGGGCCGAGGACGCAGCGCGCCCCGACCACGGCCGTTTGCCCGATGCGCACCGTGCCAACGGCGATGATCCATCGCCCATCGCGGCGCAGCACCGCATGGCCGCCGAGGATGGCGCCCCCGCCGATGATCGCGCCGCGACCGACCGCCACTGATTGCCGATCGGTCACCACGCTGCCCGCGGCAAAAAAGCAGAATGGGTGGGCACGGCCGCCCCACAGAGCCAGCCAGGCCTGATAGAGCCCCGGCACCAGCCGGAAAATCTCCTCGATGAACGGAATGCGATTGAACGGGGCCTGCAACTGTTGCTGCCACCACCACAGCCGGGCAGGCGCGCTTGATGCGGGCATTTCGCCAGAAGCAGGCCACAGCCACGCTGTGGCCTGGCACAGCAGCGGCGGCAGCAGCAGCACCCACGCAAGGGCGGCCGGCATGGCCCATGGCGGCGGCAGCCACCAGGCGAGTGCCACCGCTGCTGCGTGCCAGGCCACCGGCCACCAGGCCAGGAAGGCGAAGCTCGGGTCGATGCGGACGATCTGCGATTCAGCCATGCGACCACCGATGCAGGGCGAGTTCGAGGCGTTCATGGCTGGTGCGAACGCCTGGTGACGACCAATAGGCAGGGCTTTCCGCTACATGGCGGCAGTCGGCGGCGATGGCCGCCGCCGCGCCAGCCCAGCGCGGATGGCGTGCGGCGAAGGCGGCAGTTGCTGCCGGCACGGCGCGGCGCGGCCGCATCGCCTGCTCCAGCACCACACGCACCGCCACGGGCATGACCCGGCGCAGCGCCGGCGGCACGTCGCGGCGGGCGGCAGCGAGGAGATCTTCGTCAAAGGCGACGTGGGCGAGCTCTTCGCGACGGTGCGCCAGGTGCAGGGCGAGATAGGTGGGATCGCGTGGGCCCAAGGATCCGATCGGCGCTGACACCAGGCGGTCGGCGAAGGCGCAGGACCATTCCTCCAGAGCCATGGCCAGCCACAAACCGCCGATCCACGCTCCGGGCAGGGCGGCCAGAAATCGCCCGGCAGCGCGCAGCGGGACCGGTGCAGCGAGCATGGCGAGGGGCCTTGCTGGGCGGTGCAGCCACGGACAGGCGCGACGGTTCCACGCCATGAACCACCGCGCATGACGCTGTTCGTCCGCGTGCAAGCGGCGCAGGGTGGTGCGCAGGGCCGGATCGCGGCTGGCCGCGGTCGATAGCATGGCGCCACGCATTCCGTGGCGGATGACGCCCATTTCGCCGACCACCTCCAGTTCGTTCACCGCCACGCCGGCGAGGAGGTTCCAGGACAGGCGCTCGTCAGCCGTGAAACGTTCCCACCACACGGTGTGGGCCGGCCACGGGACGTCCTCGGGCACCGCCGGCTTGACGATCACGGCGCCCGCCCAGTCAGATGCCGCCATAACCAGGCCGGCATCGAGGGTTCAACCTGATGCGGAGCGGCGGCCGGCACCCGCGCCTCGTGCATCGCCGCCAAATCGCGCCAGTGGATCTCGGGACGCTGATGATGGACCAGATGATAGCCGCCGTTCATGGTGAACCAGTTGAGCAGCCGGCCGGTGAAGGTGCGCACGCAGGCATCGGGATCGTCGCTGTCGCAGCCGTGATGCTGAATATAGTTGGCATTCACCACCCAATACTGCGCCAGCGTCCACGGCAGCAGCAGGGCGACGGCACCCTGCCAGCCGCCAGCCAGGATGGCAGCGAGCAAGGCGACGAGGATGGCGATCTGCTCGACCCGGATGCGGCGATGTAGCCAAGGCTCATCGACCGCCAGGCGCGCCAGCAGAGCGCGACGTCTTGGCGCCCAGCGCACCGCCGCCACCAGCGGATAGGCGAAGAGGCGCAGCCAGGCGCGGCGCAGCCGCAGGTGCGCAGTCGACATCGCATCGTCAGGCCGGTTGTTGGCCTGGTGGTGGTTGCGGTTGTGCAGCGGGATCAGCACCGAACCCGGCAGGCCGATGACCGCCGACAGCAGCACGGTCAAGACCTGGTTGGCAGCCGATCCGACCATGATGGGCAGGTGCTGGTGGTTGTGGTTGATGACGCAGCACCGGTAGCAGCCGAGCACTGACAGGACGTACAGACCAGGATGCCGGCACAGCCCGCCGGCAGTGACGGCAAGTGCGCCTATCGTGACCGCGATGGTCAGCAGCGACTCCACATCGGCAGCACGGCGCAGGCCGATCATGGGCGCAGCGTCCAGCGGTGGACAGCGACCGCCAGCGCGGCGCCTGCCGCAAGATCCCAGGTCGTGTGCTGGCGCAGCCCCAGGCAGGCGACAAACACGAGCGCCGTCCAGGCCCAGGCCACGGGAGTGGCCCACGCCGGCCAGTTCCGCAGCAACCGGGCCTGCAGCACGGCGTACACCGCGCAGGCGGCATGCAGGGACGGGAAGGCGTTGGCAGTGGTGTCATAACCTTGGATGAACTGCCACGCAGGGCCGTCGGCGGGCGGACGGACCACCGCCGTCGGCACGAGGATGAAGACCAGTAGCGAGACGCCGACGATGGCGACCCAGCCCGCGAGATGCCGGGCCATGCGCTGGCGCTCGTCGATCCACCAGGTGGGCAGGCCGAAGATCGCGAGCTGCGCCAGGTACGGCCAGGCCAGCCACGGCCACGCCGGCACCATTCCATCCCAGGGCGCCGCGGGCACGGCGATGGCGTCCCTTCCTCGCCAGAGCTGCACGGCCACGTAGGCGATCGTGCCAGCCAGCAACAAGCCGACGCCGGCCAGCTTGGAGGGCAGCAACGCGATCAGCCGGGCGTGCACAGCAGGGCCTCCCAGTGATCGGCGGGATCAAGCACGGCCGGCTTGACCGCGCCGAACTGCCGGCCCGCGGCGCGTACGGCGAGGATCCGTTGGGCCGAGTCGGGGCCGACCATGCGCACCGACACCGACCCCAACTGGCCCAGGCGACGGGCCAGGGCGTACTGCGGATTGGCTGCCAAAGCACGATCGGCCGCCTCGGCGTCGATCGGACGGTCGCAAAACAGCAGATAGCCTGCTCGGTCGGCACGCGGTGCCAGCAGCAGGGTGCCGGCCTCCGGCGCCAGCGCAGTGAGCAGATCGGCGACGAAAGCCTCGGTGAGCTTCTCCCCCACCAAATCGCAGCCGCCGTCGCTGCGGCCCAGGAAGCGGAGTCTCGGCGCGGCGCCGCAACGGCCCACTACCCGCACCCGGTCACCGATGCGATAACGCCACAACCCGCCACCGGTGGTCAGCAGCAGGTCGTAATCGGCACCCGTCTCGACCTCGTCGCACCAGCGTGGCAGGCCGTCGTCACCGACGAATTCGACCACGGTACCGCCTGCCGCAAGCACTGGCGTTCCGCCCCAGGGCACGCTGATCGGTGCTTCGGTGGCCAGCAGCCCCTTCACCTGCACCGCGACGCCGGCCAGGCGGGCGGTCAGCGCCGTGCAGGCCGCCGCCGCCGGGCCATCGCCCCAGCAGCTCACCAGGGCCAGGCGTGGCCACAGGGCGCGCACCTCCCCCCAGTCGGCGGCGGCCAGGGCGCGGGCCCGGGCCGGATCGGCGGCCAGCCAGGGCGCCGCCGCAGCTCGCACCGCCGCCGGCAAGTTGGCCGAGCAGCCGCCGTCGGCGATGTCCGCGATCAGGCGTTCGCGCCGGCGCGGCAGCTCGTCGAGCAGCAGGCCGAGGAACGACGGATGCCACACCGAGATCAACGACAGGTCGGCGCGCCCGAGCAGGCAGCGCAGGGTGGCATGGCGGAAGGCTTCGAGGTCGCCGATGCGGCCCAGGCACGATGGCGCAGCCAGTGCCGCCGCGATGAGCGGACCCAGCCGGCCGCCCACGTAGTCGGTGTCATCGGCGAAGCCCACCGGCACGGCGGCCGATGGCGGCGCGGTCGGGCCGGGCGGCGTCACCGACCAGTAGGCGCTGCCGGCCAGGGCGGCCGGATGCCGGCGTGCCAGGTCGACGACCCAGGTCGCCAGCATGGCTCGGAAATCCGCTGCCAAGCCAGGCGTCCACGGCACCAATTTGCAGCCGCCAGAACTGCCGCCGGTGGGCACCAGGCGCTGCACGGACTCGTCCGACAGCACCTGCGGCTCACCAGCGCGGACCCGCTCCAGCCACGGCGAGAGGTCTTCCCAGGTGCGCGCCGGCAGCGCCGTGCGCACGTCTTCGGCGGTGCGGCAGCGGTCCAGGCCATGGGCGCGGCCGAACACGCTGTTGGCGGCGGCCACGGCGCGCCGATGCAACAGCGTCCGCTGCGTGGACCCGGCCCGGGCCAGAGCCGTGGCATGGCGCAACGCGCTCGGCACGGCGTTGGCGACCCAGACAGCGTGCACGGCGGCGGCCCGGTTCAGCATGCCAGGGCAGTGTTCAAGCCGGCCAGGCGCAGACCCAGGCGGGTGAGGTTGCCGGGATCGAGCCGGCAGCATGACGCCAGCTCGTCGCCATCGGCATGGCCGGGATTGCGGGCGAGGAAGAATGCCGTCAGCGGATCGGCGGCAAGATGATCCGGCAGCGCGGCCAGGTGGGCCCGCAATCGCTGCGGCCGGGCCAGGCGGACGATGCCGGTGGCAGTGTCGTAGCGGTCGCCGTGCAGGGCCCGCGCCAGGTCGGGTAGGCGGGCTGCAGCAACTTGGTCGAGGCGGTCGGGCGGCGCTGGCGCGAAACGGCGCATGCAAACCGGCAGATACCGCCAGGTGCGTACACCCGAGGCGATGAGCAGCCACCACAACGGCCCGCCGCCGGCCGCCGCGTGGATGGCGAACACCGAACGCACCCAGGCGGAGCCGAGATCAGCGGAGCCCCATGCGCCAGGATCGACGATGGTATCGCCCGAGGCCACCACGGCCTCGCCAGGCAGCCGGTGGTAGGCGATGGTGCTGAATCCGATCGGCGCGCCGTCGACGTCGAGGATGACGATGTGACTCTTGCCCGCGAGATCCTCAGCAAAACCAGCGGCATCCACCCCAGTGAAATGCCGGTCGAGCAGGGCACGCAGTCGGTCGCGGTCCGCCGCATCGAGCGCGGCAACAGCCAGGCAGCGGGTGCTCACAGCCACGCTGCCTCCGGACTGATCATGCGGCGCGGTGGTTCGGCACTATTGCCTACCAGGAAGAGGTCGCTGTCGATCCGCCAACCAGGCAGCCGGTCGAGAAGCGGACGCAGCGGATGCGCATCGCCCAGACCCCAGCCGATCAGGGCTGCCCCGCAACTGGCTGCCACTGCCGCCAGCAGGCCGCGCACCACCGACGGTTCGCTGGCCGCTAGATGGGCGGCCCACACGCAGTCGAGGGCCGCGGCCGGCGGCGGCAACAGCGGCCGGCGCAGCAGGCGAGACGCCAGGTTGATCGCCGGCCGCGTCAGACCCAGCCACGGCGCATAGCTGTCGACCACCACCGGCCGTTCCTGCCGGCGATCAACCGCACGCACCACGCCGGTCACGGCGCCGCCGTCGACCGCCACCAACCAGCCGTTCCCGGCCTGAACGGTCGCCGCCACCGCCCAATCGCCGGCGCCGGCCTCAACCATGCTCTGCGCCGCCGGAATATCAGCTGCCGTGACCGGCCGCACCGGCGGGCCAGTCGGCAGGACCGCGTGGGCGATGATCAGCGTGCGGAACCCCGTCACATGCCGATAGCGCGGTGCCCCCGGCAGGCGGGTCAGGACTCGGCGGGCATGATGATTCGCCCTGAGAATCGCCGTGAGATCCACGGGATGCTCGTGGGGGCGACGGGCGGCGGTCAGGGCGGTCAATGCGGTGGCGATGCCCCGGCCCGCGCCGGTCCGCCGTGGATCGCGGCGCAGACCGTGCAGATACCCAGCCGGGCGAACTCCTTCGCCGAGATGCACGCGGCGAACCGTGCGGGCGCCGTGCCCGGTGATGCGGCCATCCTGCACGTCGACGATGGCGTGGTGGCGCCGGTCGGGCTCATCACAGGGGCGGCAGGCGGTCGGCGATTCGCGCAGCGCCAGGCGGATCGATCCCGGCATAGGCTCCGCCAGCAGGTCAGCGATGGCGTCGGCGTCCTCGTCGGTGGCAACGCGGATCACCCGACCTCCAGCAGTTCGCCCTGCCAACCGGCATCGCCAAGCGGCAGGTGGTTGCGGCCGTCGACATCGCGCTGGTGCATGGCGTTGATCGCCAGGAAGTTCGCCAGCATCCACGGATCCCGCCAATGGATGCGATGGCGGGCGCGGCTGAGGATCGAACCCCAGCGGTAGAACCGTCGGCGGGCGGCGATGCAGCGCTGCTCCAGCTCTTCGGGCGAAAAGCCCACCGGCGTGAACGGCACCATTCCGTAACGGTAATGCGGATCGAGCCACCAGGCCGGGAAGCGCAGCCGGCCGGCTCGTTCAAGGCGGTCGTAGAGCGGCGTGCCGGGGAATGGCGTCAGATGGTTGAAGGCTGCGATGAACAGGCCCTGCTCTTCGGCGAAGGCCACGGCGCGTTCGATGGTTGCCGGGCTGTCACCGTCATAGCCGGCGAGGAAGGTGCCGTAGACACGGATGCTGTGCTGATGCAGGCGCCGGATCGCGGCAAGCGGCCCGCCGTTGAGCAGGTTGAAGCCCTTGTTCATGCCGCGCAGCTGGCCCTCATCGAGGCTCTCGATTCCGATCAGGATGCCCTGGCAGCCGCTAGCCCGCATCAGCGCCAGTGCCTCGTCATCGGCCGCCACGGTCATACTTGCCTGCCCGACCCAGCGGATCCCCTGTCCGGCCAAGGCGCGGAACAACGCCTTCGCCCCGTCGAGATCCGAAACGATGTTGTCGTCGATGAAGAACACCATGCGGCCGGGACGGCGCAGGCGGCGCAGCTCTGCGACCACCTCCCCCGGATCCCGGCGGATCTGGCTGGCAGCGAAAGCCGCGGTGATCGCGCAGAAATCGCAGCGGAACCGGCAGCCGCGCGCGGTCTCGACCAGGGTGATCGGTAAATACGGCTTGCCGCGCAGGATGCTGCGGTCGGGGACGACGCGCAGAGCGGTGGGCCGCTTGGCCGCCTTGTACAGGCGTTGGCCACAACCGTGCCGCCAGTCGTCGACGACCTGCGGGAAGAGCGCCTCGGCCTCGCCCACCACCACCGAGTCGGCGAACCGGCCGACTTCGTCCGGGCGCAGGGTCGCGTGGAAGCCGCCCATCACCACCGGCACGCCGCGCCGGCGATAGTCGCTGGCGATCTGGTAGGCGCGGCGTGCCGTATAGGTCTCGACGCTGATCGCCACCAGATCAGTGGGCGCGTCGATGTCGATGACCTCGATGCGATCGTCGAAGAACCGCCGACCGACCGCGGCGGGCAGCAGCGCCGCCAAGGTCGCCACCGGTAATGGCTCCATCGACCAGGTGCGGATGTACGTGCGGTCGCCAGCCCGCCGGCCGACACAGGGATGCACGAAGGTGACGTGGAACGGAGCGGGCATTCAGGCCGAGGCCAGCGCTGGCCCGTCGAAGGTCATCGCATCGCAGGTGTAAAAGCGGTGCAGGCGGCGTGCGTAGAAGCGGTAGCCCAGATTGGTGACGATGGCCACCGGCCACGGCGCGGCTGTCCGGCGCAAGCGGGATGCCATCGACCGCCAGGAATAGGCATGCCGCCAGGCCGCTTCGGTGCCACGTTGCAGCTCGTCGACGCTCATGCCGTGGGGCCTGAAGACGGCGTGCTGGCCGTCGTAACGCTCCCAGTCCCGGGTCAGGATGCGGCCCTCGGCGTCCAGTCGCCGGTACAACGACGTACCCGGGAAGGGTGTGATGATCGCAAAACGCGGCAGGTCGATGCCGGCCTCGACCGCGAAGCGGGCGGTGCGCAGGAAGATGTCGGGCCGGTCGTGGTCGTTGCCGAAGACGAAGCAGCCTTGCAGGGCGATGTGCCGTGCGTGCAGCTTGGCCACCAGATCGGCATAGCGCTCGGGATCGTTGAAGCCTTTGCGCACCCCGGCCAGGGCCGCCTGGTCGATGGATTCGAGGCCCATCAGCAAGCCACGGCAGCCGCTGCCGGCGCAGGCATCGAGCAGTTCCTCATCGTCGCCAAGCAGCGTCGTCGACAATCCGAACCAGGCGATGCGCAGCGGCTTCAGCGCGGCGAACAGCGACAACGCATAGGCGCGGTCGGCGATCAAGTTGAGATCGACGAACAGCGCGCGGCGAGCACGCCGGCGCTGGATGTCGGCGACGATCTCGGCCGGCGGCTTCTGCTTCTGGCGGCCCGGCCAGGCGGCAGGCACGACGCAGAACGAGCAGGCATGATGGCAGCCCCGGGTCGCTTCGAAGACATCGGCCGTGAGATACTTCCAGCGCGGCAGCACCGAACGGTCGGGCAGCGGCCGGCCGCCGATGACCACGTCGGGTGCCGCCGTGTAGCGGCTGCGCATGCGGCCGGCGGCGAAATCGCGCAGCAGGCGCGGCCACTCGTCTTCGGCATAACCGACCACCACCGCATCGGCGTGGGGCTGCGCATCTTCCGGAATCAGGGTCGGATGCGGGCCTCCGATGACCACGGCGATACCGCGCCGACGCAACTGCGCAGCGATGGCATAGGCGCGTGGCGCAGTGCCGGTGATGACGGTGATGCCGACCAGGTCGGCCTGCAATGAGTCGATCGGCAGGTCAGCGATGCCTTCGTCGTAACAAGCCAGTTCATGAGGCAGATCGGTGGGTACCAGCGCCGCCAGGGTCGGCAGGGTCAGCGGCATGTAGCGCAGTCCCTTGCCGAAGATCCCACCGCGATGCCGGTACAGCGGACCCTTGGGACTGAGCAGGGCGATGCGTAGTGGCCGGTCGCGGACGGCGGCCGGATCGCTCGGAGCCACCCGCGACGTCATGGGGAACTGATCCACGGCGGAATTGTTATCTTACGTTATCTAAGTCAAGCCGGCAGCTCGGCCGTGATCCCACGCGACCCGGAACTCCCGCGGCACCAGGGAGCCGGTCCGCACGGTGAATCGTTCCATCCATGGTCCTGCCGGCGCAGGTCCTGCCGATGATGGAAAATTCCAGCTGATCGCCCGGGAAGCGCACCTGGCCCCACCGGACCGATGCTGGCAGCCTATTCGCCTCTGCGATGCAGGTATCGCCGCTCCGAACCGTGCGCCTGGTTGTTGCTTGAGTGCTGGTTGTTGCGTGAGTGCTGAGCGCCGGGCTCAGGCCGGCCCGATGGCGGCGATGACCTGGGCGGTGTGGGCCTCGCGGTGCTTTTCGGCGGTGGGGATGACCACCAGTTCGACCGCGCCGTTGCCGCGCGGCTGCCAGGCGATGGGGAATGCGGGATCGCTGTGGCCGGTGAAGGCCACTACCACCGGCACGCCCAGCGCCGCCGCCAGGTGGTGGCCGACGGAATCGTAACTGAACGCCCGTCGGCAGGCGGTGAGGGCCGCGGCCCAACCAGCGATCGAACCGTGGAAGCGCACCACCGGGGCCTCGCCGACGCTGGTCAGTCCGTGGATCGCCGCGCCTTTGGCCGGATCGCCGCTGTCGTCGACATCGAGCACCGTCCAGCCGAGTTCGTGGAGCAGCCGGTCGCTGCCGGCGAGTTCGTCGGGGCCGAAACCGCGATCGATCAGAATCCGCCAGCCCGCTGACCGCGCGGCGCGGAGCAGGTCGATCTCGCGCTCGCGGGGCAGCGCCTTGGCCGGGTTTCCGCCGTGGTCGAGTTTGACCGCCAGCCATGGTCCACCTGCGAGCAGCCCTCCGCCGAGCAGACCGCGCCAGCGTGTGGCCACCGTCCTGGTCGCCTGGTCAAGGGCCAGGCGCGGGCGCAGGCTGGCAATCGTTGGCAACTGCAACCGCGCTGCGAAATCCTTGGCGCAGCGATCGGCCAGGCTCTCCGCCGGCCCGGGCAGCAGGTTCTCCCAGAGCAGGGTCTGCGCCGCCGGTGCGCTGGGCAGGATGCCGAGCTGATCGAGGCGCGAATCGGGATTGACCAGGAGATCCGGCGGGTTCTTCGCCAGGGCCTCGCGCAGCGCCAGCCACGCTGAAAGGCGTTCGCCCAGGCCGCCGCGCCGCCGATACGCCAGCGGCACGACCTGCACGGCGGGGAACGCGCCGTCGGCTGTGCCGCCAGCGGTGGTGCCGACAGCGGCTGCGCCGGCAGCGGAATTGCCGCCGCCGCCGAACAGGCCAGACAACTTGCCGTCGCCGATCAGGGAAATCTCTGCCTGGGGCCAGCGCGTGGCGACCGCCTGGAGGGCCACCGAGGTGAGCAGGATGTCGGCGCCGATGGTGACCCGGGACAGCACCGCGATGCGCCGCGGCGCCTCCGGCAGCGGTCCGCCGGCACTGCGGACGTGGGTATAACGGGCGAACAGCAGGGACTCATCAGTCAGCCGCTCAGCGAGCAGCGCCGCGTGCAGCGCCGGTTGGCGCTGGGCCGCCCGCCACACCACCGCCGTGAATAAGCGGGCATAGGCAGCTCGTCCGGCGGGCGTGAAGCCATCGTTCAGCGGCTCCACCAGACCGCTGAACAGCGCATGCAAACCACCGGAACGGACGCTGTCCTCGGTGGAATCAGCCGCGTCGGCGAGATCCTCGGCCACGGCAAAGAACGGATGGCGCCGATCGGCCAGGGCCGCGTCCACGGCTGCGGCGCTCTGTCCACCGACCCAGGCGACGATGGCGGCGGTGCGGGCGGACAGCGTGGCGGGATCAGGCATGGCCAGAGGATGGTGGTTTGGGCCAGCGTGCTGCAATCGCAGGTGACGAGAGCCAGGCCGGGAGGGACTTGCGCAACCAGCAGGCGCGCGTTCCGCGTTTCGGAGCGGCGATGCCGTCATCGCCGGCATGCTGCCGGTTCCATTGGCAGTCAGGTCAGACCGTGGCCGCTGGCTTGGATGGATCCCTGCCAGGTCATCCTGCGCGAGCCCGCACCGGGCCGGCTCAGGTGTACAGGCCACCGTTCACGCCGAGCACCTGGCCGGTGATGTAGCTGGCTCCGGGAGAACACAGGAACCCGACGGCGGAGGCGACCTCGTTGGCGGTGCCCAGGCGCTGCATCGGCACCGCTTTGACCATCTCGGCCACGGGCAGGTCCTTGGTCATGTCGGTCTCGATCAGGCCGGGAGCGACGACGTTGGCGGTCAGACCACGCTTGGCGACCTCCCGGGCCAGGGCCTTGGTGGCGGCGATCACCGCCCCCTTCGCCGCGCTGTAATTCACCTGGCCGGCATTGCCCATCTGGCCGCTGACCGAGGCGATGGTCACGACCCGCCCGGCCCGGGCCTTGAGCATGGCCCCGATCAGCGGTTTCACGACGTGGTAGAAACCGCCCAGGCTGGTGGCGAGCACCGCGTCCCAATCGTCGGCAGGCAGAAACGCCAGGATGCCATCCCGGGTGATGCCGGCGTTGATCACCACCGCAGCAGGCGCCCCGCGACGCTCCACCAGCGCGGTCATCGCCGCCATGGTGGTGGCACGGTCAGCGACGTCGCAGGGCAGCAGCTCGGCCTGCCGACCGGCAGCGATCACCGCAGCGGCGACGGATTCCGCCGCCGCCAGGTTGGTGCGGTAATTGAGGACCACATCGAAGCCATCGGTGGCGAGGCGGCGGGCGATGGCCGCGCCGATGCCGCGGCTGGCTCCGGTGACGAGGGCGTACATGGGGGGCGGACGGTGGCTTGGCGCACGCCGCCGCAACCCGACGGACGCGGATCGACGCGCAGTCGCGGTCATCCCCGCCTGGCAAGGACCACCCCGCCCAGGCCGAGCGCTGCGATCACCAGCACCGCGGGCAGGCCGATGCCGATGGGCAGCAGCAGCGGCCCGACCACCGCGGCCAGGCCGCAACCGAGGCGGACGATCCCGGAGCTGTCAGGTGCCAGGCGGTCGCCGAAGGCACGGGCCGCCGCGGCCAGGCCGATGGCCAGGGCGAAGAACAGCAAGAACGCCCCGAACAATCCGCCTTGACCAATGCCGCCGCGCTTGGCCAGCACCAGCGTGAGCAAAACCAGCGGGATCAGCGCCACCGCTCCGACGAAAAAGGCGCTGGCGGTTCCCGCCAGCAGCCGCTGACCGCCCCGGGCGATCCGTTCGTTGGCGACCCCGGAAACCAGCAGGGCCAATCCAGCAAGACCGACGGCGCATGCCGCTTGGATCGGCAGCAGGGCCAGGATGACCTGCACCAGACGCTCGGCGCCGGGGCGTTCGGCCGGACCAGGTTCGCCGGCAGCGGCGGCGGCGAGCACGGTCAGGCATGCGGCGGTGCAGAGCATGCGCCAGGCTGGCTCAGGGCTGCGCCAGGCTCGCGCGGGGCTGCGCCAAGCTGGCTCATGGCTGCGCCAGGCTCGCGCGGGGCTGCGCCTGGACGGCCCGTTCGCGAAGCATTTCAATGGTGTTTCCATGGCCTGTTGGCGCCTTGGCGGCTCAGCTGTCGTGAGGACGTTCATACCGCCACCTCGCCATCGGAGTAGATGCGCCTGAGCACGACCAGCGCAGCGCAGCACGCTGACGCGGCGAGCAGCTCCAGCCACGGGAGCTCCAGCGCTTCGAGCGGCGTGGCCCATTCGAGTGGCACGGCCAGGACCGGGTCGAGCTCGCCCGGGAGCCACCAGGCCAAGGCCGCGGCAGCGGCCAGGCCGAGCCACCAGCCACCGGCCAACCCGCTGGCGGGCCGGGCCAGAGGGTCTGGCCGCTCAGGCAGCGCGGCCATCACCGCCGCGGTGAAGGCAGGCTGTGACGGCGGCTCGGGATCCGGCGGCGGCGCATCGAGCAGCCGGGCCAGGCGAGCTTGTTCAGCAGGATCCATGGGACTTCCTTTGCGGGCAGCGGCGGCGGCGGTCGCGTGAGATGCAGGACATCATGCGGCGCCTTTCAGGCCCAGGCGTTCGGCCAGCGTCGCGCGCAGGCGGTGGACCCGGACTTTCACGGCAGCTTCTGAGATGGCGAAATGAGCGGCGAGCTCGTCGACGGTCAACTGCTGGCGGAAGCGCAGCTCGTATAATTCCCGGGAATCCCCAGGAAGACTCGCCACCGCCGCGTCGAGCCGACGGCGCAGGTGGGCCGCGTCGTCGGCCTCGATGCTGGCCTGGGCAGGATCGTCGCCTCCGGCGGGCTCCCAGGTCCGGCCATCGGCATCCACCGGCATCGGCCGTTCGCGCCGCCGGGCAGCGTGGTTGGCAGCCAGCCGGCCGACGATCACCAGCAGCCAACCGCGGAAGGGATACGCCGGATCGTAGCGCGCCAGACCGGTGAAGGCGCGGACGAAGGCGTCCTGGGCGATATCGTCGGCTGCGCTGGCGCCGACCAGCCGGGCAGCGTGGGCCCGCACCCGGCCCTGGTGGCGGTCGACCAGTTCGGCGAAGGCCTCGCGATCGCCGGCCAAGACCCTGGCGACGGTGGCGCGATCGGCCTCCGCTGAAAAACCTGGCGCATCGCTCACCGCACATCCCGGAACCAGCAAGACCGAGGACCGCTCAGACGGCAAGACACCACGGGCACGATAGGAGCTGGATTCCACCCCGCTGGTGGTCTACCGGCGCGGGGCGCCCCGCCGCTGTGTTTCCGCGGCGTCTTTGCGCCTTCGCGATTCATCTGCTGTTCCGAACGTGGCATCGCTGCGGTCGCATGATCGCCTTGGCGTCTTGGCGGTCCATCACCGTCGCCTCAACCGCCGAGCCTGGCTTTGATCCGGCCGAGCAGGTCGAGCAGCACCTCGCCACGATCAGCCGGGGCGATGGTCAGGGTCGCTTCAAGCCGGGCGCCGTCGCGGGTGACGGCCAAGCTATCGAGGATCCGATCAGCCTTGGCGAACTCGGTCAGTCCGCCGTCGATGCCGACCTGGACCATCTGCTTGAGCACACCGAGCCGGCGCTCCAGTTCCGTCGCGGCAGCGGCATCGTCCGCCGCCAACGACAACCCGATGTGCCCGGCGCCGTCCGTGGCAAAGGCCACGGTCTGGACCAGGGTCATGAAATCCATGCGGGGTTTGGCTGGCGGAGTGAACAGCCCGCGGATCGGCTTCCCGGCGGTCAGCGCCGGTAGCGGTCCAGGCATGGCGACCTTGGCGACGCGGTCCGCCGGAACGATCAGGGCCTCATCGGCGGCCAACGCGATCAACGCGCCGCGGCCTTTGGGTAAGGGATAGGCGGTCAGGCCGTCGGCGGTGGCGACGCCGGCAACCTTCCAGGCCAGCAGGCCGGCGATGCGCTGGGCCGGGATGCCGACCAGACGCAGGCTGGGCGGGGCGTCATCAGGGATCGACAGCACCGCCCGGGTCAGATCCCGGCGGGGATCCCAGCCGGTGGCGGCTTCAAGCTTGGCCAGGCGGCCGTCAGCCTCGGCCGGCATGGCGTCGGCGAGGCGTTGGCGCAGCTCGCGGTTGGCGGGATCGGCGCGCAGGGCGACCAGATCGCAATCGACGGTGAGAGCGGCCTGGGCGCTGCCGGCGAGGAGCAGGGCGCAGCAGGCGGCGGGCAGAGTGCGGGTGGCGGGGAAGGTGGTGGCAAGGGCGCGCATGGCGTTCTCCAGGGGTTGTGGCTGGAGTTACCGCATCGGGCTTGGCCGGTTACGTTCCGTTGGCCGGTTACGTTCCGTTGGCCGGTTACGATCCAATGCGCATGGCACGCGGCCCAACCGCGGCTGGTCAGGTGCGGTTCCAGCCGATGCTTCCGCGATTGGCCGCGGAACGCCGGAACCCCAGGCACCACAGCGCCACCACCAGCGCCCAGGGCAGAACGGCCTGAATCCACAGATACAGGCCGCGGTCGGCGACGACGATGCCCGGCGCCAATGCCCACAGCGGGGCGAACGGCTGCAACCACAGGTGGAGGACCACCGCGCCGACATCGCCTCGACCGGCCCAGCCGAAAAAATACAGCAGGTTCCAGGCGGAAAACACCAGTGCCGGCGCCTGCCACAGGCTCAGCGCGAGCAGCCGGGACCAGGCGCCGAGCCCGCCGAGCAGCCAGCCGGCGCGGGCTGCGAGCACGCACCACATGCCATAAGCGACGGCCAGTCCCACCGCCAGGAACGGGAACGGCGACAGGCACCAGGCGGCGATCCCGGCGAGCAGCTGCACCGTGGCCAAGAAGGCGGCGCAGGCGATCGGGCCGGGAGCGGCCGCGGAGCGTTTGACCGGGCCGGCTGCGGACATGGGACCAGTCACGCCAGGCCCGCTCCGCTGGCAAGCGATCGGCGGTGGCCGATCCACAGGGCATTGCCGAGGCTTCCGACCGGGCCCACAACCGGGCATGGCCGACGGGAAGGACGCTGCGGATCTGCCGGCCAGTTGGACCGACACGCTGAGCCGGCTCGGCCGCGTTGGACAGGCCGACGCCACCCGATCGATCGGCCGGCGCTCGTTCCTGCCCGAACGCTCGGTGGCCACGGCCCATCGCCGAGGCGGCAGCCTGGTCGTCCCCAGGGCGCCGACGACCCGGCGGTTCCTGGCCGATGAGATCAGCGGCAGGGGCTGGTCGTTCGCCGAGCGGTACCGCCTGCTGCGCCAGCTCGAACGCGGTGCGAGCGCCGACAGCCACCTCGCCGAACAGGTCTTCCTCGGCCGCGAGATCACCGTGAAGATCCTGCGCGATGCCAGCGATCCGGTCCAGCGCGCGGCCCTGGCCAACGAAGCCCGCCAGGCCGGCCGGCTGACCCATCCCAACATCGTGACCATCCACGATGCCGGGGACGACCACCTGGCCATGCGCCAGCTCCGCGGGGTCGGCTTCCATGAGGTCGCCGGCCGGGTGGCCACCGGCGCGGCGACCCTGGCCGAAGCCATCGAGGCCCTGGCCCGGGCAGCTGACGCGGTGGCCTACGCCCACAGCCGCGGAGTCCTCCATCGCGATCTGCGGCCCGAGCACCTGGTGGTGGGGGATTTCGGCGAGGTCTGGGTCACCGGCTGGGGCCATGCGGTGGAGCTGGTCGGCGAGGTCGGAGCGCAGCAGGCGCGGTTCTCCGATCTGGCGCTGGTGTGCATCGGTACTCCGGCCTGGTTGGCGCCAGAGGCCGCCCGGGGCGAGGCCCCGCGGATCGGTCCGGCCAGCGACCTGTTCCAGCTTGGCGCCAACGTCTACCGGCTGCTCACTGGCCAGCCGCCATTCCCGGCGGCGACCTCGTGGGCATCGCTGGCCTTGGCCGCAGCGGCCCGCCGGCCGACCATTGCCGAGCTGAACCCTGATGCCCCGGCGCCCCTGGTCGCCGCCTGCGAACGGGCCATGGCCGCGGAGCCGGCCGATCGCGGCACGGTCGCCGAGTTCGCCACCGCCCTGCGCACCTGGCTGTTCGAACGGTCCGCGTCGTCCGAGGCCGTTCGGCTCATCGCGGTCGCTGGGCGGAGGCTCGGCGAGGCGACGCTGGCAGCGGCTGTGGCCGCCCGGACGGACGCTGAAGCCGCGCTCGATCTCTGTCCCGGACACCCCGGCGCCATCGCCGTCCGCGATGCCGCGGTCACCTTTCTCGCGGATGCAGCCTTGGCCGAGGGAGACCTCAACCATGCCGCTGCATTGGCGAGGAGCCTGTCAGGTTCCGACCAGCCCATCGCCAAGCGGATCAAGGCCGAGCAGGTCGCCCGCGTGGGCCGCCAATGGTGGGCGGGCGTCGCCACTGCGACGGCCATCGTGGTGGCGCTGACGGCCGGCGCCGCGTTCCTGGCGGCAGTGGTGACGATGCCGCCGCCGCCAACGGTCGTCGCCGCCCAGCTGGTGGCCGAGGCCCTGGCGCTGCCCCGGCCCAACGATCCGGCCGCTCTGCCCGCGTACTGGGCCCAGCGGCTCTCCCTGACCCGCCGGGCGGCAGCGCTCGATCCGGAATCGGCCCATGCCGCAACGATGGTCGCTGCCGATACTGCGGCCTGGGCAGCGGTCGCCGAACCGGGACTGGCCCGAGCGGTGCAGGAGGCCTCTGCCGCCAAGCCGGCGGGCGGACGGCCACGATGACCAGCCCGGCTGTGGATCCGACCGGAGGCCGAACCGGCAGCGGCAGCCACGCCCAGTCCGGCGCCCCGTCGAACTTGGATGCGCCGCCATCGCCCCGGGCGCGGCTGGTGACCTCCACCGTCCTCGCGCGCGGCGGGATGGGCGAGATCCTGCTCGCCCGCCAGACCAGCCTCGACCGCGAGGTCGCGGTGAAGGTGGTGACGAGCGAACCGGGCTCGCCCTCCG
The DNA here is from genome assembly GCA_014193115.1 of Planctomycetota bacterium. Taxonomy (GTDB): domain Bacteria; phylum Planctomycetota; class UBA11346; order UBA11346; family UBA11346; genus BJHQ01. The sequence continues at coordinate 317,791 of BJHQ01000003.1, read as the reverse complement.
CCGGGGATCCGACCTTTGCCGCTGAAACCCTGGTGACCGCCTGGCTCGAGCATCCGGGAGTGGTCGCGGTCCACGACGCCGGTGAGGATTTCCTGGTGATGCAGCGGATCCGCGGCCAGACCCTGTCGGCCCTGATCGCAGCCCACGGCACCGGTCCGGCGGCGTTGCGCGACCATGTCCAGGTCCTGGTCAAGGTCTGCGAGACCGTCTCCTTCGCCCACAGCCGGGGCATCATCCACCGCGATCTGAAGCCGGCCAACATCATGGTCGGCGACTTCGGCGAGGTGGTGGTGATCGATTGGGGCCTGGCGGTGCAGGCCGCGCCGGCCACCGACGGCCGGGTGCGGGCTCCGGCTCCGGCTGATGCCGATGTCTGCTCTGGAACACCGGCCTACATGCCGCCCGAGGTGGCCGACGCCGATCACACCCGGCTCGGCTTTGCCACGGATCTCTTCCTGCTTGGCGCGACCCTGTGGCATCTGCTCACTGGCCGACCGCCGTACCAGGCCGAGACCATCCGCCGGACCATCGAAGCAGCGTGGCGGATGCGGCGCGGCGACATCGGGCGGATCGCGCCCCATGCCCCGGCCGCGTTGGTCGCCCTGGCCGAGCAGGCCATGGCCCGCAATCCCGGGGAACGCGGTGACCTGGCCGGTTTCGCCGATGGCCTGCGCGCTTGGCTGGCGCGATCCGCCCTCGATCTGGCCGCCGGCCAGGCCCGGGATCACGCCAGCCAGCTGCTCAGCTCCATTTCCGGCATCGGGGAGGTTCCGCGTCCGGCGCCATCATCCACGGATCCCGCCAACGTGGTCGGCGTGCTCACCGCCGCCGTCGCCGCCTGCGACCGCTGCCTCAGCCTGGCCCCAGGCGATGAAGAAGCGGCCGAGCTGCGCCGCCAGGCCTTGCACCGCCACGCCCGGTTGGCCTTTGCCGAAGGCGACCACCGCACCGCGCTGCGCCTGGCAGAGCTGTGCCAGGATGCCTCCACCGCCGCCGCCGCCCGGCATGCGGCCAGCGCCATCGCTGCGGCGGTCCGGCTCGCCCGCTTACGCCGGGGACTGGCGATTGCGCTCGCCGCCGCCGCCTTGGTGGCGGCCGGATGGGCCTGGGCTGGGCACGGCCGCCCCGAGTACGATGGCGTCAGGCTGGAACAGGCGGAACGGACCGCTGTGGCGCTCGGCACCTGGGCCGGCTGGGAAACCGCCGCCGCCACCGCCGACCGCGCCGCGCCCAACGACCTGGCCCTGCACCGGCCGATCCTGGACGGCTATCTGGAGTGGGCGATCCGGCAAAAGCAGCGGGATCTGGCCGTGTCCCTGCTCGCCAGAAGAAGGCAGGCCGGACCGGTCGATCCGCGGGTGGTCACGGCGGTCCAGGCGCTCTGAATCCGAAAAATGCCGTCAGGGAGCCGCCAAGACTCCGAAGCGCCAAGGCATGGAGGGCAAAAGGAAGATCCGCCCGCACCCGGTGGGTTTTCCAGCCAGCAGAAAATCTCCTCCGTTTTTCCTTGGAGTCTTGGCCGGTTCGGCTGCTTTATCTGAGTCCGAACCACGCTCCAGCTGCATTTTCGCAGACAAAAGACGATCAGCGCGGGACCAGCACCCCGAGCCAGGCGGCCAGCTCGTCCTGCCGCTGCGAATCGAGGGGCGCGTAGTCCTCGACGATGCCGGTGGTCTCGGCCCAGGCGCAGATCGTGCCGTGGGCCTGGATGCAGGCGTGCCAGGCGCCGGGTTCGATGACGTACCAGGTCTGGGGCAGCATCGGCACCGCCATCAGGTGGCCGGGCTCGGCGGCATGGCCAGCGAACACCAGCACCGCTGAGCCCTGGACCAGGGTTCCGGCCTGGCGGCCGCCGCGATTCCGGGTGACGGTGGTGGTCGAGCCGGGCATGCGTTGCGGCGTGGGATTGGTCAGGCCCAGGCGCCAGGCCCCGGCGGTGCCGTCGGCCACCGCGACATAGCCGGGCTGGCGGCTGCGGCCGACGATCACCTGGTCGGCCACCGCCTGCTCAAGGACGAACGGATGGCGCTGCACGGCGTGGGCCATGATCGTCGCTGCCACGCCATCGGTGGACAGCCCGTCGGTGATCAGGTGGAGCGCCTCGTCGCTGCGTTTGAGCGCACCGAAGCTGCGGGTCTGGTCGCGCCGGTCGCGCTCAGCGATCTCATCCGCGACGTCCTCGACCGACGGCGCCGACCCGCTCCCCGACCAGTCGCCGACCCGGCGCCGGGCGCGTTCGGCGGGGCTGGCATCCAGATAGATTTTGAGCTGGGCATCCGGGGCGATCACGGTGGTGGCGTCGCGGCCTTCGATCACCGCATCGCGGCCGCGGACGATCGCCTGCTGCTGGGCCACCAGGTGCGCGCGGCAGTCGGGATGGTCCGCGACCCGCCACACTTCGCGGGTGTTCTCAGGTGACCTGATCGCAGTTTCATCTTGGGCGACGCCATCGATCTGGACCGCGCCCTGGGCCGAGAAGTCGATCCGGAGGCGCCCGACCACCGCCGCCACCGCCACCGGATCATCGGCGTCGATCCCGGCGGTGAGCACCGCCCGGGTCGCCGCCCGGTACATGGCTCCGGTGTCCAGACGCAGAATGCCCAGGCGCTTAGCGACCAATTTCGCCACCGTGCTTTTCCCAGCGCCGGCCGGGCCATCGATCGCGATGACGAGTGGTCGAGCCATGGCTGGCCCGCCGGGCCGTGGTGGAACGGACATGGCGGGGATGGTGGGGTGCCTCTCCCGGACGCCAAGTTCCCAGCGGTCCGACAACGCCGGGAAGGGCCGTTGCCGGGCCGGCTCGGCCAGCAGAGGATCCGCCATGGCTCCTGCCCGTCGCCGCCGTTGGCCGTGGATCCTGGGCGGGATCGCCGGGTTCCTGCTCCTGCTCGCGGTGGCGGCGGTGTGGGCAGCACCGCACCTCGCCGTGTGGTGGCTGCGGCCCAGGCTGCCCTTGGCTCTGCCGCCCCATGCGACCCTGACCGGGATCGCCGTCGATGGCGTGCCGCCGACGGCGGCGCTGCGGGCGGCCCTGCGGCCCCAGGACATCCGGGCCGCTGCCCGCTGGCGGGGCTTCTGGCTGCCCTGGGGCGTGGTCCGCCCCGGCCAGTGGCTGGCCCTCGACTGGCACCCCGGACCAGAGCTTCCGCCTTTGTCGGCGGTGACGGTGGTGGTTCCCGCAGCGCAGGCGCCGACCGTGCTCATCCGCCTTCCGGCGAGCCGCCTGGCCGAGGTGATTTCGCGCTACCTGCCCAATACGTTCGGCTCGCAACCGAGGCTGACCCTGGAGGCCTGCACCATGACCGGCGGCCCGGTGCCGGGCGGTCGCTGGCGCCTGCACGTCGAAGCCCAGGGCCGGATCGACATTCCCGGCTCGACCATCCCGGTGCCGGCGCTGATCCTCGATGCCGAGGTCCGCCTTTTGCCCGGCCCCGGCGGCCTGCATCCCGAGGTCACCGTGCAACGCCTGCAATTCAGCGATCGTCCTGATACGCGGCTGAGCGTTTCCGGCACCGTCGCCTGGGCCACCCGCCTGGCGCTGCCCCAGGCCCTGGGCGTCCTCACCTTGCCGGAGTGGATCCCGGACGACCTGCATCTGGACCTGCAGACGACCCCGACTGGGGCGGCTTTTTGACGGCCTGACCCAAGCCTGGCAGGTTAGGGCTCGGATCCGGTGCTGTGATGCTGACATCCATCGTCGCGGAACCTTTCTCGATTCCTCAACAACGGCCACGCTCTGACGACGCAGCCAACGGAACCCGTGTCGCGCCGGCGATGAGGGCATCGCCGCTCCGCCATGCGGCGATGAAGGCATCGCCGCTCCGAAACGCGGGCATTTGCAATGACACCTGCCCTCGTCGAAGCATCGACGAGGGCAGGCGGCAGGTGCAACAACGACTCGGCAATTCAGCTGCCAGCAATTCAACTGCCGGACGCGCCGTCCGGCCTGTAACTGCTCACTGGCCGCGCTTGATGTTCCAGCGCGCGTCGAAGTCCTTCTTCAGGCGCTCGGTGATCTGGCTCGATTCCTTTTCGGACTCGAACACCACGGTCTCCTTGTTCGGGCCGAAACCGATCTGGGTCTTCGAGAAGGCGAATTCCTTGGAGATTTTCCACGCTTCCAGCGACTCCTTCTTGCCGAAGACGAAGAACCGCTTCTTTTCCGGATCGAAGATCTCGCCATAGAACTGGCTGCCGAAGCCGGCGGGGCGGACGAAGCCGGGAGCCGGGGTCGCCTGGGCCGGGGCTTCGCTGCGCGGGGCGTCGCCGCCGCCGCAGCCAACCAGGGAAAGGGTCGCCACGGCTGCAACGAGTGCAGCGGAGAGGGAGAGGGTCTTCATGGGGTGGGGTTCCTGTTTGCGCGCCGCCTTGTCGGGAGCCGGGTGAATCCGGCGTGAACTGAATATGAAGATGGCGAGAAGGACGGCCGGCGGGGCTGGTATCGGCCGGAGCTGATGACCAGACCAGAGAAAACGCACAGCCGGAGCACCCGGAACGCGGTCAGCAACCTTATGGCTGCTCCCGTCAAGGCCTGACCAGATTCAGCCGCCTTCCGCTCCCGGGGTCCGGCTGTGCGGGGGCGCAGTGTGGAAGGCGGTCGCTGCTGTCAAATCGGTCAGGACGTGGTTTCCGCATCGTGCCCGCAGGCCGATGAATAACGTCGATTTCCATCAGCCTGCGCCGCTCCATTCCCAAGGGCCTTGCTATTTCTCCGATGAAGTGGCTGGTTGTCCGGGAAGGCGTCCCGCCCCTCATTGCCCCCAACGATTGCTTTTCCAGCAGCCCGCTAGTGCATGACTCACGGATGATCCCCCGTCGCTGCCGCGACTGGGGCTGACCGGTCGGCGGATCTACGGTGACACGGATGCGGTGCGCGCTGCTCCTTCCGGTGGTCGCGGCGGTGCTGGTGGGCCTGCCTGGGCTGACCGGTTGCTGCAAGGAGCGCCGCGAGCTGGCAGACGATTTCCGCCGCGAAGGCGAACAGGCTGAGTTCACCTATCGGCAGCTCAAGGTCGAGCTCCAGCGCTATGCGATCTCCAACAAGCTCTGGGGCACCCGGGTGCCATTCGACGTCAACCGGTTCCTGGAATGGCGCAAACGCGAGTGGTGGCACCTGACCGACCGCTTCGCCTGGCTGATCGCCTACGAATGGGGCGCGGTCGAGCGCCTGAGCATCGAGGCCGGCCGCCTGTACGGCTACGAGATCACCAATTTCCCGCGCAATCGCCAAGACATCCTTACCTTTTTCGTGCGCGCCGACCCGGAATGGCGCAACCTGGTGATGGACATGTGCATCTTTGTCGAGTGGAAGAAGCGGGAATCGTACAAGATCGTGGACGAGTTCTCGGAGTTCCTGGCCACCGCCAGCTGGGAGGCCGCCTCGTTCGAGCTTGAGGTGAAGGACGCGCTGGCCTTCCGCCGACGGGAATACCTGAAATTCGCCCGGGATGGTCGCGACTGGTGGGCCTCCAGCCAGGTCGAGTGGGATCGCCTGCGCCTCGGCTGGATCCGGTTCCAGGCCCATTCTGCCATCGAAGGCAAGCGCCTGCGGGCCGATTTCCGCTATTTCTACTCCGCCGAGCTCGCCCAGGTGCCGCGCCTGTTCGACGAATGGGTGATGTGGGCGCAATTCCGCGAACGTGAACTTTGGCGCCTCCAGGACGAGCTGCGCCAAGTCGCGCTCAGTGCCCATTTCGAATGGCTTGCCCTGGGCGACGACCTGCGCCGCTGGCAAGAGACCCAACTTGCTGAGATCCCCAAGCTGATGCTCGATGTCGAGCATTACTTCGTGGTCTATGAGCGGGAGATCCGCCCGCTGTCGGACGAGGTCAAGCGCTTCTGGCGGGTCGAGATCGCCGCCCGCCATCTCGCCATCGCCGACCTGCGCCGGTACCTCACCCTGTCGGCGGAAGAAACCGCCGAGCTGGAATTCGACGTCAAACGGTTCGTCGTGTACGGCAGCGTGGAGTGGCGCCATCTGGTGGCGACCTTCCGCCGCTTCGCGACCTGCGCCTACGACCCGGCCTTCGGCGATCCGAGCATGCCGATGGCGGGGCGCGGCGGTCCCACCGTGTTCAACGACCATACCCCGCCGCAGACCTTCCAGGTCGCTCAATAAGCGTCTGCTGCGGGCAATACGTCGACCGCTAGCCAGCCGGCAGTAAGCACTTGAACCCGGCCAGCCGGCTACAGTGCTGGCCAGCCGGAAAAATCCCTGCCGCTGGCGATCAGATTCTTGGCAGCACCGCGGTGATCAGCTTGGTCAGCACCGGCTCGGCGGCATTGGCGGCGGCGATGATCTTGCTGACGTCGGCTGGTTCGAGGGCGTCCGCCAGGCAGCGGTCAGTGACGATGGCGAAGGCCAACGTCTTCAGGCCGCAATGCACCGCGGCGATGGCCTCGGGCACCGTGCTCATCCCGACCACATCGGCGCCGAGCTGGCGGAGCATCCGGTATTCAGCCCGGGTTTCGAGGTTCGGGCCGAGCACCGCGGCGTAGACCGAATGGTGCAGCACGACTTGCTGCTCCATCGCCACGGTCCCAGCCAGGGCGATCAGCTGGCGGGAATAGGGCTCGATCATGTCCGGCCAGCGGCCACCCAGCCGGTCGTCGTTGGGACCGACCAGCGGGTTGATGCCCATCAGGTTCAGATGGTCCTCCAGCACGCATAATGAGCCGATGGAATAGTGCGGATTCAATCCGCCCACCGCCGAACCCATGACCAGGGTGGTGGCGCCGAGCAGCTTGGCCAGGCGGACCGGCACCACCACGTCGGCCGGGCTGTGACCTTCGTAGCAATGCAGCCGCCCGCTGAACGCGACCACCGGGACGCCGGCGAGGGTGCCGAGCACAACCTCGCCCTTGTGGCTGGCGGCGGTCGCTGCGGGCATGCCGGCGAGTTCGCCATAGGGAATCCTGGCCACCGCCTGGATGCGTTCAGCGACGCCGCCCAGCCCGGTGCCGAGCAGGATGGCGACCTTGGGTTGCAGCGGGTTGCGGGCTCTGACCTGGGAGGCGAGGTGGGCGAGGGTCTCGTAGAGGGCCATGACGGTTCCGTTCGTGGAGTGTGGCGCCGGAAGATGAACAACCGGCGAAGAGGATCAGCGCGGGCGGCGGTAGAACGGCAACGGGGTCAGGGTGGCGGCGCAGCGGGTACCGCGCACATCCACCGTGAGCGCCGTGCCGGCATCGATCGCGGCGCGTTCGACCAAGGCCATCGCGATGGCGGCATTGAGGGTCGGGCTGAGGGTGCCCGAGGTGATCACGCCGACCTGGCGGTCGCCGGCCAGGACCGGATAGCCCTGACGCGGTACCCGGCGCTCGGGCACGACCAGACCGACCAGCTTGCGCGAAGCGCCGTGTTCGAGCTGATCGAGCACCGGGCCGGCTCCGATGAAGCCGCCCTCGGCGCGCACCGCGAAAGCCAGGCCGGCTTCGATCGGAGTGACGGTGCGATCGAGCTCATGACCATAGAGCGGCATGGCGGCTTCGAGGCGCAGGGTGTCCCGGGCGCCGAGTCCGCAGGGAACGCCGCCGGCAGCCACCACCGCCTGCCACAAGGCCTCGACCGAACCCGCCGGCAGGAACAGCTCAGCGCCGTCTTCGCCGGTGTAGCCGGTCCTACTGATCCGCACCGGCACGCCGTTCCAGGTCGCGTCGACCATGCGGTAGCTGCGCAGAGTCCGGCCATCCAGGCCGAGCCCGGCGAGCAGATCAAGTGCCTCGGGACCTTGCACGGCGAACATCGCCTGTTCCGCGGTCAGGTCGCGGATGGTGAGTTCCGCGGGTTTCATCGCCGACCAGATGGCGAGCAATTTCTCGCGATTCACGCCGTTGACCACGACATGGAAGCGGCTCTCGCTTTCGCGGCTGACCAGGATGTCGTCCTCGACCGTGCCGTCCTCGGCCAGGACCAGGGCATAGCGCACCTGGCCGAGGGCGAGGTCGGACAGCTTCCGGGTGCAGCAGCGTTCCAGGAACCCCACCGCGCCAGGACCGTCAAAACCGACACGACCCATGTGGCCGAGATCAAACACTCCTGCTGCCGTCCGCACCGCCCGATGCTCGGCGAGGATGCCGCCCTGGGGACCGGCGAACAGCACCGGCATGTCCCAGCCGACGAAATCGATCATCTTTGCGCCAGCCGCCAATTGCGCAGCGTACAGTGCGGTCCGTTGTCCCACGGGACGCTCCTCGCCGGGGGGCTTTGCCCGGACCAGCCAGGGGTCTACGGTCATCAATCCGCCGCCGCAAGCGAACCCCGCGGCACCTGGAGGTTCCGCGTGCTAGTTTTCTTGGGGGCTTTCGCCCCCACGGCCCTGCGGGCCTGTTCCAGCTTCGCATTGCTTCGCGCTGCGCAGGTCGCAGGCCCTCGGCCTGCTGCCGCCTGGATGCGGCACCTGCTCCGCCCCCCGGCCTTGGTTGTTGCTCGTTTTCCTACGGAAAACGTGGGCGGATCGGCTACGCCGATGGTATCCGCCCACCGCTCCTCGGGCGGCCGTTCCCCGCTCGCTTCGCTCGTGGGGACCCCTTCCGCGCCCAACTCCCACAGTTGCGGTTCCCCGCTCGCTTCGCTCGTGGGGATCTTGGGGGCTTTCGCCCCCACGGCCCTGCGGGCCTGTTCCAGCGCTGCTTCGCTCCGCCCTGCGGCCTTGGTCGTCGCTGGTTTTCCTGCGGAAAACCTGGGCGGATCGGCGACGCCGATGGTATCTGCCCACCGCTCCTCGGGCGGCCGTTCCCCGCTCGCTTCGCTCGTGGGGACCCCTTCCGTGCCCAACGCCCACCGCTCCTCGGGCGGCCGTCCCTCGCTCGCTTCGCTCGTGGGGACCCCTTCCGTGCCCAACGCCAACCGCTGCCGTTCACCGCTTGCTACGCTCGCGGGGATTCAGTCTGCGCCTGCCGGCCACCGCTTTTCGGGCGGTTTTTTCATGCTCGCGTCGCGTGTAGGCATGGCTTTGGTCGGCCTTTTCCTGACCGTACTGGCCGCGGCGGAACCGGTGAACCCAGGAGTGAAAGGCGAGGACGACCCTGCCGCCCGAGCCACCGCCCAGATGGCCACCGGCAATCCAGCCGCGGCGATCGAGATTCTCGAGCCGTGGGTCGCCGCCCACCCTGAAGACGCTCTCGCCCGGCAGACTTTGATGGCCGCTCGGGTATCGCTGCTTGAAAAAGAGATCCGTAAAATCCTTCAGGAACAGGCCGACACCAAAGGCGTGCTGATCGGCGGTCCCGATTACGAAGAAGCCAAGGCCCGGGCCGGAAAGGACATCGCCAACCGCCTCGACATCGCTGAGGCATATCTCAGCGATCGGCGCTATCTGGAATCAGTCATGGCGTGCAATGCGATCCTCCGCGATCATCCCCATGAACCGGCGACGCTCAGCCTGAAATATCGCATCCTCTCGAAACTGGTGGAAAAAGAGCGGGAGGAACTGCTCCGCGAGAAACACCTGCGCCACGACGAAGCGATGAATGGCGTGATCGAAAAAGCCATCCTGCCCAAGGACCGTCCCCGGCTGGCCCGCACCGTCTGGATCTTCGACGAGGACCTGGCCGAACTCGATCGCCAGAAAATGCGCGACCGGCTGCTGCAAAAGGTCGATCTGCTCTATGAAAAAGTCGGCATCCGCGAGGTTCTGCGCCCGCTGTTCGCCCGGGCCGGGATCAACTACGTCATCCTCGATTCAGCTTTGTCCGAAGAGACCCTGACCATCGACGTGAAGGATGAAACCATCGAAAACGCCTTGGCGATCGTCGCCAAGCAGGTCAAGCTGGTCTACAATTACAGCGGCACGACGGTGTTCATCGCACCCGAGGACAGCGGTGTGCTGGTGACCGAAATCATCCGCCTGCAATCCGGCCTGACCGATGTGGTCACCGATCCCCAGCTCGGCGGCGGTGCCGGTGGAGGAGGAGGCGGCGGTGGAGGAGGCGGAGGCGGCGGTGGAGCGCCACAACTGCCCCCAGGTGTGCAACTGCCACCCGGAGTCCAGATGCCCGGCGGAGCTGGGGGCGCGGCCGGCGCTGGTGCGGCCGGTGGAGGTGGTGGCGGCGGTGGAGGTGGCGGTGGCGGCGGTAAGTCCGACCTCGAACGCTTTCTCGATCAGGTCCAGCAAGGCAACATCCTGGTCAACTGGCCCGCAGGCTCCTTCATCTATCTCGATCGCAAATCCAACTCAGTCTACGTGCGTTCGTCACCAGCCGCGATCGGTGAACTGAAACGGCTGCTCGCTGCACTCGATTACGACAACGCGATGATCAAGATGGAGGCCAGGTTCATCGAGCTGAGCGAATCGGGATCCCGCGAACTCGGCGTCAACTGGGCGTCCGGCGGCCGGATTCCGATCGGCGACGGCAATGCGGTGACCTTCAGCGGCATCGGCCAGCCCACCGGCCAGAACTTCTTCCAGATCGCGACCTCGGCCGCGGCCATCGCCGGAGCCGGCGCCAGCGGCGGCAACGGCCTGATCGGCCAGTTGATCTACACCAAGAACAACTTCCCCATCGTCTCCCAGCTGTCGGCGCTGGAGCAGGAAGGCAAACTCGACGTGATGGCCAGCCCGACCATCACCTCGCTCAACAACCAGCTCGGCCAGATCAACGTCGAGCAGACCGTGCCCTATGTCACCGACTACGAGATCCGCCAGCAGAACACCCAGACGGTCAACACCGGCACGGGAACCAATGTCACCAACCAGCCGGTGGTCCTGGTTCCGCGCTACGCCGATGAACGCACCTGGATCCGGCTGAAGATCCGGCCATCGGTGGCCCGCAACAGCGACATCATCACCCTGCACATCACGCCATCGGTGCGCGAGCTGGTGACCCTGCGCACCACGCCGTTCAGTTACGTTGCCGCCGCCGGCCAGCAGGCCCTGACCGGCACCATCGAAAAACCCCAGTTCGGCGAGCGCGATCTCGCTACGACGCTGCATGTCCAAAACGGCGCAACGGTCGCGCTCGGCGGCCTGACCCGGGAACTTGATCGCAAAGACACCGCCGGCGTCCCGTTCTTCAACCGGCTGCCGCTGCTCGGCGGATTGTTCAAGCGCAACAGCAAGACCACCGAACGGCGCAACCTGGTGATCCTGATCACCGCCACCTTGCTCGATCCCTCGGGAGCCGAATTCGGCGAAGAGGTCAACCGGCTGCGCTCCAGCACCCAGGTCGTGCTGCCCGCGGAATTGCAGGCCGCCGAAGCCGAGCGCGCGGTCCAGAACGCCGCCCGCGAAGCCGCCGCCCGCGAAGCCGCGGCCAATCCGAAACCCGCAGCCCAACCGGCCGCGGCCCCCTGGCGTCGCGACCAGCGCTGAAGATCGATCGAATGAACCGCCAAGACGCCAAGGCGCCAAAGGGCCTTCAGGTGGCAGAAACCGCTGCGTCGTTCGTGCAACCGATCGACCAGTTGAACCGCCAAGACGCCAAGACGCCAAGGGTCCTTCAGGTGGCCAACGCCGCTGCGTCGTACGTTCAAGCAAGCAAGTTTTCCGCAGGAAAACGAGCGGAGCTCAAGGCCTCGGGAGCGAGCAAGGGGTCCCCCGAGCAAAGCGAGTGGGGAACAGGCCGCCAAGGAGCGAGCAAGGGGTCCCCCGAGCAAAGCGAGAGGGGAACGGCCGCCGATGAGCGGTGGGCGCAGAAAATCGCCGGAGGCGATGCGCCCACGTTTTCCGCAGGAAAACGAGCGACGACCGCGGCCGGGGGGCGGAGCAGGTGCCGCCAACAGGCGGCAGCAGGCCGAAGGCCTGCGACCTGCGCAGCGCGGAGCGAAGCGGAGCTGGAACAGGCCCGCAGGGCCGTGGGGGCGCAAGCCCCCAAACAACCAAACTGGGCGCAGAAAATCGCCGGAGGCGATCCGCCCACGTTTTCCCCAGGAAAACGAGCGACGACAAAGGCCGGGGGGGCGGAGCAGGTGCCGCCCCCAGGCGGCAGCAGGCCGAAGGCCTGCGACCTGCGCAGCGCGGAGCGAAGCGGAGCTGGAACAGGCCCGCAGGGCCGTGGGGGGCAAGGCCCCCCATGTTAACAATAGGCCTCGACATCGGCCGCACCCATGTCCGGGCGGTGGCGATCCGCACCTCCGGAAACAAGACCCGGCTGGTCGGCACCGCCAGCGTCCGCCGCCTCGATGACGATGGCGGCGAGCTGAAACCGCTCCACGCCGCGCTGGCTGAAATCGATGCGGTGCTGAACCTGCCCAAGCGCGGAGTGACCGTCGCCGCCACCGACGCTGCCGGGCTGATCCGCTTCGTTCCCACCGCGCCGCTGCCGCCGGACCGGCTGGCCAAGGTTCTGCGCCTTGAGCTCGATCAGCACGCCGACGGCAACGAATTGGCTGCCGATGCCTTGACCTTGGCCATCGGCGGCGACGAGCAGGTCCACTGCTGCATCGTCGCCCAGCCGCCGACGATCTATTCCTTGCTGGTCGATCTGCGCACGGCCGGGATCGTCCCGGAACGCATCCACAGCCTGCCGGTGGCCTTGGCCAATCTGGCGGCCTCGGCGGATCGCGCCGGCCTGCCGCTGGTGACCGGCGAAGGCCTGGCCCTGATCGTCGACATCGGCGCCACCAGTACCGCGGTGGCCCTGGTCGGGCAGGACCGCCTGCTCGCCTGCCGGATGCTGCCCAGCGGTGGCGAAACGTTCACCGATAATGTCTCGGCCACGGCGCGGATTTCACGTCCGGCGGCCGAGGCGATGAAGCGCAGCGGCGAGTTTCCCTCGACCCGCCCGGTCACTGCCATCGCCAAGACCACGGTGGCCGAAGACGATCCGTTCGCGCTGATGCTCGATGGCGGTGAGTCGCCAGAACCGGCGAAAAGTGCGGCTCATGCCAAGCCTGCGCAGCTTGCCAAACCTGCGTTTCAGCCTGGGAAATCGCCAGCGAAACCAGCAGCTCTCGCGCCTGCGGCAGCTCTCGCGCCTCCGGCAGCCCTCGCGCCTGCGGTAGCCCTCGCGCCTGCGGCAGCCTCGGGTTCAGGCGTGGCCTCGACCTTCGAACTCGATGACGACGTGATCCAGGCAGCGCCAGCCTTCGCCACCACGGAAGGCCTGTCGGCCAGCGCGGCGGCACCCGAATTGGAATTGGCCGAGGCCCCTGCGCAGGATCCCAGCCACTTGGCTGACAACAGCCCACTGGCTGACAACAGCCAATTGGCTGACCCCAGCCCCTTGGCTGACAACAGCCCACTCGTGGTGTCCCTGCCCAGCGACGCGGGCGCGGTGGCGCCTCCTGGCGAGGCGACCATGCGCCAGGCCCAGGCCACCTTCGGGCCGGAACTGGCCAAGGCCGCGGAGACCTTCCACAGCCAGCTGGCATCAAGTCTAGCGTGGTTCCGCGCCCAAGTCCGTCTGCCCGCCAACGCGAAGCTGGAGCGGGTGTGGCTGGCGGGTGGCGGCGCCGGACTGGCCGGGCTCGACGGCTATCTGGCCCGGCGCATGCAGGTGCCGGTGGCGCGGGTCGATCCGTTTGCCGGCATCACCGGCACCGTTCCCGAACATCCCTATGAATTCGCCGCGGCGACGGCGCTGGCCCTGGCCGGCCAACCCGCCGGCGTCGCCATCGACCTGCGTCCAGAACGCCTGCGCCGGGCTGAGATTTTCCGCCGGCACCTGATCTGGCCGTGGATCGCCGCGGTGTTGGTGATTGCGGCCGGCATCTGCGCCGGATTGGCGCTGGAACGGCAGCAGGCCGCCGATCGCGAGACCATCGCTGCGTTCGCCGCCGCCGAGGCCAAGCTGAAGGAAGCCAAGGATCGGCTGGCCGCCCTCGACGCCGAGCGCACCTCCATGGCCGAGGATCTGCGGGCCATCGCCAGCCGGATCTACGCCGGACGGGATTTCCTCAATGTGGTCCGGGTGCTCAAGGAACTGGCCGAAACCAGCCGTCACCTGTGGGTGGTGCGAGTCGAGACCGTCGGCGTGACTGGCGATGAATCAAAACCGACGACGGATACCGGCACCAGCCTGGTGAAGAACAAGACCACCACCTGGTCCGACTCGGCCATCGATCGCGGCGCGTTGAACGTCTATGGCTTCATGAAATACGAGGCCCTGCCCGGCGAGCCGGCAGCAGACAAAGAGAACGAGCTGCGCAACGCGTTCTTCGAATACGTCGACAAGCTGCGGGCCTGGACGCCGACCACGGGCGGAGTCCCGTTCTTCCGTGATTCCAAGGTGCTGTGGTTCGACATCATTCGCCCCGACGATAAAAAAGCCCAAACCGTCTTGAAAGGCATCAGCCTCAAACAAGTGCCGGCAGGCAGCATGCCGTTCAAGCTGCGGTTGTGGTTCCAGCCCACCGACCTGGCTGCGGTCACTGCGGCTGCGCCCCGCGCCGCAGCACCATCGCCCAGCAAGGCTCCGGCTGACGAGACCACCACCGAACCGGTGTCGCTGTCCGCCACGCCGCCGGGGTCGGCAACTGCAACAGCAACAGCCATTCCCGCGGTGCAGGCCGTGCCAGCTCCGCCCGACAGCCCCAAACCGGCGGGTCCCTGACATGGCTCCCGATGTCAGCCGTCCGCTCGCCCAGGCCTGGGGGATCTTGTCCGTCGCCGTGGTGATCACGGTTATCGGCCTGTGGTGGTGGTGGGAGCCGGCCTTGGCCGATCGGGCCGCCCAGGTCAAGCAGCCCGGCGATAAGGAAGGCGAGGACCTGACCCGGCGCATCGCGCTTCAAGAAACCGCGATCAAGCAGACCGCCCACAGCATCGAGCTGCTGAAAAGCGCCACCGGATTCACGGTGCGCAAGGATTTCCAGATCCTGACCAACAGCCCAAACCTGAAGGAGCGCGAGCCCAACGCCCGGTGGTTCGACCGCTACAATGCCGTGAAATCAGCGATCCAGGATCTCGCCCGGCAGCGCGGCACCGCGGTGACTCCCAGCCTCGGCTTCAACCTCAGCGAAGGATCCCTGCCCAAGCCCGAGGATCTGGTGCAAAGTTTGGTGATGCTGCAATTGGTCGAAAAAGCCGTGACCACCGCCCTCACCCCAGGCGAACCCCTCGACAGCGTCGAGATTTCCCTGGGAGACCTGCGCGGCAGGCTCACCGGCAACGCCCAACGGCCGCCGCTGCTGCGCGAGTTCCGGCTGACATTGAAGGTCAAAGGCCGGCTCGAAAACCTGCTCGGGCTGCTCCATCAATTCGCCGACTCGAAGAATGATCAGGATTATCCCCTGGTGTTGTGCTCGGCGTCGATCGACAGCAACAACCGCAGCGCGAAGGACGACATGCCGATCCTCACCGGCCAGTTCGAACTTGCCGGGATGCGCTACCTGACGGCCGAGGAACGAGGCGTGAAACCGCTGTCGTTGAGCGGCGGTGACAGCGGACGCCGGTTCTTCGCCCGGCCATAAGGTGCGCGGGATGGCGGAACCTTCCCGCGGACGGCGAGTCCAAGATCCGCCGCCCAGTTCATAGCGGACACCGCTGACCCCGAACCCGGAGAGGCCATGATGATCCAGGACACGCTGCTCGCTGCGGCCCAGCCCGCTGCCCTGGTCGGCGGGCTGCTGCTCGTCGGCGGTATCGCTGCACTGACATTCTACGAGCCGTCCACCGGCATGCCCGGGCCATTGCGACTTGGCGGCAAGCCGGTGGAGCTGGTCGCCGCCAATCGGCCGGACATCGGCGCTTTCGAAGCCTATAACGTCAACCAAGAGAATCCGTTCGTCCCGTATCAGGAACGGATCGTGATCAAGAACAAGCTCAATGAGAAGCCGGTCAGAGTGGTGCCACCGCCGCCGAAGCCGCCGCCGCCAGGCAATGGCATCGTGGTGATCGCACCGCCGGTTCCGCCGCTCGAACTGCCGGCCCTCGACGCCAGCACCGGAACCCGGCCGTTGGCGTTCGGCGTGCTGTCGATCAATGGCCTGACCGAAATCCAGGTGCTGATGCCCGGCCAAACCGCGCCGCAGATCCTGCGTCCGGGCGACACCGCGGTCGGCTGGACCTTGCGCTCCGTCGATCATGGCAGCGTGGTCCACTTCATCGCTCCTGATGGCCGCGAGGATATCCAGGTCGTCGGGGTGGGTGCGGCCCAGGGCACTGAGGCTTCCGCCGAGCTCGTCGCCGCCCAGCCCGATCAGGGGCCGCCCGGAGCGCCGAAGCTGCCCAGCGGCAAGATCGACCTCGCCCAGGCCCAGCAGTTGGCCAATTGGCTGTCGCCACAACAGATCGACGCGATCCTCGCTCGGCCCGACAAGGATCTGATCCTCGGCCAGATCGCCAACCGCCTGGGCGGCGGTATGACCCCGGCCCAAGTCGAGCAGCTGGCGCTGAAGATGCGTGAATCGAAGCAGGCCCAGCAGACCATCGCCCAACCGGCGCCGCCTCCGACCAACAAGAAGAAGGCCGACGCGACCCACGCCCCGAACGGCCGGCCCCGACCGCCGGGTGCTGGCGGCCCTGCGCGCTGAAGCACCGGGATGAGGCTGGGGAACCGCCAAGACGCCAAGGAAAAACAGAGGAGATGCTCCGCTGGCTGGACAACTCACCGCCTGCGGTTGGATCTGCTTCCGACCCGCCACCCCTTGGCGCTTTGGCGTCTTGGCGGTTCCGCAAGCGAGCGTTCAGGTTGAACAGCGCCTGCGCTGGTCAGCGCGCTTTCGCCACCTGGCGCACCACGGCGGTGGTTCCGGCGATCACCAGATGCTGGCCAACAACCAGCAGCGTTTCGCCTGACGGCGGCTGGCTGCCTCCGGCGAGGGACAGGATCCGCACCTGGTGACGGGCTTCGAACGCGGCGACGCTGCCGGCATCCGCGGCGGCGACCGGTATGGTGAGCACGGCATGAGCGCTCGCGGCCTCGGCGCCATCAACCGCGGCGACGAAGCCCGGCGCCGCAATCGAGGTCGCGCTCATCGCCAGAAAACCGAACTGCTGACGCAGATGGACAGCGAATCCATCGTCGAAAATCCGCACCACCACCTTGATCGCCGGATTGAGGTGCCGCGCCTTCAACGCGATTTGCAGGTTGAGGCTGTCGTTCTGCACGCACAGCACGATGCACCGCGCGTGGCGGATGCCGGCGCCTTCGAGCAGGCCCTCGCGGGACGCATCGCCGGTGATCACCGGCATGTCCATCGCCCGGGCCGTGTCGATCAGATCGTCATCGGGGTGCTGGTCGATGACCGCCACCGCCGTGCCCTGGAGGTGCAGGGATTCGGCGACGCGGAAGCCGAGGTGGCCGAACCCGACCAGCACGACGTGGCCGCGCAGGGTTGAAGCGACGGCCATGGCCCACTCCTTGCCGCGCATGCGGCGGTTGAACATCAGGACGGCGAAATCGGCCAGGCCGTGGGCCAGGATGGCCGTGACCAGCACCGGCATGAGAAAGAAGAAGATTTGCAGGTACCAGACGGATGGCCACGGGATCATCGGCTGGAGAAACGCCAGATCGAGCACGACGTACCACGACTGGATCAGCCCGACATCGCCGGCGAGCAGCCAATAGGCCGTGCCGCAGCCGATGATACTCGCCGAAAATGCCAGTAATTGTCCTTTGAACTGCGCGATCACAATGGCGGTGTCGCGGCCGGCGATGCACAGATCGCGCCACCAGCCGCGGTGGCCTGAAGCGCTGCGGTGACGTTCGGCGGGCATGGCGGCGGCAGCGTAACCGCTGCCTGCGGCTGTGTCTGCCACCTGGGACGGCTGGCGTCCGGCCCCTTCTCTTTGGCGCTGGGATGCCGTATCAGCGCCGCCCCTGCCGGAACCTCGCCATGCCCGCTCCCAGCGTCACCTCCGCCCTCATCCCGTGGATCAGCCCCGACTGCTTGGGCATCAACCGGCTGCCGGGGCGGGCGACGCTGTGGTCGTACCCCAGTGCTGCCGAAGCCGCCGCCGACCGCGGCCGGCGGGCGATTGCGCTGGACGGCGACTGGCGCTTCCGGCTGGTCCAGCGGGTGGCCGATACGCCCCAGGATTTTCCAGCGGAATCCCTCGATGATTCCGCCTGGGCGACGGCGGCGGTGCCGGGCAACTGGACCATGCAGGGCTTCCAGAATCCGCACTACACCAACGTCCGCATGCCGTTCGCGCCATGCGTGCCGCCAGTGGTTCCCGAGCACAATCCCACCGGGCTGTACCGCACCACCTTCACCGTGCCGGATGATTGGCTGGGCGCAGCCCGACGCATCGTCCTGCAATTCGGCGGCGTCGAGACGGTCTTCGCGGTGTGGGTGAATGGGATTCCTGTGGGTTTCGGCAAAGACAGCCGGCTGCCCAGCGCCTTCACGGTCACCGGCCAGGTCCGTCCCGGTCGCAATCAGCTGGCGGTCCAGGTCATCAGCCGGGCCGACAGCAGTTACCTGGAGGACCAGGACCATTGGCGCCAGGCTGGCATCCATCGCAGCGTCGTGCTGTTCGCCACCGCGCCGACCTGGATCGAGGATGTCTTCTGCCAGGCCGGCTACGACCACCAGACCGGTGGCGGCAAGCTGAAAGTCACGGTCAAAGGCGGCAATCTTCCCACCAAGGGTTACACCGCGAAGGTCGATCTGCTCGATGCGGCGGGCGCCGCGGTGCTGCCGGCGCCGCTGACCTGCGAGCTGGCCCACGACCTGTACGGCCACACCCGGCTGATCGAGGACACCGGCTCGGCCGAGGCCGCCATCGCAGCGGTGCGGCCGTGGTCGGCCGAGGACCCGGCGCTGTACACCGTGGTGGTCTCGCTGATCGATCCTGCCGGCGCCGTGGTCGAGGCCACCCGCACCCGGATCGGCTTCAAAACCGTCGAAATCCGCGACCGCGAGCTGCGCATCAATGGCCGCAAGGTGTTCATCCGCGGCGCCAACCGCCACGACCACCATGACCGCAACGGCAAGCACGTCGATCGCGAGACGATGCTCAAGGACATCGCTGCATTAAAAGCCCACCATTTCAACGCGGTGCGCTGCAGCCATTACCCCAACGACCCGTCCTGGCTGGATCTGTGCGACGAACACGGCCTGTACGTGATCGACGAGACCGACCTGGAGTGCCACCATCATTACGGCCAGCTCGCCCACGAGCCGGCCTGGGCGGCGGCGTTCCTCGACCGCGGCAGCCGGATGGTGCTGCGCGACCGCAACCATCCGTCGATCATCATGTGGTCGCTGGGCAACGAGTCGGGCTATGGCCCCAACCATGACGCGATGGCGGCATGGATGCGCCACGCCGATCCGACCCGGCCGATCCACTACGAAGGCGCCATCTGCCGCGCCAACAGCGATTGGGATCGCGGCCACGCCGCCACCGATGTGGTCTGCCCGATGTACCCGTCGGTCGCCGAGATCGTCCACTGGGCGCGCACGACCACCGACCGCCGGCCGCTGATCATGTGCGAGTACGCCCACGCCATGGGCAATTCCTGCGGCAATCTGCGGGAATATTGGGAGGCCATCGAATCGACCCCGGGCCTGCAAGGCGGGTTCATCTGGGAATGGCTCGACCACGGTGTGATCCAGAAGCTGCCCGACGGCCGCGAGCGCTGGGCCTATGGCGGCGACTTCGGCGATACGCCCAACGATGTCAATTTCTGCTGCGACGGGCTGGTCTGGCCCGACCGCTCGCCCCATCCCGGGCTGGAGGAATGCCGCCGGCTGTTCCAGCCCCTGGGCTTCGCCCTGGCCGATGCGGCGAGCCTGGCGGTGGCCATCACCAACAAGCAGGATTTCACCGACACGGCGCATTTCACCGGCACTTGGATCGTGCTGGTCGACGGCGCCGAGGTCGCCAGCGGCCCGTTCGACCTGCCCCGGCTGGCCCCGGGCAAGCAGGCACTGGTGACCATCCCGGCAACGATTCCGCCCCTGGCTGCTGGCCAGGAAGTCCATCTGCGGCTGGTGGTGCGCGACCGCCGGGAACGGTTCGCGGTCGGCCAAGGGGCACCTCAGCGCAACGGCGAAGCCGCCTGGACCGAGTTCGCTCTGCCGCGGTCAACGCCAGCAGTGACGGCGCCGCGCTTCGTCGGATCCAAGCTCAGCCTGACCGATTCCGCCGGAACGATCCGCATCGCCGGCGGACGGATCGAGGCCGAGTTCGATCGGGCGAGCGGACGGCTGACCCGGTGGAGCGTGGACGGCCGCCAGCTGCTCAGCGCTGGACCGCAGCTGACCTGGTGGCGAGCGCCCACCGACAACGATGGCATCAAGCTGAAAGATTGGCTGGCACTGAAGCCCGGCGAGACCAGCCGCAAGGCCCTGCGCCGCTGGGTGACCCAGGGGCTCCACGAACCACGGCGCGCGGTGGAATCCGTTTCGGCTGCGATCGACGGCGATTCCGCGGTCATCCGGCTGCGCGTGGAACAGCGCGGCGCGGGTCCGGATCCGCTGATCGAGACCGCGGTCCTGCGCCTGACCGGCGACGGCGTGATCAGCGCCGACCACCAGTTCGAAGTCCCAGCCACCCTCGCCGACCTGCCCCGCCTCGGAGTCCATCTGGTGGTGCCGGCCGGGTTCGATCAGCTCGAATTCTTTGGCCGCGGCCCCCACGAGGCCTACCGCGACCGCCAGCTCGGCAACCGCACCGGGCGCTTCGCCAGCACCGTCCGCGACCGCTATGTGCCCTACATCATGCCGCAGGAACACGGCAATATCACCGATCTGCGCTGGCTGGCCCTGCGCGACGCCGCGGGCCGCGGCCTGCTCGCCAGCGCGATCTCATCGACCGCTGGGGCCGACAACGGATTGATCGAAGGCAAGGCGACGCACCTGTCCGATCAGGCGCTGACCGCGGCCAAGCACACCACCGACCTGGTCTTCGACGCGGCGGTGCAGCTGCACCTCGATGTCTTCCAGCGCGGGCTGGGCGGGGCGTCCTGCGGCCCGGACACGCTGGAGCAGCATCGTCTGCCGCCGGGCAAACATCGCCTGGCCTACCGTCTGGCGCCGTTGGATGCAGGTGAGGATCCGGGCCAGGTCCACCGCCGCCTGGCAGGCTGATGCTCGCCAGCTGACGGACCGACGGTCAGGGCGCAGAGCCCCGCTATCAATTGCGGTCGCAGGCCAATGACCTGCCGAGGGGCGCGTATATCGCCGCATCCCAACGATGCCTGCCCATGGCTATCCACCGCCCTCCCTCAGCTGATGGACTCTCGCTTCCACCGGCGCGGCACGTGGCATCGCACAGGACGCTGCACGTGCAGCACGCAGTCAACGACCAGTCACGCAGGCCGGTAGTGACAAACGCCGGACGAACCCCGGCCAGCCGCGCCGGCCAGGAGCACCGCATGTCCCGATTCTTCTTCATCGCACTCGCCCTGTTCGGTTGCGTGGCGGCCATCGCCGCTGGCGAAGCCCCGAAGCCAGGTGAAGAGCCATTCACGTGGGAAGATTTCATCAGCATGGTCAAAGCCGGCGGCATCACCATGTATCCGCTCGGCGCCCTGTCGATCGGTTCCCTGGCCTACACCATCGAACGCTTCCTCCGCCTGTCGAAAGGCAAGCTGGCCCCAAGCGGCCTGTCGAACCGCGCCCGCGAGCTGTGGGATCGCAAGGATTTCGAGGGCATCATCAAAATCTGCAAGGATTCCAAGAGCGCCCTGGGCAAGGCCATCCTGATCCTGGTCAATTACCGCGGCCTGCCCAAGAACGAGGTCCAGGCCTCGGCCGCCGACGTCGCCAACGCCGAGCTGCTGCCCCATGTACGCGCCTGCAAACCGCTGATCATCATTGCCACCGTGGCTCCGCTGCTCGGCTTGTTCGGCACCATCCTGGGCATGATCGGCGCCTTCCGGAAGTTCCGCCTGCTCGGCGAATCCGGGGACCCGTCGGTGTTCGCCCACAACATCTCCGAAGCCCTGGTCACCGCCGCCACCGGCCTGATCATCGCCGCCTGGTCGCTGTTCATGTACCACGTCTTCAAGAACCGCGCCCTGCGCCTGGGCGATGAGCTCGAAGCCGAGATCAACACCCTGTCGCTGGAATGGTACCTGGGCCACGGCCACGCCGCCGGCGCCACCACCGGTTCCGCCGCAGCGACCGAGAAGAAGGCCTGAGCCATGGCCCGCATCTCCAAGCGCGACGAAGAGGAACCCGGAGAAGAGGAGATCATGATCGTCCCGCTGGTCGACGTGGTCTTCCTGCTGCTGATCTTCTTCCTGGTCACTGCCAGCATGAAGAAGCCGATCCGCGAATGGGACATCGACCTGCCCGCGTCCAGCTTCGCCCAGACCGGCAAGTTCCGCACCGACGAGATCATCATCACCTTCGTCCACGATCCCGCCAAAAAGGCGTCCTATTACAACATCGGCAGCAATTCGACCGGCTCCCGTGAACACGTCAGCATGACCGAATTGAAGACCGTGCTCGAAGGCGCCAAGAAGATCACGCCGCGGCCGCACATCCGCCTCGACATCGACCGCAACGTGATCATGTATCAGGTCGCCGAAGTGGTCGACGTGCTCCACAGCAACGATTTCCGCGACATCGCCTTCCGCGCCCACGATCGCTGAACGGACCGGAGGGACGGGACCATGGCCGATCAACCCGACGACCTCTATGTCGATGTCAGGCCGATGCGGCTCAAGGCCAGGCTGGCCTTCTGGATCACCTTGTCGGTGGCGGTCCATGTCGCCCTGGCGGTGGCCCTGTGGTTGTCGCCGGATTTGCAGAAATTGCTGTTCGGCGGGTTGCAGGCGAGCGACAGCCCGCCGACGGCGGGGCAGATGGAGGCCTCGCGCCGCGCCCTCGACGCCTTGACCCGCAAGCGGATCGCCACGTGCAGCAAAAAGATCCTGGCGATCTCCGCCAAAGTCGAAGCGATGCGGGCCGGGGAATGGAAGCAGGTCGCGACCAAGGCCGAGGCCAATCCGCATTTCAAGGCGATGCTCGATCAAGGTCTTCCGCCGCTTGAACTATCGGCGGTGGCGGGCGACGCCGACCGGCAGGATGTCGCGACGCTGTACCAGAAGACCCAGGACCTCGAACGCCAAGTCATCAGTCTCTATGAGCAGTACAAGTCAGTGGGTCTGAGCCTGCTGACCGTCCGCCAAGCCCGGGCAGAGGATCTTCCCCAGCCCCAACCGCTGAGCGATTCGCTGAAGTTGTGCGCAGTCGAACGTCCGTCGCGTCCTGCGCTTGACCTGGCGGTGATCAACGGACCGGTGGCCCCCGGCGAGTCGTGGCTGGCGTTCCGCGGCCAGATGACCCTGGCCAGCGAGACCTCGGAAATCATGGCCAACAACTGCCAGCGGATCATCGATGTGGTCAACCGGGTGATCGCCGATCTCGAAGTCGGTCCATCGATGCCGATCCCCGGCGGCGGCGCCGATAACTGGAAAGAGGAGAACGCCTACCGCGGGCCGTCCCTGCGCCTCAGCGAGATGCTGCCGAGCAACCTCGCGTCGACGATCAAGGACGCGAAGGTTGTGCTGGGCAAGACCCCGGGCGGCGATGAGTCCAGCCGACCGGCAGATTGGATGGCGCTCGACACCTGGTGGGTGATCGGGCCGTTCCCCTACCTCACCGGCCAACGCGATGAGACCAGCCTGACTCATGCCTATCCGCCTGAGCACACCATTGACCTGAGCGAGCCCTATGCCGGGCTGAACAACAAGCCGCTGCGCTGGGAATACCGCCCGATGGACAAGGTGCGGATGGAACCCCGCGACGTCGGCCGCCGCATGATCTGGTATTTCTATACGGAATTTTGGAGCGACGAGGCGCGCACCGTGTTCGCCAACGTCGCCAGCGACGACTACGGCGTGATGTGGCTGAACGGGAAACGCGATCCGGTCTACACCTCCGGGGTCGAGGCCCGGCCGTGGGTGCTGTTCGATGCCAACCAGTTCGTCCAGCTCGACTTGAAGAAAGGCACCAACCGCCTGCTGCTCAAGCTCGACAACAACGGCGGCACCACCGGTATGACCGTGGTCCTCGGCCTGCACAAGCTCGCCGGCGGGTAACCCCGAGTCGTAGACAGCCGCCCGAGCCCACCGATCCTCGCCGTCCCCGCAGCAATGCCCGGAATCCGCCTGCCAACCACCTGAAGCGAGCCATGCGCCAGCTGCCTCTCGTCGCCGTCCTGACCCTGGCCCTGGTCGGCTGCGCCCCAGATCAGCCCAAAGATCCCGACGTCGCCTCGCGCCTTGCCGATCTGTCGTCGGGCGAGGTCAAAGTGCGGGTGCGGGCTGCGTCGTGGCTGGGCGACCACCAGGTCGCCGATCCGCAGGTCATCGCCAAACTGCGCGGCCTGGCTGATCGCGACCACGAAGGCGATGTGCGCGCCGTCGCCATCCTCGCCCTCGGCGCCGCCAAGGATCTGCCGGCCTGGGACATCATCGCCGCCAAGCAGACCGACAAGGACGCCAAGGTCCGGCTGAACGTGGCCGAGGTCCTCGGCGCCCTCGATCCGGCCAAGGCCGCCCCGGTCCTGGAAAAGCTGCTGGCCGACAGCGAGGAATCCGTCCGTCTGGTGGCGGCGCGCGGGCTCGCTGCCAGCCCAGCGGGACTGGCCGTCCTCCACGCCGCCCTGGCCAAAGGCGGAGACGTCGCCCAGCTCGCCCTCACCGCCTTCGGCAAATCCACGGATCCGGCCGCCCAGCTGGCGGTGGCCGAGGCCATCGCCAAGTCCACCGGCGCCCTGCGCCTGGCGGCGATCCGCGCGGCCGGCGATGGGCGGCTGGTCCAGGCGATCCCGGCCCTCGCCGCGCTGGTCGTCGCTCCGCTCACCAAGGGCGGCGGCGACGCCCAGCATAGCCAGGCGGCCGCCGAATCGCTGATCGCCATCGGCACGCCCGAAGCGCTGTCGGCCCTGGTGCCGCTGGTCGGCAGCGGTGGCCGCGAACGCCAGGTCGTGATCGAGACGCTGAAGAAGAACCGCGACGCGGTGCGCCCGGCGCTGCTCGTCCGCTTGGCCGATCCGGCGACCGGAAGCCAGGTCCAGGCGATCCTCGACCTGCTCCGCGGCGACCGCAGCGACGCTACCCGCGAGGGCCTGCTCGGTCTCCTCCGCCAAGGCGCCAACGGCCTGCCCGATGCCGCAAAACAGTTGGCCGACGATCCGGTGCGGCGGATGGCCGCGGCAACGGCCCTGCGCGGCCGGATCGACAGCGCAAAGGATTCCGACCAGCGCCTGCTGGCGGCCCTGGCCGAGGCTCTCGGCTATGTCGGAGCCCAGGGCGACGGCCCTGACGGCGCTGCGGTCTTCGCCCTGTTCGCCAAGGCCGAGGCGATCACCGCCGCGAAGAACGCCGCGGAGGCCGCCGACGAACTGCGCATGGCCGCCGCCACCGCGAGCGGCCGGCTGCGCTATCCGCCCGCCGCACCGGTGATGCGCGAGATGATGGCCGGAAACCGACCCGACCTGGTGGTGGCGGCGATCGCCGGATTGGCCGCGATGGGCGATACCGAATCGGTCGATGCCGCCATCGCCGCCCTCGAAACCCCCAAGGGCAACATCTGGGTGACCCGCAGCGGCGGGCTGCGCGCCCTCAGCCGGTTCAAGGATCCGCGCTGCGTCGCGTTCTATGGCCGGCTGCTGGCCACGCCTCTGGCCCAGGACATCCGCGACCACTGCCTGTTCGGCACCGCCGCCACCGGGCTGGCCGAAGGCGCCGAGCTGCTGGTCAGCAAGCTCGCCGATCCGGCGATGCCGGTCGAGGTCAAGCGCGACAAGCTGTATTTCGCCATCGTCGCGATGGGCGCGACCCCACGCCCGCAGCTGCTGCGCCTGGCCCTGACCGCCGGCGAGCCGGTGTCCGGCCACGATGCCGGCTGGTGGGCGGCGGAGCTGCTCCGCACCCTGCTGGTCGACGACCCCGGAACCGCCGTGCTGCTGCGCGAGGCGATCGCCGGTCATGATCCCGCCTCCGCCGGCAAGAAGCCCGCAGGCCGTCCCCTGGCCCGGCTGCTCTACGCCCTGTCGGCCACCGCCGAGCCCGATTCGCTCCAGGTCCTGACCGCCCATCTCAGCGACGGCGATCCGACGATCCGCCGCCATGTCGCCGGGCTGCTGGTCGAGAACCGCCGGACCGCCGCCTTGCCCGCGTTGGAGACGGCGCTGGCCAGCGAGACCGATCCCAAGGTCAAAGCCTCGTTCAGCCGCGCCGTGGAGGGGCTCAGCGCCAAGCGCTGATCGGCCGGCCGGATCACCGGTGCCGGCTTGCCGTCGAGCCAGCTGCTGGCTTGCCGCGGGGCGGAACCGCCCCAGACACCAGCCATGCCAAAGCTCGCAGCCCGCGTCGGCCGGATCGACTCCAGCGGCATCCGCAAGATCTTCGATCTCGCGCGATCGCTGAAGGACCCGATCAACCTGTCCATCGGCCAGCCCGATTTCCCGGTCGACCCCAAGGTCAAGCTGGCGGCGATCCGGGCGATCGCCGAAGACCGCAACAACTACACCCAGACCCAGGGCATCCCCGAGCTGCGCACCCAGGTCCTGGGCGAGGAGCTCGCCCACACCGGTCGCACCTGGTCCGGTGACGAGGCGCTGATCACCTCCGGGGTCAGCGGCGGGCTGTTCCTGGCCTTGCTCGCCTTGGTCGAAGACGGCGACGAGGTCATCATCCCCGATCCGTACTTCGTGATGTACAAGCACCTGGTGCGGCTGTTCGGCGGCACGCCGGTATATCTCGACACCTATGACAGCGATTTCGCTCCGGATCCCGATCGGTTGGAGCGGCTCATCACTCCGCGGACCCGGGTGCTGCTGCTCAACAGCCCGGCCAATCCCACTGGCCGGATCCTGTCCGACGCGGTCCTGAAAGGCCTCGCCCGGGTCTGCGCCAAGCACGGGATCACGGTGATTTCAGACGAGATCTACCGCCATTTCGCTTATGTACCGTGCCCATCCATCGCCAGCCACCACGCCGACACCGTGGTCCTGGTGGGGCACTCCAAGACCTTCGGCATGACCGGTTGGCGGCTCGGCTACGCCTGCGGACCGAAACCAGTCATCGAAGCGATGACCAAGGTCCAGCAGTACAGCTTCGTCTGCGCGCCTTCGGTCACCCAGTACGCTGCACTGGCCTGTCCAGCGGTGGACCTGCCGCCGTACCTCGACAGCTACCGCCGCAAACGCGATCTGATGGTGGAGGCCCTGTCCGGCACCTTCCGGCTGGCTCCCCCCGACGGCGCGTTCTATTTGTGGGCCGAAGCGCCCGCCGGCCTGACCGGCGACCAGTTCGTGGCCAAGGCCATCGCCAACAACTGTCTGATCATCCCTGGCTCGGTGTTCAGCGAACGCGCCAGCCATTTCCGGATCTGCTACACCGTCCCCGATGACCGCCTGCGGGCCGGCGGCGACCTGCTGGTGCGACTGGCCCGGGAAAGCTGACCATGGACTGGGTCCTCGCGCTTGCCCACGGCCAGGGCATCGCCGGACTCATCCTGGTCCTGGCGGTGGTCATCGCCGGCGGCCTGATGCTGGGCGCGATCGCGGTGCGCGGCATCGGCATCGGGGTTTCGGGGGTGCTGTTCGCCGGACTGCTCTACGGCCATCTGGCGTGGCGCGGCGCTGGCGACCATCCGCATCTCCATTCTCTGGAATTCCTGCGGGATTTCGGCCTGGTCCTGTTCGTCTACGCGATCGGCATGCAGCTCGGTCCGGGCTTCCTCGGGTCGATCCGCAGCCACGGATTGACGGTCAATCTGCTCGCCGTGGCGGTGGTCGCCCTCGGCACCGGCATCGCCGCCATCGCCGCCTGGTCCGGGCTGGTCCCGTCGGCGATAGCGGTCGGGCTGCTCTCCGGAGCGGTCACCAACACCCCCGGCCTGGCCGCTGCGCAACAGGCGATGGTCGGCCAACCGGCGATGGCCGGCGGCGGCGACGCCGCGGCGATCAGCTACGCCATCGCCTACCCCTGCGGAGTGATCGGCGTGATCCTCTGCCTGGCGTTGTTCCGCAGCCTGGTGCCGGTGGCCAAGACCGAGGCGGTGGCGGCGTCCTCAGCCGACGAGGAGTCGGCGACGGATCTCGACTTGTCGGTGCGCAATCCCGGTCTGGTCGGTCAGACCCTGGGCAAGGTGATAGCCCTCGCCGGCGGCCCAGTCGCGGTGTCGCGGCTGATGCGCGGCGGCACGGTGGTGGTCGCGAACCACGACCAGGTCCTGGCCATGGGCGACGTGATCCACGTGGTCGGGCACAAGGCCGATCTCGAACGTCTGCGCCTGATCGTCGGCGAGGTCGCCCAGGTCCACCTGAAAGACATCGGTTCCCTTGATGTCCGGCGCCTGCGGGTCACCAGCCCGGCCGCATTCAACCGCACCATCGCCGAACTCGACCTGCCTGGCCATTGCGGCGCCACCATCACCCGGGTGTCGCGGGCCGGCATCGAGTTCGTCGCCGGGCCAGGAATCCATCTGCATTATGGCGACGCCGTGGTGGTGGTCGGCGATGCCACCGCGCTGCACCGGGCGGAAACCGCCTTGGGCAACGAATTGCAGCGGCTGGAGCATCCGCGCCTGACCCCGATCTTCGTCGGCATCGCCCTGGGCGTGTTCGCCGGCAGCATCCCGATTGCGCTGCCTGGCCTGCCGGCGCCGGTCAAGCTCGGCCTGGCCGGCGGGCCGCTGCTGATCGCGCTTGTGCTGTCGTGGCACGGCCGGCTGGGTCCGCTGAACACCTATCTGCCGCCGGCGGCCAACCTGATGCTGCGCGAGATCGGCATCGCCTTGTTCCTGGCCTGCGTCGGCTTGAAGGCCGGCGGATCCTTCGCCGATGCCCTGGCCAGCGGGTCGAGCCAGGTCTGGCTGGCCCTGGCGGTGGCGATCACGGTGGTGCCGATCGTCCTGGTCGGGCTGTTCGCCCGGCTGGTCCTGCGCCAGGACGACGCGGTGCTTGGCGGTCTGCTGGCCGGATCGATGACCGATCCGCCGGCCCTGGCCTTCGCCCAGGCCGCGACCGGCAATGACCGGCCGGCGGTGACCTATGCGGCGGTGTATCCGCTGACCATGCTGCTGCGTGTGGTCGCCGCCCAGACGTTCGTGCTGGTCAGCTTGGGACCGGGGTCTTGACCGACCGCAGTTCGCGGATCAGCGCAGCCAACGCGTTTTGCAGGTCGGCGTGCAGCCCGATGACGTTGTGGATGCCGACCATTTCGAACACCTTGCGGATCGGGTCGGACAGCCGGCAGGCGTGCAGGTGCAGCCGCTCGGCATTGCCGGCCAAACTGGCCAAGGCCATGGTGTTGAGGTAGGTCAGCCGCTGGCAGTCGAAGACCACCCCGAACAGCTGGGTGGCATCCAGGCCACGCAGCACATCGCCGAGCTTGGCGCCGTGATCCTGATCCAGCCGCGACGAGAAATCGAGGTGGTGGATCGGTCCATTGCGGGTGATGACGTACGCATACAGGCCATCAAAGGTCGCCCCCGGACTGCCGATCCTGGCCCGGTTGGATTCGGGCAGGGGTTTGCGTCCCGGTTGGCGGAGCAAGGCCTGGACCGACACCAGCACCTGGGCGGTGGCCAAGGCCGCCGGCGGTCCGCTGGCCAGGACATGGGCTTGTCCGGCATGAAACTGATCGACCGGCTCGCCCTCGTAGCGATAGGGAAGCACCACGGGGAAGTTCTGGAGCGGCATGCCGATTCCCTCTTGGGTTCCTGTTGTACGCATACCGCGGGCCATCCGCTGACGCCAGCTCCGGCCGCGTGGCTGACGCCAACCCATCCCACGATCGGAGCCCAGGTCGACCCGGCAACCCGATGGCCAACAGCAACGTTTGGCGAAGGACCTGACGCGCACGGGCGGAGGGCCATTCTCCAAGGAACATCCCCACGCTGCACGGGGTTTCGACGTTGCCGGAACGGCTTCGCCGGAGGAGCCGGCTTTGCCGGAGGAGCCAGCTTTGCCGAAGAAGCCAGCTTCGCCGTCCTTGCTCGGGTGACGGATCGGCCGGTTCGTTCTTCCACCCGGGCGCACGGATCTGTGCTCCCGCGCAGCCTGCGGCTGCTCACCGGGCAGCGGGACCGCTGACCACGAGGAGAGCGACGTTATCGACAGCGGCGGCGACCGCCGCGGCGCCGGTCATTTCGGAATGGTTCGCACCAGGGACCATTCGGTGCCGAACGACACCGCGGTGCCTGCGGGATGGTTTTTCGCCGTGCTGCGCCGGGCAGCGCGATCGACTTCGACCTTGCCGCCGGCCTGGGCGCTTTTGATCTTCACCCACTCGCCGCTCGCGGCATTGCCCAGGTTGCCAAACAGCAGGAATCCCTGGGCCGGAATGTTTGAAAGGCCAGAAACCCGGATCGGCGGCTTCCCCGGCTCCCCCGCCGTCAAATCGATGTCGTCACGCAGCTTCCCCAGCGGCCGGTAACGGCTTGGGCCGGCCAGGCAGAGCGACACGCGGATGGCCGAGGGGAAGGGGCCGTAATACAGAGACGGAGGTGGCGGTGCGGTATCCAGGACATCGCCGCCCATGCGCGGCGGCAGCTTGGTCTTGGTCGGGTCGTTCGTATTGGGCGCTTCCCAGCCACCGTCCGCCTCCGTCTTTGTCATGGACGCCAGTTCCTGAATCGCGATCCACGCGCCGAAATGCAGGCAGTTGGTGGTGACGATATTGTCTTGCGGACTCGAAGTCTCGGCAATGTTTCTCAGTCCAGTCTTCACATTTTCATCGCCGGCGTCATCGCCGGGCAGGAGTTTTGCCTCGCGGTACAGGGTGCCATTTTTATCTACCCACCACGCCACAGCCAGGTTGGCATATTTCCCGTCGGCCGTCACCTGATCCCGATCGGGATTGCGGATGGTGAACGCGAGCAGGCAATTCCCCAAGGAATCCGTTCCACTTTTAAAAACCTTCGCATAAATCCATCCGCCGCCTTTCCCCGGCTGCAGGACTCCGTTCGCGTCCATCACCGGCAGCGCCGGCGGCAGCATCCGATCGAAGTCGGCTTCAAGGGCTGACAGCACCGTCACCGCCTCGTCATTGGCGGCGCGGCTGTACTCGCCCACCCGGTAGAGCCGGGTGGCGGTGGACAGGCTGAGCAGCATCACCGTCGAAATCACCGATAAAATGCCGATCGAGACCAGCACTTCAGCTAAAGTGAATGCCTTTGTCATTCTTCCTGCCCGGAAGGGGTCGCCGGAGCGCAGCGGGAGGAAAACGGAAGGGGTCCCCCGAGCGCAGCGAGAGGGGGCGGAGCAGGCGCCGCCGCAGGCGGCATCAGCAGGCCGAAGGCCTGCGACCTGCATAGCGCGCAGCGAAGCGGAGCTGGTCGGCCGCCCGAGAAGCGGTGGGCGGATATCATCGGCGAAGCCGATCCGCCCACGTTTTCCGAAGGGAAACGAGCGACGACCATGGCCGGGGGGCACGGGGGGCGGAGCCCACCGAAACAACAGGTTCACTTGGCGCCTTCCGTATGCAGCACCTTCACCGGGGCCAGGCAGCGCAGGCGCACGGCGCCGATCTTGGGCGGGGTGCGGTTCATGGCGTCGGCCATGGCGGCGAGGTCCGCGGATGGTGGCCGGGCATAGTGCCAGGTCACCCGCAGCTCGGCGCCGCCGGTGACGGTGTTGAGGAATTGGTTGGTCTGGAAGCAGGCGGTCAGGGCCGAGCCGTTGCTGCCGGTGATCAGTTGGGCGCTGGGCGAGACCATCCAGTCGACGCCTCCGGCCAGGGCTCGCGCTTGGAGCTGGAACAGCGGGTCGATCGGTTCGTTGACATCAACGCTGGCGATGTCGATGCCCTGCAACAGGCTGGGATCGAAGCTGGCATTGTGCAGATGCAGCGGGAAGCCGGCCCAGACATAGCTGCGGCAGCGGAAATGCTCTTGCGTGCACTGAGCGGCCTCGGGCAGGCTGGGCGCGAACCGCGGCCACCAGCCGAGGACCAGGGCGTCGGTGCCCCAGGATCCTTTGGGCGTGGCGTACAGGCCGCGCAGCCATTCGGTGGTGAAGTAGACTCTGCCCGGATAGGGCGGGCGCATCATGGCGGCCGGACCGATCAGGCGGACCGCTTCGCCTTGACCGGGGTTGCCGTCGCGGGGCAGGAACAGAGCACAAGGCGCGTCCAACTCGACCACCGAAGGATTGCCCCGCTTCAGTTTGCCAAGTTGATCGGTAAATTGCATCGGCTGGGTGGCTCCGAATGCACCGACTAGCGAGCGCACCGGGCCGAGGGGCAGGATGCAGACTGGATGGCGCGGGGCGAGATCATCGGGCGAACCGCTGGACGGGTTCGGCGGACCTTTGGCAAACGTGTGCTTGGGATCCACCGACTCGAAATCGAGTAGTCCGCGGGCGATCACGTCGACCGGCGCGGAAGTGCGCAGGGCGACCACCTCGCCATCGACCAGGGCGAGGCAGGAACTGTTGGACGAAACGCCGCGCCCCGGCCGGTTGCGGTTGAATATCCCGGCATCCACCACCACAGTCTGGTCGAGGGCGATGTCACCACCCGCAGTGCCGTAGATTCCGAGCGGAGTACCACTGGGCGACAAGGTGCCGTCGGCGCCCCATAGGGGCCCGGAGCAGACGCCGTCGATGGCGGCGGTGGTTTGAGGGGTGGTGCCGCCGTTGGCGGTATCGCCGCCCATCAGGTGGACCCGGGCGTTCTGGCCCAGCAGGTCGTGGCGCGGCCAATAGCCACGCGGTTGGCGGGCGGCGCTGTATGGCGACAGATCGTGGCCGCTCCAGCCTGGACCGTTCAGGATGTCGTATTGATTGAGATCGGCGATCGACAGGGCATCGCCGAGCTCCGGTGGCAGCAAGGTAAACCAGCCGTTCTTCACATCGGATTGCATAGGCAAGGTCAGGTCGGTGAGGTGCCAGCCATCCACCGCGCTGTAGCGAACGATAGCCTGGGTCGGTTTGCCCGGGGCGCGATTGGCGATGGTGCCGACCGCGCCGCTGCATGCGGCACGCGGGATGAACGTCAGCACGTCGCCGGTGACCAGCCAATGCCGGGAATTCCCCAGCTCGGTCTGGACCGGCTCAATAAGGCTGCCGATCGGAAATTCTGTGGTCTGGCTGAGCAGCGAACCGGTCTTGCCTGCGAAGTCGGTGCGTTCCAGGCCGCGCTGTTCACGCCGAGAGCCACGGTGGTTGACCAAGAATTGTTTGCCGCTGCCTTCCATCAACTGGTGGTAAGCCAGCCATTCGATCCGGCCGGTTGACAGATCGCGAAGCTGGATGGGAAATTTCCAGCGATCAACCAAGGATTGCGATCCGTTGATGGTGATGAGAAAGCGGTCATCCCAAGCATCATCCATATTATTATCCTTGTGCTGCTGCTTGTAGCGGCCGGTCTCGAACATATCGACCCCGGAGGTGGCCTGGATGCTGAGCAGGTAGACCCGGGGCGGATGATCAAACCGGAAGGTCAGATCCGAGGGGAAATCGGCATCGGTGGTCCAATAGGTCCAGCCCGAGTAAACCGGCTCCTGACGCCAAGCATCGACCGCCACTAGTTTCGCCAACAGATTCCCCTGCTTTTCATAATAGAAGGTGCAGATCCGGCCGCCGCCTTCGCTGCGCAGCTCGGCGATGCCCTCGTTGGGGAACTGATCGGCGACCCCGGAGGTGGAGGATCCCGGTGATGCCAGCGGAATCTGGCGTTTTCCGGCGAGATCCAGCACCCGCAGATTGGGATCGGTGGGATGCTTCGTCACCGGCGGCTTCTCGGGATCCACCGCGGCCCAGATCTTCCATTGATCGTCGGGCAAACCCGCCACCGGTGGCTGGGGATCGCCGCTGCCGTAACGATGCGCCAAGGTGCAGCCGCCATGGTAGATTTCCCCAGCCTGGGCCGGACGCAGGCGGAATCCGCTTGGGCAGACCAGGGCCCCATCGAGGTGCTCTTGGATCTGAGGCTGGCGGAGGAGTGGATCCCTTGCCGGATTGGGTGGTCCCGATTGATAGACCGCATGGCTGTCTTGGCGGACTCCGCGCACACAGCCGGTGAAGGTGTTGCCGCTGACCTTGTCATAGCTGATGTATTCGTCGTCGATGCGCAGCACGCCTCGGGCCGGGAAAAGATCTTGAGCGGTCAGATCGATGCCGGAGATCGGCTTGACCGTGATGTCGGTGCGCGCGAGCAGCGCGCGATCCCTGCTGAGATCGGCGGTGTCGAGGGTTCCGGATAGCGGTAGCGCGGGCAGGAGGCAATGATCGCCGAGTTTTTCGAGGGCCGGGCTCGGCATCTTGCTGGCTTCGCGGCCGACGATGCCGTCGACCATGATCGCAACTTCGCCTGGGCGCGGCGCCGAGAGCGCGACCTGAATGTGGTACCACTGGCCTTTGCGGAAATGCGGTTTGCCCTCGCGGTCGGGCACCTTGTAGCAGGCCACGATCCGATTCGGGGCGAGCAGTGGCGACACCGCCGAAAGCTTCGCCACGTCGCCTTGTTTTGGCGCAAGCGGAGCCAGCAACGAACCGCTCGTGCCATGGCTGCGTTCGTCGATGTTCACCGTGGTTTCGTCATCTGCCGGAATGCGCGCCGAGGTGTCGCTGGTCCACGGCACCGAAGGCGGTGCCCAGGCCAGCATCAGCAATTGCTTATCGCGGTCGAAATACAAACCGAGGTTGTTGAAGCTGTCGGTGATGGCGGGAATGCCGTCCCACTGGGTGGGCTGGTTGGCCGCGGGCGAGCGTGACTCGAACAGGCAGATCTGGCCGCCCGGCCCCCAGTCGGCGTCCGGTCGCACCCACATCGCCAGGTGCCGGCCAGCGAAGTCGACCCGAGCGGTGCCGGCGCCCTGGCCGAGGATGGCGGTGGCGGCGTAGGCCAACGGCTGGCTGAGTCGGTAGCCGTCCGGGTCGAGCAGGCTGACGTCAGGCCCACCGACCACTGGCTTGGCCTGGGCGACGGCGTCAGTGAGCAGATCGGCAGCGGTGATCGGCAGGCTACCGCCGAAGGGCAGCTGGAACTCCACCAGCAGATGGCTGGGCTGGCTGACTTTGCCGCCACTACGGCCACGAGCGAACTCTTGGCGGAAGCCGGTGGCCAGATTTTCCTGGGTCGCGGCGGTCAGGCCGGCAGCACCGTTGGCGTCTTCGGGCCAACTGCGCGTTTCGGCCAGATCCTGCTGAAGACGGGTCACCGGATTCGGCCAGGTATCGACCATCGAGCCATAGCGCTGCGCTTGGTTATTGTGGTGCTGACCCTGGGTCAGCCAGCGGCGTTCGCTGACCCGTTCCTGTCTTACCGCCTGGATCACCCGGCGGCGGGCGGTCTGGGCGGTCTGGCGATCGCTGCGGTCGGTCATGGTCGCGGCGGTCTCCACCGTCACCACGCCGGCGCTGCGGATGTCGAGCGGCGGCAGTTCAACCAGGATGTCTGGTGCCCCGCCGTTGGTCAGGGCGACCGACACCGACAGTGGGCTCTGGCGGTTAAACGCCTCGACGCCGGTGGGTGTATCGCGCAGCTCGGCATACGTCGAGATCTGGCGGTTGCCGAGGGTGCCGACTTGCAGGGCTTTAGCTACGGCCTCATCGAAATGGTGGTAATTCACCGCTGCCGGTCCCAGGATGCTCAGCGGGTCGCCGCGGCTGCCGATCATGTAACCGCGTGTGCCGCGACCGCGGAAACGCTGGGCATTGTTCCGGTCGACCAGATAGACCGTGGACATGTCCCGGGTCGTGGTGCCTCGGGCGGCCTGGGACTGGTTGATCAGCCTGGTGCCCAAGCCGAGCACGCCATGGACCACGCCGTCCAAGTAATAATCGTGCTCGCCATTCGGCCACGGCTCATCATGGACGATGGTCCCGAGATCAATCTCACCGTCGCGGCCCGGCGCTGGATTCCACAAGGTCAGATACGGCATCAGCCGGATCAGTTCAGCCCTGCTGAGCGGTTCGCGGAAACCGCGGCCGCCTCCGGCCGTGTTGTGGCTGCCATGGGCGACATAGCCCGAACGTGCCGCAAGCAGCAGCTGCTCCATCCGGGTGATCTTGCCGCCGGGCAGGAACAGTGGCAGCTCAGAGAGCATCCGGGCCAGCTCGCCATAGTCGTCGGGATCGTCATCGTCGGGATTTTGGTTGTTGGCGCCGTGGCGATGGTTGGTGCTGTCTTCGCTATCGTCCACCGTCGAATCATCCCAATCGGGAATGCCGACCGCTTTCAGCAATCCATCCCAACCGGCCTCGGACAGGGAATTCGGGTCAAATTTGGCCGATTCGTCCTCGATCACCACGCCCAGGATCGGCATGTCGAATGGCCGCGGACTGGTTTGCAGGCCCAGCGCTGACAGGCCGCCGGCATCAAGATCGAGGGCGAAACGGTTGTTGCCCAGACGCACCACGGTGCCGGCGCCGAGGACATCGTTAAGGGTCTGGGGAATGGTGCTGAAGGCCTCGGTGCCGCCGCCTTTCATATGCGGGGCGATGGAGGTCACTCCGGCGGCGACGCCAGCGGTTTCGGCGGCCTCAACGCCGGCACGGGCCAGCTCGCGGTGGGCAAAGCTGCGCGCTCCAGCCAGGCTGGAGGTCTGGCTGACCAGGAACGGCAGGCCGAGCAGCAGCAATGCCGCCAAGATGACCAGTGCCAGCATCAAGGCCGCGCCGCGCCTGGGAGCGCCGAGCCTGGGAGCGCCGAGCGCCTGCTCGGATGGGCTGGGAGCGCCGAGCCTGGGAGCGCCGAGCGCCAGCTCGGCTGGGTTTGTACTTGGGTTTGAACAGCATCGATCCACTTGGCCGGCATCACCGAACGTGAACACGACATCACCGGCCGCTGGCCGAGCTGGCGCTCGGCGCTCCCAGGGGCGGATCATGGAACCCCCGTTTCGATCTTACTTGTGACCATGCCGGTCGTGGTGATGCCAACTCGAGCTGTTTCGGCCCCTTTGAATTGCCCTTTGAGGACGATGTCC
This sequence comes from Planctomycetota bacterium, assembly GCA_014193115.1. GTDB lineage: Bacteria > Planctomycetota > UBA11346 > UBA11346 > UBA11346 > BJHQ01. The sequence continues at coordinate 281,064 of BJHQ01000003.1, read as the reverse complement.
GGGTTGGCTGATCCGCCACTCGGATTGACCTCCACTTGTCCGTCCGGATGAGCAACAATTTGGTAGTCTTGGGTGATCTCGATCCCTGGTGGCAGCCGTCCGATCACCGACGTCCCCAGGCGGTACAAGCGGACATTGTCGACCACGGTGCCAGCGCCGGTCCAGGTGACGTCGCTTCCCAAACTGACGTTCCCAGGCGTCACCAATTTTCCAAGAAAGAGATTGTCCTGTTTATCCGAACGCAATTCTGGTGGAGCTGCGGTCTTCGCCACGGTCCGGGAATCGCGGTACAGCACCAGTTGCTTCTTGTCATAGAGAAAACCGGCTTCGAACCAGGTTTCGCCCATGATTGGATCGGCGACGTCCGAACCGCCGCCTGCCTGGGCATCGATGGTCGAAATCACTGTTGGGTTCCCGCTCGAATCCACAATTGCACCACGCAAATCCCAGCACAGGTAATCAACCGGTTGCGGCGTTCCCTGGATGCGGCGCTTGACGCATTTCAGATAGAGCAGGACCTGGGAATTATTAATGTGCGCCGTGTCGTCTGCGATCAGCACCAGCGGCGCCAGATCCCCCACCGCAACGCTGGTTGCCGGCGGCGGCCGAACATCGAGAGCGATGTAGAAGCCGTCGCTTTTGCCTCCGCGATAGAGCTGTTCTTTCGCAGACAACTGAACAGGTGCCGGAACATCTACCCCGAGCCGCAATCCATTGCCAGTCCGGCCATTCAGGTTCCACGCTCCCCCGAGTGGTGCGCCTCCATTTGGACGATCAAACGTCTCCGTCTTGATCGGCGTGCGAGAAGCTCCGTAGAGGAGTCTTGAGCCTTTATCCAACGTCACGATCACCGGTCCGCCGGTGGATCTTGCGGTGTGGCGGGCTTGACGGACGGCGTCGGCGACGAGCTGCTCCGCCACCACCAGTTTGTCTTTTTGCCCGAGGGTCATCATCACGCCGACGCCGATGCCCATGATGGTCACCGCGATGCCAAGCACCGCGATGATCTCGATCAGGGTGAAACCGGCGTGGCGTCGCATCGGGTCATTTCCAGTTGGTCAGGTCGTCGCCGCCGCCCCAGAGCAGCGTTCCGTTTGCGTCGGTGAACTTCGTGTCGGGATCATTGCGGCCATTGGCGCCTCGTGACCACAACTGGAATCCATCGGGATGGGGCATGACCTCTGGGTGAGCCGGATAGAGACTAGATTCGAGATAGAAGATGCGATTTTTCCAGGCATCGAACAGCAGTTTGAAATCGCCCGGATTGTGCGCTTTTAAAGTGTTTTCAAGTCGCGTGGAATTTTTGTTGAGCAGAGTTACGATATCATCTGGAACGGTCGTGTTGATTTTGTCCATCGGTGTTGACGGGGCCGTCCCGTCCTCCGATCCGGCCCCCGGATACGTCCCATTCACCGACTTGAACTGCTCGATGGCGGCTCCGATCGTGCCCAGGCTCGCCTGGGTCTTGGCCCGGTCTTTTTGGGCGTTGATCATTGCCAAGGCCGGGAACAACAGCCCGGCCAGGACGGCGATGATCGAGATGACGATCAGCATCTCGATCAGGGTGAAGGCGACGGGTCGGCGGAGCATCGCGGGGCCTTGGTTCACGGTACGCCGCAGGATGGCTGCCGTTCCAGGCAAGGACGGCGGTAGGCAGCCGGCGTCCGCTCGGTGTGTGGTGGGCATCCCCTTCAGACGGCCGAGGCGCCGGGCAGGTCCATGGCCGACCTTGGCGATGGCGATGGCGCCCTTCAGCTCATTGAAGTGCAGCGCCATCGTCCTGGTGGCTCCGGCGATGCCGGGCGATCAACCGGCCAGATGCACCGCTGACGGTGAGCCGCCCCGGCCGGATTTCCCCAGCGCGAGGCTTACTGGGCCGCTTGTTGGGTAGGCGCCTGCTGGGTCGGCGCCTGCTGCTGGACCTGCATCCGGTTCGGATCGAACGGGATCAAGGGCAGGTTGGCGTGCATGCACAGGCCATTGAGCACGGCCATGATCTTGCCGCTGCCGATCATCAGCATCGAGGCGAAGAACTGATGGTTGAGGTTGGCCTTGGGGTCGAAGCGCTCATCGGTGGTGAACAGGAAACGCCAGCCGCCGCGGGCGAAGGGCTGCTCGTTCTGGCTCTCGGGGCCGCTGAACAGGGCGAAGGCGACGATCGCGGTGTGCAACGTGCCATCTGGGCTGGAGGGCAGGAAATGGAGCTGGCCGCCAGCGCGGATCTCGACATTCGCCTGGTCTTTTTGCGGTCCGGGCTGGGTGAGCATGATGCCGTCGAGGTAGTCGCGGCTGATGTCGAACTGCATGGCGGTTCTTTCGCTGGAGCGGGTCAGGACTGCGGCGGAGCCGGGGGTGCGGAGCGCCGGTTGAGCGGGCTGGTGCCGGCCGGACGCGGCGGGCAGGAGTGTGCTAGCGGTGCCCGGACCGGGGGCAACGCCATGATTGCGCCGGGCATCGGGTTGCCCTAGACACACGCCCCCGCGTCGACGGCCCCCGGCGCGCCAACCCAGGTAAGGTTGGCGGACTGCGGTCGTCTTCGTGCCGCGATCCCGATTCCCAGCGAGCTGCCGCATGTCTTCACCTTCCCCAGCTACCGCCCACTCGACAAAGGCCGCCACAGCCGGGGATCTGATCCGAGCTGAAGCGCTGTCCAAGTACTATGGCGAATTCACCGCCATCCAGGACATCACCTTCGCCGTGCCGTCGGGTTCGGTGACGGCGTTCCTCGGCCCCAACGGCGCTGGCAAGTCGACCACGATGAAGATTCTGACCGGCTTCCTGGCACCGAGCTCGGGCCGGGCGTTCATCGCCGGGATCGACGTCGATGAAGACCGCATCGCCGCCAGCCGGTCACTCGGCTACCTGCCTGAGAACGGCCCGCTCTATCCCGACATGACCCCGTCGAGCTACCTGCGCTACATCGCTGGCATCCGCGGCTTGGACGGAGCTGCCCAGCGCAACGCCCTCGACCGGGTGGCGATGCAATGCCGGATCGACGAGGTCTGGCACAAGTCGATCCGCAAGCTGTCCAAGGGCTTCCGCCAGCGTGTCGGCCTGGCCCAGGCCCTGCTCCACGATCCCCAGGTGCTGATCCTCGACGAGCCCACCTCGGGCCTCGATCCCAACCAGATCCAGCTGGTCCGCGACCTGATCCGGGCCCTAGTCGCGCCCAAGGATGGCCAGCCGGCCAAGACCGTGCTGCTGTCCACCCACATCCTCACCGAGGTCGAAGCGATCTGCGACCGGGTCATCCTGGTCAGCGAAGGCCGCCTGAAATACCAGGGCACGCCCAAGGATCTGGTGGCCGGCTCGAATATCGAGACCCGCTTCCGCGAGCTGACCCGCGGCATTGCCGCCTGATCTCCTTCATCCACGACCTGAACGTCCCCGGAGCCATCCCCCGATGAGCAGCCACGTCCTCAATCCCGCTGGCCTGAGCGCCGTCTGGAAGCGCCAGCTCGGCAGCCTGCTGGGTAATCCCCTCGGTTATCTCTTCATCCTGGTCTTCGTGGTCGCCGCTGCGGCTGTGATGTTCTTCTTCGATGAGTTCTTCAATCGCAACATCAGCGACCTGGCGCCGCTGTGGGACGACAAGAACTGGATCGGCATGGGCCTGATGCCGGTGCTGCTGGCGATCCTGCTGCCGGTGCTGGCGATGGGTGCCTGGGCCTCGGAGCGCGAGCTTGGCACCGAGGAGCTGCTGCTCACCCTGCCGCTGTCGATCGCCGATGCGATCCTCGGCAAATACCTGGCGATCCTGACCTATTTCACCATCGCCCTGGGTTTCAGCCTGTCCAATGTCGTGATCCTGGGCTGGCTCGGCACGCCGGACTATGGCCTGGTCTTCGCGAACTACCTCGGCTGGTGGCTGGGCGGAGCGGTGCTCGGCGCCGGCGCCCTGCTCGGCTCGGTGCTGGTCGGCCTGCCCGCCATCGCCCTGGTCGTCGGCCTGATCATCTGCGGGCTGATCCTGTCGATCGGCAACGTCAGCGAGTGGTTCGACCCCTTCAACCGCGGCCTGTTCCCCACCGGCAACATCGTCGCCGCCCTCGGCCTGATCGCGGTGTTCCTTGGCCTGGCGATGCTGGTCCTGGCCAGCCGGCGCTGGCGCCCAGCGACCCAGGGCCAGGTCTGGTCCCAGGTCGCCAGCCTGATCCTCGGCCTGGTTCTGGCGGTGAATGTCGCCCGCATCGCCAACCGCAACGCGGTCGATGTCGATCTGTCGAGCGAAGGTCTGGCCTCGGTCAGCGCCGACAGCAAGGCGATCCTCGGCAAGATCCAGACCGCAGTGGCGATCCACGCGTTCATCTCGCCCGATCTGCCCAAGGAACTCCAGGTCAAAGCCAAGGAAGTCGAAGACAAGCTGAAGGCGGTCGAACGCCTCGGCGGCGGCAAGATCACCCTGACCATCCACCAGCCGGCCGACAATATCGAAGGCAGCAAGCTGTCGTCGGTCTACGGCATCAAGCCGCGGCGCACCGTGGCCGACACCGTCGCTGGCCGTGAGTTCGTCGAGGTGTTCCTCGGCGCGGTGGTGTCGAGCGGTGGCCGGTCGACCACCATCGAGCACTTCGATCCCGGCCTGTCGGTCGAATACGAGCTGGTCCGGGCGGTGCGGGCGGTGGCCGAGACCAAGAAGCCGGTCCTCGGCATCGCTGAGACCGACCTCAAGATCACCGGCGATTTCGACATGCAGACCTATCAGCAGATTCCCGGTTGGGAGGTCGTCGAGGAATGGCGCAAGCGCTATGAGGTGCGTCCGGTGAACCTCGACCAGGAGGTCAGCGACGAGATCACGGTGCTGGTCGCGCCCCAGCCGTCGACCCTGACCCAACCCCAGATCGAGAAATTGCATGACTATATCTGGGCCGGCCGGCCATGCCTGATCCTCGAAGACGCGCTGCCGTTGTTCTCGATGCAGGGCGGGCGCTACGACCTGATCCCGCGCATGCCGAAGAAGGGCGCCCAGGGCCAGATGGGCCAGCCGCCGCCCGAAGGCGCCCCGCAAAAGGGCGACATCAAGACGCTGTTCCGCGCCCTCGGTCTGGAATACAACCCGGATGTCCTGGTGTGGTCGGACTACAATCCCAGCCACGAGTTCCGCGGCCTGATCGAGATGAACCTGGTGTGGGCCAGCCGCGATCATTTCTCCTTCTCTGACAATGCGCTGACCAGCGGGATCAATTCGGTGCTGCTGCCGGCTCCGTCGACCTTCAAGATCGCCGCGAGCAAGGCGCCGTCGCTGGAGGTCGCTCCGCTGATCAAGATCCCGCGGCTGGCGCCGTGGGGCGAGAACGACTTCGAGAAAATGGTCTTCAGCAATCCCTTCAACGGCCAGGTGCAGATCAAGAAACCCGACTTCTCGATTTCCGGTGATCCCGCCAACCCGCCGATGATCGCCGCCGAGATCACCGGAACCATGCCCTCGGCCTATGCCCGGGCTGCGAAAGAGGACAAGAAAGAAGAGAAAAAGGATGATGCGAAAAAAGACGACAAGAAGGACGAGGCCAAGCCAGCCGGCGAGGTCAAGGTCGGCCAGCCCAGCGCCAAGCCGATCCGCGTCGTGGTGATCGGCGACACCGACTTCTCCAGCAATGAAATCTATGGCATCTACGTCAACCGCGACAGCCGGATCGACCGCAACAAGTTCCGGTTCCTGACCGATCTGCGCAACATCCAGCTGATCGACAACGCGGTGGACTCGCTGTTCGGCGACCGCTCGCTGGTCGAGCTGCGCACCCGCCAGCCCCAGCCCCGTCCCCTGAAGCGCCACGAAGACGTCTATCTGGCGACCCAGGAAAAAGTCCGCAAGGAAATCCAATCCGCCGAGCTGGAACAGACCTCCCAGCTGAAGAAGGCCCAGGATCGTCTCGATGACGCGGTCAAGGCGATCGACAAGCGCGAGGACGACGACAACACCAAGGCCCGCTTGAAGGAGGAGGTCAAGACCGGCGAGCAGCGCAAGGTCGAGGCCGAATCCGAGATCATCAAGCAGAACGCCGAACGCCGGATCAACCTCGCCAAGGCCGAACAGCGCACGGCGATCAAGACCGACCGCAGCATCGTCAAGGCGATGGCGATGGGCATCCCCACCGCCCTGCTCGCCATCCTCGCCCTCGCCGTCCTCATCAACCGGGTGGCCGCCGAACGCAGCCACATCCCCTCATCCCGCAAGCGGAACGTCGCATGAAGCGCCTGCCCATCGTCCTCGGTGTCCTGGCCGCAGCCACTCTCCTGCCGGCCTGGCTGCCTCCCGCCACCTCATCCGCGTCCGACGCCGATTCCGTGGTGATCGGCAAGCAAGTCGCTCCCGAGCAGATCGGCAGCCTGCTGGTTGCGAGCTGGGACAAAGACACCGCCAGCAACAAGATTTTCCAGGTCAAGCGCGAGGCCGGCGCCTGGGTCATCCCCAGCCACCACAATTATCCCGCTGACGGCAACACCCGCACGTCGCGGGTGGCGGGATCGCTGCTCGGCCTCAAGCGCGGCATGCCGGTGCCGATCGGCAATGACCACGACAAGGCCCTGGCCGAGTTGGAGCTGCTCGACCCGTTGGCCAAGGATGTGGTGGCGAAAGACGGTTTCGGCAAGGTCGTGAAGCTGGCAGACCTCAGCGGCGCCGAAGTCCTCAACCTGATCATCGGCAAGGCGGCGAGCACCGGCGACGGCCACCGCTATGTCCGCGAGCAGGGCTCGAACAAAGTTTACACCGCCAAGATCAGCGACTTCGAGATCACCACCAAGTTCACCGATTTCGTCGAACCCAATCCGCTCAAGCTTGACAAGGCGGACGTCCGCGCCCTGACCGTCGCCGACTACACCGTCGACGAGGCCAGCGGCCAGGTGATCGAGCGCTCCGAGACCCATTTCTCACGCCCAACCGGCGATGGCGCCTGGGCCACGCCCAAGGCCCCGACCGGCAAGCAGCCCAGCAAGACGACCGTCGATGCGATCCTGTCCCAGGTCACCGGCTTGCAGCTGGTCTCGGTCCGGCCGTTCGAGCCAGGCTGGCTCAAAGACCGCGGATTCTTCCTGTCGAACGATCCCAAGGTCCTGGCCTGGTCGAAATCGCTGAAGGTCGAACTGGCCAAGAAACAGCTGGCGATCTTCGCCAACGAAGGCCGGCTCGACGTGACCACGAAAGACGGCCTGCGTTACAGCCTGCTGTTCGGCGAGATCGCGCCCGATGACGCCGCCGACACCGCCGCGGAAAAAGCCAAGAAGGATCCGGCGAAGGCCGAAGATCCTTCCAAAATCACGGCCAACCGCTATCTGGCAGTGTTCGTGACCTACGATCCGGCCCTCGACGAGGATGCCAAAAAGGACGAAAGCAAGGACAAGAAGGACGAGGCCAAGCCCGAGGACAAAAAGAAGAAGTCGGGCAAGGAACGCGCCGCCAAGGCCCAGGCCCGTTACCAGCAGTTCTTCTATGTCATCAACGATGCCAGCTTCAAATCGCTGCGCCCTGAACTGGCCAAGCTGTTCGAGGATCTGCCGCCCGAGCCGATGGCCGGCGCCACCGGCAAGACCAATGTCCAGTGGCTCGCCGACCACGCCAAGGAACCTGGCGTGACCACCACCGCCAGCGGTCTCCAATACCAGATCCTGAGCAAGGGCGCTCCGGGCGGCAAACGGCCCACTGCAACCAGCAAGGTCAAGGTAAACTACAAGGGAACCAAGGTCGACGGCACGGTGTTCGACGAATCCGCCAAGCATGGCGGCCCCGCCGAGTTCCAGCTCGGCCAGGTGGTCCAGGGCTGGAATGAAGGCATTCCGCTGATGCAGGTCGGCGACAAGTACACCTTCTGGATTCCACCGGCGATCGGCTATGGCGGCAAAGACAAGAACCCGCCGACCACCATCGGTCCGGACCAGATCCTGATCTTCGAGGTCGAACTGCTCGAGGTCCTGAGCAACCCGGCGTCCGAACCCGCTGCGCCCGCCCCAGCGGCCCCAGCACCCGCACCGACACCGGCAGCGGCTGCGCCAGCGCCAGCGCCGCCGGCTACTGCTGCTCCGGCCCCAGCGCCAGCGCCGCCGGCTGCGGCCCCAGCCCCGTAAGGCGCCTGCGCACTCCGGTAAGCGCACACGCGGAACCGGGATATCGGGCAGGGCTTCCCGCGGCTGGCTGACGACGCGTGGGATGCCCAGCTGAGGTCTTGGCCGCGCTGAAGGCGCCTCGTCAGCCTTGCGCTGCCGGTGGAGCCGCTGCTGTGACGGTCGGCCACGCGGGCTGCTTGAGCGCGGTGTGATTTCATGACGGGAGCGAGGCGCTTGCCCGGTTCGCCAATCGGCGACTTGCCGAGAGCGGCAGACGACGACCATGGCCAACGGAATCCCCCTCATGGCTGCTCCCGCCCCCGCCGCTGCTCCTGTCCCGACCGCTCTGGTGAAGAACTACGCCCGGCAGGAGATCCGATTTGTCCGCGGGTCAGGCTGCTGGCTCGAAGATGATCGCGGCAATCGCTATCTCGATTGCTTCGCCGGAGTCGCCGTGTGCGCCCTTGGCCACGCCCATCCGGCGGTGGTCGCGACTCTCTGCCGCCAGGTCGCGACTCTGGTCCACGTCAGCAACCATTACCAGATCCCTGAGCAGGAAACCCTGGCGGCGCAGCTGTCGGCCAGCGCTGGGTTCGGCAAACTACTGTTCTGCAACAGCGGCACCGAGGCGAACGAGGCGGCCTACAAGGCAGTGCGGTTGTGGGGCAACATCACCCACGGCGGACGCAAGACCCGGATCATCGCCTTCACCGGCGCGTTCCACGGGCGGACCTTGGGTTCGTTGTCGATCACCCATAATGCCAAGTACCGGGAACCGTTCGCGCCTTTACCACCCGCCGAGTTTCTGCCGTTCGGCGACCTCGCCGCACTGAGCGCGATCACCAACGACGTCGCCGGGGTGTTCATCGAACCGATCCAGGGCGAAGGCGGAGTCTTCACCGCCCCCGATGGATTCCTGGCGGCGGTGCGCGCCGCCTGCGATCGGGCCGGCGCCCTGCTGGTGGTCGACGAGATCCAGACCGGCGCCGGACGCACTGGCAAACCCTGGTGCTGGCAGCACAGCGGTGCGCGCCCCGATATCATGACCGTGGCCAAGGGTCTGGGCGGCGGTGTGCCGATCGGCGCCGCGCTGTTCTCTGACCAAGTCGCCGACCTGATCAAACCCGGCCTGCACGGCACGACCTTTGGCGGCAATCCGCTGGCCTGCGCGGTGGCCTCCACCGTGGTCGAACGGGTGTTCGCGCCGGCCTTCTTGACCCAGGTCACCCAGGTCGGCGAGTACCTCCGGCGCGGACTGGCGGCGGCCTTCCCCGGCCGGCAAATCCGCGGCCAAGGGCTGCTGCTCGGCGTGCAGCTCGACCGCGACCCGGGCGAACTGGTCAAGGCCGCCCGGGACGAAGGGCTGATCGTCGGCCCGAGCGGTGCCAACACCCTGCGCCTGGCCCCACCGCTGATTGTCAGCGAAAACGAAGCCGCTGAAGCGGTTTCACGGCTGACCCGCGCCGCCCGGCGCTGCGGCATCTGAAAACCGATGGACACCGCAGCCGCGAACCTGCTCGCCTGCCCCTAGCCACTCGCCACCTGCCACCTGCGCCTGGACATGATCCTCTCTTTCGACCACGTTTCCTATACCTACCTCGGCGATTGGCTGCAGCGGGTCAAAGCGGTGGCGCAGGTGTCATTTCAGGTGCCGACCGGCAGCGCCTATGGATTCCTCGGTGCCAATGGCGCTGGCAAGTCGACCTCGATCAAGCTCGTCGTCGGGCTGCTCCACGGCCATCGCGGCGAGATCCGCCTGTTCGGCAAGGAAGTGGTCGGCGGCGGCAACGATCACCAGCTTCGCGCCCGGCTCGGTTTCTTGCCGGAACAGCCATATTTCTATGAGAATCTGGGGGTCGAGGAGTATCTGCGCTACCTCGGCCGGCTGTCCGGCCTGACCACGGCGGCGCTGCCCGCGGCCTGCGACCGGGTCTGCCAGTTGCTCGACCTGGGCGACCTGCGCAAACGCAAGCTGGGATCGTTCTCGAAAGGCATGCGCCAGCGCTTCGGCCTGGCCCAGGCGATCCTCCACCAGCCCGATCTGCTGATTCTCGACGAGCCGTTCAGCGGCCTTGATCCGCTGTGGCGGGCGCGGTTCAAGGACGTGCTGGCGCTGGAGCGTAAGCGCGGCGCGACGTTGTTCTTCAGCAGCCATATCCTGTCGGATGTCGAGGATCTCTGCGACCATTTCGCGGTCATCGACCACGGCAAGGTGCTGGAACAAGGCCGCTTGGCGGACCTGCTCGGTCAAGCCCCGCTGGCCTTGACCGGCAGCGGCCCGCGCCCCGCCGATTCGGTCGATCAGGGCGACGGCACCTGGCGCCTGCTGTTCCCCGAGACCGAACGCGCCGCCCGGCTCGCTGCGCTACCTCCCGGGGCCCAGATCCTGCGACTGGAACGTCAGCGCATCGCCTTGGAAGATTACTTCGTCAACCGCATCCGCGGCCACCACGCCGCGGGCAGCCGCCTCGATCGACGTGAGATGGCCGAGGCGCCCGAGCGCGATTAGCGGACCGGCGCGCGATTGGCGGACCGGCGCAGGCCGTGCTTGCCCGGAGCGCCGCACTCCGTGCGGCTGGTTCCCCGCCGGCCCAGCCGGAACCATTCCTGTCCGGCTGAGCCGCGGACCTCGTGGGAACGCGTCCCACGAGGCGTTCTTCTCAGTTCAGTGCCCGGCGAGGATCGCCTGGATCCGTTCCGACTCGGCATTGAGCCCGGCGGTCAGCTCGGCGACGTTGCCCTTGGGATAGCGGACCTTCCGGGTGCCAGCGGGCTGGTCGATGATCGCCGCCGCCAGGTGGACGATCTCGTCCGGATCCGGCACCGTGGTCAGCGAGGAAATGAACGCGGCGATCAGCTTCTGCGGCGCGTCGGCGTGCTCGCCATACGTCGCCACCCGCGCCGTGTCGGCAGCCGGCTGGATGTGGGCGTTGAAATCGGTGCCGGGATAGGCGCCGGGTTCGATCGCCACGCAGTCGATACCGAACGGCTTCAATTCGATGCTGAGGCTTTCGGTCAGGGATTCGACGGCGAATTTGGTCGCTCCATAGACCCCGAGGAACGGAATGACCAGCCGGCCCAGGCCGCTGCTCAGGTTGATGATCAGGCCCGAGCGCTGGGCGCGCATCGCCGGCAGCACCGCCCGATTGACCCGCAGGATGCCGATGACGTTGGTGTCGAACATCGTCGTGGCCTGGGCCGGGGTGACGGCCTCCTGCTGACCGATCACGCCATAGCCGGCATTGTTGATCACCACATCGATCCGACCGCCGGACTTGGCGAGGATGGCGCTGACCGCACGATCCACTGATGTTTCGCTGGTGACATCAAGTTCCACGACGTGCAGCGGCAGTCCCTCGGCGGTCGCGGCTGAACGCAGCCGGTCCGCCGACGCTTTGTTGCGGCCGTCAGGTTCGCGCATGGTGGCGAAGACCGTGTCGCCGCGGCGGGCGAGGAACGACGCAGCGCGATGGCCGAAGCCGGTGCCGGTGCCGGTGATGAGAATGGTGCGGGGCATGGGGGGATCCTTGACGGGGGAGTCTGGGGCTGGGGGCTATGCCCGCCCAAGGCAGATCGGGAATCGCGTCCCGGGCAAAGGTTCCACCGCCGGTGCTTTCCTTGGCACCTCATCGACCGCAGCTAGGTCGATGAGGTGGACAGCGCCCATCGAAACCGCCCACCGAACAGCGGTTCATCCGCCTCTGTGCAGGTCGGGTGGGCGAAGCGTGGCGCGGCGGTCGGACGATCCGAGCATGGCGACCGATGAGCGATCGCCACGGGCCGTCTGGGGAGGAGCCGGTGGCGACCGTCGATCCGGTCTCGATCGAGGCCGGCACGATCACCATGCATGCCCGCGGCTCCGGGTCCTCGGCAGGGCTGCCTGCCCTCGATCAAGCCAGCAAGTACGTGGTGGTCGAGGAGATCGCCCGGGGTGGCATGGGCGTGATCATGCGGGCAGTCGATCGCCATGTCCGCCGCGATGTGGCGATGAAGGTCCTGGCCCGGGATCCCCGGCCGGGATCGGAAGGCGAACGCAGCCTGGCCCGGGCCCAGGAGCGGTTCGTCGCCGAGGCCCAGGTCACCGGCCAGCTTGAGCACCCCAATATCGTCCCGATCCACGAGGTCGGAATCGACGGCGAAGGCCGGCTGTTCTTCACCATGAAACTGGTGCGCGGGCGCAGCCTGGCCCAGGTCCTGGGCGACCTCCGCCGGGGCATGCCGCGGACCAAGGCCGAGTTCGGCCTGGCCCGGCTGCTCGGGATCTACCTCGACATCGGCAACGCCGTGGCTTTCGCCCATGCCCGGGGCGTGGTCCACCGCGATCTGAAGCCGGCCAATGTCATGCTCGGGGATTTCGGTGAAGTGCTGGTCATGGACTGGGGACTGGCCCGGGTCGGCGCTACCCGGGATTCGTCCGACCGCCCGACCAAGTCGGCCTCCGCAGGCGGCGGCCGCCGGATCGAAGCGACCTCCGACGCCGACCTGTTCGGCGAGGATTTGAAGACCCTGGTGGCGAGCTTCCAGGGCGAGAACACCGAGGACGGCACGGTCGAAGGGACGCCGGCCTACATGCCGCCGGAGCAGGCCAGGGGCGAGATCGCCGCCATCGACGAGCGCAGCGACATCTATTCCCTCGGGGCGATCCTCTACGAGATCCTGTGCCTGCGTCCGCCGGTCGGGGGCAAGGATGTGAAGAGCATCCTCGACCAGGTGATCGCCAACCGGATTCCCCCGCCAGAGACCCGAGCCGGCGACCGGCCGGTGCCGAGCGAGCTGTCGGCCATCGCCCGCAAGTGCCTGGCCGGCGACCCCGAACGCCGCTACCAGTCGGTGGTCGAGCTGCGCCGCGACATCGAACGCTTCCTCGAAGGTCGCGCGGTCAGCGCCAAGGACGACACCGCCGTCGAAGCCGTGGTGAAGCTGGTCCGCCGCAATCAGGGCGCAGCCATCGCCACCGCCATCGCCACCCTGCTCCTCGTGGTCCTCGGCGCGACTTCGTGGTGGACCAACCTGCTCGAACGGCGCAACGCGGAACACCAGCGAGAACTGGCTGAGATCGCCAGCCGTGACGCCCAGGCGGCGAGCCTGGTCGCGGACGCCGAACGCAAACGCGCCCAACGATCGCTCGCGGAATTGGAGTCCGAGCAGCTCAAACGCCAGGAGGATCAGCGGGCAGCGGCGCCAGCCCTGGTCGAGCAGGCGCGCCGGGCCATCGACCGGCGGTTCTTCGACGATGCCCGCGAGTTTCTCGACCGTGCGCTGCAATACCGCCCCAACCTCGACGATGCCCGGCTGCTCCGCGCCCAGATCATGGCCGCCACCGGCGACCCGTCTGGGGCCGCCAACGAACTCAATGAGTACCTGGGCCGCAAAGCCGATGACCAGAACAAGCAGCCCGACCTGGTGAAAGCCCGCGAGCTGCGCGATCTGTGCGTGCGCTCGGCCTCGGGGCCGTCCTCTGCCCTGGCCAATGCCATCGCCGACGTGCTCTATCGGCTTGGATCCCGGGCCCTGGCTGACCACCTGCTTGGCCAGTCGAAGGAGCTGATGGTGGCCTATCGCGCCCGGCTCGACGCGGTCTGGCCGAAGCTGAGCAACGACCGCTTCAACATGAACCGCGAAGGCCGGATCGAAATCGACTGCCTGCGCAACCGCAAAGACGTCGTCGATCTCGCGCCCCTGGCCGGGATGCCGATCATTCGCCTCGACCTCAACCGCACCCCGGTGGCCGATCTGTCGCCGATCGCCGGCGCCCCCCTGGAAATCCTCGATATCAGCGAAACCAAGGTGGTCCGGCTCGAACCGCTGGCCGGGATGCCGCTGCGCGTCCTGCGCCTGGCCCGGACCCAGGTGGTGGATCTCTCGCCGCTGGCCGGGATGCCCTTGGAGGAGCTTGAGCTGTACGAAACGCCGGTGGTGGACCTCAGCCCGCTCGCCAGCTGCCCGAAGCTGCGCCTGGTGCGGCTCAGCCAGTGCAAGGGTGTGGTCGACCTGACACCGCTGGCGGGACTGCCGCTCGAAGAACTCGATATCTCGGGCAGCGGAGTCACCAGCCTGGCCGCCTTGTCGGAGAGCAAGCTGCGCAGTTTGCGCGCCCAGTCCTGCCCGCGTCTGACCAGCCTGGCCGGCTTGACCGGGCTGCCGCTGACCAACCTGTCCTGCGAAGGCAGTCCGGTCACGTCCCTCGAACCGCTGCGCGGCCTGCCGCTGCGCAGCCTGGGCGTGACCAGCACCGCGATCACCGAGGTCGCCGCGCTGGTCGGGATGAAGCTGGCGACCCTCGATCTGTCGGGTCTCCCCGTCTCCGACGTCACACCGCTGCGCGATCTCGACCTCGCCAGCCTGAATCTGAACGGCACAGCGGTCACCGATCTCAAAGGCATCGTCAAGCTCAAGTTGACCGCCCTGTCGCTGATCGGCACCCGGGTCGCCAACTTGCAACCGCTGAGCAACATGCCGCTGACCAGCCTCGACCTGTCGCGCACCCCGGTCACCGATCTACGCCCGCTGGCCAAGCTGCCGCTGACCACGCTCAGCCTGGATGGCACGCCAGTGACCGACCTGGAGCCGCTGCGCGGCCTGGTCACGCTGCGCGAGCTGAACCTGGCGGGGACGCCGGTGGTGCGCCTCGATCCGCTGCTCGGCCTGGGCCTGACCCGGATCGCCGTCACCCCAAAGGCCCTCGGCCCTCAGATGGAGGTGCTGCGCAAGATCGAGAAACTCCAGCAGATCGCCGCTCTGGAACCCAATGAGACCGGCTGGGGTCGGCAGCAGCAAGTCAAGGACTTCTGGAAGAAATGGGACGAGCCGAAGAAGTGACCGGCGATCGCGGGTCGCGCCGATCCGCGCCGCGCCCGGTTCCGTCAGCGCTGGATGCGCTACGTTTCGCCCATGCCACCTGCCCGTCGTCCCGGAGCCTCGCGTAGCGGCCGCCCTGAAGGCCGGCCCGGACGTGGCCGTCCAGGCGGCACCTCTGGCCCAAGCGGTCCCTCTGGAAGGGCGGGCCAGGGCCGCGACCGGCGCGAGCATCCGGATCGGCGAAGCGCCGGACCGCCGAGCCGACCCGGTCGATCCCGTGATCCGGCCGTAGAACGCCCGCGCCGGCCCGGGCAGAAGCCGTTCGACAGCCAGCGCCGCGCTGAGCGCACTGCCAGCGACAGGCTCACCGCTGGCGACAGGCGCACCACTGGCGACAGGCGCCTCGCCAGCGACAGGCCGGGCGGGCCGCGCCAGCCAGAGCCGGGCAAAAATCAAGGGAAACTGCGGCCATCTCGGCCGACTGACCGGCCACGACCGCCTGGCCGGCGGGCCGAGATCCAGGCCCCCTCGTGGAAACCGGGCCCCGATGCCCGGATCATCCGCGCCGAAACCGGCGACAAGCTCGGCCGGTTCCTGGCCCGCGGCCACGCCGGCACTGGTGCCGGCGGTTCGGCCCGTCAGATCAAGAAATGGCTGGAACTCGGCTGCTGCCGGATCAACGGCCGGATCGAGACCTTCGCCAGCCGCGAACTGGCCTATGGCGATGTCGTCGAATTCTCGCCGCCGGCCACCGACACCGAGCACCGTTTCGATCCGCGCCGGATCCTCCACGACGCCGATGGCGTGCTCGCCTATGACAAGCCGGCCTGGCTGCCGGTGACCCGCACCGACGCGGTGAAAAGCTGGAGCCTCACCGACATCCTGAAGGCCGCCTCGGCCAGCGGCGAGCTGGCCGGGACCGACGCGGGTCCCTCCGAGATCATCCCGGTCCACCGGCTCGACGCCGACACCAGCGGGATCGTGCTGTTCTCGCGTTACGAGGACCTGGCGCGCAAGCTCGAAGCCCTGTTCGCCGAGCACCAGGTCGCCAAGGAGTACCTGGCCATCGTCCGCGGCCATCCCCGGGAGGAAGGCCGCCATCGCAGCTATCTGGTGAAGGTCGAAGCCCGCCAGGGCACCGAGCGCTGGCGCAGCGGCCACGGCGCCGACGCCCGCGAGGCGGTCACCACCTGGCGCGTCGAAGGCCGCATCGGCCCCTTCGCCAGCCGCGTCCGGGTCCGCCCCGAGACCGGCCGTCACCATCAAATCCGCCTGCATTTCAGCGAGCTGGGCCATCCGATCTACGGCGATCTGGTGTACGGCGACCGGCGTGATCCGGTGGCGGTGAACCGCCACCTGCTGCACGCCGCCCAGGTCACCTTCGTCCATCCCGACAGCGGGGCCAAGGTCATCATCCACAGCCGCCCGCCAGCCGAGTTCGCCGCGGCAGAAAAGCTGCTGCGCAAAGCCAAAGCCGGGAGATGAATGGACCGCCAAGCAGATCGGAGCGGCGATGCCCACATCGCCGGCGCGACGCTGGTTCCGTTGGCGGCATGGCCTGACGGTGGCCGCCTGGACGGGGAGCGGGCCGCCTGGATTTTGAGACGGCGCCGCGACTCCCGGCCATGCCTGCGCTGCGGTCCGGAGACGAGCGAAGCGGTGGTGGACGCCTTGACGCCCGGGCGGTTCTGGTTCCCCGGTCCTGAGATCCATCAGAGCACATGATCCAGCGCGTCCGCCTGGTTGATCTGCCCTGGGCGGTCGTGCTGTGCGCCCTGCTGCTGTCCGCCGCCGGCCTGCTCCTGGTGACCAGCGCCACCTGGAACGACGACGCGGCCTGGGGGATGGGCAATGAGGCCCGGATGCAGGTGGTGTGGTGGGCCATCGCCCTGATCGCCGGCGCCATCACCGCCCACCTGCGCTTCGCGCTCTGGAAGGATCTGGCCTGGGCCGGCTACGGCGTCGCGCTGCTGCTGCTGGTGATCATGGTGCTGGCGGCGGGCACGCCGCTGGTGCCCAAGATCAAAGGCCAGGCCAACTGGATCGCCCTCGGCAGCCTGCGCATCCAGCCGGTGGAGTTCATCAAGATCGCGACCCTGCTCGCCCTCGCTCGGTTGTGCGCGGCGCCGTGGTTCGACGCCCGCAAGCTCAGCCATGCCTTGGTCGCCATCGCCGTCGGCCTCGGTCCGGCGGTACTGGTGGCGAAGGAGGACCTCGGCAGCGCCCTGACCTTTCCGCCGATGGTAGTCGGCGTGCTGCTGATCTGCGGTCTCCGCCTGCGCCTGGTGGCCCTCGGCGCGCTGCTCGCCCTGAGCGCCGCCGCGGTCGGCGTCGCCACCCTGCCGAAGGACGGCTACCAATGGAAACGGGTCCAGGCCTGGCTCGATCCCGAGGCCTATGCCCTGGCTGAAGGCTATCAGACCACCCGCAGCCTGCGCTCGATCGGCTCCGGCCGGGTGTTCGGCAAGGGCTATGCCGCTGGCGACCAGAACCGCCTCGGCTGGGTGCCGGAAAAGCACACCGACCTGATCCTGGCGGTGGCCGGCGAAGAGACCGGCTTCCTCGGCACCTCCTGTCTGGTGCTGCTGTTATTCCTGTTCGGTCTGGGCTGCCTGTGGACCGCAGGCAACCTCAAAGACCCCGCCGCCCGGCTGGTTCCGGCGGGTTTCGGCTGCCTGGTCGTCGGTCAGGCGGGGATCAACCTGGCGGTGGCCACGGGAATGATGCCGGTGACCGGCGTGACGCTGCCCTTCATCAGCTATGGCGGATCGAGTCTGCTCGCCCTGTACCTCGGCATCGGCCTGATCACCAGCGCCTGCGCCGAACAGGGCCGCCAACCCCGGCCGAACCTGCTCCGCCCGTTCTGGGCGCGGTAGCGGCGCCGAGCGCTCGCACGGCTGGCTGAAAGCGATCTGCCGGAGCGTGCGCTCGGTGCTGCAAAACGCTGCCAGGCCCTTGCCCCGACCGGCCGCCGGCCGACCGTCCCGGCCCATGTCTGAGCCGGTCCTGGTCGCGGTGCCTCCCAAGGGCGGCAGTCTCGATGATGTCCTGAAACGCCTGGTCGGCTGCGGTTGGCTGCGTCCCGAACCGGTCCTGGCGCTGCGCCGTTTGCTGAAAGAGGACAAACGCCGGGTGAAGCTGGAAGAGGGCCTGATCGCCCTGTGGCCCGAGGCCGGAGCCACCGTCGAAGGCACCCTGCGCGCTGCCGACCGTTTCGGCCATGATCTCGACGAGGTCGATCTCGCTCTGCGCCGGATGCGGCGTTGGCGCGACGACCACGGCCGCGACCACCTGGACTACAGCCCATGGGCGGTGGTCGAGGCCCTGCTCACCGGACTGCGCAGCGAGGGCGATCAGCAAATCCGCGAGGCCGCCGGCCATCTCCATTTGCAGCTCGACCTGACCCGGCCCGGGCGGCCGGCGCGGATGGTCTTCAACCAGGCCGAATTCGAGCGTTCCCGCGGCAACGGCCTGACCCCGGTGCGCGGCGTGCTGATCGGCACCGACCACGAGGTCACCCCGACCTGGCTGCGCAAGCACAAGCGCGACCTGTCGCTGACCTGCCACGACGCCTTCCACAACACCCTGCTCGACGCCATCGCCACCCCCGGGCTGATCCGCAACTGGCGTGAACTCCGCGACCACCTCGACGAACGCCAGACCCCGGTGCGGATCCTCGGTTCCCTCGGCCTCGACGACCACCTCGGCCACTGCGTGCTGATGGCCGGCGCCGACGCCGAGCGCGCCCGCCGGCTGATCGGCGGCGGCGCCAGCCGGACCTGGGATGCGGCCAATCCGCTGGTCGATCCCAAGCTCGCCCTGTTCACCGGGCGGCCGGTGCTGATCGATCCGGCCTATGCCGAGCTGTACGCCAGCTGCCTGGCCACTGAACGCCATGGCCTGCGCCTGGTGCCGGGACCCAAGGACATCGAACGGGCCTGCGCCGAGGACGGCCAGCTCGGCATCTACATCGTGCGCTCGGGCAGCACCGTCGCCCTGATGCCTGGTCTGTGCGTCATCGGTGAGGAACTGCTGACCAGCGAGACCATCGTCGCGGTCAATCACGACCGGATGGAGCGCAATCCCGGGATCAGGATCCTGGCCGACAGCCTGGAACCCAGCCAGGAGGACCACACCGCCGCCTGGCGGGCCCGCCTGCGCAAACGGCTCGGCGACCGGCTGGTCTGAGGGCGGCCTCAGCCGAACGGCAGCACGGCCCAGGCGCCGCGGTCGGCTGAGCCGCGGCAGGCGTGCAGCTCGCGCCGGGCCGGCACCGCGATCAGGCACGCATCGGTGGCGGTGCCCTGCTGGTCTTCGGCGTAGCGGTTCACCGAATCGACGCCGTCGCTGCGGTCGGCGAACAAGGTCCTGATTGCGGCGACATCCACCCGGCCCGCCGCCAGCCGCTGGCCGACGCGCTGCAATCGGGCCTTGGACGACGACGAGGCCGCTTCGCCTTCGCCGGCCTGGTGCTGCGGGTCCAGGCAATGGTTGGTGCGGTTGAGCGGACCCTGATCCGCGTCCCGGCGGATGCAGCGGTCAGCGCTGCATTCCAGGTCGAGCACTCCGCCTGCGTCAGCGAACCAGTAGGTATGGGCGGCGCAGCGCGGCGCGGCTCCGACCAGCGCCGCCGCCGAGGCGCGATCGGCGCAGCGGGCGGCGCGGTGGAGCAGCGACAAGTACGGGATGCCGGGCCGGCCGCCGCGTACCCGGATGTTGGTGGTGCCGAAGGCCAGGCCGTTGGCATTCATCCCCATCAGGCTCGGGCAGCCGGTGCAGGACACCGTCCATTGCTCCGGGCCGTGGTCGGGCAGGCGCTGCACGGCGACGACGAAATCGAGGTCGGTGGGGTTGAGATCCCAGGTCTGGGCGACGAGCACCGCGCCGTCGGCGGTGTGGCTGCCCGGCACCAGCGCGGTGGAGCAGCCCTCGGCCTCGGCGGCTGGCGTTTGAGCAGGAGCTGGCAACGCCAGCACGTCGCGCACATCGGTCATGTTCGCCGTCAGATACAACGCGACCGGATCGACGCCGGCAGCTTCGGCGGTGGCCTGATGTTCGATCCAGCCGTCGCGATCCCACGAACGCAGGGCCTCGAGACAGGCGGCGGTGATGGCGTTCAGCGGCGCCAGATCGCGGATGCCGCGCTCGTACAGATACACCTTGGCGGCGCGCTGCCGCTGATCGATGAAGCCGCGGATGGCGTCGCGCAGCGCGGCGCCGTGCTGACGCCCCATCTCGGCCGGAGCACCGCGCACGGTCAGGGTCGGAAGAGGCAGCAGGCTCATGGCGGCATGTCATCGTCATTGCCGGTCCCGGCAATCGCTGGGAGCAAGCGGAGCAGCCAATCCCCTCAGATTGCGAGCCGCCATTCCCAGGCCACGGTTGGGCCATGGCGACGGCTCGGACCTGGATGTGGCGGGTGATCCGCGCAGTGGCCATCGGATTGATCCTGGTGATCATCCCGCTGCTGCTCTTCCAGCGTCATCTCCTTTATCATCCACGCCCCTATGCGGCGGACGATCCGATCCCGCAACCGCTCGAACGGCTCGGCTTCACCACCACCGACGGCGCCCAGGCGGCGTGGTGGCGGGCGCCGCTGGGGAATGCCGGCGCAACGCCTCAGCGGGTGTGGCTGGTGTTCAGCGGCAATGCCGGAACCGCCTGGGATTGGGTCGGGCTGCGCAGCGAGCCGGTCGGTCCGGTCGGCATCCTGCTGATCGATTGGCCCGGCTTCGGCGCCAGCCAGGGCACGCCGTCGCCGGCGTCGATCCTGCGCGCAGCCGACGGCGCAGTCGCCACCCTGGCCGCGAAACTCGGCCTGCCGGTCGAGGATCTGTGCCGCCGCTGCGGCGTGCTTGGCCATTCGATGGGCGCGGCGGCGGCGTTGCACTATGCGGAGCAGCGCGGCGCAGTGGCCGTGGTGCTGGTGGCGCCGTTCACCTCGCTGCTCGCCATGGCCCAGCGCGCCGTCGGCTGGCCGCTCTGCGAACTGCTGCTGCACCGTTTCGACAACGCCTCGGCCCTGGCAGCGCTTGCCCAGCGCCCGGACAAGCCGCCGGTGCTGATCCTCCACGGCGACGCGGACACCACGATCCCTCTCGCCATGAGCCGGACCTTGGCCGCCGCCCATCCCGGCTGGGTCAAGCTGATCGCTGTTCCCGGCGCCGCCCACGACGATGTGCTCGACCTCGCCTGGACGACCCTGCGCAGCGCGCTCTCGATGCCCCAGCCGACCAACGACCTGCCTACCGCACCACCGACCACGAACCCATGAAACACCTGCTCAAACCCTCACTGGACTGGCTGCTGGCGGCCTTGCCGATCGCGGCCTACCTCCACTACACCCACGGCGATCCGACCTGGATCTTCATCACCGCCTGCATCGCGATCATCCCCATCGCCGGGTGGATGGGGCACGCGACGGAACATCTCGCGGAGCGCACCGGCGAAGGCATCGGCGGTCTGCTCAATGCGACCTTCGGCAATGCCGCCGAGCTGATCATCGCCCTGATCGCGCTGAGCGCTGGCAAGATCGATGTGGTCAAGGCCTCGATCACCGGCTCGATCATCGGCAATGTGCTGCTCGTCCTGGGCGCGGCCTTCCTGTTCGGCGGCATGCGCCATGCCCGCCAGCAGTTCAGCCTGCAAGCGGCGCGCAGCTACGGAACCATGCTGCTGCTCGCGGCCATCGCCCTGGTCGTGCCGGCAGCCTTCCACCATCTGGCGGTGGCGCCGGCCGGCGACCTGGCGGTGCGCGAACGGGATCTGAGCCTGGAAATCGCGGTGGTGCTGTTCCTGACCTATCTGGCGGTGCTGTGGTTCTCGCTGCGCACCCACAAGCACCTGTTCACCGGCCCAGCCGCCGAGGCCGCCCAGGTCTCTGACCATGGACCTGGGGATCATGGACCTGGGGGAACTGCTCCTGCCGCCCACGCCCCGTGGAGCGTCGGCAAGGCCGTGACCGTGCTGGTGGTGGCGACCGTGGCGGTGGCGATCGTCGCGGAATGGATGATCCACTCAGTCGAAGGCGCCGCCCACACCCTGGGCATGAACCAGATCTTCATCGGCGTGGTCGTCGTGGCGATCGTCGGCAACGCCGCCGAACATTCCAGCGCGATCCTGATGGCCCGCAAGAACCGGATGGATCTGGCCATCGGCATCGCCTTGGGCTCGTCGATCCAGGTCGCGCTGTTCGTCGCCCCGGTGCTGGTCTTCGCCAGCTACCTGATCGCCCCGGCGCCCCTCGACCTGGTGTTCACCCCGCTTGAGGTGCTGGCGGTGGTCGCAGCGGTGTGGGTCGCTGCCCAGGTCACCAACGATGGCGAATCGAATTGGCTGGAAGGCCTGCAATTGATCTCGGTCTACGCGATCCTGGCCGGTGTGTTCTACCTGTTGCCCAGCCATCCGGCGCCCAGCCATCCACCCGCCATCCCCGCCGCGCTTCCGGCGCCAGGCCACTGAATCTGGGTGGAGTCCTTGCGGGTCATGCGGCCGAGACGGCTCGCACCGCGGCGTTCCTACCGGTAGTCGTAAAAGGTTATGTGGCGGCGCAGTCCGATGCCGACTTCGAGATGCTCGAAGACCACGATGTCCTTGGTCGCGATCGAGCCGAGGTAGTCCGAATCCGGCCACGCCGCGGGATTCCACACGTAATCACCGAGGTCGATCCGTCGCCTGGACAGGATTTTCCCGTAGGGATGCGGAGCATTTTCGAGGAATGAAAAGGGCCTTCCGAGCAAGTGCTCCGGATCGGGCAGATCGCGGAAGACCTCGGTCACAATCGGCCCCGGCCTGACCGGTGCCGCAGGCCTGACCAGCGCAGCAGCCGCCGGTTCCCGCTGGGCGCACGAACACGCCGCCAGCAGCAGGAGTGAGTACACGGCAACGTGGGCGAGTCGTTGCATGATGGCATCTTCAGCGGATCAGATGCATCGCCACGGCCCCGAGTGCGCCGAGCGCAAAGACCAGGGCGACGCCGCGGAACAGTAGCAGGCCGAAGAACGGCACGTCATCAGCCTTGAGCCGGTTGGTCCCGACCAGGAAGCTGTAAATCGCCAGCTGGACCAGAGCCAGGAACAGTCCGCCGACCAGCGGCGTGAGCAGGAGCAGGAGCGTGCCCATCAGCCGACACTCCTCGCCGCGTGACCCTGGTTCACGGCAGGCGGTTCGCCCGGCGGATCGCCCAATCCACCGCGAGCAGACCGACCAGCGCGGCCAGCGCCCACCAGGTGTCCCACAGGCCGAGCACCGTGGTCGTGCGGTGCTCGTGGCGGGGATCGGCGGGCAGCGCCGCGAGCAGCGCCGCCGGATCGGTGAACACCCGGCCGCCGGCGGCCCGGGCCAGGCCATCAAGCGCCGGCCGATCAGCCCGGGGATCACGCAGTTCGGCCTGGGATGGCAGCACCTGCAAACTGCCCGCATCCACCGTCTTGGTGTCGAGGCCGGCGGCGATCTCAAGCCGCCAACCGCCAGCGGCCGGGGCGGCGAGCCGGGCGGTGAAGCCCTCTCCCTCGGCCACCGCCGGCACCAGGACGGCGCTGCGCTGGGGACTCGCGGCAACGGGCGCGGTGCTGCTGCCGCCGGGCGTCTCGCTGGGGCCGCGGTCGGCGCTGACCAGGCGGAGCACCGGGGCCTCTGCCGGCGGATCGACGCCGGGGCCGCGGCGGACCAGGTGCAGGGTCACCGGCTCGCCCACCTGGACCCGGCGCGGACTGGCGAACAACCGCCATTGGGCGGTATCGTTGTGCCGGCCCTGGCCGGCATGGCGCAGCAGCTGGCTCCAATAGCGATGCAAAAACGCATCGCCAACGCCGCGCCGCCAGCGCCAGGTGTCGTCGCAGGCGAGGAGCAGCGTCCGACCGGCACCCAGCGGCCGATCGACCACCAGCGGCCGGCCGTCCTGGTCGAGCGCGAGGGCCTCGGCCACCAGCTTGAGTTCGCCGATCGGCAGCGCCCCGAGCAACGGATCGAGCCGATCCCAAGCGACGCCTTCACCGGGATCGAGCAATCCTTGGCGCTCGGCGATGGGCGAGCGGAACAAGCGCCGCGGCCGCTGGTCGCGGTAGCCGCGCATCGCCGCCCCGGCCTGAGGCAGCGGGATCGGCACCAGAGCCTCGGCGGTGGTGCCGGCAAGGCCGGCGATGGCGCCGGTCTCGCCAGGCAGCCAGACCAGGCCGAGGCCGCCGCGGCGCACCGCCCGGTCGAGGGCAGTGAGCTGGGCAGCGGTGAAGGAATCCGCACCGAGATCGCCGACCACCACCGCGTCGTAGCGGTCGAGGTCGGCCTCGCTCAGCGGCAGCCAGTCGGGTCCGGCCTCGCCCCACCGCCGCCAGCCGGATTCGGCGAGATAGGCATGGGTTGTCACTGCGGTATCGCGGAGCAGGGCTTCGCGCAGATAGCGCAGTTCATAGCGCGGCGACCGATCGAGCAGCAGCACCGACAGTCGCCGGCTGCGCACCACCACCGGCAGGTCCTGGCGGCAGGTGCTGCCGGCGAACTCCGCGACCACGGTCAGGGTGGCCGGGCCTTCCTGGTCGAGGGACGCCGCCAGGACCGCCTCCAGCGGCAGCAGGGCAGCGGGATCGCCGCTCGGCGCGGCGACGCTGGTCGTGGCCAGCACCCGACCATTGAGCTCGACCCGGACCGCCACCGGAGCGGTGGATCCGGCGCCGCGCACCGACATCCGCACCGCCAGCGGTTCGATTTCGCCCACCGGCACCTCGCGGTTGGCGACGACTTCATCAAGGAAGATTTCCGGATCGAGGTGGTCTCCACCGCAGACCAGCAGATACAGTCCCAGATCGCCAGCGGTGACCAGGCGCGGCGCGACGCTGATCAGGCTCGGACCGGAGGTCACCCGGCCATCGCTGACCACGATCAGCAGATCCGGGCGGAGGGAGATCAGGCGGTCAAGGTCGCTGCCCAGCCGGCTCTCCGGTGCGGTCGGCGCCGGCAAGGCGGCGGGATCGAGCAGATTATCGCCGGCCCCGCCCAGGCCGTGCCACTTGACCGACAAGCGCTTGGGATCGGCGCTCGCCAGGCCCTGGGCCAGTGCCTTGGCCAGGTCATGCCGGGTGACGCCGCCCGGGCCGTCGGCCCGGGCCATCGACGCCGACTGATCCACCGCCACCACCAGCCGCGCCGGCAGCCAGGTCGATTCGCTGCGATACCAGGCCGGGCCGGCGATGAGGAGTACGGCGAGCACGATCGCCACGGCGCGGCAGCCTTTCGCCAGCAGACCAGCCAGGCCGGACGGCGCCGGTCCATAGCGCTGCCAGCCGAACCAGCCCAGACCGATGGCCACCGCCAGCACCACCGCCAGATGCCACGAGGCGGAGAGGCGTTCCCAGCCAAAGCCGAAGCCGCTGCTGCCGCCGCCTTCGGCGGCGACCAGGGGCACCGCGGCCAGGATCCCGGCCGCGAGGCATCTCAAGGCGGATCCCCAGAGGTTCCGCCCGACGAACGCCGATTCAGCGGCCATACATCCTCCCCGCCCAGGCGGCAAAGGCGCCTTCGATCAGGATCACGGCCAGGGCCGCAATCAGCAGCCACACGCCGAGATCGGAGCCGGCGCGCACCGGCAGGGCCTCTGCCAAGGTCCGCTCGGCGCCGACCGGCGGCTCCCGGCCGACCCGGCCTTCGGTCGGATCGGGCAGGATGATCGCCTCGCGTCCCAAGCCATCGGCGCCGACCAGCGACCACAGTCCTGGCGCCGCCAGCAACGGCGCGCCAGCCACCGGCTTCAGATCGACCTGACCGCGCACCAGGCGGAAATCGGCGCGCTCCTTCGGCCACGGCGACCCCGCCGTGAACTCCAGCGGAGCCAGGCTGCGCGCTGCCATCCGGCGGACGGCGCGCACCACCCACAGCGGTACCGTCGCCCGGGCGGTGAAGGCCGCATCAGTCGCCAGGTCGAGCAGCTCGACCGCCACCGCGCCACGGCCGGCAGCAAGCTCGATCACTGCCGGCGCTTTGCCCGCGGCCAGCAGCGGCGTGGCGCCCGGCGGCAGGGACCAGCCCGGCATCGGTTCATGGCCGGCCAGGGAGAGCACCTCGTCGACCTCGCGGTCGCCGCTGGCCCACGCGCCGCCGGCCACCGGTTCACCGGCCGCCAGGCCCGGGGCGAGTTCGGCCAGCACTGGATCCGCCAGCAGATCCGCAGCGGAAATCCACAGCACGCCGCCGGAGCGCACCCAATCGCGCAGCCGCGCGCCATCGGCGACCCGGCCGCGCAGGACCACCGCGCCTGGTTCCGGCAGCACGGCGGCGCTGAGCCCGGCGGGCCCGATCGAAGTCGCCGCGAAACCGCGATCGTCGGCACGCAGCGCGGCGACGGCGAAATCCGTGCGCTGATGGATCAGCAAGGCATTCATCCGGCTGCGCACCACCAGCGGCAGCTCAAGGACATCGTCATAATTCAGGCCACCGTCCACCAGCTTGAGCCGCAGGCGATGGGCGCCTTCGCCCAAGGGCGGCAGCACCAGGCGCAGATGATCGCCCTGGGCAGTGGTCGGCGCCGCCAGCGGGCTGCCCCCGTCCACCGCCACCAGCACCGCGCCGGCCTGCCCGATGGTGCGGACAAGCAATTCGCCGGCTTGTCCTGGCAACGGATCGGCGGGCTCGGCTCCGGCGAGTCCGGCGTTGGCCAGCGTCCCGCTGCCGGAGCCCAGCGTCTCGCTGCCGGAAACCAGCTCGCTGCCGGAAACCAGCTCGCTGGCAGACACTGCCCACCGGGTCAGGGACCGGGCGTGGGCGGAGAGGGCTGCTGCCAACCGGGTGCCGTCATCGTGCTGGAAATCGCTGATCAGCAGCGCGTCGGCGCCACTGGCCAGGGATTCCAGCCGATCCCGGCCAGGCCGGTCGAGGGCGTCGTCGAGGCCGCCAGGCACCGGGGCCGCTGGCCGTCCGGCCAAGGCGGCCAAGGCTGCGGCCGGCGCCACCCGTTCCGCCACCACCACCGCGGCGTCTTCGATCGCCACCACCGACACCGCCCGCCACGGAAGCGGATGCTTGGCCAGGGCCGCGGCGACCGCCGCCAAAGTGCCGGGATCGCTGCTGCGCGGTCCCATGCTCGCCGTGCCATCGACCACGATCAGCAGGTGGTCGCCGCCGCCGAGACCGGCGAGGGACGGCCGCGCCAAGGCCAGGGCGATCAGCAGCACGGCCAGGCAACGCAGCAATAACAGCAGCAGATTGGTCAACCGCCAACGTCGTTCGGCTGCCTTTGCAGCGGCCAGCAACCAGCGCATCGCCGCCCACGCCCGTGGCTGCGGCCGCTGGCGAAGCAGCAGGTGGATCAGCACCGGCACTGCGATCAGGGCCGTGCCCCACAGCAGCAGCGGGTGCAGAACGGTCAGCATGGAAGGATGGTCGTAGCGGGCGGCGAACGAGGTGCCAACCCGGCGCGGCGCCAGCACGGACACCCTGCCGACTCGCCGGCTCGCCGGATGTCAGGCCAGCATCTGATCGAGCAGGTTGGCGATCAGCCGGTCGCCCACTGTAACGTATTCGCCAAACCAGCGGGGAATCTCTGCCTGAATCCGGGCAGGCGTGCCCGGACCATGGGCGAGCTCGGCAAAGGCGGCGTCCTCATCGCACCACTCTGCGATGGTCGCGGCGTCGCATTCGGGATGGAATTGCAGGCCGAACTGGCGGTACCCCAAGCGGAACGCCTGATTCCGGCAGGCCGACGTCGAAGCGAAACCGACCGCGCCGGCCGGCAGATCAAAGGTGTCTCCATGCCAGTGGAGCTGAACCGCCTGCGTCGGCAATCCGCGCAGCACCGGATCACGCTGGAAATCACCATGAAAATCGAGTGGGAACCAGCCGACTTCGCGAACCCTGGCGGATAGATTTCCCGACGCGTGGTTGGGGAAGACCCGGGCGCCGGCGGCGTGGGCGAGCAGTTGCGCACCGAGGCAGACCCCGAGCACCGGCGCCTGATCGGCCAGGCAGCGGCGGAGCAAGGCGATTTCTGCCTGCAAAAATGGATAGTTCGGATCACCGAGATCGCCCACGCCCATTGGCCCGCCCATGACCACCAGCAGGTCTCCGGCAGGGATCGCGCTCGGCACGGCATCGCCTGAGAAAAGCGCCCGTTCCTGCACCGTCACGCCGCGTCGGCGCAGATGGTCGCCGATCCGCTGGCAGCCCTCGCGGGGGACGTGCATCAAAACCGTCGCGGTGCTCATGGCGGCTACTGTCGCCGGCCGATCAGCCAGGAAAGGCCGACGACAGGCCTCTGGTCAGGGGAACCTGCGTGCCGAGATGCTTGGCCGGGTCGATATGGCCCCTAGGGTTCTCCCATGCTGCCCACGGTCGACGAGGTCCTGGCGCCGGGCGGATTGCTGGCCAAGGCCCTGCCCAGCTGGGAATCGCGGCCCCAGCAACTGGCCATGGCCCGGCTGGCGGCCGAGGCGATGGCCGGTGGACAACACGTCGTGGTCGAGGCGCCGACCGGCGTCGGCAAGAGTTTCGCCTATCTAGTTCCAGCTGCATTGCACGCCTTGGCCGCTGCTGAGGCCGGCGGGCGCAGCCCGGTGGTGATCTCCACCGGCACCATCGCCCTGCAAGAGCAGCTGATCGATAAAGACATTCCCCTGCTGACGAAGCTGCTGCCCGGGCTGTCGGCGGTGCTGGTGAAAGGCCGGCAGAACTACCTGTCGCGACGGCGACTGGCCTATGCCACCGGCCACGGCCAGCAGACCTTCGTCGAGACCCGCGACGATGCCCGGGCGCTGAAGGAGCTCGCCACCTGGGCCGACGAGACCAGCGAAGGCGACCTCGCGGATCTCGGCTACGAACCCGACCGGGCGGTATGGCAGGCGGTGCGCAGCGACCGCAACAACTGCCTGGGCCGGAAATGCCCGACTTATGACACCTGTTTTTTCTACAACGCCAGGCGGCGGATGGAGGAGGCCCACCTGCTGGTGGTGAACCACCACCTGTATTTCAGCGATCTGGCGCTGCGCGACGAACACGCCGGAATCCTTCCCGCCCACCAGATCGCGGTTTTCGACGAGGCCCACAGCCTGGAGGATGTCGCCACCGACCACCTCGGCGCCTCGATCTCGGCGGCCCAGGTGCGCTACCTGCTCGACGGCCTGTGGTCGCGCAAGGGCAAGGGCCTGCTGGCGCGTGAGGATTTCACCTCGGCCCAGGCCGCGGTGGACACCGCCCACGCCGCGACCCAGCGGTTCTGGAACGAAGTGACGCGGCTCAGCGAACGGCTGAAACCCAACGAGGACACGCTGCGCCTGGGCGCCGAGGACGCCATCGAGGACGTGCTCAGCCCGTGCCTCGACGCCGTCGGTCGGGAACTCGACCGGCTCAGCGAGCGTTGCACCGACGACAACCAGTTGATGGAGCTGAACGCTCACCGCAGCCGGGTCGCGACCATGGCTGGCACCCTGCGCGCGGTGCTCGGCCAGGTCGATCCGATGCAGGTGTACTTCGCCCACATCCCCCGGGCCGAGGCCAAGGGCTCTCCTTCGCTGACCATGGCGCCGCTCAGCGTCGCCGGATTGCTCAAGGAAAAGCTGTTCGACGAGATGAAAACCGCGGTGCTGACCTCAGCCACCCTGGCTGCCGACGACAGCGACCGGTTCCTGTTTCTGCGCCGCCGGCTGGGACTCGACGGCGGTCTGGCCAAGCGCCTCGACAGCCCCTTCGATTTCCCCAAGCAGGCGACCTTGGTGGTCAACCGCTCGCCGATCGATCCCAACAGCCCGCGATTCGAAACGGCAGTCGCCGCCTGGCTCACCGATTACCTGATGGATCCCGAGCGCGGCCGCCGCGGCGGCAGCTTCGTGCTGTTCACCAGCTATCGCCAGCTCGCCGCGGTCCACGACCTGGTCCGGCCGCACCTCGACCGGGCCAACCGCTTCGTCATCCGCCACGGCGCCGGGCTCGGGCGGCGGCAGATGCTCGACCTGTTCAAGCGCGCCGGCGACGCCGTGCTGTTCGGCACCGCCAGCTTCTGGGAAGGCGTCGACGTGCCGGGCGACGCCCTGCGTCACGTCATCATCGCGAAAATCCCTTTCGAAGTCCCCAACCATCCGGTGGTCGAGGCGCGCCACCACGAGATCACCCGCCGCGGCGGCAACCCCTTCATGGAACGCAGCGTTCCCGAAGCGATCATCAAATTGAAACAAGGTTTCGGCCGGCTGATCCGCAGCCGCAGCGACACCGGCACCGTGGCGATCCTCGACCACAGAATCCTGACCAAGGCCTATGGCCGCTATTTCCTGCGCGCCCTGCCCGAATGCCGGATGGAGACCATCGCACTGGAGGACTGGACCGGCGATCGGCCGGCGGCGGTCGCTGACGATCGGCGGTCAGCAGACGCAGACACCTTGTAAAATCCATGCCTGCGCAGCGCCACCCAGTCATCATCGTTGGCGCTGGGTTCACTGGCCTGACCGCGGCGTTGCGGCTCGCCCAGCGCGGTGTTCCCACCGTGGTGCTCGAACGCGACGAACAGGTCGGTGGCCTGGCCTCAGATTACACGCTGCCCGGCGGTCAGCAGATCGAACGGTTCTACCACCATTGGTTCACCAGCGATCAGCACGTCATGGATTTGATTGGTGAGCTCGGATTGTCCGACCGGGTGGTGGTACGCCCGACCAACACCGGACTGTATTTTGCCAACACCATTTTCCGGTTGAGCTCACCGCTGGATCTGCTGCGGTTTTCTCCGTTGCCGATCTGGGATCGGATCCGACTCGGTTGGATGGCGCTGGCGGCGCGGCGGGTGAAGGACTGGCGGAGCCTCGAAGGCGTCACCTCCGCCGAGTGGCTGCGCCGAATGGGCGGCGACAACGTCTACAAGATCGTCTGGGAGCCCCTGCTGCGCGGCAAGTTCGGTCCCTATGCGGACCGCATCGGGGCGGTGTGGTTTTGGAACAAATTGAAACTTCGGGGGAGCAGCCGCGGCGCAGGATCGGCAGAAGAACTGGCCTATTTCAAGGGAGGTTTCGGAGCGTTGGCCAGGGAAATCGCAATCTCGGCAGGTGCCGCAGGAGCTTCCATCGAAACCGGCCGATCGGTCCAGAACATCGTTCGCAGCCCTGATGGAACCCTGTTGGTCGAGACTGACGCAGGCCCCAGACCGGCGTCGGACATCCTGATCACCATTGCCCCTCCCCTGGCGGCAGAGCTGCTCGCCGGGGTTGCCGGCCCAGGAGACACCGCATGGCTCAACTCGCTGCGCAGCATCGACTATCTGGCAAACACCTGCCTGGTCCTGGAACTGGATCGGCCGTTGTCACAGACCTATTGGCTGAACGTCAACGATCCGAGCTTCCCGTTTGTCGGAATCATTGAGCATACCAACTTCGAACCAGCGACGAGTTACGGCGGACGACACGTGGTGTATCTGTCCAAATACTTGGCCGTGGATCACCCGATGTGGGCGATGGATGCCGACGCCACCCTGGCCTTCGCCCTGCCGCACCTGCAGCGGATGTTCCCCGCCTTCAGCCCGGATTGGATCCTCGCCCATCGCGTGTGGAAAGCACGATGGGCCCAGCCCATCGTGACCGCCGGTTATTCCCAAATCGTTCCAGCCATGCAGACCCCGGTACCCGGCTGCTGGCTGGCGACCATGGCCCAGATTTATCCCGAGGACCGCGGCACCAATTATGCGATCCGCGACGGTGCTCAGGTCGCCGGGATGATCGCCAGCGCTCTCAACCTTCAACCGGGGGTGTGGAAGGGCACAATCCCATAAGCGGTACACAAGTTGGCAAACTCGGTGGAATGGATGAATCCGTCAAGCACTTGGGGCCGTGTGAAGAAACCGGAATTCAGGAATCCTGTCCACGATGCTTTTCCATCGGGGTCGGCAGCACGGCCGAAGAAGGCCTTGTAAACGATATCGACGAACTCTGGAACCGTGGTGTTCCGACTGATGAATTCGGCACTCAACACAAAACTCTTGCCCAAATCTTCGCCAGTCAGTGCTCCGGTCATCAATTGGTCGGTCCAATAGGCCAGACCACCCGCATCGGGATTCCGATTCAGGGTCTGCTGGTAAAAACGCGTGACCAGTTCCTCGATCGGAACTCGACGCAGACCAGCCGTCGGTGCGAATTCCCGGGTGATCTGGAAACTCGAACAGATGCCATCGAATTCCGCCGAATAGATGAATCCGGACAGGATCGCATTGCGCGAGGTCCCACCTGCAAGCTGCCCGGTCCAATAGGCAATGCCACCGGGATCGCCAGCGCGGTCGAAGAAGGTCCGATAGAGCGTATCGATGAAGACCGCATCTGAAGTCCCCCGGTCGATGAATTCCGTGCTAAAGAAGAAGCTTCTGGCGATATCGGCGCCGGATCTATCTCCTTCAAGCAGCTGGTTGGTCCAATAGGCGAGACCGGTCGGATCGCCGGTCCGCAACAGCACTTCCGTATAGAAGCGAGCGACAAAGGCGCGAACCTGATCCCGCCGTGCGGCGTTCGCTGCTGAAATCGGTATGACCGCCTGATCGCGGAACGACTTTGCGGCAGCGGCGAAACCACCGACCGCATTGCCTGACGTACCGTATTGGAAGCAATAGATCACGGCATGTTGGCGGCTCGCGTCGGTACCGCCAGTGATGATATCGATGTTCCCATCGCCATCGATGTCGCCAATTGCCGGAGTTCCACGGAAATGTTCGTTTTTCAGGCCCCAGCGCAGGGGATTGGTCAATTGCACCCCATTAAAGTTCAGAATCTGGATGGCCACTCCCTGCTGGAGGATGAGCTCCAGTTTACCATCCTTGTCGAGATCGACGGCCAGTGGGGCGCCATAGATCGGATCGTCACCGCTGCTGCCGGGCGCGAGCACCTTGGTCGACCAGCGCAGGGTGCCGTTCGCATTGAAGCACTCGGCATATCCCAATTCCGAGACCAGAATGAGTTCCTTGGTTCCGTTGTTGTCGAGATCGGCGATCAAAGGCGGTGCGAACACCCGACCCTGGGTGGCGAGCAAGGAATGCAGGGAACCATCATGGTTCCAGATGCGGGCCTGACGACCAACCGGATCCGGTATCGACATGCCCGAACCATAGGCGAACTCCAGGTGGCCATCGCCATCCAGGTCCCCAGCCACGGGGCTCGACCAGATGACCTGGGGTTCGTACTTCCCTTTGAGGAAGCTGAACGTCCCCGGGCTAAAGCTGATCAGATCGCGGAATCCTTCAACGTACTCCTGTCCGAACCGATTGAACGCATGGAAAATACCACCGGACACCGTTCCAGAGTCAGCATTGGTCGTGATGTCACCACCGGTGAAGATCTCCAGGACCCCATCCTCATTGCTATCGCAGATGATCGGTGTGGTCCAGTTCGTATCATGTACATGCACTGGCCAATGTCCGCCCATGAAGTTCTGGCCATCGGACCCGCGCACCAAGTACACATGCTGATCCCAACTGGCCCAGCATACTTCATTGATCCCATCCCCATCGATATCGACGATCACCGGTGAGCTGCACACGCCATCGGGCATCCCGTTGAACACGTCAAAGGCTCCGTTGAAGTCCAAACTCGGACGGAACCACTTGGTGGCCCCGGTTGCCGCGGACACGCAATAGACCCCGCCAAGTGCGCCAGGGGCATAGACCCGGAAAATGTCCAGGACCGGATCGTATATTTGCTCATTGAGGTCGGCCCCAACCGATACCAGGATATCCAATTGGCCATCGCCATCAACATCGCCAACCGTCGGGAAGCTGCTGATTGCTGTCGAATTGTAGGTCTTGCCGGTTTCGGGGTCCGGACCATTGAAGGCCGGGAAGATGCGTGACCAGCGCAACGACCCATCGTGATTCAGGCACAGCAGCTTGGCCGGCAGGATTTCGTTCCGCGGCACATCAAGATGAGGACTGGTTCCGATGATGATCTCGGACAATCCATCGCCATCGAGATCATACAACCGCGGCGAACCAGCGTAGGCGGGACCACAGTTATCGATTTGAACCGCCCATTTGATGGGATGCTCAATGCGGAACTGGTATGGCGCTCCATTACGGCCGGAAACGCAGAAATACATCTCCCGGCCATGGATGAGTTCGACCTCCATGGATTTCCCCGTGGCGGTTTCGTCAGCGCTCCCGATCGAATTCGTGAATCGCGTGCCATCCGCTTCGAAAGCATCCAGTTGCAGGTCGTATGCCGCACTATCGTAATCGAGCACCGCATGGCAGGTTCCAGGAGGCAGGTACACTCGCACCCAGTCTTGATCCCAGGCACGCCGATTACTGACAATCGTTCGATGATTCGCGAGAGGAACGGCCAAGGCCAGGGTGTCGTCACCGGCGCCTGCGTCAGCCGAATCATCGTCTGCGGCATCGTAGGACCGGGCGACGGTCAATGTGTAGGAATTACTGCCGCCATTAGTCGGAATAACATGGAGGAAATAATCTCCGGCCGTCACCACCTGGTAGAAGAGTTCCTCGGTTTGATCGGTCTTGGCGTCGCCCAGAAGAGGATCCCCGGCCGCATTGACGATATCGACATTGAGGTCGTTGAAGGCGCCAGCGAGCGGGTGGTTCAAGCGCACATAGAGCAGCCCCGGTGCGAGACCTGGAATACGGAAGTAATCGTGATCGAAGCAGCCAAGTGCATGGGTGCCCAGCGCCAAGGTTGCAGCGGTGACAACGGTGTCGTTTTCTTCATAGCTGTCCTCGGTCACCGTGGCCTGCGTGGTGCGCAGAGAATACGTCTGGCCGGATGCTCCGAACACCCCGATGCGGAAAACCGTGCCGATGGGCTGGGGCGTTATCACCAATTCCCGTCCTGTGGCCCCGGGAGGGCCGTGCACGGCCTGGATGCTCGAAAGCGTCAGGAAACCGGTGTTGTCATAGATGCACAGATCAAGATTCCCTTCGGCTGGTACAAAATCCAGTCCGACGGTGAGGGAACCAGCGCCAATGCAGGTAATTTGGTAAAAATCGACATCTTTGGCAACCAGACCCATTCGCGGTGAATTCATGGTGGCGATGGTCGGGGTTGAGAAGATGTCGTTGTTCTCATCCGCATCATCGCCAGTCGTGGTGATGTTCCGGTCAACCCGTAGGGTATACGTGTTTGGTGCATTATCCGATGCACGATCCACACTCACGTAGACATGCTTGGTAGTCACAATGGGGTAGGGAAAGGTGACCACCCCACCGCTGGCTGCGGCTGTGGCGATCGCCTGCCCGGCCTCATCATGCAGGACGCAAACCAGGTTGGCGCCGTTCACCACCGGATACGTCATGGTGACGCGCAGATCCCCTGGTTCGAGCGTGCCCAGGTCGAACCAATCTGAATCGCGACAGGCCAGGGCATGGGTCGTGTTCAAGGTCAATGGCACCGCTGCGGCAAAGGTGTCGTTTTCTTCCCGACCATCCTCGATCACAGCGTTCTGTTCAGCGCGCACGGTGTAGGTCAGCCCCGCGGTCCCGAGCGCGTCGATGTAGATTTCCTGGTTGTTCGTCGGCGACACGGTCACCTGGCGACCATTCACTCCAGGATTGCCGTGAACAGCCTGGATATTCCAGTCCACCGGAGTCCCAGCCGCATTGTAGAGCTTCAAATCGACATTCCCTGCTGCCGGCGTGAAGTCGAGAAACACCGTCAAGGGGCCATTTTCAGAACAAATAACCTTAAACCAGTCCTCGTCTTTTGACACCAACCCGGTCACTGCAACATTGATGGCGATTTGTGAGGCAGTATCGAAGGTATCGTTGTTTTCCCTGGCATCGTCGCCGGTGGTCGGTATTTGGCGGCTTACCGTTAGGGTATAGGTATTCCCAGGACCGGAGGGGTTGGCTTTCGTCACCCAGATCCAGTGGTCTTCGGTAGCATGGACGTTGTAATCGACGATTTCCGTACCGGTCCCGAAATTCGAAGCTACCTGGTACATGGTGCCGCTGATGTTCCGCCAAATCGCCATGTTGATGTCGCCATCGGCCGCCACCGGATGGTCCAGCTGAACACGGAAGTTGCCTGGGGTGACCCCAGGCACCCGGAACCAATCTTCGTCCAAGCAGACCAAGGAGTAGGTGCCATAGCCGATGACCGCCGCGGCTGGTGAGGTGTCGTTCTCTTCGTAAACGTCATCGGCGGCGTGCACCCGAGACGCGACGGCGCAGCTGAGCGCCATCATGATTGCGGTTGAGAACAGTGCGGAAAGCGTGCGAGATTGCATGGGAGAGGTATGTGGCTAGGGGTGAACGCTGGGGTGAGTGTATTCCCGAATTCAACTGTGCGCAACACGGCCCCAGCTGGCCCCAGCTGTCCAGGGATTGCGCATGCGGGCCGTCCGGCCACCTTGCCAATTCTGCGTGCGGCTACAGCGTCCCAGAGCGGGCCAGCCCAAGCCGTCTCGCCCACGCCAAGGATGCCGCATGCCGCAACCGGTCACCCCTGATGCCGTCACCTGGGCCTATCGGCTGTTCCTTGGCCGGGACCCAGAATCTCCTTCGGTGGTCGAATCACAATGCACGGTGCATCGCGATATTGAAAGCCTGCGCCATGCTTTTCTGCATTCCCCCGAGTTTCAGGCGCAGAGCGCAGCCATCCATGGCCTCACGCTGAACGGGTCCGAGCCGCCGATGAAGATCGAGGCGGTGCAGGACATCACGGCGATGCTTGAGCACATCCGCCGCTCGTGGGAGCAGATGGGGCGCGAACGACCGCACTGGTCAGTGCTCTCCGACAACCAGTTCCTGCCCGACCGGATCGCCGATAGCCAAAAGGCGTTCTACGCCTCAGGCGCCTGGAACCGTGATGTCTTCCTCGCGACCCTGCGTCGCAATGGGGTCGACCCCGGCCGATTGACTTCCTGCCTGGAATTCGGCTGCGGAGTCGGGCGGGTCACATCCTGGCTCGCCGAGCATTTCAAGCGGATCTATGCAGTGGATATCTCCCAGCCGCATCTCGACTTGGCGCGACGGTATCTTGAGGACCGCGGGGTGCGCGGCGTCGACCTGATCCGGCTCCAGGCGATCGATGACCTCGACCGGCTTCCCCAGGTCGATGCGATCTATTCGGTGATCGTCCTGCAGCACAATCCGCCGCCTGTGATCGCCCGGGTGATCCGGTCCTTCTTTGCCCGGCTCGCTCCCGGCGGGTGCGCCTATTTCCAGGTGCCCACCTACAACGCTGCATACAGTTTCAGCGAGCGTGCCTATGTCGCCGGAGAGATGCGGCGCAGCGACATGGAAATGCACGTCCTGCCCCAGGCTGAAATCTTCCGTCTTGCTGCCCAAGCCGGCTGCGAACCGCTTGAGGTCGCGGAGGATGGCTGCACCGGCCTGCGGACCGGCGAGCGGTCAAATACGTTCTTGTTCCGCAAGCGCTCGGTCTGATCGGCCGAGGATCGCGTCCAGCCAAAGCGGCGCCGCGACGGGCCAATGGTGGTTCGCTTCGACCCAGGCTGGCGCCTGCACCGCCAGATCGGGATGCTGGAGAATCACCTCGATAGCGGCGCGGTAGCCGTGGTAACCGCTCCACGACAGCCCGAACCCCGTGCGCCGGCATTGCCCGGCGGTTACGGCGCAGGCCGCGTTGACCAGCGCCGGCCGACCGGCCTGCCAGGCCTCCAGCAAGACGAAGGAGAGGCTTTCGAAAGCGCTGGGATTCACCAGAGCGGTGCAGGCAGCGAGCGCATCCCATTTGTCTTCCTCAGGGATTCTCCCGAGCAGACGAACGCTCTCGCTGACCGGCGGGCGTTCGATGATGGGTCCGGCCAGCACCAATTCGACGTGCCCGCCAGCCTCGGTCCGCCAGCGATGGTGGAACGCGGCCAGATCGTTGGTTCCCTTGCCCCGTTCAACCCGGCCGAGGCAGAGCAGGAATGGCCCCGTGATCCCATATTTCGCACGGAAACGCGCTGCATCGCCGGTGAGGGGCGAGGGCACGCCGACAGGAAGATTCCTTGGGCTGGGGGCGTCGGGAAAGCGCTCTGCCAGCAATGCCGATTCTTCCGGCGTCTGGCTGAGAATCCGGTCACAGGCAGCGAACCACGGCTT
This sequence comes from Planctomycetota bacterium, assembly GCA_014193115.1. Lineage (GTDB taxonomy): Bacteria > Planctomycetota > UBA11346 > UBA11346 > UBA11346 > BJHQ01. Next base: position 243,224 of record BJHQ01000003.1, on the reverse strand, counting down.
CCAGAGTGGTAGCCTGGCCATCCATTCGTCATGCAGGGATGGCTGCAGTACCCGCTTGCCCCGAGGCGCCGCCTGCAGGGCATCATACGTCGTCTTGTACAAGTAGCAGCATCCCACGATCGCGTCATACCGGTCAGCGTTGGCCCGGATGTGATCGGCGAGCCCTGGGGCATCCGGCCCTTGGCGACGCATCCAGTCGGTCGCCTCATCCATGGTCAGGCGTTCGGGCTGGTGCTCGATCCGGCCGCACAGCAGATCAAAGGTTTCTGCTTCACGGGGGCTGGCCACGGGGAAGCGGAGCACCGGAAGCCCTCTGACCCGACCCTCGCCAGGAGCCAGGTCGTTGGCCCAGGTCCGGTATTCGACGGCGCAGGTCGTCAGGATTTCAACATCGGCGAAGGCCGCCATCTGCTGGGCCAAGGCCAGACACAGGGCTTCCGATCCGCCGAGCGCCTGTTCGTGGCAGCGCTGAACGACAAAAGCGATCCGGGGACGGGGCATGGGCTCAGGAGAAGATGGGAAGGAGGACATTGGCCATGGCCGCCTCGGTTGCTGCTGGCAGGAACGCGTGGCGGCGATGGACACCGGCGGCGGTGCATCGCTCGCGGAGTTCCTGATCCCCTAGGACCGCCTTGACCAACGCGGCGATCTCGGCCGGGTCATCGCTTGAGAAGACCACGCCGGCATCAGCCACGGTCTCATCGACCGCCGTGCCGGAGCGCGCGATGATCGGCACCCGCCAATGCATGGCTTCGGCCAAGGGCACGCCGAAGCCTTCGTGGCGGGACAGGCTGACATAGGCATCGGCGGCAAGCCAGCAGGCTGCCAATCGCTCAACGGGCAGTTTGCCGGGCATGTAGAGGCGATCGTAGACGCCCAGCTCATGGGCTCGGCGATGGCAGTGGATCGCGTAGGGATCGCCCGGGACCTGCCCGCCAGGAGCGAGCAGCCGAGCTTCGACCCCCATCCGGACCAAGTGGTGCAGGACCTCGATCAGCTCATGCACGCACTTGTTGGCTGCCCAGCGCCCGACGAACATCAGGTTGCACGCACCGGTCGAGCGCAGGGCGGACACCAGGCCCGCATCAGGAACAACGTCCCATTTTTCCGGCGGCACCGGCATGTAGAGGCTGTGCACGGATGCCTTTGGCGCAGCCTGGCGTAGTTCCGAAGCGTTGAAGTCGCTGACCCCGATCACTTCTGGGAAAGCCTTCAGGATTGCAGGTAATGCCGCGAGCCCCGATCGCAGCTCGCCGGCCAACCTGGGATTCCACGGCGCGATCAGTTCTGGCGGTGTGATGTTGTGGTAGATCAGCGCTTTCGGTCCGGTGTGGGCGATGGCGGCCTCGACCACCTGGCTGCCGATCGAGTGGTGATAGATCACCCCGTCGCCAGGAGCGAGCGGCACCGGGAATTGCAGGCCGTCATCGGCAAGCAGTTCGTTCAGGTACAAGGCGATGATTTCGGAAGCGAATCCTTGACGGCGCAGCCACGACCGGATGGTCCGGGCCTCATCGCTGATCGCGTCGTAGACATCATAACCAGTGACCAACTGATGAACCGCCCGGGGCCGTGCGGCAGTGCTGATGGCCACTGGCCGAGCTGCTGGCGCGGTCTGTTCGGCACAACGGTCGATCATGGCCAGATAGCGGTCGATGCACTGATCCCATGCCCCATACACCTCAGCGTAGGCTCTGCCTTTCTGCCCCCAATTGTCGAGCCGTTCGGCTGGCGCATGGGCGAGGTCGGAGATCGCCGCGGTCCACCCTTCAAGGCCGGAGGCGATCAGCCCACCGGCGCTGGCTTCGACCGCCATCGACGTGGCGAGGCAGGCGCGCTCCACAGCCACCGGCCGGTTGCAGAACCAGGCTTCCATCACCGCCCGGCTGTAGCTCTCGTTCCGGCTGGGATGGATCAAGGCGCGGCAATTGCGCAGCAACCAGGCTTTCTGGGCCGCTGGGACCAAGCCGAGGTCGATACAGCCAGGGACCTTGCCTCCGTAGCTGTCGTGGCCCGGTCCTGCCAGTACCAGTTGCAACGGGTGCCCTGGGAATTTCTTCACGAAACCAGCAAATGCCGCTACCGCTTGATCAGCGCCTTTCAGTGCGTCGCGGCGCCCGAGGTAGAGCAGGAACGGGCGTCCGGCGAGGGCCTCGATCCGACCTGGTCGTGCGGATTCCTCGCTCAGTTCGTTGGTCTCGATCCCCTCGCCGACGACTTCACCCTTGGCGAAGGCTGCGGGACCGAACATCCGCTCGGCCAGGCGGGCTTCTCCGGCCGAATTGAAGATGATCGACCGGACCGCGTGGAAGGCGGCGGCGGTCCGCGGCATCCAGGCATAGCATTCATCATGCAGGCAGGGACGGAAAATCGCCCGCCCCGCGGCCAGGTGGACACCTTCGAGAATCGGCGAATACAGATACGGGGTGAAAATGATCGCGGCGAACCGTGGCGCTTCGGCCTTCAGGAAGGCCATCATCGCGGGCGACCGGCTGCCGTGCTGGAAGAAATCCTCGGCCGGACCGTCCGGGTCGAGCAGAGCGCCCCTCGGCCGTTTGCTGAAATCGGCAGCGAGCAAGGCGTCATTCGCCGCCGCGAAGCGGGCCGCGTCACGGCCGATCACAGGGAAGCGCCGGATGATCAAGCCGGGGCGGGGATGCTCGATTCCCGGCGGAAGGTGGTTCACCGCCCAATCATCAAGGAAGGAACGGCAGCAAGTGGTCAGCACCTCGACCGAGCGCCCGCGATCGGCCAACCGGTTGGCGATCTGCCAGGCTGCCGTTTCGGCTCCGCCTTTCAGGTCGGCTCCGAACCAAGGAATGACGAAGCCGACTGGTAGATCTTGTGAAGGCGGCGGACTCATCGCGCGCGCGACTCGGGTGCCGGCTGGATCAGCGTCCACAGGCGATGGATCTCGCGCTCCAGTTCCATGCGATGGCGGGTGCCGCGCCAGACCGCACCGACCGAGGCAATCACGCTGCCGATGATGGGCACGCGCATCAGCCGCCGGCGTCGCCTGGCGGCAGCCAGCCCCGGGAAGGCCAAGGCCCCGGCGCGCTGGCCCTCCGGCGAGGAAGCCATGTCGATCACCAGATCCAATCGATCGATCCTGCCAGCGAGCAATGCCCCCAGATAATTCCTTGCGCCATCGGCATCCGGCTCACGCTTGAGCAACGCTCGATACGCCAACTGGACGAACCGCCATCCGCCCCACCCGCACAATTCGCTCAGCGAGGTGGGGATTCTCGCTGGCGGGATGGCAGAACGGATGCTCACGCCGGCGATATCGGCGATTGCCGGAACCGGACCTGGCATGGCCGAATCGCTCGCCCGGTAGCGCTCTGCCAAGTCGTCCACTTGCGCCTGCAAGCGCAGGGAATCCGTTGGGTCAGGCGCTCTCAGCACCCGCAATGATTGTGCCATGACATGGCGCATCTAGCCCCCGGCCTGGTGATTGGCAAGCCTCAGTGTTCGGCCGTAGCGCCATCGTGGCGCATTGTCGCTGGCATCGACCGTCCACAGTCGCTTCCAGATGATCGCCATCCTGATTCCCGCCCGCCGGGCCTCGACCCGGCTGCCTGAAAAACTGCTGCTGGCCGAGCACGGCGAGCCGCTGATCGCCACTGCCGCCCGCCAGGCGGCTCTGGCGTTCGGCGCCGAATCGGTCGTCGTCTGCTGCGATGATCCCGCGCTGGCCGACGCGGCGCGCACCGCCGGGGTCGCGGCCCGGCTGACCCGTCCCGACCACGCCAGCGGCACCGACCGCATCGCCGAAGTCGCCGCTGGAATCGACGCGAAAATACTGGTGAATGTCCAAGGCGACGAGCCGGAGATGGACCCCGAGCACATCCGCCTGGTGGCTGGCCTGCTTGAGCGCAACGCCTGGGCGGCGATGGCGACTTTGTGCGTGCCGGCCGGTCCGGCAGCCCAGGCCAATCCCAACCAGGTCAAGGTCGTGCTCGGCGGCCTCGGGGGACCAATAGGCGACAGTGGACGGGAAGGCCGAGCGCTGTGGTTCACCCGAGCCCCGGCGGTGTGGGACCGCGACGCCGGCGGTCCCGACCAGCACTGCTTCCGCCATCTCGGGATCTACGCCTATCGCCGCGAGGTCCTGCTGGGCTATGCCCGTTTGCCCGGCAGCCGGCTCGAACAGCTGGAAAAACTCGAGCAATTGCGCGCCCTCGAAGCCGGGCTGGGCATCGCCTGCGCGGTCGTCGACCAGGCCACTCCGGGGATCGACATCCGGGCCGATTATGACGCCTTCCTGGCCCGCTGGCGTTCACGGCGGGATTCACAGCATGCGCCGATCCACTCATGAACAGCCCCAAGCGCGACGGTCCCACCCGCCACCTCTTCATCACCGGGGGCGTTGTCTCATCCCTGGGCAAGGGCATCGCCAGCGCCAGCATCGGCCGGCTCTTGAAAACCATGGGCTACAAGGTGCGGATCCAGAAGCTGGATCCCTATTTGAACGTCGATCCGGGAACGATGAACCCGTTCCAGCACGGTGAGGTCTATGTCACCGACGACGGCGCCGAGACCGATCTCGACCTCGGGCATTACGAGCGATTCCTTGAAGAACCGTGCAGCCGGGCGAGCACCGTCACCAGCGGTCGCATCTATCAGTCGGTGATCGCCAACGAGCGCGCCGGCAAGTACAACGGCGGCACGGTCCAGGTGATCCCGCATGTCACCGACGAAATCAAGCAGACCGTGAAGGTCCTCGCCGGTCCCGAGGTCGACGTGGTCATTACCGAGGTCGGCGGCACGGTCGGCGACATCGAAGGCCTTCCGTTCATGGAGGCCGCCCGCCAGTTCCGCCACGATCTCGGCAGTCAATACGTCGCCTTCATCCATCTCGCCTACATCCCGTACATCCGCGCCGCCGGCGAGATCAAGACCAAGCCGGCTCAGCACAGCGTGCAGAAGCTGCGCGAGATCGGAATCATCCCCGATTTCCTGCTCTGCCGCGCCGAAAAACCGCTGTCCCGCGACGTCCGGGACAAGCTGGCGCTGTTCTGCAATGTCGATCGTGCCAACGTCATCGACCTGCCCGATGTGCCGACCTCGGTCTATGAAGTGCCCCAGGTGCTGCACAAGCAGGGCATGCATGAATCGCTGTGCCGGCGCTTGGCTCTGCCGGTCCAGCCCTGCGACATGCATCCCTGGGACCTGATGGTCAGCCACATCCGCAAGCCCAAGGACACCGTCACCATCGCCTTGATCGGCAAGTACATCAATCACCAAGACGCCTACAAATCGGTCACCGAATCCATCGACCACGCCGCCTACGCCCATCTGCTCAAGGCCAACCTGCTGCGCATCGAAAGCGATCAGTTGGAAAAAGAGGACGGCCTGGAGCGGATCCGCGAAGCCGACGGCATCCTGGTGCCGGGCGGGTTCGGCAAGCGCGGCTGGGAAGGCAAGCTGAAGGCCATCCGCCACGCCCGTGAGCACGGCATCCCGTACCTCGGCCTGTGCCTCGGCATGCAAGCTGCCTCGGTGGAGTTCGCCCGCAACGTCGCCGGCCTGGCCGACGCCAACAGCCGCGAAATGGACGAGCGCACCCCACATCCGATCATCGTCCCGATGGACTCGCAACGCGAGATCATCGCCGCAGGCCAGCTCGGTGGAACCATGCGGCTCGGCGCGTTCGTCTGCACCTTGACCAAGAAATCGTCGCGCACGTCGAAACTCTACGGTGGCGCCGAGCAGATCAGCGAGCGCCACCGCCACCGCTACGAGTTCAACAACGCCTATCGCTCACGCTTCGAAGAGGCCGGCATGCTGTTCACCGGGCTGTACGTCCCGGATGCCAGCAAACCCGAGCACAGCCTGGTCGAGATCATCGAACTGAAGAATCATCCGTTCTTCATCGCCACCCAGGCCCATCCCGAATTCAAATCCAGCCCGGTCCACCCGCATCCGTTGTTCAAAGGCTTCGTCGGCGCCGCCTATCGCCGCAAGCGCGGCCACGCCGGCAGCGAGACTGAGGTCAATTTGGCGCCGGTGGGCGAGACAACTCCCTGAGCACGACTGGGTTGCTGAAAAACAGCCTGCGGAGGTCGAAACCACTCGTCGGTCCGATTGGCTGGGATCAAGGCTTCTGGCCCGGAAAATACGCTTCGACCACCGCCCGGTGGCGGGGGGCGACGTGGGCGGATCGGGCGTCGGCGGCGGCGGAGCCGTGATCGGTGAGGGACGCCCGGGCGGCGACGGCGGCTTTGGCCGCCTCGGGGTCGCGGGCGGTTTCAGCCAGGGTCAGGGATCCGTCTTCGTTTTCGCGCTGGCCGGGGGCCAGGCTGTCGGTGTAGCCGCCGGGGGTGCGTAGCGGATCGCCCTTGGTCAACGGGGCGTGACCGGGACCGCGATTGACGCCGCCATTGCCCAACCGGCCGAGTTCGCCAGCCAGAGCTGCCGCTCCGCCACAGGCGGCGCAGGCGCCCTGACCTTTGGCGAGTTCACCTTTGAGGTGTTCCGCGAGGCGCTTGGCCGCCGCCGGATCCGCCTTGCCGGCGCCTTCGCGGGCCGGGGCCAGCCCTGCCTGGGCCAAGGCGGCGGCCTGGGCCGGCGACAAATGACCGGCTTCGGCGGCCTGGCGGGCGGCAGCGGCAAGGGCGGCTTGCAAGGCGGCGCCAGCCGCTCCGGCGGGCAGCTTGGGGACCAGGCCAGGGTGCTGGGCCAGCTCGGCGAGCGCCGCGGGAAGCGCAGCGACCAGCGCGGCATCGCCGAGGGCGGCGCCGTCGGCGGCGACGATCGCAGCGGCCAAGCGGCGGCCAGCGTCATCGGCCGAGCGGTCGAGATCGGCGTTCAGGCGATCCAGCGCCTCCCAGGCGGCCTGGTCCATGCCGTTGTTGGCGACCCGCTGCTGGACGGCTTTCAGGCGTTCTTCCAGTGCTCTCTTCTTTTCCTCATTCAGCATCCCGGCTTGGACAACGTCGGCCAAGCGGTGCTCCAGGCGGTCGACGGCCGGGGCGGGGCGGCTCAGCCGCGGCATGACCGCCGCCTGGGGAAGTGCGAAGGCGACGGCCAGGGCCAGGGCAGCCAGGGCAGCAGGCAGCAGCGGGCGAACCGCCAACGGCTCGGGGCGGAAGCCGTGTACCGCTGAGGCAAGCCGGTCCATCCAGGCCGGGTCGCGGCGGGCTGCCGGTTGGGCAGACAGCGCCATGGCCAAGCCATCGGCCTGAAGCTGGCGGTCGAGACTACCAGCCACCGCAGCGGCCGGCCGGCGTTTGCGCCACGGCGCGACCATGGCCACCAAGGGCAGAGCTGCACCGGCAACGGCACAGGCCGGTGCCAGCGCGGCGCCCTCGGGAAGCAGCAACCGGACCACCACGACCGCGGTGGCGGCGCTGGCCAGGCCGACCAGCAGGGGCGTCGCCACCGCGGCGATCACCGCCTGGATCCGTTCCCGGCGGTCGAGCCGGGTGAGCGCACGATCGAGCTGGTCCATGGGATCAGCGTGCCGCCAGGGAGCGGGAAGTGAATGGCGGAGCGGTCTCGGGCCGGCAAGGCTGCTGTTTCCAGCGGCGGGATCGGCCCCTGGTCTTGGCGAAGCCGCCGTTGGGCCCAAGGTGGCCAGGATCACGGAGATTCCGATGTCCACCCAACCCGTCGCCCTCGTCACCGGTTCCTCCCGCGGCATCGGCCGCGGCATCGCCCTCGCCCTCGGCGCACTTGGCTGGCGGGTGGTGGTGAATTATGCCGGAAACCGCCAGGCGGCGGATGAGTGCGTTGCGCTGGTGGCGGCCGCCGGCGGGCAGGCGATCGCGGTCCAGGGCGATGTTGGTGAGGCCGGCGACCGCCATCGCCTGGTCGCCGAATCTGTGGCTTGGGGCGGGCGGATCGACCTGCTGGTGAACAACGCCGGCGTCGCGCCGGCGGTGCGCGCGGACGTGCTCGACGCCGGCGAGGAGAGCTTCGACCGGCTGATCCGGATCAATCTGAAAGGGCCGTATTTCCTCACCCAGGCCGTGGCGAAGGTGATGATCGGCCAGGCCCCCGATGTCTCTGGCAGCCGCGGCCAGATCATTACGGTCAGCTCGATCAGCGCCTATACCGCGTCGGTGAATCGCGGGGATTACTGCGTCTCGAAAGCCGGGCTGGGGATGCTGACCAAGGTCTTCGCCGCCCGCCTGGCCGACCACGGGATCCGAGTCTACGAGATCCGGCCAGGCGTGATCCTGACCGACATGACCGGCCCGGTGAAGGCGAAGTACGACGCCCTGATCGCCGACGGATTGACCCCGATCAAGCGCTGGGGCGATCCCGCCGACATCGGCCGCGCCGTGGCGGCCATCGCCAGCGGCGACCTGCCGTTCTCGACCGGCGAAGTGATCAACGTCGACGGCGGATTCCACCTGCACACGCTGTGAGCGCCCGGGAGCGCCGAGCGCCAGCTCGGCTGGCCAAGGTCACCAGACCATGCCGAGCTGGCGCTCGGCGCTGTCAGGGCAAGCAGCGCTCAGGCCATGCATTCGCCCACGCCGAGTTCGCCCATCGCCACCGAGAACAGCTTGTCGGTGCCGATATCGGTCAGGTCGGCCTCGGTGAGCTGGCCTTCGGCAACCGCGAACAGCGGAGCCAGGCGTTCCTTCAGGCGGTTCCTGGCGGCGCTTGAACCTGCCCGGTCGAGACCGAAACCGGCGATCCGGCGGAGGTAGACCACGAAGGTCTCGCCCGCCTGCTTTTCCTGACCATACCACAGAGCCAAGGTGGTGATGACGGTGGACACCTTGCGGGCCGGGATGCGGGCGATCAGCGCGGCGTGATGGATCGTGGCGCCTTCATCGCCACCGCCGAGCAGCAGCATGTAGTGCGGGATGATCTTGTCGCCGATCTTCGACGACGCGCCGTGCAGCCCGATGTTGCCGATGTGGTGCTGGCCGCACGAATTGGGGCAGCCGCTGATGTTGATGTGGGCGGCGAACACCGAGGGATCGGCGTTGATCTTGGCCAGGCCGTCTTCCAACTCCTTGGCGAGGTTCTTCGACAAGGTCAGGCCGAGCATGCAGGTGCTGGCGCCGGGGCAGCTCGTGACATCGACCAGGCCATGAGCCGGTCGGTGGTAGCCGAGCTTGACCAGTTCGCTGTACAGCCGCGGCAGGTGCTCATGGCGGACCCGGCGGAACACCAGGTTCTGGTCGTTGGTGGTCCGGGCATCGCCTTCGCTGAACCATTCCGACAGGTCGGCCAAGGTGCGCATGCTCGCCGCCGGCACATCGCCGCGGGGGACGTTGATCGACACCACCGCCAGGCCGGCCTCGCGATGGGCGCGGACATTGGCCTTGCGCCAGGCGCCTTCATCGCCGGCAACTGCCGGGATCGGCGTCGGGTTGGCGGCGGGCAGGCGGTCGGGCAGGGCCTTGCCGGTGATGCCTTCGGCGCGGACCTCGGCCAGTTTTTCTTCGAATAATTTGCGGAAACCGGCATCGCCATGCTGGCGAAGGACGAACTTCAAACGCGCCTTGGCCCGGTTCTGGCGGTCGCCATAGGAATGGTGGACGCGGACCAGCGCTTCGCACACCGGGATCAGATCCTCTTTGGCCAGGCAATCGTAGAGTTTGAGCGGAGCCTGGGGGCTCGATCCCAACCCGCCGGCGGCCACCACCCGGAAGCCCTCTTTGCCATCGACCACCACCGCGGTGATGCCGATGTCCTGGATGTTGACCTGGCCCAAGGGGTCCAGGTCGCTGGCGGCGAAGGAGATCTTGAACTTGCGCGGCAGGCTGGCCGAGCGCGGTCCGCGCAGGAAATGCTGGAAGACCGCTTCGCTATACGGATCGATGGCGAACGGCTCGTCGGCCCGGGTGCCGGCGTTCGGGCTGCCGCAGACCGCGCGCACGGCATTGCCGCAGGCCTCGCGGGTGGTCAAGCCGACCTCTTCAAGGCCTTGGAGCAGGGCCGGGGTGTCCTCCAAGGGCACGAAATGGTACTGGATCGCCTGGCGGGTGGTGATGTGGCTGATGCCGTTGGTGTAGCGCTCGGCCAGATCGGCCAGGGCGCGCATCTGCTCCGGCGTGACCACGCCGTATTTCAGCTTGATCCGCACCATCTGGTTGGTGCCGCCCTGGCGCTGTCCATAGACCCCGTGGACCAGGCGGTACGGACGGAACTCCTTGTCTGGATCGATCTTCTTCTGTTCGAGCAGGTCGAGGGTGTTGCGGTACTTGGCCAGCTCGGCCTGGACGACGGGCGACAGGGTAGTGGGCATGGGCTGAGTGTAACGGCCAGGACAGCGGAGCCATCGTCGGTCCTGGCGGTCGGGCATTCGCTGGGGCTATGGCTTGATATGCCGGTCGCGATCGAGCCGTCAGCGCGTTCTGACACGGCGGCGAAGCAGCAATCCGACCCATGCGCCAGCGATGAGTCCCAGGCCACCGCCCAGGCCGCAGCGGCTACTCGTGCTCGTACTCGTACTCGTTGAAGAATCATTGCGCACTTGCTCCACCACGAAGCTGGCCGTGGCCGACTTCGCTCCGGCGGTGGCGCGCACCGTAACCGACAGCGATCGATCGGCATTGTCTGCTGCTTGTCTGGCCAGGGTCACGATGCCCGTAACCGGGTCGATGGCAAATTGGTCATCAAGGCTGGCATACGTGATCGCGGTGCCCTCGGGGTCGGTCGCTCGTGCGGTGATCCCGACCGCGCTGCCGAGGGCGGTGGCGGACGAAAAGCGGTTCGCTGCGGTATCAAGATCCACCGGCACGCTGGGCGGATCGTCGACATCGGTGACGGCAATGGTGAAGGTCTTGGTCAACCACCAGCGGCCGTCTGACACTTCGACATCTACCTCGTAAGTTGATGTGGCCTCATAATTCAGGGGACCGGCGACCAGGATGCGACCGGTGCTGTCGGCTTGAAAGGGGCCGCCGCCGACCACCCGCCAGGTCAAGGGCCGGTTGTCAGGATCCCTGGCGTCGACGCGCACTCCCGCGTAGGTACCGGGGGTGGCGTCCTCGCGCACTGAATTGGCCGTCGGATCCGGGTCGCCGACGATGGTCGGCTCCTCGTCGACGTCGGTGATGGCGATGGTCACAACGGTCGCGGCACTGGTGGTCGAGCCATCGCTGGCGACCACGGCGCAGGTGGCAGAACCTGTGGTTTCAAAATCGAAAGGGATACGGCTGGTGATGATCCCGGTGGCAGCATCGATGGCGAACCGATCGTCGCCGGCGGTCAGCGCGAAGGCGACGGCTCCCCCCTCAGGATCGATGGCGTTGGGAACAACACCGACCGTGGTGCCCGCCGGGGCGTTCTCTGGCAGGTTATTGGCAGTCCCATCGGCATCCACCGGCGCAGTTGGAGGTCCACCGGCCGCCACGAAGGCAATGCTGATCGGGATCGTCGTTTCCATCCAGCCGTCGCTGATGACCACCGCGCACGAGGCGCTTCCGCCGGCGATGCCGCTGAGGTCGCCTGCAGTCCGGACCACGCCCTGGGCATCGATCTGGAGGTACGCTGCGTCGGTTCCAATCAGCCGGTACATGCAGTCGCTTCCTTCGGGATCGCTACCGGCCGCCTGGATGCCGACCGGATGACCGGCTGGGGCACTGCGATTGACGGCGTCGACCTGGCTATCGCGGTCGCGGTACGTCGGTGCCAGGTTGGTATGCAGGTGGAAACCGATGATCCCGAGTGAACCGCCCACCGCATACGCCATGTCGCCGACCTGGGCCAGGGCGGTTACAAAGTTGAATCCTTTAAAGTGCATGCTGCCGTAGGGCAACCCGACCCATTCGATCGATCCTTCGTAATCACCGAAACCTCTGCTGTACAGCAGACCGCTATCGGTCACCAAGACGGATGTGGCTGACTCGGGCATTGGTGTGGTCAAGTTCCTGACCGTCTGCCAGGCCGTGCCGTCCCAGCGATACAAGCGATCCCCGCCCCATCCATAGATGCGACCCCCATGGCGGCTGAGCACCATCCTGCCGCGAAAGCCAGCCGGTTCGATCGACGACCAAGTGACTCCATTCCAGCGGAGCGTGCGCCATTGGTTGTTCGCGATGACGCCGTCGCCATCGATCATGAGGGTCGTGTTTTCGTACGCTGACGGACCGCTGATCACGGTCCAGCCCGCGGCACTCGTCCAGCGGACGATTCGTGCATCATCCAGGTATGCGACCACCGTGTCATCGCTGGCGTCCAGCGCGGCCACCGGTTTCTCGAGATTTCCATAGGGACGGCTCCAGGCGGCGCCGTCCCAGGAAGCGATTCCGCCGGCAAACCTTCCGCCGGCGACCAGGCTGGTGCCGCGCACGGCAAGGGCGCGCACTGTGTCCGGCAACCCCTCGGCCAGGGGCTGCCAGTTGCGACCGTCGAAGATGGCAATGTTGGACGCGGTAACGGAACCTGCCGTGCTGAATGTCCCCGCGACCGCCAAGGCTCCACGCCACTCGATGGCAGCCATTTTGGCCCAAATGTCATGTTGTCCTAATCCCGCGCCCAGTCCGTAGTCGCCGGACCAGGCTGCGCCATTCCAGGTCAGGTAGCCAGCATTCGTGCAAGTGAACACCTGGTCGCCGTTCACGGTGACATTGCGTACCTCGGGCACCGGCACCCCTTCGCCCAGCGCCGACCAGGCTCCGGCCCGCCATCGGGCGATGCGCTGGGCCGGGAGGCCGCCAGCCAAGGAAAAAGCGCCGCCGACCACGAGGTCATCGCCCTGTCCATCGATGGCTGCGACGGTGCCATCCAAGCCTGCGCCGAGCGCCGTCCAGGTGCCGGCATGCCAGCGGGCAATCCGGTTGGCGGCGACGCCGCCAATCCGGGTGAACGCACCGCCAACGACAATGTCGTCCCCAACGGAGTGCAGAACCCGTACCAGGCCATCGGCTTGGCCGAGGGATTCCCAGGTCGAGCCGTCAAAGCGCATAACTTCGTCGTCGACGCTGGCCAGCACATGGCTCGGCGCAGGAGCGACCAGCAGGCGTTCGAACACGGTTTCGTAAATGCCCCATATCCGATTTCGAATCGTTCGACCACCAAAGTCTATTCGGGTGACAGGGTAACCCTTGTAAGTAAAGAGCGCATAGGCAACGACCAGCTGATTCCGCCACAACGTGGACGAATACAGGTCCTTAGCCAGCGAGCCAAGCCCGGTGTTACCGTGAGCGAACCGGTCCGGGTGTACGACCCACGGACCACCGGCCTCCTGAGTCATGAAAATCCTCCGAGATCCAATATAATAGGCCCCTTGCTGATCACTCGTGTACACGAGTCGTCCATCAGGATCTCTATGGAGACCAATGCCTATTGGACTGCTTGTGAACCCGAAATCCGGAGGAATTTCCATGACCGGTTTGACCCAACGTCGGCCGTCCCAGGTCGCAGCATCGCTACTGCGCACCAGCTTGCCCTGCCAGACGACCAAGTGCTCGGTCGTCGACACCAAGTCGCCGGAAAACTTGGCCCACGGATACACGGTCGGTGGCGGACTGATGTCTGCCGCGGTCAGCATACCAAGCAGAACCAGCCAAGGCATGAGACCGCTTTGCAAAGAGAAGTAACGCATGCTTTTCATGCTGCTCAGGCTCGACCGAGCGCAATGCCGGACTTTGATCGATACCGAGGATTGCAACGGCGCAATCATTTTACATAAGCGCCTTAAGCGCCTTCATGTATCCCAAGTGAAAAAGCCGTTTCCCAACCAGAAGATCATTCCCTAATCGCGCACCACCGGCAGCCGGGCGCTCGATCCGCCTGCGGATTGGCCGGTGATGAAGCGTTGGACCCAGGGGCTGGAATGGTTGCGGATCTCGTCCGGCGTGCCGCTCGCGGCGATCCGGCCTTCTTCAAGCATGATGATCCGGTCGGCGACGGTGAAGGCGCTGTCCATGTCGTGGGTGACGACCATCGCGGTGACGCCGCGTTCGCGCTGCAAACGCAGGATGATCCGGTTGATGACGTCGGTGGTCAGCGGATCCAGGCCGGTGGTGGGCTCGTCGTAGAGGATGATCGCGGGTTTGGTGATGATCGCCCGGGCCAGGCCCACCCGCTTTTGCATGCCGCCGGAAAGTTCTGACGGGACCTTGTCGATGGCGTCGGCCAGATCGACGGTGGCGAGGGCCTCCTCGACCCGGCGGCGGACCTCGTCGGCCGGACGACGAGCTTGGAGCAAGGGGAACCCGACATTGTCCGCCACCGACAGCGAGTCGAACAGCGCCGCGCCCTGGAACGCATAGGTGATGCCGGTGCGCGCCTTCAGCCGTTCGCGTTCTGACAGCACGTTGAAGCTGCGCCCTTCGACCAGCGCCGTGCCTGCGTCGGGATCCATCAGGCCGATGATGGTTTTGAGCAGCACGCTCTTGCCGGTGCCGGAGCGCCCGAGCACCGCCACCGATTCGCCGCGGGCGACGGTGAACGAGACCCCGGCCAGCACCCGTTGGGCACCAAAGGTTTTGGTCAGGTCGCGGACTTCGATGGCGTGGGTCACCGGCGCTCCCTGGCCAGGCTGTGGCGCATTCACTGGACCTTGCCTTGGCCCAGGGCCGGGGCCAGTGCGGCCAGAGTGGCGTCATCGTTGAATTCTGGTCGCAGCGCCGTCACCACCGGATGGCCGGCGGTCAGCAGCGCGGCGTCGTCGGCCTCCGCCGCCGACGATGCCGAACTGCTCCAGGCGCCGTCGAGTACCCATTGGGTGCGTCCGTCGCCGGTCGCCTGAGGCGCATAGGATTCGACGAATCCGCCCAGGGCGTGCCGGGCCAGACGCAGCGGGCGCCAGCCCCGCGCCGGGCCGGCCGGGATGTTCAGGCTGACCACCCGGCCTGGCCGCGGCGTCGCGGCAAGCAGCTTCCTGGCCAGGTCGGCGGTCAGGGCGGCGCCATCGGCGAATCGCGATTCGGCTGGAAATCGCGGATCGTTCAGGCGCGCCCCGGCCGGATCGACGACCTCGTCGGCGCCCCGGGCGCGGCTGGCGGCAAGGGCCGGCAGGCCGGCGATGGCGGCTTCCATGGCGGCGCCCAGGGTCCCGGAATAGAAGATGCTGCGCCCGACGTTCGGCCCGTCGTTGATCCCGCTGACCACCAGTTCGGGCGGCGTCGGGCACAGCCGCGAGATCGCCAGCTTGACGCAATCCACCGGCGTACCGTCGATGGCGAAGCCGAAAAAATCGCCGCTGACCCGGGCGGTGGTGGTCAGGGCACGATCGATGGTGATGGCATGGGACTGGCCGGAACGCTCGTGGCTGGGCGCCACCGCCAGCACCGGCCGGCCGCAGGTGGCGCGCAGCGCGCGCATAGAGCGCCCGCAGGCCAGGGGCATCGATGCCATCGTCATTGACCAGCAGGATCATCTGCAGGGCATGCCATCAGGGCGGACCACGGCGGTCAACCCGAATGCGCCTGACCGGCCGATGGCCTGCGGCTTCAGTGGTTGCAGTCGGGGCCGTGGACGTGGCCGGCGTGGCCGTGGGCTGGATTGCCGCCATGGGCGGCAGCGACCGCTGCCGCTTCGGGCGCCGGGCGGCCGAGCGCGCGGTCGAGGAACAGCTCCAGGGCCTTGGCCTCGCGGATCTCCATGCCGACCTGGTTCAACTTGCCGGACTCCTTGAGGTTCTTGGCGATGTCCTCGGGCCGGCGCCGGGTCTGCTGGGCCGCCATCAAAATCTGCTGGGTCAAGTCGTCCTGGGTGACCCGCACATCGAGCTGGTCGGCCAGGGCGTCGAGGATCAGGTAGCGGCGGAGGTCCTTGGCGACCTTGGCATCAACGTCGTCGGGGATGGCCGAGCCGTCCTTGGCCGCCACCGCCTTGGTGTCAGCCACCGCCTTGGCCAAGGTCAGGGGCGGAACTTCGACCGTGACCTTTTCGAGCAGCTGGGCGGTCAGGGACTCGACCTGGGCGCGGCGCTTGCGGTCTTCGGCGACGTTGGTCAGCGAAGTCCGGATCACCCCTTGCAGGGCGGCCAGGTCAGGCTGGTTGAACTGGCCGAGCAGGACTTCGACCGCCGCCGGACGCAGACGGACGCCCGACTGGATGGTGAAGGTCAGCTCTGCCGGCTGGTTGGCGTGCTCGGTCGGGGCGAAGGTGCCAGGCAGGGTGGTGGCCAGTCCGCTGACCACATCGCCCACTTTTTTATCTTTGAGCGCGGCGACGACGTCTTCGGCTGGCTTCCCGAGCAGCGGATACTCGCCCACCAAGTGCTTGAAATCGTGGAGTTTGCGGACCTCGGCGCCATCGCGGAGGACGCTGCCCGACAGGGTGATCTGGTCGCCGGCCTGGACGGTCTCGTCGGCATTCAGCGCCGACTCGGTGCCGAGGCGCCGACACATGGTGACGATCTGCCCGTCGACCTCGGCGTCGTCAACCGCCACCGCTGCGTCGTCGATGGTGAACGCGGACGGTTCAGGCAGGGTGATGGTCGGCTTGACCTCGCAGCTGAACACCAGGCGCAGGCCGTTGTCGCGGGCGATCTCGTCGGCGGCGATGGCGCCGAGCGGACGGATGCCGTGGATCCGGGTGGCTTGGTCGAGGCCTTCGTTGGCCAGTTCCTCGTCGGCCTGGCGCTGGGCGTCGGCGCCAACCCGCTTCTCGATCACCGCCCTGGGAATCTTGCCGGGACGGAATCCGGGCAGGCGCACCTGGTCAGCCAGCTTGCCCATCAGCAGGTCGCGTTTGGCGGCGACCTCGTCCACCGAGTAGGTGATGGTGATACGCTTGCGGAGCGTGCCGGCGTCGTCGATCTGGACCTGCATGGGGCGTTTCCCGGCCTGGGACCGGCGGGGCCGGTCGATTTGAGAGGAGGCGCGGAGCTTGGAACGCAGCTGGACGGTGCAAGTGCCGACGTGGCTTTTTCGGCTGCCGGCGGATCTCAGCGGGCGAGGCCTTCGAGCACGCCGATGGCGTCGGATGCCGACAGCACCGCCGACAGGCGGACCGGATCACGCAAACGGGTGGCGAGGGTCGCCAGCACCCGCAGGTGCTCGCTGTGGTCCTGTTCGCGCACCGCCAGCATCGCCACCAGCCGCACCGGCTGGCCATCCGGCGCATCCCAGGACAGGCCTTCGGGCAGCACCGCCAGGGACAACCGGCACGAATCGAGCGGCGCCACCCGGGCGTGGGGCACCGCGACCGAGCCGCCGATGGCGGTGCTCGCCACCTGTTCGCGGGCGAGGATCGCGTGGAGGAACCGGTCTCCATCATAGGTCGATCCGGCCACGGTCAGCGGGGCGAGGGCGCGGAGCAGCTCAAGCCGACCGCTGACGGCAGGTCCGAGCAGGACCCGGGCTGGATCGACCAGCCGGGCGAGATCGACGCAGGCCAGGGCCAAGGCCTATCGCCCTTCGAACTCCGCCAGCAGCTCGACCAGGGCCTCGGGAGCCGCCACCTGGTGGAGGAACTCGCAGAAATTCTCTTTGCGGATCTGGCTGGCAAAACTGCGCATCAGGTGCAGGTGCTGCTCTTTCTGGTCGGGCGGAGTCAGCAGCAGGAACACGCTGTAGACCGGTTCTCCGTCCAGGCTGTCGAAGTCGATGCCTTCGGAGGAGTGGCCGAAGGCGCACAGAACGCCGGACACCGACCCGGTACGGCAGTGCGGAATACCGATGCCGTGGCCGATCCCGGTCGAGCCGACCGCTTCGCGCTTCATCACGTCGTCAACGATGGCCGTGACATCCTTGGCATCGATCCGGCCCGCGGCCACCAATGATTCCGCCAGACGACCAACCACCGCGCGCTTGTCGGCCTCGGGGGGTAGCCTGGTGAAGGCCTTCGCCACCATCACCTGCGACATGCGCGGCGCGGTCATGAGTTCCTTCCGGGCGGCTCCCATGGCTTCAGGGCGTCGGACTCCATTGCCAACCGTAGGATTTCCTGCCAACCACGTCAACCGCTGCGCGGTTGTCGTGCCCCCGGCCGTTGAGGGTGCTCGCGGCTTCGGACGAGAAGGCAGCAACCTGCGGTTTCACCTTTGGCGCCGACCGTTGTCACATAGACCTGAGCGCGAAGCCCCGAATTCAAGCGTCTGGCGCCGCGAATCGGCACGGCCCAGGATCCCGCGAGCCTGCCCGCGGCAACAACCAGCGCCTGGAATCAGGCTGCGCAGCCAAGCATGACCATCGCCTCCACCGACAATCCCCTGGTCAGACGGCTGGTCCGCTCCGCCGCCGACGGCCGCCGTGGCGAGCGCCTGGTCCAGGTCGAAGGCCGCCGCGCCATCGCCGAGCTGCTGGCCGCGGGCTGGCGCCCGGAAGCCTTGCTGGTGCGCGAGGACCTCGACCTGCCGCCGGGCTGGAACGCGACCATGGCCTCGGCGCGGGTGCTGGCGAAGGTGAGCCAGGCCGCGACGCCCTCCGGGTATTTGGCTGCTTTCCCGCTCCCGCCGACCGCCGTGCTCGACCCGGCCGCTGGCGGGCTGGTGCTGGCCGGCCTCAGCGATCCGGGCAATGTCGGGACGTTGCTCCGCACCGCGGCGGCCTTCGCCTGTCGCCAGGTGGTGATCGCCAGCGGCTGCGACCCATGGTCGGCGAAGGTCGTGCAGTCCACCGCCGGCTGCCTGGCCAGCCTGGCGATCCACGATCTGGGTGATCAGGCGGCAGCCACGATCGCAGGCGGCGCCCCGTGCTGCGGACTGGTCGTGGCGGGTGGACGCCAGCCGGCAGACCTGCCGCCTGGCCCACGCTGGCTGGTGGTGGGCAACGAGGCCCACGGCCTGCCCGAGGCCTGGCAGGCGCTGTGCGTCCAGCGCCTGACCCTGCCCATGCCCGGTCAGGCCGAGAGCCTCAACGCCGCGGTGGCCGGAGCCATCGCGCTGTGGGCCCTCGGCCCCGGGCGGACCGGCGGCTGACGGGGCTGCGCGCGGTCTGGCGACTGCGCAAGACGCCGGCACTGGCGGTTTCCCTCCTCCGGCTTGCCTCTGCCGCTGCCGTTGGCGACCATCGCAGCATGACGGAGCCGATGGATCCTGAACGCCGGCGGCGGCTGCTCGATCTGCTGGAGGACCGGGCCCGGCTGCTCCGGCCGTCGGCCCAGCTGATCGACAAGGCGATCGACCGCTGCCGCGAGGTCCAGCAGCGGGTTCCTGGGACCTCGACCAGGATCTCACGGCAGACCCAGACGCTGACGGCCAAAGTCGGAACCCCGCGCGAAAGCCGATCCACCGGGCGATCCCCGCTGCCTCAGCCGCCGCGGCCGGTGAACCCGGAGGCCACCGAACTCGATTCGCGGCCGCCACCGCCGCCGGTCGGCGAACACCGCCAGCACCTGCCGCCGGGGACCCTCGTCGCCGGCTACCGGATCGAGGAACCCCTCGGTTCCGGCGGCATGGGCGTGGTCTACCGCGCTGTCCAGCTGAGCATGAACCGCACCGTCGCTCTGAAGGTGCTGGCTCCGAAGTTCGTCACCCGCGGCCGAGTCCGCGAGCGGTTCCTGCGCGAGGCCCGCGCCGCCGGACGGCTGCACCATCCCAACCTGATCGCGGTCCACGATGTCGGCGAAGCCGATGGCCGGATGTTCTTCAGCATGGAGCTGGTCCAGGGCCGCACGCTCAAGCAGGAGGTTGCCGCCCGCGGCCCGTTGCCGGTGGACGAGACGCTGGATTTCGCACGCCAGATCCTGGTGGCCCTGCGCTATGCCCACGACCGCGGCGTGATCCACCGCGACATCAAGCCCGACAACCTGATGCTCGACCGGCGCAGCATCGAAGGCGAGGACGCCCGCTATGGCCGGATCAAGATCGCCGATCTCGGCCTGTCGCGGCTCGACCCGGAACGCACCGGCGCGACTGGGACTGAGCTCTTCACCACCCAGGTCGGGGCCTCGCTCGGCACGCCGCACTACATGGCCCCGGAACAGGGCCAGGACGCCCATGGCGCCGACCATCGGGCCGATCTCTATGGCGTCGGAGCCACCCTCTACCACCTGGTGTGCGGTCGGCCGCCTTTCGATGGCCCGACGCCGACGGCGATCATGGTCGCCGCCGCCACCACGCCGCTGACCTTTCCGCCGCCGTCCGATGGCCGGCCGCCGGTGCCGGAACCCGTGCAGACCCTGATCCGCCGGCTGATGGCGGTGAAGCCGGAGGACCGCCCCGAAGACGCCAACACCGCTTTGAAGCTGGTTCTCCAGATCAGCCGGGGAGAGGTGCCGGTGCGGCTGGCGCCAAGTCCGTCCCAGCGCCTGCGCAGCCAGCGGGTCGGCCGGCGTTGGGGTTGCCTGGGGCTGTCGATCCTCGGCCTGGGCGTGGTCGCCGCCGCCGTCCTGGCCGGACCGATGCTGCTCGCCGAGCTCGCCTGGCGCGATGAACGCGGTCGGATCGGGGCGCTGACCGAGGTCGGCGACCTCGCCGGCGCCCACGCCGCGGCGCTGCTCGCCGAAGAGCGCGCCGAACGCGCCCTGCGGGTGGCCACCGACCAGCCGTGGAACGCCCTGGTCGGCGCCATCGCCGCTGCCGATGCCCGGCTGACCGACGCCCGCTCGGTCCGGGTCGCCACCGCCGCCGCCTGGGATCGCCAGGCCCAGGCGGCGGCCCGCAGCCATCTGGAGGCCAGCGATGACGCCTTCGCCGCCCAGAAGCTCAGCGCCGCCCTGGCCGCCCTCGACGCGATCCCGGCAGCGCTGCTCAGCCCCGCGGTGACCCAGGAGGTGCTCCATCACCGCGAAGCCATCGCCGCGGCCATCGACAGCGCCAAAGCCGACAGCCAGAGCACCGGCGAGGTCCTCGAAGCCCTGCGCCGCCAATCCGCGAAGAACGCCGAGCATCAGGCGGAGCTGTGGTGGGGCGTGGCGGTGGTCCAGCCGCCTGGATCCCTGAGCCTGAACGGATCCGTGGCGGAATTCACCGGAACCGGCACCGCAACCCGTCCGGTGCCGCTGAGCCTCGATCGTCCGCGCCTGGCCCAGCGCAAGGTCGTGCTCAACCTCGATAGCTCGATCGCCTCAGGATTCTGGGAGATCCGGTTCGGCGGCGGCCGCAGCCTGCGGGTGACCACCGACGGCCCGCTCCTGATCCTGCCAGGTGGCGAACAGAAGCTGCCACCGACGGCCGTGGTGCCGCCTGAGGGCAGGAGCCCGCCCATCCAGATCCAATGGCGTGGTGAATCCATGGCCGTCGCCCTGCGCGGCGGCGATGCCGTGGTGCTGCCCGGGGCGACCCCGAATCGCCTGGAATTCGCCTGGGAGATTCCGCCACCGGCGCGGGCGCAGGTCCGCATCGGCCTCGATTTCGGCGGACGACCCGCGGCCAAGAGGTAGGACCGATTCACCGGCCCTGGGTGGTCAGCCGGGTCTTGCGCAGGTGGCGCGACAGATCGGACAAGGTCCGGTTGTTGGCCTCAAGCACCGTCCTGACGGCGTCGAGGATCCGCCGGTGCTGGTTGTTGTTATCGACCACCGCCACCACGAAGGCGCGATTGCCGGCGAAGCTTTTCACCAGGGCAGTGAGCATCTCCGGCGACAAACGGCTCGGCAGACCGCGGATGTTCAGGTTCCGGGTCGTGGTCCGGCGATCCATCAGCAGATCATGCAGCTGCTCCACCAGCAGGATTTCCAGGAAGCAGATCCGGATGATGCCAGCCTTGACCCGGGGATCCTGATGGACCAGCAGCCTGCGCACTTCATTGACGATGCCGGTCAATCCGGTCGCAACGCTCATGCTCGCCACGTTCCTTCGCAGGCAGTGAGCGGCAAGCCCGTTCCCAGCTGACGGCAGCCGGCACTACGATCCGGCCATGCCTCAGCCGTTGATGATCCGGCCGAGGCAGCCGAGGGCGGCTTCCTTCACGGCTTCACCGAAGGTCGGGTGGCCGTGGCAGGTGCGGGCGATGTCTTCGCTGGCGCCGCCGAAGGCCATGACCGCGGTGATCTCGGCCAGCAGGTCGCTGGCCCGGGGGCCGATGATCGCCGCGCCCAAGACCCGGTCGGTGGCCGCATCGGCGAGGATTTTGACGAAGCCGTCGGTGTCACCCGAGGCCTTGGCCCGGCCCAGGGAACTGAACGGATATTTCCCGACCGTGATCGCAATTCCCTTGGCTTTCGCCTCGGCTTCGGTGATGCCAACCGAGGCGACCTCAGGCCAGGTGTAGACGATGTTGGGGATCAGGTGGTGGTCGATGGTGATGGCGTGGCCGGCGAGGTGCTCTGCCAAGGCAACGCCTTCCTCCTCGGCCTTGTGGGCGAGCATCGGCCCATCGATCAGGTCGCCGATGGCGTAGACGCCGGGCAGGTTGGTCTGGAAATGCTGGTTCACAGCGACGCGCTTGCGCTCGGTGAGCGCCACGCCGGCCTCGGCCAGGCCGGCGCTGTCGATCACCGGCTTGCGGCCCACCGCCACCAGGACGCGATCGGCGGTGATCTCGACCGCGGCGCCGGCGGCGTCGGTGGCGGACAGCACGACGCCGTCGTCGCTTTTCCGCAGTCCGCCGACCTTGGTCGACAGGCGGAAGGTGATGCCGAGCTTGCCCAGCACCTTGCGCAGCTCCTTCGCCACATCCGCATCGAGGAATGGGCAGACTTCGGGCAGGAACTCGACCACCGTGACCGTGCTGCCCAGGCGGGCCCAGACGCTGCCCAGTTCGAGGCCGATGACGCCACCGCCGACGATCGCCAGACGTTTGGGCACCTCAGGGAAGGCGATGGCCTGATCGCTGCTGACCACCTGTTTACCGTCGAAGGGCAGGGTCGGCAGCTCGATCGGCGTCGAACCCATGGCCAGCACGATGCGCTTGGCCTGATGCTCGGTGGTGGTGCCAGCCAGATCGGTGACCGCGACCCGGCTCAGAGCATCGCCGGCGGCGCCGGCGAGCAGTTTGCCGGTGCCGACCAGCACCGCGATCTTGTTCTTCTTCATCAGGAAATCGACGCCCGAGACCAGCGATGCCACGACCTTGTCCTTGCGCGCGAGCATGGTCTTCAGGTCGATGGTCGGGCTGGCCGCGATGCCGTGCTCGGCGAAATGGTTCTTGGCCTCGTAAAAACGCTCGCTGGAATCGAGCAGCGCTTTCGACGGGATGCAGCCGATGTTGAGACAGGTGCCGCCGAGCCTGACCTTGCCGGCGTCAGCGCGGCGTTCGACGATGGCCACCGACATGCCGAGCTGGGCGGCGCGGATCGCGCAGACATAACCGCCGGGTCCGGCACCGATGATGAGGAGGTCGTAGGTAGGCATAGCGTCGATGGTTCAGTGGTGATTGGAAAATTTTATCAGGGACTGACTGACCATCACAGACCCAGCATCAAGCGCTCTGGCGCTTCCACCAGTTCCTTGATCCGGACCAGGAATCCGACGGCTTCGGCGCCGTCGACGATGCGGTGGTCGTACGACAAGGCGACGTACATCATCGGCCGGATCACCACCTGGCCGTCCACCGCCACCGGTCGCTCCTTGATGGTGTGCATGCCGAGGATGCCGGACTGGGGCGGGTTGATGATCGGCGTGGACAGCAGCGAGCCATAGGTGCCGCCATTGGTGATGGTGAAGGTGCCGCCGGAAATATCGTCGAGGGTCAGCTTGCCGCTGCGCGCCTTGCCTGCGAAATCCTTGATCGCCAATTCGGTCTGCGAGAACGACAAGCGCTGGGCCTGGCGGATCACCGGCACCACCAGGCCTTTCTCGGTGCCGACGGCAATGCCCAGGTTCACGTGATCAAACGACACGATCTCGTCGCCGTCGATCTGGCTGTTGATGCCCGGATACTTCTGCAGCGCGCGGATCGCCGCGGCGGCGAAGATCGACATGAAGCCGAGCCCGACGCCGTGTTCCTTCTCGAACGTTTCCTTCCACTTCTTGCGCAGGGCCATCGCCGCGGAGCAGTCGATCTCGTTGAACGTGGTCAGGATCGCGGCGGTGCGCTGGGCCTGGACCAGGCGCTGGGCGATGCGCTGGCGCAGCGGAGTCATGCGGCGGCGGTTGGTTCCCGCAGCCGAAGGGCCTGGGGTCGCTGGTGCGGAGGATGCGGCTGGCGCGAGAGGCGCCGCTGGGGCCGGCGGGGTCGCGGCTTTGGCCAGGACATCGCCTTTGATGATCCGGCCGTCTTTTCCGGTGCCGGCGATGGTCGCAGGATCGAGCTGCTGATCCGCGACCAGTTGCTTCACGGCCGGCGACAGATGGCGGGCGGTCAGGGCCTTGGCCGGCTCGGCTGCTTTTGCCGTCGGCTCGGCTTTTGCCGCCGGCTCAACCTTGGCCGCTGGCGCCTTGGCGGCTGGAGCCGGGGCAGCGCCCGCGCCGACTTCGATCTGGGCCACGCTGCCGCCTACGGCCACCACGTCGCCGACCTTCACCAGGAAGCGGACCGCGCCGGCGGCGCCGGCCTGGACCTCGGTGGTGATCTTGTCGGTTTCGAGTTCGAACAGCGGTGTGCTGTCAGTGACGGTGGCACCGTCAGCGACCAGCAGGCGGGCGATGGTTCCCTCGGTGATGGATTCGCCCAGGGCGGGCACGGTGACGAGGTGGGGCATGGACGAGATCACTTTCCGCGTTCGTTGCGGGTTCTGAGGAGGTCGGTATGAAAAAGGAATCCGCTCAATGCCCGGCCTTGGCGGTTTTGCGTTCCTTGGCGCCGAGGGCGGCGGCGATCAATTTTTCCTGCTCCATCTGCCACAGCTTGAAGCTGCCGGGCGCCGGGCTGGCGGCGCCGTCGCGGCCGGC
This sequence comes from Planctomycetota bacterium, assembly GCA_014193115.1. GTDB lineage: Bacteria > Planctomycetota > UBA11346 > UBA11346 > UBA11346 > BJHQ01. Next base: position 218,644 of record BJHQ01000003.1, on the reverse strand, counting down.
GTACTGGATCTCGCGACCGGCCAGGCGGCGCAGGTACGGTTCGATGAAGGTCCACGCGCCCATGTTCTGGGGTTCCTCCTGGCACCAGACCAGATCGGCCTTCGCCGCCAGGTAGGGCGCCAGGACCTCGGCCAAGGCGGTTTCGTGCAGCGGATAGAGCTGCTCGATGCGGACGATGCCGACACCGGACAGTTTTTCCTCGGCGCGGCGTTCAAGCAGTTCATGGGCGATCTTGCCGCTGGTCAGGACCAGGCGCTTGGCCGGATCGGTCGCCGGATCGTGCAGGATCTCGCGGAACCGGCCGTCGACGAACTCGGCGAAATCGCTGCTCGCCGCCTTGCTGCGCAGGTGGCTCTTGGGCGTCATCAGGACCAGCGGTTTGACCACGTCGCGCTTGATCTGGCGGCGCAGGATGTGGAAATGCTGGGCGGCGGTGGTGCAATAGGCGACCTGGATGTTGTCCTCGGCGCAGGCTTGCAGATAGCGCTCCAGCCGGGCGCTGCTGTGCTCGGGGCCCTGACCTTCCTGGCCGTGAGGCAGCAACAGGACGATGCCCGAGGCCCGCGCCCACTTCGATTCCGACGAGGCGATGAACTGGTCGATGACCACCTGGGCGCCGTTGGCGAAGTCGCCGAACTGGGCTTCCCACATGATCAGCATGTTCGGCTCAGCCAGGGAATAGCCGTAATCGAAGCCAAGCACCGCGACCTCGGACAGCAGCGAATTGTACACGCACAGCTTGGCCTGGGTCGGCTGGATGTGGTCGAGGGGTTTGTAGCGGGTGCGGTCGCTGACGTCGTACCAGTAGCTCTGCCGCTGGCTGAACGTGCCGCGGCGGCAGTCCTGGCCGGACAGGCGGCAGGGCACGCCCTCGGCGAGCAGGCTGCCCAGGGCCAGCAGTTCACCGGTGGCCCAATCGATCCGGCCGTGGCCGGTGACCATGCGCGAGCGTTCCTCGGCCAGGCGCTTGATCTTGGGATGGATGTTGAAATCAGCCGGCCAGGTGCCGAAGGCGGCGCCGATCCGGTCGAGGGTCGTGGCCACCACCCCGGTCGCCACCGGAGCGTGGGTGTAGACGTTGGTCTTGCCCTGCCACACCCCGCCGAAGCGGTCGCGGCGGAGCTTGGCCGGCTTGGCCTTGATGGTCGACAGCGCCCCTTGCAGATGCTCTTGCATCTGGGCCGCGATGGCGTCGACATCGGCAGCGGTGATCGTGCCGTCGGCAAGCAGCTTGTCGGTGTAGACCTTGCGCGGCGTCGGATGCTTGGCGATCCGGGCGTACAGATCGGGCTGGGTGAAGCTGGGCTCGTCGGTCTCGTTGTGGCCGTGGCGGCGGTAGCAGACGATGTCGACGAAGACGTCCTTCTTGAATTGCTGGCGGTAATCGAGGGCCAGGCGGCAGGCGTGGACCACGCTCTCGGCGTCGTCGCCGTTCACATGGAACACCGGCGCGTCGATCATCTTGGCGATGTCGGTGCAATAGCGGGCGCTGCGCGCGTCCGCCGGCAAAGTGGTGAAGCCGATCTGGTTGTTGCTGACCAGATGGATGGTGCCGCCGACGGTGTAGCCCTCCAGATTCGACATCTGGACGATCTCCATCACCAGCCCCTGGCCGGCCAGCGCCGCGTCGCCGTGGATCAGGATCGGGATGACCGTGGCGCGCTGCTCGATGTCGTGGCGTTGGCGCTGCTTGCCGCGCACCCGCCCGAGCACCACCGGATCGACCGCTTCGAGATGGCTGGGGTTGAAGTTCAGAGTCAGGTGGACCGTCTTGCCGTCGGCGGTGACGTGGTCGCTGCTGAACCCGAGGTGGTACTTGACGTCGCCATCGCCTTGCAGCTCTGACAGATCGTAGCTGCCCTCGAACTCGGTGAAGACTTCTTCGTAGGATTTATGCAGGGTATTGCACAGCACGTTGAGCCGGCCGCGGTGCGCCATGCCCATCACGATCTCTTGCACGCCGAGCGTTCCGGCACGCTCGATGATCGCCTCCAGGCCGGGCATCAGCGCCTCGCCGCCTTCCAGGCTGAAGCGCTTCTGGCCAAGGAACTTGGTATGGATGAAGGTCTCCAGGGTCTCGGCCTGGTTGAGCTTCATCAGGATCCGCTTCTTGTCGCCGATCGCCAGATTGGGCCGGTTGCGCGGCCCTTCGATGCGATCGCGCAGCCACGCCCGGCGCGCCCGGTCCTGGATGTAGTTGTACTCGACCCCGATCGTGCCGCAGTAGGTTTCCTTCAAGAAACCCAGGATGTCGCGGAGCCGGGTGGACTTGCCGAGGTTCATGATCGCCTTCGGCACCACTTCGCGATCGAGGTCGGCCTCGCTCAGCCCGACCGAGGCCAGCTCCAGTTCCGGGTTGGCGCTCTGGTTGTTCATCCCGATCGGATCGAGATTGCAGATCGTATGGCCCAGGTCGCGATAGGCGTAGATCAGCGAATCGACCCGCTGTTGCAGTTTCAGCGACTCGCTGTCAGCAGCCGTGGCCGGAGCCGCGGCCGTCGGAGTCGCCTCTGCGCCAGGCTGGGCGAATCCGAGGTCGAAACCGGACAGGAACACCTGCCATTCCCGATCGACCGATTCCGGCTCGCGTTTCCAGGCCGCGTAGCGCTCTTCCAAGACCGCCAAAGCGGCGGCTGAGGTGAACTGCTGGGGGTCGATGGGCATGAAGGCGTCTCCGGGGTAGGCGCACCGGCTCGACCGGACGGCGCCGCACGGGCTCCGCGCCGCCCGTGCGGCCGAGGATGGTGCCCAGCCGCCGGAAGCGGCAAGCGCGGGGCGCCGTCAGGCAGCCGGGCGCCCTGCCTCTTGTCCTGCGGCTTGCACCGCCTGCGCCGCAGCCTCATCCAGGTACCACACTGTCCCGCTGGCGGGCAACAGGCTGATCGGCAAGGCCGGATCCGGACCGCCAGCACGGACCCGGGCATACACGTTGCCTTTGTCTGCGCCCAAGGCCAACACCAGGCGATGCTCGGCACGGTGCAGCACCGGCAGCCCCAAGGTCAGGCGTCGCGGCGGCGGTTTGGGGCTGTCGGTGATGGCGATGACCTCGGCCAGATCGCGGAGCGCCACATGGCCGGGAAACAGGCTGGCGAGATGGCCGTCTTCGCCGATGCCGATCAGGCAGGCATCGATCGGAGCTCCGGCGCAGGCGGCATGGAGCGTGCCGGTGTAGCGCAGCGCGGCGGCTTCAAGGTCGGCGTCTTCGGCGGGCATGCGGTGGACCTGGGCAGGCAGCGCGCCGCCTTGCTGCCAGGCGGCCAGGGTCGCCTTGTCGTTGCGGTCGGCATGGCCCACCGGCACCGCCCGTTCATCCAACCACAACAGGTGCAGCCGGCCGCGCAGGAAACCATCGCACAGACCAGCCAACGTCGTGAGCACCGGCCCGGGCGAGCGTCCACCGGGGATGGCCAGGGTCGCCCGGCCGCGGGCAGCGGCGGCGGCATCGAGGATCGCCGCCAGGGCTTCAGCGACGGTGCTCGGGGAATAGGGCAACATGCTTGGAGATTCCCTCAGCGCGAAAAGGACGCCTGGCCGCGGTTCACGGAGCCGGCGGGATGACCAGGGTCTGGCCCGGGGTCAGATTCTCGGCGCCGGGATTGGCATCGAGGATCCGCCGCCAGTGCTGGCTGCTGCCATAGAAGGCGCTGCTGATCAACGCCAGGGTGTCTCCGGCCTGGACGACATAGGTGCGCGGCTTGGTGGGATCGGCAGCTGGCGCCGGCGTGGTCACGACCGTGGCCGGAGCGCCTGCCGCCGGAGTGGCCGTCGGCGCTGGCGCCGCCGTCGGGGCGACCTCGGATGGTTTGCGGCTGGTGACGGTGGTCGCCAGGTTCTCGTCCCGGCGATCCACCTGCCGTGCCATCGCCTTGCGCACCGCGGCGACCACCTGGGCCTTGCGCTCGGCGGTCAGATCCTCCGCCGACAGCAGCTCGACGGTCACCGTCGCCTTTTTGTAGCGCCAGTCCTCGCCGCCAAAGGTGTCCTCGGTGCGGTAGGGGTTCTCGGCGATCTTCACCCAGGCCCGCCACTCCTTGCCCAGGGCTTCTTCAATCCGAATCGTCAGCGACCGTTCCTGCTCGGAGCGCATGTTCTCGGGCGTCAGCGCCAAAGCCCGTCCGTCGTCGGTGATGATGAAACCGCCGATCCGGTCGCAGCCGGTGGTGGCCAAAGCGCCCAGGCCAGCGAGGACGAGGAGCAAGGCGGGAACGGGGCGGATGGCTGGCATGGCGCGGGAGCCTGGCCTGGCCGCCATCCGATGCCACCGTCCGCAAGGGGCGGCCAGGAGGCGGCTCGCTTCAGCCTGAAAAAGGTCGGGAACCGGCTGCCCCGCCCACGCGGCCGTTGAACCGCTCAGGGCGCACGCAACCACAAGTCGCGCATTGCGGAGCGGCGATGCCCTCATCGCCGGCGTAACGCTGGCTCGTATGGCGGCTTGGTCAGAACGCGACCTCTGGCTTGCCTAGGGAAATGGTTACGCGACTCCGAACCATTCTGGCGATGGGGCATCGCCGCACCGGACTCGCGCAAGAGAAGCCCGAAGCAGCGGTTTATCGGCTGGTGGCGATTGGCCCGCAACTTGCCAGCATCGCTCAGCGGCGCTCTGGCGTCTCGACTTCCTCCATGTCCACCGCCCCCACTGTCGAAGATCTGATCGTCTCCCTCGACCGCCGGGGACGGATGGCCGAGGCCGAGCGCAGCCAGCGCGCCCAGCGCCCGGTGGTCTGGCTGCCCCGACCAGCGCCGGTGGTGCGGATGCTGCTGGCGCTGGTGGTGATGATGCTGGTCTCCTTTGCGCCGCTGTGCCTGTGGCTGATGTGGCAGGTCGACCGCTTTTCCGCTGCCCTGGTCGAGCGGACCCAGGCCGAGGAGCACCCGCCCTTGCCTGACATCGCGGTTGGGGATCTCGCCGATCCGGAGCGGTTCGCCGCCCTGGTGGTGCGCAATCCGGCCCATCGTCCAGCGCTCTGCGACCTCCGGATCGTGGGCGGACTGGCCAAGGATCCCGCAGCAGCCATCGCCGAGGCCAACGCCTTGGAGCGCTCTGGTGGGCTGCTGCTGTCGGCCCAGACCCACTTGGCGCTGGCCGAGGCCGAGCTGCGCCTGGGCAAGAGGGATGCGGCCTTGGCCCGGCTGCGCCGGATCGACCTGCAGGCCTTGGAGGTCGGACAGCGTCAGCAGGTGATCCGTTTGGCCACGATCGGCCTGGAGTGATGTGAGCCGCGGTGGCAGAGCCGTCGTGAAAGGGCCGTCGTGGACCTGGCGGCGTGGCCGGGCCAGGCAGGCACCGCTGGGCGAGCATCGGGTCGGGAATACACTGGATCCATGTACCATTGCCGGGTGCTGACCGCCACCGAGACGACCATTGATCATCGTTGGCGCTACAACCTCTACGACCCGTTCTGGCGCCTGTACCGCAACCGCGAGCACGGCGCGGTGCTGATCAGCGCGCATGGCGAGCGGCCGGTGGCAGCGGGGGAATGCCTGCTGCTGCCAGCCTGGACCAGGTTCTCCACCCGCTGCACCGGCTCGGTACGGCATACCTATCTGCATTTCGAGGTGATCGGACTGCCGGGTGCCTGGATCCGCGATCACTGCGCCATGGCGGTGCTGCCCACCCGGGAGGACTGGAACGGCCTGCTCGACGCCCTGCCCCTGCACCGCGAAAGCCAGTGGTCGCTCCATCTGAAAATCCAGGCGATGCTGTGCGCCGCGGTGGCCCTGGCGATCGACCACGTGGACAGCCGTGCGAGCGCGGTCGAGGCGGCGTCGAGCGGTGAGCGCGAGGCGATCTCGCCGGTGGTGCGCTGGATCGAGAGCCACCTTGCCGACCCGCTGCCGGTCGAGGCGCTGGCCCAGCGCAGCGGATTCAGCCGCGACCATTTCACCCGGATCTTCACCCGAGCGATGGGCTCTTCGCCGGCCCGCCACGTCGCAGAACGGCGGATCGCCGCGGCCGCGGTGCGGCTGCTGCGCAGCGACGACCCGATCGAGGACATCGCCGCGGCGGTCGGATTCGCCAATCGCTACCATTTTTCCAGGGTCTTCCACCGAATTCTGGGCATCACGCCAGCGGCGTACCGCCGCCAGGGACGCGCCTGAGCGACCTTGCCGCACGGAGTGCGGCGCTCCGTGTGGGCGGCGCTCCACGTGAGCGGCTGATCCCGGTGCGCCGCACTCCGTGCGGCCCGACGCGATGCGACTCTGCGGTATTCCAAACTCGGCTGGGCGAGGAGCGCGACCTTGCCGCACGGAGTGCGGCGCTCCGTATGGGCTGCTGAACCCGGTGCGCCGCACTCCGTGCGGCCCGACGCGGCGCGCCGCTGCGGTATTCGAAACTCGGTTGGGCGAGGAACGCGACCTTGCCGCACGGAGTGCGGCGCTCCGTGGGGGCGCTCCGTGTGGGCGGGTGATCCGTGTGGCCACTGCTTCAGCTGCGTGCGGTTCTTGGAGATCCGCTCACCTGATCGGGTCGAATAAGAAAGCTGCTCTTTCAAGCGGATCTCCAGCCTGCGCCGACAACGCCCGGCGAGGCCGGGGCGTAGGTATCGACGCGCGCTGCCGAGCAGCGCCATCCGCTCCACCCAGCTGAGCCCATGACCCACACCCTGTTCCCGCCGACCCAGCGACCCGTCCTGCCGGCGTTCCTGCCCAAGATCAATTTTCCGGCCAAGGCCCAGCTCACGGTGCTCGCCAAGCCCCGCGGGCTGCTCGCTAGACGCATCGGGTTCAACGTCGAAATCCAGGAAAACGCCGACCAGCTCAACCTGTGGGACTGGCTGGCGGATTCCGGTGCCCAGGTGCTGCGCGAGTTCCATCCCGAGGTCAACCTGCGCCGGGCGCCGATCGCTCCCGGGCGGTGGGGCGCCATCGCCACCGCCGACGATCTGGCGACGCTGCGCCGCCGCGCCGTGGCCGATCCCCACGGCGGCGTGATCGATTGGGCCAACTACCGGTTCGCCGAGAATCTGCCGTGGCTGGGCGTGCCCGACCGGATCCTGGAAAAAGCCAAGGCCCTGGACCAGATCGAGACTCTGGTGCCGTTGGGCTACGTGCCGCGGATGTTCCCGCGGCCGCTGGTCCCCGACTTCGAATCGGCAGCCATCCCCGCTGACCACCAGATCGACTGGGAGGCCGCCGCCAGCGCCTGGGAATATTTCTTTGCTCTTGCTTACCACTTTGCCGGCCAGCACCGGGTCCACACCTTCCTGATGTGCAACGAGCCGGAATGGCGCTCGGGCGGTTTCTGGCTGCCCAAAGCGGTCGAAGCCTTGGGCAAAGACTGGTTCCCAGCGTTTTTCTATGAGTACCGCCATGAGGATCTGCGCGAACGGTTCTTCGCCAGCCTGGCGGTGCAGAGCGGCGTGCTGGCCCGGGTGGCGCGGCTGGCCCTGGACGATGCGGCAGAGGCGCTGGGCGAGCGCTCGCCGGCCCCGCGCCTGCGCCTGGGCGGGCCGGTGGCGAGCAACTGGGAAGCGTACTGGCCCCACGTTGCGCCGTGGGTCGATATCGCCGACTACCATCACTACAGCGCCGAGCCGACGGCGCTGCGCGGCCGCTACCGCAAGCTGCGGGCGGCCTGCGCCGACCAGCGGCCTTTGGCCATGTCGGAGTTCAACCGCATCGCCGGTGAGATGGACCTGGCCGACAGCTATTTCGCGATGCCCAACGCGCTGGCCTTCGCCCAGCTGCTGCTCCAGGCGATGCGCCTGGCCGAGCCTGGCGAACCGGCCATCGACTACCTTGCGATCTACCTGTTCGCCCATCCCTGCACCCACCGCAATTACAAAAGCCTGGTGTATGGCGACATGAACCTGGTCGACTGGACCGGTTGCGATGCGCGGCTGCATAGCAGCCCGGAACACCACCCGACCGTTGATGAGATGCAGCTGCGCTTCCCGACGCCGGCCTATGCCTGCTTCCGCATGCTCGCCCGCTGCACCGCCGGCGGCATCAGCCATGCCGAGCTGGAAGCACCGCTCACCCTGCGCGACAACGCCTTGGCGCCGCCGATCTGCCAGCACCTCGATACGCTGGTGGTGCGGCAGGATGACCGCCTGATCATCACCATCCTCAACCGCAATCCGGTGGTGATGGATCCGCTCATGATCGACCTGAGCGCCCTCGGTGACGTGCCCGGCCAGGCCGTGGTCCGGCGCACGTCGGTCGGCGTGTTCGACGAGGTCCAGGGCGGATTCCCGCTGCATGACAGCCGTTTCCCGCTCGAACTGCCACCGAATTCGCTGACCCAGGTCATCCTCAGCGATCTCGATCCGGCGACGATCAGCGGCCCGCGTCTGGTCGAGCGCGGCCACGGGCCGGGTGCGCTGGCCAAGCTCGGGCTGTGGCAGACCACCCGCCTGCGGCTTGAAGCCCAGGTCAACGGCGTGCCTCGCGACCTGACCGACCACTTGGTGGTCTGGCGCAGCGAGGCGCCGCGGCTGGTCCGGGTCGGCTCGGGCGGTCTGGTCCAGCGGATGCGCTCCACCAGCCGCACGGTGCGGATCCAGGCCGGGCTGAGCGATGGCCGGATCCTGGCCGAAGCCGAAGTCCCTGGCGATTTGGCCAGCTGAGCCGAACATGGACTGCATGGCCGCACCATCGCCCGCCGTCGGTCCGGATGCCACCACCACACAGGCGGCCCGCACCGTCCGGGGCAATGGCATGTTCCATGCCTCGATCCGCTACGGCATCGACAGCCACCGCGGCACCAAGCCCCTGGAATCGGTGCCGCACAGCAGCTGCTGGCGCCTATTGTTCGTCGAAGAGGGCGGCCTGCGCATCGATCAAGGCGAGAAGACCGAGCACCTGCAAGGACCTCAGGGCTGGCTGACCGGTCCAGGTGATCAGGTTGGACTGTTCGCCGCCGCCGCCGGAACCTGGTGGATGTTCGCCTTCATCATCGAAGAGCGTGCCACCCTGCTCAGGGATCCCGCCCCGCCGCTGCTGCCTTTGGCTGACGGCCTGCCTCGCGGCCTGTTGGCTCCGTCCCAGACCGCGTCCCTCGGGCGGCTGCTGCGCGAGATCGCGGTCCGCTGGTGGCGCGATCCCCTGGCTCATGTCCGGGCCAATCTCCTGCTGACCCAATGGCTGCTCGACCACTGCTCGGCCGATGATCTTCCGGCCAACGAGAGCCAACGCCTCCGACGCTTGGCCGAGGACCACCTCCATGCCGGGATCAACGCCAGCGACCTGGCCCGCCTGGTCGGCGTCAGCCCGGCGACGCTGGACCGGATGTGCCGCCGCTGGTTCGGCCAACCCCCAGGCAACTGGCTGGCCGGACTGTGCCTGGAGCGGGCCTGCCGGTTGCTGTGCGATCCCAGCCGGCGGGTCAACGACATCGCCGGTCTGTGCGGCTACCGGTCGGCGAGCGCCTTCTCCTCGGCGGTGCGGCGGCACACCGGCCACGCCCCACGGGAATGGCGGCGCCAACTGCTCTGCAACCCTGATGAGATTCCGGCTGTCTGAGCAATTTTCGCCATCAACGTTCCTTGCCATTCCCCGTATCAGTAGACGCCTCAATGGATTGCACGCTGGAGCCTCGGATCTTTCCCCTGCCGCTCCTCCCCTTGCCCGCTGGCGCCAAGCTGTTCCGGTTTCAGCTGCCCGCCAGATATCCGCCGCAACCCGTCACCCTGCACCTCGCCCTTTGGAGCGACCCGACATGACCTTCCGCATCTCCCTCATCCTGCTCTTGCTGGCCGTGCCGTTAGCCGCTGCCGATCCCAATGCCGGCTGGTTGGCCCAGGGCTGGGAACAGGCCACCGACTGGTTCCGCAAGGGCGGCTCGGCCATGTGGCTGCTGGGCGCCGCCAGCCTGGCCGGGGTCGCCTTCGGCATCGAACGGCTGGTCCGCGTCCGCCGCGGCCTGATCATCCCCCGCACCCTCAGCGCCGACCTCCGGGATCTCCTGGCCAAAGGCGATGTGGCCGCGGCCAAGGCCCTGGCGGCCAAGACCCCGTGCACCCTCAGCCGGGCCGTCGAGGCCATGCTCGAACAGAACCACGCCGACTCGGCACGGACCAGCGCTGCCGGCCTGGAAGCCGCGGTGATGGAACTGCGTCCGCTGCTGCGCTCGAACAAGCCGCTGATCGTGGTCGCGTCCATCGCGCCGCTGCTCGGACTGATGGGCACGGTGCTGGGCATGATCGGGGCTTTTGAACAATTCGCCCTGCTCGGTCAAAGCGGTGAACCGGCGATCTTCGCCACCCACATCTCAGAGGCCCTGGTGACCACCGCCACCGGCCTGCTCATCGCCGTCCCCGCCACCGTCGCCTACCATTACTTCAAGATGCGGGTGATGAAATTCAGCGAGGAGATCGAGGTCGCGATCAACCGCTCGGCCGCCTTGCTCGCCAAGTCGTCCACGCCGGTCAACACCAATAGTGTGAAGGCCTGAACCATGGCCCGCATGCCACTCGACAACGATGACGAGGGCGACGATGAGATGCCCCAGTTCATCAGCCTGATCGACATCCTGGTGGTGCTGATCATCTTCTTCCTGGTCACCAGCGCCTTCAAAGCTCCGGTCCGGACCTGGGACATCCAGCTGCCCGCCGACACCTATGCCCTGTCGGCCCGACCGAAAAAGGAGCAGCTGGTCATCACCCTGGTGCCGGGTCCCGATCCCAAGCGGGCCGAGACCCTCATCCACCTCGGCACCAGCTGGGCCGGCAGCCGCGAAAAAGCCACCCTCACCGAGGTGCGCACCATTCTGGCCGATGCCGCCGCCCGTCCCGGCAAGCCCACCGTGCGCCTCGATGTCGACCGCAAGGTCCAGATGGAATCCGTGGCCGAGATCCTCGATCTGCTGCGCATCAATGAATTGCGCGATGTCTCCTTCCGGGCCAAGGACCGGAAATGAGCCAGCCATCCTCAGGTCCAGGGCCGGGTCCGGAAAAAGGCCCTGGGCCTGGGCCGGATCCGGCAGCAGAACCAGATATCGTCAACAAGCCGGGCACCGGCTGGTACTGGCTGTTCGGCTCGGTCGCGGTCCATGTCCTGGCTTTGGCCGCCCTGGTGGTGTCCCCGGACCTGCGCCGGTTCATCTTTGGCGACCCCAACGCCCCGCCGCCGCCCCTGCACACGTCTTCCCGGCAGATCGACTTGGCCCGGAAGGCTCTCGAACGCCTGACCAGGGACCGCATCGTCAAAGCCAACGTCAGCATGGCCGATACGGCGGTGAAACTGCGCCTGTTGCGCAACAACTCTTGGAAGGAGCTGGAACGTCGGGCCAGCTACAACCAAGCCCTGGCCCGGGAGCGCGACATCGGCCTGGCCGAGCCGGCGGTGGTGCCAGCGCCGGGATCGGTGGAGACCGACGATGTCCCCACCTTGTACGCCCTGGCCCGTCGGCTGGAGATCCAGGCCATCGAAATCTATGAGCAGCACCGCACCATCGGCATGACCCTGGCCTCGGCCGGCGCCTTCCGGGGCAACAGCACCAACCGCAGCAAGGTCTCGGCGCAAAGCCTGGAGGAATCCGCGGCCCTGGCCCAGGTGGAACGGCCGCCCCGGCCGGACTTGGATCGCGAAGCCCTCACCCGGCGCATCGAAACCCTGAACGATGGCGCCTGGAATGCCTTCAAGGGCCAGATGGATATGGCGAGCGACACTGCCCAGATCATGGCCAACAACGTCCTGCGCATCCTCTCGGTGGTCGAAGGCGGCGAAGGGGCCATCGAGGGCCGGACCCTGATCGGTGAACCCGGCGAAGCGGTCAAGCTGGAGCGTTGGACCGAGGACAATGTCTACCTCGGTTCGACCTTGGAACTGGCCGACCGTCTGCCCAGCGATCTCGAATCGGTGGACCCCAAGGCCAAGATCACCCTCGGGCGGCATATCTCCGCCGACGGCAAGGCCGACCACGAGGCCGAATGGCTGGCCATCGACACCTGGTGGACGGTGGGGCCCTTCGCCTACGAGGGTGGCGCCCGCACCAAGGACAGCCTGACCCACGCCTATCCGCCCGAGGTCGGCGTCGACCTGGATGCGATTTACAAGGGTAAAAACGGCAAACTGATGCGATGGAGCTGGCGGACCTTTGAACAGCGGCGGATGGAGCCGTCGGTGTCGTCCTATGCCGTCAACGCCATCTGGTACTGGTATGCCGAGTTCACCAGCGATACCGACCGCACCATCTGGGCCAACGTCGCCAGCGATGATTACGGCACCCTGTGGTGCAATGGCGAGCGCGTTTACAGCAGCGGCATGGAGCCGCGGCCGTGGGTGCCCCTCGATCAACGCCAGTTCGTCAAGCTGAAAGCCAAGAAGGGCGTGAACAAACTGCTGATGAAGCTGGACAACGGTAAGGGCACCACCGGGTTCACCGTCATCCTTGCCCTCGGCAAGTTCGGCGAAGGAGGCTGACATGCAGCGCGGCCTGTCCTGGTCGGTCCCCACGCTCAGCGCTGTGGCCTTGGCCATGCTGCTGAACGGCTGCGGTGATCCGCCCAATCCCCACGCCCAGGACATCGACGCCCAGGTCGCCCTGCTGGCCCATCACGACAGCGCCTTCCGGGCCAAGGCGGCAGCCGCGCTTGGGCGGTTGGCACCGCTGACCGCTGCCGGCACCTCGGCGCTGTATTCCGCTGCCACCGACCGCTCACCCACGGTGCGCGAGGCGGCGGTGCGCTCCCTGGGCGAATTACGCCTGGCCGATGGTCGCGTGCTGCTGATCAAACTGCTGGCGGACTCCGAACCGTCGGTGCGGGCGGTGGCGGTGGCGGCCTTGCTCGCCATCGATCCTTCCGCCATCGACCAGGCGGCGGCGCTCCTCGCCGATGCCGATCCAGGGGTTCGTGAATCGACGGCCCGGGCCCTGGCCGGGGTCGGATCCGCCGGGGTCGCCCGCCTGACCACGGCCCTGGCGGCTGGTGGACCGGCCGGCCTGGCGGCGGCCCTCGGTCTGGCCAAGGCCCACGACCCGGCCGCCGGCGCGGCCCTGGTCACCGGCCTGGAATCGCCCCAGGCGCCCATCCGCGCCGCTGCGATCCTGGCCTGCGGCGAGGCCCGCCTGGCTGCGGCGGTGCCGGGCCTGGCAAAACTCCTGTCCAGCAAACCGGAACGCCCCGCGGTGCTGACTGCCCTCGGGCAGATCGCCGATCCGGCGGCGGCCCAGGTGCTGATCGCTGAACTCGGGGCCAGCGACGCTGATGAAGTGGAGAAGACCCTGCAATCCCTGTTGGCCGTGGCCAAACCAGGACTGCGCGCGGCCGTTGCCGCCGGGCCGAGCCCGGATCGCCTGGCGAAATTGCTGCTGACCGATCTGGCCAACCCGGTGGACGAAGAAACCCTCGCCGCGTTTGCCGTGCTGGTGGACCGCGTGACCACCCCCCAGCCCTTGGCCAAGGTCCTGGCGGCTGATCCGGTCCGTCGGGCGGCCCTGGCGGCGAAACTGCTGCCCAAGGTCAACCGCACCGCCGCGGGCCAGGCCGCCCTGCGCGCCCTGGGTGAGGTCGGCACCGGTACCGAGGCCGAGGTCGCCGCCTGCATCGAGGTGTGGAAGGCCAACACCGAGGGCACCAGCGCCTCGGCCCTGTCGGCGGTGGTGAAGATGAAAGCGGTTGGGGTGCTGCCGTACATGCGCACCCGGCTCGATACCACCGATTTCAAGGAGGTCGGACCGTTGATTTCCGGTCTGGCGGAACTCGGCGACCGCGAGGCGGTGCCCGAGCTGGTCCGCCGTTCCACCGATCGCCAATTGAAGCTCGGCTGGTTCGTCTACACCAACGCCCTGCCGGCCCTGGTGAAGCTTGATGGCCAAGCTGCCGTCGGACCATTGCGGTTCTGGCTGATCGAGGTCACCGACATGACCGATGTGAAGACCCTGGCAGCCAAGCAGGCGGGCCTGCTGGGCGAACCGGGGGCGCAGCTCCTGGCCGAAGCCCTGGTCGAAGTTCGGCAACAACTTGATTGGCGGCGTCTGCAGGTGGTGCCGGTGCTGCGCAAGCTCGGACGCACGGCGGCTCCGGCCTTGGTCAAAATCCTGTTCACCGAGGCCCGCCCGGACGGGGACGATCCCGGCTGGTGGGCGGCGGAACTGCTGGCTGATGCCGGGTCCGCCGACGCCGTGCTGGCCCTCGACCGCAGCGCTCTGGTCGGCGCCCAACGCGCCCGGGTGCTGCGCGCCCTGTGCATTCCCAGCCATCCCGGTGCGGTGGCCGCGGTGGCCGCCGACCTCGCGAATCCGGATCCGGGCCTGCGCAAAACCGCCGCCGGCCTGATCGGCCGCTTCCGCCTGCCGGCCGCCGAGGCCCTGGCCAAGGCGGCAGCAAGCGAGAAGGATCCCGCCGTGGCCGCCACCCTGGCCGAGGCCCAGACCCGGCTGGCCGCGAAACCGGACGAACGCGGCGCATCCCCAGGCGGCAAGCCATGAACCTGCGTTTCCTCGTGATCATCGCGGCCGGACTGGGTGCTGGGCACGCCCCCCTGGTTGGCGTCGAGCCCGGTGATCCCGGCGTGACTGCCACTCCTGAGCATTTTCTCGGGGATTTCCCCGCCATGGCGCGGTGGGCGGCGGCCGGGGTGAGCGGCGGCATCCCCGCTCCGGCGGTGCGCGCCACCGTTGCGCCGGGCGCTGACCTGGCGGCGGCGGTGGCCGGTGGTTCCGGCGTGGTGGTGCTGGCGGCGGGCACCTGGGTCATCGACAAGACCCTGACCGTCCCTGCTGGCGTGGTGATCCGTGGCGCCGGCCCGCAAACCACCCTGGCCCTCGCTGGCTCGGCCGAGATCCGCTTCGACCAGGTGGCGAAAAGCGGCCTGGAACGGCTGCGGGTGATTCATCAGGGCGCGGCGACCTGGCTGGCGGCCAATCCACCGCAGCTGTTGACCATGGTCGGGCCCGAGGATCCATCCAGCGCCCCTTCGCCGCCCGGCACCACCTATCGGTTTCCCAAGCTGAAACTGGTTTCTTGTAACGATCCGGCGGTTCCGGCTGGACATGCCCTGGTCCGCCTGGGCGGGGCCAGCGATTGCTGGCTCGACCAGGTCCGCTTGGAATCTGCCGCGGACACGCCGCTCGCCATCGTCAACAGCAGCCGCCTGACCTTCCGCCAGGTGGCCATGGACGGCACCGCCCGTCCGGGCACCGGCAGTGGCATCGCCCGCCTCCACGGCATCAGCGACAGCCTGTTCTATCGCTGCGACGTCCGCGACCTCCGCCAGATCCGCCTGTCAGGTGCCAGCGCCGGCAATGTCATCCTCGCCTCGGCGTTTGCGGCTCCCTGGTATTTCACAGACAGTTCGCAGGTCACGGACAATCTGTTCGAAGCCAACGTGCACCTCATCCCGCCGGGCAGTCCGTGGCGGTCCTTCGCCTTCGGCCATGACCCCATCGGCCCGGGCAATGTGCTGCTCGACAGCCGGGGCTATGCCCAGGGCACCGAGGCCCTCATCCCCAAGGTTGCGAACGTCACCGGCACCGCCTTGGGGTTCTCCGCCTTCCCCCAGCGGTTCGTCTACAACACCGAGACCGATACCTGGGAGATGGTACGGCTGTGCCATCGCCTCTTCCGGCCTGATGCGACTCCGACCGCCGGCAGCGCTTCGGCCCCGCCGAGCGGTGGAACGGCCAGCGGTGCGGCCGCGAGCGGTGGAACGGCCAGCGGCGCAACCGCCCCCATCGACCCGCCCGCCGGCCCCAGCCCGGCGGACGCCGGACCGCTGATCCAGGTGAACCCCGGCGCACCGATCCTCTCCTTCGTCTATGCGGTCGCCCCCCTGGCCGAGGGCGCGGTTCAGGCCCCGACGGAATGGCCGCGTATCGGCGGCAGCCTTGGCGGCGCCACGGCCCTGGCCAGCGTGCCGTCCACCAATCCCCGCAACGGCGCAGTGGATGTCCTCGGCCTGGCCGGAGCCGACCGCAAGCAGGTCTGGCTGGGCGGAGTGCTCGAGCTTCCGGTCGCAGCCACGGTGATCCCGGAGATCGGCGGCACCGCCAAGTCGGTGTGGTTCATCTCCGGCAAGGCCCTGGTCCACGGCGAACCCATCAGCCTCGCCGCCGGCAAGCACCCTCTGTGGGGCAGCGCCGCCGTGGTGAAGGCCAACCCCTTCGTCAAACGCCTGGAATCGAGGCTGACCTTCACCCTCTCGGCGTCCCGCGCCCTGGTCGCCACCTCGGCCAAGGCTCCGGTGCCGGTGCCGGATCCCCCCAAAGGAACGTTGTACGCGACCACCGCCACGGTGGATCGCAGCGGCCTGGCCGCCTACGCCGATGTGCTAAAGGTGCATAAACTGCTGGCCTCGGCCGAACCCGAGGGCCTGGACGCCGCCCTGGAGGCTCTGGCCACCAGCCAGGCCGACCGCCTGGGCGGATGGCTGGCACGACGCTGGCAGGACACCATCCGCCCGATCGAAGCCGTCGCCGCTACTCAGCCGGATGAACTGAAACGCTGGCAGTACCGCTCCTCCGCCTATTTCCTGGCGGGCCTGCCGCAGCGCGCCTGGGCTTTCGAAAAGCTGCTCAAAGAGCGCTTCCCCGGAGCGCCGGAAGATCAACCGGAACGGGTGCTCCCATGATCCAACGACTCCTGACCTTGGTTTTCATCCTCGGCTGGGCTGGCGCCATCGAAGGCGATCTGGTCCCCGACGGACCCGGCCGCATGCATGGCTGGGTGCCCGAAGACGTGCCAGTCCTGCGTGGCATTTACCTCGAAGATGGCTCGATGTGCCATGAACAGTGGGCCGAGGTCCTGCAAGTCCTCGGTTGGGCCTACCTGCGCTCGGCCCGCAATGTCTACAACGGCAACCATGGAGCCTTGCTGCGCAGCACGGTGAATCACCTGGCCGAGCGCACCGGCCATCCCGAACTGCCCAACCTGCCGTTCTGCACCATGGGCTACAGCCGCTTTTCGGGCATCCATAAAATCGTGATCGAAGGCTATCCCAACCAACTGCTGACCTTCGCCAACGGCTGGGATCTCGGCGCCAATGAAAGCGAAGGCCTGCGCACGCCGAACGTCAAGGTCGCCAATGAGATCGAAGACCTGTTCAGCATGGATCGCAGCCGTGGCGCCCAGAGCCTCGGCCCGCCGTGGAATCGGGCCGAGAAAGGCCCCCTGCGCTGCTTCCACATCGCCTGGCGCATGGGCCATTCCAACTGGATCGTGCAGAACTTCATGATGGCCTATCAGGACCAGCTCCATCGCCTGCGGGTGCCGGCCGATTGGGATCCCTTGAAAGGACCACCCAAACTGCGGGTGATCACCGAACCAGAAGGCTGGCTCGCCGACAACAGCGGTTTCTGGCGGCCGGTGAAGGAACCCGTGGCGGATGACCTGCTGATCGCAGCCTATGCCGACTACCCGGCCGAGCGCCGGGCCTTCGCCTCGTGGCTGCCCGACCGCGAGACCGCCTGGCTGTACCGGGCGGCGTGCAGCCGCTATCCCTGGGGAAAATTCACCCAGCCCTGCGAACCGTGGCTGGAGACTTCGCCGACCGGCGTGCACAACGCCCTCGGCCTGAAGGCGGGGACCCCAGCGCCGGTCAGCATCCGGCTCGACATCCCCGACGCCGCCAAAGTCGAGCTGTTCGCCTGGAGCCAACCCGTGGGCAGCACCACCACCTTTATTGGCGGCGAACTCGGCACCACCCGCAACGCGACGGCATCGCTCACCTGGACGCCGTCCTCGTCCCGGATCTGGCCACTGCTGGCCAAGGTGACCCGCACCGACGGCCGCACCGGCTGGCTGCATCCCATCGTGCTGCCGGTACATCCGGCCCGCGAACTCTGACCCAGCGCCCGTTTACACCGTCTGCTGGTCGGCGGTCGGGCCGCGCGGGGATGGATATGACGTGCGCCACCGAGCGCTGCGGAGTCAATCGGGATGTGCGGTGGAGAACGAGGGCGGGTGTGTGGGCGAGGTGCGGCTGATGCGGCTCCAGCGCGCTCAAAACGGCGGTGCGGCGGCAACGATCTCGCGCAACCGATCAGCAAGGGCGGCGTCGGTGATGGCGCCACGGTCGAGGGCGCGGCGCATCGCTGGCAACAACTCTAGGCAATAGCCCTTCAGCAACTGCTCGGCGCTGAACCGCTGATCGTACCAAGGACTGCCGGCGAGGGCGACCAGCGCAGCTACCGCAGCGTCGAGGGCCGCGTCGCTGGGCATGGCCGGCTGGTGGGAGGACCCGGCCGGCTGGTCGCTGGCGCGGATGCTGATGCGCAGGTCGTCGTACTGGCCGCGGCTGCCGAAGGTGTACAGGCCGATGCGGTTGGAATAGATGCCGTCCTGTTCTTCTTCGGTCATCTCATAGGTCGTGACTTGGACGCCGTCGACCCAGGCGGTGAGCAGCCGCTGGCGGCGCTCGACCCGCACCTGGTGCCAGGTGCCAGGGACGATGCGCACCGCGCACTCGGCCTTCGGTTGCTCTTGGACCATGAACCGGGTCGCCTGGTTGTACGTGCCGCCGAACTGGAACATCGCGCCCTGGTTCCATGGAAAGCGACCGGCCGGCCGGCCGGCGACCACCACCGACAGATCGCAGATCTTCGCATCCGGCGCCCGGCAGCGGTATTCGACGGCGACCGCATCCGGCCACACATAGCGCAGCATCGCCACCGCCTGCTTGCTGCCGGCGACCTCGAGCACGCCGTCGACGACCTTGGCGGTGCTGTCGCTGGCCTTGGCGGCCGGGGAATCCGGGGCGAGGTGGTAGTACTCGTACCAGCGCGCTGGGTCGAGATCCTTGGCGAAATCCTCGCGCAGGACCTCGCGCCAGCTGCCGGTGGCGGCGACCGCGTCGCGCCGCTGCTGCAAGACGTGCAGGGTCGACCGCTCGGCGTCGGCGAGGATGGCAGCGTTGATCGGCAGATCGGCGCGCCCCGCCGCCTTCATGCCGGCGAGCTGGTCGACGAAGGCGCCGGCGATGACCGGGATCGGCCGGGTGACCAGGCGCTGACCAGTGACGCTCACCTCGGCATGGACGCTGTGGGCGCCGGTGGCGAGAGCCGTGGTCTCCAGGCCGCCATCGGCGCCGTTGCCTGGGCCGAGGTCGCGGGAGCTGGCCTTCCACCGCACCGTGGCGCCGGTCGGCGGCGGCGGGTCGAGGCGGAGCCGGACCGAGCCGGCGGGCAGCGATTCGGCTTGCGGCTCGCAGGGCGTCTGAGTCGAGCAGAACGAACGCCAGCTCGCCGCGGTGTCAGCATCGGGCAGCCAGGCCGCGGCAGTGGCCGACCCGGTCCACGCCGCCGCTGCCATCGGCTCGCCGAGATCGAGTCCATTCCATGATCCGGGATCGGCGAGCAGCCCGGCATCGCTCCATGGTTTGAGCCGGATCGGGCCGGCCTTGGTCGATGCGCCGGCAGGAACGCGGTTGGCGATCATCGCCGCGACGAACGGGATGTGCAGCGCCAGCGAGCGTTTCCAGCCGTGACCGGTGCGGCGATCGACCGCGGTGGCGAACGGCAGGCCGGCGGCACGAACGCCGGGATAGATCTTGGTCGGCCAGGCCAGGCCGCCGACGAAGGGATCGTCGTCGCCATTGATCTGGAGGATCGGCACGGCCTTGAACAAGGCGAGATCGCTTGGATCAGCGCTGTTGACCGACGCGCCTGGACCGCCGCCATACAAACAGCACAGCACCCGCTCAGCGCCACCGTCGAGCAGCCGGGTCAGATTCGACGACGCCCCGCAGTTGCGCGAAAAGCCCATCAGCACCAGCGGCGCGTTGGCGATCTCGGGATGGCCGCTGGCCTTGCCGATATCGGCGAGCTGGTCGGGGACCAGCCACTGGAATCCCGACCAGCGGATCAGTCCTCCGAGCAAAGCGAAATCGAGACTGCGGCACCAGGCTTGGAGTTCGCTGCGTTCCGCCTCGCTGGCACGGTGCATCGAGAACAGCACGCCGCGCACCTCGGTGATGCCGTCGGGAATCCACACCGCGAGGCGCTGGCCGCCGCCTTTATCCTCTAGCCAGCGGTTCCACAGCGTGCCGCGGTTCATCGGTCTGGAAGTGATCTCGGACCTCGCTTGGCGAGCGATGTCCTCACGGGTGACTTCGACCACGGCGGGCTTGCCTTTGGAAGGTATGGGCTTGGATGCAGGAACCGCCTCGCCGGCGCCGGCCAGGCTGGCACCGAGGATGAGCCAACCAACCATCAGGCGCAGGCAGTTGAGGCGTGCAACAGGCGTCGGGGTCATGGTGAGATGATACGATCGCATGGAGATTCGTTGCCAACCCGGGGGCATGCCTGCCCCCGGTCCATCCGGCGCGTGATCGGGCGCGTGACCGGGCGCGGTTGTTCAGCCGCAGGAAGATGGGGCGAACATCCACCATCTTGATCGGTCGTGTTTACCTCGCCCGGTGTGACAACGTTGGTGGATATGTCGCATCGCCGCTGGCTTCGTCGCGAATGCGCCGGAACGCCGAGGCATCCGCCGCGTATTTTCATGCATGCACACGGCAAAAGTCCATGCTGGTCCACCTGGCTGGTGGCGCGTCCTGACGACCATCGCGTCCTGGTTGATGACCCTGGTGGTCGTAGCGGCGATCGATGCCGAGGTTGCTCCCGATGGTCCAGGACGGATGCATGGCTGGGTTCCCGAGGATGTCCCGGTGCTGCGCGGCATCGTGCTCGAAGACGGCATCTCGCATCATGAGGAATGGGCCGAAATCCTCCGGGTGATGGGCTGGGGATACCTGCGTTCTGCCCGCAATGTCTACAATGGCGACCACGGTGCGCTGCTGCGCAGCACCGTGTCCCATCTCGCCGCGCGCACCGGTCATCCAGAGCTGGTCCACGTGCCGATCTGCACCTATGGGTACAGCCGGTTCTCTGGCATCAACCTGATCGTGACCAAGGGTCTTCCCGGCCAATTGCTGTCATTCGCCAATGGTTTCGACCAAGGCACCCGGGATGGCGACGGGCCGCATACACCCAACCTGAAGATCGCCACGGATGTCGAGGATGTGTTCTCGGCGGATCGCAGCCGCCGGACCGAGTCCCTCGGCCCGCCCTGGCTCCGCTCGACCAGCGGCACGCAGCGGGCCTTCTTCATCCAATGGCAGAAGGTCCACACGGTCGCCGAGGTCATCCCGTTCGCGATGGCCTATTGGGATCAGGTCCATCGCCTGCGCGTGCCGGCTGGCTGGGATCCGCGGGAGGGACGGGCGGAACTGCGCACGATCCCTGAGACCGACGGCTGGTTGGCGGACACCAGCGGATTCTGGACTCCGGTCGAGCGGCCGGCTCCCGACGACCTCCTCATCGCTCCCTTCAACGATTTCCCGGCTGAACGCCGGGATCGCGCTTCGTGGCTGCCGGACCGCGAGACCGCCTTCCTCTACCGGGCGGCAACCAGCCGCTTTCCCTGGGGACAGATCATCGCGCCGTGCAAACCCTACAACGCCGCTGGCGATCTCGGGGATGGCTCGCATGCGGCCTATCATAACGGCCTGAACTTGCGGGTCGGGATTCCCGTGACGATCGCGGTTCAGGTCACCATCCCCGATGCGGCCAAGGCCGAGGCCTTCGTGTGGAGCGAACCGGTGGGCGCGGCCACCTTCGTCGGCGGCGACATCGGCACGACCCGCAACGCCACGGCATCGTTCACCTGGACGCCGTCATCGTCGCGGATCTGGCCGATCATCGTCCGGGTGACCCGCACCGACGGCACCGTCGGCTGGCTGCATCCAGCAGTGGTGCCGGTCCATCCGGCGCGGGAACCCTGACGAAAAGCGCCTTACATCGTCTGCTGGTCGGCGGTCGGGCCGTAGACCGACGGCAGCACCACGTCGCGCAACCTGAGGTACACCGACAACTGGCCGCGGTGATGGACGGCGTGGTTCAGCACGAAACTTCTGACCACGGCGATCCGCGGCAACGTGAAGATGACGTGGGCTCCGGCGCGCAGGGTCCAGGGCACAAAGAAATCGCTGTCGGGAGTCGCAGCCAGGGCGGCGCGGCCGGCGGCCGCACCAGCGTCGTACAAGTCGAGCATCGCCTGGACGCTGTCGCAGGTTGGGGATTTCAGCGGCTCGCCGCCCACCGGAGCGAAGTCGAGCTCAGTCTTTTTCAGGGTGTCTTCCACCCAGCTCGGGATCCAGGCGAGGTGCGTGCCGAGGGCCTGGAACGTGAAGGACTTCGGATGGGGCTTCCACGTGAGCTGATCGGCAGGAATGAGTGAGAGGTAGGCGCGCACGTTCGCCATCTCGTGGTCGAACTCGGGCAGCAAGCTGTCGGCGATGGACATGGGACGATCCTTGGGTGGAGGGCAGCCGCAGGCTGCGTGGGGATGGCGCGTCCGGGGGCGGGCAAGCCCCCAAACAAGCACTTGGGACGGCGAAGCCGACCTCTCCGGCGCAAAGCCGGAGCCCCGCGCGGCGGGGAAGTTCTCTGGCGCCCTTCGTTCCCTCCGCGTCGATGAAGTCAACCTCACAATCTGCGAACCTGCCGCAGCAAGCTGCGACACCAAAGGACAGACCAGCCTGAAAAGTGTGATGAACCGCGAATATGCCAAGGAAAAAACAAGGCGATTCTCCGCTGGCTGGAAAACCAAACGGGTGCGGGCGGATCTTCTTCCAACCTTCCCTCCCTTGGCGTTCGGAGGTTCCCAACTGCATGTTGTGGAATCAGAACCTGGCAGGGAGTCGATGGCCGTTATCAGTCAGACGTCTTCAGCTGTGAGCTGGCGCAACCAGGCATGATCGTTGGCCAGTTCCCGGAGCGGTCCGGCGACGAACGGCCGCGACCGCCAGCGTGGATGGGGCAGGGTCAGCACCGGCGTCGCCACCCGCAGGCCGTCACCGCGCAGGATCAGATCGAGATCGATGGTCCGCGGACCCCAGACCACCGTCCTGGTCCGTCCGCCAGCGGATTCCACCGCCAGCACGACATCGAGCAGTTGGTGCGGGCCGAGACCGCTTTCGAGCAGCCACACCGCATTCAGGTACGGCCCTTGCCCGGTTGGCCCACCAACCGCCGGGCCTTCGACCACTGACGACCTGGCCGCGACGCGGATCTGTCCAGTCGCTTCCAGCCGCTGTGATGCGGCAGCAAAATGACCGAGGCGATCGCCTCGGTTCGAGCCCACTGCCACCGCATACCACCCCGCCCAGTCAGTCATGGAGCGGCCCCGCGCCATGCTCCGCCCGCAGGGCATTGGCGGCGGCGCGCACGTCGCCATCGGCGCAGAGCAGCCGGGCGAGCTGGCTGGTCGAGATGCCCAGCACCGCGCCTGCCTCGGCCAGCGATCCGCGGGCAGCTGCCAGGGCGTCGAGGGCGCAGGCGACCACCGCCGGATAGTCCCGAGCGTTGGCGCCCAAGGTCAGTTGGCGTCCCCGCCGATACGGGTCGAGCCACGCCGGATCGCTGCCGCCGCGCTGGGTGCAGGCCAGGCGCAGGCGCAACCGGACCAACGCCTCAGCGATATTGCGTTCGCGCTGGCGATGGTCCTGGCACTGCGCGGTGGCGCCGCTGGAACGATGGGCGATCCGCACCGCCGAATCGGTCTTGTTGGCGTGCTGTCCGCCAGGCCCACTCGAACGGAACCAGCTGACGGTGCACTGCGCGAGCAACGCCGCGTCGTCGAGCCGGCAGGTCGCCGGGCCGGTGACGTGCTGGCCAGTCACGTGCTCGCCAGTCACGCGATGGCCGACATGCGCTCGGCCAAGGCCGCGAGCAGCTCGGATCGATCGGTGAAACGGCGCACACCTTGGGCATCGACCAGCGCCTGGACCGTCCCGGACAAACTGTTGGCGACCACGGCGCTGGCGCCGGTCCGGCTGAGCAGCGCCTGGGCCGAGCCGATCACCGTGGCGGCCGCCTCGTACTTGAAACCAATCAGCGGGCCGGTGTGACCCCAGCCGCGCAGCGCGTCAATCAGCTTGGGCGCCGGCACCAGGCGGATACTCAGCGCCGTCGCCGCTGATGGCGCCTTATCATCGCGGGTGATCGGCGTGGCGACGCCATCACGCTCGACATCCACCGATGCCACCTGCCAATCATTGATCGCCGCCGACAAGGCGATGCCGCCGGTCGGGTTGGATCCGATCCAGCGCCGCACGGCCTGATCGAGATCGCTGCGATCACCATAGACCGTGGCGCCCTCTGCCGGGTCGCTGAGCAGCAGATCGCTTGGAATGCCGCTCTCGGCCAGCAACTCGCGCAACCGTCGGGCGGTCGCGCCGGAACCTCTGGCCTGGAGGAACCGCACGGCGTCCACCGCGATCCGCGGCGAGCCGCCGACCAGCAGCCAGCGCCGCCGCTCAGCGGTCATAGGTCCGCGTGAACTGCGCGCGCAACGGCCGAGCTGGCGCTCGGCGCTCCCAGGTTACGTCATGCGTCAGCGCGAACTGCGCGCGCAACGGCCGAGCTGGCGCTCGGCGCTCCCAGGCTACGTCATGCGTCAGCGCGAACTGCGCGCGCAACGGCCGAGCTGGCGCTCGGCGCTCCCAGGCTACGTCATGCGTCAGCGCGAACTGCGCGCGCAACGGCCGAGCTGGCGCTCGGCGCTCCCAGCCCGGAGCGCCGCACTCCGTGCGGCTTGAGGCTCTCCTCACCCGCGGTTGGGCCAGCGCCGGCCGAGCTGGGCCTTCCCAGGACGGGCCGCCGCGGTGCATCAGGCCCGACCCGCATCGGCCAGCGCCTGGGCGCGCAGGCACAGGTCGGCGGCCAGGAAGGCGTGGTCCTGGGTCATCGCGGTTTCGCTGCGGTCGAGGCAGTCGCGGACCAGTTGACCGAAGAAAGGGAAACCGACCTGGCCGTGGAGCTGCCAGCGGTGCTCGCCCTTGCCGTCGGTCAGGATCAGGTGGTCCTGGGTCTTGGCCGCGGCGACATCCACATATTTGCGCAGTTCGATGGTGCCCTCGGTGCCGAGCAGCACCAACCGGCCGTCGCCCCAGGTGCTCAGGCCGGCGGGAGTGAACCAGTCCACCCGGTGGTAGCCGCTGGCGCCGGCGCTGCGCGGATCGGTGCTGACCACGGCCACCTCGCCGAAATCCTCCAGTTCAGGATGCTCGGGGTGGGCGTGGTTGGCGACCCGGGCGAAGGCGACCTTGGCCGAAGTCGCACCGGTGAAGAACAAGAATTGCTCCAGCTGATGGCTGCCGATATCGGTCAGGATGCCGCCGTACTGGGCCTTGGTGAAGAACCAGCCCGGCCGCGACGGCGCGTTCAGCCGGTGCGGACCCAGGCCGAGGACCTGGATGACCCGGCCGATGGCGCCGGCCTGGACCAGCCGCCCGGCTTCGACGGCGCATTCGACGTGGATCCGTTCGCTGTAATACACCGCGTATTTCCGCCCGGTGCGGGCCACCGCGGCCCGGGCCGCAGCCAGCTGGGCCAAGCTGGTGAAAGGCGCCTTGTCGGTGAAGTAGTCCTTGCCGTGGTCCATCACCCGCACGCCCAGCGGCCCGCGGTCGCACGGCACCGCCGCCGCGGCGACCAAGCGGATCGTGGGATCCTCCAGGATTTTCCGCGGATCATCGACAGCCACGGCCTGGGGAAAGGCCTTCTGGAACCGTTCGACCTTGGCCGGATCGGGATCGTAGACCGCGACCAGATCGGCGCCGGCCTCGATCAATCCCTGGCATTGTCCGTTGATATGGCCGTGATCGAGATGCATCGCCGCAAAGCGGAACTCTCCCGGCCCGACCACCGGAGCCGGTTTCCCTTTGGGTGCATAGGTCATGCCGTCGGCGTTGCTCATGGGGGACTCGGGGTTGGTCAGGGCTGGATGCAGTAGGGGCGAGGTTCACCCAGATCCGGCCAGGGCAAGCGCAGTGCGGCCGACTGGTGGTTGCATTGACCGTGCCGCCTTGCCCAGAAGCAGCGCCGCGTGTAGGTTGAAGCCGAACCTTTTTCACTAGCGACGCATGCCCACCGCCAGCCCCGTGACCGCGACTGATTCCGACCGACTGGCCACGGTATCGTCGGGTCGGTATGCTGGCGGCCGATTGATCGAGGTCCTGCGCACCTGTGTACGCGAGCGCGCTGACGGCCTACTCGTGGTCGAGCCCGATGGCGGCAGCGAACAGGAACGGGCCACCCTGCATTTCCAGGGCGGCGAGCTGCGCAGCGTCCATTTCGCTGGACTGGCCGCGTCGCCTGCCTTGACCCGGGCGCTGGTGCTGCCCACGGGCGAATGGCGGCTGGAGCGCTGCGCGGATCCGCCGCAGGCGAATTTTTCCGGCGACACCGGAGCGATCCTCGATCAGGTCGAGACCGTCCTGCGCGATTGCGATCTGGCCGCGGCGCTGGGCGTCACCCAATCGGCGGATCTGCTCAACGCTGAGGACCTCTCCGCCGCCATCGACGAGGCCTCGACCAAGGGCGTGAGCACCGCCACCTTCACCCGGGCGATCCGCGCCAGCCAGGCCGCGAGCATGACCATCGCCGTCGGCACTGGCGGCTACCGGGTTCCCCAGGTCGGTGAAAAGCTCGGCCGTTGCCTGCTGAAACGCGAGATCGGCGCTGGCGCCAGCTCGATGGTGTACCTCGCCCACCATGCCTCTCTCGACATCGACGTGGTGGTCAAGGTCCTGCTGCCGTCGGCGATGCAGGACGGCTCTGGCGCCGAAGGCCCGGCGGCGGCGGCGATGACCGCCAACGAGGCCCGCATCCTGGCCAAGCTCAACCATCCCAACCTGATGCGGGTGTTCGATTTCGACGACACCGGCGACCATCCGTACCTGGTCGTCGAATACGTCTCAGGACGCAGCTTGCAGGCGATGATCCGCGACCAGGGCCGGCTCGCCGTCGACCGCGCCCTTGAAGTCGTCCGCCAGGTCGCCCGGGGCCTGGCCCACGGCCATCTGCGGGTCGGGCTGGTCCACAATGATCTGAAGCCAGCCAACATCCTGGTCGCCGACGACGGCCAGGCGAAACTCGCCGATTTCGCCCTGGCCAGCATGCAGGGCACCGCCCACAGCGGCACGACCAGCCTGCGCAAGGCGCTGAAGGGCACCCAGGTCATGGGTACGCCGGCCTATGTCGCCCCGGAGGCCGTGCGCCTGGGCCTGGGCGAACCGGCGGGGCGCATCGACCAGCGCAGCGACATCTACGCCCTGGGCGCGACTTTTTATCACGCCATCACCGGTCGGACCCTCTTCAGCCATCCTGATCCGGCCAAGCTGATGCTGATGCATGTCCACGACACCTGGACTCCCGCAGAGCATCTGGTGCCCGGCCTGGACCAGTCCGTGGCCGACCTGCTTGCCCGGATGCTCGCCCGCCGGGTCGAAGAACGCTGCCAGACCTGGGGCGAACTGGTCTCCGACCTCGATCTCCTCGCCGGCAAAGGCGTCGGGCGCCGGACCTCGATCTTCAAGACTCTGGTCGGCCGGGTGTGGAAGGTCGCCTGACCTCGGCTCACCCGAGCGCTCGCTCGGCATGGGCCATGCGAGCGAGCAACGCCAACGTTCAAAAACCAGCCGAGCTGGCGCTCGGCGCTCCCAGGCACATTCCAGCCGAGCTGGCGCTCGGCGCTCCCAGGGAGCGGCCGGAACCTGGGTATCGTTGGTTCCGTCCATGACCCATGGCCTATCCGGCGGCAGTTCGTCATCGCTGGATCCTCGCCTGGACCAGTGTCGCCGCGGTCCTGGTCCTCGGCTATTTCACCGCCTCCGTCATCACCCATCCAGGAAGCCGCATCCGGGCCGCATTGGCGTCGGCTGACCGGGTGGTGATCGTTGAACACCTGCGCGATGAAACGTTGGAACCCCGGGTGGTGACCTTGGCGAAGAGCCGTTTCACCGAACTCGGCGACGCGTTGGACACGCCGTGGGACTCCGGGCTTTCGATATGGCATTGCTTGTGCCACGGCGATGCCCACCTGGAATTCCGTGCGGGGGAGCGGCTCCTGCTGGTCGTCGGCATCCAGCATCTCAAGGCCATTCGGCTTGCGGATGGGCTCGGCGATGCGTCGCTGACCGCCGCCGCTGCTGTAAAGCTACGCGCCTTGTTTACGGAAAACGGCTTCGCTTGTGCCACCCGTAAACCGGGCGATCCGATCCCCTGAACATGCCCAGCTGGCTCATCGAACTTCCCACCTGTCCCTCGACCAATTCCTGGGCACTCGAACACGCCGAGGCCCTGGCCCATGGCGCCTGCGTGGTCACGGCGCGGCAGACCGCTGGTCGCGGACGCGACGGCAAAATCTGGGTGTCTCCGCCCGGCGTGGTCACCGCGTCGTTCGTCCTGCATGCGGCCCTGGATGACGGACCGCAACTGGCCCTCGCTGCCGGGCTGGCCATCTGCCATGCGGTGGAAGATGCCTGCCCTGGATTGCCCGAACCATTGGCGATCAAGTGGCCCAACGACGTCTGGCTGGCCGGCGGGAAACTCGCTGGGGTGCTGTGCGAGCGGGCCGGACCGAGCAGCACCCAGATCGGTGGGGCGTGGCCTGGACCAGCCGCAGCCACCTGGCCGGCGCTGGTGGTCGGCATCGGACTGAACGTGGATCCGCAGCGTCAGGAATTGCCGAGCGATCGCAGATGCGCGATCTTGGCAGAGCATGTGCCGGCGCCATCGACCATGGCGCTGCTCGCCGGCCTGCGCCGCTACCTGTTGGAGGCCGCCGCCCTGATCGCGGATCGCGGTCTTGAACCAGTGCTCGGCGAACTGCGCCGCCGCGACCTGCTGCGCGGCCGGATGGTCGAGATCGACCTGGGCGACCGACTGGTCACCGGCCGCGCCGCCGGGCTCGACGACCATGGCCGATTGCTGATCGACGGCGCCGAACGCCTCGCCATCACCAGCGGCACGGTGGTGCAGTTCGGGTAGAGCCGAACAACGCTGTTGGGGAAGCGCAAAGACGCAAAGGCGACCAGGAGTTGCGGGACAGAGAAACCCGAACCCGGTGGACTTTCCAGCCAGCGCAGCATCTCCTCGGCTTTTCCTTGGCGCCTTGGCGGTTCATCTGATTTCGGGGCAGAAGCACCGGTCTTTTCCGCTGCCCAGGCCACAGCCAACAGCTGCGGAATGGATGCCCCGCGGCGTCTGGGCGGGTTCCTGCAACGGTTCTTCCGTGGATTTCCCTCAAAAAGGCAGGCCGAATGCGGCGTTGAAGCCCCATTGCTCAGGTGAGCGGGCGATGTCGAAGCGGAATTGGGCGGTGCGTTCCAGCGACGCGCGGAATCCCAAACCGACGTCCCAGTGATGGCGCGACCGGGGCAGGCGGGCGGTGCGCTCGGCCACCGTTCCGATCTCGGCGAACGGCGCGACGCCGATGCGTTCGACCCGGATCGAATCGGTGATGGCGAAACCCCGTGGAATGGCGCAGATCCGCCACTCCGCCCCGAGATGCCAGGCGGCGCGGTCGGTGAAGCGGTCGCCGATGAAGCCGCGCAAGGTGTCGCTGCCGCCGAGGCTGGGCAGCGCCCAGTACGGCAGCCGCCCCCAGGTCTGATGGAGTTGTCCGCCGATCGCCAACACGTCGGTCGGCGGGTTCTCCTCTGCCCCGAGCCGGGCGAGATCCGCGGCGCCGGAATCGTGGAGCAGCCCGGGCACCGGCAGCTGCCAGGTCGCCTCCACCGAGCCGATGGCCGCGGCTTCGCCGCCGCTCCACGCCGGTACCGAGCGCAATCGGGCTGACAGCATCCAACCGCGATAGGGATTGTGGCGGCTGTCGCGCCGATCGTAGGTAAGCCCAGCGTTGACCCACCACAGGCCGACGCCATCACCTGAGGAAGTCAGGGCGGGGTGGACATCGTCGGTGCTCGGCCGGTTGCGTACTTTTCCGCGATACAGGTTGTGCTGCTCGTATTTCAGCCCGAGCTGGGCCGTCCAGTCGTCGCCGGCAGCGGGCAGCGAACGGCGCAGGAAGGTCTCGGCCGAGCCCAGTTCGTCGGTGTAGCTGGTCTCATCGCCAGCGCCTCTGTCTGGCCCGATTCCGTAGAACCGCCGGGTCAGGATGCGTTCATAGGATCCCACCACCCGGACCAGGGTGTTCTCTTCCTGGGCGATGCCGCCACCAGGCAGATTCCGGTGCTCAAGCCAGCGCTGCCAGAGCACGGAGTAGCCCTCCTGGCCCTGGGTCGATCGGCTGGCGAACGCGCCGAGGAACTCCTGCCGGCGCTGATTGCGGAAGTCGAGGTCGGTGATCGCCACGCCTCCGCCGCCACCGACCGCCTCTTCATAAAAAACGATCGGCGCGACAAAGGACGAGACGAACAGCCGATCGAGCAGGTTTCCCGGTTTGATCCGACCTTCGGGGACATAGCGCCAGCGTTCGGGATGATCGGTGGCGAACGGCAGTGGCCTGGCCGGGATCCGCCCATTGCGATCCATACCTTGATAGGGGTCGTGGACCGCGGGCGGTTCGAGCGGCACGGGTGGTTCGGCCGGAGGTGCGGGTTCGGCCGCCAACACCAGTCCGACCAGGGCTGAGACGATCATAAACGAATGTTTACTTTATGCCGTGTCCGCCGCAAGCGGCTCGTGTTTCCGCCTCACGCGGACAGGTCACTGCGTCTTCTTGCGACCGACTCGGGTGGTGGGCGGGCGGACCTGGAACGGATCGTCGTCGTCGCGGCTGACCGGATAGGTCGGGCCGACGTACAGATCATCGGTGGGTTCGATCGACGGGCGCACATCGGACTCGTCGCCCGGATCCCGGCGTTCCTTGGCCGGCACTGGCGGAGCGACCATCGTGGTGGCGTTGGCGGTGCGGTCCTCGGGCCGGCGCACATTCAGGCGATGCACGGTCAGGTTGACCTGCACCGCGTCCTTTTCCGGCATCAGTTCGGCGAAGCGGCGGCGGAGCAGGCGCTGGCAGAAGCGGTTGCGCTCGGTGACGTTGGGCACCTCCCACAAGGTCATCACCGCATCGATGATGACGGTGCGTTTGACCCGATCTTCCAGCACATGGACATGGGCCTTCTTCACTTCGGGTTCGCCTTCCAGCGCCCGGGTCAAAGCCTCTTCGATGGCGATCAGGCCGACCGCGATCCGGCCGGTATCGGTGGTGTAGCTGATCTCCCGGGAGCGCAGCATCCGGCCCCACCAGACCAGGAAATGGATCAGCGGCGCGGCCAGGAACAGCCCGGCGGCCGTCGACAGGGTCGCGATGCCGCCGGCGGTGGAGCACCAGGCCGCCACCGGCTGATGCCAGTCGCTATTGGCCAGGAACAGCACCAGGAGGATGCCCAGGGCGGTGGTCAGGACGTAGACCGTCAGGTGGACGGCGAGGTGCATTTATGTGCGGGGCTGGGGGCTAAAGGCTGGGACTCGGGACGCACGCGGACTGGAGTCATCCATGGGTAATCTGGGCGCTGCTGGTGCGGGGCGCAAGCGGATGACCTGGGAGCGCCGAGCACCAGTTCGGAAGGGTGGCAAGGTGGCAGGTGTGCTGTTGGGTTGTGCCGCGGCGGCCATGCCCGCGTATCCCACCCTCCACCGTGTTATGCTCGACTGGGCAAACGCGTCCCGCATGAGCGCGGGTTTGCCCTGGTGCTGGTGGCTTGCCATCGGTGCACCACGATCCGCACCTCCGAGCGGTTCCACCAGCCCCCTGCCTGACGCCTCATGTCCAACGACCGATCCGCCACCAGCGACATTCCTGGCCCCCGGCCCCTGGCCCCTGGCCCCCGGCCCCTGGCCCCTGGCCCCCGGCCCCTGGCCCCTGGCCTCTCAGCCAGGCACGACCACCGTTATCAGCAACGGGGCGTGTCCGCCGGCAAGGCCGAAGTCCACGCCGCCATCGCCAACCAAAGCGCCGGCCTGTTCCCAGGCGCCTTCTGCAAGCTGGTGGCTGATGAACTGACCGGTTCGCCGGACCACGCGCTGCTGCTCCACGCCGACACTGCTGGCAGCAAGGCGGCCTTGGCCTATCTGGCGTGGCGAGAAGGGGCTCCGGTGTCGGTGTTCTCGGGCATCGCCCAGGACGCCCTGGTGATGAACCTCGACGACTGCGCCTGCGTCGGATCCCTCGGTCCGTACCTGGTGTCCAACACCATCGGCCGCAATGCCAAACAGGTGCCGGGCGAGGTCATCAGCGCCATCGTCGCTGGCTATCAGGCGGTGTGCGACCAGATGGCCGCCGAAGGCATCGCCATCCGGATGTGCGGCGGCGAGACCGCCGATGTCGGCGACCTGGTGCGCACCGTTGATGTCGGCTGCACCGTCGCTGCCCGGATGGCGCGCAGCGAGGTCATCGACGCCGCCCGGATGGCGCCCGGCGATGTCATCGTCGGCTTCGCCTCCACCGGGCAGGCCCGCTGGGAATCGTCGCCCAATGCCGGCATCGGCTCCAATGGCCTGACCAGCGCGCGCCATGAACTGCTCGGCGGCTACCGTGACCGTTATCCTGAGACGTGGGCGCCGGAGATCGATCCGTCACTGGCCTATTGCGGCAAGCATCGTCTTGAGGAACCGCTGCCCGGCGATCCGCGCTTCACCATCGGCTCGGCGCTGCTCTCGCCGACCCGGACCTATCTGCCGCTGATCCGCGACCTGCTGGCGGCGATTCCGCGTGAAGATTTCCACGGCCTGATCCACTGCTCTGGCGGCGGCCAGGCGAAACTCGTCAAGTTCGGCCGGCCCGGCGCCGCCCGCGGCAATCGCTATGTCAAAGATGCGCTGTTTCCGCTGCCGCCGCTGTTCGCCGCGATCCAGGCCAGCACCGGCCTGCCCTGGGCCGAGGTCTACAGCGTCTACAACTGCGGCCATCGCCTTGAAGCGATCGTGCCCGCGAACCGCGTCGAGGCCTGCTTGGCCGTGGCCAAAGCCTGCGCCATCGACGCCCAGGTGGTGGGCCGGGTCGAGGAGAACGATGGGCCGGGCAACGTCGTCGAACTGCGCACCGAACGCGGCGTGTACCTGTACCGCTGAGCTGGGATGCCTGCTCTCTCCTGCCTTGAGCCGGACATGCCGGATGGGTTCACGTCGCCGGTGATTCGTGCCGCACGGAGTGCGGCGCTCCGGGCCATGATGAGGCCATGCCGCGCCCGCTGATTGTCTGCTGCTGCGTCGGATTGACCCCGGCGCATCTCGGTCGCGACACGCCGCGACTGACGGCGTTCGCTGAACAGGGAAGCTCCGCTGCCTTGTCCGGTGTGGTGCCGGCGGTGACCTGCTCGGCCCAGGCGACCCTCGCCACCGGCGTCCTGCCCCAGGTCCACGGCATCGTCGGCAATGGCTGGCATTTCCGCGACCTTGGGGAGATCCGCTTCTGGAGCCAGAGCCAGGGGTTGATCCAGGCGCCATCGGTGTGGGCGTCGATCCGCCGCCGGCGACCACTGAAAGTACTGAAACATTTTTGGTGGTATGCGTTGAACTCGGACTGCGATGCGGTGGTCACGCCGCGACCGGTCTATCACCACGATGGCCGGAAAAGCCCGGATTTCTACGCCTGGCCACGGGATCTGAAACCAGCCGTGCGGAATAAGCATGGGGATTTCCCGCTGTTTTCGTTTTGGGGTCCGACCGCCGGGCTGGCCAGCACGCGCTGGATCGCCGACAGTTTCCGCACGGCGTTCGACCATGCCCGCCCGGATCTGGTTTGGGTGTACCTGCCGCACCTCGATTACGACTTGCAGCGCTTTGGCCCGACTGGTCCGCATCTTGCAGGAAATTTGCAGGATCTCGACGCCTGCGCCGCCACCATCATCGACCACGCCGCCGAGCGAGGCGCCGACCTGGTGTTCGTCAGCGAATACGGTTTGCAGCCGGTGTCCCAGGCGCTGTTCCCGAACCGGCTGCTGCGCGGCGCCGACCTGCTCACAGCGGTGGACAACACCGCCGGCGAGCTGATCGATGTCGGCGCCAGCCGCGCCTTGGCGGTGTGCGACCACCAGATCGCCCACGTCTCGGTGCGCGATCCCGATGACCTTCCGGCGGCGCTCGACGCGCTGCGCGGCTGCGGCCGGGCCTATGTCGGAAGCGAACGTGCCGAGATCGGCCTCGACCATCCGCGCAGCGGCGAGATCGTCCTGGTCGCTGAGCCCGGCACCTGGTTCGCCTATGATTATTGGCAGGATCTCCACGATAATTGCCGCCGCCCGGATTTCGCCCGAGCGGTCGAGATCCACAAGAAGCCGGGCTACGATCCGCGCGAACTGCTGTTCGATCCGCATGGCGGCAAGTTCCGGGCGATGACCGCGTTACTCAGAAAAAAGCTGGGATTCCGTTACGTGATGGAACCGTGCCCGCTCGACACCGGGCTGATCAAAGGCAGCCACGGCCGCCCGCCCGCCAACCCGCAGGACGGTCCGCTGCTGATCGTCGGCGGATCCTTGGCCGATGCCGGTTGGCGGCGACCGACCTGGGCGATGACCGATCTGGCGCCGCAGATCGAACGGCATTTCCTCGGCTGACGGACGGAAGGCGAGGGACCTCCCGAAGCCCTTTCCCGCCACGCCGGGCTGCCCGATCCGCTGCCTCCGGCGCTCTCCCACGCGGCACGACGGCTGGTCGGCAGGCTTGGAATGGCGGTGCCCGGCTTGCAGCCTGCTGGCCCCTTCCGACGGTGCCTGACTCGGAGGTCTGATGGCGATCTGGAGCAAGGGCGGCGATACGCCGGATGCGCTGGTCCATGCTTTCACCGTGGCCGACGACTGGCGCCACGACCGGGTGCTGGCGCCCTATGATCTGCTCGGATCCGTCGCTCACGCGGTGATGCTCGACCGGATCGGGCTGCTGCCGGCTGGCCAGCTGGAGCCGTTGGTCGCAGCGCTGCGCCAGCTCCATGGCGAATTCCTGGCCGGCGCCTGGACCGTGGAACCGGCGGACGAGGACGTGCACTCGAAGGTCGAAGCCCTGCTCACCGCCCGGATCGGCGAACCGGCCCGCCGGCTGCACACCGGACGCAGCCGCAACGACCAGGTCCTGACCGACCTGCGGTTGTGGCAGAAAGACGTCATCACCGAGCTCGCCCTGGCCACGGCCATCGCCGCGCGAGCGTTGTTGGCCCAGGCGAAAACCTACGAATTCCACCCGCTGCCGGGTTATACTCATCTTCAGCGGGCCATGCCGTCGAGCGTCGGGATGTTCTTCGCCAGCCACGCCCACGGCTTGGCTGACGATCTGATCCTCTTGGCGGCGGCCTATGAACTGGTCGATGCCTGCCCGCTCGGCTCGGGTGCGAGCTACGGCGTCGGGCTGCCCTTGGATCGCCAACTGACCGCGGATCTCCTTGGTTTTTCCCGTTTCGGCGCGCCGGCGATGGCCGATGCCAACGGCCGCGGCAAAGTCGAGACCGCGGTCCTCGATGCCCTCGGCGCGGTGATGACCGACCTCGCGCGCTTCGCCGCCGACCTGGTGTTCTTCACCAGCGTCGAATGCGGATTCTTCACCTTGGGCAAGGGTTTCACCACCGGCTCGTCGATCATGCCGCAGAAACGCAATCCGGATCTGTGCGAACTGCTCCGCGCACGGGCGGCGACGTTCCTCGGCCTGCGCACCGGCCTGGCCGCCATCGTCACCGGGTTGCCCTCCGGCTATTCCAGGGATTTGCAGGACACCAAGGCGCTGGTCATGCAGGGCGTGGATCTGGCCCGCCAGGCCCTGGCGGTGGCGACCGCGGTGACGCCGACCATCGCCCCGGCGCGAGAACGGATCGTGGCGGCGTTGACTCCGGATCTCTACGCCACCGACGCCGCGTACCGACTGGTCGAGCAAGGCGTGCCCTTCCGGGACGCCTACATCCAGGTCGGCCGGAACCTGGGCTCGGTCGCGGTCGGCGACCACGACGCCGTGGTCCGCAGCCGCACCCACGCCGGTTCCACCGGCAACCTCGGGCTCGATCGGATCAGCCAGCGGCTGGACGGATTGCAGGCTGCCTGGTCCGACCGCCGGGCAGCGCTCCATCGCTGCTGGACTGCGCTGCTCGGTGAGGCATCCCCGTGAACCTGCCAAGCGCTGACCTGGACCGCCGGCACGCGGAAACGCTTAGCGATTCCCTATGGATTTTCCAATGTCAGGCGGCGCCGTGATCCCTCAGGCCCTGACCACGGCCCTGGCCGCGATCGCTCCTCCGCCGCAATTCGCCCAACGGGCGAAGCGGCTGATCGAGCAGGTCCAGCATGGTTCGCCGGTCACCTTCACCGATGACCATGACCGCACCGCTTATGCCCTCAGCCGGATGCCGGCGACCGCGGCGGCGGTCGCCTTCGCCCTGAGCCAGGGCGGGGTGTCGGATCTGACCAGCGTGGTGGATCTCGGCTCCGGCTGCGGAGCCGGATTGTGGGCGGCCGCGGAGCGCTGCCGGCCGGGAGCCCGGCTGGTCGGCGTCGATCGCGACGAAGGCCTGCTCACCCTGGCCCGAACCCTCGCGGCGAGCGGACCGGATCCGCTGCCCAAGCTGATCTCGCTCCATGCGGATCTTTCGCAGCCTCGGGATTATGGCCGGGCCGATCTGGTGGTGCTGTCGCACCTGTGCGGCGAACTGTCCGACGAACTCCGTCCCGAAGTGGTCCGCCGCGCCTGGTCGCAGAGCAGCCGCTGGCTGGTGATCGTCGAGCCGGGCACACCGCAGGGCCACCAGACCATCCTCGCCATCCGCCGGGTCCTCAACACCGCCGGCGCGGCCATCGCCGCGCCCTGTCCGCATCGCGGCCGCTGTCCGCTGGCCGAGGGGCCGCAGTGGTGCCACACCGATCTGCGCCTGACCAGATCCGCTGCAAAAAACCGGGAGATCACCACCATCGAGCCGGTGTCCTATCTGGTCGCCGAACGGATCTCGGGCGACCATCGCCCGGGCCTGTCGCGGATCGTGGCCGAACCGGTGATCGCCAAGACCACCGCCGAGTTGACCCTGTGCGGACCCACCGGGCTGGAACAGCGCCGTATCTCGAACCGCATGGGCCAACGCTGGCAGCGGGCTAAACTGGCGACCTGGGGCGGGGCCTTCGACGACCGTGCCGATCCCGGCTGAGCCCGCGCCGGGCTCGGCGATGACACCGCTATCGCCGACAGACCGGCTGCCGCTGACCTGCACCCGGCAGGGCACCTGCTGCCACGGCAAGCAGGTGTGGATCACGCCGTGGGAACTGTCCCGCCTGGCCGAGGCCCGCGGTGTGTCCGCCCGCGCGTTCCGCGACCGTTGGACCGCTGATGGCGGGATCCGCCTGGCATTCACCGGCGGCGCTGGCTGGCGGGGATTGCCGGCGTGCAGCCAGTATGCTGGGAGCACCGAGCGCCAGCTCGGCTTGGCCGGGAGCACCGAGCGCCAGCTCGGCTTGGCTGGGAGCGCCGAGCGCCCGCTCGGCTTGGAGCGTCAACGTGACTTGGACAGCCGACCGCTTGGCCAGGCCAATACGCCAGTGCCAACTCCAGCCGAGCAGGCGCTCGGCGCTCCCGGCCTAACTCCAACTCCAGCTCCAGCCGAGCTGGCGCTCGGCGCTCCCACTGGCGGCGATCCCACTGGCGGTGCTCCCGGCTGCCTCGCCCACGCGGGTCGGCCGTTGGCGTGCCGGCTGTATCCGCTGGGCCGGCGCCGTCAGGGAACGTCCACGGTCTACCTGCACGAAGGGCGCCGCTTCCCGTGCCTCGACGGCTGCCCTTCGGTGGTCGAACTCCCGCACCTGACCGTGGCTGAGTACGTCGCTCAGCAGCAGGTGGCCGAAGGCGAGGCGACCCAGGATGCGACGCTGGAATTGGCCCAGGATCTGGCCGAGGCTGCGTTCGTCCTGGTGTTCGACAGCGGTTTGGCGGCAAGCCGGGGGAGGAAAGCCTTGGCGCCGTGGCGGACGCTGGGCGATGCGGCGATCCGCCGGGCCGCGATCGGCAGTTGGATGGACCGCCTGATCCTGCCCGACCTGCCTGCTGAGCTGCCCGGCCCCGAGTTCGTACGCCGGCACCACGGCCGGCTGCAAGCCGATCTGCAAGCGGAGTCCAGCACTTTGCCAAACGCCGAGTCGGTGCAAACCGCAGCAACCCGCTGTCTGGCGATGGCGCTGCACCTCGGCCAGGCCTGCGGCGCCGATCCGGGGGATCTGCTCCGCCGCTGGTCGGCCCGGGCCAGCGCGCTGATCCCCTGATTGTCGGCGGCATTCCATCGCTACTGTCCGGCGCCCGCCGCGAATCGCGCCGACCGCCGCACCCCCGAATCGCCCTGACATGCCACATCGCTGTTTCACGAAGGGGCTCCCGGGCCGGACAGCGGTCGGGGTGGATTGTACCCCTGCTGCCCGGCCCTCCGCCCCCTCGCACTCCCCCGAATCTCACTGACATGCCACATCGCTGTTTCACGAAGAGGCTCCCGGGCCGGACAGCGGTCGGGGTGGATTGTACCCCTGCTGCCCGGCCCTCCGCCCCCTCGCACTCCCCCGAATCGCCCTGACATGGCACATCGCTGTTTCACGAAGGGGCTCCCAGGCCGGACAGCGGTCGGGGTGGATTGTACCCCTGCTGCCCGGCCCTCCGCCCCCTCGCACTCCCCCGAATCTCACTGACATGCCACACCCTCAGCAACTGATTCGCAATTTCTGCATTATTGCGCACATCGACCATGGCAAGTCGACCTTGGCCGAGCGGCTGCTGCAAGCCTGCGGGGCGATGAAGGCGAAGGAGGACAAGGAGCTGGAAGTCCTCGACAACATGGACCTGGAACGCGAGCGCGGGATCACGATCAAGGCCAAAGCCGTGGCCATGGACTACCACCACAGCGACGGCAAGCACTACCGGTTGAATCTGATCGATACCCCGGGACATGTCGATTTCAGCTATGAGGTGACCCGATCACTGCAGGCCTGCGAAGGCTGCCTCTTGGTGGTCGACGCCAGCCAAGGCGTGCAGGCCCAGACCGTGGCCAATTTCCTCCTCGCCCTCGATCAGAATTTGTTCATCATCCCGGTGATCAACAAGATCGACCTGCCCAGCGCCCAGCCCGAGCGGGTGGCAGCGGAGATCGAGGAATCGCTGACTCTGGCGGCCAGCGACGCGATCATGGCCAGCGCCAAGGCCGGCATCGGCATCGACAAGATCCTGGCCGCGGTGGTCGACCACGTCCCGGCGCCCGGTGGCGACCGCAATGGCCGGACCCAGGCCCTGGTGTTCGATGCGATCTATGACGACTACCGCGGCATCATCCTCTATATCCGCGTAAAATCCGGACGGATCCGTCCCGGCGACAAGGTCACCCTGATCCGTTCCGGACGGACCTACGAGATCGCCGGCATCGGCCGTCTGCGCCCGGCCATGGTCGAATCGCCTGAGGGACTGGAGGCCGGCGAGGTCGGCTACATGACCGCGGCGATCAAGGCCCTGAGCGATGTCCAGGTCGGCGACACCATCACCTGCACCGATGCTCCCGGCGAGGCCCTGCCCGGCTTCCGCGAGATGAAGCCGATGGTGTATTGCGGTCTGTACCCGTCGGGCGAGACGACGTATGAGCAGCTGCGCGAAGCGGTGGAGAAACTCTCGCTGAACGACGCAAGCTTCCGCTGGGCGCCGGAATCCGGCGGCGCCCTCGGCCACGGCTTCCGCTGCGGATTCCTGGGCATGCTGCACATGGAGATCTGCCAGGAGCGCTTGGAGCGCGAGCACGACCTCGACATGGTCCAGACCGCGCCCACGGTCACCTATCGGGTGAAACTGAAAGGTATGATCCAGGGCCAGGTCCAGGCCAGCGGCGGGCGGCTGATCGAGATCACCACGCCCGGCGAATTGCCCAAGGACGGCCACGACGGCATCGAAGAACCCGTGGTCGAGATCCATTTCTTCGTCCCCGCCGACCGCATCGGCGCGGTCATGGGGCTGGTCTCGGAGCGCCGCGGCGAGTTCGTGCGCCAGGAATACCTCGGCACGTTGCGCTGCAAATTGACGTATCGCATGCCCCTGGCCGAGGTCATCTATGACCTGTTCGACAAGCTCAAATCGGTGACCCAGGGCTATGGCACCATGGACTACGAATTCGCCGGCTATCAGGAAGCCGATCTGGTGAAGGTCGACATCCTGGTCCACGGCGAATCGTGCGACGCGCTGGCCTTCATCTGCCACCGCAAAGACGCCGAATACCGCGGCCGGTCGATCGTCAAGGCGTTGAAGGATGAGATCCCCAAGCATTTGTTCGAAGTCGCGCTGCAAGCCGCGATCGGCGGAAAGGTCGTGGCCCGGGAATCGATCAGCGCGATCCGCAAGGATGTGACCGCCAAGTGCTATGGCGGCGACATCACCCGGAAGCGCAAACTGCTGGAAAAACAGAAGGAAGGCAAGAAGCGGATGAAGATGGTTGGCAATGTCGAGGTGCCCCAGGGTGCGTTCATGGCGGTGCTCAAATCGCGCAGCGAAGCGCAATAACTCACGGCAGCCGTTCGGCCCGGGCGCCCTGGGCGGCGGTGACCGGTTCCAGGCCGGTGGCTGGGGTTTCGGCAGTGATCTTGAGGCGTTTCCAGGACCATCCCGGATCCCGGGGGCCGTTCCAGGCCAGGCCGGTCGGCGCGGTGAGATCAAGGCCATCGATCGCGGTCAGCGCGGAATGCTCGGCGCTCAGGGCGGTGGCAGTCGCGGTGATCGCCACGTCGGTCAGGCGCACGGCATCGGCTCCGTCGACGCGAAGGCCGACGCCGCCACCGCTGATCACGACCCCATCGAGCTCGGT
Source organism: Planctomycetota bacterium (assembly GCA_014193115.1). GTDB lineage: Bacteria > Planctomycetota > UBA11346 > UBA11346 > UBA11346 > BJHQ01. The sequence continues at coordinate 178,172 of BJHQ01000003.1, read as the reverse complement.
CCGGCCGCCGCTGATGGTCAGCATGGTGGGCGCTCCGCTGCCGGAGCAGCGGACCTGAAGCAAGCGCAGGTCGGCATGATCGGCGGTGACCGCCGCGTTGATCCGGCTGCGCTCCAGGCGCAACCGGCTGTCGTTGGAGGCGCGGATCGCGCCTTGGATCTCCAGGCCATAGCCGGAGAGCTCGCCGGCAATCGCCAACCCGCCGTTGACTTCCACGGCATGCAGAGTCAGCGCCGCGCCGGTCAGGACCTCCACCGCCAGGCCGCTGGCTGGATCAGGATCGATGCGCACTCCGGTCAGCGAGCAATTGCGCAGCCCGGGTTCGCACACCACCGGGCCGCGCAGGATCACCCCAGGGCCGCCGGCGCGCAGCGCCGTGCCGCTGGCGGCGGCGCCGAAATGCCACGGACCGGCATAGATGCCGGGTTGCAACGACAGGTCGCCGTGGCTGCGCGACAGCAGGGCTGGCAGGCTCTGCGGCGTCGCCAAGGTCGACCCGGTCTGGCCGAAGGCCGCGACCGCGCTGCCGCCGATAGCCGTGATGGCGATGATCCCTATCGCCCACGGCCACAGCCGTCGTTTCGATCTTCGCGGAGCGAGCTGCGCCTGCGGCGAAGGCAACGCCCGCGGCGCGATTGACGGAGCTGACTGCGCCTGCGGCGAGGAAAGCGCCTGCGGCGATGACTGCGCCTGCGGCGGCGGCGATTGCGCCGGAGGGGCCGCGGTGCTCTGGACCGGAGCCTGCTTGACGACGCCCTGAGCTGACGGCTGCGGCACCGTGCCGCTGGCGGCGGAAGAGATCGCTGGCGCGACCGCCCGCTGGCGGGCGCCTGCGGGTGGCTTAGCCGGTGCGGCCAGCGGTGGTGCCGGAGCCAGCGCCAAGGTCGGCACGGCCAGGCGTTCGGCCTCGGCCAGCACTGCTTCCCAGTCGGCGGGGCGCTGTTTTCGCTCCTTGGCCAGCAGGCGACCGATCAGATCGAGCAGTGCCGGGTGGATGCCGCGGGCGGAAAGCGCAGCCAGGTCGGGGGCCTCGGTGACCTGCTTGTACATGATGACGGCGCTGCTCTTGCCATTGAACAGCGTCTGGCCGAGCAGGGCGTGATAGAGCGTCGCTCCGAGGCCGTACATGTCGGCGCGCTGGTCGAGGTCGGTCTCGCCTGCTGCCTGTTCCGGGCTCATGTAGTGGGGCGTGCCGAGGGCCAGGCCGGCGCCGGTCAGGCCACCGATGCTCTCGGGATCCTCGCCACGGGTCGATCCTTCCTGCCAGACCTTGGCCAAGCCGAAGTCGCACAGCCTGGCGCAGAACGGTTCGAGCACGCCGGTCCGCGGCGCGCCGAGGATGATGTTGGCAGGTTTGATGTCGCGATGGAGCACGCCGTGGCGCCAGGCGTGGGCCAGGGCCTGGCCCATCTGGCGGAGCAGGACCACCGCTTCGCCTTCGCTGAGCGGGCCACGATCGCTGATCCGCTGCTTCAGCGAGCCGCCTTCGACCAGCTCCATGACCAGATACGGCGTGTGGTCGACTTCGCCTGAGGCCCAGACCGGGACGATGTGGGGATGGGAAAGACGCAGCCCGGCCCGGGCTTCACGGGCGAACCGGCGCCGGTTCTCTTCACTGCGCGACAGCCGGGTGGCGAGCAGTTTGACCGCACCGATCCGGCCATCGGGATGGCGGGCGCGGAAGACATCGCCCATGCCGCCGGAACCCAGCCGGCCCTGGAGGAGGAAGCCGGAGACCTCCAGCGCCGTCACCCGGGTCGACGACACCGATTTGCGCAGTTCCCGGGCCTGCTCATCGCTGACCAGACCGAGATCAAGCACCAGGAACCACAGGCTGTGCTCGATGCCGCGGTCAGACAGCGCCTGCTGCTCGCTCCGGACCCGGGCGATCTCCTCCGACGTGATCCAGCCGCGCTCGACGGCCAATGAGAGCAGACGTTCGTCTTCCACGACCAACCAGTCTACCCTAGGCCTGCGATCTGGGCCATACGGCGCGCAGGTCGATCCGGGCGGTTTGGTCGACCTCAGCCGGTGCTGTCGCCGCCGGCCTCAGCCATACGCCAACGCCACCGCACCGGCGAGCACGAGAGCTCCGGCCAGGCGCAGGGCATGGATCCAGGGCGGCAGCGGCTCCAGTCGCCGGCCGTGGACCTGGTCGAGGGCGAGAATCATCAGGATCGCGATGGCGCCGCGGCAGGCGATCAGGACATTGACCGTGGTCACTGCGGTGGTCGGGTCAGGAGCGGTGGCGAAAGCCATGGCGATGGCGGCGATGAAGACCGCGAAAATGACGCCAACGATCAGGCCGGCCGACATCGCCTGGCCGATCGTGACGCTTCCTGAATACCGCCCGAGCACCGGCAGACAGAGGACTGGAACGATGCCAAGGCACAGGTTCCAGAACCCGATCACCGCCCACCGGCCACCGGGACCGGCGTGGGCCAAGGCGACGCTGCCGCACAAATCCGAGAACGACATCATGGTCATCGCCACCAACATCAGCAGGATACCAGTCACCGGCCTGGGCGAATTGGCGTGGGTTCGGGCCGGTGTCAACGTGACCAGGGCCAGGCCGGCCGTGGCCAGCACGCAGGCGAACAGCGTCGCCGGCGGCAACAGGGCGCCGAACAGCGGTGCGAGCGGGATCAGCACCAGGGGCTTGGCGCCGCTCAGCGGGACCAGCACCGATGCCTCGCCCAAGCGGAGGGCGAGGTTCGACGCGATGTGGGCGGCGCCGCCGGCGAGCCCGGACAGCAGGCACCACTCCCAGGGAACCGCCGGAGCGCCCAGCGCGAGCCACAGCGCCGCGCCGCACAGCCCGGTGGTAGTCAGGGACCACGCCCACAACGCCAACCACGGCACGCCGCGGACCACCGCCAGCTTCACCGCCACGAAGAACGCCGCCGAAAGCACCGTGGCCGCCACCGCGAAACTGAGATGCATCAGCATGGAAGGCAGGATCCCCAACGGGACCGGCGGCGCAGGAAACGGGTCTTCACCCGCGGAGGATCGCGCCGGTGGCTTTGGCGACCGCAGTCGTCACCAGGTGCTGGGTCCGCTCCAGCTCGGCCTCGGTCAGGGTGCGATCAGCGGCCTGCAAGGTCAGACGCAGACTGACCGCCTTGCGGCCCTCGGCATAGGGCGGGCCGCGATAGATCGTGACCAGGTCCAGCCCGGCGGCGATATCGCCGGCCGCGCCGCGGGTGGCGTCGGCCAGCCTGGCGAAGGGCAGATCCTCTGCGCATTCCCAGGTGAAATCCCGATCGACTGCCGGGAACCGGCTAGGCATGCGCAAGCGCACCGGCGGCGCCGCGCCGCGGGCGGCAACCATGCGCTCAAGTTCGACCAGGAAGAACCCCACCCGCTCCGGACAATCGGCGCGCTGGCGATGGTCGGCGATGACCTCGCCGGCGACGCCCACCGCCAGGCCGGCGACATGAAGGGTGACGGTCCGGCTCGGGACCAGCCCGTGGATCGCCGCCGCGGTCGGTCCGGCCACCGCCTGGGCGGCGAATCCCAGCCCCGCCAGCAGGTCGAGGGCCGCGTCGCGGGCGGCGAAAAAAGGCGTCTCGTTGCCGGTCTCGGCGACGCAGCCGGCAACCACCATCCGCTCGTCCGGAGTCGGATCGGTGCCGGTCCCGGCGGCATAGATCGTGGCGATTTCGTGCAGGCGGACCCGGTCGAGGTGCTTGCGGTTGCGGCCGATGGCTTCGAGCAGGGTCGGCAGCGGATGGGCGCGGAGGATGGTCTCGGCGCTGGACATCGGATGGGCGAGGTCGATCCGCGTGGTGGCATCCCAACCCATCGCCCCGGCCCAAGCGGCGCTGGTGAAGGCATCGGTGGCGACTTCATCCCAGCCCAGGGCCGACAACGTGCGGCGGGCCTGATGGGCGGAGGTGCGCAGCGGGTGGGCCGGCGGCACCGCTGCCGGCAGGCGCGGCGCGGCCGACACGATCCGGTCATAGCCGTGGCAGCGGGCGGCTTCCTCGACCAGATCGCAGGCGCGCTGGACATCGCGGCGGCGCCACCACGGCACCTGGACCATGCCGCCGACGTCGATGAATCCTAGGGACTCCAGGTACTGAGTCGCGTCGGCTGCTGGCAGCGGGATGCCCAGGACCCGGCCCGGTTCGGCTGGATCGAAGGCCAGCCGGCGATCGGTTCCAGTCAGAGCTCCGGCGTGGAAACGCTGCACCACCCGGCTGCCCGGGCAGAGCTCGGCGAGCAGCGCCACCGCCCGATGGATCGCCGCTGGGAGCAGCTCCACCGGCAGGTCCTTTTCGAACCGGGCCGAGCTGTCGCTGGCCAGGCCATGGCGCTGCCGGCAACGGCGGATCTGGGTCGGCCCGAACGATGCTGATTCGAGCACCACCGCGGTGGTGCTCGCCGAGACCGCGGCAGCGGCCCCGCCCATAATCCCGGCCAGGGCCTGGGGGCCGGCAGCGTCGGCGATCACCAGATCGGCGGTGGTCAGTGGACGTTCTTTTCCATCAAGGGTGGTCAGCCGCTCGCCGGCGAGCGCAGCGCGGACCTGGAGCGTCGTGCCCGCCAGGCGGGCGCGATCGAACGCATGCATCGGCTGGCCGAGTTCCCAGCACACCAGATTGGTCACGTCGACCAGGATGCCGAGGGGCCGCACCCCGACCGATTCGAGCAGGTTGCGCAGCCAAGCCGGGCTCTCGCCATTGCTGACGCCTTCGACGACGGCGCCGGCATAGGCCCGGCCGTCATTGTCGAGCAGCTCCACCGACCAGGACGGAGCCTGCGGGCCGGCGCCGAGATCACTCCAGTGCAGGTCGAGCGCCGGCGGCGGCGGCAAGCCGCACAGCGCGGCGATCTCCCGGGACCAGCCCCACATGCTCCACAGGTCGGGACGGTGGGTGACGGCGATGTTCTCGACGATCAGGACCTCATCGCCCAGGCCGAGGGCCACGGCCAGCGGGGTGCCCGCCGTCAGATGGTCGGGCAGCACCAGGATGCCGTCATGGTTCGGGCCGAGCCCCAGTTCGTCCTCGGCGCAGATCATCCCCTGGCTGGGCTCGCCGCGCAGCTTCGCAGCCTTGATGGTGATCGTGGTTGGCGTTCCGTCCTTGCCCGGCACGGTCAAGGTCGAGCCGATGGTGGCCACCGCCACGGTCTGGCCGGCAGCCACATTCGGCGCCCCGCAGACGATCGGCACCGGCGTACCATCGCCCAGATCGACCGTGGTGCAGCGCAGCCGATCGGCAGCGGGATGGGGCGCGCAGGTGCGGACTTTGCCCACCACCACGCCGGCCAGATTCGGCCCAATGCGCTGGATATCGGGCTCGACTTCGGCGGTGCGCAGGGTCAGGCGGGCCTGCAGCTCAGGCGTCGGAATAGGCAGGCGCTCGACCCCGAGCAGCCGGCGGACCCAGGACAGGCTGATACGCATGGCCGGCGCACGCTGGGCTGAAGCGCACCCAGCGCAAGCCGAACAGGTCACTGTGGCCAGGAAAGCGCCAGACTGAAATGGCGCCCTGGCGTTCGCTCCAGGGAACCTCCTGGCCATGGCGGGCGGGTTTGCGGGCCGTTGGTATTGACAGCAGGGGACCCGACGCCGACCACGGCGGCCCATGGCAGCCCCACTCCGTCACTGCCGGCTCGGCCAAATCCTGATCGATGAAGACGAGAAGCGGCAGGTGCTGTTCCTGGTCGAGGTCGAACCCGTCGCCAGCCCCCGCCGCCTGCCTATCGCCATCGGCACCCAGGAGGCCCAATCCATCGCCCGGGCGGTGTCCGGCGAGACGTTCCCGCGACCGCTGACCCATGACCTGCTCGGCGGCGTGCTCACCGCCACCGGCTGGAGATTGACCGCGGTGAAGATCACTGATTTCCGCGATCAGACCTTCTGGGCCGAACTTGAATTGACCGACACCGCCGGGCGGACCGCGACCGTCGATTGCCGGCCGTCGGATGGGATCGCCCTGCTGGTCCGCTGCCCAGGCGCCGCGTTGCTGGTTGCCGAGACGGTGCTGGCGGAATTGGCGGGCTGATCGGCCACGCCCCCGGTTTACGCGCCTCGCGCCCGGCCGGCGGCCGCAGCTACGGCGCCATGCGGATCTGCGGCCAGCCCTGGGGTGGCGAGTCCGAACGGTGGCGCTGGATGTACTGGCGCAGCACCCGGTTGGCGACGCTGATATCGGCGACCCGGTGCTTCAGGTCGGTGGTGCAATTGTAGATCAGCGAATCGAAGGTGATGTCGCCGGTGGGCAGGAATCCGCGGCGGTCGTTGGCGGCGATCGCTTTCAGCAGCGAGCGCTGGGTGATCGCTGGATCACCGCCGGTTCTGATCGCCCAGGCGAAGGGATGGGCGCCGGTGACGACCTCATAGATCAGGATCGCCCACGAATAGATGTCGCCGCGCATGTCGACCAGGTTCTCACGCTCGCCGGTCAGGGCGTAGAACGCCTGTTCAGGACTGGCGTACTTCGGGGTCAGCACCGCGCCGCCGGTGGCCTTGCGCCGGGAACGCCAGCGGGCGATGCCGAAGTCGGCGATCTTGCCCTGACCAGGGCCGAAAATCAGGATGTTCTGCGGCTTGATGTCACGGTGGGCGACGAAGTGGTCGTGGGCCTCTTTGATCCCTTCGGTGGCGCCGGCCACCGCTTCGAGCAGCGAAATCCGGTCAAAGCCGGCAAGCTGGCGCTTGCCCTTCACGACCTTGTCGAGGGAGCCGTAGCGGGCCCGCTCGGTGATCATGAACGGCAGCAGCGACAACGGGAAGAACTGGGCGAGTTCGTCCGCCAGATCGTCGGGCAGGTCGGCGTCGCCGTATTCGATGACCTGGACCACGTTGCGGCTGCGCCGGGACAGGACCATGGTCTTTTCGCATTCGACCTTGAAAGCGCCGAACAAGCTGACGGCGTCGGCCACGTCCTCGGTGGCCGGGGCGCAGATCTTCACCGCCACGTCTTCGCCATGGTAGTGGCCGCCATAGACCACGGTCTCGCTGGTGCCCTTGGCCAACGGTTCGCCGAGCTGGACCTGGTGGGCCAGGAAGATTTCCTTCAGCGTGGCTTCGAAGGCTGCGTGATGCTCGCGCCGGCGCACCAGCAGCGTCCCAGGACGGGGCGCGGTGGTGGTCTCGGCATGGTGGGTGTCAGTGGCGGCGGGATCACCGGGCATGGAGCGGCTCAGGGCAGCAGGATCCGGAGCCAGCCGGTGGCCACAACCCGGCCAGGGCGCAAGTCCAGGTGGGCGGTTCCACGTCGTCGGTCGTGCAAAGCCAGGCGCACCTGCCGGGGTTGGGATGCCGCAGTGGGTTGGGCGCTGATCAACCGGGCCAGACCACGCCACCACGCGGTGGCGACGCCCCGACCGCCGCTGACCGGTCCGGACCAGGTGAGCCAGCGACGACGGTGGGGCGGCTGCCAGCGCCAGGTGCGCCGGGTGAGATGCAGGGTCGGGCAGTTCGGCCCGAAACCGCCCAACACCAGATCATCATGAACCGGTCCGAATCGTCGGTGTCTGAGCAAAGCCGCGCGGCGAAACCGCCACATCCGCCGAACCCCGTCGCCAGTTTCCGAGCCTGGCGGCCCAGCGGTCATCGCTTGGCCCGGGCTTGGACTGCGGCGACGCCTTGGCCGACTGGACCTTCCGCCGCCATGGCTGCCTGCCATTCGGATTGGCTGAGGACCTTGGATTCCTCGACCAGCATCACCGGGATGTCGCCATCGACCCGATAGGCCCGGCGGGTTCCGCCATCGGTGGACACCAGCCATCCGCCAGTCCACTTCACCGGCACTTTGGCCTCAGGGCAGACCAGCAGATCGAACAGATCAGGATGGCAGGGCAGGGGCGAGGCGGCGCTGTCGCTCATGCGACGCAGCATGACCCAGGAAAGGACCGGCGCCAACCACCTGCGACCAATCGATGGATGCTGGCCGCAAATCCGTGCACGGCATCTATCGCTGCAACCATGCCGCGGCGCGGTTGGAAAGGGCTGCTTCGCGCCTAAGCTACCAGTCTCATGGGCTCACCGCCGCCCCGTCAGGCTGACGACGGCCAACCTCCCGATCGCAGCCGCGCGACCGGCTCGGCAAGCGGCCAGCGCCAACCTGGGCCGCGCCACATCGGCGCCGAGCCGCCCCGTCAAGTGACCCTGATCGGCCGGGGCAGCCACCTGGTCAGCACCGTGACCCTGCTGGTTGGCAGCCGGCTCGACGTGCGGGTGATCACCGACGACGCCGAGCTGGAGCGGCTGCTCGCGCCGTATCCAGCGGTCACCGTCGATCGCGCCGCCTCGGGCTATGTCCAGCGCCCGACCGACCTGCCCGGACCGCCCTACCTGATCGCCCTCGATCAACCGGAATCCATCGAGCGGGTGCGCGGTTGGCTGCCGCCGACCCGGGCGGTGTTCCAGCTCGGCGGCATCCGCAAACGGGTGGCGGTGCCGGGCTGGCTGAGCCTGCCCTCGCCGGTTGAAGAAGCCCGGGTGCGGATGAACGAGCGCTTCGCCGTGCTCGCCCGGGTCGATGCCCTGATCGCCTTGGCCCGGGGTCGCAAACGGGCGGTGATCCTGTGCTATGGCGATCCCGATCCCGATGCGATCGGCGCCGCCCTCGCCATCGCCGCGTTGTGGCGCAGCGCCGGCGCCGAGCCGGTGATCCGCTATGGCGGCGAGGTCCAGCGCTATCAGAATAAGCTGCTGTTATCGTGGTTGGCCAGCGACATCGAACGGATCGGCGACGACGAGCTGGCCCAGGCCGAGGTGGTCGCGGTGGTCGATGCCCAGCCTGGCTTCTGGCGCGACGATCCGCCCCGGGCCGACGCGGTCATCGACCACCACCCGGCGCGGCCGGACACCCAGGCGGCGTATTGCGACCTGCGCCCCGGGTACGGCGCCACCTGCACCATGCTGTGCGAGTACCTGATCGCCGCCGAGCAGCCGGTGGATCGCAAGCTGGCCACGGCGCTGCTCTATGGCCTGGTCACCGATACCGACGACTTGCAGCGGAACGCCGGTGCCGCCGATCTGCGCGCCTATGATTGGCTGCTGCCCCGGGCCGATCGCCACTTCATCCAGCGCCTGAAGAAATCCCAGGTGCCGATGGCGATGCTCGACTACATCGCCTGGGGCATCGGCCACCGCGTGACCTACCGCGACATGATCCTGGTCCACTTCGGCGTCGTCCCGACCAGCGACCTGCTGGTCCAGGTCGCCGACCTGCTGCTGCTGACCTGCGGTATCGCCTGGGTGGTGGTGGCCGGCATCCGCCGGCGCCGCGACGAAGGCGACCGCCTGGTGGTGATCTTCCGCGGCGATGGCCACGAGGTCGATGTCGGTCGGCGGGCGACCAAGGCCTTCGCCAAGCTCGGCTCCGCCGGCGGCCATCGGACCATGGCCCGGGCCGAGCTGCCGGTCGATGCCGCCCAGCTCGAAGGCACCGTCGACGTGCTGGTCGACAACCTCTTCCGGCGCATGCCGCCGCGCCGCCGGGCCCGCTTCGCCGCCACCGTGCGCCAGCACCTGGCGGCGCCGCGCCCGCCGGATCCCGACGAGTTCGAGCTGCTGTCATGAGCAGCCGCAGGCTGCGCGGGGGAGCGCCGGATGGCGCGTCCGGGGGCGGGCAGCCCCCGGTCAAGCAAGAACGTGGGACGGCGCAGCCGGCCCCTCCGGCACAGCCGGAGCCCCGCGCAGCGGGGATGTTCATTGGGAGCCCGAGCCGGATCGATGGCAACCACACTGCCGCTTTCAACGAGTGGCTCGGCCACGTGGTGGTGGCGGATCTCGCCGAGTTCTATCTGGTGATCGGAACCTTGGTCGAGGTCCGCGACGATTGGATCTTGTTCGTCGATGCTGACCTCCACGACCATCGCGAGGCCAACAGCACCAAAGAGGTCTATTGCCTGGAGACCCGCCAGCTCGGGGTGCGGGTGAACCGCCGCCAGGTAGCGGTGCCGCGGCGCCAGATCGTCGCTCTCAGCCGGCTGGCCGACGTGGTTGCCTGACCATGCGCTACGAAACCATCGTAATCGGTGCCGCCGGCGGCCTCGCCTTGCTCTGGGCCTGCGCCGACCTGCTGATTGGACTGGTCGCCGCGATCACCTTCGGCCACACCGGCGTCGGCGGCGCCTTGTCCCGGGAGCAAGCCGGCCAGGTGGTCGGGGACGTGATCCAGGCGGTGGCGGTGCTCGGCACCGGACTGCTCGCCGGCATTCTTGCCTGCCTGATCCTGTGGGCGGCCCTGCGCTGGTGGCGCGGGGCGGGCATGGGCTGGGTCTGGGCGGCAGGGGGCCTGGCCCTGATCCTGACCGGAGTCCACCTCGCGGCCTGGGGCGCCATCTCCGAGGCGCGCAGCATGGCGGCACGCTTGCGTGCCGGCGGCGAGTACGATCTGGAGACCGCCAGGGCGCGTTTCGCCGCGGCCCATCCCTTGTCGACCCGCCTGGTGATGGCCGAAGCCACCCTCGCCCTGGTGATCGCCGGCGGTGCCGCTGTCCTGGTGTTCGGCGCGGTGCCGGCTGTCGGCGCGGTGCCGAAAAGCCACGCTGTGCGACGCACGCCTGCGCCATCCGTCGACGGTACCGCGGCTTCCCCGCCTGAGGGCACGACCTAGCGTGACCGGGCCGTGGCCCGATTTCACTGTTCCCTGCCGATCCTGTCGCTGGCAATGACGGCGCTGGTCGGAGCCGGCTGCCTGCGCCACAACGCCAGCGCCGCGGTGCAGACCCCGTATCCGCCGGCAAACGCCATGATCGGCCCGGACGAGAAGCCGGTCGCTGGGCTGGTGGTGGAGGCGCAACTCGTTCCGACCGCGACACCGATCCAGCGCAGCGGGCCGCTGCCCCAGGACATCGCCATCACCGTCTGGCACCGCGAAGCGGGCGGAGCGATCTGCCGCGACGACCAGCTCGTGCGCACCGACTTGCCGCTGTGGCAGCGGTTCCCCTTCGACCTGTTCGCCGACGCCATTCCCCTGCAACTGGCGGTCGAGCGCACAGCGACCCTGCGCCCGAAGCCGCTGGTCGAGCGCGATTCCGCAGCCATCTCCGCCGAGGCTGCCGCCTCCGGCTTTGCCCAGCCACCGATCCGGTGAACGCCATGCTCCGACCGCTCGCCGCCATCGCCTGCGCCATCGTCCTGGCCAGCGCTGCCGATCCGATCGCCCCGACCCGTGAACAATGGGAGCCGGTCCAGGCCGCTATCGCCGCGAAAGAGGCCGACGCCGAGACCCGTCTCGCCGAATTGCTCAAGCGCTTTTCGAAATGGTCCGATGGGCACCTGGCGAAAGCCAGGCTCGCCGCCGAGCGCCGGGACTGGGCCGCGGTATGGTCTTCGGCCCGCGAGGCCCTGAGCAACGACAAGACCAGCCACGCCGCCGGAGCCCTCGGCATCCAGGCCCTGGGCAAGCTCAAGCGCACCACCGATGCCCTGACCACGGCCAAGTTCTTCACCGACGCCACCGATCCCCAGGGCTGGGTGGCCTATCAGATGGCGGCGGTGGCGCTCCAGGACCAGGATTCGGCCACGGGCCAGACCTGGCTCGACATCGCTCGCAAACGCCTGCAAGGCCGGCCCCAGCCGAGCGAGTTCCTCTTCCTCGACGGCCGTCTGGCGGTGATGGCGCGGGATTACGCCCGGGGCGAGGCCAGCTTCGCCCGGGCCGCTGCCGCCGACGCGAACAGCGGCGACGCGTGGTACGAGCTCGGACGGGTGCGGCTCGTCCTCGGCCAGCAGACCTTGAAGAAGGATGAACGCGACGCGTTCCTGGCCGGCTCCGAGGCGGCCTTCGCCAAACTGGTCGCGCTGGCGCCCAAGGACGCCGAAGCCCACACCTATCTGGGCCGGGCCCGCCTGGCCCAGGCCAAGGCCTGGCTGGAACAGAACGACAAGGACCGTGGCCAGTCCCGCTGCGCTGATGCGGTGCAGAGCCTGACCGTGGCCAAGGAACTCGCTCCGGAATCGGTACCGACCCGGCTGGCTCTGGGGGAGGCGCTGCTCCGCCTCGACAACTTCAAAGATGCCCTGCCCAATCTGCAATTCGCCGCCGACCACGGGGTGAAGGACCGTGAGCTGAGCTACAACCTGGCCACCGCCCTCGGCCGGCTCGGCCGGGCCGCGGAGGCCAGCGCCCTGCTCGCCCAGGTCGCCCCCGAACGGGGCGGCGAGCTGGTCACCACCGGGATGAGCGCGCATGACGTCGGGAACCACGCTCTCGCGGCGCAATTCCTGGCAAAAGCCGCAGTCCACCCTGAGGTAGCCAGCGATACCAAGCTCGCCGGGGCGTGCTGGCGCTACGCCGGACATTCCTACCGCCGGCTGGCCGAGGCGGCTTTATCCACCGATCGTGCTGCCCTGCTCGATCAGGCCGCCGCCGCGTATCGCAGCGGCGGTGATCTGGCCGATTGGCCGTCGCGCTATTGGTTCGTCTCGACCCAGACGCCGCGCTCCCCCGAACTTGCCGCCGCCGCCGGTTGGCAGCAATTATCATGGAATTCCTACATCAGCCCCGGGGGCTGGATGCTGGTCCTGGGCAACTACGGCGCAGTCACCACCGGCGGCGAGGACCTCGCCGGCATGTGGCGGCGGTCGCCAGTCCATCTGTGCCTGTGGATCCTGGTGATCCTGACGCCGGTGGTGCTGTTCGTGTGGGCCCGGCTGGCACCGAGCAGTCCAGGCAAGGATCCAGGTCGGGCGAGAGACGCCACCGCCACGGCCATCACCCGGGCTCCGCGCGGCCCCGACACCAAGCGCCCGACCACCAGCAAGGTGCCCAAGGCGCCGACCCCGCCGCCAACCCGGTCCGGCACTCCTCGCCCACCCGGTACCAGGCCGCCGACCGGCACCGGCAACCGCAAACCCACTGGAACCAGCACCCCGTTCAGCAGCTCGGGACGTTGATCCCCTGCTGAGGTTCCGAGGTGGCCGGATGCGCCACCGCCAACGCCACGGCCGGATCCGAGCGGCCTGATCCTATGACCACCACCTTGATCATCCCGGCCGCCGGCCGCGGCAGCCGCTTCGGCGCCGACGTGCCCAAGCAATACCTGGCCCTGCGCGGTCGCCCGGTGCTGGCCTGGACCTTGCAGGCCTTCGCCGGCGAGGTCGATTCCGCCATCATCGCCGTGGATAAAGCGTGGATGCCCACGGCCCAGGCCATCGTCCTGGGGGCCAGCTTTCCGGTCACCCTGGTGCTTGGCGGCGCCACCCGCCAGGCGTCGGTGCTGGCCGCGCTGCGCGCCGCCGCCGATGGCATCGTATTGATCCACGACGCCGTGCGTCCGCTGGTGCCCAGACACTGCATCGCCGACTGCATCGCCGCGATCCGCGAGCACGGCTCGGCGGTGGTCGCCGTCCCCTGCGCCGCCACGGTCAAACGAACTGCCGATGGCCGCACGGTCGCGGCCACGGTCCCCCGGGACGACCTGTGGCTCGCCCAGACGCCGCAAGGATTCCGCAGAGATCTTGGGCTGACCGCCTTTGCCGACCCCGCGGCCGGCACATGCAGCGACGACGCCCAGGTGCTGGAGCGTTCCGGCCATGCGCCGGTGCTGGTCCTGGGCGACGCCCGCAACCTGAAGATCACCACTCCCGACGACCTCGCCTTGGCCGAAGCCCTGCTCGCCGGCTAGCGCCTGCGGCGGGCTAGCTAGCGCCTGCGGCGGGCTAGCTAGAGCCTGCGGCGGGCTAGTGCCTGCGGCGGGCTAGCTAGCGCCTGCGGCCGGCAGGCCGTGAACCGCAACCCAACCGGTCAACCGCCAGGGCGCCGAAACGCCAAGGAAAAACAAAGACGATTCTCCGCTGGCCGGAAACCCACCGAGTGCGGATTGCTCTTCCTCCGACCGTCCATCCCTTGGCGCTTGGGCGCTATCGCGGTCCACCAACTGGATTTTTCGGCGCCAACCGTGCGCGCTGCCTTGGCCCGCCCTGAGCGCCTGCATCATCCTGACGTGGACGTCATCCAGGTCGAACCGCCGGGTTTCCTGGCCTGGCACGTCGCCCTGGTGGCGGCGGCGCCGGCGTTGCTGGCCGTCGCCGCCGGCCTGGCTGCTGCCATCGTTCCGCCGGGACGCGGGCGGTGGATCCTGGCCTGGTCCGGGCTGTTCGCAGCGCTGGCGCTGGCGGCCTTGGCTCTGATTCCTGGCGGAGCCGCTGCTGCCTTCGCCGGAACGCCCGTTGCCCATGGCTGGATGCGGCTCGGCCCCGTCGCCGGTTGGGCCTCTCTCGCCGCGGGAGCCATCGCGGCCTGGGCATTCCGTCCGATCGCGACCAATCAGACGCCCGGCCAGGCGCTCGAAACAGGCGAAACGGGGCACCGAGAGAGCGGATCGTCCGCGGCTTCGAGCGGTGGAGCACGACGAACGATGCTCTGGGGGATGCTCGTCGCTGCAGCGCTGCTGCTGCCCATCACCGTGGCGCCGCCATTGCTGTTGCTGGCGAGCGGGTCATCAGGCAACCGCCGTTGGGCTGTCATCACCGTCGCCTGTGCCGCGACCGTGGTTGCGTGGTGGCTTCCTGTCCCGGCCATGCTGATCGGACTGGCGCTCTGCCTGGCGCTCTGCCGCAGCCGTCCTTGGGCGTTGGTGCTCATCGCCGGCCTGGCCGGACACGGCGCAAGCGCCGCTTCCAGCTAAGGCGTCGCGGCGAACAAGATCACATGGAGTCTGATTTGGCGCAGCGATGTCGCGCCGCCGATTCCCAAGTCCGGATGCCGTCAAGATGGCCATCAGCAGACCGGGCTGCTGACCAGCGCGGCCCCAACCTCGCGGCGGCCCGCGCAGATACTGATCCACAAAAGCGGAACCCAAACCGGGCGGAAAACTGGCTTCGCTACTGCCACCAAGCTGCCACCGGCCTGGAAAAAAGCATGTTTTCTCAGGCCCTTTGACGGGCGTTCAATCTGACATAGCGCAGTAGTATTGGCGGAGACGGGCGGATTCGAACCGCCGGTGCGGGTATAAGCCGCACGGCTCATTAGCAATGAGCTGGATTAAACCACTCTCCCACGTCTCCGTCCGGTACATCCACCGTTTTGCGGCGTGATAATCGTGGTCGGATTCTGCCCGGTTCAAGCGGTGTGGGCCGGTTGGCCGGTTCAACCCGGGGGCAAGCCAAGCATCGGCCGCAATCCAGTGCGGCAGTGGATCAGGTCACCGCCGAGAATGCACACGTCGACGGTGCGGTCGTGCTCGTCGGTGGGCAGGTCGTCGCACAGCTGGCAGGTGAAACCGACGCCGATGGCCATGGCATCGAGATCCGGCAGGTCGGTCAGGACCCGATCGTAGTAGCCGCCGCCCATGCCCAGCCTGCGGCCCTCGGAGGTGAACGCGACGCCGGGGGTGAACAGCACGATCCCCTCGGGCAGGGGTTCGGCCTTGACCAGGCCGGGGTCGGGCTCGCACAAATTGAGCGTTCCGACCCGGACCTCGTCACCGTGGCGGACCGGATACCATTCCAGCCGACCCGGACCTTGGATGCGCGGCAGCCACAGGGGTTGCCCCGCATCCCAGATCAGCAGGTGCAGCGGACTGAGGTCGAGTTCTTCGGGGGTCGCCATGTAGCTGCCCACCGGCGGCCATGGCCGCCCGCTCGCCAGGGTATCGAGCAGCATCCGGCAAACGCTGGCGGTTTCCTGGGCTTCCGCAGCCTTTTCCATGGGAGGCAGCAACCGGCGGCGGCGCCGATATTCGCCCCGCAGGAGCCGCTTCCGCTCGTCAGCCTCAGTCATCTCAGCACAGCATCTGTCTTTCGCCGCATTCGCAACAGACGATTCGTTCGCGGCGCCTTACGTGCCGTTGTTCGGAAGACGGCCTCACCCGTGACCCATGCCGTCTGACGCCGCATGGGCTAGGGCCAGCTCGTCTTCCACCAAGCCGCACGGAGTGCGGCGCTCCGAGAAGGTGTCTGACGCCGCATTGGCTACGGCCGGCTCGCCTACCAAGGAACCTCTCCGTCAGCGCGGCTCCGGCTGCTCCAGAGGGGCGGCTGCACCGGCTTCGGCTTCCCTGGTTTGGTTTGCCCGCCCTCGACGCGCTGCTTGCGGCCGCTCGCAGCGCGCGGGTTGATCACGGACCTTTCTTCGCTGGCTTGCCGGCCACCTGGTCGTAGCGGTAATAGACTTCGAGGCTCAGGATGCTGTAGACGGTGGAGATGATCCGGCCGCACTCGATGCCGTGGAATTTTGCGGAATCATCCCAGTTCCAAGAGCCGTCGAAACAGCCTTCGCCTTTGCGCTGGTTGTTCACGAACAGGTCGCGGACGACTCCGTTCCAGGTCTTCCACTTTTCGCCACCGAGCTGGAAGATGCCCAAGGTATTGTAATAGGAATAGTAGAGATTCATCTGCGCCCAGGTCGCCGGGGTCTGTTTGGCCATGACGAAGTTGGCGAGGGTTTCGAGCATCACGTCGCCGGCGTGGTGGCCGAGAAAGACGCAGGCGACCATGCCAACGCAGGCCAGGTTGGTGTGGCCGCCAGCGGTGCCGGCGTTGCCGTCGTAGGTGTAGGGATACTTCGATTCGCCCTTGTAGACATCGAGGGTTTCCCAGCCCGGATTGGTCGCCTTCCACACCACTTCCAGCCAATGTTTGGAACCGTCGATACCGCCCTTCACATCGAGCCCGGCGGCCAGGCCCGATTTCAGCGCCATGACATTCCAGCCCGATACGGAGGAGTCGCTACGACCCGGGTTTGGCGCACCGTAATCCCAGCCCAGCTTATCATAGGCCGGGTCCTTGCCTTTGGGGTCGTTGGCCTGGGTGGCGCAGACCTTGTCGATGCCGCGCTGGGCAGGGTCCTTCAGATCGGGATCACCGGTCATGGCGAAGGCCTCGGCCAGAGCCATGGTGCAGATGCCGTTCTCGTAGTTCCGGCCGAACCCGCCGTCCGCCGCCTGGGACGCAACCAGGAACTCGACGCCGCGCTTGACCGTGTCGCGGTACTTGTTGGGCGTCTTGTGGTCATAGCCGGCGCCGAGGAAGCACAGCACGGCGTAGCCGGTCATGGCGTTGTTGCCATTGCCGGTGGCGGGCTTGCCCGGTTCGCACTTGGGATTCTCTTCGCAGTTGTTGGGATAGTTCACCAGGTCCCACACGCCATTGGGTGATTGGTGGCGCTTGAGCCAGCGCAGACCGGCCTCGACTGCGCTTTCCGAGCCTTTCGATCCGCCATAGAGGCCCACCGCGCGCTTGCGGCCGCCGCCGGTGCGCTTGCCGAACATGCCCGAGGATCCTCCGCCGGCGCCGATCGCCATGAATGCGCCCTGGCCGCCCATCTCGCTGTTGGCCACGGCTTCTTCGCGGCCCTTGGCGTCCTTGGCGTCGGATTCGTCCTCGCTCTCCAGTTTTTCCACCGGCATTTCCAACGCGGTGACCGGATTCGGGGTCTCGGTCTCGCTGACGATGTTGACCTCGACCGTCTCTTGCAGGGCGCGGTCTTTAGGCTTTTCCTCTTTTTTCGGCGGCGTCTCGATCGCGGCGACGCGCACCGCCGGAGGATCCTGCTGGAGGATCTGGGCACCGACCACGATCGCGGCCATGATCAGGATGAGCGCGGCATGGATCGCGCCGGAGATCAGCCAGCCGACCCAGCCGATGTCTTTGCGCTGATTTTCCTCTTCCTGCAGCTCCTCCTCCTGATCGAGCTGGTCCTGCTCGTCGAGTTCGGGGTCCTGGTTGGGGTCGGATGAGTTCATGTCGTGGCCCTAGATGTGGCTTGAACGGAGCGCCTTGGACATGGTTCATCACCAGTTTGGCGCCATGAATCCGTGTGTCATTCACCGCGCGTTGGCGGCCTGCGCGATCAATGACTCTTTTTGGCCGGCTTTCCGATCAATTGGTCATATTTGTAGTACACTTCGAGGCTGAGGATGCTGTACACCGTCGAGATCACCCGACCGGTCTCGACCCCGTGGAATTTCGCGGTGTCATCCCAGTTCCACGAGCCGTCGACGCAGCCCTCGCCCTTGCGCTGGTTGTTGACGAACAGATCGCGGACCACGACGTTCCAGGCCTCCCAGCGTTTGCCGCCGACCTGAAAGACGCCCATGGTGTTGTAATAGGTATAATAGAGGTTCATTTCAGCCCACGTCTTGGGCGTCTGCTTGGCCACGACGTAGTTTGCCATGGTTTCCAACATCGCATCACCAGCGCGGTGGCCGAGGAACACGCTGGCGACCAGGCCGACGCAGGCCATGTTCTTGTGCCCGCCGGTCGAGCCGTCGCTGCCGTTGTAGGTGTAGGGGAACTGGGATTCTCCGGTGTAGGCATCGAGGCCTTCCCAGCCCGGATTGGTCGCTTTCCACACCACGTCGAGCCAGTGCTTGGCGCCATCGATGCCGCCTTTCACGTCGAGCCCGGCAGCGAAGGCCGATTTCAGCGCCATGACATTCCAGCCCGAGACCGACGAATCGTTGCGCGCCGGATTCGCCGCCGAGTAGTCCCAGGCAAGCTTGTCATAGGCCGGGTCCTTGCCCTTGGGGTCGCTGGCCTGAGTGGCGCAGATCTTATCGACACCGCGTTGGGCGGGATCCCGCAGATCCGGGTCGCCGGTCATGGCGAACGCCTCGGCCAGGGCCATGGTGCAGATGGCGTTTTCGTAATTCCGGCCGAACCCGCCGTCTGCAGCCTGGGCGGCGACCAGGAAGTCGACGCCCCGACGCACGGTGTTGCGGAACGGATTGGGCGTCTTGTGGTCGTAGCCGGCGCAGAGGAAGCACAGCACCGCGTAGCCGGTCATGGCATTGGCAGCACCAGCCGTGACCATTTTCCCTGGTTCGCACTTGGGGTTTTCCTCGCAATTATTCGGATAGGCGACCGGATCCCACACGCCGTTGGGCGACTGGTGGCGCTTCAACCAGCGCAGCCCGGCTTCGACCGCGCCTTCCGATGCCTTGGTCGATCCGCAGGTCGGATGGTTGGTCCGCTTCCGTCCGCCGATGGTACGTTTTCCGAAGGCACCTGATGCTCCGGAATTGTAGCCGATGGCCATGAACGCACCCTGGCCACCTTGCTCGCTGTTGGATACGGCTTCCACGCGGCCCTTGGCGTCCTTGGCGTCGGATTCGTCGTCGGTCTGCGGCGCGTCGACGGTCACTTCGATGACGGAGGTCGGGCTGACCACGTCGGCCTCGATCGTCAGGTTGATATCTGGCTTTTCCTGGAGTTGCCGGTCCTTGATTTTTTCCTCGGGTTTCGGCGGAATCTCAATCGCAGCGACGCGCACCGCTGGCGGGTCGATCCGTTCGATGAGCTTGGCTCCGACCACGATCGCGGCCATGACCAGGATCGCGCCGGCGTGGATCGAAGCGGAGATCAGCCAGCCCACCCAGCCGACCGGCTGGCGTGGATTGTCCTGTGGTTTTTCTGCGAAAGACGCATCGTGGAGGTGTTCGGTGGTTGAAGCGTGCATGGCGTTCCCCTGACCCAGGGCTGAACGCCGGACTACCTCAAGGGTTCACACATTCCGGAGCGCCGCACTCCGTGCGGCCGGATCGCACACGCGAAGAATCACGGTTTTCGCCTGGGTTTAACTTCGTCGCCGGAGGTCTGAGCCGCACGGAGTGCGGCGCTCCGGGTTTTTGCATCGCGGAGCGCGGCGCTCCGGTTCTTCGCATCTCGGAGTCCTGCACTCGGAGCGCCGCACTCCGTGCGACTGGGTCGTCCACGCGAAGCACAGAGGTTTTCGCCTGGGTTTAGCCTTGTCGCCGGAGGTCTGAGCCGCACGGAGTGCGGCGCTCCGGGTTTTTTCATCGCGGAGCGCGGCGCTCCGGTTCTTCGCATCACGGAGTGCTGCACTCGGAGCGCCGCACTCCGTGCGGCTGGGTCGTCCACGCGAAGCACAGAGGTTTTCGCCTGGGTTTAGCTTCGTCGCTGGTGGGCAGAGCCGCACGGAGTGCGGCGCTCCGGGTTTTTTCATCGCGGAGCGCCACGCTCCGGTTCTTCGCATCTCGGAGCGCTGCACTCGGAGCGCCGCACTCCGTGCGGCTGGGTCGTCCACGCGAAGCACAGAGGTTTTCGCCTGGGTTTGGCTTCGTCGCTGGTGGGCAGAGCCGCACGGAGAGCGGCGCTCCGGGTTTTTGCATCGCGGAGCGCGGCGCTCCGGTTCTTCGCATCTCGGAGCGCTGCACTCGGAGCGCCGCACTCCGTGCGGCTGGGTCGTCCACGCGAAGCACAGAGGTTTTCGCCTGGGTTTAGCTTCGTCGCTGGTGGGCAGAGCCGCACGGAGCGCGGCGCTCCGGGCGGTCTTCAGCCGGGGGCGTAGTCCTCGGCATCAGCCTGGCGTTCGCGTTTGGCCGGGACACCGGTCAAGATGGTCTCGGCCAGACGCAGGCCATCCAGTCCGGCGCTGATGATGCCGCCGGCATAGCCCGCGCCTTCGCCGGCCAGGTACAGTCCAGGCAGCGAACTGGCCAAGGTCCCAGGATCGCGGACGAAGCGCACCGGGCTGCTCACCCGGGTCTCGACTCCGATCAGGCTGCCTTTCGCCAGGAATCCCGGGATCACCCGCTCGAAATGGATCAGCGCGGCGCGGATCGCAGCCACGGTTTTCTTGGGCAGGATCTCATCGATCCGCCCGGGAACCACGCCAAGCGCATAGCTGGTGCTGGCGACCGGCGGTCCGGCTTCGCCACGGACGAAGGCCAGGGCCGACTGGGCCGGACAGGAATAGGCGCTGCCGCCTGCGGAAAATGCGGCTTTTTCGATGGTCTCGATGAAGTCGAAGCCGGCCAGACCGTTGCCGGCATAGTCCACGTCCTGATTGACGATCAGCCCGGCGTTGGCAAAGGGCGAGCTGCGCGCGAAGCGACTCATGCCGTTGGTCGACAGGTGCCCAGGGTCGGCGGTGGCGGCGAGGATCTCTCCTCCAGGACACATGCAGAACGTGGTCACGGAGCCGAGCGGCGGCCGGGTATCGCCGGCGCGGCGGGCCGGTGGCCGGTTCACCAGGCTGTATTCGGCGGCGCCGAGCAGATGGCGCGGCAGATCGATGCCCGGCTCGCAGCCGTACTGGCCGCGGTCGATCAGGCGCTGGTCGTGCTCGACCCGGCAGCCGAGCTGGAACCCCTTGGCCTGGTGCGTGATCCGCCGGGCCAGCGCCGTGATCAGGTCGCGGGCACTGTGGCCGGGAGCGATCAGGGTCAGCGGAGCGCGGATGGTTTCGCCGTCGGCCAGGACCACGCCGGCGCAGCGATTGCTTTCCACCAACACATCGGCGACCCGGGCATTCCAGCGGAAGATTCCGCCGCGATCGGTGATGAACTTCCGCAGCCGCTTGGCGACGTGGGGCAGCAGATCACTTCCGATGTGGGGATGATGCCGCCACAAAATGTGCCGCGGAGCCCGGGCGGCGACGAAGGCTTCGAGCAGGAACCGCATCCGGCGGTCCTTGACCCGGGTGTAGAGCTTGCCGTCGGAATACGTCCCGGCGCCGCCTTCGCCGTACAGGTAATTGCTGTTGGGATCGAGCTGCCGGCTGGCATGGAATGCGGCCAGATCGGCGGTGCGGGTATCGGCGTCGCGGCCGCGATCGAGGACCAGCGGTTTGCAGCCGTACTGGGCGAGCAGATAAGCCGCCATCAAACCGGCAGGCCCGGTGCCGACCACGATCGGATGCAGCGGCAGCTGGGCTACGGTCAGGTGGTGGAGGCCCTGATCGGTGCTCGGCGGGGTGGTCAGAACCGTGGTGTGGACGTCTTCCCGCACCGGGCTGTCGGGCCGGGTGCGGACGTGCAGGTGATAAATGAACCGCAGGTCGGGCTTCTGCCGGGCGTCGAGGCTGCGCCGCTCGATGGCGTAGCCGCGCAGGTCGGATTCCGGCACGCCGAGATGGCGGGCGATGAACGGCTGAAGGTGGTGGTCGAGGGATTGGACCGGCGCGTCGCGCAGCGCCGCCAACGGCACCGTCAACTGGCGCAGCTCGACATGCTGATCGGGTGCTGGCTCGACAGGCGCATCGGGCATCGGTCACCTCGCCCTGGGGTCGACTCGTCCAGGCGAACCACGAGGAATCGCCTGATAGGTGATGCGAAGCGAACAGCCGGTTAGGACAAGAACAGCATCACCGGCTGGGTCGAGAACGGTTTTGCCGGCTGGATTGGCATCGACGGTTGAGTCGAGGACGGCTTTGCCGGCTGAGTCGAAAGCAGCTTCGCCTGGGGCGAGAACTGACGCCGACCTCAGGCCGGGGTGGCGGCGTCCGCTGGCTTGGCTTCGGCCGACTTCGCCTCGGCCTTGGCTGCCCGTGCTTTTTCGAGCTCGACCTTGCGGGCGGCCTTCAGCTTGGCCTGGTGCCTGAGCAGGGCGCGCCGAGTGGGCTTGACCCAGGTCTTGCCTGCCTTGGCCGCGATCTCGGTATTGGTGGCGCGGTTCTCGCCAACGACATGGGGCTTGCTCGACAGGACATAGCCGTGGTGCTTGAGCAGGCTGCGCAGCGCCGGGCTGACCTGGGCGCCTTCCTTGACCCAGGCTTCGACCTTGGGCAGATCGACCTGGATGTTCTTTTCCTTCGCCAGCGGATCGTAGGTCCCGAGGATCTCGTTAGCCTTGCCTTCGCGATGGCAGCGCTTGTCGATCGCGAGGATCCGGAAGAACGGCCGATGGGTGCGGCCGAAGCGGGAGAGACGGATGCAGAGGGCCATACGGAATGCCTTGGGCGCGGCGCGGTTGGGCGTGGCACTATGTGGGGGAGTGGGAAATTGCAATCCCGGAGCGCAGGCGGCATCCGACAGCACCGCCAGGAGGCGGTCGGCTGCTCCGTCCGTTCCCTGCTGCCAATTCCCGTTCAATGCCCGGCTGGCGGCCAGCCTGTGCTGAGTGCCACACCTGCTGAAAGCCGGTTCTCGACGCTGGCAACGATGGTCGTGCCCGCATCCTCAACCCGGCGTTCGCGGAGTGAACTGGCTCCGGTCGAGCGCGTTGGCCCACCGAGGTTCCCATGCGTCCCGCCATCGTCCCCTGCCTGCTCGCCCTCGCGGCCGGAGCGTTCTGCCCCGGGGCCATGGCCGGCGAGTCCGGTCCCGCCGCCGAAGCCGCCCGTGACGCCCAGTTCGACGCCGTGGCCAAGCTGATCGCCGCGGAATTCCGTCTGACCGGTGAGCGCCAGGTCGCGGCCTTTGCCCAGGCCGGCCATCCCGATGCCGGCGACTGGTACGCCAAAACCCTGCGCTGGTACTGGATCGACCATTTCCGCAACGTTTTGACCGGGGCCAACGCCGATGCCCTGTTCAAAGAGGCCGACACCTTGCAGAAGGAGATCGAAGGCGCCGGCGACCAGGTGCCCGCGGTCGCGCGCAAGATCATCGCCGCCGCCAGCGGGATGATCCGCCAGGTCAACGACGTCGCCAAAGAGGTAAACCCGGAAAGCCCGCCGCCGCTCACCGGCGCCGCCAATTGGGCGCCTGAAAAAAAAGCCAAAGTCACCCGGGCGGTCGAGCAGCTGGTCAAGATCGCCGGCGCTGAATTCGCCGCAAAGGTCGCCGCGGCGCAGAAATTCGCCAAGGACAATGACGAAAAGATCGCCAATCTCGACCAGGAGGGCAAGGAATGGCAGGCCCTGGCCCATAAAAGCTGCCTGCTGTGGGATGAGGCCCTCCAGAGCTTCGTGATCGCCCACATCGCCTTGCGCGAGATCGCCACCCGCGGCCAGGCCTGGGGCATCGACCCCACACCGGCCAAGGCGTTCCTGGCCGGTGTCACCAAGACCCACGCCAAGAGCCTGATCGACGTGGATTTCTTGTGGGGTGAGATGTATCCGCCGCTGCGGGCGAGGATCGCGGTGCTGCTCGCCGAGGGCAACCGCCAGGGCCTGAAGGAATGCGCCGCCAACGATGTCGATTCGAACATGCAGGAGGTCTTCAAGGTCAAGCCGACCGACTTCAAGGATCCCGCCCAGCGCGCCGGCTTCACCTTGTTGCAGGTCAACCTGTGGGCCAACGCCCTGAAATGGTGCGTCGATGTCGGCGACGACGCCGCGATCAAGCGCGGCCAGGCCCTGTGGAAGCAGTTCCAGGAAGGCTACAAGGACAGCCAGGTGGTGCGGCCCGACGGCAAGGATCCCGAGTTGGCGGAAACCGCCTCGAAGGTGTGGATCGCCGCCGCCCGGCTGCACCTGATCGCCAAGGACACTTCCACCGCCAAGAACCTGTTCAGCGCCGTGGCCGGAGCCAAAGGCAACCGCTACGCGGCCAATGCCGGGGAATGGATCACCTGGCAGGTCAGCAATACCGGCGGCGGCGGCAGCGGCGATTACGGTGCCCAGCCGGTACCCGCCGACCCCAATGGCGCGCTCAACACCGCCAAGGCCCTGCTGCGGGAAAAGGATCAGACGACGGATCCGGCGAAAATCCGTCAATTCACGGTGTCGGCCATCGATTCCCTGCGCGGTGGGCTGCTCGGCCTGAGCACCACCGACCAGGCCGCCTGGATCGAACTGGCGCCGCAGATCTACGAACGCCTGGCCGCGGCCTATTCCGGCCTCGGGCTGCACCTGCAGGCCTCGGCGACGGTCATCGACGGCCTGCGCCGGATCGCGGCGCGCAACGGCGAAGCCAAGGCCAAGGGCAATCCCTGGCGCGGCAAGGACGAAAAGTTCAATGCGCTCGGCCTGCATGTGCAGCGCCTGGTGAAGAACGGCCTGGTGTTTTCGCTGAACGGCGCGGCCGAAGTCAAACTGCCCGCAGCCCAGAGCCTGTCCAACCAGGTCATCGAACTCGCCCAGAAGATCAGTCCCGAGGACACCGGCGACAACCTGTTGTGGCTGCCGATCTATGAAAAGATCCGCAAGGGCGAATTTGAGAGTGCCCTGGCCGATGCCGACGCCCTGGTCAAAAAGCGCCCGGAGCAGACCGGCAAGGGTTTCGGCATCGCCGCCAACGCCTTGCAGAGCTGGATCGACAAACTGGAAAAGGACGGCGACGGGACCAAGACCAAGCGCGACGAGCTGGCCAAGGATCTGCTCAAGCGCTGCGATCAGCGCGAGTCCGAGATCAAGCCCCTGCTCGCCAAGCAGCCGGTGCCGAAGGAGGCCCAGCGCGACGCCGCCCAGATCGAATCGATCCGCCAGTTCCTGGCGATCAAACAGGGCCGCTTCGCCGAGGTCATGGACAAGCTCGGTCCGCTGCTGCTGTCCAGCCCGCCGAGCGACGAGGCCATCGCCGCCCAGGCCCTGTCCGACCTGTGCCGAGCGGCCGGCGAGTTCTACAAGTCGGTCAACACCGCCACCGGCAAGAGCGACCCGGCGCCGCTGCTCGCCAACTGGTCGCGCTATCAACAGGCCTATGCCGCCCACGGAAAACTGCGGACCAAGCTGGCCAGCCAGCAGGCCAAAGTCGATCGGGCTGCGTCCAACCTCGCCTTCGTGTTCAATTCGATCCGGGTCCAGGCCGACTGGATGCGCACCAACGGCAAAGTGCCGAGCGACTCCGCCCAGAAGATGGCCGACATCGAGACCACCGCCAAGCGGGCCTTCGCCGACCTGTACGAACCGCGCCTTGGTAAAACCAGCAAACCGAGCGAAATCTGGCTGGTCGCCGACCTGCTGTGGGAAGCTGGTGAGCACGCCCGGGCGGTGCGCCTGTACGAGCTGTTCCGCGACGTGCTGAAGGCCTCGAAGCCGATGGAATCCTTCCGCACCGATCCCAAGGCCTGGCTCGACGAAAAAGAGAAACTGCTCGGCAGCCGCCAGGAGCTCCGCCCGTCGTGGCTCAAGGTCCGCGATCTGCTGGAGGACAAGACGCCGATCAAGGCGTATTGGGAAAAAGGCGGCTTGGTCAAGGATTTCGGCGAAAAGCCGCTGGATTTCGTGCGGGCGGTGGTCTCTGCCCGGGAGCTGCGCGCCGATATCGACAAGCAGAAGGACCGGCTCGGCGCGACCCTGCTCCAGCAGTTCGTCAGCGCCCTCGACGATCTCGATGCCACCACCCAGGCTTTGTCCCAGGACATCCGCAGCCGGGCCCGGCTGGCCGACGCCTATCGCTCCGCCGGCCGCAAGCAGGAGGCGCAGAAGCTGTTCAGCGAGCTGTTCGACTACGATCCGTGGGACGAGGACTTCAGCACGGCCTTCGTCGAATTGGTGCTCGACCGGCTGAAGAGCGGCGGCGAAGCGGTGCCCAAGGCCGAACTGTCCAAGGCCCGGGACATCGCCATCGACAACCGCAGCAAGATCACCCAAGGCAGCGAAGGTTTCTGGATGGCGGCGATCCAGGTGCTGGAGCTGTCCGCGGCCCTGAACGATCTCGAACCGATCAACAACCGGCTGCGCTGGATCAACGTCAACCGCAGCGACCTGACCCGCGATTTGTGCAAGGCCCCGGTCAGCCAAGGCGGCATCACCGACGATCCTCGAGTCCGCCGCCCCGCCAGCCCGCAAGCGGTTGAGCTGGCCCAGCGCTTCCTCGGCATCTACGCCGTCAACGGTGTCCAGCAGAAGCCGACCTACCGGCTCGATCCGATCGACGACAATGGCACCACGGTGCAGGTGTTCGTCGATGCCGGCGCGCCCAAGTTCGAGCTGATCGACGTCAAAGACCGCGATGATGAACCCCTGCGCATCCTCTGGGAGGTCGGCAAAGCGCCGCCGACCCCAGCGCCTGAGCCGGTACCAGAACCGATCGGCGGCAGCGCCACCGCTGCAGCAGGAAGCGCCACGGCTGCGGCCAGCGCCACGGTGACTGGCAGCGCGACGCCCGCGACCACCAGCAGCACGACCGCCGCCGGGAGCAAGCCATGATCGCCTCCGCCTTGCGCATCAGCCTGGCCGCGATGCTGCTCGCGGCCTTCTGCAACGCGGTCGAATCCGCGCCCGCCACCATCTTCCGCGAGGGCGGCAAGAACATCACCGCGTGGATCCTCACCGAGACCTTCGATGGCGTCTCGTACGCCCTCGACAACAAGGGCGGCCAAGCGAAGTCCGAACTGAAACGGGGCCAATACCTGCGGATCGAGTACGAATCGACCCTCGATCCCTATCTGGAGGTCGGGCTCAAGCACCTGGCTGCCGGCGAATGGGCCAAGGCGACCGTCCCGCTGACCAAGGCCACAACCAGCGCGAAATACACCCATCTGCAAGAAATCGCCTCGCTGAAGCTGACCGAGGCCTACATCGGCGACAAGAAGTTCACCGAGGCCGTCGCCGCCTGCGAGGCCTTGGAGAAACAGGCTCCGCGCAGCCCCCGGCTGATCGACGCCCTGTTCCTGAAAGGCAGGGCCCTGGCTCTGGCCGGCAAGGTTCCCGAGGCCGAAGCGGCCTTCACCCGGCTGAAGGGGATGGCTGGTGAGGCCGGTCCGGTCGCCGCGGCGATGGCCGCCCGCGGCACCGCCGAGCTGCTCCGCACCCAAGGCAAGTTCGCCGACGCTGCAGCTGCCCTCGATCCAGTGATCAAGCCCCTCGATCCGGTGGCCAATGCCGCGGAATGGGGTGGCGCCGCGGTCGAATTGGCCGGCGACTTGATCAAGGCCGGCAGAGAGGCGGACGCCCTGGCCCTGCTGAAGAAAGTGTGCTTCAGCGCTGCCGACGGCGCGGACCGCGCCCGGGCCCACGTCATCCAGGCCCGACTGCTGTTAGCCAAGCCCGACGGGGCCTCAGCGGTGGCGGCCTTCGACCAGGCGGCCTTGGCCGCGTTCGGCACCGACGCCGGCCCGATGGTCCGTCCAGAAGCGAAATCGCTGCTCAAACAGGCCTATGACCGGATCACCAAGGATCCGTCGATCAGCGACCTCGACAAGCGCGACTACCGCGTCAACGCCAACCGCCCGTGATGCCATGGAGCAATCGCCACGACGCCACGGCGCCACGGATCGGGGAGAGCCCCGCATGAACACCAGCGCATCCCGGTCATTGCCAGGGCCCATCCCCATGTCTCCCATCGCCACCCCTCGCACCCTTGGCTCCTTGGCGCCTTGGCGGTTCCTGCCCTGTCTGCTCGCTTTGGTCGCCCTAAGCGCACCAGGCGTCGTGTTTGCCGCTGAAAAGGACCGTATCGAGCGCAAGAACGGCAGCCCGGCAGTCGGTTGGGTGGTGCGCGAGTCAACCGACTTCGTCTGGTATGCCCAAAGCAAAGACGCCAAACCGCAGTCGCTGCGTCAAAGCGATGTCACCCGGATCGTGTTCAATTTCCAGGTCGCCGACGGGTTCTGGAGCAAGGCGGTCGAATCGCGGGATCGCGGACAGTACGCCAAGGCGGCCGAGGATTTCGCGGCCCTGGCCGATGGCGGCCAGAGCGAACCCGAGATCGTCTATGGTGCCTTCGCCTCGGCCGAAATGTGGGAGCAGGCTGGGCGCTACGACCTGGCGGCCAAGCAGTATGCCCGGATTGCCGAAACCTATGGCCCGAAATTCGCCTTGCCCGAACCGGGCAAGCCTCCGGTCAAACCCAAGGACGAAGAACTGCCCCACCGGCTGTGGCTCGATGCCCGGGCCCGCCAAGGCATGGACCTGGCGCTGTCCAAGGATGCTGCCGGAGCCACCAAGATCGCTGACGAACTGGCCGAACGCGGCAAGATCCTGAACCAGCCCGACATCGACAGCCGGGCGGCGATGGTCCGCGCCGCGATCGCCGCCGTCGCCGGCGACAAGGACAAGTTCAACGAGCAGTCCAAGCGGGTCGCGGTGCTGCCCGGCGATCCCGCCGGTCTGCATTTCAACCGCTGGCGGGCTGAGCAGCTGCGCAGCCAGGGCGATGCCAAGGGCGCCGCAGCGATCTACCGCAACCTGCTGGCGGCGGTCGGCGACGACGCCGCACTGGCCAGCCAGATCCGGCTCGGTCTGGGGTTGACCCTGGTCGACAGCGAACCCCAGTCTGCGCTCCAGGAATTCGTCTTCCTTGACGCGCTGCCCAGCGGTTCACCGGATCAGAAATGCATCGCCCGCTGGCACGTCGGCCGTTTGCTCGCCGAATCGGCCAAGCAGCAGCTAACCGCTGCCGGCGACGATCCGGCGAAGAAAAAATCTGCTGAGGATCTGCTGGCGGCGGCCAAGCTGGTGATCTCAGCTGCGGCCGGCGCCGACAGCACCCGCGAAGAGAAAGGCAAGGCGAAGGCCCTGCTCGACCAGCTCGGTGGGCTCGGTGACCAGCCGGTCACTCCGGGCGCCGCGGCCCCGGCGGGCGGGGCGACGGCGGGCGCCCTTTCCGGTCCGGGCGCGAAGCCGGCCGTCCCCGCTGGTCAGAAGGCGGCCCCCGCCGCTCAGGGTTCTGCGACGGCGGCCCAGCCCGGCGCTGGTCAGGGCGCGGCGAAGCCGGCCGCTGCTCCGGCCGCTCCCGCCGGCCAGGGCGCTCCCGCTCCCGCGGCTCCGGCCCCGAAGCCGGCCGCTCCCGCGGCCCCCAAACCTTGAACGGACGGCCGCCTCGCTGGCGGTCTCCACCACTTTGAGGTTCTCCGCCACGCTGGCGGTCTCCGCCACGCTGGCGGTCTCCGCCACGCTGAGGTTCTCCGCCGCGCTGGCGGTCTCCGCCGCGCAAATGCGCTCTGCCAGGTTGATATGCTCCGCCGCGCTGGCGGTCCCCACTGCCGGCGTGTTCTGAGCGACCAGCTGGCTCGTCATCATCGTCGTCATCGTCCTCGTCGTCTTCATCCTCCCGTGACCTGCGCGGGACGGTCGGGCGGGTCGCCGTGGGCCGGATCACAGCCGCGGACGGATCAGCCAATCGCAGCATCCAAGCGGCGAACTCCGCCGGGAGCGGCGCTTCGACTTCCAACCGCCGGCCGGTGCGGGGATGGTCCAGAGCCAGCTTCCAGGCGTGGAGCAGCATGCGCTCGGGCCGTTCGCCCTGGCGGTGGTCCTCGCCATAGACCCGGTCCCCGATCACCGGGCAGCCGAGGTGGGCCAGGGCGATGCGGATCTGGTGGGTGCGCCCGGTGCCGAGCTCGACCGCCAGCTCACAGCCGCGACGGAAGCGCTGCACCACCCGCCACCGGGTGACGGCTTCCTTGGCCGGCTCGTCGCCTGCCTTGGTAATTTCCGAGGCGCGTTCCTTCAAGGTCCGCCGACCGCGCTCGTCCCGGCCCTGGACACCGCGGATTTCACCTTCCGCCTGGGGCGGCTGGCCCCACACCAGGCAGCGGTAGGTGCGTCCAGCGGCCTCGCCAGCGAATTGCGCCGACAGCAACGACCGCGCCTCGCGAGTCCGGGCGAAGCACAGGCAGCCGCTGGTCTCGCGGTCGAGACGGTGGATCAGGCCGATGAACTTGGCGTCTTCTTCCTTGGCTTTCCACATCCGGCGGAGCAGTTCAGGCACCGCGCCGCGTTCCGCCTTGATGCCCAGCGAAGTCTGGTGGGTCGGCGCCGCCAGCACGCCCGGCGATTTGTCCACCACCACCAGGTGCTCGTCCTGGAACAGCACCTCGAACGGTCGACGGCCTTGGGGCAGGGCGCCGTGTTTGCGCTTGAGCAGGGGCGAGCGCACGCCGTGGCGCAAATCGGCTTCGACGGCATCGCCCGCCGCCACCGTCGCAGTCGGCAAGTCGGACACGGTTCCGCCGACCTGGACCAGACCAGCGGCCACCGCCTGACGGGCCTGATGCCGGCTGAGTCCGGGAATCCGCGCCGCCAATTCGGCGAACAACGGCCCGGCGGCAACGGCGGTGAAGCGATGGAGGATCCAAGTGGTTTCGGCCATGATCCAAGCCCTAGCGCCAGAGGATGACGGCGCTAGCCTGCCGCGCTTCACCGAATCGCCCAGTCAGGAGCCCGCCATGCCCAGCCGTCCCGCCAAGGAACGCGTCGTCCTCGCCTATTCCGGTGGGCTCGACACCTCGGTGATCTGCCGCTGGCTGGCCGAGCAGGAATACGAAGTGATCTGCTTCTGCGCCGATGTCGGCCAGGTGGAGGACTTCGCCCCGCTCGAAAAGAAGGCCATGGCGAGCGGCGCCACCAAGTGCGTGATCCGCGATGTCCGCGAGGAATTCACCAAGGATTTCGTGTTCCCGACGATCGCGTGGAACGCCAAGTACGAAGGCCGCTATCTGCTCGGCACCTCGATCGCGCGGCCGATCATCGCCAAGCACATGGTCGAGGTCGCCAAGCGCGAGCGGGCCTCGGTCCTGGCCCACGGCGCCACCGGCAAGGGCAATGACCAGGTCCGCTTCGAGCTGACCGCCTATGCCCTGCTGCCCGGGGTCAAGATCATCGCCCCCTGGCGCGACCCGGCCTTCAACCAGGTCATCAAGGGCCGCACCGAGGCCATGGCCTATGCCGCCCAGCACGGCATCGAGGTCAAGGCCACGACCAAGGAGCCGTGGTCGTCGGACGACAACCTGCTCCACATTTCATTTGAAGCCGGGATGCTCGAAGACCCGGCGGCGCGGCCCCTCGACCGGATGCATCAGCGGACCTTGCCGCTCGAACAGGTGAAGGCCAAGCGCGAGACCGTCACCATCGAATTCGAGCTGGGCATGCCGGTGGCCATCAACGGCCAGCGCATGAAGGCCCATGAACTGCTGATCAAAGCCAATGAACTCGGCCACCGCCACGGCGTCGGCCGGATCGACATGGTCGAGTCGCGCTTCGTCGGCATGAAGAGCCGCGGCGTCTACGAGACTCCCGGCGGCACCATCCTGCTCGCTGCCCACCAGGATCTCGAAGCCCTGACCGTCGGCCGCGACCTGCTCCACACCAAGAACACCTTGGCCGTGCGCTATGCCCAGATGGCCTACTTCGGCTTCTGGTACTGCGAAGAGATGGACGCCCTGATGGCGTTCCTGAAATCGAGCCAGCGCCACGTCAACGGCAAGGTGACCCTCGACCTGTACCACGGCAACGTGATCGTGGTCGGCCGCGAATCCGGCCATTCGCTGTACGACGCCGCGATCGCCTCGATGGAGGCCGATGGCGGCGCCTATGACCAGGCTGACGCCACCGGCTTCATCCGCCTGCAAGCTCTGCCCCTGCGCGTCGCCGCCCGCCGCCAGGCCCGGCTCGACGCCGCCAAGGGCCGCAAGCGCTGAACCCAGAGCCGGCACGCTGGCGCCGATCAGCTGCTTGATCGCACCGGGAATGCCGCACGGCCGCGGCTCCCCGACATCGCGCCAGGCTGCTGTTTCGTTGAGCGGCTGTTTGGCTGAGCGATCCCGGACTCTGCCGGGGTCGAGGACTCTGCCGGATTTGGCGTCTCAGCGCGTCTCCGTCTCCGCCGGGTGCGGCGCCTCAGCCGGGTTCGACGGCGATGGTGGTGGCCAGCTGCCGGGTCGTTCCCGGTGCCACGGTCACCACGTCGTCGAGGCAATTCGCAGCTTCGACGCAGAGCATGCCCGGCCATTCCGCTGCGGCGAAGTCGGGCATTTTCGCGGCCTGGGCAACCCACGGGTTCCACACCACGGTGGACTGCGATCCGGTTTTGCTGACCACAATCTGGCGGTTCCAGCCCGGGTCGGCGATGGTCACGGCGCCGGTGTGGCCGAGATGCACCTGGTCGGTCCAGCCGGCCAGCACCAGATCACCCGCCGCCTGGGTGCCGCGCTGCTTGGCCACCTTGTCGAACACCGTGGTTCCGCCGAGACCGGCTATCCGGCAGCGGCGGACATCGCTCACCGCCAGATAGGTGTGGAGCGCTTCCGAGATGGTGAACGGGGCGCCGCCGGCATTGGTCGTCGCCAGCGCGATGGTCAAGGTCGAACCCGCAGTGATCCGCACCTGAGTCTGCCAGGCGTGGGGGAACCCGGGCAGCGGCCCGCCATCGTCGCTGAGCGACACCGACACCGTGCCATCCGCCACCTCGACCGAGTCGAGGCGCCAACGGCGGATCCGGGCGTGTCCGTGGCCGGGCAGCGTTGATTCCACGGGATGGGGGCCGAACCATGGCCAGCACAACGGAACACCGCCGCGGATCGGCGTGTTCTCTGCGAAGCGGCTGAGGGCGCTGAGCCAAAGCACCTCGCCGTGGCCGGTTGGCTGCCAGCGGGTGACGTGGGCGCCGTGCAGGTGGATCTCGGCCCGGCAGCGCTCGGTGGCCACCCGGATCACCGGCAGGCCGCCGTCGCCGGCGACCACCGCGACGGCTCCGGCGACGGCGAAGCGCTGGAGATCGGCAAGGTTCTGGGACATGTGGGTGGCTTCTCGCGATCCGTCCCGGGCGCAAGCCGGCAACGCCTCGCGGTAGGCTCCTCACGTGGGGCTGGGTTGCAGGCGGTTCCCGGGTCCTCGCGGGAACGAACGCTTGCGCCAACGCCCTGGGGTCGAGCATTCATCCCCGGAGATTCCCATGCGTCGCTGCGCCATCGGTCTGATCGGTTGGGGTACGGTCGGCGGCGGCGTGCTCGACATCCTGCACCGCGACGCCGCCATGCTCCGTGACCGGGTCGGGCTCGACCTGCGGGTATCGCGGATCGTCACCCGGACGCCGGGCCGGCTGCCCGCCAGCGCCGCTCACGGAGGTGGCGTTTCCAGCGACATCGCCGACATCACTGGCGATCCGACGATCGATGTCGTGGTCCACGCGGTGGGCGGAACCGGCGCGGCCAAGGACCTGCTGCTCGCCTGCCTCGCCGCCGGCAAACCGGTGGTCACCGCCAACAAGGCCCTGATCGCCGAACATGGCGACGAGCTGTTCGCCGCTGCCGCCGCGGCCGGCGTGCCCATTGCCTTCGAAGCCGCTGTGGCCGGCGGAATCCCGGTGATCGCCGCTCTGCGCGACGGCCTGGTCGCCAACCGGATCGACGCGATCCATGCCATCCTCAACGGCACCTGCAACTACATCCTGACCATGATGGAGCAGGCCGAGCAGGATTTCGCCGAGGCGCTGGCCGCCGCCCAGGGCCTGGGCTACGCCGAGGCCGATCCGACCCTGGACATCGATGGCACCGACACCGCGCACAAGCTGGCGATCCTTGCCCGGATCGCCGCCGCCGCGGCCGTGCCGGTGAGCGCCATCCGGGTCGAAGGCATCCAGGCGATCACCAGCGACGACATCGCGTCGGCGGCGCGGCTGGGCTGCCGGATCAAGCTCATCGCCACCGCCCGGCGCACGACTGCCGGGCTCGACCTGCATGTCGCACCGACCCTGGTGCCCCTCGACCACCCGCTGGCGGCGGTGATGCGCAACCACAACGGGGTTTTTGTCGAGGCCAGCAACGCCGGACCCCAGCTGTTCACCGGCCAGGGCGCTGGCGCCCTGCCCACCGCCAGCGCGGTGCTCGCCGACGTGGTCGACGTGCTCATCGGCCGGGCAGCGGCGACCAGCCGGCATTTCTCGCTGTTCGCAGGTGGAACCCAGCCCCGGACGGTCGGCGAAGCTGAGGAGATCACCGGCAGCTACGCCCGGTTCCTGGTACCGGACCGGTCGGGAGTGCTCGCCGGGATCGCCCGGATTCTCGGTGACCGCGGCATCTCGGTGCAAAGCCTGCACCAGGACCGCCCCGCGGCCGACGGCCGGGCGATCATCGAGGTGCTGACCCATCCCAGCCGCGGCGGGGATTTCCTGGCCGCAGTCGCCGCCATCGATGCCGCTGGGCTGACCGCCAAGCCCACGGTCACGCTGCGCCGGCTGTGAGGCGATGGTCGACGAAGCCATCGCCGCTCTGAAGAGCGCTCATATCGACTTCGCCAGCGCCCTCGCCTGAGACGTCCTCGCGAACTCGCGAAGAACAGCCCGTTCCCGGTTGCGTCGGCCGGCCCTCCTTGAGCAGCCTGCGGCTGCTCAAGATGCCAGGCTAGCGCGGCGCGAAGCTGAAATCGTCGAGCAACGCCACGCCATTGTCCGCATGGAACGCGATGTTCACGAACGGACCCCAGTCCGGCGCGGTGAAATCCAGGATGACCTGCTGCCACTCGCCGATCCGGGTCGCTTCGTTGGTCCGCATCCGTTCCACCATCGCGTCGGCGTAGGGCGACCACTCGTAATAATCCGCAGCGATCCACGCCCGCGGCGGGCCGGACCAGTCCACCGCTGGTGGTTGCGGCTTGCCGTCCTTGGCGAGCTTCGCCCGGTTGGCGGCGTCTTTGGCCTGGGCCGCAGCCAATTCGTCGGCGGTCCACGGCCGGACCTTGAACCAGGCGCTCAGCCGATAGGGCTGACCCGGAGCGAGCGACACCTGGGGCAGATTGGGCCAGGATCGGCCGATGATTTCCAGGGATTTCGCTCCGCTGTGGGCATGGCCATCGACCACCCGCGGGCCGCCGCCGGTCCACACCAGGCCGCGGCGCGGTTCGGTCAGCAGCACCGGCTGATCCTCGAAGTCCTGGTTCGATCCGAGACCGAGGATCAGACCGCGCTGCCCTTCCTGGATCAGCGTGGTGCCGTCCCAGACATGCCGCGTCATTTCCGGCGGCATGGCCATCAGGCGGTGCAGGCAGCGGTACGCGCGGCGTCCCGCGCTGTCCGCCGCAACCTCGGGAAAACGCAGGGAGATATGGAAGTCATTGTGGGCGTTGCAGACCGTGGCGCGGAACGGGCCCAGGCCGTCCTTGCGGGTGCGGACCGGGCTCCAGCCGCTGCGCGGATCGAGATAGGCGATGAAGCCGCCATCGCGCCAGACCACACCGCTGGTTCCGGTGCGGCCATCATCGCAGCGTTCCATGCACAGATTGTTGTTGGCCCAGCCCTTCCATCCTGGCAGGTCGGCCGGGGTGAACACCGTGCGATCGTAGCGGATGGCTGATGGCCACGGCACGTAGTTGCCCGGACAGAACGTGGCGGAGTGGAACGCGTCTTTCGGCCCGGGTGGGCGTTTCCAGGCGATGCGCTGGTCTGCATCGACCCGGTAGCCATAGACCGGATCGAGACTGAACGTGAAGCGATAGTCGGCGTCGAGATCGGCGCTGCGCCGCTGCCGGACCAGGACCAGGGTGCGGCCATCGCTTTCCCAGCGCTCCTGGGCGCGCTGGGCGTTCGCTGCCACCTGGGCCTCGTCATAGATCGATCCATGGGTCCACACCGGGCCGAGCAGTTGGCCGGTGTTGAGCATCGGTCCGATCAGGTTGTCGAGGTGGTAGCGCTCCTTGGGCAGGGCCAGGACCGTCGGCGCGTGGTCCGGGGTGAAGCCAACCAGCTCGATGTCACCGGATCGCAGCAGTGCCACCACCCGGTCGCCATCAAGTACCACTTGCCAGCGTTTTTCCTCCACTTTGCCAAGATGCTGGAATCGGAAGGTGCGCCATTCGACGGTGAACCGCGGGGTCTGGCCGGCGAATCGCGCGGGCGGACGCACCGCGGCTTCGATGGCGTCCAGGTCGTCTCCCGGGACCAGTCGGGCGAACGGCTCGGACAGCGGACCCGGTTCGATCGCCTGCCGATCGGTTCCGGCCTGGGTCCCAGGCGAAGAACCTCCGCCGATGGTGGACGGGCGATCAGCGCCACAGCCGACCAGGACCAACGCGCAGACCAAGGGAATGAAGGACCGCATCCCGGTGCTACTCCAGATCAGCCATTTGGTTGAGCGGCTCTGCTGTCCAGGGCGCGGACGCTAGCGACCCCGCCAGCGTTCATCTTTCAGCTTCATCGCGACTTGGCGGATGGCCTGGGCGGCCAGGCTGTTCGGCTGGTGCAAGAGCAGCGGATGGCGGGCGCGAACGGCGTCGGTGACGGCGCGGTCACGTGGGATGTGGCCAAGGAATCCCAGCGTCCGGGCGAGAAACTGCCGGGTCACGCCGTCGAGACGCTGGTGCACGGTCTGGGCCTCGGCCAGCGATGCCGCCTGGTTGACCAGCACCCGCAGGTCGCGTCCGGGAGCCTGACGCTCCAGGACCTTGATCAGCGCATAGGCGTCGGTCAGCGAGGTCGGATCCGGGGTCACCACCACCACCACCAGATGGGCCGATTGCAAAGCCGCAGTGACCGTGCGATGGATGCCGGCGGCGGTGTCCAAGATCATCACATCCTGGGCATCGGCCAGGGTTGCGAGGGATTGGAACAGACGGCGATGCTGATCTTCGCTGAGCGTGGTCAGATCATCCCGGCCGCTGGCAGCAGGCACCAAAGCGACGCCGGACGGATGGCGGATCACGACCTCCGCCAAGGGCAGGCCCTGGGTGATGACCTCGGCCAGGCCACGAGGCGGATCGAGGCCGAGCAGCACATCGGCATTGGCCAGGCCAAGGTCGAGATCGACCAGCATGGTCCGCTGGCCGAGCTGAGCGAACGCGACCGCCAGGTTGACCGCGATGCAGGTCTTGCCGATGCCTCCTTTGCCGCCGGTGACCGCCAATCCAGGCAGCCGCGGCAAGGCGGCGGGGACGCCGGCGGCGGCGCGCAGAGCCTCGGCCTGATCGTTCATGGCATCAGCCAGTCGTGACCCAACTGATTTCGGCTGCGACGCCGGGCCTTACGCCGACGCCTGGTCGTCGCGTCGCGTGCTTTCCCGTCTGGCATCTTCACGCGCCGATCACTTGGCGGGCGAGCGCCATCGGTTCGGCAGCCACGATGTCGGTGGGTACTTCCTGGCCGGTGGTGAACCAGCGCACGTTCAGGCGGTGGCGGCGCAGACAGCCGTAGAGCCGCCCGGCGGCGGCGCATTCATCGAGCTTGGTCACCACGGTGTGGGCGATGGGCAGGGTCGAAAAGCGCTCGACCACCGCGGCGAATTCGGCCCGGCCGGCATTGGCCGCCACCGCCAGGCAGACCTGGATCCCGGGCACGGCGCGGCAGAAACCGCGCAATTCATGGACCCGGGCGGCGTCGGCCGGATTGCGTCCGGCGGTGTCGATGAGCACCACATCGGCGGCGGCATGGGCCGCCAGCAGTTCGCCGAGCTGGGCCGGCGTCGCAGCCACCACGCACGGGATGTCGAGCAGATCCGCATACGCCTTGAGCTGATCCTGGGCGCCGACCCGGTAGGTGTCGAGGGTCGCCAGCACCACCCGGCGTCCTTGGCGCAGCACCAGTTCCCCGGCGAGCTTGGCGATGGTGGTGGTCTTGCCGATGCCGGTGGGCCCGACCATCAGCAGGTGGCGGCAGGCGTTCCAGTCCATCGCCGCCCAGCGGTCGAGGCGGCGGGCCAGCGCTGCGCTGAGCAGGTCGTGGCGCCGGTCCGGGGCGACCCGGTCCCCAGCCGCATCCAAGGTCAGGTCGAGTTCGGCGATGATTTCTTCGGGAAGTTCGGTGGCGGCCAGGGCCTCGGCCAGGTCGCCAAGATGCTGATGCGGCGCCGGCTGGCCGCGGGCGAGCCGCGCCAGCTGGCGACGGATGGCGGCGAGCTCGTCGTTCAGGTCTCCCGGTGGAGCGCTTGCCGGCGGAAGCTCAGCGGTGGTCGCGTTGGCGCTGGCGCTCCAGTCGGCCAGCTGATGGGACGCAGACCGGTCGCCAGCATCCGAACGCCGGCGGTCGGGATCGGTCTGACGGCGATCCGCAGATTCCGGCGGCTGAAATGCCGTGGATTCTGCCAATCGGTACGCATCAGCGCGATGCGGGCCGGAGCGTGGCGCCGGAGCCTCGGCCAGGCGTGACGCGCTGCTGGCGGGCGCCGCGCCGTCGCAGGCGGCGACCACTTCGTAACCGGTGCGGCGGCCGAACAGGCCGGGCTCGCGCACGGGCCGGGTCTCGACGATCAGGGCCCCGGAACCGAGATCGCCACGGACTTTCTCCAGGGCTTCGGCCACCGAGCGGCCGGTGTAGCTGCGGATCAGCATGGGATGCCCCCGGCGTCATGTGGTATCTGGGCCAGCGGAATATCGACGGTGTTTTCCCTCGGCGAATTGGCGCCGTGGCGGTTCATCGGTGGGTTCGAGGATGCAGGATCCATGTTCCGCCTCATTTCAGTTCGATGGTTCCGACCACGTCCACCGCGGTGGTGCCGATCTCGCTGTACGAGAGCACCGGCAGGTCGGTGTGGAAACGGCTGGTGATCTGGCGCAGCGGGCGGCGCAGGCTGGCGGTGGTGAGCAGCACCGGATCCCGGCCTTGATTCATCGCCTCCCGCACCGCCTTGCCCAGTCGGTCGATCAGCGCCGAGGCCTCGGCCGGGGCGATGCCCAGACCGCCTCCCTGTTGCGCTCCGGTGATCGCCTGGGACAGCCGCTGCTCGCTGACCGGTTCGAGGATGATCGCGGCCAGGGCGCCGCGGCCGTCGAGGTACGGCGCGACCACGCTCCGGCCGATGCGGATGCGTGCCTGCTCGGACAGCGACTCGGGGCTTCCGGTCGGCGCATCGCTGATGGTTTCCAGGATCTTTTCCAGGTTCTGGATCGGCACTTTCTCTTCGAGCAGCAGGCTGAGGACCTTCTGGATCAAGGCCGGCTTGACCCCGGTCTCGATCTCCTTGGCCAGGGCCGGCGATTCCCGCTTCAAGGTGCCGATGAGCGACGCGACATCCTCGCGGTTGAGGATCGCCGCGGCGTTGGCCTTCAGGATCTGGGTGAGATGGGTGATGAACACGCTGGCCGGATCGGTGACCGTCCAGCCGGCGGTCTCGGCCTCGGTGCGGCGGTTCGGTTCGATCCACACCGCATCCAGGCCGAAGGCCGGTTCCTTGGTGGTCTGGCCAGGCACCGGCGCCGAGACCGAACCGCCGTCGATGGCGAGCAGGCGGTCCGGGCTCAATTCGCCCTGGGCGACGCTTTGGCCGTGGATCAGCACCCGGTAATTGCCCGGCGGCAACTGGATGTTGTCCTTGATCCGGATCGGCGGCACCAGCAGGCCCTGGTCCCGGGCGAGCTGCTTGCGCAGCGCCGTCACCCGTTCCAGCAACGTGCCGCCTCTGCTGGAATCGACCAAGGGGATCAGGCGGTAGCCGATCTCCACTGCAATCCGGTCGCTGCCCACCAGATCCTCGACTTTTTCTTCGACCTTTGGCGCTGCCGACTGTTCGGTGGCGGCCTTCGCCTGCTTGTTCTCTTTTTCTGCGCCGAGCATGGTCCAGCCGAGCAGGCAGCAGCCGCCACCGAGGGCGAAGAAGACCAGGGTCGGCATGCCCGGGATCAGGCCGAGGGCGGCGATCATCAGGCCGCCGACCAGGAACGCCTGGGGCTTGAGGAAGAACTCCCGGGCCAGCTCGGTGCCGATGGTGTCTTCGCTGCGGGTCTTGGTGACCAGCAGGCCGCTGCCGATGGTGACCATGAACGAGGGGATCTGGCTGACCAGTCCGTCGCCGACGGTCAGGATCGTGAACGTGGTCAGGGCCTGGCTGGCGCTCATGTTCATCATGGTCATGCCGATGACGAAACCGGCGGTGATGTTGACGATGGTGATGATCAGCCCGGCGATGGCGTCGCCCTTCACGAACTTGCCGGCGCCGTCCATCGCGCCGTAGAACTCGGCCTCCTGCTCGATCTTCTTGCGCCGTTCCCGGGCGTCCTTTTCGCTGATCAGGCCGGCGTTCAGGTCGGCGTCGATCGCCATCTGCTTGCCAGGCATCGCGTCGAGCACGAACCGGGCGGCGACCTCGCTGATCCGACCGGCGCCTTTGGTCACCACCATCAGCTGGATGATCAGCAGGATCACGAAGATCACGACCCCGACCACGAAGTTGCCCCCGACCACGAAGTGGCCGAAGGTCTCGATCACCGCGCCGCCAGTGCCGGTGAGCAGAATCAGGCGGGTCGAGGCGACATTCAGCCCCAGCCGCATCATCGTCGTCACCAGCAGCAGGCTGGGAAAGGCGTTGAACTCCAGCGGCTCGCGGGCGTAGATGCAGACCAGCAGGATCAGCAGCGACAACGCCAGATTCACCGCGATCAGCGCCGACAGGATGAACCCCGGCACCGGCAGCAGCAGCACCGCCAGGATGCCGACGAAGCCGAGGGCGAAGATCAGTTCGGTGCGCTTGGCGAGGCGTTCCAGCCTGGCGGCGGCGCCGGTGGCAAGGGCGGGCAGCCCGGAAGGTTTGATCGCTGCGTCAGCCATGTCGGATGGCTTTCAAGCGCCAAGGCGCCAAGACGCCGAAGCCGCTAGGGCCGCTGGGGATCAAGGCGTCGCTCATTTCCGATCCCTCCCCTGCGGCATCGTGCGACGGCCGCTGTCGAACCCTTCGACAAGCGGCGGCCGAACCTGCCGTTCCGCAGGTCACTGGCGACTGCCGTGCCGAATGCCCGTAGGGCGCCGATCTGCGGCGGTCGCCCCTGGCAATGGCGGCGTTGCCAGCGCATCCTCATGCTCCATCCGTCCCGGCCCGTCCTGCCCTGCGCATGCCTCCCCACCTGCCACCTGCACCGCGACTGCCGGCCCCGCTCTCGGCCCACCTGTGGCGGATCGCCCGTTCGCTGATCAATGCCGGGCGCAAGGCGATGCGCGACGAGCCGCTCCAGGCGGCGGCGGTGACGACGGTAATCCTGGTCACCTGGGCGATCATCATCGGCACCGTGCTCGGGCTGATCCACCTGCTCAACCAGCCGCTTTATCTGCCGATGAAGCAGCGCCTGCTAGAGGTCCTGCTCGCCCTGTTCCTGTTCACGTTGTCGGTGATGGTGGTGATCTCTGACGTGGTGCTGGTGTGGTCGGGCCTGTTCCGCACCCGGGCGGCGTGGTTCCAGGCGGCGCTGCCCTGCACCGACCGCGGGCTGTTCTGGGCGGCGGCGCTGGAAGGCGGCCTGTGGGCGGGCTGGGCAGTGGTGGTGCTGGTCGCGCCACTGGTCGGAACCTTGGCCTTGGAAGCAGCGCAGCCGCTACTGTATCTGCCGGTAGCGATCCTGGCGGTGCTCGCCTTCATCGCCTGCTGCCTGGCCGCTGGCAGCCTCGGAGCGTTGCTCCTCGCCCGGCTGATCCCGCTGCTGCGTCGCGGCCTGCCCGGGCTGTTCGCGCTATCGCTGGCGGCGGTGGTGCTGGGCATCCCGCTGGCTTTGGCGGCTTTCGAGGAACGCAGTTCGCCGGTGACCTTCATGAACGAGGTCATCGGCAAGCTCGCCTTCGCTGAGAATCCGTATCTACCGTCGTGGTGGACCCAGCAGGCGCTCAACGCCGCCCTCGCCAGCCGCTGGCCGGTGGCGTTCTGGCATATCGCGCTGACCGCCTTGACCGCCGCCGGCATCGCGGTGCTGGCCGAGGAGCTTGCCCGCCGACGGCTGCGCCTGGAGTTCGACCTGCTCGCCGGGCGCCCCGACCGCTCCCGCGGTCAGCGCAGCCGTACCTGGCGCTTGCCGCCGCTGCTGCCCGCTGATCTCGGTCTGCTCATCGCCAAGGATTTCCGCTTGTTCCTGCGCGATCCCGCCCAATTGGTCCAGGTCACCATGTTTTTCGGCCTGCTCGGCTTCTACCTGATGCTGCTGCCCCGGTTGGGCGCTGCGTTCAAGTTCGATCCACAGTGGAAGCTCGCGGTGTCGGTGCTCAACCTGACCGCGATCGGCATGGCGGTGGCCACCTTCACCGGCCGGTTCGTGTATCCGATGCCCAGCCTCGAAGGCCGCCGGCTGTGGGTGCTGTGCCTCGCGCCGTTCCCGCGCCAGCGGATCATCACCGGGAAATACGTCTTCGCCCTGCTCGTCGGACTGCCGATCAGCATCGCCCTGACCGCGCTGTCGGGATGGATGCTCGAACTGCCGATCACAGCGGTCGTCGCCCAGACCGCGGTGATGGCCTGCCTGGTCACCGGCATGGCCGCCGCGGCCCTCGGTCTGGGCGCACGCCACGCCGATTACCACGAGGACAATCCGGCCAAGCTGGTCAGCGGCTACGGCGGAACGCTCAACCTGATGGCCAGCCTGATCTTCACCGGAGCCTTGGTGATCCCCGCTGGAATCACCTTGATCCCGGTCATGCCGGGCTGGGTCACCGCCGTGGCCGGTCTGTGGATCGGCGGACTCAGCCTGGTCTGGACCTGGGGTTTCCTGGCCCTCGCCCGCCGCGCCTTCGACCGCGCGGGCGAGGCCCGGTAGCGACCGCGCGGGCGAGGCCCGGTAGCGACCGCGCGGGCGAGGCCCGGTGACGCTGCCGCGCTGGCCTGGTTGGAGATGAACCAGTCCAGCCGAGCTGGCGCTCGGCGCTCCCAGGGATTGCGCACTTCGTGCAGCGGCTTGCCAGTGAGCCGGTCACCGGCGTAGCTCCCACCTGAGCAAACTGCCTGCGCTCGTGGCTTGGTCGAGGCGGAGGGCCGTCCAGCATCGGCGCATGGCGCAGACCCCGGCGATTTCGGACCTCCTGGTCCACGGGCATGGCGGCGGACCACCGCTTCTTTCAGCCGATGTCGCCGGGTGGTTGGCCGAGGTCCTCAACGCGCCGACCTTCACCAGCATCGCTTTTGCGATCGGCGAGGCCGCCCGACACTGCGGTCGCGCCGTCGTCGCCGCTGGCCCGACGCCGGCGCCATGGACCGTCGATCAGCTGGTGCGGGTGCGGCTGGTCCAGGCGTTGCCTGCAGAAAGCCCCACGATCTGGCTGAAAAATCTCGATCGCCTGTTCGCGGCAGCGTCGGTGGAAGAAGCCGTCGCCTTGTATCAGGGGATCGCGTTGCTGCCCCATCCAGAGCTGCTCCGCCCGCGCTGCGCCGCCGGCGTGCGCAGCAATCAGGGCGAGGTGTTCCGGGCGACGGCGGTGGCCAATCCGTATCCGGCGCAGTGGCTCGACGCGGGGGCCTTCAATCAACTGGTTCTGAAGGCGATCTTCATCGGCCAGCCGCTGGCGCCGATCATCGGGCTCGACCGCCGGGCCAACCCCGAGCTGACCCGGATGCTGATCGACTACGCCCGGGAGCGCCGCGCCGCCCAGCGTCCGATCCCAGACGACCTCTGGCCAGCCGCCCGGCTCGCCGCGGACGACACGCAGCGGCGAACCATCGACGTTCTTCAAAGAAAATAAGGCCATCATGTTCATCGATCCCCACATCCACATG
This sequence comes from Planctomycetota bacterium, assembly GCA_014193115.1. Classification (GTDB taxonomy): domain Bacteria; phylum Planctomycetota; class UBA11346; order UBA11346; family UBA11346; genus BJHQ01. Next base: position 134,530 of record BJHQ01000003.1, on the reverse strand, counting down.
AGCGCCCGCACCACCGACGACTACGAGGCGATGGCCGCGGCCGGTGTCGTGGCGGTGATCGAGCCCGCCTTCTGGGTCGGCCAGCCGCGCACCCACGTCGGAACGTTCCAGGATTATTTCGCGTCGCTGGTCGGCTGGGAGCGCCATCGCGCCGCCCAGTTCGGCATCCGCCATTACTGCACCATCGGCCTCAACAGCAAAGAAGCCAACGACGAGGCGCTCGCCGAACAGGTGCTGGAGCTGCTGCCGCTGTACCTCAACAAGGACGGCGTGGTGGCGGTGGGCGAGATCGGCTTCGACGACCAGACCCCGGCGGAAGAACGCTTTTTCCGCGCCCAGCTTGAGCTCGCAAAACAGGTGCGACTGCCGGTGATGATCCACACCCCGCACCGCGACAAGACCAGCGGCACGCTGCGCAGCATGGCGATCTGCGCCGAGCACGGCCTGGCGCCGGGCCAGGTCGTGGTCGACCACAATAATGAGGAGACCGTGCAGGCCGTGCTCGACGGCGGGTATTGGGCGGCGTTCACGCTGTACCCCAAAACCAAGATGGGTTCGGAGCGCATGGTCGAGGTCGTGCGCCGCTACGGATCCGAGCGGATCATCTGCGATTCCAGCGCCGACTGGGGCGTCAGCGATCCCCTGGCGGTGCCCAAGACGGCGCGGCTGATGGCCGAGCGCGGGATTCCAGCCGCGGTCATCGCCGCCACCTGCTACGGCAATGCCGTGCTCGCCTATGGCCAATCCGGCCGCTTCGCCGAAGCCGACTGGACCGCTCCGGCAGCGATCGACCAACGTCGCTTATTTGAAGGCAACTCCGTGCTGCGCGGCCAGGAGCCGGTGGTGCGCTGAGGCGGCGCCAGCGCTTGGGATTTGAGGCAACGAGGTTGGCCATTGTACACACGATGAACGCCAGAGTCTGCGGGCCTGCCTCAACCACCGCACCGCTCTGAGCCATCCGCCATGAAACCGACCTTGATCTGCTTCCTGTTGGCCGCTTGCTTTTCTGTGGCCTCAGGCGAGGAGCTGCCGACGACGCCATACGAACAAAGCAAACTGGGACTCCGCTACGCAAAGGGCGAAGGCGTCGCCAAGGATCCTGTCCAGGCGGTCCATTGGTACCGCAAGGCCGCCGATCAGGGATTCGCCTGGGCGCAGTTGAATCTCGGGATCTGTCTGGTCCGCGGCGATGGTGTTCCCCAGGACCAGGTCCAAGCGGTCGGCTGGTTCCGCAAAGCCGCTGACCTGGGAGATGCCAATGCGCAGGCGAATCTCGCGATCTGTCTTGCCCAGGGCGATGGAGTTCCCCAGGATCAGGTCCAAGCCGTCGGCTGGTACCGCAAGGCGGCGGATCAGGGACTGGTGATTGCGCAACTCAATCTCGGTCACTGTTTCTTTCACGGAAATGGTGTTCCCAAGGACGAAGCCCAGGCGGTCAATTGGTACCGTAAAGCGGCTGACCAGGGGGATGACTCGGCACAAGTCATCCTGGGGTTCTGCTTTTCTCGCGGTATCGGTGTTCCCAAGGATGCTCCCCAGGCGGTCGCTTGGTATCGCAAGGCCGCGGATCAAGGAAATCCGGGAGCGCAATTCAATCTCGGGGTCTGTTTCGAGAAGGGCGAGGGTGTCACCAAAGACGCCGTCCTGGCCATCCACTGGTACCGCAAGGCCGCTGAACAAGGTCACGCTGACGCGCAGCTCAACCTCGGGATCTTATATGGCCAAGGCGACGGCATTTCCCAGGACAAGGTCAAAGCCGCCAGTTGGTACCGCAAAGCAGCCGACCAGGGGATGGCCTTGGCTCAATTAAACCTCGGGGTCTGCTACCAGAAGGGCGAGGGCCTCGCCAAGGACGATGTCCAGGCCGTCTTTTGGTACCGCAAAGCTGCCGATCAGGGGATGGCCTTGGCTCAATTCAACCTCGGGGTCTGCTACCAGAAGGGCGAGGGCCTCGCCAAGGACGATGTCCAGGCCGTCAGTTGGTACCGCAAAGCCGCCGACCAGGGGATGGCATTGGCTCAATTCAACCTCGGGGTCTGCTACCGGAAGGGCGTTGGCCTGACCAAAGATGATGTCCAGGCCGTCTTTTGGTACCGCAAAGCCGCCGACCAGGGAGAGGTATCAGCGCAATTCAACCTCGCGGTCAGTTATCTCAACGGCCACGGAAATCCCCGGAACCCTGTCCTGGCCCATATGTGGTTCGAACTGGCCGCCGCTCAAGGTTCTGAGGACGCGGCAAATCTGAGAGACACGATGAAACTCTCGCCAGCAGAGAAAGCCGAATCCAAACGCCTGACCCGTGAATGGAGACCGATCAAAGCCAGCGAATGACCGTTGCCTGTCGCGCCCTGCGCAACCCGCGACTGCTCAATACCACGCGGAGAACTTGCCGGACGGCTCGGCGATCACCGTAGGGATGCTCCACGGCGGAACCCCGCTCTTCCGGCCGAGGGCTCCAACCGGTTTTCCCTGCGGATCGTAGAGCTGCCAATGCAGGCTGCCGCCTTTGGCCCAGCCCGTCCCTTCGGTCCACACCACGGCGATCGACCCATCGGTTGCTTCGGCGAGCGCTGGGTGCTTGGCGCCCTTGCCGGCCACCGTGATCGGGTCACCGACCTTGCTGCCGACCACCCGGGCCCAGCTCACTCCGGCGGCGTCTTCCCAGGCGATGAGCAGGCCGGCCTTGGCCGGGGCGATGGCGCTGGTGCTCATCGGGCACGAACTGACCTTCCATGGACTCACCGTGGCCAGACGGATGGCATCGCCCGTCTTCTCGGCCCAGGCCAGCAGCATATCGCGCTGCATGCCATTCGCGGAGCGGTAGAGCAGAGCGAGGCCGCCCTGTCCATTGGTGCCGGCCTGCATCGCGCAGCACCCGCAGGCACCGGTCGGCTCGGCGATCGCGGGAGCTTCTTCTGCGAAGGCCTCGCCATCGTTCAGCGACGCCGCGATGACCACCTGTCGGCCGGATTCCGCCACCTTCGGTTTGCCACCGTGCCAGGTGACGTAGACCCGCCCGGTGACGTCGGCGGCGACCGATCCACCGCCATCGAGCCCGACTGCCCAAGTCATCAGACAGCGTTGCGCCTCGAAGGCGGTGGCGGTGGCCGATTTACGAGCATAGAGCATCGGCACGGCGTTGCCGGGTCCCTTCGGAGATGCCGCGGCTGAGCCATTCCAGGCGACGTGGATCCATCCGTTGCGACCGAGGGCGAGCCGCGCGCCGCGGATCGAGCCCAAGGCGACGGCACTGCCCGGGATTCCGTTGACCTGGATCGGAGCGGAAAAGGCGGTCTCTCCGGCCGCCCGCCGCACATAGAAGACATTTCCAGCGTTGTCAGGACCAGCGAAATAAATGAGGTGCACGGAACCATCGCCAGCGATGAGCGCTTGCGGTTGAAGCCCATCGTTCGGGGCGCGGACCGCGATCAGTTCGCTGGCCGGAAGCACCGCGAGGATCGCGGCGAACAGCCAGAGCAGGCTGGGAACGGCGACGGTCGGGTTGGGCATGGCGCCTCCAAGTTCGGGGATCAGGGCTGTCAGTTGCGCGCTGGAGCAGCCCAGGTCAGGACGACCCCGAGCAATCCCGCCCCGGCGAGACCGAGGAATCCGATCGGGCCAACCGTCGCCAGCAGCAGACCGACCACACCGTTGCCGATCAGGCCGGCGGCGGCGGTGACCAAGGCGAGAGCCCCGAACGCGATGGCGCGTTCGGACTTGGGCGCGTGGTCGGCGAGCCAGGCTTTTTCGGCGCCTTCGGTCAGCCCGGCGAGAATCGCGAAGGCGACGCCGACGACCAGCAGCAGCGGGCCGGACACCAGCGCCAGGCCGACGCAGCCGACGGCGCCGAAGGCCCAGCCGGCGCGCAAAACGACCAGATTTCCCAGCCGTTTCGCGATCATCCCGGCGACTCCGGACGCCATCGCCTGGATCAGGCCGAATCCCGCCCAGCCCAGGCACATCAGCCATAACGGCCAGGCACGGCTGGGATCCTCGACACCGGCGACATGGACCAGGATCAGCAGCGGACTGAGTTTGGCGGCGATGCTGGCCACGGCGATCGCGAGCAGCGGACGGCGCAGCTCCGGACTGCGCGGCCACCAGCCGGCTGGTGCCGCAGCCGGCGCAGCCGCAGCATCCGCTGCGCGGTCGCGCAGGCCGCGGGACAACCAAGCGACCCAGGCGGCGACCACCGCCAGCCCGGCCACCGCCATCCACAGGCGTTCCGGAGGCAGCCACCACGCGGCCAAGGCGGCCGCCAAGCCGCCGACCGTGGCGCCGAGATGGTCCATGGTCCGCATCCAGGCGAAGGCCGCTGCGCGGTCCGGGCCGGCGGACCAGTCCGCGACCAGGGCGTCAGTGGCGCTGCCGCGCAAACCCTTGCCGACCCGATCGATGATCCGGCAGCCGACGATCCACAACGGCCAGAAGAAACACATGCCGACCGCAGTCAGCGGCCGGGCCCAGGCGTTCACAAGATATCCAGTAGCGACCCAGGCCGCCCGCCGGCCGCTGCGATCGCTGGCCCGGCCGGTGACCAGCTTCAGCACCTGACCGATCCCGTCGGCGAGGCCTTCCATCACCCCGATCCAAGCCACCGGAACTCCAGCAGGTAGCAACGGCGTGAGGAAATCGAGGGTGGCGTCGTTGGCGAAATGCAGCCAGCCAATCCGGCGCAGGACCGGCGCGGCCGCGGGGTCGGCGGACGTCGGCGGCATGGTCATGGCCGATCACCGTGCATTGCGGCGGGACGATCGACCCGGGCAAAAACAGTCAATGAACCGAAGGCCTGGGTGCGCCGAGCGGCAGCACGGCCAAGAGAGGACGCAGCAACAACAAGGCGCGCGTTTCGGAGCGGCGATGCCCTCATCGCCGGCGCGACGTTGGTTCCGATGGCGGCTTGGTCTGACCGTGGCCGCTGAGTTGGATTCGGAATGGCTCCGCAACTCCGAGCCATTCCGGCGATGGGGCATCGCCGCACCGGATCCGCCCAAGGTATTCCTGAACGAACCCTCAGGCGGAGACTCCGCGTTGTCAGTGCTTGTGTCCGGCGTGGTCGTGGTCGTGATGTTCTGCAACGGCGGCGGGGATGGGCAGCGACGCCTTCACCGTTTCGCCAGAAGCGGGCTCGACACTGATCCAGATTTTTGCGCCCTCGGGCAAAGGTGCGGGCAGTTCGACCAGGGCTTCGTACAATCCGTCCTTTTCCAGTTCGGCCTTGGCTTTGGCGCTGCCCCGGCCGGATTCGATGCCGACCCAGACGCGGATGGCCTTGGGGGCCGGCGCCGCGGGGACGTGCGCCAGGTCGAGGTGCAGTCGTCCGCCGGGTTTGACCGAACCAGCAGCTTTGATCGCCACCGTGGTGGAGCCCACCGCGTGGCTGCCGAGATCGGTCATGGCATGATCATGGTCAGCAGCGACCGCAATCGTGCTGGCCAGCAGCAGGACGAAGGCGGGAATGATGAGTCGGATCATGGGTGATCTCCGGTGTTGGCCGACGGCGCGGCCGTTGTGATGGTCGCGGTTGCGACCGAAGTGACGGTCGCAGCTGCGACCAGGGTGATGGCCGCGATTGCGGCGGAATCGGTGAGGAATCGTCATGGCGATGATGGTGGCGCCGCTGCGTCGCTGCGCTGCTCGGGTGGCTTGGGGTAGCGGAAAACCCAGGCATAGGCGGCGGGCACGACCACCAGATTGAGCGCAGTGGAGCTGACCAGGCCGCCGAGGACCACGATGGCCAGCGACGCCAAAATCTCGGCGCCGGGCTGGCCGGCGAGCATGGCCAACGGGATCAGTCCGATCGCGGCGCACAGCGCGGTCATCAGGATGGCGACCAGGCGTTCCTCGCTGCCATGGAGGATGGCGTCGTGCACGTTTTTTCCGGCTGCCTGATCATTCTGATATTGGTTGATGAGCAGGATGCCGTTGCGCACCGCGATGCCGAACAAGGTGATGAATCCGACCAGGCTGGCGATGGACAGCACCGGCGCTGTGTAGAGACCAAACCCGAACAGCGCCTGGGTGTTGCCGATCACACTGGGCGATTCGGTGAGGTAGACCGCGAGGATGCCGCCGATCAGCGCCAGCGGCAGGTTGAGCATCACCAGTCCCGCCGCCTTGGCCGATTGCAGCGAGGCCGCGAGCAGGAAAAACACCAGCAAAATGACGCCGATACCGATCATGGCGATGGTCCGGCTGGCTTCCTGCTGGGCTTCGAACTGGCCACCATAATGGACCGTCAGGCCGGCGGCGGCGACCAGCGGATCGACCTTGGCCCGGACCTGGGCGACCAGGTCGCCCAGGTTGCTGCCTTCGGCCACGTTCAACGACACCACGGCTTTGCGCCGGGCGCCCTCCCGGGCGATCAGGTTCGACGCGGATTCGATACCGATCTCGGCAACCTCACGCAGGCGCACCTGGGGGCCGTGGCGGCTGGTCAGGATCAGATCGCCGACCTGTTCCGGTGTTTGCCGTTCATCGGGATGCAGCCGCACCGTCAGGTCATAGCGGCGGATGCCCTGATTGATGGTGGCGATGTGGATGCCAGCGAGGGCGGCCTCGACCTGGGCGGCGGCCTCTGCCGGGGCCAGGCCGGCCCGGGCGAGGTCGTCGTGGCGATAGCGCACCGGCAGGGTATCGACCATGATTTCGCGATTGGCGACCACGTCACGGGCGCCGGGGATGGCCTTCACCGCGGCATCGATCCGCTTCGCCACGGCGCGCAATTGGTCGAGGTCATCGCCATAGACCGTGATCGCCACCGCCGCCGGCACGCCGGACAGGATGTGGGACAACCGATGCTCGATGGGCTGGCCGACACTGGTGACCACGCCTGGCATCTGAGCCAGGATCTTATCCAGCTCACGGCGCACGGCGTCCTGTTGGCCGGGCGCGACCCCGAGGTTGATCTCGGACATCGACGGTGGTTCAGCGTGGGCGTCGCGCTCGGCCCGGCCGGTGCGGCGGGCGACCTGGGTGACGCCTGGGATCGTGGCGAGCCGTGACTCGATGCCGCGCACCAGACGATCGCTTTCGATCAAGGAGGTGCCGGGCGGCGTCATCACCTGGACCTGCCAGGTACCTTCTTTGAAGGTGGGCAGAAAACTCGATCCGAACGTCGCTGCCAACGCCAGGCTGGCCACCGCGAGGACGAGGGAGCTGAGCACCACCAGGCGCTTGAAGCGCAGGCAGACGATCAGGGTCGGGCGATACGCCGCTTTCAGCCAGCGCACCAACAAGCCGTCTTTTTCCTCGTCCGCGAAGCGCATCCGCGCCAGCAACAGCGCACATAGCGCCGGCGTGAGGGTGACCGCCACCAGCAGGCTGGCCAAGGTCGAAGCGATATAGGTCAGTCCGAGGGGCTGGAAAAACCGGCCCTCCATGCCCGACAGGAACAGCAGCGGCACGAACACCAGGACGATGATGATGGTGGCGAAGACCATCGGGCCGGCGATCTCGGTCGAGGACCGCTCGACCACGGCAATGCCGCTTTGGCGCCGATCCGGCGCCAGCTGGCTGTTTTCACGCAACCGGCGGAAGGCGTTCTCGACATAGATGATCGCGTCATCGACCAGTCCGCCGAGGGCCACCGCCAAGCCGCCCAAGGTCATGACGTTGATGGTCAGGCCGCTGAGCGACATGAACACGAACGCCCCGGCCAGCGACAAGGGCAGCGCGGTCAGGGTGATCAGGGTCGTGCGCACGTTCATCAGGAACAGGATCAGCACGATGCTGACGATGACGGCGGCCTCGATCAGGACCTTTTGCAGGTTGTGGACTGAGAATTCGATGAAATCGGCTTGTCGGAAGACGTGGTTGTTGAGCACCATGCCGCTGGGCAGCGGGATGCTGGCCAGGGCCGCGTCGAGCTGCCTGGTGAGCGTCAGGGTGTTCATCCCCGGCCCCTTCTGGATCGACAGGATCACCGCCGGGAGCCCACCTTCGCTGGCGGCGCCACGGCTATGCGCGGCTGCCAAGGTCACGTCGGCCACATCGCCGATCGTCACCGGCAGGCCCGCATGCCAGGTCACGACCGTGCGTTTGATGTCGTCCACCGATTGGACCTGGGCGGTCTGGCGGATGGGCAATTCCTTGCCTTCGACGTTGGCCAAGAATCCCGCGCTGGCGGTGGAGTGGGCGCCTTTGGCGGCGGTCGCCAGGTCGGTCACGGTCAGACCGTACAGGCGCAGACGGTCCTGCCGGGCGAGGATCTGATATTCAGGAAGTTCGCCGCCCATGGCCACGACTTGGGCGATGCCGGGCACGCCGAGCAGGCGGTTGCGCAGCTCGAATTCAGCAAAACCGCGCAATTCCAGCGGCGTGCGCGATCCATCCGGCGAGGTCAGCGAGACCAGCATCGCCTCGCCGGTGATCGAGGTCACCGGCGCGATCTCGGCGTGGGCATTGTCGGGCAGTGCTTCCTTCGCTGATGCAAGGCGCTCAGCAACTTGGGTGCGCACGCGGTAGATATCTTCGCCCCAATCGAACTCGGCCCAGACGATCGACAGCCCCAGTGACGACGACGAGCGCAGCTTGCGCATCCCTGGCATGCCGTTGACGGCGGATTCGATCGGCACCGTCACATATTGCTCGACCTCGTCCGCGGCCAGGCCGCCCGATTCGGTCATGATGACGACCGTCGGCGCATTCAGCTCGGGAAAGACATCCACCGCCATCCGCGGGATCAGCCAGCCGGCCACGGCGAGCAGCACCCCGCCGCCGATGACGACGGCGGCGGAGTGGCGCAGTGACAGTGCGATCAACCAGGAAAACATGTACGCTTTCTGATGAACCGCCAAGACGCCAAGACGTCATGGGTGAGGCGGCTGGTGGCGCCCGCCAGGTCGGTCGGGGCTGGCGGAGCCGGCCTGCTCAGATGCGTCGTCGCTTCCTCCATGTCAGTGCTTGCCGTCGTGGAAGGTGCCATCGCTGTGAAAGTGCCCTGCTTTTTCTCCGCCGCTCTGCTGGGCCAGCTTGAGCGGATAGAGGCCACCCAGCACGACCTCGTCGCCTTCCTTCACGCCCGAGTTCACCACCACCCAGCGGCCGTCGCTGGCGCCGAGGTCCGCCGTCACCTTCAGGACTTCGTCGGGGTTCTTGGGATTGCGACGGAAGAACACCACGTCGAGGCCGTCGCGGATGGTCGCGGCGACCGGGATGGCGAGATCCTCTTCCGGGGATCCGGCGATGACGACGTCGAGCAGGGCCGCGACTCCGGGCCGGGCTCCGGCGGGACGTTCGCTGCCGGCCGCCGGCCGGGCGATCAGATCCACGGTCCGGCGGTCACCGTCGGCGGTCGGCGCCAGCTGGACCACCGCAGGCAGCGTCGCCAGGTTGCCGGGATCGATCGGTACGATGCGTCCGGTCAAACCGTCGCGCCCGCGCAGGGCTCGCGACAGCCGCGGCAGATCGGCCTGCAGGGCGCTGGCACGCAGGCGCAGGGCACTGGGATCGATCGCGGTCAGCACCAGCGCGCCGGCCTCGACCAGGGTGCCGGTAGTCGGCAGATCGCTGGTGATGATGGCGTCTGCGGAAGCGACCACCGGGATCGCGGTCAGCGTCCGCCACCGCGGGTTGGGTGCATCGTTGTCCGGCGTGGCCAGCGATCGCGTTGGGGAATGGTGGTGGCCGTGCGGGTCAGGGGTTGGTGGTGGTACGGCTTTTGCGCTCCCCGCAGAATCGGCGCCCCCGGCGGGACCGGCGGCCCCGGCGGGATCCGCGGCGAGCAGGTACTCCACCGCCAAACCGGTCTGGGCGGCGGCCGCGCCAAGCAGGAGATCCCAGCGCTGCCTGAGCAGTCCGGGGCGGCCATCGGCTCCGTCCAGGTCGCGGCGCACGGCGAGCAGGCGTTCCTCGTCATCGGTGTGCTCGATGTCGAGGTCCGCCAGACGGGCGGCGACGGCGCTGCGTTCGGCGGCGACGCCGCCCAGCTCCTTGCCCTGACGGTCGAGGGCGGTCAAGCGTTCCTGCCACATCGCCCGGGCCTGATCCACCGCCGCGTGATGCGCTTCGATGTTTTTCAGCCGGGCCGGGGCCAACGCTCGTTCCGCGGCGATCGAGGCCAGCTCGGATTGCAAGCGCGGCCAATCGGGGCTGGTCACGGTGAACAGCACCTGACCGGCGGTGACCTGCTGGTAGGGAGCAACCAGGATGGTCACCCGGCCTGCCAGCGGAGCCTGGACGCGGTGCTCGGCGTTGGCGTCGGCCTCATAGCGGGCCGGTAGGCGAAGCACGCCTTGGACCACCCGGTATTCCGCCTTGGCCCAGGTGATGCCCAGGTTCTGCCGTACGGCGGCAGTGACCGCGAGGCCGGCGCCGCCGTGATCGTGGTCGGCATGATCGTGGACTGCATGCGGATCGGCCGGAAGGCTCGGCGCCTGACCGCACCCGGACAAAATGGCGACCGCAACACAGACCATCAGCGCGAGGCCAAACCGGGTTGAAACGCCGAGCGCCAGCGTGGCTACCCTGGGAGCGCCGAGGACCGGCTCGGCAAAGAGTCCGCTCGAGCACGGGCCAGCGGCGCCAGCGCTGTGGGCAACGTCGCCACTCACCAGCCGTGCAGGCGCTCTTCGCTTCGAGTACATCGTCTTCATCTTGGGTGTCGCTGTTGGGGAACCGCCAAGGCGCCAAAGCGCCAAGGCGTTTAGGCCTGGAAGAAGATCCATCCGCACCCGGCTGGTCGTCCAGCCAGCGGCGGCTGTCCCAGGTTTCGCCCCAGGTTGTGCCTTGCCGTCTTGGCGTCTTGGCGGTTCTTCTGCTTTTTGAATGTTCATGGCAGTCCCTCCCAGCCGCCACGGGCCAGGCCCAGTCTGACCAGGGCCTCGGCGGCGCGGCGGCGGGCATCGAGCAACGCGGCCTGCACCGCCAGGGCGGCCCGGCGGGCTTCCAGCACCTCGGTCAAGGCGATCGCCCCGGTCGCGAAGGCGGCGGTACGCAGATGAACGATCTCTTCGGCCAGCGGCTGGGATTCCCTTGCCAGCGCGGCTGCCTCGGCCTGGGCTGTGGCGTAGGCGCCGATGGCTTCGGCGATCACCTGTCGGCGTTCTAAATCCCAGGCGGCCAGCTCGGCCACCGCCCGCCGGCGATCCGCCGCGGCGGCCGCGATCCCGCCCGGATTCCGGTCCCACAGGGGCAGGTCGAGCCCGACGCTGAGCATCACCGTGTCGTTTTCCCTGTCCCGATCGGCGCTGAGGCCGAGGGCGAGGCTCGGGCGGCGGGCCAAACGTTTCGCATCGATGGCGCGGTCGGCCCAGGCGATGGCGGCGTTCAGCGCTGCCTGCCGAGGGTGTTCGAGCAACGTGGTTCCGGCCGCGGTCAACGCCTGAGGTTCCAGCGATACCGTTTCAGCCAGGGTGAGATCCGCCGGCAGCTCATCACCGCACAGCAGGCGCAACCCAGTGAGGGCTCTATCAACCGCTCGCTGCGCCGCAGCCTGACGGGTCCGCGCTGTCAGGACTTCGAGGCGGACGCGGTGGACCGTGGCCTGATCGACGGCGCCGGCCGCGGCGGCTCTGCCCGCAGCGGCATGCAGTTCCTCGGCGACGCTTGCCTCGATGGCGGCTTGGGCGGCGCCGAGGCGGGCTGTGGCGAGGGAAATCGCCGCCCACCTGACCTGGGCAGACAACTCCAGACGGAACACCGCCGCAGCCGCGCTGGACTGGTCGACAAGCGAGCGGGCGGCCGCGACGCGCGCCTGACGCACCCCCGGCCAGGGCAGGCGCTGGGTGGCGCGCAGTCCGAAGGGGTGATCGGCGGAACGCTCGTCGTCCCGTGGCCGCGCGCGGCCAAAGGTCAGCTCCAGTTCAGGGTTGTCCCAGGCGGCGGCGGCCCGGGCCCGGGCGGCAGCGGCTTCCACCACGGCGCTGGCAGCGGCAGCGCCGGGATGGCGCAACTCGGCCCGGGCGATGAGGGCCGGCAAGGAAAATGGCGGCGCGTGGTCGGGCGGCGCATCAGCGGCAGCAAGTGCCGCCACGAGCAGGCCGACGGCCATGAGCCGCCAAGGAAACGACGAAGACATGGCTACCCCGGATGACGACGGATCGCAGGCCCAAAATGGACCGGCGTGCGTGGACTGGGGCGCCGCAGCTGCGGCGTCCCGGTTCAGCTCCGTCGTGCAGGCGGGGGGTCGGGCGGGATGACGATGCCGACCAGCACCGGCGGACCGGCTGGCCAGCAGATCTCTTCGAACCAGGCGCTGGTCAGCATCGGTGCAACCGTGTTGGGCAGTTGGGCCACAGCCGGAGGACAATGGCAATGTCCACCATCACCGTGGTCGCTGTCCGGTTCGGGATCGGGAACGCCGCACAGGGTCCCAGCGCATGGGCATGCCACCTCAGCGCGGTCGCCAAGCGTCGAATGGCTCGCGTGGGGATGCAGCCCGAAGGCCAAAGCCAGCGCAGCGAACAACATCACCGCCACGGTCAGGTGGCGCGAGGCTGCTGTGAGGGCCGATGCTGCCGCGAGCGCAGGCGCTGCTGCACATGCCAGGGCGACGACGCATGCTGACCGAGACGGCATCCAGGTGTTCTCGTACCCAGGACGTACCAGGGCCGCAACCCTTACCGACCTACTTGTCTGGCGGAGTGGCCACAGGAGCCACCCGGGCGGCGGATCTCCGGCTCCCGAAATCTGTCGCCACTTCCGGCGGTCCGAACCGCCGGCCGCGCAGGCCGCCGGGTGCGATCGCCAGCGATACGGCGAAAGCCGCCCCCAGGCAGACCACGATGCCGGCGCCACTGGGCAGGGCCGGGACGTGCCAGGTCAAAGACAGTCCAGCGGCGGCCCCGACCGCGCCGATGGCGGAGGAAGCGATGAGCAGGCTGCCGAAGCGGTCGCACCACAGCCGGGCGGTGGTCGCGGGCAGCACGAACAGGCCAACGGCCAGCACCAGACCGACGCTTTGCAACGCGGCCACGAGATTGAGCACGATCAGGGCGACGATCGCGAGATGGGTCGTGGCCGAGCGCCCGCCGGCGGCGCGGTGGAACACCGGATCGAAGCATTCGAGCAGGATCGGACGGTAGAGCGCCGCCACCGCGAAGGCGGTCAGGGCGCTGACCGCCACCGCCAGCCACAGGTCGCCGCGGGTCGCTCCGAGCAGGTTGCCGAACAGGTAATGCAGCAGATCTCCTGGCGCCGCGACCCGGCTCATGATCGCGACGCCGAGGGCGAACAAGGCGATGAACACCGCGCCGGCGGCGGCGTCCTCCTGCAACCGGGTGGACCGCGCCACCAGCGCCCCGGCGGCGGCGGTGATGAGCCCGGCGACCAGGGCGCCGGCAAACAGTGCCGCCAAGGACGCGCCGAACAGCAGCCAGGCGAGGGCGACGCCGGGCAGCAGGGCATGAGCGAACGAATCAGCGAACAGGGTCAGCCGGCGCAGCAGCAGCAGCGCTCCGACCAGTCCGGCGCTGGCGCCGAGCAGCACCGCGACCGCCAGCGGCCGCAGGAACAGCCGCATGGTGAAGGGCTCGATCAGCGCCGACAGCAGATCACTCATCCTGGGAGCGCAGGCTTCAGCCTGCCCGTCACGGTGTCCAGCAGGCTGAAGCCTGCGCTCCCAGGACTCAGGCGACACCGTGGTGATCCCTGAAAATTCCTGCTCTTCAGCAGGCTGAAGCCTGCGCTTCCAGGGTTCATGCGACCGCCCTGCCATAGGCTTCGGTCAGCCGGGCGGCGGAGCAGACCTCGACGGGCGGACCGGCCGCGACCAGCCGGGTGTCGAGGAGCAGCGCCTGGGAACAATGTGATCGGACCGCATCGAGGTCGTGGAGCACCGCCAGCACCAGCCGGCCCTTCTCGCCCCACTCCGCCAGACGGTCGAGCAGGTCGGCCCGGGAAGTCGCGTCGAGTCCGGTCAGGGGCTCGTCGAGCAGCACGACGTCAGCGCCCTGGGCCTGGGCCCGGGCGAGCAGCACCCGCTGACGCTGGCCGCCGGACAGCTCGGCCAGCGGCCGGCGGCGCAGCCCGGTCAGGCCGAGTTCATCGAGGGCGGTCTCCACCGCAGCGTGGTCGCTGGCGGAGAATCCCCGCCACCACCCCAGCCGGGGAAACCGGCCGAGCTGCACCACCAGTTCGACGGTGGCGGGGAAATCCAGGTCGAGGCCATCGCGTTGCGGCAGATAGGCGAACCGGGCGCGCTGGTCGGCCACCGCCCGGCCATCGAGCCGGACCGAACCGCTGGCTGGCGCCTGCCAATCCAGGATGGCGCGGAGCAACGTGCTCTTCCCGCTGCCGTTGGGGCCGAGCAGGCCGACGAACCCTGATGTCGGCAGGGTGCAGGTGATCCGGTCGAGAGCGGTCCGGGCGCCATAGCGCACGGTCAGATCGGTGATGGCCAGGGTCATTGCCGCCGGTTCCCGCGGCGGTCGGAATCGTCCGTTCTGAATGTCGTCGTTAGGGAACCGCCAAGACGCCATGGCGGCACGGGCTGGACGGTTGGCGGACGTTCGATCCGCACCCAGCGGGCATTCCTTCCAACGGTATTCCAGCCAGCGGGGCGATTCTTCCAAGATTCCGCAGCCCGACATTCCGCGGCCACATGTTCTTCAGCCAGAAATTCCGCGGCGTCTTGGCGCCTTGGCGGTTCATCGGCCTGGTTGCGATTCATGGTCCGACCCGCACGGATTCCACCAGGTCGCCATCGCCCCAGACCACCCGCTCGACCGGCGGGCCGTCGCCGGCCAGGCGCAGGCGCAGCGCCCGCGGGCCGTTGGTCGCGCCAGCGGCGTCGGCCTCGATCAGGATTTCCGAGATCCGCCCGACCGGCAGCGGCAGCTGACCGATCCAGCGCTGGGGCGTGGAATCGGTCGGCGTGATCGGCGTTCCACCCAGAGTGATCCTCCATTGCGCCGGGCTGGTGGTCTCGCAAGTCAAGGTCGCGATGCGAGGTGCGGATGACGCCTGCGGCAGCGCGGCGCCAGGCGCGGCCCGTGCATCCGGACGTTCCACCGTCCACGCCAGCAGAACGCCCCCCGCCGCGAAACCGGCCGCGGCCAGGATCCGGCGCAGCGCTCCCGCCGGGAATCCCAGACCGGCCGGACCCGCCGGAAGCCTGCGGCCGGCGTGATCGTGGCCGGCATGGTGGTGGTGGTCGTCATGGACGTGCCGTGCGCCAGCTCGGCCGTGGTCGTCCTGGGAGCGCCGAGCGCCAGCTCGGCCGTGGTCGGTGCCGACGTGGTCCTCGGGACCGCTCACGCCTTTGAAGCCCGACGCAGCCAGCAGCGGTTCATTGTAGCGCGCCCACGATCCGCCGGACATTGAGCAGGAACATGCCTTGGTAGCTCGACGGACCTTCGGCGGGAATGGTATCGAGGAACAATTCGCCGCCGTTGCGCACCCCGGCCTCTTCAGCCAGGCGCAGGACCAGCTGCGGATTCTTGGCGTGTTCAAGGAAAACCGCGGGCACCCGCTGGTCGCGGATCCATGCGACCAGGGCAGCGAGTTCCTTGGCGGACGGCTGGGCGTCCTCCAGGGCGGTGACTGGGGCCTTGATGGTGAAGCCGTAGGCCGCGGCGAAGTGGCCGCAGGCGTCGTGGTTGGTGACCAGCACCCGGCGCTCGGGTGGGATCAGGGCGATCTGCAATTTCACCCAGTTGTTCAGTGTGCGCAGCGACGCCGCGCAGGCATCGCCCCAGGCCCGGTAATCGGCGGTGCCGGCGGGATCGGCGGCGATCAGCGCATCGCGGATGTTCTCGGCGTAGCGCTGGCCGTTGGCGAGGTCCATCCAGGCATGGGGATCGTCGTGGGCGTGATCGTGGCCGTGGTCATGGCCGTGGGCTGCTGCCAGCTGGCGCGCCACGCACCCGGCGCTGGCCACGACGACTCGGCCGCGGTAGCTCGATTCCCTGGCCAGGGGCTCGAACCAGCCTTCGAACCCCAGGCCATTGAGCACCACCAGATCAGCGCCAGCCAAGGCTTTGGCCTCGGCGGCGGTGGGCTGGAACTGGTGCGGATCGGCGCCCGGCGGGACCAGGCTGGTGGCGCGGATGCGGTCGCCGCCGATCTGACGGGCGATATCCCAGACCACCGCGTTGCCGCACACCACCTGCAATGGGCGGGTCCGGGCTGGCGACGCCGCCGACGGGCCGGCCGGTTCAGCGGAAATGGCCGCGCATGCCAGCCAGCACAGGCAGATGGATTGCACCCAGGTCATGGCTCTGTTGATAATGCGAAATCACTCGCGGTGCAAGTCGTTGCCGTGGGCGCCCCGGCCCGACGATCGCCACCATGGAACGCCGCACCCGCCAGCGCGAGGCCATCCGCGCCGCCATCGTCGCCGCCGGTCGGCCGCTGGCGCCCCAGGAGATCCTCGATGCTGCCGTGCCCGCGGTTCCCGGACTGGGCATCGCCACGGTCTATCGCGCCCTGAAGGACCTTGCTGGATCCGGCGAAATCGTGGCGGTCGAGCTACCCGGATCGACCGTGCGCTATGAAGCCGCCGGGCATGGGCACCACCATCATTTCCATTGCCGGCGGTGCAGCCGGGTGTTCGAGGTCGACGGCTGCGTCGCCGGAGTCGAGGCCCTGGCGCCGGCCGGATTCAGCGTCGCCAGCCACGAGATCCTGCTCTATGGAGACTGCGCGGATTGTTCGGCCGGAGCGAAGCGGCGGCGGCGCTAGCAAAGCGGCGGCGGCGCTAGCGATGCGCCGGTCGCACGCGTGTAACGGCTCCTCTCGTCGAGCCCTGGCACGATGGCCGATGATTTCCAGCATGCCCGGCCATGCCTGAGACCTTCGATGTCGTGATCCTCGGCGGCGGCCTGGCCGGATTGACCTTGGCCATCCATCTGCGCCAGCAACAGCCCGCGCTGACCATCCTGGTACTGGAGAAGAAATCCCATCCGCTGCCCGAGGCGGCCCACAAGGTTGGCGAATCGTCGGTGGAGATCGGCGCCCATTACTTCGCCAACGTGCTTGGCCTGAAGGACCACATCGACAGCGGCCACCTGCCCAAGCTCGGGCTGCGCTATTTCTTCGACGAGTCGAAGAACGACATCGCCCAGCGCACCGAGCTCGGCGGCAATGTCTTCTTTCAGTCGCGCAGCTACCAGCTCGACCGCGGCCGGCTTGAGAATTTCCTCGGTGATCGCGCCATCGCCCTGGGCGCTGACTTCCGCCATGGCGTCGTGGTCGGCGCCGTCGACCTCGGCGCCGGCGCGGCCCGCCATCAGGTGGCGTGGAAGACCGCCGACGGCCAGGTCGGCTCCGCCACCTGCCGCTGGGTGGTCGATGCCGCCGGCCGGGCCGCGATCCTGAAGCGCAAGCTCGGCCTGCAAAAAGACCACGGCCACAAGGCCAATTCGGTGTGGTGGCGCTATTCCACCCGGATCGGCATCGACGCCTGGAGCGACGATGCCGCCTGGCAGGCGCGCAACGGTTCCCGCAGCCGGTGGCTGAGCACCGTCCACCTGATGGGCGAAGGCTATTGGGTGTGGCTGATCCCACTCGGTTCGGGCAGCACCAGCGTCGGCATCGTCGCCGACGACACGGTCCATCCTTTCGCGACCATGAGCAGTTATGAGAAATCCCTGGAATGGTTGGCGAAGCACGAACCGCAATGCCGGGAGAAGCTCGCCGGTCTCGACGGCCAGCTTCAGGATTTCCTCGGCTACAAGCATTTCAGCTACCACTGCAAGCAGGTCTACAGCGCCGACCGCTGGGCCCTGGTCGGCGAGGCCGGAGCCTTCCTCGATCCGTTCTATTCGCCGGGCAGCGACTACATTGCGATGGGCAATACCATCGTCGCCGACCTGATCCGCCGCGACACGGCGGGCGAAGGCGGCCTCGGCCTGCGCGTGGCTGGCTACAACCACATCTATTTCACCTTGTTCGAGAACCACCTGAACCTCTACGAAGGCCAGATGCCGATGTGGGGCAACGGCCAAGTCATGGCGGCCAAGGTGATCTGGGATTTCGCCTATTATTGGACGGTTCCCGCGGCGTATTTCTTCCATGGCCGGCTCACCGACCTGGCCGCCTTCGCCCGCCACCGCGACCGCCTGAACCGCTGCGGCGAGCTCAACCGCGCGGTCCAGCGCCTGTTCCGCGACTGGTATCAGGCCAGGCCGCGGATCGCGATCCCGTTCGTCGACATCCCCGGCATCCCAGCGATGCACCAGCTCAACCGCGAATTGCAGGACCCGCTCGATGACGCGGCCTTCGATGCCCGGTTGATCCGCAACCTCGCCCAGCTCGAACGCCTGGCCGGCGAGATCCTGCGGGTGGCGCTCGGCGATAAAGCTGACGTGGACCGCAGCGGCCTGCCTGAGCCGGCAACAGCGATCGAGCTGCTGGCCACGGTCTATGGCGACCAGGCGCGGGAGCGGCGCAGCGCTCCGCACGCCAGCGCCGCCTAACGGGCTGTAGAGCGCTGCAATCAACGCCGCTTGACCATAGACGTTTCAACGACTATTCAGGCGCCCGTGTCCGGACGGCTGCAAAATGAGATTCGCCAGGGCAAACCATTCGCCTCCATTGAGGTCGAAGCGTCGCTCAATCTGGTGCGCACCTCCGAAGCCCTGCGCCGCGGCGTCCATGAACTGCTCAAACCCCAGGCCCTGACCGAGGCGGCGTATAATGTCCTGCGCATCCTGCGCGGCGCTGGCGAACAGGGCCGGACCTGCGGCGAGATCGCTGCGCGCCTGGTGGTCCACGACCCGGATGTCACCCGCCTGCTCGACCGCCTGGAGCAACGTGAACTGGTGGTGCGCGACCGCTCCGCCACCGATCGCCGGGTGGTGGTGGCCCGCCTGACCGAGGCCGGCCGGGCACTGTGCACGGCGCTGGAAGTTCCGCTCGACGACTTGCACCGGCGGCAGCTGGCGCATCTTGGCCCCGATCGGCTGGCCCAACTGATCGCGCTGCTCGAAGACATCCGCAGCCATCTCACCCCTCCCGAACCCAACCCGGAGCAACCATGACCCCCATCCGCACCCTCACCCTCCTCGCCGCCGTCGCCGTGCCGCTGTCCGCGGCCGACACCTACGCGATCGACGCCAGCCACTCCAGCGCGCAGTTCAAGGTCCAGCACCTCGGCGTCAGCAACACCTATGGCCGGTTCACCAAGATCGACGGCGTGGTCACCTGGGACGCCAGCGACGCTGCGAAGGCCGTGACCGTGACGATCAAGACCGAGAGCATCGACACGGCGGTGGAGAAGCGCGACCAGCACCTGCGCGGACCGGATTTCTTCGACGTCAAACAGTTCCCCGACCTGACCTTCGTGTCGAAGAGCTGGAAGGCCGTGGAGCCTGCCGGAACCTTTGAAGTCAGCGGCGACATCACCCTCAAGGGCGTGACCAAGCCCTTGACCGTCAAGGTCGTGAAGATCGGTGAAGGCAAGGACCCGTGGGGCGGATT
Source organism: Planctomycetota bacterium (assembly GCA_014193115.1). Taxonomy (GTDB): domain Bacteria; phylum Planctomycetota; class UBA11346; order UBA11346; family UBA11346; genus BJHQ01. The sequence continues at coordinate 115,168 of BJHQ01000003.1, read as the reverse complement.
CCGCGTCGGCTTCGAGACCGTGTTCGACCTCTCGCGCAAGGACTTCGGCGTGAGCTACATGCCTGACGGCATCGGCGACAAGGTGTCGGTGACCTTCGGCATCGAGGCCGTCCGCAAGTGACGGTTTGACCGCAAACAACAGATGAACCGCCACAGCGCCAAGGAAACACCGGACGGGGCTCCGCTGGTCGGACCTTCCGCCACTTGGCGCTTTGGCGACTTGGCGGTTCACCTGCGTCGTCCAAATCTCTGTGACTGGCGACCCCGGCTGCCGGTCGACCACCGATCGATCTGCCGCCGGGCCTTCGCCACGCGCGGAGAACCACCGCGAGGATCGCCATGCCCCCGCTGACCGACCTGGTGATAGGTCTCGCCGTGCCTGCCGTCCTGGCGGCGGTGGGCGCGGCGCTGTCCCGACTGCTTCCTGCCGCCTGGGCCGGCAGCGGCGTGGTGTTGAGCATCGCTTTCGCCTATGCGGTGGGATTGCTCCTGTTGGTCGGATGGCCCGGCCTGCCGCCGCGCTTCCTCCAGCACTGGCCACTGTTCCTGGTGCCGGCAGCGGCGATCCCGCTAGCCATGCTGGCGATGGCCGATGGCTGGCTCAGCCGGCTTGGTGGAGCCGTCCTCTTCGCGGCGGCGGTTTTGGCCGCGGACACGGTGATTTTTGCCGCGCTGTCGAGCAATTGCTCGCTGGCGACCGAGGTGTTCTGGACCCAGGCGCTCGGCTGGGGCGTGGTCCATCTTGCCGCAATCAAATTCGCTCTGGCTGGCGGCAGTGCAGTTCCCGGTGTGGTCGGCCACCTGACTGGGGTCGGCGTCGCCCTGGCCACCGTCGCCTGCTGCGTGCTCAACGGCGTGCTGCCGACTGGAAGCCTGCTGCTGCTGCTCGGTGCCTCCCTCGGCGCCGCGGCGCTCGCGTGGTGGCGCTCCGCCGAACCGGTGCTGGCCGCCGCCGCGCTTGGTGCGGTCGTCCTGATTGCAGGGCAGATCCTGCTGATCCAGCGCATGCTCAATGATCCGCCGTTGCCGGTTCCGGCATTGCTGCTGCTCGCGGTGACGCCGCTCGGCTTGCTGCTCGGCCGGATCCCACTGCTGACAGGAACCTGGCTGGGCGGCCTCCTGGCCTTGGGCGGAGCGGCCAGCTTCGCCATCGCCGCGATCGTGTGGGTCGCCTTGTTCGGCCAGCCGCCGCCAAGCGACGGCCGGTATTGAACTCGGGAGCGCAGGCGTCCCGCCCGCCGGGCTTTTCTTGGAGTTCATCTGTTTTTATTGAGCCGGCGGGCGGGACGCCCGCGGTCCCGGCTGCGGCTGGTGTCGCGGCGTTCATCCGCAGCATGGCGCCATGCCGGTCGTCGAGGTTTCCCTGGGAGCGCGCAGCTACCCGATCCATATCGCCGCCGGTGCCCTCGATCAGGCCGGCGCTTTGATCGCGCCACGGCTCGATGGCGGCCGGGTGCTGGTCATCGCCGATGCCACGGTGGCCAAACTGCACGGGCAACGGCTGCTGGCCGCTTTGACGACAGCAGGACTCGACGCGGTGATCGAGACCTTCCCGGCCGGCGAGCCGTCCAAGACCCTGGCCACCGCCGATGCCCTGTGGCAGGCCTGCGCGCGGCACCGCATCGACCGCAGCGGCGCGGTGATCGGCCTCGGCGGCGGCGTCTCCGGCGATCTCACCGGTTTCGTCGCATCGTGTTGGATGCGCGGAATCGCTTTCGTCCAGGTGCCGACCAGCCTGCTCGCGATGGTCGATTCCAGCGTCGGCGGCAAGACCGGGGTCAACAGCGCCGCCGGCAAGAACCTGGTGGGCGCCTTCTGCCAGCCGCGGATCGTGGTGATCGATCCCACCGTGGTCGCCACCATGGATGACCGCGAATACCGCTCCGGCTTCGCCGAGGTCGTGAAATACGGCGTGATCCGCTCGGCGGAGTTCCTCGCCTGGCAGGAGGCCAACGCCGCGGCGCTGGCTGCCCGGGACCCCGTCGCCGTCGCCCACGCCGTGGCCGAAAGCTGCCGGATCAAAGCTTGGTACGTGGCCGAGGACGAGTTCGAGCAGGGCGTGCGCGCCGAACTGAATTATGGCCACACGTTTGGTCATGCCTTGGAACGGGAAACCAAGTATCGGGTGTATCTGCACGGCGAGGCGGTGGCGATCGGCATGGGCATGGCTGCCAACCTGTCCCACCGACTCGGGTTGCTCGACGATCCGGGTCTGCCTGATCGCCTGGCCGGCCTGCTCCGCCGGCTGGGATTGCCGCAACGCCACCAGTCGGCCGATCCCGCCGCCGAGGCTGCGCGCCTGGCCGCGCATTGCGCCCTCGACAAAAAGGTCCGCCATGGTGCCACCCGGTTCATCCTGCCGCGGCGAGCCGGTCAGGTGGAGTTGGTATCCAGTCCGCCAGCGGATCAGGTCATCGCGGCATTCGGCTCCGGGATCGCTTCGTGAGGCAGGCCCCAGCTCATTCCTGGCGGCAACGCCGGGGGCTTTGACGGCAACGCGGTCGGTCCGGGACCGGTATGTGCTCAACATCGGCCACCCGGACTCCCGAGCGATGCGAACGGAACAGGGAAACGGAACATGACAGACGATCGGAAGGTCCCCGCCTGGGCCATCGGCCTGGCAGCCGGATTGTCCGTGGCGGTGGTCTATGTCCTCAGCGCCGGACCAGCGCTGCTCTATGGCTTTGAGGCTACCCTCGTCCATCACCAGGAAGCGGGTTGGGTGTCCCAGGTCTACGCTCCGGTCTTCTGGCTGAACGAGCACACCGTGCTGTCGTATCCGCTAGGATGGTACTTCGGTTTTTGGCTGTCCTTCGCAACTACGCCGGCGCTCCCCACCTGCGGGTAAGGCGCCTACTGCGGGACCGGTTGGCGCCATGAGCGAGCCTTCCGTTGCCGCATCCAGCCGGCTGCCGCTGTGGGTCTCTTGCGCCCTGGCCACGCTGATTCTGGTGGTACTGTACGTGCTCAGCATCGGACCGGTCGCCTGGCTGTATTTCCACGACACCTTGCCGCCGGGTTGGTATCCCTATCCCGGATCGGTGCCCCATATCTACACGCCGCTGACCTGGACCTGCGAACGCCTGGGGCTCGAAACCCAACTGCTGTGGTACATCGGCCTCTGGATTCCGCTGCCCCATCCCTGATCGTCACCCCACCGACGAAGGCGGATCCGACCATGGGCGATGACGGCGCTTCTCGATCCACGTCGCATTGGCCGCTGGCGCTCGCCGCCGTGCCCGTGGTGCTGGTGCTGTATGTGCTCAGCATCGGCCCGGTGGCGTGGCTAGCTCTTCACACCGGCGTTGAAGCTAAGATCGCACCCGTGGCCATGGTGATCTATGCGCCAGTCGTCTGGCTGCACGACCATACGTTCCTGAAGAACCGCTGCTCTGGTACCAGCGTCTGTGGATCGGGTGAGAGATGAGCGACGATCGCGCGAACCGTTCCGAATCCTCCTGGGCGTTTTGGCTGGCGGCCACGTCGGCGGTGCTGGTGCTGTATGTACTCGGCATCGGCCCGGTGGCGTGGCTAGCTCTTCACACCGGCGTTGAGGCTGAGATCGCGCCCGTGGCCATGGTGATCTATGCGCCGGTCGTCTGGCTGTACAACCACACCTTCCTGCAAGAACCGCTGGACTGGTACATTCATCTGTGGATCGGGTATCCATGAGCGACGATCGCGCGAACCGTTCCGAATCCACCTGGGCGTTTTGGCTGGCGGCCGCGCCGGTCGTGCTGGTGCTGTATGTGCTCAGCATCGGCCCGGTGGCGTGGATCACTGGGCCTGAAATCACCACAGTATTTAGTGTGCTCTATGCGCCGGTCGTCTGGCTGCATAACCACACCTTCATGCAGGAACCGCTGGACTGGTACATTCATCTGTGGATCGGGTATCCATGAGCGACAATCGCGCGACCCGTTCCGACCTCACCTGGACGTTTTGGCTGGCGGCCACGCCGGTCGTGCTGGTGCTGTATGTACTCGGCGTTGGGCCGGCGGCATGGCTAATCTATTATGTTTTCCAGCCGAGTGAGTGGCTTTGGCCAAAACAGGCAGTGACGACGCTGTATGCGCCGCTGCAATTGACCTCCGAGGCGTTGGGTCTACAGGCAGAGCTCCGGGCTTATATTTATCTTTGGAAACCAAGCCCCATGCCCTGCTGTATGGGAGCATACCCCTCTGTACCGAAGCACGATGACCCCCGCTGACGCCCTGCTCCGCCTGGCGCTGATCCCCGGACTCGGGCCGATCACTGCGCGCAAGCTGCTCGCCGAGACCGACGATCCCGGGGCGATCTTCCGCTGGTCGATGGATCGCCTGATGGCGATCGACGGGATCGGACCGGAACGGGCGCGGAAGATTTGCGATCCCCGGGCCGGCGACGCCGTGGCCGCCGAACGGGCTGCGGCGGTGGCCGTTGGAGTGCGCATCCTGACCACCGAGGACGCCGATTATCCGCGGGCGTTGTCGACCTTGGCCGATCCGCCGTTGGCGGTGTGGATGCGCGGGTCGCTGGAGCCGAGCGACCAGCTGGCGGTGGCGGTGGTCGGTCCGCGTCGGCCGTCGGCCTATGGCCATCGCCAGGCGACCCGGTTCAGCACCGGGCTGGCGCGGATCGGCGCCACGGTGGTTTCGGGCCTGGCCCGGGGCATCGACACCATCGCCCACGAAGCCGCCCTGGCCGGCAAAGGACGCACCGTCGCGGTCCTCGGCAGCGGTCTGGGTGCGCTGTATCCTGAGGAAAACACCGCGCTGGCCGAGCGCATCGCCGCCGGCAGCGGCGCCCTGCTCAGCGAATTCCCGATGGCCACGCCGCCGGCGCCCGGTCATTTCCCGCGGCGCAACCGCCTGGTGGCTGCCCTGTCGCTGGCGACCCTGGTGATTGAGGCAGGCGAAAAATCCGGTGCCCTGATCACCGCCCGCCTGGCGATCGAACTCGGCCGGCCGGTGCTGGTCCTGCCTGGCAGCATCGACAATCCGGAATGCGCCGGATCGAACCAGCTGATCCGCGATGGCGCGACCCTGGTGGCAAGCGTCGATCATATCCTCGAAGAGGTCGAACCGCTGCTCACCCTGAGCAAAGGCGCGGGAGCCGCACCTAAGGAATCGCCTCGCGCCGCCGCGCTGACCGGCCGCGAAAAGCAGATCTACCAGATGCTCGACGACAGCCCGCGTGGCGTCGACGACCTGGTCCGGGTATGCGACCTGCCACCCTCGGTGATCAGCACCGTGCTGCTGTCGTTGGAACTGCGCCGGCTGGTGAAGAAGCAGCCCGGCGGCTTCGTCCGGGCGGTGTAAGCGCGGTTGGCCCCTGCCGGGCAGTCGCACCTGTCCAACGCTGTTGCACGATGCATCTCCCGCATATTTCCCTGGGCTTTGGCAGTTCACCCCGCCCGCTGGCGTCGCCAGATCAGCCGCGGGTCGGCCGGCCTTTGCACACCGGCGGGGCGGCCAGCGGATCGTCGGGCCAGCTGTGCTTCGGATACCGGCCGCGGAGATCCTTGCGCACCTGGGGATAGGTGTTGGCCCAGAAGCTGCCCAGGTCGGTGGTCACTTGCTCGATCCGGTAATTCGGTCCGAGCAAATGCAGGGTCACCGGCACCGCCCCGTCCGCGACTGCGGGAGTCTCAGCCAGACCGAACAATTCCTGCAAGCGCACGGCCAGGACCGGACCGCGGCGATCGGTCGCCACCGCCGCCTCGGCGTAGTCCAGGCGCAGCCGACTGCCGGTTGGCGCGGTCCAGTGGCTGGGCGCCAAGCGCTCCAGGATCTGTCGCTGATTCCATTGAAGAAGACCTTCCAGCCGAGGCAATTTGGGTTCAGCCTCGACTTCAGCCCGAGTGCGATGGCCGGCGCAGCAGCCCGCGATCAGCTCGGCCAACACGGCATCGCCGATCTCGGGCAGGTCGACCCGTGGTGAGATCCGGCGAAGCCAGCGCAGCCGCGCCAGCCAAGCGGCGGCCTCGGGCTCGGCGGCGATCAGCGCGGCAGCCTGTGGTGCCAGGGCTTCGGCCAGGCAGGCGGCGATCCGCTCCGGATCGGCTTGGGCACCGTCGCTCAGGCGCAGGGCCAGGTCGCGGTACCAGGTGCCGGCCTGGGTCGTCACCCGGCCCAGGCCAGCATCGTAGCGCACCCGGTCCTCACGGCGCAGCGCGGTCGGCGCCACCGCGATCAGATCGGCTTCGGTGATCAGGCAGCCCTGGCGGACGAGCGTGGTCGATCCCAGGGTTTTCCGGCCGCTCAGCCCTTGGACCACCGTAGCGCAGAACAGCTCGCTTTTCCGCTCGCCGGGGCGATTGGTCAGGCACGATGCCGGATCGATCTCGACCGCGATGCCGCCGGTGAGCATCCCGCGATTGGCGCCTGGGGCAGAGCGCCGTCCGACCCGGTCGGGGAACGCCGACAGCAGCAGCCGCGGCAAAAAGGAATCGTTGTTGCCGAGCTGGCGCTCAGCGCTTCCAGCGGAGCTCCCCGCGACCATGCGCTGCAAGTCGTCGCGGATCCGGGCGGCCTCGCGGGCGGCGATTGGGTCGATGCCCTGGCTGCGCAAAGACGGATCGAAACGCTGGCGTTCGGCACGTTCCAGCCGGTCGATGCGGTCGAGCACATCGGCGTCGCCAGCGCCGGGCTGGGCCGAGCCGGGAGCTTCGCGCAAGCGCAGGTCCCGACCTTCGATCAGCGCCGCCACAGTCGCGCCGAAATTCGGCTGGCCGGCATCGGCGGCGCTCAGCAGCAGCCGGCCGAGGCGGGGATGCACCGGCAGGCGGGCCAGCCGTTCGCCAACCGCAGTCAACGCCGTCCACGGCGCAGCAGTGGCACCGAGCAGGGCGAGCAGATCCTCGCCGTGGTCGAGGCGGTCCGCCGCCGGCGGATCGAACCATGGAAACGATCGGGGATCTGCGCCGTGCCAGCCTTTCAGCAGCAGCAAGGTCGGAGCCAGATCGACCCGGTGGACCTCGGGATCGGTTGCCGGTGAGCGGCGGACTTCGGCCGCTTGGCTCCACAGTTTCCAGCATCGTCCCGGCGCGGTCCGCCCGGCCCGGCCGGCGCGCTGGGTGGCGCTGGCCTTGGAGCAGTCCTCCAGCACCAGCTGGTCCAGGCCGCGCTCAGGATCGAAACGATCGATCCGGACCAGGCCGCTGTCGATGACCGTGCGGATGCCGGGGATGGTCAGCGAGGTCTCGGCGACATTGGTCGCCAGCACGATCTTGGTCGTGCCATCCGGTGCCGGGACCAGCGCACGGTCCTGCTCGTCCGCCGGCAACCCCCCGTGCAGCGGGAGGACGGTCAGACCAGGCAGGTCGTACAGACGGGCCTGACAGGCCCGGATCTCTCCGGCCCCGGGCAGGAAAACCAGCACATCGCCATGATCATCAGCGGCGAGGGCCTGGACCACCGCCGCCGCCACCGCTTCTTCGAGCCGGGTCTGGCGATCCATCGGCTGGTGGCGGATGGTCACCGGGAAGACCGGCGCCGGCACGTCGATCACCGGGCAATCACCGAGGAATCCCGCCACCGGTCCGGGATCGAGGGTCGCCGACATCACCACCACGACCAGATCGGGGCGGAGCCCGCGGCGCAGCTCGGCGAGGTGGGCGAGGACCAGGTCGGTGTGGATCGACCGCTCATGGAACTCGTCGAGCACCACCGCGCCGACGCCTTCGAGCAGCGGGTCGGATTGCAGCCGGCGCGAGAGCAGTCCCTCGGTCAGCACCCACAGCCGGGTGCGCTCGCCGCCGACCTTGTCGAAGCGCACCTGATAGCCGACCTCGTCTCCGAGACGACCGCCGCGTTCGTCGGCAATGCGCCGGGCCAACGTTCGCGCGGCGATCCGCCGCGGCTGGAGCAGCAGCACCTGGCCGCGGACCACTGGCAGCAGCGCCGGCGGCAGCCGGGTGCTCTTTCCGGCGCCGGGCGCCGCGGTCAAAACCAAGGCGCCTCGCTCGCGCACCGCCGCCACAGCAGCGGCGAGATGGGCGTCGATAGGCAGGATCACCGGGGACGTGGCCGGCAGGGAGCGCCGAGCGCCCCCAGCCGAGGTGGCGCTCGGCGCTCCGCCAGCCGCGCTGGCGCGCGGCGCTCCCAGGTCATTTCAGCAGCCCGCCGAGACCGCCGAGGCCACCAGGCAGACCCTTGGCCAGGTCGGCCAGGTTGCCGGCACTGGCGCCAGCCGCACCAGCACCTGGATCGACCAGACTGCTGAGCTGGGCCGCGATCGGCGCCGGCAGCTGTTTCTGGAGGTAGCCGATCACGGTCTCCACCGCCACCGCCGCCATCGCCGGCGGCAGGCTGGTCTTGGCGGCGACGAGATTCACGAGGTCCTGCTTGTTCATGGCCCGGACGCTGCGCTCCGGCCCTGACCGATCAACCCGGAAAACGCAGTTTGGGAACCGCCAAGACGCCAAAGCGCCACGGGATTGGACGATAGCAAGCAAAACCATCAGGTGGTCCTGCGGTCAGAGCAGCAATCAGCCCATTTTTTCCTTGGCGTCTTGGCGCCTTGGCGGTTCATCTGCATAAACGGGGATCCAGGCCGGCCGGTCGGTCCCAAGCGAGCCTGGGCCGGGCGGATTTCGGGCTATCCCAGCCAGCGGGGGCCACTACTTTTCCGCCTCCTATGCGCTCCGTCCTCCTGCTCGCCCTCCTCTCCATCGCTCCGTTGCTGGCTGCCGATCCACCCTCCGCCATGCCCAAGCTCGCGATCCTGCGGTTCCAGGAGATCATGCGGACCTCCAAGCTGTGCAGCTCGCCCCTCGAAGCGGTGCGCAAGATCAAGGCCGAGGCCGAAGCCAAGCTGGCCGAGATGGACCAGGAGATCAAAAGCCTCGACAACGCCATCCAGGCGCTCAATCCGAAAAGCGATCGCTTCGGAGAAATACAGGAAAAAGCCCAGGTCGCCCGGTTCCGTCAAAAGCAGTACTTCGAGCGCATGAAGGGCGATATCGACCGCAAGGCGATGGACAGCCTGCGCGGGGCCTTCGCCGGGGTGCGGGTCCATCTCAAGGATTTCTGCAAGCAGCGCGGGGTGCTGATGGTCGCCCAGGTGACCCAGCCCGAACTCGAAGACGCCACCATGCAGCAGGCTGAACTCCAGCTCGGGCTGCACGCGGTGCTCTACGCCGACGACTCCCTCGACATCACTGATGCTTTCCTGGCCTATTCCAACCAGCGGTTTGCCGCCGAAGGCCCGCCGGCCCTGCCATCGGCCCCGGCTCCGGCGCCAGCTCCTGGCCCGGCCGCACCCGTCGCAGCCCCGGCTCCAGCGGCCCCGGCCGGCGAGGGCGCCCCCAAGTGAGCCAGCGCGTCACCTCCGGCCCGGCTGGCGTCTCCGCCGGCCAGGTGGCCGGTTTGCTCGGCGGCAAGGTCATCGGCGACGCCGCCACCCTGCTCAGCGGATTCTCTGCCCTGGCCGATGCCGGTCCGGGTGAATTGAGCTTTTTTTCCAATCCACGGTACGAATCCCAGCTTGCCTCCACCCGGGCGGCGGCGGTGCTGGTCGGCGCCGAGCACCCGGTCCTGACCAATCGCGGCGTTGCCCAGGTCGTGGTCGCCAATCCTGACGCCGCTCTCGGCGCCCTGGTCCAGCAGTTCGCGCCGCCGGCCGAGCGCCCGCCGGTCGGCATCCATCCCAGCGCGGTGATCGCCGATGGCGCGCTGATCGGCGAGAACGTCGCCATCGGCCCGTTCGTCGTGATCGGCAGCGGAGCGAAGATCGGCGCTGGCACCGCGATCCACGCCCACGTCGTCATCGGTTCGGGGGCGACGGTCGGCCGCGACTGCCTGATCTGGCCCCAGGTCACCATCCGCGAACGCTGCACGGTCGGTTCCCGGGTGATCCTGCATCCCGGGGTGGTGATTGGCAGCGACGGTTTCGGCTATGCCCCGGTCGACGGCCGGCACATGAAAATCCCCCAGGTCGGCAACGTGGTGGTCGAGGACGACGTCGAGATCGGCGCCAACACCACGGTCGACCGCGCCCGCTTCGGCACCACCCGGATCGGCGCCGGGACCAAGATCGACAACCTGGTCCAGATCGCCCACAATGTCCAGGTCGGCGCCCATTGCCTGATCGTCGCCCAGGCCGGCATCGCCGGTTCGACCAAGCTCGCCGACCGGGTGGTGCTCGGCGGCCAGTCCGGACTCGCCGGGCACATCGAAATCGGCGAGGGCGTGATGGTCGCCGGCCAGTCCGGCGTCTCGAAGAACCAGCCCGCCGGAGCAATCCTGCGCGGCAGCCCAGCCATTGACCACGAGCTCGCCAAGCAGCTCGATGTCAACCTGCGCCGCCTCGCCCGCGGTGGCGGCGAGCTGCGGGTGATCCGCGACCTGACCGACCGCATCGCCGCTTTGGAACGCCGGCTCGAATCCCTGGCGACGGCGGACCCTCTATGACCGGGCCGCGACCGGCGACGCCCCGGCGACGCTTGCGCCCCGGCCTTTGGCCACTGGCCCCCAGAACAGCCCCATGAGTCGCCAACGAACTATCGCCGCCGAAGCCACCGTCACCGGTATCGGCCTGCATTCCGGTGAATCCTGCACGGTGGTCTTCCGTCCGGCCCCGCCTGGCACCGGCCGGGTGTTCGTCCGCGCCGACCTGCCCGGACGCCCGGCGATCACCAGCCACCCCGACCGGCTTGCCCAGCGCATGCGTCGCACCGCGCTGGTCCAGACCATCGCCGGAACCGAGGTCGAGGTCCACACCACCGAGCACTGCCTGGCCGCCTGCCAGGGCCTCGGACTCGACAACCTGATCATCGAACTGTCGGCGGGCGAACTGCCCGGCCTCGACGGTTCGGCCAGGGATTTCTGCGACGTGCTGCGCTCCGCCGGGATCGTCGAACAGGACGCGGTACGGCCCCATTTCGACCTGGCCGCGCCGGTGGCGATCGGCGAAGGCAAGGCCTCGATCGTCGCCCTGCCCTGGCGCAACGGCCTGAAGATCACCTACACCCTCGACGACCACGGCGGAGCGCTGCCGGCGCCCCAGGTGGTCGAACTGGAGATGGGCGAAGATTCCTTCGTCCGCGAGATCGCCCCGGCCCGGACCTTTTGCCTGGCGAAAGAAGTCGAAGCCCTGCGCGCCGCCGGGCTGGGCAAGGGCGCGACCTATCAGAACACCTGCGTTTATGATGGCGTGCGGATCATCGACAACGAATTGCGCTTCAAGGACGAAGCCGCCCGCCACAAAGTCCTCGACCTGATCGGCGACCTCGCCCACGTCGCTCGGCACCTCAACGCCCACATCATCGCGGTGCGCACCGGCCACCGCGAGAACATGCAGCTGGTCCAGGCGCTCAACCGCCAGATCCGCGCCGCCGAGCTGCCGCCGTTCGTCTTCGACCTCGCCCGGATCCTCGACTTGCTGCCTCACCGCTATCCGATGCTGCTGGTCGACCGGATCGTCGCCTATGAACCCGGCAAGCGGATCACCGGGATCAAGAACGTCACCGCCAACGAACCGTGGTGCACCGGCCATTTCCCCGGCGCCCCGGTGATGCCCGGCGTGCTCCAGCTCGAAGCGATGAGCCAGACCGGCGCCGTGCTGCTGCTCAACGAGCTCGGTGAAGTCGATCGCGCCGTGGCCGGCGGCGGCCGGGTGCCGTTCCTGATGTCCCTCGACAAGGCCAAGTTCCGCCGCCCGGTCCGTCCCGGCGATCAGCTGCGCATCGAGGTCGAAGTCCTCCGCCTGCGCAGCCGGATGAGCGCCTGCGCCGCCAAGGCCACGGTCGATGGCGAGCTGTGCGCCGAAGCCGAAATCCGCTGCATGATGGTGGATCGGTAGAGGTTGTGCCCGATCCCGATCAGGAGATTTATATTGAGAGGGCAAGGAAGGAATTATTGAATCCATCGTTGCCTTCCACGAAACAATATTTGGAAGTCCTCGAATTGGAGTTCGAGGGTGATTCCCCTAAAGTGGCGCGGGTCAATATGGAGTTCAATGACCAGGCTGCTTCCGTTTGGTTTCATGTGAAAGACGAGCGATTTTTCATCATCATCAATGTCTCAAAGAAGCCTGGGAACGAAGTGTGCTTTGCTCGAACAGGATCCGCAAATAGAGTGTATTTGACTGCGATTTCCGAACAATATACGTACGACCAATTGGCTCGGCGCACGACACTTTCCCCGCTGACCGGTTGGTCGATGGGGGATGGAAATAAGGCCGGCAAATGCGTTCGAAAATTTTCTCGCATATCGTACGAGCCATTGACCAACGAAGCATATGAGCTGGAAGAAAAATTATTATCTCTCTTGCGCCATCTCGATGACCACCGGGAAAAAATAGCTGGATTGTTTGACGTTCTTGAGCCGCGCATTCAGATTTGTCGGCATCAATACGTAGATGGCAATGCCGGGATGCATTTGCGTCGCGAGACGATTGATCTGCTGTCTTCTCTGAAGCTCGATTTGGACATCGATACCTATATTACAGGGAAACCTTTGGTCGATTCCCCCGAGCGTGATTTCTAATGACCGCCGTCTGGCTGGTCGGCGCCGGTCCTGGCGATGCCGGGCTGATCACGGTCCGCGGGCGGGATCTGCTCTCGGCCTGTGATTGCGTGGTCCACGATCACCTGGTTGCTCCGGCGGTGCTCGCCCTGGCTCCGGCAAGTGCTGAGCGCCACGATGTCGGCAAGCGCGGCCACGCTGAATCCGCCAAGCAAGAAGACATCAACCGTTTATTGGTGGACTGCGGCCGTCGCCATCGCCTGACTGTTCGCCTGAAGGGCGGAGATCCGTTCCTGTTCGGCCGCGGCGGTGAGGAATGCGCTGCCCTGGCCGCCCATGGCATCACGTTCGGCGTGGTGCCCGGGGTCACCGCCGGCACCGGTGTTCCTGCCTATGCCGGCATCCCTGTCACCCATCGGGCGGCGGCCTCGGCGGTGGTCTTCGTCACCGGCCATCAGCAGCGGCCAAGCCCAGGGGTCGTGATCGAGCCGATCGATTGGGCGAGCTTCGCCAAGATCGAGACCATCGTTCTCTACATGGGCATGCACCGCCTGCGGGAAAACTGCCAGGCGTTGATCGCTGCCGGGCGAAGCTCGGACACGCCGGCGGCGGCGATCCAATGGGGAACCTTGCCTGAACAGCGCACCGTGGTTGGCACCTTGGCAGACCTGCCGGAACGCGCCGCCTCAGCTGGGCTAGGCGCGCCGGCGATCACGGTGATCGGCGAGGTGGTGCGCTGGCGCGACCAGGTCCGCTGGTTCGACGATCCGGTGGCCCGACCGCTGTGGGGTCGGCGGATCGTGGTGACCCGGGCCCAAGCCCACGCCGGCCGGTTGGCCGAGCTGTTCACCGAGCGCGGCGCCGCAGTCATCACTATCCCCCTCGCCCGGTTCGAGGACGCCATCGATCCCGGTTCCCTCGATCTGGCCCTGGAACAGCTGGTTCCCGGCACGTGGATCGCGTTCACCTCGGTGACGGCGGTGGAGTTCACCTGCGACCGGCTGTGGCGGATCGGCCGCGACCTGCGGGCCTTGGCCGGTTGCCGGCTGGCCGCGGTCGGGCCGACCACCGCCGCGGCCCTGGCCAAACGCAAATTGCGTCCTGACTTGGTGGCCGAGCCGGCCACCGCCGCGGCCCTGGCCGAGGCCCTGATCGCCGCTGGCGGCACCACCGCCCTGCTGCCGCGGGCCGACAATGGCCGCGACGTGCTCGCCCAACGGCTGTCCGCCGCCGGCTGGACGGTGTCCGATCCGATCGCCTACCGCACCGTGACCGAGCCGGTGGATCCAGCCTTGCTCGCCGGCCCGGCGCCGGATGCGGTGACCTTGGCCAGCGCCGCCACCGCCGATCGCCTGGTGGCGGCCTGCGGCGGATCGCTGCTCGCCGCCTGGGCCGCAGCCGGCTGCCGATTCTATGCCATCGGCCCGCACACCGCCGCCGCGATCCGCGGCCACGGCCTGGCGCTGTCCGGCCAGGCCGACGAAGCGACGGTTGGCGGTCTGGTCGATGCGGTGGTGGCCGATCTCGGCGCCGCGCCGCGGCCGCCGCTGCGCTGAGCGTCCAAGACTCCGCACAGCACGGAATTCCTCAGGAGGTTCATCCTCAGAGAAGATGACCCGCCGAGCTGCCAAGCGAAAAACCAGGGAAAGGCTCCGCTGGCAGAACTAACCGGATCTTCCAACCTTCACCACTGGGCGCTTTGGCGCCTTGGCGGTTCCCAACAGCCATCCAGGTTAATTCGCGACCGGTTCCCGGGCCATGGCCAGCTCGGCGCGCAGGAAGGCGCGCAGGCCGGTGAGGTCGGCGAGGGCGCCGGGATTGGCCACCGCCTCCATCGCCAGCAGGGCGAACAGGCGCTGGGCCACCGCCGGATCGCCGAGGACCGCGGGCAACACCCGGACCAGTCCGCGGCGGAGCTCCTCGTCGCCGCCGCCGCGCAGGGTGGACACGTCGCGGGCTCCGGACAGGCCGGCCTGGACCTTGGCTGCAGCGCGGGACGCGGACATCTCGCCGAGTCGGCGGTCGAATTCCTGCCGGACCAGAGCCTGGACCTGATCGGGATCGGCTACCGCCGTGGCTGGCAGAGCTTCCGGAGCCTTGGTCCAGGTCTCGCGCTGGCGATCGACCTCAGCGCGTACCGCAGCTTCAACCAGTTCGCGGAGGCGGACCTCGGCCGTCTCGGGCGCCGGCGGGGCCACCGGCATGGTTTGATGGACTCCGAGCGGCTTGGTCGGTGCTTCGTCGTTGACGGCGCGGGTCACCGCTTCGGTCGTCGTCAACGCGAGGGCCCCCGTGCCTCTGGGCACATCGCTGGGTTCCGCCTCGGGCGCGGCGATCCGGTCGGTGACTGGACGGGCCGCGGCTTGGGCTGACACGGTAACGCTGGTCGGAGCCTCCGCCGCATGACCGGCTGTTGAAACAGGTTCGGCCTCTGGCGGAGCACCGTCGCCGTCGACGGCGGGCTGGCGGAGCAGCGAGGTGAACCCGCTGGCGATGCTGCCGGTCAGCGACGGCAGGTCGGCGCTCGCGGCCTGGGCCAAGGCCGATTCGGCGGCAGCCACCGCTTCGCGATCCACCGCGTCCATGGCCGCGGCGTCCACTGCCGGCAGCAAGCTGCTCGAATCATCCCCAGCCACCGGCAGCTCTGCCGCTGGAGCGGTCGCGCTCATCCGCCGGCGACTGTCGGATGGTTCTCGGACAGTGTGGCCGCTCGGTGCAGCCGCCTTTCGCAACAGCAGCGCCGTGCCGCGCTCGAACCGCTGCTGCAGGGCGTTGATGAACTGCTCTTGCTGGTGGATGGTCTGGCGGACGAACTCGGACAGCGCCGCTTCCAAACGGGCGAACTGCGGAGCGCCATGGGCTCCGGAACCGGTACCGTTTTTCATGGCCTGATCGACCACCGCCTGGACATCGCCGAGCGAGCACCAGCCGCGCTCCGCGGCGAGCTTCTCGATCCGCCATTCCATGTCGGCCTCGAACCGAGCTGCCCGCGACCGTTCCTCGGCCGCGGCCCGGCCAGCCGCCACCGGATCGGCGCCACGGCTGGCGGCGCCGGCGGCGGCCTCGGCGACCTTGCTCGCCACCACCTTGTCGATCCGGCCGGTCAGGCCGATCTCGACCTCGCGGCGCAGTGCTTCGGGATCGGTCGGCGTACTCGCCACCGCCGCCTGCACGGCGTTCTGGACCGCCTGATCGATTTCCGATGGCAGCCGACCGCTGAGGGCTGTTTCGACCTGGGCGGCGATCCGGGCGTCGAGGGCGGCTTCCACCGCGGCCTGGACGGTCGCGGCGATTGCCGCCGGATCCGCCGCTGGACGGCTGGCCAGCTCGGCCGCCACGGTTGCCAGCATCTCCGATTTCAGTTCTGAAACCGCCATTCCCATGCGCTGGTCGGTGTCCGACAGCAGAGCCGCCGTGGTCGTCGTCCCGGCCACCAGCCGCTGATCGAACCCAGCGACCCGTTGGTCGAGGTCCGAGGTTTGCTGGCCGAGCGCAGCGACCCGCTGTTCCGCCGAGGCGATCCGTTGGTCGACCGCTGCCGCCAAGTGCGCCAGATGGGGCAGGCGTTCGAGCACAGCCGACACCACGGATTCCACCGACGGCGCGGACTGACGCAGTTCTGCGGCGAGTTCCGCCGGCGCGGCGAGACCTGCTTCGGCCGCCGCCAGCCGCTCGGTCAGTGAACCGGTAGTCAACGCGAGCGCTTCCAGCCGTTGGTCGGCAGCAGCGAAACGCTGGTCGGTCTCTGTGAATCGCAGGGCGGTTTCATTGAAACGCTGGTCAGTCGCTGCGAGACGCTGGTCAGTCGCTGCGAGACGCTGGTCCGTCGCGGCGAGGCGTTGGCCAGCCTCGGCGAGACGCTGGTCGGTCTCTGCGAAATGCTGGTCGACCGCAGCGAGACGCTGGTCGGTCTCTGCGAGACGTTGGCCAGCCTCGGCGAAACGTCGATCGGACTCGACCAACCCCTGACCATCCGGGGCTTGGCTGTTGCGAAGGTGTTCCGACAAGACCTCGACTTGGTGCTTGGCAGCGCGTTCGGCGGCTTCCACCGCAGCCGCCGTGACCCGCTCGGAAGCGATCGCTGCCGCCCGATCGCTGGTCGCCTCGGCGGCGTCCTGAACAGCCGCGGCCGCAGCCTCCCTGGCCGCGGTGACGGCGGTCTGCTTGGCGACAGCCACCGCTTGTTCGGTGATCGCGCTGGTGGCCGAAGCGACCTGTTCGGAGACGGTCTTGGCCAGCCGTTCATCCAGGGCCGCAAGCTGTTGATTGACCGCGGCGAATCCTTGCTCCAGGCGCTGGCTGATGCCGGCCTCGCGGTGGCGCAAATGCTCCTCGACGCTGGCCAGCACCGGAGCCAGGTCGGTGGCCGCCGGCACCTGCCTCTGCTGGGCCAGGGCCGTATCGATGCGTTCGCCGAGCTCGCTGCGCAAGCGATCGGCGATGCCGTTCAGCAGACGCTCCTGCTCGGCCGAGGCCACCACCCGGAACCGCGCCGCCAGCTGCTGGGCAGCATCGCCGGCGATGCTCCCGGCCAGTTCGGTGCGCAGACGCTGGCCATGCTCGGCCAAGTTGGTTTCGAGCTGGAGGCGGGTGACCAGGCCCTGGTCCGCCGCCCATTGCGCCAGCTCGGGACCCGCGAGCGCAGCTCGCATCGCCGCGGTCAGATCGCCCTGGAACGGCGCCACCGCCTTCGCGGTGGACGTGGTAGCCGTATGGGAGGCCGCGGGCCGCATCGGAGGCGGCGCGATCTCCAGGGCTGCCGGCGGCGGCGAAGCGGCGGCGGGACGATCGCCTGGTTTGGCCCATGACCCGGTGTCGGGAACGACGCTGATCGCCGGTGTTGGCGCAGCGGTTGGCGGGCGCGGCAGCGCGGGTTTCTCGGTGGTCGGCGCGGCCACCACCGGCTGCCGTCCCGGGATTTTGAATCGACCTGAATCCCGTGCGAATCCGCCGGAGGACGATCGCCGGGTCGAACCTCCCAACCTGGCCGCGGCGGTCATGACGTCATCGCAGATCGCTTCGACCAGAGACACTTGGCCCTGGACAGCGGCGGTCTTGGCGAACACCAGCTGGCCGCTCAAGGCCGACACGTCGGTTCCGGCCTCGGCGAGGGTGCGCAGACGCTCTTCGACCTGGGCGATGCGATCGCTTGCTGCCATGGATCCTCCCCCACGGGCGCGGGGCCTCGCAGGGAGTATCGGCAGAATCCGGAGCGACCTGAGCCGACGCCCAAAAACGAACGGGTGCTCCAGGAACGCTACGCCGAAAGCGCCATCCGGCGCTCCACCACGCAGCCTGATGGGTTCACATCACCCGATCGGATCCTTCATGGAACATCCACGTCACGGTCCACGAGCAGCACGGTCTTACTGCCAGCGCCGCGAAATCCACGAGCCTTAGCGGTCAGGCGCTGACCGGATCGCCCAACCGCTCGCGCAGCGGCTCCGGTACGCTGCCGTGGTCGATGATCAGCAACCGGATGCCGATACCGCCGCCGATGAACAGCAGCCGATCGGTCAGGTGGCGAGGCGGGACCGTAGGTAGATCCCAGACCAGGTTGAGGGTCGGGTTGGCCCGGGCGAGGATCGTGCGGCGGATGTCAGCTTCGGCGGTCAGGCTTTCCAGCAGGGACTCAGCCCGTGCTGCGCCGCCGGCTCCGCCGCCGACCACCACCACCACCGCTGAGCGCACCGCCCAGGCGACGCCGAGCATCCAGGGCGGATCGCGGTGGGGACCACCGACCGCATCGACGGTCAGGACCGAGAGCGCCGGAATCGGCGGCCGGGCCACCTGGTCCGTGGCAAGGGGGTCGCTCACGCCGATGTAGAACAGGCCTTCGCCCCGGCCGATCAGCCGCCGGCACAGCTCGCCAGCATCGGCATCCACCAAGCCGGCATCAGGCCGCGGGAAGATCATGTCGATCCACGACCGTGAGAGGGGCAGCGGCGGCAAGGTGGTAGGCAGGCGGTTGTTGGCGCGGAGCAGCTCGGCGATGGCCACGATCAGGACGAACAGCAGCGAGGTTCGGACTGCAAACCGGTTGAGCAGATCGAGCTGGTTCGCCGCGGCGATGTCCGCCGAGGTGAACCCGGTGACTCCGACAGGCTTGGCTGAGGTGGCGAGGTCGGCCAGCCGGGAGGTGTCCGGCCCCTTGGCAGCCGCCGAAGCCGTCGCGGATCCGGAGGTCGCCGACGGCGCTGGTGCAGCCCGGGTTTGCTTGCCCCGGGCTTTCTTCCAGGCCGGCTCTTCCGGCTCGCCAGAGCTGGTGACCGCTGGCGCGCTGGCACTGGCCGCGGCGGGCGACGGAGCACCGGCGTCCGCGGGATGCTCGCCGGTCCCGGCCGCAGCCGCGGTCGACGAACCGTCGCCAGAGGTTTCACCCGCGGTGGAGGACCCTGCGGGCTGGCTCGACCCTTCGGGAGCTTCCTCAGGGACATTCTGCTTGAGCAGGTACTCCTTGGCGACCTTGGCTGCGGCGATTTTGTCTTCGAGGATCTTCCGATCGGCGGGATTCAACGACGACAGATCCAGCTCATCGGTGGCGGCGTCCTCGGCAAAGCGTTTCCCGCTGAGCATCGCCTTGCGCGCGGCCACCGCGGCCTTTGCCTCGGCGATGATCTTGCGGTTGTCGTCGATCTTTTTGCGCAGCGCCTCTTCGGCGTTCTGGTCGGAGCGCAGTTCGTTGATGTACGCCGTGTTCCATTCATTGCAGAGCAGGGCGATCACCGCCAGTCCGGCGATGACCGCGATGTAGCGGTGGGTACGGCCGCCGAAAATGGCAAAATAGACGGCAAAACCCGTGGCTCCTGCCCAGATACCCAGGTTCAGCAGGCTGGCCACATCGGCCAATGAGTCTGGCAACCACGCCATGGTCAGCATGAATGCCCCGAGCACGGCCAGGATCAGATGGAATCCCTGATCGCGCCGCGGCCACCACCACGAGACGAGCAGGATCGCCGCGACCCACGCCACGATGCAGAGCGAACCGACCACTCCGAAGAAAGGCCAGGCCGGAATCAAGATCGTCACCGCGGCGGCGACGACGACCACGCTCCAGGCGATCAGCAGGACTTGGCCGAGCAGCGCCACCGGGTTCATCGTTTGCGATCCTTGGCGGTTTCTTCCAGATAGGCCGATACGGCGTAAAAGGTCATATTCTCACCGGTCATCAGGGCGTTCTCCCAACGCGGCTGGGCCAGGCCATTGTGGCCATCCTTCCAAGCGTCGTTCATGTCGCCGGGGTGGTAGACGACCATCCAGCGGCCATTGCGCGCTTTGATGCCCTTGAACTCGGTTCCGCCGTGATGCCACATCGGGCTGGGACCGTCTGAGCCCATGTCGTTGGGCTGGTTGAGCACCGCATCATCCCGGCTGATCGTCACGAAGCTCAGATCTGGGAAGACCCGAGACATCAGTCCAGAGAAAGCGTTGTGCCAGGCCGCGCCACCGCAGTCGGCGATGAGCATCCCACCATTTCGGCAGTAGTCGCTAAGGACTTTCTCTTCGGCCCTGCTGGTCGAGATGCCAGCGCTGCCGGTCATGAACACGAACGGCGGGGCGAAGCCCTTGCGGAAGGCGCTCAGCTGGCTGATCGACACGACTTTCGCTTCCGTAGCCACCGAGAAATTGACTTTGCCGCACATGTAATCGAGGAAGTTGCGATCGGCATTGCCGGTGGCCGCGGTCACGCCGTCATCCCATTGGCTGCCGGAATATTTGAGATGGAAGAATTCGAATTTCCCATCAGGGAATCCATTCGGCCAACCACCAGGACCGGGGCCGTCCTTGCCAGGATTTTTTCCTCCCCTTGGGCTTCCGTTCGGCTTGCCGACTTTTTGTCCAGGTTTATAGCGGTCTTGGGAACCAGCATCGACCGCTTGAATGGTCGGCGAATCATCCATTTTCGGAAGTGTCCAGATGATCGGAGCGTTCTTGTCGACCACGATCTTCTTTTCGACCACTTGCTGTTTGCGAGGTTTCATCGCGATCTGCACCACGGTGGGGTTGCCTCGATCAGGCGGCATCTTCACCAATTTCACGCAGCCCTGGAGAGACATCAGCCAAGGAAAGATCAGCAGGATCCACAGATGGACGGCGACACTGCCGTACAGGCTGCGTCGCAAGTCGGGGTCAGCGCCGTGGGATCGGAGATTCTCGACGATCCGCTCACCGTCTGCTTCCGCCGGTGTGGTCTGTTCGCCGAATTGGCTCCGCACCGATCGGCAGCGCCACGCGAGATGCATCACCCCGAGGCCGCCGACGAGCGCCAGCGCCCACCAGCCGTATTCAACCCGCATCCAGAAGCGATCGACCGGACCGAATGATGGCAGGAGCTTTTCGATCTCGATGATCGATGTCACCGTCACCAGCACCCACAGGTACGTTGCGATCGCCACATAACCGGCCCAGATCGACAGCGTGGCCGCCCGCGGCGCCCAAGCGCAGCGCAGGACCGCAGCAGTGCCGGCAACCACCATCAGCACTCCGGCAAAGAGGGCGCTTGCGATGAGCAACCAGAGATCGAGCCCCGGAGCTGGGAATGCCCGTGCCCAGCTCCCGCCCAGCTGAGCGAGCCCAGACCACCAACCTGGGATGAGAAGGCTGACCGCGATCAGCAGCGAACCGAGGATGGCGAGCGGCCAGCCGAGCACGACCGGCAGGTATCGACGAGGAAGCTGAAGCATGGGAACCCTTCAGTCCTGGGCGACCGCGGTCGCGGGGGTCATCGCTTCTGATCCTTGGCCGTCTCTTCAAGATAATGGGTCACGGCGTAATAGGTGACATTGTCACCGACCATGAAGGCATTTTCCCACAGATGTTCCGCCGTGCCGTTGTGGCCATCTTTCCAGGCATCATTCATGTCGCCAGGATGGAAGAACACCATCCACCGGCCGTTCTTCGCCTTCACGCCTTTGAAATCCGTGCCGCCATGGCGCCACAGCGGGGCTGGGCCTTCCTCGCCCAGGCCATTGGGATCCTGGAACAACGGATCGTCCTTACTGATCGTCACATAGGCGTAATCGGGGAAGACGCGCTGGATGAACGATTGGAAGGACCGGGCCCAGGCGGCACCGCCGCAGTCCGCGACCAGCATGCCGCCGCCAAGCAGGTATTCGCGCATCGCTTTGACTTCGGCGGCGCTGACGTTGATCCCGCTCGCTCCGGTCATGAAGACGAAAGGCGGCGCCATGCCCTTGCGATAGGCGGTGAGCTGGCCCATGTGGGTCGATTTGCCGACCTTGGCCACTGGGAAGGGCACCCGTTCCTTCATGTAATTCAGGAAGTTCACATCGGCATTGCCGCGTTGGGCCGACATGCCGTCATCCCAATCAGCGCCATTGTACTGGACCCGATAGAATTCGAACTGGCCGTCAGGGAAGCCGTTGGGCCAACCGCCCTCACCGGGACCGCCGGAACCGCGCTTGCCGGTCTTGCCTTTCTTGGCGCCCTTCTTGGCGCCACCTTTGATGCCAGGCTGATAGATCGCCTGACTGCTCGCATCGACCAGTTCCTCGACCTTGGAGTCTTCGAGGGTCGGCAGATCGAAGATGATCGGAGCATCCTTTGCCACGACGTACTTCTTCTGCTTCTCCTTCTTTTTCTGCTGTTTCTTGATCTCCATCTGGACGATGGTGGTGGCCTCGCCGCGGCCTCGCGGCATCTTGACGTTCTCGACGCAGCCTTGGAGCGACATCAGCCAGGGGAAGATGATCAGGACCCACAGGTGGACGAAAATACTGCCGTAAAAACTGCGGCGCATATCGGGGTCGTCGCCGTGGCTGCGCAAGTTCTCGACCACCCGGTCGCCCAGCGTCGCGCCCGGCGGCATCGGCCGGAACAGATCGAGCACGGTCCGCCGGCTCCACTGGAGATGGAGGAAGCCAAGGCCGGTGGCGATGACCAGCGGCCACCATCCATGATCGACCCGCATATAGAACCGAGCCAGTACATCATAGCTCGGCAGCAGTTTGGATTCCTCGATAACCGTCGTCACCGACAGCAGGATCAGCAAATAGAGCGACAGCGCTGCATATCCTGACCAGATCGCCCACGCAGTGGCCCGTGGCGCCAGAGGATGCCGCAACACGGACAGCGATCCCGCAGCCACCATGATCGCTCCGGAGATCATGCCCAGCAAGTACAGCAGTACCACCATCACGCCGATATTGGTGTCGTTGAAGGCGACTTCCCACAACGCTCCCTGGGAATTGAGCACCGCCCAATCCCCAGGCACCAGCACGCTGCGGGCGAGCATCCAGGCGCCGAGGACGGCGAGCGGCCAGCCGAGCAGGATCGGCAGATAGCGTTGGGGGAGCTGGAACACGGCGGGTTATTTCAGGTTGTCGATGTCTTTGAGCAGATTGTCGGCAGGCGCCTTGGGGATGTCCTCGGGCTTGGCTTTGTCATTATTGAGCTTGTCGATGGCTTTTTGCTTCAGGCCCTCGGGATCGGAAGGATCGACTGGCTTGGCCTCGCCTGGCTTGGCCGGGTCACCTGGCTTGGCCTCGCCCGGCTTGGCCGGGTCGCCCGGCTTGGCGGCGTCCTTCGACTTCCGCTCCGCTTCCTTGGCCTTCTTCTCGGCCTCAAGCACGGCGCGCTCGGCATCTTCCTTGGCCTTCTTCTTGGCCTCTTCACGCAGCTTGGCGCCGGTCGGATCGACGTACTTGTCCCAGATGAACCGGGTCGAAGTTCCGCCGATCACCACGACGTGCAGCGACAAGGAGACGACGAAGAACAGGATGATGGGGAACTTCGAGAAGTTCTTCAGCACCTGTTCGGGCTGGAGATCCTGCAGCTCGGCGCTGTCCTCCTCGCTGACCCGGCGTTCACCAGGAGGTCCGGCAGGTCCGCCGAGGGCATGGACGTCGTTGGGATTCATCTCAAGGGGCTCCTGATTTCCGGGGCGTCTCGCCACTCAACACCAGGATCGCGCCGCATTTTGCGAGCACTTCGATCACCGGTTCGAACTTCTTGCGATCCAGGACCTGGTCGCACTTGATCAACACCTGCTTCCCTTTCGGGGATTTCGCCGCCTCGATCAAGCTGGTCAGGCGCAGTTCCAGATCGGACAAGCCGATCTCGGTGCCTTGCAGCATGATCTTTCCGCTGCTGTCGAGGCTGAGCACAATTCCTGGCGGTTTGCCGAGGTTCTTGATGTCCTTCGATTTGGGCAGGTCGACCTTGGCGCCAGAGGCCACCGCCGCGGTCGAGCAGACCAGAAAGAAGCTGATCAGATTGAAGGCGACGTCGCCCATCGACGCGGTGGGGATTTCGACGTGGGGACGAGGTTTGCGGCGCGGCTTCATCATTTGGATGAACCGTCCTTCTTGCCGTCTCCGCCTTCTTTGCCGGCATTATCATCGATGATCAGACCAACCGTACCGCCGGCGGCGGTGATCGCCGCCATCGACTGGTAGTAGCGCTGGTAGCCGACCGACCCGCCGGTTTCGAGCATCACGACTTTCCCTTCGCCGGTCTTTCCAGACAGCCCGAGCTCAGCCAGTCGAGCTGACAGCTGGTCGGTGTCGACTTCCTGTTCATTGAAGAACATCCGCACATCCTGCAATCGCAAGGTTGGGACCTTGGGCTGCTCCTTGGCCGCGCCAGTCCGTTCCGCGCCTGGCAGGTCGCTCTGGAAACCATAGATCTTTTGCAGGCTGGTGGTGGCCAGGAAATAAAAGATCAGCAAGTTCGCCAAATCGACGAACCAGGCCGTGGGGATGAGCTCCGCCATGTCCTTGCGGTGCTTCTTTGCGCCGGTGCCGCGTAGAGCCATGGGAGCGTCTCCGCGTCAACCGCGGGCCTGTTCCTGCTCGGCGAGGATTTCGAACAATTCGGACTTGGCCTCTTCGACCTGGAGGCCGACCTCGTCGGCCTTGCCGCCGAAGTAGTTGTAGGGGATGACTGCGCACAGGGCGACGATCAGACCGGTCGCGGTGCAGATCAGCGCGATCGAGATACCAGCAGCGACCTGGCCGGTTTCGACACCGCCGCTCGCGTCTGCCAAGCCCGAGAACGACTTGATCATACCGATGACGGTTCCGAGCATCCCGAGCAAGGGGCCGGAGTTGCCGACCGTGGTCAAGATGTTGAACCGCCGTTCCAGCGCGCCCACGGCCTGCACCGACATGTCGTCCATGGCCTTCTGGACCATATTCATGTGGGGAGCGTTGGTCTTGGGATCGCGGTAGCGATCATAGGCCTGCAAGCCGGCCAGCATCACCGCCGCCACTGGGCTGGGGGTGGCGGCGCAGACCTGGGCGGCGTTCAGGATGCGGTTCTGCTGAACCAGATCGACGACCTCGGCGCGCAGGGCCTTCAAGTCGATCTTGCTGTGCTTCCAGAAGGAATAGCCACGCTCGATGACCACGCCCCAGGCGATGAGCGACATCACCATGAGCGGCATGGTGACTTCTTCTCCCTTGATGAGATGTTCGAGCATCGCGCGGATTCCTGCGGTTGAGCGGTGACGGGATTATGCGGTGAGGGCAGACAGAAGAGCGGTGACGCGGCGGGCGGCAATCGGATGCATCTGGACGGTCAATGGCATGAGTACCACCACCCGGCCCAGCGGGCCTACTTTGCCGAGCGCGAGGGCTCCGGTCGCGTGGTTGTACGCCGCGCCACCCAAGTCGTTCACGGGGCGTTCGTCCGACGCGAAGCGCAGATCGCCCGTCCAATCGAGCCAGGCGATCCGGATCACGGATTCGCGGGTGATCAACAAGTGGATGCGCGGACTCCACCACCAGGCTCCGACGTCGATCCGACTGCGGGTCGGCTCATGGAGCAGGACCTCGCGGCCGGCCAGGACGCGGTTGACCTCGATCATCGCAGCGCTTGCCGGATCACGGCGCAACCGGGACGCCAGCACCTCAGGTGCCAACGGTACCGGCTGGATGGCCGGAAGGTCGCGATCTGCGAGTTCGATCATCTCTTGACCGCCATGGTCCGGTTGGTCCGGATCGAAGGGTGGATTGGGGACGGAAAACTGCCGGTCGCGAACATCGCACTTCCGACCTATACGCAAGTCAGGGACTGCTCCAGGGAAGGGCAGAGCCCCTCCCTGGAGCCGCACCATCATTTCTCGGTCATGGCCGCCTTGATCAGCGTGTCGTCCTGGGCCAGACGGCCGCGGGCGTACTTCGCCCAGACGCCATCCGGGTGATTCCAGGTCAAATTCTTGAACATCCGGTAGGCATTGGCCGCTGCCTCGTCTGGCTTGATCGCTGATTTCTTGGAGCCAGGCAGGGGATTCTTTTTGACTCCCACCTTGGAGACCTGCAGGTAGGTGTCGCCTGCCCAGTACATCGCTTCCGCGATCAGCTCTTTGTCTTCGATCGTCTTGTCATTGATGACCTGATCGAGGGCTGCGATCGCCAGATCCCAATCCTGGGCCCGCATGTAGCACATGCCCGACAGCACCATGGTCTTGGGGGCCAGCTCGTGGCTGGGGAATTTGGCCTTCAGCCGTCCGAAGACCTCGCCGCCGATGCTGTAGGTACCGCGGGCGTCCATCCGCAGCTTCTCGGCCTTGAGCTTGTCGTCCTTGACCTCCTCGGCTGCCTTTTCCGAAGCCTTGCCCTTTTGCAGGAAGTATTTCCCGAGGCGGGCGATGGTCTCGGCCACCAGTTCGTGATCGGGGAAGCGGTACGACAGCTTGACGTATTCTTCGCAGGACTGGTCGAGCTCGCCCAGCTTCTCATAGACCAGGCCCTTCTTGAACTGGGCCTTGGGTGCGAACTCGCTGTCCGAGAACCCGGAGACGATGTCGCTGAACAATTTCAGCGCGGCCGAATAGTGCTTCCGCTTCATTTCATCGAGCTGGGCCGGATCCACTGGCGGCTGGTTTTTCGCGGTCTGGATGCCGCCGACGCCATCGGCATATTCCAATTCCAAGTTGCCGCGCAGGTAGTCGGCCTGGGCGCGGATCTCGGCATCGGGATAATCGCGCACGACTTCATCGAGCAGTTTCTTACCTTGGGAAATCTCGCGCTGTACCAGATTGGCCAATTTGGCCGACTGCTCTGGCTGGGTCTCGACCACGTCCTTGGCCTGGCCGCGGTGCTTCTTGGCCAGCTCGAAATAGGCTTCGGCCACCGCGAACTGGGTCTTCACCGCGATGTCGGGATCGGCGAAGCGCTTGGTGAACGGCAGCACTGAACCATCGCTGCCCTTGTGGACCAGCACCTGGCGGGTGAGCGCCGGCGGAGTCGACTGGCCGGCGCCAGCCGCAGGCTGATAGGTGAACGTGATGGTGTCGCCATACATGGCGGGCAGGGCGTTGAGCGGGAGACCTTCCGACTCACCGGCGAAGGTGATCCTGGCCAGGCCCTTGAAGATGCCGGAATGGGCCAGGGTCTCGGTCAGGGTGAGCTTGATCGGCGTCCCGGTAGGCGTGGTCGCGACCAGTTCCACCGTATCTTTTTCCGGACCGGTATCGCGCATCAGATCGATCGTGCGCAGGTACACGGTCTCGCCCACATACAGGGCTTCCAGGGGCTGGCTGTATCGGCGCTCGGTGGCATCGAACCAGGCGTCGCCGGTGAAGGTTGCGGCCTGCTGGATCCATTCCTCCTTGCCGTCCTTGGTGGTCACCTTGGCCGCGATGTAGACCGTGTCCTGGGGGTGGACCGCCAGGAAGCTGGCATCTTCATCCGGCTTGGCCGGTGCATTCGCCAGGTATTCCGGGCTGGCGAAGGTCTTCACCGGGACCGGTCCGAGGCGGGTCGGGATGGCGATGCTGAACCGGCCATCCTCGATCGCATCCAGGGCCAGCGGATCAGAACCGGCCTTGAACGACGTGTAGCCGACTGGCAACGCGCCGCCTGCACCGGCAGCGCCAAGCCGTGCAAGCAACCGGATGGTGCCGGGCACGGCCGTGTCGAAGGGCGCATCACCCTCGGCAGGTTTGCCTGCCTCGCCGGGTTTCCCTGTGGCGCCGGCGGCTGCGGGTGCAGCTGCCGGTTTGCTCGCCACTGCGCCTGCGGCAGGGGCCGCCTTGTTCGCTGGAGCAGCGGCACCCGGCGCAGCGTCGGCTGGAGCGGCCGCGCCAGGAGCGCCTTCAGCAGGCGCAGCGCCCGCTGCCGGAGCCTTCGGATGGAGTTTTTCCCGACCAGACGAGGTCTGAGCGTAGATTTCCACAAAGCTCTGGGACGATTTGGCGATGAACGGATGGGTGACCTCGACCACCAGCGGCACGCCGAGAACCACACTCACCGGCTTGGTGTAATCGGGCTTCTTGACCCACTCGCCGGTCAGCAGTTTGTCTGCCGGCCAGCTTTCTTCCATGCCGGCGGCAACGGCGGCGGACACCCCGCCTTTACCGCCAGCCTGCTTGGCCTTAGGTCCGGTGGAGGTGGCATCGGGGCCGGAAGCGACCGGCATCACCCGCAGAATCGGCTTCTCGAAGAAGGTCTGCTGGATCACCGCGGTGCGCTCCCACGGGATGCCCATGTCCGTGTTTTCGATATCACGATACGTGAACGTGATATCATCACCGGTAGTGACCGCGATGGTTCCCGGCTGGGCGTCTTTGGGCAGGGTTCCGGCAGCCGTGAAGATGGTGCCGATGAACACGCCGCTGTGATCGTCGGTCTCCAGGGCCTTGAGGGTGACCAGCTGGCCGGTGGTCGACTTGACGGTGTAGGTCGCCGAGTCCTTGTTCTCAGTGGTGTCCAGGTCGGGATCCCGGATGAAGACCTTGACCGTATCGCCCGGATCGAAGCGGCGCATCGCGATATAGGTCGGCTCGGCGGCCGCGCCTTCGGCCTTGGCCTTGTCGTACTGCACGAACGCCGCCGAGATGTCCGCATTGGCGAACGTCGCCTGCATCTTGGCTTCGTAGATCTTCTCGCCGTCTGTTGAAACGGGCAGCGTGCGATCAGCATAGCCGATATCGATCGTATCGCCGGGCAGCAGCTCGAGCTGCTGATTGCGGCGCAGGCTCTGGAAATCCTCCTTGGTCGGCAGGATCTTCGTGCCTTTGGCATCCGACAGGTTCAACTTGGTGATCGCCGGTGCATCTCCGGAATAATCGGCCAGGATCATCCTGACTTGGCGGGCGTTCTGGCCGCCGAAAGCAAGGTCGAGGCCATCGGCGGTTTCGGTGAAGGCCACCGGATCGCGTTTGACGGCTGCGGCGATCTCGGGATTCTTGGCCAGGGAGACCACGTCCGGGCTGATGACGCCGGCAGTTTCATCGTTGGTCATCTCGACGTCGAAATCGACCTTGTCGCCAGCCGCACAGGTGATCACCACGTCAACCCGGTGAACGCCCTTGCCATAGCGGGCGATGATCTCAGGCGGTTCCGCCGCTTCGCCTGCCTTGGGCAATTTCGCAACCCGCGGTCCGACTCCGTCGACCAGAATCACCGCCGAAGCGGTGGTGGGCAGCGGTTCCTTGGTGATCAGACGGAACACCCGGGTGGCCCGTTCTGTCATGGTGAAGCAGGCCCGGGCATGGATCACCACCTCGCCGGCCTTGGTGCCGCCTTTGGCGACCCCGGGGACCGCCGGTTCTTCCTTGCCGGCCTTGGCCTGGGTCGGAGCCAATTCGTCTGCGCGGATCGACAAGGTCGCGGACTTGGGAGTCACATCATAGGTGTTCACGCCGGCCAACTGGTGGCCGAAGGCAAACCAGTCGTTCACGGCCGATAGGTTGACCTGGCCTTTGCCACCACCTGTGCTCTGGGCGGTGGCTGCGGCAACCCGCACCGACAGGCCGCCATCCCACGGCTTGACCTGCTTCGGCCAGCGGCCGACGGTGGAGAAGTCCTTACCATTGAAGCTGGTCTGGACGATGACGTCCTTCAGTTTGCGACCGGGCTCCTTGGTCAGGACGGACAACGTGCCCATGGGCACGTTGTCGTTCAGATCGACGGTCAGGGTCTTGATCTTGGTGGCGTTCGGATCGCCCTTCCACGCCGGCTGGTCGGTGGGCGAGGTGATGTAGTTGGGGTCGCTGCCCGGAGCGCTGTCGCTGGCGAACACCACTGGCGGGCTGGGCACGGTGCGCACCGACCCTTCGAACACCCCGGTGAATTCCTTGGATTCGGTCAGCGGGAACTGCTCGATGACATCGCCCGACTTGGCTTTCACCGACACCATGACGGTGTCCTTGCCTGAGGTCGTCGAGCGGTCGAGATCGGTGACGCGCAGGTTGATGACGTTGCCTGGGCGAACCTGGCTCGATGGCCGGGTCTGGGACAGGGCGACCCCTTCGGTTGGCGAGTCGTCCTTGACGCCCAGGGCCTTCTTCAATTCCGCCTCTTTGCGTTCAGCGTCAAGTTCTTCCTGAGTTTTGATCGTTCCGCTGCTCGCCAGCAAGGCAGCATCGGTGATCACTTCCATGGTGCTCGGTTCGCCACCGTCCTTGACGTTGTTGCGGGCCAGGAACTTTGGCGAATAGGCGACATGGACCTTGTCGCCACCAAGCACCTGCAAGGTGCCGTCGCCCTTGACCGTGCCGGCCAGGACCACGTCGATCTTTTGGGTGAAATGGTCGCGCTTGTCGGCGAAGGGCACCAGGATCAGATCTTCCTCATCGCCACTGTCGGTCCACACCCGCATCTCCACCGATTGGCTGCCGCCAACCAGGGTCAGGTTGCTATCCTTGACCCGGACCCGCAGGGGGCGACCAGGCTGGACGATCCGGCGTTTCTCGTTGCCACCGAGTTCGAGTTCGGTGGTAGTCTCGAAGTCCTTCGTGCGCAGTCCGAGCTTTCCAGCCAGCAGGATCGCTTCCTGATGGTTGGGATCCCGGGTGATCGTCTCCTTGATCGCCTCCTTTGCGCCATCGTTGTCGTTCTGGTCGAAGCGCAGCTGCGCGGTCCGGTAATAAGCTTCGGCCTGGGTGTATTTGTCCGGCCGGCGGGTGAGCTTGAGCAGCAAGGTGTTGGCGGCGTCGTAGTTCTTGGTCAACCGTTCGACATCGGCGATCATCAATTCAGCGTCGATGTGGGTGCGGGTGTTGGCGAATTCCTGGGCCTCGGCCAGGGCCGAGAACTGGGCCCGGGCCAGCGGATAGCTCTTTTCATGGAAGGCGATCAGAGCGCGGACATAGCGCTGGCGAGCGCGCAGCTCGGGTTCGAGGTCGGTCTGCTTTTCTGACCAAATCTCCATCCGCTGGGCGAGGTTGGTCGCGTCTTTGAACTCGGTATTGATCGTATGGCGGGTGATCAGCCACAGGATGAATTCCGGTTGCAGGGCGTCGATGGCGCCGGCCGCCAGGTCCTTTTTCGTCAGATAGTTTTCCCAGGCGCTTTCGAAACGGCCGCCGGTGTACTCGGCCTGGGCAACGAACAGTTCGTAACGCGGATCGGTCTTGGCCACTCCGATGGATGCGCCGGTGACTCGGGCCGCCGCCTTGGCAGCAACGGCCACCAGGTCTCGCTGGACGCCATCATCGCCTCCGGCTTTCTTATTCTGCTGGGTGCCGATGTTGCCATAGGCCATCGCCAGATTGGCACCGGCAGCGGTTCCGTCCGCCAGGAACTCCTTGGCCTTGTCAGCCAGGTAGCGCGCCAGGCCGCGATCGCCGGTGTCAGCTGCGATCCGCCAAACCTGACCGCTAATGCGGAAGAGATCCGTGGTGCGCTTGGCGGCCGCCAAACCATCCACCAGCGGCTTCACGACGCTGGCCGGACCCCGTCCGCCATCCCACCTGGCCGGTGCCCGGCCGTCGATCAGGTTCACGAGCAGCGTCAGGTCATCAGCCGACAGACTGGCACCGTCGACACCGTCGAACACCCGCAGCGACGGCAATCCGGAACGGATCGGTAGACCGGCCAGCCGATCGCTGAGCCGCTTGAGCTCTGCCAGCCATTCGGCACGGACCTTGGAGTCCTTGAGGCTCGTCGCCTGGCCCAGGGTGCTCAAGCCGAGGGCGAGCTCGTCGAACCGCTTGCCGGCAGATTTCGCGGCTTCGGAAATCATGGCGTCGCGGGCCGCTGGCTCGGCGGTCATCGCCAGCTTGATCACTGCCGACCATTCTTCGGCGGTGTAGGCCCGGTTGGTCGGGTCGTATTTGCCGGCGGCGACGAGCAGTTCGCTGCGTTTGGCGCCATCGCGTACCCGGTCATGGCCGCGGGGCGTGCCCGCCGCCGATCCGACCAGTTTCGCCGCCGCTGCCGCGACGATCTTCTTCTCGTCGCGGCCAAGGTCGATGGCGGCTGGATCGAGCCAGCCGCGCTCGGCGGTTTCGGCAGAGATCTTGGCGTCAAACGCGCGCTCCACCGGCCATTTGTCGGCCAGTTTGGGGAACTCGCGCTTGACCAGCCACATGCCCATCACCGCGCTCGACGCGACCCGCGGATCGAAGGTGATCGCCTGCGGCTTGAGTGCATCCTTGGTCAGGACCTCGCTCATGAACTCGTTGCCGAGTTCCGCATCGCTCCAATCGCGGCCGCGGCGAGTCTCCAAGAAGCGGCGGAATAACGTCGGATCGACGCCGGTGCCGGCAGCGATCTGGGTGGTCATCACCCCTTGCAGCAATTTGTTGAAGGACTTGACCTTTTCCTGGTCCTTGCCGCGCGACCCCGACGGCCATTCGGACCGTGCGCGGGCGGCGAGGAAATCGTCGAGGGCTGCGCTCTGGGCATCGGTCAGGCTGCCGGCCTTGGCTTTTGCCAGGATGTCGCCCAAGACCGACAGATGCAGGTCGATCGGATCGGCATCGGGCAGGACGTGCTGGACGAGGACCCGGGTCAGGGCCTTCCCGGCGGGGATCGACTTGGTGTCGTAGCCCGCAACCAGTGCGGCCAACGCCTTGCCGGCAGCGGTGATCGCTGCCGGATCTTTGGCGGTGAGCATCTCGGCATAGGCCTTCGCCGTCGGATTCGGCGCCTTGGCAACGTCGACGTCGCCACTCGCCAGCCGCTCACAGGAGTCAGCGGCAGCCTGAGCTGCTGCGTCCACCGGCTTCTTGTTGCGCTTCGCTTCTTCGACCGAACGCTTGGCCTGTTCGGCCATGTCGCGGAACAGCGACAAACGTTCCTTCTTGGCATAGGGCCACCACTGCGCCCCAGCGATACGGGTGCCGGCATTGGGCAGGTCAGCAACCAGCACCGCCTGGACCCAGGTCCGGGCCAGTTGCGGATCCAGGTGGCCGAGCGGGCTGGCTGCGAGGTCGACCTTGGCCAAGGCGGCATTCAGATCGGGGCCTTTTCCACCTTTGGTCAGCGCCGCCTGGGCGGTACCGATCGCCGGCAGGATGAAATCGGGGCTGAGATGCCAGGATTCCTTCTCGACGAGCCAGGTTGCCGCGCCGGCGAGATCCTTGCCGTTGGCCAAGGCCCGCACCACTGCGGGCAGGGCTCCGGTAGCGCTCCCGACTTGGACCGCAGCCGCAGCGATATCGGCGATGGCGGGATCGCCGCTCACCGGCGATTGGTAGAATCGGTAGTCTTTGGCGCCAGTGCGCAGCCAATCAGCCGGTTGGCCCAGGGCTTCGATGATCGAGCCGCGGCCCACCCGCCAGACCGAGAACAGCAAGGCCCGCTCGGTTTCGGGCAGAGCGTCGATGGCGCCAGCGAGCAGGGCCCGCTTGGCGTCGCCGTCCTCGTTCCAGCGCTTGCCGTCGACGCCGCCCCCTCCCCACAAACCCTGGGCGATGTCGCGGACCGCCTCGGCATTGGATGCTGCTTTGACATACGACCGGGCAGCCGCCAGCACTGACGACGTCTCCCGGGTGCCGTCCTTGGCTGGTGTTTGAGCGAAATAGGCCAGGCAGGCAGCGTAGAAGCCATAGCGGCTCTGCCGGGCTGGATTGGCGGCGAACTTGCCAATCAGGCCAGGCAGTGCATTGATGATCTCGGTGGGATTGTTCTGGGTCCGGTTGGCCCCACGGACGGATTCCAACAGGAGGTCTGCTGCGTCCCATAAAAAGGCGCGCTCCTGTTCTGGGCGCTTCCCGTCGAGCGCTGCGGTCAGGAAAGTGATCGCCGAGACCGGGTCGTTGCGTTTGATGGAGGTCTCGACGAACCACAGGTCCCAGCGGCCGGCCCCTGGGCGGGGTAGGCCCTTGCTGACGGTCTCGGCAAAGAACTTGTAGGCCTCGTCCTCGGCGCCGGTCTGTTCGAGGGACAAGGCAATGGCGCGGTCGCCGACCGCAGCAGCCCGGTCGCCAGCGCCGCCGGCCAAGACCACGGCCCGATAGCGGGTCGAGGCGACATCATATTCACCGGCAAGGAAGGCGACATCGGCGGCGGCTAGCAGCACTGCCGGCGAAGCCTTGGAATTGCGCGCCAGCCACTGCTTCAGGGCGATGTTGGCTGCCACCGGACGGCCTTCGTCCTGTGCGAGCTGCAAGGCCTTCGCGACGTCGGCCTCGCTGGTCGCCGGATCGTTCTGGATCTTCTTCACCAACAGATCGAATTCGGTTTCCGGTTCGGCCTTGGCGTCAGCCGGAGTCGCTGCCGGTGTGGTCTTGGCGGGCGTCGTCGGCGTGGCTCCAGCCGCCGGTTTGGCCTGGCCGGTCGCCTTGGGAGGCTGCTGCTTGGGCTTGGCGTTGTCGGCTGACTCAGCGGACATCGCGGTTCCGGCCATGGGCAGGGCGAGGGCGAGGGCGAGCAGACGCGGAGAAAGGCGGATCGTCATGGTGGGAACCCTGGAGCGGAACGTGCGATGAGGATGGGGGATGGGATGCCGCGAACAGGTCTTACTTGGTCTTCTTCTTCTTGTCTGGTGCCGCAGCTCCGGCCGGTGCCGGCGCTTCGGCGGCCTCGGCAGGCGGGGCCGCCTGGCCCATCATCTTCTGGATCTTGGGCAGCCAGTCCTTGGCGGTCTTGGCGCTTGGCCGGTTCGGGTATTCCTCAAGCAATTTGGTGCATTTTTCCAGGGCAAGCGGGTAATTCTTCATCGCCACGCCCAAAGCCACCCAGCGCAGCAGCATCTTGTCGAGCCAGTCCTTGTCAGGATGGTCGACGAAGATCTGGGCGAGCAGTTCGTTGGCCTGGGTGAAATCCTTGGAATCCATGTAATACTTCACCAGCTTTGCCAGCGCTTCACCGGCGAACTCGCTGTCCGGATACCGTTCCGCCGTCAATTTGTAGAAAGGGATGGCCTTTTCGAGGGCGAGCTTGGCCGGATCGACATCCTTGTCGCCCGGAGTGGCCAGGACCGAGGCCTCGGTGGTGGTGGCCACCAGGAATTGCGCTTCGGCCTTGGCGCCGGAGATCGGCAGGGCCAGGATCTGGTTGAGCACCCCGATCGAATCGCCCCATTCCTGACGATCTGCCAAGGCCCGGGCAATGCCGAGCAAGGCCTGGTCGGCGAAGGAACTCCCCGGGAACAACGTGGTGAATTCCTTGCAGACCGCGATGGCTTTGGGCAGCTCATTCTGGGCCAGGTACAGGTCCCAGGTCAATTTATAGGCCTGTTCGCGGATCGCGCTGGGCAGGGCGTCTTGTTTACGCATCACGTCTTCGGCCTTGGCCAAGCCTTCAGCGGCCTTGCCGGCGGCCTGCTTGGACAAGCCCATGCTCTTGAAGATGCGCGACAGTTCGAGGAAGGCCGAGCCCTCGACCAGGTTCTTGTTGGCGGCGATGATCGGGTCATCCGGGGCCTTGCTCGACGTCACCGCCCCGACCTTGAATTCCGCCGCCACCTTGACCTTGGCTTCCACCGTGCGCAGTGACGTTCCGCCGACGTGGATCTGATCCTGATAGGTGGCATAGACCTGATCCCCGACTTCGCAGGCCAGGCTCTGGTCGGTCTTGTCCGGAGCGGCGTCGCGACTGGCGCGGATCAACGGAATCTGGCCGCGGAACCGGCCGCTATGGACCTTGGCCGGGTCGGCGCCATCGGTCGGAACCTCGGTCAGGGTGATTTCCGCCTCGTCCCGCACCTTCCACACTTTTTCTTCCACTTTCTTGCCGGCGAACAGCTCGGCGGTGGTCGCCTCTTCGGCTTCTTCCTCATAGCGAGAGACGATTTTCAGCTTCACGGTGTCGGCCTGGTCGCCCAAGTCGAGATCGACATCGAGCAATTGCACGAACACCGGCTGCAAGATGAAGGCGTTGTCGGCGGTGGTCTCGTAGTTGCCGAGGGTGAAGGCCAGCGCCCCGCTCGATACCACCTTGGTGGTGGTTTCGCGGATCACGTTGGGCGTGCCATCCTTGGTGTTGCCGTCGATGTACTTGGTGGTGATCTTGTCGCCACCGACGATCTGGAGGACGCCATCGCCCTTGGATTTCTCGGTCGGGGCAGAGATCGCGGTCGCCACCGAGGCGATGAACAAGTTGTCTTTTTCGGCCAGCGGGATGGCGATCAGGGTCTCGGTGTCGCCGGTGGTCGCGGCAGTCAATTCGACCCGGATGGGCTTGCCTTGGCGGTTGAGGATGGGCAGGTCGGCATCTTGCAATTTCACATAGAAGCGCCTGCCGGCTTCGACATATTCCACGGTCGGGCTGGCGGGATCGACGAACGTTCCGACCATGCCCAGGTATTCGATGGCGCCCGACCAGTTACCCTGGTTGTAGTGGGCCATGCCGATGTAGTAGTATGATTGGTTCGCCCACACGCTGTTCGGATAGTTGGTCGTGATCCGGCGCAGGGGGGGGAAGGCGGCGTTGTAGTTGCGCTGATTGAAATAGCTCACCCCGGACAGATACAGCGATTCGAGATAGAGGTCGCGCAGGTCCGCGGCCAGCTCGCCGGTCGGGCTGGCCAGCTCCGGCGCGCTCGACACCCGGCGGAAGGCTTCGATCGCCTTGGTCTCGTCCTTGGTCTTCTGATAGTGCTTGCCCAGTTCGAGCCAGGCCTGGAAGCGCACCGTGCTCTTGGGGAACTCGTCCACCAGCTTGGTGAGCATCTGCACCGCCTGATCGACCTCGCGATCGGTCAGCTTCTGCTGGGCGATCTTGAGCAGGCGCGCCGCCTGGGCGTCGCCCTCGCTGGTGGTGGCTGCTGCTGCGCCGGCGGCGGGGGCCGCTTCAGCGGTGGCGCCAGGGTTGCGAGCGACCTTCGGTTTGGCCGGCTTGGCATCAGCGGCGGCGAGAGATCCCGCCAGCACGGCCAGCGAGGCGACGAGGGAGAGGCGGTAGCGCATAAGGTCCTCGCAAGGGCCGGCGGGGCAGCCGGAGCGGATGATACCCCGGAACGGTGGGAATGCTGACTGTGAGTTTTACGGATAGAGCGTGGTGAGTCAGTCGTTGGAACCGGAAGCGCGCTTCACGGACGAGCAGACCGGAGCAAAGACCGATTCACTCCATTATCTGGGGCCCCGACCGGCTTCCCTGGGGCGCTCGGCGAACCAGAGCAACGCGATCCGCTCGCCGAGGCTGCGGCGTTGCGGCAGGGCGGCCCCGCTCCAGGTGCTGGCTGCGCCAGGAATGATCCGATCATTCCGCGTCGGTGCCGCCTTTGACCTTGACGTTGAGCTCTTCCAGGCGTTCATGCGCCCACGATGATTCCCCTGTCTTGGGATAGGTGACCATGATTCGCCGGCATTCCTGGATCGCGTCATTTTTGCGCGTAGGCCCAGCTTTCAGCAAATAACTGGCGATGGTCTGAGCCGCCTTGCCCTTGGCGGTGGGATACAGCGCTTCCAAGTCGCGCAATTCCTGGATCGCCGGCTCTAGGCGGTTGGACTTCACCAGGCATTCGGCGATGGCGAAGATCGTCTTCGGCGGTTCGTCAGCGGCGCGATAGGCGGCAATGGCCTCGTCGAAGCGCTTGGCCTTGTCCAGCACGCCGGCTTTGATCATGATCGCTTTTTTCGAATAGGTCTCGTTGGTGCGCAGCGAATCCGCGGTCTCCACCACCAGTTCCACGTACTTCGGATCCTTGGCGCAGGACTCATACCACCCGAGCAGATTGAAAGTGCGCCGCGGCACATCCGAGATCGTGGTATTGACCATCATGCCGGTATCGCCGTCGGGCGGACGCAGCTTCCACAGCCACTTGGCCAGACTTTCTTTTTCATTGTCGTCGAGCTTGCCGAGATCGATGGCCATGATCACGAACTTGCCGAGCTCCGGTTCCGCCAATGGCCCATAGAGGATCGCCGCCACCGCCCGTTGCTGCTGATAGGTCAGCTTCTTGACGTCGAGTTTCTGGTAATAGGTCTGCGATTTGGCCTTTTCGCCGTTATCGGCCATCATGCCCATCCAGCGGATGGTGCGGTCGGCGTCTTTCTTTCCGCCCTCGAAAATCTGGTCGAGACGGGCGACCCAGGCAGGCTTGCCGGCATCGCTGGGATCGGCGGAGCGCAGGAATTCAGCACCGGCGAGCTGGAAATCATCCCAGTCGGCGAACTTGCCCTCGGTCTGGGCCGACCAGTACTTCAAGCAGGCCGTGCGTTTGCTGGCTTCGGTGGCTTCAAACCGGGCGTGGGTGCGGACCGCCTGGATCACCCGGCCCCAGTACTCGCGGTCGGTGGCCAGATCGTCGGCGAGCTTGACCCGGCGCTCGTCCCAGCCGGCGCACTTGGCCCAGAACTCCCGCAATTTTCCCTCGTCGGGGGAGATCTTTATGTAATACCACACCACCTGGTTGATGGCATAGAGCGCGGCCTTGGGGTTCTGGGTGCGGAAATCGAGGGCTACCTGCCACCAATAGGGCACCGCCTGGTCCGGCTTGTTGTCGGAGACCAGGTAATCGCCCAGCTGATTGATGGCAAACGCCGCGATGGGCTGGACCTTGTAGCCGTCATCCCGGGCGATGCCCGCCCACACCTTCACCGCGTTGGCGTCGTCGCCATTGTCGAAATAGCACTGGCCCTGATAGAACAATGCGGGCGCCGCCATCTCGATGGTGTTGGGGAAATACTCCAGGATTTCCTGGAGCATGACGATGGCCTCTTTGCGCTTGAGCAGGCGCTGCATGCACCGACCCTTGCGCAGGATCGCATAAGCCACCGCCGGGGATTTCGGATAGGCGTTGGCATAGGCCTCATACAGCGGCATGGCCTCTTTGAATTGGCCGGCGACGTATTTCGCGTCGGCTTTGCCCAGCTCATGGCGTTCGATCTCGTCCATTTTCAGCTGCCAGGCCTCGGGCAGCGGGATTTCCTCTTCTTTCGACGGTTTCCGCTCGCCCTGCTTGACCTGTCTGGCCACGCCGGTGTCATTCTTCTGGGCGGCAAGCGCAGGGTTGATGCCGAACGCGACCATGGCCAGCGCCGGCAGCATCCAGGTGAGTCGAGTGGACATAGGGAACCCCTGACTGCCGGTGGGATCACCGGGTATCGAAAGATACGGCACGCCACCAGGGCCGTTGATGCGGTACCGGCCGGATCGCGCACTGTCCTGCGCACAGGTGCCGAAGGACGAAAACAGGTGGTCACAACCGCCATCACGAGCCGTTTTCCATGACCCGGCCATTCCCGGATGTCCGCCGTTGGCGAGCCTTGCTCTGGAGTTCAGCAGGTTCTGGCAACGGCCTTGACCCGGTCGGCGTATCGCCCTGGTCTATGCCCATGCGCCCACTGCTTCCCCTGTTCGCCCTGCTCGCCTGCGCCAACGCAGCAGACTTCCGCGAAGATTTCTCCGCAGCGACCGCAGTGCCTGCCAGCCTGCTGGTGTTGAACGGCGATTTCGCCCTGGGGGATGATGCAGGCAATGCGGCACTGCGCTTGGCGCCAGCACCGCTCGACACCAGCACGCTGCTGTTTGGACCAGTCGGTGCGACCACTGCCAAGCTGCGCGCCAAGGGTCTGGCCAAAGGCCGGCAGGCTCCGGCCTTCGGCGTCGGTCTCGGCGGCGTGAGCGGCGTGGTCCTGCGCCTGTCCGCCAACAAGCAGGCCTTGGAGCTGGTGCGCGACGATGCCGTGCTGGTTTCGATCACGGCGACCTGGACCAGCGGGGCCTGGACCTGGCTGGCGATCCGCCAGCGCGCCGATGGCGGTAACTGGATCGTCGAGGGGAAAGGCTGGACTGATGGCACGCCAGAACCGACAGCCTGGGCGATCAGCCAGCGTCTCGACCAGGCTTTGCCCAAGGGCCGGCCATCGGTCTGGGGCATCCCGTACGGTGGCCAGCCGCTGTGGTTCGACGACCTGATCGCTGGAGAATGACCGGCAGACACCGCCTGGTCTGAGGGATCCATCCGACCCGGTTCCCGCCTTGGCGGAGGGCGAATGACGCCAGGCTCCGCCCCATGCGCCGCGCCATCGTACCCGCCCTGCTCGCCGTCCTGGCGACCACCGTCCCCGGTCAGATGTGGGGCTCCGATTCGGCCCTGACCGCGCCGGGCACCAGCTATGCGGTCATCGATACCGACCACCTGCGGGCATTGGTCCCTCGCGAGGCCGCGGAACAGCTCCGGCCAGTCGTCGCCCGGGCCGAGGCACTCTATGTCCACCTGGCGGCCGATGCCGGCTTCGTCATTCAGGAGCGGCTGACGCTGTGGTTCAGCGACGATGCCGATTCGCACAATGGATTTTCGACCGTCATCCCGCGGCCGCTGGTCAACATCCAGCTCGCGCCGGCCCTGCCCGAGTCGGCGATCTTCACC
This sequence comes from Planctomycetota bacterium, assembly GCA_014193115.1. Classification (GTDB taxonomy): domain Bacteria; phylum Planctomycetota; class UBA11346; order UBA11346; family UBA11346; genus BJHQ01. The sequence continues at coordinate 75,266 of BJHQ01000003.1, read as the reverse complement.
GGCCACGACGAACTCGAGCGGACCATCATCCATGAACTCGCCCACCACATCAGCAATGATCGCAATCCGCTGGGGTTCCGGCGATTCCTCGACCGGGTGTTCGGCCGGGTCCTGCCCTTCGATCCACTCAGTTTGGTGGTGTTTTATCTGGCGACGCCGGCCCACGTCACCATGCCCAGTTTCTGGCACGAAGGCCTGGCCCAGTGGGCCGAAACCACCTATGCCCCGGCCGAGTCGCCGTGGGCCGGCCGTGGCCGCGACAGCCTGACCCACATGATCTGGCGGATGGACGCCGCGGCCGGCGCCGTCCCGCCGGTGTCCGATTGGCGGCCATCGTACCACCACTGGCCCTATGGCAGCCGGGTCTACCACTATGGCTTGGCCTATACCCGCTGGCTCGAAGCCGCTTATGGCCGGAACCTGCCATTCTGGGCCCTGGTCGAGCAGCAGAGCCACCAATGGTTCCTGTCCTTCCAGAGCGCCACCAAGGACACCATCGGCGTCCGCCACCAGCGCCTGATCGACCGGGCCCGGGCCGACCTGCTGACCGAGCAGGGCAAGCAGCTCGCGATCCTGCGCTCCCAGCCGGTCACCAACACCAAGCGTCTGACCCCGGTTGAAGCCACGGTGGCGGCGCCGGCCTGGCTGCCCGATGGCCGACTGGTGGCGGCGATCAACGGTCGGTTCGACCTGCCGACCCAGCGGACGATCTCAGCCGATGGGCAGATCGACGGCACCGGCCGCACCGCCTGGTCGATGGGCGGGATCCGCGGCCTGCCCGACGGCACCTGCATTTATGGAGAGACCGACGGCTCCAACGATCCGTGGGTACACAGCCGGCTTCACGTGCTGTTTCCCGATGGCGGCTCGACGACCTTGCCGGGTGAGCGACTGCTCCAGCCGGATCTGCGCCGAGACGGCGACACCGTGCAGGTCGTGGCCCTTCAGCTGCAACCTGGCGGAATCACCCGCCTGGTGCAGGCGTCGGGGGCCATCCGCAACGGATTCCTCGGGATTGGTAAGCGAGTGGACCTCGGCGCCTGGGCTGCGGTCCCGGTCGAGGGCCGGCCATGGAGTCCGACCTTCCGCCCCGGTACCGGCGAGCTGCTGTGGGTCGAGACCGATGCCAAGGGATCGCGACTGGTCCTGGCCCCGCTGGCCGATCCGGCCAAGCGCACGGTGTTGTGGACGGTGAAGGGCCGGCTGCTCCATCCGGCCTGGTCCGCCGACGGCAGCCAGCTGTTCGTCTGCGCTGACCACACCGGGGTGGCCAATGCCTGGCGCCTTGACCCAGCCAAACCGGGGGTCGCCGTGCCGGTGACCAACACGCTCGGCGGAGTGCTCGCCTGCGTGCCGTCGCCGGATGGAAAAACCCTGGCGATCCTCGATCACGACCGCCAAGGGCCGTTCCTCGCCCGGATCGCCAACGATCCGGCGACCTGGCCGCCGGCGGTCCCCGAGATCGACCTGGCCTGGCCGGCGCCGGTCGCCCAGGACACCGCCGCCAGGCCGCCGCTGCCGGAACGCCACCCCCAGCCGCAACTCGCCCGCCCGCTGCCGCCGCCAGTTGAAGGAGTCGCCGGAACCGAGGCACCGCGTCCGTACTGGTCGCTGCCCAACGTCCGGCCTTTGTTCTGGACGCCGACCACTGTGGCCACACCCGAAGGCGGGTTCGGCGTGGCGGGCTATGCCGCCGATCCGCTGTTCAAGGAAGTCGCCGCTGGCGGGGCCGGATTCGGCTTGGCCAAGGGCACGCCGGTCGGCTTCGCCGCGTGGTCATCGAGCGCCTTGGAATGGGTGCAGCTGGCCGGTGCGGCGTGGCGCACCGAACGGGCCTATGGCGACCAGGTGGTCACCGCCGACGGGCAGCGCCACGCTTATGTCGAACGGGCCACCGGCGCCCAGGCCGCCATCGGCACCGGTCTGGCGGGGTTCAAGCGCCGGTGGTTCGGCTATGTCGCGCTGGGCACGGAATATTCCAAGCAGATTCCAGGACTGGAGAACGACTGGGACAACCAGGCGGTGATCTCGGCGCCACGCTTCAGCGGCCGCGAGGACTACGTGGAAGGCGTCCTGGCCTATGACGACACCACGTTCTTCCCCACCAGTTACGCCTTTGAGGACGGCGACACCCTGATCGTCAAAGCCCGGCACAGCGACATGGGCGGCGAGCTCGACCATAACCGCCTGTTCGGCACCGCGACCAAGGTGATCAGCACCTGGCCGCGGCTCGGGCAGCAGCTGGTCCTCGGCGGACTGGTCGGGGTCGGCGCCGGCGATCCGCTGCCCCAGGGCAGGTTCTCGATCGGCGGTGCCACCGGGTTGGGCCTGCCCCGGGGCTACAACGATCTGGAGGCCACCGGCGACCATGCCCTGGCGTGGAGCGCGGCCTATCGCTTCAGCGTCCTGCCCGCGTTCACCTGGTTCGGCACCACGCCCTTCGGCTTCCGCCAGCTGATCGGCGAGGTGTTTTATGATGCAGCAATGGTCAGCGAGGACCATCCGGGCGGCCACGGCAAGTGGTACCGCTCCGCCGGCGGCGAGCTGCGCGCTGAGTGGGAAATCTGGCTGATCCGCATCGCCCCGGGCATCGGCGCCGCCCACTTGTTCCAAAAGCACGGTGAGATTTCGCCCTATTTCACCTTGGCGTTCCAGTGGTGATCGGCCGCGGCCTGCGGACTGCGGGCCGGCTCGGTGAGGCCGGCAGGCCGCGCCGCGCGTTGTCATGGTCCAAGGGCGCCGCAGGGCTTGCGGCCCCTGTCGCCACGGACTAAGTACGCCCGCATAGGGGGCTGCACGCCATGACCCAACCCAGCACCATCGGCAGCTACAAGGTCGTCCGGCAGTTGGGCTCGGGCCTGATGGGGCCGGTCTACCTGGCTGCCAACGGCAACCAGTACTGGGCGCTGCGCACCCTGGACGAGCGGCTGATGCGGACCACGGCCGCGGTATCGAAGCTGGTCGGCGAGGTCGCCCATCCCTGCCTGGTGCGCTATCGTGAGCTTGGCGCTGATCCCCAGGCCGGCGGATTCCTGTCCACCGACTATGTCGAGGCCCACCCGATCGCCCGGGACCTGCTCGCCGATCTGCGCGCCCGGGAACGGCTCGACTGCGTGCTCAACCTGCTCGGCGCCTTGCAGACCCTGCATCAGCGCGGCGGCGCCCACGGCAACGTCAAACCGTCGAATGTCCTGCTCCGCCGCCGCGGGCGGCAGCTCGATGCCCTGCTGATCGACGCCGGTTTCGCCTATGTCAGTGGCGCCCACAACCTCGCCCGGCTGCTCCGCGGCGCCTATCCGTGGATGGCCCCCGAGCTGATCGAGGCCTATCAGGCCGGCGAACGCGGCGGCATCGACAAGGCGATCACCGTCGCCGCCGATGTCTACGCCGCAGGCATCCTGGTGGCGGAGGTGTTCAGCGGCCGCCAGGCCTTCGCCGACGCCCGCGACGTGGCCGACCTGCTCAACCGCAAGCGCCGGTCGAAGCTCGCCATCGCCGGGGTCAATCTTCATCATGAGCACCTTGATCTGGGTACGCTGGGCGACGCCGTGACCGCCGCCACCAACCCCGACCCGGGTAGCCGCCCGGCGACCATCCCGGCCTTCATCGACGCGTTGAAACGCGCCCAGCCGGCTCCCGCTCCGGCGGCCAAGGCCGCCTGAAACACCGCAGGAATCGACCGACCAGGCGACCAGAGCGACCCCGCACTCCGGACCCAGTCTCCCGATCCGCTTCCACCACCGTCTTGGCGCTTTGGCGTCTTGGCGGTTCCTTCCCCAGCCCAAGCCTCCCATGCCCGATCCCCGCACCTTCCCCGAGGCCAAGGCCGCCGCCCTCGCCCTTCACCAGGCCGCCACGGCCCTCGACGCTGCGATCGCCGGCGACCAGGGCAAGGTCGCCATCGCTGGCGCCGCCGAATACCTTGCCGCCGGAGCCAAGGGCGCCCTCGCCCGGGCCCAGCAGCTGCTCGCCAAAGACCATTACAAGCTGTGTTTCGCCGGCGGGTTCTCGGCTGGCAAGTCGACCACGATCAACGCCTTGCTCGGCGATCCCGATCTGCTCCCCACCGCCGCCGGCGAATGCACCCTGGCGATCACCGTCATGACCGGCCCCCTCGGCGGCCGCGAACTGATCCGGGTCAAGTACTTCCCCCGGGAAATCGCCCTGCGCAACGTGGTCTTCCACCAGAAACGCTACCGCAATGCCTTCAAGCAGTTCGACGGCAAGCTGAAGAACGCCAACGCCGAGGCGTTGCAGCAGGCCGTGAAGGACGTGATCGAGTGGCTGCCCGGCGCCCACAAGGATGCCGGCCTGTCCGAACCCTTGCGCAAGGAATACGACGCCAACAAGGCCTCGAAATTCGTCGGCGAATTGGCGGAGTTCCTGAGCTACCTCGACAAGTACGCCAGCCGCTGCGGCAATTTGATCGAGGACGAGATCGCCAACCGCGCCTTCTACCTGACCTATGACGACAAGCAGGGCGGCCTCGGCCACCTGTTCATGATCGACCAGGTGATGATCCACCGCAAGAACATCCTGTTTGAAGAAAAAGCGATCCAGATCGTCGACCTGCCCGGCATCGACTCGACCAACAGCTATGCCCGCCAGGTGACCCTCGACTACCTGAAAGAAGCCGACCTGGTGATCAGCGTCCTGCCGCCCCAGGGCTTCACGATGTCGTACATCGACATCATCAACGAGATCGGCGCGGCCTATCGCGGCAACATCGCCAACAAGATGTTCTACGTCATCAACCGCTTCGACTCCAACGAGGACCGCAACTTCACCAAGAAAGAGCTGGAGTCCCTGCTCCGCGACCAGATCGCCGCGGAAATTGACAAGAACGGGCTGAACTCGAAGAACCTGTTCGCAACCTGCGCGCTGCTCGACATCTATCGGCTGCGCGGCAAGACCGAGTCGTACGAGGCCCTGCTCAAGGCCAACGACAACAAAATCAAAGCGATGGCCGGCACCGACGAGCCCTGGGCCTCGATCGCGCGCAACGCCCTGATCGGCAAGGGCATCGAAGTGGTGCGCAGCGCCATCCTGAAATACCTTGAGGAAGAATTGGCTTTCGAGCGCCTGCGCGATGTCCAGATGGCGGTGCGCGAGGTCACCGTCGCCGCCGACGTGCTGCTCGCCCGCAACAGCGTGGTGCTTGAACAGGCGCGCAGCCGGCGCCAGTCGGCGATCGGCCAGATGCGCGATTTCGTGATCAAAACCCAACAGAATTTCGAGGCGGCGGTGGCTGGCCTGGCCAACGCCCTGCCGACCATGGTCGGCAACGCGATCCAGACCCAGCTCAAGCCCCAGGTGGTCACCGCGGTCGGGATGTTCCGCAAGATCGAGCTGGGCAAACCCGATGTGCAGGTCCGCTTCACCGGCGCCCAGGCCCGCAGCCAGGCACCGCGGGAGATCAAGCAGCACTGGATCGACTGGGCCAAGGCCACCTACAGCGACAAGTTCACCGAGCTCGCCCACCAGACCATCGTCGGCGCGGTCAACGGCCTGATCGATCAACAGGTCGCCGCCAGCCGGGCTGACGAGGTGCTCAAGCACATCAGCGCGGCCAGCGACAAGGATCTCGCCGCCCCGGTGCGCGCCGCCATCGCGCAAGCCAAGCAGAACATCGACGCTTTGACCCGGCTGCGCGCCGATGAGGAGACCTGGCCGCTGCGCCGGACGCCGGTGACGCCCACCGGCCTCGACGCCGGCTGGACGCCGGCGGTGGAAAGCGGCTTCAAAGAGGACGTGGTCGGCAACCTGACCAAGGTCCTGGGCGGGGCGGCCGATAAACTCGGTTCGGTGCTGGGCAGCTATTATCAGGCGATCCTGCGCGGTCTGGTGGCCGACTTCAAGGCGCGCAGCGACGAGTTGGAGGCCGCCATCCGCGGCACCGCCGACCTCGACCTGCCGATGCACCTGGTCGAAGGCGGCAGCCCCGATCCCGACGAGCAGAAGCGCAAGCGCCTGCTGGCCTATGCGGATCTCCGTGCAAAGGATGCGGCCGCCGACGCCCGCCTGGCCAAAGCCTGCGCCTGAGATTTCGGCGATGAACCGCCACAACGCCAGGCCGCCACGGATGGAATCGGGTGACCGTTCCGTACCCGATCCGCTGCCTGCCCAGCGCCTCCACCTGCGTTCTTCCTCCTTGAACCCTTGGCGCCTTGCCGTCTTGGTGGTTCAAAAAGAAAGCCCTTTATGCTGATCCCTGATCCCTGCTTCATCGAAACGATCCGCCGCGACAGCGGCTCGCGGCGGGTGCTGGTCCACATCGCCAACGCCTGGGACCAGCCCCGGCAGCTGAAACTGGCTACGGTCAGCAAGCCGGAATGGGTGGATCTGGAACAAGCGATGATGGGCGACACGCTCAGTTGGAAAAAGCGCGGCAAACTGCCGCTGGTGCTCAACATCAACACCGACCACCGCTATTTCCCCCAGGAAAAGACCGCGCGGGAGTCGATCCGCCTCGAATTCGAATCCGGCGAGTCGCTGACCATCTACCTGACCATCCAGGAGATCACCGCCGGACGCACCGATTTCCGCGGGGTGTTCGCCATCGACTTCGGCACCACCAACACCTGCTACGCCTGGAAGGAGCGGGTCGGCGAAGGCCTCCAGATCGCCGATCTGGTCAAGCCGCCCCAGGCCAGTCGCGAGATCCCGACCCTGCTGTGGTACAAGGACATCAGCAACCGCGCGTTGCCGGTGATCGATTTCGGCCACACCGCCCGTGACCGCATCGCGCGCAACAGCGGCCGGAGCCACAGCTATGTCATCTCGGTCAAGCGGATGATGGGCCAGGACCGCGAGCTGGTCATCCTCGACGACCGCAGCGGGCTCGAACCCGACCGCTATCAGCGATTCCGCCCCGAAGAGATCGCCTCACATTTCATCAAGGACCTGCTGCGCGACGCCGAGCAGCGGATCGGCGGCCGGCTGACCGAGATCGTCGCCACCTTCCCGATCCTCTACACCCGCAAGAAGCTCGCCGCCCTGCGCCGGGCCTTCCGCCTGGCGTTCGAAGCCCTCGGCCGGCCGTGGTCAGATGACCAGCTGATTTTGCGCCTCGACGAGACCAACGCCGCGGCGTTCAACTACGTCTACGGCCAGCTGCTCGACGAGTTCCGCCGCTTCGCGACCCAGGAGCGCCAGCACCGGCTGCTGTCCTACGACTTCGGCGGCGGGACCATCGACGTGTCGCTGCTCGATGTCGATCTGACCCGGGATCTGGCAGGAAAAATAGCGGTGAAGACCCACATGGTCGGGATCACCGGCGACCGCTTCTTCGGTGGCGACATCGTCACCCTGGCCGTGGTCAAGCTGCTCAAAGCCAAATTGGCGGTGAAGATCGCCCAGGTCCGGATCGAACAGGCCGCCCGCGAACGCCAGGCCGCCGACAACGCCGCGGCCGCCCAGTCCCAGGCCAGCAACCCCTGGGCGCTGGGTACGAGCTTCGCCCCGGCACCGGCCGCGGCTGCTGACGATCCCTGGAAATCCCTGGCCGAACCCCAGCCGGCGACCACGTCGATCGCCCGACCGAAGGAAGAAGAAGAAGAAAATCCCGAGACCGCCGATATCGACAACCTGACTCCGCCAGCGCGCACCGAGCACGCCTGGAAGGTCCTGGCCGACCACGCCGATCTAGTGGCAGAGATGTGCCAGATCGGTCAAGGTGCCGCCGTGACCATCGCCAAGCAGGTCACCGACGGCCGGCGCAAGCAGAGCACCCTCGACCAGCGCGAACTGGCCCAGGCCATCGATGACGCCATCGACACCTTGATCCCGACCAGGTGGAAGACCCTGGAAGACGCCGGCGATCTGATCGCCAAGGACACCGCCCGCAAATTGTTCTATGAACTGTGGCTGCCCGCCGAGGTCCTGAAGATCCGGGCGGTGAGCGAGGAATCGCGGTTGGCGACCCTGACCGAGCCGCTGCACAAGATCGCAAAATATGCCGGTATCCGCCCTGAGGATCTGATGGGCATCACCATCGCAGAGGCCGAGATCGACGCCGCCATCGAGCCCGCCCTGCGCCGCTCGATCGGCAAGGCTGCCCAACTGCTCGGCAGCGCCGGCGGGTCGGCTCCGACCGCCTCCGGCCTGGACTTCGGCGGCCTGGTCGCCGCCAGCCCGTCGCCCGGCCGGCCGGTCACCGTCCTGCTCGCCGGCAACAGCGCCCGGCTGCCCATCGTCCGTCGCCTGGTCTGCGAGATCTGCCAGATCGACGACCACAGCGTGGTGATGGACCCGCACGGCGTGAAAGCCACGGTGGCCCAGGGCGCCTGCGCCGAACACCTGTTACGCAAGGATCTCGGCGGCGGACTGATCGCCTATGACGCCGGTGATTTCACCGACCGCATTCCGTATTCGATCGGCCTCTTCCACAAGGAATTGGCCCTGCTCGGCCACGCCGGCGGTTTCGCCACCGTCCTGCCCCGCGGCACCGCGGTCGACACCCAACTGGTCCTCAGCGAGGCCTTGCAGGTGGTCCACGCCAAGGCCACCGAGCTGTCGCTGTTCGCCTATTACCACGACCACCTGCTCGGACTCGATCCGGCCAGCGCCGGGCCGATGGCCGAAGTCCAGCCGACCACCCTCGGCTGGTTCGACCTGGCCAAGCCCGAGGCCGAACCCTGGTCCGGCCAGTTCACCCAGGAAATCCAGGTCCATCTGGAGGCCCTGGCCGGAGCCTTCGCCCTGGTCCTGGTGATGGACAAGAACCGCGAACTGGCCGCGGTCCGCGCCGACGGCACCACCTGGCACCGCCTCAAGGCCAGCGCGGAATCGGTCCCTGACGCCGAAAATCCTTTTGGCGGAGTGCATTAGCATGGGGGTTCCCCCCCACGGGCCTTCGGCCCTGCTCCAGCTCCGCTGCGCTCCGCGCTGCGAAGGTCGCAGGCCTTTGGCCTGCTGCCGCCAGAAGGCGGCGCCTGCTCCACCCCCTCTCGCTACGCTTGGGGGACCCCTTCGCGGGGTCCACGCACCAGCGGATCGATTTAACTGGGAGAGGCGAGCCCCAGCTCTCCTTGCGTTGGATTGGACTTGCCTGGGAGCGCCGAGCGCCTGCTCGGCTGGAGTTTGCTGGGAGCGCCGAGCGCCTGCTCGGCTGGAGCTGGATTTGGTTGGACTTGCCCGGGAGCGCCGAACGCCTCTCGGCTGGAGTTTGGAGGGATTTGGCTGGGAGAGGCGAGCCCCAGCTCGCCTGGAAGTGGATCCATCTCGCACAATCACATGCGGGCCGAGCTGGCGCTCGGCGCTCCCAGGAACGCTGACGCGCTGATCCATGCCTGACCTGGCCCATCTCCTCGCCCGCCACGACGCAGCCCTCGCTCGCGCCCGCACCGCGTTGGACGAGGTCGCGGCGCTCGCGCAGGAATTGCGTGCCGCACTGGAACAACGGGAAATCCCGCCAGCTCCCGTTGCGGCTGCACACGTCCCGGCCGTGGTCCCAATCCTTTCCGCTGGCGAGCCGCCCGTGGCACCAGCCGCGCCTCCTGCCACTTCTTCGCCGCTGGCGGTGCTCTGCGATCACCTCGAACTGCTTGCGAAAACCTTGGCGGAATCCGGTCCCCAGGTTGATCCGGCGGAATCCGCCTTCTTGACCAAGGCCCGGCCGGTGCTGGTCGCGGCTGGTCCGGCTCTCGCCCAGCGGGCCGGCGATGTGTTGGCATTCTGCGATAAATTGGGCGGTTTTTACCTGGGCGCGGCCTATGCCCGGCTGCACGCCGCCCTGGCCGAGATCCGCCGCGATCTTATTCCGCTGCTCGCGCCGTTCCGGCTGGTGGATCCGGTCGAAACACCGCCGGCCCAACCGATGCGCCTGCCGGTGGCCCGGGCCGTGGTGGTGACCACCGGCCTGGTCGATGCGGGCGGCACGGTGGTCCGCGCCGGCCAGGCGGTGCTGCCCGACCCCGCGCCATCGCCAGAGCGGATCGCCGCCTGGGGACTGCTGGAGGAACTGTACGCCGCCCTCGCCACCCAATGGCGCAAACCGCTGCGCGACGACCTCGCCCGGGGCGTCGAGCTGTGCCTGCTGCCGGCCGCCATTGATCTGCGGGCGGTGCTGAACCTGCACACTCGACATGCCGAGCGCGCAGACACACCAGCGGCGAAGACGGTCCTCGACCGGTTGCGCGAAGCCGGCCTGCGCCCGCTGCTCATTCCCGCGGGCGAGCGCTTCGACCCTGAGCGCCACGACCCCAAGCGCTTCGATCGGGTGGAGCGCCCCGGCGCCGGCGCGCCGGCCGGGACCGTGATCGGCCTGCGTCAGCTCGGTCTGGCCGACCAGACTGGCCTGCCCATCCAAAAATGCATCGTCATCACCGCCGCCTGACCGGAGATCGTATGGAACCGCACATTCGCCCCGCTGTGGAAACGCCAAGGCTCCAGGGCGCAAAGGCTTCCGGGACAACGATGGTCGGACTGGGTGCGGGCCGGCAGGTCGGCGCTCCGGTGGGCGGCGCGACGATGGGCCTGAACTCCTTGGCGGCTTGGCGGCTCGGCGGATCCCTCCTGCTCGCCGCTGCCCTGACTGCGGTGGACGTGTCGGAGCGGCCGCTGCTGATGATCGTTGATCAATCCGGATCGATGCGCGAGAACGATCCCAAGCGCTACACCGTCGATGGCGTGCAGTTGGCGATCGGCACCATGCGCGACGGCAAGCCGGTGGCGGTCGTCGGCTTCGGCCGCAACGGCGAGGTCCACATGCCGACCCGGCCGCTCGCGACCATCGGCGATCGGGTCGCCGCCCGTGAGATCATCGACGACAAGCTGACCTTCGACGGCTGGGCCACGAACTACGCCCGGGCTTTGGCCGCCGCTTATGGCGAGCTCGACCGGGTCCGCGCCCCGGCCGGCACCCGGGTGCTGTTCTTCACCGACGGCGATCCCAGCGACGAGCCCCGGGACAGCCTCGACCAGGCCCGGCGGTTCGCTGATCGCGGCTGGGTGCTCGACTGCCTGCGCCTAAACCCCGAGGGCAAGGCGTCGAAGCCGACCCTGGGCGAGATCGCCGCCATCACCCGCGGCCGGCACATCGAGGTAACCAGCGCCGACCAGCTGGTCGACCGGTTCTTCGCCATCCTGGCCGATGAAAACGACGTCTTCGTCTATGACACCAGCCGCTTCCAGCCTGGCGACGCCTTCGACGTGCCGCCGGGCGGCGCTCGGCTGACCGTGGCGGTGGTCAAGAACGACCAGCGCAGCCGCCGTGGCCGGATCACCGCTCTGCCGGTGGATGGCGGCATCGATGCCATCGGCGGCGCCCTGGTCTACCGCTATCCCAAGGCCGAGGATGCCGAGCGCAGCCGGACCAACGTGGAATGCGTGTCGGTGGGCGAACCGCCGCCAGGCTCGTGGCGGCCACAGTTCGATGGGGTTCCGCGCAACATCTATGTGGCGATGCAGCTCGGCATCCGCGCCACGCCCATCGCCATCCCGTCGCCGGTGGCCGAGGGTGCCGTGGTCCAGCCCGGGGTCGAGGTCAGCGGGATCGGTTACCAGCTCGACGCTCTGCGCCGTTTCGCCGACCGCACCCAGGTCGACTGCACCATCACCGACGACACCGCCGGCGGCCAGCCGCTGCACCGCGCCAATCTGCCGCGTACCGACAAACCCAGTGATCTGCCCCGCTATTCGGCGCCGTGGGCGACCGCCTTGGCGGCCAACACCGATCGCAGCCGGCCACACCAGCTGCGGGTCACGTATCGGCTGACCTATGGCGGCCAGGCGGTGCTGACCAAGCAGGACACCTTCGTCGTTGATCCGCAGCTGAAGGCGCCGCCGCCACCGCCGCCGAAACTCGAACCGGTGGCCCTGGCCTGGGGCGCTGATGCCTATCAGCTGCCGCCGACCTGGGTGAACCTGGAGACCAGCGGCACAGTGGCGGTCGCCGCCAGCGGTCCCGCCGGCACCCTCAGTTTTCCCGCCCAGGGCGGATTCAGCTTTCCGCAACCGCTCACCGTTCCCGGCCAGGGCACCTTGGCGGTGCGTTTCCGCAGCGAGATCGCCGGTCGCCACACCGCCACCGCCTCGACGCCGCGGCCGGCCGGCACGCCACCGCCGCCGGCTCCGGCCAAACCCGACGAGCCGCTGCGCACGTCGGCGATCACCGCGCTCAATTATCCGTTCGACGGCGCCGAACGCCGATTGAAACCCAATACCGACGAGCCGACCCTGGCCGCGTCCAGCCCCGGCCACCGCGATCTGCCGGCCCAGGCCCTGCAACCCGGTTCGCTGACCGTGCAAGGCCCGGGCACGTTGAGTTTCACCTATGATAGCAGCGGCAAAGTGGTCGGCGCAGTGCCGATCGCGACCGCTCCCGGCGAATACCGCGGCACCGCCGAGCTCCGTTTCGGCGAGCTGCCGCCGCGATCAGTGCCGGTGGTCTATCAGCATGTCCGCTCCAAGACCAAGCTGCGCCTGGGCGATGGCGATGCCACCACCGGTGACGGCGGCGGCGAGGCCAGCGGCACGATCAAGATCGCCGAACCCAAGCCCGGCGCCTGGCAGGAAAACGCCTGGCTTGCCAAGACCGTGCCGATCGCCCTCGACAGCGGCATCAGCGGCGAGTGGAAGGTCAAGGTCTCGGACCTGGTCGGCCCTGAGGGCGAGGTCCTGACCGCGGCCTACGACCTGCGCGCCACCGCCACCCCGAACCGGCTCGAAGTCGGCAGCTCGGGGACGATCAAGATCGACGTGCTGCGTCCGCGCAAAGTCCCGAGCGGTGACTACGCCGGAACCGCCACGATCACCTTCAAGCCCGACGTCGGCGACGCCGAGGTCTACACCCGGCCCGTGATCGTGACGCTGCCATGAGCTTTTTACCCAGGGGCCTCGCCCCTACGGCCCTACGGGCCTACCCCCGGGCTTTGTCGCGACTCTTTTTCGACTGCTGCGCAGCCGGAAAAGTGGGCGGATGGGCTGCGCCCATTGTATCCGCCCACCGTCCCTCGGCGCCCGCCCCATCGCTCGCGCGACGGGGCCCCTTCACCAGGGGCTTCGCCCCTACGGCCCTACGGGCCTACCCCCGGGCTTTGTCGCGACTCTTTTTCGACTGCTGCGCAGCCGGAAAAGTGGGCGGATGGGCTGCGCCCATTTTATCCGCCCACCGTCCCTCGGCGCCCGCCCCATCGCTCGCGCGACGGGGCCCCTTCACCAGGGGCTTCGCCCCTACGGCCCTGCGGGCCTACCCCCGGGCTTTGTCGGGACTCTTTTTCGACTGCTGCGCAGCCGGAAAAGTGGGCGGATGGGCTGCGCCCATTTTATCCGCCCACCGTCCCTCGGCGCCCGCCCCATCGCTCGCGCGACGGGGCCCCTGTTTCGTTCATGATGTGATATCTCAACCCCAGAGCGTCGAAGGCCATGTGATGTCCAGTTGCTGGGGGTTCTCCATGTCGACTTGGCGTGGCCTCCTGCTCCTGGCGATGCTCTTCGCAGCGGCGTTCCCTGGTGAACCCGCGCCGCCGGCGCCGGTGGTTCAGGCGGCGATCGCGGTCGATGGCTCGCGGACCACGGCCGACAAGGCCGTTATCGATCGCCTGCGCTTCCTCCAGCAGCACCTGCTGACCCCAATCGATGCCAAGAAAATCGAGGCCGTCACCTTCGCCCGAACTGGCGAGCCGGGCCCCGACCTGGGCGCTGCGACCTATGCCGGACGCTGGGCCGATTATCCAAAAGCCGTGTCCTGGCTGACCGCCCCGGAATCCGGCCCGGTGCTGACCGTGATCGCCGGCGACGGCCTGACCGAGGTCGTCGGCTCGCCGACCGACACCGATCCCGCGCTGCTCACCGCGGCCGGCGCCGATGCCAGCCGCGACCAGATCAACACCGCCGCCCGGCAGACCGCCCTGGAGCCGAAGCTGTCGGCGGTGAAAGCCGCCCATCGCCGCTGGCTGCTGCTCGACACCGTGGCCTCGCCCCGGCCGGATTCAGCGCTGAGCTGGATCGCCGAGCTGCGACCCGACGCCCAGCGTCTCAATCTGCGCACGCTTGAGCTGAAAACCTTGCTGCCGGCCTTGACCGCCCTCGGTGTGCCCCAGCCGACCGGTTTGACCGTGGCCGCCCCCGGCGACGCCCCGGTCGCCATCCCCGAGGCCAATCGCGGGGCCCTGATCTGGCTTCACGTGCCCGGTCCATACACGGACTTCACAGTCAGCTTCATCGGCCCGGATGGCAAGGAGCTGCCCACCGCGAAGGACGCCACGGCCGATACCGGCAAGGCTGGTACCGATGCCGGCAAAGCTGGTGCCGATGCCGGCAAGGCCGCGGTCGCCACCGAGCCGCGGGTGACGCGGATCGACGACAGCGGCCCCTGCCGGGTCTATCGCTTGGCCGGAGTCGAGGCCGGCGGCGCCTATCTGCTGCGCCGCACCGCCGCTGACGCGGCCGCTCAGCCGCGGCCCTGCGAAATCCTGATCCAGGCGCCCCAGCGGGTCGCCCATCGCCTGGCCCTCGGCCCGGGCCTGGACACGGACAGCCTGTTCGGCGGCGATGCGCTGAAACTGACCCACACCTGGACCCGGGCCCCCGGCGAGACCGCGGTCAGCGACGCGCTGCGCACCGAACTGGAAAAGGACGCCCGGCTGGCCCTGGCCATCGACGGCGCGACCACGGAACCGCTGCTCCAGCAGCTGATCGGCGTGATCCTGCCCACTGGCGACGGCAAGGGCCGGGTCAGCCTGGTGCCCAATGCCGCATGGAAGGACCGCACCGATGCTCGTCCGCTCGATCTGAAGTGGATGGCCCTCGGCCGGTTGACCCTGCTCGGCGGTTTCCCGCTCGGCGACAAAGGCGAACCAGCGGCGGTGATCGCCGGACGGCCGATCCGGCTCGACCTGCGCCAGGCCGGCGGCCGGGTTCCGCTGCAAGCGCTCGACGTCGTGCTCACCCGGGCCGAGGGCGGCGAACGCACGGTGGCTCTCCAGCGCGATCCGGCGGTGGCTCGGGGCTGGACCGGCGAAATCACCTTCACCACCAAGGAGCTCGGCGCCTGGGACCTGAAACCGCCGCAAAAAGTCCGGATCTCTGCCACCGGTCCGGGTTCGGCCAGCGCTGCCGCGATCGAATCCGCTGACGTCAAGGCCATCGCCGGCAAGTCGCTGACCCTGCGGGTCGATCGCGATTGGCTGCCGATCATCCTCGGCCTGCTGCTGATCCTGCTCGCCCTGCTCGCGCTTTTCCTGTGGTGGTGGCTGACCCGGCCGCGGT
Organism: Planctomycetota bacterium; assembly: GCA_014193115.1. Lineage (GTDB taxonomy): Bacteria > Planctomycetota > UBA11346 > UBA11346 > UBA11346 > BJHQ01. The sequence goes on along the minus strand of BJHQ01000003.1, from coordinate 60,056 downwards.
TCAAGGCCGAGGTCCTGCGCATCGCCGGCCGGCTCGATCCGCTCAGCGGCCTGCCCGGACGGCAATCCGCAACCTCGTTCGGAGTCCCGGAATTCGCCGAGCAGGTGACCTTCCGCGCCACCCGGAGCGGCGTGGTCGTCGGCGCCTTGGCCGATGGCGCCGCGCTGTGGATCAACGCCCGCCCAGCCCAGGTCGGGCAATCCGTCGCCGACGGCAACGATCTGGAGGTCCGCCGTGCCGACGGCGCCAGCGCCCACGCCCGGTTCTTCGTCTCCAGCGACCAGGCGATGAAGTCGTCGATTGCTGATGCCCAGATCGACCCCAAGGCGGTGTTCAACGAAGAGGTCGTGATGCTGGTTGAGGCCTAGCGACGAGTCGCTGCGCTCATCGGCGGCTGGCCGCCGCTGCCCGGGAACCCGTTGGACCGGGCTCCCGGATCGGTGGTAGACTAGGTACGGCGGATGTCCCTCGGGCGCTTCCCGGTGACCATGGCATGGTCCGTGCGTCGTCGGGGTTGGCAGCCGACTCTGTCGAGGAATGCGAGGGACACCCGTGGCAGACGCCCCCAGCACGGAGGAGATCGACGCCCTGCTTGCGGCGCTGGGCGGGGACGTGGGCGGGCACAGCGACGCGAAAGCCCCCCGGGCCGATGCGGGGACCAACAGCGAGCAATTGCTTGCCCAGCCTGGAGGCGATTCCGCCGACGACCGCGGGTCGTCCTCCGCTGGCAGCCCGTCGGGCAATGCCGCGGATATCGACGCCCTGCTCGCCCAACTGTCCGGGGCGCACAAGGCCGAACGGGCCGCGGCCGAGACCCGCGACGATGCGCCGCCTCCGGCTCCTGGTACCAGCTCGGCTGGCGTTTCAGACATCGACCGGCTGCTGGCTGAGCTGAGTTCGGCCGCCACGCCGGCCGGACCGGAGACCGCGGCGCTGACCACACCAGGAAGCGCCGCGCCGGCGAGCGCTCCGCGGACGACCTCGGCGGTGACGCCCAATCCGACCGGTGAACCCGGCTCGGCTGCGGCCGGCACCGGCTCGGTCAGGTCCCCGGCTTCGACTGGCACCGGCTCGGTCAGCGCCCCGGCTTCGGGCAGCAAAGCCGGGATGGCGACGCCCGACACCAAGCCGATCCTCAACCTGTCCACCGAAGAGGTCGATGCGCTGGTCGCCAAACAGGGCGGCAAACAGGACACCCGGACGTCGACCGGGATCATCGCCCAGAGCGACATCGATGCCCTGCTCCAGCAGCTCACTGACAGTACGCCCGGTCCGAACGAGGCCCGCCAACCCGCCCCTGCCGCCGCCGACCTGGCCAAGCACGAAGGCGCCATCGACAAGATGCTGGCGCAGAACGCTCCGGCGCCTGGCGTGACCAGCGATGCAGTGGACGTGCGCCAGGTGCTGGGCATCGCCCCGACTCCGACCCCGCAGCCCATGGCCTATCCCGGTCTGGTCCCGGCGGCGGCTCCGATCGAACTGCGCGGCGCCCGCTGGCTGCTCGCCGCGGCGGTGGTCGCCTTGTCGATCTGCGCCACCACCTTGTCGATCACGGTGGTGCGGCTGGGCGATCTGGCGGGCGAGCTGCGTCGGACCCGGGTCGCGACCTCAACCGTTCCAACCGACAGCTACGCCGAAGACTTCGCCACGGCCCTGGCCCGGCTGGCGAGCGGCGACGGCGATGCCGTTGCCAGGGGAGTGATGCTGCTCGAACGGTTGCGCCAACGCCATCCCGCCCACGCCGCCGAAATCAGCCTGGTGCTGGCACGCACCCATCGCACCCAGGGCGACCATGGCCGCGCCGCCGCCGCCTTCGCCTTGGCCGGCGAGCCGGGAAATCCGCCGTTCACGGACCCCGGCCTGCATCTCGACCACGCTGACAGCCTGGCCCAGGCCAACGATCGGGCCGGAGCCTTGGCGGTGGTCTACAACGTGCTTGCCGAGGAGGATTCGTGGGTGGCGGAGCGCCTGCCCGGCGGCGGCTCGCGCTCTGGTGCGGAGTTGGTCCGCAACCGCCAGGCCGTGCACCGCGCCTACCTGATGCTCGGCAGGCTGCTGGAACAGCCGGCCCCCGCCACGGTCCAGCGCGAACCGGCCGAACACGACCATAAGCATGAACCCGGCCATGGACCGGCTGAACCGGCCGCGGGCCATGATGCCGGTCATGCCCCGGCTGCCCATGCCGCGGAGCACGGCCATGGCTGAACAAGGAAAATCCCCGGGAATGCCGACTGCGCGCGCTGGTTTCGGCCCAGGCGCTTTTTCGATGGCGCCTGCCTGGTTGGTGAGCGTGGTGTGGTACACCCTGGTTTCCGGCCCGGTCCTGGCTGCCGAGCCCGGTCTGCAACCGACCTTGGAGCCGGTTCCACGGCCGATGCAGCTGGTGGGTTCGGCCGGTCCGGCCCAGACGGCTCAGCGTCCTGCCCTGGCCGACGATCTCGCCGCGCTGCGCGCCGCCCGGGAACGCCTGCGCGAGGCCCAGGCCAAGGGCCTGGTGGCGGTGGAGCCGGCCGCCCCCGGCCCTGCTGCTCGGACGACCGCGGCTGCCAATGACCAGCAGAGCCGTCGCCTGCCCGGACTATCGATCGCGAGCGGAAAGATCTCTGCCAGCCTGCGCGGCGCAGCCATGGAAGAGGTGCTGGCCGAGCTGGCCGGGCTGTGCGGCGTGGTGATCGATGATGCCAACGCTCCGGGTCGCACCCGGCCGGTGACCCTGATGGTCAGCGGCCTCGACCTGGACGACGTGCTCGACCGGCTGTGCGGCGCCGCCGGCCTGGCCTGGCGCGATGACCCCGATGCGCGGACCCGGAGGATCGTGGTCTCCGCGGCACGCTCGGCCGCGAGCGACGCCCCCGGTGACCGGCGCCGCGCCGAGCGCGCCTATGAACGGGCCTCGACCTGGAGCCCGTCGGATCGCGACCCGGGCGCCGCCGCCGAGGCCGCCTATCGCCGAGCACGGATCGAACAGGACGGCCGGCGCAATGTCGCGGCCATCGAACTGTACGGAGCGCTGGTCGACGGCTTCAGCGGCTCCGCCGATCCGGCGGTGCGGCGGTGGGTCCAGTCGGGGATCCGCGGGATCGGCGACTGCATGGCCGCACTTGGCAACCACCTCGATGCCCGCGGGGTCTACCGCAACTACATCGCCCGGGCCGGCAATGACGACCACGACCTGCCTGGAGTGTTCCTGGCGGCAGCCGCGGCCGGCGAGGCCCAGGCCACCCGCCACGCCGACCCGATCGCCCGCGATGAGGCGATGGATGACCTGCACCTGCTGCTCGAACGGTTCGCCGACGAACCGTGGGCGGCTGCCGACGTCGCCGCTGCCCGGCTGCGCCTGGCCGAGATGCTGCACGCTGCCGGTCGCTGGGCCGAGGCCGCCATCCACCTCGACAAGTGGCGAGAGGCCGCGGGCCTGCACATCGAACGCATGCCCCAGCGGCTGCAGATCCTGGCCGCCGATTGCGCCTATGGCGCTGGCCGCTTCGGCGAAGCGCTTGCGATCTACCGCCGGTTGCATCTGGCCTGGGCCAAAGGGGACGGCCGGCCCGACATCGCCATCGAAGCCTACGCCCGCTGCGCCCTGCGGGTCGGGTTGTGTCTGCTCGCCTCGGCGCCAGCGGCCCCTTCGCCTGCCCAGCCCCATGGCGCTGGCGGTTCAGCGAGCGCTGGTGCGGCCCATGCTCCGCCAGCGGCGGCGCGCGCTTCGCCAGGAACGTCCCAGCCGCCGCCGGCTGCCCAGGCCTCGCGCACCGTCGAGGCGTTGTTCGCCTTCCTCCGCGCCCGCCAGGATTTTCCCCGCACCGACCTCGATGCCGAGCTGCTGGTCGCCATCGCCCGGTGCTATGCCGAGCTGGAGCGCACCGATGCGGCGGTGGCGGCGCTGTGGGAACTGCTCCGTGGCGACGCGTTGGCGGATCGGCGGGAGCCGTCGTTGCAGCTCGATGAGCTGGTTGCTGCCCTGGTCAGCAAGCTCGGCGACCATCCCGGACCGGTGCGGGCCCGGGTGCTGTTCTACCTGGCCCAGGCCGCATGGCACCAGGCCGAGCGCGATCGTACCCAGCAGGCGGTGCTGGCCGGAACCGCGATGGGCTATTATCAGCGGGTGCTCGATGAATCCCCGCCGGCGGCCCTGCGCCACGCCGCGATCATCGGCCGAGCCCGCTGCGCCCTGGTCGCTGGGCAGGAGAGCGTCGCCCTGACCTCGTTGACCGATTTGATGGCCGATCCGCTGCTCGGCGACCGCGACCGCGAGCTCGCCGCCCGCATCCTCGGCGATCACCACCGGGCCAACGGCCGGCTGCGCGAGGCGATCAAAGCCTATCGCGGGGAGGCGCCATGAACCTCGGCGCTGCCGACCGACCACCAAGACGCAACTCCGCGGAGGCGCGCGGGATGCCTGGGCGGCGGGCGGGAGCACCGCCCAGGTGGAGTGCTGCGGGCGGCTGTCCGCTGCTGTGTTCTCTGCTGCTGGGTTTTCTGCTGCTGGGTTCTGGCGCCTCAGCCGAGCCTGGGGCGCCGCCCTTGCCTCCCCAGCCGCGGCTGGCGCCGGCCCTGCCCTCCACCGGCGAACCGAGTGGCGGCGATCCCACCGACCTGCTGCTGCGCCGGATCGATGCGGCGATCCGCAGCCGCGACCAGGCCATCGCCGGTCTCGGCGCGGCATCCACCCGGCCGATCGTCCCCGGCCGCGGAGGGCTGCGCGAGATCGCTGAACAGCCCGACATCGTCGCGGCCAAAGGCGGTCGCGACGTGGCCCGGGAGTCCCTGCGTGCGGCGATGGCCGAATTCGCCGGCCGTTCCACGCGCCATTCCACCGATCCCCTCGACCAGGCCCGTCCGGCGGTCACTGCCCGGCAGGCGCCGGTGCTGGCCGCAGCCAACCGTCTGGCCATCGCCGAGTGCTGCCGCGACCTGGTTGCGGCGGGCGGTGACCACGTCGCCAACGATCTCGCCGACGGACTGGCCGCACTCGAACGGATCGAGGATCTTGGCCTGGATCGTGCCGACCGTCCGAAAGTCGCCTACCTGCGGTTGTGGTTCCAGGCGGAACAGGCCCGCCGCGCCGAGCCGGCGGTCAAAGCGGAGGCGGCGGCGGCGGTGCGCGCTGCCATCGCTGCCTTTCTTCTGACGTGGCCGACCAGCGATCTCGGACCGGCCGCCCAGGCCATCACCAGCACGCTGCCATGAACCAGTCCGCCGCACCGAGTCCGTTCGCCATCGCGCGCGACGCCCTGCGCCAGGTGGTTGCCCTGCTGGTCCAAGAAGATCCTGATGCCGAGCAGCTTGATGTCCTCGCCGACCAGATCGCCGCCGCCGTCGCCGGGGCGATCATCGCCGATGCCGGGCAGCTGGCCGAGGCCGAAGAGGCTGTTGCCTTGCAGGCGCTGGCCCAGGAGCTGCTTGCCGAGCACCGCCAGCGCCTGAGCCTGCACCTGGATCATGCCGGAGAGGTCGAACGGGCGGTCCGGGCCTACGGTGTGCCATCAAGCCCAGAGGCCAGCAAGTTCCTCGACCTGCGGCGATAAGGCGGCTTCGTGCTTGAACCAGTCGTGACCTCCCAATCGACACCAGCTTTTCTTTGTGTGCCGCGAGAGGATGTCCGGTTTCGCGATGCCGGGACGCAAGCCCGGCCAGGGACTCACAACCGGCCAGGGACTCACAACCGGCCAGGGCCTGGCAAAGAACGTCCCCGCTGCGCAGGGCTGCAACCACGTCGATCGCGTCGATCACGAGGGAAGCCCCTGTTCCTCGCGGGATGTTCCAGCCGAATTCCTTGGCGCCCTGGCGTCCTGGCGGTTCATGCCTGGGTTTTCCAGGCGGATCTCTGGTGCCGAGACCGCGGATGAACGAACCTCAGACCGGGCTGCCCGATCTTGCTGCCGCCCTGCGCCTGTTCGATGAGACCACCGGGGCTTTGGCGGCCCAGGTCCAGCGCCTGGAAAGCCTGTTGTCGGCACGGACCCGCGAGCTGGTCGAGGCCAATGCCCGGCTGACCGCCGCCAACCGCGAGCTGGCCGAACGTCTGGCCCAGCTCGACCGGCTGACCGCCTGGCTCGACCTGGTGCTCGGCTCGGTGGCTTCGGGCGTGGTCGCGGTCGATCCCCTGGGCGTGGTCACCACCTGCAATCCAGCGGCGGCGGCGGCGCTCAGCAAGGTTCTGGCCGATCCGGTGGGCGCACATTGGGCCACGGCCTTCCCCGGCAGTCCGCTGCTTGAGGTGCTGCGCGATGGCCGGCCCAGGCGGTATGAGAGGACCGTGCCCGGCCCCGGAGGCAAGCGGATCCTGGCCTGCTCTGCGGCGCCGGTCCGGGCAGAGCCGGCCGCCCCGGGCGCGTCGCCGGTCGGCTCCACGCTGCTCGGCGCCGTCGAGATATTCGAAGACGTGACCGAGCTGCGCCGCCTCCACGACCACCTCGAACGGGAAGACCGCCTGCGTCAGCTCGGCGCCATGGCTGCCGGCGTCGCCCACGAAGTGCGCAACCCGCTCAACGGCATCCAGGGTTTCGCCTCGCTGCTCCTCCACGATCTGGCGGGAAACGATCCCGATTCCCTCCGCCGCCGGCGCTGGGCCGAGGCGATCGGCGCCGGCGTCCGCGACCTCGACCGGACGGTGGGTGATCTGTTGACCTTCACCCGGGCCCGGGCGCCGGATCGGCGGCCGACGATTCCCGGCGACCTGGCCCGTGCAGTCTGCGATCTGGTCCGGGCAGAAGCTCCGCCCCAGGTGGCGTTGACCCTGGCCGACCGCTGGCAGGGCGGCGAGGTCGCCCTCGACCCAGGGCAGATTCGCCAGGTCCTGCTCAACCTGGTCCAGAATGCGGTCCATGCAGTGGCCGAGGCGCGCAGCGACCAAGGCGGCGAAGGCGGGCCTGGACGGGTGGTGGTGACCGCCGACCAGGCCCTGGCCGAGGACGGCGGCCTGCGCCTGCGCCTGACCATCGATGACGATGGCCCCGGCATCGCGCCTGAACTGCGGCAGCATTTATTCACTCCGTTCCATTCCACCCGCAGCCAGGGAACGGGCCTGGGCCTGGCCATCGCCCACACACTGATCGCCGGGCACGGAGGCGCGATCTCGGTCGAGGACGGACCGCTGGGCGGGGCACGGTTCACCGTGACTCTGCCGGCCTGAACCCTGATCTGCAGAATTGCAGATGAACCGCCAAGGCGCCATGGCCGTCTTGGCGGCTCCCCAACTGCGTTTCTCGGGGTGATGCACGATCCGCAGAGCGATGGCCTTGGAGCATGCACATCGCTCCACGACCGACCAGCGACTTACGGGATCAGCGCCGCTGCTTGGGCCTGATGGCTGGCCAGAGTCCGGGCCTGATAGACCGCGGCGCGGTTGATCGCGTCGAGCCAGGCCAAGGCGCTGGCGTGGACGATGTCGGTGCTCAGCCCCTTACCGCCGACGACGATCGCCGGCTGGCTCGGGTCGACGCGGGTGAACCTGGCCCGGATCGCGACCTCGCCCTGGGCGTCGCCGCCCTTGGTCACGGCGCGCAGGCGGTAGTCCTCGACCGTGCCGGAAATGCCGCAGATCCGGTTCATCGCCAGCACCACGGCCTCAACCGGGCCGTCGCCGGTGGCCGCGTCGGTGCGGGCCTCGCCGTCGCGGATCAGCCGGACGGTGGCCGTCGCCAGCTTGGGTGAGGTGCCTTCGCCAGCGGTGGCGGAATGGTGCAGGTGGTCCAACCGCCATTCGCTGATGGTGTGGCCGCGGACGACCTCTTCGACCAGGGCGATCAGATCGCCATCGTAAATTTCTTTCTTCCGATCGGCCAAGGTCTTGAACGCGGCGAAGACCCGGTCCAGATCGGTGTCAGCCACCGCCACCCCCAGGTCGGTGAATCGTTTGGCCAGAGCGGCCCGGCCGGAGTGCTTACCCAGGACCAGGTTGGTCGCTGGCACGCCCACTGAGGCGGGGGTCATGATCTCATAGCATTCGGGATTCTTGATCACCCCGTCCTGATGAATTCCGGATTCGTGGGCAAAGGCATTGTCGCCGACGATGGCCTTGTTGCGCTGCAACGGCAGGCCGGTGATCGACTGGACCAGGCGGCTGGCACCGAACAGCTTGGTGCTGTCGATACCGGTCCACAGCGGACCGGCCGCGCCGGGGAACTGGTCCCGCCGGACTCGCATCGCCATCACGACTTCTTCCATGGCGCAGTTGCCGGCCCGTTCGCCGATGCCATTGATGGTGCATTCGACCTGCCGGGCACCGGCGCGGATCGCTGCCAGGCTGTTGGCCACCGCCAAACCCAGATCGTTGTGGCAGTGGACGCTGATCACCACCTGGTCGATGCCGCGGACCCGCTGCTTCAAATGCCGGATCAGCGCCGCGTAGTCTTCGGGATAGGCATAGCCCAGGGTGTCGGGGATGTTCACGGTGCTCGCGCCTGCAGCGATCACCGCCTCGACCACTTCCGACAGGAAATCAGGCTCCGTGCGGCTCGCGTCCTCGCAGGAGAACTCGACATCGTCGATCAGGCTGCGGGCATGCTCGACCGCAGTCCGCGCCATGCGCACGATCTCTTCTTTCGCCTTGTTCAGCTTGAACTGGCGATGGATGGCGCTGGTCGCCAGGAACACGTGGATTCGGGCCCGGGCGCCAGCCGGGCGGACGGCGTCGGCGCAGCGCTCGATGTCGCCGCGGACACTTCGGGCCAGTCCGCAAATCCGGGACCGGCTGGTTTCCCGGGCGATGCTCTGGACCGCGGCGAAGTCGTCAGGCGACGCGATCGGAAATCCGGCCTCAATGATATCCACGCCCAGGCCCTCCAGGGTGCGGGCGACTTCGACTTTTTCTGTCAGGTTCATCGACGCGCCAGGCGATTGCTCGCCATCGCGCAAGGTGGTATCGAAGATCAGGATGTTATCGACCGGTGAGCGGGTCGACGACCCTGCTTCGCGGGAGAACTGGGGTGGGACGGTTGAGACAGGAGTCATGGCAGCATCCAGCGCTCAGAAGCGCTTTGGGTCGGGAAACCGCCGCGGCGAGGGCCGCTGGCGGAGATGGGCGCGCAGCCCACCGGGTTCCGTGGCCTTAGGCCAGGAACCCCCTGGGAAGTCGCAGACCCGATTGGATGCGCTGAAGCGCCATGATAGTCGTGAGCCTATGAATCAGCTGCTTGCGGCAAGCGCCAACCTCAGGCGGCCTGGCGCACGCCGGCTGGCGGAGCGGGAAGAAGGGTCGCCACAAAGCGATGGATGTCCCCAACCGTGCGCATCTTGCGAGCTTCGGCTTCTGGGCATTTGACCTTGAAGGTCCGCTCCAAGGTCGCAATCAGATCGACGCTATCCAGACTGTCCAAGCCGACGTCCTCAATGAGTCGAGCCTCTGGCGTCAACGTGGTGACGTCGAGCTCAAACTCAGCGGCAATCGCTTCATTCACTTGGGCGGCGATGGCGTCGGACATGACGGCGTGCTCCAGCAGGACGATGGGAACTAGGCATCCCGAGTCTTCCAGCCTACGATCGGATCAGCGCCTTAGCAAGTCCTCGGCTATCAGCACTCACAGCTCTCAAAACCGGAACAGGTTTGTTTGAACCTATATTTGGATGGTCTTTCAAAGCCTGCTGTTCCACGTGGAACGCCTTTGGCTCTTGACCGGCGTGTTCCACGTAGAACCTCTGGCCATGGCCACCATTCTTGCTGTCGCCAACCAAAAGGGTGGCGTTGGCAAAACGACGACCGTGGTGAATGTTGCTGCGTTCGCTGCCCTTGCTGGCCAGCGCGTGCTGGTTGTTGACAACGATCCACAGGGGAATGCCTCTAGCGTTTTGGCGCCTGACGTTGAGGGTCCGTCCATTTATGGCGGAGCAAAGCCTGTCTCCACCGCCCACTCGAATCTCAGCTGTATCGTTGCCGGGAATGACTTGCTGGATCGTGAACAAGTCCTGGCACAGTCTCATGATGGCCGGAGGGCACTCTCCAGCCTGTTGGTCCAGCACCAGCCTCACTTCGATCTTATTTTGATCGATTCGCCTCCAAACCTGACCGTTTTGCCAACAAACGCGTTGCTTGCTGCTGACTATCTGCTGATCCCCCTCCAAAGTGAATATTTTGCCCTGGAGGGCCTGAGCCAACTTCTGGCATATGTTGACCAATTAAGAATAACCGCCCAGCTCCAGCTTCGTCTTGCTGGCATCCTGGTCACCATGTTTGATCCTGACATCATCATGTCTCATCAGGTCCTTGCTGAAATTGGCAAACACTTCCCCAATCACATTGCACCTGTTCCCATCCCTCGCGATACCTCGCTGGCTGCTGCACCAAGCCATAGTGCAACCATCACGACCTACGACCCACTTTGTGCAGGAGCCTTGGCCTATCTCGAAGCCACGCGATGGCTCCTCTCCCTGATAAAACCATCCTAATGATTCGAACGATCCATGTCATTCGCTGACCATACCCTTGGTAAAAGTTTAGCCGACGTGTTCCAGCGAACCGCTCGGAAGGAACCGACCAAGGGTTATCTGGAAGTCGACCTCGGTTTGCTGCGGCCACCGTCCGCCAACCCGAGGACCGATTTTGACGAGGCATCGCTCACCGAGCTTGCTGCCAGCCTCCGCCAACACGGCATGCTTCAGCCGATCGTTGTCTTGCGCCGGGAGGTCGGCTACGAAATCCTCTCTGGCGAACGACGATGGCGAGCCGCCCGTCTGGCTGGACTGCTCCGGGTACCAGTCGTGGTCCGCGAAGAGGACAATCCACAGCACGTTGCCGAGCTGAGACTGGTCGAGAACATCCAGCGCCAAGATTTGAATGCCGTCGAACTGGCTCGGGCCTATCGCGCTCTGATCGACCAGCATGGCCTGACCCACGATCAGGTCGCCGATCGGGTCAATAAGGAGCGCAGCAGCGTCTCCAACCTCCTCCGCCTGCTCGATCTGCCGTCGGCCATCATCGCCCGGTTGACCGATGGCACGCTGAGCCAGGGCCACGCCAAAGCCCTGCTCAGCTGCGCCGATCCGGCTTGGCAGCAGACCCTGGCCGAGCGGGCGGCGGCCGATGGCCTGTCGGTGCGCGAGGTCGAGCGGCTGGCCCGGTCCGGGCCGGACCAGGAGCAGCCGATCCCAGCCTCCGACGCCGACGCCGGCCGTTCGCGCAAGCCACCGCACCTCAAAGAGCTTGAAGCGAACCTGCTGCACTTGTTCGGCACCCGGGTCGCCGTCCGCGAGCGCGCCGATGGTTCTGGGAACATCACGCTGCATTTTTCCGGTAAAGACCAGTTCCAACGGATCGTTGCGATCATGGAGCGGTTTATCCGCCAGACCCGGACCGAAGCTTCTTCACTGCGCACCGACCCACCGCGCGATGCGACCGGACCACGCCCATGACTATGCTGGTCACAATTGCCTTCGCCAAACCGCTCAGCCGCGACGGCCGGGTGCTGACACAGCTCGCCCTGGCCGGCCTGGCCAAGGCCAAAGCGGTGTGGATCGCTCCCAACGGCTGGAACGCCACAGTCGCCGGCGAGGCCCTGGGCACCAAGTCGGTTCGGGCCGCGCTCGAAGCCGAAGGCGTGGTCTGCTCCCGCGTCGACACCACCCTGACCCCGGACGAAGACGCCCGCTGCGAGGACACTGGCGAAGCGGCGGAACGGTTCCGGCCTGCCGGGCGCTGACATGCCGCTCCGGAACCAGCCAGCGCATCACCCGTGGCTGTTCCAACAGCCTGGTCCCGGTGATGTCTTCGCCGCCATCCTCGATCGGATCATCCGCGAGGATGGCGGATGCGGCAATGTCGGGGTGCTGGTGGTCCATCTCGCCCAGGAACCGGATCAAGCCGGCTTGGATCGCGCCGGCTTGGATCGCGCCGGCTTGGATCGTGGGCTGTGCGCCCTCGGCCGTGCCGCTTGGCCGCTGGCGGCGATAGCCGTACCGGGCCTGCGCGGTCTGCGGCTGCGCTTGCGCGGCCCTCTTGCCCTACGCAGTGAATCGGCTGGGGATCTCGGTCTTGCCGATCCGGCAGCGGCGCGCCGGTACCTGTTGGAGCACGGTCCCGGCCCGAACGGATTCCGGGTCGTGGTCTGCGACCAGGCGGTGGTCGTGGCCTGGAATCACCTCGCCTGCGATGCCCGCGGTGCCTTGGCGGTGCTGGAAGCCCTGCCGACCTTGGACCGGACGCGGTGGTCCGAACCGTGGTGGCACGCCGGCTATCGCGATCAGCCTGGTCTGCCCGCCGGTTTGGCAGTCCGTGGCCGGCTGGCCTCGACCCTGATGCCGTTGCTCAAACCCCATCGCCTGGTCCGCCTGTGGAAGCCGCTGCACCAACCTTCCCCCCGCGGCGCGTCTCGACCGCCATCGCCCGCCAACCGCGCCAGGGCTCTGTCCGCCAGCACCCTTGCCCTGGGCCGGGACGCGACCGCAGCCGCCCAGAGCCGGGTCCGTGCGACCGTCGGCCGGATGGGGGAAAGCGCTTTCCTGTTCGCTGCGCTTGCTGCCGCGCTGGAATCGAGCCAACCCGGCGGTGGCGACCTGCTGCTGCCATTGGCCCTCGATCTGCGCCCGCCTGGCGAGCGGCGGATGCTCGCCAACTGTCACGGTTACGCTTTCGTCCGGGTGCCCGCTGGCCTGGCCAGCCAGGATCTCGCGGCCGCGGCCAGGACGATCCAGGAACAGCAGCGCGCCTGGCTGGCGGCACAGGGATGCGAGCGGATGGGCGCCGGATTGGGATTTTTCGGCTTCCTGCCCCAGGTCGCGGTCCAAGCCGAACTCGGCTTCGGCGGCCCAGGTGTCCACGCCAGCTGCTTCACCGCCAGCACCGGGAAATCAGCGCTCTCCGGCCGCTGGTTCGGAGCCTCCATCACCGGCATCGACCACGCCGTCGTACCGACCGGGTGTCCCGGTCTGGCCGTGCTGTTCCACCACGACCCGCGCGGCCTGGTCATCGATGTTGTCGCTGCCGACCGCGTATCCGCATCCATTCCGCCTGCCGACCTGGCTGAGCGCATCCGCTGGCAGATCGTCGAACGTCCCCTGGCGACCGCCGCCTGAGCGGACCGGCTGGTGGCCCGATGGGGCGGATCCAGACTCGTTCAAATGGCCTGGTTGATCCCGATCCAGGGGCGGAATCCCCAGCTCCCCGCGTTCCTCGCTCCTAATGCGACCCTGGTCGGCGACGTGCGCTTCGGCCCTGAGTGCTCGGTGTGGTTCGGCGCTGTGCTGCGCGGTGATATCAACCACATCGCCTTGGGACCGCGCTGCAATATCCAGGATCTGTGCTGTTTGCACGTCTCGCGGCTGAGGCCCTGCGAATTGGGGGGCGAGGTCAGCGTCGGCCACGGAGCCATCGTCCATGCCTGCCAAGTCGGCGACGGGACGCTGGTCGGGATGGGCGCCCGGATTCTCGACGGCGCCGTGATCGGCAGGCGCTGCCTGATCGCTGCCGGATGCGTCGTGCCCGAGGGCCTCTCAGTGCCCGATGACCATCTCGTGGCCGGCGTGCCCGGCAGGATCGTCAAACCGCTCTCGGCTGAGCTGGCGGTGCGGGTCGGCCGGATCGCTGGCGATTATGTCGCGTATCAGCAGTTGTATCCGCACCTGCTGCGCGACGCGGCGGCCACTGCCGAAGAGGCCGGGGTACGTTGACCGAGGGCGATCCGAGCAGCGGCCCGCCCGCCTGTCGACTCAGCCGGCGGCTGCGACCTGGGCGACGACATCGATGGTGCGGTTGCGGAACTGCACCTTGCCGTCGATCAGGGCGAAGATGGTGTAGTCTTTACCCAAGCCGACGCCGCGACCGGGTTTGTAGCTGGTGCCGCACTGGCGGACGATGATCGAGCCGGCGGTGACGGTCTCGCCGCCATAGGCCTTGATGCCGCGGCGTTTGGCCTTGCTGTCCCGACCGTTCTGGGTCGAGCCGGTGCCCATCTTATGTGCCATAGAGAACCTCGAGGTCGGCGACCGGTGGACCGGCCGGTGTCGTGACCGGCTCAGCCGGTCGGGGGCGTGGCAGAATAGGCGACTCGGCAGAACTGCAAGCCAGGAGACGCCAGGCCCCGAGGATGTTCAGCCGATCAGCGCATCGAGCGCGGCCAGGGCCGCCGGATCCGGATCGATCAGGGTGACGTGGCCGACCTTGCGCCCGGCTCGCGGCTGCTTGCCATAGAGATGCAGGTGGGCGCCGGGAATGGCCAGGATCCGCGCAGGATCGGGCCAGGCGCCGATCAGATTCCGCATGACGCTGGCGCCGCGGGCGGCCGGGCTGCCCAGCGGTGCCCCGGTGATGGCCCGGATATGGTTGGCGAATTGGCTGGTGACGCAGCCTTCGATGGTGCCGTGGCCGCTGTTGTGGACCCGCGGAGCCATTTCGTTGGCGATCAGGCGGCCGTCGGCGACGAAGAACTCGATGCACAGGACGCCGACATAGTCGAGCGCCGCCAGGATCGTGCCCATGACCCGCTCCGCCTCGCTCTGGAGGGCGGCGCTCAGACCGGGGCCGGGCAGGAGCGAGGTGCTGAGGATGCCGCCGCGATGGGTGTTCTCAGCCAGCGGATAGCAGACCACCGCGCCGTCCCGGCCGCGGGCGGCGACCAGCGAGCATTCCCGCTCGAAATCGACGAACCCTTCGAGGATCAGTCCGCCTGGCGCGTTGCCCAAGGCGGCCCAGGCGGCGTCCAGGTCGGTGGCCTGGCGCAGGACCGCCTGGCCCTTGCCGTCATAACCCAGCCGCCGGGTCTTGAGCACCGCCGGCAGGCCAAGTTCGACCACCGCCCGTTGCAACCCGGCGCGGTCGGCGATCGCTGCGAAGGGTGCGGTGGCGCAGCCGTGGGACTGCAAAAAGGTCTTTTCGGTGACCCGGTCCTGGCTGACGGCGAGAGCCGCAGGGGGCGGAGACACCGGCAGGCGCAGCGCCAGACGCTGGGCCGCGGCGACCGGAACGTTTTCGAATTCGTAGGTCAGCACGTCGCAGCCCGACACCAACCGATCGAGGGCGGCAGGGTCGTCGTATTCGCCGACGATCAGCTCGGCGCAATGCCCGGCGCCCGCATCCGGCGAGGGATCGAGGACCCGCACCCGATGGCCGAGAGGGATCGCGGCCAGGGCCAGCATGCGCGCGAGCTGGCCGCCGCCGAGGATGGCGATGCGCATGGGGCTCAACAATCCATGGCAGACATGGGACCGGGAGCGCCCGTCAGATTCATGGCAGGGGCAGCCGCGGATCGCGGTCGGCAAGCACCTTGCCGGTCTGCTCGGCGCGGAATGCGCTCAGCCGTGCGGCCAATCCCGCATCGCCCAGGGCGAGAATCGCGCTGGCCAGCAGCCCGGCGTTGATCGCGCCGGCCTTGCCGATGGCGAGGGTCGCCACCGGAATGCCCGCCGGCATCTGCACGATCGACAACAGTGAGTCCATCCCGTGCAGGGCCTTCGATTCCACCGGCACGCCGAGCACCGGCAACGCCGTCTTGCTGGCGCACATCCCGGGCAGGTGGGCGGCGCCGCCGGCCCCGGCGATGATGACCTGCAGCCCGCGACCGGCCGCGCTGTCGGCGTACGAGAACAGCAGATCCGGTGTGCGATGGGCGCTGACCACGGCGACCTCGTGGGGAACGGCGAGGCGGTCCAGGATCTCGGCGGCGTGCTGCATGGTCTCCCAGTCGGAGCGGGAGCCCATGATCACGCCCACCAGCGGCGACGGTGCGGACATGGCTGGTCACGGTTGCCGCACCGGTGCCGGCTGCAACCCGGGCGCAGCGCCCTGCTTGCCGTGGTCCGGTCGCCCTCGGACGTGCGGATCAGGACCTATTCCGCCGGTTCGATGATCGCGGTCATCGATCCGGCGCAGCGCGGGATCAAGGGATCCGGGCCATAGGCGTGGATCTGCTCCTGTTTCAGCTCGGCGCGTTCCTTGGTCGTGGTGTCGACGATCACCCGGCCGGTGGTGTCGACTTCGACGGCGAACAAAAACGCCAGCTCGACGCTGTGGCCGAACACCGCCTGGAGCATCTCGATCACGTAGTCATAGCTGTGATCGTCGTCATTGAGCAGCACCACGTTCCACGGTCGCATGGTGCGCGGTGCCGGGCTCCCTGTCTTCACCCCAGGCAGCACCGCGGGCTCGCATTCGGGGACCGCGACCGGCATGGCGGAACGCTGAGCCAAGCCGCTGCGTGGCAAGGCCCACCCGCGGCTCAGCCCTGGGGCTCCGCGAGAAGTTCGTATTTCCAGCGCACATACTCCGCGGTCAGCTGCGACCACCGCCATCCATCGCGACCCGACAACAGGTGGCCGCGGATCAGAAGATGCCTCCAAAACGCGACCGCCGGGCGGATCTTCCGATCGACCCAGCGCGAGGGCCGGGCCTGAGCGCGTTCAGCTGACGCCCAGAGCTCGGCGTAGCGGCGATTGCGGTCAACTCCGTCCTGCCAGTCGCGATAGGTCAGGTGGTCGAGGATGCCCGGCAGATCCGCGACCGGGCCGTCAGCGCACACCGATTCGTGGACTGCGGCGGCGACGAACCGGGCCCGGCGGCGATCATACACCCGGATCTGGCGATCCCAGGCCCAGGGCCAATGGCGGATCGCCCGACCGGCGACGTGGTTGCGGCGGCGGACCCGCCAGGCCGCGGCTGGCGCGTCCGCCGGCAGCGCCTGGATGGATGCGGCCAGGTCCGGGTCCACCCGTTCGTCAGCATCCAAGCTGAGAATGCGGTCGTGCTGGCACACTTCGGCAGCCCGGTTCTTCATCGCGCCATACCCGCGCCAGGGCTCGACCACCACCCGTGCGCCGCTGGCTGCGGCGATGGCGCAGGTCTGGTCGGTGGAGCCGGAATCGAGGACCACCACCTCGTCAGCCCAGGCGACACTGGCCAGGGCTGGTCCGATGCGGTCTGCCTCGTCACGGACGATGAGAGCGACGCTGACCGGCACCACGCTGCGACTGGGCATCGGGAGCAGGCTGGGGTGGCTCAGCCGGCGAGCAATCTCCCACCGGTCAGCGATTGCCTGGAATGACCCATGCGCATGGTGGCATCCATGGTCACTCTCCTGCGCTCCGCCATCGTCCTGGCCGCCCTGCTCACCGCCTTGCCTGCGGTTGATGCAGTTTCAGAGGATGGCAACGCCAACAGCGACGCCGCCTCAGGGAGCGGCGCCCATGTCGATGGCCCATCGACCAATAAGGACAACAAGAAGCCTGATGCGGTGAACCTGTATTGCTGTTTGACCGGCAAGAAGATCTCCCCCGAGATCGAGATGGCCGAGGTCACGGTCTATGACGAGAAGACCAAGAAGCCGCTGAAAATCTACATCGGTTTCGCCAACAACGAGGCGCGCAAGAAATTCGCCGCTGCCGACAAGCCGAGCAAGGATCTGTGGATCAAGGCCGCCCGCACCGGCAAGATCATCGTCGCCGGCAAGCTGGTCGATCCGGTCAAGTAAGCACGCACGCACTACAGTGCGCGCGTTTCGGAGCGGCGATGCCCTCATCGCCGGCGCGACGGTAGTCCCGTGAGCGGTCTGGTCAGACCGTGGCCGTTGGTTTGGCTTTAAGAATAGTTTCGCGCTCCGAGCAATTCCGGCGACGAGGGCATCGCCGCCCCGGTTTTGCGCGAGGCCACTCGTTTCCGGAGAGGCATACTGGTTCGAGTGAGGACCGCGCCAAAGGCCGGCCAAGCCCCCAGGCGCGACGGCGCCCGGGGTGCTTGTGCCTGGTGGCTCAGAACGCCGACGGATCCTGCAAGGCGGTTGAGAACCGGCTGGCGATCTGGGCCGCGGTGTACGGTCCGACCACGATGCCGTTATACGTGACAAAAATCCGGTCGCTGGTCGCTCCGGCAATCGAGGTCGCACCAATCAGGTCGTAGGTCACCGAGAAATCGGCGTTGCGGTTCCAGATCACCGTATCGGTCACCCCGGCAGTGGTGGCGGTGGTCGTCCACTGGGTGAACTTGTTGGTCTCGGTGGCATCACGGGGATTGGTCGCCGTGCCTTTGATGACCCGGCGCACCGTCAAGGTGCTGCTCAGCGGTGCGGCGAGGGTCGCCCTGGTCAAGGTGGTTTGGACCTGGCGGTTGCCGGTCAGCTGGGTGGTGGTGGTGGCACCGCCCTTGGTCAACGAGCACCCGAGCGACGGCGGGATGACCGCGGTGGTATCGACGTTGAGCGTCCAGTTGCCGACGCCGGTATAGGTGTAGCTGCTGGCCACCGACAAGGAGATGGTGCCCGTGGCGATCACCGCCCGGATGCCGCTGGTCGGATCATTGATGGTCAGCGGCGAACCCGCCGGCTGGCTGAAATCCACCGACACGGTTGAGGTGCCGGTGGTCACGACGGCCGTCGGCCAGCTGTTCACGATGGCGCCATCGGCAGTCACGGTGAACTTGCCGGAGGCGTTCGGAAACTTGGCCGATCCATCGGGTTTCTTGAGGGTCGCGACATCGACCACCAGGACCACCGGCGCGCCGACCGCAGTTCCGCGCCGGGAATCGCCACCGGTGGCGTCGGCGATCAGGGCATCGACCGAGGACTCGATACCTTGGTTCACCGCTAGGTTGCCGGCCGCGGACGATTGGATGCCGATCTCCTGTGAGCTCAGGCTGCTGCTGATCTTATTGTCGGACGGGGAGCACCCGGCAAGGATCAGGGTTGCGCTCGCAACGGCCACGAGGCCGGAGAAGGTAGAGATGCTCGAGGCGGGTGGGAACATGGCCGGGTCCTTGGGGTTGGTTGGATGAGATTACTGCAAATTCGGTCCGATGCACGTCTCGGCCCGGCTCGGAACCAGGGCTATCGCCTCGGCGTCGAATGGCCGGAGCATCCTGCATGGCCCTTCCTTGTCTCCGGCCTGAACCGTCCTCGACTCCCGCCACGCGCTGTTTGCTTGATGGGTGCCGTCTGGTCGCTTTTGCTCTGGCCATTGCCCTCACTGGCTGTGGCGACCCCCAGCCGCTCGACGCCACCACCGGCATCCCCGACATCCCGGACCCCAGCCCGACTCCAACCGCCAGCCTGCAGACGACCGCCGCGGTCGCGGGATTGGTGTCGACCCTGATCCAAGCGGCAGCAAACGATATCATCCGCCGGGGGACCGACGGGAACGTCGTCATTCGGGCGGCCGGTCTGCGCCAGGCAACGACCACGCCGGTTGATGTCAGTCTCGATTTCCTCGGCGCCAGCGGCGATACGTTCCCGGACGCCACCGGCTCCTTCCGACTTTCTGCCGACAAGGAGCTGTTCGTGCCGAGCTGGCCGTCCGGCACCAGTGGCACGGGCAAGGCGCTGCTCACCATCTCGTTCTCGGGGACCAGTCCGCTCTCCGCGAGCTACACCGACCCAGCGAGCGGCGCCGTCGCCTCCATCAATTCCGGCACCATTATCGTCAATCTCGATCTGACCTGGTCGAAGGACAGTGGGCCAACGCCCACCACCCAGACGATGACCGTGGTCACCACCGTCGGGCCGGCCGTGCCGGGCACGAGCCTGTCGTGCATCGGCACGGTGGTCCGCGATCGGACCACCACGTCCTGGTCGCTGGCAGGTAATCGCCGTCTTGAACAGGTGCTCACCCGCAGCTCGGGCCAGCCCAACACCTTCAATCTCGTCTCCACCAACGCCGGCAATTCCAGTTGGGTCGTGACCTTGGCCAGCGGCGAGGTCGTCACCTGGACCCGCGCCGGGCTCAACGTCATCTCGGCCATTTCATCGCAGGTCACCGGCACGGTCGATGCGGGTACCGTTGTCGATCTGCCAACCCGGCGTTCTGTGCATGGCGACCTGGACCGTTGGTGAACCGCTGGCTATGACCGCGACGTTCAGGGACTGTCCGCTGTCGGAGTCTTGGGCGCCCGGGGAGACAACGGCGTGATCGGTGTCCTGATGCTCGGATTCGGCGGGCCGGAACCCGGCTGCTGTGGTCGCCGGGAACGCTGCGCCGTTGGCACGCCTGCCGTCAAACCGCCGGCCCGTCTCCAGTGCGACGACGGCTGGAGTCCCGCCTGCGAGGCCGAGTGTTTCGCCGCCGCCGTGCTTGGCGGCATTGGCGAAAACGGCGCATCGTTGCCACGGATCCGGGCGGTGGCAGACCATTATCGTTCAGTCGCGAAGGGCTTCAGCCCGTACACCGCGCTGACCCGGCGGCAGGCCAGCGCCTTGGAGACCGAATTGGCCAGGCGCGGCCAGCCGCGGCCGGTGGAGCTGGGCCTGCGCCATTGGGCGCCGTGGCCGGCGGATGCGCTCCGGCGCCTGCGCGAGCGCGGCTGCGACCAGGTGCAGCCGCTGGTGCTGGCTCCGCACCAAGCCGGAGCGCGTTGGCAGGCCTATCTGGATGACGCGACCAAGGACGCAGCGGATCTCGGCATGGCGTTCTTGCCGGCGCTGCCAGCGCTGACCGGCAATCCAGGGTATCTGCGGGCTGCGGCTGCACGTATTCGCGACGCGGTGACCGGCTGGTCGCCGGAGCGTTTTGCGGCTGCGCCGCTGCTGCTGGTCGCCCACGCCATTCCGCTGCCCGCCGAACGGGCCACGCCCTATCGCCGGCAGGTCGAGGCGGATGCCGCAGCCATCGCTGCGTTGGTCGGCCACCCGGACCACGTCGTCGCGTTCGTCAGCGCTCCTGACCGTTCGCCAGTGCCGTGGTCGTCGCCAACGTTGGCAGAATCGCTGACCAGGGCCAAAGCCAACGGCGCCAGCGAGGTCATCGCCCAGGCCTTCGGTTTCCTGGTCGATCACGTCGAAGTGCTGTACGACCTCGACGTGGCTGGCGCGGAGCAGTCCGCAGCGCTCGGCCTCGGTTGGACCCGGGCGATCGGCGTCCACGACCATCCACAGTTCATCGCGGCTCTGGCGGATCTGGTGATGGGTTGAGCCCGGGTTGATCGACCAGGGTTTCCGGCTCGGTCATCGCTTCCAGCCAGCGCAGATGCACCCACAGCGGCAGCTCATCGCCACGTTGCTGCTGTTCTCGCCGATGACGAGCGAAGAGCGCAGCGCGACGTGCCGAGGGGATCTGATCGAGCCTCATGTTATCAGGTTCGGCTGCCGCTCTCCGCATCCAGGATGCTGCAAATGAGATCGGCATAAGCCTCGCGCATAGGAAGTTCGAGGTCGACCGCCAAACGGCGACGTTGAGTCAGGACGGTCTCGCCGGAAATCGGGTTCCGTCCCTCCTTGACCACGTGCAACCAGCGGACACCGATGCCTCGGCGCTGCCAGGTGGGCAATTCGTTAAAATTGAGCCCACGCTGAAAGAGAAATTCGTTTTTCTCAGCCACGGACATCCCCTCTAACCTGGACGAAGCGGACGATGGCTTGGCTCCCTCACGGCGCTGGAGCCAATAACAGTGGGCATTGAGAGCGTTGCGGTGGGCGTCCTCCTGTCGCCAGCGGAAATAGTCGATCACCTGGCGACGGTCGGGCAGCTGGCAGATTCGGCAGTCGAAGATCCCCGGTGAGCCCAAACGCAGCGAAAACGCGGCGCTCGCCTCTCCGGCGAGGATGGACAGCAGCTTGCGTTCCTTGCGATTGAACGAGTCATCGGCGACATGGAACAGTAGGCTGATCTCGTCCGACTGCGTGTAACCGTAGATGATCCGCATTCCAATACCCATCAGATGTTCGACCGTCGCTGCCATGTGATCGCGGAAGCGCGTGTCGAAGGGGGCTTCGAATTGGTGGATCTCTTTGGTCAGCTTCGTGAACCCACGCCCGTCGAGCCGAGCGACGATGGTGATCCCCGGCAGGACGCAGTGGTCGTGCGCGGTCTCGAAGATCCGCATCTGGCGGTCGAGTTCATCAAAGTCCATCATTCCACTCCTGGATCAGGAAACTGCCATCGGGCAGCAGAGAAACATGGCGCAGGACATCAAACCCCTCGCTGGGATCGGGAACCTGCAGACGCCGGGCACAGCCGAGGATTCCCGCTTCGGGAACGTGGGCTCTGCCTACCCTCTGTGCATTTCGGGCCAGGGCCTCGCCCGCCCGGGATTGGAAATAGAAGCCGCGGATGGCGAATCCTGCGGTCTTGGCCGGGGCGATGTAACGGATCCGATCCTCTTTCGTCGGATTGGTATTATCGACGACCGTATCCATCCGCGTCTCAATGCACACGGCGAGAAATCGCGCCTCCCGGTGCCGGGTCCGCAGCAGATCGAGGCTGATGCGCACATGGCTGACCAGGAATTGCTCGCGGAAGAAGGATGTCTTCCCGGTAGCCTGGATTCCGATGAACAGGACCAGCTCAGGGATTCTGTTCGCGTACGTTGAGGCAGAATCCATGCGTCAGGAACCGAGGCGCGGGCAGAGATTGGTCATGCAAGTACAAGGCCCTTTAACCCAGAAGCATCGCTCCGGGACACCGATAAAAATGTCACGGAACCGGGATGCGGACGATGGTCGCGACCTGGCATGGGCTCAGTGCGGGCGATGCTCTGGGCCTGCCGACCAAGCGCAATATGGAGTTCTCCAGTTCTCTGTATGGATTTTCAATGACCTTTCACGCGGTTTTTAGTTCTGGCCCAGTCCAATCCCGCGCTTCGCCCAGCGGCTGGCCACGGGGTGGCCGCCGGCTGCGATGGCGTCAGGGCTCGG
This sequence comes from Planctomycetota bacterium, assembly GCA_014193115.1. Taxonomy (GTDB): domain Bacteria; phylum Planctomycetota; class UBA11346; order UBA11346; family UBA11346; genus BJHQ01. The sequence continues at coordinate 37,518 of BJHQ01000003.1, read as the reverse complement.
CCAGAAACTGCCATTGCCAAGTTCAACTCCGGCGCTGCGCCAGGCCACGGTGGCCGCCTTGCCGCAGCTGAACTGGCCGGGGTCACGGGGATGGGCGTGGAGCGCGAACGGGCGGCCGACCAGGGCCCGGGCGGCGGCGGCGGCGCGTTCGCCCTGTTCCGCCGTGCCCGGCCTGAGCACGGTGATCTCGTCGTAATCCGACAGCCAATCGACCGGCTCAAGAAAAAGGCCGGCGAGGATGTCGGCGCCCAGCGCCTGGCCTTTACCGACCACCACGCCGGCGTGGCTGTAGGTGCCATAGCAGGTGCCGACGGTGCGGCAGAGCAGCACATCCCCCGGTCGCAGGTCGGCCCGGGCGATGCCGTTGATCCCTGGTCCGGCCTCGGCGATCGCTCGGCCTCGCCACAATCCCCAATGGATGACATGGCGGAACATCGCCGCCGCTCCGCTCGGTGCCGGTTCCTCCGGACTGTCGTCGAGCAGCGTCCATCCCACCAGGATCGCGATCAGCACAGGCAGCGCCCAGGCCCCGACCAGGACGACACGGCGCATGTCGTCAGCCTCGGCCCATCGCCGCGCCGTGCCAGGCCGTGCCAGTGCAGCGCCTTGACCTGTCACCGGCGACGGCACCGTCGCGGCCATGCTCACCACCGGCGACCGCGTGCTCTTCCAGGGCGACTCCATCACCGACTGCGGTCGCGACAAAGCCTTCGATCCGCCCCACACCGATCCCGCCCAGCGCGGCACCAGCCTGGGCAACGGCTATCCGCTATTCATCGCCGCCCAGCTCGCCGCCGATCGCCCGGAGCTGAACCTGACCATCCGCAATCTCGGGATCAGCGGCAATCGGATCGTCGATCTCGCTGCCCGGATCAAGGAGCATGGCTGGAATCTGCAGCCGACGGTGCTCAGCATCCTGCTCGGGATCAACGACACCTGGCACACGTTCAGCCGCGACAGCGGCGTCGACCATGTCCGGTTCGAGCGCACCTATCGCCACCTGTTGGCCGACACCCGCGAACGGCTGCCCGAGGTCCGGCTGGTGCTGTGCGAGCCGTTCCTGCTGCCGTGCGGGGTCGCCGGCCAAGGCTGGTTCGAGGATCTCGCCCCGCGCCAGGCGGTGGTCCGGCAGCTGGCGAAGGAGTTCTCGGCGGTGTTCGTGCCGTTCCAGGCCGCCTTCGACGAAGCCAGCCGCCGGGCCCCGCCCGCCCACTGGGCCGGCGACGGCGTCCACCCCAGCCCGGCCGGCCATCAGATCATGGCCCGGGCCTGGCTGGCCGCGGTCGGCTGAGCCGGGCCGGCGCGCATTGACCGTTCAGGCCACTGGCGACCATCCCGGGCCAATGCCCATCCGCCGTGCCCTGCTCTCGGTCTCCGACAAGACCGGCCTGATCGACTTCGCCCGCGCCCTGGTCGCCAGAGGCGTCGAGCTGCTCTCCACCGGCGGGACCCGCGCCGCTTTGTCCGCCGCCGGGGTTCCTTCGGTGGAGGTCGCCACCTGGACCGGCTTCCCCGAATTGATGGACGGTCGGCTGAAGACCCTCCACCCAAAAATCCACGGCGGATTGCTGTGCAAGCGCGACGATGCCGGGCAGCTGGCCGAGGCTGCCGCCCAGGGCATCGGCCTGATCGATCTGGTGGTGGTGAATCTCTACCCGTTCGAGGCCACCTGCGACCGGCCCGGGGCCAGCGCCACCGACAAGATCGAGAACATCGACATCGGCGGGCCGACCATGCTGCGCTCGGCGGCGAAGAACCACGCTAGCGTGACGGTGCTCACCGATCCCGCCGATTATCCGCGCTGTCTTGCCGAACTCGACGCCCATGCCGGCGACACGACGTTGGCGTTCCGCGCCGCCTGCGCCCGGGCAGTGTTCCGGGCCACCGCTCGCTATGACGCGCTGATCGCCGATGAGCTCGCCCGCCTCGCCGATCTGCCCGCCGACGAGGCCTTTCCCGACCAACTCGCGATCCCGCTGCGAAAGGTCCAGGATCTGCGCTACGGCGAGAATCCGCACCAGCGGGCGGCGCTCTACGACTGCCGTCTGCCCGGCGCCGCCAGCGTCGTCCGTGGCCGCCAGCTGCATGGAAAAGAACTGTCCTATAACAACCTGATGGACGCCGACGCGGCCTGGCGCCTGGTCAACGAATTCACTGATCCGGCCTGCGCGATCATCAAGCATACCAATCCCTGCGGCTGCGCCGTGCGCCCGATCCTGGCCGAGGCCTTCCTGCGCGCCTACGACGGAGATCCCCAGGCGGCGTTCGGCTCGATCATCGCCGTGAACCGGCCGGTCGATGCCGAAACCGCCGATCGCATCGCTGATCCAGGCCGATTCGTCGAGGTCATCATCGCGCCCGAATTCACTCCCGAGGCGCTGGCCATCCTGACCACCAAACCGAAATGGAAGGCCAACGTCCGCCTGCTCGCGGCTGGCGCCGCCACCGCGATTCCGGCCGGAGCCCGTTTCGCCCGCAATGTCCTGGGCGGACTGCTGCTGCAGGATTACGACCGGCCGGGCTGGGAGCCCGCGACCATCACCACCGTGTCGAAACGCAGCCCGACCGCCGCTGAGCTTGCCGACCTCGCGGTCGCCTGGCCGATCGTCAAGCACCTGACCTCCAATGCCATCTGCCTGGTGAAGGACCGCGAACTGGTCGGCGCCGGAGTCGGGCAGATGAGCCGGGTCAACAGCTGCTGGATCGCCGCCAGCCTGGCCAAGGAAAAAGCCACCGGCGCGGTGCTGGCCAGCGATGCGTACTTCCCCTTTCCCGACGGGGTCGAGACCGCCGCCCGGGCCGGGGTCACCGCCATCGCCCAGCCTGGCGGATCGAAGGGCGACGACGCGGTGATCGCCGCCGCGGATCGCCTGGGGCTGGCGATGGTGTTCACCGGCACCCGGCATTTCCGGCACTGAGCCGCATGGCCGGAACCGGTCGCACCACCCGCCCGCCGTCTGGCGGTCGCACCCAGCCGGTCGAAGGCGCGCTGCGCGCCGCCCTTGAGGTGATCGACGAGGCGGTGCTGATCTGCGACCGCGAACTGCATGTGGTGTGGGCCAACCGCGCCGCCCTCCGCCACGTCGGCAACCGGCTCGACTCCGCTGACCGGCTGCTGCCCGAGCTCTGCCCCGAATGGGCGGCGGCAGTGATCCTCGACGAGGCCCTGCCCCTGCTCGCCACCGGCCAGGCCGGCACCTCGTGGCGCGGTGATTCGGCGCTGTGCCGTTTTGATGGCGGTGAAACGCCGATGAGCCTGCGGCTGCAATCGATCGCCGGCGGCCTGCTGGTGGCGGCGTTCCGCTGCCGGGTCGAGGTCACCGACACCGCGCCGGTCGGCGGCGTCGCGACCATGGTGGCAGAAATCACCCACGAACTGCGCACGCCGCTCACCGGGGTGCTGGGCATGGCCGAGCTGCTCCGCGAGACGGACCTTTCACCCGAGCAACGCGAGCTGATGGAGGCCCTCCATCATTCCGCCAGCCATCTGCGCGGGCTGGTCGATGGCCTGCTCGAATTGTCGCGGCTTGAGGCCGGTCGGGTCGAGCTGGTCACCGCCGAATGGCGACCAAAACAGTTGCTCGGCGAACTCGATGCGGAGTTCACCCCGCGCTTCCGGGCCAAGGGCCTGATCCTGGCCACCGCCTTGGACCACGCGGTTCCGCGCAAAATCGTTGGCGATGTGTTCCGCCTCCGCCAGGTGCTGACCAACCTGCTCGCCAACGCCCTCAAATTCAGTACCCGCGGCACGGTTCGACTGGCTGTCGACCGCGACCAGGATCAGCTGCGCTTCCAGGTCATCGACCAAGGCATCGGCATCCCCCCGGAAGCGCTGACGCGCCTGTTCACCCCGTTCCGCCAGGCCGATCCGGCGGTCGCCCGGAACTATGGTGGCAGCGGCCTGGGCCTGGCGATCTGCAAACGCCTGGTCGAGCTGATGGGAGGCGCCATCTCGGTGGAATCTGCCCCCGGCCGGGGCTCGATCTTCACGGTCAGCATCCCGCTTCAGCCCGGCTGAGCAGTCTGCGCACTCCGGCCCTGGCGCTCGGGCCCTGACGCTCCGCCGGAAAGCCGCGACTACGCCGGTTTTCTGCTGTTTTGCTGGACTTCAGCCGACTCGCCGAGCTGGCCGCCCAGCCGGCAGCCGCTCAACCGGTCGTGGATCGACGGCCGGCCCGCCGCCAGGGTGAACCAGGCCAACGGCGACAGCAGCAACGCCAGCAGCCAGCGCAGGCTCGCCTGGAACCACCCCAGGCGGTGGCCGTTCAGGCTTTCGATGGTCAGGCCCAAGGCGCGGTGGCAGGGCGGGCCGCCGAACCAGACCGTCGGCGCCACCAGCACCAGCAAGCTGGCCAGCACCACCGCCAGCACTGCGCCGGTCGCACCGAGAAACAGCAGGAAAAAAGCATCGCTATCGACTCGCCGCAGGGTCAAGGCGATTTCCACCGCCCGGGCCAGCCCGCCCGGATCGAGCACGCTGGCACTGAATTCCCAGGCGGTGGCCGAGGTGCCAGTGGTCGGCGGCAGCACCGGCAGTCCGCCGTGCAGGGTGGCTCCTGCCTTGGCCAGGGCCTGGCCGTAACCCAGCGCCAGGCTCGGCACGGCGGCGCAGCTGGCCGCCAACCACGCAAGCAGGCCATCGCCGGCAGCAGCTGCCAACCGCCGAAGCCCCGGCGTGTGCGCCTGGCGGCCGGGGCGGAGCAGCAGCGGCATCTGCCCGCCGTCCGTCACCGCCGAAGCCGGGAGCAGGGCGGTCGACAGTCGGGGAACCTGTGGCGCTGCCGGCGGTGACGGGTTGGCGGTGGAGCTCAGCGCCGACGCCGGCAGGCGGATCAGCGGTTGGGGCATCAGGGCGCTGGCGCGTTCCTCGGCCGGCGCTGGTGGGACTCCGGTTCCGACCGACGGAGGCCGCCGCCCGGGAAGGGCAGGAACCAGGGACGAGGCCCGGTCGGGAGCGTCTCCTGGTTCGAGGAAGCTGGACGCGGCGGACGGTTCGACCGGCACCGCCTCGGCGATGCGGGCGTTGATCTTGCGATCGGTGAGGGCGGCCACGGTCGCGGCCACCGCCGCCGGATCCATCGCGTCGGTATTGACCGAATCGGCGTGGGGCACGAACTCGGTCGCCGACCGACCGAGCAGCTCCCGGGGATGAGGCTCGCTGACCGCGATCGACACCGCCAGCACCATCGGTCCGCAGGTGACCGAATCGCCATGGTTCAGGGTCTGCGTCCCGCGGATGCGCCGACCGTTGACCAGCACGCCGTTGGTCGCACCCAGATCCCGCACCACCACCCGCGCCCCGTCGACCAGGAACGAGGCATGGCGCCGGGACAGTCGGGGGTCATCGATCCGCACTTCGCAGCCGACCCCGCGACCGAGCACACTGGTGCCGGATGGCAGGGTCCAAGACCCGGCAGGACCATCGAGGCGGACCGACATGGGCGAGAGCATGACCGCAATTCGATCCCTCCGCCAGTTCGGAGCGGCCTCGGAGGTCTCGCTGAAACCGCCGGCGTGGGCCCCGAAAACGCCGCTCGACCGCCATGGCTCCGAAATCTCAAGGATAAACCAGAGATTTTCCCCGCTCGCTGGCGGAACCAGCGAGCAAGCAGCGCCTTCCTCCGATCAGCCGTCGGCGCCTTGGCGGCGGCGGTGCTCGTTCAGCTCAGCGGTAGATCGGGAAGCGGTCGCACAGAGCCCGGGATTCGCCGGCCACAGCCGCCAGCGCGGCCGGATCGGCGCGGCCTTTCAGGGCGCGGTCAATCAGACCGGCGACGGCGACGCATTCGGCGACGGCGAATCCGCGGCTGCACACCGCCGGGGTGCCGATGCGGATGCCGGAACCTTTTTGCGCCGGCTGGGTGTCATAGGGAATCAGGTTCTTGTTCACCGTGATTCCGACCTGGTGAAGCAGGTCCTCGGCGTCTTTGCCGTTGACGCCGTGGCTCATCACGTCGAGGGAGAACAGGTGGTTGTCGGTGCCGCCCGAGACCACCCGCCAGCCGCGGGCGAGGAATTCGCCGGCCATGGCCGCGGCGCTGTCCCGTACCGACTGCATATAGGTGGTGAACTCCGGGCGCATGGCCTCGCCGAAGGCCACCGCCTTGGCAGCGATGACGTGCATCAGCGGTCCGCCTTGGATTCCGGGGAAGACCCGGCTGTTGACCTTTTTGGCCAGATCGGGGTCGCGGGTGAAGATCATCCCACCGCGGGGACCGCGCAGGGTCTTGTGGGTGGTGGTGGTGACGAAATCGGCGTGGCCGAACGGCGAGGGATGGAGACCGGCGGCGACCAGACCGGCGATGTGGGCCATGTCGACGAACAGCAAGGCGCCAACGGATTTCGCGATGGCGGCGAAGCGCGGGAAATCCAAGGTCCGGGAATAGTTCGAGGCGCCGGCGATGATCAGCTTGGGGCGGACCTCGTTGGCCAGGCGTTCGACCTCGGCGTAGTCGATGGTCTGGGTGTCGCGGGTCACGCCATAGCTGGTGATCGCATAGTCCAGTCCGCTGAAATTGAGCTTATAGCCATGGGTCAGGTGGCCGCCGTGGTCAAGTGACATGCCCAGGACCCGGTCGCCCTTGGCCAGACCGGCGGCCAGGTACACCGCCATATTGGCCTGGCTGCCGCTGTGGGGCTGGACGTTCACCGCATAGTCGGTCTTGAACAGCCGCTGGGCCCGGCGGATCGCCAGGTCTTCGGCGCGATCGACCTCTTCGCAGCCACCGTAATACCGCTTTCCGGAATAGCCCTCGGCATACTTGTTGGTCAGCACCGAGCCCTGGGCCTCGAGGACGGCCGTGCTGACGATGTTCTCTGACGCGATCAGCTCGATGGTGTGCTGCTGGCGGTCGAACTCGGCGGCGATGATCGCGGCCAGTTCGGGGTCGCTGTCGGCGAGCGGCCGGGGGGCCGTGAACCGGTGCCCAAACGGGATGGCGGATTCACTGACGCCGGTGCGGCGCTGGGACGGTGCGTGGTCGGTGATGGGGTGCATGGCGGCCTCCGGAAGGATCGGGGGGGACGCCCAGGCGCTCGGCTCGCGGGGCCATCGCCATGGGAGCGACCAGCCCGACGCATCACGGTTCCCGTGCGGTGCTCCGCAGGGCCAAGGCCCTTGCGCCAGTCGCCGTGATGTCGGTAAGCCTCCGATTCGGGCCGCGCCAGGCAAGGGTAGCCGGAGACCGATGGTCTGCGCCTGGCTCGGGATTTGTGGCTCCGGGTTCGGCAGTCTACCCGGGCTTCCCCAGCCCCGGACCGCCAGTAGATCGTTGCCCATGCTCCGCACCGCCCTGTCCTCCATCCTTGCGCTGTCCGTCACCCTGGTCATCGCCGCCTGCGGTGCGCGCACCGTGCTGTTCACCTACACCAAGCCCCAGGCCTCGGACGCCACCGTGATCCGCGACCGCGAAGACATGCTGCGCGCCTCGGGAGTGACCCGGGCGACGATCACGCCCAAGGCCGATGGCTCGGCCATCCTCGAAATCGAGGTGAAAGAGACCAATCAGGCTCCTGGCATGGAAGCCGCCCAGCGTTTGGGCTACACCCGGGTCAAGCTGTAAATCCGGCGCTTCCCACGCCGACCGGGGATTGATCACCCCGGCCGTTCCCCACGCGTCGCGGCACCTCCACCCGCCGCGGCACCTCGGCGCGGTCGCCTGACGAGTTGGTTCTGGTTCTTGGAAATCCGCGGCCAGGCCATTCCGGTCGGCAACGCCGACCGGTCGGGGTCCGTATGGCCTTGAAGCGGAGGTAGCGGCATGGCCTTTTTCCGCCCAGGTGCTGCGGCCGGCCTCCTGCCTTTGGGCAAGCTGGTGCTGCGTACGGCAACGATCTGCTGGCGCTTGCCCTCGGGTCATGCAGTGGGCTACAATGAACGTGTGGCTTCTCTTCGCTTCTCCGCCGCCGCCCTGCTGATCGCCTGGTGCGGCGCCGCCCAGGCGCTTGAGCCGCCCTCGGGCATCGCCGCGTTCGTTGGCGAATTCACCGCCCAGGACCAGTCGATCGCGCCAGAGAAACCGCCGTGCGGTGGAGCCCTGGTCCTGATCTCGGCAGATGGCCTGGCCCTGTCGCTGGCCGAGGCCCTGCCACCTGGCGACGGGCCGTGGAAGGTGGTCTTCCCTGGGTCGGTGGCGGATCCCGCCCAGGGCCCGGCCCTGGCCACGGTCGTCCGGCGTGGAGCAACAAGCACCGGTGTGCTGCTGCGCATCGGGCCGCTACCCAGCGGCGCGGTTCCTCTGACCGGGTGCGCCGGCGATGCCTTGACCGTGGGCATGCCGGTGTGGTCGGCCGGCAACAGCCACGGCACCATCGAGCTCGACGGTCAGGTCGCGCTCTCACGGGGCATCGTCAGCGGCCGATCGGTGATCGAGGCCAACGATCCGCCAGTCCGCGGCCGCCACGGGAAAATCCTGTCGTTGTACCGCGGTCCGGTGATCGAGGTCGATGCGGCGATCAATGACGGCAACCAGGGCGGGGCCCTGCTCGATGACGCTGGACGCCTGGCTGGCCTGGTCAGCCTGGGCGCCGAGCGCGCCCGGCGCATGGGCACGGCGGTCCCGCTGCCTGCGATCCTGGCCGACCTGGGCCTGCGCTCCGCCGACCTCGGCGGCGATCCGCTGCCTGCGCCGCGACCGCCCTCGGCCGACGAGACCGCGCTGATCAGCGCCACAACCGTTGTGGCCCGCTCGGTCGCCCTGGTCGCCTTCGATCGGCCCCGCGGCCCGGGAAATCCCCAGGCCGTGCCGCGGCCGCCGCGGGCGGTGGATGAGGCCCCGGGTTGGGAGCGGCGCAAGCTGCGCGACTGGTGGGCTGCCTATTGGCACCAGCAGCAGGTCTTCTTCGCCGACCAGCCGGTGACCGCCGTGGCCCTGGGCGGCACCGATCTGGTGACCAGCGCCAGCAATCTCCATGGCGAGGCCACCAACGGCCGGGTGCTGCTCGCTGGCGGATCGGTGGCCTGTTCCGTGGTCGCAGTGGATGTGCCGCTCGATCTGGCGCTGCTCCGCGCCGAACGCGATCTGGGCCTGCCGGCGGCGCCGCTGGCCAAGGTCCGGCCGGCACTGGGCACCACCGTGGGACTGCTCGGTCGCCACCGCGCTGATTCCGGCCACACCCTGACCATCGGCGGGATCTCGGCGGCCGATCGCCGGCTCGATCAATGGCCCTACGCGCTGCTCCAAGTCGATTGCCTGGCGAACTACGGCAGCCTTGGCGGTCCGCTGGTGACCGCTGACGGCACCGTCGCGGGTCTGCTGGTGCTGCTCGGCCCAGGGGACGATCGGCCGTGGCTGGTCAATTCCGGGGTCGCCATGGCGGTGGACGCACCGACCCTGGCCGAAGCCGTGACCCGGCTCAAGACCGGTGCCTCGCGGGATCGGCCGCGCCTGGTCGGCCTCGGCATCCGCCACCGCTACGAAGGCGACGACAGCGGCGTGCTGGTCCAGGAGGTCGTTCCGGGTACCGGCGCCGCCGCCGCCGGCCTTCAGGCTGGCGACCGCATTTTGCGCCTGAACGGCAACCCGGTGAGCGACCACCAGAGCCTGTCCCGGCTGCTCCTCCGCCGGCAGCCCGGCGACCGGGTGGACCTGACCATCGACCGTGCCGGCCAGCGCCTGGTGCTGACCGTCGAACTGAAGGAGTTCTGACATGCCGGCTCAGATCTGCCGACCGGGCCGCTGGCCGCGGTTCAGCGCGGTGGCGTTGCTCCTCCTCGCCTGCTCCGCCGCCACTGCCGCGGCCGATGACGACCGCACCGCCCTCGCCGTGCGGTTGCTGCGCAGCTACGCCTTCGTCGGCCAGGGCAGCGGCGTCTTCGTCGGCAGCGACGGCTGGGTGCTGACCAACCACCACGTCTCGGGTGAGATCGATGCTTCTGACCTGCGCGTCAGGCTGGCCGGAGCGGACCACGGGTTCGGGCGCAGTCTGCCCGCGAAATTGCTCGGCTTCGATCCGATCGGCGATCTCGCGCTGCTCCAGGTCGATGCCGGTGATTGGGATCCCGCCGACCCGCCGTGGACCCCGGCGCCGCTGGCTCCGGCCGAGGCCCTGGTCGCCGGCGCCCCGGTGGTCGCGGTCGGCAATCCTTTCGGTCTCGGCACCCTCGACGACGTGCCCACCGTGACCTGGGGCGTGCTGTCCACCGGCCGGGTGGTGCGCGGCGGCTATCTCGACGCGGTCCAGGGCGACGCTCCGGTCAATCCCGGCAATTCCGGCGGACCGCTGTTCGACGGCCTGGGCCGGCTGCTCGGCATCAATGGCCAGATCCGTTCCCGCACCGGCATGCGCATCAACAGCGGCATCGGCCTGGCCATCGCCTCGACCCAGATCGCTACGTTGCTGCCGGCGCTGGCCGCCGCCGACGGCGGTGCCGTGCGCCGTACCGGCCCTCCGCTCGGCGTGACCTTGGCAGCCACCGCCGACGGTCGTGGCGTCGAGATCAGCGCGGTCGCCGACGAGGCCGTCACGCCGCTGCGGCCGGGCGACCGCCTGCTCGCCATCGATGGCCGCCGCCCGCTGGTGCCGACCTCCGCCGAAGCGTTGTTCCGCGGCCGGCCGTGGGCCCTCGGCGCGACCATGGCGGTGCAGGTGCGCCGCGCCGGCCAGACAGTTGACCTGGTCGTGCCGGTCGGCCGTACGGCTCTGCCCGGCCGGCCCTGGCACGGTTGGACCGTGGCGGAGCGCACCTTGGTCGGGGAGCGCCAGATTTTCCTGGAAACGGTCACACCGGACTCGCCTGCCGCCAAGGCTGGGCTCGCAGCCGGCGACCGGCTGCTGACGGTCAACGGCCAGACTGTGGCCTCCCGGATCGACGTGCTCCGCGCCATGGTCGGCGTTGAACCGGGCGACCGGGTCGCGGTCCAGGCCCGGTCCAGCACCGGCGATGAAAAATCGGTGACAGTGCGGATCGTCGGCCGCGAGTAACCTGCGCGCGGCGAGCGTTCACCGTGCTTGTTGACGTAACCAGGCCCAGATAGTCGCGGCCATGCGTTGCGTGCTGCTGGTGCTTGGCGTTCAGTTGACCGCTGCGGCTGAGACCGCACCGCCGGTCCTGCCGATCCAGGTGTACTGCGCTCCGGGATATGCCAGGCGGGTGCCGCTGCGTCCTGGATTCGCGGTGCCGCAAGGAGCCACGGTCCGGACGATCCCGGCTGACCTCCTGTCCGCCACATTGACGTTGGCCGGGGCGGCTCCTGAGCTGCGGCTGTCGGCGAGGGGCCCGGGTCATGGCACCCTGACCCTGCTTGATCCCAGCGGCGCCGTCCTGGCCGAGAGCCGGGTGCAGGTGGTCACCTTCTCGACCAATGCCTCGCGGGCGATCGGTTCCGATGGCAAGCTGCACGATGGCTCGACCACGTACGGAGGTGAACTGGTCGTGCTGCCGTATGTACGGGGTATCGATGTCCGGGTCTTCACCTTGGCCAACGGAGTGACCACCCACGGTGGCCTGCCCGATCTGTGGATCGCCAGCGAGACCTTCCGCCCGACTCCGTCCACGGGCGGGGCGATCGTCAGTTTCCACCTGGTGCTCGCCCCGGAGGGGAAATACACGCCGTTCGCCTGGGTTGCTTACCAGGACGGCGAGCAGATCTCCCCGTAACCCGCAGATTCAGAAGTCATTGGCTCCGGGCACCGGAGCGATTTCCGGCGAGGCCGGTTTGGACTGCGGCGGCGCCGGTTTGGACTGCGGCGGCGCCGGCGGGACCGTCGGCGGCGTCGGTGGAACCGCCGGCGGAGCCGACGCTGGCTTCACGGCAACCGGGGTAGCTGGCTTGGCCGGTTTCGGCGGGCGTTTTTCGGGCGGAGGCGGCGGCACCGGGTCGGCAAATTGAGGATGGGTCGGTGCGGGCAGGCTGGTCGGGGCCAAGGCGCGGTGCAGGGCGGCGATGGTCGGCTCGTTGAGCAGGCCGCTGTGGACGATGATCCGCCGCACCATGCCGTGCAGGTGGCGGGTGGTCCCCGGATCGCAGAATTGCAGCTCCAGCTCGTCCGGGCCATCGAGCTGGCGTGGCGGAATCCGGTGCTCGTTGGAATCCTTCCTCCGCAGATCCTGCCCTGGCCCATCGTCGACCATGACCCGGACCACACCGGAGCGCACGTCGCAGCCGACCGTCAACGCATGCCATTTCCTGGCATCGATGACCGCGCATTCGCTGGCTGGCATCAGATACCAGCGATTATCCAGACCGATTTCAGGCACTCCGCCCGGGCCGACCTGGGCGCTGAACCAGCGGCTGCGCCGGCCGATGCAGAACAGATTGTCTTGACCGCGGCCGGCCGAGGCCAGGCACACCAGCAGGGTGACCGTCAGCCGGCGCTTGCCGAGTGCGGGCAAGGACAGGCTCACCCGGTACGGCGGGCTTGGCGGCAGGATCGGATCCGGATTCAGTTTCGGCCGCACCACCGCCCGGGCCGGAAGATACAACCCGTCGGCCGTCCAGGTCCCGCCTTCGACCTGCAGTCCGGCAGCACCGCTGCCGCTCGCACCGTCAGCGCCGCAGGTCAGATCAACGAGCAGCGCAGGTGGTTCCGATGGCGTGGAACCCTGATCAAACGCTTGGTTCACCGCCGCGATCAGGGCATGGGCCTGATCGGCATCGCTCATCGCCAGCAACTGATCGAGCACCATTCCTGCCACCGGCGGTTGTCCCCGGAACCGCTCTCCGCACGGACTGACGCTGATGATTCCGGATTCGTCGTTGCCGTCGCGCAGCACCAGCGGGCCATGATGCTGGGTGCGAACCGCGGCCAGCACGGTCTGAATGACCGCCAGCGGCACGGTCCGGCCGATGCCGATCAGCCAGGGTTCATCGGGCCGGGGGATGTCGGCAGCAGCGACGCGAAACCCGGTGACCAGGGCCGCCGGCCGCGGATCCGCCGCCCTCAACCCAGCGACGCAGGCTTGCCGCAGCGCTTCTCCGCCATCGAGATCCAGGCAGATCGTCACCCACACTGGAACCCGAGGGCCGGCCGCGGAACGGAAGTCGTCGATATGCCCGGTGCCGATATTGAGCGCGGTGTCCTGATGCAAGTCGCCTTCGATGACCTCGCCAGCCAGCCCTGACCCGGGGACCAGCCCCAGCCAGCACACGGCAAACGCAGCAGTCAATCTGGCCATGAGCGCCGGCATACCACGGCCGGTAGCCGCACCAACGCCCGGCCGGCATTCGCCATCAGGACCGGTCTGCCACCGGAACCGGAACCGGTCCCAGCGCCACCAGGCGACCCCGCTCGTCATCCCAGACGTGCAGACGCAGGCAGGCCCGGATGTCGGCGATGGCCCAGGAGGTCCGGCCAGGATGGTGCAGTTCGGGGATGGCGCGCATCGCCTCACGCAGCCGATAGAACGGGATGCGGTGGCTCAGGTGGTGGACATGGTGGAAACCGATGTTGCCGGTGAACCAGTGCATCATCGGGCTCATCTCGAACAGGCTCGATCCGTGAACCGCCGCGTCGGTGTAGCTCCAGGTGCCCTTCGGACACACCGCCAAATCGGGGAAATTGTGCTGGGCATAGAACAGATAGGCGCCGATCGCCGTCGACACCAGATTGGGCAGGACCACGGCGCACAGCGCGGTGAACGGCCCCGCCAGCCAGGCCACCACGCCGATCAGGCCGAGATGCAACGCCACCGCCACCGGCGCCATCGCATGCTTGCGTGGGGCACGCAGGAACGGGACCAGCGCCAAGCCGATCATGCTGGTGGTCAGGTAACCGCACAGCATGGTCAGTGGATGCCGGGCCAGGCGGTACAGCCGGTCCTGACCCGGCCGCAGGCGCGAGGCCGCGACCGTTGACAGCAGCGGATAGGAGCCGACCGACGACCAGGCGAGCTTCCCATTGTGCTGGTGGTGGAAATCGTGGGATTCGCTCCACACCGAACGCACGGTGCAGAAATAGACACCGACCAGGGTCATGAAGCCCTGGACCACCGGCGCGCCGCGGAACAGCGCTCCATGCAATGTATCGTGATAGAAGATGAACAGCCGCACCTGGACCAGCCCGGCCAATAGACCGGCCAGGATCTGCACCGGCCACCACGACGCCAACAGTGCCAGCGCAAGCAGCCCGCTCAGCACCAGCAGGGTCTCGATCAACAAACACCAGGAGGTGAACCGGTCTTCGCGCTCGAACGGCGCCGCGGCGCGGACCAGCTCAGCGCCGCAACGAGGTTCGCGGCCGGTTGCTGCGGTGACGGCGGATGGGGGCAGACGTGGCAATATCTGTAGACTCTGGGCCGCAAGCACCCGCCGATCATTGCGCAGATCCCATCGCCGCACAAGCACGGCTCCTTTTTGTGCCCTCTCCGTCGTACTGATCGTCTACACCGGCGACGCGCGCGTCGCTTCCTTGGTCTTTTCCTCGTTGCCTACGACCTGATGGCTGCGACCGGATCCGTGTCCGGCCGTCGGCTGGCGATGGGCCGCTTCGAGCGGCAGGGTGAACAGGAACTGAGAACCGCTTCCGACCTGCGACGTCACCCAGATCCGCCCGCCTCGCGAGGCGATCATCATCCGGCACAGGGCCAGGCCGATGCCGTTGCCACTGGCCGGACCGCCGTCGATCCGCTGGAACAAGCCGAAGATCCGTTCGTGATGGGAGGGATCGATCCCGGGGCCGTCGTCGCTGACGCAGATCGTGCAGAACCCTTCGGGCTGCTCCTCTGACTGCGGTTCGGCCAAGGCCACGCGCAGGCGCGGCGCATGGCCGAGCTTGCGATATTTGAGCGCATTGCCGATGAGATTCTGTTGGATTTGTTCCAGCTGGATCGGATCGAAGTGGACCACCGGCAGCGGTCCGATCTCGATCTGGGCGTCGGCTTCTTCGATCTGATGGGCGAGATTGGCCATGGCCTGTTTCACCGCCGCCCCCACCGAGACCGCTATATCGTGGCTTTTATCGATCTCGCCTGCTCGCGAAAAAGCGAGCAAGCCATCAGTCAGTTCGCGCATCCGCAAGGCCGCCGCGGAGATCTGCTCAAGGTGCCCGAGCGAGCGCAGGTCGAGGCTGTCGCGATTGCGCCTGACCAGCAAATCGGCGTAATTGGTGATGGTCCGCAGCGGCGCCTGGAGATCGTGCGAGGCCAGCGCCGCGAACCGCTCCAGGCCCAGGTTGCTGCGCTCCAAGGCCACCACCTGGCTGCGGTGTTCCTCCATCTTTTCCAGCGCAGCTGCCATCTGGTTGAAACCGGCGGCCAGCTGTCCGACCTCGTGGTCGGCCCGTGGCTCGGCCACCCGATAGGTGAACTCGCCTCGGGCGATGGCGGCGACGCCAAGGCGCAGCCGTTCGATCGGCTTGATCACGCAGGTCAGCATGGTCCACATCGCCACGATCAGCGTGAACAGGACCAGCGCGATCAGGATCAGGCAGCTGATGAACGCCTGGCGGAGCAGATCCTGGCGCTCGCGATCCACCACCAGTTGCCATTGCTGGGCCTGATCAGCCAACGCCTGCGAGCTGGCGATGATCCCTTCGGCAAGCGTGCGGACGAACTGCGGCATGGGTTGGTTGGGAAGGTCGCTCAGATTTCCGATCGCCTCTAAATACGCCTTCAGATTTTGGTGTTCTTTGGCAATCGCCGTCAGGTGCGGGGTGTCATCGTGGTGGCGGACGGTATCGACCAGCTTGGCGAGGGTGGCGGTTTTTTCGGCGAATTGCTGTCGTGACTCCCGACCTGACAGCAGGGTGTCAAAGATCAATGCCTCGACCTGGCCGGTGGTGAAGATGATCCGGTTGGCGCTCTCGTGAGCTTGCTCGACCCGGTTCAGCCCCTGGGCGATCTGGATGAATTGCAGGATGGCGAGCACGAGGACCACCGCGCCGAACAGGCCCTTGGCAAGGACGCGGGTGCGGATTTTCATGGTCGCTCCGTTCTGGATGGCTGGCGCCTTCGGCAGATCCCAATGGGGATGTTGAAAAGCCGCTGCGCCTGCATCGCGGTTCAGGGTACCGGCCGCCGCGTTCGCGGCAATCGACGAATCCGGATTTTTGCCTGTTTTTCCGTGTGGTTTGAATCGTTAGCGCGTTCGTCCCCATGCCTGGGACTGCATTCCGCAGGGAAAGGAAAGAAGGTTGGCTCCGGCCGATTCCCTTGCCATACTCCAAGATCATGGCTTCGCCCGCCTCGCTTCTTCTGGTCGAAGACTCGCCGTCCGACGTCGATCTGCTCATGACCGCCTTTGATGAGATCAGCTTCGCCGTCGAGGTCACCGTGTTCCAGGACGGCGATCGGGCCGTGGCCGGCCTGGAGCGGCTGGCGGTTGGCGGCAAACGGCCGCAGTTGGTGATGCTCGATCTTAATTTGCCGCGGGTGTCGGGCATCGCCGTGCTGTTTCGCCTACGCACCCTGCCAGCCTGGGCCGGACAAGCGGTCGTGCTGTATTCCACTTCGAATCATCCGGTCGACCGCCAGCGCTGCCTCGATGCGGGAGCCGATGACTACCTGGTCAAACCGGCGGACTTCGCCGGTTTGCTCGACCTGGCGCGCCACCTCCGCGACCGCTGGCTGATCAACCGGAACTGATCCGGGAACAGAACTGAAACCCTGCGGGCGGGACGCCGGCGCTCCCGGCCGCCTGGCTGTGGCCACAACCCCAGCGGCTCCCCCGGGACCGCGGCCGTCCCTGCCGCCCGGGGTCCGCATGACAGCGGGCGGGACGCCCGCGCTCCCGGGCCTCACATCCTGCGGGCGGGTCGCCCGCGATCCCTGCTAGTCGTCTTCGCTGGTGAAAAAGACGATGGCCAGGACGACTGCTCCGGCGATCAGCAGGGCGGGCATGATGCCTTCCCGCTGGGGATCCTGGTCGGGTGGCGGTGCTGGACGGTGGGCCAGCTTCGCTAGTCGTTCCCGAACCACGTCAGCGGCATATACCGCCACCAGCTCGATGGCGGTGGAGATCAGGGCGTCTGCCGTCGGCGGCGGCGCCGCACCGTCGTGAGGTACGGCGGCGCTCAGCGGCTTGGAGGGTGCGATATCAGGCATCACGTCCCCGCCCGGCCAGGCCCCGGATCAGCGCGATCGCGAAAAGGACCAGGAAGATGAAGAACAGGATTTTGGCGATCGATGTGGCGCCGGCGGCGACACCGCCGAAGCCGAAGATCGCCGCGATGACGGCGATGATCAGGAAGGTTGCGGACCAATAGAGCATGGGAGCCTTTGGGGGTGTGGGTGACCGGTCGCCGCGGATGCCGCGACCATTTCTGACCTCAGCCGGAGGCGAGCCGCGGAACGAGGTCGGAAAAATCGTGGGCGCCATCGCAGCGCGGGTGCCTGGCCTTGGCGTCTTGAGCGCGGCCTTGGCCGATCAGCAGGAACCGCCCCTGGGGCGGCAGACCGTCCCACACCCAGGGCCGATAGAGCAGCGCCGACCGGGCATGGAGGATGATGGATGCGACATAGGCCGCGGTTTCATCCACGGGTTCGGCGGGCAGCAGCCAGCGCGCCGAGTACTCCGCCGTGGGCAGGCTGGTCAACGCCAAGCGGACGAGCTGGCGGATGCCTTGCAGCAGCCTGGTGCCGCCAGCGATCACGCAGGCCGCAGCGGTCAGGGCCGGCACCACCAGCACGCCGGCGATCCAGCTGTACAGCCGGGCGAATGGGCCGCCGTAACCGTCCTGGGGCTCTTCCATCACGGCCAGCGCCCGATGTCCGTCGCAGGCTTCCAGATGGCCGACAACCCGGCCCAACCGCTCGCGTTCTGTCGGATCGTTGGGCAAGACCAAGCCATCGACCGCGCGGCGCACGACCAGGCGGGCGGTGGCGGCATGAGTCCGGGCCTGTTCGGCGGTAAAGGTGCCGGCGGTAAAAGTGGCGAGCAGCGAGTCGGCGGTGATCGCCTCTGCGGCGGAGTGGGAACGGGACATGCGCCGAGCCCTCCCGGCCGGCCCGACCCGGCATGGGGTTGGATCCGGCACGACCGCTCAAGGGACGGATAGCGCCGGCTGTGCCAAGTTATCTTATGAAAAATCCTCGCTTTTCGTCGGTGACGCGACAGTCGCGCTCCTGCACCTTGCAGGATCAGCCGGGCAGATGCACATGCACGCTGCAACCCCCGCCCGGGGCAGCGCCGATGTCCAGCGAGCCGCCATGGACAGCCGCGATACGCTGGGCCAGGGCCAGGCCCATCCCATGGCCGGGGACCTGCTCCCAGGTGTGCAGCCGCTGCATGGGCTGCACCACCCGTTGCCGGTCCGCGGGCGGTATGCCCGGGCCATCGTCAGAGACCACAAGGTCCCAGCCGTCGCCTTCGCGGACCGCCGCCAGGTGGACCCGGGCCCGTCCGGGATGGTAGCGGACGGCATTGATCACCAGACCGCGGAGCAGCTCAGCGAGCAGCCAGCGGTCGGCTTGGATGGTCGGCAGATGCTGATCGCTGCCGGCATCAAGGCGCTCGCCGACGTCGGCCGGCAGATGACGCAGCGCTTCCTGCCACACCTCCGTTAGGGGACAGCTGCTGATGCCTATGGGGTCCTCGGTCAGCCGCAGCCACCGCGCGAGCAGACCGAGGACCTCATGAAGCCGCTCGGTATGGGCCGAGGCCACGACCAGCTGGCTGCGCTGCCGATCGTCGAGCGTGGTCCGCAGGAGCATCGACAAATAGACATTCGCCAGGCGGGCATGCTGCTTGACGTCATGGGCCAAGGCCGCAGCGACCGTCCTGGAATCCTCAGAGGGCGTCGCGGGGGCGACCGTCGGAGGGACCGCATCAGAGGCGGTGACGAGCACGCAGGTGGCGCTGATCGCGGTCACCGCGATGGTCTGGGAACGCCATTGCCCGTTCCCGTCGAGCAGGCGCGATACCGAAGAAAAATCAGGTATTTCACCGCTCTGCAGCCGGCCAGCGAGGGCCAGGTCCCGAGCCAGGTCGTCGGGATGGACCAGGTCGAGCCAGGCGACGCCGGTCGCGGCCGGACCGAAGTGCGCTTGCCATGCGGCATTGGCGCGGACCACCCGCCAGGTCTCGTCGAGCAGGGCCTGGGCGATCGGAGAGGCAGCGAAAACGCGGTCTATATCCACTGGAACCACTGTGGGACCTGGGTGAGACGGGAAAGATCAAAGCCGGGGCCGCGCCATCCGCGGCGGATGCGCAGCCCATGGCGAGCCGTGGGTGAGCACGGCTGTCGGACAAGCAGCCTGGGGGAAAGGGTGGCGCGCCGCCCCGAACAAACAGCCTCCCTCGTCTCCCAAGGGTACTTGGCGACGCCCGCCGAATCACCAGCGCATGAGGACAGCGGATCGGCGTTGCCTGGCGCATGCCCAACCGCCGGCAACGCCGCTGGCGACCGCAACGCCGCTGGCGACCGCAACGCCGCTGGCGACCGCAACGCCGCTGGCGCTCGCTACGCCGCTGGCGCTCGCAACGCCGCTGGCGCTCGCAACGCCGCTGGCGGCGGAGGTCACTTCGTCGCGTCCTTCACCGCATCCTTGGTCGCGTCATAAGCGTCGTGGACACCGTCGCGCACATCATTGCGCAGTTCACGCAAGTCGGATTTGATCGTCGTTTCCTGGAAGAAGGTCAGATAGACGACCACACCGAGGACCAGGGCCAGGGCGACCGAAGCGACGATGAAGAACAGCGGGACAGGACGCATGGGGTATTCCTTGGGAGGATCGTTCGGGCGACGGTTCAGGCTGGCACATAGATGAAGTCGCGCATCTGGTTCTGGGTGCGGACCTGTTCCGCCAGCAAATCTTCCCGCACCAACCATTGAGATTCGCCATCGAGCTCGGGGATTCGACGGCGGTATTCCGCGACCCGGCGAACCTCGCTGCGCCGCAATCCGCTGAGCACCGCGTCCCTGCCGATGATCGCTGTCCACGCTAGCCGCAGCTGGTCGACGATGGCCCCCATCCCCCGGACCTGCGGGGCTTTCCCCCCAAGCTCATGGATCCTTACGGCCAACGCCCTGGCCCGGGCGCGATGCGCCCGGGCTGCCTGGCGCAGTCCCATCGGGGCTGCAAACCCGGACTGTTCGATGGCCTGCTCATAGGCCAGCACCGCCCGCGCCTCGCTGAGCTGCAGCGCTCTGAGCGCCCGAATCGATTGCTTGATCTGGCGATCCTGCTCCGCGGCGGCAGCGGCGATTGGCATGGTTTTCATGGGAAAGCAGTCCGTTGGTGCCGGTGGCGGAAAAGTAGAAAGCGGGGGATCAGCTTTTGCGCTTGATGAGCCACCACACCAGCAGGCCGGCGCCGATGACCGCGGCGGCGGTAACCGCGGAGGCATAAGGATGCTTCTTCACGGTCTCGGTGGCCTGGGCGGCGGCGGCGCAGATCTTGTCCTTGCCGATGGCGGCGAGCTTGCCGCCGATCTCGGCCAGGTGCGCGATCTCCTCCTTGGCGGCGCCTGGTGCGGCGGTCACCAGTTCTTCGACCAGCTGGGCGACCTTCGCTGCCTTGGTGCTGAACGCGGCAGTGGCGCTGCCATCAGTGGGTTCGAGGAGGATGTTTTCGGGGGTGCTCATGTGGGTCTCTGGACTGGTGGGTTGTGATCGCCGGGTGGCGGATCTGGGAGAAGGCTTGGCAATCCCCGTGCCAACCCCGGATCCCGACCGGCCCCGCGGCCAGGGCGTGCCCCTGCCGTTCCGGTTCGGATGAAAACGCCTCCGATTCCCTGCTTCGGCAGGCTTTCTATGTACCGGCTGGCCGGCAGCTGCTAGGATCAGCCCGGAAAGACCCGGCGGCGGTCGCCAAACACAGCGTGCAGCCTGCACGGCTCCGGACCGCCGTCCCCTGGATTCTGCATGGCCTGCTCCGCTTCGCGAAGTGCCATGCCCGAAGGATCCCGTCACCAGTTCTCCCTCGCCCCTTCGACCAGATCGCCAACCCGCCTATGCAACCGATAACTGAATCCGCCTCGGCCACCGACCGGACTGCCCAGCGCCGGCAGCGCGTTTTGGTCATCGACGACGAACGCGCCGATCGCGACGCGCTCTCCGCGACCCTGCGCATGCTCGGCTGCCGGGTCGATGCCGCCGAGAACCGCGAGGGCGCCCTCAGCCGGGCCCGGGGCGAGATCTATGATCTGGCCTTCGTCGATCTCATGCTCGGCGCCGAGAGTGGCGTCGATCTGGTACCGGCGCTGATCGCGGCCAATCCGAACCTCCATGTCGTGGTCGTCACTGCCTTCGGCTCGATCGACACCGCGGTCCGGGCAGTAAAGGCCGGGGCCACGGAATATGTGCAGAAACCCATTGACCCGCTGCGCATCAAGACGGTGGTCGAACGCGCCAGCGAAGAAGCGCGGCTGGCCGCCGGGATCAGCGCCTTCGAACGCGGCGGCGGCGGCGGGACTGAAACCCTCATCCTGTCGTCGCGGACACCGGCGATGCAGACCGCCTTGGCCGTGGTCCAGCGGGCCGCTGCTTCCGATATCCCGGTGCTGCTGCGCGGCGAGAGCGGCACCGGCAAGGGCGCCCTGGCCGAGGCCCTGCACCGCCAGAGCGATCGCGCCAAGGAGCCGTTCGTCACCGTCAACTGCCCGTCGTTGACAGATGAATTGCTGTCGAGCGAGCTGTTCGGCCATGTGAAGGGTTCGTTCACCGGGGCGATCCGCGACCAGCAGGGCAAGGTCGAGACCGCCGACGGCGGCACCTTGTTCCTCGACGAGCTGGGCGACCTGTCGCCCACCATCCAGGCGAAACTGCTGCGTTTTCTCCATGAGAAGAAATACGAGCGGGTCGGCGACACCCACACCCGCCTGGCCGACGTGCGCATCGTCGCCGCCACCAACCGCGACCTCGAAGCCCAGGTGAAGGCCGGCAGATTCCGGGAGGATCTGCTGTACCGCCTGAACGTGGTCGAGATCGCCCTGCCCGCGCTGCGCGAACGGCCGGATGATCTCCTCGATTTCGCTCGGCATTTCCTCACCATCTTCTGCCGGGCAGGCGGTCGGCCGGTCATGGAGCTCTCGCCCTCCACCAGCGAACTGCTCCTCGGCCACCCCTGGCCCGGCAACATCCGCGAACTGCGCAACGAAATCCAGCGGGTCACGGTGCTGTGGCCGAGCCGCACCATCGAGCCCGATGCGTTCAGCATCCGGCTGCGCGGCCAGGCGGTCGTCGGTCCGCGCATCGGCGGCGAGCATTCCCTGGCCAACATCGAAAACGAGCACATCCGCCAGGTGCTCGCCAAGGCCGACACCTTCGAAGCGGCCGCCGTGACCCTGGGCATCGAACCGTCGACCTTGTGGCGCAAGCGGAGGAAGCTGGGGCTGTAAGCAGCTGCGGACTGCGCAGGAGGAGCGCTGGAAGGCACGTCCGGGGGCGGCCGCTGCTTGGCACGGCCGGCACTGTGACCTGGGCAGCTCCTTGAAAGGATCCCATGCCCACCATCCCCCAATTCACACCACCGCCGGTTCCGGCGGCGGCACCACTCACCTTGAACCATCTGCTGATCGACTCCCTCAAGGGCATGCGCATCGCGATGCTGACCTCGACCACCGCGTCGTACGGGCGGCTCTCCAGCCGGCCGATGGCGCTGCAAGAGATCGACCAGCAGAGCGACCTGTGGTTCTTCACCGACCGCTCGCTGTCGTGGGTGGCCAATCTGCTCCATCATCCCTGGGTGAACCTCAGCTTCTCGACCTTGGCGCCCGACACCTATGTCAGCATCGCCGGTTGCGCCGACCTGGTCCTGGATCCGCTGCGCACCCGGCTGTTCTGGCGGGACGAGCACCTCGCCTGGTATCCCAACGGCCCCGACGATCCCCATCTTGCCCTGTTGCGGGTGATCTGCGTCCACGCCGAAACCTGGATCGATGGACGGCACCAGGTCCTGCGGCCGTAGGCCGCCCGGGCGCTGACCGGCGACCTGCGTTCCACCTCGCGTTCGCCAAACGATGACACCCCGGCAGGCAACCTGCCGGGGTGTCGTCGTTTGGCGTCGCTGCGCTGCGGATCAGGGCTTGGCTGACGCCACCGTGATCTGGTCGTCGATCCGCACCGCGCCCTGCACCGTGCTCGCGCGCTGCACCGCGGCGCGGCGGTCTTCGATGGTGGCAACGGTGCCGTCGAGGGTGACCACGCCCGAATTCACCGCGATGGTCACGGTGCCGTTGCGCTTGGGCTCTTCATCCAGGCCGCTGCGCACCGCGCTGAAAATCCTGCGGTCGTTGGCTTCGGTTTTCTCATCGGTGGCGCGGGCTGCGCCCATCCGTTTGCCGCTTTCCTTGCCCAAGGCGTCGAGGGAGGCGCTGGTCTCCTTGTCGATGTCGAGATTGCGCTGGCGCGCCTGGTTCTCGACCTGGTCGATGGTCCGGTCGATCTCGGCCAGGGACTTGAGCTCCTTGGCGTTGGTCTCGGCGAGCTGGTTCTGGGCCTTGAGCGCGACCAGGTCGATGCTGCGGGCGATCGCGCTGGTCTCCTCGGTGGACTTGCTGCTCGATTCCGCCTTTTTCACGGTGGTCTCGGCCCGGATACGATCCGCTTGGGCGGCGTCGGCGCTGCGCAGCTCGATGTCCGAAGCGGCGACGATGGAGCGCTGGTCCTGGTCGGCCTTGGCCATGGCGGCCTTGTGGTCGGCGGTCAGCGGCTGGATCTTCTGGTCGCGGGCGAGCTCGATAGCCTCGCGGTCGCGGCGGGCGGTGTCCCGCACCTGGGTGGCGCGGAAGCGCTCGGCGGCGGTTTTCTCCTGCCGTTCGCGTTCGACGGCGATCTTCCGTTGATCGCCTTCGCTGCGGATGGAGTCGGCGCGATTGCGGCTCTCGGTGGAGCGGTCGGGATAGGCATCGGCGGTGTGCCGTCCGTCGCAGCCGGAACCGGCGAAGACCAGCACGGCAAGTGCGGCGAGGGTGGAGGAGATGGGCAGGGAGCGTTTCATAGGATCCTGGGATCGTTGGTGGTTTGCCGTCCACCAGGTGCAAACCTCATGCCAAGCGCCGGCCGAGGATTCCTTGCTTTTTCCGTGCATTCCGCAGTAAACCCGCCCGGACGGCCCTGCGCCGTGCTGGTGGTGCCGCAGCCTGGTCCGGTGGGAAAGCCCGGGCAGAGCCTGTTCCACGGCCCTTCGCGCCATTGGCATGGATCCAGCTCGCCATAGCCGATGATGATCTACCGGGTTTCCGCATACGCCCATGGCAGCGAGCAATGCAACGCGGTCGTCGCCGCTCTCCATGCCAGCCATCACGACTACGACGTCGGCCACGGCACGGAACCGGTGGTCGATCTGCTCCATGAACACGGCTCCAGCCCGGGCTCCCGCGGGGCGCTGCGCGGTGTCGTCCTCGGCGCCTTCGTCGGGGCCGGCCTCTACCTGCTGGTCAGCATTCCCACTGGGTTGCCGGCCGCTGGAGCCCTCCTGTTCGCCGTGGCTGGCGCCTTCCTTGGTGGTCGGGCGCTGGCCGCCTTGGCGGCGGCGTCCACTCCGCCGACGACTGAGGAGCTGCTCTCGGTCACGGTCACCACTCCCGACCGTGCGGCCGCGGAGCGGATCGCCGCGGTGTTCTCGGCGGCGGGGTGCAGCGGCGTCGATTGCCTGGCAGAAGGGTCCGACCGCGTCGAGGCCGACACGGCTTCCCCGGCGCCAGCGACGGCGGAACCCGTTCCGGCTGCGCGGCGCTAAACGGCAGCGAAGGATAACCTGTGGCCACGGTTTGGCCTGGCTGCCAACGCTACCTGCGTCGTTCCGGCGATGAGGGCATCGCCGCTCCGAAACGCGCGGCTCAGTCGCCCCAGCCGCGCAGCCGGACATGGACCTGCGCGACCACGCCCATGTAGTGCTCCATGCGGTAGTCGATCGCCGCCTTGCGCAGATGGTCGCGCGCTGACCCGGTGCGTCCGCTGACCTCATCGAGCAGCCCCAGGTAGAGATGGGCGTAGCACCGCTGGTTGCGCCGAGTCGCGTCATCGCCGGCGCGTTCTGCGGCGGCAAGCACGGCTTCGATGCTTCCGGTTCCAGCGTAGACCGCATGGATTTCGGCCATCGGTACCCGCCGATCGCCAGCGATCGGAATGAGCGCGGCGCGGGCTGCCTCGACGCCGGACGCGCGCGCGGTGCAGGCGAAGTGCCAGGCGGCGTTCTCGACATCCTGCGGGTTGGCCCCTTGGTAAATCTCGAACTGCTTCCGCCCGCCGATGAAATCTTCGGTGTAATACAGCGATAATCCGCGTTGCCAGAGCTGTGGCGCAAGTTCGGGCCTGAGCCCGATCAGCCGATCGAAGGCCGCGACCGATTCGGCCGGCTTGGCGGCGTAGAACGCATCGACGCCGGTGCGGAACAGCTTGGCGCTGTCCTCCTCGGCGGCGACGAGTGGCCAGGCGATCACTGCCAGCACCAGCGTGAACAGCCGCACGACTGATGACACGTGCAGGGCTAATGTCGCGTGACGGGCTGGCGTCGCGTGACGGGCTGGCGGCATGCTCGCCACGCTGCGCCAGCATCGCTGCGCCGCAACAGCGGCGAGCGTTTCGGAGCGGCGATGCCCTCATCGCCGGCGCGACGCAGGGATCGTTGGCCGCCTGATCAAATCGTGGCCACTATTTTTTGGCGATGGTTCCGAGCCATTCCAGCGATGTGGCCATCGCCGCAACGGCTCCGCGCAAGGCCATCCTGTGCGAGCCTTAAGCGGGTGCGCGACCTGCCGCCACCGCCTTGGCCTGCTGCTCATCCCACGCCTTTTTCCGTTCGGCGCGCATGGTCTTCTGCTCGTCCTGCCATGGCAGGATCTTGGGCGCATGACGGACCCGGCCGCCGACGCCGGCGACGAAGATCCAGGCTCGGCGCGGTTCGCTGCCGTTGTTGGCGGTGGTGTAGTGCAGGGTGCGCTGGTGGTGGATGGTGCAGCCGCCAGCCGCCAAGGGCACGGCGACGATCTCGGACGCGGCCGGCGGATCGATCGCCAGCTCCAGCCCGTGGACCCGGGCATTTCCGGCGCCGGGGCGGTGGGGCAGGATCTCGCCCCAGTGGCTGCGCGCCACGAAATGCATGCAGCCGGTGGTCTGGTCGACATCCTGGAGCGGCAGCCACAGGCTGAACGAGTTGTAATCGACATTGCGGCCCCAGTACGACTCGTCCTGGTGCCAGGGGGTCGGCTTGGGGCAGCCCGCCGGCTTGAGGATGGCGTGGGTGCCCAGGCTGTCGCAGGGACCGCCGAACAGCTGCTCCGCGATCGCCCGGACATTGGCCCAGACCTGGGTATCCTTCAGCTCCGGCGCGAGTTTTTCCGGGCCGAGGATCTGCGGCACCTGGTCCCGTGGATCGCGGGTGGTCGATTCGTCGCCGAACAGATCGAAGTGGTTGCCCTGCTCATGGCCGGCGCGGCGCGCGAACAGGTCGTCATAGATCGTGCGGATCCGGGCGACCTCGGATGGCGTGGTGATCGCTGGCAACGAGATGAAACCCTCGACGTGGTAGCGGGCAATGTCGCGGGGAGTGAGCGAGATCGTGGGGTCGGTCATGGCGTGCAGCTTAGCCGATTCCCGGCGCTGGCGTCCGGGTCCGGGGCAGGAGGATTCCATACATGCCGTCCCTGCGCAGTCCCCGCCGCGAGTGGTACACCGGCACCAGCTGCCTTTTGCCCGAGATGCCGATGCTCGGCTGGACCCGGCCCCTCGCCGCCGGTGACCTCGACCTGGCGCCGCACCGTCATGCCGGCGCCTGGGAGCTGTGCTGGCTGCGCCGCGGCGAGGTCGACTGGTGGGTCGAGGGCGAGTCCCACACCGTTCCGCAGGGCCATTGCTACCTCACCCATCCCGATGAACTGCATGGTGGCGATCACGGGATTCTCCAGGCCTGCGACCTGTACTGGCTGCATCTGCGCCTGCCGCTGCCGGGCCTCGACCTGCCGGATCTGGAGGCCCGGCTGGTGGCGCTGCCCCGGGTCTTCCGCGCCGACCAGGTCAGCGCCGGCATGTGGTGGGATCTCATCGGCGAGCATCGCCAGGCCGGCGGCCTGGGCGCCACCGCCGCGGCCCGGGCGGCGCTGCACCGTCTGCTGGTCGCGACCCTGCGTTCCGCCGCGGCCCATGGCGCGTCGCCGCTCAGCCCGGCCATCGCCCGGGCCACCGCCCTGGCCCGGACCGGCCTCGACCAGCCGCTGCGGGTTGCCGCACTGGCCCGGGCCGCCGGCCTGTCGCCGAGCCGTTTTCATGACCGGTTCATCGCCGAGGTCGGCGAGCCGCCGGCCTCGTGGCTGCGCCGCCAGCGCCTGTCCCGGGCCAAGCAGCTGCTCGCCGCCGGGCGGTCGGTGACGGCGGTGGCCCACGAGCTCGGCTTTCCCTCGTCGCAGTGGTTCGCCACGGTGTTCCGCCGCCACTCCGGCGTGGCGCCGAGCGCCTGGCGGGCGAACCGCACGCCGACCTGATCGTCGGCTGGCCGCACGCCGACTTGACCGCCGGCTGGCCGCACGCCGACCTGATCGTCGGCTGGCCGCACGCCGACCTGACCGCCGGCTCAGGACGCTCCGGCGCGCTGCCGGGTCATCAGCGGATTCCAGCCGCGCAGCACCAGGTTGCTGTCGGGATGCGGAACTCCGTCAAGCTGGCGGTCGTCGCCGGGATGGAGCTGGACCAGCACATGCTTGCGGTCGCGCTCGCCGCGGTTGGCAAGCGAGGCGTGGACGGTGCAGAAATGGAAGATCACCAGATCGCCGGGCTCGCAGATGATCGGGACGGAAGCTGCGATCGGGAAGCGCGCCGCGAACGTCTCGTCATCGCCCTTGCTCGCCGGCAGCGGTCCGTGGCGGTGGCTGCCCGGCCAGACCCGCAGGCAGCCGTTGGTCTCGTCTTGCCGGCTGAGGATCACGTTGGCTGCGATCATCGCCCCGCGCAGGGTGGGGAAATAGCCGTGGTCCTGATGGGCCGGAAAGGCGCCGCCGCGCCCGGCCGGCTTCAGGAACAGCTTGGTGTGGTGCAGCACGATGTCCGGACCGATCAGGCTGCCGACGACATCGAGCAACCGGTCGTCGAGCAGCAGGCGGGACCAGGCGGCCGAGTATTTCTGCACCTGGTGGGTGTGGATGACCACCGACGGCCGGTCGCCGTCGAGCTTGCGGGTGGTCTTGTGGTCCCAGAACCGGCGGGCGTTGATGTCTTCGCCGGTGGCGGAGATCTGGGCGACGATCCGGTCGAAATCGGCTTCGAGCCGGTCCACCGTGGCCGGATCGAAGACGCCCCGGCCGTGGTAAAAACCGTGCTCAGTAAAAAATGAAGCCACGGCGGCAAGATCCCGGTGGTCGGGACAGGACGGCTGTGGTGCCTGCTTGGCTGCGGCTTTTCGCCGCGCAGTTGGCTTGGGTTTTGGGGCTTTTGCGGACAGCATGACGGTTTCCTCGTACCGCATCCTAGCCCCACTGGATCGCTCCGGGCAACTGGACCGGGACCCTGGTCCGTGGTAGGAATCCACCAGTGATGGCTGCGCCGACCACGTCTCCGCCCGGTTTGCGCTGGCCGTGCGATAGGTTGCCCGAACCAGTCCTGGCCGGCCGGTTCCGGTTCGACGACCGCGGCTTCCCGTATTCCTACCGCGGCCCGACCCATGCCCTGCACATCTACGAGTATTCCGGGACCTGGCGGCTGGACGGCGTCGAGCTCGGCCTGCGCCCGGGCGACGCCACGGTGACTGCGGCGGGCAGCGAAACCCGTTACGATCTGCCCGATCCGGGCCACCACTGGTGCGTCCATTTCCGGCCGTTGCGCGGTGCCCCGCACGCTGAAGCGGCGCTGCTCCCGGCGCTGGTCCACTGCGGGCCGGCCCGGACCCGCCTGGTGTCCGGCATCCAGCGCATCGCCGGACTGCTCGCTGCGCCGGCTGCGGAATCCGATCTGGCCCGGGCCACGGCCCGAGCGGTGTTGCTGGATCTGTTGCTGACCATGGCGCTGATCGGAGGCCGATCGGCGTGGATCGGCAGCCGCCGGCCTGAGCAGGACCGCGCTCTGCGCAGCACCGCCGCCGTCCAGCAGGCCGCCGCGCTGATCGATGGACGGCTGGAGGCACCGCTTTCCGCCTCGGCCATCGCGCGCCGGGTCGGCTTGTCGCCGAACTGGCTGGCCCGGGCCTTCCGCGCCCACTTCGGCACGACCATGGCCGGCTATCTGCTGTCCCGCCGGATCGAACTGGCGCAAAGCCAGCTGCGCGGCACCGACCTGCCGGTGGCGCGGATCGCTGAACGCTTGGGTTTTTCCGATGTTCAACACCTCAACAAGCAGTTCCGCCGAGTGGTCGGGGTAAGTCCGAGCGCGTGGCGGCTGCGCGGACGGGGCGACTAGATTCGTTACTCTTTGCAGACGTTTGCGCCTCTCTCGACCATGACGACGCTGTTGGGGAACCGCCATGACACCAAAGCGCCAGGGGCGAGAAGGTTTGGATGACGATCCATCCACTTCTGATTGGTATTCCAGCCTTTCCTTGCCGTCTTTGCGCCATGGCGGTTCAGCCGCTTTCTTCGCCAGCCCAGCGTCGATACAGCGTTTCCAGGCAGGCCCGAAGGTCGCCGCGATGTTCGGCGAACAACCGACGGCATTCGGCGGCCCGGTGGTCATCCACCGGCTGACCGAGCAGCTCCGCCACCAGATTTTCCAGCACGTCAGGTGTGGTCGTGGTGCGCAGCAGCACGGGCAGGCCGCATCCGGGGCGGTGGAGGGTGGCGATGAGGCCCGGAGCGCAGCAGGCCGCCAACCAGCTCCGGCGGGTCAGCCAGGGCAGACGTTCGAGTCCATCGAGCAGCAGCACCGACGATGACGTCACCGGCGCCACGCCGGGCCGCACGTCGACCCACGTCGTGTCGCCCAGCCGCCGGCCGAGCTGCTCGACCAGGGTGGTCTTGCCGCTGCCGTGGGGACCGACCACGGCGCCGCGACGGCCTGCTTTTTCCCATCGTTCCTGAATGCCTGCCAGATCCTGGCCGGGCCCGGTCGGCCGAAAGGCCAGGGACTCGATGCGTTCGCTGCGGAACGGGTTGAGCCTGGCCGGAGTCACCTGCTGCCGCCGGTCAGGCCCCGGACAACGTCAACCGTTCCCGGGTCGGGCTGATGATCAGGTATTCGTGCACCGTGTCGTCCGCATCGGCGAATGCTTCCACCGCCCACAGGATCGAGACCAGCGGTCCGTCGTAACTGACCGGCTTGCTCGGCGCGACGAACGAGAATCGTTGGCTGCCTCTCGCCGCGGCGTTCATGACGATCTGCTCCCCGGCGATCCCGGTGTCGCGGCTGGCCTTGCCGCTGGTGTGCCAAAACAGCCGAATACCGAACTGCTTCGGGGCCGTGGTCAGGGTCCACGTCGCCTCGCCGGTCACCGTTTCGCCCGGCGCGACCGCCGCCCGGTCGAGGACGATCTGGATGCTCATGGTCCGCTCCGTTCCGGCATTGCCGGCCGCTCCGGCGTTGCCGGCCGCTCAAGCGTCGCCGGCCGCACCGTCACGGTCCAGGCATCGGCGATGTCCGGCCACCAGGCGATGCTCCCTTTCACCTCGATCTGCCATTCCAGCTCATTGCGGTCGGCTTTGAAGCTGGGCGGAACGGTGAGCGGCACCGTCACGTCGCGATCGCCCTCGACCAGCTCCGGACCAGGCTCGCAGCGGGCGATGTCGAGGCGGAACACCTCTTTGGTGTCGGTGGTGGTGTTGGTGCCGCGGGTGTACGTCGCCTTCTCGCGCAGCACGAGCTGGATGGTGAGCAGATCCACGCGGTCGGTCCGTCCGGTCAGGCTCCAGGCGATGCGTGTCGGACGGCCGATGACCGGCGATCCGGGCATGACCCGCACCTGGACCCGGGGATTGAGCAGCGCCATCAGATAATACGGCACCGCCAGGGCGACGGCGGCTCCGATCAGCACGAAGAGGCTGATAAAGAGCAGCGGAATCCAGGCGAATCCATCGCCTTTCTGCACATCTGGCCAAATGGCGAGGAGCAGGATGGTCCAGGTGATGCCATTCCAGAACACGGCGAAGAACAGGATGCCGAGCAGTTTTCCCCACCGTCCACCGCCCGAGGTCAGGATCTTCGGTTCCTCAGCTTCTCGGTCGGGCAAGGCGGCGGCTGGCTGTTCCGACGCACGCAGGTCCGACGCGAATCCCGCGTCGATCCGCGGCCGGCTGCGCCGGCGCCAGGCGATCCCGCCGCCAACCATCAGGCCGCCGCCGACCAGCATGAACACCCCGCCTAAGACGATGCCCAGCCACAGTTCCCACCCGAGGTGCTCGCGATCGATCACCGCCTCGCCCGGGTGCTTCGGATCGACAAAACAGGTGGTTTCGCTGCCCACCGGGTGACGCTTCACCGCAGCGGCTTTCTCCTCGCGCCCTGAGGACTTGCCCATGATGAACCAGTAGCGATCGGATTCGTAAGCCTTCTCTGCGAATCGGTAGCGAAAGCGGATGTCCACGCCATAGGTCCGATCGCCATCGGAATCCCGGCTCTCCGTCACTTCGCTGTGGATGATGCGGCATGGTGTCGCAACCCAGGATGCGGCGGCTTGGCTGGACAGCCACGGCGCCAGAACGGTCATGTAGAAGACGAACGCCCCGGCCAGGAAGAACGGCAGGCCGAACAGCATCAGGCATCCGGGATGTCCCGCCTTGGATCCGCTTCGCTCGGGCTGGCTGAGTGACATGATGACAGCCTAGAGGAGTGACCTGGCCTCGCCACGGTCCATGAACAGTACCGGAGCAGCCTGCGGGACCCACGCCGTGGGGCGCATCATCGGCCGACCACCGGCATCGAGCCCAGCCGGACCGGTTCGATCTCCAAGGACTGGTACGGGGAAAGCGGGCGACGGCGGTGGGCATCCACAGGGATCGGACGGCCGTCTTCAGCGACCACCGGATCGAGGCGGAGCTCATCGCTCGGATTTCCGACCTTGCCCAGGCGCTCCACCGGCAGGGCCTGGTACAGGACGCCATCGATCCACCACGTTCGCCGGGCTTCGGCCACCATCCGGCGATCCCAGTCGGCATCACGGTTGGGATCGTCCGCTATGCGTTTCGGCTTGCGGTATCCGGACGCGACCTGGTCCTTGGCCACCATGCGATCCCGCGCCTTGCGTAATTCATCTGCATTTTCCGCATCAGGATGATCCTTCAACCACCGATCCAGGCGCGAGGCGGTGTTGGCTGCGTCGATCGTTCCCGGAGGCGCGGCAGGCGCGGCTGTTTGGGCGACACCTCTGCCGACCGCCCCGGCCGTGGCTCCGGCGTTGGCTGCCGGTGACGCGAAGGCTCCGATGATCCGGTCGATGCAACCGCTCAGGCAGAGGCAGCAGCTGAGGATGGCTACCAGCTGGATTGGCCGTCCGGTCATGGAACCACGGTCACGGTCCCATCTGGTCGGGCAAGTCGCGGCGGGCGGTCGAAAAGTCGGGTGTCTTCGGGTGAATCGTGAGGGCCTCGCCGGTTCCGACCGGCAAGCGTCTGCGGCCGTGCCCTTGCCGACTGCCTGCTCAGCCGCGAACCCCAAGCCCCGTCATGCTTTACGCGTTATCGACCGAATCGTCCGGACAGAGGAGAGAGAAGAAGAGTCTCTCTTCATGACACCTCACCACCCGACGGCCGCCCTTGGACCTTGGTGGCGCTGCTCGTGGACCGCCGTGACCGCTGTGGCGGCCGGCGCCCTTTCTCCAACGGCCCGGTCGTGCTAGAAACCGGTCATGGACCATCCGGCCGTCTCGCCCGCTCCCACGCTGCTGATCGAATGCCAGCGGGATGTCCTGCTCGCAGCGATCCAGGCAGCCGATGCCGTGGTGCCGACCAGCAGCACCCGGCCGATCCTGACCAACCTGCTGCTCGAAGCGACTGACGACCGTCTGGAGATCATCGCCACCGATCTCCAGGTCGGCCTGCGCTGCGTGGTCCGCCAAGTCGACATCCGCGGTCGTGGCCAGGCGGTGGTTCCGGCCCGCAAGCTCGCAGAACTGCTGAAGGAATCGTCGTCGCCGACCGTCCTGTTGCGCCACGAGGTCCGCGGCGAGGCCAGCCAGCTGGCGATCCAGCTGGCCGACGGCGACTACGCGGTGCAGGCGGTGATCGGCGAACCCTTCCCGGCGGTTGCCGGCTTCCCGACCGACCACCAGGTGTTCAGCCTGCCAGGCCGGCGGTTCGCCGGCATGCTCAGCCGGACCGCCTTCGCGATGGACAAGGACCGGACCAGCGCCGTGCTCTCGGGAATGATGGTGGCGGTGGGCCATGGCGAGTTGGTTCTGGCCGCAACCGATGGCAAAGTGCTGGCCGAAGCCGTCGACAAGTCGGAAGGGTTCACCCCGGCCGATGGCGAGTGCCTGGTGATCGTGCTGCCAGCCACCACGGTGGCCCATGTGCAGCGGATCATGGCCGGAAATGAACCGGAACGGGTGGATCTGGCGGTGGCTGGCAAAGTCGCGTGCTTGCGCCTGAACCTGGCCCAGGGCCTCCAGGTCGACCTCACCAGCCGGCTGGTCGATGGGACCTTCCCGAGCTACCGCAACGCGCTGGTGGCCAAGCCCGTGACCGAGGCAGGTGCGGTCCAGTTCCGCACCGCCGATCTGGCTGCGGCGGTACGCCGCGCGGCGCTGATGACCAGCAGCAACAGCCGCGGCATCGTGATCAACCTGGACTCCGACCGGGCGGTCCTGAACAACCTGAACCACACCACCGGCACCGCCCGCATCCCGGTGGCCTGCGTCTACCGCGGCAACCCTCAGCGTTTCGCCATCGATCATAAATATCTGCAAGATGTGCTGCGGGTCTACGAAGCCGAGACGTTCGGCATCGAGCTCGGCCGCGGCCTGGTGATGCGCGAACCCGAGGCGACCTATCTGATCATGCCGATCAGCTTGCCGAGCTGAATCCGGAGGAGCGCCAGATGGCGGAGTCCGCCAGGGAATCGGCGCCAGCCAGCGAGCCAGCGCAGTCAAACCGAGAACAGGCACCGTCCGCCAGGAATCAGATCGATCCGGCCAGCCTCACCGGCCCGGTGTGGACAGCGGCCCGGGCGGTCATCGCCCACCTGCGATCTGCCGGGCACGAAGCCCAGGCGGTGGGTGGTGCGGTGCGCGATCTGGTGCTTGGTCGGCCGGTCCACGATGTCGATGTCGCAACCGACGCCGTGCCGGACCGGGTGGAAGCGCTGTTTCCTCGGACCGTGGCGGTGGGCAAGGCCTTTGGGGTGGTCATCGTGCTGCAAGGCGACCAGGCGGTGGAGGTCGCCACCTATCGCGCCGATGGTCCGAGCAGCGACGGCCGCCGTCCCGATGCGGTGCGGTTCGGGGACGTGGTCGAGGACGTACGCCGCCGCGATCTGACGATCAACGCCCTGCTGATGGACCCGGAAACCGGACGCATCAGCGATCTGGTCGGGGGTTTGGCGGACCTGCGCGCCGGTCTGGTCCGCACCGTCGGTGACCCACTGGCGCGGTTCAGCGAAGACCGCTTGCGTCTGCTGCGGGCGTTGCGCTTCGCGGCCCACCTGGGATTCACCATCGAACCGCAGACCTGGACCGGCCTGGTCGCCGTGCCCCTGACCGGGCTCTCAGCAGAGCGCATCATCCAGGAATGGGACAAGGCGCTGGCCGGGCCCCATCCGGAGCGCTGGCTGGCCTTGCTCGGCGACAGCGGCCGCCTGACCGAAGCCTTGCCCTTGCGCCAGGCATCGGCGGCGACCCTAGCGCGTCTGGCGCGGATCCGGCCAGGAGACCATCCGGATCTCGCCGCCGCCGTCTGCTTGTCCGACGCGGATCCGGCGGAGCGCCAGGGCTGGCTCGAGCGTCAACCGTTGGCAAAGGACCGAGCCCGCCGGCTGGCCTGGTTGTGGGACAACGCCAGCGATCCGGAGCGGCTGATCGCTTTGCCGATCCCCGCACGTCGACGGCTGTTCCAGCAGAACGATGCGACCTTGCTTGCCGACCTGCTGGTCCGCTGGCATGGCCCGAGCGCGGCGGTGCAGAACCTGATCGACCAGATCGGCGCTGAACGACAGGCGGCCTTCACCACCTGGATCACCGCCAGCGACCTCCTCGGGTTGGGGATGACACCAGGTCCGGCCCTCGGCCGGACACTGCGGTCCCTGGAGGACCGTCAGCTGTCTGGCGAATTCCCCGACCGGGTGGCGGCCCTGGCAGCCGCCAGGGTCATGGCCGCCGGCTGACTGGGCCGAGATCAGCGGCGACGGCCGTGGTCACGGCCCGGGCCATCCTGGCCGGGACCGTCGCGGCCCGGACCATCGTTCCTGCCGTCGAGCAAACCGCGCAGGGCGGCCCGTTCGCCGTCGTCGGTAAAAGCAGCCTCGTTGTCGCCGCCCTCGCGGCGGCCGTGCTTGTCCTGCCACTGCTGGCGCCGCTCTTCGAACCATTGGCGGGCGGTCTTGCGTTCGGCGTCGTCGAGCTTGCCGTCGCCATCAGCGTCGAATTTGTCGAGCATCAGCAGATGCAGGCGGAACAGCACACCTTTCAGGTGCTTGCGGTGGTGTTCGCCGAATTCGCCGCCGTGGCCGGGGCGTTCGGCCTTGACGCCGCCATGGTCGCCTTCGCCGGCAGTGGCGAGGGGAGCCGTCGCCAACACGGCGACGGCGATGAAAAACACGGTGCGGATCAGCATGGCTGAGCTCCTGGGCTGGGGTTGGCCAGACCTTGCGTCGGCCGTGCCAAGCCAGGAACCGCGCGCGCCGCCGCCGGCTATGCGCGAAAGAGTGAAAATATCAAAGGAAAAACACAGAGAACAGCGGCATATGCCGGAATTGGCACAGGCCCAGGGACGAGACTCGCACCTGGTGGATTGCGCAGCGCAGCGGGGGATCGCCCACCACGCGCAGGCTGGACCGAGGCCCATGTTGCGATCTCCGTCACCGGAGCACGATCCCGGCATGGACCAGGCGGAGACCAGGGAAAGCGCCGTGCTGGCCCAGTTGCGCGGGCTGGCGGCGAAGGGCCCGCTGCTGGTGGCGTATTCCGCCGGGGTGGATTCCACCTATCTGCTCGACCTGGCCGTGGCCGCCGGCGGGAACGAGCGGGTGCTGGCCGTGACCGCCGACAGCCCCAGCTTGGCCCGATCGAGCCTGGCCGAAGCCATCGCCTTCACGACCAGCCGGTCGATCCGCCATCAGGTGGTCGCCACCGACGAGTTCGCCCAGCCCGACTACGTCGCCAACGACGGGCAACGCTGTTACCACTGCAAATCCGCGCTGTTCGGGGCGATGACCAGCCTGCGCACGGCGTTCGGTCGCGAGGCCGGATCGCTGCTCCTGGGCGCCATCGCCGATGACCTGGGCGAACACCGGCCAGGGCTGCGCGCCGCCGCCGAGGCCGGTGCGTTGTGGCCGTTGGCGGTGGCCGGCATGACCAAGGCCGAGGTGCGCCAGCGGTCCAAGGTGCGCGGGCTGCCGACCTGGGATCGCCCGGCAGAACCCTGCCTGTCGTCTCGTATTCCGTATGGAGAACCGGTGGAACCGACGGTGCTGGTGATGATCGAGGCGGCGGAACTGGTGCTGCGCGAGCACGGCTTCGCCACCTGCCGGGCCCGCCATCACCGTCTGGGCGGGATCAGCGGCGCGGTCCGCGGCCATTTGTTGCGGATCGAAGTTCCCGCTGATCAGGTGCCGGCGGTGGTGTCCGCCCGCACCGCGCTGCTGCCCGCCCTGCGCCGGATCGGCTACGCCAATGTGACGGTGGATCTCGCCGGGTTCGCCAGTGGCGGCTATGACCGGCTGCTCCCCGAGGCCGGCCGATGAGCGCAGAACCAGCGGCGCCAACCATCGATCTCGACCTCGGACGGCCGCAGCGCACCGGCCTCGGCGAAGTGGTCTTTGGCGAAGGCAAGACCTGCGACGAGGTGGTCGCCGCCGCCACCGGTCTGTTCACCGCCCATGGCCGGGTGCTGGTCACCCGGGCCGGGCCGGAGGCTCTCGCCGCCCTGAGCGCCGCCATCCCGACCGGCCGGGCCGATGCCCGCGCACGGGGTTTTCTTGCCGGCGCACCGCCGGCGACCCTCGGCCCGGTGGCGCTGATCAGCGCCGGCACCGCTGATCAGGCGGTCGCCCGGGAATGCGCCTTGACCTTGGCCATCGCCGGGGTCCAGGTCGAGACCTTCGCCGATTGCGGCATCGCCGGCCTGCACCGGGTGCTCCGCCATCTGCCTGCGATCCGGCGATGCCGGTGCGCCATCGTCGTCGCCGGCATGGATGGTGCCCTACCGGCGGTGGTCGCCGGCCAGGTCGACCTGCCGGTGATCGCCTGTCCGACCCCGATCGGCTATGGCGTCGCGGCCGGCGGGACTGCCGCCCTGCAGACCATGCTGGCGAGCTGCGCCCCGGGCCTGGCGGTGGTCAACATCGGCAACGGCTTCGGCGCTGCCGCCATGGCCGCGGCGATCTGCCGGCAGATCAGGGCGGGCTGACTCAGGCGCCAAGGGAACGACAGCGAAGATCCCGCCGCCGGCCCGAAGACCCTGCGGGTGGCGAAGATGGCTTCCGGTGCGCGCAGGAGGACCGATGCGCAGGGCGATTGCATTACCTACTGAGTGACACTGCCGTTAGTCAAAAGCAAGATCTCCTCCAGGCATTTTGTTTCGTATCCAGCCATGCGTCGCCTGCGATTGAGGCCCTTTTTGCTTTCCTGCCGGC
>BJHQ01000002.1:72814-452401 GCA_014193115.1 Planctomycetota bacterium | reverse complement strand
GGTGGCGTCGAAGCGACGGCGCACGCTGTCAGCCTTGGGTGAAGGGGTGGTGGTTGATCGTGCCATGATGGCATCCTCTCAGAGCTTTCGCTCTTGTCAGGGTGTCCACCAAACGGGGGGAAGTTCACCAAGTGACCGCGCCAGCTTGAGCCGGCTCCCGCACCGGGCAGCCTGCGCTCATGCCTGGTCACGAACTTGCCGCCCTGCCTGACGATCCCCGGGCCTTCGCCGATGAAATCCAGAAGCTGGCGGCGACCGGCGATTTCAATCCGTTTTCGCTGCTGGCCGGCCAGGCCCAGTTCCATTCGGTGTTCATCGCGCCGTTCTCTCCGGCGCTGAAATCCGCGGTGGACCGGTTCCTGGCCGATGGCAGCGGGCCGCTGAACGGCACGGTGGAGCAGCTCGCCAGCCAAGGGCTGTCGCCGGTGGAAGCCGCCCAGCATGCCCGGCAGCTGTTTCAGCATGCCCTGGGCATGGTCGTGACCGTGCTCGCCACCGACCACGGCGTGGCGCCGATTCCGCAGTTGTTTTTCGGGCATTTCCACCCCGACTGGAAACGCCAGGCGATCACCGCCTGTGGTCCGGACTTCGCCCACGGTGAGGCCCTCGCCGCCAGCCTCGGTCAGCTCGAGACCTTGGCCGGGCACGGACGGCGGTTCCCGCTGCTGTTCTCAGGGCCGCATGCTGGTTCCGATTATTGGCCGACCTTGGCCGGCGAGGTCGTCGCCACCGCCGAGGACAGCCTGTTCCCTGGCGGACGCGAACGGCTGGCCGATCTGGCCCATTGGTGCGGCGCTGCCTTGGCCAGCGAAAAGGGAAAAACCGATGCGGAGCTGCTGACGAAAATCCACTTGCTGGCGGGTGAAACTGATCGCGCCTGCGCCGCTCTGGAGCGGATGGAAGCGGCAGTGGTGGCGGGGAACGGCGACGACGAGGCCTTCGTCGAGGCGGTCAACGCAGTGGTCGAATCGGCGGTCGGCCTGGGCCGGCCACAGCCGATCCTGGCCTGGCTGGCGCCGCGGCTCGACCGGATCGATACGGCCCTGGGCGGAAGCTACGATCTGACCTTGGCCCAGCTCAAACTGGCGGCGGCGGCGGGCGACGGCATCGGTCCGGCGATCGACCGGCTGGTCGCCCGCAACCGCAAGCTGGCCCGCCATGATCTGACCAAGGAGCCGATCTGGCGGGTGGTGGTTGAGCCCGGTGAACTGATCGAGGTCGGCGCCGCCGCTGAGCAGCTCGGCCGGCCGGTCCCGTGGGTGACCAAGCGCCTGGAGTCCAGGACGATTCCCCACCACGTCGCCCACGCCGACGGTAAGCAGCAGGTGCGCCTGCCGTCGGCGGCGCTGACGGCCTGGAAGGCGGCGCTGGATGCCCACAAGCTGCTCGACTGAGGTACGGCGTCGTCCGATGCCTGAGCCTGTTCGCGCCATGGCTTGCCCTGGTCGAGCTGGGGAACGCCTCCACGCGGAGCGCCGCACTCGACTTGGTCGAGCTGGGGTTCGACCCTCCCAGCGCCACCATTCGGAGCACCGCCACTCGGAGCGCCGCCACTCGGAGCGCCGCACTCCGTGCGGCCGGGGGCGCAAGCTCTTGCCGCGTGGTCGAGCTGTGGCTCGACCCTGCCATATTGGTCGAGCTGGGGCTCGACCCTTCCAGCGCCATTCGGAGCGCCGCACTCTGTGCTGCCGGGCGAGTCACCGATGAGCGCTCGTCCTCCGTGGCCGGGATGGACCACCCCAGTGCTGGTCCTGACCGTGGTCATCCCTGGTTTGGCGCTGCTTTTCCCGCCGGTAGCGATGGCGGCTGCCTTTGGCGGCTGGGGTATGGCGGCCTGGGTAGCGGTGGCCGCCCTCGCCGGGACCGCGGGTTTCGTCTTCGAAGGGGGCCAAGGTTGCGTGCTGCAAGGCACGCTGCCAAGCGTGCTGCGCCGCACCTTGCGACCGATCTGGTGGTTGGGCTGGCTGCCGGTCGCCCTCGGCGCGGTGATGGCGATGCTGTCACTGGCATTGGCCGCCCAGGCGGTGGTGGCGGGTTGGCGGGTGTTGTTCCCAGCGGAACTCAGCCGCACTGCTGATGGCGAGGCGCTGATCGCCCAAGCCGTGGCGGCCTTGATCGCGGCAGCGCTGTGGCGTGCCGGCGGGGTCGGTCTGGTCCGGGTTGCCGCGGTGACGCTGCCCTTGGCGGCAAGCTTGGCAGTGATCCTGGCGGTGATGGCGGTCGCTGGTCCTGGGTCGGGCGAGGGATTGATCCGGCTGCTTGCTCCGGTGCCGGCACCCTCGGCCTGGGCGCTGCTCGGCGAGGCGGCCATGGCGGTCCCGGCCTGCGGCCTTGGCTGCGGCTTGGCCGTGGCCTTGGGTAGCCGGCGGTCGCGGGCCCGGGAGATCGCCGGATCGATGACCCTGGCCGTGGTGACCGGCATCCTGGCGGTGATCGCCCTCAGCCTGGTGACGGCGTTGGCCATGGGCCAGTTCTGGCCTGGGGTCACGGATGGCTGGAGGCTGGCCCTGCAAGAAGTCCCCGAGGCTTTGCGGGAGCGCTTGGCCGACCCGGTCCCGGCGAAGGTCCTGTGGTTCGCCTTGGTCGCGGTGCTGTCCGGGACCGCTGGTCTGGTGGTCGGCGATACGGTGGTCCAGGCCATCGCAGAATGGGCGGAGGGAGTCGGGAAACCGGCCGATCCCAACCACCACCGGTCCAGCCTGCGGGCGGAGACCGCTGGTTGGGTGGCGGTCATCGGCTGGTTCCTGGCCATTCCTCTGGCCTGGCCGGATCCACCGGTGGGGCGGATGCTGGCTTGGATCGCGATGCTCGCCACGGCAACCGCGGCGGTAACCGCGGTGATCTGGGCAGCGGGTCCTGGCCTGGCACCGCTTCGCCGGCATCTCAATGCCTATTCGGTGGTGGCGATCGGCCTGTGCTGGCGCGTGGCGGTGCTCGGTCTGGTGCCGCTCCTGGCGGTGGCCGCGGTCGTGCGCCAGTTCCTGCCGATCGGCGGCTGGCTGGCGCCAGGCGAGATCGATTCGGCCCTGGTCCTGGCCTTGGCCTTGGTGACGCCGTTGGCCACCGCGGCGGTGGTGCTGGTGGTGCTGGTCGCCCGGGGCCCGCACCCGGTCGATCCCAACGCAATCACCATGGAGAATTTCGATCCGATCGAACTCGATACCGACAGCGTCACCCGGGTCCCAACCAGAACCGGCACCGGAATCCAGCAGACGACCGAGGGCAATGGCTGATCCGCGCAGGTCCGTTCAGACGGCCAGCCGATTCGGGGTCCGGTCCCATTCCTTGAACGGCCACACGATCTTCCGAGCCGTCGGATTCAGCCGGCCGAGCAGGGCCTGAGACGGCCGGTAGCCGAAACGGAAATTGGTGAAGGCCGGCGAATAGCGGAAGACTGCGATCCGGCGCTGGCCGGGGTTGATCCGTTTCGCCGAACCGTGGCAGAGCATGTCGCTGAACAGGATGGCGTCTCCGGCCTGCAGATGGACCTCGATGCCGCCGACGATGCCGTCCGCCGAGGCGCCGTCTTCGATGCCCATCATGTCGAATTGGGGATGGATGAGGTTGGCCTTGTGGCTGGCCGGGATGATCATGGTCGCGCCGTCACCGGGCCCGATGTCGGACAGCGCGACCAGGACGTTGACCTGCATGCACATGAACCGCCCGTTGTGGAAGCGGTACTGGGTGCGCTTGGTCGGCTTGTGACCGCCGGAATGGATGCCGATGGCCTGGCCTGGGCCGCGCAGACTGACGAAGTTCTCATCGATGAACACGTCGCCGAAAAAGGCATCGAAGGTGTCCCAGCCGCCGATGAACTCGCGGATCAGCGGCAACCAGGAAGGATGATCGATGAACCGTGCAAAGGCCGGTCCGGCCTCATAAATCTGCTGCAAGGCGACGCCGCGCGAGGGTTCCATCGTCTCGCAGTGGATGTGGCCATACCATTCGCCGGCGGCGAGGTCGGCGGGGATGGCATCGATTTCGGCATTGCAGTTCACGACCTCGGTCGTGGACAGGGCGCCACGCAGGATCAGGAATCCATTGAGGTCGAACAGATAGGCCGACAGCGGATCGATGGTCGGGACAGGGATGGTTTCGGTCATGGTGTTGGTGGTCGGTGGTGGTCCCGTCGGCGAAACGTCAGCTTCCGACGCTGCCGATGATGGCCGCATCCGGTCCGGCGACCTCGCGCCAAACGCCGCGGGCGATGGAGCACAGCTCGATCGCCTCCAGCCAGCGGTCGCTTTCCTCGCGCAAACTGCCATCCGGCTGAGGGAACTCCCGGGCATAACGATTCGATACCTGGAGCAGCTCAGGAGCGAACGGCAACGCCTTGGCGTGCTCACCGCTGGCGACATAGCCCTGCATGCAGCGCTTCCACATGGCTTGGAATTGGCCGACGGCGAGGGCATTGCGCCCGCCGCGCACCGCCACCTGCATGTGGCTGCTGTTGCCGATCCGGCCGTGGAAGCAGCGCACCCGGCTGAACACCGGCTGATAGGCGTCGAGCTTGCCGTTGAAATCGCCGTAGGGCATCTCGTGCCCGGTGTACCAGTGGGACAGATCGGCATTGAAGCGGAGCCTGGGAAAACGCTCGACCAGGCGCAGCGTCCGCCAGCCGTCTTGCAATGCGGTGGCGCGGTGCAGCTCCGGCCAGATCGGGACACCGTGCCGCTGTTCGGCGTCGAGCACGGCTGCGGCCAAGCTGTCGATGGTCGCGTCGTCCATCAATTCGGTGCCAAGATGGCAGGTCGCGTAATCCAGCTGCTGTCCGGCAAATCGCAGGGCAGCCTCGGCGACGCTGGCTGGGGTCAGCAGGCGGGCCGACGACGACGGGATCAATCCCGCCTGGCGCACAGCGTCGGGATCGCCGCCTTGGACTCCGGCGTATCCGGTCGCGGCCAACGTCTTGCAGGTGGGCAGATCTCCGGCTGGTGACATGCCCGGCGGAACCGCCGACCACGTCGGCAGATCCTTCAAGGAACCCAGGTTGAAATCGAGACGCAGGCGAGGAACGGGCATAGCGGTTTCGGGCAGCAGGGATCGGTGGCGGGCTGCGTTGAGCATCCTGGCCGATCGGCAGACCTGCGAGAGGAGGAACCGACGTTGCCCCGGTCCGCATATGCCGGAAAGTCAGATCTGCGATGCCCTCGAGTCCAGCAGCAACTCGTCCCACGGCCGCCACCGGTCGCGACCGCCGCAGCTTCGGATTCTGGTGCCGGCTCAATCCGCGGCCGGGACACATGGATGACGCCCATGCCCACGCCGACCTGGAGTGGAACTACCTGATCCAGGGCAGCATGCGCTACCACACCGGTGGCCGTGAGCTGGTGCTTCCGGCACGGCGGCTGCTGCTGTTCTGGGCGGGCCTGCCCCATCGCTCGCACCATCCCAGCCGGGACGCTGAAATGGTGGTCGGGGTGCTGCCCCTCGCCCAGTTCCTGGCCTGGGGCCTGGACCGCAGCGCCTTGGACCGGCTGCTGTCGGGAACCTTCCTGCTCGGACCAGTGGACGGGTATGGCGACGATGA
This sequence comes from Planctomycetota bacterium, assembly GCA_014193115.1. Lineage (GTDB taxonomy): Bacteria > Planctomycetota > UBA11346 > UBA11346 > UBA11346 > BJHQ01. The sequence goes on along the minus strand of BJHQ01000002.1, from coordinate 446,871 downwards.
ACGACTTTTGCGGCGCTGGTGCGGTGATCTCGCTGGAGGCGATCCACGACGACGTGCGGTCGTCCTGCTCGAACTGCGTTCCCGGTTTGCCCGGCTGCTCGCCACCGAAGCCGAGCCGGCAGTCACCACCATCCCGTCACCGGCAGTCGCCGGGCTGCTCGACCGGCTGGTCGCAGGCCATCGCAGCCGGGTCTCGGTGGAGGCCGCCGCCCGCAGCGCCGGAATGAACGCAAAATACGCCTATACGGCCGTGCGTCGCCACACCGGGTTCACTCCCCGCGGTTTCCTGGAGGCTTTCCGCGTCGCCCAGGCCCAGCGCCGGTTGATCGCTGGCGACAGCGTCGCCCAGGCGGCCAGCGTCGCCGGGTTCGCTTCTGCACGCACCTTCCACACCGCTTTCCTGGCCCAGGTCGGCACGTCGCCTGCCGCCTGGCGCCGGGCCGTGGTGCAGCCGGCTGCTGAAACCTGAGACTTTCAGGTCATCAACCGGCAGTCATCCACCCGAAGAGTGGTCAGGGAGCGGCCGGCCCGAGCAGGTCGTCGATCGATTTCGTTCCCGGTGCCTGCGGGTCCACGGCAGGCAGGGCCGGATTGGGGGCGGCCAGCGGCGGTGCATCGAGGGTTTTTTCTCCCTGGAGCTTCAGGACGGCTTCGTACAGGGAAAACAGGGCCGGATTGCTCCGGGTGGCGCCACTCGCCGCCTGGGCCGGCGTCATCGGTCCGGCTGGCTCCGCAGGTACGGCTGGGGCGCTGGCTGAACCCAGGCTGGCCGCGGTGGTCGAGCCTGGGGTCGGAGGCAACGGCAAGATCGCGAGGCCGTCCAGACTGACCTGGCCGTTCAGCCCTTCGACCAGCAGCACCAGGCTGGCCAAGGTCGGGTAGAGGTCGACTGGATACCGGAAAAAATCGCTGTTGCGATGTTGCTTCAGCTGGTTGAGCCAGATGAAATCATCGGTGGGTTTCTTCTTGGTCGGGCTTGGCGCCGGCTCCGGGTTGGCCGGTTTCGGATCCTTGCCTGTTTTCGGCTTGGGAGCGGCTGGATCGGGTTTGCCTTTCCCTTTGCCCTTCTCTGGGACCTCCGCCTGCACGGCGGCTTGGCGGGAGAGGTGCTGGTAGAGATTTTCTGCCGAATTCGCGAGGCTGACCGCGTCCTCGGCGCTGGACACCGACGCGGCGCCTTCGCCGCGGAAACGCCACTGGCCGTCGTTCCCCTGAAGCGCCAACAACCGGTAGGCGAGTTGGCGATAGAGATCCATCCGCAACGGGTCCTGGGCCGTCCGGTCTCGGGCTAATGCAACCAGCGAGGGCATCAGGCTGTAGGGGGACCAGGATCCTCCGCAGGGCAGTTGGTCGATCGCGGTCGCGGTGAATTGCACTGCCGGCCATTGCAGGATTCCCTTGTTCTTCAGGAGCTCATCTGCTGGTGTGGATTTTCCAGTGAAATCCCTGGGCCAGTCGCGGACGAAGTCATTGCCTGCGCCGTACCAGCGTTTGGCGACGGCTTCGGCCCTGACCCGGGCGGGATCGACCTTTGCTGTCACCGTTTTGGTCAAGTCCGGCCGAGTCCAGCCGAGAAAGAGCAAGGCAGCAGACCCATTCACATTGGTTTCCAGGCTCTGCTGATCGACCAGTGCCGGATGTGCTCCTTGGAACGGCACGTTCATCAGGGTCAGCGTTCGCGACGTATCAAAGGCGGTGTTGACCTGCTGGAGCGTGGTCGCGGTGAAGGCGCCATCGGTCTGCTCAACCTTGGCCAGCCGTTCGATCGCCGATTTGATGCTCAGATCGGTGGATTCCGGAGCGAGCAGCTTTTTCCCACGGGGATTCACCCGCCGGGTCTCCTTGGGCAGGATGCCGACCCGTTCGGCCTCGGCGATGGCGAACGCCGCGTTGGCGGTGGAATCGACATCGGCGAGGATCCGGTTGTAGATGTACACCGGCAATCCAGGGAAGATGGTGTCCTCGGCAGGTTTCCAGGGATTGGTGATGTCCATCAGTCGCTTGCCTTGGCTGGTGGCATCGCGCAGGGCGGTGACGACCTCGGTCAAGGCATTGGCCAGATCGGCGCGGCGGGGTTGCATCGACTTGAGGGTGGCGGCATCCGCCCCGCTCAGGACATCCTCCAATTTCTTCAGTTCATCGCGCAGAAGGAGTTCGATGTCGAAGAACTTTGCGATATAGGTGTAGTGGATGCACACCGGACCCCACAGGCCGGCGGCGTCGCCTTTGTCGCGAATCTGGCCGTCGATCAGCCGGGAAATCAGCTTGTCGGACCACAATCGGTAACTCGAATCACGGCCGAGGGCGGAGAACCCCGCGGACATCCAGGCGACATCGAAGGTGTAATCAGGGATGCCATAGGCCATCATCTTGTCGATCATGGCCTGGGCCAGATCGCGCACTGCGGGATGGTCGCCGAGTCCGGCCCGGGCGAACACATACAGGGCCATGCCGTTGCAGCCGAGCATGCCGTGCGGATAGACATCAGGACCGCCAGGTCCGTAGATCGGGGACCGCTTGGTCACCATCACGTCGCCAGCGGGATCGGCGACCAGGCGCTTCGCATCGTGGGTTCCGACCTGGGTGCGCTTGGCCAGAACCTTGACCATTTTCCGTTCGTAGCCGGTGATGGTGCCGTACTGATCCCTGATCGGCACCAGCTGATCGACGTCTTTGTATTCGTCCTGATAAGTCGGCTCCTTGATCGTGACCCACTTATGCGGCACCTGTTTCTCGTCGTAGCTGACCACTTTGCGGGTCCGCACCGGCGGGAAGACGAAGTGGGTATCGTTCTCAGGAGCAGTGGCCCTGGCGAGCAGCGAGGCCAGGCCGCTGGCGACGGCGCCATTGATCGCAGGCTGCAAAGCAGCCGCCGGAATGAATTCGGCGGCCGGACTGATCAGCCGAGGATCCACCTTCGCTTCGCCGGCGATGACCGGCCGAAGCGATCCCAGCGCGAGGGCGGTGACCGCGAGGAGTAGCGGAAAGGGGCGCGCAGCAGGCTTCAGGTCGAACGGCATCGTTGGATGCATACGACCATTTCCGATCGAAAGCCAACCGACGAGCTGCGGAATCCCTGTCGCGGATCACACGTGGGACCGAGGCAGCGGCTGCGTTTCCGCAGCTGGTTCAGGCGGTCCGGTCTCAGGCCAGCGTGATCAGCACGGTCGCGATGGCGAATCCGCCCAGGGCGATGCTGATCTGCTGGCCAGTCACCGTCAGATCGCTTTGCGGCCGCTGGAGCAGGTCGGCGGAGCGGGCTGCGACGATCCGCCCGAGCAGCGGATCGACCGACAGAGCAGAGGTGCGTTCGGCGGCGGTGTTGAGCAGTCTGACCACCAGGCCGTCGCTGGTCCGGCGGACCGCCACCACCACGACCGCCGCGTCATCTGCGGTCAGCAACGTGGCGCTGCTCGGCAACCGGCCCGGATGGACCGTGGCCGGGATCACGGCCACGGGCTGGTCGTGGGCCATGGCCCAGCGCAGGCAGTCGGCATCGCTGGGCAGGGCGGAGCAGGGGACCAGCGCCAGGCGCAGGACATGGTCGGCAACCTCGGGCAGGGGGTCCGGATCCCAGGACGAACGCAGCAGATGCACGATCAAGGTGCCATCGGGGCGCAGGTCGAAGGCATGCTGACCCTGGGTCAGCGCCACCAACGAGCCCGGGCCCTGGGGGCGCTTGCCATCTACCGCCGCCCAGCGCACCGCTGGCATCACCCGGCCTTCAGCAGGGCGGCGGACGGCGCCGTGAGGCGTCTCGTAACGGCCCGACGCTTCGACCAAGGCGGTCGGCAGGCTCAGCTGCAAGCGAGGCACGCCGCCGTCCTTGGTGCCGATCTCCCGCCATTTTGCTTCGACCGTCAGATCAATCTGGCGGCTGCCCGAAGCCAGGCGCCAGGTCGCGGTCAGTTGCGTCGCGTTCCGGCTGAGCTGGACCCGCGCCGCCACTTGCAGCGGACCTTCCTCGATCAGCTCGACCTTATCGATATGCAGCGGCAGCGGCGCATCGGCATCGCCGCACAGCCACGCGGTCATCGTCCCTGGCCGTTCCTGGATGATTTCCAACACGCCACAGGGGCCGGCGATCAGTTCGGCCCCGGTAGCGCGGTCGATGATGCTGGCCAGGCCGCCGGTGACCCGATCGATCCGTACCGACAGATGCTCGTTCACCAGCGACCAAGACCCATCGGCGCGATGCTGGACCTGGCCGTGTCCGCCATCTTGCTGGCGAACGATGGACGCACCCGCAGTGGTGGGCGGGGTCGCTGCCGGCTCGCCCTCAATCAAAGCAACCGTGGCCCAGCCAAGGGCCGGCACGGTCACAGGCACCGCCAGCTTGACGAAGTCGTGGCTCCAGCTGCGTCCCTGCCCGACTTGTTGCGGAGCCAAGCGCGTCCCATCAGGCAGGACCGCGGTCCACGCCCGTTTGCCGGGATGGCGGTCGTCGTCGCCGTCGCCATCCCACACCGTGCAGGTGACCACCTCACGGCGTTCCCAGGCCGAAGGGTTCACCACCACCATCGGCCGCGGTCCGTCACCGACCTGGGAGCCCACCGACAGGTCGCCGTCGAGCCGGCCTGAGCCCGATCCGGTTCCCAATCCGGTCAAGGCGGCTGGCAGGTTGGATGCCCCGGACGAGGCCAGCGTTCCGCCGAACGAGGTGTCGAGCTGGGCGGTGATGGCGGCCAGGCTCTGCTGGCGGATCTGCCCGGCTTCGGCCTGGACATCTTGATACAGTGCCGATTGGTATTCCCGGGTCAGGGTCACGCCGGAACCAGGCAGGATGTCGTGGAAATGACCGAACAGGACCTTGCGCCAGGATTCGCGCAGGTCGCCCGGCGCACGACCGGCGATGCGGCCGGCGATGGCGTCAGCGGTTTCGGCCGACAGGCACAGCGCCTCGCCCCGGCGGTTGCCGCGCTTGATCACCGATTGCGACGTATAACAGCCGGTGAACTCGACATTGAGCTCGCTGGCCACCTCGGGCCAGCGGGCGCCGTCGCGTTCGAGCAGGCGGAAGAACTCGCCCACCCGTCCCGGGATGATCCGCGGAAACACCGGCCAGCGGGTCATCTCCTCGATCAGGCGCAGGTCCCGTCGGGTCGGTCCACCACCGTGGTCGCCGACTCCGTAGACCATCATCCAGTCCTTCAGTTCGGTGCGGCGCTGGAAATCCAGGGCGTGTTTGGCGATCGCGCTCGGCATCGGCATGCCGGCGTACCAGCTTTCCTGGTACCAGGCGATCTCGCGATTGACCAGCACCCGGGATCCGTCCGGGCCGCGCCACCAGAACACCGCTGGACGATCGGTGGTCCCGGTGCGGCAGCAGTACAGATACGGGGTTCCGCCACCCACCGAGATGGCGGGAATGCTGGCGGCATGACCGAAGGTGTCTGGCGACCAGTCCACCGGCACATCGGCCGGGGACAAACCGAGCAGCTGAGCGACGTAACTGCGGGTCTCGACCAGCTGGCGGACGATGCCTTCGCCGCTCGGGACATTGCGGTCACCTTCGACCCAGTGTGCGGCGAGGACCTCCCACTGGCCTGCGGCGATCTTGGCTCTGACGCCATGCAACAGGTCCGGCGCGTGCTGTTCCAGGATCCGGTACACCGAGGCCTGGGACTGGCCGAAGCGGAACGCAGGGAATTCATCCATCAGCTTCAATACGGTGCGCACCGTGTCGCAGGTGATGGCGACGGTCTCATGCCAGCCCCACATCCAGTTCATATCGATGTGGGCGTGGCCGACAGCGTGGACGGTGAAGGTCTTGGCGGTGGCCGCGAGGGGGTCGAGCACCGCTTCGGCAGCTGCGACCGCTGCCGCCACATCGCCGCCAGCGAGCACCGCGGAGGCACGTTCCCGGGCCTGCTGCGCCAGGATTTTTCCGTCAGCACCCAGGCCGTCGGCGAAGCGACATTGGGCTTCGATCCGTTCCAGTCCGGCGCGGTCGGTGAGGTGGCGGCGGCGGAGGGCGGCGGCGGGGGTCATGTGGTCAAGCGCATGGCGGGCGCCGCCAGACGCAAGGGCTGGACGAAGATCGTGGTGACCAGACCAGCAGCCACCGATCGATGGATCAAGGCCGGCGCCACCGCCAGTCCGGCAGCAGATGATGGAGCCGACCGGCATCGATCCGTCGGCGCGGTTGGGCCGAGCCGTCACCGACAATGGTGAACCCTGCCGGCGCCGGCTGGCCGGCGAGGATCTGGTCGGCGAATCCCTGATAATATCCCCGCACGGTCATCCGGTCAGGAGCCGCGGCGTTGAGCACGCGGTTGCCCTCCACCGCCAATCCGCCGGTCGCAGCCAAGGCGCACAGATCGGCGGCGTCCTCGTCGTGGCAGTACGAAAACGGCCGGTCGGGATCGCCGGCGACGACGCAGGGGACCGCCGCTGCGAGCGCCGCCTCGACCCGGTCCCGCGCATGGCGGCGTTGGGCTCCGACCAGGGCGGGAAAGCGCAGCACCAGCGCGCGCTGGTGGGCGAGCACTGCCTGCTCGATGGCGACGAGCCCCGCTCCAGGACCCTCGCCGATCAGCGATGCGGACTCATCGGCATCACCGCCGCCGGCATCGGCATAGACCGCGGTGGTGCCGGAATAGACCAAGTGTGCCGCAGGTAAAAACCGCGTGATCAGTGTAACGGCGGCGGCCAGACGGTTGTCACGGCCGCGACGCAGGCCAGGCGAAGCAGCGAGCAGCACCGAGGTGATCTCGGTCAGCGGCAGCCGCTGGTAGAGCTCAGGTTCGGCGGCGTCGCCCGCGAGCAGGCCTGCGCCTCCTGAGCGACGCACGCCGAGCACCGGGATTCCGCGGCGGCGTAATCGTTCGGCGACCGCCGCGCCTAGTGCGCCGCAGCCGAGGATCAGCGTCGTTCTCGAGGTGTCCGAGGCGCTCATAGGTGGTCCGATCCGGCTTCAGGCCCTGGGGTGGGCCTTGCGGTACACTTCACGCAAGGCGTCCAGCGACAGGTGGGTGTAAATGGCGGTGGTCGACAAGCTGGCATGGCCGAGCAGCTCCTGCACCGAGCGGATGTCGGCACCGGCTTGGACCAGATGGGTGGCGAAGGAATGGCGCAGGGTGTGGGGCGTGGTCTTCAGCGACAGGCCGCAGGCGACGAGATGGCGGAGCAGGATCCTGCGCACATCGCGATCGGTCAGCCGCCGGCCGCCCGGATGGCGGGCACGGACGCTGAGGAAGCTGCCGCGATCAGACGTTCCGGCGCCGTGGACGGCATCGCGGCGGATCCGGTATGCCGCGAGCGCCGCCAGCGCCGGTCCGCCGAGCAGGCCCAGCCGTTCCTTCCGGCCTTTACCCCGGATCAGGCAGGTACCAGCGGCCGGATCAAGATCGGCGTCGTCCACCGCCACCAGTTCCCCGACCCGCATGCCGGTGGAATACAGGGTTTCGAGCAGCGCCCGGTCGCGCAGGGCGGCCTCGTCATCGCCCTGGGGTGCGGCGAGCAAGGCGGAGATCTCGTCCGGTTCGAGCCAATGCGGCAGTTTGCGGCGCTGCCGAGGTCCGCGGAGCAGCGCCGACGGATCGCCGGCCCGCAGCCCGGTGCGGGCGCAATAACGGCAGAAGGCGCGCAGGCAGGCCACCAGCCGGGCAGTGCTCGCTGGCGCCAGTCCGACCGCTGCCGCATGCTTTTTCCCTGAGGTTCCTGCGGGAATGGGGAATGCTCCCGCTGCCCGATCGGCGACATAGGCGCGCAACGTCGACGCATCAAGCAGGGCGATGTCGGTCAAATCCGGTGCGCCGGTCGGCAGCCAGGCCACCAACCGGGCCAATTCCGTCGCGTAGGCCCGGAGGGTATGCGGACTGCTGCCCCGGGCATCGCGCAGCTCAGCGATGAATGCCGCCACCGCTGCCGCGGGTACACGCAGATCAGACACCGCAGTCATCGGCGCAGGATCGTCTGAGCCGCAGCCCAGGCCAGCGTCCCGATGGACCTGGATTGCGTCGAGCAGGATCACCGGGCGGGAATCCTGCATTCAGCAGGATTCCTTCCGCTTTGGGCGCACAGGCTGAAACCGGATTCCAGAGCGCAGAGGTGTTCAATCAGCGGATCCAGCGGGATCCGCGTGGCTGACGGCCGGCTGGACCGCCGGGTGCTTACCAGCTCGGCACGATGGATCGTCCCCAGGCCCAATGACCACCGCCCCACCAGCCGCGAAGGCGCACCGGGAGCGGACCGTGGTCCTGCCCACCCTGATCCCGTCCTTATCCCCGGCTCCCTTGCCGGATGAGATCCTGGCCGGGGATGGCCTGTTGCGGGCGGAGATTTTCTCCACTCCGCAGTTGGTCCGACACGGCCGCGACCTTGCTGGCTGGCACCGCCTGGAGGTCCGCCGGGGCGGCAACCAGCTGTTGCAGCGGCTGCGGGACAACGAATCCACCTTACGCGGGATTCTGGAGCGGTTGGTCGACGGCCCCGCTTCCACGCCATTGTCAGCGCCCCTGGTGCCGGCCGGCGACTGGCTGCTCGACAACCAGCACCTGATCATGGAGCAGATCGCCACCGCCCGGCGGCATCTGCCCCGGGGGTACAGCCGGGAACTGCCCCGCCTGACCACCGGAGATCCCGCCGGTGCGCCGCGGGTCTACGCCCTGTCGATCGAGCTCATCGCCCATGCCGACGGCCGGGTCGATGCTGACAGCCTTTCGGCGTTCATTTCCGCGTATCAGGAGATCGCTCCGCTGACCCTGGGCGAATTGTGGGCCGTACCGATCATGCTGCGTCTGGCCCTGATCGAGAACCTGCGCCGGGTCGCGGTGCGGGTCGCCGGACATGAGGAGCAGCGGCGGCTGGCGGCGCTGTGGGCGGCCCGCCTCGGCCAGATCGCCGATGAGCAGCCCAGCTCTCTGGTCATCGTGATCAGCGAGCTGGCCCGCTCGGTGGTGCTCAGCCAGGCCTTCGTGGCCGAACTTCATCGCCGGGTCCAGGGCCTCAATCCCCAGGTCGCCCTGGTCATGCAGTGGCTGGACCAGCGCCTGGCCGACCACCACCAGATGGTGACCGATCTGGTGCGGGCGGACCACCAGGTCCAGGCCAGCGATCAGCTCGCGGTCGAGCACGCCATCACCAGCCTGCGCCGGATGGCGACCATCGATTGGCGGACGTTCGTCGAGGAGCAGAGCCCGGTCGAGGCGGTTCTGCGCCAGGATCCGGTGCATCCGGCCATGGATCCCGGCACCAGGGACCGCTACCGCAAGGCGATCGAGGGCCTGGCCCGCCGCTGCCATCCGCCCGGAGCGGCCGCCGAGCGGGCGGTGGCGGAGGCCGCCATGGCCCTGGCCCAAGCGCCAGCCGATGCCGGACAGCAGACCGGATCCGTGAGACATCCTGCGCAGCAGCACGTCGGGTGGTGGCTGATCGGCGACGGCCGGCGGCAGCTGGAGCAGCACCTGGCCCAAGTCCACGGCCTGCGCCATCCGAGCGATCGGGGCACCAGACCATTGGCGTTGGCCTGGTTCGTCCTGTCCATCCTGGTGCTGACCGCAGTTCTCACCGGCGCAGCGTGGCTGCTGATGGGTGGGCAGACCTGGTTCGCCGTGCTGGTCGGAATCCTGTCGGTCATCCCCGCCAGCCAGGCGGCGGTGGCGGTCACCAATTGGATCTCGACTTGTTGCGCCAGGGCCGAACGGATGCCGCGCATGGATTATTCCGAAGGCATCCCGGCAGACCGGACCTGCCTGGTGGTGGTGCCCTGCCTGCTCCGCTCGGCCATCGATGTCCAGGAACTGACCGACGGGTTGCTGGTGCGCTCCTTGGCCAACCGGGAGTCGGGCCTGAGATTCGCCCTGCTGACCGATTTCGCCGATGCCGATCGGGTGGACATGCCCGCCGACGCCCTGCTGCTCAGCAGCGCGACGGCGGCGATCGCTGCGTTGAACCGCCGCCACGGCGATCGCTTCCATCTGTTCCACCGGCCCCGGTGCTGGAATGCCGGCGAAGGGGTGTTCATGGGCCGCGAACGCAAACGCGGCAAGATCGAGGATCTCAACGGATTCCTGCTGCGCGGCGAGCGCTCGGCCTTCACCGTGGTGGTTGGTGATGCGACCCGTCTGACCGCGGTCCGTTACGTCCTGGTCCTCGACGCCGACACCAGGCTGCCCCGGGATGCCGGCCGCGACCTGGTCGCGGCCATGGCCCATCCGCTCAACTGGCCGGTCGTGCGCGATGGCCTGGTGGTTGCCGGCCACGCGATCCTGCAACCCCGGATCGTGACCAGCCTGGGCAGCTCGACCCGTTCCTGGTTCGCCACCTGGTGGTCCGGCGAAGCCGGTTTCGATCCCTACACCCGCACCGTCTCGGATGTGTACCAGGATCTGTTCGACCAGGGCTCATTCATCGGCAAGGGCATCTATGACCTGGCTGCCTTTGCGTCGGTGATGGACGGCCGCTTTCCCGACAATGCCATCTTGTCCCACGACCTGATCGAAGGCAGCTTCGCCCGCGCCGGCCTGATCAGCGACGTGTTGCTGGTCGAAGACCACCCTGCCCGTTACCTGGCGGACGTCGCCCGGCGGATCCGCTGGATCCGGGGCGACTGGCAGCTGCTGCCGTGGCTGGCGCGGAGCGTAGCCAGCGCCCATGGGCATGCGGCCAATGTGCTCGGAGAACTGGCCCGTTGGAAGATCCTGGACAACCTGCGCCGCAGCCTGCTGGCGGCCGCGTCCGTGGGCCTGCTGGCAGCGGTGTGGATTGGCGCAGACATGCCATCGGCCTTGGTGGTGAGTGCAGGCATCCTCGGACTGGCGTTGCTGCCGACCGTGCTCGGGGCCTTGGGCATCCTGCACAAGGATCTTGAACTGCCGTGGTCCAGCCATCTCCGCCTGGCCCGCCAGCGGTTCGGTCAGGGATCCCTGGTGGCGGCGGGTGGGCTGGCGGTCCTGCCCTTCGAGGCCGTCATTCAAACCCGGGCAGTGCTGCGCACCATGTGGCGCCTGCTGATCAGCCATCGCCATCTCCAGGAATGGCAGACCTCGTCCGAGGCGGAACGCCTGGCCAGCGGTCGCCTGACCGACGTGATCCTGACCATGTGGCCGGCACCAACGGCTGGGGTCCTCGCCATCCTGTTGGCCGGGTTCCGCCCAGGGCTGGGAGTCGTTGCCGTCCCGCTGGGCATCCTGTGGATCCTGGCCCCGTTCATGGCGTGGGGGTTGTCCCGTCCGCGCCGTTCCGCCACGGTCATCCTGGGTTTATCTGATCGGCGGTATCTTGATGTCTGCGCGCGGAAAACCTGGCGGTTCTTCACTGAAAATTGGAGCGCCGAGGATCGCTATCTGCCGCCCGACAACGTCCAGGATGAACCGGTTCAGGCCATCGCTCATCGCACTTCCCCGACCAACATCGGCCTGGCCCTGCTCGCCGATCTGGCCGCCCATGACCTCGGCTGGCTGACCACCGGCGGACTGATCCGCCGGCTGGAGCTCACCTGGGACTCGACCAACGCCCTCGCCCGCCATCGCGGGCATCTGTTCAACTGGTATGACACCCGCACCGGCCAGGTCCTGACTCCGCGCTACGTCTCCACCGTGGACAGCGGCAACCTGGCCGGGCATCTGCTGGTCCTGGCAGCTGGCCTGCGGGCCCTGCCGGACAGAGTCGAAACCGCTCGCCGGCGGCGCGGACTGGCTGCCACCCTTGCCTGCGCCGGAACTCCGCAGGCCCTAGCCTTGGCCAACGACGTGCTGACCTGCGACCTGGCCGGGATCGGGCTGCGCCTGGACCAGCTGCTGGACAGCATGTCGGAACCAAGGGATGCAACCGCCAAGTCCGAAGCCGGGATGTGGCTGGCGTCCGCCAGGCAGACCTGGGCCGAGCAGCAGGCCGAGCCGGAGGTCTTGGCCGCGGACCTCGACCGGGCCCGGTCGCTGGCCGATGCGATGACCGCCCTGGCCCTGGGGATGGAGTGGCCGTTCCTGTACGACCGTCGGACCAAGCTGTTCGCCATCGGCTACCGGTGCGACGACACGAGGCTGGATGACAGTTCCTATGATCTGCTGGCGAGCGAATCGCGCCTCGGTTCGTACGTCGCGATCGCCACCGGCTCGATCAGCCAGGACCATTGGTTCCATCTCGGCCGGCGTCAGGTCCGCACTCTGGCCGATGGACTGGCCGGAGGCGTGGCGGCGGATCTCACCGCCGGCTGGCTGGGCGGCGGCGGTCAGGTCCTGGTCTCGTGGAGCGGAACCCTGTTCGAATACCTGATGCCGTCCCTGGTCATGCCCGAAGAGCCGGGAACCCTGATCGATGACAGCAACCGCACGGCGGTGGCCGAACAGATCCGCTACGCCGCCAGCCGAGGTGTGCCCTGGGGCATCTCGGAGTCAGCTTACTACCACACCGATGCCTCGCTCAACTGGCAGTATCGGGCCTTCGGCGTGCCCAGCCTGGGCATGAAACGCGGCCTGGCCGAGGATCTGGTGGTCGCGCCCTATGCCTGCGCCCTCGGCCTGCTGATCGATCCCGAGGCGGCAGTGGCCAATCTCCACAAGCTGGAATCCCTGGGATCCATGGGGCGGTTCGGCTTCTGCGATGCCATCGATTTCACCCCCAGCCGGCTGCCGGTGGGGGTGCCGCTGGTGGTCATCCGTTCCTGGATGGCCCACCACCAGGGCATGGCCCTGCTCGCGTTCCTGCACGTCCTGGAAGACGCACCGATGCGCCGGCGGTTCCTGGCTGATCCGCAACTGCTGGCACATCGACTATTGCTTGAGGAGCGGCCGGTGCCGATCCAGGGGCCGAGCGAAGAGACCGACCAGCCCGGAGGCAGCCTGTCGCTTGGCCAGGATTCCGCCCTGAGGGTCATCACCCAGCCCCATCCCGCCGCAGCCGAGGTCCAGCTGCTCTCCAATGGCCGTTACCATTGCCTGGTGTTCGCCTCGGGTTCCGGCGGCAGCCGGTGGAACGATCTGAGCGTGACCCGGTGGCGGGCGGATCCGACCGGCGATGGCGGCGGCCCCGGGCTCTATCTCCGCGACGTGCTCACTGGCGACCGTTCTGATGACCACTCCGGCGCCGGTGCCTGCTGGTCGGCCTGCCATTTTCCGAGTAATCGCACGGCTCGACTCTACGAAGCGGTGTTCTCCCAGGGACGGGCCGAATTCCGCCGGCGTGATGGCGACCTCAGCACCCATACTGAGATCGCCATTTCCCCGGAGGACGATGTCGAGCTGCGCCGGCTGCATCTGGCCAACCATGGCGAGGACGATCGCCGGCTGGAACTGACCACCTATGTCGAACCGGTGCTGGCGCCGGCGGTGGCCGACCTGTCCCATCCCGCCTTCAGCAACCTGTTCATCGAAACCGAGATGGTGCCCGAAGCCGAGGCGGTGCTGGCGACCCGGCGGCCGCGCCATCCCGAGGACGCCCGGTTGTGGCTGGTGCATCTCCTGGTGCCGAGAGGCGAGGCGGCAGGCGGAGAGATCTCCTTCGAGACCGATCGGCGGGCCTTCCTCGGCCGCGGCGGCCACCTCCACGCCCCGCAGGCGCTGCAAGGTCCCTGCAAAGCCCTGGGTGGCACCGTGGGAGGCGTGCTCGATCCGGTGCTGGCCCTGCGCCGGCAGGTGACCGTGCCGGCCGGCGGCCGGATCATCGTCGATGTGATCTATGCCGTGGCTCCGACCCGGGCGGCGGCCCTGGCCCTGGCTCAACGCTATCGGGACGAGCACATCGCCAACCGGGTTTTCGGCCTCGCCTACACCCACGGCCAGGTGGTCCTGTCGCAGATCGGTGCCAGCGGAGCCGAGGCCCAGGTCTTCGCCAGACTGGCCGGTTCCCTGGTGGTGCCGGTGGTTCACAGACGTTCGGCCCCAGCCACCATGCTGCGCAATCGCCGGACCCGGGCCGGGTTGTGGAGCTACGGCATCTCCGGCGATCTGCCGATCTGCCTGATGCGGGTCACGGACAGCCAGCGCACCGACCTGGTCCGTCAGGTCCTGCGCGCCCATGCCTGGTGGCGCTCACGCGGCCTGGCGGTGGACTTGGTGATCCTGATCGAAGATCCGTCGATCTATCGGCAAGAGCAGACCGAGCGCATCCTCGGCCTGGTCATGGCCGGTCCGTCGGCTGGCCAGATCGACCGGCCGGGGGGCATCTTCGTGCGCCGCCTCGACCAGGTCCCCGAGGAAGACCGCCACCTGCTGGCGGCGGTGGCGAGCCTGGTGATCGCCGATGTGGTGGGGAACCTCGGCCAGTTCTCGGAGCGACGGGTGCGTCCTGACAGCCCTGCGCCGCGTTTCCGCCCGACCCGGCCGCAGCTGCGCGATGAACCGCTGGCGGCGTCAACCTTCACCCTGTCGCAATGGAACGGACTGGGCGGGTTCACCAGCGATGGCCGGGAATACATCATCATCTTGCCGCCGGGCCGGACCACGCCGCTGCCGTGGTGCAATGTCCTGGCCAACGAATCGTTCGGCACCGTGGTCAGCGAACGCGGCGCCGCCTATACCTGGGCCGGTAATTGCCACGAGTTCCGCCTGACTCCCTGGCGCTGCGACGCGGTGGCCGATCCCTTTGGCGAGCTAACCCTGATCCGCGATGAGGACACCGGCGCGGTGTGGTCGCCGACCCCGGGCCCGCTGCCCGGCCGCAGCACCCGGGTGGTCCGCCACGGTTTCGGTTACAGCGCTTTCATGGCAGGCGAGGAAGGCCTGGCCACGGAACTGCACACCTGGGTCGATGCGGTGGAGCCGGTCAAGCACCTGCGCCTGCTGATCGCCAACCGCAGCGGCCGGGAACGCCGGCTGACCGTGACCATGTTCCTGGAATGGACCCTGGGCGAACTGCGCGAACGCACCCAGGGCAACCTGGTCACCGAGCACGAGGACGGCGTGCTGTTCGCCCGCAATCCCCTGCACGACGACGAATCCCAGCGCCATGCCTTCCTCGCCGCCAGCCGCCGCCTGCACGGATGGACCTGCGATCGCACGGAGTTCCTCGGTCGCGGCAGCCTGGCCGACCGCCCTGATGCCATGGCCGCCGGCAACCTGCTCGGTCGCTGCGGAGCCGGCTTCGACCCCTGCGCAGCCGCCCAGGTGCTGATCCAACTGGCCCCGGGCGAAGAGCAGGAAGTGGTCTTCACCATCGGCTGCGGCCGCGACCGGGCCCACGCCCGCAGCCAGGCCCTGGCCCGCCGGGGTGCCGGGCCTGCCCGGGAATCCTTGTCACGGGTCTATGAGCACTGGAAGCACTTGCTCAGCACCGTGCAGGTGTCCACCTGCGATCCGACCATCAATCTGCTCGCCAACGGCTGGCTGGGCTACCAGATCATCTCTGCCCGCATCCTCGCCCGCAGCGGCTTTTCGCAGTCCGGTGGGGCCTGGGGCTTCCGCGACCAGCTCCAGGACAGCATGGCCCTGGTCCACCACGCTCCGCATTTCCTGAAGGAGCAGATCCGCCGCTGCGCCGGCCGGCAGTTCAGCGAAGGCGATGTCCAGCACTGGTGGCATCCGCCCCAGGGCCGCGGGGTCCGTACCCGGATCAGCGATGACTATCTCTGGCTGCCCTACGCCCTCTGCCGGTACCTGGAGACCGGGGGCGATCCGGCGCTGCTCCATGAGCGGCTGCCCTTCCTGAAGGCCGCGGCGGTGCCGGCGGAACTTGATTCCGTCTATGACCTGCCCCAGATCAGCGATGAACAGGCCACCATCTATCAGCATGCGGTGCGGGCGCTGTTGCACGGGCTGCGCTTCGGCAGCCACGGCTTGCCTTTGATGGGCAGCGGCGACTGGAACGATGGCATGGACCGGGTCGGCCGCCTGGGCCGAGGGGAAAGCGTCTGGCTGGGATTCTTCCTGATCGATTGCCTGCGCCGGTTTGTTCCGGTGGCCCAGTCGGTGGGCGATGCCGAGCTGTCGGCTCGGTTGCTCTCAGAGGCAATCGGCCTGCGCACCCGGATCGAAGCCACCGCCTGGGAGCATGACCGGTATCTGCGGGCATGGACTGACGACGGCGTCGCCCTGGGCAGCGCCACGTCGGTGGAATGCCGGATCGACGCCCTGCCCCAGGCCTGGGCGGCGCTCTCGCTGGCCAAGGGACCGGAGGGAGCCGGCGATCCCGCCCGGGCCAGGATCGCCCTCGACACCGTGGAACGTCTGCTGGTCCTCCGCGATCAGGGCCTGATCCTGCTGTTCGACCCGCCCTTCGATCATGGCCCGGTGGAGCCCGGTTACATCAAAGGCTATGCGCCGGGGGTGCGTGAAAACGGCGGCCAGTACACCCACGCCGCAGTGTGGACCGCCATGGCCTTCGCCGCCCTCGGCGACGGCGCCAAGGCCCTGGAGCTGACCCGCCTGATCGACCCCATCCGCCACGGCGCCGACCCCGATCGCTGGCAGGGCGAGCCCTATGTCCTCGCCGCCGACGTTTACCGCGCCCCTGGCCACATCGGCCGCGCCGGCTGGACCTGGTACACCGGTTCCGCCGGCTGGATGCTGCGCCTGATCCTGGAATCCCTGCTCGGCCTCACCAAGACCGGCGGATACTTGCGGGTTTCACCTACCACCTCAGCCGACTTTGGCGATTTCACCGTGGTTTACCGGGCCGGCACCGCGACCTACAACATCCAGGTGACCACCGGCTCAGGCACGCCGCAGACCACGTGTGATGGCCAGGTGTGCGCGGATGGCCGCATCCCGCTGGTCGAGGACGGGCGAGAGCATGCGGTCCGGGTGCTGAGATGAACCGGGAGCAGCCGGTCCAGCTTGCCGGTCACGACTGAGGCACGAACCGGTTTCTCCTGTGGCCCGGTGTGCATCGGTCAATTCCACCGGAGAAGCCGTCCCGGTCGGCGAGTCGGTGCAAACAAGGGTTGACCGGGTGGCTGTCGCTTCCAGCGTCGGGCTATGCACCTGGCAGCGGTCGTGTTGCTGGCCTTGGCCGGATTGCTGGCCGGATGGTCGGCTTGGTTGCGTTGGACCGGGCTGGGGACATCGGCCGCGGACGACCGTGGCCGGGCCTGGGTCGCAGCACTGTGGGCGGCATTCGCATGCCTGACCGCCGGTCTGCTCGCCAGCCTGGTCGAGGCCGGGCATCGCGATTTCTGCTATTTCGTCTTGGCGGTGTGGGCAGCAGTGGCGGCGGCGCTGTTCGTCGGGCGCAGCCTGTCGACGCCCAGCCTGCCGCTGCTGATGCTGCCGATCGCGGCGGTGGCCCTGCTGCTGGCGATGGCCGGGTTCTTCCGCCTGGGCGCCGGCCAGGGTGATTTGACCCGGCTTGGCGGAACCCCGGTGATCGTCTGGATCCACGTCGGTTTCATGCTTGCGGCGATGGCGGTGCTGCTGGTTGCAGGTGCTGCTGGCGCGTTGTACCTGGTGGCGCGACGGGCCTTGAAGCGTGATTCCGGCCGCGGTCTGCGGCTTCCGCCTTTGCCGCTGCTCGAACAACTCACCGAGCGGGCGGTGGTGGTCGGCACCGCCTTGTTGTCGGCGGGGATCGCCACTGGCGGCGCCGCGATGCAGATCAGCACCGGTTTCACGCTGGTCAGCCCGGCGGCGCTGATCGGTCTTGGACATCTGGTGGTGCTGCTGTTCGCCCTGGGTCTGCGGGCGACGGGACGCCTGCCTCGCCACCGGCTGGCAACGGTGGCGGTGGTCAGCCTGGCGCTCTCCGCCGCCGGTGGCATGGCTGTCCTGGTGCTCGCCCATGGCCTCTGAGATGCGAGGGAAAGATGCGGAAAGAGCTGCTCAGGGCCAGGAAGACACTCCGGCGGACGAAGCCTTCCCGCTGCTGATCGTCGGCATCGACCACCACCATGCACCGGTGGCGCTGCGCGAACGGCTGGCGGTCGCCGACACGGCTGTTCCCGACCTGCTTGGCGAGCTGCGCTCGTTGCCAGGAGCCAGCGAGGCGGCGGTGCTGTCGACCTGCAACCGGGTCGAGTGCTATGTCGCCGGCAGGGTTCCGGCGGCGGCGGTGCTGACCCTGCTGGCGCAGCGTCAGGGGATCGATCCGGCTGAGCTGGTCATCGCCACCACCCGCACCGGCGCCGAAGGCGTCCGCCATGCCTTTCGCGTCGCCAGCGGACTCGACAGCCTGGTGCTGGGTGAAGACCAGATCCTGCGCCAAGTCAAAGACGCTTATGAGCTGGCCCGCAAGCACGGCGCCACGGCGCAGCACCTCAATGGACTGTTCCAGCGGGCCCTGGCAGTCGCGAAAGAGGTCCGCACCTCCACCGGCATCGCCCGCCACAAGCTGAGCGTCGCATCGGTCGCTGTGGATCTGGCCAAGCATGTCCTCGGCGATCTGGCCTCGGCCAAGGTCCTGGTGGTGGGCGCCGGCGAGATCGCTGAACTGGTGCTGACCTACCTGAAAAGCGCTGGAGTCCACGCCGTCACGGTGGTCAACCGCAAGCGTGAACGGGCGGTGGCGCTGGCCGAGCGCCTGGGCGGCGAGGTCGCCGACTGGTCGGCGCTGGGCGCCGCCCTCGCCAGCCACGACGTGGTGGTCAGCTCCACCGCGGCTCCGCATCCGGTGATCGGCGCGGCGATGGTGGCCGCGGCCGTGCGCCGCCGGAGGCAACCGCTGGTGCTGATCGACCTGGCAGTACCTCGGGATGTCGAAGCGGCGGTAGCCGATCAAGGCGATGTCTATCTGTACAATGTCGATGACCTGGAGCGGGTGGTGGCCGGCCACCGCGAACAGCGCTCGGCCGAGGTCACCGCCGCCGAAACCCTGATCGATACCCGGCTGGCGGAATTCCTCGAGGAGCGCCGCCCCGGCCGCGACAGCCTGCTGGCGGCGGTAGCGGCGTGGTTCGACGATGTGGTGGCGGCGGAGGACGCCCGACTGGCGGCGCGGCTGGGTGACGTGGCGCAGCGCGCAGGAGACGCGGCGCTGCGCGACGATGTGCGCTATGGCCTGCGCCGGGTAGCCAACAAATTGCAGCACCGGCTGCTCAGCCGGCTGCGCGAACGCGGCGATCCGCAGACCGAGGCGGTGGTCCGGGAAATCCTCGGATTGTAGCTTTTTTCTTGGGCATGGGTTCGGCCCGAATTCCGGCACAACCCTGTGGATCGAGGAACCTTCGTGAAATGGTGGGTGGCGGTATGTCCATGCCGCGGCGGCATCGACCAACGCTGCCGTCATGCATGCGGCCAGCGCATGGCATCGCCCGGTCAGGCACTGCGTTGACCCGTTCCCTCGCCGTTCCTAGCGTCTGACCGCCCTTCGGAGCCCCCATGGTCCTCGCCCTCGACTGCATGCCTGTCTTCACCCCCGCCACGCTCAAGGCGCGGGACATCCCGGTCTTCCAGACCACCAGCACGCTGCGTGAGGAGCTGGCGGCCGGCACCATCACCCCGGCCGAGGCCCTGTCGCTCTACGAGCAGATGGGCGCGGTGCGGGCGCTTGAGGAAATGATCTATCAGCTGCGCTCCGGCGCCTATGAGGCGCTGAAGGGCAAATACGAATACCAAGGGCCGACCCACCTGAGCATCGGCCAGGAAGCCGCCAGCGTCGGCGCGTGCAGCGTGCTGAAGTGGGACGACTACATCACCAGCACCCACCGAGGTCACGGCGATTCCATGGCCAAGGGCTATGCCGCGATCCTGGCGATGGACCGCACCGCCATGGATGCCCGGGTCGCCCACTACAAGATCGCGGTGAAATCCACCGATACCGAGGGCCTGCGCCAAGAGCTGCTGGCCGACCACGTGTACCGCTCGATCTGCGAACTGTTCGGCAAAGAGCACGGCTATTGCAAGGGCCGGGGCGGATCGATGCACATCGCCGACTTCACGCTCGGCCATCTGGGTGCCAACGCTATCGTCGGCGGCGGAACTCCGATCGCGACCGGAGCGGCCTATGCCAGCCGCTACCTCGACGACGGCAAGGTCGCGGTGTGCTTTGTCGGTGACGGCGCGTTCTCCAACGGGATCACGCTGGAATCGCTGCAGATGGCGACCATGCCGCAGTTCGACAACGGCCTGCATGCGCGCAAAGCCGGCGTGCCGGTCATCTTCTGCATCTTGAACAATCTCTACGCGATGACCGGTCAGACCCACGGCGAGCTGTGCGACGTGTCGTACCTCGCCGCCCGGGCCTGGGGTTTCGCCCAGGACGCGATGCACGCCGAAGTGGTCAACGGCATGGACGTGCTGGCGGTGCGCCGTTGCATGCGCGAGGCCGTCGCCCGCACCCGCGCCGGCGAAGGCGCGATGCTCAAGGAATTGATCACGTACCGTTATTATGGCCACTCGCTGTCGGACCCGCGTAAAGCCTATCGCCGCAAAGA
This sequence comes from Planctomycetota bacterium, assembly GCA_014193115.1. GTDB lineage: Bacteria > Planctomycetota > UBA11346 > UBA11346 > UBA11346 > BJHQ01. The sequence continues at coordinate 426,629 of BJHQ01000002.1, read as the reverse complement.
AGAAGAGCAGGCGTGGCGCGACATCGATCCGCTGGTGACCTTCGGCAAGCAGTTGATCGACAACGGCCTGGCTGACGAGAAATCCCTGGGCGCGATCTACGACAAGTGCTTCCAGCGCAACGCCGAGCAGGCGGTGCGGGCTGCCGCCAGTCCCGATCCCGATCCCAAGGCGCTCTATCAGTACTTGTACACCACCAGCACCAGCGCGACGGTGCCGGCGACGGCTTCGCCGGGCAAAACCATCGCCAAGGCCGACAAGGCCAAACGCGACGACCAGGGCCAGATCACTTATAAAGATGCGATCAAGGAAGCCCTGCAAGAAGAAATGCTGCGCGACAATCGGGTGGTCACCTGGGGCGAGGATATCGCTGACTATGGCGGAGCGTTCTTCGTTACCGCCGGACTGCTCGAACAGTTTGGTCGCGACCGCATCTTCAATTCCTCGATCAGCGAATCAGCGATCTGCGGCACCGCGGTCGGCGCCGCCATGGCCGGCCTTCGCCCGGTGGTCGAACTGATGTATTTCGACTTCGCCTTGCAGGCCAGCGATCAGATCAGCAATCAGGCCGCGAAATGGCACTACATGTCCGGCGGCGAGCGCACCTTGCCCCTGGTGGTGCGGGCCAGCGCTGGCGGCGGCAAAGGCTATGGCGGCCAGCACAGCCAATCGATCGAGTCGATCTTCTGCCACACGCCGGGCCTGCGCATCGCCATCCCGTCGAACGCCTATGACGCCAAAGGCCTGCTGAAAACCGCCATCCGTGACGACAATCCGGTGCTGTACGTCGAGGGCCAGCTGCTCTACGGCACAAAGAGCGTGGTGCCCGACACCGATTACCTGATCCCCTTCGGCCAGGCGGCGGTGAAGGTCCCCGGCCGGCACTGCACCTTTGTCGGCTGGTCGTATGTGGTGAACGAAGCAGTGAAGGCCGCTTCGTTGCTCGCCAAGGATGGCATCGAACTCGAAGTCATCGACGCCCGCACCCTGGTGCCCTTCGACTGGGACACCGTCATCGGCAGCGTCAAGAAGACCGGCAAGGTCGTCATCGCCAGCCAGGCAGTGCGCATCGGCAGCTTCACCGCCGACGTTTCCGACGGCATCGTCACCCGCGCCTTCGACTGGCTCGACGCCCCGCCGATCCGCCTCGGCGCCGCCGACAGCATCAGCCCCCAGGCGAAGGGCATGGAAAAAGCTTATCTGGTGTGGGCCGAGGACATCGTCGCTGCGGTGAAGCGGGCGGTCGGAAAGTAACTGGACCGGTCATGCTCGTCATCCCCGCCATCACCGAAGAATACCGTCGTTACCAGAGCGTCGCTGAAAAAGCGCTGGCCCAGGTCGACGATGCGACGTTCTTTACGCTGGACGGCGAGGTTTCGATCGCGGTCTATGTCAAGCATGTCGGCGGCAATTTGCACTCACGATTCACCGATTTCCTGACCAGCGATGGCGAAAAACCGTGGCGGAACCGGGATGGCGAGTTCGATTTTGATCGAACGCAGCGGGCCGAGCTGATGGACGTGTGGCGGCAAGGCTGGTCGACCTTGTTCGCGACGCTGGGCGGGTTGAGCGATGGCGATTTGGGAAAATCCGTAAAAATCCGCGGCTCGGAACTCACGGTGGCCTTGGCGTTAGCCCGGTCCTTGGCTCACACCGCTTACCATGCCGGGCAGATCGTGTTGCTCGCCAAGAGTGCAGCTGGCGGCCAATGGAAGAACCTGAGCATGCCGCGGATTCCAGCGGCGCGGTAAGTCGACCTACGTCAGTCGCCTGGTCTGGTCGCGCACGGTGTGCGAGGTCAGCAGGTCGACCAGAATCGGCAAGACGTGTTTGGCGGTGGAACGGATGCTGGTCAACACCACCGGCGAAATGGGCGTTTCGCTCGGGTTGATCTCGACCACCGGGCAGCCGTGGTTGACCAGTTCGGGCGGAATGCCGGCGACGGGCTGGACCAGGCACGACAGGCCCACCACCAGGCAGCCATCCGGATCGAAGGCGGCGATCTTGGACAATCCCGAGCGCGGAACCGTCTCGCCGTACCACACTGAACCCGGCCGGGAGGGGGCGCCGCATTCCGGGCAGGGCAGGAAACTGAGGGCGTTGTCGGCGTCGTCCCGGGCGATCCAGCCGCATTCGGCGCTGCACTGGGTGTCGAACAGCGAACCGTGCAGATGGACTACGCCCTTCACTCCGGCGCGATCGAGCAGGTCGTCTTCGTTGGTGGTCGCCATCAGGACCTGGTTTGGCTGGGTCAGATGGCGTTGGAGCAGGGCCAAGGCGCGCTGTCCGGGATGGGGCTGGCAGCTGGCGACTTGCAGGCGGCGTTCGCGGTACCAGGTCCACACGCCATCGCGATCGTTGGCGAAGCCTTCCGGGCTGGCGAGCTCTTCGACCCGGCGGTCGTTCCACAGCCCGCCCTCGCCGCGGAAAGTCGGAACCCCGGCATCGGCGCTGCTGCCTGCGCCGGTCAGTACCAGCAACCGCTGGCAGCGGGCGAGCTGGGCGGCGGCTTCGACGACCTCGGAGCGGGCTGCGATCTGCATCTCTGGCGGCAGTGTATTCGGCCGGCCTCGACAGCAACCTCCAGGGATCGTCTTCCCTCACTAGCATCCAGCGAGCCAGCGTCCTCCCGAGTCATGTGGTCGATGTCTCAATAAGGCCCCATATCGGGCGAGGGCAGCGACCCGCGAGCCATTCAGCACTGCTGCTCGACGAAGCCCATCGCGTTGACAGGCATGCACCCGATCGGAGCGTGCCAAACCATGCCCGACCACGCCCTTTTCGATCTCTCCCGCGATGTCGCCGTGGTCATCGGTGGTACCGGTGTGCTCGGCGGGGCTTTGGCCGAGGGTCTGGGCCGGGCCGGGGCTGCCGTGGCAGTGCTCGGACGCAACCGCGAACGCGGCGAGGAACGCGCCAGCCGGATTCGCGCCGCAGGCGGAAAGGCCATCTTCGTTTCCTGCGATGCGGCCGATCAGCTCAGCCTGAAGAACGCCCACGCCGAGGTCGGCACCGCCCTTGGCGAGCCGACCGTGCTGGTCAACGCCGCCGGCGGCAACGACCCCAAGGTGACGGTGGTTGGCGACAAGCGCTTCGAAGATCTGCGGATCGAGGACTGGAAGGCCAATTACGATCTGAACCTGGTGGGCGGCGCCCTGCTGCCCTGCCAGGAATTCGGGCCGGGGATGTGCCGACGCGGGGTCGGATCGGTGATCAACATCGCCTCGGTGTCGGCCCACATCCCGCTGTCGCGGGTGGTGGCCTATAGCGCGGCCAAGGCCGCGGTGCTGTCGCTCAGCCAGTTCCTGGCCCGGGAATGGGCCAAACACGGGGTGCGGGTCAACACCGTCACTCCGGGGTTCTTCCCCGCCGAGCAGAACCGCAAACTGCTGTTCCAGGAGGACGGCAGCCCCACCGAGCGGGCCAGGCAGATCCTCGGCCACACCCCGATGGGTCGCTTCGGCAAGGACGAGGAGCTGGTCGGCGCCGTGGTGTTCCTGGCCAGCGCGAAAGCCAGCGGTTTCGTCACCGGCAGTGACCTGCGGGTGGATGGCGGATTCCTGAGCCAGACGATTTGACTGGGGCTTCGCCGGCTTCGACCCTGCGGACCTGCGGTCCTATCCCCGGGCTTTGTCAGGGCTTTTTTGCTTTGCAGCCGAAGATTTGGGCGGATGGCCTCGCCATTAACCGCCCATCGCCTCTCGGCGGCGCCCGAGTACCCGGCAGACGCGAATCACGTGACCCAATCACTATGGAGGCGCTGACATGGCCACACCCCTGATCCTCGCCCTCGATCTTGGCACGTCATCGATCCGGGCCGGGTGGTTCGATCTGAACGGCGTGCGGTTGGCCGACAGCCTGGTCCAGGCGACGTATCCGCTGCACACCGATCGGGCGGGAAAGGCAGAGCTGTCCGCTGTTGATCTACTTGCCGGCGCCAGGCAGGTGATCACCGGGGCGCTCAGCTATCGCGCCGGAAAACGAGCGCTGGCCAGCCGGCCGATCGCCGCCGTGGGCATGTCCTGCTTTTGGCACTCGCTGGTCGGTTGTTCGGATGATGGCACGGCCCTGACCCCGGTGCTGACCTGGGCCGACAGCCGGGCCAAGGATGATGCCCAGCGCCTGCGCAAGGAACTGGACGAGCGGGAGGTGCACAGCCGCACCGGGTGCATGCTGAGGGTATCGTTCTGGCCGGCGAAACTGCGCTGGCTGCGGCGTACCCAGCCGGCGGTGTTCCGCTCGATCGCCTGGTTCCTGTCGCCGGCGGACTGGCTGGTCGGGCAGTTGGCCGGGTTGCCTCCAGAGAAACTGCGCACCGCCCACGGCATGGCCACCGGTACCGGATGCTATGATCCAGGGACCCGGGCATGGGATCCGGGCATGCTCGAAGCATGCCGGCTGGATCGGCGGACACTGCTAGCGATTGATGACGCTGGGCTGCGCCAATCACCGATGGCATTGTTTCCGGAATTGGCGGACACGGCCTGGTTTCCGGGGATCGGCGATGGCGCCGCCAACAACCTGGGGGCCGGCGCGACGGCACCGGGGTTGGCTGCGATCAATGTCGGCACCTCGGCGGCGATACGGCTGCTGCGCCGCGATGACGCCAGGACCCGGCCGCTGGCGCCGTTCGGCCTGTTCTGTTATCGGGTCGATGCCCAGCGCCATCTGATCGGCGGAGCGATCAGCAATGCCGGGTCGCTACGGGCCTGGTGCTTGCAGCACCTGCGTCTGCCCGATGAGGCCGCGATCGAAGCGGCCTTGGCCGATCGTCCGGGTCCCGACCACGGCCTGTCAGTGCTGCCGTTCTGGATGGCGGAACGGGCGCCGACGTGGCGTGAGGATCTGACCGGGGTGATCGCCGGCATCACCCAATCGACCACAGCGGTGGATCTTCTCCACGCCATCACCGAGGCGGGTTATCAGCGGTTGGCGACCATCGCCGACCTGCTGCCCGGCCGACGACCGACCGCGATTGTCGGTGGCGGCATCCAGAAATCCGTCGCCAGCCTGCAACGCCTGGCCGACATCACCGGCCTGCGCCTGGTCGCCTGCGAGGAACCGGAGACCTCGCTGCGCGGCGCCGCGGTCTGCGCCATCGAGCGGCTCGGCGCGGCTGACCGGATCAGTGGAATTGGCGGTCGCACGGTCGACCCGCGACCTGCGTTGAAGCTGCGCTATGCGGCCCAACGCCGGCAGCTGGCACGGCTCGAATCAACCCTGTTCCCGGAACCGGCCGCGGCCAGCTAGCGCTCGCGTTGGATGACCTTGCACGGATGCCGTGCTGCGATGCCCACATCGCCGGAATTGAAGTGAGTCGCGAAACCATCGAAAACCCAAACCAGCGGCCACGGTCTGATCAGGCTGCCACCGGAACCAGCGTTGCGCCGGCAATGAGGGCATCGCCGCTCCGAAACGCACGCCTTGTTGTTGCATGCGCACTGAGAGCGCTCGGCTTCCGCCGCGTTGGATCATCCCTCCTTGCCTCGCGGGGATATCGCAGCGACACTCCGCCATGCCTGACGTCCCGGTGCGTCGCAGGGATTCCTGGGAGGATGTCCAGGCGCTGGCAATCGTCGCCATCATCGCCCTCTGCACTGCGGCGGCTTTGCCTGCTGCCGAGCTGACCTGGCTCAGGTGGTCGGGGATCCCACCGTGGACGCCGGCTCCGGCCTGGCTGGCTGCGACCGCGGCGGGGTTCTGGGTCTGCGCCGGATGGTTCGCCATCGGTCCCCGGATCACCGGCGCGGCCTTGCCGTGCTTGGCTTTAGCTGGGGGAGGGTGGCTGTGGTGGCTGGCGTGGACCGCAGCGGGCGGAGCCATGACTCTGGCCGCTGGCGTCGCCCATCGCCGGGCCGACATCCGCCGTGACCAGCTCGCCCGTCACCTCGACCGCTTTTCAGCGCTGCTCGACGCCTGTCAGGAGCTCTCCCTGGCCCGCGACGGTGAGGGATTCGCCCAGGCGTTGTGCGCCCGGGCGAACGTGGTGGCCGGCGATGTCCGGTCGGTCAACGTGCACCTGGGCCGCGGCGAGCGCCTGCGCCTGGTGGCTCAGGCCGGGGTCGATCAGCAGTCTGGAGCCGAATCCGACCTGGCTGCGGTGGCCCAATCGGCCCAGGACGTCCGCTATGTCGTGGCCGAATCGCGGTCGCTGCTCCGCCGGACCAAGCACGGACTGCGCATGTTGCTGCCGCTGCGCGGCGATCGCCGACGTGACGGCGGAATCGACAAGGAAGCGTCCGGCGGCCACGCCACCACCGATTCCGGCCCGACCCGCGGCTGCCTGACGGTGGCGCTGCCCACCGGGACCGCGCTGGATCCTCTGCGTCGCGAGGCGCTGGAAGCCCTCGGCCGGATCGGCGGTCTGGGTCTGGCGGCGGTGGATCTGGTGGAGCAGACCCGGGCTGCAGCCCTGCGCGATGATCTGACCGGATTGTACGGCCATGATGAGTTCATGCGCCGGCTCGAAGAACAGTCGGCCGAATCCCGGCGCAAGGATCGGCCTCTCTGCCTGGTGCTCGCCGATCTCGATCACCTCAAGCAGTTCAACGACCGCTTCGGTCATGCCGCTGGCGACCGGGCTTTGATCGCGGTGGCCAAGGCGATCCGCGACTCGATCCCGCGTCGGGCCATCGCCTGCCGCCAGGGCGGCGAGGAGTTCGCAGTGATCCTGCCGGGAACCACCATCGCCGAGGCGCGAGAGGTGGCCGAGCAGGTGCGCGGGGAGGTGGCGAAGACTCCGATCGCCACTGCGCAGTCGCCTCAGACCATCACGACCTCTCTGGGAATCGCCGTCCTGCGCAAGGATGAAACGATCCATGCCCTGATCCAACGCGCCGACATCGCGCTGTATCGGGCCAAGGCCGCCGGTCGTGACCGCACCGAGGTGGCGGAATGATCCCGGCTCCTGGAACATCCGGGCCTGAACCGCCAAGGCGCCAAGACGCCAGAGTATTTTCAGAAGAATTCTCATTGCAGGACCGGGTACCAGACCATCCTCCTTTTTTTCTCTTGTCGTCTTGGCGCTTTGGTTCATGGGGCTTTGCTCGGTTTACCGGTGAACCCATGCCTGGCGGCGGTTGGCCATGAGCTCCGCCGATCATCGCCGGCAACGCACGCACGGCCACGACAGCAGCAGCAGCTGGCGGATCCGACCGCCGTCCGATGTCTTTCCGATCGAGGTCCAGCCCGGTGCGCGATCCTGGGTCCTGCCGGCGCCGGTGCTCGGCTGGGTCGCGGTGGTGTTGGCGATGGTGACCACGGTGATGACCGGACTGGCCACCGGGACGGTTGGGCTGGCCGCTGCGCTGGTCGTTTCGCTGATCGGGCTCTGGCTGCTGCATCCGGTCACCGGCACCGAATCGGCCACCGATGATCTCGAAGATGCCGAGGATCTCCTGCGCGGCGTGTTCGAGGTCAGCGCTGAGCTGGTGGGCTGCGTCGATGAGGAGGACGCCAGGGTGCGTTTCGCCGCCGCCCTGCGCCGGTGGTGGCGGTTCTCGGCAGCCGAGCTGTGGATCTGGGAGAAAGGCAAGTGGCGCCACCGCGGTGCCGCCCCCGGCGCCCAGGCGCCGCAGCTGTCCTTGCCGGTCAGCCTGCCCGGCCAGCCAGGACAGGATCTGGTGCTGGATCTCTCCACCGGGGTCACCGGCCAGGCCGCGATGATCTTGCGCGAAGTCTACGATCAGCCCAGCCTGGACGGCCGCGATGGGCCGCAGCGGCGGTTTGTCGCCGAGGTTCTGCGCGGCCAGTTCGCCCTCGGTCTCAGCCGGGTCGCACGCTACGCGACCCTGGAGCTGCTCGCCCGTCGCGATGGTCTGACCGGAACCTGGCGGCGCTGGTATGGCGAAGCCCGTCTGTCCGAGCTGATCGATTCGGGCGAGGTCCTGGCGGCCCTCATGGTGGACATCGACCATTTCAAGCTGGTCAACGATCTGCATGGGCATTCGGTCGGCGACCGGGTGCTGGCGGCGGTGGGGTCCTGCCTGGTCATGCAGCTGCGCACCGGCGACCTGTGCTGCCGGATGGGCGGAGAGGAATTCCTCTGCATCCTGCCTGGTTCGACGCCGGAAGGCGCGGTGCAGGTCGGCGAGCGGCTGCGCCAGGCGGTCGAGGCGCTGTCGAGCGGGAAAATCCTGCCCCATGTCACGATCTCGGTGGGCGTGGCCGTCTGCCACCAGCATGACTCCACCCCCGAGCTGATCGCTCGCGCTGACGCGGCGATGCTCCTGGCCAAAGAGGCCGGCCGGAACCAGGTCAAGGTCGAGACCAGGCCCGACCCAGATGCCGCACCGGTTCCGGCTACCACGGTCCGGACCACCAATCGCAATGCCCGCACCACCCGGCCTGCCACTGGTCCCATCCCCCGCGGTCCCATCATGCCGCCCTGATCCGCGCCACCGGGCGCGGGGCCGGCCTTCACGCCGGCTTCATCCGATCCGCCACCGTCGTACACCTCCGCGCGAGCTGCCCCCATGACCACCACCCTCGCCAATCGCGCCCCGGCCCGCAGCAGCGGCGTGGGAAGCCGTCTTTCCCAATCGGTTTTTGACGCTCTGTATCGCACCAGCCTGCTCTACAACGCCTGCTGGGAGGATCCGGCCTGCGATCGCCAGGCCCTGCACCTGACCGCGAACGACCGGGTGCTGGTCATCACCAGCGGCGGCTGCAACGCCCTCGATTACGCCCTGTGCGGCCCGGCCCACGTCCACGCGGTGGACGCCAATCCGCGCCAGAATGCCCTGCTCGACCTCAAGATCGCCGGCATCCGCAGCCTCGAACACGACGATTTCTTCCGCATCTTCGGCGACGGCTGGCATCCCGATTTCCGCCAGCTGTACCGCAGCCGGATCCGCGCCGAGCTGCCCGATGGCGCCCGTGCCTTCTGGGATCGCCACCAGCACTGGTTCAACGGCCGCGGCTGGCGCGACAGCTTCTATTTCCACGGCCTGTCAGGCTTGGTGGCGCGCCTGCTGCGCAGTTATTTCCAGGTCCGGCCGCGCCTGCGTCGGGCTCTGGATCAATTGGTCGACTGCACCGATCTGGCGACCCAGCGCGCCTTGTACGACCATGAGGTCGCTCCGCGCCTGTGGTCGAAGCACGTGCAGTGGGCGATCAGCCGCCAGACCACCATGAGCCTGCTCGGCGTGCCACCGTCCCAGACCCGCGAAGTGGCGATGCAGCACCACGGCGGCGATCTCCCGATGTCCGCCCAGGCCACCGCCCAGGGCGTCGCCGGCTTCATCCGCGGCGCCATCGACTACGTCTTCCGCGAGCTGCCGATCTGGACCAATTATTTCTGGACGCTGTACATCCGCGGCCATTACACCCGGAACTGCTGTCCGGAATACCTCACCGTCGCCGGTTTCGCCGCGCTCAAATCCGGACTGGTCGATCGGGTCACCAGCCACACCAACACCATCACCGGGTTCCTTCAAGAGAGCCGCGGCCAGGCCGCCATCAGCCGGTTCGTGCTGCTCGACCACATGGATTGGATGGCCAGCCACCGGCCCGATGACCTGGGCGAGGAATGGGACGAGATCCTCGCCCGGGCTGCGCCCGAGACCATGATCCTGTTCCGCAGCGCCAGGGCCCAGGTCGACTGGCTCGACGGCGTACCGGTGAAAATCCCCAATGACGGCACCAGCACGCTGGGCAAGGTGCTGACCTATGACCGGCCGCTGGCCGATCGCCTGCACAAGCAGGATCGGGTCGGTACCTATGGCGGCTTCCACATCGCCCATCTGGCCAAGGGCGTCCGCTGATGGCCGGAGATTTCAGCGTGCTGTGGCGGCTGGTGCGGGGCATGCCCAGCGCAGGCAGCCATCAGGATCGGCTCGAAGGGTTCTATGGCGGCCAGGCCAAGGACTACGATCAGTTCCGCGAACGGCTGCTGCAAGGCCGCGGCGATCTGCTCACGAATCTGCCTTTAGCGCCCGGTGCCCGGATCGCCGAATTCGGCGGCGGCACCGGCCGCAACCTGGAATTCCTTGGCGACCGGCTGAAGGATTGCGCCGAGGCCACCGTGGTCGACCTGTGCCGGCCACTGCTCGCTCAGGCCTACCAGCGGATCAGCGAGCGCGGCTGGACCAACGTGCGCACAGTCAACGCCGATGTCTGCACCTGGCGGCCCGATCAACCCCTCGACGCGATCTATTTCAGCTATTGCCTGACCATGGTGCCGGACTGGTGGCGGGCGGCCGAGAACGCCATCGCCTGCCTGAAACCGGGCGGCGTGCTCGGCGTGGTCGATTTCTACGTCTCGCGCAAGGAACCGGGTGACGGCCTGGTGCGCCACGGCGGCTTCGCCCGCCACTTCTGGCCGCTGTGGTTCGCCCACGACGGCGTCCGCCCCAGCCAGGACCATCTGCCCTGGCTGCTGAGCCGGCTCGAACGCCTGCACCTGGCCGAATGCAAAGCCAAGGTCCCGTACCTGCCGGTGCTGCGCGTGCCGTACTACCGCTTCATCGGACGGAAGCCGGCGGGTTGACCCGGTCTGATCGCTTCCTGTGGGCGGACACCTGTATTTTCAGGGAGTCCACACCTCAGCAGCGAACAGTGGGGCGCCCCAGCCCAACTCTGCTCGCAGGGCATGCCTCGCCTGCCGGCCTGTGGCCGATCGAGTCGAAGCAACCCGGCGCTTCTGCTCCGGTCGACCGTGCTAGGCTAGGGGAGGCAAGGGCCGCTTAGGACGGCTACGCCAAATGACATGCAGCACGCCGTTCAGGCGGCAGCATGGCCCTCCGATAGCTGAGAAAGTGGCGGTAATGGGCTTGATAATAATCGCCAGCAGCACTGTCGTGATAGGTCAGGAACAGCTGCCGACGGTTCCGGTCACTGCGGTTGGCACCAGCACGATGCGGCGTCAAGCAATGAAAGAGGGCAACGTCGCCTGGCCGCGAAACGAACAAGCGGGACGGCCTTCCAGCGACCACAGCCGGATCGATCATGGCCATTTTTCCGGGCGCATGGTACAAACCTTGTCGGTGCATGCCGGGCCACAGTTCGGTGCAGCCGGTCTGTTCGTCCGCGCCATCAATAGCGATAGTCACGGTCAGCAGGCTGTCGGGGAAGCCTTGCCACCAGGTATAGTCCTGATGCAGATCGTTGCCCTGTGAACCCGGCGGTTTCAGGATCATTTTATCTTTGAACAGGCGTGGCGGCGATCCGCGAAAGATCCGGGTGAGCACCTCGATCAGGATGGTATCTGCAGCCAGAGCCGCGATCTCTGGACAGATGTCGATCACCGGATCCCATTTCCAGACGCCCTTTGGCTTGGCCAGGCTGTATTCGATTCTGATGTTGTCCTCATGGATCAGGTGGGAGTGGGTCTGGGGAAGGCGATCCACCGCCGTTGCAACAGCGGCCATACGCGCCGGATCGAGCAGCCCTGGCAGGTGCAGGAATCCGTCGGCGTGGTAGCGCTCAACGTCGTTGTCGGTAAGGTTCATCATGGGTTGTGATGCTACTGGCCACTCGATCGGCTGCACATCCCGCTGCCCGGATTCCATTAGGTGGAATTCAGCCAGGATGGTCGCATGAGCCGGAGTTTGGCGCGGACAACCGCATTGCTCGATGCGCTCGCCGAGCGACCGCTGGCCAGCCTCGGTGAACTCGCAGAGCGCTGCCACCTGCCCCCGGCGACCTGCGCACGCCTACTTGCCGCTCTGGTGCGCCTGGACTGGGCCGACCAAGTGGCGCCGCGGGGACCTTATCGCCTGGGACTCCGCCCCCAGCTCCTCGCTGAACGTCGGCCCTACCTGGAGGAGTTGGTGCGAAACGTGCGACCGGTGGCTGCCCGGCTGGCCGCGCGCCTGGGCCAGAGCGTGGTGGTGGTGCGTCTGCGCGGTGATCGTCGTCAGGTTTTGCTGTTACGCTCGCCGCAGGGCGACAACGCCGAGATTTCCAGCGCCCAGGATCAGGACCTGTATGGCACCGCCACCGGCCGGCTGCTTCTCGCCCATCTCGCCCCGCGTCATCGGAACCTGCTCATCGCCCACCTCGGCCTACCCCAGCCACGCCAGTGGCCGGGCATCCTGTTGCGCGACGAGCTGGATCACGAACTGCGCCGGCTGCGCAGGCAAGGCTGGATCGAATGCCGTACCCACCAGTGGCATTCCTGTGCCTCTTGGGCTGGTCGTTGGGATGGCGAGGGCGTGTGCCTGGGGACCTTCGCGTCACCAGGTCGTCTGCATCCCAACAGCATGGCAGAACTGAGATCAGCCGTAAAAGCGCTGGACATACCACCGCGGTGAAATTCTCGGTCTGCTCGGTTTTGTCAGCGAGATCCCAGGACAAATCCTGCCTTGCCGCCATGTGGAGCCGCCATCAGGAACGGCCGATCGCAGTTCGACTTGGGTGATCCGCACGGCGGTCCTCATGCATCTGACGTCCACTCGCGGCTCCGATCGGGCATTGTCGGATGCACCGAACGGTCCAAGTTCAGGCATGCCCGAAGCTCACCAGTCTGTAACCGATCCCCATGCGGCCGATGTCCGGTCGTTCGGTGCGGTCGGCGATGGCCGCACCATCGACACCGTCGCCATCCAGCGCGCCATCGACGCGGTTGCAGCCCAGGGCGGCGGCCGTGTGGTGTTGGGTGGCGGCGGAACCTTCGTCACGGGAACCCTGCATCTGCGCTCCCACGTCACCCTGCATGTGGCTGGGGGAGCGACCTTGCTCGGAAGTCCCGACTTGGGCGCGTATGACCGCGACGACCAGCAGACCTATGCCCCGGGCATCATCGGCCAGGTCCTGATTTTCGCCCAGGAGTGCACCGATGTCGCCATCACCGGCACCGGCACGATCGATGGGAATGCGGGCCGGTTCGAAAAGAAGATGGCGGCGTCGCGACCGGTCCTGGTGCGTTTCCGCGATTGTCGCCAGGTCCGGGTCCAAGACCTGTCGCTGCGCGATGGGCCTTCGTGGACCATCCACGCCATCGGCTGCCAGCAGGTGCGCTACCAGGATTTGACCATCCGCAGCGTCGATCATGCCACCAACGATGGACTGGACATCGACGGATGCTCAGAGGTCTTCGTGACCCGGTGTTCGATCACCACCAGCGATGACAGCATCGCGTTGAAAGCCACCAGGCCGGGTTTCCCGTGCCGCGACGTGACCGTCAGCGATTGCCAGCTCAGTTCCTATTGCCAGGCGATCCGGGTCGGGCCGGAAACCCTGGCCGACATCGAACGGGTCACGGTGAGCAATTGCCTCATCCGTGATACCGGAATGGGTGGCATCTGCCTGCAAGTGGCCCACGGCGGCCGCATCCGCGACCTGGTCTTCGCCAACCTGGTGATGGACAGGGTGTGCAATCCGATCTCGATCCGCCTTGGCGGTTGGCGCGATGGCGACGACAATGTGAAGCCGTGGTTCCTGGACGACAGCCGCTGGCAGGAGGGCAGCCTCAGCGACGTGCTGTTCAGCAACATCCGGGCACGGGTGCCGCGCTATTTCCTGGAAGGCACACCCAAGGAGAGCCGCACCTTCAAAGCCAATGAGAAAACCTGCATCACCGTGACCGGAACAACGGCTACCCGGCCAGCGCGCATCACCTTTGACCAGATCGATGTCACCTATCCTGGCGGCGGCACCCTCGAAGACGCGGCCCGGCCGATCCCTGAGCTAGACCGTACCTATCCGACTCCGTTCATGTTCGGTGTACCGCCTGCCTACGCCCTGTTCGCACGCCACGTCGACGACCTGGTGTTGCAACGGGTCCGATTCCGCCTGGCATCGAGTGACGTGCGCCCAGCCGTGGTGTGCGAGGACGTGCCCGGCATCGATCTGTCCGGCGTGCGGTCGGACACAGCACCAGGCTGAATCGTAGCGCTTCTCTAGGATCATAAGGTGGTCCGGGGGCCGCCTCACCCCCGGATGCGCCGTCAGTCGCTTCCACGCTCCGGCATCGGTGCGCAATCGGATGCCTTCGTTTTGATGGAGTAGATCAACTTTTTGGGACCGCCGCAGCAGCTTTGACCTTCTGCCACGCTTCGCCCCATTTACGCAGGTGGACATCATCGCCAGGGGGATCATAGCCTTTGTGAGCGTACGGATCGGTGCCGCAGACCTGGATCACGCGGCGGATGTCGGCGGTAGCCACCGAGGTTCCTTCCTTAGGGATCGACCAGGGCAGCAGCGACCACGAGTTCATGTAGTGGCTGACCAGGGCCCGACGATAGATCGTGCTGCGGTTGCGCAGGGATTTATGGAGCAGGTAGCCATTGAAGAAGACCACGGATCCGCTTTTCACTTCGACCGGGACGGCTTTCGCTTCGTCGAATTCGTAGCATTGGTTGGAGCCATCATACTCGACCAGATCTTCAGGGGACTTCGACGGGAACAGATAACCATCGCGATGCGATCCGGGAACCACCCACAGGCAGCCGTTCTCGATGGTGGCGTCATCAATGGCGATCCAGGCTCCGCACAGGCTGCGATCGCGGGTCGGAATGTACATCTCGTCCTGGTGCCAGGCCTGGCCTGGTTTGCCTGGTGGCTTCACGAACAGCATGGATTGCATGCATTTCACCGCCCCGTCCCAGTGCGGCAGGTGGGCAGCGACGATCCGCCCAAGGACCCCACAGATGCCGGCGTGGGTGACGAAATCCTTGATCACCGGACTGACGTTGTGGGGTTGGTGGATGCACAGCAGGCTTTCCAGCACCTGCTGGTCATCCAGGTCCGCTGGCAGCGGTTGGAGGCTCTTGCAGGGATACTTGCCCCGGGCGAGGTCGGCGGTGTCCCGCTTGAGCAACTCGATCTCAGCCGGCGCGACCAGATCAGGAACGACCAGGAAACCGTCGTCGACGAAGGATCTCACCTGGGCGTCAGAGACGGCATCAGCAACCTGGACAGAAGCAGTGGCGGGCTGGCGGAGGGGGGCGTTCATACCTGCATGGTATGCAGGTATTCCAGGATTCCGCCATGGTAGAGAGTGGCGAAAACCTGTCGAAAAGTAACCTCACTGACCAAGGCCGCGGGGCGGAGCTGGAACTGGGCCACCCGTTGTGGCCCGGGCGGCAGGAATGGGTCCCCACGCGCACCGAGGGGAACGCCGACCGGGGCCGAGCGGGAAGGGGTCCCCACGCGCAGCGAGGGGAACGGCCAACGGAGAAGCGGTGGGCGGATAACATGGGCGAAGCCCATCCGCCCACGTTTTCCGCAGGAAAGCGAGCGCCGACCAAGGCCGCGGGGGCGGAGCGAAGCGAAACTGGACCAGGGCCAACAGCCCGTGGAGGCGGAAGCCCCCAAAGGAAAAGAAAGCCTCAGACTTTGGCAAGCGCCTGGTCGAGGTCCTCAATCAGATCATCGGCGGACTCCAGGCCGACGCTCAACCGGATCAGGTTTTCCTTTATTCCAAGCGCAGTGCGCTCTTCCGGTGATTTGTCGTAATAGCTCATCAGTGCCGGTTGCTCGATCAGCGACTCCGGTCCGCCCAGCGACGGTGCCAGAAAGGGAATCTGGCAGGCGTCGACCATCCGGCTGCCGGCGACCAGATCGCCGCGGATGGCGAAGCTGATCAGAGCTCCGAAGCCGCGCATCTGGCGTTTGGCGATAGCGTGGGCGCCATGGCTCTCCAGCCCTGGGTACCACACCTGCTCGACCTTGGGATGGGCCTCCAAAAAACGCGCGACGCGTAGACCGCTCTCGTTCTGATGACGCATGCGCACGGCGAAGGTCTTCAAGCCGCGGATCAGCATGTAGGCGGTGAAGGGGCTGGCGAGGGCGCCAAACATCCCCTGGTGCTCGCGGATAGCGTCGATCAAAGGCTTGCTGCCGATCACCACGCCGGCCATCAGGTCGTTGTGCCCACCCAGGTACTTGGTGGCGCTATGCACCACCAGGTCGATGCCAAAGGCCAATGGCTGCAAATTGAACGGCGTGGCCAAGGTCGCATCGATCAGGGTCTTGATCCGGTTGGCCTTGGCGAAGCTCGCCAGCGCCGCCAGGTCGATGCAGTTCAAATATGGATTGGTCGGGCTTTCGGTGATGATCAGCCGGGTGTTCGGCCGGACCGCCGACTCGATGCCCGCCACCGACGGCTCGCAGCTGGTGTGCTCGACATTGAATTTCGCTAGGAATTCTCGGACGAAGACCCGCGTCTTGCGATAGCTGTCCTTGGTGATCACCAGGTGCATACCTGGCTTCACCATCGCCAGCAGGGTGGTGACGATGGCAGACATTCCGGTGCTGGTGAGCAGGGCGCTGGTGCCCTCGGGGCCGCATTCCAGCGCCGCCAGCTTGGCCTCGGCAACCTCCTGGGTCGGATTGCCGTAACGGCCGTATTCCTCGCCTCGCTGGTAATCGCCGCGGAAATAGCGGTGCAATTCGTCGGTGTCGTCGAAAGGATAGGCGGTGGCCAGGATGATCGGCGTGACCAGGGAGTCATGGGCCTTGTCGCGGGGCTCGCCTGCGTGCACGGCCAGGGTGTCGATCGAACGGGCCATCAGGAATCCTCAGGTCAGTAATTGCGTTGTTTGGGCTGCAGACGGCGCTGTCTGGCCATCAGCGTGGCGGCTCGCTACGGCTGCCGACCCGGGCGAGTCCAGCGATGACGCCATGATCTGCGAACCGCCGGCCATCCCAGCGGAACGCCTTGGCCTCGGGCACCGATTGTCCGGGCGAGGCATCACCGCCACGCACGTCGATCACCACCTGCCAGATCTGGGGATAGACGCACGCGCCATCGGGGGCTGCCGCGGCGATGTCCTCGGCGCTGAAATAGGCGCCGCAATTGATGTGGCTGTGATAGATCGCCAGCCAGCGCTCGCCGGCGGCCTCGGCCGCAGCAACCGCCTTGGAAACCTTCAACTCATTCATGGTGAAATAGTTGCGACTGGTGTGGGGATGCTCCACCGGATCGAGGGCATGCAGCCGATCCGCCAGGTTGTCCATGGCCAGGACCCGCACCGCCTGGTCACCACCAGACCCAGCGGCGAAAAGCAGTCCGCAGATCTCTCCGGGATAGCCAGCGAGGGCCAGATCGATGAGGGAGGCCGCCAGCGGCGGCGGGATGGTCAGCATGGGTCGCGAACCGTAGGGGCGTGAAGAGATGGGACAATGCAGCGGCAGCACGGTTCTGCACCAGCGGCGAGCGACGGTTCGGGCCGCCACCGCGGCCACAGGGTTGAACTGCCCGCGACAGCCACATGCTTCCGGCGCCCCGAAAATGCTGGGGCGCTTGGCACTGGGGTGTCGTCTAACGGTAGGACTGCAGATTCTGGCTCTGCCTATCGGGGTTCGAATCCCTGCACCCCAACCAGTGTAGACAGCTATGCGAACCTGGGCCCATAAGGTCCAGGTTCGCTTTTTTTCGGCAACGTCGCCTGTGTCTCCATGGACGTGCGCACCGGTTCCACCCGGGGTCAGGGCTTGCTGAGCGCCCTCAGGGACATCTGGATGGACAAGGGACCAAGCGATTTGCAGCATCGCAACCGGGGCGCGAATTCGGCTCAGCATTGCGATTCTACGCGGTGGTTGTTCGAAGTCTGAGCTGGGGAAGCAGTAGGGACCCGCGACTCAGTCGGACGGACCGTAGAACCCAACGGGTCAAAAATCCCCGTGTTGATGGGCCTCGACGGCAAGTTGGCACAGCGGTTTGGTGGGGCCTTCGCCGCTGACCCACAACCGGGTACCGGCATCGCTCCAGGCGAGGGCTTGGGCAATGGGAATGCCGCTGACCACCCAGGAGCCGCGGGGCCTGGCCAGATCCCAAACGCCGCCGGTCCGGCCGAAGAAGGTGATGGTTCCGTCCTCATCCAAGAGCGCCATCCGTTCGGCTGAGGTATCGATGGCCAAGGCCGCTGGTCGCCGGGCCACGACTGCTCCGACCACGCTCGCCGTGGTCGTTTCCTGGGTCGTGAACGGACAGCGCAGGACCGGGTGGTCGCCATCCTTGCCCACCAGATAGAAGGACTGTTCCCTGGCATCCCAGGCCAGGCAGTCGAGATCGATCACGTCAGCCGGCAGGTTGATGACCAGGGTCTGCTGGACCGCCAGCGGTGGGTCCGCCTCGACCAAGAGGATCCTGGCGGGCTGATTCTTCCGGCTTTTCCCGATATCGCCGATCGCCACCAGCGGCCGACCATCCATCACCATCGGGGCCAGATCCTCCCAATCATGGTTCACCGCTCGGGCAACCGGGTATTCGGTGATCCGCTGGGTGCCAGGGTCGATGGCGAACAACGAGGCCGGGTTGCCGTGATCGCCGCATCCCCAAAGACGATCAGGGTGCATCGGGTCGACGGCCAGGGCGCTCAATTCCCGCAGCCGCCGGTCGGTGATGATCCAGCGGCTGAGTTCGCGCACGGTCCAGCTGGTGGGTGCCACGGCGATCGGTGCCGGAGTCTCCATCATTCCCGGACCACTGACCACCTCGTTGCGGTCGGCAAAGGAGAACCTCACCGATCCGCTTTCAACCGTCAGTCGGGTCGTCCGGGCATCGACCCGGATGGTGAATACCGTCCCGATCACGGTCGCCACCGCATGCGGAGTGCGGATGACCAGCGCTTGGCGCTGGCGGCTGTGGTCCACGCTCGCCGTGATCGATCCCGCGGTCAGGTCGATCAGGCCTGGTTCAGCACCGGCCCGGGCCACGGTGCCAGGGGCCAGAGCAAATTTGGCTGCTGTCAGGCCCCAACTCCAGCGAGTCTCGACCGTGGCCTCGCCCAGGGAGGTCCCGGCAACGGCGACAACCCCAGTGGACGAGCGTGGTTCATGGTCTGCCCGGGTCGTCGCCATCGACCAGATGATGGCGCCGAAGATCAGGGCGAGCACCGCTGCGGCAGCCAGCACGACCCGGCGGAAACGCTCGCGGTCGATGGCCCGGCGGACCCGGCTGGCCAGATCGGGACGGGGCCGATACAGCAATGGCAGGAGATCCTGCACGTCTTCGGTCGCCTGGTCTTCAACCGGCGACGGTTCATCACTCGGGTCGGTGGCCATGTCGGATCGTCCTGTCACGGTTGGGCAGCCCTGGCCAGGCAGGTCGCAAGAACCTGGCGGATGCGCAGCAGGGTCATACGGCTCCACGATGCGCTGCGTCCAGCCTCGGTTGCGAGTTCGTTCAATGGAGTCCCTTCGCGATAATGGGCCTCGACCAGATGCCTGGCGGTCGGTGAGAGGCCTTCGACGCAGCTGCGCAACCGGGCCACCAGCTCGGCCCCCCAGTCCTCGGCCAGTTCGGTCAGCTCGCTCTGTGCCGTCACCAGTCCTTCGATCAGCGGACGTTCGTGGGCCCGGAGGGTGTCGCGTCGCCGTCGCGCGTTGGCGGCGACCTGGCGCAGGACCACGCGCAGCCAGGCGGCCGGATCACGGATCCCGTCCAGCACCGAGCGTTTTCTCCAGGCGATCATGTAGCATTCCTGCAGACAATCCTCCGCCAGGGTGGAGTCATGGGTCAACAGGCAGGCCAGGGGCATCAGGTCATCCTGGGTTGCATCGACCAGACGGGTGAAGGCCATGGCATCCCCTTGTGCGGCCAGGCGGCAGAGGTTGGGCAAGTCCATCTGCTGACTGGTGTCGCCACCCTGTGATCCGTCACGCACCAGGTTCACTTCAAACTCAGGGTGGGCCGGCATCGACCCGGTTCAAGTTCCTGTGACGGGACGGTTGGAGGCGACACCAGTGGTTGAGGAGAATCAGTCCATGATGACCATTCGTCGGCTGCTCAGTCTGCTGCTCGGCATCTGCGCCAGCCACCTGGTTGCCAGTGAACCCTGGCCAGGCGAGACCGTGGCTCAGGCGACCGACCTGACTCCGGCAGCGCTGTCTTCGGCCACCGTTAGTCTGACTACGGCTGCGGATTTCTACGAGATGAGCGATGCCTTCTGGAATGCCAATACCCGGCAATTGTGGACCGCGGACGCCCGATCCGGAACCTACGTCTATGCGTTCCAAGCCAATCCGGCGGGAACCGCATTCACCGCCGTCCACCGTTTTGCTATCGGCAGCGACGGGGAAGGCATCACCCAGGCGATGGATGACAATATCTTCTACATTCTGCACGAAGGACCGGAGAAGGTGACGTCGTACCGGGCCGATACCGGGGCGAAGATCACCGACTACACCGGCATGGCGACCAGTCTGGTCTCGTCCGGGAACAGCGGCCCGGAAGGACTGACCTTCGTTCCCGATGCTTCTCTGAGCGCAAGCGGCTTCCGTAAGGGTGATGGTGTGCCTGATGTTGGCACCGCCTATCCAGCCTCACAGGGCGGTCTGGGGGGCATCTTCCTGATCGCGTCACAGAATGGCGGCTATGTCTATGCCTACGACCTGCCCGCCACCTCGGCATCCGCCACCTCGGCAGCGACCTACCTGGGTCGCTTCCTGACCGGGGCGGGGGAATCCAGCGGTCTGGCATTCGATCGCAGCAACCACCGGCTGTTCATCTCCCATAACACGGGTGCAAATCCGATCGAGGTCACCAGCCTGACCTCCACCGGCACGGTCGGAAGCCTGCGTCTGCAGCAATTGGCCATCTTCACTGGTCCGCAATCCGGAAACGTCGAGGGCATCGCCGTGACCCCGGCACGCCGCCCCGATGGAACTCCGGGCGATGGTTGGTTCTTCACCGTGACGGACAATGATCGGATCAGCGGCGGCTCGTACAAATCCGCGAATATCGTCTGGTACAAGACCCTGGGTGCGCGCTTCACCTGTACTGCCGGAACAGGCCAAAGCGCAGAGCCCGGCCAGACCCTGCCAATCACGCCTGCGGTCGCCCTGCTCGATGGGTTCCGCAATCCGCTGATCGGAGCTCCGATCAGCTACACGGTCACCAGCGGTGGCGGCACGGTCGCCGGAGGTTCATCGTTCACCAATGCCTTCGGATCCGCCACCGTCGGAGCGTGGACCTTGGGGAACAGCTCCGACGTCCAGACCGTGCGGGTCGATAGCTCCGGAGTGACGCCACTCAGCATCACTGCCAGAGCGATCATCCGCATCATCACGCTCGTCGTCCTGCCTCAGCATCTATGGACTGCGATCGCGCCGACCGACGCCATCGTTGGACCAGCGAGTGGTGGCGTCCAGCGGATCGAACTGCGACCAAGTCAGGAAGCCATCCTGGCGCCCATACCGGTCAGTGCTCAATGATGAGGGGGTCGGCATGCGCCGATCAATTGCAATCAACCTGGTGATCAGGAAGTTCAGACTTCCTGAACTGGCATTACGCATCGCGGGGCCTGCGCATCGTTTTTGGTGAGGAATTTGGGTGTTGGCGAAGGCGCAGGTTCGGCTGGATTGGCCTGTCCGGCGTCCTTGTCCGTTCGTCCAGGAAGACACCATGTCCGGCATGGCCGATCCGATCGCCGGTTGCGCTCCGTTCGTCCGGCTGGTTCACGATTTCCAGGCCGGTCAGATTTTTCATCTGCCCGCACGGCGCATAAACGATCATGCCTTGCTCTACATCCACCGCGGGGAGGGCACCCTGCAAACCGACGGACGGGATCAGGCCGTGGGGCCGGGAACAGTCCTGGTCGTCCCGCCGGATCGCGAGCATGCGTTTTCGCTCAAAGAACTCTCCGGAGTCAATCTGCTCAACGTCCACTACGACCCGGCCCAGCGCGCGGATTCGACGGCAGTGCATTGGCATCAGGATGCCCGTCGGCCCCGGCCGCCGGGGGCGCCAGGGCCATTGCCCGCCGACCAGGTCCACGTGCTGACGGTGCACCCCCCAGCCGCGTATGTAGCCGCATTTCGCCGACTGGCCCGGACCTGGCCTGCGGCCGCTGGTTCCGACCTGCTGGTCCAGCGGGCGTCGATGCTGGAGCTGCTCGCGGTGGTGCTGCGCCGGTTCGGATCCGGCGGGTCGCTGCCTGCGCCGGATCCGCACCTTGAACGAGCCCGTCGCCATCTGGACGACGCCAATGGCCCGGTTCGGTTGGAAGACGTGGCCGCCGTCGCCCATCTCGGCCGTAGCGCCTTTGCCGCCGCCTTCACCCGGCACTACGGTTTGGCGCCGATGGCCTATCGGAGGAGATCGCGGATCGAACGGGCAAAGGCCGACCTGCAATGGGGCGGCATGACCGTCAAGGCCGCTGCACGGCGCGCCGGGTTCGCCAACGTGCAGCATTTCACCAGGGTCTTCTCCCGCCTGGTTGGGGAACCGCCAGCGGCCTTCGCCGCCCGGACGCGCTCCGCCGAGTGACCCGGTCAGCCAGCCGAGAGCAGCGCCGCTCGGCTGCCGTGGGGCAGGCGTGAACCTTGGTTCTCTATCGGTCCGGCAAGGAACAGCTCGCGTCGCGCCGGAGTCAGGCGCTCCCAGGTCGCGGGGGTCAGGTACGGCATCTCATCCATGGTGGCGATGTTCTGGGAACGCATCCAGCACGGTCCGTAGCCGACGTGCAGGGTGCGGCGGGTTTGATTGCCGCGGTTGGTGAAGCCGCCGTGGCGCAGGTGCTCAGTGAAAAAGATCGCATCGCCAGGTCCGACTTCGAGCGGGATCGCGCCGGGTTCATCTTCGGGCAATTTGGCTGTCGGCGGCGGAAAAGCACTTTTGTGGGTGCCCGGAACCACCGAAAAGGCTCCATCTTCTGCCTTGACGTGCTGAAGGAAATACACCATCCGCACCATGGTGCAGTCGATGCCATCCACATCAGTGCGGTACTGGTATTTTTTGCCGATCGGTCCGCCCATATGGGCTCCGGTGTAGTTGCCCTGATAACGGATCCGGATCTCGGAATTGTTGATCGTCACCCGGTCGCGCACCACCGCACGGACGATGTCCATGGTCGCCGGGAAATCGATGAGCTGATCGAACACCGGGTCGGCGTTCCAGAAATCCTCGATCAGGAACGTTCCACCTTGCTTGCGCTGCCCGTGGATCAGCACCCCTTGTCGCCGGTCATGATGATAGGTGCTGCCCCACAGGGATCGGTGTGGACGATCGTCCGGCGCAAGCGCGCTGGCGGATTCCTCGATCCGTTCCACGGTCGCGCTCAGGCGGGAGACCAGGTCGGCGGGGATCAGGTTGCGGAGGACGAGGTAGCCCTGGCGGTCGAACTCGTAGCGTTGGAAGGTGTCCATGGGCGGCATCCTAACGGCTCGGCTTGTCCGTGCGTCCGCAGGTGGTGCCAGTTCTTCCGGATCGGGCTGCCCCGGGCAGGTGCCAGGCGGACAACCAGCCGGTCACGGCAGTGATGGCTTGCGCAGGTCGTAGCACACGATGCCGCCCCAGCGGTCCTTGGCCTCGCGCACGTACATGAAGCCGTCGGCGTACACCTCGTGCAGGGGCACCTCATAGCCCACCACCCGGTGCGTCCCATAGGACGGGAACAGGGCCTCGTCGAGCTTGGTCAGGTTCGCCGGATCATTGCCATAGACCTGCCATTTGTCGTGTTTTCCGTGCTGGATGTCGGTCAGGAAGTAGAACTTGTCGCCCCACAGGTAGCTCGCCCAGTAGTGGTCGCAGTCATCGATGCTGGCGAGGATCTGGCCATCGGATTCGCGTACCGTGGCGAGCTTCCCTTCGAAGCCGACGGCCGCGGCATAATAGAGGACGCCATCTCGGCGGGTGCTGACCTTTCGCGTGGGACCGGCATCCATCCAGCAGGGCACCGGGTATCTCTTGGGGTCGAGCTGCCAGACCCGGGTGGCGCCTTGCAGGCTCAGGCGATAGCCGGCCATGACGCCATACTTCTTTTTACCATCTCCGCCCTCCACCGGATCCTGGACCAGCAGCAATTCCTTGCCGAAGACCGGCGCATTGAGGTGCTGGGTGTTCAGGGCGTGGGTCCACAGGACCTTGCCCGTGCGATGATCGATCAGACGGAGGTCGCCGGTGGCGTTGATCGTGCAGAGATAGCTGGTGCCGTCGATCGTCACCGGCACCGGTGCGTTATAGCCCGAGGTCAGGCCGTGTTTGTCGTTCAAAGTCCAGCGGACGGCGCCGGTGGCGAGATCGAGGGCGATCAGACCCTCGTTCCAGTCCGGGGACACCACCACGCCATCCAGGGTGATCAGTTGGCCGTAACCATCCCGGGTCTTCTTGATCGCGGTGCGAGTGGCGAGGGCTTCCTTCTTGGCGGCCTCCAGCCGGGTGTGGGCCTCGCCCACGTTGGATTCCCACAGGACCTTGCCGCTGGCGAGTTCCAGGCAGTAGAGCCGGCCGGTGGTGCCCGAGGCGACGACTTTGCCGTCGGCGGCGCAGGGGGTGATGTTCCATTCGCCGCGTTTGCCCGGCTGAAAATTGATGCCCCGGTCCTCGAACACCTGCTTCCAGCGGGTCTTGCCGGTGGCGGCGTCGATGGCGATCACCACATCATCCGCTGCAATGAAGGAGAAACTTTTGAATTCATCGCCGTGCTTTTCCGACAGCCGCTGTTCAGCGGCGGTGATGGTCAGCGGTCCCCGGGGCAGGAAGTACGACTGGATGACCAGGCCGCCGGCGATGATCGGCTGGGCTGCGCCCGACGGCGGCAGGCCGCTGCCCTTGAGATAACCTGCGCCCATCGCTCCGGAAAATGCCTTGCCGAAGCCGATGCCGCCTTCCTCGCTGACCCAGGCGACTGTGATCTGCTTGACCTGATCCACCAGTTTGACGCCACCCGCATCGGCATAGGCGCCGTTGGGGCCGAAGTAATCGGCCGATTGGCCGGTGATCGCCGGAACGGAAGGCTCGGCGGCCAGCAGCAATCTGGTGCAGGCGACCACGAGGCAGGCGATGGAGCGGAGCGGGAAGAGTGTCATGGGGACCTCGAACGGGCGGCAGCGCAACTCTGGGCTGCATCCATGTTACACGGCTCTGCGTCGTGGTGTTCGGGCCGCGACGGTGATCGACAGAACCGGGGGCAAACGGCTCCCGAGGATGTCCTCTAATCGGTTCGTCTGATCGTGGATCGGCCATCTTGTCCTGGTCACCGACCCTCCCGATGATCCAACGCTGCGTGTCACCCATGGAACTGACGTGTCCCTATGGCCACCAATCTCCTTCGCTCAGTTTTCCTGTCTTTCGCCTTCGGCCTGGCTGTCGCCGCCGAGCCCGTGCCCAGCGGCCTGGCGGTCCAGATCGGCCAGCCGGCAGCGGCGGCAGCGGCCCTGGCCCGCAGCGGAGCTTTTCTGGTGCGGCGATATGTCCCGGCGGCCCAGGTCGCCGCTGAGCGCCAATCCTGGCTGAGCGCTGGCCTGGCGGACCGCATCAGCGTCGCCCCGTTGCCGGCGGATGGCCGCCTGGCCGAGCCTGACCGCTTCGCCGACCTGGTGGTGGCGGACGGCAGCATCGGCGAACCTGAGCTGATCCGGATCGCCAATGTCGAGGCCCAGCTGGTGATCAACGGCGCCCCGCCCAAGGTGCGCCCTCCCGAGGCCGGCCTGGGCACTTGGGCCAGCAAGTGGGCGGACGAGACCGGAAACGGCACCACCCCCGACACCAAGGTCGGGCCAACCACGGCCGTCCAGTGGGTGGCTGGGCCCTTCTTTGCTGACGGGACCAGCGTCAAACATCCGCGTATCGCCCAGGGCGCCCACGCCTGCCTCGACAATGCCAGCGGCACCCTGGTGGTGCGCAGCGCCGGCAACGGCCTGATCCGGTGGCGGAGCGCCCAGGCCCTGCCTGAGCTGGCGGATCTCAGCCTGCACGACAGCCGGGTCTACCTGCGGATACCGCCAGCGGACAGCAGTTCGCGGGAATTCGGTCCGCTGCACGCACTGGATCTGGCCACCGGAGCCGACCTCGTGACCTATGGCGAAGGGCCGGCGATCACGGCGATGGCGAAAGGCGATCGTTATTTCCCCACCGATCTGGTGGTGGGCGGGACCATCGTCATGCAGGTGGGCCAGGAGCTGGCAGCGGTGGACCGGGCGAGTGGCTCCCGCCGGTGGACCGTCGCAGCCCCCAATGGCCTGGTGTGGTTCGGCACCGCC
This sequence comes from Planctomycetota bacterium, assembly GCA_014193115.1. Classification (GTDB taxonomy): domain Bacteria; phylum Planctomycetota; class UBA11346; order UBA11346; family UBA11346; genus BJHQ01. The sequence continues at coordinate 400,762 of BJHQ01000002.1, read as the reverse complement.
GTGGACGTCGCAGCCGGCGCAGTGGTGGCGGTCCAGGCCGACCGCACCTCCGGCGGCACCCGAGGACGTATCGACAATACGCAGACCCCGAAATATGTCGTGGTCCTGGACCTGGCCACCGGCGCGCAACGCTGGCGCAATCCGGTGGAATGGTCGCCGAATGCGGAAGACATCGGTGAAAGCTACCATCTCTGCCTGCGCAATCTGACCGTCGGGCAGAACAGCGTCCTGCTCTACGCCAGCAGCTACCAGACCCATGTCAGAGGGGCCTTCGTCGAAGTCCTCGACCTGGCCACCGGCGCCAGGCGCTGGCGCCATCCCCTCAACGACAATCTGCCAGGGAAATGGGCGAGCACCGATTCTGCCTGCAAGATCTTCCTGAGGCCCGGCGAAGCCTGGTTCGTGGGCGGCCACGGCGCCTCCGGTTGGACGGTGTGGGATCTGGCCAGCGGCGCCGAGAAGCGTCCCTTCACCAAGCGCGTGAACTACACCTATGGCGGCTATGGCGGCGCGTGCAGCGGACCGCGGGCCACTTCCCAGTGGATCATCATGTGTTCCACCACGTTCGTGCCGGTGGACGGCGGCGCCCCGGTCCACCGGCCGGCGGTGCGCAGCGGCTGCGGATCCGGCAACTTCCCGGCCCAGGGCATGGTCTTCGCCAATCCCGGCGGCTGCGACTGCTCGGACTACCTGCGCGGCTACGTCGGCATGGCCTGTACCACTCCGCCAGCGCTGCCCGAGGCCGGGCGTCTGGACCCTGGAGTCGAGACCCCGCTCGGGCCCGCCGATCCCACCGATGGCTGGCCGATCTTCTGCGGCACCCCGCAGCGCACCAATGCCACCGCCCAGCGCCTGGCGGATCGCCTGGCCGTGCAATGGACGGTGAAACCCGCCCCGACGGCGGTGCCTGGCCTGGTGGCCAACGACCGGGCCCTGAGTGAATATTGGTCGGGTCCGCTGACCGCGCCCACCGCTGTGGGCGATCGGGTGGTCGTCGCCCTCGGTGATGCTGGGGCGGTGGCCGGACTCGACGCCCCCAGCGGCAAGGTTCTCTGGACTACACCGCTGGACGGCGCCATCGACGCTCCGCCAACCCTGTACCGCGGACTGGCCATCGTCGGCACCGCTGCCGGCACCATCCACGCCCTGCGTCTGAACGACGGCCAGCGGGTGTGGACATTCGATGCCGCCCCGGCTCGGCAGACGGCGGTGGCCTTCGGCCGGATCAGTTCTGCTTATCCCGCGGTGGGTTCGGTGCTGGTGCTGGATGGCAAGGTCTTCGCCACCACCGGCTGGCATGCCCAGCTAGGCGGGATCGCCGGCTGGGTGCTGGACGCCGCCACCGGCAAGGCCCTGGCCAATGGTCGGTACCAGGACGGACCCTCCGGCAATGTGGCGCTGGCCAGCAACGATCTCCTGGTGGCGGATGCCGCCGGCACGGCGGGCTTCCTGTCCTGGGGCATGAAGATGCAGGCGGATGGCTCGATGACCTTCAACCAGAAAAGCAAGGAGGCCAGCGATCCGGAGCGCATCATCTTCGATCGCCGCAGCTCCCTGGTGCGCTTCTGCCATATCGGACGAGGAAAGGTGCGAACCGGCGGATCGACCCACAATTGGAACAGGCCGGTCCGGCGCGGACCGATCAACGGTCTGCGCCTGGCCGTGGCAGGAAATCGCATCTATACCAGCTATGAGGGAGTGATTTTGGCGGCGGCCAGCACCAAGCCCCGGCCGGACAAGCCCGACCTCCTGATCCCCGAACCGCTATGGCAGAAGACCGCGGCTGAGCTGAAGTTCACCATGGTCAACAGCGCCCCCGGCGGATTGGTGGTGGCGGGTGAGCGGTTGTACCTGGGCGGCGGCGACCGCACTGGCGCCGGACCGGGCTGGCTGCTGGTGTGCGCTGCCAGCGATGGCGCTGAACTTCAACGCCTGGAACTGCCCGCCATGGTGGTGCCCAACGGCCTGGCGGTCAGCGGCAGGATGCTCTACGCCACCTGTCTGGATGGCAGCGTGGTGGCGATAGGGAAGGCGCCATAACCTGCCGTGGACTGCGTGAGGGAGCGCCGGGGGCGCATGCAGGTGCTTTGGGATCCGCCGCACTGATCGGCTGGTCGGCAAGGCGCCGTCCCACTGCTGGTCCTGGCCATCGCTGGTGACCGCCGTGAGGCTTCACTCTGTTGCCCTCACGTCCGGCGGATCGGCGACGGCCGCCGTGGACCACGGCCGGGCAGCCGTTCTGATCGTAGTTGTGTCCCTGCCGGCCCTCGACCTGCCCTACGGGCCGTTCATCCATTACGGCCGCACGCGGATCACCGACCAGCACCGCGACTACTGCGAACTCGCCGGGAGTAGGCGCCGTTACGCCCTGTGGATGGCCATCAACGGACGCTTGGTACTGCGCCGCGGCGACGAGACCCGTACCCTGCCTCGCCACGGCTGCGCCCTGCTGCCACCGCTGAGCGGCTGGACCGTCCACCCCGGCCAGCATGACGTCTGCGCCTGCCTGGTCTTCGATACCGTCTATCAGCGTCGTCAGGTTGGTTACAGCGGCTCCCGCGCCGCCGTCGATAATACCGTCCAGCCTTCCCCAGCCGAGCTCTGGGCGGTCGAGCTGCCGGTGCCGCTGCCCGAGCAGGACTGGCCTGCGGCGCGGCGCGCCCTGGCCCTCGCCAACCGCACCTGGTGGCTGTCGCCACTTGACCACATGCGCGCCAACCTGGTGGTCAGCGAGTGGCTGCTCGAACTCGTCGCCAGTCTGCGCAGCGAAGGTCCACCGCCGTCGGATCCCCTCGACCGGGCCGAAATCTGGGCGCGCCGCCATTTGGCGGCAGGGGCGGATGTCGCCGGCATGGCCGAGGTGGCGCGCATGAGCCGGCCCCGATTCTCTGCCGTCTACCACCTCAGCCGTGGACGCCCCGCCGGCGATTATCTCGACGAAGTGCGCATCAATGAGGCGGTGCGCCTGATCCGCGCCGGCGGGCTCAGCCTCGCGGCGGTGGCGCGGGCCGTCGGCTGGAGCAAGCGTGAAACGCTGGTGCGGCGCTGCCGCATGGTCCTGGGCGACCATCCGCGGGCTTGGAAGCCCTCCGCTCGGAGCGGCTGAGCTCGCAGGACGTACAGTCAGGCTCTGCCATCGTCCGCGGCTCGTCGTGACCGCCCAGGAGGCATCCCGTACCGCTGCCTGAAAACACGGATGAAATGACCAGGATAGCTGTAGCCGAGGGCATGGGCGATGTCACCGATCGAACGTCACTGATCGGGGAGCAGATTCTGCGCGCGTTCCAGGCGGGGATCTTCGATGCGGCGGAATCACCTGATCGCGCGTACCGAGCATCGCAGTTGAAACCAGAAAACGCGAGACAATCCCATCCAAGCGGATGACCAGGGTGTGCAAATCGCAGGCCAATCCCGTGATATAATAGTGTTCATGAAAGATCCTTCATCGCCTGCCTCTACGGCCACCGGATCGAAACCGTCAGTGGTGGCCGAACGGACTGCGGAGCCCTACACCCAAACCAAATTGCAATTACCAACAACCCTGGGCCAGGGCCCAGCCGCGTTCCAGGATCCCGACGTCCTCCATTTCCTTCGGCATGGCTGGCTGGTGATCGATGATGTCTTGGATGCGGCGACCATCGCCGACCTGCGCCTCGCGCTGGATGGGCTGGTACAACGCCATCCAAAACAGGAGCTCATCCACGCCCTGCTGGAAGAGGACGATCGGTTTGCGGTATTGCTGGAAGTCCCAGCCGTTATGCGGCGACTCCATGCTATCCTTGGTGAATGGCTTCAGCTCCACTCTGCCACTGCCCGCATCGTTCCCCCGGGAAAGGGGGATCAGCATTGGCACCGTGATTTTCCTTGGGCAGTCGATCAGATCGGAATCCCACATGGCGGAATCCCCTCCCAGATCGTCTGTGGATATTACCTCGACGTGGATCCCGACTCAGGACCGTTCATCTGCATTCCTGGAAGCCAACGCGGGGGGAAAATCCAATCGGCTGGATCCTCCAACCGCCATCCTGAAGAGGTGCGACTATTTCCCCGCCCTGGTCAGGCCGTGCTGTTCGATAGCGATATGTGGCATCGCGGGGGTGCCCATCAGGGACCAGCCCCGCGTCGGGTATGTTTGTTCAGCTACCAGCATGCATGGACAAAATCGCGAGAAAAATTTGATGGCCCCAAAGTCAAACGTTTGCGTGAGCAGGGTTCATCCCGGACCAGATTGCTGCTGGGTGAGATGACCAGCTGGTGATCTGCGCAGACGCATCAGTGCAGGTACCGCATCGGCACCTGCTCGCTGCCGTTGCCATCCGCATAGGCGAGGAGGGCGCGCCGCTCGGGTGCAAGCCATACGATGCTGAAACGCAGGCCTTGGCTGGTCCAGTCCGCGGTTCACGCCTCTCCACGGCGCAGCGACGCGGCCGTGATGCCCAGGATCCGCCGGTGCACCCGTGCCAGATGGGCGGCGTCGTAGAAGCCGGTGCGCGTGGCGACCTCAGCCAAAGGCAGTCCAGAGCGCAACAAGACACCTGCGTGGCGCAAACGCACCTGGCGTAGGTGCACCATCGGGGTCGTGCCGGTGACCGTGCGGAACAGGCGGCAGCAGGCCGAAGGCGTCAGGTCGGCGGCTCTGGCAAGATCGGACAAAGGCAGGGTTTCCGCGAAGCGTTGTTCGATGGTGTCGATCACCGCCAGCACCGCATTCAAGCGTGGACTGGTGGCGGTAGAACCCGGATGATCGTCAGACCAGGCCTGGCAGAGGCGGGCCAGCGCCGCTAACGCCAGGGCCTCGGCAGTAAGAATCGCGGCAGGCGAACGATTGGATACCTTGGTGATGCTTGCCAGCAGACGGACCAGTTCGGTCGTGGTAGCGCGATCCAGGCGAAGGCGATGACGGACGCCTTCTTCGGCACGGAAGAACGGCTCGACGGTGAACAATTGCAGGAAGCCCGGCACCGCAAGGAGCCGATGCAGGTGCTCAGCCACGTACTGTGGATGGAGCAGCAGGTGTTGGACGTCCAATCGGCCACGCCGTTCATAGCCGTGGCGGGCGCCTTCAGGGATGACGAAGGCGTCTCCGGCCGCGACGGCGAAAACCTGCTCCTCCAGGTGATGCCAGCCCTGGCCTGCTGAGATGATGTTGACCTCAATGAAGCCCTGGGTGTGCATGCCGATGGCGTAATCGCGGTGCAAGAATTCTTTCACCCGAGCCATGCCGGGGCGAAAGCATTCCTCGACGCTCCAATGATGCTGCCCTTTCGCCTGCGGCAGGGGACCGGGAAGACGTTGCATGTTGCGAATTTACCTCGGCGGAACGGACCTGCCAGGACGGCGCAAGGGCGTCTAATCGCCTGAACAGGACATCCAAAGAGGTCGCATCAATCCAGGTACCGCATCGGCACCGGCGCGCTGCCGGCGCCATCCGCGAGGGCGAGCAGGGCGCGCCGGTCGGGGACGAGCCTGGCCAGCAATTCATTGCTGAAGCGCAGACCCTGGCTGGTCCAGTCGGTGGTCCACGCCTGGCTGTAGCAGAAATACAAAGTCCGGCGCAACCGGCCGGAGGTGTTCACCATCGATCCGTGGGTCATCGCCTCGCTGAACACGATGGCGTCGCCGGGATCGGCGATAACCGGCACCAGGGCGGGATTCTGCTGCGGATGGTCGCCCCAGGGCCGGCGGAAGCTGCTCTTGTGCGAACCCGGGATGGCGGCGAAGCAGCCGTCTTCACTCCGACAGGGCAGCAGGGGAAAGACCGCCTTGGTCAGGGGCGAATAGATGCTGCCGCCCAGCACGGCATAGGGCGCCTGGGGCACCAACGGGGTTCCGCCCATGTGCAGGCCGGTGAATCCCGTCTCATGCCGAGTGATGGAATAGGCGTGGTTGAGCCGGAACTGCGTCCCGATCACGCCGCGGATCACCCCCAGCACGGCAGGAACGTCGATAAAATCGTCGAATTCGGCTCCGGATTCGAGCAGGTTCGAGATGTACAGGTTGGCAGCGGTGCGCGGACTGCCCAGGACGACCCGAGGCGGGAATTCGGCATCGCTGAGCGCTTCCAGCCGCTCCATCGCCAGATTGGCGCGCTTGATCTGCGCGGCCGGCACCACCTGACGGAGGATCAGGAAGCCCTGCAGGTCGAAGAGGTAGCGTTGCTCGTCGCTGAGCGGCGGCAGAGAGATCGGGGTGGTCATGCCCGTCATTCTAGCGACGTCATCTGGCGGCGAGCAACAGCACGTTTCGCTCAGGCTCCTGCGCATTCCTGCTGTGCAGCTGTATAAACGGATCGATCATGGCACCATGAGCGGTATTCTCGACCGATTGCCGTTGGGCGCGATCCCCTTCCCCGTTCCGGATCAGCACCTGCCGGCCGACTACCAGCCATTGGTCATCGCCCGCCAATACCAGCCTCGCGAGGTTCCCTTCCATTGGCGCAATCATCAGCGTCCATCGGCCTGGGTGGTCCAGTTGACGTTGGCAGGGATGGGGATATTCGCCGACGATCGCACCGGACGCCAGATCCCGCTGCCGCCAGGAACGGCCTTCATCGTGCCGTTCCCCTCGCCAACGCAGTACTGGCGCGCCGAGGGCAGTGACTGGGATTTCCTCTGGCTGCTTGCCAAGGGTCCAGGGATCGCCGCCCACGCCACCGCTCTCGATGCGGCTCATGGACCGGTGTGGGATCTCGACCCGCGTGCCCCAGGACGGCGCCTGCTGCACGCCCTGCACGAGCATGCCCGCTCAACCCGGGCCGACCCGCTGATAGCGGCTGAATTGCTGCACCGCCTTGTGCACAGCCTCTGGCGCCAGCACCAGCAGCCCAGCCGCTGCCCGCCAGCGCTCGCGCGCGCCCTCGCCGCGGCGGAAGAGCGACTTGATGATCCGACCCTGGGAGTGACCGATCTGGCCGCTGCCGCGGGAATCAGTCCGGCCCACTTCGCGCGCCAATTCCGAGCGCACCGCGGCTTCAGTCCCTACGCCTGGATCATCGATCGGCGGCTGGAACGCGCGATGGAGCTGATCACTACTACCCGAGTGCCATTATCCGCCGTGGCCCGCCAGGTGGGGATGCCGTCGTACCCGCATTTCTGCCAGCGTTTCCGCCGCCGCTTCGGTTTGTCACCATCCAGCCTCGGTCGCGCCTGAGTCCATCGGCTCGCTCACCATGGTCGCCTCAGTTGCCTCCGTTCCTCCGTGTGGGTCCACCTGCGTGTTTCAGGATCACCGGTCGAGGATGTCACCACCCACCAGGACCGTCTGGCCGGCCGGCAGATCGAATTCGCAATGGCAGAGGTCGTTCCCATCGCAGTGGCCGGCAAGGCCATTGGCGGTCGCGATGCGTTGCGGCACAGCGAATGACCAGCTTACGGCGACGGGGGCGTTCACGCTCAGGCGTACGACGGCGCCGGCGCGGATCTCGCCCGACACCGTCACCCCGTGGCTGGCGGCAAGCCCGGTGAAACGCGCGCTGCCGAAGTTCGGTCCAATGCCATTGAGCAGGATGGTCCCGGTCTCATCCACCTGCACGAACGTGCTGTGCAGGGCGAACACCGCCGCCCCGGCCGAGGTGGTGAACCAGGGCAGGACGATGGGCTGCGGGCGATCTTCCTGCCATCGCTCATTCGAGCACAGGAATGGTCCTGCACTGTTGAGCATCTGGCGCAGCAGAGCGAAGCCCTCATCTCCCCGCCCCTGCTGATTGTACGCCGTCGCCAGCAGGGCGGTGGCCCAGATCCAATGCGAACCTTGGGGATTGCTGACCCCGCCACCGACGGTGGCGTTGCGTGAGGTCTTCAGGTCCTGGTGCAGGGCGGTGAGGGTTGCCCGCGCCTTGGCACTGGTGGAATCGACGGGAAAGGGATGCAGGGGGCCGACCTGGGCTATGTGCCGATAGCCGGCCGGAGCGTCGTCAGCAGCCGTATAGATTTCTGCACCGGGCATGGCCAGGCGCAGTTCCTTGGCCATCGCCTGCCAGGCCGAACGTGTGCGCAGGTCGACCTGGAGCCGCTCGGCTGCCGAAGCAGCGTTTTCCAGGGTGCGGATCGCGGCGGCGAGAGTGAAGATGCCATTGGAGAGGGGACCCCAGTTTTCATCGAAATCCGTCAGCAGCCGGGTGCGCAGGCTGCCCTGGGCATCGCGCACCAGGACATCTTTCACGAACATCTCCGCGCATCCGCGCAGCAAGGGATAGAAGCGGCGCAAATCGTCATCGTCGCGCTGATAGAGGAACAGCCGCCAGGCGGTCTCGGCGATCTGGCCGATGTGGAACCGCTCATCGTGCCAATGGCCATAGGGGCCGCCTTCGAGGCCGGCCTCGGTGGTCTCCCAAGGATAGTGCGCAGCGAGGCCGCCTCCGGTGGCCAACGCCTGCGGGAGCGTCGTCAGGCGGAACTGCGGGATGCGCTGGGCCAGCTCGCCATGTCCCGCAGACAACAAGGCCAGGAATGGATAGAGTTCATCATGGAAAGTGCGACCCTCCCAATAGATGTGGAAATACCCTGGCGGGATCGACCAGGGCGAAGCGTTGCAGCGGATGGTGTAGAGGCACGCCTGCCGGAAGGCGGTGAGCTGCGGGTCGTCGTACTCGACCTGGCTGGTCGCCCAGAAGGCCTGCCAGCCACGGGCGTGGTCTTCCACCAAGGTGCGGATCCGGGTGAGGTCGGGAAAATGGGTGAAATGCACGCGGTCGCAGAAGGCGACCCAGGTCCAGACTTCGGCCTCGGCGCCTGGGGCGAGGGTCAGGCGATGGGTGCAGGATCCGCCTTGGGTGGTGGTAGCCACCACGCTGATGGGATTGCCGGCAAGCCGGACCTCGCCGAGGTGCTGTCCGATGTGGTAGTACACGCTGAACCCATCAGAACGCGTCTTCACACGCAGGCGGATGGTCTCGGCGCCAGCGACCTCCGATTCGCCCTCGACCCGCTGATGCGGACCGGGGGCATGCAGGTTCGGGTCGATGGTGGTGGGAAACGCATAGCTGAGAGCCAGGACAAGATCGATCGCCGTTGGTCCCTGGTTGTGGAACCGGCTGCGGAAGATGAGCAGATTTTCACTCAGGCAGACCAGACTGCGCGTTGTCTCATGCAGATTGCCGTGGGTCAGGTGGGAGTCGATCCAGCCGTGGTCGTAGTCGATGGTCTGCGACCAGTCGCGGTCGATGATGGCAGCTCCATCCACGGTGAGACTGCGCTGGATGCGCCCGAAACGGATCAGTGGATGGGTGGGACCGTGGAGGCGCCGGCCGGACCAGGCGATCTGCCGCGTGTCGAGATGACCGTCCCGGATCGGTGTGTCGTGGTAGCCGCTGGGACCGAACGCGGTGACGATCTCGCCGTTGCCGGCGATGGGCGAGACCTGGTGGGGGTCTTGGCTGGTGACGGTGCGCAGATTGTCGTGGGTCATGGCGAGATGGTCCGAGGGCCGGTGCGAACAAGGAAATCTGGATGACGGCGGTAGGTCACTCCGGCACCGGGGTGAAACCGTCGAAGGACAGCTGGTTCCCATCCCAGGCGAAGATCTGGCCGCCGACCGAGATCTTTTGGCCGTTGACCGTTACCGGCGGGGCGGCGCCTTCTTGGAGAGTGACCAGGTTGACCGGGCTGCTGTCGGCCAGGGCCAGCACCTGCACGGCGGTGCTGACGGTGCCCTTGGCCGCCGGTGGATCCGCGACCTTGGCCGACACCGCATCCGGGCCGACCGCCAGGACGACCGCCAAGGCGCCGCTGCGGCCGCTGAAGTCCACGGCGAACGCGCTCCGCTTGGAGTTCTTCAGCACGGTCATGGCATAGCTGCCGTTGTCTGCGCGGGCGAATGCCACCGGCAAAGCGCCTGCCAGGTTGGTGGTCAGCAACGTCTGCAAGCCCCGCCCCCAGATGCGGAAGGTGCCGGCGCGGTCGCTCGACCGCTTGCCGTCCTTCAGCTGGTAATAGCCCTTGGGACCGATTTCCAACGCCTGGGTGACGATGATGTCCTGGGCATCGCGCCAGCGTTCGCGGGCCACGATGCAGCCATGCACGCGGTCAACGGTGCAGCGCGGGATGACCGTTGCCGGGTCGGTGGGCGCCTCGTCCACCGGCCAGCTGAGGAAGGCCAGGAAGGCGCGGTGGGGATAACGGATGCAGTTGAACTTGGGACGGTTTTTCGGATCCCATTCCGTCAACTCGCCTGCTTCGACATAGGTTTTCCAGCTCCACAGCAAGGCGCCGCGGTATTTCTCAGGAATGGTGGCGAAGCCCACGGCAAAGTCGCCCTCGTGGGAGAGCATCCCCTCGCGGGCGTACATGGAATCATTCCCATAGATGCCGCGATTGGGATACATGGCGAAGGTGTCGCCGAGATGGGTGATCCAGCGCAAGGTGATCCAGGCGGCGTTGGGGCGCGGACCATCGACCCAATCCCGGCCGGCGGCATGGCGCTCGGCCAGGAACATCTCCAGCAGACCGCCATTGCTGGACAGCCGGCTGGGCGGAATCCCCTCAGCGTACATACCGGCGTCGCCGAAGCCCAGTTCCAGCATGCGCGGGACGTTGGAACGGATCTCTTCCAGGTGACGATCGACGAAGGCCAGGTCGGTGCCGGCGTCACCGCGGACGGCGAGCAGGGCCACGGCGGCACCGCCGATGAGGGATCCATAATGGTTCGATCCAGGCGGATAGCCGGTACGGCCGGCCAATTCAGGAATATCGGTCTTCCTGGCGCCACCCCCGGCCGTCGATTTTTTGAAATCTTGGATTTCCAGGGCGATTTTCCGACGAAATTCGTCCGGCCAAGCGTCATGGCAGAAATCATAGGCATAGGCCATGGCTGCCAGGACGCTGCCGCAACGCATGTCGAGGCCGGGCATGGACCAGCCATAGCGGGCGTCGATGTCGCCCTTGCCATCGAGCATCAGCTGCACGCACTGGCGGCTCAGCTCGGCGTAGGTCGCCTCACCGGTGATCTGGTGCAGGAATCCGAACCCGGCGGCGTGCCAGGTGGTGAACGTGCCTAAGGGAAGGTTGGGGGATGGGTTGCCATTGTTCGGCGGCGTCGGGTTGAACTGGTCCGGGATGGCCTCGCCGTTCTTGCCCAGGACCTCGCGCAGGCGGCCGATCAGAGCTGCACCGGTGGCGGTGGCGGCGCGCTGGCGCAGGGCGGGCAGATCGGACTTGCGGAACAGCAGGCGCGGGTGTTCGTCCGGCTGGACCGGGACGTGACCGGCGACCGGCACCCACCAGGGGCGCTGGTCGAGACTGCGACGCCACAAGGCCGCACCGGTGGGATCCGTTTCGCCATCACCTTTGCGACAGGTGCCGCGACCGGCGGCGCTCCAGCTCTCGCCGGCTGGTTTCCCGGCGGCGTCCAGCGGAGTAATGCGGGCCCGGCCGCCGCTCAGGCCCTGGACCCGGCGGGCATCGACATCGAGGCGGAAACGGGCGGCCGGATCGCCACCGGGATGGAGGTTTCGGCCGCTGACGATGATCGAGCCCTGCACCAGGCTGCCCTGGCCGCTGACGGTCAGTCCATCGACCGGCACCGGCGCGATCCGCCAGGCTGGCCATGCGGGATTCGCCGTCAGACCAAGGCCGGCCCAGCGCACTGCCCCGGAAGCGACCCCGAAGCTGAGCACGATCACATCAGTATCGATGCCGCCCACCGGGGTGATCTGGTTCATTCCCATCGTCCAGGACGCATCGCCCCAACCGGTTTCGGTCGCACTTGCACCGCCTACCAGGGCACCGGTCGCGGAGCCGGGATGGTCGCCCAAGGGTCCATCGCCGACCCGCTGCGCCGACCACGAACCGCTCAGCCGATCGGCCGCGTCCAAGGTGCCGGAAATGGTGAAGTCCACCGAGAACGCCTGGTGGTCGGCAGGGATCCAGGGATCCGGCGTCATCTGGATGCGCACACTGCCGGCCACCGTGCGGTTGGGCGCCACGGCGATGTCGCAGCGCTCCGGAAGGTGGATGGATTTGTTGTAGGTCGGGGCCGTTCCCAGGCAGTTGACCACCCTGCCATCGGCGAAGGTGGCGTAGATATCCAGATTTCGGCTGACCCCCTTTGGGGTGACCCCCAGAAACCCGGACATACCGAGGTGCCAGGTGGCCTGGCCGGGATCTGGAACCTTGGCAGGCGGACCCTCAGCCGCCGCCAGGACGCCGGCAGCCACGATAAGCATGTGAAATAAGAGGTGATTCACGAGGATCCTTGCTCCTGGCGCGTACTGTCCGGTTTCACATCCGTGGCCGACATCCTCAGCAGACGACAGCGGACGGGAACGACCCAGCCGGTCCATAAGCGCCGAACCGGTCCGGCGGCGTCCTGACGTAGCCAGATCAGGTGGTGGCATGGGTAACCAAGGCATCGAGCAGCAGCGTCAACAGCAGGATACCCGTCAGTGTGGACCGCATCGGCACTGCGATGGCGCTGAGCCTCCGCGGGAACTCGTCAAGTGCCCATCGCTGTGCAGGCTCCGCCATGGCCGGGGAGTCGGCTTTTTCGTCCCGAACTGGCGTTTGACTGTGGGCTGCCCAAATGGCCACTTCCGCAGTGGTCCGCCTTGTCCGGCGCTCCGGGTGGCCTGGGAGCGCCGAGCGCCAGCTGCCCAAATGGCCACTTCCGCAGTGGTCCGCCTTGTCTCATGACTCGCTTCCGGCGTTCCCCGTGCAAGCTGAGGCTGCTCAGAACCCGGTTCGCTTCTGGTGATTCGTGGCCATCATTTTCTAGCTGACTTCACCCGTTCCAGCGCAGCGCGGATCTCCGGCCAGCTGGCCGTCGCCGACTCCTTGCCTTCGATGGCCAATTGGGCGATGCCGGAGATCGGTTCCTGCAGGCGGTCCACGGCGACCCGCAGGGCCGCCGCCACGTCGGGCTTGGCGGCATGCGCGGCCAGGGCGGCGACCAGGGCCGCGGTCCGGGTCTGGTCGCCTTTGCTTGAGGCGGCCAGTGCCTTGGTCATCACGCTGATGCCCTCGTCGCCAGCGGCGCTGAGCACCACCAGCCGGGCATAATAGCGCAGTCCGGCCTCATCCGTTTTTTCCTTCGGTACGGAGACGGTGAGGGGACTGGCAGCGGCCACCAGGGCGGCCTGGTCGGTGCCCAGGCGTCTGCTGGCGACCAGGTCGCGTAGGCCCCGCCAGGCATCGGCGGCCACCAGAGGATCCGCGTGGCCGGCGGCGGTCACCAGGGTTTGCACCGCCTCGATCCTGCCGCCGCCGATCGCTGCCACGGTCTGCACCGCCACCTGGGCCAGCCGGGGATCATCGGTGGTTTTCAACACCGCGATCACCTGTGGCAGGGCCGCCTGAGCCTGGTCGCCGGCGCCGGCCAAGGCGCTCAGGCGACCGATGGTCAATGGACCGTCCGTTGGAATCGGCTGGCCCAGGGCGGTCAACGCGGCGGCGCAGGCACCGGCGACTTCGCGTTCGTTCTGGGCGATGGCGGTGTCCAGGCGTTGGCGCAGTACCGCCACGGCATTGGCCGGGCGCAGGGCGGTCAGCACCGATGCAGCGGCTTGGGCGGTCAGGGCGTCGCTGCCGGGCAGGAGCGCCGCCACCGCGTCGGCGTGTTCGGGCAGCTTCCCCAGGCGGGCGACCGCTGCGGCGCGCACGCTGGCGTGGCGGTCGCCGAGATCGCGCACCGCCGGCGGTGCGGCCGCCACGGCGGCAGGCAGGGGCTTCGCCGTCAGGTACGGCGCCGGGACCTTGCGGTCGGCGCGCAGATCCCAGCAGCGCAGGTGGTCCTGGCAGCGCACGATGAAGAAGCCGGCGGCCAGGGGTTTGGCCACCGGCAGACCATAGGACGCGACGGGGGCTCCCAGGCTGGTGGTGATGTCCTGCGCATACGGTCCGAAGCCGCCGGGCACTGGCGTGCTCTTGATCACCCAGGATTCAGCCATGGGGATCAGATAGCGCAGGCCATCAGGACCGCCGCTGGCATAGGCGATGGTCGAGCGCGCCTTGTAGACATAGGGCTGGAACAGGATGCGGTCGCCCTGGGAGACGCCCCCGGATTGCACGATCATCTGCTGCGGTGCCGGCGCGCCCTTGCCCGACAAAGGCGGGCCAAGGCTGCGGCCGGTGGCGGCGTCCAGCAGCATCAGGCCGGTATCGCTCTCGACCTCCGCCGGGGGTTTGGAATAGCGCACCAGCACCACCCGGCCTTCCGGCAGGGCATAGGGCACATCGGCGGTGCCGCTCATCAGGTCTTCGCGATCCCACAACCTGGTCCCGCCGGTATCGCTGAGGCGCCAGGCTCCGGGCGAGCCGAAATTATGGAAGTAATCGCGGCCTTGGCTGGCTGCCTCCAGTTTTCCCCGATAGACGAAATCCTGGGGCTTGGCGCTGGAACTGACGATCAGGTCGTCACCCACCAGGCAGACATGGGGAGTGCTGCCCATGGGCAGGCTCCACACCACCGCTCCATTGGCCGGGTCGACGCAGAGCAGGGCACCCTTCACCCCATTGATCAGCACCTTGCCCCGCCACGGGATGATGGTGGCGGCCTCCCACAGTCCTCGGGCGGAGTCGACCTTGAGCGACCAGCGCTGCACGCCGGTGGCGAGGTCGAACCCCAGCAGATGCTCGTACTGATCCTTCACCAGCACCACCCCGGCCAGCGCAGCCAAGGCGGAGGATCCGGCCCCGTGGACATGGCCGAAGTCGATGCTGCGGCAGTGGACGGCCTGGGCGTGGTCCAGCACGGCTTCCCGGGTGGCCTGGCCGATATGGTTCTGCCAGGCCAAGGCCCCGGTCTCGGCGTCATAGGCGCTGAGCCGGAAGGCTGCCGACAGCACCACCACCCGTTGCCGGCCGTCGGCCAGGGCGGCCACCACCGCGGTGTTGTTCTCGGGCGCGCAGGTCTTGTCCGACTGGACATTGGCCAGGGAATTCGCAATGCGGTTGAGCCACAGGGTCTGACCGGTGGCCGCGTCCACCGCCAGGGTCACGTCATCGGCATCGACCCAGCGCACCGATGGCGGCACGATGCCTTTTTCGATGGCGCCGGCCGGCCGGCTGGCCACCCGGCCGGGAATCCCCCCGGAGGGTTCGTAATACCACACGAAGGCCCGGCCGTCCGCCAGCACCGGCGACGAGCCGCCGCCCGAGGCCTTCTGGATGCCCCAGGCGATGCCGGCGGGTGTCGGTTGTTCGCTCTGCCACACCACCGGCGCCTGGCGGGGATCGTCGGTCAGGGGCACCGCATCGCTGGCCGACCAGTTGCCGTTGGGACCCAGGTAGTTCGGCCAGCCGGTGCGCCAGGCGGCGGCGTCCTCGGCGCTGGCCACGGCGGCGACGACGATGATGGACGGGACGAGGAAGCGGATCATGGAAAGCCCTGACTGGGTGAAGGAATCGAGGGGACCGATGGAAATCCACCGATGGGTTTCGCCGTCAGGAGGTCATCGGCCCAGGCACAGCACCCGGCCATCCCGAGTGGTGGCCACCAGGGCGCCGGGGACCACCGCCAGGCCATCGGGAACCGTCAGGTCGGGCAGCGGCACGGTCTGGCGCAGGCGGCCATCGCCGCGGGCGCGGACCTGGATCCAGGCCGAGGCTGGCGCCGTCCCCGTGGCCTTCGTCCCACCCGCCACCACCACCGCATCCCCGGCGAGGATGATCGCGGTCGGCAGGGAATCCTTGGGGAGTTCCTGGGACCAGCGCAGTTTGCCGTCGTCGTCGACCAACCGGACCCAGGTCTCGGCCAGGCGGCTGGATGTGTCCTGGGCCAGTTGCCTGGTCGGGTCCAACTGACCGGCGAAAACGGCGCCGCCGTCCTTGCCTGCATCGTCCCAGGCCGCCACCCAAGGTTGGGCGATGCCGCGTTGGGTGCGCATGCCGTCGATCAGGCCGGCGGCGGGATGGCCGCGCTCCAGCGGGCGCGAGGGACTGGGGAATTTGCGCAGACGTTGATTGGTTCCGGTGGACAGATCCACTGCGGTGCCTTCACCCAGCAGCAAGCTGCCACCACCCAGCAGCAAGCTGCCCTCCCCCAGGATCGGCAGATCGTTGCGGCCGCCGACGGCGGTGCGGCGTTTCACCTCGCCGCTGGCCAGGTCGATGGCCGCATACGCCATCCCGCTGGTGATGATCGTATTTCCCCCGTGCTTGGTGGTGGGAATGGTCGAGGCTGCGGAGTTATCGATGCCGCCGGTGCGTCCGGCCACCGCATGCACCAGGCCCCCGACCATCAGCACCGCACCCGGCACCGGCCAGGCGGATTCCACCTGGCCGGCGGAGACCACCAGGTCTTCAGCCGGGGCTACCCGCACCCGCCAGATCAAGCCGCCCGAGGACCCATCCAGGGCGGTGACGGCACCGTCGCGGCCCCCGAAAATGCAAGCGCCGCCGACCAGGGTCGGGGCGCTGTCGATGCGCGCCGATAAGGTGTACCGCCAGCGTTCAGTGCCGTCGGCCAGCGACAGGGCGATCACCTGATGGCCATCGCCATCCGCCACCACCACCTGGCCGCCGGCGACCACCGGGGGAGTCAGCCGGGGCGCACGCATCCGCCACTGCTCGGCCAGGGGCGTGGCCACGGTCGCCGCCACGGTCGCTGACCAGCGCAGGGTCAAGTCGGCAGGAACCGCCACCGGCGAGGCGGCACCCCGGGTGCCGCTGCGCCGGTGCTCGGGCCAATCTGTGGCCGCAGGCGGCTGCCCCTGAGCCTTGGCCTGGCCGGTTTCCCGCTCCTGGCCACCGGGACGCGGCGCCTGCTGCGCCGCCAGCCCGGACCAGCCCGGCAGGATGTAATTCACGCAACTGCACACCGTCGGCACCGCCAGCAGGCGGCCCTGGGCGATGGCGAGGCCTGCCCAGCAACCGCCGCGCAGGCCGTGTTCGTAGACCGGCTTGGTGGCGCCCGGCAGCAGATAATTGCCGCGCCCGTCCGACACGAATCGAGGGGTCACGGTGCCGTTGGTGCAACGGCTGCCGCTGGCTTCCGGCGCCTGCCCCCGGGCCGCGCCGGTGGCGGGATCGAAGACCTGGGTCGCCCAGGCGACTCCGCCGCCCCAGGGGAAGATAGGATTGCGGATGAAGTGGGACTTCGCGTCCTGGCTGGGCGGCGCTGTCGCGGTCCAGCGTGGTTTCCCATCCGCCAAATTGAAGGTGCGCAGGATGACCGGCGTCCCGCCGGTGACCCCGACCAGATCGCCGACCACGCCGGAGACGCGGATGTTCGAACTGAAAGTCTTCGCCGGCAGCGCCAGGGCCGGATCAGGTGTGGAGGTCCACACCGGCTTGCCGGCCTGCCACCGGGTCACGGCGCCATTCATGGCGATGCTGATCACCGAGTCATCGACGGAGGTCCAATCGCTGATGTCCACCTGCTTGCCCAGCGGCGTGCCTTCGGCGCAGGCGAACTGCTCGATCTGGTTGAGGCCGCCCACCACCACGGCGCTGGGAGTCCAGGCGATGGGCCGGGTTCCACGCCGGGTGGGCAGGGGCCTGGACCAGACCTCCGTGCCGGTGTCGGCGGAGAGGGCGGTCACTCCGGCGTTATCAAGCAGGAAGATCCGGCCGCCGCCCATGGCCACTGCGATGCCCTTGGGTGCCGCCCGGGTCCACAGACGCACACCATTGGCGACATTGCGCACCACCAGGGTGCGACCAGCCGGCACCTGGGCCCAGGGATCCGGTCGTTCGACATCGGTCAGGACGGCGGTGATGCCGCCGTCGGCCACCACCCCGATCACCCCGTCGCCCTGGGCCGGTCGGGGATATTCCGTGGCCATGGCCGGACCATCCCACCAGCGCAGGGCGAAGGGCGGAACCACCAGGCTGTCGTCAGCCACGCCGCCCACCAGGCGGGGAGTGTCCTGGTGGTCGGTGCGTCGGCCGAGGCCAACCGGCACCGGCGCGTTCACGGTCGTCCAGCGCGGCCCCTCGGCGACGAAGGCCGTCCCCCCATAGGCCAGCACCCGGATCAATTCGGCCTGATCGACGCCGGGCAGCGGCCCAGCGACGATGACCGCGTCCGCCAGGTTGTCCCGCAAGGGGATCCCCGGCCCGGCCCACACCTGGGTCCCGGCGGTGGTGCCGGCGACGGCGTTCCGCCAGGTGGCGATGGTGGCGGCATCGGCCAGGGCGTACACAACCTGTCGGCCACCATCGGCGAGACGAACCAGTTCCGCCGGTGGGCAGGCCCCGACCACGACCCGCACCCCGGGACGATCCGGCAGTGTGGGCAGAATGGACCAATCAGCGGCCGACAAGATACCCACTGACCAGGCCACAGCTGACCAGGCAACAGCCGCTGAAACCCCGGCGAACCTGGTGGACAGGCAACGGATCGGGAAGCGTTTGACGAGAGCGTGCTCCATGATGGACCGGCAGGGCCTCGGGATCGTCGCGAGCCACGGGGCGTGGCTGTGGCAAAGGATACGCTGGATTCTGATCGGAGTCGCTGACGGATGGTGGATAACCGTCTGCGCAGGTGCGTGCACGCTTGCTCGCGTCTGCGAATCGGCCCACCTGTCTGCCGATCGGCCATTCAGAGCCTGCTGCTCGACCAAGTTGCGACTGCCGCAGCACTTCTGCGGTTTACCAGTGGTCCGCGGTTGCGTGCGAGGTCTCCTGACCATGGTCCACCCATGACCAACGGGAAGGTCTGTGCTGCCGCCCTGCTGGCGGCCGTGTCCGCCGCCTGCGCCGGCGATGCCCCGACCATCTTCACCATCGCGCCGCAGCCGACGGCCCCGGTGCGTAGCGAACTGTTCGGCCAGTTCCTCGAACGGGCGTCGTTCGGCGAACCCGGACCCGAGGCCTTTGCCGATCCTGTGACCGGTGCCCTGCCCGAGCCCATCCTGGCGGCCTTGGCCGAGATGGGTGCCCCGGTGATCCGATTCCCCGGCGGCACCGATGTGGATTTCCTGGACTGGCGGGATCTCATCGACGGGGTTCCCGGCCGATCGGGGCCGCGACCGGTGTCGGTGCGCAGCACCACCAACCGGGATGCCGCCGCCGCCGGATCGATCACCAATCGCTTCGGCTGGGAGGAATATTTCTCGGTGCAGCGGCGCCTGGGCAACCGCACCATCGCCGTGCTCAACGTCATGGATGCGCTGCTGCGCACCAAACCGCTGGACGACGCTGTTCGTGACGCCGTGGGTTTGCTGGCCTATTGCAATGCGCCGATGGGCGCGGCCCTGCCCCTGGGCATGCCCGACTGGCCGGCGGTGCGCGCCCGCAATGGCCACCCGCACCCGCACCGGGTGGAATACGTGCAGATCGGCAATGAATGGACTTTCAAGACCAACGATATCCGCAAGGCCATCTCCGGTGACGACCTGGCCGGGTGGTACCTGCGAGTGCTGCATGCGTATCTCGAAGCCATCCGCACCATCGATCCTGACGTGCGCATCCTCATCGACGCCAAGAACCATCCCGAGGTGGAAGCCGCCGTCCTGGGGGACGAGCGCCTGCGCCGCAGCGTCGCCGGCGCCGCCATCCACACCTATGCCCCGGGTTCCCTCGACGTGGTCCGCCGCCAACCGGCCCCGCCCACGGTGGATGCGGCCACGCTGAGCGCCGAGGACTGGTGGTACGGCACCTGCTTCCTGCCCGCCGGCCTGGCACCCGACGGCACCGCCCTGGGCGTGCGCGGCGCATCCTATGACCGGGCGGTGGCCTTGGGCTACCCCATCGTGGTGACGGAATGGAACTGGAACGGCTGGGGCTGGAAGAACACGCCGGAACCCTTCCGCAGCGAGTGGGTCCACAGCGCCCAGGCGGTGGGCACCGCGTCGTTCCTCAACGGTCTGCTGCGCCAGTCCGAACACGTGGTGCTGGCCACCCAGAGCATGCTGCTGGGCCACCGCTGGGGCATCGCGGCGGTGACCGCCGACCCCACCGGCGCCAAGCCGCCGTGGTTCCGGCCCCAGGCCCTGGCGACGCAGCTGTATCTCCGCCACCACGGCGATCGCCGGCTGAGCGTGGCTCACGGGCCGCTGCCCGGCACCACCGTGACCTACATCACCGGCAAGTGGACCACCTGGCCGCAGCAGGCCGATCCGTTCCTGGCCTGGCTGGATGTCGTGGCCACCGCCAACGCTGAGCACCTGTTCCTGCACATCGTGCAGCGTGCCGCCAGCCAATCGCTGCCGGTGGCCATCGACTGCTCAGCCGTGTGCGCTGGCGAAGCGGCCGGGGTGCGCATCGATCTGGCCCACCTGCCCCCGGAACAGCGCCCGGCTGCCGGCCAGCAGACCTGTGGGTTCAGAGAAACCCCAGTGCGATTGGTCGAAGGCTGGCTGCGCGAGACCCTGCCACCGCGCACGGCGCTGGTGATCCGTCTCCCGTTGCTACGGACGTCAGCACGCTGAAACGGGCCAGTCGCGGGCCGGCGTACACCGTCGCGCCAGTTCCAGCACCAGGGTCTGCCGACTGGAGCGCGACGGGGGCTAGTCCTCCAGCTGGCCGCAGCGTTCTTGATCGACGCAGATAGTGCTGGCTGGCCGCTGTCATGGCTGGTCACCATGCCAACGCCATGGACCTTCGCCCAGATCGGGATGTCCTCGGATCGGCTTGAGTGTTGCTACATCGGAAGTCGAATCCCTCACCTCAGCGAACCACCATGGTCGACATCGCCCTGTTCATCCAGCCGGGCCGCGGCGCCTCGGTGGTGGCGGCAACCCTGGCCGCCCATGCCCGCCGCCACGCACTGCCCTGGCGGCTCCACATTCAGCCCACCAGCGACGGTGCCAGGCACTGGCTCGAAGATTTGGTGGCTATGGGACGGATCCAGGCGGCGGTCGGATTCGTGGACGCTACCCAGATCGGCCGGGATCTGCCCGTCGTCAGCTTCCGCTCCCAATCCCGACGGGCTGCTCGGGTGCTGGTCGATGACCAGGCGATCGGCGCCCTGGCGGCAGAGACCCTGATCAAGGCAGGTTACCGGCGATTGATCTGCCAGGGCCCCACCGCCAGCGATACCATCTCGGCCCGGGCCGAACGCCATCGCGGCTTCCTCGCCAGAGCACGTTCGGTGCCTGGGGTCCAGGCGCTCCGCCTACCCCGTGACGCCGATAGCAAACGGCTCAGTTCCTTCCTACGCGATCTGGTACTGGATGGCCTTCCCACCGCCCTGTTCGGATACCAGGACCAGGTCGCCCTGTGGCTGCTCCACGAAATCGCTCTGGCCGGCCTGGCCGTGCCGGAAGACATCGGCGTGATCGGCGTCGAGGACACGGCGGCAGCTGCGACCAGTACGCCGACCTTGACCAGCGTGCAGCTGCCGTGGGCCGCCATGGCCTATGAGAGCGCCTTGGCCCTGCACCGGCTGCTATGCGGAGCCGCGCCGGGACCGGCGGTGACCCTGTCCGCTCCCGGCGTCAGCCTGCGCGCCTCGACCCGCCGCACCGCAGTCCCGACCGACGATGCCCGGCGCGAGCTGGAGCGGCGGGTCGCCGCCATGGCGGTCACCGGCACGGTCGCCAGCCTTGCAGACACTCTGGGGATGGGTGTGCGGCGATTGCACAAACATTGCCTGGAAATGACCGGACGGACCCCATCGGCGCTGATCACCGATGCCCGGATGGCGGTGGCCCGTTCCTGCCTGGCCACCACCGAGGCGACCATGGACGAGGTGGCGGCGGAATGTGGATTTTCCGGCCGGGTTCCCTTCACCCAGGCCTTTCGCCGGATCCACGGCACCAGCCCAGGACGCTGGCGGTCGGCGATCAGGTGTTCGCCGGAGCCCACCTAGCTGCACCGAGCTGCTGCCCAGCCGTTGACCGTGCTCGCCAGTTCGATGCCGTCGCCGCCAACCGGTTCCACTGCTCGGGCCGGTTCCAATCCTCGGCCACCCAGCGGAACCAGGTGCGGAGGTCAGAGAGCTCGTCATGCCGTTCACCTGCATCCATACCGGCGATTGGCAGCTTGGATTGAAGCTCCAGTTCATTCCTGGTGATGCCGGGGCCCAGGCCAGGCTGCTCCGCTATCAGGCGGTCCGCGCCATCGCTGATCTCGCCCGAGCGCGGCGGGTCGATGCGGTGCTGGTCAGCGGCGACACGCTGGATTCCAACGCGGCTGGTTCCCAGACCCTGCAACGGGCCCGGGAGGCGCTGAGCGCGTTCGCCCCGATTCCGGTGCTGCTGTTGCCGGGCAACCACGATCATGCCGGCCCGGCCTGCGCCTTGGGCCGGCTGGCCGAGGGGCTGCCCCACGTCCGGGTGCTCGATCAGCGGACGGTGGTGGCGGTGGCCGGAGCAACGATCCATCCCTGTCCGCTGCTGCGTCGTCATGAACGGGAAGATCCGACGGCCTGGCTGCAACCCCGCGGTAGCGACAGCGGCATCCGGATCGCCATGGCCCACGGCGGTGTGATCGATTTCGCGGCCATGGCCGACGACGAGGTGGAATCTCCGAACCTGATCGATATCCAAGCGGTTCTTGCCAAGGATTTCGACTATGTGGCCCTCGGCGACTGGCATGGGACGCTCAGCGTCGATCGCCGGGCGTGGTACTGCGGCACCCCCGAGCCGACACGCTTCAAGGAAAAGCATCCGGGCTCGGTGCTGGTGGTAACCATCGCCGCCCCGGGCGCGGCTCCGCAGGTCGAGCCGGTCAGGATCGCGACCACCACCTGGCAGCGCTGGCAGGACCTGCTGGCGGATGATGCGGCGATCGCCGCTCTCGAAGCCCGGTTCGATCGGCTTCCGCAGCCGACCACGACTTGCATCGACCTGACCTTGTCTGGCACTCTGAGCCTGGCCGGCCGCAACCGGTTGGATGCCGTGCTGTACGCATGGTCCCGCCGCTGCATGCTGCTGCGCGCCGACACCACTTTGATCGTGACGATGCCCTCGGAAGGTGATCTGGGGATGCTGGCCGAGGCCGGGCTGCTCGCCGGTTCGGTGGACCGGCTGCGGGCGATGGCGACCCCGGAGGCGGCCGACGCGCTGCTACTGCTCCACCGGCTGGTGGCCGAACGGTCCACTGCCAGCGGGATCTGACGGAACCCCATGCACCTTGCCCGCATCGCCGTCAGCCATTGGCGACGCCACGATCACCTGGTGATCGACGAGTTGTCTGACCGCATCAATCTGATCTGCGGGCCCAACGAGGCCGGCAAATCGACCATTGCCGAGGCTCTGCGCTTCGCCCTGTTCGAGCCGTGCCGTCCGGCGTACCTCGGCCGCAAGGCCATCCAGCAGCGTTCGAGTACCGAGCCGCCCACGGTCGAGGTCGATTTCGTGGTCGAGGGCCAGCGCTGGCGGATCGAGAAACGGTTCCTGCGTCGTCAGCACAGCCGGCTGACCGGGCCGGACGGCACCGCCGTCGAAGGCGATCCGGCAGAGCGGGCCTTGCAGGATCTGTTGGGATATGCCGCGCCCAACGCCGGCCGTGCGACCCGTGATGTCGAACCGGAGCATCTCGGCCTGTGGCCGATCCTGTGGCAGCATCAGGGAGCCTTGTCGGGCCTCGACCAGGCGGTGACCGATGGCGTGCGCAGCCGGCTGTCAGCATTGGTCTCGCTTGAGGTCGGAGCGGTCGCGGCGGGACCTCTCGCCACCAAGGTGCTCGAACTGGTGCAGGGGGAGCATGATCGCTTCTGGACGGCCGTGGCGGGCAAGCCCACCGGCGACCATGGCAAGGCGATCAAGGATCGTGAAACCGCGTTGGTCCGGCGCGACCAGGCCCGCAGCCGGCTGAAAACCTTCGAAGACGCAGTGCGGGATCTGCAGGACCTGACCGAGCGGATGGCTGGACTCACGCCGCGTTTGCGTCTAGCCGAGGAGCAGGCCGAGGTTGCGCGCATGCGGGCCCGTCTCGCCGGCGAACGCCAACAAGCCCTGGATCAGCACCGGGTCGAGCTGAATGAGCTGCGCCGGGCCGCTGGTGAATCAGCCAAGGCCCTGGTCCGTCGTGCCGAATTGGAGTCGGAGCTGATACGTTACCGCACCGAGCTCGACCACCATGCCGGACGCGCTGCTGGTGTCGCCGGTGAGCTGGAACGTCTCGAACAAGCCCAGGTTCGCCTGGAGATCGACGCGTCCCACGCCCAACAACAAGCAGTTTTGGCCCAGGATCTCGCGGATCAGGCCCAGGACCGGGCCGGACGGGCCAGGCTGGCTGAACAGGTCGCCCAAGCAGCTGCGCGTTTGCTGCGGATCGACGCCTTGGTCGAGGTCCGCCGGCAGGCCCAGGCGGCGGTCGCGGCGATGTCAGGTTTTGTGACGCCGCGGGCGCTCGCAGTCCTTCGCGATCAGGTGGCGGCTTACCGCCACGCTTGCGGGCAGCGGGATGTTGCCGCGACCACCATTTCCTTCCAATCCGAACAGGCGCAAACCGCTACCTGGACCGCCGATGGGCAGGTCAGCCAGCTCGATCTGGTCGCGGCCGGCCTCTGGACCGGCAGCGCAGCCAACCACGGCGAGCTGCACCTGCCCGGTGTCGGCACGATCCGGGTGCGGACCGGAGGCTCAGGAAGCGGTGATCTGGCCCTCGCCGCCCGCCAGGCCGGCACAGCGTTGGAAGAGCACCTGCGCCGGCTGAAGGTCGCTTCACTGGAGGAAGCTGAAGGGCAATTCCAGCGGCATGCGGACGCTGTCACCGCGTGCAACCAGGCCAGCGCAGCGCTGCTCGCCGGATTGGGCCTCAGCGCAAGCGCCGGAGCGGCCGAGGTCGCCCAGGCCGTCGAGGATCTGCGTCATGAGGTCGCCGCTGGTCAGGCCCGGCTGGCTGCCGGATCGGCGGAAGACGCAGCAGCGGGCGGCCTCGATCCTGAGGCCGCCCGCACTGCTGCCCGTGGGGCCCGGGAGCTCGCGGTCGCTGCGGGAGCTGCGGCAGAGGACCTGCGCAAACACCACCGCACGCTGCGCGACCGGCTGGCAGAGATCAAAGCCGAGATCGCCGTCGGTCATGACCGGGTGCAACGGACCAGCGCCGAGCTGGCCCAGCTGCCCGACCAGAGCGACCTCAGCAGGCGTCAGGCAGACGCCGTCCGGCTGCTCGGCGAGGCGGTGAACCGCGAAGCCGACCTCCTGGCGGCGTGGAATGCCCTCGGCGGAAGCGCCGCTGCCGAGGAAGCCGATGCGCTTGCCGGCGCCGCCAAGCGGCTCCAGGACGAGGCCCAGTCGGCCCGCCAGGGCCGCGACCAGCTGCACGGGGTCCTGCGTGCGACCTCCGAACAGGATCCGGCTGCGGAATTGCAGGAAGCAGAAGCCGAACTGGAGCAGGCGACGGTGCGGGCCGCGGCGATCCAGCGCCAGGCACGGGCGGTCCAGCTCTTGCGCGAGACCATGCTGACGGTGCAGCGCGAGACCCGTGCGGTATTGGCGGCTCCGGTTCGCGCGGCGATCGAACCGTACCTGCGCCGGATCTTCCCGCGGGCCAAATTGCTGCTTGGCGACGATGATTGGCGGCTCACCGGGCTGGCCGCCGGCGACACCACGGAACCGTTCGACCAGCTCTCGCTCGGCGCCAGGGAGCAATTTGCCCTGCTCGTCCGCCTCGGACTGGCTGAGGTGTTCGCCAAGGGCCGGCGCCTGCCGCTGGTGCTCGATGATCCGCTGATCAATGCCGATCCCCAGCGTCGCGGCACCATGATCCAGGCTCTGCGCCACGCGTCGCGCAAACTACAGATCCTGGTGTTCACCTGCCATGAGGCCGAACACGACGCCTTGGCCGCTGAAAAGGTCGTGGTGCTGCCCGCGGCGCGGTCCTGAACCGGCCGAATCACAGCCCGGTCAGGCCGGAACCAGCGGTTCGTGTTTGGCTCTGCACGGGCTGCTTGCTTTTCTCCACAGAAACTTGGCGCCCCCGAACCCCGAGTGCCGAAATTGCGTGTTGCGACACAGCGATTCCAGCGCGTCGTGCTACATCGCGATCAGCTGCGCGTCGCCGGGATCCAGATAGATTGAGGTGCGCTCGTCACCCTGGCAGCAGTGGACGAATCCGGCCACCGGCAGGTGGTTGCCTGAGACCAGGACGAGGACACCGGGCCAGCGCCAGGCCCGGACGCCGGTGGCGCATTGCAGGCGGAATCCGAAGCGCTCGGCGACGAACTGGCGGAGCGGTTTCAGCGCCAGGCTGGTGAGCTGCCGCCAGCCCTCCGGTTCGCTCAGGCGGAGCCGGCCCGCGGCGAAGGTCGGAGCTGGATCGGTGGATGGTTCGAGTTCCTCCCAAAGGAGCTTCCCATCGTTGGCGAACGGCATCCCAGCCCAGGCCAACCGTTCCCGCCATGGCCCCGGCACCCGGTCAGGGTTCAGGCCCTGGGCCTGCCCAGACGCCTGGCGTCGCACCGCTTCCAGGAAGTCGAGCAGTTCGCTGCGCACTGGGGCTGGCACTTCGACCCGGTGCGGACCGGTTGCGCTCGGGGTCGCCACTGCGTCCAGCACCCGCTGCCTGAGGTCACCCCAGGCCGGATCGCCACGGTCGGGGACCGGCCGGTCGATTGGAATGAGCTCAGGAATCCGGACGAAGGACATGCCATGGCAGGATGCCGCCGAACGGCGTCCGGTGCAAGTCGATCACCGGTATTGGCGCGCCGACGAGCTTATTGCTGGAGGAGTTGCAAGATGGTCCGCGGCACCTGGTTGGCCTGTCCGAGCATCGCCATCGCCGCCTCGTAGCGCAGGTTGTGCTTGGCGTAATTCGCGCTTTCCAGGGCGAAATCAGCGTCGCGGATCATGCTTTCGGTGCTGGTCATGCTCTCGATCTGGATGCGCAGGCTGCTCAGGGCGGTTTCGACCGAGTCGCTCTGGATCGCCCCGGCCCGACCGCGGGTGGCGGAGACCTCGGCGATGGCGGCATCGATCACCAGGATCGATTCCTGGGCCCGGCCCGATTGCAGGGCGTTGGTATCGACCAGATCCTGCAAGGTGAACAGTCCGTGCTTGATGAAGGCCTGATCCTGAGGATCCGAGCTGGCCTGACGCTGGCGCATGGAACTCCAACCCAAGGCATTGGCCCGGACATCGACCACTTCGACCGCCACCTGGTTGGGCTCCTCGATCCCCGTCTGGATCCGGACCGTGCTGGTGCGCATCGCCACCGCCGTCGCGGTCGGCACGGTGACCATGGTCCCCGGTCCGCCATCGGTGGAATCCTTCATAGACATGCGGAACGCACCGGCCTTCCAGCCGGTGAAGGGCGGCCCGGCTTCCGGCCCGGCTTCGAGGTTGGTGAAGGTCAGGCCGCCATCGGCGGCGGGCACCTGGGTGAGATGGACCGATCGCGGCGTGCCGCCGGCATCGGTGAAGGTCAACGTCATCGTCCGATTCGGCGCGGACGAGACCCGGCTGTCGGCCAGACCGCTGCCGGTCCCGACCGTGGCGGTGTCGCGGTCGAGCAGCCCGCTGGCACTGGTGCTGCTCAGGGATTCGCTCTGCACGTTGATGCTGCCGCGGGTTCCGACGACCTCGATCCGGGCCGGATTGCCGCCAGAAGCCGCGATGAAATCGGCGTGCATGCCCAGGTCATCGGTTCGTTCATTGATGAAATCGATCACGTCACCCAGCGTTGTGCCGCCAACCGCAATCGTGTCGGCGGTGGCCTGGATCGGCGTGATCGTGGCGGTTCCGGCACCGGCGGACAACGTCGCCAAGGTGCGTTCCTGGTTGGTCGGCGTATTCGCCCAGGCAACGATGTCGGCGATGGTGGTGGTGGCGGTGATCGGCAGCTGGCCGGTGATCGGGAGCGGCGTCGGCAAGGTGTCGTCCCACACCGTCAGCTTGCCATCGGCAAAGGTCGTGTGCTGGGTGTTGGCGGCGAAGAAGGTCGCCAAGGTGGCGGCCGTGGGCGCCGCCGCCGGACCGATCGCCGCGCCAGCCGGCTGGGGAGTCAGAGCGAGGTTCCCGGCGGTGAAGGCAGCGTTCAGACCGGTCAGCGCGGAAACCGCCGGCGTCCGCAAAAAGTCGGTGAATTGCTGGGGTGTGGTGGCATCAGTCACGTTCAGCGTCGCCACCGTCGTCACCGGGTAGCTGCTGGCGTTGAACACGGTCAGGGTGCCGGCGGCGGAATCCCAAAAGGTGTTGCGACTGCGATTGGCGACCTCTGCGGCCAGTCCCTGAGGCGTCAGCGGCGGGGTCAGGGGCATGGTCACCTGGGCGGCCTGGCCGCTGGCATTCGTGCCGATCAAGGTGAGCTGGCGGCCTTGGCCCGCAGTCTGCATGGCGTCGAACACGACCCCATCGCCGGTTAGCCCCCACAGTGAATCGCTCCGCGTCGCGTTCACCGTGCCGGCCGCCAGGACATTGGTAAAGCTCATCGCAAACCGGTCCCGGGGCGGAGCGAACGCATTGCGCCATGGGTCGCTTACATCGCTGTCGAGCAGGCCAGCCCCGCCGCCCAGGTCAGACGATTCGATGGCCAGCGCGCCTGCGCCGAAACCGAGGCTTTCCACGGACAATTCGCCAGTCGCCGGATCGTACGCGGCGCGTGCCCCGGTGTTCTCGCTGCGGCTGTTCACCTGGTCGAGGAACTGCTGGATGGTGGTGGTCGGCGCCAGGATGATGGTCTGGCTGCCGCGGGTGCCCCTGACCACCACCGTTTCACCGCCAGCGATGGTCATCGCTCCGCCTGCTTGGAGGACGCTGGTCAAGGTCGCGCTGGCTGTCGGCGGCGAACCGCCGCTGGTCAGGGTCGCGGCGATGCGTTCGCGCCGCAGATTCGACGAGGGTAACGCATTGGCATTGTCGGCGGTGGTCGTGTCAGAATCGAGCAAACCGATGGTCGAACCGCCCGTGGTCATATCGCTGGCCAGGATGCTCAGCTGGCCGTGCTCGGGCGCAGTGCTGGTGATGCGCAGGCTGCCGGTGGTCGCATCATAAGAGGCGAATGTCCCGAGCACCGCGGCGTCGGCGTTCACTCGGGTGACGAAATCGTCGATGGTGGTGGTGGCGAGCAGTGCAAAAGTGCGCGATGCCAAAGGTCCACGCACCGTCACCGACCCGCCAGCGACGGCGTCGAGCGTGGCGCCGCCATCGGCCAGGACCAGACCTTGGATGGGCGAGGTACCGGCTGGTGCTCCGGCGAACACGGTTTCGATGGCGTCGATGGCCGGATCGGAAACGGTGGACGTCAGCGGATTCACCGCATCGGTTGCGGTGTCGCCATCGAGCAGGGCGACGTTGGCGGCGCCGCTCATGCTGGTATCAACATCCATGGCGAACGGACCAGGCGTAAAACCTTCGACGGTCAGGGTGCCCGAGATGTACGACGCATGCAGGCCGATGCCGGCGGTATTCACCGCATCGACCACGTTCTGGATGGTGGTGGCTGCACTCAGCGGAATCTGAGCCTGACCGAGGGGACCTTTCGCGGTCAGGATCGTGCCACCGGGAACCCCGGTGAAGGTCGTCCCGTTCTGGGTCAGACCGGCGATGGAGGTGCCGGCGGCTGGCGCGCCGGCAAAGGTCACCGCGATCCGGCCGCGGTTCTG
The DNA here is from genome assembly GCA_014193115.1 of Planctomycetota bacterium. Classification (GTDB taxonomy): domain Bacteria; phylum Planctomycetota; class UBA11346; order UBA11346; family UBA11346; genus BJHQ01. The sequence goes on along the minus strand of BJHQ01000002.1, from coordinate 371,395 downwards.
CTGCGGCGCGCCGAGGCTGACCTCGGTTCCTTCGCTGATCCCGCCAGGCAACCGGCTGGCGTCCCAATCGGCTGCTGCCCAATGGGTTTTCGCGGTTGCGTCCAAGCTCAAGCCGTTCAGACCGCCAGTGAGCAATTTGACGCCGCCAAAGGCCGTTTTTTCCGCGATCCGGGTGACGCTGGCGATGGTCTCCGACAATTCCCGCTGATATTGCACCAGTTGTTCGGGATCGACGGTGGCGCCATTGGCGGCGCCGATCGCCAGCTGCCTGGCCCGGGAGAGCAGGGACGAGATCTGGTCGAGGCTGCCTTCGGCAGTCTGGATCATCGAGACCCCGGATTCGGCATTCTCGACCGAGCGGTTGAGCCCGGCCAGCTGCTGGCGAAGGCCATTGGCCATGACCAGTCCGACCGGGTCGTCGCTGGCGTGTTCGATGCGCAATCCGCTGGATAAACGCTGGATGGATTGGCTGAGCAGCCGGTCCACCGCAGTCAGGTGGGCGTGGCTGCGGATGGTGTTCACGTTGAAATTGACCGAGAGCGCCATGGCGGATCCCAACGCAAGCCGCGCTCCACATTCCTATTGCGGCGCAAGCCCGGAGCGCCGCGGCCGTTGCCGAGTTGTGCGAACCCGGAGCGCCGCACTCCGTGCGGCCGTTGCCGATTTTATGCCGCACAGAGTGCGGCGCTCCGAGTTGATGCCTCACAGGTTGCGGCGCTACGAGATGATGCCGCACCCGGAGCGCCGCACTCCGTGCGGCCGTTGCCGAGTTGTGCGAACCCGGAGCGCACTCCGTGCGGCCGTTGCCGATTTTATGCCGCACAGAGTGCGGCGCTCCGAGTTGATTCCGCGCCGCGCTCCGAGTTGGTGCTGCGCAGAGTGCGGCGCTCCGAGTTGATGCCATGCGGCCCGGACGGTTGGCACGGTGCTGGCGTCCAGTTACTGGCAGCGCACCGACGCGGCATGCGGTATCATCCTGTGATGCCCGCATGACGGATTCCGCGGCGGGCGAGTCGCAGGAGGCGACGTGGCCCTGTGCCTGACCGACCGTATCGCACGCCTGGCGTGCGCAGCCACCGGACGCGATACTTCGCTGTTCACCAAGGATATTGCGGCTAGGCACGCGGCGCTGAGGCAGGCGGTCAGCGGTCGGCGGGTACTGGTGGTCGGCGGCGCCGGCTCGATCGGAGCCGCCACCATCGTCCAGCTCGCCGGCCTGGATCCGGCGGGACTGGCGGTCCTCGACCTCAATGAGAACAACCTCACCGAGCTGATCCGCCACCTGCGCGCCCGACCCGGTGGATTCCGACCCGACCTGGCGGTCGCGCCCATCGACTACGGCAGCCCGCTGGCGGCGGCATGGCTTGCCGGGCAGCGCCCATTCGACCTGGTGTGGTCGTTTGCGGCGATGAAGCATGTGCGCTCGGAACGTGATCCGGTTTCGACCTTGCGTCTGCTCGACGTGAACATCGCGGCGGCGGGACGGTTCCTGCGGGCCTGCGCTGACCACGGCCATGGCCGTCATGGCGTGTTCCTGGTTTCCACCGACAAGGCCGCCGACCCGGTCGGGTTGATGGGCGCCAGCAAACGGGCGATGGAACAGCTGCTGTGGACCCGGCCCGGACTCGGCCGAGTCACCACCACCCGGTTCGCCAACGTCGCTTTCAGTGACGGCAGCCTGCCCTGGGGATTCCTCCAGCGCCTCGCCAAAGGCCAGCCGCTGGCTGCTCCGGCGGATGTCCGTCGTTACCTGGTGACGCCTCAGGAAAGCGGTGAGCTGTGTCTGCTCGCGGCCCTGGCCGCACCCGACCGCCATGTGCTGATCCCACGTCTCGATCCGGCCCAGCACACAGCGGATTTCCTGCACATCGCCCAGGTGGTGCTGGCCGATGCCGGCCTGGAACCGGCCTGGTTCGATGACGAAGCGGCCGCCTTGGCAGCGGTCGGGGCCCATGCTGCCGTTGGGATCCAGCCCGGCCGATGGCCGGTCCTGCGCACCCGCGCCGACACTGCGGGTGAGAAAACCCAGGAGATCTTTGTGGCAGATGGCGAAACCGCAGTCGAGACCGGGCTCCACGCCGCCCTCGCCATCCCGGCCCGGGCGATCCCGGCCCAGGCGGTGGACGGACTCTGCACCTGGATCGAATCCGCGATGTCGGGCCGGATCCCAATGCCCGGACAGACCGCGATCATCGACCAGTTGCGTACCGTGGTGCCCGAGCTGCGCCACGCGGCTTCAGTGAAATCCCTGGATGCCCGGCTGTGACCTGGGAAACAACAATCGAACCGCCAAAGCGCCGTGACGCCAAGGAAAGCATGCGCGGACCCACCGCTTGCAACGGGAAGGCTCACCTGATCGATACGTGTCGCCGATCGGTCGCCGATCAGGGCAGGACCCTGTATCTGCGCTCAGGGCTGGGGGATGGACCATGATCCCGCTGTGTACGCCTGATCTCGGCCCGGCTGAACGCGCCCTGCTGCTGGAGGCCCTCGACAGCACCTTCGTCAGTTCGGTCGGCCCGTTCGTGGAACGGTTTGAGCGGGAATTCGCTGATTTCACTGGAGCCCGGCAGGCGGTGGCCTGCGCCTCAGGCACGGCGGCCCTGCACCTGGCCTTGCGGGTGTGCGGCGTCGGCCGCGGCGATCTGGTGCTGGTCAGCGATTTCACCTTCATCGCCAGCGCCACCCCGATCCTCCACCAAGGCGCCGAGCCGGTCTTCATCGACAGCGAGGAACGCACCTGGAATCTCGACCCCCAGGCGGTCGAGGACGCCTTCGTCCGCCTCGATCGCTCGGGACATCGGCCCAAGGCGGTGATTGCGGTGCATGTCCTGGGGGCTCCGGCCGATTTTGGGCCGATCCAGGCGATCTGCGATCGGTTCGGAGCGGTGCTGATCGAAGACGCCGCCGAGGCCCTGGGCGCCACCATCGGAACCGCCCACGTCGGCACGCTCGGCCGGATCGGCTGCTTCAGCTTCAACGGCAACAAGGTCATCACCACCGGCGGCGGCGGCATGTGCGTGACCGGTGATCCTGCCTTGGCGACAGCGATGAAGCACCTGTCGACCCAGGCCAAGCTGCCCGGACTGGCCTTCGTCCACGACCAAGTGGGGTATAATTACCGGTTGACCAATCTCGCCGCCGCCCTCGGACTGGCCCAGCTCGGCCGCTTGCCGGAGTTCCTCCGCCGGAAACACGCCATCGCTGAGCGCTACCGCGCCGCGCTGGAGCCGCTCGGCTGCCGTTTCCAAGGTGTCCACGACGGAGCCAGGTCAAGCGATTGGCTGGCGAGTTGCCTGGTCGCCGGCGACCGCGATCGGATCCTGGCCCAGTTGACCGCCGCCGGCATCGGCGGCCGACCGCTATGGATGCCGCTGTCGGATCAGCCGTGCTTTCTAGAAGACAGCCGCGGCGGTGACGGAGGGAAATTCGGAGAAGAACGTCGCTTCATGCGCTTCGGTGGCGAGGTTGCCAAGCGGTTGTCAGCCACCGGGATCAGCCTGCCGTCATCGACCCACCTATCTGTCGCCGATCAGGATCACGTGATCACGACCCTCATCCACGCCATGGGCCAGTCATGAATCACCTGGGAACGCCAACCGGAGCACGACGCTCCGAACCGCCAGGTCCCCCGAGCAAGGCGAGCGGGGAGACCCAGGGTCCCCCGAGCGAAGCAAGAGGGGAACGGCCGTCAGAGGAGCGGTGGGCGGATACGATCGGCGCAGCCGATCCGCCCACGCCGATGACCGCTGCGCGGTCATCGGCGAGCGACGACCAAGGCCGGGGGGCACGGGGGGCGAAGCCCGCCGAAACAGCGAAGCCCACCGAAACAGGTAAGCCCAACGAAACAAAAGCAATTCGCGTCATAGCTCGTCTCGACATCAAGGCGCCCAACCTGGTCAAGGGCATCCGGCTTGAGGGTCTGCGGGTGATCGGCGATCCGGCCGAGCACGCCGCGCGATTGTTTGCCGAAGGCGCCGACGAAATCCATTACCAGGACATCGTCGCCAGCTTGTACGGCCGCAACTCCATCGCCGACCTGGTGCGGGCCACGGCCGAACGGATCTTCGTGCCGCTGACCGTGGGCGGAGGCATCCGCACCATCAGCGACATCCGCCTGCTGCTGCGCGCCGGAGCGGACAAGGTCTGCCTGAACACCGCTGCGGTGAAGCGTCCAGCCTTCATCACCGAGGCCGCCACTACGTTCGGCAGCCAGTGCGTGGTGGTGGCGGTGGAGACCATCCGCCAACCCAGCGGCCGCTGGGAGGCCTTCACCGACAACGGTCGCGAGCACACCGGGCTCGACGCCGAGGAGTGGGCGCGGCGTGCAGTCGATCTCGGTGCCGGTGAACTGATGCTGACCTCGGTGGATCGCGAAGGCACCAAAAAAGGCTTCGATCTGGAGTTTCTCAGCCGGCTGTCGCGCAGCGTCGGTGTGCCCGTGGTCGCCCACGGCGGGGCCGGATCGCCCGCCCATCTCGTCGCCGCTGCCGAAGCCGGAGCCGACGCCTTGGCGGTGGCCTCGCTGTTCCATTACCGCCTGGCAACGGTCGCCGCGTGCAAACGAGCATTGGCGACCGCCGGACACGCCGTCCGGGAGGAATCGGCATGAGGCATTCCATCCTCCGGCAGCGCAGGACGCTTCAGCCATGATCGGCGTCGTCGATTACGGACTGGGCAATCTGCACAGCGTGCTCAAGGCGCTCGCCCACCACGGCGCTGCGGCCGAGCTGGTGGCGACGCCGGCGGCGGTGGCCGGATGCTCGCGCCTGATCCTGCCTGGCGTCGGGGCCTTTGCCGACGGCATGCGTGGACTGCGCGAGCGCGGCCTCGATGAAGCACTGGTCGCCTTCGCCGCCTCGGGCCGGCCACTTGCTGGGATATGCCTGGGCGCGCAGTTGCTCGCCACCACAGGCGAGGAGTTCGGCACCCACGTCGGGCTCGGCATCATCCCCGGCCGCGTAGTGCGGATTCCTGCCGAAGCCGTGAAAGTGCCCCATGTCGGCTGGAATCGCCTGGTCGCTCCGGTCGGCCGGTCCTGGTCGGGCACGCCGCTGGTCGGAACTGTTGCCGGCACCTGGGCCTATTTCGTGCATTCCTATCATGTCGTCCCGGATGATCCGCAAGATGTGCTGGCGGTGACCAGCCACGGTCCCCACACCATCACTGCCGCGGTCGGTCGCGGCGCCATCACCGGTTTCCAGTTCCACCCGGAAAAGAGCGGTCAGGCGGGTCTCGCTATGCTGCGTCTTTTCCTTGGAGAATCCCTATGAGTCAACCACTCGCCACTCTGTATGGACTCCCGCCCGAGGTGCGGTTCTGCGCACGCTGCGTGATCAGCAACCAGCGGCCGAACTCGGCGGTGGAGTACCAGCACACCGCTGCCTCGAAGAAAGCCACCATCCATTTCGGCGACGACGGGATCTGCGACGCTTGCCGGGTGGCGGAGCGCAAACGTACCACCATCGATTGGTCGGCCCGCGAGTCCGAGCTCCAGGCCCTGTGCGACAAGCACCGCCGCCACGATGGCCAGTATGATTGCCTGGTTCCTGGCAGCGGCGGAAAGGACAGCTTTTATCAAGCGCATGTGCTGAAGTACCGCTATGGCATGCACCCACTCACCTGCACCTGGGCACCGCACCAATACACCGACTGGGGCTGGAAGAACCACCAGGCCTGGATCCACGCCGGCTTCGATAATCTGCTGATGACGCCCAATGGCCGAATCCATCGGCTGCTCACCCGCCTGGCGGTGGATAACCTCTTCCATCCCTTCCAGCCGTTCATGCTCGGGCAGAAGTTCCTGGCCCCGAAGCTCGCCGCACGATTTGGCATTCCGCTGATCTTTTACGGCGAAAACGAAGCCGAATACGGCAATCCGATCGCCGACACCGGCACCGCCAAACGCGATTTCGCCTATTTCAGCACCAGCGATCCCAGCCAAGTGTTCTTCGGCGGGACCTCGGTCCAGGACCTGCTGACGAAATACGGCTGCGACCGCAACGATCTGGAGCCCTATCTGCCGATCGATCCGGCCCTGCTCAGCCAGCACGCGATCGAGGTCCATTACCTCGGGTATTACCTGCGCTGGCATCCGCAGAGCTGCTATTATTACGCGGTCGAGCATGGCGGCTTCCAGGCCAGCCCGGAGCGCACGCCGGGAACCTACAGCAAATACAACAGCATCGACGACAAGATCGACGACCTGCATTATTGGACCACGTTCGTCAAGTTCGGCATCGGCCGGGCGACCTATGACGCTGCCCAGGAGATCCGCAGCGGCGAGATCACCCGCGATGAAGGCGTCGCCCTGGTCAAGCGCTTCGACGGCGAATGGCCGGCCCGTTTCGAAAACGAATTGATGGAATACCTTTCGATCCCGGAAAAGGAGTTTCCGGTGGCAAACAAGCAGTTCGCTGAGCCGATCATGACCAAAGCCGGGTTCCTGGCCCTGGCTGACAAGTTCCGTTCACCGCACTTGTGGACCAAGGAGGACGGCGTGTGGAAGCTGCGGCATACCGTGTGGCAGGCGGCTGAGCCTCTGGCGCTCGATCCCGGCCGGCTGGCGCGAAGCGCCTGAGCGATGCATCCCAGCCGGCCTCCATCCGATCCGCGGGTGCCGCTGGCGCATGCGGCCGCAGAAGCCCACCACGGTCCGGCCCGCCACCTCCACGCCTCCAAACCTGGTGAACGGCCGTTGGCGCTGGTCGGTGGTGGCGACCACGCGGTGGTGGTGATCGATGCGGCGCTGCGTTCCGGTTGGCAAGTGCTCGGCTGTTTCGCTGAACACTGCCGTGAAGGCCTGGTCCAGCTCGGGTCCGATCCGGTGGCCGCGACGCCCGAGCAATTGGCCGAGATGGCGCTGATGGTGGCCTTCGCCGGCAAGCCCGGAGAGGGGGTCAGGGCTGCTGCCATCGCCCGGCTGGGTGGCGTCCATTGGGCCACGGTGATCCACCCCAGCGCGGTCGTGTCACCCAGCGCCCTCATCGGGCAGGGCGTCTACATCGGCGCCAATGCCGTGATCGGTCCGGAGGCCGACATCGGCGATCACTGCATCATCAATACGGCCGCCGTGGTCGAGCATCACTGCCGGATCGGAGCAGCCACCCACGTCGCATCCGGGGCAGTCCTCGGAGGAGGTGTCCAGGTCGGCTCGCTGTCCTGGGTCGGGCTTGGCAGCCGGGTACGCGACCATCTTGACCTCGGCCCCCACGTCGTGGTCGGCATGGGCGCAGTGGTCGTGCGCGACGTACCAGCCCACACCACGGTGGTAGGCAACCCCGCCCACGTCCTGGAAAAACTCGGGGGTCCCTGACATGCGCTGGCTCGGACTCGTCACCGCCCGTGGCGGATCCAAGGGTTTCCCAGGAAAAAATCTTTCCCGCCTGGCCGGCCGGCCGCTGGTGGCGTGGGCCTTGCAGGCGATCAACGGAATCCCGGCCGGTGACGACGAGATCATCCCGTTCCTGTCCACTGATGATCCCACCATCGCGGCGGCCTGGCCCGAGCCGCATCGTCCAGCGCGCTTGCGCCCGGCCCATCTCGCCAGCGACACCGCCAGCTCACTCGATGTGGTCCTCCATGAATTGTCGGCGATGGCAGCGGAAGGCCGGCCCTGTGCTGGCGTCCTGCTGGTCCAACCGACCTCGCCATTAGTGACGGCCGCCGATCTCACCGCCTTGCTCGCTGCCGGCCGCAGCGGCAGCGCGATCCTGGTGGCGCCATCGCCGCACCCGCCGCAATGGGCGCTGACCTGCGATAACGCTGGAATCCTCCACGAATTGACGCCAGGGGCGCAAACCATGCGGCGCCAGGATCTGCCGGCGGCGGTGCTGCCGGTGGGCGTGTACGCCTGTACGGCTGAGTTCCTGCACCAGCACCGCGCCTTCACCGTTCCTGGACGAACTCGGGGCATCGTCATCCCAGCTGAACGATCGGTCGACATCGACCGGCGCAGCGATTTGGCTGTTGCCGCGACTCTCCTCGCCGAGACAAACCGGCCGCAGCCGTTCCAGCTCGGCGATCGCCTGGTGGGCGCTGGTCGCTGCTTGGTCATCGCCGAGGCCGGCGTCAACCATAACGGACGGCTCGATCTGGCTTTGGAGCTGATCGACGCGGCGGCGGCGGCTGGCGCTGATGTCGTCAAATTCCAGACGTTTTCCGCCGATGCCCTGGTCACCGCCGATGCGCGCAAGGCGGCCTACCAGATCGCCAACACAGGCGACGTCGGCAACCAGCACGCGATGTTGAAGGCTTTGGAATTGACCGCCGAGCAGTTCGCCGCCTGCAAACGGCGCTGCGCCGAACGGGGCGTGGTCTTCCTGTCCAGCCCGTTCGATCCGGTGTCGGCGCAGGTGCTCGCTGACCTCGGTGTCGCCGGATTCAAGCTCGGTTCCGGCGAACTGACCAATTGGCCGCTGGTCCACCAGGTCGCTGGATACGGCAAACCGGTGATCCTGTCGAGCGGCATGGCCGACCTCAGCGAGGCCGAAGCCGGCGTCTCGTGGGTCCGCGCCACCGGCAACCACCAGGTGGCGATCCTGCACTGCGTCAGCACCTACCCGGCTCCGGCGGAAGCATGCAATCTGCGGGCGATGGACAGCCTGGCAGCGGCCACCGGCGCCGTGGTCGGGTGGAGCGACCACACCTTGGGCGAGGCCATCTCCTTGGCGGCGGTCGCCCGGGGTGCAGCGATCATCGAAAAACACCTGACGATCGATCGCCGCCTGCCCGGACCCGACCACGCAGCGTCCCTTGAGCCAGAGGAATTCGCGCGCCTCGTCGTCAACATCCGCGCCGTCGAGGCGGCAGTGGGCGATGGCGTGAAGATTCCCGCCGCATGCGAGGCCGACACCGCCGCGGTGGCCCGGAAATCCATCGTCGCAGTCAGCGATCTGCCGGCGGGAAAAGTGCTGACCGCACACGATCTTGCCGTGAAGCGTCCCGGCGATGGCCTGCCGCCTCGCCTGCTGCCGAGTCTGCTCGGGCGGAAGTTGCAGAAAGCAGTGCGAGCGGACGAACGGCTTGGCAAAGGCGACGTGGCATGACCACCGCCTGGGAGCGCAGGCTTCAGCCTGCCGATCAGAGTTTCGTGCAGGCAGAAGCCTGCACTCCCAGGTCCAGGCAGGCAGAAGCCTGCGCTCCTAGGCAGGTACAAGCCTGCGCTTCCAGGCAGGTAAACACCTGCGTTTTCACACTATGATCGTCGCGGTCGTCACCACCGGACGTCAGGATTGGGGCATCCTGGCGCCGGTGTGCCGGGCCATCGCCGCGACGCCGGGTCTCTCACTGCGTCTGCTTGCTGGGGGCCTGCACCATCGCGGTGGGCTCGGCCGTGAACTCGATGGTATTCCGGTCGACCACGTCCTGCCCCGGCTCGGCGATGGTCAGGACGACCGGATCGTGGCGGCTGCTGCCGCGGCGACCCTCGACGCAGTGGCTGCCGGTTCAGTTGGCGCCGATGCGTTGCTCGTCGCTGGTGACCGCACAGAGACCTTGGCCGCCGGGGTCGCCGCCACCTGTCTGCGGCTGCCGCTGGTGCATCTGCATGGCGGAGAGACCACCCTCGGCGCGATCGACGAGGCCTGCCGCCATGCCCTCAGTCGTCTGGCGGTGCTGCATGGCGTCAGCCATCCGGCCTTCGGTGATTTCCTGGTCGAACGCGGCGAGCCACCAGGACGGATCGTCGTGAGCGGCGCGCCAGCCCTCGACGGTCTGCTCGACGGATCGCTGCCATCTGCTGCCGAATTGTCGGCGTTCGTCGGGCGGCAACTGGGACATGGGCCGCTTTTCCTGCTCACTCATCATCCTGCCACGCTGGGCGGCGATCCGATCACCGAGATCCACGCGGTGCTCGAGGGCATCGCGTTGGCGGCGCCAGTCGGCAGCCTGGTGGTTATGACTGCCGCCAATGCCGATAGCGGGGGCGACGCCATCAACCGGATCCTGGCCGACCGGGCTGCGGCTGATCCGCGTTTCGTGGTGGTCCGGGATCTCGGCAGCCGGCGGTGGTGGGGATTGATGGCCCTCGCCGCCTGCCTGATTGGCAACAGCTCCAGCGGCATTCTGGAGGCCCCGTGCTTCGCCGTGCCGGTGGTGAATGTCGGCGCTCGGCAACAAGGAAGGCTGCGCATCGCCAATGATCCGCAGCACCAGGATGTTCCCGCCGAGCCTCAGGCGATCGCGGGAGCGATCCGCCGTGTGCCAACACCGATGCTCCCCCGTCGACGCCAAGCCACGTCCTATGGCGACGGCCATGGGGCGGCGCGAATCGCCGAGGCCTTGGTACGTCTCGCGCGTTTGACTCCTGCCCAGCGGCTCGATCGCAGGATTCCGCTGCCATTCCTCGAGGACCGCCATCACGCGACGTGACAGGGCATCATCAACCACACACAATCGCGCCCCAGCCCCCCAGCCCTAGCCCCAGCCCCGTGTAACCCATGTCTCCTGCAACCGCTGATCTCGACGACCTGATCGTCTCGCCCGATGCCCCCATCCTTGAGGTGATGCGGGTCATCGATCGCAGCGGCCTTGAGGTCGCTCTGGTTTGCGACCGTCAGCGCAAACTGCTCGCCGTGGTCACCGATGGCGACATCCGCCGTTGGCTGATCAAAGGTGGTTCGCTGACTGATTCCATCGCCGGCGTCGGCAATCCCAAGTTCACCGCGGTGCCGCCGGGAACTCCCCGCCAAGAAGCGCTGCGGATCATGGTGGAACGCAGCTACAAAAGCATTCCGGTGGTCGATGACCGCGGCCGGCTCGATGACCTGCACACGTTGCACACCGCCTTGCTCGGCCATCGTACCGAAAGCTGGGCGGTGGTCATGGCTGGCGGCAAAGGCGAACGGCTTGGCGACCTGACCAAGATGATCCCCAAGCCGATGCTACCGATCGGCGATCGGCCGATCCTGGAGCGCATCGTCCAGCACCTGGTCAGTCACGGCATTCGCCGCATTTTTTTATCAGTAAATTATCTAGGCACGATGATCGAGGATCACTTCGGCGATGGCAGCCGGTTTTTCTGCAAGATCGAATATCTGCGCGAGGATCAGCCCCTCGGCACCGGCGGCCCGATCGCGCTGCTGCCGAGCAAGCCGACCGCGCCGCTGGTGGTGATGAACGGCGACCTGCTGACCAGCATCAACATCGCCCGCCTGATGGCCTTCCATCGCGCCGGCGAGTTCACCGCCACCGTCGCCTTGCGCGAACATGTGGTGAAGGTGCCCTTTGGCGTGGCCGAGCTCGATGGTCCGAGGGTGCGCAAACTGGTCGAGAAACCCACCTTGAACTATCGCATCAACGCTGGCATTTATGTGCTGTCGCCCGACGCCGTGGCCCGGGTGCCCAAAGGCCGGATGTTCCCGATCACCGAACTGCTCGAAGGCTGCTTGCAGCGCGGCGAGGGGGTCGGTGCCTATCACATGCAAGAGGACTGGAACGACATCGGACTGCCAGAAGAATACGCCCGAGCCCATCAGGTGTGAACCTCGAACCGGTCATACAAGGTATCGCCAAGGTCCCTTGCTGCCTGGGGCGTTAGCGACCTTCCGCTCCAGATCATCTCCTCAGTTTCCCCCTTTTTCGGTCTACAGTCTGCGTAGAGCAGGTCGATTCAACCTGATTAAACGCAGTGGGGGAACTGCCAAGACGCCAAAGCGCCAAACGGTGGAGGGTCAAAGGACGATCCAGCTGCACCCGGTGGGTTCCGAGCCAGCGGAGAAATTCCTCTGTTATTACTGGACTTGGCGGTGCATCTGCTTCTGAAGAGGTTCCATCAATCATCGACAGGGCCGATTCGATCAGGGTGGTTTGGCGCTCGTTGCCTCCGCGGCCGCTGAGACCGCGCTGAGCGTCTCGGCGGTGAATGATGCCGGATCACCACCCAGATGTCTGAACATGGTGACCAAGGCTCGGTGGAGTTCCCGGTATTCCTCAGCATGGGCAGCGCTTCCCGGTTGGCGGGAGCGCACCAGGAGCAGCTTGAACAGATCTTCGATCGCTTGCCGATCCTTGGCCTGCCAGGCTTCGCTCGCCAACCGGCCGAGCACATCCGGAGTCGGCAAATGGGCGTCTGCCGTGATCCGGGCGATCGCCGAACGGTGGTCGCCAGCGTCAGCAGCTTGCAGCCAGCGGGCGCGCAGATCGGGATCGTGGATCCGGGCTGCATCGCTGGCCAGCGCTGCCCGATCGCCAAGTCCTTGGTGGCAGGCGCAGGCGATGCCCAAGGCCTGATCGTGGAATCGGCTCAGCCGTCTGGTGCCGCGGGCCTGGCGCAGGGCGGTGATGAATTCGCCACGTTCAGACATGCGCTGCGCGGTGGCGATGATCGAGGCTTCGCCGAGCACCGTTTTAAAGGGGGCGACCAGGTGGCAGGCCCGACCCCAGTCCTTCACGCCGAGCAGGACCAGCGAGGCCATCTGGTCGTCCAGCTCGATGTCCTTGCGTTTCATCAGCCGTTCCAGCTGATCGACGCCGGGTTCGTGCTTCCGGCCCCGGACCGGACCTTCGAGGTCGTCACATTCGCCCTGGGCCAGCAAAGCTCTGACCAGATGCACATGGCAGGGCCGCCAGGTGGCCCCGAGCGAAGCGTCTGCCTTCAAGCTTTTGCTGGTGCGGTTACGCAGCCGCAACACCGCCTCAGTTGCGTCGAGTTCTGGCCAGACGCCGGGTTTGCGCCCGATTCCACCTGGAATGAGTTCCTCCGCAACGACACCCGTGCTTCGTGCCGCGGACAGGGGCTCCTCGCGACCTTCCAGGGCGCACAGGCAGAAGCATTGGACGAGGAATCGCAGAGGAGTGCGTTCGCCAAGAGCCCTCGTGATCTGCAGGGCTTCGAATGCGGATTGCGGCGGCGGAAGGCCGAGCTTGGGCAGGCCCTCGCGGAGATCTCGCAAACCCCGAAGCAGCGATGGCAGCAGGACCGCATCCGCTGGAGACTCCTCGGCTTCGCCGAGCCAGGCATGGAGCAGCATGAAAAACCGGCTCTGAGGCTCGGTGAGCACCATGCGGGATGCTTCGCGATCAGGGCGCTGCGGCGTCGAGGTGAAGATCGTCGCCCAGAAATTATGTCCTGCATCAATCGCAGCCAGGATCGCCTGTTCAGCCTGGTCGCGGTGCCAGCCTGCCCCGATCGAGGGGGGCAGGGAATGCAGGCGTAGAAGATGCATGATCAGCGATCCGGAGAACAAGCCGATCAGGCCATACCCGAGCGCTGCCCAGGGATGGCGTGAAAGCCGTTCTTCGATGACTGTCGACGAAAGCCCTTCTCCCCGATAGGCGTGCCACTGCTGTTTGGTGTAAGCCAGCTGTTCCGACAGTTTCGCCGGCACCAGGACATCGAGGTTTTTCGCCAGGTCATCCCCGAGCCGCAAGGTGCTCGCCGGCCGAGGGCTCGGTCCCTCTCCACCGGGAACCCAATGGTCCGGGAGCCTGACCGTGCCAGCAATGCGTGCGCCATCACCGGTCGAGATGTTGAGGTTGTAGGCTGTGAAATCTGGCATGGATCGCAGCATCATGCTCAGGTCCTGGATGCCGACTTCGAACAAATAATCGGTGAAGACCAGCTTCCTGCCCGTTGCTGGTTCATCCAGAGGGCCTGGATTCCCTTCGACCGAACGCTTCATCATGTTCGATTCGGCCGACATCTCCTTTTCGTGGACATCGCGTCCTGCTACCAAGTCGCTGTAATAGGCTGTGTCGCTGAAGGCCAGGTCATGGCCTGCGAGAATCGCTTCCTTGCAGCCAAGGAAGCGAGCGAATCCAACACTGGCAATGCCAACGGTGGTTCCGGTGGGGAACGAATGGACTGGGCCAAGCAGCCATCTTGCCAGCCAACCGTGTCCGAAATGCGACCGAGCCGGAAATTTCGCATCCAGGTCTCGGTGCCCAAGCAGGGGCATGATCATCACCGTGGCGGGATCCAGCGGAGCGACCAGCCGCTGATTGAGACGTTCGTCAGAATCGACGGTGATGACGAAATCGATCTTTAGCCCGCGTTCCTGCATCTTCTTCTGGAGGACATCCACGACGATGACGACGCACGAATCCTGGATGCTCCGGATGAGATCAAGGTGCTTGTCGAGACTTGGCCCAGCGGCCAGGCATAGGGCGGTCCGGCCTGCCCAGCGATCCTTCCAAGCGCTGATAGGAATCGCGTCGGGGAGCACCGGCAAACGGTGCTTCAGATGGAGCATGTCTCCGTAGAGACGATCAAGGGTTCCGCGCGAGCGTTGAAACCGGGTCCGGCCGAGCAGGTTGAGTTCTGATTGGGAGCACAGATCCGCGTCGAGCACCGCAAGGGACCAGCACAAGGGCATGGTTTCGAACAAATGGGGTAGCTGGGCATGCTCGTCGCAGATGGCGATGCGCAGGCTGCGGACTTGGGGTCCTCTACGGATGGCGGCGATCAGATGGCTGAACTGGTCGCTCGCCACGACCCAGGTGATGTTTTTATCCTGCAACACGCTGTCGCCGCGAACCAATTCCAAAGCACCCTTCGCCCAGCCGACGACCAGCAGGTCGGTGAAGGTGTCATTTGCGCCAGGACGGAAAGCGGCCTCAAGCTGACGTTCTTCGAGAACCTCTTCCTCAGCCGCAGCCGGAATGCCGTCCCGACTGAGGCGTTGGGCCTCGTCTGCGAACAGGAATGTCAAGCCGGCGAGCAGGTCGGCATGGCTGGTCATAAGGGGTTCTACCTTGCAGTCGGAACATGCGCCAGCCAAGTCAGCACTGCAATTGGTCTTGCTGCATCACCTTGGGTTGGACCAGTCCCCATCCGCCGATCACCCTTGGATGAGCTTCAGCACATTCTGGGGCAGCTGGTTGGCCTGGGCGAGCATCGAGGTGTTGGCTTGGACCATGATCTGGTACTTGGCGAAGGCTGCCGATTCGCTGGCGAAATCGACATCGCGGATGGTCGATTCAGCACTGGTCAGGTTTTCAGAGGCCACCCGCAGGCTGCTCAGGCCGGTTTCCAAGGTATTGGCCTGGAAGGCACCGAGTTGGCCGCGGAGGTCGGTGATGTCGCTGATCGCCTTGTCGATCACGTCCAGGGCCTGGGTGAACATGCCGTTGACCAAGGCCTGTCGGTCAGTCAGGGATTGCAAGTTGAGCAGTGATTTGGTGTCGTCAGCGCCCAGCCCGAGTTTGTTCGACGACACATCCTTGATATCGACCCCGACCCGTTGGCCTTGATTCGGCCCGGTCTGGAACAAAGCCCCGGTGGTCATGTTCGCGCTCACCGATTCGGCAGTTTTGGCAAAAGCCGTGTCCAGGCTGATGACGATGCCGTTGGCGCTGTTGCGCAGGATGCTGGCATCCTCGTTGTTCGTCACCAGGTTGATCCGCCCGCCAGGCAAACCGTCGCCTTCAAGATGGGACAGGATGTTCACTCCGTCATCGATGCCGCCAAGTACGCTGGCCGCGGCTGAACCGCTCAATTCGACCTTGTTGGCCGACAGGGGGGTCATGTAGGAGACCCGCCCGATCGCATCGCGGACATAGATCGCCAGATCAGTGGCATCGCCGCCAGCGCCGATGTTCTTGCGCACCAAGGTCAGGCCGCGATCGCGATCGGCATCAAGGACGTATTCGTCCTGCTGCTGGTTGATGAAGGAGACGATATCACCGATCGTTTCACCATTGGCGAAGACATAGTCGCGTTTGGCGATGGTGAGGGTCATCTGGGCGTTGGTATTGAGACGGGTGGTTCCGACGCCGAGGGTGTCACGCAAGGTGGCGCCGGCGGTGGTGCTGCCATTGGCGCCGACGAAGACAACGGTTTCCTCTCCGAGAGATCCGCCGGTCACCGAATACCCGGAGAAGGTTCCGGCGCCGGAGGTACGAATGGTCGTCGCCTGGTTGTGCCCGTACGATTGCAGCGAGGCGGCTTGGAACATGTCGAGGGTGAACGACTTGACGGCATAGCAGCCGTCTGCCGTGCTGATTGAGGTCACCCGAAGGCCGAACTCGATGTCACGGGTGGCGCCGACAGCCCCGGTCGAATTGCGGGTCGTCACCAGGGCAGAGGCGTCCTGGGCGAAGGTGTAGACGCTCTGCACCGTGTTCAGCCAGCTCACGACATTCGAGCCATTGAGGGTGCTGGCGCTGGTGGCGGTATTGAGGCTGTAGGCGGTATCTTCGATCCGTGCGATAAACGCCTGGGTGCTGCCGCCATTGATTGTGCCATTGGTGGTTCCGGAGGCGAAGAACGACCCGATGCTGTTGCCGTTCAGGAAGTCAGAGGCTGAATAGGCATCGAGCACCGTCGCCTGATCGACGGTCACGGTTGAATTTCCGACGACGGTGGTGTTGGCCGCTGTTGAAAATCTGAAGGTGGTGCTGGTTTCGGCTGAGGAGTCGATCACCAGGCTGACCCGGCCACCGAGGTAATCGACCCGGGTCAGCAGGTCGGTTCCGACATCGAACTTGAAGACCTTGGTCGTGTCGTAGGTGTTCGCTGCCGCCAGGGTTCCGTCGAGCAGCTTCTTGGTGCCGAACTGGGTGGTTGCCGATATCCGGCTGATCGACCTCACCGCGTTGTCGAGCTCGGCCTGGTCGGCAACCAGCTGATTGGTGTCATTGGGCGCGGCGTTGGCACCGTGCAGGGCGAGGCTGCGCACCTTGCGCAGCAACGAGTTGATCTCGTCCAAGGCGCCTTCAGCGGTCTGGACCATGTTGGCCGCAGTCTCGCTGTTGGCGACCGCCTGGCCGAGTCCGGCGATCTGGGCTCGCATCTGCTCGCTGATCACCAGACCGGCGGCATCGTCGGAGGCGCGGTTGATCCGCATGCCGCTCGACAGGTGTTCCAGCGACTTGCTCAGCATCCCATCGTTCTGGACGAGATTGCGGTGCCCGTTGACGGCTTGGATGTTGTTGTTGATGCGCAGGCTCATGGCTGGCTCCGGTCGGGGATTCCGACGGGAGCCTGTCACGCAGCAGTCGTGCCAAATCGACGCGAGCGAGAATCGCGCAGTCGGAAACGGTCGGCCATGAACCGGCCTCGATTAATAATATTCAATGAAATTACGGCGAATCAATCGATCGGTCGCGAACATATTCGATGCTAGGTCAACTGGTCGCCATTGAAAACACCGAACCCCGGAGGTTCACTCCGGGGTTCGGTCCGCCACATCAGGCGGTCAATTCCTCGACAGACCCTTATCGACCGATGAGCTGCAAGACACTGTTGGGCAGCTGATTGGCCTGGGCTAGCATCGCATTGCTCGCCTGGGTCAGAATCTGCTGCTTGGCGAAGTTCACCGATTCGGCCGCGAAATCCGTGTCGCGGATGGTGGACTCAGCGCCTGTCAGGTTCTCGCTGGTCACTCGCAGGCTGTTCAGGCCGGTCTCCAGGGTGTTGGCCTGGAAGGCACCCAGCGATCCACGCAGGTTGGTGACATCGTCGATGGCCTTATCGATCACGTCCAGGGTTTCGGTGAACATGCCGTTGACCAGGGACTGCTTATCGACCAGCGATTGCAGACTGGTCAGCGTCTTGGATTTGTCACCGCCGAGCCCAAGTTTCGTGGCCCCAACATCCTTGATATCCACACCAACTTGCTGGTTGTTGTTGGGTCCGGTCTGGAACAGCGCGCCAGTGGTCAGATTGGCGGTGACCGATCCCGATGTCTTCGCGAATGCGGTATCGAGAGAGATGGCGATGCCGTTGCCGTTGTTGCGCAGGACGCTCGCATCATCGCTCGTCGTCACCAGATTCAGACGGCCTCCCGGCAGTCCGGATCCTTCCAGATGGGCAAGGATATTGACCCCGTCATCGATGCCACCGAGCACCGATGCTGCGCCGGTTCCGCTCAATTCGACCTTGTTGGTGGACAGCGGCGTCATGTAGGACGAACGGCCCTGGGCATCGCGGACCGAGATGGCGAGATCGGTTGCTGCTCCGCCGTTGCCGATGTTCCGTCTGACCAGAGTCAAGCCGCGATCGCGGTCGGTATCCACATAATAATCGTCTTGTTGGGCATTGATGTTCGACACCATGTCGCCGATGGTTTCGCCATTGGCGAAGGTGTAATCCTTGCCAGCGACGCTGAGGATCATCTGTGCGCCGGAATTGAGCCGCGTATCCGCAACACCCAGGGTTTCACGCAGGGTGCTGCCAGCGAGGGTGCTGCCGTTGCCATTGACGAAGACAGTAGCGGTATCGCCCAGTGATCCGCCGGCCACCGAGAATCCAGAGAAGGTGCCAGCGCCGGAAGTCCGGATCGTTGTCGCCTGGTTGTGGCCATAGGATTGCAAGGACGCGGCATTGAACAGATCCAGCGTGAACGATTTGGTGGCGTAGCAGCCGTCAGTGGTGCTGATCGAGGTCACCCGCAGGCCGAACTCGACATCACGGGTGGCACCCACTGCTCCGGTAGAATTCCTGACGACGACCAGGGCTGAGGCGTCCTGGGTGAACGTGTAGACGCTTTGCGTGGTGTTCAACCAGCTGACCACGTTCGACCCGTTGATGGTGCTCGCGCTGGTACCGGTGGCCAGGCTGTAGGTGGTGTCCTCGACCCGGGCGACGAAGACCTGGGTGCTGCCACCGCCAACCGTTCCATTGGTCGTGCCCGAGGCGAAGAACGAACCGATGCTGTTGCCATTAAAAAAGTCGCTGGCCGAATAGCCGTTCAGCACGGTCGCCTGGGAAACAACGACCGTCGAGGTGCCAACCACGGTGGCGAGGGCGGCGGTTGAATAACGTACATTGGTGCTGGACTCGGCGCTGGAATCGATGACCAGGCAGACCTGGCCCGCATTAAAATCGCTGCGGGCAAGCAGCTGGGTGCCGACGTCGAACTTGTAGACCTTGTTGGTGTCAAAGCTGTTGGCAGCGGCGAGGGTTCCGTCGAGCAGCTTCTTGGTGCCGAACTGGGTGGTCTGGGAGATACGAGTGATCGACTTCACCGCATTGTCCAGCTCGGCCTGATCGGCGATCAGCTGGTTGGTGTCATTGGGGGCCGTGTTGGCGCCATGCAGCGCCAGGCTGCGGACTTTCTTGAGCAGTGTGTTCATCTCATCCAGGGAACCTTCCGCGGTCTGGACCATGTTCACAGCGGTTTCGCTGTTCTTGATGCCTTGATCCAGGCCGGTCAGCTGGGCTCTCATCTGCTCGCTGATGACCAAGCCGGCAGCATCGTCAGATGCGCGGTTGATCTTCATGCCACTGGACAGCCGTTCGAGGGACTGACCGAGCGAGTGGTCGTTCTTGGTGAGGTTGCGGTAGCCGTTGGCTGCCTGGATGTTGTTGTTGATGCGTAGGCTCATGGAATCCTCCGTGGATGGAGCCGTGGATCGGTTGGAGGCGGCGTCCGTGCCGCCAGGCCCCGTCGGGACCCGGATCAAGCATCGGTCCCGCCATGGCCGACTTGAGGACCACCTGATCAGACTGGTCCTCAAGTGATCGCGGCCCCCGCCGATACTGAAGGCAAGGCGGGCCTCAGCGTCCCCTGAAGGAGGTCTCCATGCCACGCATCGACGCCAATTTGGCGACGCAGCTCGCCGATCTGCCTCAGGCACGACCGGCCCAGACCAACCTGGACCGCGATCGGGCTGCGCAGCAGGTCGTGCAGGCAAAGGCCGAGCTCGGTGACAGTCCTCCTGATCAAGGTGATGACCTGCACGCTACGGCACGGCGCGTGCGTCAAGTGGTGGAGGCTGCCGCCGGCAAGCAGATCGACTATGGTCTGCGGATCGACGACAAGACCAACGATGTCGTCGTCCGCTTCACCGACCAGGAGTCCGGCAAAGTGATCAAAGAGATTCCCAGCAAAGAGATGCGCCAACTGGGCGAGCGCATCGACGCCATCGTCGGCATGCTCTTCAATCAGCAGGCCTGACCGGATACCGCCATGGTCGCACCGGTCAGCGGTCTTGCCTCGGGAATCGACACCAAGGCTCTGGTCGACGCCATGGTCGCCGCCAATCGCGGCTCGACGGCGCTTTTGGAAACGCGCTCGAAGACCTTTTCAAATCAATTGGATCTGGTCCGACAGATCAACACCAAGCTGCTTTCGGCTCAGCTCGATTTGTCGGCAGTCCGCAGAACCTCCACCTTCGCCGCTCGTTCGGTTTCAACCTCGACCTCTGGCGTCCTGACGGCGACCGCAAATTCCAGCGCCACTCCCGGCTCCTACCAAGTGACGGTGGACAAGGTTGCCAGCGCCCAGCAACTCTCGACGGCTGGATTCTCAAGCGATACCGCATCGATCGGAACTGGTACGGTCACAATCGGTTCTGCAACCATCACGTTGAACGCCAGCAATTCCAGCCTTCGTGGATTGGCCGCCGCGATCAACGATGCCAGCTCTGGGGTGACCGCTTCGATCATCAATGATGGGTCGAGTGCGCCGTGGCGACTGGTCCTCACCTCGAAGCAAAGCGGTGCAAACAGCACGGTCAATTTCGATGCGAGCGGGTTGTCCGGCGGTGATTCGAATAATTTCAAGCGGGTGGTCGCCAGTGGAGGCAACATCGGTACGGGCACCGTCACGCTGAACGGGCTGTACTCAGGCGCCTCCATGCCATCCGCTTACGCACTGCGAGTATCTGGTGCTGGTAGCGAAGCGACCGCAACCTTTGAAGTCAGCACCAATGGCGGCTCAACGTGGAATGCGGTAGTCAATAACGCTGGTACTTTGGACCTAGGCAACGGTCTTACCACTACGCTTGCTGCCGGCAGCTATGATGCGGTCGACACGTGGACGCTGCATTCGGTCCAAGAATTGAGCAAGGCGCAGGATGCCAGCATCAAATACGGCACAGGTACGTCGACCCTGAGCATCACCAGCAGTCAGAACCAGCTCACCGGCGTCATCCCCGGTGTGACGTTGAATCTGGTCGCTGCCGGAACGACATCGGTGACGGTCGGCAATGACACCTCAAAAGCCAAGGACGCTGTCACAACCTTCATAAAAAGTTTAAACGATGTGCTGGAATTCCATAAGGCCAACGCATCGTTCGATCCGGATACCGGGAAGGCCGGTCCATTGCTGTCCGACAGCGCCTTGCGCAGCCAGCTCGACGAGATTGTCCGTGGGTTCACCGGCAGGGTGAATGGCCTTCCCGAAGGCGCCATCGACAACGTCGAAACCCTCGGAATATCCATCGAGGAGAAGACCGGAAAGCTGATCCTGAACGAGTCGGTGTTCGACGCGGCTCTGGCCGCGAACCCGGATGCGGTGGCACGGGTGTTTGCCAACAACGGCACGAGCAGCAACGCTGGTGTGCAGTTCTCGACGGTCAGTGAAAAGACCGTTGTTGATCAACCATTCAATGTGGACATCACCCGAGCTGCGACCCAATCCAAGATCACCGGCAGCGGGGTGCTCGCCGGCACGACCGTGATTACCAGCTCCAACGGCAGCCTGTCCCTGGTCATCAATGGCCGGCCGGTGAATGCCGTGCTGCCCCCGGGCAGCTATTCGGCTCAGCAGCTCGCGGATCAGGTGAAAGCCTCGGTGAATGCCGTGGCGACGGCCGGAGATCAGATTGAGACCGGCCTCGATTCCGGACGATTGATCATCAGGAACCGTTCGTTCGGATCGGCTCAGACCATAGCTGCGGCATCGACCTTCTCGGCTTCGTCCGCCCTCGGAATGGCGACCACCACGTCCGTCACCGGGGTCGATGTAGCCGGAACAATCAATGGTGCCGTGGCAACAGGTCGAGGCCAGGTCCTGTATGGGGTGACCGGGACCAACTCCGACGGTCTGGCCCTATTCGTCAACAGTTCGACCGCGTTATCTGGTGTTAAAATCACGGTCACTAAGGGTGCTGGGCAATCCGCAAACGAAGCATTGACCAAGCTGACCAGCGTCGATGGATCCCTTATCAACAAACAGGATACCTTGACCGAGGTCATCGCCAATCTCAATGATCAGGTCAAGCGCAATGACCTGCGCCTGGAATCGCGTCGGCGGTATTATCAAGCAAAATTTCTAGCAATGGAGCAGGCGATGAGCAAGTTCCAGTCCTTGGGGAATGCTCTTACCAGCTCCATCCAGGGCTTCAACGCGAACGTGTCGTCAAGCAATAAGAACTGAACTTCTGGCCGTCATGACCGATACTGGCAAAGAGGGCACGACCATGGCCGCCAACGCCTACCAACGCAGCGCTTACCGCAGCACCAGCACCGTCAACCAGGCCTACCGCAGCGCCGAGATCGAGGGCCTGAGCCAGCGCGATCTGCTGGTCAAGCTCTTCGAGGGCATCGAACGGTTCCTGGGTTTGGCACGGTCGGCGATGGAGGCGAAGCAGATCGAGCCGGCTCACGAGAACTGCATCAAAGCCCGTGCGATCATTATGGAACTGCTGTCGACCCTCAATTTTGAACAAGGTGGGGACATCGCCAAGCAGCTGCGCGATCTCTATCTGTACCTGCTGAGCTCGATCAGCGAAGCAAATCTGCGCAAGGATCCGGCGATGATCACCGCGATCTTGCCGGTGGTGACGACCTTGTGCAGCGCCTGGCGCGACATTCCGGCAGAAGAGGCGAACACCACGTCCTTGCCCGGTGGAACGCAGCGGACGAGCCTGGTGAACCTGCGCACCTGAGGCCAATAGAAGAACCGCCAAGGCGCCAAGGGAATTGGGCTTGGTGGACCCGCTTGCGCCGCAAGGGCTCACGCAGGAACACCTTGCTCGGAGCCGGTGCGGCGATGCTCCATCGCCGGAAAGCCCCGGAGTCTCGGAACCATTCCCGTACCCAAACCAGGCTGCCATCGGAACCAGCGTCGCGCCGGCGATGAGGGCATCGCCGCTCCGAAACGCGCGCCTTGTTGTTGCGTGCGCCTTCAGTTCTTCGTTTGGCGATCGGTCGCGGTCGCCGCTGTTCAGCGGATCACGGTCTGGGTCGGACCCTTCTTGTCGCTGCCTTCGCGCAGGAAAATCGGTTCGTCGGACCGCAGTCGGACGCTGATGATATCGCCGGCCTTGACCTGGTTGCTGGCGATCAGACGAGACAGGGGCGCCACCAGGATCCGCTCCACGGCCCGGCGCATCGGTCTGGCCCCGAATTGGGGGTCGGTTCCCTCGCTCTGGAGTTTTTCCAGATAGCTGCGCGAATAGTGCAGGATGATCGGCATGCTCGCGCCTAGCAGCCGCTTGTACACGTCCTGAAGCATCAGTTTCAGGATTTTGCGCAGATCGTCCTGGGTTAGGACGCGGAAGCAGATGATATCGTCGAAGCGGTTGAGGAACTCGTAGGGGAACGCGTCCTTGGCCGCCTCGATGGCCTTCGAGCTGATGTCGTGGTTGATCTGGTCGTGGTCGGTCTGGACCTCGAAGCCGATGATCTTGCGGCGCAGAGCCTCGGACATCTGCTCGGCGCCGACATTGGTCGTCACCACCACGATCGACCGCGTGAAATCCACGACTTTGTTGTTGCCGAGGGTCAGATGGCCGTCCTCCATCAGGCCGAGCAGGGCGTTCCACAGCTTGGGGTGGGCCTTTTCGACCTCGTCGAACAGGACGATGCTCAGGTAGTGGCTCTTGACCTGGGGGAAGAGCTTGGCGATGCGGCCTTCGCCCTCGGCGAAGACGCCACGGCCTTCGGTCTGGGCCTCTTTGTGGTGCCTGTCCAGGTTGTCCTGGGACAGCATCGGCTCGACATCATTGCCGACGTAGCCGGGCGGTGATCCGAACAGTTTGCTAACCGTGAATTCGCTGGCAAATTCCTGGCAGTTCACACGAACGAAAGCATTGCGCTTGCCGAAGATGGCTTCGGCCAGGGCTTTGACCGTCTCGGTTTTTCCAACCCCGGTGGGGCCGAGGAACATCAGGGTCAACAGCGGCCGTTCCGGATTGCGGATGCCGGCAAGGATCTTCGAGAACGCGTCGAGGATCGCATCGATGGCCGGCGCCTGGCCGACTACCCGCTCGCGGAGCATGGATTCGAACCGGCTCACTTGGAGCGAGCGGCGGGTCGGATCGAGGACCGTCATCTTCCGGGTGGCTGGTGCTGCTTCGCTGCTCATCGTGACCTCATTGGCTGCTGCTGGGGTAGAGTGACGCGAAGAATGACGAACCACAAGACCGATCCCGATTCCTGCGCACAACCGCTGCTTGCGGCACCTGGTCGAACAGCCATCGGATCAGCGCTTCCGGGATCGCGGCGTAGGAATGGCCATGTGTATCCGACTCCTCCTAGTCCTGATCTGTTGCGGCCTCCTCCGGGGCGAGGACCGGGTCCTGACCGCGACCTGCGCCGATGTCGTGGCCGCCGGCAAGCCACTGGTGATTCACGCCTTGGTCCGTTCCGGCAAGCCGGTGTGGGCGGTGGCTGCCGCTCCGGGTTGGAACCGGGTGCGGTGGGCGGTGGATCCTGCGCAATTGCAGGTGGATGGCGACCAATTGGCCGGACGGCTTGCCCTGAGCCTGACCAGCGACGGCTATATTCCACCGGTCGGAACCAGCATTCCGGTCGAGGTGGTGCTGGCCGGCCTGACCTGGAAGGGCACGCGCAGCGGTGACGCAGTGGCTGGTTCGGCGACGTCCGCTTGGTCGTCGGCGGCGCTGCCCGATCCGCTGCGCTTCACCATCCACGGCGATAATTGCGTGTTTTTTCCCAAGCACGGTCCCGGAAAGGG
This sequence comes from Planctomycetota bacterium, assembly GCA_014193115.1. Taxonomy (GTDB): domain Bacteria; phylum Planctomycetota; class UBA11346; order UBA11346; family UBA11346; genus BJHQ01. The sequence goes on along the minus strand of BJHQ01000002.1, from coordinate 346,805 downwards.
ACGCCGGATGACGGTGGTAGTACCGGTCGCCCAGGGTGCTGCCCATGCGGTGCGGCTGGTTCCGCCGGGCAGTCCCACCGATACCGGATGCAGCGCCGCGGTGACGTCGAGCGAAGTCCGCTGCGACGGGCCGCTGCTCAGAGCCACCATCGCCAGCACCATCCGGCACCAGGGTGGAGCGACCTCCGCAGCCGTGATGCGATTCGAAGCGTTGGTGGTCGGCGAACAGTTGCACGGACTGGTTGCGACCACGTGGGACGGCAAGGACCAGGAGCCTGGCTGGTGCACAGGTTCCGTGCTCGCTGGTGTGCCGGATCTGCGGACCGCCCAACTGCGGCTCACCTTGGATGCCCTGGTCAGCCAGGGTGGCTATTGCGATCTTTATCTGAACCTGGTCGATGGGAAGGTGACCTCTGGCTTCGCCACGACACCGAATGACGGCAACAGCACCCACGTCATCGACAGTACCGACCTGGTCTGGGCCGATGGGAAGATCGCCGGTGGGGTGCGCTTGACCCTGATGCCAGACCCGTGGAAGCATCCGGTCGCTGCGCCGACCAAGGCCGAGGTGGCAATCTCGGCCGTCGTCCGCGGCGCGGATGCCAGCGGCACGTACCGCGGCACGGTCGGCACCGTTCCGGTGACGGGAGAGGTGGTTGGCGGCTTGGATCCGGCGGTTGCGGAAGGCCGGTTGAAGAGCCTGACGATCAAGTTCGAAAATGGGCTGAGCGGCGGCAACGAATACCAGAATCGCGCCTTCATCAACGTCCAGCTCGACGGCCAAGGCGTCGTCATCGGCGGCAAGGTGTCCAACAACCACACCGCCCTCGATGGAAGCGTCAGCGGCGGGTCGGTGCGGATCGTCGATGGCCGCCTGGCCGGAACGGTGGAGGCCACCATCGGCGCTGCCGGCAAGACCACGACTGGTCGCTATCAGTTTACCTATGAGGGCGTCGCGGTGGGCAATCTGGCAACCGGTGGTTTCACGGTTACCGATCCGGCAGGGGTCCAGAAATCCGAGCGATTCTGGGCGGCGGTGGCACGGGAGTAGCTGCCCAGGCTGCTCTTTGATCAAAAACCCCGGCCGAGGAAGCCGAGATCGAGGCCGAGCAGCCGGCAAAGCAGGCGGAGAGCGGTATCCTGGTCGAGTTGGGGCTTCATGAACAGTACCAGGATCTGCTGCGCCGCTGATCCGTCCGCGGCTTTTGCTCCGGCATCGAGCTGGATATGGATCAGTTCAGGCAGCTTCACCGCGGCCAACTCCTTGGGCAGGGCTCCGCTTAGGTGTAGACGGATCTTGCGATCGGCGACATCGATCCGTGAGATGCCCAGCGGTTTTGCGGCAAGCCGCACCGCCCGCACCTGGACCAGCCTGACCACCGGGTCGGGCAGAGCGCCGAAACGGTCCCGGGCGCGGCGGGCCACAGCCTCAAGATCGCTGACCCGCTTGGCGCCGTCGAGGTGCTTGTGCAGCTCGAATTTGAGCGCTGGGGCCTCCAGCCAGTCGTCGGGGATGTAGGCATCGACATCGAGGCCGAGCAGGGCCTTGCCGGTGGGTTCCGCCTTGACCTTTGCAGCAGCCGATTTGCCGGCAGCGTGATCGGCGGCACGCACCACCGCATCGGCCTGGACCTTGGCTTTTTCCACGGCTTCGCCGAGCAGCTTGGTGTACAGCTCGTAGCCGATGGAGTCGATGTGGCCGCTCTGCTCGGCGCCGAGCAGGTTGCCGGCTCCGCGCAGCTCCAGATCGCGCATCGCCAGCTTGAATCCGGCACCGAGTTCAGCGTATTCCTGGATGGCGTTCAGCCGTTCCCGGGCGTCTTCGCCGATCTCGGTGTGGGTGGGGATCAGGAAATAGGCATAGGCCTGGCGGCTGAACCGGCCGATCCGGCCGCGCAGCTGGTGCAGCTCCGCCAGGCCGAAGCAATGGGAATTGTGGACGAACAAGGTGTTGGCGTTGGGGATATCGATGCCCGATTCGACGATCGAGGTCGACACCAACACATCGAGCCGGCCATGGCGGAAGTCGTCCATCACCCGTTCGACCCGGTCCTCCTCCATCTGGCCGTGGAGGACGTCGAGGCGCAGTCCGGGCACCAGCCGGCCGAAGCGGTGGGCGATGTGGTCGAGATCGATGACCCGGTTGTGGACCACGAAGCTTTGTCCGCCACGTTCCCGTTCCCGCTCCAGGGCATGCTTGATGAGCTGGTCATCCCAGCCGGCGACCCGGGTCTCCACCGCCATGCGTTCCGCCGGAGCCTCGGCGAGGACGCTGATGTCGCGGATGCCCAGCAAGGAAAAATGCAGGGTGCGCGGGATCGGCGTGGCGCTGAGGGTGAGGACGTGGGGGGCGTTGGCTTCGCCAACGCGTGGCCAGGGGCCAGGGGCCAGGGGCCGGTGGGAGTCGCTGGGAATTGCCGCGTCGCTGGTGGCGCCAAGCGATGTGGCGATCGACGCTCCCGGGTCGGCGGGCTTGGACAGATCGGCGTCCGGCAGGCCGTCATCCGGCCCCTGGCCCCTGGCCCCTGAGACCTCGGCGGCCGGCGGCCGGCGGATGAACGCACGGAGCCGTTCCTTCTGCTTGACCCCGAAGCGGTGCTCCTCGTCGATCACCACCAAGCCGAGGCGCTGAAAAACCAGTTTTTCGGTGAGGATTGCATGGGTGCCGACGAGCAGATCGACCTTCCCATCGGCCACATCCTTGAGAATCGCGGCTTTTTCCTTGCCGGTCCGGAAACGATTGAGCCCGACCACGGTGGCGCCGGTGTCCTTGAGGCGCTCTTCGAAGGTTTCGATGTGCTGCTCGGCGAGCAGCGTGGTCGGCGCCAGCACCGCCACCTGGCGACCTCCCGCGATGGCGGTGAAGGCGGCGCGCAGGGCGACCTCGGTCTTGCCGAAACCGACGTCGCCGCAGAGCAGGCGGTCCATCGCATGGCTGCGGGCCAGGTCGTGTTTGATCTCGCGCACGGCCGCCAACTGGTCCTCGGTCTCCTCATACGGGAAGCCCGCTTCAAACCGTCGGATTTCGGCCGTATCTCCGGGCAGGGCGGGAGCTGAAACCGACAGCCGAGCCACCTGATTGCGCAGCAATTCAGCGGACAGATCGGCGATGGCGGCCTCGACCCGGGCGCGTTTCTTCTGCCAGGCCGGAGCACCGATGGTCGACAGTTCCGGCGCACGGCCGGTGGCTCCAACATATTTCTGGACCAGGTCGATGGCCTCGACCGGCACGTACAACTTGGTTCCGCCGGCGAATTCCAGCAGCAGGAAATCCTCCAGAAAACCACGTTTTTCCAAGGTCGCCAGGCCGCGGAACCGGCTGATGCCGTGCTGCAGGTGGACGACGAAGTCGCCATGGCGCAGGTCGGTGAGCGACGACAGCGGGGCGCCGCCGGCGATCCGGGTCGCCCGGCGTTTGACCGGGGCCCGCTCGGCCAGCTCGAAATCGTGGACCACGACCAGACCGGTTTCCAGATCGCGGAAACCCGCCGACAGCCGGCCGTGGCGGACCTCGCCGGTCAGCCCGGCATCGGCCAGATGGCCGCGCAGCTCCCGGGCGCTCTCCTCATTCCGGGCAAGCAGCAACGCGGGCTGCTGCTTGCCGACCTCACGGGTCATGCGCACCAGCTCGGCGAGACCGCGGCGGAAATCCCCGCGCAGCCGGTCGACGCTTTGTCCGGCGGCGTCGATGGCGCCGGATTCGAGCAATTTGGCCAAGCGGATTTCGCGCCGGCCGTGGTCGTGCTTCAGCCGTGAGCGCAGCGGCAGATCTCCCAGCACCACCAGCGGCCCGGACGGCAGCTGATCGAACAGGCGGCGGGTGGCGAGCAGTCCGCCGCCTGCCGCGAGCACCGCTTCATCTGCTTTGGCGATGGATTCCTGGGTTTCGACATCGAAACGGCGGATCGATTCGACCTGGTCGCCGAAGAATTCCAGGCGCAGGGCGTCATTGCCGATGAACGGGAAGACATCGACCAACCCGCCGCGGACCGCGACCTGGCCGCGGGCTTCGACCACCGGCGCCACCCGGTACTGGTGGGTGGTCAGCTGTTCGACGAGATCCGCCAGGTTCCGGGTTTCGCCCGGGCGGATGATGATGCTGCTCCGGGCGACCTCCCCCAGGTCAGGAACCGGCTGTTCGCAGGACAATGGTGTGGCGATCAGCACTGCGCCGGCGTTGAAGGCCTCCAGCGCTGCCAGGCGCCGGGTGTGTCCCGTGCGATCGCCATCCGGCGCCGCCTGGATTCCTTCGGCTTCTGCAAACCGGTCGAGTTCCGGCAGATGGGCGACGACCAGGCCGAGCTCTTCAAGATCGGCCGCCAACAAGGCAGGATCGTGGGTGACCACCACCGCTGGGCGGGTGCGGCCGGCGATGGCCGCTGACAGCAGCACCGGCAGCAGCCCGCCGTGGCAGGAACCGACCACCAGATCGCGGTCCGCCGAGATCGCTGCGGCAAGTGCGACGACCCGGGGATCGTCGGCATAGGCGTCACGCAGCCGGCGCATGGGGGCGGGCACCATCCAAGGTCGGCGGCCCAGGGCTAGGGTCCCCAGGCGTCCCAGGGATCTTGGTCAGCAATCCCAGCACCTGATCCATGGCATAAGCGTCCAGCATCCGGGTCAGGGCCTTGGCAAGGACCCGATCTCGCCAGTTCGCCAACTGACGGGAACCGGCATCCAGATCGCCGGTCAGAACGGCATCAGACAAAGCCGCTATTTCAGATGCAGGCACCAATCTGAGACGGTCGTGAATGGCTTCGTCTGGCAGGACCGGCTCCCCGGAGCTGCCCGGTTCGACCCGTTTCCAGGTGAAATGGATGCCAAGCAGGCGTTCCATGATGCGGAAAAGCTCATCCTCGCGGAACGGCTTGATCGCGACGGCATCGAAGCCTCCTGCCAACAGGCGCTGTTGGTCCTCGGCGAACGCAGCGGCGGTCAGAGCGGCGAGCTTGGGCGTCGGCCCAGGCAGGTTGCGGATTGCGGCCGCCGCGGCCATCCCGTCCAGCACCGGCATGTCGATGTCCATCCAGACCAGGTCGAAGCGTTCTCGTCTACATGCGCTGACCGCTTCGTCTCCGTTGCCGACCGACACCACCAGGCAGCCCGAGGTGCGCAGCATCTCCGTGAGCAAGGTTCTGCTGTCGGCGTGATCCTCCGCGATCAGCAGCCGCGGCGTGCGTTCACCTGGGGCAGGTCCGACCACGTTCAGCCGTGATGGCTGCATGACCGCCGAGGTTGCCCGGAGCACAGGCAAGTACAGGGTGAAGCATGAGCCAATGCCGGGGCGGCTTTCGACCGACAGATCGCCATTGAGCAGCCGGGCGAATTTGAGGCTGATGGCGAGCCCCAGACCGGTTCCGTCGCCATGCTTACGGCCTGCTTCAGCCTGGACGAACGGTCTGAACAGGTCTGGCAGCTCGGTCGGAGCGATGCCAGCACCAGTATCACGGATGCGGATGGTCAGCATGCCGGTGTGCATCGACGCGGCCAGGCCGATGGCTCCGCGCTCGGTGAACTTGACCGCATTCGAGAGCAGGTTGAGCAGGATCTGGCGGACCATGCGGGCATCGGTGCGGATGAACCGGGGCAGATCGCCAGCCAGTTCCAGATCCAGCCGCAATCCCTTGTCGATGGAACGTTGCCTGAAGATCGCCACCGTGATGTCGAGCAGGTCGTGCAGATCGACGTCTTGGACTTCGCTGACCGTGCGGCCGGATTCGATGCGGGACATCTCCAGGATGTCGTTCATCAGCTGCAAAAGGTGCTCGCCAGATCGGTTGATCACCTCGACCGACTCACGCTGGGTTTTGCCCAGCGCCGGATCCCGGCCGAGGAGCTGGGCGTACCCGAGCACGGCATTGAGCGGTGTCCGGATTTCGTGGGACATGCTGGCCAGGAAATCGCTTTTCGCCCGGTTCGCCTGTTCAGCATCCACTTTTGCCTGCCTGTAGGAGGCTTCCATCCGACGGGAATCGGCCAGCGCCGATTCTGCCAGCGCACGCGCCGACTCGGCTTCCTGACGCGCGGTTTCTGCCTGGCTGCTGACCAGGTTGAGCGAGGCCGTCCGCTCCGCGACCAGCTGCTCAAGCCGGTTGCGATGCCGGTCGAGTTCTTCTTCGGTCGTCTTGCGTTCGGTGATGTCCTCGTTGACACCGACCATCCGCAGCAGCTTGCCGTCCGCTCCGCGGAAGGCCTTCGAGGACGCTCGGATATGCCGGATCTCTCCCTGGGGGCTGACGATGCGGAAGATCGACTCGAATTCGCCGGAGGTGGCCAAGGCGTTGCGAAGCTCGGCTTCGGCCCGTTCCCGATCCGCCGGGTGCAGTCGGCTTGCCCATGCGTCATACGTGCCGTTGAACTGCCCGGGTGCGATGCTGTAGATCCGAAGCATGCCTTCGTCCCACAACAGCTGGTCATGTTCGATATCCCAGTCCCAAATGCCGAGCTGGGCCGATTTGGCCGCCAGGGCGAGACGATCACGGCTGGCCGAAAGTTCGATGCGGTCCAGCCGGCTCCGGAATTGCATGCCGATCAGGGATCCGAGGGCCACCGTCGCGATCGGATAGGCGATCGACACTGCCGGGGTCATGGCGGTCAGCCCGGACCAGATCCGCTCCACCGGCAGGGCGAAGGTGCAGAGCAGGCTGCCGATGGCCGTGGCCACGCCCACGCTCAGCAGATGCAGGGTCCGGATCCGTTCCGGCCGGTTGCCGACCAGGACATGGAGCGCCGTCCCCAGGGCGGCTCCTTGGATGACGGCGAGCACTCCGGCCAGGGTCCCGGCTCCGCCCAGATGGATTCGATACCCGCACACCGCCATCGCGACCACCGCGGCGGCCGGATAGCCATAGAATGCGCCAGCCAGCGTGACCAGCACCACCCGGGCATCGATCGCCACGCCGGGTGCCACCTGGGTCGGAACCTGCATGCCGATGAGCGCGATCCCGGCGAACATCAGGCCCATGACCAAGCACCGCCGGAGTTCTCCCGGTCGTGAACCGAGCCGGGCATGGACCTGTTCGTCCATGAAACACAAGGCCAGGGCCAGGGCCATGTTCTGGCCAAGACCGGCGAGCAGGACGAATGACGTACTGATGGTCGCGGAACTGCCGGGATCGGGCATCACGCCACCCCATGCGCTGGCTCGGGCAGACCGGCCGAGCGTTGCTGGCGATCAGGCCAGGCTCGATGGCGGCGCCTGGGATTCCTGATCGCCGCCCTCACCGCAGCAGGTCCAGCATGGAGGTCATCATCATTCCACCCGCATGACCGCGTCCAGCCGGGTCCTGGTCAACACCGAGAGGATGTTCTCGCTGACCCGGCGCAGCCGGAAGGAACCTCGGACCCGATTGAGGTCACGGGCCAGCCCGGCAAACGCGCCATACGCGACACTGGGCAGCATGGCATACGACGAGCAGTCAATGATGACATGAACCAGGCCACGATCGATCAGTTGCCGTTGGATTTGTTCGCGAAGCGTCATCCAGTCATCACGCTCCAGATCCCTGGGCAAGGAAACGATGACTTTTCCGTTGAGTTCGGTGAAGGGAAGTTCGCTCATGAGAATCCTGCCGATCTGAGTTGACGTGATGAGAAGTCGCAGGTTGCGTAGGGGAGCATCTGATCGTGCGTCCGGGAGCGAGGATCACCGACCGCAAGGCCCAACAGCCTGCTGCTGAGGCGTCCGATCGGACAGCACCCGGTCAAACAAGAACTCGGGGTGGCGCAGGTGCCCCCAATGGCAACACCGGCCCCGCCGCCACAGCCGGAGCCCTGCACAGCAGGGAAATTCATTGGGCGCCGCCCAGGGCGCGGTCGATGGCCGACACGATCCGCTCCGGGGAAAATGGTTTGACGATGAAATCCGACACCCCGAGCTGGACCGCGCGGAGCATGGCTTCGCGTTGATCGACGGCCGTCACCATGATCACTTTGGCCTGGGGATTGATGGTGCGGATGCCGGTCAACGCTGCGATTCCATCGGCAATGGGCATGACCATGTCGAGGGTGGTGACATCGGGGCGGTGCTGCCGGTACAGTGTGATGGCTTCTTCGCCATCACAGGCCTCTGCACAGATGTCATAGCCCAAGGGTTCGAGCGCTTGGCGGATCAGCCGGCGCATGAAGAGGGCATCGTCGACGATCAGCACCCGCGTCATTTGACACCCGCTTTCGCCGGCGTGGAGGTCAGTCCGAGGGCCTTCAGATGGGCGATTTCCGATGGCAGGCCCTCGATCTCGAGGCGTCCACCAGCAGCTTGCAACTGCTCAGCGGCACGCAGCAGAAAGGCGACGAAGGACGACGAGGCGACCACCGCGTCGTCGGCGAAGACCAGGGTCAGGCGGTTCTTTCCGTTGCGCACCGCCGAGCGCAGGCGGGTGGCAGCGTGCTCTGCCCGGACCTGGTCGATGACGCCATCGACTGCAATGATCGTCGGCGCCACGTCTTGGGCTGCATCCGGTTGGGGAGAGAGAAGCATGTGAGGTCCTTTCAGATGATGAGGGAACGTTCGCCGAAATCCTCGACCACCAGGTTCAAGGATTCGGGATCGAATTCGATGCGCCGGCCGAGGGTTCCGCCGACGTGCTGGGCGACCACCGGGATGCCGGCCTGCTTCAGCGAGGATTCGACCGAGGCGATGTTGCCCGAGCCGATGTCGCGCTGGTAGTCGAGGGCATGCCCGAACATCCGGGCGCCGCCGGCCATCTTGGCCCGCAACCGGCTGCGCGCTGCGCCATGGGTCAGCAGCCCTTCGATGATGCAAGCGACTGCGTGATCGCCGTATTTCCCGGGAAGGACCCCGCGCGGCTTGCCGTCGGAATGGGGCAGCAGGACGTGTGCCATGCCGGTCAGACGCGTCTCCAGATCATAGATCACCAAGCCAATGCAGCTGCCGAGGACCGACTGCAGCAGGTGCGGAGGCCGGGTCAGATGGACCTGGCCGATCAGGACCTTGATCTCTTTGATGGTGCGGACCATGCAGCTCATTGGGCGCAGTCCTGACCGAGGGTGGCGAACACCGCCGGAGCCGGGAGGAAGACCAGGCGGAGCGAGGGTCCGTTGTTGGCACAGGCGAGTGGGGTGGTGATGACCACGAGATGGTCGCTGTCTTCGGCTGATTCGATGAGCAAGGTGCCCCAGGCCGCGGTACCGACATCGATCAGAACGATCGGCGTGTGCGGGACCGCGCTCAGGCCGAGCTGCTTGGCAAACCCGTTCATCAGCGACGAGAACAGGATGTTCGCGGTCTCTTGCAGCATCGATTGCTCAAGAGCGCCGAGATGCTCAGCCAGGCGGTGCTCGGGCAGGTTCCCGCCCAGGCAGGCGATCAGCATCGAGGCATCGGCGCAGGTGAGCTGGACTGCGACATTCCCAGCAATCCCTCCTCTGATCCGGGATGCCAATGTCACCGAAGCAGTCTGTTGATCATCGTCCTGGGGAATCAGGTCGAGCCGGAGGATCTCCACCGTCGCGGTGCCGACGGCGACGTCGCGGCCAAGCCAGCGAGCAAGGCAAGAACCGGCATTGGCCGCGCCGGCCTGGGCGATCTCTACAAATCCATCGAGTGTCTGGACGATAGGCATGTCAGGCTCCTTTGCGGCCGGGGCCGCGGCGGTTGCGGGACAGATCGTGGATGCCATGGGTGTCGAGGATCAGCGCGACGCCACCGTCACCGAGGACCGTGGCTCCGCTCAGGCCACGGACATGGGCGAACTCCTGGCCGAGGGGTTTGACCACGATCTCTTCGTCGCCGATGACCTGATCAACGGAGATCGCCAAGGTCTCCCCACCGCCTTTGGTCACCACCGCCCGCACCACCTCGCCGTGGTGTGAGAGCGGGCCGATGCCCACCACCTGGTTCAGGTCGATCAGGCTGATGACCTGGTCGCGCAGGAAGATCACCTTGCCTTTGCCTTCGACGGTGCGGACATCCTGGTTCCGGACCTCGACGATCTCGCGCACGCAGTCGAGCGGGAAGGCGAAGCGGCCCTCACCGATCCGCACCAGCAGGGATTCGATCATCGCCAGGGTCAACGGCAGTGAGATCGTGAAGGTCGCGCCCTTGCCCGGTTCGGAAGCGATGTCGATCTTGCCCTTCAACGCGGTGACCTTGCTTTTCACGATGTCCATGCCGACGCCTCGGCCCGAGATGCTGGTCACCTTGGCTGCGGTCGAGAACCCGGGCAGGAAGATGAACTGGAAGATTTCCGCCGGCTCCAGGCGCGACGCCGCCTCGGCCGTCACCAGGCCGCGTTCCACGGCTTTGCTGCGGATCTTGTCCACCACCAGGCCCCGGCCGTCGTCACGGACCTGGATGCAGATCATGCCGCTGCGATGGAAGGCTTCGAGATGGACCGTCCCTTGGCGTGGTTTGCCGGCGGCGACCCGCTCCTCTGGCGATTCGAGGCCGTGATCGACGCCATTTCGGATCAGATGGGTCAACGGGTCACCGATCTCGTCGATCAGCTTCTTGTCGAGTTCGGTGGATTCACCGGAGATCGCCAACACGGCTTCGCGGCCATTTTCCTTGCATAAATCACGGATCAGCCGGTTGAAACGCTGGAACAGCGGGCCGATCGGCACCATCCGGGCCTGCATCACGCTGTTCTGCATGGCGCTGGTGTGGCGGTGCAATTCCAACGTGGTGTCCCGGGTGCGATGCACTTCGTCCTGAGCCCGACGCAGCGATCCGAGTCCCGCGACCAGCCTGGCGAGAGACCCCGTCTGCCGGCCGTCAGCCTGGGCGGCGAGGGATTCGAGGCTGCGCACATCCACCCCGTCGAGCAGCCGGACCAGGGTATCGATCTGCTGGGTCAGTCGCGCCTTGGTGATGACCAGTTCACCAGCGGTGTTGAGCAGGTGATCGAGACGCGCCGTGTCGACCCGCACCGTATCGGCAGCAACCACGCCTGCCTTGACCTCGCCATTGGCTGCGGCCGGTTTGTCGGAAACCGTTTCCTTTGGTGGTTCGGGCAGCACCACCGGATCGAACGACCAGTCGCGCAGATGATCGCATGAAATCGCCTCGATCAGTTCCTTCAACGGCGCCTCGGATACGATCAAGGCACACAGCGACGGCGGATTGGCGATCCCGCGTTCCAATTCAGCCAGGCTGGGTTTCGACATGGCGATGGTGGCAATCTTGCCCAGATTGCCCAGAATCATGCCATAGCGCAGGTCGGCGAGCGGAGCATCAGCGGTCAGGACCAGGCGCAGCTTCCACACTGGCTTCCCAGCACTGACCGCGCGGGCCGCGGCAAGATCCGTCTCGGTCGGGGTCCAGGCCGGCAGCCCCGGCCTGATCCCGGCTCCATTCAGGCGGCTGCCCAGCGAGGCGTCCAGTTCGGCGGTCTGGGGAGCCCGCTCGTCCCCGGCCTCGACCCGATCGGTGCAGATTTGGAGCAGATCCTTGGTCGAAAACAAATCGGCGATGGCTTCGGTCTCCAGCACCAGCCGTTCATCCCGGGCAGCAGCCAGCAGGCTCTCGCCCTGGTGAGCCAGCCTGGCCATCTCATCGAGGCCCATGCTGGCGCAGGATCCCTTCAACGTGTGGAGATACCGGAAGACCTGGTCGAGCTGGGCGCGTTGGCCCGGATCACGTTCAAGCGCGAGCAGGGCGCCGTCCAGCTCCGCCAGCACTTCGCGGGTCGTGGTCAGCCACATGGCCCGGTGCTGAGCCATATCGGACTTGACGATCAGCCGCTCTGAACGCCGATCCGCCGCCGCCAGATCACGGCCGAACCGGATCGGCTGAGTCTGGACGCCATCCGGAGACAGCACCCAGGAGGTTCCGGCCGGCAGTTCGGCGGCCTTGAGCACCGCCGCCGGGTCCCCATCGCAAAACGCGAGGACGCCGATGTGGAGCTGATATTCCCGCAGTGGAGCCCACAGATCCGCCGGCCCGTCGATCAAAGGCAGGACCCGTTGGATTTTCATCCGCTGCATCAGCTCGGCCAAGGTGCCCGAGGCTCCTGCTGGGGCGCGCAGCAGATCGCCGGCATCGAAGCGGAGCGCTAAGGCCTTGGATCCGCCCATGATCGCGAGCAGGCCTTCGAAGGCGTCTTTTTCCTCCAGCTTCCCGCGCAGCCAGTCGGGAAGAACACCGAGATGTTCTTCGATCGGATCTTTGGCGGCCGTTGGTGGTGTCGTCGGCGTTGCCGACTCAACCAGCTTTGCCGACTCAACCGGCTTGGCTGACTTTGCCGCCGCGACCGGCTTAGCCGGAGCCGTGGAGGTCGGCGCGGACTGAGCCGCAGCAGGTTTCGCCGGTTGAGGCGTTGGAGCCTCATGGGTCGCCGTGACGCCACCAAGTACCCCATCGAGCAGGGCCAGGACCACCGACGAATCGACCTGCCCGGTGATGCCGTTCGCGACATCGGCAAGAAGCGAGCTGACCAGATCGAAGGATTGGAACAGCGCATCGACCACAGGGCCGGTGAACGTCATCTGTCCGTGACGGACCTGGTCGAAGACCGATTCCATGCGGTGGGTCACCATCGCCAGATCGTCGAACTTGAGGAATCCGGCCGCACCTTTGAGGGAATGGGCGGCGCGGAACATCTCCGCCACCGCTTCCGGGCCGACCTGGCTCTGCTCGACCGCGAGCAGCCGCTCGTTCAGGGTCGCGATATGCTGGCCTGCCTCATCGAGAAAACCTGAGATCATGTCTTGATCGAGGACGAGATCGTTCATGGTTCAGTTCCTTCTGTAGGTTGCCGGTTGGACATACGAAAATTCACTGGTCCGTCCCGACAGGGTTTCCGCTCCGCCAAGGATCAGCCACGCTCCCGGCTTGAGCCGGGCGGCGATGTGTCCGAGCACGACGTGCTTGCTGTCGCTGTCGAAATAGATCAGCACATTGCGCAGCAGGATGAGATCGAAGGCGGGGCCGCGGGACGGCTGGAGCAGGTTGTGGCTGCGAAACTCAACCATCTGGCGGATCGTGTCTCGCACCTGATGGCGATCGCCGTCAGGCAGGGGCTGGAAATATTTTTTCAAGCATTGCGGAGTCAATTTCTGCAGGGCGTAGCTGCCATAGATGCCCTGCTTGGCCCGGGCCAGCACTTGGGTGTTGATGTCGGTCGCCTCGACCCTGGCGGCGTGGGAGGTTCCATCGAGGGCCGCATCCAAGGCGATGGCCAAGGAGTACGGTTCCTCGCCGGTCGAACTGGCGGCGCTCCAGGCGCGGAAGGTCGCGCCTTTGGCCGCCGTGCGTTTCCATTCCGGGATGATCTGGCCAAGGACGCAGTCCCAGTGCTGCTTGTGGCGGAAGAAGAACGTCTCGTTGGTGGTGAGTGCTTCCAGGCAGCGCTGGAACTCGGCTTCGTTGCCTGGCGACGTGACCAGGCTGTGGTAGTCCCGATACGAGGCCAAACCCAGAGCATCAAGGCGTTGGCGTAAACGGCTCTGAACCAGGTTGTGCTTGGCGTCGGCCATGCGGATGCCGGCCTCACGATACATCAGGTCCTGGAACAGGCGCAGTTCGCCAGGTTTCAGCTGAAGATCCGGTGACTCGGCCATGGTCTGCATTGCGCTGGACTCGGGTTGGGGTGATGACGGGTTTGAGGTCGTTGCCACTGCGCTTGCATTGCGCGTATCATGCCAACCGGAATAACCTTTCCGGGCCTTGTCGCATCACGAGTTACGAGGATGTCCAGCAATCCGTCCCAAGGCTTGTGGCCGGCACCGCCCCATTGGTTGGGGTTCAGTTCGACTCCCGAAACAACATGCCCGAGCCCAATCGGGCTCGGGCATGTTGGCCGCCGAAGTCGATCAGAAGGTGACGATCGACCGCGCCGACAGTACCATGGTATGATCGCTGGTCGCTCCACCCGGGGAGAGCAGGTACTGGCCATCCATTTTCAGCTGCCACCAACCGGCCGCCTGGATCACTCCGACCAGTTCGATGGCGGTTTCGCGGAAGGTCTCAAAGGCAGTCGGATCAGCCGTGCTGAAACGGACCTGGCTGACGTACAGCCCGATCCCGTCATCCGGCCGATCATCGATGATTCCGGACAGATAGACGCCGCCGGCCAGGTGACGGCTGATCTCTGAGAACTGGCGATCGGCCCAGCCGAATTGGGCGAATACCGAGAGCCGTCTGCTGTCGTCATGCCAGACGTCCTGTTCCGCGGTCAAGTAGAACCCGCTGGTGCCGTGATGGAGATCGACTGCGCCGTCACCATCATCGTCGCGTCCATCCAGGTATTCGAACCAACCGCTGTGGCGCCAGCCGCCGATGCTGGCGCTGCCTGCTGAATCGCCCAGATTCCAATGGAGCGACGCCTGAGCGATCCAGAACTTGTCCCGGTCCAGCCGCTGATCGAAGAACGGTTGGATCCCGTGGTTGCCGGTGGTGACTCCGCGCTGGGCCGAGCCATCGAAACAACCGAAGCCGAGGGACAGCCATTGGGCAGGTTCCGCCAGGATCTCGATGCCACAGGCAGGGTCGGGAAAAGCAGGCATTCCCATGATGGTCGGTGAGTGCCCAGCCGACGAATGGATGAACTGGCCGGCGGAATCGACGACCGCGAAATCGGCATTGCTATCGATCTTGCCGACCTTGAAGCGCAGGCCTGGGGCCGAGTCAGGGTCTGCTCCTGGCAGCAACGCCTGCTGGAACCACCACTCTGAAATCTGGTGAAGATCAGTGATGCTGGCGATGTTGGACCAACCCTGGGCATCGCCGACCGGCCGTCCGGCCTGATTCCCACCCGTGAACTGGACGTGGGTCACGACCGAGGCTCCGGTCCATCCCAAGATCGGGTCCAACTCGGCTGTGCCGGCAACATCCACCAGGCATCGCTGGCCGGATCGGCGTTCATCAGCGATTCCGCCAGAAGCCACTGAGCCGACCTCCCAGATCACGGTCGGTTCGATGGTCAATCCGCGCTCCGCGAGCACGTCGCGAACACCGGCCCAATTGCCAGAGAAGCGACTCCATGCTGCCCACGATGCCCCGCCCAGCCATTCGACTGGAGCTGAGTCGCCGTTTCGGTCAGCTGCGGGAACGATCGGCGGGGCCGCTGGCGATGGCCCAGGGCCAGGTTCCGGAAGCGCGTCGACCGGCTTGTTGGGAGCGTTCGGCGGAGCCGCTGGCGAATTCAGTGGAGTCGATGGCAACTGCGCAGGTCCGGGCTCGTTGGCCGCTTCCTTTTCTGCCGCCACGAGTGCCTGCCCGTCCTGGGTTTTTCCAGTCGCGACCGGCTGCGATTGGCTGGGAACGGAGGGCGGATGGTCCGTCTGAACCGGAGCCGATGGAGGCAGCGAGATGGGCGGTAACGGCCCGCTCCAGGCATTGCCCGTACCCGCCTTGGCGGAAGCGATGACGGTCCTGGGTTTTTCCTTGCCGGTGCTGGCAGGTTTCTGATCGGTCCGCTTCGGCGATGTTTTGGCAGTTCCCGGAACGGTGGCCTCGACGGTCATGGCCCTGACCATCAGCCCGCCGGTGACCACGATGAGCACGGGAACGGCGACCGCGGTGATGAGTTGCGCTGACATGGGATATTCCTGGTGAATCTCGGTGGATGAGGCGGTTGCCGACGGGCATCACCGGCCTTTACAGGGTCTTGCGTCTCGTGTGGTCGCGGGATTCGCCATTGCCCAGGGTGAATCGTGCGACCAGCGACTGGAGGCGCTGGGCCTGAGCCGACAGTTCCTCAGCACTCGCCGCCATTTCCTCAGCCGAAGCCGAGTTCTCCTCGGTGATGGCCGAAATCCCTTCGATCCCCTTGCTGACCTCTTGGGCGGTCTCGGTCTGCTTCTCGGTGCTCGATCCGATGCCGGCCATGCCCTGCTTGGTCCGGGTGATGCCCTCGATGATCGCGTGGAGCGATTTTCCGACCTCCTGGGACAGGACCGTGCCGTCGTTGACCCGCTTGCCGCTTTCCTCGATCAACTGGGCGATCTCCTGGGCTGCCGTGCTCGACCGCTCGGCGAGTTTGCGGACCTCATCGGCGACCACCGCGAAGCCGAGTCCGTGTTCGCCAGCGCTGGCCGCTTCGATCGCTGCGTTCAGGGCCAGCAGATTGGTCTGGTTGGCGATCTGGTTGATCACGCCGATGATCTTGGCGATTTGGGCGGAACTATCATTGATCGCTTTCATGCCTTCGATCGAACGCCCGACCGTCTTCGCACCGGCCTCCGCGGTCGTACTGGTGGTCTGCGCGACCTGATTGGCTTCGGTCGCATCCTGTGCCACTTGGCCAATGCTTTTCGCGAGGGACTGGATCGATGCGCTGATCGCCTCGACCGACCCGGCCTGGGACTGGGCTCCGCTGGAGATGTTCTGCGCCGAGGCCGAAAGCTCCTCACCGGATGCCGCTGTCTGATCGGCCGCTTCGCGGATTTCGCCCATGACCTGATGGAGCTGTTCCACTGTGGTATTGAGCGTCCGACCCATTTCGCCGATCTCGTCGGTGGTGGTGATCGTCACGGAGACCGTCAAATCGCCGGCAGCGAGCCGCTGCATGGTTGCGACCATGGCCTGGATCGGTTTGACAATGGCGTTGGCGATGATCACTCCAGCCATGATCGCCATGATCATCGCCACCAAGGATGCTCCGATCAGCACGCAGGCAGAGGTGGTCTGAAAGGCCGTTCCTTCTGCTCGCGACAGCTTGATGCGCTCCTCGATCAGGCCGCTGACATCGCTCAGTTTCCCTTCGAGATCATGGAATTCCTGGTTGAAACCGGGGAGCAGTCCGGCGACCGCGGTCCGATCCTTGGCGGCGGCATCGAACACCGCGGTTGCTGTTTCCAGGTAATGCTGGATGTCTGGAGTGACGGCAGCAAGCGCCTCACCGGCTTTGCCGCCGATGGCCTGTTCATTCAATTCTTTGATATTGGTGCGCATGTTGCCGGCATGCTCGGTGAGATCGGTTTTCGCTTCGTCGAATTGCTTGGCATCGGCCGCCAATTGCAGGCCCATGACATCGGCGCGGACGGCGTCGTGCATCATGTCCATGTCCTGCTGAAGTCGCAGACTGCCGGTTGAACGTTCCATGTCTGACATGATCTCCGCTTGCCGATGGGTGGTCCACCAGGCGGTCGCGATGACCAGGATGATGCTGCTGCAGGCGATGCCGACGAGCAGCATGAGTTTGGTTCGGATGGTCCAGCGCATGGTGGATTCCTTTTTATTTGGGTTGGGATGGGAGGGATTCATTCGTGGTAGAGGGCCTTTCCGACCCCGGCTGATCCATTGGTTTCGGCGCTGACCGTCACCGACACGCGTTGACTTTTACGAGCTGGCCCAGAGCCATTGTTGGATACCATCGAATCGTCGGACAACCGTTTCCGGCGCGGTTCGGCAACAGCCGGGCGACGTTGGTCAGCTGCGTGCGTGGTTCTTCCGTTGACGCCGGTCGGCTTGCGTGATTCCGCCGGTTCAGGGGTTTTGTCCGGTTTTGTCGACGACCGCTGGTCTGGCTTGGCGTTGGTCTTCCGCTCGGCCGGGTTCTTCTCGGCCAAGGTGAACCGCGAGACCAGCTGCTGGAGCCGTTGGGCTTGGGCCGACAGTTCTTCGGCGCTGGCCGCCATCTCTTCGGCAGACGCTGAGTTCTCCTCGGTGATGGCTGATATGCCCTCGACTCCCGTGCTTACTTCCTGGGCCGTCTGGGCCTGCTTCTCGGTGCTCGAACTGATCCCGGCCATGCCTTGCTTGGTCCGTGAGATGCCGTCGAGGATGCCTTGCAATGATTTGCCGACTTCGTGGGACAAGGTGGTTCCATCGTCCACCCGCTTGCCGCTTTCCTCGATCAGCTGGGCGATCTCCTGGGCCGCCGTGCTCGAACGTTCAGCCAGTTTGCGGACCTCGTCGGCGACCACAGCGAAGCCGAGTCCGTGCTCACCGGCGCTGGCCGCTTCGATCGCGGCATTCAAGGCGAGCAGATTGGTCTGGTTGGCGATCTGGTTGATCACGCCGATGATCTTGGCGATATGGGAGGAACTATCGTTGATCGCCTTCATGCCTTCGATGGAACGATCCACGGTCTTCGCTCCTTCCTCGGCGGTGCTGCCGGTGGCCTGGGCCACCTGGTTCGCATCGATCGCATCCTTGGCGACCTGGGTGATGCTCCGTGACAATTCCTGCACCGAAGCGCTGATCTCCTCCACCGAACTGGCCTGGGACTGTGCGCCGCTGGAGATGTTCTGGGCAGAGGCCGACAGCTCCTCTCCAGAAGCGGCGGTCTGATCGGCAGCCTCGCGAATCTCGGAGATCACCTGGTGCAGACTGGAGACCGTCTCGTTCAGCGATTCGCCCATCAGCCCGATCTCATCTTTGGATTCCACCACGACCCGGGCCGTCAGATCCCCGCCGGCGACCTGGCGCATGATCGCCGCCATGGTTTGGATCGGCCTGGAGATGCTGCGGGCGAGCAGGATCGCGGCGATCAGTCCGGCCATGACCGATCCGGCTGCGGCGATGAGAATCAGCAGGTAGGCGCTGTTGGCGATAGCACGGGACGCTTCGTCGGCGCCGGTCGATCCATGGAGATTGATCTCGGAGATCTCCTTCATGGCATGGTCGCAGGCATTGAACCCATCGGACATGGCTTTCGCCTCGATCTGGGTGCGGGCCTCGTCCTTTTTCCCCGATTTCGACAGGGCCAGCCATTCCACCGACTGCTCCTGATAGGTTTTCCAATCGGCTGTGAAATGCTCGTAGATGCCGACTTCTTCGGCAGTCTGAGGCAGCGGATCATAGACCGATTTGGCAGCTGCGAATTGTTCCTGGGCCTCTGTCATGCGCTTCTCGATGGTGTCCATCGCGCTTGTGTCGGTCGCGCTCAAATGGCTGTATTGCAGCCGCCGGAAATTGGTGACCGCCAAGCGCATGCCGTCGGCTGATGCGACCGAAGGCAGCCAGCGCTGGTTGATGGTCTCCATCTGCTCGGTCACGCGTTGCAATTGGACGATCGCGAAGGCGCTGACCCCCACGAGCAGGATGAGGAGGAGACCGAAACCGAGCATCAGCTTGGTCACGATCCGGAAGTGGGAGAAATTCATGGCGGTGGCCTTGGTTTGGTGTGGTGGTTGATTGTTTCAGGCCGCTTTTGCGGTGCTGGCGAGTTGGGATTTTTCCGCGGCATGGAGGACCTTCTCGATGTCGAGCAGCAACTGCATATGGTCATCGAGCTTGGCGACGCCGATCAGGTATTCGCCGGCCACGCTGGCGATGGTGTCGGGGGGCGGCTGGATCAGGGACTTGGGGATCTTCATCACCCGCAGCACGGCATCGACGATCATGCCGATGATCCGACCTTCCATCCGGGTGACGACGATCCGGGTGTGCTCGCCGAAGTCCGCCTTGCCGACCTCGAAGCGCTTGCGCAGATCGAGCACCGGGATGACGTTGCCGCGGAGATTGATGATTCCCTCGATGTAGATCGGCATCTGCGGCACCCGGGTGATGCCTTCGACCAGGATGATCTCCTTCACCTTGGTGATCTCGATGGCGTATTCCTCGGCCCCGAGGCGGAAGGAAACGACTTGCAGGTAGTCCTGCATTTTCAGGGATATCCGTGATTTGTCGGCGGTGGTTTCGTGGCTCATGGCAGGCTCCGTGGGTTGCAGGTCACAGGGGGAAGTTTTTCACCAGCAGGACGACGTTGCCGCGCTGGTTGAACTCGAGGCGATCCATCTTGGCTTGGACCATGGCCAGACCGAAACCGCCGTCGCGTTTGCCCAGCCGGTCGCGTTGCGCGGAGACGCCGAGGGCGTCGAACGGTTCGAACAGGCGATGGGTGTCGAAGCCGCTACCTTCGTCGGCGATCTTGACCATGACCCGGTCCGACAGGATCAAAGTCGAGATCCTGAGCCTCAGTCCGATGGCGTAGCGATTGCCCCATTCAATGCCGTTCAAAGCGGTTTCCCGGATGCACCACACCAGATCATCCAGGACTTCGGCTGGGATCGGCTGACGGGCCAGCGCTTCCAGATAACGGGTCACCAGGTCGACCGAGGTGGTCGATGATGAGACGACGAAATCGAACCACTCGTTGCCCAGATTATCGAATGACACCAGATCGAGATCAGGATCGAAGCGCAGCGCCATCCGGACGGCCGGTTCGAGATCCTGCACATCCAATGGCTTGGCCAGGATGCCGGCGGGGTTCAGGTCGAGGCATTGGCGGGCCGCTGCGTCGAGGGCGCTTCCGGTGACGACCAGCACAGGCAGATGGGGATGATGCCGGCGAACTTCCCGCAACACGGCCTGTCCAGCGCCATCAGGCATCATCAGATCGAGGATCACCAGATCCGGTTTGACGCGGTCGATGCTGGCCAGGGCTTCACCGGAATGTGCCATGCTTTCCACCACGCAGCCGAGTCGTTCCAGCTCAAGCTTGACCACCATCCGCAGATCGGGGTCATTCTCGATATGCAGGATGCGTTTGCCCATGACCTCGACCGGTCGAGGCACGGTCCGGGCTGGTCGCGGGCGCAAGGCGAGCAGCGAGATGTTTTCACCGAATGCCTTGAGAGGTGCCGCCATGGTTGCGAGATCGAGGACTGCGGTGAGCAGTTCCCGCAGATCGGACCCTCGGCTTTTCCTCGCCAGGCCTTCGCAGGAGCCGTTCTCGGCGATCAGTTTTGCGAGATCATTCGTCAGACCATCGCTATAGGCGATCAGGACCTCGTCTTCGGCCAGTACGGTCGCGAAGGTGCTCCTGCGTCCTGGATCCGCCAAGGAATTACCATTCGTGGCGAGCGACCGGCAGCCGTGCTGCGGCGACCACACGATCGGTGCCGGTTGGCCTGCCGAAGCGTAAGTCAGTTCACCGGTTCGTTCATCGTACCGGGCACAGAAAGCAGTCGTGCTGCACTCGCCGGGAAACAACTCGCGCAACATCGTATCCGCGCGGTCCAGGACGGTGGCCGGAGACAATCCGGTCTCAACCGAGGAAAACCAGGTTTTCAAGGCGATGCTGCCGAAGGTCGCCGGGGTCCCGTGACCAGACACGTCGGCGACCATCACCAGCGCTTTACCCTGCCCATACGGCCTGACGTCGATGTAGTCGCCACCCAGCCCGGCCTGGGGGAGATGCCGGATGGCGATCTCGGTGCGATGCAACCAGCTGCAATCGGTGGGAAAAACGCGCTGATGCAGACGTCGTGCGAACATCCGCTCCTTGGTCGCGGATACTGCCAGGCTATGGATGATGCTCCGGTTCGCGCGCAGGATCGCGACCCGGTTGATCAGGTGGCGAAGCTCTTGGAGCTTGATCGGCTTGCGCAGGAATCCGGCTGCTCCGGTCTCGACCGCTTCGCGCAGATCGCGCACCCGGGAATGGGCCGTCATCAAGATGAAATCGATGTCGGGATACTGGTCCCTGACCTGTTTGAGCATCTCGGTGCCGTCGGTGCCAGGCATGCACACATCGCTGATGATGAGTTCGAAATCACCATGGTGGACACGCAGCGCATCGATCGCCGGGGTCGCCGACGGCTTGGCGACGATGTCGTGGCCGCAGCGCACCAGGAATGGCACCAGGGTATCGAGCACCAGCGGCTCATCATCAACGATCAGGATACGCATGGAGGGCTTCCGTTGAGCCCTCTGTTTGCATCCGTCGTGCCATTCTGGAGTTGGCAGCTGCGATCAGGATTGACAAGGATTTGCGCTGATTGGCCGGCGCTTGGCCGATGCCGCCCACCAACAGATGGGGTGCCAGGAACAGCTCTTGGGGTAGGATGTGGTCGCCTGGTCGGCTGGTTGCTCCAGTTCCGCCAGGCAGGGGCCCGCCATACCCACGACGATCAGTGCATTCGTGGGCTGGATGACGCTGAGCAGCGCTTCCGATGCCTCGTATCGCCGGTCATCCGGCTATCCGGGGAATGCTTGCGCCTGGCGATTCACTCCAAGGCGTGCTTCGCGATTCTCCAGCGCAGAGCCTCATAAGAGATCGAGAGCGCCTTTGCGGCGGCCCGCCGGTTCCACCGATGCGCGATCAGCGCCTCCCGCGTCGCTATTACCTCGGGATCTTCTTCGCGCTGGGCGCCGGTCGACGGACTTCCTTTGGGGGGCTGCGGAGTCCGGATTGCAATCTGTTCAGTCCGTGGCGACCCGTCTGGCAGGGACAGCAGCTCGGGAGTGATCTCTCCGTCGGGACTGAGCATCACCGCTCGCTCGACCAGATTGCGCAACTCCCGGGTATTTCCTGGGAAATCATGGCGACTGAGCGCAGCCAGGGCCTCGGGCTTGAACTCGGCGCGCTCAAAGCGGCGGCGTGCGGCGAATTGGGCCAGAAAATGCCGGGCCAGCACCGGAATGTCCTCTGGGTGGGCCCGCAGCGGCGGAAGAGCGAGTTGGAAGGTGTTGAGGCGATACAGCAGATCCCGGCGGAACGTTCCGGCCTGAACCATCGCCGGCAGGTCCTGGTTGGTCGCTGCGATCACCGTGACATCGACGGCGATGTCCTGGCGTCCGCCGAGGCGGCGGACCTGGCGGGACTCCAAGGCGCGCAGCAGCTTTGCTTGGGCGGCGGAGGCCAGATCTCCGATCTCATCAAGGAACAAGGTGCCGCCGATGGCCATCTCGAAGGCCCCGGGCCGGTCGCCATCGGCACCGGTGAAGGAACCCTTCATGTGGCCGAACAATTCGCTCTCGACCAAGGTATCGGGCAGGGCTGGGCAATTCACCGCGACGAATGGCGCCGCCGTGCCGCGTAGTCGAGCATGCAATTCCCTGGCGACGACATCCTTGCCGCTGCCGGTTTCCCCGGTGATCAGCACGCTGTCGAAGGGGGTCCGGGTGGCGGCTTCAAGGAACGCGAGGACTTCGCGGCAGGCATTTCCGCTGCCGATGTAACCGCTGGTGGTGGGGGTTGAGCCGAGTTTCTGGCTGCGGGCGATGGTGGCGCTCAGCCGGTGGTGCTCGGCTTCGGATTCCAGCATCCGCCTGGTCCGCTCCAGGGCCTCGACCAGGTCCGCCAGGCGGATCGGTTTGCGCAGGAAATCAACCGCGCCAAGGCGCATCGCATCGATTGCGGTGTCGATGGTGCCATGACCCGAGACCAGGATGACGGGCAGCTCGGGATGGTCGCTGCGCAGGCGTTTCAGGATCGCCACACCATCTTCCCCGGGCATCCGCACATCGAGCAGGGCCAGGTCAGGAGGGTTGCGTCCGAACGCCGCCACCGCTGATGCGCCATCGCTGAAGGAACGGACCCGGTTGCCCTTGCGGCTGAGGAAATCTTGCAGCATTTCCCGAATCACCTCTTCATCGTCAATGATGGCGATGTCCATTCCGTGGTCGGCTGCGGTCGCCTTGGTCATGGGGAATCCTGGTGCGGTGCCCGTTGGCTGAGGTTGACCGAGGCGACCGTCCCCCGGCCTGGACCGCTGGCCAGGTGGAGTCTGCCGTGGCATTGGGCGAGGATCCCGCGCGCCGTCGCCAGGCCCAGGCCGACACCGCGATCCGGCCCCTTGGTGGTGAAGAACGGCTCACCGGCCCGGGCCAGGGTGGCCTCATCCATGCCCACGCCATCGTCTTCGATGATCACTTGGACCGGATCCGACCGGTTCAGGCCGCCATGGATCCGGACGGCGACCCGGCCGGTATGCGCGCCATCGGTCCGGTCCAGGCATCCGTCACCCGCATTGGACAATAGGATTTGCACGACTTCCTGAAGGGCGAACGGATTGGCCTGGACCACGGCAGGCAGCCCATCGGTCTGCAGATTGAGATCGACGCCGTGGGCCTGGAGGCGGGTCCCCATCATGCGCATGGCGGCTTTCACCACCGGCAGCACATCGACCTCCATCAGTTCCAGGCGGGCGTCTTCGTCGGCAAAGCTGCGCACGCCCTGGATCAGCTGATCGATGCGGTCGGCCTCATCGACGATGCGGCGCATCTTGGCGATGATTTCCGCCTGCGAGATGTCCCAGCCTTCTTCGAGTCCGATGAGGATGCCTTCGGCGAATCCGCGGATCCCACCGAGCGGTTGATTGATTTCATGGGCCATTCCCGCTGACATCTCCGCCAGGCCGTTCAAGCGGTGACGGCGCATCCGGCTGATCATGCTGGTGCCATCGGAAGGCGGTCGGCTGGTGTTCATGGTGGTCCTCCGGTTCGGATCAGCCCGCTGAGGGTCTGGGCGAGTTCACGCAATCGGACCGGCTTCGCCACGAACCCAGCGAGTCCTTCCTGGCGCAGGGCATGAATGGTCTCGTTTCCCGCCTGGCCTGACATGATCACGATCTGAGCGGTTTGATCGATCTGGCGGATCCGGCGGAAGACCGCGCTGCCGCTCATTCTGGGCATGACCATGTCCACCAGGGCGATGGAAAAACGGGGAGTGGTGGACTGCCAGGCGGCGATAGCAGCGTCGGCATCTGAAAAAACAGCGACTTCCCAACCCAGGTGGCGAAGGCCGTGGGCGATGACCTCGCGGACCGATTCCTGGTCATCGAGGACCAGCACGGATCCTGGGCGTGGCGATGGAAGTGTGGCCGCCATGTCAGCTGGAGCGGTCGGGCGGATCACCGGCAGATGAATGGTGAATCGGGTGCCGCGGCCGATTTCGCTGGTCAAGGTGAGGTGACCATCGTGGCTGGTGACGCAGCCGAGGACCGCCGATAATCCGAGTCCGGTGCCGGAACCTTCGGCTTTGGTCGTGAAGAAAGGGTCGAAGATACGCTCGCGGATGCTCTCGGGAATGCCCAGGCCGGTGTCGGCGACCACGATCTCGGCGAATGTTCCTGAAAATCCAGAACGGCACAGACGGCATATCCCGGAACCGGCCGGATTGATGCTGAGCTGAATGTCGAGCCGGCCGCCTTCAAGCATCGCATCCCGGGCATTGATGCACAGGTTCAGGATGGCGTTTTCGAGCTGGACGGCATTGCCCATCGTCCAGATGTCGTCAGCGATGGTCGTTGAGCAACGGATATGTCCGCCGAGCGATCGTGTCGCGATCCGTGCCGCCTGACCGACGACCACGGAGACATTGGTCGGGGCGAGCTGCATGTCTCTGCGGCGGGCGAAGGTGAGCAGATCCTTGATCAGCGACGTCGAGGCCTCGGCGGCTGCCGATATATGGTCGAGATGCGGTCGGAGCGGTGCGGGTACCGACACGGTCAGGGAGAGAATCTCCAGCTCTCCCAGAATGACCGCGAGCTGGTTGTTGAAGTCATGGGCGACACCGCCGGCCATCAGGCCGAGTGCTTCGAGCCGCTCCTTTTGGAAAAGACGATCGCGCAGCAGGTATTCGTCGGTGACATCCCAGATCACTCCGGCCATGACCCCTTGCGCTCCGCTGACCGGATCCAGCCAGCGACCGCGCAGTCTGACCCGACGCCGTCCCGGCGTCGTTCCCGCGGCTTCGATCGGTGGCTGCAGCCACCCTTCCAGATCGCAGCCGGCGTCTTCCGCAGCCGATTGGGTGCGGCCAGGATCGATCATCCGCACCACATCGCGCCAGGCTGGGCGATGGCCTGCCGGCAAGCCGAGGATCTCGCGGCCACGGGCGTCGAACGTCGCTTTGTCCGTTTTGCCATCGACCTCCCACGATCCCATCGATGCGGCGCTCAGAACGAGTTCGAGACGTGCCTGGCGTTCCGCCGCGACCGCCTCGGCCGCCTGCCGGCGGTGGCCTTCCTGCTGGACCTGCCCGACCAGCAGGTCATTGGCGAGATCAAGCGCACGCCGGGTCCGGGCCAGGCTGAGGTGGGTGGTGACGCGCGCCAGCACTTCCTCGGTCTGGAACGGTTTCGATATGAAATCTTCACCGCCGACCCGGAAGGCCTCGATGCGATCGGCGTCCGCGTCACTGGCGCTCAGAAAGAGGACGGGCACACCGACCAGGGCAGGATCGGTACGCAGCCGCCGGCAGGTCTCGAAACCGTCCATGTCCGGCATCCGGATGTCGAGCAGGATGAGATCCGGTCGCCGCGCCTGCACCGACCGAAGGGCCATGGCGCCGTTCGAAGCGACCCGGACGGTGAATCCACGATCGCGCAGCAGATCGCCGAGCACCCGGAGGTTCTCGGGCGTGTCGTCAATCAGCAGGATTTCGCCGTTGGCGCTCATGGCCCCTGGCCTGGCGATGACAATGGCCGCACCGAGCTGCCCTGCGCGAGGAATGGGTCGGCGATCGGCGGCATCGGGGGATCATTCGGATCGGCAGAGAATGCATGCTAGCATGCCTCGGAATCGGCCATGGTGCAACAGCTGGGTACGACCCACTGGTGCTGCGCTTGGCAGCACCAGTGGCTGCACCCATGGCTTGGCAGGCTGGTCAAGAACAGCCTGATAGGGGTGAAGGGGGTGGCTGCCATCTGGACAAACAAACGACCTGGATTTATCCAGGGAAATGAGCGACCTTCGATCACCGTTGCCGCATCGCCTTTCAGTACGGTTGGCAGATATCGTTCATCCATGATCCGCAGTCAGGCTTCACCTGATGTCTTGACCGATTGAAACATCGCACCTGAAAAATCATCGCAAGCACGCATCCATTCATTTGCAGGGCTGCGGCGATCTGGCGCGGATCGGATGACCAGCGATGGCCGCACCCTGCGCGTGCCAGGTAGGTCTCCAATCGCGGTTCAGCCCGGAAGGAGCTCGGCAGCCCGGCCGCTCCCGTCGCAATCATCCAACAGTCTGAGCACCTGTTCGAACGAGAATGCCGTCACCAGCGGAAGCAGCGCCGCGACCAGCTCCTGATCATTCCAGCAGGTCAGGATGCCGGTGCAGGCATCTGGATCGCCGATGACCAGGGCTTGGCGCAAGCGGTCACGCTCATCCTGGTCGATCAAAGCCAGGTGTGCGAGGAGATCGGCCATCGGCATCGTTTCAGGCTGGTCCTCAACATCTGTTGCCGGTAACCAGCTGAATTGCACGCCAAGCATCCGCGCGATCAGCAAAATCAGATCCTCTTCGCGGTATGGTTTGCAGACCACCTCATCGCAACCGGCAGCCAGGATGCGGTTGCGGTCATCGTTGAAGGCGGCGGCGGTCAACGCGACGATGCGTGGTTGCGGTCCCGGCAAGCCGCGGATGGCAGCGGTTGCGGCCAGGCCATCCATGATCGGCATGTCGATGTCCATCCAGATCAGTTCGGGCATGGCGAGCCGGCAGGCTGCAACAGCAGCTTTTCCATCGTTACAGCCAGTGACTTCGCAACCGGATGACCTGAGCAGATCGAGCAAGGCCTCCCTGCTGTCGGCATGATCCTCGGCCACCAGGATGCGCGGTGCTTGCTGTCCTGGCAGCAAGCCGGCGATGCGCCGTGTTTGACGCTCGACCGGTGCTGATGCCGCCTGTTCAACAGGAATCTCCAGGATGAAGTCCGACCCTTTGCCGATCGTGCTCTCGACGGTCAGCCCACCACCAAGCAGGACCGCGAATCCGCGACTGATGGCCAAGCCAAGCCCGGTCCCTTTCCCCATCCGCTTGCTGGCCCCGGCCTGGTGGAAAGGAGTGAAGAGCTGGATCTTATCCTCATCGGAAATTCCGGGACCGGTGTCGCGAACGGAGATGATCAGCCTGCCGGACGCCAAGGACGCGTGGAGTTCGACCTGGCCTCGATCAGTGAACTTCACCGCATTCGAGAGGAGATTGATCAGAATCTGATGCAATTTCCTTTGATCGGTCCGGACATAGCGAGGCAGTTCTCCTGACCGTCCGATGATCAAACGCAGTCCTTTCTCTTGGGCCTGCCGATGGAACATGGAATACAGGTTGTCCAACATCAGGTGCAGGTCGACATCTTCGCTGGCGCAGGTGCTGCGTCCTGCCTCGATGCGCGATAATTCCAGGATGTCATTGATCAATTGCAGCAGGTGCTCGCCGGAACGGTTGATCGCCTGGACCGCCTTGCGGTGCTCCTCGGACAACGCGGCGCTGCGTTGCATCAACTGGGCGTAACCGAGCACGGCATTGAGCGGAGTCCTGATTTCATGGCTCATGCTGGCGAGGAAAACGCTTTTCGCCTGGTTCGCCGACTCGGCCTGGGAAGTGATGAACTCCAGTTCTCGGCTGCGGAGTTCCAGTCGTTGGCTGCGCTTCACTTCACTGATGTCGCGGCCCTCGGCGATGAGGTATTCGATGCGGCCATCCGGTCCACGAAATGGCGTCAGGCTGAAATCTATGTCAACCAAGGTCCCATCGCTCCGTGGATGGGTCGTCTGGAAGCCGATGGTGGCCCCATCGGCAGCACGCGTGATCGCATCGGTCAGGCGTTGACGATCCTCGGCACTGTGGGACCACCACGGTGTGTCGGCAAACCGCCGACCGATGACATCCGCCGCATCGACGCCAGCCATCGACAAGGCCGT
Source organism: Planctomycetota bacterium (assembly GCA_014193115.1). Taxonomy (GTDB): domain Bacteria; phylum Planctomycetota; class UBA11346; order UBA11346; family UBA11346; genus BJHQ01. The sequence goes on along the minus strand of BJHQ01000002.1, from coordinate 318,521 downwards.
GCGGTTGGCGAGCACGACACGGCCTTCGCGGTCGAGGAGTCCGGACAGCCCCAACCCGTGTTCGAGAACGGCTTCCAGCTGACTGCGCCGCTGGTTCATCTCGACGTACATTTCCCGTTCCCTGCGGTACAATACCAAGGCCAAGGAACAATAGACGGTTGCCATCCCGTATTCTCCGATCGGCATCCCGCTCCACCAGGACATGCTCAGGCCGAGGCCGTAAATGATTGGAACAGTAAACGCCACAGGCGGCAGGATCAGCAAACGTACGGTCAGGGGGTCGAAGCGAAGGCGTGATCGCCAAACGATCAGCCCCAAATGGATGGAGAGGCCCAGCAGACAGAGGGACCACGGGATGAGCGCCAAGTCAGGGGGACCGCGAAGTACCGTGATCGGCCCCCACCAGCCGACATCGACGAGCACGATCTTGTCGACATAGGCAAAGCTGACACCTCCGGGGCTTGCCAGTGAATACAACCCGGAAGCCGCGATGCAGAGCAGAAAAACGGCATCGAACCATTCGAGGCGCGATTCCGTGAAACGGCGATACAAGACCAGCACCGAGCCGGCGAAGATCGAAACAGCCAACCCGAGTATCCGTAGGCTGATATCCCCACGGACGATATCAGGGCAGGCATTGCGGACGACCTGGCCGAGCGCGAACGCGCACAGCGCAGCGCTCAGTACGAAAAAGGGTGTGGATAACCGTTTCCCGACGTACGAATCGCGCAGCAACAACGCCACCACGGCCATCGCCGCTGCGACTCCTGCCAGCATCGCACTGAATACCACTGCCAATGGTAACATGGATGTTTATCCGGAGTCGATTTGATGCATGACGGGAAAGGCGGGAAGGGCCTGCGGGACCGGTCGAACCATCCTGGAATGGCGGGCCGATGCCATGATCCGAGCCAGGGCACACTGGCAGTGATGGCCAATGCCGGCCGGCTGCTGCGTTACCACGACCGTCGAGCAAGCAGCGCGCCGCAGGGGTGAGGCGAGCCACCGTCGCTACCCGGAGATGTGTAACTGGGGAAAATTTCTGAAGCGCATGATCTGCGTTGATCGTGACCAGATGGTGGCATGGAAATGCCGAAACTGCGGCTCAACGGCCGCGCCTTCGACATTGTACCACGGTCATGCCCGCCCACCTGCTTCTGTTCGCCGTGGTCCTGGCAGCGGAACCGGTTTCTGCCGGCACTGGATCAGGACCCGCTGTTCTGAGCGAGATCGGCCTGCCGCCGGGCACCGAACTGGCGGCCATCGCTTGGGCCGGATCTGCGACCAGCGCGGGTCTGTGGTTGGCGGCGAACCTGGACTCTCCCGTGAGCGGAGTGGCAGTGGTCGGCATGGCGGAACAATCTCCTCGCTGCCGGATCGGCGCTGCCGTCCGCTTGGGGTGGTCCGGCAGCGGCGGATCCGCGACTGCTCCGACCCTGGAGACGGTAACCGGCGAAACCATCCAGTTCGCACCCGGCCTGTTCGAGGCTACCACTGTGGCTGTTGGCGACGGCTGCCTTTACCTTGCCGGCTACGGTTCTCCGGCGCTGGAACCACTGGTCGCAAGTTGCGGTGGTGTCTTGGCCCGCCATCCGCACGCCGCCCTGCCTGCCACGACCGGGGATGGCGCCGTGGCCCGTACCGACGACCGCGACAGCCGCGCCGATGGCCTTCATCTGCGCCGTATCGGGGCGCCGGTGGTGCTGCGCTTCGACCTCGGCGGTCCCGGTCCACGGTTGGTGGCGGCCACGTTCCTGGAGGGCTGGCAGCAGGTCTGGGAGCACCGCCGGCCCGAGCCCCAGCCGACCGAGTCGGCCTGGCAGCCGACCCAGGTGGTGGTTCTGCCGGACGGCGACCTCGCCGTCGGCCACGACGGTGGCTATTCGTTGGCCGACGACTTGCGCACCGCCTTGACCGAGGTGCCGGAGGCGCAGCGTGGGCGGGTGAACGAATACCACGTCTGCGACCACATCAGCCGGATCAGCAGTGACCTGCGCCAGCGTCGCTGGCGTCACGACCTCTACGCCCCGCGGGTCGACCAGGCCGTCGCTGCGCAGATCAAAGACGGCTGGCCCTTCGACCACTTCGGCAATCCGCGCCTGCTCGGGCTGACCGGCACCGCAGACGGCGGGCTGCTGGCCAGCGGCTGGGCAGCCTCGGCGACGAGCCAGGAGCCGATGTGGGTTCCGTTTCTTCGCCGCCTCGACGGCGCCGGGGTCCAGCGTTGGACGACCTACGAGCTCGACCCCATGTCGGGTCCCGAGAACCGCCTCGGTGGCCTGGTCAGCGACAGCGCGGTGTTCAGCGCGGTCGAGGACGGAGCCGGGCGCATCCTCGCCACCACCGCCGGCGACGGTGGCAACTCGATCCTGCGCCGCGATCCCCGGGACTGGACGAAGCCGGCGCCGGCCCTGCGCGGCAGCGTCAGCAATTTCAAAGGCCGCATCCTGTTCTGGGGTGCGACGGTGGTCCTGGACCGGGATGGTGGGCTGTTGGCCGGCGACCACCTGGTCGGCCGCGGCGTGCGTCGGCCGGGCTACGGCCCGACCTGGGGGCTGGCCATGGCGGACCGGGGCGGCGGAGCCAATGTCCTGCTCGGTCGTTACCTGGAGGGAATGCGCGTTGAAAAAGCTGAGCAACCCGCGGTAGATGCCGCCCCCGGCGCCTTCCTCCGCGGCCAGCGCCTGGTGGCCGACAACAGCGTCCCAGGCGCTGTCTGGCGCCTGGCCAGCGAGTGGACCCTGGCCCTGCCCGGACTGCGTCCGGTGGCCATGGCCCTGCGTGAGGATTTCGCCGTCGTCGCGGGCGGACGCCATATCGACGCCCGTGAACGGGGGATTCTGGCTGTGATCAGGCTGCCACCGGCCAGATTGGTACCTCCGCAGGGCACCACGGACTGACGGGTCCTGTCGGTGAGCATGCGTGCGGAAGAACACAGGGCCGAATGACCAGGTCCACACTGGACGAGGCTCAGTCAGCCCTTGTCACTGGCCGGGCGTGCGCCGTCCAGATCCGTACCATCAAGATTCGTACCATCAAGAACAACGAAGTCTGGAACGATTTTTGATCGCATCCCCAGGCGGTGTGCGAAGATCGCAGCTCAGCGAGCGGGCGGTGCAGTGATCTCGGTGATCGACGTGGCCTGCTCCACAGGCGTCGGGCGATGATCGAGGTCGGCTCTCACCCGGCCATTCAGGATCGGGATCGCTATCTTGAGCAGCACGGTGTAGACCATCAATCCGGCTGCCCAGATGCCTGCCGTGATCTGCCATTCGATCAGGCTCGGTCGATATTCCACGATCTCGTGCAAGGTGCTGGGGATGAATCCCGGGATGATCAGCCCCATGCCTTTTTCGATCCAGATGCCGACCACGGTCATGACGCAGGCCGCGACCAGCAACCAGATGCGCCTTCTGGTGCCAGACCACAGAAACAGACCGCAGGCGATCACGTTGAGTGAGATGGCTGTCCAAATCCAGGGGACCAGACCATAATGGCCATGCATGCCGAAGAACAGATAATGAGCTGACGCCAGATGGGCGCCTCCGGTATAGAAAATGGTGAACAGTTCGCATGCGAGCAGGAACAGATTGATCAGCGCAGTCACCTGGATGATCTTGACCAGGAGCTTGACCGGCCGGTCGCCAAGCGGATAGGCACCAAGCTGCCGCAAGGCAAGGATGGCGAGGATGATCAGTGACGGCCCGGCGACGAATGCTGAGGCCAGGAACCGGGGAGCCAGCACCGCGGAGTTCCAGAACGGCCGACCGCCAAGGCCGCAGTAGAGGAACGCGGTGACCGTGTGGATCGAAAAGGCCCAGACGATGCTGAGGAACACGAAGGGCAGGTACCAGCGCGGGTCCGGTCTCTGCCCGCAATACCTGGAATAGATCAGGTACCCGCAGATATGCAGATTGAGCAGCAGATAGCCGTTGAGCACCAGTACGTCCCAGGTCAACATCGACATCGGCCAATTGAACCGACCAAATCCGGGCATCAGATGCCAGAACCGGTCGGGACGGCCGAGATCGACCGTCACCGACAGCAGGCACATGACGATGGCGGCGATGGCCAGCAATTCGCCGACGATGACCGCATCATGCATCTCATGATCGTGGTAAAGATAGGCCGGGATCACCATCATGACCGCCGCTGCTGCGACTCCGACGGTGAAGGTGAAATTGGCGATGTAGAGTCCCCACGAGACGTGGTCGCTCATGCCGGTGACCGCCAGGCCGTCGCGTACCTGGATCGCCCAGGCGTGGGCACCGACCAGGGCGATGCAGGTCAGCACCGTCATCCACGCGTAGAATCGCAGCCCGCCGTCAGTGGCCAGACCCGCCGCCCGCCACAGGAATCGCGGATAGGTGGTCAGATGCCGAGTCGGATTGGGCATCGGGATGGGATCGTGATCCATGGGCATTTACTTGTCGAAAAAGTAGAAGAATCGTGGTTTGGTGCCTAGTTCCTCCTTCAGGACGAAGACGCGTTTGTTGGCCAGGATCCAGCGGATCTCGCTGTCCGGATCGGCCAGATCTCCGAACACCCGGGCGCCGGTGGGGCAGGCTTCCAGACAGGCTGGAAGCCGCCCCTGCCGGGTCCGGTGGAGACAGAAGGTGCATTTCTCCATGACGCCTTGCGGGCGGATCCGGTTGGACAGATAGGCCTGCACCGGATTGATCTCCTCAGCCGGAATCTCTGGCGCCTGCCAGTTGAATCGCCGCGCGTGGTAGGGGCAGGCGGCTTCGCAATAACGGCATCCGATGCACCAGTCGTAATCCACCACGACGATGCCGTCGTCTTCCTTCCAGGTCGCTTCCACCGGACAAACCTTGGTGCACGGCGGATTGTCGCAGTGCTGGCACTGGATCGGCATATAGTACTTGCCCGGCGCCGGCACCGCATGGGTGTAGGTCGCATCGCCTTGTTCCAGATCGATACTGCCCTGGGTCATCTCCAGGACGCGGATGTAACTATTATGGCTGGCCCGATCATGGTTGTTTTCGACGTGGCAGGCCTCGGCGCACCGCCGGCATCCGATGCAGATCGACAGGTTGAGCGCGTAGCCGAATTGCACGTCTGGGCGGGGCTTCACGTCGCTGATGGAGATCTGGACACCATGGTGCTTGAGCGTATCGCTGGTGATCCTTTCCAGCACCTGGGCCATCTCGGCCGGACTCATTTCGCGATAATGCTTCTGGAGAAACTGGTCTACCGAGAGATCTTGCGCCCACTCGGTGAGGGGAGCCAAGGCGGTTGCGAAGGCGGCGGCGCCCAAGGTCGCTCCGGCAGCCTTCATGGCGGTGCGGCGGGTGCAGGCGCAATCTTCCTCGCCGCAGCCTTTCCCGGGTGCAGATGGAGGTGTCTCAGTCATGGTGGGTACCGACCGGTGCATGGTGGGACGTTTGGAAGCGGTCCCGTGGAGGTGGAAGCGGGGTGGTCCCCGGATACATGGGGGCGTGGGGGTCGTGGCACTGGGTGCACGAATTGCGGACTCGTCCGCCACTGGCTGGGTCCCAGTGACCCGCCATCCCGCCATGGGCTCCGCGTTGGTAGTCGCGCCACTGCGGGCCGTGGCATTGGGCGCAAAGCCGCATCGATTCGTTGAAGCCGACCGCGCCGCCATCGGCCAGATGCAGCCGGCCGTAATCCCGTTGGTCGTGGCACGACAAGCAGGAGTGTCCGCCGTGCCTGATCACCAGACCTTGATGGAACAGATCAAGATCGGCAGTCGATCGGTTTTCAGGGTTCGCCGGCCGGGTGGCGTGGCAGGTGCCGCAGGCGATCGTCAACTTGTCCCCATCGGTCGTCACCAGGTCGGTTCGGGCGCCCTTGGGCGGAGGACGGATGCGGGTGGTGGTGGCGTAGGGGGGCGGCAGTGCTTGAGCCGGCAGTCCGAATGGGGCGCCAGCCGTCGCCAGCGGCATGTGCCGTACCGCAGACACGGGCCAGAACAGCGCGACCACCGCGGCGAAGGCGCTGATCGGGATCAGAACCACCAGAGAAACCACTGCGATCTGAGCGGCTCTGCTCGTTCGTCCGCCATCCATGGAGCCCCCTTTCCGGTCTGGTCGCCATCCTGACTACGGATAAAAATAAATCAAGATATGTTTATCTTGATTTCGTTAATAGCTGTGCAAGCTGCCGGAGGAGGACGTCGCCATGGCGATCGGCGGGCTGGTCATCGGAGTGGATCCGGCAATGGAGACGACAGCGGTGGAGAGCCTTCGCCAGGTGTCCGGGCTGAGCCTGGGGGTGCGACGGGGAGGTCGTTGGTCGGCAGTGCTGGAAACGACCAATGCAGCGCAGTGGCGTCAGGCCGAAGATACCTTGCTGGCGATTCCCGGTGTCGTCGACATCGAGGTCGCTTGCATCCATTACGACGAGGACGTCGCATGAGCCAGAGCAACACGACCATCCAGCAGGGGCTTGGTCTCGACCGGCGAGCGCTGTTGAAGGCTTCGGCGCTGGCGGCCGCTTCCGCGATGCTGCCTTCGGAAGGTCAGGCTGGAGATCCGCCAGCGAACGTCGGTGTCGACGGCGACGTCACCTGGGCAAAGGCGCCGTGCAGATTCTGCGGCACCGGCTGCGGTGTGCTGATCGGTACCAAAGCAGATCGCATCGTGGCGGTCCAGGCCGATCGCGACAACGATGTGAACAAGGGCCTGTGTTGCATGAAGGGCTATCACGTCGGCCTGATCCTGTACGGACAGGATCGGCTGACCCGGCCACTGCTCCGCCAGGACGGTGAATTGAAGCCGATCAGCTGGGACCAGGCTTTGGACCTGATTGCCGATCGCATCGCTGCGGCACCGCAGAAGTTCGCCATGTATGGAAGCGGCCAATGGACCATTCCGGAGGGCTACGCAGCCAACAAGTTCGTGAAAGGCGGATTAGGACATAATCATATCGATCCGAATGCGCGCCTGTGCATGGCCTCGGCCGCGGCAGGATTCAACGCGACCTATGGCGTCGATGAACCGGCGGGCTGCTACGATGACCTCGACCACTGCACGGTGCTGATCAACTGGGGTAACAATCCAGCGGAAATGCATCCGGTGCTTTTCTCGCGGGTCTGCGACCGGCGACTGCGCGGCGAAAAGATCACGCTCATCGACCTGACCACCCGGCGAACCCGGTCGAGCGAACAGGCGGATCACGTCTGGTTGTTCAAGCCCAATACCGACCTCGCCATCGCCAATGGCATCGCCCACGTGCTCGTCGCCAAGGGATGTCTCGACAAACCATGGGTCCAGAAACATTTTCGGCTGCGCCAACGGGTCGCGAATTACATCAAGGCCGGGGGAACGCACACTGCCGACTACGATCCTGAAGCCATCCATCCGAAGAACCTGGCGGGCAAGGATATCTCACGCGAGGAATTTATAGCGGCTTTGGCCGACTATTCGCCGGAACAGGTCGAGAAGATCAGCGGAGTTCCGGCGTCAGGCATCCGGCTGATGGCTGAACTGATGGCCGATCCGGCGCAACGGGTGTTGTCGTGGTGGTGCATGGGCTTCAACCAGCACACCCGCGGAACCGCCATCAACAGCCTGTTGCACAGCATCCATCATTTATCGGGACAATGGGGCAAACAGGGAGCAAGCGCCTTCAGCCTGACCGGTCAGCCATCGGCCTGCGGCACCGCTCGCGAGGTCGGCACCTTCGCCCATCTGCTTCCAGGCCATCTGCCGGTACTCGATCCGCACTATCGTGGATTGGTCGAGGACCACTGGAACCTGCCCCATGGCCGGATCAGCGGGAAGATCGGATTTCACACCGTGAAGATGTGGGACGAGTTCTGCACTGCCGGCGGTGGGATCGATACCCTGTGGGTGCAGGTGACCAATCCCGGCCAGACCCTGCCCAACCGCAACAAGCTGTTCCTGGCCAAACGCAATCACCCTGAGAAGTTCCTGATCTGTTCCGACGTCTACCCCAATGCGACCACAGCCTTGGCCGATCTGGTGCTGCCTTCGGCGATGTACGTTGAAAAGAACGGCATGTACGGCAATGCGGAACGCCGGACCCAGCACTGGTTCAAGATGGTGAAGCCGCCGGGCGAGGCCCGTGATGATGCCTGGCAGACCATCGCCGTGTCGCGGCGGTTGTTCGATCGTGGCATGCCGGGCATGAAGGATAAGGATGGACAATGGCTCTTCGAGCGGACCCTGGCCGATGCCGATGGAAGCCTGCCACCGCTATGGGACTGGGACCATTATTATGATCGGAATGTCGATGAGCGTTTGTTCGAGGAGTTCAGGCCGCTCACCAAGGTGAAGCACAAGGATCTGGCGCCGTATGGGGAATACGTGAAGGCCCACGGCCTGCGTTGGCCGGTGGTCAAGCAAGCCGACGGCTCGTGGAAGGAGACCCTGTGGCGGTTCGTCGAAGGCAGCGACCCGAATGTCGAACCTGGAAAAGGCCTGCAATTCTACCATTCGAATTCAAAGGATGACCGGGCTTTCATCTGGTTCCATCCGTATGAGCACGCGCCTGAGGAACCCGATGAAGCCTATCCGTTCTGGTTATGCACCGGTCGGGTGATCGAGCATTGGCACAGCGGGACCATGACCATGCGTGTGCCGCAGCTCCGGCGTTCGATGCCGGCTGCCTACATCGAATTGCACTCCGCCGATGCCAGCCGGCTGAATGTACGTTCAGGTGATCCGGTGGTGGTCGAATCACGGCGCGGCTCGCTGCGCCTGCCGGCATGGATCGGGGGTCGTGGCCAACCGCCAGAAGGCACGGTGTTCGTGCCTTTCTTCGATGAGCGCCTGCTGATCAACGATGTCACCTTGGATGCCCACGATCCGTTCAGCAAGCAGCCCGACTTCAAGAAGTGCGCGGTGCGCCTGCGCCGGGGCTGAACCATGCGTCGCTACTTCGACATTTTCTTTGCCGCCTGCATCGGCCTGGCCTTTGCCGGACTGGCGGTCGGACTGGGACCGGAACCGACCGTACGTTGGATACCGCCGAAGCCGCTCCCGGTGGAATCGACGGAACTTCCCCAGGTACCGCCCTATCATCTGGTGGATAATCGTGCTCGTGGACCCAACGCTGTCTTTTTCAGCCATCTGGATCGCTTGTCCGGGAATGGTCCGGCACTGTCAGACAAGGTGGTCCAGACCCTGGCCGAGAAACAGTCTGCTCTTGCGCTGCGCGCCAGCCGCCGGGCCTATGCCGGTGCGCCGCCGGCCATTCCCCATCCGGTGGACGCCAACCAGGTGGCCTCGTGCCTGCTGTGCCACGGCGAAGGCAAGCGCATCGATTCCATCATCGCTCCCAAGATGAGCCATCCACCATTCACCAATTGCACCCAGTGTCATGTGCAGGCGGCCACCCCTGGCTTGGGGCCGTCGCTACCGGTGGAGAACGCTTTCATCGGCCTGACTTCGCCAACCGGTGGCACCAGGGCCTGGCCAGGAGCTCCGCCGACGATGCCGCACCAAGTATGGATGCGGCAACAATGCACGAGCTGCCATGGTCTGCTCGGTCGGCCGGGCCTGCGCACCACCCACCCGGAGCGGGTCAATTGCCTCCAATGCCATGCCCAGGATGCCGCTGCCGATCATCGTGATTTCTCTCGTGAACTCACCACCGGACGCTGACCGGTGGAACCGATGACTGATCGTCCTCTGGATCGCCGTGCGTTGCTCACCGGGGGATGGGCGAAAGCCCTGATCCGGGCTGCACTGCCGGTCACGGACCGGATCGACGCAGCCGCGAGCCGCTTTTCGGCGGAGTCCGCCCAGGCGGATCGTCACCCCAAGAAACCAGTGCGGGAGATCCCGGTCCATCGACCACCTGGCGCGGTCGCTGAAAAGGATTTCTTAGCAGGATGCACCCGGTGCTCAGATTGCATCCGTGCCTGCCCGCATCAGGCGATCGTTGTCGCTCCAGCGCGTTTCCGGCAGGCGGCCGGCACACCGATGATCGATCCCGGCACCTCGCCCTGTCTGATGTGCGTCGACACGCCATGCATCTCCGCCTGCCGTCCCGGCGTGCTCAGTCGCGAACGATCCCTGGTCATGGGCGTAGCTAAGATCGCACCACTCGATTGCCTGGCCCATCAGGGAACGACCTGCACGTCGTGCTCTGAGCGTTGCCCGGTGCCCCATGCCATCGTCCTTGACCGGGGTCGGCCACGGATCGCCGCCGATGCCTGTACGGGATGCGGCGTCTGCCACCACGTCTGCCCGGCGCCACGCAATGCCGTCATGATCATGCCTTCAACCCGGACCGCGCATGTCTGAACCCCTGTTCCTACCAGCGGTCCATCAAGGACTGATCGATACCGACCGGGTGGCGCAGTTGTTCGCCGATCTCGCCACCACCCGGATCCTTTCGATTCGGATTCGCGGAGGAGCGATGCGTACTGCATCCTCGCACGTCTCGACCTTGTCCGAAGCTCAGGCTGCACTCATGGCTGTGCCACCGCGAGCCGTTCAAATCCGCTATCGCCATGCCGGTGAAAACTGGTGCGATGTGCTGATTCCGGGCCCGGACGGAGTGCGCCTGACCCGGATCAGCGACGCTGAGGTGCAACGCAGCGCGGAATCCGATCGATGACCGAGGCAGCCGGTCGATGACCGAAGCAGCCGGTCAATGACCGAGGCGGCCGGTCAATGACCGAGGCGGCCGGTCAATGACCGAGGCGGTCAACGCTGGTTGATGGATGAGGGTGTGAGCACGGCCTCAACCAGATGAAGGCAGCAGCGGGCACAGGGGCCGACTGTTTCCAGTCTGGGTCAGCAGCTGTTGCAGAGTGACCGCACGGAATGCGGTCTCGGTCGTGGCCAGGGCATCGTCAAGACGCCGATGCAACGAGCACAGTTTTTTTCCGTGGGCGGCCAGACTCAGCGGGCAGGTCGTGATCCGGCGGATCGGATCCACCGCCTCGACGACATCGTAAATCGTCAATTTCGCAGCGGTGCTCGACAAGACGAATCCACCATGCAGCCCGCGTCGCGACGTCACCAGACCGGCCTTGACCAGCCCGAGCATGATCTTCGACAGATAGCCCACCGGCACCTGGGTGACCTCGGAGACTGCCTGGGCGGTCTGGGGGATGCCTTCGCGATCGGCCAGCATGACCATGGCTCGCAGCGCATATTCTGCCGTTTGGGAAATCATTACGGCGTGATCATGATCGGTTCCTATTCCAGATCAACAGATGCGGAACTCTGCTATTGGCCAGACCCGATTTTACCGGCGAAGGGTGCCATTCGTGCTTGGCGATGACCCGGTGATGGCTTAGACCGCATCATGCCAAGGCTTCGTCCATGACCACGCCCGGCATGCGCCGCTACCGGAACCGCACGACGGATCAGGCGACGCTGGTCGGACCGCCGGGAGGGGGCCGCCTCGAACTTCGCACGCTGTTCGGACGATCCGCTCCGGTACGGCTGGAGATCGGCTGCGGGCACGGTGAATTCATCAGCCAGCTGGCGGCCGCGCACCCCGCCGAGGATCATCTGGGCGTCGAGTACGATCCACTGCGGGTGACCAAATGCGCCCACAAATGCCTCGGTGCTGGAGCCCAAAATGTCCGGATCTTCGCCGCCGAAGCGCTTGCCTTCGTCCGCCATCGGCTGGCTGACAGTTCGGTGTCGCGCATCTATGTGCTCTTCCCTGATCCCTGGCCGAAATTGGCCCACCGCCGGCGACGCCTGGTGAATCGCGCTTTCCTCGGCGAGCTGACCCGCATTGCGGCGCCAGGCTGCATCCTGTCGTTCGCGTCCGACACCCACGGCTATGCCATGCAGGTGCTGTCGAATCTGACGCTTTTCCCTGGCTGTTGGCAGAATCTGCTGCTGCCTGCCGGATACCAGGTCGATCGGCCGGTGCGCTGGCCGACGGTCTTCGAGCGCCACAAGCGCGAAGAAGGTTGCTCGATCATGCACCTGCGCTGCGAACGGACGGCTCTGCCTGCGCCGTTCACCCTCGGGTCCCCCGAGCTCAGCGAGACGTGACGGCCGCCCGAGGACCGGTGGGCGAAGAAAATCGCCGGAGGCGATGCGCCCACGTTTTCCGAAGGAAAACGAGCGACGACCGAGGCCGGCGGCGGAGCGAAGCAGAGCTGGGGCAGGGCCGTAGGCCCGTGGGGGCTCAGGCCCCGATGAAATATGAAAGGGATCCCCACGCACAGCGAGGGGGCGGCGCAGGGGCCGACGCAGTCGGCAGCAGGCCGCAGGCCTGCGACCTGCAGAGCGCGGAGCGAAGCGGAGCTGGTCGGCCGCCCGAGGAGCGGTGGGCGCAGAAAATCGCCGGAGGCGATGCGCCCACGTTTTCCGAAGGAAAACGAGCGACGACCTAGGCCGGGGGGCGGAGCGAAGCGGAGCTGGGGCAGGGCCGTAGGCCCGTGGGGGCTCAGGCCCCCATGAAAACAGTTGCCCCCGTCTCCGCCCGACTAGTGTCCGCATTCCATGCAGCATGCCGTCGCCCGGTCGGTGGTCGCGCACCTGGTTGCCGATCCCTGTTTTGGAGATCGCGCCCAGTTGCTGGTGTCTGCGGCCGGTGTTGACGAACTGCCCGGGCACCCCGAACAGCTGCGTGCTCCGCTGATCGCCCGGGCTGCGGCGATCGCGATCACTCCGGTCGATGCCTATACGGGCCTCTTTAATCAGGATTCGGTGCCTGGCGATGTGCCGCAGCTCTGTTCCCAATTGGCAATCATTTGTCAGGACGCCATCGCCGAACCGGCGGCGAACCTGAGCTCGATCGATGCCCTGGCCCAGCTCTGGCCCCATGTCGCTGGCGATGAGCGGCCGGCCCTGCGTCGCGCTTTCCTGACCAGCCTGGCGAGGCGCCAACAGATCGATGGAGCGTCGGTGAGCAGGGCGATCTTGCGCGAATGGCAACGCGATCAGCCGACGCTGGTCTCGACCCAGCCCTCGGTGGCAGGTTTGGCCGGGCTCCTCGCCGAACCGACGGCAAGGGACGCGTATCTTGCGCTTTCGGTGTATTTGGCGCCTGGCATCGACCTGGCCATGGTTTTCCGGGTCCTGGGTACGCTGGCGGTCCAAGAGCTGCTCCGCCGCCATGACCCCGATGGGGCCATTGCCGGAATGGTGGCTGGCTCGGTCGCAGGAGAGCGCCTGGCGACCCGGGTCGCTCCGGAGGTCATGGCTACGTTGGCCGCCCAATTCGCCCACCGTTTGTGGTGGCTGCGCCACCGAGCCGGACTGAAACCTGTATTGACCTGCCTGGATTCCACCGTCGGACCGCTTGGCGAAGCGATCGCAAGCGGCGATATCAACCAGGCCCAACGAGCCGCCCGGGTGGCCTCGCAAACCGGAAAATTCTGGGATCCGGTGTGGAACGAAGTCGGCCGGTTGGTGGCTTCGGGACATCCGGAATGGAAACGGATCACCACCGCTGCCGTTGCCATCGCCGCCCGCCAGGGCCCAGGCGGAATCGCTCCGGACGACGCGGCGGCCCTCGCCACGGTCCTGTGCGCCCGAGGTGTGACCGACCGCTACCGCCGTCCCACTCCGCCTTGCATCGTCGCATCATGATGGAACGATGGTTGCCGTGGACGACCTCGGCGATCATCTCCGTCTGCTCGCCGATGGCACCCGGCTGCGGCTGCTCCATCTGCTCGATGCCGAGCCGCTCACGGTCGCTGAATTGCAGGAAACCCTCGGGCTGGGCCAGAGTTCGATCAGCGGCCATCTGGCAAAGCTGAAGCAGTCCGGGCTGATCCACGATGTCGCTGAGGGAGCCAGTCGCCGGTATCGGATGCGCAGCGATGTCGCCACCCATCTGGCTGCGGCCTGGGGCGCGGTGCGCGGCTTGTCCGCAGACGATTTCCAAACCCGTGCCGATCGCGAGCGGCTGACTGAACTGCGCAAAACCAATGCGGCCGGCTGGGTTGATCGGGTGGCTGGTAGCCTCGACCGCGAATACGCCCCCGGTCGAACCTGGGCGGCGCTGTGCCAGGGACTGCTGAGTTTCGCTCGGTTCGGCCGCTGCATCGATGTCGGTGCCGGCGATGGCAGCATGGCCGAACTGCTGGCGCCGCGCTGCGAGCAGTTGACCTGCGTCGATCCCAATCCGGCGATGGTGGCCGCAGCGGTCAAGCGGATCGACGCGTTGAGATTGGCCAGGGTCACGGTGCTTCCGGCCGGCGGAGAAGCCATCCCGCTGCCCGATGCCTGCGCTGACAGCGTGCTTTTCCTGCAAAGCCTCCAATACATCCCAGTGCCGGCTGCGGCCCTGCGCGAGGCCGTCCGCCTGCTCGCTCCAGGTGGACGGCTGCTGGTGCTGACTCTGGTCGCCCACGACCAGGCCGAGGCCGAGCGTTTCGGCCACCGCCACCGCGGTTTCACGCCACGGCAGCTGGTTGGCTGGGCTCGCGGCCTGGACGACGTTCGCTGCGAGCCGCTGCCCGCCGAACCGCGGCCGCCACATTTCCAGTCCCTGGTGCTGACTGCGAGAAAACCGGAATGAGCTTCCGCGACGCTGATTCGAAAGGCATTGCGATGCACGGCGGCTCTCCGTCAGTACGATCAGACGCCTTCCTCGACCCTTGGCGTCCTGGCGCCGGTGCGGTTCATCCTGCGAGATCTCCATGACCACCCCTGCCCATGACCAGCCCGGCCACGTCTGCGGAGCCCTCTGCCCGCATCATGGTGGTCTGCCCAAGATCGGCCTGCATGACCCGATCAGCCACCTGGGCTATCGCCGGGACGAGCGTGCAGCACTGTTCCCCTATCTGGCGGCGCTGCGCGAACGGGTCCTGATCTATGACGGCGGGTTTGGCACCGAACTGTTCAAGTTCCAACTGGCGCCAAGCGATCTCGGCACGGGCAAGCAGGATGGCTGCGTCGAACTCATCCACCGCACCCGCCCTGAGATCGCGCCGAGCATCCACCGGAAATACTTCGCGGCCGGCGCCGACGTGGTCGAGACCCATTCCTTCAATGCGTTTCCCCATGCGATGGCGGAATTCGGTATTTCCCCAGAAGATGCCGAACAACTGGCGGAGCTGGCCGGCCGGGCGGCGTGCGGTCCACGGGACGAGTTCAGCACCGCGAAACGACCCCGGTTCGTCGCCGGAGCCTTGGGATCGGGTACGAAGATGCCTTCGCTCGGCGCCATCGCCTGGGCCGAACTGTTTGAAAGCTATCGCGCCGGAGCGCGGGGCCTGCTGCGCGGCGGCGTCGATCTGCTGCTGATCGAAACAGCGCAAGATATCTTGCAGGTGAAATGCACGATCCTGGCCTGCCGACAGGCGATGCGTGATCTCGGTCGCGAAGTACCGATCCAGGCCCAAGTGACCGTGGAAACCACCGGGACGATGCTCGCCGGCAGCGACATCGCGGCGGCACTGGCCGCGCTGGAAGCTCTGCCGGTGGACGTGGTCGGGATGAACTGCGCCACCGGCCCCGATCTGATGGATTCCCACATCCGTCATCTCGCAGAACACGCCACCCGTTTTGTCAGCTGCCTGCCCAATGCCGGGCTGCCGCGCAATGAGGGCGGCAAGGCGATCTATGATCTGACTCCTGCCGAATTGGCCCGCTGGCACGTGAAATTTGTCAGGGATTATGGCGTCAATGCAGTAGGCGGCTGCTGCGGAACAACGCCGGCCCACATCGCCGCGGTGGTCGAAGCGGTGCACGGGATGTCGGTCAAGGAGCGGCCGGCGACCTATCCGGCGACGCTGTCGAGCCTGCATGCGGCGATGCCGATCCGTCAGGACACCGGCATCCTGATCGTCGGCGAACGGACCAATGCCACCGGGTCCAAGGCGTTCCGCGAATTGCTGTTCAAGGACGACTGGGATGGCATCGTCCACTTGGCCCAGGAACAAGTGGCAGAGGGGGCCCACGTCCTCGACGTGTCGGTGGCGTGGACTGGCCGCGATGAACGCCGCGACATGCGCGAGGTCATGCAGCGCCTGGCGAAGATCGTGAAAATACCGATCATGGTCGACTCAACCCAGGTCGATGTGGTTGAAATTGCACTCCAGCACCTGGGCGGCCGGGCGATCATCAACTCGGTGAATCTGGAGGACGGCGAGGAAAAACTCGATGCGGTGTGCCGGCTGGCGCGGACCTATGGAGCGGCGCTGGTGGCGCTGACCATCGATGAAGATCGCGAAGCGGGCATGGCCAAGACGGTGGAGCGCAAGGTCGCTATTGCCGAGCGGATCCATCGGCTGCTCACCGAACGCCACGGAATCCCGTCGTCGTCGATTTTGTTCGATCTGCTGACCTTCCCGATCACTTCGGGCGACGCCGATACCAGAAAATTGGGACTGTGGACGCTGGAAGGCATCGCTGCCGTGAAGGCGCGTCTGCCCGAATGCGGCTACATCCTCGGCCTGTCCAACGTCAGCTTCGGGGTGAAGCCCTATGCCCGGCAGGTGCTGAATTCCGTGTATTTGGACGAGGCGATCCAGCGTGGCCTGACTGGAGCGATCCTGAACGCATCGAAGATCGTCCCGATCGATCGCATTCCCGCCAACGAAGTGTCCCTCGCCCGCGATGTGATCTATGATCGGCGGGTGTTCGCTGCCGATGGCTCGGTGAGCCACGACCCGCTGTTCGCTTTCGTGAATCATTTCACGTCGGCCACCAGCAGTGTCGTGGCCACCGCTGATGCCTTCGCCGCGCTGCCGGTCGAAGAGCGCCTGAAACGCCGGATCATCGATGGCAAGAAGATCGGCATCGAAGGCGACCTCGATCTGGCCCGCGCCAGCCGGTCACCGCTGTCGATCATCAACGATGTGCTGCTCGACGGCATGAAGACCGTCGGTGAATTGTTCGGCTCCGGAAAAATGCAGTTGCCATTCGTGCTCCAATCCGCCGAGACGATGAAGGCGGCGGTGCGACATCTGGAGCAGTTCATGGAGCGCAGCGCCGATGCGCAGAAGGGCACCATGGTGCTGGCCACGGTCAAAGGCGATGTCCACGACATCGGAAAGAACCTGGTGGACATCATCCTGACCAACAATGGCTATCGGGTTGTGAACCTCGGCATCAAGCAGCCGATCGAGGATATCCTGAAAGCGGTGGAGCAGCATCGTCCTGATGCCATCGGCATGTCCGGCCTGCTGGTGAAATCCACGGTGGTGATGAAAGACAACCTCGAATACCTTGCCGAACGTGGGCTGCGCCATCAGGTCATCCTCGGCGGCGCCGCGCTCAATCGCGCCTATGTCGAGAACGATCTGCGGAACCTCTACAATCCGAGCAAACTGCCAGTCTCAGCCGACGACGGCCGTACTGCGGCCACCGGCTCCCAACCCCCAGCGCCAAGCCACCTGGTGTGGTATGCGCCTGATGCCTTCGATGGTCTGCAATTGATGGAGGAACTTTGCGGCCACGTCGCCCCGGACAAACTTCGTTTGACCACCAAGGCGACGCGCAAAGCGGTGGTCAAGACCGCCCAGCAGATCCTCGATGAGAAATTGGCAGCCGGTACAGCTTATGTTCCGAGCGGGATCCCGGCGGCGCCGCGCATCCCGAAGCCACCGTTCTGGGGCCGGCGGATCGTCGAGTCAGCGCAGCTCGACCTGCCGACGATCTGCCGTTACATCAATACCAACGCGCTGTTCCGAGGCCAATGGGGCTTCCGCCAAGGCCAGGAATTGACCAAGGAACAATGGCAGGAACTGGTCGAACGCGAGGCTGAGCCGGTGTTGCGGCGCTGGATCGCCACAGCCACCCGTGACAAAATGCTCGAACCCCAGGTGGTGTACGGCTATTTCCCCTGCGCCAGCGAGCGCAACGACCTGGTCGTGTTCGATCCGGTCAGCGGCGCTGAGGCTGCCAGATTCAACCTGCCGCGCCAGATGGAACCAGACAGCAAGCACCTGTGCATTGCGGATTTCCTCCGCCCACGTGGAGCCGATGCCATCGGTGATGAAGCCAGTTGGATTCCCAGCGCCGCCTGGGCCAACGGCGCCCGGGACGTGCTCGCCGTCCACTGCGTGACCATGGGGAAGATCGCCAGCGAGCACTGCCAGCGCCTGTTCAAAGCCGACAACTATCAGGAATACCTGTATTTTTACGGCCTATCGGTGGAGACTGCGGAAGCGCTGGCGGAATACTGGCACAAGCGCATCCGCCAGCAGCTGGATATCGCAGGCGACGACGCCCTGGAAATGGCCGATCTGTTCACCCAAGGTTACCAGGGCAGCCGCTATTCCTTTGGCTATCCGGCCTGTCCACGGCTGGAGGATCAGCGGATGCTGCAAGATCTGCTGCGCTGGCAGGACATCGGCATCGAACTGTCTGAGGAATTCCAGCTGCATCCCGAGCAATCGACTTCGGCGCTGATCCTGCACCATCCGGCGGCGCGGTACTTCAATCTGTAAGGAAGTGATCAGCCCGCTGCTTGGATCAGGTGGAAGCGCAGTCCCAGCTTGGTGAAGCGCTTGAAATCGGTGTCCGCGGAGGCGAACTCAACGTCATATTCCAGCGCGATGGCAGCGTGCTGGGCGTCGCCCACCAGCTTGCCACTGGCGCGGGCAGCGTTGATCAGCGCCACCGTCCGGTCCCAGTGCTGCGGGCCGGGGTGCAGCAACCGCACACCGGATTGCCGGCGAAGGTCATCCAGCGCAGCAATCGCCTGATTGCTGGCCAGAGGTGCTGGCCGATATGCGGGCAAGGTCGCGATGCGCACGAAAGCCACCATCGCCAAGGTCGACAGCGCCAGTTGACGCTTGGCCACCAGGTCTTCCAGCCAGGCGCGGTAGAAGGCATGATCCTGCTGGGCCGCGTTATGGGCATACAGAAGAAGGTTCACATCCGGGATGATCACGCCGGATCACCATCGCGCATCGCGGCAATCTCTGCCGGAGTCAGATTGATGACACCTTTTCCAGCACCGTGGGTTGTCACCCGGTACGGCTGCGACTGTTCACGCAACTGGATCGGGCCCGCGAAATAGTGCTCCAAGGCCCGATTCATCAGTTTGCTGACCGAGGTGTGCTCGATCGCCGCTTGATGCTTGGCCTGGATCATCAGGTGGTCTTCGATGAGCAGGGTCGTGCGCATGTGAGGAAGCATACGTATGCCTTGATGTAGGCAAGTTGCGAATGCTGCGCACCGCGACGCTGAAATGCTGGCATCGCCATCGGCCAAGATGATTAGAACACGCCATCCCACTCAGAAAGAATCCGGGCTTTTTCCGCGGCGATCATGGCAGCTCGCAATTCGTCGCAGCGGCCGGCGATATACCGGTCGAGGTTGTATCCAGTCCAGTTGATGCGGTGGTCGGTGATCCGGTTCTGTGGGAAATTGTAGGTGCGGATGCGGTCGCTGCGATCTCCGCTGCCAACCTGGTCCTTGCGCAGGCGGGCACGTTCTGCGGCCAGGCGTTCACGCTCGGTCTCATACAAGCGGGCGCGCAGCCATTTCATTGCCCGATTGCGGTTGTCGAGCTGGCTGCGTTCGTCCTGGCAGGCGACCACGACCCCGGTCGGTTTGTGGACGATGCGCACCGCCGATTCGGTCTTGTTGACGTGCTGGCCGCCGGCGCCGCCGGCGCGGAAGGTGGTGATCTCCAGATCGTCAGGGCGAATCTGGATGTCGGCTTCTTCGGCTTCAGGCATGACCGCCACGGTCGCTGCCGAGGTATGGATCCGGCCGCTCGCCTCGGTGATTGGCACTCGTTGCACGCGGTGGCCACCGCTTTCATAGCGCAACAGGCTGTACGCGCCTTCGCCGGCGGTGGTGGCTCCGGTGACGTGGAGAATCGCTTCTTTGAAACCGCCGTGTTCGCCTTCGGCGCTAGCCAACGGTGCGACCGTCAAACCCTGGGCCTGGCACCAGAGTTGGTACATGCGCACCAGGTCGCCAGCGAACAATGCTGCTTCATCGCCGCCAGTGCCGGCGCGGATTTCGAGGATCGCAGGCCTGGCGCCGACAGCATCGCCGCTGACCAGCAGACCTTGGATGCGATCCATCAGCTCTGCTGCTTCGGCTTTTTTTATTGCGATCTCCTCTTCGGCCAGAGAACGCATTTCAAGATCCGACAACAACGCCTGGGCGCCAGCAAGATCCGCCTCGGCCTGCTTCCAAGCCATGAAGGGCTGGACCAGCCGGCCTAGGCGCGCGTGTTCCCTGGCTGATGCTGCATAGGCGGCCGAGGCCGCCATTTCAGGATCCGCCAACCGTTCGGTGAGGCGCTCGTACTGCGCCCGCAAGGTCTCGAGGCTGGCGATCAGATCGGGCATGGTGTCGTGCCTGGTGGCGGAGGGCCTTGGATCGCGGGTGGAAGCGGATGGCAAGCACCCGCGCGAAACCACCTATCCCGTGCTCGACGCCATTCCTACCGCTTAGGCTGGGGCCCCTTGGCCCCAGCCCCTAGCCGTTCACTTCGCAGGCTTCTTCTTCAGAAGTCCGGTGAGGCTCTTGGCCTTTTCGCCGTACTTGGTTCCGAACTTCTCGACCCGGCCGGCGGTATCGAGGATACGCTGCGTTCCAGTGTAGAACGGATGGCTGGCGCTGGAAACGTCAACCTTGATCAGCGGGTATTCGGCACCGTCGACGGTGACCTTATCGTTGGTCTTGACCGCGCTCAGGATCCGGAATTGCGCTCCCGTGATCTGATCTTGGAAGATCACCGGGCGGATCTGGGGATGGATGTCTGCTTTCACGGTGATTCCTTATTTCTCGTTCTTGCTGGCTTTTCCGGCCTTGGCTTCTTTGGCGTCTCCGCCCTTGGCGGCCTTCTCGGACTTGCCTTTGCCTTCGGCCTTGGCGTCCTTACCAGGTTTGCCGTCACCCTTGGCAGGCTTGGCGTCACCCTTGCCGGGCTTGGCTTCTGCGGCTTTGGCGTCAGCGGTGGCGGCGGCATCAGCAGCAACCGGTTCAGCAGCAGCGGCGGCCTTGGCGGCTTCCTTGGCAGCCTTGGCAGACGCTTCACGTTCGGCCCGGGCCGAAGCGATGGCAGCAAGCGTCTCGTCGAGCGATGGCGCGTTGGGATCGCTGCTGACGACTTCGACCTTGACCGTCACCGGAACGTTCTTGTGCAGCCGAACTTCGACTTCATAGCGGCCGAGACGACGCATCTTGTCGTGCAGGTGGACCTGCTTCTGGTCGATCACGAAACCCTTCTTCGCCAATGCCGCCACCAATTCTTTGGCTCCGAGAGAGCCGAACAGCTCGTCATCGTGGGCGACCTTGCCCGAGAGCTGGACGACCACGCCCAGCATCTTGGTCTGGAGCGTCTTGGCCTGGCCTTCGCGTTCCAGTTCGTTCTTCTGCGCTTTTTCGCGCAGGACTTCGACTTGGCGCTTCTGGGCCCGGGAAGCCGGGATCGCCATTCCGTGGGGGTAAAGGTAGTTGCGGGCGTAGCCGGGAGCGACCTTCACCAGGTCGCCCATGTTGCCGAGTTTGAGCACGTCGGCGACCAGCAGGACTTCTTGTTTCTTGGCCATGGTTCAGGTCCTCACTCGCCGACGAACGGCAGCAGGGCGAGGAAGCGCGCCCGCTTCACCGCAAGGGAGAGTTGGCGTTGGTAGAACGCCGAGACGCCGCTGCGGCGGCGGCCGCCGATCTTGCCCTGGCTGCTGACGTAGCGGCCGATGGTGGGCAGATCGCGATAGTCGATCTCGAACACGTTCTCGCGGGCGAATCGGCAGCCTTTGGGCACGTCGATCTTTTTCGCGCGCTTGGGTTTGCGCTTGAGCTTTGAGTTCTTTGAGTTGAAGAATGCCATGGGATTTCGCGGTTAGAGTGGTTGGTTTGAGGGAAAAATCAGAATGGCGGTTCGTCGTCGCCACCGGCCGGAGCCCGGGTGGTCGCCGCCGGCCGGGCGGGTGGCGGGCCATCGGGCTCCATGGCGTCCTCGGAGCCGCGGGGCGCGGACGCACCTGGAGCCCCGCCGGCTGCGCCCGGCTTGGAATCGGTGAACTGGACCGAATCCGCCACGACCTTCAGCTTGGAGCGCTTCTGGCCGTCCTTGTCATCCCATTGGTCGAGCTTCAGGCGGCCTTCGATGAAGCAGCCCCGGCCCTTGGTGAGGTATTGCCCGACCAGTTCGGCCGTGCGTCCCCAGGCTTCGACATCGACAAAGGTCACTTCTTCGACCATCTGGCCGTCCTGGCCTTTGAACTTGCGGTTCACCGCGATGCCGAAGTTGGCCACAGCGCGCTCATTGGCGAAGAACTTGACCTGGGGATCCCGGGTCAGGTTGCCTGCCAGCATCACCCGATTGTAGCTGAAGATGGACATGGCTCAGCGCTTCGCCGGCCCAGTCGAGGGTGCACGGTCGGGACGGGGGCCGGCCAGCCCTCCGCGCGGCGGACCGGCGGGGCGTTCACCTGCCGGGCGATCTCCGCGCGGGCCGCCGAAACCGCGATCCGGGCGATCGCCGCGGTCGCCACGATCACCGCGGTCGCCACGATCACCGAAGCGCGGGCGGTCGCCGGCTTCACCGGGAGGAGCATTGGCAGCGGCCAGCTTGGCGGCTTCGGCGGCAGCCGCTGCGGCAGCGGCAGATTTGGCGCGTTGGGCCCGGATCAGTTCGAGATCTTTTCCAGGGCGGTGCACGACCAGCTGGCGGAGGATGACGCTGCCGAGGATGGCGCGGCGCTCGATCTTTTCGATGGCACCGGTCGGAGCGCTGAAATAGGCGGTCAGGTACAGCGCCTGCTGCTGGCCCTTGATCGGATAGGCCAGGCGGCGTTCTTCCCACTTCTCGATTTCGATGAACTGGGCGCCTTCGATCTCATAGACCTGGCGCACATTGGCGAGCAGACCTTCGTAATCTGCCCGGGCGTCATTGGCATTGACCAGGATCGTCGCTTCATAGGTCGACGTACGGGTCTGGGTGGGAGTGGCCGGGGCTACCGCGGCGGCTGGCGTGGTCATGGTGGAGACCTGGGGTTCGTGGACTGGCGGTTCGCCAGGAGGCCGATGCCGTCGGCCCCGAACGGGATGAGCGGCGCGGAAGCGCCTTCAGACAGGAAAGATCAGCCGGCGTATCCGCCGGGTGCAGTTCAGGCCTTGGGTGCCGCCGCAGTGGCTTTGGCCTTGTTCACGGCCTTGGCGATGCGGGATTTCCAACGTGCCGCCTTGTTCTTGTGGACCGTGCCCTTGGCGGCGGCCTGGTCGACCTTCTTGGTCAACAGCCGAGCGGATTCTGCGGCCTGGTCGGGCTGGCCATCGTGCAGGGCGCGCTGGACCTGTTTGCGGACCGACTTCAGTTCGGTGGTACGGGCCTTGTTGCGAAGGCGGCGTTTCTCGTTCTGGCGCAGGCGCTTCTTGGCGCTTTCGGTATGGGGCATTGCTGACGTTTCTGGGGGTGGCTGATGGTATGGAGAGTGCGGGGGTCAGGACTTGAGCTGGGAGAGGCGGTTGGCCGCGTCTTTGAAGGCAAGGTCGATGTTGACCAGCCGGGTGTAGTTCTCGATCGCTTCCTGTTTATGGCCGGTTTCCTCTTGAATCCGGGCGAGCAGGTAGCGGACCTCCTTGGCGTCCTCGGCGGAGTCGTCATCCGCAAGGCGGAGAAACGAGTTATACTGTCCGGCAGCTAAATCAAGGAGATTCTTTTTGCGGAAGCAGGTTCCGAGGTTGCGGTGCGACAATTTCCGCAGCTTTGGATCATTGACCGTGCGCTGGTATTCCGAGGCCGCAGCTTCGATATTCCCTTGCTTGAAAAACAGGCCGCCGAGGTGGAAGCGGTGGTTCATGTCGGTCGGCTGGCGTTCGACCCGGCGCTGGACCTCGGCGATCTCGACCTGCAAGGCTTCGGATTCCAGGGCGCTGGCATCCTGGCCGGCGGCCTTGGCCTGGGCCGCTGCCCGTTTGGCGACCTGGATCGCCACATCGCCGAGGCGCATCGTCACATTGAAATCATGGGGATCGATGGCCTGGGCCTTGTCGTAGGCCGCCCGGGCCTCGTCGAACTGGTTGAACTGGAAATGGATGCCGCCCTTTTTGACCCACACCACTTTGTCTTCGGGGCTCTTGGCCAGATCTTGATCGAGGAATGCAAGGACCTCGCGCGCTTCTTCGGGCGTGCGGATGTTCTTGCTGAGCATTTCAAGTTTGCGCGCCTTGTCGTCGTTGGCGATCTGGCTGCGGTAATCCCCAGCGGTGGCCTTGCCGCCACCGGCCTGGTCGCGCATCAGCATCGACTGGGTGGCCTGCCAGTTCTTCAGGGTGCGACCGGCCTCCGGATGGTGGGGCATGGCCTTATCGAGCTCGGTGATCGCCTGCACCGCTTTGACCAGCTGGGCCAGATCCTTGGATCCGGTGGCCTTGAACCGGTCGAAATGGACCTGGGCCAGATTCCAGTACGCTTTGTCGTCGAATAAGCCGCTCGACTTGAACTCTTCATAAAAAAAGATCGCGACATCGACCATCGGTTTGACCGTGCCGGACAGGATGCGGGCGGCGTCGGCGACCTCGACCAGCACCTTGGGCTCCGGAGTCTTCCCGACCTTCTTGATCGACGCGATGAAGACCTTGTGCGGGTCCTTAGTCAGGATCGGCATGCCGAGACCACCGAACATCGATTTGCCGGTGACCTTGGCTTTCTTCCGGGCGGCATCGAGCAGGATCTTGTAGATGTCGAGCTGGGTGGGATCGACCTCGACGCATTCCTCCATCTTGGCGATGGCGAGATCGTACTGGCCCTTGTCCAAGGCCTGTTTCGCGCTTTGCAGATGGCGGCTGAGATCGACCATGGTTCCCTCGTTGGGCACCGCCCCCAAGCCGGGACGACCGGGCTCGGTTGCGATGGGGTGTGGAAGACTAGGGTTTCCCAGCGGCGCTCAAGCCGTCCGTTGCCCCGCCAGCCACGCCCGTACCCATGCCCGACGAGACCTTCATCTATCCGGCCGAGCCAGTCCTGGTCGAATATCCCCATCCCGTCCTGCGAAAAAAGGCGGCGCCGGTCACCGTTTTCGATGATGCCCTGCGCAGGTTCTGCCGGCAGCTGTTCGCCGTGATGGAGCTGGAAAAAGGCGTCGGACTGGCGGCTCCCCAGGTCGCCGTGTCCAAGCGCATCTTCATCACCGAGCACACCCGGCGCAAAGGCCATGAAGGGGAGCCCGATCCGCGGGTGTGGATCAACCCGCGGATCGAAGACCCCGATGGCGAAACGGTGTTTGAAGAAGGCTGCCTGAGCTTTCCGGCGATCTACTCCAAGGTCATCCGCCACAACCGCTTCACCGCCGTCTGGCAGGACGAGTTCGGCGAAGAGCGCCGTCAGGTCCTCGACCATGCCGCCGGGGATTTCCTGGCGATCGTGGTCCAGCACGAGCTCGATCATCTCGATGGCAAATTATTCGTCGACTACCTCAACGATCTCCAATTCAACCAGATCCGCAAACGGCTGCGCGAACTCGAGGACGCCTACCGCAAGACCACCGGCCGGGCCGGTTCGGTGATCCGGCGATGACCGCCCGCCGCCGTTGCCGACGCCAGTCGTCATGACCGGTACCGATTTCCGGCTCGACGCCGACCAGGACCGGTTGACCGAACTGGGCAGGATCGCCGGTCCGCTGGTCCATGAGCTGAAAAATCCGCTTGGCGTCATCTTGCTCAACTGTGAGCTGGCGGTGAAAGATGTTCCCTCGCTGCCTGACGGGCAACGTGAGCGTTTCGCCAAACGCCTGGGCCGGATCGAGGCCAGCGCCCGCAATTTGCAGGCAGTGGTCCAGTCCTTCCTCGCTTTCGCCCGGCCAGTCCGGCCGGATCCGGCGGCGGTGGACCTGAATCGATTGCTGCGCCAGATTCTTGATGAGCAGACCGAGGCGCTCAAGACGGCCAGGATCGACCTGACCTTCCATCCCGATCCCTCATTGTGCCTGGTGCCCGGCGATCGCCAGCATCTGCGCTCGGTGTTCACCAACATCATCATCAACGCCCGTGAGGCGCTTGCCGAACGCGAGTCCGGCCGTCGGCTGGTGGTCCTGACCCGCACCGCCCAGAACGCGTCGCGGGTGGTGATCGCCAACAACGGTCCGCCGCTGCCTGAGACCATCGCCGCCCGGTTGTTCGAACCGTTCACCAGCACCAAGGACCATGGCACCGGATTGGGCCTGGCCATCGTCCGCCGACTGGTGGCGATGCATGGCGGCACCGTCTCGGCGACCAGCGACGCCAATCAGGGGGTCAGCTTCACCTGCGAATTTCCGACACCCTTGGGCCCGACCCTGACCCAAGGCGAGTTGCCGGCGCCGGCGGTGGAAGCCACCGTGCGATCCGCTGAACCGGCGGCAGCGCAGCCGAGGCCGGCGGCAGAGCAGGTCGCGCCTGGCCGAATGGACACGACCCGCCCGCCGACCAAGACCAAGCGCCCGCGCAGAAACTGAGCCATGGCCAACCTCCTCGTCATCGACGACAACGCTGCGAACCGCGAGACCTACGCCGACATCCTGCATGGCGAGGGCCACACCGTCCTCTCTGCCGCAAGCGGCGAGGAGGGCCTGGCCAAGCTCGGCGCCGCCGCGGTCGATGCGGTCCTGTGCGACCTGGTCCTGCCCGGACTGGATGGCCTGGGCACCATGGAGTTGGCCCATGAAAAGCAGCCCAATCTGCCGTGGGTCCTGATCACCGGCCACGGCAGCGAAGACACCGCGGTGGCGGCGATCAAGCAGGGGGCCTTCAATTATTTGACCAAGCCGGTGGACCTCGGCCGGCTGAAGGCGACGGTCGAGTCGGCGGTGCGCCTTGCCCAGGCCAACCGCGAGAACCGCGCCCTGCGCCGCGAGCTGGGCTATGATGAGGCACTCGACCGGATCATCGGCACCTCGGCGGCGATCCGCCAAGTCAAGCAGATGATCCGCCAGGTCGCGACCACCGACGCCACCGTGCTGGTCGAAGGCGAATCCGGCACCGGCAAGGAGCTGGTCGCCGATGCGGTCCACGCCTTGTCGCGTCGTTCCGGACGGCCGTACGTCAAGATCAACTGCGGAGCGATCCCCCGTGATCTGATCGAAAGCGAGCTGTTCGGCCACGAGCGCGGATCGTTCACCGGGGCGGTGGCCCAGAAGAAAGGCAAGTTCGAATTCGCCGACACCGGCACCTTGTTCCTCGATGAGATCGGCGAAATGCCGCTCGACAGTCAGGTGAAATTGCTGCGTGTTTTGCAGGACGGTGCCTTGACCCGGGTCGGCGGCAACCAACCCATCGCCACCGACGTGCGCCTGGTCTGCGCCACCAACCGCAACCTGAAGAACGAAGTCCTGCACAACCGTTTCCGCATGGACCTCTATTTCCGGCTGAACGTGGTCAGCATCGCGGTGCCGCCGCTGCGCACCCGGCGCGAAGACATCCCGCTGCTCGCCCGCACCTTTGTCGACCGCCTGAACCGCAAGCAGCCCAACCAGCCGCAAAAAGAACTGTCAGACGCCGCCTTGATGGCGCTGCGCCGGATGGACTGGCCCGGCAACATCCGGGAGCTGGAAAACACCGTCCAGCGGCTCTACGTGCTGTCCGCCGGGCGGGTGATCGGGGGTGACGGCCTCGCCAATGGGATCGCTACCGCCGACAGCGATCCGCAACCGGTCGGCGATGCCATCACGACGTCTGCCGGTCCAGCCGACGCCGAGGCCGCGATCCGCTTGCTCATCGGTCTGCCGATGGACGAAGTCGAAAAACGTCTGATCGTCGCCACTTTGGCCCATTGCGGTGGAAACAAGTCCAAAGCGGCACGTCAGCTCCAGATCGGCCTGAAAACCTTGTACCGCAAGCTGGAAGCCTACGGGATGATGCCGGCCGGGGACGAAGCCGCCGCGAGCGGATGAAGGTTGCGCACGGCATGGCCAGGTACCTTCCGAACCATATCCCGCCGGAAAAACGCGTATCGTACATGCTCCTGGTCACGGCCATGCTCACCTATGGGATCTACGGAATTTGGGAGGATGACCTGTGGATTCCCGCGAAGCACGGGGACGGCGTGCATTTCCACGGGTTTCCCGCCTGGGTCTTCTTCGCAGCTTTGCTGCTCTCAGCAGCAAGTGTACTCACGATCGTCGTTGATCATTACGATCGTCGGAATAACGAGGACTTCTACGGCAAGTTGTCCATGGCTTTGGGAAACAGCGCTTTTCTGATGTTCATTTCGGCGATCGCCTGCCAGCTGCTCGTCTCTATGCTGGTGACGGGCGAGGCCGCGGCGAGCGGATGAACGGTCATTCCGTCGCTGCGGCAGCTGAGTACGACCAGCCGCAATACAAGGCGATGGCGTAGAAAACGAAGTCCAGGAATCCGGTGAAATGTTGGGACCCATGCACCGAATTTCGCGTGGACCATCACTCGGCCAGCACCGACGCCGCCCAGGCCGCGCAGCGTTCGGCCTCGTCGGTGGCATTCGCCGCGAGTTCGAAGCCGCAGTCCAAGCCGTGGTCGGCAGCGAATCGAAGCGCTTGGGCCAATTGCGCATCGATGGCGGGATCGGCCAAAGGCGGTGCCGCCCGGGCTGGGCCGGCGATCTGGACATGACCGATCCACGGTCGGGCCGCTTCCCATTGATCCATCTCGCCGCTGGGGACGAGGTGGAAGGCATCGGCGAGCAGCTTGATCCGCGGCTCGTTCCTCCAGCCGAACCGGTCCAGGCAGTCCAGGCCGTCAGCAAGGGTGTTCGGCCAGGCGGCCTCGCGGGCGGCGATCGGTTCGATGACGACTTGGATATGCGGATGAACAACGAGAATTCTACCGAGCGTTTCGCGCAGGAACCGTTCGACCAGGTCGCGAGCCAGGCTCGCGCGACCGCGGATAAGACCAACCACGAGTTTGGCGTGGTGGCGCTCGGCCGCCGCCGCGGCGCGGCTCAGGACCTCGCCGGCGGTCGGCGACGCACCATCGTGGCAGGCCATGCGGCCGGTGGCGATGGCCATGAGTTCCAGCTGTTCAGCGCGGATCAGCACCGCCAGGTGATCGATCAAGTCGGGATCGGGGGTGTTCAGCTCGATTCCGGTCATTCCAGCAGCGCGGACCCGGCGGATCGCGGTCAGGAACTCTGCTTCCGGCCGATCAAGATAGTGATTGACGGCCATGCCGAGCCGGCGCGGGCGGCGGGTCGTCACTTGTACATGCGCTTGATGGCGCCTTCTGGTCCGGACGGAGCAAAGGTGAACGTGTGGGCGGCGTCGTCAGGACCATCGTTGAAGATCTGATGGATCGCGCCGCGCGGGATCAGGATCGCCTCGAACGGCTCCAAGAGGTGTTCCTCGGCGTCGAAGACGAAGCGCAGCTTGCCCTTGAGCACATAGATGACCTCGTCGGCATCGGGGTGGGCATGCCGGACGTTCGATGAACCCGGCGGGATTTCACAGAAACCGGCGCCCATCGACACGCCTTCGGCCGCGCCGAAATAGACGTAGGGGGTCCGCCGGGGCGATTCGAACTCGACCTTGACGGCGGTGGCCTTGCGGCCGACCAGGGGTTTGGGCTGGGGAATGGACATGGTGGGGTCTTTCACGGGCAGGGAGGAAGCACTGCAGAGGCGGCCAGGCGGCCATCCCAGGTGCGGGCGGTGACGGTCACCGTCTGGATGGTGCGGAGCAAGCGCTGGACCAGGCCGCGCTGGGTGACCTGGACCAGGCCAGGATGGCTGACCGACCACACCACCGGCCCGGTGGTCAGATCGATGTTGCCATCGCCAATGGCCGCCAACCGGGTGGTTGCGAGTGGCGGAAGGTCTGCAATCCGGCCGGGCCCGGTTCCCCGCTCGATCAGGTGCAAGCTGGTGGTCTGGGGACGATCACAGATCCTGATTTCACAGACCGATTCAGCGGGCAGCTCGATGGTCACCGGGCCGGTCTGGGTGCTGGCAGCCACGCACTGGTCGCGAAGGCGTCGGGACACGGCGCGGCACCACCAGCTGCCACTGCGTTGGAACGGAACAGTGATGGAGCGCGGGTTCGTCTCGCGATTGATCACCGCGATGCTGACGCCGTCGGGCTGGTTCACCGCCAGCACCGGCACTGGCGACTCGACCGATAATCGCTGGCGGCCGGCGAAGCGGACCAACAGCGCGAAGATGTCGTGGGCGGCGGTGGCGTGGCGGATCTGCTGGGCCTCAGCGGATGGATGGCATTCCGCAGGCAGATCGCGCAGGGCGGTATCGGCGGAAGACAAATCGGCGCAGTTCAGGTCGCCGTAGACCAGCTGCTTGTTGTTGCGGTGGGTGGCCGGGTGATTGAAGCAGTACAGGCAGGCCCAGGCCGCCGGCGGATCGGCCGGCCGATCCGCTGTCGCCGGCCGGGGCAGACCCAGCACCGCCAATCCGATTTCGGCGAATTCCAAGCAATTGCGATGGACGAAATAGCCCTCGTCGGCAGCCGTCGGCCCGCTCCTGCGGTTGAACTCCGACAGGGCCAGAGCGGCGACGCCGGGATTCCTGTTGGCGCAGTCGGCCCAGCGCTGGCGCAGGACTGCGGGATCGGGCGTATAGTGGTGCCAATCGAAAATCTCGACCTGGCCGGCGACGCTCTCGGCCAGATCGAGGGGGCGCAAGCTGGCTGGACCGGCCAGGATCGGACGGAGGCCGGTGATGGCGGCGACATCGTCAGCGGCGAGCCGGGCGCAGGCCACCAGATGACGGTGCTGGGCGTTGATCACCGCCAGCAGCGCCTCGCGTTCGGCGCTGTGGATGCCGGTCGGATCGCGCAGCATCACCTCGACCAAGCGCGAAAAGGTCGGCGCTGCGCCGGTATGATGATACTTGTGACCGGACAATTCGGGTTCGTTGGTCAGCAGGAACCTGGTGCAGCCGTGTTTTCTCTGGAAATGGAGGAAGAACGCCGCGTGGTAGGCCCAGCACGCGGCCCGGGCGCGGAATCCTTCGGCGCCATCGGCATCAAGTCGCCCAGGTCCGTCGGCGGGCGTGTATCCGGTAGATGGCAGCGGTTCGACGCCAGCTGAGCGAAGCCGGGAAACCGCGATGTCGGTGGTGCCGATCCAGGTCAGATGCCGGTCGGTCGCGAGATCCTCTCCGGCCAGCACCGGCGCCGGATCGTCGCGAAAAGCCTGACGCAATGCAGCAACATCGGATTCGCTGGCCACGTGGCCCCAGGCTCCGATCCGGCCGCTGGCGCGCAGGCAGCGATCCGGATGCAGGATCCGGGCGATGCCGGCGCCGGCATCGGCCAGCCAATCGTACAGGTTGCTGGAGGCCGCGTGCTCCAACGATTCCAGGTTCACGCCCAGCAGCTGGGTCGTCCCGACCCCGATCGGACCGCCCACATCGATCGTCAGCATGATGACGGTGTGGATGCCGTACGGCGATCTGCAAGTCCGCGCCGCGCCGGATAGCCGTTCTGGTCGGCCACCAGGCGATTGGTCAGGCCGGGGATTTGGCTGTCCGAGCCTTTGCCCGGCTATCACGGATCCGTTCGTTGCGTTCTTCGATCTGCCGGACCGCAGGTGCGACCGTCCTGGTCACATCGGTCCCGCCAGCAAAATTGCCGGCGATGCAGCCGATGCTGTAGATCGGACCCCAGGGAATTCCCCACCAGCCGAGCACCGCGGTTACACCGGTCCAGGGCAGGCCCTTGACCAGCCTGCTCTCGCCGCCTTTGACGAAATAGATCGACGTCGGCTGCTTGAAGGTCATGATCAGGATGGAGATGGCGTAGGAATACATCACGAAACGCCCCCCGTTCTCCATCTCCCGTTCGAAATCCTCGGAGCTCAGGTGTTCAAGGCCAACGACCTCGATGTTGTCGATGCGGATGTTTTTCATGGCGTTTTTTGGAGTTTTTGTGGAGTTTGCTGGCGATTGGCGATGGGTGCACAGATGCTTAGGAGAGTCGCACAGTGCAGCCGTGCTGGTGATTGCAAGGTGATGCCTGACATGCTGTCAAACCCAGTGCAACCTGCGGATCACATGGCCGAGGTCATCGCGCCGGGTCCCTTCGCTTGCCGCGACCTCGCCATTCGTATGGCATATCCCATGCCTCCTCGCCCTGCTCCTCGCCGTGCTCCGCCTGTCGCACCAGTCCAGGAGACCGAGTACGAGGCGATATCAGACCCCGCTCCGCCCAGCGCCCGAGTCGTGGTCCGTCCCGACACGATCAAGATGCCCCCGGTGGCGAAACCAGCTGGCTCGGCGGCAGGATTGGTGACCACCACGACGACGACCAGCAACGGTGACCAGCTGGAAGCCCAGCTCGACGGTCTGCTCAAGCCGACCACGGTCGAGGATCTGGTTCGCACCGGCAAGACCCAGAACCTGAAAACCCTGAAGGAAAGCCAGTTGCGCGAGCTGATCCGGCAGGCGGTCAGCACGGTGATGGCGCGTTCCGGTGGAGCTGACGAAGAAACCTTGGACCGCATCCAGGCCGAGCTGAAGCGGACCTTGGCCGAACGTGCCAAAGCGGACAACGAACGCCAATTGCTGGTTGATCGGCTGGCCAAAGCCGAAGGTGATCTCGACATCGAGCACGAGCGGATCCGCGAACTGCTCGACCGGCTCGCCCAGGCCGAGGCCGGGCTGGCCGCGGATCGGATCAGTGACGGCGGCGAAAGGCAGATCCTGGAAGACCGGCTGGCCAAGTTGGAAGCGGAATTGGCAACGGAACGACTGGATTTGGCTGCGGCCCGTGCCCGCCAGCTCGAAGCCGACGGGCGGCTTGCCCAGGTCGAAACCGAGCTGCGCGCAGAACATGAACGGGCGGAATACCTGTCCAGCGAACTCCGTCGGGTCGAGGCCACGGCCGAGCAGACCAACGAGGACTTTCTGACCGCCCAGAGCGACCTGCACTTCCGCGATGACGAGCTGGCCACGGCCAGGAAGCAGATCGCCGAACTCCAGATCCGGATCGCAGCCCTGGAAGGCAAGCGTGATGCCGAGCCCGACTTGGCTGCGGCCGAAAGCCGCCTGCATGACGTCCGAACCCAGCTCGCGATCGCCTTGGCCCGCGCTGACCAAGCCGAATCCAGGGCCGCCCAGGCTGAGGCCCGCCAGGCCCAGACCCTGGCGGAAGTCCAGGAATTGCAGCGGAAAGTGGCGGTGGCGGCGGATACCATCGCCCGCCTCGAAACCGAACTGGCAGAGCGTATCGCCCAGCAGCGGGCCCCGGCTCCGGCCAAATCGGCTGGCGGAGCGTTCCTCGCTGCTCCGGGACGCCCAAGAGCGACGTGGCGCACCGGCACCGGGCGTGGCGCCTTGGAGACCAAGGATGGCGCCTGGCGCTCGCACGGACTGGCCCTGCCCGGTGGCGGAGCCGTGGTCGGCTGGCACCGCCCCGCCGATGCCAGCGACCATGTGCTGGCGGTCGACGAATCCGGCCGACCGGTCGAACTGGTGCGGACGGCCGGGGGCAAGGAATCCATCCGCCGGCTGGATGCGCCGGCTTCTGCCGATGCGCGGCTGTCGGCTGCCGCCGTGCCCGCCCAGGACGTGGCAGCGGTGGTGGTGCGTTCCGCCGATGGCCGGATCCATCTGCGCCGGGGCGGTGAAGGGCGTTGGGAAGCTGAGGATCTGACCGCGGTGGGCCACGCGCCACCGGCCGCCGGCGCGCCAGTGGTGTGGTTCTGGGGACGTGAGAACTCCTGGCACATCGCCTATCCTGATGCAGCCGGCATCCTCCATGAATTGTTCGAGCTCAGCGGGCGCTGGTATTATTCGCGGCTGGCTGACGGCAGCGGAGCCCCGGCCTGCGCCGGCGGATTGACCGCTGATGCGTCTGATCGGACCGAGCATGTCCTCTACCGCGGTTCCGCCGGCAGCATCCATCTGCTCAGCTACGATGGACATTGGCGTCATCGCGACGCTGGGGTCACCGGCGCGGTGGGTGTTCCGTCGGGTGCCGAATTGCCTGGCGGATACCTGATCGTGTGGCGCGACTCGGCGGGCTCGGTGCGGGCCACCATCGCCACGACCGGCGGCTTCGCGACCAGTGACCTCGGGCAGCTGGTCGGAGCACCTGCCGCCGCCGCCGATCCGCAGATCGTCCGTGACGGCGACGGCGCCGTGGTCGTCTATCCCGGCAGTGACGGCCGGTTGGTCGAGCTGGCCTGGAATGGCGGCTGGAGGCTGCTCGGCCGCGGCTGAGCTGGGAGCACAGCGGCTGCGCCGGGAGCGCAGCGGCTGAGCCTGGGAGCGCAGCGGCTGAGCCTGGGAGCGCAGGCTTCAGCCTGCTGAACGTCATCCTTGGCAGGCTAAAGCCTGCGCTCCCAGGGTCTTGGCAGGCTAAAGCCTGCGCTCCCAGGAAATGCACGTCCTTGGCAGGCTAAAGCAGGCGCTTCAAGCAGTGCGCTAAACCTCCGGCCAGGTCCGCCAGCCTTCCCAGGCAGGATCCTGGCCGGCTTGCAGCGCATCCATCGCCCGATTGGTCAGGGCGTCAGCTGCCTCGTTACCCGGATCGCCGGCATGGCCTTTCACCCATTGCCAGCGGACCTTCTGGCGGCTCGCCAGCCGATCCAGCTCTTGCAATAAGTCCTGATTGAGCACCGGTGTTTTATCCGCCTTGCGCCAGCCACGGGCTTTCCAGCCGGTGATCCATTCCGACATCGCCTTGATGACGTATTGGCTGTCGGAATGCAGCACCACGCTCAGCCCGTCCTTTTTCATGGCGCGCAGCGCAGCGATGGCGCCCATCAGCTCCATCTTGTTGTTGGTGGTGCCGAGCTCGCCACCGCAGCGCTCCAAGGCCCTGCCGGTCGCCGGATTGATCAGGATGAATCCCCAGCCGCCGGGACCGGGGTTCCCTCGGCAGCCGCCATCGGTGTAGGCGATCACATCGGGCATGGTGAGCATTCTGGAGGCGGTCTCAGGCCCACTTCGCAGGCAAAGGCCGTCGAGCGTGCCGGCTCGTGCCACGATACTGGCGTCGGATCCATGGAGCAGAACTCCAGATGCAGCACCCGTCGCCGGGTCGGCGTCCGCGCTGGTCGCGAGGCGTGGAGCAGCCAGGGATGGATCAGCAGGAGATCTCCAACGGCTGCCGGCAGGACGACTTCGGCCGCTGGCTGCATGCGGTCCGGATCGTGGTGGCTGCCGGGGCGGATCCGCAAGGCGCCGCCGTCGGCATCCACCGGATCGAGATGCAGACGTGCGGTGCAGCGCGCTCGGCCGATCGCGTTGGGCGGCCGCGCATGGGCAATACCGTCCTTTTCGCACCACCCGGTCCAGCCCGGAGCATCGATCCGCTGGGCCACCGGCACCAGCAGGTCGCGGTGCCACGGTACCTGCCAGTTGGCGCCAGGCACCTTGTCGAACCAACGACCGGCAATGGCCACGGCTGGTCCGATCAGGTCCGCAATGGCGGCGTGCAGCCGTCCGTCGGAAAGGAACCACCGAACCCACGGCCAGGCGAGTGCATCGCGGCCCGCGTGGGTCGCAGCCGCGCCGGTGCGGTGATGGTTAGAAGAGACGGCCACCGGCTCGGCCGGGTCGCCTGGGAGCGCAGACTTCAGCCTGCCGTGGCCGTCCTTCGGCAGGCTGAGGCGTGCGCTCCCAGGTGGGTCGAGCTGGCGCAAGGCGCTGCCCGCGAAGTCCTTCATCATCACGTACCCATCGCTGGCGAACTCAGCCATCGCCGGCCATCTCCTCAGGACTGTCGTTGCGGTAGCCGGAGCGGAATTGCTCAGCGAAAACACTGAATCGTCCCGATCGGATGGCGCAGCGCATCCTCGCCATCAGCCGCCGGTAATACCCCAGATTATGTAGCGACAGCAATTGTCCGCCGAGATGCTCGCCGGCCTTGAGCAGGTGGTGGAGGTAACCCCGCGACAGCCGTGACGCGGCGCTCGGGGTGGCGTCGATTGGCGCAGCATCTTCTGCATATTCCGCCCGTTTCAGGCGCATCGGGCCGTTATCGGTATAGGCGATGCCGTGGCGTCCCATGCGCGTCGGCAGCACGCAGTCGAACTGATCGATGCCGCGGGCGACTGCCTCGACCAGGTCGAGGGGCGTGCCGACGCCCATCAGGTAACGCGGCCGATCGGCGGGCAGGACCGGTGCCATCCAATCCAGCACCTGGATCCGCTCAGCGAAACTTTCACCAACCGCCAGGCCGCCGAGGGCGATGCCGGGCAGGTCATGGCGCATGGCATCGGCCAGGCTGGCCTCGCGCAGATCGCGGTGCAGGCCGCCTTGGACGATCGGATACAAGGCTTGTTCGGCGGCTCCGCCGATTCCGCCGGGCGCACGCCAGGCGGCGATGCTGCGTTCGAGCCAAGCGGCGGTGCGGCGGTTGCAGGCTTCGACCGCTGCGCGATCAGCGTCATGGGGCGGGCATTCGTCGAAGGCCATGACGATGTCGGCGCCGAGCAAGCGCTGGATGCGCAGGGATTCCTCGGGCGTCAGCATCAGTTCGCCGCCATCGAGATGGTTGCGGAAGCGCACGCCTGCATCGCTGATGGTCCGGTTCCTGGCCAGGGAGAACACCTGGTATCCGCCAGAGTCGGTGAGCATCGGCCCGCGCCAGCCGGTGAACCGATGGAGACCCCCGAGCCTGCGCACCCGCTCGGCCCCAGGCCGCAGGGCGAGGTGATAGGTGTTGCCGAGGACGATGCCTTGGCCGATCTCCTCGGCCTGCTGCACGGTCACGCCTTTCAGGCCGCCGAGGGTCGCCACCGCCATGAACGCCGGCGTCGGCACCGAGCCATGGGGCGTGGTCAGCAGCCCGGCCCGGGCCAGACCGTCACTGGCGATCAGCGAAAACCGCACCGGCGGTGTTCCGCTCACCACGCCGGCACCAGCCGCAACTGTTCTCCACCATAAAAACGTTCAAGGATATCCCGTGCCGTCTTCCCTTCGCGGGCGAGCCACCAGGCGCTGACCTGGCTGAGGCCGGCGCCATGGCCCAGGCCGAAGCAGGTGAACGCGAAGTCGTTGCGGCCCTGGCTGTCGGGAATGCGCTTCGGCGAGTCTTCGCTCCACAAGGTCGAGCGGATCGGGATCCGGCCACGCTCATCGGTGATCGCCAAGCGGAATTCGTTGGCCGACAGCTCGATCGGATCTCCGGGCAATTGATTGATCCGAACCCGTAGAGCGCGGCCGGACGACCGTTCGCGTTCGACCACCCGGATATCGCGGATCCAGCCGATTTCGATGCCGCGTGGGCGCAGCAGGCGGGCCAGGCCGCGGCGGATGGTCTCGGCTTTGATCTGCACTTCGCTGCGGTGGTGGGTGGACAGATCGCCCAGGGCCCGGGCCCCGGCTTCGCTGGCCGGATCGCGGCTCGGACGCATCACCGTCGCTGCCAGCAGGACCGCTCCGCTGATGTCTTTCTGTCCGGGCTGGACCGCATCGCTCGACGCGGTCCAGCCACCGGAAGCGGCGCAGAACAGCGGCTGGAACAGGCTGCCGCCCTTGACCACGGTCACGACCCCGCGGGTTTCGGCCACCGCCCGCGAG
Source organism: Planctomycetota bacterium (assembly GCA_014193115.1). Lineage (GTDB taxonomy): Bacteria > Planctomycetota > UBA11346 > UBA11346 > UBA11346 > BJHQ01. The sequence continues at coordinate 281,237 of BJHQ01000002.1, read as the reverse complement.
ACCAGCAGACCGTGGCGCCCGGCCCCGCGGTAATCCTGATCGTACAGGCCATCCATCAGGTCATAGGGCTGGTTCGGCGTCCGCGCGGCCTCGGCGACCTTCGCCCGGGCCACCGAACGGCTGATCACCGCCTGGGCCTTCAAGGCCTCAAGCGGCCACGACGGAGCCATCTCGCAGGCCGTGACCCCTTCGGCATAGGCTTCGATCGGCAGGTGGTTGATGACCAGCACCGAGCGCGCGTCGTTCAGGCGGATCTCGATGGTTCCGCGATACGACCTGGGATCGTTGCGCTGGAACAACGTCACCACCGGACCGGCGTCGGCCGCCTCGCCTCGCCGCGGATCGGACAGCGGAACGCCGCGCATCGGCGGGCCGGCAGGCACCGTCTGGCCGGTAGCGAGCAGCGGGCGGATCCACACCCGGGTCACCGGCCAACGCACGTCGCGGCCCCATTCCGGAGCGTTCAGGATCAGGCCGTCAACCAGGTCGGGCAGGGCGCGCAATCTGGCGCCAGCGCGCAACGTCAGGCGGCGGTCTGGGGTGGGTTCATCGGGCGTCAGCACTTCGACCGGCTGGGCGGCGAACAGCACCACGTCGGCGAAACTGGTCTGGGCCAAGGGCGGATCGCGGTTCACGATCAGCACCCGCACGCCCGGATCGACGCCTTTGCTGGCTGTGGGGAAGGCGGCGTGCTGCTGCTGCTGGCGGATGCCGTCGGCCACGGCGATCACTGTCCACGCCATCACGCCAAGGAGCACGACTGCCTGGAGCAGCTTGAGGCCGAGGGATCCGGGCATGGCCGGGATGGTGGAGCGGCTGGCCCCGGGCCAAGGGTCGGCGTCGCAGAGGTCCTCCTGGGGGCGACGAGCGCCCGCTCGGCTGGTTGACGTGATCACCAAATCTGCACGCCTCAGGCCGCGCCGGCACACGTCGCTCTCGGACCTGCCGAGCTGGCGCATGACGAACCCAGCCCAGCATGGGATCCATGCTGCCCGAGTTCCCATGGTCCCACCTGGTCCTCCACCATCCCGCGATCTGGCATCCGGTGGCCAGGCGGACGGGTTGGACCGTAGTCGATTTCCAACGGATCACGTCCCTGCCGAGCGCAGTGACATCCGGCGTGTGGATCAGCGCCAGCCAGCGCTTCACCATCTGGGTCGACGGTCGCCTGATCGCCCGCGGCCCGGCACGAAGCGATCCGGATCGCTGGGGAGCGGTGCGGATCGACCTCGACCTGCCAGCTGGTGATCACGTCGTCACCGTCCGGGTCGATCACCGAGGATCGGACGCCGGCATGACCCAGATGGGGCCAGCCGCGTTTCTGCTGGTCGTTCCTGATGGTCCTGGGCTGGCCGAGCTGGCGACGTCGCCGGCCTGGCAGTGCCGGCGCGATCGCTCGCGCCGCGCCGTCCGCCGCCATGCCTGGGGCGGAAAACAGCCGTATTACGTCGTGGGTTGCGGTGAACGGATCGGTCCAACCGATCCGGAACCTTGGGTCGCTGCCCGGGTCATCGCAGCCGAGGCTGCCGATGGCTGGGGCAACCTGCCCCTCGGCTGCCGGCTGCGTCCTGAGCCGATCCCGGCCATGGCCGAAACCCCGATCCGCTTCGCCCGCTGCGCCAGGGCTCCGGCTGATTTGCGCGAGGGGGGCGATCGCCTGGTGTCGAAAACCGGCAGTTTGACCATCCCCGCCGGCCGCCGGGTCCGAGTCGTGTTCGATGTCGGCGAGCCGACCAATGCCTGGCCGATCGTCGAGACTTCAGGCGGCCGTGGCGCCAAGGTCCGCCTGATCTGGGCCGAAGCGCCCTACTTCGATCAGCGCACGAAAGGCAATCGTGACGAGGTGGCCGGCAAGCATTTCTACGGGCATCGCGACGAGCTTAGGCCGGAGGGAGGGTCGGGGCGATTTGAGCTGCTCTGGTTCCGCTCTTTCCGCTATTTGGCCATCGAAATCCGTACTGCCGACGAGGCACTGACCATCGCTTCCATCGACCTGACCGCCACCGCGTTTCCGCTCGGTGAGGCGTCGGAACTGACCGCCAACGGCCCGGAAGCCCACGATCTGACCCGCCTGCTGGAGATCAGCGACCGCACCATCCGGCTGTGCGCCCAGGAGGTGTTCTTCGATTGCCCGCACTACGAGCAGTGCCAATTCCCTGGCGATTCGCGGTTGCAGGCTCTGTACCACTATGCCCGCTTCGGCGACGACCGCCTGGCACGCAAGGCGATCGACGATTTCGCAGGCTCGGCCCGCTTCGACGGCCTGGTTCCGTGCCGCTGGCCATCTGAAAAAATCCAGCATATTCCCACGTATGCCCTGCATACCGTGGGCATGCTCGACGATTTTCGGATCTGGCGGGGCGATGCCGGCTTCATCCGCGGATACCTGCCCATGGCCCGGGCCGTGGTGGCCTGGTTCCAACGCCGGCTGCGCCCTGACGGGCTGCTCGGTCGCATTCCGTTCGCTCCCTTCGTCGATTGGTCGCCAGGCTTCCACCAGGGCAATGCCCTTCAGGACGCGGATGGCGGATCGTCGCATCTTTGCTTGCTGCTCGCCGAAGGTCTGCGCTGCCTGGCCGCGTTAGAGGACTTCGCTGGCCTGCCGGAACTTGCGCCACGGTGGCGGGCGGATCGGGAGGCGCTGCTCGCCGCGGTCCGCCGCCACTGCTGGTGCCCGCAACGCGAACTGCTCGCGGAAACTCCAGCAAAAACCGCGTTCAGCCGACACACCCAGTATCTTGCGGTGATCGAGGAACTGGTGCCGCGAGCCATCGCCGCCGACCACCTGCGGCGCACCGAGGCCGGCGACCTGATCCCGGTCGGGACCTTCTATTTCCAGCATTATCGGCTGACCGCCGCACGTCTCGCTGGGGTCTCCGGCGCCCTGGTGGCGGCATTGCCGCGGTGGCGGAACTGCCTGGCCGGAACCGGTCTGAACACCTGGCCCGAAACCGACAACGCCACGCCGCGTAGCGATTGCCACGCCTGGTCCTCGGCCTGGGTGCTCAGCCTGATCCAGGGATCTCTGGGTCTCAGCCCCGATCCGACCGTCGCTGGGTTGGGCCGATTGCGGCTACGACCGGATCTCACCGGCCTGGACCAGATCGCCGGCATCCTGCCCACGCCACGAGGTCCGGTGGTGCTCAACGTCGAGCGCCAAGGAAAACACCTGGCGATCGAGCTCGATACGCCAGTGCCGGTGATTCTGGCAGACGACCGCACCTTGGCTCCAGGCCGCTACCGGCTGGTGGTCTGATCCATCCGCCGCAACTTGTCTTGGCGGCCTCGCCCGCAGACTCTGCTCCATGGACAAGTCCGTCATCCACTTGGGGAAATCCCCCCGGAAATCGACCACCCAGGTCGCCGACGGGCTGGCCTGCATCTGGGCATTGACCCTGTCAGCCTACAGCTTCTCAGGAACGCGGCATGTTGAACCCCGATTACAGAGACATGTTGTCGTTGCTTATAAAAAACCACGTTGATTTCATGATTATTGGGGCTTACGCACTGGCCTATCATGGTTTCCCACGAGCGACCGGCGATATCGATCTGTTTGTCGCCAGCGACCTCCTCAATTCGCGAAGAATCTGCAAGGCCCTGGTCGAGTTCGGTGCCCCCGTGGCTTCTCTGGACGACGCCTATTTCGCAACCAAGGGGAATTACTTCCAGGTCGGCGTCGCGCCGTGCCGGATCGATATCCTCAATGAGATCGATGGTATCGAATTCGCTACGACCCGTCGTGTAGAAGCCGAAATCGACGGCTTGAAGGTGCGAGTCATAGCCAAGGAGGATTTCATCAAGAACAAAAGGGCGATTGGACGGCACAAGGATTTGGCAGATGTCGAATGCCTGGAGAATGCTAAGGACCGCCCTGCGGGTTGAACGCCACCGACTGCTGGCTTGAGCGCCGCTCTGCCAACCCGGACACTCCATTGATGACCGCAGTACCGGCCCGGCTCCGCACCGCCTTCGATATCTTCGCATGGTACCGGCAGGTCCGCTCCAGCGGGCAGCCGGTGGCGTGGTGCTCGGCGTTCGCTCCTGCTGAAGTCCTGGTCGCTCTCAGCATTGTCCCGGTCTATCCTGAAAATCACGCGGCGATGCTCGGGGCATTGTCGGAAACCCGTGATCCTGATCAGCCTTATGCGCGACCGGCGATTGCCGCCGCCGAGTCCGCCGGATTCGCTGCGCCCAGGTTGTGCGCCTATGCCTTGGCCGATCTCGGGGTGCTGTCCGCCGGGGTCGCCTCGCCCATTGGCAGCCTGCCGCCGGCGGATCTGTTTTATGCCTGCGACAGCCAATGCGCTGTGGTGGCCCGGTGGGGCGACGACGTGCAGCGGATCGAACGCAGCCGTGGTCGCGACGTGCCGCATTTCGTGTTGAAGGCACCGCCGCTGCGCAGCGAACGCCACACGCCAGAGGAGCTGGCCGGATTCAAACGCCAACTGCTGGAACATATCGACGCCATCGCCCAGCGGTTCGGAACCCGTTTCGATGAGGCCCGGTTGGCGGCGGTGGTCCGCGAAAGCAACGCCGCCAATCGGCTGTGGCAGCGCTGTCTGGAGCTGGCCCGGCAGCGACCGGCGCCGTGGACGAATCTTGACGCCTTCACCGCCATGGCGCCGATCGTGATCGCCCGGGGCACACCGACAGCGACTGAATTTTACCGGAAACTGCTGGCTGAATTGGAAGAACGGGTCGCCAGCGGCCATGCCGCCGTACCCGGCGAGCGGCTGCGTCTGGTGTGGGACGCGATCCCGATCTGGCCGCGCAAGAACTGGCTGGCCAAGTTCGCCGCTGAGCGCGGCGTCGCCTTCGTCGCCAGCACCTACACCCATTCCTGGTGGTTCGAGTTCGACGAGTCACGGCCCCTCGACAGCCTGGTCGAGCGCTATGCCTGGAACACGATGAACCGTAGCGGCCAGTGGGTGCTCGATTGGACGCTGGGACTGGTCCGCGACTACCACGCCGATGGCATCGTCGCCCACTGGAACCGCAGCTGCGGCATCTGGAATTCCTACGTGAAACGACGGATGCCGGGCTACGCCGCCGCCGGCATCCCGGCGGTCCAGATCGCCGCTGACATGGTCGACGCCCGGGCTTTCGATGAAACCACGGTGTCATCCCAGCTGGAGCAATTCATCGCGACCTTGGAAAAGAGGGGAGCGCCGGAGGCCAGCCAGGCGTGAGTTGGTTCCTGGGAGCGCCAAGCACCAGCTCGGCTTTGGTTGGCCGGGAGCGCCGAGCGCCAGCTCGGCTTGGGTTTGACTTGAATTGGATGTGAGTCGAACCTGGTTTGCTCCCAAAAACCGCCCCTACGTCGATGTGAGCATCCACTTGCAAATCCAGCCGAGCTGGCGCTCGGCGCTCCCAGAGACCTCCACTTGCCAATCCGGCCGTGCTGGCACAGCCAGGGGTCGAGCTGGCGCTTGGCGCATCGCGGAAATACTCCGCCCATGCGGCCCTGGATCGTGCTGTTCGCTGTGGCGGTCCTGGCCGGCGCCGAACCGGCTGGAATCACCCGGATTCTGGCCGGGGTTCCGGCCGGAGCACGGATCTCAGTGGCAGTGGCTGATTGCAAGGATGGCTCGTTGCTGGTACGGCGCGGCGCTGACGATCCGGTCAGCCTGGCATCGGTGAGCAAACTGCTGGTGGCCATCGCCGGCTTGCGGGAACTTGGCCCGGACTGGCGGTTCCGGACCCGCCTGGTGGCCTCGGCGACTGCCGCAGACATCTCCAGCCTGGGCATCATCGGTGGTGGTGATCCGACCTTCGACGAACATTTCCGCGACGGCGATCCCGATCGCGCCTTCGCCAGCTGGGCCAGCGAATTGAAGCGCAAAGGCGTGAAGCGGATCGGAGATCTGGTGGTCGATGGACGGTACTTTGCCGGTCCGATCAGGCCCTCCACCTGGCCCACCGGCGGCAACAATCCGATCAGCTGGTTCAGCGCCCCATCTTCGGCTTTCGCATGCAACGACAATTGCATCTCGGTGCGAGCGGTCCCGGCGGCTCCGGGCAAACCCTGCACCGTCGAACTGCGTCCTGATTCACCGCGGATTTCCGTGGTCAACCGGACCAGTTCGGTGGCCAGCGGCGGCGACCGGACCTTCATCGTCACCCGCGCCGCCGACGCCGATCTGGTCACAGTCAGCGGCACCTATGGCGTGGCGACCTCGTGGTTCGATCTGGCGATCAATGCCGATCCTGACCTGATGGCTGCTGACCACCTGCGCCGTCACCTCGAAAAATCCGGTATCGTGGTCACCGGCAACGTGCGTCGCGGCGAGGTCGACCCGGCCAAGGGCGCGGTGCTCATCGATGAGCGTTCACCGCTGCTGCCTGCGATGACGGTGATGAACCAGCGCAGCCAGAATTTCTACGCCGAGCAGCTGCTGCGCGTCCTCGGCGCCGAAAAGCGCCAAGACGGGTCCCTGACCGGGGGCTGCGCTGCTGTCCGGGCGAGTCTGGCCAAGCTGTTGAACGGCGAGCCGACCGGCCTGGAGCAGCTCGACGGCTCGGGCCTGAGCTATGGCAACAAGGCGCCAGCGGCGCTCATCGTCCGCCTGCTGGTGGCGATGGACCATGAATCGCTCGCCGCGAGCTTCCGCTCGACCCTCAAGGATCGTCCGTCCGCTGGAGTCGTCGCCCAGGTCAAGACCGGCACGTTGGCCATCGCCACCTGCCTAGCCGGGTACATCACCCCGGCCGAGCCCGGCTCAACCCGCCGCATCGCCTTCGCCATTCTGCTCAACAAGGGCGAGGCCCGGGACATGGCCTGGGCGCCCGGCCTGCGCGACCGGCTGTTCGAGGCCATCGCCGCGCTGATGCGGTGATCCGTGCGGCGGCATGGACGGCCGGCGCGCTCAGGCATAGGATCCCGTCATGAGTTCAAGGACCGCAGACGACGCGGTGTCCACCTTGCTGCGCCGGATCGAGCGGCTGAATGCCATCGGCGTGGCGTTGTCTGGGGAGCGCCAACCGACCCGGCTGCTCGAGTTGATCCTGGTCGGGGCCAAGGAACTGACCAACGCAGATGCCGGAAGCATCTATTCGGTCCATGCCGACCACGTCCGTTTCGAGATCGTGCGCAATGACAGCATGCGGGTGGCGATGGGCGGCACCGTCGGCATCCCGATCCGGCTGCCTCCGATCCCGCTGCAACGCGATGGACAGCCCAACCTCGGATCGGTGGTGGCGCGGTCGGTGATCGAACGCCGGACGCTGAACATCGCTGATGCCTATGCCAGCGGCGACGGCTTCGATTTCAGCGGCGTCCACGCCTTCGATCAGCGTACCGGCTACCGATCTCGGTCCTTCCTGACCGTGCCCATGGTCGACCATGAAGGCGAGGTCTCTGGCGTCCTGCAATTGATCAATGCCCGGGATGACCAGGGCGTCACCGTGCCCTTCGGCGACGCCGAGCAGCGCCTGGTCGAAAGCCTGGCCAGCCAGGCGGCCATCGCCCACACCATGCATCGCCTGGTGGATGAACAGCGCGCCTTGTTCGAGGCGTTCATCAAGCTGATCGCCACCGCGATCGACGAGAAATCACCCTATACCGGTGGCCACTGCAAGCGCGTCCCTGAGCTCACCATGCTCCTCGCTGATGCCGCCGCCCGCACTCAGGATGGGCCGTTGGCGGCGTTCACCATGGACGACGGCGATCGCTATGAGCTGACCATCGCTGGCTGGCTGCACGACTGCGGCAAGATCACCACCCCGGAATGGGTGATGGACAAGGCGACCAAGCTGGAGCGCATCCACGATCGCATCGAGCTGGTCGCCGCCCGTTTCGCCGCGGCGAAATCCCAGATCGAGTTGCGCGGCGCGCTGACCGGCACGGCGCCAACCGACGAACTGACCGCGCTGGTCGACGACCTGGAGTTCCTGCGCCGCTGCAACGTCGGCGGCGAGGCCATGGATCAGGCCGACCAGGACCGGGTGCGAGTCATCGCCAAGCGCACCTGGACCACCGCCGAAGGGTTCGAGCTGCCGATCCTGACCGACGACGAGGTCCGCAACTTAACCATCGCCAAGGGCACACTCTTGCCTGAAGAGCGCCAGATCATCAACGGCCACATGACCGCGACGGTGAAGATGCTCGATGCCCTGCCGTTCCCCCGGCATTTGCGCCGGGTGCCGGAATTCGCCGGTGGGCACCACGAACGTATGGATGGCAAGGGTTATCCCAAAGGGCTGACCGGCGACCAGATGTCGATCCCAGCCCGGTGCATGGCCATCGCCGACGTTTTCGAAGCGCTGACCGCCGGCGACCGGCCCTACAAACGGGCGATGCCGCTCAGCCAGGCGCTGAAGATCCTCGCCTCGATGAGCCGGTCAGGACACGTCGATCCCGATTTATTCAAGGTATTCATCGAAGAAAACGTGTGGTCTGACTACGCCAGGCGCTTTCTGCAAGCTGACCAGATCGATGTCACCACCGGCGAAGCTGCCCGGGCGATCGTCTTCGGCTGAAGCGCCTTCGGCTGAGAGCGCGGTGAGATCACGGCCTTTGACCGACCGGACTTGCCAGAGGAACGGTCGCTGAGCTGGTGGCGGATGGCGCGAAGCTGGTAGCCGCGGCCGGCGCTGGGCTGGCAGCTGGCGCTAGCGGTACCTGCGCCGGCGAGGTCGGATCGCTGGTGATCCGCACGTTGATCTGGATGTCGAACGTGCCTTGCGGATAGAGCCGTTTGAATTCAGCCGCCGCTGCTGGCAGGCCGGTTTCGAATTCCCGGAGCAATCTCATATAGGTTTCGAGATCGGTGCGGAGCTTGGCGCGGTCGGTCGCATCCTTGAGCGCGGTGGCTTCGGCGCGCAGTTCCTCCGCCTGGGTGAAGACATCCCGAGGGCGCGGCGGAGCCTCAAGAACGCCGGTCAATGTCTTGGGTTTTCCATCGCGAAAGATGGCGACGCTGATCGGTTCCGACGGTTTGAAGGTCGCCAGGACCTCGCGGTAGGTCTCTGGCGAGGTCACCGCGCTTGCGCCGATCTGGGTGATGACATCGCCAACCGCCAAGCCGATCTTTTCCGCGGTGGAAGCAGGAACCACCCGGACGACTTTGACTCCGGTTTTGCCGTCGAATCCGGCCGCCGCGTCGATCGCTTCGACCTGGGCGCCGAGGAAGGCACGGTTGAAGCCCGGCCCACCGCGGCTGAAACCCTGGCCGCGCTGGTGACTGGCCTCAGGTGCTGGGCGATTCGGTATCGTTTGCTCGGCGGACGTTTGCGGCGGTGGCGTCGGAGCCGGCGCGGGTTCGCCGGCCAGGACGATGCCAGCGGCGATGAACACGAGGGAAAGCAGCTGCGGGTTCATGGATTCCTCGGCGTTGCGATGGCGATGGCGATGAACCACGCCGGTTCCTTGCTCTGGTCGCCGAGTGCGGCGCGGGCTGCGGCCAGATCGGCTTTCGCCTCGGCCAGTTGGCGCTGCTCGATCAGCAATTGCTCGCGCTGGGCCTCGACCGGATCGGTGCGGTCGAAAAAACCTGCAGGTCCGCCTGGGAAGGGCGGCGGGCCGATGGGCGGCAAACCGCTGCCAGGATTCCCCGATGGCTGAACCGCCCAGGGCGGAGGTCCGAATCCGGGCGGCCGCGGCTGGCGCTTTTGGAAGGTGCCGGCGACAACGGTTTCGCTGCCATTGGACAAGATACGGGCCTCGACCGGCGATCCCGGCTCGGCGGCGCGCACGGCGCTGCGCACGGCGCGGCGGTCGATGGCCGCGATGCCATTGATGTCGAGCACGATGTCGCCGGCCTGGATGCCCAGGCTGCTGGCGGTGCCGGCCGGTCGGACATGGACGACGGTGACGCCTTGGCCAGGTTCCAAATCGAGCCGCGCCTGCTGCGACAGCGGCACCGGCACCATGAACGCGCCCCAGCCGGAGCGGCCCCCGGCGTCATCGTAATCGTTCTCAACGGCCTGGCTGGCGGCGATGAACAGGCAGAGCGGGACGAGGCGGAGGCATGGAAGCATGGCTGGAATCCTCGCCAGCCATCGTGGCGAACGGCGATCAGCAAGGAAAGACGCAGGTGCGTCATCCCATCGTCATGATCCGTTCCAGCGCCGGCCCGCCTGGTCGGGCCGGTTTCAGCGGGTGGCGGTCAAGCGCCACCTTCCCGCAGCCACATCCAGTGCCACATAACCAGGTTCGCTGCCCGGACGGGTCGTGATCGCCGCTCCATCGCAGCGGACGCTGGACGCATTCGTGGTCGGAACCTCGACCACCGCCGAGGTATTGGCGGGAATGGTGATGTCCAAGGTCAAAGTTCCGCCGTCGATCTGCCACCGCGAGGCGATTCGGCCATACGGGCAGTCGTGCCAGGCCTCGACCCAGCTCAAGCCGGCCCCAGGACGCGGCCGGATATGGATGCGATGGAAGGCGGGCTCGAACTGATCGATGCCGGCGAGGTCGGTGAACAGCCATTCGCCGACCGCGCCATAGGCGTAGTGGGCATAGGAATTCATGCCGGGATCCGCCGGACCCACATCTTTTTTCCAGCCATTCCAGCGTTCCCAGATGGTGGTGGCGCCCTGGGCAACCTCATACAGCCACGAGGGATAGGTATCGGTGACGAGCAGGCGCAGGGCGATTTCAGCATGGCCGAACCGGGTCAACACCGGCATCAGATAGGCCAGACCGAGGAAACCGGTGCTCAGGTGGTGATCCCGGGCGGCGATGAGCTCGACCAAGCGGGCGGCGGCAGTGGCACGATGCTGTGGCTCCAATAGGTCAAAATGCAGGGCGAGGACATAACCGGTCTGGCTTTCCCGATCGAGGGATCGCGACCATACCCGCCAGCCGTCACGGACCAGGTCACGGCGGAACGCGGCGACAATGCGCTGGTGCAGTTCGCGTAGTTCCTTCTCCGCCGCCACTTCGCCGAGGACTTCAGCGGCGGCTGCGGTCAAGGCCACCGCGTGGGCATAGAACGCCGTCATGATCACTTCATGACCGGTGTTGTCATCGACGTTCAGCCAATCGGCAAAGGTGAACAGGCGGCCTTTCAGCGCCCAGCGCAGGTCGCTATCGCCCAGCCCGGTGCGACCGAGATACGCCACCCATTTGCGCATGCCGGGGAACAACGCCCGCAAGGCATCGCGATCGCCATAGGCCTGATACAGCGCCCACGGGCAGATCACCCCGGCATCGCCCCAGCCGGCGTCGCCCTTGCCAGCCGGACCTCCGATCAATCCGCCCGGATCGGGAGCATAGTTTGGAAAAGCACCGTCAGCATCCTGGGCGTCTGCCAGGTCGGTCAGCCATTTGGCGAAAAACGCCTGTACATCATGAGTGAATGTGGCGGTGCGGATGTAGGCCTGGGCGTCGCCGGTCCAGCCCATGCGCTCATCGCGTTGCGGGCAGTCGGTGGGCACATCGAGCCAGTTGGCCCGCTGGGTCCAGATGATGTTGGAATAGAGCTGGTTCAGCCGCGGATCGCTGCACGCGAAATGGCCGGCCACCGGACAATCGCTGGCCAAGGCGACGGCGGACACTTCGTCAGCGCGCAGCGGCCGGCCGAGCCCGGAGATCTCGGCGAATTGATAGCCATGGAAGGTGAAGCGCGGTTCCCAGGTCTCCCGTCCACCGCGACAGATGTAGGTGTCGCTGGCCAATGCCCCGCGCAGGTTGTCGGTGTAGAGCTCGCCAGACGGTGTCGCCATTTCTCCGTGGCGCAGGCGCAGCACGGTGCCAGGCGCCACGCCATCAAGCGTCAGGCGCAACCGCCCAGCGTGGTTCTGGCCGAAGTCGACCATCTCGATACCCGGCCGTGGCATCCAAGTGCGTTTTGGCGCAAAGGTCGCGACCTCGCGAATCGGTTGGCCGGGATGGGCCTGGAGCGGAATCGCTTGATCGAGTCCACGGGTGCGCACCGGCAGCCAGGTCGACACCGCGTGGCCAGGTTGGTCCCAACCGCCAGGTTCCTGGGTCGCATCGTGGGTTTCTCCGATCAGCAGACCGGATTGCAGCGTCGGTCCTTGGCGGCAGCGCCATTCGCCGTCCGTGCAGATCAGGGTCACCGAACCGTCATCGTGGACCAGGCGGAGCAGTGCGAGCAACCATGTTTCGCCGCCATAGGTTTTCGGCGGACCCCAGGCGACCGGTCCCTTGTACCAGCCGTCGCCGAGCGTGGCGCCCAGCACATGCTCTCCTGGCGAGCGCAGCCGTTCGGTCACATCCCAGGCCCGATAGAGCTGGCGTTTGCGGAAGTCGTGGAAACCCGGGGTCAACGTGTCGTCGCCCACCGCCGAACCGTCGATCCGCAGGTCGCACACGCCGCGGGCGGTGGCGAACAACCGGGCATCGACCACCGGCCTGGTGGTGGTGAAAGACCGGCGCAGCAGGGGCACCGCCGGAGTGAAGTTCAGAGCGCTGCCGATCCACACCGCCGGCCACGGCTCAGGTGCCAGCAGGCCGACGGCGAAGGTGGCCAAGGCGCTCCACGGTCCGACGTTCGCATCGCCATCCCAAATCCGCACCCGCCACCAGACCCGGGTGAACGAGGCCAGGTCAGGACCACCCCAGGGCAGATCGATGTTGTCATGGCCTTCGCGCCGGCCGCTGTCCCACAGCAGTCCAGCGCCGCCTGCCTCCAGCCCAGCCGCCTCGCCGGCGGCTTGGATCTGCCAGGCACTCTGGCGTGCACCACGGGCCGCGGACTGCTGCCGCCACGACAGCCGGGGCCGTGGACGGTCGATGGCGAGCGGATCGCGCAAGCGTTCGCAGCGTAGGGCGATGGGAGTGGTATCGGTGGTGGCCATGCCTGGCACGGTCGCCATCCGAAGGCGAAAAAGGACTCGATATCGGCATAATAACCGGACGATCGGATCATGCTGACCACCAATCTGGTCGCCGACGGCGGTTTCCCCATCGGCATCAACCGGATGCTGCCGCAACGCGACACCGGCCTCCACCGCCACGACAATGTCGAACTGGTGGTGGTCAGCGCCGGATCGGGGCGCCACCGGGTCCAGGGCGGCGGCTGGCCGGTGTGCCGCGGCGATGTCTTCGTCATTCCGCCCGGCATGATCCATGGCTATGACCGCTGCCGGGATCTCCAGCTTTCCAATATCGGTTACGACCCGATCCGTCTGGCCCTGCCCAGTGCCCGCCTGTCGGCGCTGCCGGGATTCCTCGCGTTGGTCAGCATCGAGCCGCGTCTGCGCAAAGAGGGGGCCTTCACCGGCCACCTGCATCTTGATGAGCCCAGTCTGGCGGCGGCGCTCGACTCGATCCGGGAGCTCAACGACGAGATCGAACAACGCCAGCCCGGCTGGCAGGAGGCGGCCCAGGCGATCCTGCTCCGCCTGCTGATCCGCCTCGCCAGGGGATTCGCTGCCGCATCAAGCACCGAATCCCAGCGCCTATTGCGCCTGTCCCAGGTCGAAGCCCACATCACCGCCCATTTGTCCCACCCCTTGCCCCTCGACGAAGTCGCCCGGGTGGCCGGCATGTCCCGAGCCACCCTGACCCGGGCAGTGCGGGCGCTGCACGGCACCTCGCTGCGCCGCCGGATCGAAGCCCTGCGCCTGGAACGGGCCCGCGAACTGCTCGCCGCCGGTGATCTCAGCATCACCGCCATCGCATCCCGCTGCGGCTTCGCCGATGCCTCCTATTTCGCCAGACGGTTCCGCCGATCAGGGTCGATCGGTCCGCGTTCCTACCGCAAAGCGGCGGAATCCGCCCAGCGCACCGATTTCCCCCAACAGGGGGTCACGGTTTTGGGGTCGGATGGGCAGTGAAAGCCCGGAAAAGACTCTAAGAATTTCCGTTGGTTCATGCAGGCGCTGGCGCGTTGGCCAGCCAAATGGACGAAGCCGCACGGCTGCACGACGCGGTTAGGATCATGTGGAAAATTTCTCCCGGTTGGTCCCCGGCTCGGCGACAGAGGCGAAGCAAGTGGCGTGATCTGCAACCTCAAATCATCTCTTGGGATTGCTGTAGCTCTGCTGGTCCTGAGCATGATCCCATGCATCTTCCCCGGATGGACTTGTTGCCGGCTCCGAATCTCCAGTTTCAGAGTGGGGATCGGCAAACCATCGATGCACCTATGGGTGGAAGTTTGAAAAACATGGATGTCCTCATTTCCTCCCAACAACAATGCGTTTTCTTGTTACCGCTTGTTCAACGCATTGTGTTGACTGAAACCGTGAATAGGGCTGGAAAAGGTTCTACCGAAGTTTTGGGAAAACACTGGGAACAACTGCTTGCTGGTGTGGGAAGGGTGCCATGAGATATACGCATGATGGTGAAATAAAGGTCCCTTGGGGTGAACATTGGGAGACCCTCGACGCTGTCGATCGGTTCATTCGGGCTTATTCTTTTTGTGTTCCGGAATTGCCCGCGGAGCCAGTTCCAATCGTGTTGATCACTGATTTCCGTCGTTCACTCGCCGAATTGAAGAAGACTGCCGGACCAGATAACCGTTTTCGTGGGAATGTAGAACTGGATGAGGCAGCCCTCCGGAAGACAGAGACAGTGCTTCCAGGATATGTAGCAACGGATGGCTATAACCGCCGAGTTTCTGTGCAAATAGAAATCCGGGCAAATATACGAGCAACTACAGGTAATCGTAGAGGTATGCCCACTGATGGGAATTGGGGAAGTCATCATATGACATTACGCGACATTTTCGAAGGCGCCTTTTATTCCGTTATGCTCCGGGGTCGGGAGCGATCACAAGCCTGGGACATGTACCAAGTCCTGCGCTGGGGTTTCTTTCCACTATATTGGAAAGGTATCTGGCCCAAGGGCTATTGTCTGGCGTATTGCCCAGCGGAGCTGCCCCATGCCAAGGTACCCGCTGAGTGCGTGCCGACGCCAGAACAGTTAGCCGATGGCGACCGCAAGCGCGCCAAGCCAACACCGATGCCGCCATGCCCCGATTACCCCGCGACATCTCCGGAAGGCTGGAAAGAGTTGGTCGATCGTCCCGACCGCGCAACGGCTTTTCGTCAGCATTTTTCGCCATTCATCCACACTTCCGATGGGAATGAGCTGCTTGACCTACTGGGGAAGCAAGTCAGCGCCTTCAAGGTACAGGGGAAGAAGCTCATCGTGCAATTCGGTGGCGATGCGTATATGGCCTGCAAACCGCCATGGACGGGATCATTAGCGGCAGTTCCTCCAACGGTGGGGGCGGTGATCCGTGTCCATAACGGGATGTCTCTTTTCCATAGCGGCGGCGAAGCGGATGAATGGCGGACTTTCAATGGAAAGACCTTCCCCCATAGCGATTGGCGTGATTGGTGGGAAGGAGACCCTGATGATTCTGATAATCCCTTTCCAAAAATGCCGCTGATCCCTATCACGACCACCGATGGCAGCGGCCTGTGGATCATCCATCCCGACAAACGCCTGCCGAATGGTGAGCCAGCGGCAGTCTATTTGGATGCTCGCCTGGGCGATCCCGATCCCCGTCCAATTGGTGAAATCTGGTTGGAAATCATCGCCAGCACCTTGACGCTGATGGATGCGATGAAGCGGCGATGAACTCGCAGCGAAGAACGACATAATCCCTGAACGCTTCAGGCCATGTTTCCTCTCGCCGATCAGACACATAATTTGTAGTATTGGATTGAGAAAAGAGAAAACAGGAACACGCACAAGCCTGTCAACGAGTGTTGCACCGGTGGATGCCTGTAGCAGGGCCTGTGGTGTTGGTATGGTGCCGGCGTGCTGCATCCCGCCCGGCGCTTCCGCGCACCGTCGTCCATCACCGCTGGCACGCCGCTGAAATCCCTGTTCGGGACCCAGGCCATCGAGCTGCTGGCGGAATCCTTCGCCGAGGCTATTCCCGGATTCGATCCGCTGCGCTTCGCAACCGAGGCCCGGAGCGGGTTGCGGACTTTGGGACTTTTGCAGCGCGCAGCCCACCTCGGCGCCGCGCTGGCCCGGCAACTGCCTGAGGACTTCGATGCGGCAGCGCCGCTGCTGATCGCCACCTTCGGACCCGAGCTGACGGCGACCGCCGGCAACGGACTGGCGTCGTTCTTCTACATGCCCCACGCATCGATCATCGCCACCCGCGGTGTCGACCGCTTCACGAGCGGCATGCACGCCAATTACGAGCTGACCAAGCGCTTCACGGCTGAGTTCTCGGTGCGGCCCTTCCTCGAACGCCACCCGGAGCAGGCCGTTGAGCTGCTGCGGCGCTGGGCCGGCGATCCCAACCCGCACGTACGCCGGCTGGTGAGCGAGGGCACCCGTCCGCGCCTGCCTTGGGCCGGCCGCCTGACCGCCTTTCAGCGCGATCCGACGCCGCTGCTGCCACTGCTTGAGGCGCTGAAGGACGATGCCGAGCTGTACGTGCGCCGCTCGGTGGCGAACCACCTCGGCGATATCGCCAAGGACCACCCGCACCTCGCCTTCGCCACCTGCCGGCGCTGGCTCGACGAGGTGGTGGGCCGCGCGGACGCGACCGCACGCCACCGCCGCTGGCTGGTGCGCCACGCGGTACGCCTGCCGGCCAAGCAGGGGGTTGCCACGGCCCTGCGTCTGCGGTCCGACGCGCGCTGACACCGTGCACAACCCAAAACAGCACGACACGTGGATTGGTTGCGAATGTCCTGACAGCTGGTTCCGGGATCGGCAGCAGAGGTGAAGCAGGCGGTGATAGCCCGGCACGCCGCACGTCTGATACCATCAGCGACGTGTCTTCAATTTGGGGAATAGAGTGTCGTTTGCTCAGAATGCCTGTCGGCACGCTTCAGCGGTCACGATGTCTGATCGAACAGGCACGGCAGGGCTATGTGCTGGTTCTTTTGCGTAGTTATTTTCGCACTCATAGGTTGGATACGGTTCGGACAAGCTGGCGACGCCGGTTTCGTCGCAGGATACCACCTGCTTGCGTCCCCGTCCGGTCACGAATGACTCGAAATTGCGGATCACGATCTCGTTATAGCGGATGTCGAAATCTTCCGGAAAACCGGCACCCAGGGACGGGAACTCGCGCATGAACAGGATCGAGGCGAGGATGCCGCTGGACACATACCAGGCCGTAGCGTTGCTGAAAGCTTTGATTTCTTCCGCCAGTTCGATCTGAGTGCAGTCGAAACCAGTCGACCACGCCCGCCCGTCCTTGAGCACAATCAACGTGCCGACCAGGTCGCTGCCGTGGGCTGAATCGGCCTCGTCGGACACGCACACCCGCGCACAGGGCGAACCGAGCGGGATCTTGATCCGGCTCATCTCACCGATCGGACTGCATTCATAGATGAACTGCACTTCTGGATGACGCTGATATTCTCGCAACAAGTAATCAGCGATGGTATAGGTTTCCTCGTGGGCGACCAACCGGCCGTGGACCACGTGGTTGCGCAAGCGCAGATCGCGCGCCATGGCCCGATGATACCAGTCATTGCTGACGGCCTGATCGCGCGGCCGATCGGTATGTTCGGCAGCTTGGGTCTCGCGGGGATAATCGACATGCGCAACCGATTCGA
Organism: Planctomycetota bacterium; assembly: GCA_014193115.1. GTDB lineage: Bacteria > Planctomycetota > UBA11346 > UBA11346 > UBA11346 > BJHQ01. The sequence continues at coordinate 263,789 of BJHQ01000002.1, read as the reverse complement.
GATGAAATTCGAGGATATTCCAGGTGTTGTAGAAGATGCCCGGCGCCGGCACGAAATCGCGGCGGAACACGATGGTATCTTTTTCAAAGATATAGACGCCGCTCAGGCTGGCAGCCAGCGTCTCGGGCGTCAGGTTCCAGGCATGGGCTGCATCGGCCAAGGCCTTCTTGAAATAGTGATTAACCATGCCGATGTTGGCGCCGTTCCCAACCAGGCAGGTCGTTTGCGCGGGGTCGGTCGGGGTTATCTCGGTGCGGATGTAATCGGCGACCGGCGCGACGAACTGGTGCAAAATGCCGTGGAGATTGCGGTAGTGATCGGTTTTCTTCAGTGTCTGCTCCCGCCACAGATCGCAGACGGTATTGGTGAAGTGACGGCCGTTTCCCAGGCACCAGCGCAGGATATCGGTGGTGTTGACTTCGACGCAGGTCTCGACGACCAGCGAGCCTGGGCGGGTGAGCAGCGACAGGACCTCGGCATAGTTGCCGGAATGGATGCGCAGCTGCTGGAAATCCCAATGATTCGCCGGATTGGAGCCTTGTTCGGAAAGTGCCGCGCGACCGTCGCCGATGGTCTGTGCATCCTGGTCGATGATCGTGCCTTCGACCTGGGTGAAATGACGCTGCAAACCAGCGAACACACCTTTGCCAACCACCCCGAATCCGATGATCAGGATGTGCATCGATCTGGAGTTGGAACCGCTCAGAGCCGCTTCAAACGCCGTCATGCGGATGCTCTTCGGTCAGAGCATGGCGACGAGGATCTTTGGAGCCGGGGAGCGTCGGGAAGGCGTTTCACGCCAAGTCGCAAGCGAGCATCTGCTAAAGAGTGTATACACCCTTCCATACCAGGACAGAGGGTCGGACCGGCTGGAATCGACCGGAATCCCTGGATAGTTATCATTATGCAGCCTTGCGCCCGCCCTGCATTTGTCATGCAGGCCCCAGGCGTGCAGAAGTCCAGGCGGCGGTTTGCCGGACAAGGGGGTGGGGATCGTTCGCAGCGCGCTGTGCTTCCATCCGTACCGCTCCCAGGCCCCGTTGTCCGGCCAGATGCAAGGCAGCGACCCGGGTCCAGGCAGCCACCCAGGGAAGCTCTCCGCGCGCCAAGAGACAGAGCCATTGGTCTGGGTTGCGGTCCGGCAGACGGAAGATCCGCGCCAGCTGAAGTCGGCGTTCCTGCTCCGGCAGCATGTCGATGAGGGGCAGCAGAACCCGGGACAGGCTCCGTGGGCACAGGCCGTGGATGATCTCCACCGCATAGGCGCGGTGGTGCGGATCCGCTGCCCGCAGGTGCAAGGCGGCAAGCTGCACGCTCTCTCTGCCATAGAGCAGCGACAGCAGGGCGAAGCACACGTCGAGTTGGCGGGCCAGCTGGAAGTCCAGCGCGTGCCCCAACTCCCCCAGATTTCCGTCATCCAGGGCGATCCGGGCGCCGTACAGTTCTCCCGCCGAGCGGACTTCCTGGTGGATGCAGGCCACCAGCCGCTTTGCCTCGGCTCCGCCGATCCGCACGCCTTTGGCCGCCAGGGCGGTGGCAACCTCCCAACGTATCTCCGGCTGGGCCGCTTCGAGGTGGTGCAGCAGTGCCGGCGCTGCTGCATCAGCGCGGATGCGCCCCAGCGCACGTACCGCAGCCCAGGCTTCCGGCCGACGGTCTGCGATCCAGGTCGCCACGGTGCGGTCGAGCAACGGCACGATGTCGGCATCACCGGCGGTCAGAGCGACGATCGCTAAACTGGTCAACGCGGGTTGCTCCAGGCAATCGAGCACCGGCGGCCAGAGCGCTGGATGCGGCATGCGGGCGGCCGCAGCCAACGCAGCCCGGCGAACCGCGGTCGACGGATCGGCCAACAGGGATTTCAGCAGCTGATGGAGCTCTGCCCGGCCCGCGTTCGCCAACACCTGTGCAGCCAGGACCCGTGTCGCCTCCATGGGCGAGGCGCACATGGCCGCCAGGCGCGGATGCACGGCCCGCTCCCCGTCAACGCCGGAGTAACGCAGTAAACCCGGCATGATTCCGCTGAGATCGGCCGCATGGTCGCCTGCTTCAAGAGAAGATCTGAGCATGGCCACGGCTGCCCTGCCAGTCGCCGCGGCATAGGCCCGAAGCAACGGCCCGCGCGCAGGGCCATCTGCAGGTTCCAGAGGTAGTCGCGTGACCAAGGCGTCGGACAGGCGCTGACGCCGCACCTCTGCTTTGGGCGTCCTCGTCTCTTCCGTCTTGACCAGGTCAGTGGCCACCACGGTCTCAGCACACCGGTAGGCAACCTCCCGGACTCGGGAATCCGGGTGCTGGAAAAGGCGCGGAAGGTGCTCAGCCAGCTCGTCAGGCGGTCCCCAATGCAGGATCAGGTGCAGCGCGTCGATCACCACCACCGGATCGTCATGACGCAGCTGCTCCAGCGCCTTCAGAAGCGCGCCACTCGCCTCCATCGATGTTCCGGTGGATGTAACCCGTCCGTTCAGGGCGTAGCGCAGGCGGTCTTGGTAGGCTGGGCGCAGGCGCTGGACCAGCAGGAGCCAACCGACCGAGATCAGCAGGATGGTGACTGCCACCGCAGCGACGGACACGGCCACCGGTTGATCCGCCACCACAGCCGTGAGCACCAGCAGCACGACGGCTGAAACGCCGGCGGTGAGCGGCTCTGCCATCGACTCCTGGAAGGCATGGACGCGCACCCGTAGATCCTTCGAAAGCACCTGGAAAAGAACCAGGAAGGCGTTCTTGTCCACGGCATTGCGGACCACGGCATCGACGATCTTGGTCAAGACCACCGCCCAGAACAGCGCTTCGGGAACCACCAAGGCGCAGACCAGCAGGGCGAGGCTGGTCAGCAGCATGGTGATCGGCAGCAGGCTCAAGCCGACCCACACCCCCAGGCGGGTCAGCAGACGGCCGGTGATGGTGGCACGCAGCAGCAAGGTGAGGGTCTGCCAACACACCAGGACCGTGCCCAGGAACGAGGCCAAGCCTGCGGCATCTCCCTGAAAGCGCAGCTCGGCCTGGCCCAGATAGGCGTATTCCAGGAAATCGTAGGCCAGGGTGTAGACCACGGGGAGGCCGAGCATCAACACCACATACCGCTCGCGGGACAGCGCCTTGAGACTGATCGGCGCCGTGACCTCGTCGTTCTCCGACGTTCCTCTGACGTGCGCGCGGCGCAGCCGCAGCAGGATCATGAGCACGGCGAGGCACAGGGCGTATCCCAGACTGGAAATGGCGACGACCGAGGCTGGGTTGGACAAATGGATCAACGGCCCGACCAGCAACCCTGCGGTGATCCCTCCGGCGACCTCTCCGGCGCCGATCAGGCCATACAGTCGCTTGGCCTGCTGGAGATCGAGCAGAAATCCTGCCAGATCCCAGAATTGCATCAGCAGCAAAGCCCACAGGACATCGCGGCCCACCATCATGGCGAACGAGATCCATATATCAGACGACGTCGCGAGCCCTGCGGCGGTGCAGAGGCTCAGCAGCAAGGCCATCGCGACCGTTCCCAGCCAGATGCGACTGATGTGGAACCAGTTCTGAAGCCTGGTGTAGACCAGCCCAGCCAGCGGCACGGCGATCGCCCACCCAAGGTAGACCCAAGCCAGCCGGTCGACGCCGTGCTGGAGCAGGAACAGCGTCTCCCCGACGGTCTCGAACAGCGCGGTGGAAGCGCCGACGAAAAACGACTGGACCAGGAGGAGGACCACGGTCCAGCCTTCGCCTCGGCGGACGTCCAACAGCTGACTGAGGCGGCGGATCACAGGTTGGCGAGAGTCTCGGCCCACCACGGCGGCAGCACGAAGGCGGCGCGATGGACCTCAGCATTATAAAAGCGCGCTTCCACCAAGCGCCGCGGCTCGCGCTTGGAAGCACCGCTGCGCGAATAGATGAAGAAGGTGAAGAGTCCGCCTGGATAAGTAGGAATGCGGGTCATGTACGCTTCGATGGCTCCGAATGCGGCGCGTACACGCCGCAGGTCGGCCAGTGGCGGGCCGATCACATCGCGGGACATGCTCGCGCCATGGGCGCTGCTCGCCACGATGTCCGAGTCGACGCACACCCCGTCTTCACCCAGGCAGGTCTTGAGCTGGGCATAAAAGGAATCGGTAAACAGGCTTCGTGAGGGTTCGGTCGAGTCGGTGGCGTCGATGATGACGACGTCGAAGTGCTCGCCCCGCTGGGCTGCCTGGGCGATGTAATCAGCAGCGTCCATCACCCGCAGCTCCAGGCGCGGATCGACCGGCCTGCCGATGGCGAACAGGGTCTCGCAGACTGCCAGAACCCGTGCGTCGATCTCGACCATCACCACCTGTTCGATTTCAGGGTGGCGCAGCACCTCACGGGCAGCGCCCCAGTCTCCACCACCAATGATCAGGACCCGGCGCGGCAGCCGTTCTCCGCCGGCCAGGGCCACGTGGACCACCATCTCGTGATAGATGGCTTCATCGGCGGTGGTGCCCTGAACGGTTCCGTCCAGTGAGAACACCCGCCCATAGTCCTGGTGGTCATGGATCTCAATCAGCTGGTAGGGACTGCGTTCTGCGTGTACCGGTGTCATGGCCAGGGCCTGGCTGGTGGCCAGCTCCACCGTGGCCTCATGCCACCAGGCGGCCGGATCACCGGCGGCGGCGCGCTCGGTGCGAATGGCCAATGGGCCGCGCCACCAGGTGGGCACCGCGAACGCAGCGCGGTGGACCGCTGGATCATAATGCCGGCCGTGCCAGTTTGTCAGCGGTACTGCGCAAGAACCGCCATCGCGACGATGCAGGTGCAGGATCACAAAGCATCCGGGGGACAAGGCGGTGGGCACCACCGCGCGTTCCGCGGGTCCCAATGCCGCAGCGGCAGCGAAGCAGGTGCCGGCGTGGACCCATGCGCTCTCCCTGCCCGGAATGGCGCGCGCGCCGACGCAGCACACGCCATTCGGCGCCAGCAGCGTGGCCAAGTCAGGCGCTGGCGACGGCTCCTCAGCCAACAGGTCGGCCAGGATCACCTGGAAGGTTCCTTCCGGCTGGCTGGTCACCACGCGGACGCGCGGGTCAGAGAACGCCTCCCCAGCAGGCAGATGCCGATGCGCCAAGGCGACCCCGTCCGGCTCGGCGATCCAGACCACGACTTCATTGACGAAGGCATGGCGCAGGGCCTCTGACGCCAAACCGCCATCTTCCCCACCAACGATCAAGACCCGCACGCCAGCAGGCCACGGTCCGCCGCCGCACAGACTGAGGTGGGTCGCCATCTCGACATAGGCGCGATCGCTCTCGACACTGCGCAGCGCCCCCGCAACCACCAGCATCCGGCCGTGATGATCGTGATCATAGGCGCAGGCGGATCCCAGAGCTTCCCGCGGCCTCATCGCGAAGGCATTGCGGTGGCTTGGACCGGGCCAGCGATCATGCCACCAGCTGTTGCGATCGGCGTTCATGTCAGGTTTCCTTAATTCCACGGGGTTTGGGCGTCACCGGTCCGCGCTTGCAGGACCAGCATGGTGCGCGTGCTGATTTGACCCGGGACCGATGTCTGGGATCATCGAAACACATTCGTGAGGTTCGCTATCGCTACCATGCTCGAACTGCTCGCGCCACGTGTCGAACGCCTTCTCGACCACCTGGATCTGGGCCAACACGGCTTGCGCGCGCCTTGCCACCTCCCGGGTCTGTTCGCCGACCTGGCGGCGGACTTCAACTGCGACGCTTTCGCAGCGCGGGCCGCACGTGATGGGCGAATGGCACCGGGTCGCAGTGACGGGTATGGCGAGGCGGTGTTTTATCAGGGGGACGGATCCTATCACGCCTGGTTCGAAGGCGACGCAGAGCGGGTGGAGCAGCGCCGCGCTGGGCCAGAGACGTGGGCAAGCACTTCGACGTTGCCGCTGCCTCAGTGGGCTCTGCTGGTCCAGCAGCTCCTGCTCACCCGGCTTTATCGCCCCGGCGAATTCGGCTGGTCCACCGAGCTGTTCTTCAGCCAACAGCCCTGCGCCTCGATCGGTGCGCACTTCGACAACGACGATGTTTTCACCGTCCAGCTCTACGGCATCAAGCACTGGGAGGTGGATCCGGTGGATCGCGCCTGGCTGCGCGATCTTGAGCAAGCCGGCGCTGTCAGCCGGGATGGCCCGCAGAGCGCTTGGCATTTCGCCGCCAATCGGCTCCCCGAGCCGCGCGCTCCGCTGCGGATCGCGCTGGCGCCTGGGGATTTCGTGGCGGTGCCCGCCTTTGCTCTGCATCGGGTGACCGCGGCCGACGCGCCGCCACGGAGCGTGTCCTTCAATGTGAGCATCTGCCGCGAGGAGCATTGGCGGCGCTTCACCAACGAGGCGCCACGTGCTGCTCGCGATTGAACGGGTGGCCCTGCTGCGCGGCGCGAATGGTTTCGCCAATGCCGATCCCGAAACCCTGGTGGCGATATCGGCATGTTGCGAGGAGATGTCGGTAGCCGCAGGCGCCAACCTTTTCGAGAAGGGCCACCGCAGCTCGTCCATGTCCATCATCGCCCGCGGTCGGGTTCGGGTGTTCGACGGCGCAGTGACCAGGGCAGTGCTCGGCCCCGGCCAGGCCTTGGGGAAACTGACAGTCCTGGTCCCTGATGAGCAACTCGCCACCGCCGAAGCAGTGGAAGACACAATCCTGCTGCGCTTGGAACATGCCGCCCTGTTCGACCTGATGAGAGATCGTGCAGAGGTCGCGCACGCCATCATCCACGCGCTCGTCGCGCGCATCCGCACGGGCGAAATCGCGGACGGATAGCACAGGTCACCACTACCGTGACGGGCGTAAATCCATCGGTTTGCGCATGTCCGCAACGATCCACTGCGATGAGACCATGACACGGGCAGCCATGCTTGTCCCGCATGCCGAACCGTCAACACGGCACGACATCCTCGCGAGAGGTGGTGCCAGACTTGGTCCATGATCGTCGCGTCTGCGCCGCGCGACGGCCAGCATGGTCATCGCTCAGGAATCACCCTGAAAATGCAGATGAACCGCCAAGGCACCAAGACGCCAAGGAAAAACGGAAGAGATTCTCCGCTGGTTGGAAAACACACCGGGTGCGGGTGGATCTTCCTATGATCCTCCACCCCTTAGCGTTTTGGCGGTCCCCAACAGCGGTATCGGGATCACGGTTTCAGCGTCAGACGAGCTGTGAACATGCCGTTTTTGGCCGACAGATCCAATGTGCCCCCAAGCAGAGCGACCAGACGGCGGCAAAGCGCCAATCCGAGGCCGCAGTGATCGCCGCTGCGGGCGGTGTCCGCTCGGTAAAATGCCTGGCCAAGCTCCCGTGGGTCGACCTGGGCGGGACACGGATTGGTTATGGTCAGGGTTGGTCCGGCCGTGAGAGTGACCGCGGTCGGTCCGGCGCCTTGGCGATGGGCGATGGCGTTGCCGATCAGGTTGGCGACGACGATCCGCAGGTGACCTGGCGAGGTCGCGCAGATGATCTGGTCTGGGACCGAGACGACGATTCCTTCGCCGCCCGGGGTCGATTCGATCACGTCGCGGACCAGCTCGCTGACCTCGCAAGTTTCGCGGAGCAGCGGCTCGCGGCCTGCTTCCAGCCGGGCGAGCAGCAGGAGATTTGCCACCAGATCCTGCATACGGACGGTGGTGGACAGCAATCCATCAAGGCAGGCACGTTCGTCTGCGGCGCTCTCGGGAATCGCCATGCTCCTGAACTCGATGGCGGTCCGCAGTTCGGTCACCGGCGTGCGCAGCTCATGGGCGATGGCGGCGATGGTTGCCTGTTCGCGGCGGAAGGCCTGTTCGAGGCGGCTGAGCAGCTCGTTGAGGCGGAGGACCAGGCTGCGGATCTCCGCTGGTCCGCGGTCGGTTACGCGTCCCGACAGATCCTCGGGGCCGAGCCGGGCGAGATCATCGGCGACCCGTTGCAGCGGCCGCAGCACCGTCGGCAGCAGGAAGGCAGTGGCCACGCCGGCCAACGCTGTCGCTGCCAGCCATAGTGCTCCGAGGAATACTGCCAAGCGCGACAGTTCGGTATCGGTGGCGGCAAGATCGATGCCGAGCCAAGCCAGGATCGGTCGGGTCTCGCCGGAATCGCCCACTGTCGGTGACGTTCCGCTTGGCTGGGGATTCGTGCCGGATGGCTGGCCGGCGCCGAGCAGCTGATTGGTTTTGGCCGACAGCCAGCCGGGCATCCGGGGCAGTTCTGCGACCATCCAGCGCACCTGGCGTCCATCGCTTAGATCGGTGGTGACCGGACTTTGGTGGCGCCCTGGCAAGGTGAGATCCCTGGGGAGCGAGGGGGAGCGGGCGAGGAGGGATCCGGTGACGGGATCCTGGAAAACCAGCAGTCGGCGGGGATCGGCATCGGAGCGCAATTCCGGTGGTACATACCGGCTGCGCCGCGGTGGTTCCTCGGGTGGTGGAGGCAGACCCGCCGGTTCTCCAGGACGTGGCCGCTGCATGCGCTGGATGTAGCTCGTCAGCTCTTGATCGACGCCACGCAGTAAAATTTGCTGCGCGGCAACATGGATGCAGGCGCCAGCCACCAGCACCACGACCGCGGTGGTGCCGACTACGGCCAGGGCGATGCGCCGGCCGAGGCTCATAGGGTGAGCCAGACGCTCGGCGCCTTACTCCGCTTGGGCCAAGCGCTGAGCGCAGCATTCGACCAAGCTCGGAGCGCCGCACTCCGTGCGGCAGAGGCCCTTAGGTTCGAAGGGAGTGCGATAGAGTTTGGTGAAAGGAAAGGCCGGATGGTTCGTACCTGGGGAAGCCCTTCCGGGCCGGAACGGTCGGTTCGGTTTGGCGAAAGCGGTTTGGCGCAGGCCGCACGGAGTGCGGCGCTCCGGGAGAAAGCGCTCCGGGGAGGATCGAATTGGATGGTTTGTACCTGGGGAAGCCCTTCCGGGCCGGCACGGTTGGTTCGGCTTGGCGAAAGCGGTTTGGCGCTGGCCGCACGGAGTGCGGCGCTCCGGGTGGGAGCGCTTCGGGTGAATGCGCTCAGGGTGGATCGGTTTCCGCCTGCTTTACTCATGGATCAGCTGGTATCCGAATCCGCGCCGGGTGTGGATCAGCGGTGTTGCGCCGGGCGGGTGCAGTTTGCGCCTTAGCCGTCCGATCAGCACATCCACTACATTGCTTGATGCCGCTGGTTCATGGGGAGCGATCTGGGCGTGGATCTCCAGCCTGGTGAGCACCGCTCCCGGACGTTCGAGGAGCAGCGACAGCACCTGGTATTCCCGCGGTGTCAGCTCGATCCGGCGCCCGGAACGCCGCACCGTGCGATTGATCGTATCGACTTCTAGGTCGGCGATGGTCGCGACCGGCTCGGCCCGGTGGTTGCCGCGCCGGCCCAGGGCCCGCACCCGGGCGAGCAGTTCGGCGACGGCGAAGGGTTTGACCAGATAGTCGTCGGCTCCGGCGTCGAGCCCGGCAACCCGATCGGCGACGGTGTCGCGGGCGGTGAGCAGCAGCACCGGGACCTGGGATCCGGCCAAGCGCAGCCGGCGCAGAATCTCAAGCCCGTCGAGACCGGGCAGCATCCGATCAAGGATAATCGCGTCGTGATTGGCCTCGCTGGCTTTCTCCCAGCCCTCGGTGCCGTCGGCGGCCGCATCGACGGTGAAGCCGACGTTGCGCAGACCGTTGACCAGGGCCTCGCGCAGGGCGGTGGAATCCTCGATGACGAGCAGGCGCATGGTTTCAGGCTGACTCATGGCTCTGCCAGCGAAACAGCCAAGCCTGTCATCGGCTTGTCATGGTCGATTCAGGTGCCGACCTCGACGGTGCCGTCGTCGCGTTGGCGCACCGCATAGGTCGCGACGCTGAATCCGGCCGGGCCGCTCACCAGATCGCCGCTGGCCAGGCTGAAGGTCCAGCCGTGGCCGATGCACATCACCACCCCGTCGCGCACCGGACCTTTGGCCAGGGACACGCCAGCGTGGGGACAGATGTCCTTCAACGCATACCACTTGCCGGCATGCCGATAGACGCCGACCCGCCGGGCGCCGACCTGGACGACTTTGCCGCCATCGGCCGGCCAGTCGCGCTCGTGCCCAACCGGTCGCCAGTTGAGATCATCAGACATGGGAAATCCTCTGGAAAATGGCCCGACTCATGCGCCTGCCCGCTTGACCGCATAGCGTATCGACTCCACCGGACCGGCGCTGTCGAGGCGGGTGTGGGTGCCGACGCTGGCGCTGCGCCTGGCGGCGGCTTCGGCGACCAGCAGGCCCAGGATCAGCTGATTCTGCAGGACCCAGCCTTCGCGGCTGCGGAACTCGCCCTTGACCTGGTGGTTCATCCAGAAGGCCAACGAGCGCCGGGCGGCGGCCAGTTCGCCGGCGGTGCGTTCGATGCCGACCTGGCGCCACATCAGATGGCGGGTGCTGCGCTCCAGGTCGCCCGCATCCAGTTCCGGTGCCATCGCCGACTTGGGGGCCACGACCCGCACCCGTCCCGGAGCGCCGCCGGCCTGTGCGGCAGCCTTGCCAGCCCGCAGTCCGACCACCAGACCTTCGAGAATGCTGTTGGAAGCCAGGCGATTGGCGCCATGCAGGCCGGTGCAGCCGACCTCGCCCGCGGCCCACAACCCGGACAGGCTGGTGGCGCCGTAGGCGTCGCTGACCACGCCGCCACAATGATAATGGGCGCTGGGATGGACCGGCAGCCAGTCGCTGGCCAGGTCCAGTCCGAACTTGGCGCAGGCCTGGTGGATCATCGGAAAACGCTCGCGCAGGAACGCGTCGCCAAGATGCGTGGCGTCGAGCCAGACGTGGGGGAAGCCGGTGCGCCGGATCTCGGCGATGATCGCCCTGGTCACGACATCGCGCGGCGCCAGTTCGGCCTGGGGATGGATGTCCGGCATGAACCGCACACCGTCGTTATTTTTGAGCACCGCGCCTTCGCCGCGCATCGCCTCGGTGATGAGCAGGCGGGCGCCACCAGCGATGTACAGCGTGGTCGGATGGAACTGCATGAACTCCAGGTCACCGAGCACCGCGCCGGCACGATAGGCCATGGCCAGGCCGTCACCGGTGGCGGCAGGGGGGTTGGTCGTTTCGCGCCACAGCCGCCCGCAACCGCCGGTGGCCAGCACCGTCGATCCGGCCAAAGCCGCGAACAATTCCTCGCGCCGATGATAGAGCACCCCGACGCAGGCCGGGCCTTCGTCGGTCTCGGCGGTGATCAGGTCGATGGCAAAGGCGTCCTCGACCACGGTGATCCGGGGATGGGCGCGCACCGCCGCGGTCAGCGACCGGGCGACCTCGGCGCCGGTGGAATCGCCGTTCGAGTGCAGAATCCGGCGGGCGCTGTGGCCGCCTTCCCGGGTCAGCTGGACGTGGCCGGCGGTCTCATCGAAGCGGCAGCCGTGCTGGCGCAGCACGTCGATAGCGGCTTCCGCTCCGGCCAGGATGTCGCGGACGACCTCGGCGTCGCACAGTCCGACGCCGGCAGCGAGGGTATCGCGCAGATGCAGCTCGACGTCGTCGCTCGGTTCGCGTTCGCCATCGCCCAGCACCGCCGCAACGCCGCCCTGGGCCCAGGCGGTATTGGATTCATCCAGGGCCGACTTGTGCAGCACCAACACCTCGGCGCCGGCATCGGCCGCAGACAACGCCGCCGACAAGCCGGCCACACCGCCGCCCACTATCAGGACATCGGCTTCAAGATGTGGCCGACGGCGGAGGTCGAAGCCGACCAGGTAGCGCGGACAGGCCGGGCCGATGGCGAGTTCCTGCGGCAGCATGGTACCATCGTGGACCACGGCCGGCCTCGTCCATCCACGATCACACCGCAAGACCGACGCGCAGCTTGCGGCTGCTCACACCGCGCCACCAACGGCTGCTCAGAACTGGGTGCGCATCACTTCTTTGTAGGCATCCACCAGCTTGTTGCGGACTTCGACGGCCAGTTTCAGGGACAACTGGGCCTGGGACTGAGCGATCATGACCTGATGCAGATTGTCAGTGGCGCCCTGTTCGACGGCGGTAATCGCTGCGTCGTAGTGGTGCTGGGTCTGGTCCACCTGACGGACGAAATCGTTCAAGGTGTCTTGGAAGGTCTTGCCGTCCGCGGTGGTCGCCGGCGTCGTCGCTCCGCCGCCAGTCGGGGCGATCGGCGGCAGGCCGCCATACAGGGCGCGCATCGGATCAAGCGGCTGGGTCATGGCGATACCATCATATTAACGTGGAAAACGAGAAATGCCACGACCAGGATCAACCCGACTGCCCGATGCGCAAGGCGCTTTCGTGCAGACGCATCAGGCCACGCACCGCATTGGCGTTGCTGTCATAGGATTTCGAGGCGATCATCAGGTCGGTCAATTCCAGGATCGGATCGATCGAAGGAGTCATCACCACGCCATCGGCATCGGCATCGGGGTGGCCGGGTTCGATCCGCCGCTCGTACCGGGGCGATGAAACCACCTGGGATTCGACTCGGCCATCAGGTTGGCCCTGCTGATCGAGCACCGACTTGAAGATCACCCGTTGCCGGGCATAGGGCAGGCCGTCGGGGCCGCGGCTGGTATCGCCGGCATGGGCCAGATTTTCCGCGGCCACCGTCATCCGCAGACGCTCGGCGGACATGGCTGAAGCAGCTGCGTCGACTCCGTTGAACAGGCCCATGATCAACCTCCAGGCGGCGGAGACATCGCCGTCATCAGCAGGTCCTTGCGACCTTTGAGCATCGCGACATAGGTGTCGTAGAGCAGGCGGTTCTGGGCCAGGGCGGTGACCTCGCGATCGACCGCCACATCGTTGCCATCGACCTTGGTCGACGTCGTCCGCGGCTCGACAATCTTGGGCTCGATGGCCAAGGCATCGTCAGGACCATCGTTGGCGAGGGCTTGGCGGAACGCGCTGTCGAACTCCACGGCCCTGGCGTGGTAACCAGGGGTGTTCTGGTTCGCCAGATTGCCGGCGTGGACCTGGGCGCGCAAAGACGCCACATCCAGCAGGCGTTCCAGGACACGGAATTGGTCGTCGCCGAGCATTGCGGGTACAGACGCACTCGGCGTGCCAGCCGACCGTTTTGCAGCGGCGTTGCCCACATCGCCGGGGCAAGATTTGGAGCGGGCTGGGAGACTCTGGCCGATTCCGGCGATGTGGGCATCGCCGCTCCGGAACCCCGGATCGAGCGATTCGCCTGGGCTAGGGCCAGTCCGATCACGCGGCGAACATGCCAGCGGCGCCAGCCGGTCGGTGCAGGTGACTCCATCGATCCGCCAGCGAGGCTGGAGCCCGCATGGCCACCCTCGTCCTCCATCCCCGCCAGGGGCATCGCTGCCTATCCGGACATGCTTGGGTGTTCCGCAGCGAATTCACCGTTCCTGCTGGCCTTGAGGACGGTGCGGTGGTCGATGTCGCCGATCATCGCGGCCGGTTCATCGGACGCGGATTGTATTCGGCGTCATCGCAGATCGCTGTCCGGCTGTTCACCCGAAACGACGAGGCCCTCGACGAGGCATTTCTGATCCGCCGGCTGCGCGCCGCGGTGGACTACCGGCGCAGCATCTGGGATCGGCCCTGCCGCCGATTGGTGGCAAGCGAGGCGGACCAGCTGCCTGGGCTGATCATTGATGCCTATCACGATCGCTTGGTGGTCCAGGCGACCACCGTTGGCATCGATCGGCGTCTCGACCTGATTCTTGAGCTGTTGCGCTCGTTTCTCCATCCGAGCCAGATCGTCGAACGCAATGACCTGCCGGTGCGCAAACTCGAAGGTCTCCCGGAACGGTCCGGGGTCCGCTTCGGACCACCAGAAACCACCCTGATGGCGCAGCTTGGAGCGGCGACTTCGGCAATCGATCTGGCCGATCCGCACAAGACCGGGGCGTACCTCGACCAGCAGGCCAGCCACTTGGCGGTCGGAACGTGGATTCCAAGGAAAAATGCAAGAATCCTCGACGTATGCTGCCATCTTGGCGGTTTCGCGATCCACGCCTTGCTGGCCGGCGCAGCCAGCGCCATTGCCATCGACAGCAGTCCGGCCGCCATCGTTGGAACCCGCCGATCGGCGGAGCTGTCCGGCGTCGCCGACCGCCTGACCGCGATCGAAGCCGATGCCTTCACCTGGCTGCGCGCAGCCAGCGATCGCAGCGCCACAAGCGATCCCACATCGCAATTCGATCTGATTCTGCTCGATCCTCCAGCATTCGCCCGCAACAAGGCTGCCGTGGCCGGGGCCCGGCGCGGCTACAAAGAGCTGCACGTGCGGGCCTTGCGCCTGCTCGCCCCAGGCGGGGTGCTGGCCTCGTGGACCTGCTCGCACCACGTCGGACCCGAGGATTTTCTCAGCATCATCCTGGACGCCGCCGCCGACACCGGTCGAACCATGCGCTTGGAACGCACCGTCGGCGCCTCACCCGACCACCCGGTTCTGCCAGCTGTGCCCGAGACCCGCTACTTGACCGGGTTTGTGCTCAGCGCGCTGGAGTAAGAGCGCACGCAACCACTCGTCGCGCGTTTCGGAGCGGCGATGCCGTCATCGCCGACGTGACGCTGATTTCGATGGCATCTCCACGCCGGATCCGCGCAAGGCAAACCTGCACAAGCCCGATTACTTCCCGATTTGGCCCTTCAGCTGCTCGATGATGCTTTTCAGCCGTTGCGCAAGATCGCTCTCTGGGGCAACGGCGAGGGCCTGCTGGAGTCTGGCCAGGGCGGCTTTGGGGTCGCCGCTTTCCATGTCGAGGGCGGCGCGGAAGAAGTGCAGGTCCTGGGCTGAGGCAGGGGGGATGCCAGGAATGGCCAGGGCGCCATCGACGGTTTTCTTCGCACCATCGATGTCTCCGGCACCCAGGAGATCCTCTGCGGTGGCCTTGGCTTGGCTGACCACGTATTTGCTTTTCAGCGCGTCGTCACCGTCGGCGATGATGGCGGCGATCTCGGTCGCATAGGCTCCTGGAGCGAACGCATCGCCCAGGCTGTCGAGCACTGCATCCAGGGCTTTGGCGCGGGCCAGCCCCTTGGCCTGATTGGCCTGGGCCAGTGCGGCATCGCGCTTGACCTTCAATTCGGCCAAGGATTCCAGCATTTTCACATAGGCTTCAGGTCCGCCTTCCTGGTAGCCGGTCTTGGCATAGGGGCGGCCCTCAGCGTCGGTCAGGTAGATCGAGGGATAGCCTTTGATCGAGAATCCGGATTTCAATTTGGCGTTCTGCAATTTGATCGCGTCGCTCTGCGGTTTGTTCTGGGGATAATCCAGCTCGACCAGTACAAAACGCTTCGGCGCTGCGGCCTGGAACTCTGGGGTGGAAAAGACCTCGTCCTTCAAGCGGACGCACCAGCCGCACCAGTCCGAGCCGGTGAAATCAAGCAGGAGATCCTTGTTTTCAGTTTTCGCTTGGGCTTTGGCCGCAGCGAAGTCCTCGGTCCACAACTCGGCCGCTGGCAAGGTGGTGAGGGGGGCAAGCAGTGCGAGACAAGCGAGCACGAGACGGCGCATGGATGGGTTCCTGGAGAGACTCGTTACGGCAGAATGCTTGTGGCGTTTGCCATCGGAACCGGTGTCAGGACCGCACCAGCACCGCGACATAGCCGCCGCTGCTCCAGCGGTCCGGCCAGCTGAGGCGTTCCCCGCGCAGCCGCCAGCCGGCCAGATCGTGGGCCACGGCTTGGTTCTCCGCCGGGCTGAGCGAACAGGTGGCATAGACGATCGCGCCGTCGGGCCGGGCCAGTCGCGCCGCACTGGCGAGCAGTCCGCGCTGCAAACGGCCGAGATCTTCCAGGTGTTTGCGATCATAGCGCAGACGGGCTTCGACCCGTCGGCCGAGCACGCCGCTGTTGCTGCACGGTGCGTCGACCACGACGACATCGCATGCGCCTTCGGCCAGGGCAGGAAACAGCCCGTCCTGGGCAAGCCGTGAAAGTTGCGAATCGACGGTAGCAAGACGCCGGGCAGCGGCATCGGCAGCGATCACCTGACAGCCCAGCTCGGCCAAAGCCGCTGCTTTGCCACCAGGTGCGGCGCAGAGATCAAGCACCAGAGCGCCTGGCCGCGCACCAGCCAAGCTGCGGGCGAGCTCGGCGACATGGCCCTGGGCCCGATCCTGGACAACGCAGACACCATCGCGGACCCAGGACAGACCTTCGGCCGGATCATCCCACCAGATCCAGGCGCCATCGCGGTGGACGATGCTGCGGCCGACCGGTGGCGACCGGCCAGCCTTGGTCCGGGTGCTGAGCGGTGGCCGCCGATTGAGGTCCGACAAACGGCGCGCGGGATCGCTGTCGAGCAGATGGCGCAGATCGGATACCAGCAGCGCGGGAAGACCGTGGCGGACGGAGAGATCGTCAGGTCGTGCGTGGGGAGCGATCCTCCCGATCGGCGGATCGTCATCGAGATCATCGTGAAATAGCGTGCTGACCTGGCGCAGGACGGCGTTCGCCACCGGCACCAGCTTGGCCTGGTGCAACGGCCGCAAGCATTCCACCGTCGCAGCAACCGCGGCATGGACCGGAATCCGCTCGCAGGCGAACAGCTGATGGCAGCCGATGCGCAGGACATGGCGCAACCCTGGTGACTGCGGGCCAGGGCGCAGGAACCGGTCGCAAAGGTGGTCGTATAGCCGCGCCCAGATCACCGCACCGGAAGCCAATTCCCGAGCCAGGGCCCGATCGCGTGGGTCAGATGCTGCATGGGCAGCTTCCCACGTGGCCAGTGCGTCGTCGATCAGCCCGCCGCGATCGACCTGGGCCAGGGCCAGGGCCGCAGCCAGACGCGGTGAAGTGCCAGCGGCGCCAGGAAGCAGCCTTTCGGGCGGAGATGACCTTGCTGAACGATCGCCGTTCCGCGGATTGCGGCTGCGTTCCATGAACTTCCCCGCTGCGCGTGGCTCCGGCGGAGCCGGAGTGGCCGGCTGCGCCGTCCCAAGTTCATGTCTGACCGGGGGCTTCTTGCCCCCGGACGCGCCATCCGGCGCTCCCCCGAGCAGCCTGCGGCTGTTATCAATGACCCTCGCCGCTGCGCGTGGCTCCGGCGGAGCCGGAGTGGCCGGCTGCGCCGTCCCAAGTTCTTGTCTGGCCGGGGGCTGCTCGCCCCCGGACGCGCCATCCGGCGCTCCCCCGAGCAGCCTGCGGCTGCTCACTGCCGGTTGTTGGCCATTAATTTGGCGCGGGCCTGATTCAGGTTGATCCGCTTGGCGAAGAAATCCGAGAGATGCTTGCCTTGGGTGATCCGCGCGATGGCCTCGTCATCAAGACCCTGCGATTTTGCTTCGCGCTCAAATTTTTCGAGCGCGGTCCGGACCTTTCCGATAGCAACGATCGCGGAGTCGACCTCGGCCAGGCTAGCCGAATTGTCGAAAGTCTTGGCCATGACCGCGTCCACTTCGGCTCTTGAGGCGGCGATGACCGAGTCAAGATCCTTGGTATGGTCGATGGTGATGTCATCGGGTTTCGGCGGGCGCTGCGAGGCAAAATACAGCAGGTAGCCGGCACCTGCCAAAGCCGCTACGAAGGCGATTGCGGTGACGATCACCATAGCCCGGTCGGCGGGGCGCAGCTTGCGCGCACCGGTTGGCGGCCGGGTTCCCTTCGTCGTTGATGTACCGGCTTTGCGCGGAGCTTCTTTGCTGGACCGAGATGGGTTCGGGGTGCGGCTCGACGAGGTCCGGCGCGAGGCGACCGGCACGGGTTCGCTCTCCGCAGTATCCGCCTTTTCAGGCCGACCTGGTTTTTGCAAAGGATTGACGGAGGGCTCGTCGTTTTTGACCGTTGCTGCCCGATCTTGGGTTTTCACGACGTCCGCGGTTTCGGCCTTTTCTGGATTTTTGGAAGCGGGCCGGGGGGTGCCGGATTTGTTCCTTGCCGGTTCCAGTGCTGGGCCTTTATTCTCATCCGAGTCCGGACCTTCGTCGTGGTCCGAGTCCGGATCGTCGTCGTGGTCGGAGAGGGGGTCAGCCCCTTCGTGGTCAGACAGGTCGTCGTGGCGATCGTCCCGGGCCTTCGGTTGGGACGATCCGGCCAGTGCGCTGAATCCGCTGACCGCCTCGGCTAGAGAAGGCTGAGCTTGTCGGAGCCTGGCCGTATCGTGCTGGGACGACTCCGACGGGACCTGAGGAACACGGGCTGCGGCGCCGCCTGGTTCGCCGATTTTAACCCCTTTTGCGACGCAATCAGCGCAGACCACTTGGTGGCGTCGGCGGACACCGCGTCCCGAGCTGAGGTCGGCGTGGTTGACCCGCACGCCGCACGAATCGCAAAAGTAGATGTCCATGCGCTGTTCACGAGTCTCGCAGGGTTAGTCAGCTGGCGCCACCCGGAACCCGTTCGGCCGGCGGACGGGCGATCAGACGTGCGTGAAGCACCAGCTGCTCTACGGCGACAACCGGGTCGCTGCCCGAGGTGCGCAGCTGCTGTTGAGCATGAATCGTTGCGCGCATTTCTCGGAGCAAGGCCCCGCGCCCCAGTGCATCGGCCCGTCGCCGGGCATAGAGCATGGCGTTTGGATTCCGCACTCCAGCCCAGGATGCGGCCTGGGCGTTGTCCCGGCTCTCGGTGCAGGCCAGCAGCTTGCGCAGCTCGCCGAGCACCGCCGCCACAGCCAGATGGGGTTCGAGACCGCCACCGGCAGCAAGCAGCTTATATGCCTGATCGGCTTTGCCTTCGACCAAGGCTCCAGCGAATTCCCAGGTTGGACGAGCCGCGTTGCCGCCGACCACGGCCTCGACGGTTGATTCGGAGAGCGGTTCATCGCCGGCATAGGCGATGGCTACGTCGAGGGCCGACAGCAGTGCATCGGCATCTTCGCCAACATGATTGCACAGGGCATTCGCCACGGCCATCGCCTGCGTCACCGGATGTCCACCCTGGCTGATCCGGTCCGCCAGCCATCCGGCCAAAGCGCGGCCTTCCGGGACTGCAACGTGATGTAATACACCAGTCTTTTCCAGAGATTTCGTAAAGGCTCTGGAACCAGGACCGGCTTCTACCGCCGCTGTGGACAGGATCAGGACGCCACCTCCGGCCTTCCTGCCGATCAGTGGCGTCAGCAGGTCGCGATGTCGCTTGATCCATCGATCATCGCAGCGCACCACCAGCGCTGCGGCCGGCTCGAAGAAGCTTGGCGTATCAAGTCCGATGATGATCCGATCGAGGCCGTCCGGTTCGATCAGTCGTCGCACGGGTCCTTCCCATCCCGCCAGCAAATCTGCGACCATCTGGTCCCTGAGCCGGACGCTGGACGAGACTGCCACATGCAGGGTCGAGTCGTGCAATGCCATGCTGGAGGCATCATTGTTGGAATTTCGACCTGCCAAGAGTCCTGGAGATGGTCTCGCGGATAGCTCGTTCGGGGGCAGCTCGTTCGGGGGCGACTGGTGTCCTTGCGCATTCCCGATTCCCGCGATTCCCGCGACAGCGAATTTCGTGTCTGAACCAATTAATTGTAACAGATAACATTATGTAACGTTCTAATATTATAATGTCTGATAATGTATATTGTGTAATTTTCCGAACGCTCCTGCAAATCCTGAATTCGGATGGAACCAAACCAAATGAGAAAATTGGAACTCCAACTACCGAATCACAGATTTACAGTTTCAAAAAAACGGTATCAGCTTGGTCACAGCGGACAGATTCATAAAAAACGGCGACGGTCTGAGCGGTGAACCTAGACGTTATCCACAAAGCAAAGGCCCCGAAGACGCCAGAAAACGATTACGCGCCGATAGGAAAGCAGCGAACAAGAAAGGAACGGACACACATCGAAAAACACTGAAACAAAAACGCGATCCAGAAAATCGGTTCCTGATGGCTTCGTACCGCAACGGACTGCGGAAGGCAAATCGGTGCACCTGGGAACAAACACCCAGTCGGCGCACCTCAGGACCTGTGCCTGTCCTGAGACTCGAGACTCAATCCCTGGAGGCTGGTATCGCTTCGATCACAGCGGTCTGATTCTGAAGAACCGTAATGGTCTGGGTTGGGCCACTTCCTGGAGCAGACACCACGGCATCTGCTGGGGAAACGGCGTGGAACACGAATCCGGTAGGCAAAGCCATGACGATATCCCGCGATGGCGGATTGGCTCCATTGATGCTCAGAACGATCGAACCTTGATAGAACGAACTGGTTGAGGAATAAGCGCCATCAACGGCAATCTGATAGGCGGTTCCGGACACCGCGTTGAAATTGACCGTGCGATTGGGTGCTGCCGAAAAGGTTGAACCGGCAATTTCGGTCAATCCACTGACCGAATTTCCCGTGTAGACACCGATTGCAGAATAAATGAAGGACGAACCGACCATGCTGACGGTCGTTGAACCGCTGTAAGGCGCGGTCCAGGACCACCAGGATGACTGGGTCCCGTTCCCATTTCCGTGCCGGGGCTCGCCGATTTCATTCGTGGCGTACACATTGCTGCCCGTGGCGGTCGGGCTGGTGCCCGATAGCGTGATCCGATTGGCAAAATCATCGTTAATCGGACCAGATTGATCCAAAATGTAGACACTGGCGGCGTTGGCCAAACCAAGTTCGTAGCCTGATCCTTCGGTCAAGGTCAAGGTTGCCCGCTCCTTGGGCTCTGGAGAGGCATCGGTGGTCCCGGTCAGGACGATATCCACCGAGCTCGATCCAGCTGGAATGCTCACCGGAGAGGCCGGGGAAAGCGTGAAATCGGATGCGGCTGCCGTGCCTGACATGGTGAACGGCAAGGATAAGGCAGCGGTGGTGCTTCCGGTCCGGCTGATCCGGTACGTTCCGGTGTTGCCGGCGCCTTCACCAGCCGTGCCGTCAATGGTGGCAACGGTCACTGTCGGGAAGGCGACCGCACTGAAATTGATACCGGTCAGGCTGGCGGTGACCGATAGCGGATTGGTGAACGCCGCGGTGACCGCATGGCGGACGGCGGAAGCTTGCAAAGTGACCGAGCCGGTGAGTTGGGTGACGGTATAATTTCCACCAGCATCGGTGTAGCTACCTCGGAAATTGTTCCCGCCTTGTCCGTTCCATACCAGGATTCCCGGTACTCCAGCGGCGCCATCCAGGACTTTCCCGGAAACCGTGAAATTGGTCGGTGTTCCGACCTTGACCACCAGGGATTTCAGCTGGGTTCCCCCCTTCATATCGGACACGGTGCAGGACACGACATAGTCGCCTGCCACGGACCATTTTTTCGTGACGGTGACGGAATTGGCCCCAAAGGTCCGGTCGCCGAAGTTCCAAGCATAGGCCAACGTGTCCCCGTCAGCATCGGATGCGGTGACTGTGAAAACGGCATCGGTGTTGAGGGCGACCGTTGACGGGCCGCTCAGCGTACCGGTCGGACTTTGGTTGCCTGAAAACGCCCCGATGTTGATGACAACGTCGATTGCCGCTGGTGGTCCGGCTGTCTTGGTCACGGGCGTGACATGGATACCAAGCTGACGGTCGGAAAAAGTCCGTCCGATGACAATGGCAGCATCCGTCTTCCCATCAGCGCTTTGCGGCGTGGTATCAATCAAACGGTCGGAACCGCTGGCATTGCCACTCCAACGCAGCATCACCCCTTGGTTCATCCAGGCGTTTCCAGACCACAGAGCACGATGCTCGAGCCAGTATTGGACCGTCTCATTGGTCGTTCCGAACAATTTGTTCTTTGTCGGTAATATCCGGAGACCTTGCTTTTCTGAGGTCGACAGCAGTGCGGTCGTGTCTACGGCATAGACTTTGTAGGTACCACTGGCTGAGACCGTGTGGACGTGGTCGTTGGGGAGCCAATCCAACTTGTTCCGCGAACCGGCATTGAAGTGATAATTCCCGCCGTTGGCGGAACCCATGGTATCATAGGAATTGCCGTATTCCTGATGTCCCCCTGCGCCGATCGGATCAAGCGTGGTGGGATTCCATGAATTCGCATGCCACAAACCCAGATTGTGTCCCCATTCGTGAGCAGCGACTCCGGCGGAATCGGTTTTCATCCACACCCCGGCCGATCCGACCCAGGCCTGGCCGCTGAAGCTTCCAGGCCCGCCGACGTAACGAACACCGTACCATTGGTACGATGCCGTATCATATCCAGCGGTCTTCGATGCGGCCCTGGCATCGGTCATCAACTGCATATCGCCACTGGTCATTGCTTTGTATTCCGCCTCGGTCTTGGGCAGCACGATAATCGGGGTGACGGTAGTCGTGATCGACGGTTGCTTTCCGTAACTGACTGTGTTGAAGAAAATCGACATGTCGGAAATGGTCTTCGCGCATGTTGTCTCACTTGGAATGCTCGCTTCGCTCTGGTCGCTGAAGCGGGCTCTGATGTACAGCAGGGTTTTCGGCCCTTCGGTCCAAGAAGACTGCGCGATCAGACCATCGGCGACGCTATCGGCTGCCGCGTATCCTTCCGCCGCAGCGATCAGGTGGCCACCGCTGCACAGGTATTTCACTTCGCTGCCGACGTCGATGGCAAATGCCGGTGAACCAGCTTTCTGAGACACTGGGCAACTCTGATCGGCGCTGATCCGTTCTGGCGGAACAATTTCACCGGGTTCGATGACCCGCACCGGGCTATCGGACATCGCCAGCTCGCCATCAAGCGCGATCCCGTGCACTGGAATGGGTGTCCTGGTCAGTTTCCCGAGACGATTCCCATACGTATAATTGATGAAATGGGTGTCGCCGAGCGAAGCTGTCGGCGTGTTTCGGCTCGATCCATCCTCCATCAACGCCACCGCCACCCCAAGGGTCCCCATGCCATCGACCCGTTGCTCAAGGTGATCGGTGACGACCGGGGGAAGATTCTGCCGGAAGCGCATGGGCACGGCCCGTGCGATGGCGGCCTTCGGGTCGTTGCGGATCATCTCCTGCAAAGCGGCTCGGCGGGCTTTCGCCAATGACTGGCCAACCGCGAGATCCCGACCGCCAGATGCAATCCATTGGTCGAATGCAGCAAATGCTTCCGTTTTGGATGATGGCGCTTCATCGGTGGTTGGTTGGGGAATACCGCGATTGGTCAGGAGCGGCCGGGAGGAAGCCGGTTGTTCTTGTGGTTTCGCATCGGACGCCTTGTCTTCAGCCAACGCCACCCCGGCTGTCGGTAATGGCGTGGGTGAGACCGCGGCTTGACGCGCGTCCTTCCCGCCGCAGCTGGTCAACACTCCAAAGAGGACTGCACAGGCCACGAGGGCGAGCGGGCGATGGTCGGACATGAGGCCTCCCGGCTGGATTGCACGACGCTACGATGGCGGCAAGGAAGACAATGCGCTGTGGTAATCTGCAAATCCGCCTTCCACAGGCCGGGGTGTGGCAGACAGCAACGGCGGGCGGAAATCATGGGCAAGTGATCGGCCCCGGACCATGTGAACACCTTCATACAGATCACAAACGGTTTATAGCGATCACGCACAGGAGAAGGAGACCGCCGTATGAATGCGACATGCGCAGCATTTTGCCGGCTGTTCCTGTTGGATGGTGGCCTAGTTCGGCCCGTGTTTCCAGGAGACTTGCCGCAGTCCTGGTGCTCATCGGCAACATCATCCCGGGCGACTCGATCGACCAGATCACGCCATTTTTGCAGGCCAATTGCATCGAATGCCATTCGGGGACCAAGTCGAAAGGCGATCTTGATCTGACGAGGTTCAAGGAAACCGCCGCGGTGGTGGCCGACTCGAAATTGTGGAAGGAGATCTCCGCCGCTATCGCCAGCAAGGAGATGCCGCCGGCGAAGCATGCCAATCAACCAACTGACACGCAGCGACAGGAGGCGGTTGGTTGGATCAATTCGACCCTCAAATCAGCTGCTTTGGCCAAGGCCGGCGATCCGGGCGATATTCCGCTGCGCCGGTTGACCAATGTCGAGCTCAACCATTCACTGAATGATCTGACCGGCTTGGACATCGACTGGAGCCGCGATTTCCCCACCGACGCCTCTGGCGGTGAGGGCTTCACCAATGCCGCCGAGACGTTGCAGGTGTCGGCAGCGTTGATTGAAAAATACCTGGCGGTTGCGACCCGGGTTGCGAGCCATGCCGAATACCTGCCTGGCTCAGGCCCCCTCTTCATGCCCGCCCCGACCCTGGATGACGATCGCGATAGTCGGGCTAGCCAGGCACTGCGACGACTCGACGCTTTCTGTGCCTCCGTGTCCGTGAAGCCCTTGCCTGGGGCGGCAATCCATCGCTTGCGTACTATCAAGATGGTCCGCGATTCAGATCTGCTGCCGTCGCCACGCAGCAAACCGGTGTTGCCGGCGGTTGATGAAAAAACGGTCGCTGGTTGGACTCCAGCACAACAGACGGCTTGGCGGGCACTGTGGCTCGACCTGGAGGTCCTCGCAGAGACTCCTCGGGCAAAGAAAATCGACGTGCTGGAACGATATCTGTTGGGAAAATCCTATCGACCTGGCTCAGATCCGCTGTTCGAGGCGTCGCTTGAGGTGTCCTATGCAGGCAATCGCAACAAAAAGCTTCGCGACACGGACACCGGCGGAGCCGCAGGCGATGCCAATGATTATCGCACCGGCATCACCAATCTCACCACTGGGGCCTTTCTTCCCTTCTGGAGCGCCAGCATCAGGCCCCTGACTCCGGCGGAGCGCCGCGATCTGGTCCGCTTGAGCGAATCCGATAACCACGAATACGTCAAAGTTCCACATGCCTGGGCCCATGCCGAGGTGATCAATCGGTATTTCGACGATTCCCAAATCGAAGCGCTTTGGCAGTTGGTCAGCGACCCCGTCAGCACCTTCTCCAAGGTGTATGGCTGCACGGTCACGCCGGACCAACGCCCCGAGTGGCAGCGATGGACCTCCGAATCAGCGGAATTGGTCCGTCGTACCCGGGATGGCCACCGCCAGAACGCAATCCGGTTCGTGCAGCGGGCCTGGCGGGTCGGCACCACTGCTGCCGATGAAGCGGCGCTTGGCAAAACGTTCGACGAACTGGTGGCGCAGGGCCGCTCGGTGGAATCCGCCCACCGGGCGATGGTGATCCGTGCCCTGGCTTCTCCCCGGTTCTACTACCGGTTCGAGACTCCACCGAGCGGGGTCAAGGCCAGTCCAGTCTCCGGAATCGAACTGGCCAGCCGGATCTCCTTCCTGCTCTGGTCGGCACTTCCTGACGACGAGCTCCTCCGCGCTGCCCAAGCCGGTGAGCTGGCCGATCCAAGCAAGCTGAAGCTGCAGACCAGACGGATGATGGCCGACCTCAGAGTCCGCCGGTTCGTCCAGGAATTTTTCGGGCAATGGCTGGGTTTCTATCGCTTCGACCGCAATGCCAGGCCGGATCGGGATCGATTCCCTGAATTCACACCCACCATCCGCCAGGCGATGTTCGACGAGGCGGTGGTGTTCTGCGCCGATCTCGTCGTCAATGACCGGCCGATCACCGATCTGCTCACCGCCAAGCGCACCTACATCACCGCCGATCTCGCGAAATTCTACGGCTTGGTGAAACCGGGCGATGCCGGCTGGGCCAACGGCAGTCGCGGAGATGCATCGGTCAAAGCCTGGTTCGCCTCATATCAACGCTTTGCGTGCGACGATTCCCCGCGCGGCGGGGTCATCGGCTGGGCAAGCGTGTTGACGAAGCTTTCGCATCCGCTGCGCACCAGCCCGATCAAACGCGGCAACTGGCTGCTGGTTGACGTCCTGGGCACCCCGACGCCCAAACCACCCAACGATGTTCCGATGCTGCCAGAGGATGAAAAGAACAAGGATGGCCTGACCCAACGTGAACTCCTCGCCAAACATCGGGAAAGCCCGGTATGCGGTTCCTGCCACTCGCGCATCGATCCTCTCGGCATCGCCATGGAACAGTTCGACCCGATCGGCCGGTGGCGGACCACCGATGGCAATGGGAAGGCCATCAACAGCAGCGATGTCCTGCACAATGGCACCAAACTGTCAGGGATCGAAGATCTGCGCACGTATTTGTCGATGCCGGCACAGCGCGACGGATTCCTGGCCTTGGCCTGCCGCAAGCTGCTCGGCTATGCGCTCGGAAGAAGGCTGGTGATCAGCGATGAGCCGCTGCTTGAGACCATGCAGTCCAAAGCCCAGGAGCAGGGCCTCACGATGTCGGTGCTGATCGACGCCGTGGTGGCCAGCACTCAGTTCCAATCCATCCGCGGCCGCGATGCCGCCCACTGATCTCGGGAAGCGACACCATGCGACAACCATCGTTCGATCGGCGGACTTTCCTGCGCGGGGTCGGGGTGGCCCTGGCGCTGCCCTGGTTGGAAACCCTTGCTGCCGCCGATCCGGCCAAGCCTGCGGCTGCACGCAAGCGCTTCGTCTGCCTGTACATGGGCAATGGAGTCAACGCCGGCGATTGGTGGGCCAAAGGCGACGGCAGCGCCATGGAGCTGTCGAAAACCCTGATGCCATTGGCCCCCTTCAAGGAATCGCTGAACGTACTGCAAGGGCTCTACAATCCGAACGCCCTCAAAGGTGAGCAGCACATCTGCGCCGCCCCGATCATCATGTCGGGGGGACCGGCTAATGGTGGGAAGATCGAAACCGCCGTGTCGTTCGATCAAGTGCTCGCTGCGCAGACCGGAGATCGCAATGATTTTCCCAGCCTGGTCCTGGGCATCGAAGGTGCCAACCTGGGCATGCACGGCGGCTGGCCGCTGATCTACAGCGGCCACATCTCGTGGAGCACCGCGACCACGCCGATCCCGCGTGAGAACAACCCGCGTTCGCTGTACGACCGCCTGGTCGGCGATCCCAATGCGGCTCGGGAATCGCGCAGCGTGCTCGACCTGGTGCGTCAGGACGCCAAGGGCCTGCAACCCGGCTTGTCCAGCGCCGACCGGCAGCGCCTCGACCAATATCTGACCCAATTGCGTGAGATCGAAGTCCGCCTCGACAAGGCCGCGAATGCCACAGCAAAGCCGGTTGGACCGACCGTCGCCGGCCTGATGCCCAACGCTCCGACGAAAGACCCGATCCCGACCGATCTCCATACCCGTCTGATGATCGACTTGATCGCGGTGGCCCTGCAAGCGGGGAAGACCGATGTCGCGACGCTGATGTTCCAGAACGACCTGTCGCAGATGGATTGCTCCTTCGCTGGAGACAATCCTTCGCTGCGCGATCACCATGGCCTTTCCCATGTCGGTGGCGCCCAATACCAGTTGGTCAACCAGTACTACGTCAGCCGCTATGCCGACCTGCTCGGCAAGCTCAGCGCAGTACGTGAGGGCGAGTCCAGCCTGCTCGACAACAGCGTCGTGATGTTCTGCTCGAGCCTGATGCAGGGCGGCGCCCACGAACGCCAGCGCCTGCCGATCGTGCTCGCCGGCAAAGCCGGCGGATCGCTGAAAACCGGCCGGGCCCTTTCCTTCCCTGCTGGTGACAACAAATCGCCTGACTCGGCTGAAAAAAACGACGCTCGCCGGCTGTGCAACCTCTACCAGTCGCTGCTCGGCCACTACGGCATCGACAGCGATCGGTTTGGCGACAGCACCGGCCGTCTGGCCGGATTTTGAGCCCGTCTGGCCGGTTTCTGACCACGCCCAACCGCTGTAATACAAAAATCTACTGATTCCCCCCTCCGCAAGGAACTTCATGGCAACCCTCGCCACCCTCGCCACCCTCGCCGCCGCCGTCGCTACGGTGCTGACCGCTGCTGAACCGGCACCAGCACCAGCACCGGCCGCCGAACCGGTCAAAGCCTTCCTCGCTCCGGAAGGGGCCGGATGGAAGTCCTTGCTCGACGGAGCCGATCCGGTCGCAGCCGGCTGGACGGTCGAAGCCGATTTTTGGAAGATCGAAGGCGGAACGCTGATCGGTGACAACAACGGCAAGGACAGCGGACGGCATCACCATGCCTTCCACACCAAGGACAAATACCTGAACTATGAACTCCACGCTGACGTCAAGAAGATCGGCTGGAACGCAGGACTGATGCTCCACGAGCAGAAATCCAATCCCAACGGCGAGGACGGCCTGCATCCCAAGGCGATGGATCCGTGGTGGGGCGCGGTGTGGCCCGACACCACCGTCAATGACTACAAAGGGAAGTTCCTGTCCTTGGTGAAGAAGGACGACTGGAACCACTTCTACGTCAAGGTCGAGAACGGCCAGCTGACCTTGGCGCTGAATGGTGTGCAGACGGTCCAGTTCACCAGCGAACGTGCCAAGAAGGAAGGGTTCATCGGTATCGGCCTGCACCATGGTGGACAGAAGACCCGGGTCGAGGTGAAGAACCTGGTGATCCGCCCGATCGTCGCCAAACCTTGATAAAGCGCTGAACGAGCATGCATTCCAGCATTCCGACGTTGCTGCTGGCCGCTTCCGGATTCGGACTCCTGGCTTCGGCTGGCGATTCTGATTCGGTCGCGTCGCTGCTGATCAAGCTGGATGGCAAGCCAGATCAACGTCGGGACGCCATCGCCGAGCTGTGGACGCTCGGCGATGGCGCGTTGCCAGCGATGCGCTCTGCCCTGGCGGCCGCACCTGATTCCCAAGCGGTCGCCGTTGCGGGGGTGCTCGCGTACGTGCAAGACCGCGCGGCCTTCGTCGCAATGCTGGATTGTCTGCAGAAAGCCGACGCCAAGTGGGCTCCTGACTACCTGAAGTCCATCCTGGTGCTGGCCGCCAGCACCGGTGGTCCGGCAGAGTGGGGACGTCTGCACGACCTGACGCTGGCAGCGAAAGGGGATCTCCAGAAAAACCTGCTCGATTCTTTGCTGACGCTGGATGGAGACCGTTACGGCGAGCTGACCGGGAAAGGAAAGGACGCCTTTCCGGCCTTGCAGCAACTGGTGGCGAAGGAACTGCTCAGCGATCAGGCAGCATCGGTGCGCTGGGCGTTGGGCAAAGGCAAGGCCGTGACGCCAGCTTTGCTGGCCAAGGCCATCGATCGGGCGCTGACGGCCAAGGATCCCGGTGCGACTGCCGTGCTCGATCAGGTCTTCATTCGGATGAAAAAAGGAGAGGCATTATCCACCATCTCGGGCCAGGGCGCCGCGGTCCAGGATGCGCTGAAAACGATGCTCCAATCCGCCATCGATGCCTATTCCAAGGATCTGAGCAGAGCGCGATGGGCGGCGCGCTATGCCGATCAGTTCCAGCTGCGCATCCCTGAAGCCGGCAGGGAGCAGATCAGCTCCGCTATCGACACGTCCACCAAGGGGACGTGGCAGGACGTCTATGGAAAACTCGGCTGGGTCATCGCCGGAAAACCGCCGTCTTTGCCCAAGGGAATCTCCGTCGACACCGGCAAATCCGCCCAGCACACCTGGGCGGCCACGACCACGGATGATCGTGCACTGCAACTCGCCGATGGTTCGCGCATCGCCTCATGCTTCGTCACCGACAAGGCAAGCAAGCAAACGATCCTGACTGTCTCCGGCGATCAAGTGCGGCGCATTTCACTGTATTTCCTGGATTGGGATCGATTGAAACGTCAAACAACAGTCGAGATCCAATCCCCAGGCGGCGCAACGGAATCCCGCGAAGTCACGAGCTACGGTGATGGGGCCTGGCTCCGGATCCCGGTGAGCGGAATGACCACGATCACCATCCGCAACACCGGTCCCACCGAAAATTCGACGGTCTCCGGTATTTTCCTCGATTGATCCACTATCGGCCACTGGCCTAGGAATCTCATGTCCAGACGCATCCTGATCACCGGTGCCGCCGGCAATGTCGGCGAAGTGTTCCTTCCCCGCCTGCTCGCCGAGCCCCGCTTCGCCGATTATTCAGTCCGGGTGCTGTGCCGGAACCGCCAGCCGCCTCCACATCCCCGGATCGAGGTCGTCACCGGCGACATCGCTGACCGGGCCGTGGTCAAACGTGCGGCGGCCGGTGTCACCCACGTGGTCCACCTGGCGACCTGCAAGGAAGACCCCGAGCATATCATCGACGTGACCGTCAAAGGCATGTTTTGGCTGCTTGAGGAATGCCGAAATGCACCGGATTTCCAGCGGTTTCTGCTGGTCGGCGGCGATGCGGCGGTGGGCCATATGTATTTGCAGCGCGAATTGCCAATCACCGAGGACCAGCGCCACACCGCCTACAAAGGCTGCTACGCCTTGTCCAAGGTGCTCGAAGAAGTGCTGCTCGAACAGTACCAGATCCAATACGGGCTCGACGGCTGCTGCTTGCGCGCGCCGTGGATCATGTGCAAAGACGACTTCAAACGCCAGCTCAGCTTTGCGCCTGAGGTATTCGGCGAACCGCTGTGGGGCAAGCTGGTCGGACCGGAAAAAGCCGCCCAATACCAGGCTGAGGGCGCAGTACCGATCATGCTCGACTTGGCCGGCAAGCCGGTGCTGCGCAACTTCGTCCACGTCAACGATCTGGTGGAGGCGATGGTGCTCGCCATCGATCATCCCCGGGCCCGCCAGCAGACTTTCAATATCTGCATGGATGAGCCGGTGAACTATGCTGAAGTCGCCCGTCATCTGAACCGGACCCGCGGCTTGCGTGGCGTCGAGATCCGGGTCGAGCGCTTCAGCAACTGGCTCGACAATACGAAAGCCAAGCTGCATCTCGGCTGGCGGCCATTTTACGATCTCGCCAGGCTGGTCGATGCCGCCTACGAGTATCGGAAACCATCGTGACCGCCCAGCCGACCGGCCAGGCGCCGGTCCGTACGCTCAGCACTGGACGCATGCTGGTCTATGCCAGTGGCGAGGCGGCGACCTCGCTGGTGATCAACACCGGTCTCGGCTTCGCGATGTTTTTCTACACCCAGGCTCTTGGTCTGAGCCCTGCCTGGGCGGGGCTGGCGATGTCGATCTCGGTCTTCTGGGATGCGATCATCGATCCGGTGATGGGCCATGTCTCAGACCGCACCCGCAGCCGCTGGGGCCGGCGCCATCCGTATTTCCTGATCGGCGGCGTCGGCATGGTGGTGGCCAGCTATTTCGTGTGGAATGTGCCTGAATATTTCACCACCAGCCAGGCGCTGCTATTCGGCTATGTCCTGGCCCTGCAATTAGCGGTGCGCAGCCTGTTTGCGGTGTGGATCATCCCGTACACCGCCCTCGGCTTCGAGATCTGCACTGATTACGAGGGTCGCACCCGGATTCAGGGGTACCGGGAATCCCTCAACATGCTGTCGAACATGGCCGGAACGGCCATCGCCTGGTCGTTCTTCTTCCTCGATCAGACCGTCCAGCGCGATGGCAAGGACGTGGTCGTCAAAGGGCTGTCCCAGCCGGAGAACTACCACCAGATGGGGTTGTGGTACGGCGGGATCGCTTTGTTCTTCGTCCTGTTCGTCACGTGGGCAACGCGCAGCCACATCGTCGATTCACGCAATCTGGCGGTTTCCAATTCCGGTCTGGGCGATTTCTTTCACGGACTGCGTGAGATGGCCAAGGATGGCCTATCAAAGTGGGTGATCGGATTCGTCGTCGTCGTGGTCACCGGCGTCGCCCTGACCGCCACCCTGCAGGTCTATACCTGGGATCACTACCTGACCGCGATCAGCGGTCATTGGCGCACCCTGACCCATAGCTGCTCCATCATCGGCCTGGCCGCCGGAGCCTTCATCGCCTCGGCCGTGGTCCGTCTGATGGACAAGCGCATGGCGGTGATCCTGGGCACGGTATTGAACCTGGTTTGCAATCTGCTGATCGCAGGCCTGGTGCTCACCGGCTGGTTCGATCGCAACGGCGTCTTCCTGTACATCGCCTACACCGTCCTGTCCTCGCTCTATTGGGTCGGTCATGGGATCATGGTTCCCGTTTCGACCTCGATGCTGGCGGATATCTCCGAAATCGAACGGCGCCGCACCGGCCAGGACCGCGATGGCCTGTACGCATCGTTTTTCGCCTTTGCGCGCAAGGCAGGCATTTCCGCCGGATTATTCCTTGCGGGGATGTCCCTGACCTGGATCGGTTTTGTCGAAGGCCCGAAAGTCACCCAGACGCCATCGGTATCGTGGAGCCTGTGCGCCCTGTACCTGTTCCTCGGTCCGGCGATTTCGATGGTCGGCGTCGTACTGATGCTGAACTATCCGGTGGACAAGCGATACATGGACGACCTGCGCAAACGCCAGGATTCTTGATCAAGAGCCCTTGATATCGAAAAACGCAGATGGTGAACCGCCTAAACGCCAAGGCGTCGTCCGGGCAGTTCATTTACTTCGTACTGCGATCACCAGATGAACGGATTTTGGCGGAATTCGCTGGGCGTGACGCCGACCCGGCGGCGGAAGGCCCGGACCAGGCTGGAGACTGATCCGTAGCCGCAGGCGGTGGAGATGCTCTTGAGCGGCGATTCGCCCATGGTCAGGAGCCGTCCGGCCTGCATCAGCCGTTCGCGCTCACGCCAAGCCGCTGGCGGCAGGCCGTAGACCTTGGCGAAGGCGCGTTCGAGGTGTTCTCGGCTGTAGCCCATCCTGCGGGCGATGCTGCCGATGGTCAGGGGCCGGGACAGATCAGCGGCCAGCAACTGGCGCAGCTGGCCGACCGCGTCCCGCTCAAGCGGATCCGATTCGCCAGCGAAAGCCCCGAGGATCTCAACGCACCAAGAATAGGCCTGAGCGCCTGTCAGGACATAGGGCTGGCGCCGAAAGGTGCGGGTGATGGTCTGCCAGCGGGCGAAGATGGGTGCCGTTATCTGGCAATGCACGCAGCCGCCAGTGCGCTCTTGCAGGATCGGTGCCGTCCTCTGCACCCACGGCCCATTGACGAAGAAACCGCCGGTGACATCGGTCTCTTTGTTCCCGTGATAATACCAGTTCTGACGCAGATCCCCGCCATTGAGCAGGATGATGCACGAACCCTTGGTCTGCGTCCGTTTCCCGCCGATGACCAGCTCGCCATCGCCGGATTCCACCAGGATCGCATACCAGGTGCCGGCAAAGCTGGTCTCGGTGCGGATGTGGTAGCCAGGCAGCATGTACGATCGGCCGACGAACCAGGGCTGGCACTGCTCAGGGAGTGGATCCTGGACCGTGAACCAGGCTCCGCCGATGGTCAGGTAGCGTTTTTCTCGGCTCATCCGCGCCTGCGTGTTCCGGGTGGATTCATTCGGAAACGGTCTCGCTGCGCATCAGCCGGTGCCGGTGGGATCGTTCCCAGGCGATGGCCAAGGCGTAGTGGGGATACGTACCTTCCCACTGTTTGAACCGTTGACTATGCGGTTTCTCACGGCGCACCGGCTGACAGGCTTGACGATGATGGCAGAGTTCATGGTACAGGACGTGTTCGACGAAGACCTTGGCGACCCACGGCTGGTTGAGCCGCGGATGCAACAGAACCCGCGCCGGTGGCCCCCGATGGTAGCTGCCAAAGCGGATATGCCGTTGCCGTGAACGATGCGAATCCCTGGACCAGCCGACCTCGGGTGGCGGCAGATCGCCAAACCAGGTGGCGTGGATCCGGCTGAATTCCTTGGCGAGGTCCCAGGGTCTGCCGAGCGGTTCCGCTTCCACCGGCGGCAGGCTGGCGATCAGCCGCGCATCGAGACGGGCCAAGGCCTGGATGATGACCGGGTGGCGCCCGCCACCGCCAGCGGTGATCCAGGCCGGGAGGGCTTCGATCAGCGCAGGGTCCTCCAGCAAAGCGGCATGGATGCCCAATCGCCAGGCTCCGGTACGGCCGCGCAGTCCAAGGGCGATGGTGCGGTTGCGATGCACCCGGACAGCGACGTGCAATCCCTGCGCGACCAGGAACGCAGCCACTGATTCCGCGCTGAGCTTGGCCGCTGATGGTTTGCGATGGTTGTGCCCCGGTGTCCTCGGAGACGTCCTGGTGGTGGCAGGCGGTTCGCGGCGGGCGCCAGTACGCGGTGGGTTGCGCTGGGCGATCCAATCCCAAAGGCGCGATCCAGAACTCATGGCTATCCAGCGCCGTCCACGAACAGCCGGGTGCCGATGCGCAGATCGGTCGCGCCTTCTTCAACAGCCGCGATGAAATCACCAGACATGCCCATGCTCAAGCGGGGCAAGCCATGGGTTTTGGCCAGTTCGCGGCAGCGAACGAAGCAACTGCGGATCGTATCGCTGGCCACGCCCCCCTCCGCTTCTGGCGCCATCGTCATGAGTCCTTCAATGTGCAGCGTAGTGATTCGTCGCGCCAAGTCGAGGAACGATTCCAACGCCGCAGGTCCAAGGCCGGCTTTGCTGATTTCGCCCGAGGTATTGACCTGGATGAAGACCGGAAAGGGACGATTTGGGCCGTATCCCGCGGCAGCAGCCGCCCGTGCTAGGCGCGGCAGGTGTTCGACCTCGCACAGACCGTGGAGGCAGCCGGCCCAGCGCAGGATGTCCGGGAATTGCCGGCCTTGAACCCGGCCGATGTGGTGGAAGCGCAGGCCCGGCGCAGAAGCGAGCGCCGCCCCGGCCATCAACGCGAGGTGATCGACGCGGTTCTCGCCAAAGTCGGTGATGCCGGCAGCGGCCAACGCGGGCAGGACGGACTGGTCCTGCGACTTGGTCACCGCGATCAGACGGATGCCAGCAGGATCACGGCCCGAGCGCTGGCAGGCGGCGGCGATCTCGGCGCGGACGGCGGCGATCGATCTGGCGATGCTCACCATGTGGCACCGGTGGTCCAGACATGCCGACGGCAACTGCCCAGCGACACGTCAGGGCAGCTTCGGAAACTGCCCGAAATCCGGCTTCCGCTTCTCTAGGTAGGCGCGATGGCCCTCCTTGCCTTCTTCGGTCATGTAAAAGAGCAGCGTCGCATTGCCGGCCAGTTCCTGCAAACCGGCTTGGCCGTCGCAGTCGGCGTTAAAGGCCGACTTCAAGCAGCGCAGGGCGAGCGGCGAGTGGCGCAGCATCTCTTGGCAGAGCGCGAGCGTCCGGGTCTCCAAGTCTGCCAGCGGAACGACCTCGTTGACCAAGCCCATCTCCAACGCCTGGCGAGCGTCGTATTGCCGGCAGGTGAACCAGAATTCCCTGGCTTTCTTCTGACCGATGCAGCGGGCGAGATAGCTGGCGCCGAAACCGCCGTCGAAGCTGCCGACTTTGGGCCCGGTCTGCCCGAATCGGGCGTTATCGGCGGCCACGGTCAGGTCGCAGACCAGGTGCAGCACCTGGCCGCCGCCGATCGCCCAGCCCGCGACCATCGCCACCACCGGCTTGGGGCAGCTGCGGATCTCACGCTGCAAATCCAATACATTCAGCCGCGGCACAGCGTCGCCGTCCCGTCCGCCGACGTACCCGCCGTGCTGGCGAACCCGCTGGTCGCCACCGGAACAGAACGCCTTTTCACCGGCGCCGGTCAGGATCACAGCGCCGACCTGGATATCATCGCGGACGTGTTGCAGGGCGTCACGCAGTTCCTGCACCGTTTGCGGGGTGAACGCGTTGTGGACCTCGGGACGGTTGATGGTCAATTTCGCGACTGCACCGCCTTCCAGGTCCAGGCGGTGAAGGAGGACATCGGCATAGCCGCGGTCGATGGCGGTCCAGGTGGCGGGCATGGCCGTGAGAATAGTCCGGCCACCGGATTGCTCCAGCCCGTGCGGGCCCACGGCGCGCGGAAACCGGGGCTCAGCCTGGGGGCTCATTCTGGCTGGCAGAACCACAGTGGCATCCGTTTTGCGTTCCATGGGCGTGGCGCACTCCGCGTCGCATTCATCCACCTGGGGTCGGGCATGTCCAAAGGCATCTATGCCGCAGCCAGCGCCATGGTGGCGGAGACCCGGGCTCTTGAGGTCGCCGCGCGCAATGTCGCCCACGGCACGACCACCGGCTATCGCCGCGAACAGTCTCTGCGCAGCGGTTTTGCTGAGAGCCTGATGAAGGCGGGCGGCGTGGCGCCAGCCCAGCAGGGAATCGCCAAGCAAGGTGGAGCCGGAGTCCATCCGAATGGGTCGTGGTTTAATTTTTCCCAAGGCGAAATCGAGGACACCGGCGGTACCTTCGACCTGGCGATCAGCGGCGACGGGTTCTTCCGGGTCCGTTCGCCCGATGGCGCCCTCCACCTGACCCGGGCCGGCCGGTTCACTCCCGATGAAAATGGCCGGCTGGTGACGCCGGATGGCTGGACCGTCGAGGGCCAAGGCGGCCCGATCACGGTTCCGGCCGATGCTGAGCGGGTGGTGATCGACGAACAGGGTCGGATCACCGTGGCCACCACCGCCGAAGGCGTGGTCACCGAGAACGTGATCGATCAGCTGCGCCTGTCGACCGTCGATAAGCCCCAGGACATGACAGCAAAAAACGGCGTGTTCTTCGACGCCGGAAACCAGGAACTGCGTGACGCCACGGGACGGTTGCATCAAGGCCGGCTGGAAAAGGGCAACGCCGAACCGGTTCGTGAGCTGGTGGATCTGATCGCCCTCCAGCGCCGTTACGATGCCGCCCAAAAGGCCATGTCCGAGCAATCCCGGGCTGGCGAGGGCTTCAGCGACTTGCTGCGGACCTGATGGTCATGGATCGATTTAACGCTCACACGCCAATATTTCTCCTAGGGAAATGCTGCCTCCATTCCATGCCCCTTGGCGCTTTGGCGCCTTGGCGGTTCGCCAACTGAATAGGGTTACTCTATGCCACGCGCACTTTGGACCGGAGCCTCTGGCATGGTCGCCCAGCAGGTCAATGTCGACCTGATCGCCAACAACATCGCCAACGTCAACACCACCGGCTTCAAGAAGCAACGGGCCGCTTTCCAGGATCTGTTCTATGATGTGCGGGTGGTGCCTGGGGCGAAGGCCGGCGATCAAGGCCGTAATCCCACCGGTACCCAGATCGGCACCGGAGTCCGCCTGTCGGCAACGCCACGGCTGTTCACCCCCGGAAGCATCGAACAGACCGGTCACGACACGGATCTGGCCATCGAAGGCGACGGTTTCTTCAAAGTGACCTTGCCCGATGGCACCGACAGCTACACCCGGGCTGGCGATTTCCGCATCGATGCCGATGGATTCCTGGTCACCCCGGACGGCTATTTTCTGTCGCCCCAGCTAGCCATCCCGGATCAGGCCCAGCAGGTGGCGATCGCACCGACCGGTGAGGTCGTCGCGGTGGTCAATAACGCCCAGGTCTCGGTGGGAAACATCGAACTCTATCGTTTCCGCAACAATGCCGGCCTGATCGGGCTGGGCAGCAACCTGTTCCGCGAGACTCCGGCCAGCGGCCCTGCCACCGCCGGCGCCCCTGGCACACCGGGCCTTGGCATCGTCCGCCAGCGGGCGTTGGAGAAGGCCAATGTCGAAGTGGTCACCGAACTAGTCGACCTGATCACCGCCCAGCGCGCCTTCGAAACCAACTCAAAGAGCATCAAGACCGCGGATGAAATGCTGCGGACAGCCAATGAGATCATTCGGTAATATGGGGGCTTCGCCCCCACGGCCCTTCGGGCCTGCCCCCTGGCCTCTGTCGCGGCTTTGTTTCGTCCGCTGTGCGGACGAAACGTGGGCGGATGGGCTTCGCCCATTCTATCCGCCCACCGCCGCTCGGTCGGCCGTTCCCCTCTCGCTTCGCTCGGGGGACCCCTTGTCCCCCTCTCGCTTCGCGCCTCCCTCTCGCTTCGCGCCTCCCTCTCGCTACGCTCGGGGGATTCTTTGCTGAAACTACGTCTGGCTGGGAGCGTCGAGCGCCTGCTCGGCCGGGGTTATCCTGGGAGCGCTGCGTGCCAGCTCGGCCGTGGTTCGATTTTTCTTCTATTATTGCTGCTCGCCCCGTTACGCACCGCCGAATTGATCGTGATGCTGCGCTCCAGCGCCACGGTGGCGTCGATCATCGCCCGGCTGGGCGACGTGGCGGACGTTTCCGGGCCGGGGGCCGAGTCGGCCTCGCGCCTGCGCGTCGCTGACGTGACCGGTTTGGCACCGATCACGATCGATCCCTCCGTGGTCCGATCTGCATTGAACGGATCTGCATGGGCGACCACAGCGCATATCACGGGCACCTGCCAGCTGCGCCGGGCGGTACGCACCATCACCGTTCCCGAACTGATTGCGGCGGCGACAGCAGTCGCGTCCACAGCTGGAGGCGAGGTCGTGACCAGCGTCCTCCGCGAGCCCATGGCGGTGTCGATTCCCGATGATGGCCAGGTGCCGGTGGTGACCGCCGAACCCCTCGACCGCCGCCAGCTGGGATCCACCGCCTACCGCCTGCGGGTGATGAACGGCGAATATGAACTGGCGCGCTCGCTGGTGGTGCTCCAGGTCCAACGCTGGCGTTCCGCCTTGGTCGCCGCCAGATCGCTAAAACGTGGAGAAATACTGGAACATTCCGACCTGCGCAGCGAGCGGATCGCGGTCAGCCGCAGCGCTGCTGAGCCCCTCGACGATCCCGCCGCCATCGTCGGCACCAGGTTGCGCCGGGATCTGGCACCGGGAACGATCCTGGCCGCCACAGACCTGCAACGTCCTGCAGCGGTGGCTGGCGGTTCCAGCGTTGAGCTGCTGTTCACCCAAGGCCTCATCACCGTGACGACGACCGGTCAGGCGTTGGCTGAGGCGGACATCGGGGGAACCGTCGCCGTTCGCCGTGGCGACGGGCGCACGATCCACGGCACGGTGATCGCCCCGGGTCGGGTCCAGGTCGGAAACGACCGCAACCACCCCGGCGGCACCGCCGCCAAGTGACGACCGCCGGGTCCGGCGGAACTCAGCTGCTATGGACGAGCAGGAAGGGATTTCCGCGCACCGGTTCGCCATCAGCGGACTGGATGAATGGTTTCATCACATGGTTCCCAGCCGCCCTGAATCGCACGTCTTCACCAAAGAAATGCAGGGCGATGGCCCGGCGGGGACGGCCGCTGTAATTGGAATGGGAGCCGTGCCAGGTCAGCGAATGGTGGATGTGGACCCAGCCGGCCGGCACCGGTCGCAAGCGGCTTTCCACTCGCTCACCGCGGCAAGTTTCCGGAAGCACTTTAAAATCCTTAATGGTGTGGAGCAGTTCGATCTGGTCGCCCCAGCGATGCGATCCCGGAACCATCGACATGCAGCCGTTGTCCTCGCCCGCATCGTCGAGGGCGATCCAGGCGGTGATCGCATCCTGGGGTGACAGCACCGGCCAATACGGCGAATCCTGGTGCCAGTTGTTCGTGCCACCGTTCTTTGCCGGCTTGTACTGGATCTGGTCATGCCACAGGCGCAGCTCGCGGGCACCGTGGAGCTTGGCGACGACGGCGGCCAGCGCTGGCAGCCGCACCAGCTCTTCGAATGCTGGGCTCGCCTGCCAGATGTTGACGATCTGCCAGACGGTTTGCGGATCATCTGCGCTTCCCCACCGGCGGAGCATGACAGGCTGGGGCCGATCGCTCCGCCCCTGATCGGCCATCACCCGGTCCATCTCGTCGCGCAGCCGTTGGACCCCGGCTTGGTCGAGCAACTGCCCAAGCAGCAAATAACCGTCGCGCTGATAAGCAGCGATCTGATCGGCGCTGACCGGCGGCAGTAGGCTGTTGAGCGGTGCAGGAGCGACGGCGGTGGCGGAGGCAGCTGAGACGAGCATGGCGTTTCCCTCGGGTGATCGGCGCATTGAACGGCAAAAATACGTCAGAGAATGGATTCCTGTATGGGTAAACCTGGACAAAACCGCACTTTCCTGGCAGACGGTGTTTCCAGTCTGGCCCCCCTGCCGGCGCCGTCCGGCCCGATTGCGCCGTGGATGCGCCTGGCCCATCTCGCCCGTTACCGGCCCCCCTTCGCCGCCACCTGGCAACCTCGCCGCCTGCGCGATTGGGAGCTGATCCTGACTTTGAACGGCGAAGCCGGCATTTGGTGGCAGGAACTGAGCGGCCACACGGTCATCCCACCGGCTCACGCCGTGCTCATTCCTCCGGGTTGCGTTCATGCTTTTGCCTGCACCGGCGGCAGCCACATCGCGGTCCATTTCGATCTGCTCGCCCAGCCCGACCTGGAGCCGATGGCGATGATCGACACCTTGTCCTTGGCTGCGATCGATCCCGGACCGGCTTTGCCTGCGCCACGTCTGACCTGCGGCGACTTAGTCACCCGGGCAGCAGTACCTGTCCGCGACCTAGCCTGGTGGCGGCAGCACCTCGATCCACTGGTGGATGCCTATCAGCAACGCTCCCATCGCTCGTTTTCAGCCAGGCTGTCCGCGGCAGCGGCCCTGACCTGGGCGATCCAAGCCCAGGTAGCCGCCGCAGGCCAACGCACGGCCAGCGGACCTTTGGCAGAGCTTCTGGCCGAAATCGGCGCCGATCCGTCCCGTCCCTGGTCGTTGGCCGCGTGCCGTCGACGGCTGGGCCTGGGCGAAACGGCGTTCCGATCAGCGGTGATGACTGCGACCGGGCTGGCACCACGGACCTGGATCGAACGCCTGCGGATCGAACGGGCCAGCCGCCTGCTGCTCGAATCCAAGGCCGATGTAGCTGCGGTGGCGGTGGCGTGTGGGTATGCCGACGCCTTCCATTTCAGCCGGGTTTTCCGCCGGGTGCAGGGACTCAGTCCACGAGCCTGGCGGCTGGGCGCCGGAGCCGGCGGGGCTTGAGGACGCTCGCGCTCGCTCCGCCCGAGCCGGCGCTCGGCGCGCTGCCGCGGCCTGGGCTCTCAGGGCTGGCGCCGGGCAGACTCGGAAGCGATCATCCCAATCGTGCGTGCCCACTTGCTGATCGACGTGCCGGCGATGGCGGTTGCCATCAGCCTGATGCCGACCCTGGGCTGGCCACCAGTCGCTGGCATCGGATGCGCTGTCAGCGCGCTGCACACCTGGGCGGTGCTCGATCCCAGGGCCGCGCTGTACGGCCCGGTGCGTTGGCGGTTGCCTGCTGGATCGCCAGGCGTTGCTCTGACCTTCGACGATGGCCCGAACCCAGAAGTCACGCCGCTGGTGCTCGATCGTCTGGCTGCCTTTGGCTGCAAAGGGACCTTCTTCGTCATCGGCGAACACGTGCGGAAGCATCCGGACCTGATCCGCAGAATGGCCAGTGAAGGCCACGCGATTGGTCTGCACAGCGATCGGCACGCGCGGTCCTTCCCCTTTTGGCTGCCTGGCCGGATGGTGCGGGATCTGCGAGCGAACGCTGAGGCCATCGCCCAGATCACTGGCGCACCACCACCGACGTTGTTCCGTCCACCGATGGGGATCAAGAATCCCTTCGTCGGCCATGCTGCCACCACGCTGCACCTGACCACTGTGACTTGGACCGCCACCGGACGCGACGGCGTCGCCACCACGGCTGACCGCGCATTCGCCAGGCTGCTGCCAGCCTTGCAGCCGCGCAGCATTCTGGTGCTTCACGACGGCTGCGAACCCGGCCGACCAGGAGATCGTTCCACATGCCTCGCCGTGCTCGACCGTCTGCTACCGGAAATGAACCGACGGAGTTTACCAGGGGTGGTGGTGGGATGAGCACACAGCGGCGCCAGTCATCTGCGCAGGTCGATCCTGCTGATTTCCAGTCGCCGCCGCCAGGTTTCGGCCAGGTTCCGTTCTGGTGGTGGATGGGCGACCGGCTCGATCCGGAGCGGATGCAATGGCAGCTCGACCGGCTGGCTGGCCGCGGTGTCTCCGGTGTCCAGGTCAATTATGCCCACGCGCCCCATGCCGGTGGCGGCTATGGCCTGACCTATCCCAGCGATCCGCCGATCTTCACCGAGCCGTGGTGGCGGGTGTGGGATGCCGCGGTGCAAGCCTGCGCCGAACGCGGCCTGCGCATCGGATTGAGCGACTACACTCTCGCCTGGCCAGGAAACCACCAATGGATCGACAAGATCGCCGCCGATCCTGAGTTCCGCGGCGCGGTGCTCGAACACCGCCGATTCGATCTTGCCGGTGGTGCCACCCTTTCCTGGGAACTGCCTGAACCTCCGTTGTGCGTCCGGGCCTATCCGGTGCGGAACGGGCAGGCCGACGGGACCAAAGGCATCGATCTCGGACCGACTCAAACCATCCGTTGGCAGGCGCCAGCGGATTCTGCTTGGCTGGTGGTGGCGTTGTGGGCGACTGTTGTGGAACGTTCCATTGATCCGCTTCATCCGCGGCTTGGCGAGCGGGTGGTTGCCGAGCATTTCCAGCGCTTCGCCGACCGCCTGCCCGAAGCCTTGGCCGGTTCTCTGGATTATTTCTTCCAAGACGAATTGATGTTCGGACTCGGCGACGGTCGGCCCTGGTCGCGCTTCTTGGCGCCGGCGTTCCGCGACCGGCATGGTTACGATCTGATTCCTGAACTGCCTGCGGTGGTGGCGGATCTCGGTCCACGATCGGTCAAAGTGCGGATGGATCTGGCCCAGACCATCACCGAACTTGGTGAGGCCGGTTACTTCAAGCCGGTTCATCAGTGGCACGCTGAACGCGGCATGACCTATGGCTGCGACCAGATGGGCCGGGGCATGCAGCCCCAGCGCTATGGCGATTACATGCGCTCGATCGGCTGGTTCAGCGCCCCAGGCCACGACACGCCCGGCGTCGGCGCCGACCTGGTGAAGGGCAAGGTGTCGAGTTCCATCGCTCACTTGAACCGCCGGCCGCGGGTGTGGCTGGAAGGCTACCACAGCGCCGGCTGGGGCATGGAACCGGGCCGGATCCTCGCCGCGACGGTGAAAAACTACGTCTTTGGCTGTTCGCTGCTCAGCCTGCATGGCCTGTACTATTCGACCCACGGCAGCCACTGGGAATGGGCTCCGCCCTGCTACCACTTCCGCATGCCGTATTGGGAGCATTTCGCCGAAGGTCTGCGCGGCATCGAACGCCTCAGCTGGCTGCTGACCCGGGGTGTCCACCGCTGCGACGTGGCGGTGCTGTACCCGGTGGCGCCGCTCGATGCCGGGCTGGCCACCAGTCCCGAACCGGCGTTTGCCGTGATGCGCCACCTGGTGACCGCCGGGCTCGACGCGGACTTCATCGACGATGCAGCGCTCGCCACCGCTCACATCGACGACAGCAGGCTGTGCGCCGCCGACGAACGATTCCGCGTGCTGATCCTCGCCGACCTGCCGGCGATGCGCCATGCTAGTCTTGAAAAAGCCGTTGCTTTTGTGCGGCAAGGCGGCCTGGTCGTCGCTCTCGGACGCCTGCCTCACGCCAGTGAACGGTCAGGAAATGGAGATCCCGAGGTCGCCAAGTTGGTCGAGTCCTTGTTCGGTACTTCTGGCCGCAGCGCCGCAGTGACGGTGGCGGTGACGGAATACCTGACCGAATTCGCCGGCGGAGGAGCCGGCGCGGTCGTGGCTGACCCGGCAGCAGCCTTGGAACTGATCAACCGCCGTATCCCACGTGATTGCATTGCCGTTGCACCGATGTTCGTGCTTCACCGGCATTTCCCGTATGAAGACGCTGCGTTACCGAATACGGAAGCTGTTTCCCGGCGAGTGCTCGACCTGTGGTTCCTGGTCGGCGCCAAACCGGGCGCGACGGTGACGGTGCGCTCGGTCGGATGTCCTGAGCTGTG
Organism: Planctomycetota bacterium; assembly: GCA_014193115.1. GTDB lineage: Bacteria > Planctomycetota > UBA11346 > UBA11346 > UBA11346 > BJHQ01. The sequence goes on along the minus strand of BJHQ01000002.1, from coordinate 220,627 downwards.
GAATCCCTGGACTGGTTCCATCGCCCCCCTCCCGGCGGTCAGCGCCACAGCATCCACCACGACGATCCGCCTGCCTGACGAAGCGGTTCCCCACGATGCCTGGATCGTCGTCATGCGGGCAGGAGCACCCGCCGACACGGCCAGCCTGGCACCGCTCTCCGGCACCGACCATCGCCGCAGGGTCCAGGATCTGGACGGATTATGGGACTTCGAACTGCAACCAACGATGGACAATACCTGGGGCGACTTCCGTCTGCCGATCACCGAAACCCTGATCGGGGCCGAGGCGCGGCGCCTGCGGCTGGCGCCAGGTGATCTCGCAGACGATGTCTGGATCCGTTCCGACCAGGATGATCGCTCGTGGCCCGAAGCCACCTGCGGGTTCGGGCCCCAGGCGTGGCGGCTCGACCTGCCGGAAGGCGTCCCGGCCCAGCCGATCGTCGACGACTTGCGGACCCGAAGCGCGATCGATCCCGCCCGCCCATGGACCGATGGCTCCATCCAGATTCCGTGGAATGCCCAGGAATTTTCCTGGCGCTGGGGCCCTGAAGGCGATCCCGGCGGCCAGGGCTACCACGGTTTGAAGGGCGTGATCAGCGACGACGTGCTGGCCCTGGGCGATCCGCAGCCGCCGCCGGTCCGCTATTCCTGGGAATCGTTGCGTGCACCAGGTCGATTCCCGACGCGGCTGCTGTGGACCACCTTGGTGGTGCCGGGGGCACTGGCTGAATCCGGCGACCAAACCGCTGCCAGCCACAACGCGGCTCCCGGCGGTGCCCGGATGGCGACGACGACCACCGCTGAAGTACTGGTCGGCGGCCTGGCACCCAGTGGCATCTGGCTCGACGGCGTGGCAATTGCCGCAGGCGATATCGTCGAGGTGAGCAACGGTGCTCGCCTACTGATCCGTTACGACGGAGCCGGCCATGGCCATGTCGTCCTGCGTCGGCGCTGGGCGCCGGCGCCACGCCGTGAGTTGGCCTCGCGCTGGTGGTGCGACAGCGCGATCCTGCCCTGGGCGGGAGAACCCCGTGGCGGCGTGCTTCGCGGTCGCTGCCTGGCTCCACCCGGCCTGAATGGATTCACCCTCACCGTCCATGCCCGAGCCGATGCCGTTTCCGCCTGGGTCGATGGCGTGGCTGTCACCCTGCGCGAGACCGGCCGACGCGAGGACGGCTCCCTGACGCTCGCCGCCGATTGGAGCGAACCCCGAACAGCCCCCGCCGTCCTCGCCGTCCGCGTGGTCACGCCACCGGGCTGGAGCGGTGCCAGCGTGCTTCCCGAACCGATCCGGTTGCGCACCGGTTGCGGCCGGTTGCCAGCCGGCGACTGGGCAGCGGTTGGAGCGCTCCGCGATTATTCCGGTTCAGCCTGGTACCGGCGGACCATCACCATCGGCGATGTCGATCCGGGACAGCGTTTCTGGCTCGATCTCGGCCAGGTTTCAGCCACCGCCGCGGTGCGCTTGAATGCGAAACAAGTCGGGGTCCTGTTGTCAGCACCGTGGCGCATCGAGCTCACCGGGCACCTGCGACCTGGGGACAACCTGCTGGAAATCCAGGTGTGCAATACCTTGGCCAATCACTATCGGACCATCCCGACCCGATATCCTGGCGACCTCACCAGCGGCTTGATCGGCCCGGTACAGCTCATCACCGAATCCAGGCATGCACGTTGATACTCAACGCGCAGCCCTGGGAGCGCAGGCTTCAGCCTGCCTCCACGTCAGCAGGCTGAAGCCTGCGCTCCCAGAACAGACTCAGGCACCAGTTTCGATCTGGACCGGTGCCGCGCTTTCCCGCCACGCCCGTGGCGTGACCGAGAATTCCTGACGGAAATGCCGGGCGAACAGATTGGCGCTGCGGTAGCCGCAGCGCGCCGCGACGTCGGCAATCGGCATCTCGATCCGTTCGCGCAGGAAGCGGACCGCCTGATGCATTCTTTGCCGGCGCAGGAAAGCCATCGGCGTCTGCTGATAATAGCGTGAGAATCCGGCCATCACCTGGCTGACCGACATGCCCGACTGCGCGATGATGTCCGACAGCGTCAGCCGCGGTTTTAAGGCGTTGACGTAGATCCACGAGGCCAGGTCCTCCAGCCAGTCTGGAGGCTTGGAACGCGACCAGGCCCGATCCCAGTCGCAGGCGGCGAAACCGGCGAGCAGGAATCGCGCGATCACCAGATCCAATGCCGGCCGGGCCAGCATCAATGCGACCGGACTGCGCGGACCATGGGTAGCAACATGGAAATGCCCGAGCAGGCCCAACCAGGCGGCTTCATCGATCGGTCCCGGAACCACAGCCGGGAGATCGATCCGGTGCATCGGATTCTCCATGGCAGGGGTCGGCACCACGATGAAATGGCTCGACCATCCCTGTGATCCGGACCTGCCCACGACGAATTCGGCGATCCGTCCCGGAGGCAACAAAATCTGTGCCGGTGCGGTGGCGGTTTTGCGCGTACCGCTGGTGACCACGTCGAGGGTACCGGAGTGGATGGCCACCAGACTCCACGGATCCCGGCTGCCGTACCGTCTGCGCCCTGGTCGCAAGTCGAAGTTGCCCGCCAAGCGAGGTTTGAGGCAGCACGAACTCCATTCCTGAAGGAACCAGGTCGGCGCAGGCAACGGATTGACCGAGCCATTCATGGTTTGGAGCCGGAAGCCAAGATAGAATCCGAAAAACTCAGTTGGGGAACCGCCAAGACGCCAAAGCGCCAAAGGGTGGAGGGTCGGAGGAAGATCCACCCGCACCCAGTGGGTTTTCGTGCCGGCGGAGAACCTCCTCCGTTTTTCCTTGGAGTCTTGGCGCTTTGGCGGATCACCCGCTTTTCTGAGGTAGACTCGTCCAAGGTCACTGGCCTTCGCAACCACAAAGCATGAGGAAAACCGCGGGATGCCAGGCACATATCGGAGTCACAGGCTATTCAGGCGGAATATCAGCCAAGGGCAGGCCGTCCGCGACCCGTACCACCGCAACCAGCTGCCCACCAGGGCTGTGCCAAGTCTGCACAGGAGTTCCATGCGAAATCCCGTTTTCCACGCATTTGCAGCAACCTCCGTCGTCCTGGCGATGGTGGCTGGACTGCCGGCAGCCGAGCCGGCACCTCGGTTGCAGCAAGCCGAGGCGGCCATCGCCCGTCACAGCAAGGGCGACCCGAAAGTCCAGCTGATCGCAGCGACCTTGCTCGGCGGATCGGGGAATGAGTGGCTGGCAGGAGGCGGCGTCGCTGCTGATGGATCCGTGCTGGTTGCGGGATGCACCGCCACCATCCCGGACACCATTGGCGGCCAGGTGCCGGTCGTCTTTGGTACCGATGGCAAGGCCCCTAAAGCCATCACCAATGCGATGGAGGCGCATGGAACGCCTTTCGTCGCAAAACTTTCAGCCGATGGCAGCAAGGTGCTCAAGGTCGCGCGCCTGCCGGTCGGCAGCGGCACGATCACCAGCGCGGTGGTCACGCCGGACGGCGGCATTTGTCTCGTTGGACTGGCCGGCGTGAATGTCCAAACCGTCCCCGAACTGGTCGATGCCCTGCCGAAGGCCGATGGGGAAAAGGCGGATGAGGATGACTCCAGGCAGGCCGTCCTGATCGTCAAACTATCGGCGGATCTCGATCGGATCCTGTGGTCCAGGCGGGCGAACGTGTCCACCAGAGGACCGGTTGTCCGCCTGGTCGGCGACGACATCGACGTGCGCACCAGGCCAGCGCTGCGCCTGGCCCAGGACGGATCCCTGAAAACGACCTGGATCGTCAGCCTTGGCCAAGGCCATACCTGGATGACCTGGGAGGATCCCATCGCCCGCCGCCACTGGGTGGCACGGAACAGCGCCTTCGGAGCGGATTGGAGCACGGGCAACGCCGACTGGCTGCGCATTTCCGGCAAGGATGACGGCAAGACCTGGACCATGCTGTACTGCTGGGGAGGAGCGGCGCGTTCAACCGATGCCATGTGGCCCACCGATCTCAGCGCGATCTTCGATGTCGGGGGCGATCCTCAGGGCAAGGTCTGGGTGGTCGCCCAGGTCGATGGACCTGATTCGATCATGAACCGCGTTCCGTATGACCTGCGCACCAGGACCGGATTGACCGGGCTCGGCTTGCCGATCACCGGAGTCGAGATCGATCGGGTGCAAATGCATGCCGGCATCCGCACTACCAAGAACAAGCACAGCCCCGAGCACGCGACCAATATGATCTTCCGGCAATGGATGCCCGTCGCCTGGTTGGGGCGCATCAACCCGGACACCTGCCAGATGGAGGCCGCGACCGCCTGGTGCGGTTTTGACGGTGAAACCGGTCTTCCCCGCTTCACCACCATCGATCGGGTGGCAGCGGATCAGGACACGGTGGTGATCACCGGAAATTGCGAGGACGGCAACCTTCCGGTCACCCAGGGGAGCCTCGGAAAGCTTAAGAAACGCGGAAATTTCCTGGCGATCTTCAACGGCGCGTTGGACCAGGTGCGCTACGCGACGGTGCTGCCGGGAGTGGCCGCCACCCTCATCCGCGATATCAGCGACATGCGCAACACCCGCTCGGCGTTGTCCATCTCGCGTATGCCCGACGGTCGTCAGATGGTGCTCATGGTCGGTGGCGCCGATCGGCCAGCCGTCACCACGCCCGGCTGCGCCCAGCCGACCTTCGCCGGCGGAGCCAGCGATGGGTACCTGACCTTGTTGGAGGTGAAGCCATGACCCGCATGTGTCTCTTGCTCCTCGCCTGCGTCGGTGCTGGCGCTGCCGACATCATCTTGCCCCTGAACCCGACCCATCCCCCCTATGCCAATGTGGAGATCGACCTGCGCGATCCGCAGGGAAAGTTCTGGCCGGCGCTGCTGATCGCCCGGGCGGAAGCGGGTGGCCAAGTGCAATGGCAGGACACCGGCACCAGCCTGGCGTTCTCGGCCAAAGTGGTTGAGTGGGGTCAACTCAGCTTGAAGCAGGATCGCCGCATCGCAGGTGAACTGATCACCTATCGGCCGAATGCGAAGAACCCAGACGATCCCATCCCCGCCGCGCCTACCTTCACCTGCGCCCTGCGCTCGACCGGCCCGGCAACGAAAGACGGGGATCGCCTGAAATTGCCGGTGGAATTGACCATCGACCTCGCCAGCAAGCATGCCGTCGTCAACGGCAATGCCATGCTGCGTTTGGACCGCGCCTTGCCCAGGATGAAGCTTCCGCTGACCGTGCCCAAGCCAAAACAGGAAAATATCGAGCAATTGGCCGACGAAGAAGTGAAGCCGCAGCAGGTTCCCAGGGTCGCCCTGGAGCTATTCGTGGAGGTTCCTGCGGATCAGCTCGGCATCACCCGGGTGCCGACGGTACGGGTCGAGATCAGGACCACGGCCTGGCAGTTCGAATGGCCGTCAGAAAAAGCCAAAGGTCCGGTCGTTTCCAGCGACCTCGAATGAAGAGATCAGGCTGCGTCGGCCGACCAGCGCGAGGACGGCCGCCCAGCCAAGCCGGTACCATCCGACAGGGGATTCCCCAGGAAAGTTACAGCGAACGACGATTCCTCACCATGCCTGACTGAACACGGCTCATCGAGCCGACGACCGTTCCGCTCCCTGTTGGGCGACGGGACTGACCGGAAAGGGCTGGCCCTATCCGCGAGGGTTTTTGTCAACTTGCCGGTCCCACCTGCGTATCCGGGTCATCCCAACCGGAGCCTCCCAGGTGCGATCCCCGATCCGACAGGTTGCAGCCGCCCTCTTCATCGTGGCTCCGGCACTGTCAGCCGAGCCCCCCTGCGAAGATCTCTCCATCCGTCTCGATCACGGCGCCGATGGCGCTGAGGCCGTGTTCTCACTGGCGCGGCGCGAGGGTTCCTGGCGTCTTTGCCGGGCGAGCGTTCCGGCTTGGCGGGCCGCCACCGTCAAGGAGACCTTCGACTGGACGGAACGCGGTCGTCTGCCGCCACGGGATGCGATGTCGTACCCGATCGACGCCCAGGGTTTGTCGTGGGACGGCCGGCATCTGGCTGGCGAAGTCGCGGTCGCATGGCGTTTGGACGCCACCCGGGCTGAACGCTTCCCCGCGGGACTGGCGAGCTGGGTGACCTTCGAAGGCGTCTATTCACCCCTTGATTTGTTCCAGGTGCCAGGGCACCAACGCCAGCGGAAACAGCGCTATCAGATCGACGCCCAACTGACTGGTCGTCAACGGTTGCAATTGGTCTTGCGCGGATTGCTGCCTGGTGGCGCCGATGTGACGGCGCAGATCGATCTGCCAGCACGTCAGGGCGAGATCGGGCGGCCAACCGGCTGGAACGCCGGAGTCCATGCCTTGGACGCCAGCGGTTGGCGGCTGGAAACCACCCAAGGCGGCTGGCGGCTGTCGGGGACCGCTCGGCTGATCGTCAATCCGGACATGATCGGGCCACTCACCAGCACCGCGCTCAAGGTGACGGTTCAGGCCGAATCGAACTCGGGATTGATCAACGGAACGTGGACGACCGCGGTTGTTGATCTCGGCGACCTCGCCCAGGCCGGCCATCCGATCGACGAGCCTGGGATCAGAGGAGCGACCTTGCCGCTGCCGACCGCCGGTGAGGGCCGGCTTGAGGGCAGCCTCTGGCCGCTCATTGAAGGGCGTTATTCCAGCGTTGGCGACCTGGGAACGGCGGCATCACGGCTGACCGGTACAGTGGTGATCGCTGCACCGTTGGCGACTCCACAGGTCGACGGCAGTGGAGCCCTTGCCGATGGGGAACGTCGCTGGATGGCGGCAAAGTCAGCCGAATGGCGGCAAATCGGCCTCACGGCTGAGGAGGTTTCCCAGCGATGCGGATTCGGGCAGCCCGTGCCCGGCGAGCCGCACGCTGAAGCCGAGCATGTGGCCTTGATCACGACCTGGACCACGGCTGCGGCAAATCCGCCACCAGCCGTGACCCCGATCCGCGATCGGCCGTGGCGGACGACCGGTGTGCCGGTCCAACCGACGGCGCACGCCTGGAAGCCGTTGTCCGGCTGGCGCGTGCTCGGCCCCCTGCCGTTGGCCATCGGCGGGACCGGCGTTCCCGCCGGACGGCTGCCACCGCTGGTTCCGAGCCAGCTCGCTCGGAAAATTCCAGGAAAAGACCAGCCATTGCAGTGGTCTGCACAGAACCTTGAGGCCGATGGCAGACTGCTGCCGCCTGCGTTCGCTGCGCCTCGGACATCGATCGACCGCAAGACCAAGGCCACGGTCACCGTCCCGGCACCGCCTGGACAGGCGAACAGCTGCTGGCTGGCCGCGACCGACCTGCAGGTCCCGGCTGGGGCGTACGACCTCGCGATCGATGGGTCCGCCGCGATCCGGGTATGGATCGACGGCGCCCTGGTCATCGAAGCCGACGCGGCCGATGAGACCCAGGAAGCCAGCGGACGCGGTTTGGGAGCCTCTGCCGCGGTGCGGATGACCTTGACCGCTGGCAACCATCAGGTGCTGGCCCTGGTCCGCGAGGACCGCTCCGGGTCGTGGCTGAGCTTGTCAACGCGACTAGCGACCCAGCCAGCCGGCGCATATTCGGGGCACATCGTCGGGATTCCTGCGCGCGCACTGCCGCCGGCCGGCTCGCCCGGCCCTTTGGCGTGGCAGGCGGTCAACGCCAAGCCGCCGCTGGCGGTGGATCTGGCCCAGGGACGCGGAATTCGCTGGAAAACCGCCATCCCGGGATTGGTCGCTCCCGCGCCTGGCGGCGGCACCGAAGGCGGGTTCTCGTTTCCCCGCAATGCCGGCGTGCCGACCGTCCTTGCGGACCGGATCATCGTCACCGGCGCAGGCGCCACGCTCATCGCCCTCGACGCGCTTAGCGGAGCCGAGTCCTGGCGCTGTCCGATCGGCGATGATCGGCAGTCGATTTTGGGCGTGTCGGTGGTCGATGGGAACACGGCATATGTCCATAGCCGATCTGGCCTCTGCGCCGCCGTGGCGGCAGATGGCAAGCTGCGCTGGCAGATCCCGACCGGCCTTGGCGCCACGGATCTGCGCGTCCATCGCAATCTGGTCATCGTCGCTGGCGAACCGCTCCAATCCAACGCGAAAAACAGCTCGGTGCAAACCCAGCTGATCGCAATAGATGCAAGAACCGGAGCCGAGCGCTGGCGCAGCACGCGGCCGGGAGCGGTCGGCCCACTGCTGGTCACCGATATCGGCGCCAATGCGGTGATCCTCAGCGGAGGTCAGGCTTTTGCTGGTGAAGACGGAACCGCCCTCGGCCAGGTGCCGACGCTGACGCCGTGGGATTGGAGCGGCGTGTGGAGCGATGGAGCGACGCTGTTCCAGGCCCACACCTTCGCCCAATCGGCGGTGGCGCTGAGCCGCTTTTCCAGCGGAACGACCACGGCTGGCGCAATCGCGACCCAGGTCCGTTGGCAGACACCGGTTTTCGCCGCCAATCGGACGGCGCAGGGGACGATCGGCGTCGCCGATGCCAAACGCTGGTATGTAGTGCGCCGGCCCGAGGAGTTTTCCAAGCACGATCCGTGCGACGCTGTGATGCTCGATTGGTGCGATCTGGCCGACGGCAGTCATCGCGGACGCCTGAAGCCGCTGTGGCGCGGTTTGGATGTGCCTGGCCAGCCGGTGGTCGCTGGTGACCGGTTGTATATTCCAGCCTTCAATGGAAACGGCGTCGGCAAGTCCGATCCGGAAGGGATCATCGTGGTCGATATCGGCGGCGACGTGCCGATCCGCATCGGCTTCATCCCGGTTCCAAATCTCCGTGGAACGCCGGTTTTCATAGAAGATCGGATGTATGTCGCCACCGCTGATGGGATCGTGTGCGCCTCGGCCACAGCGGCCGAGAACGACCTGGCCAAGGCCGAGGGTCTGCTCGCTGCGCTGCCACCACCGCCCATGGCCCGCCAGATTCCGTTGATCGCTGCCGAGGCCGGCAGCCCACCAATGTCGATCCCCGTCACCTCCATCGCGCCAGGCGTCTGTTTCCATGATCATGTCGCGAGCATCGCTGCCTGGGCGGCATCTGCCGAGATGCCGGCTGGGGCTCCTGCGCCCTGGGCTGGCGGAGACCTCAGCACCTTGCCGAGCGAGTGGCGGCTTGCGCCGATGCGCGAACGGACCCGCTGGTCGCTGTGGAACCGACTCGACATGTGGTTCATGCGCTGGACCGGCCAGGAAGTAGACGCATCAGCTTTGGCCACCGGGGACAACGTCGCCTGGCTGGCCGCGGTGATCGACCTGCCCGAGGAACGGGTCCTGACCCCGACCTTCGATGCCGAGGCCCTGTCGATTTCGGTTGCTGGTAAAACCTTGCGTCCTGAAAGTTCCTGCATTTTCGCTTGCGGACAGCACGCAGTATTCGCCCAGGTCCGGCCGGCGGTGGTCCGTTCCAGACAGCCGCAACCACCGACCGACGTCGCCGCTGCCCTGTCTGCTGGCGTGCTCCAGCCCGTGGCTTGGCCGACCCGCTGGCAAGTCCGCGGGCCGCTGCCAGCGGCTGGAGCCCAGCCGGATCCGGCACGCCTCGATGATCCGTTTTGGACTTCAGCAGCGATCGATCGGCCGGCCACCGGCAACGACGGGCTGGTCGCTCTGGATGACCTCGCCCGCGGCGAGCAGGCGGTGTGGCTGACGGCATCGTTCGACACCAAGGAGCCTGGTCAGCTGATCCTCAACGCGACTGCCGACTGGCGCATGGCCTGGTTCATCGACGGCCGGCCGATCCTCGACACCCGCGGCAGCGGCAATGGCGGATCCCATCAACAGGTCGGCATGCATACCGCCGCCACCGCCTTGTCAGTCGGCACCCATCGCCTCGCGGTTCAGGTCATGCCAGGCAGCAAAGGATGCTCGCTGCGCAGCCGGGCCGGTTTGGCGCCGGCAGCAGCGGACCGTCTAGCCATCGCCGCAGCCCATCCGCAAACCGGCGGCCGGGCAGCGCCAGCCGATCAGCAGTGGCTTGCGGTGACTCTGCGCCATGGCGACCTGCCGTCGTCCGAACAAGCGGCCTGGCGTGCCCACGTCGCTCCCCACACCCGCTATCTGGCGTGGATTCTCAGCACGCTGCCGCGCTCGCCGCAGGCCCAACGCGCCCAGGCCATGCTGGACAGCTTGAAGCATGGATCCTCACCCACCAGATGAGCCGCCAAGACGCCAACGAAAAACCGGGGCAGCTACCCAATCGAGTGCAAAAGGAACTTTCTCCATCCTTCCACCAATAGGCGCTTTGGCGACTTGGCGGTTCGCAACTGCGCTTTTCGGGTTCAGCGCGACCAGCGATCGGTTGAGCCGAGTTCCTCCAAGGCGAGCCAGGCTTCGGCGAGTTCGCGATCGGGCACCCAGAACATCCGCTTGCGTTCTTCGGCGCTGACCTGATCCGGGCGACGGAACAATTCGTCGAGGGATTTGCGCGGCGTGGTCTTCAGGCGGATCCGTTCCGCCTGTTTTGCCTCCCTGCCGGCAGCCAGCTCCTTGCCTTGGGCGATCTCTTCAGGCGTGACCGGGTCGAACCACGGTTCCACCGAGCCCCACTGCGCCTCCAGCCGCAGAACCAGCAGCAAGGGATACAAACCTTTGTCGAGTTCGATGACCTGACGGTGATCGACCAGCTGGCCGTTCAGCACCAATTGCAGCCTTCCGGCTGGTGAAAATGGTGCACGGATCTTGAAGCAACCCGGCTCGCGGACGTCGATCACGGTGCTTGCGAGCAACGTGACCTTGCCTTTGGGGATGATGCCGCCTGACTTGCCGACTCGATTGGCCTCGATGGCGGCAAAAGTCAGTTTGGTTTCGCCGATGGTGACGCTGTCGCCGGGTTTCGGTAGAAATTTCTGCAATTCACCGAGGTCGCTCATCGGGTCCTGTTTCATGATGCCGGCGGCTGCGCTAGCCAGCACCCAAGCATCGGGACTTTTTCCGATCGGCACCGGCACCACGGGAATGCCTTCTGGCGGGGCACCTGCGATGGGCGGAATGTGGGCATAGCCAGTCACGGTCGGCTCGGCGGCGTCGCCCAGGACATAGCCAGTGGGTGAATCGGTCAGCGGAAATCGCGGGATGCGCAACACGTCTTCGATGGCGAAGGGATCCAGGTAGAGTCCGCTCGCCGCATCGACCTGGCGCAGGGCGAGCGGTGCAGTGGTCGGAACGCCCTCGGCTGGAAGGCGCAAGGTCAGCGCTTTGTCCATGAATTTCGCAAGATATTTCCACACCGCCTGGCAGGTGATCTTGCCCGGATACGGTTTCCCCCATCCCGGCGAACCGGCTCCATCGATGTAGTCGCCGTGGCCTACCCCGCGGGCGATGGCCTGATGGGACAGCCAGCCTTTTCTGCCATTGAAATTGAGCAGCGCCGGCCGGACATGGTGGAACCAGGTTCCGCCCCATTCGGTCTCGCCGTTCAGGTTGACGTGGAGGATGGTCTCGCCCGCCAGTTTGGCGTTGGCCGGCACTGGCCAGGTCGGTGTCTCGGCGTGGTAGCTGATCGTGGCGATGGTGCGCTCCGGCCAGTTGAAGGCCGACTGGATCGGAAACTGGCCGCACGACGATTTGCCGAAAGCGATCCACGGCGCGTGCAGGAACTCGCTTTTGCCGGTGCCGGCGGCGATCTGCTCCAGCAGTTGCAGACGCCCATCTGGCGGCTTGCTCGGATCGATCTGGTATCCGGGCAGATGGCGGAAATAGACGATCGCCATCTGGTGCTTGGTCGCCACTTCGCGCACCGGACCGCATTCGAAAAACGCCTTGGTATCGGAATTGTTCAGCGCCAGCAGCAACGCCCGGGGATGCTCGACGCCCGGCGGGATCCACACCAGAACACCAGCTTTCAATTTTCCGTCCTTGTCCGGTTTGACCTCGGGCGGTGGAGCGAAGCCGATCGGCCACCGGCTTTCCGCCCAATTCCGGGCCGCTGGTTCGCTGTCGCCTGCCACGGCGAATGGAAGCAGTCCGAGGACTATCAGGACCAGGTGCGACCGGTGGAAGGCGTTCATCGGCGGAAACCTCGGATTGGGGTACTGGCCGATGCCGGCCGGAAGCAGGATATACCGATCACCGGCCGGATCGTTGGGGCGTCCAATCGGTCAACCGATCCACTCCGGCAACGACCCGACGCGACGCTCCAGTTGATGGCGCCACAGCGAACGCGGCGTCACCGCCCGGCCGCTGGCCTCGATCACCGCCCAGGGCGCATCGACATCGCCGCGCCCCTCGCCCTCGGGTCCGACCCAGGTCGGCACCACACCATCACGGCGACGGACCCCGGCGCAGAGGATGCCCGGCAGTTCGTCCCAGCGGGTCAGGCAGGTCAGCGGCCGCTCTGGACGATAGGGATTGAACGTGCCTTGTTCCCAGTTCCACAGCACCATGCCGCGACCGCTGCGCGGCGGAACAGCGTCTTGGGAACCACCGCCGGTGAACACGGCACCGATCAGACCCTCGACCAGATTGTCGGTGCCGATCACGCCATGGTTGTCGAGACCGGCCGGTTCATCGCAGGTGCAATCGGCCACGACATTGCCGCTCGGCGTGGACTGCATCGCCAGCGCATGCATCTGCCGTCCGGCGTGGCAGCGCAGGATCAGATTCGCCGAACTGGCTCCGCCCATGCCGAAACCGTTGTGCCCGGGGTTACCGGTGATGCGGTTGTCGGCCAGGGTGCAGCGGGTGCAGTTGGACATGCCGACCGCGGTCGTCACCGAATCGAACACGCAGCCGGTGACCCAGGAATCATGGCAACCGCTGAGATGGAGCGGATCCCAGCCATTGTCATGAACATCATCGAAGTGGTGGGAAAAGAATCCGCTCCAGGCCGTGGCGAAGCGGAGGTTCTCGATCCCGACGCCGTGGAGCAGACTCCGGCGGCGCAGCTCGGGACGCCAACGCGTTTCGCAGGGCCAGCGCAAGGGCTGGTCGAGCTCGATCACGTCGTCTTGCGCGGCCACGACCGTCACCAACTGACGGACCAGTTCGCGTCCCTCGCCCCGCCAATTGGCTGCCAGGCGCCCGGCCGGAGCAGTCAACGCTTGTCCCAGCGTACCGGAGGCGTCTTCGCGCTGCACCAGGATCAGCGTATCGCCCGATCGCAGTCCGTGTCCTGGCGTCACCGGCAAGCGCAAGGCGCCACGTGGCGCCGGCCCGCAGAACGTCACGAAAGATTCCTCAGGATCGGGAGCCGCGATGTTGATGCAGCGGGTCTGCAATCCGGCCAGCCAGGGTTTCGCCAGGTCTGGAGAGCGCCCGGGACGATGGCTGAACAACGTCGTTCCGCCGGGCTGGGACCCGGCGCCACGCACGACTACACCCGAGCTCGCGATGCGTACGCACGCGATCGGATCGTCGAGGTTGAAATCGATCCGACCCGCCGGCAGCAACACGATGCCGCCACCAGCCGCCGCCGCGGCATCCACCGCGGCCTGCAACGCGCGAGTCCCATCCAACCCGGAGTCCGGCCGCACGCCAAAATCCTCGGCCCGGAACACGGGACCGGTGGACCCAGGTTCGATCGCGGCGCAGCCTCTGCCAGCATACGAGCAATCCGGCAAGGCGGCATGCCGCGGACTTTCCTCCCAGGCGGCAAGCAGGCGTGAGGTCTTGGCTGGGTGCAACGGCCGTGATTCCACCACCGCTTCGGCCCGCCAGTCCCCTGACACCGTTTCGCCGCACCAGGTTCCCGACCATCGTCCGCTGCTTCCGGCTGTCGGTGCTGGAGTCACCTCAGCCACCAATTCACCGCCTGGAACCCAGGGATCCGGACTGATCCCAAGCCGCAGACGCACGCCGCCGGCAATGGACTCGATCCGCCCCTCGTGGCGCGCAGCGTTGAAGGTGATGGCCAGCGCCTCCACCGCCTTTGGCCAACCACCTGCATGGAAGCGGATTTCCACGGCCACCGGATGCCGTCGTGGATCAGGGGCTTTGGCCCCAGGCGACCTGGTCAGGGCATCGTCGAGTATCACTAGCAGACGTTCGGTCATGATGGGAGGATGACCGTGAACAGGCGGGGTCAACACAGGCACCAGCACAAATCACCGTCGCGCATCCAGCCGATGAGATTCGGTTTTTTCTTGAAACCTCAACCGCCAGCCAGGGCATCTCGTCACGCAAGGTGCGTCCCGTGGGCGTTAGCGACGCACGCCTGGCCAAAGGAAACGACCTCAAGCTATTCGATGAGGATCAGGGTTTGGTGAACCAGCCCGAGCGCTGGTCCTGTGTGCTGCCCTCATCTGTGACTTGCCAGCGGCGGCTCCTGAAGAGATTCCCATGAACCTGTCCGGTCACGGACGCCAGGAGGTCGCCATGCCCTTCCCCATCAGCGGCGCCTCGGCCGGCGAAACCGGTCCTGCCGGCTGCGTCGTGCGCTTCATGGTGGCCAGCTCTGCCGGCGACAGTGACGCCGCTTTCGCTGAGCTGCATCCCGACCATCGCGAGGGCATGGCCGGCGGCGCCAATGCGCCGCCAGGCATCGTTTCAGCTGAGATCCTGCCGGGAGAACCCGGTGAAGGATGCCAATTGGTACCGACCAGACTCTTCGGTGCTGATGGTACCGAGCAGCGTTTCGTCTTTGTGGTGCGCCCGGCCGGCGAGAACTGGGGCATCGATCTCGCAGGTTCGATGGAAGCCACCTTCGGCGTCGACCCCATGCAGATGATGCAGGACGCCCTGACCACGGCGGTGGCTCCTCTCGGCGAGGCGGTGGCCCAGATGGGCGAAGCGATGGGCCAGGCATTCAGCAGCGATGGCGGCAGCTCAGCACCGACGGCGCGTCGCATTGCGGCCGACGAACCGGCCTCGACCGGCGCCGCCAGCCTGCCGACCACCCTCGCCGCGCGGATCACCGAACTGGACCTGCGCCGCCGCGTGCAGCGCCGGGACCTGGATGCTCCAGAACGAAGCACCGAATTGACCGTGCGCTGCGATTTCGACCTGGACCAGGCGTGGACGCCATTGGCTTGCGTTGGGGTGACGATCAGCGAAGTGACCTCCATCGAGGGCGAATCCCTGGTGCCCACCGAAGCCCGCAGCGATCTGGGTTCCGAGTCGTATGCGTCGTGGGAACGGGAAAACCGCGCCTGTTATACCAGGATCGTGCTCGCCGCTCCCCAGGGTCCGTTTACCGGACTCGCCACGCTCACCGGCAGCATCCGCCTGGAACTGGTCGGTGGAGAATTGCTGGAGATCGCCCTGGGTCCGGTGGGCGACCTGGTTGGGCACCGGCATGAACTGGCCGCCATCGGCTTGGCCTTGGAGGTGCTGCGCGACGACGATGGCCAGTTGACGATGCGCATGCCCTACGGCGGCTTCGACCGCTTCGAGGACGTGATCCCCATCGACACCAACGGAGAAACCCTCAACCAGAGCTGGGGCGGTTCTGGCGACGGCGAGACCTCGACCCGCACCTACAGCAGCGAAATCTCTGACGATGCGCGGCTGGTCCTGCGCTTCTGGAGTAGCCGCACAACGGCAGAGGTTTCCTTCACTGCCGCAGACCTGCCGCTGCTGCTGGAATGACGCCGGCGCCAATCTCGACCTCACCGCCGTGGCTGAAAAAGCCGTGATCGATTGGGCTCAACTTCTCAATGGAGTCCTGCTGACGGTCACGGCGCCAGAGAGCTCACCGCGGTCAGGTTGCGCAGGTCGTTGTCGAGGATTTCGGCGCGCAGCCCGAACCACACGCCAGGATTGCGGCTGGCCAGGTCGGTTCCGCCGATCTGGACACTGACCCGTTCCCACACCCGCAGCTCGGCCCAGGCCCGGACCATGACCGCGCCACCGTCTTCGAACCGGCGGTCTTCGGCGGGGCGGGTATAGTCCTTGCCACGGACCAGCAGGGTCGCGGTCAGGCGATCGCCATACAGCGTGGTGCTGATCAGGCCGCCGATCTTGCTGTCGATGGCGCCGCCAGCGAGGGTCAGACGATAGGTCTGTTCCAGGTCGTCGGGCAGGAACCGCCAACCGATCAAGAGGTTGAAGTCGATGCCGAGCTTGTCGGGATCATCGCGCTTGACGTCCCGGCCGGTCGGACCGGTGCGGTAGCTGACGCCGCCTTCATAGAATTTCCACGGCTTGGGCTCGATGCGCAGATAGGCATAGCCCAGGCCAGTGCCGAAGTTCGCTCCGGCAGCATTTCCGGCGACATCCAGGCCAGCGAAGAATTTGAGCTGGCCCAGACCCTGGGTGACCGGTTTGACCTCGTCGAGGCGGGCACTGAAGGAATCGACGGCGGCGACGGTCTTGTCGTGGAGATCGTCCTGGAAGACGAGCTTGCCGATGGTGCCCTTGCCGCTGGCGATCTGGCCGGTGATGGCTTTGACATCCTCGCCGATGGTCACCAGCCGGTCGCTGAACTTCGCGGCATTTTCCAGGGTGGTGCGCAGATCCTTGCGGTTCTCGGCGACCGCTTCCTGGATTTCGTTGGCGGCTTTGTCGACCTTGGTCGCGGCGCCGATCAGGCTTTTCACCGCCTCGGGGAATTGATCGATGGCCTTCTGCAACGCTGGGCGGTTCTCGGCGATCAGCTCGGCCACCTGTTTGGCGGCCTTGTCGATGCTGGCGATGGTGGCGGTGACAGCGGGGCGATTCTCCTCGATGATCTTGGTCACCGAAGTTCCCGCATCGGCGATGGCGGAGATCGCCCGTTTCAGCTCGGGCCGGTTCTCACTGACCACAGCGGTGATTTCGTCGCTGGCCTTGCCGAACTTGTGCATGCCGGTGTCCACCGAGCTGATCGCGGCTTTCAGGTTTTCGCGATTCTCCTCGACCATGTTGCGGATCGAGTTGAACGCCTCGTCCATTCCGACCGGCTCGTCGCCGCGCGGACGCAGCGCAGTCAGGCGCTCTGGCGTGATCGGCTGGCCGGAACGGCTGCTGATGTCGAGCTGGGATCCGCCGAGCAGGCCCTGGACGATGCGGTAGCGCGACGCCGGGTTGATCAAGACCTTGTCGCGACGATCCGCGTCGAGGTTGAATCCGACCCGCACCCACGGTTCGCCATCGATCAGGTCAGGCGCGACCTCGGTGACCATGCCGACGCGCACGCCATTGTAGCTGACCTGGTCGCCCTCTTTGAGCCGCACCACCCGAGGAAAATAAATCTGGTAGACGCCGCCGCCCGCGCCGACCTTGTTGACGTAAATGGTGAACCAGAGCGCGACGCCGATGGCGAGGAAGAACAGCAGGCCGACCTTGATCTCGGTGGACATGGTCAGGATTCCGAGGTGCCTTGCAGGTACGCTTCGGTCAGCGGACCGCGGGTGGATCCGGTGAGCAGCTGCTGCACCGCCGGATTGGGCGAATGGCGGAACTCTTCGGTCGGGCCGATAGCGATGATCCGGCCGCGGTACAGCATGGCGATGCGATCAGCGATGGTGAATGCCGCTTCGAGGTCATGGGTGATGACGATGCTGGTGATTCCCAGTTTCTTTTGCAGATCCAGGGTCAATTCGTTGACCCCGCTGACGGTCACCGGATCGAGTCCGGTGGTCGGTTCGTCATACAGGATGATCTCAGGGCGCTGGATGATCGCCCGGGCGATGCCGACCCGTTTGCGCATGCCGCCGGACAAGCTGGCCGGCTTGAGATGGAGGATCTCCTGGGCCGGCAGATAGACCCGGCGCAGGGCCTCGACCACCCGTTCATAGATTTCATTGGCTGGCCGGTGATCGACTTCGACCAAGGGCAGCCCGACGTTTTCGAGCACGGTCAGCGAGCCGAGCAGCGCCGCCCCCTGGAAGACCACGCCGAGCCGCCTGCGCCAGGTCGCCAACTGCTCTTCATTGGCAGCACCGAGTTCGAAGCCGGCCTCAGTCGAAGGCATGCCTGCGACCGCTGGCGCTGGTGCGACCTGGATGGTGCCGACATCGGCCTTGAGCATGCCCATCAGGTGGCGGATCAAGGTCGTCTTGCCCGAACCCGATCCGCCCAGAATGCACAAGGTCTCGCCGCGCAGCACGTCGAGGTCGATGCCGCGGAGGATTTTCCGCGAACCGAAGCCTTTGTGCAGGTCGCGGATCGCGATCACCGGTTGGATGCCAGCCGGCAACGGAGCCAACGGCGCGGCGGCTTCGATCTCGTCCTTGGTCCAGGTCCGTTCAGGCAGGACCTGGGCGAGGGCGGTGCGGCTGCCGGGCCGGTCGGTCATCCGGTCACCACCTTCAACGGCACCTGGATGAACCAGGTCATGATCAGGTCGGCGATCAGGACGAAGATGACATTGAAGACCACGCTCATCGTGGTCGACCGGCCGACACCTTCAGCGCCGTCGCTGGTGGTCAGGCCGCGATCGCAGGCGATGGTGCCGATGATCGCGCCGAAAACGCAGGACTTCACCAGACCGCTGACCACATCGCCGGTGGTCAGATGATTCTGGATGCCTTGGAAATACGTGGCCGAGGTCTGCTCGAACTGGCCCGAGGCGACCGCGAGGCCGCCGAGAATCCCCACCGCGTTCGCGACCAGGGCGAGCACCGGCATGACCACGATCAGGCCAACGATCCGTGGCATCACCAGATAGCGCACCGGATCGATCGACATCATGCGCAGGGCGTCGACCTCTTCGTTGACGGTCATCGTGCCGAGCTCCGCCGCCATCGCCGCCCCGACCCGGGCGAGGACGATCACCGCCGCCCAGATCGGTCCGAGTTCCCGGCAGAAGGTGATGGCGATCAATCCGCCGAGCTGGTCCGCGACGCCATAACTGCTCAACGTGAAGCCGATCTGCACCGCCATGATCATCCCGGTCAGGCCGGCGATCAGCGACAGCACCAGCAGCGAACCGAAGCCGGAATGCTCGATTTGACGGAGCAGTTGCCGAGTGCTGCCGGCGACTTCGCGCACCGCGCGCATGGCGTCGAGGAACAGGATCAGCGCCCGGCCCGCAGCATTGGCCTGCCGGTTGATGGTCCGGCCGGTGGTCGACAGCACCGTCGTGCCGCCGTCCCGGGCATAGCGGGTGATCAGCTCACCGGTGTTGGTTCCGCTGAAACGTCTCATGTTTTTTCAGGGACTAGGGACTGGGGGCGGGCGATGGGGGAGCCGCAATCCCTGGGTTCGCTGCATCCAGCTGCCAGTCGGTCAACATGCGATCCACGGGCGGTGGTCATAGCGCCGCCACGTCGCTGACCTTGAGCAGTCCGCCAAGCCACAAGGCGAGCAGCGTCTTGGCATCGCGAGGCGATCCGCGCAGCCGTGCTGGCAGGTCGGCCAGGGCGACCATCTCTGGGCGGATCAGCTCGCCGTGATCGGGCGACACTGGTACCGGTACCAGTCCGGTGGCCCGGTAGACGATCAGCAGCTCGTCGCTGACCCCAGGAGCCGGATGGAAGCGGACGAGTTCGTCCAGCCGTCCGGCGCGGAAGCCTGCTTCTTCCTGTAATTCGCGGCCGGCAGTCACACTTGGATCCTCGTCCGGTTCACGAGTTCCGGCAGGGATTTCCCAAGTCCATTGGCGCAGCGCGTAACGGTATTGATGGACCAGCACGACCTGATCCGGAGTCGGCTGGGCGAGGATCGCCACTGCGCCCGGATGGTGGATCACCGGCCTGGTGATGGCGCCCGCCGGAGTCGCGAATGTCTCGTCGACCAGACGGAACCGCGGCGAGGCCCAGCGCTCCACCGTCGACGTGCAGGTCACGGACATCGCTTGAGATATGTCATCCATCGTTTACAAAGTCAAGGGGTCGGTGCACGTTGGGCATCCTGGACCGACGGAAACCGTGGCAATGTCAAATCCAGTCGGGAGAAAGGCTGGGGCTACCGAGGCATGGCCGAGCGGCGAATTGACGAACGAGAAGAACGGCTGCATGGTTCCGCAACGAGGAAGACCATGGCCACCGGTTTCGACCTGCACAGCGCCAATGGCGTCCTGACCATCTCCATCCATCGGGATTTCGACACCGGCAGCCTGCATCAGGACTGGTCCAGCGCGATCATCCAGCAAGCGACCGGCGTCTATACCAGCGTCAAGGTCGATCTCTCGCGTACTGGACTGCTCTCATCGACGTTTTTCGCCGGGCTCGTGCGTCTCCATCAGCACTTCAGCCGTGCCGGTGCGGCCCAGGTCATCCTCCACCACCCTGACAACCGCACCGTCCGAAACCTGTCCATCCTGCGCCTCAACAACCTGTTCTCCATCACGGCCCGTCCGGCCTGAGCGACCTCCCCTCCGCGCCATGAACGGGGTCGCCACCGGCGCTCATGTCATAGCGGCCTGCGCGGAATCCAGCCCGCGACCAGCGACGTGACCTCAACTTCCGCCGGCGATCCGGTCGTCCTGCTCACCCGCCTGATCGACTACCTGCTCATCGAAGGAGGTCAGGAGATCGAGGTCCCGGCCGGCCACCACCAGTCCGAAGCCGTGGTTCCCACCGCCCGGCTGATCGCAGTGGTCGACGGATCCCTCAGCTATCAGATCGAAGGTCACACCTTTGCCGTGCAGCGCGACCACCGTCTGCTGGTGCACACCGGCGCCCGGCGCAGTTGGCGGGCGATGGAACCAACCCGCTTGGCCTGGATCGAATTCAGCTTCACCGGCATGCGGACCGTCCCGTTCAGCCATCACCTGGTGCACGGCGGCGGCATCGACGCCGCCGTGGAGATCGCCCGGCTGCTGACCGACCTGCGCTCGCCACGTCCGATCGACGGCATGTGCGCGAGGCAAGCTGCGCGTCTGATGCTGGCGCGCTTCTCCGCCGCCATGGCGAATGTCGGCGACAGTTTCCGCCGGCACGAGGGATCCCAGGCAGCGATCGCCGCCGCGGCCTGGATCGACGCCCATCATGCCCGGGAGCAGGTCCTGGCAGAGGCACGTCGTGCCGCCGGCTTGAGCGCGAACCGGTTTCGCATCGCCTTCCGTGCCGCCACTGGCTGCACGCCACGGGATTACCTGGTCCGTGCCAGGCTGCGCGCCGCGCGGCTTCTGCTCCAGCAAGGCCAGACCGTCAGCGCCGTGGCCAGCGCCGTCGGCTTTGCCGATCCGTTCTATTTCTCCCGCGCCTATCGCCGCTTGTGGGGTCGGCCGCCGCTGGCGGATCGCAGCGCTGGTCCTTGAATCGTTGACCAGCGGATACTCCTCCAAGACGCCAAGGAAAAACCTGGGAAGTGCTCTGCTGGCTGGACGTCCATCCGTGGGCGGGTGCATGTCTTGGCGGTTCCCAAGCTGCGTCCATCCGGTTGAACCCGCATCGGAGTCCAGGTCGCGATGCGCCGAGTCCATGGCGGTGGTCCGTCTGCGACCAGCATCGGCGCATGGTTGCCGGGCCGATGCGATCCGACGTCCGGATCGCGCCCTGGCGCGCCCTGGAGGTTCTCATGGCCACACTGACCGCCGCCGATATTCCCGCTCACGTCGATGTCTGCGTCTACGCCGCGACCCCGGCCGGCTGCACCGCCGCCCTGGCAGTGGCGCGCGAGGGACGCTCCGTGCTGATCATCGAGCCGAGCCGCTGGGTTGGCGGCATCCTCGGCGCCGGGATCAAACCCCTGCAAGACTGCCCGAATCCGTCCTCGATCGGCGGATTAGCCAGGGAGACCAACCTGCACGGCGGCAAGCTCCCGGCCGCCACCCGCGCGTATTTCCTGGAACGTCTGAGCCAGGCCAGGATTCCGGTGCTGTACGAGCATCGGCTCGCCGCAGTCAGCAAGGATGGCAGCCGCATCGTCTCAGTGCGCTGCGAACACGCTCCACCAGATGCCTGGGGCGTGCCGCCGGCCGAGGCGCTGCCCGGTCCGGGCCGGGTGGTCACGGCGTCCTGCTTCATCGATGCGAGTTATGAGGGCGATCTGATGGCCCGTGCCGGGGTCTCCTTCGCCATCGGCCGTGAAGGTTCCGACCGCTACCACGAGCAGTATGCCGGCGTCGGCAAGCCGACCAATGTGACGCCGATCGATCCGTTCATCGCTCCCGGCGATCCAGGCAGCGGGCTGCTCTGGCAGGTCGAATCCGATCATGGCAAGCCGCAGGGCGCCGCCGACGACTACACCCAGGCCTACAATTTCCGTTTCTATGTCACCAGCGATCCGGCTCGGCGGGTGCCGTTCACTCCTCCGGCAGACTACGATCCGGCACGCTTCGAACTGGTCGGCCGCTTCGTCGCCCATCTGGTCGCCCACGGCCAGGACCAGGCGATCAGCGGGATCTTCCCGGGATGGCTCAATGACGGCGAATACAACTACCAGCGCCACTCGCTGGTCTCGATCGCGCCGCTCGGGCTCAGCCGCCGCTATCAGGATGGCGGCTATGCTGAACGTTCGGCGATCTGGCGGGCGCACATCGATTGGATGCGCGGCATCCATCATTTTTTGACCACGGATGAGCGGGTTCCGCCGATCCGGCGGGCGGCGATCGCCGCCCTCGGACTGGACCGGACCCACCACCCCGACACCGATGGCTGGCCGCATCAGCTGTATGTACGCATCGCCCGGCGGCTGGTGGGGCGCTATGTGCTCACCGAGGCCGATGTGATGAACCGCACCACCGTCGACGATGCCGTGGGCCTCGGCCAGTATGGTGTCGATACCTATCCCGTGCGACGGATCGCCATCAACGATACCTCCACCGGCCGGATGGTGGTCGCCACCGAAGGCAACATGTTCATCGGTGGCAATGCCGGCACCGGCACACCTTATGGCATCCCCTATCGTGCACTCACGCCGGAGACGGCGCAGTGCAGCAATCTGCTGGTGCCGGTGTGCTGCTCTGCCAGCTACATCGCCTATGCCGCATCGCGCATGGAGCCGGTCTTCCAGGTCCTGGGTGAATCCGCTGGCGTCGCCGCCAGCCAGGCGGTGGCCCAGGGCGTGGCGGTGCAGGAGGTGTCTCTGCCTGCGCTGCGCTCCCGCCTTGTGGAAGTCGGACAGGTCCTGGCCGCTCCGGTGAAACTCCATGGAAAACCGTCGGACCGGTAAACACCGTATGCGAACGATCCAGACTCAGCGCCGATTGATCCGGCGCTGGTAGGCGGCCGGCGGTTCTCCGACCAGTCGGGTGAAAACCTTGGTGAAATGATGGATCGAGGCGAACCCGCCCCTGGCTGCCACCGCCTTCACGGGAAGATCGGCGCTGACCAGGTCGGCCTTCGCCCGCTCGATCCGGGAGTGTCGCTGGTAGTCGATCGGACTCAGCCCGAAACGCCGGCGGAAGGCCGCGCACAAGCGGGTCCGGCCCATGCCCGCGACCTTTTCCAGCTCGGCCAGACCGATGGGCCCTGGAGCCTCGTCCAGTCGCCTACGTGCCCGCTGCAAGGCAGTGTCGTCGTCTTCAATGACGGTTCTGCCGGAAAGATCGCGCAACGTCCAGGCGATATGCTCGATCGCGGCAGCACGTAGCTCCAAAGCCCCCATGGCATCGATGGCAGGGAATCGTCTGGCCATGGCCAGGAATCTCGCTTCATAAGCGGCCGGTATCCCGACTTGGTGGACGATGACCCTGGATGCAAACAAACCACCGGGCATCGGGGACCGACGATCAGGACGTTGCGGGTCGAATTGGTGTTCGACCAGGGCCGAGTCAGCCTGCCAGACCGGATCGAAGTGGCAGTTGAACATCTGGACCCCTTCTGCATCTGACAGATCGAAGGCATGGTCCGGACCGGGCGGCACCATGATCAACGAACCGGGTCCAAGCAGCTGACGATCACGACCGGAAGTCAGTTCGCCGACACCGCGACGGACATACAGGAAGGCATGATCCCTGATCCGGCGCGTTTTCAGGACGAATCGCGGTCCGGTCCGACAATCGTGGACGATGCGCATGAATGGCGCACACCCCGATAATGCCGGAGCCTGATCAAGGAGCGGGTCTTCGCGCTGGGTTTGATAGGTGACCATGCAGGATCATCAGCCCTGGCCAGGTCGAGTCATCCCGCCATGAGGCTCAAGGCACGACCGCTGGCCTTGGCAGGCCGCAGTTCTTCGGGCCACGGTGAGAACAGGGCCTGTTGATCGGGTCGCATGGAATCCCAGGTGCGCGGCAAGATGAACTGCGGTTCATCCATCGTCCCGACCAACTGCGCCCGCATCCAGGCGGGACCATACCCGACATGGATCGTTCGCCGTGGCCGTGCACTGCGATTTTCAAAACCGCCGTGCCGCAAGGCTTCGGTGAAATAGACCCCATCGCCGGCGCGGGCGGTCACGGCGACAGCCCCAGGTTCATCTTCCGGTCGCGGAGAACTAGGCGGCGGGAAAGCCGACTTGTGGGTGCCCGGAACTACTGAAAAGGGACCATCATCGGGACCGACATCGTGCAGGAAATAAATCATCCTGGTCATCATGCAATCGAAACCGCGATGGTCGTAGCGATAGGCATACTTCCCATCGATCGGACCGCCCATGTGCGCGCCGGTGGAATTTCCCGGGAAGCGCACCCTGACCTCGGAATTATTGACATTGACCCGACCACGGACGGTTGCGCTGACGATGTCGAGGGTCGGTGCGTGTCCAAGCAGGAGGAGGAATGCCGGATCGGCGTTCCACATGTCTTCGATGACCCAGGTATTTCCATATCCTGTCTTGCCGTAGACATAGACACCGCTCTCGGCGTCGAACCGACCGACGCACTTACGCCAACCGCGACGTTCCGGCCAGGAATCGAATCCGCGCTCCACCCGGTCGTGCAGCCGATCGACTGCGGCGGCAAGGGTCGCCACCTCGTCTGGAGAGAGGATTCCCGGAATGCGCAGGAAACCCTGGCGGTCGAAGAGGTAGCGTTGAAGGTCGTCCATGCCGGCATTTTACGGGCCGGACCTTCCCGTCTTTGTCCACGGCTCCGATAGGTTTGTTGATCCGTCCGCCAAGGAGCATCCTGGCAGGCACCGCCCAGACCACGCTGGCGATGGCCGTCACTGCGTGTTCTGCACAAGCACTGAACCATCTCGGGAACTGCGTGCCGCTGGCGTCCACCTTCCTGCCTGCGGTCTGTTTGGCTGTCGACCATTGCCAGACCGAGCGCATCTGAAAGGTGCCGGCATGGCTGGTTCCGTCGTCGTCCCATCGACCGCGATCCAAGCGGATCTGGTTGCGGCCCTGGTCCGGTTCGGCTCCGCTACTGGACAGTGCGAGCGAACGGATGCCCTGGGCGGGCTCCTCAACGTGCTGTTCGCGCCTGGTCCGGCAGGTGGTCCTGCGTTGCCGGCGGTGGAGGCCCTGCCACAAATTTTGGCAGCCAACACGTTCCTGCGCGAGGCCGTCTTCAATCGCCTGGCGGCGGTTCTTGGCGCCGCTGGCGGAGCAGACCTGTTCGCCGACAGCGGTCTGCCCACCGCCCGCAGCTTCCTGTCCGAGGCCAGCGACCGCCTGGCCCGGCGTCTGTTACCCGAGCCCCGGGCTGATCATGACCTGGCGGCACTGGTGCGCTGGCTGGTGCTGCGCAGCCCGGTGGCGGAAGGATTGGCCCGCCTCGATACGGCGCAGTTCGGCGATTTGGTCCAGGTGTTGAAGCCGGAAGATCGTCCGGATTTGTGGACCGGCCTGGGCCTGGCGGCGGCGGATGGCTTCCGCCTGCTGGCCGCCCGGGTCCTGGATACCGGTCTGCATCCTCGCCTGCGCGACCGCCTGGCTGGGCACCGCATCAGCGAGTCCCCGGCCCACCGGCTGTTCACCGCCAGCGCCGCGTTGGCCGATGCCTGGGATGCCGGGCTGACAAACGACCAAGCCGAATGGCTGGCCGCGGTCGACGACTGCCAGCGAGCAGTGGCCGGGACCCGGGCCCAGCACGGCGCCGAGGGCGTCAGCGTCGAGGTGGTGTTCAGCCTTGATGTACTGGAAAGCTGCCTCAGGCGCATGCGCCTGATCGCCGAACTGTTCGTGGCGGATGCCGAGCGCAGGACCTCCGCCCCTCAGCAGCTGGTGGTCGAACTGGCCGCGGCGGTCCACCGCGACCGCTCGCTGCGCGATCTTGCCCGCCGCAGTTTGCGCTTGCTCCATCGCCGGATCGTGGATCGCAGTGGCGCTACCGGCGAGCATTACATCGCGCACAACCGGAGAGAATATTGGCAAATCTGGCGGGCGGCGGCGGGCGGCGGCCTGCTGACCACGGCCACCGCCGCGATCAAGCTGGGCTCGCACCAGATCTGCCATGCCCTGCACGTCGCCCCGGTGGTCGAAGGTCTCGCCTACAGCCTCAATTACGCAGCGAGTTTCCTAGCCTTGCAGCATCTGCACCTGATGCTGGCGACCAAGCAGCCGGCTATGACCGCCGCGGCCCTGGCGGCCATCGTCCGCGATCGCCGTGGCGACGACCGGATCGAACAGATCGCTGCCTATACCCAGCGGATCTGCGCGTCGCAGGTGGCGGCGGCCACCGCCAACGTGGCGACGGTGGCGGTAGGCTGCTTCGCCTTTGATCTGGCCTGGACACTGGTCGGTGGCGGCCATTTCCTGGCTGCGGCCGAAGCCGAGGCGATCTACACCAACTTCAGTCCGCTCAGCTCGTTGACCTTGTTCTATGCCGCCCTGACCGGAGTGATTTTGTGGCTGTCGAGTCTGTTCGGCGGGGCATTTGACAACTGGGTGGCCTGGCACCGCCTGCCCCAGGCCTGTCTGGACCGCGGCTGGCGCCGGATCGGCGATGGACTTCGCCAGCACGCCGCGGGCTGGGGCACCAACGTCAGCCTCGGCCTGATGTTGGGCTTCACCCCGGTGCTGGGTACGATCCTTGGCCTGCCGCTCGACGTCCGCCACGTGACCCTGAGCACCGGCCAACTCGCCCTGGCCTGCGCTTCTCAGCCGGATTGGTGGCGGGATGGCTTCGTCCTGCTCGCTGGTTCAGGCATCGCCGTGATGTTCGTGCTCAACCTGTCGGTCAGCTTCCTGCTGTCGCTGTTCACCGCAGTGCGCGCCTATGACCTGCCGGCCGGCGAGCTGTACCGTCTGCTTCGACTGCTGGTCAGCCGTGCCTGTTCGAGGCCCTTGGCGTTTGTTCTGCCGCCTTCACCCCACCAGCTCAATCAGTAACCATTCCTCGGTTATGGGCAAAGCATCTCACGAAAGTACTCATCAGAAAATTCGAGCCATCGGGTCCAGTCCTCAGCGATGATGTTGTGGCCACCATCCCGGATACGCACCTGAAATGCCCCTGTCCCAAATAAGCCGATGAGTCCAGGCCCATGGTCAGGCGGGATGCACCGAGCAGGATGTGTCAGCAACGATAACAATGAAAGATTTATGATAACTCCCGAAGGAAATGCCAATGTGGTGATCCCGCCTCATCATGTCCTCCTTGAAATAAATGAGACTTATTTTGAGTCGTTCGCCCTGAGGTCATAGCAGTAGATCGCCTCCATCCCGCGGATGAACAACCTGCCATCGACATAGGCTCGGGTCATGGGCATGTTGTGATAACTGCATGTTTGCAGGTGCTGGAACCCACTGCGGGTGCCGATCGATGTGAAATCCTCAATCCGGTCTGGCAGCATCTGTAGTTCCTGAAGTCCATGTGATCCATCCGTGGTCATCAGGAAGCGGCCATGGGCGTATTCGACCATGCCCTCGTTGAATGGTCCATTGGTTATTTTGGCTGTTGCAACTTGTTTGCCGGTTCGGGCATCGAGGAGCGTTACGTCAGTGGATCCGGCGATACAAATCCGGCCATCCGGACTGGGAAGCGGTGCGATGTTGCCGTTGGAGATGTTCGCGCAGGGAAAACTCCATAATTCGCTGGCCTTTTCGATCGACAATTGAATCGCCAAGCAGACGAGGCCATCCTTCTTGGCATCACCACTGCCGTCATCCGCAGCTCCATTCTGCGCCGCCACACCTCGATAGATGAAGGCCGTATCCTGGAGAACGGTGATATACTTCCCTGGATTCCCAGTCATTGGCAATGACCACAGGATCTTGCCGGTGGGAGGATCGATGAGATTGATCGCAGCGGGTCCGTAACTGAGCGCATAGTCCTTGCCGTCCTTGGTCCAGGGCACGGCCATGGAGAAGGTGGGGTGGGTTCCGCTCGGGATCTGCCACAGGATTTTTCCGCTTGCTGGGTCAAGACCGACCAAGGTCGTCTGCTGATCGCCGGCGATGATCACGCCGCCGATCCCGATCACGCCTTGATTGAAGGCACGGGTGCCAGGTTTGCTGTCTGTCACTTTCGTTGACCACAAGAGTTGACCGGTCTTGGCGTCGAAGGCATTCAGCCTTCCGCCGACATCCATGGCCATCACCCGGCCGTCGCCAGCGAAGGCCGTGCAGTTCATGGCGCTTGATTTATGGCTTTGCAGGTTGATTCCGGCATCGGGAAGAATGGTCTTCCACAGGGTTTTTCCGGTACTGGCGTCAAGACAGGCCATCACCTGGTCGGCGCGCGGGCAGAGGATGGCCTTGGTGTCAGGATGCAGTTCAAAATCGGTCCAGGTTCCTTCTTTAATCCTTGTTTGCTTCCACTTCTCGAAAATGGAGAAATCAGTGTTCGACGCTCCGCTGGCCCGGTTCGGTTCGTAATAGTTCAAGAAGACCCGTCCATCGGCCATGATCGGACTGCTGCCGCCGCCGCCCAGGCGGCTGTCAATGGCATCCATTGGAGAACGTAGGGTGAACAGACTGCCCGGACCCTGGGGAAGAGCAGCTTCGGAACGCCATATCAACCGTGCCTTCGCGAGATCATCCACCAGCACGGCCGGGGTTGTCTTTGCCCGCAAGCTGCCACGAGGTCCGGCCCAACTCGGCCAATCGGCCCCGGTGGCGAATCCCTTCTGCAAGGCCGCAAGCTGGGCCTCGGTGCGCACAAAACCGCTGATTTTCCCTTTAACGTCGCTGCTCGGAGCGGTTTTATTCATGCCCGTGCGCATGGTACCGGCATAAGTGCCTGTAACACTGCCATCGGCAGCAACCTCAGCGGCGATGTTCAGATCGAAGTCATCGGCGGGTGGAACCCGCATGGACGCAGGCTTGTTGCGGCCGAAGACCAGATGGGATGTGATGCTGGCGCCTTTCAGATCAAGGTAGCCCACCACGTTCTGGTGGCTGTGGCGGCCGAGCACTGGCATCCGGCCATCACGGAAGGCCCCATCAAGATGGTAGTCCACACCCCGCCCTGCGTAGGGGAGCAGTTCCAGAGTGATGCGCGCAGCACGGTAGTCACCAGTCGGAGCCGGTATCACTTGGGCAGTCGTTGCAGATGGACTGGAAGGCGGGGCTTCACCGGCCCTGGCCAGACTGGCGCAAACAGCGCCCAGGCACAACAGGCAGCTGATGGCTTGGGAGAGGTTTCTGGCGGTCATGAAGCTCTCCTTGCTGTTGCTCATTTTGTTGATTTGGATGGTTTTCATGGGTATTCCTGAATGGATCTCACGGTTATTGGCCCTGGTCGATGATCAGATGCAATCCCTCACCCCTGACTGCTCACTCCTGACTGATAGCCTGTCAATCCTGTTCATTCTTTTGTCTCGAAAATAGCCTTCAACCCCCAAAGCAACAAGAGCTAGGATTTCACGGCTTTCCCAGGGACTCATATTGAAAGTTACGATTCGCCGGTCAGGCCGTTGCCTCGTCCGATATCATGATCGATGATGGGTTATATTTCGATTAAAACTCAATAAAATATCAGTAAAAATTTCATTATAAAAGCCATATGGCACGGGAATGATAGCCAGTTACTTTATCATGGATGACCAGTAGGCCACAGCTGTCGATGCT
The DNA here is from genome assembly GCA_014193115.1 of Planctomycetota bacterium. GTDB lineage: Bacteria > Planctomycetota > UBA11346 > UBA11346 > UBA11346 > BJHQ01. The sequence continues at coordinate 191,054 of BJHQ01000002.1, read as the reverse complement.
CGTCCACATACTTTCGGAATCTAGAGAATCGCAGTGAATCCAATCAGTTGGTCATACCTGATCGGTTCGCTGACGGCTCAGATCCGACGTTCCGCCGACGAAAGCTCATCAGCTGATGGAACCCCGCTGGTGGCAGTTTGCCATGCAACTGTAGCTTTGGCACCCTTGCTCAGCCTGAACAAAATACCGGCGCGCTGCGTTCTGCCAGCCGATCCTATCAGGAGGTTTCATCCAGATGGCTTGGAGCATGACGCTGCAACCTGCCGAAACGTCGCGGGGACCGCGCAGCTGGGAATTTCATTGAGAGTTCCAGACCGGGCCTGCGGATCGGAATCGCCCAGGCAGCATCCCATTGCGGCGCAAGATGGTCCGTCTCTTGTGTCGATCGGTTTTTTATGGAATCACTTGGACAGGCCGCCATCCAGCGGATTCGTCCCTTGAGGAACGACACGGCATGACCCACTCGACGATCGACCCGCTGCGCTCGGTGACCATCGACCCCGGAACCCTGCGCGGCACGCCAGGCTGCTATCGGGTGGGCCGTTCGACCACCGGCCGGTGGTGGCTGGTGGCGCCGGATGGCCGACCGGTACTCTACAAAGGTTGCAATGCGGTGATCCGTCAATCCGTGGGGAAAGCCGGCGATAATCGGTATTTCCAATGGGTCGAACAAACCTATGGCGGCGACCATCGGCGGTTCACTGATGATGCTCTGGCCAAACTGCGGGCTGCCGGGTTCAACGGCCTGGGCGGCTGGTCGTTCCTATTCACCCCTCGGGAAGGTCACCGCGAGCGGGGCATGCCATTCGTTGAGATCCTCCCTGCGCGGGAGATTGCTGGCTCTGAAGGAATGCTGCTCGAGCCCAAGCGCGACGCGAGTGGCGCGATCGTCGGCACGCAGAGCTCATTCAACATCGACGTGTTCGATCCGGAGGTTTGGAACCGCATCGATCAGCGCTGCCGAAACGAATTCGCTGAGCTGCGCGACAACCCGAATCTGCTCGGATATTTCAGTGACAACGAGTGCACGTATGGCCAGCCCGAGACCGACGTGGCGTGGACCGGCAAGATGTCTGATCTGGCGAAACCGCCGACCGCGGCGACGCTGCTGCAACGCTGCCTGGCCCAGCCTGAGGGCAAACCGGCCGGAAATTTCGCGTGGAACTGGGTGCTCGCCCGGCACGGCGGCAGCATCCACCAACTCGCCATGGACTGGGGTGAGGAGTTCCTCGATGCGGATGCCTTCCGGGCGCTCACCGATCAGCGCCAGCGGTACCTGGCCAGCGATGCCTATTCGGCCGATCACGCGGCGTTCACCGCGGTATTCGTCCGCGAATACACGGCTCGGATGCATCAGGCCATCCGTCGTCACGATCCCAACCACCTGATCATGACCAGTCGCTGCCCGGCCCCGCCCGGCCAGCTCGTACTCGACGCCTTCCGCTCCTGTTTCGATGCTGGATTGGTCGACGTACTCGCGATGAACAGCTATCGCGCCAATTTCCATGCCCGGCTCGAGCAGTTCTATGGCAGCACCCAGATGCCCATCCTCAATGGCGAATTCAGCTGGTGTTCCGGTCATTTCCTGGACTGGGGCAAGTACCTGCGCGAAGAACGGTTCGACGAGACGGAAATGGCCGACATCCGGCAGCGTGGCCGGATGGCGTTGGAACAAGCCTTCGCCCATCCTGGGCTGATCGGCTATACCTGGTTCAAGTGGTATAGCGGCAAGGAGTTCACCAGAGACGCCTATGGCATGGCGACCGACCAGCCATTTGGCGCGGTGGTCAACAACGCCGGACAGATCAATACCTTCAATGATCCGCTGTTCCGGTTGATCCACGCCCGGTTGGACGGGATCGCCACCGGCCAGATCAAGCCCTACAGCGTCGAGGGATTGCAGCCGGTCAAGCAGACGATCAACCGGGCGGCGACCTCAACCTGAACGTCGGCGCTGCTCCCGGGGCGTCCGTCCAAACGCGGCACGGAAGGCGCGGGTGAATGCGGATGGGCTGCGGAAACCGCATTTTTCGGCAATTTCACTGACCTGCATCCCAGGTTCCGAGCGCACCAGACGCTCGGCGTTGGCCAACCGCATGGAACGGATCATGGTCTCAGGCGCCTGGCCATAGCAGGCGGTGAAAGCTTGTGAAAAGCGACTGCGACCGAGACCGGCGATCCGACGCAGCGCTGCCACGTCACACTCGGGCCTGGCGAAATTTTGGGCCAGGTGCATCCGTGCAGCCAGGATGCCTGGCGAGGGTAATGCAGCCAACTCGGTGATACTGCCGCTGACCATCCCCCGGGTGATGTAAGCTAGCAGCAACCGCTCCAGCGCCTGACGAGCGTTGACCAGGGCGCCGATCTCCGCTCCGGGAAATTGCGGTCGGCAGCCGGTCACCAGCAACCATTCCTTGGCCAGATCGCTCATCGGTTCAGCCATGGCGACGGCGGCGTGCAGAGAGAATCGGGACAAGGGGTCGATCCCATCGGGCCCTACCACCGCATGGAAACCGGCCGAGGCATAATGTCCTGGCTCCAAGCCTGTCCGTTCCCGCAACCGGCACGGAGGCAGGATCACGGTCTCTCCAGGACCGAGCACCACTTCCCCGATCAGGGTCCTCCAGCGCATGCGACCGCTGAAGACAACGTGCAGGCTGTAATGATCCATGATCCGCGGATCGGCTGTCGGCCGGGCGGGGATCGGTTCAGCGACGGCCCAGCGCAGGCGCCAGCCGCAACCTGTCCAGGCGCTGATGATCGTGGGTAGCATCGGACGTTGGGGCTATTCTACCGGACGTTTAGGTTGATGGAATCGACCGCTGCGACTGTAATCACCACATGCGCTTCATGCTCCTTGCGACGTTTCTCTCCGTGGCGACCGCGGCCGACCCCGCGCAAGTCCTGCCAGGCCAGCCAGCCGTGGATGCCGATACCGCCTGGATCCACAGCGTGATCGAACTGGCTGGTAGTTCTCTGCCTTTTTCGGTGATGGTGGCGGCGGGAAAGGCCGAGCGTGCCCGAGTCGGTCATGGCGGCATGTTGGCCTGCGATCCAACCAAACTGGTCGTGGCCGAGGGCGCAATGAACGGCGAGATGATCGTCGGCTTTTCAGGGCCGGATCAGCGGTCGATGCTGGTGCCGTTGGCGTGGCGGACACCGATCGCAATCGACCTGACCTGGACCGGCGAAACCGTCACCGGAACCGCCAAGGGCCGGTTCCCTGGCAGCAACCGGGCCAATGCCCTGCCGAGTGCCGAAACCTCAGGCAAGGTGACCGGACGGCGCCTGGCCGGAAAAGCGCTGCGCGACTACAACGGATTGGCAGATGGAGCGGCCTGGCCGAATTATCTTGGACCAGACCAACGCTTTTCTGCCAGACCGGGAACGCGACCGTGGCTGGCCGATCCGACCAAAGGTCGATTGGCCTGGGTCAGCCAATACATCGGACCGACCGAATCCGGCTCGAAACGCTATGGCCCGTGCGTCGGCACTCTACCTGCTGCCGGCGGCGCCTCGCCGGTGGTGGCGTATGGCCGGGTCTATCAATTCAGGTACGTCGCCAGCGGCGAAACCATCAGCGAAGCCCATGTCGCCGCCACCCTGGCCGATCCCGAGAAGAAATATGGTACGGTGGCCAAAATGGCCGAGATCGGCTGGACCGAAGCCGATCTGAAGGCGCGCTGGCGGATCTCAGCAGACGAGGAGTTGCTGTGCCTGGATGCAGCCACCGGCAAGACCCTGTGGACGGCGCGCTGGCCTGATGAAGGACTGCATTTCTACGATCATAAATGCTGCCTGACCAACTGGACTCCGGCGGTCGCCGATGGCACGGTGTACGTCCTGGGTGGCACCGGCCGCCTGCGTGCGGTGGACGCTGCTACCGGCACGGTGCGCTGGCAGATCGCCGTACCTGGCCTGGCCGATAGCCTGGGCAAAATGAAAGATGAAGCCCTGAAAGCGAAGGATCTGCGCGCTCCGACGCGTAGCTTCTGCCATGCGGTGGCGACCGCTGCGGATCTGGTGCTGGTACCAGACGGCAATGGTCCGTGCGGAATCGTCGCCATCGATGCCGCGACCGGCGAAGTGCGCTGGAGGGCGGCGCAGATGCTGCCTGGGGCCGCGGCGATGCCGCTGACTTTCATCGATGCTGGCAAGACGTTCGTGGTCGGTGTCGGCAGTGGAAAAATGACCGCGATCGATGCGACCGATGGCAAAGTGGCGTGGACATCGACCGAGGTCGGTGACAATGAATACCAGGCGATCCTGGTCGGCAACCGGCTGATCGCGAACGCCATGAAGGCCGCCGATCGCAAGGTGGAAAGCGCTGCGTTTCCTGAAGAAAAACGCAGCGCCTGGGAACCGGCAGCGGTGCTGTCGGCCCCAGGCGAGAATTTCGGTCAGGTCGGGTGCTGGAAATTGACTGCGAATGGTGCGGAAAAATTGTGGATCACGCCCACGGCCTGGGGTGCTCCGTGGTACACTCCGATCGGGGCCGCAACGGAGGAACTGCTCTGCACCCGTGGCCGCTACCGGTACCACCTGATCAAGATCGCTGATGGCAGCCGCATCGCCAGCAGCGTGCTCAGCGAGCCAGCGCGCTGGGATGAAGGTCACCTGTTCGCTGTTCCTGGAGTGTTTTTTTTACAGCCTGATTCCCAACACGGTCATGCAAAATTCTATCCTTTTCCCGCCCAGGCCGATGCCGTCATCGCTCCGGTTTGGCATCCGCCATTCCCTGCGACCACGACCTATCAAGTCGGGATGAGCCACGCCTGGGCCGATGGTCGCATGTTCATCCGCGGGAAAGACGCGTTGTATTGCTATGATTTGCGTGGTCCCTAGCAGTTAACCGATGCAGATGTATCGAGTTGCACTGTTCATCACCGCTTGGGAGGGCGATTCTGCTTCGTACGACTGAAAAATGATTCCGACGATGCGATCTCTAGGCTTTTTACCTGAAATTGCGTAGTACACCGAGTCGTCTCTTGACCTTGTAGTATATCGCAATAGCTTGGTACGCATCCCCTCCCTGGCAGGTGCCCCATGCTCAGTCATTCACGCAGCCTGGTTTTCCTGGCGGCTTTCATCCCTCTCTGCGCCAGCGACGCAGTCGGACCATTCCAATACGCCAGGCTGCTCGCGGCACAGCCGACCGTCGATCCGCTGCAACTCTGTGCCGACCCGACCAAGGTTGAAACCGCCGTCGCCCGTACTGGTTGGTCCTATGACTCCGGTCTGATCGATATCAGCATGTGGGCCGGCAGGAATCTGACCGGAAGCCGCAGCCGCGGCGCCAACCAGCTGTATCTTGACCCAGGTCCGCACATGCAGGACTTCTGGCTGGGCGCCAAGACCTGGGACACCTTCACCGGCACCCTGCAACCGGCCGGCTGGACCTATGTCCGGCGCCAGCAGCAGGACTGGACCATGCGCTTTGGCTACGTCGCTACCGGCTCCGGATCGGTGGTGAAGGCCCATGGCGCCGCCACCGTCGTCGGCGAGCCCCAGCTCTATCCTCAGCTGGTGGTCGAACTACCGATGCGCTTTCTCGCCAGCAGCACCGGCGGCATCCCGAGATGGCAGGTGACCTGGTACCGGGGTGTGCCCAACCAGACCGGCGTCTGGCGGGTGCCGGCCGGTCTCAGCCTGAGCCAGGCCCAGGGCAATCTGAACAACCGCCTGGCCGATATCGGACCATTCTTGTCCACCTTCAGCCCGGCCAACGGCACCTGGAGCATGCGTCTGACCACGACCGGTGGCGGCGCCTGGCAGTTGGAAGTCGACAAGAACGGCGACCACATCGCAGATGCCACCTTCGCCAGCGTTGCCAACCAACTGCTCGATACCCGGGTGCCTGGGGTCGAAGGCCAGAGCGGCCTGCTCACCCACTTCGGGCCGATCACCGCTGCCCAGACCCAGGTCAGCTATGTGAACGCAGCGATTTCGTACTGGCGTCCGAAACCGGTGGTCCAGTTCGCCCAGCCGGCCTGGTCGGTCGCTGAAAACGCAGGCGATGCCGCTGTGGCGCTCAGCTTGGACCGCGCGGCGCTGGATCCTGCATCGGTTGTGATTTCCGCTGATGTTTCCGGCCGCCTCGCTGGCCTCGGCCCGGTCACGATTCCGACCGGCACCACCACGATCCCTTTGACCATTTCGGCGATCGACAATCTGGTCGATGAGCCAGACACCGTGGTAACCCTGACCCTGGGCCAACCCGTCGGAGTCACCCTCGGATCCCAGGCCACCGCCGCGGTGACGGTGATCGATGACGATGAGGCCGTCGCAACCAACGCGGTCTTCTTCACCGATGCGGCAGCGGTCACGGCCTATGACCATCTTCCCCGGCTCAATTCTGTGACGACTGTGAATCCTGGTCAGTACGGACTGGACCTCACTTGGTTTGACAGCCAGTTTTGGCAACCGGTCGAGGGTTCGCTCTCCTTGCCAACCCCAGTGGTCTTCAACGGATTGTTCACGGATCTCTTAGCTTTCAGCGATGGCTCGGCCCAATTGATCGGCGGAATGTCGTCGATCACAGTTGCGACTGCTCCGAGCAATACTGGAAGTGTTTCCTTCGCCGAAGCTGATCTGAACGGGTCGCCGGCGGTCGCCTTGCGCTGGTTCTATTTTGACGGCAGCCCGGACACCTATCTGGTGATTGGACTGGAGTCGTTCTCGGCAATCGAGCCTTCCATCTTTGTCGCCCACCGCGGCTTCGATCCACGCAAGCTGGCGGTAACGATCGGAGACTCCTTCCAACTGTCATCGACCCGCCCGTGGAAACCAGGACCCGGCGGTTTGGATGTCAATTTTATCTTCCCGGGCGAACTGTGGTTGGGCAAGGCCGAGCCCTTTTCTTATGATCCGTTCGCCCGATTCGTTTTCGTGGAACGGGCCTACGACACGGAACCGGCGGCGGTTGCTGTGACCTATTCGGTGAGCGGGGATCAGGTGGTGGCTCCCGAGTTTGGCGACGTCCGGGGTGTCCACACCACGCAGCCGATCCAGCGTCCGCCCGAGAACACCCTGGTCGGGCTCGGTTACGGCATCAACGGTTCGACCACTGTTTTGGAAGGAATCCGCCACGGCACCCTGAGCATTTTGCCCGGTGGCTACATCATCGGCACTCCTGCCCAGAACCAGATCACCCTCGACGACCAGATCGATCCGTCGCTGGTCGAAGATGATCTGGTCGCATACACCGGCCAGCATTTCGAGATCGTGGTCCACGTGAATCGCCCAGTGAACCGTCTCATCAATCTGCAGCTGAATTGGGTCCTGAATGCGTTTGGCGGGATTCCTCTGAACATCCCGGCGGGAACCACCGATCAGCTTGCGCAGATCTCGCTCCCAGCGGGGGTGGCCGAAGGCGACACGTTGTGGCTGCAATTGACCAGCAGCGAAATCGGAGTCGTCGATACTGAAGGTGACTACGTCAAAGTGACGGTGGCCGCACCGGTCCATAATTGATTCACGCCACCAGGGCTCGGCTTGCGGGCAGGTGTCCTGCCCGAGCATGCCGCGATGGCCTTCCATCCTGTTGCTGAGCCTGCCGGCTCGGTTTCCGCAACCACGGCGCTGATCCAAGCCGCCATTGATCGCTGCCACAGCGATGGTGGCGGCCTGGTCGTACTTGTCGGTGGCCGGCGCTTCGTCTGCGGGACCTTGCACTTGCGCTCGGGCGTTGAACTGCTCCTGGAATCCGGCTGTGTTCTCGCCGCCAGCCGCGACCAGGCGGATTTCCAGGAACGGGCCTTCGGCGGCGAATATGGCGGATCGAGCGGTTCCTTCCTGATCCTGGCCGAAGACTGCCAGAACGTGGCGATCACCGGGCCGGGGACGATTGATGGCGACAGCCTGGCCTGGATGAAAGGCTGGCGCGATCCGGAGGGGCGCTACATCCGGGATCCCAAAGATTGGCGTCCGCGCGGTATCGGCCTGTATTTCTGCAGCGGAGTCAGGCTGGAACAGTTCACTATGCGCGATATCGCCCAGTGGACGATCCACCTCACCGGTTGCGACGACGTGGTCTGTCATGCCTTGACCATCCGCAACCGCCTCGACGTGCCCAACTGCGATGGCATCGATCCCGACCGCTGCCGCAACGTGCGGATCAGCGATTGCCACATCGAAGCCGGTGATGACGGCATCGTGCTGAAGAACACCAGGCAGTTCGCCGGTCGCGGCGACTGCACCGACATCGTGATCAGCAACTGCACCATCGTCAGCACCTCGGCTGGACTCAAGATCGGGACCGAAAGCCACGGCGATTTCCGGCGCATCGCCATGACCGGCTGCGTTATCCGCGGCAGCCATCGCGGCCTGGCGATCCAGCTCCGGGATCATGGCACCGTCGAAGACATCCTGTTCGCCAACTGCCTGATCGAGACCCGGCATTTCCACGGCGGCTGGTGGGGCCATGGCGAACCGGTGGCGATCACTGCCATGCCCCGCGATGGGAGCACCGTCCCGGGAAGGATCCGCCGGGTCCGCCTTGCCGGATTGATGCTGCGTGGAGAGAACGGCATCGTCATCCATGGCAACGACCGTGCCCCGATCGAAGATCTGACCCTTGATGGCATCGACCTGGAAATCGAACAGCGCTCGCGTTGGCCCGGTGGTCAGCTCGACCTGCGTCCGCGGTTCGGCGCCGAGCACGGCGGCAGCGAACCCCACCCCAATCCCGGCGTGCTGCTCCGCCACGGCCGCAACCTGACCTTGCGTCATGTCGCGGTGCGCTGGCGTGGCACCCCTCAACCGTGGTGGAGCCACGCCATCGATGCCGCCGACATCGTTGGGCTGGAGATGTCGGCTTGCACCGGCATCGCCGGAAAAGCCGGCCTGCCAGCCGTCCTCCGCCAACGCTGCACCGCGGAAGATGGCTGAAGCCGTGAGATCGATGCAGCTGATTCCCGGTGACTCGGAACCGGACAAAACCTGTGCACGGAACCAGCGGCCTGACCAGCCGGCACAGTAAGGCTGGCCACCATTGGCCCGAACCGCCCTTGCCGCTCCATCTCCCCAACGTACTTTCCGGCTCGACAGGCCCCCCGGCTGGCCATCCACGCACCTCGCCAGGAACTCCGCATGTTCTCCTTCGGTCAGCCCAAATCCATCGTCGGCATCGATGTCGGCTCGTATGCGGTCAAGGCAGTGGCGCTCCAGGTCAACAAGGACCGCATCACCCTGGCCGGCTACGCCCAAGGGCGGATCGATAAGCAGGATGTGGCCGATGTGATCAAGAAGGTCATCGGCCAGCTCGGCCATCGCCCACGGCGGGTGGTGACCAGCGTTTCGGGCCGGTCAGTGATCGTCCGCCAGGTCGAAACCCCCCGGCTCGAAGGTGACGAGCTGCGCAAGCACATCACCCACGAGGCCGACAAATACATCCCGTTCGGCGCCGAAGAGGTCGTGATCGACTGCCAGCCGCTGCCCGACCGGCCAGGTGCCAAAGGCAACAACCTCCAGGTCATGCTGGTGGCGGTGCGCAAAGCTTTCATCCAGGAGCATGTTGCTCAGCTGCGGGCTGCCGGCATCGCCCCTGAGGTCATCGACGTCGACGTTTTCGCCCTGGCCAACGCCTACGAATTGCTCGGCCCGCCGGCGCCGCCCGAGACCGAGAAGAAGGCCACCGCCCTGATCGATATCGGCGCCAGCAAGAGCAACATCGCCATCGTCCAGGGCAGCCGGGTGCTGTTCACCCGCGAAGTCTACCTGGCCGGCAACGAGATCAGCGATGTCATCGCCCGGACCTTCAATGAACCGGTCGAGGACATCGACCGGATCAAGCTCGCCCCCGGCGACACCCTCGAAGCCCTGGTCGACGCCGCCCTGCCCGCCTTTGAAGACCTCGCCAACGAGATCCGCTTGTCGTTCGACTATGTCGAAGGCCAGTTCGAGGTCGAAGTCAGCACGGTGGTCCTGACCGGCGGCTCCTCGCTGCTGCCCACCGCGTCCAGCGTGCTTGGCAACATTCTGGGCCGACCGGTCCACGTGTTCGACCCCCTCGCCGGGCTCGACCTGGTCCCCAGCCGTTACGACATCCACGCCCTCGATGCCAACAGCCCAGCGCTGGCAGTCGCCCTGGGCCTGGCGGTGCATCAGCTTGGCTTCGACAAGGCCGGTCTGGGCGGACAGCAGAGCCACGCCTGGCAGCCGCGCAGCCACCGCGATGCCTCGGCCGGAACCGCAGTCACCCTGGCCCCGGCAGTCGGACCGACCCCCGAGGTCGCCCAGGCCGAGACCATGGCCGAGCCGCTGCCGCAGGAAGAGGAACAGCAGCAGTATCAGCAGGAACCTGACGAGGCCTTGGGCAGCGTCGCGACTCAGACCCCGATCCAGCGCTGGAACACCCCGGCGCCCGAGGTCCTTGACGAGGCTGGCACCAGCCTCGGCATCGCTCCGCCGCCGCGAACCGGCATGTCCGGGGCCTTCAGCGCCAACAGCCTCCGCCAAGAAGGCGGCAACGAGTCTTTCGTCGTCGAAGACGACGAACTTCCCGCTCCCTCTGCCGCACCAGCAGCTCGCACCGCGACCAGCGACGCCGTCCACCGCAGCGGCCTCCTCGTGGTCCTCGACGACGATCAGGAAGCGCCTGAAGGCGTGGTCAGCGAACGCATCACTGGTCCGATCAAGAAGCCGACCGCGATCCTCAAGATCGAAGGCTTCGAGGATGAGAACGAAGGCGATCGCGACGAGATGAAGCTGCCCGATCTGCCGAAGATCTGAGCGCTGCGGTCAGGTTGGCAGGATCGGGATCACGGCCGGTCCATCGTCCGCGACCGCACCACCGCCTGGGCGCGCAAGGCAGCGGATTCCTTGCTGTATTTCCGATCGACCAGGACCAGGTCATAGGTCAAAGCGCGACTGGCGATGCGGGTCTCTCCATCTGGCGGTTCCGCTGACCAGGTGAGCTTGAGCGCGGCCCGTTCATAGATACCGCTCACGGTGTTGAATCGGTAATCGCAGACCAAGTTGCGGATCTGGCGATAGCGGTTGCCGCCCTGGCGTTCGGATCCTTCGGCCACCCACTCGATCGCGCCATCGACGGTCAGGCGGAACTCGGGCGCTGCGCCGCTACGGGTCCGGCGGATGGTGGCGCGCAGGTGGCCTTGGGCTGCGGGCAGGGCCGCCCAGGACAGTGGGGATTTCCAGGCCTGGTCGGTGCCGTCGGGCAAGGGCAGCAGGTTGAGATCGAAGAACCCCACCGCGCGGCCCGCGGGTTGCGGACGCAGATCCTGGTCGAGCAGCCGGGCGCTGCCGGTCGACGAGATGCTCAGCAGCGCCAGATCACGCCGGGTGCCATCAGGACCGAAAACCTCTTGGCAGATCTCGCCATCGCCGGTGCCGACCAGGATCAGGCGCAACCGTTCGCTGCGCGGGATGCCAGGGCTGCCGTCCTGGCGCAGATCGGCGACGGTGCAGGTCAGATCGTAGATGACTTCATCGCCTGGCGCGATGGACAGCCGGCACGGGCGCAGCGCGAGCAGGAATGCTGCTACCCCGAGGGCAAAGACCAGGGCGAACCCGATCAACACGATGGCCGGCAGGCGCCGGCGCCAGGCTGCGGGTGCCATATGGGTGGCATCTAGGCCACCGTAGCCGAGGCTCAAGGCTCCACCGAGGATCCTCCATGGCCCGTCCAGCCGTCCGCATCGCCCCCGTTCCCATCGCTGAGGGCGTCGTCCTCGGCGGACCATTGCCGGTGGTGATCCTCGGTCCGTGCGTGATCGAGTCTGAGGCCCACGCCCTGAAGATGGCCCGCCAGGTGAAGAAAGCGGCGGCTACGGCCGGGTTGCCCGTGGTGTTCAAGGCCAGTTTCGACAAGGCGAACCGTTCGAGCCATGCCAGTTTCCGCGGCCAGGGAATGGAAGACGGCCTGCGCATCTTGTCCCGGATCAAGGATGCCACCGGCCTGCCGGTGACCACCGACCTGCACGAGACCTGGCAGGTCGAGCCCGTGGCCACGGTGGTGGACCTCCTCCAGGTTCCTGCCTTCCTCTGCCGCCAAACCGATCTGGTCGCGGCCTGCGCCGCCAGCGGGCGGCCGACCACGATCAAGAAGGGCCAATTCCTGTCGCCCCATGATTGCGCCAACATCGTCGCCAAATTCCATGCCGCCGGCGGCAAGCACGTCGCCCTGATCGAGCGCGGCACGAGTTTCGGCTACAACAACCTGGTGGTCGATTTCCGGTCGTTGCCGGTGATGCGCGAACTCGGCGTGCCGGTGGTGATGGACGCGACCCACGCGGTGCAATCGCCGGGCGGATTGGGCACCGCTTCTGGAGGCGATGGCCGCTTCGCGCCAATGCTCGCCCGGGCGGCGATGGCGGTGGGCTGCGAAGGCATCTTCATGGAGACCCACGACGCACCGGAACGCGCTCCAAGCGATGGCCCCAACATGATCCCCCTTGGCGAGCTGCCGGCGGTGCTCCGCGACGTGCGGGCGATCCACGACCTGCTCGGCCGGCGGCCTCCACCGGTCCGCCGTCTGCCACGGAACCAGCCTGGTAAAGGCTGATCCGTCCAACCAGCCTTTGCTCCGCGCCGATCCGCAGCCTATCCTCATCCCATCATGCTGCGCTTTGGCATCCTGCTCGGGTTGATCGTCGCGGCCGGAACCGCCGCCGAAGATCCCAAACGCGAATTGCGCGCGGTATGGGATCAGGCCGGCAAGGGCGGAGATCTGTGGACCGTGCTCCAGGCCGAAGCAGCGGCCAAACGGATCGATCTGAAACTGGGGCCGGCGCTGGGAACCGCCAGCGTCGTTTATGGTGATCCGCTCTGGGCATTCCCGAGCGACCTGGACCGGTTGTGGGATCTCGGGGATGTGGTGCTGGTGGCCGTGGCCGGCCGGGTCTATCGGCTGGCCGTCGACGGCCGGCCCCTGTCGCCATCGGTCTCATTTCCGTTCGGTCTTGGCAATAGCGGCGTGAATAGCGAAGGGACCATCGTCGGTGCCATGGAAAAACGCTATGGTTTGAATGTCGCGACCGGAGTGTCGCTGGCGATCCCTGGCGGTGAGCAGCGGCTGAAGGGCGCCGTCGCCCTGGCCAACGAGGATTCGGCCTGGGGCGCGGTGGTCGCAAGCGACGGAACGGCCATCGCCATGACCGTCGAGTTCCGCCCCGAAAAAGGCCCTGCCCCGCCCAACACCCGGGTGGCGATCATCCGCAATCGGCAGGACGGCCGACCGGCGGTGCTCGAAGGGTTCCGCGATCCGTGGGCAGTGGGTCCGGAGGGACGATGGCTGCTGGCCCACGAGGTGGGCAACTACCGGCAGGTGCTGATCACCGCAGCCGGCAACCAGCGGATCGTCAGCGGTGATGCCGGTTTCGGCGGTTGGGCTGCAGTGCTCAACGAGCAGCGTCAGCTCGCCCTGATCGATCCCGCCGGCACGGTGATCGAGCCGCCGCCGGCCATGGGCATCAGCCCCGACCGCAGCGGCCTGGATTCCATCGGCGGTTGGCTGGTGGTGGCGAGCGGCTTCGGCGCAAAGGCCCCGGCACTGCGTTCGTTGCTTGACGAACCGGCGTCCGGCAGCCGACCCCAGCCGTTCACCCTGGCCCTGTGGCGCTGGTCGGCGTTGATCGCCGACCCCAACTCCGAGCCGATCCTGATCGAGGCACCGGCCTTCAGCCGGGCGGCCCACGAAGCAGCAGCGGTGTTCACCTGGTCGGGCGCGGAACTGAGTCTGCTCGATCTCAGCGGTCCCCAGCCGGTGACCCGGCATGTGCTGACCGCTCCTGGCGACATCCGCTCCGCCGACAGCCGGTATGGTCGGATCCGGGTCCGCATGTCCGACCATCGCTGGCTGATCGCAGATGCCGACGGACGCCCATTGTGGCTGGGCACAGCCGATGAGTGCGACCTGCAGGATCGTTGGTGGGCCGTTGCCGCTGATGGCAAGCCGGATGTCCGGACCTTCCGGGTGGTCCGTTTGGCGGTGGATGCCGGCGAACGCAAGGATGTCACTCAGGCACTGCCTCCCGGACCATGGAATCTCCATCTCGACCGCCTCGGGCGGATCTCGAGCGCGATCCATTACTCCCAGAGCTGGGTGACCTTCGATCCGACCAGCGGGCAGGTGCGGAAGGAATACCGCCTGCCCGACGAACCGTATCGGCAGCAGGGCTGGCGGGTCCATATGGCCAGCGGACGGTTCTATGCGGTGGATGCCCGGGTGTTCGACCATCGGGTCAGCGATGACGGCAAAGGCCCGGGAGGCTTCTTCCCGATCGATGCCTGGCGCGCTGGACCGGCCATGATCGCGCTGTGCCGCCGCGGCAACGTCGTGCTCACCGGCGGTCCGCGCACCCTGCCCGGCCAAAAGAGCGGGGCTTGGCTGCATTTGGGAAACACTGATTCCGCCCAGCAGTTCGCCATGCGCGGTCGCGGCGAGCCCTGTCTGCGGGATGGGGATGGCCACGTCTGCGGTGTGTTCGCGGCCGGACCGGTGCTGATCCAACCGGCCCGCGCCGATGAGCGCACCGATCCGGTACCGCCCGGGCCATGGCGTCTGAACGGCGACCAGTTCACTCCGCCACGGCAGAGCGGCACCTGGAACTGGAACCGCGCCGCCGCCGGATTCGACCCTCGCCGCCTGCGCAGCCCGGACGGTGGAGGTCTGCTGATCGTAACTCCGTCGCTGGTCCTGGACCTCGACGAGAGCGCCGCCCGGGCCGTGGCCCAGCCGGCGAAGAACCGCGGCGACTGACCAGGATCAACAGGTCCCGGGCACGGCCGTTAGACCCTGGCCCCCCGGTGCGGCCGCCCACGCTGCCCGGCCTCCAGGAGATCCCATGCCCGTCCCCGTTCCCGGCGAAGAGTGGAAGCAGCTCGACGAAGCCAGCCGGCACTATTCACCGTCCAGCTATTCCGCCGACATCGATGCGGCCCGCAGCCGCATCCGCCGGCTGCGCATGTCGGACGTCGAGCTGGTGGTGCGCGATCACCTGGGCCAACCGGTGCCGAACCTGGCGCTGTCCATCGTCCAGCAGCAGTCGTCCTTCGCCTGGGGCGAGTGCCAATGGGGCCTGTCGACGCTCAACCGTTTCCACATGGGCGATACCGATCGGGTCCGCCACTACACGCAGCGCTACACCGAGTGCCTGAACGCCGCCAACTGCCTGACCTATTGGACCGAGCGTCCAGGCAATGACGGGCCGAAGCATGAGGAATTCCAAGGCGAACCCAAGCTGGACGAATTCGCCTGGCAGGTCGACTGGGCGATCAAGAACGGCTTGATCCCCAAAGGCCATCCGATTTTCTGGTCGCTGCCCAAGGCGGTGCCGGAATGGATCAAGCGGTATCCCTACAAAACCCAGCTGGTCTTTCTTGAGGCCCGGGTGCGCAGCCTGGTCGCACGCTTCAAAGGCAAGGTGAAAATCTGGGATGCGATCAACGAGCCGATGTGGGAGGCCGCCTTCAAGAACCTGCCCGACCGCCATTGGCCGCACCTGGAAGACCTCGATAATATCGTGGAATACATCAAGCCGGTGCTCGGCTGGGCGAGGGAGGAAGATCCCGACGCCTGCTATGTGATCAACGATTACGGCATGGAGGTCGATCCGCCGGGCCGCGATCTGCGTGCCAAGGACGGCAGTGCGGTGACTGCGTTGTCCCAGCGCAAGCGGTTCATCGAGCTGTTCCACCGCCTGGCCGATGCTGGCGCACCGGCAGACGCGCTCGGCATGCAGTCCCACACCGGCGGCTGGATCACGCCGGCAGAGCAGATCGCGATCCTCGACGACTTCGCCACCGCCGGAGTCCCCCTGCATTACACCGAGTTCTGGGCCTCGGCCGGACACCTCGAAAAAGCCGGACTGGCGCCTGACGTCGTCGCCCAGATGAAGGCCGAGTACATCGCCAACATCATCACCGTCGCCTATGCTCATCCAGCAGTCGAATCGTTCTTTTTCTGGGGAGCGATCGCCGGTGAAATGGGGTTCCGATCCGACCACAACAGCGGCGGCCTGCCGACCTCGAGCAACAACCCGACTGTCGTCTTCGAACGTGTGCGCCGGATCCTGCGCGAGGACTGGTGGACCAGGGAACGGGTCACCACCGATGGCGATGGCCGGGCCAAGATCCGCGCTTTCCATGGCGAACACAGCGTTCGCTACGAGATGTCGCCAGGCATGGCTGGCGGCCAACGCATCGCCGTCGGCCCGGCTCAATCCGGCCCGATCGCGATCCGGGTCCACCGCCCGCGGTGAACCTCGTCCGGTCAGGCCCGCGCCAAATCCGCGTTCATTGCGTCCAGGGCCCCTCGCGCTGCCTCGTCCCATCGCTGGGTGTCAGCACGCTGCCAGGCGGCGATGATCCCGCGGCTGCTGTTGACCAGCACGCCGCGGCCATCGCTGCGCCTGCCGGCCAGGGCGTCGGCGGCGCTGCCACCTTGGGCGCCGTAGCCCGGTACCAGGAACATCGTGTCGGGCATCAGCTCACGGAGCTGCCTTGCCTGTTCAGGATAGGTCGCGCCAACCACCGCACCGACCGAGCTCAGGCCGGACGCCCCGAGCCGGTTCCCTCCCCAGCCGGCCACCAGGCGGGCCACGGCTTCGCTGACCGCCGGTCCGGTCCGTGGGTCGGCCAGCCGCTGGTCCTGGATCTCACCGCTGCTCGGGTTGCTGGTTTTCACCAGCACGAAGATGCCGTGGTCGGGTTTGGACTGGAATGGCAAGATGCCGTCGCTGCCAAGATAGGCGTTCACGGTCAGCCAGTCGGCTGGTGCTGGGGCGGCGAGCGCAGCGCCGCTGAGCCCGGGAGCGCCGCCGAAGAACGCCTGGGCGTAGTGCTCTGCGGTCGATCCGATGTCGTTGCGCTTGCCGTCGGCGAGCACCGGGATGGCGAATTCCCGGGCGGCTCGCACGGTGTCTTCATAGGCGCGGATCCCGGCGGCGCCGTAGGCTTCATAGCAGGCCAGTTGCGGTTTGACCGCCGCGCAGGCGCCGGCGACGGCTTTGAGCAGGCCGCGGTTGAACCGGGCGAAGGCGTGGGCCACGGCTTCAGCGGTGTCGCCGAAGGTTCCCAGCGCTTCCTCGCGCAGCGCGGGGGGGATCAGCGCCGGCCGGGGATCGAGCCCGACCACCGCCACGGACCGGTTGCGCTCGATGGAGGCCTGGAGGAGGTCTGCTGGATGCATGGCGGCAGGATCGGATCGCACTGGATCGAACAAGCGTGGTCCGACCGTTGCCCCGGTGGGCGCCATCCCACCATGCCACCGATCACGAAAGGCTCCGATGCCCCGCCGCTTCCTGCTCATTCCCCTTCTGATCGGTGCCGCAAGTGCGGTGGAGATCCAGCTTCCCGAGGATCCGGCGACCGCTGCCGCCAAGCCCTCCCTCGCCAGCCAGGTCAGCGGCGGGATCGGTTTCCAGATCGGTCAGCAGCTCAAGCAGGAGGGTCTGGATCTCGAAGCCTTCGTCGCCGGGGTGCGCGACGCCTTCGCCGGCAAGCAGCCGAAAATCGATCCCGCCCAGATCCAGGTGCTGATGCAGCGCTGGCAGGAAACCCGGGCCGCAGCCCAGGATGCCGCCGGCCAGGAGCGCCAGAAGACCAACGCCGCCTGGTTGGCGGAAAACAAGAAAAAGCCCGGCATCACTGCCACGGCCAGTGGCTTGCAATACGAGGTGCTGGCCTCGGGCAAGGGCCGCACCCCGACCCGTGAAGACACCGTCACGGTGAAATACGAAGGGAAGCTCATCGATGGCACGGTGTTCGACGCCAGCGCCCGCCATGGCGGCGATGCCGAGTTCCCGGTTGGCGGGGTGATTCCCGGCTGGACCGAAGCGCTGTGCCTGATGAAGGAAGGCGACCGATGGCGCCTGACCATCCCCAGCGACCTGGCGTATGGCGCGAATGGCCCGCCCGGCATTGGAGCCCACCAAGTGCTGATTTTTGAAGTCGAGCTGGTGGCGATCAAGAAGTAAGGTGCTGGGCAGCGAAACGATCGCCCGGTGCCGGAGCGCTGTCACGGCGCGCCGGCACCGAACAGGCCGATGGACCCCACCGCACACGTGCCGGCAGCCCCCGGTTTCCCCGTGGGCGAGCCACGACCGCTCCATGCCCGGGTGGCAGCGAGGCAGGATCGCCCAGGCGAGCGCCGCCCTCCAGCCCGCAACCCGCAGGTTGCCTTACGATCTGGCTGGCGACGACGTGGTCTATGACCGTTTAACGGATCAGGCCGGCGAGCTCCTGGAGCACCGAATCAGTGGTCTGGATCACCCGGGCGTTGACCTGGAATCCGCGCTGGGCGGTGATCAGCCGGGTGAATTCGGTGGCGATGTCGACGTTGCTGCCTTCCAACGATCCCGAGGCGATCGAACCGGAGCCGCCTTGGCCAGCTGAGAGCAGGGTCGGACTGCCGGAGTTGGGCGAATCAACCCACAGATTGCTGCCGACGTTCACCAGGCCTTCCTGGTTCTGGAACGTGGCGAGCTGAATCTGTGCCAGTTTCTTATTGATGCCGTTGGTGAACAAGCCGATCAGGTCACCACCCGAGGTCACCGACAGAGTGTCGATCTTGCCGTCGGGATAACCGTCCTGAAAGGTAGACAGGGTGGAACGCGAACCGAACCCGGTCAGACCGTCCAGGCCATTGGGCGACCCGATGTTGATGTCGATGCTTGACGGTGAGGTGGTTCCTGTAGCGCTCCAGTCGACCCGGATGATCTGGGACGAGGGATCGCCAACATAGCCCTGATCGACGAAGACGTTGCCCTTCTGGGTGCGCCCGAGCTCTCCGGTGTAGCGGCCGCCCTGATCGAATTCGATGCCGGAGACGACATCGTCGATGATCACGCCTTCGCCGTCTTTGATCCCGAGGATCATATCCCAGGAGTTGCGGGTGGCGGTGGGATCGACCGGATCGGGCTTGGAACCGTTGCGGAACATCCGGGTCTCGACCACGTGCCTGCCACCTAGGTTGTCGAAGACTTCAATGGCGCTGGTCTGCATCTCGGGGACGAACCGGGAACGGTACCAGCTGAACGTGCTATTGGTTGTGTCATTGTATTGCCAGGCGCTGGCGTCGAAGCGCATGCTCTGGGCATCGAGATCGAACAAGTTGAGCTGGCCGTCGTTGTCACCGTCAGCGATGAAATGGTTGATGTTGTTTGGGTTCACGTAATTGGTCGCCCAGGTCAGATTGTTCCCGGCACCGAGATCCAGACTGCCCGTGATCGAATAGCTGACCGTATCAGTGCGCGCCACCTGGGGCAACGTGGGCAGCGTGAAGGTCCTCGGCACCGCGGCGTCCGTGTAATCCGCCGCCGGGATGATGACCGAGCCGAGCACCTGCCCGGTGGTCGTGTTGGTGGCGGTGACGGTCAGGGTCCTGCCGACAAAGGCCGCCCCGGAATAATCGACCGCAGGCATCACGAAGGTCGGTTGCAAGCGGACGTTGGGGATGGCTCTGGTCAGCGCCGGATCATAGGGATCGGTCTCGGTCGCCGGTACATCCGGGGTAGCGCTGGCCGAGCCGGAACCCAGCACCACGGTCGTTCCCACCGCTGCGCCAGTATACGTCGAGCCGACTGCATTGGTCACGCCGGTGGTGCCGGCATAGGTTTCATCAAAGGTGCCGGCGGTGACGGCGTCGCCCATGAACATGCTGAATCCGGCACCGGTTCCAACCGGGCTGGCCATCAGGTTGCCGTTTTCCAAGTTGACCGTGCCGAAACGCACGCTGCCGCTGACCAGCGTCGCATTTAATTTGTTGAGCAGACTGGTGACCTTGTCCTTCCACACGTTCACCGAGATGTCTCCCGACCATCCCGTACCGTCCGCCTTGGTGCCGAACATATGGATCGTCCGCATCTGCTGGGTTGGCGTTACCGGATCGACGGCATTGCCGAAGATCGACAAGTTGCTGAGCAGGGTATCGTCGGTGGCCGCCTCGCCGGTGGTCTTGTCGACCAGTGGGAACAGGGTCTGCAACGATGGCCCCTGGATGGCCTTGGCCGAGGACGACAAGTTGCCTTGCAGGGTGATCTCGGTAGTCCGCTTCGACGGCATGACCGCGCCGTTCGGGACCGTGATCGGGACATTGAAAGCGACCGGCGTGGTGGCGTTGTTCTCTCCATAGATGTTGCCGATCAGTTTGTTTCCGCTCGACAGATCGACCAGGCTCCGATCACCATCGAAACCGAAATTGCCGACCCGGGTGTACATCGTCCGTTCACCATTGCTGACCTGGAAGAAACCGGTGCCCTGGACGGCGAGGTCGAGGTTCCGGCCGGTCGATACCAGCGCTCCTTGACGCATATCGACATCGCTGGTGGCGAGACGGACGCCGAGGCCGACCTGGCGGGGATTGGTACCGCCGACGCTGCCGCTCGGGCCGGCACCGCCGAACGAGGTCTGGAGCAAGGCCGAGGAAAAGGTGTTGCGGCTGGTCTTGAAACCGGGCGTGGAAATATTTGCAAGGTTATTTGCAGTAATATCCAGAATCGCTTGATGGGTGGTCAGACCCGAGACTCCGGAGAATAGTGAGCGTTGCATGGAGAGCCTCCTGGGTACGGGTACGAGCCGTTGCCGTACCGTAACGCAGCAGGCGTGCCATTGCCCGTCAGGCGAGCCGCACCGCCGTCAGCGCCAGGAACAAAGGGAACTCGGTCGCGGCGAAGTCCTCTGCCGCCGAGCGTTTTCCGCGGGTGCCGCGGCGGTGGCTGCACAGCTCATCGCTGGCGAGGACTGCCCAACCAGCGGCCCCGAGGGCGTTGAGATACGCTGACAGCGGTCGGTGGAAGCTGGTGGTCCGGGTCCGGTCGGTGGGATCGCCGGGGTGGATGGCGATCGGCACCTGGAATGGCGACAAATAGCTGTCGAGACGTCGGTATTGGACACCGGCGGTCTCATCCCAACCCCAGGAGGACGATTTCGGGATGCGCAGGCATGGGTGGCTGAGGACCACCACCAGACGTCCTCCAGGCTTCACCAGCTGGGCAGCGCCGGACAACGCCGAATCGATCCGGTCGATGTCCTGCAAGGCCATGACCGCAGCGGCGTGGTCGAACGACCGGTCGGAAACGAAGCGCGGCAGATCGCGGACATCGCCAACGACATAGGCCTCCTGTCCGCTCGCGCGCAGCCGGGCCGCCTGGATCAGGCTCGGACTGGCGTCTACGCCAAGGCTACGGACCTCGGCCCGGGCCAGGGTCCGACCGAGGACGCCTTGGCCGCAACCAAGGTCGAGCACTCGCTGCCCGGCAGTCGCATCCAGCCGGCGCAGCACCGTGGGCAGGATCAACCGTTGATAAAAATCGTCACCTTCCTCACCTTGGTGCTGATCATACCATTCAGCCGGTTTTTCCCAGGCGGTGGCGATCTGCGGTCGTTGGGCCGGGGTCGACGGACGGGTCTGACCACTCGGAGCCTTCGGCCGCGATGCATAGTTCCTGGCCGGGAATGTGGCCTTTTCGGGCCGGGGCTGGTCGGCGGACGGATCGACGGGTCGCGGCATGGCGAGATGCTGGCTGAGCCGAGCTGGCAGCAACAGCTGGCGGGGGCTGGGCAAGGCGTGTCCTCCCTGGCCGACACCCTTGGGCATTTGCCCCAGACGGGGCTTGCGCTACGACCCCTCCTCCATGACTCGCGTCCTCACTCTGTTGCTCCTGCTGTGGTCGGTCCTTGTGGCCGCCGAGGTGGGCGGATCGGCGACCCCCGCCAGTTCCCCCAGCGCCACCGCGGCTAAAGCCTCTGAACCGGCCGCCGCCAGCTCAGCAACAGCCGGATTGCCGTCCAAAGCAGGCATCAGGGCGGCTTATCTCAAGATCGAGGACACCATCGACGACATGCAGGTGCGCTATGTCGAGCGCACCTTGAAGGCCGCCAAGGAGCAGGGCGTCCAGGTCATCGTCACCCACATCGTCAGTGACGGCGGTTACCTCCACAGCGCCCAGGAGATCGTCAACAAGTTCCTCGATCTGCCCAAGGATGGCCCCCGCCTGGTCGCCTTCATCGATCGCAAGGCCTGGTCGGCGGCGGCGATGATCGCCTATTCCAACCATGAGGTCCACCTGACCAATAGCGGCCTGATCGGCGACATCGGGGTGATCTTCATCAAGGACGACGAGATCAAGTACGCTCCCGAAAAGATCGAGACCGCGGTGCGGACGATGCTCCGATCGATCGCCCAGAACCGCGGCTGGAACGAGGCCAAACTGGTCAAGATGACCGCCCGCAATCAGGAGCTGTACCGGTTTTCGATGCCCACCGAGGGCAACAAGCCGGCGCACTATGAATGGGTAATCCAGGACGACCTGGCCACCTTTCTCGCCCAGCACCCGGATCTCGACCCCAATGCCAAGCTGATCGTCAAGAACGGGGAGAAGGATCGGCTGATGAGTTACACCGCCAGGGAGGCCGTCGAGGAAGGCATGGCCACCGGAACGGTCGCTTCGCTCGACGACCTGTACGCCAAGCTCGGCGTCACCAAGGAATCCCTGGTCGATCTCTCCCGCAACACGAACGAATCGGTGGCCTGGTACCTGTCGGGCTGGGCGCCGCTGCTCGCCTCGCTGACCATCCTGTTCATCATCCTGGAGCTCAAGTCCGGCACCGGCCTGTTCATCATCCTCGCCGCCTGCACCGGAGCCGCGTTCCTGTTCTGCCAGTTCTATCTCGACATGGCCAAC
The DNA here is from genome assembly GCA_014193115.1 of Planctomycetota bacterium. Taxonomy (GTDB): domain Bacteria; phylum Planctomycetota; class UBA11346; order UBA11346; family UBA11346; genus BJHQ01. The sequence continues at coordinate 168,411 of BJHQ01000002.1, read as the reverse complement.
GCCTTCGACGTGGTCCTGATGCTGATCGGTCTGGCCCTGGTGATCGTCGACCTGTTCGTGCTGCCGACCGGCGGGCTGCTCGCCGCCTGCGGAGCGGCGGTCGGCCTGGTCGGCCTGACCTTGTCCTTCATGCCCAATGCCACGCAATTCTCGTTCGCCGCTCCGGAATGGGGCAAACTGCTGGTGACCGCCCTAGGGCGCAGCCTGCTCTCGGTGGCGGTGGTCGCCTTCGGAGCGGTGGTGCTGATCTCGGCGGCCCCGCGCCTCGGGCTGTTCCGCCGGATCGCCGTCCAGGCTGAAATCGGCGGTACCAGTGATTCGCCTTCGATCGGCAGCAGCCTGGTCGGCCGGACCGCCACTTGCCGGACGGCGCTCCATCCCGGCGGGTTCGTCGTGCTCGGCGGTGGCGACCGTGCGGGGGAGGAATTGTCGGCCAGCGCAGAACATGGCGAGCACCTGCCAGCCGGAGCCCAAGTCGAGATCGTCTCGACCAGCCTTGGCGAGGTCATCGTCCGCCTGAAGACCGCATGAACACCTACCTCCTCCAGCTGCTGGCCGCAGCGGCCGCTCCGGCTCCCGCCGCGCCAGACCAGTCCGATCCCGCAGTCGTCCTCGCCTGGGCGGTGGGCTTCATGCTGCTCGGCGCCGGCCTGCTGCTGGTCGAATTCTTCGTGGTCAGCGCCGGGATGCTCAGCTTCGCCGCGGTGGGCTGCGCTGGGATCGCGATCACCCTGGCCTTCACCATCTCACCGGTTGCCGGTTTCAGCTTTGCCGCAGCGACGCCGGTGCTGGCTGGGATCGTACTCTATTTCGGCTTCGACCGCCTACGCCGGTCATCGGCGGTGGTCGGCACCGAGATCACGGCCGACGCTGGCGGACGGCACCTGGCGGCGAAGGTCGGCAGCCTGGTCGGCGCCACCGGCACGCTGGTCACCGATGCGTTCCCCACCGGCCGGGCTCGTTTCGCCCACGGCGAAGTCGACGTCCAGGTCAAAGGCTCGCCTTTGACCCGGGGAGCCGAAATCCGCGTGGTGGGCATCGACGGCCCGGTCGTTCTGGTCGTCGCCGTCCCGCCTGCCGATCCGCAGCCCACCTCCACCTGATCTTCACCGAACGCCGGCACCGTCCGGCCAGGAACCACGCATGCATCCGCTCATCTCCTTCGCCCAACCCCTGATGTCCGCCGCCGCTGCCGCCGAGCCCGGTGGCGGAGGCCTGGGCGGATTGGTCCCGATCGTCATCTTGTTGGTGGTCGGATTCGTCCTGTTGATCGTGCTCTATGTCGTCGGCTCGGTCTTCAACCTGTGGTTCCAGGCCCTGACCAGCAACGCCCCGGTGGGCATGATCACGCTGTTCATGATGCGGTTCCGCAAGGTCAATGCGAACATCATCGTCACCGCTCGGATCACCGCCAAAAAGGCCGGTATCGACGTCTCTGCCGACAAGCTCGAAGCCCACTACCTGGCCGGCGGCCATGTCGTGCGGGTGGTCAACGCCCTGATCGCCGCCCACAAGGCCGGCATCGAGCTGTCCTTCGACCGCGCCTGCGCCATTGATCTGGCCGGCCGCGATGTGTTCGCTGCGGTCCAGACCTCGGTGAATCCCAAGGTCATCGACGTGCCCGATTCCGGCGGCGGGCGCAGCACCATCGACGGCATCGCCGGCGACGGCATCCAGCTGAAGGTCAAAGCCCGGGTCACGGTGCGCACCAACCTTGACCGACTGGTCGGCGGCGCGACCGAGGAAACCATCATCGCCCGGGTCGGCGAAGGCATCGTCACCACCATCGGCTCGTCTGCAAACCACATGACCGTGCTTGAGAATCCTGATCGGATCAGCAAGACCGTTTTGCAACGCGGGCTCGATGCCGGCACCGCCTTCAGCATCCTGTCGATCGATATTGCCGACATTGATGTCGGTGAAAACATCGGCGCCCGGCTGCGCGCCGACAAGGCCGAGGCCGACAAAAAGGTCGCCCAGGCCGATGCCGAACGCCAGCGCGCCATGGCCGTCGCCCGTGAGCAGGAGATGATCGCCCTGGTCAGCGAGAACCGCGCCAAGGTCGTCCTCGCCGAAGCTGAAATCCCCCTGGCCATCGCCGAAGCCTTCCGCAAGGGCAACCTCGGCATCATGGATTATTACAACCTCAAGAATCTCCAGGCCGACACCGACATGCGCCAGGCCATCGCCCAGCCGGCGACGCTGAAGCCGAGCGAAAAGACCCCGATGTAATGGGGCTGGAGGTGAGGGACTGGAGGTTCGTGCAAAACTCCGTCGGCCGGCAAGGCAACCTTCCGACTTCCTCGACCTGCCAGCCACCACCTCCTCTCCCGAGTCCCCGTCAACGACCTTGAACACCAACGCTGCTCGCCGACCTGATCCCACCTCCAGCCAGTATCTGAAGCGACATGCCCTTCATCGACGACGTCATCCGCGAAATCGAAAAAGCCCAACGGGAGCAGACCGGCGCTCCTGCGGCGACCTCGCCAGCTGGTCCCCAGCGCAACGAGCTGGGCGATGAACGTGAAGAGGCTCTGCGCCAACAGGAGCGCCTCCAGCGCCTGCGCCAGGTCCAGCGCAAGGCCGCAGAGCAGGCCGAGGGCGCCAGCGAAGAGGCGCTCGCCATCGAGCGAAAGCGAAAGGCCGCGGTCGTTACAGCGGCAGCGGTGGTATCGGCAGCGGCAGACGCGGCCCTGAGCGCTCCGGTCAAGGCCCTGAGCAATGTGGCTCAGGTCAAAGCCTCCGCAGCCGGTGGCGCAGCGAGCCGCCTCGATCCGCTGCGCCTGCGCGACCGCCTACGCGACCGGAGCACGATCCAGGAACTGGTCATCCTGCGTGAAATCCTTGATGGTCCCCGCATGCGCCGCCGGCCCATCGGCTCGGGCTGCATCCGTCGCTGAACCAGGACGCGTGGTGCGCCCGCGGCAAGCGATCCTCCGCCCGGCGCGCCCTGGCAGGCTGGTGCGGCCAGCCCACGCTCGGCCCAAGACCGCAGAGCACCCTTCCGTCAGCCAACTGCCCATGCCGCTCTTCGCCTTCAACATCGACAATGCGGAAAAATCGCCAAAGCGCCAAGCCGCCAAGGAAGCATTGAGGGAAGTTCTCCGCTGCTGGACGACCAACCGCGTGTGGATGGATCTTCCGCCAACCGTCCACCACTTGGCGTGTTGGCGTTTTGGCGGTTCCCCAACTGCGCCATCCAGCCACTGCAACAAGACCGGCCGGGGCCACGGAAATAAGCACCATGGCTGGTGACGGCCCCACCGGCAGTTCTTCGGGCAGCCGTCCGCCGGTGGCCGACGGCCGTCATGGCGATGACCCCGCTGCGACGATCGCCCATATCGCCGCCGCTATTTCCCGACACCTGCCGCCGCATGTAGCCGAGGTCCTGCTGCCGGCGCTGACCATCGTTCCTGGACCAGGGCGAGCCTTGCTGGTGCCCTACAGCGCCGCATGGAGCGAGGTCCTCGACCGCCATGTCGGCGATGCTTTGCGCCTGGCCGGACTTGAACTTGGCCTCGCTCTGCTCGTGGCAGATCAGGCGCCGTCGCTGGTCCGGTCCGCCAGCTTCGCCGAGACCCTGGCCGATCCCGGCAACCAATTGGCGCTGGCTGCCTGCCGCCGCGCCGCCGAGGCGCCCGGCCTGGAGCACAATCCGCTCTACTTGCACGGACCGCCCGGCAGCGGCAAGAGCCACCTGCTCGCCGCCACCGCCGCCGAGGCCAGGCGCCTGCTTGGTGACGACGCCGTGGTCGAGCTGGATGGCCACGAATTCGTGGCCGGCCATGCCCAGGAATTGGTCGAGGGCGGTGATGACGGTGCCGACGGTGCTGGACTGCGCACTCGGCTTGAACGCGCCTTGCTCATCACTCTCGACGATGTCCAGGCTCTCGGTGGCCGGGCTCTGGCCCAAGAGGGCCTGTTCCACCTGATCAACCGAGCCCTCGACCAGGGCCAGCAGCTGGTCATCGCCGGCGACCAGCCGCCGCGCCGTTTGGCTGGCTTCGAAGAGCGCCTGACCACCCGCCTGGCCTGGGGCCTGGTCGCGCCGCTGGAGCCGCCGCATCTTGAGACCCGGGTCGCCCTGCTCAGGAAACTCGCTGGAAAAGCCGCGGATCATCACGATGGCGCCAAGCTGACCGCGCTGGTCGAAAGCCATGCTGGCGATCTCCACCGGGTGGTCGAACTCAGTCGGCGGCTGATCTCAGGCGAGGAACTGACCGCGCCCAGTCCGACCAGCGTCGATCGCCTGATCGAGCTGGTGGCGGAGCGCCTGCATCTGCGCCCCAGCGACATTGCTGGCAAACGCCGTCATCGCGCCGTGGTCACCGCCCGCCAACTGGTCCTGTGGCTCGCCCGCCGCCACGGCGGCCGCAGTCTCGCCGCCCTCGGCGGCCTGATCGGCGGCCGCGACCATACCACGGTCCTCCACGCCCTGCGCCGAGCCGAAGACCGGATGGCCAGCGATGCGGAGTTCCGGCGGATCGCAGAGGAAGTCGGCCGCGCCGCGGGGTGAGGCGAACCGCACCTACGGAGCGGAGCCGGTCGTCGGTGGCCGCACGACTTGGCCAATGAAATAATACCAGCCGCCAAGCACGTCCTTTGCACGCGCGCCAGTGTAGGCGACCACGTTGGGCTGCACCTCGATCCGCTCGCACCCTGGGATGGTGCCCGGGTAGATGAATGGCCTTGCTGCGCTGAAATCGGGATCGAAATCGGGATCGTAGAGGAAGCCTTGGATTCCTCCACCTGTACCTCCGACGAATGCCCAGACCTTGCGTCCGATGACCTGAACGGGCACGTACGGGTAGTTCCGGTACTCGCCTTCGATGACCGTGGGTGGCGCCCCAGTCCGCAGGCCGGGCAGCGCCTGGTTGAAGCGACTGATCACCAAGACATGAGGATAGTACAGCCTGTCGAGCTCCTCCCATCCGTGGAAGGGCATGGAAACGACCAAGCCGTTATCCGCTGTCGGCACCCGGTATCGGCGTTCGTATTCGTGCTTGGTTCCGATGAAGATCGCATCGAAAGGTCCGAACCGGATTCCATGTTCCCGGTCCCGCCACAGATCGTGGGCAGAGAAATAACTCATACCAGCTTCGTCGCCATGATAGTAGGGATCGATGCGGACATCGTAGCCTTGTCCGGCCCACGCGTTCCGACCAAAATACGACTCGAATCCATTCTTATCCAGATCGGTGGGGCCTTCGACGTGCAGCCGGGTGCAACCCGCCAGTCCAAGGACCAACAGCGCCGCCATGCGCAAGCGATGTCGCATGGCGGCGCTTTACAGGTTCAGCGGTACAAGTTGTAGAACGTCTTCAGGCCCAGGTACGCGGCCTGGTTGCCGAGTTCCTCTTCGATGCGCAGCAGCTGGTTGTACTTGGCGATGCGGTCGGTGCGGCTGGCCGAACCGGTCTTGATCTGACCGCAATTGGTGGCAACCGCGATGTCGGCGATGGTGGTGTCCTCGGTTTCGCCGGAACGATGCGACAGGATGGCGGTGTAACCGGCCTTTTGGGCAAGCTGAACGGCGTCCAGGGTCTCGGTCAGAGTGCCGATCTGGTTGACTTTGATCAGGATCGAATTGGCGGCGCCTTTGCTGATGCCCTCAGCCAGGCGCTTGGGGTTGGTGACGAAGAAGTCGTCACCAACGATCTGCACGGTCTTGCCCAGGCGCTGGGTGAGCTTGACGTAGCCGCTCCAGTCGTCCTGGTCGAGGGGATCCTCGATGGAGATGATCGGGTACTTGGCGACCCAGCCGGCAAAGAGGTCGGCGATCTCATCGGACGAGAACAACCGGTCGGGGTTCGACTTCCAGAACTTGTAGCCTTTCTTGCCGCCTTCGTCGAACAGCTCAGACGAGGCGCAGTCCAGGGCGATGGCGAAGTCGGCGTCGCGCCCAGCTTTGTAGCCGGCCTTGGCGATGGCATCCACGATGAACTTCAGGGCTTCTTCATTGTCGAGGTTTGGTGCGAAACCGCCCTCGTCGCCCACCGCGGTGTTGTGGCCGGCCTTCTTCAGGACGCTCTTCAGCGCGTGGAAGACCTCGCACACCTGGCGGATGCCCTCGCTGAACGAGGTGGCTCCCACCGGCACCACCATGAATTCCTGAAAATCGACCTTGTTGTCGGCATGCTTGCCGCCATTGATGATGTTGGCCATCGGCACCGGCAGCTGGCGGGCATTGGTGCCGCCGAGATACCGGTACAGCGGCAGCTGACGGCTGGCCGCAGCAGCCTTGGCCGCTGCCAACGACACGCCGAGGATCGCATTGGCGCCGAGCTTGGCTTTGTTCTCGGTTCCATCCATCTCGATCATCAGGGCATCGATCCGGCGCTGCTCGCTGGCGTCGATGCCGATCAGCTCGGGGCCGATGCGTTCGTTGACGTTCTCGACCGCCTGGAGCACGCCCTTGCCAAGATACTTGGTTTTGTCGCCATCGCGCAGCTCACAGGCCTCATAGGCGCCAGTGGATGCGCCCGAAGGCACAGCGGCCCGGCCAAGGGTGCCGTCGTCGAGTCGGACATCGACCTCAATCGTGGGATTGCCACGGCTGTCGAGGATCTGGCGGGCTTTGACGACGTCGATGAACACGGGGTGCTCCGGGATGGGGTGAGTGGGCGGTGGCGGATGATGGGTCGCTGGCAGGGTCAGCAAGGCGGTGCGCAGGGCATGCGCACGCAGCACCTTGCGGCGGGTACCATCCCTACGGGACGCCCATACGGCAGCGATGAGAGCATCGTCACTTCGAAACGCGCGCCTCGTTATTGAGCGAGCTTTTAGACCGCGATTTCCACCCGGGCGATGGCGTTGCGGGCCATCGACGCGTCATAGGTCGCGTGCTTGTAGAGGTCGCCCAAGGTCGGGTAATTGAAGCAGGCCCGGGCGAAGAGGTCTTCGCCGCCTTCGCAGAGCATCGCCATCATCCCGATGTGGACCAGTTCGGTGGCCTGCTCGCCGACGGCATGGGCCCCGAGCAGGCGCTTGGAGTCGCGGTGGAACAACAGCTTGAGCAGGCCCTGGCGATCGCCGATGATCCGCCCGCGCGGATTATGGCGGTAATGCGCCCTGCCGACGACATAGGGCGTGCCCGCGGTTTTCAGCTCCTCTTCGCTGGCACCGACGACGCCGGCTTCGGGGATGGTGTAGATGCCAGTGGGCAGGATCGGGGGCAGCTCCTTCTTCATCAGGCCGAAGGCGTGGCACACCGCGACCCGGGCCTGCTCCATGCTGGTCGCTGCCAGGGCCGGAGCGCCGACCACATCGCCAGCGGCATAAATGTGCGGCACTTCGGTCTGAAACCAGGCGTTCACCGGCACCAGTCCGCGTTTGCCCAGGGCCACGCCGGCGGATTCCAGGCCCAGGCCATCAGTGTTGCTGCTTCGACCGGCAGCCACCAGCACGTCGCTCACTGCCAGGATGGCACCTGACGACAGATTCAGGATCACCCGCCCATCGGTCCCAGCGGCACAGGCATCCACCCGCTCCTTCCAGTGGAACTGCACCCCAGCCTGGACCATCCCGTCGTGAATGGTCCCGGCGATCTCGCGATCGAGGAAGGGCAGCAGCGCGTCGCGGCCGTCAATGATGTGCACCGCGACCCCAAGAGCAGCGAAGGTCCCGGCGTACTCGGCGCCGATGACTCCGGCTCCGACCACCGCCAGGCTGCTCGGCAGCTCAGTGATACTCAGAATTTCATTGGAATCATGGACACGTGGGTGGGTGAAATCGAAACCGGGAGGGCGTACCGGTGAGGAGCCGGTAGCGATGACGATGACCTGCGCGTCGAGGCGGGTGGAAAGCCCATCGCGGCCGGCGACCTCCACCGTGTGCGGACCGGTGAAACGTGCCCGTCCGTGGATCACCGATACCCGGCGCAATCGCAGTCGAGCATCCCATTCGTGGCGCATCCCAAGCTCCACCGCATCGACCTGCTCGGTCAAAGTGGACAGGGTGAGCTGCGGTTTGACCTGCAAATCGACGCAGGCCAGCCGCCGAGCCCGACCGCCGGCGATGACCAGGGCATTCTCCCGCAAGGTTTTGCTGGGAATGGTGCCGGTGTTGATCCCTGCCCCGCCAAGAAATGTCTCAGCCTCAATCAACGCCACCCGTTTGCCATACGCCGCAGCAACCAGGGCAGCGCTGCTCCCGGCGGGTCCGCCGCCGATGACGACGAGATCGTAGGTGCCCGATTCCATGGTCGCTCCTGACGGGGCTCAACCATAGCACCGTTCAGGAAAACCGCAGCCGCACTCGGCCTGCCCTCGATCAGCTGAGCGGAGCTGCTTCCTGCGATGGACCCGGCGCTCACCGGTCACCAGTGTCCTTCTGCGCCCCCCTCTCCGAACGGATCGAAGCCCAGGACAATTCATGCGGAGCTTTTCCGAGCTTGACCGAAGTGGCGGCGGCCAGGCCGGCAGCCTCGCCCATCGCGACCGAGTTGCCGGTGACCCGGTAACTGGCGTGGGCGATGAAATCTCCGCTGATGCAACGACCGGCCATGAGGAGTCCATCCACATCGGCTGCGACCAGCGCCGGATAGGGGATATCGAACGGTTTTGCCGATTGGCCTTCGACCGCATGGGCAAATGCAGGATCGGCCGCACTCAGACCGTGGATATCGATTGGGAAGGAGGAGCGGCAGATGGCTTCCTGATGACGCAGCCCAGCCATCACATCCTTTTGGGAGATGTGATAGCGGCCCAGGATCCGGCGACCTTCGCGGATGCCGATCTGCTCGGCGGTAGCAACGAGTGCCACATTCGACCAGGCCGAACCCGCCTTGCGCAAGCCGTTGACGATATCGTTGATCTCTCGTCGGGACCTGATGGTCGCCTGGGTGATCGCATCAGCGTCAAATGCCGAAACACCATATTCATGATTCGCCATGAGCGAATAGATGCCGCTATGAAGATGCCGCAGCGTGGGTGCGCGGTACGAGGGCTTGATCCCAACGCTCTGCATCAATTTGAAGAGTTTGTTCCTGTCCTTGAATTGAACAGCGGTTTCGAAGTCGATCCCGGTCAGCAATGCCATGAGTGACATGGGCTGGCAGGCGCAATCGGCATCCCGGCCGAGGTCAAACCGGCATCCGGCCTGTGCCGCAAGATCGCCATCGCCGGTGCAGTCAACATAGGTGTCTGCCGTCCAACCTTGCCGACCCGACTTCGATTCGGTGAGCACGGCGGCGATGCGACGGCCTGCGGTGATCACACCGACCACCCGGGTATGGTACAGGATCGACACCTTCGCTTCGGTCAGCAACTCCTCGAGCACGGCCTTGGCGATCTCAGGATCGTAGACCGAACCGCCTGATTTCTTGGCGGTATCGCTGCCCCTTTGAGAGAACGCCGTCAGCAGTTCCTTCATGATCCCGGTTTTGTTCTCTCCATCGAGGATCTTCGTCAGCAAACCGGCAGTCCAGACGCCACCGAGGCAACCGGCCAATTCGATCAGGCGCACGCTTGCCCCGGCCCGGGCGGCGGCCAAAGCCGCAGCAATCCCGGCAGGACCTCCCCCGCAGACCAGCACCTGCGATTTCCCTTGGATCGGTATGCTGCGCTGCGCTTCGGAGACCAAGGTCCCATTTTTATCAAGGGTGCCGGACGTGCGCTGGACGTGACCTTTGACCAGATCGATCTTCGGATCATCCACGATGCTCTTCTGTTCCTCGCCCTCGCCTGCGGTGGATGTTGCGGAAATGGTGGCAACAGCGGTGGCTGCTGCCAGGCCAGTCACCACGCTCCGAAGCGCTCCCCGTCGGGTGAGACCGTTGCCTGAATGGTGATGGTGATGTTCCATGATGATGTTCTCTTTCTCTTGGCGATGGTTTGGTGGTTAGGAAGTGCCTACGATCTCGGAATGCAGGCGAATCATCATGGGAACTGCCTATGCGGAGAGTCTGATCAGGTAGGGTATCCACATTCACCGAGCTTCGAAATTCCAGATGCCGGCACCGATAGAGAAACGGCAGGGATTCTGCGGATCAGGTATCGCTCCAGGTGCGGAAAGCCTGGTCTTTGTGCTGGTCTTCGGGAAAACCACCGTGGCGTTGGTGTTTTCAGGGCATTCGACACGGAGGTTCGCTGCATCAGCCGTCTCATTCCAGGCAACTGCGATTTCACCCCGGATGGAAGGGAAGCGGACGGAAAATTGACTGAGTCCCGCCGGTCGCGGATCGACGACGAAGGTGCCGTAGCCCGGTGTGATCGGTCGTATGCCGGCGATGCGTTCGACCATGAAGGCGGCTGGCCAGGCGCCCCAGCCGTGGTTGGAATCGCTGCCAAATCCCTCTGGAAGAGTGGTATACTGCGACGAGATCTCCTTGGCGAACCGACGCTTCAGCCGTTGAAGGCCAGCTAGAGCATGGTCCAATGTGAACATGGCCTCGATCACATATCGTTCCATGCCTATGGATGAACGCTCCGTTTTCGCAAACATGGCCGCAAGTGCGTCCGTGCGCTGGCTTGCCGCAAGACCGGCACACACGGCGATGGCGTTTCCGCGATCATCAGGAGGGTCTTTATACCCATGCGCTCGGTACGCCTGGACACTTTCATCCCAAAATACCCGATCAAATGCCGCCGCGATCGATTTCCGTCGTTCGCTTATCGCCAAGTCTTCCGGAAGTCCTGCCATCGCGCGGATGCGATCGATGCTCGAGACCGCCCAACCATACCATGCGACTTCCAACAAGGTGCGGTCGATGGTCCCTGCACCCCAATCCATCCATTTGGCCGTGCCCGGACCCCAGTCGGTTTCCGTCGGGCGTGGCCGCGGCAGGCCGTCGGCATTCATGGACCAGCATTCGAGAAGATATCGTCGAATCGGTGGGACGATGTCAGCGGCGAGCGCGAGGTTGCCTGTTTGCTCAAGGTGGGTGGGCACTCCGACTGCGATGTAGTGCAGATTTTGCACGGGAAATTCACGGTATTTACCGATGAATCGTCCACTGGGGACAGCTCCCCACAGGATGCCGCTTGGCGTCCGCCATCCGAGAAATTCGCGAATTCCCTTTTCAAAAAGCGTGTCGACTCGGCGGTCGAAGAGATAATACGTGGCGGCCGCAGTAAAGGTCATGTCAAATGGCCATTGTGATCGTTCCCGATCTGGGCAATCCATGTAACTGTCATGCATATTCACATAGATGGATCGGCCGCATTTGGTCCAGAGCGTGTTCAGTCGAGGATCGCTGCATGAGAATTCCCCTTTGAAATCCGTATCAATGCCCGTCTCCCGGTATTCCAGGTCCAGGACCTGAACTCCGGCAGGGATCGTATAGGTGACCGAGTGGCCGTTACTCCAGGCCGGCACCTCGAAAGACTGTTCTCCTTCACGGGTGATATAGGTGGTGCCTTTGTAGCCGCGCTCGGTATGGATGAGGATTTCACGTCCCGCTTCGGCTCTCACATGGAGTCGAGAAAATACCTGAATATTATTGGGCAATTTTCCGATCAATATGGCTGGTCCCTGTCGGGAAATGACAAGTTGATCATGATTGAGGTACCTCTGTGGCTTTCCGATCCGGAAGAAATGGATCGGACGTGGGATGAGTTTTCCCCAAGGCAGGACTGGAGGAATTCCCTTTTCAGTGGCAGTGTTCCAATCTGACGGCGGTTCCTCCTCGCGCCAATGAACCCGGTCCAGGCGAGCATCGAAATGGATTGGCGATTCCGATAGGGTATCTCTTGCCAATGGCGGCGGTGGAAGTGTCTTCTCCCTGGTTTTTTTGTCGCCAACGGGATGCCAGGCCTTCGCCCCGGCGGGACGAGATTGGAATGCAGCATGAGGGGAAACTCGCCAACGGGCGCTGGTGCGAAGGTCGGCAATCGGTGTTTCGAGCAGAAATCCGCCATTTCCGCTATCGATATGGGATGAACCGCTGATGCCATAATACCAGACCAGCACGGCAATCTGGTTGAGACCCGGACGGAGAAAGGGAGCAAGATCCATCTGATCGGCATACGTATCCGTTGGCGTCGGGCCTCGTTTGAGGCCGCCAGCCTCGATCACTGCCGCTCCGTTAATCCACAGCCAATATAAACTATCGGCGGCAAGAATGGCCGGAACCTTATCAGGGACCTTGTCGAGCGCCACCTGATGCCGGAAACACATCCAGGTATCACCGGGACCATTTTCAGCGTTCCAGATCCAGGGTGCCGACGCCTGCACAGGACGATGGCCGACGGATTCTCGTGGGACGATTATTTCCATGATGTTCACCATTTTTCCTCTCTCAGTGGGGTCTGTTGTGTCCGCAGCATGAAGACTCCAAACAGGAGGGAACACGATGGACAAAAGGAAAATGCCGACGATCAGGGAGAATGACATGATGGTACCTTCAACTTCACCATACCGCCATGGCGGTTTCGATGGTGACATACGGCATTTCGTATCATTTCTGTACTTCAACCTGTTTATCATGATGATGACGTTATGGGGAGGAGGTGGACCAGCGCCGGCCAAGGACGGCGCACAAGATCCATGCGAGCGGATGAACGCAGGCGGCGATAATCAGGAATGACACCATGCCGTCGCCTGTGGCGTGGGCCCCGATCCAGGAGTTCATCAGAATGCCGCCGGTGGCGCTGGCAGCGGCGACGATGCCGAAGACGGTGGCGGTCTGGGCCGGGGGCAGCAGTTCTGCAGTCAAGGCAGACACATTGGCCAACCACGCCAGGTGGGCGCCGATCACGAACATGGAGGCGGCGAGCACCAGGGCCTGACTGCCACTGAGCGCCACCACCGCCGAGAGCGGCGTCAACAAGCAGCAGAACAGCATGATTTGCAGCCGGCCTCGGTGTGGCTCGATGCCCTTACCGATCCGCCAGGCGGCCAGAAAGCCACCGAGCAGGCAGCCGAGATCCGCCGGCAAATACACAAACCAGGCATGTTTGATATCGGCCTGGGACCATCCGTGCTTCTGATGAAGGAACGTGGGGAACCACGACTGGTAAAAATACCACACCGGATCGGTGATGAGCCTGGTCAGGATGAGCAGCCAGACTTCCCGACGCAGCACGATCAGGCGGAGCACAGCCAGGGTGCCCAGGGCGGGAGTCTTCGTCGCCTCGGTAGCGCTTGGCGATGGCGGGCAGACCAGCCACCAAAGCGGGACCACCGCCAGACCCATCAGCCCGGTGGCCAGGAAGGCCCAGGTCCAATGTTCACCGGTGTCGCCGGCCAAGGCGACCACCAGTGGAGGCGCGATGGTGGCTCCGATGGTTGCTCCCATGGTGGCCAGTCCCAGGACGATACCCCGGGTCCTGGGCAGGTAGCGTTCTGCCGCCAAGCGCGGAACCGCCACCCACAATCCCGCCTCGCCCAGACCAAGCAGAGCTCGGCTGATCAGGATATGATCGATCGAAGTGGCGAAGGCCATCCCCGCATTGGCCAGAGACCAGAACCCCAGGCACCAGGCGATGCCGGCACGGGGGCCGATGCGATCGATCACTCGCCCGGACACCAGAAACGACAGCGTATAGGTGATCAGGAAGGCGTTGACGATGCTGGCATAGCCCGCGTCGCCGAACCCGAATCGCTGATCCAGGGTCGGTTTCAGCAGCGCCAGGGCTTGGCGATCGACATAATTGAGCACCGCCGCCACCAGGATGAGGGCGACGACGCTGAATCCGCGCGGGCCGATGCGCCAGAAACTGTCCTGCCCGGACATTTTATGTCATTTCTTGGTTGGCGCTTGTTTGCCGGCGTCCCATGCAAAGTAGGCCAGCCCGACATTCCATGCGGTATTGAAGTTCACCCAGCCTTCGCAGTGCCTGAATTTACCGTCTGGAATGAACGGATACATCTCGGTCCCGGGTGAAGCGGAGAGTGAACCGCGAACCAATTCCAAAACTGCACAGGTGTTCGGCCTGTACTTGATCGGCCATCCACGTTCGATGAGGGGAAATCCATTCTTCGGATAACTTGGGCTGGCGGCAAATTTCGGGTTGCGACCGAAAAGATTATCGAACTGAGCGACGCTGATTTCACGCAGTCGTTGAACCGTAGCTGAATCATCGACCACCCACGAGGCCGCCAACGCACAAGCAGGAAATCCAGCAAGATTACCAGGTTCGTTGAAGGAGGGCAGTGACCAGCGATTCTCAAGGTCGAATCGTCGGAAATCCCACAGGTTGGCAGAACGTTTCACCATGATGGAAGCCCATGCCGTGATATAGGCTTTTAGATCCGGCGGTGCTGATTCGGGATGATGTTGCAAGAACCAAACCAAACTTGGGATGGTGCGATGCTCGCTCATCCGCATACCCTTCGTTGAACGCGGATCCTGCAGATCCAGATGGGCGATGATCCAGGCGGCCTGTTCACGGGCGGCCTGCTGATATTTGGCAGCCATCGGATCCTTGGTCCGACTGGCCAGTTCGTACATCAACAGGTTCGGTACGATGGAATGGCCGGGAGCGTTATGCCCTTTGTATGGAAGGACCAGGCCCTGCCCCAAGTTATCGGCTTCCAAGGAGATCCATTTCTTGGAATTCCATTCGGGATCAATTGCCAGCAAACCGCTCCTCTCCCAATGACGCTGGGCGAACTCCCGACAGCGATCATAGAATGACGCCGGCAACCAACGATCTAGCTTTAATCGCGGCCAAGCCGAGAGCAGATACGCGAAGTGTTCGACAATCTGGGCATTCACCTTATCTTCGTTTTTGCCAAATTGCACCAGATACCATCCCAATCCCCAATGGATCAGTTTGGCGACATCCGGGGCATCGGTCATGGGCGCTTCCAGCTCGGCATAATACCGTTTTACCAATTCTAGTATTTTATCACTTTTGAAGGGAAAGTCTGGAGCGAATACCCGTGTCTTGTCCTTTTCCCAATCCATCTGATGCGGCAGGGATTCGATGAGCCCAGGATTGGCTTCGTAGAGAAAAATGAGGGAGGGAACAGCGAAATCATAAAAGCATCCATCTCGCCAAGGGCTGCCGCCAAAAGCACTGCAGTGGGTGCCAACCACCGCGCGGCAATCAATCATGAAATCGATTGCCGACGGCCACAGTTGTTCCCGCCAAAGTTCTTTACGGATGAGAAATGGATCCGACACGCATTCTCCTAACGTGCCGCCTTTGAGGACGACAACGTAGTCGTTCGCGGTGTCCGCAGGTTGGAATTGCGAAAAATCACCGACATGGTCCTTGATGACACCGGTGAACAATGGTGCAGGATCGTCTTTCCAGCAGACGATGAAATGGATGCCGTCGTCGGACAACGGTGCGGTGAAGCGCTTCGGCCAATCGGTTTGGTAACCAATCTGGTTGACCGCCGCGAGGTGGCGCGAGAGGTTCTGCGTCGGTGACGGTGGCTCAGCTCCAAACGAATACATCGAGACAACCAGTAAGAAGAATGTAACATGAATGAAGCGATATTGCCAGCATTTCTTCATGAATATTCCGCAATAACAAGGTGAAACAGCCAGGGATTCCAGCGATTGTGTTTGAAGGAATGTTGCCATCGTCATGAGATGCCGCATTGATTTCCCTTCTGGAGTCAGTCGTTCATGCACCGGAGGTACGTGTGACCGGCTGCGATGGCCACGGTGTGGCGACTGGCGGCGCCAGCAGGTCTGGCAGGCCAGGTTCGCAGGCCTGCAACCGCGCTGGTCCGCCGCCCCAGGCGGCCTCCACGATCAAGCGCACGGCGGTGGTGTTTCCGACCACAGGGATCTTCAGCAGACGCCTGGGATTGTCGGTGATGCGGGCGACCTCAACCCAGGCGCCATCGCGTTCCACCACGACCCGGAGATTCCGGGGCAGACGGGCCGGCATCGCTTCGTCATGGCCGTCCCGCGGCCACGAGCACGGCTGGCGCTTGTCGCGGTGCAGGTCGGAATCCCCGATCAGGCGCAGACGGCCCGGCGCGACCTGCTGCGGCCAGCGGAACTCGATCCACCCGCCAGGGGCGATTTCGATAGCGTTTGCCTGGCCGAGCAGGCGGCGGTCGATGCCGGTGAACAGCGGCGCAGGATCATCGCCTGCCGAGGTCGTCACCGTCGCCAGGCGCGCCAGCGGTGCGATCGGCCGGAGCACGCCGGGCAGCCAACTGTCGTCGTCCATCAGGCGATTGCGCAGCTCGACGAGATGGTCGCGGCCGATGCCGCGCGGATCACTGCCCACGGCCACGGCCATGGCAGCGGCGGTTCCAGCCGCCTGGCCGACCAGGGCGCAGGTGCCCATGACCCGGGTCGCCGACATCGCCAGGTGGGTGCAACTGATATTGCGCCCGGCGAACAGCAGGTTGCTGACGGTTCGCGAATACAGGCTGCGATACGGAATGCCGAAGGGCGATGGCGCCGGATAATGGTGCGTCGGCGGGCCGGGATGGTCGAAGGCGGCGGGCGGATGATCGTCCATGGTCCAGCCGCCATAGGCGATGACGTCCGGGAAATGGCCGCAGCTTTCCACGTCCATCTGGGTCAGGACGTGATCGCCTTCGTAGCGGATGTTCTCGCGCTTGCCGGGCAGGCTGCCCAGCCATTCCAGTTCCCAGCCGTGGCCGCGTCCATCGGGATGGTTCTTGATGAAGGCCCAGACGCCGAAGGCGATGGCGTACAGCTCGTCGCGGATGCGGTCGGCGTCGGCCATGGTGTCCTGCTCGCCGCCGATCTCGATCCACCAGAAATTATGGCCGGTGGGCTTGCATTCCCTGAGCCGCGGATGGCCCTCGGGCAGGACCCGCGCCCAGGCCGGGGCGATGAACGGCCGATGCTGGGCCGGATCGATGGCGCGGAGCTGGATGAGCAGGGAATTGCCCATGGTCTTGCGATCGGCCACCGCCTGCGCCGCGGGTTCGCCGGTCTCGCTGCGCGCCTCGCGGCCCCAGCGTGCCGGCGCGCCAGAAAGACTCAGAACCGAATCGCCGCTGCAATCGAGGAACACCCGCGCCCGCACTTCGATCCAACACTGGCGGGTCAGATGCCAGGCGCGCACCGCAGCGATGGTGGTTGCATTCGCCATCTCGACCTGGCAGACCGCACACGACAGGATGGTGGTCAGGCCCGATTGCTCCCGCGCCGCCTGGTACAGCACCGAATCCCACAAACTGTAATTCAGCCCGGGATTGCGGTGGTAGTTGGCGAGCTGCAATTCTTCAAGGATTCCCGCTTCCTTGACATCCTTGCCGTGGGCGCCGCAGATCCACATGCGGATTTCGCTGCTGGCATTGCCACCGAGCACCGCGCGGTCCTGGATCAGGATCGTTCGCGCGCCGCTGCGCGCCGCCGCCAGAGCCGCGCAAAGGCCGGCGATGCCACCGCCGACGACGCAGACATCGGCATCTAACGCCTCGGTGGGGGCGGCGGATCCAGGGGGCAGGGTGGCGTTCATGGGGCATTCTCCAGGTCGGCGATGCGCTGGGCGCAGGCGCGCAGGCGGGGCAAAATCGAAGCTGGCTCGGTGCTGATGGGGATACTGGTGCAGGCCAGACCGGAGTGCGGTGGCGCGCCGACCGGCACGGCGATGGACCAGTGCGGCTGGTCGGCAGAGCCATGGCGCAACACGGCTTCAGCCAGGCCGTCGCGCAAAACCCGGCCGATCGAGGAGTCCCCGACCGGGTGGAGGACTGCGCGACCCAGGGCCTCGCCGGCCGGCAGGTCGGGACCGCCGTGGTACAGATAGCAGACCTCGTCCTGCCACAGCACGCCCAGGGCCACGACCGCTTTGGTCTCTTGTGCAAGGCGTTGGAGTTCGGGCAAGGCGCGACGCAGCAGGCCCGAACCGAAGGTCGCTATCGCCGCCAGCACATGCACGCCAGAGCCAGGCAAATACCTGCGTTCCGGGTCTTGCCGGGCCATGCCCGCGAGCACTAAAGACTGCAAAAGCCGGTTGGTTCGCACCGGGTGCCAACCCAATCGTCGTGCCATGTCGCGGACTCCGACCGGCCCTCCCGCGGCGCACAACGTCTGGAGCACGACCAGCCCGTCGACCAGGGAGCGATTGGCTTGGGCGGGCATGAGTGTGTATCTATATAAGATACAAACGGCATCAAGTGGTGCTGCTCCAGCACGGGCAGGCATGCCCGAAAGTCCCTGCACAACCGAGATCGATGTGGCCGGTCAGCCTTCCGCTAACGGATCGCCGCGCAGGCCCGCCGCCTGGGCCAGGCGAAGCAGATGCTGGGCCGAGCGCGTCACCAGCGGTTCCCAGGGTTGTTCGCCGCGGGCGACGGCGTCGAGGGCGGCTTCCATCCGCCGGGTGAAATCGATTTCGATGAAATTGCCGCCGTACCTGGCGACCAGATAATCGATCACCTGCATGCCCAGCGTGGTGGCGGCGAGCATCCGTTTGCGCTCCTCGACATAGGTGCGATCGAACAGGGTTTTCAGGATCGTCGCATAGGTCGACGGTCGGCCGATGCCCTCGCGTTCCAGGCGCTTGATCAACGAGGCCTGGGTGAAGCGCGGCGGCGGTCTGGTCGAACGCTCTACTGCGGAAAGTTCGATCAGGTTCAATGTATCACCTGGATTGAGCAAAGGCAGCTTCACCCCGGTGCCGTCATGGTCCTCATGCTTTTCTGATTTCTTCCGTTTCGGCTTGGACTCGTCGGTGGCGTCGGCGCCGAGCTTGCGCCAGCCATCAAACAGCACCATGACGCCTTTGGCCTGGAAAATACCCATCGCCTGGCCGTTGAACGCACCCGGAGCGCAGGCCACGTCGATAGTCGTGACAGCGTCGCGGCCAGGGGCCATCTGGCAGGCGATGAAGCGTTCCCAGATCAGGCGGTACAAGGCGGCTTCAGGCGCATCGATGGCGTCGAGCTCGGCGTCGGTGGGCCGGATCGCCTCATGAGCTTCTTGCGCGTTGGCGTCGCGGCTGGCATGGATGATCGGGCTCGCCGGCAGATATTTCACGGGAAAACGCGCAGCGATCACCGCCCGGGCGGCGGCGATGGCCTCTGGCGCCAGGGCCACGGAATCGGTGCGGTGATAGGTGATCCGCCCGGATTCGAACAGCGCTTGCAGTTGGCGCATGGTCTGGTCTGGCGCCAATTTCAACCGCACCGACGCGGCCTGTTGCACGGTGGCGGTGGTGAATGGCGGCGGCGGCAGCCGGTTCTGCTCGCGGCGGTCGCAGGATTCGACCAGCCATGGCTGACGCCGGCACCAGGCCACGGTTTTTTCGGCGACCGCCGGATCGGTCAGGCGCTGCTCCAGCGGTTCGCCCTTCCACCGGATCAGCCTGGCGGTGAACGGCGGCGGAGCGCCTTCGCGTTCCAGGGTCGCATCCAAGACGATGAAATCCTTGGCGACGAATGCGCTGATCTCGCGTTCACGCTCCGCGACCAGTCGCAGCGCCACCGACTGCACCCGGCCGGCGCTGCGCGCTTCACGGCTGACCACCCGCAAGGTCGGGGAGACCAGCCAGCCGACCACCCGGTCGAGCACCCGGCGGGCCTGCTGGGCGTCGACCAAGTGCTGATCGATGGCCCGGGGCGCCGCCACCGCTTTTTGCACGGCGCTGGCCGTGATGGCGTGGAAGACCGCCCGCCGGCATTTCGCCGCATCGTCGCCAAGCAGGGCCGCGATATGCCAGGCGATGGCCTCGCCTTCGCGATCGGGGTCGGTGGCGAGCAGGATCTCGCTGGCCAGGCTCGCCTGCCGGCGCAGATCGGCCACCGCCTGGGCAGATCGCTCCAACGGTACATAGCCCGGCTCGACCCGGCCGTCGACGAATCTGACCGACAGTCCACCACTGATCGGCAGGTCGCGGACATGGCCGAAACTCGCCGCCACCCGCCACCCCGGACCGAGGTACTCACGGATTTTCTTGGTCTTGGTCGGAGATTCGACCACCAGCAGGCGCATGGCCGCGAGCCTACCGGGGCGCCGATCTTCCCCAACCCGGCTGCCCGTCCCCGGTTGCCAGCGGCCAGCCCTGCGTACGCACCACGCAAGGCACACCATGTACACCCATCCGGTCACCGTCCGCCTCTTCCACACCGATGCCGCTGGCGTGCTATTCTATGGCCAGCAGTTCATGCTGATGGAGGAAGCCCTGGAGGCGGCGCTGGCCCAGGTCGGCCTGCCGGTGGGCGCCGATCCCCGGGCGATGCCGGTGATGCCGGTGGTGGTCCACGCGGATGGTGACTACCGCGCCCCGGTGCGCTGCGGTGATCGCCTCGACATCACCGTGTCGGTGTCGGCCATCGGAGAAACATCGCTGACCTTCATGTACCGCCTGCTGCGCTCCGGCGTCGAAGTCGGCCTCGGCCGCACCATCCACGTCTGTCTCGACAGCCGAACCGGCACCGCCTCAGCAGTTCCACCGCAGTGGCGGGCGGCGTTGGCAGCGCTGGCCTGAACGCCGGAACACCCCGGCACCAGCCGCGAAGACGCCAAGGAAAAGACCGAAGCGGCCTAAATACGTGAACACCGGCTACGTGAACACCGGACCAGGACGGCCGTAAAAGCTCACGCAATACTATGCCAAGTCTTTCTCTGCGCGAATTGAGACAGTACAGCGTCCCGGCGGGACGCTGCGACATCAGCTCGGGGCTTCAGCCCCGGGTACATCGCCAAAACCAGAGCAGTCCCAGCGGGGCGGCTGAATCATCTGCGGGCTTCAGCCCGCAAGCGATGGAGCTCAAAGCGCGAGGGTTGACACCCTCGCGACCCTCAGCCGCCCTTACAGGGCTGGCCAAGAAAGGCGCCCTCTACCCGGGGTTTCCACCCCGGGCTCGTTTCATGGCGTCCCTCCGGGGCTCGTTTCATGGCGTCCCTCCGGGACGCCCGACCAATGCCATGCCCATCCGATCTGCCAGGTGCACTGGTTCATCTTGCGCGAGCCCCATGCTTCGATGGGGCCTATTCACCTTCACCTGACCCAGAGTTCCCGATCCCCGCCGCCATGTCCAACCCCAACCCCAATCCGCTGCGCCGACTGCCAGGCTGGGCCTTGCTGCTGATCGCCGTTGGATTGGTATTGTTCATCGCTGTGGTCACCGTCGCCACTTGGGCGTGGGCCTCGCACCGGGCCGGGCAGTTGGAATGGCAGGAAACCGTCGCGGAGTTGGAGTCCAAGGGCTTCGCGTGTTCGCCACAGAAATTCCTAAAAATGTATGACCATGAAATCGACGAAGATCTCTTAGACCAGTATAAAGCATGGGAAGGCAGGGCGAAAAGTCTTCGTTACTTCGACTATCAGATGGCGCCCTGGCTGGGTGACTTTCACAGATCGGCTAGGGATCAGAATTCCTGGTGGGGTGTTCATCCACCGAAAGAACTTGTGAAAAAACTGGAAGACGTAAAACCACTGCTGGATGACCTGATTTCACTGCTGCGCACAGAAAAACTTCAGATCAGTGAACTGCCGGGTTTGCGCCAAGCGCTGGCCAGTACCAAAGCGTCATTGACAAAACGAGTCTTCACGATCTGGACTCCGGACTTGGCCGCCATTCGTGGTGCCTCGAACTTGCTTTGCCATAAGGTGCTGATCGATGACGCCTTGCCAGCGTTGCGTGATCTCGATTTGTTCGATCGTGCGTTGAGCCACGGCAAATCCTTTTACGCAGTCCAGGGCCACCATTTTCTCAGCAATTTACGGGACAGCGCTTGGCTGGGCGCCCTGGTTCATAAACGGATCGATTCTATCTTGGCGCGCAATTGATTGGATGAACCCGACCGTTGGATTGCACGAGCTAACATGGCGATGCGTTTCCAGACGGGTATTTCTCTTGCCGCATGGATTCAGGATCAGGATGTCGATTCGATCCGCGGGAGTTTAACATTGGGATCGACTACTGCATACGGAATGCTAGAAATCCTCAAGCTGACTTTCTTTACATATGTGCGCGCTCATCATCTTGCGGCCAAGCATGCCCGTGAAACCTATCGTGTGGTGGAGGCGATGGAATCAGGACATTGGGTGATCTATGATGGAGGACTTCGTGGGGAAATTAACTGGTCGGGTACATGGCTCCATAGAACCGCTCAGGATTTTTTCTATTGGTACATAACAGCTTGGCAACAAGATTTGCACGCCCGGCTGGTGCGGACCGCGGCGCGGATCGTCATCGTTCACGACCAATCCGGCATCTTGCCATCCGACGAACCTGCCTTGGCCGCCGCTGGAGTCCTGCTTCCAGCCATGCCGATGACGACCGGTCGGATTCGCTATGAACGGTTGAACGATCATCGTTTCCGGGTCAGCGCCGATCCAGCCGGCCCCTTCCCTGATCCGGATCTCAGAAAGTTCATCGTCAGTCGCAACGATTTCGGAAAGGGAGCCAGCAGCAATTTGCTGGTTGATAAGCACGGATCCATCGAGATCGACCTAGCCGGTCTCCGCGCGGCGAAGCGCTGACAAGCAACAATTCGACTTTGGAAACCGTGGTACGGGTGTCTCGCCTGTGGATGAATGCCCAAACACGGGCGAGACGCCCATGTCACGGTACGCGGCACGTTCACCGATTGGAAAATACGCAGTCATGGCCATATTCTTCTCCACCTGACCGAGGTCTCCGGATTCCCGCCGCCATGCCCAACCCAGACGCCAATCCACTTCGCCGATTGCCAGGTTGGGCCTTGCTGCTGATCGCCGTTGGATTGGTACTGTTCATCGCTGTGGTCACCGTCGCCACTTGGGCGTGGGCCTCGCACCGGGCCGGGCAATTGGAATGGCAGGAAACCGTCGCTGAACTGGAATCCAAGGGATTCGCGTGTTCTCCGCAGAGCTACGTGAAAATGCACCAGATCGAGGTCGACGAAGATCTGCTCGGCCAGTACCAGGCGTGGGAAGCCAGGGCGAACAGTCTGAGTTACTTTGACGACCCGGGATTGACCTGGCTGGATGGCGGGCATGGATCGGAGCGGCATCTGGACAACTGGTGGGGCGCATCGCCACCGGAAAAACTTGCGAAGATCCTTGCGGATGGGAAACCGTTGCTGGATGACCTGACTCCGCTGCTGCGCTCGGATAAACTCCAGATCAGTGAATTCCCGGGTTTGCGCCAAGCGCTTGCCAGCAACACATCGTTTCTGACCGAACGAGTCGCCGGGATCTGGATTCCCAGCTTGTTGGCCATTCGCGGTGCGGCGACCCTGCTTGGTCACCGGGTGCTGGTCGGCGAGGCCGTACCAGCGTTACGCGATCTCGACCTGCTCCATCAATCGTTGAGCCACGGCCTGACGTTGATTGCCGCCATGGTCAACATGGCTGAGAGCGACATCCGAGACGGGGCCTGGCTGGGTGCAGTGGTACACCAAAGAATCGATCCTGCGCTGGCGCGCCAATGGATCGAGGAATCCGATGTTTGGGTTGGACGAACGGGAAAAGCAATGCGCCATGAACTTGGTGTTTTCACTGGCGCGTTGATGCAGGATGTTGATTCGCTGCGGGGGATCAACGCGTTGAGGATGTTAACAGGGGATCGAATGACCAACGTCGCCAGGCTGGGCTTTTTCTCCTTCGTGCGTGCTCATCACCTGGCGGCAAAGCACGCCCATGAATTCTATCGCGTGGCGGCGGCGATGGAGTCGAGTCGTTGGGAGGACTATGATCGAACACTCTTCAAAGAAATCATCGCGTCGAATACCTTGCTGAGCATTGCTGTCCCAAATCTCCCTGAAAGTTTCATCACCGCTTGGGAGACGGATTTGCACGCCAGGCTGGTGCGAACCGCGGCGCGGATCGTGATCGCCCACGACCAGTCTGGCATCTTGCCGGCCGACGAACCTGCCTTGACCGTCGCCGGAGTCCTGCTTCCGACCATGCCGATGACCACCGGCCGGATCCGGTATGAACGATTGGGCGATCATCGTTTCCGGGTCTGCGCCGATCCCGCTGGTCCCTTCCCCGATCCGGAACTCAGCAAACGCACCGCCATGCACAACGATTTCGGCAAGGCAGCCAGCAGCGATCTGCTGGTCAATAAAAAAGGATCCATCGAGATCGACCTAGCCGGTCTGCGCGCGGCGAAGCGCTGACCGGAGCGGCGATGCCCGCATCGCCGCCGCGACACCGGTTCAGTTGGTAGCCCGATCACATCTCGGCTGTTGATGTGGGGATGGTTCCGCGACTCCGAGCCATTCCGGCGATGTGGGCATCGCCGCACCGGATCCTCGCAAGGTCATGCTGCGTGAGACCGGACCGGATTCCTGGCCGGTTGGCAACGGCCACCGGCCATCAGGCTCGGGGCATGCTGTCCATGCCGCTGACCTTTCAGCCGACCTACCAGACCGTGGTGTGGGGCGGCCGCCGGCTGGCGCGGTGGCGCCGCGACCTGCCTACCGGTCCGATCGGGGAGAGCTGGGATCTCGCCGATCATCCTCGGGGCATGAGCGTGGTTGCTGGCGGCCCCCTCGCTGGAATGACCCTGGCGGATCTGACCCGTCGTTTCGGTTCCGATCTGGTCGGCGCTGGCTTCACCGGCGGTGATTTCCCGTTGCTGGTGAAGACCATCGACGCCAATGACACATTATCGGTGCAGGTCCATCCCGACGACGAACTGGCGGTGCGTCTGGGCGTCGGCCACCGCGGCAAGACCGAATGCTGGTACCTGCTCGCTGATGGTGGTCATCTGTTTGCAGGAACGGTTCCGGGCACCACCGCAGCTGGATTCGCATCGGCAGTCGCGAGCGGTTCCGTCGCTGAGACGCTCAATCGCTTTGCGAGCCATGTCAGGGATTTCTTCTTTTTACCGGCGCGTCGGGTTCACGCCCTTGGCGCTGGCTGCCTGATCGTCGAGATCCAGCAGACCTGCGATGTCACCTTCCGGGTGTTCGACTGGGGCCGGGTCGGCTTGGATGGCAAGCCGCGCCAGCTGCATCTTGAGCAGGCGAAGGCGACGATCGATTTCGCCCCCGCCGAGTGCGGGCCGGTCTCTGCCGCGGTGGTCGCCCATCCCGCCGGCGGCGAAGTCAGGCGTCTGGCCGATTGCGCCTATTTCACAGTGGAGGAGCGCATCCTGGCCCCAGGTGGGAAGACCCGTGGCGAGGCCTGCGGTGCTTGTTCGATCATCATGCCCATTGCCGGCGGAGGCTGGCTATCCACGTCCGCGGGCGGAATCGAACTTGAGCTGCTGCGGCCAGCCCTGGTTCCAGCAGTCGCAGGAGGCTGGCAGTTTGGCGCCGGTCACGAAGGCCTGCGGGCCTTGGTCGCCCAGCCGCGTTATGTCGGCTGAACAAACCCGATAAATCGCTGTCGGGGAACCTCCAAGACGCCAAGGTGCCAAGGGGTGGAGGGTCGGAGAAAAATTCTTCCGCGCCCGTTGGTTTTCCAGTCAGCGGAGATCATCCTGGGTTTTTCTAGGCGTCTTGGCGTTTCATCCGTTTCTGTGGATGGAGATTGGCCGAGCCGGGACGAGGCCAGCATGCGCGGATCGAATCGGCCGTAGAAGCGCGATTTTGCCCCCAGCGGATCCGCTCCGCCCGCGACGCACGGTGATCATGGCCATGATCGCCAGCATGGCCCAGACCGTCATTGACCGCATCCTTCCCCATCCCGATGGCACCGCCCTGGTCGGTCAGCCCGAGCGTCTGCGCCAACTGGCCGACGAGCACGGCGTCGTCCTGATCCGCAATGCCATCGATCGCGGCGCAGTCGAAGCGGTGCGCTGGATGCTGCTCGAACGCTGCCGCACCGCCGGTTGGCTGAAGGAAGGTCAACCGATGGCCGATGCCAGAGCCGCTCCAGGGATCGAGATCGGTGAGGATGTCGCCAATCCCGTGTGGAAAGCCTGGTACCAGTCAGTGCAGCGGCTGCGTCCTTTCCATGCCTTGTCCGAGGCGCCGGTGTTGCAAGCGGCTCTGGCCGGAATCCTCGGCGGACCGGTCTACACGCACCTTCGGCACATCGCCCGCAGCATCGGACCGACCTCAGCGGCGTGGACCACGCCGCCCCATCAGGATTACTGGTATATTGGCGGGACTCCTGACACCTGGACGGCGTGGATCCCGATCGGCGACTGTCCTGAAACCCTTGGCGGGCTGGCGGTGCTACCGGGTTCCCACAAGCGCGGCGTACTGCCCAAGCGCCGGGCCACGGGCGGTGCCGGTGGGCTGGAGGTCGACGGTGAACTGCCCACGTCCTGGACCTGGGAGCCGCTGCGCTCTGGTGACGCCTTGCTGTTCCATTCCTACACGGTCCACCAGGGTCGCGACAATCGCAGCCAATCGATCAGGCTGTCCGCCGACATGCGCTTCCAGCGGCGCAGTGATCCGATCCGCCGCGGCTCGCTGGAGGTCCACCTGCGCTGCCTGACCTGGCCCGATGTCATGGTCGATTGGGCGAGCGGCGATCCACTGCGCGCTGGACCACCGGCGGACCTCAGGATCGAGGACTGAGCACCGGCCGTCGTCCGCGGTTCAGATCGCCCAATCGTCGGTCCGGGTCGGCCAGGCGGGCAGACCGCTGGCATCGGTCAGGTTAGCGGCCATCGGGTTGTCGGCCCAGGCGAACCGCGCCGCGACCGGCTGCGACACCGCACTGTGGCGAAGGATCACGCTGTCGCCGTCGATCTGCGCGTCGGCCCAGTGCCAGCGGTGGTCGCTGCCGGCGATGGCGAACAGGCGCAGCGGCTGGCCGTCGCGGGAACGCAGCCCGCCGGTGGCCGCCCAACGCAGACGCAGTCCTTCGGGGATTTCCTCGCTGCCGACCACGCGCGGACCGTTCGCGATGACCGTCCGCCCTTCCTCACGCAAGGTCAGCAGCGCCAGGCGTTCGCCCGGCGTGCGCTTGTCGGTTGGGTGGATGTCGTGGGCGTCGCCGCAGTCATAGATCACCGCCTGGCCAGTGGCGGGCAGAATCAGCGTCGCGGTCTGGCTTTCACGCAGCGCGGCCCAGGTCGAGGCTTGTCCGGCGCTGTCCGGAGCCGCCTTGAACGAGGTCAGCTGGACCCAGAAGAACGGCAGAGCACCGCCGTCGTCGCCGGCGGCACCAGCCTGGAACCAGGCCCGCCAATCCTGGATCATCGCCGGGAACAGCCGGCGATAGGCCGCCGCCCGGTCGGCGTTGGATTCGCCCTGGTACCACCACACGCCGGCCAGCGCCGCCGGCAGCAGTGGAGCGATCATGCCGTTGAAGAGCGCGGCCGGTGAGTTCTGGTCCACCGCCTCATTGAGCGCTGACGGCCAGCTCGGTCGCTGGTTTTGCAGCGCGGCGCCGACCTTGAACCGCCAGACGGCGGGCAGCGTGGCCAGAGCTCCGGCGCGTTCGAAGCTGACGCCCTGGGGTCCGCCGCCGAACCCGCCACGGCCGCCGTAATCGATCACCCTGACCGTCAGGCGGTTGCGCCCAGCCCGCAGCAAACGGCCCGGCACACGGTAGTCGCGCTGCAGATTCCAGTGGAATGGCCCGGCCATCAGATCGGTGCGGCCGACCTGCTCGCCATTAATCCAGGTGGTGTCCTCGTTGTCGACGCTGCCCAGGTGGAGGACCGCGTCGCGGCCGGCGTCCTCGGCGGACACCTCGAAATCGATGGCAAACCAGACGATGCCGTCGTGTCCGCCGATCAGCTTGTTGGGCCAGAAGCCTGGCACCGGAAAATCGGCCCAGCCGGACAGATCGGCATCGGCGCGGTGCAGCCCGGCGGGCTCTCCGCCATCGGCTGCGCACAGATCATCGTGCCAAGCGTCGAAGCGGAGCGAAGTCTCGCGGCGCAGGCTGTCCCGTTGCAGCGCGGCCGCCGCAGGATCCCGCTGCTTCAGCCGCTCCAGTTCGCGGATATTGCGCAACCCGGCCCAGATCTCAGGGAGCAGCGCCAGGCTGCGTCCGCTGGTCCAGGCCTCGGCCGGGGTTCCGCCCCAGGCGCAATTGATCAGTCCGATCGGGATATCAGGGCGTTCACGACGCAGGCGCTTGGCTGCGAACCAGGCGACGCCGGAGCAGCCTTTGGCCGATGCCGGTGCAGCCACCCGCCAGGCCGCGTCGAGATCCGTGCGTGGCATCAGGCTCGGCCGCTTGGGCACCATCAAGATGCGAATGGCGGGGTCCTCCGCCGCAACTGCTATGGCCTCGGCGCCGCCGGCCGACAGATCCAGCGACCATTCCATGTTACTCTGGCCGCTGCATAGGAACACGTCGCCGATCAGCACATTGCTGATGGTCACGGTGTCGTGGGCGGTGCTGGCGCTCAGGGTGTGCGGCCCGCCCGCAGGCAGGGCCGGCAAGCGGACCAGGAATTTCCCCGCGTGGTCGGCGGTACCAGCCGTAGACGCCCCTGCGCACGTGACCGTGACCAGCGAACCAGGCTCGGCCGAGCCCCACACCGGAATCGGGGTTCCGCGCTGGAGCACGGCGTGGTCGGAGAACAGGGCATGGAGGCTCAGGCGGGTCATGGCTGCGGCATGCTGGAACTGTCGTCGCTGGCGCCAGTGTGGCTCTGGGAGCGCAGGCTTCAGCCTGCCAAAGCCCCTGGGAGCCCTGGCGCCAGCGTAGCCCGGAATAAGGTGCATGGAGCAGATTCCCAGGCACATGCACGGCAGCTGGCGACAAGCGCCGGGCGCCAAGTGGATAGGCTTCGGCAATGAGCACCGCCACCCACGCCGCACTGGCCGCCGAGGCTGCACCAGCATCAGCCGTCGCCGACGCCTTCCGACTCACCGCCGCCCAGCAGGCCCTGCTGCCCACCGCCGACGAGGTCGCGTTCTATCGCGAACATGGCTGGTACATCAGTCGTCAGATCATTCCTGAACACGTGCTCGCCGGCGCCAAGGCCGCGGCCGAGCGTTATTATCGCGGCGACGTCGATCGGCCGGTGCGTCAAATCGGCTGGACTCCGGATAAAGGCGATGTCCTGCGCAAGAACGATTTCAGCATGCTGTCGATGGACGGGATCTCGGCGCTGGTGCGCTGGCCCCTGATCGGGGCGGTGGCGGCCCGGCTCGAAGGCATCCCCGCCATCCGGCTGTGGCACGACCAGCTGCTCTACAAGCCGGTCGATCCGCCCACTCGTTCAAGCACGGTGGGCTGGCATACCGACCGCCAGTACTGGAAGACCTGCACCAGCGACCACCTGATCACCGGCTGGGTGCCGTTCCACGACTGTGACGAGACCCTGGGCACGGTGCAGATGTGGGATG
Source organism: Planctomycetota bacterium (assembly GCA_014193115.1). Taxonomy (GTDB): domain Bacteria; phylum Planctomycetota; class UBA11346; order UBA11346; family UBA11346; genus BJHQ01. The sequence goes on along the minus strand of BJHQ01000002.1, from coordinate 139,373 downwards.
GCAGCCATCGTTGGGCCGGCGACGTGCAGGGCATGAATTTCTTCGAGAACAATCTCGCCCTGGTCGAGCAACAGGCGGCCGCGGAGGGCAAGCCGGTGAAGAAAGTCGCGATGAACCTGAAGCTCGGCCAGGCCAGCTACCACCATTGCCGCACGGTCCACGGCAGCAGCGCCAACCGCGGCGCCCATCCCCGCCAGTCCGTCGCCATCCACATGCAGGGCGCCGACAACCGTTGGCGCGAGCTGCGCCGGGCCAATGGCAGTCTGATCAGCCACAGCCTCGATGAACTCGTGCGCAAGGATGCCAGCGGCCATCCCGACTACGCCGACCCGGAGGTCTGCCCGGTGCTGTGGTCGGAACCCGGGTGATCGTATTGCTGCCGCCAAACCAACGGCGGGCTGCTCAGGCCAGCTTGCCGAGGAACTCGATCTCCGAGATATAAATGAATGAGATCAGCCGGCGCAACTGCCCGCGGAACTCGTCTTTGGCGTCTGCACGGGATTGGGCTTTCCACAGGGCCAGGAAATCCCTGCGGGCGATGAATCCGCTGAGCATCTCATTGATCATCGAAGTCAGCGGTCTGATCTCCAAGCGATGCTCGTCTCCATAGTGAGCACACAGCAAGATATTGGCCCCAGGAGTCCACCACGCGTCCTGGGGAATGCGGAACAGACCGATGATGTGCAAGCGATAGGCGAGGATGGTCACGGAACAGGTCGGTCCCCACAGGCTTTCGACCAACGGATCGATGATGGCGGAAGTGAGGGCGTCGATCCGCTCATTGCGCGGCAGCGATGCGATTTTGGCGATGCGCTCCTGACGCTGGCGATTTATTGAGCATATTCGCTCCCGACAGATCGCAAGCAGACGCTCACTGCTGATCCCATCCGGAACCGCCAGCTCGAACCGGAGCAGTTCTTCGATGGGGCGGGAGGCAAGTTGTTCGATGGACTCAAGATCGTCAGGCATGGGTCGCGGCAACAGCATACCCCACGCCGCGGACCTTGCCAATCAGCCGCATGAACCCGGCCTCGACCAAGGTCCTCGCACCCACGATACCGCTGCCATCATGAAGAGCATCCCGGCGAGCAGCTGGTACCAGGTCAGGCCGAGGATCGCCGGCGGATTGGTCCGCAGGAATTCCAACAGGAACCGCAGGACGGCATAGATTGCGAGATAGCCCGCCAGGCGCCGTCCTGCCCACCAGCCGCGCCAGGCCGCCACCAGCAGCACGCCGGCCGCCGCAGCGTGAAAGGCAACCTCGATCAATTGGACCGGCCAGCGTGGTTCTGTGCCGCTGGTCGCCCACCAGCCGTCCGGGCAGATCGATCCGGCACAGCATCCGGCAGCGGCGCAGCCCATCCGGCCGCAGGCCAAGGCGACGGCCAATGGCGCTGCGAAGGCGTCGCCGGTGGCGCCGCGGATGCCGAGCCGCCATTTCAGCAGCTCGACCACCACCCAGCCGCCGATCAGTCCGCCGAGCACGGTCCGTCCGCCGAGCATCCCGATCGCCTTGGCGCCATCGGGACCACTCGTCCACCCCAGCAGATCCGCAGGCAATTCCAAAAGAAATGCGCCAAGGACCGCGCCAATCACCGCAGCCAAGGTGAGGGCGCCGCGCTGGCCGGCGAGGTCGGGGCGGTCGTCGGGTTGCAGCTTGCGCACCGCAAAGGCGGCGAGGATGCCGATGGCGACCCACAACTGATAGGTCATGCCGGAATCGGCACCGCCGGCTGCTGCCACGCCGCAGCGGTCTCCTGCCGCAGCGGAGCGAGCACGTCGGCCTCCAACCGGTCGCGATAGAAGATATTGAAGGTATCGAAGGGCATGATCCGTTTGCCGTCTGGATGGGCGATGTGGACGCAGGATTTCCGCACCGAGCGCAGGTCGAGGTCATGCCGATCGAGGAAGCGCATGATGATGACCCTGAAGATCTGGTCGTATTTCAGGGGTGCCTGGGCGGCGAAGCCGGGCAGACAGCAGAGCAGGCGGTGGATCGCTCCGGCAGCGCTGGTCGGCGAATGGGCGGTACTGAACGCCTTGACCACTTCGGCGCGGATTTTCGCGTCCCCCTCATAAATGATGGTGTTGCGGCCGTGGTCGAGCAGCACTTGCGGATCAATCTTGCCGGTCAGCGGCACCAGCTTCCCGTCGATCTTCAGTGCATAAGCCATCGCCAGGCAGTCGGGATGGCAAGGCACCGGAATCAGGTCGGCTGGCGTAAACAGGCTGGTCTGTTCCAGGATTTTCCGGCGCACTGCGGTCAGAGTCAGGCGATCGGTGCGGGTGTCGTGGCCGTCGCAGCGACCGGCCTCCTGCACCGGTTGGATGGTCACGCCGCGCACGCAGCGCTGGGCCGCGGCGAAATCGATGATCGTGCCCAGCTCATCGTCGTTCAGCCCCTGGCGAACGGTCACCACCAGGGTCGTGGACAGGTTCACGGCATTGAGTTTGTCCAGGGCTTTCCGCCGGATGTCGCGCAGGTCAGCGCCGCGCAGGGCGAGCAGTGGTTCTTTCCGCTGGCTGTCGAATTGCAGGTAGATCTCGAAGGCTGGAGCATAGGCGGCGAGGCGTTCGGCGAAGCCTTCCTCGGTCGCAATGCGCAGGCCGTTGGTGTTGAGCATCAGATGGCGGATCGGCCGCCGCCGGCAGGCGTCGAGGATGGCGAAGAACTCGGGGTGGGTGGTGGGCTCACCGCCGGAGATCTGCACGATGTCGGGCTCGACCTCGTTGGCGATGATGCGGTCGAGCATGCGCTCGATCACCGCCATCGGCCGATGGGTCAGCCGATCCGGGCCACTCGCCGCATAGCACGTCGGACAGCGCAGATTGCAGTGATCGGTGACTTCCAGGACCGCGACGCAGCCGTGCTGCTCATGCTCGGGACAGATACCGCAGTCATATGGACAGCCGTATTTCAGCGGGGTATTGGGCGCGGCCACCTGCTCCGGCGGCTTCAAATACCGTTCCCGGGCCATCCGCCAATACCCGGCATCGTCGGCCAGCAGCACCCGCTGATGACCATGGATCGGACAGTGTTTCAACAGGAAGACATCATTGCCTTGGATGATCTCCTTAGCCTGGACTACGCGCAGGCAGGTCGAACACAGGGCCTGGGTGGCGCCATAGAACAGGTAGGGTCGAACGCGTGCGGTCATGGCAGGAACATGCGCGTCGGCGTCGAATTGCAATCGATCGATTACATGTATACTGCGGCCATGGAAGCCGTGATTGTCTTCTGCCTGATCGGGGCCGTCATCGCCGCCCTCAGCCTGTGGGCCGGATTCGCCCTGATCCACCGGATCGGGAACCAGCCGATGTGGCAGCAATTCCTGATGGGTCTGGCCCTGCTCCTGTGCTTGGCCGGATTCGCTCTGCCAACACTGTGCATCGGCTGTGTCGGCACCGCGGTCCTTGCCGGCGGAAGACTATGAAAAATCGGCCATCGCCATTGCTGATCGCGTTGCTCGGCTTCGCCGTATTTCCGGCGTGCGCGCTGTTCTTTCCAGCGGCCCGGGATCTGCCGCCTGAACCGCGTTCGGCACCGTCCGATCGGCCAGCCTCCGACCGACACCCGCGGCCATCGGAAGACCAGCCTCGCGAACAGCCGGCAGCTCCCCAGCCTCCGCCAGCTGCTCCGGCGGAGCGCAAATGAATCGTCTGCTGATCTGCATGGTCTTTGTCGGTACGTGCGGGGCCAACGATGCCCTGACCGACGCGGCGTGGTGGGGTCCGGTTCCAACTCGCGACGCAGAGACGCTGCGCTCGGGACAATGGGCGTTCCAGGCCGGGGCCGGGGTCGGCGCCCAGGACGGACCGGATACCCACGGCGCAGTCCAGGCCGCCGTCCTGTGGCATGCCGAGGAAATCCTCAGAAATCGAGGTGAGCACTACGGGCCGTTCCCCGACTTCGCTAAGGAATGGCTGCGGGTTGTCGGCCGGGTTGCCCAGGATCAGTCCAGTGGCGGTCGCCGTCAGACCACCGCAGCGGTCTCGGTCGGCTGGTTTTCCTCAGGCATGCTGGAGGCCCGGGGCGAGGTCGGCTGGACCAGCGGAATCGGCGCCTTTCTCGACGCCGAGGGCTGCTTCCTGTTCACCCGCTGCCGGGTCGAACTCAGCGAATCCCGGCGGGTGGTCAGCGTTGGCCCCATCTTCCGCGAAGCTGGCACCGCCGGGCTGTGGGCCTGGCATGTCGCCGGCGGCTGGCGCACGGTCAGCGTGCGTGAGGGCGCGATGTGGCGGGACGGGGATGGCGGATTCGCAGCCGGCAGCGTGCATTACCGATTCATGAACCACCTGCTGGTCAGCGCGACCGCAGAGACCGTCAGCGAAGAACCGCGCCTCGATCGCGCCGATGGCCCGGCCGAACGCGGATCCCTCGCGATCAGCTGGTTATTTTAAGGCTCGCGCAGGATTACCTTTGCGCGGATCCGGTGCGGCGATGCCCACATCGCTGGAATTGCGCGGAGTCGCGGAACGCAGGCGTCCCATAGGGACGGATGAGTCCCGCTGACCACTATGTGCGCTCCCTTGCGGGCTGAAGCCCGCAGAGAATTCAGCCGCCCCTACGGGGCTTCCCATGCCATCCACTCTACCCGGGGCTAAAGCCCCGGGCTGGTATCGTAGCGTCCCTACGGGACGCCCAAGTTGAAAACTGCTTCAGTTGTTTTGCGCGAGGCCTCAAGACCCGTTCGCGCTTCGCAAAGTTCAGCATGCAGGTGCTCAGGCCTGGCAGTCGAGCAGCACCTTGCCGTTCCGGCAAGGTTGGTTGACCGCGGCTAGCGCGTCGGTGATGCGGGACAACGGCACGGTGGTCGCCACCGGCTGCCACAGTTTGCCTTCAGCAGTCAACGTGGCGAGCTGACTGAGCAGGTGCTCCCGGGCGGCTGGTGCGGCCTGGGCGTACCAGCGCGTGATCCAAAAACCGATGAAACGCACGTCTTTGAAGATCAGCAGCCCGTTGGCTAGGCTCAACGGCTGCTTGGCGAGGGCGCCCACGGTCACCACGGTTGCGCCTGGAGCGACGCATTTCGCCAAGGTCATGGCGCTTTCTCCTCCGACCTGGTTGAGGGCCAGAGCAGGTGCTTCATCGCCGCAGAGCTCGGCCACCATGCGGGCGGACTCGCGGGTGTCGGCGAAAACTGCGTCGGCGCCCAGGGCTTTCAGTTCGTTGGCTATCTCCATCCGCCGCACCAGATTGATGGTGCGCAAGCCGCGCTCCCGGGCGAGCTGGATCAGGCAGCGGCCGAGGTTGCTGCCGGCGGCGTTCTGGATCACCCAGGATCCCCGCGGCAAGTTGGCTTGCTCAAGGATCTGCCAGGCGGTCGCCGGATTGACTGAGAGCATCGCCGCCTGCACCAGATCATAGGATCCGGCCAGGGGCGGCAGGCGCAGAAACGACGCCGCCGAACCGACTGCGAAATTCCGCCAGGTTCCGATGCCGTCGATGGGTCGGACCAGATCGCCGATCCGCAATTCGCAGCCCAGGCCGACCTCCTCGACCATGCCGACGCCTTCGAGCCCGGCATAGGCCGGCAAGGTCGGCTTCAAACCATAGGTCCCTTCGATCAGGTTGAGGTCGGCGGGATTGACTGGAGCCAGATGCATGCGCACCAATGCTTCGCCCCGGGATGGCGGTGGCAGCGGCAGGACGCGGATCGCCACGGTCTCTGCCGGCGGGCCAAAGGTCGAGAAGCAGGCGGCGCGGCAGCGGTCAAGCATGGCTCCACAGTGGGGACTCCGATCCGCTGCCAAGGTGCGTCGAGCCTGCTGGGCGTTGGTGCATTCCCCGCCAGCGACGCCATGCGACGCTGGGAACATGCCTCGTTCACAGGTCCTGCTCGTCATCGTCGCCTTGGCGATCGCAGCCATGCTCATGGTCGGATTCATCGCTGTCGTCGCCGGCAATACCCAGGCGCGATTACGCTCCGATGTTGCGTCCGGGAAATCCGAGGTGGCAACTTTGAAACAGCACATCCAGGATGAACGGAATGCAAAGGAATCAGCCATTTCCCTGCGCGATCAGGCCCTCCGCGAGGCCGCGCAGCGGACCAGAGAACGCGACGACGCGCTGAAGGAGCGTGATCACGCGCTGAAGGAACGTGACGCGGCTGTCGCTGATCGCGACGCAGCTCGCGCCGCATGGACCTCAGCGACCAGTGAAACGGCCAAGGAACGGCAGCGCGCCGCGGATGCCGAGGCCGCAGCGACCGCTGCCAAAGCCGAGGCCGAACGGCAACGCCAACGCGCCGAGGCCGCGGAGAAGGCCAAGCCCTGAACGGAACCCAGAGCGCCGCACTCCGTACGGCCGAAACTCGGAGCGCCGCACTCCGTGCGGCAGAGCGCGTGGTCGTTTCACCGCTGAGATGCAAACATGCCGCACGGAGTGCGGCGCTCCGAGCTGGCACAAGTGATGGATTGCGCCGCGCGCCATTTCCCAACCCTGGCCCCGCCATGCCCGCCCCCCTCACTGACCTCTCCCGCTGCTCGCTCCACACCATGACCACCAAGCCGTGGAGCCTGGCCCAGGCGGTGGACGGCTATCGTCGCGCCGGCATCCCCGGCATCACTGTCTGGCGTCAGCATTTGCAGGCCGCCGGGATCGACGCCGGAGCCAAGCTGCTGCGTGCATCGGGACTGACTGTGACTGCGCTGTGCCGTGGCGGGTTCTTCCCCGCCGTTGACCGGGCCGGGCGGGAAAAGGCCATCGCTGACAATCGCCAGGCGATCGACGAGGCCGCCGCGATCGGCGCACCGATGGTGGTGCTGGTCTGCGGCGCGGTGCCCGGTCTGCCCTTGGCCGAGGCCCGCCGGCAGATCGCCGACGGCATCGCCGCGGTCGCCGACCATGCACGGTCGAGCGGTGTGCGGTTGGCCATCGAGCCGCTGCATCCGAGCTATGCCGGTGACCGCAGTGCGATCAACACCATGGCCCAGGCCCGGCGGATCTGCCAGCAATTCGACTTGGAACTGCCCGGATCGAGCGCGGTCGATCGCAAGGTGGTGGGCATCGCCGCCGACGTCTACCACATCTGGTGGGACGACGCCTTGGAGGATGAGCTGGTGCTCGCCGGCCACCATGGCTGGCTGCACGCTTTCCACGTCTGCGACTGGAAGCTGGTGCAAAGCGAGATGCTCAACGACCGCGGGATCATGGGCGAAGGCTGCATCCCGATCCGCACCATCCGCGGCTGGGCCGAGTCCGCCGGCTTCCGCGGCTTCAATGAAGTCGAAATTTTTTCGACGAAATACTGGGCCGAGGATCAGGACGCCCTGGTCGCGAAGTGCGCCGCCGCCTATCTCGCGGCGGTATAGGCTGGGATCGCCGAGCGCCAGCTCGGCAGGAGTTTGGTTTGCATCCGGTTGGGTTTGCCATGGGAAATGGCCTTCTGCCGCGGCTTCGACCTCGCTCGAAAGAGGCTGCTTCGGCGAAAGCTCGAACTCACAGGCAAGATCAAGAACAAGCTCAAGCTCAAGTACAAGCTCAAGTACAAGCTCCAGCCGAGCGGGCGCTCGGCGCTCCCAGGGGCCAACTCAAACTCAATCTCCAGCCGAGCTGGCGCTCGGCGCTCCCGGGTTCCTGCTCCAGCCGAGCTGGAGCTAGGCGCTCACACCAAATGCGAGCTCAGGCCGCTCCCCTGCGGAACCACACACCAACCGAGCTGGCGCCGGGAGCTTCCAGGGTATCCTCGCTTCAGCATGCCCTATACCGCACCGACCGCGCCCACGGTCCAGCTCGCCCTTGATTTCCTCAATCTCGACCAGGCGCTGCGCACCGCCGACGAGGCCGTTCCCGCCGGGCTGACGTGGATCGAGGCCGGCACTCCGCTGATCAAATCCGAAGGTTTGGCGGCGGTCCGCGCTCTGCGTCAGCGTTTTCCCGCAGCGACGATCATCGCCGACATGAAGGTCATGGACGCTGGCCGCACCGAGGTGGAAGCCGCCCGCAAGGCCGGCGCCGACATCGTGACCGTGCTCGCCGCCGCCACCGACGCGACCCTCCGCGAATGCGTCTCGGCCGGCCGCCATCTGGGCGTAGCGATCTGCGCCGACCTGGCGGCGGTGGCCGACCCGGCGAAACGCGCCGCCGAGGTCGCGGCGCTGGGTGTCGATCTGGTCAGCGTCCACACCCCGATCGACCAGCAGATGCAGGGCGAAGGCGAGGCGACCTTCGCCGCCTTGTCGGCAGTTGCCGCTGCCGTGTCGATCCCGGTGGCCTGCGCCGGCGGCATGGGTGCGGAAACCGTCGCCCGGGCGATCGCGTCCGGAGCCCGCATCGCCATCGTCGGCGGCGCCATCACCAAGGCCCCCTCACCCCGGGCCGCCGCAGCCCAGGTTCTGGCGGCGATCGCCTCGGGGACCATCGCCACCGCCCAGGGGCATGCCTCACCGGCAGCGTCGAAGCGGCTCGGGTTCGACCGCATCCGCGAAGTGTTCGCCAAAGTTTCCACGCCGAACCTGTCGGATGCGATGCATCGTGGCGGGGCGCTCCACGGCCTGACCAACCGCAATCCAGGCACCCATCTTTGCGGCCCGGCGGTGACCGTGTTGACCACACCCGGCGACTGGTCGAAGCCGGTCCAGGCGATCGACGCCTGCCGTCCTGGCGACGTGCTGGTGATCGACGCCGGCGATGATTTTCCGGCTCTGTGGGGCGGATTGGCCACCCTGACCGCAACCAAGAAGCAGCTCGGCGGCGTGGTCATCAGCGGTGCTTGCCGCGATGTCAGCGAGATCGCTGGTGGCAGCCTGGCGCTGTGGTCGACCAAGGTCTGCCCCGACGCCGGCGAGCCGCGCGGTGTCGGCGTGCTCCATGTTCCGGTTGCGGCAGGCGGTCAGACCATCCGTCCCGGCGATTGGCTGGTCGGCGATGGCGATGGCCTGGTCGTCATCCCGGCGGCCCAGGTGGTCGAGGTCGCCAATCGCGCCGCCGACATCCATGAGCGTGAAGAACGCCTCGCCGCTGAAATCCGCGCCGGTCACAGCCTGGCCACGGTCGCGGAACTGAAGAAGTGGGAACAACGGTGAAAGAACGCCTTTCCAGAGGCCCTTCCGCAGCGGCGCAGCGCCCCGTTCGCGCCGTGCCTCGAATCTGACGATCCATGCCCGGTCTGATCCCACTGTTATTGGCTTTAGCCATCGTCGAATCGGCGGCCCGGGTCCAGGGCGGCGTGCCCCCTTCGTGGTCGCTGGCCTTGGCGTGGATGGGCGGCGGCGTCCTGTTCTGGGCGGTACTCGGCACCGTTGCCGACCTGATCTGGCGACGGCTGCCGGGGATCTGGCTGGATCGGATGGAAACCGCGGTGCAGACCGGGCAGCTTGTGTGGCTGGCTTGGTTGGTACACGGCGTCGGCATCGGCACCCTGGCGCCGTCGTATTGCCTGGCGCTGTCGCCGTGGCTGCTCGGCCTGATCGCCTGGTGGTTCACCACCGCCCCGGCTGTTGCGCGGACCACTGGAATTCCATGGAGCCGCGTCGGGTTGGTGCTTCACCACCTGCGCTTCGCGTTGCTGCCGCTGCTGATCGCCCTGCCGGTGGTCGACGGATCGGTGGCTTTCGCCAAATGGACGCCGATCGAATCGTGGCTGGCCGAATCCGGATGGATGGATTTCAGCAATTTCGCAGGATCCTTGGCCTTTGCGCTGGTGGTCGTGACGGTGATGCCGCTGGCCCTGGTGCGGATGTGGGGCGCGCGGCCGATGGAATCCGGTTCGCTCCACGATGACCTGAGCGCAGCCTGCGAGCGGGCCGGGGTCCCGGTCGCTGGCCTGCTGCGCTGGCCGGTGCCGGGCGGGCGGATGCACAACGCGGCGCTGGTCGGCGTCCTCCCGCGCATGCGCTGGGTGCTGTTCACCGACGATCTGCTCCGCGATCTTGAACGCCGCCAGGTGCTGGCGGTGCTCGGGCATGAGCTGGGCCATGCCCGACATGGCCACCTGTGGATCTACCTGCTGTTCGCCATGGCGAGCTTGCTGGCGATGTTCGCGGTCCACCAGGCGGTCGAGCCGATGCTCGCCAGTTCGGCCTGGGCCCAGGCAAATCGCGGTCTGGTCGAGTTGGCCTTGCTGATCGCGGCGGTGGCCGTGCTGTGGCGCTTCACCTTCGGCTGGATCAGCCGGGCCTGTGAGCGCCAGGCTGACTTGGCCGGAGCCGACCTGGCCGGCGAGCCGCAGGCGATGCAACAGGCCCTGCGGGCGGTTGCCCGGGCGGCTGGGCAACGCGAAGATGCCCCGAGCTGGCGCCACCACAGCATCGCCGAGCGGATCGACTTCCTCGACCACGCCGAACGCATTCCTGACCTCGCCGCCCGGCACCACGACTACGTGCAGTCCATCCGCACCCTTCTGCTGACCTTCACCATCTCGCTCGCCGCAGCATTGGCGGTCGCCTATGTCCTCGATCCCCTGAGCGGCGCGCGCTCGGATCCGATCGCGGCCTTGGCGGCGATGAAAAATGACGATCCGTTGCTGGCCAAGGCGATCATCGATGCCGATTCGGGCCGGATCGACGGGCTGCGCCAGTGGTATGCGGGGGCCAACGGCTATCAGCGCCGCCAGCTTGCTGGCGTGATGGTCCTGATCTTCGCTACCGAGGAAATCACTGCGGATCTCCGACGGGGTTGGCGCTATCGCCACCGGCTTGAGGCGCTGCAAGCGGTCAGCACCGGCGATCACGATCTCGATTTGCAGCTCGATAATCTGCTGGCCTATCTGCTGGTGGCGGGCAACGAGGTTACCGATCCCAAGGACCTGCAAGCGGCCATCGCCATCCTGCCCCGGCTCGAATCAGCATTGAAGCAGCGGGCCGATCACGGCCTCTGGGACACCGTTGGCTGCATCCGGTTCCGTTCGGGGGACTGGCAGCGGGCCAAAGAGGCCTTCGACCGGGCCTTGGCCGGGATCACTGGAGAGACCTCCAAGGAGTCGAACCGGATCAGGGAGTTGTACCGGCATCGCCGCAACACCGCCGAGAGCAACCGGACCCTGCCGCCGGAGGTCGCCCCGGCCCCCCTGCCGATGGAATGGGATCCCCAGGTCGCACCGAAGGTCCGGCCGGCAACGCCATGAGCGAACTCGCCGAGCGGCTGCTCGCCGCCTATGCCGATGGCGGCTGCAATGACGCTGCCGATCATCCGGCCCTGCCCGCGCGATCAGCCATCACCGAAGTCTGCGGACTGCTGCTGCGCCTGTTTTTCCCTGGGTTCTTCGCGCCAGTGCAGCGGGTCGACCTGCCGACGGTGGTCGCGGCGGACCTCGACCGCTTGCAGGCGCTGCTCGGCCAGGCGGTCGCCGGTGCCGAAGCGTATTCCGCCTTGCTGGTCGGTTCGCCCGGACGGTCGGCGGACGACCTGGTGGCCGCCGCCCTGGCTGAGCTTGAACCTGTGCGGGCCTTGCTGCTCAGCGATGTCGATGCCGCCTTCGCCAACGACCCGGCCGCCGCCGACCGCGCCACCATCATCCTCGGCTATCCCTGCATCGAGGCCCTGGCGGTGCAGCGCTTCGCCCACCGGCTGTACCGGCTCGGCATACCGATCGTGCCGCGGATGATGACCGAGGTGGTCCACGGCCGGACCGGCATCGATATCCATCCCGGAGCTGCCATCGGTCCGTCGTTCTTCATCGATCACGGCACCGGTGTGGTGATCGGTGAGACCAGCCAGATCGGTGCACACTGCGTGCTGTATCACGGCGTGACTCTGGGCGCCTGGAATCCGCTGGTCAGGGACGATCATGGCGACCTGCTGCGCGGCCAGTCGAACAAGCGCCATCCCGATCTCGAAGACCACGTGACGGTGTATCCCGGGGCCACGATCCTCGGCGGCGACACCGTGATCGGCGCCCACAGCGTCATCGGCGGCAATGTCTGGCTGACCCGCAGCGTCCCCGCGCGCAGCGTGGTCACCTTGAAGGACCCGGAGACCCAGCTCGCGGTCCGCCAGCGCCGGAGCTGAGCTCGCGGAGCGTTCAGCGCGCTGACTTCCTGGTGATGCTCGGATCGAGGATCGCCCGTGATTTCGCGGTCTTCCACCAATCTTCCCAGGCGGCGCGGAGCAGCTTGGCGTATTGGGCATGCCATGCGGCCCACAGCTTGCGGTCGGCCTCCGGATCATTGTCGGTGGCCGGCCGCACCGGCACCGGCGGCAGTTGATTGGACCCGATCGGCTGGCCGGCGGTGGGGATTTCGCGGTGGTCGAACATCACCCGCAAGGTCACGTCGGCGTGGAAGGCCACCAGCGGTTCGGGATCGTCGAGCACCGCCATCAGTTTCTCCACACTGGCCCGGGTGCCGATGGCCTGGAGGACCTCGACGCAGCCCAGACGCACGCCCCAATCGGGCGAGCTGATCAGGGCCTCCCACACCAGCGATTCGATGGTCGAACCGCGGGCGATCAGGCGCTCCCGGGCCTGGTCGCAGGCAGCGCTGGCGTCAGGATCATCAGGCGTTTTTCCGGCAGACAGGATGGCGATGTCGGCCCTGGTCTCGGCCTCGTTCTTCTGCTGTTCCTCGGCGGTGGCGCCCAGGCCGCGGCCAGGATCGGTGGATCTGCCGGTCGACGAAATGCATCCGCTCAGCATCAGGGCGGGGACGAGCAGGAACGGGACGAGGCGCATGGCTGGGAATGTCTGCGGCAGGGCCGCCAGGGCCATGCCTGAGCCGATAGGCCGGAGATCTGGCGCGCCACATGGTGCCGGCTGGTTTCGGCGGCAATGCGCCACCAGGCACCCCCGACTGCCCCCTGAGCGGGACGCAAACCGGACCACCGAACGGTCGAACTGGTAGCTCTTGCGCGATCCGGTTCCGTCCCAGCCTCGCCCCCATGGCTGAAGATCCGGTTCTTGCATTCGCCTTCGACAAGGTCGACCGCGATCTGACCTTCCTGCTCGGCTGCTTCCAACAGGTGCTGATCGAGCAGGGCGAACCGGGCATCGCGGCCCGCCTGCCGTGGGTCGGGACTCGACCACCAGACGATGGTGAGCTGACCCTCAAGCACGTCGCCGCCCTGTCGATCGCGTTCCAGCTGCTCAACATGGTCGAGGAGAACGCCGCCGCCCAGGCCCGCCGCCTGCGCGAATCCCAGCAAGGGATGTGCGCCGAATCCGGCCTGTTCGGGCATTCGCTGAAGGGGCTCCAGGCGGCCGGCCACTCGCCCCAGGCCATAGCCGAAGGGCTGAGCCAGGTGCGGGTCGAGCCGGTGCTGACCGCCCATCCCACCGAGGCCAAGCGCTCGACGGTGCTGCAACAGCACCGCGATCTGTACCTGCTGCTGGTCAAACGCGAGAACAGCATGTGGACCCCGGCCGAACAGGCCGCGATCCGCGACGAGATCATCGCCGACATCGAGCGGCTGTGGCGCACCGGTGAAATCCGCTTGGCCAAACCCGACTTGTCGAGTGAACGGCGTGGAGTGCTGCATTACCTGCGCGAAGTCTTCCCCGAGGCGGTGTTCCGCCTCGACGCCCGGCTGCGCGCCGCCTGGGCCGACGCTGGGCTGCCTCCGGACCTCCTCGACCCCGCCGACCAGCGCCCGCGCCTGCCCCAGATCCGCTTTGGCACCTGGGTCGGCGGCGATCGCGATGGCCATCCCCTGGTCACCGCCCAGGTCACCGCCGACACGTTGCAGCAACTGCGCTCCACCGCGCTGCAAGTCCATGGCACGCACCTGCGCCAGCTCGGCGAACGGCTGGCGCTGACCGTCCGCCGCCAGGATCCGCCAGCGTTCTTCGCCGCCGCCATCGCTGCCCTGGCCGAACGCCTGGGTGACGACGGCCGCCGAGCCCTGGACCGCAATCCGTTGGAGCCGTGGCGCCAATACGTCAATCTGCTCACCGCCCGACTGCCCGAGCCGGGCGGATCGAACTTGCCGAGGTACCGGAATCCGGGCCAATTGCTGGATGATCTCCAGGTCCTGCGCCGCTCCCTGGTGGCGGTCGGCGCCCATCGCCTGGTCCGGGTGGACCTCGACCGGGTCGAACGCGGGGTCGAGGTCCTCGGTTTCCACCTGGCGGTGCTCGATCTGCGCCAGAACAGCGCGATGCATGACAAGGCGCTGGCCCAGCTGCTCACCGCCGCCGGCATCGACGCCGCCGGCTATGCCCAGTGGAGCGAAAAGGACCGCCTGGCCCTGCTCGACAGCGAGCTGCGCACCCCGCGGCCCCTGACCCATCCCGAGGCGACGGTCGGCGCTGAGGCCGGCACGGTGCTTGAGGCTCTGCGCGCCGCGGCCGCTTATCGCACCCGCCACGGCCACGACGGCTTGGGCGCCCTGATCGTCAGCATGACCCGCAGCCTGTCGGATCTGCTCGGGGTCTATGTGCTTGCCCGGGAGGCGGGCCTGGTCCGCTGGATCGATGATGCTGGCGAACTCGGGGCTGGCCTGGCCTGTGAACAGCCGGTGGTCCCATTGTTCGAGACCATCGACGATCTGCGCGGCAGCCAGGACATTCTCCGGGCCTTTTTGCGCCATGGCGTGACCCGGCGCAGCCTGCGCCTGCAATCCTCCGATGGCCGGCCGCCAACCCAGCAGGTCATGCTCGGTTACAGCGATTCGTGCAAAGATGGCGGCATCCTCGCCAGCCTATGGGGCCTGCACCGCGCCCAGGAGACGCTCGCCGCCACCACCGCCAGCGAAGGCGTGCGCATCCGTTTCTTCCATGGACGCGGTGGAACCGTCAGCCGCGGCGCCGGCCCGACCCACCGGTTCCTGGAATCGCTGCCCCATGGCTCGCTCCACGGCGATCTGCGCCTGACCGAGCAGGGCGAGACCATCGCCCAGAAATACGCCAACCTGATCACCGCCACCCACCACCTGGAACTGCTCACCGCCGGCACCGCCGCGGTGTCCCTGCGCCATCGCGGCCCGGCCATCGACCACCGCGAGGTCGAGGCGGTGGTCGAACGGCTCGCAGCAAGCAGCCGGAAGATCTACGAAGCCTTGCTGAACGCCGAAGGATTCATGGCGTATTTCAGCGAGGCGACGCCGATCGACGCGCTGGAACAGGCGTTCATCGGCAGCCGCCCGGCGCGGCGCACCGGCCGCCGCACCCTGGCCGACCTGCGCGCGATCCCGTGGGTGTTCTCGTGGAACCAGTCGCGCCATTACCTGCCCGGCTGGTACGGCGTCGGCTCGGCGCTTGAAGCGTTGGAGCGCGACGATCCGGCAGCTTGGGAATTGCTCCGCAGCAGCCAGCGGAAATGGCCGTTCCTGCATTATTGCCTGGCCAACATCGAATCGAGCCTGTGCGAAGCCAGCCTCGACCGGATGGGCGATTACGCCGCGATGGTCAGCGACCGATCGGTGCGCGATGCGATCTTCGGCCAGATCGCCGAGGAATACCGCCGCACCGCCAGCGCCATCGACCGCCTGAACGGCGGCGCCTTGGCCGTCCGCCGACCACGCCTGGTCAAGACCCTGGCACTGCGCGAACAGGCCCTCACCGCGCTCCACCGCCACCAGGTGGCGATCCTGACCAAGTGGCGCCAGGCCCGCGCCACTGACGATCAGTCAACCGCCAGCGCCCTGCTGCCTGAACTGCTGCTGTCGGTGAACGCCATCGCCAGCGCCCTGCGCACGACGGGCTGAATCCGTCTCAGCCCACGTCGAAGCGGAAGATCTTCCGTTTGCCGACTTTGAGCACGATCCGGCGGTCGTGGACGTCGAGCGGGCCGACGGTGCGGGTCGGGTCGTCGATCACGGTGTCGCCCAGGCGGACGCCGCCGCCTGAGATCAGCCGGCGGGCTTCGCCGTTCGATGTCGCGAGTTCGGCACGGACCATCAGGGCGATCAGGGCGATGCCCGACTCGACCTCAGCAGAGGCCAAGGCGGCGTGGGGAATGGTCTCGCCGCTGACATCCTGGGCGGCGCCGAATGCGCGGCGGGCGCTGTCGCGCGCAGCGTCTGCTTCGGCCTGGCCATGGACCAGGTTGGTGAGCTGCCAGGCCAGGACCTCCTTCGCCTGGTTGATCGCGGTGCCGCCGTCAGCAGTGAGGCGGTCGATCTCGGCCAGTTCCAGGAAGGTGAAATAGCACAGGTAGCGGCGCACATCGGAGTCCGCGACGTTGCGCCAGAACTGGTAGAATTCGTGGACCGGCGTGCGCTGCGGATCGAGCCACACCGCGCCGGATTCGGTCTTGCCGAACTTGGTGCCGTCGGCCTTGGTCACCAGCGGCATGGTCAAACCGGCAAGGTCGGCGTCAGCGATCCGCCGGCCGAGCTCGATGCCCATGACGATATTGCCCCACTGCTCCTGTCCCCCGATCTGCAAGGTGCAGCCCTGATGGCGGAACAGGTGCACGAAATCGTAGGCCTGCATCACCATGTAGCTGAATTCCAGGTAACTGATGCCGGCTTCGAGCCGGCCCTTCACTGATTCCATGCTCAGCATCCGGTTGATGCTGAAATGCGGCGCCAGGTCGCGCATGACGTCGATCCAGCCCATGGCGGCGAACCAGTCGGCATTGTCGACCAATCGGGCGTCGCCGGGTCCGTCGCCGAAGCGCACCAGGCGTCCGAGCTGGCCCTTTAAAGCTTTGGTATTGGCGATGATATCGTCGCGGCTGAGCATCTTCCGGGCATCGGATTTCCCCGACGGATCCCCGATCATGCCGGTGGCTCCGCCGACCAGCATGATCGGCTGGTGGCCGGCTCGCTGGAACCTGGCCAAGGTCAGGATCGGCACCAAATGCCCGACGTGCAGGCTGTCGGCGGTCGGATCGAATCCTCCATAAACAGTCAACGGCGTAGCAAGACGGCGACGGATGCCATCCGGATCGGTGCATTGGGCCACCAGGCCGCGCTCCGCCAGGGCGTCAAACAGGGATTCAGGCATGGGTTGGAAAGCATGGGACTCTGGACGGCATCGGAAACGGGGCTCGTCGGGTGAGGACGGCCGATGCTGTCACAGATCCGGGCTGTGGACGTTGAGAGATAACCGGGCTCCTCGCCCACCAACACGACCGTAGCACAGGGAATCGCATCATGGCTTTCCGCACCTGGATCACGTCGGTCTCTGCCGCTGCCGCCGTATCCGTCGTCCTCGCCTGCTCGCTTGGCTCGCTGAGCGCCGCTGATGGACCGCTGGCCGAGATCGAACGGCTGCGCGCCAGCGGGGACTTCCGCAAGGCTCGCGAAAAAGTGGTCGAGGCCATGTCTGCGGCTACCGAGAGCGATCAGATCCGCTCCCTGCGCAAGCAACGCAGCGAGCTGACCGCACTGATGACGGATTACGAGCAGGCCCTGGCCCAAATCCCGTTGCTGACCAAGGTCGACAGCGAAGGGGCGGCGGCCAAGGCCCAACTCGCCCAATGCCGGCCCGAGGCCGCCGTCCAGGCCCTGCTGCATGGCCTGGACAAGGCCGATCCGGGTTTGACCGACCTGATCGGCGAACAGCTGTTCTCGTACAAACGGAAGGAATCGTTCACGCCATTGCTCGACCGGCTGATCGCTTCCGCCAACCAGGCGGCGCCTGCCTCCTTGGTCAAGGCGGCTGTCGCGACTGCAGCTGGAGCCTCCGAGGCCCAACTCCTTTCCATCCTCGACCATGCCGTCAAAAATCCAGCGAACGCGGGCTTGCTGGCGGTGATCGCAGCCAATGGCGGCAGCCCGGCAGTCATCCGCGAGGCCTGGACCAGGTCTGAAAAAGCCGAGCCTGCAGCGCAGAAGGCCCTGCTCGGCTATGTCTTGTCCCAGCCGCTTGAGACCGTCCAGACGGCGGTCGGTTCGGATCCGAAGGCGGCGATGAAAAGCCGCTTGCTGCCGTATGTGATCGCCACGGATGCAGCGACAAAATCGTGGCGCAACGCCTTGTTCGCTGGAAGCGGCAAAGGCTTCATCCGTGAAGACCGCCAGACCGGCGGATCGTGGCGAGACGTGTATGGCGCATCGGGCGTGCTCATCGCCAACAGCCCGGCCAAGCCGGCAGACGGCATCGCCATCGAGGTCAAAGCCCAGGGAACCTACACCTGGGGCATGACCCAGGAACCCCGCGGCATGCAGCAGGTTGCCGGCGATGAGCGCATCGCCTCGTGCTGGTACGAAGCCGGCGAGATGGTGGTCGATGTCAAACCGAACGGCCAGGACCTGTATCAACTCGCTGTTTATTTCCTCGACTGGGACAAGAATGCCGGAGGACGGAAGGCGACCGTCGATGCACTTGATCCGGCCACCGATCAGATCATCGATACCCGCGAGGTGAGCGACTTTGATCAGGGCCTTTGGCTGGTCTATCGCGCCAGCGGTCCGTTCCGGCTGAAAGCAAAGAACCTCGCTGGTGGAAACACCACGATCGGCGGATTCCTGCTCGACCCGGCGCCAGCGTCGTCCACCGGTGCCGGTCTGCACACCACCTGGCTGCCGCTGTGGAAAGAAGCCAGCACCGAGGCAAAGACCAACCTGGAGGTCGGCGTCGTCGCCATCCTCTATGCCGGTGATAAATTCACTGGCGCTTCCCAGGGAATTCCAGATGTCGGCCAGTTTGGCATTCCGGCCATCGGCAATGACACCGTGCGCTCGGTGAAGGTCCGTCCCGGCTACAAGGTCGTGCTGTGGGAAAGCGCTATCAACAGCGGCCAGTCGTGGGTGATCGAAAAGGACACGCCCTCGCTGCCCCCGGCGACCACGGCCTTCGAAGTTTCGAAAGCCGTGGCCAAGTGATCGGATCGTACCGGAACGGGATGCGTTTCTGACGATCAGCCGTAGGCGCCGTTGACTTTGAAACCGAGCAGCCGGCGACGCCGGGGATTGGCGCCTTCAAGACAGTGGGCCGGCATCTGGTAGTTCATGAACGGCGCGAAATAGTGGCCGACCATGCGCCTGCCATAGGTCACCTGGGTGACGTACCGGTCGCGGTCGCTGTGGTTGGGGGCGCCGCGGTGCCAGACCTGACTGTTGAAGATCATCACGCTGCCCTGCTTCCCACCGCAGCTGACGATTTTGCTTTCGAAGGGGGTTCCGGCCAGTTCCTTTGGCAGCTGGATGCCCCACTTATGGGAGCCAGGCAGCACCTGGCCGCAGCCATATTCGGCGCCTTCCTGGTCGGTCAGGTAATAATTGCAGGTCAGGGACAGGCAGGGCAGGTGGATGTTGGTCGGAGCCTCGCCGTGGGTGACCACGAAATGCGGCGACTCGTCCTGATGCCAATCGCTGAATCCACCGCCATTGCGGGTCCGGAAGGCATTGTTGTGGACGACATGGGCGGTCTGGCGGCCGTAGCGGTTGTCTTCGCCGAGGATGGTTTCGGCCAGGGTGACGATCGGTTCCAGATCGAACAGGTCGAGATTCGCCTGGCTTTTTTCGAACATGCGGTGTCTGCACGCGATCGGACCGTTACTGTCAGTGATTTGGCTCGCGAGATCCTCGCGGAGCTCAGCGCAACGTTCCGGTGGCAGTACATCGGTGATGAAGATGTATCCATCGCGATTGAAGGCCTCGGCCCAGGCGGCTAGCTGGGCCGGATCGGCTTCCTTTCCAGCGAGAAAGGAAGTTTTTTCTGCGAGCAAGGCGGCGGTGGCTGATGACATGGGAGTCTCCGTGTTATGGAGCACCATGATGGTGCGGTACAACTCGGAGTTCCAGATGCGGGATCCGGCCGATTCCGATCTCCACCGTGCTGCGATCCACTATTTCAACCCGATCAGAGAGACGGTGGCGCCTGCGAGTGCGGGTCATCGAATCCCGTTTCAGCACCACAGGTGACCGCCGCCATGCCGGAATCGATCGCCCCGACCATCGACATCGCCAGCATGCGACCGCAGGTCGACTTCGCCGCGCTGTGGGAGCAGCATGATCCGGTATGGTACGTGTACCGCGTCCCATCTCACCAGTTTTTGCTGGTGGAATCCGGATTGCTGCGCGCCAAAGGGATGAACGGCGAGGTCCGGGCCGGGCCAGGAGAGATGCTCTGCCTGCGCCGCCTGCCACGGAACGAATACGGCTACGATGGCCCGGTGCGCTATTGGGAATGCCACCTGTCCTTCACCCCCGTCCCCCATGAGGCGGCGCCGCTGCTGATCGAGGGCAGCCCCTTGCCTGATCGCATCGTGCTGGGCGACCATGCCGGATCCGCCCGGTCGGCGATCGAAACGCTGTGCCTGGAATTGGATCGGGCAGGAGATCTGGCGCGGTTGCGGATTGTCCAAGCGGCTCATGGATTGCTTGCAGCGGCCGTCGCCGCCTTGGCGCGCAAACCGTTGGCGGTGGTTCCCGATCGTTGGCAGCATCTGCGCCAGCGGCTTGAGGCCAATCTCTCCGAACCGCTGAGCCTGGAGGAACTTGCGGCGAGCGATGGCGTCGGCGCAGACCACCTTGGCCGCGCCTTCCGCCGGCGCTTCGGCATCAGCCCGATGGCCTACCGCAATCGCGCCCGCTTGAGCTGGGCAGCATCGTTGATCAGTGAAGGCCTGGCAGTGAAGGAAGTCGCGCATCGCCTGGGCTTTGCCGACGCCAGCACCTTCGCCAGGGCGTTCCGTCACCAGTTCGGCCTGGCGCCCAACGAGATGCGCATCGCCGGCGGCCCGCCACCGGCAGCGACGTCAGACGTGCCATTTCCGATCAACCGCCATATCCGACCACCCGGTTCCGGTTCCCAGTGGTTCGAGTGGCGGTGAGCTGCCCTGACAGGTGATTTTCCGCAGGAAGATCGTTTTCAGCACGGTCGGATACGTTTCCCGCACGTTGTTTTTGCCGAACAACCGAAGGCGGCGATCGTAGAGCCTGACCATGACATCGGTCCCGAGGTCGGCGTCGCCTGCGTTCTGCTCTACGGACGCTGGTGTCCTCGCCGCTCGGCACCGACTGCGATGATACGTCGAGATTCCCATGGTGACGCATCCGTTCTCCATCGCGCTGGCGCAGGCCCAATCAATGCGGGCCATGGTCGGCGCATTGGCCATGCTGGCGAGTTCATTCCTGGTTGGCGCCGAGACCGCGCCACCGCCGGCCGTGGCCAGGGTTTTGCAGGAGCACTGCCTCAGCTGCCATAATCGTGATAAGCAGAAAGGCTCGGTGGATCTCAGCCTGCCAGCCGCTGCCTGGTCTGCGGCGTTGCTGCATCAATTGCACGCGGTGCTCGACCAAGGCGACATGCCGCCGTCGACCCAGCGCCAGCCGACGGCGGAGCAGCGCAAGGATCTGCTGTCGTGGGTCGATGGCCGGTTGCACCAGGTGGCCAGCGCCACCGCCGGCGATCCCGGGCCGGTGTCATGGCGCCGGCTGACCCGCGGCGAGCTCGACCGCATGGTCCGGGATCTCACCGGACAGGCGCTTCACCCCAGCCGTTCGTTCCCGGCCGACAACTACGGCGGAGAAGGGTTCGCCAATGTCGGTTCGGTGCAGTATGGCCTGACCGGTCCGGTGCTCGACCTATACCTGCGCGCGTTCGACGAGGTCGCCGCCCACGCGCTGTTCGCTCCGGATGGAACCCTGGCGTTCACTGCCGATCTTGCTCCGGAGCGCAGCGCCCGGATCGGCACCTTGCAGGCCGAGATCGAAGAGCACCAGGCCCGGGTGATGGGAACCTTCTATCGCAATGATCCGAAGATCTTCCTGGGAAAATTGGCGGACATCCGCGACCTGGCCGGTGCATTCGGCGGACTCGATACGGCCGCGGTCGCGCCAGCTTACCTGCGGGTCCTGTGGCAACTGCAGGCGTCAGGACCACTGAGCGATCAGGCAATCGCCGCAGCAATGGAGCGTGAAAAGCTCAATCCGCAGTTCTTCGCCTGGCTGCGCAGCGCGGTCGGCAAAGCCCCAGCGCTGGTCTTGCCGACGCCAACAGGCGATTCCACACCAGCCCTGACGACGGCGATGGACACTCTGGTCGCAACCGTGACCAAGCGACAGGTGACCGAGACGGCCGTGATCGGCGGCCAAGCGATCACCTGGAAGATTTCTGGCGCGCCACCCCAGCCGCCCCCGAAGAAGGACCCCAAGAAGCCTGCAAAACCGGCCAAGAAACCCGAACCGCCGGTGATGGCGCAATGCACCGTGGTCCCACTCGGCGATCAGCCGGGAGACCTCCGCGAACCCTGGCAGCTGCAGCTGATCGATCCTCGCTTGGTGATCGCCAATCCGATCGACGACGCCGAGCCGGCGGTGGTGGCAGAAAAACCGGAGTCGGTGCTGCCTGGAGAAACCCCTGCGCCGACCGACCTGGCGAACAAACCACCGCTGACCCCACCGGCCAAGCCGCCGCGGTCCGTGTCGCTGCGCGAGCTGATCCCGTCCCCGGCCGGCGCCAAGTGGATCGAAATCGACGGCAAGCCGGCCTTGGAGTGCACGTCGGCCCAGGCCATCGCCATCCCCTTAGCCAAGGCTGGTCTCACCGGCGGGGAGTTCATCCAGTTCAGCGCGACCATCCGGCGCTGCGAGAGCCGCGTTTTGCTCCAGGTCTCGGTGGCCATCGGCAAGCCCGACAGCAAGGCGGTGCCTGCGGCCGTCGCCTGGGTGCTCTCGGAAAAGAACGGTGAAGCACAGCGCAAACGGATCGAGGCCGCCACGGCAGGCCATGGATTGTCCTGGCCGAAATTGGCGCCGGCTCCGTTATCGTACATCGACGGAAACAGCCGCGGCGGCGTTCCTCGTGAGATCCGTTTCCAGCGCGGCGACCAGGCGATGAAGAAGCATCTGCTGTCGCCGACCGAGGCGGCCCAGGTCGATGAGCGCTGGCGCTACCTGTTCCTGGTCAGCGACGAGCCGGCCTTTGGACTCGATGCGTTCCTGCATGCCCAGGAGGTGAACGGCCTCGATCCTGCGGCCCAGGCCGCCGAGTTGGCCAAACGCAAGTCCGATCAGGGGTTCTGGGGCGAGGTTCCCAAGGCCCTCGACGCCCGCCTGGCCTTCTATCGCCAGCGCATCATCGACCATGACGCGCTGTGGCGGACGCGCGCCCTGACCGCGTTGAACGATTTCGCCAGCCGGGCCTGGCGCCGCCCGTTGCGGCCAGCCGAGGAACGGCAATTCGCCGAGCGTTTCGACGCGCTGCGCGCCGCCGGTCGTCACCAAGAAGACATCCTGCGCTGGCAGATCGCCCGCATCCTGCTGTCGCCGTATTTCCTGTTCCGGGTCGAGCCGCGCGGCGGCGATGGTTCCGAGCGCCCCCTGTCATCCTGGGAGCTTGCCACCCGGCTCAGCTTGTTCCTGTGGTCGTCGCTGCCCGATGCCGAGCTGCGCCGGGCCGCCGGCGATGGCTCGCTGCTCAAGCCCGACGGAATTGCGGCCCAGGCCAAGCGCATGCTGGCTGATCCGCGTTCCGACGCCTTGGCTGCGGAGTTCTTCGGCCAATGGCTGGGCTTCTCCGGCTTCGACGAGGCCAGCGGTGGACCTGATCGCAGCGTCTTCCCGGATTTCTCCCCGGAGATCCGCGCCAGCATGCATGGCGAGGCGATGGCGTTCTTCGGCGATCTGGTCGCTGGTGATCGCGACATCCGTTCGATCGTCAACGCCGAGTACACCTTCCTTGACGATCGGCTGCGGACGTACTACGGGGCAACTGCGCCAAGTGGCGGCTCGGGAAATTCAACGGGTACGGCCACCGGCGCGGCGGTCGTCTTCACCCGGACCGCGGTGGCCAGCGTCGGCCGTGGCGGTGTGCTCGGCATGGGCGCGGTGCTGGTCCAGACCTCGCGCCTGCGCCGCACCAGCCCGGTGCTCCGTGGCCAATGGGTGGTCAAGGATCTGCTCGGATTGCACCTGCCACCGCCACCAGCCGACGTGCCGCTGATTCCCGACCAGCCCGATGCCGACGGAATGAGCGTCCGCGAACGCCTGCGCAAGCACCGCGAAAGCGCAGCCTGCGCGACCTGCCACGCCCGGATCGATCCCTATGGATTCGCCTTGGAAGGATTCGACGCCAGCGGCCGCCGGCTGTCTGCGGAACGCCGGGCCAAGATCGAGCCTGAGCGTCTGCCCGATGGCACCGAACTGGCCGACGCCGACGCCCTCCGCCGCTACCTGATGGGACAGCAGGACCGGCTGGTGACCAACATCGCCAAGCGGTTGGTCGGGTATGCGTTGGGCCGGGAGGTGCGGATTTCCGATCAGGCCCTGATCGAGCAGATGCGCAGCGCCGCGGCCACCGGCGGGTACCGCTTTTCGACCTTGGTTCAAACCATCGTGACCAGCCGCCAATTCAGCCACCGCCGCGATGCCCGCGAGGAGGACCTCAAATGACCAAGCCCTGGACTTCGTGGACCAGACGCAGCCTGCTGCGCGGCGCGTCGGTGGCACTGGCCCTGCCCTGGTTGGAATCCCTGCCGGCCGGCGACCCGGCGCCTGGCGCCAAGGCAGCCGCGACCGCAGGGCCGCCTCGCCGCTTCGCGAGCTTTTTCGTGGGCAATGGCGTGCTCGGCTGGGATGCCAAGACCGATGCCGCCGGCCTGATCGAACTCGGACCGGCGCTGATGCCGTTCTCGCCGCACCTTGGCGACATCACGATTCTGCAAGGCTTGCAGCACAGCCGGATGCTCAAGGAGAGCAAGGTCAATACCCACGGCAGCCTGGCCCCGAACATCCTGTCCGGCGCGGTGGTCCGCCACAGCACCACCGATATTTATGTCGCCACCAGCATGGATCAGATCCTGGCTGAACGGATCGGCGGTTCGACCTTGCTGCCCAGCCTGGTGATGGGCTGTGAACCGCCCTGTCCCGGCGTGGATACGGGTCTGAGCAGCGTCTATCTGAACCACATCTCGTGGTCGAGCCCGACCCGGCCGACGCCGCGTGAGATCCATCCGGCCCTGGTTTTCGACGCCCTGGTCGGCAAGACCGGCGACCGCCTGCGCACCGCCAGCATCCTCGACCAGGTGCTGTCCGACGCGGCCGAGCTGGGCCGGGATCTCGGAGCTGGCGACCGCCAGCGGATGGACGAGTACCTCAGCTCGGTCCGCGACGTCGAGCGCCGCGTGCAGCGCAGCTCCGAACCGGCAGCGACCAGCGGCTGGAAGCCGACCTTGGCGGCTCCGGATCTGCCCCGGCCGCCTGATGGGGTGCCCAAGGATCTCGCCGCTCACATGAAGCTGATGCTCGACCTGCTGGTGCTGGCCTTCCGCATGGATCGCACCCGCATCGCCACGCTGATGCTCACCAATGAACGCTCGACCCTGGATTTCACCTTCGTTCCCGGCGTGCCCGGCGACCAGTACCACCCGATCTCGCACAGCGGCAAGGGCCACATGGAGATCACCCGGTTCCTGTCCCAGCAGGTCGCCGATTTCGTTGCGAAAATGAAGGCGATCGACGAGGGCGGACGGAGCCTGCTCGACAACAGCATGATCCTGTTCCTGTCGGCGATGCGCTCCGGTGGAGCCCACAGCGCAGTCGATCTGCCGGTGCTGCTCGCCGGCCGCGGCGGTGGCAGCCTGACCAGCGGCCGGTTGCTGAAATACGATGAGAAATCAGGCCGCCAGATGTGCAGCCTGTATCTGAGCCTGATGGACCGCATGGGCGTAGAACTCAAGGAGTTCGGCGACGCCACCACCCGGTTGAAAGATTTCTGAGGACCTCAAGTGCTGTTCCGCCTGCTCGCAGTCCTGGTCGCTGTCTCCTGCATCCCGGCTGGCGAGGCCATCCCCTATCGCCTGCTGATCGGGGATTTCCTCAATCACGCGATCGTCATCCGCGAGCGCGATGGCACGATCAGCTGGTCCCAGCCGACGCCGGGCACGGTGTTCGACGGCGAAGCCCTGGCCAACGGCAATATCCTGTACTGCGAGAACGGCGGTGGCAAAGGCACGATCAAGGAGGTCACCCGCGATCATCAGGTGGTGTTCAGCCATGACATTCCCGGTGAATGCCAGAGCGTGCAGCGCCTAGCCGACGGCAAGACGCTGGCAAGCGATCCTGGATCCAAGCGTCTGATCGAAATCGATGCCAAAGGCGAGATTGCCAAGACGGTCACCTTGAACTCGGGCGGCAAAGGGACGCACCTGATCACCCGCATCGCCCGGAAGCAGTCGGACGGTGGATACCTGGTAGGCCAGGTGGCCGATCAGGCGATTGTCGGCTACAAGGCAGATGGAACGGAGGAACGACGGATTCCGATGAAGTCGCAGGCCCACATCGCCCGGCGCCTGGCCAATGGCAATCTGCTGATCGCGACCGGGAACGGCAAGAGCGTGGTCGAGATCGATCCCGCCGGCGCGACGGTCTGGACCTTCGCCACCACGGATTTCCCAGCTGGCACCAATCCCGAATGGACGGTGGACGCCCAACGGCTCGACAACGGCAACACACTGATCATCAACTGGCTCGGCCACGGCAAGCACGGCAAAGGCATATCACTCCTCGAAGTGACTCCGGACAAACAGGTCGTCTGGACCCTGGGCGAGTCGCGCACCGTTTTCTTCGCGCAAATCCTGGCTGAAAAGCCCTGATCGGCACATCCGCTTCGATTTCACTGGATAACGCCCTGCCCAGCGTTGCCGATTGCTGTCTTGGCGATCGTTCTTTTCTGCGGATCATCCATTCTACCGTATCGATGTCGGTCTGCTTGGACCGGCACGGCACCCAGGCTGCGGTTGATTTTCATCGACCAGCGCCTTAAGAATGATCTTCCGGGAGGAACCGCGTGCCGCGTGACGCCATGCTCGATATGTACCTGCGGGACATCAGCGCCTATACCGTGCTGACCCGTGAGCAGGAGCAGGTGGTCACCCGCAAGGTCCGCGCCGGCGACCGGGCGGCACGGCAGGAGATGATCCAGTGCAATTTGCGCCTGGTGGTCAGCGTCGCCCGTCAGTACGACAACCAGGGTCTGGCGATCCTCGATGTCATCGAAGAAGGCAACATCGGCCTGATGAGGGCGGTTGAACGCTTCGATCCCGACATGGAATGCCGCTTCTCGACCTATGCGGTGCACTGGATCAAGCAGGCGATCCGCCGCGCTCTGCTCGAAAAGGTCAAGAACATCCGGGTGCCGGCGTACATGGCCGAGCTGGTGGCGCGGTGGAAGAAATTCAGCCGCGAGAATCCCGGCGTCACCGATGTCGCTGCCGTGGTCAAGGCGCTGAAGCTGCCCAAGGAAAACATCAAGCTGATCCAGCGGATCATGCGCACGTCGCTGATCAGCGGCGCCAACCTCGACACCGAAGAGGTCGGCGACCTCTCGGCCTACTTTGAGGACCAGCACCCCGAGTCCGACCCTGAGAACCGCTCGGGCATGATCGAGGATGTCGCCCTGATCCAGGATCGGCTCAGCCAGCTGACCCCACGCGAAGCGGAAATCCTGCGCTATCGCTATGGCATCGACGACTATCCGGTGATGACGCTTGAAGAGATCGGCAAGGTGTTCAGCCTGACCCGGGAACGGGTCCGCCAGATCGAAGCAAAAGCCCTGGAAAAATTGCGGGAACTCATCCCCAACGAAACGGTGCTGTAGCCGCACCGGCTGCCCAGCAGGAGCTGGACTTGCCTGGACCACGAGCGACGGAGCAAAGCGATCAGCGCCGCGGGTCTGGCGGTATCAGGAAATCCTTCGATTCGATGCGGTCCTGGACCCAGCGCACCAGTTTTGAGAAGGAGCAGAGCAGAGCAGCCAACGTCAGCTCACGGGTCAGGGCCAGGGCTGGATAGCGATCTGCGGCGAGGATCGCCAGCCGATCGCGAAGATTCTTTCCTGCGAAACGCTCGGCATAGCCACCCTGGTTCGCGGCCAGCGTCACCCGCGCTGACACCTCATGCAACTGCACGATCTTCTGGGTCAGCTGGCCGAGACGAAAGGCCTTCTGCTCGGCGGTCTGGCCCTGCATGAACGGGTACAGATGGGCGGTGGCTTCGATCCCGAGCAGCCAGTTGAGTACGGTGGGATGGGACTCGACCTCATGGGGATCCAGCTCATCTTTGGACAGGAATTCGAGAAAGACCTGCCTGTAGAAGCGGCTGCGGATGCGTTCCCTGATCAGCATCAGGCGAGCCGCCTTCAATTCCCCTTCGGGCAGCGCGAGCAACGGTTCCTCAAGATTGCGCGGCAGCGGCGGCGGACCTTGGGCATCGTCCCAATGGGCGTCGGCGATTTCAGGGCGGATCAGCCGGCGAAAGGTCGCCAAGCACCGCTCGGCGAAAGCCGGCGTGCACAGGATCGTGTCAACCAGATTCGGGTTTCCGAACACTCCGGTCGGCGCCTCGCCACGAGTCAGCGGCACCAGGCGCTGCACCGGCAGCTCGCGCAATTCGGACAAGGCCGGGGCCTCGCCTTGACCGCCGATCAGCGCTTTGCGCACGGTCCGGTAGACGCCGATGGCGTGGAGCTGGAGGGCGGCGATTTCGATCTTGGCGTGCTCGCGGAGCAGGCAGAGCTCCTCGACCAGGGCCGCGCGCAGCACGGAATCGCGGTAGCGAGCATCGGCCAGGGCCGCGAAGGTCCGGCGCACCCGGGCCTGTTCGCTATCGAGGTCGAGGTCGGCGAGCATCGCCTTGAGCCGCGGATGATCGGTCTCGCCGGACACCCAGGAATCTGCCAGGCTGGATTCCATCTCTTCGATCAGCCGGCGGTGGCGGTCGATGATGATCGGCCGCCTGGCCTCGCGGATCACGTCCTCGGAGGGCGTGCCGTCATCATCCAATGGCTGGCTCATGCCGCGCCTTGTGCCCCATAGTCGGCCGGCGCCAAGCCCGGAACTGCGCTGAACCGCCAGCGGTGCCTGGTGGACCGCATGGGCCACGGCCCGCGTGGCCGCGATGCGCCATGGCCAGCATGGCCGCCACCCGACCGGGCCGCGGCCATCGGCCGATCGAGCTTCAAACGGCCGGCTTCCGTCCGATGAAGCGGTAGTACGGCACGCGCAGCACCGGCAGGTACGGGACCTTGGCTTTGTTCACAGCGTCCCTTAGCAGGGTCATGAAAATCTAACCTGCGGCTTTCGCCGGTGAATTCGTTGTGATAAATTGTAATTTACCAGCCATCTTCCGGAACAATGCTCCAAAGTTGATGCCATGTTGCTCGAAGTTCACATTCAGAAGTGATGGCGATATTTCTTTTGAATTGTGCAATGGTCTGGTTGACTTATACGGCGGACAAAATGTTTCTCATCCGAATAAGGTCGTAAACACCAGCTGCCAGGCAAAATACGCCTTCAACCAGGAGTGTCCCGCGAAGACGGAGTTGATCGAGTCCAGCAACAGTCTTCATCCATCCGAAGACCTCCTCGACCAGTTTGCGTTTCCGTTGGCTGATAACGTATCCGGCATGTCGTGTGGTCCGTCCATCGACGGCGCTGCCAACGACCTTGGAAGCGACATGGGGCGTCACGAGCTGGGCGCGGCAGCCCTCAACGAAGCTGCTGGCGTCGTACCCTTTGTCGGCGCCGAGGGTCGTTGGTTGGCGCGGATGGCGACGGTTACTGAGATTTCATATATAGGTTGTCATAATGACCCAAAGGACAGCCCGGCCCCTGCCAGAAAGCCATCCAGAAGGGATAGTCGCCGGCGGATGCGCTTGGCTCCACGCCTGGCCTCGGTCTCGGCATCCGTGATGTCTTCGGCGCAGAAGTTGGCGAGTTCGCTGCCTTTGAGATTGGCCCAGAGCCATTCGGTTGGGTTGAGCTGAGGTGCGTACCCGGGGAGCAGGACAACCTCGATGCCATGGGCGGCCAGGACGGCCTTTACAACTTTGCTCCGATGGGCTTGGAGGCGGTCCCAGATCAGGATCGCCTTCTTTCCGGCCAGCACTCGGACCAATCGCCGGCACCAGCGAAGGATGTCGGGCAGGCGGTAGGCCTTCTCGATGATCTCGAAGGTGAGTTTCGTGGGCTTGCCCGACCAATGGTAGATCAGGCCGGCCATCATGGACCGCTTGGCCCAGCGATGGGAATGCACCACGACCGGCGTCTCGCCCCTGCGTCCCCAGGAGGTAGGGGACGAGTCCTTCGGCCTGGCGACCCAGTCGCGTTGCCGCACGGCAGGCTACGGCGATGGAATCCACATCCTGCGCATGCGCCAGCAGGTCGAGGATGCATGGCAAAGCCTTCGCGTTGATGCCGTTTTCGCTCAGACAAAGTAAGATATAGGGCCGGAGAATATGCACCTCATCAGATTCCCTTCCTCGGTAGATCGCGGCGGTCTCATCAAGCATCTTGGTCAGAACGGGCTCAATAGCCGACGCTTCACCAGCGGCAGAGCGCACGACATCGAGAGCGCTGCCGATGATGAAATGTTCGACCTCGCCGTTGCAGCTTGCCAGGAAGACGGCGAGGTCAGGCAAAATCGGTGCATTGCGAGCACCATACCTGCCGAGGACATGGAGCGCTGACCAGCGGATGTTTCTGGACCCTTGTGGTAGACTGCGCACGAAGACATCGCGCGCTGCCAGATCGTCCGCCACGAATTGGCCACCGATCACCCCATCCGCCGCACTCGCGATACCGTCTTCAGGCGACACCATGGCGCGAACCAGCACCTCGGCAGCCGAACGCTCACTTGGCGCCAGAAGTCCCAGGCGCTCTATGGCGATGACACGCAAGAAATCAGGGATCTCTTTGTTGAGCAGGGCGATAAGCAAGGCCCGGGCCTCGGCACCCGGCAGGATGCCAGACTTGATGGAGGCCCAGGCTGCCAGGGATTCTGGACCCAGGAATACGTCGGCCCCGGCCTTCCGCAGGGGTTCGGCCGGCAGTGGCGGTTTCGCCGCGATCGATTCGAGGGCGAGTTGGCTGGCATATTTATCATCCCATTCGAGATGTTCCTCTCTCAGCAGGGCCTCAAGGAAAGGTCGCGCGGCTTCAGCCGGAGGTCCGCAGAAGCGCAGACCCTTGACCGCCGCATACTGCAGCGGATTCCCCCACCAACCGGTGTTGAGTGCGACCACCAGGCAACGGATCACCTCAGGGTCGTTGGGGGCCATCTGCCCCAGGGCGATCAGACAGGTTTCGCGCAGTCGACCTTCGCCTTTGGCATACAGCGACAAAACCAGCGGTACGCACGGCGACGCGGCCTCACCGTAAAGAGCCAGTTGGATGATAACTTCTTCCACCCGGGCGGTATCAGATCGATCGAGCAAAACACGGAAGATGGGCCAAACCTCGTCGAACGTGACGCCAATGTCCTGCAGCAAACCCAACCACATCGTGTCACCGGTGGCCTGAAGCTTGTCCTTGTACCGGACGATTCATTTCTGTCGCAAGAGCTGGTTTTGCACCTGGATGCGCATCGCTAATTCTACCTGATCTAACTCAACAAAACTAAAATAGCTCAGTATAATATAAGGTAAATGCACCATCTGCTCCACGGAGAGCCGCCATGATTCCCAGGTCCATCCCCTGTCGTCGATCCCCCGTGTCTTCACGCAAGACTGCGTGATCTGGTGGATCGCCTCGATGATTTCGCGGCGCGGTATCAGCATTTCTTCCGCAGTCGGACTCGTTCTGTGGCCGGGTCGGTGTTACATTTCCTGCGCGGGCTCTCCCGAGCTGAGCGGAAGAATCTCCAGCAGATTTCCGAGTCGATCGAGGGCGCTGGGCATCAGAATCTGCAATATCTGCTGAGCCAGGCGAAGTGGGATCACTGCTCGGTGCAGCGGCAGTTGATGGTGGATGCCGATCGGTTGCTGGGTGGGCATGCGGATTCTCTGCTGATCATCGATGTATCGGCATTCACGAAGAAGGGCCGGCATTCGGCTGGGGTCGCTCGGCAATGGAATGGCCGGATGGGCAAGGTGGACAACAGTCAGGTTGGTGTTTTCGCTGCATTATCACAGGGTATCGGCGTCGCTCTTGTCGCGGCGCGGCTCCATCTGCCCAAGGAGTGGACCGAGGTTCCCAAGTGCTGCGCGAAGTCCGGCATCCCGGAGGATGGACGGAATTTCAGGACCAAATCGCAATTGGTTGTGGAGATGATCCACGAGGCGCGGGCGGACGGCGCCCGGTTCGCGTGCGTCGGCGTTGACGCCGGATATGGAAAAGAGACGAAATTTCTGCGGGAACTCGATGATGCGAGCGAGCGGTTCATGGCCGATGTCCACAGCAGCCAGCGGATGTACCTGGAAGATCCCAAACCGGAAATGCCTGACCCGACGGGGCGGCGCTGGCGTCATCCCAAGCGCCTGGCGACGTCCCTTGCCAGCGTGAAGGTCGCTGACTGGGCGCAGGCCCAGGATCCAGGCGCGTGGCAGCAGCTCCAGGTCCGCCACGCCACCTTCGGTCCGATCATCGTCGAGGCCCTTCGGCGTCTCGTCTGGTTGTAGGACCGCGACGAAGCCATCGCCCGCCAGTGGACGGTGCTGGTCGTAAGAAATCCCAAAATTCACAACGAAATCCATTACGCCCTGACCAATTCCGCAGCCGACACCACGCTGCTCGACCTAGTCCGGATCGAACGCCAGCGCTTCTGGATCGAGCAGGCCCTGGGAGACGCCAAATCGGAACTTGGCCTCGCCCACTACGAAGTCCGCACCTGGGTCGGATGGAACCGCCACATGACCCTTGAAGAACGAATCAGGGAAGCCGAAGCCATCCCGCTGCTTTCCACCCGCGACGTGCGCTGCATCCTGGCCGACCTGATCGCCCACCCCGGCATCGACCGCGAAACGATCTTCCAGATCGTTTCGGATCGCCAACGACAGCGCTGGGATTATTCAGTGATACGCTACGAAAAACTTGGATTATCACCGCATTTCAATGTGGTGGTCAAAACAACCATGTAGAACTAAGGAATCATCCGTATCCGCGGCTGCTAAACTTAACATATCTTAGCACCAATGGCGTTTACTGATAATTTATATATAGATTGACATTTCCGGATGCCTGGCATGATCCCGCCATGCCAGCCAAGCAGCGCCGTTCGACCCCCCGACTGACCGGCGAGCGGGATCATTCCGCGATGGAGAAGCGGCGCCTTGAGGCGTTGACGCTGTTGGCCGACGGCATCTCCCAGTCCGAAGTTGCCCGTCGTCTCGATGTTTCCCGCCAAGCGGTGAGCAAGTGGATGGCAGCCAAACGTGACGGCGGGGTGAAGGCGCTGGCCAGCAAGGGCAAGCCGGGCCGGAAGACCGCCCCGACGCCGGCTGAGATGAAGAAGGTCGAGTCGGCACTGCTGAAGGGACCGGTGAAGAACGGTTACCGGAACGATCTCTGGACCCTGCGGCGGGTGTCCGAAGTCATCGCCCGCCCCCTCGCCGCAGCGGGCAGTGGAAAGCTGCGGCGACCTCCCCTTGCTGGCGGGGCGAGCTGGCCAAGACCCTGGCATGGCTACTTCTTCGTCGTTGCGCGAGGCCCTGGTCCTGATCGGCCGCCATCGGGGCCGGCTCGGGGCAGGCATCATCCTGATGCTGATCAATCGGGCGGCGGGCTTCGTCCTGCCCTTGGCGGCGAAATTCGCCCTCGACCACGCCATCCCCGACAGCAACACCCCGCTGCTGCTGTGGCTCGCCCTGGGCGTGGTGGCGGCGGGTGTGGTCGAGTCGGCCTCCGGATTCGCACTCTTCCAGCTGGTTTCGGTGGCCGCCCAACGCGCCATCGCCGACCTGCGAAAAGAAGTCTTCGACCATTTGCTGCGTCTGCCGGTCTCGGCCTTTGACAACCAGCAGAGCGGGAATCTGGCCAGCCGGGTGATGCGAGACGCTGAGGGTGTGCGCAACCTGATCGGCACCGGACTGGTCCAAATGGTGGGCGGCAGCCTGACCGCAGTGGTGGCGCTTGTCGGTCTGCTGTACCTCAACTGGCAATTGACCATCGCCATGGTGGTGGTGCTTGCCGGGTTCGGCGGGTTGATGGCGATGTTGTTCACTTGGCTGCGGCCGATCTTCCGCCAACGCAACGAGGCAGAAGCCCGGATCGGCGGCCGGCTGACCCAGACCCTCGCCGGCATCCGGGTGGTCAAGGCCTTCGCCGGCGAAGAACGGGAGCGCAAGCTGTTTGCCGACGGTGTCGACGGTCTGTTCGACCTGATCAAGCGGACCATGACCGGCGTCGCCCTGGCAACCAACGGCGGCGGCCTGGCCATTGCACTGGCCGCAGGAGCCGTGCTCTATCTGGGCGGCGGCGCCATTGCCGCCCAAGCCATGACTTTGGGGGATCTGGTGGCCTACATCGCCCTGGTCGCGCTGCTCGCAGCCCCGGTGATGCAGCTCGCGTCGATCGGCACGCAATTGACCGAGGCCTTCGCTGGCCTCGACCGGATCCGCGAGCTGCGCTCGCAACTCACCGAGGACGCCGGCGAGGCGACGATGCCGGCGCTGGCGGCGGTGCGCGGTGCAGTCCGCCTCGAACAGGTGCGCTTCGCCTACGATCCAATCAAGTATCCCGACCGGTTCGCCCTCGACGGCATCGACCTCGACGTGCCTGCGGGAACGACCTTGGCGCTGGTCGGCCCGAGCGGCTCCGGCAAAAGCACGCTGGTTTCGCTGGTCATGGGCTTCCACCGCCCGACCAACGGACGAATCACCCTCGACGGCCGCGACCTGGCCAGCGTGCGCCGATCCGACCTGCGCCGCTGCCTGGGCGTGGTCATGCAGGACAATCTGCTGTTCGACGGAACGGTGGCGGAGAACATCGCCTTTGCCCGTCCCGAGGCCTCCCGCGCCGACATCGAATCCGCCGCCCGCACCGCCGCCTGCGACTTCATTGCCGAGCTGCCCAAGGGCCTCGACACGGTGGTGGGCGAACGCGGGGTGAAATTGTCCGGCGGACAACGCCAGCGCGTCGCCATCGCCCGGGCGCTGCTCGCCGATCCGCGCATCCTGATCCTGGATGAAGCCACCGCGAGTCTCGACAGCGCAGCCGAACGTCAGGTCCAGTCGGCATTGGAAGCCCTGCGCAAAGGCCGCACCACCTTCGTCATCGCCCACCGGTTATCGACCATCCGTTCCGCTGACCGCATCGTGGTCCTCGACCATGGCCGCATCGTCCAGCACGGCACCCATGACGAGCTGATCACTGCCGGCGGCTTGTATAAGAACCTCCACGATATGCAGGTCGGCATCGAAGGCGACCGCTACATCAACCCCGGCGAGGAGCTGGTCGGCGCGAAACGTGGCCAACCGCCGCTCAAGGCCAGCTGAAGGATCCCGCTGCGTTCCGGACCTGTCAGCTCAGATCTCGATCAGAAAATAAATGAGCATTTGGTCTACGGACAGGTGTCCTCCACCTGCCGCAGGAACTACCAATGGTGGCGGTCATCCTGTCCGTACGCTGAATGAGGTCAGGAGTACGCACGAAAGCGGCCCTTGGGCCGGACGCCTGTCCTCATTTTTCAACGTAGGCGCCCCGTCGGGACGCTACGATACCAGCCCGGGTCGGATGGATTGCATAGGAAGCCCCGTAGGGGCGACTGAAGTTTCTGCGGGCTTCAGCCCGCAAGGGAGCGTTTCTAGTGGTCAGTCGGACTCAGCGTCCCTACGGGACGCCTGCGTTCCGCCACGCTAAAAAAACTATGTAACGCGCTCAAGTTGTTGTTCCGTGCGACTTCAGAGCGCGTCGAGAACCGCCTTCAGGACCAGGGCGCTGTTGTGACGTTCATCCGAGGCCGCATAGACCAGGGTCACCGTCTCGGACTCGGCGCGCTGCCGCAACCCATTCAGCAGATGTTCGTGGGTCGCCAGTTCCTCGCGATACCGCTGCTGGAAGCCATCCCATTTGGCGAGGTTGTGATCGAACCACACGCGCAGCCCCGGGCTCGGTGCCAGTTCCTTCAACCACTGATGGATAGCGGCCTTCTCGGTGCTGACGCCACGCGGCCACAGCCGCTCGACCAGCACCCGGAATCCATCTTCGGCCAATGGCGGCAGATAGACTCTTTTCAGGACGATCATGGGCGTTTGGACGGTCAACGTGGCTCCTCGGACGCATGGAGCGCGGTGCGGCGCTGGATCAATGTAACCAGCAACCGCAAATGATCCAGCAAATGATCGATCCGAGGCCAAATCCGATGCAGCTGGCCACGGATCTGCCGCCAGACACTGGAAGCCATCTCTGCCACTGAACGAAGGCCGCACTGCTCGTCCGGGCCTCTTGCCCCGGCTCCAGTTGACGGTCCGGTCTTCGACCCATCGGCCAAGGCCTCCGCCAGAGCGGCATCCGACAGCGTCGTCAGTTCGCCCGAATCACCACGGTGCTGCCGTCGCCGCCGCCCATCGCCGTCGACAGCCCGGGGCCACATCCGACAATCCAACAGCCATGACCTCCGCTGAATCCGTCATCGATCCCCAGCGTCTGCTCGCCGGGCTTGCCCGGTTGCGCAGCCACGTCGAAGCCACCTCGGCCCTGCATGCCACGGCGGTGGCGGGACTGGAAGGCGATGCTCGGCTCAGCGGTGACAATCTCCTGCATTATGTGGCACTGCGCAGCCGCGACCTGCGCGAGCTGCAAAACGGTTTGACCGATCTCGGCCTGTCGTCGCTCGGGCGCAGCGAAGCCCATGTGCTTGATACCTTGGGTCGGGTGATGCGTGCGCTCGCTGCGCTGGCCACGGCTCCCGAGCCCAAAGCGACTGAAGGCGTCGATCGCCGCACGGCCGCGGCGGTCCTGAGCGGACGCAGCCAGGCGCTGTTCGGCGATCCCGGCGCCGGAGGCGCACGGATCATGGTCACCATGCCGTCTGAAGCCGCCGCCGATCAATCCTTGATCGACCAATTGGTGGTCTCGGGCATGACCTTGGCCCGGATCAACTGCGCCCACGACAACCCGACCGCGTGGCTGGCGATGATCCGGCGGATCCGCGCCGCCGGGAAGAAATCCGGTCGTGAAGTGCGCATCCTGGTCGATCTCGGCGGGCCGAAGCTGCGCACCGGGCCGGTGGAACCGGGGCCGGCCGTACGGCACATCCGCTGCCCACGAAAGCCCACTGGCGCCATCGCCGGTTCAGGTCAGGTCACCCTGGTACCTGACGAGTCATCGGACAACGATGATGCCATTCCGGTTGGAGCAGGATTCTTCCGCCGAATCCGGGTCGGCGACACCATCGAATTGACTGAAAACCGCGGCCGCCCGCGCCTCTTGACGGTGACCGCGGTGACCAAGCAACGGGTCAGCGCCGGAATCAACCGGCCGTCCTGGATCGGTCCGGGCAATCCCATTCGGCTGATGCGCGGGGCTGCACGCATCGCGATTGGTGTGATCGGCAGCTTCCCGGCCACGGCGGGTACCATCCCGGTGGCCGAAGGCGATCTGCTGGTGCTGACCGCAGATGGACTTGGTTGCCCGTCGCGGATCGACGGCTCCGTCATGCATCCGGCCCGGATCGCCTGCCAACTGCCCGAGGTTCTGCCTGCGATCAAGCCCGGGCAGCGGGTGCTGTTCGATGACGGCAAGATCTCAGGAGTGGCGATGGCGAAACCGATCAGGTACAAATCCCAGGATGGCGTGCTGATCAGGATCAAACGGGTGGCAGGCGGCAAAGGAAAGCTGCGCGAGGGCAATGGCATCAATCTGCCCGATACCACGCTCGACTTGCCGCGGCTGACCGAAGACGACCGCCGCGATCTGGCCATGGTCGCGCCCCACGCCGACCTGGTTGGTGTTTCGTTTGTGCGCGGACCGGCCGTGGTCGGCGAAGTTCGCGAGGTGCTGGGGAAATATCTGGGGAAAACCTCAGCCACGACGCGAACGACCAAACTGCGCCGACCCAGATCGCTGCCCGGGCTGGTGCTCAAGATTGAGACTGCCGATGCTTTCGTGCATCTGCCCCGGATTCTGCTCGCCGGGCTGGCGGGCGGGCCATTCGCCGTCCTGCTCGCCCGCGGAGATCTGGCCGTCGAAGTCGGGTTCGAGCGTCTCGCCGAACTGCAAGAGGAGATCCTGTGGTTGTGCGAAGCCGCCCATGTCCCGGTGATCTGGGGCACCCAGGTGCTGGAAACCCTGGTCAAACAGGGCCTGCCGACCCGGGCCGAGGTCACCGATGCGGCGATGAGCAGCCGGGCTGAATGCGTGATGCTCAACAAAGGCCCGCACCTGGTCGATGCCATGCATTTTCTCAACGATGTCCTCACCCGCATGCGTGGCCACCTGGACAAGAAGCGGGCGGTGCTGCGCCGGTTGAGCGTGTCGGCGCTGACCTGAGCAGCCGCCGGGCTGCTCAATCAGAACCCTCGTGAGGATTCCATGACGCAAAACACTCCGTCGCCCCCCTCTGCCACGATCCGGTTCGGCTGCGCCTGGTATCCCGAGCACTGGCCTGAATCGCGCTGGGATGCTGACCTCGATCTGATGGTCGCGGCCGGCATGAATGTCGTCCGGGTCGGCGAATTCGCGTGGAGCTCACTGGAACCGCAGCCTGACCGGTTCACTGCTGACTGGCTGGAGCGGGCCATCGCTCGCGCTGCCGCGCACGGTTTGGCCACGGTCATCGGTACGCCGACCGCAGCACCGCCGGCCTGGCTGACCACCCGCCACCCCGAGGTGCTGCGGGTTGGCCCCGATGGCCGGGTCCACCGTCATGGGAAACGTTGCCACTTCGATCCGCTGCATCCGGTCTATCTACAACACTGCCGGCGGATCGCCGGATGGCTTGCGGAACGTTTCGGCTCGCATCAGGCAGTGATCGGTTGGCAGATCGACAACGAATTCAGCGATTTGTCCCATGGGCCAGTGGCGGCGAACGCGTTCCGCCACTTCCTCCGCCGACGTTTCTCGGACCTCGATCAGCTCAATCGGGCCTGGAGCGGCGCCTATTGGTCACTGGCCTATGACACTTGGGACCAGATCGAACCGCCAGATTTCCGCGGTGGCGACCATCCCGGCCTGCTCGCGGCCTGGCGCGATTTCGCAACCGAGGCGTGGACGGCCTATGCCGTGAACCAGGCCGAGGTCATCCGCGTTCATGCCGGTTCGCGACAATTCGTCACCACCAACGCCACCTTTGAATTCGCTCGTCAGGATTCCCACGTTTTGTTCGCTGGGCTCGATCTGTGCGCAGCGGATGTCTACCTGGGCAGTGGCGCGCCGCTGGTCCATCTCGACCCGGGCTGGATGGGCGTCTACCTCGCCGCCGCCCGCGGGGTCAAGCAGGCACCGTTCTGGGTGATGGAAACCCAGCCTGGCACCATCGACTGGTTTGCGGCCAATCCAGCGATGGATCCCGGCGAAGTGCGGCGGATGGTGTTCCATCAGATCGCCCACGGCGCCGATGCCGTCCTGTTCTGGCAGTGGCGATCGGCGCCGAATTGCCAGGAGCAATACCACGGCTGCCTGATCGGTCAGGGCGGACGTCCTCGGCCAATTTATGACGAGGTCGCCACCGTCGGAGCCGAACTGCGCCAGCTCGCTCCGCTGCTGGCCAGCACGTCGGTTCAGGCTTCGGTGGCCGTGCTGTGGACCTATCGCGATCGTGGACTGATCGACAGCAGGCGCCTGCATCAGGGGTTCGACCCGTGGCGCCACCTGCGCGACCAGTACGCCGCGCTGCGCCGTCAGGGAATCGACGTCGATGTGACCAGCCCGTGGTCGCAGCTCGATGGCTACCGGCTGTGCCTCGCCCCGCATCTGGCGATGCTCGATCCGGCTTTGGAGGAGCGCCTGCTCGCCTATGTCGCGGCTGGCGGAATCCTGATCCTCGGCCCCCGCTCAGGCACCCGCGACCCGGATGCTTCGCTGCTGCCCAGCGATCCGCCTGGCGACCGCCTGGGCGCCGCGCTCGGCGGCCATGTGCGCGAATCCTATTGCCTGACCTCGCCGCTGACCTTGGCCGGAGACATCGCCGGCAGCGCTGACATCTGGGGCGAGTGGCTCGAAGCCGATGCCCCGGATACAGTGGTCAACCTGCGCTTTGGCCCGGAGCATCCGTGGCTGGCCGGGAAACCCGCCATGCTCACCCGGAACCACGGTCGGGGTCGGATCGGGTACCTCGGAACCTGGCCTGATGAGCCGACCTTGGCCGCCCTGGCTGCCTGGCTGTGCGATCTGGCGGGTGTCTCTCGACCCTGGGCGCCGCTACCACCGGGAATCGAAGTGAGCGGCCGCAGGCTGCGCGGGAGAGCGTCCAAGGGCGCGGGCGACCGCCAGCAAGGCGTCCACATCGTCATCAATCACTCCGCCACCGGACACGTCCTGCCGGTGCCATTCCCGGTGATTGATGCCTTCACCGGAGCGCCCCTCGGCACCACGCTGCACCTGGCCGCAGGTGCGCTGGCGGTACTGATCGGGGAGTGATCGCTCCGAGCCGTCGAGCCTGGCTTGCCGAGAGTCGCTGCTGGACGGAATTGCCGCCTGGCTCACCGTGGCCGCCAAGGAGATCATTCATGCGGTTCGGCTGCGCCTGGTATCCGGAACATTGGCCGCGCCAGCGCTGGGCCGAAGACCTACGGCTGATGCGCGATTGCGGCATGAATACGGTGCGAATCGGCGAATTCGCGTGGAGCCGGATGGAACCTGTGGACGGACGGTTCGCTCTCGATTGGCTGGGCGAAGCCATCGATCTCGCGGCCAGTTTCGGAATCGATTCGGTGCTGTGCACGCCGAGCGCGACTCCGCCGGCCTGGCTGACCAGCGCCCATCCGGAAGTCCTGGCAGTGCGCGCCGACGGACGTCCTGAAGTTCACGGCATGCGCTGCCACTATCGGCCAGGATCGCCGTTGTACCGGTGGTTCTGCAAGCGCATCAATTCGGCGTTGGCCGAACGATTCGGCCAGCATCCGGCGGTGCTTGGCTGGCAGATCGACAACGAGCATTGGCAACGCTCCCACGATCCGGACACCTTGGCACGATTCGCCGAGTGGTGCCGAGCGCGGTATGGAAGCCTCGACGCACTCAATGACGCCTGGTCGGCTTCGTACTGGAGCCAAGAATATTCCGACTGGTCCCAGCTGCACGCACCGCCCGGCTCGCCGAATCCCGGCCTTCGTTTGGCCTGGCACCGCTTTTCCACGGCGCTGACCGCAGAGTTCCAAGCTGGCCAGGTGCAGACGCTGCGCGAACGGATCGCGCAGCGCCAATGGATCACCCACAACTTCCATCCCCACGATGATCTCGATCGCGCCGGATTGGTGGATGGCTTGGATTTCGCCAGCTGGGACGCGTACGCCGTCGATGGACCGAGCTTCGACCCAGCCCAGCTGGCGGTCGAGGTCGAGCGCATCCGCTCGCTGACTCCCTCCAGAAAGGTCTGGATCATGGAGACCCAGCCAGGTTCGGTGAATTGGAAAGGCACCAGCAATCCGACCATGCAGCCCGGCGAACTGCGCGCAGCCGCCTGGCACATGGCCGCCCACGGCGCCGAAGCGGTTCTATATTGGCAGTGGCGTTCGGCCCCTGGAGGGCAGGAGCAATACCACGGCACGGTAGTCGCCCAGGATGGCCACCCGCGTCCGCATTACACCGAAATCGCGCGGATCGGCGAGGAGTTCAAGCGGCTGACCACGCTCCTCGATCAGTCAGCTCCGGTCCATCCGGTCGCAGTGATCGATCGCTGGGCCGACCGCTTCGCCATCAAGCACCAGCGCCACCACCATCAGTTCGATCCGGCGGCGCACGTGCGCAGCTGGTATGCGGCGGTGCAGCGCCAGGGCCTCAGCGCCGATCTCGTCGAGCGACTGGGCGACCAACGACCCTGGTCGGTGGTGATTGCCCCGCAGGTGCACCTGGCGGATCAACCGACCATCGACCGGCTGCGCGCCTTCGTCATCGGCGGAGGACATCTGCTGATCGGGCCGCGATCCTGCTTCAAGGATGACGAGAACGCCTTGCTGGCGCAGCGTCAGCCAGGCCCGCTGTCCGACCTGGCCGGCGCCCAGGCCGACGATTTCTATGCCCTGGAAACGCCGGTGCCCCTCGGCGGAGAACTCGGAGAGGGAACCGCCAGCATATTTGCAGAGCGCATCGGCCAGGTCGAGCGCGAGGTCGCGGTGTGGGCCCGATACGGCCAAGGCCACGGTTGGCTCGCGGGCCAGCCCGCGATCATCCATCGCCCGACCGGGAAGGGTTCTCTGACCTGGTGCGCCTGCTGGCCTGATCAGGAGCTGCAACGCCGATTGATCGCACGGATCTCCCGACTCGCTGGAATCGAATCGTCCCTGATCCCACCCGACGGCGTCACCATCGTCCACCGTCGTGGCGAGTCAGGCTCCTTCCGGGTCTTCATCAACCACACCGCCCAGCCTCAGCAGGTGGAACTCGGCGCCGTCGCTACCGAACGGCTGAGCGGTACCACCGCCTCGAACCTGGTCTTGGCGCCTTGGGATGTGGCCGTGGTCGGCTGAATTTTCGAACACTGACAGCGAGGTTCAGTTCCCGAAGCTGAACCCGACTGGTGCGCCTTCTGATGTCTGTTCGCGGCTGGCGGAAAGATCGGTGTCAACGACAGGAATCTCTGGATTCAGCACGGACGAAGTCTGAGACCGGTTTCGAACAGGGCTGCGCGACGGTTGCTGATTGGGAAGAAATGATGAGAATAGTGACCTATGTCACGATCGCTGGTGCGGTGGGTATCGGCTTTGATGAGGGGTTTTGCGGTGATGATCGCGGTCACCGCCGTGTCGGTCGAATCAGCGGAAGCCCTGAAGGCTCTTCCCGCACCGGCATTTCCAGCGAATCCTGTCTGGCAGGGTTGCGCCAGCTGCCACGGCGCCGCCGGCGAAGGGATGGAAAAGACCAGTGGGCCGCGCCTGGCTGGACAAGACTCGGTCTATCTGCGCAAACAGCTGGAGGCCTTTCGCTCTGGAACGCGGCCGGTTCCGGCTGGGAACGCCAACGCCCAGGCGATGGTCGCGATGGCCAAGGCCCTCGACGCCGCCGGCATCGATGCCGCCCTGCGTGCCATCGCGGGCTTTCCAGTCACTGAAATGCCTCATCGGCTGCTGGGCGATCGCCAGCGCGGAGAGGATCTCTATGCCCGGGGCTGCGCGGTCTGCCACGGCTCCCGGGGCGAAGGAATGCCGGGTTTCCACATGGCCCGGCTCAATCATCAGCACAGCTGGTATCTGGCGGCGCAGATGCTCACCTATCGCCAGCGCCGACGGGGTGGCGAGGGCAGCGATCCAGAAGCCCAAACGATGGCGT
Organism: Planctomycetota bacterium; assembly: GCA_014193115.1. GTDB lineage: Bacteria > Planctomycetota > UBA11346 > UBA11346 > UBA11346 > BJHQ01. The sequence goes on along the minus strand of BJHQ01000002.1, from coordinate 96,467 downwards.
TCTATGCCGGTTTGCTGGCAGACGAGCGTGATGTGACCGATGTCATCGCCTTCATCTGCAGAACCAAAATTTTTGCCGAGCCAGAACCTGCTCCTTCCGCTGGACCGCTAGCCAAGGTGGAGGCGATGGCCCGGACCGGATCAGGCGAGGTCGCTGAATTGCAGCAGTACATCGCCGATCCGGGATCAGGGGTGCCCGCCGAGGTGGCGCTGCGCGCCGCCATGGCGATACCCACGAAACCTGATCCACAGCCATTGCTCGCCGGTTGGCGGATACTGCCGGAGCCGGCGCAACGGGCGGCGGCAGTGCTGCTTGCGGCCCGGGCCTCTACTGCGCTTGAGCTGCTGAGAGCCTGCGCCGAAGGCCTGGTTCCTCGCCATCTGCTCAGCGCCGGGCTGGTCCGTCAGCTCAATGCCCACCAAAATCCGGCCATCGCTGCCCGGCTCGCCCTGCTTGCTGCCTCGGGCGGCGATCTGCCGGGACCGGCCGCCGACCCTGCCGCCGAAATCGCTCGCTGGCGGATTCTGGTTGAAGTCGCAACGCTTCCTGGGGCGATGCCGCCGGATTCGGCGCGCGGCGCCACGGTGTTCCGAGGGCGCTGCGCCGCCTGCCACGCGGGTCCGGGCTCCGATGCCGTGGACCGCGCCGGATCGGCGCCAGCCTTCGCCAGCTTGGAATGGGCCGATTTGCCGGCTGTGGCCAGACGCCTGCTCGAACCGGGAGCCACACGGGCCGGGCGGTTGGTGTGCGTACGCGCTGCTGATGGCCGGGTTTTGGTCGGAGAACGTCTTCCAGGCCCCTTGTCCATCGCCACCGAAGCCGGGGTTGTGCCGCTGCCAGCGGTCCCCGAAACAGCGGTGGCTGTGATGGATGGATCGGTGATGCCGGCGGGACTGCTCACCGGCCTGGGCGGAATCGATCTTGCCGCGCTGTCGGCCTTCGCCCGCGGCCTGCCGCCGCGCCTCGACCTGACCCGGGGACGCGCCTTGTTCAGCCATCACTGCGGGCATTGCCACGCTCCGGACAGCCGGCGGATCGGTCCGAGCCTGATCGAGGTGCGCAGCCTGTATCCAGGCGATGCGGACGGAATAGCGGCGTGGGCGGCCCATCCTGGTCGGCGGCGTGCCGACTATCCGATCATGCCCCCCATGGGCCTGGCGGTTGACGACCTGCGCCAGATCGCCGCATGGATCCTGACCCCTGAACCGATCGCCCTGCCAAAGGTCGGGCCATGAACCAGGAGTATGCCATCGCTGACCAGATCGCAGTGAGCAAGACATCCTGGAAAAACACAGATAATCGTATGCCCGATGGAAAATCGCCATGGTGTGGATGGCTCCGGCCGACACTCCTCCTGTTCCTGCTGATCTGGCCAACGCTTGCCGCGGCCGAATCTAAGACGTTGAACAGCGCCAGGCAATTACCTCCGTTATTGTCGCAACTCGGTGTTTTCGCCGACCTGTCGTCCCTGCGTCCGGCAGCCGCGATGGTCGCGTACGAGGTCAACAGCCCGCTGTGGTCCGATGGCGCCGACAAGTTCCGCTGGTTCCTGCTGCCGCCTGGTGGACGGATCGGCTACCGCGCTGAAGGTCCGTGGGATTTCCCGATCGGAACCTTGTTCATCAAGCATTTTGACTTGGTTTCTCCGGATTCCCGGCGCCGTCTGGAAACCCGGGTGCTGGTGGTCGAAGCGCCCTCGACGACCGCCGCCAGCATCGTTGGAGCGACTTATGTCTGGAATGCCGCCCGGACCGATGCGGCCCGGGTCGATGCCACCGAGGTCGTGACCGTTCCTGGCCGCGACGGGCATCAGGTGGCCTGGGGATTCCCGGGGCGCCAGGATTGCGCCCAGTGCCATACCTCTCTGAACGGCGGCGTGATCGGCCTGACCAGCGCACAACTGCGGCGGACGGTGGGCGGCAGCGATCAGATCGAACGGCTGCGCGACTCCGGACTATTCGCCGCGTCGCCAACGGCTGCCCAGCTGGGCGCGATCACGCCTCTGGCCGATCTGCACGATGCCAAAGCCAGCCTCGATGTCCGGGCGCGGTCCTATCTGGCGAGCAATTGTTCGCATTGCCATCTGCCTGGAGGGACGCCGGCCCAGTTCGATGTGCGGTTCATCCGCGCCTTGTCCGAGGCTGGACTGGTCAACGCCATCCCGGTCCGACCCGATGCCGGGATGCCGCTGATCACTCCCGGGCGGCCGGAACTTTCCCTGCTCTACAAGCGGATCGCCTCGACCACGCCGGGCGAGCGGATGCCTCCGCTCGCCAGCGTCGTGGTCGATGACCAGGCGATCGCGGTACTGCGCGAATGGATCACCGCGATGGCGCCGCGATAGCCCGGACGGCACAGGTACCTGACCGTCGTTCCGCGGCCTGACGGCTCACAGGGGGAAGGCCAGCACCCGGCCGTTTTCCAGGCCAGCTATGACCATCCCTTTGACGATGATCAGCGAGGTCGGGGGCGAACCGCAGGGCGTCGTCCAGAACGGCTTTCCGGCCTGGAAGATGACCAGGCTGCCATCCTTGCAGCCGACGGCGACCAGATCGTCGGCCGCAGCCGGGCTGCACGAGGCCTGCGCCGGGAGCGAGAGCGACGGCGCCAGGGCACCTTCGATGCCGACGCGGACCACCTGCCGCGATACCGACAGATAGACTACGCCACCGGCGATGGCCGGTTCTCCGACCGCGGCGTCGGCCAGGGATTGGCTCCAGCGCGGCGCCGCCTCGGTGGTCGAGAACGACACCCGGACCAGCCGGCTGCCGTCGAGCAGCGCCACCGCCGAATTGGTTCCGACCGGATGGAGCTGGCCGATGTCGGTGGCCCGCAGGTCGAGGGTCCAGAGCAGTTTGCGGCTCGATTCCTCGATCCCGATCAGCGTGCCAGCCAGGGTCCCGACCACCAGGATCTGGTCGATGCCGGCGGGGATCGCGAGGGGCCCGCACAGCGCCGGAGACGGCAATGGGATGCGGAAATTCGGGTCTTTTGCCGGATCACCGCTGTACACTGCCTCGGCGGCGAAGGCGACTCGCGGGCTGACTCCGAAGGCGTCATTGACATAGGCCAGCGGCCGTCCGCGCACGGCGCTCTGGGTCTTCCAGCGCATGGCCACCTGTCCAGAGCGCGACAGCACGACCGCATCATGCCCGGGCACGCCGAGCAGCAGCTGGCCATCAGGCAGCAGTACCGGTGCATGCAGGATGGTCGCGTTGGAGCCTTCGACCAGGTCCTCGCCGGCGAACCCGGTGCGCCAGGTGACTCCGCCGCGGCCATCGAGCTGGATCAGATTGTCACCGGCGCCGGCCATCAGCCGCCCATCGCCGAGCATCGCGAGCAGGTTGCAGGGCTTGCCGAGTTCGACTTGCCAGCGCACTTCGCGGGTCATGGCGACGGTCCACCTCCAGGATGCCGACAGATCGGACATGAGGCGTTCTGACGGCTGGTAGCCGGCGCTGCGCACCGTCAGTTTGGCCGTGCTGCCGGGCAGGGTGGTGACCACGAAGGGCGTCCGACCGATTTCGGCGCCATCAAGGACCACCGCCGCTCCCGATGGTTGGCTTTCGACCACCAGGGGCAGTTTGATCCCGGCCTCGACCGCGGCCTTGCCGTAGATCGAATGGAGTTCGCGGGCGCGGTTCCAGGCCCGTTCGAACTGACGTTCGTCCAGCATCTGGCGGTACGACGCCATCGCCTGGTCCCGGGTGTCGCGAGCCCGGCGAGCGGATTCCAGGCGGGATTTGACCAAGGGAGTCTGCGGCGTGCTGGGATGCGCCGTGAGGAAGGCTTCCAAGGTGGGCACATCTGGGGCTTCGCCCAGTGCGCGATAATCATTTTCGCTGGCCGCCAGCTGATCGGCCACGCGTTTTTTCCGCGCAGCCAATTCGTCGCCGCGATTCCACAGTGCGGCCCGGGATTCAAGTCCCGACCACGCCGCAACCGCCTTGGTCAGGTCGCCGGATTCGATCTCGGCGGCGCGGTCCCAGGCGACGCGGAACTCTTTTTCCTGAGCTTCGAGCCGGGCGATGCCGTCCTTGGCCTTGGCGGTGACTTCGGCGCTGACCGACGCGGTAAGCAACCTGTAGGCCGCCAGCGATTCGCTGAGCCGTTTGGCTGATTCCAGGTCGATTGCTGCCTTGAGCTTCACCGGGGCTTCGGCCAGCTGCTGGTTCAGCGATTTCTGCGAATCACGGATCTTGTTGAGCTGTTCGGCCAGGCTGGTCATGCGCTGGGACGAGGCGAAATCCGGAAAATCGGACTTGAAGGCGTCGATCGCGCTGGCGGCGCTGCCGACGTTCTCCTTTTCAAGCAGCGCGTCGATCTCCTTGAGCTGACGCATGAAGATCCCCTGGGTGGCGATCTTGTAGTCGGCCTCGAGCTGGACTGCGATCGAGGTCGCTTCAGCGCGCTGCGAACGCGGAATGTCCTTGGCTCGTTTCTGGATTTCCTGGATGTCGTCGAGCACTCCGCGCAGGGCCGAGATGCTGTGGCTGGCGCCCTGGACCTGCTTGGTGACCTGGGCGGCGTCGGTGCGCAATCGGCCGATCGCCAGGTAAGGGTGGATCGCCACCCAGGCGCCGGCGAGCAGGATCAGCACCCCGGCGGCATAGATCACCATGATCCGCTGCTGCTGGGCCTGGGTGCTGCGCAGCACCGCCACCAGGCGCTGGGCCCGGGGATCGTCGCTGGCCATCCCTTGCAGGGCGTTGCGATACGCCTTGGTGGCGCCCCAGAACCGGCGGATGCGCTTCAGCCGATGGCCACGCTCGATCTCGGATTCGACGAACTCATCCTGGATGCGCTGCTCCAGCTCGCGGATGTGCTGCTGAAGCTCCGGGCTCTCGGGCTGGATCTTGGCCACGGCCTGCCAATGGCCGAGGGCCTGTTCCCATTTTCCATCGAGTTCGGACTGCTGGCCCTTGGCGATGTGCTCTTCGAGCTGGTTGCGCCAGCGCTGGACCGTCGAGCCCTGGCCGACCTCGGCGTCGGGTTGGTCACCGGGATCCGGATCCTCGGTGATGGTCTGGGCCGAGGCCCGGCTGGTGGATTTCGCCTCGACCTTGCGCGGAGCCCGGCCGACGATCCGCGAGGTCGCGGGACTGCCTCCGGGGGCCCGGCGGTTTGCTGCCAGCTTACCTTTGTGGATGTGCGGATTGGCACCGCAGAAAATGCAGATGCGATCGGACACCCCGACCACCCGCCCGCAATTGATGCAAGTCAGGTGCAGCGCCGCCTTGCACTGGGCGCAGTTGGCGGCCTCGCGGTGGTTGACGTGGCCGCACGAGACGCAGACGACCACGTCCTCGCTCGACGGATCGTCGTCGGCCTGGCTGTAGATCCGGGCCAGTTCTCGCCTGGCGTCCTCATCGGCGCCGTCCAGCTCGATGATCTTCAGGCAGGTGCCACGGGCGTCTTCGAGCTGGCCGAGCTCAATGTAGCGCCCGGCGAGCTTCTTCAGCTCCGCCACCGCGCCGGGCGTGTCCTGGGTGCCGAGCAGGCAGCGGACCAAGGTCAGGCGCAGTTGCGGATCGTCGGGGGTGAGCTCGACCGCCTTGCTGGCGTGGTGCGAGGCCTGGTCCGCATGGTTCTCAGCGAGCAGCGCGATAGCGAGCTGGGCGTGGCAGCGGGCGGCAGTTGGATTGTCGCCCAAGCGCTCCAGGCAGCTGGCCAGCTTCTTGGTGGTCTCGACGTCGGTCGGATCCTCGACCAGTGCCCGGCGGAAGACCATCGCCGCCCGGCTGAAGTCCTGACGTTCGATCAGGTAGTCGCCGTGGAAGCAGAGATCTTCGCGGCTGAGGGTGACGATCAGCCGGCTGTTGAGCAGTTCGGTGAGGGTGGTGTAGACATCAAGCCGGGTGGCGACGCTGGCCAGGATGATGTCGCCGACGGTGCGCACCGCATCGACAAGCGGCACCACCGCCGAACCGGGATAGTCCGCCGCGGCCTTTTTCAGTTCCGCCTCGGAACCTTCGGCCGGACCGAGAACCACGTCGTCATCGGCGATGACCTCTTTCAGGCGCAACCACTCGTCGCTGCGCCTGGCCGATTCCATCAGCAGCGAGTTGACCGTGACCTGCAACGGACGCTGCCGGGCGTGGTCGACGAGGTCGTTGATCTCAGCCGCTTCGGGACCGGCATCGTGGAAGACGAAGTCGGCGTAATCCCACGTGGTCAGGTTATAGAGCTCATCAAGGGCCTGGCGCTGGCGGGCATCATCGACATCGCTGCCTTTGACCACGCCAGCTTCGACCAGGGACTGGACGATCCCGGTGTCGCGGCCATCGCCCGAGATGCTCGCGGCATCTTCGGCATTGATCACGTTTTCGAGGATCAGGCGGCGGAGCAGGGCCTGGCGTTCCTCGCCAGCCCGGAAGGACACGCCGATGATCTCGCCATTGTCGAAGATCACATCCCGACCGCCATCGGACGAGACCAGGCGAAGGACGCCGGTGGCCTGGATCCGGTTGAGGGTCTGGAGGACCTCCGCCAGCGAGAGCGTGCGCAGGTTGCCGGCGAAGCCCATGGGCTGGCACCGTAGGTCCAGGCAACGGAAGCGTCAATGTGGAGCATGGCGGTACGTTCCGGAACCGTGCCGATCATCCCGGCGTCAAACCCCGGCAGTGCCCACCGCCTATCTCTGCGTTCCTGCCTACCCGATCCTGCCTGAACGCCGTGGCCAGGCCCATCAGGCGGCCCAGCGTCTGGCTGCCGCTGCCGGCTGCACTCTGGTGGAAAGCCCACTGCTTGACCGCGCGTTTCCGGGCCAAGGAGCCTGGCTGCCGGCGGAAGACCGGCTGGCCGATCTGCGCGAAGCCGCCGGCCACGACCTGATGATCGCCGCCCGCGGCGGCTATGGCTGCCTGCATCTGCTTGACGACCTGCCGCGGTTGCCGCCGGTGGTGGGATTCAGCGACCTCACCATCCTCCATGCCGCCAGATGGGCCGCTGGCGAGCGCGGCGGCGTCTACGGCATGATGCCGGCAGCCGCCTACGGCCCGCGGGCTATGGCAACGGCCTGCGCGTTGTTGGCCGGCCAGTACGCGGAATATGGCAATTCCGCGTCGAAACGCGAGATCCTAGGAGCGGTGAGCCCGGTGCGTGGCGATCCTGTGAGCGCCGAGGTCCTGGGAGAGGCGAGCCCCAGCTCGCCTGGAGAAGACCGAGTGGAAAGCCCAACCCAAGCCGAGCTGGCGCGCCAAAATCCAGCCGAGCTGGCGCGCCAAAACCCTGCCGAGCTGGCGCTCGGCGCTCCCAGGCAAACCCAACCCAGTCCAGCCCAATCCAGTCCAGCCCAAGGCGAGCAAGGGCTCGCCTCGCCCAGGTTTGACGTTTCCGGCGTCAGGGTTCTACGCCTGGGTCGAGCGGCGGGGCCGGCCTTCCCCGCGTGCTTGCGGGTGCTGGCTGGCTTGTGTGGCACCAAGTTCCAGCCCGATTTGTCCGGGTGCGTCCTGTGTCTCGAAGATATCGATGAAAAGCCCTATCAGATCGACCGCGATTTGGAGCAGCTCCATCGCGCCGGCGTTTTCCGTGGCATCGTCGGCCTGGTCTTCGGAGGTTTTCCGCTGGCGGTTCCGCCCGGAATTCCAGCCCAAAGCGGACCGACTCACGCCGACATCGCCCAGCGCTGGGCCGACCGCCTTGGCGTGCCTTCGGTGTTCGGTCTGCATTTCGGCCATGACTGCGATCCATTGGCCCTGCCGGTGGGCGGCTGGATCGAACTGACCGCCGAAGCCAGCGGCCACTGGCGGATCACCGTCACCGGGCAGGCTGCCGCCGTGACGACCTTGCGCGTACCAGAAGCACCGTCCATCAAGGAATCCAGCCGATGATTTGCCATCACTCCGGAGCGAGGCTCGGCGCGGAAACGGCCCTGATTGAGCAGAGCCGGGGCAATGCTTACCAGGTAACAGGAACAGCTCCGAAGATCCTTGGGAAAGTGACGCCTCGACTTGCCTTCACCTTGATGGAGTTGCTGGTGGTGATCAGCATTATCGGCGTGCTTGCCGGATTATTATTCCCTGCAGTTGGGATGGCGATGAGTATGGCGAATGATATCAAGTGTGACAATAACTTGTCGCAAATCGCCAAGGGAATGACCATATATGCCATGTCGAACGATGATTTATTTCCATTTAACGCTCGGGATTTGGCCAAAGAGGGATTTTCTGATAAATCATTCATTTGTCCGCTGGATTCAACAAGGGGGACGCATAGTTCAGATCGGCAAGCAGGGAGACCTACTTCATGGAACGACGGTAGCAGCGGAGGTAGCGCTTATACCTTTATGATTGAAACCCCATGCAGTTATTTTTTTGAAGGGAGTAGCGATATGCTGAAATTTTATGACACAACAAGAAACATAAATTTTGTTGGGTTCTTCTTTGCCAATTATTCATCGGCAGAACAGGGGATGCTGCCAGATGAACGCAAGACTTGGCAGATGGGAAAAAGGAACCAGCAACAATCGGGTCGACCGATGGCTGGTGGAACTCAGCTCGGTGCCTCATTTCCATCGACGGGCGTTCCAATTCTTCGCTGTTACCATCATTATTCCTGGAAGGCGACTGGGTCCGAAAACTATCTGAAAAGGAAAGTGAATAATTTATCGTTGGCTTTAAATTCTTTTTGGACCATTCCATATTGGGAACTCCAATATCCGGATTATTTACAATATGCAAAAAATAAAAATGACAGCGCCGCGAGCGAAGCTTCTAATTTTGCGGTTCCTCCGCCCTAATTGATAGCCGACAAGGTGCACTATAGCGGTCTTTTGAAGTGATACAAAAAGGATCGTTGATGGTTCATGACCGTTGTTGTCAGTGAAATGCACCTAGAAGAAACCATGGTTTGCATTTCCTCGGGATGGAACAATCTCACCGACTCTCTCCACTCCCGCCCATCTTCCATCCGAACGGTTTTTTCAACACGGTTGCCGACGATGCGGCGGGATTCTCGCACCAAGCGGCCATCCACCATCCGCTGCGATTCCGCCACCAGCCCGGCCTTCACCGCTTCCGGATCGGGCAGGTCGAGGATCAACACTCCGCCGGGCAGCAGCAATTCAGCAAGAGATTTCAGGCAGGCGGCGTTCTCTTCATCGGTGAAATAGCCGAAAGCGGTGAACAGCAGCAGCACCGCGCCGCAAGAGCCGGGAGCGATCGGCGGGGCGCGCATGTCGGCCCGCACCAGGCGGCCGGGCAGCTCGGGTCGGACCGTCGCTGCTGCTAATAAATCCTTGCTGTAATCCAGGCCGAACGCGGCTAGGCCGCGGCGGCGCAGCGCCGCCAGATGGCGACCTCCGCCGCAGCCGACGTCGAGTACCGGACCGGGAATTCCGGCGAGCATCGGCATCAGCCGCTCGACCATCGCTTCCGCCTCGGCGTCGTCGCGGTGGGCGTAGATCTTCAGATAGTCGGCGGTGAAAGCGTCCTTCCACCAGGCCGGCTCGCTGGCTTGCGGATCAGTCATCGGCTTCGCCGAGGCTGGCATTTTGCTCTGCTGGGACCAGTTGCTCGGCTGGGACCAGTTGCTCGGCTGGGACCAGTTGCTCGGCTGGCACCCGATGCTCGGCTGCGGCCTGTTGCTCGATCGTGGTCTGCACGGCGTACTCGCGTGGGCCGACCTGCCGCCAGGCGCCACAAGCCTGGAGCCTCGCCAGGCGGGCGGCATCAAGCAGCAACTGGATGCGCCAGTGCTCGTCGTCGTGGGGCGTCTCGTTGTGCAGGGAGACGCCGAGGCGACGACGCACTTCCACTGCCCGCTGTCGGGTTTCGTTACGGAAGGCGTCTGCATCGATGTGGCGGGTCATGACCTGACCTGCGTATCAGCTAGAAGCCGGTCCACCTGGGCGAGGACGGCAACGCCGTTGAGAGTGCCGAGATCGCGCAGCGTCTGGGGACGGATGCTTGGCTGGTGCAGCGCGACCAGCTCGCGCGCCCAACTTACGTCAGCGTCCCGACCCGAGCAGAGCCGATCAATGACCAGGTCTTCGACGCTGATGACCTGGACCTGATGCCCAGAAATAGATACGTCAGCGATCCGCTGGTAGGCCTCTGGACCATACGTCAGGACCGTGCCCGGAAATTCGATCCACAGATCGCTGGCGGTATGGACCCAATGGCGGCCGATCTGCTCGAAACCAGACCGTTTCAGCACCGCTGCGGCAGCATCCCGATCGAACACCACCACATCAATATCCCGACTGGCATAGCCGCCGGTGGACCAGAATTCCACGGCCGATCCTCCGACCACGGTCGGCCGGCGGTGCGGTTCCCGCTCGCCTAAGGCTTCGTCGAGCAACGCGATGACCAGCAGCACCCGGCGCCAGCGATCGGGCTCGGCATCAACCACCGCAAGGTCGATGCTCGGAAAGGTCACGCCACTCCTTCGAGGATCCGCACGACCTCGCCGATCTGATCGACCAGGAAATGGGCTCCGGCGGCCTGAAGGGTTGCTGCCGGCACCAGGCCATAGACCCCGACGGTGCGGCAGCCGGCGGCCACCGCGGCGCGCACGCCGGGTTCGCTGTCTTCGATGGCCAGGCAATCAGCAGCTGGAACTCCGAATCGCTCGGCAGCCAGCAGATAGGGCGCGGGATGGGGTTTGTGGTTCGACGAGTCCTCGTGGACCACCCGGCTGTGGAAGATGCGGTCGACTTTGGCGGCGCGCAGGGCCGCAACGCACAGCCGGCGCTCGGAATTGGTCACCACCATCCGCGGCAGCGCCTTGCTGACCACCCAATCGACCAGGGCCTGGCCGCCGCGGCCAAGGGCAAGCCCTTCGTTCTGATAGATACCCAGCAGAACGTCGGTCTTTTCCGCCACCCAGGCCGCAGCATCGCCGGTGATTCCGCGTTTTCTCATCAGTTCAGCGTAGAAATTGAGATCCCCCTTGCCGATATTGCCATGCAGATCGTCCATGGTGATGGCGATGCCGTGGGCGGCCAGGTGGCGGCGATGGGCTTCGAAGTGGAGCGGTTCGGAATCCACCAAGGTGCCGTCGAGGTCGACGAGCAGGGCGGCAGGGCGATGGGCGGGCATGGCCGGCTTGTACGGCCGGAACCGGCTGAGGGGAGCCCCGCGATCTGGATCGGCGGCGTCAGGTCGCGAAGCTCGCCCAGGCGGAGTGCTTCCAGCTGCTTCGCTGCCCCTTAACGTAGCACCTCCCGTGGACTGCCGCATCGCCGTCGTCGCCAGCCTGCTCGCCGCCGGCCTGTCCATCCCTGGCTGGGCCGCCGATCCGGTAGTGGCGACGCCGTGGGAGGTGCGCCGCGAGGCCGAGGAGGTCCTCGCCCAGCTGGCCCAGACGGGCGATCCCAAGGCCGAGCGTTCCGCAGCGGCCACCGGCGCCTTGCTCGAGCGGGCCCAACGGTTGCTCGAAGCCAACGGCCGCGACCTGGTGGCGCGATCCGGCGTCGCCGCTCCGGTGGCCGAGCTGGTCGCGGCCGAATTGAAGAAAGCCGGATTGGCCGAGCAATTCGCGGCGACCTTCACCGGCGCCGCCAACCGAAGGCTGGCCGATGCGCTGGGTTCCGGCGGTTCGGACCAGGCCCTGGGCCAGCTGGTGGCCTCGTACCCGTCCACCACCGCCGCGGCCACGGCCGCCCGGCTGCTCGCCGATCGGGCCTGGGACCGGGGACGGCTGGGATCATATCTTGAGCTGGCCAATCTCGCCGGCGACGAACGGGATGCTGCCCGCAGCGCCCGATTCGCCGCTTCCGCTGGTCTGATCCAGGCGGCCGCTGTCGCCACTCTGCCGACCGATCTCGACGGCCTGGAGCCGATGTGGTCCTTGGATCTGGGCGGTGAAGCTCCACCGACGCCAAAGGAGCCCGGCGAACCGGCGCCGCGCTACCCGCGGTTGGCGGTGCTGTCGAGCGAGGGCGAAGCCGCGGTTGCGGACGGCCGGCGCCTGCTGGTGATCGATCCGCTGGTCGGCCAGGTGCTCGGCCAGCCCATCGCCGTCGGGGATGTGTACACCGCCCCAGCCCAGGCCGCGCCGGTGGCGATCGGCAACGGCTATGCCGCGAGCGGCATCGACCAGCGCACCCGCAGCGCGGTGGTGGCCGCGGTGGACCGCATCGGCCGTCCGCTGTGGGACAAGCCGTGGACCAGCGGCCCGGCCGAAGACGCCGGAGTGGTGGTGTCGGCGCCGGTTGCTCTCGGCCGCCTAGTGGTGGTCGCTGAAAACCGCCAGGTCGATTCCGGTGCGGTGGATCTGGTGGTCACCGGCATCGATGCCGGCACCGGGCGGACCGTGTGGCGGACGGTGGCCGGACGGATGACCCGCGGTCAGTTCTTCTTTTTCGGAAATGGCATGGCGGTGGCCCCGGCGGTGGCGGTCCAGGCCGGCACGGTGGTGGTCCTGTCCAACACCGGCTGCCTGGCGCGGATCGCGGCCGACGGCGTGGTCCGCCGGATGTGGAGCTACAGCGTCGAGCGCGACGCCCAGTTCGATCCGCGGGCACCCGCTCGCGTCACCACCTTGGGCGGTGATGGCCGGGTCGTGGTCGCCACGCCAGCGGATGCGCCGGGCCTGACCCTGGCCCTGCTGCCGGGCGATGCGTCGCCCCGCGTGTGGCGCGGCGACGGTTCCGGCGACGAGGTGATCGCAGTCGCCGATGGCCAGGCCCTGCTCGCCGGCCGGGCGGTCACGCTGCTTGATGTCAACGGTCCAACGCCGAAACCGCGCTGGTCCCTGGCCCGGCGCTGCATCGAACCAGCCGGAGCGATCGGAACCGACCGGGTGCTGGTGGCGGGCCGCGAAGGGATCCAGCTGCTCAGGCGCAGCGATGGATCCGCCGCGGGAGCGATGCGCGGGGTCGGCGAACCCTATCACCTGTCGGTCGGCGGCGGGGTCGTGACGGTCGGCCAACGCACCCGCGTGCATGGCCTCGGGGCCTCGGCCGAACTGCTCGCACGGCTCCAGGGCGAGGTCGCTGTCCATCCAGAGGACCACCGCCGCCTGGCCAGCCTGGCCGCGCTGCACGAGGCCCGCGGCAACCGCAGCGAGGCGGTGGGGATGTGGCAGCGCGCTTTGGCTGCGGGCGCAGATCCGGCGGTGGCCGAGCGGGCGGCGCGATCGATCCGGCGCAGCCTGGATCTGTCGCTGGATGATCCGATCGCCACCGCGGCTGGCCTGGCATCACTGAAATCACTGGCGGTCTACGATCCCGGATTGGCCGTGGAGGCGTTGTGGTGGGAAGGCCGCCGCGCCGAGACCATCAATGACCGGGACGCTGCCGCCGACGCCTGGCGGCGCTGCCTGACCGGTCCGACCCGGCCGGTGCCGGTCCGCGACCGGATCGAGGTCGATCTCCACCTGCTGGCGCAAAGCGGACTCCATCGGCTGGGCCTGGGCCCGATGCCGCTGGCGGCCAAGTCCAACGCGACCGGCGGCACCGGAGTTCCCGCCGCAGTGGCGCCTGCGGGCTGGTCGAGCAAGTCGCGACGCGGCGGCCGGGTGGTGGTGGCCGACGGCTTGGCCGTCGGTTTCTCCGATGGCGCCCTGACCGCCGTGCGCCTGTCCGACGGCAGCGAAGCCTGGTGGCGGCGCGGCCAGCGGGCGATGCTCGGCGTGCAGTGGACTCCTGAACCGGTCCCGGCCGGAGGAAACCTCCCGGCCCAGCGGGCGGGAGTTCCAGTGCGGATCCTGCGCGGCACGTCGGCGGCCCGCGCCGGCATGCTCGACGGCGATCGGATCCTGTCCTTCAACGGCGCACCGGTGGAGAATTTCAGCCGCGATCTGGTTCCGCAGGTGCTGGCGATGCCGGCCCGGGCGCCGTTCACCATCGAGGTCGAACGCGGCGGCGTCGCTGTGACCTTGACCGGCAACCTGGGCACCGACCTGGTCGAGCCGATCACGGCCGCTGGCGGAATCCTGGTGGCGCGGTCGCTGATGCCCCAGGAGCGCCGGCAGGACAACCAATTGTTCGTGATGGATCTGGTCACCGGCCAGGAGCTGTGGTCGGGCTACGCCCCGCCGGCTGACGCGAACAAGGCCGACGATACCCCTGCTGCCATACTCATCGGCGAAGGACGCTGGGTCGTGGCCACCGACGGCGACGATCTGGCGGCGTGGAACGCCAGGCCAGGCTCCGAAGGAAAACCCAAGGAATTGTGGCGTTTGCCAGGCCAGGCCACGGCCTTGAAGGGCGCCGTGCAGATCGGCCCCGCGCTGTGGCTGCCTGGCGAGGATCCCCAACCCGGACGCCTGGTCGATGTCGCCAGCGGCCGGGTGCTGGCCCTGGTGCCGGGCTTCTCGGGAGCGACGGCCAGTCTTGATGGCCTGCGCCTGTTCCTCGCCAGCGGCCGGACCTTGGCCTCCCTCGATCTCGGGCTCGGCCGGGTCGCCTGGCAGACCCAAGGTGCCGCCTTGCTGGCGGTCCAAGGCGATGCGGTGGTGGCCCTCGACGCTGATCGCCGGGTGGCGGTGCTCGACCGCTCCAGCGGCGCCGTGCGCCGCCTGCTGCCTTTGGAGCCCGGGGCGTCGGCTATCACCAGCCCCGATCCCCAGGCCAAAGCCGCAGTCGCGGTCGTGGTGCGCAGCGAAGGCCGCACCACCATCGCCCAGATCGATCCGGGCAGCGGCACCGTGGTGGCCGAGACCCGTCTGCCCACCGCCACCGAAGAGGTCCTGCGCCAGGCTCATCCCGACGGCGTGGCCCTGCTCCTGCGCCACGGCGATGGCGGCGGCGCCCTGCTCGATCTCGGCCGCGATGGCGCAGTGCGGGCCCTCCACCAGCTGACCAATGATCCGGCCAATGCCGGGCTGCTGGTGCTGCCCGGGGCCTACCTGCTGATGACTCCGACTGGGCTCGAGTACCTGCCGATCAAACCGCCGCCCGCCGCTGGGCCGATGCTGCCGGCCCTGTCGGTCGATGCCATTCCGGTGGATGCCAGCGTGCTGGCAGAGGATGCTCGGCTGACCTGGCAGACCGTGGGCACCTGCCGCTATGCCGTGGCCCTGGGCCGCAACGAATTGCTGATCGCCGCCGAAGTGCCCGCGGGAGCGACCTTATCGCTGCGCCTCGGCGATGCCGGACCGCAGTTCGACGACGGCACCAGCCAACCGATCGAAATCCAGGGCGGCGACACCAGCCCGGAAATCCTCGGCGGCGGCGAAGCCCAGCCCCCCGACTGGCGTTGGACGGTCGCCCGCCGGCTGCGCCTGCCTGCCGCCGGTGATCGTCCTGCTCGGGCGGTGGCGGTGCTGCGCGCCGCTCCGGACCGGCTGCCGGCCTTGCTCAGGGTGCTGCTGCGGGCTGAGGCCCGCCGATCGCCAGAAGCCCCAGCGGTGGTCGACGGACCAGCCGCGCCGTGGTGGTGGCGACCCGCGTGGCGCCAGGTCCAAGGCAAGCCATGACCCTGACAGCTTCGGAATGATCCTCGGCCTCGGCATCGACCTCATCGGCGTCGCCCGCATCGCTGGAGTCTATTCCCGTCACGGCCAGCGGTTCCTCGAACGCGCCTATACTGCGGCCGAGATCGCCTACTGCCTTGATGCCCGCGATCCGGCCGAACGGCTGGCAGCGCGCTGGGCGGTGAAGGAAGCCGCGATGAAGGCCCTGGGTACCGGCTGGGCCCAGGGCGTGACCTTCACCCAGATCGCCCTGCCCTCCGGCGGAGGGCTGCGCCCGGTGCTGGAGCTGACCGGCCAGGCTGCACAGGTCGCGGCCGGCCTGGGCGCAAACCGGTGGCATGCATCGATCAGCCATAGCGACGGCACCGCGGTCGCCGTCGTGGTCCTAGAATCGTAAACGTCCGCCTCACATCGAATCCAGATCTCCATGAATCCTGCACTCCGCGCGCTCAAACCGTACCCGATGGCCCAGCTCGAAGCGCGCAAGGCCGAAGTCAGGAAATCCGGCCGGCCGTTGTTCGATTTCGGAACCGGAGATCCGGTCGAGCCGACGGCGCCGTTCCTGATCGCGGCGCTTCGCGAAGCAGTTCCGGCGATCAGCCAGTATCCGTCGGTTGCCGGAACTCCGGCTCTGCGCTCGGCCGTGGCTGGCTACCTGCGCCGCCGGTTCGCGGTCACGGTCGATCCCGCTACCCAGGTGCTGCCATCGGCCGGATCGAAGGAAGCCATCTTCCATCTCGCCCTGGCGTTCCTCGATCCGGCCAGCGGCCGTGATCTCGTCGTCTACGGCACGCCCGGCTATCCGGTCTACCAATCGGGCGCCCTGTTCGCTGGCGGCCAGGTCCATCCGGTCGTGCTCGACGCTGCCTACCAGTTCCGGCTGGAGCTCGACCGCCTGCCCCGGGAGGTGCTCGAACGCACCGCCATCGCCTGGATCAATTACCCGCACAATCCCACCGGAGCCTGTGTCGATCGCGACTACCTGCGCCGCCAAGCCGACGTCGCCAAGCGCCACGGCATCTTGCTCGCCAGCGACGAGTGCTATCAGGATCTGTGGTTCGATGGTGAATCGCCGCCGCCATCGCTGCTCGAAGTCGCCACCAGCGGCGTGCTGGTCTTCCACTCCTGCTCGAAACGCAGCGGCCTGACTGGCTACCGCACTGGCTTCATCGCCGGCGATCCGGCCCTGATTGCAGGCTATCGTTCGTGGCGGGTGCACATGGGTGTCGGCTCGCCGGCCTTCGTCGAGGCCGCCGGCGCTGCCGCGTGGAGCAACGACGACCACGCAGCCGAGCGCCGCCGCGCTTTCGCCGCCAAACGCGACGTGCTGGTGCCCGGCCTGGCCAAGCTGGGCATCGCGGTGCTGCCCACCGGCGCTGGCTTGTACCTGTGGGCGAAAGTCCCAGGAAACAACGAGTCCAGCGACGCCTATTGCGCCCGGCTGCTCGACGCCGGGATCATCGCCAGCCCGGGCGGATTCTTCGGAGATGGCGGCGCCGGCTGGTTCCGCCTCGCCCTGGTGCCGACGGTCAACGATTGCCGCCAGGCGCTGGCCGTCTGGCCGCGTTGATCCGCAACCGGGATAACGCCAAGCTCAGACGATGTCAGCGGACGATGAAGACCGCCCGCACACCAGCCAGGACATGAGCCGAGTCGGCCTCGATCGGGACGCGAATGCCGCAACGCAGGGCCGGAATCGTATCGGCCCAGGATCCGCCGCGCAGGTTGCCAGCCGCGTCCAATTCGGCGATATTGCCGTGCGTATCGAATAAATCGAGCTGATTTGCAGTGAGTCCGCCTACAGTCTGGTGCCGACCGATGCTGCCAGCGGTTTCGGAGGCGTGGGCGAACCGGCCGGCGATAGCGGGATCCGGCGCATCACCCCAGGCGAAACGACCAGTCGATCCGGCTCGGCAAGCGGCTTCCCATTGGGCCGGCGTCGGCAGGTGCCACCCGCCGAAGACTTGCGGCGCCGCGGACAACATCCGTTCAGCGCTGCTGCGGTCGATACCATAGGCCGGCAGGTCAGGACCGTCCGCGCCAGCGGCCAGGGTTCCCGCAGGCACGGCCGTCCAAGGCGTGCCTCCGCCCATGACCTGCCATTGCTGCTGGGTCATCTCGTAGACGCCGATGAAGAATTTTGGACCAGAATCAACCAAACTGGATTCACCAGCAGCCCGCCAGGAATCATCCGCGACGGCGACCGGCGGAACGGTGATGGCGCGAAGCAGCATCCTATTGCGCCGCCACACCGGATCACGGAGATCCGGTGCCGCTGCCAGCGGGGTCGGTCTGCCGGTGGTCAGATCGATCGACAACCAGGTGGCACGACGCAGCGAGAGGCTGATGTCCGCCTCGGATCCGCAACTGCTGAGCAGCAGCACGCCGAAAAACAAGGCCAGGTTTCGGAGCAAGTTCATGATCCACCTCGTGGGCGCGGATGGCAGAGCAGGATCACCCGCTGTGATGCGGCGCTGCCGCTGGTCGCATCGTCGACTAGGATGGTGAAGGCAGTGAACGGAGATGCACCAGTTGGCGGAGTCCAGCGGATCACGGCACCATCAATGTCGGGTTGGACCAGCAGGCCGGGGGGCGCTCCGGCCACCTGCCAGCGCAGGGCGAGTGGACCGGTGAATCCCTGGGGCGCTGCCCGGACCCTCCAGGTCAGTTCCTCGCCGATGGTCGCCTCGACCGGTGCGGCGCTGACAATCCACACCCGGCGGACGGTGGAAGCTCCGGTGATGCTGATCGGCACGGTCAACGGCGCCGAGGTCAGACCTCCAGATTCGGCGATGGCGGTGAATCGGTCGGAACCCTCGGAAGAAATCGAAGCCGTATAGGAAAATGCTCCGGTGGCTGGATCGAGCTGGATGCTGCCTTGCCCAGGCGCCGACGTGATTCGTACCTGGCACGGTTCGCCATCCGGATCACTGGCGACCAGGACGCCGTCGAATCGGGCACCAGCCAGAATCCGGATCGACCCGGTTGCGAAGGCCAGAGCCGGAAGCTGGTCGCTGACGGCGATATTCCGACTGGCCGGTAGCGAAGTTTTCCCCGTTTCATCAGTGACCTGGACGGTCAGGGCCCGGGCACCGGCGGGAGCGACGCTGGCCACAGAGCGGTAGCGGATCGCGCGCAGCAGGTCCTGGGCGGCAGCTGGAGTCGCGGCATGGCTCGTGAACACCGCCGCCAGGGGCACTCCACCGGTTCCACCCGACCAGGTGGCGATCGCGGTTCCGTGGTGAAGGATGTTCGAACCCGACACAGCGATCGGACCCGACGCAAAGAATTCCAGGACATCTCCGGCATCAGCCGCCTGGAACAAGGCGATCAGCCCGCCGCCAGAAAACGTCGCCGAATCGGAGTCTCCGACCGCTGCTTGGTCGCAGACTATCGTACCGGAGCCGAGCTTGCCCACGGTCAACGTGGTGGTCGGCACCAGCGCCACGGTCGGAGCCGCCCGGATGCCACCACCGCCATCGTTGTCCTCGTTCACCACCGTGATCGGCGCCAAGGTCATCCCGGCGTATTGGCTGGCGCCGGTGATCGGACCAAGCGTGATGCTCGCCGCCTTGGCGCCATCGACCACCACGTCATCGAGGCCGGTGATCAGGATCAGGTGGGGAGCATTCCAATCGAAGACCGTGAACACCAGCTGAGAGACCGAGATCGAGACTTCAGCAGGATCGGGGTTGGTCACCGGGATGACCACATCCCGGGTAGGCACGGCGCCGAGGGTCACGGCGACCAGGACCGATGAGCCTCCTTCATCGATTCTGAGAGGAAAAACAGGAGTGCTGGTCGGCACGACGCTCACCACCGGATCCGCCGGAGTCCCGCGCGTCTGGCCTGGAAAACCCGCACCATCGGCGCCGCCAGCCACATGCCATGCTTCCCCGCTAATGCCGCCGATTTGAGCCGCCCGCAACTGATAGGCGCCGGCTGGCGGTTCGGCTCCACCGCTGCCGATCAGATCTGCGGGCAGGGCATGCATTTCCCCGGTCATCGCCCAGGTGAGCATGGAACAGCAGCCAGTGAGGCGAACCACGTGACGGATCATTGGTCCACCACCCATTCCAAATGGTCGAAACCAGCTCCGTCGGAGCCATAACAACGGATCGTTCCCGTCGTGGAGGCGGCGCTTCCAGCGGACCGGTTGGGCAAGCACGCAGGCTGGTTCACCCTGGTCCTGCTCATGGCGGTGACGGGATTCATGGAATGACCTTCCTGGAGCCATGGGAAGCAAACGGGAGGGGTCGCCTAACCACGGACGGAATCAGAACGCACACCAGTCGGTTCCATTGCCGACCAGGGTCTGGGCCTGGTTGGCGGTGAGGGTGATTGAGGCCCCGCCATCGATCGTATTACTGCCGTTTGGGGTCACGGTCAGATCGCCTGTGGAACGGTTTTTCAGCAGCAGTACCCGGCCGGTGGCGCACGCCGGCAGGGTGACGTTATGGGTTGAGGTTCCGGTGACCACGACGACATGATCGGTGCCATCGAGAGTCGTGACCCCAGCTGCTGACACGATAGAATTAACCTTGGCATAACGGGCACCACCAGACGCGATCGCCCCGGCGACGCCAATGCCGCCGGAAACCACCAGCGCACCGGTGGTTGTGCTGGTGGAGGCTGTCGTCGTCGGGATCTTGACCTCAGTGTGGATGGTCGCGTTCCCGAGCACGATCTGGTTGGCTTTGGTCGTGGCGGCGGCCGTACCGACCGCGATACCATTATCATGTGCAGCAGAAGCCGCGCGTCCGATGGCGATGGAACCGCCGTTCCCTCCATTGCCAGTTGCCGAGGCGATATTCCCAATGGCAATATTGAAATTACCACCGGAAGCCACTGCGCCACTGCCAAGTGCCACACCGGCCCTTGCCGAAGCTGTGGTGAGGCTGCCAAGGGCAATGGCGAACCGACCGCTCGCCAACGCACCAGCCTGGAAATCGCCATCGACGCCGCCGATAGCAATGCAGCCATCGTTGTTCGCCAGCGCACCGCGCACCGCGCCCGAGCCCCCACCGATGGCGATGGATCCAATATAACTCGCATTGCCGATCGTTGCGCCAAGTCCATTGCTGAGCGCTGACCCGATGGCGATCGACGCTTCTGCTGGGGCCGTCGAGGCTTTTCCCATGGCGATCGCATGCAGCCCGGTGGCCGAGGCGCCGTTCACGGCGCCGTTTGCGCCACCGATGGCGATTGAACTCAGGCCCGACGCCTTGGCACCGTTGGTGCCAGATTCCGAGCCGCCCACGGCGATGGCGGCGATTGCCGTGGCTGACGGCGCCCTGGCTGCGGTCGAACCTCCGCCAACTGCGACAGCAACCGCCCCTGAAGTCGCAGCGAGATTTCCCACGACGACCGCGTCAGTCCCCAGGAAACGATAGGCCGAGGTCGCGCTGACTTCTCCGCCGAAGAAGCCGGCGCCAGAAACGCCAAGACCTCCAGCCGAGATCAACGCCCCGGTCGTCGTGCTGGTCGAAGCCGTCGTCTCCCAACTCTTGATCGCACCTCCTGCATTGATGCGCTTCAAGGTCGCGAATCCACCCGCGATGGACATGCAACCATTGGATGTGGTGGTCGATTCCTGGTTATTGAAGATCAGCAGACCGCCGGTGGTCAAGTCAGGATAATACTGGAAATTCGTACTGCTTGTCAGCGTATTGGTACCATTACCGAAAGCGATCTGGGTATTGGCGGCGCTGCCGGTCAGGCCAGAAGCGTTGCCGAAGCTGATCCAGTTGGTGCCGTCATAAGAATTGAAGACGGCCGATGTTCCACTGGCCAAAGTAGTTGCCGCATCGACCGCACCGCCATTGATCGCATCGCCAGAGGCTGGGAAAATTCTGAGTGTTTGTGCCCCATTATTGATCACGGTGATCCGTTCACCAGAGACCGCGGACGGCAAGGTGACGGTGTCATTGGCGTTGGCGCAGACGGAGATCTGATTGATCTCCTTGGTCAGTGGCATCTGGCCCTGGGTCTGGGTGGTGCTGGCGGTGAGGCCGCTTGCAGTGGAGCGGTGGATCAGGTTGCCGGTGTATAGGTCACCGGCGATGCCAGTGCCGCCGGCAACGGTCAAAGCACCGATGGTGGTTGATGTCGCCGCCGTCGTCGCCTTCACAACCGTGTTGACCGTGCTGGCACCCAATCCGCCGGTTGTTGCCGCCGCTGAGTCCGCTCCAAGCTCCAGAGTCATCCCCGAAAGGTCCATGCGCAGGGCTCGGCTCGAATTACCACCGGAATACCGCTCCCAGGTCATGGTCCCGCCTGGAACATTAACGTATTGACGTAACACCTGACTGCCTGCGGAGTTCTGCCATTGGGTTGTCGCGTAGGTCCCGTCGTAAGACCAATCGATCAATGGCCGATTATTGATGGAAAGCTGTAGAACCGTCCCGGTCGCATTGCCGTTGTGGATCCGGGATTTCAGATTGGTGATATTGAACCCCCCGGTTGTCGGCAAAGTCCCGACCATGAGCGCTCCGGCTATTCCGGATCCCCCGGCGACGGATAGAGCGCCGGTCGATCCACTGGTCGATGCGGTAGTATCGCTGATGGCAACAAGACCAGGCCCGAAATAGCCGGCATAATTCGCCACGGCCCCGCTGGCGGTGGCGTACAGTCCATAGGCGGTCGGGCTGGTTCCCGCTCCTGCTGCCGTAAAGGATCCGCCATAGACCGTCGAAGCGTTCGAACCGCCAGTTGCAGTGGCGTCTGACAGAATGCCGTAACTGATTTTTCCGGCCACAGTTGCCGCAGTGGTCGCGGTGAATTTCCCGGCGATGACGCGGCTTAATCCAACTCCCCCGCCTGCAGCCCGATCGGCTATTCCGTATACAGCGATAGAGGTCCCATCACCGCCAGACGCGAGCGCGTGCCCTACGATTCCGATAGCTTGCCCTCCATTGGCGGTGTTGTTGCTTCGACCATAGACCGACGTAGACGTCTCGTTTGCGCCGCTCGATGAAAGGCCGCGAATAGCCGCAACACTATTGATGCCAGACCCGGTCGTCGTGATCGTCGAACTGCTACCAAAATTATTAGCGGTTCCAGCGCTGTACAAACTTCCGCCGATGCCTACTCCTCCAGCAACCACCAATCCTCCGGTGATTGACGACGATGAGGCCGTATTCCGGGTGACTGAGACCGTCGTGCCATCATCAGTAACACCAGAATCACCGAAGGTCGCTGTTCCCGTGAATCGCGGAATTGTATTGATGGTTCCGGATCCGCCGAAGGTACCAAGATTGGCCCGCGCCGTCGCCGCATCGGTGGCGCCAGTGCCGCCGTTGGCCACCGCGACCGCCGTACCTTGCCAGGTTCCGGCCGTGATCGATCCCAGCGTGGTCAGGTTCGTACTGCCGGCCCAGGTCGATACCGCAGTATTTTCGACATTGCCCAGGCCGAGATTGGTTCGCGCCGTCGAAGCGTTTGCCAGATCGCTGAGATTTGCCGATTTCTGGGCGGCTCCGGTGATCCGGCCGTCATCGCCGGCAGCGACCGTGCTGGCTGCTGTACCGACGTTCAGCACTGCTGCGCCGCCCAGGCCAAGGTTGGTCCGCGCCGTCGAAGCACTCGCCAGATCGCTGAGATCATTCGCCGCAATCAAAAGACCTGTGTTGGTGGTTTCCTTCCACACCGCCGCGGTACTGGATGCATCTAGGCAGACGAATTCCTTGTTGGTGGAGGTATTGATCCAGCGTGAACCCGCCGCGTAGCCGGAGCCGGCATCATCAGTCGCTGCGGGATTCGTCGTCGCGCCAAGGTTCACTTTCAGATTGGCGACCTGGCCCAAGCCGAGGTTGCTGCGCGCCGTCGCCGCATCGGTGGCGCCAGTGCCGCCGTTGGCCACCGCGACCGCCGTACCTTGCCAGGTTCCGGCCGTGATCGTTCCCAGCGTGGTCAGGTTCGTACTGCCGGCCCAGGTCGATACCGCAGTATTTTCGACATTGCCCAGGCCGAGATTGGTTCGCGCCGTCGAAGCGCTCGCCAAATCGCCGAGATTTGCTGATTTCTGGGCGGCTCCGGTGATTCTGCTGTCATCGCCGGCAGCGACCGTGCTGGCTGCCGTGCCGACGTTCAGCACTGCTGCGCCGCCCAGGCCGAGGTTGGTCCGCGCCGTCGAAGGACTTGCCAGGTCGCTGAGATCATTCCCCGCAATCAAAAGACCTGTGTTGGTGGTTTCCTTCCACACCGCCGCGGTACTGGATGCATCTAGGCAGACGAATTCCTTGTTGGTGGAGGTATTGATCCAGCGTGAACCCGCCGCGTAGCCGGAGCC
>BJHQ01000002.1:0-72804 GCA_014193115.1 Planctomycetota bacterium | reverse complement strand
CCGCAATCAAAAGACCTGTGTTGGTGGTTTCCTTCCACACCGCCGCGGTACTGGATGCATCTAGGCAGACGAATTCCTTGTTGGTGGAGGTATTGATCCAGCGTGAACCCGCCGCGTAGCCGGAGCCGGCATCATCAGTCGCTGCGGGATTCGTCGTCGCGCCAAGGTTCACTTTCAGATTGGCGACCTGGCCCAAGCCGAGGTTGCTGCGCGCCGTCGCCGCATCGGTGGCGCCAGTGCCGCCGTTGGCCACCGCGACCGCCGTACCTTGCCAGGTTCCGGCCGTGATCGTTCCCAGCGTGGTCAGGTTCGTACTGCCGGCCCAGGTCGATACCGCAGTATTTTCGACATTGCCCAGGCCGAGATTGGTTCGCGCCGTCGAAGCGCTCGCCAAATCGCCGAGATTTGCTGATTTCTGGGCGGCTCCGGTGATTCTGCTGTCATCGCCGGCAGCGACCGTGCTGGCGGCAGTACCGATGTTCAAAATAGCTGCGCCGCCCAGGCCAAGGTTGGTCCGCGCCGTCGCTGCGCTCGCCAAATCGCCGAGATTTGCTGATTTCTGGGCGGCTCCGGTGATTCTGCTGTCATCGCCGGCAGCGACGGTGCTGGCTGCCGTGCCGACGTTCAGCACTGCTGCGCCGCCCAGGCCGAGGTTGGTCCGCGCCGTCGCTGCCGATGTTCCTCCGGTTCCTCCGTGGGCGATGCCGAGGGTTCCGGTGGTGATATTCGCGATCGAGATCACGGTTGGATTCGGATACGAGCCGGAAAGATCTCCACTCGCTGCACCGGTTGCTGGGCCCATCAGGTTGGCAACGACGGCATAACTGC
The DNA here is from genome assembly GCA_014193115.1 of Planctomycetota bacterium. Taxonomy (GTDB): domain Bacteria; phylum Planctomycetota; class UBA11346; order UBA11346; family UBA11346; genus BJHQ01. The sequence goes on along the minus strand of BJHQ01000002.1, from coordinate 71,976 downwards.
CACTGGCTTGCCGATACACATCGCCGTTGGCTGTATTGAGGTACAGATCTCCATCGGAGTTCGTGACTGCCGGTGCGCCGCTGCCGGTGCGCCAGGTTGCTCCGTCCAGGCCGTTGGCGCCTGCGGCTCCAGCTGGCCCGGTGGCACCTGCCGCGCCGTTGGCTCCCGCAGCGCCGGCAGGTCCGGTAGCCCCGGTCGGTCCGGTGATGTTGGCGACTATGCTATAGGAACCGCTGGCTTGCCGATACACATCGCCGTTGGCTGTATTGAGGTACAGATCTCCATCGGAGTTCGTGACTGCCGGTGCGCCGCTGCCGGTGCGCCAGGTTGCTCCGTCCAGGCCGTTGGCACCTGCTGCGCCGTTGGCACCTGCCGCTCCAGCAGGACCTGCCACTCCAGCGGGACCCGTTGGACCTGTCGCTCCGGTAGCTCCCGCGGCGCCGGCTGGACCGGTGGCACCGATCGGTCCGGTGATGTTGGCGACGATGCTGTAGGAACCGCTGGTTTGCCGATACACATCGCCATTGGCCGTGTTCAGGTACAGATCGCCTTCGGCGTTGGAGGTCGAAGGGGCTCCACTGCCAGCGCGCCAGGTCGCGCCGTCGAGACCGTTTGCCCCCGCTGCGCCGTTGGCACCTGCCGCTCCAGCAGGACCTGCCGCTCCAGCAGGGCCCGTTGGACCTGTCGCTCCGGTAGCTCCCACGGCGCCGGCTGGACCGGTGGCACCGATCGGTCCGGTGATGTTGGCGACGATGCTGTAGGAACCGCTGGTTTGCCGATACACATCGCCATTGGCCGTGTTCAGGTACAGATCGCCATCGGCGTTTGAGGTCGAAGGGGCTCCACTGCCAGCGCGCCAGGTCGCGCCGTCGAGACCGTTTGCCCCCGCTGCGCCGTTGGCACCTGCCGCTCCAGCAGGACCTGCCGCTCCAGCAGGGCCCGTTGGACCTGTCGCTCCGGTAGCTCCCACGGCGCCGGCTGGACCGGTAGCTCCGGTCGGTCCGGTGATGTTGGCGACGATGCTGTAGGAACCGCTGGTTTGCCGATACACATCGCCATTGGCCGTATTCAGGTACAGGTCGCCATCGGCGTTGGTGGTCGAGGGCGCTCCGCTACCAGTGCGCCAGGTCGCTCCGTCGAGGCCGTTGGCCCCAGAGGCACCGGCGGGTCCGGTGGCTCCCGCTGGGCCAGCTGGACCTGTCGCTCCATTGGCTCCGGCAGCGCCGGCCGGTCCGGTGGCTCCAGGTGGGCCGGTCGGACCAGTCAAACCCGGCGGTCCCTGATTGCCTGCAATTCCTGCTGGGCCGGTGGCGCCGGTGGGACCGGTCAAGTTTCCGACCAATCCATAGATCCCGCTGGTTTGGCGATACACGTCGCCATTGGCGGTGTTCAGGTACAGATCGCCGTCGGCATGCGCGCTGGACGGTGCACCGCTACCGGTGCGCCAGGTCGCGCTTGCCAAACCCGCTGGACCTTGTGGTCCGGCAGGTCCTGGAAGCCCATTGGCACCGGGCGGCCCAATAGGTCCTGTGGCTCCGGCGGGTCCAGGCGGGCCCGCAGGTCCGGCGAGTGATACCGCGACGGGCCAGGCACCGGATGCCTTTGGACCATAGAGGAACGCGGTTTGCGTATCGACATAATAATCGCCGTCATCACCAAGGCTTGTCGATGGGAGACCAACTCCGCTGCGGAACGAGACCACGCCAAGCGTCGACCGACCACTCCGTGCGTCGCTCGCAGACAATAAGGACAAAGCCAGCGACGTTGGAACCGTGCCAGCCAACCGTTCGCTATCGACAGCCGAATGGGAACGAACCGCATAGGGAGTCGACAGCAGTCGCCGTGGCGCGCCGAGCTGGACGAAACCATTGCGGCCATCATCGAACCAGATCACCAGACGGACATCTTGTTTGTCGAACGTTGTCGGCAGCAGCGGCGCCATGCCGGCGACCGCCGGGTCGCCGAGCGGTACGGTGAACAGGCCATCGGTCACGGCGACGGTCACCGAGGTGTTCGGCTCGACGACCAGCGGAGCGCTGCCGTCCTGGCGCCAGTACACGGTATTGCCGGTGGAATCGACCAGCGCGAACTTGAACTTTCCCGGACCGGTGAAGTTCATTCCGTTCACCTGCACCCAACCCTGATACGGAATGATCGCAGGAACATCTTCGGCAGCAGCATGCAGCATCGCCAATAGCGATGGGACCAGTAGTAATGGACGTATCCGTTTCATAGAATGATCCTCCTGGATTCTTGGGAATCACATGAAGGGTACCCCGAAAAAAAGGAAAAGCGCAAGGGTATTTAACAACATCCCATAAAGCACGTGTTTTGATCATGAAAATGATGCCCTTTGTTGAACCGTCTGTCGTCCCGCCAGCATTCACTCGTGCGAATGAATATTCATTTGGAAATGCATGAAAATCCACAGTGGCTCGGTGAATCACGATGAAATCCTTGGGCCATACGACGAGTGTCTTGGTTGATGTGTGTAAGTCGGTCCTATCAGAGACTCTCCGCCTCGCGCTGCTGGGAAACGCTGCCCAGGCCACGCCTGGTGGATCCGATTCCAGAGATTCCGCTCAGGGAGTCCGCGGCGAGAACAATCCGCGCAGTTTCCCCATCAACGCAGGTTTGTGGGCAGGATCGGTAGAGGACGAAGGCGTCATGGTGGTGGTCTGGGGACGCAGGTTGCGGTACACCCGCATCAGCTCTTCGCCCAGCTCCACATAGGTCTGAGGCCGGTCTTCAGGCCGTTTGGCGAGCATGCGGAGCAGGATGGTGGACAGTCCGGCAGGCAGATCTGGCCGGAAATTCTCTGGCGGAGGCGGCGGTGAATTGATGTGTGACAGGATCATCTGCATCGGCGTTCCGGATGGGAACGGCGGTCGGCCGACCGCGGCGTGATACAAAGTGGCTCCTAAGGAATAGATGTCGGCGCGATGGTCTGCCGCATCGGGCGTCGAGGCTTGCTCCGGCGCGATGTACGCAGGAGTTCCCGCGATACGCTTGCCAGTGCTGCTGCTGTCATTGCTCCGACGCAGGTCATCGACCCGGCGGGCCAGGCCGAAGTCGACCAGTTTGGCCTGGCCGGTGCGAGCGACCAGGATGTTCCCAGGTTTGATGTCGCGATGGATCAGACCCTGCTCTGCGGCAGCCTGAAGTCCGCCGCAGAGATGGATCCCGATCTTGAGCACGTTGGCCGGATCGATCGGTTTGCGCAGGATAGCCCGGCCGAGGCTGACGCCTTCGATGTACTCCATGATGATGTAGGTGAACCGCGGGGTGGTGGTCACATCCAGGACTTTGACCACGTTGGGATGATCGATCAGCGAGGTCAGCCGGGCTTCTTCGCACAAGGTCTCCGCCAATTGGGGGTACTTCCGCAGCATCCGCGGGAACAGCAGCTTCAAGGCCACGGTGGAACGCATCAGCAGATGGGTCGCCCGGAAGACCGCTGCGAATCCGCCACGACCCAGCTCCTGTTCGATCCGGTACTTGTCCACGACCTCATCGAGCCGCGGCAGCAGCTCCTCGGTATCCTCGGCGATGACTGATCCGAGATCCATCGTCTCAGCTTCAGCGGTGGGTTGGCGGCGGGCATGGCCGGTCCGGAAGACGCTGTCAGGCAGGCGCTGCGGGAGGCCCTCGGCGGTTCGTTCCAGGTCGGGGTGGAGCACGCCATCGCAGGCGAAGCATCCGGTCAGATCGGTGATCGTCATTGGTCGGCAATCCCTGCGACATGCTTGGCAGGATCGATGAAGAGTCCAAAGGCGGCCAAACCGTGGGTGGCGGCCAACGCACCGGCCGGGAAGCACGGCGCAGGGCGACGATGACGGAAGGCGCAGGGCGGCAGATGGACCAACGCACCCGGTAACGCACCAACCCGCAGGCACGGTCCGGTGGCCAGGGCCGCAGGCCGCCCACCTGGCCGGATCAGGACGAACGCAGCCGCGGCCTGGTCAGGTGTGCTTGCCAGACCAAGCAACTTGGACAAGGACGCTGTTTTCCACGATTCACCGCCGATGGTCAGCTGGCTGCCGACGGCGTTGCCCGCGTCCGCCGCCATCACCCGGACGACGTCGCTCACGGGCAAGGCGACCAGCCATGGCCGGCACATCACGAGCAGCACCTGCCCCGGCTCGCCGTGACCGTCCCTGACCGCATCCACCGATCCGGCCTGGCTCACGGGCGCTTGACCCACTTGGCCAAAATTCCGCCGAGCGCCTCCTGCGTGAACGGTTTGCTGAGGAAATCCGAGGCTCCGACCGACATGGCGAGGGTGCGGTGCTTGTCTCCGCTCCGGCTGGTGACCACCACCACCGGGAGCCCATTCCAGGCCGGACTGGAACGGATCGATCGGATCAGGTCGTAGCCGTGCATTTTCGGCATTTCCAGGTCGGTCAACACCAGGTCCACCGGTCGCTGGCGCAACCGGTCCAAAGCATCTTCTCCATCCACGGCGAGGATGGCCTCGGCCCCGAGCGCCCGCAGCTGGTTCGCCATGACTGTGCGCACCGACACCGAATCATCGGCCACCAGCACCCGGACAGCTGGCCGAGGTTCGGAGGCCACAGGCAGGAAAGCCGGAACCGGTTCGCGGAATGCCTGGGTTCGCTGGGCCGTGAACAGCCCGGCAACATCGAGGATCGGCACCAGCTCGCCGGCACCGGTGATGGTGACGCCGGAGAACAGCGGGTGCCCTTGGAGCAATTCACCGAGGCTGCTGACGACGATGTCGGTCTGGGTCGATAACGCATCGACCCGCAGCGCCCAACGCTGATCACCCAGGTGCAGGATCAGGACCGGACCTCCGGATCGTCGGTGGGTGCCGGTCGGCAGGCCGAGGATCGCGCCCAAATCATGAAGGATGAGATGCTGGGCGCCCCACGGGATGCGCTCGATGCCCCCGCTCCGCGAAACTGTGACGTTGTCCAGATCAAGCAGATGCTCTACGAACGTCATGGGCACGGCATAGCCCTGGTCGCCATGGCGCAGGAGCAGCGCCCGGGTGATGGCCAAGGTCAACGGCAGCGTGGCGGTGAAGACCGTTCCCGAGCCCGGTGTCGAAGTGACGGTGAGTGCCCCGCCCAAGCGCTGGATATCACGTCGAGCCGCATCGCAGCCGACGCCACGTCCGCTGACGGCATCTGCCGCGCCGGTGGTCGACAAGCCAGGCATGAACACCAGATCGCGCACCGTCGGCGAATCCACCGGCGTGGCAGGCGGGATCAGCCCCAGCGAGACACCCCGGCGATGGAGCGCAGGCAAATCCAGACCGCCACCGTCATCGCGCACCGACAACAGGATCTGGCCTGCTTCGCTTCGCGCGCTGAGCGTGATGACGCCCTGGGCCGTCTTGCCTGCGGCCGTCCGCGCATCCACCGCTTCGATGCCGTGGGCCACGGCGTTGCGCACCAGGTGGAACAGCGCCGCCTGAATGCCGTCGATGATTCCCTTGTCCAGGGCGACCTCCTCGCCCGAAGATACCACCTGCACGTCCTTGCCGAGGCGGGCCGCGGCATCGCGTGCGGTCAGGTGCAGCCGGGTGAACAGCTGGGCGACGGGCACCAGGCGGGCCCGGGTGATGCCGGTCTGGATGCCGCCGACGACCCGGCCGAAGCCTTCGGCGTCCTCGACCACTTCGGAAATCGCCTGGGAAATCTGCCGTTGGATTTCGTGCACATCGTTGCCGACCTCGCCCAAGGCCCGGGACAGGATGTGGATATCCTCGTATCGGTCGAGCTCGAGTTCGGTGAAACGATGCGCGATGGGATCGGCGCGGCCTGCGGCGGGAGGCCCCCCTTTCCCATCCAGGCCGCCGAACTCATGGCGATCGCGGAAAGATCCGATGACCGAACCAAGGCGTTCCCGGCTGAGGCGCAGGTCGCGATGCAGTTCGACCATCCGCCCGGTGCGCGAGAGCAGGCGGGACCGCCCCTGGACCAGTTCGCCGGCGAGATGCATCAGACCGTCGAGATGATCGGCCGATACCCGCAGGTAGCGCCGCTCAGCCGGGTTGGCGCCATCGCTGGCCGGATTCCCTTCCGGTTCGGGCCGGACCTCGGGCACGGTGGTCGACGAAGGGTCCTGAGCTGGTCGGACCTGGATCCGGGCCAACGCCTCCGACAGCTCCTCAGCGCTCGGATGGCCACCGCGGGCCAGCCAGCGCCGGATCGTCCGCTGCACGGCGATGAGCCGATTGGGCAGGTCAGGAGCCACCTGACCGGCCGGAATCGATTCGAGCAGATCCTCGACCCGGTGGGCGACGACACCGACCCGGTCCAGGCCGACGGTGTTGGCTGCACCTTTCAAGGTGTGATAGGCGCGCATCACCTCGGCCAGCGCCGTCTGGTCGCCGCCTTCGAGCAGCAAGGCCTGCCGATCCATCAGATCGAGCAGTTCCGCCGCTTCGCCCGAGAAAGCCTCAAGCACCGCCGGATCCAGTGCATCGCCTCCTTCCGGGACGACCACCACCATCGGCTCCGGGTCGTCAGCGAATGCGAAGGATTCCTCCTGGCCTTCCGCCGCCCGGTTGAGGCTGGCGGCAAGCGCATCGGCCTCGTCGCGGCGCTTCTCCAGTTCCAGGTCGAGCAGCCGATCGAAACCGGTGAGCCGGGCCGAGGCTTCCGTGCCCAGCCGTTGGGCTCGGTCCGCGGCCGCCGCCAGGTCGGCCAAGGCGGTTCGCATCGCCGACAGGGTCTGGCGCAGATCGCCTGCGGCCCCGGCCAAGGCGTTGGCCCCGACCAGCGACGCACTGCCGGTGATGGTGTGGCAACCATCTTCGGCGGACTCGGCCAAGGCCGATCGCTCCGCGGCCTCGGCGGCGGCCACTCGCAGGACGTCGCTTGCCGCAAGTGCCGTGACCTGACCACGCAGAATCTCCAGCACGGCATGCATGTCCGTGCTGAAGATGTCGCGGACGTCGTCGATCGGGAAGGTGGACATGGTCGGTGAGCAGCGGCCTCAGCCGACCTTGAAGCGACCGATGGCGGTGCGCAGCTGCTGCGACAAATCGCCCAGGCTCTGGGCAATTTGCAGCGATTGCGCCGCCCCCTGCTCGGTCTCGCGGGCGATCCCGCTGACCCCCTGCATGGTGTTCACCACCGACTTGGCGTCGGTCACCTGGGTTTTGGCCACCAGGGCGATGCTGCTCGCCAGGTTGGTGGACTCGCCCGAGGCCGCCTCGATCCGGGTCAGCACCGCGCCGGCGTTGGCCACCGCCCGGCCTTCCTCCTCGACGACCTGGGTCTGGCGCTCGATGGCGGCCACCGATTCATTGGTCTCGGCCTGGATCGCCTTGACCAGTTTGTCGATCTCCTGGGTCGCCGCCGCGGTGCGCTCCGCCAGCTTGCGCACCTCATCGGCGACCACGCTGAAGCCGCGGCCCTGATCCCCGGCGCGGGCCGCCTCGATCGCGGCGTTGAGCGCGAGCATGTTGGTCTGCTCGGAAATCCTGGCGATGGTGCTGACGATCGAGTTGATCTCCATGCTCCGTTCACCCAGGGTCTTGATCTTCTTCGCTCCGGCCTGGACCAGCGAACGCAGCGATTCCATGCCCTGGACCACCGCCTGCACCGAGGTCGAACCTTGCAGCGCCGAGGCCTGGGTGCGCTTGGCGGACGACGCGGCTTCTTCGGCATTGGTCGAGACCAGGCCGATCTCCTGGCTCATCCGGGTGACCGCACCAGCCGCCGCAGCCACCGCCGCCGTCTGATTCGAGGCGCCCTTGGCCATCGCCGCCGAAGCCTTGCCCAGCTCAGCCACCGCCTGATTGGTCCGATCGAGCTGTTGGGTGATGGCGGCCATCAGCTGCTGCCAGGATTCCATCATCTGGTTGAATGCATCAGCGACGTTGCCGAGGGTGCCTTCGGTGACTTTTGCCCGCACCGTCAGGTTGCCATCGGCGGCCTCGGACACGACTTCAAGCAGACCGAGGATGTCCTTCTGCAGGCGGGCGTTCTCGTCCTCGATCCGCTTCTGGGCGATCTGCACCGAACTGGTGAAGCCATTGAAGACGTACGAGATGAGCAGCGCCGCGACGATGAAGACGATGATGCCGACGAATCGCGTCTGGCGATAACGGTCGGCGCGCTCAACGCACAGCCGGTCGAGCTCCGGTGCCACCGCGACCTGCAAGGATTGGACCTCGCCGATCAAGGTCGCCGCCGCTTTGCGCAGCGTCTCGCGCTGCAAAGACGGTTGGGCCGGGACCAGGGCCTGATCCCGGATCAAGTCAGCGAAACCCTCCAGGGATTTGGCGGTGGTTTGGAAGTGCGATTCAAGGGCCGCACGCAGGCGCCGGTTCCCGGTCCGGCCTTCGCCGTCGCTCTCGTTGTCAGCGATGGCGGTCTTCAGGTCGACATTGATCAGATCGGAGGTGGTCGTGCGGATCAGGCCGGTGAGCGCGGCCAGATCGGCGCGCTGGGCATTGGTGATGGCGGCGCCATCGGCGACAGTGGACGCGTTCGCGGCCGTGCCGGCCACCAGTTCGCCCAAGGTCGGCAGCTTGAAGACATAGGCATCCATCATCCAGTACGAGTCCAGATCAGGATCGAGGATCAGGTTCGAATTGTTTCCCACCGTGTTGACGATCAATTCCCCGGCGATGCGTCCGGTGAGAGCGGCCAGTGTGGCGTCGTCGCCGGTCGTCTTGATCTTCGCCCAATCGGCCTTGATCGATGCCCACACCGCAGCGGTGCCGAGCTCACCGCCATGGAGCTGCTCCGCCTGGTCGACCACCGCGATCGCTGCGTCGATGTCGGACGTCGGGCTGCCGGGAGCGCCGCCGATGCGCGACACCCGCAGGGCCTGGAGCTTCGCGAGCAGGTCTCGGGCCGGGCTGATATACGCGACACCGACGCTCTCTTTCCGGCTGAAATTCACGTCTTTGGTGGTTTGAGCGACCAGCAGCCAAGCGACATAGCCGTCTGGTAGCAGCAGCAGCAGCAGCAGCAGCGATTTGGCAAAGCGGACGCGGTCGATGAAGAAGTAGACCGGCGCGAAGAAGATGCGCGACAAGCGCTCGGTCACGGTGAGGGCGGTGGACATGCGGGGGACCTTTGGGCGAATGGTGGTCAGGCGGCGTTGGATGCTGCCGGTTGAAAGCGCAGCCGGCCCAGGCGGGCAAGCAGGTCCGCGCTATCGATGACCGTGGCGAGTAGGCCACGGCTGGGAAAAGCCTGGAATCCGGCGACCCAGGACGGCTCGCCATGGCGGCTCGATTGGCGGTAGTCCGCGGGATCCGCCGCCAACACGCCCTCGCAGCGGTCGATGGGCAGGCCAGCCAGCCGGACCTCGGTGCGCAGCACCAGCAGCTGACGGGCAGGCGAGCCGGTAGCGGCCGGACTGGAAAATTCCAGCAATTGGCCGAGATCGACCACCGGCAACGGTTGGCCGCGCAGGTCGGTCAGGCCGAGCACTGCCGCCGGACACCGGGCCAGACGGGTGATGGCGGCGAGCGGTACGATCTCGCCGACCAGGACGGCATCGACCGCCAGGCAGGAATCGCCGTGACGCACCACGCACCTGGTCAGGCCACGGTTCATCCGAGCTGCTCCTTGATCACCTGCTGGATCTGTTCCGCTGAATACGGTTTCACGACGTGCTGGTCGGCGCCCTGCTTCCTGCCCCAGAACTTGTCGCTTTCCGTGCCTTTCTGGGTGACCAATACGATCTTGATCGCCGTGGTCGCCGGATCCTTCTTCAGCCTGCGGCAGGCGTTGAACCCATCCATCATCGGCATCACCACGTCCATCAGGATCATCGCCGGATGATGGGCATGTGCCTTGATCACCGCGCTCTCGCCATCGTGGGCGAACAGCACCTCGTGCCCCAGGCTGGTGACGATCCTGCCCAGGATCTCACGATCGGTCTTCTGGTCATCGACGATCAGGATGGTGGCCATGGGGACCTCAGCAGCCGAGCAAGGGAGGAAGGGCGGAGACATGCACCGGAGCGAACAAAACGGCATCGCAACCGGATGCAGTGAGCGCAGCCGGATCGCCGAACCGGTCGACCACCGCCACCACCGGGACCGCCGAGGTCGCCACGGAACTGCGCAGGAAGCGGATCACAGCTGGTCCATCGCAGGTGTCCGCATCCACCACCACGCAGAGGCATTCCCCGCCGAGGGCGGCGACACCGGTCGCATCGCGGACCACCGCGGGTGGTTGCAGACCTTGGCCGATGAACATCCGGGTCAGCGGTTCGATCAAGGGACTGGCCGGTCCGGCGCAGAGCACTGGCGACCGCACCGACCTTGCCGTGGCTGCTGGCGAGCGCGGCAGGACCAGCTTGGACTGGATCAGGCGGTACAGGACGTGGAATACCTCGAAGGTCGATAAACGGCTGCGTTCCACGATGGCCCGCACGCTGCGCCGGCCATCGACATCGGTCAGGATCCGGTGCTCGATCGGGTTGAGGGTCAACGATCGCAGCTGGGCCGCCAGATCGGGCGAACGCGAGCAGATCTGATCGAGGGAAGCGACCTCGGCCTCGACCTGGGTCCAGTCGTCGACCAGCCGCAGCCGCTCCAGCGCCATCTGCTCCGCGGTGATCGCGCGTCCGACCTTGAGCATCGCCGCCGGCAGTGCCGAGCGCGGGCGCCACCGGAACGGCTGGGGGCCGGCAGCGACCATGCCGAGCAGGGCGGCGATACCGATGCGCTGCAACTGTTCGCTGCCTTCGGGCAGGCCGGAAACCGCAGCCACCAGCAGCGGAACGCCATCATCGGCAGCGGCCGGCAGCACCAGGCCAGCCGCTGCGGCAGCCTGTTCTGCGGCCGCACCGGATGGCAGCGCCAGGATCACCTCGCCACGTTCGCAGAAGAGTTCGACCAGCCGGTCGGATGCGCCCAGTTCGAGCACTCCGCTTCGACCCAGACCGTGCAGCAGGCGGAGCAATGCCGGCAGGTCGAGCACCGCCGTGCTGCCTGACAGCAAAACCTCATCAGCGCTTGATGCCGAAGTCAGTGCCGAAGTCAGTGCCGATGTCTGCACCGATTCCGCCGGTTGCCGTGCACCAGCGAGCAGCGGAGCGACGCCTTCGAGCAGCCGCGACACGGCCTCCGGGGTCAACAGGCGTCGGGCATAAAATGCAGCAGGCGGCTGACCTGCGGCCTCCGCCGCCCAGGTCGGGATCAGCGCCAACCGATCACGCAGCGCCGTGAAGATCACCTGGGCCGCATTCGCCGTCGCCGGATCCTGGGGCCGGAAGGAGGCCGTGCCGGGTTCACTGCGCGGCTCGGCCGCAGCCGGTGTTGGACGCAAAGTCTCCGCCACCAGGTGGGAGATGGCGGCCGGAGCGAACGGCTTGCCGATGCAGGCCACCACGCTTGGACGGTCACGGAATAACGGGCGGATGTCATCGCCCTTCGCCGACATGATGATGACCGGGATGGTCCCGGTGGCGGGATCGGCCGCGAGTTCAGCGCAGACCTCGGTGCCCTTCCGGTCGGGCAGGATGTGGTCGAGCAGGATGAGCCTGGGCCGCAGGCGGCGGGCCAACGCCAACCCTTCGGCAGCGGTGGCCGCTACCTGGACCGCGTGGCCGGCGCCGGTCAGCGACAGCTCAAGCAGTTTCCTGATGGTCAGGCTGTCATCGATGACCAGGATTGAGTCCGGCATTTACAGGACCTCCACAACCAGGGCATCGATGGGGATCCCCAGGCGGTCCCCATGTTCCACGAGATGCCCGATCAGCACGCTGCACCCCTGATGCGCTGCCGCGCCGAGAGCGGCGTCGGCGAAGGCGGGATCGCCCGGCAACGGCCCGCTGAGCAGCACGACATCTCCGCGCTGGGCCTCCAGCACCCGGCCCGTGGCACCAGCAGCCGGTGCCACCGGACGCCAGACCGCCGGCAGGCGCAGCGGAGCAGCGACCAGCAGCGAGGTCGCGCCAATCCAGGCCAGGGTCCACTGCCCATGTCCCGGATCGAGCACCGCTGCCGCAGCCCAGGCGCCGCCTTTCGCGAGCACTCCAGGCAGAAGCTTTGCCGCCGTCGCCGGATCGCCCACGCCGGCGATGTGGGCGACGTCCCGCGCCACGGCTGCCAGGCTCGCGGCGGCGATGACTCCGCTCAGGCTCCCCTCGGTCCCGACCAGGCTGGATTCGCCGATGCGGGTCGCGGCCCAACGTCTCGACCGCAGATGCACCTGGGCCCGTGGCGGCGGCTGGCCCGGTCGGGTCACCAGGCGCAGGTGCTCAGCCAGGGCTTCGACGTCGACGTGGGCCGGAACCAGGAGCAACCGTCCGCCGGCCAGCAGGACCACCGGCTGCACCAACGCATCCTGGCTGAGCAGGATCACTGGCAGGCCCGGCTCGGCAGCGGCGGCTACCGCGCTCGGCAGGTTCCGTTCGCCTGGTGCCAAGCCGGCGACAACGACCTGCGGGCGCTCGCCCGGAGCAGCCTGTCGCAGGCCGGCTCGTTCGGCGGCCTGCCTGACTTTGGCCTGGGACTCGCCATCCAGGAGCCGGTCGAGAATGAGCGCGCCGTTCACGATTCTTCCCAGCTTTTGCGCATGGCGAGACCGTCGACCCAGACTGCGTCACTGCCATCAGCCAGGCGGCAGGGCCGAAGCCACGCCGCTGGGCAGGCCGACGACAGACGTTCGCCGGTCGAGCGCGGCGAGCACTCCGCAAGGCCAGCGGCGCCATCAATGCGCAGGCTGATTCGCGGGCGATCGGCGCTGAGCGGGGATTCCCGCCCCAAGTCGAGCACCATGACCATGGACTGGCGCTCCGGCCGGGGTTCCAGCGCACAACCGAAGAGTGCCACGACCAGGACCGCCTTCCCGTCGTGCTCGCCGATCCCGTCCAACCAGGGGGCGCCGCCAGGCACCGGCGGCGAACAAGCGATGGTCCCGATGGCCGAGACCTGGGCCTGGTCGACCGCCAACATGCGCCCGGCGCAGGTCGCGATGACCGCCCGGTAGGAACCGGGCAGGCGGGGCAGCAGGGACGGGGCCGGTCCAACCATGATGGTTAGGCACTGTATCAGCCCGGTGCACTTTCGATCTGCTTCACATGTAAACAGCGCCAGAAATGCGCTGTTCCTGCGTGATCGGACGCCAGATTCTGACGGACCGGCGGCTTTCTGCGCCGCTTTCCGTCCGTCAGTGCGGACTGACGTTCAGGCCGGCGAGGTTATCGCTGAGCCGCGAGGACGATCTCGTTCCCCGAGCAGAACATCGCCGCGATGCAGCCGGTCATCAAGGTGGCCAAGGTCGCCGCGAGCAGCGCCTTCGGTCCAAGCCGGGCGAGATCGGCGCGACGCGACGGCACCAGGGCGGCAGTACCGCCGACGAAGATCGCCACCGATGCAAGGTGGGCGAAACCGCAGAGCACATAGCTCGCCACCACCACGGTACGTGGATCGTGGATGGCTCCGGATTTGGCCGCTGCGACCAGATCAAGATAGGCCAGGTACTCTCCAGCGATCAGGCGCTTGCCGAGCAGTTGGCCCATCACCGCCACATCGGCCGGAGCGACTCCGGCCAGCCACGCAACCGGCCAGAACAGCCAGCCGAGCAGCCCTGCGATGGTCGGAGGTGGACCGGTCATCACCCAGCCAGCGGTCAAGGCGAGCAGCCAGTCGGCCATCGCCAGGAGGCCGATGATGGCGATCAGGCATGCGGCCAGACCGAGGACCAGGTGCAGGCCATCCATCGCCCCGCTGATCACCGCACCCAGGATTCCACCAGGATTTTTCGGCTCGGCATCGCCCGGCACCCAGCCGGCGGTGACCGGGGATTCACGCTCCGGGACCAGCAGTTTGGCGATGGCGATGGCCGCGGGCACCGCCATCAGAGTTGCCGCCGCCAGGTGGCCGGCGGCGCCAGGGAAAATCTGATTGACGGTCAGCACATACAGCCCGAGCACCGTCGATGCCGAGGTCGCCATGCCCGCAGCGAGCAGCACCAGCAGCTCGCTGCGCGTCATGCGCTCCAGGTACGGCCGCACGACCAGGGCGGACTCAACGCCGACGAACAGATTGGCCGAGGCCGTGAGGGCTTCGGCGCCGCTGATCCCGAGCAGCCGGTGGAAAACCACGGCAAACCAGCGCACGACGATCTGCAGAAGACCGATCTGGTACAGCACGGCGCTGAGCGCCGAGACCACGATGGCGATGGGAAATACCTGGCAAAGCAGGATGACGCCGATCGAACCAGGCTGGCCCGGACCGGCTGCCAACGGCCCAAACACCAGCCGCGCTCCGGCCAGGGCGGCGTCGAGCCCGCCGACCACGAACTGATTGACTGCCACCATCGCCGGCCCGCTCCCCGGCAGCAGGAAGACAAGCACGCCGACCAGCAGCGGCAGCGCAGTACCCCAGCCGATGGCCGACCAAGGAATCTTCCGACGGTCCTCGGACAGGGCCCAGGCGAGACCCAGGCATGCGAGGAAACCCAAAGCGGCAGCGAACTGGGGCATGGCGGGTGATTGGCGTTTTCCAAGCAAGGCGCAAGGCCCTGCGGGTCGCGTTTCGACTCGCGGCGCAGATCTCAGGCGCCGCAGCGCTCAGGACGTCGCAGCGCTCAGGACGCCAAACGTTCACGAACCAGGGCGGCGAACCGGTCACCAAGCAGATCATGGGCGGGCACCACGATGCTGGCGCCGCGGCGCTCCAGCTCCTCGGCCTGACGCGGCGTGTCCGCCCCAGCGATGATCACTGCATGCGGGGCGATCCCACGGCAGGTCGCGACCAAGGTGCGGGTATCGGTGCCTTTCAACAACATGTCAGGAATGGTCAGCACGATCACCCGGGCGTGTTCCAAGTGGGCATGATGGAGCGTGTCGGCGCTGGCCAGGTCACCGAAGGCACCGGCAATGCCGCGCTGTTTCAATTCCCGCAGGACTTCCAGGTTGAAATCCACCACCAGCACCTGGGCGAGCAGTTCCGGGTCATCCTGGGCCAGACGGTCGATCAACGCGCGGGCCGTGCGATGGACGCCAAGCACCGCGATGGCATGGCGGTCGCAGGTGGCCTCTTCGCGGTGCTCGCGGTGGGCCCGGCCGAGTCCGATTGCGCCACACGTCCAATCGCAGGCCAGCCACAACGGATGCGACCAACGGATCGCATACGACGACAGCAGGGCGGTCACCGCCAAGGCATAGACCACCACGCCTTCCAGGTCGGCGCCGATGTGCTGGTGGTGCACGCCTAAAGCGACGATGACGAGGGAGAATTCGCTGACTTGGGCGAGATTGAGGCTGGCGATGAAGGCGGTGCGCCGGCCGGCGCCGGTAGCGATCAGGAACGGAGCGATGGTGGCGAAGCGGCTGAGCACGGTGAAGGCCGTGGCCAAGGTCACCGGGATCGCCAGCGCCACGGTCGGGGCAGGAATCCGCAAGCCCAGCGACACGAAGAACAAGGTCAGGAAAAAATCGCGCAGCGGCAAGGTCTTCGCCGTCACATGCAGACGATACGGCGACGACGCCAACGCCAGACCGGCGACCAGCGCGCCCATGGCGGTGGACAAGCCGAGCCCGTGGGCCGCGGCGGCGCCCAGGGCGCACCAGCCGATGGCCGTGGCCACCACCAGTTCGGGGCTGCGATGGATCGATCCGAACAGTGGTCCGACAACGAAGCGGGTGGCGAGCCAACCGCCAGCCACCAGAACCGTGCCGCCAAACAGAGCCCAGGCGATCGGTCCGGGAGCCGGATGACCAAGACTCGGTTGGAAGGCGAGCACCAGGATCGCGAACAGATCCTGCACCACCAGCACGCCGACGGTGATACGCCCTGGACTGGTGTCGAGCTCGACCCGATCAGCGAGCAGTTTGACCACGATGGCGGTGGAGGAGAGCGAACAGGCCAAGGCCAGGTACAGCCCTTCGGCGGATGGTGCGACCAGACCGTAGCCGAGCGCGGCGAAACCAGCGCAGCCGAGAGCGACCGAGAGCGGAAACTGGCCGAAACCTGCGACCAGCAGCTGGCGGCCGGATCCGGCCAGCGCCCGCAGGTCCATCTCCAGGCCGATCACGAACAGCAGCAGGATCAAGCCGAGTTCGCTCAGCGTCTCGATCGATTGCTGATCGTGGACCAGGTTCAGCCCCAGCGGCCCGACCGCGGCCCCGGCCACCAGATAGCCCAGGATCACCGGCTGGCGCAGCAGGTGCGCCGCCAATCCGGCGAGGGTCGCGGCGATAACTGCCGCGGCGAGGTCATGGAGGAGAAAATGCATCGCGTTGGCAGCAGACCGGGAACCGCTCCGGCGCCAAGGCCCGCCGTGCAGCGCGTCAGTGGATGGACCTCGCGTGGGAGCTGGAGTCCCGAATCGCTGGATGGTCGATAGGCCGGTCGACTGGATCTTGAGGCACCGGCGTGACGCCGGCGCCATCAGACATCGTCAGTCAACTGATCGCCATCGGAGCGATGTTCGGATTCTCGCCAACAAAAGCGATTCAGGGCAGGACGGTGTCGATCAGCACGCTGGCGGTGCCCAGGATCGAATCCTTGGGCAGGCGAACGACGATGACGTTGTCACCAGAGACCAGTTGCTTCGGCATGAGCTGCACATCCGTCACCGGCAAATGCTGGCTCCACACGACCGGTTCGCCATTCACGGTGAGCGTGGCGCCATCGGTGGGGCCATCGACCATGATCCGCAAAGCAAACGAATCAGCCGCCTTGAGCACCGCCGCAGGCAGGTTGATGGTCTGGGTCAACGGTTGATCGATCGCCGTGGAACGATGGAGAGCTCCTTCTTTCGCGAAGAATTGCTGACGTTCAACGGTTCCAGCGACGGTGAGCCGGCCGGTGGTCAGCAGGACTCCGGTGCGCGATGCCAAGGGCACGTTCACAACGCCATCGGCATCCATGAGCAAGGGCGTCTCTTTGATCTCAAGCAGGCCGCATTCATCGCTCGATAAAAAACGCATGGTCACGGTGGAAGCCGGATTCTTGGCCCGGGCCGGCGGCAAAACGGTTTTCAGGTCAAGGCGCACATCCACCGCGTCGGTGCGCTGATTGTAGAGCGCGATCGAACCGGTGCCTTCAGCCCGCCAGGCGGCAGCGATGTACAACCGGTCATCGTGATCCGCGACTTCGAGCAGGCGACCGCGCAGCGGCTTCAGCAGGCGCAGGGCCCAGGCTGCGCCGCATTCGCTCCACCAGGATGATCCTGCGAAATTATGTACCGTTCGGGATCCGACCTTGTCAGGCATGCGGGCACACATGCCGATCACGTCGGCCAGGCTGTAACTGGCTTCCCAGAGGCGTTTCTCTGCGGTCTCCTCCCCACTGGCATTGCTCGAACCGCCGTACACCGCTGGGTCGAGCACGCCCTGGCATTCGGTGTTCCAGTTGCGCAGGAAACGACCGGTGATCGCCCACGCGTCGGCGGTGCCGACTTCGTACCACGCCTGGACCCGCTCGGGTGGAATCCCGTAATGATGCTCGGTAAGGCCATCGATCAGGGTCGGAAATTCTTTCAACAACGGCCGGTACAGTTCGCTCCATGCCGACCAGTATCCTGCATCGTAATTGAAATCCCAGCCGGCCAAGATGGTCACTGCGGGATTTGCGGCGCGCAGCGACTGCGCCCACGGAGCGAAGGTCCAGCGGTAGAAATCAAGGTTCTGCCGCCCCGACCAGTACCCCACCGCGGTCGGATCCACCGGGTACCAGATCTGCTCGATCGTCCACTCGTATTCGACACCGGGCTCGGCCCAATAGCGATTTGCGGAACCGCGGACTTTGTCGCCAATTTTAGCGTCGGCAGGCATCGGAACACTCCAGCCGATGACCCGATCCTGGGTGGCCTTGCCGGTTTTGGCATCGGTCCGTTCGCGGTAGCGCACCGGCCAGCGGCCACGCCAGCGGAAATGGGTCAGAGGCTCGCTCCAGCCCTTGATGGTAACAGGTCCGCCTTCGACGGCCTTGTCCAGATCGTAGCATTCCTGATTGATCGTACTGGCAGCGCCTCCAGCGGAGCGCTCGGCCCAGTTCAGGTATGGTTCGTTCCACCATTGGGTCGCGCCGAGCTGACCGGTTTCGGCGGTGATGCGCCGCCACAGTTCGCCCTGTTTGCGGCCGACTTCGCTGCATTGCTCCTTCCAGGTGGACGGGCTGCGGAGACACTGCGGCCGCTGGAAGCGGTCCCCTTGGCAGTCGATGAACACCGGAAGCTTCGACCTGGCCGGATCGAGGATTCCATCACGGGTGAAGATGCCCGAGCTCGCTCCTGGCTGAGTGATGATGTGACGGGTGCATTCGATGCCGAGATCGGCCGCCGATTCCGGCGTCACCGGTGCGGCATGGACTCCGAAGATGCCGCGTGGAATGGCTTCGAAACCATTGACCCGCAGGCACCGTCCTGTGAGCGATACGGCGACGGATTCACCTGCGCCGAGTCCGGAACAGACGACCAGGGCCAGGAACACAGGACATTTCATGGAGCGGCTTTCGCGGAACTGGAGACTGCGGACCAGGTGACGAACGTGATCGTGCTTGGCGCCGTTCAGGGATTCGTGGCACAGCGCGGATTGCCAATATTAACGGCGCAAGTCCGCCTCCGTTGAGCGTGAGTTCGGCGGCTGGCGCTTCATCTGCTTTTTCATGGATCAGCCAGCTGCCATCTGGCGCCAAGCCGCGGGAGTCATCCCGGCGATCGCCCGGAAATGACGGTAGAAATGGGCGCTGTGGCAGAAACCGCAGCGTTCGGCGATGGCGGCAGCATCAAGCCGCCCTTCCGCCAGCAGGCTCTGGGCGAGGGCGATGCGCATGCCCAGCCGGTCGCGGGCAGGAGCCACGCCGAACCGCAGACGGTACAACTTGCGGAAACGTTCTGGCGAAAAACCGTGGTTGCGTGCGACCCGGTCCCAGGCGCATGGCACCTCCAACCCCTCGGATAATTCCTTCCGTGCCGCGTCGAGCCGGCCGACGGTGTCGCGCTGGTGCTGGGATGCGGCCAACGTCTGTTCCCGGTCGAGGCGAAGGGCCTCGACCAGCAGATCGAGAACTCGCGCCACCAGCCGGGACTGATCCAGCCCCCCTCGCCAGAGTCCCGGCAAAGCCGCAAAGGCCCGCACCAGTCCGGCATCGCGCCCAGGATGCAGCACCGGTCGGCTCTGATCGAAGAGCAGATCGGCTTCCCAGGCCGCCGGCTGGTGACCGCTGACCATCACCCAGTGTTCATCCCACAGCCCGGGCTCTGCTGGACCGTAGCCATGAGGAACATCCGGGAAAAGCACCAGCAGATCTCCCGCGGTCACCGTCCTGCGAGGTTCCCGACCGCTGCGGAACCATCCGTGGCCTGCAACGATCAGCACCAGTGCATGCCTTCCCAGCACCCGGTCCTCGACCGTGCCGCGCTTGGCCCTGATCGTACCGGCACCGACGACGGTTGATGGCGCGAATACCTGGGGCGTTGCCATGACCGTATCCTGGCGCACGACCAGATCGTGCAATGCGACCGATCCGTGACTGACGCCGCCGGACCCACTCTGCTAGCCTGCGGGGATGAGCAAACCCGTCCGATTCCTCACCCGCGAACCGACCTTCCCATCCGCCGATCTGGTGGAAATGCGTGATTGCAATGATCTTTTGGATGATATCGACGAGCTTCAGGCGCGCTTCGCCGAAGACGGCTACCTGCTGGTGCGCGGCCTGCACGATCGCGGCCAGGTCCTGGCGGCGCGAGCTGAGATGCTGGCGACGATCCGTGACCAGGGCGTGCTCGACCCCGGGTCACCTCTCGACGAGGGCCGATTGCTGCCTGGCGGCCGGGTGAGCGGCCGCGGATTGGATCAAGGCGGCGAGCTGCTCAAGGTGGTGGGAGGAGCCCCGATCCTTGATTTCTTTCAGCGTTATTTCGCAGGCGATGTGCGCCGGTTCGATTTCACCTGGAGCCGGGCGGTGCCCAACGGCGGGGCCACCGGTGCCCACGTCGATGCGGTGTACATGGGCCGTGGTTCGCGCCGCCTGATGACCTGCTGGACTCCGCTCGGCGACATCGACACCGCGCTCGGCGGACTTGTGGTATGTGTCGGCTCCCATCGCCTCGACGGCTTCCGCCGCCTGCGTCAGACCTATGGCCGGATGGATGTCGATCGCGATGTGGTGAACGGCTGGTTCACCAGCGACCCGGGCGAGATCACCGAACGGTTCGGCGGACGATGGGCAACGACTGAATTCCGCGCCGGAGATGCGGTCCTGTTCGGCATGTTCACGTTGCACGCCTCGCTGACCAACACCACCGATCGGCTGCGTCTTTCTGCCGACACCCGCTACCAGCCTGCAGCCGAGCCGGCGGATGAACGCTGGGTGCGGCGCGACGGCAAGGATCCATCCGGCCACACCACCTGGCTCACCGGCAAGCAGAAATCGATGACCGAAGCCAGGGCCGCGTGGGGCATCTGAATCACGGGAACCGCTTTAATTCCCCTCGACCTTCTGGTGGTTCAGGACCTGGCAGAAGTCACTTCGCCGCGTGCAGGCCGCATTCCTTCTTGGTCGATTCCTCCCACCACCAGCGTCCCTCCCGTTCGTGCTGGCCGGGCTGGATCGGACGGGTGCACGGTTCGCAGCCGATGCTGATGAATCCGCGTTCGTGCAGGGAGTTGAACGGCAGTTCATAGGCGCGGATCGCCGCCCACACCTCGGCCAGGCTGGCGGCCGCCAACGGATTGATTTTGGCGAGTACACCGCCGTTCAACCCGGTGAAGGCCGGATCGCGCTGAACGACCGCAACTTCGGCTCGGGTCGGACTCTGGTCGCGGCGCTGGCCGGTGATCCACGCCTTCAGGCCGGACAGCTGGCGGCGCAGCGGCTCGACCTTGCGGATGCCGCAGCATTCGCCGTGGCCATCGCGATAGAAGCTGAACTGGCCCTTGCTGCGGACCAGCCGTTCGACCGCAGCTGCTTCAGGAAAGCAGTATTCGATGCGGATTTTGAAGCGTTCCTCGACCGCCGCGAACAGCCGGTAGGTCTCGGGGTGCAGCCGACCGGTGTCGAGGCTGAACACCCGGAACGGATGCCCGGTCAATCGGGCGTACTCGATCAGCAGCACGTCCTCGGCGCCGCTGAAGGCGATGGCGCACTCGGATCCGTACACCGCCAAGGTGCGTTCGACGACGGTGGCAGGATCAGCCCCGGCACAGGCAGCGGAAAGCGCTGCGATACGCGGATCGGGGGCAACGGGGACGGTCATGGAGCGCTCGGATCGGTTGTTCGCAGGTGATCGGATCGTTGGGTCGGACGCTCGCCAGGGACCTTGCGCGAACAGCCACGGCGCCGGCAGGCGGCCTGCCAGGTCACCAGCAAGCGGCCAGCCACACCGGTTTGCGCAGGCATTGTAAAGATCCGGCGACGTTGGATTCAGCGCAGTAATCGCTCGACCCGCAGCTCTGTTCCCTCGGTGTCATTTTTTCGGAGGGGGAAGCCGAGGAGTGACCAGCGCATTCAGTGCTGCAATCGCCAGGTCGTCAGGCCGGTGCAGAAACGCCGTGCGCAGGGCGCTGACGAAGGCCTGATGGGGAACCTCCCAGGCGGTGCCTCCGGCAGGGATCAGCGCCAAGGTGCGCCGGGCATGAATCGTCGCAGCCAAGCGGAATGCCGTCGCCACCAGGGCCGGCGAAGGATCGGGAGCCAGACGCACGGATCGGTCAAGGTCGCTGAGCGCGGCGTCCTCGGCCGCCACAGGCCACTTTGCCGCGGGAAAATTCCCGCCTTGGCCCGGCAGCGGATCGAGCAGCGCTGGCAGATGGGCATAGGCCCGGAGCAGATGATCGCGCCGGCTCGGTTTGGCCCGCAGCCGATCGCTGAGCAGGGACACGGCTTTTGCGGATTGGCCATTGGTGATCAGATCCATCGCCGGGTCACTGGCCAGGGATAACGGATCCGACCAATCGGCCCAAAACGGCTTGGCGGCGAGCAACATCGGCAGCGGCGAGGCAGCCCGAGGTGCTCGGGCGCCCAACCAGGCCGCGACCGATGGCGCGGACTCGCCGTCGTCCTCCGCAAAGTCCCCCTGCACCGCAAACGTCTTCCAATCTTCCACGGCTTTGCGCATTTCGCCTGCCCGGCGCAGGTCCCGGCGGGGATCGGTGCCGGCGCGCAGCGCCAATCCCGCATAGCGTTCCGGCTGATCGGAAGGCAGGCGAGCTGGCACCACGTCGGCCAGGGCCACCGCCTGCCATAAGCGCGGCTCGGCTCGCGCCAGCAGCCAGGCGCCTTCGCCGCCGACCAGGGCCAAACGGCGGGAATCGACGCGGTATTGGCGCACGGACCAAGCAACCAGATCGAGGACCGCTTTGCGCGGCAAGTCATCGGTCCAGTCCTGTGCGCGTTCTCCGGCGGTGAACCCGCCCAGGGCAGGCGCCAGCACGATCCAGCCGGCGCGCGCGCATCTGGTGCCAAGTGACCCGAGCAGCGCCTCGGTGCGCTGGCTTGGCGGGTTGAGTAGCACCACCATCGGCCACGGCCGCACCGGATCATAGCCCGGCGGCAGCAGCAGGCTGAACCAGGCGCAGGTGCTGTCCGGCAGCGGCCAGGGTACCTGGTGTCCAGGCCGCTGCGGCCCATCCGGCGGCAACGACCGGTCAGCCAGTGCCAGGATTTGCTCCGAAGTCAGGCCGGAGGTCATCAAATCGGCAGTGACCAGGGCTGGACGCCGACCGGGATCGGGTTCAGCGCAGACCGCCGTCAGCTGGGCGTCGAAGCGATCTGACGCCATTTTCGTCCAGACCTCGGACGCTTCGGACCAGGCCACCAGCAACAGAAGGCACAATCGCAGGCTCATGGTGGCTACAGTCAGCAAGACGGAGATTGATTCCATGGTCATTGGACGGCGCAGGTCGACCCTGTCCCATCCGCCAGGACCATCGCTAGGCGGGTCAATCTGGCCCCCTCACGAATTCTTCATGATTGGCACATTGGCCATTTGCAATGCTATGGTACAACCTTGACCAGGCATTTCACCAACATGATCGCCCCCGCTGCCTCGGCTGTCGTGCCTGGTCCACTGCATGTGGCGCTGGTCACAGAAACGTTCCCCCCCGAGATCAACGGGGTGGCGATGACCCTGCGTCGCCTGGTCGAAGGCATGTCCAGCCGCGGACACCGGATGGATGTGATCCGCCCCCGCCAGCCCGGCGATCCGGCGGGCGACGCGATGGAGACGGACGGATTTCAGGAAATCCTTCGCCCTGGGTTCCCGATCCCGACCTATCGTCATCTGCGCTTCGGATTGCCGTCGCAGGCCGCCTTGGAACGGCGTTGGACCGCGGACCTGCCCGACTTGGTCCACATCGCCACCGAAGGTCCCCTCGGGCTGTCCGCGCTCAACGTCGCGGAGCGCTTGCATCTGCCGGTTTCATCGAGTTTTCACACCAATTTTCACGATTACAGCCGATTGTACGGCTGCGGGTTCCTCCGCGGTCCAGTGGTCGGCTACCTGCGTCGGTTCCACAACCGCACGAAAGTCACCATGGTTCCCAGCGACGATCTGGCGACCCGGCTGGCGGCCGAGGGCTTCCGGAACCTCGCCACCATGGCCCGTGGCGTCGATACCACCCTGTTCGATCCCGCCCACCGCGACCAGGACCTGCGCCGATCCTGGGGCGCCGAGCCCAATGATGTGGTGATGCTGCACGTCGGCCGGGTCGCCCAAGAGAAGAACATTCCCCTGGCGCTGCGTGCCTGGCAGGCGGCTGTGCGACGCTGCCGTGAGCTTGGCCAGCGTCCACCGCTGCTGGTGGCGGTGGGCGACGGACCGCTGCGCGAGTCCCTGGCCAGAACCCATCCCGACGCCCGGTTCACCGGCGCCCTGCCCACCGCTGATCTGTCCCGGCACTACGCCAGCGCAGATATTTTCCTCTTCCCCAGCATGTCAGAAACCTTCGGCAATGTCCTGCTCGAAGCCATGGCCTCGGGGCTGGCAGCGATCGGATTCCGTTACGCCGCTGCCGAACGCCATGCCATCCACCAGGAAAATGCCCTGATCGTGCCCTATGGCGACGAAGCAGCCTTCATCGCCCAGGCGGTGCGGGCGGCGGTCGACGCCGACCTCCGCCATCGGCTCGGCGCGACGGCCCGGACGGTCGCCGAAGGCATCGGGTGGAGCGCGGTGATCGACCGGTTCGAGTCGCTGGTGCGCGGCGCGGCATCTGCTCAACTGCAACCCGCAGGAGCCGCGGCATGAGCCCAGCCTTCGCGAAGCTGTCGGCCCTGGAGGTTTCCACCTGCCAGGCATTCAACCAAGTGAACCGGATGCGGTTCTGGGGCAGGATGTTCGCGGCCATCAGCCGGGTCGGCGACGGTTGGATCTGGTACTGCCTGATCCTGACCCTGCCCTTGTGGGGCGGATGGCAGGCGGTGCGGGTGTCGTGCCTGATGGCGGTGGGCGGACTGCTCTGCACCTGGCTTTATAAGTGGATCAAGGGCAAGACCCGCCGGCCTCGCCCGAGCGAGGTCGAAGCCTCCCTCCAGCTCACAGTGGCACCGCTCGACCGCTTCAGCTTCCCCAGCGGCCACACCTTGCATGCGGTGATGTTCACCATCGTCGCCAGCTGGTACCTGCATCCCCTGGCCTGGGTGCTGGTCCCGTTGACCGTCCTGGTCGCCCTGTCGCGGCTGGTGCTCGGCCTGCATTATCCCAGCGATGTCCTGGTCGGCGGGGTGATCGGCGGCATCATGGGCGCAGCCACCATCGGTGTCGGCGTCGCCCTGAAGGTGTTCTGAACGATGGTCGATGACGACAGCCCTCGGCGGCGATGCCGGGTGGTGGTGGTGTCGGATGTCCACCTCGGCACTGCCGGGTGCCGGGCCGGCGAGCTGAATTCCTACCTGAAATCGGTGGAACCAGAGCAGCTGATCCTGCTCGGCGACATCGTCGACCTGTGGTATTTCCGCAAAGGCGCGTGGAGCGAGTCGCAGACCAAGGTCGTCCGCCGGGTGCTGAAGTTCGCCACCCGCGGAATTCCGGTCCATTACGTCACCGGCAACCACGACGAAGCGTTGCGCCGATTCACCGAGCTCTGCCTGGGCGAATTGCACCTGATCGACAAGATGGAGCTGAATCTGGACGGCAAACGCACCTGGTTCATCCACGGCGATGCCTTCGACCTGATCGTGGGCACGCCGCGCTGGCTGGCCTGGATCGGCGGCCTCAGCTATGAAGGGCTGGAATGGCTCGGCGGCTGGGTCAACAGCCTGCGCAGGCTGTTTGGCCTGCCCCGGGTGTCGCTGGCCAACGTCTTCAAGCGCAACCTGCCGGCCGCCGCGCGCCACATCGCCAAGTTCGAAGACGCGGTGATCCGTTCAGCCGCCGAGCGCGGTGTCGATGCCGTAGTCTGCGGGCATCTGCATGTACCGGCCAACCGGGAAGCCCAATATGCAGGAAAAACCGTACGTTATCTCAACAGCGGCGACTGGGTCGATTCGTGCTCGGCCCTGGAATACCGCGACGGAGCCTGGCACCTGGTCCGCTTCGCCGACCTGCTCGACGCCGGCCAGGTCGAAACGCCGAAACTCGACGACACGGTCCCCGTGCTACCCGAACCAGCCGCGGCATGACTGAGCCCTGGCGCTGTTCCATGGGGATTCAGCAAGCTTTCACATGCTAGTACACAATTGCCGACCTGATCCAGGAACCTGCGCCCGTCTGGCGCTGGTCTTGGCCCGTTGACCGCCCACCGAAGCCATGGCAGACCGACCAGCATGACCATCCTCAAAACTTTCGAAGGCGTCTTGGAGCGGGGGATCTTCTCCAGCCGTTGGCTGCTCGCCCCCCTCTATGTCGGGCTGATCATCGCCCAGGCGTTCTACGCCTGGCAATTCGGCTATGAGGTCTGGTCGCAGATCATCGCGGGAATCCTCGAACACGGGCACATCGAAGAGAAAAAATTCATGCTGTCGATCTTGACCTTGATCGACATGGTCATGGTCGCCAACCTGATCGTCATCGTCCTGATCGGCGGCTACGCCACGTTTGTCAGCAAGCTCGACCTCGACGACCATGAAGACCGCCCGGCATGGCTCGACCACATCGATCCGGGCACGCTGAAGACCAAGCTGGCGGGCGGCCTGGTCGGCGTCTCTGGAATCCATTTGCTGCAATCCTTCGTCCATCTCGGTGAAGAAGGCAGCCATATCGACTCCAACCATGTCATCCTCCAGATCGTGATCCACGCCGTCTTCACCATTGCCGTGCTGATCATGGCCTGGGCCGACCTGATGGTGGAGCGCAAGGTCGAGATGCAGGGCGGACACGAAAAAAAGGACAGCGGATCCGCTGGTGATGCCCATTGAACCAGCCCGTCGCCACGCTGTGGGTCGGCGGGGCGCGCAGCGGCAAATCGCGGCTGGCCCAGGCATGGGCCCTGGGTCGACCCGGCCCGCACCACTTCATCGCCACCTGCACTGATGATCCGAGCGACTCGGAAATGGCTGCGCGCATCGCTCGTCATCGCGCCGACCGTGATCCACGCTGGAACGTCTTCGAGGAACCCACGGCGGTGGTGGAAACTCTCGTTGGACGACAAGGTATTTGCGTCATCGACTGCATCACGCTGTGGATCTGCAATCTCGGGTTCACCCACGATTGGAAGACGCCAGCGGTGCTGGCCGAGGTCGACCGCCTGGCCGCTCTGCTTGCCGCGCCACCGTGCCCGGTGGCGGTGGTGACCAACGAAGTCGGAGCCGGAGTCGTCCCTGAACATGCCTTGGGCCGATCCTTCCGAGACCTGCAAGGCTTCGCCAATCAGCGCCTGGCGGCCGCTTGCGCCCAGGTCGTGCTGGTCAGTTGCGGCCTGCCCCTGGCGCTCAAAGGCAGCCTGCCGGACTGATCGGCGCCAAGGCCGCTCGACGATCGCCTGCGCCGTGGCATGGTGGCCATCCGCCCGGCCGAAACCAACAACGCCCGTCATCCCGACCTGGGCGCCGGGGCCTGCGGAGTGCTCCTATGCTGATCATCGACGGTTCCCAAGGCGAAGGCGGCGGGCAGATCCTGCGCACCGCCCTGGCCTTGTCGGCCATCACCGGAACGACGGTGAAGATCGAGAACATCCGCGCCCGCCGGCCCAAGCCCGG
Source organism: Planctomycetota bacterium (assembly GCA_014193115.1). GTDB lineage: Bacteria > Planctomycetota > UBA11346 > UBA11346 > UBA11346 > BJHQ01. The sequence goes on along the minus strand of BJHQ01000002.1, from coordinate 44,942 downwards.
CCTGCAACGCCAGCATCTGGTGGCAGTGCAGGCCGCAGCCCGGGTGTGCAACGGCCAGCTCGAAGGCGACGCCCTGAACAGCCGGGAGATCACCCTGACTCCGCAATCGCCAGTCTCAGGCGACTGGCATTTCGACATCGGCTCAGCGGGCAGCACCAGCCTGGTCCTGCAAACCGTGCTGCCGATCCTGCTCCACGCCCCAGGGCCATCGACCGTCCACCTCGCTGGAGGCACCCACAACAGCTTGGCGCCTCCGCTGGAGTTCCTTACCGACAGCTTCTTTCCGGTGCTCTACTGCATCGGTATCTCGGTCACCGCCGAATTGCAGCGGCATGGCTTCTATCCTGCCGGTGGCGGAGCGATGAGCGCGTCGATCCAGCCGTGGCAAGCCCGGGTTCCGCTCGACCTGATGGAGCGGGGGAAGTCTATCGGCCGCCACGCCCAGGTTCTGATCAGCCACCTGCCGGCCCACGTCGCCTCACGCGAGGCCCAGGCCGTGAAGCATGCGCTGCACTGGAGCCACGCCGAGGTCGACGAGACCGAGGTGAAAGCCGCCGGTCCGGGGAATTGCCTGATCGCCAAGCTGCGCTTCGCGCAGGTCGCCGCGGTCTTCACAGCATTTGGCGAATTGCGCAAATCCGCTGAAAAAGTCGCCCAGGAATGCGTCTCCCAGGTCACCGGCTATCTCGACCACGACGCTCCGGTCTGCGAGCACCTCGCCGACCAGCTGCTGCTGCCGCTCGCCCTCGGAGCTGGTGGCAGGTTCCGGACCGGAAAGCCCAGCGACCACACCATCACCAATGCGACGATCATCGGTCTTTTCCTCGGTGATCGGATCGTCCTGGCCGACAATGGCGACCGCACCTGGACCGTGACCGTGCGCGGCGGCACCGCTTGAAGCGCGCACGCCATTGACATAGTGTTATTTAAACACTAAAAAGGTGTCCGAGAGACACCAAGATGCCGTTCGCCTATGAGCACCCCCGGGCCGCAATGGCCGTCGACTGCGTGGTCTTCGGCCTCGACACGGCCGATCTGAAGGTCCTGCTGATCCAACGCGACCTCGATCCGTTCCGCGGACGTTGGGCGCTGCCCGGCGGATTCCTTCGTCTCGACGAGACGGTCGACCAGGCGGCCCGCCGGGAACTCCGCGAGGAAACCGGACTCGAACGGGTGTTCCTGGAACAGCTCGCGACCTTTGGCGACCTCGACCGGGATCCCCGGGAGCGGGTGGTGACCGTGGCCCATTATGCCTTGGTCAGACTCAGCGATCACCGGGTCCAGGCCGCCACCGACGCCCGCGATGCCGCCTGGTTCGCGGTCGACGACCTGCCCACCCTGGCCTTCGACCACGATCGCATCCTTACCCAGGCCCTGGCCCGGTTGCAGGGCAAAGTCCGGTGGCAGCCGATCGGGTTTGAACTGCTGCCCGAAAAATTCTCGCTGACCCAGCTGCAACGGATGTACGAGATCATCCTCGAACGGCCCCTCGATAAGCGAAATTTCCGCAAGAAAGCCTTGGCGCTGGGCATCCTGCAGGAACTCGACGAGGTCGAGCAGGATGTCGCCCATCGCGCCGCCCGGCTGTACCGCTTCGATGAGAAATCCTATCGCCGGATGGTCAAAGACGGTTTCCATTTCGAACTCTGACGGAGATCCCATGCGCGCCCTCATCCTGGTCGATATCCAAAATGATTTCTGCACCGGCGGCGCCCTCGCCGTTCCCAACGGCGAAGCCGTGGTGCCAGCCGCCAACCACCTGATGTCCTTGGCCGATGTGGTGGTGGCGACCCAGGACTGGCACCCCGCCGACCATGGCAGCTTCGCCGTGAACCATCCCGGCGGGGTGCCATTCACCATGGCTGAACTCGGAGGACTGCCCCAGATCCTGTGGCCCGCCCACTGCGTCCAGGGCACAGCCGGTGCACGGTTCCATCCCGACCTGGACACCCAGCGCATCGCCAAGGTGTTTCCCAAGGGGACCGATCCCGGCATCGACAGCTATTCAGGTTTTTTCGACAACGGTCGGCGCAAAGCCACCGGCCTGGGCGACTGGCTGCAGGCCCAGGGCATCAGCGACGTGCTGATCTGCGGCCTGGCCACCGACTACTGCGTCAAAGCCACCGCCATCGACGCCGCCCAACTCGGCTTCATCACCACCATAGTCACCGACGCCTGCCGCGGCGTCGGCCTGAAACCCGATGACATCGGCGAAGCCCTCGATGCGATGCGCACCGCTGGTGTGCGGACCGCGATGGCGAAGGAGATTGTCTGATGAAAAGCTGGTTCTCCACTCGAAGATTGGATCTTCACGGAAAAGACCTCAAGGAGATGCAATGAACGGTTTGTCATCCGATCCATTGGACCGGGCGGATCGGGCATGCATGTCGCTTGAAGGACTTTCCTTAGGAGATGCCTTTGGTGAACGCTTCTTCAGCAAAGACGCATGGCGCTGGCAGAAGGAACTGACGTTTCCTCCGGGTCCTTGGAATTATACCGACGACACCGAGATGGCGCTGGGTCTTTTCGATTGCCTTATCCGCAATGGCCGTGTCGATCAGGATAGACTAGCAAAGATTTTCGCCGAGCGATTCCACCGCGATCCGTGGAAGGGTTATGGCGGTACGGTGCGTAGTGTTCTGCGCGGAATTCATGACGGAGTCCCATGGCGGACCTTGGCTCCACTGGCCTATTCCGGAGAGGGCTCAATGGGTAATGGGTCAGCCATGCGCGTCGGGGTCCTTGGCGCGTGGTTTGCCGATGATCCCGAACGTCTTGTGCATGAAGCCAGGCTCTCAGCAGAAGTGACCCACAGCCACAAAGATGGCCAAGCAGGAGCAATTGCCGTGGCCGTGGCAACCTCTTTGATGTGGCGGCTTAAACCATTCGACGCTAAGGAATTTTTCAGTACTATTCTTGCAACGACTCCGGCCGGCTACACGCATGATGGCATTGCCCGTGCGGCAGAACTCCCGTCGGGCTACACCATTGCAAGCGCGGTGATCGCTTTGGGGAATGGGAACTATCTCACCTGCTCCGACACCATACCGTTTTGCCTTTGGGTCATCGGCAGGCATGGCTCCGATTTTCAGGAAGCGATGTGGACCGCGGTCTCCGCCGAAGGCGATCGAGACACCACGTGCGCAATCATCGGCAGCATCATCGGATGCTGGGGCGGCCGTCCCAATCTACCCGAATCCTGGATTCGGTTGCGAGAACCTCTGCAATTCGACGTCGATAAACGTCCGTAATCCACCATCTGACGAACGAAAGGCGGCCAACGCCGCTTCCGTACCGTTCAGGCCGACTTGATGTTGCGGACCTTGGGCAGGTTGAAGATCGAGTTCTTGCCCTGGGTCCACTTGCCGTCGGCCTTCAGGCGTTCGATTCGTTCGGCCCGGGACAGGACGTTGCGGTGCTTGGCGAAACCGCCCTTGCTGGCGAAGGAGCCGTGCATGCTCATAGCTGGAACCTCGTGAGGCGCGGAATGATGTTGGATGGCTGGAAATTGCAAGGCCACAACTGTGAGGAGATTCCTAGTGCAGGCTGGGAGCGCCGAGCGCCAGCTCGGCCGGCGACTCGGGCGAAGCGCTGCGACGTGGGGCGAGTGCTGCGCTATTGCCGGCGCTTTCTCTGGTGCTCGCCAAGCCAGGCAAAATCACACCCAGCCGAGCTGGCGCTCGGCGCTCCCAGCCCAGCCGAGCTGGCGCTCGGCGCTCCCAGGTGCCGACCTGGTGCTCGGCTATTCTCCGTCGCCGTTGTCGTCGCGGCGGGGGGCGCCGCCGACCACTGGCGGGCGTTCCGATTCCTGGATCCGGCCTTTGACGCTGCGGGCGAGGTAGTCTTCGAGCCAGCCGACCAGGCGATGGCTGGGGTCGGTCCCCTGACCGATCAGCGCCCGGGCCTCGATCACGGCCAGGGATCTCGGCTTGGCCTTGTCGTGGTACAGGACGCGGAAGATCTCGCGCAAACGTTCAATGTGGGCTTCGGAGTATCCGGCACGGCGCATGCCGATGAGGTTGATGTTCCGCGGTTCGGCGGGGTTGCCTTCGGCCATGACAAAGGGAGGCAGGTCATAGCGGATGCCGCACATCGCGCTGACGATGGTCGTTTCGCCGACGCTGACGAAGTGGTGGGCCCCGGTCATGCCACCGATGATGGCGCGGTCGCCGATGACGATGTGTCCGGCGAGCTGGGTGGCGTTGCCGATGACCACCCGGTCGCCCAGGCGGCAATCGTGAGCGATGTGGGAATAGGCCATCAACAGGCAATCGTCACCGATACTGGTGATCATACCGCCGCCAGATGTGCCCTTATTGATGGTGACACCTTCGTGGATGCGGCAGCGCTGGCCGATGCGGACCTCACTGTCTTCTCCCTTGAACTTCAGATCCTGGGGATCGCCGCCGATCACCGCTCCGGGGAAGCACTGGGTACCGGCGCCGATGGTGGTGCGGCCGAAGACACTGACATGGCTGTGGAGAATGACGCCAGCTGCCAGCCGCGCCGGCCCCCGTATATGGCAAAACGGGCCAACCTCGGCGTCTGGGTGGATGGTGGCAGCGGGATCGACGACGGCGAGGGCGTGGATGGGCATGGCGAAGTGGTTGGCCTACGGAGAGCGGCGGGCAGGGTCACGGCCGTCTCGGGTTTGTCCATGCCATACGTTGCTCCGAGTTTCCGGCCTGGACTTGCCGCTCCTGCCAAACACCGACCCAAACCGTCCAATCACGACGGTTTCTGCTGCGACGCGGCCAGGCCGATGCCCGGTTCAATGCACCTTGGAGTCGCAGATGGCTGCCGTTGTTCCACCGGCGCCTGGGGAGATTCCATGGACATGGCCGGTTCCTCCGCCAGCGTCCGAGCCATGCTGCCTTTCCAGGAGGTTGCGGCGACGGCCCTGCCTCTCGGACTCGATTGCCTGGCAGTGATCCGGCCGCCCGACGCCCTACCAGCTGACCACCTGGACGCGCAGTTGGCGGATGGGATTGGCCAGCTCGATTGGCTGGCCCGGACCCGTGACCTGCGCATGCGGCCGACCGCACTGCTGCCCTCGGCCAAGTCCCTGTTGGTGGCTGCGGTGCAGTACCAGCCCGAGCCCGCCAGCGGAGCCTTGCGACGTGCCCGGTATGCCGCCGGGAAGGACTACCACAACGTGGTCCGTCGAGCCTTGGGCAGGCTGGGCGCGATGCTCAACCAGATCCATGGGCAGACCTGGGAACACCGCGCCTGCACCGATTCGGCTCCGATCGATGAGCGCACCTTGGCCACCCTCGCCGGTCACGGCTGGCGCGGCCGCAACGGCCTGGTGATCAGCCCCGATGCCGGCAGCTATCGGGTGCTGGGGCTGCTGCTGACCGAAGCGCCCATCGAAATCCGCCATGCTGGTCATGGTGACGATCGCTGCGGCCGCTGCACAGCCTGCGAGACCACCTGCCCGACCGGAGCCCTGATCGGACGGCGGGTCCTCACCGAGCGCTGCATCAGCTATTGGACCATCGAGCACCGCGGCGTGGTCCCCCGACCGCTGGCCGAGAAGTTTTCGGGCTGGTGGTTCGGTTGCGACCTCTGCCAAGAGGTCTGTCCGTGGAATCGCCGGGCGCCGCCCGCCGCGGATGCCCGGCTGACCGGAAGCGACGACGATGCGACCTTGCTCGACCTCACCGCAGAACGCTACGATCTGCATTTCGCTGGACGCTCGATCCGGCGGATCGAGTTCGACCGTTTTCGCCGCAATCTGCTGGTGGCGGCGTTCAGCCTGGGGCGAAGCGATTGGACCGCCACGATCTTGGAACGCGACGGCCACCTGCCGGCGGTGGCGGCGCAGGCCCGGGAGCTGAGGCTGCTTCCATGATTCGCTGTACCGTGAATGGCGAGGCCCGGGAGCTGCCCGATGGCACCTCCGTCGCCGACCTGATTTCTGCTCTAGGCCTGACCGGCGCCCGGGTCGCTGTGGAGCGAAACCGCGACCTGGTCCGGCGCGCCGAACACGGGACGACTCGGCTGAGCGAAGGCGATCAGGTCGAAGTGGTGACGCTGGTCGGCGGTGGCTGATGTCCAACGGCAGTGCGACTTGCCGCGATCAGAAATTCAGTAAGCTGTAACACTCAACCAGCAGATCCTCCTCGCCGGGACAGGGAATCGGGTGAACCGATGCGGCCCGTGCGAGATTCGTCGGCAGCCCTGTGCCAGACGCCCTAACCACGGGCATCTGCGCTTCCAGGAGCCGGCCATGGCCGCACCTCTCCGTCCCGAATCCTCCTGCCTGATCGCCTCAGGTTCTCCGGCCGAACCAGCGCAACCGCTGGCCGACGCTTCCCCAGCGGCGTCGAACGTCTATGCTGGTAAACATTGTGACCATCCTGCGCCGGCCACGGTCAGCGCAGGAGAGCAAGCCATGCCGATCATCCGCCCTCCCCAGCGCGCCATGCCAGATGTCGCCCACGCCACCGGCACCCCGGTCAGCGGAGTGCTCGACCGGGTCGGCATGACTGGCATCGAAGTCCCGGTCAGACTGCGCGACGATAGCGGCAGCACCATGTTGTGTGCCGCGAAGGCCGACGCCTTCGTCAGCCTGTCCGATCCCACAGCCCGGGGCATCCACATGTCCCGGCTGTACCTCAGCCTTCAGGCGATCCTATCCGAAGAGGAACTGAGCCTGACCACGGTGCGGCATCTGCTCACCGCGTTCCTCGGATCGCACCACGCGATCAGCGATGCCGCCGAAATCCGCCTGTCGTTCGATCTGCTGGTGCGCCGGCCGGCGCTGAAATCGCTGAACACTTCGTGGCGCACCTATCCGGTGTCGATCGCAGGGACCCTGCAGAACGGCGGGCACCGCTTGGCGATCGGCTGCCAAGTCGCCTACAGCAGCACCTGCCCCTGTTCGGCCGCCCTCGCCCGGCAGCTCATCCAAGAGAAATTCCTCAAGGATTTCTCTGCCCGATCGATGATCCCGGTGGATGAGGTCGCCGATTGGCTCGCCCTTGAGTCGAGTTTCGTGGCCACCCCGCACAGCCAACGCAGCTACGCCACGGTCGAGGCCAGGATCACCGATCCCGAGGAGGCTCCGAGCTTCGTCGAGCTGATCGACCTGCTCGAAGGCGCTTTGAAGACCCCGGTGCAAGCCGCCGTCAAGCGTGAGGATGAACAGGAGTTCGCACGCCTGAACGGCACCAACTTGATGTTCTGCGAAGACGCCGGCCGCCGGTTGAAGGCCGCCTTGGACGCCGATCCGCGCATCGCCGACTTCACCGTCGAAGCCCGGCATGTCGAAAGCCTGCATCCCCACGATGCGGTCAGCAGGGTGGTGAAGGGCATCGCCGGCGGCTACTCCGTCTAATCAAGTCGCACGGGGCACAACGAACTTCCCGGTCTGAGCGCGCTTCTCTGCTCTTCCGCATACAAAGATCTCGCCTTTGGCGGATTTCTTCTTTGGTGACCACGCTGCTGCCGCAGGCCTGTCGATCCTGACCCGCGTCGTGGCCCGCTACCGCGCCTGTTTTCCCAGCGTGGCGCTGATCTGCCCCTGAGCATCCCATGGCGCCCAGCGCCAGCCTGCGACCGCTCACTCCATTGCAGACACGCCAACCAGGGTCCGAGCCAACGCCCGATCGACGATCCCGGTGTCGATGGTGCGGTGGCCGCCGTGATGCGACCGGAAGATCGCCGCATTCAGGCACAAGGTGCAGATGTCCTCGATTTCGGCCGGGTTGCTGACCAAGGATAGCAACCGGGTGATGAAGGCGTCGCGGTCGAGGCCATCGATGCCGCTGAATTGCACCTGGTGTTCGCCGAACCGTTTGACGTAATGCTCGGCAACCGCCCGGTGGTACGCCAAGGCGTCAGCCGAACGCGGAGGCGTGCGCGGCAGCACCGACGCTGTGCCCGGCATCAGCAGCTTGATTCCAAACAGGTTGTCGAGGGTGCTGTCGGGAACCAGGCTGTCAGCGGTGGCTATGACCACGATGTTGCGTTGCTCCGATGCTGCCTCGACCAGGGCTTCGAGCTGGGCGACGACCTCGTCGTCGTCGGCCCTGGCGAACACCCGATCGAGGTTGGGGATGAGCAGCAGCCAGGTCACGCCACGCACCCGGTGGATGCGATCCCGCGACCAGGCCAGGGCGTCGACGTTGGCGGCGTTATGGAGGACCAGCGCCCGCTGGATGCCGGCCTCCTGGGCCAGACGCAAAGCGAGGGATTTTCGGCCGCTCATCGGTACGCCCAGGATCAGGATCTCATTGCCGGTGGTGGCTGCCTGGGGATAGCGGGCCGGCGACCTGATGGCGTCGATCAGATCGGCGTTCTCGCTGAGCAGCGGCTCCAACCCGGCGGACCGCACTGCGCGACTGCGCAGATCCAATTCGTCCAGGGAAAGCGCGAGGAATTCCCGGCGACGGCGGCGCTCGGCCAGCCATTCGAGCAGCGCCGGCATCGCCGCCACCGCGCCAGCCACGGTGGCGACCACGATCAGCTGCTCGGTCAGCAGCCCGAACAGTCCGGCTTCCTCGGTCATCGGCGGCCTGAGGACGGTGTCGTGAACTTCGCGACGCGGCGCAAGCGCTCCGGAGAGGTCGCCGGTGCTCCGGCCGCACGAAGTGCGGCGCTCCGGGCGAGGCGACCCGTGTTTCCAATTTGGCGGTGAATCGCGCGTGGTTTTGTCATGCTGGCAGGCTCGCCGGGCGATCGCGACTGGTCAGACCGGAGTGAAGGCGCGGACCGCGCGCAGCACGGCTTCTGCTGGCGCCGTCCTCTCGTCAGCGAGCGAAATCCACACTCCAGCCAGCCGGGATCGCCAATGGCGCAGGAATTTCAGCACTCCAGCAGCATCCGCCCCGGGATCGGCGGCCAGCAGGTCCTTGAGCCGCTGCGGTACCGACAGCGCCGGCAGTTCATTGTCGAGCTCCTCGGCGAGGGCTGGATCGCTGAGCAGCAGCACCTCAGCGAAGATCGGTAGCGCGTTGGCGCCGAAGTCCAGGGCGGTCATCAAGGCCCGGAAGCGGGCTGGTTCGTAGGTCGGGGGCAGCACGACGAAGGCAGTGCCAGCAGAGACCAGCGCCGGCAATCCGATCAGCTCGCCGGACGCAGCGCCGCCGCTCAGCCGGACGCCGCAGGTGAGCGGAATCGGCGCGTCGAGCCGTGATCCGGCCAAGTCCCGGCCTGCGGCCAGGCGCGTGGTCAAGGCCACCAGATCGAGCGCACTGGCCCGCTCGGCACTGGTCGATGCCGGCGCTCCGCCCTGGTCCACCAGCACCAGATCGATCCCGAGCAGGCCGGCCGCGATCAGCGCATCCTGGGCGGCGCGCAGCGAGGTTCCCCCGGACAATTCGAGCACCGCCGGAGCTCCGGTCTGATCCCGGGTGTGGCGCAGCCGGGCCGCCAGGCGAGCGCCCTGCGGGCTGCCCGGCCACAGGCTCGACAAGGCGACGGCATCGGCGCCGGCGCCGGTCAAGCGACGCAGCGCAGCGGCAGCGATGCCCGCTGGCAAGCGGGCTGGAACTGAACCGACCACCGCCAAGCGGTCCCGGCGGGCGAGCAGCGGATGACCGACAGCGACCCGATCGGCGGCGATCAGATCGGCATGTGCTGCGGCAGCGGCATCCTCCGGCGCGGTTCCCGGTGTGATCCGGGCTGCGCCCGACAAGGCGGTAGCCAGCGCGGCAATGTGGGTCGGGGCCACGCCGCAGCAACCACCGACCGCCGCGACCCCGCTCGCGACATAGGCTTTGGCGTTGTCGACCAACCAGGCTGGACGCAGGTGATAGCGCCAGCCCGGACCAGCGGGATCGGATGCGCCGACGGCTTCGGGGAAACCGGCGTTGGGACGGGCAAGCACCGGCAGGCGGGTGCTTGCGGCCAATCGCGCCACCACCGCCCGCATCGCCCGCGGACCGGCGGCGCAGTTGACGCCGATGCCGGTTGCACCGCCAGATTCCATCGCCCGGGCGAACTCGGCGATTTCGGCCGGATCGTCCCGCTCGATCGATCGGCAGGCGATCACCGGCAAGGACGTCGCCCGGCGGCAACCGGCCAAGGCGGCAACCGCTTCGGCGGTGCTTTGCATGGTTTCCAAGACCAGGCCGTCGGCTCCGGCATCGGCCATGGCCAAAGCCAGCTCGCCTGCTGCATCTTCGACTTCGCTCGCTGCAATCTCGGCGCCGACCGCACGACCGCATGGCCCGATCGCGCCAAGCACCAATTGCGGAGCAGACCCCTGAGCGCCTGAGCCGGCCGCTGCCTGCCGGGCAAGTCGGACCCCGGCCGATGCGGCCCGCAGCGCGGTGTCGCGATCTCCCAACCGCCAGCGGTTGGCAGCGAACGTCGCGGCCGTAGCGATTTCGGCTCCCGCTTCGCGGTAGGCGCGATGGATCGCGAGCACCAGATCCGGATGGTCCAACGGGGCGCGCACCACCTGGTCGGGAGCGACGCCGCGGGCGATCAGCTCACTGCCCATAGCGCCATCGAAGATGGTCACACCGGATGCCAGACGCCGTTCGAGAGCGCTGGCGACGGTGGCGCCGCCAGCGGCCAAGTGGCCGCCGATCAGCCTGGCGATCCGCTCAGCCAGGCGGCTTTCCAACCCGCTGGCGGCTGGTCCCAGCAATCGCCGCACCGCAGCCGCATCCAGGTTCGGGCGATGGTCGCCGTGGGCGGCCGCGCTCGCCGTCGCCTCAAGCAGGATGGTGGTGGTCATCGCGCCAACCCCGCCGGGAACGGGAGTCAGCGCCCCTGCCACCTCCCAGACATCATCGGCGACATCGCCGACCGTCTTGGCGACGCCATCCGGGCCGATCACCCGATTGATCCCCACATCGACGACGATGGCTCCGGGCTTGACCTGGCTGGCCGAAATCAAGCCCGCCTTACCCACCGCGACGATCAGCAAATCGGCTTTTCTGGTGTGCTCAGCCAGATCGCGGGTGCCGATGTGGCAAATGGTGGGCGTGGCACCGGCATTCAACAACAGCTGCGCCACCGGCCTTCCGACGATGGTCGAAGCGCCCACCACGACTGCTTCGATTCCAGTGAAATCCCTGGTTCCGTGTATTTCCAGAAGCGCCCGCCGGGCCAGTTCCACCGCCGCCACCGCCGTGCACGGCGCCGGCCCAGGAACTCCCGCCAGCAGTTGTCCGAGCCGGGCCGGGCCGACCGCTTCGACATCCTTCCCTGGAGCGATCAGGGCCTTTGCCGCACGATCGTCGATGCCCGCCGGCAACGGGCTCTGCACGATGATGCCGTGGACCTCCGGGTCGGCATTCAACGCCTCGATGGCCTCGGCCAGATCGCTGTCGCTGGCCTGGGCCGGACAGTGCTGCTCTCGATGAATGATGCCGACCGCCGCACATGCCGACGCCTGGTTGCGGACATAGCGCTCCCAGGCCTGGTCAGCACGCACGGTGACCGCCGCCAGACAGGGGCGAATGCCGCGTACAGCCAGCCCGCGGACGGTCTCGGCCAGCACCGTCCGCCGTTCTTCAGCCAACGCCTTGCCGTCGATCCTGCGTGCGGACATCGCCACCTCCGGTGGACAACCTACGGCTCCGTCCAGCCAGGCCATGCTGGAAGTCCGACGAAACGAAACGGTCTTGCATTGGATCGCGTCGGAACGGCCGCGGCACGGTGAGCGATCCACCGACTTGCACCTTGGTAGTGTCTCCCAAGTCGGGTATAGTTGCCGCAATGAGGCGCATAAATCGGCAAGAGAGCCGGCCCATTCTCTTGATCAATTGTATCGTTTGAACTAATGTGATCCTCCAATCTCCGCAAACCGACGCATCTTGAAGCACTATATCGCCTTGAGCGGCTGTTCCGTCTTGTTAAAGATGTAATTCCAGCACTTGCCAATCCAGGGAAACCCCCTACGAACTCCGCGCCTAACGGCAATCATTGCCGTTAGGTACCGGCCGCCATGCCTCTCACTTCACCCCTCCTGAATGGCGCTTCCAGCGACCAGGACGATCCGGTCGGACCACCTCCGACCCCAGTGGCGGCGTCCCCTGACGACTTGCGGGCCTTGGTGCGGTCCCACGGCGAGCGCTACCAGCCGATTCTTGCGGTCCTCCGCGACCAGCCGTGGAAGGAACTGGTCGGCTCGCGGGATCTGCTCGATGGCCTGAGCGGCCAAGGCCTCGACTGGTCGGAGCGGACTCTTCGCCTGTACCTGGCCGAGATGGCCGAGGCAGGCCTGATCGAACGCCACGGCCGCCGCGGCTACCGGCTGACCTCAGCCGGCGGTGAAGTCGCCCGCGAACTGACCGTCGCCCGGCGTCTCGGGTCGATCTTCGCAAAGATGGAGGAGATCACCTGTCAGCTCGATTTCGATCCGGGGCGCGGCACCGGTCTGGTCTCGGTCAATGCCTATGTGCTGCCCAGGGAACTCCTGCCGGCGATGGGCGACGAGATCGAAGCGGTGTTCCGCGCCGGACTGGCGGTGGGCGGACGACTGCTCTTGGCGGGTGAGGGCGAGGACATCCTGGGTCGCCAGGTCCCCTCCGGGCACGTCGGCGTCGGCACGGTGTGCTCGCTGACGTTGGCTTCGGTGTTCCTCCGCCGCGGCATCCCGACCCTTCCGCTGTTCGGTGGCCTGCTCCGTTTCGATGGCGGAAAACCAGCGCATTTCCTGGAGATGATCCGCTACGACGCGACCACGCTGTCGCCCAACGAGACCTTCATCCGTGCCAACCTGACCAGCGTCAGCCGTGCTGCCGCCAGTGGCAGCGGTGCGATCACGGCCAGCTTCCGCGAGGCACCGATGAGCGCCCTCGACGCCCTGCACGCCGTCGAAAATGACTGCCGCGCCGCTGGATTTCCTGGAATTCTGGTGATCGGCCGGCCAGGGCAGAGCGTGCTCAACATCCCGGTCCACGAAGGCCGGGTCGGCATCGTGCTGTCCACCGGCCTGAACCCGATGGCCAGCCTGTGGGAGCACCACCGCCTGCGCCCCGGCGCCGCCGGCGAGGAACTGCGCGGTGACGCCAGCCGGCCGATGGTCGGCCCAGCGGCGTATGAGGAGCTGATCCCGTGGCCCGAATTCCGGCGGCGGGCGCAGATGCCACCTCTCACGGCCGGAGCACCGCCATGATCCCGGCCAATAGATTTCTTGCACGCCTCCGTAGCCTCCCGCTCCGCCGTAACTCCACGATCTGAATCCGGGTTTTTCCCATGACCACGCACGGCCTCCCTCCCTCCCAGGGTCTCTACGACGGCGAACATGAGCACGATGCCTGCGGCGTCGGCTTCCTCGCCAACATCACCGGCGCCAAAAGCCACAGCATCATCAAGCGGGCGGTGCAGATCCTGTGCAACCTGCATCATCGTGGCGCGGTTGGCGCCGATCCCCTCGACGGCGACGGCGCTGGCATCCTGCTGCAAGTCCCTGACGCGCTGTATCGCGCCATCAGCGGCTTCGAGCTGCCGGCTTCGGGTGATTACGGTACCGGCATCGCCTTCGTTCCCACCGATGCGGCGGCGCGGGCCAACTGCCTCGCGGCGGTTGCAGAGGCGGCCAGCCATTATCGTTTGAAGTTGATCGGCTGGCGCGACGTGCCCACCGACAACCGCTGCCTGGGCCGGGCGGCCAAGGCCACCGAGCCCAAGGTCATGCAGGTGTTCGTCGGCCGCGGCGCCAGCGACAGCCACCGGTTCGAGCTCAATCTGTTCCTGGCCCGCAAGCGGGCCGAGAACGCGATCCGCGGCGGCTCCCTGGCCGGCAAAGAGATGTTCTACCTCTGTTCGCTCTCGGCGAAAACCGTGGTCTACAAGGGCATGTTCTTGGCCCATGCCCTCGGCCAGTATTTCCCGGAACTGTCCGACGTGCGGGCGGTGTCCGCCCTGGCCGTGGTCCACCAGCGCTATTCCACCAACACTTTCCCAACGTGGGCGCTGGCCCATCCGTTCCGCCTGGTCTGCCACAACGGCGAGATCAACACCCTGCGCGGCAATGTGAACCGGATGAAGGCCCGTGAGGCCCTGTTCGCCCAGCGCGACCTGGGCGAAGCGGTCCAGGATCTCAAACCCGTGATCATCGAAGGGGGCAGCGATACCGCCTGCTTCGACAACGCCCTGGAATTGCTGCTGCGCACCGGCCGCAGCCTGCCCCACGCGATGGCGATGATGATCCCCGTGGCGTGGGAGGACAAAACCGCCGGAGCAGCCAAGCAGGCCATGCCGCGGGCGCTCAAGGGCTTCTATGAATACCATGCCACGATGATGGAATCGTGGGACGGCCCGGCGAACATGGTGGCTTGCGATGGAGAGCGGATCTGCGCTGCGCTCGACCGCAATGGATTGCGCCCGGCGCGGTGGCTGACCACCACGGATGGTGAAATCCTGTACGCCAGCGAAATGGGCACCCAGGACTATCCGGCTGATAAGATCTCCCGCAAATCCCGCTTGGCTCCCGGGTCGATGCTGCTGGTCGACACCACCCGCGGCGTGCTCCTCGAAGACGAGGCGATCAAACGCGATCTGGCCAAGGCCCACAGCTACGCCGATTGGATCGACGAGCACAAGATCACCCTCGACCAGCTGCCCGCTCCGGTCCAGCCGCCGGTACCGCGCCACGAGGCGATCCGACAGCAGCAGCAGGCCTTCGGCTATACCGTCGAGGATCTCAAGATCGTGCTCGCACCGATGTGCGTCGACGGTCAGGAGCCGGTCGGGTCGATGGGCGACGACACGCCGGTGGCGGTGCTGAGCGGGAAGAGCAAGCCGCTCTACAACTATTTCAAGCAGTTGTTCGCCCAGGTGACGAATCCGCCGATCGATCCGATCCGCGAAGAAATTGTCATGAGCCTGACCCAATACGTCGGGCCGGCACGCAACATCCTGGAGCCTGGCCCCGAGCATTGCCGGATGCTCGAACTGCCCCAGCCGATCCTGAGCAACCACGAGCTTGAGCAGCTCCGTCAGGCCGACGTGCCCGGATTCCGCGGCACCACCCTTAGTTTGCTGTGGCCGGCAGACCAAGGCGCTGGTGCGCTGGAAAAACGCTTGGAGGCGTTGTTCGCCGAAGCCGCCAAGGCGGTCGATGACGGCTATACCGTTCTGGTCCTGTCCGATCGAGGGGTGGATGCCGGCAATGCCCCGATCCCGGCCCTGCTCGGAGTCTCGGCGGTCCACCACCACCTGATCCGCGTCGGCAAGCGCAGCCAATGCAGCCTGGTCCTCGAATCTGGCGAACCCCGCGAGGTCCATCAATTCGCCCTGCTGGTCGGATTTGGCGCCACCGCGATCAATCCCTATCTGGCCTTCGATTCGATCCACGACCTGGTCGATCAGCAGATCCTGCCCAAGCTCGATGGCAACCGCCACGCTGACGAGGAACATGACGAGGTCTATTATTACACCAAACATTTCAAGAAGGCGGTCGGCAAGGGTCTGCTGAAGATCTTCAGCAAGATGGGCATTTCGACCCTGCAAAGCTATTGCAGCGCCCAGATCTTCGAGGCCATCGGCCTGTCGAGCGCCTTCGTGAAGAAATACTTCACCGGCACGCCGTCGCGCATCGAAGGCGTCGGCGCCGCGGAAATCGCCGAAGAAACCCTGATGCGCCACCGGGTGGCCTTCGCTCCGCTGATCGACCGCAACCGCGATCTCGATCGCGGCGGGTATTATCACTGGCGCCGCGATGGCGAGCATCATCTCCAGCATCCGGAGGTCATCGCGCTGCTCCAGCACAGCGTGCGGGCCGGCGACCGCTCGACCTTCCGCCGATACACCAAGCTGGTCGACGACCAGTCGCGCCAGCTCTGCACCCTGCGCGGCCTGTTCAAGTTCGTGCCCGGCGCACCCATCCCGCTCGATCAGGTCGAGCCGGTCGAGGCGATCTTCAAGCGGTTCTGCACCGGCGCGATGTCGCTTGGCTCGATCAGCCCTGAGGCCCACGAGACTCTGGCCATCGCCATGAACCGGCTCGGCGGCCGGTCGAATACCGGCGAAGGCGGCGAGGACTACCGCCGCTTCGCGCCTGAGGCCAATGGCGATTGGCGCCGATCGAAGATCAAGCAGGTCGCCAGCGGCCGCTTCGGCGTCACCCCACATTACCTGGTGAACGCCGACGAATTGCAGATCAAGATGGCCCAGGGCGCCAAGCCCGGCGAGGGCGGTCAGCTGCCCGGACACAAGGTCACCGAGTACATCGCCTGGCTGCGCCACAGCGTGCCCGGCGTGACCCTGATCAGCCCGCCGCCCCACCACGACATCTATTCCATCGAGGATCTCGCCCAGCTCATCTTCGACCTGAAGAACGCCAATCCGGACGCGAACGTCTCGGTGAAGCTGGTTTCCGAAGTCGGCGTCGGAACGGTCGCCGCCGGTGTCGCCAAGGCCCACGCCGACCTGGTGACGATCAGCGGCTGCGAAGGCGGCACCGGTGCCAGTCCGATCAGCTCGATCAAGCACGCCGGCATTCCGTGGGAATTGGGCGTCGCCGAGACCCACCAGACCCTGGTGCTCAACGACCTGCGCTCGCGCATCCGGGTCCAGACCGATGGCCTGCTGCGCACCGGCCGCGACGTCGTGATCGCAGCGATCCTCGGCGCCGAGGAATTCGGCTTCGCCACCGTCGCGCTGCTCACCGTCGGCTGCATCATGATGCGCAAGTGCCATCTCGACACCTGCCCGGTGGGCGTCGCGACGCAAAACGAGACCCTGCGCAAGAAGTTCAACGGCAAGCCCGAACACGTCATCAACTTCTTCACCTATGTCGCCGAAGAGGTTCGCGAGCACCTGGCCGCCCTCGGCGTGCGTTCCATCGATGAGCTGATCGGTCGCACCGAGCTGCTCACCATGGACCACGCCATCGCCCACTGGAAGGCGAAAGGCCTGGATTATTCCAAGCTGCTGCACAAGCCCCAGGTGGCGCCGAATGTCGGCACCCGGTGCTGCCTGCCGCAGAACCATGGGCTGGAGAAGATCCTCGACCGGACCTTGATCGAAAAATCTGCCCCGGCCCTGGAGCGCCGGGAGCCGGTCAGCTTCCCCCAGACCATCCGCAACAGCGACCGCACCGCCCTGGCGATGCTTTCTGGTCGCATCGCCAAGCTCCATGGTCGCGAAGGCCTGCCCGCCGGCACGATCCGCATCGCCTTCACCGGCACCGCTGGTCAGAGCTTCGGTGCCTTCCTGGCGCCCGGCCTGGACGTGCGCCTCGAAGGCGACGCCAACGATTATGTCGGCAAAGGCATGGCCGGCGGGCGCATCGTCATTCGCCCACCGACCGGGATCACCTATGCCTGGGACGAAAACTCCCTGGTCGGCAACACCTGTCTGTATGGCGCCACCAACGGCGAGATCTTCATCGGCGGCTGCGCCGGCGAACGCTTCGGCGTGCGCAACAGCGGAGTGAAGGCAGTCATCGAAGGCGTCGGCGACCATGGCTGCGAATACATGACCGGCGGCTTGGTCGTGGTCCTCGGCAGGACCGGACGGAACTTCGCCGCCGGCATGTCCGGCGGATTCGCCTTCGTCCTCGACGAAGACCGCCGCTTCGCCAGCCGCTGCAACACTGGCATGGTCGATCTTGAACAAGTGACGCCGACCACCGAGGGCGTCGATGAGCTCCGCCGGCTGGTCGAGCAACACGCCGAGCTGACCGGTTCGGCCAAGGCGGCGAAACTGCTCCGCGACTGGAAGGCGACGCTCAAACGCTTCGTGAAGATCTTCCCGCACGAATACCGCCGGGTCCTGGCTGAGCGCTCCGCCGCCCAGACCACCAAGCGGATCGAGCGCCGCGAACCGGCCAAGGCGTGATCCCGGCACCCATCTCACCGATCATCTGAAAGCGATTCTTCCATGGGCGATCCCAAAGGTTTCATGAACCACACCCGGCAGGCGCCGCACTACCTGCCGGTGGAGGCGCGTCTCGCCAACCACGAGGAGCACATCGAAGTGCTTCCCGAGGCTCAGGTCAAAACCCAGGCGAGCCGGTGCATGGACTGCGGCGTGCCCTTCTGCATGTCAGGGTGTCCCCTCGGCAACCTGATCCCGGATTGGAACGACCTGGTCTTCCGCGGAAAATGGCGCGAAGCGTTGGCAGCGCTGCACGCCACCAACAATTTTCCCGAATTCACCGGCCGGGTCTGCCCGGCGCCTTGTGAGAACAGCTGCGTGCTCGGCATCAATGAGCCGCCGGTCACGATCAAGCTGCACGAAGTCTCGATCGTCGACCACGGCTTCGCCCAGGGCTGGATCCGACCCGAGGCTCCACCGGTGCGCACCGGCAAGCGGGTGGCGGTGATCGGTGGCGGTCCAGCCGGGCTGGCCTCTGCCCAGCAGCTCAACCGCGCCGGCCACCAGGTCACGGTGTTCGAGAAGAATGACCGGGCTGGGGGCCTGCTGATGTACGGCATCCCGCACTACAAATTGCGCAAGGAAAAAGTGCAACGCCGCATCGACCTGCTCACCGCCGAAGGCATCGAACTGCGCACCGGCGTCACCGTCGGCGGCGATCTGCCCTGGGATCAGGTGAAGAGCCAGTTCGATGCCGTGGTGATCTCCACTGGTGCCGAGGCGCCCCGCGACCTGCCGGTGCCGGGACGCGACCTCGACGGGGTGCATTTCGCCATGGAGTTCCTGCCCCAATCGAACCGCAGCAACTGGGGTGACACCGACATCGCCGCACTGCATCCGAAAAAACAGCGGATCTGGGCCGAAGGCAAGCACGTCATTGTCATCGGCGGCGGCGATACCGGCAGCGACTGCATCGGCACCAGCTTGCGCCAAGGCGCTGCCAGCGTCACCAATTTCGAGCTGCTGCCGGAACCTCCCGGCGACCGGCCCGCAAACAATCCCTGGCCGCAGTGGGCGCGGATACGTCGGATCAGCTCCTCGGTCGAAGAAATGACCGAGCGCGGCGGCGAGGTCGCCTTCAGCCTGGCGACCAAGTCGTTCACCGGCGAAAACGGAAAAGTCACCAGCCTGACCACGATCCAGCTCGACTGGAAAACCGGCAAACCAGTTGAAGTCCCCGGCAGCGAACGCACCTGGCGCTGCGATCTGGCGCTGCTCGCCATGGGCTTCCTGGGTCCGAAGAAAAACGGTTTGCTGGAACAAGTCGGCTGTCAGCTCGACCAACGCGGCAACATCGCCACCGACGCAAAGACCCGGATGAGCACCGTGCCCGGCGTGTTCGCCGCCGGTGACGCCCGCCGCGGCCAATCGCTGATCGTCTGGGCGATCAGCGAAGGCCGCGAGGTCGCCCGCTGCGTCGACGAATGGCTGATGCAGCGCCCGAGCCTGCTTCCGGCGGTGCGGATCGAGGCATTCGCGTACTGAACTGCTGGATCTCCGAGCGCCAGCTCGGCACTTTTTGGGTCATCAGCAAGGCTTGAGCAGTGTTCCAGCCTGCATTTTTGCAGTCAATTCAGTCGCTCTTCCCGTGCCGAGCTGGCGCTCGGCGCTCCCAGGGCGGGTTTACGCGGTCACTTCAGTCCGCGTTCCATCCAGGTTGTAGCGATACACTTTGCCTGATTCCTCAGTTTTGCAGGCCTTGTGGGTGCCGTCGCAAAATGGCTTGTTCTTCGACAGGCCGCAGGCGCAGATCCACTTGGTCTCAGTGCCAACGGTGACTGGCGTGGGTTGGGTGGCTTCGAAGGTGACGATGCGGGACATGGATTTTTCCTTGGACTGGGTTGATCTGTGGAATGACGGGTTCGACGTTCACGGCTCGTAGAGCAGGATCTTACCGCCGACCGTGGCCACCAGCAGGCGGCCGCCGGGAACGGCTACCGGTGGAAGGAACTCGCTGTCACTGGCCACGGTGAAGGGTTTGGCGCCCAAGACAGCCATCAATTTCCCAGCAGGAACGACGACGCCGGCTTGCTGCCAGACCAGCGGCGGCCCGGAGGGTTTCCCTTCGACCCGGCCGAGATCCTTCCACACACCGGACGACCTCTGCCATACCCGGCCGGTAGGCGTGACCAGGCAGTTCTTGGAAGCGAATGCCGCCTCAGCAGGTGCGTCTTCGCTCGACAGTTCGCCGCCGGACCACGACCACAGCGTCGCGCCGGCATGACCAGATAAAGCGCCGCCTTCGGCCCAGGCAGCGCTGACCGGTTTGCCGATCGAGGTCCGGCCAGTGCTTTTCCCATCGTCAGCCTGGACCGACTCCAGCTGCCCATCGCGGCGGGCGACCAGGATGTGTTCACCCTTCAGAACTGGCGCGCAGGCGAATGGCGCCCCCGGTTCGCTATGCCATTGCTCGTCCGGCCGGGACAGATTGACCGCATGCAGGCGGCCATCATCGCCGGCGACCACCAGGAAGGCGCGGTCGAGGACGACCTGGCTGCGATAGAGCACCGGTGGAAGATCGCTGCGACCGGACTGCGGCAGGCGGCTGACGATGCCTTTGACCACGCTCAGGCAGACGCCATCCCGGGTAGCCAGCAGGACCCGCTGATCGGTGCTGATTGCGGGCGCATAGACCGGCTGGGCGAGGGCTCCGCCGCTGGCATCCAGCGAGATGCGGTGCAGAGCGCCGCTGCTCTCAACGGTCAGCACGGCGCTGCGCCCGGCCAACCAGATGCGGTCGTCCGCGGCTGCGGGGCGCGCGGTCAAGGCGAAGTCGGCCGTCGCTTCGGCGACCGGAGCCCTGGCCAGGGATCCGGCCAATCGCCAGCCTGCTTCGGCTTCGGTGCCTTTCAGCTTGAGCGGCAGGTACCCGGCCAGGCGCAGCTCGAAATGGGCCTCAGACCGGTCCGCCGCGCTGATCCGCAGGAGCAGCGGGGTCTGGCCGATGGGCTTGCCATCCTGGATGATCTGGGCGCCTGGCGGAACGCTTTCGATCTGCAATGGCAGGTATTTCAGGCTGAGCTTCACCGCCAGCTCACGCGCCTTGGCGATATCGCCGGCAGCCAGGGCGGCGTCGAGATCGAGATGCATCGCCTTGCGGTCCTTGACCGTCCCGCGGACCTCGGCGAGCAGCTTTTCCGCATCAGCCAACGCGGCGGTGACCCGGACTTCAGGGCGGCTGACCAAAGATTCCAGGGACTGGAGGGCGGCTTCCCACTCGGCCTCCTTGGCCAACCGGCGGGCGGCTTCAATGGCACTCTGCGTCGTGGTCTCGATCAGGCGAATCTGGTCGCGACGAAAGGTCACCGCTGCGATGAACGGATGCTGCTCGCCCGCAGCCTGGATCCAGGCATCGAGAGATTGGGCCTGGGTCAGCATGGTATCCCGGGCCAGGGCCGTCTCAATTTCACGCAGCGCTGCCAAGGCGGCATCGACCTGGGTTTTTTCCGGGGCTGCACTCCAGTCCTTGACCAGGGTCTCGGCTTTGGCCTTGGCCTCGCCCAGCTCCTTGATGCCGCCCTGGCGGATGGTCGCGGCGACCCCGTCCAGATAGGCGGTCAGGCCATCGTGGATCGCGGCGCATCGATCCCGCAGGCTTTTCAGGTCAACTTCGAGGGTCGAGCCGGCGATGGACTCCTGGATGTCGGCGCAGCCATCGAGGGCCGCCTTCCAAGCACCGGTTTCAGCGAGGGCGCGCAGCTTCCGGATGTCGGCAGTGAGCTGGCTTTGTTGGCGGAGCAGGTCGCCATCGACGCTGGAGAGCCGTTCCTCTTGGGCCTGGGACGGCCGGGATTTGCGGACTTTGGCGAGCAGAGACTGCCGTTTCGCCAGCGGCGCACCCGGCGGCATGGCCTGTTCAAGCAGGCTCAAGCGCCATCGGTCGATGTGGTCTGCGGCCTTGCTGACCTCAGGTCCGGGATTGGCGTCGACGACCGCCAGGGCTGCGGCGATGTCCTCTTTTTGCAGAGCCTCCTGGACCTGGCGTTCCAAAGTGGCAGATCGGGCACGGAAAGCCTCTTCGCTCTCCAGGATCGCTTCGCGCAGGGCCTGGGTCCGGGCGTCCGGAGGGACCGTCTTCAACCGGGCTTGAGCTTCGCTGAAATCGCTGGATTGGCGTAGCACGTCAATCGATTTCAGTTCGGTAGAAACCGAGTCTTCGACCATTTTTTGCAGGGAATCCGCATGCTGGATCGCCATCAGGTCATTGCCGGCCTTGGTCCGGGCGTCGCCAACCAAATCGAAGGCCTGTTTGAATTCCCGGGCGGCGATCGACCGGCTGACCGACACTGACAGGTCGTCGAGGGCGCTCTGCCGCTTGCCCGCTTCAACGACCAGCCATCCGGCCAGGGCGAGCAGAGCGAGCACGCCGACCAGGAACGTCAGCACCCACGGATTGGGGCCGCGCCTGTCCTGAGCAGCTTCATCCTTGACTGCCACCGCTTGTTGGGCGGCCTCTTGGCGCATCGCATCCAAAGCGGCGCGGGTCTTGCTGCCCAGGCCGGCAACCCGGCGGAGGATCTTCTTGGCGACCAGCAGGCGCACGGCGCGTCCGACCCGCAGGCTGCTGTCGCGCAGCACCTGGGCGATCTCCTCCACCGACCGGCGGCCATCAGCCTGGTCCAGGACCAGCCGCTCGGCTTCGCTGATCGGCGACGATTCGCCTTCGGTCTCAGTGATGGCGTAGACGGCTTCCCAGCTGCCGACCTCGAACCGCACCGCCTGGTCTTCTTCCTCACGGGCCCTGGCCGTGGCGACCAGCAGATCGGCAGCGATCCGGATGAGAATCGCAGACCGGTCGAAATCGAAGCTCTCGACCCCTTCATCAGCAACGAACGTCATGTCAACCACCTGGCCCGACAGCGCCCGCACCAGGTTGTCCTCGACCAGCGCCTGAAGGGCCTGCTCCGACTCTCCGGGGGCCAGGGCCTGCTGCTGTTCAAGGAATTCGCGTACCGGCGAAGACTGGCTCGAACCGGGGTTGGCGGCGATGACATCGCCCAGCATCCGGTGCAAATCCGCGGAAATTTTGTGATATTCGAGCAGCGTGTCTGCGAAAAGCGATTCCTTGTCACGACCCAGGTCGAGGGCGATCGGAGTGCCCTCCTGGAACAGGAAGCGGACGCGGAACCCCTGGCCGTTGATCCACAACGCGCCGTTCAGCCGCTGCTGGGCGATCGACATGACCTGATCGACGATGGCCTGATTGAGCACGGACGCAGACCCCCCTCGTGTGTCCAGAACGCTAGACCACCGTCAGACGGCCACAAGGCGCAAACGACGCACGAACTACGCGGACTGCTGACCCATGCGGCTGTTGGAGGCTGCTAGCGGCGATCTGCCGGCACCGCGATCCCGACGGCAGCCAGGACCTCAGTGGCATAGGCGCCGCTGGGCAGGGAAAAGCTCAACCAATGCCGATCGGCATCCGGTTCAAGCACCGGCGGCGCCCGGAACCGGATCACCAGGGCTCTGCGTTCGCCGGGACTTTCGAGCCGGCCTTCTGCGCCGAGCCAGGTCCAGTCGATGCCAGTGCCGGCGGCCCACGCCTGTTCCTCGGCGACCACGGCAGGCGACGGCCTCAGGCGCCAGGTGCCCGGCAGCGGCCCACTGGCGACGACATCAAGCACACCGGGTGCCGCGCGGCGGTTGACATCGCCAAGGTCGCCGTCGGTGACCAGGAACGGAGCGCCGTTGGCCGCCAGGGCCAGATCACCGGGACGCAATTGATGCAGGATCCCTGCGGCGGCGCGGGCATCGTACACAGCGTTGAAGATCGCAGCCTGGGCGGCGCTCGCCGCCAGCTTGCGCAGCTGATCGCCGGCAGCGCGCAGAGCGCCGGCGTGGTCATCAGGCCGGCGTCGCAACGCACCTAGGACCAGCCCTTCGGGCGGGTGGCGGAATCCGCCGGGCAGCGGATCACCCGGTTTCCACTGGCCGCTGGGATCGACGCAGATCGCCACCGCCGCCGCCGGATCGCCGGCACCCCACGCCCGGGCCAACGCCAAGGTCGAGCCGTTGAAACCGAAACGTTGGGTTCCGAACCGGTTGGGGATGCCCGCGCTGGCGAGCGACGACAAGCGGGTCACGGCCGCATCGGGGTCGGTCAGGCGCAGGCCGAGCCGGAACCGGTTACCCGCGAGATGTCCTGGCCGGATCTTGTTCTTGTGCCGGCTGACGGCGACCACCTTGAACCTGCCACCGCGATCCGCGTGCTCGGCCTGAATCTGGGATTCCTGGCCGAAATGGACGCTGAACCACTGGCGGGTGATGCCGTGGCGATCTTTGCGCCCGGCGAAGCCCACCGCGTGACCTGCGACGCCGCAGGCCTTTGCCAGCACCTGGGCGACAACGTCGGTGGTCAAACCCTCCTTTTCGATTTCAACGTACAGATGCTCGCCGGTGCCGGTCGCGGCATAGGCCGGATCCTCAATCACCTGGAAATGCGCTGGGCCAGGCAGCAACTCGCCGATCGGACTGTTTCCGTTCATACCGGGGTCCGGCGCTGCAAAGCGATCAGATCCGAGCGCGCGGCGAACCCGAGGTGCTCCCAGAACGCCTGGCCAGCGGCATTGCCAGCCACCACGAACACATTGCATTTCGGGATGTTCTGCGCCGCCAGGGCAACCAGGGCCTGGCGCACCAGAGCCCGCCCGAGGCCCTGTCCGCGATGGCTGGCCGCCACCGCGACATGATGCAGCCAGCCGCGCCGCCCGTCGTGGCCGACGAGGGCGGCGCCGACCAGCACGGCGCCGTCCTCGATCACCACGCTCAGGCTGGGATTGCGTTGCAGATAGGCGAGCAGCGCATCCGGCGTATCGGATTCGTTGAGCACGACGCCAGGCGTCGCCGACCACAAGGCCACCACCGCCGGCAGATCCGCCGGACGCATCGAGCGCAGCGCGAAATCATCCGCTTCAGGCATCTCCGCCATGGTCGGATCAGCCGGCTGCGGCAAGCGCATCGCGGGCCGCGTCGGCTACGCACTGGGCGCGGTAGCGCTCGCGCACCGCCACCGCCCAACGGCCAGGCCGGCCGGTTCCGATCGTCCGTCCATCGACGCCGACGATCGGCAGCAGTTCTCGAACCGCGGAGGTGATCCAGACCTCGTCAGCCGTGTACAGGTCGTCGCGGGTCAGGCGGCATTCGTACCAGGTCAGGCCGAGGCCTTCGGCCAACGGCCGGATGCCGGCCTTGGTGATGCCGGGCAGGCAGTCGCGGTCCGGGGTCATCACCCGCTGGCCCTGGACGATCAGCACATTGCTGGTCACACCCTCGCTGACATAGCCCTCGTCCGAGACATAGAACGCCTCGTGGGCTCCAGCGCGTTCGGCCAGCTCCAGGCCATATTTCCCAGAAAGATAGCTGGTGGTCTTCAAGGTCGGCAGATGGCGGGCGGCCTGGAAGGTCACCGCGGTCACGCCATCGCGGTACCACGCATCAGGCGGAGCATGCACATCGCGGGCGATGGCGACCCAGGTCGGCCGGTCGGCGCCGAACACGCCAGAGGTGTGATTGCCCGGCGTCACCACCAGATTGACCCGCAGTTCGTCATGGCCGCTGCGCTGCCGGATGTCAGCCAGACAGCGACGCAGCGCAGATTCGGTAAAACACGGGCTGACACCGAAACTGGCAGCAGATTCCCACAACCGGCGCAGATGCTCGGCCACCGCGTGGGGATGCCCGCCATAGGTGCGCAGCGTCTCGAATGCCCCGACCCCGCGCAGGAACCCGAGATCGAGCACGCTGATCGAGGCGCTGTCGGCCGGCACCACATGGCCGTTCACCGCGAAGAAATCGGGCATGTGCTTTACTGCTTCAGGCCGCGAAGCCGCGCAGATACGGCAGACCGGCAGCCGTTGCCCGGACTGCTGGCAAGCCTTCGACCAGCTGGCCAAGGGCGTCCCAGGCCCCGGTCAGGAACTGCTGCCGCGGACCATCAGGCAAGGTGGCGGCGACGGTCAGTGCGCCGGCTCGCACCTGCTGGGCGTGGAGATCGGCGGTGACGATCAGCGACGGATTGGCCTCGACGGCGCTTTGCAGCGCGTCGGCATCGGCCACCGCCACGCGAAGCGCCGGGACGCCCATTGCCACGCAATTGCCGAAGAAGATTTCACTGTAACTGACCGCGATGATCGCCTTCACGCCCCACTTGGCGATGGCCTGGGGAGCATGCTCGCGGGACGATCCGCAGCCGAAATTGCTGTTCGCAATCAGGATGCCCGCGCCGACGAACCGCGGATCGTCGAACGCATGGAGCTTGCCCTGGGCCTTCAGCTGGGCGCGATCGTCCTCGAAAGCGTGGGCGCCGAGACCGTCGAAGGTCACGCAGCGCAGGAACCGCGCCGGGATGATCCGGTCGGTATCGATGTCGTTGCCGCGGACCGGAATGGCACGGGCGGAAAGGGTGGTGATGATGGTCATTGGTTTACTTCAATCCGCGCACGTCGGTGACCCGGCCTTCGACAGCGGCCAGCGCGACCATCGCCGGGCTGGCGAGCAGGGTCCGGCCCTCTGGAGAGCCTTGGCGGCCTTTGAAATTGCGGTTGCTGGTGCTGATCGAGATCTGTTTGCCCACCAATTTATCCGGGTTCATCGCCAGGCACATGCTGCATCCAGCCTCGCGCCATTCGAAACCGTGCTTGCGGAAGACCTCGTGCAGGCCCTCGGCCTCGGCTGCTTTCTTCACTGCTTCACTGCCCGGAACCACGAACGCCTTGACCCGGGCCGGAACCGTGCCGCCATGCCTGGTCAGGATCGCCGCCGCGGCCCGCAGATCGCTGATCCGGCCGTTGGTGCAACTGCCGATGAAGGCCACGTCGATCGCCGTCCCAGCCATCGGCTGGCCCGGCGTGAAGCCCATGTAGGCATAGGCCTCGGCGATGCCGGGCCGTTCGCTGACCGGGAAGCTCTCTGCCGCAGGGATGTTCTCGTTGACCGCGACCCCTTGGTCCGGGCTGATGCCCCAGGTCACCGTGGGAGCGATGTCTTCGGCCTTGAAGGCAACGACGTCGTCATAGACCGCGTCGGGCGCCGAGGCGATCGACCTCCACCACGCCACTGCCCGTTCCCAATCGACGCCTTTCGGCGCATGTTCGCGGCCCTTCAGGTAGTCGAAGGTCACCTGATCGGGATTGACGTAGCCGCACCGGGCGCCGCCTTCGATGGCCATGTTGCACACCGTCATCCGCTCTTCCATCGACAGGCCGTGGATGGTCGAACCGGCGAATTCGTAGGCGAAACCCACGCCGCCCTTGGCGGTGAGCCGGCGCAGCACGTGCAGGATCAGATCCTTGGCGAAGACGCCCTGGCCAAGCTTGCCGTCGATCTGGACCTTACGGACCTTCATCCGGCCCATGGCCAGGGTCTGGCTGGCCAGCACATCGCGGACCTGGCTGGTGCCGATTCCGAAGGCGATGGCGCCAAAGGCGCCGTGGGTCGCAGTGTGGCTGTCGCCGCAGGCCACGGTCATGCCCGGCTGGGTCAGGCCCTGCTCGGGAGCGATGATGTGGACCACCCCCTGCTTGCCGCTGCCCGGCTGGAACAGGCGGATGCCGGTCTCACGGGTGTTCCGCTCGATCGCTTGCAGCATGTCCTCGGCCAGACCGTCGGCGTAGGGCCGCGACTGGTCCTCGGTGGGCACGATGTGATCGACGGTGGCGACGGACCGTTCGGGAAAGGCGACGGTCAGCCCGCGCTCGCGCAGCCAGGCGAATGCCTGGGGGCTGGTGACCTCGTGGATCAGATGGAGTCCGATGAACAGCTGGTCCTGGCCGCTGGGCAAGGTGCGGACCCGATGGCGGTTCCAGACGTGGTCGAACAGGGTGCGTGCGCTCATGCTTCGGTCGGTTTCAAGGCGGATCGAACAACCCGCTGGGTGCAGCGGACCATCCATTCCGGTGGGGTCGCGCAGGCTGCGCGGCGCATAACGCCGAGCAAGGCTGATCCCACCGCCGGATTCAACCGACCCTTGATGGGTGACGGCGCCTCCGCATCGTTCACATTCCGTGTCGCTGCTTCGCCTAGAGCTCCTCAACCCCGCCCTGAAGGGCAAATCGGTCCCGTTCAAATCGGGCCTGACCATAGGCAGCGGCACCGAAAGCACGGTTCGGGCCCAACACCCGGACATGCGCCCGATCCACGCCCGTCTGGTCGAAGAAGACGGCAAGCCGATGATCGAGATCGCCGGGGATGATTCGCACATCAAGGTCAACGGCCGCGATGTGGTCCGTGCCGAGCTCCGTCACCTGGACGAGGTCCAGGTCGGCCCCCTGCGTCTGCGGGTGGTGGACACCAGCCGGGCCAGCCAGGTCACCCGGCTCGATGCCCTGATGGCCGACTACGAATCGAAACAAGCTGAAGAAATCCACGATTTCGCACGGGAAGACCTGTTCTACCTGGTGACCAAGGACCAGGCCTTGCGCCAGGCGGTCAGCTTCGTCATCCCCAGCCGCGACCGTTTCATCGAACAGGCCCAGGTCTTCGTGAACCGCCTGGCCAAAGGCGCCGGCCTGGATGAAGACCGTTTGGATGCCTTCATGACTTGCGCCAAGGAGCTGATCCTCAACGCCCATCGCCACGGCCACAAATACGATGGCGACAAGAAGATCACCGTGCGCTGGCGCGATCTGGGGCAACAGGTCAAGCTGATCATCCAGGACGAAGGACCCGGATTCGACCATCGCGCCGTGATCGGCGGAGCCAACGAGAAGAACGCCGCCGACGCCGCCCGCGAACGCTACCTCGCCGGAGGTTTCGGCGGCCTTGGTTTCCAGCTCATCACCAAGCTGGCAGATGAGCTGAAATACAACGATCCCGGCAATGAGGTGACGATCACCATCAACAAAAAGGCAGCGCCGGGCTGAACTCGCTTGAGCAGCCCGATCCCCATTGGGGCGACGGTTTGCCGAGCCGGTTAAGCCCGTCCTGAGCCGAGCAACGCCTCGGCGATGCTGCGGTCGGGCCAGGCCTGGGGCACCTTGTGCTGGCCGCCGAATTTGCCCTTGGCCACCAGAAATGCCTGGAAGGTGCCGGCCGGGACCGGAGTGATGATCGGCGGATGCAATTGGACCTGCCGGTGGGCCTCGTAGTCGGCCACCTGGGAAATGAGGTGCTGGTCGATGGTGTTGGAAAAGCTCGCCAGATCGCTTGGCGGCGAGGCAAATTCCACGATCCATTCGTGGGCTCCGCGGGTCTCACCGGGTTTGGGCAGGACCGGAGCGACGTGGTAATGATCGACTTGGGCACCGGTGCCGGCGCAGGCCAGGGCCAACGCATCCGCCAACTGCCAGCCTTCGACGTGTTCGCCGAACACTGAAATCCGGGTCTTCACCCGGCCGCCGAAGCGGATCAGTCCCGGTCCGACGCCCAATGCCAGATCGCCGATCTGATAGCGGATCAATCCTCCCGGGGTGGTCAGCAGGATCCGGTACAGCTTGCCTGGCTCGATGCCGTCGGCGAGCACGGCCGCAGCCGGATCGCAGGTGCCCGCCGATTCCGGAGCGAATTCGATCACGATCCCATGATCGGTGAGCAATTCGAGCGGCGGCGGCGCCGATTCGCTGATCCGCCACGGGCGGCTGCCGACAGCGATGAACGCCTCACTCGCCGGATAGACCTCCATCAACCAGGTTTCGGGATGCAGATGGTGGCGGAACTGCGGGATCACCGGTTCGAAGGCATGGCCGCCGTGGATCAAGGCGCGCAGGTTTGGCCAGACCTCGCAAGCACGTTGGACACCCTTCTCCTTGCAGGCATTTTCAAAGAACATCAGCAGCCAGGAACCGATGCCCGAGGCCAGACGCAGATCGGACTGCCGGGTGCGTTCGACCATCAGCCGGACCTTCTTCGCCCAATCCCGCTCAAGTGCGACCTCCCGGCCGGGCTCGTACAAGCCCCATAACCATTCCGGGATCAGAGAAACCACGATCCCCGACAGATCCCCGGACGGAATCCCGTGGGCATTGGGCTTGAGATCGGTGCTGCCCCCCATCATCAACATTTTCCCATCAAAGATGGTGCGACCGGTGGCCGGAAGCAACCTGGCCAGGGCGGCCTCGGCGCCGCGCCGCTGATGGGCGAGCAGGCCCTTCGACTGCGGGATGAAGCGCTCACCGGCAGCTGCGTCGCTGGTCGTTCCGCTGGTCTGGGCCAAGGCGAGGCAACGGCCGGGAAAGCAGACGCCGCGTTCGCCGTGGGCGATGCGGGCGAACAGCGCGCTGTAGTCCTGATAGCCGGTCATCGGCACCGAGCTGCGGAACGTCGCATGATCGATGCGTTTCAGGCGGTCGAGCCCGAACTGCCGACCCACGGGCAGCGGTCCGAGATCGCTGATCAGTCGGCGAAGCCAACGTTCCTGGGCGGCCAGCATCGCTGCCGGTGTCCGCGGGCGGCGATCGCGCAGGGTCAGCAGGGGCGACCCGAGGCGGGCCAGAAGATTGAGAAACATCGCCGGCATCGTCCCGTCCGGCCTGGCCCGATACAACCGGCGAGTCCTGCCTGAGCCCGCCGCCTCACGCTGGTTCTGGGCCGGCCATTGCAGATACCGGCAAGCATGCACCGGCACGATTTCGACGCCCTGATCGCCCGCCTGGAAAAGGAAGCCACCGAGGATCCGGCGTGGTACCGGACCCGGGTGATGGCCTTTACCACCGTCGGCTTCGCCGCCGTGGGATTGGTGGCGCTGATCGCGGCCGCTGCGATCGCGGTGGCCATCTGGTGCTTCATGCTCGCCGGCCACCATCCGCGCGGTTCCGGCGGGATGGTCAAGATCGGCATCTTTTCCCTGATTATCGGCGGCTGGATTGGATGGGTGCTGCTCCGCGCGCTGTGGGTCCGGTTCGACCACCCTGATGGTCTGATCGTGACCACCAGCGAAGCCCCAGAGCTGCACCAGACGGTCGATCGGATTCGCCGGCAGATCGGGGCGCCGGTCATCCACCGCATCCGGGTGGTCGGCGGGGTCAACGCCAGCCTGGTACAGACCCCGCGCCTTGGACCGCTCGGCTGGTACCGCAACGAGCTGATCCTGGGACAGGCGCTGCTCCGCCTGCTCACCCCGGCCCAGGCCAGCGCCGTGGTCGCCCACGAGTTGGGGCATCTGGTCGGAGGCCACGGCCGAAGCGGCGCTTGGATTTACCGTCTGCGCTCCACTTGGAGCACCCTGCACGAACGCCTCGCCGCCAGCCACGGCGGCGGCCCCGTGCGCTGGTTCCTCGACTGGTACGCACCGCGCTACAATGCCTGGACCTTCGTCCTCGCCCGCCAGCAGGAACGCGAAGCCGACCGGATCGCCGCGACCGTTGCCGGCAGTGAGGCTGCCGGCCAGGCGCTGATCCGGACCTCGCTGATGGGGCGCACCGAACACGAACGTTTCTGGCCCGAGCTGCACCTGCTCGCAGCCCGGCAGATGGAGCCGCCTGGAGATTTGTCTGCACGGCTGGCCGCCCGCTTGGCTGCCGCCGAGCCGACCTTGACGCGCTGGCAGCGGGAAGCCCTGGCGGAGTCCACCGGCCGGGCCGACACCCATCCGTGCCTGCGGGAACGGCTGAAAATCGCCGGAGCCTCAGATCGCGCCCCGCCGCCACCGCCACCACTGTCAGGCAGTTCCGCCTGGGCTTGGCTCGGCATGATCGATGGAGACCTCGCCCGCCGATTCGATCTTGCTTGGAAAAATTCAGCACAGGAAGGATGGAAAGCACGGTACAGCGCAGCCCAGGAAGAACTCCGCAAGCGCGCTGACCTGGAACGCAAAGGCGATGCAGCCAGCGCTGATGAACGCTTCACTCTCGCCCGGCTGGTCGAAGATCTCGATGGCGAGACTGCCGCGCGCCCCCGCTACGAATCGGTCCTGGCCGCGAAATCCGAGCACGCCCCGGCCCTGTTCGCACTTGGCCGGATCCTGCTGAACGATGGCGATCCCCGTGGACTCGATCTGCTCGACAAGGCACGGAGGATCGATCTTGATGCCGCTCCCGCCGTGCTCGAAATCCAGCGCCTGTGGCACGATCGCCATGGCCAGCTTGAACAGATGCGGGCGGCTGAGATCGCCGCCGACCGCCAGCATGAAGAAGACGTCCAGGCCCATGCCGAGCGTTCCCAATTGCCTGCGCGATCTCGCCTGCAACCCCACGAACTCGACGAATCGGCCCTTGAACCGATCCGCGCCAAACTGCGCGCCGAGCCCGAGGTGTTCCAGGCCGACCTCGCCAAGGTCGTGGTGCAACACCGCCGCGATCGGCCGCCTTTCGTGGTCGCCTTCCGCGTGCGCAGCGCATGGTGGCGGTGGCGTTCGGCCGATGCGAACATCCAACTCGCCCAACGCCTGGCCGATGCCATGCCCATGCCGTGCTGGGTGATCGACGCGAAGGGCCAGCAAGCTGCGCTGGCCAAAGCCGTGGCCAAGCTGGCCGGAGCGCGCATCTACGAGCGTTCCAACTGATCTGTCACACGGAGCAAAGCCCTACTTGCGCTCCGGCTGCTCGTGTCCGGCATCACCCGCAGACCAGCCTGCCGGAGGCCGGGTACGCCAGCGCAGGTGCCACCAGACCCACTGTTCGGGTGCGCGTCTGACGATGGATTCCTGGTACGCGGTGATCCAAGCGGTCAGGCGGTAGATCACCGCCTCGCGGTCCTCTCCTGGCGCCGCAGTGAACGTCCGGCGCGGTCCGAAATGCATGATCCAACGTCCGCCGCCGACCGGTCCGCTGCCGTGGCGCCAGCGCATGAAGACCGGTTGGACACCGGCCCGGCCGAGCAGCGCCAAGGCGCCAGGACCGGTCGGTGTCAGGGCGAGGTCGCCGAACCAAGGCACCCAGGTTCCGGCCAGACGGGGAATGTCCTGATCGATCAGCACCGCCAACAGGTGCCCCTGACGCAGGACCCGCAGCATCGGCAGCACCCCGGCATCCTGGTACACGACCTCGGCGCCGCCGCTGCGCCGGACCGCGATGACCAGCGCATCGGCCACCTGATTGCGCAGGCGCCGGCCCACCGCCGCCATCGGGAACAGGGTTCCACCAAGCCGGGCGAGCAGGTCCCAATTGCCGAAGTGCCCGGTGAATCCCACGGTGCCTTCCCTGCGGCGGCACGCCTGCTGGGTCGCCTGCAAGTTGCCGACGCCCTCCAGCGCCACGCCTTTGCGCATGTCCAGCGCACCGCGGTGCAGCGTCGCCAGCGACCACGCCGCCATCCGCCCCATATGACGGAAGGATTTCCGCGCTGTGCGTTCGACCCAGTCCGCATCGCGCTCGGGGAAACCCTTGGCCAAGTGGATCCGGCAACGCCGCTGATCGCGCATCGGCAGACGTCCGAAGGCATCACCGAGCACACCGCCCACCCACCAGGCGAATCCCGGCGGCAGCATCCGGCCCAGGCTGAGGATGAAACGCAGGCTCAACATGCAGGGGTCGGGAGCCCAGCCATCAACCCGAATAAGGCGATTTCTGACCGGATCGCCTTACGCAGATCACCAAGGTGCACCGACTCGTTTTCAGCGTGGGCGCCGCAGGGCGGATCCTCCACGCCGATCAGCAGGGCCGGAACGTTCAGAACCTCACATAAATCGCCGACGAACGGGATGCTGGCGCCACAGCCCATCTCGACTGCATCCGTTCCGTACCCGATGCGCAGCGCCTGTTTGGCGTGGGCGAACACCGGGTGATCGGTGGCGCATCCCCAGGCCGGACTGCACGAACGTTCGGTGATGGAGAGCTCCATGCCGGCGGGCGCGTGACGGCGCAGGTGGTCGCAGAGCAGCCGCATCACCGTCGGTGGATCCTGATCTGGGACGATGCGGATGCCGAGGGTCGCCCAGGCGCAATCCATCAGCACATTGCCGGTCTGGCCGCGCAGGCCGCACTGGATCGCATTGATCGACAGCGATGGCTCGCGCCAGACGTGCCGGAACAGCGTGGCTGGGTCGGTTTCCATCCGCCCCGACAGCACGCCCGCCTGTTCGGCGAGGCGGGCGGCATCATGGGGGATGCCAGCCCACGCCCGCAACGTTTCCGGCTCTGGCCGCCGCACCTGATCGAACAGACCGGGAATCGCCAGACGACCGTCGGCGTCGGTCAACCCGGCGAGCAGCTTGCACAATGCCTGGGCGACATCCGGCACGGCTCCGCCCCACATGCCGCTGTGCAACGGCGAACGCAGGGCACGCAGTTCGATCTCGATTTTGACCAGGCCGCGCAGGCTGGTGGTCAGGCTGGGCAGCCCGGTATCGACGTTGCCGAGATCGGCGATCACCGTCGCGTCGCACGCGAGCTCCGCAGCGTGGGCCGCCAAAAACGCCGCCATGTGCGGCGAACCGATCTCCTCCTCGCCTTCGATCAGCACGGTCAGGTTCACCGGAGGCCGGCCGTGGGTGGCATTCCAGGCTGCCGCTGCCGCGCAGTGGACAGCGATTCCGGCTTTGTCGTCGGCAGCGCCGCGCGCGTACAGCCGATCGCCGATCCGGGTCGGCTCGTATGGCGGTGTCTTCCAGACTTCTTGTCGCAGCGGTGGCTGGACATCGTGATGGGCGTAAAGCAGTACCGTCGGCGCAGCCGGTCCGGCCCGGTGGTCACGAGCCAGTACATAGGGCAACGGGTTGTCAGCCGGGAACCGGATCAGCCGGACCTCAGGGTAACCGGCTTCGCGCAGCCAGGCTGCGGTGTCCTCCGCCGACGTTTGGACGTGGGCCGGGTCGAAGCCAGGAAAACTACAGGAAGGAATGCGCACCAGCCGGATCAGCCGGTCCACGTTCTGGCCGAAGGCGGCATCGGCGGCATCCAAGGCGACATCGATCGGCATAGGCTGGGCATCGAATGGGCGCGCCGCCAACTGGCCAGGGTGCGGCTGGGTTACGGCGCGCCAGGAGCGGGCGCGGCGCCATCATTGGACTTGGGTTCCTCCTTCGGAGCCGTGGTCGTGGCCGCTGAGGCTGATGCGGCCCGAGCCGGGGCATTTTCCGGCGATTTGCGCTCCCAATAGCTGCGCACCCGGGCACCGTGCTGGGCAGCCTGCTGGCACCAGCGGTTGGCCGGATCGACCTTCGCGACGGTTTCATAGGCCGCGAACACCGCCTTGGCCCGGTCGAAATCGAGGCCGCCATCAATTTCGGCCAGCACGCAGGCACGCATCTTGACCAGCAGGTCCCAATCCTTCGCCGCCGCCGCATCGCTGGCGGCCGCATTTTTTTCCTTGTCCAAAGACTGGCGAATCTCCGCCGGCAGGTGCGGTCCGCCCGAGGAACCCAAGGTGACGATCCAGCACGGTTTCGGGTCGGTCTTCCCATAGCTGGTTGGTTGCCAGCGCTCGCCAGACAACGCGTCGGAAAGCGCCGCGAGCCGGTCGGGAGCGGACAGGGCGGAAACCGCAGCGAGCACCCGGTCGCGCCAAAGACTGGCGATCTTGTCGAAGCCGGGGACAGCCTCGGTGGGCAGGTGCAGGAACAAAGCCGCTTCTCGCATCTGGCGGTCGGCGTCGCTGTCCTCAGCGATGGTCTTGGCCCAAGCCGCAGCGTCCGCGACGTGACGGGCGTGCTCATCCGGTGTCAGGAACGGCGCACTCAGCTTCCCCTGCCATACCAGCCAGGTGAGCATTTCTTCAGCGGCACCGGGCGGCCCGCCGGTATGGGCGCCCATCTGGCTGAGGTTCCAGCGCAGCGGGTTGCCTTGGGTCTTCCACTGGGTGATGGCCTCTCCAAGCACGCCTTTTGCAGAACAGATGTCGTCCTTGCCGCCCTGGACGATGCCAAATGCGAGGTGGTTCAGCTTCACTCCGGTAGGGCCACCAAAGGCAGCGACCAGGCAGGCGCCAGCGAACTGGTCGGGTTTGCGACGCAGGAATCGCGCACCGTCGGCGGATCCGCCGCTGACGCCCCAGGTCCAGCGCAGCTGCGGATGGGTACGCAATTCGGAAACCACGGTTTTCGCCACGGCGTCCTGGATCGGTGGTTTCTCGTGCTGGGCCATGCTATTGGACGGGCCGATGATACCGACCACCACCACGCCGAAACGCTCAGCCCAAGGCCCCCATTTGTTGACCTCACCAGCCGGATTCCCGCCGGGATGCTGGCAGAACAGCACTGGAAACTTCCGTTCCAGATCGGTGGCGTACTGCTTGGGAATGTAAAGCGCGAAGCGGTGGCCGGTGGTACCGGCGGCGACGTTGGCTTGGTAGCCCGGCGTATCGCTCAGCAGAGATCCGGCCTTGCCTTTGCTTTCGCCTGCGGCGAGCGGTGGTAACGCGATCAGGGTTGCGCAGAGGAGGGCTGCGCAGCGTGCCGGCGTGATCAGAGACATGGGAGGTACTCCAGGCAAAGGCCTACGGATGATGGACTGCGCTGTTGTTCCAGACCAGGTGGGTCGTTCGGGGGCAGACCGGTCACCACCAGAGCAGCGACGCTGCGCCGATGGCCGACAGCGCCAGGACCGATCCGTCGAACCAGGCCTGAGGCAGGGCGTTGCTGACCTGGCGGCCGATCAACGCTCCGACTACCACCATCGGCGCCAGGATCAGGTCCGCCAGCAATCCCTGGCTGGTGAACATAGGATCTCCACCGAGCACCGGTTGAGCGGCATAGACTGGAATTTTCGCGAGATTGATGACCAGGAAGAACCAGGCGCCGGTGGCGAGGAATTCGCTCTTCGGCAAGCGCCGGGCCAGCAGGTACAGATTCATCACCGGTCCAGCGGCATTGGCCACCGTGGTCGAGAAACCAGTCAGCGCGCCCATGCCAGCCGACCAGCGTGGTCCGGGCTGGGGATCGCCGCGCCAACGGCGCAACATGGTCAGCGCGATCATCGCCAGCACGATCACCCCCAGCATCGGCTTGAGCCAGGTGGTGTGCAGCAGCAACGTCGCTGCGCCGATGACCAGACCGACCAGCACCCAGGGAGCGAGCTCCCACAGCCGGCCGACCTGGGCATGGCGCCGAAACCACCACACGCCGAACAGGTCGGCCAAGCACAGCAAGGGCAGCTGCATCGCTGCAGATTGTCGAACATCGCCGACGATGTGGGCGATCAGCACAACCACCAGGATGCCCAGCCCAGGCAGTCCGGTCTTGGCCATGCCGGTGAACACCGCACCCACCGTCAAGGCGGCCCAGGCGGCTGGACTGAAATCGGGCAACATCGGCGGACAGTTCTGGCTCCGCCTGGCATAACGGAAGCCGGCGGTGGCGGATCCGAACATCCATGGCAGCTTCGCCGGCACGGGCGACACCGCCGCGCCGGCCACCCACCCACCGCCCGAGGAACCTCTCCATGAACATCAATTTCGCGGTCGACAAGGCCTTCGAGACGAAGACCCTCAAAGAGATCGCCGCCAGCCCGACCCACGCCCTGCAAGGACTCACCCCGGTCCACGCCGAGCATCTGGCTGCCCTTGGCATCAAGACCATCGGCGATCTGGGCACCAACAAGTTCTTCCTGTGGGCCCAGGCGATCTCCACCCTGGCCGCTCGCGAGCAGTGATCCGGTTCCGGACCGGCGGCCACGCCGCCGGTCCGCGATCCTGCAAACGGACCCTGAAGGCGCCATAACGCCAAGGATATTCCTGGGGAACTCTTAGCCCAGGGGAATCACCTTGTCCGGGCTGGCGGATGGAACGTCAGCGAAGCCTACACCGCTTGGCGCTTCGGCAGTTCCCCGACCGCGTGGTTCAATAGGCGATGGCGACCGGCGTCGCGCCGGCGCCTTTGCGCACCGCATCCATGATGACCGTGGTTTTGCGGCCGTCTTCGCCGGTGCAGGCCAAGGGTGTGCCGCTCCGCAGGTGATCGACGAAATTGCCGATGATCCCCCAATGCGCCCAGGGATCAGCGGGCTGATCCAGCGTCTCGAATTTCCAGCCCCAGGTGCGGCTCATCCGACCGGCCTTCAGGTCGTGGATCACCAAGCGCGACTCGCTGCCGTCGATGACCACCTGTTCGACGTCGTGGTTCTCACGCATTTTCAGATTGCCGGACGATCTGGTGCCTGAGGCGTGCAAGGCGCGCAGGACCGGACCACGGTCGGCATGGCTGTCGGGCGGAAGATCCTCCTCGGTGACGGTGATGCTGGCGATGTCGCCGAACAGCATGAAGGTCAGATCGAGACGATGGACGATGGGGAACTGGTCGTTCATCCACAGCCGCTGCGGGGTTCCGATGGCGCCAGCGGCGAGCAGTCGCTGAGCGGCGCGGATCGATGGATGGCAACGGCGATAATACGCGACACCGAGGGGAACCTGGGCTTTTTTGCACGCGACGATCATCGCATCGCATTCCGCGGTGCTGTTGCCCATCTCCTTTTCGACCAGCACCGGCTTGCCGGCAGCAGCGGCTGCCAGCACATGCTCCAGATGGAATGCTTCGGGACTGGCGACATAGATCGCGTCGATGGACGGATCAGCGACCAGCTCGGTCACGGTCGGGACGAAGCGGCAACCATGGCGGCGGGCATAATCCCTGCCTTTATCGGCGTCTCGCCGGGTCACTGCACCCAGGCGGCTGTTCGCCTGCTTGTAGAGCGGCGGGCCGGACTTGCGCTCCATGACATCGCCGGCGCCGATGGCGCCCCAGGTGATGGATTCAGGCACAGGATATCTTTCTCTCTGCCAAGACGCGATGGCGCCAAGGACTGGGGGAGGGGCGACGACGTG
This sequence comes from Planctomycetota bacterium, assembly GCA_014193115.1. GTDB lineage: Bacteria > Planctomycetota > UBA11346 > UBA11346 > UBA11346 > BJHQ01. Next base: position 6,524 of record BJHQ01000002.1, on the reverse strand, counting down.
AGCTGTCAATGTCCGACAATGCGCACCTCGTCCGACAACTGAGCGAAATTCCCATCGCGAATAAGCATTTGCAACTGCTCAAGGGCTTCTCGATCGGTTTTTTGAAGGCATCGTTCCACCTCCTTCTTATCCGAAGTGCCCCAGCATATCGGCCTAGGATCGAAATCCGCGTGGTGATCGCCTGGACCATCGCGAAAAACCGAAACGCAGGGGATGATTTCATGGAGTTGGCGATGATGGCCTGGTAGATCTTTCACCTCTCTCATTTTCCATCCCCAATAATCTCCATCTCTGCCATTCCCCATCTCGGCGACACAGGCGAGTTTTAGCGGATCAAGCGAGATGATCATGGCCGGCGACAGGAGCGCATTATAGAACATGACCCGGGTCATGTGCAGCGCCCGCAGGAATAGTATGGAAAAATACAAGAGAAAGACGAGCAGCGCGATGCCCAGGGCGAGCAGAATCCCACCCCAGAGCACCTGATCTTGCGAAATAAGCCGTGCACCCCAGACCGAGAGGAAAAACACGCCGAATCCCGCGATGAGGATCAGATTGCTCCACAGCCGCAGGTCATCATCGTGCTTCATCAGCCGCCACAGCGAGGCTTTGACATGGGGGGCATTGGTGGAATAGCTCTCGTTGATGACCGCCCCATCAGGCTCTTTCCGCACTTTTTCCTGGGTGCCATGCTTGCCCGCATGCTGGTTGACAAGAGCGATCGTGCTGAGATAGAAACCAAAAATGGACTCACTCGCATCGTGCTCGATGTGTTTGCGGGCTTTGCCGAGGGGATTGGCTCTGCCGAAATTCAATTGCACCATGAGCTGACCATCGTCTTCGACCCATTGGCCTTGCGCATTTCTCACCAGGCACTCGCCCAAAAAAACACCAAACTCCTCAGCCGCGACCTCCATAACCGCTATATCCTGCTTGAATTGCTCCCTGAACTGATTGATCATCTGGTCAATTGTCTGGATGGACTGCGCATCAAAACCCAGCGACAGGTTAAATCGGGACTTCATTCTGTCCAACAGGGTTCGGTTGGACTGTTCGATTTTTAACAATATCTTCGGATCCATGTTTTCATCTTCCAGCGCAGGTGAACCGGATTGCCATCAAGCAGTTTTCAGTTATTTGATTTATCCTGGTTGGGACATGCGCAGGTCAAGCGATCCCGATTCGTTCCAACCGACCGCTCTCTGCGCAGCCAGAGCGTGGGTGGATGCCCGATCACCGCTCATGGCGGGTGGCCGGGAAACAGCCGCAACTCCACCACCCGGCACAAGGCGTGGTACACCGGCAGGTGGAGCTCCTGGGCGGCTGCGGTGGTTGCTGCGGGCACTTTGATCGCCAGGTCGCAGTGGCCGGCAAGCGGTTCTCCCCGTCCGCCGGTCAAGGCGATGGTCGCCAGGCCGCGGGCCCGGGCGACCTTGGCGGCATAGCGCACATTGCGCGCCCGGCCCGAGGTGCTGATGCCGATCAGGACATCGCCCGGCTTGCCGAAGGCCACCACCAGCTGGGCGAACTCCAAGGATGGATGGCAGTCGTTGGCCACCGCGGTCCGCAACGACGGGAAGCCGCTGAGCGGAATCACCGGAAGGCCGGCCTGAAGCCGGGCGCCGAGGCGGTTGGGAAGGCCATGGGCGCCCGCAGGCGGCGGGCGGCGCTCGAAACCTTTGAGCAATTCGCCTGACCAGTGTTCGGCATCCGCGGCGCTGCCGCCATTGCCGCAGATCAGCACCGTCCGGCCTGCGGCGAAGCGCTCGCAGAGCAGATCAGCCACGGCGTTCAGTGATACCTGGCACGCAGCCAGCTCTGGCCGGCGCAGGACCAGATCGGCGATGGGGTCAGCGACAACGAGGGCGGGCACTGGATCAAACTCCCGGACGAAGCTCGGCCATGGCTGAATCAACCAGGCGCTCGGCGGTCAGGCGGAAACCTCCAGCGTGATAAATCGCTACGGCGATTGCTTGGTATTCGGCGCTGCGCTCACCCAAGGGCGATGGCACCACCCGGCATGCGGCGAGGGAAGCCGGCAGGGCCTCGCGCTCCAGCTCGGCGCGCATCGCCGGTTCGATCCACGGCTGGCAGCGGCGGTACACCGGGCCGATAACCACGACTTCGGGGTTGAGCAGGTCGATGACGATGGCGATGGTCCGGCCGAGCCTGGTGCCGATGTCGGCAAAGATCCGCCGCGCCGTCTCATCGCCGGCTGCGGCCGCTTCATTGAGATCCTTGGCGTCAGCCCAGCGCGACCCAAGCGCGGCCAGCTGGCGGGCGATGCCGCCGCCGCTGCACCAGCCTTCGACCGATCCGGCTTTACCGTAACCGATCGGGCCATCGGCGGTCAGCCGGATATGGCCGATCTCGCCGGCATTGCCGTTCGCGCCCTCGTACAGGCGTCCGTCGCAAATGATCCCTGAGCCCATGCCGGTGCCCATGGTCAACGCGACCAGATGCCGGCAGCCGACCCCAGCCCCGAATCGCCATTCGGCCAAGGTCCCGGCGTTAGCGTCATTCATCAGGAAGGCGCGTCCGCCAAACCGCTGTTCCACCAGGGCGTTGATCGGAATCCGGTCCCAACCGGGCAGGTTCGGAGGCGACAGGATCAGCCCGGCCTGGGCATCGAGGGGACCACCGCACGAGATGCCGATGACCGGTTCTGGTCCAGGGTCCAGCCTGCCGAGGGTCTCCAGGATGCGAGGAATGGTCCGATCCGGTGATTCGGTCGCGAACCGCTCATGACGAAGCAATTTCCCGTCGTCTCCGGCGATCGCGACCGCGACCTTGGTACCCCCGATGTCGATTCCGGCGATGGCCATAGGTCGGAAAGCATGGCTCGCGAGTCCCCTTGGCGAAAGGCCCGGGCTGCGCCGCCGCCTACCGCGGAAGACGCCTGTTGACGTGTCGCCTTCGCCCCGGATCAGACCAGTGGGCGCCGCCCGTGAACCACCAGGCGATTCACTTCACGCTCGCGTTTTTCCGCTGACTCGGCGCCATTGTGGGCGCGATTGGCGGCGGTGGTGGCGTGGGCGATGATGGTGTCGCCGATCGCACGATAGCGATGGATGCACACCGGCCGAACGGCCTGTGAATGGTTCGCCGGGCTGCCGTGGACCATGTGCTGATGGAAAAAGATTGCGTCGCCGGCCTTGCCGATGATCGGCGTGCCGCGCTCCATTGGCCACTCCGCCGGAGGCAGGCCGAGATGGCTGCTGGTATCGACATGGGGCAAGTAGCCGAGCTGGTGTGATCCGGGGACGACATGCAGCGCGCCGTTGGTCAGATTGGTATCCACCAGGTAGATCAGGCAGGCGAAGGGGCCTTGGTCCCGATGCTGGAAATAGGCGCTGTCCTGATGGAGCCATTTGGCGTGACCGCCCACCGGCTCCTTCTGCACCACTTGGCCGTCGTCCATCAGTTCGACGTTCGGGCCAAGGACTTCCGCCGCCAGACCACAGGTCCGTTCGTCGATGGCGCTGCGCAGCATCGCCGCACTGCGCCGATAGCTCAGCCCGACCAGCATCAGCTGGCGATCGCGGCCGCTGTTCGGCGGACCAGGGATGAACAGGCTACCATGCAACCACCAGCCTTCTTCGGACTTGCGCGACTGGCCGATGCCCGCCCAGGATTCCTCCGTCGCCTGGGCGACGTCGGCGGCGATCTCAGCAACATAGGCACGATGCAACCCGCGGACCACCAGGCAGCCATGTTGACGGTAGATGCTGGCGGCCTTGACCGCGTCGAAGCGGTCGCTCTCCACCGACAAGTCATCGGCGCGGAGCGATCGGCTGGTGGAGGAAGAGGGAGCTGTGGCGATGGCGGTGCTCATGCTGGGACATGGTAACGCCCGACACCGCGGTGTCTGTGGACGCCCATGATTCCATGTGGACGATTCCCAGGGTGACCGCCCTTGCCGAAGGAATGCGCCTGCGGGTGCTGATGGCCGAGCGCCGGACGGTCGGCCGGGATTGGCATTTCCAGGGTATCGTCTCGCCTTTCGCCCGGATCTACCTGATCCACGAGGCCGATCGGGCGACCGTCCACCACGGCGGTGCAACCCATCAGCTGCTGCCTGGTCGGCTCCACCTGATTCCAGCATTTGCACCGGGCGATTACCGCTGTCACGGCCGGCTCGACCATAGCTATCTGCACGTGGCGACGGTGGTCGAAGGCGGCCTCGACCTGACCCAGGCGCTGGCCATGCCGGTGGATCTGGAGGCGACATCCGCCCACATCAGCGGGTTCGCCCGGAGCGTTGCCGCCCACACCCGTGCCGGCGAATCCGCCCGCCTGATCGAGGACGCTGAAATCCGCCTGATCCTGGCCGATTTCGCCGCCAGCGCAGGCCCTGCGCCTGCGACCGATCCGTTGGCGGCGATCCTGCCCATCATCGAAGCCCGGCTGTCCGGCGCCTGCCCGGTGGCGGACCTGGCGCACCTGGCCGGATTGCATCCCACCTGGTTCTCGGCGCGCTTCCGCCAACGGTACGGAACGACGCCGAAAGCCTGGATCATGGCTCGCCGCCTGGAGCGTGCCGCCTGGCTGCTGCGCACCACCAACCAACGCATCGAGGCCATCGCCGCCGCCGTTGGCATGCCCGACCGCGGCTATTTCACGCGGCAATTCTCACGTCGTTTCGGCCTGGGACCGGCCACCTGGCGGGCCAATGCCCAGCCTGGGGACCGCTGATCCGCGCCGAACGTCGGCTGCTCATGCCTTGGTCCATGTCCGACCTCCGCCGACCGGTTCAGGCTTGGCGCCGGCTGGCGGACGGCAAGGTCAGCAGCGATGTCCACTGCGGTCGCTTATCACGAGGCCACGAAGTACCGGCCGGCCACCTTGGGTGAGCATCCCGGGCTCGACTGGGCCCGGCAGCCGGTGCCGTTCAAGCGTTATGACTGCCTGGATCCGATCGAACTCGGGGCCTATTTGCCGATCGCACCCAACCCGTTCACTGATGGCGAGGTGGGTGCCGAAGCGGCGAGCGATGCGACTGGTCTGGCGCTGATTTCGCGCTGGCTGTTCTTCACCCACGGCGTCACCGCCACCATCGCAGCCCAACCGCGACCGCTGCACTTGCGCGCAGCACCGTCGGCCGGCGGCCTGTATCCCACCGAATTGTACCTGGTCGCGCACCAGGCAGAACGCATCGCTGATGGGCTGTACGGCTACGATCCGCAGCGCCATCGCCTGATTCCGCTGTGGCCCGGCGCCGAGGCCCACGCCGCGGTGGTCGAGGCCGGCTACGGCTCAGCTGCCTTGACCGGCAGCGATCTCTGCCTGATCGCGACCGGCGTGTTCGAACGCAGCCGGTGGCGCTACCGCGAGCGCGGCTATCGCCGAGTGCTGCTCGACACCGGCCATGTGCTCGGCAATGCCGCGTTGGCCGGCCATGCCCTCGGCCGGCGGGTGCATGTCACTTCGGCATTTTGCGATGAGCTGCTGGAGCGCCTGCTGCGCATCGACCCCGCGGCCAGCGCCGAGGATGAGCCGTCCGATGAAGGCGCCCTGGCCATCGCTTCCTTGCTGCGCCCCGGCGCCAGCGATCGGCCGCATTGGACCGCCCTGCCCAGCACCACCGGCAGCAAAGACGCCGCGCCGCCATTGGCCAACGCCGTGCATCGCGCCGGACGCCTGCCGGCGCAGCGCCCCCGCCCGTCGCCGCCTGCCGAAGCCGAGCCCAATGCCCTGGGTGGAGACCCCCTGCGCGACGCCGAACCGGAGCTGGCGGCCCTCGCCGGCGATCCGCTCGCCACCATCCTGACCCGGCGCAGCACCCGCCGTTATCGCCGCGACACCATCACTCGTGCCCAGCTTGCCGAGGTGCTGCTGGTCGCAGAGGACCCCGCGGTGGCCGGCTGCGGACCGGCGTCGGCCCTCGACCGCGGCCGCTTGTCGACATTCGTCGCGGTCGCTGGCGTCGACGGCATCGCCAGCGGCGTCCACTCGCTGACCCCAGGCAGCCTCACCCTGCGTCCCGTCCGCCGGCTCGACGACGCCACCGCCCGCAATGCCTGCCGATTCCTCTGCCTGGGCCAGGATCTCGGCGGCGATGCGGCGGCAGTGGTGGTCCATACCGCCGACCTGGGCGCAGCCGTCGCCGCCATGGGCGACCGGGCCTATCGGACGCTCCATCTCGACGCCGGCATCCTCGGCCAACGGCTCAATCTGGCGGCGCTGGCCCTGGGCCTGGGCGCCAGCGGCATCGGCGGCTTCTTCGATGAGCAGGTGACCGACCTGCTCGGTCTGCCGCGCAAGCACGCCATCGTCTACGTCACCACCCTGGGCATCCCGGCCTGAACGGAACCAGCTCCGCGCTGGCGATGATTGGCTCGGCGCGACACATGCGCAAACCGGCCGGTTGATCCCGCAGGGGCCATGACTTCGCCAGCAGGGCGATTGCATTACCTACTGAGTGACACTGCCGTTAGTCAAAAGCAAGATCTCCTCCAGGCATTTTGTTTCGTATCCAGCCATGCGTCGCCTGCGATTGAGGCCCTTTTTGCTTTCCTGCCGGC
>BJHQ01000001.1:564464-832106 GCA_014193115.1 Planctomycetota bacterium | reverse complement strand
CGCCAACTTCTGCGCCGAAGACATCACGGATGCCGAGACCGAGGCCAGGCGTGGAGCCAAGCGCATCCGCCGGCGACTATCCCTTCTGGATGGCTTTCTGGCAGGGGCCGGGCTGTCCTTTGGGTCAATATGACAACCTATATATGAAATATCAGTAATTGATTATAATGCGGCCATTTCCAATAATATTGGCTTTATTGGCGTGTGTTATGATAATGATGAATTAATTAAGAGATTTAAAAATATTCGTGTTATTAACACATATGATGACCTTGTATTAAAATATGAATCTAGAATTCAGCCGGACCAACAAGGCGACGCACCGGAGCCGACGTTGATAAATACAAGTGCTTGGCAAAGTCTCATATGCCGGCCCGGTGACCTTTGACGTTGGGCAGATATTATTGTTAAACATTATAATATTCAAACAATCAACCATAGAGAATAATAATGAAGGCACTCAAGGTTATCATAAACCATAATAAAGAATTGATTTGCGGAATTGAAAATGGCGTCCTATCATTCACGACAACGTACATTAATAGGCGTGAAAAACGTGAGGATGATGATACGTTTCATTATCATTTGGGGGCACTTGATATTAAATTAAACTCACACATAGAATGGTCTGACGGCGGACTTGACATTGGTGATAAAATATTCATTGAAATGATAAAATGCCAAAAGAAAGAATTGAGTAAGTTAAAAACCATTAAAAAAATAAATAAATTAAAAGACAAGAAGGCGAAGGAAAAATATGTCGTAACTCTTGCTAAAGAATTAGGCTGGACAATTACAAAGAATCAGCCCAACAAGGCGACGCACCGGAGCCGGCGTTGATAAATACAAGTGCTTGGCATAGTCTCATACGCCGGCCAGGTGACCTTTGACGTTGGACAGATAGATAAATTATATGACATTAAAACGTTTTCTAATAATTTTCATAGTGATTTTTATAGCGATTTCTATAATATCTTTGATACTTCTCATTCCCTTCAGGCATGATATTCGGGCATGGAATGATTTTAACGTATACCTTATTTCAACAGATTACTTTGAATATAAAGAAAAGGGAGGTAAATTTAAACGGGAATATTCGGAGGCAATAAATATGGATAAATTTCGCAATGAAATCGCATCGGAAAAGTCCTTAAGTGAATTATTATCAAAATATCCAGACTCAAGGACTGCGAGTAGTTATGATATTGACTCATACCGAAGAAATGCCGCAAAACACTATATCAAAACAAATAAAGACGAACTGATATACCTTGATAATAATTTTAAAGACGGTGCTGGCTGGGCAATTTTTATAAAAAACGGAGTAGGACATGAAATTGTTTTGATAAAAGGTTGAATATTTCTCAACATTAAAAATAAATCCGCTCAACAAGTCGATGCTCCGGAGCCGGCGATTGACGCTTTTTCTGATTCGCAACAGTTTATTCCGCCAGTCTGGTGATCTCTGACGATCCCGAGGCGCCAGCGCCTTGGCGCCAGGCGACCTGATCCGATCCTGGCCCGAGCATGGCGGTCATCCTCGGCATCGAGAGCTCGTGCGACGAATCGGCGGCGGCGCTGGTTGAAGACTCCCGGCGGGTGCTGGCCGAGGTCGTCGCCAGCCAGGCTGACGACTTCGCCGCCTGGGGCGGAGTCGTCCCGGAGATCGCCGCCCGGGGCCATATCCTGGCCTTTCCCGGGCTGGTCGACCAGGTGCTGCGCTCAGCCGGGATCGGCCTCGACCAGGTCGACGCGGTGGCGGTGTGCGCCTGGCCTGGCCTGATCGGTTCGCTGCTCACCGGCGTTACCTGCGCCAAGGTCATCGCCGCGCGACGGCGCCTGCCGCTGATCGCGGTTGACCACATCCAGGCCCACCTGGCGGCGATCCATCTCGGCGCCGGTCCGGTCCCGCAGTACCCGCTGGTCGGTCTGGTGGCCTCGGGTGGGCACAGCCATTTCTACCGTTGTCCGGCTCCCGGCGCTGGCGAACTGCTCGGCGGCACCATCGATGACGCTGCCGGCGAGGCCTTTGACAAGTGCGCAGCGATCCTCGGCCTCGGCTATCCCGGTGGTCCGCTGGTCGATCGCCTGGCCGCCACTGGCGATCCGAAGGCATTCGCCCTGCCGCGCAGTTTCCTTAACGATGGCTCGGCCCGGCTGAGCTTCGCTGGACTCAAGACATCGCTGCTCTATCAGGTGCGCGGCCCCACCGGCCGCGATCCGCTGACCTTGTCCGAGGCCGGCATCCGCGATGCCTGCGCCAGTTTCCAGGCGGCGGTGGTCGATGTGCTTGCAGGCAAATTGCTGGCCGTGGCCCGACAGCAGAACGTGCGCACGGTGGCGGTCGGTGGCGGCGTCGCCTGCAATCGCGGCCTGCGCACCCGGCTCGCCACGGCCTGCGCCGCTGCCGGCCTTGCCCTGCATTTGCCCGAGCCGAAGCACTGCGGCGACAATGCGGCGATGATCGCGGCCCTGGGCGGACACCAGTTGGCAACAGGCCAGACCGCCGGTCTCGACCTGGCCCCGCGGCCGACCGGCCGGCGGTGACCTTCCAGCTGAAGCACTGGTACTGGCGCTTCCTGAGAATCACCCCGCGGAGCTCTGGCGTCGCCCAAGATGCCGGCTGCGCCGTCCCCTATTATTGCCCAGGGCGTATTCGGAAATTCCCGCCTGGGCAGCTCGCATCGGCCTGCATCTGGCTGGGCCAATCTGGGATCGCTTCGCCAGCAGGCTGACCGCCGTCAAGGATTCTCCCTTGATGAACCCGCTGGCGCCGTAGCTTGACTCCGCGCTAGAGAAGGATGATCGGCATGCTTGAAACGACCTGCCCTGGATGCCGTCTGGTCATCAAGGCGCCCTACGCCTTGGCGGATCATACCGTCACCTGCCCGAAATGCCGAGCCGCGGTGCGCATCCCATCCGCATTCCTTGAAGAGGTGCCAACCCAACCGCAGGCCGAGCCCCCAGCGGTGCAGCCCTTGAGCGTCGGATGGGAAAGCGGCGCCAGGACCATGGCGATCCCGAATGACGCGCTGCCTGCTGACCGCGTGCCACCGAGCGCGCCGCTGGCGGCTCCCAAAGCCAAGACGCCCGACGGAGGCTATAACCTCAAGGAATTCCTCGTGATGGGTGGAATCCTGGGCGGGGCGGCGGCTGCGATCCTGGTTGCGCTCCTGCTTTGGCCGGGCAGCACGCCCAAGCAGAAACCACCCGCGGAGCCCGTCCTGGTCCAGCCGGTCCCTGACCAGACGAGCCCAGCGGTCGCGATCGCCGCGACCGCAACCGCGACCGCGGCGGAGGTGTCAGCAGAACCAGCGCCTCTAGCCACAAAACCGTCGCAACCGGATCCAGTTGCAGCCGTCGTTCCGCCGCCGGCGGCGCCGGTGGCCGTTCCTCAACCTGAGCTGTTGCCGGATCCCGCTCCCGAACCGACCACCTATCCGGTCTTCGTGAGCGAATCGATCTCCATCGTCACCCTGCGTCTGGCCGACCGGATCGCCTACGCCCCTGGGCTGGTACCCGAGCAGTTCCGGCCCGGATTCACCGGGGTCCGTCCAGAGATCCTGCGCTGCCAGAAATGCGGCCGACCTTCCGGACCGGGCACCCAGCGCTGTCCGGTCTGCGGTCAGCCGTTGACCGCGCCCGCGCGCAGCGACCTGGCGGCGGCACCGACCTTCCGCGAGCCGCCCAAGCCGTCCTTGGCGGAGATGCTGGCATCGGTCCGTTCCGTGCAGGTGGATTTCGCCCAGTTCCTGAAAGATCCGGCACGGTCCTATGATGGACCAGGCTTTCCCCGTCAGAACCAGGCGACCTCCCTCCCGGATCAGACCGTGCCGATGCGGTGCCTGATCATGCGCCTGACGCCGCCGGCCGCGCTCACCGACTTGGCCGACCTCTCGATGGACGTGCCGATGACCGCGACCCAGGTCGCCGCAGGCGGAGCCCTGAGTGCGAACAAGCGGATCCAACCGATGCTGTTCGGACTCAAAACCGGGAAATCCCAGGCTGGCGTCGATATCGCGACGGCCGACCTGTTGTTCCTCAAAACCCTTCCCCAGGAGGCCTCGACCCAGATCAGCGCCGTGCTCTGGCTGGTACCCAGCGACCTCGGCTTCGCCCGGTTCCGCGGACTGGGCTCGGCCAACGCGCTGACCGTAGCGAACGCCCTGGACGAGAACGAGATCAAGGACCTGTCCAGCGCGGTGCGCACCGCGACCGAAACGCTGCGCAAGGATCGCGAGGTCAGGGCGGAGGAGGAAAAAGCCAGGCGGGCGGCTCAGGCGGAGCGGGACAAGGAGCAGCGCCGGCTTTACGATGAACGACGTTCCCTTGATGAAGCCCGGCAGGCCAAGCTGCGCAGCGAGGAGCAGGAGGCGGCGTCAGCCAGCCGGGTGGCACTCGAAAAGGCCCAGCTGGAGCGGAAAATCGCCAGCGAGAAAGCGGAACTGGAGAAAAAAGCGGCGAGCGACAAAGCCCAGCAGGAAGTCCTCGCCCTGCGCAATGCGATCAAGGCCAAGCAGCCGACGGTCACCGTGCGGGCCTTGGTGGTCAGCGACGCAGCCACCGGAGCCTTGGTCGGTTCGACCCTCGACGTCATCGTCATCTGCCCACCCCATGAGGCACCCCGCCAGAACCCGAATGACGGCTGCACGTTCGCCGATCCCCAGGTCGGGCCCCAGATGCGCAGATCGATGAGCGAAGCCGGCCGCCTGGTGAATCTGCGCCGAGCCGGCGCCGCCTGGCTGCCGATGGAATGCTCGTTCAGCGACAAGTACGTGGCCAAGGATGGCGGCTCGGCCGGAACCGCCTTTGCGCTGGGCATGCTCTCACTGATCGATGGGTTCACGGTGGATCCGGTGTTCACCGTCACCGGCGACATCGTGGTGAACGGCACGGTCCAGCCGGTGGGCGGGGTCGATGCGAAGCTCCGGGCGGCGCGCAATGCCCGGTGCCGGATCGCGGCCATCCCCGGCGAGAACGCCGCGGCCCTCGCCGATCTGGCCCTCCAAGGCGAGGAGGATCTCTGCACGACCATCCAGATTTTCAAAGTGCGGGACATCGACGAGGTCGTCGAACTCGCCCGGCTCGACCGCCGCGGGCAGGTCGCCGAGGCCTGTGCGGGATTCGCAGGGCTCGCCCCACGCTTTGCCAGCGGAGTGGCGGCGGCGCTGAAAGATGAATGGGTGATCGGCGAATTGCGTCGCATCAGTGCGCTGGCCCCGAACCATCTCTCGGCGAAGCACCTGCTCGACCGGGCTTCGGGGACCTTGCCGAGGACCCTCAGCCTGACCTCGTCCTGGATGAAGCTCGATGAAATCAACGCGCAGATCCTCTTGTCTGCGGTCAACCGGTTGGAGCAGCGGGTCACCGAGGTGTCCGACAACCCGATTCCTGGCCTGCTCACCCAGTTCGATGTGTTGCAACGGATCGCCGATCCCAGCTTGGGGAAGGTCATCTCCGCCACTGAAGATTGGATGAAAACGCTGGTGGCGAAGGTCGATCTCCAATGCCGGTTCAATGCCGACCCGGCGCTGGCCAAACGCCTCGTGGAGCAGGATCGGATGGCGAATCTCCAGAAAACCTTGAACAACAAGGCCGCCAAAGTCAGGGAATCGTACCTTGCCCTCGGCCGTGACGTGCAATTCCTGGAACGGGTCCGCTGACCGCAGCGGGTCGAGGCGAAGCGAAGCTTCCGGCTATTTCGCCAGGCAGAAGACGCCGGCAAGCGCGGCGAGGATCCAGCCGATCCCGGCCAGGACCAGCCACACGGTGGACAGGGTGCGGGCCCACGACAGGTCCATCTCAAGCTCGACGATCCGGGCCTTTTCGGCGCTGATCACGCTCAGGATCTGGCTGCGGCTCGACGGCAGTTCGCCGGTGCCGGCGGAGACCTCCAGCTTGAGCAGTTCGAGATCCTTGGCCACGTCGGCGGGGGTCTGCTGGCGGTCGATGGGGTTCTTGGCCACCATCTTTTCAAGGACCCGGACCAGATTCTTCGGCAGATCACGACGGATGTCGGCAATCGACGGGGTCGGAGTGTCGAGGTGGGCACGCATCACCGCGCTGCATGTGCCGCTGAACAAGGTCTTGCCGGCGAGCATGTGGAACAGCGTGGCGCCGAGCGAATAGATATCGCTGCGCACATCGAGGTTGCGCTCGCCGCGGGCCTGCTCCGGGCTGATGTAGTCAGGCGTACCGATGGTGGTGCCTTCCTGGAGCAATTCGCCGTCCCACACCGACTGGATGAACCCGAAGTCGCCCAGCTTCACCTGGCCATCCTTGGTGATCATGATGTTGGCCGGCTTGATGTCGCGGTGGACGATGTCCTGGGACGACAGATAGGTCAGGGCTTCGCAGACCTGGAGCACGATGTCCATCGCCTTTTCAAGGCCCATGGCGCCTTCGTGGCGGATCAGGTCGTCCACCGTCACCCCGTCGATGAACTCCATGGCGAAGTAATACAAGCCCTGGTATTTGCCGACGTCGTAGACCGAGATCAGGTGCTGATGCGACAGTTTGCCGGCGGCCCTGGCTTCGAGCAGAAAACGCTTGCGGAACTCCTCGTCGTCGGCCCACTTGGCGTGCAGGATCTTGAGCGCCACGGTGCGGTGCATCGACAGCTGCTCGGCCAGATACACTTCGCCCATGCCGCCTTCGCCGATCCGGCGGATCAGCTTGTAGCCGCCGATCTGCTTCTTCATGTGCAGTCCGCCCTCGGACTTGGCCCGTTCATCGCGCAAAATGCGCTTGAGGGCCTTGCTCAACCGCTCGGCGGTCTGGGCGTCGATGGTGGCGTCTTCGACCAGGACCGCGGCCAGCGGCTTCTTCAAGGCTTTGACCTTGTCCATCGCCGCGTCGAATTGGTCGGGCGTGATCAGCCGGCCTTCGATGGCGAGCTGGCCGTAGCGGAAATCCTCGTCGAGCGAGGTGGGCGTGGCGTCAGTGGGCACGGTGCGTCCGGGAACAGGATACCTCGGGAGACGGCCCGCGCTGTGGTTCATGCCCGGACAAACCGGAAATACCCTGGCGATGGATGAAACACCAGCCGGGCTGGCTCGTTTGAACCATTTTACTCGGCACGGTTCAGGGTTCTGACCAGTGCTGGGCGAGAGCGGCGCGGCTCCGTCGGATTCCGGCACGGACTTCCTGCGCTTGCGCACGGTCGCGGCGGGATCACGTTCCGGCCACGATTCCACGCACGGATTGCGGCCTTCCCGCCGGAATCCCCAGCCCTTGGCCACGACGCATGAGCGAAGCCTATCTCCCAACCCATGAATGGGCCCGCGCCGATGGCGATCAGGTTGTGATCGGCTTGTCGCCGTTCGCCGCCGGTGAGGTCGGCGAAATCATCCACGTCCAACTGCCGAAGGTCGGAGCGACCTTGAAGCGCGGCACCGCCTGCGCCGAGATCGAGTCGGTGAAGTCGGTCAATGATATCTACGCACCGGTCGATGGCACGGTGGTCGAGGTCAACACCGCCCTCGCCGACCATCCCGAGCTGGTCAACCAGGATCCGCTCGGGAAAGGCTGGTTCGCCCGGGTCCGCCCGAGCGGCGCGCAACCGCTGGCCGGGTTGATGCCGGCCGCGGCTTATCAGGCCCAGCTGGCCAAGTGACGTGGACGCCGATCCCCGGGTCGGCATCGGATATGACATCCACCGCCTGGTCGAGGATACCGCCTCGCCAGGCATCAAGCTCGCCGGCGTGCTGGTGCCATGCCAGTTTCGGCTGATCGCCCACAGCGACGGCGATGTCGCTCTGCATGCCTTGTGCGACGCGCTGCTCGGTGCCCTCGGGGCGGGCGACCTCGGTGAGCATTTCCCTGATACCGATGCGGCGCACCGCGGCCGCGATTCCGCAGACTTCGTCTCAGCCGTGCTCGCCCTGCCCGCCATGCATGGTTGGCGGATCGCCAACCTCGACCTGAACCTGATCGTCCAGACGCCGCGGCTGTCAGGCCACAAGCCTGCGATGCGCTCCCGTCTGGCCGAGCTGTTCCATCTGCCGGTGGACCGCTGCGGCGTGAAAGCCCGAACCAACGAAGGACTCGACGCCATCGGCGCTCATCAGGCGGTGGCCGCCCAGGCGGTCGTGCTGCTGGTGCGCTGACCGGCCCGACTGCTTCGCGCAGCAAGCCGCGAACGGATCCGCCCCCTCACGGTCCTCCGGGTCGCGCCGGTCCATCGCTGTCCAACCGATCAGCACCCGGCTTCCCAGGTTTCGGCTTGCTGCTGCGCAGGTCCGCCTTGGGTGTCGCGACCGTGACCGCCATCACCCGCCGGCCATCGGTGCTCATCAGCAAGCTGGCCTTGGAGCCAATCGAGATCTGGCTGATTCCGGCGGGGCGCCCGTCTATGGCGACTTCGACCAGCGGATCGAGCTCCAGGCGCAACGGCTGCTGTTGGCCGGTCGTGCTCACGAGCAAGGCATCCGGCTCCACGCTGGCGACCTTGGCGGTGATCAATTGCCCGTGGGCCGTGAGGGCGATCACCAGGTCGTCCTCGATGACGTAGCGGATCCTGGATCCCGGAGGCAGCTCCAGCAGGGACGCCGGACGGCCGTCGATGACCAGGTCGGCATCCCGGGCCACGACCAGCTGCTCGACCGCGCCTTCGCCTTCGCGTACTGAACGAACCGCCAAGCGGCCATCGCTGGTGGCCACGACCAGGCCATCCCGCGATCGGCGCGACCGGACCGCTGGGTCGATGAAACTGCGCCGCTCGCCGTTGGTCAGCAGGACGCGCTCATCCCCCACCTGGACTTCGACCCGACCTTCATCGACCGAGACATCCATGGTCCGCTGGGCGGGATTCGCGGCGACTGAGAACCGGGTGCCGAGCACCACCACCCGGCCCACCGCGGTGGTGACATGGACCTGATCTGGACCTTTGGCGATGGCGAAGGATCCGCGCCCGGACGCCAGCTCGATGGTCGCTCTGGTCTTGCCGCTGCGCTCGTGGAAGGTCAAACGGCTGGCCGCGGACAGGGTCGCGGTGGAACCGTCGACCAGAGTGATGGCTGCTGGGGCATCACCGACGACCAACGCCGTGCCCGACTGCGCCGTGCGCACCGCCTGGCCATCTGCCAGCACGGTGCCGTTGACCACGGCGACAAAGGGCTCCGGCTCGCGATTGCGAAAAAGCCAGGCCGAACTGCCCACGCCGATCACCAGCACCGCGGCGGCCGCCGCCAGCCACCAGCCGGATGCAGGACGGCCGGGCCGCAGCGGTGTGTGGACCGCCGAGCTCTGCTGGATGCAAGCCCGGCGCAGGATGGTCTCAAAACGCGATCGGGCGACGAAGGCGGCGCGCATGGCGGCGTCCGCAGCCATGCGCTGAGCCAGAGCGGCGCGGACCGTGCCATCGCCCAGGAAATGGCGATCGAGGAGTTCGTCGTCGG
The DNA here is from genome assembly GCA_014193115.1 of Planctomycetota bacterium. Taxonomy (GTDB): domain Bacteria; phylum Planctomycetota; class UBA11346; order UBA11346; family UBA11346; genus BJHQ01. The sequence continues at coordinate 822,708 of BJHQ01000001.1, read as the reverse complement.
TCACGTCGCTCCCTTGATCAACCGGTGGAAAGACGGCGACGGGCGATGCATTCGCCCAACGCCTTGCGGGCTCGGGACAGGGCGACCTTCACTGAATTGGTGGTCCAGCCCAGATCTTCAGCGATCTCGTCCAGGCATTGGTCGTCACGGTAACGGGCATCGACGATCGCCCGGGCCCGTGGCGCCAACTGATCAAGGCATTCGCGCAGGCGCAGGATTTCCCCGGGATCGGCTGCGCTCGGGGGATGCTCGGCGAAGGCCTGCTCGACCACATCGGCGAAGCCTGCGAAGCCGACTTCGCGGCTGTGCTTGCGTTTCTCGGCGCGATAGTGGTCCGCGAGACGGTGACGCGCGACCCCGCGCAGCCAGGCCTCGGGGTCGGCCGGCTCAGCGCCGCGGGCGGATTCGCGGAGCACCGTGACGCCGATCTCCTGGAACACCTCTTCGGCCACCGCCGGGTCGCCGGACAAGGCGAGCAGATACGAAAACAGGCCGTTGCGATTCTCGAGGAACCGCCTGGTCAAGGCATCCTGGGTCATGGAAGGCACCTTGGTTACCGAACCAAAACCCGCCAGTCCCGGCCGCTGCGGACCGGGACTGGCGAGGACTTCAGCTATCTGTTCGCAGCCCCGCTGCGCGGGGCTGGTCAATCAGTCGTGCTTGCCTTCGGCCTTGGGGGCCTTGGGAGCATTGGCCTTCACGTCGCGGATCTTCTTGGCGACGTCGCCTTCGTAGGTGACCTTGACCGTGGTTTCGGGCTTGATCTCGGTCACTGCGACCTTGGCGCCGCCGATCTTGACCTCGGTCGAAGCGTCGACGGTGAAGGACTTCTCTTCGGAAGCGCCTTCCTTGCCGGCGACCTTGACCACGATCTTGTCGGCGGCGACTGACACCACTGCGCCGGTGACCGACGGGGCCTTGGTATCGGCCTTATGATCCGCAGCGCCTTCGGCGCCTTCAGCGGCGAACGAAGCGCCCGAGAAGACGAGAGCCAGAGCCAGGCCGGCGATGGCGAAACGGTTGGAGATGGACATGGGGACTGCTCCTAGGGCTCGTGGCCCGTGGGGTTGTGAACCTAATAGGCGGGCCGATGTGGCAAAGGTTAGCAAAGAGGTTGGCGCGCTCTGCGCTGGACCAGCCAGGCCCGTGCCCGCTGGACGTCCCGGCCGACCACCACAGTCTGCCGACGGCCCGCGCCATCCGCGCACCCAGCAGGAGCACGTCCCATGTCCGACACCCCGACCGCCATCGCCGACGCCGGCGTCATCGGCATGGCCGTGATGGGCCGCAACCTGGCCAAGAACATCGAAAGTCGCGGCCATACCGTGGCGATCTACAACCGCTCGTGGGAAAAGACCGCGGAAGTGCTGGAATGGGAGCACGGCAAAGGTGCGAACTTCGTCGCCTGCAAGGAATTGGCGGACTTCGTCAAAGCGATCAAGCGCCCGCGCCGGATCATCATCATGGTCCAGGCTGGCAAGGGCACCGACGCGGTGATCGAGCAGATCGCGCCGCTGCTCGAAGACGGCGACATCCTGGTCGATGGCGGCAACGCCCACTGGGCCGACACCGACCGCCGGAATGAGCTGGCCAAAAAATGGAAGTTCAAATTCGTCGGCATGGGCGTGTCGGGCGGTGAAGAAGGCGCCCGCCTCGGCCCCGCGATCATGCCCGGGGGCGACCGCGATGCCGTCGCCACCCTGATGCCGATCCTGACCGAGATCAGCGCCAAGGCCGGCGCCAAGAACGACGAGCCCTGCGTGACCTGGTGCGGCGAAGGCAGCGCCGGCCATTTCGTGAAGATGGTGCATAACGGCATCGAATACGGCGACATGCAGATGATCGCCGAGGTCTACGACCTGCTCACCCGCGGCCTGAAGAAGACCCACCCCGACTGCGCCAAGATCTTCACCACCTGGAACAAAGGCGAGCTCGCCAGCTTCCTGATCGAGCTCACCGGCAAGATCGCCGACAAGGCCGATCCGAAAAAGCCGCGCAAATTCCTGCTCGACGCCATCCGCGACGCGGCTGGCCAGAAAGGCACCGGCAAGTGGACCACCGTCGCCGCCCTCGAAGCCGGCGTGCCGATCCCGACCATCACCGCCGCGGTCGACGCCCGCCTGGTCAGCAGCCTCAAGGACGAGCGCGTCGTTGCCGCGAAAAAGCTGAAATTGTCCAGGAAATCCCTGCGCGGCGTGACCGTTCCCGACCTCGCCAGGGCACTCTACGCCGCCAAGATCGCGGCCTATACCCAAGGCATGCGCCTGCTGTCGGCAGCCAGCGAACAACGCGGCTACAAGACCGATCTCGGCACCATCCCCGCGATCTGGCGCGGCGGCTGCATCATCCGCGCGGTGTTCCTCGACCGCATCACCGAGGCCTTCCAAAAAGAACCCGGACTGCCCAGCCTCCTGATCAGCAAAGCCTTCATCAAAGAGATCGCACGCACCCTGCCGTCCCTGCGCAAGGTCGTCGCCGCCGCCGTCACCGCCGGATTGCCGGTCCCGGCCCTGTCGGCGTCGCTGGCCTACATCGAAAGCTACGCCACTGACCGCCTGCCGGCCTACGTGACCCAGGCCCAGCGCGACGCCTTCGGCAGCCATACCTATGAACGGAATGAGAAACCGGGGGAGTTTGTGCATACCGAATGGTTGGCGTGAGAACCGGACATGGGCTGGTCGGCGCTGGCATCATTCTAGCGCTGACCTCCTGTGCCCGTGAACCGGCACCCACTTCTGGCCAAGCCGTACCATCCATTCCTGAAAAAACCCTCGACGAGTTGAAAACCGAGTTCAAAATAAAATTCGCCGAAATGGACAGAGGCTATAAGGCGGCGACGCACGCCTTGATAGCCAAGGAAGCCGAACTTCGGGAGATGCTCAAACCGCTCACCGATAAAAGCCAGGTCATCGAGAAATTGGGGCATGCCAGCGATATCACTGCCATGGAGTCGTCCGGCGCCAAGCTTGCTGCTTTCGGCCTCGACAAAGAGTGGCTATCAGAAGGTGAGGAGACGCATTATTACGTCTGGCGCTGCGGCGATATGTTCTTGTCACGATTCAACATCATGGTGATCAATAATCGACTGGGCGTCGATGCCCAACAGACCATTCCCAACCTCTATCTGCACGTGAAATACAAGCGTGGGAAGATCGTGAAAATTCACGTGCATTATAATCTTTAATTCGATGCTTGCCCAAATAACATGTCAAATATCATGCTGGCACCAACCGCAGCGTCGTCAGTTGCCTGTTTAAGAAATAATTAGATGCCAGCCTGCGCCTTGAAACCCAGCGATAAACGCGCCCAGATCATCGCCGTCGGCAAGGATCTGGTTGAGCATCATGGCAAGAAGAATTTCTATACCATCGATGAAGTGAAGGCAGCGAATCATCGTCTGAAAATCATCGACGACTACGTCTGCTGGTCTCACGCTTTCTTCAATTCACGCCTCGATTTTGATCTTTACCACGCGGCGAAGGGCGAGTTGTGCGATTATTTCTCGATGAAATCAGAGCTAGCACAGTCGATCTCCCCTACCGACGCAGATCAGTCATCCTTCAATTTCGACCTTTCTTGGCTGGAACTTCCCAACATCGACTGGTCAACATTGAACATCTTTGATATATCACCATGAACATCACCGTCATCCCCGGAACCAACCGTACCGGCGCCAAAACGCTGCTGCTGGCGAAGCAGGTTGCCGAAGATCATCGCGCCCTCGGTGCCACCGTCGATCTGCTCGAATTGGACCTGGGCGCGGAGTTCCTGGCTGGCACCGCCTACAAACAGCCGACGCCGGGCATCAAGGGATTCGTCGATCGGTTCCTGGCCAGCGACGGCGTGGTGTTCGTGGTGCCGGAATACAACGGCAGTTTTCCTGGCGTGCTGAAATTGTTCCTCGACATGCTGCCCTATCCCGCTGGTTTCGACCGCCGGCCCTGCGCGTTCATCGGCCTGAGCAGCGGCCAGTTCGGCGGCCTGCGGGCGGTTGAGCACCTCCAGGCCGTCGCCGGTTACCGCAATGCGCACCTGTATCCGCCCAGGGTGTTCATCGCCGGAATCGAAAAGCAGCTGACCCCCGAAGGCGCCCTAAGCGACCCCAAGCTCGTCCAGCGCTTGAAGGATCAGGCGGCCGGTTTCCAGCAGTTCGTGAAGGCGCTCCGCCCGTAACGGCTCACCGGTTCACGCGCCTCCCAGGTGTTCGCGCCAGCCTCCCGCGGCCGTGATGTCGGCGCAGCCGGCGGTCGCGGCGGCCTCGCCAAGGAATCCGTGGACCGCGCGGCCATCGGCCAAGGTGATCCGGCCGATGCCAAGCGGTGCGGCCACGGTGGCCATCAAACGGCCGAGGTCAGCAGCGGCGATGGCGTAGAGTTCCACCGTGATCGGAGCACCGTTCGCCGTCACCCGGACCAGCGCCGGCTTGGCCGGGGTGGTCGGCAGACGGAATAGGCGATACGTCGCAGCGGTGCGGGTTTCCTCAAGGAACCTGGCGTTCAGGTCGAGCAGCTGGCGGTGCAGCGGCATGCCCCGCAGGTGGGCTCCGCAGACGGCCAAGGTGAGTGTCGCGGGATCCCTTAGTGCCAGGACGTCTGGCGCCGATTCGCCGACCAGGGCGCACGCGACCCTGGCCGCGGTGGGCTCGTGCCAGGCCGGAGCGAACACCGTCACGCCAAACGGCAGGCCGTCACCATCACGGCCCTGGGGCACCGCCACGGCGCAAGTGTCGAGCAGGTTGGCGAAGTTGGTGTAGGTGCCGAGCAGGGAATTCTGCGCGATCGGATCGGCCAGCACCACGTCGATGGTCGGCAGACCGGGAATGGTGGGCAGCAGCAACGCGTCGATGCCGGACCACACCTGGGCCGCCTGGCGGCGCAGGCCGAGCAGCCGGTCGCGAGCCCGGTAGGCCTCCACCGCCGAAAACCTGCGCCCGCCGGCGATGATCGACGCCACCACCGGATGTCCGGCGCCGGGATGATCGGCCAGGAAATCACCGACGGCGGCGGTGCGCTCGGCCACCCACGGCCCGGCGTAGAGCGCCGCCGCAGCCTCGGCGAAGACCGTGAAATCGATGGTTTTTTCCACCATTTCGAGGCTTACCGCCCGGGCGACGGCCTGGCGGTAGGACGCTGCCACCGCAGCAGTGCACGGCGCGAGCCATGAGTCTGGCAGCACACCGAGACGCAATCCGGCGAGTTCCGGAGCGGACGCCGCTTGGGCTTGGCGGCTGTACACGTCCTCGGCGTCGGCGCAGGTCAGCAGCGCAGCGACCTCTGCGCAGTCACCCACCGAACCTGCAAAAATGCTGACGCAGTCGAGGCTGCGCACCGCCGGGACCAGACCGCGGGTACTGAGCGCGCCGCAGGTCGGTTTCCAGCCGACGATGCCGGTGCAGGCCGCCGGCACCCGGCCTGATCCGGCGGTGTCGGTGCCGAGGGCGATGGGAACGATGCCGGCGGCGACGATGACCGCGGAGCCGCTCGAAGAGCCGCCAGGAATGCGCTCGGGCGCCAGCGGATTGCGCGGAATCCCATACGGCGACCGCACCCCGACCAGACCGGTGGCGAACTGGTCGAGATTGGTCTTGGCGATGATCACCGCGCCGGCGGATTCGAGACGTTCCACCACGGCCGCGCTGCGCGTGGCGACATAGGAAAATGCAGGACATCCGGCGGTGGTGGGCGCTCCGGCCAGATCGAGGTTGTCCTTGATCGCCACCGGCACGCCGCACAGCGGCAACGACCGGTCGAGGGAACGCGCCCGGGCCATTGCCTGATCCCGAGCCACCACATGGATGCACAGCGCCGGATCGTTCCACGCCGCGAGACGATCATAGGCGGCAGCGACGAGATCCGCCGGATCGGCGCCATCGACCAGCGCGGCGCGATGCTCTGCAAGATTCACGCGGCAACCTGAGAACGCCGAGCACCAGCTCGACCCTGGGAACGCCGAGCGCCAGCTCGGCCCTGGGAGCGCCGAGCGCCAGCTCGGTCCTGGGAGCGCCGAGCACCAGCTCGGCCCTGGGAGCGCCGAGCGCCAGCTCGGCCGGCGGGCGGCGACGTCGACCAACGGTGCGAGGCCCGTGCGTCCGCAGCGACACGATGCGCCGCATCAATGGAAAAATCCTTCATTTTTCCAAGTACAGCATCAAGCTCAAGCCGAGCTGGCGCTCGGCGCTCCCAGGATCTCATGTTTTTTTCCAGCGTTCGCGTTCGGCGGCGAAAGCGGTTTCCCGGGTCCGGGTGAATTTTGCGATGGATTCCGCCTGGTCGATCAGCATCCGGCGGTGGTCGGCGCAGCGGAACTCGCCGTCTTCGATCCGCGGCAGCCAATCGCCACGCGGCAATTCCTCGCGGCGGCGGAGCAATTCCTCAGCAGAAATCGGATGGAAGCGGATGCGATCGAAATGGGTGAGCAGCCACGGCGCATCGGTGCCCGCGAACCGTCGCCAGGTGTCCCAGACCTGCACCGTGCGCCCGACCAATTGATAGCCGCCGGGGCCCTCCATCCCGTAGACGCACAGATAGGCGCCGCCGATGCCCACGGCATTGGCCGGAGTCCAAGTCCGGGCGGGATTGTACTTGGTGGTGACGAGGCGATGGCGCGGATCCACCGGGGTCGCCACCGGCGCACCGAGGTACACGTCACCCAGGCCGAGCACCAGGTAATCGGCGGCGAAGACGATGCGCTGGACCTCGGCGTGGTCGGCCAGTCCGTTGATCCTGCGGATGAACTCGATGTTCGACGGGCACCACGGCGCCTCGGGATGCACGGTCTGCTGATAGATCCGGATCGCCCGCAGCGCGGCGGGGTCCTCCCACGACAGCGGCAGGTGGACCAGCCGCGACGGCACCACGGCCTCGGCGGTGGCAGGCAGATCGTCCTCGATCGCGATCAGCCGGGCGAGCAGCCGGTCTTCGTCCAGGCGTTCAGGATCGTAGTGGATTTGCAGGGAACGGATGCCGGGAACGAGATCGATGACGCCGGCTATGGCCTCGCTGCGCAACCGCCGCTGGAGCTGGTGGACGCGCAGGCGCAGCTCCAGGTCGAGAGTCATCGGGCCGTATTCCACCAGCAAAAAATCATCGCCGGCGCGGCGCCAGGTGACCTCGGGCCGGCTGGCGGTGGCGGCCAGCCGATGGCGCACCGGCGGTTCCCGTTCGCCATGCTGAGGCAGGTTGCCAGCAGGCTTTTTGCGCAGCCGGGCGGCGGTGGCGGCGTCGATCACCCGCAACCGCACCCGGTCTCCAGGCGCGAGCTGGCCGAGCTTCCAGCGCTCGCCCTGCGCGACCACGAAGGGACAGACGAAGCCGCCCAGACTCGGCCCGTCAGGACCAAGCACCACCGGCAGGTCGCCGGTCAGGTCGATGGCCGCGAACGCATAGGGAACATCATGGATATTGGACGGATGCAGCCCGGCCTCGCCGCCATCCTGGCGCGCCCACAGCGGCTTCGGGCCGATCAGCCGGACACCGGTGCGGTTTGACTGCGGACTGACCGTCCAGGTCGCCTCGGCCAGAGCGTCAAGGCCGACGGCAGTCAGGAACTCCGGATCGCCGTGGGGGCCTTCGAGAACGCCGATGGTCCAGGTCCGGGTGAATGGCGGCGGAACCTCAACCTGCTGCGGTGCGGTCGGCGCCAATCCGGCGCGGTGCAGGCGATCACCAGCGACCAGCGCCCGGCCGTGGTGGCCGCCGAATCCGCCCAGGGTGAAGGTAGCGACGCTGCCCAGGGCCGACTGGCCGGCGAGGCCGCCCTGGATGCATACGTAGGTACGCAGTCCCGGTCCTTGAATCGTGCCCAGGCGCAGGGTCGCTCCGGCCGGGATCGTCACCGGTGTGGCCCAGGGCATGGCGACGCCATCGACCGCCGCCGGCATCCGTGCTCCGCTCAGGCAGATCACGGTTTCCTTGGAAAAACGCAGCGTTGGACCGGACATGGTGCATTCCAGTCCGGCGGCTTTCGGTGGATTGCCGAGGACCGCATTGCCCAGGCGCAGGGCCAGATCGTCCATCGGACCCGAGGGCGGCACACCGACCTCCCACCAGCCGAGCCGGCCGGGCATGGCCTGGATCGTGGTCTGCATGCCCGGGGCGATCACCAGCAGATCCGGCTCGGGCAGCGGCGCCGCGCGCATCGCCGGCGAGGCGGCTCCCGCCGCCACCAGCGGATCGGCGAGCAAAAATAGCAGCCGCTCGCGGTCGGAGGTGACACCCCAGATCTCGGTGCCATGCACGGCGGCCAGCACCTCGTGGAGGTTGCCATGCCCCGCTTCGCCGCTGAAGAACTCCACGAGGGTTTGGCCGGCCACGACGCTCGCGCCGGGTTCGGCGAGCACGGTCGCCGTTTGCGGCGCCGCAATCCACTGGACGAGCCCCGGAGCGACCGCCTGGATCCGGGCCGTGGTTGGCGGCGGCGGATCGCTGTGGATTTCCTGGATCCAGTGATCGTCGCTGTGGACTGCGATTTCCACCTGGCCGCCGCCGGTGCGGGCGAGCAAACGGCCTGCGTCATGGCGCACTCTGCGCCGTGCATCGTCGGCCAGCCCCGGGGCCGGAGCCACGATCAACGTGGGCGCCAAAGTCACGTCGGCGTCGCGATCGGCGGACACCGCCAGCCGCCGGGCGTGGGCCGGAGCAGGACCGACATCGAGATCCAGCTCCTCAGCCAGGTGGCGCAGCGCCGCCTTGGTCAGCGTTCTTGGCGCCAAGGCGCCTTGCGCTTGATCAGGCATCCCACACCAGCAGACGGATCGGCGTGGGATCCCAGCCATTGCACGGATTGTTGAGCTGCGGGCAGTTGGAGATCACCGCCAGCAGCGGCAGTTCGGCACGGATCTCGACGTATTTTCCCGGCGCGGAGACGCCATCGGCAAAGGTCAGGCCGCCCTCCGGGGTCACCGGCACGTTCATGAAAAAGTTGAGGTTCGGCGCCAGATCGCGCACTCCCAGGCGCTGGCCGGTGCGTTCGCCATGGCGGGCCAGGGCGAGCAGGAACGTGTCGCGGCAGCTATGCATGAAGGTCCGGTCGAGGCCATAGCGCACGGCGTTGGCCTCGCAGGAGCACGCGCCGCCCAAGGTGTCGTGGCGGCCGCAGGTGTCGGCGACGATGGTCGCCAGCACCCGGCCGCGATTCGAGCGCAATTCGCTGCCAGTGCTCAGGTAGATCTGCTGCTGGCCGGTGATCGTGGCCTGGGCGTCGTAGCGCTCGGCGGGATCATCAGCGTGGAAAAACAGCGTATCGGCGGCTTGGTTGCCTTCGAGATCGACCAGGCGCAGGACCTGGCCGGGGCGCAGCTCGTGGGTCCAGCCTTCGCCACTGGGCAGGACCTGATCGTGGATCGCCGTGACCGGATCCCGTGCAGTGGACAGGCTCATGGGAAGCGTCCTTCGGTCCGGGCATAGGCGCGGCGGGCTTCGGGCCGGGCGATGCGGCAGGGATCGTCCGGGCCGGGCGGGCCGGATCGCCAGATGGTCAGCTCCACCGGCTGGGGAGCATAAACCGGCGCCGGATCGAGCTGATGCGGAACGGAGGTGAGCGCGACCAGCACGTCCATCTCGGCGCGCAGGTCGATGTACTGGCCGCGCTTGCCATGGCCGCCAACTAAACGCAGCGATCCATCGGTATCCGCAGCGATTTTGGTGAACCAGTTGACGGTGGCGGCCAAATCGCGCTCGCCCAGACCATGCTTCATGGCCTCGATCAGCAGATTGTCCCGGGCGTTGCGGTAGCGAGCGTTGCGGTGGGTCTGGAAGGTCGCCGCGCCGTACTTGGCCAGCACCGCCTCGGCATCGCCGTGGCCGGTCAGCGGATCGTGCCAGCCGCAGGTGTCCGAAGTGATCGCGAACAGCACCTGCCCCTGGTCCGACAGCAGCACCCTGGGCGCGGTCAGCGCCGCGATGTGCTGGGCCTTCAAGGTGTCAGGCAGGTTCAGCCGATCCACCGGATGTTCGGCGCTCCATGCCGCCATCACCAGATTGGCGCCATCGCCCAGGGCAGTCAGGCGGAGGCTGGTGTGGCGGCGGATCCGGCCGGACCAGGCCTGGCCGCCTGTGATGGTTTCGCTCCACACCACCAGGTGCGGCGCTGGGGACTGGGGACTGAGAGGATCCACGGCATCGATCGGGCCGTCCCGGAGCGTGTACGCCGACGGGGCCGTCCCCGGCGGGATGTGCATTGACCTTGGTCGCTTGCACATCTTGTGCCAGCGACAACCGGCTGGCTGAGGAGCGCTTCGGCGCAACCACACGCGTAGCGAGTCGCGCCAAGCGCAGCGTGTTGCGACAAGCGCAGCGTGTTGCGCCAAGCGCAGCATGCTTCGACCGCCCTGACGCTCGCCAACCGCCGCTGTGATCCGCATTGGCATTCCCCGTGCAAAGCACCATCGCCGCTGCGTCCGCCGCGGCCGGTCCGGGACGACCCGCGACTGCGCTCCATCGCCGGGACGGCCCGGTTTCCGGTTCCCATCATGCGGTCATTCCTGTGCGTTCTGAGCCATCCGGCCAACCACGGTGCTGCTGCACGATGCGACCGATCGGCTGGGCATCTGCTCGATTTCCGGGCGGCCACCAGCCAACAATGCTGCGACAGTCAGCATCGGGAGTTCCCATGATCCGTGCCTTTTTCTGCTCCGTCGCCCTGCTCCTCGCGGCGCGGCTGAACGCCGCCGAACCGCTCAAGGTCGCGTATAGCGATTGGCCGGGCTGGGTCGCCTTCGAGGTCGCCATCCAGCAAGGCTGGTTCAAGGAAGCCGGCGTCGACGTCCAGTTCGTGTGGATGGAATACGGCCCATCGATGGAGGCCTTCCAAGCCGGCAAGGTCGATGCGGTCACCGTCGCCAGCGGCGATCAGCTGGTGATGGCCGCTGCCGGCAAAGCGAGCAAAGCCATCCTGCTCAATGATTATAGCGACGGCAACGACATGATCGTGGCCAAGGCCGGCATCGCCGATGTGAAGGGTCTCAAGGGCAAGAAGATCGGTCTGGAACTCGGCCTGGTCGAGCACCTGCTGCTGCTCAAGGCGCTGGAGCTGAACGGCCTGAAGGAATCCGACATCACCATCGTGCCGGTGGCGACCAACGACACGCCCCAGGTGCTGGCCACCAGCGGCGTCGATGCGATCGGCGCCTGGCAGCCCAACAGCGGCGCAGCGCTGAAGCAGGTGCCGGGATCGAAGGCGATCTTCACCTCGAAGGATGTTCCTGGCCTGATCTATGACGTGCTCGCGGTGTCGCCGGAAAGCCTCGGCGCCCGCAAGGCCGAGTGGACCAAGATCGTCGCGGTGTGGCCGCGCATCGTGTCCTTTATCAACGATCCCAAAACCCAGCCGAAAGCGCTGGAGCTGATGGCCGCCCGGGTCGGGGTGCCGGCCAGCGTCTATGCGACCTTCCTGCCCGGCACCCGGCTGCTCGGCCTGGAGGACAACAAGCAGCGCCTGACCGCCGCCGGCGAAGGTCTCGCCACCCTCGGCGCCTCGATGAAGGTCGCCCACGCCTTCAACCTGGCCAACAAGGTCTACACCAAAGAAGTCGACATTCCGGCGAGCATAGACGCCTCGCTGCTGAAATAATATGCGACTCCGGGAGCGCAGGCGTCAGCCTGCACGTGCCTGCGCCTGGGAGCGCAGGCTTCAGCCTGCACGTCGCACTGACGACGCGGCATCCGCCAAAGCGCGTCACTCCTGGCAGGCAGGAGCCTGCGCTCCCAGGTCGCGATGCGCTCGCAGGTCGTGATGATGCGCTGGTTCGTCGTGCGTGGCGTAGCTCCTGGGGCTGGCTGGGGGTTCGTCATCGTCGGTTTCCTGGCCCCGCTCCTGCTGTGGTGCGCAGTGAGTTATGTGCCATGGCTGTGGCATCCCGACATCCTGGTCGAATCGCCCGGCGGCAGCCAGACCTTCGCTGCCGGCATGCGGGTGCCGGTGGCGGCCTTCGCGGCGGAGAACGCAGCCTTGGCCGCTGCTGGCTCGGCGCCCGCCACTGGTCAGGCGGTGAATCCGGTCTTTTTGCCGGCGCCCCACGCCGTCGCGGTGGCCTTCGTCACGGCGTTCACCACCCCGCCGCGGCGGACCGGCGACCCGTGGCTCCACGAAAGCTTGCTCCATTCCTGCGCCTTGATCGCCCAGGGATTCGGGCTGGCGATCCTGGTCGGCGTGCCGCTCGGCATCCTCTGCGGCGCCTATGCCGGCATGTCGCGCTTGATCGAGCCGTTCACGGATTTCCTGCGCTATCTGCCGGCGCCGGCCTTTGGCGCTTTGGCGGTGGCGATCTTCGGGATCAGCGATGGCCCGAAGATCTCCATCATCGTCCTCGCCACCGTGCTGCCGACGATCCTGGTCATCGCCAACACCACCCGGTCCCTCGACAAGGCGCTGATCGATGCGGCGGCGACCCTCGGCGCCAGCAATCGCCAGGTGCTGCTGCGGGTGGTACTGCCCGGCATCGCGCCAGCGGTGTGGAACGACCTGCGCATCCTGCTCGGCGCGGCGTGGACCACGCTGATCGTCGCCGAGCTCATCGGTCAGATGTCGGGGATCAGTTTCTTCATCAATCAGCAGGGAAAATATCGCAATTACGACTTCGTTTTCGTCGGCATCATCGCCATCGGCCTGGTCGGCCTGCTCACCGACCAGATCCTCGCCGCCATCGGCCGCCTGCTGTTTCCGTGGAAACGCACGTCATGAGGAGCGAACCGCCATTCGATCCCATCGCCCGCGCTGCCCGGATCGCCGCCCGGCCGGTGGTGCTGGAGGCCCGCGGTCTGGGCAAGACCTACCCCGGCGCCAAGGGCCGGGTTCCCGCGCTGTCCGGAATCGATCTCGCCATCCGCCGCCGCGAATTCGTCACCGTGGTCGGGCCGTCGGGCAGCGGCAAATCGACCCTGGCCCGGATCCTCGCCGGGCTCGATGAGCACGACTCCGGCGAAGTCCTGGTCGATGGCCATCCGGTGCGCGGACCAGGCCGCGATCGTGGCATGGTCTTCCAGGCCTACAGTCTTTTCCCGTGGCTGACGGTGATGGGCAATGTCATGACCGGACCGCGCTTCGCCGGCAACGGCCGCGACGCCGCCCGGTCGATCGCGTTGCAATATCTTGAGCTGGTCGGGCTGGAGCACCTCGCCGACCGCTGGCCCCACCAGCTCTCTGGCGGTCAGCGTCAGCGCGTCGCCATCGCCCGCGCCTTGGCCAACGAGCCGCGGGTGCTGCTAATGGACGAACCGTTCGGCGCCCTCGACCCGCACACCCGGGCGACCTTGCAGGGCAACCTGATCGATCTGTGGTTCAACATCCCGATCACCATCATTTTCATCACCCATGATCTCGACGAGGCGGTGCTCCTCGCCGACCGCATCGTGGTGCTCGGTGGACCCGACGCCGATCATGCCGGCGGCTGGCTGCGCGAGACCATCACCGTGCCGCTGCCGGTGCCGCGCACCCCAGACGTGGTCCTGTCACCGGAGTTCCGCGCCGTGCGCGAGCGGCTCGATTCCCTGATCCACCCCGCCGAACCACCGCGCCCCCGGGAACGCATCCCGGTCTACCGTTTGGCGGCGGCCGGCGACGACGTGCGGTAAGTCAGCGAAACGACTGCGCAAGTGCATTTTGTCGGGAAACGCGGTTGACGCCGTCGGTATCCCACCCTCAACACGCTCTGCTCAGGTCCGCTATCAGCTGGACTCATGGCCTGTCTCCTCACCAACATCCTCTCCACCTGCGCGAAGGGTGCGGCGATACCACCAGGACCTGCAGCCCGGCACCGGACCTCGGCGGCCGCGCTTGTCCTGGCCGCGCTCGTCGGAACGGCCGCGGCCGGCGAGGATCTCCAGCCCTATGATGTCTTCGCCCACCTGCCGCCGATTCCGGCTGAAGACCGTAATCTTTGGCCGCAGGCCTGGGAAGATGCCTTCCGTGCCCGATTGCAGCGCTACCTGGATAACGACGAGCACCAGCCGCCCAATCTGAAATGGGTCTATGAGAAATCCGGCGGCGGCTTCATGGCGTTCCTCAAGGGCCGCCGCGAGGGAGCCTTGGCCGGAATGCGGTTGCAGCCGCCGGCCGATTTCTGCGCCCACACCAATGGCGTGGATTTCTTCTGGTGTTTCCACCTCGAAAAGCAGCCGCGGATCTATTTCCAGTTCGGACCGCTCCAGCCGCCCGAGTTCCAGGCCCAGATGAAGGAAGGCGCCCGGCTGTGGCTGGCGGAGGATCCGCGCCCGAACCTGGAGCTGGTCCTGCAGCTCGAATGCCCCGACGCCGAGGTCGCCGCCAACGCCCGCAAGCAACTCGGGTTGATGTGGCGCAACCGGGCCCAGCTCACCGAGATGATCGCCGCCGCCCGCGGTGAGTGCCGCAACGGCCAGCCGGCCAACAAGCTGCGCTTCGCTGATTACCTGGAGAAAATCAGCGCTAGCTGGCCTGAGCAGATGCCTGCCGATCCCGCCGCCTGGCGCGCCTGGTGGAAGCTGATTGCCGCCGGCGATTGGCTGGTGTTCGAGGAATACGAGCGGCGCACCAATCCCCGGCCCCATCCCAAGTATGGCATCGGCAACGGACCGGTGGGCACCGGCTGGGATCCCGGCACCCGCGGCGGCTGGGTCGATTGGCGGAACACCGACAATCTCAGAGCGATGCGCGAGGTTTCCGTCTATCTGTTTTCCGAAGAGACCGGCAACGATCTGCTCCGCCGGGTCTACAAGGAACGCATCCGGCGCAGCGCCAAAGGCTTCTTCAGTGTCGGCAACGGCGAGTGGGACAGCCCGGCCTACATCGGGCTGACCGTGATCGGCTATCTGGCGCTGTACGATTTCGCCAAGGACCGCGAGGTCCGCCTGCTCGCCAAGGGCATTCTCGACTACATCGCCACCGCCACCGCACTGAAACATTTCCGCGCCGGAGCCAGCGGCCCGAACACCCGGGATTACGGCACTTGGTCGTCTGGCGACGGCGGTGGCGGCAGCCGGCTGTGGTCGACCTGGCTGCCTGCGCCGCGCTGGCCCCTGCCAGACCGCCTTGCCGAGATGCTGTTCCTCAGCGCCTATCGTCCGCCGGCTGCGGTGGTCGCCTTGGCCGACGGCCAGCATCCGCTGCCCTGTGAAGTCCTCGCCACCCATCCGACCTACAGCAATTGGCTGCCGGGCAGGGACGACGCGCCGGCGTATCACGAGACCCAGTACCGCAGCCGCGGTTTCCAGATGGGTTGCCAGCTCGAAGGCGGCACCGGCGATGGCAATGGCGGCAAGATCGTGCTCGCCCATCCAGAGCGGGCCTGCGACGTGGTCGTGTTCACCCCCCAGGCCAAGGGCAATCCCTGCGTGAATCCCAAGCGGAATGAGCGCATCGCCCAGCATCGCAACGCCTGGATCGTGGTCGCCGCCACCGCCCGCGATCCGTCAGGAGCGCTGCTGCCGACGCCGTGGCGGGCGCTGCTGCCGCGGGACGTCGTGGTCGAACGCCAGGGCGAGGTGGTCTTCCTGCGCTTCGCCGAGGCCTGGGCCGCAGTCCACCCGATCGCGGTCAAGATCGGCGACCTCGATCCCGCATCGCTCAAGCCGTTTCTCGGCAAGGCTGGCGAAGATTCCGATACGAGTGGCAGCAAGCTGCCGGCGAACCTGCCGACCATGCTCATCGCCGCCGGCGATCCGGTGGCGATCACCGGCTTCGCCGTGGAGGTCGCTGATGATCTGCATTTCAAGGATTTCGCTGCTTTCAAAGCCGCCGTCAGCGAGCGCGCCCGGGTCGAGGTCGCCGGCCAGCGGGTGGCTTTCGCCGCCGCTTCAGGCGCGAAGGTGTCCGTGACCTGGGACGGCGCTGCCGAACTGCCAGCGGTGGAACGGGCGGGCCAGCCCTTTGACTGGTCGGCGCATCCGGCCTTGTGGCAGATCGGCTCCACCGGACCCGTCCCGGTGCGCCTGGGCTGGAAACAGGGCCAGCTGGAGGTCGATGCCGGCGGCTACCAGTTCCGCGGCACGATGGATCTCGTCCGCGGCGACTACCGGTTCACCGAGACCAGGCCGTAGGCCGAAAGATCCGTCAACGTCCAGAAGCGCATCGGGGTAGACCTGCGCGATGACCGCCACCGCACCGCCATTGGTCATCATCGGAATGATCGCCATGACCGTACTTTTCCCTGGAGTTTCCTCTGAGCTTGCCGCTGGCGAATCGGCTGACCAGCCCGAGGCGCGGACCTTTTCGCCGCCTGGGGACGCCGCCGGCCTGCTCAGGTATCGTTTCCTCGCCCCGCCCCAGGTGGTGGCCGGGAACCGCTATCCGCTGCTGCTCTGCCTGCACGGCGCAGGCGAGCGCGGTGAGGACAACAGCAGGCAGGTCGGCCACTTCCGACCGCTGTTCAGCGGCAAGAACCGCACGGATTTTCCGGCGTTCGTGGTCATCCCCCAGGTGCCGACCAACCAGCTTTGGGCGACCGCTGGCTGGAGTACCAGGACCAAGGCCATGGCCGAGGCGCCTTCGCCGACCCTGGCCCTGGTCAGGACCTTGATCGACGAGTTGGTCGCCAAGGAGCCGATCGATGTTGACCGGCTCTATCTCACCGGCCTGTCGATGGGCGGCTACGGCACCTGGGAGGCCGTCCAGCGCTGGCCGACGTTGTTCGCCGCAGCGGTGCCGATCTGCGGTGGAGGCGACCCCGGCCGGGCCAAGGATTTTGCCAGGCTGCCGATCTGGGCCTTCCACGGCGACGACGATCAGGTGATCGCGCTCGACCAGTCCCAGCAGATGATCATCGCCCTGGAATCCGCCGGCGGAACCCCGAAATTCACCCATTACCCCGGAGTCGCCCACAAATCCTGGGTCAACGCCTATGGCGAGCCGGATCTGCTGCCTTGGCTGTTCAGCCAGAAGCGGACCAAGGCGCCATGAGCTGGCAAACGCCATGAACCGCCAAACGCCATGGGAAAACCAGGGATTTGCTGCGCTGGCCACTCGACTCCTCAAGCCTTCCACCACCTGAGCGCTTGGGCTCCTTCGCGGTTGCCTTCGCGGTTCCCCACCTGCGTCATCCAGGATGATCGACTTCCTGCCTGATTGGCGTCTCTTCCGCCATCCTTGGAAGCGCTTCCATCCGTTTCGTCACGTCGCAGTATCGTCATCCCACCCAACGGCGGCACCCGCGCGGACTCCCGACCAGGGGCGCGGACCCACCCGGAGAGCGAATCCATGACCACCACCGCACCAAAGCCCTTTCGCGTCGGATTCATCGGCGCTGGCGGCATCGCCATGACCCACATGAAGTACTTGAAGGCGCTGCCCGGCGTCGAACTGGTGGCGGCCGCCGATGTCAGCGACAAGAACTTCACCAAGGTCAAAGCCGATTTCGGCATCGAACGCTGCTATGCCGACTTCCGCGAGCTGCTCGCCAAGGAAGACACCCTCGACGCGGTCAGCGTCTGCACCCCGAACGGCCTGCACGCAGCCAACACCATCGCCGCCCTTGAAGCCGGACGCCATGTCATCGTCGAAAAGCCGATGGCGACGAACGCCGCCGAGTGCAAAGCGATGAACGCCGCCGCGGCCAAAGCCGGCAAGGTGCTGGTCTGCGGTTTCCAGTGGCGGTTCGACCCGCGCACCCAGGCGCTGCGCAAGCAGGCCGAGGCCGGCGTGTTCGGCGAGGTCAAATACGCCCGGGTCCAGGCCCTGCGCCGCCGCGGCATCCCCAACTGGGGCGTGTTCGGGCGCAAAGATTTGCAGGGCGGCGGGCCGATGATCGACATCGGCGTCCACGTCACCGAGATGGCCCACTATGCCATGGGCATGCCCAAGCCGGTGGCGGCCAGCGGCATGTGCTCGACCTATCTCGGCGACCAGCCGATGACCGCGCTGTGCCAGTGGCCGAACTGGGACCACAAGACCTACACCGTCGAGGATCTCGCGATCGGCTTCGTCCGTTTCGCCAACGGTGCGGTGATGGTGATCGAGTCGTCCTTCGCCGCCCACATCGAAAAGGATGTGTGGAACTTCCAGATCATGGGCACCAAGGCCGGCGCCACCTTCGATCCGCCGGTGGTCTTCACCGACCACGACGGCTACCAGTGGAACCAGACTCCCGCCTATGTCGGCAAGGATGACATCTTCGCGGTGAAAATGAAGCATTTCGTCGATGTCTGCCGCGGCGAACGGGCCAACGACTCGAGCGGTGAACACGGCCTGATGGTCCAGCAGATCCTCGACGGAATCTATAAATCGGCCGAGACCGGCCGCGAAGTCGCCATCACCTGATGGCGGGACCGGCGCTGACCCCTTGAGGACGCCGCCATGACCATCTGGCACCGGTCGGCACGGTTTCATTACCGCTTCGCGACCAATCGGCCGGTCGCTCCGGCCACTGGGGTGGTCGTGGATCTGTCGCTGAACATCGTCGGCGACTTCGTGAGCCATGGCGGCTTCCGCAATTACAATCCGGACATCACCAGGCCGACGCCGCATCTGATCCACAGCGGCCACGGAACCATGGCATTCGGCGGCCGCACCTGGGATGTCGGGCCCGGCGACGTGTTTGTCTTCTTTCCCGGGCTTCCGGTGGAATACGCTGACGATCCGCAGCGACCGTGGCGCTACCGATGGATCGGTCTCGAAGGCCCGCTGGCCCTGCCGGCCCTGGCCAGCATCGGGCTGACTCCCAGCCAGCCCCTCGGCCGGATCGGCGATCCGGCAACGGTCGATCGGCTGCTGGCCGAGGCCTTGTCCGGTACCGTCGAGCGGGCCTTCCCGCCGACCCGCCACATCGCCATGGCCTGGCAACTGGTGGCGGCCATCGCGGCCAAACCGCCAGCGGTGGATGTGGACACGGTGGTCCACCAGCTGGCGACCGGCGATCCAGCCGCACCCCCGTCGATCACCGCCATCAGCCGTCGCCACCGCATCGCGCCGAGCACGGTCTACCGCCGGGCCACCGCCACTCTGGGCATCGCTCCCAAGGCCTACCAGCTGGAACGGCGGTTCGACCTCGCCCAGCGCCTGCTCGCCGGCCGGACCCTGCCGGTCCGCGACGTGGCCGCCCAGTGCGGCTTCAACGATGCCAATTATTTCGCCAGGGCTTTCCGCCGCCGCTACGGCGTCGCCCCGAGCCAGTGGCGCTCAGGGCAGATTTGACGCGGGATCCGCTGGCCCCCCTCAGCGCCCCTCCGACCGAGGCCGGCGATTCCCCTGGCTGATCCGGCTGCGAACATCCGCCCATGGCTTTCGCCGCGATCGTCCGGGTGACCGTGGCTGATGCCGTGCGCCAGCCGGCGACCTGGCTGGCCACCGGCCTCGGCATCGCCCTGGTCCTGCTCACCGGTTTGTTCGGCATGTTCAACTTCGAGGTCGACGACCGCATCCGGATGACCGCCACCGCGGGCATCGCTGCGGCCACGGTCGACGGGCTGGTGCTGGCCGCGGTGCTGGCGTCGCTTGCGGTCCACGCCGAACTGGCCGACCGCACTGCGTTGACCCTGTTCGCCAAACCAGTCAGCCGCGGCGCCTATTTGGCAGGCAAAGCCCTCGGCGTTTTTCTTGCGGCGGCGGCCTCGACCTTGGTGGTGGTCGGAACCCATCTGGCGGTGATGGCGGTCGGCCGGGTCACCGGATTCGAATTCGAGCGGCACCTGTGGCCCGATGAGCCGCTGACCGTCCCGTGGTCCGCAATCCTCGGCGCCCACGCCTTGGGCCTGATGCATACCGCGGTGATCGCCTGCCTGGCCACCGCCCTGGCGACCCGGATCGCCCTCAGCGCCAACCTGGTGCTGTGCGCCGGGGCCTTTGTCGCCGGACACCTGATTCCGGGCTGGGGTCCGATCCCGGCTTTGGCGGCGTTCAATGCCGACGACGCGGTCCAGGGCACCGGCCTCGCCCTGTGGCCGTGGTACCTGCCCGCGGCCGGGCTTTACTCGGCGCTGTTCGGCGCAGGCTGTCTCCTGACCGGGCTGGCAGCATTCCAGCGCCAGGACATCCGCTGACCCGCATCCTCTCCAGGAGACGCTCCCGTGCGCTACGCCCTGCTCGGCGACATCCACGGCAACACCGAGGCGCTGGGCGCCATCCTTGCCGATCTGAAGACCCGGGCGATCGATAAGATCATCTGCCTCGGTGATGTGGTCGGCTATGGCGCTGAGCCTCGGCAATGCCTGGAGACCATCCGCGAACTCAAATGCGACTGCATCGCCGGCAACCATGACTGGGCCGCGGTGGGCAAGATCTCGATCGACGCGTTCAACGCCTACGCCAAGGCGGCGGCGATCTGGACCCGCGACCAGCTCTCTCCCGAGCAGAAGGATTGGCTGGCCAACCTGCCGCTGACCATCACCTATCCGCACTGCGCGGTGGCCCACGGCACCTTCCATCAGCCCGAGCAGTTCAATTACATCCAGACCGTGTTCGACGCCCAGCAGTCCTTCGAGTCCCTGCGCGGACTAGGCGCCCGGCTCGGCTTCCTCGGCCACAGCCACGTACCAGTTGGTTTCTTCGATACCGATCCGATCACCTACACCCTCGATCCCGAGATGCCGGTGGACGACGATCTGTCGATCATCGTCAACGCCGGCAGCGTCGGCCAGCCCCGGGACGAGAACAACCGGGCCAGCTATGCGGTCTTCGACAGCGACGCCAAGCTGGTCAACATCGTCCGGGTCGAATACGACATCGATGCCGCCGCCAACAAGATCCGCGCCGCCAACCTGCCTGAGATCCTCGCCGCGCGGCTGTATCAGGGCAAATGATGGGCGTGGTCGCCATCGGCCTGGTGGTCGTGGCGGTCGTCGTGGTCGCGGTGGTGGTGTTCATGAGTTCGGGTGACGGCGAGAAGTGACCTGGACCGTGATGCCGACCCTATTGGCGCTGTTTTCCTGATTCGGAGCAAAGCCCGCATGCGCACTCGGATCAAGTTCTGCGGACTGGCCCGAGAGGCGGACGTCCTCGCCGCGGTGGCCTGCGGCGCCGACGCCATCGGCTTCAATCTCGCCCGCGGGCCACGCCGGATCCCGGCGGATCGCGCCGCGGAGCTCGCCCGCCTGGTGCCACCACCCGTCAGCGTCGTGCTGTTGTTCATGGACGCCGATCCGGCCGACATCACCGCCGCCGGCGAAGCCTGCCGGGCGTCTGCGATCCAGCTCCACGGACAGGAATCGGCGGACCTGGCCGATTCCATCGCCACCCGCTGGCCGGTGATCAAAGCCTTCGCCGCCGGCACGACGCCGTCGGTCATCCGCGCCTATCCCTGCGCCGTCGCCTTGGTCGATGCGCCCAGCGGAGGCGGCGGCACCGGCCACGGCTGGGACTACGCGGCGCTGGCCGGAACCGACCTGGGCCATCCGCTGATGCTCGCCGGCGGGCTGACCCCATCGACCGTCGCCGACGCCATCCGCGCCGCCCGGCCCTGGGCGGTGGACGTCAGCAGCGGCATCGAGTCGTCGCCCGGGATCAAAGATCCAGGGAAAATGGCGGCATTCGCCGCGGCGGTGGGTGCCGCCGGCTGACGTTCAGGTGCGTGCGGCGCGGCGCGCAGCGATCTCGGCCAGCAGCGCGTTCCAGCCCTTGGTGAAGGCCGCCAAAAAGAACTTCACCGGGGCGTAGTGTTCGAACTCCGCGGGCTGCTGGGCGCCGGGGACCAGGGCGATGGACAGGTCGGGCAGCGCCCGGCAGAGCTCGGCGACGACGCTGGCCGGCACGCTGGCGTGAATCCGGTCGACCACCGGCGGATTGGATTTCACCAGGTCTTCCACGGTGTTGGGATTGACCGTGACGTGCATGGTGCCGCCCACCACCTCGGTGAAATGATGGGTGCCGCGGGCGCCACCGCCGAGCATGACGATGCCTTCGTAGCCGCGGTTGGTGATCTGGCGGTACTGCTCGCGGGCGACGATCAGCCCGGCCTGGCGCAGGAGATCCGCCGGCAGGTCGATGTGGTTGGTTTTGGCGTAGTCCATCAGGCAATCGTCGAAGATCCCGCTGATGTGGGTCAGGTACAGGATCGGCCGCTTGTTGTACTTGGCTGAGCAGGCGCGGTGCAGCTCGGCCACGGTCAGGGCCTGGGACAGGCTGAAGACCTCGGTGGCGATGCACGGCAGATCTTCACTGATGCAGAACTCGATGGCGGCCAGGCCGGCTGCGGTGGCGGGGATTTTCGCCAGGTAATTCCGGCCGAGTTGGCGATGGCGTTTGACCTCGGTGATGATGTGGTCGCTGTCGGTATCGAAGCGCGGATCACCCTGGACCGAGACGAATCCCCGCCGGCCTGGTTCGCGGTCGTACTCGGCTGCGAATATCGCCATGATCCGCTGCAGCAGCCGGCCTTGGACCAGATCGGCGACCACCGCATCGTCAGACGATTCCCGCAGCGCCTGGTCGATGCAGGCGAGGGACGCGACGCGGTCCTCTTTCAGCATCCGCGCCACATAGGTCGGATTCGACGTGCAGCTCACCGCTCCTTGGGCGATGGCCCAGGTGGCCTCGGCCGGAGTCGGATTGTTGATCCACAGCCGGGTCGCGGTCTGCCGGTTCAGGCGATGGAAATAGGTGTCAGCGTGGGCCGACGGAGCCAAGGGCTGGGAACCGGGTGCCGGAGCGGTGGACATGCCCGGCACGCTCAGCTCCCCGGCAACGCGGTCAAGGTGGAAGGCCAGGCTCGGCCGCATGCCCGGCGCTTCGCAACCCTGGCCCGATATCGATCAACCGCACCTATTCCCTGACAAATCGCAGAGGAGATGACGGGCGCCATCCAAGCGAATCCTCCGCGTTCGCCTCTCGCAGGCTGGTGGAAAAGCGGCCTGCGCAGATGAAGCGGAAGCGCCGCCTGCCGCTCAGCGCCGCCCATCCGCAGCACCAAGCCCCTCACAGGTCACTCCAGCAGCCGCCCCAAATGGGCGCAGGCTTCTTCATGCAGATGCGCGGTGCGGACCAGGGTGATGCCGTGGCGGGCGCCTTCCTGGATCACCTGGCGTTCCAGGTATTGGCCCGAGGGCGAATCGATGGGCAGGCCAAACAGAGCGAAGCGCAGGTCGGCGCCGTCGAAATCCCGCTCGCCTTCGCACAGCAGCTGGTCGAGGCGGCGGCGGCAGGCGGCGACCAGGGCCATGGCCAGGGCGTCCATCTGGGCGTGCTCGCCTTCGAGGCCCTGGGCGTTCAGGGCGAGATCGACCGCCACCCGGCGGCGATGGGCGCCGCTCATCAGGTGCGGTCCGGACAGATAGGGCAGGCCCATGTCGTGCAGCCGGCGGAGCAGCAGGAAATCGTCGTGATACGTGGCCAAGCCGACCTTTTCGCCAGCGAATGGCCAGGCGGACAGCAGAGGCGTGCGGCCGTCGCAGTACAGGTGGACCTGGGCCATGCGGGCCAGGCCGCTGATCGCCGGCACCAGCGCCTGGGCGCCGCGTTCGAGGTGGCCGAGGATCGCCGGCGGCAGGACCAGGCGGATCCGCCGCCAACGGCGCTGGGCGTCAGCGGCCAGGGCCATGGCCGAGGCCAGGACCTGCCAGGGATTGGTGATGCCGTCGACGGTGGCGGTGAGCTGACTGCCGCGACGGTGATCGTCGAGGCCGTCGATCCACAACCGGCCGCGGCAGGCGAGGCGGACCACGGCCTCGGGGTAACCTTCCGAAAGCGCAAGCTGTTCGCTGGCCAGACGGCCGATCCGTTCGAGGGAGGTCCGGCCATCGCCGCCGCGGCTGATCAGCTCGCGGACCTGGGCCCGGTCGAGGCGCAGCGGTGAGCGCTCGGCGGCCAGGGCATGGCGGCCGCTGCGCACCAGGGCGGCATCGACCAGGCTGAACAGCAGGGGCGTGGCGATCTCGGTGATCAGCGATCCGGCCAGACTGTCCTCGACCAGCGGCAGGACCTCGGACAGGGCCTTGTCGTCGAGCCCACAGCGGACGGCGAGCAATTCACCGAGCCAGGCCCGATCCCACAGCCGGCGCCGGCCATTGGGCTCGACCACGTGCAGGTTCGGGGCCACCCCGGCAGAAGCGGCATCACGGGTCCGGGCCGAACGCCGGAAGCGTTCGCGGTCCTCGCGGTAGCGCACGAACGCCAGGGCGGTGTCGTAGTGACCGGTTTCGAGCAGAATGTGGATGACCGCGTCCTGGACCTCTTCGATATCGACGCAATCGCCATCGCAGGTGTGGGTGAGGTGGTCGACCACGACCATGGCCAGTTCGCCGGCGCAGTCGGCGTCGGCGTCGCCGGCCGCCTCCATCGCCCGGCGGATGGCGCCGGCGATCGGAGTGGGGACGAAGCTCACCACCTGGCCGTCGCGTTTGCGCAGCGTGGCAGGCTTCACAGCGATCCCGGCGGGCGGGGCGGCGATGATCCCGGCGCGGGCGACAGCACCCGGCGCATCTCGCCGAGCAGTTCAGCGAGATCCTTGAACTCGCGGTACACGGAGGCGTAGCGCACGTAGGCCACCTGGTCGAGGCGGTGGAGCTCGTCCATCGCCAGCTCGCCGATCCGCACCGACGGCACCTCGCGTTCGCCAGCCGCCATCAGATGGTGATGGACCCGGTTGGCGGCAGCCTCGATCGCGTCCGCCGGCACCGGCCGTTTTTCGCAGGCGATCAGCAGCCCGCGGACCAGCTTGCGGCGATCGAAGCTTTCGATCCGGCCATCCTTCTTGACCACCCGCAGGACCTCTTCGCCTTCGCAGCGCTCATAGGTGGTGAAACGCCGGCCGCAGGCATTGCATTCCCGGCGGCGGCGGATGGCGGTGCCATCTTCAAGCGCCCGGGATTCGATGACCCGGTCGTCGTCCTGATTGCAGGTTGGGCAGCGCACGGTCTGGAGTCGGCGGATCCGGAGATCCGCGCGGAGCGGTGGTTGGGGTTCCTAGACGACGGCGGCGGGACGGCGGCGGCGGATCAGGTTCACCGTCACCCGGTGGCCCGACCGTTCGATCGCCGCCCGGTTCGGACCGAGCCGGCCACGCAGGTCATGAGCCAGCCGCTCGGCAGCGCCGGCATCCGGCGCACCCTTGTCATCCCAGCACTCGAATCGCTCGCTGCCCCCGGCAGCGTTCAGGTATTGCACCAGCGCTTCGCTGGTCGGACGCGACTGATCCATGACCCACCTCCTGTGCAGGGTGAAGCGTTGGCAGTGCAGGGCTGCCAGGCAAGGGGTGCGCAGCGCAGCTCGCCACACGTATCAGGCACCGCTGTCTCTGCGGACGAGACGGTTCGCGTGGGTTTAGCCAACGAACGGTCCAAAGGCCTTCCTTGCCAAGAAAAATATCAGAGGCGCGCCAACAAGCCATGGAAATACAGGGGCGGTCCGGCATCGACCGAAGGACCAACCGGTTGCAGATGGGTGGTTCTCCACGCTGCGCCCCTGTGGCGCTACGCGCGTCCTGGGATTCCCGATGGCCTTGCCCGGTGCGATGAGGCAGGCGCCAGCAGGCCACCGCGCTCCACCGCGCTTGACCGCCGCCCACAGCCCCCACGGTTCCCGCCCCATCGGAGGACGCGGGACATGGCCAAGGACGCCACCGGGAAGCCGGTCTATGACGATGACTCGATCAAGACGCTTGATCCCCTCGCCCATATCCGGTTGCGCACCGGAATGTACATCGGCCGGTTGGGCGATGGCACGAACCCCGCCGACGGCATCTATGTGCTGTTGAAAGAGGTCGTCGACAACGCCATCGACGAGTTCATCCTCGGCCACGGCCGGCGGATCGAGATCACCCGTGTCGACAACGTGATCACGGTCCGCGACTATGGACGCGGCATTCCTTTGGGAAAAGTCATCGATTGCGTCAGCAAGATCAATACCGGCGGCAAGTACAACGACGAGGTCTACCAGTTTTCGGTCGGCCTCAACGGCGTCGGCACCAAGGCGGTCAACGCCCTGGCCGCGCGTTTCGCCGTGGTCAGCCACCGCGAAGGCCGCTTCAAGCGCGGCGAGTTCCGGCAAGGCCGGCTGACCAAGGAGGAGGACGGCGCCGCCAAGGAGCCCGACGGCACCCTGGTCGAGTTCGAACCTGATCCCGAGATCTTCAAGGTATTTTCCTGGCATGACGAGTTCATCGCCAAGCGGCTGCGGTATTACTGCTATCTGAACGCCGGGCTGAAAATCATCTACAACGGTCAGACGTTCACCTCTGCCAATGGGCTGAAAGATTTGCTCGCCGACGAGCTGGGCGGCGAGGAGACGGTCTACGAGGTCTTCCACCACCGGGAAAAGGATGGCCGGCTGGAATTCGCCTTCACCCACACCGGGGCCTATGGCGAGAACTATTTCAGCTTCGTCAACGGCCAGTTCACCAACGATGGCGGCACCCATCAAAGCGCCTTCCGCGAAGGCGTGGTCAAGGGCGTCAACGAATTCGCCAAGAAATCCTTCGCCGGTGAGGATGTCCGCGAGGGCCTGGTCGGCGCCGTGGCGGTGAAGATCCAGGAACCGGTCTTCGAAAGCCAGACCAAGAACAAACTGGGCAGCGATGTCCGTTCGTGGATGGTGCCGCTGGTCAAGGAAGCGGTCGAGCGCTGGCTGCATGCGACGCCCGAGGTGGCGCGCAAGGTGATCGAGAAGATCCAGGCGAATGAGCGGCTGCGCACCGAACTGTCGAAGATCAAGAAGGACGCCCGGGAGCGGGCCAAATCGGTGGCGCTGCGCATCCCCAAGCTGCGCGATTGCAAAATCCATTGGAATGAGTCCGACGAGAAGCGCCGCGAAGAAACCAGCCTGTTCATCACCGAAGGCGACAGCGCCGGCGGCAGCCTGGTGGCGTGCCGCGACGTCGACACCCAGGCGATCTTCACCATCAAGGGCAAGCCGCTGAACTGCTTCGGACTGGGCAAGGAGACGGTCTACAAGAACGAAGAGCTGTACCACATCATGTCCGCCCTGGGCGTCGAGAACGGGATCGACGGGCTGCGCTACAACAAGGTCATCCTGGCCACCGACGCCGACGTCGACGGCATGCACATCCGCAATCTGCTGCTGACGTTCTTCCTGCGTTTTTTCGAAGAAGTCGTCGTCCGCGGTCATATCCACGTGCTCGAAACCCCGCTGTTCCGGGTGCGCAACAAACAGCGCACCCTGTACTGCTATTCCGAAGCCGAGCGCGACGCGGCGGTGGCGACGATCAGCTCGCCCGAGGTCACCCGCTTCAAAGGTCTCGGCGAAATCAGTCCCAAGGAGTTCGGCCAATTCATCGGCAAGGACATCCGCCTGGTCAAGGTCGATATCGAATCGATGCACGAGATCAGCTCGGCCCTGCAATTCTACATGGGGAAAAACACGCCGGAACGCAAGGCGTTCATCATCGACAACCTGGTGTACGAGACTTGAGCGCTGCAACGGCCCACTCACCTGAACCTCGCCTGATCCCATGACCTATCTTGCTCCGTTGATGAAGCAGAACTTCATCGAATACGCTTCTTATGTGGTGGTGGATCGCGCCATCCCCGATCTGCGCGACGGCTGCAAGCCGGTGCAGCGGCGGATCCTCCATACCTTGTTCACCATGGATGACGGGAAGTTCCAGAAGGTCGCCAACGTCTCGGGCGAATGCATGAAGCTGCATCCCCACGGCACCCCGGCGATCGAGGACGCCCTGGTCGTGCTGGCCAACAAGGGCTTCAGCCCGGACAACGACAACCTCGGCTATTTCATCGAGAAGCAGGGGAACTACGGCAATCGCCACACCGGCGACAACGCTGCCGCCAGCCGCTATATCGAATGCCGGCTGACCGCGTTGGCCAAGGAAACGTTGTTCAATCCCCGGCTGACCACGAACTCGCGCAGTTACGATGGCCGCCGCGATGAGCCGGAATGGTTGCCGGCCAAGCTGCCGGTGGCGCTGCTCCTCGGCACCGAGGGCATCGCGGTGGGCATGGCCACCACCATCCTGCCCCACAATCTGAAGGACTTGCTCGAAGGCGCCGTGAAACTGCTGGAGGCCGCGCGGGCCGGAGACGGGCGCGAGCCGAAGCTGCGCATCTATCCCGATTTCCCCACCGGGGGACTGATGGATGTCAGCGACTACGCCGACGGCCGGGGCAAGGTCAAGGTCCGGGCCAAGATCGAGGCCGACGGCGACAAGACCGTGGTGGTGCGCGAGCTGCCGGCCGGCGTGACCTGCGATCGTCTCGCGGAATCCATCGAGGCCGCGGCCGAAAAAGGCAAGGTCAAGATTTCGGGCATCTCAGACCGCACCGGCGAACACGTCGAAATCGTCATCAGTCTGGCCCGGGGCGTCCACGCCGACGAGGTCATCCCGCAGCTCTACGCCTACACCGACTGCGAAATCTCGATCCATTCCAACCTGACCGTGATCCGCGACCGCCGGCCGGTGGAACTCACCGTCAGCGACGCGCTGAAGGACTACGTCGGGCGGCTGCAGGATACCATCCGCCGTGAGCTGGAACTGGAGCTCGCCGACCTGGTGGCGAAGCGCCACCATCTGACCCTGGAACGGATCTTCATCGAACACCGGGTCTACAAACGGATAGAAACCGCGACCACCGCCGAGGGCGTCCGCCAGGCGGTGATCACCGGCATGGCGCCCTATACCGCCCAGTTCGTGCGCCCGATGAACGACGAGGATATCGACCGCCTGCTCGACATCCGGATCAAGCGCATCTCGCAGTTCGACATCGAGCAGAACCGCCGGGACATCGACGGCATCATCGCCGCCATCGCCAGCGCCGAACTGCGCCTGAAGGATCTGATCGGCACGTCGATCGCCTGGCTCCAAGGGATCATCGCGAAATACGGCAAACTGTACCCTCGGCGGACCAAGGTCCGCGAACTGGAAGAAGTCGATAAGAAGGCCGTGGCCATGGCCAACCTCAGGCTCGGTTATGACCAGGCCACCGGGTTCTTCGGATCCGTTGTGAAAACCTATGACAAAGAACTGCGGGTCAGTGAATACGATCGCATCCTGGTGATCTTCCAGGACGGCCACTACAAGATCATGGCCCCGCCCGAGAAAACCCTGCTCGATGGCAAGATCGTCCATCTCGACGTGTTTGATCAGGAAAAAGGCTTCACCTTCACCATCGTCTACCGCGATGGCGAAAAGATGGCGTGGGCCAAGCGGACCACGATTTCGTCTTTCATCAAAGATAAGGAGTACGATCTGATCAAGGATCGCGACGGCCGGATCGACTGGATCTCCACCGCCGAAGGCGGTACCTGCACGGTGCATTACGTCGCGCAAAAAGGCGCCTGGGTGCACGAGAACACCGTCGATCTGGCGACCATCGAGCCCTGCGGACCAGCCGCTCGCGGCAGCCGGGTGGGCAACAAACCGGTGGCCAAGGTCAGCGTGACCCGGACCAAAACCGACGGCTGAGCCCACGTTGGCTCCACCGCAGTGGCGTCTGGCGCCCCAGGCATCGTAAAGCGGTGCAGCGTCCGTTTGGGTCGGTTCGGACCGTCCCAGGTATGGGGTCGTTCACGTATCGATTCACCCCAGGCCTGGCGTAGCCTACTGACCCTGTGCGATCACGGTGAATTCCACGACTTTTGAAAACCTTGAAAAATGTATGAAGGTTGGTGTTGTCTTCATGACGCCACGCCATATGTAGTGGCCTCTGTCTGCCGGCACTGTCCACGGGTGCTGGCTCCCGCTCTCTCCTCGCCCCTTTCCGCCGCTGCCGGACCCCGCGTCTTGGCCGCTCAAGGACCTCGTCCCCATGACCGTCGCCCAGCTCCAAGAGTACACCTTCAACACCAAATACGCCCGGTACAACCCGAGCCGCGGCCGCCGCGAGACCTTTGCAGAAGCGGTCGACCGGGTGTTCTCGATGCACGAGGCCCGCTACGCCTCGTATCCGATCGCTGACGAGATCGCCGAGGCCAAGCTGGCGGTGAAGGACCGGCTGGTGCTGGGCAGCCAGCGCGCTCTGCAGTTCGGCGGCAAGCCGATCGAAGACAAGAACGCCCGGCTGTACAACTGCACGGTGTCGTACTGCGACCGGCCGCGCTTCTTCCAAGAAGCCCTGTGGCTGCTGCTGTGCGGCTGCGGCGTCGGCTTCAGCGTCCAGCAGCACCACGTCGCCAAGCTGCCGCCGATCCGCCGGCCGACCGCCGAAAAAGCGACCTTCGTCATCCCCGACAATATCGAAGGCTGGGCCGATGCCCTCGGCGTGCTGGTATCGGGCTATCTGGCGGCCGACCAGACCTTCCCCGAGTACGCGGGAAAGACCGTCGTCTTCGATTACAGCAAGATCCGCCCGGCCGGAGCGCCGCTGTCGAGCGGCATCGGCAAAGCCCCTGGCCACAAGCCCCTGGAGCGCTCGCTGGAGAAGATCCGGCTGGTCTTCGAATCGCGCCTGGCCGCCGACGGCAACCAGTGCCGGCTGCCGACTATCGATGCCTATGACATCGTGATGCACGCCAGCGACGCGGTGCTGGCCGGCGGCGTCCGGCGCAGCGCCACGATCTGCGTGTTCAGCCTCGACGATCAGGAGATGATCAAGGCCAAGACCGGCGACTGGTTCATCAAGAATCCGCAGCGCGGCCGTTCCAACAATTCGGCGCTGCTGCTGCGCAACCAGGTCAGCTACCAGCAGTTCGCTGAATTGATGACCTCGGTCAAGGAATTCGGCGAACCTGGCTTCGTGTGGGCCGATTCCACCGAGATCATGTATAATCCCTGCGTCGAGATCGGCATGTATCCGGTCGATGTCGAGACCGGGGCCACCGGCTGGCACTTCTGCAACCTGTGCGAACTGAACATGAAAGCGTGCACCACGCCGGCGGTGCTCGAACGGGCCTGCCGCGCCGCCGCGATCCTCGGCACGTTGCAGGCCGGCTATGCCAGCTTCGATTACCTCGGCGCCACCACCGAACGGATCGTGCGGCGTGAGGCGCTGCTCGGCTGCTCGATGACCGGGATGATGGACAATCCCAAGATCGCCTTCGATCCCGAGATTCAGCGCAAAATGGCCCAGTTGATCCTCGACGTGAATGAGGGTGTCGCCCGCAAGATCAAGATCGAGCCCTGCGCCCGGGCGACCTGCGTCAAACCCGCCGGCACGACCTCGTGCATCCTCGGCACCGCCAGCGGCATCCACGCCCACCACGCCCGCCGCTACTTCCGCCGGGTCCAGGCCAACATCGCCGAGGCCCCCTTCCAGTACTTCCGCGAACACAATCCGCGGGCGGTGGAAAAATCGGTGTGGAATCCCAACGGCACCGACGCGGTGATCACCTTCTGCATCGAGGTCCCCGAGGAGGCCCGGACCAAGGACACCATGACCGCGGTGGACCTGCTCAAGCTGGTGGAGCTGACCCAGGAGAATTGGGTGATGGCCGGACGCCGCCCGGAGCGCTGCACCGCGCCGTGGCTGCGCCACAACGTGTCCAACACCATCACCGTCCGCGAAGACGAATGGGACGCGGTTGCCCATTACATCTACGACCACCGCGACGCCTTCGCCGGAGTCAGCCTGCTGCCCGAGGGCGGCGACCTCGACTATCCTCAGGCGCCGTTCGTCGGCGTCCTCACCTATGACGAGATCGTCAAGGAATATGGCGTCGGATCGCTGTTCGCCTCCGGGCTGATCGTCGACGGCCTGCACGCCTTCGACAACGACCTGTGGGCGGCCTGCGACTGCGCCCTCGGCCGCGGCCGCAGCCTCGACCTGCCGGCGATGCCCTCGACCGTGGACGAAAAAGGCCTCGGTGAACTGCAGGACAAGATCCGTAAATTGCTGACCCAAAAGGATTGGGTCCGCCGCGCCCGGAAGTTCGCCGCCAACTATTTCGGCGACGATGTGCGGCGGATGACCTATTGCTTGAAGCGAGTCAACAATTGCAAGTTGTGGGAAGATCTGCAGCGCGAATACCTGCCGGTCGACTACACCCTGCTGACCGAGGAATCCGACGAGACCAAGCTGATCGACGCCGTCGCCTGCGGCGGCGGGAAGTGCGATATCGTCTGAGCTGGTCACAGGCTCGGGACGAGAACCTTCCGTCCCGAGCCTGGTGTTTTCAGCACGCATCGGCGGAGCCGGTGCAGCCCAGGAACGGCCTTCCGTCGTCGCTGGCACCCGTATTTTTCGGCCATGCCTGCAACGATCACCTATCGCGGCCAGACCCTCCCCGCCCGTCCCGGCCAGGACCTGTTGGGCGCCCTGCTCGATGCCGGCGCCGATGTCGCCTACCTGTGCATGTCGGGCAGCTGCGGGACCTGCCGGATCCGGGTCACTTCCGGCACCGACCAGCTTGAGCCGCTGACCCGCGGCGAGCAGGCTCATGGCTGCATGTCGGCGGAAGATCGCCTCGCCTGCCAAGCGTTCATCACCGGCACTGGTAAGATCACGCTCGTCCAGGACTGATCACAAAAAAAGCAGGAATACCCAGGCTCCAAGCCTGGGAGCGCCGAGCGCCAGCTCGGCTTGAGATTGAGATTGCATTGGAAGTTGAGTTGGAGCGCGCCGATGCGGTTGAGCCGGAGCGCTCCAATGCGCAAATCCAATTCTGCCGAGCTGGCGCTCGGCGCTCCCAGGCCCGCATCCCAGCCGAGCTGGCGCTCGGCGCTCCCAGGAACCCCGGACGCACTTGTCGCGTTGAGCGGAACCCGGTGGGACAGGTCGCGCCAGCCTGCCATTCGTCGATTGCCTGGCGACCGCTCCAGACGTAGCCTGACATGTATGGACCGTCCGCGGCGCGTCGTCCTGGTCTTGGCGGTCCTGGCCTTGCTGTTTCAGCTCTGGCTGGCGACGACGTTGCTGACCGATCTGGATGGCCCGTCATCAACTGCTTCAACGGCGGCCCGATCCGACCTCGATCGCGAATGGCCTGGATCCGGACCGGCCTGGTCGAGTGGACCAGTCGGACCGGGATGGGGCTCGTCTCCAGCCGGGCCAACCGGCCAATCAGGACCATCTGCGCATCAGGGCCTGACCGTGCCGGTGAACCCGGCGCCTCGCCAACGCCACCGCCATCGGCCGGGTTGGCACGGTCAGCCAGGTACCGCATCCGATGATGACCAAGCGGTGCTCGCCGGTGATGGCTCTGGGCCGCTGGTCTGGCGCAATGGCGCCTGGCGTCAGCCCCGCTTATCCCCGGTCGATGGCCAAGCCAATGCTCCGGGTCGGGCCCGCCAGGCCGGCCCAGCCGAACCGGGCGTGCGCCGGGTCGATTGGGATGGTTATGTGTCGACCATCACCATCGGCGATGGGGAGCTCGATCCAGAGGCCGAGCATGCACCGCACCTTCCGGCATTGGTCCAGACGTATCTGCCCGACGGCTCCCCGGTGGTGCAATACCCTGGAACCGCCTATCGCGATGCCAATGGCGATCTGCACATCGACGCCCGTGGCGCTCCAGTGAGCGGCCCGTGGGCGCATATCTGGTCACCCGACAGCTTCCGGATCAGCGAATACGGCCAGGTCACGACCCTGGATGACATCCACCAGGATCGCACTGGCCAAGAAATCGAATCCCGGTCGCTGTCGCCACTGCCGAACGGCAACGCCCGGTTCTGACCGGCTGCACCGCACGGTGCTGAGCAGCGTGCCGCGATCCCCGCTGGGGACGGAAACGCCCGGCCGGGGACGGATCCCCGGCCGGATACCAAACTCAGTGGCCCATCGCGGTGGCGGCGCCGCCCTGGCCCTTGAAGGCGTTGTAGGGCTTCGACGGTTTGGCCGGGTCGCCGTATTTTCCAGCGGCGTAGTCCGCGGCCATCTCGGCCAGCGACTTGCGAGGAACGCCAGGCGCCTTGCCGGCCTGGCCGAATTCCTTCATCCGCTGCTCGCAGATCTTCTGCATCGCGGTGCGTGACGGCTTCAGGTAGTCGCGGGGATCGAACTTTTCGGGGCTGGTCGCGAAGACCTTGCGGATCGCGGCGGTGATCGCCAGGCGGTTGTCGGTGTCGACGTTGATCTTGCGCACGCCGGCCTTGATGCCCTTCTGGATTTCAGCCACCGGCACGCCATAGGTGTTCTTCATCGCGCCGCCGTACTTGTTGATCTCGGCGACCAATTCCTCGGGGACCGAGGACGACCCGTGCATCACCAGATGGCAGTTCGGGATTTTGCTGTGGATCTCTTGGATGCGGTCGATGCGCAGCACGTCGCCGGTGGGCTTGGAGCTGAACTTGTAGGCGCCGTGGCTAGTACCGATGGCCACCGCCAGGGCGTCGATGCCGGTACGCTGGACGAAGTCCACCGCCTGGGCGGGGTCGGTGAGCAGCTGGTCGAGGCTGAGCTTGCCTTCGGCGCCGTGGCCGTCTTCCTTTTCCCCCATGCCGGTGCCGAGCTGGCCAAGGCAGCCGAGTTCGCCTTCCACCGACACGCCGAAGCTGTGGGCGATCTGGACGACTTCGCGGGTCACCGCGACATTGTACTCATAGCCGGCCGGGGTCTTGGCGTCCTCTTCGAGGGATCCATCCATCATGACCGAGGTGAATCCCATGCGGATCGCCGAGATGCAGGTGTCGGGGGCATTGCCGTGGTCCTGGTGCATGACCACCGGGATCTCGGGATACAGCTCGACCGCGGCCTGCATCAGGTTGCGCAGGAAGATGTCATTGGTGTAGGTCCGGGCGCCGCGCGAAGCCTGGACGATCACCGGCGACAGGGTGGCCCGGGCGGCCTCCATGATCGACTGGATCTGCTCCATGTTGTTGACGTTGAGGGCGCAGACCCCGTAGCCGTTGGCGGCGGCGTGGTCGAGGAGCGGGCGCAGAGGGATGAGGGGCATGAAGTGTCCGGGGGTGATCGGGTTCGTGGCGTTCGTGAGCCTATGGCCGGCGCCAGACTGGCCAGAGCGGCGCCCTGGTCGGTGGCGCAGCAGACCAGCCACACCGATGCGCTGCGCCAGGCGTGGGCAGCCTGTCATCCCGGAAGCCGGTCATCCTGGAAGCTGGAAACGCATCCGGTACTCGGACGGCGCCAGTCCGGTGGACCACTTGAAGCGGCGGCTGAGGTGGGACGCATCGCTGTACCCAATGTGCGCTGCGATCACGGCAAGCGTGTGGTCGGTGGTCAGCAGCAGCTCAGCGGCGGCGTCCAGGCATCAGGCCCGAGGAGCGGCCGGGACGGCCGCGATCCCGGCGGTTGGTTACACCGGTTCAGCAGCCATGTAGAAAAACGAGCGCCTCTGGAAAACAGGCGTTGAGCGCGGAGCGGAGCGGAACAGTTGCCCGCAGGGCCGTGGGGGCGAAGCCGGCGAAGCCCCCATGAAGGGAAAGGGGTCCCCATCGCGAACGCGATGGGGAGCGGCCGCCCGAGGCGAGGTGGGCGCAGAAAATCGCCGGAGGCGATGCGCCCACGTTTTCCGTAGGAAAACGAGCGCCGACCAAGTCCGTGGGGGCGGAAGCCCCCAGGTAAACTAGCAATACCCGTTGAACAGGTTCTCGAGGTATTCCTGGCGGGCGCTGGCGTTGGGGGCGACTTCGCCCTTGCGCAGGATGTAGGCCTGGAGTTTTTCGAAATCGGTGGTGCCCGATTCGATCTCCTTGCCGATGCCCTTGTCATAGCTGGCGTAGCGCGTCTTGACGAACTTCGCCAGTTTCTTGCCTTCGATGATCTTGGCGGCGATGCGCAGGCCGCGGGCCCAGGTATCGATGCCGCAGATGTGGGCGTGGAACATGTCCTCCAGGTCGTAGCTGTCGCGGCGGACCTTGGCGTCGTAGTTCAGGCCACCGGTACCAAGTCCGTTCTTGTTGGCGAGGATGATGGTCCAGGCCTGGGCGCATTCGCGGTAGTCGTTGGGGAACTGGTCGGTGTCCCAGCCGTTCATCACGTCGCCGCGGTTGCTGTCGATCGAGCCGAGTTTGCCTTCTGCGGCGCATACCGCCAGCTCGTGGCAGAAATCGTGCCCGGCCAAGGTGGCGTGGTTCTGCTCGATGTTGAGCTTGAAATGGTCGATCAGGTCGTGCTTGCGCAGGAAGCCGAGGACGGTCGCGGCGTCGAAATCGTACTGGTGCTTGGTCGGTTCGCAGGCCTTCGGCTCGATCAGGAACTGGCCTTTGAAGCCTATCTTCTTGGCATATTCGACGGCCAGGTGGAAGAACGTCGCGACGTGGTCCTGCTCGCGCTTCAAGTCGGTGTTGAGCAGGGTGTTGTAGCCTTCGCGGCCGCCCCAGAACACGTAGTTCTCACCGCCCAGGTGCTTGCTGACGTCGAGCATCTCCTTCACCGAGTTGGCGCAGTAGGCGAAGACGTCGGCATTGGGGCTGGTGGCCGCACCCTGGCTGAACCGGGGGTGGCTGAACATGTTGGCCGTGCCCCACAGCAGCTTGACCTTGGTCGCGGCCTGGAGCTGTTTGAGCTTTTCTGCCACCGCCCACAGGTTGCGGTTGGTCTCGGCCAGATTGGCGCCTTCGGGGGCCACATCGCGGTCGTGGAAACAATAATACTCGACGCCAAGCCGGGTCAGGAAATCGAACACCACGTCGGTGCGCTTCAGCGCCATGTCGAGGCTGTTGCTGCCGTCTTCCCAGGGCCGGGCGAGGGTGCCGGGTCCGAAGATGTCCAGGGCGACGCCGCGGAAGGTATGCCAATAGCACACCGCGTTGCGCATCCAGTCCTTCATCGGCTTGCCGAGGATCTTCTCGTCGGGCTGGTACCAGCGGAAGGCGAACGGATTATCCGTCTCAGGTCCTTCGTAGGTGATGGCGGGAATGGCGTCGAACCACGAAGTGAGGGCCATGTCGGGGCTCCGGGCGGGTGTCGGGTGGTGAAGAGGAAGATCACAGGGTAGGGCCGGCGCCGTCCAGCCAAGGCAGCACTCCGCGGCAGCCCCTTCCCCGTGCCGCAGACCCGGTCTAGGTTCCCCGCGACCACAGAGGAACCCATGCCCAACTACCTCGAACTGCCCGCCGGACCCGACCTTCCGACGGTGATCAACGCGGTCATCGAAATCCCCAAGGGCTCGTCGAACAAGTACGAATATGACAAGGAATTGAACGTTTTCCGGCTCGATCGCACGCTGTATTCGCCGGTCCACTATCCCGGCGCCTACGGGTTCGTGCCTCAGACCCACTCTGAGGACGGCGACCCCCTCGACGTGGTGGTGATCGTCGAGCAGCCGACGTTCACCGGCTGCCTGATCGAGGTCCGTCCGCTCGGCGTGCTGATCATGCGCGACGACGCCGGCCTCGACCACAAGATCCTGGCGGTGCCGATGAAGGACCCGCGGATGCGCGATGTCCACGGCCTCCAGCACCTGCCCAGCCATTACCTGGCCGAAGTCGACTATTTCTTCAATATTTACAAGGATCTCGAAGGAAAGAAATCCGACACCTATGGCTGGGAGGACCGCCTGGTCGCCCACAAGGTCATCGGTGAATGCATCCAGCGCTATAAGGACCTGAAAGCCGGCCTGATCGATCGCTGGAACAATCCGACCGCCAAAGGCCGCAAGGCCAAGGTCAAGATCATCCGCGGCACCGGCCTCAGCCAGACCATCCCGCCGCCGCAAGCGACCTCGTCGTGGCGCAAAGGCCAGGCCGCGGTCAAGAACGGCAATGGACAGGCCAAGAACGGCGGAGAACACGAACCGGACCCGAGCCCGGCCTGAACACGCCGCTCAAGATCGCCGCTTCCAACCATCTTCCAGGAATCCTCCATGGCCGTCATCGGCATCGACCTCGGCACCTCCGGCTGCAAGACCGTCCTGGTCGGCCGCGATGGCGTCATCCTCGCCTCGGCCACTGCCGAGTATCCGTTGTCCACGCCGCGGCCGCTATGGAGCGAGCAGGATCCCCACGACTGGTGGCGCGGCGTGGTGGCCTCGGTCAAAGCCGTGCTCGCCCAGCGCCCGTCCGAACCGGTCGAAGGTCTCGGCATAGGCGGCCAGATGCATGGCGCGGTGCTGCTCGACGGCGCTGGCCAGGTGGTGCGGCCCGCCATCTTGTGGAATGACGGTCGCTGCCAGGCGGAGTGCGATCTGCTCCACAAGACCGTCAAAGGCCTGATCAAAGAGACCGGAAATCGCGCCCTGGTCGGTTTCACCGCGCCCAAGCTGCTGTGGGTCCAGCGTCACGAGCCCAAGCTGTGGAAGCAGGTGCGCACCGTCCTGCTGCCCAAGGACTACCTGCGCTGGCGGATGACCGGCGAGGCCGTGGCCGAAATGTCCGACGGCGCCGGCATGCTGCTGATGGATGTCGCCAACCGCCGCTGGTCGAAAAAACTGCTGGCGGCCTGCCACATCGACGAGAGCTACCTCGGCCGCCTGGTCGAAGGCACCGAGATCGCCGGCCGGGTCACCGCCGCGGCGGCGGCCGAGCTGGGCATCCCCGAGGGCACGCCGGTGGTCGGTGGCGCCGGCGACCAGGCGGCAGGCGCGGTCGGAGCCGGCTGCGTGACCCCGGGTTTCACCACCATCGCCATCGGCACCTCGGGCGTGGTGTTCACCACGACCAAGGGCTACGCCCCCGAAAAAGACGGCCGTCTGCACACGTTTTGCCACGCCATCCCCGGCCGATGGCACCAGATGGGCGTCATGCTGTCGGCTGCGGGCAGCCTGCAGTGGTACCGCGACACGCTGGTACCGGGTGCAGATTTCGGCGCTTTGTGCGATGAGGCCGGCACCGCGCCGCTGGGCTGCGACGGTTTGACCTTCCTGCCCTACCTGACCGGCGAACGCACCCCGCTCTGCGATCCGCTGGCCCGCGGTGCCTTCGTCGGCCTGGCCCGCCTGCACGGCCGCGCCCACCTGACCCGGGCGGTGCTCGAAGGCATCTGCTGCGGCCTGGTGGAAAGTCTGGAACTGATCCGTTCCGCTGGCACCAAGGTCACCGAGGCCACCGTCACCGGTGGCGGTACGCGCAGCGCGGTGTGGATGCAGATGCTCGCCGATCTCGGCAACGTCCGGATCGTCCAACGCGCCGGCGCCGACGCCGGTCCGGCCCTGGGCGGCGCGCGCCTGGCCCTGATCGGCTGTTGCGGCGTGCCGGTCAAGACCGCCTGCGCACCTGGCCCGATCGAGGCGAGCTACACCCCGGACAAAGGCCGGGTGAAGGCGTATCGCAGCGTCTTGGCCCGCTACCGCGCCCTGTGGCCGGCCCTGCGCGGGTATTGCCACGCCGTGGCCTGACCCAGCCAGAGGCCTCCGAACGGCTCGACGAGGCACTGCGCGACGCACGGACTGGCATCTGCGATGCCGTGCGCGACAGCTGAGATGCTCTACTGGCTTGTGGGAAATCGCTCATTGACTGACCTCCTCTTCCTTGCCATGCAGATGCCAGTCGGCACTGCGGTCCGGCGCCTGGCGCCATCCGCGGCCATCAGCCCGAGGGGGACCCGTGACCGAGCAGCAGCCGACACCGATCCGTGGCGATGACGAGACCCTGCTGGGTGCACCTGCCAGCGCCGCCGCCGAATCCGCCGACACCGCGCAAGTACCGGTTTTACCTGAGGGAACCAGCTCGGAATCGACGGTCATCGTCCCGCCGCGCAAACCTGGAGAAGCCAGCAAGGCGCGCACCATCAGTCGCGAAGTGACGCTACAGACCTTCGACCGGTTCCCGGGTGGACGACCACCGACCAAGGCCGCAGCGCCTGTGACCGGCCGGGAGGCGACCCTCGGAGCGGGCGGCGGCGCCGAGTCACCTGAAACACACGCGGCTTCCGGTCACCAGGCGGTGACTGGCCGGGAATCGACTCTGGCGACCCCGCCGCCGGGGCTGACCGGACGGGAGGCCACGCTGGCCACCCCACCGCACGGGATCACCGGGCGCGAGGCGACCTTGGCGACCCCGCCACCGGGGATCACTGGACGCGAGGCGACCCTGGCGACCCCGCCACCCGGACTGACCGGGCGCGAGGCGACCCTCAATGACACGCCGGCCACTGGGATTACTGGACGCGAAGCGACCTTGGAAGTCGGTCGCGAACGCACCCCGATCACGATCGGAGCCCATCAGACCGGCAAGCGCACCCCGCTGACCATTGCCGCCGGCGGCGCGACTCCGACCCCCGCCACGACCATGCCGGGCGGCAAGCCGCGCACCGGCACCGGCACGTCGGTGAGCTTCGACGACGCCTGGCACCTCGAAGGCCGCAAAGGTCCGTTCACCGGCCAGACCTGGGGAGATTTCGACCTGGGCGGCATCCTCGGCGAAGGCGGCATGGGTGCGGTCTATCGCGCCAAGCAGCGGTCCTTGAAGCGCCGGGTCGCGATCAAGGTGCTGCCGCCGAATCTGGCCGCCGACCACCGCCTGCTCCAGCGATTCCAGCTGGAGGCGCGGACCTCGTCGATGCTGTCGAGCCCGCATGTGGTCTCGGTGTACGCAGTCGGCGAGCACGAGGGCAATCACTTCTACGCCATGGAATTCGTCCAGGGCACCGACCTCTACGACATCCTGAAGGATCGCAAGGACAGCGCCAAACGGTTCACCAATGACGAGTGCGTGAATTACGTGATCCAGGCCGCGAAAGGCCTGGCCGAGGCCGGCCGCCACGGAGTCGTCCATCGCGATATCAAACCGCCCAACCTGATGGTGACCAAGGACGGCTTGGTCAAGATCACCGACTTCGGCATCGTCAAGATCATGGGCGAGCACAATCTGACCATGACCGGCCAGGCGGTGGGCACGCCGGCCTATGTCAGTCCGGAACAGGGCCGCGGCGAATCGAGCATCGATCAACGCAGCGACCTGTATTCGCTCGGCGTGGTGTTCTATGAGCTGGCGACCTTCGAAAAGCCGTTCAAAGGCACGACGCCCAACGCCCTGATCTACCAGCATTGCTACGAAGAGCCCGAGCTGCCCAAGAAGCTCAACCCCGACCTGACCGACGAGGTCCAGGCGGTGGTGCTGAAATGTCTCCAGAAAAAGCCGGAGAACCGCTACCAGACGGCGGAAGAGCTGGTCCGCGACCTGGAGGCGATCAGGACCGGCGCGATGCTGAAATCGGCGTTGGCCAATTTCAAGCTGGGGACCGGCGCCGACGAGGCCAAACGCGAGCAGATGAACTGGTTCCAGCGGAACCTGGTGTCGCTCGCCGCTGCCGCGGGCATCGCCGTCGCAGCTGGTGGAGGGGCCTTCTGGTACCTGTCCGAGCAATCGAAGGCCGAAGGCATCGCCGCTGCCACCGCCAAGTCGGAAAAGGCCCTGGTGCAGGAGAAAGCCCTGTCCCAGATCAAGCCGATCCTGGCCCAGTTCGCAGCCAATCCGGTGCCGGTGCCGGCGAATCTCGATGCCTTGCTGGCGGACTATGCCAAGGCGGTGGAAGCCCCGGACAAGGACGCGCTGTATCGCCAGGTGGCGGACAAATCGGCCAAGGCCAGGACCTTGGCCGAGGCCCTCGCCGCCCAGCTCGATGCCGGCGCGGTCGATGCGGCCAAGCGCAGGTCCGGTGAGTCGAGCCTGAAAGAGTACGAATCCCTGGTCGGTCCCAGCGATCGAGACGGCACGCGCTGGCGCAAGATCCTCGAAGATTTGGCGGATGATGAAAAACGCCTGCGTGCGGCTTTGGCTTCGGCCATTGACCAAGGCACCCTGGACGCTTCGACCCGGGCCGCCATCGGCGGCGACGCTGACCGCCTGGCCGCGATCGTGGCCGGCGATGACCCGGCGCTGATCCGGTGGCGCAAGGGTCTGGCGGATTTCGACTCCCGGATTTCCGGACTGTTCGCGAAGCTGGCGCCCCTCGATGCGGTTGACGCCAAGATCACCGAGCAGGTCCGCCAGGACGCCCTCGACGCCATCGCGGGCCTGGAACGGCTGCGTTCCACCGACCCTCGGCTCACGCCGTGGAAGAACTCACTGGGCAAGGCGGCCAGGCTGCTCGCGGACCTGCGCGAACGCATCACCCGCACCTTGGGCAATGAATCGGTGGTGCCGCTGCCGGCAATCGCCGCCAGCGCCGGCGACCTGGCCCTGTATGTCGGCCTGGTCCCGGCCGATGATGCCGACTTGAAGGTATGGAACGCCAAAGTGAAGGCGTCCCAGGACTCCATTGCTGCGGAACGCACGGCTTTGTCTGACATTTTTTCAGCTCTGGGAAGGAACGGGGCGGAACCGGCCCTGCGCGTCGCCCAGACCGCCCCCATCGGCGAGCGGGTCGCACGGCTGAAGGCGCTCGCCCAACCCGGCGATGCCGACGTCATCGCCTGGGAAGAGACCGTCCGGGCCAGCCGCGGCCTGCACGAGCAGCTGCGCGAGCAGCTGGAACCGCTCGCTCCAGCCCGCCGCGAACCGCTGCCCGCCAGCCAGCAGCAGAGCCTGGCGACGGCCCTCAAGCGGTTCTCGGCTTTGGGTGGGCTCGATCCGGCGGCCCGCGAATCCGCTGAAAAACGCCTGGCTGGCGAAGCCAAGCGGATTGCCGACCTGCGTTCCGGGCTGGCTGCGGTGCTCGACAGCGCCCGTTCAGTGGGCAAACCCGAACGCGACGCCCTCGATCGGCTGGTCCAGGATGTGGGCGATGCCGATCCCGACGCCCAACGTTGGCGGAGCAAGGTGGCCGAGCTCGATCGGCTGGCTGCGGTGCTGATCCGGCTCGACCAGGGTCGCGGCTTCCCCGAAGACGTGGACGCCCTGTTTTCACGCTACGAGACCCTGGTGGGCAGCGACGATGCCGATGTGAAGCGCTGGCGCAGCAAGGTCGAGACCATCCGCTCGCTGACCAAGGACCTGGCGCCACTCGACAGGCCAGGGACGCCGATCCCGGCCGATGCCGCGCGCCGGCTCGGCGACCTGAAAGTGCTGGTCGGCGACGACGATCCGGTCTATCGTCGGCGGCTCGCAAAGTTGGACGAGGTGGGTTCCCTGACCAAGATCCTGGCTTCGCTGCAGACCGCCCGCCTGCTTTCTGACGCGGCCCTCGCCGACCACGAAGCGAAGCTGCGCCGCCTGGTCGAGCTGGTCGGCAGCGACGGGGACGACCAGCGCGCCGCCGCCGCCAGGATCAGCGCCTTGGCGGGACCGCCGACACCGTGGGCGAATAGCCGGGGGCGCGATGCCTGGGGGCCCTGGGCAGCCGCCGATATCGCTGGCCAGATCGTCCGCCTGCGCTGGATCGCACCGGGCAGCGGGCTGATCGGATCGTCCAAGGCTGAGTCCGGTGATCGCGACGAGGTCCAGGTCCAGATGACCCTGGGCCGCGGCCTGTGGCTGGCCGAGACCGAGACCACCCAGGCCTTGTGGTCGGCCGTTATCCGGTCAAACCCCAGCCGTTTCGCAGGACCGCTACGACCGGTCGAACGGATTTCCTGGACGGACGCCCAGGCCTTCACGACTCGCCTGAAGGCGGTGAAGCCCGATCTGCCCGCGCGCTTGCCGACCGAGGCCGAGTGGGAGATCGCCTGCCGGGCCGGCCAGTCCGGACTCTGGGCCGGACGCGTCGAGGACCCGGCCGTCGATAAGTACGCCTGGACCTCCTACAACAGTCGCGGCTCGACCCGCGAGGTCGCGGGCCGCTATCCCAACGCCCATGGGCTGTTCGACCTGCGTGGCAATGTGTGGGAGTGGTGCCAGGATGGCTATGCGACCTATCCCACCGGCGGCGCCGTCGACCATGTCGGTCGAAGCGAGGGCCAACGGGTCGCCCGCGGCGGCAGCTGGGGCGACAGTCCCGACGCCGCCCGTGCCGCAAACCGACTGGCGCTGGACCCGGAAATGCGCTCCGCCTATCTGGGCCTGCGATTGGCCGTGGATGCCGGTTGGGACAAACTCCCCGACGGCAGCGAACGATTCGTGCAAACCGGTGGTCAGCGCCGCCTCGTGGTGCCGCTGCCTGGCGCCACCATCACCATCGATCTGTCCCCTGCCGCCGGCAGCAACCCATGAGATCGCCCATGCGTCCACTCCGTTGGCTGCTCACCCTGGTGGCCATCTGCCTGATGTCCCTCAGCGCTGCCGAAACCCAGGTCGCGGCCGGCGCTTATCATGCGCTGATGCTCGACAGCGACGGGCAGGTCTGGGCATGGGGCGACAACACGTATGGCCAATGCGGCGACAACACCACCTTCGTTCGCCCCACCGCGGTCAAGGTGCTGCGTTCCAGTGGCGCCAATCTCGATCGGGTGATCGCCATCGCCGCTGGCAGCCTGCACAGCCTGGCAGTCCGGGATGACGGGACGGTGTGGGCCTGGGGTTACAATGC
Organism: Planctomycetota bacterium; assembly: GCA_014193115.1. GTDB lineage: Bacteria > Planctomycetota > UBA11346 > UBA11346 > UBA11346 > BJHQ01. Next base: position 778,726 of record BJHQ01000001.1, on the reverse strand, counting down.
CCAAGGTCAGTTGGGTGACGGTTCGACGCTCAACCGGTTCAAGGCCGTTCAGGTCGGTAAAAACGCAGGTGGCGCCCTCGACAAGATAACCGCAGTGTCGGCTGGATATTATCACAGCATGGCCTTGTCTGGCGATGGCCAGGTGTGGACCTGGGGATCCGATGAATACGGCGCACTTGGCGACAGCTTCGCATATTCCGGGATCGTCAGCGGGGCGGTGCTGGCAGGGACCGACTTCCACAGCCCGCCGTTCTTCAACCATTTTCATATTCCCTTATCGAACATCATCGCCATTTCTGCTGGCGCCTGGTCGGGCTACGCGCTGCATGCCAATGGCACGGTGTATTCCTGGGGTTGGGGCGGACAGGGAGGTCTGGGCAATGGCGGCGTCGCGACCATGAACACTGCGACCACCGTGCAGACGTCGGCCGGAGTCAATCTGTCCGGCATCGTGTCCATAGCCGGCGGAGCCTATGCTGGATACGCCCTGACCAGCGGCGGCCTGATCTATTCGTGGGGTGCCAATGACACCGGTCAGCTGGCCCAGGGCAGCACCACCGATGCGCTGTTCGCAACGTTCGCAAGCAACTTGGGCATCAAACAGATTTCAGCCTCGCCGTTCCGAGCGGTTCCGGGCGGGGACGCTTCCTACTATGGCACCGGCGGACATTTCGTCGCCTTGTCCTATACTGCCGTTCCGTATACTTGCGGCCGCGACAGCACCTTGCAGTTGGGTGACGATGCCATTTCTGCCCAGAAAAATGCCCTGACGCTGATTTCCACCCCGGGGCGGGTGAAACAGGTTGCTGCCGGAGGAACCTTCACACTGTTCCTGATGGCGGATGGCCGGGTCTTAGCCGTCGGCGCCAACAGCAATGGTGAGCTGGGAAGAGGCACCACCGGAGCTAATGCCCATCCAGCTTCGCCGGCGAACGCCATGTGGAATCTGGTCGGAGTTCAACAGGTCTCCTGCGGTGGCAACCACACCTTGGCCTTGCGTGGTGACGGATCGGTCTGGGCCTGGGGTTCGAATACCCAAGGGCAGCTCGGGACCGGGAACCAAACACAGGCTGCGACTCCCGTTCCCGTCCTCGAGAGCCCTGGGGTGCCCATGAAGGACATCATCGCGGTCAGCGCCGGTCAGCAGCACAGCCTCGCCCTGCGTGCCGATGGCCGAGTCTTCTGCTGGGGCGCGAACTACAGTGGTCAATCTGGCGGGGCGGATCTCTCCAATCCGGTCCTGGCCCCGGTGCTTCTCTTCCCCTATGCAAAACAGATTTCCGCCGGCGGCGACACCAGTGCGGCATTGACCTATCAGGGATATGTCCAGACCTGGGGCGATAACCAATTTGGAACGTTGGCCGCGGGCTCATCAAGCCCGACGACTCGGTTCACTCCAGATTACGCGCTGGTCTCCACCTCGCCTTTCGTTTATCTGAATCGCGTCCGCCAGATCGAACTCGGCTGGGTGCATGGAATCGCCCTGCGTGAGGACGGAACCACTGCCGGCTGGGGTAACAACGGCAACGGCCAGCTTGGCAGTGGAGCCTCCGGAACGACCTTTGGAGCAGACGCGAACGGCACCCTGTCCAACGTCAAACAGGTTGTGGCAGGCAGCTACCACAGCGCCTTTCTGCTCGCGTCGGGCACGGTGCAAGGAGCCGGCTACAATGGATATGGCTCCCTTGGCGATGGCACCGGGTCAGGTTCGCCAGCGACCCCGGTCACCACTTTGGATATCCCTGATGCCACCGGCAACCCGGCGCGGTTCCTCAGCGCCGGCACCTATCTCGGCAACAGCACGCTGGCGTTGATGACCAATGGGCTCTGCCGCGCCTGGGGCCAAAATGGCAATGGCCAGGTCGGCAATGACAGCACGGTCAATGCCCTCGCTCCAGACAAGGTCTATGTCGGCGCCTCGCCCAACCAACTGGACCAGGTCAGTTCCATCAGCATGGGCAACAGCCACGGCGCCGCCGTCTTGTCGGATGGCACGGTGTACTGCTGGGGCCTGGGGACCAGCGGGCAGCTTGGCGATGGATTGAGTTCATCCACCGATGTCGCTGTGAAAACGGATGGAAAATGGCGACCACAAGTGTCGATCACCGCGAACGTCAGCACGGCAACGGAAGGCGCTTCCACCGGCCAGTTCACCGTGACCCGGACCGGGACGGCCAACGGAACCATCGTCATCGGGGCAGTCATCGCAGGAACAGCGGCCAACGGGACGGATTACACGAACCTGGCCGGACCCTTCGTGATTCCGGCCGGAAGTGTGTCCAAGACCATTTCCGTAGTCCCGATTGACGATGCGGTCGATGAGGATGACGAGACGGTGATCGTCACGTTGACCGCGACGCCCACCGCCCGAGTCGGAACCAGCGGCGCGGCCCAGGTGACGATCATCGACAACGATGCGGCGGGTTTCCTGGTGACAGGCGGCCCATTGACCACCACCGAGGCGCCGGGCGCCGGACATGCGGCGACGTTCACCATTGCCTTGACCTCCCAGCCCTTGGCCAATGTCACCATCAGCCTGATCAGCAGCAGTCCCACCGAGGCCACGGTGTCCCCGAACGCGGTTTTGTTCACCCCCCTGAATTGGGCGAGCGCCCAGACCATCACCGTGACCGGGGTCGATGATGACTTCGCCGACCCCGATGCGGCCTATACGATCACCACCAATCCGGCGAGCAGCCTCGATCCGCGCTACAATGCGTTGAACCCTCCGGATGTATCGGGCAACAATGTGAATGATGACGTGGTCGGTTTCCAAGTTTCAAAGGCTTCGATCACGACCGATGAATCCGGTTCCACCGACAACTTCACGGTCCGCTTGACCAGCCGGCCGACGGCGACCGTCACGATCCCGGTGTCAACGAGCAATGCTGGCGAGGCTTCGGTATCCATCAGCGCTCTGACTTTCACGGACTTGAACTGGAACAATCCGCAAACCGTCACGGTCACTGGCATCAATGACAATCCGCCTGTGGTCGATGGCCCGATTAATTATGCCATCAAGCTGGAACCGGCCACCGCCGGCAGCGGCGATTATACCAATCAGGATCCGCCCGATGTCACGGGAACCAATGGCGATGACGATGTTGCCGCGATTGCGATCAGCGAATCCGCCGGCGCAACCGCCGTCTCGGAAGGCGGCGCCACGGATACGTATACCGTGGTCCTGGCAACCAAGCCGTCGGGATCGGTGACCATTTCGGTGGCCGGTGATGCCCAGGTTTCCGCATCGCCGGCAAGCCTGGTGTTCACCTCGGGCAATTGGAACACGCCGCAGACCGTCACCGTGACCGCCATCGATGATCAGGTCGCTGAAGGTGCCCACAGCGGCACCGTCTCGCACTCGGCGTCGAGCAGCGATTCAAATTACCAGGGTTTATCCATCGCCCAGGTCATGGCCCAGGTGTCGGACAACGATACCGCAGGATTCGTCTATGGGGCGATCTCCAGCGACACCACCGAGGCTGGCGGGACGGCTGATTTCACCGTCAGGCTCGCCACCAAACCCACATCGGACGTATCGATTGATTTCACCAGCAGCGATTCCTCCGAAGGCATCATTGCCACCACCCTGGTCTTCACTCCACTGACCTGGAACCTGCCTCAGACCGTCACCGCCACTGGTGTCGACGACTCGATCGATGATGGCGACCAGACCTGGAGCGCGGACGTCGCCGCGGTGACCAGCCTTGACCCGCTCTATCAGGCCCTGCCGGTGGGGCCGGCAGTGTCCATCACCAATCGCGATGACGACGTCGCCGGCCTGGTCGTGGGGATATCAGGCGGCAGCACCGACCTGACCGAAGGCGGCGCTACCGATTCGATCACCATCGCGCTGTCGAGCCAACCGCTGAGCGATGTCACAGTCAACCTCAATGGAGGTGGCCAGGTGAATTGTTCACCGTCAGCGCTGACCTTCACGACCATGAACTGGAACGTCGCCCAGCCGGTGACCTTATCGGCAGTCAATGACAACGTGGCTGAAGGCACCCATGCCGGAACCGTCTCCTTCAGCCAACTCTCAGTGGACGCGCTGTACGCCGGACTGTCGGCGCCATCCGTCACCGTGGCGATCACCGACAACGACACCGCTGACTTCGTGATTTCATCCATCAGCGGGCACACCAGCGAAAGCGGGACGACCGCGACCTTCACGGTGCATCTGGCGAGCCAACCGCCGGTCGGTTTCACCGTCAGCATCCCCCTGTCCTCGTCGAATCCGTCTGAAGGAACCGTGCTGACCAGTTCACCGCTGGTGTTCGACCACACCAATTACAACACCGACCAGACCGTCACCGTGCAGGGGGTCAACGATAACCCGCCAGTGGTGGATGGATCGATCGGATATTCGATCGTACTTGGCGCGGTAACGAGCAGCGATCCGTTCTATAGCGGGTTGAATCCGCCTGATGTGGCGGTGACCAATGATGATGATGACACTGCTGGCATCACCATTTCTGAAACCGGGGGTAGCACGTCCGTCAGCGAATCTGGCACCACCGACACCATCACCGTCGTGCTGTCCACCCAGCCGGTCGGCACGGTGCTGGTAACGTTATCGGGAGGAGCCCAGGCCTCCGTCAGCCCGTCCGTCCTATCCTTCACCGTATCCAACTGGAATACCGCCCAGGCCGTCACCATCGGAGCGGTCGATGACCACCAGATCGAAGGAAACCACCTCGGCTCGGTGACGCTTTCGGCCGCCGATGGAGGCTATGATGCGGTCCTCGCCGGTCCGGTGGCGGTGTCGATCACGGATAACGACAGCGCCGGCTTCTCGATCACTCCGACCAGCGGGCTGGTGACCAGCGAGGCGGGCGCCACGGCCCAATTCTCGGTGGTTCTGACGGCGCAGCCAACCGCCGACGTGGTCCTTCCACTATCGACTTCCGATGCGGCCCAAGGCTCGCCCAATGTCGCCAGCCTGACCTTCACTACAGCGGACTGGGACGTGCCGCAGTTCGTGACCATCAATGGTCTCGATGACCTCGTCGCCGATGCCTTGGTCAGTACGCCATATACCATCATCACCGGGGATCCGACCAGCGCAGATACACATTTTGGCAACCTGACCGCGACCGACGTGGACGATGTGTCGGTTTCAAACCTCGACGACGACATTCCGGGGGTGACCGTTACGCCGTTGGCTGGATTGACCACCAGCGAAGCAGGCGCGGTCGCGATCTTCACCGTGCGCCTCAACACCACTCCAGGTGCGAACGTCACCATCGCGGTGACCAGCAGCAATACCAATGAGGCGACCGTCTCGCCAAATTCCCTCTCATTCACCTCGACGACGCCTCAGCTGGTCACCGTCACCGGGGTCGATGACGATGTCGATGACGGCAACCAGACGGTCACCATCCAGCTCGGCTCCTGTGTAAGCGCTGATTCGAGCTATTCCGGAATAAATCCGCCGGATGTCGCCATCACCAACCTCGATGACGACACCGCTGGCGGAATCGTCGACACCGGCGGGTCGCTGCTGGTGGTGGAAGGCTCTACCACCGACACGTACACGATCCGCTTGTCCACCCGGCCAACTGGGACCGTGACCGTGCAGCTGACTCCGTCGAACCAGCTGACTGTCGATACCGATGGCGGCACGGCTGGCGACCAGACGTCACTGGTGTTCAGCACGACCGATTTCTCGACTCCCAAGACGGTCACGGTCAGGGCTGTCGATGATTCGATCGCCGAAGGATTCCATACCGGTACCATCGCCCACTCGACGACTGGCGGAGGATTCGACGGCGTCTCTCTTCCGACGGTGACGGCCACCATCGCGGACAATGATAATCCGGGGTTCGTGATCAGCGCGGTGGCCGGAACGATCACCGAGTCAGGAGGCACCGCGACGTTCAGCGTTCGTCTTGCCAACCAACCTGGAGCGGCAGTATCGGTGGCAGTCAGTTCCAGCGACCTCACCGAAGGCACCGTCAGCCCATCGAGCCTGAGCTTCACGCCAGCGAACTGGAACACCGCGCAAACCGTCACTGTGACCGGTCAGGACGATGCGGTGGCGGATGGCAATGTAGCCTGGACGGTGGTGCTGGCGGCAGCGACCAGCACCGATCCGCTCTACAACGGAATCGATCCGGCGGACGTGGACGTGGTGACGAACGATAACGATGTTGCCGGCGTGACCATCGCCCAGACTGGTGGAGGGACGGCGGTCGCTGAAGGCGGTTTCAACGACACCTGGACCATCGTGCTGAACAGCAAGCCGACCGCCTCGGTCACCGTGACCGTCTCATCGACGTCATCGCAAGTGATCGTCGATGCAGATTCATCCAGCGTCGGAGATCAGAGCACGGTCTCGTTCACCCCGGTCACCTGGAACGTCCCGCGCACCATCGCGGTGCGGGCGGTTGATGACGCCATCGTCGAGGGGCCGCACAACGCGTCGATCACGATGACCGTCAGCGGCGGCGGATATGGTGCGGTCACCATACCCAGTGTCGCGGTCGACGTGACCGACAACGACAGCCCGTCGGTGGTGGTGACCCAGACCAGCGGTACGACGGCGGTGGGCGAAGGCGGCCTGACCGACACCTATTCCATCGTCCTGGCCGCCGCGCCGAGCGGTCCGGTGACCATCTCCCTCGCTCCACCGGCACGGGTCACCGTTTCCCCTGCCGCGGTGACGTTCCAGCCAACGGCTGGCTTGCCGAACGGATGGGATATTGCGCAGACGATTACGGTCGGAGCAGTGGAGAATCAAATCGCCGAAGGTTCCACCAACGCGATCATCACCCATACAGCGACTGGTGGCGGCTTCGCCGGGGTCTCGATCGCCGGGGTGTCGGTGTCGATCAGTGACAACGACCTGCCAGGCATCACGGTTTCGCCGACCTCAGGGCTGACGACGACGGAGTCCGGCGGGTCTGCGGCTTTCACCGTGGTTCTGACCAGCCAGCCGACCGCCGACGTGACCGTACCGCTCTCGTCTGGTGATTCGACTGAGGGGGCAGTCTCTCCGGCGTCGCTGATCTTCACCGCTGTCAATTGGAGCATTCCCCAGCAGGTGACGGTGACCGGTGTGAATGATAACCTGGATGACGGCGACATCGCCTATGCCGTGCTCGTTCAACCGGCCACGGGCGCGGATACCGCCTATCAAGGGATCGATGCTCCCGATGTCGCTCTGGTGAACATCGACAATGATGCTGCGGGAGTCGTGCTCTCCACCACTGCGGTTTCCGTCACCGAGGGCGGCGCGGGCTCGACCTACACCGTCCGCCTGGCCAGCCAGCCGACCGGCACGGTCACCGTCCTTGCGACTTCCGATGGCCAGCTGAATTCCACGCCCGGCTTCCTGACCTTCACCACGGCGACCGGGGTTGCCGGCGGCTGGGATTCGCCTCAGACGATCACCGTCAACGCCGTTGACGATGCGGTGGCGGAAGGAACCCATGCCGGCAGCGTCGGCCATGCCGCGAGCGGAGGAGGCTATGATGGGGTGATCGCCGCTTCGGTATCAGCCACCATCACCGACAACGACTCCGCAGGATACAACGTCTCCGCATCCAATGTCGTCTGTCATGAGTCTTTCAAAGGGGTGCGGCAACTGGCGACCACCGGTATCACCTCGGGCAATGTCGTTGCATTCCCGGTCGGAACGGACCTTTCGACCATCTTCGTAGGTCAGCAGGTGCAATTCGATGGTGGTGGACCGAACAGCGGCTCTTCGTCGGTCGTTTCTGCGATCGACGATGCCAATGACACCATCACCATGTCGGGAACGCTGACGCTGACTGGCAGTTCGGAAAATGTCGTCTTCTTCGCCGGCTTCACCCTGAGCCTGACCAGCCAGCCGACCTCCGTCGTGCTGCTGGCGGTGTCCACCGATGACGCGAGCGAGGCGTTCGCTTCCCCAGGATCGCTGACATTCAGCCCTGCGAACTGGAGCGTTCCGCAGGTCGTGACCATCCGTGGGGTCGATGACCAGGTCGATGACGGCGATGTGGCTTTCACCGTCGTGCTGGCTGCGGCGGTCAGCTCCGACGGATTTTACAGCGGCCTCAATCCCAGCGATGTGGCTGGCGTCTGCATTGATGACGACACGGCGGGGATCAGCACCGCGCTCACCGCCGGCGTCCTCCAGACCACCGAGGCCGGAGGAACCTCCAGCTTCACCGTCAAACTTGATTCCCGGCCCACCGCCACCGTCACCATCGGCCTGTCGGTCAGCGACCCCAACCAGGCGACCCTGTCGCTCGCCAGCGTGCCATTCGACGCCGGCGATTGGAACACGGCCAAGACCGTGGTCGTCACCGGGGCGGATGTTGATGGCGTGGACAACGGGGCGGGGACACCGTTCACCGTGATCTTTGCTCCGGTCGTGATTACTGGCGGAAGCGATGCGAATTATGATGGAAAGGTGGCGACGCCTCTCAGCGGGACCAATCTTGCGGTCAATGCCGCGCCGCAGATCGACAGCGTCGCCAACCAATCAGCGAACGAGGATGCAGCGCCTTTCACGGTAACGATGACCGGGATCGGTACTGGTCAAATCGGAGAGAACCAGACCCTCACGATCACCTCGACCTCTGACAATCCGGCCCTCATTCCCAACCCGGCGGTGGGCGCCCAAGTCGGGACAACGCCTGAGATCAGCTGCGACCTGACGATCAGCCCGATCGCCGGCGCGTCAGGTCAAGCGACCATCTCGGTCCGCGTCCAGGATGATGGAGGGACCGCGCTTGGAGGATCGGATGTCACCACCATCTCCTTCACCGTGACCGTCGTGGCGGTGAACGACCCGCCGGTGGTCGACCTCAACGGTCCCGCCGCTGGAGGCGGCGCCACCGCCGCGTTCACCGAAGGCGGTGGACCGGTCCTGGTCGTTGATCCGGGCCTGACGATCGCCGACCAGGACTCCCCGACCCTGTCCGAGGTGAATGCCACCTTGGTCAATCTGCTCGACAGCGGCGAACAGTTGACGGTCAATACCGCCGGCACGGCCCTGACTGCAACCTGGTCGGTCGTGGGCAGCAGTGGTCTCTTGACCATTGCGGGTCCATCGGACCAACCGCTTGCCGATTTCCAACTCGTCCTGAGGTCACTGCGTTACACCAACCCGTCGTCTGCCCCGACGACCACCGATCGCACCGTGCAGGTGGTGGCGGATGATGGCGGCTCCGTCAACGCGACCAGCGCGATGGTTTCGTCCACCATCACCGTGGTCCCGGTCAACAACCCGCCATCGCTCGACTTGAACGGCCCAGGAGCTGGCGCGGGATATGCAGGGACCTTCAGCGAGGGCGACGCCCCCAGCCCGCTGGTGGCGGCCAACGCCTTGGTTGTAGACGATGCAGACAACGCCCAGCTCGCCGGAGCGACCGCGACCATCATCAACGGCGGAGTCGATAGCGGCGCCTTCGAAATCCTCTCGGCAGCCACGACCGGAACCCTGATCACCGCGAACTGGACAGCGGCCACCATGTCTCTGTCCTTGACCGGTGGTGACACCATCGCGAACTACCAGCAGGTCCTGCGCTCCCTGACCTATCGCAATGAGAGCGAGGCGCCTGCGATCGGGCTCCGCCAGATCGAAGTGCTGGTTAACGATGGCATCGCCCCTTCGCCGGCCGGGATCATCTCGCTGATGACCGTGACCGCCGTGGACGATGCACCAGTGGTCGATCTCAATGGGCCTTCGGCAGGGATCGACCAAATCTCGGGGTCCTTCACCGAGGGTGGCGCCGGAGTGATCCTCGCCGGCGCAGCGGCTTCGATCAGCGATGTGGACGACGCCCAGATCAGCCAATTGCGGGTCACCATCCTCGATCAGGTCCAGTCTGGCGAAGAGCAGATCGTGGTGGCAACGGGGAGTCTGGCGGCCGGGATGAGCCAGAGCTTCAATGCGACCATAGGCGAGCTGACGATCTCGGGATCAGCCTCTGCCGCAGCTTATACAACGGCGCTGCGCGGATTGACTTACGTCCATTCCGGCGAAGCCCCGACCGGCTCGACCCGGTCGATCCGGTTCATCGTCGATGCCGGCGGCCAATCGTCGGCTCCGGCCCTGGCGACGGTGACGTTGTCAGCTGTGAACGACCCCCCGCGGGTCGATTTGAATGGTGCCGCCGCCGGTTCGAACGCCACCGCCTCGGCCGCGGAGGACCAGGCTCCGGTGCCACTCTGCCCCACCGCCACGCTGAGCGATCCGGATCACAGCCAGCTCGCCCGGATCACCGTCACCCCGGTGACCCGGCCTGATGGCTCGGCCGAAGTGATCGCCGTCACGGTGGGCAGCAGCGGATTGTCAGCGACTTTTGACGTCAACGGCGTCCTCAACCTGGCGCCGAGTTCGGGACCAAGCGCGGCTCGAACTGCCTTTGAGCAAGTCCTGAGGACCTTGACCTATCAGAACACCTTGCAGGACCCGACGATTGGTGGCCGGACCTGCGCGGTGCAGGTCGAAGATCCACAAGGCAGCACCGGCACGGCGCAATGCGTGATCACCGTGACGAAGTTCAATGATCCAGCTGTGGTGGATCTCAATCCGATCACAACTGGCAGCGGGTCGGTGGCCGGCTTCACCGAGAACGATCCGCCTGTGCCGCTGGCCCCGACCGCCACGATCGTCGATGTGGACAACGCGCAGTTGTCTGCTGCTCAGGTCACCATCGCCACCGGACCGGAGGACGGTTCGAATACCGCGCTCCTGGCGGTGAACACCGCCGGCACCGCGATCACCGCCGTATGGACCCAGGCCACCCTGAGTCTGGCGCTGAGCGGCGCCGACACGGTGGCGAACTACCAGGCGGTGCTGCGCACCCTGACCTACGCTAATACGAGTGAAAATCCGCCCGGCGGCGTTCGCTCCATCCAGGTCCAAGTGGACGATGGCCAGTCGCCGTCCAACGTGGCGGTCTGCTCCCTGACGGTGACCGCTGTCCCCGATCTGCCCGTGGTCGACCTCAACGCTGGCGCATCCGGAATCGACATCGCTTCCGGGACGTTCACTGAAAACGGAGCCAGCCTGCTCCTGGCCGATCCAGCAGCGACGATCGTCGATCTCGACCACCCGTCGATCACTGAACTGCGTGCGACAATCACCAACCTGGCCCAGCCGAATCAGGAATTCATCGAGGCTGATCATTCGACCATCGTCGGCGCCATGCTTGTGAATTTCAATCCGATCATCGGTGAGCTGACGGTCACCGGGACGGCGACGGTAGCGGAATACCAGGCAGTGCTCCGCGGCCTGCGCTATCGCCACAGCGGCGAGGCTCCATCGGCCGTCGGCCGCAAGATCCGCATCATTGTCCTGAGCGGAGGCCAGAGCTCCGGGCCGGCCACGGCGACGGTGGACATGGCTCCGATCAACGACCCGCCAACGGTTGACCTGAACGGGGCCGGGGCCGGGACCGGGACAAGCGCGACCTACGCCGAAGGCCAAGCGCCGGTGGCCCTGGCCAACCTGGCGGTGCTCGGGGATCTGGACAACACCGATCTGTCGCGGGTGGAAGTCACTCCTGCCAGCCGCCCAGATGGATCCTTTGAGCAGCTTGCGGTGTCCTTGGGAACCAGCGGGCTCGACGCGACGGTCGATGCGGTCTCCGGAAAATTGACCCTGTCGCCAACCTCCGGAACGCTGCCGATCGCTGCGTTCCAGGACGTCCTGCGTACGTTGACCTGGATCGACACCAGCGATGCGCCGACCACCGGGAACCGGACGTTGACCGTTTCCATCCAGGATCCCCAAGGCGCCGTTGCGACCGCTGCGATCAGCATCGACGTGAGTGCGGTCAATGACCCGCCGGTGGTGGATCTCGACTCGCTGGCCGCGGGCACCGGATCGGTGGCCGGGTTCACCGAGAACGATCTGCCTGTGCCGTTGGCCCCGACCGCCACCCTCATCGATGCAGACACGACCCAGGCTGCTGCGGCGACCATCTCCATCGCTTCCGGGCCTGACAACGGATCGACCACCGCGGTGCTGGCGGTGGATACCACCGGTACGTCGATCACCGCCACCTGGACCCAGGCCAGCCTGGTGCTGGCCTTGAGCGGCACCGACACCACCGCCAACTACCAGGCGGTGCTGCGCACCCTGACCTACGCGAACAGCAGCGAGAATCCGCCTGAAGGGCTGCGCTCCATCCAGGTCCGGGTGAACGATGGGCTGAACCTTTCTGCGGCCGCGACATGCTCGCTGACCGTCACGGCGGTGCCGGATGCGCCCCTGGTCGATCTCGATTCCTCCAGCGCAGGGAGCGGATTCGCCGCCGGCGACTTCACCGAAGGAAGCGGTCCGCTGGCCATCGCCGCTGGCACGGCGCTGATCAGCGATCCCGATTCTGTGCTGATCGTTCGGCTGCGCGCCGCCATCCTGGCCGGGCAGATCGGATCAGAAATCCTCGCGATCGACCCTGCAACCCTGCCGTCAGGCGTAACCGCCAGCTTCAATCAGGCCAATGGCGAACTGACCATCGATGGTTCGGCGACCGCGCTGGAATATAGCGTCATCCTGAGGTCGCTGACGTACCGGTACACCGGTGAAGCGCCTAGCAGCGGCACCAGAAGCATCCAGGTCGTGGCGGAGGCTGCCGGCCAGGCTTCATCGCCCGCCGTGGCGACGGTCACGCTGATCCCGGTCAACGATCCACCGACGGTGAACCTCCAGGTTGCGACCGCGACCTACGTCGAGGGCTCTTCTGCGATCGCGCCTCTGGTCGGCGCGGTGGTCGGTGATCCCGACCATCTGGAGTTGAGTTCGATGACCATCACCCCGCTCAGCCGCCCGGATGGCGATCTTGAGGTGGTTGCGGTGTCGATCACCGGCACTTCGCTGAGCATGACGACGGCGCTGGACGGAACCATCACGTTGACCGGTGGGCCTTCCCCTGTGGCCGATTTCCAGCAGGTCCTGCGCTCGTTGACCTGGCTCCACAGCGGACGGAATCCGACCGAAGGGTCGAGGACGTTGCAGATCCGGATCAGCGATGGATCCCTTGCCGCCACCGCCGACCTGGCCATCTCGGTCGTCGCAGTCAATGATTTGCCGACCATTTCGCTGCTCGCCGCCGATGTCGAGGTCAACCGTGGCGCACGACAGGTCATCACGTCGCGGTTGCCGGCGCCGGATGGGGACCCGGTGAACGGTTTCCTCGCCGCCACCGATGTTGAGACCCCGCCCATGGCGCTCATTTTCACCGTCATTCTCCTGCCCAGCCAGGGCAAGCTCCTGCTTCTGCCTTCGGCAGGAGCGGCCACCGGGACCCAGATTGCCAAAGGTGACACCTTCACCCAGGCCCAGCTCGTCGCCGGTCTGGTTCTCTACGAACATGATAACAACCTGGGCAGTTCCGATGGCTTCGCCATCACCGTGAAGGATGGCGCAGGCGGTGAGAGCCCGCCAGCGGTGCTCGGAATCCACATCAACCTCGGCCAGCAGCCGCCGGTGGTCACGCTGGGTGGAGAGGTCCAGACCTTCATCGAGAACTCCCAGCCGGTGCTGGTCGATGCGGGAGCGCAGGTTACGGATTCCGACAGCACCGATTTCTCAGGCGGTCTGCTCACCGTGCGGCGCAGCGGAGGCGGCGCCGGAGATGCCGCCGGGGACATCCTGGACATCCGCAACCAGGGGACGGATTTTGGCCAGATATCGGTCCAGAGCCTGACCATCAATTTCGGTCAAGGTGCCGGGATCGACCCGTTGCCGATCGGCACCATCGCCAGCGACGGCATCGGGAAGGACCTCGTGGTGCAGCTGAACGAGAATGCGACCCCGGTGCGTACCCAGGCGTTGCTGGGCAATCTCCAGTTCAGCCATGCCGGGGACAACCCGACCGCGGGCGACCGCCAAATCACGGTCACCCTCAGCGATGGCGACAATGGGACGAGCAGCCCCGCGACGAAAGCCGTGACGGTGGTGCCGGTGAACGATGCGCCGGCAGCGCTGCCGCGCGGCGCCTTGCTGGTGGTTCCTTTGCTGAGCGTGAGTGGACAAGTCATCGTGACCGATCCGGAAGGCTCGCTGGCCTCCGCGCCGTTCTCCATCGCCCAGCCAACCACCGACCTGCCGACCCAGGGACTGGTCACCCTGGATCCGACCACCGGGCAGTTCACCTACTCGGCCTTCGCGGCAGCCGCCGGCAACGACAGCTTCACCGTCACCGCAACCGATGCTGGGGGACTCACGGTGCGGGTGCCGGTGCCGGTCCACATCACTCCGCCGGGCGAGCCGCCACCGGGTGAAGCGAACCTGGTGTTCACCTCGCTGCCGCCGCTGCGCGTGGACAGCGGCGCTCCCTTGGTCTATGTGCCGGTCGTCACCGGTGCGCCAGCGACCGAGCTCACGTTCACCCTGGTCGGGCTCGAAGGCGTGGTCGAACCGCCAGTGTTCAACCCGGCGACCGGGGCGGTGAACTGGCAGGCCGTGCCGATGCCGGTGGGTGGCTACCATGTCTTCAGCATCCTCGTCGCCCATCCGAAATCCGGCGCTGCCGCAGTCCAACCGGTTCTCCTGCTCGTCAACGCCGCCGCCTCTGGAAAGGGCTGAACGCCATGCGTTTTTCACCTGTGGTTGTCATTGCTGTGGCCGCGGCTGCCGCCTTCCAATCCTCTGGATGCAGCGGTGGGGTCGATGTCGGCATCAGCTCGGATGGCGGATCCAGCACCGGGCAGATCGGCTCTCCTGGCGAGGGCAGCATCGGCCTGCTGACTGCGCCGTGGCTGGTGCTCGATCTCGCTACCGGCGTTCCCGAACCGAGGGCCGAGATGATCACATTCAGCGATCCCGCTTTCCGCGACCAGAAACTGGTGCTGCGCCGGATCACCGGCAATGGGACCGATTATTTCCTGGGTATTTTCGAACTGACCCAGGCCCAATGGACCCGGCTGGCCGGTACCGCACCGTGGTCGACCGTACCCAGCGCGGTGGTCGGGACAGCCGCAATCGGTAGTGACCGTCCGGCCTTCGCCTTATCAGCGGATTCGGTGAACAACGCCCTGGCGGCATGGAACCTCCGCGGGAAGATCAAACTGGGCGTTCCTTCTGGCGCGCAGTGGAGCTTCGCCTGCGCACCGGATGCATCGGCCACCTATTGCTGGGGTTCCGCCACCGACCGCACCACGCTGGCCCAGTGGGCGGTGACCTGGGAAGTCCTGGACGGCGTACCCGGTCCGCGCGCGGTCGGCGGGCGCAAGGCCAACGCCTTGGGCCTGTCCGACCTGCATGGGAATGTCTGGGAATGGGTCGATGGCTGCACCGCCCTGCGCGGCGGATCATGGCACGATTCGGTCAGCGCCGGAGCACGCCAGGTGTCCTTCAACCTCGAGGCCGCCGACCTGCGTGGCGATACCGCCCACGCCCTGGTCGGGGTGCGTCTGCTGGCGCGGCTCTGATGGAGGCGAACATTCCGGCTATGCGCGCCCTCTCCGCCCTGCTCGCCGTCGGCTGCGTCGGCGCCGCTGAATTCGTCGTCCGCGATGCCCAGGTCGAGCTGGTCGCCCTGCCGACGTCGTTCAGCTACGAGCTTTCCGGCAGCTCGGCATCGACCAGCGGCGATGATGGCTTCAAGTCCGGAACCGGGCTGCGGGTCGGCACCCGCTGGTCGTGGTCCATGCCGGGGTCGAGCTTCGGGGCGCTGGCCGGGGCCGATCTGGTGGCCGATGGCTTCACCTATTCCGGAGGCGGAGGCATGGCGGCCTATGGCCTGCGCGGCGCCCTCGGTGGCGGGTGGGCGGTATCCGACCGCTGGCAGATCCTGGGCGAACTCGGGGCGACGTACGGACGGGCGAATCTCGATCTGCCGGGCACGGCATCGGCCCCTGCGCAAAGCGCGGCTGGCTCCTTCTTGGGTTATGACGCCCGGCTGGGCGCCAGTTGGCAGGTGGCACGCGGCCTGAACGTCGGGCTGTCCGCCGGCTGGCTTAAGACGAGCTACGCCCTGGACGGCGCTGGTGTCAACATCGATCTCGAACGCAGCGGGTTGTTCGTCGGCCTGGGTATCAGCTGGCGGATCGACGACGCGCCGCCGACCCTGGAATAGCCTGCGGATCGGCTGGTCACTCCACCAATCCGGCCAGCCGGACCGTCAAGGTATCGGTTTTCCCCGTCGCTTTGGACCACCGCAGGATCTCAACGGTCTGTCCTGGGCGTTTGGCGACCAGGGCGTGGGCCAGGCAGAGCGACGATTGCATGCCGCAGCCATCGACGCTGAGCAGTAAATCTCCGGGGATGATGCCAGACTGGGCTGCGGGAGAGCCTTCGGCCACCCGTTGGACCAGGTCAGCGGTGGAGAAACCCAGGCCGCTTCCCGCAGGCAGCACCACCGGACTGATCCATAATCCGAGCCAGGGCTTGGCGGCAGAGTGACGTGCCGTCTGGTTCGCCGGTTTGACCTCGGGACGGTAGACTACGGTCTTGGCCCAGGTCCGCGGCAGATGGATCAGATCGGCCTGGGGCGCGCCGCTTTCGGCGAACACCTGGGCATCGGGCAGCGGAACGGTCAGGGCGCCGAAAATGACCGCGCCGGCAGCACCGACCGCCAGGCCGAGGGTCGCGGCCAAGGCCAACCGAGATGACGTGCCGAACCGGCCGCTCGCACCGCTGCCCGGCAACACCGTGAAGGCGGCCCGGCGCAAGACCCGCTCGGCCAGGCGCGGATCGCAGATCGCCGGCTCCGGCGAGGTCTGACCGCCCAGTCGTTGGCGCATGGATTCCCAGCCAGCGGCCTCGCGGTCGAGTGCCGGATCGGTGCGCCGCAGCCGTTCGAATTCGGCCTGCTGCTCGCTGGCGAGTTCGCCAGCAGTCGCCTCGCCGGCGGCAAGTTTCAGATCGATGGTCTGCTCCATGGGATTACGGCCAGTCGCCATGACGGGCGATCCAGCGGTCACGGAAGAGCCGTCGGGCCTGATGCAGCCGCCAGCGGGTGGTGCCGTAATCGACCCCGATCTGCTCGGCGATGTCCTCGGCGGGGATGCCTTCGAGCTCGCGCATGATCAAGATGGTGCGGTATTTATCAGGCAGTTCGCTGAGGATCGCCGCCACCCGCACGCGCAGCTCGCTGCGTTCGGTGGCATCGGCCACGACCGGGGCAGTGGCCTCGGCAAGATGCTCGACCGCGGCCAAGGGCCGCCGCCGCCGCAGGCAGTCGATCGCCAGGTTGCGGACGATGTGCAGGAACCACGGCCGGAACGGCCGGTCGGGGCGATAGTCGCCGGCGTGGCGAACCAGACGGAGGAAGGCCTCCTGGACCACATCAGCCGCCGCGTCGCGATCGGCGGTGATGCGGTTGGCGACGGCCAGGGCCAGGGCCTGGTGCTCGGCGACCAGCTCGGCGAAGGCTTGGTGATCGCCGGCCTGGAAACGGCGCAGCCGCTCACCGGCCGGGTCGGGCAGGTCAGGCGCAGCCAGCACCGCGATGCCCTGCTCGGCCATGGTATGCAGGGTGCCGCACGGCACTGCAAATGGCAAGGAGGCGAGCATGCTGACGGCGGTTACGCGGTTCGACCGGACGTGTTGGGGCAGGCCTTGAAGAACGCTCCGCGACGGCCTGGCGATACTTGTCAGGTCCGCTCGGCAAGCTGCGCCAGCGCTTGTTCGTTTCAGCGCTGGCTGCTGCCCGGGTGCAGGGTTGGGACGCCCGATCGCAGTGGTACGCTCGGCCATGCGTCTGCTTCTGCTGCTTTCCGTCACCTTGGTGCTCTCTGGATGCCTCGACCAGGACACCCGCCAATGGACCGGCGAAGCCCAGGGCAAGCCGGTGGTGGTGATCGCGCCGGCTGGCCTCGGTCCGTTCCAGGTCACTGAGCCCGGCTCGCCGGATGCTGATCTTTCCGCTCACGCCGATGCCCGCACCCGGTGGGCCTCTGAGATGGCCGACCGGTTCGCGCTGCGCGCCGGGCTGCCGCCGACCCAGAGCGATTGGATCGCGCGGTGGAGCGCCACGCTGCCGGCCGGCGACGATGCGGCGTGGACCGCCAGCGGCGTGGCCATCAACGGACACCCTGACCTGATCGCCCTGGCCAAGATCGATTCGGTGCAGGACCAGGGCAGCAAAGGCTGGGTCGCCCGGGCCAGCCTGGTGGTCCGCGATGCCGCCGGAGGAGAGCGCTACCGCAGCGCCGCCAGCGGCGAGGCGCTGCCGGAGACCTCACCCAAGTTCATCAGCCCCGATTCCCGTCCGTCCCGGGCCGCTGCCCGTGCCGCCCTGCGTTCGCTGGCCGACGATCTCGCCGGATACTGCGCCCGCCAAGGACCCAAGGAGGTGCCCGCCGACCTGGTCGCCATCGACCTGGCCAGCGATCCGACCGGTGCCGACGTGCTGGTTGACGGCGCCTTCAAGGCCACCACGCCGTGCTCGCTGCGCCTGGCGCCTCGGCCGGTGACCATCCGCATCGAACGCGGCGGAAAATCCTGGCAGCGAACGCTGACCCCCGAAGCCGGCATGCGCATCGCACCGACCTTGGAAGCAGCAAAATAAGCGATCACGAGGGTTGCACGCTTTCCGGCTTCCGCTCCGCCGGCCGGCAGCAAGACCAGCACCATGCGCGTCGCCATCACCTGCTACCCGACCTATGGCGGTTCCGGAGCCGTCGCCACGGAACTGGCGATCGCCCTCGCCCGACGATCCCACGAAGTCCACGTCATCAGCTATGACCAGCCGTTCCGGCTGGATGTCATGCTGCCCAACCTCAAGTTCCACACCGTCACGGTCGGCGATTACCCGCTGTTCCGCTATCCGCCCTACACCCTGAACCTGTGCAACAAGCTGATCGACGTGGTCGAGGAGCAGGGCGTCGAGATCATCCACAGCCATTATGCGATCCCCCACGCCGCGGCGGCGTGGCAGGCCCGCGAGGTCCTGCGCGACGAGGCCCGCCGACGGCGCCTGCCCGATGTCCGCCTGGCTTGCACGCTGCATGGCACCGACATCACCCTGGTCGGTCGTGAGCGCGGTTTCTATGAGCTGACCCGGTTCGCCATCCATCGCCAGGACGTGCTGACTGCACCCAGCGCCTGGTTGGCCAAGGAGACCGACGAGCACTTCGGCACCAATGGCCGGGTCCAGGTCATCCACAACGCAGTGGATCTCGACCGCTTCAAACCCGATCCCGCCCAGCCCTGGCGCGGCTGCATCGCCCCGCATGGCTACAAGGTCATCACCCACGTCAGCAACTTCCGCCCGGTGAAACGCATTGAAGAAGTCGTGCGCGCCTTCGCCGTGCTGCGCCAGCGGATGCCGGCGGTGCTGGTGCTGGTCGGCGACGGCCCCGATCTGCCCAAGGCCGAGGATCTCGCCCGCGAGCTCGGCGTGCGCGATGATCTGCGCCTCCTCGGCCAGCAGAAACCCGAGCCGATCCTGCAAGCCAGCGACCTGTTCCTGCTGCCCAGCCGGAGCGAGTCCTTCGGCCTGGCAGCGCTGGAGGCGATGGCCTGCGGCGTGCCGGTGCTCGGCTACCACGCTGGCGGACTGCCTGAAGTCGTCGAGGACGGGATCAGCGGCATCCTCTGCCCCGAGGGCAAGGACGTGTGTCTGGGCACCCTGGCCGCTGACCTGCTCGCCGACGAATCCCGCCACCAGCGCATGCGCCTGGCTGCGCGTGCGCGCGCTGAGTGCTTCGCCCTCGGGCCGATCGTCGACCAGTACGAACGGGCGCTGCTCGGCTGTCAGTCCGCTGATTCGCGTTTCGTTCACCAGGGATAACCGATCTCGCGCCGCAACCGGCGGCGCAGGCCGCTGACGGTGGCCAGGCCGGACTCGCGGGCCGCGGCTGCGGCGCTGGTGCCGCGGTGCAGGGCGGCGAGCGCGGCGCGATGGCGCAGCTCGGCCAGGAACCGTCCCGGGCTGCGACCGCAGAGCGTGGTGAATCGCCGGGAGAAATGTTCGCGGCTGGTGCCGTGCCGCACCGCCAGCTCGGCCACGCTCAGGCGACCGCGGCGAGCGAGGCGGCTGCGGCACCAGTCGGGCAGGTCGGCGAACGGCTCGGGCAGGTCCGGTCCGCTGACCGCCAGCCGGTCGGCGACCTGGAGCAGGTGCATGGCGAGGGAGAACGCCGCCGCGCTGAGGGCGTACGGCGACGGCGGCGGATCGGCGAGGCCGGCCAGCACCAATTCGGCCAGCGCCGCCACCGCCGGCTCGCGCTCTTCCAGGGCGACCACCGGTCCAGTCGCAGCGAGCAACCGCGCCACCGCCCGCCGCGGCGCGCTGCCGCGCATGCTGGCATAGCAGAACTCCCATCGGCCGCCGGCGGGCAGCCAATACCGGTGGCGGTCGGGCACCGGCAGCACCAGCAGCGTGCCAGGAGCGCAGGCCAGCTCGCGTCCGCCACGGCGCAGGCGTCCTTCGCCGCTGAGGGTGTATTGCAGCAGCACCCAGGGCTCCTCGCCGCGCCGGGCGCCGTCGAAATCGTAACCTTCGCCGACCAGGCTGTGGCCGAGGCTGAACACCGCGGCTTCCGCCGCCTGATCGGCCTCGCCGAGCAGGCGGTCGCGGGTACGCGGCCGCCAGCCGCGCCCGCCGCGGCCAGCGCGGCCTTCGCCGGTCGGCGAACGCCGCACCGCCAGCGCCGCCCGGCGCAGCCGGCTGATCACATCTGGTCGTTCCATGGCTGGTTGTGACGATGCGCCGGAGGGCCGCCGAGCAAGCTGCCGTCCATGTGGGAGCAACGCTGGCATCCGCTGCGCCGGGAATGGGTGGTGATCGCCGCCCATCGCAACCAGCGGCCGTGGTCGGGCGCCGCCGTCGCCGCGCAGCCAGCCGTGGAACCGTATCGCGCTGACTGCTACCTGTGCCCCGGCAACGCCCGGGTCCATGGCGCAGTCAATCCGCCGTATACCGGCATCCATGTCTTCCCCAACGACCATCCCTGCGTCGGTCCGGAGGCGGCCGATCCGCCGCCGGCGACCAGCCCGTATCGCCGCCGCGATGCCCGCGGCCGGGCCCTGGTGGTGTGCTACCATCCGCGCCACGACCTGCGCTTGGCCCGCCTCGGCCGCGACCGCATCGCCGCGCTGATCGAGGTGTGGGCGCAGGAAGAGCGCCGACTGGCCCGGGAGCCAGGAGTCCGCCACGTCCTGGTCTTCGAGAACAACGGCACCGCCGTCGGGGTGTCGAATCCCCATCCGCATTGCCAGATCTACGCCACAAATTTCGTGTTCCGCGCCGTCGAGGACGCGATGGCGGCTGAGCGCGAGCACGGCGGCGGCCTGTTCGCCAGCATCATCCGGGCCGAGCGCGCCGACGCCGAGCGCATCCTCCATGACCGCGACGGTGCGATCACCTTCGTGCCGTGGTTCGCCCGCTACGCGTACGAGATCTACGTCGCTCCTGAACGGCGGGTTCCGCGCTTGGCCGACCTCGACGACGGCGAACGGCTGGCCCTGGCCGAGGCGCTCAAGGCCGCCTTGGTGCGCCTCGACAACCTGTGGTCATCGCCGATGCCTTATGTGCTGGCGATCCACCAGGCCCCCGCCGATGGCAGCGCCGACCGCGATCTGCATTGCCACATCGTCATCCAGCCGCCGCTGCGCCGGCCCGGATTGCTGAAATACCTCGCCGGACCCGAGATCGGCGGCGGCAACTTCATCGCCGACACCCTGCCCGAGAGCGGTGCGGCGCAGCTCCGCGCGACCGCCGCCGACCATTACCTGGGAGACGTGGCATGAGCGACGATCACCCGCTGCTGTCCGCGGTCCTCGACCTGCACCAGCGCATCCGCGCCGCGGTGATCGAGGCCTGTGCGCGCAGCGAGGCGGCGACGTTGTCCGAGGTTGCGGCCGAGGATGCCGACGGCGATACGATCTACGCTATCGATCGCATCGCCGAGCACGTCCTGATCGACGCCCTGGAACCAGCCGCGGCCGCCCACGGACCGATCCGCCTGGTCGCCGAGGGCCTGCCGTCGAACGGCATCGTCCTGCCCCAGGGCTCCGACCCGGCAGCGGTGCGCTGGCGGGTGATCGTCGATCCGATCGACGGTACCCGCGGCCTGATGTACCAGAAGCGGCCGGCGTGGGTCATCACCGGCATCGCCCCGGAATTGGGTCCGGCGACCGGTATCGAGGATCTGGTGGTTTCGGTGATGACCGAGCTGCCCCTGCGCAAGCAAGGCGCCGCGGATCGCTGGTGGGCGGTGCGCGGCGGCGGGGTGCAGGGCCGGCGCTGCCTGCTCGCCACCGGCGTGGAAACGGTGATCCAGGCTCAGCCCAGCCGTTGCGCCGATCTGCGCCACGGCTTCGCCCAGATCAGCAGGTTCTTCCCCGGTGGGCGCGATCTGCTCGCTGCCCTCGACGACGAGCTGATGACCTGCGTCGAAGGTCCGCCGCCGGCCGGACGCGCACTGTGCTTCGAGGACCAGTACCTGTCGACGGCCGGGCAGCTCGTCGAGCTGATGACCGGTCACGACCGCTTCTGTGCCGATCTCCGCCCGCTGCTGCGTCGGCCCCTGGCCGAGCGCGGCCAACCGGCGCCGATGTGCTGCCATCCCTACGACATCGCCGGTCTGGTCATCGCTCGCGAGGCCGGGGTGATCGTCACCGCGCCGGGCGGCGGACCGATCGACGCTCCGCTCGACTGCGTCGCCGACGTCGCTTGGTGCGGCTACGCCAATGCTGTGCTGCATCGGCGCATTGCCCCGCACCTCGATCGCCTGCTCCGCGAGCGGGGCTGGCGATGAGCGGATGCTGGAGCGCTTCGGGCGCGCAGCTGCCCATCGATGCCCGGGGATTCATCGCCGGATCCGCAGCCGCCAGCGGCCTGGACCGGAGCAGGCCAGCGTGGTTCGCCCGCGCTCCCGGTCGGCTCGATCTGCTCGGCGGCATCGCCGATTATTCCGGATCGCTGTGCCTGGAATGGCCCTTGGCCGAGGCCGCCTGCGCCGCGGTGCAGCTCGCCGATGATGGCCTGGTGACGGCATGCAGCCACGCGCCCGGTCCGCTGCGACAGCTGTCCCTGCCGGTGGCGATGGTGGACGACGCCGAGGCCCTGCGCCAAGCGACCGCCGCCGAGGACCGGATCTGGGCCCGCTACCTGCTCGGACCCTTGGCGATGCTGGCAGAACAGCGCCAGGTGCGCTGGCCCGGCGCCCGGATCGTGCTCGATTCCCAGGTTCCCGAAGGTGCCGGAGTCAGCTCGTCGGCTGCGGTCGGCGTCGCCTGCCTGGTCGCGGCTGCCGCCGCGGCCGGCCTGGCCCTGGATGGCGGCGCCATTGCCCACCTGGCCCAGCGCAGCGAACACCGCGTCGCCGGAGCGCCCTGCGGGATCATGGATCAATGCACGGTCGCCTTCGGCCGCGCTGGCGAGCTGCTCCGTCTGCGCTGCCAACCCGATGTGGTCGAAGGCCATCTGCCGCTGCCGCCTGGGATCGCGGCGTGGGGCATCGATTCGGGCCAGCGCCATGCCGTGTCGGGCGCAGACTACGGCGCGGTGCGCACCGCCTGCGCCATGGGCGCGGTCCTCCTCGCCCACCACGCCGGTGCCCGGCTGACCAGCGCCGGCTCCGGACGGCTGATCATCGAACACGCGCCATGGGGCGAATACCTGGTCAACCTGCCGCCCTCCCGACTCGACAGCAGCCTGCTGCCAGAACACCTGCGCGGCGCTGATTTCCTCACCACCTATGGCGGCGTAGCGGATGGATTGGCGCGGATCGATCCCGATCGCGACTACGCGGTGCGCGCAGCAACGGCCCATCCTATCCATGAACACCACCGCGTCCGCCTCGCCGCCGAGTTGCTCAGCCGACCTCGGCTGGGTTCCGAAGCGGCGGCGCTGCTCGGCGAACTGCTGTTCCAGAGCCATGCCAGCTACGGCGCCTGCGGCCTGGGGGCGAGCGGACCCGACGCTTTGGTGAGCGCGGTGCGGGCCGCCATCGCCAACGGGGCGCCGCTGATCGGCGCCAAGATCACCGGCGGCGGTTCCGGCGGCACGGTTGCGGTGCTCGGCTGCGATGATCCAGCCAGCGCGCAGGCCGTGTCCGCGATCGCTGCGGACTACCGCCAGCGCACCGGCGTCGGCGGCCGGGTGTTCGCCGATTCCTCGCCCGGCGCGATCGCCGTCGGGGCGCGACAACTGACGTGGAAGGATTGACCGCATGCCGCTCACCGTCCTGGTCACCGGCGCGGCCGGGTACATCGGCTCGCACTGCTGCCGGCGGTTGGCCGCCGATGGCCACCGCATCGTCGCCGTCGACAGCCTGGTCCGTGGCCACCGCCACGCCCTGCGCTGGGGCGATTTCGTCCACGCTGACCTGCGCGACCGCCGCGCGCTCGACACTGCCTTCACCGCCCACGGACCGGTCGATGCGGTCATCCATTTCGCGGCGCTGGCCTATGTCGGCGAATCGATGCGTGAGCCGGAACGCTATTTCGCGGTCAATGTCGGCGGCACCTTGGAACTGCTCGCCGCCATGGACCGCCACCAGGTGCGCCACCTGGTGTTCAGCTCGACCTGCGCCACCTACGGCGAACCCGAGCGCCAGCCGATCAGCGAGGACACCGCGCAGCGGCCGGTGAATCCATATGGCGCCTCCAAGCTGATGGCCGAGCAGGCGATCGCCGCCTATGGCCGTGCGGTCGGCCTGCGTTGGGCCTGCCTGCGCTATTTCAATGTCGCTGGCTGCGCCGAGGACGGCAGCCTGGGCGAGGAGCACGAACCGGAAACCCATCTGATCCCGCTCGCCCTGGCCGCCGCCGACGGTGGCCCGCCGCTGACTGTGATGGGCCATGACTATCCCACCGCCGATGGCACCGCGGTGCGCGACTACATCCATGTCTGCGATCTGGTCGACGCCCACGTCCGGATGCTGGAGCAGCTCCGTTGCGGCGCGATCGACCGCGCGGCAGTGAACCTCGGCACCGGCCAGGGCACCTCGGTCGCCGAGATCATCGCCGCAGTCGAGCGCGTCACCGGGCGCGCCGTCGCCCACCGCCGCGCCGATCGCCGCCCCGGCGATCCGCCCTGCCTGGTCGCCGATCCGCGTCGCGCCGGCGCCGAACTCGGTTGGACGGCGCGCTACCGCCTTGACGACATGATCGCCCATGCCTGGGCGTTCCGGCTCCGGCACACCGGGCGTGGTTCGCTGGTACGCACCCGTTCCTGAGGGCACCATTCAGGGATAGAGCGCAGGCAGAGCGCCAAACAGCGGGGTCAGGACCTCCCCAACCCCGCGCAGCAGCTGGTCCAGCTCGCGGCTCGACGCGAGATCGATCAAGGCCGCTGGCGGGGTCGCCACCGTCTGGCCGGCGATCAATCCGGCCCGGGCCGGATAGTGGTGCCAGGGTGGCTGGTCGTCGATCTGGGCCCAGCCTGGCTGATAGGCCCAGACTTCACGGGTCGCGCTGGTGCAGCCGCTGCACCCGATCACGGCGACCAGCAAAACCAGCGGCATCCAGCGCATGCCCGATAAGATAACGAATGTAACTAAATCTTCAAGCCGCCGGCTGACAGCGTTCCGCCGGTCGGCGCGATGGTCCCGCGGAGCCGGCGCAGGGCTGCCGGTCGATCCGGCGCCAACATCAGGCTTTCCCCCACCAGCACGGCGTCGACGCCGGCGCTTTCCAGCGCCTGGCATTGGTGGCGGTCGGTGATGCCGGACTCGCTCACCACCACCCGGCGGCCGTCGACCAGGGCCGGCACCAGGTCAAAGGTCGTTTCGATCGCGACTTTGAAGGTCCGCAGATCGCGGTTGTTGACGCCAACCAGATCGCAGTGCTCGGCCAAGGCGATGGCGGCCTCGGCTGCATCGTGGACCTCGACCAGCACATCCAGACCGATCTCCTTGGAAAAACCGTAGAGATCGCGAAGCCGGCCGCGTTCAAGGCAAGCCACGATGAGCAGGATGGCGTCAGCTCCGGCGAGCCGGGCCTCGGCGATCTGGCGCTCATCAACCAGGAAATCCTTGCGGATGATGGGCAGATCGACGGCCTTGCGCACCGCCACCAGGTGGTCGAGGTGGCCGTGGAAGAACCGCTGGTCGGTGAGGATCGACAGGGCGTGGGCACCGCCGAGCAGGTAGTCGTAGGCGATCGGCACCGGATCATAATCGGCGACGAAAATACCTTTGGACGGACTGCCCTTTTTCGCCTCGGCGATGACGTGGACGGTGTCGCCCTTGGGGCGTTTCAGCGCGGCGCGGAAACCGCGGCACGGCGGCAGATCGCGCAGAGCGACCCGATCCACCACCGGCAGCCGGGGCAGCTCAGCGGCGCGCTTGTGGGCGATGATCTCGTCGAGGATCGTGGCCATGGATCAGTGGTGATGGTGGCCGTGCTGATGTTCGTGCTGATGCTCGTGCTTGTGCTTGTGCTCGTCTGCCGCCGGATCGCCGCAGTCGTGTCCGTGGCCGTGGCAGCATGGATCGTGGATGTGGCCGTGGCTCAGCTCTTCGGCCGTCGCCGGACGGACCCAGGCGATCTCCACCGTGAACTTCAGGTTTTTTCCGGCAAGATCGTGATTGCCGGTCACCGCCACGTCTTCGCCGTCGCGGCCGACGACGGTGAAGATCACGTCGTGACCGGTGCGGGTGGGATGCTCGGCGCGGAAGCGGAAACCGGGCTTCAACTGCGGGTGGATCTCGGTCGGAAAGGCCGCCGTGCCGACCACGAAATCGAGCTCCGCATCGCGCTCGCCATACCCATCAGCGGCGGCGATCTCAATGTCGCGCTTGTCGCCCTGTTGCAGCCCGAGCAAGGCTTTTTCCAGGCCGGGAATGATGTTCCCGTGGCCATGCAGGTAGACCAGGGGCATGCCCTGATCGCTGCGATCGACCTCGGCGCCATCGGCGCTGACGGCGTAATGGATGGCGGCGACGGTGTCGCGGGCGATGCGCAGCATGGCGGGTCCTTGGCGGCGCGGATTAACCGCCAAGCCGCCACGGCGCCAAGGGCGTAGCTGCGTCAGGGAGGCACGCCGGTCCGGAGCGCGGGACTTCGCGTGCCATGGGCTACACTGCGCGGGCAATGCCTGTGAATGGCGATTGGCGGAGGTCGCCGCTGCTCACGGCCGCACAGAGTGCGGCGCTCCGGGCTTGGCGTTTCCTTATTTCTCGCAGCGGATCCACCGTCCGCCGTGGCCGGGGATGGGGATGGGGCGGGTCAGGTCGATGGCCTGGCCAGTGACCGGATCGCTGGCCCGGGCATAGGTGAACGCCCACGGATCGAGCACCACCTGCTTGTCGCCGTCGGGATTGACCAGGAAATAATGGTCGGCCTTGGGACCGGCGAGGCGGTAGCACAGCGCCCCGGCGCAGCGGTAGGGGCTCTCGTAACGGCCCAAGGCGTGGCGCACCACCAGCTCTTGGAGCCTGGTCGAGCCGGGTTTCCACATGGTCATGCCGGCCTGGAAGGCGAGCAGCACGGCGCTGCCTTTGCCAAGCTGGTGCTCGACGATGGCCGGTGCCCCATCGTCGAAGGTGGCCGCCACCCGGCCCGAGGTCGGGGTAATTGCGGCGGTGAATCCTTGGATGGCGACGCCATCGACCGAGACGACCTTTTGCAGGGCGGTGGAATACGACAGGTCGTCGAGCACGCAGCCGAACAGCCGTTCAAAGGGCGTGCCCGGTCCACAGCGGATGATGCGCAGGAATTCGTCGTAA
This sequence comes from Planctomycetota bacterium, assembly GCA_014193115.1. Lineage (GTDB taxonomy): Bacteria > Planctomycetota > UBA11346 > UBA11346 > UBA11346 > BJHQ01. The sequence goes on along the minus strand of BJHQ01000001.1, from coordinate 751,153 downwards.
TACGCCGAGGGCATGTCCATGACCAGGCGGCCGCCGTCGCGGACATAGGTCTTGAGCATCGCCCACAGGTCGCCGCTGATCGCCATCTGGGCGGTGCAGATGATGACCGGATAGCGCGCGGCCAAACCAGCGCGCAGGTTGCGGACGGTGACGTGCTCCCACGGGATGTTGGCGTCGAGCAGAGCCCGGCCCATGCCGATGCGGGCCCGCACCGGTTCGTTCTTGTAGCGATCGCGGCCGGTGACGGCCATCGCCGCCCAGGTCGCCTCGTTGTCCCAGTCATAGAGCACGCCGACCAGCGGTTCCTTGTTCGACTGCCACAATTCGCGGCGCAGGCGGCGCATCGTCTGGGCGATGGCGCCGACGGTCTTCGCCCGCGGGCCAGGCACCAGGTTGCGCCCGACCATGCTGTACTCGCCGCCTTCCCAGCCGGCGGTGCGGTAGTTCCACGCCCACATGCCGAAGCCGCGGAAACCAGCGCCGAGGTAACTCAGCACCAGTTGAGTCATGGTGTGCTCATCGGTGGTGAAACCGGGGATCTTGTCCCGGGCCTCGGGCACGAAAGGCGCCTTGCCGCCGCTGAAATACTGCGGGCCGCCAGTGCTTTCCCAGGTCGCCGACCAGATGCCCTTGGCCCAGTCGGCGCTCATCGCCGCTTGCAGATAGACCGGACGTGCGACTTCGAACTCGACCTCTTCGAAATGCCAGGCGAGGTGCAGCGACGGATAAAACGAACCGCCCCGGGCCATCTCCAAGGCGATGCCCTCCATGTCGGTGCCGCGGCTGGCGAAGGGCAAAAAGACGCCCATCTCGCCGCCGGCGCGGGTCGGCTCCTCGGGGTCTTCGCTCTGGAACTGGTCGACGTGGGCCCGGATGTGCTGCTCCAGATAGGTGTCGGCCCGGAATCGCATGGCATCGACCAGATGGCAGAACTCATTGCTTTTGAAATTCTCGTAGACCGCTGGCAGGTCGGAGAAATCGTCAAACCCTTCGGGCCACAGGATGCCGACGTGGCGGTAGTTCCAGGCTTCTTTCAACGCCGCGAAGGTGCCGTACTTCTTCTTCAGCCATTCGGCGAAGTGGGGCAGAGCCGCAGCCGGTAGTTCGTGGCCCAGGCTGGTGCCGACCATGCCGGCCACCACGTCCTTGGCCTTGGCCTGGTGGGTGACCCCGAGACCGGGCTTGGGTTTGGCGCTTTCCCCAGCCGGGACGGGCTGGGCGCGGCGCAGGATGCGTTCGCGGATGACGCCGTGCTGGTGGGCGATCATCGCCGGATGGGCCATCGCGGCGTCGATGTCGAGATCGGCGGGCAGGCCGAGCTTGGTCAGCAGCGCCGGGGTGATGTCCTGCCAGCCGCCTTCGGCGTACCAGTACGGGATGATGCCTTCCTCCAGGGCGAGCAGGAGGGTCTTCTCGGTCGGCCATTCCGGGGTCGGCATGGTCTGCTTCAGGCAGGTGAAGCCGAGTTCCTTCATCCAGCGAAAATGCTGGCGGGCCTCGGCCTCGGTCATCCCCGGCCAAGGCAGGAAGACCACGCCACAGGGCATCGGCGCCAGCTTGCGGACCTTGCGCTGCATCGGCGTATCGTGCAGGCGATCGATCTTCTTCTGAAGGAAGTCATGGTCATTGGGGTACATGGGCGGCTTTCGCTTACGGAAGGTACAGGGTTGGGGAGCTCAGTGACCGGCCAGGACTTTGGCCATGGTCGCGGGGTCGGCCTTGCCGAAGCCGCCGCCGGCGTCGAGCACCGTGCCTTTGAGAGCCGCTGCGGCAGGAGTCCCGCACAAGGTGCAGGCGTCGGCAGTGTCGCGGGTCTCGAAGACCTTGAGGCCGGCGGCCCGGGCACCGGCCACGCCGGCATCGAGCTGGCTCATCAGCGCCGAGCGGGTCCAAGCGATCTCGATTCCGATGTAAACTCCTCCGCGACGGTCGCCGACTTCGTGCTGGCCCTGGACCACGATCGGGCGCAGGGCCTGCTTGGTCGCCGGATACAAGCCCGAACCCTGCAATCTGCCATCGTTCGGCGACAGCGGCACGCACACATACCACGGCGTGCCGCGGGGTGCGCGGCGGGCTGACTGCGCACACAGATGATAGACGCCGAACACGTTGATCGCGAATACCCGGGCGTAGTCCTCGGCGCGGATGGTGGTGAACAGCGCCGGATGGTTGATGGCGGCGAACGGATACAGATGGGTCACCGCCAGGCTCTGGCCCTTCAGGTGGTCGAGCAGCGCGTCGAGTTGGCTCAGCTCGCCCTGGTTCACCTGGGCGGGCAGGATGCGTCCGGCGCCGGCCTCGGCGGCGAGCTTGGCGGCGGTCTCGCTGATCTTGGCCAGATCGCGGCTGCCGGTGATGACCACCGAGGCCCCGCCCTGGGCAAGATTTCGCGCGATGGCGTAGCCGATGCTGTTCGGGTCGCTGGCTCCGGTGACGATCGCCACGGCGCCGGAAAAGCTGACTCCGCCCAGGCTTTTTTCACGCAGCGCGGGGAACCGCGGATCGTCGACCAGGGCCGGATCGATGGCCGGAGTCCAGGTGCCGGGGCGGCCCTCGCCGATCCAGGTGCCGAAAAGCGCGCTCATCGTCGGTACCGCAGGGAACCCGCGGCCTCCATGGGGTGGGGGTGCGGTGGTAGGGCGGGGGGCGACGGGCTCAAGCCGGAGCCGGGGCCTTCGGAGCAAGGTCCAGACGGGGTGACTTGGCCGGGCACCCCGGTCACTTCCGGTTCAGGCGGCACGCTTTTTCGTCGCCAGGGACACCGCGACCAGGACGATGAAACCGAGCGGCACCGTCACCAGAGCCGGGTGGCTGAACGGCATCAGCGCCTGCTCCTTGGGCAGCCCGTACAGATTGACATAGGCCTCGACCGTCAGCAGCACCCAGGCCAATGACGACAGCAGGCCGACGGTGATCGCCCAGGTCACGCCAGCGCCGGTGGTGCCGCGCCAGAACAGCAGCATGGCCAGGGCCGGCAGGTTGGCCGAAGCGGCGATGTTGAAGGCCCAAGCCACCAGAAAGCTGATATTGAACTTCTCGCAGGCCAGGCCGAGGCCCATGGCGATGACTCCGACCGCCACCGCTGACCAGCGGCCCAGGGCGACCTGATGGCCCTCGCTCAGATCACGCTTGGCCAGGCTGCCGACCAGATCGTGGACGATGGCGCCGCTGGCGGCGATGATCAATCCGGCGACGGTGCCAAGGATCGTGGTGAAGGCGATGGCGCAAATGATGGCAAAGGGGATGTCGCCGTGGCTGCGGGCGAGGAGCGGCGCCGCCATGTTCTCGGAAGTCGGATCGAGCACTCCGGAGACCATCGCCGCCAAGCCCAGGAACAGGGTCAAGGTGTAGAACGCGCCGATGGCGCCAATGCCGACCACGGTGCTGGCCCGGGCGGCGGCGGCGTCCTTCACCGTGTAATAGCGGATCAGGATGTGGGGCAGCGACGCCGTGCCGAGGAACAGCGCCAGCATCAGCGAAATGAATCCCAGCCGGTCACGCCAGTCGCCGCTGGCGAGCTTGCTGAACAGCCCTTGGCCAGGGGCGAGCATTTTTTCGCCCGGAACCGTCACCGGATGGAAGACCGTGGTCTTGCCATCGGCCTCGGCGATCTCGGTCTTCTTCCATTTGGTGACCGTGCCATCAGCGATGGCGTCGATGAATCCGAAGGGGCTGACCGCGCCGGTGCTGGCCGAACCGCCAGCCAAGGTCACGCCGCCCACCGGACGCAGATCGTTGGCGTCGGTCTGGGGCCGGCCGCCGACCAGCTTCGCTCCGGTCTTCAGTACGGTCAGAGCCTGGCATTCGAGCAGGCGGTCGCCGTCCTTCTTCCACACGCTGAATCCGCCATCGGGCTCGGCGAAGCGGACGAAATCTTCCTTGACCTTGGCTTTGTCGGCCCATCCGCCTTCACTGGGCAGGGGTTCGCGGCCGGCGGCGATCTCGGTCGCCAGACCTTTGCGCCAGGTGGTCTCGGTGGTCACGCCCTTGGCCAGGATCATGACCGTCAGCAGGCCGCAGAAGACCACCAGCAGCCCTCCTTTGATGAACTGCACCCAGGTGGTGCTGACCATGCCGGCGGTGGCGACGATGATGATCACCAGGCCGCCGACCAGGCCGACGCCGGCGGAATAGGGCAGACCGAGCAGCGGTTTGATCAAGGTGCCGGCGCCGACCATCTGCGGGATCAGGTAGAACAGCGAGATCACCAGGGTGCTGATCGCCGCGGTCAGGCGGATGCCGCGGGAATGGAACCGGGCGTCGAGGGCGTCAGCAAAGGTGTATTTTCCGAGCTTGCGCAGTGGTTCGGCGACGACGAACAGCGCCACCACCCAACCCGCCAGGAACCCGATGGAATACAGGAAACCATCGAAGCCGCCGATGGCGATGGCGCCGCAGATGCCGAGGAACGACGCCGCCGACAGGTAGTCACCGGCAAAGGCGATTCCATTGACCCACCAGGGAATCTGGCCGTGGGCAGCATAATAGGCCCGGGTTGATTGGGCTTGGCGGGCCAGGAACACGGACAGGCCGAGGACGGCCAGCACGAGCAGGACGAAAATGATGATGGCGATCAACGAAGGATGGTAGATCACGGCACTTCCCGCGCTTCCTGGGGCACCGGCGCCGCGCGGCGGACCAGCGCATAGATGCCGGCGAGCACGACAGCCGACACGATCAGGGCCATCCCGTACCAGATGGCGACGTTTCCGCCCACCGCCACCCGCTTCGCCATCACCTCAGGAGCGAATACCGCCAGACCGATGAACCCGGCATAGAGCGCGCAGTACCCGGCGAACAAGACCAGCCCGAGCAGACTGGCCGCCGGCAGATCCGGCTTCGGTGGGGGCGCTTCGGTCATGACGGTCTCCGGCAGGGACGCCGTGTGTGCAGCGGCCAATGGTCTGCGCAAGGCCTTTGTCTGGCGCAGACATTCCGCAGGAACCGACCCGGATCGCCAGGGATCGCCGGCCTTTCCCCTTGTGCCCCAGGGCGGATCAGCGCCATACTGTCCACCGATGCGCCGCCTCCCAGGATTCCCAGCCGGTGGTGCCTGGCGGTTGCTGCGATGAGCGGCATCGCCTGGAGCTTCCTCGCCAGCGACAGCCACGCCCTGGCAGCGGCACTGGCCGCGGTCGCCGCCTGGGCCAGCCTGGCCGGGACTCGCACCTGGACTGCCTGGCTGCCCGCATGCGCCTGCCTGAGCGCCGCTGCGGCCAGCCTCGGCCTCGCCTGGTTCGTACCCGATCCCGGTCCGGAAGGGATCGAGTCGCTCTCCGCCTGGTCGGTGCTGCCGGTGGCCTTCGGTCTGATCTCCTTGGGCTTCGCCGTGGCTGGTTGGGCTCAGTTGCCGCGCCTGCTGCTGGCGGTCCTGCTCCTTCATGGAGTCCTGATCACTGCTTTGGGCACGGCTGGCGTCGCCGGATACGAACCGGACCAGTGGGCGCTGCTCTGCCTGGCCAGCGCCATGCTGCTCGCTGGCGGAGCCGGACTCGTCGTGGGTGGCGTCATCCGCTCACCAGGATCCGCGACCCATGACGGAGACCAGCGCATCCATCTGGTGGCGGTCGCCGCAGCGCTGATCACGGCGGTCCTGGCTGGCGGGTGGCTGCTCGCAGCAACCTTGGGCGGTCTGGCCGAATCCCGGGAACGGACGGAACTCGCGATCCGGACCACGGCCCTGGCCAACGCCTTCGATCCGGCCGACATCGCCAAGCTGAGCGGAACGCCAGCCGATCAGGCCGATCCCACCTGGCAGCGGCTTCACCTGACCTTGACCGCGATCCGCAGCCGCATGCCGGTGTCGCGCTATTGCTACCTGATGCGCCAGCGGCCCGACGGCAAGGTCATCTTCCTGGTCGATGCCGGCGATCCCTCGTCACAGGGATTCTCGCCGCCGGGCCAAGTCTATGACGAGGCCCACGACCAGCCCGAGACCCTGGCCGCCCTGGCCCGGAACGTGGCCAACACCGCCGGGCCGGTGACCGACCGCTGGGGGACCTGGATCACCAGCAACGCCTCGGTGGCCGACCCCGACGGCAAGGTCGTGGCGCTGTTCGGCATCGACCTGCCGGCGGCGGAGCCGGTCGCCCGTTGGCGCGGCCAGCGGATGCTCGGCTTCGCCCTGGCCGGAGCCCTGCTCGTGGCCATCGCCGCGGCGATCACGGCGCTGTGGCGTGAGCGCACCGCCGCACTCCGCCTGGCCCGGCGGGTCGGGCTGGAACAGGCGGTGGCCGATGCCTGCCGCGCGCTGCTCGCCGAACCTGATCCCCATCTTTGCCTGGAACGGCAGCTGCCGGCGATAGGCGCCGCTGCCGGTGTCGACCGCGTCCGGCTGGTGCGCTTTTCCGACAGCGACACCGCGCTGCCCATGCGCACCTGGCGCTCCCGATCGACCAGGGATGACGAGGACAGCGACCGGATCGACTACCGTGCGGTCAGGCGGTGGCTCGACGGCGGCAGCGCCGGGCTGTTCCTCAGCCGCGACGAGATCGGCCAGCCTGGCGTCGCCGCCACCGTCCCGGTGCCGGTCGATGAACGGCCATGGGGCGCCCTGGTGGTCGAATCCAGTGACCCGGGCAAGGCCTGGGACGAAGGTGAGCTCGCGGCTCTGCGCGCCCTCGGTTCGGCCCTCGGCGCGGCCCTGACCCGGCACGGGGTCGAGCAGCTTCTACGCCAGGCCAAGGACGCCGCCGAACGCGCCGCCGAGGCCAAGGCCGATTTCCTGGCGACGATGAGCCACGAGTTCCGCACGCCGCTGGGCGGAATCCTCGGCATGAACGCCCTGCTGCTCGAAAGCCGGCTCGATCCGGGCCAACGCGAGCAGGTCCGCACGGTCCAGTCGTGCGCCGATGGACTGCTCAAGATCGTGGATGACATCCTCGATTTCTCCAAGATCGAGGCCGGTCGGATGGAGATCGCCCACCAGCCCTTCGATCCCCGCGAGCTGATCGAGGACGCCCTGGCGGTGATGGTCCCCCGGGCCCTGGAAAAGAACATCGAACTGGCCTGCGCGGTGTCGGGCGCGGTACCGGCCCGGACCGTCGGCGATCCCGGCCGGTTGCGCCAAGTCCTGCTCAATTTGCTCGGCAATGCGGTCAAGTTCACCGATCGCGGCGAAGTCGTGGTCCGGGTCGACTGCTCCGGCCAGGGCGATGGCGGCGGCATGCTCGAACTGACCGTGGTCGACAGCGGCTCGGGCATACCCCCTGATCTGCAGGCGCGGTTGTTCACGCCGTTCTCCCAGGCCCAGCCGGCCGGCGCCCGGGTCGGCGGCAATGGCCTGGGCCTGGCGATCAGCAAGCGCCTGGTCGAATTGATGGGCGGGGTGATCGCCCTCGACAGCCAGCCTGGCAAAGGAACCACGGTCCGGTGCAGCGCCCGGGTCGGCATCGCCGAGCCGCCGCCGCCAGTCCGCCTCGCCGCCCAGGGCACGGGCGACCGCGCCCTGGTCATCGAGACCAACCAGAAGGTGGCCGCCGTGCTCGCCGACCAGCTCGCTGCGCTCGGCCTGCGCGCGTCGGTGTGCGAAGACATCGACCAGGCGGTCGGCATGTGCCGAAGCAATCCGCCGCGGGTGGTGATGCTGTCTTCGGCCCTGCCCGAACGGCCGTCGGCCGCCGCACGGTCGATCGGTCGGGCCTGCTTGCCCCACAAGCCGCTGATCCTGCTCACCGTGCCCATGGGCCGCAATCCGGCCGCAGACGAACTGAGCTCCGGCGGCATCGCCGCGGTGCTCCAACGCCCGGTGCGGCCGAGCCGCCTGGCCCGGATCCTGTCCGGGGATGGCGGCGACGACCCGCCAGCCACCTGGACCGCGCCAAGCGCCGTCCCTGCGGCCGGTGAGCGCCTCACCGGCCGGGTGCTGGTGGTCGAGGACAACGAGGTGAACAGCCGGCTGCTGGCGACCCTGCTCGGCCGCGCCGGTCTCCAGGTCGATACTGCCAGCAACGGCGTCGAGGCCGTGGCCGCCAGCGCCCGGGCCGCCTATGATTGCATCCTGATGGACATCGAGATGCCCGAGATGGACGGCATGACCGCGGCGCGGCTGATCCGCAGCCGCGAAGCCGCCGCCGGCCCGACGGTGCGGGTGCCGATCGTGGCGGTCACTGCCAATGCCTTCAGCCACGACCGCGACCGGGCCCTGGCCGCCGGCATGGACGACCACCTGCGCAAACCTGCGGAACCTGAGCTGCTCATCGCCACGGTGCGCCGACTGATCGAGACCAGGCGCGCCGCCGGCACCGGACGGCTGGCCAAGGATCGCGGCGCCAGCCAGGTGCTGCCCGACGAAAGCTCTGGCAGCGGCACCGGGCGGATCGAGAAGCCCACCACCCGCCATTTCGGCGGCATGCCGCTCGACATCGACGTGCTCGATCGGCTCGAAGTCCACCTCGGCAAGGAAGGCCTGGCCCAGCTGCTGGCCGATTTCGAGAGCCGGGTCCAACCCGATTTCGACGAACTGCGCGCCGCCATGGCGGACAACGACAGCGAAGCCGTCCGCCAGGTCGCCCACCGGCTGGGCAGCGGTGCCGGCTCTCTCGGCCTGATCCGGTTGATGGCCGCGCTGCGCGCCTTGGAGAAATCCGCCCGGGCCGGAGACACCCTGCTCGGTTCGGGCGAACGCATCGACAACGAACTGGAGCGCGGCCGGGCTGCGCTGCGCGAGCACCGCCAGCGCCTCTTGGCGGGTTGAACCGGTGCGGCGGGGCAGCTCGCAAGCAGTCGCTACCAGCACTTCAAGTCGCCCAGGCCACCGCCGCCGCCGCCGTCGCCAACTAGGTCACGAGACCGGTCTGCACCACGCTCAACAACCGGGCCGCCTTCGACGAGACCGTGCTGATGGAATCCGCTGCTGCATCAGTGGAGGTCGCGAAAGCACCCCAGCACGCGTCGGCTGCGGGCTCCGCGTCAGAACTCGTTCTGGATCCGCTTGTAACCGCGGACCAGAGCCAGGTTTGCCTCGGTGACGCTCTCGGAGAAACTGGTCACGTCGGGATCGACCCGGGGGATCAGGGCGAGGTCGGTGTCGCCGTGGATGTTCGAGGTCGACGGGATGTGGAAGCCTTCCGGCACCTGGCAGTTCTCGACCACGCTGTTGTGGCGGATCACCGCGCCGCTGCCGATGGTGCAGTTGAAGACCACGCTGTTGAAGCCGAGGAAGACCCGGTCGCCGATCTTGCACGGGCCATGGACGATGCTTCGGTGAGCGATCGAGCAGTTCTTGCCGATGTCCACCGCGGCTCCGGCCTTGCTGTGGATGACCACGCCGTCCTGGATGTTGACGTTGTCACCGATGGTGATCGGGTCGAGACTGCCGTCGGGTTTGACCTCGTCGGCGCGGATCACGGCATAGGGACCGATGAAGACGTTTTCGCCAACGATGATCTTGCCGCACAGGATGGCGGTAGGATCGACGAAGGCCGACTGCGGGATCACCGGCAGGTCGCCGTTGGGATTCTTGCGGATCATGTCCGGATGGTCGCAGGCCAGCCGGAAGTGCCAATGCTGCGCCGCGATCAGGACTTCAGGGAGCCGGCCTGGCTGCGCGGTTTGCGCGCGTGCATCCAGCTGAGCGTGGCGTCGCCGCTGCCGACCTTCAGGGTGAACTCGATCTTGTTGCTGCGGTCGTCGATGGCGGTGATCGACCAGGCGGTGGACTTCCCGTCGGCGCCCGGCTCGCGCACCGCGGTGATGCGGTAGGCCAAGGCGCGTTCTTCCTGGCCGGAACTGTTCTTGCTCGGCGTGGAATGGTCCTGCAATCCGCCATTGCCGCGGCCGAGGCTGCCGCCGAGGCCGACCACGGTGATGGTCTCATAGATCACCAGGGTTTTCCCCTGGATGATGAACGACGGGCCTTGGAATTGCTTGATCGTCTTGTTCTTGTTCTGGGGATCAGGGATCTGCTTGACCTTGAAATAGGTGGCGCAGATCGACGCCGGAGCCTCTTTGAGCGGCGGCGGCAGCACCGGCTTGTCGGCCGCAGCCGGCGCAGGAGCGGGAGCCGCAGCCGCGGGAGCCGCTGCCGCGTCCTTCGTCGGTGCAGCCGCAGCTCCCTTCGTCGGCGCGGTTGCCGGTGGCGCAGCAGGGTCGGCCGCCGCCAGCGCGACAGCCAGGAGAGCGGGCAGGAACCGAAGGTCGCGCATGGTGTCAGGCTAGCGGGTTCCTTGGCCAAGGGCAGTGTCAGGTGGGCTGGGCGGCGCTGCCGTCTGGCGGCGTGTCTCCCCAGCCCAGGCCTTGCCGGCCGGCGGTTTCGGCGCCCAGGCCTTGCCGGCCGGGTGGCTTCGGCGCCCAGGCCTTGCCGGCCGGCGGTTTCGGCGCCCAGGCCTTGCCGGCCGGGCTGGGGACTCACACTGCCACGCCCTCGCCGAGGCGAGGATCAGGGAGCTCTCCATGGGTCTGCACGTTGCCATCGTCGGCGCCACCGGAGCGGTCGGCACCGAGTTCATCGAAGTCCTCGAACGCCGGAAGTTCCCGGTCGGAAAGCTGACGTTGCTCGCTTCGCCGCGCAGCGCCGGCACCACCCTGAACTACCAGGGCAAGCCGCACACGGTCGCGGTCCTCGACGAGAAATCCTTCGCCGGCGTCGATCTCGCGCTGTTCTCGGCCGGAGCCAAGGTGTCCCGCGCGTTCCGTGAACCGTGCGTCTCCGCCGGAGCCCTGCTGGTCGACAACAGCTCGGCCTTCCGCATGGAGGACGGCGTCCCCCTGGTCGTCCCCGAGATCAATCCGGCGGTGGCGGCGTCGGCCCTGCGCAGCAACGGCGGCAAGGGCGTGATCGCCAATCCCAACTGCTCGACCATCATCGCGCTGATGGCGCTGGCGCCGCTCCATCGCGCCGCCGGGATCAAGCGCCTGGTGGCGGCGACGTACCAGGCGGCCTCCGGCGCCGGCCACGCCGCGATGGTCGAACTGCAGGACGCGACCCGGGCGGCGTTGGACGGCAAGCCGTTCACGCCCAAGGTCCTGCCCCACCCGTACGCGTTCAACCTGTTCCCGCACAACTCGTCGTTCGACCCGGCCTCCGGCTATTGCGAAGAGGAAGTGAAACTGCTCAAGGAAAGCCGGAAGATTTTGGGCGCGCCGGACTTGCGGGTGCATGCTACCTGCGTGCGCGTGCCGGTGCTGCGCACCCACGCCGAGGCGCTCAACGTCGAGTTCGACCGCCCACTGAGCGTGGCTCAGGCCTATGACCTGCTACGCGCCGCGACCGGCGTGACCGTGCTCGAAGACCCGGTGAAGAACCGCTGGCCGATGCCGGTGGACGTCGCCGGTCACGACGATGTCTACGTCGGGCGGATCCGCGCTGACCACAGCCAGCCCAACACCCTCGATCTGTGGGTGGTGGGCGACCAGCTGCTGAAGGGCGCCGCGCTCAACGCCGTGCAGTGCGCCGAAGTCGCCCTGTTCGGCAAACTGGCGCCCAACGCCAACCGCTGAATCTCCCGGCCACAGAGCCTCAGTGCGGGTTAACGAGTTTCGGTTCAGCTCCGTCGCGCAGCGCCGCCAGGGCTTGGCTGGCCAGATCGGCGGCGGGGCCGCGCCAGGCGCCTTCGACCAATCGCGTGGCGGTTCCAAGGCGGATGCGCAGATGCCAACCGTCGGCGGCACGCCAGGCATGGGCGCCCAACGGCAGCGAACAACCTCCTGCCAGGCCGGCGAGCACGGTGCGTTCGATGGCGATCGCGGTGGCCGTGGTCCGATCAGCGATTGCCGCCAGGCGGAAACGGGTGAGCCGGTCGTCGGCCCGGCAGTCGACGGCGATGGCGCCCTGGGCTGGGGGCGGGGTCATCTCCACCAGGGGATCGAGGGGCGTTCCAGCCCGGGCCAGGCCCAAGCGCATCAGCCCGGCCTGGGCCAGGATCGTCGCCGTGGCTTCGCCCTGAGCGATCTTGGCCAACCGGGTCTGGACATTGCCGCGCAGAGCCACGAACCGCAGGTCAGGACGGGCGGCGGCGAGCTGCGCCTGGCGGCGCAGGCTGGAGGTCCCGATCAGCGCGCCGCTCGGCAGAGCCGCGATCGACGGGGTGCCGATCAGGGCATCCCGCGGGTCGCCACGGGTCAGCACCGCCGCCATCACCAAGCCGTCGGGCAGCGTCGTCGGCAAGTCCTTGGCGCTGTGCACACCGCAATCGGCCGCTCCGGACAGGACCAGGGCCTGGACCTCTTTGCAGAACACTCCGACCGTGCCGAGACGGTAGAGCGGGGTGGCCAGATCGACGTCAGCAGCAGCGGTCACCGGCACCAGCCGGGTGCGCAGGCCGGGCCAGCGTTGGCGCAGGTCCGCCGCCACCCGGTTGGCCTGCCACTTGGCCAGCGGGCTGGAGCGGGTGGCGATGCGCAGTTCGGTCATGGGCGGGCAGCCTCAGGCGCAACCCTGCCCGGCCAAGCCTTCCGCATTGCGGTGGGCCATCCGCATAGCGGTGGACCAGCCGCGTGGCCGCCAAGGAGGCACGGAAAGAGGTGCATGCACTGCTGGCCGAAAGACCAGTTGGGTGCGTAGGGATCTTCCCCCAACCTTCCAACCCGTGGCGCTTGGGCGTCTTGGCGGTTCCCTGGCCGCGCTGTGCGCCTTCAGCGGTTCGGCTTCGCGGCGATGACCACCTGGTGGTGCAGATTGCGCAGACCGGTGCCGAGCAGGTGGGCGGTGAGCTGACGATACGCCTCGACGGTCTGGGTGCGCGGGGCATGGGAACGCAGGTCGAGAACCGGGATGCCCGCCGTCTGCAAGGCAGGCAGCGCCTTGCTCCACAGCTGGTCGATGGCCTCGTCGGTCGGTCCATCCTTGCCGGTGGTGCCGATCGCCATCACCGGCAGCAGGTTCCCGCGGGTGCTGGCGGTGGCCTGGGAACACAGCGTCTTGGCCCATTTTTCCACCGCGTCAGGTCCGCCCAGACTGGCCTCGGCGCCATTGGGGGCGAACACCACGGTGCTGTAGACCTCCGGATCGACGACCGGTTTCTCGGCGGAAATCTGGCTGGAGCCCCACCAGTCATGGCTGATTCCAAACCCGGTGACCTGCAGGTTGCGGATCAAACCGCTCCAGTCCTCGATCTCCTTACGGGCGAGGGTGGTCCATTCGCTTTCCAGGGTTCCGCCGACCAGCACCTTCACCGTCAGGTCGAACTTGGCCGGAAGAATCCGGCGCTGGCTGGCGATCTGGCGGAAGAGCTTCTGGAAGGGCTGCTTGACGGTCAGGGTGGTGACGACATCGGGCAGGATCAGCACCGGATGCACGCGCGGCAGTTCAGCCGTGGGCGCCAGGCGACCAGCCACCGACCAGGCGGAAGCGATGAAGAAGCTGCGCTCATCGGTCAGCCGGTCAGGATCGGACAGGTGCAGCGTGGCGCTGGCTCCCGGAGTCAGACCGGTGAGATCGATGACCACCGGCTGCCAGTCATCGCCGGTCAAGGGCAGTTCGCTGAGCACCGCCATTTTCCCTGCCTGCTCAGCGACGATCTTCAGGTTCTTCCGGGCCGCAGCGCCGCGATGGACCAGCAGGCCAAGGGAACCACCGACCGCCTCGGCGGGCACGGTGACCGACAGCCGATGGACGCTGCGCTGGGCCGGATCGCGCTGGGCGCGCAGGAACCGCCGACCTGGCCAGGGCGAGGGAATCCAGACGCTGCCATCGGTGACCAGGCCTTTCTCCTGGCCCGGAGGGAACACCGCGGTGAGCACGGTGGATTCAACCTTGGAGAGGGTCGCGACGACCGCCGGTGCAGAATCTGGCTTCGGTTCAACCGGAGGAGCCGGCTGGGCTGGCGGATTCGGCGGTGCCGGAGCCGGTTGGCTTGACCAGGGCGGCGGGACCAGCCCGTTATCCTGTTTGGTCGGTGCCGGAAACCGGGTCCCGAGCAGGGCTATCCCGATGATGCTGGCATGCTCAGGCACGGACAGATCGAATTCGCCAGCAACCAGGTCGAAGCTGTCAGCTGATCCGGTCCGGCAGCGCACCCAGCCAGATCCGACCACCGGATCGAAGGTGAGCTGACCAAGTTCCACTGCGAACTGGCTCTGGGGATGACGCGTCTTCACCTTGACCCAGACCTGGTACCGACCGCCAGCGACAGCCGGCAAAGTCCGCCCGATCCTGCCGCCGGACCGCGGCGTGTTGAGATCGGCCACCGCGATCCACCAGTTTTCGATGCCCGATGGCGTTGCCGATTCCGGCGGCTTGGGCTCGGCAGCGGTCGCCGAACCAGCAGGCGTCGGGTTCGGCCGCGGAGTCGGAGGCGGCAGGGTCAGGCCTTCGATCTTCGCCCGCTCGCGGGCGGCGGTGATCCGGACCCGGGTCGCATCGGACCGGGTCTGCAGGTCGCGCAGCTCCGGCGCAGGCGGCAGCTCCATCGCCCCGATCTGGCCCAAGGCATCGGCGAAGCGCAGCTCGGTGACCATCCGATCAGCGTCGTCGAGCTGGGCGATGCGCTGTTTGCGCAGTTCTTCGAGGACGGTTTTCACCAGCTCTGGCGGACAGCCGCGCTCGCTCCTCGCCTGGAGCCACGCGGCCAGCGGATCCGCCGGGAACCGGTCGCGGCCAGTGGCTGGCGGTTGGCCGGTCGCTGGCACCTGGTCCGGCGTCGGCAGGGCGGAGGGCGGTTCGGCTTGCGCCGGGAGCGTTGCCGGCAGTGCCGGATCGCCGGTGGCAACGGCGGGGCGCTCGGTCGGTGGCAGTGGCGCCTGGGCCGCAAACGGAGCTGGCGGGCGGTTGGCCAGCCACAGCCCCAGCCCGGCCGCCAGCACCACCGCAGCCGCCACTCCGCCTCCGATCAGCGCCAGGCGTCCAGCTCCGCTCCCGGGCACCGTCGCCGCGACCCCGGATGGCGGCAGCGGCGGAGTCGGAAAACTGCCTTTTTCCTTCAAGGTCCGACGGTGATGGTTAATCAGCCCAGCGGTGGAGAAGGTGTATAACGCGTGCCTGGAATGGTGCGGATGGTTGACCTTATAAGTGGTCGCGCCCAGGCCCTTCATCGCCCGCACCCGGTTGATGCTGAGCTGGGCCTCCTTCGGCAACTGCTCGACACAGGCCGGGCAGACGATCTCGCCGTTGATCCGTACAGCCAGACCCAGCCCGAGTTCGTCGGGGCTGACCATCGCAGCACAACGGGAGCAGGGGAGGGAGTCGGCGTCCATGCAGCGTGAGCGGTGCGCTCAGCCGGAGACCATTCCACCGGTTCGCCCCGCGGTCAACGCCGCCGGCCCATTTCGCTGGACCGCTGCCTGGGATGGTGTCCCAGGGATCGGTTGCAGAACGGCAATGATGGAACAACAGGCGCGATTGCGCCCACGGAAATCGGCTCTGGTGGCTGGGCGAAGCTGCCAGGATCAGACGCGCAGCGGCTCAGCGTTGGCCTGTTCGAGCCAACGAGTGACCGCGACGGCGCCCCGGGCGAGCAGGTCGTGGAGATCGGCATTCCATTTCCGCCGGCTGGTCGGCGAATCTGCCCGGGCGCAGCCGATGCCGCCGGAGGCGCGACCCTGGGCCGGGGCCTCGATCAGGATCGATCGGCCAAGCGCTGCGTCGCGAGCACCGAGAGCGGCGCAGCGCTCGGCCAGGATGACCAGGGCCGAGGCCGCATCCGGCGGGATGGCGCGGTCGCCAACGAGAGATGCCTCGGCCGCGGCCCGCTCGATGAATGAACCCAGGCCAGGATGGCGGACGGCGAGCAGGGCATCCAGCCGGGCCTGGCATTCGCGCAGAGAGGCCTCGGGAAATCCCAGGACGTACAGCAGGCACGCGCGATCGAGCACCGCGCCGATGGCGCTGGTGGCGCAGGAGTGGGCGTCATAACCGGCGAGGTGATGGAGGATGCGGGCGCGGAGCAGCTCATGCCGGGCAGTCAGGTCGCTTCGGGTGCCAGCATCGGGATCGGCGTACGCGGCGAACAGGTGATCGACCAGCACCGCCAGCGTGCCGATGGATTCGACGGCTGGTTGAGACCCTGCTGCTGGTTGAGGCCCTGCGGGGAGTGACGCAGCTCTCATTGGCTGGACTCGGCATGCTGAGTGGCCTGGGCCACTGGTTGATGCTGCGGATCGCCCGCAGCCGCGGCCGCAGCCCGGGCCGCGACCAGACCATGGCCGAACGGCGCCGGCAGCGGGCAGAAGTCCTCGACCTGGCGGAAGAAATCCTGGTAATCGCGGGCGAAATTACCGTTGAGGAGATCGCTGATGTCGGCCCGGGCATCGCTGTCCCGGGCCATGATCCGGGAAAACGCGAACGTCGGTTCGTAAAAGGCGTAGACCAGCCGGCGGATCGATTCGATGGCGTTGCCGAGCCTGCTGCCATAGGCATCCAGGCGGGAAAGCTCCGCTCCACCGGCGACGATGTCGGCGGCGACGTGGCCGGCGGATTCGCCGCTCCACAAGGCGAGGAACACGCCGCTGGAAAAGATCGGATCGAGGAACCCGAAGGCATCGCCGGCCAAGATCAGACCGGGAGCGCCGCAGTATCGGGCGCGATATGCGTATTCATTGGTCGAGCGGAACGGCTCGACTCGCTCCGCGCCCGACAGGTGGTCGCGGATCCAGGGCTGCATGGCGAATTGGCGCTGCCAGGCCGCCGCCAGGCGATCTTCGCCAAGGTCGAGGTCAGCGGGGAACAGCGATTCGCGCTTGGCGACGGCTCCGACGCTGACCCGGTCACGGCCGACCGGGATCCACCAGAACCACCCGCCGCACGGCAACGAGCAGACGAACGTGTTGCCGGCATCGATGCCTGATTCCAGGCGATGGCCGGTGAAATAGGTCCACACCGCCCACCGGTCGAGGCCGGGATCGCGCTCCCGCCAGGCGAAGCTGCGCAGCGCCAAGGCATCGCGACCGGTGCAGTCGATGGTCATCCGGGCGTGGATCGGTTGGCCATCAACCACCGCCCCGACCACCCGGCCGCGATCGATCAGGAAGCGCTCGGCGGCGGCACCGCGTCGCTGCTCCACGCCCTGGGCCCGGGCGTGGTCAAGCAGCAGCCGGTCGAAGTCGGCCCGCCACACCTGCCAGGCCACCGCGGATCCATCCATCAGGTACTGGAAGAAATCGAACGGTCGGCTCGCAGCGCCGCTGGTGCCAACGAACTGGACCCCATACTTCACAGGAAATCCAGCGACCTTCACCGCGTCATAGACGCCGATCCGGCGCAGCGGATAAGCGCAGAACGGGATCAGCGATTCGCCGATGTGGTAGCGGTTCCCATCGGTCTTCTCGACCTGGATCACCGCCACGCCGCGCCGCGCCGCCGCCGCCGCCGCGGTGGAGCCGGCGGGGCCGCCGCCGATGACCAGGACATCACAGGTCGCCATGGGTTGCATTGCATGGGGCAGGTTGAGGCGTCAACCGCGACCAGCGCCGCATTGCACGCTCGGTGGCCAAAGGGAAAGCTGCCGGCCATGGCTGATCTCCTCATCATCGCACCCCATCCCGACGACGCGGAGATCCATGCCGGAGCGACCATCGCCGCCCACGTCCGATCCGGCCGGTCGGTGGCCGTGGTCGATGCAACCCGGGGCGAACTGGGCAGCCGGGGCGACCCGGCGACCCGGGCGAACGAGGCGGCGGCGGCGGCGGGCATCCTCGGTCTCTCAGCCCGTGAGAACCTGGATCTGCCCGATGGATTCCTGCGCGCCGATGATCTCACGGCCCGGGAACGGATCGTCGCCGCGATCCGCAGGCATCGTCCCCGAGCCGTGATCGGCCTGTCGCCGTTCGCGCGCCATCCCGACCACCTCGCCTTGGCCGAGTTGCTGCGCGGTTCGGTGAAGGCCGCCGCGCTGCACGCCCTGCCTGCCGAAGGGCATCCGGCGGTGGCAGGCGTCCGCCTGTGGTACTGCGAGGCCGAGCTGCCCATTGTGCCAGGTTTTTTGCTGCCAGCGACGGAAGCCGATTGGCAGCGCAAGCTGGCAGCCGTGCGCTGCTATGGCAGCCAGCTCCACCAGCCCGGATCCACCGGCCCGGCGACCTCGATCAGCACCCCGGAATTCCTGGGCTGGATCGAACACCGCGGCCGGACCTGGGGCTACCAGGCCGGCGCTGCCTATGCCGAGGCCTTCCACGGCCCCGAGGCGCCGCGGATCAATGATCTCACCGGATGTTGAGCCCTGGGAGCGCAGGCTTCAGCCTGCATTGGTAGAACTCGGCAGGCTGAAGCCTGCGCTCCCAGGGCCTCAGCGCTGGGCGGCGGCGATCACCGCCGCCGCGTCAGCGGCGTCCTTGGCAAGCAGCAGCCGCAGCACGGCTTTTTGCGCGTGCAGCCGGTTCTCGGCCTGGTCGAAGATCAGGCTGTTCGGGCCTTCCATCACCGCGTCGGTGATCTCCTCGCCGCGGTGGGCGGGCAGGCAATGCAGCACCTTGGCCCGGCCGCCGGTGGCAGCGAGCAGACCGTCGTTGATCTGGAATCCCTGGAAATCACGGAGGCGCTGCTCTTTTTCGGCTTCTTGGCCCATGCTCGTCCAGACATCGGTGGCGAGCACGTCGGCGCCGGCGACGGCGGTCTTCGGATCGTGGACCTGGATGACGCTGCGTCCCCAATGGCCGCCGAAACCGGCGATGTCGGCGGCGGTGAACGCGTAGGCCGGCGGGCAGGCCAGCACCAGCCGGCTGCCGGCGAGGATGCAGGCGTGGGCCAGGCTGCGGCAGACGTTGTTGGCGTCGCCGATGAACACCACGGTCAGACCGTCGATCCGCCCGCAGTGCTCGCGGATGGTGAGGAAATCAGCCAGCGCCTGGCACGGATGGGTGGTGTCGGACAGGCCGTTGATCACTGGCACCGGGCTGTGGGCGGCGAGTTCCGCGATGCAGGCGTGCTTGAACACCCGGGCCATCACTGCGTGGACGTAGCGGCCGAGGACCCGGGCGGCGTCCTTGACCGGCTCGCGAGTACCCAGGCCAACCTCTTCACCGCGGATGTAGATGGCGTTGCCACCGAGCTCGATCATCGCCTGTTCGAACGACAGCCGGGTACGCAGCGAGGGCTTCTCGAAGATCATCGCCAGGGTCTTGCCGTCGAGCACGGTGGACGGCGCGCGCCGGGCCTTCAGGTAGGTGGCGACCGACAGGAGCTGCCGGAACTGCTCTGCGGTCAGAGCGTCGAGGGAAATGAAGTGGCGGGGAAAAGTCATGCTCAGGCAGCCTCGGAGACCAGTTCGGTGCCGATCCCGTCCTCGGTGAAGATCTCCACCAGCAGGGCGTGGGGCTGATCGGCGGCGACGATGTGGATTTTGCGCACCCCTTGGGCGAGGGCGGCCAGGCAGCTCTCGACCTTGGGGATCATGCCGCCGGTGATCACACCCTGTTCGACCAGGGCGCGGACCTTGCTGGCGGTCAGGCTGGGGATGCGGGTGGCGGGGTTCTTCGGATCGGTCAGCACGCCGGGAACGGTGGATAGGAACACCAGTTTTTCGACGCTGAGGCCGGTGGCCACGGCCAGAGCGATGTCGTCGGCATTGGTGTTCATCAGCACGCCGTCGTGGTCGACGGATAGCGGCGGAATGACCGGGATCAGGCCGCGGCTGGCATAGCGCACGATCCGTTCGCGATCGATGGCCGACGGATTGCCGACCAGCCCGAGATCGGGGTCGAGCACGGTGCCGCTCACCACCCGGTGGCGCGGCGGGCACAGGCCGATGGCGGCTCCGCCCAGAGCGAGAATCCGATCGACCAGATGGACATTGAGCCGCTCGACCTCCCGGGCGACGATCGCCATGGTCTCGGCATCGGTCACCCGGCGGCCTTTGTGGAAGGTCGGTTTCAGGCCAGCCGCCTCCATCGCCCGGCTGATCGACTTGCCGCCGCCGTGGACCAGCACCGGACGCAGGCCGACCTGCTCCAACCACACCAGATCGGTGAGCAGCGCGTCGAGCACCGCCGGATGCTCAATCGGTTCGCCGCCGAGCTTCACCACCACCAAGGCGTGGTGGAAGCGTTTCAGAAACGGCAGGGCTTCGATCAGGACCTGGGCCTTGCGCGTGGCTTCGGCCATCTCGGTCGAAGCGCTGACGGCTGCAGAAGCCGACTGGTCAGCAGCGGCTGACGCCGACTGGGGAGCGGAAACCGCGGCGGTCACGGAGCCTCCTTGCGGGCACCCGGCCCGCGAGCAAGGGCGCGATGATGCAGCCCGGTCCGGTTTGTCGAGTGAAGGAAGCCGCAGCGGAGCATGAAGGCCGTTGTGGAGGGTTGGTTCAGCACGATCCCGGAACCAGCGTCACGCCACGGATCGACAGGAATCGCGGGCGTGGGCCGTGGTGGACCGGCTTGGCGTGCAGCACGTGGGGATCGGTCAGCCAGACATCACCGGGCTCGCCCGAGGCTTCCAAAATTTGCAATTCCTGGCCATCGGCGTCGCGCTGCGGCGCAAGGAAATCGAGGCGATCTTCAGCGCACGGATCGATGCCAGCGAGCACCCGCAGATACGGATGCGAGGCCAAAAACCGCTGGCGCAGGTGGCCCTGCGACGCCTGGCGCTCCTTGGCTGACAATCCGGCATAGAATCGATTGAGCAGCCGGGACGAGCCGGCGAGCAGCATGGTGCCGCCGCCGCGGTGCCCGATCTGGCTATACAAAGGCAGGAACCACAGACCGTCCTGGGGCGAGGTCCACTTGCCATCCCAATGCCAGGCGGTGCGGGCGCCGGCGGCGGTGGTGATCCGCCACGGCGTGGTCGCCGGATCGGGCGGACTGGCGAGGAGCCCGTGGGTCCAATGCCGGGGATAGCTCCAGGCGGTGGTCCCGAGCAGCTCGCTCATCGCCGCGGTCAGCCGTGGGCTTTGAATAGCAGCAAAGGCCGGGGCGATGATGTCCGACACCCGCCAGTGCGCAGGCAGGCGCCAGGTCGCCGGATCATCGCGGCGCAGCGGCGAGGCGCCTTCGAGCTCATCCCAGATCCGCTCCTGGATGTGCAAGGCAGCTGAACGGGGAAATGCCTCGCGCAGTGGCAGGACGCCAGTGTCGCGGAAGCGGTCGATCTCGGTTGGTGACAGGTATGGCACGGAGCCTCCAGGGGAGCGCGGAGGCGTCTGCTGGCAGGGTCGTGCGGGACATCGCCTTCCGCGGGGCAGCGGAAGGCGACGGCTCGCACCCTGCGAGCCGCACCGATGGGTGCCGCCGCCGCTGGGTTTGCGAACCGCCCCTCCCGCGCCGTAGCGCGGTGAGTCAGGCGATAACGAGTTGCAGTGTGGCGTCAGGCGTGGCGCGGTCAAATCGCTGCGGCCCCTTGGCGTCCCGGCGCCTCGTGGATAGATCAGTCCACCGTCAGGAACCTGCCATGAGCACCGAACTCCAGGCCACGATGATGACCAGCGCCGCAGCGGCCGCCCCGCCGCTGCCGGCCGAGCTGCTCGCCAAGGCCCGGATGGTGACCGGAGAGAACATCAAAGGCACGGTCCGGATCATGCCGCTGTCGGAACTCCAGCGCGCGCTGGCGGCGGCGACCATGACCCCCGAGCAGCAGAAAGCGGTGGCTGACAAAGCCCGCAACGAGGAAAAATCCAAGGCCGAAGCCGCCGAAGCCAAGCTGCGCGCTGAACTGAACCAAGCTCTGGCCCGGGTGGCCGAACTCGAATCCCAGCTGAAACAGGCCGGCCAAGACAAGCAGGCCGCCGCCGAACAGGCCCGGGCCGAAGGTCTCAAGCGCATCCGCGAGCTGGAGTTCATCCTGAAAAGCGATGATGCCCGGGCCAAGGTGGCGTTCCTTGAGCAAGAGGTCGCCCGGCTTTCGGCCCTGGTCGATCGCTACGAAGCCGGCCTGGAGTTCATCACCGCAGTGGAAATCCCCGAGGTCGGCCCCGACGTCGCCCTGGCCGCCGAACTCAAGGCCCGGGTCCCGGCGGCGCTGCACGCCCGGCTCGACCAGATCGCCCAAGGCATCCAAGGCGCCCATCGCGCCCTGACCCAGGGCGTCGACACCATCCGCCAGCGCAAGGGTTCGATCTACGGCTGCGCCGACCTGATCGAGCGCGCCGCGAACCTCAGCCACTGGCACAACGAACTGCTCAGCATCAAGGCGGCGGTCGGCGGGTGAGCGCAGCGTCGGCCCTGAACGCGACCATCCTCGAACCGGAGCTCGCCGCCCTGGCCGCGGTGGCGCCAGCCGCAGCGGCCGAGCGGCGGGAGAAAATGGCGGCGGATCCCTATGCTTTTTATCGGGGAAGCCTGGCCATCCAGGTCCGCCACCTGGCGGCGATCGACGGCTTTGCCGGGCCGTGGGTGTGGGCGGTGGGCGATGCCCACGCCGACAATTTCTCGACCCTGGCGGTAGCTCGGACAAATCGAGCTCGGGCCGATCCAGCTCGGCCGGATCTGGCCGGGATCACTCCGGTCATTTACACGATCAATGACGGCGATGAGGAGCATCCCGCGCCGTGGCGCTGGGATCTGCTCCGGCTGCTCGCCAGCGTCGCGGTGGCCCGCGGTGTCGATGACCGCGACCGGCTGCGTCCCTGGGCCAAGCGCCTCGCCCTGGGCTGGGGCGAAGTTCTGCGCCGCCTCGCCGACGGCGACGCGGTCGCCCACGCCCTGCGGGTCTATCCACAAGATCTTCCGAAACCGGTGCACGATCTGATCGACGACGCGCTGAAACCCAAACGGGCTGCCAAGCATCTGCAAAAATACGTGTCCGGCGCTGCTTTGGTGCGCGACGGAGAACACGCCGATGATCCCGGCTGCCTGAGCTTCGCCCGCAACCACCTCGCGCCGCTGCTTGAATCGGCCTGGCCGGGCACCCGGCTGCGCGATCTGACCACCCGGCCGACCGGCGGCATGGCGTCACTCGGCCTGCGCCGATGGCTGGCGCTGGCAGCGACGCCTTCTGGCCAGCGGATCGTCGAGCTGAAAGAACGCCGGCCGAGCCGGCTGGCGGCGCTGCTCACCGCCACGCCGTTCACGCCCCAGGCGACCACGGCGGCGGCGCCGGCCACGGTGGTGCTCGGCGGCGACCCTTTCCATCTGGTGCTGGCCGCCCCGGTGAACCCGCTGCTGGTGCGCACCCGCTGCCATGCCCGGGACCGCGTTGAGATCGATAGAGTACCTGGAAAATATCTGGACGATCTGTTCCGCCTGTGGGGGATGCTGCTCGCTGGCTTCCACTGGCGGGGCCTCGAACTGATCGGCGAGGCGACGCCGGCGGTCGCGACTTCCTTGGCCGATGCCTGCGATCAACGGACCGCTGGGACCCTGGCTGACCACGCCTGGGCCTTGGTCGAAGCCAACCGCGAGGCCCACCGCCAGTTCACCGCGCGGTGAGCGTGGGAACGGCGAGCCCCAGCTCGCCTTTGGCTATCTCGTGGCTCCAGCTGTCCTGGGAGAGGCGAGCCCAACTCGCCTTCGGGTATCTCGTGGTTCCAGCTGTCCTGGGAGACGCGAGCACCAGCTCGCCTTTGGCTATCTCGTGGTTCCAGCCGTCCTGGGAGAGGCGAGCCCCAGCTCGCCTAGGGGCACTTCGTTTCTTTATTTCAAGCGGCCAGAGCCCAGCATCTCCTGGCTTCCACCAAAAATCAGGAAAAATGCTTGGATAACCGCGGTCCGTCCTGGGCGGCATAGGTATTGCCGCAGGTGCCGTAAGGCCGGGTGCAGGTCTGCTGCAAGGCCTCGAAGGCCATGGCGCAGATCGGCTGGCGATGGCGGAGCAGCAGGTCGTCTTGATGCGGGCGGACTTCGAGCACCGCCACTGCGCCGGGGGCGCGATCGCCGTCGATGCCCCAGCCGGGGTCGAAAAATCCCGCATAATGGGCACGGAAATCACCGGCGGTGGCCTCATAGGGCACCATCTCGCAGGCCAGGTCGTTGGGCACCACGACCCGTTCCCTCGTGGCAAGGATATAGAAGCGGTCCTGTTCCAAAAACATCATGCCGCGATCGGGGCAGGGCAGCGGATCGAAGAAGTCCTGGGCTCGATGGCCGCCTTGGTCGAGGATCAGCATTTTCTGGGTGCGCTTGGCGACGAAGCCGACCACCGGGCGGTCGAGGTCGGCGGTCATCACCAGACGCCCATCGAACACCGCGTCCGGCGCGACGCTGCCGTCGGCCAAGCGCAGCAGCGGGGTGCGGGCGTGGCGGACAGCCAGCTGGTCCTGGCCGAGCACCCGGCGCTCGGCGAAGAAGATCGCCTGATTCAGCGCGACCCCCTGCCGGGCGACCACCGTGAAACTGCGCGGGATCAGCTCGATCCACAGCTCGCCCTGGTAGCCAGGCGGCAGCCGGTCATAGCGCGGACTGCCGTCGGCCAGCACCCGGGTGGCGAGGTCGATGCGGCCGGTGGTGCTCTTGCCGTTGGCATAGCCGGCCAATCCGGCCGGCAGCGCAGCGGATTCCATCAGCCGCACCACGTACACCTGATTCCGCGCGAGCACCGCCGGCTTACTCAGATCGATGCGCTCGAAGGCCAAACCTTCGACCAGATCCCGGACTCGTTCACCCGCCAGCGGCAGCACCGATCCGGGCATGCGATAGCCCTCGGCGCTCAGGCGCAGGTCGATGCTGGCGGGCTGGATCAGCGGCGCTGGAATTCCGCCGACCGCGGTCAGCCCGCCCTGGTCGACCAGCACCGCCAGACCAGCGGCTTCGAGCGTACCAGGGATGCGGAGATCAAGGGACATGGCTGGTCCTGGAAACGCTGGGAGCGCCGAGCGCCAGCTCGGCCGGATTGGGCGGGGCGGACAAGGTAGAGCCCCGCCCAGGGGCCTGAAGCCTCATCGCCCGGCGAGCATCGGCTTCGGCATCAGGCGAGCTGGGGCTCGCCTCTCCCAGCTTCCGCTCGCCCGGAGCGCCGCACTCCGTGCGGCCGGCCCGAATCTCCCAACTACATCCGCTCCGGAGCTTCCAGGCCGAGCAGGCGCAGGCCTTCGCCGAGGGCGGCGCGGGCGGCGCGGACCAGGCGCAGGCGGCTGGCGGCGAGGGCGGCGTCCTCGACCAGCACCCGGGCAGTGTCGTCTTTGCTGCCGGCGGTGAGCCACGCCGACACCGCCGCGGCCAGGGCGAGCAGGCCCTGGGCGAGTTGGCTCGGCTCGTCCGATTCCACTGCGCGGTCGAGGGCGCTGCCGAGCCGGGCGATGGCGATCAGCACAGCTTTTTCATCGTCGCGGGCGATGCGCGCCGGGTCGCCGGCGGGGGCCTGGGGAAATGCCTCGCGGAACTTGCGTTCGATCGAGCACAGCCGGGCGTGGGCGAATTGCAGGTATGGCCCGGTCTCGCCGTCGAAACGCAGGGCTTCTTCGAATTTGAACTTTACATCATTGGTGCGGGCGTTCTTGAGGTCGTTGAACACCACCGCGCCGACCCCGACGGCCCGGGCGATGCGCTCGCGTTCGTCGCCTTCGATGCCGGGGTTCTTCTCGGCGATCACCGCCCGGGCGCGATCGACGGATTCCTCCAGCACTTCGCGGAGCAGCATGACCTTGCCGCCGCGGGTCCGGCCGCGGGCCCAGCCCGGTTCGAGACCTTCGCCGGGTTCGTCGTTCCACAGCAGCACGATGCCGAAGCCGATGTGGCGCAGCCGATCGGCATAGGCCCGGCCGAGCAGCGCGGCGCAGGCGAACCACTCCTTGAAATGCAGCGCCTGGCCGAGGTCCACCACGTATAGCGAACGGTCGAAGGCGTAGTCCTTCCAGCGGTCGTCGCAGGCGGCGAGATCACGCGTCGCGTACAGACTGCCGCCATCGGCGCGGCGGAGCAGCATCGGCTTCTTCAAGCCGAGGGCCGACAGATCGACCACGGTCGCGCCCTGATCGACCTTGGTCAGGCCGCGGGATTCCAGCTCGGCCAGCACCGCGCCCATTTTGTCTTCGTAAAAAGCCTCACCTTTCCACGAATCGAACCCGACCCCGAGCAGCGCGTAGATGCGCTGGAACTCGGCCAGACTGGCGTCTTTGAAAATCTGCCACAAATGCCGCGCCTCGGCGTCGCCATCCTCCAGGGCCTTCGACCAGCGCCGGGAGTCGGCTTCCTTTGCAGGATCGGCCTTCTCGGCCTGGCTGGCCCGCACGTACAGCTCGTTCAAAAAGGTCACGCGATCGGGGGCGGCATCGAGCTGCGCCAACGTCAGCCCCTCGCGGTGCCAGGCGCTGATCAGCCGGCCGAACGCCGTGCCCCAGTCGCCGAGAAAATTGATCCGCACCACCCGCCAGCCGCAGGCACCGTACAGCCGGGCCAGGGCGTTGCCGATCATGGTCGACCGGATGTGGTGGAATGCCAGGTGCTTGGCGATGTTCGGGCTGCTGAAGTCGATGCACACGGTCTTGCCTTCACCGTGGTCGCGACGCAGGCAGAGCAGCGGATCGCCAGCCAATACCGGCAGTAGGACGCCAGCCACCGTCGCCGGTTGCAGCGCCGCGTTCAGGAACGGCCCGGCGGCGCTCAGCGCCATCCCGGGAACCTCCAAGGTCGCCAGATCCGCTGCCAATTGGGCCGAATTGCGGTTGGCCGACTTGGCCAGCTGGAAGCACGGCAGGGCGAGATCGGCGCCTTGGCCCTTGGCCGGCGGGCCGATCAGCGGCGCGATCTCGCCGGGCAGACGGCCAAGCCGGGCGGCAACCGCGGTGGCCAATGGAGCGACGAGCAGATCAAGCATGGGCGGGGGAGCGTTCGCGGCGAACCGCATCCCGCAAGGCGGAGCGTCGCCCTGCAAAGCGGTAAACGGATTGCTGGAATCCCTGTCCTGGCAGCGCCGAGCCCTGGCCGCGCCGAGTCCTGGGAGCGCCGAGCGCCAGCTCGGCAAGAGGTCGGGAGCGCCGAGCGCCAGCTCGGCAAGAGGTCGGGAGCGCCGAGCGCCAGCTCGGCAAGTCGCCCGCGACGATCCCCAACCACCTTCCATCAACGCTGAATCGCCAGTTCCCGGCGCGCTGGTGACGCGAGCCGGCCGAATCCCGCCGGCCCGGGCTTGGCACCCGCGCCGGCGGATCTAGCGTCCGGCCGATCTCCGAACCACCACCGCAGAGACCCCCATGCCCTGGATCCAGAAGCCCAGCTCGCCCTCCGTGCCCGTCATCGCGCTGTTCGCGCCCTGCGACCCGCGCATCGACGATGCCGCTCGCGAACGCGCCCAGAACATCTGCGTGATGACCGGCAAGATCCTGAAAGCGATCCGGATGCCCGGCGCAGTCGGCGCCCTGGTCGCGGAAAAGCCCGGCATTTACGTCGCTGACCGGCCGGTGCAGAACGAGGCCGACGCCGACGCCGTGGCCTATGACTTCCAGAAGCAGAACGTCAAGGTCATCGCCATCGTGCCCGACACCTGGTTCTATCCGGCCAAGACCGCGATGGCCCTGACCGCGCATTTCCCCCAGGCGCCGCTGTGCTGCCTGGCCGGCAACAACGCCCCCAAGCCCGGCGTGGTCGGAGTCGACGCCGTGGTCGGCGCCTATGCCCAGACCGGCCGGCTGTGCCACGCCGTGATCGGGACCATGCCCGAGGTCGGCCAGGATCCCGAATTCGACGAGAAATCGAAGGGAGAAATCATCGACCTGGTGTGGGCGATGACCGCCGCCGCCTGGCTGCGCGGCAAGCGCATCCTCGCCGCCGACACCGACTCGATGCAGATGGAGACCGCGCTCAACCACGTCCACGCCAGCCGCAAGTTTCTCGGCATGGAGAGCCTGCGCGAATCGATGAAGCTGTTCGCCGACATGATCCGCAAGGACGGCGGGTATGACGGAAAAGAGCTGAAGGATCTGGTCGACTGGACCATCAACAAGCAGTGGAAAGGCAAGATCTATCCCGACGTCGAATCGATCTGCGCCGCCAAGTCGCCGATCTACACCGACCCGTCCAAGGTGAAGCCCAAGCCGCTCACCGCCGAGCACAAAGCCAAGCTCGAAGAAGAACTCAAGCTGTACCTGATCCTGCGCAACTACATGCGCGACCTGAACTGCGTCGGCGGCGGCTGGACCAGCCAGCTCGCCTGGGGCAGCGACCTGAAGGGCACGCCGATGGCCTGCGCCGACATCGCCGAAGCGCTGTTCAATTCCACGTTCGACCACGCCGGCAAAAAGGCGGCGATCCCCTTCGCCACCGAAAACGACGTGCAGGGCCTGCTGACCATGGTCTGCTATGCCGCCCTGACTGGCGGCGAGCCGGTGTTGTTCGCCGACTACCGGAAAGTCTACGAACCCTGGGAGATCCAGAAGAAAGCCGGCGAACTCGGCATCGCCGTCGATCCCGCCAGCGCCTACATGCAGCGCGGCACCATCGACATGGACAACAGCGGCTCGGGCAGCCTCGACTGGTGCACCGATTCGATCCTGTTCGAGGTCTACAAGCATTATTTCCCGGGCGGCGGCTTCAGCACCGGCTACATCTCGCCCGGCGGCATCCAGTGCCAGGCGGGCCGTCTCGCCTACAGCGACCTGACCGGAATGTTCACCATGATCCAGGGCGAAGCCGAATCGGTGGAACTGCCCATGCCGATCGCCGAATCGTTCTGCCACGCCAGCTCGTATTCCTGGCCCCACACCTGGATCACCTTCAAAGAAGTGCCGGCATCCATCACCAAGTACGGCTGTCCGGCCAACCACATGCACATGGTCCGCAACCTGCCGACCCGGCGCTGGCAGTACTTCAGCGATTACACCGGCATCCTCAACTTCCGCTGGGAAGGCACCCCCGAGTTCACCGAAGGCAAGGACCGCATGGCTCCGATGCTCTACCGCATCAGCGGCGGCGAGACCCTGGCCAAGATGAAACTCGCCGGCCGGCTGTGATTTTTCGAAATTAATCAGCACCCACCAACCCATCGAGATCCCCATGCCGTCCCAACCCGCTGCCCAATCCGCCCCCGTCCGCGTCGGCACCGCGCCGTATGCCTACGATTTCATCCCCGACCATTTCAAGCTGCCTGCGGGCTTCCCCCTCGGCGACTGCCATGGGTTGGTGGTGGACCGCCGCGACCACGTCTTCGTCCTGCAACAGAACGGCGATACCGCCCATCCGGCGGTGCTCGAGTTCGATCCTCAGGGCCGTTATGTTGGCGGCTGGGGCAATCGCTTCGCCAAGGGTGCCCATGGCCTCGCCTATGACCGCCGCGGCAACGACGAGTTCCTGTACATCGTCGACTACGATCCGCTCCAGGTGGTGAAGTGCACCCTCGACGGGCGCGAGGTGCTCTCACTGCCGGCGCCGGTTCACGCCGCGTATCCCGGTGGCCGGGGCTACAAACCCACCGACATCGCCATCGCTCCGAACGGCGACATCTATGTCACCGACGGCTACGGCGCCTCGCTGATCCATCGCTACAGCCCCGAGGGCAAGCACGTCCAGACCATCGGCTGGAAGGGCAACGGCCCCGGCCAGTTCGAGTGCCCCCATGGCATCAGCATCGACGCCCGCGGCGCCGAACCGGTGCTGCTGGTGGCCGACCGGGCCAACATTCGGGTCCAGGTGCTGTCGCTGACCGGCGAACATCGCCAGACCATCACCAGCCGCGGCCTGCGTTACCCGTGCACACTGCGGGTCAACGGCGACCTGACCCTGATCCCCGACTTGTTCGGCGCGGTGATCGTGTGGGACAAGCACTACAACCACCTGGCGACCCTCGGAGCCCATCCCGACATGCGTGCCGGCGAATGGCCGAAGCACGTCGCCGGCTATCCCAGCGTTCCCCGCGAAGACCGCATCCCCGGCCGGTTCATCAGCCCCCACGGCATCATCGGCGACCGCCACGGCAACATCTATGTCGGCGAGTGGCTGCGCGATGGCGGCCGCCTGACCAAGCTGGCCCGAGTGGGTTGATCGGCCAAGGCTTTTCCGCGAAAAGCCGCTGAGTTGCCAAAGCGCCAAGGACATCCCTTGGCGCTTTGGTGTTTATCTGGTCATTCTGCTGATCGTCGCGCCAGCGCCGGGGCGATCAGCAGGCTGGTGAACAGCGCCGCGGTCATACCCAAGGACAGGGTCAGGCCCATCCCGGCCACCACCGGATGCACCGCCAGGGCCATCGAGCCGAATCCGGCGATGGTGGTGAACGACGCGTTCAGGATCGGCGATAGCGCTGCGCTGCCCCGTTCGTGGGCCAGGAACACGGCCGAATCGATGCCGATGCCCAGGACGAACGCGATGCCGAGCAGCGCGAAGGGCGACAGCGGCACGCCCAGCCAGCCGAGCAGGCCGAAGCTCCAGCCAATGGCCAGCAGCGGCGGCAGCAGCACGGCGGCGCCGCGGATCAGGGAGCGTTCGAGCAGCAGCACCAGGACCAGCATCGCCGCGACCATGAACAGGCCGTGGGCGGACAGCTCACGTCTGACCACGTCGATCAGCCGACCGCCAAGATCACCGCGATTGGCGATCCAGGCCGGGCTGTCCGGCGCTTGATCGGCCAGCCGCTGGGCCAGGCCGGCGGCTGTTTTGCGATCGACCCCGGTCAGCGGTGAAGCCACGGTCCAGACGGCGTTTCCCGAGGGGTGTCCGCGTTCGGCCGCGCCGGTTCTGAACACCAGCATCGCCAGGGCCGGTTCGATCGGCGTACCGCTCCAGTCCACCGCTCCGGCATCGCGGTCGGCGATCGGCTGATAGCGGGCGATCGCCTGGGAAAAGGCAGCCGGTCGCAATCCGGCGCTGGCGCAGGCGGCGGCCAACCGGTCGGCGACATCGGCGTGGTCGCGCCAGAAGGCGTTCCACGCGGCGCGGCGGACTGCACGTTCCTGGGCATCGGGCAGCAGGCGTTCGACCTGGGATGGCGGCAGGTTCAAGGTGCGTCGTGCCTGAGCCACTGCGGCTAACGCAGCGTCGCGATCGGCCGCGTGGGCGACGATGAAGCTCGACGAATCCGGCGGGCCCCAGCGGACCATGAACGCATCGAGATCCTTCCAGGCCTGGCGCGTGGAGCCGTCAAAACGCTTGAGATCGCCCTCGAAATGGAGCCAGGCCAAGCCGGGCAGTAACGCCACCGACATGGCCGCGGCAAGACCAAGGCAGATCCTCGGATGGCCTTCGATGGTGGCTGCCAGCGGGACGCTGAGCCAGCGCCAGCGGTCTGGCCGGGCGCGTTCGTTGAGCAGCGCCGGCAGGATGACCAGGGTCGAAACCAAGGCGCAGCCCAGCCCAGTCACCACCATGATGCTCAGGCAGCGCAGGGCCGGCGAACTGCTGGCGAGGAGCACCGCGAACGCCGAGGCGGTGGTCAGGAAGGTGACCACCAAGGGCCGGATCGGCGGGTGGCCGCGGCGCAGCCCCACCGTGTAGTGGGTCGCGTAATCGACGGCGATTCCCAGGATTCCTGCGATGAAGCCGAGCAGCGGCAAGGGCAGCACGCCGCCGCTGGCCGCGATCCAGGCGCCGGCCCCGGCCAGGGATCCGGTCACCGCCAGGATCGCCGGCACATGGATGGCCAGCACCGAGCGCACGCTGCCGAGCAGCGACAGCAGCAATCCGGCGACCAGGGCCAGCTCGATCGGCAGGGTCACCCACAGATCGGAACGCACCGTGCGGATGTTCTCGACGTAGTGGCGGTACGGCCCGATCATTGCCAGGTCGATGCGCTGGGCCGCCGCTTCAGCGCGCAACTCCGAACACCGTTGGTACAAGGGCTCGCTGCGGTCGAGCTCACCGGGATCGAAGGCGACCTCCAGATTGAGCATGACGTGGCGGCCATCGGGGTGGATGAACACCGCTCCGGCCCGCCGCGATCCGCCTGGGCCGGATTCGATCCGCCCCAAGACACCGCCCGCCAAGGCGAGGATATCCTGGCGCGCCGCGGTGACCGTCAGCAGGTCGTCGGGCTGGGCGGCCCGGGCCTTCAAGGCCGCCAGCCGCTCAGCCAGTGCGGCTGGTTCCAGATGCTTGCCGGCAGCGGCGAGATCCTCGGCGCTGAGCAGTTCCGGCAGCCGCTCATAGGCCACCGCAGCGGCCTTGGCCACGGCGGCCGGCGTACCGGCGTCAGGCAGGCGGGCGCCGACCGCCGCCAGCCGGGGCAGCGCCGCGGTCAGGAAATCGCCAGCGGCGATGAGGTCGGCCGGCTCGGCGGTGGCTTCGAGCACCAACACCCGGGTCGCCGCCTGGGTGGCGAAGAAGCGGGCCTCGCGCGCGAGCTGCACGTCTCCCGCCGGCAGCATCTCGGCCAGGTCGTTGGACGCCCGGGACAAGGCGAAGCAGGCGAGCGCAAACAGGCTGGCGATGACCAGAAGGATCGCAGTCAGGCGCATCGCAGGGGATTCGACCGTCACGGCCGGTGGCCGCCACTGGGCAGGGCCGCCACTCGGCAGGGCCGGCACGGAGCGGCCAGGACACTGCGGAAGACAGCCCGTCTGGACTGGACCCCGCGCATGGTTTCCAGCCGGGAGCCGGACGGCAGGCTGCAAGCCGGAGAACCCCATGGGCAAGGCGGTGGTCGATCCCGATGAGCTGCTGCGTTTCGTCGCCGGGCTCAAGCGCTTCAATACCACGGCGAAGGACGAGCTGACCGCGGTCAACCGCCAGTTCCGCCGGCTGGGTGAGACCTGGCAGGACGAGGAGCACGCCAAATTCGCCGAAAGCTTCGAGCAGATGGTGCGGGTGGTGGCCAAGTTCCTCGACGAATCCGAACAGCAGGTGCCGATCCTGGTGCGCAAGGCCGAAGCGATCCGCGACTACCTGGGACCAGGCCGATGAAGAACGCTGGCATGAACCGCCAAGACGCCACGACGCCATGGAAATTGCAGGAAATTTCCTTGCGCATGACCATCGTCCGCCCTGCCCAGCAGGTGCGGCGTGCGACAATTTCCGACCCTTGTCTCTTGGCGCCTTTGCGCCTTGGCGGTTTTTCGACTGATGTTTTGAAGCTCAGTCCATGAGCCAGGCGCGCATCACCGATCCGGCGCTGATCCGTACCGCCCGCCGCGCGGTGCAGGCGTTCGGTGACCAGGTCGATGGCGAGCTGGGCGGGGTGGTCGCCGGTCTGCACCGGGTGCGCGACGCCCTGCGCTGCGATCGCCTGCCGTATTGGAAGAACCAGGTGTCGCGCCGGCAGGAGACCTACCACGAGGCCCGCCGGCTGTGGCTGGCGGCAGAGGACGACGTGCGCAGCTCGGTGCGCCAGGGCCGCCTCGGCCGGGCGAGCGGCGAGGATGAACGCCGAGCGATGCTCAAAGCCAAGGCGCGCATGGAGGAAGCCGAGGAAAAGGTCGCCACGGTCAAACGCTGGCTGGCGCGTCTCGACGACGACGGCGACGCCCTGGCCGAGCGCTGCCGCAACCACGGCCGGTCGGTGCGCGAGCTGGTCGACGCTGCGGCTCTGCGCCTCAACCGCGCGGCAGAAGCGGTGGAAACCTATCTTGATCTGGCGGTGAAACCCCATGGCTGATCGCCCGCCGGAAGCGTGCCGAGAGCGCAGCCCCTGGGAGCGCCGAGCGCCAGCTCGGCCTGGGTTAGCGAGCAGCGACGTGGCAACGCCAGCTCCTGGGAGCGCCGAGCGCCAGCTCGGCCTGGGGTGGCGAGCAGCGACGTGGCCTCATCGGTCAAGCTCTCGCTCTAGATCAAACTCCAGCTCCAACTCCAACTCAAGCCGAGCTGGCGCTCGGCTCGGCGCTCCCGGCCAAGCTCCAGCCGAGCTGGCGCTCGGCGCTCCCAGCCAAGCTCAAGTTCCAGCCGAGCTGGCGCTCGGCGCTCCCGGCCAAGCTCCAGCCGAGCTGGCGCTCGGCGCTTGCGGGAGCTGATCCATGGCTGAGCGCGCCGGTGACAGCGAAGCGATCGAGCAGGCCCTGCACGACTTGAAAAACGCCTGGGAAGCTGCTGGCGCCGGCTGGACCGACGACGCCCGGCTTGAGATCGAGCGCGATTTCCTCGAACCGATTCGCGGTCGCGCCCGGGAAGCCGGCAAGACCTTGCAGGCCCTGGCGCTGCTGGTCCACGACGCGCAAAGGGATTGCGCATGAACCAGCGAAACTTCCGCGGATGGTGGCTGCATCAGCGAGTGCCGTCAGAGCTGTCAAAGAGGATGGTCCGGCCATGAGCGATCTCGACGGCATCGTCGCCCGCCTCGACCAGCTGGCGGAACTCCTCCGCGAGCGGACCAGGAGCGAGCGGGTCCTCGCCGAGCGGCGGCAGACGGTGCAGCGCGAATGCTCGGCCGGTATCGCCAAGCTCCAGGCCGAGCTGGAGCTTCCTGTCGATGCCGGCGATCTCGACGGAACGTTGACCGCGATCGCCCGGTTCCGCGACCAGGCGGTGGCGGCGGTGGCGACGGCGGCGCTGCGCCGGCGGCGGGCCCTGCGTGAGGATCTCGAACACCAGATCGCCCAGGTCGCTGAATCCGAGGATCCCGGCGACGTGTCGTTGCGCATCGTTTCGCTGCAAAAACGACGCCAAGGATTCATCAACGGCGTCGCCAAGCAGCGCCAGCGGGTCCGGCTCCTGGCCGAGTCCATCGCTGCCTCGGCACGACGCTGCGGCGTGGCGGCTCCAACCGCTGACGAGGTCGCGGCGATGCCCTTGCCAGCGGATCCGGAGCAAGGGCTGGAAGCGGTCAGGATCCAGCTCGGCCTGGTCGAGACCGACCTTGGCCGGTTGCTTCGCCGGCCAGCGGTGAAGCTCGCCATGCCGGTCGGGCTGATCGCGGCCCATCTCAGCATCGCCCTGCCCCACCTGCTGGCGGTGGCGGCGTTCGCCTATGTCATCAAGCCCCTGGCCGGCTGGGTGCCGTGGATCGGCCTGTCCGCAGTGGCGTGCATGGCGATCCTCACCGCCATCGTGGCCATCATCCGCTGGCAGCTGAAGGCGTCGCTGGCAGTGATCGCCCGCGGCGTCGGGCCCCTCGATGATGCGCTGGACCGGCTTGAAGAGCGCGGTCGGCACATCCTGGATGCTGGCGCGATCAGCCAGCGTTCCGACAAGCTCCTGCTCAACGAGGCCGAAAAAGCCGCCCGGATCCAGACGGTCCAGGGTGAAGGCGAACGCGCTGCCAACCGCATCCGGGAACGCGAAGTGGCGGCCAAGGAGCGCCTCAACCGCCGTGCCGCCGCCGCCGGGAAAGAGGCGAAGCGGCAGCATTACGAGGCGGGTGCCGGTCGCCTCGCCCGGCTCCGGACCGAACTGGCAGCGGCCGAGGCCGAGCTCAGCCGGCGTGTCGCCGAACTCGATGCCGCAGCAGCAACCGAGCGCGCCGCAATGGCCGCGGCGGCAGCGACCTGGCTCGATGGCAGCCGCAACCAGGGCGCAGCCACCACCCGCCGGCTGCGAGCCGCCCATCCGATCTGGACCGACGGCGCGGCCTGGGCCGACTGGAAACCCACCGGGACCTGGGGCGGCGAAGCGCCGTTGGGGACCCTGTCGGCGACGCTCGATGAGCTGACCGGCGCCGGCACCGCCGAAGGCGAGGGTGGCGACTTCGATTCCGCTCCAGCCATGCGCCCTGCGGTTGGCCCGAACCTGGCGTCACGGCTTGGCCTGGATGGCGCAGCCCGCCTTGAGTACCCGGTAGCCCTCGGTTTTCCCGAACCGGGCTCGCTGCTGGTGCGCTGCCGGCCGGACTCCCGTGAGGCCGGGCTTCGGGTGCTGGTGCTGACCGCGTTGCGCGCCTTGGCCGGGTTCCCGCCAGGCCGGGTGCGACTGACCCTGATCGATCCGGTGGGCCTGGGGCAATCCTTCGCTCGCCTGCTCGATCTTGCCGAGCACGACGAGGCGGTCTTGTCCGGCGGAGTCCTCGCCGAGCCCGGACGGATCGAGCGCGGCCTCGACGATCTCTCTGCCCATCTTGAAAAAGTCATCCAGAAGCATCTGCGCGGGCGATACGAGACCCTCGACGACTACAATCGCGAGGCCGGCGAGCTGCAAGAAGCCATGCGCCTGGTCCTGATCGCGGACTGCCCTGCCGGACTGGGCGAGCGCAGCCTGGAGCGGATCGGGGTGCTGCTGCGCAGCGGCGCCCGCTGCGGCGTCCACCTGCTGGTCCTCCACGACGACCGCCAAGCCCTGCCGGCGGCCCTCGATCCGGCCTGGTTCCACGCTCATGGACTGGTGCTGCGTCTGGGCGGCAGCCGGGCGACCCTGGATCGGACCGGACTGGGCGCGTTCCGCTTCATCGGTGAATCCGAACCGCCGCCGGCCCTGGCGAGCAAGCTGGTGGCGACCATCGGCAGCGCCGCGGCCAAGGCCAAGCGGGTCGCGGTGGCCTTCGCCGCCATCGCCCCGTCCGCCGACCAGCGCTGGTCGGGATCCACCGCCGAGGTCCTGCGCCTGCCCATCGGCAAGCGCGGCGCCGATCGCCTGCAATATTTGGAGCTTGGCCGCGGCACCGCCCAGCACGTGCTGGTTGGCGGCCGCACCGGCTCGGGAAAATCCACGCTGTTCCATGTCATGATCGCCAGTGCCGCGCTGTGGTACCATCCGCGCGAATTGGAGCTGCATCTGATCGACTTCAAAAAAGGCGTGGAATTCAAGGCCTATGCCACGCATCGGCTACCCCACGCCAAAGTGGTGGCGATCGAGAGCGACCGCGAGTTCGGGCTCAGCGTCCTGCGCCAGCTCGACGGCGAACTGGCCCGGCGCGGCGACCTGTTCCGCCAAGCCGGAGCCCAGGATCTCGCCGCACATCGCCGGACCAAGACCGAGCATCTGCCGCGCATCCTGCTGATCATCGATGAATTCCAGGAGATTTTCACCGAAGACGACGCCATCGCCCGGGATGCGGCGCTGCTCCTCGACCGCTTCGTCCGCCAAGGCCGGGCCTTCGGCCTGCATGTGATCCTCGGCTCGCAGACCCTCGGCGGCGCCTACAGCCTGGCCAAGAGCAGCCTCGGTCAGATGGGCGTGCGCATCGTCCTGCCCTGCAACGAGGCCGACGCCAACCTGTTGCTGCATGAAGAGAACGGCGCCGCCCGGCTGCTCTCGCGGCCCGGCGATGCGATCTATAACGACCAGGCCGGCCTGATCGAAGGCAACAGCCCCTTCCAGGTCTGCTGGCTGAGCGACGCCGAAGAGGCCGAGCATCTGCGCAACGTCGCGGCAACGGCCTCCCAAGCCGGCTGGAAGCAGCCCCGCCAAGTCGTGTTCGAAGGCGATGGTCCATCGCGGATCGATGACGAGGCCGAATTGCTCGCCTTGGCCGAACGGCCGTGGCAGGCCGGCGATGCCCGGCTGCGCGCCTGGATCGGCCAGGCCAGTTCGCTGCGCGGCTCCGCCGAGGTGGTCTTCCCCGGCGCCGCTGGCGGCAACCTGCTGATCGTCGGCCAGCACCGCGACGCCGCCATCGCCACCTGCGCCGCGATCACCCTCGGCCTCGCCGCCCGCCATCAAGTCGGCAAGATCCGGCTGATCACCTTGGATGGCGAAGACGGCGATGGCCCCTGCGCCCAGCTCCACGCCCGGCTCGCCGCCGCGCTGCCCCACCAGCCGCAACGCCGCGAAGCCCGCGACGCTGCGACTGTAGTCGCTGAGCTCGCGGCGGAACTCGACCGCCGCCAATCCGGCAGTATTCCATCAACTGGCGATGCCCTGGTGCCGGTGGTGCTGACCGTGTCGGCCCTGCAACGTCTGCGGGCATTGCGCCCCGACGACGATGGCGGCCTGGGTGGTGGTCGCGGCGAAACCCCGGCGGACGCCTTCGCCCGCCTGCTCGCCAATGGTCCTGAGTACGGCATCCATATCATCGCCTGGTGCGACGGCCTGGCGTCGCTCCAGCGCAGCCTGGGCCGCCGCGCCCTGCGCGATTTCGAGCAGCGCATCGCCTTCCAGATGAGCGCCAGCGATTCGAGCGAGCTGCTCGACGACGACGGCGCCAGCAGGCTGGGCCTGCACAATGCCCTGCTGCTCGCCCTGGGCGAAGGCCGCCGCGACAAGTTCCGGCCGTACCGCATCCCTGATGGTGGATTCCTGGAGCGCTTCGGCGGATTGCTCCGCCAGCGCTGCGTCTGATTGGCCGCGAGCGGCCCTCCGTTCCCAAAAGAGCCCCTTGATCCGTCGTGGTATCGATCAATGATACTACCAGAAGGATTGATCATGGTGAAATCCTCCGACGCCGCAGCATCCAGAGCCGCCGAAAACCGGTTCAGTTACCGAGCCGAGCGGAAGCGATCGGACGGTCAGGCCGTGCCCTCCGGAACGGTGGCCAAGCTGTTCGCCAACGGCCGCAGCCAGGCGGTGCGTCTGCCCAAGGAGTTCCGGATGCCCGGAACCGCGGTCCGGATCAGCCGTGACGGCAACCGCGTGATCCTCGAACCGATCGAGGACATCCCCCGCAATGCCAAAGGTTGGCCGGTGGATCTCGTCAACCAGCTCGCTGCCGTCAGCGACCGGGATTTCCCCGATCCGGAACCGCTCAGCGCGCACTTCCCCGAACCGGAAGAAACCGGCGCCGACGATCTGGGTGAGGATCGCCGGTGACCCGGAGCGCCCGCTCAGGACCGTGGCTATTGGACACGAATACCGTGATTTTTTTCATCAAGGGGAGGAATCCGGCCTTGACGAAACGGATCCTCGGGCATCACGTCAGCGACCTGCGGGTGAGCGATATCACGATCGCCGAGTTGGAATTCGGCAGCCTGAAGGCGCCTTTCCCCAACCGGCACCGTGCTCGTTGGCGGCACTTCCTTGGCTCCCTCGAAAGCCTGCCGTTCGATGCGGCGGCGGCCGTGACCCATGCCAGGGCCCGCCTGGACCTGCGCCACCAACCGATCGGGGAGCGCGACTTGCTGATCGCCGCCATCGCCTTGGCCCACGACCTGACCGTGGTGACCAGCAACCTGGCTGAATTCAGCCGCGTTCCCGGTTTACGCTGTGAAGATTGGAGCACCGGCGGGTGAGGCGACCGCACTGCCGAGGGTCCAACGTGGTTGACAGCACGCGGGGGTGACCCCAGAGAGATCGCCCGCGGCAATGGCTATCCGTTTCTGCTGAAAATCCACCGTCACGGCGACCACCGAGCGGCGGAATCTGATGCGACCGCAGCACGGCGATTCGCGCAGGCTTGCAGACGCCTTGGCACTGGTACAAGCGCTCCCCCGCCAGCTGCCATGGGACCCCCCTCGATGCCGACCCCGTCCGATCGCGCTCCCGCCGCTCCCGCCGCGGCGCTCAATGCCGCCGCCGCCGCCGCCATCGCCGCCCTGGTGACCGACTTCCAACCGACGGTGGCAGTGGGTTTCGACGGCTTCGTCGACAGCATCATCGACGTGGTCGCGACCCGGCGCGGGCCGACCGAGTACAGCCGGATTCCGACCATCACGGAACTCGGCGGACGGATTTCAGGCGCCGCTGGGCAGAGCGCCAATCTCGAACTGGTGGTGCGCCAGACCAAGATCGGCGGCAACGGTCCGATCATGGCCAACGCCCTGGCCGTTCAGGGCGCGCAAGTCCGGGCCATCGGTCTGCTCGGCGAGGGCGACGCCCTCCATCCCGCCTTCCAGATCCTGGCGGATCGCGCCGAGCGGGTGGTCAGCCTCGGCCCGCCGGCGACCACCGATGCCCTCGAGTTCGCTGACGGCAAAGTGATGCTCGGCAAGCTCCAGCCCCTCGAACGCCTGTCGTGGCAGGGACTGGTCGACGCCGCCGGTGGGCTCGACGGCCTTGAAATCCTGTTCGCCCCGACCGCCGCCATCGCCGCCACCAATTGGACCATGTCGCTGCAGATGACCGACATCTGGCGGCATCTGTTGGCCGAGATCCTGCCCCGGCTGCCGCAACCGGCGGGCGGGCGGCGATTGTTCTTCGTCGACCTTGCCGATCCCGCCAAGCGGCCGGTGGCCGAACTGCGCGAGGCCCTGACCGTGCTCAGCGGCTTGCAGACCCAGGTCGATGTGGTGCTCGGGATGAATGGCTCCGAGCGCGACCAGGTATGCGCCGCCCTCGGGCTGACGCCCAGCCGCGAGGGCAGTGAATGGGACGCCTCGGCGGCTGATTGCGTCGCCATCCGCGACCGGCTCGGCCTGGCCTGGACGATGTGCCATCTGGTCGGCTCCGCAGCAGTTGCCTGGTCAGAGGCCGCCCGTCCCGGCCGACCGGCTGGCAGTGCCGGAGCCAACGGCTTCTTTACCGCCAAGCCGCTGATCACCACCGGCGCTGGCGATCACTTCAACGCCGGCTTCCTCCACGCCCTGCTCGCCGGTATCGATCCCGGCCTCGCCATCCAGTGCGGTGGGGCGACCAGCGGCCACTATGTCCGCACCGGCGAATCGCCGACCCGGGCCCAGGTCGCGGCCTTCCTGGTCGGTGGGTGATCGTCCGCAAATGAGGCACTTCCACAGTATCCGCACGTCATCTTGCGCGACTCCGATTCCGGTCTCACACTCGCAGCCCTTGGTCACTTGGTGATGTCTCCCGTCGAACCGCTCAGCACCCCTGACGCGCACCCTGCACCAGCGCAGCATCCTCGGCCCGGCGCCCCCGAGCGGGGAGAACAGCGCCGGCGCAGCGCCTCCGTGATTCCGGTCCGCCCGCCCGTGTCCGAAGTCGTCTCGGCAGAACGCCTGTTGGCCGCCTGGCCGGGCATCCTGGAACGGGTCGCGACTCCCGAGCAGGCCCAGGGCGTACGCCTGTTCCTGCGCACCAATAAAGTCGTCCCCGCCGGCCTCGAAGACGGCGTCCTGACCCTCGACTGCCCGACGGCGATGTTCCAGGAACAGATCCGTCGTCGCTTCGCCGAGTCCCTGGCCAATGCCGCCGCCGCCGAGCTGGAGGTGCCGGTGCTCAGCGTCGCCTGCCGGGTCAGCGGTCCGGCCAGCCGCGAGCATGAGCGCCAGGTCCAGCGGGCCCAGGCGCTGGTCAAAGCCCAAGCCAGCGCTGATGCCCCAGCCGGCGAGATCCCGCCGGCCGGTGGCGACAAGGCCGTTCCGCACCTCAACGGCCATTCCTACAAAAAGGAGCTGGCGACCTTCGTCGTCGGTTCGTGCAACCGGCTGGCCTATGACGCAGTGATGCAGGTGCTTGAGCATCCCCGCCAGGCGCCCAATCCGCTGTTCATCCACGGCCCGTCCGGACTGGGCAAGACCCACCTGGAACAGGGCCTGGCCCGGGCGTTCAAGGAGCGCTACCCCAAGGCCAAGGTCGTGTACCTGCGCTGCGAGCAGTTCTTCCGCGATTTCACCGACGCCGCCCGCAATGGCCAGGACGCGGTCCGCGCCTTCCAGGTGAAGATGCGCCATCCCGACCTGCTGCTGATCGACGACCTGCATTTCCTCAGCAAAGGTGAACGCGAAGG
Source organism: Planctomycetota bacterium (assembly GCA_014193115.1). Classification (GTDB taxonomy): domain Bacteria; phylum Planctomycetota; class UBA11346; order UBA11346; family UBA11346; genus BJHQ01. The sequence goes on along the minus strand of BJHQ01000001.1, from coordinate 710,079 downwards.
GACCAAGGACGAACTCGCCAACACCTTCGACAACCTGGCCGAGCACGGCAAGCGGATGGTGCTCACCTCCGACGCCGGGCCGCGGGACATCCAGTATCTGAAGGAGCGCTTCGTGCAGCGGGTGTCGGGCGGTCTGGTGGTCGAGCTGCTCCGCCCGGATCCAGCGGTGCGCCGCGAGGTCGCCCGGACCCTGGCCGAAAGCAACGGCCTGGCCATGGCCGACGAGGTCATCGACTACCTCGCCGACCACCTGACCGACAACATCCGCGAGCTCGAAGGCGCTGTGAACCGCCTCGCCCAGTTCGCCCGCAGTTTCGGCCGGCGGATCGACCTGACCGCGGCCAGGCAGACCTTGTCCGACCTGGTCCAGACCCGCGAGGAACCGCCAGAACAGGTGGTGCTGACCGCGGTGGCCAAACATTACGGCCTGCGGGTCGAGGATATCCGCGGCAGCCGGTCCCGCGCCGGGCAGCGACCCCTCGCCCGCCATGTCGTCATGTACGTGCTGAAATCCGCTGGCAGTTCGACCTATACCGACATCGGCCGGTCGGTCGGCGTGAGCAGCCACGGCAGCGTCGCCCACGCCTGCGAGCACGTCGCCAAGCTGCGCAGCCAGGATCCGACCCTCGACCGGCTGATCGCCGACCTGCTGCTCCGCCTGCGCCGGGGATGACTCCCTGGGAGCGCCGAGCGCCAGATCGGCCAGACCTGGGAGCGCCGAGCGCCAGCTCGGCCGGACCTTGGAGCGCCGAGCACCTGCTCGGCCAGACCTGGGAGCGCCGAGCGCCAGCTCGATTGGGGATCTCCTTCGGAGCTGGCGTTCGGCGTCCATTCAGGTGATGGCCCATGTTGCTGACTCCTGAGGATCCCCGTCTGGGCTGGTGGAGTCCGCTGCCGGTCGCGGTCTCCACCGATCCGGTCCGGTTGGAGCGCTTTCCGCGCGACTGCCAACAGCTCTTGCAAGGCCAGATCGGGCCCCTCGCCAACCTGCGATCGTCCAGCGGTTGCGCCGTGGTGCTGACCACCGACAGCCCGTGGGTCGAACTGCGCCTCGACCGGCTGCGCCATCACCAGCCGGTGCCCCAGGGGGTGGCGCTGGAGGTCGATCTCTTTGGAGATAATCCAGGAATCGCTGCGGAATCTGCGGATCTGCGCGAATCCAGCGGGACCGTGGCGGTACGCCTGGCGACCGGCCTGGAGCGCGGATCGCCACCCCGGGCGTGCTGGCTGTGGCTGCCGCCGATCAGCACGGTGGCGGTGGCGGGCGTCGTCGTCGCTGATCGATCAGCGGTGTCGCTGACCGCGATGCCTCCGCCGCGCTGGCTGGCGATCGGCGACAGCCTGACCCAGGGTTTCTCGGTGCAGTCGCCGCGGGCCGCCTGGGTCCACCGCCTGGCCAGCCGCTGGCGCTTGCCGGCGTGGAACCTGGGCATCGGCGGTGCCCTGATCGAACCCCAGGTGTTTTCCTGGGCATTATCAGCCTTCCCATGGGACCTGGTGGCCATCGCCCTGGGCAGCAACCACGGCTGGAAGGACTCCACGATGGATCAGGTCGCGGAGCGCGCCGCAGTCCTGGCAGAGGCAGCCTGCGCCTGCCCGGCTCGCCGGGTGGCGTGGATCCTGCCGCCGTGGAAGGCCTGCGAAGACGGCCTCGGTCCGCCGGATTTTGCCGGGGTCCCTCTCGATCGGGGGACCGGCGAACGCATGGCCCGGGTCCGCGCGATGCTGCGCGCCTGCCTGGCCAGATTCGCGCCGCGGTTGCAGCTGATCGACGAGGTCGTGCCCCACGATGCCCGGTTGCTACCTGATGGACTGCATCCGGCAGCCCACGGTTCGGCGCTGATCGCGGACCGGATCGCGGCGACATTGGCGCCGTGACGATTTCCCGGAGCGCCGCACTCCGCGCGACTTCGACCCGGAGCGCCGCACTCTGTGCGGCACGGCGACCCGGAGCGCCGCACTCCGTGCGGCACGGCGACCCGGAGCGCCGCACTCTGTGCGGCTGGAGACTGGCTACTGGCCGCACAGCGCGCGGCGTTCCGGGCGGGTGCGGCGCTCCGGGTAGCAGCCGCTCCGGGTGGTTCTCTGATCGCCACAGGTGCTTAGTTTCCCTGCATGGCCACGAGTCTCCCGCTGCCCGTCGTCACCGAGGCGCCCCCGACCGCCGAGGGCTGGTACATCCTCCATGACCAGTGGCGGCTCGACTGGGCCTGCCTGCGTCATCTTGAATCGCGGGATCGGGAACTGCTTGCCAACGCCGCGTCGCTGTGGCTCACCGATCATGCCAAGTGCGACGGCGACACTGCCTGCTACGCCCTGACCGGGCAAAAGGGCGACTTGCTCTTCCTGCATTACCGGCGGACCCTGGCGGATCTGCTCGCTGTCCAGACCGCCTTCCGGCGCAGCCATCTGCATGAATATCTGCGCCCGGCCGGCGGTTTCGTCTCGGTGGTCGAGGTCAGCCTGAACGAGGCCACCGCGATCGCCCAGGGCAAGCTCGCCAGCCAGGGGATCAAACCCGGCGATGAGCAGTACCAGGCCCTGTTCGATGCCGAGCAGGCCAAGCATCGCAGCGTGCTCGAAGGGCGGCTGTGGCGGCCGATTCCGCCCCATCCCCATCTGTGCTGGTATCCGATGAGCAAGCGCCGCGGTGAGCAAAAGAACTGGTATGCGTTGACCTCCGATGAGCGGCGCCAGCTGATGCGCGGCCATGGCCGGGTCGGCCATCGCTTCCATCAGCAGGTGGTCCAGGTCATCGGCGGATCGATCGGCTTCGATGATTGGGAATGGTCCGTGGACCTCCACGCCGAGGATCCGATGGTGTTCAAGAAGCTGGTGACCGAGATGCGCTTCGATCCGGTCAGCGCCTGGTACGCCGATTTCGGCGAATTCGTGCTCGGCCAGCGGCTCAACGCCGACGGCCTGCATGCGCTGATCAGCGGCAGCGGCTGAAGTGCCGACCGTGGCTGTGGTGGGCGGGAACTGATTCGGTGCGGACCCGGGCCGCGGAAGCCGAACGGTTTAGCTGTAGCGGAGACGGATCCATGGGCTACGTCTGAACCATGCAGGTGGTTTGCGGAGCGTTGCGCTGCGGCCTCGACCAGCCGGTGACCGTCGGCCGGCACAGCACGTGTCGGATACGGATCGACGAGGCCCGGGCCAGCCGGCTGCATTGCCGGTTCTGGATGGATGGGAACGGCGTGTGCCGGGTCGAGGATCTGCAGAGCGCCAACGGCACCCTGTTCGACGGCCGGCCGCTGGTCGGACCGGCGATCATCGTTCCAGGGAACCAAGTACGCGTCGGCGACACGGTGATCATGATCGAGCCCGATCACCGGCCGCGGCCCGCGGACGATCCGGAGACCAACCATCCCAGCATCAACCGGCTGCACCTGACCCCAGCGACGGAAGACCAGCCCGCTGCCGCGCCACCGCCGCCATCCCCGCCTACGCCGATCGCGGCGCAGCATGGCGGGGCCTCGGCAGATGCCCGTCCGACCGACCGCGCGAGCCGGCGAGGTCCCTCGGTGCTGGCGGTGGCGCTGGTGATCCTGGTACTGGCCGCAGTCGGCGCCGGGATCTGGCTGGTGCTCAGCGCGCTGTGAGGCCAGGCCGCCGGCCAATTGTCGCTTCACCCTCAAAAAATAGAAAAACCGCCAAGGCGCAATAGAAAAGTCGCCAAGGAAAAACTGAGGAGATTCTCCGCTGACTGGAATGCTCACCGGGGTGCGGGTCGAACGTCTTCAGACCGCCTACCTCTTTTCGCTTTGGCGTCATGGCTGTTCACCGACTGCGTTGTTCGGGGTCACGATTTGCTGATCTGCGGTCGCGTCTCAGCCAGGTTGCCGTAATTCGTTGGGAGAACATCGCTGCTCGCCAACCCGAGCCGAGCTGGCGCTCGGCGCAGCCAGGGACGAGCGGCGCAGCCAGGGACGAGCGGCGCAGCCAGGGACGGCCGGCGCAGCCAGCCAGGACCCTGGCCGGCTCGGCAGCGATCGCAGGATGCCCTCATGGCTACCACTCCACGCATCCGCCGGCTCGCCCCGCCCATCGCTGTGCTGATCGCCGGCGTCTGCTGGCTGCTCGGTTCCACCGGCCTGCTTCCCGGCGTCGATTGGGTCTGGGTCGGGCTGCTCGCTGCCGGCGGACTGTGGCTGCTGATGACCCATGGCCTGACCCGGATCGGGATCGTCTGCGGCGGCTTCCTGCTGGTCTGCGCAGTAGCGGCCCTGGTCCGCTCTGCCGGCTATCTGCCGGTGAAATACGAGATCCCCGGATTGGTGGTGGCCCTCGGCCTGCTCTGGGCGGCAGCCGAAGCCCTGCTGCCCGAGGAGCCGGATCCGGTTCCGGAACCAAGCGACAAGACCTGAACCCCAAAAACGCAGCAGGGGAACCGCCAAGACGCCAAAGCGCCAAGCGGAAAATCTCCTCTGTTTTCCCTTGGCGTCTTGGCGGTTCACCTGCTTGGTTGAGGTTGAAACCGCTCCGCAGGCTTGCGGATCATTCCAGCGGTTGAAGCAGCTCGTCGAGCACCGCCTCGTCGATGCCGCCGGAGAGCTGGCCGGTGCCGTCGAATAGACCTTCGGCCAGGGCGCGTTTGCCGCGCTGCAACTGCTGAATGCGTTCCTCGATCGAACCGGTGATGACTAGGCGGTAGACGTTCACCGGCTTGTCCTGGCCGATGCGGTGGGCGCGATCGGTGGCCTGGTCCTCCACCGCCGGGTTCCACCACGGGTCGTAATGGATCACGGTGTCGGCGGCGGTCAGGGTCAGGCCGGTGCCGCCGGCCTTCAAGCTGATCAGGAACAAGTGGGTCTTGCCCTGCTGGAACTGCTCGACCAGAGCACCGCGCTTCTGCGCCGGAGTTGATCCATCCAGGCGCACCCAGGTCAGTCCAGCTTTGGCCAGGACCTCGGACTCGATCAGGTCGAGCATCCCGGTGAACTGGCTGAACAGCAAGATTCTGCGGCCTTCTTCGACCAGTTCCGGCAGCATGTCAGCGAGGGTGTCGAGCTTGGCCGATTCGCCGCAGCGCTTGGCGGTTCCGGTTTTGATCAACCGCGGGTCGCAGCACACCTGGCGCAGGCGCAGCAGGGCTTCGAGGATTTCCAGCCGGCCTTTGCGCAGGCCTTTGGCGTTGAGCAGCTTGCGCACCTCGGCGGCCATCGCCGCGCGCACGCTCTCGTACAGCGCGCGCTGCTGCTCGCCGAGCGGGATGCTCAGGATCTGCTCGGTTTTCGCAGGCAATTCCGGAGCGACCGCTTCTTTGGTGCGGCGCAGCATGACTGGGGCCAGGCGGCGGCGGAGCAGGGCCAGGCGTTTCAGGTCGCCCTGCTTCTCGATCGGCAGGCGGAAGATCCGGTCGAACCGGGCGCGCCGGCCGAGCAGCCCGGGCGCCAGCCAATCGACCAGGGTGAAGATCTCGCCGAGATGGTTCTCGATCGGCGTGCCGGTCAGGGCCAGGCGGTGCCGGGTGTCGAGCCGGCGCACCGCATCGCCGGCCTTGGCCGAGGCGTTCTTCAGCGCCTGGGCCTCATCGCAGAGCACCAGGCTGAGCGGCAGATCGGCCAGCCAATCAGCGTCGCGGAGCAGGGTCGCGTAGGTCGTGATCAGGATGTGGATTCCGGTGAGATCACCGGCGCTGCGCGGCCGGTCCTGACCGTGGAGCAGGCGCACGGTCAGCCCCGGAGCGAAACGCGCGAGCTCGCGCTGCCAGGTCCCGATCATGCTCGCCGGGCAGACGATCAGGGCCGGACGGTCGAGGCGGCCGGCGGCGAGTTCGGTGGCGAGATGGGCGATGGCCTGCACCGTCTTGCCCAGACCCATGTCGTCGGCGAGCACCCCGCCGAGATCGACCTGGCGGAGGTGCTGCATCCAGGCCAATCCTTGGAGCTGATACGGCCGCAGGGTGGCGGTGAATCCCGTCGGCGAAGGCACCGGCGGCGGATCGAGACAGCCGCGCAGACGTTCGACCAGGGCGCGCATCCGCGCATCGCCCAGCCAGCGCGGATCGGTGTGGCCGAGATCGTGGAGCAGACCGAGATCGTCGGCGGCGATCCGCGGCTCGCTGGTGCCGCCCTGGTCGAACAGCTCCACCAGATTCTCCAGCAAAGTCCCCAGCAGATCCTTGGGGATGCGCAGCACCCGGCGGTCGTCGATGGGCAGCAGCACCCAGGTCCGCCCGTCGCGCTGCACGGTGGCCAAGGCGTCGAACCGCGTCCGGTCGACGGCCAGGGGCGCGATCAGCGGGATCAGGTTCACCGCCTGGTCGCCCAGGGTCACGCCGAGATGGAGCTGGAACCAGTCGCGGCCGTGCTCGTTGATCGCCTCAATCCTTGTGGCGATGGCCTCGACCACGTCGGGCTCGGCCTGGGCCACCCCGTCGCGCTCGATCCGCCAGCCGGCGGCGCTGAGGGTGGTCAGCAGTCCCGCCGGCAGTTCGATCCGCTGCTCATGGTGGCGGCGGGGAGGAACGGTGGTGAGCGGGCGCATCGGCGGCCGGCGCCGGCCGCGGACCTCGACGCCGGTGGGCAGGCTGGTCAGTCCGAGCTTGCCGAGCTGCTCCATCCAGCGGATTTCAGCAGCAGCGTCGCGCACCAGGCGGACGCCATCGTGGCGCACCACCAGGCCGCCATCGGGGATGACCTTGGCCGGACCGTAGCGGAAATACGGCACGCAGAGGGTCGCCGGCAGGGTCTGCCACGGCCAATTGCGGTGGTCTTCGACGACGTCCTCCCACACCACCAGGTGCGGCTCGGGCACGCCGGGGCGCTGATCCACCGGCGGCGGCGGGGCGGCGGGCAGGGCCGCCTTCAGATCGATGGCGGCGAGATGCTCCTCAGCCACCGCCGGCATGCTCAGGACCAGATCGAGCTGGACCGCGGTGCACGGCAGCTGGGCCGGTCCGAGGGTCAGCCCATCGACGTACCACGGCGGATCGCTGGTGATCAGCTGGATCGGCCGGCCATCGTCGCCGACGATCTCCAGCCGGCGGCCGCCCGGCACCACGCTCCACACCAGCCGGCCGTGACGAGGCGGTCCTTCCACCGCTGGGCCGTCGGTGAACTCCCGAGGATGCAGAGCGCCGCTGCGTACCAGCCGGGCGACCAGATCGCCGGTGGCGCCCACGGTATGGTGCAGGATCCCGGACTGGCGGTGCATGCGATGATTGTCTACGCCCAACCGGTCGAGCTGGCGGGCGAGGGCGAGATCCTCTGCGGTGATCCCGACCGGCGGCCGTTGCAGGAAACTGCTGAGGCTGGAATACAACCGGCCGGGGCTCCACCGTCCGGATTTGAGCCGCCGCGACAGCGCTGGCACCACGGCGTAGAGCGGAGTCTGGTCGGGCTGGGAAACCAGCATTAGTTTCCACAGGATCCGCTCAGCCTGAGCGGTGGGGACCAGCTGGCTGGAGGTCGCCAGGCGATGGATCTGGCCGAGCCACTCCAGCACCTCGCGGCCGAGATCGTCGCCCTGGTGGGGCACGGCCAGCCCGAGATCGGGGAAGCCGTTGGGCGCGGGTTCCTCCGGGCGTTTCTGCCCGGCAAGCAGCGGTCGGGGTTCGTTGGGCGGGTCGACGTCGTCGCTGGTCGGCGCGTCGCCGCCCAGGTAAATGCCGTCGGTCTGGAGTCTCCGCGACCAGACCATCAGGATCGCCGCGATGTGCTTGCAGTGGAAACCCACCGGGCAGGTGCAGGCGCCTTCGAGGTTCCGGACGTGCAAGCCCTGGCCGCCGGCCGGATCGAAACGCGGAGCCTGGACCGCGATCCGTGGATGATAGGTTTCCGTGCCATCGACCTGGGCGTCGATCAAGACCGCGTCGCCTTTGATCGTGATCTGCAACGGCCGCACCGAGCCATCGGCGGCATAGGTCCGGGCGCGGTCGATGGTCGCCCGGTCGAACCAGGTGGTCCAGTGCAGACGCATTCAGCCGTCCTAGGAGCGCCGAGCGCCGCCGAAACGCCGAGCACTTGCCTGGGAGCGCCATGCGCATGCCTGGTAGCGCCATGCGCATGCCTGGTAGCGCCATGCGCATGCCTGGTAGCGCCATGCGCTTGCCTGGAAGCGCCGAGCGCCAGCTCGGCTTGGGCTTGCGCTTGTGCTTGTGCTTGGGCGCGCATTTGCGCCTAGCGTTGGCATTTGCCAGGAAGACCAGCACGGCGGTTGCAGCCAGCGGTTTCCCCATGCCTGTCGGCGCCAGGACATCTCGGCAGATTTCCCGCTGTTATTATACGGTTTCACGGCGCCGCTGGCCGGGCGAACAGCGCCACGAAATTCTTGCGATGGCGGACCACCACCACCGCGCTGACCAGGACCACGAACACCCCGAAGACGATGTTGCCGCCACTCCATGGCTGAGGAAAAACGAAGGAATAGATCAGCGGAACCGCCACCGCCGCAATCATGCTCGCCGGACCGACCGCGCCGGCCGCGCCTAGCCGGAACCCGGCCAGGCCGATCAACCACACCACCAGCCACAGGGCGAAGGCAACGACGCCGACCAGCCAGAACAGCCCGAGCAGCACGCCGAGGCTGGTGGCCACCGCCTTGCCGCCTTTGAAGCCGTGGAAGCAGGTGAAGACGTGACCGAGGATCGCCGCCGCTGCGGTGGCCAAAGGCAGCCACGGATCCGGCGTCCCGGTGAGATGCATGGCGACCAGGCAGGGCACCAGACCCTTCGCCAGATCGGCGAAAAAGACCGCGAAAAACCAGCCTTTCCCGAGCACCCGGCCGGCGTTGGTCGCGCCGAGATTCTTGGATCCGTGCTGGCGCAGGTCGATTCCTTTGAGGCGCCCAGCAAGATAGGCGAACGACACCGAGCCGAGCAGGTAGGCCGCCGGCACCAGCAGCCACCACCATGAGTTCATCGGCCATCGCCCTTTTTGGCGCGCTGGCGGGAACGCTTGGTCCGGGCCGGCCTGCCGCCTGCCCCGCGGGAGGGCGGAACCGCATGATCGTCGGCTCCGCCTGCAGATCCCAGGTCGCTGATCAATCCAGTTTCATCCGCTGCATCGACGGCATCGCCCGGTGCGGCGTCGGCATCCTTCCGGCGGCGCCGGGCCAGACCCTGACCACGACCCTGCTTGGCCCGGGCGCCGGCCGGCACCGCCAGGCTTGGATTGCGCTCAGCCTTGTTCCGACCGGTGACGATCAGCTGCTCGTCGAGGCCGTCGGTGCGGTCGCTTTCCCGGTGCTTGAACAGGATGCGCAACGGCACCCGTCGGCAGGGCAGGTGATCGCGTAGGAAATTCTCAAGGAAACGGCTGTAGCTGGCCTCGACCCAGTCGGTGCGGTTGACGAAGAAGACGAACGTCGGCGGTTCGCACTCGGCCTGGGTCGCGTAATAGATGCGGGTGTTCGAGGTCCCGGTCTTGCGCGGCCGGCGGCGGCTGGTGGCGGCCTTGAGCAGGCGGTTGACCTCGGCGGTCGAGGCGCGGTAGCGGGCCTCCTCGACCAGCTCGACCGCGGTGCCGAGGAGCTGATCGACCTTGTAGCCGGTGAGGGCGCAGGTCGTGACCAGTGGCGCATAGGCGATCTCGGGGATGCGATCCTCCAGCCATTTTCGATAGCCATCGAGCTTGGCGCCGCCGGCAGCGGCGATGTCCCACTTGTTCAGCACCAGCACCAGCGGCTTGCCTTCGTTGGTGATGAAGTGGGCGATCTTGCGGTCGAGGGCGCCGAGCTCGTCGCCGGCGTCGACCACGAACAGCACCACGTCGGCCCGGCGGATGGCCCGTTCGGTGCGCGCCGCGCTGTAGAACTCCAGATCATCGCCGCGCATTTTCTGCAAGCGGCGCAGTCCGGCGGTGTCGATCAGGGTGAACCTGCCTTGGGGTCGTTCGATCTCGACATCGACCGCATCCCGCGTGGTGCCGGGCAGGTCAGCGACGATCACCCGGTTCTCGCCGACCAGGGCATTGGTCAGCGACGATTTGCCGACATTGCGCCGGCCGACCAGGGCGAGCTTGATCGTGCCGTCGGCGGCGATCCGGTTGGGCGCCTCTGGAGCGTGGGCCGCGGGCAGGTCGCGGCACACCGCTTCGACCAGCTCATGCAGGCCGGTGGCCTGGGTCGCCGACAGCGGCACCGGATCGCCGAGTCCGAGGGACAGGAAGGCGTGGACCTCGTTTTCGAGGCCGGGATGATCGACCTTGTTGGCGGCCAGGATCACCCGGTCGTGCATCGGACGCAGACGGGCGGCGATCTCACGGTCGAGGGGCAGCACACCGTCCCGGGCATCGACCAGGAAGATGATCCGGTCGGCGGTGGCCAGGGCGCGATCGATCTGCTTGCCGACATCGAGTTCGAGCTTGGCCTCATCGACGATGCCGATGCCGCCGGTGTCGACCAGGTCAAAGGCCACGTCGTCGCGCCGGACCTCGTGGATGATCCGGTCACGGGTGGTGCCAGGCGTCGGATCGACGATGGCGATGGGCTGGCCGACCAGCCGGTTGAACAACGACGATTTGCCGACATTGGGCCGGCCGACGATGGCGACGAGTGGACGCATTGCTGGGCTTTATGGGACTGGGCCGGAAGGTCCGCCGGCCGCGGCTGCGGCGGACATGGGCCGTGCAAAATGGGTTGGCAGACTACGGCAGGGGATGAGATCCAACAAGGTCCAGTCCGGCTTCGGCCCGTTGGTGACCTCCTGCATCGCGAGCACGGTGAGCAAAGCGCGGTCGGCAGGCAGCGGCGCCCAGATCGAGCGCAAAGCCTGAGGTTTTCCGGAGAGCAGCTCGCCGTAGCCGGCCAAGGCGGCAGGCAGATCGCTGGCGGGCTCGCCGAGGATCGCGCCCTTGCCCACCGCTCCGACGGCGGGGGCCTGGGCGGTGCGCGCCACCAGATCCGGCAGGCGGGCCAGCATCAGCCGGGCCAGGGCGAAGGCCAACGGGTCGGTGCTCGCCCATGGCGACGGGCGGGAACCGGTCAGTCCGCTCAAGGCCCGCCCGGCGTCGTCGAAAGCGGCCTTGGCGACTTGGGGGTCGCTGGTCAGCCGGGCCAGCGCATCCAGGCGCAAGGCGACCAGCGCCCTGAGCAGATCGGCTTCGAGCATCTGGCCGGCAGCCGGCAGCTCTTGGACGACAGCGCGTAGGGCTGGGGCCGGTTCGGTCGCCTGGTCGGCGACGTTCAACCGCGCGGTCCAGCGGACTGCCGCCAGCGGTTCGGTGGCGGCCAGCTGCTGGAGCCGGGCGATGGCCGGAGCCAGGCCCAGTGGATAGCCGGCCAGGGGCAGGTCGGGCCAGGCCGTGGCCTGGGGGTCGCTTCCGGCCAGGGCCCGCCAGCGCACGGTCAGCCAGGCGGGGGCTTCGCCCGGAGTCGGCGCCGGATCGGATCCGAGCAGGCAATTGATGCCATGCCTGGTCAGGGCGAGCAGGCCACGCTGGTCGTCGGTCAATCCGTCGCCGGCCAGGGACGAGGCCCGGTCGAGCATCCGCCCGGCGATGGCCAACCAGGCGCTGCGCCGACTCCACACGGCCGCCGGGGTGGCCGTGCTGGCCACCGCCGCGACCAGGGCGGCGTGGGTCGGCCGGTTTGCGCCGGCCGCGGGAGCGGTGCTGCGCAGCAGTTCGCGCATCGCGGCCGGCTCCTCCGGAGGGCGGCAGGCGCGTTCGACCAACGGATCGACCAGGCTGAGGAGCAGTCCGAGATCCTCGGGCCGGCTGTCGGCGATCAGCGATTCGACCGCATCCGCCACCCGGGTCGCTGCGGAGCGCTCGGCGTCCACCGCCTCTGCGGGCAAGGCCACCAGCCGCGATCCGCGCAGATCGTTGGCTAACGCATCCAGTTCGTCTTCGCCCAGGCCCCCGCTGGCAGCGACCAGCCGGATTTCCGCCAGGGTCAGCCAGCGACGCAGCCGCGATCGATCGGTCGCCGTGGCCGGGGAAGCCGTGGCCATCGGGTCGGATAGGAACACCCGCGCTGCGCCGAGGGCACCGAGGGCATGGGCCTGGTCGCCGGATTCCGCTGCGGCCGCCATCGCCCGGCGGACCAAGGCGGTCGCCAGGCGCAGTTCCTGATGCGGGCGGTCGAGCACCGTCCCGGGCGACAGCAGCCGCACCCACCAGGGCCGGCGCGGCGGCGCGGCCTGGAGCGGTTCGAGGGCCAGGCGCAATCGGACCGGGTCATCGTCGAGCGGCAGGCGCTCCGGATCCTCCCCGAGTTGCCGGTCGAGATGCAGCGAAATCTCGGTTTCATCACGGGGCGCCGTGGTGGCGAAGCCCCACCAGGACGGAGCCGGCGGCGGCTCGGCGTCGATCACCGTCAACAGAGGCACCGCATCGGCCTCGACCACCAGCCGGGCGCCACGCCGCCGCCATTGGATTTCCCGTGGCGGCGAGGCCAGGCTGAGCGCCGCCAGCAGAACCGGCCGCTCGCCGCCGCGGACCAGGTGCAACGCCAGCCGCGACGGTACCCAGCGCAGCGAATAGCCTTCGCCAGGCTGGCGGCCTTCGTGGAGCGTCCATTCAGCCCCAGCGCCCCGGGCGCCTTCGTCCCAGGTCAGAAAGATGCGCCAATCAGCGCAGCTTGAGAGCGGTCCGGTCTGGCTGGAACCGTCCGAGTCGGCAGCGCGCAAGGCCAGCGTGCTGTAGCCCCGGGCCACCGCCGCCAGGCTGGCCGGCGGCCGGTCGGCCAGCGCCCACCAGGCAACCGCCCCGACCGCCACCGCCGCCAGCGGCAGCGGCCACCTGGGGCGCGGCCGGCGGGACGGAAGCATGAGTCAAGCCTAGGCGGTCAGGATGAAGAAGGGAGCGGGCAGCCGTCACCCGAGCTCGGCCAGGGCCGCCTGCACCGCCGCGACATGGCCGGCGACCTTGACCTTGCGCCATTCCTTGCGGATCACGCCAGCGCGATCGACCAGAAAAGTCGAGCGTTCGATGCCGAAATATTTCCGCCCGTACATGCTCTTTTCAGCCCACACCCCCAAGGCCGCGGCCAGGACGTGCTGTTCGTCGGCAAGCAGCACGAAATTCAGCGATTCCTTGGCGATGAACTTCAGGTGCCGGGCGACCGGGTCCGGCGACAGACCGAAGGTTTTGACGCCGAGTTTGGCGAAGGCCGGCTGGGCGTCGCGGAAATCGCAGGCTTCGACGGTGCAGCCCGAGGTCATATCCTTGGGATAGCAATAGAGGACGAAGGGCGCGCCGCGCAGACTCGTATCGGAATACGTGGTTCCGTCGGAGCCGGGCAGCGAGAACGCGGGGATGGTGGCCATGGCCGCGATTAGCTCGGTCAGACGCCAGGTGCAACCGCCGGCGCCGGGCGGGCCACGAAACGCTGCACCCCCGGAGCAGGTCCGGGGGTGCAGGTCCCTTGCGGGTCACATCGCTGTTCAGCCACCAGGGCACCGGCCGGGACTGCGCCCAGCCGGCGTCTTGATCACTTCAGCCTGATCACTTCAGCCTGATCACTTGCTCTTGCGGCGATTGCGCAGGCCGAAGACGGACAGCAGCAGCGCGCCACCTGCGGCGAGCAGACCGAGGCCGCCACCCAGGCCGCAGTCATCATCCTTGGATCCCTCATCATTGCTGGAGACCGGGGTGCCGGCGGTGGCGCCAGCGTCCGGCACCTTGATCGCCACCAGCTGGCCGCGCTCGACCAGTTCACCGTCGACGTCAGGAGTCCGATGGGCCTGGACGGCGGCGAGGAACCAGTTGGCACCCAGCAGCTCGCTGGCATCGATGATGCCCGAGGATTCCTCGTCGATGGTGAACGGCGCCACCGGGCTGGTGTTCACGGGTGGCGTACCGACCCGTTCGCCGAAACGCTTGGGATCATGCTTGATCAAATCGACCAGCTTGTTGTTGGCGATGGAATACATCCAGATCTTGGCGCTGAAGGCATTGTTGCCCGGATCCTCTTGGATCAGAACCCGACCGCGCTTGTCGACGCACAGGTTGTCCATCATCTGCGGGCCTGGGTCTTCAGAGCCGTCGACCAGCATGGTCAGCTCGCCGCCATTTTCCGGATTGGCGAGGTCGGTGAAGCGCAGGCGCCACAAGCGGCTGCGGCCCACCGTCGGGGTGGCCGCTCCGGTACCACCGTTCTTGGCCGAGTCGAACTGATCGGTGGTGAGGAAGTACAGATCCCGCGGATTGCTGGGATCCCAGGCCGCATCTTCGAGCCGGCTGAACGCCGTGGCGCCCTTGGCCAGAGCGTCGTTTTCCTGGGCCGTCGGATCGAGAGCCGACACATCGCCATCGGTCCCCAACTTCACCAGTCCGGCCGGCAGAGCGACACCCTTGGCGACACCGAAGGCGGTGTTGCGGTCCTCGCTGGCGATCGCGGCGCCAGCCGCGGTCTTGACCTGCACGGCGTACAGCTTGCCGTTGTTCAGGCCGGCCTTTTCCACGTCATTGCCGGTGCTCTGCTTGGTGCCGACATAGATGAACAGCTCACACGGCGGTTCGGAGGTGTTGCCCAGGGCCGCCGAGTCGTCGGTCAGGGCGACGATGGTCTTGGTCTGCTTGAACGGGTTGGCGACCGCATTTTCCCAAGCCTGATAGCCGAAGCGGGGCAGCTGCCAAGCGGTGCCGCGATCGGGTCCCGAGACCACATGGGCGAAGGCCCGTCCGCCGGTGATGACGCCAGTGGTGGCATTCTTGGAGGCGAATTCTTCTCCATTCAGGAACAACCGTGCAGTGGTCCCATTGGTGCCGTCCCAGAAGGCGGTGGGCGCTGCCAAATCCGCCGAGCAGAAGCGGTTGAACACCGTGGTACCTGGAGTCCAGGCGTTGCCCGACCACAGCCGAACACTGTTGACCAGATCCTCACCACTCAGCACCCGGCCGGTCCCGTCGACGGTCCAGCGCGACACGAACGCCCCGGCCGAGCCATGAGCCCGGACGCTGCCGAGCGGAGTCCCGGCACTGTTGGTGCCGATCTCATGGTTGACCGTCAGGGCGAAGGTGCCATCGCCATTGCCGGCCAGTCCCAGGCCATCGGGGAGACCGACCAGGCGGTAGGGAGTCCGGCCATCCGGCTTCAGGTTCACCGAATCACCGACTGTCAGCAGCGGACGGATGGTGAGGTTCAAAGCATTGGCGGCATCGGAGGGCACCAGATAGGCCGTGTCGGTGGACTGGTTGCCGCCGGTGGTGCTGGAGCCGACATTGGTCGGAACATACATGGCCAGCAACTGCGCATATTCATTCATTTCCGGGTCACCGGTCACCGGGGCGTGAGCCTGAACATCGAGCAGGAACCAACCCTGGCCAAGGAGGTCCCCAGCATCGATGATGCCGCTGGATTCCTCATCGTTGGTGAAAGGCGCTACCGGCAGCGAGCTCACACCGTTGATCCGATCGCCGAAACGGGCCGGATCGTGTCGGGCGACTTCAACCAATGCGCTGGTCTTGGTGTGGTACAGCCAGATCTTTGCCGAGAAGGCATTGCCGCCCGGATCCTCTTGGATCAGGATGCGACCGAGACGATCGATGGTCAGGTTGTCCATCATCTGCGGGCCCGGATCTTCCGAGCCATCGATGATCAGGGTGATCGTGCCGCCGGTCTCTGGGCTGGCGAGATCGGCGAAGCGCAGGCGCCACAAGCGGCTGCGGCCGACCTGGGGCGTGGCTGCGCCGGTGCCGCCGAACTTGCTGCTGTCGAACCGGTCGGTGGTCAGGAAGTAGAAATCCTTCGGATTGCTGGGATCCCAAGTGCCGTCTTCAACCCGGCTGAACACCGTGATGCCTTTAGCGGTGGCATCGGTCTGCTGGGCCGCCGCGGTGGTCGCCGACACGTCGCCGGTGGTGCCCATCTGGATCAGTGAGAAGGGGTGACTGACTCCCTTGGCCACACCGAAAGCGGTGTCGCGATCTTCGCTGGCGATGGCAGCGCCGGCAGCATTTTTGACCTGGACGCCGAACTGCTTGCCGCCGACCAAGCCGGCCTTTTCGACGTCTTTCCCAGTGTTCCGCTTGAGTCCGACATACACGAAGACCTCGCTCGGGTTGCCTGCGGCGCCCAAGGCAGCCGAGTCATCGCCGAGCACAACAATGGTCTTGTCCTGGGCGAAGGGGCAGGCCAGGGAGTTTTCCCAGGAGGCCTTGCCGAGGTGGGGCAGCTCCCAGCTCTTGCCCTTGTCGGCGCCGGTGGCCACATGGCCCCAAGCCCGCGCCGAAGAGGATTCTTCGCCATTCAGGAAGATCCGTTCCTGGGTACCGAGCTTGGTCGCGGCATTATAGAAAGCGCTGACCGCAGGCAGATCGGCGGAGCAGAACCGGTCGTAGGTGGTTGTGCCTCCAGCCAGGAATGCCGAAGTGGCGGTATCCCAAAGATAGATGCTGGTGTTGTTCGGGTTCAGATCGGCTCCGTCGATCGGTGACCATGAGGATTTGTCGACGATCCAGCGGGAAACCCACGCACCCGTGTTGCCGTGGGCGCGAGCGATGCCGGCCGATGCGTTGAATTCGTGGTTGACCAGGATGGTCAAGGTCCCGTCGCCATTGTCGAAAGCACCGAGACCGTCGGGGAGACCGGCGAACCGGTACGGCGTCACGCCATCGGGCTTGTAGTTGACCCAATCGCCGCCGCTCAGCAGCGGACGCAGCTCGACGCCAGAAGCCTTGGGAATCAGGTAGGCCGACTGGGTGACCCGCACCTTGAATCCGGTGCTGGTGGAATTGGTTCCATCGGACACGGTCACAGTGATCGCCGAGGTGCCGGTCACCCAGGCATTCGGCAGCAGGTTGATCCAGCGGGTGCTGCCAGTGCCCGACAGCACGACCCCCGACGCCGGGATCACCGACGCATTGCTGCTGGTGGCGGTCACCGTCAGCTTGTCGGCGGCGGTCTCGGGATCGCTGATGGTGAAAGGAATGGGCGGAAGTCCCGCATTCGGCGCAATGGTCCGGTCGGCGATGGCGCTGATCGAAGGCGCATCGTTGTCGCCAGCGCTGGTCACGGTCAGGGTGATCTGGCCGGTGGCGACGCCAGTCTTGGCCAGGTCGACCAGCAGCAGCTGATTGAAGTCGGTGGTGGCCGGATTGCTGTTGGCGATGGTCTTGGAGGCGAGGTTGATGCCCGAGCCGTTGACGATGCCGAAGTCGTCATCATTAGCGGTCACCAGCGTGGTGCCGGCCAGGGTGATGCCTTCGATCTTGTCGTGGGTGTAGACGCCGCCGTAAGTCGCATAGTCGAGCTTCGGGGTCGCGTCCCGGTTGGTGGTGACGATGCCGACCGCGGTCAGGGCGGCGACCACTTCGGCCCGGGTGGCCTTGCTGCCCGCCTTGGGCGCGTCTTCGGCGACCCGTTCGATGGTCTTGGCGGCGCCGCCGGTGGCGGTGATCAGCAGACCCTTGATCGGGTCTTCGGAGTAGCTGAAGGCCGTTCCGTCGACCAGCCCAGAGGTCGCCTTGGTGGAGACATCGGTGGCGCCGGTCAGGGAGATCTTCCACACTTTTTTCTCAAGGGCGGCGACATTGCCAGGGAATTCGCCGTCGCGTTCCAGGACATAGAAGTTGTTTTCGTCGATCGCCGCTACCGCGCTGATCGCGACATCGGCGCCACCCGCGGTCGCCCGATCAAGGACATGGATGAACTGCTTGCTGTTGCCGGTGGCGGGGTCGTACCACAGAACGCGGACGGCCAGGACCCGGTTGTTCACGGCATTGGTGGTGGCGGACAGACCGTTGAACAGCGGCGACTGCATCACGCCCACCAGCTTGCCGCCGGGGGTCATGCACAGACCTTCCATGCCGCGGTTGGGGCGGCGGGCGCCGAACACTGCCGGCATGCGATGACCGGCGGTGTTGGCGGCGAAGGGCGAGATGCGTTCTTCGGTGGTGCCGTCGGCGGCGAAGCGGACCAGGAACGGACCGTACTCATCCGAAACCCAGAACTTGCCGTCGGCCTGGACGACCAAGCCTTCGCTGTCGATGCCATTGGCGTCGATACCGAGGTCGGTGGTACCGTCGATGGCCTTGGCGGTGTCGACCACTCCGCCCGAAGGATTGGGGCTGGTGCTGGTGGGCAGGCCGGTCAGGGCGGCGCCGGTGTCGGACTTCAGCCCGACGGTGCTGAGGATGTTCACCGTGCTGCCGACGATCTGGATTTTGACCAGGTTGGGCTGGAAGGCGGGAACCGGGAAGATCTTGTCGATCGACGTGCTGCCGTCGATGTTCGGGCCGCGATCGGTCAAGGCCCAGAAGGTGTCGGTGGTGCCGGGGACCAGGGCCAAGGCGCTGCCGAAGCCGCTGTTCTGGAGGGTCACGCCGCTGACCGTGGCCAAGGTGGCCGGGGTCGGGAAGGTGGCGAGGCGCACGCCTTCGCGGACCGTATAGGTGATCGTGTCGTTGCCGACGAAGTTGGCCGGCGGAGTATAGATGATCTGTCCGTTGACCAGCTTGACCGAGCCGCCCTTGGCGCTGACGGCATTGACCGCGGTCACGGCGACGGGGTCGCCATCGGCATCGGCGATGGAGCCGGCCAGGGCCGACACCGAGATCACCTTGCTGGTGTCTTCGACCACGGATCCGCCATTGAACGTGGCGGCGGTGGGATCGGCGGCGGTCAAAGCGGCGAGAGCCGCCAGTGTGGGGACGAGACGGAGGGAACGGGTCATGGAGGCCTCGAAGGGGTTGGTGCCTTCAATGGGCCGTTTAATGAAGGACAGATGCAGATCGGATCATCGCTAGGTCAACCCAGGGTTTTGTCGCAGCCCCCATGGCCAGGCAGCCGTCCGTCCACGCTGGCGCCGGCACGAGATGGCAGCACCTTGCGCCGGCGGCGGTGTCCGTGACCGGACCGCCCGCACCCGCTTCGCAAGGAATCCTATGCCGCTCTTCGCTGACAATTCCCTCTCCATCGGCCGCACCCCGCTGGTCAAACTCAACCGGGTGGTCCCCGCTGGCGCCACCGTCTATGCCAAGATCGAAGGCCGGAATCCGGCCTATTCGGTGAAGTGCCGGATCGGCGCGGCGATGATCTGGGATGCCGAGAAGCGCGGTGTGCTGAAGCCCGGAGTCGAGATCATCGAACCGACCTCCGGCAACACCGGCATCGCTCTGGCCTTCGTCGCTGCCAGCCGCGGCTATAAAGTCACCCTGGTCATGCCTGAGAGCATGTCGATCGAGCGGCGCAAGGTGCTGAAAACCATGGGCGCCACCATCGTCCTCACCGAGCGAGCCAAAGGCATGAACGGCGCCATCGCCAAAGCCGCCGAAATCCACCAATCCGCGCCGGGCCGCTACTGGCTGCCCCAGCAGTTCGAGAATCCGGCGAATCCGGCGATCCACGAGGCCACCACCGGTCCCGAAATCTGGGACGACACCAACGGCGGGTTGGACGTGCTGGTCTCCGGCGTCGGCACCGGCGGCACCATCACCGGCGTGTCGCGTTTCTTCAAGAAGATCAAGGGCCGGGCGATCACCAGCGTCGCAGTCGAACCGGTGGAAAGCCCGGTGATCACCCAGTTCAAAAATGGCCAGGAGATCAAGCCGGCGCCCCATCCGATCCAGGGCATCGGCGCTGGGTTCGTTCCGAAGAACCTGGACCTTTCCCTGGTCGATCGGGTGGTCCAGGTCACCGGACCGGAGTCCCTGGCCATGGCCCGCCGGTTGGCTGCCGAAGAAGGCATCCTGTCCGGTGTCAGCTGCGGCGCGGCGGTGGTCGCCGTCAACCAGCTGGCCGGATTGCCGGAGTTCGCAGGCAAGCTGTTCGTCGTCGTGCTGCCTGACTCGGGCGAGCGCTACCTGACCGGACCGCTGTTCGACGGCGTTTTCGCCGGTGTCGCCGAAGCCAAGGCCGGCGACACCATTTGATGTGATGGTTAAGATGCCCAGGTGCACGCCGCCAGCCGTCGCTTGCCCTGGGCCGCCTGATCGCTAAAAGCCCTCCCCCTCCACGACCGGGTGTACCGGTCGTGGACCGCCTCCGATGACCGCCTGCGCCCACTTGGGCCGGGAGGCGCCCGGACCCGGAGGCGGCACCCACCCGGCGCTTCCCGATCTCGCTTCCCGTGCAGAGGGAGGCGATGATGAGGTCGCTCATGCCCCAACCCATCGTTTCCGTCAAGGACCTGCTCGACAGCGGGATCCATTTCGGCACCGCCGCCAGCCTGTGGCACCCGCGGGTCAAGCCGTACCTGTACGGCAAGCGCGGCAACATCCACATCGTCGATGTCCGCCAGACCATCCGCGGCCTGATCCAGGCGCATTATTACCTCGCGAAACTGGCAAAGGAAAACAAGACGGTGCTGTTCGTCGGCACCAAGCGCCAGGCCAAAGAGATCGTCCGCGAGAACGCCCGGTCGATCGGCATGCCGTCGGTCTCGGAGCGCTGGATCGGCGGTACCCTGACCAATTTCGACACCGTGCGCGCCTCGATCCGCCGCCTGGACGCCATCGAATCCGAAATCGCCAAGCCCGAATACGTCCGCGAATCGAAAAAGGTCCAGTCGCGCCACAGCCGCGAGCGCAAGCGCATCCTGCGCAACCTCGAAGGCGTGCGCAACATGGCCAAGCTGCCTGACGCGATGGTGGTCATCGATCCCAAGTACGAGATCGCCGCGGTGAACGAAGCCAAGCGGATGAAGATCCCGCTGATCGGACTGGTCGACACCGACACCGACCCCGATCTGGTCAACCTGCCCATCCCTGGAAACGACGACGGCATCCGTTCGATCCAGGTGGTGCTCAAGGTCCTGACCGCCGGCTACGCCAAGGGCAAGTCCGAGCATTACCAGGTGCAGACGGCTGCTCCGGCCGCCGCCCAGGCTGAACCGGCCCCTGCCGCCAAGGCAAGCTGAACCGGGATCGCCAGCCCGTCCCGTCCCCCCTCCCACACTCGCATCCGAGAACCAAGCCATGCCCGAGATCACCGCCAAGCTCGTGATGGAGCTGCGCGACGAGACCAATCTGCCGATGATGAAGTGCAAGCAGGCCCTGGCCGCCAGCAATGGCGACAAGGCCGGTGCCATCGAATGGCTGCGCAAGCAGGGCGTCGCCGCCCAGGCGAAATTCGGCGGCCGCGAAACCCCGAACGGCGGCGTCGGCATGGCCCTGTCCGATCAGGGCGGCGTCCTGGTCCTGCTCGGCTGCCAGACCGACTTCGTCTCAGGCAACGATGTCTTCAAGGAATTCGCCAAGCGTCTCGCTGAGCTGGCCCTGGCCACCGGTTCCGGCACGGTCGAGTCCCTCAGCGCCCAGAGCCTCGACGGACGCACCGTCCCTGAGGCGATCACCGGCAAGATCCAGCAGATCGGTGAGAACATCGTCCTCGCCAAAGTGGTGGCGCTGCGCGGCGAGCTGGTGAAGGGCTACAACCACGGGGGCAAGGTCGCCGCTCTGGTGGCCGGCGCCGGCAATGCTGAAAAGCTGCGCGTCGTGGCGCTCCACGTCGCCTCGGCCAGCCCGTCGCCGGTGTCCCTTGATCGCGCTGGCGTCGATCCAGCGCTGGTGGCCAAGGAAGAGGAAATCCTCCTCGCCACCCCCGAGGTCCAGGGCAAGCCGGAAGCGATGCGCCCCAAGATCGTCCAGGGCAAGCTCGGCCGGTTCTTCCGGGAAAACGTGCTGCTGGAGCAGGAGATGGTGCTCGACGCCGAAAAGGGCGAGACCGTCGAGAAGTACGCCAAGCGCCACGGCTTCACCCTCACCGGCTTCGCCCGCCTGGCGGTCTAAGTCTTCGCGCAGGGTTACCTTGCGCGAAAAACCCAGGGTATCAGCCCTGGGTTTTTCGTGCGATCTCTGCTCGCGCCGCGCGCAGGCGCAGGCCGTCGCTGCCATCGAAGTAGTAGCCAGGCAGGGCTTTGACCTCGACAAAACCAAGCCGCTGGTACAGACCCAGGGCGACAGTGTTGGTGGTGCGGACTTCCAGCGACAGCGTGGCGATCCGCTCGGGCAGGGCCGCGACCGCTGCCGCGATCAGCTTCCGGCCGAGGCCTCGTCCTTGGCAGGACGGATCGACCGCGACGGAATAGATGCGCGCGACCCGGTCGCGCTGGCGGCAGATCAGGCAGATCACTCCGACCAGCCCTGGAGCGGCAGCATTTTCGTCCACGGCGGTGCGCAGATCAGATGGCGTCGTGACCACCAGGATGGTCGAGGCGGCAGACCCCAGCAGGTAACGCCAACTTCGCCGGGGAAACCGATCAGCCGCTGGAAAACAACGGATTTCCAGGGCGGAAATCTCAGCCAGGTCGGCTGGGCTGGCGCGGCGGATGATGGAATCGCTCACGGGGCGCACGGCTGACCGGAAGGAAGCTGCGGGTGGTGGCCTGGGCAACCTGCGCGGTCAGACCCAGCCCTCCCACGGCTCGCCGGCCAAGTGGCGGACGACGTTGCGGTAGACCTCGGGATTGGTGCGGTCTTCGAGACCAGCGTCGATGTTGGGGTTGTCGTTGACCTCGATCACCAGGAAATCATCGTCGATCTCCTTGATATCGATGCCGTACAGGCTGCGTCCGATGGCATTTGCCGCGGCCCGGGCGACGGCGATCAGGGTCGGCGGAACCTGGGCTTTTTCCACGGCCTGCACGGTGCAGACGTTGGGCTTGCCGTCCTCGTCGCGGTCGTGGATCCGCCAGGCGCCTTCGGCCATGATGTACTTGACCACGAACAGCACCTTGCCGTCGAGCATCGTCACCCGCCAATCGAACGACGACGGCAGGTACTGCTGGACCACCAGGCGATCGGCGCGACGCAGGAACCGCTTGCCGATCTTGACGAACTGCTGTTCGTCGTGGGCCTTTTCAACGTAGGCGCTGAACGCCGAATTGGGCGCCTTCAGCACCAGCGGGGTGCCGAAGGATTCGAACAGCTCGCGGGCCTGCTCCGGAGTGACTTCGTCCTCGGTCAGGAAGCAGGTGTCGGGCATCGGCACCCCGGCCCGCATCAGATGCTGGTACATGTTGACCTTGTCGCAGCACACCACGATCGAATCCGGTTCGTCGATCACCCGCAGGCCATACGCCTCGGCGACCCGACCGGCGACATAGCTGGTGTTGAGCGGATCGGTGAAGGCGCGGATGAACAGACCGTCGTAACGCGGAATGTTCATGATCTCCGGGCGGAAGATGAAGTCGCAGTCGTGACCGAGCTTGGCCGCAGCCATGCGGAAGTTGGTCAGGGCGGTGAGTTCGACGCTGCGCCGAATCGTGTAGCGTTCAGTGAAGATAGCGAGGCGGGCCATGAGCGGGAAACCAGGAGTGGAACAGGAGCAATCAGGAAAGGCGCTTGGAGAAGAAAATCCGTCGTTCTCCGCGGGGATACTCTTCGATCTGGCCGAATGGCAGGAATCCCAGGCGGCGGTAGAACTCCGGGGCCTGGAACGAAAACGTATCAACCCAGATGCCGGTCAGTTTCAGTGTTCTGGCGTGTTGTTCAGCTGCATTCATCAGCCCGGCGCCGAATCCGGAGCGGCGCTGGCGTGGAGCAACCCAGAGATACTTCACATACATCCAATCCCAAAGCACTTCCGCGTACAACGCCGCGGATGGTTTTTCCGCAGGACCAAGCGTCCAGGCCAGGGACTGCTTGCGTCGCGGCCGGCCGACCTGACGGGCATGGGATCGCAAGCCAGCCATCGCAGCGGCCATGGCTGCGTCGACAGCGGTCTTGCTGCGTACGAGGCGCGGCGCTGAGAGCGTCTCCACGTGGGTTTTCGCAGTACGAGCCATGGGCGAGGGCATCTCAATACACGAATGATTTGGTCATGGATGCGCTATCTGCGGAAAGACCAAGGTTGTCCAGCCACGGACCGACCAGTCGCAAGCCAAGTCGCATGATCCGATCGATCCTTCGAACCACGGGACGAGACGGTGAAAGCCGCACGCCTTGCCAAGGCACTTGGATTTCCACGTTGATTGAGAGGGTCCTCAGACCCTCAGATGACCAGTACCGCCGCCGATGATCTTTGGGGAAGACATCCCCGGACGTCGGGTCCAGCTTCCAGTCATGCCGTGGCATGTGAACCGCTCAACCCGGCCATGGCCATTGCATTCACGCCCGCCACAGCCCGGCCTCTTTCAAAATTCCCTTCTCATTCTGGGTCAATTCCTCTTTCTCCAGCGGTTCGATGGCGCTGAACAGGTATTGGGTCTCGGTGACGATGACCTTCACCCGGGCGATCGGCACATGGAAGACTTCCCAGAGTTTTTCCGCAAGATTGTTGTATTCAGGCTTGAGGCATTTGCCGATCACCAGGCGCAGGGTGTCGACCCGGCTGTCGGGCGGCATCTGCTGGCAGACCAGGGCGTACTTGCCGCTCATGGTCAGGGATTTGATCGCCTCGGTCAGGGCGGCCTGGTCGGTGATGACCTGGCCGGCGCTCTGGAATGGATTGACCGGATAGCAGATCAGCGGTGGCGGGAAGCTGACCACGGTGTCGTTGGCGATCTCCCACGGCGGCACCGCGATGCCGGCGGCCTCGGCCTTGACCAGGGCCAAGGGCACGACGTAGGCGTCGATCGCTTCTTGAGGGCTGGGCAGGGCGAACTGGCCCTCGTGCTCAGCCTCCATCGAACGGTAATAGCCATCGGTCAGATAGCGGTAATCGCCGGAAAGATTGAGGGCGATACCAGCGGCCCGGAGGTCGGCGGGCAGGGGTCGGATTTTGAAATTCGGAGGTTGCATCGGGGCTCGGCGGGGCCTTCGCCCAGGGGGTTCCGCGTCGTCAGGACGCGGAACGGAGGCATCGGAGGAAGTGGCGGAAGGGCCGGGAGAGGCGTTCAGGGGCATCGGGAGCGGCCCAGGACGACGGTCGCGTCCAACGGGCTGGCAGGCGCACGCTAGCGGGATGGCGGCGAAGGAAAGGGCGCGGCCTCGCCGGCCCTGAGCAGGTTGGCCAGCAGCCCGCGGAACTCGTCGCGTTGGCGCTCGGCCAGAGCCGGCTCGTCACCCCGGCCGGCAGCCACTGACCGGGCCACCTCAGCCACGAATCCGCCTGGATCGCTTCCGGCCAATGGGTGCTGCCCGGCCTCGCGCAGCCAATACCGGCTGTTGGCGGCATCGCCTTCGCGGCGATGGAGCCAAGCATGGATCAGGTCGGCATCGGGGTCGCCCTCGGCGGCCTGGACCAGGGCATGGGCGGCGTCGAGGTGGTCATGCCAGAGCAGGACCAGCGCCATGGCCAACGGCGGCAGGCCGAACCCGGCGATGGTTTCGCGGGACAGCCGTCCCGTTCGCGGAACGGCATCAAGCCGAGCAAGGCCGGAACCGAGCAGCGCATCGACATCCATGGCTCGACCATGGCTGCCTGCGTCGCCGGCTCAAGGACACCTGTCCCGATCCGGTGAGGATGGATGGTCCTCCAGGATTCACCGTGGCTTGGTCGTCCTGCCCCTGATCCCCGGCGCATGTCAGAAAAGTGCCGGAGTCGGTCAAAGAGCGCGCATCTCTTGAGGGACATGGGAGTACCATGGCGAACCATGCAAGCCCATCCAGACCCTGACATCGACAGTCCCTTCGCCCTGCGCAGCGAAACCATCGCGGCTTTTGAGCGCGACGGCTTCGTCAAATTGCCCGAGGTCTTGTCGCCCGCCGCCATCGCGGCCTATGCGCCGGCGATCACTGCCCAGGTGACGGCCCGGGCGAAGGATCTTCCGCCCCTGGAACAGCGGAGCACGTATGGCAAGGCGTTCCTGCAAGTGTCCAATCTCTGGCCAGTGGACGAGACCATCCACCGGTTCGTTTTCGCCAAGCGTTTGGCCCGCCTCGCCGCCGAACTGTTGGGCTGCCGCGGCGTGCGCCTGTACCACGACCAGGCTCTCGACAAAGAACCGGGCGGAGGTTTCACGCCATGGCATGTCGACCAGCAGTATTGGCCGTTGGCGACGCCCAAGTGCGTGACCGCATGGATTCCGCTGCAAGCGGTGCCGCTGGAGATGGGACCGCTGGCGTTCGCCATCGGCAGCCAGCGGATCCGCGAAGGACGGGAACTGGCCATCTCGGACGAGAGCGAAATCAGGATCGGCCAGACTCTGCATGACGTTCCCAAATCCGAGACCGCCTATGCTCTGGGCGAGGTCAGCTTCCACGCCGGTTGGACCTTCCACCGCGCCGGTCCGAACCGCACCGACCGCTTCCGCCGGGTGATGACGATCATCTACATGGACATCGACATGCGCCTGAAGGAGCCGGAAAACAAGGCCCAGCGCTGGGACTGGGGCAATTGGTGCCCGGGAGCGACCGTCGGCGGGATCATCGACTCGCCGCTCAATCCGGTGCTGTGGCAGGCGGCCAGTTGAACCGCGTGGCCCTGGCGGATCGCCAGCGATGCCTTGATCGGGAGGCACTGCCACCTCTGGCGCGATGCCCACGCCGCCTCTGGCGAGATGCCCACGCCACCTGCTGAAACGGTGCTGGCTGATCCAGCCGGTGGTTGCGGGTCGCTACCGCGCCACGCACGCTGACGCGATGCGCGCCAGCCACGAACTGATCGTCCCCGATGGGGCGAGCGTCTTGCGGGTGGTCGCCAACCAGCGGCCGTATTTCCCCTTCGCCTGGCATCAGCACCCCGAGATCGAACTGACGCTGATTGAACGCGGTCGGGGCCTGCGCTACGTCGGCGATAGCATCGAAACGTACGGCCCCGGTGACCTCGTCCTGCTCGGCAGCCAACTTCCTCACACCTGGCAGAGCGATCCCGGCGGCGGCTCGGTAGCGGCGGTGGTGATCCAGTTCCGCCCTGGCGATCTCGTGTTGCCGGTGCCCGAAACCGCCGGGCTGGCAACGCTGTTCACCCGCGCCGGGCGCGGCTTGGCGGTGTGCGATCCGGCGCTCGCCGAAGCCGTTCGGGGAATCGCGGCAGAATCCTCGACCCTCGCTCGGCTAGGGAGATTTCTGAGGCTGCTCGCGGCACTTCAGAGCGAAACAGCCACCCGCCCTCTGGCCCTGGCCGCCTCCGAGGCCATTGATCACCGCGATGAACGCCTCGCCAAAGTCCTTGCGCTCTGTCATGGCCAAGCCCGCCGCCGCTTGTCGGTGGCCGAGGCCGCCCGCTGCGCCGGGTTGAGCTCCACCGGATTCTCCCGCTGGTTCCGGCAACGCACCGGGAGGACGTTCGTCGGTCATCTTGCGGCGGTGCGGATCTCGCTGATGAGCCGCGAACTGATCGAGACCGACCGGCCCATCGCCGGCATCGCCCTGCGCTGCGGTTTTTCCAGCCTGACCAACTGCAACCGGACCTTCGCCCGCCTGATGGGATGCACGCCAGGGGAATACCGCAACCGCCGAACGCCATCGTGAACCAGCAGCGGAACCCATCGACCTGCCCTGGTGATGATCGATGCCGTCAGCCGGCAATGGCGAGGGAAGCGGTGCTTGCAGCCTGGACCTGAACCGCCTTGACCACCGGCTCGGGTTCGCGGCCGTGCTTGCGCCAGAACAGGAATCGCAGGCATTCCGTGCGATAGTGCGCGAAGGCCTGCGATTCCATGAACGCCACCCGCTCGCGCGGCCGGGGTTCGGTGATGTCGAGGATCCGGCCGATGGTGGCGCGGGGGCCGTTATCCATCATCACCACCCGGTCGCTGCACAACACCGCTTCATCGATGTCGTGGGTGACCATGAACACGGTCAGGTGCTGCTCCTGGTGCAGGCGCAGGACCTCGTCTTGCAAGGTCGAGCGGGTCAGCGCGTCGAGGGCGCCGAAGGGCTCGTCGAGCAGCAAAACCTGCGGTTCCATCGCCAAGGCCCGGGCGATGCCGGTGCGCTGCTTCATACCGCCGCTGATCTCATGAGGATATTTGTGCAGGTGCTCCTTCAGACCGACTTTCACCAGCCAGTGCTCGGCGCGCTCCCGGCGGTCCTTCCGGCTGAGTTTGGGGAACACCGTATCGACCGCGAGCTGCACATTGGCCAGCACCGTCCGCCACGGCAAAAGGCTGTGGTTCTGAAAGACCACGGCGCGCTCGGGGCCGGGGCGGGTGACCTCGCGCTCCAGAAAGCAGACCGATCCGGAGGTAGGCGCTTCGAGCCCGGCGATCATGGTCAGCAACGTGGACTTGCCGCAGCCGCTGTGGCCGATCACCGAGACGAACTGGTTTCGGGGGATCTCCAGACTGACTTTTTCCAGCACCTCAACCCGCCGGCCATCGGCGGTGAAGGTCTTGGCGACGTTGATCAGTTCGAGAAATTTCGTTGATCGTTTCGGTGGGCTTCGCCCCCCGTGCCCCCCACTGCCTTTGTCGTCGGCAGTTCCCCATCGCGGCGCGATGGGGACCCCTTTCCCCGATTCAGGATGCTCGGTGCTGCTGATGTTCTGGTGCATGGATGACCTTTGAAGAACGAAGACGCAGTTATGCGGAGAGGTTTGTGGGAACTACGGCGATTCGCCTCATCGGATCTGCGCGGCTGCGCCGTGGGAGATCATCCGCTGGACGATGATCATCGCCCGATCGAGGGCGAAGCCGATCATGCCGATGACGATCACCGACAGCAGCAGATAGCTCAAGGCGGTCTCGTTGCTGCTCTGGTACCAGTTCCAGATGAAGCCTCCGAGGCCCGGCGACACCGCCATCATCTCGGCGGCGATCAGCACCATCCAGCCGATGCCCAGGCTCAGGCGGATGCCGGTGCAGATGTGGGGCAGGGCGGCAGGCAAGATCACGAAGCGGATGCGGGCGAAGAAACCGAGGTTCAGCACCCGGGCGACATTGAGGTGGTCGCGCTCGACATTGGCGACGCCATTGGCGGTGCTGATCAACGTCGGCCACATCGCGCAGAGGCAGACCACGCAGGCGGCGATGATGAAGCTCTTGGGAAACCAGTCACCGGATTGCGATGGTGTGGTGATCAGGGCGTTCATGACGATGTAGACCACCGGGAACCAGGCGAGCGGCGACACCGGTTTCAGCAGCTGGACCAGCGGATCGCTGAGGGCGTGGGCCCACTTGAACAGCCCGCACAGGATGCCCAGCGGCACCGCGATCAGGACCGCCATGAACACGCCGGTGAACACCGTGCGCAGGCTGAGCAGCACCTGGGATGCGAAGGTGGACTTCTCAGTGAAATTCAGCATCTGCCGGGCTTCAGCCTGGGTGAGGCCATCGGCGACCGCCTTGGCGATCATCGCTTCGTGTTCGGCCGCGCGGCGGCGTTCGTCCTGCCATTCCACCACCATTTCGACTCCGCGATCCCACACCGCCGTTGGCCCCGGAATGGCCAGGTTGCCGATCCGCACCTGGGTCGCCAACGCCAGCCAGATCAGCAGCGCGGCGGTGATCGCGAGCAGCGGGGTTCCGACCGCCAGCAGGAACAGGCGGATCTGATGCGAGGGCCGATCGCCCCGGGCGAGGCGCAGCAGCGGTGCGATCCAGGAGAAGCCGAGCCGATCGCAGGTGATGGCTGCACGTTCGAGAAGATGCATGGGAAACGTCCTGGGATGAACCATCAGGGCGCCTAGGCGCCAAGAGTGTAGAAGGGAAGGTGACCATCGCCGCGCTCGCGGCGCGTTCTTACGACGCTCATTCACACCGCTATCAATCCTTGGCGCCTTGGCGGTTCCTTCCTATTTCAATCCGATGGCGAATTTGCCCAGGTAGTCGTTGGGCGTCGCCGGATCGAAGGGAATCTTGTCGATGAACGCGTCGGCTGGATAGCTGCGGCTGTCCTCCGCCGGCAGCTCGTCGGCGCTGACCTTGCCCTCGGCGAGCAGCGACGCGAAGGCGGTGCGATAAATCTCGGTGCGGTTGACCTTTTTCGCCACATCGTGGTACCAGGCATCCGGCTTGGTTTCACCGACCATGCCCCAGCGGCGCATCTGGGTCAGGCCCCAGACCGCATGGCTGTGCCACGGGAAACTGGCATGACGTCGATAAAACACATTGAAATCAGGCTCGGGACGGCGGTCGAGGGCGCCGTCTTTCACGCCATAGACATAGGTTCCCACCATCGACTCGGCGAGCACCTCGGGATTGGCGGCGATGTATTCCTTGCAGGCGAGCATGGCGATTGCCGTGCGGCGATTCTCGCTGGTGGCATCAAGCCATTTTCCTGCGCGGATCAGCGCCCGCACCACGCCATGCAAAGTTTTGGGATTTTTCTCGGCAAAGACCTTGCTGACCGCGAAGACCTTGTCGGGAGCGCCATCGAACACGTATTGGCTGGGATTGATCGGCCGGCCGGTGCCGTCTTTCAGTGTCACCTGCATGTTCCACGGCTCGCCGACGCAGAATCCATCGCAATTGCCCTGGGCCATGGCCGAGGCCATCTGCGGCGGAGGATTCACCGTCAGCACCACGTCGGCATCGCGTTTCCCAAGGGAATCTGCTGGCCCGTCGTAGTAGCCCGGATGGACTCCGCCCGCCCCCAGCCAATAGCGCAAGGTCATGTTGTGGCTGCCGGCGGGAAACGTCATGAAGAACCGCAGCGGTTCCTTGCCTGCGGTCTTGCGGGCATCGGCGACTTTGCGGATCACCGTCGCTGACACAGGCAGGCTGTACCCTGGCTCTTTCAAGCGCGGTTCCTGCTCGGCGGCCTGTGCCCACAGGCCGTTCGACACCGTGATGCCCATGCCGTTGATGCAGATATTGTACGCAACGACCAGTTCGGCCTGGGCCCCGGCGCCGATCGCTGCACCCAGCGGCATGTTGTACAGGCAGTGGCTGCCATCGAGCTCCCCGGACACCAGGCGATCCATCACCGCCTTCCAGCTCGGCTGGACCTCGATCGAAACATTGAGGCCTTCTTCGGCAAAATAGCCGAGTTCCCGGGCCGCGACGATGGGCACGCAGTCGGTGAGCTTGATCATGCCGAACTTCAGCGTCGGTTTTTCGATGCCGTTGGCTTTGACCTTTTTGAAGTCGGGGGTGGGATTTTTGACCGTCCAGGCCGGCAGGTCGGCGGCAGCAGCGCAGACGGCGAGCAGGACAGGAACGAGGGCGCGGATCATCGGTGGTCTCCGGCCGTCCCCTCTGTCGTGACTGTGCCAAGGAAATCGGCGAGGAATTCCACTGGTTGAGCATGCAGCAATCAGCATCCGGCATAGGCGCATGAATCAGCAGAACGCCAGAAGAATGGATGCGCAGTGCAGCGTTCTGAGGTGGCGTTGCATACCAGCGGACTTCGCCAGAACGGCCTGACATGCATCAATTACCCTGTCAAATAACAAAATTATTTCTCCAAACGCTGAAGCGAATCCCCGACCCGGCCGCGCCTGAGCCTTTTGCTGCACCGCTGTGCCATGAGATGGTCCCGATGGGAGGAACACCCGTCGCGCAGTTTTTGAGCGCACCGGTCTCACCCAGTCGAGACATCGGGGGTTCCCTGGGGCATCAACTGTTGCTGCACCTACCATCGCCGAGAGGCAAGCGGCGGCATGATCGGCGCGCAGGGAACAGCAAACCCTGAACCCGAAGCGCAGCTTTCCGTGACCCCTGACCCAGCGTCCGACCGCACCCTCGACCTCGCGCGAGCCGACAGGAACAGCGGCCGTGGGATCGGCGCCGTCGTGGCGAGGTGCTGCCCATGAAGGTCCGCACCACCTGCTGCTACTGCGGGGTCGGCTGCGGCATCGTCGTCAGCAAGGATCGCACGGGCCGGCTGTCTCTGGCCGGCGATCCCGAGCATCCGAGCAATCGCGGCTTGCTGTGCTCCAAGGGCCGCACGCTGCTCCACGCCGCCCTCGACCACACCAACCGTCTGCTCCATCCCGAGCTGCGCACCGAGCGCGGCCAGCCCAGACGGCGAGCCACCTGGGACGCCGCCATCGGCCACGCTGCCCGTGAACTGCTGCGCATCCGCGAGGCGTACGGCCTGGACAGCATCGCGGTCTATGGCAGCGGTCAGTGGCTGACCGAGGAATATTACCTGATCAACAAGCTGGTGAAGGGCGGGCTCGGCACCAACAACCTCGATACCAACAGCCGGTTGTGCATGTCGTCAGCAGTGGCGGGCTACACCCGCACCCTCGGCGCCGATGGACCGCCAGGAAATTACGAGGATCTTGAGCTGGCCGACACGCTGGTGGTGACCGGCGCCAATCCCGCGTGGTGCCATCCGGTGCTGTGGCGCCGGGTCGAGGCGGCCAAGGCGGCGCGGCCGGCGATGCGCATCGTGGTGATCGATCCGCGGACCACCGACACCGCTGAACTGGCTGATCTGCACCTGCGGCTGAGGCCGGGCAGCGATGTCGCGTTGTACCTGGGACTTGGCCGGCGCCTGATCGCGACCGGCGCCCTCGATCACGGGTTTATCGCTGATCACACCAATGGCTTCGACGCCTGGGCCGCTGCGTGCGACCCGTGGACCGAGGACCGCACGGCGGAAACCTGCGGGATTTCCGCTGATGATCTGCGCCTGCTGGCGGAGTGGATCGCCCCTGCTCGCGGGTTCGTCTCGGCCTGGACCATGGGTCTCAACCAGGCCAGCGACGGTGTCGCCCGGAACACCGCGCTGATCGCGTTGCATCTGGCCACCGGATCGATCGGTCGGCCAGGGACCGGTCCGTTCAGTCTCACCGGCCAGCCCAACGCCATGGGCGGGCGCGAGGTCGGCGGCATGGCGACGCTGTTGTCAAACCACCGCAATCTGGCCAGCGCCGCTGATCGCGCCGCGGTCGCCAATGCTTGGGGCGTGGACTCCCTTCCTGCCAAGCCCGGGCTGACCGCGGTGGAGCTGTTCCAGGCGATCCGCGATGGCCGGGTGCGGGCAGTGTGGATCTGCGCCACCAATCCGGTGGAGTCGATGCCCAACGCCGGCGCGATCGATGCAGCGCTGGCTCGCGCTGAGCTCGTGATCGCCCAGGACGCTTACGCGACTGCCACCACCGAACTGGCAGATGTGGTCCTGCCCGCAGCGACCTGGCTGGAAAAAACCGGAACGATGACCAACAGCGAGCGGCGCATCGCACTGCTCGAACCGGCGCTGCCGCCGCCCGGCGAAGCCTTGCCCGACGCCCACATCTTCAGACGCATGGCCGAGGCGCTGGGCCTCGGCCGCCTCGCACCGCAAGGCGATGATCTGGAAGCCGAACTGTTTGCCGAACACGCGGCGCTGTCCGCCGGCCGCGACTGCGATGTCAGCGGGTTGTCCCACGCCCGATTGCGCGAGCTGCGGGCTCCGCGCTGGCCGATGCCGCCCGGCGGCACCGGCACCGCCCGGCTGTACACCGACTACCGATTCGCCTTCCCCGATGGCCGGGCGAAGTTTCCGGCGCCGGTGTTTGCGCCAGCCCACGAACCGCTGGATGCCGAGTTCCCGTTGGTGCTCACCACCACACGGTTGCGCGATCAGTGGCATACCCGGACCCGCACCGGCCGGGTGCGCAAGCTGAACGATCACGCGCCGGTGCCGACGGTGGAGATCCACCCCGACGACGCCTCGGCCCGCGGAATCGCTGACAACGACGTGGTCGATGTGGATTCGCGCCGCGGCGCGGTGCGGGTGCTGGCGTCGCTCACCGACCGGGTCCAGCCGGGGGTGATCGCGCTGCCGATGCACTGGGGCAAGCGCCTCGATGGCGAGGCCGGCCGGACCAATGTCTGCACCAGTCCGCGGTTCGATCCGGTATCGAAGGAACCCGATCTCAAGTTCGCCGCCGCGCAAATCCGCCGTCATGCGCCGCCGCGCCGGCGGATCGTGGTGATCGGCGCGGGCGCCGCCGCGCTGGCGTTCATCCACGAGTTGCGCCGGCTCGGCCGTGGCGATCCCGTGCTGCTGGTCGGCGACGAACCCCGCGAAGTCTACAATCGCGTCGCGTTGCCCCATTACGTCGCCGGTGAGCAGGACTGGTCTGAGCTGGTGCGCGCCGATCGGACCCAGCTGGCGGATCTCGGAGTCCAGTTCCTGGCCGGAGTCCGCGCCACCGCCATCGATCGCGGGAAGCGCATCATCCATCTGGCTGACGACCGGCATGGCCGGGGCGACCGGCATGGCCGGGGCGACCGGCACGGTCGGGGCGGCGGCGAAGGGCACTACGATGCCTTGGTGCTCGCCACCGGCAGCCGACCGGCGCGGAGCTTCCTGGGCGATCTGCCGAAACGTGGCGTCCATGTTCTGCGCCACCGCGACGACGCCGATGCCATCCGCGCTGCAGCCGGCCCGGGAGCGTCAGTGGTGGTGGTCGGCGGAGGACTCCTCGGCATCGAACTGGCCGATGCGCTGATCTCGCTGGGAACCCAGGTGATTTTGCTTCAGCGCAGCGACCGGCTGATGGGCAAGCAGCTCGACCTCGTCGCCGCCAACCTGCTCGCCAACCACCTGCGCTGGCGTGGCATCGACCTGCGTTTCAACGCCCAAATCGAATCGATACCAGGCGACACGGTCCGCGAGGTGGTCCTGAAGGACGGCACGCGGCTGCCCTGCGCCGCCGTGGTCTTCGCCACCGGCACCGCGCCTAATGCCGAACTCGCCCGGGCCGCGGTGCTGACCTGTTCGACCGGGGTGATCGTCGATCGCGATCTGCGCACCAGCGACCAGGCGATCTTCGCCATCGGCGAGGTCGCGGAGTGCCGCCACACCGGCTCACCTGGCAGCGGCCGGATGGGCAGCGCCGCTGCCTCGACCACCGCCGCAGCGGCAGCGCAGGGCCGCCACCTGGCCGAGGTCCTACGCGGCAACCCGCATCACCCCTACGCTGGACCGTTCAATCAGAATCTGCTGAAAATACATGGTTTTCCGTTGGCATCCTGCGGAGAGACCGATCCGGGCCCGACGACCTCCGGGACTCTTGCCGCGGACGCGCCACCAGCCGAAGCCGTGACCGTCCACGACCCGGCCCTCGGCGTCTATCAGAAGGTCGTGATCCGCGCAGATCGGGTGGTCGGCGCCCTGTGCATTGGCGACCTGGCGCCCTTCCCCGGCCTGGCCCGAATGGTCGAGACCGGCACGGA
Organism: Planctomycetota bacterium; assembly: GCA_014193115.1. GTDB lineage: Bacteria > Planctomycetota > UBA11346 > UBA11346 > UBA11346 > BJHQ01. The sequence goes on along the minus strand of BJHQ01000001.1, from coordinate 675,308 downwards.
GCTGGACGAGGCCCGCAGCACCTTGCTGCGCGGTACGGCGGCGGCCCCACCCGATGGCCGGCTGGTGTGCAGCTGCAACCAGATCGGCGAGAATTCACTGCGCCGCGAGATCACCGCCGGCTGCCGCAACGTCGATCAACTGGTCCAACGCACCCGGGCCGGATCCGGCTGCGGCTCATGCCGGCCCGAGATCGCCCGGCTGGCGCGGGTGGCCTAGCCTAGCCTTGCTGCGACGGAGAAATCCTACCGCGCCACGACCACGGCGCGGCCGTCGAGGGCGGCGATCACCGCGCTATCAGCGGTGATGTCGAGGACCGCAGTGGAGCCGTCGTAGCTTTCGCGATTGACCGCGGCGTTGGCGCGGATGTGGGCAGCCAGGGCGCCGTTCGCCGCCGGGAAGCGCACCGTGGCCCGGGTGGTGCGCTTGAGCGCTTCAGTGGCGATCAGCATTTTCAGCTCGTCGAGGCCGGCGCCGGTGCGGGCGCTGACCACCGCCGAGCGCTTCTGCCGCTTTCTGGCGGTAGCGACCAGGGTCTTCGACCAGATCGCGTCGGCCTTGTTGAAGACCATGATCTGCGGGATGTCGCCGCAGCCGATCTGGGTGAGCACCGACTCGACGGTGGCGATCTGCTGCTCCATCACGTCGCGCGAACAGTCGGCGACGTGGAGCAGCAGGTCGGCTTCGCGCACCTCGGCCAAGGTGGCGTGGAAACTGGCGATCAGCTGGGGCGGCAGATTGCGGATGAAACCGACGGTGTCCGACAGCACCACGTCGATCGCCCGACCCACCGCGTCGAGACGCAGCCGGCTGCTGCGCGTGTCGAGGGTGGCGAACAGCCGATCCTCGGCGACCACGCCGGCGCTGGTCAGCGAGTTCATCAGCGTCGATTTGCCGGCGTTGGTATAGCCGACCAGGCAGACATTGAAGCAGCCGGTGCGGGCCTCCACCGCCCGGTCCTTGCGGGCGGCGACCTCGATCAGTTCCCGGCGCAGGCTGACGATGCGGTCGCGGACCTGGCGGCGGTCGAGCTCGATCTGCTTTTCGCCGACGCCACCCACCGCGCCCGAGGCACCGGTCACGGCGCCGCCGAACGACTGGCGGTCGAGGTGGCTCCACAGCCGTTTCAGTCGCGACTTGGCGTATTCGAGCCGAGCCAGCTCAACCGCCAGGCGGGCCTGGTGGGTGCGGGCGTTGAGCGCAAAGATCTCCAGGATCAGCTCGTCGTAATCGAGCACTTTGACCTTGGTCGCCTCTTCCAGATTGCGCTGCTGGCTGGGGGTCAGCTGGCAATCGAAGATGACCTCGCCGGCGCCACTGGAGGCGACCAGCGCGGCCAGCTCCTCGACCTTGCCCGAACCGATGCGGGTGGCGGCGACGTTGCGCGCCAGGTGCTGGGAAAGCGTTGCGGCGACCGAACGATGGGCCGTGTCCATCAGGCTGCGCAGCTCGGCTTCCCGCTCTTTTTCCTCATCACGTTCAGCCGGGGGGACGGTGAGCACCAGTACGGCCGGGGCCGGTCCGGGAAGCGCAGTGCGGACAGTGGCTTTCGTCATGCAGTGGGCGCAGTTGAACGCATCGGCGACCCGGCGCCATGGTCGAGGAGCGCAGTGAGGATCCGTTGTCCAGATTCTACTTCCTGTCTCAGGTTGGAGTGGGCCGGGTCCAGTGGCGGCAAGCCCCTTGGCGGGGCGTAGCGGGGCAGCGCCCCGCGAACAGCGATCCCCCGTAGCGCCGCCCAAGCGGCGTGAAGCGGGGACGGGCTCGGCCGGCCGCAGGCAGGAACGCCGGCACAGCCGGCATCGATCCAGACCGATGCAGCTTGCGCAGCATGCCGATTGCGAAGCGATCGATCGGACTGGGGCGCGAGCCCCGTTATGGCAAGGTCTCCACCGTTTTTCCGAGCAATCCGGCGAGGGCACCCATCAGGGCGGTGGTGGTGCCCTTGGCTGCCGCGGCATCGCCGCCGCCGGCACTGCCTAGGCGCAGGTATTGGCTCCGGGCCAGGCCGGGATAGGCGCTGTCGAGGTGGGTCCACACCCCATCGACCACCGCCGAGTTCCAGGCGTGGCCGCACCAGCCGCCGAAATCGGCGGAATACACCAGGCCGATCTCGATCCGCGCCGGGATGCCGGCGATGCGCAAAGCTGCGGCCAGCAGGTGGGCGTGCTCGGTGCAATCGCCGCGATGGCTGTTGAAGGTCTCCAGCGCGGTCGCGTCGCCGACCCCGAGATCCTTGCCGGTGATGTGGCTGCGCACCGCCAGGCGGAGGGCCTCGGCGGCGGCGGCGCGGTTCTTCCCTTGGTCAGGCAGGGCGGCGATCACGCCATCGACCCAGGCCCGCATCTTGGCGTCCTTGGTTTCGATCTGCGGTTCGTCGGCAAGCAGCGCGGCGAAGTCGCCCACCGCCGGCTGGGGCGCGGTGACCCACACCGTCACCACGTCGCCATCCTGGCGCTGGAAGCTGTCGCTGGGCACGGTGGCGCCTTGGGGCAGGCGATAGCGGTTGACCGCTGCGGCCCGCGGCGCCGGACCTTTCACCACGACCAGGCCGAGGGGATTGACCTCGCCGCCGAGTAAAGCCGGGGGGCCGGGCGCAGGGCGCAGGGCGATGGTGAAGAAGCCGAGATTCATCGCCATCGACAACAATTCACCACGGCGATCGATGACCAGGGTGGCGGGCACCGGCATGATGTCAGTGAGCACGGTGAAAGTCGGATGGCCTGCCGGATCGGCGCCGGTGCAGGTCGCGGTGGAGGTCACCAGCTGGAGGTTGACGCCGACCAGGGTCGGCGCCGCCGCGGCGAGCTTGGCGCCGACCTCGGTGGCACCGGCGAGCAGTTCCTGCATCCGGCGGTCGCCGGCCAGAAGCGTGCCCGGTGGGATCGGCAGGATCGCCTCCCGGGCCAGGCCGTTGCGGAAGACCGTGCCCACCACCCGCTCGCCTTCGATCGTCCCGGTCGCGGAACTGGCCGCTCCGTTCTCGTCGCGGTCGATGCGGAAGGCAGTGAGTTTTCCGGCCGCGTCCTCATCGAAGCGGTTGATCTCGCGAACCTCGAAGCGCAGGTCCTGGGCGCCGAGCTTGCGCTTGATCACCACCGACAATTCCGCCTGGGTCCGGCGCCCGCCATCGGGCAAGGCCGTGGTGGTGGTGTGCATCGACATCGCCGGCTGGCCATTGAGGTCGCCGACGTACCAGCGCTCCTCATCAACGGCCTTTGCCGGCGGTTCGGCGGGCTTGACCGGGTCAGCCAGTTTCGGCGCAGGATCAGCCGGCTTCGGCGCAGGCTCAGCGGGCTTCGCCTGGTCGGCCGTCACGCCGGGCGCCGTGGCGTTTTCCGGCTTGGCGGTGGTCGGCGGGTCGGTCGGGTTCGGCTCAGCAGTCCAGGCCGCGAGCATCAGGCAGCAGAGCAGGACGAGGCGCAGCATGACGGCTCCGAACGAGGTGGCTGTCCAGCGTGGCCTTGGTTCAGGTCATGCCAGGCTGAAGTCCCACCCGGAAATACGGTCGAGGGAATTCCTCCGGCCCGCTATATTCCTGCGGACAACCGCTCCGGCTGCGGACAACCGCTACCGGCTGCGGACGATCTCGCACTCCCGGCCGGTGTCTTCGAAGCTGGCGATGGGCCGGGCATCGCGGTGCTTGGGCACCGGGCTGGGATAGGTTTCCACCGACGCCATCGGCAGCTGGCCGATCGGTTCGGTCACGTGGGGATCAGGCTGCTGCTCGATCCGGACCAGCGGATTGGGCAGCAGCGTCTTGGTCTCCCAGACCCAGGATTCCTCGACGCTGGCCAGGCGGCGCGGCGGCTCCTTTTCGACCACATCGCGCCGCTCGCCCAGGGCGACCAGGGTGATCGGAGGGAATTTCGGACCGATCGGACCGCAATTGCGGGCGCGGTGCAGTTCACCAAGCGCCGGCGGCTGGCTTGGCAGTTCGTCGACCTGGCCATCGAGGCCGGCATCGACCCCCCCGATCCAAGTGAAGGACATCTCGCTGGACGACGGTACCCGGCTGGCTTGGACATAGGACCGGCTGGCGCAGCCAGTGCAGGCGACCGCGGCCAGGGCCACGGCGAGGACGGTCCGGAGGTGCGGCATCGGCGGTTCACGGTAGACGCGGCTGCCGCCCGGGGCAGCGGCCTTGGCCCAACCACAGCGGCGTGTGTGGTTCGCCCGCACCGCCCCCGGTTGCGGGGTTGGGCTGGCGCCAGGCTTGCTATCGTGCCGGACATGAGTGCGAACGACGCCGTCCTGCGCACCGTCGGGCTGACCAAGCGGTACGCGGACTTCTGGGGGCGCCCAGGTCCGGCGGCCCTCGACCGGCTGGATCTCGACGTGCAACCCGGCGAGGTCTTCGGCCTCCTCGGCCCCAACGGCTCGGGCAAGACCACCACCATCAAACTGCTGCTTGGGCTGCTCCGCCCCAGCGCCGGCGACGCCTTCGTCTTCGGCCGGTCGCCGGATGATCCCGCGGTCAAGGCCCGGATCGGCTACCTGCCCGAGGAGACCTATCTCTACCGGTTCCTGACCGCTGATGAAACGCTGCGCTTTTTCGGCGGCATCTTCCGCCTGCCGGCCGCCACCATCCGCAGCCGCAGTGATGAGTTGATCGCCCTGGTCGGACTGAGCGGCGCCCGCCGCCGCCGGCTCGGTGAGTACAGCAAAGGCATGGCCCGCCGCCTCGGGCTGGCCCAGGCGCTGATCAACGACCCGGCCCTGGTGATCCTCGACGAACCGACCAGCGGACTCGATCCGCTCGGCGCGGTGGAGGTCAAGGAGCTGATCCTGCGCCTGAAGGCTGCGGGCAAGACCGTGCTGCTGTGCAGCCACCTGCTGGCCGATGTCGAAGAAGTCTGCGACCGCATCGCGATCCTCCACCAGGGCACCCTGATCGAGCGGGGATCGGTCGCCGACCTGCTCCGTGACGACACCCGCATGCAGGTCGAGCTCGACACCGCCGACCCGGCGGTGCTCGACGCGGTCAAGGCCGCTGCCGGCGCCCACCTGCGCAGCGTCGGCCCGCCTCGAGAACGCCTGGAGGCGCGCTTCCGTTCCTTGATCGCGAAGGCGCGGCAGCGGTGACCATGGCTCAGGGGACGCCTGGGGGCGCAAGCTTCAGCCTGCTGAACCTGGCGACGGGCAGGCTGAAGCCTGCGCTCCCAGGAGCGATCCCATGATCCGGCCGTTGCTGGCGATGATCGCTGTGACGGTGCGCGAATCGTGGCGTGGCGGCCTGCCTTGGCTGGTGCTCGGTTCAGCGGTCGCCGTCGTTGTGGCGATGGCCAGCCTCGACGCGGTCGATGGGCCGTCGCGCTCGCGCCTGGCGGTGTCCCTGGTGGGGGGGTCCGCGGCCTTTCTGACCTGGCTGCTGGCGGCGGTGCTGCCTGCGACCCAGCTGCGCCGTGATCTGGACCAACGCCAATCCCTGCTGCTGTTCAGCAAACCACTGGGCAAGTCGACGTACCTGCTCGGCCGTTGGCTGGGCACGCTGACCGTGCTGGCGGCGGCAGCGCTGGCCGTGGCCGTGGCCGGAGCCGTGGCCCTGGGCGCGCTCGGCCTGGGTTCGCCGGGCATGCGCCGGGCGGTGGCGCCCGACGCCTGGCAGCGGGTCACCGGCCTGGGCGAGGTCCGCGAGATCGCCTCGACCCAGCGCACTTGCTCACTCGACGATCCGGCGGCCGGCGACGGCCTGCGCTGGACCTTCCGCGGCTTGCCCACGGGCAGCGACCTGGATCTGCTGATCAAGGTCGCGGTCCGCCATCAGCGCTGGGAGCTCACCACCGGCGAATGCGCGGCGCAGGTCAGCGCCTTCCCCGCTGCCGATCTGCGCGCCGTGCCGCGGGTGCTCGAACTCGATCCTGCCAGCCCGTACGGCCGCGGCGTCGAGGAACGCCCGGCGCCACCTGGCGCGATCGTGCTGCGCAACCGCGACGACAAACGCACCGCGCTCGATGTCGATTTCGCCCGGCTGCACCTGCCGGCGAGTTGCCTTTCCAGCGATGGCCGGGCCGTCGTCCAGCTCGCCCGGCTCGATCCCCAGGCGGTTGTGACGGTGGAACGTTCCGCTGGCGCGCTGGTGGCGACGCCGGCCGGTCCGTTGACGCCGCACCTGCTCGGCGGCGTGCTGGTCGCCCTGGCCCCGGCGGCGGTGCTGGCGGCGGTCAGCCTGCTCACCGCCACGCTGTCGGGCCTGCCGACCGCGTTGCTCGCCGGCCTGACCACACTCATCGCCGGCAACGCCGCCTGGACCTTGCGCGAGACGCTTTCTGGCGGCGACAACAGCGCACCGATCCGCCGGCTGCTCGAACTCGGCTTGGCGCTGACACCGGATTTCTCTCCGGCATCGGTCAGCGCCGGCCTGGCCGCCGGCCGGGCGTTGGAGTTCGACCAGGTCTGGGCGGCGTGGGGGCCACTGGGCGCCTGGGCGCTGATCGCCCTGGCATTTGCCTGGCTGGCGTTGGTCAAGAAAGAGCTGTGATGTCACGTCCCGTGCTCATCCTGTTCGCCGGACTCGGCTGCCTGGTCGCGGCCCAGGTGCTGTGGTTCGTCGCGCTGAAGCCGCTGCGGCCGGTGGTGCCGGCGACCGCCGAGGCCGGCGCCGGCCTGCCTCCCGGAGAGTTCGCGGGCACTTTGCTGCTCGGCGGGTTCCGCGGGTTGGCCTGCGATCTGCTGTGGATGCGGGCGGTGGGCGCCAAGGAATCCGGCCGCCACTACGAAAGCGTCGCCCTGGCCGAGACCATCGCCGCGGTCCAGCCGCGGTTCTCCCAGGTGTGGGAATTCCTGGCCCACGATCTGGCCTACAACCTGGCCTATGAGGCTGAAGACCGCGGCGCCAAGTTCGCCTGGTTCCGGGCCGGAATCGCGGCCAATGTCCAGGGCTGCCTGCGCAATCCCGGCAACGAACGGATCCTGCGCAACCTGGCCTGGATGTTCAACCACAAGGGCGATGATTTCCACACCGAGATCGATGCCGCGGCGTGGGGCGGCCAGCTCGATCCGGTGATCGCCGGCGCCAATGCGCTGATCCCGGCCCATCGCCGGGTCGATCCGCTCGGCGCCCGCACCGGGTTGAGCAACTTCGCCATCGCTGCCCGACTGTATGCGCTGGCCGTGGCCCTGGCCGAGGCGACTGCCTATGACCAGCCCCACATCATTCCGCGGATGGTGCCATTGGCTTGGGAATTCGATGGCAACGTGCTGCTTGGTCAGGGCCGCCATCGCGAGGCCCTGGGCTCGTGGATCGCCAGCATCGCCGCCTGGCAGGAGATCGCCGAGCGGGCGGCACGGGCCACCGGCCTGAGCAAGTCGCTGATCGAGGAGAGCTATCAGCGCAACGAAGGCCGGCTCCGCCGCCGCGCCGCCGATCTCGCCCGTCGGCTGGCCTCGGATCCGGCCGCTGGCGAAGCCCTGGCCAGCGCCATCGACCAGCGCCATCTGGCCGAAGCTAAAGCGCTGCTCGCCCAGGCCGGATGGAAGGATCATCAGGCTGGCACCACGATTCGCTGGCTCGACGAAGGCGGCACCTTGTGAGGCGGAAAAAGAACATCCGGGGAACGCCGAAAGCTGGTTCGGCCGAGAGCCTCCTTCAAACGCAAACCCAGCCGAGCTGGCGCTCGGCGCTGTCAGGCTCGGCGCTGCCGGGGCGCACCTTGCCGAGCTGGCGCTCGGCGCTCCCAGGTTCGGCGCTGCCGGGGCACCTCCTACCGAGCTGGCGCTCGGCGCTCCCAGGTTCGGCGCTGACGGGGCACCTCCTGCCGAGCTGGCGCTCGGCGCTGTCAGGCTCGGCGTTGCCTGGGTCAGAGGACTGCTGATGGCCGTCCTCTGCCTGGGAAAATTCGACGGTCTGCATCGCGGCCACCTTGCCTTGGTGGAGCGGGCGAGCAGCGCGTGGCCAGGCTCGTCGATCGCGCTGCTCTCGTTCACCGGCATGGCCGAGGCCCTGGGCTGGCCGACCCGGGAACCGCTGATCGCCCACCGCGACCGGATGCGGATCCTGGCTGAGTGGCCAGGGCCGCCCCACGAGGTCAGGCTTCCGTTCGCCGAGGTCCGTCCCCTCGATCTGGCCGGTTTCTGCGGGTTGATCCGGGACAGACTGGTTCCGCAGGCGCTGGTGGTCGGCGATGATTTCCGCGGCGGCCGGGATCGCTCCGGCAATGCCGCCGAGCTGGTCACGGCCGCAGCGGCCCAAGGCATCGCCGTCGCGGTCGTACCGGCTGTGACCTGGGCTGGTGCGCCGGTCTCGTCGAGCCGGGTCCGCGCGGCGGTCGGTGCCGGCGAAGTCACGCTGGCTGCCGACCTGCTCGGACGCCCGCATCGGTTGATCGCCACCGTGGTCCGCGGTGACGGCCGGGGCCGCAGCCTGGGATTTCCCACGGCGAACTGCGCGGCGCGGGAGAATCTCGCGCCAGGCACTGGGGTCTACGCCGGACGGGCGAGACTCGCATCGGCCCATGCTGGCCCGGACCGCTGGTGGCCGGCGGCAGTCAACATCGGCCACCTGCCGACGGTCAGCGGCGACCGGCCGCTGACCGTCGAGGCGCATCTCGTCGGTTTTTCCGGTGACTGCTACGGCGCCCGGATCGAAGTCGAGTTCCTCCGCCGCCTGCGCGGCGAACAGCGCTTCGCCTCGCTGGAGGCACTCAAGGCCCAGATCGCCATCGACGTCGCCGCCGCTGCCATCGGCTGATCCCGCCAAGCAAACCGCCGAAGAGCCGGACTGTGGAAGACCAGAGGAAAATCCGGTGTTTCCCGTGGAATCTTGGCGCCTTGGCGGTTCAGTCAATTTTTCCGGCTGCGTGATCCTGCCCGTCGCGACGCTTGCGTAGACGCGAAGCCGCGGCAATGACCCGCCATGCGCCAACTCATCTCGACTTCCCTCGCCCTCTTCCTGATCACCGCGGTCTGGGCCGGCGACGCCGCCGGCCCGGCGCTGACCCAGGTCGACTACACCCACGCCGGTACCGCGCTGCGCGGTTGGGTCGCCCGGCCGGCCGGCACGGGACCCTTCGCCGGAGTGCTGGTGGTGCCCGAGTGGTGGGGCCTGGGCGACTACGCCAAGGGCCGGGCCGCCGAGCTGGCCGCCGCCGGATACGTGGCGCTCGCCTGCGATTTCTACGGTACCGGCAAGTACACTACCGATCCCAAGCAAGCCGGCGAATGGGCCGGACAATTTTACGCTGACCCGGCGCTGATGGTTGCCCGGGCCACCGCCGGACTTGACGCCCTGCGCCAGCAGCCCGGCGTCGATGCCCAGCGCCTGGCCGGAGTCGGCTTCTGCTTTGGTGGATCGGTCTGCCTGCAACTGGCGCGCAGCGGTGCGCCGCTCAAGGCGGTGGCCGCCTTCCATCCGGGCCTGAAGACCGCAGCCCCGGCTGCCGGGCCGATCACCAGTAAAATCCTGGTCCTGCACGGCGGATCCGACCAGTTCGTCCCGCCCGCCGAGGTCGCCACCTTTTTCGACGAGATGGTCAAGGCCAAGGCTGACTGGCGGATGGAAGTCTATGGCACTTGCCTGCACGCCTTCACCAATCCAGGCGCTGGAGTCACTGTCGGAGTCGGTCTGCCGATCCGTTACGACGAGGCCGCCACCAAGGACGCCTTCGCGGCGATGCATCGGCTGTTCGCGGCGACTCTGGCCCGCTGATCGATTCCCCGGATCGGCTCTTCCCGTCGCCGAGTTGGGAATCGGCGACGGAGCAAGGTGATTTCAGCCTGAAAAATCACCTTGGGGAAGCGCCAAAACGCCAAAGCGCAGAAGGCTGGAAGATCCCACCGTACCCGATGGGTCTTCCAGCCAGCTGAGCATGTGCCCTGTTTTCCTTCGCGGCTTGGCGGCTTGGCGCCTTGGCGGCTCAGCCGCTTTTTCGAGGTTCAGCGGATGCCGAGAATCCGGTGCAGCTGGCCCTTGTCGACGCTGCCGCCGGCGAAGTCGTCGAACGCTTTTTTCGCCGGCTGGATCAGGTGCTTGCGGATGAACGGAGCGCCTTCCCGGGCGCCTTGTTCGGGATCCTTGAAGCAGCATTCCCATTCGATGATCGCCCAGCCGGCATAGCCGTATTTGGTGAGCAGGGTGAAGATGCGGCTCCAGTCGACCTGGCCATCGCCGGTGGAACGAAACCGGCCGGCGCGTTCTTTCCACGGCAGATACCCGCCGTACACGCCGACCCGGCCGTTGGGACGGAACTCGGCGTCTTTCACATGGAAGCACTTGATGCGGTCGTGGTAGCGGTCGATGTAGTCGCAGTAGTCGAGCTGCTGCAACACGAAATGGCTGGGATCGAACAGCACATTGGCGCGGCGGTGACCGCCCAGGGCGTCGAGCAGCAGTTCCAGCGTGGCGCCGTCGTGGACGTCTTCGCCGGGATGGACTTCCCAGGCGACATCGACGCCGCAGGACTCGGCGTGGTCGAGGATCGGCTTCCAGCGCCTGGCCAGCTCGGCGAAGCCTTCCTGGACCAGTCCGGCCGGGCGTTGGGGCCAGGGGTACATGGTGTGCCAGAGCAGCGCGCCGGTGAACGACGGCATCGCGGTGCAGCCGAGGTTGCGGCTGGCGGTCAGGCACAGCTTGACCTGCTCCACCGCCCAGGCGGTGCGGGCCTTGGGATTGCCGCGCACTTCCGGTGCGGCGAAGGCATCGAACTGCTCGTCATAGGCGGGATGGACCGCCACCAACTGGCCTTGCAGGTGGGTCGACAGCTCGCTGATGACGACTCCGTTGGCCTTGGCGATGCCCGTGATCTCGTCGCAATAAGCCTTGGATTCGGCGGCTTTTTTGAGGTCGAACAGCCGGCCGTCCCAGGACGGGACCTGGACCGCGACATAGCCCAGGTCTCCCGCCCACTTGGTGATGGACTTCCAGGAGTTGAAAGGAGCGGAATCGCCAGCGAACTGGGCGAGGAAGATGCCGGGGCCGTGCATATGGAAAACTCCTGGGATGAACCGCAAAGACGCCGAGGCGCCAGGGCGGAGAGGGAAGGCTCAGAGCCCGGCGTTCTTCGCCGCGACCCGGGTCGGCTCGGCGCGGCCGGCGAAGTGCTGGGACTGCTCCACCGTCACCCAGGCTTTGCGCTGGGCCGAGAGCAGGGCGGCGTCGAGGACCTCCTGGTTGGCCACGCCGTCGCTGAAATTCGGCCGGTAATCGGTACCGTTTTTCAGGCAGACCAGGAAATCGTAGAGGCTGTTCACGAAGGTGTGCTCATAGCCGATGATGTGACCGTCGGGCCAGTAGCTGCCGGCATAAGGATGGGCGCCGCCGTTCATGCACATGATGGTGCGGAAGCCCTGGACCCGGGGCTCGTCGTCGAAGCTGAAGTATTCCAGCTCGTTCATCCGCTCGAAATTCCACACCAGGCTGCCCCGGGTGCCGTTGATCTCGATCCGGTTGTAATTCTTGCGGCCAGCGGCGACCCGGGTCGCTTCATAGCTGGCGGTGGCGCCGTTCGACAGCCGGGCCAGGAACAGGAAGGCATCATCGACGTTGACCGTGCCCAGGCCGGAACCGTCAGGTTTCCTGCGCTGTTTGATGAAGGTTTCCTGCAGCGCGACAACCTCGCTGAATTCCAATCCGGTCAGGAAGCGGGTCATGTCGATGAGGTGGGCGTTGAGGTCGCCATGGGCGCCCGAGCCGCACACCCCGGCGTCCATCCGCCACAACCACGGACAGGCGTCGTCGGTCAGCCAGTCTTGCAGATACACCGCCCGCACCTGCTGGATGGTTCCGAGCTTGCCATCGGCGATCAGCGCCGCTGCGGTCATCGCCGCCGGGCAGCGGCGGTAGTTGTGCCAGATCAGCGACGGGCGTTTCAGCGCCGCCGCCTTGGCCGCCATCTGCCGGGCTTCGGCGCTGGTCATCGCCAGAGGTTTTTCGGTGAGCACGATCTTGCCGGCGTCGAGGGCCTGCATGGTCAGCGGGAAATGGCTGTCGTTGGGCGTGCTGATGTCGACCAGATGGATGTCGCTGCGCCGGATGGTCGCGGCGAAATCGGTGCTGGATTCCTGCCAGCCGAGCTGTCCGGCGGCCTCGGCCAGCGGCCCGGCGGAACGGCCGACCAGGACCTTGGGCACGATCTCGTAGGGACAGTCGGTGAAGTAGCGGTTGACCTGGCGATAGGCATTGCTGTGCGCCCGCCCCATGAAGGCATAGCCGACCAGGGCGACGTTGAGGACTGGTTTGGACTTGGCCATGTGTGCGCTCCGCCGACGACTCCGGCCGGCTGCCGAAGGCTGTGCGGCGTCATGCCGTGGAAGCGCTTCCGCGCAAGCGGTTGATGGGGTCGCGGATTGCTCCGTGGAGGCACGGACTGCTGCGCTGCGGAGGCCATTCTGGGTGATCCAAGCTCAGGCGGCTCCGCGGTTGCGTTGCCGGATTGCTGGCGAAAATCTCCAGCAGAAGGAACCTCCGACATGTATCCCACCGAGATGACTGACCCGATCCGCGACGAAGTGCGCGCGATGGGCATGACCGAAGCCACCACACCTGCGGCAGTGACGGCCGCGGTCAGCCAGCCCGGCGCGACCCTGGTCTTCGTCAATTCGATCTGCGGCTGCGCTGCCGGCGGCGCCCGGCCCGGCCTGGCCAAGGCCCTGGCCGACAGTCCGAAGAAACCCCGGGTGGTGACGGTGTTCGCCGGCGTCGACCGCGAGGCCACCGCCGCCGCCCGCGGCCAGTTCCCGGAATATCCGCCATCGTCGCCAAGCGCCGCCCTGCTCAAGGACGGCGAGGTCGTGTGGTTCCTCCATCGCCATCAGATCGAAGGCCGCCGCCCCGAGCAGATCGCCCAGGCCTTCCAGCAGGCCTTCGCGGCGCACTGCTGAGCGGGCGCCCAGGTGGGGAGCGCATTGCCCGGCGGAAAACTGCTGGTCGCGTCGGCGAATAAGAAAAAGCTGGACGAACTGCGGGAGATCCTGGAACAGCTGGGCATCGCCGTGGTCGTTCCGGCCGCGATCGGTTATGATCCAGAGGTCGATGAGGACGGCGACACCTTCGCCGCCAATGCGATCAAAAAAGCTGTCGCCGGCCTTGCCGCCACTGGTCTGCCGACCTTGGCCGACGACAGCGGCATCGAGGCCCGGGCGCTCGGCGGCCGGCCCGGAGTGCATTCGGCCCGCTATGCCGGCCAGCATGGCGACGATGACGCCAACAATCGCAAGCTGATCGAGGAACTGGCGGATCAGGCCGACAAGCATGTGCAGTATCGCTGCGTCGTCGCCCTCGCCCTACCCGGAAAGGCGCCGCTGACCTGGGAAGGAATCTTTGCCGGCCAGCACATCGCCACACCCCGTGGCGCCGGTGGTTTCGGCTACGATCCCTATGTGCTGGTCCCGGAACTCGGTCGGACCGTGGCCGAGCTGTCCGCAGCCGACAAGCACGCCCGCAGCCATCGCGGCCAGGCCCTGCGCCAATTCGTCGCCTGGTTGCGCGCGGCTGACTGAGCCCTGAGGCGGTCCGGCGCTCCCTGTTCTGCACGCGAAGCGCCGCACTCCGGGATCGGCACACTCGGAGCGCCGCACTCCGTGCGGCTTGCGGCCACGTTCCGAGTCAAAGCAATGCCGACGTAGCCGGCCCTGAGATCGATCACCTGCCGCACAGAGTGCGGCGCTCCGGGATCGGAATCGGCACACTCGGAGCGCCGCACTCCGTGCGGCTTGCGGCCACGTTCCGAGTCGAGCAATGCCGACGTGGCCGGCCCTGAGATCGATCAGCTGCCGCACAGAGTGCGGCGCTCCGGGATCGGAATCGGCACACTCTGTGCGGCCCGCGGCCACGTTCCGAGTCGAAGCAATGCCGACGTAGCCGGCCCTGAGATCGATCACCTGCCGCACAGAGTGCGGCGCTCCGGGATCGGACTCGGCACACTCGGAGCGCCGCACTCCGTGCGGCCCGCGGCCACGTTCCAAGTCGAAGCGATTCCGACGTAGCCGGCCCTGAGATCGATCACCTGCCGCACAGAGTGCGGCGCTCCGGGATCGGACTCGGCACACGCGGAGCGCCGCACTCCGTGCGGCCCGCGGCCACGTTCCGAGTCGAAGCAATGCCGACGTAGCCGGCCCTGAGATCGATCAGCTGCCGCACAGAGTGCGGCGCTCCGGGACCGGCACTCCGGGCCTGGCGCTCCGGTTTCGGCTGTCCCGCGCCGGCAGTGTGGCGGCGCGGGGTCGGGGATTCACGATGCCACCCATGGACCCGTATCCCTTCCAACCCTGCGGCCATGGCGCTATCGCCCGGTTGACCCAGGCGCTGGGAATCCTGTGGCTGCGGCCGTGGGCGAGGCTCGGCTTCCGGGTCCGGGTGCGCCGGGCGATGCCGGCGCCGATGTACGCCTGCGTGATCGCCGCCAACCATCGCAGTTATCTGGATCCGATGTTCGTCTCGATGTGGCTGCGCCGGCCCTTGGCCTTCTTCGCCCGCGCCGATCTGTGGGATGTCGCGTTTTTCAAGTTGATGCTGACGATCATGGCCGGCATCCCGGTGGATCGCGACCGGCCGGGAGCCAGTTCGACGGTCGGCGCGGTCGAACGGCTGCGCAGCGGCATCCCGGTGCTGGTCTTCCCCGAAGGCACCCGCACCCGCACCGGCCGGCTCGGCCAGCTGCGTCCCGGTCCGGCGCTGTTCGCCCGGCGGGCCGGCGTGCCGGTGGTACCGGTGTACCTGCACCGCACTGAGGCCGGCTGGCCCCGTGGCCGCCCGCTGCCCAACGCCTGGGGCCGGTCGATGGAGATCCGTTTCGGTTCGCCGGTACCGCCGCCGCCGGCGCATCTGCCCGCGCACCTCCACGACCACTGGACCACCCGATACCTGCAGCGCTGGATGGAGCGCCAGGAACGGGATCTGTACCGCGACGTCAAAGCCCCCGGAGCCTCCCATGCCTGAATCCCACGCCGCCTCCGCGCCGGAAAGCTGGCAGGTGTGGCTGGCGCGCTTCTGCGAAAACTGGATCTACGCCTTTTTGGTGGCCTTTGCGATCAAGCATTTCCTGCTCGAACCGTTCCGCATCCCGTCGGCGTCGATGGAACCGATGATGTACGGCGACCCGTCGATCACCCGCGGCGACCTGGTGGTGGTCGACAAGCTGTGGTCGCGGTTCCGCCCCTATCAGCGCTGGGATGTCACGGTGTTCCAGTTCCCGCTACCCGAGCTGGAGTGGCCCGGAGACGCCCGCCCGGCGACCAATTCCGATGGCGAACGCATCGACCATCCCCTGACTGCGCCGCTGTACGGCCGCAATTTCGTGAAGCGGATCGTCGGCCTGCCCGGCGACCGGTTCTTCATCCATGGCGGCAACCTGTACCTCGACCAGGGCGCCGGCTTCGTCTGTGCCCACAAGCCGCCAGAAATCCAAGAGGCGGTATGGAACGCCATGTACCGCCATGGCGATCAGCCCGGCTACTTGCCGTGGGCGCCCGGAGACGGCGCCGCCGTCGCCGCCGATGGCGACCGGCTGCGCCTCGATCTGGGCAGCGGCGGACGCATCGCCTTCACCCAGCCGCTGATCAATCTGTATCTGAAACCCAATGAGTTTCGGGTCGCGTCGTGGGACGGCCTGTACAACACCGAAGGCCGCGCGATCACCGGGCCGGCAGTCAAAATCCCGCTGGCGATGACCAAGCCGCAATTCACGTACGAAGGGCGCACTGGAAACGCCTGGGATCTGGCGCATTGGAACATCGCCCGGCTGAAAAGCGACGACCTCGACAACTGGCAATTGCATGGCACCGAGCTGAACTCGCTGATGGGCGAGCACCTTGCTGATGTCCGGTTGGAGATCGTGCCGGCCGCAGCGCCCACCGGCGAAGCTGCCCTGACCATGGATTTTGCAGGTCAACAGCAGGCGTCCCTGCGCCTGAAAGGCGATGCCTGGAGCGTGGCCCACGTCATGGCCGATGGCGCGACCAAAATCGTCGCCCAGGGGCAGGGCGTCGCCGGACGGCGCCTCGCGATGGCCCACGTCGATGACCGGATCGTGGTCCAGGTCGATGGCGTCGAAGCCGGCGCCCTCGACGTGCCGCGGTTCGACAATGAACGCTTCATCGCCACCATCGCCTGGACTGGCCAGGGCCGGGTCGATCTCGCGGAATGCCGCTTCGACCGCGACCTGCACTGGTCGCGCCGCGGATTCCTGGTCGAAGCCAGCGCCGAGCTGCGTGGCCAAGAGAACCGCCAGCGCAACGGCGCGACCGTGAAGGACCGCGACACCGGCCGCCGAGATGGCGACCTGATCCCGCGGATCCGCAGCCAATTGCTGGGAAAGAAAGAGGACGATCTGTCCACCCGGGAACGCACCGCGGCGGTGGCCTGCGACGAGCAGCATCCCGGCACCATCCCCGACAACGCTTATCTGCTGCTCGGCGACAACAGCCCGCACAGCTGGGATGGCCGCAACTGGGGCCTGGTCCCGGCGATCAACCTGCGCGGCCGCACCGTGGCCCGGATCTTCCCGCCATGGCGGATCAGCTGGGTGCGGTAGGAAGCTCGGCCAATGGCCCCTGAAGCACGCTCATCAGCTCGGCCTGCGAACGATGGAGGCCTTCCAATCAGAGGCGAATGGTCCAGGTCGCCCAGGACCGTGGACAGCTGCGGTTCCGCCTGACGATCCTGCCTCACCTTGGAAGCCCGATGAGCCCCGCTGATCCGACCCGGTATCCGCTTTGGCCGACGGTGGCCATCACGGTCCTGACCGGCTGCGCGTTCACCATCTTCAAATTCCTGGTCATCGCGGCCATCGCACTGGCGCATCTGCCCGGCGATCCGGTGCCGCTGCCTTTCGAGTGGATGCGCTCACTGGTGGTCACGTCGGGGAACATCTCGGAGATGGTCTCGCAGGGACTGGCTTCGACCCTGACGGTCGGAATCCTGCTTGGTTATCTGATCAATGCGCCGCTTGCCGGCGCCTGGCGGGTGGGGCCGCTGTTCACCGTGGCGGTGCTGGGAATGACCGCTGGTGCGATCCTCTCGTTGCTGGTCAATCCGTGGCTGATCGCCTTGCTGGTCGGGGCTTCCTATGGAACCGCCTGCGCTGCCCGGGGGAAATCGGTACCGCTGCTCGGCGGCGCCTCCGGGCGAAATGACACCTTCGTCAGCGGCGTCATCAACGCAGCGCTGGTGGTCGGGCTGCTCCTCGGCACGGTGCTCGGCAATGCCCTCGGCGAGTGGTTCATCAGCGATCCGCACAGCCCGACCAAGGCGGCGACCATCGTCACCTCACCGGTGCTCGCCCATGGCCTGCTGGTGGCCTTCCTGATCGCCTGTCTGGCGATCTCGACCCGCATCCGCTTGCCACCGGCCGAGGGCACCGGATTCCTGGCCGGATTGCGGTCGCTGATCGGCATCACCTTCGGCATGCTCCGGCGCCATCCAATCCTGCTCATTTCCGGTGGAATTTCCTGGGGCGTGGCCTCGGCGGCCTCGCTCGCGGTGCTGGTCTACGGGGTCAACGATCTGGGGATGAAGCCGGTCACCGCCTCGACTCTGGCGGTGTTTCCGGCGGTAGGCGCGATCCTCGGCAACCTGGCGTCGGGACGGCTCGAACGCCGGCGGTACGTACTGACCGGCTTTGGTCTGCTCGCCACCACCATTGCCCTGTTCCCGTTCATCGTCACCGGCTGGGGCACGGCGGCGGTGGTGATGGTGGTGGTCGGTTTCCTGTTCGGCGTATCGACCAACGTGATCGACGCACGATTCCTGGCCCTGGCCGGTCGCGAGGGCAAAGCCGGCTATGGCGGCACGGTTTTCAGCATGGTCCACAACGTGCTGATCCTGATGGTCAGCCTCAGCCTGGCGGTCGGCCTGTCGCAGCAATTCCTGGACAGCAAATCGCAGTTCTTCCTGCTCGCTGGCTGGATCGGTTTAGCCCTGGTGATCGCCGCTGCAGCCAAGGTCAACGACCGCCTCCCAGCTTGATGCGCTAGGGAATCCCGACGCGGTCGATACCGGCGCCAACCAGGTTAATGCTGGTGGTCGACGCCGGTGGCGTGCTGCCAGGCGTGCAAGATGTGATCGACGATCTCAGGCACGCCGACGCCATGCTTGACCTGGGCGAAGACCACCGGGCCAGTACCGCGCATCTTCTTGGCGTCGCGATCCATCACCGCCAGGTCGGCGCCAACCGCCGGCGCCAGGTCGGTCTTGTTGATCACCAGCAAATCCGATTGGGTGATGCCTGGGCCGCCTTTGCGCGGCACCTTGTCTCCGCCAGCGACATCGATGACGTAGATGATGTAGTCGGCCAGCTCGCGGCTGTAATTCGCCGCCAGGTTGTCACCACCGCTTTCGATCAGCAGCAGTTCCGGATGGTGCCGTTCGTGCAATACTTCTAGCGCCACCAGATTCGCGGTGATGTCCTCGCGGATTGCAGCATGGGGACAGCCGCCGGTCTCGACCGCACTGATCCGATCGGCAGGCAAGGCCTCATGACGGATCAGGAATTCGCCGTCTTCCTTGGTGAAGATGTCGTTGGTGACGACGGCGATGCTGTGGCGGTCGCGCAGCGCCCGGCAAAGCATCAGCATCAGCGCGGTCTTGCCCGAGCCCACCGGTCCGCCAACCCCGACGGTGAAGGCGCGGTGGGTGAAATCCCGGATCAACGGCGCCTGCCTGGCGCTGTACTGGCCAGGTCCATCAAGGTGATCCTCGTGGTGGCCGCGGTGCAGAAGGCGGGGAAGCGGGCGCATGCGTTCAGACTTCGACGGAGATGGTGACCTCGTCGAATTGCATGGTGCATGGCCGAGTGATGTCCGTGGGTCCCTTGCATTTGCAGGTCACTTCAGGCGTTGCCCGCAGGGTGAAGGTGCCCGCGGCGGTACCTGCCGCCACCCGCACGTCGACATGGTCTTTATGTTGATTCACCAACGTGACGGCCCCGCCTCGTTGTCCTCCTTTGGCCCATGCGGTATTGACGTGCTCACATTCACTGGTCCCAGGTTTACAGCCAAGATTCCGAACGAACTTGACCTCCACTTCATATTGCCTGCTGGTCCCGGCCTGCACGGAATCTGATCCAGTGATGGTGCAGACCCCAGAACATTTGCAGCGGCAGTCTTGCGAGAGCGCTTTGGTGCGGGGGCGCGGAGTCGATTGCTTCTGCTCGGGTGGTCGACCGGCAGGCGTCTTTGCTTTGGCCACGGGATTCCTTCGATAATGGTTGTCGGGGTGAGTTTCAACGATGGCCGGTTGCCGACAATGATGCCAGGTCGATCACAGGTACCGCCTGTGTTGCACATGGTTCATCCTTCGCGGTCCCCTGCATGAACGCACGGAATTCTCCCATCAACTGGCGAATAGGCGGGAATACAGCCGGTCGTGGTGGCCTTGGGCGAGGTCGGCCCAGGGCATGCTGGCGGCCGCTTGGTCCAGAGGTCGCTGCCGGCCATCCGCCAACGCCGCATCAAGGGCCGGATCGAGCTGCCGTTGCATCGCCTGGGCGGCGAGCGGGCCGATCAGGCCAAGGCGCACCGCCGCTGAGATCCACCCCCGCACGTTGGTGAACAACACCAGGCGCAGGGCGTCGTCACGGGTGCAGCCAAGATGGCGATAGACCAGACCGGCAGCTGGCGCAGCGTGGCCGGGCAGGCTCTTGCGGCGCAATTCCCTTTTGGCGGCCTCGATTGCGGGTGCCAAGGCCGCGGCGGCGTGGAGCAATGCCTGGCCCTGGGCCCGGCTGGCGCGGTTGGCGACCAGATTCGCGGTCTGGGCATCGCAGCGCTGGTCGATCTCCGGCCATCGCTCCGTATCGTCCCAGGCGGCCGCAGCATAGGGCAGCAGCAGCCGTCCCGCCTGATCCGCCAGCCCGGTCAACCACCGGGTCAACGAGGGCTGATCGCGGATCATGCCAAGCTGGGCAGCTGCCTCGATACCGCTCGAATGTGCGAATCCGCCGGTGGGGAAGGCGCTGTCGGCGAGCTGCAGCAGGAGCCAGGTTCCGTCAGACGGAATCATACATATTCTTATACATATGAAGACCATCACGATTCATGTCGACGAACTCGTGCTGCTCGATTTCCAGCGCTACGCAAAAACGCATTCGCGCACCACCGCCGACATGATCCGCGAGGCGATGGAGCATTACCGAATCTCGTGGAATCAGGGTGGTAGTCTGCTGGATCTCCAACCGGCGAACCTGGGAACCTGCGTCCGTGCCCTGGATCACGACGATGACCTTCTGGATGAGATGCTGACTGCGCGAGACGAGGAATGATCGTCGGCCTCGATACCGATGTGCTGGTGAACGCAGAAACCCTCGCCCATCCCGGGCATGTTGCGGCCCGGACGACCATTCATGGCATCATCCATCGCGGAGATCTGATCGGACTCGCACCCCAGGTCCTGCCCGAGTTCCTGCATGTGGCCACCGATCCGCGGCGCTTCGACCCGTCGCTCGACATGATGGCCGCCATCGCCCGCGCTGACGCCTGGTGGCGCGCGAAGGAAACCGTGCGGCTCATGCCGGACGAACGCTGCGGCCAGCGCCTGCTGGAATGGATGCGCGATCACCGCCTCGGACGAAAACGCCTTCTCGATACCATGCTGGCAGCAACCTATCACGGACACGGCGTCTCCCATATCTGCACCGGCAACGCCCACGACTACGCGCTTTTCAAGGTGTTCACCATCATTCCGGGATGAACCTGGCATCAAGCCAACCCACCAGGTGGCCGCCAATGGTTCCTGAAATCCTTACAAGGACGTCGTTCTTGGTCATTCGGACTCTAAACGTTTCTCCGATCAACAGTCCAAGTCTTCCCGAGGTTCGCTGGTGGCCCAGGTAGGCGCCTCCCTGGTCCTCGCACCACTGGGCGATGATGGCCGTTTCACGACCCGCTTGCCATAATGCAAACGCGACGATCACCCCGCCACTTGCCGCCGTTATTCCTATCGCGGCAACCAGGCGCACTGCGTTGGACCTCAGCTTGATCCTGCACATGTATGCGGCGGCTAGTATGAAAACGGTCAGTCCACCAAAGAACACCAGATTGCTCAGCATCAGAACAGGAAATAACGCTGGGTGAGCGGCAATTTGCTTGCCGGCGCGCAGGTCAGATGCACGCCGTCGGCAGTCACCCGATAGGTCTCGGGATCGACGGTGATCACCGGCAGGGCGTCGTTGTTCTTCATGTCGCGCTTGCCGATGCCGCGGCATCGGCGCACCGGCTCGATGCGCTTGTTGAGGCCATAGCCGGCAACCGTGCCGGCTGCGACCGATGCTGCGGAAACGAAGGCGATGCTGGTGGCGCCGGCAGCGCGGCCGAAGGCGCCGAACTGCGGTCGCATGCGCACCGGCTGCGGGGTCGGGATCGATGCGTTGGGATCGCCCATTTGCGCCCAGGCGATGAATCCGCCTTTGACCACCAATTCGGGTTTGGCGCCGAACAGGGCCGGCTTCCACAAGACTAGATCGGCGAGCTTGCCGACTTCCACCGAGCCGATCAGGTGGCCCAGGCCATGGGCGATGGCGGGATTGATCGTGTATTTCGCCACGTATCGGCGGATGCGGTGGTTGTCGTCACTCCCATCTCCAGCGAGGGCGCCGCGCTGCTGCTTCATCTTGTCGGCGGTCTGCCAGGTGCGGGTGATGACCTCACCCACCCGGCCCATGGCCTGGCTGTCGCTGCTGATGATCGAGATCGCGCCCAAGTCGTGTAGGAGATCCTCAGCGGCGATGGTCTCGGCGCGGATGCGCGATTCGGCAAAGGCCACGTCTTCGGGGATGTTGACATCCAAGTGATGGCAGACCATCAGCATGTCGAGGTGTTCATCGATGGTATTCACCGTGAACGGCCGGGTCGGGTTGGTGCTCGACGGGATGACGTTGGCCTCGCTGCAGACCCGCAGGATGTCCGGGGCGTGGCCGCCGCCGGCGCCTTCCGAATGATAGGTGTGGATGGTGCGGCCCTTGAACGCCGCGATCGAGTGCTCCACCGCCGCCGATTCATTGAGGGTATCGGTGTGGATCGTCACCTGCACGTCGTGTTCGTCGGCGACGCCCAGGCAGGCGTCGATGGCGGCGGGCGTGGTGCCCCAATCCTCGTGCAGTTTCAGTCCGGCTGCGCCAGCGCGAATAATGTCGGTCAGTGCTTCCGGCCTCGACGCATTGCCCTTGCCGGTGAGCGCGACGTTGAGCGGGTAGGGATCCAGCGCTTGCAACATCAAGGCCAGGTCGCGCGGCGACGGCGTGCAGGTGGTGGCGCTGGTCCCGGTGGCCGGGCCAGTACCGCCGCCGACGAACGTCGTGACGCCGCTGGCCAAGGCTTCCTCAATCTGCTGCGGGCAGATAAAGTGGATGTGGCTGTCGATGCCGCCGGCGGTGACGATCAGACCTTCGCCAGCGATGACCTCGGTGGTCGTGCCCACCACCATGCCGGGAGCGACACCCGCCATCACGTCGGGATTGCCAGCCTTGCCCAGGCCGACGATCAGCCCGTGCTTGATGCCGATATCGCATTTGAAGATACCTGACCAATCGATCACCAGGGCATTGGTGATGACCAGGTCGAGAGCCTGATCCGCCGGAACCGCCGCCTGGCCCATGCCGTCGCGGATGACCTTGCCGCCGCCAAACTTGCACTCATCGCCGTACACCGCGCTGTCACGTTCGACCCTCGCCCACAAGCCGGTGTCGCCGAGGCGCACCCGATCGCCGGTGGTCGGGCCGTAATGGTCGGCGTAGGCGGAGCGGGATAGGCGCATGGATGGCTCGTCAGCGGCGGATGATAAGAGAAAACCGACCTATTTCGACGAAGTAATGCTGTTCGAACACCAGGCTCAACCGATCCAGGTTGACCGTGAAAATCCGCTCCAAGTCCGGATTTGAAATGTTGCCAGTGGTGACCAGCAGGAGTTTCGGAGGCTGGCCACGCAGAAAAAATGAATCGGCAAAATCATCATCTTTCGTCACGACAATGCTGCCATCCAGAGCTGCGAGTCTGACGATGTCGGAATCAGGTGTGCGATTGCCATCCGAAAGATCCAGGGTGTGCCGAGCTTGGTGCCCGACATTGCGGAAAACCTGCGCCAGGCGTCGGGGCGGCTGGGCATCGATCAGCCAGTTCATGCCACCAGACGCTCCACCCGCTGGACCCGGCTGAGCTGGGCAGCGTACGCCAGCGCCGCATGCAGATCGGCGCGCTCCAAATCCGGGTAATCCGCCAGAATCTCATCGCTGGTCATGCCAGAGCTCAGCAGATCGAGGAGCATCTCCACTGGATATCGCAGACCCCGAATCACGGGCTTGCCGTGGCAGATGGCGGGATCACTGGTGATCCGCGACAATTGATCCTGGAGCGTATTCATGGTGAATTCTCCGAAACGTGGGCGAATCCGCGAGCGATGGCCCGTTCCACCGCCGAAACCCGGCCGGCATCGCTGACAGGGCCGTCGGCCAGCGCGTTGCCGCCACGGATCACCTGGTCGCCAGCAATCGGGACGACGGCCACGGTCTTGGTTTCGCCCGGCTCGAAGCGCACCGCGGTGCCTGCGGGCAGATCCAGGCGCATGCCGTAGGCGGCAGCGCGATCGAGGCGGAGGTACGGATTGACCTCGATCAGATGATAGTGGCTGCCGACCTGGATCGGCCGATCGGCGAGGTTGGTGACGGTGAGCCGCCGCACCGGGCGACCGGCATTCAATTCCACCTCGCCAACGGCGACTGCTACCTGGCCGGGAATATCCTCAGCGGAATCACCTGAGAATCGGCTGAGATCCGGCACCGGCAGGAAACTGCCGTACAGCGCCAGCGCCAGGTCACCGTCTTCACGGCAAATCGGGTGATGGACCGTGACCAGCTTGGTGCCGTCGGGGAAGGTGCCCTCAACCTGGACCTCGGCAACCAGTTCGGGGACTCCGGGCAGCACCTGGCGCCGCCCGAGCAACTGCTTGCCGAGGTCCATCAGCTCGGCGACCCGGCGGCCATCGCGGATGAACTCCAGCACCTGGGTGGCGATCAGCGCCACCGCCTCGGGGTGGTTCAGACGCAGTCCGCGAGCCAGGCGTTTCTGCGCCAGCACGCCGACTTGGTGAAGCTGCAATTTGTCGAGTTCGCGAGGGGAAAGATGCATGCGGCGCCTTTCAACCGATCGCCGAAAGGCTCAGGCGCCATCTGGCCGAATGGCGCTTCGTCGCGCCACGGCCAGCACGGAAATCCACGGCCTTTCCCGGCGTCGGAGCATGTTGGCGGTTCATCGGATCTCCGTTCAGCGGCCGGCGAAGGGCTCGGCGCCCACCAGTTCGGCGCAACCCGCCAGTGCGGTGCGCAGGACCCGGGTGGCGCTCTGGGTATCGGCGGCGGCGAGGCGGAGGATGACGCCATCGGTGGCGGCAGGCAATGCGTTTGAAATTAGCAGAAGTGTGGGATGCCGATCACCTGGCGGATCGGCGGACGCCAGCAAGGCTGCGGCGATTGGAGCGGCCAGCGGGCCGATGGCGATGATGGTGGCAATCGCGCTGATCGCTTCCAAACCGGATACCGGCGACAGCTCGAAGCGGTCGATCAGGATCGGGCGGCCGTTGCGGGTGACCTCCAGGCCGAATTCCAGGCTATCCGCAGCCCAGTGTTCGCCCCGTGTGCTGCGGCCGGCGGTGACGCTGTCGAGCCAGATCAGCGAGGCGCCTTCGGCAAGATCCAGGTGGACCTGCTGCCGATAGCGGGCGGTGGCGAAGGGGCAGATCGGTTCCGGCAAGGACACCAGCAGTCCGCCGGCGGCGACCCGGGCGGTGATGGTCATGTCGCTGATCAGTCCGCTCGAACGGAAGATCTTGGTCGAGGCCTGGCTGGTGAGCAGCAGCCGGGATCCGGGCGCGACCTCCAGCTCCAGCGCGATGCGATCACCCGCCAGCAGTCCACCGCCATAGGTCGTGATGCAGGCCCAGGCAGCCACGCCTCGGCTGCGGATCGGCAGGATTTTCAGCGGGTCGCTGCCCCAGGCTGCGACCAACGCGCTGGCGCCGGCGACCTGTTCGGCGGCGATGCGACCCGATCCTGCGACGGTGGCCCGGGGCGACACGAAGGATCAGCCTGATGTGGGCGACGGCGAAATCGTTGAGCGCCAAAGAGATCCTGTTGGCATCTTGGCGTCCTGGCGGTTCATGCCCTAGTCTTGCCGCCCAGCGATGCCGAGCTGATCCATACGTTTTTTCAGCGTGATCCGGTTGATGCCGAGGAGCTCGGCGGCGCGCAGCTGGTTGCCTTCGGTGCGGGCGATGGCTTCGCGCAGCAGCACCGCCTCGACCGTGTCGGTGAATTGCTGATGGGCGGTCCCGGGGTGGGCCAGCAGCAACTTGCGGGCCAGGGCTGCGGTCGCGGCGGTGAAGCCGCTGGGCGTGGGGCCTGCGCTGTCGTCAATCGGCGGCAGATCGAGATGATCCAGATCGATGATGCCGCCGGTGGCGAGCACCGCGGCTTCTTCGATCACGTGGCGCAATTCCCGCACATTGCCAGGCCAGGAGTGGCGGCGCAGCCGGGCCAAGGCGCCATCGGTGATCGCCAGGGCTCGGCCGAGCCGCTGGGCCAGCCGGGACAGCAGGTGCCGGACCAGCGCTGGCAGGTCGTCGAGACGGTCGGCCAGGGCCGGCACCGCCACTGTCGTTCCGCGCAATCGCCAGGCCAGATCCTGGCGGAATGCCCCGGCCGCGGACAGCGCGGTCAAATCCCGCGCTGAGGCGGCAATCACCCTTGGCGCACCGGCTTCGTCGAGCAGGCGGAGCAGGCGGACCTGGGCCGGCGCCGGCAAGGCCTCGATTTCGTCGCAGAACAGCGTGCCGCCGGCAGAGGCGGCTCCCGCCCCGCTGGCGCCGAACAGATCATCGGCGTTGGCCAAGGCGCCGCAGCTGACCGCGACGAAGGGCGCTGCCGACCGGGCCGAATGACGATGCAGGGCCCGGGCTGCCAGTTCCTTGCCGCTGCCCGGTGGGCCGACGATCAGCACCGGCAGGTCGCTGGCGGCGGCGGCGGCCAGCCGGCGGTAGATCTCCTGCATCGCCGGCGCCGCCCCGACCAGGTCGCTGTCCCCCAGCGGTGTCGAGGCCGCCGGCTGGGCGGCGGCGGCCAGGGAATCCTCGCCCAGAGCCCGCCGCACCACTGCCAGCAGCCGGTCCAGCTCCAGCGGTTTCGGCAGGTAGTCGAAGGCGCCAGCGGCCACCGCCGCGACCGCAGAATCCATGGTACCGAAGGCGGTGGTGACGATCACCGGGATTCCCGGAAGTTCCTGGCGCAGAGCTGCCGCCAGATCAAGGCCGGATTCCCCCGGCATCTTCACGTCGGTCAGGACGACGTCGGGTTGCAGCCGTTTCAGATGCCGACGGGCAGCGGCGGCGTCAGCCGCCACCACCACCTGCCAGCCAGCGCCGCGCAGCGCCTGCTCCACCGACCAGGCCACGGCGGCGTCGTCCTCGACCACCAGGATGGTTGCTGTCGCCATGACGGAATGGTGGCAGCCGTGATCCGGACGGGAACAGCGCGGCGCGCCGATCCGCGTAAGGCGACCCGCACGCAGCCCGGCATGCAAACGTCGAATCGCTGGTTTACCTGGAAAATCAGTGAGTCACCGCGCCAGCAGCGAGCCGAGCACACCGCCGCCAAAGCACAGTAGCAGCGCCGTTCCATTGATCGCCAACAGCCAGCGCGGTCCCTGGGCGAACGCGAATTGGATTCCGGCCAGCACAAAGGCGATGCCGATGCACAGAATCTGCCAATGGTGCGGATCGTCGAAGATCGCTCGTCGCCGAGTGGGTGCCTGGCTGATGTCAATCAGGCCAGCATAGGCGCAGATCAGGAACCCGCCGACGGTGGAGAACAGCACCAACAGGATCAGGCGGTAGCCGATCCCCAACTGGGCACCCGGCTCGGCGGGCCGGTGCGACCCGCCGAGCCCTGACCTCTGTCCTCCATCTTCCATTCACCCCACCCGCGACGACCGCTTCCGCTCGTTCTCGGCCAGGAACAGCTTGCGCAAGCGCAGACTCTTCGGGGTGACCTCCACCAGTTCGTCGGGCTTGATGTATTCCATGCATTCTTCCAACGACATCTGGCGGGGCGGAGTGATCCGGATGGCTTCGTCGGCGCCGCTCGATCTGACGTTGGTGAGCTTCTTTTCCTTGGTCAGGTTGACCACCAGCTCGTTGTCCTTGTTGTTTTCGCCCACCACCTGGCCTTCGTAGATCGGCTGGCCGACATCGACGAAGAACGTGCCGCGATCTTGCAGCATGAACAAGGCGTAGGCGATGACCTCGCCGTCGTTGCCGCTGACGATGGCGCCGTTGACCCGTTTTTCGATATCGCCGCGCCACGGCTCATAGCCGATGAACATGGTGTTGAGCGTGGCTTCGCCCTGGGTCGCGGACAGCAGCAGATTGCGCAGGCCCATCAGGCCGCGGGCGGGAATCGAAAATTCCAGATGCTGGAAGCTGCCCCGGGCATCCATGGCCAGGACCGTGGCCCGGCGCGGCAGCATCAGGTTCATCACCTTGCTGGAGTGGACCTCGGGCACATCGATCATCGCCAATTCGACGGGTTCCAGCTTTTCGCCGTGCGGACCTTGCTTGATGATGACCCGGGGCGGGCCGATCTGCAGCTCCGCGCCTTCACGGCGCAAGGTCTCGACCAGCACTGCCAGATGCAGCACACCGCGGCCCGAGACCTCGAACACGTCGGGCTGGTCGGTGTCGGCGAAGCGCATCGCCACGTTCTTTTGCGCTTCGCGGTCGAGCCGGGCGCGCAGTTCGCGTGATTGCAGCGGTTTACCTTCTGTTCCCGCGATCGGGCTGGTGCTGACGCCGAAAGTCATCTTGATCGTCGGCTCGTCGATCGGGATCGGCGGCAGCGGATTGGGATGCTCGGGATCGCAGATGGTATCGGAAATGTTGACCTGTTCGAGGCCGGTGACGATCACCACGTCGCCGGCCTTGGCCTCTTTGACCTCTTCGCGGCCCAAGCCCGAGAAGCGATGGAGCTGCAAGGCCCGGCCGCGCTGGGGGATGCCGTCGGGGCCGCTGATGACGACCACCGACTGGTTGGCCTTGATCGAGCCGGCGACGATGCGGCCGATGCCCATGCGGCCGACGAAATCATTGTGGTCGATGTTCGAGACTTGCAGCTGCAAGGGCGCCGTGGACTTCACCGGCGGACCGGGGATTTCCTTGACGATGGTCTCGAACAGCGGGCGCAGGTCGCCGCCGCCGCTCTTCAGCCGGGCCTGTCCCTCCTCCAGGGTGCACTCCATGAAACCGCTGCGGCCTGAACCGTAGACGATCGGGAAGTCGAGCTGCCAGTCCTCGGCGCCGAGCTCGACCATGAGGTCGAAAATCTTGTCGGGGATGCTCTTGGGATCGCAGTTGGGCTTGTCGATCTTGTTGACCACCAGGATCAGCTTCAGCCCGGTCTGGATCGCCTTGCGGGTGACGAACCGGGTCTGGGGCAGGCAGCCTTCGAAGGCATCGACCAGCACCAAGGCGCCGTCGGCCATGCGTAGCACGCGTTCGACTTCGCCGCCGAAATCGGCGTGGCCAGGGGTGTCGACGATGTTGATCCGGATGTCGCCGTGCTCTTTCGATGGATAGATGCAGGCGCAGTTTTTGGCCAGAATCGTGATGCCGCGCTCGCGTTCCTGATCGTTGCTATCCATCACGCAATCAGTCATCTGCTGATTGACCCGGAAGGCCCCGCCTTGGCGGAGCAACGCATCGACCAGGGTCGTCTTCCCGTGGTCGACGTGGGCGATGATGGCGATATTGCGGATGTCGGAGCGACGCTCGACCTGGATCGGGGGTTGGGCGGACATGGGTTTCCGGGGGCGCAGGGTCGTAGCGATTGCGCCGGCCCTGGGAAGCCTGATGAAGCGGCGGATGGTTCAGGTTCGATGAAGGTCGGTGTCTCGTCCGGGAACAGTTGGCGGATTCTGCCGTACAATACCCCGTGCGCGTGCTGCTTCTGCTCCTGCTGATCTGGGCTGCCGGGGCGGCGGAACCTTCGGGCGGGCGGGTCAGCGTCGTCCTGGCGGCGCCGCTCACCACTCGGGTGACCGCGGCCCAGGCCCCTCCCGCAGCCGGCGTGACGGTGGTGGCGACCGTCACCGTGCCGGCTGGCGCGCCAGCCGATCTCGGGGTCGGAGCCTGGCTGCGCGATCAGCATGGCCAGTGGTTCCAACGCTGCCGACCAGGGATTCTGACGGTTGGCACGACCAACCTGCGCATCGCCGTCGGTCCTGACGATCCGGTGCTGGGTGAAGGACACCGCGCCGGTTGGGGGCCGGCGAGCGCCGCGACCATGGCCGAAGCCGGACTGTTCTTCTGGTCGGCCTCGGCCAGCTCGGCTACCATCCAGGTCGGCGACCTGCACCTGACGGCGCCTGCTGTGGAATTGGCCAGCGCCATCGTCACTCCGCACCAACGGCTGCTCGATCTCGATCCCGATGGCGCCGGATCGACCGATCTCCGCGGCCGCACCGGGGTCCGCTGGGAGGTCCGCTGCCGGCCCGACCCGGCGCCGGCCAATCCCTACGACGACAGCGAATTCGCTCTCGACGCGGAGATCTCCGAGCCGGACGGCACCGTGCGGCGGATCCCAGGTTTCTTCCATCAACCGATGACCTTGGCCGACCGCGGCGATGCAGAGTCAGCGGTGCCGAACGGTTCCGGCCGCTTCGCGATCCGATTCCGGCCTGCCAAGCCGGGGCGCCACGCGGTGACTTTGGTCGCCCGCTGGGCAAACGGAACGCCTCAGCGGCTGGTCCTGCCTTCGCTGGCGGTGTCCGGACCGCCCTGGGACGGCTACGTGCGAGCCGACGCCGATCCGCGGTTCTTCAGCGCTGATGGCAAGCTGGTCTGGCCGATCGGGGTCAACCTGCGTTCGATCAACGATGTCCGCAGCCAGGAGCGGATGGCGACCCGACTGACTCCGAGCCGCGGCACGATCTCCTATGCCGCGTTTTTCGATCGCTTCACCACCGCTGGTTGCAATGCCTTTGAAATCTGGCTGGCGTCCTGGAATTTGGCCATGGAGTGGCGCGCCGACTGGCCCGGCTATCAGGGCGTCGGCCGCTACCATCCGGGCAATGCCGAGCGCCTCGACCGGCTGCTCGACCTGGCCGAGAGCAAAAGCGTGCGGATCAATGTGGTGCTCAACAACCACGGTCAGGCCTCTCCCAAATCCGATCGGGAATGGCCCCACAATCCTTACAACGCCGAACGCGGCGGACGGCTGGCCACGGCCCAGGAGCTGTTCACCGATCCGTGGGCCGAGGCGATGCAGTGCCGGGTCCGCCGTTATCTGGTGGCGCGCTATGCCGATTCGCCTGCGATTCTCGGCTGGAAATTGTGGTCGGAGGTCAACTTGACCGCCGGCGGCGACACCCTGCCGCTGTGGCACGAACGGGCGGCGCTCCATCTGGCCGGGATCGACCCATACCGACATCCGATCAGCAGCCACTGGTCGGGCGACTACAAGGTCGCCAATCCCGCGATCTGCAACCTGCCCAGCATCACCTACGTGTGCATCGACGCCTATCACGGACGGCGCGAGCAGCCTTTTTCCGAGATGGTCGCGCGGAGCATGCTCGACCCGAGCCGCGGGTTGCATCAGTACCGGAAACCCGGCCTGATCACCGAATTCGGTGGCAACTGGGACGGAGGTAACCAGGAACAGGTCGCGGCCGAGCACGCCAGCGCCGGATTCGCGGCCCTGGTCTCAGGCCATGCCGGGGCGCCGATGCTGTGGTGGTGGGAATGGATCGACCAGGGCGAGCGCTGGTCGCCGTATGCCGCGGTCAGCGCCTTCCAGCGCGGAGAAGACCTGCGTGGCAATGACGCCAGTTCGGCAGCGCTGTCGGCGACCTCGCCGGCAGGGACTCTATGGGCCAGGGCCTGGGTCCGACCGGGACGGCTGCTCGGTTATGTGCTGGATGCGGCGTGGGGCACCAACGGCGGCGAATCCCGCAGCCACTGCTCCGCCGAGATCGTGGTCGGCACCGCGATCCAGGCTGGTAGAATCCAGGTCGATTGGTGGAACGCTGATCGCGGCGTGGTCGTCGAGCGCACCACCATCCGCCATCCCGGCGGCCAGCTGGTCCTGCCGGTTCCTGCGTTCCGTCGCCATGTCGCGTTCAAGATGAGCCGGGCGAGCGACGCGGCTGAAAGCGCGAGCCCATAGGCCGACCATTCCCGAACGGCCATGCCGATCACGGGGCGGATTTCGCCTTGTCTGGAAGGACTCTTTATCGGGGTTCCGGAGCGGACTTGACGGTGCGCACGGTTGACCGCGGGTGCATTCCGCCTAAAAGCCCCGCCTCACCTTCGGGGACACCCCTGGGCGTGGGCCTCCGGCTCACGCTTTTTTTGTACCCGGCTGATCCGTCTCATGATGAACCAGAACAATTTCCTGCAGCGCCTCGATGCCCTGGCCCGCGAACGCGGGATGGACAAGAACCGGATCATCGAACAGCTGGAGAAAGCCCTGATCCAGGCCGCCCAGCGCCGATTCGATGCCGAAGGCGACTTCACCCTGACCATCGACCGCGAGACCGGCGAGATCCGCGCCTTCGAAGACGACAAGCCGGTGGAGCTGGAAAAACTCGGCCGGATCGTCGCCAACGTCACCAAGCAGGTCTTCGGCCAGTCGCTCAAGGAAACCGAACGCGACCAGGTGTTCGACGAGTGGACCACCCGCGAGCATTCCATCGTCAGTGGCACCATCATCCGCGAGGAATTCGGCCTGTTCGTGGTCTCCCTCGGCCGGGCCGAGGCCATCCTGCCCCGTGAAGAGCAGATTCCCGGCGAAATCTACCGCATCGGCAGCGTCATCCGGGCCTATGTCCTGACCGTCGCCAAGAAGGGCGCCCGGGTCCGCATCGTCCTGTCCCGCACCCACGGCAACTTCGTCCGCGAGCTGTTCAAGGCGGAAATCCCCGAGGTCGCAGACGGCCTGATCGAGATCAAGGGCATCGTCCGCGAGCCCGGCCGCCGGACCAAGATCGCGGTCCAGTCCAACGATCCGCGGATCGACCCGGTGGGCTCGTGCGTCGGCATGCGCGGCAGCCGGATCAGCAAGGTCACCGACGAGCTCGGCGGCGAGAAGATCGACATCATCCCATGGGCCGAAGAGCCCGCCCAATACATCGAGAACTCGCTGAAGCCGGCCCGGGTGCTGCGCATCAGCTACGACCAGTTCCGCGACCGCGCCCGGGTCGTGGTGTCCCAGGACATGCTGCCTTTGGCGATCGGCAAAGCCGGTCAGAACGTGCGCCTCGCCGCCCGCCTGACCCGGTACAAGATCGACGTGATGAGCGAGGAGAACGCTTCGGCGGCCCGCGCCCGGGGCAGCGAGGCCCTTCAACAGCTGATCGACGAAGGGCTGCTCGACGACTTCCAGCGCGAAGCCTTCCTCGACAACCACCTGGATTCGCTGTCGGTGCTGGCCGCCCAGACCGCCGACCGGATCGTCGAGCATCTGGAAAGCGCGGGCATCGACCTGGTGAAAGCCGAGTCCCTCATCGTCCGCGCCGACGCGCTGCTGACCCCGGAGCAGCGCGAAGAGAAGGATGAGATCATCCGTCGTCGCACCGAGGCCGCCCAACGCGAGGCCGATGAGGCCGCCCGGGTCCTGGCCGAGGCCGAAGCCCAGGCCGACGCCGAGGCTGCGGCCGCCGGGGTCAACCTGGAAGCCGGATCCGGTACCACTCCTGCGCCCGGGAACCCGGCCGCTGGTGGCGCCGCCTGAATCGATGTCACCTGATCACCAGAGCGCCGCGCCCCCGGAGCACCTTACCCGATGGATTCGATGAAGCTGTCTGAACTCGCCGCCCAGTACCACCTGGAGCCGGATCTGTTGCGGGAAGTCGTCAAGGACGACCTCAAGATCCCCCTGCCCCAAGGCATGGGGACGGTGCTGAAGGCCGACCAGGTGGCCCTGATCCTGGCCTCAGACGGGCTGGAGACCGACGAAGGCAAGCCGTTCGCGCCGATCATCGCCAAGGAGTTCGAAGACAAGCGCAAGCGCAAGGTGGCCTCGAAAAAAGGCGCCGAGACCCGCAAGCACAAGCTGGAGGAAGAAGCCGCCAAGGCCAAGGAACAAGAAGAAATCCGGCTGGCGGCTGAACGCAAGAAGCATGAAGAGGAGCTGATCAAGCGCCGCGCCGAGGAAGAAGCCAAGGCCGCCGCCGAAGCTGCGGTCCGGGCCGAGCAAGAGGAAATCCAGCGCCAGCAGCAGCAGGCCGAAGAGGAGCGCCGGGTCGCCGCCGAGCAGGAGCTGCGCCGGCGCGAAGAAGAAAGTCGCCGTATTTCCGCCGAATTGTCGGCTTTACGCGCCCAGGAAGCGGCGATCGCCGCCGAGCTTGCCGCCGAACAGGCCCGTAAACAGGCAGCCGCGGTCGAGGCCAAGGCCGCCCAGGCAGCCACCACCGAGGCGGCCCGCGCGGGCGATTCCAGGCCAGCCGCTGAAGCTCCGAGACCCGCCGCCGAGTCACCGAAGCCGTCACCGGCAGACCCCCCCAAAGCGCCGATCATCGAAGCCAAGGCACCGATCCTCGACGCCGAGAAGCCGGCCGCGATCGAACCGAAGCCGCTGTCGGCCAAGGCCGAAGCCGGCGGATCGACCATCCAGACCCAGCCGAGCAACAAGATCTCGCCACCTGGGATCATCCAGCTGGCCGAATCGACCTCACCGCCCAAGGCGCCGGCCAAGCAGGCCGACAGCAGCAAGCAGGCGGCCAAGGCTCCTGAACCGATCGTCACGCCCAAGGCGGTCAGCGGTCTGGGCAGCAAGCTCGCGTCGTTGGCCAAGGCCACCCACGAAAAGGCTGACCACTCGATCAAGGCGACGCCCAAGCCGGCGGTGCCGGCCGGTCCGGCCTCGCCCACGCCGGGCATCGACCCGGCGCTGTCCCCCGAGGAACGGCGACGGCTGATCCAGCAAAACATCATCCGCAATCTGGCGATGAAGAAGAAGGTCGAAGAGGCCAAGGCGGCGGCGCGCAAGAAGCCCGGTTTCGCCACCATCGACCGGACCAAGACCCCCGGCGGCCCGCCCGGACCACGCGGGCCCGGTGGACCACGCGGACCCGGTGGACCGCGCGGACCCGGTGGACCGCCACGCCCAGGCGGACCCGGTCGCGGACCGGTTCGCGGACGCGACAACAAGGATCATCGTACCGACGCCGAGAAGGAAGCTGACGCCGCCGCTGGCAAGCGCGGCAAGCGCTACCAGTCGACTCTCGACGAGGACATCTCCGGCGTCACCGAATTCACCATCGCCCTGCCCTGCACGGTGCGTGAATTCAGCGAAGCGTCGGGCGTCAAGGTCTCGATCATCGTCGCCCGCCTGTTCATGGCCGGGATGATGGCCAACATCAACTCGGTGCTCGACAAGGGCGCAGTCGAGCTGCTTGCCGCGGAGTTCAAAAAGAAAGTCACGATCACCGAGCACGCCGACGAGACCTCGGTCGCGTCCGACGAAGGCGCCGACGAAGGCGCCAGCGACAAACCCGAAGATCTCGCCCCGCGTCCGCCGGTGGTCACGATCATGGGCCATGTCGATCACGGCAAGACCTCGCTGCTTGATGCGATCCGCAAGACCAACATCGCCGGTGGCGAAGCTGGCGGCATCACCCAGGCGATCGGCGCCTACACGGTCTCGACCCCGAATGGGCTCGAGGTCACCTTCATCGACACCCCCGGCCACGAGGCCTTCACCGACATGCGCAGCCGTGGCGCCCAGGTGACCGACGTGGCGGTGATCGTGGTCGATGCGGTCGACGGGGTCATGCCCCAGACCAAAGAAGCGATCAACCACGCCAAGGCCGCCGGCGTGCCGATCGTCATCGCGCTGAACAAGATCGACAAGCCTGAGGCCTCGGCCAAGGGCCATCGCGACAAGGTCCTGCGCATGATCGCCGAGGCCGGCTGCCAGCCTGAAGAATGGGGCGGCGAAACAGCGATCATCGGGACCTCGGCCCTGACCGGCGAAGGGCTCGGTGACCTCCTCGACCGCCTGGCGCTCGAAACCGAAGTCAAAGAACTGAAGACCAATCACTTCGCCAATGCCTCTGGCGTGGTCCTCGAAGCCCGCCGCCACGAAGGCCAGGGCGTCACCGCCACCTTGCTGGTCCGCCGCGGCAGCCTGGCGATCGGCGATGTCGTGCTCGCCGGCGTGGCCTATGGCAAAGTGCGTTCGCTGACCACCTGGAAAGGCGAGCGGATCGACCTCGCTGGTCCCAGCCATGCGGTCGAGCTCATCGGTCTCGACCAGTGCCCTCGGGCCGGTGACCGCTTCGTGGTCCTCGACGATCTGCGCGAGGCCGCCGACGCCGCCGACGCCCGGATGCAGAAGCAGCGCGAACGCGAACTGCAGGCACGCAGCCGCATCCCCACCGCCGCCACCATTTTCGGCGATCTGGCTGCATCGAAGCGCAAAGAGCTGCGCCTGGTGCTGAAGGCCGACGCCTCCGGCTCGCTGGAGGTCCTGATCAAGTCGATCAACGATCTGGCCACCGACGATGTCCGGGTCGGAGTGATCCATTCCGGGATCGGCGGCATCACCGCCAGCGACGTGTCGTTGGCTGAGGCCAGCAAGGCCCTGATCTTCGGCTTCAACGTCATCGCCGATGGAAAAGGCCGGTCGTTGGCCGAATCCCACGCCATCGACATCCGCACCTACACGATCATCTACGAACTGCTCGACGAATTGAAGCTGGCCATGGCCGGCCAGCTCGAACCGGAATACCGCGAGAACATCCTCGGCCACGCCGAGGTCCGTCAGACCTTCGTCATCACCAAGGTCGGCGTGGTCGCCGGGTTGTACCTCACCGACGGCATCGTCCGCCGCGACGCCGGCATGCGCATCACCCGCGACAACAAGATCCTCCACACCGGCCAGGTCGGATCGCTACGCCGCTTCAAGGAAGACGTCAAAGAAGTCCGCCAAGGCTTCGAATGCGGTCTGACCGTCGAGCGGTTCCAGGACATCCAGGTCGGCGACCTGTTCGAGTTCTACACCCGCGAGAAGGTCGTACGGACGGGATGAGCTGGCGCCGGCCCCCGAGCATCGCCAGCTGGGCCGGCGTGGTGATCGCCGGAGTAGCGCTGCTGGGATGCGGGCGAGATGGCATGACACAAGTCCCCGCGGTTTCCTCGACTTCTGTTCAACAGGCGCTGGTTGATCCCCAGCAAGTGATCAAGGTGTTGGTCTACCGGATCGCGCCACAAAGTATTCCTGTCTATCCAACCCTTCAGACTGCCCTGCCCCTGATTTCCATGGGAACGGAGGGTTTTCATGTCCTGGCCGGACCAGTCGAGCTTTCACCAAAGGATCGCAAGAAGTTTATATATTCCCTGAATTTTATTCGAAATTTGGATCCACAACAGATATCGTCCTGCGCGTTTAAACCGACTCTGGCTGTATTGTTTTCCATTGAACCTAAGACGTCAGGGGATTCGCCGATTGAGTCCGTCGTCCTGTTTTGTTTTGGCTGTGGCGATTGGCACTTATCATGGAAGTACAATCGTTCTATCCGAACCGACCTGGGAACCTTCCGGCCGGAGTACGCTGCCATCAAAGAAATGGCAGTTACTTCGTTTCCACAAGAACTAGCCTTTCGCGATGCCGCGCTCCGCGATGCGAAGCTGGGACACTGACCAAACATGCCAGCCCCCAGCCGCCCCAACCGTCCGAATCGCAAACTCCGCCTCGAATCCATGCTCCGGCGCGAGGTCGCCGAGCTGGTCCAGCGCACGGTCGATGCTCCTGGCATCGGGATGATCACCATCACCCGATGCGTGATGACCGGCGATCTCCAGCAAGTCACGGCCTATTGGACTTGCCTGGGCACCCCGGCCGAACGCCAACGCGCGGCCAAGGTGCTCGACCGCATGCGCGGCCAGATTCAGACCGGCTATGCTCCGGCGATCCACACCCGGCTGCTGCCGACCTTGCGCTTCGCCTATGACGAGCAGGAAGCCGTGCGCGACCGCATGGATCACCTGATCGAACAGGCCCGGCGCACCGATCCGGTCCCTGGGAGCGCCGAGCGCCAGCTCGGCCCCGACGTGCAGTCTTCGCCAGGACCCGGTGCCACCAGGGATCCGATCCCACCAGCGACATGAGGACGCGCTCCCTGTCCGGCCCTTTGCTCGGGGCATCCTCGATCGTTGGATTGATAGCCGCATCTCGCCGGTCGAGCTGGCGCTCGGCGCTCCCAGGCTGGCGTCGCCCGGCGGCCTGATGCGCACCGTCATCATCGGCACCGGCGCTTGGGGCGTGGCCTTCGCCCGGATTCTGGCCGGCGATGCGCGCGGACCGGTGGTCCTGCTCGGCCGGGATCCGGGAAAATGCGCGGTACTTTCCAAAGAACTTCCCAATGCGCTGATCACCACCGATCCGGCGGCGTTGGCGATGGCCGACCTGGTGCTGTGGGCGGTGCCCTGCCAATTCACTCGCGCCGTGGCGCGCAGCCTGGCTGGCGTGATTCCGACCGGTGCGGCGGTGGTCAGCCTGGCCAAGGGGCTCGAACGCGGATCACTCGAACGACCCAGCGTCATGCTCGCCAGCGAGCTGGGTTGTCCCGTCGGCGCCCTGTCCGGTCCATCGTTGGCTGCCGAGGTCGCCGCCGGCTCGCCAGTCGCACTGGTCTGCGCCGGACCGCCCCAGGTCCGCCAGGCGGTGGTGGAACGGGTCCACGGCGGCCGCATCCGGATCTATTCCAGCACCGACCTGGTCGGCGTCGAACTCGCCGGAGCGCTTAAAAACATCGTGGCGATTGCCGCGGGAATGTGCGATGGACTGGGCCTGGGAGACAATGCCAAGGCCGCCCTGGTGACCCGCGGACTGGCCGAGATGCGCCGGCTCGGGAGGGCGCTCGGCGCCGACGACGCGACCTTCGCCGGGCTGGCCGGGATGGGGGATCTGGTCGCCACCTGCTGGTCGCGGCTGTCGCGCAACCGCGCGCTGGGCGAGGCCGTCGCCCGGGGCTCGCGCCCGGTCGACCTGCTGTCCCCGGGTGGCACCATCGCTGAAGGCGCCTGGACCGCCGCTGCGGCTCTCGCCCTGGCGGAGCGCCAGGCCGCCGAGCTTCCCATCGCCTCCCAGGTGGAAAGCGTGCTGTGGCACGATAGA
This sequence comes from Planctomycetota bacterium, assembly GCA_014193115.1. Classification (GTDB taxonomy): domain Bacteria; phylum Planctomycetota; class UBA11346; order UBA11346; family UBA11346; genus BJHQ01. Next base: position 637,226 of record BJHQ01000001.1, on the reverse strand, counting down.
CCCGTACCCAGCGCCCTCGACGCCCTCCTCGCCCGCGCCCCCAAGGACGAAAACGCATGAGCTTCTCCGGCTCCACCCACCCCGCCGCCCTCGCCCTCAGCCTCGCCGCCTTTGTCGGCCTGGCCGCGGTGGAGACCGAGCAGCAGACCGGACCCAACGATGCCCGGGTCTCGTTCGAGCTCAACAACAAGCATTATGACCAAGGAGTGATCTGGGTCGATGATGTGACCAGCCACTACCAGGTGCTCGGTCGGCTGTACGGCTTCGGCATCACCCTCGACGGCTGGACCGCCATCGGCGAGGACACCACCGCCAAGCCGGCCAAAGTCGCCGGATTGGAGACCACCGAGCTGAAAATCCGAGTTGATTACCTGCTTGAAGTTCCTTTTGCCGAAGGCGTCCCGATGCTTCAAGTGCTGCCGCACTACGAAGGCATCCTCTATCCCAACCAGCGCCCGTCGTCGATCAACAACGATCAGCAGTATGTCGGCGTCGATGGCTGGTTCCAACCGCCCATCCTCGGTTTCGAAGGTTTTGAGTTCGGCGGCGGCGTCGATTTCAACGTCGATCGCAAACTGCGCAGCTTCCGCGGTGCGATCGGCGCCCGCCAGTTCCTGCAGGCCGCTCCGGTCGACATCGCCCTCCATGAACTGGTGACGTTCGGCAACGCCGCCTATTGGCGCAACCTGAGCGGCATCGAGAGCAAGCAGGTCGGAGTGCTCGATATCGGTGGCAAGCTGACCATGCCCTTGGCCTGGCGCGAATGGTGGGCCTATGTGAAGGTATCGGGCTATTACTGGCTCGATGGCGACCAGCGCACCTTGAACCGCAACAACGGTGTCGACAACGGCGGCGTGCTGGTCGGTATCGGCATCCAGTGGTGGAACGAGCGGCGGTAGGCTTTTTTTGGGGGGCTTCGCCCCCCACGGCCCGTTGGGCCTGCCCCCTCGGCCACGTCGGCGCTCGATTTCCTGCGGAAATCGTGGGCGGATCGGCTGCGCCGATTTTATCCGCCCACCGCTTCTCGGTCGGCCGTTCCCCGGTCGCTTTGCTCCGGGGACCCCTTTCTGTCTTGGGGGCTTCGGCCCCCACGGCCCGTTGGGCCTGCCCCCGGCCTTTGTTGGCGCTCGATTTCCTGCGGAAATCGTGGGCGGATCGGCTCCGCCGATTTTATCCGCCCACCGCTTCTCCGGCGGCCGTTCCCCGGTCGCTTCGCTACGGGGACCCCTTTCTTGGGGCTTCGCCGGCTTCGGCCCCCACGGCCCGTTGGGCCTGATCCAGCTCCGCTTCGCTCCGCGCTTCGCAGGTCGCAGGCCAATGGCCTGCTGCTTCCTGCGGCAGCGCCTGCTCCGCCCCCCGGCCTTTGTCGGCGCTCGATTTCCTGCGGAAATCGTGGGCGGATCGGCTTCGCTGGTGCTTAGATGGCGTGGACTAGGCGGTGGCTGGCGCCGTGACTTGGGCGGCCAGCTTCTTCACTCCGCCGAGGTCGCGTTTGCCGGTGCCCAGATGCGGCATGGCCGGAATTTTGAAGGTGTCTTTGGCGCGCGGACGCCATAACGGCGGCAGCTCGGTGCAGGAGGCGATGGCTTTCTCCCAGTCGATTGCCAGGCCGGTGTGGAGGATCACCAGGCGCTCGCCGCGACCGGCATCGGGCACGGCGGCGACGGCGATCTCGTGGGGCGGGGTGTCCGCCGGCTGCGGTCCAGCCAGGGCCAGTGCGGCGGCGGAGATCAGGGTTTCGACGTGGTCGAGCGGCACCATCTCGCCGCCGATCTTAGCGAAGCGGGCGAGGCGGCCAGTGATGAAGATGAATCCGTCGGCATCGACCCGGCCGATATCGCCGGTGTCGTAGCCGTTATTGATGAAGGCCTTGGCGGTCAGATCGGGGCGGTCGAGGTAGCCGGACATCAAAGCTGGTGAGCGCACCACCAGCAGGCCCTCGGTGTTGGGAGGAAGGCGCTCACGGGTGGCAGGATCGATGGTGAAAATCTCAATTCCGGGCAGTGCCCGGCCGACGCTGCCGTCGCGGCTGCGGGTCTCGGTGGCGCCCTTCGCAGTGACATCGGGCTGGTTGAACGCCACCGCCGGTCCAAGCTCGGTGCAGCCATAGCCTTCGAGCAGCGGCACGTGATAGCGCTCAGCGAATTGGGTGCGCAGTTCCTTCGGGCATTTCTCGGCGCCGACCACACCAAAGCGCAGGGTCTTGAACCGCTCCGGTTCGATCCGCCGCATCCAGCCACGGACGAATGTCGCAGTACCAATGAAAAACGTGGCTTTTCCGGCCTCGGCGAGACGACCGAGGACCACGCCGTCGGTAGGATCGGGATGGGCGATGATGGTGATGCCCAAGGACAGCGGCAGCCACATGCCGGTGGACAGGCCGAAGGAATGGAACAGCGGCAGCGGGGTGAGCAGGGCCTCGCGCTGGGTGGGATCAAGGTCGAGCGCCAGCGCTGCGCCGCGATTGTTGGCCAGGATCTGGCGATGGGTCAGCGGCACGCCCTTCGGATCACCAGTCGAACCACTACTGAAGACGATGGCGGCAACGCCATTGGCTCGGGAGCGGTCCCGCCAGGCGCACGGCAACACGAGGTTGAGCACCGCCTGCCAAAGTACCGATAGGGTGGACAGGCCTGCCAATGCTTCTTCGACGAGTACCAGCCTGCCTGGCAAGGGGAACCGCGGTTTGGCGCCGCCAGGACCGGCGGGCGATCCGGCGGGCGCGATTTTTTCCAGATAGATTCCAGCGCTGATGATCGTCTTCACCCCAGCCAGGTCGCACATCCGGCGGACCTGGGCCTCGCCGGCGGTGTGGTTGAGGTTGACCGCCGTGCGGCCATCCAAGGCCAAGGCGAGATTGACCAGCGCTCCGGCTTGTCCCGGCGGCAGCACCACGCCAACCCGGCGTTCGTCAGCGGCCAGGCAGAACCGGGGCAGGGCGACCTTGGCCACCGCAGCAAGTTTCCACAGCGGGATCGTGCCCCGCAGGTCGTGGACCGCGGTCCTGAACGGCGAGCGTTTCGCCTGGGCGAGCACGCCAGCACCCAACGTCTTATGATCGCGATCGGCGGTGCGCTGTGCCTGCTGGTAGTCAAGGGCGATGACTGCGGCGCGGACCTCGGCAGCGCTGGCGGTGCAGGGCAACGCGGGACCGATCGAGACCGTCACCCGGCGCAGCGGCAGCGGCAGCCAATCCCACCAGCGCTTGCGCGGTGCCAGGCTCCACCGTCCGCCCCAGGTGCCGTTGATCAGCACCGGGATGATCGGCACCTGGGCCGATGTGGCGATGCGTTCGATGCCGGTTTTGAACTGGGCGATACCGCCAGCCCGGGCGACTTGGCCTTCGGGATAGATGGCGACCACCTCGCCGGCCTTGGCAGCCGCCGAGGCGGCTTCGAGGGCGGCGATCAGCGCCCGGCCCGGCCGATCGCTGGCGACCCGGATGGCGCCTGCCCAATGCAGCAGCCAGCCAACTACCGGCATGTCCATGAACTTCTGATAGACCAGGAATCGCGCCGGACGCGGCAACGCTGCGGACAGCACCTGGCCATCGGCGTAGCTGGGGTGGGTGCAGGCGACCAGGCAGCCACCAGTGGCTGGAACGTGCTCAGCGCCGGTCACCTCGATCCGCCACAACACGCCGCAGGCCGCCCGTACCGCCCAGCCCGCCAGATGCCGGCGCCAGATCCAGCTGGATACCAACACGCAGACCAACGTGGCGAGGCCGAGCAGCCAGATGATCGTAGCGGCGTCGCAGCCGGCCGTGATCAGTCCGAGGCAGAGGAAGCTGGAAGCGACCATGGCGATGCAGCCGAGGACGCTGGCAGCAGCCTGGATCCGATTGCGGCTGGCCGCCGGGGCGCGTTCCTGGACCAGGACCTGCAACGGGATTTCCCAGGTGCCGGCGCCGAATCCGACGACGAACAGCAAAATTCCGAACCACACTGCCGATGGCGCATCGCTGCCCGCCGGGCGGTGGAGCGCGGCGCTGGCTTCGATTCCGGCCCAAATCAGCGCGACAGCCGCGATCAGCACGCCGGCCAAGGGCAGGCCCGCCGGCCATGCCCGGTGCATCAACCGCGGCGCGGTCAGCGCTCCAGCGACGATACCGATGGCCAAGGTGACGCTCAGCGCCGACTGGCCGAGCAGATGCAGGCCGAATGCGAAATGAGCCACCGGGGCGATCATCAGGTGGGCGGCCAATCCCAAGCCCCAGAAACCGGCGAGGCCAATGGCCGGGGCCAAGACCTCACCCTTCAGCGCCGCCAGGTTGCCGGGCAGGTCCCACCAGCGAATTGGCGTGGTTGGCGCCTGGGGAACGAGCACCGGAATCCGCCAGGCCGCAACGATGCCGACCACGGTGGCGAGGCTGGCGATGACCAGCACCACCAGAGCTGGAGGCAGATCGAGTCCGAGCTTGTCCATCACGACCTGGTCGGCCAACCCGGCGCAGGCGAAGCCGAACAGGATGGCCACGGTCGATACCGCTTGGAGCACCGCGTTGGCCGTGGTCAACCGCTCCGCCGGCACCAGCTCGGCCAGGGCCGAGTATTTCACCGTGGCAAAAATGGTGGCAGCGGTGCCGAGCAGAGCGAGGCAGGTGAGCAGCAGCGGCAAGCTGCCCAACCACAAACCGGCGACCCCGATCAGCACCACCGGCAGGTCGAGCAATCTCACCCAGCGCAGCAGCTGATGCTTGGCCAGGCGATCGCCGAGGGCGCCAGCCAACGGCGCGAACAGCACCATCGGGATCAGGAAGGCCAGTCCGGCGAACACCCCGTAGCGGGTTCCGGCAAGCAACCCTTCACCGGTTTTCCCCAGCTGCTGCTCGGCCAGGATCATCAGCATCCCGGCGACCACGCCACGAAACAAGTTGTCGGTGAACGCGCCGCAGAACGCCGCGGTCAGATGGGCGCCGAGGCGGTTGGGCGGCGCGGATGAGGTCGGCAACGCGCCTCTGGCAAGGTCGGGCATGGCAGGCGGATGCTGGGGCACGACGGTCAGAAGACCATCGCCGATGACGGCGCGGGCGGATGACATGGCTGCAAGCTCCTGGCGCCATAAATAAACATTCGTTTACTTTTGTCAAGACATACCGATCTCCTCTCATCGGTGCCCAACGGAGGGCAACCGACGGGTTCACGCCTTGACCGTCCGCGCTCTGTGGCCCACCTTCTCCAAGCAAAGGATCTCAACATGCAGATTTCGACTCACGACGGCGTGGTGGTGGCAGTCGTGCTCGGCGAAGATTGCGGTCAGTTGTGGCCGGCGATCGAACCGCATGTGACTGCCGGCCACAAAGCAGTGGTGGTGGACCTCGCCCAGGTGGATTTCCTCAACTCGCTCAACATCGCCGCCTTGATCTCAGTGCAGAAGAAGGTCTCCGCCGCCGGTGGGCGGTTGGCCCTGAGCAACCTCAAAGAGCCGGTCCGAGCCGTCTTCCGCATCCTGCGCCTGGAACGGCTGTTCACCCTCGACCACGACCGCGCGGCTGCCCAAGCGGCGGTGCGCGGGCAGCCATCCTGAACTAGCAACGGGGCTATGCGTCCATCCTCGTCGCCGATCGCGACGAGGTGCTGGTCGCCTTTGGCGCATGCCCGCTCCGACCTGCGGGTGAACACCCGCACAGCCTGCGGCTGGTCACTTCGCGTCCAGCCGCTCGCAGCGGATGCGGTGGACGGTCACGCCAGCTGCTGAACGCACCACGGCTCCAGTCCGTCCGGCGAAGGTGATGCCGTCGCCGGTCCAGGTGAAATCGCGTTCGCCAAGAAATGCGGTGACCACCCGGCCGTCGGGATGGCTCAGGCGCACGACCCGGCCGACGCCGTCGAGGACCTCACCGCGCACCGCCGGGTGATCGGCCTTGCGCGCACCCAGGAACCAGGTCGCTGAGGATCCCAATGGCATCTTCCATTCGAGATTGACCGTGCGGGTGTCGATCTCTGGCGCCGGCGGACCTGGGTTGTCCTTGGGCACGGTCCACATCGGCGTCGTCGCTGAACCGAACGGCAGATGCGGAGCGGTGCCAGGCCGATCATCCATGTCGCGTTCATGGGTCGGGATCAGGTCGAGGACGGCTCCGGCAGGATGCAGGATGGCGAGGTCGCCAGTCAGCCCCTGGGGACTCGCCAGGGTGGCCTGGGCTCCGGTCACGGTGGTCCGCGGACCTTGCAGGGAATTCACATGCCAGATCGTCGCGCAGGGCGACTCCACGGCATCGCGGACCACGATCAGATCCGGATGGATGAACAGCACGTGGCGGTCGAATCCATTGACCAGCGCCGGCGGTGTGCCGGCACTGGCATCGGGCTCAGGATTGTAGGGATACCGGCAACGGGCGAGGGTCCAGTCGGCGCCCGCGCCGAACCAGTCGTCGGCGATCCAGGGCGTCGGATATTTGCAGGGCAATGGCCAATTGTTCACGCCGACCAATTCCAAGGTCGAATGACCGGCGGGCCCTTGTTTATAGGGATTCCAGTAATGTTCGCCGGGCGGTCCGCCCCAGGCGGCATCGCCGAGGAAATGGATCCCATTCAACCACACCCACAGCGATCCTTTGTCCTGATGGTGGTGGCCCCAGCTCATCCCGGCCCGGACAATGACATAGGATTCATCCGCAGTGCCGACCCCCGAGCGCAAAGTCGTGCCATAGCCTTCGATCCATCGGCTGGGCAGTTTCGGAGCGATCGGTGCGACCCCGTCAGGAACCGTGTACCCGCGATCGGCCATCGACCAGGCGAGTTCGCCGGCGACGACCAGAGCCGCCGGGTCACCGGTCGCCTGGAACCGCTTCGCCGCTGCGGTCAGGCGCGGGACGTGTTCGCCCACGCCCAATCCGTGGTCGCCGATCGGCGGGACGATGCGGCGGCCGCCGAACGCGGGATCCTTGGGCGAGAGGATCGTGGTCCAGACCCGGTGCAGATTCAGCACCCGGGGATCGCGGTTGTAGTCGACACCCACCCGCGGACCGATGGCCGTGCCGACCTTGTCGCTGGCGCTGAGGGCGCTGCCGGCGTAGTTGTGGCTTTCCTCCCACAACCCGCTGCGCGGATAGACATACCGGACGAGCTGGCATTCGAACTCGCGACGGACATCGGCGAAGATTTCCGGCGCCGTCGGACAGCCGAGGGCTTCGAGGGCTTCGCCGGCCTTCAGGACCGATTCGTAGCGATCGACGTTGAAATTCATGTTCTCCATGCCCTGGTAAAACGGATTCAGGGCCTCCGGGTCGCTCCACGGCAAAGTCGCCCGCTCACCAGGGTAGGCGCTGTCGTCCATCGCCAGCGCCGCCGCCAGGGCCGGCTCGGCCATCATCGCGGTCAGCTTGCCGCTGGCCTGCAGATCGGCGGCGGAGCGCTGGGTGGGATTCGCCGCCGCCCACGCCGCCACCGCGGCGGCGGATTTGGCGTAGCCACCGCGCATCGACGGGTTCGATCCGTTGAAATGCTGGAGACCGCAGCGTCCTTTGGTGTCGAGCAGGACCGACGCCACGTGCTTGATGAACGGACCGGCCTCGGCGGTGGGCTTGGCGTGTTCAGGCGCCACCGGTGAACCATCGGCATTCCACGCCAGGACCAGGCGGTTCAACCGATCGAGCGGCCAGATGCCATAACGGATATGTTGGGTGACGTACCACGGGTCCTTGCTCGGCCCGGTGCTCGGCTTGGCGTACAACGCCCATTCGCGGTGGCCGTCGATCAAAGTCGCTTCGTAGGCCAGGCGCGGCGCCGCCCCGGGCAGGCCGACCACGCCGCGGCTCACCCGGTCACCGCCGACCTGCGGCCGTTTCCACAGGGCGACGTGATTCAGCTTGGCCCGGGTCCAGCGATCGGGACGGACGATGAAACCGCCGATGACCGGCGAGGGAGCTGTCGTGTCAGCAGCTGGCGCGGACGGCGATGCGGCGATGACTTCGGCAGTGGTCGCCGATGCTGCGGTTGCTGACGCTGCGGTGGCCGGCGCTGTCGGCGGCTCCGGCGGCGCCGCCCACACGCCCAGGGCCTCCTGCTTGCCGCGGATGTAGTTGAATTGCGACCAGATGGTCATCCGGGTCAGGCATTTCGAGCCGGGCACGCTGATGAAATCGTTCTCTCCGCCTTGGCCTTCATCGGCTGAAGACGACGACGGAGTGATCTCGCTCCACCGGTTGAACTTGGCGTCGGTGGCGAAATGGAAGCGGTTCGCACCCAGCCCGCCGAGGTCGATGATCCAGCGGCTGTCGTCGCCAAAACCGCAGGCTTCGCTGAGCACGACAAAATCGGACTTGGCGGTCAGCCGCGCCTCGGCCACCCAGCTTTTCCCTGCATCGGTGCGATACGTCAGCTTCCAGCGCAGGTACACGGGACCGGATTCCGCCTGCCACTCGATGGCGCTGATCCGCTGGCGGCTGTCGATCCAGTCCGGTCCGCTCCACGTCGCTGTCACCGGCAGGGCCGGTCCAGGGACCAGGAAGGCGGAGCGCGGCGTCGGCGGAACCCAGGTGCCGCTGGCGGTGGTTCCTGGCGCTGCGCTCGCCAGCGGCAGACGGACGCGCAACCTGCCATTGGTCGCTTCCACCAGGGGAATGCCTCCAACCTCTTCGATCGGCAGGTTGGCAAAGGTGCCCGCCGGAGCGCCGGCAACCACATCATCGCGGATTTTCAAACGAATCTGCGCGCGCGGCGCGACACTGACCAGCGCCCACACCCGGACCCGGCTGGCTGCCGCCGGGGTTCCGTCGAGGACTTCGACCTGGCTCGGCGCGCCGACCGCGCCAATGCCGGAGATCGGACGTGCCGGCGTCAGGACGAGATCGGTGGAGACCGGTTGGTCCTGCCAATCGATCTGAACATGGTTGTTGACCACCAGTTCGCCGATTTCCGCGGCCTGCGCCGAGAGCGCAAGCAGCATGCACAGCCCCCATCTGGGGGCGCAGGCTTCAGCCTGCCATCGACGCGGCTCGGCAGGCTGAAGCCTGCGCTCCCAGGCACTCTTGCGACCACAGGTGGTCATGGCTTGGCTCCCACGGCTTGGGCGATCGCGGCGGGCAAGTCCGCCCGTTCCGCTGGCTTGGCGGCAATGCTGAGCCAGCTGGTCCGCTTTCCGGACATCAGGCGGAACTCTACGGTCACGTGGCCGGACCACAGCGACGGGCCGACCAGATCGGCGGTGCGCGGATCGTTGACCCCATCCGACTTGGTGTCGGGACCGAGGGATTGCCGGCTGCCGGTCTCGGCGCCGAGTTGACGGTGTTGCCACAGCTCGACCCCTGGGCCATCGCCAGGATCGACGCTGAACAGCAGCATTTCCGGACGATCGACGCCGATCACCGCCAGCCCGGCGAAACCCGCGGCTGCCCCACTCGGCAGCACCAGCCCTTCCATGCGGTCGTAGTGGCAGGGCAAGGTCAGGAATCTGCACTTGGCGGCAGCAGCGGTGAAGATCGCACCGGCCGCCGGCGACCAGCCTGGAGCGGCGTCGAACACCCAGCGGTCGCGCGGTCCAAGGGTCGATTGCTCGTCGATCCGCAGCCGGTTGCCGACAACGGCCAGGCGCGCTGTCCAGGTCGCCCCATCGTCAAACCGGTAGGTCAATTCCGCGGCGACCTGGGTGACCGCTGCGGTGAAGGAGACGCACCGGGCATAGGTCTCGATATAGCCGGCGCCGCACCACGCGCCGGAGCCCAGGCGGAAAGCGCCGATCGGCGCAGGAAGCAGCTTGCCGCCGTCGCTGGTGCCGGACCACGAACCGCTCGGCACCCGCACTGAACCCGGACCGCAGGCCAGCTCAGCCCAGGGCAGGGAGTGCAACGCTGGAGCGACCGGCGGCGCCGCATTGATCCCGCCCGGCGGTGGCTCACTGGTGGCTGCGGCAAGGGCGGTGAGTCCGGCCATCCAGACAGCGGCCAGACGGACAAAGGTGTGCGACATGGACAAATCATACTCCAGAAGGGCAATCCGTTGATCCGCTGGTTGCGGAGCTGCCCGCTGGGTCGTCCGGATCAGACCGGCTCCCGCCAACGCCCGGATTCCTTGATCAACACGATCAATTCGGTGCGGGCGATGGCTTCGGGCAGATTGCGCCTGACCACGGTTTTCCCGCGATACAGATCGATCTTGCCCGGCCCCGAGCCGACATAACCGAAGTCGGCATCAGCCATTTCGCCGGGTCCATTCACGATGCAGCCCATGATCGCGATGGTCACGCCATCGAGATGGCCGGTGACGGCGCGAATCTGCTGGGTCACCTCGAACAGGTCGAACTGGGTCCGGCCGCAGGACGGACAGGCGACGTAATCGGCGCGGGTGACCCGGGCCTTCACCGACTGGAGTAATGTAAATGAAAGCGCCCGCGGATCCCGGGCGGCGGGCAGATACAGGGCATCGCCGATGCCGTCGATGAGCAGCGACCCGGCCACCGCCGCGATCGCCAGATCGTCGGCGAGGAATGGCAACGCGAGGCAAATCGCTGGACGGTGCCCGCTGCCAGGGGCTTGGGCTTCCGCCGCCACGAACTGTTCCTCGGCCACCGCCGCCAACAAGCGATAAGCCCGCACTTCGCCGAGCAATCCCGGTTCGGCGATGCCGAGCACCACGCCCTCGGGCAACGCCGGCAGGGTCGTGCGCAGGAACTCCGCCGGATCGTCCATCCCGAGGCGGAGCAGGACCAGCGCCCCGGACGGGATCTGTTTGGCATCTTCGCCAGCCCGGAGATGGACCAGTGGCAGATCTGCGGGCAATGGACTGCGCTGCGACATCACCGCGGCCCGTGGCCGTTCGGCGCCGGGAACCGCATGGGCCAGCAATGGCCACAGCACGCTGTCATCGACTCGCAGATCGGGCGCCGGCTGGGCGGTGGTGCGTGATTTCGCCGGCACCAGGACCCGGGGCAGCAGCCCGCCGCCGACCGGAATCTGCTGGCCGAGCCGGACGATCTCCGCGATCCGCCGGCGGAACGCATACGGATCCGTGGGATCCCGCGGGCAGCCGTTCGGTTCAGGAAAATCCCGTCGATCATCGTAGCGGGCCGCCAGCGCCCGGGCCACCGGCACCTCGAACTCGGGCGGTTCGGTCAAACTCACCCGGATGGTATCGCCGAGGCCGTCTTCGAGCAGCGCGCCGATGCCGGCCGCGCTCTTCACCCGGCCATCCTCGCCATCGCCGGCTTCGGTGACGCCGAGATGCAGCGGGTAAGGATCGTGGCCATCCGCCGCCAAGCGCGCCGACAGCATGCGATAGGCTTGGACCATGACCTTGGGATTCGACGACTTCATCGAGATGATCAGCTCGCGGAATCCTTCGGACTCGGCGATGCGGATGAACTCCAGGGCCGACTCGACCATGCCCAGAGGCGTGTCGCCGTGGCGATTCATGATCCGGTCGGACAGCGATCCGTGATTGGTGCCGATGCGCAGCGCCCGGCCGAGGACCTTGGCCCGACGAACCAGCGGACGGAACCGTTCGGCGACCCGTTCGATCTCCTCGCGGTACTCGGCGTCGCTGTACTCGTGCACCGCGAAACGTTTCTTGTCAGCATAATTCCCAGGATTGACCCGGACTTTTTCGACGTGCTCGACCGCCTCCATCGCCGCCGCCGGCAGGAAATGGATGTCGGCGACCAGCGGAATGTGGGCGAAACCGGCGGCAGAGAACTCGCGCCGGATGTCCTTCAGCGCCAGAGCGTCCTTCACCCCCGGAGCGGTGATCCGCACGATCCGGCAGCCAGCTTCCGCGAGCACGATGCACTGGGCGACGGTGGCGGCGACATCGGGCGTCGGCGTGGTGCACATCGACTGCACCACCAAGGGCGCCGGCGTTCCGCTGATCAATCCGCCAACCTGAACCGGTCCGACCAGTACTGCCCGGCTGATCCGGCGGCGGAGTCCGAAGCGGGGCAGCAGCGCGTTGCTCATGGCCGCGATGGTCGGCGTTTCCGCAGGCTGCCAACCTGCCATCGGCGCGCGCTCTGCGGGCGCCGTTGATCAGCTCACCGGCAGAGCACCGCTCGCATCGCGCCAAGCTTCAGCTCGGTTTCGGCTAATTCGGACTCGGGGTCGCTGGTCTCGACGATACCGGCACCGGCGTAGAGCCGGGCGCGGCTGCGGTCGCCGGCCAGCACTGCGCCGCGCAGCGGCACCACCAGCCGGCAGGCCGAGGCGGAAATCCAGCCGAGCACGCCGGCGTACAGTCCGCGCTCCAGCCCTTCACGGCGGCGCAGCCAATGGGCGGCGGTGGCGGCGGGCAGGCCGCACACCGCCGGAGTCGGGTGCAGGGCCGCCACCAGGTCCAGCCAATCGCCGCGCAGCACCGAGGCTTCCACCAAGGTTTCGAGATGGATCAGGGCTCCGAGCCGGCGCAGCCCTGGCTGCCCAGGCACGGCGAAGGGCAGGCACCGCGGGCGCAGAGCGGCGACCAGATGCTCCACCACCAGCCCGTGCTCCTTGCGTTGCTTGGTCGAGGCGAGCAGCTCCGCTGGATCATCGCTCGCTGCGCACGTTCCGGCCAAAGCCATGGTCCGCACCCGATCGCCCTCGCATTCCATCAGCAATTCGGGAGTCCGGCCGGCAAAGGCTCCTCCGTCATCCAGATCGAGCCAATACGCCGTCCCGGCGCCGGCACGCAGCCGCTCGAACACCGTCCGGTCCGCAGCGACGATCGGCTCATCCACCGCCCGGGCGAGCACCACCTTTTTCATGGCAAGATCCCGGATCAGCTCGACCGCGTCCTCAACCCGATCCGTGTAGGAATCGGGCAGCGCCGACCAGGATTTTGCCGATGGTTTCGCCGACGGCGATGGATCCATCATCAACCGGGCGGCAGCCTGGCCGGGATCATCCTCAGCGCCGACCACCAACGCGCGGATGTCCCATCCAGAGCCGTCCGTGCGCCACCGCACCCGCCGCGGCAGCCACAGCCGGGTTGCTGGCATGGCCGCGCCCCATTCTCCCGGCTTGGGCGCCAGCTCGGAAAACGTCGCAGCCAACAGCCATCGGACCTGCTCAGCGCCGCCCCGGGGCGCCGCCACCACGGTCAGCTGCTGCCGGGCGGCGTGGTGCCGCGAGATCTGGGCGAAGCGGTCAGGGCCGGAGCCGACCACCTGGTCGGCGATGCCCTCGGCCAGCATCCAACCGCTGGATTCGCTGAAGAAGCAGCGATCAGACGCAGCCATCATCGCTGACGCAGGATCCTCCGGAAGCTCAGCGGGCTGGACCACGACCACCACCGCCTGGCGTCCCGGAGCGAGCCGCGCCAGACGCACCGCGTCGTCGACCGCCTGGTCGATCCACTCCACCCGCGAGGTCGCGGCGCCGAGGCAGGAGCAGCCGTCACCGCTGGCCATGGGGGCTCCGTATGCATGATTCCCAGGATTTGTCCACGAACAGCGCAGGACGCCGAACCAGGCGAGCTGCGGATCTCTCCTGATCGATCTCGTGGAATGGCCGTGAAAATTCGCTGTCTCGTCGATTCACGTTCACGATCCCGCGGTGGCCGCCCCGTGGCTGCTGCCTGGCACCCGCCTGGCGGCAGCGGCGAGATCGGAATTGCGCGACCGGCGCCAGGCCAGGGCAAGACGCAGGGCGATGGCGCCAACGATCAGGCCGATGCTGATCAGCTGGGCGCTGGTCACAGTCAGGCCCTGGACCTGCTGTTCGACCAGGGCCTTGTGATCACGCAGGAATTCGTTGATGAACCGCCACATGGCATAGGCGATGATCCCGGCGGTGGCGATATCTCCGTCAGCCCGCCGATGCCGCCACCACCACCACAGTCCAGAGAACAGCGCCAGGCAGACGGCGGTCTCATAGAGCTGGGTCGGATGGACCAGCACGCCGTGGTGCCAGGTCGCCCACGGCAGATCGCACGGTTTTCCCCAGCAGCAGCCATTGATGAAGCAGCCGATCCGGCCGATGGCCAGGCCAAGCAGCACCACCGGTACGATCAGATCGGCCAAGGCCAACGCCGGCAGCCGCCGCCAACGGACGAAGATGACCATCGCCAGCGAAGCCAACAGGGCGCCGCCATACCAGACCATGCCGCCACGATCGATGTCCACCGCTGCCCACCACCACGCCGATCCGGTCAACGGCTGGCCTGTCCCATCGACCAGCACTCCGGGCCGTTCCCACAGATACAAGATCCGGGCGCCAGCAAGGCCGAACAGGCCCGCGATCACGGTCAGATCCGTCAGGTCGCGGCGGGTCACTCCGATGATCGATGAGCGGGTCTGGGCGACAACGAAGGCGGCGATGAAGCCGGTCATGGTCAGCACCCCATGCCAGGCCAGCACGAGCTGCCCCGACCAGGGGACCAGGCCTGACCAACCCGCGAGCAGCGCCAATGCGCCGCCAACGGCGAGGGCCAGCAGCCATCGCCACGCACCGCCAACCGCCGCCGGCAGGCATGACAGCGCGACCGCCATGCCCGCCATCAGGACAGCGATCAGGGCAAGGTGCGGAAAAGGCAGGATCATCGCCGGTTGCATCGACCCGAGGGCAGGCTTGCAAAAGGTCGCTGCTGCTGCGCTCCCCTCGGCAGCGTGCGGCTGCTCACGGGCTCGGCGGCGGCGGCGGATTGCCGAGCTCGCTCAGGCCGATGTTGAGCACCTGATCGACCACGTTCGATGAGGAATCGGTGCCGATCTCAACAGCGATGATGTTGCCGATATCAATCGGTGGCCCCTGGTCGATCGCTGGCGGATTCTCATTCCATGAGCTGGCGTCGGGATCCGGAACCCGGGTCTGCTCGGGGATCGGAGTCGTGGAGCCGATCGTGGGCCGGCTGAGCACCGGTTCGACGGTACCGACCCCGGTAGCAGCATTGGCGGACAGCCCCTGACGGACGATCAATTCGATGGCGGGGTCGTTGGCCTTGCCCAGGGCCTTGGCGACCTCGGTGCGCAGACTGGCCTTGACCTTGCCGCGCAGCACGGCGACGAAATCGGTGTCGCGGCGGCCGCGTTCGACGACGAACAGCGTGCCCACCACCTGCACGTTCAGCACCGCGCTGAGCACCCGCAGTCCGCCCCAGGTGCCTCGGTCAGGCAGATCGACCTCCACGGTTCCGGCGAGCAGTTCGACCAGGGCCGTCGGCTTGGCGCCGGGCTCCACCACCAGGCGGATCGAGGAGCCAGGGCCGAGCAGGATCAACGAGTCAGGCGCTCCGACCAACTCCAGCGCGGCCGGCTTCACTCCGGTGGTCACCGTGATGCCGGCGGCAATCGCCTGGTCGTTGGCGGCTGGACTGCCGGCGATGGTGCCTTCGCCTTCGAGCCAGAACGCCACCGGCGGAGCTGCAGCAGGCGCGGGCTCGGCAGTCAGGACGTGGCCGGAAAACAGGGCGACCAGGGCGGCGCTGAGGCAAAGATGGCGGATCATGGTTGGGGCCTTATTCGGGAGTCGTTGATCATCGGCAGGTCAGGCACTGGTCGACTGGGCAGTCTGGCTCACCACTGGGCAGTCAGGCGCAACCCCGCCTGGGTGCGGCTGAAATCGTTGGCGGAGATATTGGAATCCCGGTTGGTCAGCACGACATATGGCCCAACGCTGGATTGGGCGCAGGTCCAAAAGGCAGCGCTGAGCCGCAAAGAGGCGATGCGCTGGGTTTCCGACGGCAAACCAGGCGCGCCCTGAGCGTACCAGCGGAACTCGTAGCCAGCCCGCACGCTGGCATCCACCGTGCCCAGCTTCTGCTGCTCGCCGAACCGCCACACGGCGCCGATCGTCGGGTGCAGCCCCACCCAGGTCTCGGGTTCGGTGCGGGCAGCAAACCGCGCAGCCCGCAGGCTGAACTCGAACCGGCGAAGCAGCGACCGCACCCCGTCGGCTTCGACCAGCCACCAATGCCGGCCCGCCAATTCCCACAGGAAACCGCTGGCATCGTTCTGACGGTCATAGACCAGGCGTTGGCCGCCGAGGCTGATCACATCCAGGGATCCTCCGGACAAGCGCGATGCGTACACATTGCCGGACACCACCGAGGCCACCGGCTTGCTGTCGAGCCACAAACGGTGGGCCGCGACAACCACGCCCGGGTCGACCGGCCCCAAGGAACCGAGATCGAACTGGGTCTGGCCGATCACTGCGGCGCCGATCCGGGCGAGATTGGCCTCCTGCTGAGCGGGATAATCGTCGTAGTGGCCGAACACTTGGACCGACAACCGCTTGGTCGGCTCGTCGAGGAACCGCCAGGTGCCGCGCAGATCGGCGCTGGCCGCCCAGCCTTTGGAACCCGTCGATTTGTTCGAGGAATCATCCTGAAGCAGCACATTGCTATCGTATCCGCCGCTCAACTCAGCATCGATCTGCCACGGCTTGCGCGGAGCATCGGTGGCCACGGCCTTGGCCGAGGACCGGATGCGGGTCGCCAACGGACGGCGCGCACTGGATTGCGCCGGAGCTGTTGCTGGCGGCTCGGCAACTGGCGCAGGAACTGGTTCAGCAACTGCTGGAGCGGGAGCTGGTGGTGCTGGCGTCGGTGCGGGAGCCGGCGTCGGCGCAGGTGCCGGCGGCTCAGCGACAACCGGAGCAGGGGCAGGCGGCGCAGCGACAACCGGCGCTGGAGCTGGAGACGGAGGTTCCACCGCAGCAGCCGGTGCCGGTGCTGGCGCCGGCGGTTCCACCCCAGCCGGTGCTGGCGCCGCGGCAGCCGGTGGCGCAGGAGCGGGATTCGGGGCCGGCTCGACCGGTGCGATCGGAGGCGCTGGCTCGGCAGGCGCCGGAGGATCGGCCGACCAGGCGACCACTGCCAAGGCAAGGACGGTGGCGATGCGAAGGGACATCACGGAATCTCCACGAGGATGCGGAAGCCAATCGGCCCCATGCTGACGATGGGCTCGACGCTTTCCGAGTAATCGGATCGGAATTGAAAGGACGATTCGTCGCTGTATCCGCCACCGCCGACCAGCCCGCCTTGGGTCCCAGCGCTCAGGTCGCTGCGATCGCGTGGGCGATTGAACAGCCATTCCCTGACGTTGCCGCCCAAGTCGCGATGACCGAAAGGACCGGTGTCGGCAGGAAAGGAACCAGCGGCAACCTGATGCTGGGCTTCCTTCCCCTGCCTGAACACTGAAAGCGCGCTCGCCGCGTGCAGGCCATCGAACCGTGGTCCCCACGGATAGATGCGCAGATCATCGCCACCATTCGCCGCCAAGGCGCGTTCAGCACTCGCCGGCAGGCGAACGGTCAAGCCTGTGCGCTTCGCCAACCACCGGCAGAACGAATCAGCGTCGTTGCGATCGACGAACGAGACCGGCTCCTTGGCGAACTCGGCCGCAGGAAGACTGATGCCGAGCAGTTTCCAAGGCTGATCCTTCTCCTGGTCCTTGCCTCGGCTGATGTCGACCTTGTACAACTGCGGGTACTCGCTGCCCACCGCAAATGGAGCGAAAATGACCTTGCGAGGTGGTTTGCTGTCGAGGACCTTCTCGATGTCGATAATGTCCGCCGCGATCGCGTCGAACTGCGGCTTATCGAGCAGGAACGGCAGGTACTGCTCCAGGGTGGTCTCGGTCTCGGCGAGCAGAAAACCCTTGGTGCCGCCGACGCCAGGGACGCCCAGGCTGGAGCCAGGAGGCACCCAGCGCAGGGAAAATCCTGGGATTCGCGGAAGTTTTTCGGGCAGCGTGATGGTGCGCTCGCCATCGGCTTCGATCGCCAGCCCCAACTGGAACTCGCCGCCGTTGACCTGCCAGCGGCCGCCGGGAAGCGCCGTCGGCAAACCGACCGGCAAATCCCGGGCCTCGCCCGTGGGTACCAGCCGACCATCGCTGGATTCCTCCAACCGGCGCAGCGTCAACTTGGTACCGGCTGGGGCGTTGATGGTGAGCTTGCCCTCACCCGACAGATTGACCTGGGCCTTGTCGCCGAGGCGGGCGATCAGGTTGGTATACGCTTTCAAATCGTTCAGGTTTCCGTCGCGCCGAGCCATCTGCAGCCGCTGATAATAGACCGCGCCGAGCAGCTTGCGCAGATCAGCATCCAGCGGGTTGTCGGGTTGTTCGCTGAGCCGCGACAAAGCCCGGCTGGCGGCGGCCTCGGTGGTGGCCCAGCGTTCGGCGATTTCCGTGGTCAGCTGGCGGACCCGGTCGCGGGCGGCAAGCAGCGGTTTCTTCTGATCGAGCGGCGCCGCGGCCAAGGCCAGTTCCAGCTTCGCCAGTTCGGCCTGGACCCCCACGAGCTCGCCTCTGGCTTTGTTTAAAGCGGCAAAGGATTGCTGGGCCGACTCGGCCTCGCCGACCGCAGTGCGGGCATCGATCGCCAAGCGAGCAGTTCGAGCAGCCGCCGTTTCGGCGGCGTCGATGGCCTTCCCCGCCTTGGCCACCTCGGCGCGCATCGCGGCGTCGTCATTGGGTGCGAACCCATCTGCCAAGCCAAGCTGTTCGCGGGCCCCGGCGTGGTCGCCCTGGGCGAGCAGGCCGGCGATGCGGTCGAGGGCTTGGCGGGCCTGGGCGACGGCCTCGCCGCGCTTGAGATTTGCCAAGCGTTGACGTTGTAGATCACCGACCTCGTCGCGCCGACGGAGCAGATCCGTTTCGCCAGGCGTGGCCTTCAGCGCCAGATCGAGCAAGGTGTGCGCCTTGGTCAACGAAGCGACCGCCGCAGCGTGCGGCTCGCCCTGGGCTGAGGCGATCAGTCGGTTCGCTTCATCGGCATGACCGGCCGCGACCTGACGCGCAGCCACAGCGGCGCGCTTGGCTCCGGCCGCATCGGTCAGGCGGGCCAACCGTGCCGCGGCGGCGCCGGAACCATCCACCGCCCATTTCGCAGCCAAGGCCAGCTGATCGCCAGTGCGCACCGCGAGGGCGTCGAACTCGTCCTTGGCGGCCACCGGGTCAAGCTGAGCCAACGTCGTCAAGCTTTTGCTGGCGGATTCGAAGGCCGCCAAGGCGGCGCGGCGGGCTTTGATCTCCTCAAGGCGGGCGGTCAGGCCGATGATGGTCTGCTGTTCCGATTCGATTTCGGGATTGCCCGGATCCTTCTGATTGGCCACCCGGATCTGGGCCGCCGCATCTTTCAGCCGAGTTTCATCGGCCAGACGCTCGAAATCGGTCCGGGCGGTACGGGCGGCATCAAGTGCAGTCTTGGCGTCGGCCAACCGAGCCGCCTGGGCGGCCGCGGCCTTCTGGGCCTCCTTCTGCTTCTGCTCCGCGCCTCCGATCGCGGTCGCGACGTCCTCTGCGAGTTTATCGATCCGCCCCGATTTCGGCAGATTGTCGCTCGCTGTCTGGAGCAGCGACTGGATCGCCCGCAGGGCGCCCGGATCCTCGCGATCGACTTTTTGCAGTTCCGATTCCGCCTGCGCGAGTGCTGCCCTGCCTTTGGCCAGCGCAGCTTCCTGCGCCCACCACACGCCGCCGGTGACCGACGCCGCCACCAAGGCGATCGCGCCGGCCCCCAGGCCGAGCTGCATGCGGTGTTCGATGATCCATAGTTTGATCAATTCGGCGATGCTGCGCTGCCGGGCACTGACCGCCCGACCAGCCGCGTACCGTCGCAGATCCTCGGCGAACTCCTCGCAGGTGCGATAGCGCTTGGCGAGATCCAGGGACATCGATTTATGGACGATGGCGACCAAGTCGGGATGCAGATGCGGCGCGACCTCGTCCAGGCTGGTCCACTGGCCGTTGGCGACCTTGACCAGCATCTCGGTCAAGGTGCTGCCGGTGACGCTGCGCTTGAGCGACAGCATTTCGTACAGCGTCGCGCCCAAGGCATACACATCAGCCCGGGCATCGACCAGCTCCAGCTCGCCCTTGGCCTGTTCCGGGGGCATGTAATAGATCGTGCCCATGGCCGATCCGGCCATGGTCTCGTTGACCGCGCCGACCTCGCGGATGGAGGCGACGCGGCGCACCAATTCGGCATCGCGATCGGCGGATTTCAGGATCTTCGCGATGCCCCAATCGACCACCAGCACTTCGCCATGGGCGCCGACCATGACGTTGTCGGGCTTCAGGTCGCGGTGGATCACGCCCTTGGAATTGGCGAAACCGACGCCGTCGAGAACCTTTAGGAACACTTCGAGCAGGTAGTTTTCAGTCCAACGCTTGGTCGCGGCTTCCGATTCGGCATCCGGCGGAATGACCGCCCCATCTTTTTCCTTGGCCCATCCGCGATGCTGCTGGAGCAGCTTGACCACTTTGCCCAGGCTCACCCCTTCGATGAGCTTCATGGTGTAATAGAGGGAACCGTCCTCCATCACACCTAAATCGTGGACCGGGACGATGTTGGGATGTTCGAGCTGGGCCGTGACCTGGGCTTCGGCCAGGAAGCGCTCCACCGCATCGACATTCCCGGCGAATTTCCCCTTGATGATCTTCATCGCCGCCTGGCGGCGGAAATCGTGGTCTTCGATGCGCAGCACCGCGCCCATGCCGCCTTCGGCCAGCGGCTTGTCGATCAGGTAGCGGCCTTCGGTGCCCTGGGATTCTACCAGATGGCTGACGCTGGTCGGGACCTCGGCACCCACCGCCATGCGGGTGGTGGCCATCTCGGCCAGCACTGAGGTGCGGGACAGTTGCAGTCGCTGGTCGAGTGACTGGTGCTCGCCCACCAACTGGTGATTGACCTTGGTCCGCATGGTGCGGCCGAAGGTCCCGGTGCGGCCCGCGAAGCTGCCCTGGGTCTGCATCGCAAAGCTGCCGGTGCCGGCGACACTGCCTGTTCCACCGCCAGTGTTTTGGGTCCCCACTGGAAGCGTTGCCGCATTGCCGGTCGCCGACGTTGCCGTCCCCGCCGCCAAAGTCTGGGCCAAGCCGGCTGGCGTGGTGGCCAGGGTCGGTGCATCGCCGCCAGCCGGAGCCGGGGCCTGCGGCCGGGCCATGGGCAAGGTGGCCTGCTGGTCGTGGTGATCGGATCCGCGCTTGGCCCCGCTGGCTGGCACGGTGGCCAGCGCATCGTGCTGGTCCTGTCCAGCGGCGCTTCCGCCTGCCGGCAGCGTCGCCTGCAAATCATGGCGATCTGCCTGATGTTTCGCAGGGATCGTCGCCAGCAAATCATGCCGGTCCCCGTGCGTCGCCGAGGCTGCGGTACCGGCCGGCGGCGCGCCTGCCGGTACCGTCGCCTGCAGATCGTGGGGATCGGGCTGACGGCTGGTCATCGCCGCAACCTGAACCGCATGGCCAACAACAGCAAGCCAAGCAGGACTCCGGCGCCAGAACCAAGCCCGCAGCCCGAACTGGCCGCCGGCGCGGCTGACGCCGTGGTTGCGGGTGGCGGCGGCGGCACACCGCGATCGACCACCGCGCGGGCGGTGACGAACGGCGCCGGCGGCAGCGGGCCGCCATCCACGACCAAGTGGTAGTTCTGAGCCCCGTTGTTCTTCAACCAGTAGCCACGCCCGGCCTCCAGCGTGTCGACCTGGACATAGGAACCTGCCTGCCAGGACCAAGGGCGGGTGGTCTCAGGCGTGCCGACCACCGGATTGCCAAGGATGGCGATCTTTGACGGATCATCGAGGACGTTGCCATTATCGTCGATCACCTGGATGCCACTCCAGGCGAAGGCGGCAACATCGCCCGCGGCGAGGCGGATCGGGGGTACGGCGAAAAGCGTCCATCTCGGGACCAAGGTGATCCGTACGCCTGGTGCCTGTGGCGTGCCCGACAAATTGATCGGCAGACCGATCCGGGACGCCAGGAAAATGCCGCTGAATGGTGTCAACCCGCCGACCGGTTCGGCAGGCAACTCAACATAGGACTGCGTGGAAACATCCCAGGCGAAGGCCCGCGCCTCATCGCGTGGACGTCCAGCCAGGGCGGCACGGATGCTGGCGATGCCTTCTGGCGTCGAACAACCGATAGCGTTGAACACGGTGGCATCCGCCGGACTCAGGGTCAGCGGAGGCAGGCTGACGGTGGTCGAGGTTGGCGAAAGAACATCGATTGGGACGACGACGCGCACCGTCGGATTGACTCCATCGGACAAATCAAAGCCGGCGTTCGCGACTCCAACCGCAGCCAGCGGTGGCACTCCCGAAACCCGCAGGCCACCGCCAGCGATAGCCACGGCGGACAGCCACGGCGGACCGCCAGTCGCCAAAGCCAAGGTCACCGTATCGCCATCGGGATCGGTCGAACCGACGATCACTTCGAATTTCTGGGTTGCGACAGCGGTCAGACCGGATTGCACGACCAGGGAAGGTGCGCCGTTGATGTTCAGCGAACCAGTGCCCACCGCTGAACTGAACGCTGAGGTCCCACCATTGATCGTCGCATCCACCAAGGTGCCTTTGGTGCCCGACGTCTGATCCCAGCCGCGGAAGGCGAAGGCATTGGTTCGAGTGCCGGTACCGACCGCGGATTGTACGCGCAGCCTGGAGACGCCATCAACCGGGACGAGCAGAGCCGCGGTCGCCGAGACGGTCGGCACCGCCAGCCAGGTGGTTCCGTCCAGTGAGTATTCGAAGGTTCCCAAGGACGTATCGGTACTGGTGACCGCGAGTCCAAGCATCGCTCCTGGATCGATATCGGTGACCGCCCCAGCGGCGGTCGCAAGTAGCGCCGTGACCGTCAGGCCATTGCTGGTCCCACTCGATGCTGGAAGCACCAGCGACAAAGCGGAGTTGACGTTCGGCGCATCATTCACTGCCGTTATGGTGATCGTGACCGAGGCCGGGGCAGAGACTGCTCCGCCGTCGTCCGTCGCCGTGATCTGGATCGTGTCCGTGCCCGACGCATTCGGGTTGGGCGTATAGGTGAACGACCCATCGGTTGAGTTGATGACCAAAGTGCCCAGGCTGCCCTGGGTCGATACCGCCCAGGTGAATACCGGCGAGGAGTCGATGTCGGTGGCCGAGCCCGCCCCACTGACCGGTGTGTCCTCAGCGGTGGTCACCGACGCCGGCGTCACCACCGGCGGGTCGTTTACTGCGACGACGGTCACCGACACGGTGGCGCTGTTCGACAGCTGGCCGCCCGCGCTGATCTGGAAGGTAAACAGATCCGAACCGGCATATTGCGGGAACGGCGTGTACGTCACCTGATCGACCGCCAGGACGGCCGTGCCATGGACCGGCAATCCGACCAGGCTGAAGGACAGCGGATCGCCATCCACATCGCTGCCTGTCAGCGTGACCGACCCGGACTGGTCTTCGTTCACGGTCAGCACGTTGTCATCAGCAGTCGGCGGAGCGCTCACTGCATTCACCAAGATCGATACATCGATGCGGTTCTCGCTGAACGCGCTGGCTCCTCCCGCGGTCTGCGCACTGGTCGTCGAACCCGCAGCTCCCGCAGTGCCATCCCAGGCCAGCGCCTGCACAGCCTGCGCCAACGGACCTGAAGCCGTGACATAGGGCCGCATGCGGATCCGGGTGACCGCGTCGCCGGACAATAGCAGCGCAGAACCGGTGCTCACCACCGGGAAATCCTGCCACAGCGATCCATCCAGGGTAAATTGCCAGGTGCCTTTGGACAGGTCCGCGGAAGTGATTGCGATGCCGAGCGGATCGCCATCGGGGTCGGTCACCGTTCCGGATTGGACACCAGCCAGCAGGGAGCTGACCAGATTACCAGGATTGTTGCTGTCGCCTCGATCCACCGCGGTCATCGCCGTGGTCACGACCGCAGCCGACACCACCGGGGCATCCTGGCTGGGCGTGATCGAGACCGATACGGTAGTAGAAACCGAGGTCTTACCATCGCTCACGGACAGCGTGATCGAAGCCGTCGATGTCGAATTGGTTGACGGAGCGTAGGTCCAGTTGCCAGTGGTCGGATCGACGGTCACTGTGCCCGAACCGGACAGCAATGAACCTTGGAAGGTCAGCGCGTCGCCATCGGCATCCGACGCCGAGATCGTTCCGTTGAACGTCGTGTCTTCGGCGGTGGTACCACCGGCGGCCGTGATCGTCGGCGCATTATTGATATAGATGGTGACCACAGCGGTGTTCGAGGTCAGGCTGCCGTCCGCAGCCTGGAAGGCGATCGATTCGACCGCACCCAGGCCGCTGGTCGTCTGATAGGTGAATGCACCAGTGTTGGCATCAAAGGCGGTGAAACTGCCATGGACCAGCTGGCTGAGCACGGTGAAGGTCATGGCGTCGCCCTCCGGATCGGTGGCGGACAGCGCGCCATTGATCGAGCCGGATGGCGGCGCCGACAAGGAGCTGTTGGTCGCGATCGGAGCATCGTTGACGGGAGTGACTGTCACCGAGATGGTTTCAGGAACTGAATCGAAAGTCCCATCGTTTGCGACCACCACAAAGCTGTCACTGCCGCTGTAGTTCGCCGACGGACCGTAGGTGAACGATCCCGCCGCCGCGTTGGTTACCGCCGCGATGCCATGGCTGGCGAGGATCGAAATGCGGATGGTTGTCGCATCGTTTTCAGGATCGGTGGCGGAGATCACTCCGCTGAAATCTCCGTCCTCATTCACGGTGATCGATTGCGGCGTGACGGTCGGAGCGCTGTTGAATCTGATGGTATAGGTCTGGACCGCTCCCTGGGCGCCGCTGCTGTCCTGGACCACATAGGTGAAGGTCACTGGTGGGCCTGCCGCCAATCCGCCGGAAGTCGCTGGTGGAGTGTAGGTGAAACGCCCATCCGGCTGCAAGTCGAAGGTCCCGGTCCCTGGCGGGCTGACCAGGATGAAGGTCACCGGATCGCCTTCGGGGTCGGTCGCGACTAATTGCCCAGTCACGGTGGTGCCCGGCGGTGCGATGGTGAGGTTGTCGGTGCTATTGGTGGTCGGCGAGTCGTTGACCGGCGTGATATTCACAGAAATCTGGGCGGCATTGGAATCGAAGAAACCATCATTGGCCCAGACCGTGAAGGTATCCGAACCATTGAGGTTCAGATACGGTGTGTAGGTGAACTGACCGGTTGACCCATTCAGCGAGACGGAACCTTTGCTGCCATTATTCGCACGGAAGGTCACCGGATCGCCATCAGGATCGCTTCCGACCAAGGTGGCGCTGACCGCGGTATCTTCATTGGTGACCAAGGTGCCGATGCCGCTGATATCGATCACCGGCCGCCGGTCGATATGCACGGTCACAGTGAATGGACCGGCCGTGGTGACGCTGTCGGCGAGTTGATATTGGAACGTATCGGTGCCGGACTGGCCAGGCGTGGCGGCATACGTGAATGATCCGTACCCAGCACTGGTGATGGTCACCGTCCCCTTGGTCGGCGCAGTGACGATGCTGCGCAAAACCGTTTCGCCATCTGGATCATAGGCATACAGCTGACCGAAGTACGACGATCCTGACAGGACCGAGAAACTGGCATCCGATCCCTGGGGCGGCTGGTTCACCGGATTCACCTGGATCGTCACCGTCGCCGGCGCCGATGTAAGAATACCGTCCGACACCGTGAACTGGAAGGTATCCGTCCCGTTTGCATAGGTGTACGGCGTATAAGTGAATGTTCCGTCGGAATTGACGGTGAGAGATCCTCGGTACGTATAATAGTAATATGTCCCCTGGAACGTCAGTGGCGCTGATTCCGGATCGCTACCGGTCAAGGTTCCAGTTAAGACCGATCCTTCATTAATGGTATAACTGGCAGCGTTCGCTACTGGCGGCGCGTTCGGTGTCACCAGGACCTGATACGTTCCCGTCTCACCGGTGTAATATCCGGACGCACGCAGTTCCCACGTGCCAGCGGTCAACGAATAGCCGAATCGGGCATCGGCTCCATACGCTGTGACCTGGGTGACATAAGCACCGCTCGGAGCGTAGAGTGCCAGGGTGCCGTTGGAGAGCGGAGATCCACCGGCGCGGATCAGCTGGAAGGCCTTCGGTCCGGCGTTGGTGCCATCAACCACAAAGGTGAACCGGTCGGTATCGCTCCCGCGATTGATCGTCCGCGACGCAGGGGTGCCTTCGACCAGGATTTTGTTCTCATCCTGGATCCAGACCGTCGCTGAAGCCGTGCCGATCGCATAGTTGGCACTGGTGGCGATGGTCAGGGTCACCGATTCATCGTCCTCCTGGGCATCGGCGTCGGCCAGCGCATCCACCACCACCGTGGTCGATCCTGCGTTGGCGGGGATCAGGACGGAGCCGCCAATCGCGGAATAATCCGTACCCGACAAAGCTGTTCCGGTCACGGCGAACAGGACATTCACGGAATTCGAGAAGTCGCCGGTCCGCGAAATCACGAAGGAAGCATCATCGGAGGTCCCTTCGACAGAAAATCCGTCGCCGACCGCGACGCTCACCCGGGTCCCCACCAGTTTGACCGACATCTTGTAGGTCCCGATCGAGGTGTTCGATGCATCGCGGACCCGCACAACATAGGTGCCTGCGGTCAGATCGACCTGGAGCAAAGCGTCATAGTAGCCTGTACCGCCATAATCGGCGGAACCCACAAAGTACGATGGATCGTCTGGCCCATACACTTCAAGGTAGGGATTGGGCAAGGTGCCGGCAGCAGAACTGTTGCCGTCCATGAGGATTTGATATGTTCCAGGCACTGCCGCATAGAAGCTGAACCGATCGACATCCGCAGCAAAGTCGATCGAACCGCTCACCGGAGCCGCGCCGACGGTCAGACTTGCCGGAGTGTCGTCCACAACCCACAGTACCTGGGTCGACGGCACGCCGATCTGGTAATCT
Source organism: Planctomycetota bacterium (assembly GCA_014193115.1). GTDB lineage: Bacteria > Planctomycetota > UBA11346 > UBA11346 > UBA11346 > BJHQ01. The sequence continues at coordinate 610,689 of BJHQ01000001.1, read as the reverse complement.
GGGCTGGTGGTCAGGCTGACGGTCAGCGATTCATCCGTGGTTTCCGGTACGCCATCGGCCAAGGCCGCGATCACCACGTTGGTGGTGGAAGCTCCGACCGGGATGGTCACCGTCGAAGGCGGAATCGCCACGTCGGTTCCGACCACCAGCCCGGAACCGCCAACCCAGGCAAGGTTCACAGCCAGTGTGGCCGAGGTGCTGCCGGTGCGGCTGATCCGGACGGCGCCGGTGTTTCCGCCATTTTCGCCGACCAGCCCATCGACCAGGGCGAGGGTCACTTTGACCACATCGACCTGGATCCGATCGGTGCCGCTGTTTCCGACCGCATCGCGCACGGTGATCGTGACGAAGCTGGTGCCAGGATTCAGAGCCAGCTGCCCAGTGCTCCAATTGGTCAAACCAGCTGCGACGCCGGAACCGGTCGTGGCGCCACTGAGTGACCAGCTGACCGACACCACCCCCGTGTTGTCCGAGGCTGTACCGGCCACCGACACCGCACCACTGCCCTGGATCAGGACCGGGTCCGTGGTTGGGCTGGTGATGGTGACTGTCGGTGGGATGCTATCCGGCGTGACTGGTGGGGTCGAACCCGCTTCAAACGCGCCGAGATCCGGCGCCGGCCCGCGAATAGCGCCGAGCAAGTCGGTACCAGTGGCGAACAGCGGATCCGCAGCATCGATGGCTGGGCTGCCGCTGAGCAGGGACAGGTCGGTGCTCGATGCGAACAGCGGATCGGCGTCGATAATGGCGGAAGTCGTGGCGCTGCCCGAGATGGTTCCGCCATGGACGATGCAATTGGCGATGATTCCAGCCGCTGTGACCTGGATCTGATCAGCGGTCGAGCCCCACAGGATGCTGTTGCGGATGGTGGCATCGGACGTGTAGATCGCGGCACCAGTGCTGGTCGAAGTGTTTCCGTTAAAGGTGCTGTTCAGCACGAGGGCATTGCCCGTGTACAGACCACCGCCAGTCCCTGCATTGTTGCCGCGGAAGACGCAGTTGGAAAAGCTCGATCTGGTCGAGCTGTTCGACACGCCGCCGCCGGAGCCGATCGCCGAATTGGCGATGAACTGGCAATTGATGACGGTGGCTCCGCCGTTGGTGTCAATGTACAGGCCGCCACCGCTGGCGGTCGTCACATTGGATGACACCACGCAGTTGCTAATGGACACATTCAGCGAGCTGCCGACCAGGATGCCGGCGCCGCCGGGAGCGGTGCCGTTGCCGGCGGTGACGGTGACGCCATCGAGCACACTGTCTGATCCGAGCGCGACCACCGTGTCGCTATTGTCAGTGATCGCAGCGGTCCCGATCTCTCCGGACAGCACCACCAGATTCTGCAGCGGCCGCCGCTGATCCCGCGCCGTTTCCGTGCCATTGAATCCGCCGAAAACGGACACCTTGGCTGGCACGGTGAAGCGAGCTGCTTGGGTCGTTCCCGGAACATAGGTGCCTGTTGCGATCCACACCTGGTCGCCTGTCCGGGCGAGGGCAAGTGCATCTTCCAGTTTCGTGAAGGCATCAACCCACGAGACTCCAGTGCCGGCTCCGGTCGCATCTGCCTTGACGAACCTGGTGGAAGCGAATTCATCGCGGACCACCAGGGTCGCGGTCGCCGGATTTCCAAGCTGATAGCTGGCTGACGGCTGGATGGTCGCGGTCAGGAACTCGTCGCCTTCGACCGCCGTATCCGACAACGGGGTCACCAGAATCGGCACGCTCGCCTGACCGGTGGCCAGCGAGACAGTGGCGGTCAGGGCTTCGACATCGACGCCGGACTGGACCGCCCCGGTGTAAACCAGATTGACATCAACTGGGAAACTCAAGTCGCCGATCCGGCTGATCGTGAACTGGCCGACATCCGGTCCGATCTCGCCTGCGACCGCATCGCTGGCGACAATCCTGACCGTCGTGGTGGCGATCTTGGCCAGCACGCCATAGGATCCGCTCCCCGAGCCGATGGCACTGACCCGGACATAGTACGTTCCCGGATTGAGATTTTGCAGGATGAGCGGCTGGCTTCCGCCCAGGCTGTCATCATCGCGGGCAATTTCCGTCGCCCGGCTATCCGGTCCGTACAACACCACGTATGGATCGGTCAAGGAATAGATTCCACCAGATGAACCTTGGACCTCGATCCGGTAGTCAGCAGCAACCGTGGCCGTGAACGAGAACCAGTCCTGATCACCACCATTGTCGATCGTTCCCTGGCCGATCGTGCCCAGACTCAGGAAACGGAGGTTGTCCGCGATCCGCACTGTTGCCGAGGTTACCCCGGTATTGGTGAAGCCACCCGTATCGGTAACGCTCACGGTGACCAGTTCGTCATCTTCGGCGATACCATCCACGATCGGCGTGACCAGCACATCCGTGAACAAGGAACCTGCCGGGATGGTCACCGTGGTCGGCAGGGCGACGAAATCAGATGCGCTCGCCGAACCGCTGACGGCAATGGTAAACGTCTGGTCCGAGCCGGAATCGACCAGCCGGCTGAAGCGGATCTTGCCCGGATCGGGAACGATATCGTCAGCATCGGGATCGATCAGGCTCATCGCCACGGTCTGATGGATGATGGTTCGCGACAGCGATGAGGAATTCCCCGCCGCATCCCTGGCGGTGATGGTGAAAAGACTCGAACCGGGCGGGAAATAAATGGAAAAATTATTGATCTGCCAGTTCGCGGTGACAGGCAGCGAACCGCTGGCCGGGTTCGTGCCATCCACCCGCCAGTTCAAGGCAATCGCATCGGCGGCATCCACCGTCCCTTGGAATCCCACATAATTCCCCGAGATGATCGTCGGACTGGTGGTTGGATCGGTGATGGCCAACGCAGGCGGGGTCGTATCTGGAGTCACCGTCCCGGTGACCCGTTCATACGCTCCGCGATCAGCGGCAGCGCCTTGCGGCCGGTTGACGCCGACGATGTCGGTGGTCAATGCTCCTATGGCGAGATCCAGCGCACCCGTATCCGAAGCCGCCAACGAATAGCCATCGTCACTGGTCAAAGGCCGGTTGTCGGCGCCATCCGGATCTGCGGTGTTGGTGAAAACCACGGTTCCGGCGACCGTGCCTGCCCCGGAGAAGGACACGGGCAACCCGCCTTCAATGATGCTGTTATCGACCACTGAATTCGCCGCGGCAGCATTAGTCATCGCTTGGTCCGGAGCATTCCCGGTGACGATGCTATTGTTCACAAGAAGTGAACTGCCGGTGAAATAGAGGCCGCCGCCATGGCTCACCGGGCTCCCTGCGATGGTGTTTCCAGTGATCGTGGTGTTCAGCAAGGACACGTTACCGGTGCAGTAGATACCAGCGCCATAGCCTGCCGTGCTCGACAAAGTGTTGCCGGCCACAACGCAGTTCGTGACCGTGTTCTGACTCGCTGTCAGATAGAGGCCGCCACCATAACTCTGTCCCGCATTGCCGTAGACCAGGGTATTCGACAAGGTGAGGCTCGTCCCATAGGCGTACAGACCTGCTCCATAGGACGAACCGTCGCCATTGTTTCTCAGCGTCGTGTTGGCAATGGTCAACGACTGGACCGAGTTCGCTTCAACCCCGCGCTGCCGGCCAGACTCGATGATGAAACCATCGATGGACGAATACACGGTATTATAGATATACACGACCCGGTAACTATTATCCGTCACCAGAGCAGGATCCCCGATATTTCCGGACAGGATGGTCAGATGGGTGCGGGAATCCCGATCGCTGAGCGCCGGAGATCCGGTCGCAGGGAAACCACCCAGTACCGAGACTTGGCTGCCCACCTGGAAATACTGCGAAGCATCAGATGTTGATGGATAATAGGTTCCCGCCGACACCCAGACTTCGTCTCCTGCGGCCGTACGCAGCAGGGCCGTGTTCAAATCGATGAAGGCATCCGTCCAAGTATTGCCGGTGTTCGCACCGCCAGCGCCTGTCCGAACGAAGATGGTCCGGCCGCCGACCTCGTTGATGGTCACGGTCTGGGTCGTCGGGGAGCCGATCTGGTAATCGGCGCTCGATTGCAGGGCGACGATCACCGTTTCGTTGCCTTCGATGAGGGCATCGGCAATCGGCGTGATCACGATGGTCGCACTGTTGGCGCCTGCCGGGATTTGCAGGCTTCCGGTTAAGGCCTGGTAATCGATTCCCGAAGTTGCGGTACTGGTTCCCGTGACTGAATAGAGGACCGTCAATGGCGCCGACTTGTCTCCGGCGCGATTGACGGTCAGGGTCGCGGTATCGCCGCCTTCATCGCCATTCAGGTCAGTTCCTACCACAGAGACCGTCGTTGGCTGGAAATGGGCCTCAACCACGTACGTGCCGGTGTTGCTTCCGAAGCGAGATGCTTTCAGATAATAGATGCCCGGAGCCAAGGTGCGATTGATGAGTGAATTGTAACCAACACCCGCATCGTCATCCTGGGCGATGAGCGTCGTTTTCTTGTCCGGACCATAGAGGTACAGGTACGGGTCGCCGATGGTACCTTCGCCCGTCGGCGATCCGCGCATTTCAACTGTGATATCGGCGGTGTTCGGCAGCGTGAACACATACCAATCTTCATCCTGGCCATGGTCGATGATGCCTGACAAAGGACCTGCATTCACGGTGAGCTGGCGAGCAACTTCGGCGATCCATACCGTCGCGCTTGCTGTCCCCAATCCGTATCCGGCGGCCGCTTGGGCTGTGACAATGACCGACTCATCATCTTCATCCAGGCCATCGTCAACCGGACTGACCACCAGATCGACCGACGATGTCCCGGCCGGAAGGATCACCGAAACCGGAAGGCTGGGGTAATCCAAGCCTGGAATGGCCGTACCGCTGACGACCAGTTGCACGGTCAACGCTTGGCTCAGATCGCCAGTCCTGGTGATGCGGATGGCTCCCTGGTCGGATCCGCTTTCATCGGCGATCAGATCCGGCGCTGACACCGACACCCGACGATAGTCCAAGGTCCTGCTCTGGATCGTCCGGTTGCCGGAGGAATCCAGCGAAGTAACCCGCAATACATTCAGTCCCGGCTGGAGGTTCAACGTCACCGACCACGCTGCTGGATCAGCGAAGACGGCATTTGCCGTCGTCGCTCCGCTTAATTCATAGGAGGTCGTCAACAAGGATTGGTCATCGCTGGACGTCCCGGAGATCGCCAAGGATGCGGTCGTGACAATCAGCGGATCGCTGGCTGGAACCGTGAACGTCACCACCGGCGGCGTCGTATCGACCACCGGGGTGCCTCCGTTGAATTCAAAAGCCCCCAGGTCAGGCCCGGCGCCAGCCCGCGGGCGAGCTTCCAGATCGATCGAAGGCGCTGACGGGGTATCAGCAAAGTCAATCGCTGGGGAACCAGCCCCGATGCGGTAATCGCCAGAAGCGGCATTCACAAACAAGGGATCGAGGCTCAGCACGGAACCACCGAACACGGATCCCTCGACGATGGAAAAGGTCGGGGTCGTATAAAAATAAAAGGATGGTCCGGTAGTGGTCGTGTTCCCCCAAATAACGCTATTGATCATAGTCGCACCATAATACAGGTAAACACCCCCTTGGTTGGTCCCGGAATTACCTGCGATGGTGCAATTACCGATGGTCTGGGTCCCATACGCCGCATAAATGCCTCCGCCATACGTCGAAGCACTCGTCGCGCTATTGCCGGCGATCACGGAGTTGGTGAGCTGGAGCGAGTTGCTGTAGCTGTATATTCCTCCGCCATAACCCTGGGCCGTGTTGCCGATGACACGGCACCGCGAGATCGTGACCTGCGAACCGCTTTCCACATACAGCCCGCCACCACTGTAGCCAGTGTTCCCAGAGATCCGGCATTGGTTAACTACGCAGCCGCCTGCGCTGATGTACAGACCGGCGCCGTACGAGTTACCGTTGGCATCTCGAATCGTGAAACCATCAATGGTCGCGCCTGGCGCAACCATCCGGACAATCTGATTGGAATTGTCGGAAGCGTCTCCAAGGACTCCGATATCACCCGACAGGATCGTCGGATGCGCTTCGGGATCCCGCTGGCTGAGCGCGGTCTCGATCCCGGTGAAACCACCGTACATCGACACGCCTCTTGGAATGTCGAAAAACGCAGATCGATTCGTGGTCGTAGTGGGGACATAGAGTCCCTCGGCAACCCAGATCGCATCACCGGAAACTGCCACCGGCAGCACCGTGGTCAGGGACGTCGCGGCATCGGTCCAGGACAACCCGGTGCCGGCGCCGGTCGCATCGGCATCGACGAAGAAAGTCTTTCCTCCGGGATCGGACACGGTGATGGTTACCGGTGAATAGGACACCTGATAGTCGGAACTTGGCGCGATGTTCACCGTCGCCGTTTCGTAGCCTTCGAGCTGGCCATCGTCGGTGATGCTGACAGATACCGCTTTTGATATGGATCCGGCCGCGAGGGTGGTTCCGCTGGGATCGCTGATGTCGCCATTGGCTGGGGTGGCAGTTCCGCCGAATGTGAAGAAGATCTGTTTGTCCCGGCTCGCGGCCCGGTCAGCGTTTACCTGCAAGGTCAGGGTTCCGCCCTCGGTCACCTGGGTCGACGATGCCGACAGGGTCAGCGCTTGAGCCGTATCGACACCAACCTGATAGGTTCCTTCGGTGTAAGAATAGACCCTGATCCAATACAATGACCCACCGGTCAGATCCGCCACCGACGCTGCATCATAGGTGGAACCCCAGGACGCGCCCGTGATATAAGTGGTCCGGTTGGCTTGGTAGAGATTGAAATAACCGCTATTTGCGGTTCCAGAACCCGAACTGACGCTGCGCACCTGGATTGCGAAACGTCCGGTGCTTGGTGCCGTGAACCGGAACCAATCGTCATCGTCTGCGATCTCCGCAGCATCTGGCCGGAAACTGCCAAGACTGACCGCTGGACCCCATCCATCGCTTTCACTGATCGCCGCAGTGGCTGATCCAAAACTGGTGTCGATGTCATAGGCGACATCAGGCTCGATGGTCACGATGACCTGCTCATCGCCTTCCGGACTGAGATCGTCAATGACCGCGAATTGGGCATCGATAAAGAATGACCCCGCTGGGAAGGTGACCGTCCCAGTTGCGCCACTGACGTCCGATGTCCCGGACCCGGCCACCGAATAGACAACAGTCAGGTTTCCGGAGTTTCCAGTACGATCAAATTCTAGCTGGATCGGACCGGCATTCGGCTCACCTGGCTCACCTACCAATTGAGAGCCGGTGATCTGAACGGAGACCGTGTCGACCGCGGCCAACGGCGCGATCAGCAGCAGAGCGAGGAAGGCATGTGCGAGTGCTCGCATGGGACGCTCCCGGGGATGCGAACGGGGGTGCGTCCGCCGTCCCCTCTTTCAAGATGGGGACGGTATCGTCGTTGCCTGAGGCCAGTCAATCGATCTGCTCTGGCCTGGGACGCGAAGGACGAGACGGATCAAACAGTCGATATCGGCCCGTCCTTACTCAATAATTTAGCTGAAGCGTTGCATGTGCGGTGGAATCCGACGCACCAAGTTAGGCGACACCTTGGCCAGTTATCGATGAATTCCGCACCGGCGATCAGAAATCCCGCTTCGGCGAAGAACCGGTACCATGGCGATGCTTTGGGAAGTCGGCTTTGCCGTGAAATTTCTGGGAAGATCCCGCGAATAAACTGCCCTCGTCCGACGCAAAATCCCTCGGAAACATCGGGGCCGATCCAAGCATTGCATGGATCGATCCTCCTGCCTTGACAGGAGGATCGGTGCCGCAAGGGTGCCCGCGCCTGCTGGTACCCCCTCCCGTGATCGCCCCCATGACCATGCCTGAGCCAGACCGCGAGCTGCGCTCCCCCAAGCGGGAGCCGCGGTCGGTCTTTCTGGCCATGGTTGCTGCAATGTCCTTGCCTGGCGCAGTGATCGGCGGGGTGGCGATCGGCTGGTGGATCGACCAAGGCCAGGGGACTTCGCCCTGGTGGGCCGCCAGTCTGGGCGGAGCTGGCCTCCTCGCTGGCCTGTATCAGCTCATCCGAGGGTCCCAGGGATGATGCTACCCTACCGGATCGCCTTGGTTACCAGCCCAGGACTGGCCGGCCTGCTGGCTGCCTTCCTCGCCGGCTCACCGGGCATGGCCATTGGCGGCGCCATCGCTCTCGCCTTGCTGATCCCATCAGCTGCCTTGGTCGCCCTGACCGAACGCGGATCACTGGTGCTCTCGGCCGGCGCCGCGATGGCGTCTTTCCTGATCCGCTTCGGTGGCGCCGGCATGGTCGCCTGGCTGGTGAATGGCCGCGCCGATTCGACCGAGTTGCTCGCCACCCTGGCCGGAGCCCTGGGCGTGTCGCTGATCATCGATCTGACTCTGTGGTCCACGATTGCCACCCGGCCCGTCCTGGAGCCTGCCCATGGCTGATGAGGCCGTTCCCGCCGCGAATCCCGGTCATGCGCCTGGAGCGACCGCTGGCGATCTAGCGCCTGCCGCTGCCGAGCATGGCGTCGCTGCTGGGCATGACGCTTCTGGCCACGACGCGGCCGGGCAGCACGTCCACCCTTTTTCGTTCGAAGCCCTGCAATCGTCGCACAACCTGCCGTATTCTGCCATCGAGCCGATCCACGGCTGGCGTCCGATTCTGATCCTGAACAAGGCCGAATACGCCAAGCACAACTTTGACTCCCTGAGCCACGAACCTGGCTTCAATGACGCGCAAGCTTCGGTGGCCGATCTGCGTTGGGCTCAAGATGCCACCACCGATGGATGGAAGGGCAAGCCGGAGGATCTCGCCAAGGCGATGGTGGTGGCCGAACAGAAATCGCTGCTGACCTTCCCCCGCGAATTGTCCTTCTTCGATCATCAGACCTTCTGGAGCACCATCGCCCTGGCGCTGATGGCTTTGGTTCTGCTGGTTTTCGCCCGGCGCCGCCCGGATCAGGCCAAGCCCGCCGGACGAGTTCAGCACATGATCGAAGCAACCGTGCTGTTCGTCCGCGACGATATCGTCCGCCCCAACATCAAGCACAACCCGGACGTCTGGGTGCCGTATTTCGGGGCTTTCTTCATTGCGCTGCTGACCTGCAACCTGTTCGGGCTGATCCCGATCTTCGGCACCGCCACTGGCAATATCGCGGTAACTGCGGCGTTCGCCTGCACCACAGCGACGTTGATGCTGTTCATGGGCATCAAAGAAAACGGCCCGATCGGATTCCTGGTCTCGCTGGTCCCGGTGCCGTGGTCGTGGAACCCTGCCGGCATGCTGCTGTGGATCTTCCTGTTCGCGCTTGAGTTGTTCAGCTTGGTGGTGCGGCCAGTGATCCTCGCCATCCGGTTGTTCGCCAACATGCTCGCTGGGCACAGCGTGCTGCTGGTGTTCGCGACCCTCGGCTTCATCGTCTACAGCACCGATCCCGGCAACACCTCGATGGCGGTTGCTCTCGGTGGTTTCGGCTGGGTGCTGACCGTGGCCTTCTATTTCCTTGAGCTGCTGGTCGCCCTGCTCCAGGCCTATATCTTCGTTCTGCTCTCCGCCGTGTTCATCGGCATGTGCGCCCATCCTGAACACTGAACCTCCTTCCAAGACCTCGCCCCCTCTCCGGAGCCCGTCATGACCGACCTCGTCTTCCTCGCCCAGAACGTCCTGGCCGCATTGCCTGCTGCCGATGCCGCTGCCGACGCAGCCGGCTTGTCCAACATCGGCAAGGGCATCGCCTATGGCGCTGCTGCCAGCGGCGCCGGCATCGGCATCGGCCTGGTCATCGCCTCGACCATCACCGGCATCGCCCGTCAGCCCGAGCAGGCCAACACCCTGCGCGGCCTGATGTTCCTCGGCGTCGGCTTCATCGAAGCTCTGGCGCTGATCGGCTTCGTGCTGGTGTTCCTGATCAAGTGAGGTGGCGGGGCGCTTCGCCCTGCACCCCCTTCGTCCGCCACCTGAGGATCCGTCATGGAACCCTTCCTGACCTCGTTCACCACCAGCTTCATCTGGGGGCTTGCCGCCTTCGGATTGTTCGTGCTGATCCTCTATCAGTTCGCAGTCAAGGCGGTGCTGGCGGCGGTGGACGCCCGTGAGGCCAAGATCGCCCGCGAGCTCCAGGAATCCGAAGACGCCTATAAGAAAGCCAAGGGCATCAAGGAAGAGCTTGATGCCCGCATGCGCGGCGCTGAAGCCAAGATCGCGGAATTGATGGCCGAAGCCCGAAAGGATGCGGCCCTGCACAAGGAAGAGATGGTCGAAAAGGGCCGCCAGGAGATCGAGGCCCTGCGTGTGCGTTCGCTGCGCGACATCGACGCCGCCCGCTACGCTGCAATCGTGGCGGTGCGCGCCGAAATCGCCCAGATCGCGGTGACCGTGGCTGAAAAAGCCCTGCGCAGCAACCTCGACCGCGCCCAGAAATCCTTGATCGACGAAGCGCTGGAAGCTGCCAGCCAGCGGAAAGCCTGACCCATGGCTGCGGGCAATGTCGCTGGCGTCTATGCAGCCGCTCTGCTTGAGCTGGCCCAGGCCAATGGCTCCACCGATCTGGTCATTGCCGACTGCCGGAACGTCATCGAGGCGCTCACCCCTGCGGTGGTCAGCCAGCTCGATCATCCGTCGGTGACCAAGACCCAGGCAAAGCAGGCCTTGCGCACGGTGTTCGCCGGTTCTCCGAAAGAAATCGTGAATCTTTTGCAATTGCTGGTCGACCGCAATCGGCTGGCCGACGCCCAGCCGATCCTGCGCGCGGCAGTGACCGCCCATGAGCGTGCCGCTGGTCTGGTCAACGTCACGGTGGTGACCGCGACCCCGATCGCCGGCAGCGACCAGCAGCAGATGGACCAGCGGCTGCGCAGCCTGCCCGGAGTCGGCGAACGCGCCGCGATCAGCTGGTCGGTGGATGCCGGCCTGGTCGGCGGAATCACCGTCCGGGTCGACGATCTGTTCATTGATGGCAGCGTCCGCCGCCGCCTCACCGATCTGAAGCAGCTCATCCTCGACGCTCCGGTCGCCAGCGACCGGCTGTGGTCCGAGTGACCCCCTTTCCTCATTGCAACCCCGCCTGGAGCGACCGTGAAAATCCGCGCTGACGAAGTGACCAGCATCATCAAGGCCCAGCTCGCCAATTACGGCGGCGCGGTCGCCGTGGACGAAGTCGGCACCATCGTCCAGGTCGGTGACGGCATCGCCCGTATCACCGGTCTCGCCGGTTGCATGTCGGGCGAGATGATCGCCTTCGACAACGGCAGCTATGGCCTTGCCTTGAACCTTGAGGAAGGCGTGGTCGGCGCCGTGGTCATGGGCGACTATACCAGCCTCAAGGAAGGCGGCATCGCCAAGCGCACCCGCCGCGTGCTGGAAGTTCCGGTCGGCCAAGCCCTGCTCGGCCGCGTGGTCGATCCGATCGGCCGCCCGATGGACGGCAAAGGTCCGATCGCCAACGAAGCCACCCGCCGGGTCGAATCCCCCGCGCCGGGACTGGCCGACCGCAAGAGCGTCCACGAGCCGCTCCAGACCGGCCTGAAGTGCATCGATGCGATGATTCCGGTCGGCCGCGGTCAGCGCGAGCTGATCATCGGCGATCGCAAGACCGGCAAGACCGCGATCTGCATCGACACGATCATCAATCAGAAGGGCAAAGGCGTCATCTGCGTCTACGTCGCGATCGGCCAGAAGGAATCGACCGTCGCCGCCATCGTCCAGCAGCTCGAAAAAGCCGGCGCGATGGCCTATACCATCGTGGTCAACGCCAGCGCCAGCCAGCCGGCGCCGATGCAGTACCTGGCGCCGTATACCGGTGCGGCGATGGCTGAGTTCTTCATGTACAATACCTGGCTGCATGACGCGGTGCCCGGCACGTCGGGACCAGGCCTGCCCAAGCTGGTTGAAGGCAAGTACGTCCAGAAGCCGGCATCGGAAGGCGGCCGCGGCTTCGCCACCTTCTGCGCCTATGACGACCTCTCGAAGCAGGCCGCCGCCTACCGCGAAATGTCGTTGCTGCTCCGTCGCCCGCCCGGCCGCGAAGCCTATCCCGGCGACGTGTTCTATCTGCACAGCCGCCTCCTCGAACGCGCTGCCAAGCTCAGCGACAAGCTCGGCGCCGGTTCGCTCACCGCCTTCCCGGTGATCGAAACCCAAGAAGGCGAAGTCTCGGCTTACATCCCGACCAACGTCATCTCGATCACCGACGGCCAGATCTACCTGCAACCCGATTTGTTCAACGCCGGCATCCGCCCTGCGGTTGACGTCGGCATCTCGGTCAGCCGGGTCGGTGGCGCCGCCCAGATCAAGGCGATGAAAAAGGTCGCCGGCACCTTGCGGCTCGACCTCGCCGCCTTCCGCGAACTCGAAGCGTTCGCCCAGCTCGGCACCGAGCTCGACCCAGCCACCCAGAAGCAGCTCGATCGCGGCGCCCGCATGGTCGAGCTGCTCAAGCAGCCCCAGGCCTCGCCCTTCGCCGTCGAGGACCAGGTGCTCTCGATCAAGGCCGCTGGCGAAGGCCTCTTCGACGAGGTCCCGCTCAACCAGGTGGCCGAAGCCGAGAAGACGTTCCTCGGCATGGCCAACACCGAGTACGCCGAAGTCATCAAGGAACTCACCGAAAAGAAGGCCCTGAGCGACGACGGCGAGAAGAAATTCAAGGAATTGTTCAACCGCTTCAAGCTGGCCTGGAAAGACCGCATCGGCAAGGCGGCCAAGGCGTGACCACCGCCACCGCTCCTCGCCGTCGCGGGCGCTCCCCGGCCGATGCCGCACGCACCCGCGCGCGGCCGTGCCCCAAGTTCCCGGTGAAGGTCTGACATGGCCAACCTGCGCGACCTCCGTAAACGCCGGAAATCGACGGCGAATACCAAGAAGATCACCCGCACCATGGAATTGGTGGCCTCGGCCAAGCTGAAGAAGGCCCAGGACGCCGCCTCGGCATCACGGCCGTATGCCGAAGCCATGCGTGCTCTGGTCAGCGACCTGTCGGCCAGCGCTGGCGGACTGAGCCATCCGCTGATGGCCAAGCGTCCGCTGAAAAAAGTGGCGATCCTGGTCGCCGCCAGCGACCGCGGACTGTGCGGCGCGTTCAACGCCAATCTGGTGAACCTGGCGGTGCAGCGCGGCAAGGAACATCAAGCTGCCGGACGCACGGTCGAGTTCATCGCCCTTGGCAAGAAAGGCGGATCGACTCTCGCCTTCGCCGGCTTCCCGGCCAGCGCGACCCATACCGGATTGGTCGGGGCGACCACCTTCCCCCAGGCCGAGCGCCTGGCCGATACCGTGATTCCGCGCTTCCTGTCCGGCCAGGTGGACCTGGTCGAAGTGATCTATTCGCGGTTCATCAGCGCCGCCCGGCAGGCCCCCGATCACCTGGTGCTGCTCCCCTCCGGCGGCGACAGCGCGGCAGCCAAGGGCAAGCATGCCGCCCACGACTTCGAGACCATTCCCGAAGAACCCGAGGATCTCCTCGCTGGATTGATCCCGGCGACGGTGCGCACCGCGTTGTTCTCGGCCCTGCTCCAGACCTCCGCCGGTGAACACGCCGCCCGCCGGGTGGCGATGAAGAACGCCAGCGATGCCGCCGGCGACATGGTGAAATCCCTGTCGATCGCCTACAATCGCGGCCGCCAAGGCAAGATCACCCAAGAGATCGCCGAAATCGTCGGCGCGGTCGAGGCGATGGCGTGACCGCCGGACGCAAATCCATCCTGATCTGGGTCCTGCTGGGCATCCAGTTCGTCGCGCTGGTCATCGCCATCCTGGCGGTGACCCATTTCAATTCTGAGCTGACCTTGTGGATCGCTACCGGGACCATGGTCTCTGCCATCATCGCCCGGCTCGCCGTCCGTTTCCTCATCCCCGTCGACAAGGCTGCCCCCGGCAGCCTGCGTTCCCGCCTTCTTGCCAAGGATTGATCCCGCCATGTCTACACCCGGCACCGTCGTCCAGGTCATCGGCTCGACCCTCGACGCCGAATTCGAGCAGCTGCCCGGCATCTACAATGCGCTGCGCATGGACATCACCGACCCGGCCACCGGGGCGACCCGGCCGCTGGTCGCGGAAGTCCAGCAGCACCTCGGCCGCAACCGGGTGCGGGCGGTGGCGATGTCCTCCACCGACGGTCTGGTCCGCGGCCAGTCGGTCATCGACACCGGCGCGGCGATCGCGATGCCCGTCGGTGACGAGACCCTTGGCCGGATCTTCAACGTCCTCGGCGACTGCGTCGACAACGGCCCGCAGGTCACCGCCGGCTGCGTCCGCCGCTCGATCCACCAAAAGGCTCCGCTGTTCGAACAGCTGAATCCTGAAACCGAGATTTTCGAGACCGGCATCAAGGTTGTTGATCTGCTCGCGCCCTATGTCAAAGGCGGCAAGATCGGCCTGTTCGGTGGTGCTGGCGTCGGCAAGACGGTCATCCTGATGGAGCTGATCAACAACGTCGCCAAGGCCCACGGCGGCTTCTCGGTGTTCGCCGGCGTCGGCGAACGCACCCGCGAAGGCAACGACCTGTGGAATGAGATGATCGAGGCGGGCGTCATCGCGGTGGAAAAAGACGCCAAGGGCCACGCCATCTGGGGCGATGACGGCCATCCCAAGATCAAGCCCAACGCCAGCCGGTGCAGCCTGGTCTATGGCCAGATGAACGAACCGCCGGGAGCCCGCCTGCGCGTCGCGCTGTCGGCCCTGACCCAGGCCGAGCACCTGCGCGACGCCAGCGGTAAAGACGTGCTGCTGTTCGTCGACAACATCTTCCGCTTCACCCAAGCCGGTTCCGAGGTGTCGGCGCTGCTCGGTCGTCTGCCCAGCGCGGTCGGTTACCAGCCGACGCTGGCGTCGGAAATGGGCGCTCTTCAGGAACGCATCACTTCGACCCGCAACGGCGCAATCACCTCGATCCAAGCGGTGTACGTGCCCGCTGACGACTACACCGATCCGGCTCCGGCCAACACCTTCGCCCACCTCGACGCGACCACCAACCTGTCGCGTTCGATCGCGGAAAAGGGCATCTACCCGGCGGTCGATCCGCTGGCCTCGACCAGCCGCATCCTGCAACCGCACATCGTCGGCGAACGCCACTACAAGGTCGCCCGCGGTGTGCAGCGCGTGCTGCAACGCTATAAAGATCTGCAGGACATCATCGCCATCCTCGGCGTCGATGAGCTGTCTGACGACGACAAGCGCCTGGTCGCCCGGGCCCGCCGTCTCGAACGCTTTATGAGCCAGCCGTTCAGCGTCGCCGAGCAGTTCACCGGCATGAAGGGCATCATCCTGAAGCTCGAAGACACCATCCGCAGCTTCGAGGCGATCCTCACCGGCGACTACGACGCGCTGCCTGAATCGGCGTTCATGTACGTCGGTTCGATCGACGACGTCATCGCCAAGGCCGAGAAGCTGGGCTACAAGAAGGCGGCCTGAGCCATGCTCCTGCGCATCGTCACCCCTGAACGCTCCCTGCCCGGGATCAGCGCCGACCACGTCACCTTTGTGGCGGTCGATGGCGAGGTCGGCGTGCGCACCGGCCATGCGCCGCTGGTGGCGCTCCTCAAGCCCGGCGTGGTGATCGCCAAGACCGGCGGCCGGATCAGCCACGCCATCGCGGTGCGCGGCGGCGTCGGCCAAATCCTGAAGGATGTGGTCACCGTGCTGGCCGATGCGGCCGTACCGGGCGAGCAGGTGGATGTCGCCAAGGTGCGCAGCCAGCTCGAATCCCTGCGCGCAGCGCCGGCCCCCGACAACGCCAGCGCCCAGGCCATCCGCACCCGCGACCTTGCCTGGCTGGATGTGCAGACCCGCGTCCCAGCGCCGCAGATGACCGCCCAGGAACTGGCGGCCGGCGCCGAATCCGCCAGCCGGATCGCTGCACCGTAGAACGCTGGACTGAACGCCACACCGGCCTGCCGGCGACGAGGCGCGGCGACTTGCCGTGTCGTTAGTGGCGGAGCGCGCCAGGGGTCGCGCCTGCCGGCTTCTGCGGTGGCGGCTTCTGAAGTGGCGGCTTCTCAAGTGGCGATGGCGGGCTCGATTTTTTCTGGACGCTCGCCAACCAGCCTAAGCCTGCGATCAGGGCCAGCAGGGCGCAAATGATGACGGCAAACAGCAGGCGCGAACGTTGCGGCTTCTGCGCCGGCGCGATCACCCGAACCGGCGCCCGCACCGCGGCCACCTTGGTCATCCGGCCGGGAGATCGCCCCCGCGACGTGTCGGCAGGCAGCTCGGTGTTGCGCCGGATGGTCCCAGTCTTGGATTTCATCGGCGTCGGCACTTTGGCCGGCGGGGCGTCTCCGAAGGCCATGGCCGGAGCGTGGGCGGTGAACACGGTGGAGCTCATTCCGCCCAACCGGCGAAGCAGCTTGACCAGTTCCTCCAACGGCGGCCGCTTGGCCGCGTCCTTGGCCAATCCAGCCGCCACGGCCGCGGCCAGATCGACCGGCCAGCGCTGGCGTTTTCGCGGATCCTCACCGGGCGCGGGGATCTGGCCTTCGATGAGCAGGAAAATCAACGCCGAACAGGCATAGACATCGGCAGCGACCGTGGCGCTGCCCAACGCAGGTTGTTCAGGCGGTCGCAGCGATCCAGATCGCAACCGGCCATCAGATTCGATCCGCCGGGCCATGCCGACAGCTGGCGGCAGCAGCCGCCAGCGATCGCCAGTAACCAGGATGCTCCAGGTCTCGACCCCGCCGTGGGCCTTGCCGACGACGTGGAGCGCATGGCAGGCCTCGACCAGATCGTGGATGCGGGCTGCCACTTTATCGGCCTTCCAGCCCTCCACCGGGTGCTGGCTGAGCAACGCGCCCGGATCGTGGCCTGACAGGTGGATGCACAGGCGTTCCGATTCGGGCTCGGTCGGGAGCGGTCGCTGTCCTGCGCCTCGCGCCACCACCAACGCCGGGTGCGAACCGCTGGCCACCGCGGCCAGGAACGCCTGGCTGGTGAAGGCGGTCTTGCCGATCCGGGCGTCAGGGAACCACAAGATGCCCGGTTGGCCGTCGGCGATGGTGTGCCACGCCGCTTCGCCTGGTGGGACCGTGACGGAGTCACCGAGAACCACCTGGTCCAGATCGCTGCCGGCAATCATGCTTCTATTCTACCCCGGAATCACGGTCCCGTCTCTGCTTTCCCGCGCAGCAAGGCGAAACAGGCCGGAGCCGGGGAACAGCAGGACTTAGCCGCGGAGCGGCGGCTTCCGCCACCTGGGCCTGGGTTGACGATCCCCGCCCATGCCCGGGACCGAAATCCAATGGCGCCATGGCGAAGCGCTGCCGACGGATCGACCGCACACGCTGTCCGATTGGCTCGATGCCCTTTGCCGGGAGCATCGGCATCGGCCAGTGCTGGTGTGCGACGGCCGGGCCTGGACCTGGGACGCCCTGCGCCAGGCGGCGGCATCCTTGTCCGGGCAATTGGCGAACGATCTGGGCATCGGCGATCGCCTCGCCATCGTCTCGCCGAACGGCGCCGAACACCTGATCTGCGAATTGGCCGCGTGGCGCCTGGGAGCGATCGCTGCACCGATCTTCACGGGATTCCCCCCAGCTCGGCTGGAAGCGATGCTGGCGCTGATCGCGCCGCGGGTCGCCATGATCGCGGACCCGGACCATCGCCACCTGGTGCCAGCAGGCACAAAGGTCATCCCGCCCGAGCTCGCCTTGGCCTCCGGGCCGCCCGGACCGGAGCGACCGGTCACGACCGACACCCCTTGTCTGATCCAATGCACCAGCGGTTCCACCGGCGAACCCCGCGGAGTGGTGCTGACGCATGGCAACCTTGCCAGCCAGCAGGCAGCCTTCGCGATGCTGTGGCCCGAGGTCGGGCCTGGCGATCGCTGCGCCGCCTATCTGCCGTGGCACCACTCGTTCGGCGGACTGGCCGAACGGCTGTGGATCCTCGGCCGCGGCGCGACCTTGACCGTGGTTCCCGGCGGAGGCCGCGATCGCGATCGATTCCTGGCGACCCTGCGGGCGGTGCGACCGACGGTCTACCTGTCCGTGCCCAAACTGCATCGCACCGCCATCGAAGCCGACGCCCTCGACCGGAGCTGCCTGCGCTGGGTGTTCACCGCCGGAGCCACCCTCGGCGACGATCTGGCCGACTGGTATGAACGCCGCGGTATCTCCGTGGCCGAAGGCTGGGGCCTGACCGAGACCAGCCCGTCAGCCACCATCACCCGGCCCGGCAGTGCACGCCGCACCGGCGTGGTCGGGCAGCCGATCCCGGGGGTATCCGTCGGAGTTGCGGACGATGGGCGGATCCACGTCCGCGGACCGAATGTCATGCTCGGCTATTTCCGCCGCGATGATCCGCTGCCCAGGGACGCCGATGGCAACCGGACCATCGACAGCGGAGATCTCGGGGCCTGGACCGACAACGGCCTGCGCCTGATCGGGCGTTCAGATCAGGTGCTGAAAATGGCCAATGGCGAGAAGGTCCATGCCGGGTGCATCGAGGCCCGTCTCGCAGCGCAGCCCGGCATCGCCCATGCCGTGGTCTGCCGCCATGGCGACGATCTCGCTGCGATCCTGCTGCCGCAGCCGCAGGCCACAGCGGCCGATCTCGACCACGCCATTGGCTCGGCCAACGCTCAAGCCGAAGCACCCTATGAGCGGATCGTCAGCGTCTGGCGCTGGGACCAGTGCCCTGATCTGACCAACGGTCTGCTGACCGCTTCGCACAAATTGGCGCGCAGCCGATTGATCGAGCGGTTCAACGCCGGTGCCGCCGATTTCCAGCGGATCGGCTGATGGCGCGGTCAACCGAGCAGCGCCTTCAGACCGGCCTCATCGAGAATGGTCACGCCCAGGGTCTGGGCTTTGGCCAGCTTGCTGCCGGCGTCGGTTCCGGCCACGACATAATCGGTCTTTTTGCTGACTGATCCGCTGGTTTTACCACCAGCAGCGGTGATCAGCCCCTCGGCCTGTTCGCGGCTGAGGGTCGGCAGCGTGCCGGTCAGGACGAAGGTCTTTCCCGCAACGCCGGCCACCGCTGCGACGGCCTTGGCGGTGTGGCTGAGCTTCACGCCGAGCCCGGCCAGATCGGTCAGGACCTGGCGCACCGCCGGGTTGGCAAGTTCTGTCAGCAGGCTGGCCGCGGTGGTGGCGCCGACGTTCTCGACCCGGCACAACTCGTCGATCGCTGCCTGGTCTCCGGCGGCATGGCGATCGACCAGCGCAAGCAGCGGATCGATGCTGCCGAAATGCTGCGCCAGCGATTCCGCCAGGGTTTCACCAACCTGATTGAGCGCCAAGCCGGCCAGCACCCGGGCCAGGCCGCGGTCTTTCGCCGCGCTGATCGCAGCCACCAGCTTCGCTGCGGATTTCTCGCCTTTGCGGTCAAGTCCGGCGAGCTGGACGGCGTTCAGGCGGAACAGGTCCGCCGGACTGCGAGCCAGACCGCGTTCGACCAACTGATCAACCACCGCGTCGCCCAGGCCGGTGATGTCCATGGCGCCGCGGGACCCGAAATGGCACAGGCGTTCGCGGATTTGGGCCGGACAGGCCGGATTTGGACAATAGAGAAAGATCGCCTCGGTCCGCACCGACGCCGCGCAGTCCGGACACTGGGTCGGCCGCAGCACCGGGGTGGCATCGGCGGGCCGGCGATCAGCGACGACTGCCACCACCTGGGGAATGATCTCGCCTGCTTTTTCCACCAGCACTGTATCGCCGACGCGCACGTCCTTCCGCTCCAATTCCGGGAAATTGTGCAGCGACGCGCGGCTGACGGTGGTGCCGGCGACGAACACCGGTTCGAGCTCGGCCACCGGGGTCAGCTTGCCTGACTTGCCGACCTGGACCGTCACGCCGAGCAGCCGGGTCGCCTTCCGCTCGGGTGGAAATTTGTAGGCCACCGCCCAGCGCGGGCTGTGGCTGGTCATGCCCATGGCGGCATACAAACGGCGGTCATCGACCTTGATGACGCAGCCATCCAGGTCGTGATCGAGGCCGACGCGGGCGGCGCCGATGGCTTGGCAGGCCGCCACCGCCGCTGCTCCATCCGCCACCCGGGTGACCAGGGGATGGGTGGGCAGACCGAGGCTGCGCAGCCAGGCAAGCAGCTCCCATTGGCTGTCGGGCATGGCGACGCCCTCGCTCCATGGCGCCAGATACATGAAGGCAGCGATGCCCACGTCCGATAATTCGCTGGGATTTTTTCGTTTCATCAATCCGGCGCAGCCATTGCGGGGGTTGACCAGACGCGGTTTCCCGGCGGCGTCATTGAGCGCATTCAAGCGGTCGAAGGCCGGCCGGGGCAGATAAATTTCACCTCGAACCTCGAACGAGCCGCCTGGGTCCTTTCCGAGCCGAGCCGGCACGGCCGCGCAGGCCAGAACCTGGGCGGTGATGTCGTCGCCGGTTTCTCCGTCACCGCGGGTGACGGCCTGGCGCAGCTCGCCGGCGATATAGGTCAGCGACACTGAAATGCCGTCGATTTTCGGCTCGACGGTCAGCGCCACCGCCGCGCCAGCGGCCAATCCCGCCCGTTCCGCCAGGGATTTCCGCGACGGAGGCTCGCCCTGATACCACGCCAACAGCTTGGCATCGGCGGTGGAGTCCTCATCGAAGGCGACCTTTTCCAGCGACAGCATCGGCACCCGGTGGCGGACCTGGACAAAGCCGTCGCCATCCGCCGCCGCGATCCGGTCATCGCCTGGCTTCCGGCCATACCGTTCATCGGCCGGGATGGCCAGCTGCCCGCACAAAGCCAGGTAGCGATCACGCAACTCGTCGTACTGGCCGTCGGTGATCTCCGGCGATGCCTGCCGGTAATAGCGGTCATCGTGGTACCGCAGCTGGGTTTCGAGCAGGCGCAGTTCGTCGGCGGGGGTCGGCATGGTGAGGTGTCTACCACTTGCCACGGGAGCGTCGATGCCTGACCTCCGGAGCGCCGGAAGGAGCAAAAAACCGCCAAGGCGCCACGGCGCCAAGAGACGAGCGGTTGGAAACGCCGCGCAGCTCACTGGTTGGACGGATCCTCCGACTGTCGCTCAAGTGAAGACACCGTGGATTTCCTTGGCGTCGTGGCGTCCTGGCGCTTCCTGCCTGCGGAGAACCTTGGCGCCGGCGGGAACCTCAGCTAGCGTCCCCCCAAACCCACCCCGTCAGGACCCCGCCATGGCCACCATCACCCTCAAGGGTTCCCCCGTCACCACCGTCGGCGCGCTGCCCGCCGTCGGCAGCGCCGCTCCGGCGTTCTCGTTGACCAAGACTGACCTGTCTGATGTCACCTCTGCAGACCTGCGCGGAAAGCGGGTAGTGCTCAACATCTTCCCCAGCGTCGACACCCCGACCTGCGCCGCCTCGGTGCGCCGCTTCAATGTCGAAGCCGCGAAGCTGGCGAATACCGTCGTGCTGTGCGTCTCGAAGGACCTGCCCTTCGCCCTCGCCCGCTTCTGCGGCGCCGAAGGCCTGAAAGACGTCCACGGCGCCTCAGACTTCCGCTCGCCCAGTTTCGGAAGCGACTACGGTGTAACCATCACCAGCAGCAAACTCACCGGACTGCTGTCCCGGGCGGTGGTAGTGATCGACGCTGCGGGCAAGGTCGTCCACACCGAACAGGTTTCAGAGATCGCCAATGAGCCGGATTATGCGAAGGCGTTGACAGCGCTGCGCTGAACCATGCGCATCGATCTGATCACGCTCTTCCCGCAAGAATGCACCGCCTGGCTGAACACCTCCATCGTCGGGCGGGCGCGGAGACGCGGTCTGGCGGAGATCGCCACCGCTGATCCGCGCCAGTGGGCTGGCGGCCGGCATCGCAAGGTCGATGACCGGCCGTTTGGCGGTGGGCCGGGGATGGTGCTGATGGCGCCGCCCTTGGCGGGGTGCATCGATCATCTGCGGCTGCAATCGGCGAAGTCGCGGCTGCTGGTGACTTCGCCTCAGGGGCGGAAGCTCGATCAGAAAACAGCCAGGGAATTGGCTGATGAATCGCACCTGATCGTGCTCTGCGGACATTATGAGGGAATCGATCAGCGGTTGCTCGATCTGTACCAGCCCGAGCCATTCTCAATTGGCGATTACATACTGTCCGGTGGCGAACTGGCGGCACTGGTACTGGTCGATGCGGTGGTGCGGCTGCTGCCCGGCGCCCTTGGCAACGACCGATCAGCGGTCGAAGAGACCTTTTCGCCCGGCCACGGCGCCGACCACCCGTGTTGGACCCGCCCGGCGGCGTTCCGCGAACAAACCGTGCCCCAGGTGCTGCTGTCCGGCGACCACGCCGCCATCGCCGCCTGGCAGCTCGCGCGACGCATGAAATAGGCTTGAACCGCAACGACGCCAAGGCGCCAAAGAAAGACGCCAAGGCGCCAAAGTTCCCACGTTGCCGTGCAAGAGTGATCGCGCGAGGCCGCAGGTGACCTAGGCAACCCTGGAATCGGCAGCATGAGTAGTTACACCGAATATTATCTTGGCGAAGCGGTACTGTTCGTCGGAAGCAGGGCAGCGCGCAGGCCCGAACACGTTACGTAGTTCTGCTCCGGCTTGTTGCCACACGAAGGCTTTCCGATCACACGCACTGCGAAGATCGACTGCGGCTGATCCAACGTCAAGACGAAGGGTGAACCCATTTGCTGGAGTTTTTTGTTATTGCAGGTCTCTGCTGTCGTATCACTATAGTCAGCAAATTCACCGATGGTTATCCAGGGGCCGCCTTTTTCATTTTTAACCTGTACTTTCGGCTTGCCGGCCGAGGTGTCGAACCAGCCGCCTGGCGGTTCGCTCTTCCCGTGGATGAAGGTCACGCAATTGATGGTCACGGGATTATCGAGCGCCAATGCGAACCAGTCTTCGTCGGCCTTCTTGCCGTCATTGGTCCAGACACTGCCATTTTGAAAGAGCGACTTATTTATCCTGCCGGTCCGCGAATAACTTTCCACGGCGGTCGCAAATAGGTTGCCGTTTTCAGGAATGCCTCCTTCGTAGAGAGGCCAGACTTGGTAGAATTGGCCACCGCAACCCGCGACGGAAAATGGCACTAAGCGTGCTTCACCACCTCGCACGGCTATACGGAAGACCTGCGCTCCCGGCCAATCGAGAAAAGGCTCTGGCGCTGGTTCGACCGTGAAGCTTCGCAGTGTCTCTTCTGCGGGGCGAAGAACCTGTCTGGGCTGGCCGTCGCCGTTCAGCTTGGCATCGGTGGCCAGGACAAGTGGACCATAGGCCACCGCCAGTCTGCCTCTGTTGCCGTACTCACCGAGGATGATTCGGGGGGAAAGCGGGCATTCGATGGTCACGACATCGCCGCTCTTCCACATGCGCTTGATAGGCAGATAAGCATCGGTTGTTAAATTTTTCGGAAAGGATATTGGTTCTTTATTTACTCGGACCGATGGTTCTTCACACCAATATGGGATGCGCAACTTGATCGCGAAGTCCTTGCTCTGAGGCAATTCAACGGTCACTGAGGACTTCGGCTCGGCGCCAAATTTTCCGTCGATGGTCAGCCGCACCTCCGAACCATCGCGCAGATTCAATGTGGCGTTACCGGCATCGTAAAAGTTCATCACTACACCATCTGCGTCTGTGGCGACGGCAAATGTCGGGATCATGGCCATCCCGCGCGGACCACTGCCAATGCAGCACGGAAAAGGACCGCTGCCATATTTGCTTCCGCCCTCCAAATTGACATAGTAACCCCAATGTTTTCCGTCCGGTCGCTGCGCACCACAAAGGTGGTTGTAACACGTTCGCTCTAATTGCTGGGCAAAACGCGCCTCGTTGGTCAGGCGCAATAAGTGCGTGTTGAATTGCAGCCAGGTAACTGTGACGCAGGTTTCGCAAACATCCCCGGTGTTTGGCAGAAAATGGTCTCCGCCGAAGATTTCCTTCTGACTGCTCGACCCGGTGATGTAGAGTCGTTTCGTGACGATGTCTTCCCAGGCGTTGAGTGCTGCCTGCAGAAGATTCGGGTCGCCGGTGATGCGATACCATTCCAACATGCCATTGACACAAGATAGGTATTCGTATGCCTTCAATCCCTTCACGCCCTTTTTTTCCAATAGACCACTGACGATCTGGAGGTTACGCGGTTGTTCCCACGACCTCACGATATAATCACAGAGACTGCGGTAACGTTCGTCGCCCGTCAGACGATACATCCACACCATGGGTTCCAGGAGGCTGTAACTCGACATGCCCCCGCAATGCCCAATGGCCAACGATCGTCTGCTTTCACTGAAATCCCTGCACAGAAGATCGGCCGTCTTTTTGGCGGCTTCAAGCGCCTCGCGATTACCGGTATATCGATAGTAGGTGCTCAGGCCGATCAGGATGTATTTGTGCGACCAAACGTCCCAAGGTGGGCTCCAACGTTTGGCAGGCGGAAATGGGCCGAAATAGCCATCCTCCGATTGGTATTTCAGCAATTTCTCTACGGACTTGTCAATGGCATCACGCAACCTGGGCTCCCTGGTATTGGCCCACGATAACGTGCTGGCCTCCAGCCATTTTCCGTAATATTCACCGGTCAAGTCATAGGTCGCGTGACGATCCAGAAATCCATTGGCGTTCACAGCCGCTTGCACCGGCAGCCAGTCGATCGCGTTGCGTCGAATCCGCGTGCCGAGAAGCCCGTTGCCAAGATGAACCCGATCGGGCACCTGGGCATCCTGCCTATCGACGATCTTGTTGGCCTTCGACTCAGGCTGCAATCGGATCGGGTCCGTTGCTACGAGTTCAGCGGCATAGGCGATGGAAGTGGTTTGCAAAGACATCATGAGGATTATGGCGTGGAAGAAGGGTTTCATAAAGGATGATTTCATATGGTTCTTTCCGATGGCTGGGAACAAGGGTTGCATAAAGGGGGATTTCACGGGCTCTTCATGGATGAATTCGCCGACTGACGTGACCGGAGCCGGCCCTTCGACCGGCAAGAATGGACGAGGCATGGCAACGGTTTCTTTCTGTAGTGGGCGCGTCCCGGTTCATCCCTCTCGCAGCCAGACCCGCATCGCCCCTGACTCGCGGTGGTTCCACAGGGCATAGGGAACCGCTCGCAGTTCCGCCTGCGCCAAATGCGGGACCGTGCTGCGGTACAAGGTTCCCCCTTCGCCCAAGGTGACCTGGCCAGAGGCGACAATGGGTCGGCAGTTGGCGAGGGCTGGATCGGGTTCGGTGAAGGCCAGATGGCCGTTCCACGGTAGAATTGACGCATCAAGAACGTGCTGGTGATCGCAGCTTTCCAAGCAATAGATCAAAGGTCCGGCCGCCAGCGCAACCCGGCCGGCGAGGGCACCGGCGCGTGGATCAGCGCGGATGCGACGCGGCGCAACATCGGCAGAGAGGTCGAGACGGGTGCCGGCGCGCAATCCGGCCAAATGGAGATAGCCGGCCGTGGCCGCGGTGGAGGTAACTCCATCGCGCAGCAGGCGGGTGTCCGCGCTCCAGCCTGGCGCGCGCAGATGCAAGATACCCTGCGCCGGTGCGGTTTCGACCGTGATCGCGATTCGTCCGGTGCGCACCCAGTCGCCCTCAATGCGCAGGCGCCAGGCGCCGGTGTCCAGGGTGCCGGCGAGGAACAGATGCAGGGCCAGGTCTCCCTCCGAAGTCGCGGCGGCGTAACTGCCGAGGCTGGCCATGGTGCGCGCCACGTTAGGAGGGCAGCACGCGCACCCGAACCACCGTTCCCGACCCCAATCCTTGCTGTTCCACCGTTTGGCCTGTCCGTCCCAGCCAAGGTCGACTGCGAGGGGATTCGCATACAGATAGCGTTCGCCATCCAGAGACCAGCCAGCCAGGACGGTGTTGTGTAAAGCCAGTTCAAGAATGTCACCGGCATCAACCCTCGGCCCGACGGCGAGCAGGCGCTGGGCGAGCATCATCAGGGCGATGCCGGCGCAGGTCTCATTGTAGGCGCGGAAAGGGTCGAGATCCCAATCTGCGGTGAATCCTTCGTCGTGCGGACTGGACCCCATGCCGCCGGTGATGTGCATGCGTCGGCTGATGGCGTTGCTCCAGATCCGCTCGATGGCAGCCGCAAGAGCCGTGTCATCCTCATCATGCGCCAGGTCGAGGGCACCGCAGGCCAGATAGAGGCAACGTACCGTGTGGCCTACCGCCTCGAATTCTTCGACCAGGGGCCGTGTATCCTGGATGTATCGGCCACCGCCGCTGGAGTTGCGCCCGCGACGTTCGATGAAGAGGCGGCACAGGATTCGCGCCTGCGCCTCGCCAGTCCAGCGAGCGTAACGCATCAGGGCCAGTTCGATCTCGGGATGTCCGCAGAAAACCGGAACGCCAGCTGGCCCGAAACGTTGCCAGACATGGTCGATGGCGCGTCGACAGCAGGTCAGCAGCCGGTCGCATCCCAGATGCCGATGCCACGCCAACGCCGCTTCGATGAGGTGTCCGAGACAGTAGAGTTCATGGTCGAACGGCAGGTTGGTCCAGCGCCGCTCGGGGATGGCGGCGAAATGACTGTTGAGATAGCCGTCGGGCATCTGGATGCGCTCGTATCCTGCGATCACCGCCTCGCTGGCGGCGCGCAAGCCCGGATGAGGACGTTCGGCCTCGGCGTAGGCCACCGCCTCCAGCCACTTGGCGATGTCGCTATCGTAAAACACATGACTGGACGCTCGTGCCGGATCGGACGGTTGGATGCCCAAACGCGAGAGTCGTCCGCTCTCGCGCAACTGGTCATGCTGCGAGACCAAGGTCGTGGTGAACAGCCGGTCGCGGCGAGGCGTCCAAAAGGGGTCATGGATGGACCAGGCGGTGTGAGGGACGGGGATCCAGGTGGCACGGGACATGGCCGCTCCTCCCCCTATTTTATGCACCGGGAGGCGCTTGCGGTAAGGGGCCATCCTCCGACCGTACGGGGACGATTCCGGCATGTCCGACCTTACCTTGTTCTGCGATCCGGGTATTCACCTGCATTCTTGCGGCTGGTTTGTCAGTCGTGGTCAGGGGATGCATCCGACTCGTCGGATCAATGACTACGAGTTGATTCTGGTTACCCGTGGCGACCTCCACCTCTGGGAGGAAGAAACGCGGTACGATCTCGCACCTGGCGACTACCTGATCTTACGCCCAGGCCACGAGCATCGTGCCAGCGCAAACTACGGCCGCAGCACCGCTTTCATCTGGGTGCATTTCGGGTTTCGTACCGGCCGCAGCCTGGTGCTGGCGCGCCAGGGGCGGGCTGCCCGGCCGGCGCGCGCCGAAGAGTTGGCGCGTCGCCTGCTCGATGAGCATGAACGCACGGGCTCGCCCGATCTTCTCAAGGACCTCCATTTGGCCGTCCTGTGTGCAGAACTCGCCCTCGCTACGCCGGAACCCGGCGAAGGGCGGGACGAGGTCGCCGACCGTGCTTGGCGCCTTCTGGTCCTGCGCTTCGCAGAACGACTCTCTACCGCCGATATCGCCGCCGCTCTCAGTTGCCACCCAGATCACCTCACTCGAGCCTACCGGCGCCGCTTCGGCCATCCTCCACTCGAAGGTCTCCACCGGCGGCGCATCGCCCACGCACGCAAGCTGTTGAACGAATTGACGGCCTCCCAGGAGGACGTGGCGGCTGCTTGCGGCTACTCGGATGTGCGGCATTTCCGTCGATGGTTCCGCCGACTATCCGGGGTCACCCCGGGGATGTGGCGGCGTATCAACGGACGAGCCCACATGAATACGGAGTGAGGCGAGACCTGCCGGGTCATTTGGATTGGTGGCCGTCGGCCGTTGCACGTTCCGCCCGGTGTCCCGGCGGGTGAGCGGACCACCGGCCAAACCCATTGGCGTCTTGGCGTTTTGACGCCTTGGCAGTTCTTCCCATCCAGATCCCGGTTTGCCGGGCGGTGAGCGGAGCAACCCCCACACCCGTTGGCGCCTTGGCGTCGTGGCGGTTCCCTCCACGATGTTTCACCCTCAGGAGACACCCCGATCATGGTCAACGGCGACGGCAGCGGCATCAGCGATCTGCGCATCGAAGAAGAGGTCAAAGAGAGCTACCTCACCTATGCGATGAGCGTGCTGGTCGATCGCGCCCTGCCTGACCTGCGCGATGGCCTGAAACCGGTCCATCGCCGGATCCTCCAGACCTGCCGTGATCTCGGCATCAATCCCGGCACCAAGCCACGCAAATGCGCCAAAATCGTCGGCGATTGCATGGGAAATTACCATCCCCATGGCAATCTCGCGATCTATGACGCCTTGGTGCGCATGGCCCAGGATTTCTCGCTGCGCTATCCGGTGATCGATGGCCAGGGCAACTTCGGCTCGATCGACGGCGACCCGGCGGCGGCGGAACGGTACACCGAGGCGCGGATGGCGGTGTACGGCGCCGCCCTGCTCGAAGACATCCAATACGACACCGTCGATCACCGGCCCAACTACGATGGCAGCCAGCAGGAGCCCACGGTGCTGCCGTCGCGGCTGCCCAATCTGCTGGTCAATGGCTCATCGGGCATCGCGGTGGGCATGGCCACCAACATCCCCAGCCACAATCTGCGGGAGGTCTGCGGCGCGATCACCCACTGCATCGATAATCCTGGCTGCACCGTCGCCGACCTGATGCAATTCATCAAGGCGCCGGACTTCCCCACCGGCGGCCAGATCTGCGGCACCGCCGGCGTCCGCCAGGCCTATGAGACTGGCAACGGCAAGGTCGTGCTGCGGGCCAAGGTCCACACCGAAGAGGTCAACGGCCGCACCGCCCTGGTGGTCACTGAGATCCCGTATGGCATCAAGGCGATCACCATCCGCGACTCGATCAAAGCCGCCCATGAGGAAGAACGGGTCAAGGGCCTGCACTCGGTGGTCGGCGGCGCCCAGGGCGACGGCCTGCGCCTGGTCATCGAGCTGAAAAAGGGCGAAGATCCCGACCTGGTGCTCAACCAGCTGTGGCAGCACACCAGCCTGCAGTACGGCTTCGCCATCAACTTGGTCGCCCTCGATCACGGCCGCCCGCGCACCGTCGGCCTGAAGCGCATGATCCAGGCGTGGATCGAGCACCGCATCGAGGTGATCGTCCGCAAGACCCGGTTCCTGCTCGCTCGCGACGAAGCCCGGCTGCACATCATCCTCGGCCTGCTCAAGGCCATCGACCACATCGACGCGATCATCGCCCTGATCCGCTCCGCCGAATCGGTGGACCAGGCGCGCGGCCAGCTGATGGAACGCTTCGCCTTCAGCCAGGTCCAGGCCCAAGCGATCCTCGACATGCAGCTGCGCCGGCTCACCGGCCTGGAACGCGGCAAGCTGGACGCCGAACGGATCGAGCTCGAAACCGCCATCGCCGACCACAAGGCGATCCTCGCCAGCCCCGTTCGCCAGTACGCCATCATCAAGGCAGATCTCGCCGAATTGTCAGCGAAATACGGCGATGACCGCAAGAGCGAGATCGTTGCCGGGGTCAGCGGCTTCGCCATGGAGGACCTGATCGAGGACGAGCCCTGCGTGGTCACCCTGACCGCCAGCGGCTACCTCAAGCGCGTGCCGGTGGATACGTACCGCGTGCAGCGGCGCGGAGGCAAAGGCGTCACCGGCAGCAGCCTGAAGGACGACGACGATCACGTCGCCCGGATGTTCGTCGCCACCAACCACCAGCATTTGCTGGTGTTCACCAGCCTCGGACGGCTGCATTGGCTGAAGGTCTACGAAGTCCCCGCCGCCGATCGCACCGCCCGCGGCAAGCACCTGGCCAACCTGCTGCCCCTGGGCGAGGGCGAAAGCATCAGCGAAGTCGTCGCGGTGCGCGATTTCCCCGAAGACCGTTTTCTGCTGATGGCCACCGCCAACGGAACGGTGAAGAAAACCGCCCTGGCGCTGTACGGCAATCCGCGCCAAGGCGGGATCAAGGCGATCAAGCTCGACGAAGGCGACCGCCTGGTCGGGCTCCAGGTCACCTTCGGCGAAGACGAGGTGCTGCTCGCCGCCAGCGACGGCCAGGCAGTGCGCTTCCACGAATCCGATTGCCGCCCGATGGGCCGCGACACCACCGGCGTGGCCGGCATGGACCTCGGCAAAGACGCCAAGGTCGTGTCGCTGGTCCGCCTCGAACCGGGCACCGAGGTCCTCACCGTCTGCGCCAACGGCTTCGGCAAGCGCACGTCCTTCCTGGAATACCGCCTGACCCGGCGCGGCGGCAAAGGCGTGATCAACATCGACACCAGCGAGCGCAACGGCGCCGTCATCGCCAGCTTGGCAGTGAAACCCGGCGACGGCCTGCTGCTCATGACCCGCAAGGGCCAGGTGGTGCGGACCAGCGTGGACAGCATCCGCAGCACCGGCCGCGCCGCCCAAGGTGTCACGATCATCGGCATGGACGACGGCGACACCGTCACCGGCGTGGCGCTGTGCCCGCGCGATGACCTGGATGAATCGGCCAAGCCGGGCGAGCCTTCGGCGCCAACGCCTTCAACAACGGTCGGTGGCGGCCCCGGCGAGCAACCCGCAGCCAGCGAAGAAACCATCAACAGCGACGCAGAGGTGCCGCCGGTCAGCGAGTGATCGATCGATCGGCGCCAAATCCTGGGAAATGTGCAGGATTGTCCGGGCGCATGAACTCCGCATTGCCCTGCTGGCCAGGCCATGCTGCCAGCTTGCGCCAGGCACCTGCGCGACAGCATATCAGCGACCACCCCGAAAGGATCCGCCATGGGCGTCGAGACCGCACCAGCCGCCACCGTCGATGCCAGCCAGCGCCACCGCGCCGGGCTCAGCCATCGCAATCCGCTGGCCGGCAACCCGCTGCACCAGCCGGCCTTCCCCGCCACGGTGCGCCGCGCCGATGGCTCTGCTCTGGCGGTGGCCGATCCGGTGGCGACCCGCGTGATGCTGGCACTCATGGACATGAACGCGGTGGTCGGCGGCGCCGCCTGCCACTGGGGCGGGCCGGCCGCCCTGGCCGAGCTGATGTCGGCCATCCACGGCCTGATATTCGCTAAAGATCCCTGGTTTTCCCACTTCAATTTCGCCAACGATGCCGGCCACACCGAGAACGGCATCTATGCCCTGAAGGCCAACTACGGCCAAGCCGGCGTGACCCTGGATGCGCTCAAGGGCTTCCGCTCGATCGCGTCGAAGCTCACCGGCCACGGCGAGTCGCACCTGTTCCCCGAGGGCGTCATGGTGTCGAATGGGCCCCTCGGCTCGTCGCTGCCCATCGCCCAGGGCTTGGCCATGGCCGACGTCGTCGCCAACGTCAAACGCACCACGATCTGCGTGATCAGCGACGGCGCGATGTTCGAGGGCGAGGCCAAGGAATCCATCGCCGCCATCCCCGGCTTCGCCGGCAAGGGCCAGGTCGCTCCGTTCGTGCTCGTCCTGACCGACAACAACACCAAGCTGTCGGGCCGGATCGACGCCGATGCCTTCAGCATGCAGCCGAGCTTTGCATCCCTTGAGGCTCAAGGCTGGAAGGTCATCAAGCTCGACAACGGCAACGATCTGCAGGCCGCGTTCAGCGCCGTCGAACAGGCGGTCGCCTCCGCCCAGGCCGACCCGACCAAACCGGTGGCGGTGTGGGCCAAGACGGTGAAGGGCTTCGGCGTCGCCAGCACGGTCAAATCCGCCAGCGGCGGCCATGGCTATCCGCTCACCGCCAAGGACGCGGTGGATGGCAAGCTGCGCGCGTTTGTTTCCGAGATCAACAGCGGCAAGCCCCTGGCCAGCCCCTTCGAATCCTGGCTGACCGACATCGAATCGGCAGAGAAAGCCAAAGCCGCGGCGGCGGCTGCAAAGGCCGCAGCAGCGACTGCCCCGGCCGCTCCGGCAGTGAAAAAAGACAAGATCCAAGCGGGTTTCCCCAAGGCGATGATCGCCGCCGCCGACGCCGGCCTGCCGGTGGTGTGCATCAGCGCCGACCTGGCGGGATCGACCGGCGTCGCCCCGTTCCGCCAGAAATACCCGCAATTCAGCTTCGATGTCGGCGTCGCTGAATCGAACATGGTGTCGGTGGCCTCGGGCTTCTCGAAGCAGGGCTTCATTCCGGTGGTGGACACCTTCGCCCAGTTCGGCGCGACCAAGGGCCTGCTCCCGATCACCAT
Source organism: Planctomycetota bacterium (assembly GCA_014193115.1). Classification (GTDB taxonomy): domain Bacteria; phylum Planctomycetota; class UBA11346; order UBA11346; family UBA11346; genus BJHQ01. Next base: position 578,809 of record BJHQ01000001.1, on the reverse strand, counting down.
GGGCGTGCTCAGCCAGTCGCCGTGCATCGCTGTGTTCAGCCACGCCGGCTTCCAGGACGCCGCCGACGGCGCTAGCCACCAGGCTCTGCAATACCTGGCGATGGCCGGCTCGATCCCTCAGGTTGTGACCTATTGCCCGGCCAGCGCCGAAGAGGCGGAGTGGGCGATGGGCGAGGCGATCCGCCGCTTCGCCGATGCCCGCACCCATGGCCACCACGGCGAAACCGTGCTGTTCTTCTGCGGTCGCGAAAACTTCCCGGTCAGCCTGAAACCTGCCGACGCACGCTATGAATGGGGCAAGGCGATGGTCGTCGGCGGCGGCGTCGAGAAGAAGACCTTCGGCGGCCAGCTCGGACCGTTCTCGATGTCCTTCGCCCTGACCCGTCCGGCAGTCGTGATCAGCGCCAACGGCAGCCTGGTCGCTGCAGCGGTCAAGGCCGCCGACAAGCTGGTCGCCGAAGGCCACGCGGTGGTGGTGCTCAACAACCCGACCCCCAACCGCCCCGATGTCGCCACCCACGCCGAATTGCTCAAGAAATGCGGCAACAAACTGGTGACGGTGGAAGACCACCAGGCCCTCGGTGGAGCCGGTTCGACCCTGGTGGCGGCCCTGGCCGCCGCCGGCGTGCATCCCCAGGTGAAGATCCTCGGCGTGCAAGGCGAATTCGGCCAGTCGGCCTACACCGCCGACGAACTCTACGCCAAGCACGGCATCGGCACCGACGGCATCATCGCCGCTGTGAAGGCGCTCGGCTGATCCGACCCGGAGCGCGCCAACAAGCCCTGGAGCGCGAGCGTCAGCTCGGCTAGGCTGGGCTGGGAGCGCCGAGCGCCAGCTCGGCTGGGAGCGCCGAGCAGCTCGGCTGGAGTGGCATACTGAGAACGGGTGAGTGCCTGCGAGCTGAGCCAGTCGACATCACCATCTCAAGCCGAGCTGGCGCTCGGCGCTCCCAGGGACTTGCCCGGCCATCATTGGCCGCTTCCGATCCGGGCATGCCCGACCCCGCCGATGCCCAGCCCCGGACGATGACCTTTCTCACTTTTTTGCGTGGCCTGGCCAACGAGGCGCTGATCCAGTTCGGCAGCATCCCGCACCCGCTGACTGGCGAGCGCTCGGTCAACCTGCCGTATGCTGCCGCCACGGTGGAAATCCTCGGCATCCTGCTGGATAAATCCGAAGGCCGCCGCACCCCGGAGGAGGACGAGTACCTGCGCACGGTGGTCAAGAGCCTGGGTGAGCGCTTGGCCAAGGCCCGGGCCGAATCGGCCGGAACACCCTGAATTCTCTCAGACGCCGAGCTGACGAAATGCGGATGCGCCCTTGTCGGCGCCCGACTGATCACCCACAATCGCCCCATGCCTGTTCTGCGCGTGGTCGATGGTCCCAGCAAGAACGCAGCCGTGGTCTTGGCCGCCGATCGGGTGACCCTCGGTCGCGATCAGACCAACGGGCTGTGCCTCAACGATCCCAAGTCCTCGCGTATCCACGCTGAACTGCTGCCACCTGGCTATTCCGGCAAGGACGCGGTCGGCCCGGCCGATCCGGTCGGCTGGCTGATGCGTGACCTGAAATCGTCGAACGGCACCTGGGGGCCGGAAGGCCGCCTTGAAACCGTGGTGTTCAACGACGGCTTCACCTTCCGCATCGGCGCGAGCTACCTCCGCTTCGAGGCCGGCGAGGACACCCTGGAAGATCCGAGCCAGCGCTGGTCCGATCCCCAATCGGTGTCGGGTCTCAATGAAGCGCCGGACGAACCGTCGCTGCTCGCCGCTCCGGCCAGCCCGAAAGGCACCCGCACCGGGATCGAACGGGCCAACGCCTTCCTGGTCCTGCTCCACCAGATCGTCCTGCGCACCCATACGGCGGTCGGACGCGAAGCCCTGTTCGAGCTGCTCGACGATGCCGCCGCGGAAGCCCTCGAAGGCGACCGCTGCGCCGTCTTCATCCCCGATGGCCCGTCCGAGCTGGGCGGCTGGCAGCTGTGGCCGGCCCACGAACGCCGGCTGCGCGCCCGCTATGGCGCGGTGCCCTTCGCCCGCACCCTGCTGATGGACGCCCGGCGCCGGGCCGAGCCCCTGCTCTGCGCCAATGCAACTGCCCAGGGCGACGTCGCCCCGAGCCGGAGCATGGTCCAGGCTGGCGTGACCAGCGCGATGGCGGCGCCGCTGCGCATCGGCGACCAGATCCACGCCCTGCTCTATGTCGACCGGATCGGCGGAACCGTTCCCTTCACTCGCACCGAGCTCGAATTCCTCGCCGCGGTCGCCAACCAGATGGCCGTGCAGCTGCACAACCGCGAACGGGTCGCCGGACTCGAAGCCGAGGTCCAGCGCCTCGCATCGGCCCCCCGCCGTCAGGTCATCTCGTTGATCGGCGAAGATCCGTCGATGCGGCAGGTCCTCGACTTCGTGGCCAAGGCCGCACCGACCAGCGCCCCGGTGCTGATCCTGGGCGAGAGCGGCACTGGGAAAGAGCTGATCGCCCGGGCGATCCACCATCAGTCCCAGCGCAGCGACCGGCCATTGCAGGTCGTCAATTGCGCCGCCATCGCTGAAAGCCTGGTGGAATCCACGTTGTTTGGCCATGTCAAAGGCGCCTTCACCGGCGCCGACGAGACCCGTCCCGGCGTGTTCGAGCTGGCCGACCAGGCGACGCTGTTCCTCGACGAAGTCGGCGAGCTGCCCCACCAGGCCCAGGCCAAGCTGCTCCGCGCCCTTGAACAGGGCGAGGTCCAGCGGGTCGGCGACGGCGTGCTGCGCAAAGTCGACGTGCGGCTGATCGCCGCCACCAACCGCGATCTCACCGAAGAGGCCAAACGTGGCCGCTTCCGCGAGGATCTGCTCCACCGCCTCGACGTGCTGGCGGTCACCCTGCCGCCACTGCGCGACCGGCCCGCCGACATCGACCGTCTAGCCGACCACTTCCTGGCCCAGACCGCGTCGAAGCTCAACCAGCCGATCAAGCGCCTGGCACCGGAAACCCGCGCCGCGCTGCTCCGCCATCCCTGGCCGGGCAATGTCCGCCAGTTGCGCAACGTCATCGAACGGGCCTGCATCTTCGCCAGCGGCGAGGTCATCGAGCCCGCCGACCTGCCCGAAGGCGTCACCGACGCCCAACCGGCCAAGCTGTCGAGCAGCACGCCGATCACCAACCTGGCCGAGGTCGAGCGGATGCACATCCTGCGCGTCCTCGACCATTGCGGCGGAAACAAGAAGGCGACCGCGGAGATCCTCCAGATCGACCGCTCGACCTTGTACGCCAAACTGCGGCAGTACGGCCGGATCTGAGCTGATTTCCATCGAGTTGGCGCTCCGATGGAGTGCTCTGCGGTCGGTGGTTCCCGAAAAACACCCGCGCGGTTGGCGCAGCCTGCCATTCCAGCTGAGCTGGCGCCCGGCGCTGCATGCCGTTGCCGCTCGCGTGGCGTCTTGCCGCTCGCGTGGCGTCTTGCCGCTCGCGTGGCGTCTTGCCCAGGCCAGCGGCGAGCGCAGCCTTTCCCCATGCGCGGTCTCGTCGCCCTGGATCTGGATGGCACCCTGCTGGGTGAAGACTGCACGATCAGTCCAGGGCATGAACGGGCGGTGCGCGAAATCCGCCGGCTCGGCTTCGCCGTCGCCCTGGCCACCGGCCGGCCGCTGCTCAGCAGTCGCTGGGTCCACGCCCACCTTGATCTCGACACACCCTTGGTCTGTTTCAATGGCGGCTGGGTGGGATGGATCGACCAGCCGCCGTTCGCCTGGCTGCCCCTGAGCGAGCGCCAGGTCAACCGCATCCTCGCCGAGCTGGCGGTCTTTCCCGGTTCGGCCTCGTGCTATCCCGCTGCCGACGAGTGGTGGATGGATCGCGAGACCGACCACACCCGCGGCTGGGCGGACCTGTATCGGGTACCGATCCGCTTTGGGGACCTGACGCCATGGCGCGGTCCGAGCTGCAAGATCATGTTCGTCGCTGATTCCACGATCATCCCGGTGGCCGTCGCCGGGCTCACCGCGGCGCTCGGGCCGGGATTCCAGGTGGTGATGAGCCAGCCCGACCGGCTCGAAATCCTGCCCGGCGGAGTCACCAAGGCCTGGGGCCTGGAGCGCCTCGCCCAGCGCCTGGGCGTGCCCCGGGAACAGGTCTGGGCGGTGGGTGATCAGCATAACGATGTTGAAATGGTCGCTTGGGCCGGGCACGGCTGCGCCATGGGCCAGGCGCCGCACCGGCTGCGGGCGGTGGCCCGGCACCTGTTGCCCGGAGTCTCGGCCCGGGGTCTGTGCGCCTTGCCCGCGCTGCTCGCACGGCTGGGCTGAACCACCTTCGGAAGGGAGCTTGGCAGGCGCCTTGCAGCCCCTTGCAATCCAGGCTGGTCACCTATCGTTCCCGGCCCATCGCGCCGAAGGCGCCAGGAGCCGACCGTGCCCAAGCAGAAGACCCACAAAGGCAGCGTCCGCCGGATGCGCTTGACCCGCAACGGCAAGGTTGTGCGCACCAAAGTCAATGTCCGCCATCTGCTGACCCACCGCGATTCGGCCCACAAGCGCGATGCCCACAAGAAAGGCGTCTCGACCCACGACGGCGTCATCCGCCGGGTCCGCTACGCCTTCCGCGCCAAGGTCGCCAAGCCCAAGCCGGCCCGGGTCGTCGCTGCTCCCGCACCCGCCGCGACCTGATCGTCACCGTCCCACGCAGATCGTCTCCCAAGTAGGCCCCAGGCCTCCCCGTCGCGCATCCCGCGTGCCGGGCCAGAGAGAAAGGTAATTTGTTATGCGCGCTACCAATGGAGCCGCCCGCCACCGCATGATCGTGCGCATGAAGAAGCGCGCCAAAGGCTTCTTCAGCGGCCGACGCAAGATGTACCGGGTCGTCTGCGAGGCCGTGCGCCGCGCCGAGGCCATGGCCTTCAGCGGCCGCAAGCTCAAAAAGCGCCAGTTCCGCTCGCTGTGGATCAAGCGCGTCGGTATCGCCAGCCGCGAGTGCGGCCTGCCCTACAGCCGGCTGATCGCCGGTCTGCAAAAGGCCGACATCCGCCTCGACCGCAAGCAGCTGAGCGAACTCGCCATCCACCAGCCGGCGGCCTTCGCCGAGGTGGTCGGCAAGGCAAAAGCCGCCCTGGCCTGAGCCCGCCCCGGGCACCCCAGGTTGCCCCTGGGGTACCACAGGTCACTCAGCACCGCAGGTCGCTCAGCACCGCAGGTCGCTCAGCACCGCAGGTCGCTCAGCACCGCAGGTCGCTCAGCACCGCAGGTTTTTCAGTGCCCACCGGCTGCTCGGGGGCGCCGCATTCTGTCCGCGGGCGCTTGGTTCAGCTGCTCGGCTTCGACCCGCGAGCGTCTGATCGTGTCATCTCGTTTGGCGTCCCGTCCGGACGGCGCAACACCAGCCCGGAGCTTCAGCTCCGGGCCAGATCGCCAACCGGACTCGAGCAGCTGAAGGCATGCAACAGCTTGACCACAATCCCGGGGCCTGACGGCCCCGCCGGAACAGAACCAGCTTGCACCCTCAAAAAAGCAGACGAACCGCCACGGCGATGTAACGCCAAGGAAAAACGGAGGTTATTCTCCGCGGGCTTGGCGCTTTGACGTCTTGGCGTTCCCCACCTGGGTTTTTCGGGCCCGCGGTCGGGCTCGGTCGCGTTTGATCCGTCTCAGCCGCCCATGGTGGGCATTTCTTCGAAGGCGGCGCCGGTCACCAGCTTGATCAGCTGGTCACGGTCCTTGCCTTCCTTGAAGATCAAACGGGCGTGAATCGGACCGATTTCGGTTTCAGGTGCGGTGTCGACATAGGCAGAGACTTTGGCGATCATGCCCAGGACATCTTCCAGGAACTTGGCCGGGTTGATGATCGCATGACCGCGGATCGTGAAGGTGCCGGCGAAACCGACTTGCTCGCCTGACATGCGGACCACTGGGCCAGTGGCTGGTGTGAAAGCGTTGATCACCGCACCACTGAACAGGTGGGTCATGATTTCGCTCTTGCTGGCGAAATGCTGCGGGGTGAAGCGCTTGTCGTTGAACAGACGGCGCAAGCGTTCGGGCTGGTCCTTGACCTGGGGATCTTTGCTGACGCCGTGGACGATGATGGCGAGCACATCAATAGCGGCGAAGAGCAGATAGCAGAACGCCGCGCCACCGCGGCCTTTGTTCACGGTGATGATGGGGAGGAACACGTCGGCCTCGGCCTGGAGCTGGTTCTTGAGCTCGGCGAGGTGCGTCCGGATGGCCGCCTTGGCGGTGGAGGGTTCGGTACTCATGGTCATCTCCGTTGGTTCGGTTGAACCCGGATGATCGGGTTCGTGGTGGTGAGGAGCCGCAGGCTGCGCGGAGGAGCGTGTCTCGCTGCCGCCCGGAAGGACTCAGAAATGTTCATATTGGCCGACCTGGGCCACCAGGTTGCGTCCGCCGCAATCGAGCACCTGGCCCTGCGTGAGCGGTTTCCAGGGGGCATTGCCGGCGGCTGGCCGGTACAGCCATCGGCCGGCGTAGTGCGCCACGGTGACGCCGGCGCGGGAGCGGGCGCCAGCCAGTTCCAGGTCGGCGCCGGGGCCGCCGAGGGTCATGCGCCTGAGCACCATGGCGTAGGCCATCTCGGGGCGGTTTTCCGGCCGGGTCAGGATCACCGAATCGAGGGCCAGATCGCTGTCGAGCCCGCAGGGCGGATTGGCGGCCGGCGGCAGACCAGCAAAGGTCTGGGCTTTGCCGGCCTGGGTCGAGCGGCGGCAACGGACCCACAGCGAAACGGTGCCGGCAACCACCAGGACGTGGGCGGTCTCCGTGCCCAATGCCTTGCTCTTGCCGCTGGCCAGGGCGACTCCGTCAATGACCGTTCCGTTGGCACTGCCAAGATCTTCGACCAGGCATTCCTGCCCGAGCGGATCATAGCGCAGGGCCACATGCTGACGGCTGATGCGCTGGAGCGCGTCCTTGAATTCGGCAACCGGGTAGTTGCGCAAGCACAGGTCGGACGGCGCGCCGCGCAGCTTCCCCAGGACCAACCGCGAACGGGCGAACAGCAGCACGGCGGTGGGATCCCCTGCGTCCTGGGGCAGCAGGCTGATCCAGTCGCCGGTGATCGCGAGCGCTGGATCCCCGGCAAAATCGGTGGCGCCAGAAGCACGTGCTGCGACTGACGGTGATCCGCTGTCATTTCCCGATGCGGAGGTCGATCCAGTGTCTGCCGGCTCCGCAGCGGGCGGCTGAGCGAGCAGGCTTGCGGTGAGGTGCTGCAAGACGATGGGATCGGTGCGTTGGCCTGGATTCGCGGGGCTCTCGTGCGGTTCGGGGGCATTGCCGCTCAGGTCGGAATCGATGGTGGGGAACTCGAACGAGGCCACGCCGCTGGAGAATCCGATGGTTTTCCCGCCACCCGGAGTGTTGGAGGTTTCGGCCGAGATCGCTCCGCTGATGTTTAAACCTTGGGCGACGAGCGCGTCTTCCAGCGCCGAGCGCAAGGCCTGGGGATCGGCGGGGCGGTCGCCGGGAGGTTTCGCCAAGCAGGCGGCGATGAGCTGGGCGGTGCGTTCCGATACGCCGGAGCAGGCGGTGCGCACATCGGGAGCAGGCACATTCCCTTGCTGATACATCACGTCCTGCATCGTGCCGTCGAAGGGCGGCCGGCCGGCGAGACAATAGAAAAGGACGGCCCCGACCGCGTAGATGTCGCTGCGGATGTCGACCGTCTGGCCGAAGGACTGCTCCGGCGACATGAACTGCGGGCTGCCCATGATCGCCCCAGCCATGGTCAGCATGGTGCCGGTCCCCTCGGCCCGGGCGATGCCGAAGTCGGCAAGCAGGGATTTCCCGTCATGTCCGACGAAGATGTTCGATGGCTTGATGTCGCGATGGACCACGTTGAGGGCGTGGGCGGCCTTGAGAGCGTCTGCCACCTGCGCGACGATGGCCAAGGTCAGCGGTTCGGGCAGCTGCCAGCGCGCCTCGACCAGCTCGCGCAGGTCCCCGCTGTCGACGTATTCCAGCACCAGGTAATCCGACCCGTCGCTGGCCTCACCGCCGTCGAGGCAGCGCACGATGTTAGGGTGGTTGAGCTTGCGGGTGATCTCGACCTCGCGCTCGAAACGGCGCTGGCGGATCAGGTTGGTGGTGCTTTTCAGGGTCTTCACCACCACCAAGGGGCCATCCTTGGCCGCCGCCAGCCACACCCGGCCCATACCGCCATCGGCGAGGTGGACGAATGCCTGGTAGTTGCCGAAGGCGGGGAGATCAGCCGGGGCGAGCAGGCCCAGCAGGCGCTGGCAGAGTTCCGGACCGAGGCCCGCAGCCTTGCCGTCGAGCCAGGTGCGCAGATCCGCGAGGGTCGCTACGCCGTTCTTGATCGCATAATCGGCCAGGCGGTCGCTGCGGTCGCGATCGAGCAGACGGCGCTTGCGAGCGATCTGGGCGAGCGCGTCGATGATGGGCGGATGCATGGCTGCGACCAAGTGAGTGGGGCAAGAATGGAGCAGGCGGAACCTGCCGCAACGCAGGTCGCCCAGCCTGCGGGATGGGCAAACAATGGGCAAGCCGGCAGCAGATGGACTGGACAACCAGCCCTTCACAGGGCTAGAATAAACCAGAGATTGCGCGTGGCAAAATGATCGATTCCTGCCTCCCTTCCGGCAAGCATGGCTGATTCGCAAGCATCGGACACCAAGGCCGCAGACGACGCCGGCAAGTGGGATGGCGCCGAGGCCACGCCGGTTCCGTCCGGCAGCACCACCGCCGATGCGGCAGCGCGCCCTGCTGGCGCGCCTGATCCCGCCGCGGTCAACCGCGTCGATGGCGAACGCGATTGGCAGGGGGCGGAACGGACCGTGCCGGTCATTGCCGGGAAGGCCGATGCCCAAGCCCAATGGACCGGTGCCGACGCCACCGTGGCGGTGCTGCCAGGCGCGACCCAGGCCAAAGCGACGCCAGCAGACGCTGGGGCAGACTGGGAAGGCGCCGACCCCACGGTCCCGATCCGCGCCGCGCCTGAGCCATTGCCCGCTCAACCTTCCGCCCGGCCGCGGGAGCCCGCGGCTGGCACTGGCAGCCACCTGCCCGGCGGGACCACGTCGATATCGACCCACTCGCGTGCGACCACCGCCGCGTTCAGCGAAACCTGGCATTTGCAGGGCCGGAAAGGCACCTTCACTGGCCAGCAGTGGGGCGACTGGCTGGTTGGCGGCATGCTGGGTGAAGGCGGCATGGGCGTGGTCTATCGCGGCCGCCAGATCTCGCTCAAGCGCCGGGTGGCGATCAAAGTGCTCGCCCCTCATCTGGCCGCAGACCAGAACCTGCTCCAGCGTTTCCAGCTCGAAGCGCGCATGACCTCGGTGTTGTCCTCGCCCAACGTGGTGCAGGTCTACGCCGCCGGCGAATGGGAGAGCAACCACTATTTCGTGATGGAATTCGTCGATGGCACCGACCTCCACCAAGTGATCCATCAGCGCCGGACCGACGGCCGGCCGTTCACTCCCGATGAGGCCGCCGACGTGGTGCTGCAAGCGGCCAAGGGTCTGGTCGAGGCCGGACGCTACGGGATCGTCCACCGCGACATCAAGCCGCCCAATCTGATGGTGACCATCCACGGCCTGGTGAAGGTGGCCGACTTCGGCATTGTGAAGGTGCTGGGCGAAAGCTCGCACACCATCGCCGGGCAGTCGGTGGGCACCCCAGCCTACCTCAGCCCAGAGCAGGGACGCGGCCTGGCCGACATCGACCAGCGTTCCGACATCTACAGCCTGGGCGTGGTGTTCTATGAGCTGCTGTGCGGCAAGCGTCCGTTCGAAGGCGCGACTCCCAACGCCCTGATCTACCAGCATTGCTACTCCGAACCCGACCTGCCGCGCAAGATCAATCCGGAAGTGAGCGACCAGTACCAGGCCGTGGTGCTGAAATGCCTGCAAAAGAAGCCCGCCGACCGCTATGCCGATGCCCAGGCGCTGGTCACCGATCTCGAAGGGATCCGCAACGGCAACCTGCTGAAGTCGTCTTTGTCCAGCTACCGCCTCGGTACCGGCGCCGACGAGGCGCAGCGCGAGAACCTGAGCTGGGCCCAGCGCCATCTGATGCACCTGGTCGCCGCCTGCGTGGTCCTGGTGCTGGTCGCTGGCGGGTCGGGTCTGTCGTACTACAGCCACCGTCAAGAAGTGCTTGCCCAGCAGGCCATGCTGCGCCAGCGCGCCAGCGACCTGCTGAACACCCTCAGTGTGCTCGATGCGCCCAAGCCGATCCCCAGCGACAGTGAGCGAGCGCTTGAAGCCTACGCCGCCAATCCCTACGCCGATGCGGCCAAAGTCGCCCTCTGGAAAACCAAGATCAAGCGCGCGGCCGTCATGTCCGATCGGCTGCGCCTGCTCGATCAAGAATTGGTTTCGCAGGATCTGCGCCGGACTGCCGCAGCCGACCTGGGCGCCTATCAGGAATTGGTCGGCACCGGTGATCCCGCCGTGGTCCGCTGGCAGGCCAGGATCCATGGCCTGACCCAGGCCGAGGACACCCTCCGCCAGCAGTTGCGCGGCATCGACACCAATGCCGCCATCAACCAGGCCCAACGCGATGAAGCCGAACCATTGGTGGCCAAGCTCACCGCCATGGTCGGCGAGCAGGACGCGATGGTCCTCCGCATCAACCGGCGCTTGACCGACTACGACGCGCGCAAGCAGACCCTGCTGGCCAATCTCGCCGTGCTCGACCGCGCCGATCACCAGGTGACCGAAGCCGAACGCCTGCAATTGCAGGCCGACCACGCCGCCCTGGCCCTGATGCTGGGCCAGGATGAACGTCTGGACCGTTGGGGCGTGCGCCTGGCCTCGACCGGCGAGCAGATCCGCCTGCTGCGCCTGCGGCTGGCTCGCCTGGACCAGGTCGAGCTGCCGCCGCTCCTGCTCCAGCTGGAACTCGGCAAGGATTTCGCCGCGATGCAGCAACTGGTCGGCGACAGCGACCCCCAGTTGCGCGGCTGGAAGGCCAAGGTCGCCGCCGCCCAGGCCGAGATCGCCAGCCTGCGCCAGCGTCTCACCTTGGCGACCCGTGGCGACCTGATGACCGTGACGGTGATCGACGATGCCGAACGGCTGCTCACGGCGCTCACGACCCTGGTCGGTGCGGGCGACGCCGAGGTCGATGCCTGGCGCAAGCGACTGCGCAGCGAACGCGACCGGCTGTCGGATCTGCGCGCGACCTTGGCCCGGCTTGAACGAGAGGAACCGTTGACCGTCGCCGAGATGGATGCCTGCGCCGCCGCACGGGATCGCCTGGGTGCGATGCTGGCGCTCACCACGGCCCAGGAGGCCGCTGCCACCAAGCGGATCGCCGATGAACGCACGCAGATGCAGGAACGCCGGCAGCGCCTCGCCGAACTCGATCGGATCGCCATCATCACCCCGGCGCTCCGCCAGGATCTCCTGACGCTGGCGAAACAAGCCGGCGATCAGGACAACGACCTCAAGCGCTGGCGCGCACGCCTCGACACGGTCGATGCCTTGCGCCTGCGCCTGGCTGGGCTCGACCAACCTGCGCCATTGCCGATGGATGCCCAGAATCTTGTGAGCCAGCTTGCCGCGCTGGTCAGCGACCAGGATCAGGAGGTGCAGCGTTGGCGGGTCAAGATCGCCCGGGTCGCAGCCCTGCTTGCGCAACTCCAGGCCCTCGATCGTGCGGTGCCGATTCCGGCAACCGCAGACCAGGATCTCGCCGCTCTGGGAGTGTTGGTGGGTGAACAAGATCCCCAGCTGCTCCGCTGGCGAGCCAAGGTGGTCCGGGCACGCGAACTGGTACAGCTGTGCAAACCGATCGAGGGGATGGTGCTGCCGTCCAGCCGGGTCGCCACCATCCAGGCGCAACTCGACGAACTCACCGGCCTGGTCGGCACCTCCGGCTCCGATGTCCAGCTCCGACTCCAGCGCTTCCATCTGCTCATGGGCCCGGGGAAGCCGGTCTGGGCTCAGCAGGCCGGCCACGACGATTTCGGTCCCTACGCAGACTTGGCGGTCGGTCAGGTCGTGCAGCGTTTCCGATTCGTGCCCCATGGGCAATTCACCATCGGCAGTCCCGACCAGGAACCAGGGCGTGACGACAGCGAGCGGCAGGTCCCATGCACGCTCAGCCGGTCGTTCTGGCTTGCCGACAGCGAATGCACCCAAGCCTTCTGGTTGGCGTTGCATTCGGACAATCCGAGCCGCGACCCTGGCCAGCAAATGCCGGTGCATCGCGTGTCGTGGGAGGATTGCCAGCGCTTCGTGGAACTGCTCAACCGGGTGAAACCGGCCATCCGTTCCCGACTGCCGACCGAGGCGGAATGGGAATACGCCTGCCGCGCCGGGCCATCCACTGCTCCGTCGTCATCAGGCGACCGGACTTCCGATCCAAGCTTGGTGGCCTGGTTCGAGGCCAACTCAATCGGGCGCTGCCAGAGCGTGAAGCAGCGCCAGTGCAACCGCCTCGGCCTCTACGACATGCTGGGCAATGTCTCGGAATGGTGCGAGGACCGGTTCAGCCCGTATTCCGTCAGCGCCAGCACCGATCCGCTCGGGCGCGAAGGCGAACGTCGTGTGGTGCGCGGCGGATCCTGGGGCGACCCGGCCGTCCGGGTCCGCGCTTCCGACCGCACTCCGGCCCGTCCCGAGATGCGTTCTGCCTACGTCGGCTTCCGTTTGGCGGCTGCGGTGACGTGGCCCGATGGCGTGGAACCGGGGCATCCGTCCGCAGGTACTGGGAACTGGGTCGACCCAGCCCTCCGCATGGACATCCCCATCGCTGGGTATCAGGTGCAGCTGCGTGTGGCCCCGGCGAAACCGCCCCCTCCGACCGTTCCGACCCCAGAACTTCGACCAACGCCATGACTGCATCATTGATGGTATCGCGTCTGCGACGCGACCAGCTCGCGTTCCGGGCAGCACGGAGCCTGCTCAGCCTTCCTACTTGGCTGGGCCACGTGGTGGCTGGTCTCGTCCTGCTGGGATTGATCTCCAGTTCGGCCATGGGCGCGTCCGTCATCGATGTGAACTCGCCCGCGCCGGATGGCCCCTATGGCCAAGGCCAAGTCGTCCCTGTCACCGTGGCGTTCGATGCCGCCGTGGACGTGACCGGCGTCCCGCAGGTGGCTCTGTCCACCGGCGGCATCGCGGTCTACCTGGGTGGTACGGGGTCTCCCATCCTGACGTTTGCCTACACCGTCGCACCGGGCGACACGACCTTCGGTTTCCCCTTGGATTACACCGGCACAGGCGCATTGACCCTCAATGGCGGCACCATCAAGGATGCGGGGCTGGTCGATGCCGACCTGACTCTGCCGGTGTCCGGCGGCCCCTTTTCGCTCGGCTTCAACAAGGCCCTGGTGATCGACGGGATCGCGCCTATCGCGACCGTCATCCCGTCCACTCCTGGCCCGACCAGCCAGAGCACGATCTCCTTTACCGTCTCCTTCGACAAGCCGGTGGACGGCGGCTCAGCTGCGGATTTCAGCCTGTCCGTGGTCAGCGGGTCCATCTCCGGCTCCAGCATCCTGGGGCTGAGCGGCGGCGGCTTCACCTGGACGGTGACGGTCGCGGCCGGCACCGGCACTGGGCAACTTCGCCTCGACCTCATTCCCGGCTCGACCTTTTTTGACATCGCCGGGAATATTCCGGCCGCCACCCTGGGCAGCCCGGTTTCCATCGTTCCGCTGACCATCAGTTCGTTGGGCACCACCAGCGGTCCCGCTGCCGGCGGGACGACCGGTGTCATCATCAACGGTACCGGCTTCGATGTCGGCAGCACGGTCACGTTCGGCGGTACGGCCGCTGCGGTCACCAACGTTACGAGTACGGCCATCACTTGCACGACGCCGGCGCATACCGCTGGCGTGGTCGATGTCGTGGTGACCAGCAACGGTCAGTCGGTCATCAGCACTGGGGCTTTCTCCTATTTCCCCGGACTGACCGCGCTCAACGTGACTTCTGGCACAGCGTCAGGAGGTACCTCAGTCACCATCACCGGTTCTGGCTTCGTCAACGGCGGGACCCTTGTGGTCTTCGGAGGAGCGATCGCCGCGATCACGTCGGTGAACCCGACCACCATTGTCTGCACCACTCCAGCGCACGTCGCAGGAACGGTTGATGTCGTGATCGTCGTGAATGGTCTACAGGTGACCGGGACCAATGCATTCATCTTTCAGGCGGTCACCATTTCCTCACTTGGAACCACCAGCGGATCCGCCGGCGGTGGCACCAGCGTGGTCATCACCGGCACTGGCTTCGTCAACGGCAATCTCGCGGGGACCTCGGTCACGTTTGGCGGCGCGGCGGCGGTGGTGTCCGCAGTCACCAGCACGGCCATCACCTGCACGACGCCGGCACGGGCCACCGGTGTGGTCGATGTGGTGGTCACCAGCAACGGCCAGTCCG
>BJHQ01000001.1:0-564364 GCA_014193115.1 Planctomycetota bacterium | reverse complement strand
ACCTCGGTCACGTTTGGCGGCGCGGCGGCGGTGGTGTCCGCAGTCACCAGCACGGCCATCACCTGCACGACGCCGGCACGGGCCACCGGTGTGGTCGATGTGGTGGTCACCAGCAACGGCCAGTCCGTCACCAGCGTCGGGGCTTTCACCTACCTGCCCGGACTGACCTCACTTGATGTGACCTCTGGCACTGCGTCGGGCGGAACCGCGGTCACCATCACTGGCTCCGGTTTCGTAAATGGAGCCACGGTCGTCGCCTTCGGCGGAAGCAATGCCGCGATCACGTCGGTGAACCCGACCACCATCGTCTGCACCACGCCGGCGCACGCCGCGGGAACGGTCGATGTGGTGATCGTCGTGAATGGCCTGCAGGTGACCGGGACCAATGCATTCACCTTTCAGGCGATCTCTATTTCCTCACTTGGAACCACCAGCGGCCCCGCCGGCGGCGGCACCAGCGTGGTCCTCACCGGCACCGGCTACGTCAACGGCAACCTGGCGGGAACCTCGGTCACCTTCGGCGGCACGGCGGCAGTGGTGTCCGCGGTCACCAGCACCTCTATCACCTGCACGACGCCGGCCCGCGCCACCGGCGTGGTCGATGTCGTGGTCACCAGCAACGGCCAGTCCGTCACCAGCGTCGGTGCTTTCACCTACCTGCCCGGACTGACCTCACTTGATGTGACCTCTGGCACTGCGTCGGGCGGAACCGCGGTCGCCATCACCGGCACCGGATTCGTAAATGGAGCCACGGTCGTCTCCTTTGGTGGAAGCAATGCCGCGATCACGTCGGTGAACCCGACCACCATCGTGTGCACCACGCCGGCGCACGCCGCGGGAACGGTCGATGTGGTGATCGTCGTGAATGGCCTGCAGGTGACCGGGTCCAATGCATTCACCTATCAGGCGATCACCATTTCCTCACTTGGAACCACCAACGGCCCCGCCGGCGGCGGCACCAGCGTGGTCATCACTGGCACTGGCTTCGTCAACGGCAACCTCGCGGGAACCTCGGTCACCTTTGGCGGCACGACGGCAGTGGTGTCCGCGGTCACCAGCACCTCTATCACCTGCACGACGCCGGCCCGGGCCACTGGCGTGGTCGATGTCGTGGTCACCAGCAACGGCCAGTCCGTCACCAGCGTCGGGGCCTTCACCTACCTGCCCGGACTGACCTCGCTCGACGTGACCTCTGGCACTGCGTCGGGCGGAACCGCGGTCACCATCACCGGCACCGGGTTCGTAAATGGAGCCACGGTCGTCGCCTTTGGTGGAAGCAATGCCGCGATCACGTCGGTGAACCCGACCACCATCGTCTGCACCACGCCGGCGCACGCCGCGGGAACGGTCGATGTGGTGATCGTCGTGAATGGCCTGCAGGTGACCGGGACCAATGCGTTCACCTATCAGGCGATCTCCATTTCCTCACTTGGAACCACCAGCGGACCCGCCAACGGCGGCACCAGCGTGGTCATTACTGGCACTGGCTTCGTCAACGGCAACCTCGCGGGAACCTCGGTCACGTTTGGCGGCGCGGCGGCGGTGGTGTCCGCAGTCACCAGCACGGCCATCACCTGCACGACGCCGGCACGGGCCACCGGTGTGGTCGATGTGGTGGTCACCAGCAACGGCCAGTCCGTCACCAGCGTCGGGGCTTTCACCTACCTGCCCGGACTGACCTCACTTGATGTGACCTCTGGCACTGCGTCGGGCGGAACCGCGGTCACCATCACTGGCTCCGGTTTCGTAAATGGAGCCACGGTCGTCGCCTTCGGCGGAAGCAATGCCGCGATCACGTCGGTGAACCCGACCACCATCGTCTGCACCACGCCGGCGCACGCCGCGGGAACGGTCGATGTGGTGATCGTCGTGAATGGCCTGCAGGTGACCGGGACCAATGCATTCACCTTTCAGGCGATCTCTATTTCCTCACTTGGAACCACCAGCGGCCCCGCCGGCGGCGGCACCAGCGTGGTCCTCACCGGCACCGGCTACGTCAACGGCAACCTGGCGGGAACCTCGGTCACCTTCGGCGGCACGGCGGCAGTGGTGTCCGCGGTCACCAGCACCTCTATCACCTGCACGACGCCGGCCCGCGCCACCGGCGTGGTCGATGTCGTGGTCACCAGCAACGGCCAGTCCGTCACCAGCGTCGGTGCTTTCACCTACCTGCCCGGACTGACCTCACTTGATGTGACCTCTGGCACTGCGTCGGGCGGAACCGCGGTCGCCATCACCGGCACCGGATTCGTAAATGGAGCCACGGTCGTCTCCTTTGGTGGAAGCAATGCCGCGATCACGTCGGTGAACCCGACCACCATCGTGTGCACCACGCCGGCGCACGCCGCGGGAACGGTCGATGTGGTGATCGTCGTGAATGGCCTGCAGGTGACCGGGTCCAATGCATTCACCTATCAGGCGATCACCATTTCCTCACTTGGAACCACCAACGGCCCCGCCGGCGGCGGCACCAGCGTGGTCATCACTGGCACTGGCTTCGTCAACGGCAACCTCGCGGGAACCTCGGTCACCTTTGGCGGCACGACGGCAGTGGTGTCCGCGGTCACCAGCACCTCTATCACCTGCACGACGCCGGCCCGAGCCACCGGCGTGGTCGATGTCGTGGTCACCAGCAACGGCCAGTCCGTCACCAGCGTCGGTGCTTTCACCTACCTGCCCGGACTGACCTCACTTGATGTGACCTCTGGCACTGCGTCGGGCGGAACCTCGGTCACCATCACTGGCTCCGGTTTCGTAAATGGAGCCACGGTCGTCTCCTTTGGTGGAAGCAATGCCGCGATCACGTCGGTGAACCCGACCACCATCGTCTGCACCACGCCGGCGCACGCCGCGGGTTCCGTTGATGTGACGGTCTCGGTGAACGGTCTTCCGGTGACCGGGACCAATGCGTTCACCTACCTGCCGAGCCTTTCTTCCCTGGATGTGGTGTCCGGTCCCGTGACCGGGGGCACGACGGTCACCATCTCCGGGATCGGATTTGCCTCTGGGGCCACGGTTCAGTTCGGCAGCGGGAGTGCCGCCGTCACGGTGGTCACTCCGACCAGCATCACCTGCACGACGCCGGCGCAGCCTGCCGGGATGGTCGCAGTAACGGTCACCTGCAACGGCCAATCGGCGACCCTCGCGGGAGCATTCACCTTCCAATCCATCACGATTTCCTCCCTCGACACGACCAGCGGATCGACTGCTGGCGGCACCAGCGTGATCGTGAGCGGGACCGGATTCGCGGCCGGCGATATCGCCGGTACCTCGGTGGTTTTCGATGGCCTGGCTGCGGTCGTCAGCGCGGTCACCAGCACGACGATCACCTGCACCACGCCTGCGCATGCCGCGGCGGTGGTGGATGTGGTCGTCACCAGCAATGGACAGTCGACCACCTTGTCCGCAGGCTTTGTCTATCTGCCGATCATCTCCGCTGTGGATGTCGTCACTGGCACGGTCGCAGGCGGATCGACGATCCGGATCAGCGGAAGCGGCTTCCAAAATCCCCTGCTCGTGACCTTCGGAGGCACGGTCGCCAACGTCACAACCGTGACCGCTACCTCCATCGACTGCATCACCCCGGCGCATTCTGCAGGGCTGGTCGATGTGGTGGTGACGGTCAACGGATTGCCAGTCCTCCGTGCAAATGCCTTCACCTTTTACTCCCTCGCAGTGCAAGTCGCCCCGGTTGCGATCGAAGCGGGCTCCTTGGGCAATCCGATCACCGGGCTGATCACCACCAGTCGCGATCCGAGCCTGGTGCCATTGGCGACCGATCTGGTCTACCAGGTCGAGGTCGAGGTCGCTCAGGGAGAGCTGACCAGGCATCGCGTCGGCGACCCCGTCGGCGGACTCCCCCTCGTCCAGGGTGCGGTCTTCACCCAGAACGATCTGAACCTGGGTCTGGTCCGCTATTCCCATACCGGCGCAGCAAGCGCAAAACGCGACGACTTCGCATTCTCGGTGTCGTACCGCGGGTCCGCCTCCGACCCCAATGAACCCAGGAGCAGCGCCCAATTCCTGCAAATCGACATCCTGCGCACCTTGCCGGTGGTGGCGCTCACTGGTTCGACTCCGCCGGTCTACCGGGTCCAAGATGGTTCGCCGGTCCGTCTCGCTGACCTGGGTTCGGTCATCTTGAGCACCCAATCGAATGGCGGCATCCTGGTCCGCAGCGACCAAGATGGACTTTTGGTCTTCGCCGTGACCACTGGCGCCGAATCCCAGGATGTGCTGGGCCTCGCGCCCCAGGGTTTAGTGACGCTCACCGGCCCGTCCTTGTTCTATGATGGGAATCTGATCGGCACGGTCGCTGGAGGAACCGGCGGCTCGGCGCTGTCGGTGCAGTTCCTCCATCCCGCCATCCCGGTCACCGCGGAGGTCGCCTCCGCGGTCCTCCGCACCCTGGTCTATTCCAGTGATTCCAAACGTCCTGGTTTGACCCAGCGCCGCATCGCGATCACCGCGACCAATGGCCTTGGGGATGCGAGTTCCGCCGTCTTCCAGGTGCTGGATCTGGTGCCATTCAATCTTGCTCCCACCATCGCCAATGCGTCTCTGGTCGCCATGCCGGGGATTCCGGTTCCAGGTCAAATCCAGGTCCAGGATGGGGATGATGCGACCCACACCTTCCAGGTTTCAGCGCCGCCCAGCAAAGGCCGGGTGGCGCTCGACCCGGCGACCGGGGCGTTCACCTATACTGCGGACCAGGGCAGCGCGGGAGCGGACTCCTTCACCGTCACCGCAAGCGACTTGGGTATTCCTGGCGCGCCCGTCAGCACGGACACGCAACCCAAGTCGGGCACGGGCACCATCACGTTGGCGATCTCCGGTTCCGAGAACGTGGGCCTGGGGCAGACCCCGGTCATCACCTCGAATCCGCCCATGGAGGTCGCTGCCGGCGGAACCCTGCTGTATGCCCCGGTCCTTGCTGCGGCCAATCCGAGCTTCCAGTACAGCGTGATCTGGGTCACCCATCCGGCGGATGAAAACGCGGTCGCGAACCGCTTCAAGACGGATCACGTCATCAACTGGCCGAATGTCCCGGACGATTTATCGTATCAGGTGTTCTGGATCGTGATCACCGATCCGGTCAGCAACACCGCCACCAGCCAGCGGGTGCTGATCAAAGTCCAAGGTGCCGGCTTGGCTCCATCATCATCGCTGCCCAGGGGGAATGGATGAATCCGCTCCAATCGTCAGGCGCACGGATCGGCGCCGCCGCGCTTGCGCTGGTACTTGCCGGCTGCAGCACGGATGGTTCACCGCAGTCGAGCAGCCTCACCGGCGCCCAGGGCGACCTGGGCATCGCCACCGCGCCCTATGCGGTGCTCGATCTCGCCAGTGGAACGTTGACCACCCTGGCTGCGGCTCCGGACCTCACCGACGGGACCCTGCGCACCTCGCGCATGCTCTTCCGGCGGATCACCTGGTCGCGGGGAGATTTCCTCATCGGCGTCTTCGAGGTCACCCAGCGGCAATGGACCTTGCTCGCGACCTCGCAGCCCTGGATCACGGTGCCGACCGCGGTGGTCGAGGTTGGACCGAAAGCGGAACGCCCAGCCTACAACCTGAGTTATCAGGATATTTTGGCTGCTCTGGACCGTTACCGTTCCACGGCCAAGGCCAAACTGCTGATCCCCGATGCGGAGCAATGGCAGTACGCCTGCGCGGGCGGCAGCTCCGGACCCTGGTCGTGGGGCTCGGCCACCGACCAGCCGACCATCGCGGGCAACGCCGTGGTCTGGGAGACCCACGGCGAGTCCCTTGGTCCGCAAGCTGTGGGTACGCGGGCAGCGAACGCGTATGGCCTGTACGACATGCACGGCAATGTCTGGGAGTGGACCAAGGCTGGGGCCAGCGCCGGACTCTGCGGAGGATCGTGGAGCGACTCGTTCCAGCTTGCGGCTACCACCAACGTCTCCCGCGGCCTGACCCCATCCACCTCCCACGCCTTGGCCGGAGTCCGGCTGCTGCTCGCTCCATGACTTCGCCTTTCCGTGGGCCGGGGCCAGCGACGACTGCCTTGGTGGTGCTGTCCGCCGTCACGGTGTCGAGCGCGGAACTGGTCGTGCGTGATGCGCAGACCCTGCTGCTGGCCGAGCCTGCCGGGTTCAGCTATCACCTTGATTCCCCGTCCTACACCGGTGATGGCCAGGACGGGTTCGCCAGCGCAGCAGCGTTCGAAGTCGGCGGCCGGCTCTCGTTGACGCGGCCTGGCGATCAGATCGGACTTGTGCTTGGCCTCGATGCCAGCCTGCACCAGGCCAGCGGAGGCCCTGGCTCGTTGCGCAGCTTCCTGGGATTGGGATCGGTCGGACTGGGCTGGGCCATGACCGATCGCTGGGTGCTGCTTGGTGAGGGACGAGCCGGCCTGGGAGTGAGTGCCATCGCCTTGAACGGGACGGCCTATAGCCCGTCATTTTCAGCTTCTGGGCAGGCTCGTGCCTATCAGGCGCGGGTGCAGGCGAGCTATTTCGTTTCAGAGCGGTGGCGGGTATTGGCCTCGGTGGGCTACGGTCAGGTCGACAGCCGCTATTCCAGCCGTGGCATCACCCTTGCCATCAAGCAAACGGGATGGAGCGCCGGGATCGGCGTTTCGTACGCGTTCAGCCGGGACCCCGTATCCCTGAAATAACCTGCGCTGCGTGATCGTGTGCGGTTTGGGATTTGTTACCCAAGCACGGCTTTCCTTGTGAACACCCCGCATCACTTCGGCGACAAGTCCACCCACCGCGTTTCCTTCAGGCCGCCGCGGTGCTTGGCCCAGTCTACGACGGAATCATCCCGGGCGATGCCGCGGTCACCTTGCCAGCCATAGGCCAGTCCGGTCCGTCCGGCGCGGTCGGTGTGGACGGAGAACAGCGGCCATAAGCCGGTGCGGGTGGCGAGGTCGTTGAGCCGGGCCGCCTCGCGGGTCAACCGGCCGGTGGCCGCCGCATCCAATCCGGGAAGCGGCTCTTCGACGACCAGGATCCATGGACCGTCGACCACCGCGGCAGCGGCTGGGGCCGCAACGGGTTCGCCGCGTGGCTGGCGGCGGATTTCGTACCCTGGTGGCGGCAGACCCGCCCAGCCGGTCACTCCATCGACCAGCACCACCCGCGGCGAGCCGTCGCTGGCGGGGGCAAAGGCCACCTGCCAGGCGTCGTGCCGGCCAGGCACCGGCCCCGGCGCCAAAGTCTGCACCGCATCGCCCCAATCGAGCCGTTCGCGCTGACACAGGTTTTCTGCTGCGGACCGGGCATCGTGGGCGGCAAGCGGTCGGTTTTGATTGCAGCCAGAAAACGTGATCCAGGCGAGCAGGACGGCGGTGAGCAGCCAACGCATGATGTGATCGTGGGTCGAAGCACCGGTTGCCAACACACCAGTGCGGTCAGCTTCACGGAGGATTCCTTCCTGGCCGCGCCAGCGCAGGGTGCTGCCGATGATGCGGCTGCCGTTCGTTTTCGCCCTGGGCCTACTGGCCTGGGCCCTGCTGTCCGGCTGCCAGCGGATCGACACTCCGGCCGCGGCCCCGCCGTCAGGTCGCCGGATCACGGCGGTGGACATCAATTGCTGGTGCAACGACCCAGCATGGAAAAGCCGGGAGCAGCTCTTCCACTTGTTCGTCGATCTCCTCGGCGAGGTTGACACTCCGGCCGTCGCCGATCCCAGTGCCCTGGCGGCGATGCGTGAACGCCTGACCGGATTCTTCCCCGCCCAATCGATCATCGCCGCCCGGGTCGAGCAGCGCCGGCTGCATCTGACCTTCACCGACGACCAGACGATCTCCATTCCCAACAGCTTCGCGCTGGCCTGGGTGGCGATGAGCCGGGAACTCGTCCTGCGGCTCGATCCGCTCGACCTGCCGGCGGGCCAGCATGGATTGGCGTTCACCATCGAATCCGGCCTGGTCCGCCTGGAGTTTTCCTGGTTGGCCCGGCTGCTGATCGGCGAACAGGCGTTCAACATGGGCTTCGACCGGTTGGAATACCAGGTCGATACCATCAAGCGCACGGCTGTGTTGTCTGCCAAGCGCTCCTGCCATTTCCCATCGGCTCAGCTCCACGCCAACGTGGTCGGCGGCAACCGGATCGAGGTGGATCTGGAGGATCCCGATTTTCCCGGGCATAAGGAACTGGTGCTGACCCCGGCGACCGGCGGTGCAGGCGGAGCGCTGTTCCTCGGCAAAGTCCGGATCGCTCCGCCTGCGCTGGACCGGATCACCGTTCCGCAACGCCCAGGCGAGACGGCGGAATCCGCGCTGCGCGCATGGTTCGGCGAGCAGGTGCCAGACGACCTGGACTACCGGTTGCTGCCGACGAGCCGCACTTCGTCCTGGCCCTTCCCGGTCCGTCTCCTTCCGGCATCTGGCGAATCTACGACTGCGGCCGAGGCCCGTTTTCGCAGTGCTTTTTTGCCGACGACCCGTTTCATCTTCGGGCATATCGACGCCGCCGAGACCGCACGCATCGCCCAGCGCCGGGCTGCGTATGCGCGGATCTTCCGTGCTGCCTTGCAGGAGCCGGCGATCATCGTCGCCGCTGGCGCCGACCTTTCCATCGTGTTGACGTATGAGATGGAAGAAGACCGCCGCACCATCGATGCCGACGTCAAGCTGCGGGTGCCGGCCTTGGAAGCGTCCCCAGCACCGTAGCTCGTTGCCCGCTTGACGGTTCCACGGCAAGCGCGGTTACAGGCCGTTCTGAATCACCGCCAGGGCCGAGCGCAGTTGCTTGAGATAATCGTTCCCGGTTTCGGGCGCGACCGATTCGAGGGCTCCGGTGTTGCCCCGGTCGTGGTCGTCGATGGCGACCACTTGCCGGCCGGCGACGCTGAAACTGTCCGGCGACCATTGATTGGCCATCGGTCCGACGATCCGGGCCTCGCGGGCGTCGAAATGCACCGCACCGTTGGCATCGCGGAAGACCTTGGCGCGATAGGCCACGGCTAGG
This sequence comes from Planctomycetota bacterium, assembly GCA_014193115.1. Taxonomy (GTDB): domain Bacteria; phylum Planctomycetota; class UBA11346; order UBA11346; family UBA11346; genus BJHQ01. Next base: position 555,425 of record BJHQ01000001.1, on the reverse strand, counting down.
CCTTTGAGCGGGTCGAGGTGGTAGGTCAGCACCCAGCCCGGTCCGATCCGGCCCGCGCCCGGGGCGCTGACCAAAATGGTCCGGTAATCATCCCAGCGGATGGTCCAGGCTGCGATCGGGGCGGCGCCGGCAGGGATCGCACGGCCGGGCTGACCGGCGGCGGCCTGGGCCTGGCCAGCGGGCACCAGTTCAGCAGCGCCTATCCCGGCGATCAGCAGCAGGGCGCAGACGGCTGAGGAACCGGCGCGAAACGGCGATCTCGAACCGTGGGGCCCCCGGTCCATGCCGCCTGGTCCGCGGTCCATGCCGGCCATGACGGTCTCAGAAGACCCGCCGCTGGCGGGTGCTGGGGATGCCGTCGGCGATCCGGTACTTGGTCACCGTCCGCCGGCTGATGTCGAGGCCGTCCTTGGCCAGCTGGTCGGCGATCTCCTGATCCGACAGGGGATTCTTCTTGTCCTCGTGTTCGATCAGCTTGTGGATCCGCAGCTTCACCGACTTGCTGCTTTCCGCTTCGCTGCCGTCCTGGGTGGCGATGCCGCCGCTGAAGAACGCGGCCAGGGGCAGGACCCCGGCCGGAGTCTGGATGTACTTGTCCTTCACCGCCCGGGAGACGGTGGCGACATGCATTCCGATCTTGTCAGCGATGTCCTGGCGGAGCAGCGGCCGGAGCTGTTCGACGCCGCCTTCGAGGAAGGCGACCTGATGCTTGACGATCTCGGAAACGATGCGCAGCAGCGTGCGTTTGCGTTGCTGGACGGCGTCGATGATGAAGCGCGCGTTGCTCAGCTGCTCCTTGAGATACGCCTTGTCCTTGCTCTCCGGCGGCTGGGCTTCGTACAGCTGGTGATACGACTGGTTGACCTCGATCCGGGGCATGCGGCCGTCGGGCACCGACACGATCCATTCGCCGCGCTCGTCGCGTTCCACCATCACATCAGGGACGACGATGTGATTCTGGCCGCTGGCGTAGGGCAGGCCGGGCTTGGGATCGAGCCGGGCGATCACCGCCACGCCTTCCTGCACCCGGTCGACGCTGGCGCCGGTGGCCTGGGCGATCACCGGCAAGCGGTTGCGCAGGACATCGTCGAGGTGGTCGCGGATCAGGGTCAGTTCAAAGGCGTTGTCGCCGGGCTGGCGCAGCAATTGCAGCATCAGGCAGTCGCGCAGGTCGCGGGCGGCGATGCCGGCGGGATCGCAGCGGCGGAGGTGCTCGTAGGCTTCCTCGGCCAGTTCGAGCTTTTCCGCCGGTACCAGGTCGGTCAGGGGGACGGTGAGGAACCCGCGACGGTCGAGCTGCCAGGCGATCTCATGGGCGATCTCGCGGACCTCGGCTGGCATTTCGACGAAACGGATCTGCTCGACCAGGTGATCGGCCAGGCTCGGCGGCCGTTCCGGGGTGGCGGCCAGAGCCTCCATTTTATTGGGCCCCTCGTCATCGCCATGCCGGGCTTTGCGTTTCCATAGCCAGGCTTCGTCCTGGGCGTCGATGCCATTGCGATCGGCCGACAGCGCCGCGGAAGTCGCCTCCCGCTCCTCGGGACCGGCAGCGCCGCCATCGACCAGCTCCAAGGTCGGATTGGTCTCGACCTCATGCATGATCCGCTCCTCAAGTGCCATCTGGGGCAGCAAAAGGATCTCGATCGACTGGATCATTTGCGGAGTCAGCTTGAGGCGCTGCTCCATCCGCTGGCCGAGATTCTGACGCAGGTGCAGGGACACCGAGGGCCTCCGGGCGGGAAGTGGCCCGCCAACTGTGGCAAGGTAGTCCGGGCACGGTGGGTCCGCAATCGCCGCGAGGATAAGCCGAAGCCTGCGCCGTGCTTCAGGTTGGGCCTTCCCTGAACGGCGATTCCAAGCTATCTATATCCAGCATGGTTCCGGCCCTTCAGGTAGCAGCGCCTCAGGCGACGCTGAACACCGATCCCGGGGTCGGCGGCCTGATCGCCGAGCTGGACGCCGCCCAGCCGATCATCGTGGCCAACGGCTGGACCTCGCTGTCGCGGATCGCTCAGGTGCGCAGCAGCCTGGAAGCCGATGGAGCGACCACCCAGTCGCTCCACAAGATCCTGGTCGATCGGACCTTGCTGACCCGCGATCAGGGGGCCGAGCTGGAGCAGCTCATCGCCCATCAGGCGAACTTCCCCCGGTACCAGCTGCTGCGCCGCATCGGTTCCGGCGGCATGGGCATGGTCTATCTCGCCCGCCAGAAGGACACCGGTCGCGAAGTCGCCTTCAAGACGATCAACGCCCGGCTGGCCAATGACGATGACTTCATGCATCGTTTCCACCGCGAAACCCAGGTGCTGCTCGGGATCAAGCACGAGTCGGTGGCCGAGGTCATCGAGAGTGGCGAGGCCGGCGGGCATATCTTTCTGGCGATGGAATTCATCGACGGCCCGAGCCTGATGAACCTGCTCAAGGACTACAAGGTCTTGCCTGAGACCTTTGCGTTGCGGGTGATCCAGCAGATCGCCGCCGGGCTGCACCACGTCAATTCCACCGCCGGGCTGATCCATCGCGACATCAAGCCCGAGAACATCCTGGTGGTCGACCACCTTGAATCAGACAAAAAGTCCCTGTCGATGACGGTACGGGCGAAATTGATCGACTTCGGACTGGTCAAATCGAGCCGCGAAGACGAGCGCCTGACCCAGACCGGCATGACCATCGGAACGCCGCTGTACATGAGCCCGGAGCAGATCCGGGGCGAGGACCTCGATGGCCGAAGCGATGTCTACGGACTTGGCGCGACCCTGTACCATCTGCTGACCGGGATGACGCCGTTCACCGGCGGCAGTCCGGGGGCGATCATGTCGGCCCATCTGACTGAAGCCGTGCCGGATCCCGGACGGGTGGTGCCGAGCCTGCATCCGCTGACCCGCAAGCTGGTGCTGATGGCGATGGCCAAGAAGGCCTCCGCGCGGTTCCTGACGCTGGACGCCCTGTCGTCGGCCTGCGGCGACGCCCTGCGCGACATCCTCGGAACCACTGGCGAACCCGGCACCGAGCGTATCCAATTCCTCAAACGGCCCTTGGTGCTGAAGCAGCCGGCAGTCATCAAGCCTCCGACCGACCGGGTCGGCCTTGAGGAACTCAGGCCTGACACCAGTGAAATCCAGGCCATGCCGCTCGATCCAGAGGCGGAACGACGACCGGTGTCAGGTCCCCGCCCGGGTTCCGGCCAACGCCCGGCTTCCGGCCAACGACCAGCAGACGGCCAACGGCCGGCATCAGCTCAGGAGCCCGCACGGCGCCCGGGAACGGAAGCAACCCAGAACCCGGGGGTCCGGCGTCCGGGCACGGAGCCGGTCCGGCGCAACAGTTCAGCCTCGGACCGCCACCCGGCCCAACGGCCGGGCAGCGAATCCGTGAAGAAACCTGCCCGCTCCGCGACCGAAGCCAGCGAAGCAGCGCGACCGGTGAGCGACGCGGTGCGCAAGGCCGTGGCCCAGGCGGCCCCGCGGGTCCAGCCGGGAACCAGCCGGGTGTTCAACGAGGACCAGGAACCCCAAGGCGTCGGTTCCGGCCCGTGGCTGTTCCTGGGGGCGGCAGCGCTGGTGGTGGTGATCGTGCTGCTGGTGGTGGCACGCGGGATCTGACCCGAGCGGTCTGGCCCCTAGCCCCAGGCGGCTCCAGGCACTACACCGCCAACGTGCGCTTCGCAGGTCGTCAGGTGCTCTCGATCGCGGACTTCACTAGGGACGAGATCGTCCACGTCCTGACCGTCGCCAGCCAGGTTGAGCAGCGTGGTCGCGGCGCTCTGTTTTCAGGCAAATTGATGGCCACGCTGTTCTTCGAGCCGAGCACCCGCACCCGGTTGAGCTTCGAAGCGGCGATGCTCCACCAGGGGGGCCAGGTCATGGGGTTCAGCGACGCCGCCAGCACCTCGACCAAAAAAGGCGAGAGCCTGGCCGACACCATCCGCATGGTCGAACAATATGTCGACGTGATCGTCATGCGTCATCCCCGGGACGGTGCCGCCCGGTTGGCGGCGGAGGTCTCGCGGGTCCCGGTGATCAATGGCGGGGATGGCGCGAATCAGCACCCCAGCCAGACCTTCCTTGACCTTTACACCATCGCCAAACTCTTCCCTGCGCTGCTCACCGGCGACCGCCAGCTGACCGTGGCCTTCGCTGGCGATCTGAAATACGGTCGCACCGTCCACAGCCTGGTCAGCGCTTTGTGCCACTTCAAAGTGAAGATCCTGCTCACTGCGCCGGCCGGGCTCGAATTGCCGCAGCAGTATCTGGACGAATGCGCTGCCGCCGGCCTGCCGGTGGAGATCGCGTCTGGCCTGCCCGAGGCCATCGCCGCCAGCGATGTGCTGTACATGACCCGGCTGCAGGAAGAGCGCTTCCCCGATCCGGTGGAGTTCGACCACATCAAGGCGAGCTATCGGGTGAACGCAGCGATGCTGCGCAGCGCGAAACCTGAACTGCGCATCCTGCACCCGCTGCCACGGATCAACGAGATCGCGACCGACGTCGACTTCACACCACACGCCCATTATTTCCCCCAGGCCGGCAACGGCATCCCGGTTCGCCAGGCCTTGGTCGGCCTGGTCCTGGGGGTGTTATGAGATTGCGTCCGAGCGCTGCGGCCTCGTCCGACCGTCTCGCCACCACGCCCGTCTGGGCCTGGGACGTCCGGACTCACGGACGGTCGGACGTTCGAACGGTCGGACGCTCGAATGGTCGGAGCCTCCCATGACCGAACCGATCACGACATCGGCCAGCCGGGTCCGCCAGGTCGAAGCCATCGCCAATGGCACGGTCATCGACCACATCCCGCCGGCCATGACTCTGAAGGTCGCAGCCCTGCTCACCGGCACTGAAGATCAGGTGTTCATCGGCGCCAATTTGCGCTCCTCGCGGATGGGACGCAAAGGCGTGGTGAAGATCAGCAATCGCGAGATTTCGCCCCACGAAGCGTCCTGCCTGGCGCTGATCGCGCCCACCGCCACGGTCTGCATCATCCGGGATTTCTCGGTGGTCACGAAGCAGCCGGTGCCGGTGCCGGAGCGATTCGACGATGTCGCCCGTTGCGCCAACCCCAATTGCGTGACCAACCACGAACGCTGGCCGACCCGATTCGTCGTGGTGCGCGGTCCGAGCGAGGCGCGGTCAGCGGCACCGATCGAGGTGCCGTTGCGGGTGCGCTGTGTGTACTGCGAGCGCGGCTTCGCCGCCGGTGAATTGGCCCTGCTCGATCGCTGACCCTGGCTCAGCTGGCGCGAGCTGGCTCAGTCTGCGGTGCTGGCGCAGCCCCCGGCTATGGCCGGGACGATGTCAACCTGATCGCCGGGCTTGAGCGCTGTGGCCTGGCCTTCGAGGAAACGGATGTCCTCTTCGCCAACGAAGACGTTGACGAATCTGCGGAGCTTGCCGGCCTCGTCGCACAACCGGGCCTTGATGCCGGGATGCACCTGATCGATCGCGGCCAGGGCCTGGTCGACATTGGCGGCTTCGACCTGGATGACGTCCTTGCCTTCGGTGAGATTGCGCAGGACCGAGGGGATGCGCACGGCGACGGGCATGATGAGGCTCCTGGGCTTGACCCTAGGCATGGCGGCCGGGTCTCAAGGCGTCCCGGCGGTGCTCATTCCACGGTCACCGACTTGGCCAGGTTGCGGGGCTGATCGACATCGCACTTCCGGCGCACCGCGACGTGATAGGCATAACGCTGCAAGGGCAGGATCGACAGGATCGGCTGGAGCAGCTCATCATCGGGCCGCGCCACCGGCAGAACCAGGTCGGCGAGATCGCGCAGCTCGCGGTCGTCGGCCTGGCCGACGCCGATGATGCGCCCTGCCCGGGCTTTCACTTCCTGGATGTTCGACAGCATTTTTTCGCGCAGCTGGTCGCGTGGGCAGAGGCAGATCACCGGCAGTTTGGCGGTGACCTGGGCGATCGGTCCATGCTTGAACTCGCCCGCCGGGTAACCGCTGGCGTGGACGTAAGCGATTTCCTTGAGCTTCAACGCACCTTCGAGGGCCGTGGGATGTTCGCCGCCGCGGCCGAGGAAGACCGTGTCGCTGGCGGCAGCGAACAGGTCGGCCACCTCGATCACCGCCGATTCGCTGTTTTTCAAGGTGCTTTCCACCTGACCAGGCAGTTTACGGACCGCCGTCACCAGCTTGCGCTCGGCCTCGGGCGAAAGCAGTCCCTTGGCCTTGGCGGCCTGGGCGGCGAACAGGTACAGGGCGGTGAGCTGGGCGGTGTAGGCCTTGGTGCTGGCGACGCCGATCTCCGGGCCGGCGAACAAGGGCATGACCCCGGCAGCCTCCCGGGCGATGGTCGAGGTCACCACGTTCACCAGGCCGATCACCGGGATGAACTTGGCCTTGGCCAGGCGCACTCCGGCCAGGGTGTCGGCGGTCTCGCCCGATTGGCTGATCGCCACCACCAGGGTCCCGCCCGAAGCCACCGGATTGCGGTAGCGGTACTCGCTGCTGATGTCGACCTCGACGTGGACCCGGGCCAGGGTTTCAAGATACCGTTTGCCGTTCAGCGCCGCATGCCAGCTGGTGCCGCAGGCGAGGAAAACAATGTGGTTGACCGCCGCCAGATCGAGTCCCAGATCCGGTTCGACCAGGGCTTCCCCGCGCAGTCGGGATTCGATCAGCCGGGCCAGCACCTCGGGCTGCTCGGCGATCTCCTTCTCCATGAAGGTGTCGAACCGGCCCTTCGACACCGCATCGGCGGTGACCTCGATGGTCTTGAAGGGCGCATCCACCGGCACCCCGCTGAACGTGCCGAAGACCGCCCCGGAAGAGCGGATGTCCACGATCACGCCGTCATCGAGGATCGCCATCTCATGGGCGTGGGGCAGCAACGCTGGGATGTCGCTGGCAAGGAGCATCTCGCGCCGTCCATCCTTGATCCGGCTGCGCCCGACGATCAGCGGCGAGCCCTGGCGAGCGGCGATGATCCGGTCGGGATGGTCGGGGAAGATTGCGGCGATGGCGAAGCTGCCCTCCAACCGGGCGAGGGCGGCGCGCACCGTCGCCACCGGATCACCGGCAGCAGTCGAATCGCCCAGGTAAATCGTGGCGAGCAGCTGGGGGATGACCTCGGTGTCGGTCTCGCTCTGGAAGATGCAGCCCTGCTCGATCAGCTCTCGCCTCAGGTGGTCGTGGTTCTCGATGATGCCGTTGTGGACCACGGCGACGGCGCCGGTGAACCGTCCACCATTCGCCAGGTGGGGATGGCAGTTGGCCTCGGTCGGCGGGCCGTGGGTCGCCCAGCGGGTGTGGGCGATGCCGCAGTGGCCATCGACTGGCGAGGCATCGATCTGATCGGCCAGCATCTTGAGCTTGCCGGCCGCCCGGCGCAGGTGCAGCTCGCCATTGACCACCGCCATTCCGGCGGAGTCATAACCGCGGTATTTCAACCGCTCGAGGGCGACGATGAGAACTTGGTCAGCGGGCTTGGGCCCGATGTAGCCGGCGATTCCGCACATGTTGGCGACCCTAAGGAGGCAAGGGTCCGGCGCCAAGACCGGGTTTCTCCACGGATGGGCCGTAACAGCGTTCCAATGCCCCCGCCTGCGCCTTGCAGTGCCGATCAGCGCTCCATGCTCCCACGCCAAAGGAACCTATCCCATGAGCAGTCCGCTCCTGACCAGCGAGGCCTGGACCAATCCCGAAGTTGCCGCCAACCGCGCGGATGTCATGACCATCGAGGGTACGGCGATCAAGACCGGCATCCTCACTTTGATCATGGCCGTCGCCATCGGCGTGATGTGGGACCAGTTCTGGAATGATGGCAATCCGAACCTGCGCGGGATGATGCCGTGGGCGATCGGTGCCGGTCTGGCCTCCCTCGCTATCGGTGTGATCGGCTGCTTCGCTCCGCGCTATTCGATGGTTCTGGGCTTCGCCATGGCGGTGGTCGAAGGCATTTTCCTCGGCGTGATCACCATGCTGGTCCACACCCAGTACCCCGGCCTGCCGCTGCTCGCTGCGGTGTTCACCTTGGCCACGCTGGTCGGCACCTTGATCCTGTACGGCACCCGCATCGTCCGCACTTCGCCTGCCTTTGTGAAAGGCGTGATGATCGCCACGGGGGCGCTCGGCCTGGGCATGCTGGTGGTGTGGGGCCTGTCGCTGATCGGTTTCGGCGAACTCTACAGCACGTTGCGCGGCGGCGGCCCCATCGCCATCGGTTTCAGCGTGCTGTGCATCGTCCTGGCCACCTTCAATCTGCTGGTGGATTTCCATCACATCGAAGAAGGCGCCAAGCAGCGCGCCCCAAAGTGGATGGAATGGGCCGGCGCCCTCGGCCTGCTGGTGACCATGGTGTGGCTCTACATCGAGATCCTGCGCCTGCTCCAGATGCTGCGCGGTTCCAGCGACGAGTGATTTTTTCGGTTCTGGCGTAGCGGAACGGGGAGCGGCATTGCCGCTCCCCGTTTGCGTTGGTGCCGCGATCAGCCAAGCCCATCCAGATGCTGGAGCAGCTCCCACACGCCGGCGGTCTCGTGGGACTTGGCGACCAGGTGGGCCCGTGGCTTCAGGCGCTCATCGGCATTGGCCGGACAACCGAACCAGCCCACGGAGTCGGCGATGGCGAGATCGCCAAGGGTATCGCCGATTCCAGCGAGGCGTTCCCGGGAATGGGGATGCTGTTCGAGCAGACGGCGGATGCCGCTGGCCTTGGAGATGTGGATCAGGTCGCAATTGATGTAGAACCAGCTCATCGAGACCCGCAGCGGCCAGCCTCGGCTCTGCACCAGGGCGGCAATCTGGTCGCGGACACCGACCAGCCAGTCGTGGTCGTGATGATACAACGACAGCGAAGCGGTCTTGCCTGGTTGGATCGCTGCGCTAAATCGGCCATAGTCAGCGCGCAGGCGTCCTTCGAGCTCGGTGACCAGGCGCAGATGGTCGGCGGTGATCGATGGATCCATCGCATAGGCATTGGTGCCTGGATGGTACAGCCAGACACCGTTCTCAGCGATGCACGGCACCGTGGTGTTGGCGAGGAGCCGGCAGAGCAGTTCAGCGAACGGCTGGGGCCGACCGGTGCACAAGGTGACCGGAGCGAGGCCCTGCGCAGCGGCCCGTTCGTTGCGTTCCGCGATCAGGGACAGGTGCCTGCGATCGATGACCACCGGGTTTTCGGGAGTCAGGCAGCCGTCGATGTCGCAGAGCACCAGGTCGTGGGCAGGCATGCCGGCATGCTTGGCCGCAAGCTTGCCAAGGCCAGGGGGAACGGCGCTGGACGCACTGCCCGGCGCAGCGGCATTGACGATGGGCCTGCGCAGCTGCTTACTATCAGGCGATGACCACAGGCGATGATCGACGGGGCGCGTCGCTGACGCGGGTGGCCGAGCGGGTCGCGGTGCAATGGCAGGACATCCCGGCCGCCGACCATCGCCGGCTCAAAGCGGTGATCGCCAAGGTCGCGCCCGGATTGGGCGGTCGGCGGATCTCGATCCTGGCCATGGATCCCATCGCCGTCCGTTATCTCGACGCGGTGGCCGACATCCGTCACGGCACGGTGATCCTGCTCACCGGAGCCGGCGACCGCCTGCGCTTGATGCCGGGTGGGCGCATCGCCCTGGTCGGCCAGCCCTGGCCCGATGAGGCGGTGGAAGAGGCCCTGCGCCGGGTGGCTGGGCACTCGCCTGAGGAAAAAGGCAGCGATCGCGCCACCAGAGCGGTGAAGTCACCGCGGCCGACCAGCGACCGGGCACTGCGCCCCAGCTCCGGTGCCGCCCGCCGACCGGCGAGCGCCCAAGGCGCGGGTTCTGCTGACACCACCAGGCCGGCGTCAGGCAGTGCGCGGCGCGACGCCACCACCCGGCCGGAGCCGCCGCGCGGCAGCAAGCCCGATTCCGGGACCCATACCCGGCCGCTCTCCCAGCAGGTGGCGGTGGTGCGCGCAGGCACCGTGCGCCGCGGCCGGAATGACGATCTCGGCACCGGGCGGGACCTGATCGGCTCGCTGGTCGACGACCGGTACCGCCTCGAAGAACTGCTCGGTCGGGGCGGTTTCGCCACGGTCTACAAGGCCCGCCACGAAGTGCTCGGCGTGCCGGTCGCCGTGAAAATCCTGCGCTCCAGCGCTCTCGCCGATCAGCGCTCGATCGACATGCTGCTTTCCGAGGCGCGCTCGGTGGCCCGCATCCGCCATCCCAACATCGTGCGCATCCTCGACGCCGCGCGCAGCGCCGCCCGGGTCTACATCGCCATGGAATTCGTCGATGGCTGGCCGCTGTCGAGCTGGCTGGAGCAGAGCGGACGGGTTGACGCTCCGCGCGCCTTGCGGATTGCCGCCGGGGTCTGCCACGGCCTGGCCGCGGCCCTCGGCCAAGGCATCATCCACTGCGACATCAAGCCCTCGAACGTGATGATCGACCGTCAGCTCAATCCGTTGCTGGTCGACTTCGGCCTGGCCCGGCCGATTGCCGCCCAGGCGGTGGGCGGCCGGATCGCAGGCAGTCCTTCGTACATGGCCCCTGAACAGGCCTCGGAGAGCGCCCGGCTTGACCACCGGACGGATATCTACGGGCTGGGCTGCTCGCTGTTCCACATCCTGACCGGCCGGGTGCCCTATCCCGGAAATGACCCGATCACCATCCTGATGGCCCACGCCCGGGAACCGGTGCCAGATGTTCGCAGCCTGGCGCCGGATCTCGACCCCCAGATCGCGACCTTAGTAGCTGAAATGATGGCCAAGCGACCGGCGGATCGCCCCTCTGACTATGGCGAGCTGGTCCGCCGTCTTGAGGAACTTGCCGAGCGCAGCGGCGGCGGCTCAGGTTCGCGGACGACCCTGATGACCGATCTGTTCTCCAAATTGTGGGCCCGTACCCCGATCAAGCCGCCGAGCTGATCCGGACCAAGCCCGCGGCTGGTCGGAAGTCGCCATCAAACGGTGGCGCCGCACGGGGAACCCGTGCGGCGCCAGACGTACTCAATTTCTTGCGACGAATCGCTCTGGCTCAGGCCTGAGCGGCTGCTGCCGCGGCTGGAGGAGCATCGCTGTCGATGTCGGCGGGGATGATGATTCCCTTTTCGACCAGCAGGCTGACCAGGCGTTCCTGCTTGCGGCGCAGGCGGTCCAGGGACTGGCCGAGGTCGCCGCCACGTTCCGGGCGGTCGCCGCGGTCGAAGGAGCGCGGAGCGCCGCCGCCATTGCCATTGCCCGGGAAGGGGCGCGGGCGCGGGCCTGGACGGGGCGGGCCGAGCCGTTCCTGCTGCTGGCCGCCGAAGTCGCCGCCGCCATCGTCGCCGGGCTTGCGGGGCTCAAGCAGGGAGACCGCGACGGCCTTCATGCCCTTCTCGCCGACCTCAAGCTCGTAGGAGACCTTCTCCCCGATGTTGAGGAAGCGGAAGCCTTCCATGTTGATGTTGTTCTGGTGAACGAAAACGTCCTCGCCTCCGTCTTCGGGCTGGATGAAACCATAACCCTTGCGGCGGTCGAAACGGACGACGGATCCTTGTGGCACTGCTGAACCTTTCCGGTTGCTGTGGCGGGCCCTGCCGGGACATCCGGAGGCGTTCCCGCGTGAAGAGACGGTGCTTGTCTGAGATATTCAGATCGGTGGCTGGCGTCTGGCGGGCAGCGTTCCTGCACCGGCTCTATCCTTCCCTTATAGCACCTTGTGTGAGTTGGGCAAGCACTGCTCATTCACGGCCAGGCATTGGTCGTTGCGGCGGCCTGAATGATGGCGACCTCCGCCACCACTTGTGGCTCGCGCCGGCCAGTCGCTCCACCACGCTTCCGGTCCACCATGCTGGCACAGCCTTCACCGTGAGCGACCCCGTCCTGCGCCGCGATGGCAACCTCCGCCTGGCCGGACTGCCGGTTCCCGGCTACCCCGATGATCCTGAGACGCTGTGCACTGCCGCCCGCGTCCTGGCCGAAACCGGCGGTGGCGAGCCCTATGGTCCACCGCTCTTGTGGTTCTCATCGCCGCCTGATGAGCGTCCGGTGTCAACCTGGGACACGCTGGTCGGTACCGCCATCACCGGGATGGCCCGGCCCGGAGCCATCGCCCCGGGTGGCCAGCGTCTGGCGGTCGAGGACTACCGCGACCTCCGTGCTTTCGTCGTCGCCCATACCGGCCCGATCCGGGACTTGGCCAGGTCCTGGAGCAAGGCCGCCGATGCTGCGAAAAAACAAGGGTATCGCGTGCGGCCCTATTGGCGTTTAGCGCTGCTCCATCGGCGCCTGGCCGACGGCAATCTGCATCCGGTGGCCGAGGTCTCGGTCTTCATCGATCGCTGAGCCGCGTGCGGTGATGGACCCGACTGAGTACGCGCTCGGCCTGATGGCTGCGCTCGGCGCCGGCGGCGCTTCAGCCAAGGACTCTGTGCTGGCCAGGCTCGGTCCGCCCGCCGACGGCGCCCAGTGGCCGCTGCCGACGCTGCCTGAGCGTCCCGGCCGGGACGCCGTCTATCGCGAGGCGCCCGAGCCGCCGCGACGCAAACGCGGCCTCGACGACCCCCACGGGCGCCTGCGGTTCCTGCACGCCATCCACCACATCGAGCTGTCCGCCATCGACCTGGCGGTGGTCTGCTGTCTGCGCGGCGCCGGGATGCCGGCTACTTTCCATGAAGAATTCCTCGGCCTTGCCCGTGAAGAAGCTGAGCACGCCGAGCTGGTGGAAACGCTGCTGGGCCGTCGCGGCTTCCCGCCGGGATCAGCGCCGATCCATCACCGGCTATGGATCAGCTGCCGAGCCTGCGCCGATCTTGGCGAACACCTGGTGGTGGTGCCGCGCGTGCTCGAAGCCCGCGGACTGGACGTGTCCGCCGCCCTGCTGCCCCGGCTCGCCGCCAGCGACCCGGAGATGCACGCGGTGATCCAGCGCATCTATCAGGATGAAATCCGCCACGTCGCCACCGGCGGACGCTGGCACGACCAGTGGTGCGCGCAGCGTGGAATCGATCCGGCAGCACATTTCGCCTCCACCGTGGTAAAACATTTCCCCACCGGCGCCGGAACGCCGTTCCCGGTCGATGTTCCTGGCCGCCTTGCCGCAGGATTCACTGCTGCCCAGATCGAGCGTCTCGTGGCTGGCGGATCAGCAACACGGTGATCTGGAACGTCGGCCAGCACGGGCACGATCCTAGAAAACGCGCAGCAAAAACTCGGTTCGCCGGGGCACCCACCGGCCGCGGATGGCGTCTTTGCGGCGCGTTGTTCGGGTCAACCCAACCAGCGCCACGCCGCGACCACCGCGGCGATGGCGGCGATCCACAAGACCACCAGCCACCAGGGAATGCCAGCGCTGGGCGACTCATGGCGTCCTGACAAGGGCAGGCCGGACCGTTCGCGGCGGAGCTGCTCTGACCGGCTGCGGGCCTCGTGCAGAATCCGCTCGGTCAGGGTTGCGTCCTCGGCCGGGATCGCTGCCGCACCGCCAAGCTGGCCCCGGCGTTCCTCCAGCGTCCGCAACAGGGTACGGGAATCCGCCTTCTCCCGTTCACTACGGGATTCACGATCGATCGTCTCTTCCAGCTCGCGGTCAGTCATGGTGGTACTGTATGCGGTGGGGTACGCTCTCGACCCGCCGGCGTTGTCCAGGGCTGTATGCCGTAACCATGTGGTGTTTGACGATCTGATATCGTTCCAGATCGACAACATCCGCATCGTCTGAAAGTGTTTCACGGCACACTGGCTCGGGGTGTCACCCGGTTTTCCATCCCACCGGATAAAGAAGGGAGCATTGTCTATGCCGCCACGCGAACCGACTTTTCAGCATGGCGGGTCACATCCGGTTACGACCGGTCACACCCGTGTTCGATTGGTTGGTTACAATAGGGCTGTGCAGCCACTTCCCGAATCCCAGTCCGCCCCCTGGTTGAGCCAGCAGCTTGATCGCATCGGCTATTGCCTGGTGCCCGGAGCCATACCGCAACCCTTACTGGCAGAACTGCAGGAGCGGTTCGATTCGCTGCTCGCCAACGCAGGCAAGCAGATGATCCCCCATGCTCCGGGATCGACCCAGGGCGCGGCATGCATCGAGCTGACCGGGCTGTTCGATCTCGACCCGGCGTTCGATGTGTTGATGGACCTCGACCCGGCCTTCGGCATGGCGGAACGCGCGCTCAATGGAGACATCACCCTCAATCAAGGCGGTCTCGGCCACCTGCTTCCGGGCGGAGCCGAAGCCCACTGCGGCTGGCATCGCGATGGGCCGAATCCCTATGTCCGTCTGACCTGGTTGCTTGATGACGTCGAATCGGATCGCGGTCCCACCGCACTGATCCCCGGTTCGCACCACTGGGCGGAAGGTCCTCCGTCCTGGGCGAATGCCGAAAACGGCCAGCCCCACCATATTCCCGGCCAGGTCCTGGCGACCGGACGGGCTGGCGATTGCCTGATCAATCACACCAAGATCTGGCACACCAACACCCCGAATACCAGCACCAAAGGGCGCAAGGTCATCTGGGTCGTGTTCAAGCGGTCCTGCTTCAAGCAGTGGAATGATCGCGGTGATGGCAAATACACGTTGTCCCGGGCGGTCGCCGCCCGCCAGACCGTGCCGCGCCGTCAGCAGCTGTGCGCGGTTGATTTCGTGCGCTGACCACCAGCAGCGACCGGCCGCGCGGCTAGAGCGGCCGCGCCGTACGGCTTGAGCGGCCGAACCATAGGGAAGACAGATCCGGAGCGGCGATGCCCACATCGCCGGATTTGCTCGGAGTCGAGAAGCCGTCTCAAAATCCAGGTGGCCACAAATCCAGGTAGACCTGACCGCCGATGGAACCGCGTCGCTTCGGCGATGTAGGCATCGCCGCTCCGAAATGCGCTGACCTTGCCTTAGAGCAGCCCGGTCCAGCGCAGGATGTCGAGACCGACGGTGAAGGCCATCAGGCCGATCACCAGAACCAGCCCCGCAATCATCGCCAGGTTGCGCAGCCAGCCGACGACGGGGCGACCGGTCGCCTGTTCGACCGCCAGGAACATGAGCTGACCGCCGTCGGTGATCGGAATCGGGAGCAGATTGACCAGGACCAGATTCAGGCCGATGAAGGCGAGCAGGCGCAAATAGCTTTCAACGCCCAGAAACTGGAGCTGGATCCACAGCGAGCGGAAGATGCCCACCGGCCCGGACAAGGTCTTGGTGGCGTCCACACCACCCTGATCTGCCGGGCGGAAAAATCGCGGGATCATCAGCAGGGTTTTGACGATCATCACCTGGGCGGCGTCCCCGACCATGACGAAGGCCTCGCCGGGGCCGGAGAGCTGATAGGGCACCGTCTCGGTACGGAAGGAGATCGATGTGCCGACCGGAGCCACCGGGACCAGCCGGCGCTGGATCCCGGTGAGATCCCGGACCACCTCCAGGGCGAACCCGTCTGCGGTGGGCACCAGCGCCACCACCCGGTCCCCGGGATTGAGCAGCGGAATGACCTTGGCCACCGCCGGGTCGAGAGACACGTCGACCGGGCTACCGGCATCGTCGGTCAATGGCAGGACGCCAGCCGCAGGTGCCGTCACCACCCGCACCGTGCCCAGCCGGATGCGGTCGAGGGCCGCCGGCGGAAGCGGCACCTGGCCGGTCACCGCCCGGCCGATGCGGGACAGCAGGTGCGGGCGCTCCCGGGCAGCCAGGGCCGTGGCCAGAGCCTGGTCGATGGGAACGCGATGGATGCTGCCCTGGCCCCAGGTGATGGCGAAACCACCGGTCTGCGGCTCCATCGCCAACAGCACGTCGCCGCTCTTCACACCGGTCCCGGTCAATCCCGATGGCCTGCCCCCGAGGCCCTCGGGCAGGAACGGGATGTGACCCGTGGTGATCTCTTCCAGAACCAGGCCCAGGATCCGGGCGCCGGAAATCCATGAGCCACGGACGGTCTCGGTACGTTCCTCGTCGCCGCGGCGCAGTTTCAGCACGATGTCGCGTTCAGCGTCGAGCGACGCGCGCAACCGGCAGGTCAGGGCGTAACTGCCCGCAACCGGCGAACCATCGACCGCAGTGATCAGATCGCCCGGGAACAGGATCCCGGCGCAGCGGCTGTCGGGCAGGACCTGGCGGACCCGCACTGGGAAGCCGGCCACCGCGCTGTCGCCATCGCGGGAGTCGGCACCGGCATAACGGATGGTGGTCTCACGGGGCGGGCTGCCGTCCCTGGCGACGGTCAGCGTGACGTCACGGCCGAGGAACGGCATCAGCCGGGCGGTGATCTGCTGTCCGGTCAGTCCGACCACCGGTTGCCCGGCCACCGCCAGGATCCGCTCACCATACGACGGGCCGCCGGCTGGAAGCTCGCCATCCACCGTGAACACCCGGCTGCCGTCAGCTGGCACGATTCCTAGGGTTCCGCCGCCTTTTTGGCGATCATAGACCAATGGGACGGTGGCCGAGCCGGCGGCTGGCAGCACCAGGCGCTGACCTGAACGTTCGATCTCCAGCTGCACCGGATCGCCGCTGTGGAACAAGGTGCCGATGTGCAGGTCATCGAACGAGCGCACCCGCTCGCCGTTCATGGCAAGGATGCGATCGCCCTGGCGCAGGCCGAGGATCGCCGCTGGACTGGTCACCGCAGCGCCGTCGGCGCCCACGACCTTGGGCACCACGTCGCCGATCACCGGCGGCACCAGGGGCATGCCCCAGAAGGCCAGGGCGAGCAGCAGCAGGGCTGACGAGATCAGGTTGGCAAGCACGCCGCCAAGCATGATCCACATCCGCCACCACCCGGACTTGGCGAGAAAACTGCGCGGATCGATCGGTACGTCGGTTGCAGGTTTCGTATCGCCTTCCGGACCGTCCTCTTGGCCGAGCATCCAGACATAGCCGCCGAAGGGCAGGGCGCACAGGGCGTACTCCGTCTCGCCCCAGCGCTGGCGCAGCAGCACCGGGCCGAAGCCGATGGCGAAGCGGAAAACCTTCACATCGGCCCACTTGGCGATGATGAAGTGACCGAATTCGTGGATGGCGATGACCGCGCCGAACCCGACCAGGGCGCCGACAGCGTAAAGGATGACCAGCAGGATTTCCATGACGGGCGGGCAACCCTATGCGATGGCCCGACGGAGCCAGGGCCAAGGTCCGGCAGATCGCAGCGGCGGTCGCAAAGCTGGTGGCATCCCTCGGCATCGAGGGACCCGGATTGGCTTCCTTGAAACCCCATCGACCCGGATGGCGTTTCAACTTGAGACGCAAAGCCGCGTCTTCATTCGTCAACAATGCAGATGAACGGCCACGACATTCAGGAAAAACGGAGGAGATTCTTCGCCGGCTGAAAAACCCGCCAGGTGCGGGCGGATTTTCTTACAACCCTCCAGCCCTTGGCGCGTTGGCTGTTCGCCAACTGCGCGTTGTTCGGGTTCAGGAGTGTTGCCAGCATGCCAAACCTGGAACTCCCGATGAATCTCCACGCTGCGCGCCCTGCCACGTGGCACACGTGGCGTTCTAGCGGTTAATTTCCTGCTGTTTTTATGCTCACGCCCTGTCCCGCCAGCAGCCGGCGCAGATTGACCACCGCCCGGGGCAGCGCAGTGGAGGGATCTTCCAGCGCCGGATGCCAGCGTTTTTCCCACTCGAACGACAGCCAGCCGGAATAGCCCCGGCGCATCAGGTCGGCGAGCAGCGCAGGGAACGGAAGCAGCCCTTCGCCGGGCAGGCGGTGGACCGGTTTGCCCTCAGCGGTTGGCGGATCGAGATCCTTGACGTGGACATGGCGGATCCACCCGAACAGATCATCCAGGCAGGCGACGTGGTCCTCGCCATAGCCGCGGCGGGTATGCTGGACATCCCAGACCAGGCCGACGGTTCCCGGAACGGCGGCTTCCAGCACCGGCACCACGTGCCGGGCGTGGACGAAATCTCCATGGGTTTCCAGCCAGATCTGCACGCCGCTGCCGTCGGCATGGCGGCTGAGGGCGGCGACGCCGGCGGCCACGCGTTCGACCACAGCGGCAGGATCCTGACCCTTGGGGAGCTGATCGCCGAAGATCCGGATACCCGGGCAGCCGCAGCTGGCCGCCAAGTCGATGGCGATGCGGCCTTCGTCGAGCTTCGCAGCGCTTTGGTCTGGGTCGTGGAAGGACACCGAGGTGTCGAGACAGGCCAGGGCCAAGCCGAGGTCGGCCATGCGGGCCAGGGTCGCAGCCCGGTTCGCTGGCAGGAACGGCGCCAAGTGATCGAGCCGCAATTCCTGCTGGATGCCACGCAGTTCGATGCCGTCATAGCCGCTTTCGGCAGCCACGCTCAGGATGCGTTCCCACGGCCATTCCGGGCATCCGAGGGTCGAAAAGGCGATCCGCTGAGCTGGCATGGGCTGGTCGTCGCAGGTCAGGCCTGACGGGTGAAGCCCTTGGGCAAGGTCAGGTTGCGGGCCTGGTCGCCGCCGGGTTCAAAGGCGTGGGACATGGTGGTGTCGATGTGGATCGGGATGGTTTCGCCGACCGCGGCGCGGTGGTGGGCGTTGCACTTCATCACGATCGGAGTCTCGAAGCCGGGGCGTTTCAGATACACGTACTGGTGGTCGCCCATGATTTCGAGCAGGGTCACCTGCATCGGGATGGTCGATCCGCCCTTGGGCAGGGCGGTGTAGCCGCCGTGGGACAGCTGTTCCGGACGGATGCCGAGCACGATCGGCTTGCCGGCAAAGCTGGGGAACTCGTGGCGTTCGGGCATGGCCAGGGCGATGGCGGCGTCGCCTGGAAGCTTGAACACCGGCTGGTCGGCGCCGGTCAGCGTTCCATCGAGGAAATTCATCACCGGCGTGCCGATGAACGAGGCCACGAAGCGGTTGTAGGGCGAATCGTAGATCACCGTCGGCGCCGCGACCTGCTGGATTTCACCGGCCGACATCACTGTGATCCGGTCGCCGAGGGTCATCGCCTCGATCTGGTCGTGGGTGACGTAGACCGCAGTGGTCGCCAGCTTCTGCTGCAAGGTCTTCAGCTCATAGCGCATTTCGCCGCGCAGTTTGGCATCCAGGTTGGACAACGGCTCGTCGAACAGGAAGACCTTGGGTTTGCGCACGATGGCGCGGCCGAGGGCGACGCGCTGGCGCTGGCCGCCTGACAGCTGCTTGGGCAGCTTGGGCAGGTGATCGGTCAGCCCGAGCATCTTCGCAGTCTCATCGACCTTGGTCTGGATCTCGGCGCGCTTCATGCCCCGCAGTTTGAGCGCATAGGCCATGTTCTCGAACACCGTCATGTGCGGATAGAGCGCGTAGTTCTGGAACACCATGGCGATGTCCCGGTCCTTCGGCTCGACCTCATTGATCCGCCGGGTATCGATCCGGATCTCGCCGCCGGTGATGTCCTCAAGCCCGGCGATCATGCGCAGGGTGGTGGTCTTGCCGCAGCCGGACGGCCCGACCAGGACCATGAACTCCTTGTCGCGGATCGGCAGACTGATGCTTTTCACGGCTTTGAAGCCGTTGTCGTAGACTTTGACGAGATGATCGATGTCGATGGAGGCCATGATGTCGTGACTAGGGGCTGAGGGCTAGGGGCTCGTGGGGAGCTTGCGGAAGAGCTGGTATCGGGTCGGTGCTTGGTGGCGGTAGAGCACAGTGGTTGGGATGAGGCCCGGGGACGACGCCGATGTCTGGCCGCTCTCGCCCCAGCCACTCATCCTTTTACCCCGCCGAGCTGGATGCCGCTGACGAAATACTTCTGGCCGACCAGGAACAGCAGCAGGGTCGGGATCATCAGCAGCACCGAGCCGGCCATAAGCAGATTGTAGGCGGTCTTCTGGGCTTCTGAGAACTGCTGGAGGGCCACCGGCAGCAGGCGCACCGACTCGTCGGGGGCGACGATCAGCGGCCAACTGAAGGACTGCCAGGTGCCGGCGAAGGTGAAGATCGCCAAGGTGATCAGGGCCGGCTTGGTCATCGGCACCGCGATGTCCCACCACACCCGGAGCAGGCTGGCGCCGTCGATGCGGGCGGCTTCCTCAAGGGATTTGGGCAAGGTCAGCATGTATTGGCGGAGCATGAACGTGCCGTAGGCGGTGCTCGCCCCCGGAATGATCAAGGCCCAGAAGGTGTTCAGCCACCCAAGCTGCTGGAGGATCAGGTAGTTGGGGATGGCGGTAACCACGCCGGGAATCATCAACGTCGCGAGGTAGCAGATGAAGATCCGGTCGCGACCTGGCCATTCCAAGCGTGAAAAGGCGAAGGCGGCCAAGGACGAAGTCAGCAGTTTCAGGGCGACGGTGCAGATGCAGACGAAGAAGCTGTTCCACGCGAACAGCGTCATCTTGATCTCGGGATCGTTGAGCACCGTCTGGTAGTTGCCGGTGACCAGGCGGATCCGGTCGGTGGTCGCCACCGCGCGGCCGAGGATGGTGCCAGGCGTGGCGTCAGGCGAGCCGACTCGGACCAGCAGCTTTCCGCCGCGGGGATCGGCAGCGAGGGGATCATCATCGGTGCGATACACCGGGAACGGCGCTTGGAACCGGATCGGCAGCCCGCGGCCATCGACGATGGTGTTGCCGCGGCGCAGATAGCGCACCGGTTCACCGATCAGGTTCCAGCCGACCTCTTTGAAGGGATAGGCCGCGACCCGGCCGGTGACTCCGGGATCGATCAGCTTCACACCTTGGAACTCCAAGGCGGCATCGCTGTCGGCGCGGCCCTGCCACGCATCTTTCATCGCCGCGGTCAGCATCAGCGGCAGCCGGCCGCCCCACCGTTCGCGCACGGTGTCCTCCCAGGTGGCGGAGAACCGGCTGAAATAACGCTTGGCCGCTGCCTCGTTGTCAGGGGCGAGGAATTCCCGGGGCACCAGCACCGGCTCGGCGTACTTGGCGATCTGGCGCGGATCGCGGAAGCGGGTCAGGCCGCCACCCGCGGCAATGACCGCCGGATCGGTCTGGATCATGCCGTTGAGCACCGGCACACCGTGGTCGTCGTAGAGCGATTCGCCGTCCTTGCTGCGGGCATGGTCGCCTTTGGAGCCATCCATGGTCGGATTGCCGGTGCGCACCCGCAGCGGCTCCGCCGGTTTCCAGGCGAATTTGCCATCGGCGCCGACCACCGGCATGCCCTGGGCGTCCTTCTGGCGCTCAGCGGTGAACAGCGGCTTGCCGTCGACCGTGGTCAGGGCCTGGCCATCACTGCCCAGGCTCACCGCCCGCGGCAGCAGATGCTTCTGGAAGACCTCGCCCTCGCTCTTGAACGACGTCAGCAGCATCCAGCCGAACGGCACCACCATGCTCACGCCCACCACCCACAGGCCGAGGTGGCAGCAGAACGCGGTGAACGGAGACATCTCGCCGCGGCGTTTCCCTGAAGCGCGGATCATGTGCCGTAGCTCCCGGCTTTGGAGCCGAATTTCCAATTGAGCGCGGTGATCCCGGCGATCAGCGCGAACAGGATCACCGACACCGCCGCTGCGTAGCCGAATTGCAGCTCGAAGAAGGCTTTGACGAAGATGTGGTAGCCGATGGTGGTGGTGGAATCCTCCGGCCCGCCGGCGGTCATCAGATAGGCCATCTCGAAGCCGCCTTGCAGACCGCCGATCACCCCGGTGACGATGACGAAAAACGTGGTCGGCGCGATCATCGGCCAGGTGATGTTCCAGAACCGCCGCCACGGCCCCGCGCCGTCGATCTCGGCAGCTTCGTACAACTCCGGCGGCACGCCGGACACCGCGGCCAAATACAGCAGCATGGTGCCGCCGCCGATGGCGCCCCACACCCCCATGAAGATCAACGCCGGTTTCGCCAGGTACACCTGCACCCCGAGGATCGTCCACGAATCGCGCAGCCAATCCGGCATGTCGGCGGCGATGATCAGATGGTCATCGGCGCCGCAGGTGACTCCGCACAGGCGCAGCACCGGCAGGATCATCAGATTGATGATGCCCGCGTCCTTGTTGAACATCATCTTCCACAGCAGCAGCAGCGCGACGCCGCTGGTCACCGTGGGCAGGTAATACAGGGTGCGATAGGCGATGGTGCCGCGCAGCTTCTGCGACAACACCAGGGCCAGGATCAGCGACCCGGCCATGCTCAGCGGCAGGCCGAGCATGAAGATCACGGTGTTGAACAGGTAATACCAGAAACTGGCGCTGCCCAGGGCCTGGTTGAAATTGTCGAAGCCGACCAGGGTCGGTGACGAGAACGGATCCCACGCGAAAAAAGCCAAGGCGAGGGTGAACAGCACCGGGATCAGGGTGAAGATGCCGAAGGTCGCGAGGTTCGGGGCGATGAACGCCAGTCCGGTGGCCAGGCGCTTCAGCGATTTCGGGTCGCTCACGGCTTCGCCTTGCCTGCCAGCGCGTTCAGACCCAGCCATCCGCCCAGACCAAGCACCACCATCAGCGCGGCGAGGGTCGGCCAGCTCGGCCACTGCCATGACCGCTGGCGGTTCTGGAACTCGCCTTCGTTTGCCAGCCGGGTCAATTTCGCGGCGAAACTGGCAGAGACAGCCTCGCCGATCCCGGCATGGGTCGGCATCAGCGGCGGGCCGTATGGTGCGAGGGCGGCATAGTCCACCGGCCGGGCCTCGGCGCCGGTCGCGGCGCGCAGCGGCTTGGCAGCGGCGTTGATGGTCGGCTCAAGACCTTCTTGAACGGCTTTGCGTTTGCCATCGCGGAAGTTGTCCCACGGCCACACCGGTCGGCGGTGCAGCCGATCGAGCGCGGCCAGTTCCACCGCTGGCGGGCGGGAGACCGCTTCGTCGGGTCGGTCGGGATCGACCTGGCCGAGGTAATCGCGGGCGATGGCGACGTTGGCGCCGAAGCCGTCTTCGATCGCCAACGCCCGATTGAAGCTGGGGTTTTCGATCAGGAACCGCAGAAATGAGAAGGCTTTTTCGGGCTGCCGGCAGCTCGACGACAGGCCGCTCAGACGCCCGCCGATGAAGCAGCCGTATCCGCGCAGCCGGGTGGCGGGATCGGCATCGCCCCACGGTCCATCGCGCTTGCCCGGTCCCATCCCGGCAGCCTGCCAGCGCGCCCATTCGGCATACGGCACCCAGCGCGGCATCCGGTTCATCCGCCAATCGAAGGCGACGTTGGCCCGGATCTGCCCGAGGTACCAGCGGCCGACGGTGAGCATGCCCTGCACGCCGGAGATGAACCGGCCCATGTCCCCCGACGACGAGAATCCGCCGGAGGTCGCCATCTGGTCGGCGTCGGTGACGGTGGGCGCTCCGCCGATGGCGTTGGTCAGATCGTGGCGGAACTGGAAGGCCTGGGCCAGGGCGCTGCGATTGGGGAAGATCTCAGCCGAGCCGTCGTCCTTCCTGCGATAGGCCGCGATGCAGTCGGCGAAACTCAGTCCGGCGATTCCCAGATCTTGGCGCTGGGCATCGCTCAGCGCGGCGAAGGCCGCGGGATCATCGCCGCGTTGCGCCAGCCCGATCTGCATGGTCAGCAGTTCGAAATCCGGCGCCTGCCCGCCAAACGCCAGGTATTGGCCGGCGGCGGTGCGCTGCTGCAGCGACCGGGCGAGGGCGGCGTAATCCCACCAGGTCCAGTCGATCCACGGTTCCGGCGGCATGGCCAGACCGTGGGCAAGGCGATCGTCGCGGACCCGCTGGTACATCGTCTGGTTGAGGAAGATCAGCGGGATTTCCAGGTTGTTGGGCACCGCGTAATAGATGAAGCGGTCGGCCGGATCATCGCCGGTCTTCCACTCGGGATTGTCCAGCCGGCAATCGGCGGCGCGCTCGGCCCAGACCACCTGCGCAAGGTCGATACCAACGGATTTCAGGTACGGATTGAGCGGCCGAAGAATCCCTTTCCGGGCGTACATCCGCAGCTCCTCGACGGCGAACACATCGATCACATCCGGAGCGTTGCCGCCGGCGCTGGTGGTCGGGACCTTCTTCGGGTCGCTGCCGCCAGGGATGAGCTGGACCTGGACGCCGTCCTGGCGGTGGCTGCGGTTGAACAGATCGAGCTGCGACTGGCGCACCGGATTCTTGTCGGATCCGTAGGTGATGACCGAGAACCGGCCCTGTTCGCTGATGTCCGGCGGATAGACCCCGGCGCCAAAACGGTTCCACAGCCACCAACCGCTCAGCACCAGCACGCAGGGCAGGACGATCCAAGGCCATTCCGCGGGCGTGGTGAGACGGGGTCGGGCCATGTCTGCGGCGGGACCGTAGAACCGGCCCCCAGGGCTACAAGCCGGATCGACAGGTTTCTGGGCCGGCCATTGAACCGCCAGGCGGCGACGGTTCAGATCTGCTGGTCGTATTTCCGGCTCGAGCCGCGGAACCGCTCCACTGGATATTTCTGCCTGGCGATCGCCAATTTCTCGGCAAAAGCCGCGCTCAGATCGACGCCGCTACGATCCGCCAGGCGGATCAGCAAGATGAACACATCGGCCAGTTCGTGGGCCCAGGCCTGCTGCTGATCAGGCGGGACGGCCGGATCGCGGTCCCCGGACCAGCGCACGATCTCGGCGGCCTCGCCGATCTCGCTGACCACCGCCAGCAGCAGGTTGCGCACGCTGTGGAACTGGTCCCAGTCCCGCTCGGCGGCGAACGCCGCCACGTCCTGACGGATGGATTCAAGGTCGCGGGCGGTGAAGGGCATGGCGGTGGCCGGTAGTGGAACGCAGCGGGCGGCGCGCGCACCATCCCGGCCAGCGCGGCGATGCAACGCCGCGCACCTGGCGGTCAGGCCTGAGCTGTGTTCCGGGTCATCTTGCCCTTGTCCGCGGCCGCGGCATTGGCCCGGGATTCGGCCTTGGCCAAAGCCATTTCAGAGACGTTGCGGGTGTGCTGCCGCGCTGCCCCTTTGGTTTCGCGGAGGTTCACCCGCGTCCCAGCCCGCTCGTGGGCGGCGAGCCGAGCTTTTGCTTGGGGAATTTCTGCTGCGTATTGCGGCAACCAGGCGGACTGGGCGACCAGCATCTCGTCGGCGAGCTGCCAGACCTCTTCCGGATCGCAGACCGCTCCGACCAGTGGATCGTGGAGCATGGCGAGCTTGAGCAGATCGGCGTCGCCGGTGGCTGCGGCGCGCATCGCCAGCTCCTGCACTCTGACGCTGGCGGAGCAGGTCGCAGCGCAGCCCAAGGGCAGAGCGCCAACGGTCGGGCTGTGCAGGCCAGTGCGGTCGACGTAGCCGGGAATCTCGACCACGCAGCCGTCTGGCAGATTGGTGATGTGGCCGCGGTTGACCACGTTGAAGTGGCCGCGATAGGTCCGGCCGGTTTCCAGCGCCTCGATGATGTAGGAACCGTGTTCTTCGCTGCGCTTGGCGGGATCGAAGACCGGGGCCGGCGCCGCCAGCCATTGCGGGTAGTCGTGCTCGAACCAGTTGCGGCCCTCGGTGCAGAGCCGCAGATAGCCCCCCGTTTCGCCATTGATCCAGCTCGACAGATCGATCCAGCGGTTGATGTCTTCAGGCCGTTTGCGGTACCAGGGCAGGTATTCGCTGAGATGGCCGTTGGACTCGGTGCTGTAATAGCCGAACCGGCGGAGCACGTCGATCCGCACTTTTTCGGTCCGGCTGTACTCTGGATGGGCCGCAAACAGTTCCGGCAGCTGCTTGATCATGTCGCGGCCGCGCCAGCCGACTTGGATGAACCAGGTCTGATGATTGAGTCCGGCGGCAACGACGTCGACCTCGCGGCGATGCAGCGTGGCCTCAGGCGCGATGAGCCCGGACTGCCGCGCCCAGCGCTCGATCACCCCGGTGATCTGCCAGTGCGCCCCCTGCACGCCATGGCACAGGCCGATGGTGCGCACGCCGCCGATCTCGTTGCACAGCCAGGTGTTCATCGCCATCGGATTCGCGTAATTCAGCAACAGGCAGCCCGGGGCGGCAAGCGCCTTGATGTCGGCGCACAGTCGCAGGAACACCGGTGCGTTGCGCTGGTGGTACATGATGCCGCCGGCGCAGATGGTATCTCCGACGCATTGGTCGACGCCGTAGCGCAACGGGATGTCGATGTCGGTGGCGAAAGCGGGAAGACCGCCGATGCGGAAGGTGGTGATGACGTAGTCGGCGCCGGTGACCGCTTCGGCCTGATCGGTGGTCTGGAGGATCGTCGCAGTGACGCCATTGGCAGCGAGGTCGCGGCGGACCAGGGTGGCCACCATCTCCAGGTTGCGTGGATCGATGTCCATCAGGCGCAAGGCGATCCCGGACAACTCAGGGACTGAGCACAGGTCCTTGATCAGTCCTCGGGTGAATCCGATCGATCCTGCGCCGATGAAGGCGATGGTCGGCGGACGATTGGGCAGGCTGGGCATGATGGCTCCTCTGTGAATAGGTCGGCTTCATCATATTCGTGCCGATCTTCGATCGCAATGGTTTGTTTTACGATTGCATAGTCGTTTTGTGAAATCATCGTCCCGGCATGGACCAGCTCGACCAGGCCCGCTTCATCCGCCAGGTCGAGCGACTCTGGGCGTCCGGCGACCGGCGGGCGAGCGCGTGGGGAGGCGACCTCGCGGTCGGCATCGGTCTGGAACTGCGCGAGCCGGGCGAGCCATATGACTGGCATGGCCTGCGTCGTGGCGGCGATCCGGCCCGACCCTACGTGGTGGTGCAGCACACCCTGAGCGGAGCGGGACGCTTCATCCACGCCGACGGGACCTCAGAAATCGTCGGCTTTCCGAGTCAGTTTTGCGCGGTGGTTCCCGATGGCTCGCGCTATTGCCTGGATGGACAGCCGTGGCGGTTCCTGTGGGCGGTCATCCACCATCCGTATGCGGTCAGCCTGCTCTCCTGCCCGCCGGCGGTGCTCGCTGCGCCGGCCGATGGCGCGGTCGCCGCTGCCCTGATCCGGCTCATCGCCGAGATCCGCCTAGGTCATGACGATCGCTGGGGCCTGGAACGGGCTATTGTTGAACTCGCCCTATGCCGCGCTGCCGCCAGCGCCGTTCCTGCGACTGGGTCGGACCTGCTCGCCCGGGTCCGCGCAGCGGTCCTGGCCCGGCTCGATCACCCGCCGTCGGTGGCTGAATTGGCCGCCGAGGACGGCGTCGAGCGCAGTGCCTGGGCCCACCGTTTCCGCTCGCAGACCGGTTGTTCCCCGGCGCGATGGATGCTCGATGTACGCCTAGAGGCGGTCCGCCGGCGGCTGGCCGAGAGCGCAGACGGACTGGCCGAGATCGCCGCTGCCACCGGATTCGCTGACGCCAATCATTTGTGCAAGGTCTTTCGCAGGCACCACCAGCAGAGTCCGGGCGCCTATCGCCGCTCGCTGGGCAACTGAATGTGGATTCACTGGATAACGCAGTTGGGGAACCGCCAAGACGCCAAAGCCAAGCGATGAAAGGTTGGAGGAAGTTCCATCCACGCCTGGTTGGTTTTCCAGCCAGCGGAGCATCTCCTCAGTTTTCCTTGGCGTCTTGGCGCCTTGGCGGTTCACCTGCTTTTTCCAGGTTCACTCCTCGGCGTCGGCGTGGTGCAACTTGCCACCGAACACCTTGCGCAGGACCACGTAAAACACCGGGGTCAACAGCAGGCCGAACAGGGTGACGCCGATCATCCCGGCGAACACCGCGACGCCGGTGGCGTGGCGCAGTTCGGCGCCGGCGCCGGTGGCGGCGACCAGCGGCCAGACGCCCATGATGAAAGCCAAACTGGTCATCAGAATGGGGCGCAGGCGCAACCGGCAGGCATCAAGCGCCGCCGCCACCGGATCGAGTCCACGCAGCATTTCCGCCTCGCGGGCGAATTCGACGATCAAGATGGCGTTTTTGCAGGCTAATCCGATCAGCACGATCAGGCCGATCTGGGTCATGATGTTGAGGTCGCCATGGGTGATCAGCACCCCGAGCAGAGCTGAGAGCAGGCACATCGGCACGATCAGCACGATCGCCAGGGGCAACACCACCGATTCGTAGAATGCCGCCAGCACCAGGAGTACCAGCAAAACGCACAGCGCGAAGACGTATTTGGTGGTGTCTCCGGCGATCTGCTGCTGGTAGGTCAGATCGGTCCATTCGTAGTGGATGCCAGGCGGCAACCGGGAGAGGATTTCCTCCATGGCCTTCTTGGCGGAATCCGAGGTCGCGAACGGGCTGACGCCGACGCTCAGGTCGATTGCTGGATAGGTGTTGTAATGGATCGCTTTGTCAGGCCCGGCGATTTCGCGCACCGTGATCAGATTCGACAGCGGGATCATGGCCCCCTCGCTGGTCTTGACCTGGACCCGGCCGAGGGCCTCGGCGGTGAGCCGGTGCGGGGCGTCGGCCGAGACGCTGACCTGATACGTGCGGCCAAATCGATTGAAGTCATTGACGTAGATGCTGCCGAAATACCCCTGCATCACATCATAGACATCAGCCAGCCGCACACCCTGGCTGAGGATCCTTTCACGGTCGATGTCCACCGCCAGACGCGGCACACCGAAGGTCGACAAGGTGTAGCTGAACCCGAAGCGGTGCTCCGGATCGGCCTGCATCGCGCCCAGCGTCTCCTTTGCCGCGGCAAAGACCGCTTCGATCCCGACATTGCCGCGGTCCTCCAGGTACAGCGACAGGTTGGTGGAATTGCCCAGGCCGAGGATCGGCGGCGGCGGCAGGGCCAGGACGAAGGCGTCATTGATGGCGAAGAACTCGCCATTGAGCCGACCGGCGGTCATCTGCGCCTGGTGCATGAAATCCTTACGTTCCTTGTAAGGTTTCAGGCGGAAGAAGACCAGGCCGGTATTCGACGCCGGCGCAAAGGATGGCGAGAGTCCGGGGAACTGGACGGCTGCATCCACCGCCGGATCCTTCAACGCGATGTCGGTCATGGTCCGGATCACCGCTTCAGTACGGTCGAGGGAGGCCCCATCGGGCAGCTTCGCGAAGGCGAACAGGTAGCCTTTATCCTGGGCCGGGATGAAGCTCGACGGCGTGCGGTCGAACAGCGTCCAAGTCATCGCCAGCAGCCCGCCATACAAGATCAGCGCGATGACGCTCAGCCGGATCGCCCGATGGGTGAGACCGACATAGAAATCTCCGCCCCAGGCAAAGGTCCGGTTGAAAACGCCGAAGAACCAGCTGATGACCGGGATCGGCCGGGTACCTGGGCGATGCGGCTTGAGCAGCAGCGCCGCCAAGGCCGGCGACAGGGTCAGGGAATTGAACGCCGAGATCACGGTGCTGATGGCGATGGTCAGGGCGAACTGCTGGAAGAACTGACCGGTCAGTCCGCTGATGAACGCGGTGGGAATGAACACGGCGCACAGCACGAGGGCGGTGGCGATGATTGGTCCGGAGACCTCGCGCATCGCCTGGCGGGTGGCTTCGCGCGGGGTCAGGCCGAGGGCGATGTTCCGCTCCACGTTCTCGACCACCACGATGGCGTCATCGACCACGATGCCGATGGCCAGGACCAGTCCGAACAGCGATAACGCATTGATGGTGAAGCCGAGTCCGAGCATGATCGCGAACGTTCCGACGATCGACACCGGCACCGCCAACAGCGGGATCATCGAGGCCCGCCAGGTTTGCAGGAACAGGATCACGACCAGCACCACCAGGATCAGCGCCTCGAACAGGGTGACGACCACCTCATGGATCGAGGCACTGATGAACTCGGTGGGATCGTAGACGATCTCGTACTGGATGCCGGGCGGGAACGACCGAGCCAGGCGCTGCATGGTCGCCCGGACCTC
The DNA here is from genome assembly GCA_014193115.1 of Planctomycetota bacterium. Classification (GTDB taxonomy): domain Bacteria; phylum Planctomycetota; class UBA11346; order UBA11346; family UBA11346; genus BJHQ01. The sequence continues at coordinate 525,926 of BJHQ01000001.1, read as the reverse complement.
GTCGGCGACCGCCAGGGCGTTCGATCCCGGCGCTTGGAAAATACCGATTCCGGCTGCCGGGCCGTTGTTCAAATAGCTGCGCAATCCATAGGAATTGGCGCCGAGTTCGATCCGGGCGAGATCACCGAGGCGAAGCAGTTGGCCTTCGCTGCCGCGGCGGACGATGATCGCGGCGAACTCCTCCACCGTGACCAACCGGCCCTGGGTGGTGATGGTGAATTCGAATCCGGTCTGCCGGTCCACTGGCTGCTGGGCGATGGTGCCGGCGGCGATCTGGGTGTTCTGTTCCCGGATCGCTGCCACCACATCGGCCGGAGCCAGCCCCCGGGCGGCCATGCGGTCGGGGTCGAGCCACACCCGCAGCGCATACTCCCCGGCTCCGAAGACCCGGGCATCGGCGATCCCTGGAATCCGCACCAGCTGGTCGCGCACGGCAAGTCGGCCGTAGTTCGCCAAGGTGAAGCTGTCTTGCGTGGTATCGCCGGGAGCGGCCTTCAGATGCACCACGAGCAGCAGGTTGGGCGAGCGTTTCGCCGCAGTGACGCCGAGCCGGCGGACATCCTCGGGCAGGCGGGGCGAGGCCTGCTGAATGCGGTTCTGGACCTCGACCAGCATCTTGTTGAGGTCGGTGCCGAGACGGAACGTGAGGCCCAATCCCATGGTGCCGTCGGGAGTGCTCTGGGACGACATGTAGAGCATGCCGTCGAGCCCGGTCATCTGCTGTTCAAGCGGCCCGGCGACGGTCTCGGCGATGGTCTCGGGACTGGCGCCGGGATAACTTGCGGTGATCGAGATCGATGGCGGTACGACCTCCGGATATTCGGAGATCGGCAGGCGGAGCAGAGCGAGACTGCCGAGCAACAGGATCAGCAGCGACAGGACTCCGGCCATGATCGGCCGGTCGATGAAATAGTGTGCGAAAGTCCGCCGACGGTCGAGGTGCGGGGCCGGTGCCACGGGCAGGCCGTCGCTCACGGTGTGGCCTTTTCAGCCGCCGCTGCGGTCGCGGAGCCCGCTGAGCCCGCTGCGGTCGCTGAGGCCGCCGGTGAGTCAGCGGAACCGGCTCCAGGCGCCGCCGGGCCAGGCGGGGGGAAATTGGCCAAGGTCTGCATGTCCGCCGGCACCGCGGTCACCGGCATCCCTGGGAAGAAGATTTTCGACAGGTTGTTCACGGCTATGCGATCATTCGGTCCCAGCCCGCCAACGACCACCCGCAGGCCGTCGATGCTGGCGCCGAGTTGGACCGGGCGGAAAGCGGTGGCGCCCTGATCGTCGACGGTGAGGACATAGCGGGTGGCGAGCTGGGCGAGCACCGCCCGTTCGTTGACCAGCAGCACCGGGCGGGGCGGCTCCAATTCGATCTGGACCCTGGCGAAGGCCCCAGGCGTCAGTTTGCCTGCAGGATTGGGCAGGCTGGCCCGGATCCGGATCGTGCCGGTGGCGGGATCGATCTTGTTGTCGACGAAGCGCACCGATCCAACGTGCGGGAATCCGGTCTCGCTCGACAACCCGACACGCACAGGGACCGCCCGCACCGCAGCCCGCTGCGCAGCGGCCGTCTGGGCGTGGGTGGCAGCACCAGCGGCATCCGCCGCCTGCCGGAGCTGATCACCGAGCTTGGCCCACACCGCCTCGTCCAGGTCGAAGGCGACATCCACCGGATCCACGGTATTGAGGACAGCGAGCAGCGTCCCGGCTGCCGGACCATTGGCCTGGGCGAGATTCCCCGCCACTGCCTGGACCTGGCCGATGCGACCGGCGCTGGGCGCGACGATCCGGGTGTGCTCCAGGTCGATGCGGGCACTCACCAGCGCCGCCCGGGTGGCGGCGACATCGGCCTCGGCGATGCGCAGCGCCGATTCGGCGTCTTCGTAGACTTGCGGAGAGACGACCTGATCCGCGACCAGCTTCTTCGCCCGTTCGAATTGGAGCTTGGCCTGGTTGCTGCGGGCCTCGGCCCGAGCGATTTCAGCCTCCGACCGGACGACGATCGCCTGCCATGGCGCCGCATCGAGGGTGAACAGCAGCTGTCCGGCGGTGATCGCGGCGCCGTCAGCGACCAGCACCTGGGTGATGGTGCCGCCGACCTGGGGACGCAGCGCGATCACCTGGGGCGATTCGATCCGGCCGGTGACCTCACGCAGCACAGCAAGATCCTTGGAGATGGGCCGAGCCACGCCGACCGGCGGCGGCATCTCCATGGGTGGCGGCGGCGACCCGCCGCAAGCGACGAGCGCCAGGGCCGAGGCCAGGACGGAAGACGGCAGTATCCGAATCATGCACCGTGGGTAACGGCATCGGCCCGGCAGCACAAGGGAATTCAAACGAACATTTGCTTTAGAGGCAGGGGCCTTGCCCCTACGGCCCATGCGGGCCTACCCCCGGCTTTGTCGGGGCGCGTTTTCGCCGCTGGCGAAAACGTGGGCGGATGGGCTTCGCCCATTCTATCCGCCCAATGCCCCTTCGGCGGCCGTTCCCCGGTCGCTTCGCTCCGGGGACCCCATTTATGCAGGGGCGTCCCAGGCCCCGCCCCTACGGCCCATGCGGGCCTACCCCCGGCTTTGTCGGGGCGCGTTTTCGCCGCTGGCGAAAACGTGGGCGGATGGGCTTCGCCCATTCTATCCGCCCACCGCTCATCGGAGGCAATTCCCCGATCGCTTCGCTCCGGGGACCCCATTTATGCAAGAGCGTCGCCGGCTTCGCCCATACGGCCCGCACCACCATCGACCCGCCGGGAGCGCGGCCGTCTCGGCCGCCCAACCAGCGGCCGGGGCACTTGCGACCGCGATGCGGTCGCAAGGTGTGGGCGGATCGGTTGGCCGATGGTCGCCGCCCATCGCGGGCTGGAGCCTCGGCAGGGTCCAGCAGGTCCGCTATTTTGCCCGGCGGGCGAGCGCCGCGGCCAATGCCAGGCGTTCTCCGCCGCGATCTGGGGGAGGCAGGCCGTGCTCTTCCGAGCGCTTGCGTTCCTGCTCTTCGAGGTCGGTCAGTTCCTTGCCCAGGGTCTTGAACAGCGGCTCATCGCGGGGTCCGGCCAGGGCATCGAGCAGGATCACCAGGCGGGTGCGGTATTCGGCGTCTGACGTGACCCGCAGGCGGGCGGCAAGCGGATCGATCCAGCGTTTGGGATCGTCGCGGCGCACCACGGTCCAGGCCCTGGCCGGCCACCATGGTGCCTGGGCGACGCTGGGCTGACCTTCGCCGACCAGCGCATCGATCAGGGGCATCAGCTCATTCGGGGTGAACTTGGCGAGGTCGGCGGGTTCGATGGTCGATTGAGGATCGTGCCAGGTCGCGACCAGAGCATCGCGTTCCGCCAGTCGGGCCGCCATCGCCGCATGATCGCGCCACCAGATCGACCAGGCCGGTCCGGCATTGGCGAGGTGGCCAGTCAGGCGACGCATGGTCTCGGCCGCAGCAGTGGCGAGCTCGGTGCGGTCGGCTGCGGCCAGCGCAGCCAAGCGTTCCAAGCAGCGGGCATCGCCGCTGGCGGCGAGGGCGCGCACCGCGAGCAGCGCCGGCAGCGGTTCATCGCCACCGGCCACCGTGGTCAGCGCGGGGCAGAGCCGGGGATCGGCGACCGCGGCGGCGGCCTCAAGCAAGGCGGTGCGGGACTCGCCCCGGCTGATTCCTGGGGCGAGCAGCCGGATCAATTCGGGGACCGCCGCGGGACGGTTGACGATCCGGCGCAGAGCGACGCCCTTGGCCCGGCGGGCGAGATCATCGACGTCTTCTCCATGGCGGGCCAACGCGGCAATGGCGTCGACCTCGGGATGGGCGATGGTCGCCTCGGCAGCTGCCGAGCGCAGGGTCGGCTCGGGATCATCAAGCAGGATTTTCAGCCGCGGCCAGATCGCCGGTCCCTGGCAGCGGATCAGGGCGAGGATCGCCAACTCGCGGACCCGGCGGTCCGGATCGTCGCTCAAGGCCAAGGCGAGCTCGGTCGAGCTGCTGCCACCGATGCCGGCGAGCACGGTGCAGATCCGGCCCCGCACCCCCGGATCGCGGTCCTTGGCCAGCACCACCAGATCAGGCAGGACCTTGGCGCCATGGGCGATCAGCCCGCGGATCGCCCATGCCTGGGTCTGGGGATCACTGGAGGTCAATCCGGCCAGGTCGTCGCTCCACGGCGACGGCGTTGGCGTCGACAACGCCTTGGCCACCTGCTTGGCCGGACCGAGCAGGTCCATGCCGCGCAGGACCGGCCCTTCCCCGGGTTCACCGGCGGTCAGGGCAGAGGCGACGAGCAGGAGGGCAAGCAGACGCATGCAGGGATGCTGCGCAGGGCCTGCCAAGTGCCAGTGCGGCCTGCATGCGGCTGCCGACCAACTTCACTGCTGGGCACGGTCCCGGACTGCGGCTTCCCCTGCATGAGGGCCGGTTCCAGAGAACCGTGGAGAGCCGTCATGACGCAAGGCAGGTGGGCGTTGTGGCGGTTCCCCAATCCGCGTGCTTCATGCTGAACCTGTGGCAGCCCGCCGTCCCACCGCCGTGCCCAAGGCCAGGGCTGTTCCGGTGACCCGAAGCGCTGCCGCCGCCGCCGCATCCACCGCCATCGCCCGGCCGACGCACCATACATTGCTTGGACCGCCGAGCGGACGGGTGGCGATCTCGGGAACCCCATGCCGGTCCGCTGCTGGCCATTCCCACTGGATTCCGTCCGGTCCGTGTTGTTCCCTGGGCCAGGCCGCCCACGCCAGGCCACGCTCGCGGGTGGAGAACAGCTCGGCCACGGTCAGACGTGCGATCGGCCGGCCGGAATCGCGTTCGGCCACCGCTCGGGCGCATGCGTACAGCTCTCCGCCCAAGGCCGCTGCTGCCCGCTCAGCAAGCTCGGCCGCGACCGCGACCGGAGTGCCTGGAGCCACATCGATCGACATCTGCCAGAGATCCTCGCCGATCGGAGTCAACGCCACCGCCGGAATCGTCGCTGATTCCGCGGCGTTTCCCGCGGCTTGTGGAGCTATTGCCGTCAACACCCGGCGCAGCGCCGTCGCCCGGGCGCCGAGCCCGTGACCGAGATCCAGGCGGAGCATGCTGCGATACGCGCCCCACTGCGCTCCCGGCGCCGTGGCGAGTCCAGCCGCCTGAGCGATGGCGGCGCAGCCACTGGCATCGATCACGGCCTGGCATGGCATTTCACCGGAACCGGTGCGCACCGCGGCGATCCGTCCCTGGTCCCATGCCACGTCAACGACCGCGGTTCCGCGGCGAACGACGACACCGGCTTGCGCCAGTCGCAAGGCCAGCCCGCGCTGCACCGCATCGGCAGCGGTCGGCCACAACCACACCCGCCCGGATCGGAAGGGAGCTCCAGTGGTCAGCGGGGAAATCCAAGACTCGGTGAGATCCGGTTCGAGCAGCTCCGCCACCGGCGCGTCGATCGGCGCCAGCCCGCACAGCGTGCGATGCTCGCCCTGGACCGCGACGCCGCCCAAGTGGTGGTCTGCGCAGAGCAGAACCACCGATTGCGGACCAAGGATTTCCGCCGCGGCCACTGCGGCCGCGCAACCCGCGACGCCGCCGCCGACCACGACCAGAGGATCAGCCATGCCCGTTCAGTCGCGAGACCCCTCGTGGGATGGCAAGGTCACTGCGCTCCATCCAGCGTTCCACCCTCTGCCCAATGAGCCTTTTCGCTGCGACGATTGCCCGGCTGCATGGTGCACGCTCACCGACCGGTCAAAGCAGAGACTCCAGCGGCGAGGGTACGCGGGCTGTCGAGGGCATCGTCGGGCAGTTCGAGGCTCTTGGCCAGTCCGAGCGCGCGCTCGGTGTCGAGCAGCACCCGCATCAGGCCCTGGCTGTCGAGACCGAGCCGCTCCAACGATTCGTCTTGGCGCTGGCGAAGCACCGCCGGATCGAGCCGGAGCTGGCGTCCAAGGGCGGCGAACACGGCATCGGCTGCGGTCATGGGCGGGATGGTGCTGCCGAGGAGCCAGGGGCTAGGGGCTGATCGCCATCTGGGGCTGCTCACGTCCAAACCGGTTCGGGCCGAGCTGGCGCTCGGCGCTCCCAGGAACGTTCACCATGCGACCGGCACCAGCCCCGCAGGCAGCCACGCCGCCAGATCGTCAGGGATCGGCGCCTGGATGGTCAATTCGCCGCCTGCCGGATGGGGCACTTCCAGGGACCAGGCGTGCAGGGCGTGCCGGCGCAGGACCGGTTCGCTCTTGGGCGTGATCGGCCAGGTGCGGGCCCGGCCATAGACCGGATCGGCCAGCACCGGATGGCCGAGATGGGCCGCATGCACCCGGATCTGATGGGTCCGGCCGGTGCGCGGGCGGACCTCGCTGACCACATAGCCATGGGCTCGATGGCGGATCAGGAACGTGGTCTGGGCCTCCCGGGCGTCATCGGCGTCGGGGTGGACCACGGCGCGTTTGCGGAAGTCCTTGGGATGGCGGCCGAGCCACGCCTCGCAGCGCAGCACATCGGCCCGCGGGGTACCGGCGAGCAGCGCCAGGTAGCGCTTGCGCACCCGCCGCTCGCGAAAGGCGGCCTGTAAAAAAGCAAGCGAAGATGCGGTCCGGGCGAAGACGATGACGCCGCTGGTCTCGGCATCCAGGCGATGGACCAGCCCGAGCCGGGCGGAATCACCAGGAGGGCCGCCTGGGAGCGCAGGCTTCAGCCTGCCCGAGTCACCTGGGGGCGCAGGCTTCAGCCTGCCCGAGTCGCCGCCATCGGCAGGCTGAAGCCTGCGCTCCCAGGCGTCGTCCTCGTCCGCTGTTTCTTCGTTGAAGCCGCTGGTCTCGTCGCTGGCGAGTGCGCTGAACAGGGCCGGGCCATACCGCCCGACCACGGCGTTGAGCAAGGTCCCGCGGGGATGCCCCGGGGAAGGATGCACCACCTGGCCGGCGGGCTTGGCGATCGCCAGCAGATCAGCGTCCTCATGCAGGACGGTCAGCGGAAGATCCTCCCCCACCAGGTCAGGAGCTTCCGCCGCAGGAACCTCCAACGAGATTTGCTCGCCGCCGCGCACCAGCAGTCCGGCACGCACCGCCAGGACCTGACCGGAGGCATTGGTCAACGAGCAGTTTCCCTGGGCGATCAGCGCCGCCACCTGGCTGCGCGAGATCACCACCCGGGCCGCCAGCCAGGTGTCGAGACGTTGGCCGGCGTCGGCAGCAGGGACGGTCCAGGCGTGCGCGGTCATACGTCTAAGACCAGGCGGATGCTGTTATCGATCATAAAAAGGATTTCAGGGGCCAGTTCGCAGATGCAGCCGTCGAGACGCGATCGGCTGATGGCGGTGATCTGGGAGATGACCGCGATCGAATCCTTCGCCAAGCCGGTTTCCGCAGCCTCCAACTTGATGTTGCCAGGTGCCTTGGCCAAGTGGCGGCTTGTGGTCAACGGTACCACAAGAACGGTCGGAATACCGCTAGCGTTGAAGAAATCCGACTGGACGACGACCACCGGCCGGCGGTGGCCGGGTTCGTGCTGCTCAGGATCGGGAAGATTCGCCCAATGGACCTCGCCCCGCCGAATCACCATTCGTCCCGCGGCAGGTCGGCCAGCCCGGCACTCTCCAATGCCCGATCATATTCTTGGGTTATTCCATAGACTTGATTGAGTCGCTCGGTGATGCCCTGGCCGCTCTCGTGCTCGACGTACCTGCGGATCGCGGTGGTGTAGAGTTCGCTACGCGACAGACGCTTGCGTCGAGACAGCCGCTCGGCCTGGACGAAGACGTCGTCAGGAATGGAGATCGCAGTCTTCATGACCGCAGTATAACCAGTATAACCAGCGGTCAAGCAGACCGACCTTGGCCTTCGCCGCAGACAGGCCGTCAATCACCAGCACGCCGGTCGCGCTTGCGGGTGGCGTTGTGGGCTTTGCTGTCCAATCGGCGCTGGACGGCGCCGCGCGATGGCCGGGTCGCCCGGCGGATCTTGGGCACTACCAGGGCCTCGCGCACCAGCTCGCACAGCCGTTCCCAGACCAGGTCGCGGTTCTGGCGCAGGCTCCGGGTCTCGTCGCCGTGCAGGACCAGATCGCCATCGCTGGTGAGTCGATCGCCGGCCAAAACGGCCAGGCGCTCGCGGCTGCGCTCTGACAGGCCGACGATCGCGGCCAGCGGCAGGCGCAGCACCGCTTTGGAATTGGTGGTGTTGACGGACTGGCCACCAGGGCCGCCGCTGCGCGCCTGATCCCAGGTGATCGCCGCCGCCGGCACGCCGACCCGCGGGGCAAGGCGGAGGATGCCGGGAAGCTCTTCCACGGCGCAGCTTCACGCCTTGGTGGCGGAACCCGTCATCAGCTTGGCTACGTTCGCTGCTGACGGCGCCTGGATCACGCCGCGTTCGGTGATGATCGCGGTGATCAGCTCGGCCGGAGTCACATCGAAGGCGGGATTGGCGACAGCGATGTCTGCGGGGGCGAACAAGGTGCCCTGCGGCCGGCGCACTTCATCGCCGTTGCGTTCCTCGATCTCGATCGCGGCGCCGGTGGCCAGGCTGAGATCGAAGGTCGAATAGGGCGCGGCGACATAGAACGGGATGCCGTGGTGCTTGGCCAGCACCGCCAGGGAATACGTCCCGATCTTGTTGGCGGTGTCTCCATTGGCGGTGATCCGGTCGGCGCCGACAATGACCGCCTGGATCTTGCCCCGGGCCATCAGGCTCGCCGCCATGCTGTCGGTGCACAGGGTCACCGGCACGCCTGCGCGCTGCAATTCGAGCGCGGTCAGCCGGGCGCCTTGAAGCAGCGGCCGGGTCTCGCCAGCAAACACGGTGATCTTCCGGCCCAAGTGATACGCGGTGACAATGGCGCCAAGGGCCGTGCCCACGCCGCCAGTGGCCAGGGCGCCGGTGTTGCAGTGGGTGTAAATGCCGCCGGCGGGCAGCAGCCCGGCGCCATGCTCAGCGATTTTGGCGCACAGCTGCTCGTCTTCGCGGTGGATGCGCTTGGCCTCCAGCAGCAGCCGGGCGCACATCTCGATAGCGGTCAGGTGGTCTTCATGACGATCGAAGACCTCGCGGCAGCGCTCCAACGCCCAGCGCAAATTCACCGCGGTCGGCCGGCTGCTCACCAAACGATCGAAGGCCTTGGCAAACGCAGCGCGGATGACGTGGGCGGTGCGGCCGGGCTTTTTCAGCGCGGCCGGAGTGCAATGCAGCACCAATCCATAGGCGCCGGCGATGCCGATGGCCGGGGCGCCGCGCACCACCAGGTCGAGGATCGCCTGGCGCAGACCATCCAGATCAGTGACGGTGCGATAGGCGAGCTCACCTGGCAACTTGGTCTGGTCGAGCAGCACGATCCGGCCATCGCCGAGGCCGCCCTGCCAGACCACGCCGACCAGCGGCTGGGCGGGGGCTTCTGGGGCCCGCTTGACTCGTTTCGCCGAGGCGGCTTTGCGCGCAACCGGCGTGGATTTTGCCGCCGTAGCCGTGGGTTTCTTGGAGCTGCCCGTGGCGGCAGGCGGAGCGGAACGGGTGCGGGCAGCAGGCATGGCAGCACGATTCCGCCCGGCCTTCCTGCGCAAGGGGCTGAGACCCGGCAATGCGGTTGGTTTGCCGCGGATGAATCCGCGACGCGTCGCCATGGGCTGGAGGCCGGAACCCGTGGGCCTGGCGTCCTGGCTGGTCATCCCGGTCGCCGGCTTGCCCGTCGCACCAATGGTGCTATATAAGCACCATGTCACCAGCATCTGCCCGATCGACCAGCCTCGCCGACCGCTTCGCCAGCGACGGATTCGCCGGTCCGCTGGCCCTGATCAGCAAGGAACAGGTCGAGTCCTGCCGCCGCGCTGCTTGCGCCGTGCTCGGCACCGATCCTGATCAGCCAGGCGAGAGTTCCGCCTATCTGTCAGCCTGGCACCACCACCACCGCTGGGCCTGGGATCTCGCCACCGATCGCCGGTTGCTCGACGCCGTCGAGCAGGTCCTCGGCCCCGATCTGGTCCTGTGGGCGATGCACTGCTGGTACAAACCGCCGCGCACCGGAAAGCGCATCCCCTGGCATCAGGATGCCAGTTATTGGGCGATCGAACCGAAGAAGACGGTGACGGTGTGGTTGGCCCTGGCCCCCACCAACCGGGCCAATGGCTGCCTGCAAGTCATCCCCGGCAGCCACCGTCATCCGGACCTGCCTCAGGTGCCGGTCAGCGATCCGCGCTCCTGGTTTCCTGCCGCCGCCGATCCGGCCCGGGTCGACCCCACGCAGGCCGTTGCGCTCGACATGGCCGCGGGCGAAGGCGTGCTGTTCAACGAGGCGACCCTCCACGGCAGCGACCCCAACGATTCCGACCAGGCACGGTTCGCCGTGTCCTTCCGCTACACCTCGCCGGAGGTGACCTTCCTGATCGACCGATGGAGCGATGCTGGGCGGATCCGTACTTCCCTGGTCCGTGGCCACGACCGCTTCCACAAGAACGACGCGATCCAGCTGGCGAGCCCGCCTGGATGAGCCCGGCAGAACGCCGCGGTTTGCAGCGTTCTAGCAGCATCGCCCAGCCGTTGGGGGTCTCGCGCGAGAAGCGCCCGAGTACCAGCTCGTCCGGCTGGGCTTGGCGTCGGAAGGGCGCCCCGGAGAGGCCTCCACGACCGGTGCCCCAGCCGCCCATCTGGACAGCCGAGCCAAGCTGGTGGAAGCTTCCCCTGCACCCGCAGCGAGGAGCCTCCGATGGCCTGGATCGACAACCTCTTCCGGATGATGACCGAGAAGAAGGCCTCCGACCTTCACCTGACCAGCGATCACCAGCCGATGATCCGCGAGGCAGGTGACATGATCCCGCTGGCCGGCGCGCCCAAGCTGTCGGCCGAGCAGCTGACCCAGGTGCTGATGGAGATCGTCCCCGAGCGTTCCAAGAAGGAATTCGAGGAGACCAACGATGCGGACTTCGCCTATGCCCTCGAAGGCGTCGGTCGGTTCCGCTCCAATTATTTCCGCGACCGCTACGGCGTGGGCGCGGTCTTCCGCCGGATTCCCGACAAGATCCTGTCGGCCGAGCAGCTCGGCCTGCCCTCGGCGGTGATCAAGCTGACCGAGTTCAAGAAGGGGCTGATCCTGGTCACCGGTCCCACCGGTTCGGGCAAGTCGACGACCCTGGCGGCGATGATCGACTTCATCAATGCCAACCGCAAAGAGCACATCATCACCATGGAGGACCCCATCGAATTCGTCCATCCTGCGAAGAAATGCCTGATCAACCAGCGGGAAATCCACGCCCACACCAAGTCGTTCTCGCGGGCCCTGCGCGCCGCCCTGCGCGAAGATCCGGACATCGTGCTGGTCGGTGAAATGCGTGATTTGGAGACTACCCGACTGGCGATCGAGACCGCTGAAACCGGACACTTGGTGTTCGGCACGCTGCACACCTCGACGGCCGCCAGCACCGTCGATCGTATCATCAACCAGTTCCCCGCCGACGAACAGGAACAGATCCGCCTGATGCTCTCGGGGTCGCTGCGCGGCGTGGTCGCCCAGAACCTGCTCAAGAAAAAGGGTGGCGGACGGGTCGCTGCCCTCGAGATCCTGTATGTCACCAGCGGTGTCGCCTCGCTGATCCGCGAAGGCAAAACCTTCCAGATTCCATCGGCGATGCAGACCGGCGCGAAGTGGGGCATGCAACTGCTCAACGACGCCCTCGAAAAGCTGGTCAAGGCCGGCACCGTCGAAGCGCTCGACGCCTACGACCGGTCCTTGGACAAGGAGGACATGGCCAAGAAACTCAAAGCGTTCGGCATCGATGTCGAGGCTCTGCATGCCCAGATGATGGAGAAGAACGCCGCCGAAAAGGCGGCCGCCGAAGCGGCAGCGAAAGCAGCAGCGGAAAAAGCCGCCAAGGCCGCATCGCAAGAACCGGCGATGCCGGCCCAGCCGGTGGCCCAGCAGCCGGCCTGGCGCCGGCCCGGCGGCTGAACCGGGGGTTTTCTAGAGGCGAGCTAGGGCTCGTCTCTCCCAGGTGTCTTTAGCGGCGAGCTAGGGCTCGCCGCTCCCAGGTTTCCTTCTGGCGAACGGCGTCTTGGCGGGACAGGGCCGGTCTCCATCATGCCGCCCCATGCTGCACGTCTCGTCCAAAGCCCTCGCCGCCCCGGAGTTGACCATCGTGATCGCCGGGCGGCTGCCGCCCGATCTCCCGGCGGCGGTGGCCACCGCCGCGAAGCGGGTGGCCGATGGCGATGGCCCGGCCAAGGACGCGGTCTTGGTCGACGGTCGGCGCTGGTTTATATTGAAACACGAGGAAAAACCCTGGCTGATCGGCGGCGAAGCGTGGCGCATCGTAGGCGGGCAGACAGCTGATGCGGTGCGCTCGGTCAAGGCCACGACCGCGGCGGTGCTGGGCGACCTGACCTCCAGCGAGGCCGGCTGGCTGGCCGAAGGACTGCTGCTCGGCGACTACCGCTTCACTCAGCTGCGCAGCGGTAAAGAAGCCGAACGTCCTGCGGTGACCGTCCACCTGCCCGGCCACCAGGACGCAGTCGAAGCGGCCATCGAGACAGCCCGGGCACAGAATCTGGCCCGGGAATTGGCCGACCTGCCACCGAACATCCTCGACCCGGCGACCTTCGCCGAACGGGCCAAGCGCGAGCTGCGCGGCTCCGGGGCGACGGTGAAGATCATCGCCGGCTGCGACGCGCTGCGCGAGGCGAACTTCCCCGGATTGGCCCAGGTCGGCGCCGCGGGCAGCGCCGAGCCACAGCTGGTGGAAATCCGCTGGCCTGGGAAGTCTGCCCAGTCAAAAGCCAGGAAATCCTCAGTGCATCTGGCGCTGGTGGGCAAAGGCATCACCTTCGACGCGGGCGGCATCTCGATCAAACCGCCAGACAAGATGTGGGAGATGAAAGCCGACATGTCAGGGGCCGGGGCGGTGCTCGCAGCGATGACCGCCATCGTCAAGACCAAGCCGGCATTCCCGGTCACGGCCTATCTGTGCCTGGCGGAGAATCTCCTCGACGCCAAGGCCCAGCGCCCCGGCGACATCTATCGCGCCCGCAACGGCAAGAGCATCCACGTCGACAACACTGACGCCGAAGGCCGCCTCGTGTTGGCAGATGTGCTGACCTATGCCGTGGAATCCGGAGCCACCCACGTGGTCGACGTCGCCACCCTCACCGGCGCCTGCATGGTCGCCCTGGGCGAGCAGGTGGCCGGGCTGATGGGTCGGCCCAAGGACCAGGCCTGGATCGACGCGGTCCGCGCCGCCGGCCAGGCCACAGGCGAGGAGTTCTGGCAGCTGCCGCTGTACGGCGAGTACCGCAAATTGCTCGATCATCCCCATGCCGACCTGAACAACATCGGCGGCCGGTACGGCGGAGCGATCACCGCCGGGATCTTCCTCAGCGAATTCGTCCCCGAGACCGTGGCCTGGGCCCACCTCGACATCGCCGGACCGGCGATCCAGACCGGCGGCTGGCGCTATTTTGCCAAGGGCATGACCGGCTTCGCGACCCGCACACTGATCCGCCTGACCCGCGATCTGGATCGCGGCTGAAACGCTCGGCATGAGTTCGTTGCGTGGCTATCAGGCGGCCATGGATCGAGCCCGTGAAATAGCTGCGAACGACCGGGACTTTTGCTTGGCGGCGGATCAGTCGCTGATCCAGGGAAAGAACAACCGGGTGCTCTGCGGTTTCTACCAGGAACAGCCCGCTGTTCTGAAGTATTTCAATGACGGAATCAACAAGCCGAATTCCTTAGGGCGGAAATCCACCGAAGCGTTCTCGCTCAGACATTTTTCAGGCATCAACGGTGTTCCTGCGCTCTACGCCGAGCATGATGATTGCCTGATCATGGAACGCATCGCAGGCAGTTCCTTTGCCAGTGAAATAACGGCCCGGGAAAACGGCCCAGGAATCAGGACATTCCTTGATCGCATTGGAAGCCAAATCGGCAGGACATACGCACGCTTTTCGGCCGTCACGTTTTCGCCAGAGGAACGCGTGCGCCTCACCGCCGTATTCCAACAGGAATCCATCGCCAAGCGCCTTGCCGATCTGGTGTCCCAAGCGCAGGAGCTCTGCCAGACCGAAGGGCTTCGCGATTTTTCCAATACGCTGGACACCATGCAACGGCATCTTCCCGACGTGCTGAAGGAGGATGTCTTGCTCTATAAATACGATAATAACTTTGAGAATATGCTGATCCGCGATGCCGATCTGGTCGGCGTGGTCGACTTCGAGCAATGCTACCTGGGATCGGAAACCGTCTTTCTCGGAGCCATCCTGGACACGATTCCGGATATCTACCCGATGTTTCCGAATCGGCCATCATGGGAATCCGTCATGTCTGCCTATGCCTTGGAACGTGGCATCCATATCGATCCCGTTCGACATGCGCGGATCGTGGCCATGGCCATGCTCAATCATTGGCAAAGAATCGTGGAGAGACACGTTCAACATGGCCATCTGGATGGTTTCCTGGTGCGATTCCGGAGCCGCTTTGAGACCCTCAACAAGATGCTGCTTCAAGAATAGCCAGTGCCGATGTTTTCATTCGGTCGTTCTGCGGCGATGGCGGGGCATGCGGCGATGTGGCTCACGCAGCCCTCCACCTGGCTGACGGCATTGGCAGTGCCGGCCGGAGCGCTCGCGCTGCTCGGCTACACCGCCAGCTGGTGGTTTCCAGGCGAGCTGGCCTCGCACTGGACCTTGCATGCCGGTGCCGTCCTGCTGGCGCTGTGGGCGCTGTGGTTCCGGCGCGGCTGGCCGGCGCTGGTCCTGCTGGTCCTGGCCGCAGCCGCTCTTGCTCCATGGGTCCAGTCGGCCTGGCGGGATCGCGCGCCGGTTCCGGCCGGACCAGTCTCCACGGTGGTCAGCGCCAACTTGTATACCAAGAACCCACGCCGGTCCCAGGCCTGGGACGAACTGCTTGCGGATGAACCTGATTTGCTGGCCGTGGAAGAGGCCTTGCCCAGAGATCTGGATGAACTGTCAGTCCGATATCAGCATGTGGTCACCTCCACCGGCCGCCGACACGGCATGAACATCCTGGCCAGCCGTTGGCCATTGCGGTTCCTGTGGTCGCCAGGGAACAGCCAGTGGGGAGCGGCCGTCGCCGCCACGTGGGAGCCGCCCTGGGGCCGGACGACCGTGGTCGCGATCCACTCCAAATCCCCAACGACCGCGAATAATGCCGTCCATCGCGATGAGATTCTCCTGGTCATCGCCCAGTGGACCGCCGCTTGTACCGATCCGGTGATCCTGCTCGGCGACGCCAATTGCACCCACGCCGTCGCCACCTGGGATCGCTTCCTTTCTGGGGCGCGATTGATGGAACCGCCCGGCCCGCAACCAGGCACCTGGCCCGACCAGCTCGGGCCGTTCGGCATCGGAATTGATCACCTGCTGGTCCGCGGTCTCGCCTGCGGCCCGGTGAGCGCGCGAGCCATCAGCGGCAGCGATCATCGCACGATTCAGGCGCAAGTCGGCCCGCTTCCGCCGCCAGCCAAATAATGCCGATGGGGCACCGCCAGGAGTCGCCAGAACAACCAAGCGATCACGACAGCGGTTCCTCTCGGCCATCCCGCCAGCGCAGCAGCAGCTGGTCGCGCTGGATCAGCCCTGCCCATTGCTGGTAGCGGATCAGCAGCAGATCCAACAGCCGTTCCCCATCGGCCGTCGTTGCGGGATCGACGCACCAGAACTCCTCCCACCAGCCGCCGCTACCGCCGATCAATCGCCTGCTCGCCAGGCCGCGGGCGTGCAGCTCGCCCTGCAACACGGCGTCGCGAGCGCGGTTGATGGCCTCGCCCAGGCGCAGGCTCCATGGATTCCATGCGCCGACGACCAGCGAACCGCGGGTCAACGGCCGATGCTCCACATCATGGCCATCATGGTGGCGCCAAGAGGTGCCGGACCAGCAACGTCGCAGGCGTTCGCGTTCGGCCTCATCCATGGGACCGTCCAACGCCAATGGCTCGGTCATGGCGGCAGCGTCCCCGACCCGGAACTGGCTCCAAGCGGCCAGTCGCACCGGCACCGTCAGTCAGGGCGAGAACCTGCCGTGGCCCCTGGCCCCAGGATCCTCACGGCTAGCCTTGCCGGCGATGTCCGACCTCGCGATCGCCGTGGCCATCGCCGGAGTGTTCGGCACCTTGATCGGCAGTTTCCTCAATGTCGTAACCTGGCGGATGCCGCGGAACCAATCGGTGGTCACGCCGCCCAGCCGCTGTCCGGTGTGCGGCACCGGGCTGTCGTGGTGGGAGAACCTGCCGGTGATCGGCTGGCTCGCCCTGCGCGGGCATTGCCGCCATTGCGACACCGCGATCCATCCCAGGTATCTGCTGATGGAACTTGCCGTCGGGGCGCTCACCGCCGGAGTCGTCCTGCTCTGCCTCGATCCCGTCGCCGTCCCCGGGGTTCTCGGACATGGGCCATGGCAGGGCGCCCCGTGGCTGATGAAATCCGGTTGGCCGGGCTGGCTGGTCCCAGCGCTGAGCGCATCCGCGCTGCTGACCCTGGTCTGGTATCTGCTGGTGGCGTCGATCATCGATCTTGAGCACACCATCATCCCCGATGAATTATCGAAGGGGATGCAGCTGATCGCGCCGGTTTTGGCGGTCTGCACCTATAATTGCGCCATCGGAACCTTCCCCATCGACTGGCTGGTGCGGATCAACGAAATCGGCCACGCCACGCCCACGCCAGGCGTGTTTTCGCTCTGGCTGGTCGGGATCGTCGGTGGCGCAGCTCTGCTGCTGTGGTTGAGCGAGGCTTGCTTGCGCCTGGTCTATGAGCGGTACATGGCCCCCAATGAACCATGGACTCCGGACGACACCCGCGGCGTGGTCGTCGGCGTGCGCTGGTTCCAGACGGTGATCGCCCTGTGGACGGTGCTGACCCTGATCGTCGCCTGGTCGCTGCCTGGAGTAGCCGGAGTCATTCTGGCCATGCAGCTCGCCCTGGCAGTGTTCGGCATGCTCGCCGGCTGGTGGTCGCTCTACCTGGTGGGCCTGATCGGCACCGTCGCCTTCCGCCGCAATGCCATGGGTTTCGGCGATGTGAAACTGCTCGCGCCGCTCGGTGCGTTCCTCGGTCCGTTCGGCGTCCTGTACGCCTTGGCCTTCGCCTCGGTCCTGGGCTCGGTGATCGGCATCGTCCTGCTCGCCCTGCGCCGGACGGTGCAGATCCCGTTCGGACCGTATCTCGCCCTGGGTGCGATCGCCGCGATGGCCCTCGCGCCGGCGGTGCATGCCCGGCTGCTCGCTCCGCTGCTGAACTGAATTCACAACGCGTCGTTGCGCTGCATGACCCGGCCACTGTCCGGGCGATGACCAGCGCCTTCCCCGGACCAATCGCTCCGGGACCCTCAACGATCCCTTCCCGCTGCGGTAGACTTGAGGACCCATGACCCGTGCCCCGTCCATCTTGAGCATCGCCGCCCTTGCCGCCCTGCCGATCGCGGCCTGGTGCGAAGCCAACGAGTCCGGGGTATCGTATCTCGGCGAAGGCAAGAACGAGGGCGAGAAAGTGCTGGGAGTCGCGGTGGACGGCGCCGTGACCCTGGCCGGGATCAAGGGCGCCATCCCGATCACCTTTGAAATGACCGCACCCGGCGAAGCGACCCTGGCGCTGTTCGACAAGAGCGGGCTGCAAGTCAGGATCCTCGCCCAGTTGCTGCAATTACCCAAGGGCAAACACCTGTTCCGCTGGGACGGGATGGACATGTGGGGCCATCTGCTGCCCGCGGGCACGACCTTGCAGGCACGTCTATACACGTCGCCGGGCCTGACCGCGACCTACGAGATGAGCGTCGCCGGCGCCGGAGGCACGCCGTGGCCGTGGAGCAATGGCAAGACTGGCAACGATACGCGGGTCGGCGGATGGCTCGGCGACCATTCCACGCCCGGTTTCGCGGCCGCGGTGGGCGACCGGGTGGTCCTGGGCGCCGGCATGGCCGAATTCGGCAACAACCTGATCGTGGTCAACGGCAACGGCGAAAAGATGTGGGGCGGCAATGTCGAGGGCTGGATCGGTCCCAACGCGATGACCGCCGACGCCACCAAGGTCTATGTTTCGACCAAAAACAAAGGGCTTTCGTCCATCGATCCGCTGAATCCGAAGATCACCCCGATCGGCAAGACCAGCAGCGGCGCGCCCAAATCCTTGGCTGCCCACGACGGGACGCTGTACGCCTATGTCGTCGATGCGAGCAAGGCGTTGTCGCCGTTCCGCTGCGTCGGCGGCGCGATTGACCAGGTCGCCTCGCTGCCCGAGATCAAGAACAGTGCGGCGCCCACCGAGTTCTCGATCGGCGGCCACGCCCGCTTCGCCAATGCCTTCAAGGAATGGGTCCATCCTGAAACCAGCTTTGCTCCGAACGTCAACAACCACTGCGCCTGGTTTGTGGTGTCCTTCAAAGAGCCGGTGGCGGTAGGCAGCGTGGTGCTGGAACGCCGCGATGGCGTCGCCCGGTTCGATATCCAGGCGATGCCGGCCAACGTGGCCTTCGATTTTACCAAGCACCAGCCGGATCCCGACCTGGAGGAGATGACCCCGGACGATTGGAAGCCCTTCGGCGCAGCGACGGCCGATCGCGATCTGACCGTGATCGCCGCCGCCAAGGAGCCGGTCACGACCAGATCGTTGCTGGTCCGGATGTTCCCGGCGGACAAACCAGGCGGCAAAGGGAAGGGCAGCCTGTCGCAGAGCTGGAAGCCGAAGGTCAGCCTGTGCCGGATCCTCGCCCGGCGCATCGCCGTCGACCCGACCATGCCAAAAATATCGCTGCCTTCCGATGCGGTGCTCACGGCAAAGCCGCACCTGCCCGCTGACGGGCCGGCGGTCACCTGGGATTTCGAGGCGAACTACCCGATTTCCGAAACCTACCCGGCCAGCGTGATCCTCGATTACGGCAAAGAGATCACCTTCCGCGGCCTGGCTTTCCTGAACAGCTGCAACCAGGAGGTCGTCGTCGAGCGCTTCGCCGGCGTTGCCGGCAGCGATCCGGCCCAGGCCAGCGACGACTCCTGGATCGAGGTCGCCCGGCTCAGCGGCCGGCTGAACCGCAAGCTCGGCTACACCAGTTCGATGGTCGGCAGCAATGACCGCTACGTCTTCTCCAGAGCCCCAGTGACCGCGCGGATCATCAGGCTCCGCGCCATCGCCGGCTGGCCGAGCGCCAAGTTCACTGGACCTCCAGGTGGTGATCAGCCGCTGCGCTCGTTCTGCTCCGAGGTGCTGCCGCTGAATCCCACCGATCACCTGCCCGAGGACGACGAGGACGGCTCGCATCTGATCGAAGTGTGGAAACCCGGCGCGAGCGAGGGCCAGGACGTGCTCGCCGGCCAAGCTATCGCCGCCATGGCCTGCGATGGGAAGGGCCGGCTGCTGGTGGTCACCGGCGGCCAGCTGTGCACCGCGACCATCGCCAACGGCCGAGCGACCTACCAGCCGCTCGGCAGCGAGCGCTTTCCCGCAGCCGTATCGCTGACGGCGCGCGGCGACCGGATCGCCGTCGGTGACGACCAGCGCGGCATCGTCCTGATGGACACCGCCGGTACTCCGATCCGCACCATCGGCGTGGTCGGCCGGAAGCGCGGCCCGTGGAATCCGCAATGCGTCGAACGTCCGACCGGAATCGCCTTCGACAGCGCCGGCAAGCTGTGGGTGGCCGAAATGCGCTTTTCGCCCAAGCGAGTGGCGCGCTTCAACCAGGATGGCACCTGTGAATCCCAGCATTTCGGTCCGCCGATGTACGGCGGCGGAGGTTACCTCGATCCGTCCTTGAAGGCCTTCTATTACCGCGGCAGCGAATGGGCGATCGACTGGGCCAAGGGCACCGACCAGCTGGTGGCGCTCAACGATAAGATGCTCAGCGTCGAGACCGGCACGCTAGAGAACAGCAGTTTCACCTGGACTTCTGGCGGCGTGCCGATCCCGCTCAACGGCCGGACCTATTTCGTCGGCGGTGGCGGCGGCTGGAACATCAACCTGAAGGATGGCCCGGTGTGGCGGCCGGTGGCGGTGGTGGCGTCGGCCTCGAATTCTCCGTTCCTGCTGCGCAAACCCGTCTGGGCCGCCCACTGGGCCAAGCAAAAACTGCAAGGCAAAGGCTTTATCTGGTGCGATCGGGACGACGGCAAGGATTTCGACATCGACGAAGTCGAGCTGTTCGACCTGTCACGTGAGGACCGCATGGGCGGTAGCTTTACCAGCCCCAACGTGGCGCCGGATCTCACCCTGTGGTCGGGCATCCGCCTGCCGTGCAGCGGTTTCACCGGCCAGGGCGTGCCTCTGTACCGCGCCGCCGACATCGGCCGGCCGGATTTCTCGGCCCTCCCGACCTTCCCCAAGGGCATGACGTTGGGCGGGCCGAAATCGGCCAAACCCAACATCGGCTGGTCCTGCGTGGTCGCCCAGGACGGCTCGCGGCTGCGCGAAGGCCAGCCCTACCTGATGCGACCCGATGGCTCGATCAAATTCGCACCGTCAGGCTTCAAGCCCGAGGCAAGCGACTACATCCCGGGCATCTACGGCTCGGTCATGAACCAGCCGCTGGGCTTCGTCGGTTCGGCCATGACCAAGTCGAGCATCGGCGAAGTCGCGGTGATGAACGGCAACAACGGCCACTGGTACGCCGTGGCCATCGACCATGCCCTGGTCGTTGGCGCCTTCTTCACCGGTCGCAAAGGCGGCTGGAGCTTCACCCCGGAGCGCGGGGCCGATGTCACCCATCGCAAAAATTGGTGGGAGACGTTCTTCGGCCATTTCATCAAAGCCGACGACGGCAACTATTACACCGTGTCGGGCAAAGGCTGGCACGCGGTCAGTCGGATCGGCGGGCTCGACAACATCACGATGAGCAGCTTTGACGTGACCGTCCCTCCGGAATCCATCGAGCTCAACACCAAGCTGCGCGAACTGCTCAAGCACCGCCCCGACCGTTCGCTGCGCGAACCCGGCCCCTTCGCCCTGGACCTGCGCGAGATCACCGCCCGCTGCCCCGATTTCACCCTCGACGGCCGGGTCAACGACTGGGGCGGTTCGAGCAAGATGCGAGCCCTCGGCCCGCTGCGCGACGAGCAGTTCTGCGACGCCGCCTTCGACAGCAAAAAGTTCTACCTGGCCTACAGCGGCTGGAGCGAATTCGGATCCCGCCACCAGGACTACCGGTTCGCGTTCAAGACCGGCTTCGGTTTCGAATTGAAAATCCGCACCGGGACCAAGCCGGGCAAAGGCGTCAGCGCCGGCGACCTGCGCCTGATCTTCACCAAGCTCGACGGGCAATGGCAGGCGATCCGCTACAATTACGTCGATGACACCCTGCCTCAGGACCGCTGGATGGAGTTCTCGTCGCCGCTGGTCACCACCAGGGTGGCCAAGGTCGAGAAAGTCGATCCCGCCTTGGTCAAGATCGTGTGGACCGAGCGTACCTTGGAAGACGAGATATCCCTGGTCGAATCGAAACCAACCAGCGAGCTCGCGCAAAGCCTCGACCTTGCCCTCGACGGCGGGCGAGTCGACCTGAATAAGCGCTTCCGGGCCGAACACGCCCCGCGCCAACCCTGGTCGGCCGAGGTCGTCCTCGACTGGCAGGCCCTCGGCCTGACCGCTCCGCCGGCTGGCGGAATCAAAGCCGACTTCGGCATCCTCTGCGCCGATTCCAGCGGTACCTCGGTTGAATACCGCACCCAATGGTCCGACCCCGACACCGATCACTGCAGCGATGTCGGAGTCGAAGCCGCGATGAACCCCAACGCCTGGGGCACGCTGAACTTCCCGAAGTAGGCTCGCTTCCGATGCGGGCCGCTGCGACGAAGCTGCCAATGATGCGCATCCAATCTCCACGCGGATCGTCGGCTGGATGACCGTGCACGATCTCCCGCGACTGTCGCTCATCGTCCCATGCTGCAACGAGGCGGAAGTTCTTTCCACGACCCATGCCCGGCTCCTCAGCGTGCTGGAATCGACCGGAAAAACCTGGGAGATTCTCTATATCGATGACGGCAGCCACGACCGCACCTGGGTCTTGATCGGTTCTTTCGCCGCTCCTGATCCGCGAATCCGTGGACTGCGCCTCTCGCGCAATTTCGGACACCAGCGGGCGGTCAGCGCCGGATTGGACGCGGCCCGGGGTCAGGTCGTGGTGATCATCGATGCCGACCTCCAGGATCCACCCGAGCTGATTCCTGCGATGCTCGATCGATGGCGCCAGGGAGCTGATGTGGTGTACGGACAGCGGCGCACACGGGCTGGTGAAACCGGATTTAAAATTGCGACGGCGAGGCTCTTCTATCGTTTTCTTGATCGCTTATCGGATGTCAGGATCCCCCTCGATACTGGAGATTTCCGGCTGATGGATCGAACCGTGGTCGAAGCAGTGAAGGCCATGCCCGAACGCGACCGTTTCTTGCGCGGCATGGTCGCCTGGGCCGGATTCGCGCAGGAAGCGCTGCCCTATGACCGCGACTCACGGGCAGCTGGTGTGACCAAATATCCGTTGTCGCGAATGATCGCCTTTGCGGCCGACGCGCTCTTTTCCTTTTCTGTGATCCCCTTGCGGTTCGCCACCTGGATGGGATTCGCCACCAGTGGACTAGCAGCTTTACTGATCGTCTACGCCCTGGCCATGCGGGTTGTCGTCAACCACTGGGTTGAAGGCTGGACCCTGCTGATCATCGCAGTCTCCTTCTTCGGAGGAGTTCAACTGATCTGCCTGGGGATCATCGGCGAATACCTGGGCCGTACCTATCATGAAGCGAAACGCAGACCGTTGTACGTGGTGCGAGCTGATACCGCTCAACCCTCACCTTCACCTCGATCAGAGAGGTAAACTCAGCCAGCAGCCTTGGCGCGGTTCCACGCCACGCAGTCGGCGTAGCGCACGCCGGTGCCGCCGAACAAATCGAGGGCGCTGCCAAAGGTCAGGTCGATCCGTCCGCCGGACAGCGCTGCGACTTGGGCGAGGTCGGTGAAGGCGCGGCCACCTCCGGCATAGGTGCAGGGAATTGGCGACCATTGGCCGAGGGCGGCCACCAATTCCTGGTCGATCCCCTGGCAGAGTCCTTCGACATCGGCGGCATGGATGAGGAATTCACTGCATTGGGCGGCGAACACCGCCAAGGTCTGGGCGGTGAGCGCGGTCTCGGTGATGGTCTGCCACCGATCGATAGCGACCCACCAGCCATCCCCGCGGCGACGGCAGGACAGGTCCACGACGAGGCGTTCGCGCCCGACCGCAGCCACCATCGCGGCCAAACGCTCTGGGACGAACACGCCGCCTGGGAACAGCCAGCTGGTGACGATGACCTTGCTCGCACCGGCATCGATCCAGGCCGCTGCGTTCTCTGCGGTGACACCTCCGCCAAGGTGCAGGCCATCGGGCCAGGCGGCCAATGCGGCACGAGCTGCGGCATCGTTGCCCGGACCAAGCTTGATGACGTGGCCGCCCTCCAGCTGGTCATCGCGGTAACGGCGGGCGAACCAGTCGGCACCTTGTTCGGCAATGAAATTGGTGCGCAATCCCGAGCCGCCATCGGTCAGGGTTCCGCCGACGATCTGCTTGACCCTGCCCTCATGGAGGTCGATGCACGGCCGGAACCGGGTCATCTGCGGCGGTCCCGAACGGCGACGCCACCGGGCGGTCCCCAGCGCAGCCTGCGGCTGCTCATGTCGCGAGTTTGGGCTTCGCGACCTCGTCGGGATCGCTGTAATCGGGGCCGCCGATGATGCCGGCTCGGCGGATCTGTTCGCGCATCTGCTGGCGGACCAGCTTGATCGCCTGGACCAGGCCGTCGCCATGGGTGGAGGCGCCGGTGCGGTGCAGGAACTTCCCGATGGCTTGGTAAGCGGTGAGGGCCTGCGGGCTCAGGGCGGCTTGGACATGCTGCTGGGGCAGCATTTGAGGCAGGACCTGGAGGAGCAGCGCCACATATTCCTGGGGCGCCAGATCCGCGAGCTGGGCGCGGATCGCCCGCACTGCGATCTGTTCGAGCATCGGACCGAGCTGTCCGGCCATGCTCTTCAACTGCGGGCCGAGAGCGGCGGCCTCAGGCGAGGCGAGGAACGCTTTCCAATCCACCGGCTTGGCTTGGCTGGGCGGCGCGCCCTCCTCGCCGAGGGCTTCGTCGCCGCCGACCGCTTCGTCATCGCCGATCTCCGGGCCCACAGCCTCTCCGCCAGGGGCATAAGCGCCGTAATCGACGCCACCAGCTGCGGTTGGTGCTGCTGAAGCCGAGACTGGCGCGGCCGATGATGCCGATTTGCCCGGTTTGCTCGCAGCAGGGTCTGGCGGCGCCGTTTTACCAGCAACAGGTTTGGCCTCGGCTGGCGGCGCATCGCTGAACAGATGATCGGCGAAGATGCCGGTCCACGAGCCCGCCAACAGTTTGCAGGTGACCTGGTCGCGGCCGCCTTCGGTTATGGCCCGGCGCAGTCGCGACAGCTCGAAGCGATCGCTGAAGCGGTCGCCATCGATCACCTGCTGGATGCGGGCGTCGGTATCGGGAGCGCCCAGCACCGCTAACGCCCGGCAGGCGTGTTCGCCCAGGCCGGTGCGGCCGGCCCGGGCGCGCTCGACCTCGGCGTCGATCCGGGCTCCCAGGGCAGAGACCAGTTGCGGTGAGGCCTTGCCCAAGGCAGCAATCACCGCCAGACCTTGGAAGGCGTTCTGCCGGGCGTCGAGGTTTCCGTCGCTCGCCGCCTCGAGCAGAACGGCCTCGGCGCCGAGACGGCCCAGGGCCCAGGCCGCAGCCTGGCCATCCAGGCCGTCGTTGCCGAGCAGACCAACCAGCGCTTCGGTCAGCGCGGTCGCTCCATGCAGACCGGCGGCGATAGCCAATGCAGCGCGCTCAGCAGCGTCGCTTCCGTCAAGGCTGCGCGGCGTTGGCGCCGCGGCGATGGCGGCGGCGATCAGCTTGCCATCGCGGGTCAAGGCGAGGTCGGTCATGGAATCCTCCGGGCGGGCGCGGAGCGTAGGCAACCAACGGCCAGCGCCAGCTCACCCAGGTGCCGGCCTACAAACCCTAGGCGCTCAGCCGAGGAACACGAAGGCTCTCAGCCTAAGAACACGAAATCCAGGGGCACGCCGCCCAGATCGACCCCGCCGACCTCCAGCGTCACCAGGGTGCGCAGGCCGTGGGCGGTTCCCGGGGCGCGATCCTTGGCAGGCTTGGGTGAACGCACCCGCAGGTCGGGAAGACGCAGGGCTGCCTCGTACACCGGCAGGTGCTGTTCGCCAATCTGGATGTCGAACGGCGCTTCGATCAGTGGCGGATGGTTGGGAGGCGCGACCCGGTCGATGACCGCGATCCGGCACCGATACGCTCCGGGACGCTCGACCAGCAGCCGGACATAGGCGCAGAACGGGATGATCCGCAGCTCATCCTCTCGGGTCCGCCACGCCGAATACGTGCCAGCAATGATGAACTTCCCGGAACGGTCCTGGTACACCTGATCGCAGACGATCAGGGTGCCGCGGATGCCGGCCAGGTCAGCGTCCATGGTCGTTCAGCGATAGGTCAGGACGGCGCTGACCGGTGCCAGGACGCGCTTTGCCCCGCCAAGGAAGGCCAGATCGATCAGGAACGCCGCACCGAACACCTTTGCGCCGCAGCCGGTGACCAGCTCGATCGCGGCCTCCATCGTGCCGCCGGTGGCCAACACGTCATCGACCACCAGAACCGTGTCCCGTTCGCTCAGGGAGTCCTCATGGATTTCGATGGCATCCTTGCCGTATTCCAGTCCGTAGCTGCGGCGCTTGGATTTCCACGGCAATTTGCCCGGCTTGCGCACCGGCACGAAACCACAACCCAGCCGGAGGGCGACCGACGGAGCAAGAATGAAACCACGGCTCTCGATGCCCACGACCTGGGTGATGCCCTTGCCGAGGTAGGGCTCGGCCATGGCGTTGATGGCCTGGGCCAGCGCCTGCGGATGACCAAGCAAGGGCGTAATGTCCTTGAAGATGATGCCCGGTTTGGGGAAGTCGGGCACGTCGCGGATGAGGGTGCGCAGGTCCATGGTCGGGACGCTAGCCCCCGAATGCCTAGGAGCCAGGGGCTAGAAGTCAGGGGCCAGGAGCTGGGGAATGGGGAATGGCGAATGGGGTTTGCTGATCGCGAACGTTGAGACGACCGACGCGCGATTGCGCCTAGCCCGCCCCAGTCCCTCGTCCCTTGCTTGCGAGGAAATCGCGCTACCTTGCCACACCCCACAGGAGCCTTGGTCCCCATGATCCGCGTCGAAGCCCGCAGCGGCGAACCCCTGGAGAAGACCCTCCGCCGCTTCAAGAAGCGATGCGAAAAAGAAGGTCTGACCAAGGATATCAAGAAGAACCTCTATTACGACAAGCCCAGCGAAACCCGGCGGCGCGAATCGCGCAAACTGGAAAAGCGCCTGGCGAGCGAGAAGGCCGAAGCCGCCGCCGCCGCCAAGAAGCGCCGCTGACCAGTCAGGCGCTGGTCGTCAGCGCCAGATAGATTCAATCGGTCCGATCTCAAGCGCCCTGCCGTCGCCCCGTTGGGCGGACTGGCTGCTTCGTACAGAAGCAGCCAGCGGCAAGTTTTCGCCGCTGGTGTCCGTTGGAAAATCGTTGTCCTCCTCCTCGTCATAGCATGCAACGGCGGCTTATGACGGTCCTTGACTAGCTAGGTAGCCATGGGGATTTGCACTGAGCGCCTAATTTATTCGGCGGCGTCATCTTTCAGCTGGTCCAGTCGCGAGAGCAACGGAAAGGGATCGGCCGGATCGAAAACGCGGCCTGCACGCCAGCCTGTCCTGGGTGCCGCCAACCTTGCGTGCCGGCCTCCAAGACATAAGAGCCCAGCGCAGCTGCCGACTGGTGAGCCCACCGACCAATTTCTTGACCATTCAGAACCCGGTCGAAGAAATACAAAATTAACAGATATCCGAACAAAACATGGTGCGCCCGCTGGGAATCGAACCCAGGACCCACAGATTAAAAGTCTGCTGCTCTACCGACTGAGCTACGGACGCGCGCGTGGGGCGGCATAGTGGATGGATTCGGATTCAGGCAACAGGCAGTTCCCAGGCCAGTGCCTGGGGATCCCGGACAGCGCGACAGATGAGCTAAACCGGACGCGGCAGCTGGTTGCTCGCCGGGCGCGGAACTGCGGTCGATGGGGTGGCGGTGGCCGAGCGTGCCAGCTGGGTGGCGATGGCGCCGAGGATCTGGTCCTTGGAATAGGGCTTGGCGATGTAGTCATCGCAGCCGGCGGCGCGGCATTTCTCGGCCTCGCCCTTCATCGCGTTGGCGGTCAGGGCGATCACCGGCAGGTGGCGCAGGCGGTCCTGACTGCGGATCGCCTTGATCGCGTCATAGCCGTTCATCACCGGCATCATCATGTCGAGCAGCACCAGGCGATACGCCGCCTTATCGAGGCGATCCAGGGCGATCGCTCCGTTTTCAGCGATGTCGTAGCTGTAGCCTGATCTGGCTAGCAGGAACGCGATGAGCTTTTGGTTCACCGGGTTGTCTTCGACGATGAGGATGTCAGGCATCGGAGGTTACCACGAGTGGCTTCGTCGCAGCATACACCCGGCCTCCTGCTCAGGCAACTACGATGATCAAGGCGACGCAGGTCGGCTCAGCACCTGGGTGGATCCGCTTGCGAACGCGAACGGCAGGACCTCGGGGGGCGGCGCACGGCCGCTGGCCAGGGCGGCGACGGCCTCGGCGGTGATCGGCGTGAGCAAAATGCCGTTGCGGAAATGGCCAGTGGCGATGATCAGATCGGGGCGGATCCGGGCGATCAGAGGCCGGCCGCGATGCAATCGGGGACGCAAGCCGGTCCAGGTTTCGGCGATGGGGGCTGAAGCCAGAGCGGGCACCAGGCGCCGGGCGCCGCTGGCCAGGCGGTCAATGGCGGCGGCGTCTTCGGCCTTGTCGAAGCCGGTCCACGCCATGGTCGCGCCTACCACCACGCCCTGACCGGATCGGGCCACCAGATAGGCGTCGGGATGATGGATGAAGGTGCTCAGCAGGCCGTCGGCCACGGCCAGGCGAAGCATCTGGCCCTTCACCGGTTCGCCGGATAGGGCGATGCCGGACAGCTCGGCCAGCTCCGGAGTCCACGCCCCGGCCGCCAGCACGGTCAAATCGTTGGCGATTTCGGCGCCATCGACGATCAGGCGGCGTTCCCGCACGCTGACCTGGCAACGGCTGCGGATCGCCACGCCGTTTCTGGCACAGGCATCAGCCAGCGCTGCGCCCAGACGACGGGCATCGACCTGGGCTGCCGGCAGCCAGAGGGCTCCGAGCGCAGCCGTGGTCACCGCCGATTCGCGTCGTCTGAGTTCGCCGCCATCGATCCAGCTGCCGACACCGAGCGTTGCCATTCGGTGCTGCGCCGCAGCGGCATCTTCCGCATCGAGGGCTGGCACCAGCCCGCCTGCGCAACGGAAATCCAGATCGTGGCCAAGCTGTCGGGCGAACCCTGGCCAGCGCGCCAGGCTGGCCACACCGAGGGCCCAGCGATCGTCGCAGGATTCCGACTCATGGTGGGGGGCGAGCATGCCCGCCGCCGCCCACGAGGCTTCGCGGGCGACGGTGGCGGCGTCGTAGACCGTCACCTGGGTTCCGGGCTCGGCGGCGAGGCGCCAGGCTGCGGCCAGGCCGATGACGCCGCCGCCGATCACAGAGATCCGAGTCAGGCTTCCGAACAATTTCCTCGCTGAGCGTGGCTCCGGCGGCCCCGGAAGGGCCGGCTCGTTGGGCTGCGGCGACCCGGCAGCGCCACTTGGGGCCTCGCCCTGCGATCGGTCGTCATCGCCCCCGGACGTACTTTCCGGCGCTCCCCCGCGCAGCCTGCGGCTGCTCATCGCACCCAGCGGAAAGCCGTCATTTCGGCGCCAGGAGCAGGTACCAGAGCTGATTCGAAACCAGGGTCAGGGCGAAGTTCGCGACCATCACCGCGACGCTGGCCTGGACCACGCCGCGAGTCACCGACTGGCCGACGCCGGTGGCTCCGCCGGCGGTGGCCAGGCCCTGGCGGCAGCAGACCAGGGCGATGATCGCGCCGAAAAATAAGGTTTTGGTCAGGCCCGAGGCGACATCGTACCACGAGCAGAACACCGTCGATTGGAACCAGTATCCGCCGGCATCGACGCCCCACACATTGATGCAAAGGAACGAGGCCGAGATCATGCCGGTCAGCCCGGCCACCGCGGTCAGCACCGGCAACAGCAGCAGGCACGCCAAGACCCGCGGCGCGACCAGGTGGGCGATCGGATCGGTGCCCATCACCCGCAGCGCGTCGACCTGTTCGGTGACCTGCATGGTGCCGATCTCCGCAGCCATGTTGGAGCCTACCCGCCCGGCGAAGATCAGCGCAGTGAAGGTCGGCGCGAGCTGGCTGAGCAGCGAGTAGTTCACCATCGGCCCGCACATCACCTCGGCCTTGAACTTGACCAGGGTGGAGAACGCCTGGACCGCCACCACCAGGCCAAGGAAAAAACCGAAGACCAGCACCACCGGCAGGCTGAGGTAGCCGATGTGATAAAGCTGGGTGGAGACCACACTGCGCCGCTGGGGATCGCCGAACCAGGCGCGCACCACCGCACCGAGCAGCACGGTCAGCTCGCCCACGGTGTTCAGGAAGTCGAGGGTCGCCCGGCCGATCACGGCGATCACCGACACCGCCTGGCCTGGACGGACGTAGGTGAAGGGGTTGGCGACCGGCATGGTTCGAATGCTCAGGGGCTGGGGACTGGGGGCTAGGGGCTGGGTCCGCCGGTGGAGTTTCCAGGTGGACCGACTGAACCTGCATCCCCTGGGTCGCTGACTGCGACGCGCGGAATCGCTCGGCATTTCCAGCCAGGACGCTGCGCGCCCCGGCCCCCAGCCCCTGGCCCCTAGCCCCATCCGCGTAGCGTAGCTCCATGCCCATCGCCACCGCGGTCGTCGCCGACGACGAGATCCTCAACCGCGACCTGCTGGCCGAGATGCTGCCGCGCCTCGGAATCCAGGTGCGCACCACCAAGGACGGCGTCCAGGCGCTGAAGGCGCTGGAGTCCGAACCCGCCGACCTGCTCATCACCGATCTCCGCATGCCGGGCATGGGCGGATTGAAACTGCTGTTGAAAGCCAAGGAGAAATGGCCGGAGATGCCGGTTGTGATGATGACTGCGTTCGCCTCGGTGGAATCCGCGGTCGAATCGATGCGCCTGGGCGCCTACGATTACCTGATGAAACCCTTCAATGTCGAACAGGTCGAGGCCCTGCTGCTGCGCCTGAACGAACGCCAGTCGCTGGTCCGCGAGGTCAAAGCCCTGCGCGCCGAGACCCACTCGCGCCACCAGGGCCGGCGGTTGATGGGCTCGTCGCCAGCGATGGCGCTGATCGACGAGACCATCGACCGCGCTGCGAAATCCTCGGCGACGGTGCTGGTCCGGGGCGAATCCGGCACCGGCAAGGAGCTGGTCGCCCGGGCCTTGCATCACCGCTCGCCCCGGGCCGCCGGGCCGTTCATCTCGGTGAACTGCGCCGCCCTGACTGAGACCTTGCTGACCAGCGAACTGTTCGGCCATGAAAAGGGCGCCTTCACCGGCGCCGACGAACAGCGCATCGGACGCTTCGAGCTGGCCAACGGCGGCACCATCCTGCTCGACGAGATCAGCGAAATATCTCCAGAATTGCAGGCGAAATTGCTACGCGTTCTGGAAGAGCGGAGTTTCGAGCGGGTCGGCGGCAGCCGGCCGATCCAGGTCGATGTGCGGATCATCGCCACCACCAACCGTGATCTCCTCGCCAATGCCCGGTCCGGCCGGTTCCGAGAAGACCTCTATTACCGGCTGAACGTCATCCCGATCGACATGCCGCCGCTGCGCGATCGCCGCGAGGATCTGCCTGAACTGATCGACCATTATCTGGCGGTGTTCAGCCGCGAGCTGGGCGTGCGCACCAAGCTCGCGCCGTCAGCGGTGGAGCTGCTGTCCGGCTACCACTGGCCAGGAAATGTCCGCGAACTGGTCAACATCGTCGAACGCCTGGTGGTGCTCGGCGGCGGCGGCGCCATCGACGCCGCCCTGGTCCGGCGCTGCCTGCCCGAGCTGAGCCAGCCGGCGCAGAGCGACTGGCCCCTCGATCTCGATCTCGACGCGGTGAACCGGCGTCACGCCACCGCCGTGCTGGCGAGTTGCGGCGGAGACCGCGCCGCCGCAGCACGGCGCCTGGGGATCGAACCCGGCCGGTTGGCCGAACTGGTCGGGTAATCCCGCACCTGCGCGGGGCGCCTTCGCTGCGGCCGGCCTTTGCAGGTGGTCGTCGACCAGTCCAATGCAGGACGCCACATGGAAACTGCCAGCCGTAGCCAGGTGCAGTCCGCGATCCTGCGCGCCAACCTCTCCAACGAGACGGTGGGCTGGATCGTGGTCGGACCGCTGCTCGCGCTGTACGCCAACGATGTCCTCGGGCTGTCGGCGGAACGCATCGCGCTGATCCTGGCCCTGGCACCGCTGGTCGCGTGCCTGCGTTTCCCGCTGCTTGGCTGGGTCGATCGGGTCGGCTGGGTGCGGCTGCTCCGCCTCGGAGCGTTGCTGCGGATCGCGGTGATCGTGGTAATGGCAGCCATGCCCGCGGCATGGCTGTCGCTGCCGATGCTGGTCGGTCTGGTTCTGGCCTTCCTCGCCGCCCGCGAACTGTCCTTCAACACCATCTGGCAGCCGCTGCTGCGTGCCGCCACCGATGATGCCGATCGCGGCCGGTTCTTCGCCCGGATGCGGGCGTCGTTCTTCACCGTCTCGGCCCTGTCCAAGGCGGCCATCGCCGGAGTCATCGGCTCCCGCCTGGATGACGGCGAATACAAAGGCCTGCTGGTGCTGGCCGCGCTCGGCCTGCTCAGCCACTGGTGGTTCCTGCGCCAGGTGCCCGAACCTGCCCACCTGGCGTCGGGCGGCGAGCCGTGGACCGCGGCCCGGCTGCTGCGGGTCGCGGCGGCTTCGCGCCTGCTCCGCCGGCCGCTGCTGGTCCAGATCCTCTGCGCCCTGGCCAGCATGCCGTTGCTGGTGGTCTACTTCCGCCAGGTGCTGCACCTGCCGACCGGACTGGTGACGTTGTACACCGCCGTCGCCACCGTTGGCACGGTCGCTTCGCTGCTGCTTTGGGGGCGCATCGCGGATGCCCTCGGCTATCGGCCATTACTGCTCGGCATGTTGGTGTTGAGCGTGGTCGCGGCTCCGCTGCCCTTGCTGCTTGCTCCTTATGGCGTCGGCGATCCGGTCGTAGCGGCGGCGGTGCTGACGGGGATGGCGCTGATCGATGGCGCCCTGTCGGCCGGGATCGGCATCGCCATGACCTCGCTCAACCACCACCTGACCAAGGTCGAGGATGCCACCGGAGAACTCGGCCTGTTCGCCGTCGCTCTCGGCCTGGTCACGGCGGCGGTGACCTTCGCCGCAGGTTGGTTCGTCGGCCAGGTTGCGGTGCCAGCAGGCTCCACCGCCGTCGCAGGCGGCGTCCTTCATCTCGACCCGGTGAAGTGGTGGCTGGTGGTGGCTGGACCGGTGCTGCACCTGGCGGCCCTGGCCGCCGCCGCCGGGTTGCCCAACGCCCGGCTCCATTTCGGGGTCGGCGAGTTCTTCACCGCCTTGACCAGCGCACCGATCCGGTCCCTGGTCGGCGGTCGGCGCCGGTTCGCCGCCGAAGACGCCGAGCGTGCGGATTTCTGCCGGTTCTGCGCCGCCCACCCCAACCCCCTCAACCACGATGCCCTGATCGATCTGGTCGATGACCCGAGCTTCGATGTGCGGGTCGAGGCAGTCCGCGCCCTCGGCGCCGCTCGATCCCCGGCCGCTGCGCAGCGGCTGCGCCAGGTGCTGGCCGAAGACGACGACCTCGCTGACCACGCCGCCTGGGCATTGGGTGAACTCGGCGACCGCGCGGCTGGTCCGTTGCTGCTCGCCCGGCTGGATCCGGCGCAAACCCCGCGGGTGCGGGCCCAGGCTGCCCGGGCCCTGGGCAAGCTCGCCGACCGGACCGCCGAGCCCGCACTGCTTGCGGTGCTGGCCACCTCCGCACCGAGCCTGGTGATCGCGGCCACCCTCCGCGGCCTGCTCGATCTCGGTGGACGGGCCCACGCCGGCATCGCCCTCGATGCCCTCAGCCGCCTGCCCAGCGCTCGCGATCGTTTCGAAACCCTCGATGCCTTGTGCGGCTGGCTCGACCTGCCCAATCGCTGGCTGCTCGATGGTGACCGCGACGATCTGCCGCGGGATCTGCTCGCCCGCGCCGCGGCGCGACATCGCCGAGATGCCGCCACGGTGGCGCTGATCGGGCGGATCCAGGCCAGGGATCCAGCCGCGGTGGCAGACGCATTCCACGCGGTGTTGGCCACGTCTGCCCAGGATCCGGTGCTCGCAGCGCTGGGTGAACGGCTCGACCGACAGCACTGGTCGATCTTCTGCGTGTTGGCCGGAGCGTGGCTCGTCTTCCGCCGGACCGCCTGAACCGCGGGCCGTGGCGCTCTACTGCGCTCCAGTCCCGCCGCATGTCTCTCCCAGCCAGCCAGCCCGCTTGCGCGAGCTGCGCCGCCCGCCAAATGGCCGTATCCTGACCAGGCTCAGCCCAACCATCGGGCACGCCTCCATCCGCCTCTCCCGGACCTGCCATGAGCCACTTCCCCGCCTCCCGTCCCATCGCTGCTCCGGGCTCTCTCGCCCGATCGCTGCACGAACTCGCTTGGCGCGGAGTGGCCTTTGGCGCCGACCGGGTCCCAGCTCCGGACCAACCGTTTTGGCGCGGGATCGCCGCCACCGGCACCCGGTCGTGGCTCGACACCGGCGATCTCGACGAGGCCGGCCGGCTGTGGTGCGCGTCGTTTTCGGCCCTGACCACCAACAACACGTTGCTCAACAAGGAAGTGCAGAAGGGCCTGTACGACGGTCTGGTGCGCGAGACCCACGCCCTGGTCCGTCAGCTGCCGGCCCAGGACCAGGTGGTCGAGATCGCGTTTTTGCTCAACGCCCATCACGGCCTGCGCCTGGCCAGCCGCTTCGGTGGCCGGGTCTCGGTCGAACTGCACACCGATCTGTCCAACGACGTCGAGCGTTCGGTGGCCTTCGGCCGACGTTATTTCGCTATCTGCCCAGAGCATTTCATCGTCAAGGTCCCGCTCACTCCGGCCGGGCTGCTCGCCACCCGGCAACTTCGCGCCGACGGTATTCCGGTGAATTTCACCTTGGGGTTTTCGGCCCGGCAGAACCTGATCGCGACTGCGATCGCCGCGCCGAGCTACGTCAACGTGTTCCTCGGCCGGTTGAACGCCTATGTCGCGGACAACGGCCTGGGCGACGGCAAGGACGTGGGCGAGAAGGTCACCCTGGCCAGCCAGCGTGCGGTGCGCAGCCGCAGCGCCGGACGCCAGGTCGCGACCTTGCAGATCGCGGCGAGCATGCGTTCCGGCAAGCAGGTCGCCGATCTCGCCGGGGTCGATGTCCATACCATGCCGGGCAAGGCGGCGGCCGAGGCCCAGGCCGCCGGCGGCGCGGTCCGCGACCGCACCGGCGACGATCCAGCGGTCGTAGTCGCTGGTCAGCAAGGCCTTGAAGCTCTGTGGCAGATCACGCCGGAATGCCTGGCCCTGGCCGACAGCCTGGAATCCAAACCGCCGGCCACGCCCGGCGATCTGGTCGCCCGGGCCGCGGCCCACGGCCTGGGCGATCTGTTCCCGGCTTTTTCCACTGAGGAATCCGCGGCTGTGACCAGCGATGGCAAGATTCCCAAGCACGCCCGCTGGGCAACGCGGATCGCCGCCGGCACCGCCGGCGTCGACAGCCTGCTCACTGCTGCCGCGCTGGGCAGCTTCACCGTCGATCAGACCGCCCTCGACGACCGCATCCGGCGGTTCATCGCGGCCTGAACGGAACGACCTTGAACAAGCGGATGAACCGCCAAGACGCAAAAAATCCAGGAAAAGCTCGGCTATTCACCTATGCTATTCAAGTGCGACCCGCTGGCCGGGTCGTTCGCGATGCACCGGTGGCATCAGGCTGAAGTTCTGAAGAAACAGCCATTGCCGGCGCGGTGATCTGCGCACCGTGCCGGCCATGCGTTGGGTGCTGCTTCTCGTCGTGGTCGTGGCCAGCGCGGCCATCGCTGCCTGGTTGCTGTCGCCGGCAACATCGCAGGCGGCTCCGCCAGCGGTTTCGCCGGCGGTTGCCGGACCTGAACTTGGCCAGCGGATCTATGCCCGCTGCCAAGCCTGCCACGGTGTCGGCGGGCTCGGCGTGTCCGGGATGACGCCGGGATTGGCTGGAAATCCCCGGGTGGTCGGCGATCCGCGCCCGCTGATCCGGGTGGTGCTCCACGGCCTGCGCGGAGGAGCCAAGATGCCGATGGTCGGTTTCGCCCAGCAACTCAGCGACGCCGAGATCGCCGCGGTGCTGACCTACGTCCGTCAGACCTGGGGCAATGCGGGCTCTCCGGTCGAACCAGCGGCGGTGACAGCGGAACGCGCCGCATCCCACTCCGGACAGTGGACCGCGGCGGAGCTCGGCTGGTGAGGCGGAACCTGGTGGCGGTGGCGCTCCTGGCCCTGGCTGGGGCGGTGGTCGGATCCCTGCTCGCCTGGATCGGTGTGGCCAAGCGGGCTCCGCCGCCGCCGATCGATCCGCTCCCGCGCACCGCCATCTTGATCGACCACCACGGGAAACCCCTGGATTTATCAGCGCTGCGCGGACGTCCGGCGATCGTGTTCTTCGGCTTCACCTTCTGCCCAGATGTGT
Organism: Planctomycetota bacterium; assembly: GCA_014193115.1. Lineage (GTDB taxonomy): Bacteria > Planctomycetota > UBA11346 > UBA11346 > UBA11346 > BJHQ01. The sequence continues at coordinate 490,296 of BJHQ01000001.1, read as the reverse complement.
GCCCGACCCACCTCGGGCACCTCGCGAAAATCCTGACCGTGCTCGGGCCAGATGCGGAGCGGGTCACCGCGCTGTTCATCAGCGTCGATCCTGAACGCGATACGCCTGAGAAACTGCGGGAGTTCGTGAGCTGCTTCCATCCGCGCCTGATCGGCGCCACCGGCACGCCGGCCCAGGTCGCCGCCGCCGCCAAGTCATTTGGCGCAAGCTATCGGCGCAGCGATGCGGTGGCGCCAGATCCGGCCTGGTACCTGATCGACCATTCGACCCAGATGTACGTCCTCGACCGCGACGGCCGGTGGTGCGCAACTTTGGGCGCGGAAACTCCCATCCCGGTCGCAACCGACCTCATCCGCCGCCTGCTCTGAGCCCGCCATGACCAATTACCTTCATGTTCTTCTGCTGAGCTGCGCTCTCGCCGCAGCGGCCGAGCCCCACTGCGATGCCTGCGCCGCCGACGCTGCTGCTGGCAGCTCGACCGCAGCGGTTGCGGCTGGCGGCTCGGCCGGATCGTCCAGCTCCGCCAGCCCGGCCCCGGTCTCCACCTCGTCGGTGGTGGTCGAGGCGGTCTGGGCCCGGGCCACGACGGCGAGCGCCAAGGCCGCCGGTGTCTACCTGACCATACGCAACGACGGCCCGGCCGACGCCCTTGCCGGAGCCAGCTGTGACCGCGCCGATCTCTGCCAATTGCACGAAATCCGCGAGCAGGACGGCGTCGCCCGGATGGTCGCGGTGGAGCGCATTCTGGTGCCGGCTGGAGGAGCCGCGGTGCTCAAGCCGGGCGGCCAGCACGTCATGCTGCTCGGCCTGCGCGGGCCGCTGGTCGCCGGCGAGCACCTGGCCTTGACCCTGGTCTTCACCAAGGCTGGTCCGCGCCAGGTCCAGGCCGTGGTCGGCCCGGTCGGAGCCCGGGAATTCGCCGACATCGCCGCCTCATCGCGATAGGGTCAGATAGGGTCAACACGGACCTTGCCTCTCCGTAGGAATGGGTATATACGAACCCATCACCTACGGAGCACGCCATGTCCCTCAACCTCAACCACGTCGTCCTCGCCGGCCACCTGACCCGTGCGCCCGAGGTCAAACTGATCGGCGGCAATCAGCGCCGAGTCGCGGTCTTCGCCATCGCCGTCAATCGCCGATGGAAGACCCCGGAAGGCGAAACCAAGGAGGAAGCCGCCTTCATCGACTGCGAAGCCTGGGGCCGCACCGCCGAGCTGACCGGCCAGTACCTGACCAAGGGCAGCCCGGTCTATGCCGAGGGCCGGCTGAAATTGGACGCCTGGCAGGACAAGGACGGCCAGCGCCGCAGCCGGCTCAAGGTCGTGATCGACACCATCCAGTTCCTCAGCCGCCCCGGCGACCGGCCCAAGACGGCCGACGGCCAATCCGAAGCGCCGTCAGGGGAACCCGCGAACGAAGTCCTGCTCCCGGCCAGCGCCGAGGAGGAACCGCCATTCTGAGATGCTGCCCGCTGCAAGGCTGCTAAGCGAGTCGACTGCCACGGCGTCAACAGGCCGGGGTTCGGGGGGCCTGGCCTTCGGACCTCCTGGTCCCAATGCCGGGCTTCCTGGTCTCAATGCCGGGCCTCCTGGTCCGCCAGCAGCAGCCGGGCTCCGGCTAGCTCGGAATAGCTCGGAAGTTCAGGGGCCTTTTTTCGCCGGCTTGCCGGCGACCTGGTCGTAGCGGTAATAGACTTCGAGGCTGAGGATGCTGTAGACGGTGGAGATGATCCGCCCGATTTCGATGCCGTGGAACTTACCGGAATCGTCCCAGTTCCATGAGCCGTCGAAACAGCCTTCGCCTTTGCGCTGGTTGTTCACGAACAGGTCGCGGACCACGCCGTTCCAGGTCTTCCACTTTTCGCCGCCGACCTGGAAGACGCCAAGCGTGTTGTAGTAGGTGTAGTACAGATTAACGTTGGCCCATGCGGCGGGGGTCTGCTTGCTCATCACGAAATTAGCCAGGGTTTCCAGCATCACATCGCCTGAGTGGTGGCCGAGGAAGACGCAGGCGACCATGCCGACGCAGGCCAGGTTCGTGTGGCCGCCAGCGGTTCCGGCGTTTCCGTCATAGGTGTAGGGGAACTTCGATTCGCCTTTGTAGACATCCAAGGTTTCCCAGCCGGGATTGGTCGCCTTCCACACCACTTCCAGCCAGTGCTTGGAGCCATCGATGCCTCCCTTGACGTCGAGGCCGGCAGCCAGGCCCGATTTCAGCGCCATGACATTCCAGCCCGATACGGAGGAGTCATTGCGCCCTGGGTTCGGCGCGCCGTAGTCCCAACCCAGCTTGTCATAGGCCGGGTCCTTGCCTTTGGGATCATTGGCCTGGGTGGCGCAGATCTTGTCCATGCCGCGCTGGGCCGGATCCTTCAGATCGGGATCGCCGGTCATGGCGAAGGCCTCGGCCAGAGCCATGGTGCAGATGCCGTTTTCATAGTTGCGTCCAAAACCACCATCTGCGGCTTGAGAAGCGACCAGGTACTCGACTCCGCGTTTGACGGTATCGCGGTACTTGTTGGGCGTCTTGTGGTCATAGCCGGCGCCGAGGAAGCACAGCACAGCGTAACCGGTCATGGCGTTCTTGGCGCCAGAAACGTCCTTGCCCGGTTCGCACTTGGGATTGTCTTCGCAGTTGCCGGGATAGCCGACCGGGTCCCACACGCCATTGGGCGACTGGTGGCGCTTGAGCCAGCGCAGGCCGGCCTCGACCGCGCTTTCCGAGCCTTTCGATCCGCCATAGAGGCCCACCGCTCGCTTGCGGCCGCCGCCGGTGCGCTTGCCGAACATGCCCGAGGATCCGCCGCCGGCGCCGATCGCCATGAACGCGCCCTGGCCGCCCATTTCGCTGTTGGCCACGGCTTCTTCGCGACCCTTGGCGTCCTTGGCGTCGGACTCGTCTTCGCTCTCCAGTTTTTCCACTGGCATTTCCAGCGCAGTGACCGGATTCGGGGTCTCGGTCTCGCTGACGATGTTGACCTCGACCGTCTCTTGCAGGGCGCGGTCCTTGGGTTTTTCCTCTTTTTTCGGCGGGGTCTCGATCACCGCCACCCGCACCGCCGGCGGGTCCTGCTGGATGATCTGGGCGCCGACCACGATTGCGGCCATGATCAGGATCAGGGCGGCGTGCACTCCACCGGAGATCAGCCAGCCGACCCAGCCGACTGATTGCCGTCGCTCATCGGCTTGTTCGCCGTCTTCTTGATCTTCCAAATCCTGATCGTCTTCGGGTTCCTGGTCGTCAGAGAACTGGCTGGGGTCCGCGGTGCTCATGAAATAAGCGTACGTCCTTGTGTCTGCCGAACCAATCGACAATCCGCCGCCCTCCCGTCAGGCAGGGCGGCGTGAATGATCCACATGTTGCCGCGCTCGCCAGGGATGGTCGCTTGCTATTGCTTTTGAAAACCCAGATGAATCGCCAAGGTGCCTAGAAAAATAGACGCGATGCTCCGCTAACGAAAGGAGCTTTGGCGTCTTGGCGGTTCCCAATTGGGTTCATCGGGACAGGTCACGCGGCCAGCGCCAGGCTGCGCAGGCCACGACGGGCGAGCAGGCCGGTGATGGGCTGATTGCAGCAGGCGACGGCGGCCGCAGAAAAATCGTCGAAATGCGGATTGAGATCGCCTTCGGGGCGGTCCGCCAAGCGGATCAGCAATTCCTCCACCACGTTGGTCTGGCCGCACAGGGCAGCTCCGGCCAGGGCAGTGTCGCCGCTGCGCTCCCGGGCCGACAGGTTGGCGCCGTGGTCGGCAAGGATCTGGACCACGTCCAGGTGCCCGGCCTTCGCTGCGTCGATCAAGGCCGTGGAGCCAAAATCATTGCGCGGATCGACCTCGGCACCCCGTTCAATCAGGAAAACCACCGCATTGGCTTCGCCGCGTTGGGCGAGCAGGTGCAGGGCAGTCTGGCCACGCCCATCGCGCAGCTGGACCAAGTGCGGGTTATCGGCAAGCAGGCGTTCGGCCACCTGGCGATCATTGACCACGGCGCGGAGCAGAGGGGCGAGGAATGGATGGGCAGAGCGGGACATGGCGGACCTCGGGGATGAGCGGCGGGACTGGCTTCATCATGTGGCTGCGCCTCGGCGCCGGTCAACAGGCCCAAGTGTCAGGCAGACCGAACACCTCAAGGCAAACGTTCGTTTTGCTTCGGGGGATGGTCTTCGCGTCAATCGTTTCCATGAAGCTGTCGTGAATTTCTCATGAAAAATCCCAGGTTGCAAAAGCAACCTGGGATCGTCCAGCCAATGTCTCGTTGGCGGTGTTGCCGTCTTTGAGCATCACATGGTAAGGCGAGAACACCGGCGTCCTGGTGCCGCCGTTGCGCCGGGCGTGAGCCCGGGCGGCGTTCATCAGCCGCACCGCGCTGGCCTCCTCGGTCAGCGGATTCTGCGGCGAACGGATCTGCTTGCCGGCATTGTCGCTGTCGGGCAGGGCGATGGGCGCCTCCAGCACCACGCCGTCGGCGCTGGTGTGGATCAGGAAGGGGCCGAACTCGTCGCCAAACCACAGGGTTCCATCGCTACCGCGCTGCATCGATTCGATGTCGAAATCAGCGCCAGTCAGGATCCGATCGGCAGAGAAGAAGTTGGTAATGGTGAACGGGATTTTCTTGTTCGGGTCGCGCAGTGCGAAAAAGCCGAGGACATCGATGCCGCCGGCGGCGGCCCTGGTGTTGGTGCTGGTTTTGAAGTTGGGCTGGATGCGGTACACGCGCAATTCGAAATCAGCGCTGTTCTCCAATGCTCCAAAGCCATTGTCGCACATCGCCCAATAGACGCCGGCCTGGTCGGGATCGGCGAGCACCGCCGAGAAGCCCTGAACCGGCTGACGGTCGAAGAACGGGCTGGGGACACCGTTGTTGATTGCCGGGGTGATCTGGTAGCCGCAGCTCGGGCCGGGAGCGAACGTCGCCGCCGGCAGGACCGCCCGTCCCACCAGGGTCGGGGATGACACCACGGAGGTATCGATCGGACCGTTGCTTCCGCTATCGTTGTTGCCACCGCCATCGCCGTTGCAGCCGGCAATGATCAGGGCTCCTCCGGCAGCGATGGCCAGCAGAGTCAGTGAGAGGTGATGGAGGCGTGGGATGGAGGGCATGGAATCCTCGTGTGGTTCGTCTGCACCGTTCCAGTGAATCGAAAGACGAGATGAGGTCTGGATGTGGGCAGAAGAATGTCGGAAGAACATCCAGCGAAGCACTGCGGGCTCCGAACCGACCGCGCTATAGGAAAAGATGCGCCTGGTGCGGACGAGGTGCGGATCGACGCTCCATCGACTTGTCAGGTAACGCATCCTTTCTAAGGTTCCGGACACCCGTACCGGCTACGAAGGAACCATATGGACCCCCAAACGCAGATCGTCATGGCATTTTTCAATGGTTGGGAGGTCATGGTCATCCTGTTCGTTGCCTTGCTGCTGTTCGGCAGCCGACTGCCTGAATTGATGCGCAGCCTCGGCGGCAGCGTGCGCGAGTTCAAAAAAGGCATGAACACCGACGAGCCGCCGACCGGCTCGGCCCAGCCGCCAGCGCTGCCCCAACCGCCGGCCCAGTTGCCGGCGCCGCCGCCCGCGGCCGGAACCGTGAGCCGCGACTCGTCCAATACCCCACCGATCAGCAAGTGACCCATGCCTGAGACCACCGAGAAGCTCGCCCTCGTCCGCGCCTATCTCAAGCAGCATCAGCTCGATGGCGCCGTCTTTGCCAGTCGCGGCAATTTCGCCTGGCTGACCGGCGGCGGCGACAATCACATCGTCAGCCAGACCGAACGCGGCTTCGCCGCCCTGGCAGTGACCGCCCGGAGCGCTTGGCTGCTCGCCAATACGATCGAATCCGACCGGATCATCGCCGAAGAACCGGTCTCGCCCTTCACCTTGAAGCAATTTCCGTGGATCGAGTCGATGGCCACCGAGGTCAAGCGGCTGGCCAACGGCAAGCACTTCGCGAGTGATGACCCGTCCTTCACCGAACTGCCGCCCTTGCCTGGCGATTTCGTCGACGAGGTCCGCTCCGAGCTGACCGAGCCCGAAATCCGCCGGTTCAAATCCCTCGGTCGCGATTGCGCCCTGGTCATCGAGACCGTCGCCCGCCACCTGAACGTCGGCGACAGCGAGCATCAGGTCGAGGCCGACATGGCCCGCCATCTGCTTGCCCGCGGGATCCAGCCCACCGTGCTGCTGGTGGCCTTCGATGAACGGATCAAGCGCTACCGCCATCCGACGCCGACCTCCAAACACCTCGGCAAAATGGCGATGCTGGTGATCTGCGGCCAGCGCCATGGCCTGGTCGCCTCGCAGACTCGCTTGGTCCATTTCGGCCCCTTGCCCGCGGAACTGGCGGCGCGCCATGAAGCGGTGTGCCGGGTCGAGACCGCGCTGTGGGCCGCGACCAAGCCCGGTGCCACCTGGGGCGAGGTCCTGGCCGCTGGGATCGCCCAGTACCAGGCCGAAGGCTTTGCCAAGGAATGGGAGCTGCACCATCAGGGCGGTCCGGCCGGCTACGCCGCCCGCGACCTGGTGGCGACTCCGGGCGAGACCCGCAAGGTCCGCAACCGCCAGGCGGTGGCCTGGAATCCGTCGATCACCGGAACCAAGTCCGAAGACACCTTCATCATCGAAGGCGACCAGCGCCACGTCATCACCGCCAGCTCGCCGGAATGGCCGACCGTGACGGTGTCGGTGGGCAGCGAACGCCTGACCCGGCCGGCGATCCTGGTCCGCGGCTGACCAACCAGCGATGAACCGTCCCGACCCGCTGGCGCCACGCGCCAGCCGCTGGCCGCTGCGCCACCGCTGGTCCCTGTTCGCCGTGCTGCTCCTGCTCAGCGGCTGTGACGACGGCCGGCCCAACCCCTATCCATTCATCGATATCGCGGTGCATGTTGACGGAACCTATGCACTCGACGGCCGGCGTTACGACCAGCAAGGAATCGAGCAGGAAATCCTCCGTCTGAGCGAATCGATGCGGCGCGACCTGTCGCGACTGAACCGGGCCTATATCCGGGTCGCTCCGGAACACGGCGTCGATTACGGCCGGGTCCATCGCCTGGTGGCGCGCTTGACCGAATCCGGCTTCCACCACATCCAAACCGCCAGCCGCTGAACCATGCGCTCCCTCGGCTGCCTCGGTTTCCTGCTCGTCCTCGCTCTAGGCGCCCTGGAGATCTGGGGATTCCTGCTGGTGGTCGGCTGGCTCAACCTGATCTTCCACTCGGGCGGCTGGCTCGAAGCGGTCCTCCTCCAAGTCGCGATGATCGCCCTGGGCATTTGGCTGGTGCGCCGCCATGCCGCCGCCCTCGGCCCGGCCCTGGCCGCCTCGCTGACCGGCAAGGACAGCGGCGCCGCTGGACGCCGGATGGTCGGTCTGGTCGGAGCGATCCTGCTCATCGTTCCAGGATTCTTCAGCGATGTGCTGGGACTCCTGTTCCAGATCGGTTTCGTCCAGGGCGCCTTGAGCCGGATCGGCCAGTTGCTCGCCATCGCCGCCGCCCGCCAGGCCCTGGCCAAGATGGGCGGCGGCGCCTTCCCTGGAGCTGGACCGTTCCCCGGCATGCAACCGCGCAGCGGATTCCCCGGCATGCAGCCCGATGACCGTGTGGTCCGCCGGCCGCGGATCCTGGACACGACCGCCGAACCGGTGAAGCCCGACGACAGCAAGTCGTAGCACGGCGAACCGGTTTTACTGGCTCAAGGCAGTCCGGCAGCCGACCCCCGCCGACGCCAGACCGCTGGGGTGGTGCCCACCAGATGGCGGAAGCGCTTGTTGAAATGGTTGGGACTGCTGAAGCCGAGCTGGCGGGCGATGGCCTTGATCGGATCGCGGGTGGTGGACAGGCGCCGCTGGGACTCCTGGATCACGCACCAAAGGCGGTAGCGATACGGTGGCATACCAAGTTCATCGGTGAAACGCTTGCGGAAGCGTTCGTAGCCGAGGCCCAGGCCGCGGGCCGACCGCGCCCAGGTTTCCTGGTTGTCGAACGAAATCTCGGCCAAGGAGTGGCAAAAGGTCACGCGTCCATTCGCCCCTGGATCACACAGGCGCAAGCATCAGTTTTCTGGTCCGTCACAGTCGGGCGATCACGGTCAAGCAGGTGCATGCGGCGTCTGCCGCCCACACCGCTTCAGGAACCGCCATGTCCCGTCTCCTCGTCCTGGCCGCCTTGGCCCTGACTCCGATCCTCGGCCACGCCGCCCAATCCGCGGTGGTCGAGAGCTTCCCCGATCTCAGCGGCTATGTGGTGGCCCTGCCGCCGACGTATGCCACCAAGCCGGTGGACAACTTTGCGACCGTCATCTTCCTCCACGGTCTGGGCGAGCGGACCAGCGATCCGAACCAGCTGCTGAACATGGCCAAGAAGCATGGGCCGAATAAGCTGATCGCTGCCGGCAACACGACCTTTGACAATCGCTCGGTGGTGGTGATCAGCCCGATCCTGGCCGCGGGAAAGATCTGGTCGTGGCAGAATGTGTGCGGATTCATCGATAAGATGGACGCGCGCTATCGGATCGATCGCAACCGGCTGTGCCTGACCGGGCTCAGCCTGGGCGGCGGCGGCGTGATTGAGGCTGGCCGCACCAATCCCGGCCGGTTCAGCGCCCTGCTGCCGATCTGCCAGACCGCGCCGGTGTCCACCGCCAGCTTGTATCCGTTCGGCACGGTACCGACCTGGTTCTTCCATAATTGGGGCGATCCCACGGTCAGCAAGTACAGCAGCACGCTGTTCGCCGATGCCATGGCCGCCGAGCGCGCCGGCGGCGCCAGCGCCGCCACCAGCAGCCTGGCGAAGTACCCCCACGTCAACGGCAATCAGACCTTGGCGGCGGCGACCACCATGACCGGTGGTTTCGTCGTCGGCGGAACCTGGACCTGGACCACTGGTCGCGTCACCCAACCCGGTTCGGCCCTGATGATGACGCTGTATACCGCCAACAGCCACGACGCGTGGACCGCGACCTATAATGATCCGGCGGTGTGGAACTGGCTGCTCGGCCAGACCCGAGCCGGACCGACGGTTGCCATCGCCGGCGCTGAGTCGGTCACGGTCAGGGGCATCCTCCACGCGACAGCCAGCGCGGTCGCCCCGGTCGGACGCAAGATCGTGAACATCACCTGGAAATCCGATCGCGATGGGACGCTTGGGACCGGCGCGGTGCTCGACCGCGATCTCAGCCTCGGCCGCCATCTGGTCACGGTCACCGCCAAGGACGATCGCGACCGCACGGTGACCGACCACGTCGTCGTCGACCGCCAGGTGGCAAGCGCATCGCGGGTGATCTTCGACCTCGGTTCGCCGTCTTTGTACATCGAAGGCGGCAACAACCTCACCGATCCGATCGCCGGCTCGGTGGTCGCCGCCAAAGATGTCCTCGGCCAGACCACCACCATCGGCGCCACCGTGATCGATGCGTTCACCAGCAGCATGGCTTGGGGCGTGCAGAGCACGGCGCTCTATGATCTGCGGATCGGTACCGACGCCCTGTGGTGCCAGCGCGACGTGAACCCGACCGCGGCGGTGCGGCTGAGCGGACTGACCCCGACCCAGAGCTATGATCTGCGCCTGTACGCTTCACGGGAAGCTGCCGACGACCGGACGACGATCTATCGGATCGGCGGGCAGGAGCGGAGCCTGCAAGTCGCGGGCAACACCAACAAGACTGCGGATTTCCTCGGTATCCGCCCCGCCGCCGATGGTTCTCTGGTGATCGAGGTGCGGCCCGGCGGCACTTCGCAGTTCGGCTATCTGGGCGTGATCGATCTGACTCCGATCCCGGGCGGAGCCGGATGATCCGACACGATCAGGTCGGGCGACCGGACGAACCCTGGACGCCCGCGCGACGATCCCGGATAAGGACCGGGTGAGCGCCACCCCGGCATCCGGGCTGTCCATCGACCGGACCGCCTTCGCTGCCCGCTGGGCCTCGGCCCGGCCGGTGGTGGCGGCGTTCCTGTCCGCTGCCCTGCGCGATCCGCAGAGCGTCGATGATCTCCTCCAGGAGACCGCGGTGACCCTGCTCGAACACCCAGACCAGTACGATCCGACGCGGCCGTTCACGCCGTGGGCGGTGGGCGTGGCGCGCAACCATCTGCGCGGGTTCTGGCGGAGCCGACGGAAGCACGGCGCCGTCCTCGACGATGATGCCCTGCTCGACCAGCTGGAATCGGCCTGCACCACTCTGGAGGACGACCTGGCGGCGGAGCGCCAGGCGCTGGGCGACTGCCTGCGCAGCCTGGCCGGCCGAGCCTGGGAAGTGCTGCGCCTGCGCCATGTCGACGAGCAGCCGGCGCCGAGCATCGCCCGGCGCCTGGGAATGAAGGCCGACCAGGTGCGCACGATCCTCAAGCGGACCCGGGACGGCCTACGCGCCTGCATCGAACGCCGCCTGGCGGCAGCATGAACCTGCCTCGGGACATCGCTGGGTTGTATGCGGGGGAGCAGCCGCCGACCGACACCGAACGGTCCAAAGTGGCGGAATGGCTGCGCGCCGATCCGGCCCATCTGCGGATCCTGCTGCGTGAGCGGCATTTCGATGCGGCCCTGCGCGATGCCGTCCGCGACCGGGCGCGGCGCGAGCCGATCCGGTTCTCGATGGGCCGGTGGCAGCGCTGGGCCTGGCCGATCGCGGCGATGCTGGTGGTCGGCCTCGCCTGGTTCGCCTGGCCTCGCCCGATTCCGCGCGGCCCAGCGCTGGCCGATGGGACCTACCCGGCACTGGCGACTTGGACCGGCACGGTGCAGGTGATGGCCGATGGGCGCGAACTTCCAGCAAAACGCGGCATGACCTTGCCCCGCGGTTCGTCATGCCGTGCCACCGCCGCCAGTTTGCGCTGGCCCGATGGCACCGCCGGCGATTGGTCCGGAGCGATCCGGATCACCGCGTCGAGCGACTTGTTCCTCGAATCCGGCCGGTTGACGGTGACCCAGGCTGCGGCGGCACAACGGGTGTGGTTGACGCCCGATGGCCAGGTCCAGGCGGCCGCCGCTGAATTCCAGCTCGCTGCCTCGGCCACTGGCACCGAGGTGCTGGTCGCCCGCGGTCCGGTGCAGGTCAGTGGCGGAGGTTCGCAGGTCATGGCGATGACCGGGGACAAGGCGGCGATCCCGACCGGCGGGATGGCCATGCTGGTGGCCTCCGGAAAGGCGCCCGCTGCTCCGACCGCAGATCCAGCCAGCGCGCCATCGGCCAGCGCTGCCCAGAGCAACCCGCCTCCGCCGGCGAAGCCGCCGATTGCCGAACCGTCGCCCGTTCCACGGCCCCCGGCCCCGCCCGAACAGCCCGCACCGGTCGGTCCAGGCGCTGACCGCCAGGTGCGGGCCGAAGATCTCCAAGCGCTGCTGTTCACCGATGCCGCTGGAAAACTGCCGTATCGCCTGTTCCGCCCTGCCGGACCCGGCCCATTCCCGCTGGTGCTGTTCCTGCACGGCATCGGCGAACACGGCGATGACAACCTGCGTCAGCTGCGCAACGGTGCGATCCTGGCGCTGGCCCAGCCGGCCAGCCAGCGGATCTTGCCCTGCCTGCTGGTCGCGCCGCAGTGCCCGGCCGGCGGAGATTGGCGGAAACCTGAATTGGTGGTCCGGCTGTGGCACCTGATCGATGCCTTGGAAAAAAGCGCCGCGGCTGATCCCAAGCGGATCGCGATCACCGGCCTGTCCACCGGCGGTTTCGCCTGCTGGACCCTGGCCGCAGCCCAGCCCGGCCGGGTCGCGGCCATCGTCCCGGTGGCCGGCAGTGGCGGGGCCGATCCGGCGGTGCTCGACCGCATCGCGATCTGGGCCCATCACGGGGCCGCCGATCCGACCGTGCCGGTGGCCTGGACCAGAGCCCTGGTCGCGGCGGTCAGAGCCAGGGGACGCCCGGTGGACTACAGCGAGTATCCTGGCGCCGGGCACGCGGTGTGGGATCGGGCCTACCGCGATCCCCGGCTGCCAGTGTGGCTCTCGGCCCAGCGCGCTGGCCAGGTGCCGGTGCCGCTGGACCGGCTGCGCTGAGCCGTCGTTGTTTTCTTGAGCCCGAAAAACGCAGGTGGGGAACCGCCAAGAAGATCCACCCGCGCCCGGTAAGTTTTCCAGCCAGCGGAGAATCTCCTCGGTATTTTCCTTGGCGCCTTGGCGGTTCATCTGTTTATTAGGTTCAGGGTTTGCCGGCGACATCCGCGGGCAGAGGTCCGCCGCCTGGGCGGCCGTCGCCCCCTCGCTTCGCTCGTAGGACTCGTTTCCCGGTGGATCATCCGGCCCTTGCCCAGCTCCGCGCCCTCGCTCGTCTGACCATCCCGTTCCTGGACACTGCCGCTCCGCGGTCAGCGGATCCTGCTTCCGGACTCCCCATCATGCTCCGTCTTTTCCCTGCTTTTCGTCTGCGTCAGGCCGGTGCGGCGATCATCGCCCTGGCGCTCTCGGCCGCTCCGGCGATGGCGGTGTCGCTGCAGGATGCGACCTTGAAATCGCCGATCACCCGCCATCCGTTCGCCGTCCGGGTGCTGGCCGAGACCAAGGACGCGACCCAGCTCGCCGACCTCGGCGCCGACCTCGACGGCTGCCGCCATACGTCGATGGCCAGCGAATACGAATTCTCGGTGGTGGTCGACCCGACCTGTTTCTTTGCTGCGCTTTCTGCCGAATGGGATCCCCGCGATGGACGGTTCCTGTATCAAAAGGAGATCACCGATGATCTGCGTACCTGGGTGCAGAAGGAGCTCGGGCCCGACCACGCGATCGCCGTCGCCAACGCCTATGCCAGCGCCATGCGTCTGGCCCGGGCCAACGGCCAGGCACCACCTGACCGGGCGGGCTTCCTCATCCCGCAGAACCATATCCAGATCGACCAGCGCTATAAACTGGCGCTCAAATGCTATGATGCCCGGCGGGCGCGGTCGTCGCTGATCGCCAAGGTCGCCCTTCAGGGAGCGTGGGCGCTGCGGGCGTACCTCAACATCGCCCTGGGCAATCCGAACCTCGATGGCGGCCGGCAAGAGGTCGACGACAAGGTCAAGCGCCACGTCACCAACGGCGAAACCTTCCGGCTCGACAAATGGCTGCCGATCTATCGCAAGATCTTCAATGACGGCCGGGGCATGACCGACGAGGCCAGCTTCGTCGCCGGCATCACCCTGCTCGGTTTCGAACTGCGCGACGGCAACCGGGCTGCGGTCGATGGGATCATCTCCGCCATGACCGAACGCTTCAAAGACGGCGAGGCGGTGCTGGGCCTGCGCATGCTGACCAAGGAACGCAAAGAGAAAGTCGGCAAATACCTGGAATTCCTCGATATCGCCATCGGCAATTTCCGCGTGGCCATCGCCGAGGAGCAGATCAACCGCAGCAGTCTGCCGACGACCATGCTCGCGGTGGCGGAAAGCCTGCGCCGGGTCGGCCAGGGCGCCTCGGCTGCGGCCTGGTACGACGCTCTTGCCCGCCTGCCCGAGACCCAGCCGAAAATGCGCGCCGACATCCGGTCCCAGGGTCGCGCTGCCGGCGCCGACGCGCCGTTCCTGATCCAGGTCGGCTGGATCGCCGATGAACAAGTGCTGAAGCTGCATGACGCCGGAATCAAGCCGCTGCCCGGCATCGACCAGGTGCTGCTGACCGCGCTGGTTTCAGAGGGCCTGGGATCGGCGGCATACGTCAATCCGCATTGGAAACCGGTCACCGGGGCCAGCGCCGACGCCTGCGGCAGCGTCATCGGCCGGATCGGCGATGCGATCACCGGCTTCGGCTTCCGACTCGGCGACTGGCCGGAAACCCTGGGCGAATTGTGGGATCGCGACTTCATCGACCGCAACAGCGTCAATCGCTTCCGCTGTCCGGCGAGCGGCGAGCTGTACCGCTATGGCGTGCCGACCATGCCTTTCGACCAGGCGCCGAAAGATCTGGTGCTGGTCAGCACCAGCAGCGCCATCGACACCCCGACCGGCAAGCGCTTCGCCGCCTGCCTGCTCGACCGCCGGGTGGTCTGGAGCGTCAAGCCGGTCGAGCCGGGCAAGCCCTACGCCGGCCCGTGACCGCCGCGGCGCGGTGGTGAGCCGAATCCGGTCCGATCCTGGATGCCTCGCCCTTGCCCAGCAGCAACCGATGGGTCCCATCATCCGCGATGCGATTCGGCGAGGTGATCGGGCAACCTGGCGCAGTGCGGCTGCTCCGCCGGCTGGTGGTGCGCGACCGGCTGCCCGCGGCCAGCCTGCTCTCCGGCCCACCAGGCTGCGGCCGGCGCACCGTGGCCCGGGCGGTGGCCCAGGCGTTGCTGTGCGCATCCCCGGTGGCCGGCGACGCCTGCGGAACCTGCGAAGACTGCCAGTGGTGCGTGGCCGGCATCCATCCCGATTTGGTCGCCCTGCCCGGGGACCGGGATCCGGTACCTGATGATCTTTTGGCGCTGTATGCCCAAGAAGAAGGCCGTCCGGCTGGCGCTGAGATCACCGCGGGAGCCCTCATCCCCGCAGCCTGGACCCGGTTGGCGGTGGCGGCAGCGGCGAGCGAATCGAGCCTCCGCGGCCGGGGCCGCGTGTTCATCCTGCCCGCCATCGAACGGTTGAACGGCTCCGCCGCCAACGCCTTGCTCAAAGTCCTTGAGGAGCCGCCGGCCGGATGCCGGTTCCTGATGACCTGCGACCAACCGAATGGAGTCCTGCCGACCATCCGCAGCCGATCCCAGCTCTATCGGCTGCAGCCATTGGATGCAGCCGCGGTCGAGGCCATCCTGATCGCCGGCGGGATTCCTGCGCCGCTCGCCCAGCGCCGCGCCGCCAGCGCTGCGGGATCCCACCGGTCGTGCTGGGAAGACGCCGAACCTGGTCCGATCGACGCTTTGCTGGCGCTGATCGGCGACGGCCTTTCCCAAGCCCAGATCGCCGCGGTCATCGAGCAGTTGCCAGGCAAAGGTGAAGGCGCCGGCGGCGAACGTCGTCAGATCCTGCGCCGCTGGCTCCATGCCGCCAGCGATCGGCTACGGGCCAGATTGCGCGACGATCAGCCCCAGCCGGCGGTGGCTGGATTGGCCGCTATCGCCCAGGCCGTGCGGCTGCTCGACCGCAACCAGGATCCGCGCCTGGCCGTCGAGGCCATGGCCTTGGCGATCTGACGGTACCAGGCGGACGCGGTCTGGTCGGCCTTCGGCCGCCAGCCATCACGGAGGCGGCAGGGTTGGAGCCGGTGCCGGCGGCTCCGCCGGAGCGGCCGGTTCAGCAGGCTTTTCTGCGGCATCCGCAGGTTTCGCCGGCTCGGCGGGCGGAGCCGGTTCTGCGGGCTTGGGCGCCTCGGCCGGAGCCGCAGGCGCCGGCTCGGCGGGCTTCGCTGGAGCTTCCGCCGGCGGCAAGGCCGGTTCCGCGGGTTTCGCCGGCTCGGCGGGCGGGGCCGGTTCTGCGGGTTTGGGCGCCTCAGCTGGCGCCGGCTCGGCGGGCTTCGCTGGAGCTTCCGCTGGCGGCAACGCCGGTTCAGCAGGTTTCGCCGGCTCGGCGGGCGGAGCCGGTTCGGCGGGCTTGGGCGCCTCAGCTGGCGCCGGCTCGGCGGGCTTCGCTGGAGCTTCCGCTGGCGGCAACGCCGGTTCAGCAGGTTTCGCCGGTTCGGCTGGCGGAGCCGGTTCAGCGGGTTTGGGCGCCTCAGCTGGCGCCGGCTCAGCGGGCTTCGCGGGAGCTTCCGCTGGCGGCAACGCCGGTTCAGCAGGTTTCGCCGGCTCGGCGGGCGGAGCTGGTTCGGCGGGCTTCGCGGGAGCTTCCACCGGCGGCAATGCCGGTTCCGCAGGTTTGGCCGGTTCGGCTGGCGGAGCCGGTTCGGCAGGAGCCGCAGGCGCCGGCTCAGCGGGCTTCGCTGGAGCTTCCACCGGCGGCAACGCCGGTTCCGCAGGTTTGGCCGGCTCGGCTGGCTTATCGGGGACGATGGCTGGAAGTGCCGGTTCCGCTGCCTTTTCCGGCGCCACTGCCGGCAGGGTGGCCTGCACCGGCGGCGGCGGCTCAGCAGGTTTGGCTGGCTCAGCAGGTGGCGCGGGGGTCGGCTCGACCGGTTTCGCCACCGGCTCGACCGGAGCCGGAGCCAGGGCCGGAGCTGGCTTGGCCACGGGCTGCGGCGGACGGAAGGCGAGCAAGGCGATCTTGGCCGCGTCCAAGGCGGCGCCGGCCTCGTCGAGGTGGCTCCACTCGGTCAGCGTGGTTTCCTGCAAATCGCTGCGCAGGGTCGCCAACTTGCCGGCAAGCGCCTCAAGCTGGGTGACGTCGGAGGTCTGCGCCGATCCGGACAGCAGACCGGCTTCGACCCGGGCTGCCGCAGCCAGGCATTGCCGGGATAGGGCCTCGGACCGGCTGAACTCGCGATAGGGCTTGTCCACCAGACCATGGCCGGGGACCACCGCTGCGATCAACACCGCAGTATCGGTGGCGCGGGGCTGCCTGGCGGCCTGGACCGGGTCGGCCGCGGCGAGCACGGCAGGGACGACCAACAGGGGCAGCAGACGGAACGTGGCCATGGCGAGGATTCAGGCCACGCCACCCTGCTGGGCAAGACAACCTGGGGTGCGCTGGTCTGGCTGTTTCACCCGCGTCCTGGTCCCAGGATCGCACCATGTCCTGGTCAACCGACCTCGCCGCGCTGGCCGCGGCCTTGGCGCCGGTCTTCCTGCTCATCGCCCTGGGACAGCTGCTCAGCCGTTCCGGACTGATCGACCAGGCCACCGCCGTCGGCCTGGCAAAGCTGCTGTATTTCGTCTGCCTGCCGGTGCAGATCCTGGTGGTCGTCGGCGGGGCCGACGTGGGGCGGGATTTCGATCCGCGGGCGGTGGCGGCGGCGACCGGCGCCCTGGTCATCGCTGGTCTGATGGCCTGGTGGCTGACCAGGCGCATGCCGCCTGAGCGCCGCGGGCCGCTGATCAACGGTTCTTCCCGGCCGAACGGGGCATTCGTCGGGCTGCCAGTGATCCTGCTCGCTGCGCCGGCCTTTCCCGCCGACGAAGCCGCACGCTTGCCGGGAGCCTATGTGGTGCTGCTCGCGATCATGGTGCCGCTCTTCAATGTCGGCGCGGTGCTCTCCTTCAGCCTGGTCCGCCGCGACCGTGGCGGCTGGGGCGCCGCCTTGGCGGAAATCCCGCGCAATCCCATCATCCTCGGCTGCGTCTGCGGGCTGGTCCTGGCGATGGTCCTGCCCGGAGCCCTCGCTGCCCGGAGCTGGTGGGGGGACAGCCTGCATGTGCTCGCCCAGGCCTCGATCCCGTTGGCCCTGCTGGTCACCGGCGCCCAGCTTGATCTGGCGGCGATGCGCGCCGACCGGACGGTGCTCGGCTGGGCCACTATGGGCAAGCTGTTCGGCCAGCCGCTGCTCGCCCTGGCGCTGGCGGCAGCCCTGGGCTGCGACCGGGTGGCGTTGTGCGTCGTGGTGGTGCTGATGGCCTGCCCGACCGCGATGGCGGCCGTGCCCATGGCCAGGCTGATGGGCGGTGACGCCGGGCTGATGGCCGCCGTGGTCACCACCACCACGGTCCTGGCAGCTCCGGTCTTGTTCGCTTGGCTGACAATGATGAGGTATATCCTGTCCTGAGACCCTGCGTCCGGTCCAGCACCCCCCAGCCATGCCCTCTGCCGTGAACGAACCTGCACCCGGTGCGATACGGACGCCCTCACCCCAGGCGATCCCGCTGGAGCCGCTGAATCCCCATGCATTCCGCTTCGGTCCACATGATCCACCGGTGACCGTGGGCGGTTGCCGGCTGGTCGACCGGCTGGCGGTGGGCGGCATGGGCATGGTCTTCCGCGGTATGCAGGACAGCCTGCGCCGCGCGGTTGCGGTCAAGGTGCTGAATCCCTCCTTGGCCGAGGACCCGATCCAGCGGGCCAGGTTCGAGCGCGAAGCCCGGGCCACCGCCGCGATCAACCATCCGAACATCATCCGTTGCTACGCGGTCGGCGAGGACCGCGGTTTATGGTTCATCGTCTATGAGCTGGTCCAGGGCGGTGATACCGAGATGGTCTCGAGCCGGATGGGCGGCAGGCTGCACTGGAAGCAGGCCCTGAACTACATCCGCGACGCCGCCGCAGGGCTGGATGCGATCCATGCCGCCGGGCTGGTCCACCGCGATATCAAGCCGTCGAATCTGCTCGTGGTGGAATCGGGTCCTGAGGCCGGCCGGGTCAAGCTCTGCGATTTCGGCCTGGCCAAAGGCGGCGATGAGCAGGTCCGCCTGACCTCCTCGGGGTTGGCCATCGGCACGCCGTCGTTCATGGCCCCGGAGCAGGCCCAGGGCGATGAGGTCGACGGCCGGTTCGGCGACATTTATGCCCTGGGCGCCAGCCTCTATTTCCTGATCACCGGCCGGCTGCCCTATGACGGCACCACCGCCTGGGCGGTGCTGACCCAGCTGATCCGCGACCCGTTCCCGGATCCGCGCCGCGACGTGCCCGAGCTGCCCGAGCCGGTCGTCGTCCTGATCCGCACCGCCACCGCGCGGCTGCCCACCGAGCGCCACAGCACGGCGGCGGCGTTCCGCGAGGATTGCGATGACATCCTCTCCGACCGGCCGCCGCGCCATGCCCGCCGGCCAGGATTCGAAACCGGCCCGCACCAGGCGCTGGGCGCCGGCAAGCGGGTGATGGTGGTCGACGACGATCCGGTGATCGGCCGTTTGTATCAGCACCGCCTGAGCCGCGATGGGCTGCTGGTCGAAGTCCACCACGACGGCGCGGTCGCCTGGGAGCAGATCCAGGCCAACCCGCCCGACGCGCTGGTCCTCGACCTGGTGCTGCCCGGCCTTGATGGCATCGAGATCCTCAAGCTGGTCAGGGCCCATCCGGCGTACGGCCGGATGCCGGTGGTGGTGTTCAGCAATGCCAGCTTCGACACCGAGATCGCCGCGGCCTGGGCCGCCGGTGCCGACCGGGTGCTGGCCAAGGCCGCGACCTGGCCGCGCCAATTGGCCAGCGAACTCCATAAATTGCTCGCTTCCACCGCGGCCGGCATCCAGCGCTCGACCTCGCGCCGAGGCCGCACCGAACATGTCCCGATGGCCGGCGAGCTGCGCCGGGACTTCCTCGCCCATGCCGGCACCGTGCTCAGCCGGATCCAGGCGGCCCTCGATGGCGACGGAGGCAAGCCGGCGCCGCCGACCCTGCTCGGCGTCGCCCGCACCATCGAACCCCTGGCCGCCGGTTTTGGCGCCGCCGGGCTCGGCCGGGTCGGCGTGCTCGTGGCCGCAGTCGAAGGCTTCGCCAGGCAGCTGCATCAGAAACCGGATTCGACCTCGGCCACCGCGGTGCCCTGCCTGCGGGCCGCGGTCGCCGCCGCCCTGGCTGTTGCCGAGCGACTCGACGACGATGCCCCGCCCCAGGATCCCGCGCCGCTGCCGGTGCTGGTGGTGGATGACGATCTGGTCACACGCCGGACCACCGCCGGGGTGCTGACCAAGGTCGGCCTCGCCGCCGAGGAAGCCGGCAATGGCGAACAGGCCCTGGCCCTGGCCTGCGCCAAGGTCTATCCGCTGGTGGTCACCGACCTGCTGATGGGCGGCATGAACGGCTTCAGCCTGGCCCGCCGGATCAACGAGCTGCCGGCTTATCGCCAGCAGCCGGCAGCGGTGCTGTTCATGACCGGTCTGGAAGACGCCGGATCATTCGTCCAGACCGGTTCCGGCACCCATGCCGCGGTGTTGGCTAAGCCGTTCTCGCCGCTTGAGCTGACCACCCGGGCCCTGACCCTGCTCATTACCGGCCCCACCGGTCCGCTGAGTCCAAAAACCCCAGCAAAATAGTGGCGACGATTCATCTTAAAAACAGATGAACCGCCAAGACGCCAAGGAAAAACGGAGAAGATTCCCCGCTGACTGGAAAACCCGGCGCGGGTCGATCTTCCTCCGACCCTCCACCCTTTGGCGCTTAAGCGTCTGGGCGGTTCCGCAGGCTCAGCGGTACACCCGGTAGTCCAGCTCCGGGAAGATCGGGTCGCGCCATCCGATCTCGTCCAGGCTTTCTGCTGACACCTGACCGGATTTGACCTGTTCGTACAGGCCGGTGAAGCGGTTGATGTGGTCCTTGGTCCGGCGCACCGCATAGGGCACGGTGGTGCCAGTGGTCATGATGAAGGCCCAATCGCTGGCCTGCATCAGCAGCAGCTCGCGGGCCATCTGATTGAGCGCCCGTTCCAGGTCGCCTTGGGCGTCGGGGTGGGCGCGGGCGACTTCGACCATGCGCGCCTCGGCTTCGTGCAGGTGGCGATAAATCCAGTCGTTATTGGGATTCAGCCAGACCCCGTTGTAACCGGCGTCGCCCCAGCTGGACGCGGCCGGCATCACGATCTGCTGGACCGGATTGGCGAGCAGGTATTCGTGGCCGGTCACCGGCAGGATCTGGTGGCCGCCAAGCTGGCAATGGCGGAAGATCCATTCGATGAACTCGGTGCCTTCGTACCACCAGTGACCGAACAGCTCGGCGTCATACGGAGACACCACCAGTGGCGGACGCTCGATCAGCGCGGCGAGCTGCTGACATTGGCTGAGCCGGGCGGCGACGAATTGGCCGGCGTGATCCCGGGCGCGGAGGAACGCCGGCGCCGGGTCATACGGCTGCTTCTCGTTGAGCGGGACCTTGCCGGTCACGCGGTGGTACTTGAGCCCGAGATTCCGCCGGACGCCGTCCGGATGCAGGAAATTTTTGACATAGTCATAGCCGCCATCATAGCCCAGATCGCGGTAGAACTCGCGGTACAGCGGATCGCCGGGATAGCCGATCTCGGCCGACCACACCGAGCGTGACGATTCGGGATCGCGGCCAAAGGCGGCGACGCCGGACGGGGTGTAGCCCGGAGCATAGCAACCGAAGCGCGGCCGCGGCTCGCCGAAGTACAGGCCGTGGGTGTCGACGAAGAAATAGCGGATGCCGAACTCGCGCAGCAGTTCATCGACCCCGGGTACGAAGCCGCATTCCGCCAGCCAGATTCCGGCCGGACTGTCGCCGAAATGCTTGCGGAAATTGTCCACCGCCACTTGTACCTGGGCCCGGCGGGCCTCGTGGGTCAGCATCAGCGGCAGGAATCCGTGGGTCGCGGTGCAGGTGATCGGCTCGAGCCCGCCACGATCGCGCAGCAACCGCACCCAGCGCAGCAGGTTGCCGTCGAACCGGTCCCACACCTGCAAGCACCAGCGCAGATGATCGCGGTACATCACCGCCGCCGCGGCGAAGGGCGTCCCGGACTTGGCCGGAACCTCTTGCTCAGCGAGTTCGATCATCCGCCTGATGCGCAGGCGGTAGCGATCGGCGAGCAGCGGATCGGCCAGCATCTCGCACAGCGGCGGGGTCCAGGTCATGGTCAGCCGGACCCGCACTCCGTCATCAAGCAGTTGTTCGATGCGCTGCAAGATCGGGATGTAGGTTTCGGTGATCGCCTCGACCAGCCAGCCCTCCTCGATGAAGAACGGATCCTCCGGATGCCGGATCCACGGCAGGTGGGCGTGGAGCAGAAGCAGCAGATGGCCGACGGGCATGGCGGGATCGTGGGTGGCGAGCCGCCGCCGCCAGAGCAGATGGCGATGCGGGATCCTGCTGCGCGATGCCGCTCAGGGTCAGGCCGGCGAACTGGCTGGGGTCACCGGATCGAGATCGTCGAACTCGATCGCCCAGGGCTCGGCGTCGTGGCGGCGCACCACCTGGACCACCGCCGTATTGCCGATCCGGAACCGGCGCGGCGCCCCGGCCGGAATGCCCAGCACGGTGCGCAGCACGCTGGCCAGCACGCCGCCGTGACTGACCGCAACCACCGTGCTTCCGGCATAGCGGCTGGCAAGTTCATCCAGGCACGACCAGACCCGGGCGGAGACCGTGGCTGGCGACTCACCTCCGGCCAGCGCGACAGTGCAGGTGGGATCCATGGCCATGATCTGGGCTCGGGCGGTTTCCAGCTCAGGCGGCAAGGCCGCCCGGGTCAGGCCTTCGACGCTGCCGAAGGAAATCTCGCGCAATCGCGCATCCAATTGCGTCGCTAGCCCGAGCCGGTCCCCGATGACACCAGCGGTGGCCACCGCCCGTCCAGCGTCGCTCGCCACCAAGGCGGCGGCGGCGCAACCGATCAGGGCCTCCGCCAGCCGGTGGACCTGGGCGAGGCCCCGGGCCGACAACGGGCTGTCCTGCCAACCTTGCAGGCGCCCGGCGATGTTCCACTCAGTCTCACCATGGCGCACGAGCAGGATGCGGGTCTGGGGCATGGCCAAATGCTCGGCCGGGCCGGACCGGCGCCAGCCGCCAGCCGATCAGCGGTCGAGGGAGCCGTCAGCCCAGCGGTCGAGCAGATCGGCGAGCTCGGCCGCGTTGCCGCTGCGCGCCTGGCGGACGAAGAATCCGCTGGCGGCATTGCCCAGGCGCAGACGGTCCTTGGCTTCCAGGCCGAGGAGCAGCCCGACGCCATAACCGGAATTGAAGCGGTCGCCGGCGCCGGTGAGTTTTTTCGGCGCGGCGCACCACGGCGTATCGCAGGTCGCGGTGCCGCCGCTTTCGGCCACCGCGGCGGAGCGCACGCCGTGGATGACCACCGCATCGATGCCGAGCCGCTCGCGCAGCGCCGCGGCCTGGGCCGCCAACGGCTCTCCGGCATCGGCAGCGGTGGCCACCCCGAGCAGCCGGGCCAGCACATTGCCTTCATTGCCGTTGAGGCCGAGGGTCACCGGACCGCCGACGGCGAATCCGGGCAAGGTCGCGAGCATGGCCTGGATGTCGGCCGGGCTGCGGCTGCTCGGATCGACCAGATCGAGGAAAATGGCTGGGCGATGCTTCAGGCCGGGCAGCACCCGCTGCTGCAAGAATTGCCAGCAGGCGGTCATGTGCGGGTACAATGTCCAGTTGGTGAAGGCGAGCAGTCCGGCGTCGGCGCAGGCCGCGGAGAAGGCACCGTCGGCCAACGCGCCTTCCAGATAGTCCGGGGTCAGCTCGGCGAGCTGGGCCACCGATGACAGCATGTATTTCCCGTCGCGGAACTCGAGGGCCAGAGTCCGGCCAGGCTCGCGGCACCAGCTGCGCACGCTGCGGCAACGGCCGACGAACGCGTCGAAGGCGGGATGCCGCGGTGTGCCCAGGGTGCCAAAATAATCGAGCTGTACGCCGAGCCCGGCCAGCCCATCACCGAGGTTCACCGCGCAGCCGCCGGCGTCGATCCGGTGGACCACGATCTCGCGCAGGCTCGATCGTCCGGCAGCTTTGGCGAAGATCGCCGCCATATCGGCGATGGTCGGCACCGCGCTGAACTCGGTCAGCGACCGGCGTTCATCGACCACCGAGATCATCTCATCGATGAATCCGTCAAAACCGACGACGGCAGACAATCGCGACAGATCGGCGGCGCGCAGCCGGGCGGAGAGGGTCATGGCGGAGTCCAGCGGTTCAGCAGGGAAATGTTGTCTGCGGGGGTGAAGCGTGGGGTGACCGGGGGTGAGACGCCGCCGGTGATCCCCAGCCTCACTCCGGCGGCAGCCGGACGATCGCCGGATCGGTGAAGATGTCGGCCTCGTCCCGGGACCGCGTGCTGAATTCGCTGACCACCGCGCCGTTGGGGCCGGCGGCGAACCAGTGCGGGGTGTTCGGCTTCAGCGTCCATTGGTCACCGGGCTTCAGGTGGACCAGCTTGTACATGGTGTGGACCGCGTGCTTGGCCGGATCGACGTGGCGCAGGGCAGCCTCGCGTTCGCCGGAGCCCTGCTTGTGGCCGGGCAGGTACAAGAAGACCTCACCCTGGCGGCAGCGGAAGGTCTCTTCTTTACCTGGGTCGCCATCGATCGGCGGATGGCGGTGCTCGGGGCACATCTGGCCCGGGAGCATGACCAGCTCCTTTCCGCACACCCGGTCGGTGTTGACGTAGACATGGATCGCCAGGCCGTACCGCTCGAACTGGTCGAGGCCGAAGTCGGCGATTTCCACCGCGGCAGCCTCGTCATCGCGCAGGACCAGACCGGCGGCGCGCATCGCGGCGGCGGCGGCGGAGCGGCGCCCGGGCAGCGCTGACTTGAAGCGCTCGATGCGGTCACGTTCAGTGGCGGAGGCGACGGCGGTCATGATCGGATCCTTCAGGGAAAGTCCGGCGAGTTCGGCGAGCTGCACGCGCCAGCCCTGGCTGCGCAGGGCGATGAAGCGGTCGCGACCGGGCTCATCGGCGGCCGGGGTATAGCGGCAGGCCAAGGCGAGGTGGAGGGCCAAGGCCGGAAAGGGTACACCCTGTTCCACGCAGAGCCGGGCCGCGCCAACCAGGCGGTCATCGGCGGCGAGCTTGCGCTGGGGATCCCTGGCGACCCGCGCCACCGGATCGGACAGCGCCCGGTTGCGGTAGCGTTGGAACAGGTCCTCGACCAGCGCCAGGCAGTCCGCCCGCACCGCCGCAACCCGCGCCGGATCGCCGGCGCCGTGGGCCAGCGCCAGGGCCTCGGCGGCTTCACCGCCAGCCTGCCGGGCGGCGGCGGCCAGATCAGGAATCTCCAGGCAGTCGGGAATGGTGGCGCAGCCGCGCAGATGCCCGGCATAGGCCAGGCAGGCGTGGGTCAGATTGTGCAGGTACAGTTTCTGGCGGATGACCAGCTCGAAATCGTCCACTGCTTCAAGGTGGGCGACCTGGGGCACCGCGCCACGAAAAGCCGCACGTTCCACGGGCAGATGGCAGTAGGGCTCGACGCGGAGTTTATTGGGGGCTTCGCCCCGGAGATTATTGGGGGCTTCGCCCCCACGGGCCTTTGGCCCTGCCCCCCGGCCTTGGTCTTCGCTCGCGTCTGATTGCTGCGCAATCTGACGCGTGGGCGGAAGGGCTTCGCCCATTCTATCCGCCCACCGCTCCTCGGGCGGCCGACCAGCTCCGCTTCGCAGGTCGCAGGCCTTTGGCCTGCTGCCGCCTGCGGCGGCGCCTGCTCCGCCCCCGTTCGCTTCGCTCCGGGGACCCCTATGCGGGATCGACGAGGAAGAAAAGTCCGAGGGCGCTGTTGGTTGCGCTGGTGGCGGGATCATCCGGCCGATCGACGTCCGCACCGTGCCCAGGCGGGCGTCGGCCTCGGGCAGGATCGCCAGTACCGCACGCCGTAGATCCGCCGTCGCTGACAGGCCATTTTCGCACACCAGCACGTCCAGCGGACGCTGTGGATCGCGCCGGCGCAGGCCTTCTGCGATAGGTCGGCCGAGATGCGGCATCGCTGCCAGGCCCACCGCCGTGGCCACCAGATCGGCGCTGGCGACGGCGGCTGCCACCGCTTCCAGGTCACGACCATCGATGGCGCTCACCGGCCCCACCGCCACGGGGCGCTCACCGGCATTATCCACCTCGAACACGGTGTAAGTGCCACGCTGATTCAGCTCCGCGACCACTGCCTGAGCGAGATCGACGAAGACCACCCGCCAACCGGCCGCGCAGAACACCGGGGCGATGAATCCGCGGCCGATATTGCCAGCGCCGAATTGGATCAGGGTCGGTCGGGAATCCGGAGACGCAGCAGGCATGGTCCGGCGATATTGCCGGCGGCGGCAGCGAGCCAAGGTGGCAGCCGATGACCGCGCCGATCCGCCAGCACGAGCACGCCTGCGCCGTGATCGAGGACCACCGCGGCCGGCTGCTGCTTGAGCTGCGCCCATCCACAGCGCGCTTCGCAGCCGGCCGCCTGACCTGCTTCGGCGGCAAGCGCGACGCTGATGAATCCCTTGAACATTGCCTGCGCCGCGAGCTCCACGAGGAACTCGGCTGGACCCCCGACCAAACCTTGGTCACCGCCTGCGACCTGTGGCTGCCCCACCAGTTCGTGGCCCGGTTCTACCGCTGCCGGTGGCCCGCAGGCACAACGCCAAGCTGCCTGCCCGGCGTCGTCCCGGTGTGGTGCCCATGGCCAGCGCTGCCCGGATTACCACTGTCACCGTGGCACGCCGCCGTGCTGAAAGCAGTGGCGCAAGGCAAGACCGAGGTGCGCCTGGGAGCGCCAAGTGTCGGCTCGGCCGGAGTGTGACGGAGTGGCCTGGGAGCGCCGAGCGCCAGCTCGGCTGGCGTTTGCTTGGGAACTTGGCTTGAGAACCAGCAACCTGGACCGCGAACCACGACGTCGATCATCTCCAATACGGTGCCCAAGAGGCGCACCATCGCGAAGTGCGCTGCCGAGCGCTTGGCGCTGCCAGGAGCGGCCGCCGATCACCGAGTTCGTCGCTTACCCAGTGGTGATCTCGGACAACGGCCGGGTTGAATCGGCGAAAGCCTCGGTCTGCACTCCCAGGGTCTGGAGCATCGCCAGGTACAGATTGCACAGCGGGGTCTTCTTGGGGTTGACGATGACCCGGCCCGGTTTGATCGCGCCGCCTCCACGGCCGGCGAGCAGGATAGGCAAGTCCTCCTTGCCATGGTTGTTGCCGTCGTGGAGGGCGCTGCCGAAGAACACCATGCTGTTGTCGAGCAGACTCGCGCCGTTGGCCTCTTTGATGGTCTTCATGCGCCCGAGCAGGTAGGCGACCTGCTCGCTGTGCCAGATGCAGATTTTCCGGTACTGGACGAGCTTGTCGGGACCTTCGCCGTAGTGCGACAGATTATGGTGGTCTTCCTTCACTCCGTCGATGAACGAGTAATTCATGTTGTTGCGGTCATTGCCGAACATGAACGTCGCCACCCGGGTCGTGTCGGTCCACAGCGCCAAGGCGAGGATGTCGAGCATGAGCCGCGTGCGCTTGGTGTGATCACGGCCAAGGTTGGCGAGGAACGAGGAGTCGCCCGCCACCGTGCCGGCATTGCCGAGGGCGCCGGCGATCTCCTTGGTGGCGCGCGCCATAGCCGGATCGATCACCCGTTCCTTGGATGCAGCCGCGCTCGCCCGTTCGAGCTGGAGTTCGACATCGCGTACCGCGGTCAGGTACTCATCGAGCTTCCGCTGGTCGCCGAGTCCAACCCGGCCCTTGAGCGCCGTCGCGTCGCTGAGCACGTAGTCGAGTACGCTCTTGCGGTCGCGGTCGGACAGCGCGCGGACCGCCGCGGGCCCGCCGGCGGTGCGGAACAGGCGATCGAAGGCGCGTCGCGGTTCCGTCTCATTGGGCACCGGGGTGGTCGGGGAGCTCCACGACAGCTGGTTGTTGTACATCCGCGCATAGCCGGTGTCCTTGCCTCCAACCGGTTTCTGCATGTTGAGGTGGAGCGACGGGATGCGGGTGACCGCACCGGTGCAACGCGCGGCGACCTGGTCCATCGAGATGCCGTTGACGCTGACATCGGTGCCTTCGGTCTTCTTGACCACCGTGCCGGTCAGGAGGCAGCCCTCGTTGGCATAGTGGGGAATGCTGTCGGCGGTGGCCGACTTGTTCCACAGATTGGTCAGCAGCAGCAGGTCGGCGGTATGGGGCTGGAGCGGTTCCAGCATCGGTTTGAGCGCGCCCAGCGCACCGGCGGGTCCCGGGTTCCACTCTTGGTAATAGGTGCCATTGGGCAGGTTCATCATCACCATGCGCACCGGAAAACGCGGAGCGGCGAAGGTCGCCGCCCGGGATGCCGGCGCGGGATCGGCGCCGATCAGCGGCGTCATGGCGTCGAGCATGGGCAGGGCCATGCCGACGCCGAAACCCCGGAGCAGGGTTCGTCGGGAGATCGACCAGGAAGGCTTCATGGCGACTTGTCCTTGGAAACAGGCTGTGCTGGAGCTCCCGACGGTTTGGCCGGTGGAACCGGGGGCGTTGCCGGAGGCGCCGCCGGTTTGGCCGGCAAAGCCGTAGGAGCGGTTGGCGGGGCCGCTGGTTTGACCGGAACCATCTCCGCCCGTGCCCGGGCTTCGCTGGCGACCTGATTGCGTTTGAAGCGGAACGGCAGGCTTTGGACGATCTCGACCACCAAGGTCTGGGCCCGCCAGCCATCCTTGGCCAAGGCGGCCTGGATGCGGCGGACGGTCGGGCGATCACAGCGCTCCAGGTTCCGGCCCAGGGCGTAGGACAGCATCCGTTCGATGACCGTGGTCATGACCCGTTCTTTGCGCTGCATCAGCACCAGCTTGAGCTCCTTCGGGCCACTGAAGGTCTCGCCGCTGGGCAAGTTGCCCACGGTATCGAGGGCGAGACCGCCGTCGCCGCTGTCGCGCCAGCGGCCGAGGGCGTCGAAGTTCTCCAGACCGAACCCGAGTGGATCGATGCGCAGATGGCAGGCGGTGCAGGACGGGTCGGCGCGGTGGCGCTCCAGGCGTTGACGCAGCGTTTCCTGAACGGCGCCCTTCTTGGGCGCCGCCAGCGCCTTCACGTTCGGCGGCGGTGGTGGTGGTGGCGCCGAAAGCAGCTCGTCGAGGATCCATTTGCCGCGCAGCACCGGACTGGTGCGATCACCGCGTGAGGTGACGGTCAGCACTCCAGCCATGGTCACCAACCCGCCACGGCGACCGTCGGTGATGGCAACCCGAGCGAAGCCTTCGCCTCCGGGGTGGTTGAACTGATAATGCTTGGCGAGCTCCGGATCGACAAAGGCGTAGTCGCAGTCGATCAGTTCGATCAGGCTGCGATCGCCCGCGAGCAGGGCGTTCAGGAACACCACGGGTTCCTCGATCATCGCCGCGCGCAAGGCCGGCGTGTAGACCGGGAAGAATTTCGCATCCGGTCCGGTGCCGGTCGCCAGGGAGTCGGTTCCTAGCCACTGGCTGATGAACAGGCGGGACATGATCGCCGCACGCGGATCGGCGAGCATGCGCCTGGTCTGCGCCGCCAGCACTGCCGGCTGGGCCAGGCTGCCATCCCGGGCAGCCTCCAAGAGCGGCTTATCGGGCATGGTCGACCACAGGAAATAGGACAGCCGCGTGGCCAGCTCGAAAGGCGACACCGGGTAGGGCGCAGTGCCCGGCTTGGCCGCCTCGATGCGAAAGATGAAGTTCGGCGAGGTCAGCGCCGCGGCATAGGTCAAACGCACCGCGTCGTCGTGGGTGACCTGCTGCGCGGTGCTGCGCAGGTAGATCTGCACCAGGGCCTGGACCTCGGCTGGCGTCACCGGCCGTCGCCAGGCCCGTGGCAGAAAGCTGGCGAGCGAGGCCTCGACCGCGCGCCGCCGGGCCTGTGGTGACCATGCGCCGGACTTGTCCGGAACCGGAGCGACCAGATCCAGGCGCTCCGGTTTGGCCTGTTCCACCACCCGCAGCGCCACGTCAAGCAACAGTTCGAGGAAGACCGGCGAGACGAACAGGCCGTCGGCGCTGTTGTCGAATCCGCCTGAACCGCCAGCGCTGTCGGCTGGGAAGGCAGCGGCGTGATCGCCCGCAACGCCGAGCAGATCCTCGATCGTGCGATTGAATTCCAGACGGGTCAGCCGGCGCGGGCTGACCAGTCCGGGATCGCTCGGGTCGGAGTCGTCCGGGCCGTCGAGCCCACGGTCGATCCAGGCGATGATGCGCTCGTGCTCGGATGCATTCGGCTGCGGCTTGCCGCGCGGAGGCATGGTCCGCTCGGCAAGATTCATGCGCACCTGCTCCCACTGGCTGGCCTGCTTGGGGTCGGGAGCGCCGAGCCGTTCGAGGTCGAAGTCACCTTTGTGCTGAGCGCTGCTGTGGCAGGAATAACAGAAGCGGGCGAGCAGCGCTGCCGGCTGGTCTGGGGATTCACCCGCCGACAACGTGGGGCCGGCAAGAGCCGCCATGAGCAGGAACCGCGGGGTCACGGCGCCAGCTCCAAGCGGACCCGGAAACGCCGATCCAGGATTCCCCGCTCATCCTCAGTCAGCACGCGATCGTACACCAGGATCTCTTGCACATCGCCAGCGAAACCGCCCATGGAGATCCCCCGTCCCTGTTCCTGGCGGC
This sequence comes from Planctomycetota bacterium, assembly GCA_014193115.1. GTDB lineage: Bacteria > Planctomycetota > UBA11346 > UBA11346 > UBA11346 > BJHQ01. Next base: position 460,583 of record BJHQ01000001.1, on the reverse strand, counting down.
CGACCCGGAAGGTACCCCAGGACCTGGGATGGGGCATCGGTTTGCTGCCGACCTGCCTGCCATCAATTGAAAAGTCGCCACGACCGGAGCGTTGTTCGTAGGTGATCACGCACCAATGCCAGGTATTCCTGCTCAACCGAACGGATGGCAGGTCTGCTGGAGTGAATCTCGCGCCGGCAACGTCACCGACGCCCGCGTAGATCCCGCCCTGCCCATCGCCGTGAAAGACGAAGCTGCCCCAGCCGCTGCCGAAGTTCTGGCTCCACTGTCCGAAGCTGGTGGGACGCAGCGCCACCGCCACGGTATAGCTGACGAATTCCGGCCACGGTGCCAGGCAGCGCAGGTGGTCGTCGTTGGCATCAAAGGACACCGCAGCATGCCCGGCCACGGCGCGGTCCACGCGATAGGGCTGGGAGGCGACGTTGGATTGGGTGAGATCCAGGTGCTGGCCCGACCGATCCCGCCACTGGCTGATCCGGCCCGCGGTGTTGGCCTCGACGCCGCGATCGGCATCGAGCCAAAGCCGCAATCCGCTGACGGGCGGCGGTTCGTCTGTCGGGCCGGGCGCTGTCGACGTGACCGCCAATGCGCCAGACGCGGTCACGTCAACCTGCTCGCCGGCAATCAGCTCCGCCGCACTGCGATCGGCCAGGCGCACCACCCGGATCCGGCCATGGTCGACCTGCACCTGTTCGGTCGCGCCGCTGGCCACAGCCAGACGGGTGCCGAGGACGGTGATCTCGCAGCGCGGGCTGATGATCCGCAACGGCTGCGCAGGTGGCTGCGGTGCGACCTCGGCGCGCAGTTCGCCACAGGAGAACCGCAAGCATTTTCCGAGATTCTCCGCGTCCTCGTCGCCAAGCGTCACCTGACTGCAGGCTCCAAAGCCGATCCGTGTGCCATCAGCATAGCGCAGTGTCGCCTTGGCATCAGCCTCCAGGATGATGGAGTCGCCCGCGGCAAGATCTCGGCCGCCGCCGACCATCACGATGCGACCGGCCGCCGTGACCGTGCCGGCATCGGCGACGAGCCTGGCGACGACCGGACGTGGCTCAGCAACGATGGCAACGGCGACCCAGGCCAACGTGAAGAGGGCAAGGAGCGCGGCGGCGGCAATAAACCGAAAGCGCGGGTTCCTCAAGGCGAGCGAAAATGGACGACGTAAACGGTCGTACTGCGCGCTGATCGAATCATCCGGCGTCGACCTGATCACAAGGCGGTGCGACCGGGCCTGGGCAGTGACCCGCAAGGCAGCCTCGAAATGCAGTGCGCGCAGGAACTCCCGGGCAAGCGCCGGATCGCGCAGACGTTCCTGGAAGCGAGCATGACCGGCCGGATCGAGGTCGCCATCGATCCATTCGGTGATGTCGGCGTCGTCCATCTCAGCCGCCTCCGGCCACGTGGAGTCGGCGTTCGACGCATGCGCGCAGCCCGGCACGGATGCGGTGGAGCAGCACCTTGACGTTGCTGACCGTCAATCCCATTCGCTCGGCGATCGTGGTCGTCGGCAGATCCTCGACGTAATGGAGGTGGATCAGCGTGCGCGGGCGGCCGACGAGCACTTCCAGGCAGCCGTGCAGGGCGCTCGCGCGGTCGCCCAGTTCGCGATCGAGTTCCGCCCCGACCTCGGCCAGGGTCGCCAAGGCCTGGACGTCGGTCACCACCAGCCGGTGGGAACCGTTGCGGCGCAGCCAATCCACCGCCTTGTGCTGGGCGATGCCCACCACCCAGCTCGTAAAGGAGCGGCTGTCGTCATAGCCAGCAAACCCTTGGAAGGCGGCGAGGGCGACCTCCTGGGCCAGATCGTCCACCGCGGTGCGATCACGCAGGCGCAGAGTGAGCATGCTCACCACCACGGGCTGGGCCTGGGTCCACAGGCGAGTGAAGCGCAGGGGATCGGAGGATTCGGCCATCATGGGATATTCGTTCTCCACCACGGAAAGGTTACAACCATAATGGAGAAGCAGCGGTGGCCAGGCGCAGGCTGCGCAGGGAGTGCCGGATGGCACGTCCGGGGGCGATGACGACCGCCCGCAAGCGAGGCAGCCCCAAGAAGGGCCGGGTCGCCGCAGCACGCTGTCATAAAGCGCAGGCAGCCGATCGGGCAGCCAGTCAAAGAAGAACTCGGAACGGCGAAGCCAACCTCCGGCAAAACCGGAGCCCCGCTGAGCGGAGAAGCGGCATTGCCGGCCACATGCCGCGCAGCCTGAACCGGCTTGCCCGACCCAGCTATTGCCCACAGCATCGCCACATGCCTGCCCGACCGGTGCCGATCCGCGACCGCCGCCTGCGCCTGGCCTTGGTCGGCTGCGGACGGATCGCCCAGAACCATCTGGCTGCCATCGCTCAACACGCTGACCGGGTCGAACTGGTCGGCCTGTGCGACACCGATGCTGCCGCGTTGGCCTCAGCCGTCGCCACCGCCAAGTCCGCGGGCGCGGCTCCAGAAGTCTATACCGACCTGGAATCGCTGCTCGCTGGCTGCCCCTGCGATGCGGTGGCCTTGGCGACGCCCAGCGGCCTGCATGCCGCTCAGACCATCGCCTGCGCCGCTGCCGGCCGCCACGTCATCACCGAAAAACCCATGGCCACCCGTTGGCGCGACGGCCGGCGGATGGTCGAGGCCTGCGATGCCGCTGGCGTGCGACTGTTCGTGGTCAAACAAAACCGGCGCAATCCGACGCTCCAACTGCTGAAAAGCGCGGTGGATGCAGGTCGTTTCGGCCGCATCCATCTGGTGACCATCAACGTTTTCTGGAGCCGTCCGCAGAGCTATTACGATTCCGCCGAGTGGCGCGGCACCTGGGAATTCGACGGCGGCGCGTTCATGAACCAGGCCAGTCACTACGTTGATCTGCTCGACTGGCTGATCGGTCCGGTGGAAAGCGTATCGGCTTATGCCGCCACCCTCGGCCGGCACATCGAAGTCGAGGACACCGGCGTCGCCGCCGTGCGCTGGCGCACCGGAGCCCTGGGCAGCATCAACGTCACGATGCTCACCTATCCGAAAAACCTTGAGGGTTCGATCACGGTGATCGGAGAGACCGGCACCGTCCGCCTCGGCGGCCTGGCGGTGAACGAGATCCAGCACTGGCAGTTCGCCGACAGCCGCCCCGAAGATGCTCGCATCGCCGAAGCCAGCTACCAGACCACCTCGGTCTACGGCCACGGCCATCCGCTGTATTACGATAACGTGATCAGATGCCTGCGCGGCGAATGCGAACCAGAAACCGACGGCCGCGAAGGCCTGCGCGCTTTGGAAATCCTGGTAGCGATCTATCAGTCAGCCCGCGACGGTCGCCGGGTGCCGCTGCCGTTGGAGATTTAGCGGGTCATGCACATCCACCCCACGGCCATCGTCGATCCCGGCGCCGTCATTGGCGACGGCACCCGGATCTGGCACTGGGTCCACATCAGTGCCGGAGCTCGCATCGGTCGCGACTGCGTCATCGGCCAGGGTTGCTACCTCGGCGGCGGCGCTGTCATCGGCGATGGCGTGAAAATCCAGAACCAGGTGTCGGTGTACGACGCGGTCACGCTCGAAGACGGCGTCTTCGTCGGGCCAAGCGTGGTGTTCACCAATGTCGTCAATCCACGCAGCCACATCGTCCGCAAGCATGAATACCAGGCGACCCTGGTGCGGCGCGGCGCCACCATCGGTGCCAACGCGACCATTGTCTGCGGCACCACCATCGGCGAGTGGGCGTTCATCGCGGCTGGGGCGGTGGTCACCCGCGATGTTCCTGACCACGGGTTGATGATCGGGGTACCGGCCAAACGGAGCGGGTGGATGTGCCGGTGCGGGGTGCGCCTGATCGGCGACGATCTCGTCAGGTGCACCGCCTGCGGAGCGTCCTACCAGATCGGTTCGAGCTGCACGGCGCTATGAAGGGTCTCGGCGCCTTGCTACCGGCGGGCCTGCGGATGCGCCTACGTGCATTCCGTTTGGCCCGCGGGCATCGTCGACTGGACCAGTGCGCCGCCCAGGTTGCCTTGCTGTTGTCTGCTGCTGGCCGTTTACGTCCCCAGGGCTGGCGGATCGCCGAATTGGGCTGCGGCCCGGTACCTGGCCATGCCTTGTGTTTCCATTTGCTCGGCGCCGCCCAGGTGGTCGCGACTGACCGCGTGGCAGTATTCCAACCAGCGGCGTTGGCGGCTTCGGTCAACCACGCCCACGCAGCGCAGGTCAGAGATCTGTTGTCGCCATTCGCGGAACATCATGATATCCGCGAGCGTTTACAGGCTTTGATCGCACGAGATGGCCAAGTTGATCCCGCTCTGTTCCAGTTTGCCGTCGCCTCGACCCCGGATCAGGTCGGCCGGGATTACAATCTGATCTACAGCCTGTCGGTGGTTGAGCATGTCCCGCGACGCGAACTGCCGGCATGGTTTTCGGCAGCGGCCAGTACGCTGGCCCCTGGCGGGATGATGCTGCATGCGATCCACCTCGAAGACCACCGCGATCCCGAGCTCTCGCCATTCGCTTTCCGCTCGAATCCCCAGTATTCTTTCGCTGAAGAATGCGAACGAGGGAATCGCGCCGACGCCGATGAGCTGATTGCGACCGCTCGCCAGTCGGGCGACGTTGAAGTCCTCTGGCGTTGGCGTCGGCCGGGATTGGCGCCTGTTGGAGATGACACCAGCCATCTCGGCATCATGATCCGCCGGCCGTGACCCGCGTCCTCATCGCCCACGACCGCCTCGACGACTGGACGGCTGCCGACCTAGCATCGGCAACGGAACTCCGCATCTATGCCAGCGCAGCAGCGCTAGCCGGGTTCCTCAGTCGCGATCCGACTGGTGCAGCCCGACTGCTCGCGCGGGTCCAAGTGGTGCCTGTGCGCCGTCGGGATCTCGACATGGCTGCCAAAGACCTGCATCCTCAGGCTGCTCTTGATCGTGCCGCCGCCGATCGGGTTCAGGCAGATGTCATCCTCAGCGACGATCCGGCGCTGTTCACAGATCCCCGCCGTTGCTCCCGTTTCGACCAATTGCCGCCAGCACCGCAACGGCCGATCGCCTTCAACGACCTCGCCGCTCAGCAGGCGGACCTGCTCGAAAACGTCGACGATCGGATCGAGCGGGTACTCCGGCATGGCCAGTATATCATGGGTCCCGAGGTCGCCGAGTTGGAAGACCGCTTGCGCACGATGGTCGGTCGCCGCCACGCCATCGGCGTCAGCAGCGGCACCCATGCCCTGGAGATCGTCCTGCGTGCACTCGGCGTCGGTCCCGGCGACCAGGTCATTACCACGCCCTTCACCTGGATCGCCACTGCCGAGGTCATTCCTCTGGTCGGCGCGACGCCGGTGTTCGTTGACATCCGTGCCGACACGTTTTGTCTGGATGAAGCGAAGCTGGCCGCTGCGATCACACCGCGCACTAAAGCAATCATCCCGGTGAGCCTGTACGGCCAGTTACCGGCCATGGAGAGGATCAGCGAGATCGCCGGTGCGATCCCGGTGATCGAGGACGCCGCCCAATCCCTCGGCGCCACCCGCCACGGCCGTCCCAGCGGAGCCTGGGGCGTAGCCGGTTGCACCAGCTTTTTTCCGTCGAAACCGCTTGGTGGATACGGCGACGGCGGAGCGATCCTCTGCGACGATGACGAACTCGCCCGTCGCTGCCGGGCCATCCGCACCCACGGCGGCGAGCGACGTCACCACCACGACCTGGTCGGTCTGAACGGCCGCCTCGACACGCTGCAAGCAGCGATTCTGCTGGCGAAACTCGACCGCTTTGCCGACGACCTCGCAGGCCGTCAGGCCGCCGCTACCGCCTATGATCGATTGCTGACGGGACAGCGGATTCCGCTGGTGGATCCCGGCAATAGCCATGCCTGGGCGCAGTACACGATCCGCTCAGGATCACGCGATGCGCTCGCCGCCCGGCTGGCCGGGCAGGGCATCCCCGCCGCTATTTTCTATCCCCGTTGCCTGCACCAGCAGCCTGTGTTCGCACCGCTGGGCTACAGCGAAGGATCGTTTCCCATCGCTGAGGCGGCGGCCCGTGAGGTGTTGAGCCTGCCCATGCATGGACGGTTGCTTACTTCGGACCAGTACCGGATAGTGAACCAAATGAGCACATCCCTGCCTGGAAAGACCCTATGAACATACATGGAAAGCGAATCCTGGTCATTGGTGGAGCTGGTTTTATCGGGTCGCACGTGGTCAGCGAACTCCTCCGCCAGCCGGTGGCCGAGATCGTGGTGTTCGACAACCTGGCCCGCGGGAAGAAGGAATACCTGGATGAAGCCCTGAAGGATCCGCGCTGCCGGTTCTATCCCAGCGGCGGCGACGTGCGCGACACCGACCTCTTGGACGACGCCATGCGCGGCATCCACGGGGTGGTCCACCTGGCAGCGATGTGGCTGCTGCACTGCAAGGATTTCCCCCGCACCGCCTTCCATGTGAACATCGAAGGGACCTTCAACGTCCTTGAAGCCTGCGTCAAACACAAAGTGGAAAGACTGGTCTATTCCTCGTCGGCTTCGGTGTACGGTGATGCAGTCGAGGTGCCGATGACCGAGGACCATCCGTTCAACAACCGCAACTTCTATGGAGCCACGAAGATCGCCGGAGAGGCCATGTGCCGGGCCTTCCATGACCGCTACGGCCTGTCCTATGCCGGCCTGCGCTACATGAACGTCTACGGCCCGCACCAGGACCAGACGGCTGCGTACACCGGGGTCATCCCCTTGGTGCTCAACCGCATCCAGCGCGGCGAGTCGCCAGTGGTCAACGGCGACGGTTCCCAGGCCTACGATTTCATCGATGTCCGCGACGTCGCCCGCAGCAACGTCCTGGCCCTGGCCGCGACCACCACCGACCGCAACTACAATGTGGGAACCGGCATCCAGACCAGCATCCGCGAGCTCTGCGGTCTGCTGCTCGAACTGGCCGGATCGCAGCAGACCATTACCTACAAGCCCTACACCGCCGAGGACGCCCGCCGCCTGGTGCAGAACCGCATCGGCTGCTCCAAGCGCGCCGCCAAGGAACTCGGCTTCACCGCCGCCATCCCCCTGCGCCAGGGCATCGCCGACCTCATCGCCTGGCGGGCCGCCACGGGGGTAGGCCGTGGCTGAGCGCCGCATCCCCATTGCCGTCCCCGTCTTGGGCGATGCCGAACTGGAGGCCCTGCGCGAACCCCTCGCCGATGGCTGGTTGACCCAGGGTCCGCGGGTGGCCCGGTTCGAGCGCACCTTCGCCGGCCGCATCGGGGTGAAGCATGCCCTGGCCACCAGCAACTGCACCGCATCCCTGCACCTGATCCTGCTTGCCCTCGGCGTCGGTCCCGGTGACGAGGTGATCGTGCCGGGATTCACCTGGGTGGCCACCGCCAACGTGGTCGAACAGGTCGGCGCCACCCTGGTCTTCGCCGACATCGACCCGCGCACCTACAACCTCGATGCCGAGACCGTCAGGCGGGTCTGCAGCACGCGCACCAAAGCGGTCATAGCGGTGCACCTGTTCGGACTGTGCGCCGACGTCCCCGCCATCGCCCAGGCCACCGGTGTGCCGGTGATCGAGGACGCCGCCTGCGCCGTTGGCTCTTGGCTCGGCGACCGGCCGGCCGGTTCCCTTGGCCTGGCCGGGGCCTTCTCGTTCCATCCGCGCAAGATCATCACCACCGGCGAAGGCGGGATGGTGACCACTGATGACCCGAAACTGGCGGCGACGGTGGATTCCCTGCGCAACCACGGCGCTTCGATCCCCGAAGAGGTCCGCCACCTCAGTCAGCAACCCTGGCGGCTGCCTGCTTTCGAGCTGGCTGGGCTGAACTACCGCATGACCGACCTGCAGGGCGCGATGGGCAATGTCCAGCTCGACCGCCTGGACGGTCTGCTGGCCGAGCGCCGCCAACGAGCGGCCTGGTACCGGGAACAGCTTGGCTCGATCCCCTGGCTGACGCTCCCCGAGGAACCACGACATGGTCGTCATGGCTGGCAGGCCTTCGTGTGCCGCGTCGATCCGGCCATCGCGCCCCTGCCCCGGGACCAGCTGATGGAACGTCTCCAGGCCCAGGGCATCGCCACCCGCCCCGGGACCCACGCAGTGCCTGACCTGGGGTTCTATCGCCGGAGGTATCCGGCCGCCGCTGCCGCTTGCGGGCAGTCGCTGGCCGCCGAGACCCAGACCCTCGCCATCCCCCTGCATGGCCGCATGTCCGACGAGGATTACCAGCATGTCGTCCGCTGCCTCCATGCCTGCTGAACAGCCGGCCTGGTTCTGGGAGCTGCTCGGTCGGGCGCCCCTGGCCGAGGGTCAATCTGCCGTTGTCCTCGGCCAGGAGGTCGTGGTCCAGGGAGGCTTGCCCAGGGTTCGCCGCCTGGCCGATACTGGGCAGGTCCAGACCGCCGATGTCTTCGGCTATAAATGGTCGCGGCGCGAGACTTTCGACTCATCGGCCAGCCGGGCCCGAGCCCGGGAGTGGCTGATCGAACGCTATGGCGATCTCGCCCGCCAGCCGTGGCTGCAGGACGGCGCCGTGGTGATCGACGCCGGCTGCGGCGCCGGCCTGTCGGGGTTGGAGCTGCTCGCCGATCGGCTGCCCAACCTCCGCTACCTCGGTGTCGACGTCTCCACCGCGGTCGACATGGCCAGGGCCCGCTTCGCCGAACGCGGGGCGCCGGGCGCCTTCCTCCAGGCCGACCTCATGGACCTGCCGCTGCCTGACGGCTGCGCTGACGTGGTGTTCAGCGAAGGTGTCCTCCACCACACCCCATCCACCCGCAACGCCCTGGCCGCGGTGGCGAGACTGCTGGCCCCGGGTGGCCGGATCCTGTTCTACGTCTACCGGCGCAAAGGTCCGGTGCGCGAATTCACCGATGATCTCCTCCGCGAACGCCTGCACGGTCTGCCGCCGGAAGCTGCTTGGAAGGCGCTTGAGCCCTTGACCCGCCTCGGAATCGCCCTGGGCGAACTGCACGCCACCGTGGACCTCCCCGAACCCATCGACCTGCTCGGCATCCCCGCCGGGAAGATCGATGTCCAACGGCTGTTCTATTGGCATGTGGCCAAGGCCTTCTACCGCCCCGATCTGTCCTTCGACGAGATGAACCATATCAATTACGATTGGTACCATCCGACGTATGCCCATCGTCAAAGCCCTGGTGAGGTCCGGTCGTGGTGCGCTGACCTCGGCCTGACCGTGGAACGTGAACGGATCGAAGAAGCCGGCATCACCATTGTCGCCCGGCGCGGCTGAGCATGTGCGGCCTGGCCGGAGTGCTGGAGCGTCCCGGCGTCCGCGCCGATGCCGGGCTGGTCCGGCAGATGGCGGCCGCGATCCGCCACCGTGGTCCGGACGGGACCGGGGAATGGTGCCAAGGTCCGGTGGGCTTCGGCCACCAACGGTTGGCGATCCTCGATCCGACCGCGCGCTCGGACCAGCCGATGCATTCCGCCGACGGTCGTTGGACCGTGGTCTACAATGGCGAATTGTACAATTTCCGGGAGTTGCGCGCAGAACTGATGGGGATTGGCCACCGGTTCATCACCACCGGTGACACCGAGGTCCTGCTCGCGGCCTGGTCGACCTGGGGTCCGGAATGCCTGCCCCGGCTCAACGGGATGTTCGCCTTCGCCCTGTGGGACAACCAAGAACAGGTCCTCTGGCTGAGCCGCGACCGCTACGGCATCAAACCATTGTATTGGGGCGTCGATGGGGGCCGGCTGCTGTTCGGCTCGGAGCAGAAGGCGATCCTCGCCGGCGGATTCCCACGCCGGCTCGACCCGCTCGGTCTGACCGAATACATGTCGTTTCAGAACCTGTTCACCGACCGCACCCTGCTGGCCGGCCTGCGCCTGCTGCCGCCGGCCACCTTGGCCCGGGTTTCGGCCAGCGATCCCGCTCACCTGGCCTGTACCCGCTGGTGGGACTGGAACTTCACCGCCGACAGCGACGGGGATCCGGCGGCTGCCGCGCAGGCCGTCGCCGCCAGCCTCGACCGGGCGGTGGAGCGCCAGCTGGTGTCTGATGTCGAGGTCGGCGCCTACCTGTCCGGCGGCATCGACTCCGGTGCCATCGTCGCCTGCGCCGCCCGGCGTTTATCCGACCTCAAGACCTTCACCTGCGGATTCGACCTGTCCTCGGCCTCCGGCCTCGAGATGGCCTTCGATGAGCGGGAAAAAGCCGAGGCGATGTCGGCCCGCCACCGCACCGAGCACTACCAGATGGTGCTCAAGGCCGGCGACATGGAGCGCTGCCTGCGCGGCCTGGTCCACCACCTGGAGGAGCCCCGGGTCGGCCAGTGCTATCCCAACTGGTTCACCGCCCGCCTGGCCGGCAAGTTCGTCAAAGTCGCCCTCGCCGGCACCGGCGGCGATGAATTGTTCGGCGGTTATCCCTGGCGCTATCACCGTGATGGTGCCCCGGGCGATTTCATCGAGGGATATTTCCGCCGCTGGCAGCGCCTGATCCCCAACGGTCTGCTGGCCCAGGTGATCGAACCCCTGGGAGCCGAGGCCCGCAGCCTGGACCCACGGGCGATATTCGCCGAGGTCTTCCCGGACCATCTGCGACGGCCAGCCACGGTCTCCGATCGCATCGCCGCCTCTTTCTATTTCGAGGCGAGGACCTTCCTCCACGGCCTGCTGGTGGTGGAGGACAAGCTGAGCATGGCCCACGGCCTCGAAACCCGGGTGCCATTCCTCGACAATGACCTGGTGGATGCTGCCCAGCGCCTGCCGGTGGCCTGGAAGGTCCGCACCGACGACCAGGTGCCGGTGATCGACGAGAACCTGCCCGGTCCCAAGACCGCCATCTATTTCCAGCGCACCAGAGACGGCAAACGCATCCTGCGCGAGGCAGTCCAGCCGTGGATGACCTCGGCGGTGGCCGCCGCCGCCAAGCAGGGGTTCTCGGCTCCTGATGCCTCGTGGTTCAAAGGCGACAGCATCGACTTCGTGCGCCGACGGATCCTCGATCCCCAGGCCCGCATCTACCGTCACTTGGCCCAGGCGCCGTTGCGCCGGCTGGTCGAGGAGCACCTCGCTGGCCAAGCCAATCATCGCCTGCTGATCTGGTCGCTGCTCTATCTAGAACAGTGGTTCGAGGAGTTCCTGCCGTGACCGCCCACGAGGATCCGGCCCTGCTCGCAGATCTCCAGCAACTGCATGGATTCCTGGCCGAACGGATGCAGGGACGCTGGCAGCGCGACCTGCCGCTCAATGAGTTGGTCGGCGACCGCTGGCAGCGCGCCAGCCGCCTGGGCTTCGGCGAGGGTGCCAGCATCTATGATTCCGCATGCGTTTTCGGCCAAGTTGCGGTCGGGGCCCACACCTGGATCGGACCGTTCACCGTGCTCGACGGTTCCGGCGGACTGCGCATCGGCCACCACTGCAGCATCAGCAGCGGGGTGATGATCTTCAGTCACGATACCGTGGCCTGGGCAGTGAGCGGCGGTCGCCAGCCAGCCGCCCGCGCCCCGGTCGCGATCGGCGACCGCTGCTACATCGGCAGCCAGACGGTGATCGCCAAGGGCGTGACCATCGGCGATGGCTGCGTCATCGGAGCCTGTTCGTTCGTGAATCGCGACCTGCCGTCGGGGAGTTTGGCGTATGGGTCCCCGGCGCGGATCAGCGGCCGGGTGGAATTGTCCGGCAACGGAGAGGTCCGACTGGTCCATCACCTGCCGGATCCATCCGGAGACCGGTCAGGAACCGGTCCGTAATGAGGGTCCTCATCGGTTTCCATGAGATCGCTGGCTATTATGAAGCCTTGCAGGACGGCTTCGAAAAACTCGGGGTCGATTGCCACTGGGTCAGTCTGATTCCCTATGCCTTCGGCAGCCATCGCCGTCGCCGGCGTCATTGGATCCTGGCCGCTTGGGAAGGCTGCCACCATCGGGCGACCGATCCCCGGTATCCGCGGTTCCGCCGGTGGCCTTGGCGGATTACCGCCTTTTTCCTGGGGTTGGCAGCCCTGGTGTGGACCATGGTGCGCTGCCGGGCCGTCATCTTCGGATTCGGGCGCACCTTCTTCTCGGGGTGGGAATTGCCAATGCTGCGGCTGGCGGGAGTCCGGCTGGTGTTCGTCTACCATGGCAGCGACGCCCGTCCGCCATATCTGGATGGACCCTTCCTGCATGGAATGCAGGGGGCCATCGATGGGGTGCTGCTGGCCCGAGTCGCCAGCCAACGCTGCCGCCGGATCCGTTGGCAGGAACGATGGGCGCACGCGGTGATCTGCCAGCCCGAGACCAGCCAATTCTTCACCAGGCCAAGCATCCCGTATCTGGCCATCGGGGTGCCCTGCCTGGACCTGCCGCAACCAAACTCCGCCATGGTTCCAGGACCACCAGCGGCTTCCGATCCCGGGCACAGGCCGGTCCTGGCGATCCACTGCCCCTCCAATCCGGCGGTCAAGGGCACTCCGAAGATACTCGAATCGCTTGCCGCGCTGGCCGCCGATGGCCAGGCGATACGTCTGGAAATCATCACCAACCGACCGAACAGCGAGGTGCGTGCTGCGATCGCCCGGGCTGACCTGGTGATCGATCAGATCTATTCGGACACGCCCATGGCCGGGTTGGCGACCGAGGCCGCCTGGCTGGGCAAGGCATGCATCGTCTGCGGGTATGCCGACTGGCGGCCAGCGCATCTGTCTGCGCAGCAGATCCCGCCTACCCTACGTGGCCGACCGGATGAGTTGCCGACCCTGATTGGCAGGGTTCTCGAAGAACCTGGTCTGGTGGTCCGGATCGGCAACGAGGCCCGGGACTTCGTCCGCAGCCAATGGTCGACGCGGGCCGTGGCCGAGCGCTTCGCCCGGATCATCAGCGACCCGAACCCCGGGAATGATGGATTTCCTCGGGTTTCCAGCAATTATTTGCTCGGCTGCGGGGCCCATCGCACCGTGATCGCCCAGGCCATCGCCTCGATCCTGGCGAGCGTGGGGCGCGGCGGCCTCCAACTCACGCATCGTCCCGATCTGGAGGACCTGGCCCAACATCTTGCCGGCGAGCAGGATGGAATCCAGGCCCCTTCACTATGCTCAGGCTGATTCTCCGCCATTCAGCGATCTACAGTATCGGCGGAATGGCCGGACGGGGCGTCGGACTGGTTACCCTGCCGATCATCGCCATCTGCTTGGATCCAGCGGAGATCGGTCGGTTTGATCTCATCCTGCAAGCTGCCGCGCTGTTCGCACTGCTCGCATCGGCGGACCTTGCCCAGGGCATCGTGCGCTTTTTCGCGAGCCTGGGGAGAGCTGACCAATCGCGTCTCCTGGGTGCGGCCCTCACTTTCACCGTGGTCAGTTCGGCCTTATTGGTGGTGGGGGGTGGGCTGGTCGTGGGCCTCCTCCCGGGGTTGGTTCCGATGCGGCTGGGCGGGTGGTCGTTGGGGCTCGGTGCGGCGATCGCGTTCCTGCTCGCGATCAATGGGATCCTCCTCACCGGACTGCGGTGCTCCCTGCGTCCTCTGCCAACCGCGATGATTCCTGCCGCCACCGCGCTGGTTACCGGAGGGTTCAGCATCGCCTGTGCCCTGGGTGCGGCTCCCCATGCCGAAGGTCTGCTGGCCGCCACCGCCGCGGGACTCGGTCTTTCCCTGGTTCTCCTGCTCTTCATCGGCCCTCGACCGGCCTGGTTGACCGGAGGATTCCCGATCCTGGCACCATCACTTTCCTATTCGATCCCCCTCTGCCTTTCCTCCATCGGCATCCTGGTCGGACAACAGATCGATCGGTATATGGTGGCCGGGCTGTTGGATTTGCACCAGGCAGGCATCTATGGGATCGCCAACCGGTTGGCGATCCTGGCGACGCTGCCATTGCTCGGCCTGGGGATGGCCGTCATGCCCATTGTCTTCGCTTCCGCTGAGCCCGGCCGGGGACGTTCCCTGGGCCAAGGCCATTTGCTTGCAGTCGCTATGGGCGCCATCGGTCTGTGTTGGCTGTCCTTCTTGACACCGAACATCCTCGCCCTGTTCGGCAAGGAGGCCTTTGCACCTGCCGTCTACCTGGTTCCGATCCTTGCTTTCGCCCAGATCGTGACCCAGCTGACACCGTTAGTCCCCGGGATGTGGAACCGGCCCAGCACCTGGCCCCTGGCTAGGCTCAACTTATCACTCGCCTTGCTGAATCCCTGCCTGTCCATGCTGCTCATCCCTGCAATCGGTCTTGCCGGCGCAGCCTGTGCCAATGCCGCCACCGCTGGCTCCACCTGGCTCATCCTCGCCTGGAGAGGACAGCGGCACCTCCCGGTTCAGCATCCTTGGGGCTATATCTCCGCTATCTGGGCCCTGGCTATACCCACGTCATTCTTTGGCATACTTTTCGGATCTTCCGTGCATCTCGTGTCGACCTGCCTGATCAGTCTGGCCATCGCCGGAATGGTGCTACGCTACCGCTCCCATGCCTGACCGCGATCGGGGCCAGGTTCCGCCTGTGAGCGTCCTGGTGCTCTCATTCACCCGGACCGGCAAGGACCCACGGGTGCTGCGGCAGATCGCTGCACTGGCCGGAAGCTGCCGGCTCGTTTCGATGGGCCTGGGCCCTGCGCCTGTAGGGGTACATGCGCATTTTGAATTGATGGACCGGGGCAGGACCTGGTGGCAGAAGCTGTGCCACGTGTGGGCCATACTTGCCGGTGATGCTATCCTTTTCGCCGGCACCTCACCATTGGTCGATCAGGCGATTGTGCAGCTCAAAGACCTGCGGCCGGCTGTGGTGATTGCCAATGATCTGGACACCTTGTGGCCGGCAATCACCCGCCTGGGCGGAGCCGCGGTCATATTCGATGCCCATGAGTATTATCCATGTGAATGGGGAGCGCGGTGGTGGCGATTGACCATCGGCCGCACGCGAGGTCGGCTGTGCCGACGGCTGATCCCCCGTTGCCGCGGCTTCACGACCGTCTGCCAAGGGATCGCTGACCGTTACCTTAGGTCGACCGGGTGCCGCGCCTCCGTGGTCACCAATGCTGCGGAATTCCGCCATCAGGCGACACGTGCCACCGGCACCACCATTGCTCTGGTTCACCACGGCAATGCCGAACGCAACCGGCGTCTTGAGCTCACCATCTTGGCGGTAAAGGGCCTGTCTCAGCACTTCACTTTAACTTTTTATCTGGTCGGTGATCCAGGCTACGTCGCTGAGCTCAAGCAGTTGGCTGGAAATGATCCGCGGATCAGATTCCGAGATCCAGTACCTTATGCGGAGATCCTGCCAACTCTTTCGGAATTCGACGTGGGAGTTTTCCTGCTCCCGCCCAGCACAATCAACTATTTCCATGCCTTGCCCAACAAATTCTTCGAATTCATCCAGGCCCGGCTAGCCGTGGCGATCGGACCTTCACCGGAGATGGCCCGTGAGGTCCATCGCTGGGGCATAGGTTGGGTCGCGGACGATTTTTCCCCAGAAGGTCTCCGGTCCATCCTCGCGCAACTGACTCCGGAGTCTGTTGATCGTGCAAAAGGAGCAGCCGCGGCGGCCGCAAGACTCCTGTCTTCGGAAAGTGGCAGCACGGCCATCAGGGATTGCGTCAGCCGAGCCCTGGCAACGGTCCGCTGACGTGTGTGCCATCGCCGCGCTGCTGATCCGGTCCGGCGACGCTGGCACCCGCCTGGCCCCGGCGTCCAAAACGCTGCTCCACCGCGGGCCGGATGGCACCGGTTGGGCCGGATGGTGGCCGGATGGCCGGACGGCGACTGGGCTACAGCCGCAGAACGCCCCGATCGCCCTGGTCCACCACCGTCTGGCAGTGATCGATCCGACCCCAGCCGCGGCTCAGCCATTCGCCCTGCCGGAAGGGATTCTGGTCTTCAACGGTGAGATCTACAACCATGCCGAACTGGCCGCGAGCTTAGTCAGACGGGGGATCCGGCCACGGACCCACAGCGACACCGAGGTCCTGGCGTTGCTCCTGGCCCACGACGGCCTGCCGGCGGTCGACCGCCTGCGCGGGATGTTCGCCTTGCTGTGGCTGGACCTCCGCCGCGGGGACCTGCTGGTGGTCCGCGATCACCTCGGGATTAAGCCGCTGTATTGGGCCGAGGTCGCCGATGGTCTAGCCTTGGCTTCGGAACCGAAGGCGCTGCGTACGCTGGGTGCCGGCAAAGCTGCCGACGCCCAGGGATTGTGGGACCATCTTCGTTTCGGTGTCACCGACCACCGCGAACAGAGCTGCCTGAGCGGCATCCGCCAGGTGGCGCCGGGCAGTTGGATGCGCATTGATCTGCGTGCGGCCCGGATCGTCGAACGTGGCCGATGGTGGGGGCCGCGCCCGGTCGGCGGCGATATTGGTGCGGCCTTCCGGACCTCGGTGGATAGGCACCTGGTCAGCGACGTACCCCTGGGCTTCTCGCTGTCGGGCGGAGTCGATTCGTCGGCGATCATCTGCGCGGCGGCTCGCCACCGATCCCAGCTGAAAGGCATCGGCTTCGCCAGCGGTGACGCCCAGGACGAGACCCAGTGGATGCGTCTCGCCGCGGCAGCGGCAGGCGCCGACCTGGAGCTCGTCTCCGCCAGTCCTCAGCAAGCGGACCTTGATCTCGATGAGCTCATCCGCATTCAGGACGAGCCATTTGGC
The DNA here is from genome assembly GCA_014193115.1 of Planctomycetota bacterium. Taxonomy (GTDB): domain Bacteria; phylum Planctomycetota; class UBA11346; order UBA11346; family UBA11346; genus BJHQ01. The sequence continues at coordinate 444,046 of BJHQ01000001.1, read as the reverse complement.
GGTCCCAGCCTGATCGCCCAATGGCAGGTCTTCCGCCGTGCCCGCGACTTGGGCCTGACCGTGATGCTTGGTGGCCAAGGGGCCGACGAGTTGTTCGGCGGCTATGCTTCAGCGGTCGCCGCCCAGGCGGTGGGATTGGCCCGGCGCGGACTGTTCGGCCAGGCCATGCGGCTGCTCAGCCAGCATCCCGGGCGCTGGCGCGCAGCCGTCTCGCGGGAAATCGCCGACCGCCTTCCCGGCCTGCGGGCCTGGTCAGCAGCCGAGCCTTGGCTGCTGACCAGCTGGTTCCGTGATCGTGGCGTAGCACCTTGCCAACCGCCTTTGGCTCGCGGGAGGGATCGCCTGGGTCGTCTGCTGATCTCGGATTTGACCAGCACCACCCTGCCCATGCTGCTGCGGTACGAGGACCGCACTAGCATGCGATTCTCGGTGGAGAACCGTGTCCCATATTGCGATCGCGATTTGGTCGAGGCCGGCCTGGCAATCGCCGATGACGACAAGATCTCGGTCGACGGCACCACCAAGGCCTGCCTGCGCGAAATGCTTCGCGGCTTGGTGCCGGATGCCATCCTCGACCGCCGCGACAAGATCGGATTCGCTGCCCCAGAACGACGTTGGCGGGAAGATCCCAGCGGTCCTTGGCAGCGGATCCTGGACGCGGCGAACCCAGCTGCGGCGCCCTGGCTGGATGTGTCTATGCTGCGCCGGGCGATCGCCACTGGGCGGGGGGATCCATCCGTGTGGCGTAGCTTGATCGCGCTGCGTTGGGGCCAGGTACTGGCAATGGAGTGGCCATGACCCCCCGTGTCCTCCACCTCAACTGGATTCCAGAGCCCGGCCGTTGGCCGGGGGTTATGGCTAAGCTCGCGCAGCAGGCTCGGGCGGCGCGTGGTCTGCCGTTGGAGTTCGTCGTACTGACCTCAGGTGAGTCTGGCGCCTGTGATGGGCTGCGGCTGGTCCCGGTCGCTGGCGGTGGACTTTCAGGGCGATTGCGCCGGCACCGGCTGATTGCCGGTGCCCTGCCCCTGGCCGATTTCACGGCGGTCGTTTTCCGATACTATACTGGATTCGACTGTGATTTTTCCAGTTGGCCGCAAGCGACGGCGCGGTTCAGCGAACACCACACCATCGAATCCGCCGAGCTGGCTGACGGCGGTTTGCGCGGGTGGGCTCAAGCTGGTCTGGAACGCTGGCGCGGGCCAGGCTACCTGCGGCAGGTGCATGGTCTGGTGGCGGTTACCGGAGAAATACTTGCCTACCAACAGAAACGGTCTCCAAGACTGCCGGGAATAGTGATCGGCAATGGCATCGAGGCCGGCGCAATTCCGGTCGCTTCGGCCCGCCCGGCTGGCGGCGAGCTGCACCTGGTGTTTGCTTCTGGCAGGTTCGACTCCTGGCAGGGGCTTGACCGGCTGGTCGCCGGGTTGGCCATCCATCCAGGGCCACGAGTCGTGCTGCATCTCGCGGGCCACGGCGCTGGGGACGTCGGTGAGACCGTGGCTGGCCAGGCTCGGATCATCCGCTACGGCGTGCTGGACCAGGCCGGCATCGACCGGCTGATGGACAAGGCTCACCTCGCGGTCGGACCGCTGGCCGTCCACCGCAAGGGTCTGCGCGAGGCCTGTCCGCTGAAGTCCCGTGATGCCCTCGCCCGGGGCATACCCCTGGTCTTCGCTCACGAGGATCCCGATCTGCCCGATGGCAATCCCGGTTGGCTACGTCTTCCGGCGGATGAAACGCCTATCGACATCCCGTCGATCGTTGCGTTCGCCAGGCGATGTGCCTCGCTCCAGCCGGGCCTATCACAGGAACTGCGTGGTTTCGCCGAAAACAAGCTTGCATGGGCTCCGCGGATGCGGCACCTGACTGAGTTCGCTCTGGATGTGGCACATGGCCGCCTTCGCCTGCGCTAGCCGTACGCTCAGGGTGGAGCCTCACGTGGTTTCGTCGTCGAACCGGCTGGCCGTCCTCATCCCCACCAAGGGTCGTCACGACTCGTTGCGGCGCAGTCTTCCCTTGGTGGTGGTTGCGGCTGGGCGGGTCGGCGCAGCGGTGGTGCTGTGCGACCAGTCGGCCACTCCCTTCGCTGATCCAGGGCCGTGGACGGTGCTGCACCGGCCGGATTTGTCTGGCCTGCCGGCAGCGCGTAATGCCCTGCTAGCCGCGACCTCCGCCGAGGTCGTGCTCTTCATCGATGATGACACCGATCTGGCGCCGGATTTTTGTGAACGCCTGGAGGACCTTTCCGCTGATCGCATAGCGCTTGGTTGGGGTCCGGTGGTCGAAAGCCGTACGCCATGGACCCGGCGGCTGCACCGGCTGGCTCAGCCGGGGTGCTTCCGGGATCCACGGCGGCTGGTGGCTGGGCCGGGTGCGGCTTCAACCTGGGACGTTTCCACCTGGGCGCTGTTCGGCTGCTGTTTTGCAGTGCGGCGCGAGGTCGCGCTGGCGACCGGCGGCTTCGATGCTCGGCGGCCGGGTTATGCGTTGGGCGAGGATCTCGATTTCTTCCGCCGGCTGCGCGATCGGTTCGGCCCTGGGCGGCTGCGTTTCACCGCGGATTTGCGGGCGGTGCACCGCCGTGACGGCGGAGACCGCGCCGATCGCTATCGGCGTGGCTTTGCTAAAGGCCGCTTCCTGCGCTGGTGGGCAGCACGCCACGGCCGAGGAGACCCGGTAACCTTGCCGAGCCTGCTCATCGCGAGCCTGGCGGCGATGTCCGGATGGGGTCAGGAGCCGGCAGATCCTCGCGGAGTATTGGCGGGTCTGGCTGGAGCGCTTGGCTGACCGGCAGCAAGCTTGGCTGGATCATCAGGAACGGCGCCAGGTTGCAGCGATCCCGAAGTTCGTCTCCCGTCCCTAAGAAATGCGTCGCTTTTTGCCGATTGATAGGAGGTGGTCGCCCCGTCGCTCTGTTTGGAATGCCATGCCTACCAAGGCCATATCGACGGCGACCTGGCGGCCATTTCGGCCCGAAAGGGTCAATTGCCCAGCCTGGAGTCCGAAATTCCACTGATGGAGTCCGCGCCAGGATTCCTTCACGGCTTCGTTCTCCTCGTGGAAGAGACTCACTATTCCACCTTCGGCGCAGGTTTGGACCATGGACCGTATGGCCTGGATCGGCTCTTCGGCGTGGTCGATGCAGTTCTGGGCGTTCACCCAGTCAAAGGTCCCGGCTGCGAACATGCGGGCAAGATCCTCTCCTGCGCAAGTACGGGTCCGGACAGGTGGGACAAGGTTGTGTTTGGCCAAAAGTGCGTCGTAGGTCGCAGCCAAGGGATCGATTGCCGTGACATCGAGCAGGTTGCCATCCCAAACCCGCCCGATGGCGGTGACCGGTCCAGCCCCGACATCCAGGATACGCGGATTTGGCCCTAAAAGCCGAAGAATTTCAGCATGCCAACCACTGATCTGTCGGGCCGGATCAAACCGTGCGGAAAAATCCTCTGACCAGGGTCCACCACGCTGGGCCATCCATCGGTCCCAGAATTCGGCTTCCATCACGAGGCCGCGTCGCCGATCGGCGATGAGATAGAACACAGGGGAAAGAAGCCGCTTCACCAGGGAACGCATCTGCATGGGACGGAATGATCTTGGCCGAACGGAGAACACAATATTGCCGGTGACTTTTCCGATCGGCCCGTTGATTGACAGTTGGTTGCCGTGAATGCGATTGGCTTGCCGGCGGCGCCTGCTTTGACGGCATGAGCGCCAGAGGCGGCCGTGCAGTCCTTGCCATGCGCTTTTGCCTCGTGGCGTACGTAGGTGACTCAGGCGGTGGTCGCCGCCGGCTGCCACCGGCGCACGCTGTATTTCGGGGTGTTGCGGTCATAGGCTGCGCGGATCGCGGCGAAGGCTTCGGCAGTGCGCACCTCGCGTTCCGGGTGAATGGGATCGCGTAGCACGAAATCGGCCTCGGTGGGATAGCAGGCCATGGTCACCGGATCGCTGGTCGGCTGGAAGTCGAGCGGGTCCTGGTTGGCGTTGTGAGGGACTTCGGCGCCTTGGTACCGCAGGTCGATGCTCCAGCGGATGCCGTTCGTGCGGTTGGTGAAGGACGCATGCGGGGTCAGGTTGGTCATCAGCACGACGCTGCCGGCTGGACAGGCAGCGCACACCGCCTGGTGGCGCCGGGCCTCAAGCCGCTCGTCATCGATGATCAGGAAACCGGCCGGGCCGCCGGTGCGATGGGTCAGGATCGGTTCGCGGTGCATGCCGGGCACGACGAACATGCAGCCATTCGCCGCGTTGGCGTCGACCAGCGGAACCCACGCGGTGATGATCCGGTGGCGATCGCAGTGCGGCAGCAGATAGCCGCTGTCCTGGTGCCAGGGCACCTCGCCCTTGGGGTGATGGGGCAGCTTGGTGCGGACGCGGTAGACCGATGAGCCGATGATCTGCGGCCCGACCAGGTCGCTGATGATCTCCAGCAGCCGGTCGTTGCGCAGGGCTGTCAGCATCGCTGGTCCGTGATAGCCACCGCCGCTGCGGCCGCCGATGCCGGCGATGATCGTTTCGGCGGCGGTCGAATCCTCGTCGTGAATCCGCGCCAGCCGGGTCTCGACCGGCAGCTCGGCATGGTCGTTACCGCGCCAGCCCGTGCGGCGCAGCTCGGCGATGCCCGTCTCGGTCATGGCCATGATGGCGTCAAGGATCGCCGTGGTCTCGGTCGTGGAGAACACGCCTTCCTTGATAAGGAATCCGTCGGTTTCGAAGCGATCGCGTTCACTGGTGGTCAGCATGGCGGGTGGCCCTTCTGGGCCGCCATGGTGGTGGAGGGCCGAGCGGATTGCACTGGTCGCAACCGTGCGCTGGTGGTCTGGATCGAACCTGCCGGTTGCACCGAGCCGGCTGCCGATCGCGCCAAGCTGGTTGTCGGCTGCGCCGAGCTGGTTGTCGGCTGCGCCAAGCTGGTTGTCGGCTGCGCCGAGCTAGTCCCGGCCGGCTTGCTGGAGGCGCTGGCTGAGCGTACGGATCCGCTGTGCTGCCCGCCTGGCCGATCGATCTGCGCCAGCGGCCGACCCTGATCTTCGCCGATCAGGGCGTTTTCCGCGGACCGTCCCAGGCCCACTATGTGATGGGTCCGGTGTGGTGCCTGCACGCCTACCGCTATCACGGCAGCGTCACCATCAATGGGGTGCTGGTCGCCTTCGCCCCGGGTCAGATCACCATCACTCCGCCGCATGCCCATCTCGCCTACCGGTTTGATGAGGCCGAAAATCGGCATGTCAGTCTGCAATGGGTCCAACCGTCGCTGCCGGCGGCTCCGACCGTGCTGGCGGCGCGCTATGATGCGCCAGCTGTCTCGATGCTGGTTCCACGGCTGGAGGCCTGCCTGCCTTGGTTCGCCAGCGATCGCCGCCGCTGCGAGATCCGGCTGTGGGATGCTTTGGGCGATTTGGTCAGGCCGGCCGCGAGCGCGATGGCTGATGTCGCGGTTGCAGACGATCGGCTGCACCGCGCCCTGTCGTTCATCGAATCACAGCTCGGCTCCGGCATCGGGGTCGGTGCGGTAGCGGATGCCGCGGGAATGACGACGACCCACCTTGGCCGGTTGTTCCGCACCCGTTTCGGGGTCAGCCCCGGCGTTTATCTGCGCCGCCGGCGCAGCCAGCGGGCCTACCAGCTGCTGGTCAACGGCGGCCGACCGATCAAGGACATCGCGACGTTGGTTGGATTACCCGACTTGCAGCACTTCAACAAGGTCATCCGTCGCGAACTCGGTCGTTCCCCGCGCTCATTGGTCGCTGGTGCCCTGGTCCCGCAGCTGGCGCGATGACCATGGTTGCTATCTGCCGACTTGCGAAGAGCGCCGTGCGATGGTAGCCAACAGCTGGACTTTCATGCGCTTATGAACCTGCACGCCCGTCTGACCGCCATGGCCGCCCTGGTGTTGCTGGTCGCCGTGGGGCTGGTCGCCATCCTCGATGTGATGGCTTTCTCGCGCTCGTACCACGATGCGGTACGTGGTCGGCACGCCTGGTCGGCGGAGGAACTGGCGGCAAGCATTGATGGCGCCTTGGCCCTGGGCCTGCCGGTCAAGAACGCCACCGACCAGGTCACCCGCAAACAGGCTGGCGATGCCTCGATCCGTTGGATCACCGTCGTTGATCCCGCCGGGACGGTGATCCTGTCGGCCGGCCCGGCTCCTGACCATCCGTTGGCGGCCTTGAAGGCAACGGATTCCGGTACCCTGGTCATTGCCCGGCCCCTCGCCGGAAGTTTCGGCACGGCGGAATCGGCCGGCACGCTGCTCCTCGCCTGGGACGGAGGCGAGGTCACCACCGCGGTCCAGCAGATGGCCCTGACCCTGGTCGGCTGGGGGCTGGCCCTGCTGGTGCCGGCGGTGGCCCTGGTGGCCTTGGTGGGCCGGTGGCTGGCGGCCCGTGACCAGCGCTGGTTGGACCGCCTCAGGCGCCGGATCACCGGCGAATCGACCGAGCCGGCGGACCGCGACTTGGAGGCGGCCCTCGGCGGCGATCCCAAGCTGGCTCCGGCCGGGCGCCACGAGGACAGCTCCAAGATCCGTGCCCATCTGCTCTGCGCCTTCGCCCTGGTCGTCGCCCTGGTCGGCTTCAACGTCACTGCCGTCCGCGAATTCGAATCGGCGCTGGTCCCGGCGGTCGAGGCCCGCAGCCAGGCGGTAGCGACGACTATCGGCAGCACCGTCGCCCACGCCCTGAAGCTCGGCGTGCCGCCGGACCGCCTGCGCGGCGTCGAAGACGAAATCCGCAATGCCCTTGAAGCCAGTCCGTCGCTGTCTTGGGGTGAGGTACTGGTCAATGGCAGCACCTATCGGGCCGGCGCATCCAACAAAGAGGTCCGGGTCCTGCAGGTGCCGATGTCGACAGGCAGCCAGGACGCCGCCACCGCGTCGATCCAGCTCGGCATCCGCCTCGACCACCTGCGCAATACCCAGCTCGCGACGTTGCTCGATCTTGCCGCAATCCTGGTGGTCAGCTTGCTGGTGGCCTATGAAATCCTCAATTTCGCCATCGCTCAGGGCGTGGTCCGGCCGCTGACCCGGCTGCGCTCGGCGTTCAGCGATGCCGCCGCTGGCCGGGTGCATAAGGTGGAAGCCCTCCCCGGCGTGGTCGGCGAGGTCGCCACCGCCTGGAACCAGCGGGTCGCGAGCGCCAGCTCCCATGAGGCAGGCACCGCCCAGATCAGCGCCGAGGACCGTTTTGGAAAGCTCTATCGGATCAGGCTGCCGTTGTTTCTGCTGATCTTTGCCGAAGCCTTGTCGATCTCGTTCATGCCGCTGTATGCAGGTCACCTGCTCGGTCCAGGCGATGACTATTGGTTGAAGCGCCAGGTGCTGGTCGGCCTGCCGATCGCCGCGTTCATGATCGCCTGGGCCATCTCCCAACCATTCGCCGGCAGCTGGTCGGACCGGGTCGGACGGCGGCGCAGCCTGCTGATCGGCATGGGTCTGGCCGCGGTCGGCCTGCTGTTGTCGGGTTTCGCCCAGACCCTGTGGGACCTGATCTTGTGGCGGACGATCAGCGGGCTGGGCTATGGCATCGGCTTCATCGCCTGCACCGCCTATGTCCAAGACCACACGACCACGACCAATCGTGGCCGAGGCATGGCGGTATTCGTCTGGGCTTTTTCGGCGGGCACGCTGTGCGGCGCCTCGATTGGCGGCGTGGTCGCCGATCGGCTCGGCCACTCCCAGGCTTTGTGGCTGTCGACCACCCTGGTTCTGACCGGGATGGCGGCGGTGCGCTGGTGCGTCGAGGAATACCGTCCGTCCCAGGCCCGCGAGCCGCTGCGCATGAGCCAGATCGGCGACCTCGCCCACAACCACCGGTTCGCCGCGCTGTCACTGTTCGCGGCGATTCCGCCGAAATTCATCATCACTGGGGTCAATGCCTTCGTGCTGCCGCTGTACCTGACTTCGCCGCTGCTCGGTCTGTCCCAGGCCGCCACCGGCCGCACCTTGATGGCCTTCAACCTTGCGACCATCGTCCTATCGGAACTCAGTGCGCCGCTGGCCGACAAATGGAGCGCCCACCGCGCCTTCGTCATCGCTGGCGGCGTGGTCGCCGGGCTGGCCCTGCTGCTCACCCGCTGGTGGGAAGGCCCGTGGGCGATCCTGGCGGTGGTGACCCTGCTCGGCGTGGCCAACGGCCTGGGCCAGGCGCCGTTGCTCGCGCTGGTGCCGCGGGTCTGCGATGTCGAGGTCAAGCAGATGGGCGCCGGCACCGTGATGGGCATCTTCCGCATGACCGAACGCATCGGCTCGATCCTCGGTCCCCTCGCCGCCGGAACGATGATCGCGGTCATGGGCTTCGTCGGCACCCTCGAAGGCATCGGCTGGATCTGCCTGGCGACAATCGGGGCTTTCGCCCTGATGCCGGTGGCGACCGCCCGGAACGGGGCGAAATCGTGATGCTCCGACTGATGCCTCTGCGTGCGCTCGCGCTGCGCTGCCTTGCGCTGATCGGGGTGGTCGCGGCCGCGCTGCCCGCGGCCGAAATCCACATCATGATGGTCCAGTGGCGGGGTGAGACCGAAGCCGAGATCGGATTCCGCGAGTACCTTGACCGCAGCGGGCTGAAGCTCCGCTGGACGGTGTTCGACTGCAAGCTGGACCCGACCCGAGGCGCCACGGTCCCGGCCGAAATCGCCGCAGCCAAGCCCGATCTGGTGTATGCCTTCAGCACCAACGGCGCGCTGGCGGTGGTCGGACGCCACGACGCCCCGACCACCATCGATCCGGCCATTCCCGTGGTGTTCACGGTGGTCGGCGACCCGGTCGGTGCCGGCCTGGTTCCAACCCTGACCGGGCACGGCCGGAACCTGACCGGGGTCAGCCACCTGGTCCCGATGAAGACCCAGCTCACCGTGCTCAGCCAAGTCGCCACCTTCAAAAAACTCGGCATGATCGACGTTGCCAAATCGGTGTCGGCCCGCCTGATCCGGCAGGAACTCGAAACCCTGGCCAAGGACCACGGCTATGTACTGAGCGCGGCCACCGTCACTCCGGGAGGCGTCCCCGCCGAGGCCATGGCAGCGGCCGCGACCGAACTGCTCGCCCAGAAACCCGATGCGGTCTATCTGCCCAGTGATGGCTTCCTGATCGCCAACGCCGCCGCCGCCATCGCCCCGCTCACCGCCGCCGGCATCCCGGTGTTCTCAGCCACCGAGCAACCGGTGCGCAAATCCGGAGCCCTGCTCGGAGTGGTCGCGAGCTATCGCGCTGTCGGCCGCTTTGCCGGCGCCAAGGCCGAGCGGATCCTGCGCGGCGCCAAGCCCGGCGAAGTCCCCATCGAACCCCTGCCGAGCTGGCAGGTGGTCTACAACGCCAAGGTCGCCCGCCAGGTCAACGTCTACCCGCCGGTCGGCCTGCTGAAGCTCGCCGAAGCGGTAGAGTAAAACAACGCGCCAAGCCAAATAGATAGCCTGGCTGGATCTGCCCGGCGGCGGCAGTACTGGGTGCATGGCGGAAGCTGTAAAAAAATATCCCAAAAATTGTTTGAGCCTTTTCTATCCACGTGACGTCTGTGAGGAGCGTCCCGGAGGGACGCTGCGACACCAGCCCGGGGCGCCAGCCCCGGGTACGTAGCCAACACCAGAGAAGCCCCGGAAGGGCGGCTGAATCATCTGCGGGCGTCAGCCCGCAGGCCGCGTCGCGCGAGGGTTGACACCCCCGCCATACTCAGCCGCCCCTGGGGCTGACGCTGAAAATGCCACCATACCCGGGGTTCACACCCCGGGCTGGTATCTTGGCGTCCCTCCGGGACGACTTACCGATCCCCACGCGAATCCGCACTGCCATGCGCTCATGCTCATACTGCGCGAGCCCAAACCCGGCCGGTTGCCAGCGAATTCAGAAACTCAGCGGCGCTCGCTGGCCAGGACCGTGGTCGGCGCCAGGCAGCGCAGCCGAACTGCGCCGATCCTCGGCGCCGATCCGCCAGCCCTGGCGATGTCGGATAATTTGCCGCTGGTAGTCCAGCTCGATGGCAATTGCCAGGCCAGGCGCAGTTCGGCGCCATTGGTGCTCACTGGTTGATCGTTGGAATCGCGAAACTGAGCGATGCCCGGGCTCGGCGGCGCGGGGAACCCAAAGACATCTGTTGGGGAATGTTGGAGGCCAAGCAGATTCGGCATCGTGCCGGCAACGAGCGTCTGAGCAGGCGCCACGGTCCAATCGGCGCCGAATGCCATGGCGCGGGCGACAACCTCGATGTCATCGGGCGATGAATCGAGCACCTCGACCGTCGCGACCGCATTCGCACCGCTGCGTCCGACGATCATATCGGGATCGAACACCGCACCACGCAGGCGGAACGGGAACCCGGCCCATGAGCGCATTCGGGAGCGCAGGTGAGCGGCGGTCGGGATGTCGCCTGCATTCGGCAGCGGGCTGGCGTAGCGCGGCCACCAACCGATCACCAAATCTCCGGGGCGTAGGCCCTCTGCGGCGTTGCTGTTGTTGCGCCATTTTGGCGGTGGCGTGCCGTACAGGCCGGTCAACCATGTGCCGGTGGTGAACTCGGATATCGTTGCCTGGCCAGGGATGAAGTCCCAAAATAACGTACCGTCGGCGATTCCTGAAGATTCCAGGATTGGAGCGTTCGAACCTGATCGGCCTGTCTGCACGCAGCGATAGATGCGCACACCGGCATTGACCAGATCGCCAACAAAATAATCGGTCGAGGGCTGCCACGACGGTGGGTCCTCTGACCAAGATCTCGGACCGATCAACGAGATGACGCTGCGCTCGGTCTGATTCGAAGCATCCGGTATCGGTGCGCAGACCAGCGCGGCAGGCGCATCGAAATCGGTAATCGGGGTCGCGATGTTCAGATACGCTGTCGTACCCGATCCATGGTCCAACACCGGCCGGATACCCGAAGTGTCGGTCAGTTGGAGCCACGGACTGGCCGTGTCCCGCCGATCCCAGCCGACCATCGCCACCGGTCCGATCGGCAGCACCAGTGCGGTGAGGGTTCCAAGCCCTTCCAGGTGGGGATGTCCACCGCTGAAGGGTTGATCGGTCAACAGATTCCGCCCGAACAGAATGGCGCTTCGATTCGGATTCGTTGGCGATGGCTCTTGGCGATTGGATGCTCTGTCGAGCACGCCGATAATCGGCTTACGCCAAGCGAAGACTTCGCCATCAATGAGCACGAGTCCCATCGACGAAACAAAAAGATCTCGATCTGCCGTGACCAGTATGGCCGCATTCGCAGGTGAATTTGCAATGGGCAGATCGCTGAGCGACGCGCTGGTCGCAGACCAGGACGGATGAAGCGGATCGGTGGAATCTATAGTACTGACCGACATGATCTGAGCCGTTTTGGAGGTGTCCTGCCACGGTCCAGCGCAAGGACCATCGAGAGTGAGTGGTCCTGCGATGATGGCCGCTGTCGTTGGTTTGCTGCCGGCAGCGAATGAAAGGAGCGCCTTTTCCTTATTGAAACTTCCGCTCTGATCAGCAAGGTCGAAACGGGGCAGTGCGGCGGTGGGAGATCCTACCCGATTCATCGGAGAGAGATCCTTTCCGTTCCATGATGGACCTACTAGAAATTCCACATTGGTCGAATCAGGGATCGCATAAGGAATCGGTCCGGAAAAGGCGAAATTGGCTTCATCCACGTTGACGCCAGCACCTCCTCCCGGCACATCCGGTTGATCCTCCGGACGATAGCGGATCCACGCCTGGAAGGTCCGATTGGTGCTGCTTGGTGTCCGATGAACCACAGTCACCGCATCGCCAGTAGCGAGGCGGTGGGCACCGGTCAAGTTCTGTACGGGTACGACAGTTGCGTCTGCCGAGAAACCACGGCGCTGGGTTCTCGCCAAACCACGTTGGGTGAATCCACCCGAACTGAACATCCAACAGGTTCCACTGGGCGCTTTGATAATGGCGCCATAATTCAGCCACTCAATGTTTCCATTGCCGTCTGTCAATTGCGCTATCGCTGGTCCAAGATTCATGACCTGATTTTGCATCGCATCGCCCCGCAAAGGGACACCGACCAGTACGAGGTCGGTACTGTTGGAAACAACAATAGGAGCAGCATTCAGTGGAAAGGGATTGGTGATCTTATCGGCAATGGTCCAATTGGTTTGGGTCACAGGGTTAACGTCTTTTAGTATCAAACCATCCCTTCGACCATAGATGCGGAATTCATCTCCGTACCGTACCAACCCGCCTTCGGCCGGAAAATCCGCTGCCGGTCCTGCTGTAATTGGAATATCGGTATTGGCCACAATGCTGGTTCCATTTGGATATGGAATCTTGCTCCACGTTCGTCCCTCTGCCCCATTGGTATCGTCGCCTCTGCCGAGACTTGATGCCAATCGGATCGGCTGGAGCAATCCGGTGCCATCTTCTACGCCACCTCGCCAAAGCCTTTGTGAGTTATCTCCCGGCTGAAACCGAACGCCTGCCGGGATCACCCGGGCGCCGGCGAGATGCTGAGGGAGAACGGGCCAGTGACTTCCTACATTTATTGAATCCAGCATATTTGTCGCCTGGCGCCTGCCGCGCCGGCATTTTTTAAACGTGTTTACGGTCAGATCTTCATAGCTGATATATTCGTCGCCCACTAGCAGCATACCTCGCTTGGGAAACTGGTCGGCGGCGGAAAGCCCAGCGACTGAAGTCACCAGCAGATCGAATTCTGAAATGCTACCACCTATACCATCAGCAAGATTCTGGGCCACCTCCGCAGTTAAGCCCGCCCCAGGATAAGTGGACTTACCATCCAATAGGACCTGTGGCAGGTGGACATGATCGCCGGTATTGGTGAGGGTGCCGCCGGTTCGCGCCACGTCTCGGCCTACCTGGCCATCGACGATCAGGGCCATCTCGCCCGGTCGGGTCCCCGATACCACCACATGCAGATGGTGCCAGCGGTCGGGCACGCTTTCTGCCATTTTATAACAGTACAAGATGCGGTTCGGTTTCCCCAGGGTCGTCAGCGGGTTCTCTGGTTGTTTCCAGTCCGAATCAGGTCCCGTCGTGGCATTGGTCCGGTCGTCCACCAGGGTTTCTTGACCTCCGATATACAAGGGAGAATTCAACTTGTAGCGGTTCGTCGCCATTTCCACTGAGGGCGGAGCCACCACCAGGACCAGCAATTTTGGCGTCGGATCATACCACAAGCCCAAGTAATTCTGGGAAAGCGGTTCGCCAGGAATCCCATCCTCACGCAGGCCGGCGGCACTGTCCGGGATGCGCATTTCAAAGATGGGCAGCGGTTCGCTGGCAGCATTCCACCCATGACCGCTGTTCACGTCTTTGGGTTTCATCCAGAACGACAGATGGAAAGGCGCCAGTTCCTGGTCGAAACCGCTGCGTGCCGGGAGTACGCCGGAAGAAGATAATAGAGATCCGGTTGGAATGTTTTGGGCTCGCACATGTAAGCCCAGAATGGTGGCCGCACCTGAGGTGTTCCACGCCGTGCCAAGATCCAGACCGTCGGGGCCGAAGTGATCGCGTATATCCTGCCAGCGCAGTTCACCGCTTGAATAGGCTCCGGAATCAGGACTCAGCACATGCAATCCATCCCAGATCACGCTTAAGAACTCCGGGACGCCCGATCCGAAATCTGAACGCCAGGTGATCGGCAGATGAGATGGGATCCTTCCTCCCATACCGGCGATCAGTCGTTGCGAAAATCCAGTGGCGTGGTTGGGCCACGGCCGAGGCTGCATCCAACCCCGGTCCTCAACCGTCGGCAAAGTCGGATCGGTGTTGGGCCGGGCAGTACTGGCCTCGTCAATCAGACTGGTTGCATCCCGAATTGCCGGCAGCACCCGTTCCGCTGCCGCCGGGCCGGTGGTGCAGAAGCTGGCGTGGCGTTGGACCACCAGGGCGTGCAGGTCGGCCTGGGTCAGCCAGCGCTTTTCCAAGACGTGTTCCTGGGGCAGGGCCTGGGCAATGGTGACGCTGCTCGATTGGGCCACCGGATGGTCGGCGCGATCGCTGACCACCGAACTGGCTTCGATCCGGACCACGCCGGTGCTGGTGAAACCGGCAGCGGGCATTTCGATGCGGGATCGGGTGAATACTTTGCTCGAATCCCAGCCGCGGTCATCGAACCAACCAAACAATGGATTGAGCAATTCCCAGCCATCTGATCCGCGAAACCGCCCGAATAGGCTCGTCGCGTTTGGCGGAACGATCCCCTGCAGCATGGTGGCGGTCGTCGATGTTGGTGCAAAATCCAAATCGAGTACGACGGGTGGAATGATGATGTCGATCGACTGCCCCGTACCGTACGAATACGATGATACCGTTCTCGGCCAGGCATGGGCCAGGACATCGAAGATTATTTCAGAAGCAGCATTGAGATTCACGGTCGGCGGAATCTGCAAGGCGAGTGCATCGCCAGACAGGCCGAACGGTTTCGAGCCCGCATCCTCCATCCCCTGGTTCCAGCGGCCTGACAGGCCATCAAGTGCGGCAAACTGAGCTTGGATGCGGTCGTCCAGGATGGGATTGCCATCGGAGTCCAGCACCGGATTGTTTCTCTGGTCCAGCTTCGGCTCGCGGCGCTCATTGCGCAGCCAAGTACCGATCCCCGCGACTTCGCGCAGGTCAGCATCGATGAAAGACTGGCGATGGCCGGCGTTGGAGTTGCCCACCGCGACGACGGTTCCGAAATCGCTGATCCCGCCATCTCGGCCTTGTCCAGTATTATGCAGGGTCAGATAGGGCTTGAGCCGCTCCAGCTCTGCGCGGGTCAAACGTGGACGAAACCCGAAGGAATGAATCGCCGGATCGACGACATCATGATTTGTGCCGTAGGCGAAACCGCCCGACTCCAGCTTGAGACCATCCCATCCCGCGTCTGTGCAGGAACCAAGCACAGCAATGCCTGGCCAGCCCTTGGGAAGAGCTGTTAATTTCTGGTATTTTTCTAGCAATTGCTCCTGTTGGGTGGCGCTTTGCACAGCACTGACATCGTCCCCCGCGATGGCCTGCCGCCATCTCCAAGCCAGCGACAGGGCTTCACTGGCGTCAGAGATCTCTGCTTTCTCAACCGCAACCGAAGACCCATTCGGCAGTTTCCACGTTCCGGTTCCAAGGTTGTGTCCGGGATCAGCCAACAGCAGTTGATCGAGATCGGTGATGCGGTTCCCTTTCAGTTTTCCACGAAGTTCTGCCAAGGCCCGGGAGAGTTCTCCGTAGCGGTCGCTATCGTCGTTATCGTCGTTGAAGAAGGTCCCCGAAAGTGGCGGCCAGTGTGGACCATCATCATCATTGGAATTTGTCGCATCATTGAGGGTTGCAGACGACGTCGTGTCGCGTGTGTCCGAACCACCGTGGTTGTTACTGTCTTCACTGTCGGCCACGTCATCATCATCCCAGTCCACGATCCCGACTTTTTTCAGCAGTGCGTCCCAGGCCGCCACGCTCATGAAATTGGGATCGAGTTTGCCCGATTCGTCGCTGATGGTCAGGCTGAGCTTGGCCGCGTCGGCAGCTTGTTCGGCGGTATCGCCGCTTCTTTCATAGGTGCGAAGCGCTTCGATGAAAATCTTCTGCCGGCTGCGTTGGGCCAGGCTCAGGTCAGTGACGTTTGCGACCGTGGCACCGCCCATTTTCACTATTCCATCGTCTGGAATATCGGCCTGTGCCGGAGGTCCGGACAACCCTGGCAGGATGCTGGTCGGCAGGAATCCCGGCAATACACTGAACTGGCGAATTCCGCCGACCTCATAGGTTCCGTCGGCATTGCCCGGGTCGTAGAATTGGTAGACGGCCAGGGCCAGGCCGATGGCCTCGGCGGTGGCCAGACCGCGGCGGGCTTCGCCGGCCTGGGCATAAGCGCGGATGCTGCCGACCTGGTTGGTCTGGCTGATGAGGAACGGCACGCCGAGCAGCATCAGGGCCGCCAGGATGACCAGCGCCAGGATGAGAGCAGCACCGCCGTCCGCCCGGCGTGTGGCGCTGGTCGCGGCTGCAGAAACAAGCGCTTGTTTGGTCGGCAACTGGCAGCTGGCCGCACGGAGTGCGGCGCTCCGCGGGGAGGTCCGGCGTGTGGCGCTGGTCGCGGCTGCAGAAACAAGCGCTTGTTTGGTCGGCAACTGGCAGCCGGCCGCACGGAGTGCGGCGCTCCGAGGTGAGGCACGGAGTGCGGCGCTCCGAGGTGAGGCACGGAGTGCGGCGCTCCGCGGGGAGGTCCGGCGTGTGGCGCTGGTCGCGGCTGCAGAAACAAGCGCTTGTTTGGTCGGCAACTGGCAGCCGGCCGCACGGAGTGCGGCGCTCCGAGGTGAGGCACGGAGTGCGGCGCTCCGAGGTGAGGCACGGAGTGCGGCGCTCCGCGGTGAGGTCCGGGGTGCGGCGTTCAACCCGAAAAACGCAGTTGGCGAAATGCCAAGACGCCAAAGCGCCACGGGTTGGAACGAGGGCGGAGAAACCATCCGCACCCAGTTGGACTTCCGGCCTGCGGAGAACCCGCCCAATTTTTCCTTGGCGTCTTGGCGCCTTGGCGGTTGATCTGCTTGTTCGAGGTCCAATGCGGCCGAAGTGCGAGCGACGACTGCTGGGGCAGTCTGTTGCGCCGGCGATCCCGCAAACGGCGAGACCCGTCGTTGGCGGGTTGAAGCGGGCATGGCGGCGATCGTCAGTTGGACGACGGTGCAGCCAACGCGGTTCCGCAGGGTCGTGGTTGCGACTGCGCCGGTCGCTGAGTGGGCTGACGATGACCGCCGGTGATCTACAGCCGTCCAGCGCCGGTCGGCGCCGGCGCTGGATCGCCGGGAGCCGAGGCGCCGCCGGTCGCCGATTTGGCGGGTGCTGCCGGTTCAGGCGGCTTCGGAGCGTTGGCCGGCTCTTTGATCGACGGCGGCAGGTCGCTGAGGCCCTGGCTGAGCTGGTGGACCTCGGCCCGAGCTTTTTCCAGCTGCTTGGTCAGGCCAGGCAGCTCCTTGGCGCCATCGGCCGCTTTTTTGGCTTTTTCGAGCTTGCGTTTCTCCGTGTCGACGAGCCGTTTGCTGTCGCGTTCCTTGGTGACGGCGGCGGTCTGCTGCTTCTGGAAATCGGCGATCTGCTCCTTTTCCCGGGAGATCTGGTCGTCGAGGCTTTTCCGGTTGTTGGAATTGCCATTATTACTGTTGTTGTTGGTGTTTTTCGATGCGGCCAGGCGGTTGATCCGTTCGGTCGCGGCCTTGATCTGGTTGGCCAGGCGTTCCTGGTCCTTGGCCGCGGTGGCGGCGGCGCGTTCGGCCTCGGCGACCTTTTTTTCCTGGGCAGCCAGGGCCTTGGGCTCGGCCAGGGCCTGGGCGTCCTGGATGTCGGTGATCTGGGCGATCAGCTTGTCGCGGGCGTCGATGGCTTTTTGCAGGGCGCGGCGCTGGGCGGCCTCGGCCGCGGGGATGATCTTCTCGCCCCAGCGCTCCAGGTTGTTAGCGGTCAGGTATTCCTCTTCGATGACCCACTGGCCTTTGACCTCAAGATAGCCCAGGTCGTGCATGACTTGGCGCGGCTGGCGGGCGGTGGAGTCCTGTTTCAGCGCCTTCAGGGCATGGACCGTGGCCTCGTCGACCAGGCAGCGCTCGGCGCACCACGCGGCCAAGATCGATTGGTCGAGCACGGTGTCGGGGCATTCCTTGGCCCGGATGGAGTACTGCTTGGCCAGCGGCTCGACGCTTTCCCGGCGCACCACCTGCTCGCGGGGCAGCTGGACCTCGACCACGCTGCGCTTGCCGCGCTGGATCACGGCCCGGCGGATGGTGACTTGGGTGTCGGTCTCCTTCAGGACCTCGCAGTGGACGATTTCGCCGTTCATCATGGTCAGATCGTACTCGCCGGCGCCGAGCGGGGCCCAGGCCAGGACGAAGGCGAGGGCGGAAGCGGTCAGACGCATGGCGGACTCCGGGACTTGCTGAGGATAAACCGATCTGATACGGGCTCCATCCATGCTGCGTTGCCCACCGTCCAGGTGTTTCCGCTGGTGGACCACTGCCGCTCCGGCGGCGGTGGCGGTGGTCGCCGTGGACCGTGGCGAAGCGGCCTCTGCCGATGGCGGGTCCCGAGCCGTGCTGTTCGGAACCATGGGTTCGGGCGAGGTCCGGCTGCGCCGGCTGCGCGATCCTCAGGGCCGCGAGATCGACCAGGCGGTGGTGGTCGCTGACGGCGATCAGTGGCTGGTGTGCTGCCATGGCGGTCCAGGCGTGCGGGCGGCGGTGACCGCGGCGCTGATCGGCCACGGATATCAGGACGACGGCAGCGCCTTGACGGCGACTGCTGGATCGGCGGACACCGCCGGGTTGGCGGAGACCGCCGGGTTGACGGAGACCAGCCCTCTGATCGACGCGCGCTGGCGGCGCCTGGCGGCGGCGGCCCATCCGGCGGCGGTGGCGTGGCTGCTCGCCAACAACGGGACGCCGCCTTTCCCTGAGCGATACCTGGCGAGCGAACCGATCGTGCTGATCACCGGGCCGGCCAATGCCGGGAAAAGCACGCTGCTCAATGCCTGGTGCGGCCGGCAGCGGGCCCTGGTCAGCGCCCTTCCCGGCACCACCCGGGACCTGGTGGCGGCTTCGGCGCTGGTCCATGGCTGGCGCCTGCGGCTGCTCGATTCCGCCGGGCTGCGCGCCACCAGCGATCCGCTGGAGCAGGCTGGCCAGGATCTGGTGGCGGTCGCCCGGCAGCAGGCCGACGTGGTGTTGTACCTGGATGATCCGGGCCAACCCGAGCCCGGGCCGCGGCCGGGGGATCTGGTGATCCGAGGCAAGGCCGACCTGCGTCCAGCGGGAGGCGACTGGTCGGCGGTGGACCACAGCCCTGCCCGGCTGGACGCCCTCGGCCGGCGGGTCCTGGAGCGGCTCGGGCTGCCGGTTGGTCCGGCCGATCCGTCATAAAACCCAGATGCCGCTCTGGTCGAGCTGCGGCTGGGACTGTCCAGGCGTGGCGACTACGGCGCGCCGGGCCAGCCGTCGGGCAACCAGGTCAGGGCGGTCTTCCAGCCGTCGCGGCGGTTGGGGCTGGCGATGACCGACAGGGTGTGGCCATCGCCGTGGAGGACATTCACTGCGCCGCGGTGGCGGCTGTCGTCGACGCCGCTGGCCTTCAATTCGCCCCACTGGCCCATGCCGGTCTCGCCCGCGATGGCGTCGGCGAACAGCACCACCCGACCGGCCTGGGGCATGGTGACCGACGGGTACCACGACCGCCCGCGGTCATCGAGGTAGCTGTTCATCTTGTAGGATTTCGGCGAGGCGTTGGTGAAGATCTGGGGTCCGTTCCAGCGATAGGCGGCGCATTGGAAGATCGACCGTTTCGGCTTGGTCTTGGCGTTGCTGTCGACCATCTCGGGCAGGCGCAGGAACCACGCCGGGCTGCGCGCCGGATCGGTGATGCCGCAGTTGCCTTCGGCCGGCAGCAGGCCATCCCACTGGCCGGAATAGACGACGCAGGCCATGCCGACCTGGCGCAGGTTGGAAGCGCAGGCGGTGCGCCAGGCGGTGCGCACCGCCAGCGAGATGGTCGGGATCAGCAGCCCGCTGAGCAGGCCGATGATCGCCACCACCACCAGCAGTTCGGCCAGCGTGAAACCGTGGCGCATCGCTCAGGCCAGGGGCGTGTTGGTTGCCGCCCGATCGTCGGCCGGAGACGTCTGGGCGGGACTCCGCATCCGCTGCGGCCCTGAGGAACGGTAGCGTTCCACCAGGGTGACGAGGGAACCGCGCACGCCATCGGTCTCGGCCGAGACCGGCATCGGTCCGCTCGGTGGCGAGCCATCCAGCGCGGCCTCGGCATCCCTGGCCAGCGCCTCGATCGGTCGGTAGATGCGCTTGGCCAGGTAGCCGCCCAGCGCCAGCCCGGCAACCAGCAGGACTCCGAGCGCAGCGCTGAACAGCGCGGTCAGTCCGGGATCCGGCAGGCGGGCCTGGCCGAACAGGATGCGGGTGGCCTGCCCGTCGGCGCTGCGCAAGGCCGTCGCCATCGCCAGATCGCCGCTGGCGGTCTGCCACGCCTGCTGCTCGCCCACCGCCTGGAGCAACTCCGGCGGCGGGTTGTCCACGTCGAGCTCCGGCGGGGCCCCGGCATGGCTGAGGATCGCCAGATGGTCGCCGACGATGCGCACTTCGGCCAGGCAGCGCCAGCGCGGATCGACGGTCACAGCATCGTCGAGCGATGGCCGGCTGCCCCGTGATTCGAGCTTGGCATAGGCGCTCTGGACCTGGCGCAGGGAATCGAGGTGGGCGGTGCTGATCTGCCGGGCGACGATCAGGTGGTAGGCGGTGAGCACCGCCATCCCGACCACCATCACGGTGATCGGCGCCAGCCAGCAGTTGAGCCAGAGCGAGCGGAGCAGGTCCATGGCCGTCTTATGCCGCCCGGCTGCGCTCCGCCAACCCTCGCACCGTGGTCCGCGGTGGATCAACGGTGGAACAACGGTTTCGCCGCCTATGCCGCTGCGATACCTCGCCACCACCGCTGGCTGAGCGATCAACCGCGCATGCGAAGGTCGATTCCCCGGAACCTATGCATCGCGCTCGACATCGACCGCGACGCTGACCGTCTGGTGGCCGCCGCCGACCACCACGCCCTTGAGCGGCGAGGCGTCGTGGAAATCGCGGCCGATGGCCAGGGCGATGTGGCGGACGCCGACCACGCAGCCATTGGTCGGGTCGAGGTCGATCCAGCCGTTCGCCGGGCACCACACCGACACCCAGGCGTGGCTGGCGTCGGCACCACGCAGCTTGACCCGGCCAGGTGGCGGATCGGTTTCCAGATAGCCGCTGACATAGCGCGCCGGCAGGCCAAGGGAGCGCAATCCGGCGATCATCAGGTGGGCGAAGTCCTGGCACACCCCGCGCCGATCGGCGAGCACCCGGGCGACCGGCGTCGCCACCGTCGTCGCCCGTTGATCATAGATGAATTCCTGGCGAATCCGCTCGCACAGGGCCAGGGCGCCCTGAGCCAGCGGCATTCCGGCCGGGAAGCTCGCCGCGGCGTAGGCGGCGAAGGCGGTGCTCACCGGGACGTGGGGCGACTCGAACACGTAGCCGGAGACCACCGGATCGCGGCCCAGGGCGGAGCGGGCATCTTCCCAGCCTGGCGACCGGTGCGGGCTGGGGTCGATCTCGTCGATCTCGACTTCGGACTCGGCCGACACCACCAGCTCGCGGTGAGCGGTCTGGATGGTCAGCACGTCAACCGAATTGCCGAACCAGTCGGTGCGCCACCGTTCCACCGCTGGCACCGGCGAGACGTGCAGCCGGCTGGCGATCAGCCGCTGCCGGCCATCACCCCGCGGTCGCAGCCGGGCGACGTTGAGCGACAACGCCACCGGTTCCTCGTATTGATACGTGGTCACATGGCGAAGGCGGTAGCGCATGGCGTTCATCCGTACGTCCGTACGTCCGAACGTCCGCACGTGCCTGCGTCGGAACATCGGCGCGTCCGGGCGTCGGAGCGCGCTTCGACCTGCGGACGCTGACAGACGACAGCGGACCCTGACGGATGCTGACCGACGCTGACCGACGATCGGGCGATCGGACGCCCGGACGACCTCGGACGCTCAGTCGCCATCACATCCCCTGGGCCCAGCCCGGAGTCAGCGGGCGGCCGGTGCCGGCGTGGGTCAGGTAGTGGGTGGTGATCGATGCCGACAGGCGTTCGAGATCCGAACCGAGGTGATCGAGGACGTGCTCCAGCTGGGGGCGGGCGCCGTCCTCATCGCGCCGGCACAATTCGTGGGGATCGAGCAGCTTGACCCAGGTGGCGGCGCCCAGAGCGAGACGCTCCGGCTCGCCGGGCAGAGCCCGGTCGCCGTCCTGGGGCAGGCGCTGGACATGCTCCACCACCCGGTCGAGCAGGAACGCCAGGGCCCGGGGGTTGGTCGGATCGGTGAGCAGCAGGTCGACCACCGCCGGCGCCTGCAAGCTGCTCAGGTAACGCGAACGATAGGTGATCGCGGAATCGGCGACTTCCAGCACCGCCTCCATCGCCTGATCGCCGTCGCCATCGGCGATCCCGCCGCGCAGCAATTCAGTGGTGAAGATGCCGCGCTCAAGCCGCCGGCCGAGGTCGAGGAAGCGCCAGCCCGGGCCCCGGGTGGTGCCCTCGGCGGCCATGCCAGCGAGGGCCGAGATCGCGATCACCAGCCGGTCGAGGGCGGCGGTCAGGGCCGCCGGAGCGGTGCCGGCCGTGTCGTTGGGAATGTGCTCAGCCAGGGAATGGACCGCCCGCCAGGTGTCGTTGGACAACCGGTCGCGCAGGGCGACGGCGCAGCGACGGACCCGGCCGATGACCTCGCCGACCCCGCCCGACGTCGCCGGATTGGTGACCAGGGCGGCCAGGCGCGGCTCTAACGCCTCACGCGTGCCGGAGAACAAGCCCTGGCGGCCGAGCACCCGGACCAGCGCCGCCAGCTCGCGGCCGACGGCCGAGCCGGCCTCATCGTTGAGCCGGGCCAGGCATGGCCGGAACAGCCGGCACAGCCCTTCGCAGCGCTCGGCATAGCGGCCGAACCAGAACAGGTTGTCAGCCACCCGGCTGGGCAGGTCGGCGCTGCCGCGCTTGAGCACCAGCGGCGCCCCGGCAGGGCGAAGCAGGCTGATCTCCGCCACTGGTCCATCGGCCAGGACCCAGCAGTCCTTGCTGCCGCTGCCGGGGAGGAATCCGGCGACCAGGCGGGGATCTTCGCCGAGGCAGACCAGACCGCCGGGCATCACCGCGGGGCCTTCGCCGGGTCCGGCTCCGGCACAGGCGAACACCCGGAGGCCGAGATGGCGCCCGGTCGTCCGGCCGGCGACCCAGGCCGGGGCGAACGAGGCCGGAGGCACCTGCTGGCCGATCCAGGCCCACGGCCGCTCGGTGATCCTGGCGGCCAGCGCCGAGCGTTCCCCAGCGCTCAACAGCCAGCCTGCGATCGGTTCGGTCCGCCAATGGAACGCCGGCCGGATGAGCAGCGTATCGAGCCGGTCGAGCAGCGGCCGCAAGTCGTCGCCGCCCCACCAGGTCGGCGTCACCGGCAGCTGCGGCGCCTCGCCCAGGACTTTGCGGCAGAGGCGCTCGGCGTGGGCCAGCCAGGCGCCGTTCTCGGCCAGGCCTGCGCCCAGGGCGTTGGCCACCGCCAGGTTCCCGGCCCGCACCGCCGCCACCAGGCCGGGCACGCCGAGCAGGGAATCATCGCGCAATTCCAGCGGATCGCACCAATCGTCGTCGAGCCGGCGGAGGATCACATCGATCCGGTGCAGGCCGCCCAGGGTCTTCAGGTACACGGTCTCGTCGCGCACCGTCAAGTCGGCGCCTTCGACCAGGGTGAAGCCCAGGTAGCGGGCCAGCCAGGCGTGCTCGAAATACGTCGGCGAAGCGGTGCCCGGCGTGAGCAGCGCGATCCGCGGATGATCCCGGCTGGCCGGACCGATCAGCCCGGAGGTCGCCGGCATCGCCAGAGCCCGGCGCAAGGCGACGAAGAACGGCGCCAGACGTTGGACCCGGCAGGCGCGGAAGGCCTCGGGCAAGGCCCGGTTGGTGGCGATCCGGGTCTCCAGGGCATAGCCGGCGCCGGACGGGCTTTGCGCCCGATCGGCGATCACGGTCCACTGCCCATCCGGACCCCGCACCAGGTCGCTGGCCGCGATCACCAGACGACGACCGCCGGGCGGCTCGACGCCATGCAGTGGCCGCAGGAATCCCGGGTGGGCCAGATAGGACGCCGGCGGAACGACGCCATCGGCGATCAGCCGTTGCGGCCCATAGGCGTCGGCGAGCAGCGCCTCGACCAGGCGCTGGCGCTGAAGGAGGCCCGCCTCGATCCGCCGCCATTCATCGCTGGCGATGACCACCGGCAGCGGATCCGGCTGCCAGGGCCGCTCGCCGACGCTGGTCGAGCCTTCGGCATGGACCTGGAAGGTGACCCCGTTCTCGCGCAGCAGGGCATCGGCGGCCTGGCGGCGTTCTTCGAGGCCGGTAGCGCCAAGATCCGCGAGCTGCCCGGACAGCGTCCGCCAATGCGGGCGCAGCCCGAAGCCGCCCCGGCATTCGTCATAGCTGCCCGGGATCGGCGGCCAGCCGAGCAACGGCGAGGCCAGGTCGGCAGGGCCGGAGCGGTCCGCAGCAGACAACACAGGATTCGGAACCGGCGCAGGGGCCTCACCAACCAGCATGACGGGATCGTGGGACCGGACCATCCGCTGTCACCCGCGCTGCGCTGTACAGTGGCCGACCGGGCTTGCGGCCCCCATGCATGGCGGCCTAGAGTCCCGCCAAGGTCTCGCGCAGGTTGGCCAGCTCGACCTGTTCCGCCGCCAGCATGGCCCGGGTTTCCTCGACCTGGGCGCCTGGGGCCCGGGCGATGTAGTCGGCATTGCCGAGGCGGCTCTCCTTGCCGGCGATGCTCTTGGCGAGCTGGGCCTCGCGCTTGGCCAGCTGTTCGCGAAACTTGGCGAGATCGACCAGGCCGGTGAGCGGCACATGGACCTTCCAGGCACCGACCACAGCGGTCACCGAGCCGGCCGGTTTCTTCGCCGCCTCGGCGATCAGGGCATCGCTGAGCGCTGCCCGATCGACCAGGAATTCACGGTCGATTTCCAGGGCAGCTGCGCTCGCCGGGTCGGGTGCGGCAAACACCGCAGCCAGCGGGGTGGCGTCGGCGAGCTGGGCCAGGTTGCGGATGTGGCGCACCGCCGTGACCAGCGCCTGGCGTTCCGCCATGCGCTCGGCCGTGCCGGAAAAATATAGGATTTTCTGCGGTTCAGGCCAGGCCGACAGCATCAGGAACCGCTGCTCTTGCCAGGCTGCGCCGCCGACCGTCGCTTGCAGCTGCTGCCACAGGAACTCGGTGATGAACGGCATGCCCGGATGGAGAAGCCGCAGCACCGCGTCGAAGCAGTACGACAGGACCTGGGCCGCCATCGCAGCGTGCTCACCGTCGGCCTTGAACCGGCGCTTGGCCCATTCCACATACCAGTCGCACAAGTCATCGCGGAAGAACCGGTAGGCGCCGTTGGCGTACTCGCTGTAGCGGAACTTTTCGAGGGCTGACGTGCAGTCGGCGATCGCGGTCTGTAATCGGCCGAGAATCCACTGCTCTGGGAAGCCGAGCGGCAAGGTGGCGAGCTGCTCGGCGGTGACCGCCTGGGCCAGCGGCCGCTGCGACAGATTGATCAGCACGAACCGCCCGGCGTTCCACACCTTGTTGGCGAAATTGCGGCCGCTTTCAAAGCGCGTCGGCGACAGCTTCAGATCCTGGCCCTCGGTGGTCATGTCGAGCAGGGTGAAGCGCAGGGCATCGGCGCCGTAACCCGGGCAGGTGTAGTCCTTGCCCAGGTAACGCTGGGTCCCGCCCTGGATCATCACCACCGGGTCGATGCCATTCCCCTTGGATTTCGACATCTTTTCACCGCGCTCGTCGAGCACCGTGCCATGGATGTAGACGTCGCTGAATGGTTTGCGGTCGAGGGCGAACAGGCTGGCCATGACCATCCGCGCCACCCAGAAATAAATGATGCCGCGATCGGTCACCAAGGTGCTGGTGGGGAAATAACGGGCTAAGGCCGGGTCATCCAGATCCGGCCAGCCCAAGGTGCTGAACGGCCACAGCGCCGACGAGAACCAGGTGTCGAGCACGTCCGGGTCCTGGCTGACGTGGCTGCTGCCGCAGTGGGCGCAGCGGCCCGGTTCGGCCACGGCCACGGTGATCTGGCGGCAGGTTGCGCAGTGCCAAGCCGGAATGCGATGGCCCCACCAGATCTGCCGGCTGATGCACCAGTCCCGCACATTCGCCAGCCAATCAAGGTAGACCTTGGTCCAGCGCTCGGGATGGAAAGCGACCCGGCCGGAGGTGGTTTCCGGGATCGCGCGTTCGGCGAGGGGACCCATCTTCACGAACCACTGCTCGGTCACCATCGGCTCGATCGGCGCACCGCTGCGTTCGCCATGGCCCACCGAATGGACGATCTCGGTGGCGCCGAGCAGTACTCCGCTGGCCTCAAAATCCTTGATCAATTGCTTGCGGCAGACGAAACGGTCGAGACCGGCATACGGTCCGGCCTCGGCGGTCATCAGGCCATCGAAGCCGATGCAGCGCACCAGCGGCAGCTGATGCCGCTGGCCGACCAGGTAGTCGTTGGGGTCGTGGGCGGGAGTGATCTTCACCGCGCCGGAGCCCTTGGTCGGATCGGCGTGCTCATCGCCGACGATCGGGATCAGCCGGCCGATGATCGGCAGCCGCACCCGCTTGCCGATCAGGGCGCGGTAACGCTCGTCGGATGGGTTCACCGCCACCGCGGTATCGCCGAAGAACGTCTCGGGGCGGGTGGTCTCGACCACGATCGAACCGCTGTGGTCCTCCAGGTCGTAGCGCAGTTTCCACAAATGGCCGTTCTTTTCGATGTGATCCACTTCATCGTCGGACAGCGCGGTGCGCTGCACCGGGCACCAGTTCACCATCCGGGTGCCGCGATAGATCAGGCCCTGCTGATACAGACGCACGAACTGCACCCGCACCGCGTGGGACAGCCCGTCGTCGAGGGTGAAACGTTCCCTGGACCAGTCGCAGGACGCGCCGAGCAGCCGCAGCTGCTTGACGATGGTGCCGCCTGACCGGGCCTTGAAGAACCACACCGCTTTGAGGAACGGAGCGCGGCCAAAACGGTCGCGGTCATAGCCGGTCGGCGTCCGGGTCGCGTCAGCATCCGGCGGCTGCTCGCCAGCGATGACGGCGGCGCTCAAATCCTTCAGGAAATCCTGGTCGCTCTGGATCAGTTTGGCGACCACCGACTCGGTGGCGATGCCGGCGTGGTCGGTGCCGGGCTGCCACAGCACGTCGTGGCCCTGCATCCGCCGCCAGCGGATCAGGGTGTCCTGCAAGGTGTTGTTGAGGGCGTGGCCGATGTGGAGCACGCCGGTGACGTTGGGCGGCGGGATGGCGATGCTGTACGCCGGCTTGCCCGGCCGGGCTCCGGCGCCTGCTTTGAAACAGCCGGTGGATTCCCAGCGCTGGTAGACATCGCCCTCGACGGCGGCGGCTTCATAGGACTTGGGGAGGTCGAGCTGGGGCATGGGCCGGTGTCCTGGAGCTATGGTCTGCGAAAAAAGGTTCTGGAAAAACGACGAGGGCGGCCCGGTCAGGCCGCCCTCGATATGGTGATCGGGCTGCCTGGGGGCCTAGACGACCACGACGACCTCAGTGCGCATGCATGTGGTGTAGTGGCGGAGGGCGGGCACAGCAAGCAGGAGTTCGCTGGAGTTCCCCCACACCATGCCGTTTCCCAAGGACATGCCCGGCATCGCCCGGACGTATGCGCATGCGCTGGCTCGATGCCCGCCATCCCTGGAAAAATACTGGAGACCCAGCGCGATACAGGCATCACCATCGGGCCAGGAGGATCACCCATGACCACTATCACCCCAACCACCGCCGTATGGGTCGAGGACGGCTGCACCTGTTGCCAGGCGTGCGTCGCCAACGCCCCCGGGATCTTCATCTTCCCCGATCAGGCCGATCGTGCTTGGCTGCACGCGGCAGCCTTGGCCGATGGCGTCAGCGGACACAACGCCGACCGCCGGATTGCTTTGACCGCTGTGGCCCGGGCCGACCCGAACCTGGAAGACGCCATCGCCAGCTGCCCGGTGCCAGCTGCCCGGTGGAAGTCATCCGCACCGGGCCAGCTTGGTGAATCCCTGCAATCCTCCAAGGCTGCAATCGATCACCGTCCCTGCGTGACTAGGTCGGGGCCGCTGAACGGACGTCGGATTCAGTCCGCTCGCAGTGATCGGCAAACCACCCCGCTACCCACCGGAAGCGTGGACGCTGGCCGGGTCTGCGGTTATCCTCGGCAATGCCCGAAGCCTCACGCCGCGATCCGCGCCTGGCCCTGCGCGGGACCTTGGCGGCGCTTGCGGTCGGGCTGGAGACCTGGCGCGCGGATGTCGAGGCGACCATCCGCGAAGCCGGCGACCCGGACGACGCTTTCCTGCGCTGGAACGAGACCCTCACCCAGGTGCGGCTGGCCCTGGCCCGGGCCGACCGGCGGATGGCCGAGGCCGCACCGCCACCGCGGGATCCGCCGGGACCGGGACCGGCGCCGGACGACGGACATCGTCAGCGGGTGCTGCTCGAAGCCTGGTTCGACCGCAATGGCATCGCCACCACCTGGCGGCGGGTGGACGACCCGGCGGATCTCGAACAAGAAGCCGAAAACGCCGACATCGTCACCGACCTGGCCGAGGTCCTCACCACCATCGCCCACACCGCCGGCCACCTCGACCAGATGCTCGCCTCTGGCGAGCTGCCGGGCTGGGAGGTCGATGCTTTTTTCCAGGTCATCGCCCCGTGGCGCCGCACCGGCCGCCACCTTGACGATGTGCTGGCCTGGCTGCGCGGCCGCCTGGTGGAGCGCACCGACTGGTGACGGTCACCGGGAAAGCCTGGGAGAGGCGAGTCCCAGCTCACCTTGAGCTCGCCCAGGATGACCTGGGCGGATCCGGTGCGGCGATGCCTCCGGTCACTTGGCGCCTTCGTCTTGGCGTCCCGGCGATGCTGCTGCTTCCGATGTCGGGCGAAGGAACAAGCGCCGTAGCCAACCGGTGAACCGTTCCGCGATCTGGTAGCATGCTGGGACCGCCACCAGGCTGAGAGCGGTGGACAGGGCGACGCCGCCGAGCACCGCCACGGCCATCGGGGCGCGGGTTTCGGAGCCGGGACCGGTGCCCAAGGCGATGGGCACCGCAGCCATCAGCGTCGCCAGCGAGGTCATCAGGATCGGACGCAGCCGGGCCGCACCGGCCTGGAGCATCGCGGCGGCCGGTGTCGTGGTCGGATCGTCGAGCTGGCGCTGACGGGCGAAATCGACCAGCAGGATCGAGTTCTTCTTGGCGATGCCCATGAGCAGCAGCACGCCGATGCCCGAGAACGCGCTGAGCGACGCTCCTGCCAACCACAATGCGGCGGTGCCGCCGGCCACCGCCATGGGCAGGATGGCGAGGATCACCACGGGATGGGACAAGGCGTTGTACTGGGCGGCCAGCACCAGGTACGAGGCGATCACGCCGAAGATGAACGCCACGCCGAGGCTGCGCATGGTGTTGGCCAGAGCGGCGGCGTCGCTGCCGGTGGTGGCGCGGATGCCCTTGGGCAGTTCGGGCACCAGGGCCAACGCCTCGGTCAATGCCTGGGCTTCGTCGAGCGCGGGGCCGTTGTCGGCGCGCACGGTGATCACCCGCTCGCGATCCCGGCGGAACAGGCTCATCGGCACCGGACGCTCCTCGATCTTCACCACCGCCGATAACGGCACGAGTTTTCCGCCGCGGGCGCGCACCAGGATGCGGCCGAGGTCCTCCGGCGTCGCCCGCTGGTCGGCGCGCAGGCGCATGCGGATGTCCTGTTGCCGGCCGCCCAGGTCGATGGTGCCGACCCGGACCGAGCCGATCATGCTGTTGAGGGTGGTGGCGATGTCCTGCATCGACACCCCCAGATCGGAAGCACGGTCGCGATCGGGGATGATCTGGATTTCAGGCTGACCGGGCCGGTAGTCCATGCCGACGTTGCGGAAGCGCTCCTTGTCGGCGGCCAGGGCGGTGCGGAAGGCGCTCGCCGATCGGGCCAGCTCTTCCCAGTCGTTGCCGCCACGGAAGACCACTTCGACCGTGCGCCGCTGACCGCCGGCGCCGCTCGACTTGATCAGCTGGGGAGCGCCATCATCGATCGAGGCGCTGGCCACACCGGGCACCGCCAGCACCGCGGTCCGCAACCGGTCCATGACCACCTGCATCGCCGGGCGCTCCCGTTTCGGCTTCAGATCCAACGTGCAAAATCCCGAGGTATTGTTGAACAGCACGGTCATCGACTGGCGGATCGCAGGTTCAGCGGCGATCACCGCCTCGACCCTGGTCATGACCCGGGCGGATTCGTCAAAATCGCTGCCCACCGGAGTCTGGAAACGCATGCCGAGCCGGCCGGAATCTTGGGGCGGCAGCAGTTCGTTGCGCAGGTTCAGCGCGGCGAACCAGCCGGCCGAGCAGATCAGCGCGGTGACCGCCAGGGTCAGCCACGGCCAGCGCAGGGACCAGCCGAGGATCACCGCATAGACGCGGCCGAGTCCGGCGAAGGCCGCGTCCACCACACGGCCGAACCAATTGCCGCGCTCGCTGCTGTGGTCGCCGTACAGATATGCCAGGCGGGCCGGGGCGAGGGTGACAGCCTCGACCAAGGACAGCGCCACTGCGATCGACAGGGCCAGTCCAAATTGCAGGAAATACCGGCCGATCTCGCCGGACATGAACAGCACCGGCGAGAAGATCGCGATCACCGCCGCGGTCGCGGCCAGGGCGGCGCCGAAGATCTCGCGGGTTCCGCGCCGGGCCGCGGCGATCGCAGTCCTGCCCATCTCGCGATGCCGCTGGATGTTCTCCTGGACCATGATCGCGTCATCGACCACCAGGCCGATGGCCAGGGCCAGACCAAGCATGGTGAACGTATTCAAGGTCATGCCCAGGGCCTGGAGCACCGCGATGGTGCCGAGCAGCGACATCGGGATGGCGAGCAGCACATTGAAGGCCGCGACCAGCGACCCCAGGAACAGCCAGCACACCAGGGCGGTGAGGATCACCGCGGTGATCAGCTCGCGCCACATCTCGTGGACCGAATCGGAAATGAAGGTGCTGTTGTCGGTCAGGACGGTGATGCCCATGCCTGCGGGCAATTCGCCGCGCAGCTGGTCGACCCGGGCAGTGACCTCGGCGGCGACCTGGACCGCGTTGGCGCCGCGCTGCTTGCGCACGCCGATGCCGACTCCGGGCACGCCATCGATCCGGAACAACCGGCGCTGATCCTCGAAACCATCCTCGACCAGGGCGACATCGTCCAGACGCACCGCCCGACCATTGCGGTTGGCCACCACCAGTTCGCGGAATGCCGCTACATTGGCGGCTTCTCCGAACACCCGCACGCCGATCTCGCGGGTTCCGCTCGACACCTGGCCGGCGGGCAGCTCGATGTGGTTGCGTCCGACCGCGGCAGCGACTTCGCTGGCGGTCAGATCGGCGGCGGCCAATCGTTCAGCATCGAGCCAGATCCGCAGGTTCCGGGCAGCAACGCCACGCAGGCTGATCTCGCCGACCCCGGACACCGCCTGGATCCGGTCGCCGACCACGTACAGGGCGGTGTCGGACAGGAGCTGGGGCGAGAATGTGCCGCTCAGCCCGATCCACATCAGTTCGTCGTCTTCCGGATTCGACTTGCGGATCTGCACCGGATCCATGTCCCGAGGCAGGTTGCGGGCGATGCTGCTGAGCCGGTTCTGGATGTCCTGCAGGGCGTCGTCGACATCCCGCGACATGCTCAGATCGACGGTCAGCCGGGCCGAGCCGCGACGGCATTCCGACGAGATCGACACCACCCCTTCGGCCTGGGCCAGGGCCTGTTCCATCGGCTGGACGATGTTGCGCTCGATGACCTCGGGGGCGGCCCCGGGCAGGTTGGTATTGATCGACAGGCTCGGCCGATCGACATCGGGAAACAGACTGACGCCGATGCGCGAAACCGCGACAGCACCGATCCCGACCACGGCCAGCAGCAGCATCCACGCCGCCACCGGCTTGCGGATGCAGAGTTCGGTCAGACCGAGCATGGCAACGACGGTTCGGGGATGGCGATGAACCGATTCGGCACTTGAACGCTCATCGTCTTGTCACCGTGGCGCAGGAGCCGCTGGCGGCGCTGCGCTGGCCGATCCGGCTGGTGTGGACGGAGCCGGCGAGGCTGCCTTCACCACCACCCGCGAGCCATTGCTGATCGCTTCGGCGCCGCCGATGACCAGCGGATCGCCGATGGCCAGGCCGCTGCGGATCTCGACCCGGCCATCGCTGGTGCGCAGGCCGATGCGCACCGGGCGGGTGCGGGCGAGGTCGCCATCAGGACTGGATTCCACCACCAGGACCTGATAGCCGCGATCGGTGGAGCGCAGCGCCGTCTCGGGCACCGCAGGAACATCTGGCCGGGTTCCCACCACCACACGGACACTGGCGAAGGCGCCGGGGACCAGGGCATCGCCGGTCCCCTCGCGTCCGCCTCGATCGCCTGACTTGCCGGAACCGCGCTTGCGCTCACCACCGGCAGTTCCTGCGGGCGGTTGGGCCGCGCCGCTGGTGCTTCCGACAGCGGACGGATCTTTCGCGGGTGTCTTCCCGGCCTCCGCTGGTATCAGGATTTCAGCAGGCTTGCCGCTCTCGCCTGTCTTCGCGCTCTCGGCGGTTCTCGCGCTCTCGGCAGCATTCGGGCTCTCGGCAGTTTTATCTCGTTCGGCAGGCTTCCAGCTCTCGGCAGGCTTGGCGCTGTCTGGTCCGGTCGCGATGTCGGTGGCACTGCCCGCCGTGGCACTGCCCGTTCCGCCTGGCGGTCCGCTGACTGCGGCTGTCGCACTGCCGCTCGTTTGGCCAGATTTTCCAGGTTCCCTGCCACCTGGTGGTCCGCTGCGGACTTCCGCAAGCACCTCGACCATCCGGGCGGCACTGTCGGCGGCGGCAGCGATGAAGGTGATCCGCGCCGAACGATCGGCGGTGTCGCCGGGGACCGTGAACCGCACCTCCATGCCCAGCTTGAGCCTGGCGGCTTCCTCGGCAGTGACGCTGAAGCGCAGCAGCAGCGGATCCCGCCGGACCAGGGTCGCCAGCACCGCGCCGACCTGGACATAGGCCCCGGTGCGCACTCCCCGGGTCTGGACGATGCCGGCCAGCGGCGGACGCACCGTCGCGTCGCGCAGATTGAGCTCGGCGGTGCCGAGGTTGGCGGTGTTCCGGGCCACCGCAGCGTCGCTAGCCGCGACCCGGGTACGCCAGGTGGCGACCTCCTCGGCGCGGACCTGGTCGGGCTGCTCACGGATCAGCCGTTCCCGGCGTTCCAGGCCCTGACGGGCCTCGTCCAGATCGGCGGTGGCCTCGTCCCGGGCGGCCTTGGCCGCGTCCCGGGCCAAGCGGTAGCGCTCCGGCTCGATCTCGACCAGGACCGAGTCGGCGGCGACGGAATCGCCTTCACGGAAAGCGACTTTTTCGACCACGCCGGCGACCCGGGCGGTGACCGCCACGGTCTCGAAGGCCTCCACCGTGCCGGTGGCCGAGACCAGCAGCTCGATCGTGGCGCCGGCCACCGGTTGGACCGTGACCGGGAACGGCGTGCGTTTGGGCTTGCCAGCGACCTGGGCGGTGGTTGCCGATCCGGTAGAGCCGCTTCCGCTCTTGTCGATGTCTTTGGGTTTGGCGCTTTCGCCGCAGCCGACGACCAGGAGGCAGCAGAGAGCGATGCCGCTGAACAGGGACAAGCACTGAGCTTGCCGAGCTGGCGCTCGGCGCTCCCAGGGGCCGGTCATCGCCGATGCGGCGGGCCGAGCTGGCGCTCGGCGCTCCCAGGGGTGCTGGCTCATTGCTGGCACCCTGTTGTCATCTTTCCTCGCTCAAGCCTGGGATGCCCCAGCTTTCCCGAACTGGGCGGCGTACCGGTCGCGCTGGCGGTGGGCCTGCCAGGTGCAGATGTCCCACAGATCGGCCACCGGCGCCTTGGTGTAGGGCAGGGTCGGCATGTAATACCGCGGCCCGAATTCCGGAGTCAGGCTGATGTTCTGGCGCCCGGCGGCAGCGGCGGCGGTGAAGATCGCATCCCAGCAGGTCTCATGCCAGGCGACGGTGTCGGCCCATTCCGGCGCCCGCGGATCGTTCACCTGGGGTCCTTCGGGGTGGCCGACCCGGGCATGGACATGCCAGGCGTGCTTGGCGAAGAACGCCGGATCGAAATCCATGGTCCGCGGCAGGCGTTCGAGGACGCAGACGAAATGGCTGTAATCCGCGGTGATCTTCAGGCTGGGCAGCGCTTCGAGGACCGCCCGGGTGTCGCGCGGATTGAAGAAATAGCGGCCGCGATGGGTCTCGTGGCTGATCACGATCTGGTGCTTCTGCTCTAGGTCCAGGCAGCCGCGATAAAACGCCAGGGCCTGGTCGAAGGTCCACGCATCCCGGCCGGTGTGGGCGTTGATGAAATCGGCGCGATAGGATTTGGCCTGGATCACCTGGGTTTCGAGGGAGGCGAGGTGGGCCTCGGGGGTCGGCGGGCACTCCGGTCCGCCGGGCAGGGCGCCGGTGAACACCTGCATGATCAGCTTGAAGCCGTGCTGATCGAGCAGCGGCCGCAAGGTCGATCGCTGCTCGTCGGTCGCCCACACCACATTGGTCTCGATGCCGATGAAACCCAGGGCCTTGAGCTTGGGGAAGGCCGTGGTCCACGGTTCGTCCATGCCCCAGGTGTGACGGTACAGGTGGAGGTCCATGGCGGATCCTTGATCGCGGGTGGTTCGGGTTCGTCACCGTCGGCGCGGGAAAGGCAAGCACCCGACCGACGTGAACCGCGCCGCCAGCGTGGCTCGGTCCTTGGCCCTGGCTGGCCCCTGGTCCCTGGATCCTGGCGCTTATGGTGCGACCCGATGGCCACCTTGACCCTGGGCGGGCGCACGGTCGAGATCACCGCCGAGGTCATCCTTGGCCGCCACCGCAACTGCGGGCTGGTGGTGCCGGACCATGCGGCCAGCCGCCAGCATGCCCGGGTTCTGCGCGACGGGCTCGATTTCTTCGTCGAAGACCTCAATTCGAACAACGGCACCCTGGTCAATGGGCGGAGCATCGCCGGCCGCACCAAGCTGGCCGACCGCGACTGCATCTCGATTGGCACCCACACCATCTCGTTCCATCTGTCCGAAGCCCTGCCCGATGAGCCGCCCGAGGATCCGCTGGCGCTGATCGGCACGACCATCGCCGGCTACCGGATCGACGCCCTGCTGGTCCGTGGGCCGACTGGCGATGTGTACCGGGCGAAGCAGCTCAACCTCGATCGCGAGGTCGCCTTCAAGGTCGTCGCCCGCGACCTGCACCGCGGCGATGCCCAGCGCATCGCCAGCTTCCTGAAGGACGCCGGCGCGGCCGGTTCGATCCACGACGAGCGGGTGGTCCAGATCCACGAATGCGGCCACGACGATGGCCGGCTCTGGTACAGCATGGAACTGGTCAAGGGCGACAACTTCGACCAGCTGCTGTCCCGCGAAAAAGTCATCGAGCCGGAACTGGCTCTGCTTGTCGCCGAACGCGCCGCCGAGGCCCTGGGCGTGGCCCATGCCAAGGGCGTGTTCCACCGCGATCTGCGCCCGGCGGTGCTGCTGCTCACTGGCGATGGCCTGGTCAAGGTCTGCGACCTCGGTCTGGCCGAAGCCTTCGGCCGCGGCGCCGCGCTGATCCGCCTTGGCGTCGGTCCGTCGACCCCGGTGTCGGCGCTGTGGTACCTGAGCCCCGAACAGCTTCGCGGCGAAAACGGCGACGCGCGCAGCGATGTCTATGGCCTGGGCTGCGTGCTGTTCCATCTGCTCACCGGCCGGCCGCCCTTCTCGGGGGCCAACGCCGATGAGGTCTCGGATGGCCACCAGCGCGAGGAGATCCCCTCGGTCCGCGAGGTCGCCCCGGAAGTGCCCGAGCAGATCGACGCCCTGCTCACCGCGATGCTGGCCAAGGATCCCGCCTGGCGCCACACCGATTGCGGCGAGCTGGCCAGCGCCCTGCGCGACCTGCGCGAGCGCAGCCACTCGAAGTCAGCCGCCAGTGCGGTGGATGTCCATGCCGCCCGAGCCGACCGCGCCCGGGCCGCCGCCCAGCGCGCCCTGGCCCGGTCCGAGCAACGGCGCAGCGCCCGCACCCTGCGCACCGTCGCCCTGGTCGCGGTGCTCGCCCTGGTCGCGATCGGCGCCGTCGTCGCCTGGCGGATCCGGACCGCCCGCACCACCGCAGCGCCGATCGAAACGCCGGCCATCGCCGCCACCGACCCGGTCCCGGACAAGCCGATCAAGGTCCAGCCCGGCCCGACCGCGACCGCGACCCAGGCGATCAAGGATCCGGTGGCCGATGTGGCCGCGGAAGTCGACCGGCTGGCGGCAGCCCATGATTTCGGCGCCGCCGCCCTGGCCCTGACCCGCGGCCGGGAGCGCCTCGCCAAGCAGGTGACCGCCGCCGAACGCGGCCGCCTCGACCTGCTGGCGGGCGGGCTGACCGATCGCGGCCGGTCGTGGTACCGCACCCAGATCGACGCCTTGCCTGGCGGAACCTCCGCCGCCGAGGTCGCGACCAGGCTGAAGGCCCTGGCCCGGCTGCGCGACGTGGTGCTGGATGCGGACCGCGCCGACGCCGAGAACCGCTGGCAGGTGGACCTCGCCCGGCTGACCCAGCGCCTGGCCGATGCCCGGCGCCAGGCCCGGAAACTCCTCGAAACCGGCACCCCGGCCCAGCTCCCGGCCCTGGCTGGTGCGCTGCGCGAGCATTTCTCCGGCACTCCGGTGGAAGCCCTGCACCGCCAGTTCGCCACCGTGTGCGGCGAGGCCGCCCGCCCCGTCGGCAGCGATCCTCCCGGGATCCTGGCCAAGGCCGCCGGACTGCTGCTCACCGGCGACGGCGACACCGCCCGGAAACTGCTCCAGAACACCACCGGGCTGGACCAGGGCGACCTGCTCCGCCGGCGCGAGCTGCTGCTCGGCCGCCAGGCGGCGGTGCTCGGCTTCTCCGATCCGGCCGATCTCCAATCGATCGTGGTCCTGTCGGGCGAGCCGCGCCTGGCCGATGGCCACCTGGTCGGCACCGCAACCGAGGCCGCCGCCATCGCCCTGGCCGTGCCGGTGGGCGGGCCGACCTGGGAGGTCGCCGCCACCGGCACCTTCTCGGACGAGGGCGAGGCCAGCCTGGCGGTGCTGTCGGGCGAGTCTCCGCTGGCCGAAATCCGCCAGGGCGGTCAAGGCCTGCGGGTCCGCCTGCGGGCCGGCGGCATGGTCAGCGAATGGGCGGAGGATTCCCCGGCCGGGCCGTTCCGCCTGCGCCTGACCGCCCGCGACGGCCGGGTGGTGGTGACGGTGGGTGCCCGCCAGGTTGCCGGCACCGCCTTGGTCGTGCCGCCCGGAGCCCAGGTCCGGCTGACCGTCACCGGCATGGCCTGGAAACTGGACAGCTGGTCGGCCTTCGGCGGATGATCCTCCTCGATCTCGACGACACCCTGTTGGATCATACCGCTGCTTCCGCCGAAGCGGCGCAGTGGTTCGGGGAACGACACGCGCAACGCATTCCAGCCTTTGACCCCACCGAATTCGCCGAGCATTGGAATCAAACGTTGGAGGCCGCCTATTCCCGTTTCCTGCGTGGCGAAATCAGTTTCCAGGAGCAGCGGCGCCTGCGTATCCGCAGCATTTTCGCAGCACCGGATATGGAGGCGGCCCACGCTGATGCGCTGTTCAATGATTACCTGGAACGCTACGAAGCCGCCTGGCGGCTTTTCCCGGATGTCTTGCCGTTCCTGGATGCCCATCGCCATCGCGGGCTGGCCATCATCTCGGACGGGGATCAGGATCAGCAGCGCCGCAAGCTTGAGCGCACCGGCATCGCCGGCTCTTTTCAGGCGGTGGTCACCGCCGACCTCGCTGGCTGCTGCAAGCCCGATGCGCGGATTTTCCAGCGTGCGTGCGAGCTGCTCAACATCCGAACGAATGCTGCCGCGTATATCGGCGACCATCCTGACAAGGATGCCCTCGGCGCTTGTCGTGCCGGCATGCGCGGAATGTGGCTGAACCGCCGTGGCAAGCCGGCTCGCGATGGCCTGGAGATGCTGACCAGTCTTGGGCAGTTTCACCTGGTGGCCGGCGATCGGAGGAAAAACGTCGCTGAACCAGCCCAGAATTCTCAAGCGGACATGCAAGAGGATGCTGTGTCCCCTGTCACCCAGGCGATCGATGCCAAGCCGGCCGAACCCGGGCAACCGATCGAACCGATCCTCATCCAAGAAAAAGAGCGTGACCTGCGGCGAGTGGTATGGTGAGCGTGAATCCCCTCGCCATCACCATGGGAGATCCAGCCGGGGTCGGACCGGAAGTGCTGCTGCGGGCCTGCGCCGAGCTTGCCGGTGAGCTGCCTCTATTGGCAGTGGCCCATCGCGGAGTCCTGACGCGGGTGGCGACAAAGCTGGGTCTGCCGCTGCCGGAGCGGATCGACGATCCGTGTCCGGATCTCGATGCGGCGGCCGTCGTCCCCGGCACCATCGCCGCGCTGCACGGGCAGATGGCGGCGGCCTGCATCGAGCGCGCCATTGCCGGTTGCCTTGCCGGATCCTTCGCCGGGATGGTGACCGCGCCGATCCACAAACAGGCGATCCGCGCTGCCGGTGTGCCGTTCCCCGGCCACACCGAATGGCTGGCCGCACGCTGCTCAGTCGATGGCGAAAAAATGCTGTTGTACGCCGATGATCTGGCGGTCGCCCTGGCCACGGTCCATCAGCCGCTGATGTCGGTGGCGGCGAGCCTGACCCCGGCCCTGGTCGCCGACACCGGCCGGCTGCTGGCCGAAGCGCTGCGCCGGCTGCGCGGCAAGCCGCCCCGGCTGGCGGTGCTCGGACTCAATCCCCACGCCGGCGAAGGCGGGCTGCTCGGCCACGAGGACGCTCTGGTGACCGTGGCGGTGGGCGAGCTGCTCCAGCTCGGCATCGATGCCGACGGACCGCTGCCGCCCGATACGGCCTTCACCCCGGCCAACCGCGCCCGCTACGACGGTTTCGTCTGCCTGTACCACGACCAGGGCCTGATCCCGTTCAAAGCCCTGCATTTCAGCGACGGTGTCAACATCACCCTGGGCCTGCCGATCATCCGCACCTCGGTCGATCACGGCACGGCATTCGACCTCGCCTGGCACGGCACCGCCGACCACCGCAGCCTGATCGAGGC
Organism: Planctomycetota bacterium; assembly: GCA_014193115.1. Taxonomy (GTDB): domain Bacteria; phylum Planctomycetota; class UBA11346; order UBA11346; family UBA11346; genus BJHQ01. Next base: position 405,340 of record BJHQ01000001.1, on the reverse strand, counting down.
GATCCGCCTGGCGGCGCGGTTGGCCGGCACGCGCTGATCCGCGTCCATCCAAACCGCATCACGACAGGTCCCATCACGGAGCGCCGGGCCCCTCCGTGTAATGCGTCAGGGGTTTCACCGGAGCCCGGACCGTGACCTGGCCCGGTTCGGGGGCATGGCCAGCGAACCACGGAGCCAGCTTCAGATCTCGCCAGGATCCGTGACTTGCTGGGGTCGGACCGACGGCGAGGGCGAGGGAAAGCTCGCGATTCGCCGGACTGAGCACCATCGATTGGGCATTGATGCCCTTCAGGAACACCGCGGTCAGTGCTTGGCGCAGCGCTGTTTCGTCGGCATCCGCCGGAACCAGAGCACGCAGCCGCCGTTCCCGTTCGCCGGTTCCTCGCGGCTCATTGTCCACCGCCAGGACCGTTCCCGGAACGGCGCGTTCGGTCTGCGGGCCGGTTGCGGTCCACCACGCCAAAACCGCGGTCGAGGCATCGGCGAACAGGACATAATGGTCGCTTCCCGGAGCAGGCCGGGCCGTGAACAGCGCCGCTGCTTCTGCGGCATTCCCGGCCTGTTCCAGGCAGGCGCGCAGGCGCAGCGGCAACGGCTCTCCTGGAGGCAGTGGATTCCCGGCGAAGTTGAGCAGCACGCAGCCGCACACTCCGGCATCGTTCATGCCGCTGATCACACCGGAAAATCCTGGCCAGCCGACCCCGGCGACGGCTCGGCTGCCGGGCACCCGCCAGACATGCAGGCAGGTCGCCGCGGCAAGCAGATCCGCCGGACCGAAATCCATGTTGCGCGCCACGGTGGCTGGCCGACCCGGCGCGGCTGGCCGACCCGCCGTGGCCGGGACGAACACCGCCGTGCATCGCGGCTCGATCACCAGATGCGACGCCAGCAGCACCGCGACCGGCACGCCGGCGGCCTGGGCAGCGGCGGTGATCTCGGCGCGATGACCGGGACGGATCGCCGCCAATCGGGGATCGCCGGCCGGCACCGGCGCGCCACCGGCGACGGCCAGCATGGCGTGGATGGTCGGAAGCTGGGCCGTGCCCAAAGCCTTGCCGATGGCCGCGTATTCACCGCTGGCGACCAGGATCGGCAGGCCATGGGCGATGGTGTGGTGGAGCACGGCGTCCTCTGCTGAATTGGCAATCGCTGCGAACACAGCGAGCACAGCGCACCGCCAGCGGACGGCTGCCAAGTAGCGATTCCGATGCGTCATGCCGCAGACATCGGTCACGGGATCTCCGCCGGGATGGATCGCCCAGGCATGGGAGACCATTTTCTCACCTCACGGCCATCAGAAAAGCCGGACGAAGGAACGTCCTTACAATACCACGCCGACGATCGGGATGCGCAGCACCGTTCGCCGGGCATTGGGATCGATGGTGCCGATCATCCGGTCGCAGGCGTAACGGGAAAAGCGGCTGGGGCTGACCAGGACGGTCTTCCAGCCGCCCACCGGGTCGAGGGCCTCGCCGGCGGTCCGGTGGTGCCACAAATGCACGTCCTCCTGGACTTCCAGCCGGGATCCATCGAGGTGGGCGGTGGCCGACCACAGCACCGTACCGTCCCGGCAGTCGATCAGGTGGGCGGTGAGGGCCAGGGCGCAGGGATCAAAGGACGCGAAGCGTTCGACCCGGGAAACGAACGCCAGGTCGGCGCCGGTGGCGGCGCGCAAGGCGAGCAGGGCATGGCCGTCGATGCGGTTGGAAGCCAGCGGATCGCTGGGCACCAGGCGTTGGGCGGTGGGACGATCCACCGTCACCACTTCGTGCTTGGCCAGCTCGCGCAGCGCGGCAGCCAGCGCCTCGTCGATCACGGCTGCGCCTCGGCCGACGCCTGGGGCCAGGAACACCGGCAGCACCGCCAGGCGGGCCGGGGCCACCGCCCGATCGCAGGTGCGGAAGGACACCGCTGCCGGTGGCGGCGGATCGCGTTGCAGGCAACCGGTCAGCAGCACGGCCGGCAGCAACATGGTCAACAGCAGTCCAGCTGAACACCCACCGCGGAATGACCACCCAGCAGTCATCCCGCCGAGCAGCAAGGATTTTGCAGAACCACACGCTGCGCCAACCGGTCGAGGTGTGGGACCGTCAGACCCGGAGATCCGCGCCCTGGCGGTCTTCCGGACGGCGACGAATACCCTGTGTTTTTCCTCGGCTTCTTGGTGCCATGGCGGTTCGTCTGTTCTCTTGATACTCATTCGCCGCTCCGCTCGCTGGGCAGTATGTTGCGCGCCTCCTGGCGCACGCTGTCTTGGAGGTCGCTGAGTTCGATCCCGGGCACCGCCGGCAGGCGGAGCACCGCCGCCGCAAGCAGGTAGTGCGCCCGCTCTGCGCGCAGCCGGGCCAGTTCGCTCGCTGCCAGTTCGGTCTTCAACCGGTCGATGGCGGTCTGGCGTTCCATCAGCACCTGGCGGGCGGTGACCAGACTTTCCTGGACATGACCCAAGGCCGCGGCCCGCTCGCTGGCCTGGCGGCGGCGCTCGCTTTCGCCCGCCAGCGCCGCAGCGGTGTCGGCCTGCTGACGCTCGCGCTCGGTCTTCTCAGCGCGCAAGGCGGCGAGTTCGCGCTCGTGGCGACGCAACCGTTCGAGCAGGCTTTCATCGCCGGTTCCGCCCAGCTCAACCCGCAGACCGCTGCCGCCGGCATAGGCGCCGCGTCCGTTCGGTGCCTTTTTTTCCTCAAGATCGTTGATCCGCCGTTCCAGCCGGGCGAGGTGGGCTCCGACGCCGCCGTCAGCCGGCACGAGATCGACCTGGGGTTCAGGCAAGCCGGCGCGGTGCTCGGATTCGACCGCGCCTGCCATGGGCGCCAGGCACGCAAGCAGGATCAGGCGGATCATGACGCATGTCCCTCGGAGGTATCAGAACCCAGATGCGCCGGTTTGGCCCGTGGTTGTGCAGGGGCTGGCTGGACTGGAGCCGGCTGGGCTGGAGCCGGCTGGGCTGGGGGCAGCGCCGGCGCCGGCTCGATCGGACCGGGAAGGACGGACGGCAAGGCCGGTTCGGCTGCGGGCAAGGCCGGTTCGGCCTCGGCCGCGGGCAAGGACGGTCCGACTGCCGGAAGGTCGGCGGGCGGCACGGCTGGTTCGGGTCGGTTGACGGGCGGCAGGACGAGCTCGGCCGGAGGTGCCGGTTCAGCACGCGGCGCCGGTTCAGCTCGCAGTGCCGGTTCAGCATGCGGTGCGGAGTTAGCTCGTGGCGCCGGCTCAGCACGCGGTGCGGGTTCGGCCGGTTGCGGATGACGCTCGATCGCAGGTGGCGGCGGCGCCTGCCCGGCCTGTGACGACTCGGTCAGAGCAGGTGCCTGCGCAGGGCGAGCGCCAGGCGGAGCCACCGGTGCCGTTCGCGAGGTCCCGGGCTGATGGTTGGGTTCGGCCTGGCCCGGCCCGCCATCGGGCGGCCTGGGCGGATCCTGGCCAGGATCCGACGCGGGATGACGGGACGTGGGAATCGGAGGCACCGGCGATTCCCCAGGCCCAGATCCTTCAAGTCGTCCGGCCAGGCGGGTGGGAATGGTCGCCTGGATCCGCTTCCAGCCGGCGGCATCGGCGGTGCGCAGTACGACCCCGGCCAATTCGAACAGCGACCGTTCGGCCTCAAGACGGGCGAGCTGGGCCGCTGAAGCCCGGCGCTCGGCCAGCCCTGCCTGGCGCTCGGCCTCGACCAAGCGGTGTTCCAATTCCGGAATTTGATCGGCGATGGCGGTGGCTGCGGCAAGACGTTGCTCCAAGGAGGCCACCTGGCCCCGGACTGCATCCAATTCCATCGCCAACCGGTTGGTGTCGCCGGTCAGGCGGTCGCGCTCGGCGATCGCCGCCACCAGAGCGGCGCGAGTCGTGGCCAGCTCCGCCGCCAGCCGCCCGAGGCGGTCGAGCACCGGTTCATCGCCCACGGCGGACGAGTGGTCTTTGGTTGGTGGGCCGGATTGGCTCACGGTCACCCAACCTGCCAGCGATCGGGCTGAGGCGGACAAGGTTCCGGCCAGGCGAGCCTCCAATTCCACCACCTGGGCGGCGAGGGCGGCGCGGGCGGCGATCTCGGCGTTGAGCCGGGCCAGGGTGCGCTGATCGAGGTCGCGCTGGGTCGCCAGGCTGCGGTCGATGCGGGCCTGGACTTCGCGCTGCCCAGCGAGCAAGGCGGCGATCTGACTGGTCAGCCGGACGTTTTCCGACGTTAAAGCTGCGATCCGCGCCGACGCTGCATCGCGTTCCAGCGCAGCGCCCGCCGCGATCCGCTCTGCCAGGCCGGCCCGCTCCTTGGCGATGGTCGCGGCGATTTCATCGCGAAGGCGGGAAACAGCGGCATCGCGTTCCACGGCAGCCATGGCCACCCGGCGCTCGGCTTCCGCCTGGATCTGGGCGAGCGCCGCCTTTTGAATCGCCTGGACCCGTTCCAGATCGGACGAGAATTGCCTGCGCAGGGATTCGACCGAGGCGGTCTGCTGACGATCGCCCGCCGCCCGGCCGGCGGCCGCGTCGGCCACCGCCTGCTCGGCGCCGCCGGCCAAGGCGGCCGGGTCGTCGACCACCAGCGCCCGATCGCCGGCCAGGACCGGCACTTGGCGGTCGGTCTGGCCGATCACTCGGGACATGACCCGCCCTGGACCGGGCTGGGCCGCCAGGGTCTGCAGCACGGCCTTCAAAGCCGTCGGCTGATTGGGCGGAGAGACCCGCCACAAGGTGCCGGCCTCCACCGGCGCCGTCGACGTCACGGAGATTTCGACCAAGGTCGTCCCATCGACCACGGTGACCGCAGCCACCACTCCGGCAGAAGGAGCGGGCATGGTGGCCGGTGATTTTCCGGTAGCCGATTTCCCTGGCGCTGGCTCCGCCACCGGGCGAACACCCGACGAACAGCCACAGATGGCGAAGGTCAAGGTGAAGGCGGCCAGCAGCGGAACGGTCGATTTCCTGGACATGGCGGCTCCACCCGGATGGCCACGCACTGATTGTGCCAGGTAAGCGGATGCGCGCCGGCGCCGGCCTCGATCGCCGCCTGGGCATAGCGGTTTACCTTGGGAAATGAAGTGCGCTTACCGACGCGATGGCACAGGTCCACGTCGCGGCAAGTCTACCCCGCCTGGGCCATCCGCCAGGCGATCCCTCTTCATCCCAGGTTCAGCCGTTGCTTGATGGAATCGGCGACGGGCTCTCGACGTACACCGGCATCGCGCCCAGGGGCCGGATCGTCACATGCGCCTTTACCGTGCCTGTGACCGTCGCCACGTCGCGGATGCGGTAATAGCGACCCGGCACCACCAGCCCGCCGTCGAGGCGAACCGAACCGTAGTCTTCCGCCACGATGGTGACGGCATATTCGCCAGGACTGCGGTTGCCGATGCGCAGCCCGTTCTGGCTGTGGACCTTGGGAACAAACTGGACATCGGCCCACAGTCCCGGTTTGACCAGCACCGGTCCGGCCGGAGAGCGGGACCAGGCTTCGAGCGGATTGGGCAGCCTGGTGGCGTCGAGGGTCTTGGCCACCCGTTCCGACGGGATCGCTTCCGGCCCGGAGCCCAGGTAAGGAGCGTTCAACGCCTGCTCGGCCAGGGCCGGGGTGGCGAGCTGGCGCATGGTCGTGTTGGACAACCCGGTTTCCGGCGAGTCGGTGCTGGGCAACCCCGGCCCGCGGCGCAGCGGGGCCTGTTCGAGCAGGCGCTGAGCAGCTGGAACCAGGTTCCTGGCGGCATCGTCGAGGGGGACCAGGGTCCCGGTGTAGCCATCGGCCTGGGCGCCCGCCCAGGCATAGGCCCGGGCGAAGGCGGCGCGGTAGTCTTCCCGGTCGGGGCGGGACTCGTCGGCCATCCCCGGAGCCAGGATCGGCACGGGCGCTAGCGCCGGTGCCCGGCGGGGCGGCTCAGATGGCGTTGTGCGATGTTGGCCGGGCAGCAACGCAGAAAGCGAACGCTCTGGCCCATGCCACGACACCAGGACCGCGACCACAACGCCGAGAGCGAGCAGCAAGGCGATGGCAAGACGCCGACGCCGGGGATCGGCTGCAACAGCCGTCGTCTTCACTTGCGGAACGGCCCGACCTGGTCGTCGTACCCTATCCGGAAGCCGGTGGTGAACAGCACATCGCCGACGATGTTGCTGCCGCCGGACAGGCCGCTGAACTTCACCAGGTAGACCTGCCGCGGATCCAGCCAGACATCGGGCACCAGGAAGACTTCGCCGATTTCCAGCACAGGATCAAACGTCGCGCCACTTCCACTGATGCTGGACGGCTGTCCGCCGTAGAGCACTTTGGCATTGATCGAGCGGCCTTCGATGGGCTTAGCGCCGTTCTTGGGAATCGCCGATTCGTGCAGGGATACCTGCAGGATGTCCCATTTCTGGGTGATGGGGAAGATAAAATGGATCGGTATGCCGAGCGGGGTCTCATCGGGGCTGACGTTGAGTCCGGGCGGAACCGCGACATCCCACAAGACGTGGTAGCCCAGCCAGACCCCGGATTCACCATAGGTCGGCCACGAGGTCGGGGTGGTCAGCACGCCGGACTCGCCGGCGAAGGTGAGGGTGCTGAAATTCGGCGGATCGTTGGCGTTCTCGGCAGCGGTCCGGGCGAGATCCTGCTTGTCCAGAAAATCCTTGCCGAACAGCTTGGGGATGTAGGCCGGGAACATGCTCTTGTTCGTAGCGTTGGCGTTGCCGTCATTGACCATTGCATCGAAATAGGAGTCGAAATTGACAAGCCAGTCGATGAGTCCGCCCTCCGTATAATCGTAATACAAGACGCCGCCTTTGAGTGACATGCGGCCGCCATAGCCCATGAGGGTGAAGCGGTGGCGCATCATCGGCAGCCGGCCATAGAGCAGGTTCCATGTCTCCAGGACGGTGGCGTCTATGCTGCCCTTGGCGTTGAACCCGTTGCGATTGTAGTTGTTGGTGGGGTCGAAGATCGTGGCTGGAATTTCGTAGAATCCGCCTTCGCGACCATAGAGCCACAGGTACGGAAGATCGTTGTCCATGTGCAACCGCTCGTCGTATTCCGTCGCTGGGAAATCCGGATTCAGGACGATATCACTGCCTTTGAGCGCGGTGCCATCCCAGCCCACCGCACCGGGGACTTCGGCTGGCTCGTTGTATTCGTTGTAGGCCAGGATCGCGGACTGGATCCGGTCCGGGAACGACACCTTGGTGTTGAACAGGTTGGTGGTGTCGGCCGGACCATCGGGCAGGCCATTGGTGCTTTCGCTGTCAGTCAGATACGCCTCGGTGATCATGTATCCGCTGTGGAGCATGGCGGAGGCGACCAGCGGTTCGGCGGCGTGGGCGCCATCGACGTTGACCCGGCGGCGCAAGCGGTTGAGCGAGTTGCGCACCCAGATCACGTTGCTGTAGGAGCTGTTATAGGCGGCCATGTTGCCCTGGCCGTCAATCTGGGGATTCTTACCCTGAATCGGCCAGTTCTCGGCCACGCCCTTGGCGATCGCGCCATACGAGATGCCGGTGTAGACCTGCTCGGTATCTTTGTCGTCACCGACGACCTTGCCCCCGCAGCCGGTCATGAAGGCTGCGGCCAGGATGGTGCTGGCGACGAGGACATGGGTGGTGCGCATGGTGAGGCTCCCGACTGCGTGTGCGTGCTCGAACCCTAACCTGGGGAAGCACGGGGCAACGTGTCCGCCAGGACATGGCCGGGCCGTGTCTCAGGCCGTGTCATCATCCCCGGCCTTGACCCGGCGGTCCTTCGACCCGCCCAGGCGCCAGCGCAGATAGGCGTCGATAAACGGCTGCAATTCGCCATCGAGGACCTTCTGGATCTGGCTGGTCTCATGGCCAGTGCGCAGATCCTTGACCATCTGGTAGGGCATCATCACGTAACTGCGGATCTGGTAGCCCCAGCCGATGGTGCCGCGCTCGCCTTGCAGGGCCTTCAGCTCATCCAGGCGTTCGGCGTCCTTGAGCTGCTGCAAGCGTGAGGCCAGCATCTGCATCGCTTTCGACCGGTTCTGCTGCTGGCTGCGTTCGGTCTGGCAGGCTGCCACCACCCCGGTGGGGATGTGGGTGATGCGCACCGCCGAATCGGTCTTGTTGACGTGCTGGCCACCGGCGCCGCCGGCGCGGTAGGTATCGATGCGCAGCTCCTTTTCATCGATTTCATCGACCTCGATCTGCTCGGCATCGCTCAGCACCGGGCAGACCTCGACCGCAGCGAAGCTGGTCTGGCGGCGGGCGTTGGAGTCGAAGGGCGAGATGCGGACCAGGCGATGCGTGCCCATCTCGGATTTCAGGTAGCCATAGGCGTTCGTACCGGAAATCTCCAGGGTCACGGTCTTCACCCCGGCGACCTCGCCGGGCAGGCTGTCGACCAGGGTCACCTGGTAGCCGGCCCGGCTGCAATAATTGGAATACATGCGGAAAAGCATTTCCGCCCAATCGCAGCTCTCGGTGCCGCCGGCACCAGGCCGGATCGACAGGAAGACATTGGACCGGTCGTATTTCCCGCCCAGGGCCAGGGCGAGTTCGAGCCGTTCATACAGAGCGGCCAGGCGGTCGACCTCGCGCATCAGCTCGGCCCGGTCGTCGTCGGTCTCGGCCATCGCCGCCAATTCCTTGGTATCGGCCACGCCTTTGGACAGTTCCGCATGGGGACTGAGGATGTTGGTCAGCGATTTCAGCTGGGCCATGGTCGCTTGGGCGCGGACCTGGTCATTCCAGAAATCGCCATCGGCCATCCGCGCTTCGATCCGCGCCGTCTCAGCCTGCTTGGCCGGGAGATCAACCAGGCGGGCGAAGGCGTCCAGCTTGCCCGCCAGGTCGGCGAGACGGTCATCAAGGTCGCTCATGGTCTGGGCTGGGGCTGTGGGGCGAGGGCGGGAACCGCAAAAGGTTTCGCAGGATGCTCCAGGCGGCTGGCAGGCAAGCGCGACGGCGCTGAGTCGCGGCGAGCCGCCTGAGGTCACTAGCCGGTCCGGCCGAGAGACCTTTGGCAGGGTCGCCGGGCCGCTACGCTGCGCCCGCCATGCCCACCATCCTCGAAGGCCGGTTCGACGGCCGCGACCGCCGGGTCGCCATCGCCGCCGCCCGATTCAACGCACCGATCGTCGACCAACTGGTCGCCGGTGCGGTCGAAATCCTGGTCCGCCATGGGGTCGCCGATTCCGGAATCACTGTGGCCCGCGTTCCAGGAGCCTGGGAACTGCCGGTCGCCGTCCGCCACCTGGCGCGCACCGGCCGATACCACGCGGTGATCGCCCTCGGCTGCGTGATCCGCGGCGATACCCCGCATTTCGACTATGTTGCGGGCGGCTGCGCGAATGGCCTGGCCAGCGCCGGCAAGCACGGCGAGCTCGATATCCCGGTGCTGTTCGGCGTGCTGACCACCGAGAACACCGACCAGGCCTGGGCCCGGGCCGGACTCAAGGCGGGCAACAAGGGCGCCGAGGCCGCATTGGCCGCCCTGGAGATGATCGCCCTGTTGGATGCCATCAAATGACCAGCCGGACCAACCGGCGGGCGGCAAGCCCAGCGTCCGGCCCTCCCGGAGCCGTCGCGATCGGTCCGGCCGTGGCTGCCATCGCAAGACAGGCCCGCACCACCGGTCGGCAGCGTTGCATCCAATTGCTTTATGCCTGGGAACAGAACCGGTTCATTGACGACGGACATCTGCTGACCAGTCCCGACGGCGACACCGCCGCCCTCGACGAGGAGGCCGCCGCCCTGGCCTTCGCCCGGGAGCTGTTCGCCCTGGTCGACAAGGATCGGGTCGCCATCGATGTAGCCATCGATCAGCGCCTCGACAACTGGACGATCCACCGCCTGGCGGTCACCGACCGGGCGATCCTGCGGCTCGGCGCCGCCGAGCTGCTCTATTGCCCGGACACCCCGCCGCGGGTGGCGATCAACGAGGCGATCGAGCTGGCCAAGCAATTCGGCAGCGATGCGCGCACCGCCAAGCTGATCAACGGGGTGCTCGACCGCCTGGCCCGCGACCTCCGCCCTGGCGAGGTCAAGCCGGCCAAGCCGACCAAGTCTGACACCACCAAGCCCGACGCCGTAGCGGAGCCGGTCCCGGCACCTTGACCGCGATGTCTGCGCGGACGAAGTGGCTGCTCGCGGTCGGCCTGCTGGTCGGCGTCTATTTTGCTGCCTACGGCGTGGCGCGGATCACCCATCAGCTGGTCCATTTCGCGATCGAATACTCGAACTCCTCTCCGACCAAAGTTTTCGTGGTCCATTCGGTCGATCAGTCGGGCATGTATCAGCTCCGGCCGCCACACCGGCGGCCGATCACCGGGGCAGTGATGGCCATCGGTTTTTATCCGCTGTGCATTGCGGAAACCTGGATGCATGCCGCTCAATCCGGTAGCCACCCGCAAGTGCGCTATTCCCGGGGATACTACTGGGGATGACGATGATCCAGGACTCGGCAAAGGCTGGCAGAACGCTCGACGGAGCCCGGCGCCCTGGGAGCGCAGGCTTCGGCCTGCCGGACAATGCCGCGGTGCAGGCTGAAGCCTGCGCTCCCAGGGCCGATGCCCATTGGATGCGCCGCGCTCTGCGCCTGGCATCCATGTCGCTGGGCATGACCGCGCCCAATCCCGGCGTTGGCTGCGTGCTGGTCAAAAACAACGAGTTGATCGGCGCCGGGCGCCATCGCCGCTGGGGTGACCTGCACGCCGAGACCGCCGCCCTCGCGGATGCCCGGGCCCGCGGCCACGAGCCGGCGGGCGCCACCGCCTATGTGACCCTGGCGCCTTGCACTCGCACCGGCCGGCAACCGCCCTGCGCTCAGGCGCTGGTCGCCGCTGGGGTCGTGCGGGTCGTCGCTGCGCTGGCCGATCCGGGCCAGGAGGATCCGTCACCGCATCTACCAGGCATCGATTATGAGGTCGGTTGCCTGGGGGCGGTGGCCGCCCATATCCACGGCGGATTCCTCAGCCGGATCACCAAAGGTCGGCCGCGGGTCACCGGAAAATGGGCGATGACCCTGGATGGACTCCTTGCCAAGACCGGCGGCGGTGGATGGATCTCATCGGCGGGCGCCTTGGCTCTTGGCCGCCGTCGCCGGCGTGCGTTTGACGCCATCATCGTCGGCGCCGGCACGGCACGGATCGACGATCCGGCCCTGCTCGCCACCCGGCCGAGGCCGCACCATGACGGCCGCGGGCCACGCCGGGTGGTGCTGGGGCGCACGCCGATCGCCGCCGAATCCCGGCTGCGCGATGGCGCGGCTCAGCTGCTGCTCTGCACCGGCCAGGACGGCACCCCCGATCCCCACGACCCGCCGGCGGTGGCGCGGTGGCTCGGCCAACTTGGCTGCAACGACGTGCTGGTCGAAGGCGGTGCCATCGTCCATGCCGCGTGGTTGCAGGCTGATCTGTACGACCGATTGGACATCTCGGTGGGTGGCCTGACCTGGACGACCGGCCTGCCGGTGGTCCAGGCAGACGCGCTCCGCCTCCCCATCACTGCCGGCGTGACCTGGGAGCACGAGCAACCGCCGCTGCTGGTCGACGGCACGGTGATGATGCGCCTGCGCCGTCGCTGATTTCCACAGCGGGCGTGTCCCACCCGGCGGGCTGGAAAACCGTGGTATTCGCCACGTTCGCACCGTGTGTGCGGTCCGATCCGGCCGGGTCTTCTCCAGACCTGGGGGTGGGTCGGTCATGCTCCCACGGGTGGGGCTGCGCCTTCATGGAATCTTCTCGGGCCATTCACGGCGGCCTCAGCCTGGGCGGGACGCTGGCCACCATGTCCACCCTGCAGGGCGATCTGGCGGAGTACCCACTGCCCGACCTCCTCCAGTTCTTCCACGCCACCCGCAAGAACGGCCAGCTGCTGTTCGAGCATCCGCAGACCCGGAAGGCCGCCGGAGTCTATTTCCACCAAGGCGAGGTGGTCCATGCGTTCTGCCCGCCGCGCGAGGGCGAAGCGGCGATCTATCAGCTGTTCAAGTGGAAAGAAGGCAAATTCGCCTTCCTGAAGAGCGCCCGCGCTCCGCTGCGCACGGTCAACCTGTCACTGCCCAATCTGCTCCTCGAAGGCCTGCGCCGGCTCGACGAAGGGTCGGTCTTCGACAACCTGCCCGATCCGGCGACGATCCTCCACATCGAACGGGACAGCCAGAAGATCGGTGACGTCCGTTTGACCCAGAGCGAGTGGAAGCTGCTATCGCTGGTCAATGGCCGGCGAACCCTGAAGGAGATCGTCGAGCTGTCTGGACGGACCGAGCACGAGGCTGCTCAGATCCTGTACGGCATGCTGCTGTCCGGGGTGCTCACCGAGCGCTTCGACGATGCCTTCCTCGGCGTGATCGTGATGGAGAAGATCCCCTCCGAGCAGGCCCCGCGCAACCGCGGCCAGCCGCCGTCGATCCTGGCCAACCTGATCATCCGCGAATGCAATGGCGTCCTCGACCTGCGCGCCATCAAGACCAAGCTGACCTGCGCCGATCATGATCTGGTCGAAGAGGTCCGCCTGCTGCTGCGTACCTATTGGCTGCGCACCGTTCGCGGCCAGGACGAAGTCCGACGCTTCTTCTGAGTTACCTGACCTTCCGTGACCCCCCTGCCAGACGAGACGAGGAGCGGTTCCGACCGCGAAAGCACCCATGTCTGACGAAAGCAAGATCGTCTGCTGCCTTTTTACCAACAAGACCCAGATGGCCGGCAGCTGCATGAAGGACAGCCGGCAATGGTCGGATCGCACCGACAAGGGCTTGTGGCTGCTTGACCCCGCAACCATGGACAGCGCGCTGGCGGTGGCCGGCATCTGCCATGCGATGATCAGCGTCATCGACCTCGCGGATCTTGAAAACCCCGCCAGCGCCGACCATCTCAAACTGATCCTGATGTCGGTGTCGAGCCGCAACATCCCGCTCGACCTGGTGGCGACGTCCGATCCGGTCCGCACCTACTTCTGGATCAATCAGAATCTGGCTGAGTACATCAACGATTTCCATCAGGATGACGACCCGCGCATTGATCTGCCGAGCTGGTGGCGGCGCCGGATCGAGGTCCATCTCTCGGCCCCCCGCGAACAGGCCAACGAGCGGACCCGAAGCAGCACCGTCACGTTGTTCAGCCCTGAAGCGGTGAAGGCCGCCAGCTACCGCCCGCGCGGCGCGAAATAGCTGGGAGCCTGCGCCCTGGGAGCGCAGGCTTCAGCCTGCAAGCGTGTCCTGGGAGCACAGGCTTCAGCCTGCAAGTGTATTGCCGCCACGGCATGCTGGAGGCTGAGCTCCCAGGATGCAGCCCGGGTGGCCTTGGCGCGGTGATCTCGGGCCTAAAGCTTCGCCCTCGCGGAGCTTCCGATGTCCCTCGACGCCTTCCACGCCCAGGTCAGCCGGATCGAATCCCAGGCCGGATACCAACGACCGGCTGCCTACGCGGTCGGCCTGGCGACCTTCGGGATCCCCGGTCCCGATGGGGCCCGGAAGATCCTCGACACCTGGTTCCCGGTGGTGAATTGCGCAGAGAACTACGCCACCGCCGCGATCCTGAGCAGCATCACCGGCCACCGCGGCGGCTCGGCCAGCTTCCGCCTGACCGGCGAGCAGCTCGATCAGGCCCTGACCGCATTCGCTCCCTTCCAAGGTGACGGCAAACACCATCCCAACATCGACGCCCTCGCCGGGCTGCGCGACGCCCTGCGCGCCCAACCGCGGCCAGGCCCGACTCCGCACCGCGAAGCCGTCGCCGTGTTCATCGGCGACCTGAAGACCAGGCCCCAGGATGCCCATGAGGTCTACCTGCGCCTGCACCTGCTGTCCCACCGCAAGGTCCAACCCCACGGCCTGGCCCTCGATGGCGTGTTCGGCCTGCTCAACAATGTGGTGTGGACCAGCCATGGACCGTTCGAGCCGGAGCAGTTCGAACCGGTCCGTCTGCGCCTGCGGACCGGCGGCGACACGGTCCGGGTGTTCGGCGTCGACAAGTTCCCACGGATGGTGGACTACGTCATCCCCAGCGGCGTGCGCATCGCTGATGGCGACCGCGTGCGGCTCGGCGCCCACCTCGCCGAAGGGACCACCGTGATGCACGAGGGCTTCGTCAATTTCAATGCCGGAACCCTGGGAAAATCCATGGTCGAAGGTCGGATCAGCTCCGGCGTGGTGGTCGGCGATGGCAGCGATATCGGCGGCGGCGCGTCGATCATGGGCACGCTGTCTGGCGGCGGCAAAGAGGTCATCCGCATCGGCCGCCGCTGCCTGCTCGGCGCCAACGCTGGATTGGGCATCTCCCTGGGCGACGACTGCACGATCGAGGCCGGGCTGTACCTGACCGCCGGCAGCAAGGTCCGCCTGATGCCCGAGGGCACCGTGATCAAGGCCGTCGATCTGTCGGGCCGCGACCATTTGCTGGTGCGTCGCAACAGCCAGACCGGCTCCATCGAAGCCTACCAGAAAAAGGGCGCTGGCTGGGGCGGCCTCAATGCCGCGCTCCATGCGTGAATCCTGAAGTTTGAAAAGTCCTGAAAATCGTGCTGACGTTTTCCCTTAGGTCGGGGCGCATCGCCGCTGGCCCGGGACCCGGCGCAGCCTGGGCAGCGGCGTGCCTGGCCGATCGGCCAGTTGACGCGACCGCTGCGCAAGCGTAAAAGGCGACCATCGGCAGCCGACTTGGCTGCTCTGTCCGCTGCGCCGATCGCCGGAATTGACGGCGCAGAGCTCCCCTCAATCCACCCTGACTGGCCGCCGCTGGCGGAATCCCTGGTGCCCTTGCGCTTGTCCACCACTTTCCCTGTCCGCCAGGGATCCTTCTGGCGATGACAGACTCGGCCACGAGTCCTGGCGACATCGCCACGCTGGCCGAACCCGGCTCCATCGTCGCCTTGATCGACGGCCATTATTTCGCGTACCGCTATTTCTTCGGGATGCCGCCCCTGACCGGACCGGGCGGCAAGCCCACCGGAGTGACCTATGCCTTCGCCAACCTGTTCCGCGACCTGCGCAATGATCCGGCGATCAGCCACTGGGCGCTGATCCTCGATCCCCACGGCCCGACCTTTCGCCAGCAGATCTACACGGAATACAAGGCCCATCGCGATCCCATGCCGGATCAGCTGCGGGTCCAGCTGCCCGATGTCGAACGCCTGGCCCGGGCCAACCACGTCCCGGTGCTGAGCATCCCCGGCTATGAGGCCGACGATCTGCTGGTGACCATCGCCAAGCAGGCAGCCGCCGTCGGCCACCAGGTCCGGATGCTGACCCGCGACAAGGACGTCGATCAGGTGCTGAGCGAGCGCATCCGCACCTGGCTGCCCAGCGACAACACCCTGCGCGGCCCGGCCGAACTGCTCGCCGAAAAGGGCCTGCGCCCCGATCAGGTGGTCGATTATCTGTGCATGATCGGCGACACCTCCGACAATGTTCCCGGCATCGACGGGGTTGGTCCGAAAACCGCTGTGAAATTGTTGGCAGAACATGGCTCGTTAAGCAACGTGCTGGCCAGGGTCGATACCTTGAAGGGGAAACAGCAGGAAAAAGTGCGGGCCTTCATCCCGCAGGCCGAACTGGTGCGGCGCCTGATCACCCTGGTCGATGTCCCCGGCGCGCCCGGACTGGACGACCTGCGCATCCAGCGCGACGCCCCGATCGATCCGGCGATTTACGCAGATTGCGGTTTCAGTACCGCAAAATTCATCCCCCAGACCATCGCTCCGGCCAGCCAAGGCGCCCGCTACCGGACCGTGACCACCGCGGATCTGGCCGACCTGGCCGCCGACCTGCGTCGCGCCGGCCGATTCGCCCTCGACACCGAGACCACCGGCCTGGAGCCCCTCGATGCCGACATCGTCGGGCTCAGCTTCGCCTGGGGCGGCGACGGCAGTCCCGGCGACCAGAAATCCGCGGTGTATGTGCCGGTCCGCGGCCAGGGCGCGACCATCGACTGGTCGGCCGTCGTGGCCCAGCTCGGGCCGGTGCTGACCGATCCGGCGGTGCGCAAAGTCGGTCAGAACATCAAATTCGACGCCCGGGTCCTGCGCCGTCACGGGATTACCGTCGCCGGTTATGACGGCGATGTCATGCTCGCCTCGTGGCTGCTCGATCCCGGACGCGACAGCCATGGCATCGACGGACTGGCCCGGGCGTTCCTGTCCGAAGAGAAGATCCCGACCGGCGCCGTGGTCGATCTGTCCGCCGGCCAGACCATGGCCGACGTGCCGGTCGAGCGGGTCGCGACTTATGCCTGCGAAGACGCCCAGTGCTGCTGGCGCTTGGCGCAACTGCTCGAAGCCAAGCTCGCCGCCGCCGATCTGCTCACCGTGTACCGCGAGCAGGAAGTCCCGATCGCCCTGCTCCTCGGCCGCTGCGAAGACGCCGGCCTGCCGGTGGACCCGGCGGTGCTGGTCACCACCCGTCGGCACCTCGAACTGTACCTGGCCTCGGTCAACATCAGCATCTCCGAGATCGCCGGCGCCCGGTTCAATCCGGCCAGCCCCAAGCAGGTCGCGGATCTCCTGTTCAACCAGCTGAAACTGCCGGTCATTTCGCGGACCAAATCTGGTCCGAGCACCGACCACTCGGTCCTCGAAGCGCTGCGCCATCAGCACGAGATGCCCGATCTGCTGCTCCAGCACCGCCAGCTGACCAAGCTGATCGGTTCGTACCTGGCCCGGCTGCCCGAGTACATCAATCCCCGCACCAAACGCATCCACACCAGTCTGCGCCAGACCGGCACCGAGACCGGCCGGCTGTCCAGCGATGCGCCGAATCTCCAGAATATTCCCAAGAAAACCGACCTCGGCCGGGAAATGCGTGCGGCCTTCGCCCCCGGCCCGGGTCGGGTCCTGGTGGCGGCGGACTACAGCCAGATCGAGCTGCGCATCCTCGCCCACCTGTCCGGCGACCCGACCTTGTGCGAGGCGTTCCACGCCGGTCGCGACATCCATCGCTTCGTCGCCGCCGCCGCCAACGGCGTCAGCGAAGACGCCGTCACCCCACGCCAGCGGGCCGCGGCGAAAGCGATCAATTTCGGCATCATCTATGGCCAGACCGCCTTCGGCCTGGCCAACCAGCTCGGCATCGCCAAAGGCGACGCGGCGCGGTTCATTAGCGACTATTTCGCCCGCTTCGCCACGGTGAAGGCGTTCATCAACCGCACCGTCGCCGAGGCTGTCGTCCGCGGCTATGCCCAGACCATGGCCGGTCGCCGCCGCTACATCCCCGGCTTGTCGTCCGGGAACAAGACTGAGCGCATGGCCGGCGAACGGGTGGCGCTGAACAGCACCATCCAGGGCAGCGCCGCCGACCTGATCAAACGGGCGATGCTCCGGGCCGAGGCCGCGCTGCCCGCTGATTGCCGCCTGGTCCTGCAAATCCACGACGAATTGCTGGTTGAAGCGCCAGAGGCCAGCGCCCAGGCCGCCGCCAACGCACTGGCCGAGGCGATGCGCAGCGCGTGGAAGCTCGACGTGCCGCTGGTCGCCGAAGCCCGCATCGGCAAAAACTGGCTGGAGGTCGGATGACGGCCACTGAGCGATTCATCACCGCTGGAAAAGGCCGGATCTGGGCCTGTAGCACCGGGCGCGGTGTTCCGGCCATCCTGTGCAATGGAGGCCCGGGATGTTGTGATTACCTGGCTCCGGTGGCGGCGATGATCGACGACGTGGCTGAATCGGTGCGCTGGGAAATGCGCGGTTGCGGCCGATCCTCAGCAGACGAATCGACCACGCTTCAGGAATGCATCGACGATCTCGACGTGGTCCGGGCGGCCTATGGCCACGACCAGGTCGTGCTCATCGGACATTCGTGGGGCCCAGAGCTCGCCCTGGCCTATGCCCTCGCCTATCCGCAGCGCGTGCTCGGCCTGATCGCGATCAATGGCGGAGGCATCGTCTACGATGCCGATTGGTCGGCGCGGTACCGGGCATTACGCCACCACGATGAAACCCTGGATTTTCTCTACGCTCCCAATCGCACCGTGAATCGATCGCTGAACCGCAGCACCCGCGAATTCTTTCGGGCTCCTGCGATCTGGGCGAGGATTGCACGCCTGCCGTTTCCAACCGTGATGCTCTACGGCAGCGATGACATTCGGCCCGCCTGGCCAGCGCAGCAGGTGGCGTGCCTCCTGCCGCACGGCCGGTTCATCGCCATCCCGGGTGCTGGGCATCACCCGTGGCTGCGGCAACCTGCCCGACTCGCTGATGAATTGCATCATTTTTTCGCCGACCTCAATTGAGCGCCGGCTTCCCGCTGTTTCCCTGATTCCCTGAACGATCCATGACCGACGACACCGCCATCACTCCGCCCGCCTCCGCCGACAAGCCCGCCAAGAAGCGGCCCGGTCGCAAGCCGAAGGCAAAAATAGCAGCACCGGATCAGAACCCAGTGGACGGCGCAGTGACGGCAGCGCCCGCGGCGCCAGCAGCGCCCGCGGCGCCAGCAGAGCCCGCGGCGCAAGCTGAACGCACCGCTCCCGACGGTCCTTCCAGTGCCAACCCGGCACCAACCCGTGTCGCCGAGCGCACGGCTGCGACCGAAGCGGTCCCTGCGCCATCTGCCGAGCCCCTCGCTAAATCTGCCGAACAAACGACCAAGCCGGCAGAGCCGATCGGGAAACCGGCAGAGGAATCGATTAAGGAACCAACCGCTGCGCCCCGAGCCAAATCTGCCGATCTCGCCGCATCACCCGTTGCCCGGTTGACGCCCCAGCCGCGCCAGCCGGCGGTGAAAGCTGCGGAGCCGGCCGCTGAAACACCCTCCGCCGAGACCGATGCGGGATCGAACGGGTCCGACAACGACGATGAGGCCAAGCCGATCGCCGAGGGCATCACCGAGCAGGCTCCGCCGCCGCCGAAAAAAGTCGTCATCGGCATCACCGGCGAACCCGGCGCCGGCAAAAGCGTGCTCGCGCGGCAGTTCCTGGCCTATGGCGCCAAGGTGGTGGTAGTCGACGAGATCGGCCACGAGCTGATCGAATCACCGGCAATCAAGAAGCAGTTGGTCAAGGAATTCGGCGCCGGCATCCTGGCCGCTGATGGCGCGATCAACCGCCGCGCCCTGGCCGAGCAGGCGTTCAGCGCCCCCGAGCGCACCGCACTGCTCAACCGCATCGTCCATCCCGCGCTGATCTCCGAGACCAAGGCCCGCGCCGTCGGTGACCTGGTGGTGATCGACGCGGCCCTGCTCCATGAACTGGGCCTGCATGAGCGCTGCACCACGACCGTCTATGTGAAGGCTTCCCGCGAGGCCCGCCTCGCCCGCCTGGCCGAACGCGGCTGGGACGAAGCCGAACTGGCCCGGCGCGAAACCGCCGTCGGCAATGCCGACGAACGCCGCAAACGCTGTCAGCTCGCGGTGGACAACAGCGGTGACCCGGCCCAGCTCGCCGCCTACGCCCGGGTGATCCTCGCCCGGCAGCTCGGCATCGAAGCCAAGCAGCTGGTCGCCAAGCCGATCGACAGCGACGACCAGGACGACGCTGAGAGCGGTGCCGGCCAGACCGGACCAGTCGGCAATGGGCCATCGCGCAGTGGCAGCCAACCGCGCACCGACTACCAGCCGCGCAGCGAGGGCCAGCCGCGCAGCGAGGGCCAGCCGCGCAGCGACATCCAGCCACGAAGCGACAGCCAACCACGCGGCGACTACCAACGCAGCGATAATCAGCCGCGCCCCCAACCCGAGCGTCCGCCGTTGCCCCCGCCTCCGGTGGAGCGCCCGCCGGTCAAGCTCATCCTTGACGACTACCTCAAGCGGACCCTGCCCGATCTTCAGGCCGAGGCCGAAAAGTTGGAGATCCGCGATGTCAAATGGCTGAAGAAATACGACCTGATCAGCGAGATCCTGCGCAAGGCCGCCGCCGGGCGGCTCGATGAGATCATCGTCAGCGGCTACATGGAGTTGTACAAAGATCAGCAGGGCTACATCCGCAGTCCGTTGTCGAGCTATCTGGCGGTGAACACCGACACCCTGGTCACCGCGGTCCAGCTCCGCCGCTATGGCCTGAAACCCGGGATGCATGTCACCGGCACCGCCCGGGCACCGCGCGGCAACGAGAAATGCCCGCAACTCGTGGCGATCCACACCGTGATGGGCGAGCCCGAGGCCCAACGCACGCCGGTCCAGGAGTTCGAACATCTGACTCCGCTCCACGCCCACGAACGGCTGTTCATGGAGCTGCCCAACGATCCCACCGATTATTCCCTGCGGATTTTCGATCTCGCCTGTCCGATCGGCAAAGGCCAGCGCGGTCTGGTGGTCGCCCAGCCCAAATGCGGCAAGACGGTGTACCTGCAAAAGATCGCCAAGGCGATCACCACCAATAATCCGGAATGCGAACTGATCGTCCTGCTGGTCGATGAACGTCCGGAAGAAGTCACCGACATGCAGCGCTCGGTGCGCGGCGAAGTCGTGGCCTCGACCTTCGACCAGCCCGCCAGCCGCCATGTGCAATGTGCGGAGATGGTCATCAACAAGGCCAAGCGCCTGGTCGAGCGCGGCCGCGACGTGGTCATTCTGCTCGATTCCATCACCCGCCTGGCCCGGGCCTATAATACCGAAGCGCCCGGCAGCGGCCGGGTCATGTCCGGCGGCATCGAGTCCGGCGCGTTGATCAAACCCAAGCAATTCTTCGGCGCGGCGCGCAAGATCGAAGGCGGCGGCTCGCTCACCATCCTCGCCACCGCCCTGGTCGATACCGGCAGCCTGGCCGACACCGTGATCTTCGAGGAATTCAAAGGCACCGGCAACATGGAGCTGGTCCTCGACCGCCGCCTCGCCGACCGCCGGGTCTTCCCGGCGATAAGCGTCGCCGCCAGCGGCACCCGCAAAGACGACCTGCTGATCAAGAACAAAGATGAATTGCAGCGGGTCTGGGCCCTGCGCAAATGGCTGGCCGACCGCAGCCCGCAAGACGCGGTGGAATTCCTGCGCAACAAACTGAAGAACTTCCGCACCAACGTCGAATTCCTGCTCTCGATCGATCCGGAGAAGATGTCGGGTTGGTGAGCATCTGCAGCCCGCGCACTGCTCGCGACACCTCCGACACTGCCCGACGGACTGCCGGGAGGCTTGCCGGCCACCGCCCGTGGCCATTCCTGGGTCATGGCCTCAAGCGATTTCCTCTACCGGCTGATCCGCTGGTCCTGGCTGATCCACGGGGCGCTGCTGCTGGCCCTGGCTGGGACGCTGACCCAGGCCGTACAACAGACGCAGACCGAGGAATGGGCCGAAGCCATGCTCCAAGCCGGCTTGGCCAACCTGATCCAACCGGTGCGAACGGTGGCCGAAGCGCTTGATGAGTACCTGCTCGCGATCGCCGTGACCGGCGTCATCTGTACGCTGGGCGCCGTGCTGAGCTGGAGCGGCCGTCGCCGCTGGCCGTTGCAGGCGGTGGCGTCAGCCCACCTCGCGCTGTTGCCGTTGGCGACCTGGTGGGGCCATGGCGTGACCGTCGCGATCGGGATGGGCAGCTTCGGCCAGACCGTTTCTGAGCTGGTCGTGTTGGCGCTCGGTCTGGTGGCGGTGGCGGCTTCGCTGGTCGTCGTCCACCGCCACAGGCCGCCCCTGCAAAGCCCATCCGGCCAGACGGATTTGGGCAGCCAGGCCTGACGGGGCCTGTCCCTGTCCGAGCACGACTGGCGACGATGCGCGCCTTTCTTCCCGACCGATCGTCGGGTATGATCTCGGTAGCGAGGCCGCCATGGAGATCACCCCGGGCATTTCCAGCACTGCCGCGGCCATCCAGCGCAACCAGGCCCGGTTCGACACCCGGGCCGAGCAGGTCGTTGCCGACGCAGAGGCGCTCTCCTCTGGCCCAGCACCAGCGGCCGCAACGGCAGCCTCCGCCGATCCGGCCAGCGGAACCGGCGACCTGACCAGCGATGTGGTTGGGCTGCATAGCGATTCCATGGTCAATTCTGTACTCTATTCGGTCTTCAAAAAGCAGTTGGAGCAGCAGCGGTCGCTGATCGACCTGATCGATCCCTCGCCCAAATAACCAGAGGTCGCCCGACCTGACCGGGCGAAGGTGCATCGGCGCAGCAACTGGTTCAGGGCTCGGGCTCCAGCCAGAACATCGCTCATCCAGAAAGACGAAGTCGAAGAACCGACACGGCGCTACGCGTTGGAAGCAACGAGACAAACCCGTTCACTCCTAGTCGGTTCTCCGACCAGCGGAGAATTTCCCCAATTTTTCCTTGGCGTCTTGGCGCTTAGGAGGTTCAACTACTTTTATATGTTCATGCAATCAGCTTTCAGTACGGAATGAGAGCCACTTGCGGAATGTGGATCGGGCATTCCGCGACGCGAATCCGGCGCATACCGCAGACCTTGAGTCCGATCTGAGAGATCCGTTCCGGGGCGACGCGCCTAGGCTCGCGGCCATGGAACTCGACGCCCTGATGCTCTCCCGGATCCAGTTCGGGCTGACCGCCGCCTTCCACTACCTGTATCCGCCCCTGTCCATCGGACTCGGGGTGGTGCTGGTGCTGCTCGAAGGGCTGTGGCTGCGCACCGGCAACCCGGTGTGGCACGATGCTGCCCGCTATTGGACCAAGGTCTTCGCTTTGACCTTCGCCATCGGCGTCGCCACCGGACTGGTCATGGAGTTCGAGTTCGGCACCAACTGGGCCGCCTATTCCCGGTTCGTCGGCGATGTCTTCGGCTCGGCCTTGGCCGCTGAGGGCGTGTTCGCGTTTTTCCTAGAATCGGGGTTCCTGGCGGTGCTGCTGTTCGGCTGGGACCGGGTGCCGCGCTGGCTGCATTATCTGTCGACCTGCATGGTCTGCGGCGGCGCCCATTTCTCCGCGGTGTGGATCGTGGTCGCCAATTCGTGGATGCACACACCCGCTGGCTATCACGTGGTCCAAGGGCCGAACGGGATGCGCGCCGAGATCACCGATTTCTGGGCCATGGTCTTCAATCCTTCCTCCATGGAACGCCTGTCCCACGTCATCGGCGGAGCCTGGATCGCCGGCGCAGCAGTGGTGCTGTCGGTCTCGGCCTGGTGGCTGCTGCGCCGCCGCCACGAGGCCGTCGCCAAGGCCTCCCTGAGCGTGGCCCTGGCCGTCGCGTTGGTCGCTTGCACCTGGCAGGCAGTCACCGGCCACTGGTCGGCAGAGGGCGTGGCGAAGAATCAACCAGCAAAATTCGCCGCCATGGAAGGACACTTCAAGACCGGTCCGGCGGATCTGGTGGTCCTCGGCCATCCCGATGCGGCGAGCCAAACCACCAGCGCAGTCATCGCCATCCCCGGTGGAGCAAGCTGGCTGCTGACCGGCGATGCCAAGGCCTCGGTGCCTGGGCTCGACGCCTATAAGCCCGAGGACCGCCCGCCGGTGGCGCCGGTGTTCTGGTCGTATCGGCTGATGCTGGGCACAGCCCTGCTGATGATGGCGGTGGTGTTCGTGGCTGCGATCCAATGGACCCGCGGCGCCCTGTGGACCAGCCGGTTCACCCTCGGCCTGCTGGTGCCGGCGGTGCTCCTGCCCCAGATCGCCAACCAGGCCGGCTGGTTCGCTGCCGAGGTCGGCCGCCAACCGTGGATCGTCCAGGACCTGATGCGGACCAAGGATGCGGTCTCGCGCACGGTCAGCGCCAGCGAGGTGTGGATCTCGCTGGGCATGTTCACCGTGATCTACATCGCTTTGTTCATCCTGTTCATCTATCTGCTCAATGAAAAAGTGCAGCATGGCCCGGACCAGGGCGATTCCGCCCACGGTCCCCTGCTCCGCCTCGGCCGCGCTGGCGCCTGAAAGGACCCCTCATGGATCTCGCTACCGCCTGGTTCGCCCTGGTCGGCGTCCTGCTCGCCGGCTACGCCATCCTCGACGGCTTCGACCTGGGGGTCGGCATCCTCCACCCGTTCCATCGCGGCGACCAGCCGCGGCGGATCGCCTTGAACGCCATCGGGCCGGTGTGGGACGGCAACGAAGTGTGGCTGGTGACCGGCGGCGGCGCACTGTTCGCCGCCTTCCCCGAGGTCTACGCCACCATCTTCAGCGGGTTCTACCTGCCGTTGATGCTCCTGCTCATGGCCCTGATCATGCGCGCCGTCGCCATCGAGTTCCGCAGCAAGCAGATCTCGCACCGTTGGCGCTCGACCTGGGACTGGGTGTTCGCCATCGGCAGCTTCCTGATCGCCCTGCTCGCCGGCGTCGCCTTCGGCAATGTCCTGCAGGGCCTGCCGCTGACCGCCGACCATGAGCTGGACATCAGCCTGTTCGCCCTGCTCACCCCGTTCCCGCTGCTGGTCGGGATCACCACGGTGACCTTGTTCGCGCTCCACGGTGCGATCTATCTGGTGCTCAAGACCGAAGGCGAAATTCAGGAAAAAGTCCGCAGCTGGATCCAGCCGGCATTGATCACCTTCATCCTCTGCTTCGCCATCCTGACCATCGCGACCCTGGTCTTCCGGCCCCAGCTGGCCGCACCGCTGCGCGAGAATCCGGTGCTGTTCCTGTTCCCGCTGCTCACCCTGCTCGCTTTAGCAAACATCCCGCGCTGCATCCACCACGGCCGCGAGGGCCAGGCGTTCCTCTCATCGTCGGCGGTGATCGCCGGCCTGTTCGCCACTGCCGCTGCCGGGCTGTATCCGAACATCGTCCCGGCCATCGATCCGGCCAACAGCCTGCATATCGGCAATGCTGCTTCGTCGCCGAAAACCTTGCAGATCATGTTCATCATCGCCCTGATCGGCATGCCGGTGGTGATCGCCTACACGATCTGCATCTACTGGATTTACCGGGGCAAGGTGAAGCTCGACGCCACCAGCTATTAAGCTTTGGCCAGGCGACGCGTCGCGGCTTCGCCCGGACGCGCTTGCTCTCGCCCGGCCATCAGGAAATCTGCCGCCCCCCACGGAGCGCGCATGGACTTCCTCACCTTCCTCCATCTGCATGACATTGCCCAGACCTGGCCCCAGGATCTGTTCGTCGTCCTGGTGCTGGTGATCCTCGAAGGGCTACTGTCCTGCGACAACGCGGTGGTCCTCGCTTTGCTGGTCAAGCACCTGCCGCCCGAGCAGCGCGGTCGGGCCCTGCGCTACGGCATCATTGGGGCTTATGTCTTCCGCATCATCGCCTTGCTATTGGCGGTGTGGATCATGCAGCAGTGGTATCTGAAAGTCCTCGGCGGTCTGTATCTGGTGTGGCTGGGCGCGTCGCATTTCCTGAAGAAGGCCGACGAGGAAGCGGAGGAAGAAGCCGTCGCCAAGGCCCCGATGCGCCGTTTCGGCCTGTCGGTGTTCTGGAGCACGGTGATCGCCGTAGAACTCACCGACATCGTCTTTTCGGTGGATTCCATCGCTGCGGCGGTGGCCCTGACCGACAAGCTGTGGGTGCTGATCGTCGGCGCCCTGGCCGGCATCCTGGTCATGCGCTTCGCCGCCCAGGGATTCGTCAGGCTGCTTGAACTGTTCCCCAAGCTCGAAGCCTGCGCCTTCGCCGCGGTGCTGTTCATCGGCATCAAGCTGCTCTTCGAGTTCCCCGGCGACGTCGCTGGTCTGCGTCACGTCTTTCCTGAAGGCACGACCTATCCCACGGCCAAGGCCTACCATGAAGCCGTCGACAAGCACTGCCCTCCATGGCTGTCGATTCATCACGTCGCCACCATCAACACCGCCGCCGCCCCGCTGCCCGAGGCCCATTACTTCACTGGAGAAAGCGCCCTGATCGCGGCCATCGACAGCAAACCCGCTGAGGAGCGGGCCAAGCTCATCGCCGAGGTCGAAGCGGCGATGAACAGCCGATTGCCGGTCCACCTCACGCTCGCCGGTGTCGCGGCCGAGATCCACGCTGACGATTTCCGCGAGTTCCAGAAGGCGCGCAGCGACTGGAACCTGCACCTGCGACCGCTGATCGAGATCGAAGGCTGGGTGTCGAGCCTGGTGGTGATCCTGATCTTCGCCTTGGGTTTCCGCCGCAAGGGCTGAGCCCCCGCAAGGGCTGAGCCCGCTGCTCCCCACTGCACGAATGGTGCGGCATAACCTGGTTGGCCGCCGCCGCGGTGATCGGCTGGATCGGCCGCGTCTTCCACCCGACACTGCCGCCATGACCACTGCCGTCGAACCAGCCGCCGCCAGCCCTGCCGTGGCCGATCCGGGTCTAGTCGCCGCCCTGGCCTCCGCCGCCGTTCTACCCCGGCCCGAATTCATCGCCCGGATCCGCGAGCTGCGCAGCGCCGGGTTGGCGGCGATCAAGGCCGATCAGCTGGCCCATCTCGGCGAGCTGACCGGCCTGGATGTGTCCGAGCGCATCACCGCGCTGACCGATGCGGTGGTGGTCGCCCTCGCCTTGCGTGCGGCGGCCAAAGCTGGAGCGCCAGACGGCAGCTGGACCGAGCAGGTCGGCATCATCGCCCTCGGCGGCTACGGCCGGCGCGAGATGAGTCCGTACAGCGACCTGGATCTGCTGGTGCTGGCTGACGACCGCCGTCCCGCTTGGCTCGAACCGATGTGGGCCGAGCTCAACACCCTGCTCTGGGACGTGAAATTCCAGGTCGGCGCCAGCCAGCGCGGCTGCTCGGAACTGGCCAAGATCATCGACGAGGATTTCGTCACCGCGACCGCGCTGATCGAGCAGCGACCGCTGCTCGCCGGACCGGTGCTGGCGGCGAAGGTCACGCAAATCCTCGAACGTTTCCGTTCCCGCCGGGCGGCCGCGTTCCTCCGCTTCAAGCTCGACGAGCTCGGCCGCCGCCGCTCCCAGGCCGGCCAGTCGATCTTCCTGATGGAGCCCAACCTCAAGTCGAACCCCGGCTGCCTGCGCGATGTCCAGCTCCTCCGGGTCATGGCCTTCGCCGCCTGTGGCGCCCGCCACCTGCCGGCCCTGGCTGAGCTCGAGTCGATCACCCGCGACGACCTCGCCGGGATCGAAGCGACCAACGACCACCTGCTTCGCCTGCGCGCGCTGCTCCATTTCCAGCATGGCCGAAAACAGGATGTGTTCCAGCTGGCCGACCAGGTCCTGGTGGCGAAGCAGCTCGGCTACGCCGATGTCAGCCGGCTGCGCGCGGTCGAACATTTCATGAAAGCGCACTATGCGCGCACCCTCCACGTCCATCAGATCCTCGACCTGGCGATCAGCCGGCTGCGGGCCAAGGGCCTGCTCGGCCGCCGCATCCTGATCATCAAGTCGCGGAAAATCCTCGACAAGGATTTCACCGCGGTCGAAGGCAAGCTCTACCTCAGCCATTCGGGATTTTTCGCCCAGGCCGATCCGGTGCTGCGCCTGTTCCAGGCGGCCCGAGCCTGCCAGCAGCGCGAATGGCGTTTCAGCTATGAATTGCAGCGCCAGATCCGCTCGCATCTGCACCTGGTCGATGACGCCGCCCGCCGCGATCCGCGAATCGCCGCGGTCTTCCTCGCCATGCTCGGCGACCTCGGCCGGACCCGGCCTCCGCTGGAGGACCTCCACCACGCCGGCCTGCTCGGCGCCTGGCTGCCGGAGTTCGGTGTGCTGACCTGCCACATGCAGTTCGACAGTTATCACCAGTACACCGTGGATGAGCACAGCCTGATCGCCCTCGGCAACCTGGACGCCATGGCCAAGGGCGAGGTCGCGCCGGGTCCGGGGCGGATCCTGCCCAGCGTGGCGCGCAAGGACCTGCTCACCCTGGCGCTGCTCCTGCACGACATGGGAAAATACATGGGGCGCGGCCACGTCGCCCGCGGGGCGCTGATGGTGCAGGCGGTGGCCGAGCGCCTCGGCCTCGATCAGGTGGCGGAAGATCTCGTCTATTTCCTGGTCGATCGCCATGTCGCGCTGTCCGACGCCAGCCGCATGCGCAATTTCCACGAGCCGGCCTTCCTGAAAACGTTCGCCGAACGCATCGGCAGCCGCGAACGCCTCGACGCGCTGTATTGCCTGACCTGGTGCGATGCCCGCGCCGTGGGCGAAGGGGTCCTCACCGGCTGGCAGGAGGAGCTCCTCCACGAACTGCATCGCGCCACCGCCGACCAGCTCGAACACGGCGTCGTGCGCAGCGAGGACCACCGCCAACGGCTGCTGCGCGCCCTGACCGAAGGCGGCACCGCTCCGGCCGCTGCCGCCACCTTCCTCAACGACCTGCCCCACACCTACCTGCACCTCGCCCGACCCGACGAGGTCCTGCGCCACCGCACGGTGCTCGCGGGATGCACCGCGGACGGCCTCGGCCTGGCCTGGAATCTTGGCGATCGCGGGATCTCGGTGGTGGTCGCCGCTCCCAACCGCCACGGCCTGTTCGCCGACATCGCCGCCTGTTTATCGGGACACGGATTCGACGTGATCGAAGCCCGGATCTGGCTCACCAAGCCCGGCGCCGCGCTGTTCAGCTTCCGCCTGGCGAGCATCATCACCGGACGGCTGGGCGAGGCCGAGATCTGGGATCGCCTGCGCCGGGACCTGCGGGCGGTCAGCCGGAGTGAACTCGATGCCCGCGAGCTCCTCGACCGCCGCCGGCGGACCATTGTGGTCGGCAAGCCGGCGGACTCGGGGTTCGACGATCCGGCGGTGAAGATCGAGCACCAGTCGAGCGACCACTGGTCGGTGGTCGATGTCCACTGCAAGGACGAACCCGGCCTGCTGTCGCGACTATGCCGGGCGATCAGCGACGCCGGCTGCGCCATCGGCCACGCCTGCATCAACACCATGGGCGACGTGGCGGTGGACGTGTTCTATGTCCAGCAGCACGGCGCGAAGCTGACGCCCGAAGCCGGCGACCGGCTGCGCCAGCAGCTGATCGGCGCGCTGGGACTCTCAGGAGCGTGAATCGCTCGGCCGAGGGAGCGAACTGCGTGCGCTGGCACCGCGACAAACAATCCAGCAATGAGTGAAGGCGTCCGGGCCGAACTAGCGCCCGGCGCTCCTAGGAAAGTCCAGCTAGTTCCCGGGCGTCCAGGTCGTCGCACCCGCCGCCAGGTCCTGTTTACGCCGGATATCTGCGATCACCGCGTTCCAGCGGGCGATCTGCTCGGCCACGCCCAGGCGGCTGCGGGCGAGGGCGTCGAGCAGCCGGCGGTCGTGGTTCTCGGCATCAGCGACCGCGGCGGCGTCTGCGGGCAGGGAGCCGCTCGGCTCAGGACGCGGCGCCACCAGGCCGGAGAACCGGCCATCCGCCGCGACGATTTCGCCAGTG
Organism: Planctomycetota bacterium; assembly: GCA_014193115.1. Taxonomy (GTDB): domain Bacteria; phylum Planctomycetota; class UBA11346; order UBA11346; family UBA11346; genus BJHQ01. The sequence goes on along the minus strand of BJHQ01000001.1, from coordinate 376,329 downwards.
GCGAACAGGGCGGTGAGCTGGGGCCAGCGGCGAGCCCGAGCGGTGAGCTGGGGCACGTCGCCATCGACCCACCCCGCCAGCCGTTCCAGACCAGGATCCGGGGGCAGCAGACGGAGTTCGTCGCTGCGCCGGGCGATGCCCCGGGCGCGGTCCTCCATCCACCACGCGGCGATGGTCACCGGGTCGTCCGCTGTTGGCCGACCAGCGCAGCCGGCCAGCAGCGGCAGGAGCAGACTGGCAACCAACAGACTGGGCCACAGCAGCCGGCCGCTGGCAGTCCTAGAGTTCACACCATCAGCTCCACGCCGGCGGCTTCCATCCGGGCGACCAGCTCCGCATGGTCTGAGCGGCGCGAGAACACCAGCCCCGGGCACAACGCGGTGGGCGTGTTGTAGGCCAGGGTTCCGCCGCGCAGATCGGTCGCGATGCCGCCGGCGGCGGCGAGGATCCCGGCCGGCGCTGCGACATCCCATTCGTGGATCGCCCGGGCGTGGACGAACAGATCGGCGCGGCCTTGCAGCATGCGCCAGACCTTGACCCCGACCGAGGTCGCCGGCATCCAGCCGAACTCGGGCAGGGCGGAGCGGACGCGGTCGACCTGTTCGCGATTGCGGCTGCTTTTCGAGGTGATCAGGACCTGTTCCGCCGCCGCCACCGGTTCCAGGCGGCGGGTGCCGCTGGCGTCAGCAATCCACGCGCCTCCATCAGGCGAGCCGGCGATCGACAGCCCTTCCCGGGGGATGGACACCACCGAGGCGACCAGCACGCCGTCCACCGCCAAGGCCACCTGCACCGCCCATTCGCCGCTGCCGTTCAAATAGTCGCGAGTGCCATCGATGGGATCGATGATCCACAGCCGCCGGGCCTCGAGCCGGGACGGATCGTCGTCGATCTCCTCGCTGAGGATCGCATCGTCGGGCGACCCCGTGAGCACCGCGCGGATGGCGGCATCGGCGGCGAGATCGGCGGCGGAGACCGGAGAACCGTCGGCTTTGGTGCGGGTGGCGACGTGCCCTTGCAGGGCGAGGGCGGCGGCGCCGCCGGCCTGCGCAGCAGCCAGGGCGAGGGCGAGATCCGCGGAGAGAGCCATGACGGATGGTCGGGCGGCAGCGGTCCGCGCCAAGACCGCACTGGGCAGCTGCGCTTGCTCGACCGGCTTGGCCAGCTCGGCCTGCTCGGCCTGCTCGGTTAAGGGCTCACGCAAAATCAACTTGTGCAGTTTTCAACGTGGGCGTCCCGTAGGGACGACACGATACCAGCCCGGGGCTTCAGCCCCGGGTAGGATGAATCGCATAGGAAGCCCCGTAGGGGCGGCTGAATTTTCTGCGGGCTTCAGCCCGCAAGGGAGCGCCAATAGCGGTCGGCCGGACTCATCCGTCCCTACGGGACTGGGTCCTGAACGGGCTATGATACCCGGGGTTGAAACCCCGGGCTCATCTCGTGGCGTCCCGACGGGACGCCGGCTTTCCGGCTTGGAAAATACCTTGTAAGGCGCTCAAGTTATTCTTGCGTGCGCACTAAGGCCGACTCCAGTTAGGCAGAACGGAGTGCGGCGCTCCGTGCTGCGGCGCTCGGTGCTGCGGCGTTCTGGGTGCTGGCCTTGCCCGCGCCACCCGGCCGAGCTGGTGCTCGGCGCTCCCAGCATGCCCGGCCCGCCCCGTCATCCTCTCCAGGTTCGCCAGGCTTGACGGCAATCAGCGCCGGCTTGGCTGGTGCCATGCCCGCCAAGTCCGCCACGTCCAGTTCACGCAGCGCCCGTTCGGAACAGGCCAAGCCCAAGGCCAAACCGGGCATCATGCCCAAGCCACGGAATACCGCAGCGAAACCACAGCGGAAAACAAGAGCACCAGCGGAAGCCCACGCGCTGCGGCCATGGCTCGACCATCGCCGTCCCGCCGAGGAGCGGGCCAGGCTGCTGGTCGCGGCCATGTCCCGGGAAGAAAAGATCGCCCAGTTGCTCAACGAGGCGCCGGCGATCGAACGGCTCGGCGTCGATCCCTATAACTGGTGGAACGAGTGCCTGCACGGCGTCGGTCGGGCGGGCCGAGCCACGGTCTTCCCCCAGCCGATCGCCCTGGCGGCGACCTTTGACGCCGATCTGGTCCACCGCGTCGCCACGGCGATCAGCGACGAGGCCCGGGCCAAGCACCGGCTGTTCAGCGCCAGCAATCGCCGCGGCATCTATCAGGGCCTGACCTTCTGGACGCCGAACATCAACATCTTCCGCGATCCGCGCTGGGGCCGCGGCCACGAGACCTATGGCGAATGCCCGTGGCTGACCGGCACGTTGGGCGTGGCGTTCATCACCGGGCTGCAAGGCGATGATCCGAAGCACCTGAAGCTGGTGGCCACCGCCAAGCATTTCGCGGTGCATTCCGGGCCCGAGGCCCAGCGCCACACGTTCGATGCGCAGTGCGACGACCGCGACCTGCGCCTGACCTATCTGCCGGCCTTCAAGATGGCGGTGGACTGCGGCGTGGCCTCGATCATGGGCGCCTATAACCGGACCAACGGCGAGCCGTGCTGCGGCTCGCAGACACTGCTCACCGACGTGCTGCGCGGCGAGTGGGGCTTCACTGGCTATGTCGTCAGCGACTGCGGCGCGATCAACGATTTCCACAAGCACCACCACCTGACCGCCGATGCCGCGGCCTCCGGCGCGCTGGCCCTGACCAATGGCTGCGACCTGGAATGCGGCTTCGGAGACGACGCTCCGTTCCGCCATCTCGGCCAGGCGATCGAGCGCGGGCTGTGCGACGACGCCGACCTCGACACCGCCTGCGTCCGGGGGTTCTCTGCGCGATTCCGCCTGGGGATGTTCGATCCGCCCGGAACCGTCAGTTGGTCACGGATCGATCCGAAGGTGATCGACAGCGCCGCCCACCGCGAGCTGGCCCGCGAAGCCGCCCGGGCCTCGATCGTGCTGCTCAAGAACGACGGCGTGCTGCCGCTGGCCAAGAACCTGCGCAGCATCGTCGTGGTCGGTCCCAACGCCGATGCGGTGGATGTGCTGCTCGGCAACTACAACGGGCTCAATCCGCGGATGGTGACGGTGCTCGAGGGCCTGACCGGCGCGGTCGCCGCCGACTGCCAGGTCCAGCATTTCCGCGGAGCGGATCTGCTCCATCCGGCCAAGACTGGTTTCCCCGCCGCGGTCTGGACGGCCGAGCAGGCCGACATCGTCATCGCCGTGGTCGGCCTGTCTCCGCGGATCGAAGGCGAAGAAGGCGAAGCCTGCCTGTCGGACGCCGCCGGTGACCGCACCGCTATCGAATTGCCGCAGATCCAGCTGGAACTTTTGCAGGCGATCAAGGCCAAGGGCAAGCGCCTGGTGGTCGTGCTGATGAATGGCGGCGCGGTCGCCTGCCCATGGCTGGCGGAGCACGCCGACGCCGTGCTCACCGCCTGGTATCCCGGCGAAGAAGGCGGCACCGCCGTCGCCGACGTGCTGTTCGGCGACGCCAATCCCGGCGGCCGGTTGCCGGTGACGTTCTATCGCGCCACCAGCGACCTGCCGGAGTTCGCCGATTACCGCATGTCCGCCAGCCCCGCGACCGCGACCCATCCCGCGACACCGGGACGGACCTACCGCTATTTCACCGGCGAAGCGCTGTGGCCCTTCGGTCATGGCCTGTCGTACACGACTTTCGCCTATCAGTCAGCAAGTGTGCAGACGCGCAAAGACGGCGACCGGACCGTGAAGGTGACCCTGCGCAACACCGGCAGCCGGGCCGGCGACGAGGTCGTCCAGGTCTACCTGCGCGACGAGGCCGCCAGCGTGCCAGTGCCCCGCCATCAGCTGGTGGCGGCGGCGCGGGTGCCCCTCGACGCTGGCCAGCGCAAGACCCTGACGCTGGAGATCGCCCAGGAATACTTCGCCATCGTCGATGATGAGGGCAGGCGAAAGGTGGAGCCGGGAACCTTCGCGGTGTGGGTCGGCGGCGGTCAGCCTGACACCGGCGCCGCCGGGCTGTGGACCACGGTGACCGTCCGCTGACGAGCTCACGCGGGATTGCCTCGCACAGAACCGTGGCCGCGATGCCCACCTCACCGGAATTGCCAGGCGGAGCGGAACCAGCTCAAAATCCAAACCTGCGGCCGCGTTCTGACCAGGCTGCCAACGGAACCTGCGCCGCGCCGGCGATGAGGGCATCGCCGCTCCGATAAGCGCGCCATGGCTGCTTCGTGCGACCCCAGACCGACCTGGAACGGTCCTCGCCGTGCGAACAGGTCCTCGCCGTGCGGTCGACCGCAGCGTGGATTTGCCATCCCCGGCCGAGCCCCTATGCACCGTGCATGATTCCTGCCTGCATCGTCCTTTCCGTAGCGCTTGCCGCCGAGGAGCCGGCACCGGTCTCTGCTCCGGTTCAAACGGCGCCGGGCACCACCGTCGCCGTCCAGCCGGTCCAGAGCTCAGCCCACCGCGAGCCGTTCTTCCTGGTCGCCGACATCGGCACCACGGTCGAGGGCAAGGCGTCCACTGTCGGTGTGTTCCTGGGCGTCGATGTCGCTCCGTTCGGCCGGACCCATCGCCCGCTGGATTACGACCTTGATGAGCTGCACCGCCGGCTGTCGCTGTTCGGCGGCATCCAGGTTGGGGAATGGACCGGCAAGGGGTTCGACGCACCGACCTGGGCAGCCGGCATCGGCATCGAGGTCGCGCCGTGGCTCAGCGTCCGGGTCGGTGGCGCCCTGCGTGATCGGCCAGGCGAAGGCACCGACATTGTGCCGTACATCAGCATCGGCCTGTAAAAAATCACGAAAAACAATGTGAGCAGTTTTCAACGTGGGCGTCCCGCAGGGACGCTCCGATACCAGCCCGGGGCTTCAGCCCCGGGTAGAATGGATTGCTTGGGAAGCCCCGTAGGGGCGGCTGAATGTTCTGCGGGCTTCAGCCCTCATCGCCGGGTTTCGCAGCAGCGATGCCCTCATCGCCGTCGCGAAGCTGATGCCGTTGGCAGCCAGGTCAGAGGGTGATCTCGCCGCGCCCCAGTCCGGATCAGCGGCCCTTGGCCACGGCGCTCTCCCGCACCACCACCACCGGGCCGGCATCGAATCCACGCAGGCCGAGCAGGGCCTGGGACAAGGTCCCGCTGTCGCCGACCACGCTGTGGTACGAGCCGACCTCAGGCGCTGCTGCGCCCTGGACCAGATAGCACGAGAACACCGCGAAGCGCTTGGCGGTTGCCGGATCGATTTTCACCGCGCCTTGCTCGATCACGACGGATTTCGCGAACTCGGCGAAGGCGGCGTCGTCGGACGCGTCCTTCGCCAAGGCATAGACCGCCAACGTCGATGACGCTGCGCTGCCGGTCGCCGCCACCCGGCCGACCCAGGCGATCCGGCCCCGGGCGTGGAACTGGATGCCGTCACCGATGCCTTGGTCGCTGCCGCCGCCGCCGGTGATGGTGCGGCCGGTCAGGCTCTGGGGGCCGGCGGGTCGCAAGGTGAAATCGGGACGGGTCACGACCCACAGCGCGACCACAACTGCCAGTGCCAGAGCGATACCGCCAAGAATCACCGGGTTGGCGTACCATTTCGCCGCCACCGGAGCATCGCGGTGCTTGCCGCAGGCCCGGCAGGTGTCGCGCTCTGGGCGGTTTCCAGCGCCGCAATGCGGGCATTTCCACAGATCTTTGCGGCTGCCCGGAACCAGCTCGGGATCATCCGGTTCGGCTGCGGCGGTCGGTTTCACCGATCCCGCGACCGCCGACGATGGCGATGCAGAAGCGGCCAGGGCCGGCGAAGCCGTGGCTTTACCCGGCAGCTCCACCGCCTGGCCGGCAAATGGATTCGAGACCTGCGGTTTGCCTCCGCTGGCCGGCGGCACAGGTGGTTTCACCTTGCCCGGCAAATCCACCGCCTGGCCGGCGAACGGATTCGACACCGCCGGCTGACCGCCTGGAGCCGCCGGCTGTTCTCCTGCGCCAGGCTTGACGCTTGCGCCAGAGGGCTTGCCGCCTGCGCCAGTGGGCTTGGCTGGGGGTTCATCCTCGATGAATCCGGGGAGATCATCTGCCATGGCTGGGTTGTGCCGGGCCGGCGGCATCCGCGCAACGCCGCACGGCTGGACGACCAACGGTGCTGGCTGAATCGGGCTGAAACCGGACGCGCCATCCGGCAATCGGTCGTCCTTCGATACCCCATCGCCTTGGCGCCACACGAACGCCGCGAATGCTCGCGACCATGCCCCGTCCTCTGCGCTGCGTCGTCTCGGTCTCTGGTATCCGCGGAATCTTCGGTGAAACGCTGGATCCCGATGAATTGCTCGGTCTCGCCGCGGCCTTCGCCCAGGCCGTGGCCAAGGGCCGGACGGTGGTCCTCGGCCGGGACAGCCGCCCGACCGGGGCGCTGATCGCCCAGATCGTCGCTGGCGCCCTGCGCGCCGCCGGCTGCCCGGTGGTTGAGATCGGCGTCGTACCCACGCCGACCGTGCCCATTGCCATCGCCGAGCTGCTCCGGCGCGGCGTCGCTGTCGGTGGCGGGTTGCAGATCAGCGCCAGCCACAACCCGGTGGAATGGAACGCCCTGAAATTGTTCAGCGATCAGGGCCGGAATATCGATCAGAGCCAGCTCGACGCGGTGCTCGCGGCCTATGCCGCCGGCCCGGTGTGGCGGCGGTGGGACGGCTGCGGCCGGTGGTCGCGGCTCGACGAGGCCCTCGATCTGCATCTGGCCCGGGTGCTGGCGGCGGTGGATGTCGACCTGATCCGGGCCCAGCGTTTCCCCGTCGTGATCGACAGCGTCAATGGATCCGGGGCAGAGCTGGCGCCGCGGTTGCTGACCGAGCTCGGCTGCCAGGTCACGACCCTGAATGCGCGCAGCGACCTGCCCTTCCCCCGGGATCCCGAGCCGACTGCGGAAAAGGTGGTGCAGACCGGCGCCGCGGTCCGAGCGGTGGGCGCGGTGATCGGCTTCGTCCAGGATCCCGACGCCGACCGGTTGGCCCTGATCGACGGCGATGGAGCCTATATCGGCGAGGAATACACCTTGGCGCTGTGTGCTTCCGCCCGGTTCGCCGCGGCCGAGTCCGCCGGCCATCGCGGAGCGGTGGCGGTGACCAACCTGTCGACCTCGCGGATGATCGAGGACGCCGCCTTGCGCCACGGCGGGCGGGTAGTGCGGAGCAAAGTCGGTGAGGCCCACGTGGTCGATGCCATGCAGACCCACGGAGCCCTGATCGGCGGCGAAGGCAACGGTGGCGTGATCGAACCGCGGGTGGTGTGGGGCCGCGACAGCCAGATCGGCATGGCCCTGGTGCTCGAATACCTCGCCCGACGCCGCCAGACTCTGGCCGAGGTCGTCCACAGCATCCCGCGTTATGCGATGACCAAGCAAAAAATCCCGCTCAGCCGGGCCCAGGTCGCCGCGGCGATCCCCGGCTTGCTCGGTGGACCGCTCGCCCGCGGCGCCGAGCTCGATCAGCGCGACGGCCTCAAGCTGAGCTGGCCCGACCGCTGGCTGCATCTGCGCGCCTCGGGCACCGAACCGGTCAGCCGGATCATCGCCGAAGCGCCTACCGTGGCGGAGGCTGAACTGCTCGCTGAACAGCTGCGAACCGCGCTGAACCAAGCCTGAAACCTGCCGAACTCCGACGCTCCGACAGGCCGCGATCAATGCGCAATTGCCGCCGGAGCGCAGAGATCAGCGGAGGGCGGTCGCGGGGTCAGCTCCGCCCAATCCCACACCAGCAGCGTCCTGGTGTGCGGTTCGTAGGCCGTCCATCGACCTGACTCCACCGTGCCCGGCCCAGGCACCAACAGGCAGTGGGCCTGACCTCCGACCGCTCGCAGCCACGACGGAGCGCCACCAGGCGGCAGTGCAAACGCCCAAGGTTTAGTGATGTCCGCGGCGGTCACCTGGCGCAGCGGCCGACCCTCGACGAGGGCGGCCGCCGGACCGGCATCGATCCCGACCACGCCGAGCAGATAGCGGTGGCGGTCCTTCCACGGGTACAATGCAGCCCGCACCGCGGCGCCCACCGGCAGGCTCGGGCAGGCAGCGCTGACCAGCGGATCCGCAGCCAATTCGCAGCGCAGCCAGCCGTCGGCGCCGACCGGATGGCTGCGTCGGCGCAAGAACTGCTCGATCTCGGCGGCCAGGTCATCGGCGTCCGCTGGCGCAGCGGCGACAGTCGCGGCAGAGGCCGATCCTGAGTCAGCACCGCGCGAATCCCACTGCCAGAAGTGGAGCAGCCGCGTCGCCGGATCGTAATTCGCAAACAAACCAGCCGAACCGGCTGCTCCGCTGGCCGAGTACAACCGGCTTTGGGTGCCAGCCGGCTGGAACCATTCTGGCACCGGGAACGGAGAGCGCTGTCGCCACCAGTCCGGCGCCGCATCGACCACCGGACGCTGGGAACCAGGCGGCCAGCGGAGCAAGGCGGGAACCTCATCGGCTGCGATGGTGCAACGCAATGCCGTCAGCGAGCCGCGATCATCCTGGATTTGACGCAGCGAAATCCGTGACCAGCTCTTCGGTTCACGGCCGGTCAGGACGAATCCATGCCGGGCGAGATCGGGCGGAGCGACCTCGATCAGATTGAGATCTGGGCGCAATGTCCCAGCCGTCGCCACCACGTTCCGCGCGATCAGTTGAACCGCGAGATAGACCCCCGCCGCCACCGCCAAGGCGATGGCCAGCACCGCCAAAGGTCCACGCCGCGCCGCCATGATGGCATGGTCGCCGACGCGGAAGGATCGCCAACCGCGATGGCCGGATCAGCCGAACCGCCGACCGGTCGTCCTCAGGATGTTCCGTGGATGGATGACCGCGAGCGCAACATGAGTAAAATACCAATGAGCACGACGCTCAATCCGGACCCAAGTGCGCACGCTGTTTTGCTCGATTCCACAGAGGCAGCCTTGTACGTCCTGACCAACTGATTCGCTGCAGTATTGAGATTGCCTGCCAAATCAGTCGCCGCATTCGCCGGCACATCAATGCGCACCTCACCGTCAGAAGCAGGAGTGATAAACGTTTGGTAGGGACCCGCGCCAGTGCCAACCAGTCCACTGGCGGATCCATTGGTCACGACCAGGTCGCTGGCAGTAAAACCGTTCACCGGCTCGCTGAAGGTGATCGAAACCGTGAATGAGGTGTTGAACGGACCTGTTGCAGCGGCAAGCACCACGGCCGGCGCGCTGCTGTCGTAGGTCCGGTTCAATGTCGTCGCGCGGTTCCCCGGGCTCAGGGCTTTTCCGCGGCCAGGGCGATCAGCCGGTCCAGGTCGGCGACCACGTCAGCCGGCAACGTTCCGCGCACCGGGCGCAGGGCCAGGGTGGCGAAGGCGCTGTGGCCGCTGGCGGCGAGCATCGCTGCCGCCACGGCCCGGTCATCGGCGGTGATTCCGGGCGCTTTGATCGCGTCGGAATACAAGACTCCGACCGCGGCCTTGTCGTTCAACGTGGCCCAGGCGACCTGCGAGCTGCCGCCGGCGGCGGAGGTCAACTCCAGACCCTGGTCGGTCGCGCCGGTGACGTCGCATTCCTCGCGGGTCAGGGGATGGGCCAGGCGGAGCTGGGCTTTCCCTGCGATGCCGCGTTGCAGAACGCCGACGGCGCCACGAGCGAGGGTGCCGAGCCGGATCAGGGCCTTGCCGTCAGGGCTGTCGGCGCCGAGCGGCCCGGCGGCTTCTCCGGCCGCAGTCGGCCGTCCGGCATTGACCCCGCGGGATGCGGTGAGGAACGCCTGGCGGGCCGCACTGGGCTGGGCTGGCGCTTCAGGTGCTGGAGCTGGGGCTGGCGCCGGAGCCGGCGTGGGCGCAGGGGGCGTGGCCGGTTTCGGAGACACCTGTGGCGCTGGGGCGACCGGCGCCGGGGTCGGCGCCGGTGCCGGGGTCACTGGCTGATTGGCCAGCCTGGCCTCGGCAGCCGTCAGCCGAGCGGCAGCCCATTCTTTATCTCCCGGCATGCCCCAGCTGGTCGCTGCGCGGTCGAGTGCATCTCTGATCTTGGTCAGGTTGCTGGAGGTCGTCGCGATGGTCTCGGTCTGGGCCTTCCGACCTTGATAGGCGTTGCGGACGGTGATCAGCCGCATCTGTTTCACCGGGCTGTCTGCCAGCTTCTCGACCAGGGCCAAGGCGGTCGCGTAGCGCTCCGAGACCAGCGCATTGGCGATCTCTTCGAGTTGGGCCGGGGTGGCAGCCATCGCTGGTGCCGCCGGCGGGTCGGTCGGAGCCACGACCGGGGCTGGCTGCTCAGCCACTGGATCAACCTTGGAGGGCTCGGTCGGGTGGGCCGGCTCTACCGGTTGGGGCGGTTCGGCCGGGCGCACTGGTTCCGACGCCTTGGCCACCACCGCTGACGTCGCGCCTGGGGCGGGTGCGTGGGCCTGAGCCGGTTCGAGTGGCTGGGCCGGGATCGCAACCACCGGAGCGGTAGCGCTTGGCTGGTTCGAGGAGGCTGGACCTGGACTGGCGTTGGTCGGATTCTGCCGTTGCCCCGTCCGCGGCATGAACGCCACAGCAACCGCCGCGGCCGCGACGACCAGGACCACCACAGTGACGGCGATCACCGGACCTGCGCCGGATTGCCGACGTTGCCGGATGCCCGCGTTGGCCGGTGCGTGGGACGCATGCTGCCGGTTATGGCCGCTGCTGGGCTCGCGGCGCAGCGCCGGTGCGTTGCCGCTCGGATCACGGGAGAAGTTGCCGGTCGGCTGGCGAGGAAGCGTGCCGGTGGTCTCCCGCCGCTCGAAATTGCCGGTGGGGCGCCGGTTGGGCAGGATCGGCTGGCCGCCGATGGGGGTGTTGCCAGCGGCGACGTTCTGGGTCAGGCGCAGGGTCTGGCGCTTGGCGCCGCCACCGAAGCGGTCGAGCTGGTCGATCACCTCGCGGTAGGTCTGGAAGCGGTCCTTGCGGTCGACGGCGGTCATCCGCTTATAGAAATTGTCGAGTTCGCGGCTGACCGGAGCGTTGCTGGCGCGCAGCGGTCGGGCGCCATTGGCGATGACCTTGTGCAGGGCCTCGTGGGGATTGTAGCCGGTGATCAGGCCTTCGCCGGTGATCATCCGGTACATCAGGACGCCGAGCAGGAAGATGTCGCTGCGCAGATCATGGCGCGAATCGTCGTTGAGGTGCTCCGGGGCCAGGTAGTACTCGGTGGCGGCGCTCGCCCCGCCCAGCTCGCGGACCAGGAACCGGTGCGGCTTAGGCAGGCAGAGGTCGTCGAGGAACAGGGTTCCGTCGCCTGAAGCCAGGATGCATTCCGGCCGCACCCAGCCGTGGGTCACGCCAAAACGCGCGGCTTCTTCGAGGGCCAGGGCGAGCTGGCGGAGGACATGCACCGCATGAGGCGGCGCCAGCACCCGGCGCCGGGCCAGGACCCGGACCAGGGGCTCGGTCTCGGGGACCTCCTGGCTGACCAGCACCGCGCCGCCATTGGCTAACGGATAGAAGGCATTCAGCGGCAGCAGGTTCGGATGACGCACCGGTCCGGCCAGGCGGACGAACGGGTCGAGCTGGTCGCGGTACGCCGACTGGGACAGGACGGTGGGATTGATCGAGAACGCCCGCTGCACCCGGCCCTGGGGATCGCGCACCCGGGTGCGCCGGCCAAGCGGCGATTCATCGAGGAAACCCAGGGCTTCCCAGCCATCCAGCTCATAGGCCGAACCTTGGAAGGTGCCGGAACCAGCGCGGCTGGCGGAACCGGCGCGGCTGGCGGAACCGACGGCCATCAGCGGGCTGCCCGACGGCGAGCCATCCTCAGCGCTTTGCAGGGCGTAGCCCCCGCTGCTGTCGTCGCGCACCGCCGCCCGGGAGGCCGCCGGCTGCATCACCGGCTGCTTGGGCAGGCTCGGCGGACGGGACACCGCCAACGTCGATTTCGGCGGCGGTTGGCGGGTCAGCCCGCGTTCGCCATCGACCACTTCGAGAGTGGCCTGGCACGAGCCGCAGGTGTACACCGCGCCGGGCCGGGCATCGGGGACCTCAAGCATGGTCGCACAGCGGTGGCACGAGATCAGCCAGGTGCGCGGGGCTTCGGGCTTGGCCGCCAAGGGCAAGGGCTGGGGCCCGAGCTCGTTCTTGGGCAGTTTGGCGCGCAGCAGATCGAGGACCGTCTTCAGGGTCTCGGCCACGCCCTGGCCAGTGGTGGCCACCGCCGGGATCGCGGGCCAGCCGCGGCCATTCATCAGCGGTTCGAGCTGGGCCGGGGGCACCGCGGTCGGCAAATCCTGCTTGTTGTATTGGATCACGACCGGCAGGTCGGCGGGCAGCGCCAGCTGGCGCAGATTTGAGTGCATTTCATTCAGCGAATCGATGTTCTCGTCCATCGCCTCGCGCCGGCAATCGGTGACGAAGACCACTGCGTCGGCCTCTTGCAGCACCGCCCGGCGGGTGGCGGCGTAGAAACTCTGCCCGGGCACGGTCCACATTTCGACCACCACTGGCGGCCGGCCCGGCGCGGCCAGCTCGACGGCGACGAATTCCGCCTTCAGGGTCCGCTCGGAATGGAGGTCGAAGGCTTCCGGTCCGGTCGACGTGCCGGGTGGCCGGGCGGCGATGATCGCGGCCATGTTGGTCGACTTGCCGGCCATGCCCGGCCCGCACCACACCAGCTTGCAGCGCAGCTCGTTGCGATCCGGATCATGCTGCATGGCGGATCAGCTCCCCTGGGGTGCCTGGGTGGCGGCGGAAGGCGCCGTGACGAGCACGGAGCGGGCGATGATGATGGCGAACCCGATGCAGATGCCGCTATCCGCGATGTTGAAGGTCGGCCACGGATCGAGCGGCCAGAAGCCGAGATCGACGTGGATGAAATCGCGCACTCCGCCAAGCTGGCCGAAGCCGGCCAGTGTCCGGTCCACCAGGTTGCCGACAGCGCCGCCGAGGACCAGGCCAAAGCCCAGATTCTCGGCCCAGCCGAGGGGCCTGAAATGCCGCCACCAGGCCCAGACCAGCGCCGGGACCAGGACCAAGGTCAACCACAGCACCGCTTGCGGCCAATCGGCAAACAGGCTCCACGCCACTCCGGGATTGTAGTGCCAGGCGAGCCAACGCGGCCAGTCAGCGGGCAGCCGGCCATCAACGCCGACCTGGCTCTGCAGCCACCATTTGGTCGCTTGATCGAGCATCAGCGTCACGACCAACGCAGGCACAAACCACAGCGCCCAGGAGTCGCCTGGGCTGGCCGCAGACGGGCTGGGCACGGTTGGCGCGGGCGGTACGGAGGGATCCACGGTTGGCAGCATCGACTGGAACCCGCCGGCTGCAACGCCGCGACAACCCCCACCGGCCCTGGATGTCTGGCGCAGCCCGGAGATGCCCGGCGGATCGCTGTGTGTTGCCCCAGACTCAGCAAAGCGGTGGGATCGCCGATGTTCAGCACCAGAGCCGCGGCCGACCAACAGGCGAGATCGTGGATGCCCGATCAGCGCCGTCGAGGTGCCGAAGCGTAGAAGCTCGCTGACGTCACTGAGAAACCGGCATGGCGGACACCCAGGCAGGCCACTGCCGTTCGTTCCTTGCCCGCGGCGCCCGCTTTGCACATCTCAGACATGTGCTGCTTCTCTGGCCCCGTCCGCTCGGTCTCCTCCACCGCCATCTTCGCGCGGCCGCTTGCGGATGGGCGTCAGGCCATCGCCTACCGGATGACGGTCGATGCCCCGGCGGCGCTGGCCATGGTGCTGCCCCTGCCGACTCCGCCGAACCCCGCGGAAGGCGCGGTGACGTTCCACGATCTGTCCGGCTACACTGAATTTTTCGCCCAGCTCGACCGGCTCTATCCCCAGCCTCAGCCGGCGGCGGGCTTGGCGCGGGATGCCACCGCATTCCGAAAAGCCCCGCTCGCGGTGGTCGAGGTTGGCGATTTCGTCGCCAGCTTCGTTCCCCGGCTGGCCGATTTCGCTCGGCTCGACGAGCGTTTCCGCATGTCGCCCGCAGCCTGGGAGGCCCTGCCCGGCTATCGCGAACGCAGCTTCGCTGTCTTCCAGCTGAAGCCTGGGAAAAAATCGGTGCAGCCCATGGCGTTCACCTTTCCGCGGCTGGCGCACAGCCGGATCTTCGTGCCGACCTTGCACATCCACGATGGAACCCGGCCCGAGACCGCTGGCTGGGACCACGTCATTTACCTGCAATGCGACGGTGATCGCCTGCCATTCCGCCCGGTGGAACAGGGCGATCAGCTCGACCGGGTGCTGGCCGATGGCTGGGCGGAGTCCGATCTTCCGGCTGGAACCATGATTGATCCCGACAAATGCCACCGATTGATCGATCCGCAGCGCCACGTCTATCGGCGGTTCATCCACGGAATCTTGCCCAACCGCGACCTGATGCTGGCAGCGTCCTGACCCCAACCAACGCGTACACCGGCAGGGAATCCCTGCCGGTGTACGTCGTCAATCACATCCGCTGCCGGGCAGAAATCCGAGCCCGGCACCGCACGTTCGGGCTCAGCCCCGGGTGGTGCGGAACTCCTTCCAGAAGTCTTCGGGCATGTCGAGAGCGACCTTCAGCGCGCCGTTGGAGCCGGCGTATTGCGGCTCTTCGACCGTGGTGACCTTGCCGCCGCCGTATTCTTCCAGGGCTTTTTCGATCGCCAGGCCGAGGCCCTTGATCTGGCTACCACCACCACCGAGCAGGATGTGGTTACGCATCTGGGCCTGGAATTCCGGATCGTAGGTCGCGATCAGGTCCTGCAGGGCTGCCACCGTCGGCGGCACCATCGAATAGCACGCCTTGTAGATCAGCTCGGTGACGTTGAATTTCTGCGGCTTACCGGCGACCGGCATCTCGACCACGGCCTCGTCCATGCGGGTCGAGACCGATGAGAACTTCTCTTTGAAGCCGCGGATCATGTTGATCGAGAACTGGGCCTCGGGATACTTCTCTTTGATCAGGGTCGCGAGCAGGGTGTCGATGGCGTCACCAGCGATCTCGTGGGTGCGCTGGTCTTCGGCCTGGGGCATGGTGCCGTGCAGACGGCAGAGGTCGGTGGTGCCGGCGCCGATGTCGATGACCAGGGTGCCATCGAGGAAATCGAGGCCATAGGCGACGCAGAAGGGTTCGGAGGTGACGATGACCGAATCGCAGACCGCGCTGGCGGCCTCGATGATCAGGGCCTTTCCGTCGACACTGGCCTCGGCGGGAGCGCCGATCACGGCGTAGATGGTCGAGCCCTTGGGCACCTTGGCCTGGGCGACGATGTACTCGACCAGGTCTTTGACGGCCTTTTTGATCTCGGCGCTGTCCTTGGCGCCCTTCTTCTTCACCGAGCTGCCAGCCAAGGGACGGAACAGGTTCAAGGACAGACGGTTGGTCAGCGCCTCTTCGCCGTAGATGATATCTCGTCCGCCCATCTTCTTTTTGGCGACGTGATCCTTGGGATAGCCAACGTAGGACCACACGGTGGTGCGGACGCCATTGGACGTGGTGATGGACGTGCGGCTGGTACCGAGGTCCATGCCGATGTAGACGATGTCGGACATGCGTTGGGCTCCTGCTGGGCAGGTCAGAGGCTGCCGCGGAAGCGGCAACCGGTGGTGAAGGCCGGCGGTGTGCCGGTCGGTGACACGCGGCGGGCAACCGGCTGTCCGGATGCCGCCTGTGGGTGAGATGAAGATCGAGCAAGGGTTCGGTTCAGAACCCGGCCCGGTAGGGCCGGACCCATCACCGGCCTACAACGGCGCAGGCTCACGATTTTTCCAGTGGCGGCGGGGTGAAGTCGAGGGGATTGGCAATCGCCATCTTCTTCACCCCGTGCTCATTCTCGCCGCCGGCGAAGGTCAGCGGCGCAGCCTCCCAGGGCAGGTCGTCAGGGTTGATCTCGGGCTCGGGCGGCGGGTCGGGCTCGGCGCCTTCGGGCTTGGCGGGGCTCTCGACAGCAGCCGCGTCTGCGTCCGCGGTGGGCGCCGCGGTCGCGGCATCGCCCAACGCGGGCAGCGTTTCGCTGACCTGGACCGTCGATGCCCTCTCGATGTTTTGCGACTCGGCGACTTCCTTCTCGGTCATCACCCCGGCGTCCTTGGCCGCTTGCTCGACCATTTCCGAGACCTGGTTGAGCTTGATCCCGAGCTTTTCGCGCAGCGCCCGGTTCTCTTCCAGGATGGTCTTCATCAGGTTCAGCTTGCGTCCCTTGTTGGGATCGTCGCCCTTGATCCCGGCCTGCATGATGTTGCGCAGCCCACCGCCCGCCTTGTCCATCTCTGACAACATCGACTGGTATTCGTCGCGCTGGCGTTCGGTGTCCTCGAGGCTGTGGGCCAGGCGCTTGATCTTCTTTTCGAGCAGATCGATCTTGCTGTTCTGCGCTTCCAGCTCTTTCTTCTTGATTTTTTCGCGTTCGCTGTCCAGGACCGTGGCCACCAGGGTGCGCAGCTGGGCCTCGGTCTCGGCATCGACCCCGCCCTTGGACAGCATCCGCTCAAGGGTCTTGGCCATGCGCTGGTCGATCTCGACCAGGCCCTGGTCCGAAACCGTGAACTGGTCGGCCTTGATCGAGCGCTTGCGCTCCTGATTGAGCAGATCCTGTGCGATCTTGAGCTGTTCGCCGAGCTCCTTGGTGCGCTCCTCGGCGCTGGCTTTTTCGAGCTGGAAGGCCTTGAGCCGCTCTTTGAAGCCCTCTTCGGCTTCTTCGAGGAGGCGCTTGCGCTCGGCCTCGCCCAGGGCCCGGGTGAGATGGCTTGCCGCCTCCTCCACCGCCTCCTGGATCAGCTGTTTGATGGTGCTCAGGTTCAGCACCCGCACCTTTTCATGGCGGGCGGCGAGCTCCGAGGCCATCACCGTCTTGGACCGCGAACGGATCGACGCGCCGATGTCCATCCGGCCATCGCTGCTGACCATCCGCCCGGTCTGCGGGGCGCCGCCGCTGGGGGTGGCACCGCCGCTGGGCGTGGCAGGCACGCGGGCCGTCGCCGGCGCACCGGCGGCGGCCGTCGTTGGCGCGGCGCCGCCTCCACCGTCCTTCCGCTCAAGCGCCGCGGCTGGGGTGCCGACGGACGGCGTGGCGGGCGCTCCGGCGGGTACCTCGCTCAGCTTGGCGAAACGGTCGGTCGTGGTCAGGACCACCGGCCGGTTGCCGGATTCGTCTCCGGCTGGTACCGGCAGGGTTTGCGGTCCGGGTTCATCCACGAGCTTGTCGTGGGATCCCGACGCTTTGAGCACCCGGCGGGTCCCAACCCGCTCGGAAACGGTGGACTCGGGTCTGGCTTTGCCCGGTTCGACCCTCGACCCATCGCCGACCGCCACCGAATCACCGGGTGGCGGGCCGGTGGGGCGAATAACCCGTCTGGTTCCGCCGGACTCGCCGACGCCAGCACCGCCTGAGGCGCTCTCGCGCTTGGCAGCGAGCTCTTTGTAGGCCGTGATGATCGACTTGATCTTGGCCTCGTCCCCCGGTTCGAGATGGGTCCAGCGGACGGTGATGCCGCGCTCGGTGACAGCGGCCACGGTGGCAAAGACCTGACGCGGGGCGATCTTGGTCAAAGCCAGGGTGCAATCGAGATACGCACCTGGTTGGGGCGCGAATTTTCCTGAGGAATCCTTGCCGATCAGCCCGCCAAGCAGGCTCAGCTCAAGCACCGCCAGATCGACGGCGCCGGCGGCGGAATCCTGCACCCGGCAGATCGACCGCCCATCGGCGACGCGCACGTAGTCACCTGCCCCCACGCGGCGTCCTCCCGGCGCCGGCGGCCTGCCAGCGGCGTCATCTCAGTAGGCAGCGGGCACGACGAGGTCAAGGTGGACCCACCGCTGGTGAACACAGAGCACACCGCAGTCAGGAACGTCGCCGTTTTCCCCCTTGCAGACCACCCGGTCCACGCAAGATTCCGCCCCACGTTCGCACTGGTATGCCGGAGCGAAGGGCTGGGCGAGACACGGGCGACGGGCGATTAGCTCAGCTGGCCAGAGCGCCTCCTTTACACGGAGGATGTCGGGGGTTCGACTCCCTCATCGCCCACCAGCGGTTGTTTGCGGACAAGTCGGAACGTACGAAATGGCCTGGTAGCTCAGTTGGTTAGAGCGCAGCCCTGTCACGGCTGAGGTCGTGGGTTCAAGTCCCATCCAGGTCGCCAATGAAAACCCCAGGTCAACGCCTGGGGTTTTTCATTTACTGGGATCGACGAAAACACACGAACGACGCCGGCGCGCACGATTTCGCACAGTCGGAGAGAAACGCCATCCAGGAACGAGAGGCCAATGTTCCGATGGTGCCGAGTGGGGACGGTGGCGCCGAGTGGAGGCAGTTGATCCACTGGCCAGTCCTCGTCTCTGCTGTTTTTCCCTTGGCATCATGCTTACACGGTTTCCTTCTCCGGTCACTATGATTGCTTATGTTTATCAAGCCAAAGGCACCCGGCGCAAGTTCCCGCGATAATTATAAAAACATAAAGAACTTTCTTGACGCAAATGACAGTGTAAACATAAAAAGATTGTCCGATGAGATTCCCCCTTGAATCCAGACTGTAGCCTCCGCCAAGTCTTTCCACGAATGCAATGTATAGCTCAACGGACACAATCCCAACGCAGAAGACGATAAACGTAATCGCAGAAAGGGGGAAGAGGACGGATCGATTTGATGGCATTATGTTCCCTGCTTTGATATATTGAATAGTCATGATAAATAATTCATCACCTTGCCGAGTATCAAGATTGGGCGGAAATCCAGGCCCCCGCCATGTTATCGTCCGGTTAACAAGAGGGTTATTTTATTTGACGCAGGCTCATATTCACTTACATTGAAAAATTTTGAATAACTTTCCCCTTTCGGCTTGCCATCGGAGATATAAAAATATATTGAAGTTATAATATTATCTTGGGTTCCATAAATGGCAATAATGATACCATCCCCTACGCGCCACATATTTACATCCCTCTCCGGACGCGTTAACTCAAATTCTAATAAAATGCCTCCATTCCCAAAGTTCTTCATGAGCTCTCGGCACTTTATAATATCCTGACCAACGGCAATCCTGCCTGTGTTTTCAACACCAAATAGTACCACAAAGAAACACAGAAAAATCAGAATCATGAAATAATTCCCACGGCCTGTCCCATTGGCGAATAGGCTGTTAGCCATCACATAGCGCCGGAGAAGCCTGTCGCTCATGAGGAGTTCATCCCGTTCTTCGGTAGCCACGGTATAATTCGTCATTTCGACGTTTCCAGGAGGAACCATGCCCCGCGCCACGGAACACTTGCGACGAGGCCCGGCGGCGGAGCGCATCAGCAGAGTAACGGGGGAACCGACTTGGCCGTTACATTGCTCATGCCCGTGCACATCGATACCCCTGCAAACGCTTCGGATGGCGCTTCACGATGCCAACCACAAGACTCGGGAACGTTGTGGACAGCGCGTCGCTCATCGCACGCTCTTCCGTCCGTTCCTTTCGGCTGATTTACGCAGGCGCAGGTCTGTCCTGGTCGTCGGGTTTCATTTGAGCATGCTATTTTTTAATAATTATTTTCAAGCTCTTTTTTGTTCGCAATTCATTTTGCACCGTGTCCGGAATTTCATTTTCATTTGGATTATCGCAAGTAATAAAAGCGCCCTTTTCATCGATTCGAATTACCACAGTCACGGTTTCGCTAAAATAGACAGTGTGTTTTCCAAAAGCCATTATTTTTCCACGAATTGAAACCTCTATCGATTCTGCTCGATATTCGTGTTTATCCCAGTCAATGTTCAAGGAATCTTTTGTAGAAAATGTCACACATGATCTATTATTCATTTCCCGCTGCTTGTCAATTTGAATATGCAATGAGTAATCTCCAATAAAGAGAGTCCCTTGGTCACTTGAATCTTGTCGTTCCGACCGACCAAGGCAGCCACACAACAAGATACCTAAGCATACTATTTTTAATTCGTGATATCGCATAGTCATCCCCTGAGCGTTGTGTTTGCATATCCTGCGCTGACCTTGTCACTTTCGGTCGGGGCCACCACCGGCGCCAAAACCGCTGGTGCACAAAACCCGGGAATGAGCAATGCCTTTCTGCTTCAGTTTATGGGCGAAGCGGGGCCTGAAGATGATCAACACGCATCAATACATCGTCTAGTTTCATGGTCTTATGTCGTAACATTAGCACTACCGTGTCAACAACGACGCTCCCATCACTAAAGTCAATGTATTTCCCTTCGACAAGCTTCACCCGAGGGTCCCTATTCTCTGTTGCCAGAACAGTCCAACTCACACTGCATTTAAAGAGTGAGCTATCGCCCTCCATTCCTGGCGATGATGATACAATCAACTCAATCAGTCCTCCAATTCTCTTTCTTTTCATCAACAAGCTCGTGGCGTCTCGATCTCCCCCGGCAACAAATGATACAAGTTTATCGTACTTGAATCGAACAGGCCATGTATTCCCCAACTTATCAGAAATCAGAGCTTGCAGACAGCCTGCGTCATCTATGCCGGAAATGATGAGCATCTGTTCCCGACATTGGCCCTGCGCTACGTTTGTCGCCTCCATGCAAAGAACATGACTTAACAGTATGGACATAAAATACGTGAAAATCGCCTTGCCCATGTGATTCAGCCTTTCTGCGGCGAATTTTTTGACCTCATTCCCACTTGGCGCTATTCCTGTCCGCCGATCATGCCGAAAAGATGCAATCCGCTCCATCACATTCTCGCAGCTCTTCCATACACTCCTTGCGGGCGATTTACGCGGCCGCACGTCTTCACCGCCTCTCCTCGTATTCAATTTTCGCATTCAATTACGGTGGTTTTCCTGTTTCAGCCCCAGTTTTTCGTATGTCGTAAATCGAACAGAATATTCACCACCTCTGTAAAGGGAAATACTGCGAATAGGACGGAAAATATATGAATCGGTTGGTTGTGGAAACTGCGCCGCAACGCGCTGGTCCATAATGATCAACTCGAGTCGATCTATGATCCGGCTGTCGTTTTTAACCGAAATACACAGCCAGGTACTCCCATTTTCCAACACCATCGACTTCAAAGAGACGCCTGCTGGCCCTTCTATATTCAGCGGCAACCGGCCAATTGTCATATTTTGATCAGCTATGGATTTTTCTAGTTTATCGTAATCGTCGCCAGTTGATACCCTGAACACCATTGATCCATCGGCATCCTCTGCTGCGTGGAGGGAGACCAAGAAAATAAGAAGCGATGAAAAGACCAACCCTGGTTTAAATACCGCCAGTCTCATAGTTTTCTCGGCAATTGTGCCCCCTCGGCGCCGGGAAACGAATCGTCGACATGACTTTCACCTGCTTGAGCGGGACGCCACCCTTCACCATCATTCGCTCCGCTAGGATTACCAAGCCTGCCAGCGGCACCATGGAGGCGACCGGCCAGCGGCATCACTTCGCCGGCGCAGGCGCTTTCGCTGGTGCCTTGTCCGCCGGCGCCTTGCTGGGGGCAGCTGGTGCGGCGGCGATCGGTGCCTCGGACGGTCGGGCCAGGGCGTCGCCGGGACGGTAACCGAACAGACGCCAGGCGCTAAGCCGCCCCTTGGCGTCGGCGAAGTACACCGAGCGGTTCAGATCACGGCCATCGTGGTATGCGGTCAGGTGGGTGATCTCGGGAATCGCTTTCAGATCGACCTTGGCGGCTGCGGCAGCGGCCCTGCGTTCGTTGATCGGGTCCCACTGCCAATCAATGGCGCCGGATTGGCGGTTGACAGCGCTGACCAGCAGCGATGTGCCCGAGGAGCACAGCAGGTGCTCGGGGGTCGAACCGATGGCGCGATCGAGTCCGCCCACCCGCCATTCCACGGCCATCCGCACCACCTCGCGGGGATAGCGGTCCTTCTTCTCGGTGAAAGGGATCGAGTCGGGCACGGCCTTCACTGCGACCAGGCCGCCAACCGCGGGATCGGGATCGTCGATGAAGCAGTAGACCCGCTGCGGCTCCGACTTGAACAGCAGCGGTGCGCGGTGGATCGGTCCGTTGAAATTGAGGTGACCGAGTTCGTCGCCGCTCAACCGGCTGAGAGCCCACAGGATGTTGTCGTCGTTACCGGCGAACAGCACCCGGTCGCGCACCGCCGGCGCGCCGGTGAAGGCGCCGCCTGCATGGAACTCCCAAACCTGTTCGCGGTCGAGCTTGAAGCAGCGCATGGTGCCGCCCTGATCGCCGAGATAGACCAGGCCATCGCGCTCGACCGGCGCGTGCACCGGCAGCGCTTGCAGGTTGTACTGCCACAGCACCCGGGGATGGGGCACCGAGGTCAGGACTTGGATCCGCCGGTCGAAATCGGGCAGGAACAGGCGCAGATTGGCATCTCCGCCGGTGGCCAGCGGCCCGCCCGACGGGGTGAACGGCATGCGGTAGCGCCACACGATCTGGCCGCCTCCGTCGTCGATCCCGGCATCGAAGCTGAACAGGGTATCGTCAATGATGACGTACAGGCGGTCTTCCTGCACCGTGGCGTAGGTGCCGGTCCCCTTGCCCTGGACGCGGAAGCTGGTGCGCGCCGCAGAGGGCGGCTGGCGCGGATCCACCGTCTTGTTCAGGGGCACGGTGGACCAGCGGGCGGCGCCGCTCATCGCATCGATGGCGAGGATGGCGTGGGTCGGTGCGATCTGGACGAACAGCAGCTCGGGCAGCTCGGGCAGGATCCAGCTGCCTTCGACCTTGCCCGGCAGCTCGACTTCCCAATTGCGCTCGAAGCCATGGTCGGCCAGGAGCAAGCCGCTGGGGACGGATCGGAGAGCGGCGTCGGCCGCAGCCCGGCCCTGGCCGGCTGGCTTGGTCCCGGTCCCAGTCTGCGCCGCGTCGGGCTTGTCCCGGAAATCATGGATGACGAACGCATCGCTGGTGCTGCGCCGGGTCACGGCCACGCCGCCAGAGCCGATGCGGGTTTCGGTCGTGGATTTGCCGTCTGCGCTGGTGCTGGTGGTGGTCGCGCCGGTGAGGCCGCCTTTGGTGGTGGACGTGCCAGGCGCCGGCGCGGGTTCGTCTCGGCCGCAGCCGGTGACCGCCAGGGCCAGGATCGTGCAGGTCAGTGAGCAGACGGGACCGGCGGTGCGGATCACGGGAAGCTCCGGTGCGGCTACGGGGATGGCGGTCACTTGGTCAGCTTTTGCAGGTCGGGCAGGCCGTCGGCCCGCTTGCTGCCGGCGCGGCTGCTGCGCACCTGATTGTAATAGGCCCAGAACTCGTCCTCGACCCCGGCCCGGCGGTCGCCCTTGTCGTCCTGGATGTTGTCGAGGAAGAACTTGGCATAGGCCATGTCGGCCCGGCGATCCTGGCGCTGGAAGCTGTCGACCCAGGCCCAGCCGGCATGGCGCAGCACGAAGCTGTCGTCCTGGCGATAGAACTCGTCGCCCTTCCAGTCGTATTCCATCACATAGGTGCGGCGGGCGACCCGCATCTCAGCGTAATTGGCGACCTTGCCCGGTTCGATCGGCGGATGGCGGACCCGGTATTTGTTGGACACGCCGCTGACCTCGACGGTCAGGGCCTGACCGTGGTCGTCGAGGCGCTCGAAGATGAACACCCCATAGAGCTCGCCAACGAACCAACCATGGCGGTCGGCGTCGGCTGCCTGGGGATCGGCGGCGTCGATGCGGGTCACGCCGTCGAACGGCGGCAGTGGCATGGTCCGGATCTGCTCGGGCGTGTAGAGCCGCCGGCCAACCAGCGATTCGATTTTTTCGCGGATTCCGGTCGACCCGAAGGCCCGGCGAGTGTTGCCGAGGTCGGGGAAGGCGAAGGCCTCCTGGGGTCCCTTGCCTGGATTCTCGTCGAGCAGCCGCATCCGGGTGCCGCGTTCGTCGAAGGCGATCGCCGACAGGTTCACGGTCCGGGTGCGCGGCTTGGACTCCTGGCGCTCCAGGATCACCGCGTCCTTGGGGTCGGCCACGCCGTCCACCACCAGACGCACGCCGCCCTCGGACTGGATCTTGGCGATCTCGTACTGGGTGGTCACCGCCTGCAGGACCTCGTTGTAGCCCTTGGCTTTCAGGTGGAGCGCCTTGGTGCTGTCGGTGGCCTGGTTGCGGATCCGGAAGACCACGAAGTTCACCACCTGGACACCGTCGATCTTGTCGGTGATCACCAGGCGATCCATCACCAGCGGAGCGAATTCGAGTTCGTACAGTTCCAGGTCGCGCTTGACGGTGAGGGCCTCAAGCTCGGCCAGTTCCTTCTTGTATTGGCTGTCGTCCTCGCCGGCCTGGAGCGCTGCCCCGCCGGTCGGCAAACCGACGGCGACGGACATGCAGATGGCGGCCGACAGGCCGATCGAGGCCAGGGAGAACCGGTTCGGCATGGTGACCCTCGGGTGCTGGCCCGTGCTGCCACGGGCGAAAGGTGACCCTAGGACCGGCGGGACCACCTCCCAGCCATTGGAAAAGGCCGCGCCGCCCGGTGGATCAGACGGTGTGCCGGGGATGCTGCCGGGTTCCTGGCCGGCCATCGGACTGGGAATCCTCTGATCTGGATGGGGATCTTGGCCATGCGCGGTCGACGCCGACAGGCGTCCCGGAGCCGCCATGGGCGCGGTGGATGCTTCGCCTTGCAGTGGACCGCAATGCCTCGGACACTGCCAAACGATGAGCGCAGACCGGAAGATCATCGTCCCAGGGACCGACCATCCCGGGACGCTGTCCAAAGTGGTCGAGGCGCTGGTCGAACAGCAGCGGGTGGCAACGGTGATCGTCCGCCGCGGCGAGCGGTTCATCCTCAAGTTCGTCGAGATGCGCAAGGAACTGCTGGTCGGCGAGGTCCGCTGCCTGCACTGGTCGCCGGAGATGAGCCGCAAGATCTGGCAGAACTACACCAAGGACCAGTGGGCCGACGGCGGCCGCCGCGATATCCTGCTCGCCGACGCCATCGACAAGTTCGGCGGCGAGGCCCACCGCTACCGGGTCTACATCCCGCTCGATGAGATCACCGCGGTCTATGAGGACCTCGACGAGCGCTTCGACGCGACGCCGTACCTGCCGCTGCCCTGATCCGGCCATGCCCGTCGGTGCGCCGGTGAACCGCCAAGTCGTCGCCGAGAACCGGATCTTCGCCACCGTCGCCGAGGAGATCCGCGACCGCCACGGCCAGCCGTACACCTATCATCAGGTCGAGGCCCGCTCCGACGCGGTGGTGGCGGTGCCGGTCCTGGCCGACGGCCGGTTGCTGGTGGAGCGCATCTATCGCCATCCGTACAAGCGCTGGTTCCACGAGTTCCCCGGCGGCGGCATCGACCCCGGCGAGGACCCGGTCGCCGCCGCGGCCCGGGAACTGCTTGAAGAGACCGGCCACGCCGGCGCCGCACCGCGCCTGCTCCAGGCCCTCGAAGTCATGCCCGGCCTGCTCCGCATGCGCCTGCACGTCGTGCTGATCGAAGGCTGCCGCCGCGTCGCCGAGCCGCAGTTGGAGGCCATGGAATTACTGGAAGTCGAAGCATTGACCCGCGACCAGGCCTGGACCATCGCCCGCAGCGAACCGCCAAGCAGCTTCCTGGTCCTGGGGCTGTGGGCGTGGCAGGGCTGAACCGGGACCATCCAGGGATCGCGGGCGTCCCGCCAGCTGGGTTTGAAGAAGCCGGCGGCTGAGACGGCCGCGATCCCGGAATCCGGCTCACTCCCCGGGGATGCCCCGTCCGCCGGCTTCGGCGCTGGCGATCAGGCCGCCGAGCGGCGATGAGGCGTTGGCGTAGCGCCGGCGTTCGATCCGGCCGGCGCCGCTCGCCCAATAGCCGGCCTCCAGGGCGTGGCGCATCGCCCGGGCCATGCGCACCGGGTCGCCGGCGCCGGCGATGCCGGTGTTGAGCAGCACTCCTGCGGCGCCGAGCTCCATCGCGATGGTGACGTCTGACGCGGTGCCGACACCGGCGTCGATGATGATCGGGACCTTGGCCCGCTCCAGGATGATTTCGAGGCTGTTGCGGTTGAGGATGCCCTGGCCGCTGCCGATCGGCGAACCCGCCGGCATCACCGCGGCGGCGCCGGCGGATTCGAGCTCCAGCGCCAGCACCGGATCATCGCTGGTGTAGACCAGCACGGTGAAGCCTTCGCGGACCAGGGTCGCGGTGGCATTCAGGGTCTGCACCGGGTGGGGCAGCAGGGTCTTGGGATCGGCCAGGACCTCCAGCTTCACCAAATCAGACAGGCCGAGCTCACGGCCGAGCCGGGCGGTGCGCAGGGCGTCTTCGGTGGTGAAGCAGCCGGCGGTGTTGGGCAGCAGCTGCATGCCTGGCGGCAGGGCATCGAGCAGGGAGCCGCCCTCCATTTTCGTCGTCGCCCGGCGCACCGCGACCGTGACCACGTCGGCCCCGGATTCGAGCAGCGCCGCCCGCATGGTCGAAAAGTCTCGGTATTTACCGGTGCCCACCAACAGGCGGCTGCGGAACACGGCCTTGCCGACGGTCAGGGGCGGGATGACGGATGGGTCGCTCATGACCGGATCGTTGGCTGGGCCGGGATGGCGCAAGTCGTTCCACTGGCCGACCCTGTTATCTGGGAAAAATCCTTGGAATTGCTGCTCACTCCAAGGATGTCCCCGTTGGGCTGGGTTCCGGTTCGTTGCACATTGGTCAACTTCCTCAGACGTCATGTGAGCAGTTCCGCGATGGCTGCCTCCACTTCGTAGCGGGCCTCGGTTCCCCGCGGCCAGGTGATCGGCCGTGCGGGTACGCCGGGTGGATGCTGACGCCAGGCGCGGACGGCCCATGCTGAACCCATGCGGTTCGCGCTCCTGGTCGTCCTCGCCGTCGCCGCTGTGCATGCGGAAACCGTGGCCTTCCTCGGCGACAGCCTCACCGCCGGCTATGGCCTGGACGAGCAGCAGGCCTATCCGGCACTGATCCAGCACGAGCTGAAAACGCTGGCACCGCAGTGGAAAGTGGTCAACGCCGGGGTCTCCGGCGATACCACCGCCGGTGGCCGGCGCCGCATCGGCTGGCTGCTGAAGTCCAAGCCCGACATCGTCCTGGTCGCCCTGGGCGGCAACGACGGCCTGCGCGGCCTGCCGGTGACCGAGACCATCGCCAACCTGACCGCGATGATCGACGCCATCCGCGCCGCCGGCGCCACGCCGCTGCTCGCCGGCATGCAATTGCCCACGAATTATGGCGACGAGTACCGCACGGCCTTCGCCAATGCCTTCCCCGCCGTGGCCGCGTCGACCAAGACCGCGCTGCTGCCGTTCCTGCTCGACGGCGTCGCCGCCGACCGCTCGCTCAACCAACCGGATGGCATCCACCCCAACGCAGAAGGCCAGCGACGGGTGGCGAAGCTGGTCTTGGCCTTCCTCAAGCCGCACCTCGGATTGAAGCCGTGACCAAGCAGCCAGGTGATTCCCCGGTTCAAACCATGGCCGTTCCCGCTCTGGAAATCCGCCGGCTCACCCGCGCCTATCGGCTCGGCGACGCTATACTCGCCGTGCTCGCCGATGTGTCGTTCACGGCAGGCATCGGCGAATCAGTGGCAGTGGTCGGGCCGTCGGGCAGCGGCAAATCGACCTTGCTCGGCCTGATCGCCGGGCTCGACGTTCCGGATCACGGTCAAGTCCTGGTCGAAGGCCGCGACCTGGCGGCGATGCCCGAGCGCGACCGCGCCGCCTGGCGCAACCGCCGGCTCGGCGTGCTGTTCCAGAGCTACCGGCTGCTGCCGACGCTGAGCGCCCGCGAGAACATCCGCCTGCCGCTGGAGCTGTCCGGAATCGCCCGGCACGCCGCCGACCTCCGGGTCGATGACCTGCTCGCCCGGGTCGGCCTGACCGCCCGGGCCGATCACCTGCCGGCGCAGTTGTCCGGCGGCGAGCAGCAGCGGGTCGCCCTGGCCCGGGCCCTGGCCAATCGCCCGGCCCTGGTGGTCGCCGATGAACCCACCGGGAACCTCGACAGCGTCAATGGCGCCCACGTCGCCGAATTGCTGTTCGCCACCGTCCGCGACGACCGCACCACCCTGGTGCTGGTGACCCACGACGCGGCCTTGGCCGCCCAGGCCGACCGCCGCATCAACCTGCGCGACGGCCGGGTGGTGGCGTCGGGCGCATGATCCGCCTCGCGCTGGCGTTGCTCCGCCGGTCGCGGAGCCGCTTGCTGCTCGCCGGGCTGTGCCTGGCAGTCGGCGTGGCCGCGCGGGTGCTGGTCGGCGGACTCGACGCCAGGGCCGAGGCCCTGGTCGAACGCGAAGCCCGCAACCTGTTCGGCGGTGATCTGGAGGTCGCCTCGTTCCAGCCCCTCGCCACCGCCATCATCGAGAAAAGCCTGCCTGGATCGACGCAGGTGAACACGGCGGGATTCGTCTCGATGGCTGCCGGACCCGCAGGCGCCGCCCGCCCGGTCGAGGTGAAAGCCGTGGCTCCAGGCTGGCCCCTGGCAGGCACCTTGCGCCTGGCGGCAGACGGTTCGACGGCGGCGGCCACCGTTCCGGCGGCGACGATCCACACCGCCGAACCGACCTGCGCGGTGGAAGCCGAACTGCTCCGCCTGCTCGCCCTGCGGGTCGGCGACCGGCTGCGCCTGGGCCAGCTCGACCTGCGCATCGCCGCGGTGGTCGCCGCCGAACCGGGTCGCTCGGCCAATCCTTTCCAGCTCGGTCCGCGGGTGCTGATCGACCTGCGTCACCTGGAAGCCACCGGCCTCAGCGGCCTGGGATCGCGCATCCGCCATCAGGTGCTGATCCGCCTCGGCCCTGGCGATGAGCTGACTGCGGCGGCCACCCGGCTTCAAGACGCGCTGGGCATCCCGGAAACCGATCGGCAGGGCGATGCCGGCACGCCGAATCAGGGCGTGGTCGTGCGCACCTGCCGTGATGCCAGCCGGATGATCGCGGAAAGCATCGGCCGGTTCGCGGATTTCCTGCGGCTGCTCGCGCTGTCGGCGCTGGTCATGGGTGCGGTCGGGGTCGGCGCGCTGATCCGCGCCCTGCTCGCAGAGCAACGCGAATCCTTCGCGGTGCTGCGCACCCTGGGCGCGACCCCGGCCGGCATCATCGGCATCGCCCTGATCCAGGCGTCGGTGCTCGGCCTGATCGCTGCCGTGGCCGGCATCGTGCTCGGCTCGGCCGCCGCCAATGCCGCCGTTGGCGCGCTCCACGGACTGCTCGGTTTCGAGCTCGGCTATGGCCTTGATCCCGGCGCCATGCTCTCCGGCGGTGGACTCGGCCTGATCGCCGCGGTGATCGCGGCGGTGCCGGCTGCCATCGCCGCCGGTTACGAACCGCCGATGGCCGCGTTCCGCGCCAGCGCGGTCGGCGACACAGGATCCGCTTCTGGGCGCTCGCGCGTCGCCACCGGACTGTGGCTGGTCGTCGTCTTGGGCCTGCTGTTCGCCGTCGCCCGGATCGAGACCAGCTCGTGGCTGGTGGGCGGCGGCTACATCCTGGCGGTCGCGCTGTCGGCGGCGGTTCTGGCGGTGCTCGCCCGGATCCTGCTGCCGGTGGCGGCGGCAATTGGCCGCCGCGGCCCGATCGCGGTGCGCCTCGGACTCGGCAACCTGGCGCGGCCCGGCTACCGCCCGGCTGCGGCTTTCGCCGCCCTCGGCCTGGTGGCGGTGGTGCTGGGGTTCCTGGCGACCTATCGGGCGAGCTGGCTGGCCGAGGTCGATCCGTCCCGACGCGGTGATCTGCCAGCATATTTCGCGCTGGATGTGCAGAGCGATCAGCTCGACACCTATCGCGAGATGGTGCGCGGCCTGGGCATCGACGATGTCCAGTTCGGACCGCGGGTGCCGGCCCGGCTGCGGGCGATCAACGACCAGACCGCGGCCATGGACGCCGCCGACGCCACCACCCGCGAGTCCCAGCGCAGCCGGACGTTCCGCAATCGCGAGCAGAATCTCTCGTGGCGCAGCCAGCCCGGCGCCGACAACACCATCGTTGCCGGCACCTGGATGGACACCTCCGCGACCGAGGACCCGGCCAAACCGGTGGAAGCCTCCGTCGAGCAGCGCTGGGCCCAGCAGGTCGGCATCGGTCTGGGCGACCGGCTGCGTTTCGATGTCGCCGGCAGCGAGGTGACCGCCACCGTCACCAGCCTCCGCCGGGTCGATTGGCTGGGATTCCGCCTCAATTTCTTCGTTCTGCTCTCACCCCACGCCCTGGTCGGGGCGCCGGCGACCTGGCTCGCCTCGATCGGCCGGTGCGATGCCGCGACCAAGATCCGGCTGCGCGACGCCAGCGCCGCGCGCTTTCCCAACGTCACCCTGATCGACCTGGAGGACACCGGCCGCACCGCCGTGGACCTGATCCAGCGCATGGGCCTCGCCATCCGCACCTTGGCGTTCTTCGCCCTGGCCGCCGGTCTGGCGGTGGTCGCCGGACTGGGCCTGGCCACCGCCGCGGCCCGGCGCAGCGACGCCGCTTTGCTCGCGGTCCTCGGCGCCGGTCGCAGTCTGGTCCTGACCGCCCTGGCCGCGGAGTTCGCCGTCCTCGGCCTGCTCGCCGCCAGCGCCGGAGTGCTGCTCGGCATCGGAACCGGAGCCGGATTGCTCGGTTTCCTGGATGTCGGCCTGACCGTGCCGTGGGTCGACCTGGCCGTGATCGTCGCGGTCATGTCAGCCACCGCCGCCGTGGTCGGTGTGCTCGCCTGCCGCAGCGCGGTCACCGCGCCGCCTTTGGCCGTGCTTCGCGAATGCTGACTGAGCATGACGCGGGCCGCACGGAGTGCGGCGCTCCGAGTTGCTCGGCTGACGCGGGCTGCACGGAGTGCGGCGCTCCGGGTTTCAGGACAGCAGCGCGTCGAGCCGGCCGCCGGCCGCCGCCAGGGCGGCCTCGGCGGTCGGCCGGTCGTGGCCGAGCCGGTGCATCACCACCGCGGTCTTGGCCGACCAGCCGGCGGACTCCAGCACGGACAGCGCGGCTGGCCGGTTGAGGCCGGTCAAGGCGATGACGATGCGCACGGCGCGGTCCTGCAATTTCGCATTGGTCGCTTTGACCTCGATCATCAGGTTGCCGTGGACCCGGCCGCTCAGCACCATCAACGACGTGCTGATCGTGTTCAACGCCTGCTTGGTGGCGGTGCCGGCCTTCATCCGGGTCGAGCCGGTCAGGACCTCGGGGCCGGTGGGCACGACGATCAGATGGTCGCAGCCCGGAGGAGCCGCCACCGGAGCGCAGGTGAGCAGACCGGTGACCGGCGGGGAACCCGCATGTTTCACGCCGGTCAACGCGCCCCGGGCATACGGCGTGGTGCCGCCGGCAGCGATGCCGAGCACCGCATCGTCGCTGGTCAGCGCCAGCGCGCGCAGCGCCGGCAGCGCGCCATCGGGATCGTCCTCGGCGCCTTCGCTTGACCGGCGCAGGGCGCCATCGCCGCCGGCGATCAGGCCGATGATCCGGTCATGGCCGACGCAAAACGTCGGCGGCGCCTCGCTGGCATCGAGCACTCCGAGCCGGCCGCTGGTGCCGGCGCCGACATAGACCAACCGCCCGCCACGGCGGAAGCCCGGCGCCACCGCCGCGATGAATCCGGCAATGGCTGGAGCGGCCACCGCCAGCGCCTCGGTGATCGCCCGGTCCTCGGCCTGGATCACCGCCACCAACTCGGCAGGTGACAGCGTATGCAGCGCCGCGGTGCGCGGATTGGCCTGTTCAGTGAGCAGATGGCCACGGTCGTGGATGGTGGTCATGGGAGTCCGGCTCGTTTCAACGCGGAGTTTGGCCGCAACCACCCAAAATCCGGAAACACCTCACGGCAGGCACCACAGCCCGGCGCGGGACGGGCGTTCGGCGCCGGTGATCTGGCTGAGGGTGATCGGTACGCCGTCTTGGCAGAGGGCGCCGAGCACCGCCATCGCCATGGCTTCGCGCAGGGTGGCGGGGGTGCCGAGGTCGTCGCTGAGGGTCACAGGGCAGCCGGCGCGGTGGGCTAGCTCGAAGATCAGGGCTTTGTTGCGCACGCCGCCGCCGGCCACGATCAGGCGCTGCGGGGCTCCGCCGGACTTGGCCGCGGTGGCGATCACCGCGGCGATGGCGGCGCAGGCGGAACGGGCGAGGTCGTCAGGGGCCTCGTCGGAGTGGGCGTCGATCCACGCGGTCAGCTCGTCGCCGGTGCCCAGGGATCGGCCGAGCTTGGATTGGGCGTCGAGGCGTTCGACCAGGTCGTCGACTGCGGCCCGCCGGGTTGCTCCGGCCCAGGCTCGGCGGCCGTCCCGATCATAGGGCAGCCCAAGCACCTGGCGGGCGACGGCGTCGAGGATCTGGTTGCAGGCGCAGACATCCCCGCCGCCCACCGCGCTCGGTTCGCGGCCCGGAGGAAGCCGGGTGATGTTGCAAAAACCGCCGAGATTCACCACCACTCGGCGCTCGTGTGGATGGCCGAACAGGATCAGGTCGGCGAGCGGCGTGATCGGTGCGCCCTGGCCGCCATCGGCAAGATCGGCGGCGCGCAGGTCGCAAACCACCGGCACGCCCAGGCCATGGGCCAGCGGCGCCGGGGCGAAGGCCTGCCACGACAGCGGCGGAGCGTGGAATACGGTCTGGCCGTGGACCGCGACCAGGTCGATCACCCGGCGCTTGGCCAGAGGCAGCAGCGACTCCAGGTGGAACCGGGTAAAGGCGGCGAGGGTCCAGGCGATGTCGCCGGTGGTGCGCGGCACCTGCTCGGCCATCGCCCGCAAATCCCTGGAAAGTTCCGCAGGCAGCGGCACCGCCACCTGATCGACCAGGTCGACCCGCATCGCCAGGCCGTTGCCTTTGATCGCCACCACCGCGGCGTCGAGCCCGTCGAGGCTGGTGCCGGTCATGCAGCCGATCACCCAGCGGGTGGCGTGGGTGTTCTGCGGCGCGTCGCCGGTGAGTTCGACCAGGGGCTTCTGAAAGCTGGATGCCTTTGGCGCCCGTTCCGCCGGAGGCTTTTGCCGCGGAGCGCTGGGCGGAGCAGCGCCACGCCCACCTGCATCACGCGGCCCCACCGCAGCGCGTGGCGGAGTCGCGGAGTGCGCGGGAGCCGCGCCAGTCGGACGGGGCCGAGCCGTCTGGTTCGGTGACGTCTGGCCGTGACTCCCTGCGGACCAGTCACCGTCCGCCGACTGCCCGCGATCGGCCGGGTAGCGCTGGCGGACCGCGTCGCCGAGGGAGAGCCTGGCCAGCGGCAGGTTCGATGACGTGGTGTTTTTCGTTGCCGAATGAGCGGTTTTCTCCGCCGAACGAGCCGTTTTCTCCGCCGAACCAGCCGCCTCCGCCACCGGCAGCGTGGTGTCTTCCGATGCAGGCGCGGTTTCCGGATTCCCATGCGTCGCCAGACGTGCTGGTTGCCAGGTGGATTCCTGTGGGTGCTGGCCGACTTCCGGGCCGGGCACGCTGCGGCTGGGCAGGCCGCCGCGGATCACCGGCAGCAGCCGCGGCCGGCTTACCAGATTCCCAAACTTCCCTGGTTTCCCGCCGCGACCGTGTCCAGCTTCCTGTCCGCGCTGGGGCTTGCCGCGCTGGGGCTTGCCGCGCTGGGGCTGCTTCGCGTGCTGACGTTTGCGTTTCATGGAGCGACCTCGGTCAGCAGGGGATCGAAATAGGCACAGGAATCTTCCAATCCGCCCGGACGGGAACGGGCCAACCATAACTGTCGGTGTTGTTCCCGCAGCTCGATCAGGTCATGGTGCAGGCGTTGGCGCTGGTCGTTGCCGAGCGGCGTTCCGCGCAGCAACGCGCGGCGGATCGCCAGCGCCGCCCAGTGCCACGTGTGCTCCAGCTCGGCCGGTTGCCGCGGATCCGATCCAGTGGGCACCTGGCGCAGCGGCAGGAGGTATTCCCAGGCATCGCGCCAGCCCTGGTCGTGGCCGAGCCGCGGTTCGGCCAGCGGGCGATGGAAGTCAGTGAACAGCGCGGTGGCGTTGCGCAGCGGCCGGGACGCGCCGTCAGGTCCTGGGGGACCGCAGACCAGACGCAGCTCGCGATCAGTATCGCCAAGATCGTCGAGCCACCGGGCGGTGCGCATCTCGCGGTCGCCGTGGCCGTGCAGCGACACCGCGCGGTGGTCGATGGGCGCGGTGCCGGACCAGGCGCGATGGATGCCTTCCACCAAGCCGTGCCAGGTGATCGGCCACTGCTGGCGATGACCGAGATCGCCCCAGGCGGTGACCAGGAAACCCTGGGCGCCGTGGGTCAGACCGGCGGTCGCGGCGGCGAGCTGATTGGCCCGGCGTTCGGCGGTGCGCCCGGTGATCGACCGCCAGCACGAGGTGCCCGGACAGACCCAGGCAGCGCGGCCGCGCAGATTCTCCAGCCATTTGTCAAAGGGACTGTCGCCTTCATAGCCCCACACCAGCGCCAGCAGGTCGCTGGGCAGCTCGGCCAGAGCCTCGGGATGCTCCAGGGCGATGTCGGCCCAAAACGCCGGACGCCGGCCGTGGCGGCGCACGATCGCGCAGATTTTGCTGACGAATTCCAGATAGACTGCGGCCCGACCACGCTCCGCGACCGCCGTCCGGGAGCGCCCCTGGCCGAGGTCATAGGTCTCGTCGCAGCCGATGTTGACCAGGTCGCATGGCAGATTCGGCAGCAATTGGCCAAGGAGATCCTCGACCAGGGCGAGGGACCGGGGATCCCCCGGGCACAGGCTGAAACCGCCACGTTTGGTCGCGATGCCGGCGAAATCCCACGGCGCCCCCGGGGCGATCTCGGCCAGGTCGGCGTAGGCGGGCTGAGCGAACCAGCGCTCCAGATGGCCAAAGCAGTTCTGGTTGGCGGCCAGGGCGATGCCGTGACCCGCAGCGAGTTGAGCCAGCTCGCGCAGTTCGTCGGCGGTGAGCGGATCGGCGCGGCGCCACACCGCGTCATGACCGCGATAGGCGACAGCATGTTCGGTGTAGAATTGCAGGTGATTGACCTTGAGCGCGGCCAGCGCCGGGATCAGCCGGCGCAGCTCGGGCATGGTCGGGAGGCGGTCGCGGCTGACATCGAGCATGACCCCGCGCACCGCGAAGGCCGGCGCATCGCTGATGAACAGCGGCGGAATGGCCTCGCCATATTGGTCGATGAGCTGGGCCAGGGTCGCCAGGCCGTGGCGTTCACCAGCGGCGGAGCTGGCGCTGAGCAGCACCGGCACCCGATCCGACTGGTCATCAGCGGCAGTGCAGCCGGGAGCAATGCGCAGGCGATACGACTCGTCCTGACGATCGCGGTCGGCGCCGGTCAGCAGCAGCCAGGTGCCGGGCTGGCGCTGGCGCTGGGCGATGGCAGCAAGCGCAGCGATGCCGCCCCGGGCCGCCTGGGGCACCGGCTGCGCCGCACCCGTGTGCAGCTCGATCCGGCGTGGCGCAGGCAGCAACAGCGGCGGCAGCGAACGCAGATCGATCATCGCCAGCATGCTGGCCGCACCAGCGCCTGGGCAATCCGCCGATCAGGCGCTGGCCGCCCG
Source organism: Planctomycetota bacterium (assembly GCA_014193115.1). Classification (GTDB taxonomy): domain Bacteria; phylum Planctomycetota; class UBA11346; order UBA11346; family UBA11346; genus BJHQ01. The sequence continues at coordinate 341,121 of BJHQ01000001.1, read as the reverse complement.
ATCCGAGTGCTCGCGCAAAATAGGTTGCGCACCTCGTTGCGGTTGAGCGTCCCGCAGGGACGCTGCGATACCAGCCCGGGGCTTCAGCCCCGGGTCGGGTTTACCAGACTGGAGCAGTCCCGTAGGGACGGCTGAATCTTCTGCGGGCTTCAACCCGCAGGCACTGCGTCATGCGCAGGTGTACATCATGATACGACTCAGCCGTCCCGATGGGACTGGCCTCACGTGCCACCATTCCCGGGGTTGAAACCCCGGGCTCATCGCGTGGCGTCCCTACGGGACTCGGCTTGCTGCTCAACGCCTCCACAGGTGCAAAATGCTCAATGCATTCTTGCTCGAGCCCCAACGGGCACCTCGGCGAGCACCGCCCGGGCGTGGCGGGCGTAGTGGCCGCGCAGGTCGCGTGCGTAGCCCTCCAGGACCGCACGGCCCCGGCCAGAAGGATCGCCGCAGCGCACCAGCGCGACCGCCAGGTGCAGTTCCTTCAGCGTGCGGTTGCGTTCCAGATTGTCGTTGATGTCGGCGGACTGCTCGGCCTGGAGATCGGCGATGCGGTTGCGTGCATGCCCGGACAGCCCGGGCAGAGCAAGCAGCTGATCGAGGAGGTGTCCTGCGATCGCGCTGGGATGGCGCTGGTGCAAGGCGGTGCCGGCCGCGGCCACTGCGCGCAGATGCGAGAAGGCCGTATCGGCCGGAAGCTGGCCTGCCCGTTCGGCCAACCGCGGCAGATCGCTGGTGTCGCCGCACAGCCCGAGGGCGACGAGCAGGGCGTCGAGCCGGCTCTGGCTGCGCCCGAACTGGTGCATGCCGGTGAAGTTCCAACCCTCATCCCACGGGCTGGCGTCTATCAGTTGGCGCAGGACCGGCGCGGCGGCGGAGTCGCCTTGCAGCCCGAGGATCAGCGCGGCGGCCTCCTGGCGCGACGGATCCGCCAGGGCGTCGATCAGTCCGGCGTGGGCCGCCGCCGGATACGCGAAACAGGTGGCGACCGACAGGTGGTTTTTCAGATCGCCGACCGCCGCGGCGATCGCGGCGCTGCTCAGCGGAAAGCTGTCGGACATGCCGATGACCTCGGCCGGCAGGCTGCCGACCGCGACCAGGCGGCGTTGGACCTCGTCCAGATCAACCTCGCGGACGATGCGGCCCGCGCCCACCGCCAGGGCGGCGGCGACGCCGGCGGCGAAGCCGGTGTTCTGCACGTCGGGCTGCATCCGCACCACCGGCAGGGCGTCGCGATGGGCGCTCATCCCCAGGCCGGTGACCAGCAGGCCATCAAGGCCCCGGGGCAGCAGGCAGCGGTACGGCACCCAGGCCCACAGCGCCGCCTTGGTCGGCGGCACCACGGCGAACACCGGATGGATGGTGAACCCGTGGGTGTCGAAGTTGGACGTGGCCCGGCAGATCGCGTCGGGAAAGGTCCGATCGCACAGGATGTCGAGCGGGGTCAGGGCGTACTCGCCGACGATCTGGCGGCGCTGCCGGCTGTCGATCAGCTGGCCGAGATCCCAGGCGGTGGCGAATTTGCGCTTGGCGGTGACGAAGGCCCGGGTCACGTCGGTGGCGTCGGTGTCATCGACGAAGGTGTGGTCGCTGTTGGTGTAGTCGATGCCGGGCCGGATCGGCGGCAGGCCGGTGCCTTGGACCGCGACATGCTCGGCGCCGGTGGTGACGGTGGGCGCGCCGGCAGCGGCGGCGAGATCGGCGTTGCCGCTGGCATCAACCACGGCGCTGGCAGTGACCACGCCGCAGCCGTATTCGTGGCAGACCAGCGCGCCGGCGATCCGCGGCGTGGTTCCCGCGGATTCGATCAGCACCGCCACGGCGCTGGCGCCGAACCACACCTCGCCGCCGGCATCGCTGACCTGAAGCAGGTGGGCCTGCTGCTTCCACTCGCTCTGGAACCAGTCGAATTGCTTGCCTTGCTGGGCATAGCGGGGATCGGGACCCATGGCCACGGTGCGCTCGTCGAGCTGCCGGGTGTAGCCCACCCGATTGCCGTACCAATAACGGGTGATCTGGCCCAGGGTGCCGACGCCGCCCAGGGCATGGAGATGCTCGATCAGCAGCGTGCTGGCGCCGGAACGCGCCGCGCCGGTGGCGGCCGGAGCGCCGCCGGTTCCGCCGCCGCAGACCAGCACATCGACCGCGGCGACATCCGGCAGGCTCTCATCCGGGCAGGCGATCCAGGTGGTGGCGGTCTCGCCGGGCCGGGCGCCGGTGGCGGCACTGCGCAGGTGCTGGCCAGGCGCCGGCCGCCACGACCCCGGCAGCTCGGCCCGGATCGGGATGGCCGCTGGTCGCACCAGGCCGGCGACCCGCCGGCCGAGATCTTCGCCCACCGCCAGCAGCACCGCCGGATCGACCAGTTTGGCAGCGGCGCGGCGCGACAACCGGGCGCAGCCGCCAAGGACCCACAGGCGCCCTGGAACGGCCTCTAGCGCGCTGAGCAGATCCGCCGCCGCGGGCAGGCCGTCGTGATCGGGCACCGCTCCGGCGAGGGGATCCGGTGGCAGGAACCAGCTGGCTTCGCTGGCGACCAGCTGCTGGTGATGCCAGATCGACCGGCGCAGGCGGATGTCCGCCGCTTGCAATTCCGCCACCGACCCGTCGGCCACCGACTCGGCCCGGTGATAGGCCACCACCGCCATCGCCTGCGGGCCTTTTTCCAAGGGAACCTGCAGCGTCCCGAGATCTTCCCGGCGGACCCCGGGCAGATCGAGGGCGGGGGCGCCGACCACCACCCGGCGGAACTCCACCGGGGTTCCCGGCCACGGTGCAAAAGCAGCGCCGGCCTGGCGGGCGGCCACGGCGCGATGGGTGGCATCAATCACCGCCGCCGCCCGCACCGCGCGCCGGCCGTTGCGATCGGCGATCACCAGTCCGGCGAGGTCGCCACTGTCAGAGCGCAGGACGCCAGCCGGAAAGGCGTTGAACAGCAGATCGATTCCGGCGGCGATGCAGGCCTGTTCGAGGGTCAGCTTGATGTGCAGCGGCGACGGCGCCTGGCGGCCGTCCGGGAAGATCGCGCGGCCAAGATCGGTGGTCGGCGGCGCGGCGCACCAGAAACGCAGATACGCCGCAAGGTCGTCGCCCAGATAGGGCCGCGGCGCGACGATCAGCACGGAGCGGCCGGCGGCCTTGGCGGCGAGGGCGGCGGCGACGCCGCCGGCGGAGCCGCCGACGATGAGCAGGTCGACGTTGGCGATCAGGGGCAGGTCGGGCATGGCGCGGTCTCCGCCAGCAATGATCGGGATGCTGGTCTGGACGCCCGCAGAATCACCGGACTGGTTTCCACCTGCATGGACTGGTTTGCGCATTGGGTGGTAAGGATCGTTTCCATTCTTGTTCCGATCATCAAGACTATTTACTCATTATCCGCCTTGCATTGACCGGCACGGTTTGAGCATGGCGGCATGGATGCGGCGCCGCCTGTCCGACCGCTGCCGGTGCGCCTGGACCTGGGTCCGGTGACCGTGCAATTGCAGAATGCCTACGACCAGCCGCTGCCGTCGTCGGCCAACCAGAGCGGATTCCGCGATCAGGTCCACGCCTGCTGGCTGCTCCGCCACGGCGCGGTGACGGTGCGCCATGGCGCCGGCCGGGTGATCGCCCGAGCCGGCCAGTGGGTGCTGATCCCGGCTGGATTGCGCCGGGATCAGCGGTTCACCGCTGACACCACCCTGCTGTCGGTGCGGTTTTCCGCTGAGCGGCGCGACGGTCGGCCGTTGCTCGCGGCGACCGGCCCGCTGGTGGTGGCTGGGTCCGGCGTGCCCGGGCTGCGCCCGGCCGGCGAGGCAGTGGTCGCCGCCCTGGCCACGCCTGGACTGGCGGGTGCCTGCGCCCGGGCCGCGACGCTGGCGGATTTTTTCGCGGGCTGGCTGGCGGTCTGGGAAACCAACGGAATGGCGCTGGCTGCCAGCGATGGCGACCCGCGGCTGAGCGCCGCGCTGGAGGTTCTGGAACGGCACGGCCGGCTGGCACCGGCGCCGTGGCCGGAACTGCTCGCCGCCACCCGGTGGTCCCGAGCCCAGTGCGACCGGGTGTTCCGGGCCCGGCTCGGCTGCACGCCGGCCCAGTGGCTCGATCGCCGCCAGCGCCAGCGCGCCGACGCCCTGCTCGCCGATCCCGACCTGGCGGTGAAGACCATCGCCCATCGACTGGATTTTTCCGATCCGTCGCACTTCGCCCGGTGGTATCGACGGGGCGCGGGCATTGCGCCTGATGCCGCCCGCCGGCCGGCCTGAACCGGCATGGCATGGCCTGGATGGCCCTGGTTCCGGGGTGCGGGTCCGCGAAGCTGCCGCCCATGCGCAGTCTTTTTCTGATCGGCGACAGCATCTCGGTCGATTACGGGCCATTCCTGGCGGCGGCGATCGCGCCGTGGTTCAGCTATGCCCGGAAGTCAGGCGAGGACCTCGCCCGGGCCAACCTGGATGTGGCGGCCGGGGCCAACGGCGGCGATTCGCGGGCGGTGCTGGCCTATCTGCGGGCCAGGGCCGCAGCCGGCGGGTTCCGGCCCGAGGTCCTGCTGGTCAATGCCGGCCTCCACGATGTGAAGACGACGGCCGCCGGGCTCCAAGTCTCGCTGGCGGAGTACCGGACCAACCTGGCCGGGATCGCGGCCCTGGCCAAGGAACTCGGCAGCCGCCTGGTGTGGGTGCGGACCACCCACCTCGACGACCGGATCCACAACGCCAAAACCGGCCTGGGCTTCACCCGGCACCAGGCCGATGTCGACGCCTGCAATGCCGCTGCCGACGAGGTGCTCGCGGCGCTGCCGCGGATCGATCTGCACGGGTTTTCCCGCACCTTCACCGATCCGTTCCGCGACCATGTCCATTTCCGCGAGGGTCTGCCGGCCCAGCAGGCGGCGTTCCTGGCCGGCGCGTTGACCCAGTTGTGATCCTCGATCAGGCAGATGAACCTGTGGCACATCGGGACCGTGGCGGTTCCCCGGCTGCGCTCCTGAGAAGGAAGGAATCGCCGTGGACCTGAGCGAACGCGACCGTGCGGTGTTCTGGCATCCCTGCGGGCACCTGCCGGATTACGCCGATCTGCCGGCGCTGCCGGTGGTCGCTGCCGCCGGCTGCCGGATCCGCCTCGCCGACGGCCGCGAGCTGATCGACGCCATCGCGTCGTGGTGGTGCAAATCCCTTGGCCATGGCCACCCGCTGATCCGCGCCGCCATCCGCCATCAGACCGAGGTCTTCGAGCACGTCATCACCGCCCAACTGACCCACGCCCCGGTGGTCCGGCTGTGCGAACGGCTGCTCAGCGCCGCCAATGGCCATCCGGTGGCGGCCTGGGGCCGGCTGGGCGCTCCGGGCCGGCTACCCGGGCATTTCGGCAAGGTGTTCCTCGCCGACAACGGCTCCACCGGGGTTGAGGTCGCGTTGAAGCTCGCCCTGCAAGGCCAGCTCCAGTCCGGGCGGAGCCAGCGCACCGGCTTCGCGACCTTGGCCGAGGCCTATCACGGCGAGACCGCCGGCGCCCTGTCGATGAGCGATCTGGGCCAGTATAAACAGCACTATTCGCCGCTGCTGAGCGATGCGCTGCGCCTCGGCCCGCTGCCCTGGCGGAGCGGCCCGGCGGACCCGCGGTGGCAGGACTGCGCCGCGGAATGGCCGGCGATCGAGCGCCAGCTGGATGCCCAGGCCGGGAGCCTGGCCGCGGTGGTGGTCGAACCGGTGCTGCTCGCCGCCGCCGGCATGCGCCTAACCAGCCCGGATCTGCTCCGCCGGCTGCGCGGGTGGTGCTCGGCCCATGGCGTCTGGCTGATCGCCGACGAGATCGCTTCGGGCATGGGCCGGCTGGGGACGATGATGGCCTGCGAACTGGCCGGCATCCAGCCCGATCTCGCGGTGTTTTCCAAGGGTTTGACTGGCGGTTCGCTGCCGCTGGCGGCGGTGGTGGTGCCTGATGCGCTGGTCGCGCTGTTCGACGCGCCGTGGTCGGAGGGAAAATCCTTCCTGCATTCCAACACCCATTGCGGCAATGCCCTGGCCTGCGCCGCGGCCAATGCGGTGTTCGATGCGTATTCGATCGAGGATGTCCTCGGTCAGGTCGCCCGCCGGGGTCCGGCCCTGCACACTGGTTTGGTCGAGCTGGCGCGGACCCGGCACTATCTGCACGGCGTGCGCGGCGCCGGGATGATGGCCGCCGTGGATCTGCGGCGGGCCGATGGTTCGGCGCTGCCCCGGCTCGACCGCACCGGCTGGCTGGTGATGCGCGAAGCCCTCAGCCGCGGCGGGTTGTTCCGGCCCCTCGGCGACACGATGTATCTGTGCCCACCGTTGAATGCGACCGATGCGGATATTGAGCAGATGCTCGCGATCCTGGCCGACAGCCTCGACGCAGTGTTCGGGTAGCGGATTGCTCCAACTCCGAGCTGAGCCATCCGGAGCAAGGTTGTCGCTGGTGATTCGCAGACCGATTCGCAAGCTGCCATGCCCCGGACGCATTCCGCCTCGGCACGGACCGCGCTGCCACCGGCGATCCATCCGATCATTATGACCAACGGACCCCAGCCATGCCCCTGACTTCCGACCAGTACCAGCGTTACGCCCGCCACCTGACCCTGCCCGAGTTCGGCGAGGCCGGCCAGGAGAAGCTCCTGAAGGCGTCGGTGCTGCTGATCGGCGCAGGCGGACTCGGCTCGCCCCTGGCGCTGTACCTGGCGGCGGCCGGCGTCGGCCGCCTGGGGATCATGGATTTCGACGTGGTCGACACGTCGAATCTGCAACGCCAGGTCATCCACCGCACCCAGGACGTGGGCCGGTCGAAGGCCCAGTCGGCCAAGCGCGCGGTCAACGACCTCAATCCAGGCACCGTGGTCGAGGTCTACGAAGAAGGCATCACCTCGGCCAATGCCCTGGAGATCATCGCCAAGTACGACGTGGTGATCGACGGCACCGACAATTTCCCCACCCGTTACCTGGTCGGCGACGCCTGCGTGCTGCTCGGCAAGGTCAACATCTACGGCTCGATCTACCGCTTCGAAGGCCAGGCCACGGTGTTCGATGGCCGCCGCGATGCCCAGGGCAAGCGCCGCGGGCCGTGCTATCGCTGCCTGTACCCCGAACCGCCGCCGCCGGGCGAAGTGCCCTCGTGCGCCGAGGGCGGCGTCCTCGGCGTGCTGCCCGGGATCATCGCGCTGATCCAGGCCACCGAAGCGATCAAGGCGATCACCGGCATCGGCACACCCCTGACCGGCCGGTTCCTGCGCTATGACGCCCTCGGCCTGACCTTCCGCGAATTGAAGCTGCGCCGGGATCCGGCCTGCCCGGTGTGCGGCGACCACCCCACCGTCACCAAGCTGATCGATTACCAGCAGTTCTGCGGCTACCGCCCGGCGGGCGCAGCGCCTGAGCCTGCGACTGCGGCCGAGATGTCCGTGGCCGAGTACGCCAAGATCCGCGACGCCGGCACCCCGCACCTGCTGCTCGACGTGCGCGAACCGTTCGAGCTCGGCATCTGCCAGATCGAGGGCAACGTCAACATCCCACTCGGCCAGCTCCCGGCCCGCCTGGCTGAGATCGCCGCCTGGAAGGACAAGCTGGTGGTGTCCCAGTGCAAATCCGGCCGGCGCAGCCAGAAAGCCCAGGACATCCTGGCCAAGCATGGCTTCACCAAGGTCAGCAACCTGACCGGCGGCATCCTCGCCTGGGCCGACCAGATCGACCAGTCGCTGTCGTCGTATTGATGACTCCCCGCACCCGGCCGGGCCGGCGCTCGGCCGCCGGGGAACGCCGCGTCCAACGCCTTGGCTGAGCCCGCTACTCCGGCTTCATCATCAGCACTTGGCCTTTGTTCATCGTGACCCGCAGCCGGTAGATCGGCGATTGCGGATCAGGACGGAAGGCGAAGCGCATGATCAGGCCATTGCTGTCCATGCCGATCTCGTCGCAGGCATAGACCAGGAAGCGGCTGGTGTCGCTGCCCCGACGCTTGAGTTCATTGATCACCGCCTGGACTTCTGGCGGATACGGCGGCGGCATCTCGACCATCTCGGTCTCGGCTTCGGCCGGCGCGGGCGCAATGGTGGGATTGGCCCCCGACTTGGCGTGTGCCGTTGGTCGGGCCGAAATAGGGTTCGCACCGGACGGCTGGTTGGCCGGTTTAGCCTGGGCGTCCTGCACGGCCTTGCCCAGGCCTGGGTGGATCGGCCGGGCCGACGGGGTTGGCGTATGGGCGCCGCCGGCGCCAGGCACCACGCCGCCGGCGCCAGGCACCACCGGCTGACCCGATGACGGCGTCTTTTGGGCCGGATCGGGCAGCACCGGCACGCCGCCGGACGGCGTCGCCCCTTCGCGGTAGCGCTTGAGCACCTCGGCGGCCGGGATGACCTCGGTCGCAGGACGGAACGGTCGGCTGATGTTGCGCAGGAAGCGCCGCATGCCGTCGTTCTGGGGGAGCTCTGCCATGGATCAGCCCTTTATTCATGAACCTATAAGGATCCCGGTGGCCTGCCAATGCCTACTCAGCGACCGCTGGGCCGGGACCAGGGGCGAGGACGCGGGCATCACCGTTGCGCGGGTCGGTGGATGGCGAGCATCCCATCAGGCATGACCGATTTCCTGGGATCTGCTGCCGACCTCGCCGAACGCCTGCCACTTGGCCTGGTGGTGGTCGGCCATGATCAGCGCCTGGCCTGGGCGAACTCCGCGGCCAGCCGCCTGTTCGGACTCAAGCTGCCGATCCCGGCCCTGGTCGATCGGGTGGTCGAGGCCCTCGGCGATGGCGCCCAGCCCCTGCTCCGCCTGGCTCCTGGCGGCAAGGCCCAGGTCCTGGTGTCCTCGCGCCACCTTGAAGTCGAGTGCCAGAGCCACCCGGAAGGCCGGTTCTGGCTGATCAGCGACCAGACCCTGTCGAACCGGTTGCAGGCCCAGCTGGCCGAGAACGCCGGTCTGCTCGCGTTCAGCCATGAAGCCTTCCTGGTGGTCGACCTGCGCGGCTACATCCGCTATGCCAACCAGCCCTGCGAGCGCGAGCGGGCCTATGCCGCCCACGCCCTCACCGGAGTCCATCTGCGCGACCTGGAGCGCTGGTGCTCGCAGAGCTACGAAGAGCCCCGGCAGCCCACCGCCGACGAGGTCCGCCACCGCCTCGACCAGGTCGCCCGGGATGGCGGCGCCCTGCGCTATCACGCGTTCCACCTGCGTCAGGACGGCGGCGAAATCCCGGTGGAAGCGACCATCCGCCCGTACCGGCTGTCGAACGAGCAGGTCCTGCTGGTGGTGGCCCGGGACGAGAGCCGCCGTCTGCTCCACCTGCAAGCGGTGATGGCGGCCAAGAACGAAGCCGAGACCGCCAACCGGGCCAAGAGCGCGTTCCTCGCGATCACCAGCCACGAGCTGCGCACGCCGCTGACCGGCATCATCGGATTCTGCGAGCTGCTCAATCTGGAGATCGGCGGCGCGTCGGCCGGGCGCTCCGCCGAGAGCGCCGCCGAAGCGAAATCGGCCCAGCGCTATCTGCGCCTGATCCACGAGTCGTCGCAGTCCCTGCTCGCGATCATCAACGACGTGGTGGATCTGTCGAAGATCGAAGCCCGGACCTTGGAACTGCGCTCGACCCAGATCGACCCGGATGAGATCGCCCAGGCGGCCATGACCCGCTGGCAGCCGCGGGCCAAGGCCAAGGGCCTGACCCTGATCCACCTGCCCGACATCGGCATCGGCGGGAAGATCTCGGCCGACCGCCAGCGCCTCGCCCAGATGCTCGACAACCTGCTGTCGAACGCGGTGAAGTTCACCGATCAGGGGCAGATCTGCATCCAGCTGCTGTACACCTCGGACGCCGCCGATTTCGCGGTCACCGACACTGGCCACGGCGTGCCCGCGGCGGCCCGCGAGTTCATCTTCGACGCGTTCTGGCAGGCCGCCCACCACACCACCCGCCAATCCGGCGGCAGCGGCCTGGGCCTGTACATCACCCGGGCCCTGGCCGAGATGCAGGGCGGCCGGGCCTGGCTGGAGCGCACCAGCGAACAAGGCAGCGAGTTCCGCATCCGCCTGCCCCGCGAAGGCACCGCCTCGTCGGGCCGCCGGCAACGCATCGTGTCCAGCGACATCTGGAAGGCGAGCCGCAGCGGCATGCACGCGACCCTCAACCGGACCACGACCCCGCCGCCGACCCGGTGAAGGCCCCGGGAGCGCAGGCTTCAGCCTGCTGGCTGGTCCGGAACGCCAGCGCCAGATGGACCTGGGACCTGCCATCCAGGTCCATGGATCGTCGAACTCCGCCACTGGAACCTGATCCAGCGGCGGCCGACGGAACAACTCGATCGCTCAGTGATCCCAATCAGAACCGCATACCGATGCTGCCGAGAATTCCGAAGCCTTCATTGCGACTCTTGTCGCTGACCGAGTAGACATTGGTTCCATCGTCATGGCTGTAATTCGCATGCATCCGTCCAACCAGGTACGGAACTTCGATGCCAAACTGCAAACATTCGGCCACGGTAAAATAGGTAGCGATCCGGCCACCGTATTCAACATAAGGATACCCTTTGTTTTCATGTGACCCATCATGATGGTAATAGGATCTGCCGACGCCTGCAAAGGGCGCCAGCTCGAAATGCCAGCTCGGAAGAACAGCATAGCCGTAGCCGATGAGCAGATCGACGACCGGCGTCGTGATCGTGAGATTGCCGCCCGCATTCTTGAATGTTTCCCGGTGAACCGCCACGTCGATGCCGACGATTGGACCGCCGAACCGACCGAGCGACCCGCCCACGATCTCGATCTGGCCACGATAGTTTGAATCCGCCTTTTTCGGATCTTCGCCATGAACGGTCTGTGTGTTATTGCTCGATAAATTACCCGTGAAGGTCGTTTCCTTTGCACCGTACTGCTGGTTGCTGAGGACTCCTCCGCCGACCCGGAGATCGAGATAGGTCAGTTCAGCGGCAGGAACGGACGCCAACGTTGCGCCGATCAACATGGTGATGGTGGAACGGAATGAACAGGACATGAGGTGACTGCTTTCAGGTGGAGGATGGCAACCGGCTTCTCTGGCAAAGCGAAGGTGCTCGACCTGACCGGTGTCCGTGACCGCCAATGGTGAGCGCAGTGAATGCCAAGCCACGCCGAAACCCGCGAGCAACCGGAAATACCCAGGCGATCACCACCAGTCACCATCACCACAGCGCCTCTGGACTGGCTGGGATTGGGCTAAGCCAATCACGCGGATCCTGCACGATGCAGTGTCAATTCCGCATCACATGCGAATTCGCACGGATCCCAATGACTCCGAGATCGCTGTCAGGTCTATGCGGGTCATATCCTTTCCGCAGGCTGAGCTGGATCGATTGCCCGAATCAGGTGTCGACACCCACACCCGACGCAGCTTTACCATCCGCCCGGCAGGATCGAATACAGGCATTGGGACGGCTTATCGTTTCATGTCATAATTCCAATACCACACGAAAGCCAATATCGTGATTCCCAGCATCGATGGTCATCATTCGTCCATGATCATAGCGTAAATAACTCCGCGGCGACGAGATTCCCGCGCCTCGAACATAGCAATAGTCCTGATCCACAGAACAGTGATTAATGGATCGTTTCTTTACTGAAAGGCCTTTTCGATCTGGAACAAAGTCAGATTGTTTGGTGTCAATAGTATCAAAAACCCATTCGTTAACAAGGCCCAGCATATCATAAAGCCCATAGGCATTTGGAATGCGCCCGCCAACTGGAACCAACTGAATTTCTCCATCAACCTTCCGAACATCAGGATGATGTTTAAAAATTGCATACGGAAAACAAGCTTCGTTCAAAAGCCTCTCTCGATCATCATAGTATTCGGCTGGATCACTTCCCCAATAATTATGAGTCGAAGTTCCACCGCGACAGCCAAACTCCCATTCCGCCTCTGTCGGCAATCGGATAGATTTTCCGAGTTGCATCGATACTTTACGGCAAAAATCCATGACCAAATGGCGACTAATCAAAGTAATGGGAAGATCATCGCCTATCCCATTATTAAAATCATAAACCCTATCCCAGGGCATTTCATGCATGACCTCACGCCATTGGCGCTGAGTGACCGGCATTTTAAGCATGAGAATGCGGTTAGTGAAACCAACAGGATACTTATTTTGAAACAGATAGTCGTCCAAGGGAATGGAAACGAAATCCTGCATAGTAAAGACCATGACTTAGAGTCCTCGGGATTCTGCATGCGAAGATTCATGCACACGCTTTGGGTTTGATACGCTACCTTTTGGTGCCTTCATGATGTTCCTCCCTCTCTGTGTGGCTATCGGCTCGGGACCGGCAACGAGTCACATCGACAAACAGGTGCATGGTTCCGTGGAGCGACAGAGCGGGTCTTACGCTCGGGGAAGAGCGATGATCGCTTGGACATCCGCAATCAGCTTGGGCAAGTGGCTCTTCAGCACGCGATAGATCGTGGTGACATCCACGCTGCCGTAATCATGCACCAGGCGGTGGCGCATCGCTGCGACCAGGATCCAAGGAATGCCCGGATGTGCTTGCTGAAATGGCTTGCTCAACTTGTATGCCGCCTCCCCAACCACGGCCAAGCACCGCACCGTGCTGTCGTAGGTCTTCTCATCCGCCTCGAATGCCTGCTGTTCCATATCGCCGAGATGCCTGATGGCCCGTTCCCCATAGATGACGATGTCGGTCAGGCGACCTGCGTCGGCAGGATCAGGCAGCACGGTCATACAACGGTTCCGTCGACGCCAGGATGCTTTGCCGCTTGATGGGGTTTGGTGAGCGCTCAACGGATGACCTGGTGAAGAGGTCGACCGGGTGCTCGAACAGCGCTTCCAGGTCCATAGCTAAACCGAAGAACTCCAACCCTGGCGTCTGGCCCGTTTCAAAGGTCACCAGCAGATCGACATCACTGTCTGCCCGCGCAGTTCCCTTGGCACGGGAGCCGAACAGCTCCAGCTTGGCAACGCGGTAGCGTCGGCAGAGGTCGCGCAGGCGGTTGCCGTCAACGTTGAGGCCCAGCGGCATGGCGGCACCCTAACGGCTTGGCCAACACGGTGAACCGGAGTTGCCCGTCCCCACGGCGATCCCCGGTATGCCTGGGCGTCGCCTGCTCAGTTGTCGCTGGTGCTGCGGCAGGCTGAAGCCTGCGCTCCCAGGGGCCGATCAGCTGAGCAGTTTCTCGACCCGCAGGGCCTCGGCGATGCTCCATGCCTGGGCGTCGCAGCCGCGTTCGCGGTGCGGGGCGTCGCCGTCGACCAGTTCCGGCAGTTGGCCGATGCAGCCGCCGCCGAGCAGCGGGGCGCAGGACGCCAACCAGGCCCGGGCCGCGGCCACCGCGTCGGGATGGCGGTCCCAGGCCAGGGCATAGGCCTCGCAGAACAGCGGCAGCAGCCAGACCCAGCCGGTGCCGTTGTGATAGGCCGGCTTGCGCCGGGTGTCTTCGTCGCCCTCATATCGACCGAAATACGGCCGCAGCGGATCGTTGAGCAATTTTCCGTTGTGGATCACCGCCAGCGGCAGGTCCACCGACAGCGGAGCCAGCGAGCGCAGCGCGCCGGGAACCAGCAGCCAGCGGCGGCAGGCGTCCACCATCCGGCGTGCTCGCGGGCCGTGGACCAGGCCGAGGGTCACCAGCAGCAGCTGGTTGGGGCGCAGGGCGTCGTCGAGCCGGGCAGTCTCGGCCGCGGCCGCTGACGACGATGCGCTTGGCTGCGCCTGGGCGGCCAACTGGTCGCCGAACCAGCCGCGGTCCTCCAACCAATAGCGCTCCAGGCTGGCGGTGGCGAGGTCGGCCAGGCCGGTCCAGCCCCGCCTGTCCGGACAAGGCGCCGCCAGGACAGCGCAGCGCCGCATCAGCCGGATCCACAGCGCCTGGATCTCGATCGGATAGCCGGTGCGGGGTGTGGCCGCCGGGTGGTTGGTATCCATCCAGGTGAAGTGGGCCGGGCTGAACACCAGCGCTGAGGCGGGATCGACCCGGATGCCGTTGGGCGTGCCGGCCAGATAGCCGGCGGCGATGGCGGCCACCGCTTCGGCCAGGGTGCCGACGGACTGGCGCTGGGTTGCCGGCAACGGCTCGTTCCAGAGCCCAGGGCGGATCGCCGCCAGTTCTTCGGCGAGCAGCGCGAACCACAGCGGGGCGTCGCTGGTGTCGCGGTTGGCGGCCTCTTCGCCGGCGAGGATGTTGGGCAACGTGCCGCGGTCGACAAACCGGGCGAAGGTCTGGAGGATCTGCTGGACCTCGTCGGTGCGGCCGGCGGCGAGCAGGCCCCGTCCGGCGATGAAGGTGTCGCGGCCCCAGTCGAGGAACCACGGATAGCCGGCGATGACCGTGGTGCCGGCGCCGCGGCGGACCAGGAAGGCGTCGAGGGCCGCGGCAAGGCGGATGGCGAGGGGCGATGGCGGCGCCTGGCTGGAATCGCCGGCGTCGCGGGGATCGGACAGCCCGGCCTGAGCGAGGTGCTCGACCAGCCGCTTGGACCGCAAGTGGGTGATGTCGGCCAGCGGATCCGGCGAGGCGGGATCGCCGCGGCGCAGCGGCTCGGCCGCTGATTCGGCCGCCAATTGCACGGTCGCAATGGCTCCTGGCGCCAGGGGCAGCCCGAACCAGCCCGGACTGAACGCGTCGCCCTGGCCGTTCATGCCGCGCTCCGCTTCGATCGGATGCTGGATGCCGAGGCTCCATTCCGGCTCGTCATGCCAGGTGCCGTGGTCGCACTGGGCTTCGATGGCGCGGTCGGGGGCCGGTGCGAAACGGAAACCGGCGCCGCCGGGCAACGGCCGCAGGCTGGCCCGCCAATGCCGGTCGAGGGCGTCGTCGCGCCGGGTTTCCTGATGGAAACTGCGGTCTTCGAGATCGAGCCGGACCACCACATGGACCCGCCGGTCGGCCGGCAGATCGGCGCCCCAGCGCGGCGATCCGGCCGGGCGGTGGAAGCGCATGACCACGGTGTTTTCGCCCGGGACCAGATCGACGCCGAGATGGATCTCCACCGTCCGGCCGTCGCCGGCATGGGCGACGAAGGCCCAGCTGGCGGGCGGTCCGGCGCTGAACTCGGCCAGGCGCGGGCCGTCGAGGGGGGTGATGAAGCCGTCGGCCACCACCCAGGCGCGCAGCCGCTTGGCGAAGATGTGGCGGTCGCAGGGCACGCTGGGATGCAGGTTGGCGCCGAGCAGGCAGTCGTACTTGCTGGCGATGCGGCCGAGGTCGGCGTGGAGCCGGGCCATGCCACCGCGGCCGTTGGTGAGCAGCGCCAAGCCGTCGCTGCTGGTCAGGGCGCCGGCCGTGGCCGCAGCCGGCAACAGGCGGATGCTGAGCAGGGTCTCGGCCAACAGCTCGGCATCGGTGCCGCGCCGGCGCCACGAGATCACCAGGTCGCCGGGCTCGCCGGGCGGCAAGGCCAGGCAATGGCCGCGATCCCACGGGGTCGAGCGGCGGTGGACGTTGCCATCGCCCTGGCGGTGGATCCTGGCATCGAACGGCGCGTCATCGAGTACCAGCAGCCAATGGCCAGGAGGCACGCAGACCACCCGGTTGCGGTCGTAGCGGTCGACCGGGATCACCAGCGGCGGACCGCTGCGCGCGGTGGCCTTGGCCAAGGCGTCACAGGCATCGACTGCGGCTTCGGTCGGATCGACCCGGGCCAGGGCGGCGAGGAATCGCGCTGGGCTTTCCGCCATCCACGCCGCCAGCCGCTGCCAGCCGCCGCGGTCGCCGATCGCCTCTGCGGGCAGCACCGTGCACAGCGCCTGGGTGGCGAAGGCGAGCTGGGCCCGGGCCCGGCGGTAGCCGTCGCCGGACAACCCGGCGGGTACCTCGGTGGTGGTCAAACAGTGGGCCGCGCCCGGGGCGAGTTCCACCCTGACCTGATCGCCCTCGGCCCGGGTCGAGACCACATCGCCGAGCAGATCATGGCCCGGGGCCCCGAGTTCACGCCACTGGGCCGCCAGCACCGGGAAGGATCCCGCCTGGACCGGATCGAGGTTGACCAGCACCAGGCAGCGGTCGGTGCCTTCGGCGGAAAGCCGTTCCAGCGCCACCACCTGGGCGTCGTCGCCGCTCAGCCGGCGGATCGAAGCGCCATCAAGAAAGCACGGATGGTCGCTGACCAGGCGGATCAGCCGGGCGAGGTCCTCGACCAGGTTCGGCGCCGCTCCCCAGTTCAGGCCGCGGGCCTGATGGACTTCAAGCTTTTCAGCCGCCAGCCATTCGACCCCGGCGGTGAAGCCGAAGGCGCCGTTGCGGCCAGCCAGGGCGCACAGCGCGCAGCGCAGCCAGGCCCAGCCCCGCCCGCGTTTGGCCAACCGGTCATTATCGTGGGTTTCGCTGTAATGGACCAGGGTTCCCAGCCGCGTCCCCTGGCCGAGCGCGTGGTCAAGATAGCCGCTGACCGCGCGCGGCGCGTGGTTCTGGAACAGCTCGGAATAGGCCCACTGCATGCCGCCGGTGGTGAGCAGGGTCTCGGTCGCCGACCAGGCTCCGCCCAGCCCTTCGAGGAGGAAGATCGTGTCCGGGAAATGCTGGCGGACCCGGGCGGTGATGAACTGCCAGGCCGGCACCGGCACCATGTAGCCGGCGTCGCAGCGGAAGCCGTCGACCCCGCGCCGGCACCATTCGAGCAGGCTTTCAGCGAGCATTTCCCACAGCGCCGAGCCGCCGCGCTCGTGGTCGAGCTCGACCAGGTCCTCCCAGGTGTTGCCCCAGGCTCCTGGGGAATGGAAGGTTCCATCGGGATTGCGGCGGAACCATTCCGGGCGCTGGTTGAGCAGCGCCGAGCCCCAGCCGGTGTGGTTGAAGATGATGTCGAGCAGCACCTGTCCGCCGCGGCGGTGGACGGCGGTGGTCAGCTCGCGGAACTGGTCGACCGCGGTGGTGATCTTGTCGAACTCGACCAGGGCCGGATCGATGGTGGTCAGGCTCTGGCTGGCATAGGGCGAACCGAACCGGCCGAACCGGGCCGAGGTGGTCGGCGTCGGCGTCACCGGCAGCAGGTGCAGGATCCGGCAGCCGAGGGTGCCCATGATGTGGGGCAGTTCACGGGTCAGGTCGCGCAGCGTCCCCGAGGGCGGGATCAGGGTCCAGCCATGCTGGTCGAAGACCTTGGCCTGATCGTCGAGCAACGGGATCCTGGTCGCCGGAGCGGTCTTGGCGATCCCGAACATCCGCGGAAAAGCGCAGTAAATGGTATTCGCCGAACGGGTCTCGGCGGGATGCACCGCCAACCCGACATCGTCGCCATCGGGCCAGCGCTGGCGGCCGTCCGGCGCCATCGCATACGGTTTGGCGAGGAACCAGCCGACCTCGGCCAGGGCCAATTCGAGCTCCCAGCCACCGGCCACCCGGCGCATCGGCACATCGCGCCATGACGCTCCGGCCCATACCCCAGCCCCGCCGTGGGCCGCCACAGTCTCATCGCGGATCACCTCGGCCCGGCCAAGGTTGGTGCGCAGGAAGGCGGTCCAGGCGTCGCTGCCGGCCGGTGCGCTGAGGGTGAACCGGATCCGGTCGCCGACGAAGCGGAGCAGCCGTTCGCCTGGCGGCGGGGTCATCTGCAGGACGTCGGACATGTCGGCGATGGTGCTGCCTGGATGATCGGAGCCAGGGGCCGGGGATGGGCAGGGGCGCAGCAGAATTTCCCTGGGAGCGCCAAGCGCCAGCTCGGCAATAACCGCGCGCCAGCGCGAGAAAGCGCGAGTGCCAAGCCCTGGGAGCGCCGAGCGCCAGCTCGGCAATAACCGCGAGCCAGCGCGATGAAGCGCGCGCCAGCGCGGTCGGAAGACCGCGGACTGTTGCCTGGGCACCGCAGAGGCCATGGAATGCCGCGATGGATGATGCCAGCTCCCCAGCCGAGGCGGTCGCGATCCTGGCCGAGATCGGCCACCTGCTCGGCCAGGTGCGGCCATCCGAGGTCGATGCCGCCTGGGCGCGGATCGTCGCCGCGCCGCGGGTCTTCGCCTTCGCCACCGGGCGCAGCGGCTTCGTGCTGCGCGGCTTCGTCATGCGCCTGAACCACCTGGGGAAAACCGCTTATTATGTCGGCGAGGCCTCCACCCCGCCGATCGGCGAAGGCGACGTGCTGGTGGCGGTGTCGGGTTCGGGATCCACCGCCACGACCTTGGGCGCGGCGATGGAAGCGGTGAAACTCGGGGCCAGCGTGGTCGCGATCGTCGGCAGCCGGATATCGCCCCTCGGCCAGCTGGCCGCAGCGGTGGTCGAGCTGCCCGCGCCGCACAAACGCGGGGTGCTGCCCGGCTCCGGAGCCAGTTCATCGGTCATCAGCCGACAGACCATCGGCAGCTTGTTCGAACAGGCAGCCTTCATCCTGCTCGAATCCCTGGTGCTGCGCCGCTTCGCCGAAGTCGGCCAGGATCCCGCCACCGCCCTCCGCCGCCACGCCAACCTCGAAGCCTGAGTCCCGGGAGCGGCGAGCCCCAGCGCGCCTGGGGAAGACCGAGCCCCAGCGCGCCTGGGGAAAAACCTTGCGAAACTCCGAAGCCGAGCTCGCGCACGGCGCTTCCGGGAAGTCCCATCCAGGTCCATCGCCAGGCGAGCAGGGGCTCGCCGCTCCCAGGTTCGATCCGTTGGTTGGCCGCGGGAGCGCCTAGCGTTGGCGCTCGCCGCTTCCAACGCTGGCGCTCGCCGCTCCTGGCCGATGATGCCGCCATGCGCGAATATCTTGAGCTGCTGCGCCGCATCCTGGGCGAGGGCAAGCCGCGGGCGGATCGCACCGGGACCGGGACGATCGGTGTCTTCGGGCACCAGATGCGCTTCGATTTGAGCGCCGGATTTCCGCTGGTGACGACGAAAAAAGTCCACTTGAAAAGCATCGTGGTCGAGCTGCTCTGGTTCCTCGCCGGACGCACCGACAACCAGTGGCTGAACGAACGCGGAGTGACCATCTGGGATGAATGGGCCTCGGCGGAGCAATGCGCCCGGTTCGGCCGACCGGCTGGCGCGCTCGGCCCGGTCTATGGCCATCAATGGCGGAACTTCGGCGCCAGCCGGCTGCCGGATGGCGGTTTCGCCGCCGATGGCAAGGACCAGATCGCCTGGGTCATCGCCGAGATCCGCCGGAATCCGACCAGCCGGCGGTTGATCGTCAGCGGCTGGAATCCGCTCGAGGCCGACCAGGTCGCCCTGCCTCCGTGCCACACCATGTTCCAGTTCTATGTCCAAGATGGCGCACTGAGCTGCCAGCTCTACCAGCGTTCTGGCGACGTGTTCCTCGGCGTGCCGTTCAACATCGCGAGCTATGCCTTGCTCACCCACCTGGTGGCCCAGGCCACCGGGCTGCGCGTCGGCGAATTCATCCACACCCTGGGCGATGCCCACCTGTACCAGAACCACCTCGACCAAGCCCGCCTGCAACTGACCCGCGAACCGCGGCCGCTGCCTCGGCTGCGCCTCGATCCGGCCATCACCGGCATCGACGGCATCCGTCCCGAGCAGATCGTGGTCGAAGGTTACGACCCGCATCCGGCGATCCGGGCGGCGGTGGCGGTATGAAAGGCCAGGCAATGCACCGCCAAGTCGCCAAGTCGCCACGCGGTGATAAGTCGCTACCCGCCCAACAGGCAGGCAACCATCGAAGGGGTCTTGGCGTGTTGGCGGCTTGGAGGTTCCGATGCCGCTGAATCAGCCGCTGTGGTCCATCGCCGCCCTGGCGGCCAACCGGGTGATCGGGCGCGGGCTCGAATTACCCTGGCGTTTCCCTGAGGATTCCCGCTATTTCAAGCAGAAGACCATGGGCCACAGCATCGTCATGGGCCGGCGTTCGTTCGCCGCCTTGGGCAACCGGCCGCTGCCCGGGCGCCCATTCGTGGTGGTCACCCGCGATCCGAGTTTCTCCGCCGAGGGCGTCCGGGTCGCGCACACCCCAGCCGACGGAGTCGCCCTGGCCCGGCTGCTCGGCGAGCAGCCGCCGTTCGTGTGCGGCGGCGCTGAGCTCTACAGCGCCCTGCTGCCGGTCACGACCCGGTTGTATCTGACCGACATCCCCGGCGATCATCCCGGCGATGTGTTCTTCCCCGAGTTCGATGCCAACGAATGGGTCGAGGAGGACCGCCGCAACGGGGCCACGCCCGGCCTGGTGTTCCGCATCCTCGCCCGCAAGGAGCCGTGATGGGCCGTCCCGCCAAATCGGGGAAAAAGCCGGCGACATCGCCGGTTGGGCAGAGTCTCCGCTCAGCCCAGGAACTCCCCGTCGCCACCCTCGGCCGGCGGCGCGACCAGCCTTTCACCTACACCCCGGGCCTGCTCGAAGCCGTCCCCCTCGCCGCCAGCCGCGATTTTCCCGGGCAGACGCTGTGGGTGGCCCTCGACTGCGAGCGCTTCACCAGCCTGTGCCCGATCACCGGCCAGCCCGACTGGGCCCGGCTGGTCATCGCCTACATCCCCGACCGGCTGCTGGTGGAATCGAAATCGCTCAAGGAATACCTCACCAGCTTCCGCCAGCATGGCGATTTCCACGAGGACGTCTGCCGGGTCATCACCGGCGATCTGGTTTCGCTGTTGTCGCCGAACTACCTGGAGATCACCGGCCGGTTCGACAGCCGCGGTTCCATCGCCATCCGCCCATTCGTGCAGTACGCCAAGCCGGGGAACGCCGCCATGGAGCGCCTCGCTGATCAGCGACGCAGCGATTTTTCACCGAGTGCATGAACATTGAAATGAGGAAGATTCATAAATCTGTCCCCTGTCCTCCCTATGGGAATATGGAGTTGGTTTATGAGTCTGGAATCATCAAATATCTGCTCACGCGTAGAGTTTATATCGATATCAAGAAAAACTGGGCTGGGTACTGGTTGCAGATGTTTCCGGCAGTTACTCGGCTTTTTGAAGACTACAGTAAGCCCAACTGCTTCGGGCAATCAAAGTTCTCCATTTCCATGAAGAAGTCCGGAGGCTGGATCGATGATGATGTGATGTTTGAATTGCTCTTTGCAAACGATCCGGCGGGCTTCAGTATCGCCTGGGTGACTGCGTTTAAAAATGGAAAACTTGTCCATTCTCAAGCTTCTTTTTGATTTTACATGACGATTCCTCTCATCCCGTCCGAACTCACCGCCCACCAGCCGCCGGCTTTGTTGGTCGACGCCATATTGCGAGTCGATTCCGCTGGCGGCGCGGTCCGGTTGCGGCCCGGACCCCTCGATGCGCTCCAGCTCAGCGAGGCCTGCGCCCAGGCCATCGCCTGCCTGCTCGGCGCCCGGGCTCGTCAGGCGGCACCGGGTGCGCCGCCGGCCAGCGGGATGCTCGTGGGATTGAAGGACGTGGTCTGCTCCCGCCCGGCCCGCAGCGGTGAGCTGGTGACCGTCGAGACCGTGTCCACCTATAGCCTTGGCGCCCTCGGCCTGCACACCGCCAAAGCCTTTGGCGACGATGGCGCGGAACTGCTGTCGGGCGAATGGAAGACCATGGGCATCACGGCAGAATCCCGATGAAACGGATCAAACAGCGGATCGAAGCCGGCTGGGATCGCACCCAGATCCCCATCCCGGTGCGGTTCAACGAAGTCGACAGCATGAAGATCGTGTGGCACGGCCACTACATCGCCTGGTGCGAATGCGCCCGGGAAACCTACCTGCGTGAACGCGGCCTTGGCTATCAACGGATGCAGGCGCTGGCGCTGGCTGCGCCGGTGGTGCGCTTGCAGATCGAATACCTGCGCCCGGCCAAGGGCGGCGACACCGTCGCGGTGACCTGCGCCCATGTCCCGGACAGCTGGCCGCGCCTGGAATTCTTCTACGAATTGCGTGGCGGCGACGGAGAACTGCTGGCCGTGGCCGAATCCGTCCAGGTGTTCGTCCGCGGCGTCGGCCCCGGCGAGCACGAAATCTGCCTGACACCGCCGCCCGAGGTCGAAGCGTTGATGGCTGAGATCGCCCGGCGGCGGGCGGAACCAGTCGGCGGTGCAGGGGCACGGCTGGTCAAATAAGCATGCAGAACACGATCATTCGAAACGCCACCAGTGCGGATTCCTTGGCCATCACGGAATTGACAGCGCAACTTGGATATCCTGCGGACCACGCTGCAATCCAAAAGCGGATCGACCAGATAAACAGCATGCAAGATCATATTCTTCTGGTGGCTTCAATGGACGGTACGGTTGGCGGATGGATGCAGGCGTGCTCCTGCCAAACCCTCGACTCTGGATTCCGGGTCGAAATCCTTGGATTGGTCGTCGCTGAAAACAGTCGGCGATCTGGTCTGGGCAAAACCTTGGTTGCGGCCGCCGAACAATGGGCGGCGAGCATCGGGGCTGATATCGTCATCGTCCGCAGCAACATCAAACGTGATGAAAGCCACAGATTTTATCCGGCGATTGGATCCATCACCTCAAAAACGCAGGTGCTCTATCGAAAAACCATCACGAGCGCTGCCTGCCACGTCGCTGCGCAGCCATCCTCTCCACTGGCCCGGTGACCACTGACGATGGATCCCTTCGCTGACGCTGAAGCTGCCCTCACCGATTGGGAACGCACCGCCGATGGTGTCCACGGACGCTTCGTGTTCGGTCGAGATCTGCCGGTGTTCATCGGTCATTTTCCAGGAAATCCTCTGGTCCCCGGCGTCCATCAGCTGGCCGCGGTGGCGATCCTCGGGCGACGGGCGATATCCGGGGAATCAGCCGACCCGCCTGAACGCGTGCTCGCCATCCCACGCTGCAAATGGACGGCGCCGGTGCGCCCCGGCGACGTTCTGGAAGTCTCCGCCCGATGGCAGCCCCAGGGCGATCGCTGGCAGATCGACGGGGCCGTCGCGGTCGGCGGCACCGCCACCTGTTCCTGCCGGCTGATCCTGGGCCGCTGATGTGCTGACGGTGACGTTGGCGCGGTGGTTCCTCGCCCTGGTGCTGCTCGGCTGGTCGTGGCTGTGGATCGGCCTGCCGGCACTCGGAATGCTGCTTGGGGTGAAGGCGGCGCCAACAATCGCCTTGTCCCAGGAACGTCAGGATGCGCCGGTCACGATCACCGGATCGAGGACTTCGTGGGGCGCCTGCTACCGCGAATCCGTCGGCGCGATCACCCATGTCCATCTCGCCGGCTCACCGAGCGAGATCGGCTGGGGCCTCGGCCGCCTCGCCGGCGATCGGATCACCGCCCTCGAAGGCGACCTGGTCGGAGTGTTCACCGAGCGGGTGCCGTGGTTCCCGCTGCGCCATCTGCTGCTCGGACTGGTCAATGCCAACAACCGGACCCTGGCGGCGCATTACCGCAGCGACGAACTGACCGAGATCGCCGCCAGCACCGCGGCCCATGGGCGGTTCTTCGATGCCTATCGGGCGATGGGTCCGTCGTGGTCGCGGGGCCTGCAATACCACGCCCTGCACGACATCAGCCAGTACCTGATCGACAGTCCGCTGGTCCAGCCGATCGCGGTGGGCTGCACCGCCGTGGCCCTTGGGCCGAGTCGGGTGGCCCTCGGGCCGGATCGGACTGGCGGCCACTGGCTGGTCGGCCGGCTGTTCGATTTCGAAGGCGGAGCCCGCTTCGACCTCGATAAGATCGTCTACACCGTCGCGCCGGATCGCGGCCATCGCTTCGTCCACGTTTGCTGGGCGGGGATGAGCGGCGCCGTCACCGGCCTGAACGACGCCGGGCTGTGGGTGTCGATCAATGCCGCCGCCACCGACGCCCGGGTGTTCGTCGGCCGACCAGTGGTGCTGGCGGTTCGGGAGATCCTCCAGCACGCTGACGGCATCGATGCAGCGCTCGACATCCTGAAGAATACCCCGGTATTCGTCAGCGATGCGGTGCTGCTGGTCAGCGCCCGGGAAGGCCGGGCGGTGGTCGCTGAGAAAGGTCCCGGCGGCTTCGGCGTACGCGATATGGCCGACGATCGCCTGATCGTCACCAACCACTTCATCGCTCCGACCTGGTCCGCCGATCGGGCCAATGCCGATCGCCTGGCCCACGGCACGACG
The DNA here is from genome assembly GCA_014193115.1 of Planctomycetota bacterium. Lineage (GTDB taxonomy): Bacteria > Planctomycetota > UBA11346 > UBA11346 > UBA11346 > BJHQ01. Next base: position 317,228 of record BJHQ01000001.1, on the reverse strand, counting down.
GCGAAGCGCTGGGCCCGGGTCGAGGAGCTGCTCGCCGGACGCAGCTTCGACCTGCCGGCGCTGGCGACGCTGCTCCGCGACCGCCGTGGACCTGCCGGAAAAGAGCTCGGTTTCGGCCATCGGGGCACAATCAACGCCTGGATCGGATGCCATCTGGCGGTGTGCGATGTCACGGCCGGCGTGGTGTGGGTCAGCGAACCGCGCCACGGCCTGGGCGCGATGCGCGCCTTCACCGTCGACGGTCCGGTGGATCTGCCGCCGATACCGGCCGATCCCGAGTTGGAGCGCTGCGCGCAGGACCTGCCGCGCTGGCTGGCCGCCTGCGCTCAGCTGAAAACGCTGCTGAGCGGCGGTCTGGATGAAACAGAACGACCGGAAGCCGAAACCCTGGTGGCGACCATCCTGCGCTTGAATCCCGAGCATTTCGAGAGCCAGTGGCTGGCTGGTCTGGTGACGCGGGATCCCGGCGAACGGCGCCGCTGGCTGGAAGCAGCGCTGGCCGCCCCGCCGGCCTATCCCGCCGACGCGGAGCGGATCCGCAAAGCCCTGGGCGAGCTTCCATGAACCATCGCTACCGGCCGCACAGAGTGCGGCGCTCCGGGTTGGCGAGCTTCCATGAACCATCGCTACCGGCCGCACGAAGTGCGGCGCTCCGGGTTGGCGAGCTTCCATGACCCGGTGCGCCGCACTCCGTGCGGCCCGATTACCAGCGACTGCCAACTGATCGGTCGATTCGGTACGACCGGCCGCACAGAGTGCGGCGCTCCGGGTTGGCGAGCTTCCATGACCCGGAGCGCCGCACTCTGTGCGGCCCGATTACCAGCGACTGCCAACTGATCGGTCGATTCGGTACGACCGGCCGCACAGAGTGCGGCGCTCCGGGTTGGCGAGCTTCCATGACCCGGTGCGCCGCACTCCGTGCGGCCCGATTACCAGCGACTGCCAACTGATCGGTCGATTCGGTACGACCGGCCGCACAGATTGCGGCGCTCCGGGTTGGCGGCTTCCATGAACCATCGCTACCGGCCGCACAAAGTGCGGCGCTCCGGGTTGTTCAGCGGCGCGGTTTGCCCAGTTGCTCGTCGAGGAATCCGCCGATGGCGGCCTGCACATCGGGTCGGGCGAGCATGCGGTTGCCGTGGCCGGCGCCGGGGATGATGACCAACCGGCTGCTGCCGCCGGCCCGGGTGACAGCGGCGTGCATCAGATCGCTCTGGTCGCGGTCGATCAGAAAATCGCGATCGCCGTGGACCAACAGCAGCGGCGGATCCTGGGCATCGACCCAGGTGATCGGGCTCGCCGCGGCGGCCGCCGCGCTGTCGATGGTCCGGACATTGCCGAGCATCTTCCGCACCGCGACCCGAATCCGCCAATCGACGTGGGTTTCCGCCATGTCGAGGCGGGCGAGATCGGTGGCGGGGAACAGGGCGACGACGCAGTCCGGGCGACTCGATACGCCGGTCACGCCGAGGCCGCCTTCCAGCCCTGGCACCTCAGGACCGGCAGTTCCGGCCAAGGCCGCGAGGTGACCGCCGGCGGAACCTCCGATGACGCCGATCCGCTGTGGGTCGATCCCGAGCTGGCCAGCGTTCGCGCGCAGCCAACGCATCGCGGCTTTCACGTCGTGGATCTGGGCGGGGAAGATGGCCTCGTCGCTCAGCCGGTAGTCGATCGAAGCCAGGGTGAAACCGCGCTGCGCGAGCGGTGCGATCGGCAGCGGATCCTTGTCGCCGCGCAACCAGCCGCCGCCATAGATCCACACCAGGCACGGCTGCACCTCTGAGGCAGCTTCGCTGCGGTACAGATCCAAGCAGAGCTTCCGCGAACCGACCGACGCGAAGGGGATCTCGCGGGTGATGTGGACGCCTTCGGGCTGGGTGACCGAGCGCGGCGGTCCGAGCAGCGAGCAGCCGCTGAGCAGCACCCCGCCGCTGAGCAGCAGGCACAGCGGAATGAACCACAATAACGCCGCCGCGGCCTGGGAGCGCCGAGCGCCAGCTCGGCATGAGCTGGCGCTTGCGTTGGAATTCTTGCCGAAAATTGCGTTTACGTGGGGTTCTGAGCTGGTGGGAGCATTCGAAACTTCCCTTTCCGACACAGCACGTCCACTGGCCTGCGGGCCGAGCTGGCGCTCGGCGCTCCCAGGGCGGTCCTTCGCCAAAGGAAGGCCGTTCACGCCATCGCCGCCGGGTGACGCAAGACCACGCAGGCATTGGTGCCGCCGAAGCCGAAGCTGTTGGACAGCACGGTGCGGACCTGGGTGTTCAGGATCGGCTGGGCTGCGACCCGGAAGGGCGGGATGCGCGGATCGTGGTTCTGGTAGTTGCGGTTCGGGGCGATGAAATCGCCGTGCATCATCAACGTCGAATAGACCAGCTCGGCGGCTCCGGCCATCCAGCATTCGTGGCCGGTCATCGATTTGGTCGAGGACACCGGCGGACCGGACTCGCCGAACACCGCGTTCAGCGCCACGCCCTCGGCGATGTCGCCGGCCTCGGTGGCGGTGGCGTGGGCATTGACGTAATCGATCTGGTCGGGGCGGACCTCGGCGGCGGCCAGGGCGGCGCGCATCGTCCGCTCCGCGCCTTTGCCGTCGCCGGTGGTCAGGTGGTCGCCATCGGAACCAAAGGAATACCCCAGGATTTCCGCCAAGATCGGGGCGCCGCGCCGCCGGGCCTGCTCGTATTCCTCCAGGATCAGCACGGCGCAACCACCGGACGGCACCAGGCCGTCGCGATCGCGGTCGAAGGGCCGCACCGCGCCGGCCGGATCGTCGAGACGCATGCTGAACACGCGCAAGGCGTCGAAGGCCGCCATGCTCTGCCAGCAGGTCTCCTGGGTGCCGCCGCAGACCAGCGTGTCCTGAAGACCCATCGCGATCAGCATCCAGCCCAGGCCGGCGGCGTGGGCGCCGCTCGCGCAGGCCCCGGCCAGGGTCAGGCTGATGCCCTTGGTCTTGAGCAGCGGACCGAGGTTGATCGACGCCGTGCTGGTCAGGGCGTGCAGAACCTTGTTCGATCCCAGCGGCGTGGTGCCGTGGCCCTGGCGGACGCTGTTGACCACCTCTTCGAGGGGCTCGGCGCTGGAATCATTGCCGATCAGGATGCCCGCCCGGACCGAGTCGAGCACGTCTCGGCAGCCCGAGCGTTCGATCGCGCGATGGGCGCAGGTCGCCGCCATCAACGCGTTCTGCGCCATGCTCTTGCGCACCTTACGATCGAAAAACCTGGTGTAATCCATGGCCGGCAGCCGACCGGCGAGGGGCGACCGCCAGCCCTGGGCCTGGCGCTCGGGGTCGATGGCGATGCCGGAGCGGCCGGTGCGCAGGCTCTCCGCGATGTCGGCAAGTTCGCTGCCGAGCACCGAGATCGCATCCATGCCGGTGATCACCACCCGGCGGCGTTGACCGTAGCTGGTCCACATCAGAGCAGACTCCTGCTTGGTAGCCTCAGGGACAGCCCGACCCCGGCAACAGTCCTGGCCATCCAGGCTGTACCGCTGGCGGCTTCAGCCCCTCCCCGGGAGCGCCGAGCGCCCTTGGAGCGCTCGAGCGCCCTGGGAGCGCCGAGCGCCAGCTCGGCCAGGCAGGCAGCAGCGCGGACCGCTTCAGCTGGCGCCGATAGCCGCCAGATCACGGTGCAGCTCGGCGGCGATGGCGTCGATCGCCGCCACCTGGCTGGCCTTGGCCGGACGGCCGAGCTGGCCGAGGAACGTGCCCTGATCGGCGTTGCGGGCTCCGACCAGGCAGGCGGTCAGGCCGTCGATGCAGAGCAGCGCGCCGATCGCCAGGCCGGCGCAGGTCTCGTCGTCTTCCGCCGCGAGCGCGGCGATGGCCTGGGCGGCGGCGATCCGCCGGGCCAGCCGCGGGCCGCGGAAATCCGGCCGTTCGCTGCGATGGTCGCCGGCTGCAAAGGTCCGCTCCGGAGTCCACCCGCCGAACAGCAGACCGCGTTCCAGCGGTGAATAGGCGACATAGGCGATGCCGCGGGCGGCGCACCAAGGGATCACGGTCTCGACATCCGCCTGGTGGAACACCGAACAGCGGTTCTGGACGGCGTGGAGCGGCCCACCGGCCTGGAGCCACGCGTCCAGATACGGCACATCGACGTTGCACAGCCCGACGGCTTTGACCTTGCCGGCCGCGACCAGCGCCGCCACGGCGGCGGCGGTCTCGGCGATACCGGTCGGTGCCGGCCAATGCATCTGGAAGAGGTCGATGGCGTCGATCGAAAACGCGCGCAGTGCGGCGTCGCAGTCCGCCACCACCCGGGCCGGCGAATTGTCAGTGATCCGCTGGCCATCGACCACGTGGTGGCCGAACTTGGTGCCGATCAGCGGCCGCCGGCTGGCCGGCAGTTCCGCCACCGCCCGGGCCACCGCCGCATCGGCCTTGCCCGAGCCGTACAGCGGCGCGGTGTCGAGCCAGTTCACGCCGCCATCGACCGCGGCATGGATCGACGCCACCGTGTCGGCGTCGTCCTGCCCGCCCCACATGAACCCGCCGGCGGCGAACCCGCCCCAGCCGACGACGCTCAGGATCTGGCCGGTGGAACCGAAGGCGCGACGGATCATGGCGGCGCATGCTGCGGCCGTCCGCCGCGCGCCAAGACCAGCCGTCGCGTCATCCTCGGCAGTTGGGAACCGCCAAGACGCCAAAGCGCCAAGCGGTGGAAGGTTGGAGGAAGATCCTTTCGCATCTGGCGGGCTTTCCAGCCAGCGGAGAACCCCTCTCTTTTCCCTTGGCGTCTTGACGCCTGGGGGGCATCTGCTGTTTCGAGGTTCAGCTCAACCGGCAGTCGTCGCGCCATCGCGCCAGCGCCGCGATTGCAGGATCGCGTACAGGCTTTCCAGGTCGGCTTCGCGCACGCCGGCCAGAGCCCGGACCTCGCCCAGGGTCCGCGGCCGGCGCTCGGCGAGGCGGTTGCGGGCCTCGGTCGAGAGCATGGTCAGCGAACGGTAGTCGAGGTCCTCGGGCAAGGGCAGGTCGCGGTGGTGGGCGAGCTGGGCGATGCGCGATTCCTGGCGCTCAAGATAAGCGGAATAGCGCAGCTCGATCCAGGCGCTTTCGGCGATGGCCGGTTCCGCAGCCGCGAGCAGCGGGGCGGTGGCCAGCGCCGCGGCCAGCTCCTGGCCTTCGCCGGCGATGCGGCTGGCGGCGGCGGGCGGGATCGCCGCCAGCAGGGCGGTGACCGCAGCCTGCTTGGCGGCGACCGCGGCGCCGCGGTCAGGCTCGACCAGGCCGCAGGTCGCAGCCAGCGGGGTCAGTCGGCGATCGGCATTGTCCGAGCGCAGATGCAGCCGGTGCTCGGCCCGGCTGGTGAACATCCGGTACGGTTCCTCGGGACAGCGACCGACCAGGTCATCGATCAGCACGCCGATGTAGCCGTCGGCCCGGGACAGGATGAACGGTGGTTTTCCGGCCAGGGACAGGGCGGCGTTGGCGCCAGCCATCAGGCCCTGGGCGGCGGCTTCTTCATAGCCGCTGGTGCCATTGATTTGACCGGCGAGATGCAGGCCGGGGACGCTGCGCACCATCAGCGTGTGGTCGATCTGGTCGCCGGCGACCACATCGTATTCGACCGCATAGGCCCAGCGCAGGACGTGGGCTTCGGCCAGGGCCGGGATCGCCGCGAGCACCCCGGCCTGGACATCGATCGGCAACGAGGTCGACAGCCCGCTGACATAGACCTCATCGGTGTCGCGGCCCTCGGGCTCGATGAACAGGTGATGGCTGTCGCGGTCGGCGAAGCGCACGACTTTGTCCTCGATCGATGGGCAATAGCGCGGCCCGATCGAGTTGATCTGGCCGTTGTACATCGGCGCCCGGTGCAGGTTCGCCTTGATCAGGGCGTGGGCCTCGGGCGTGGTCCGGCAGGCCCAGCACGGCACCTGGGGCTGGGTGATGGCCGGGGTGAGAAAGCTGAACGGAATCGGCGGTTCGTCGCCGGGTTGGATCTCGCAGCGGTCGATGCGCACGGTGCGGCCGAGCAGTCGGCACGGTGTGCCGGTCTTGTGGCGGATCAGGCGCAGGCCGAGACCAAGCAGCTGGCCAGAGATGCCCTGCACCGCCGGATCGCCGACCCGGCCGCTGCCGAGATCACCCATCCGCCCGCCATCGGTCCGGGTCTCGCCTTGGTGCATCAGCCCGCGCAGGAACGTGCCGGTGGTGATGACCAGCCGGGTGGTGGTCAGCAGACGCCCGTCGCGCAGGCGCAGGCCAGCGACCGCGCCCGACGCGGTGACGACCTCCCAGGCCTCGCCTTGGACCGGGAAGAGATTGGCGGTGGTCTCGGTCCGCTGCTTCATCCAGCGGTGATAGGCAAGCTTGTCGCACTGCGCCCGCGGACTCCACATCGCCGGACCTTTGCTGCGATTCAGCGTGCGGAACTGGATCCCGGTGGCGTCGGTGGCCAGTCCCATCCAGCCGCCCAGAGCGTCGATCTCACGGGCGAGCTGGCCCTTGGCCGTGCCGCCGATCGACGGATTGCACGACATCTTGCCGATGGTGTCGAGATTGCCGCTGACCAGCGCCGTCCGGCAGCCGAGCCGGGCAGCCGCGGCGGCGGCCTCGATCCCGGCATGGCCGGCGCCGACCACCACGACATCGAAAACATCCGCAGGCATGACGGATTCCATGCGGATCGCCAGGAAAGGGAATCGTGCGCCGACCACCGGGACGGCTCCATCGGCTGCGCACCGATGGCCAGGGCGGGGCCTGCGCCCCGGGTGCCGCATGCCGGCCTCGCTGACTTGCTGATATCGGAATCTTGGCCCAGACTGAGGACGTGCCTCATACCCGCGCCACCCTGCAAGACATCATCGGCCGCATCCACACGGTGCCCTCGCTGCCCGAGGTCGTCACCGAGGTCTGCCGCCTGGTCAACGAACCGTCGGCCAATGCCGCCCATATCAGCGGCATCATGGTCAAGGACGCGGCCATGGCAGCCAAGATGCTGCGCATGGTCAACAGCGTCTATTACGGACTGAAAGAGCCGGTCCGCGATCTGGAGGCAGCGACCCGGATCCTCGGGTTCAAGACCATCCGCTCGATCGCCTTGTCGATTTCGGTGATCAACGCCTTCCAACAACAAAGCGCCAATTTCAACATGAAGGCGTTCTGGGCCCACAGCGCGGTGACGGCCTGCCTGTGCCGACTGGTCGCCGCCAAGGCCAAGCTGTGCGATCCGGAGCTCGGTTTCACCATCGGCCTGCTCAAGGATGTGGGCAAGCTGATCCTGGTCGAGAACGCCCCTGACGAACTGCGGGCGATCATCGCCGTTGCTCGCGAGTACCGCATGGCCTTCCACAAAGCCGCCCACGAAGTGCTCGACACCGATGATGCCCAGGTCGGGGCCTGGCTGATGGAACACTGGGGCATGGAGCCGACCATCGTCAACACGGTCCGCGACCAGTTCGACCTGGCCCAGGCCGCCGATCCCCAGGCGGGCAAGCTGGTGGCGATGTGCGTGTTCGCCGAATACCTGTGCGCACTGAAGAAAATCCGGGTCAGCGGCAATTGCGACGAACCGCGCCTGGATCCGCTGGTGTTCGGCCACCTCGGCCTGGACAAGAGCGCCCTGGTCGAGGTCATGACGGTGATCAACGACGAGGTCGACAACGCCCGTCAACTGCTGCAACTGGCGGGATGATCGATCAGCCCAGCGTGCGCCGCGCCGCGGCGTGCAGCAGCCGATAGGGACCCGCGGGATCGCCGCCTTCATCTGCCAGATGGACGGTCGCAGCATCGGCGGCGGCGCGATAGAGCGCGACGATGCAGGCAGGATCGCCATCGCGCCAGGTCACTGGGCCTGCGGGCAGCTGGTGCGGCGGCCAGTTCCGCCAGCGCTCGGCCAAGGCGCTGGGATCGTCTTCCGGCAGCAGAAATGCACAGAGATCCCGACCGAGCTCAATCGCCGAGTCAGGCTCGACGACGGCATTGGGCGCGGCGGCTGTGCCGGTTTCAGCGGCTATGCCGGTTTCAGCGGCTACGCCGGGCGCCAGCCAGGCCAGCCAGGCGAGCTTGAGCAGCCGCCGGTGCTCAGCGTCGAGCTCGCCACTGGCCTGGAAGTGCAACCGGACGGCGCCGGCTGCCGCAGCCAGGGTGGCCGGGGCGATGACCCCAAGGCGGAATCCTTCGCTAGCCGCAGCCCGATAGGCGAGCGCAGCCAGATGGAGGGCTCCACGCCGTTCCTGCAAAACGCCTTGATCGTGGCCAGCGGCGACGGCGGCCTCGTGATCGCCGTGGTGCTCGGCGCCGCGCAGGGCCGCGAGAAAATGGCGGCTGGCTGCTTCAGGCTCGTTGAGGTGGTCGGCGGCAAGATGGCCCATGGCGACCAGGAAACGCCCCCAGGCAGGGACGGCCGGTGGTGCCGGCGACAAGCGTTGCAGCAGCAATTCGCCCCGGGCATACAGCGCCGCTGGAGCAGCCGGCCGGCTGGCGTGAACCACCAGGAAAGCCTCGAGCAAGGCTTGCGGCGTCGCGTCCGGCAGGGCGCCAGCCGCGGCCTCAGCGCTGGAATCGGCGGAATCCATGGCGGAAGCTGATCTGCACGATCCCCGGCCGCCAGGCCGGGCGTGATCCGGGGCACGGCGCTACCACGGTCGGTCAGGAACGCCAACGATCGACGACGGTTCCTGCGGTTCGGATGACGGCACACAAAATGTTCACTAGATATTGTTGTTCCAACCGTTACATTTTTACCATGTCACTGTCCTACCTCCAGACCTGCGACGCTTGCCGGCACGAGTTCGCGGCGGGGGCCCATGCCGTCGGCCGGACCATCGCCTGTCCGCACTGCCGCCGCCCGTTGGAAGTGGTGGCCACGGTGCCCGCCAGCGATCGTCTGATCGGCCAAGTGGTTGGTGGTTGGCGGTTGAACGCACGGCTCGGCGCCGGCGCCTTCGGCATTGTCTACCGGGCCACAGCGAAGGACGGCAGCGGGAACAACGCCGCGGTCAAGCTGATCTCCGAAGCGATGGCAAAACGCGGGAAAATCCTCGAGCGGTTCCAACGCGAGGCCGAACTCGGCGGCAAGGTCAGCCATCCCAACGTGGTCGGCACCCGGGGATTCGGCACCGAACGTGGCGCCCATTGGCTGGCGATGGAACTGGTCGACGGTCCCAACTTGGCGACCTTGATCGAAGAGGACGGCCCACTGCCGTGGCAGCAGGCCCTCGACATCGCCATCCACATCGCCCGGGCCTTGGAAGCCGTCCATGCCCTGGGCATTGTCCATCGCGATCTGAAGCCGGCGAATGTGCTGATCGGCAGCGATGGCACCGCCAAACTCGCTGATCTCGGCTTGGCCAAGCAGCTGGAACCCGATGAAGGCGACGACGGCGCCGGCCTGACCATGCAGGGCGTGCCGCTGGGCTCTCCGGCCTTCATGCCCCCTGAGCAGGTGCGCAGCGCCCGCGACGCCACGACCCAGGCCGATCTCTACAGCCTGGGCGCCACCTTGTACTATCTGATCAGCGGACACCTGCCCTTCGACGGGAAGAATCCCCTCGACATCATGGGCAAAGTGCTGACCGATGAGCCGAGGCCCTTGGCCGAATTGGTGGATGCCTGCCCGCCCGGCCTGGCCGACGCGGTCGCCTGGCTGATGGCCAAGGACGCCGCCGCCCGCCCCGCCGACGCCACCGCCGCGCGGACCATGCTCGAACAGGTCCAGATCGATCCGGAAGCGCCCTTGGTCGGATCGACACCAACGGCCCCGAGCGGCCTGCTCTATCAGGTGATCGTCGTGGCGGTGATCATCCTGGTCGCCGTCGGCGTCATCGCCGCGGCGCTGTATTTGTCCTGAGTTGGATGCGGCCTGAGCTGGATGTGGCCTGAATTGCCTATGCGCTGAGACAGCCGGGTTCCGACCGCCAGTCGGTGGCCTAGCCTGCGGCCATGGACCTGCTCGCCGGCATCGCCGCCATCCTCACCGCCATCGCCTGGCCGACCGCGGTGATCGTGACCGTCGTCCTGCTCCGCCGACCGCTGCGTGAATTGCTCACCAGCCTGCGCGCGCTGAAGGTCAACGACCTGGTCGAGGCCAGCTTCGGCGCCGACGTCGCCGCCTTGCAGCAAGCCGCGGGACCCGATGCGCCCCAGCCGGCCAACGACGAACTGCTCCGCCTGGCCCGGATCTCGCCCCGGGCGGCGGTCCTCGAAGCCTGGATCCGGCTGGAGTTCGCGGCGCGCGCGGCGCTCAAGCGGCGCGGCGCCAACCTCACCGCCGACGAGTTGCGCGCCCCGATCCGCCTGGCGGGCGCCTTGGGCGAGCACGGCCTGCTCCCGCCACGTCGCTTGGCGGTCTTCGATGAACTGCGCCATCTGCGCAACGCCGCGACCCACGCCGAACGTTTCCGCCTGGAACCCGAATCCGCCGCTGGCTACGCCGCGCTGGCCCAGGGATTGGCAGACACCCTGGAAGCCGCCTGAGCCCGCTGCCTGAGCCCGCCTGAGCCCGCTGCTCAGGCCGGCACTTCCAGGAATGGCGCGGTGGCGATGCCGGTGGGGACGAGCTGCCATTCGTCGACGCCGGTATCATCCGTGCGTTCATAGGTATCCGGCCCCCACCACAGCAGACCGGGCTGGCGGCAGTGCAACGCGCCCAGGTGATTGCGGCGATGGCCGAAGGCGGTGATCGCCAGCTCGTGCTCGCCAGGCGAAACACTGCCCAGATCGAGCCGATACGGCTCATAGGCGATCCGCCCGACCCGCCGGCCGTCGAGTTCCACCGCAAGCAACGGCGCGTCGAACCACGGCACGGCCAGGCGCAGTGGACCGCCCGGAGCCGTGATCCGGCAGCGGTAGACCACGTTGCCGCCATAGAACGGCAGGCCCTGACGGCCGAGGTCGCCCCAGGTGTAGCGGCTCGCCGGTGCGATCACTTGAGCCGTGGTCCCACTGGCGGTGACCCCGAAATCGCCGAGCAGATAGGCCCATTCCAAGGTCCCTTCATCGACCAGCGGATAGCCCAGGACCAGCTCATGGCGGCCAGCGGTCAGGTCGGGTAGCGGCCGGGTACTCAGGCACGGATCGATCCACCAGCCGTTGGCCGGCGTGGTCAGCGCCGCGCCATCCAGGGTGATGGTCGGCGCACCTTCCACGGCGAGCCGGGCTCCGCGCACCGGCACCGCGGCATCGATGACGAAGCGCAATTCCGCGCGGTGCTTCGGCGTGGATTTGGGCAGCGTCCACGGTTGGCGGCGATCGCCGCGACGGGCAGGCAGACCGACGCTCTGGCGCAGCAGATTCTCGGCTTGGCCGATCTCCTGGCGGCGCAGCCAGGCACCGCCATCGACCCGGGATTCGGCCAGGGACAGAGTCACCACGTTGGGCTCGGCCAGCTCCACCGCGATCGGATCGGCCACCACCGCATGGCGGTTCCAGCGCTGGGCCGAGGGCAGCGCAGTGGTCTGCGCAGTTGCAGCCGGCCGCAGGGTCAGGCACAGCGACGCCGCGGCCTGGGCCTCCCACGCCACCTCGGTCCAGCCATCGGCATGACGGAACGGCAGTGCCTGACGTTCGCCGGCCTGGGTGTCGTTATGGATGACCTCCCAGGTGCCGCGCAGACGGACGATGCATGAGGACGGCTTGCGATCCCAGGGCCAGGTCGGGATGCCGGCCCGGCCCTGCTTGGTCGAGCACAGGAACAGGTGGCGTTCGTCGCCATCCTGGCGGAGCTGATACAAGCAGTCGCTGATGCCCAGGCCGTCGGCGGTGATCAGGGCCAGATCGCGCTGATCTTCCAAGGCTTCGAGCAGGCGCGCCTTCGACACTGGAATGACCAGGGATTTCAGGCGCTTGGCGCGATCCGATGGTTTTCCGTCGACCAGCGCCGGAAGTCCGCCGACCACGACGATGCGGCCGCCACCGGCGGCGAAGGCCTCCAGCCGATCGAGGGTCGAGGACCTGATCGTCACCAGGCTGGGCAGGACCACCGCGGAATAGGCCATCGCTCCGACATGGAGCAAACCATCGGCGCTGGCGGCGTGCTGTTCGGGCAGGATCGATTCGGCGACGAAATCGGCGTCGATCAGACCGTGCAGCAGATCCTTCGTGATTTGCTGGAAGACCGCTTCGAGATCGCCTTGGGCGGCGCGGCTGGAGGCCGCAGGTCCGGAAATCACCCACTGGCTCTCGATCGGATGGACCACCGCCACCCGGCACACCGGCCTGCCCCGGGTGAGCAGCGCGTTGACCCGGGCGAAGTGGTCCTCGACGAACGAGTATTCGCGCCACCACGGCAACCGGCTGTCGATCGACGCCGGATAATCGCGCTTGGCGTGGCCGGCCATGGTGAACCAGGCCAAATGGTGGACCCGGACGGTGATGCCGAGGGCCGCCTGCCAGTCGCCCTGGCGCTTGTGCCCGGCGGCGGTGAACGGCCAGTCGGTGACGCCGTACAGCTCCGACATGACCCCCGCGCGGCCGTCTTGCCGGGCCACGCTCTGGGCCTGTTTGGCGGTCAGCGGCTGGAACAGATCGCAGAGATTGTCGATGCCCGGGATGTGGTAATGCCGGTAATGGCGCATCGCCTCGCCCAGGAACCGGTGCTGGTCGTACAGCGTGTCCTCGGCCATCAGGTGACCGCTGTTGGCGACGCCATGGGCCGCGCACCAATCGCCGAGCACGCGGTGGTAGCCATTGCGGAAGCGATCGGCGAGATGGTCGTGGAACCGCCAGCGCAGCTCGGTGTGGGCGCCGTCGGCGCGGTCGAGGAAAATCTCAGGCAGTCGATCGAGCAGGGCGAAACCATGGGCTTTCGCGAAGGTCTCCACCAGATCGCCGTTCCAGGTGACGATGCCGTCGCCAGCGTCGGCCGGGGCGGTGGCCGACGGCAGCCGGGCGAACGGCGTGATCGACGGCTCATCGGTGAAGAACGCCGCCACCGTGTCGCCCAGCGCCCCATCCAGCCGCGCCGCGTACTGTTCATGGGTGGTGGCCAGGAATCCCTTGGTCGAGGCCGCGTCGATCGTGTTCAAGTACGCAGAACCATTGAACCATGGCGATCCGCCGGAGATTTCGTGGTAGGCATACCAGGTGTCAGCGGTGGCAGGTTCGCCATCGGCTAGGCGTCGGCTGCTGGTGATCCGACCATCGCCGTCCTGGGTGATGACAAAGCGCGCGACCAGTTTTCCACTGCCGTCGCGCCGGGTCCACGCCCACATCTTGGCCTGGACCTCGGCCGAAGGCGCCTCGGCCTGGCGGGTGAAACGCAGGAATTGCGCACGATTTTTCGGATCCTTGGTGGCGAACCCGCCGGCATAGCCCGACGGCCAGCGGTCCTCGTCATAGATCCACACCCGATTGCCGTCAGCCTTGGCCTTGGCCACCACCGCCTGGACATGGCCGAACCATTCCGCCCCCAGATACGGAGTCTCCAACCCGATCCGGCTGTGGGGCTGGAAGGCACCCATGCCCATGATGACCTGCTCATCCATCTGCTGGAGCAGCTGCTGCCGGTCGAGCTTGCCGTTCCAGCTCCAGAACGGCACGCCGCGGTATTCCGCCGGCGGAGCGGCGAACACGCCGTCCGTCAGATGCGGGGCAAGGGAGGTCGGGTAGTAGGGTCGCATGGGTCCAGGATGGCGGGCCAGGGCGGCGCCGACATGAACGCTGCCGCCATCGGCTTGGACGATCCCGCCATCACCGTATCCTGGCCCGCGCTGGGGCCTCAGCCTGCCTCGGCTCCGTACCTGGATTCGCGAAGTCCCCACGATGCGCCATCGCAGCCGCTACGATGACTGGTACATCGAATTCGCTCCCGGCGAGTTCCCCCTCCAGATTTCGCGGCCGAATCCCCAGCAGCCCACCGACCTGCACTCGCACACCTTCACCGAGCTGGTCCTGGTCACCGCCGGAGAAGGCCAGCACACCTGCGGCGACGATGCCTATGACCTGCACCTCGGCGACGCCTTCGTCGTCAGCGGTCGGCACGGCTACACCGACTGCCGGAACCTGCACCTGATCAATGTCCTGTTCGACGCCGCCGCCCTGGGCTTGCCCCTGGCCGAGGCCCGGCTGCTGCCCGGCTGGCAGGCCTTCTTCGCCATCGAACCCGCCCTGCGCCAGCAGCACGGTTTCCGCAGCCGGCTGCGCCTCGACCCGGCGAGCCTGGCCCAGGCGGTGGGGATCGTCGATGATTTGCAGCGCGAACTCGACTCCAAGCGCCAGGGAGCCCGTTTCGTCGCCATCGCCCACCTGATGCGGCTGATCGACCTGCTCGCCCGGGCCTTTGCCGGCGCCACCAACCCCGATGCCGACGAGGTCCTGCGCCTGGCCACGGTTCTCGGCTGGATGGAGGCCCACCACGCCGAGCCCATCGCCCTGCGCCGGCTGGCCAGGCTGGCCGAGATGAGCGAGCGCCAGTTCCTGCGCGTGTTCCGCGCCGCCACCGGCGCCACCCCGATCGACTGGCTGATCCGCCGCCGCCTGGCCACCGCCAGCGAACGGCTGCGCTGCGGAACCCCGGTCACGACCGCGGCCCTGGCCGCCGGATTCACCGATCCGGCCTATTTCAGCAGGCAATTCCGCCGGGTGATGGGCGTACCGCCGTCGCGGTGGCGGTGACCGGTTGGGGTCTCCCGCCTGATTCAGAACTATCCCTCGGCGATCACCAACCGGTTGTCGCCGCCGCAGGCTTCCATCCGGATCGCGGTGAATCCGGCGTCTTCCAGGCGCTGCCTCAATTCGGCTTCGCTGGGAAATTGCAGGGTTCCGGTCGCAGGGTTCAATCCGATGGCGGTGGTGAAGCGCTCGCCCAGCGCGACCCGCCCCGAGTCGCTGACGCCGTCGCGCAGCACCAGGACACCGCCTTCGGCCAGGGCGGCCCGGGCTTGGCGGAGCAGGCGCAGTTGCAGCTCGGCCGGCCAATAGTGCAGCACGTCGGCGAGCACCACGGTGTCGAAACGCGCGGGCAGGTCGTGGGTCAGCGGCAGCTCGGCGCGGAGCAGCGCGGTGCCGGTGGCGATGGGCCGGCCGGCGGCGGTGAGCAGGCGCCTGGCAGCGACCAGCTTGTCGGCGTCGAGGTCGATGCCGAGCAGTTCGTCGGCGTCGCCCCGGGCGGCGGCGATCGCCAGCACCAGGCCGTTGCCGCAGCCGAGGTCGAGCACCCGACCCCACCGCCTGGGATCCGCTGCAAGCCGGGCATACAACGGATCGGCGAGCAATTTTCCACGCGTGTACCAACGCCAACCCGGGTCGAGGGTGTCCGCCCAGGCCCACACGGCTGATACGACCGCTGCGCCGTTTGGCGCCGAGCCGGATTCCGCGTCCGGGACCGGCGTGGATCTGACGATCACCGTCGGCGCGTCACCGGAACTCACCGCGATGAACGCGAGCAGCGAAGCGATCACCGCGACCAGCACTCCACCGATGATGCCGATCGCAGGCAGGCCATTGGCCGACCCGGCCGCGACCACCACCAGCCACGCGGCCAGGATCATCCCGGTATGCGCCATCTCAGCGCGGTGACGCTCGCTCCACCACAGCAGCGCCGGGAGCTGCGCCAACGACATGCAGGCAGCGACCTGGCGCTGCACGATCGGATCGGCCAAGGCGGTCTCGTTCAGTACCGCCGTCGCGGCGATGATGCCTCCGCCGCCGGCGATCACGCCAACCGCGATGCGGCCGCTCGCCGCGCTCCACAACAAGGCGATGGCAAGCGGCGGTCCCCACAGCGCCGGGTCCCGGCGCAGCGGATCGCCCAGGCTGCCCAACGCCACCAGGCCCAGGCCGCAGACGATCGCTCCCGCAAACCAGGCGGTGGAAAACGGCGGTTTCTTCAGCGGCGCGAGTGGTCGGGGCGGTGCCGACGGATCGGCCTGGATCCCCCAAGCGGCCGGTGCCCACAGCGCGGCGGCCACCGTCGCGGTCAGCAACCCGGCCACGGCGCCAAGCCCGTCGCTGAACCACAGGGGAATTCCAGCGATCTGCGCAGCGAGCAGTGAGACGCCGGTGGCCTGGGCGGCAGTCCGCCGCTGGCCCCACAGCGCATCAAGCACCGATCCGCGCACATACCACGGCAGCAGCGCCACCGCCGCGCCGATGGCGACGTGGCCAGCGATGGCACCGTGGCCAGCGATGGCTTCGTGGCCAGCGATGGCTTCGTGGCCAGAGCTGGCAGCGCCGCAGGTCTTCGCCACCAACCACCCGGCGATCACCGCCATGGCCAAGGCCGCCCACATGCCGGCATCGCCCAGGACGCCTGGCAACCGGCGGCAGCCGAGCATCGCCAACCACAGGCCGGCGGCGAGCCAGGGCAGCCAGCTTGGGACGCCGGCAGAGATTCCGGGCAAGACCGTCAGGACCGGCACCACCAGCGCCGTTCCCAGGAAAATCAGCGGCTGGCGACGGCCCCACTCCTGCACCGGCCACCAACCCCGAGCGAGCATGCCCCACGATCCGATCCCGGGCCGGTAGCCGCAACCCGCCCGCAGGCCGTGGCGCCGCGGCCCGCCTCGACCACAGTCCCAGCGTGGCCCAGGCGTCGCCGTTCTCCGGTTTCCTGGCCTATGCCAGGCTCGAACTCGGCCTGTCGGTCAACACCCTGCGCAATTACCGGACGGCGCTGGAACGGCTCGAACGTTTGCGTGAGGGGCGCGATTTCGCTGCCCTCGGCCCGGCTGAGATCGCGGGTTTCCTGGGACGGCTGCGCGACCAGGACCGGCTCGCCCCGGCGACCTTGGCGTTGACCCTGGTGGCCTGGCGGATGTTCAGCCGCTGGCTGGTGATGGAGGGCCGCCTGAAAGAGGACCGCATCGCTCTCGCCGCGCTGCCCGAAACCTGGTCGCGACTGCCCGGCGTGCTGTCAGAGGACGAGGTCGCCCGGCTGCTTGAATCAGCGCCGCCAGGCGATTTGCAGCGGCGCGATCGCTGCGCCCTGGAGCTGCTCTATGCCCTGGGCGGCCGGGCCAGCGAAGTGGTCGGGCTGGGACTGGGCGACCTTCGTGAGGAACGCACTTTGGCGCTGCTCCACGGCAAAGGTGGCAAGGACCGTCTGGTGCCGCTGGGCGAGCGGGCGCGCATCGCCGTCGCAGAGTACCTGGAGCACCTGCGGCCGACGCTGGTCGGGCCGGACAGCGACGACCGGTTGCTGCTCACCACCCGGGGCCTGCCCATGCCGCGCCAGGCGCTGTGGCGGCTGGTCCGCGACGCAGGACGCCTGGCCGGCCTCGGCCGACCGGTGTGGACCCATCTGCTCCGCCACACCTTCGCCACCCACCTGCTCACCCGCGGAGCCGATCTGCGCGCGGTCCAGGAACTGCTTGGCCACTCAGACCTCGCCACCACCCAGCGCTACACCCGGGTCGACGCCGCCCGGCTCAAAGCGATCCACCAGCGGTTCCACCCCCGGGCCTGACCAAAACATCTAAGCGCTTGCGCAAAATCAACTTGTGCAGTTTTCAACGTGGGCGTCCCGTAGGGACGACACGATACCAGCCCGGGGCTTCAGCCCCGGGTAGGATGGATTGCATAGGAAGCCCCGTAGGGGCGGCTGAATTTTCTGCGGGCTTCAGCCCGCAAGGGAGCGCCAATAGCGGTCGGCCGGACTCATCCGTCCCTACGGGACTGGGTCCTGAACGGGCCATGATACCCGGGGTTGAAACCCCGGGCTCATCTTGTGGCGTCCCGACGGGACGCCGGCTTTCCGGCGTGGAAAATACATTGTAAGGCGCTCAAGTTTTTCTTGCGTGCGCACGAAGGAACCGCCAAGACGCCAAAGCGCCAAGGGTTGCGGGTCAAAGGAAGACCCACCCGCACCCGCGGGGGTTTCCCAGCCAGCGGAGCATCTCCACCGTTTTCCTTGGCGTCTTGGCGTCTTGGCGTCTTGGCGTCTTGGCGTCTTGGCGCCTTTGCGTCTTGGCAGTTCACCTGTTTTTGTGAGATTTTTCGGTCGACCCGACCGCCTTTGGAGCCGCAACCGCCGGAAGGCGCGCGTCACTTGGCCGGCGCGTCGCCAGGCGCATCGGCCTTGGGCGGTAGGGCCACAAAGGTCAGCGCCGCGCTGTTCAGGCAGTGCCGTTCGCCGGTCGGGGCTGGGCCGTCGTTGAAGACGTGGCCGAGGTGGCCACCGCAACGTGCGCAGCGGATCTCGACCCGCTCCATGCCATGGCTGTTGTCGCTGATCCGCTCGACATTGCCCTTGTAGACCTCGCGATTGAAACTTGGCCAGCCGGTGCCCGATTCGAACTTGGCGGCCGAGGCGAACAGCGGCAGGGCGCAGCCGCCGCACACATAGTAGCCAGGCTTCTTGTTGCTCAGCAGTCCGCCGCAGAACGGCCGCTCGGTGCCGCTGGCGCGCAGCACGGCGAAGGCCTCCGGCGCCAGGCGTTTGCGCCACTCGGCCTCGCTCAGCACCAGTTTGGGCTGGGCGGTCGGCGCGGTCAGGGCGCCATCCTTCAGTTCGACGACGGTGACGGAATCGGCGGAATTGGCCATGGACAGCACGCAGGTAAGGGCGATGAGGAAGCGGAGCATCGGGCGGCCTTCAGCTCAGTGGATGAGAGCTCAGTGGTTGGGATCGGCAAGAAAGCTCCGCACTTTTTCGAGCTTCGGCGGAATGGTCGCCAGGCAGTACGCCTGGTTGGGATTCTTCTTGAAGTATTGCTGATGATAGTCCTCAGCGCGGTGGAAACGCGCCGCGCCGCTTGTCGCCAGATCGACAATCGACGTCACGATCGGGGCCTGGAAGCGCGGCTGATTGCGGGCGATCGCAGCGGTGGCGGCGGCACGCTGCTCGGCATCGGTCACCAGGATGACCGAGCGGTACTGGCTGCCGACATCGTTGCCCTGGCGGTCCCGGGTGGTCGGGTTGTGGACGCGGAAAAACAGATCGAGCAGCTTGGGCAGCGCGACCTGCGCCGGGTCGAAGGTGATCTGCACGACCTCGGCGTGGCCGGTATCGGCGCCGCAAACCTGGTGATAAGTCGGATTGTCGACTGTGCCGCCGGCATAGCCGCTGACCGCCTCAGTGACGCCAGGAACCGCGGCAAACGCGGCCTCGACGCACCAGAAGCAGCCGCCGCCGAGCACGATGGATTGGCGGGCGGGTGGAGTGGGATCGGCGGCGATCGCGGCAATCGAGGTCATGGCGAGGACCGTCAGAGCAAGGAGGTTGGACATGGTGATGGTACGCCCGTTCTGGCGCCTGTTGGATGCCAGGGCTGGGGGGATCGTCTGCGGCTGCGTCCGAGGTCCAGGCTGGGTGCCGGTTTTGCGCTCGTGGCCAGTGCAAAAGTTCCTGTGCCGATGCCGCGACCGGCAGGCTGCTATCCCTGCCGAATGCAAAAAATCAAAAACCTCGCGGCGCCATCAGGCGATCCGCGAGGTTTTCCTGGTACCCGCTACATGACTCGAACATGTGACCCCCACCATGTCAAGGTGGTGCTCTAGCCAACTGAGCTAAGCGGGCTGCCGTTTGATGGGCGGGAACGATAGGAATCCTGGGGCGACAGCAAGGGGCAGCGATCCCCACGGCGGGTCAGTCGGCAACCTGGCCGATACGACCCTGGCTTTGTCACCCTGCCGGCCGGTCCAGCACCCGATAGCCGATCGCTTCGCTGACATCGTCCAGCCCGGGCTGGTCCCGGCCGTCCAAATCGGCGATGGTGCGGGAAACCTTCAAAATCCGGTCGAACGCCCGGGCCGACAAACCGAGTTCATCCACCGCCTGGGTCAGCAAGGTGAGGGCCTCGGCGCTGGGTTTGACGTGGCGGCGAAGCGAACCGGCCGACAAGGCCGCATTGGCGCAGCCTTGCCGGGCCAGCATCCGTCCCCGGGCGGCGCCGACCCGGGACCGGACCTGGGCGGTGGTCTCCCCGGGCGCGGTCTGGGCAAGCACGTCCGGGCGCTGGGCGGGGACCTCCAGATGCAGGTCGATGCGGTCGAGCAGCGGTCCGCTGATCCGCGATCGATAGCGGTGGACAGCGTCTCGGCTGTCGGTGCAACGCCGGCTGGGATGGCCAAGGTATCCGCACGGACAGGGATTCATCGCCGCCACCAGCATGCACCGGCTGGGGAAACGCAGCCGACCGCCGCCACGACTGATGGTCAGATGGCCGTCCTCCAACGGCTGGCGGAGCATCTCCAGCACCGTTCGCGGAAACTCTGGCAATTCATCGAGGAACAGCACACCGTGGTGGGCCAGGCTGACCTCGCCGGGGCGCGGTATGCTGCCGCCGCCGATCAATCCCACCGATGAGACATTGTGGTGCGGCGAGCGGAACGGCCGGGAACGGAGAAGACCGATGCCGCCTTGCAGCAGCCCGGCGATGGAGTGGACCCGGGTGACCTCCAGCGCCTCGTCCAACGTCGGCTCGGGCAGTAGACCGGCGAGCCGCCGGGCGAGCATGGTCTTGCCGCTGCCGGGCGGGCCGATCATCAGCAGATTGTGACCGCCGGCCGCGGCGACCGCCAAGGCGCGCTTGGCGTGCTCCTGGCCGCGGACCTCCGCCAGGTCCGGCCCGTCGCTGAGCGGCGCCGTGGCCGGCAGCAGCGGCGTGGTCGGCGCCGCCCGCAGGCCGACGCGCAGCCAGCGCGCCAGCTCCGCCAGGTTTTCCGGAGCATGCACCGCGAGCCCATCGACCACGGCGGCTTCCTGGGCGTTGGCCGGAGCGACGACGATCCGGGTCAGGCCGGCGGCGCGTGCAGCTAAAGCCGCGGACAGCACCCCGCGCACCGGACGCAGCGCGCCATCCAGCCCCAATTCAGCAGAGAACAACGCATCCGCCGGCACCCCGGGGATGGCATTGTCGGTCAGGGTCGTGGCCAGGCCGACGGCGATCGCCAGATCGAACGACGGCCCTTCCTTCCGCCGATCCGCCGGAGCCAGGTTGATGGTCAGGTGATCGGTCGGGCGGTGGCGCAGGTGCGAGGCGAACAGCGCCGTGGTCACCCGATCGATGGATTCCCGCACCGCCGCATCGGGCAAGCCGACCAAGGTCGTGCGGCCGGTACCGCCCACCGGCTCGGCTCGGGAGACCTCCACGGTGACCAGGTATCCTTCGACCCCTTCGATGCCGGCAGCATGCAGCCGGGCCAGTTCCATAGGCATGGTGGGGTGTGCCCGATCCGGCAGCCGACGGCAAGCCCCGATCGAGCGGGGCGATGCATGCGCTGGCGTGCGCCTAAAAATCACCCACAAATCGGTGCCTGCGCATGCTTTATGGGATTCACCGCAATTACTATATGGTGAATCGCTGCCAAACGCCTGTCCATCACGGTGTACGCCACAGAGGACAATGCCTGGCATTGAAAAAATTTTGCCAACGGACAGAGTCATTTCCTGTAACGATTGGCGGAATTGGTGGACTTCCTGCTATGCCTGCAGGATCCGCCGGACCGGCCCGTCCGATTCTACCCGAGAGAAAGCCTCATGTCCATGTCGCCTGTGTCTGATCGCCTGAAGCCCGTCTTCCCCACGGATGTCCTGGGGCTGGGCCAATCCAGGCCCGAGGCACGCTCGTCTGGCCGCCGGCCTTCCGAATCATCGGTGGTCGAAACGATGCTGCAGCGGGTCCACCGCCAGGTCGCGAGCAAGAGCGATCCGGAATTTATCAGTACGATCACTGGTCAGACCGAGCACCGCACCCAGGCGGCGGTATCGACCCAGGTCACCACCGGTCTGATCCGTGGCGCCATCGCCCTGGCTGTCGCCATCCCGCCGTTGCTCCTTCTGTCGCAGCTCGGGATGAGCGAAATCGCCTTATACCTCGCCGTCGGCATGTTCTTCCTCAGCGGTGTGTGGGGCCTGAGCCGCGAGGTGCTGCGCGCCCAACAGGGCGTCTCGCTGGTCAAACGCTCCGGCAATCTGATCGCCACTGGACTCACCATGGTTGGCTGTCTGATCGTCATGTTCCTGGTCTGACGAACAGACGGGCTCGCGCAGAAGCTACTTGCTCGGATGAGGTGCAGCGATGCCACCCATCGCCGGAATTGCTCGGAATCGCGGAAATATTCCCAGCTCCAGAACATCGGCCGCGCACTGAACAAGCTGCAATTTGAACCAGCGTCACGCCGGCGATGAAAGCATCGCCGCTCCCAAAAGCGCACCACATTGTTGGGTGTGCTTTTCATTGACGGAACAAGAGAAATCAGCACATCGCCCAGACCGACGCGCATCCGACGGGATGTGTTAATCGCGGGCGAATCCGCACTGGCTGTGTCATTCACCCGCGATGAAGATATCGGATACCGTGTCCGCCAATGGGGGGTGATCACCATCTCTTGGGGGTGTTGTGTGTACCCACCAGTTCATCGATCGCAGTTTCCGAACTGACTGAGGTTCGCGGGCAAGCCAAGCCAATCGGATCAGACCGACTTGGACAGGCCTTGGTGTCACCGAGAAATCACCAAGAGAACGCGGGCGATATCTTACGTGCTCGCAATCTTCGGGAAAACCTTCGCCTTCCAGCTTCCAGCCAGGCGGCCGCGTTGGTGGGTTGTTCCAATCCCCATGAGACACGGGTGCGACTGCGAACTGGTTGTGAACCAACCGGCGCTGTACCGACCGGCAGGTTCGTGGCATACTACCGTGCGGAACTGCATCGATGAAATATCCCACGGCATTCACCTTGGTCGAGCTGCTGGTCGTGCTGACCATCATCGCCGTGTTGTGCGGGCTCACCATGGGCGCAGCCGCAGTCATGATGGAAAGCGGTCGCAAGACCAAGGCCCGCGGCGTGGTCGACAAGGTCCGCGCCGCGATCGAGACCTATTCCATCGGCCCAGATCGGCTGCTGCCAGTGACCTCTACCTTGGCCGTGCGCCTGTGGGACAGCGACGACGGAGGTGCCGGGGGACGGGGTGACGGGTTCCTTGATGGCGAACCCGGCAAGGACCCCGGCTTCACCGGCGGACGAACTGCCGCCCTCAACGCGGTGGGGTATCGCGGTTTTCTGCTCTGCACCGGCTTCGCAGTCTCGCCCAGCGAGATCGATCGCGTCACCGGCCGGCTCCGCGACCCCTGGGGCAATCCGCTGCGCATCGGGTATCGCACGGCGGCGCCCGGACCGTTCGCCGGCATGTTGTTCGGCGTGTGGTCCTGCGGCAAAGACGGACAGACCGCAACTGCGAACAATTACGAATCCGATTTCACCAATTCCGCCCGCAACGACGACGTGAAAAGCTGGTGACCATGCCCCTCCGCGGATTCACCCTCATCGAACTCATGGTGGTGCTGGGCATCATCGCCGGCCTGGCGGCGGTGTCGGCCGGCGCCCTGGTTGCGAGCCAGGCACGGCTGCGCCTGCAGCAGGCCGCGACGGCGATCATCGAAGTCTCCCGGCGAGCCCAGCGCCTGGCTCAAGAACAAACGCCCTACGACCCGGCCGCCGGCACCTTCAATCTGCTGAGCTGCTATGGCGTGTCGCTTGAGACCACCGGCGGCGTGACGACTGCAACCCTGGTCAAAGGCCCCGCCGGCGCACCGGCCACGCCGGTCATCGGCGCCGACGGCAAAACCGCGATGGTCCGCAAGCTGCCTGCGGGCGTCGTGGTCGAAACCGCCAATCCCACATTGGCCCCCGAGCGCCTGGCCATGACCACGCTTCACTGGGCCTTTGCCTATCAAACTGGTTTGACCTTGGCGGCCTATGATGCCGGCGGCGGCACCATGGTCTGGCGCAATGCCGCCGTCGGCACGTCTTTCCGCGATGGCGCCCAGACCATCAACCCGACCGGATGGGCGACCCAGAAGATCTGGGACCAGACCGGCGTCAACATCCCGATCGTCGCCGCCGGGACCTCGGCCAGCCCGGGATTGGTGGTGCGCGACGGCACCCGGATGGTCGCCATCACCGTCACCACCGGCGGACATACCTTCAGCAGAACCATCGGAGGATCCTGACATGCGTGACCTTCGCACCCACGTCACGTCGGCCATGACCCTGATCGAGATCGCGATCAGCCTCGGCATCGTCGCGATCGCGGTCCTGTCCATCCTCGCGCTCTTACCCGCAGCCCTGCGCACCCAGGAGATCAACCGTTATAAGATCTACGCCGCCGCCAAAGCCGTCGATTTGATCGAGCGGTTCCATAAGAACACCTTTGATTTCAACGAAATACCTCGAGCGACGACAGTGATGCCGAACGCGGTGACCGCTCTCGGAAACAATTCGATCCCAACCAACAAACATACCATCCACGACCTCGATCTGGTCAATTACACCGGCAGTGCCATCACCGAGCGCCGGGTGTTTTCCCAGGCCAATGCGCCAGACCTGGAGAACGTGATCAATACCCCGGACTCGGGGAATTTGCCAATGCCGCCCGAGATCGCCCGCCGGCTCGATTCGCCGGATGATACCATCCGCAAACTGGTCGATGGCGGAGGAACGCTGTGGTACGCCGATCCGACGGCAGAGGCGTTCTCGGCCAAACGTGCCCGGATGTCTGGAACCTCGCGATCGGTGACATCGGACATGAGCAAACTGGTGTGGGGCGTCATCACCCCACCGCAGCAGAACGCTATCCCGTACCATCCCTTCATCGAACCGCAACGACGGCTCTATCCGTGTCCACCGACTGAATATACGAACGCTGGCGATACCCGTCATGACCTGCCTAGCTACAGCACTGCTGATCCGAGAGTTGCCATTATCTGTGAACCATTCGCCCGGATGCCTGACGGCAGCTTTGCTGATGGCACTGGCGGAAAGCCAAAAATCTGGCTTCCACCAGCAGAAAGATCGGCGTATGTAATTCTTGTCAAGGAAGCATCTGACGGATTCTATTTTCCAACGATTTCCTTGAGACAGAGCAAACGAGGTGGCGACGGTCCGATGACCTGCAACTGGATTTGGTTCGCCTACGCCGAGGCACGCGAAGCGTTCGAACAATCGCCACGCCTCGATGTTGGAGCGAATAAATCGGGGTCGTCCCCTTGGCTCACTGGCTATTATGAGTGGGAACGGATGCGTCGGTTCCACTGGGAACGGATCGTCGTGCAAACGCGTCGATTCGGCCCAGCCAATCTGAATACCAACTGGGCCGATCCAAATATCCAGAAAGGATTCGCGAACCCAGATCCAACCAACGTCATCTGGGTCAACAACCCTCCGCCAGTCGGGGCACCTGCCTGGTTTTACCTCGATGGACCGCCAGATCCCAATGGAAACCCAACGCCTTTTACGAAGGTGAACTGGACCACACCTTCAATCGCCCAAAGCACTTCAAACGTTGTCCCACCCTCACCACCAATTGGACTGGGTATTTCAGGCCTGCGGGGCTCTGACATCCTTGAGGAGGATAGCGAATGCTGGCGCGGCGACCATGGCATGAAAGGTTCGGGACAGGCAAGCCTGTACCAGATCGGAGACCGTGACGCGCAATTGCGTTTCGGCATTCCTGGATTGCAACGCCGGATCATGTACCGTACCGCAGCAATGATGCTCTGGGCCCGGGTTAAGCCTTTGTTTCCTCCCGCTGAAAACGTTTCGACATTTTATGATCGCGACCAACCGATGCGGTTCAATCCGGTTGACATCACGTCGATGCCAGCCCGAAAGCTGAGCGGGATCGCCACCATTGACGGGGCGATTTGGTCACCGACCGGAAGCGATACCCTCATCGCCCCTGAACTTCCTCCAGATCCTAATATTGCTGACCTTGCGGGGAATTTACCCGATGCTGAAAATCCACTGCTGTCTATTCTACCGGTACCACCGGGCGATAAAATCCATCCCACACAGATCTATGCACTGAACGCCATAGCCCATGCGGCGCGGATCGTGACCGGGTATCGACCTCCTTTCATCAATGACAATAATACCTCGGAGGCGGGCGACGACACGGTTGTTGCGCCCAGTAAGACGGTGTATCCACATCGCCCATACGATGAGAATTGCTGGGATATCCAAAATTGGTGGGAAAAGGATGTGATGATGCCGCCACTGGCAGAAAATGATACAAAACTGCCTTTGTGGGTAGAGCTGTGCACACGGCTCAATCAATCTTACGTCGGTCCCACTGGTAATCTTCTGGGATACGAAAGCCCTCGTCGCGACAGCAAACGCTGGCTCTGCTGGCATCTGAATCCATTTCTTGAACAAACCGACTTTTCCGTCCAAGGATATATCGGCAATAATCGATTCCCCAAAGGTGGAACTTTTTTTCAAGACGGATCGCTTTTTTCACCCCTCATCCCACTACCGGTCACCGAAGCAACCGATGTTGAGTCCACCAGCACCTTGGGGTTCCTGAAGCGCGCATTCATGAATCTGCCGCCGAACGTAAATGCACCACGTGATCAACCGTTGCTTCAATCTATTCCCATTGCCGCTACCACTCAGCATGCGCTCACCGACCGAGTTCAACAGAAATGTGGCATCGGATATTTCCGAAAAGCACCAGGCGGAATAGTGAGCACAAATCCACCGCCATTTGCCGATCGCGGGGTCTTCGACTGGGCCGGACGACGCACATCAAAACTTCGCTATCATTGGTTCTGCAAACAAAAGACCGATCCACCAGCATGGTCCGGATCGACTCCGGCCAACCCACCAACAATACCAGCGAACATCGATAAGACCTATGCGCTGATGGAACGTGTGAAAAATCATGGAAAAATTTACGAATGCGTCAGATCGGGTAAAGCCGCGTACGATGCAAGCAAGCCAAATCCGTTATCGGCGATTCCAGTAGGAACCGGGCCAGACGGCAGCGGAACCAGCATTGCAGATCGGGAAGTGTTGTGGTCGTATGTTGGCTCCGCTTCCGGCGCTTTCATCTATCGTTGCATCATTGATCCCGCCGCCAATGGAGGAGCGCCGATGACCGGCGATACCGATCCGGCCGGAATGGCGGCAAAATCCCTTTCACCCAACGATCCTGCGAGCGATACGCGGATGGCCCGCATCGCATTGGAAAACTGCCTGCGCTGGACTTATGCCTATACAGCCGCGCGACCCCACGATTGCATAGTACCCAAACCACTCAACATCCAGTTGGCCGTCCATCAACCTTTGTACTGCTTCGATCCCTATAGAGCGGCATCGGGAGCCCCAACGGTTCCCAATAGAACCTATGGCACCGGTCCGACCAACTTTTGGGATTTTTTCCAAATTTGCGGACATCCCCAGGGATTCGTCCAGACCAAGCGCAGGGATCGGCCATTTGGCACCTGGAATGTTTGGCAACAATATGAGTATTACCAATACAATTATGTAGCACCTGCATCACCTCCTTCCCCTGTGGTTTCTTCCGGATGGAAACAGAATCTGGCCAATGCTATCGTCATCGACGATCCGGCTTCGCCATTGTATCAGGCCAGAGTGAACCCAGCAAATCCGCCTTCGGCAAGTAACACACCATATGGACTACATAGCGAGGATGCCAATAATTTCGTCGGTTCCTGCGGATTCCATTTCCCGTCGTCAAACTATTCGCCACCGTTAAGTCCCTATGCCACCGCCCCGAACGTGCTCATGCCCAAATTGCAAGGTCCGACTTTGGGATTGTCCACGATCATGACCGACACCGATGCTCGAACGCCGCTCAACGAATTGCGACCTTATACCAGCGCCACAACTGCTGCGGTGTACCAATATTCCTATTTTGGCTATTTCGGAAACAACAGTGGTCCGAACAGTCCGTTAAATCCATACCTGCGTCAAGAAGCCTTCAGCCAAATGACGGTCAAAGCGACCGCTGACACACCACGCCATCAGACCGTGCTCGGTAGATCATTTGATCCATCGCATCGCACCCGGGTCATGACCTTTTGGGCGGTGGATTGGCAGCAATACGAAGATGCCGAATCGGCGCAAAGCGCGCCAATCGACGCATCACGCGTTCCGCCGATTTTGACTTCCATGTATTTTCCAAGAATAGGTCGATATTCCGCTGCTGGTCCTGGTGATCCCCAGGTGGTCAATCTACAAACATCGCCAGGAAATGTTCATTGGTACGGATCTTTGTTCGGTTTGGAAGGCGGTGAGTTCACCGGCGCACTAAATGACGGTTTCGCATCCGTTATCGGCAATCCAGAGCGCGCGCTGTGTTGGATGACCCCACGCCGTGATGGCACGGTGTACCGACCGCCGAACCGGAACAAGACCAACGACGTTCCCCTGAATGGCATTGTCCACCGCGTGGATAATGACTATCCTGGGGTGGTCTATCTGAAAGATGTCAGCGCAGGATTTAATGTCGAACATCGCATGTATCCACCCCAAGCACTCGGCCTGTTCGGGGCCGATCGCAATGGCAATGGAGTCTTCGACCGTGGACCTGTCCCGGCGACCCAGCGGATGCGTGCGGTCGAGGTCGGCCGTGTCGTCTTCTATGATCCTGTCGCCTGGACAACCTTGGGCCGATGACCATGCACCGCCGCGCCTTCACCTTGATCGAAATCTTGGTCGCCGTCGGACTGGCGATGTTGATCATCGTCTGTCTGACGGCGGCATTCCGGGCGATCAGCAGCGCCCTGTCGGCCATCCAGCGCATGTCATCACAAAACGATCTGCTGCAAGCGGCGTTGCGCCGTGCCTATGACGAAGCCGATGTCTGGAATGAACACGCCAACCCAGATTGGCCTTATGCTCGCCGGTACATGGCTGACGCCAGTTCATCCCTGCAGCCCAGCTTCCGTCCCTTCTTGGCCCT
This sequence comes from Planctomycetota bacterium, assembly GCA_014193115.1. Lineage (GTDB taxonomy): Bacteria > Planctomycetota > UBA11346 > UBA11346 > UBA11346 > BJHQ01. Next base: position 288,625 of record BJHQ01000001.1, on the reverse strand, counting down.
TGATGCCTTCGATCCTGCTTGGTCAGCCAATCGCAAATGGGTCGAGCTGCCAGATCTCGTCCTGCCCCAGGATCCCTGTGCTTGGTACCGCGGAGACGCTTGCCAAAACCTCAACAGCAGGCGGTATTATCTGTATTACACCACCTTCTGGCCGCCAAAACCTGCCAATGTGCTGTACACGCACGCTGCGTCTTCGAATCTTTTCGGCATCGAGACCGATGGCACACAGCCCTGGAACCTGCTTGGCGATATTGCGGCTTTCTCGCACCTTGGTATGTTAAACCATGAGGGGACGTTGTTAGGCGAATTGCAAAATCGGTGTGATGATCTTTTGCTCAGCACACCGTTCTATGAAGGGGGTGCACTGGTCACTGCAAATGAACACTTGAATCGGACCGCCGGCCTCCGTCCTATGCAGGTCTGGCGGATGTATCGAAAACTTGGACCATTCGGGTTGTCGCACTACTTGCCGGCGGGAACCTCGCTGATGGCACTGCGGCCACCAGACCATCTGTCAGTTGACGGGACCAATCTCGCCGATTGGGATAACACCAACAAAGGCGATCTTGTCGCCAATCCAAATACCGGTTGGTACGTTGGCGATCAGACGAATCATTATGACAAAGGTGAGGTTCCCTGGTCGCTGACCCGCCCAGTGCCGTATGGCGCGGCAAACCCCGCCGCGCCTTTGACTGCTACGAACCTGCCAACGACCCTGCGTCTGGCAAGTGTCAGCGTCGACAATGACATCAATCGCACTCCCGATCGCCTACGCCTTCCAGGCCAGATGTTCGCCGATCCCGTCGGGCCAGAGAAAGCGCTGTTTCGTACCAATATGTTCGGGATTCTGCCTGGAATTCCCCGCGACTATGGTGGAATCAGTTCGATCGGAAACGACGGATTGAAATCCGGCCTGTTCGATGGTGATTACGGAGTGCTGGCCCGTGACGCCGACAGTGTAGTATCCGGTCTGTATCGCCCGATCGCCCAAATCTTTCCGGCAAGGACCTCGCGAGATCCGGCCGATATGACCAAATTTGACTGGTGGAAGATTGACGACGTCCTGGCGATGCCGTGGCGGGCGATCGGCGGGGCCAATGTATCCTCCTATGCAGACGACGCAGCCATGAGCCAGGATGTGGCCATTCGGGCCTCAGGCTATGAGGGAAAGATCATCCGCGAGCGCTACCAGATTGAACGGCCCTTGGTGCCCGATGCGGCCTCCGTCGATGGCATCGATCCGCTTCCAGTTGGCCAGCAAGGCGCAATGATGCGTTTGTTCCGCTATCGCTACAAGCGCGCCGATCGGGCTACCTTCCAGATCGATCTAACCGAAGGCAATGGCGAATCGGTGCTGCGACTCTCCTTTTCGGCCTCGGGCACAGATTTCCGTGGAGCACGTCGTTTGTGGGGGCAACGTTCCACCATCGTGGGAGACCAATAGATGCCATTTCCCAGATGTTCGTTGTCTGATGCGCTGTTGCATCGACCGATCCGTCCGGTTTCCGGAAGCGTGCTGGTCATCGTCGCAGGCATCACTGCACTGATCGCTCTGACCTTTTTGATGGTCTTATCACTGACCCGGGACGATGCCGGTCGGGCTTCCCAGGCATTGCGCATGGCGCAGCACCGGATCGTCCTGTCCAGTGCCTTGCTGTATTTGCAGGAATCAGGTCGGCTTGGATGGGGAGAAGAGACCCTGGGCTGGATCGATCCTCGATTTGATCCGAGCGTCACCCGTCCAGACGGATCGGCCTATCGGAATCTGGATCTGGTCGATGGGCCGCGCCGAATTAAGTCGGTGTCCAATGTTTATCCGCCGGTGTTCACAGCGGGAACCTGGCCAGCTCCTGGCTCGACCATGCGCGCCGATCTAGCTCCGTGTCGCCGTGCTCCATTCGCTGTTTCGCAGCGGATGGCATGTCCGGTCATCAATCAGATCGGACAGCGGGCCGATGGCGTGTCCATTTTCGATCCGACCAAGCCCACCGGCTATGCCGACTGGGTGATGCAGCCGTTGATGAATACCGAGACCATTCCACTAGGTCAGGCAGCAGGAAGGACATCACGTGAAGCCATGACTATGGGCTCCCCCATTGTTCCCAGTTGGATCCCTTACGGCGACGCGGTTTTCAAGACCAATCCTGGTGGAATCGGGATCACCCCCATCGCCACGGATCAGGTTTCGTATGTCGCTGGCGATACAACGCTTTTGCCTGAGTACTTGGGCCTGGCCTGGTTCAGGATCTATCGTGAAGTGTCATCGCAGCACGATGGATTGATCGTCAATCCGCTTGATAAGTACGCCGATGGCACCACGCCATACGACATCGCCCCCGAAGTTGGCAATGGCACCTTCGTCATCACCTGCGGAGCCGGCGGAACCCGCGGGTTCAAAGATTATAGCGAAGCGAACACGGCCCTTCCCGGATGGTTCGCTGATGCTCAAACCTTTGGCCAGATCAGGCAATCGGAGGTCATCTCATGGTATCGGGTGCAATGGTCGCCGCAGATCGGTGGCAATTTCAACAAAGAAGAACTGCGCGACAATTTCGATCCGCAATGGAGCCACCCGTTCGGCATCTACCATTGGAACGTACAGTGGGACCATAAGACGGTTTACGTCTATGATCATGGCAGCGACATCCATACCACGCGGATCAATACGGCCGGAGTGAAAGCGCCGTTCGGATCCTTTTCCTGGGTGCAGAAACTGGAAAAAGAACCACCGCAATGGTAACGAATCGGCGAAAAAATCGACCATCCTGGTACGGCCGGCAGGCGGCATTCACCCTGATCGAAATGCTGGTGGTCATCGTGATCATCGGTATCCTGGCTGGTCTGTTGCTGTCTTCACTCGGAATCATGCGCACCGCCGGCCGGGTGACCAAGACGGACACCTGCATTCGCCTGGTTGAGCGCGCCTTTTCACGGGTCAGAGACGAACGCGGTGCCGGACCGGAGCCGGTCGAACATCCATTTGCAGCTTCGGCCGCTCCGCGCCCGATTTTTTATCGCGGCAATGCAGCCCGGGGTGATTTCGGATCCCTGCCGGATTGGAGCTTCACCGATGACTTGGCCCTAAAGGTCAAAACGCCGGAATGGCTACCCAGTCAGATTCCACGCACGGTGCGCGGCGATGACCGGTTCGCCGGGATGGTCGCCGCTGGAGACATTCCGCTGTTCTTCGGTTGCCGGCGCGACCGGATGCGGGCGCTCGGTCCGGGCTGGGGATTGATCACTGATTTTCGCAGTCTGCCCGATTTAGGCGTCAATCCGCTCTTCGAGAGCGCCGGATTGCTCAAGTCACCGATCATGGCGAATTTTCCTGACCGGCTGTTCAGGGTCAAACCTGCGCTGCCTTACCTTGATCCGGGGAACATCGGATTGGGGACCAAGACGTATCGCCAGACGGCCAAGGACTTCATGGTCTATGCCCTGGGCGAGGAGTTCGCCGAGTTGCAGCGCATGGGCCTGCTCAAGGAACCGCCAGCAGATGCACCGGTGACGTTCGCTTCAGCCTTCGATCGGGTGTGGAGTGTCGGTGGGATTCCCGATGCCGACCTGGATCTGGGCTGGCAAGGCGGTTCGTGGACTCCCGGCATGGCAAAGATCGGAACCGTGTGGAAGCGTTATCGTTTGTTCGGGCTTGCGGTGTACGATTCCTGGGGGAACGAATTACTCATGTCGGCGACCAGCAAAGGCAATATCAACGTCGAATCGGCCGGAGCCGATGGCGTTTTCCGCTGGGGACCCGGGCCTGATGGAGTGTACCAGACCGACGCTTTCACCACCGGAACCGTAGCGTCCGGCGATGATCGGATTGGGTGGACCGATAACCGCAAGAACCAGCGCGAGGCCGACGATGCGCAGTAATTTCCACCATCATTTCATTGGTTCACCCGGTTCGTTCCGCGGGGGTTTCTCGGCGATCGAACTGGTCATCGCTATCGGAGTGATCCTGGTTCTGGCCGGACTCCTGTTGGTCGGCATCGGCCCATGGTTCAGTCAACTGGCGAAACGCTACGACACCCAGACCAGACTGGGAAATCTGCGAGGTGCGCTTGAGGTCTACCGTACCGATGCCGGTACCGATGCCCTCATGACCCACGCCCTGGGCAATACCCGGACCTGGGCCAGCCTGCGAAAAATACTCGAGACCTTACGCCCGGCTTGGGCGACCCTGCCGCGAGATCCGCGGGTGCTGCCCACCGCCAATCAATGGGACCTGATTCCTCCAGGCATCAAATTGCATTACTCCCCGAACCTGCGCACCACCGGTTTGTGGGGTGATTTATCGCGTTACGCGGTTGGTGATATGGGAAGCAATCGGATCATCCATCCAGTGGATGATCGGCTGGAGACCTGGGTCTACTGGTTGAACCGGGCGCCGAGTTCCATTTCTGGCTCTGGGAATCCGGCAAAGATATCCAGCGTCGTCCGCGACTTCGTTATGCCTCCGGTCCGAGCATCCGATGGGATGGTCTTATTTGACGTCTATGGAACAACCCAACGCTATACTCAATTAAGCGGTAACAATGATTTCGAAACTTTTAGTGGCCGGGTCAGCCCATCCCCCATCGGTGAAACCCTGGACAATACGTTTGACATCGCGCCTCGGTATCCGTTACCGGTTCCACCCGATGGGCCGGCCTGGTATCGAACACAATGGCCGCCGCTGAAGAACGTTGATGATCCGATTGTAGGGACGCCAACAGCCTGGCCATCGACGACGTCAGGGGCCTGGGATACGCCCGTGGACCCAAACGACGCGGCTTCGATCCCGATCTGGGAATGGCCGTGGGGGCAACCCGCCATCGATCGGGCCACCACCGATCTGATGTCCCGGACGGTTGGCGTGAAGGTCCAGCGCCGCAGCTTAGATCACCTGTCACCGGAACGGACCTTTGAAATCCTTGCCTGCGCCTCGGTCGTAGAGCGTACCGCTGCCGGACGCCTGGCCTGGCAAAGTGACCGCAAGCCGTCGCGGCCGTGGAACGATGCCTGGGGCAACCCGCTGGTGGTTCCGGCGGCGCTGTTCATCCCGCCGCGCTATGAAATCCTGGATGGTGAAGAAAGCCGAGAAATTCGCGGTGGCCGAGATTTCTTGATGCGCCGGGCCGGGGAATTGTACGGACACAACCGCGCCGCCTATATCGCTCCGGGAGCCATCGGACCGGTCCGGGCCGCTGCCACGCTGCTCGGCATCGCCGCCATCGACCTGCCGACCGGCTGGGAAACCAGCACCGCGCTGCCGACCTGGACCGATGCCCAGGATCATCGGGTGTATCGCGCAACCTGGAAACAGATCGGCATCGTGTGCCAGTACACCACCTGGGACGAGCAGTGGACGGCAACGCCGCCATGGAAAGGCGTCAAGCAGCGGACCCAGCAATCCATGACCTGTTTCCTGAGCGCTCCGATCGAGTTCAGGAACAAATAGTAGCGATCTTCATCCGAGCCAGCGGGCGCAGAATCCGCGAGCCGCGGCGGGGGTGCTGACGCCTTGGACCAGCACCCGGCCATCGCGGAAGCAGGTGCCGGTGATTCCGTCGGCCTGCCACCTGACCAGGTGTTCTGAGCTGATCATCACGGTATTTCCTAACGTTTTTCCAAGCGTTTCCAGATTGACCGGTCCGCAGCGCACCTGGATCGCGTCGCGGCCGCACAGCACCACCGCCGGGTCATCGCCCGCGGTCAGTAGCGGGAAGGTCGCTTGCCGGCCGCACACCAGACAGCTGGGATCCTTGGCTTTCGTCAGGGAAATGCGCTGGAAGCGGTTCGACCACAGGTCCCCCGCCCACAGCTCGCGGCGCACGGCGCCGAGGTCGCCGACCAGGATCTTCAGTGCCTCGGCCACTTGCCAGGCGGCCACCAGATGGACAGCCGGGGCGATGATGCCCTGGGTGTCACAGGTCGGTCCGTCTCCCGCCGCCGGCAATTCGCTCTGCACGCAGCGCAAACAAGCCGTGACCCCAGGCAGCACGGTCAACGACAGGCCATAGGCGCCGACGCAGGCGCCGACCGCGAAGGGAATCCCTGCCCGGCAGCAGGCCTCGTTCACCAGATGCCGGGTCGGAAAGTTGTCGGCTCCGTCGATCACCACCTGGGCGCCGGCGATCAAGGCGGCCACGTTCGACGGCTGGGCATCGGCCACCAGCGGTTCGATGATGACTCCGGCAGCGATCTGTTGCAGGCGGGCGGAGGCGGCTTCGGCCTTGGGCCGGCAGGCGGCGGCGTCGGCCTCGCTGAACAGCGATTGACGCTGCAAATTCGATGGCTCGACCAGGTCGCGATCGATCAGACGCAACCGCCCGATCCCGGCCCGGGCAAGCTGCTCGGCGGCAACGGTGCCTAACGCGCCGCAGCCCACGACCACCGCGGTACTGGCAGCGATCTTCGCTTGGCCGCTGGCGCCGATCGGGGCGAAGCGCTCCTGCCGGGAATGGCGGCCGGCTGGGATCACGGACGAACCTCAACAACACCGATGAACCGCCAAGGTGCCAAGACACCACAACATGACCGGGAAGATCCGCTGGCTGGAAGTCCAACCGGATGCGGATCGATCGCCGGTCTGCCTCCACCACCTTGGCGCTTCGCAGTCAGCCAACGGCCGTTTTCTTGATGAATGATCAGGCGCCGAGATCCGACTGATGGCGCACCGTCGTCCGGGTGATCGGATCCTTGGTGCGCTCGGTGATCCGGGTCAGCGCCGGGCTGGACATCTGGGTCGAGGCGACCGGCGAGGCATTCTGGCGGTGGATGATGGTCCGGGTCGGGAAGGGGATCTCGATGCCGACATCGATCAGGTGGCGATGGACCGCCTTGATGAACTCGTGACGGATCTTGGGGATCGCATCGAAATGCTTCACGCCAAGTTTTACCTGGGCGATGATCGACGAATCGGCCAGCGATTCGAATTCGATCTGGACCGGCAGCGCTGGATCGCCGCCGGGGACCTGCTCGACCACCGCCTGGGCGACGTCGAGCAGCGCGCTCTCCGCCTTGTCGAGGTCGGTGCCGTACGCGATGCCGACCGGGATGTTGAGCACGGTGGTCCGGCTGGGCAGGCTGAAATTGATCAGGATCGCCTGGGCAAGTTTCGCATTTGGAATGATCACCAGGTTGCTGCTGCGGGTCAGGATCGTGGTGTCGCGCCAGGTGATGTCGACGACCGTGCCTTCTTCGCCGTTTTCCAGACGCAGGGCATCGCCCGGATTGAGTTTCCGCGCCGCCAGGATGTGCAGTCCGGCGAACAGGTTGCTGAGGGTGTCCTGCAAGGCGAGAGCGACGGCCAGACCGCCGACGCCCAATGCGGTCAGCACCGGCGTGATCGAGACCCCGACCGTCTGCAAGGCCACCAGCAGGCCGGTGATCAGCACCGCCACCCGGATCAAGGCCGGGACCAGGGTGGTGCCCGCGGGTCCTTCCAAGGCGCTGGCCTGCAAGGTCCAAATCCCGACCAGAACGCGGGACAGCACCACGGTGGCTGAGAAGATCCACAAAAAAACCACGATCTGGTGCAGATAACCGCTCACCGCCGGCGAAATGGGCGACTGGTCCAGGGCGACGTGGACGCCGAGCAGCAGGCACCAGAGCACCGGCAGGCCGCGCAGGGCCTGGGCGACCATGCCGCCGCCGCGCCACTGGGTGCGCGACGCCCACCCGCGGACCCGCGCCATGACCACAAATTCGACGGCGACACCGATCAGCGCTGCGGACAGCAGAGCAACCAAGGTCGGCATCCACAGCGCCAGTTGCGGTGGCAGATCCAGACCGAACCAATGCAGGTTGATCGGGGTGATGGGAGAGGCGGGATCGCTCATGTCGGGTCGGGAGCCGGAGCCAGTGGTCCGGTGTCAGACGACCCGATCCTGCTGGATCAGCAGAGAATGCCAGTTTCCGGCGCCTGCGGCAACACCTGGCCCCGCCTTGCCTCACCACCCTGCCGACCTGGTGCTCGGCCCTGGGAGCGCCGAGCGCCAGCTCGGCCCGTATGCGTATGAGCGCGGCGCCACGAGGTGAGCAAGCTGACTCGCTTTCGATTCAGACCCAAACGCACTCCCAAACCAAGCCGAGCTGGCGCTCGGCGCTCCCAGGAGGGCACTCGGCGCTCCCAGGATCCACTTTGCCGAGCTGGCGCTCGGCGCTCCCAGGAGGGCACTCGGCGCTGCTAGGATCCACTTTGCCGAGCTGGCGCTCGGCGCTCCCAGGATGGCGCTCCCAGCTTATTCCAGGACCAAGGCTCCCAACCAGTCAGCCAGTTCGCGGCCGCGCTGCTCGGCGTCTTTATTCAGGCGTTCGCGTTCGTTCTGGGCCGCCTCGATCCGGGTTTCGACTTCATTGACCTTGCCGAGCATGCGCTGGTACACCGGAGAATTGCGTTCGACCGTGCGCAGGTTCTCGCGCAGCCGGCTCTGATCCGCCGCCAAGCTTTGCAGTTCGCGGTCCTTCTCGTCGCGTTGGCGCTGGGCTTCGACCTGGATCTGCTTGAGCTGGGCGACCTTGGCCAGGGCCTCGCGGACCTTGGCGGGCAGGGCGCCGTTTTCGGCGTAGTGCAGGACATCGATCTGGGTCAGGTCGGTCACGGTCACCGACTCGGACTGGATCAGGGATTCGCGCACCGTGAACGGCACCGTCGCGCCCTTGGCCACCGGCAGTTTGAAGCGAAGCAGGTCGCCGGCCCGCTCCCAGGGTTCTGGCGTCTCGACCAAGGTCCAGCCGCGCCGCGCCGGATGTTCGATCACCAGCAGGCGATCGGCATCCGCCTGGTTGCGGATTTTATAGGTGCGGCTGGCGACGAATTTTGCCTGCAAGTAGAGAACGCCACGCACCAGTTTGCCGCTGGAGACGGCCCGCTGTTCGTCGCTGCTTTCGGCATCGACCAGGACCGGCAGATCGATGGCAAAGCTGATCAGCCGCTGTTGATCCGGTGCCAGGTCGTCGATCCGCGCGTCGCCGGCATAGGCGCCGGTGTCGAGCACGGTCATCGGACCTTGCTGCAAGTGGACCCCGGTGGTGTTGGTGAGCAGCGCGCCGCTCAGCGGATGTTTGGCCTGCACACCCTGGTTGTAGATGCTCAAGCGCTGGACCTGCACCGGCGCACCGATGATCGGCAGCATTGCCGAGCGCTGACGTGGCAAGGTGACCTCGGGCACGGCGTATTGGAACTGTTCGCCGAGCTTTTCGGTGTTGGCGACCGCGGCGAACCCGGCGGTGGGATTGATCGGCCGATCGTAGGCCGCGACCCCGTCGCTGGCTTCCATGGCCATGGACAGGGCTGCTGGCGCGGCGGCAGCAAAAGCAGCTGCCTTTTTATCACGTCTGGCAGCTTTCTCCTCGACCCTGGCCGCGCTCGCCATGCCGCCGGAATAGGCGACCGGTCGCAGCGCGGCGTAGACTTCCGGTTCGACCGTCGGGCGTTGCAGGTACAGCGGCCGGTAGAGATCCTGGATGAAGCTGATCGGTCGGCCGCTGATCAGGCGCAGTTCGACCCCGGTCCAGTCGGCATCGGTCTGGTTCTCGACGATGGCCCAGCCCTGCAAGGTGCCCACCTCTGGGGATTTCGCCTTCAGGTCGGGCAGGACCAGGCGGTAGCTGGTCTTCCACACTGGCGACTCGACCACGTAACCGAGGCGCACCCGGCGCTTGCCATTGCCGTTGAACGCCACGGTCACCGGTTTCTTGTCCTGGTCCCGGGCGTTGGCCAGGGCGGCCAGGGCTTTGCCGAGCTCGGCCTGCAATTTCGGATCGTCGAGCGTCAATCCGCCCAGGCTGTCGAGCGGCACTTGGCGGATGCCCGCCCCCACCACCAGATTGAGATGCCAGGTATCGACCTTTTGCGGCGGAGTGCCCAGCACCTGGCTGTGGGCCTCGACCCCGAGGATCGTTCCTGACAGCTTTTCGGCCTGGGCCTGGACGGTCACGGTGGCGCCGCGCAGCTGGTTGAGCAGCTGGGCCAGTCCGGGATTGCCGGTGAGGTCGACCTGGAAGCTGCGCAGCTGTTTTTCCACCGGATCCTGCGACGGATAGACCACCGCGCCGACCTTGCCGCCATCGAGATCCTCAAGCAGCAGCGATTTCAGCACATCGTTGACCTGGCTGGCGGTGAAGCGCAGGGTCGCGGTCGCCGCGCCGTCGACCTGTCCTCCGTGTTCGATGTAGCCGACGCCGCTGGAATACAGCACGACGCGCTTCACCGGGATGTCGGCGATGGCAGGGTCAGCGGAGGCAGCGGTGCTGATCAGGGTCATCGCGGCGAGTCCGAGCAGGGTTGGGGTGGGCGTCATGGCAGTGGGTCCAAGGGTGGCAGCAGCTTCGACGTCATTCCCTGACCGCCATTAGCCGCCCTTGTGCCAAGCCTCGGTGAACTTGACTTGCTCCATGGGTTTCCTATCGTCCCCGCCCCACCGCGGCCGGCAGGGCCGCCCGCATCGGAGCCCGCCATGGCAGTCCCCAAACGTCGCGTCAGCCACAGCCGCAAGAAGCTCCGCCAGAGCCACCAAGCGTTGACCGTTCCGGCCATGGCCAGGGACAAGGCCACCAAGAGCTGGCACCGTCCCCACCACGTTGATCTGCGTACCGGTCTGTACCGTGGCAAGCAGGTGCTGTTCAAGGACGATCAGGCCGAACCCGGCAGCGATCCCCAGGCTCCCCAAGCCTGAGCCCGCCGGTCGGCAGCCGTGCGCGCTGGACCGCGTGACCGCCTGAACGCCACCGAAAGCAGCCGCTGGCTGCTCGGGGGTTTGCTACCGTCGCGTTTCGGGGCAGAGATTGCCCGACCGGAGAGCGCCGCGGCTACCAACACGTCGCCGCAACCTGGCGCTGTGCAGCGCAAGCAGCCGGTCAGGAAGCACCAAGCCCTCGGGACGGCGAATCTGGCCCTCACGGAAAAGCCGGAACCCCGCCTAGCGTCGATCTTCTCCGAACGCGTTGGAGCCCAGCCATGAGCGCCGCACCCCAAGGCAAAGGCCAGAAGGGCATCCGTCTCGCCCTCGACGCCATGGGCGGCGACCACGCTCCGGTGGCGATGATCCAAGGCGCGATCGATTTCGCTCAGGCCAATCCCGACCACCACATCGTCCTGGTCGGGCGCGGTCACGACATCGAGTCGTGCCTGAAGGCCGAGGCCAAGGCCCACAAGCGCGGGCTGCCGACGACGCTGTCCATCGAGGACGCGCCCGAGGTCATCGGCATGGCCGATAAGATCACGGCGCTGAAGGAAAAACCCAACGATTCGATGAACCGTTGCGCCCAATTGGTCAAGGCCGGCAAGGCCGACGGCATGGTCTTGTGCGGCAATACCGGGTGCAGCGTCGCTGCGGCCCAGTTCCATCTGCGCCGCATCCCCGGGGTCAAACGGGCCGGCATCCTGGTGCCGTTGCCGACCCCGAAACTGCACACGTGGATTTGCGACGGCGGCGCGAACACGGTCTGCCGGCCTGAGCACCTGGTCCAGTTCGCCGAATTGTCCGCTGCCTATCTCGAAACCGCCTGCAAGCGCCCCAATCCCAAGATCGGCGTGCTGTCGATCGGCGAAGAGGACGTCAAAGGCCATGAATTGCAGCAATCCGCCTTGGAACTGCTGCGCAAGACCGACCTCAACATCGTCGGCAACGTCGAAGGCCACGACATCTACACCGGCGACATCGATATCGTGGTCTGCGACGGCTTCACTGGCAACGTTGTGCTCAAGACCAGCGAAGGTGTGCTCGAAGCGGTGCTCAAGATCCTGAAAGAAGAGATCTACAGCAGCTTGCAGACCAAGATCGGTGGCCGCCTGGTCCGCCCCGCCTTTGAAGCGCTGAAAAAACGCGGCCATTGGAGCTACATCGGCGGCTGCCCGCTGGTCGGAGTCGATGGCGTGGTGATCATCGGCCACGGCCGTTCCAACCGCCTGGCGGTGTTCAATGCCCTGCGTCAGGCGGCGACCGGCGTGGAAACCAAGGTCGTCGCCAGCATGCGCGAACGGTTGAAGGCCCTGGCCGCGGTCGAGGCAGCCGGCGCAGCTGCTTAAGCCGGCCCAGCCGCCTAAGCCGTCCCTGGACCGACAGGGCGGCAGGTTTGCCAGCCTGGCGACGAGCCAACCATCTGCCTGCCTGACCGCCTCTGGCCCGAGATTGACCTGGCGTGCCGGCTCGCGAAGTTAGGTTTTGAGAAGACAATCCGACTCTGAGCACTGCCGGCCCTGGCCATCCAGGGCCGGCAGTGCTTTTCTGTCGTCAGCTGCGGCTCTGTCCGCCATACCAAGGAGCAGCCATGAGCATCCCGGTCACCGTCGAAGGCAAGCGCCGCATGCAGCAGGAGCTGTCCGAGCTTCAGGCCAAGATCCCGGTCATCACCAAGAACATCGCGGATGCTCGTGACAAGGGCGATCTGAAGGAAAACTCCGAATACCACGCGGCTCGCGAAGAACTGGCCATGACCAATGCCCGGATCTCCGAGCTGAAAGGCAAGCTGGCCCAGGCGGTGGTAGTCGATGAGTCGATGATCGACACCAGCCGGGTCGCCTTTGGCGCCAAGGTCACGCTGCAAGCGACCAAGGACAAATCGGTTGAAGACTGGTTCCTGGTCGGAGAAGGCGAAGACGACGTGCTCGATAACAAGATCCTGACCAACAGCCCGATGGGCCAGGCCCTGCTCGGCAAGAAGGTCGGCGACACGGTCATCGTGAAAGCCCCGGTCGGCGACCTGAAATACGTGATCAAGGCGATCGCGTATTGATGCTGTCGGTGAGCGACGCTATGGGGAACCTGATGAACCCAGTTGGGAACTGCCAAAGCGCCAAAGGGTGGCGGGCTGGGCTAATGGATCCAACCGCGACGACCGGTTAGTCGTCCGGCCAGCAGTGCCTTTCCCAGATATTTCCTTGGCGTCCTGGCGGTTCTGCTTTTTAAGTCGAATCTGGTCGCCTGAACGCGGCGTCGCAATCCGCGTTCAACGCGCCGGCGCGGCCAACCGCAGTCCCTGGTCATGGCTGCGGTTGCCCGGGTAATCTCCCGAACGGTTCGCGGAGCGGCATTTCTTGGCCGGTTCGAGCCAGCTGCCACCGCGCAGGATGCGGTTCGCTCCACCGCTGGGACCGACCGGATCCTGCTGGGCGCTGGTGCCCGTGTCGCCTTCCCAGTCGGCGCACCATTCCCAGACATTGCCGTGCATATCGTACAGGCCCCAGGGGTTGGGCGACTTGGCCTTCACCGGATGGGTCTGGGCGCCGCTGGTGGACTCGAACCAGGCGACTGCCGCCGGTTCACCGGTATGGGCTCCGATGGTCCCGGCCCGGCAGGCGTATTCCCATTGCGCCTCACTCGGGAAGGTCGCGTCGAGCCCTGGCGCCTTCACGTTCAATGCCTTGATGAATTGCAGGCAATCGACCCACGAGACGTTCTCCACCGGACGGTTCAGGTCGCCGGTGAACTGGCTGGGATTGCTGTCCATCACCGCCTGCCACAGCGCCTGGGTGACTTCGCTGTCGGCCATCCAGAAATCCTTGGAAATCGTGACCGGATGGACGATTTCGTCGTCTTTCCGGCCATTTTCCGACAGCGGGCTGCCCATGGTGAAAGTTCCCGCCGGAATCCGCCGCCAGCGCTGGGTCAGATCGCCCACCTTCAGGTCTGCCCAGGTCCCCTGGGCATCCGTGCCGACCGCAGCGGCCCAGACCGGACGCGCCTGGGCACCTGGAGCCACCGGTGGAACGATGGCAGCCGGTTGCGCCGCCTTCGTTGGAGCTGCCGGGCCCGTTGCGCCAGGATTCCCTGCGCCCGCTACCGGCGGGTCGCTTCTTCCTCCGTCTGACGCCGGTTGGACGGAACCGGCATTCCCGCCGCCGCCACCAAGCACGTATCCGGCCAGGCCGATGACGGCGATCAGACCGACCAGCGAACCGATCAGCAGCGCCATCCGTGAGCGCGCTGGCGCCGCCGTCGGCGATTGAGGCGCTGGTTTCTTGGCGATTTTCAGGCTGGCCCGGACCTGAGCCGAACGTTCCAGCGCCGCATTCCCTCCGAGCAGCACGGTGCCCGGCGTCGCCTGGGTCGATTCGCCCAGGGCCTGCTGCAGGTCCGCGATCAGCTCCTCAGGCGTCTGGTGGCGGTCCTCGCGACGCTTGGACAGCGCCCGCATCGCCAGTTTGCTGATCGTTTCCGACAGATCGTGACGGGTCGTGCGCGGATCCGGCGCTGGACTGTCGAGATCCATCACCTGGTTGACCACCGCCCACATGGTCGGACCGGCATAGGGCGGCTGCCCAGTCAGCAGCATGTACAGCGTTCCGCCCAAGGCATGGATGTCGGCGCGGATGTCGACATCGGCGGCGCCGGCCGCCTGTTCCGGAGACATGTAGGCCGGCGTCCCCATCTGCGCGCCGGTCACGGTCATGCGGTCGTCGCCGGACGAGGACCGAGCCAGTCCGAGGTCGCCGAGCTTGGCCCGGCCCTGGGCGTCGATGAAGATGTTCTGCGGCTTGATGTCGCGATGGACCAGACCCGCGCGATGGATCGCCATCAGCCCCCGGGCGCAGCCGATCAGGACATGCAGCGCCTCGTCGGCATTGAGCGGCCCGTCGCGCCGGATGCGCACCGACAGGTCGCCGCCCGGCACGAACTCGAAAGCCATGTAGAGCAGCCCGTTGACCTCGTCGACATCGTGGATCGTGACCACGTGGGGATCGTTGATCCGGGCTGCGGCGCGGGCCTCGCGCAGGAACCGTTCGCGGAATCCTTTTTCCCGGGCCAGCTCGGGTTTCATCAGCTTCAGCGCCACGGTCCGATCGAGCCGGGTATCAACCGCGCGATAGACCACACCCATGCCGCCGAGCCCGAGCCGATCCTCGATCCGGTACTTCCCGAGCATGGTCCCGACCGCCAGGTCGAGCAGATCGCCGCCGGCGATGGCCGACGCGATGGTGGCGGCAGTCGGCGGCCGCGACGGCACCACCCGCTCGGTCGGCTTGTCGCTGGCTGACGTCGCCTGGGTGGGAGGCGCCTGGGTCAGGGCCGCCTGGGAGTATCCGGCCTGGGTCTGGGCGGCATGGGTGTCCCCAGCCGGAGTGCCGCCGCTGGTGAACTCGCCTCGATCCCGAGGATCCCGATCGGACTTGAGGAAGGACATGGCCGCCGTAGGTCGGTCGTTTATGCGGGTATAAACCGTCCACACAAGCTAGGACGGCGCAGCCGTGCTTGGCCGTTTTTTCGGAGCGGCGATGCCCTCATCGCCGGTGCGGCGGTGGCCGCTGATTTGGACGTGGGGAGGTTTCCGTGACGAGAAGCCATTCCGGCGATGAGGGCATCGCCGCCCCTGATCTGCGCAAAGAAAGCTTGCGTGAGCTGTCAGCGCTTCGCTTGTGTCAGCGCTTCGCTTGTGTCAGCGCTTCGCTTGTGTCAGCGCTTCGCTTGACGGTCAGGGCAAATGGATTGTGATCCCGCCGCCAACGGAAAACCTGGGCCCATGCACCTACGCCATATCCTCATCATTTTCACCCTGGCTTCTTGTTGGAGCACCGTGTCGGGGGTCGACCTGGCCGAGGCCCGGAAGCGCCTGGGCACGCCCGACCCCGCCACCATCCCGTGGCCGGATGGCGTTCCGCCGAGCCAGGCGCTGGTCGATCTCGGCCGCACCTTGTTCTTCGATCGCCGGCTTTCAGCCAAGCAGAACCAATCCTGCGCCTCGTGCCACAACCCGGAACTGGGCCTGAGCGACGGCCTGGCGCTGGGCATCGGCACCAACGGCAATCGGGTCGGCCGGAACGCCCCGCATCTCTACAACCTGGCGTGGAGCACCGTGCTGTACTGGGACGGCCGGATGACCAACATGGATGAACAGGCGACCAAGCCGATCCAGTCGAAATCCCAGATGGCGATGGATCTCGGCGAGCTGGAGGCGCGGCTGCGCGGCGTCGCCGCCTACCGTACTGCTTTCCACAGCATCTTCGGAGATCCTGCCGCGCCGGCCGACGGATCGGCGATCACCCGCGAACGGCTCGGCCAGGCCATCGCCGCCTTCGAACGCACTTTGGTCAGTCGCGATTCGGCCTTCGATCGTCACCTGGCTGGCGCCAAGGATGCCCTGATGCCGGAGGCTGTGCGCGGACTCGACCTGTTCCTGGGCAAGGCCAATTGCATCGCCTGCCACAGCGGCCCCAACTTCACCGACGACAGCTTTCACAACATCGGCGTGAAGAGCGCCGACGCTGGCCGTGCCGCCATCGTCCCCGGCGCTCTCGCCCAGAACGCCTTCCGCACCCCTGGTCTGCGCAATATCGCCCTGACCGCACCGTACATGCATGACGGGTCGATCCCCACCCTAGAAGCCGTCGTCCGCTTCTATGCCCGGGGCGGCGATGCGCCGACGCCGGACACCCTGGTGCGCAAGATTGATCTGTCTGAAGGCGACATCCGCGATCTGATCGCGTTCCTCAGCGCGCTCAGCGATCCGCTGCGCATCCCCATCCCGGCCGTGCCGTGAGCACCGCGCCTTGCCCTCCTGACCTCAAGAGTCCCGACATGTTCACTGGTTTGCCGTCCTTCCGGTCCGTTGCGCGCTGCCCGGCTGGCGGGCTGCTGCTGCTCGCCCTGCCGGTCGCGGCCACTGCGGCGACGGTCGAAGGCACGTTCACCTTCACCAAGCTGACCCCGTCAGTCGCCCTGGTCTATCTGCCTGAGGATACCGGGGCCCTGCCCCAGGAAGTCGCGATCTCGCATAAAAACAAGGCGTTCACCCCGCGGTTGGCCGTAGGCGCCCCGGGCAGCGCAGTGCTGTTCCGCAACGAGGACACGGCGCAATACAACATCTTCGCCGAGGACAAGGAACTCAAGATCAGCTTCGATGCCGGGATCAGCGAACCCGGTTCATCGGTCGAACAGAAGGTCACCTGGCCCGAAGGCACCGTGCTGCGCTGCGGCTGCAAGGTCCACCCGGCGATGGAGGTGTACATCGCCGCCCTGCGCTCGCGGTTCGTCGCGACGGTGGAATTCGCCCCTGGCCAGAAAACCGCGAGCTTCTCCATCCCCGATGTACCGACGGGGGCCACGCTGGTCCGGGTGTGGACGCCGCGCCAACCGGCCACCGATCTGAAGGCAACGCCGTCGGCAATCCTGGATTTCACCCACAAAGGCGCGACCTACGGCTCGGTCGCGGTGACCATCAAGCCGTAAACCCGACGTCAGGGCAAGCTCGCGGCGCGGCCTGACCACCGCGCAGCGCGATCAGAGTGCCGCGAAGCGCGATCAGAGTGCCGCGCAGCGCGGTCAAGTCGCCCGGTACAGCTCTCCGCCTGCGGCTTTGAACTCTGCGGCTTTGGCCTCCATGCCCGCGGCCACGGCGGCTTCGTCGCTGAGTCCTTGGGCGGCGGCCAGCTTGCGGACGTCGTCGGTGATCGACATCGAGCAGAAGTGCGGGCCGCACATCGAGCAGAAATGCGCGGTTTTCGCGGCGTCGGCGGGCAGCGTCTCGTCGTGCATGCTGCGCGCGGTGGGCGGATCAAGGGACAGGTTGAACTGGTCTTGCCAGCGGAAGGTGAAGCGCGCCCGGCTGAGAGCGTCGTCGCGTTCGCGGGCGCCGGGATGACCCTTGGCGAGGTCGGCGGCATGGGCCGCGATCTTGTAGGCGATCACGCCGGCCTTCACGTCGTCGCGGTCGGGCAGACCCAGGTGCTCCTTGGGCGTGACGTAGCACAGCATCGCGGTGCCGTACCAGCCGATCATCGCCGCGCCGATGGCGCTGGTGATGTGGTCATAGCCAGGAGCGATGTCGGTGACGAGCGGGCCGAGGGTGTAGAACGGCGCCTCGTGGCAGACCTCCAGCTGACGGTCCATGTTCTCTTTGATCAGGTGCATCGGCACATGGCCGGGACCTTCGATCATCACCTGGCAGTCGTGTTTCCAGGCGATTTTGGTCAGTTCGCCGAGGGTTTCGAGTTCGCCGAACTGGGCCGCGTCGTTGGCGTCGGCGTTGCAGCCGGGGCGCAGGCCGTCGCCCAGGCTGAAGCTGACATCGTATTTTTTCAGCAGTTCACAGATCTGTTCAAAGCCGGTGTAGAGGAAGTTCTCTTTGTGGTGATGCAGGCACCACTTGGCCATGATCGAGCCGCCGCGGCTGACGATGCCGGTGACGCGCTTGGCGGTCAGCGGGATGTAGCGCAGCCGGACGCCGGCGTGGATCGTGAAATAATCGACGCCCTGTTCGGCCTGCTCGCGCAGCGTTTCTAAGAACAGATCGAGGGTCAGATTTTCCGCTTTCCCCTGCACTTTTTCCAGGCACTGGTAGATCGGCACGGTGCCGATCGGCACCGGCGAATTGCGGATGATCCATTCCCGGGTCTGGTGGATGTCGCGACCGGTGCTGAGATCCATCACCGTGTCGGCGCCCCAGCGGGTCGCCCAGCGCAGCTTCTCGACCTCGTCGGCGATCGAGGACGACACCACCGAATTGCCGATGTTGGCGTTGATCTTCACCAGGAACCGGCGGCCGATGATCATCGGCTCGGATTCCGGGTGGTTGATGTTGGCAGGCAGGATGGCGCGGCCGGCGGCGATTTCAGCGCGCACCAGCTCCGGCTCGACGTTCTCGCGGATGGCGACGAAGCGCATCTCGGGAGTGATGATGCCTTGGCGTGCGTAAAAAAGCTGGGTCGGCGTGGCGTCGCCGCGGCGGGCGTCGATCCACGGCTGGCGCAGCCGGGGCAGGCCGTCGCGCACGTCGTGGTCGAGAGGGCCGGTGGTGTCGTAGAGCCGGACCGGCGCTTCGCCGGTCACCGCGACCGCGCGGAACGGCACGCGCAGGCCGTCTTGTTCGACGAAACCCCGGGAACTATTGGGAAACTCCTCGGCCCACGGCGCCTGGGCGGCAGCCTGGTCGGAGATCTGGGTGGCGTGTTTGGTGGCCCGACGGGCGTCAGCCCCATCGAGATTGGTGACCGGTGCGTTCATTGGGTCCTCCCTCCGCCGGCATGACCCGGAGCAGGTTCAAGGGGTCGCAACCGCGGCGCATGGCCACGGTCGCCTCTCAGCCCGGCGCGGGCTCCCCCGGATGAACTGATATCGTCGCCCGAAGCCTGAACTCGGCAAGCTGAACTCCTGGGAGCTTCCTGGGAGCGCCGAGCGCCAGCTCGGCAGGGCCGGGCCGAGCTGGTGCTCGGCGCTCCCAGGCCACCTTGCCGAGCTGGCGTTCGGCGCCGCTCGTCGCCTCACGGGCTCGGCGCTTCCCGGGTCAGTTCTCCGGCGTTGGCTGGGATTCCGTTTCCGGTTTCGGTTTGGTTTCCCGGGGAGCGCTGCCGGTGAAGCCCTCGAAGTGGATGCCGACCGGCACCGCCTTGGCCGGGAAGCCGAACCATTCGACGGATTCCAGGGGCAGGACAACGATGCCCGGTTCGAGTTCCTCATCGCCATAGATCTCGATGGTGATCTGGCAGGTATCGAGGTCGATGCCGGTCACCCGTTTCACGCAGAATTGCTGGGTCGAGACGGTGTTGGCGTGGAGAAAACAGGATCCCGGCGGGAAGCATTCGTCGGCCAGCTCCTCCTGGACCTCGGTCAGCTTCATGGCGCGCAGATGCTGAAGCCACAGGTGCGGCTTTTCATCGCGGAAACGATCAAGGGCGAGCTGGCGCTGGAACTCAGCGTAATGCTTCTGCTTGATCTGCTCGGTGCCGTGCTTCACCCGTTTGGCCATGGCTGCCTCCAGCAGGCAGCATGGGCGAAGGCCATCCTGGTCCAGGCGCCATTGCCGGCGTGCATGGCTCGACCCGCACCAGGCGCACGTTCTGCGCATCGGCTGGCCCCGCCGATTGGCGCAGGCGGCGGAGCGCTCCATCGTAACCGCAGCTTCTGGCCAGCCACGGCCGCCGCAACGAAAGGCTCCCATGACCAACCGCTCACGCGTCTACAACTTCAGCGCCGGCCCGGCGATGCTGCCCACCGAGGTGCTCGAGGCCTCCGCTGCCGCCCTCCTGGATTTTCAAGGAAAAGGCTTCGGCATCGCCGAGTGCAGCCACCGCGGCAAGGAATTCGACGGGGTGATCGATGAGGCCATCGCCCGGTGCAAGGCGCTGCTCGGTCTGGGCGACAGCCACGACGTGCTGTTCGTCCAGGGCGGCGCCACCCAGCTGTTCACCACCATCCCGATGAACCTGGTGGCGGCCGGCGCGGTGCCTGAGTACGTGGTCTCCGGCGAGTGGTCGAAGAAAGCCGCCGACGCGGCAAAACCGTATGCGGCAAAGGTCCTGGCGAGCAGCGAGGCGACCCAGTTCGACCGCCCGGCCAGCGGCTGGACCGCCAGCGACGGCGCCGCCTATCTGCATGTGTGTTCCAACGAGACGGTCCACGGCCACCGCCTCGCCGAATGGCCGACGCATCCCAACCTGGTGGTGGACGCCAGCAGCGAGTTCATGTCCCGGCCCCATCCGGTCGGTCGCAGCGCCCTGGTCTATGCCGGCGCCCAGAAGAACCTCGGCCCGGCTGGCGTGTCGGTGGTCCTGGTGCGCAAGGATCTCTATCCGCGGATCGCCAAGACCGTGCCCAAGATCTTCAGTTTCTCGGCGCTGGCCGAGAACAAGAGCATGCTCAACACCCCGCCGACCTTCGGCATCTACATCCTGCTCGAGACCTTCCGCTGGCTCGAACGGCAAGGCGGCCTGGCCGCGATGGAGCAGCGCAACGCTGAAAAGGCGGGGCTTCTCTACGCCGCCATCGATGGTTCGAACGGCTGGTACCGCGGCACCGTGGCCGAGACCGCCGCCCGCAGCCACATGAACGTCACGTTCCGCCTGCCCAGCGATGAGCTCGCCGACCGTTTCGTGAAAGAGGCGGAGAAACAGGGCCTGACCGCACTCAAGGGCTACCGCACCGTCGGCGGCATCCGCGCCTCGATCTATAACGCCATGCCGGTGGCCGGCAGCCAGACCCTGGCCTCGTTCATGCGGGATTTCCAGGCCAAGAACGGCTGAACCGGGGCGGGCGCACACCGTGCGTACGCTCCTGGCCGCTCCTTTGACCGCCGGCTGGATCGAGATCCGCGGCGAGGAGGCCCACCACGGCCGCACGGTGCTGCGCCTGGCCCAGGGCGATCAGGTCCGCCTGGCCGACGGCGCGGGCCAGGCGGCGTCCGGGGTGGTCGCCCAGGTCGCACGAGACCGCCTGATGGTGCACTGCGCCGATCCGCAGCCGGTCGCGGATCCGCCTGCGATCCACCTGACCATCGCAGCGGCGGCGCCCAAAGGCGACCGGCTGGCCGATCTGGTGAGAATGCTCTCTGAGCTCGGCGTCGGCCGGTACATTCCGCTGCTCACCGAGCGCGGCGAACGCGATCAGGTCAACGCCGAGCGCCTCGATCGCATCGCCCGCGAAGCCCTGAAACAGAGCCGGCGCGGCCGATTGCTGGCCATCGATCCGCCGCGCCAGCTGGCGGAACTCGGCGGAGCCCTGGTCGTCTGTGATCCCGCCGGCGCACCGGCGAGGCCAGGCCCCATGTCAGAGATCACCGTGGTCATCGGTCCCGAAGGCGGCCTCACCGCGGCTGAGCTGGCGGGTCTGTCGGCCCGCGGCGCCATGGCGGTGCGGCTTGGCGGCAACATCCTGCGCATCGAAACCGCCGCTGCCGCTGCCGCCGCGGTGTGGGGCACCGCCTGGGAAGCACGTCATCATGTCTGAATCGTCCCCGTCCGCCGGCGCACCTGCGGGAGCCCAGCCAGCGCCTGCATCTGCGCCAGCGGCCGAGCCAACGCAGGCTGGCGGTTTCAGCTTCACCGACGACGGCTGCCGGCTGGAACTCCAGGTCGGCGGACTGCTGGTGGTGGCCTGTGTTTTTCTGTGGCAGTTCCTGCCCGGCATCACCAACGGCGGCATGAGCATCTGCGCATTCGGCTGGTTGATCGGGGCCCTGCTGATCGGGGTCGGAGCGCCGATCCAGGCCTGGCAGGCACGCACGGCCGGCCGGCCCGGCTTTCCCTGGAAGCTCGGCCTGGCCCTGGTGTTCTTCGGCGGCTTCATGCTCTGGGATCTGCGCTATCGCGAAGTCCCCAGCGGTCCGCTGATCCTGCATCAGACGGCGTTGATGATGGTGTCGCCCGGCCTCTGGATCCTGCTGTGGTGGCCGCTGGCGCGGACCCGTCCAGCCGATGCCGATGTCGGCTGAGCGCGTCACGGTCTGATCCGCAACCAGGCAGAACTGCCGTTCGGGGGCTTCCCGCCCGTTGGGCCCGTCACAGCATCCCGGTCCCGTCTACCGAGGGCCGCCACCGCCATGACTCCCGATCAGCGATCCCTGGCCCTGTGGGGCGGCGGTGCCGGCGCGTTGGTGCTGATCGGTTGGGCGGTGCTGGCGATGGCGGTCGATCCCACGCAGGCCGTGGCCGATGCGAAGACGCTGCACTCCAACTACACCGGCCTCTACCGGCCCGGCGCGAAGGCGGATGGCGTGGTGGCTGACCAGGCGCTGAAGGCGGTGAAGAAAATGGTCGAGGACCAGCAGCAGGAATTGGCCACCGCCCAGTCGCTGGTGGCTCCGCCTTTGCCGGCGGAATTCATCGCCGAGGACATGCTCGCCGGTCAGGCCCTGCTGGTCCGGGTCCACGAGGGGCTCAACAAGCGGATTGAGCAGGCCAAGCTGCCGGCGATGTCCTGGCCGATCCAGCAGCCGAGCGGTGATCCTGAGCTGCTCACCCAGCAGCTCGCCCAGCTGCATACCTATCAGTTCCTGGTCGGGCTGTGCCTGGATGCGAATCTCAAACTGGCCTCCTCGCCGTTACCCGGCGAGCTGCGCAGCGATCCCTCGGGCGCCATCGCGAGGATCCCCTGCGTGTTGACCTGCGAGGGTTCCTGGGATGCGGTCGATCGGCTGGTCCACGCCGTGAACAATGCCAGCGCCCAGGGCTTCGGGATTTCCGAGCTGGCCATCGACCTCAAGCCGGATGGCGGCCGCCGGGTGCAGCTCACCGCCACCCGCCTGCTTCCAGCCCGACCGGGCTGGAAGCTCAAGCCCTTCGATCCGCCTGCGGCTGCCGCAATCGCCACCGGCGCGGCCCAATCCGCGCCGACCACGTCCGGCTCCGGCGCCGTCCCGGTCGCACCGCCACCGGCCTCCGGCAACGACCGCCTCTGAGCGCCATGCCTCGTCCCATCATCCCTGGTCCCAGGCTTTCTCGCGTATGCGACCCACCCCGCACCTGATCATCGCTGCCGTCCTGCTCCTGATCGCTGGCGCCGCCGGCTTGCCGGCGTTGGCCGGCTCCATCGGCGCCGGGTGGCCTTCGCCCGAGACCACCTTCCGCCTATCGCCCAAGCATTTCACAGCGATTCCAGCAGCCCCGGTGACCGCGCCCCTGGTCGCCGGTCTCGATGACATCGTCCGCGATCCGTTCACGCTCAAGGGCGTCACGCCGCCGATGGATGACCTGCCACCGCCGCCGCCGGTGTCTCCGCCCGCCTTGCCCGTGCTGCCTTTGCCGGAGAAATGACCATGAATCGCAGGCTCCGGAACAGGCCCCTCGCCAGCGGCTGCGCCGCGCTGATCGCCTTGGCCCTGGCCGGGTCGCTGGCCGCCGCGGACTACGTCGCGTTGATCGACAAGGCCACCACCACGGTGTGGATGAAGAACGGCGAGCAGGCGGAATGCACTGACTTCAAGATCAGCGGCGATGGCTCCATCACCATCGTCCGGGTCGGTGAAAAGGATGCAGTCACCCTGCCGCGGGCGAAATACGATCGGTATGAGGAGAAACGCAGCTGGGCCGAATCGGTGACCAAGCGCGGCGGCCAGGCCCTGGCCGCCAATGATTTCCTGGAAATCGAACGGGTGCTGGGCAAAGCTCTGGAACGCGGCGAACCGGAAAAGGCGGCGGCGCTTGAGCTGGCCCGCAAAGGGCTGGAGAAATGGCCCGATAATACGCGCGTCGCCAAAGTCGTGGTCGACCTGCTGCTGGCCAAGGGCGAAACCGATACCGCCAAAGGCGTGCTGAAGGACACCTTGGCCAAGGACCGGCTGTGGGCTGATGGCTACCGGATGCTGGTCAAAATCCTCCAGGACGCCGGCGACAAGGCCGCGATCCGGGCTCTGGTGAAAAAACTGCTCGACGACAATCCGACCGACGAGATCGCCCTGCGCCTGTCCGGCCCGATCTTCGAAGCCGATGGCAATGTCTCCGGCGCCGCCGACTGCTACCGCAAATCGTTCCAGCTGCACAAGGATCAGACCGCTGGCGTCGCCTGGGCGCGGATGCTGCTCCGCCGTGGCCAGCACGAACTGGCCGCCCAGACCGCTGGGCAGGTCCAGGTCGAAGGCGCCCAAGCCGACGAGGCTGCCGGGATCCGCGGCTCGGCCCTGCTCGCCCTGGCCGAAGGCGATCTGGGCAAAGTCGGCGAGGCCCGGAAATTCCTCGAAGCGAGCTTGAAAGGTTCGCCATCGCCCCATGTCAAAGAATGGGCGCTGTACAATCTTGGACTGGCTGCGTGGCTCCAAGGGAAACCCGCTGAGGCCCAGGCCGCCTGGTCCGCGTGCCATGAACCGGCCGCCCAGCTCGGCTTGGCGATGGCGCGGAAGGAGCCCTATAAAGGCGGCCAACTGCCCGAACCGCTGAAGACCGCCGTCATCGAGCACAACGCCGGCGTTGAGTTGCAGCGCGGCGATCCCAAGGTCAGCAGCTTGAGCAAGGCCAAGCCGCGCCAGGCGTTCCTGCTCAGCCTGTCCGAGCTGCTCAACAACCCGGTGGATGCGGCGGTGGTCGACGCCGTCGGCGCCTCCAACCCCGAGGCCATGCGCTGGCAGGCATACGGACACCTGCTCGGCCGCCGCTATGCCCAGGCCGAAACGATCCTGGCCAAACTCCCGCCGACCGATGGCTTTGCCATCGCCTACCGGATCGCGGCGGCCCTGGGCCGAGGCGACACCGCCGCAGCGGCCGGCCTGGCAGGCCAGCTGGACAAGGCGCGCAATCCACCCCCGCCCGCGGCCTATGCCGCCCGGGTCGGCTTGAAGCTGCGGCCGGTGCGCGACGATACGATCATCGCCGAATTCGACGCCGACGGCGAGGATCCGGCCCAGAACGGCTGGCAGTGGGAGGCTCCCGGCGGCATGACCGCCGCCATCGCCCGCGGCCGGCTGGTCATATCCGGCCAGCAGGCCGGCGCCGCCGATCCGGTCAGCCGGTTGGTCAAGCTGATCCAGGCCGATCGGCTGCAATCGATCCAGGCCGAGCTCGACCTGGCCAGCATCGGCGGTGCCGCCGCCGGCCTCGAAGTCACCGATGAATCGAAGACCGTCGGAGCCGCGGTTGCGGTCCAGTCCGACAACAAGTTGAACTGGCGCGAGCTGAAAGGTGGAGCGTGGGGACCGTGGACGGCGCTGCCGGTGACGCTGCAGGGCGTCCAGGCCGTGCTGCGCATCGACTACAATGCCGGGCGCCTGACCGCCGTGGTCAACAACAGCACCTTCCCGCTGGGCGACGGGCTGCCCCGCACCGCCCAGGCGGTGAGCGCGGGAGTGTTCGGCACAGCCAATCCGGGAACCCAATGGAAACTGGAGGTCGAACGCATCCGCATCGACTACCGGCCGGCTGGCAAGCCGCGCTGAACGAGCCAGCCACGCTGAACGAGCCAGCCACGCTGAACGAGCCAGCCACGCTGAACGGAACGCTGAACATGGGCGCGTACCGGAGCCTGGTCATCGCCTTTGTGGCGACCACGGCTGCGGCAGCCTTCGCCGCCGAGCCGTCCGCTGGCGCTACCGGTCCCGCTGCTTCCGCCGCCGGTACTGCCGCCGCCGACGAACCAGGGTCTGGCGCCAATCAGCCGGTCCTGGTCGAAACCGCCTGGGACTGGCTGCCGGTGGCCGGGTACGAGCGCGAATCCCTGGAACTCGCCCTGCGTCCTGGATCTGCCGCAGCCGATTGGTCGGCCGACGCCGAACCTGAGGTGTCGCTGGCGATCACCAATGGCGATGGCGTGGTGCGCATCACGATCCCGGCGACGGCGACGCCGCAGCGGATCCAGCTCAGCGGCTCGGCCAGGGACCACGACCCGGAGCGCCTCGGCATCGCCTTCGTCAGGCCCGGCGACGGAGCCGGGTTGAGCATGGACCCCCTTGGGCGGCTCCATCGCGGCCGGG
This sequence comes from Planctomycetota bacterium, assembly GCA_014193115.1. Lineage (GTDB taxonomy): Bacteria > Planctomycetota > UBA11346 > UBA11346 > UBA11346 > BJHQ01. The sequence continues at coordinate 262,531 of BJHQ01000001.1, read as the reverse complement.
ATTGGGCGGTGCTGGTGCTGCCACGGATCGAGGCCATCGCCGACCGGCGCTGGGCCATGCTGCTGCCGCGTCCCGGCGCGCACCCAGAGCCCTGCGCCATCGAGCTGGCCCCGCCATCGGGCCTTGGCGATGGCCAACCGCCCCTCGCTGCCCAGATCGCCGCCGCCCAGACCGTGGACGTCCAGGGCCAGGCCGTGCTGATCCATCTCGCCGCCGCCGACCGCCTGTCCGGCTGGAGCCAGCGCACCTGGCGCCAGTCCCTCGCGTGGTTGGCAGCGGATCTCGCCGCCCGGGGCGCACGCCGGGTGGTGCTGGTCGAACCCTGCGGACCGGGCCTGATCGACAGCCAGCTGGCGCCGCTGCGCCGCTTGGCCCGGGACGTCGCCTCGGCGTACCGGGTGAGCACGGTGGAGACCGGATCCTTGCAAGACGACCGGTATTGGCTGGTCAGCCCGGGGGTGCTCGGCCTGAGCCTCAATACCGACGGCGCAGCCGCCCGGGACCGGCTGCTAGCACCTTGGCGTCGCTGACCGGGCATATGCGTGGCCTCTGATCCGTCGCCCGATCTGCCGGCCCACGTCCTCGGGGCCTATTGTCCACGGGTCCTCGCCTGCGGCCGGTTGAGCGGCGTTTTCGAGATGATCGCCGGCGATCGGGAACATCCCTTCCACACCGGCTTCGTGCTCATCCGCCAGATGCGCGGCTCGTCCCTGGTGCGCTGGGCCGATGCCGACCGCGACCAGCGCATCGGCGAAGGCCGCTGCGTGCTGATCCAGCCGGGGGCGGCGACGTTGTGGCGGCAGCCCGCTGGCGGATTGCATATGATGGTGTCCTTCGACCTGCTGCTGCGGCCGGTGCGCTTCGAACGCTATGCCCTGATCCCGCTCGACCAGGTGACCAACCAGCCCGGCTCCAGGGACGTGCTCGGCTGCGACCTGCCCCGGACCATCCCCGACGGCTTCCTCGCCGAAACCAGAAAATTGATGATGATCGCCTACGATGCCTGGCTGTCGCCGGTGCACCGGCTGCGCGCCAACGCGCAGCTCGCCGGTTGGATCGCCGCCTTGTCGTGGGAGGTGATGGGCAAGCAGCCGGTGGGATTCGACCAGGCGATCGCCTATGCCCGGCACCATCTCGACCACGAGCTGACCACGTCGCAGCTGATCAGCATCTCCGGCCTCGGCCGGCGCAAGTTCCGGGACAGCGTCCAACAGCAGTTCGGCTGCCTGCCCCGGGCGCTGATCAATCGCCTGCGCCTGGATGCGGCGGCGAATCTGCTGCGCACCACCGATCAATCGATCGAGGCCATCGCCCACCGCAGCGGCTATCGCGACCAGTCGGCGTTCTGCCGGGCGTTCAGGATCCGCTTCGGTCGATCACCTGGTGCATCCAGGCAGGTTTCCAGCTGAATTGGTGAACACCATGATTGTGCAGCTGCCGCCGATCGGACGGTGCTGCATACTGAACAAGGTTCGGCGAGCCTGGGTATTCGTGATGTAGATTCACCCAGCCATGCCTTCCCCGTCCTCACTGGTTTCACGCTTCGTCCGCCGGCCAGTCCGCACCGCCGGACCTGCATCGCTTTGCCGGAGGTCGTCCATGTCCCTGGCTTTCCTGTCGGCCTGCCTGGCCTCAGCCGTCGCCGCCGATCCGGTCGCGACGGTCACCGCCAAAGAGCCGCTGCTCCAGAAATACTGCGTCGATTGCCACGGCGGGAGCAATCCCAAAGCAGGATTCCACCTGGAAAACTTGCGCGCTGACGCCGATGACCCCGATTCGCTCAACTCGTGGAAATTGATCCACGAGCAGCTCAGTTTCGCGACCATGCCGCCGAAGACGGCGGATCAGCCCGATGCCGCCGATCGGGCGGCCTTGCTCGATCTGTCGCGCCGGGCGGTCAGCGCCGGCCAGCGCCGGGCGCACCAGGCCGACGGCATGAACCAGGCCCGCCGGCTGACCCGCGAGCAGTTCGCCAATTCCCTGCGCGATCTGTTCGCCGTCCCGCTGCCGATCGGCGGACCGAAGATCGGGGATCCGGCCCGGCCGACGATCCGCTACGAGTCGAACCAGTCGTTCGACACGATGATGGACAATCCCTTCGCCAAAATCCCGGAAGACGCCCTGGTCGACGGCTTCAACACCACGGCGTCTGCCCTGTCGCTGTCGGCCTCGCTGCTCACCCATTTCGAGAACTCGATCAGCACCATCCTGGGCTGGGCCGACGAGCGCCAGGCCGCCCATTGGCGGATGACCTTCCTGCCGCTCGGGGCGCCGGGCCAGCTCGACGCCGAGGAGGCCGGCCGCTGGCAGGATGGCGTGCTCTACGACCTGGTCTCCGGCCCGCCCGGAACCCCGGCGATGCCCGGTTGGCGGGTGCTCGACACCACCAACCGCCCCGACCGCAAACGCGGCATCCGCCCGCCCGGTCCCGAACCGATGAAGGGCAAACCAGGGAAATTCGCAGAGAAGCCCAAGAGCGATGCCGCCTTAGCCGCAGCCGGCTCGGGCGCCGCGATCAAACCCGGCAAGCGCAATCCCGGACCCAGACCGGTGTGGGAAGGGGCATTTCCCGATCAGGTCATGGGCACCGCCCTGCGCCTGGTCGCTGACAACAAGTCCGATTTTTCGGTCAGCGATCGGCTGGTCTGGGTGATCGGCGCCCATGAACGCCCTGACCAGCCCGACGCGCGTCCGTATGGCCGCTACCGCATGGAACTGCGTCTGAAGCCGATCCTGCCGGCTGACGGATGGGCCGGTCCGGTGGGCAGGTTCCGGGTGGCGGTGCTCGCTGGCGGTGAGGATTCACGGAATATCTATTTCCTCAAAGACATTGAGATCGTTGCACCGACCACGCTCACGGTCGAGTACATCGTCGGCCCGCAGAAATCCCGGGGCATCATTCCTTACATCAATGTCGCTCCGCCGGCCTTGCCTGAACCCAGCGCTGGCGAAGACCCGGTGCTGGCCACCGCCCGCCAGCATCGCTGGGCGGTCGACATCGAGCAGATCGACCTGACCGGGCCGTTCCCGATCGTTCCGGACAGCCATCGCCCGCCGCTGGCGGCCAGGTCCGGCGATCGGACGGCCATGACCGACTGGCTGCGCCCCTTCCTCGGCCGGGCCTGGCGCCGCCCGCCGACCACTGCCGAGATCGACCACCTGCTGGATTTCCATGGCCGGATGGTCACGTCTGGGAGTACGCCATCCGAGGCGCTCAACGCCACCTTGTCGCTCGCCCTGCTGTCGCCGAATTTCCTCTATCGGCTGGAGGGCCAGACGCCTGGTGGGCCGGCCGATCGCCAGCTGAACGATCATGAGATTGGCGCACGGTTGGCCTTCTTCGTGTGGAGTTCTCTGCCCGACGCCGAACTGCTCGGGCTGGCCGCCAGCGGCCGGCTCCACGACCCTGCGGTGCTCCGCGCCCAGGTGCGGCGGATGCTGAAAGACGAACGGGCCTATGCCCTGGTGAACGGTTTCGCCCGGCAATGGCTGCGCCTCGACAAGATCGAGTCGGCCGCGCCAGACGCCAAGCTGTATCCTCGCTTTTCGGGCGCCCTCGGCATCTCGATGCGCGATGAGACCTTGGCGTTCTGCAATGAAATCCTGCGCGGCGACCGCAGCGTGCTGGAGCTGCTCGATGCCGATTGGACGGTGCTCGACAAGCGCCTGATCGATTTCTATGGCATCAAAGCCGTGGGGCCGTGGAACGATCCGATCCCGCCGCTGCGCTACAGCTACATGGACCGCAAACCCGGTCCGCCAAGCAACGAGACCCTCTACAAGGTCCCGCTGCGCCGCGAAGACCGCCGCGGCGGCGTGCTCACCCAGGGCAGTGTGCTGGTCGGCAATTCCAAGCCCAACCGGACCTCGCCGATCCATCGCGGGACCTTCCTGCTCAAAAGCATCCTCGGCGACAAGCTGCCCAAGCCGCCCGCCGATGCCGGTATGATCGAGGAGAAATCCCCGGGCGAGGTCCCCCAGACCCTGCGCCAGCGCCTGGAGCAGCACCGCCGCAATCCGACCTGCAACAGCTGCCATGAGCGGATCGACCCCCTGGGTTTCGCCTTGGAGAACTACGATGCCATCGGCCTGTGGCAGGACCGCGAGAACAGCGGCTCAGGGGACAAGCTGTTCGTCGGCGGCAAGATCGATCCGAGCGGACGCCTGCCCGACGGCCGCCTCATCAAGGACCTCAACAGCCTCAAGGGGATCCTGCTCGATGAGCGCCAGCGCTTCATCGCCAACCTGGCCGGGCAGATGCTGACCTATGCCCTGGGCCGGCAACCGACGCTGGCCGACGAGCCCGAGATCACCGCCATCCGCGACCAGGTCCTGGCCGCCGATTGCCGGCTCTCGGCCCTGATCGAAGGCGTGGTCGTCTCCCGCCCCTTCCTCACCAAATGATCGGAGCCCAGCCATGAACGTGCCTCCGCTTTCCCGCAGAACCTTGTTGCAGGCCGCCGGGGTCAGCCTCGCCCTGCCGTTCCTGGATGCGATGCGGCCCCTGGCCGCGGCCGACCCGAAGACCGCAGCGGCCGACCCACAGACCCCCGCCACAACCCCGGCCCGGGCGCTGTTCGTCTACGTCAGCAACGGCGTGACCAACGAAGGCTGGTATCCCAAGGCGACCGGCCGCGACTTCCAGCTCGCCCCGAGCATGTCGCCGCTCGCCGATTTCCGCGACCAGCTCACGGTCATCTCCGGCCTCAGCCACTACAAATGCGACACTGGCGCCCATACCGGCGGCGATTGCTGGCTGACCGGGCAGAACCCCAATGCCGGCGGTCGCGGCTATCAGAACGGGATCTCCATCGACCAGTTGCTTGCCGACAAGCTCGGCGAGGCCACGCGCCTGCCGTCGCTCCAGGTCGGTCGATTTAGCGGCGCAGGCTCGCCCAACAATACCGGGACGATCGCCTTCGATCGGCGGGGTACCCCTCTCCCCTGCGAATCCTCGGCCAAAGAACTGTTCCAGAGATTGTTCGTCACCGACAGCCAGGACGCGATCGAGCGTCAGGAGGCCCGGCTGATCCAGCGGCGGAGCATCATGGATGAACTGCTCGGCCAGATGAAACAGCTCGATGGCCAGCTCGGCGTCGCCGACCGCGCCAGGCTCGACGACTACCTGACCGCGGTGCGCACCGCGGAAAAGCAGCTCGAACGCGACCGGTCCTGGCTGCGCAAACCGAAACCGGCGGTGGCGAAAGAGGATGCGCCGGCCGAGGCGACCGGCATGCCTGCGCTGTACCAGATCCTGTTCCTCGCCTTCCGCGCCGACCTGACCCGCATCGCCACCTGCAACGAAGGCCTGGAGCAGGACTCGCCCCGCCACCAGTACAGCCACCACGGCGGCCGCGAAGAGAATCTGACGCTGATGGCCGACCTCGATCGCGAGTCCCTCGGGCACCTTGCCGTGTTCCTCAAATCCTTGCAGGACGCCAAGGAAGGCGATGGCACCATGCTCGATCGGACCATGGTCCTGTACGGCAGCAGCCTCAACAACGGCCATGATTTCATCAGCGGGACCAGCGATACCCACAGCCACACCAAGCTTCCGCTGCTGCTCGCCGGCGGTCGCGGTCTGGGGATCAAGACCGGCCAGCACCTGATGTTCCCCGATGACGCCACCCCGATGAGCAATCTGTTCGTCAGCATGCAGTCGGCGATGGGCTTCGCCCCGGAGCCGTTCAAGCAGGGCAAGGCGCCACTCGCCGGGCTGATGTAATCTATTCGCCGCTGGCCACGTCGGCCCGCCGGCCCATTCCTGTTCAATCCTGAATCGCGGAGAGCCCATGCGCTACCTCTATCCTGTCCTGTTCCTGATGTTCGGCGGCGTTGCGCTGCTCTTCGCCGCCGATGGGGCGGCGCCCGCCGAGGCGCCCTTCACGTGGAAGGAGTTCATCCACATGATCGAGGCCGGCGGGGTGACGATGTACCCGCTCGGACTGCTCTCGGTCGCGGCATTGGCCTATTCGCTGGAGCGGTTCCTGCGCCTCGACAAAAAAGTTTTGGCTCCGCCTGATCTCAGCGAGCGCTGCCGCAAGCTGTGGGCGGCCGGCGACCGCAAAGGCGTGATCGCCGCCGCCCGGGAATCGAAGAGCGCCCTCGGCAAATCGATCGAGACCATGGTCGTCTTCTACAACAAGCCGCTGGATTACGTGGTCGCCTTGGCATCGAACATCGCCACCGCCGAGCTGCTGCCCCACGTCCGCGCCTGCAAACCGCTGATCGTCATCGCCACTACTGCGCCGCTGCTCGGACTGTTCGGCACCATCCTCGGCATGATCGGCGCCTTCCGGAAGTTCCAGGCCATCGGCAGCGCCGGCGGCGACCCCAGCACCTTCGCCGGCAACATCTCGGAAGCGCTGGTCACCGCCGCCACCGGCCTGATCATCGCCGCCTATTCGCTGTTCCTCTACCACCTGTTCAAGAACAAGGCCCTGCGCATCGGCGACGAGTTGCGCGCCGAGATCAACACCTTGGCCATCGAATGGCTGCTGCCCAATACCGAAGATGTGGACCGCACCGTGCCGGCGCCGTCCGTCGCGAGCGGAGCGGCCAAGCCATGATGATGCATTCCGAGCACGGCTACGACGAAGAGGAGCCGGGCGAAGAGGAGATCATGATCGTCCCGCTGGTCGACATCGTCTTCCTGCTGCTGATCTTCTTCATCGTCACTTCCAGCTTCCGCAAACCGATCCGCGAGTGGGATGTCCAGCTGCCCGAATCGACCTATGCGGCCAAGGGCGCGTACCGCGCCGACGAGATCATCATTGTCTTCATGGCCAGCAAGGACCCCAAGACCGGCAAGGTCGAGGTGTGGAAGAATCTGGTCAGCGCCAAGGACGGCGGGGTGCGCGAGCGGGTCACCGAGACCGAGCTGCGCAAGGTGTTCTTCGCCGCCCAATCGCGGACCCCGATCCCGGTGGTCCGGCTGGAAATCGACCGTTCGGTGCCCCACTACCACGTCGCCGAGATGATCGATTCGCTGCACAGCTTCAACCTGCGCAACATCGCCTTCCGCGCCCGCGACCGCTGAATCGAGATCCGCGATGCCCGAACCCCTCGCCGACCAGCTCGCCGCTCTGCGCCCCTCGCGCTGGAGCCTGCGCCTGCGCATCTGGATCGGGCTGTCCATCGCCGTCCATCTCGCCTTCGGCGCCGCCCTGTGGTACTCCGATACGCTGCGCGGGTTCCTGTTCTCAAGCTTCCGTGACCATCCCCAGATCACCGATCTCGATCAGTTGGCCCGTGGACGGGCGGTGTTCGATGCCTTGATCCGCAAGCGGATGATCGAGGCCAACAAGCGCACCCTCGACGTATCGCGCAAGATCGACGCGAAGCGCGTCCAGACCTGGGATGGGGTGAAGCAGCGGGCCGCGACCAATCCCCATTTCAAGGAGATGCTCGATAGCGGGCTGCCGCCCCTGACCCTGGCGACCAGTGCCGGCGATGCCGCGACCCAGGACATCCTCGCGCTGTACGCCCAGGGCCGCGAGCTGGAGGAGAACGTCTTCGCGCTCTACGAGCAATACAAAGGCGTGGACCTCAGCCTGAGCGCGGTCAGCGAAGGGCCCGACGGCCAGAAGATCCCGCAGCAGTTGGCCGACTCGCTAGCACTGGTGAAACTGGAACGGCCGGACCGGCCGGATCTGGACAAGCCGCTGCTCAACGCCAGCAACCAGGAACTGTTCGCCATGCGCCCGGTGGCCAGCGCTCCGCCTGAGGATGGCAAGGCGGCCAAGCCGGCGTTCGACGGCTACCAGCGCTGGCGGGCCGAGGCCACCAAGGCGCTGGAATTGTGCGAGATCATGGCCAACAACTGCCAGCGGATCCTCGACAATGTCGAAAACGGCGGGCTGTATGCTGTCGACGGCGGCGTCGGGCCCGGGAGCGGATCATTCGAGGCGGTGTGGGAGGAGAACCACACATACCGCGGCGAGACCTATACCCCGCCGGCCGGCGATCTGAAAGACTTGGCCACGGATGATCTCGAAGCCGAGCTGCATCTCGGCAAGCACCTCGGCAAGCCCGGCAACGCCGGCAGCTTCGATGCGAAATACCTGGTGCTCGACACCTGGTGGGAGATCGGGCCGTTCGCCTACATCGGCGGCAAGCGCACCAGCGCCAGCCTGAGCCACAAATATCCACCGGAAAACGGCGTTGATCTCGATGCGACGTACCTGGGACGCAAGGACACCTCCGAACTCGGCCTGACCGGCAGCGTCCTGCGCTGGCAGTACCGGCCGATGAGCCAGCTCCGCCAGGAGCCGAAGATCGTCATCCCCCGCGCCCTGTGGTACTTCTACACCGAGTTCTGGAGCGATCAGGCGATGGACGTGATGGCCAACATCGCCACCGACGACTATGGGGCGGTGTGGCTCAATGAGAGCCCCAAGCCGGTGTACATCAGCGGCGAGGAAGGCCGGCCCTGGGTGATCCTCGACCGCCGCCAGAACGTGCTGCTGCGGCTGAAGCAGGGCACCAACCGGATGCTGCTCAAGCTCGACAACAAGGGCGGCACCACTGGATTCACGGTCATCCTGAAACTGAAATGACGGCCATGTCCAGACGCCGTCCCAGCCTGCCCCTGTTCTGGCCGACGGCGACCATCGTCGTCCTGGCGCTGACTGCGATCGCACTGACCAGCTGCGGTCAGGACGATCCGCAGGCGGCCGAGATCGCCGACGCCACCGCGCAACTCGACCGAGATTCCGGCCCGGACCGGCGCAGCGCTGCCGGACGCCTGGAAAAGCTGCTGGCTGCGGCTCCGGGCGTCGAGCGCAGTTCGGCTGCGGGCAGCGCACTGGCCCGGCTGCGCGGAATCGCTGAGGACGACCGCGATGAGCATGTCCGCGCCGCGGCGATCCGGGCCTTGGCCGCGGCCCACGACAGCGCCGCCCAGGCGGTGGTCTCCGCTGCCCTCGCCCACAGCGATCCGGCGGTGCGCCGCGAAGCGATCCAGGCCCTGGTCGCGATCGTCGGAGCCAGCGCCGCAGGCCAGCTGGCCGGATGCCTCGACGATGCCGTCGAAGCCAACCGCATGGCCGCCGCCATCGGTCTCGCCGGTTGCGGCGAACCCGGGCTGAAGGCCTTGACCGGCCACCTCGCCAAAGGCGGCGGTGCGGTCGCCGTCGCGGTCGCCGGGATCGAAGCCTGTTCCCTGCCGGCGGCCCGGGACCTGCTGCTGTCGGGTCTGTCCAGCGATCAATCGCCCCTGCGCCTGGCCGGCCTGCGCGCCGCCGCCTCCGGCCAGGTCCCGGCCAGCGTCATCGCGGTGATCACCGCGCTGCTCAAATCCAGCGATCAGAACGAACGGCGGGCGGCGGCCGAAGCCCTGGCGGCGATCGCCACCCCCGAGGCGCTCGCCAGCCTGCTGCCCCTCGCCGCCACCCAGGCGCGCAAACCCCAGGCGGTCACCGCCGGCAGCCAGCTGCCCCTGGCGGAACGCATCGCCGACCTGCTCGCCAAGCAGCCCGAGCGCACCCGGGCCGCGGTGCTGCACCTGGCTGCACTGCCGGCCGCGCAACGCGGTCTGGGCAACGACGCCCTCGCCCGGCTGCTCATCCGTTTCGGCGGCCCCGCAGCCACCCCGATCCTCGCCGACCTCGCCCGGCCCGAGGAGCCGATGCTGACGGTCCTGGTCAAGCACCTGGCCACCGCCCCGGCCGAGGTGCGCGCACCGGTGGCCGAGCGCCTGCGCGGGGCGTTGCCAGCAGTGGAACCTGGCAGCGATCGATCGCTGGCGCTGGTCGCAGCGCTGGCCCAGGTCGGCCAACCCGGCCCCGGACCGGATGGCGCCATCGTCCTCGAACGCTGCCGTGCGGCCTTGGCCCAGGTCGACGCGATCATCGCCTCCGGCGCATTGAGCGGCGGTGATACGTATCCGCAGCCTGGCAATCCTGACTACGTCGTCTGGATCATTCCCGGGAAACCCAACGCCACCAAAGAGGAGCTCGACGCCAGCCGCCGCCGCTCCGGCCTCGAATCGTACCTGCTCAAGCACGTCGATGCCCTGGCGCGACTCGCCGTACCAGCCGGCGCTGAACTATGCCGTGGCCTCCTCAAGCATCCCAACATCGGACTGCGCTGCGCCGGCATCCGCGGAGTGCTCGCGGTGTCCGATGACGAGGGCATCGTCCAGGTCAACCAGCTGCTGCTCGACCTGCGCCTGGAAGACTGCTACGGCGTGTTGATGAGCACCATGCCGGCATTTTCGGCCTGCCGCGATCCGCGGGTCCTGCCCGGACTCAAGCGCTGGATGACCGAGGCTTTCCCCGATGTCCAGCCCAAGGTCTACGAAGCCGTCGCGGCGATGGACACCCGGGAAGCGATCGCGCTGCTGTTCGAACGCCTGGCCGATCCGGCGATGTCCGCCGACTACAAGTCGCGGTTCATCGGCACCGCCATCACCAGCCGGAACGGGCCAGGCTCACGGGCCGTGCTGCTCGACCTGCTGCGCACCGCCGCGCCGCCGGCCACGGCCGGCGACCCCGATCCCGGTTGGTGGAGCGCCGGATTCCTGCGCCAGATGCCGGCAAGCTTCCCCGAGCTGGTCCGTTCATTTCGCCAGGACCAACCCACCGGCGCCATCGCCGCGCGCTACGTCCACGCCCTCGACCTGGCCGATGACACCGACTCGCTTGGCTGCCTGGCCGCCCTGGTCGGAGCTCCCGACCCTGACCTGCGCCTGATGGCCTTGGGGTCGCTGGTCCGCCACCGCCGGGTCGCGCTGCTGCCCGAACTTGAGCGACAACGTGCCGCCGCCACCGATCCGGCGTGGAAGGCCAAGCTGCAACAGGCGATCACCGCCATTTCCGCAGCCCAGACGGAGCTGGCCCAGGGCTCGGCCACCGCCAGCGCACCCGGCTCCAGCCAGGCCGCGACCAGGTAGCCCGGCAGGTCCTGATCACCACTGGGCGATCGACGTCGCCCGCAGCAGTTTCTGGACCTGGGCGAGGGTCAGCCGCCTGGCCGGGGTCACGGTGACGGTGCGGCTCTGGCTGCCGTCAAGATGCAGGAAATTGTCTGACCAGCGGGCATCGGTGCCGGCCAGTTCCAGGCGGGTCCACAGGGCCGGGTGCTTGCTGCGCAAGTTGACGACGAAGGTGCCATCGGCTCCAGCCTTGACCGAGGTGGCGATGCGCGGCTCGACCAGGTCGAGGTGCTTGGGCCGGGCCCACAGCACCAGGTTGCGCGAGACGACCTCGCTCCCTGCGCGGCCTGCGCTGCCTTCGCGGCGTTCGTCAGCTTCGAGCCAGATCAGGGTGTCGCTGTCGGCGCGGAACTGGCCGAGCGCCCCGGCGCCGACATTGCCGAGATCCCAGCCGTTGGCGAGGTGGTCTCCAGCGCGGCGGCGCAGAGCGGCGCAGTCGAGCACCTTGACCTCCGCATCGCTCTGGGCTGCAACGTCGACGGCGACTTTCCCGGCCGACAGTTGCTTGCCATTGGCGTCGGTGATCCGCCAGCGGACCTCGCCCGCGAACGGCGTCGCCCGCTGGTTGGACAGATGCACCGACACCGTCGAATCGGCGAGGTTCTCGGCGCCGCTGACCAGCACCGGGGCGAAGAAGCGTTTCGCCAGGTATTGCAGGGCTTTCCACCGGCCGCGCCAATCGATCGAGCTCCACGTCGCCGCCGGCCAGCGGTCGTTGATCTGCCAGTACAGGCAGCCTTCCATCCGCGCCTGGTTGCGCCGGGTGTGCTCGGCGGCGACCTGGATGCACAGGCCCTGCACCACCTGGGTCGCCCACAACAGATCGTCGAATTTCTCAGGCAGACGGAACCAGTCGAGCAGGTAGCGCAGGATCTGCTTGTTGCCCGAGGACACCGAGCGCTGGTGATAGTCCATGATCCGGCTGGTCAGGTTGCGGTCGCCCGGTTCGGTGAACTCGGCCACGGTGCGCGGTTCGGGGAACGACTGGAATCCGAACTCGCTCTGGAAGCGGTGCAGCCAGGTGCGCTGGGCCTCGAACGGCCGGCTGCCGAACCACACATCCCAGCAATGGGCGTCGCCGCAGGTCGGATCGTTAAAGTTTTTGCGGTCGCCGTGGGGTGTGTGCGGGCTGCACGGCCAGTACGGGATCGCCGGACTTTCCTGGGCGAGCAGGCGCGGCATCTCCTCGTCGAAGAGGATCTTGTAGTCGGCCCAGTCCATATGGCGTTCGGTCCAACCGTCGCCGACCAGGCCCTGTTCCAGCTCGTTGTTGCCGCACCACAGCGCCAGGCTGGGGTGGTCGCGCAGGCGGCGGGCCTGGTCGCGCAGTTCCGCCGCCACCGAGGCGCGGAACGCCGGATCACCGCCGGGATAGGTGCCGCAGGCGAACATGCAGTCCTGCCACACCAGCAGGCCGAGCTCGTCGCAGGCATCATAGAACGCATCTTGCTCATAGATGCCGCCGCCCCATTCGCGGATCATGTTCATGTGGCAGGCGGCAGCATCGGCGAGCAGGCTGCGGACCGTCGCCGGAGCGACCTCGCTCGGCCACACATCGCACGGGATCCAGTTGGCGCCTTTGGCGAAAAACCGCAGGCCATTGCAGCGGAAGGCGAAGCTCTCCCCGCTCTTTCCGGCTTCTCCGAAGTGGTCCGGTTCGCGAACCAGCTCCAAAGTGCGCAGGCCGATGCGGCGCTGCCAGCGGTCGACCACGCCGGCGGGACCGAGCAGCTCGACCCGCAGTTCATACAGCGGCTGCTCGCCCAGGCCGTTGGGCCACCACAAATCGGGTTTGGTCACCAGCAGCTCCAGCGCGGCGCCGGCAGCAGCGGTGGCGGCGGCGACCTGCTCGCCGTTGCGGCTGAGCACGGCATGCACGCCGAGGGTGCCTTCGATCCACGCTTCGACCTCGGCGTTGACCGCGACCACCACCGAGCCCGGCTGGTGCCGCTGGCTGACAGCGACCTGGACCAGCCGGCCATGGTCAGCGGCGTGGATGGTCAGCGCTTTCCAGATGCCCGACGACGGCACGGCCGGACCCCAGTCCCAGCCGAATGAACAGGCCTGCTTGCGCACATGACCGCGGCCGGCGAAGGCCGGGTCGTAGCAATTCCACTGGGGCAGGTGGCGCCGCTGGTTCCCCGCCGCCATCGCCGGCAGAGGCGAGCGGATGGTGACGGTGATCGTATTTTTCCCGGCCTTCAGCACCGGTTTCAGATCGACCTCCCAGGTCCGGAACATGTTGTCGGCTTTGAGCACGACCTGGTCGTTGACCTGGATGTCAGCGAGGGTGTCGAGGCCCTCGGCACGCAGCCAGATGCGCTGGTGGGCGAGCAGGGCGCGGTCGCAGGTCACCGTGCGCTGCCACACCCAGTCGTGGCGGATCAGCTCTTTGTGTGCGATCTCGTTGTCGCGCCAGTGCAGCGGCGGAAGGGCTCCAGCGCGGAGCAGGTCGGCGTGGACGCAGCCGGGCACCCGGGCCGGGATGCGCTTCTTCTGATCGGCGCGGCGGACGGTCCAGTCACTGCCGGACAGGTCGATGGCCAGGGTCGGTGCTGCGCTTTCTGCAGGTGCTGCGCTGGCCGCAGGTGCAGTGGAGCGGGCGACGGTGCGTGGGCGGGTGGTGGCCATGCTGGCATCCTGAATCGCCCGCGGCGCCGACCAAGCCCGTGCGGGATCCGCACAGGCCCGAGCAGCGGGATCCGCAGGGGCCAGCTCAACCGATGCAGAGCTCCGCCGATTCACCGTCCGCGCAGATCGTAGCACAACAGCCGCGGCTTCGTCCCATCGCGGCCGGCGTGGTTCTGGCACACGTACAGCAGGCCATGCCACAACACCGGAGGGGTCCAGCTTTCCGGCGCCTTGAACAGCCAGCTGCGAGCGAGTTCGGTCATCCCGGTCGGAGTGAAATCATAGCACAGCAGATGACCCTCTTCACCGAGGCAGAGGAAATGTCCGTCAACCCGCAGGAACTGGGCGCGGAAGGTCGACATGACCACATCGCGTCCGCCGACCTGCTCGTTCCAGCGCGGCTGCTCGTGCCAGCGCAGAGCCCCAGTGGCCAGGTCGATGCAAGCAAGTTCGGCGTCGGGATGGTTCCGACCGATGCTGCCATACAGGTTCCCGTCGAGATGGATCGGCGTCGCGAAATGGCAGCCGGCTTCGGGATTGGTCCACACCGGCTTGGCGCTCAGGACCGTTCCGTCAGCGACCGCCTGGACCAGGGCGGAGCCGGTCTGGTAGCTGGCGGTGACCAGGACCCGGTCGCCGATGACCACTGGACAGGAGGCGTTGACCGATTCGTAGGACTTCGATCGCCAGTAAAAACGCAGGTCTTTCGCGCCGGTGGCGGGATCGATGGCGAGCAGCCCGCCGGTCGGCGGCCGGCTTTCGCCGCCGACGAACAGCAGCACCCGGCGCTGACCGCCGAGCACCGCCGGCACCGGCGAGGCGTAGCTGGCGCCCCACTCGTCGGCGGTGGTCCAGCGGGTCGCGCCGCTCGCCAGATCGAGGCCGACGACACAGGCGCTGCCGCCGACGTTGACGATGACCAAGTCTCCGTCGACCAGCGGCGTGGTCCCGACCCCGAAAAATCCCTGGGAAACCTGGTGGTCCCGGTTCAATTCCCGGGTCCAGCGGGTGGCGCCGTCGGTCAGCGCCAGGCAGCGCAGCACGCCAGTCTGGCTGAAGCACAGCACCCGGTCACCAGCGATCACCGGGCTCGATCGCGGGCCGTTGTTGTAGCCGTAGCGGTCCTGGTAGTCGGTGGCGAAGGTCTTCCGCCAGCGCCGCGCGCCGTTTTCCGGATCGAGGCACTCGACCACATCGACGTCGCCGACGCGGTGGGTGAGCACCAGCTGGCCTTGCGCCGATCCCGGCTGGCCTTGCGCCGATCCCAGCTGGGCCGTCACTACCGCCGGCGAGGCGTAACCGGTGCCGCGTTCGATGCTCCACAGCAGACGTGGACCTGCCGCATCCCAGCGCAGATTGAGGGGAGTTTCCCGGGAAACCCCATCATGGCGCGGACCGAGGAACGACGGCCAGTCCTCGACCACCGCCTTGGCCGACAACGGCCCAGGGGCAGCAACCACTACCGGTTGGGCGGGCTCCGGTTCGGCTGCCCAGCCGGCGCCGAGGACCAGGATGACGGCGAGGCGATAGCGCATGCGGGATCCTCGCCTGGCCGTCGAGGAAGCCAAGGATTTCCAGCGTCGCTAAGAGACAGCTCGAACAGCTGAGAAAAGAATCGCAAAGACTCCCAGCGGTTGGACTTCCAAACCAGCGGCCACGGTTTGACCAGATTGCCAACGGCACCAGTGTCGCGCCAGCGATGAGGGCATCGCCGCTCCGAAACGCGATGAGGGCATCGCCGCTCCGAAACGTTTGCGTGAGCTCTTATCCCACGGTTGGCGCCTTGGCGCCTTGGCAGTTCGCGTGCACGGTCTTCCGCCAGGCCAGCAGCCCAGCGCCAAGGACGCAGCCGGCGGCGCCAGCCGCTGCCAGCCACGGCCACCACGGCGGCCGGGGACGGTCGAGGGCGAGTTCGATGCCCAGGTCGGTGCCGCTGCCCGCCAGCCAGAGACCCGCGGAAACGGGCTCCTGCACCAGATCGATGCCGAGCCGGCCGATGGCGCTTTCGCTGCGTCGGCCCACTGGCGCGTCGCCGGGACCGAGCTTGGCGCCGGAGTCGAGCAGCAGGGGATCCGACCACGGGCGGATGGTTGGCGGGATCGCCTCGGGCAGAGCGGCCGGCTGGGAGGCCGGAACGGCCTTGCCCTGGGCGACCGGCGCGTCATTCCAGATTTGGTTGGGATTCTCGTAGCCGCGGGATTTTCGATTGCTGCTCCGCTTGGAGAACTCCTGGGCGATGCCGGCCTGGCCCTGGTTAGCGTCGAGGGAGTTGCGATTCAGATCCTGGACCAGTTGGGCATTATAGACCTCCATTTGCTGGTTCGGTGCCTGGTTCGGTGCCGGCTGATCGGGTGCGGACCTCTGCTGGGCTGGTTCGGCGTGGCGGTTAGCCGGCTGGTTGCCGAGCTGCACCAGGTAGTCATTGAGCTCGACCTCGCAGCGGGCGAGGTTGCTCGACAGCCGCCGCAGGCCGTTATCGGTGAGATTCCCCTGGGCTTTCAGTTGGCGGATCTCATCGATCACGCGCTGGGCGCCGAGGCCCTGGGCGGCCACTGGCTCGGCAAGGTGCAAGGCGCCGGCGATCCGGCGCAGGTCCAGACCAGCCGGCGGCACCACCCGCCAGGTGACATCCATCAGGCGCAGATCGGCGAAGACCGGCGCCTTGGGCCGGATCGACGAGCCAAGCGCCGGAGCCGCCTGGCGCCACACCAGTTCGACCCGGGTGGTGGCCTCGCCGGGGCGGAGCGGACGGACCGGCACCCAGAGCTCGGCGCTGCGATCATTCATCTGGGCATCGGGCAGGATTTTCCCAGGATCGGCGGCCCCTGAGGTCCGGGGGCGGATCGGCTGGCCATCGACCCGGACCTCCCACAGGTCGATTCCGGTTGGAACCACCAGGCGCAGCTGCTGGCGGCTGCGATTGATGACGTGCCAGGTCGCCTTGGACCGGCATTCGCCTTCGCTGGTGAGCACGGTGGATGCGGCGAGCAGCGGAGCGACGCCGTCGAGACCGGCGCCGGCGGCCAGCAATTCGCGGCTCAGAGTCAGGGTCCAGTCGGCGCGGCTGGTCTTCCATTTGTCCTGGATCTGCGCGGCGTCGATGCCGACCGGCAACGGCAGGTCGAGCTTGGCGACCGGTTCCAGGCCGGCGGTGTCGCGCTGGACCAGACCGAGGTCGTCATCGAGGGCCAGCGCCACCTGGCCGCGTTCCATGGTCGCGTCTTCGGGAACCATCGCGCTCAGCCGGACGCGATCGGCATCGAGGGCGGCTTCCAGATCGAGATCCACCGCGATGTCGCCGCGAGCCGGGGCGGCCAGGCGCAGCTCCAGCCGATCCCCGGTGCGGGTCCAGCCGCCGAGGTCACGGCAGGACAGGTGGACCAGGCGCAGGGCAGGATCTAAGCGCAGGGCCAGCCGGTCCCGGGCGCCGCCGTCGATCCGCCAGGCCAGCCGCGCCGACCACCGCACCCGGTCGGGCAGGGCGAGCAGATAATGGCTGGCGGTGACCTGGGCCCGGGCCGGTTCGGTGAGCAAGCTGACCGTGGCCGTCGGCAGATCGGGGGGCAGTTCCGCGGCCTGCTGCCAGCGCGGTTCGTCGCCGAGCAGCTGGCCACGGGCGATGACCGCGGCTGGTCCCGCCGGCGGCACCAGCACCGCGCCGGGCGCGTCGAGGCGCAGCCGGCGATCAGCGGGCGCCGCCACCAGCCAGGTCCGCTTGACGACGGTCAGTCCAACGGCGGCCGGGGCGATCTGCGGCAAGGAAAAACTCAGGTCGCCGGCACCGGACCGGCCGAGGGCGGCGCGATCGGCCTCGAACACCACCGCCATCCGTCCACCCGCGCCGAGCGGCGCCTTGGGCAGCAGATCGATGGCGCCATCGACCACCGCTGCGGTCAGTCCCTCACCCAGGCGGGCCAGGCGCCACGGCGGCGCCATGGGCAGGCGGAGGCTGGCGATCTCGCCTTTGCCGCTGCTTTCGATGACGATCACCGCCTGGATCCGGTCCGGTCCCGGCACCAGGGCGGCGACCACCGTGGCGAGGACCGCGTCGGCCTGGATTTTCCAGCTCACCATTGGCCCGTTGCCGCCATTCCAGACCACCGCGAGATCCTCGTCGGCTGCCGGTTCGGCGCGTTCGGCGCCTTCCGGCCGGATCAGCTTGGCGGCGGCCAACTGGCTGCGCAGGCCGAGCCGTCCCGCGCTGGTCGCTGCGCTGGCCAGGGTCGGAGCGACCGCCAGCGGCCGATCGGTCCGGGGCAGCAGCCCGGTCAGGGTCAGGGCGATCGCGCCGGTGGCTTCCTCATTGAACAGCAGATGCAACCGGGTTCCGGTCTGGCGCCATTCGGCCAGGTTGCCGCTCGCGCTGCTCACCGTGGCGATGGTCAGGTCCGGAGGCAGATCGAGATCGAGCTGGCGGACTCCGGCACCGGTGGCGGTGATGGTGGCGGCGTCGGTCCAGGCCAGCCGGTCGGGCAGCAGTTCGACCCGCAGGCGTTGGTCCCAGGCCAGGCGCAACGCCTTGGCGGTCACCGGAACCTCGGGAATCACAGCGATATCCGCGCCGGCCTCGTGGACGCCGACGCTGCCGGTCCAGCGGTGGTCGCCATCGGGCCGGAACTCGCTGGCGCCGTCCACCACCCAACCAACCGGAGCGATGACGGTCAGCTTGCCGCCGTTGAGCGGTGCCCGGCTGGCCAGGCGGATCAGCATCTGGTTCGCCACCACTGGACAGAAGACCTGGAAACGCAGGGTCAACGTGCCTTGGCTGCGCGGCGGCAAGGGAACGATCAGGGTGTTGCCCTCACGGCTCCAGGTGAGCGGCGCGGTCCCACCCTTTCCCGGACCGGCTCCAGGCCCGGTGGATTCCACGGTCAGCACCTGGGTCGCGACCGTGGGCAGTTGACCGTTCTGGGCCGCAAACGGCAGATCGAACCGCACCGGCTGCCAGGCGTTGCTGAGGACCGCCCACGGCAGGCGGATGGTCACCGTCGCCTGGGGATGGCTGGCCGGATCGGCGCCTGCCGGAAAGACCACTTCCCAGCTCGGCAGGCCGGTGGCGAAATCCACGATCGGCGGCGTGGGCTGAGTCGGTTCGGGATGGGCCAGGGTCCACAACCGGGTGAGCTGGTCCCGGGTCAAGGCGACCTGCACGTCCTTGGGCACGCCACCTGGGTCGAGGGAACGGTAGCCCATGGCCACCAGTTCGATCCCTGGCGGCGGCTGGTTCGGCGCGGTTTCGCCAGCCATCAGGCCGTGCGTGGACACCAGTCCGGTCGCGGTCGATCCGACGGCGAGCAGCCAGAGCGCCATGGAAACGGGCCGGCGGCGCCCCATGCCCAGCCAGCGGGCGAGGAGCAGCGCCAAAGCCGAAACCGCGGTGGTCAGCGGCAACCATTCGCCCAGGGCCATCAGACCCCAGCCGTGGTGCTCGGCGCCGTGGCAGGCGGCAGCGGCGAGTAGCCCGCCGACCAGGGTCGCGCCGACGATCAGCCACGACCGGCGCAAGACCAGGAGCAGGCCAAGCCCTAGGCCGAGCCCCAGGGCGGCGATCTCGCCGAAGCAGTCCCAGTTGAACAGTTCATGAATTGAAGTGAGGCCGATCAGCGCGGCGACCGGCGCGCCGGTGCGCTGTCCGGTCAGCAGCGTGCCGACCAGGCTGAGGTCCGGTCCTGGTGTTGGATCGACGGCGTCTGCCGGCCTCCCTTGGCGAAGATCCACCGCACGGTTCTCCGCCGGGACCAGCACCCGCGGATCCTGCGTGCCGGCGACCGCTGGCAGCATCGGGAAGGACGGCAGGACCACGGAGCTCCACGGCGTCCGCCAGGTGTCCCACCAGCCGCGCCACGGCGCCTCGACCAGCAGCGGCATGGTTCCGGGCTGGTCAACGACCACCGGCCGAAGGTGCTCGGGAACCGCCACGGTCCAGGTCGTCGCGACCACCGGAACGCCTGGGAATGCCGGCACCATCAGGTGCAATTGGCGGCCCAGGGGCAGATCTGCGCGGAGGATCAGGGTGACCTCGGACACGGTCCGGCCGGGCAGCGGCAGGGCGCAGGCGCCGGTGGCGGGATCGATCCGGCGCAGGCTGGCGTCGCGGCCATCGACCGCCGCCCGCTCCAGGGTCAGGCCGCTGGGCAAAAGAATCGGCAAGGAGGTGCTCTTCGGCGCCGCCAGGCGCAGATGGATCCGGTGCCGGGCGAAACAACCGCCGCGGATTTCGCCGAGCTGGGTGCGCAGGTCGAGCTGAGCGATGAAGGCTCCGGGAGCGGTCGCCAACGGCCGGGCCACCAGTTTCGCCACGCCGACGTTGGCGACCCCGGCCGGGCTGCGCACGACCCCGGCGATGCCTTCGCCGGGGATCGGCTGGGACCACCCAGGGACGTCGTCCTCGCCAAGCTGGGCCGCGCCGGGCGCAGGCTCCACGGTCAGGTCGAGATCGCCCGGGGTCTGGACCACGGTGGTCTGGCGCAATGGTAGCACGCTGTCGCCGGCATCGAGCCGGGCAGCGACCGCCGTCAGCTCAAGCCTGGCCTGGCCGGAAGCAGACCAGCCCGGGTCGCTCATCCGGCCTTCCAAGCGGATCAGCCGCTCGCCGCGCCAGGGCGCCGGCCAGGCCAGCCGCCAACCGTCGCCAGAGCGCTCCACCACCAGGGTCGGATCGACCGAGGTCAGCGCCGGAGGCTGCCCGGCCCTGGGCGGCGATCCGCCCGGGTCGCGGGCGATCAGCGGAGCCGTGAGAAAAAGACTCGACACTTCACCGGCCTGGGCGCGCAGGCGGAGATCGATCCGGAGCCATCCGGCCGCCGCGCCAGCACCCTCGGCGGCGGTTCCACCGGGAGGCGCCGGGAGCAGGTAGACCACGGCGTCGGCGTCGGCGGATGCCGGCCGCGGGCGGGCGGCGATGCGCAGCGCCGCCGCCGGATCGGTGGCGACGAACTCGGCGCGGATGCCGAGACTGGGATCGTTGGTCGTGGTCCGCTCGGCGGCCTCGACCAGCCGCCAGCGATCGCCGGCAGCGATGTCGAGATCCAGGCCCGGGGCAGCCGCGACGGCCAACCGGGCGGCGTGCTTTCCGTCGCTGCCGACGACATGGGCGAGCTTGACCGGGATTGGATCTCCGGGCGCCGCCGGATCCGCCGGGCGCTCCAAGGCCAGAGTCAGCGCCAGGTGGCCGCCGGCCGGGATGCCGCGGACCAGGGTCAGGTCGAGGACCGACCCGGGCACGATCGCTTCGATGCCGCCGCCGTCGGACACGCCGGGGATGCGCACCGGCCGATCAGCGTAAAAAGCCGCCACGGCCCAGCCCAGCGGCAATTGCACCGAGGCCGAGAACCGCGGCAGAGAACCGGCCGCGATGACCAGCCGCTGATCGAGACGCCAGCGGCGTTCGCCAACGGTCAAGGTCGCGCTGGTCTGGGATCCGCCGGGCATGGCCAGACCGGAGGTCACGACCACGGCGCCACGGCTGTCGGCCAAGCGCCACGACCGCACGCCGGCGCCAGAGCCGGCGACCTCACGCCAGGTGGCCGGCGCTTCGGCGGCAAACGGAGCGCCTGCTGCAATCGTCAGCGTCCCGCCCTGGTGCAGCGCACCGACGATGGTCGGCAAGGTCAGCGAGCCATCGCTGCGCCGGACCTCGCCGGTGAACGAGAGACGTTCCACTTCAGGCGTCAGCCGCAGCCTGACCCGGTTGGCGGCCAGCGGTTCGATGGCGGCGATCCCCGGTCCGGGGGCGGTCGCCACCCAGCCTGGAGGCAAATCCAGGTCGATGGCGGCGGGGCGTTCGCCGCGGTGGAGGGCGATGGCGGCGCTCCACGCGACCTGCGGCACATCGCGCTCGGCGCCCAGGGTGATGGTGGCGGTCTGTTCGGCGCCCCAGGCCGGGACATGGCCGGTGCGGCTGGCGCCGGGCTGCCAGGTCAGTCGAAGGTTGCTGGCCTGGCGGACCAGGCGCCACGCGATCGCCGGGGCAGCGCCGTCGGCTGGTCCTGCTCCTTGGGCTGGTCTTGGAGCGGTCGGCGCCAGCGCGATCCCCTCGCCGCTCAGGATGCCCGGCGTGGTCGCGGTGAAGGTCGCCGCCACGCCGGCGGCCAGCGGCAACGGAATGGAGAATTCCGCCTTGGTCTGGCTGCCGGTGGACGGATAGGCCGCGGTCAGCACCACCGCGTGCCGGCCGGGACCGGGCACCAGCATCCCGCGCCGATCGGCGGTGAGCAGTCCAGGTGATCCGGCAAGGGTCAGGGTGCTGGCCTGTTCGGGAGCAGCCTCGGACAGCAGGCACAGCCGGGCTCCGGTCGCCGTCCCCGGCGCGACTACGACCAGCCGAGCGGTGATGAGCAGCAGGTTGTCCGTTTCGATCCGCCCGGTCACGTCGGCGGACTCGATCCACGCCGAGCGATCGGCCCACGGCTGGGCGGCCGGCGTCTCGCTGGGCTTGCCTGCCGCGACCAGGGCGCGGTAGTCGGCGAGCGGAAGAAACTGCCATTCCTTGGTTGGATCCAGCAGTTTTTGGAGCTCGGGCAGCGAGAGCAGCACCGGCTGGGTTGGCGCCGGTGCTGGGTCGGCCGCCACGGCAAAGCCGGCGACCAAACCGGCGACCAGCGCCAGACCGGCCAGCAGCGGCCGCGACGCGGGGGACTGCGGTCGCGGCGAACCACGCAGGTTCCCGCCAGCGTCGATCACGGCGCGTCCTTCGGCGGAGCTGCATCCTTCGGCAGAGCCGGTTCTTTCGCCAGAGCCGGTTCTTTCGGTGAAGCCGGGTCGTCCGTCGGCAGGGCAGTTGACGGTGCGACTCGACCGCTCGGATCGGTGCCTGGGCCGGTTCCCGGAGCGCCGTCACCGACCGGCGCGGTTCCGCCTGCAATCGGCTGCGCGGCTGGGTCTCCAGCGTTCGGGAGGATCTCTGGCGTCATCGCCGGAGCGCCGGGAAGCCAGGCGGATGCCTGCGCTTCAGCGGCTTTGGCGCGGCGACGCTCCAAGCGCCGCTGCTGGATCGCTGCGATGGCCACCACCACCAGGCCGGCGAGCACGCCGCCGAGCAGTCCCGCCGCCGGCACCGTCCACGGCGGCGCTGCAGCGACCGCCAGCACCACCGCGGCCAAGGTCAGGCCGGCCAGCGCCTGGCCATGGCGACGCAGCGCCCACGCCGCGACCAGTCCAGCAGCGCCCAGGAGCAGCGCGACCAGATCGAGCACGCCGCGGGCGGTCCAGGTCGAGGTGATCGCGCCGCCATCGCCGAGCCGGCTGAGCAGGTGGCGCTGGCCGGTGCCGACCAGACGGACGGTCAGGCCGTCGTCGCCCTCGCTGCCAGTCAGGCCGGCGGATCCGGCCGCGGGCAGGATCTGCTGCATCAAGGTCGTCCACCAGTTCGGATCGGCGTAGAGGTGGCGGAGGTCCCCGCTCCAACTGGTGACCACCAGCGGTTCCGGCAGCCACAGTTCGACCTCGGTGCGATCCACCGGAAGTCTGCCCGCGATGGTGGTTCCGGCGCCTGCGGCTGCCGGCTGGGCTGCGGCTGCCGGCAGGGCTGCGGCTGCGCTCGCACTGCCGCCAGAACCGGCGCCAACGGCTGCGGACTGGGCCGCGCCAGCGGCTCCGAACTGGGGCAGATCGAGGCGCAGCGTGCCGAGCCAGCGGTCGAGCCGGTCGGGCAGACGGATCTCGCTGATCACCGCCACCCGGTGGCTCGGCCCCGATCCCAAGGCCACCACCACGCCGCCGTCGGCGCGGCGGCTGGGCCGGGCGGTGGTGCCATCGACCGCGGCCTCGACCAGGGTCGCTCCGACTGGCAGACGCAACTCGACGGTGCGGCCCTGGCCGACGATGATCGCGGTGCTGCGCAGGCGGACCACGCCGTCGTCGCCAGCCACCGCCAGATGGCGCACGGCGGGAATGGCGCCGGCCACCAGCGGCACCAGTTCATGGCGGGTCACCGCCACGGTGACCGCCAGCGCAGCTGCTCCGCTGAATCCGGCGACGGTGCCCGCGCCGCGCAGTCCGGCGGGCAGATCGGCCGGCGGAACGACCTCGCCCGTGCTGCCCGCGGTGAGGGTTGCAGTGACCTCCAGATCGTCGTCCCGGGCCACCGCCAGCACCGCCTGAGTGCGGGTGGCGCCCTGGGCCGACAGAGCCGGGACGAGCACCGTCACCGGCGCCCCGGCGACCAATCCGGGCAAGGCCAGCGGGTGTTCGACAGAGAGCGTGAATCCGCCGGTGATCGGCGCCTGAAAGCGCAATTCCCAGGTGGTCAGCCCGTCTTTCCGCTCCACCGCGCTGCGCTCGGCCAGGGCCTGGCCTTTGAACACCAGGACCTCGTCGAGGGCGGTCGGCGCGACCACCCGCAAGGCAGGCAGTGCGCTGTACTGCACCGTGCCGCGCCAGGTGGTGGAGCGGCGCAGGCCGGCGGTGGCCACCGTCACCAGCTCCTCCTGACGGATGGTCAGTTCGCGGCCCCGGGCAGCTGCGGTCAGGGCCAGCCGTGGCGGCTTGGACTCTGTGGATTTGGCCGGATCCGCGGCCGGATCGGCGGTCGCGATCCAGGTGAAGGCCAACGGAAGATCCTCGTCGTCGCCCAGCGGGCGCAGCGCCACCGCCAGCGGCGAATCCCGGCGCAGTGGTTCGGGCTCGATGCTCGACAGGCCATCCCGGGCGACGGTGGTCAGCGCCCACGACCGGGGTGCGGCCACGGCGACCGTGCCGCGCACCTGGCGGGCGTCTTCCAGCGTGACCATGCCGATCTCCACCGCCGCCGGCGTCGCCGGCGTCGCCGACCCTGCAGGGCTGGCGGGAATGGTCGGCGGCGCGCGCAGACGCAGCGTCAGGTCGCCATTGCCGAGCAGCCGGCTGCGCAGACTCAGCCGATGGATCTTCCGCCCGCCACTCACCGCGCTCGACAAGTCGTCCACCACCACGCCATCGGTGTCAGTCAGTTCCCAGCGCGGATCCGTGGCGAAACGCAGGGCGAAGACGCCTGCCCGGCGGACATCGAGCTTGACCACCACGACCAGCTGGTCTTCTTGCGCTCCGAGCCGGACCAGTTGATGGATGGTGGCGCGCAACTCGCTTTGCAGCTTGGTCACCAACACGCCAAGCGGCGGTGGCGGCGAGGCAAAGCGCCAGGCCGCGACCACCTGGCGATCGCCCAGCTTGAGATCTCCGGGATCGATCTGGGCCAGCCCGTCGGCGCGCTCCACCGTAACCGCCAGACCCGGAGTCGTGGCCAGGGCGAGCTGCCCGGTGGAGCGGGCGGCGCCGACCACCGTCGGCAACGGCACCGACAACTTGCCGGCGCCATCGATCAGCTGCTCCAGGCGAACGGTCAGGATTTCAGCGCCCTGGATCGGCGACTGGAATTGCACGGTCAGACGATCGCCTTGCCGTTCCCAGGTGCGCAGCGAGCGGTTTTCCACCGCCAGGACCTGGGCCGCCGGCGGCAGGTCGATGGCCAGGCTGGTGATGCCAGCGCGCAGGATGTTGAGCCCGATCGAGGCATCCCAGCGCAGGCTGCGTTCGCCCACCGTCGCCAGGATTTCGCTGCTGGCGAGCACCAGCGGCTCGACCGCGACCGTGGTTTCCGGCAATTTCCACGACACCTCGATGCGCTCGATGCCGCCCGGCACCAGGCGCAGGCGCTGGCCCTGGGCCTCTTTGGCCACCGACCACGGGACGCTCTGGGCGATGGTGATCTCGGCCTCGCGTTCGGGCAGCAGCAGCTCGACCCGGCCGGCGGCGGAGCCGGGCAGGACCACGGTCATGGCATGGCTGGATCCTTCGCCAGTCACCGCCAGAGCGATTTCGGCGGTCAGGGTGTAGGTGCCTTGGGCCGGCAGCACCAGGCGCAGGACCGAGGCATTGCCTTCCGGGATGACCAGGCATTGCCCGACTTTCAGGCGTCTCGCATCGATCCCGGGATTGGCGCTGGCGATGTCGCCGGCCAGGTTGGCGTTGTTGTAAAAACGTTGGGCGAGCCCGCTGAACGTATCGCCTTTGACCACGGTGTAGAGCCGGCCGCGGACACGCTCGACCACCACCCGCGGATCGCTGCATGAAAACGCGCTGAGCGCCAGATCGCCGGGCAGCGCCACAGCCGCCCAGCCCGCCGCCAGCGCGTTGGCGGTCAGGGTCAAGGTGCCGATGGCGGCATGGCGGTTGCCCGGACCAGTGGCGATGGCGGCGTTCAGGGAATAGCCGGTGATCGCCGCCGCCATCGGCGGTTCGTCGATCGGATCCGGCGGCTTGGGCTGGGCTTGTTCCCACAATTTCACGAACCGTTCGTAGGGCAGCACGACGCTGCGTCCGGCCGGATCGATGGCGTCGGTCTTCTCGATCGGAATGTAGACCACCGGCGGCAGTTCCGGCGGAGCTGTTCCCGGCGGCACCGGCCGGGGTTCGCCTGCGAACAGCAGGGCGCAGGCGGAAAGCAGGAGAAGAAGAAGACGCATGGCGGAGATCTCGTGCAGGTTCGATCGGCGGTGGGTCACAGCTTGGTCACAAGACAGCCCGGCAGCGCGGGCCGGAGCGCGGGCCGGAGCGCGGGCCTCCGGCCCGCTTGATTTGAATTGAGTCGGATTGGGTTGGATTGGGTTTGGTTGGATTGGGAATTGGTTGCCAACGCTCGGCGCTCCCAGCATCCCACCCGGAGCGCCGCACTCCGTGCGGCCCGACAAGCACCAGCGACGTGGCATGCTCCCACCACGTCCCACCAAAACTCCAGCCGAGCTGGCGCTCGGCGCTCCCAGCAACCGAGCTGGCGCGCAGCGCTTCCAAGCGCTCATGGCGTACGCTCCGCCCGCGTCGCGGCCTCGGCCATCAACCGCAATTCGCCGACGAATCGCCCGAGTTCGCCATCGACCGCAATGTCTCGGCCGATCCGTTCCAGCTCAGTCACCAGCGGCGCGGCGCGCAACGCGCCGGCATTGGCCCACCAGGTGGCGCCGAGGATTTCGCCAAGCTGCGCGGCGCAGGCGGCAACCCGCAGGCGTGAGCTCGCATTGCTGGAAATCAGCGATCCTGGCAGCGGGCAGATCAGCTCGCGCACCGTGTCACGGCGGGTGTCGAGGTAGCGCACGTGGGCTGCGCCGAGTGGTCCGGTGGCGGCGCCGTTGGCGAGCCTGACCTCGAACAACGCGGTGACCCGGCTGGCTTCGGCGAGGGCTCCGGCCTGCACCGAA
This sequence comes from Planctomycetota bacterium, assembly GCA_014193115.1. Classification (GTDB taxonomy): domain Bacteria; phylum Planctomycetota; class UBA11346; order UBA11346; family UBA11346; genus BJHQ01. The sequence goes on along the minus strand of BJHQ01000001.1, from coordinate 235,795 downwards.
TCGTCGCGGAAATCCTGATGGCGCAGGCGGCGGGTGTCGAAGCCCACCAGCCGGGCGTGGGCCACCCGCAGCGGGTTCCACACCACCTGCAATTTCGCATCGCGGCCGAGCACCGACAGGCGCTCGGGCAGCAGCCGGGTGCGGAAGACCTGGATCGCCTCGGCATCGCTGCCGAGAAACAGGTGCTCGCCGTCGCCGGCCTGGGCCAGGCGATCAAGCGCGGCGGCCTCATAGCGTTCCTCGCCGCAGCCGACGATCAGCAGCGGAATCCGTTTCGCCCGCCAGCCGGCGACCTGGCGCACCGTGGATTCGATGTCGCCGACCAGGGTCGCGCCGTCGGTGGCGAGCACGACCCGGCTGACCGCCTCGGCGGTGGCGGTTTCAGAGGCGAGCTGATAGGCCAGGGCCAGACCGTCGGCGGCATTGGTCGCGCCCTGGGGCGCGATGCCGGCGAGGGCAGCATGGATGCGTCCGGCATCGCTGGCCGCGGTCGACGGCAGCACCACCCGGGCCTGATCGGCGAAGGCCACGATGGCCAGGCGGTCGTCGGGTTTCAGTTGGCGTTGCAGCTCAAGCAGCCCGGCCCGGATCCGATCGATCCCGCCCGGCCTGGCCATCGACCCCGAGGCATCCACCGCCACGGTCAGGCTCAGAGCCCGGCGTTGCTCGGGCAGGGCGGGATTGGCCTGCAGGCCCACCGCCACCAGGATCCGTTCGGCCGCAGGCTCGTTGGCCTCAGCCGTTTGGCCCAGCGCCACGGCGCCGCCCTCGGCAGACAGGGTGAAGGCCTCGGCCGCGCCGGGCGCCGCCACCGGCCAGGCGAAGGGCACGGCGTTGACGAAATGCTCGACTTGGACGCCCAGGGGATCCACCGGCCGGTGCTTGGCCAGATCGTTGCGCGCCCGGTCGAACGAAGCGGTATCAGCGGTGATCGCCACGGTGTGGCGGTAGTCCCGCGTCGTGTCGATGAACGGCGCGGTGCCAAAGGCGGCGCGGAACTGCTCAGGATCGAGCCCGCCGGTGTCCAGTGGATCAAACGCCCGCGGCTCGCCGACCACGATCTGGCCGGCATCCAGCCGCACCTGACCACCGATGGCCCGGGCGGTGGCGACCAGCACCCGGCCGCGCGGGACGACCGCTGATGCGCTGGAGGGCGCCCGCGCGGCGGAGAACGGTTGGACCAGCGCGGGATCGATCGAGAGCAATAAGGCGTCGAGATCCACACTGCGATCACCGCTGGCGGCAGCCGACAGCAGGTTGGCGATGGCGGCCGGCGAACGCTGGATTGGTGATTGGTACCCAGGTGGAATGACGACCTTGAAAATCGTCGGTGTGCCAGGATCTTGCATGCCGCTGGTGGCCAGGAACCGTTCTGAATAGCTGGTCAGCACCAGATCGCCAGGCTGAACCTGAAGGATTCCGTCGCCCTTGATGGCTGTTCCGAGCACCACATCAATCTTGTTGGTAAATTGATCCCGCCGATCCGTAAATCGAGACAACGTGACCAACTCCTCATCGCCGCTGGAAGCTCTCACGTTTACCTCGGGTTGCGACACTCCCCCCGCCACAGCAAGGTTGTCTATCTTGCATCGAATGCGAAAAGGTCGATCAATGGCCAACTTGTATGGGTTTGGGTCTGCGCCGCCCAGTTCCAATTCCGTGGTCATCTCAAAATCCTTGTGTGTACGAAGTTTCTTCTTTCCTTCTTCCATAATTCTATTCAATTCAGCAACGGATCCTGGCGGTGCCGTGTGATCGCCTTCGCGCTTTGCCTGCCTCGATAAGTCCGAGTTGCCAGTCTGGGTTTCGCCGCTCGACTTGGCCAGCTCATCGATCCGCTGAAACGCTGGCGCTGGTGCTGCTGGTCCAGCGTCCCCACTCGCCAGGGATCGCCTGCGACCTCCCGATGAACGAGCGCCCAAGTTCTGCTTCGCACCAGCCTCCGAGTCTCCGACAAGTCCCTCGTTTTGCTCTCGGTCTTTCGACCGTTCATATGCCAACGCAGGAGCCTCATCCGACGGCTTCAGATCGCGTTCCTTCAACAGCTTGGTCAAATCGCCATCAGCCAGATCCTCGCGGAGTTTCACGCCCTGGTCTTTCCGCGCTTCACTGATCGTCGACCGTGCAGCTTCCGCTTCCCAGGCTGATTCCGCCGCGGTGGCCTTGCTGGCCGCGAAGTCGTCCTGCGAACGCTCTTCTACCGTTCCTCTTGCTCCCCGTAGCCCGGGTTTTTTTCCCTTCTTTGCACCACCATCATCATTGGTTCCACCCTTGGTCACCCGCTGTGCCGGCGCGTTGCTGTGCGGTTCGGCCGGAGCCGCACCAGCCATCGGCTTCGCCGGCATGGGCGACGCTGCTGGTGCCGGCGGTGCTGCCGGAGTGGCTACTGGAGCTGCATCGGCCATTGACGTTGCTCTTGTAAAACCCAACGCCAAAGGCTGCTGACGGTCTTTGTCTGATGCATCACGGAGGTTCTTCTGCTCATCACCCAACCGCGAATCGGCCTGTTTGCTTTCTTTCTCGATTTTCATCTCCACCGTGACGGGGGCGTCGGTTCGATCCACGGGCTGGCCTGCACGATCGTCGGATTTGCGATCTGCAATGCGGTCTCCCCAACGCCGGGCGGCATCAGGCCCACCGCCGGGTAACGCTGGTTTTCCGGCAGGCATGGCATCCTGGGGGCGCAACTGATCGCCGTGGTACGCACCGGTTTGACCTTCACCGCCGACCGAACTGACCAGGCCAATGGTCCCAGGGCCGCCATGTTCCGTTGCTGCGACGGCTTCTTCGCGGCCCTTCGGATCCTGCTCATCACTTTCAATCGCTGCCACCCGAACCGCTGATGGATCTGACCGACCGAGTTCCTCGATGACCTTGTAGAACGGCAGATACAGGCTTGTGGCCAGGAATCCGACGATCGCGATAACTGCCGCCGCAGCGAACATCCGACCTGGCCAGATGAACCGTTCATAAGGCTCGGATCGACCCTGCGTGCGCGCTGCCTCCAACAGATCGTCCAGTCGGGCATCGCTCAGCGCTGGCGGGGCTGGGGGCAGCCGGGTGCGCAGGGCTGCCATCAGCGCCCTGGTGCGTTCCAGACGGTCGCGCCAGTCGGGGCGTTCGGCCAGGCGGGCTTCGACCCAGGCGGCGGCTTCCGGCGACAGGGCGCCGTCGGCATAGGCATCGAGCAGGACCGCTTCGCTCAGGCCGGCGGGCGGCTGATCCGGGCGGCTGGGGTTGGCAGGGCTCATGGCGTGGCTCCCGCCGGGATTCCGGACAGGCCGAGACGTTCGCGCAGATGTTGGCTTTCACGCAGGCGGCTGAGCCCTTGATGGAGGATCACCCCGATGTGGTTGGCGGTCTTGCCCAGGCGGGCGGCGATCTGGTCATAGCCCAGGCCATCGCGGTAGCGCAGCACCACCGCGGCCCGCTCCAGCGGCGGCAGCTCGGCCACGGCCTTCCACAAAATTTCGCCGGATTCGGAATCCGGCGCCGGATCCGGCGGCGTTTCCGGATCGCGGGACAAGGGCGCGGTCTCGCGGCGTTGGCGCAGCCGGTCGATGCAGTGGTTGCGGATGACGATCGCCAGCCAGCCGCCGAGGTTGCCGCCGCTGCGCTCGGGCTGGGCGGCCAGATTGACGGCCTCGCGGCACAGGCGCAGGAAGCCTTCTTGCACGGCATCCTGGGCGGCGTGGGACTCGCCGAGGATCGCATGGGCGGTGCGCAGCAGGTCCGCCTGGTGGCGGTCGATGAGGGTTCGGAATGCGTCCATGTCTCGCCAACGGGCATAGGCAGCCAATAAGGCGCGGTCGCTGGCCACGGCGGCGCCGCGGCCCGATTCCAGTGCTATTGCCGGCTGCACGACCACATCGACGGAGGCCATCGGCGATCCTTAGTCCCGATCTCAGGATGCCAGCCGCGGGTGATCCGCCCAGCCTCCCGTCCGTGGGCCGTGGAGGCGGTGTGGGAGGTCCTCTGCCGGATCGGCGGCGTGCGCCTTGGCCAGGGTGAACTGGCTGCGCATCCGTTCCGGGCTGCTAGCGTCGCGACCATGCGCTTCGCCTTCCCGCTGCTGTCCGCCATCGCCACGCTGCTCGCGCTCACCGGGGGAGCCAGCGCGGCCGAACCCGTCCGCGACGGCGAACCGCGCACCGGCAGCAATTTCCTGCTGCCTTTCGACAACAGCCGATTCGATGCGACCAAGATCGGCGGAACGTTCCGGATTTTCGACGACACCAGCAAGGGCATCAATCCACTGCTCGATAATGATGCCAATGTCCACGACCTGCATCGTGCGATCAATGATCCCCTGGCCATGCGGCCCTATTGGAATCCTGAGAAATGGATGGGAGTGCTGGCCGAATCGGTGCAGGTGTCTGACGACTGGAAGGTGTGGACCTTCACCATCCGCCCGGGCGTCCTGTGGCAGCGCCCGACCATCGCGACCAAGCCCGAGTTCACCTGGCTGGACAAAGATGTGCCGCTGACCAGCGGTGATTTCAAGTTCGCTCTCGACACGATTCTCAACCCCGGTGTCGACTGTCCGCAGATCCGCAATTATTACCAGGATCTTGAGGCGGTGGAGACGCCCGATGAGCGGACCTTGGTGCTGAAATGGAAGAAGACGATGTATGCCAGCATCGAGACCAGCCTCGACATCGATCCGCTGCCCCGCCACATCTATGGCAGCAACAAGGATGGCACGGCGATCCCGGCGGAGCGCTTCGCCCAGGCCTTCAACAAGCACTGGTTCGACGAATTGCGTGGCGCCGTCGGTGTCGGCCAGTTCCGCCTGGAATCCTATATCCCCGACCAGATCGCCCGATTCGTGCAGTACCCCAAGGCGTGGAGCCGGACCCGCCATGCCGACGCCATCGAATGGCGCCTGGATGTGAAAAAGCCCGAGGCGGAACTGGTCGGATTCAAGAATGGCCAGGCCAGCGTCCTATCGATGACCCCGCTGCAATACAAATCCGAGATCCTCGACGGTAAAGAGCCGCGGTTCGCACCGTTCAAAGAAGACGACCCGAAATCCGGCCGTTCCGGCGAACTCGGCTGGGAGAAGGTCCGCCGCCACGGCTATTATTATATCGGCTGGAACCTGCGCCGTCCGCTGTTCGCCGAATTGAAAACCCGCATTGCCTTGCACCTGGCCTTCCCGACCAAGCGCATCATCCGTGAGGTCTTCCACGGTCTGGGGCGCGAGGTCCAGTCGGAAATCCCTGAAGAAAGCCTCTATTACAACAAAACGCTGAAGCCGTACGTGTTCGATCCCAAGCAGGCCAAGGCGCTGCTCGCCGAGGCCGGCTGGGCCGACAGCGACGGCGACGGGCTGCTCGATCGCAAGATCGATGGCAAGAAAATCGATTTCAGCTTTACCGTCCGCTATTACGCGAACAGCCCGGAATACGACAATACCTTGCTGATCTACAAGAATGAACTGCGCAAGATCGGCATTGAACTGAAGCCCGAGCCGAAGGAGTGGAAGGACCTGACCCGGGTCTACGAAGACCACGATTTCGACGCCATGGTCGGCGGCTGGAGGACCGACTGGAACATTGATTTCTATCAGATCTGGCATTCATCTCAGGCTGATGTCCCCGGCGGCAGCAATCATTACGGCTTCAAGAACCCCCGGGTCGACCAGCTCGCGGAAAAGCTGCGCGACACCTTCCCCATGGCGGAACGGGCGGCCATCGCCCAGGAAATCCAGGCGATCATCTTCGAACAGCAGCCGATCCTGCACATCCGCTCCGCCGAAGGGGTCATCGCCTGGCAGAACCGTCCGGCTCCCGGTGCCGCCCCGTCACCGTGGCGCTGGCTGGGCGGGATCACCGACAACTTCGACAAGCTGCACCCGCTGGAGAACGGCAAGCCCGTCTACACCTACCTGAAGCCGTGACGCACCGAGCGCGCCGAGCGCCTGCTCGGCTGGAGTTTGGCTGGAGCTTGCCCAGGAGCGCCGAGCGCCTGCTCGGCTGGAGCTTGGCTGGGAGCGCCGAGCACCAGCTCGGCTGGAGCTTGGCTGGAGCTTGGCTGGGAGCGCCGAGCGCCTGCTCGGCTGGAGCTTGGCTCGGCTGGAGCTTGGCTCAGCTGGAGGTGTCACCTCACGTTCAACCACCTGCCGAGCTGGCGCTCGGCGCTCCCAGGGGCCGAGCTGGCGCTCGGCGCTCCCAGGGGCCGCTCCCGTGGCGCCGTTTGAGCCCTGAGCGCTGATCGATGTTCGCCTACATCCTCAAGCGGCTGCTGTGGATGATCCCGACCTTCTTCGGGATCCTGGTGATCAATTTCGCTGTGCTGCGGCTGAGCGGCATGAGCCTGACCGACCATCTCAGCGCCGAGTCAATGCAGCCCGGAAAAGAAGGCGATGGCGGTGGCCGGCGCACCACCGGCACCACCAACCGCAACCTGCAAAACTACATCGACCGGTTCCGCCGTTCGGGCAACGACTTGCCGGCGTTGATCAATCTGCGCGGTTTCCTGACCAAGGATGATCTGGTGGCCTGGCTGCGGCGCACCGAACCGAGCCCGGACCGGCGCGAGAGTGAGCGCAGCAGCGCTGAAAAATCCCTGTGGTTATGTGGACGCTACGCCGTGCTGCCGTTGGCCGAGGTGCTGCGCGACGACACGCTCGGCGACCTCCACGGGCCGGCCAGCCTGGCGTTCAGCCTGTGCGCCCACACCACCGTCACCCGGACGATGAACGACACCCTGCCCAGTGCGCAGCTCACGGGATTGCAGCGCGACAACGGCCTGCTCAGCGATCAGCGCATCGCCTACCGCAGCCTGGAACGCGGCTTCGCCACCGACGATCCCCAGGCAGCAGCCAAACGCGCGGCCCTGCTCGCCTTCATCGACCAGCCCGAGACCAAGCGGCGCTACGACGCCAGCCTGGCCGGGCGGTGGCTGGCCATGGTCACCGAGACCGGCTTCGTCGACATCTGCGGAAAAATGCTGAACGGCACCTTGGAGTCCGAATCGCGCAAGGATTACGCCTTCAAGATCATCAATGAACGGTGGGGCATCAGTCTCGGCATCACCTTCGTCTCCATCGTCCTCGCCTGGCTGATCTCGATCCCCCTCGGCATCCGCTCGGCCCGCCGCCAGGGCACGCTGGAGGACGCCGCCACCACCCAATCGCTGTTCTTCCTGTGGTCGCTGCCGTCGATGTTCGTCGGCACGCTGCTGCTGCATTATCTGTGCACCGACAGTTCCACCGACAAGGCGTGGTTCCCCAGTTCCGGGCTGTGGACCCCCGGCGCCGAGGCCTGGCCATGGTGGCAGCGCCTCGGTGACTGGAGCTGGCATGCGGTGCTGCCGCTGATCTGCCTGACCTATGGCAGCTTCACCGAATTGTCCCGCTACATGCGCGGCCAGCTGCTCGATCAGTTGTCGTCCGACTATGTCCGCACTGCCCGGGCCAAGGGCTGCTCGGAAGACCGCATCGTCTATGGCCATGCTCTGCGCAATTCGCTGATCACCATGATCACCCTGGGATCCGGACTGCTCGCCGGACTGTTCGGCGGCTCGGTGATCGTCGAGACCATCTTCTCGATCCCCGGTCTCGGCTGGCTGATCTTCGACGCCTCGGTGCAGCAGGACGCCCCGCTGGTGATGGCGAGCACGGTGATCTTCGTCGGCCTGCTGCTGCTCGGCATCCTGATCGCCGATCTGTGCTATGGCCTGGCCGATCCCCGGCTGCGGGGGAAATATGACTAACGGGGCTGCGCCCCGGCCCAACCCCGCGCTGCGCGCAGGGCCTGCTGCGCATGCCGGCCTGCGGCCGGTTGAGCCGGTGCCTTTCGACTGCGTCGAAAGCGTCGCTGCGCGTCGGCAGCCCCTGACCTGGTCCGCTTGCGCTGCGCAGGTCGTGCAAGGGGGCGCCCCCCTGGCCACCCCCATGCGCACCCTCGCGATACGCAGTCGCCTGCCGCCGCCTGGGAGCGCAGGCTTCAGCCTGCCGTCAGGTTGGTTTGGCAGGCTAAAGCCTGCGCTCCCAGGAAAATGCCTGCGCTGTCGGAATCGGCCCATGACTGAGCCCGTCTCTGCCGTCACGTTGGTTTGGCAGGCTAAAGCCTGCGCTCCCAGGAAAATGTCTGCGCTGTCGGAATCGGCCCATGACTGAGCCCGTCTCGCCCGCTGGGCAGGCCTTGGGCCGCTTCTGGGAGGACGCCTATGCCCGGTGGGCGGTGCGGGTGGTGGCGGTGTTCATCCTGCTGGCGGTCTATGCGCCGTTCCTGGCCAGCGATGTCGCCCTGATCTGGATCGACGACACCGGTTGGCGGTTCCCGGCGTTGGCCGACCTGGTCAACCAGTGGAACCACCCCAAGTACCACGACCTGCTGTTCAACGTGACAGCGGTGCTGTTGCCGCCGCTGTGGCTGGCTGGCTTCGCGCTGCGCCGTTGGTGGTCCACCCGCACCCGCTGGCTGGCCGGCGCCGGGGTCGTGGTCGCCACCTGGCTGTTGGCGATGGCGCCGGTCCTGCCCGGGATCAATGGCGGCGAGGCGCGGTCGTTGTGGCGGAAGTATCCTTCTGCCGGTGCCACGGTGAGCGATGTCGTGGATCGGCGCGCCGCGCTTGAGGAGTGGAACAAGACTCCGGCGACCGAGCGCGGCGAACGCCCCGACCCGCCACCGAGCTTCGCGCTGTTCCCGCCCATTTCACATCGCCACGACCTGACCTATGCCGGCGGCGTCCTGCTCGCTCCAGGAACCGTGAATCCGGTCACCGGCCAGCGGTTCTGGCTCGGCACCGACACCGTCGGTCACGATGTCGCGGCGCGGATGCTGAGCGGTGCGCGGATCAGCCTGACCGTCGGGATGCTCGCCACCAGCCTGGCCCTGGTCATCGGGCTGATCGTCGGCGCCATCGCCGGCACCTGCGGCGGGTTCATCGATCTGATCCTCAGCCGGATCATCGAGATCATGATGTGCTTCCCCACCTTCATCCTGGTGCTGGTGGTGGTGGCGGCGCTTGGCCGCGACCTGTACGTGATCATGGCGGTGATCGGCCTGACCAGCTGGGCCGGCACCGCCCGGCTGATGCGCGGCGAGTTCCTCGCCCTCAGCGTCCGCGACCACACCCTGGCGGCGGTCGCCCTGGGCGTGCCGCGCTGGCGGATCATCGTGGTCCATCTGCTGCCCAATGCGCTGACCCCGCTGCTGATCACCGCCAGTTTCGGCGTCGCCGGCGCGGTCGGCGCCGAGGCCGGACTGTCGTTCCTCGGCCTCGGTGATCCGGCGGCCGCATCGTGGGGCTCGCTGCTCGAACAGGGCCGCACCCAGATCCATTACGCCTGGCTGATCTGGGTGCCCGGCCTGGCGGTGTTCCTGCTGGTGGCCCTGCTCAACCTGATCGGCAATGCCCTGCGCGAGGCCTTCGATGTCCGTTCCCGCTGAATCCGCGCAGCCCGAGCTGCTCCGCTTCGCCGATCTGCACGTGCGGTTCCGCACCCGGGAACGGATCGTCGAGGCCGTGCGCGGGGTCAGCTTCACCATCGCTGCCGGCGAGGTCGTGGCGGTGGTCGGCGAGTCCGGCTCGGGCAAGAGCGTCTCGGCGCTGTCGGTGCTGCGCCTGCTGCCCCAGCCGCCGGCGGAATACCCCAGCGGAAAAATCCTGTGGAAAGGCGAGGATGTCCTGGCGATGGCGCCGAGCCGGCTGCGCCGGCTGCGCGGCGGCGAGGTCGGCATGATCTTCCAGGAGCCGATGACCGCGCTGAATCCGACCATGACCGCCGGCGCCCAGATCGATGAGGCCCTGGCCCTGCACACCACGCTGAACCGCGCCCAGCGTCTGGAGCGGGTGATCGAGCTGCTCCACCAGGTCGGCATCCCCGACCCGGCCAGCCGGGTGCGCACCTATCCCCACGAAATGAGTGGCGGCCAGCGCCAGCGGGTGTGCATCGCCATGGCCCTGGCGGCCAGGCCGCAACTGCTCATCGCCGACGAGCCGACTACCGCCCTCGATGTCACGATCCAGGCCCAGATCCTGGATTTATTGAAGGATCTCCGCCAGCAGACCGGCATGGCGGTGCTGTTCATCACCCACGACCTGGGCGTGGTCGCCGAACTCGCCGACCGGGTGGTGGTGATGCGCCACGGCCAAGTGGTCGAAGCAGGCCCGGTCCGCGAGATCCTGACCGCGGCGAAACATCCCTACACCAAGGGCCTGCTCGCCTGCCGCCCGCGCCTCGGTCAGCACCGCACCCGTTTGCCGACCGTGGATGAATGGGTCGAAAAGGCCTGAGCCTCAGGTCTTCGCCCAGTCGCGTACGACCAGCCGCGGAACCATTGCCGGCTCCGGCAAATCGAGTTGTTGGCCGAAATACTTATCAATACATCATTCATGGTTTTCACCCCATGAAATATCGGGAATAAAAATACGGACAAGCGACGATCTAGCGCTTAGGACTCACCAAGCAGGTTCTCTGCGGGGCGCCGAGTTCATCCGCACCCGGCTTGCGCCGGGAGCCGCCTGTTGCTATAAAAGCCACAGTGCTGCCCGCCCAACCCAACCAGAGCCTGATCGACGGGCTGGAGGTCCTGCTCGGCGCGGTGGATGCGGCCGAGCCGGTGGGCGTCCGCGAGCTGGCCCGGCGGTTGGGTCTGGAGACCACCCGGACCCAGCGGCTGCTCGGGACCCTGGCCCATCTCGGGCTGCTCCATCGCACCGACAACGGCCGCTACGGGCCCGGCACCGGGCTCCATGTGCTGGCGGCGGCGGCGACCGCGGCGAATGGACTGCTGGCCAAGGCGCTGCCGGAACTCGACCGTTTGCAGCGGGCGACCAAGATGACCGTGGCGTTGGGTTCCTTGTGGCGCGACCGGGTGGTGTATCTGGCGGTCTTCGCCAAGGACCGCGATCCGCTGACCGCGGTCGGTGCGAGCCGGTCCTATCCGATCCAGCGCTCGTCGATCGGGGTGCTGCTGCTCGGGTGGCAGGAACCAGGCTATGCCGCCGCCCACGGCATCGCGCCGGCGCTGGAGACGCAGGGTGCGTCGGCGCGTCGCCGCGGCTGGTCGCTGATCGACCAGCCGACCGAACAGACCCGTTCGCTGGCGGTGCCGATCGGCGATCCGCCGCGCTTGGCCATCGGCCTGTCCGGATCTTTCAGCGATGCCCGCATCGCCGACCTGCGCGACCAGGCAACCGCGGTCGCCGCCCGCCTCGCCTCCCAGGATATCCCATGATCTTCCGCAACGATTCCTTCGATCTCGTGGTCTGCGGTGGCGGCCTGGCCGGGATCTGCGCCGCCCTGTCCGCTGCCCGCCAGGGCCTGCGCACCTGCCTGGTCCAGGACCGGCCGGTGCTGGGCGGGAACGCCTCCAGCGAGGTCCGGGTGACGGTGCACGGCTCGGCCTGCTTCCACGCCTATGCCCGGGAAGGCGGCATCCTCAACCAGCTGCTCACCGAGGAACGGGCGCGCAACCACGAATTCATCAATGAAAATGGCTGGACCAACAGCGTGCTCGACCTGGTGCTGTACGATGCCTGCCAGGGCGAACCGAACCTGACCGTGATGGTCAACAGCACGGTGATCGATGTCGAACTTGCTCACGGGACCAGCGGACTCGCCAGCACCGCCCAGCGCCCGCCGGCCAGCGATGCGGCTGGCTACTGGTCGCGGCCGGCCTGCGCCGAGGCGGACCGCATCGCCGCGGTCCTGGTCCGGGTCGCCAATGCCGAGACCCAGGTCCGGCTGGTCGCGCCGCTGTTCGTCGACGCCACCGGCGACGCGGTGGTCGCTGACCTGGCAGGCTGCGCCTGGCGGATGGGCAGCGAGGGGCTGGCCGAGACCGCCGAGACCCACGCCCCGGCCGCGGCCAGCCGTGACACCATGGGCAATTCGATCCACATCCGTGCCCGGGACATCGGCCGGGAGGCGCCGTTCGTTCCGCCGACCTGGGCGGTGCAGCAACGCGATCCTGCCTATTTTTACGAGCAAGGCCGCAAGCCATCGGATCCCCGGGGCGGCTTCTGGTGGATCGAGATCGGCATGCCGTGGCACACCATCCACGACGCCGAGACCATCCGCCACCAGCTGACCCGCCACGCCCTGGGCGTGTGGGATTGGATGAAAAATCACGATCCGGTGATGCGCGAGCGCTGCCGCAATTTCGCCCTCGACTGGATCGGCCAGGTGCCGGGCAAGCGCGAGAGCCGCCGGGTGGCCGGCCTGCATTGGCTGACCGAGCACGATTTGCAGAGCGATGTGCGCTTCGCCGACGAGGTCGCCTATGGCGGATGGTTCGTCGACCTGCACACGCCGGGCGGGCTGCTCGCCGTCCACAGCGAACCCACCGCTGCCGAGCACTATCGGAACGACAGTGAATATGCAGCGAAAAGCTATATCGGCCCGTATGGGATCCCGCTCCGCTCGCTGGTCGCGCGGGATGTCCGCAACCTGTTCCTGGCCGGACGGGACATCAGCTGCACCCATGCCGCGCTGGGTACCGTGCGGGTGATGGGCACCACCGCGCTGATGGGCCAGGCGGTGGGGACCGCCGCCGCCCACGCCCATCGCGCCGGCAGCGACGCCCATGGCAGCGTCGCGCAGATCGGCGCGATCCAGCAGCGGCTGCTGCGCGATGGATGTTTCCTGCCCCACCTCGCCGATCCGGGCAACGGCGACCACGCCCGCAGCGCCCGGGCCAGCGCCAGCTCATCAGCCTCGGTCTCGGCGAATAGCGAGGCTGATTCCTGGGTTTCCGGCGGTCTCGGCGGTCCTGGGCTGACTTATCGCACGCGCACCGAACCGGTGGATCTGGCCAAGGCCCAGGCCCAGTGGATCGCCTGCGCCGGGGGCCGGATCGATCAGGTGCGGCTCTGCGTCGAAAGCGCCACGGCGGTGCGCCTGCCGCTGCGCCTGCGCCGGGCCGACAGCATCTGGGACTATCGCCGGACCACGCCGGTCCTGGCCGAAGCAGAGGTGATCGTGCCGGCTGGTCGCCATTGGATCGCATTGCCGGTCGGACTGGCCGAGGTCCCGGCGGGCTGGGTGCGGCTGGAAGCCGGTCCGTGTCCTGGAGTCCGCTGGGTCCTGGGCGGCGGCATGGCCCCCGGCCACGTCTCGGCGGAGCAGCTCTCGCCGGCCAAATGGCGCGGCCGGACCGATGGCAGCCAATTGTCGTTCGCGATCGAGCCGGCCCAGGCGGTGTGGACTGCCGAGCAGGCGATCAACGGCGTGGACCGGCCCCACTCCCTGGCAAATGCCTGGCGATCGGATCCCGCCCAGCCGCTGCCCCAATGGCTGGAACTGGCCTGGGACGAACCACGCCGGATCGCCGGGATCGATCTCGGTTTCGCCGGCAATCTGCGCAATGAAATCCATCTCTATCCGCCGTTCTGGCGCGATCCGCAGTGCGTCCGCGACTACCGCATCCTGATCGATCCGGGCGACGGCCGGTGGCAGGAGATCCTCCACATCGCTGGAAATTACCAGCGACTGCGCCACCACCGGCTGGACACCGCGGTGACCGCACGGCGGCTGCGCCTGGTGGTGGAGGCGACCAACGGCGACCCGGCAGCGACGGTCTACGTGGTGCGCTGCCTGGCTGAGTGAGGGCGCGCACACGGACCATCGGCAATGCCGGCCTCGCCGCTGCGGATTTGCGCCGATTGTGGCGCAGCCCGTTTGCACATCAGAACGGCGGCGCGCGATGGACGATGCGCAGCAGATGCAGGCCCCGCGCTGGCGCCTGCTGCCGGCTGGCGGTGGTGGTGATGCCGGTCAGCGCCGCGTCGAGATCGTCGAGACTGGCCGCGCCGCAGGCCACGGCGCCGACCGCTCCGGTCAGGCTGCGCACCAGGCGATAGAGGAATCCGTCGGCGGTCAGGCGGATCTCCACCGTCGATCCGCGGATGACCAGACGGGCATTGGTGATCCGGCAGCGCGGATCTTCACGCTGATCGCCACGGCGCACGAAGGCCGACCAATCGCGGTCGCCAGGCAAGCGGGCCACCGCTGCCGCCATCAGCGATCGATCGATCCGCGCCGACCACGGCGGCCGCCAGGCGAAACGGGCAAGGAACGGATCGGCGCTTTGCCCCAGATCCAGGCGATACCCATAGGTTTTTCGTCGAACCCCGGCAACGGCGTGCCAGTCGTCGGCCACCGCCGCCACGTCGCGCACGGCGATCTCTGGTGGCAGATGCCGAGCCAGGGCGAGTCGCAGGGCTTCGGCTGCCCACCGGCGCTGGCAATCGACATGGGCAAGCTGATCCGCGGCGTGGACTCCGGCATCGGTGCGCGACGCGCCTTCGGCCCGGGCCTCCGGTTCACCGATCCGGGCGAAGGCCAGATCGAGTTCACCCGCCACCGTCCGCCGATCCGGCTGCCGCCACCAGCCGGAGAATTCCGTCCCGTCATAGGCCAGACGCAGGGCGAAGCGGGGCATGCTGGTGCGATTTCACCTGGGACGCGGCGCGACGGAACCCAGCCCGGAGCGCCGCACTCCGTGCGGCTCATGTGAACCCGAATATCTCAGTTTGGGAAGCGCCAAGACACCAAAGCGCCAAGGATTGGAAGGCTCCCGGATGCTCCACCGCACCCCGGTGGTCTTCCGGCCAGCGGAGAATCACCGAATATTTCCATGGTGTTTGGCACCTTGGCGGTTCAGGCGCTGGTGGCTGGGGCGCCGCGGCGCGGGCTGTACGCTGCGCCCATGGCAGCCCGAGCGGACCAGTCGCGTGGCCCCCTTTCATGGGGGCTTACGCCCCCACGGCCCTTCGGGCCTGCCCCCCGGCCTGGGTCGGCGCTCGTTTTCCTGCGGAAAACGTGGGCGAATGGGCTTCGCCCATTTTATCCGCCCACCGCTTTCCCCGGCGGCCGTTTCCCTCTCGCTGCGCTCGGGGAACCCACAGAGCGGCATCCGGCCGCAGAGCGGCATCCGGCCGCAGAGCAGCATCTGGTCGCAGAGCAGCATCTGGTCGCAGAGCAGCATCTGGTCGCAGAGCAGCATCTGGTCGCAGAACAGCCTTTGGCTCCGTCACTGTTCATCGCCGGCGATGTCCATCTCGGCGGAACCCACAGCGACTCCGGTGCGGCTTTTCCCCAATGGCTCGATTGGCTGGCGATGCGCCCGCCGGCCCGGCTGGTGCTGCTCGGGGATCTGTTCGAGTGGTGGATCGACGGCGATGACGCGGTGGCCAGGCATGAGGTGGTGCTGGAGCGGCTGCGCCTGCTCGCTGAGCGCGGCTGGCGGCTCGATCTGGTCCAGGGCAATCGCGAGCTGGTCGCCGGCCGCCGCCTGGAAGCCGCAAGCGGTTGCCGCCTGCATCGCCGGCGGCTCGATGTCCAGCTTGGCCCGGTGCGGGTGCGGATCGTCCACGGCGACCGCCTGTGCTTCGACCCCGGCTACCGCGCGTACGTAGCCGTGGTCGAGAGCTTCCCGTTCGCCTGGTACCAGCGCCTGCATCCGATCGCGCTGCAGGAATCCGTCGCCGGCTGGCTGCGGCGGCGCAGCGCCGGGAGGCACCGCAGGCCGCGGCCGATCAGCGGACGCCCGCGGGTGTTCCTCGACCGTCGCCGCATCCAAGCCGCGGGCCGGGACTGCGACGTGGTGGTCGCCGGCCACATCCATCAGGCCTGGCGGCGGCGCATCGGCGGCGTCGACCTGATCCTGGTCGGCGATTGGCCCGGCGATCGCGGCCAATGGATCGAAGGCACCAACGACGGTCGGCTGGTCGCGGTGCAGCGGACGTTCGCTGCCCACGACTGAGCGCCACGTCATTCCTGCATCAGCTCAGCGATGCCGGACAGGACGTGGCCCGGACGATAGGGGAATCGTGCGATGTCCTCGCGGGCGGTGACGCCGGTCAGGACCAGGACGGTGTCGATGTCGGATTCGATGCCGGCGAGGATGTCGGTGTCCATGCGATCGCCGACAATGACGGTCTGCTCGCGGTTGGCGCCGAGCCGGCGCATCGCGCTGCGCATCATCAGCGGATTGGGTTTCCCCAGGTAATACGCTTTGCGTCCGGTGGCGAGCTCGACCGGCGCCACCAGCGCTCCGCAGGCTGGCACCAGCCCGGCCTCGGTCGGGCCGGTGGTATCGGGATTGGTGCCGATCAGCCGGGCTCCGCCCAGGACCAGCCGGATCGCCTTGGTGATCGTGTCATAGGTGTACGATTTAGCCTCGCCGATGACGACATAGTCGGGACTGACATCGTTCATCGTGATCCCGGCCTCGTAGAGCGCATGGACCAGACCGGCCTCGCCGATGGCGTAGACGCTACACCCCGGAGCCTGCGCAGCGAGAAATGCCGCGGTGGCCAGGGCGCTGGTGTAGAAGTGCTCCGGCGGCACGTCGAGGCCCAGCCGGCCGAGCTTCTGGCCGAGCTCCTTGGGCGAGCGCTCGCTCGAATTGGTCAGGAACAGATAGCGTTTTCCCGAGGCTTGCAGGAATCGGACGAACTCGGGGACTCCCGGCAGCAGGCGGTTGCCGTGATAGATGACGCCGTCCATGTCGCAGATGAACGCTTCTTTGGAAAGGATCGGATGCATGCGGGCGACGGTGGCCGCCCTGCCGGCCTGGCAATAGTCCGGGAGCGCGCCGGTCGGGACGATCAGGGCCGTTTACAACCCGCGCAGGAACTGGCTGATCCGTTCATGGGCATCGGGTAGGCCTTCGTGGCCGAAGTCGGGGTAGATGACCACGTCTTTCCGGCTGGTGATCTTGTTGAAGGCGGCGAACTGGGTGGAGGGCGGGCAGATGCCATCCATCAGGCCGGTGAGCATCAGCACGTCGCCGCGGATGCGCTTGGCCAGGTGCTGGACATCGATGTAGCCGAGGCGGGTGAAAATCTCGGCCTCGCGCTCGTGCAGCGGATCGAAATGGCGGAAATACGTGCGCAGCTCGGCATAGGCATCCTTGGCCAGGTCCATCTCCCACACCCGCTGATAGTCGCTGAGGAACGGATAGACCGGAACCGCCCGGCGGATGCGCGGCTCCAACGCGGCGCAGGCCAGGGTCAAGGCTCCGCCTTGAGAGAATCCGTAGGCGCCGAGGCGGTCGCCATCGACCTCGGGTAGCGCGCTGACCACCCGGGCGAGCAAGGCGGTATCGAGGAAAACCTGGCGATAATACAACTGGTGCGGGCTGTCGGCGTCAAGGCCGCGGATGATGTGGCCGTGGTGGGTGGTGCCGCGGATCACGCCGGGGTCGGTGGACTGGCCGCCCTGTCCGCGGCAGTCGAGGGCCGCGACGCAACTGCCTTGCAGCGTCCAGCCAAGCTTGTCGAACCAGCCGCCGGCACTGCCGGTGTAGCCGTGGAAGATCAGCACGCAGGGATGTTTCCCCGTCGTCTTCGCCGGGCGCAGGTATTTCGCGTGGAGCCGGGCTCCGCCGGTGCCGGTGAACCACAGATCGAAGCACTGCGCGCCATCGGCCTGGAATCCCGCCGGGACGAGTTCAGGGCGGGGATCCACCGCCCGCATCTCGGCCAGGGCATCCTCCCAGAAACGATCGTGATCCGCCGGGCAGGGGTTGCGGCCGGAGTACGACTTCAGCTTGTCCAGCGGCAGATCGAGGCAGGGCATGGCGGTTCCTGGTGGAGCGGGGTTCCGGGTCCTTGCCCGGCGGTGGTCGGCGAACCTAAAGCCGTCTTCAGATCTGGCCAAGCCGTCTCCCAAAGAACTTCCCCGGTGCGTGGGCCTCTGTCTGAACCGCAGGGGCCGGCTGGACGCGCCATCCGCCGCTACCCCGCTCAGCCAGCGGCCGCTCTCAACGTCGACGGTCGATGTTCCGTAGCACGCCGGGAGGTCTCCATGGCCACGCAAGCTGATGATCAGGCGGGGCTTGCCCGCCTGGCCGCCGCCCGCTCCGCCATCCTCGGCGAGATCGGCAAGGCCATCGTCGGCCAGGCCGACGTGGTCGATCAGGTGCTGCTGTGCATCCTCGCCCGCTCCCATGCGATTTTGGAAGGCGTGCCCGGCCTGGCCAAGACCCTGCTGGTGTCGTCCCTGGCCCGGACCATGTCGGCGGGGTTCAGCCGGATCCAGTTCACGCCCGATCTGATGCCTTCCGACATCACCGGCACCGAGGTCATCCAGGAGGACCGCTCCACGGGTGCGCGCGAACGGCGTTTCCTGCCCGGACCGATCTTCGCCAACCTGGTTCTCGCCGACGAGATCAACCGCACGCCGCCGAAGACCCAGGCGGCGCTGCTTGAGGCGATGCAAGAGCGCCAGGTCACCATCGGCGCCGAGCGCCATCCGCTGCCCGATCCGTTCTTCGTCCTCGCCACCCAGAACCCGCTGGAGCAGGAAGGCACCTATCCGTTGCCCGAGGCCCAGCAGGACCGTTTCCTGTTCAAAATCCTGGTCGATTACCCGTCGTGGGATGACGAGATGGAAGTGGTGCGGCGAACCACGTCGGATGCCAAATCCGAGCTGAAACCAGTACTCGATGCCGCCGAGCTGATCGCCCTGCAAGGCGTGGTCCGGCGGGTCGCCGCCGCCGATCATCTGGTCGCCTATGCCCTGCGCCTGGTGCGTGCGACCCGGCCCGGTGCGGAGGCTCCGGCGGAGCTGCGCGGCAAGCTGGCCTGGGGCGCCGGTCCCCGCGCCGCCCAGGGTCTGGTGCTGGCGGCCAAAGCCCGGGCAGCGCTGGCCGGCCGCGGATCGATCGCCGCCGAAGACATCACCGCCATCGCCGCGCCGGTGCTGCGCCATCGCATCCAACCGTCCTTCGAAGCCGCCGCCGAAGGACTGACCGCCGAGCGGATCGTCGCCAACATCCTGCGTCTGGTCGAAGCCCATCCGTCTTCCCTGACCGCAACGGGCTGAGCCGTGACCGGCATTGGCGCGGCCGCCGCGGCCGCAACGCCATCACGCTACCTCGATCCGGCGGTGCTCGCCGGGGTCCGTCGGCTCGAACTGCGCTCACGCCTGGTCGCCGAAGGATTCCTCGCTGGTTCCAGCCGCAGCCCGTTCCATGGCTCGGGCATCGAGTTCGCCCAGCATCGGGCCTACAGTCCCGGCGATGAGGTGCGGCGGATCGATTGGAAGGTGTGGTCGCGCACCGACCGGCTGAGCATCAAGCTGGCCGAGGTCGAGACCAACCTGCGCTGCGTGTTCCTGGTCGATGCCTCGCCGTCGATGCGCTATCAGCCCCTGGGCGGCGATCGCCTCGACAAGTTCGACACCGCTGCGGTGCTGGCCTGCGCCGGCGCCAGCCTGCTCACCCGGACCCAGGATGCGCCGGGATTGATCGCGTTCGGCGCCTCCGTCGCCAACCTGGCGCGGCTGCCCTGCCGCGCCCATCCCGGCCAGGCGGCGCGGATGGCCCAGGCCTTGGAAGGGCTGGCGCCTGCTGCGCCTGGTGGCACTGACCTGGGTGCGGCGGCCGCCGCAGCAGTCGAATCCCTCAGCGGCCGCGGCCTGGTGGTGGTGCTCTCCGATCTGCTGGTCGAGCCCACCGACCTGGCCAAGGCGGCGGCGCGTTTCCGCCATGCCCGGCACGATGCGCTGTGGTTGCAGGTGCTCGACGCCGACGAACTGGGTTTCCCGTACCAGGGCCGGACCCGGTTCGTGGATCTTGAAGACGGCAGCGAAGTGGTGGGCGATCCACGCGGCTTGCGCCAATCGTATCTTGATGCCCTGGAAGAACACCGTCAGGCGATACGTGCGGCGGCGGCGGCCCATGGCCAGCAGGTCGCCCTGGTCGATACCAGCGCCCATCTCGACGCGACCCTGCACCGGATTCTCCATGCCCGCCGCCA
Source organism: Planctomycetota bacterium (assembly GCA_014193115.1). Classification (GTDB taxonomy): domain Bacteria; phylum Planctomycetota; class UBA11346; order UBA11346; family UBA11346; genus BJHQ01. The sequence goes on along the minus strand of BJHQ01000001.1, from coordinate 216,070 downwards.
ACGCGCCGGGAGACCAGGATGAGCGCCTGGGGTCTGGCCATCGGTGGCGCAGCGTTGGCGGCAGGGCCGCCGATCATCCATTGGCTGTTCCGCCGCCGGTTGCGCCGGGTCGAATTCGCGGCGCTGCGCTTTCTGCTCCGCGCCCAGCGCCGCACCCTGGACCGCTTGCGGCGTGAAGAATGGCTGGTCATCGCCTTGCGCATGCTCGCCCTCGCCCTGGTCGGCCTGCTGCTGGCGGATCCGGTGAGCGACGCCGGCGCCGGGCATCCCGGGGCCGGCGCGCTGACCGTGGCGGTGCTCGACGACAGCCTGTCGATGGGCCATCGCCCGCCCGGCGGAACCACCGTGCTGGATCGCGCCGTGACGGCCCTGGCCGACCACCTGAACCGCGCCGATCCCGACCACCGGGTCGCAGTGCTGTCCGCCAGCCGCTGCGGGCGGAGCGATCCGCTGCCTCAGCCGGCGCCGGCGGGTGAGCTGAAACGCTCGGGTTTCGCCGAACGCCTGGCGGTCCGCCCGGCCAGCGATCTGGTCGCCGATCCGGCCGCCGCGCTGACCGCAGCCGCAGCTCTGGCCAACGCGCATCGCGGCTCGGTGACGGTGTGGTGGCTCACCGATCTGCGTCATGGCGACCTGGACGGAACCCGGGCGGCCCGGCTCAAGTCGGCGGCGGCAACGCTGCCGGCCGATGCCCGGCTGGTGGTCCAGGATCTCGGACAAACAGTCGAGCAGGATCTCGCCGTCGAGTCGGTCCTGCCACCGAGCCACCGGGTGGTGGCGGGATCCCCAGCGGTGTTCCGGGCCAGGATCCGCAATGCCGGCCAGCGCTCGTCCGCGGCCACCACCGTGTCAATCCAGATCGGCGACGCGGCGGTGCCGCCGGTGGCGGTGCCGGCCCTCGGTTCAGGTGAGGCCGCCGAGATCACCTGCACCGCAACCTGCCCCGAGCCCGGCGATACGGCGATCACCGTCGCCCTGCCGGCGGACGAATTGCCTGGCGACGATCGTGGATCCTGCGTGGTCACGGTGCATCGCGAGCTGGTCGCGCTGGTCCTGGCGAAGGATCCGCGGATCGGCGCCGCCCGCAGCCTGGCGATCGCCATCGATCCCCTTGGCGATGGCGGCTTCGCCCAACGGGTCAGGCAACGCACCGTGGCTGGCTGGGATGGCGCCGGTCTCGACGACGTGGACGTGGTGCTGATCGACAATCCGGGCGCGATCGCACCAGCGGCGCGGACGGCGCTGACCGCATGGATCAAAGCCGGCGGTGGCTTGGGCCTGATCCTGGGACCGACCGCGGAGCTGGCCGCGTGGTCCCAGGCCAGCGGCAGCGATCCACCGCTGGCTCCGGTGGAACTGCTTGCGGTCGAACAGACCAGGTCGCCGGCAGTGGACGATCCGACCGGCGTGCGGCTGCGTCCCGACAGCATCCAGCCCGGTTCGTTCCTGAGCTTGTTTTCAGCCGATGCGCGTTTCGCCGACCTGGTGCGCTTCCGCCAGCCTGCCGCGGTCCGGCCCATGCCCGGCGCCCGGGTGCTGGGTCGGTTCGACGATGCTGCGGGCAGTCCGGCGGCAGTCGCGTGGAATCTCGGCCGGGGCCAGGTGGTCGCGATCTGCACCGGGCTCGATCTGGCCAGCACCGCGTGGAGCAAGGACCCGACCTTTCTGCCGGTGATCAACGATCTGGTCTGGCAGCTCTGCCGCGGCGATCCGCCGCGGGTCGAGCGCGCCGGCGCGGCCCTGAGCGAGCCGCTCACCGGACGCCTGGCCGACGCGGTGTCGGCGACCTTGACCACGCCGCGCTTCCCCGCCGAGGATCTGATCGCCTTGGCGGTGGATGGTCCGGCGCTTCCGGGGGGACGGGTGCTCCGCCATGCCGCGGATCATGCAGGTGTTTATGTCATCCATGGTCTGCTCGCTGATGGCAGCCATCTCATCCGTCGTCAGGCCCGGGTGGTCGATCCGGCGGAACTCGACCTGGCCCGGGCGACGCCCGGGGCGTTGCATGCAGCCCTCGGCCGGCCCTACGAACTGATCGACGGCGGCAGCGCGGCCAGCGGCGGCGTCGCCCTGCGCTGGTGGCTGCTCGCCGGCCTGCTGGTGGTGCTGGTGGCCGAAACCCTGCTCGCCCAGCGCTTCGGCCATCACGAGGCCAACGGCGCCGCCCCGCCGAGGCTGGCCGTATGAGCCTGTTCAGCGTGGTGTTCGGCCTGCCCGACGGGGCGCTGGATCAGGCCACCGCATACAGCCTGCACCTGGCCGGAATGCCTGGCATCTGGGGACTGCTGGTCCTGCTCGCCGGGCTGACGGCGGCAACCTGGCTGGTGGTGCGCACGTACCGCATCGACGGTCATCTGACGCCGGGCCGGCGCCGGCTGCTGATCGCCCTGCGCCTGGGCGCCATCGCCCTGGCGGTGTTCGCCGCCCTCGGCCCGACCTTGGTGGTCCGGCGCAACCAGGATCGCACCGGCGCGGTGGCGGTGCTGATCGATGACAGCGGATCGATGGCGTGGCGCGACACCGGTGCCAGCGGACCGACCCGTCTCGACCAGGTGCGCACCGCGCTGGCCCCGGTGCTGCCCAAGCTGGCGGCAGTGCGGGAAGTCCCGCTCTATGCATTTTCCGGAGCTGCCGGTTCGCCGGGCGTGATCGCGATCCGCGACCTGACCGTGACCGGTGAGGGCCGGACCAGCGATCCGGCCGGAGCGGTACGCACCGTCATCGACCAGCGCGAAGGCAGCCGCACCGCCGCCCTGGTGGTGGTCAGCGACGGCATCGCCACCACCGGCGATGGCTCAGCCCGGATGACGGCGGCAGCGCGGCTGGCCGCCGACCGCGGCCTGGTGGTGTGGGCCTTGGCGGTGGGTTCGGTGACACCGCCGCGCAATCGCGCCGTGGTCCGGATCCAGGCACCGCGTTCGGCCCGGGCCGGCAATCCCATCGCCGCGTCAGTGCTGCTCGCTGGCTCCGGGCTCGATGCCGGCAGCGAGCGCCAGGTGCGGGTGCAGCTCGAACGGCGCAATCTGCAGGAACCCGGCGCCGCCTGGGAAGCGATCGAAGCCGACGGTACCGGCGAGCTCGCAGGCTCCGCACTACTCACGGTCGATCTGACCATCCCGCCCCAGCCGGTCGGGCGCTGGCGGTGGCGGGCGACGATCCCGGATTTGCCCGGCGAGCAGGTGGTCGAGGACAACCGCGCCGAGGTCGAGGTCGAGGTCTCAGAGACCAAGCACCGCGTGCTGCTGATCGGTGGAACGTCGACCTGGGAGTTCCAGTTCCTGCGCAGTTACCTGCTCCGCCAGCACACCCATTATGCGCTGTCGGCCTGGCAGCAGGACGCCGATCCGCGCTTCAACCAGGACTCCTCGGCCGGCAATCCCCTCACGGCCCTGCCCACCACTGCCGCAGGGCTGGAGGACTACGACGCGGTGATCCTGATCGATCCCCAAGAGATGCCCGACAGCGTCGATGCCCGCTTCGTCCAGGCCCTCGACACCTTTGTCGGCCGTCGCCACGGCGGCCTGGCCTTCGTCGCCGGCCGGCGGTTCAGCGAAGGCTTGCTCGCTGCGGGTTCGCCGCTGGCGAAACTCGCCGACCTGCTGCCGGTGGTGCCAGGCCGTTGCGGCACCGGCCCGGGCGCGCCGGGGGAACCGGCGCCGACGCCGATCCGGCTGTCGGCCACCGATGAAGGGCTGGCCTTGCCGGTGCTGCGCATCCGTGATTCGGCCGAACCCAGCGAGTTGCGCTCGGCCTGGAGCCAGCTTCCCGGATCGTATCGGATCCATCCCGTCGCCCGCCTGAAGCCGGCCGCAACCGCGCTGGTCGTGGCCGATGATGCGGCCCGGCGCAGCGAGGACGGCGGCCCGCTGCCGATCATCGCCTGGCATCATTACGGACGCGGCCGGGTGCTGTGGCTGGGCATCGACAGCACCTGGCGCTGGCGGCCGGTCGACCAGGCCAAGGTCTGCGAACGGTTCTGGGGCGGCGTGATCGACGCCCTGGCCGCCGCCGGCGACGAGCGCCGCCGGCTGGTGGTCACTACCGCCGCCGACCAGGTCGAGGCCGGCGACGATCTGCGGGTGGCGGTGGATGCATTCAACCGCGATGACGGGCCGCTGGATCTCACCGAGCTTCCGCTGGTGGTGCAGGCGATTGGCGACGACGGAGTCGCGGGCGAGGTGGTCTCGACGATCCGCCTGCCGCGGCTGCGTACCGGGGTGTTCGAGGGCACGCTCCGTCCCGTGCGCACCGGACGGTTTCTGATCACGATCCCGCTGGATCCAGCCGGGGCCTGGACCTCCGAAGACGTCGCCGCCCGGACCATCGACGTGCGCACGCCCCAGGCGGAACGCCGCCGCCTGGCCCGGGATGACGCCGCCCTGGCCCAGCTCACCGGCGATCCAGCGCGGGTGCTGCCGATCGAGCGGGCGGGCGAGCTGCCGTTCCTGATCGGCGACAAGCGCCAGGTGGTCATCGAGGAACGGCGCCACGGCCTGGGCTCGGCGCCGCTGCTGCTCGCCCTGATCGCCGGTCTGCTGCTGACCGAGCTGATCCTGCGCAAACGTCAGGATTTGATGTGATGTCCAGTCCAGCGATGACCACCGGGCAGCCGCCGTCCCTTCGCCTGTCGCCAGATCTGGTGGCCGGGCTGGTCGCGGTGCGCCACGCCTGGCGCCTGGCCCGGGTCCTGGTGGCGGGACGGCGGACGGCGTTGGCCGTGGCAAGCGCCGCCGCCGTGGTCTTCGCCATCGATTACGGCCTGCACCTGCTCACCCGCGACCACCTGACCGTGGCCCAGCGGCTGGTGGTGGTGGGACCGGCGGCGGCGCTGGTCCTGTGGCGCATCGGCCAGGTCTGGCGCGGCGTGCTGCGCCCGGTGGGCTTGCTTGAAACCGCCCTGGCGGTGGAGCGCGCCGACCGGTCGTGGGGCGACCGCCTGGCCAGCGCGGTGCAATTCGCCAGCAATCCGCCTGGGGCGGCGTCGCCTGCCTTCGTCGCAGCCACCATCGCCGCCGTGAATGCCGCGCCTCCGCCGACACCAGCCCGGGTGTTGGCGCCAGGGCGGCGGCGCAAGGCTGCAGCGGCCTTGGCCGGAGTCGTCCTCGCAGTTGCGCTGGTTGCGATCGCGCTCCATGCCCAGGGCCTGCTCGAACCCTGGCTGCGCCGTTGCCTGTTGCTCCAGGACACGACCTATCCCCACCGCACCCAACTGACCATCCGCTGCGCTCCGGCCGGGCTGGCCGTGGTCCGCGGCCAGGTGCTGACCGTGACCATCGACGCCGCCGGGGCGGTGCCCACGGCGCTGGTCATCCACCTGCGCGGTCTCGGCGAAAACGACGCTGACCACGAGATCACCGCTGATGCCGATGGGATCTTCCGCGCCCAGGTGAACGGCATCACCAGCGCCTGCACGGTGGCGGCGAGCGGCGGCGATATGCGCACTGCGCCGGTCCCGGTGACGGTGGTCGAGCCACCCCGGCTGACCGGCGTGCAGCTGCACATCATCCGTCCCGACTACACCCGGCTCGGCCCCCTCGACGCCGGTCCAGAGGCCACCGCGCTGAGCCTGCCCGCCGGTTCACGCATCGCATGGTCGGCGACGGCGGACCGCCCGGTCACGGCGCGGTTGGCGTTCGACAGCGCAGCCATCCCGGTGGTCGTCGATGCCTCCGGTCGCGGCTTGTCGGCCCACATCGATCTGCCGCTTGAGGTCCCCCTGGCCGCGGCTGCGCCACGGACCTTGCGCCTCGGCCTGACCGACCAGGCCGGCATCGCCCAGGACGATGCTTGGCGGATCGGCATCGCCATCGAACCCGACCGTCCGCCCACCATCCGCCTGGCCCAGCGCGATGCCGGCAGCCAGGTGTCGGCCAGAGCCCGGGTGGTGTTGGTGGCCGAGGCCGAGGACGACCACGGCGTGGCCGGCATCGACCTCGCCTGGACCGTGGCCGAAAACCCGATGCAGACCCGTCGCGATATCGTCGCCGGCCGCTCCGTCGCCAAGCCCAAACCCGGCCCGGTGGAGGTCGTCCTGGATCTGCTGTCACTTGGCAGCGCCACCGCCGGCAACGCCGCCCAGGTTGGAGGCAATTCCGCACAGATCGCAGGCAATGCCGCTCAGGTCGGCGACAGCCTGACCATCCGCGCCATCGCCATCGACACCCGCCCGGACACCGCCCAGCGCACCACCTCGGATCCGGTGACCGTGCAGATCGTCGCCGACGATGATCTCCTCGCGCTGCTCGGCGAAGCCCAGCGCGCCCAGGGCGAACAGCTGCGCCAGGCCCTGCTCGTCTTCGCGGAGATCGCCAACCGGTTGGCCACCGCCGCCGAAGCCGCGCGCACCCCGGCTGGTCGGGTCGGCGCCCGCCAGGGCGCCGCCGACGCCGCGGCCCAGGCCGCCACCGCAGGCGATCAGGTGCGTCAGGTGGCGGGCCGTACCGCCGCGGTGCACCAGCGCCTGGTGGCCAATCGGGTGGGCGATGCGGCCAACGCCGAGCGGTTGCAGATCAAGGTCGTCGATCCCTTGGCGGCGGCGGTGCGCGGCCCGCTGCCGGCGTTGACCACCGAACTCGATCGGTCGAAAGATCTCCCCGCCGGAGATCTCTCCGCCGGCTGCGCCCGTCTTGCCGCGGCCACCCGCGACCTGACGACGACCCTGCGCACCATCCTGTCCGAACTGGCCAAGGTCGAGAACGCCCAGCAGGTCGAGCGCTCGCTGCAATCGATCATCCGCCGCGCCGAACAGGTCCGTGAGATGACCAAAGGAACGGGAAAATGAGCCGGATCCCGGGAGGGTCGGGCCCCAGCTCGACCAAGCAGGCAGCGCATCCGCCGGTCCCGGGAGGGTCGAGCCCTATCCCGGGAGGGTCGAGCCCCAGCTCGACCAAGCAGGCAGCGCATCCGCCGGTCCCGGGAGGGTCGAGCCCTGTCCTGAGAGGGTCGAGCCCCAGCTCGACCAGGCAGATCAAACTTTCATCCCGTCCCGATGGGACGACCAGCAAGCGGAGCGTCTCTGCTGTCCCGTGGCGTCGTGGCGTCTTTGCGGTGCATCGGTTTGTCCGCGATTCCCTCATCGCCCTGGTCTGCTGCCTGCTCGTCCACCTGCCGGCCGGTGAACCGGTCGATCCCGCCGCGGCCCGGGCGGCGATGGCGACCCGGGCGCTGGCTCAGCAATACCAGGACCTGATCCGCGGCATGCGTCAGGTCGCCAACGATCTGGCGAACAAAGATCCCGCCGCGGCCCGCGCCGTGGCTGCCGCCGCGGCCAAGGCCGAAGAGGCCCTGATCGCCGAGGACATCACCAAGGTCGTGCAGCTGATCGAGTCGGGCCTGAGCGGACCGGCCAGCCAGACCCAGGGCCAGGTGGTCGAACGCCTGCGCCAGGTCCTGGCGGTGCTGCGCGCCGGAGGCGACAGTCTTGAAGCGAAAATCCTCCGTTTGCAGCAGCTCGAAGGCATGGTGGCGGCGCTCCGACGGGTCCTGGCCGAAGAACGGCTGCTCGAAACCACCAGCCGGGCGCTGGCCGATCCCGCCGGTTGCGCCCAGCGTCTGGCCGCCGGTCGGGCCAGGATCGTGGCGGCCGAATCCCGCCAGCAGCAGTTGATGGCCAAAGTGGCCGAGGCTCCGCCGGATCCCCAGGCCACCGGTCTGGTGCTGGCTGCGGTGGCCACCGCCACGCTTCATCAGGCGCAAGATCCGCTGCGCGCGGCGTTGGCGGCGAAGTTCCCAGCGCCAGAGGATCTGGCCGCCGCCGCGGCCGCGATCCGCGCCCAGCAAGGGCGGATCGCCGGGGCGCGCACCGCGCTGATCGCTGCGCTGAACACCGCTGGTGCGCGCCTGAACGGAGCCGCAGCGAGCAGCGCCAGACTCGGCGCTGCCCTGGAAGCCGTGTACAAGGAACTCGCCGCCGCCCGCAGCGCGGTCGAGGGCGATGACCTCACTGCCGCTCGGGTCGCAGTGGCTGAGGCGACCGCGCACCTGGCGACCGCCGGCGATGTCGTGGCCGCTGCGCTCAAGGTGCTCAGTGGCGATTCACCGCTGCTGAAACTCGCCCAGGAATCCGCCAACCTGGCGGCCGAGGCCAAGACCGTGGCGGCCCTGGTCGAGCAGCTGGCTCCGCCCGAGCCCGAAGCCGTCGAAGGTCCCAAGGTCACCACCAACCGGATCGCGCCCAAGCGCGGCGTCGATGTCGGCAAAGAGAAGATCGATCCGCTGATCGCCGAGGTCGCGCCGTTCGCCGCCGCCGCCGACACCCTGGCCGGCGGAGACCAGGACGGCGCCGGCAAGGCCCTGGCCACCGCCGGCATCCGCATCGCCACCTGGCTGCGCCGGCTCGACGCCGCGGCCGACGCCCAGGAACGCCTGACCATCGACCCGGGCTGGGCGAAGCAGTCCTCTGACCAGCGGGCCATCGGCCGGGTCATCGCCCTGGTCGCGAAGGGCGGCACCGCAGCGATCAACGACCAGAAGCTGGAGGACGGCCAGGCGCCAGTCATCCCTCTCTCCAACGCCATCGCCGCCATCCTGAACGCCGCCGTGCCGTTCACCGAAGCCGCCGCGGTGGCGATCGACGCCCATCAACCGGCGGTCGCCGCGACGGCGCAAGTCGAGGTGATCCGTCTGGTCGCCGACGCGGTGGACCAGCTCGAACTCGAATGGCTCGCCGCGGCGCTGACCTATGACGGCGAAGCGATCGAGTCGCTCATCCCCAAGGTCGAGCGCCTGCTCACGCTGCAAAAGGTGGTCCGGGATGGTTCGGTCGAGGTCGCCGCCAAGCTGCCTGCGGGGGGAACCTATGCCCGACCGGAACTGATCCGGCTGGCCCAATTGGCCAAGCAGGAAGCTGCGATGATCGACGGAATCGCCGACGTCGAAGACAAGATGCGCAATACCATCAAGGCGCACACGGTGGTCCAGTTCCCGCCGGTGATGTGGGCGCTGCTGTCCTTGACCCGGGCCCGGGTCGGCGAGGTCCGCCGCCGGCTGGAGGCCCGGGACGCCTCGCCGGAATGCCAGGCGATCGAGAACGGGATCATCAAACTGCTCGAACAACTGGTGGCGGCCATGCACGGATTGCAGCAGCAGGCGGAACCGCCGCCGGCCTGGGGCTCCCATCCTGGCGTCGCCCTCGACAGCGCGAAGAGCGATCGCCAAGCCGAGATTCAACTGCTGATCGCCCTGGCGGTGGCGGTGCGCGAGGCCGCCGCCAGCGGCGATCCGGACTGGCCGTTGCTGGCCAAGCAGCAGGAGGAAATCCTGATCGGCATCAACCACCTGCTGGCCGAAGACGGCGATCTGAGCGAAACCACCAAGAGCCAATTCGGCAATCTGCAGGTCATCGAGCGGCTGCGGGCAGCGCCGATGGCCGAAGGCGGCGCTCCCAGCCAGGGCGAGGTCCGCCCGATGAAGTCTTCGAGCAAAGGCAAGAAATGAGGCGTTTTCTTGCGCTCCAGCCGGTTCCGATCACAGCGCTGTGCCTGGTCGCCTGGGCCGCCATGTGGTCCGCCGCGATCGGCGGCGAGGTCTTCGCGATCCTGCCAGCGGTCGAGCTGAGCGCCGCCGGACGCGAACGACTCGCCGCCGAACGCGCCGCCATCGCCGCCGAGATCGAAGCCGACGCGACCCGTGATCCCGGGCTCAACCAGCGGGCTGCGGCGAAGGTGCTGGCCGCGGAGGTCGCCTCGCCCCAAGCGCTGCTCACGGCGTTCGCCAGCGCCTATGCCACTCTCGATCCACGGTTCGCCAGCGGCTGGGAGCACTATGTGGCGGGCCGCGCCGAACCCGCCCACACCGCCTGGAAACCGCTGATCACCGAGGATGTATCGAAAATCCTGATCAAGGCTAAGTTCAAGCACGACACCCTGCCGCCGTACACCTATTGCCTGGTCCGGCTGCTCATCGCCGAGGTCGAAGAGCTCGGCGGCGATGTGAAGAATGCCGTCATCAGCCATCAGGTGGTGTTCGGAAAGATGCCCGCCAGTCTGGCCATGGCTGGACTGGCCCAGTTGCACGCCACGCGCATCTACCTCGGCAGCGGCCGCGCCCATTGGGTGCTGCCGATCCTGCGCGACTACGCGGCGGCGTTCCACGGCTGCCTGACGCCGCTGGCGTCCATCACGCTGGGCAACCGGATCCGTTCCATCGAGCAGACCCAGGATCCGTATCGCACGGCTTTCCACCTGGCGACGGCGAACCTGGCCAGGATCCGCCACGGTGGATCGGACCGCGCCGCGCTGGTCGCGGATCAGGACCGGCTGCTCGCCGCGCTCAATGGCATGCTCGCCCTGGCCGAAGAAGAACCCCGGCCTTTCCTGGAGCATTCCGAATCCCTGTCCGATGTCGGCGGCGATGGCGCCAACCTGCGCGAAGGCAAATCACCGGCTGATTTCGCGACCTTGACCGGTGCGACCCCGGCCCTGGCCGGCGATGACACCTGGGGCGCGTTGCGGCCACGGGAACGCCAGGAACTGCTCCAGGCTTTGCAGCAGCGCTATCCTCAGCGTTATCGCGATCTGCTCGAAGCGTATTATCGGGCCTTGGCCACCCAGCCGGCCGCGGAGCCGGGCAAATGAACTGGGTTCCGCTGCTGTGCTGCCTGGCGCTTGGCGCGGCCCACGCCGCCGAAGGTGTCTTCGCGGATGGTGTCCGCCACGGCGAGCTGCTCGACTGGTCGGCTGAGTCGACGGTGTGGCAGGACGGCAGCGGCGCCGCTCCCGGACGGCTGCGTTCGGTGACCTGGGCTGACCCGCGGACCGAGCCCGGACCGTGGCGGATCGCGCTTGTTTCAGGCGGAGAATTCCGCACCGATCGGTGGCGCCTCGAAGGCGACCGCATCGCCCTGGCCCGGCTTCCGGGAATACCGATCGATGGCGTGGTCGGGGTGTTCCGCGAGCCACCCGATCCCGTCAGCGAAAAAGTCGTGATCGGCGGCGACACCGATCAGGTGGTGATCAGCGCTGGCGGTGCGCGGAGCACGGTCAAAGGAATTCTTACCGGCAGCGATGAGCAGGGCCTGACCCTCGACGCTGATGGAACCCGCAGCGTGGTGACCTGGACCAGCATCGTGGCGGTGATTCCGGCCCGGCTCGGGACTGCGCAAAAGCCAGTGACAGCTCCGGGATGGATCGACCTGGTCGAGGGTTCGCGGCTTCCGGTGAAGCGACTGCATTTCTCCCAGGGAACGTGGCAGGCCGAGGTCCCGGGATGGGGCCGGCTCGACCTGCCCGGCCATTCGCTGATCAGGCTGCGGGCGATCAGCGCCGGCGGCGGGCCGCTCGGTGCGCCGACCACGGTTGGCAGCACGGCTGTGGCGGTGGTCGCCCCGCCGCCGCGGGAAAACGCGCTCGCCATCGGCGGTCCGCTGGTGCTGGTCGGTGGACGCACCGGCCCGGGCTGGGGCTTGGCGGTGGGCCAGGTGCTGCGTTGGCGCCTCGATGGGAAATGGTCGGCATTGTCGGCCCAGCTCGGTATCGCCGCGGTGGTCGTCGCCGGCGGCGCCACGGTGGTGGTGCGCAAGGACGACACGGAGGTCGGCCGCTACGGCCTGGCCGCTGGCACCGCGCCACAGGCGTTGTCGATCGACCTGCGTGGCGCCCGCGAGCTGACCATGCTGATCGATCCCCTGCCCGGCACCGCCGGTGCCGGCGGCCTGGTCGCCCTGATCGAACCCGAGCTGGAGCCGTGACCATGCGATTGCTTAATTACTTGATTCTTTCCTGCCTGATCCTGATCGGGCTGGCCAGGCTCGGAGCCGCCGAGCCGATCCTGCTCTGGGACAACCAGACCATCGCCGCGGTGAAAGCCCGGGAATCCGCTGATCCAGCAACCGCGGCGGCGCTCAAGGCGATCCGCGCCGTGCCGGCGGAATCCCGGCGCACGGTCGACAACCTGTTCCTGATCCGGCTCGATGGCGACGCCGTGGCGACCGCGGTGGAGACCGCCAAGCTCGCCCAGTTCGTCGGCTGTCCGCCGTACCAGCAGGACAACATGGATTGGCAGTGGCACCACGTCGACCACTGGGAACAGGCGCTGCGCTACGACGTGCTTCAGGACGGCTTGGAACCTGGCCTGCGCCGCGGCGTTGCTGCGACCCTGCGGGCGATGGGCGTGCACGGCGTCGAGGCCGAACGGATCCGCAGCTGGCACGGCTATCCGCGTTTGGCCAGCCACGCGTTGTGCGCCCTGGCCACCCGCGATGTCCGGCTGATCGACGGGTTCTTCACGGCAAAAAGTTCCATCCAGGACCTGATCGACACCCTCGACCAGCGGCGCTTTCCTCGTGGCCAGCCCGGAGCCGCCGACCTGACCCTCGGCCATCTGCTGCTGTGGTGCGAAGGCTGCCGGCATCTCGGCCTCGACCGTTTCGGCTACGGCTATGCTGCGCCGTCCGGCGCCACCATGCGCGACCTGCTGCTCGGGGCGTTGGTGCTGATCGATCCGCCGGTGAACGGGCTGCGCACCCGGGCGGCTTTCGATCAACCGAGCGGTCCGGGCTGGCCGGCGAATCTGCTGCCGGCCGCCGCCGGACCGTGGTGGATCGGCTCGGTCAAAGGCGACGACAACGGCGAGCTGAAATACGAACGATCCGAATCCCGGGCAGCCTTCCCGCTGGCGCTGGAACTCGCCCATCGCGCCTATCCCGATGCGGGTTTCGGCGGCTTGCTCTATCGCTTGCGTCCAACCGGTGCGACCGCCTGGCAGACCTCGCCGTACTTCGGCCTGCCGCCGATCACCAGCGCCGCCGCCGATCCGCCGCCGGAGCCGGTCCTGGTCGCGCCGGCCGCGGGCCTGGGCGTGGTGCGGGTCGGCGGCTGGGATGGCGCGATGGCGGTGCTCGCCGCTGGTCGCAGCGGCGGGCTCGGACTGAGCGTGGTCGCGGCCACCATCAACGGCGCGGCGGTGCTGCGCGAGGCGCCACGCGGCGAGCGCCGGGATTCCTGGGAAAGCGATCCGCGGCGCCGCAACGGCCTGTGGGCCACGGGCCAATTCCTCGGCGAGGCCATCGACAACGGCCGCAAAGTGCAGAAGCCGACTTGGCCGAAAGCCGTGCCGTCGACCTGGCGGCAAGCGAGCAACCGCGAGGCGTCCTTCGTCGCGGCGACCACCGGACCCGGCGTGTACGCCGGCTGCGCCGGCGAGCGGGCGTTGCTCCTGACCAGCAGCTATCTGGTCGATTGCTCACGCATGACTGCGGAGCCAGCCACGGCCTGGCGCTGGTTTGTCCATCGCCCGGGCCGCGCAGAGACCACCGGCTGGACGCCAGCGGATCTCGATGCCGAGCTCGGTCTCAGCGAGCAATTCGTCAACGGCGCCAAGCGCAGCGGCGAGGCTGACCTGATCTGGAGCACGGCCAGCGGTCTCACCTGGATCGCCGGCGACACCGGGCGCAGCGCCGCCACCAGCCGGTGCCCCGGTACCTGGATCCGGCCAAAACCAAAAGAGGTCCGGCCAGCCAAGCCCGCCACCATCGCCGATGACCAGGCGGTGACCGAGCTGGAGCTGCTGCCTGCGGGCGGAGCGGCGAAGCCTGATAATCCAGCAAAGCTGGGTGGACCAGCACAACTGAGTAGTCCAGCACAGCTGGCGACCTCCGCCGAGCCGCCTCCGCCGCCGGCCGAACCCGGTACACACCCTGGCAGTTCGCTGGTGATCGGCGCAGCGCCATCCGCCGAGGCGATCTTCGTCGCGGTGCATTCCGCCGCCGCCATCGCGGTCCGCCGGCTGGCAGCCCCGCCGGGAGTGGTCCACCTGGCGATCGGCGACGACCGGGTGGCCATCGCCCTCGGTTCCGCCGCCGAACGAGAGCAGCAGGTCTCCTCCGACGGCATCGCGCTCCGCTTCACCGGATTCGTTTTCCTGCGCCGGAACGGCGCCACCGCGACCACGCTGGGCAACGTCGCGGCGGTGGAGTTGCCCGCTGGCGTCACTTGGATCCGCCCATGAATAGCAGGCGATCAGCGGTTGCGCGGCTCGTCATCGCGGTGTGCCTCTGCTGGGCCGCTGCGGCCGGTGAGAGCACTTTGCCTGGCCAGAGCCTGCTGCCTGGCAACAGCCATCCGCGGCTGCTGTTCAGTCCGACCGATCTGCCGGCGGTGCGGGCGCGGTTCGCCGATCCCGCCTGGGCAGCGCTGCGCGCCCTGCTGGTCGAGCGTTCGCCGGTGCGCACCGCCGAGCTCGCCGGGGACCGCCGGTGGTCCTGGCTGGCGTTGAATTCCGCTGCGATGTACCTGATTTCCAACCAGCCTGCCGACCGCGCAGCGGCCCTCGACTGGTTCGCCCGCACCGCCGCCGTCGATCTGCCGCCAGATCGGCCGCTGCTTCACCTGGCCCAGCGCCAGGTCGGATTGGCGCTGGCCTATGATCTGCTGGCGGTGGATCTCGAACCGGGTCTTGCTGCGGCGTGCGCCGAGCATTTGAAACTCAATGCTCGCGGCCTGGCTGCCCGGGAGCACCGGGCCCTACCCGTTCCTGCGCCGCCGGTCCCCGCCGAGGACGCCATCAGCGCCGCGGCCTTGCTGCTCACCGGCCTGGTGCTCGATCCGGGCAGCGACCGCGAAACGGTTGCCTGGCGCGATGCCGGTGTGGCCGGAGTGAAGACCTGGCTGAGCCAGGCCAATGCCCGCACCGGATTCGCCTGCACCGGCGAGGCGGATCAGCAGGTGGTGCTGTCAGCCGGGGTCCTGGCGGCGATCCGCGCCGCCAAGCTGAACCTGGGCGCAGATCTGATCGGTGAGATCTGCCCTGGATTATTCCTGGGAAAAATCATCGCCGCTGATCCCGGCCCAGTCGCCAATGCCGGTCTCAGCAGCTTGTCGGTGCAGGCCTCGGGCCGTTCCGCGCTGCTCCTCGGCTGCGTCCCGGCGGACCAGCGCCCGGCGCTGTCCTGGGTCCTCGATCACTCCAGCGGAGCCCATGGCAAAGGCCATTTCGACAGCGCCTGGCCATGGCAGGCCCTGGCGGCGGCGGCGACGCTGCCCGACCAGGTGCCGAGCGCGGATCCCCGCCCGGCGCTGCCGCTGCACCTGGCCGACGCGGCATCAGGCCACGTCGTGCTGCGTTCCGGCTGGGGCGACGATGCGGTGGTGGTGCAGAGCTGGTTCGCCTGCCAGGGCGCCAGCGCCGATCCGGCGGCACCTGCGCCAGGCTGGCTGCGCCTTGCCAGCGGCGGGCGGCGATTCGAACTGGTCAGCGGAATGCTTGGAAAATCCCTGGCGGGACTGGACCAGTTGACGGCCGACTTCCCGCGGCCGGGCCAGGCCAAGCTGGCCGCCCGGCTCGATTCCCGAGCAGCGCCGGCCAGCGGACGCCGGCTGCTCGGCATCGATCTGACTGGCGCTGCCGGCTGTCCGGCGGTCGTTGTCCTGGTCGATCATTTGAGCGGCAGTACGGCGAAACAACGCTGGGACGCCGGCATCCCCCGGCCGGCGTGGACCACGCCGAACACGGCCTTGCTCGGCGACGAAGGCGGTCTGCGCCTGACCGCCCGCCTGTCGGCGCCCCAGGCCAATCGCGGCTCGGTGCCGCGGCCGGGAACCGTGGTCCTGGTCCTGGCGCTCCACGCCGGTGCCCCGCCTGAGATGACGATCAGCGCCGATCCGGGCGGTGGCGGGCGGATCGTGGTCGGCAATCAGACCGCGAATTGGACTGCGGATTCCCTGGAGTTTTCCCGATGATCCGGGCGGTGGCGAGATCCCTGCGGAACGTCGCGCTGGTGGTGCTCAGCGCGGTCGGGCCGCTCGCTGGGCTCGGTCCGCTTTGCGGCGCCGAGCCGCCGCCGCGGATCCCGCGATCCGCCATTCCCGCCGATCTGCCGGCGAACCTCCGACCGCTGATCGAGGATCTCTACCACGCCGACCTCACAAAACAGTTGGCGGCGGTGAAAGCGCTGGCCGCCCTCGGCGCGGCGGCGGCGCCGGCGGCGCCGTTCCTGGCGAGCATGCTCGATACGTCGAACAAGCACGCCAAAGGCGCGGCCGAAGCGGTGAAGGCGCTGATCGCCCTCGGGCCGGTGGCGGTTCCACCGACCCTCACCGCGCTCCAGCTCGGCGGTCGCTACACCAAAGGCCGCGCCCTCGATATCCTGGCGAAATTGCAGGATCCTCGGGCGGTACCGACCTTGATCGCGCTGGCCGCCGATCCTGGTGGCGAATACGGTCGGTTGCTCGAATGCCTGAACGGCCTGGGCGACCGTGCCCGCCAGCCGCTGCTCGCGCAGCTGCGCGACAGCGATCCGGCGATCCGCCGCCAAGCGGTGCTCGCGGCGGTGGCGTTCCCGGATGCGGCCATGGCCGGCGAACTGGCGACGGCGCTGGCCGACAGCGACGCCGGCGTCCGCCAGGCGGCCCTCGCAGCAATCGACAGCCTGCTGACCGGCAACGGAAAACTGGCGGCGCTGCCGGTGGCCAGCCTGCCGGCGACGGTGGCGGCCAACCTGGGCAGGAATCTCCGCGATCCTGATCTGCAACTGCGGATCCAGGCCCTGCGCCTGGCCCGGCAGGTGCCCGGATCGGCCGATGCGGCGTTGCTGCTCAGCCTGGTCGGGCACGACGATCGCGAGCTGCGGCTGCTCGCCCTCGATCTGATCGCCGGGCTCAGCGAGACCGACGCCGCGCCGGTGCTCGCGGCGGCGATGAACCGGACCGGCGAACCGGCCGAGCAGGCTGCAGCCCTCACCGCCCTGGCCCGGCGCGGCGGCGCTGCCGCCGATGCCCGCCTGGTGGAGGCGATCAAGTCGCCCCACGCCGTGGTCCGCCAGAGCGTGGTGGCTGCGGTGGCGGCCCATCGCCCTGACCTGGTGGATGCGGTGGCCGGACCGTTGACGACGGATCCGGAGCCCGGCGTGCGGGTGGCGGCGATCACCGCGCTTGCTGGCCGGCCAGCCTTCCGCGCTGCTGTGCTGAAGGGATTGGACGATCGCGATGGCGGTGTGCGCCAGCAGATCGTGGCCCTGGCCGCGGAACGCGACCTGGTCGAAGTGCTGCTGATCGCCATCGAACCGGAACGCCCGGTGGAAATCCGCCTGCTCGCCGCCGAGCTGCTCGGCGGAGGGAAAAAGGTCCTGGCCGATCCCGCAGTTGGAACAGCCCTGAACCGCGCTGCCGGCGACGGCGACCGCCGGGTGCGCCGGGCCGCCCTGTTCGCGCTCGGCCAGGTTGGGCAGGGATTCGACGGCGCCGCAGCCCGCGCCGCGCTGGCCGATCCCGGGCTGCGCGAGCTTGCCCTGCGCGCCTTGACCCGGGCTGCGCCGGACGCCGCCAACGTGACCGCCGTGGAGCCATTCCTCGGTGTGGCCCAGAGCGCCTTGTCGGTGCTGCAACGCTGCGGTCCGCCAGGGATCGAGGCCATGCTCGCCAACATCGACCGCTTCGATGCCCAGACCCGGGCCAGATTACTCAACGATTTTTCCCGCAGCCGCGATCCCGCGATCCGCCAACGGGTCGCCGCCATCCCGATGGTGCAGCCTGGTTCCGTGCTGCCTTCGACGCCGCCACCGGCGCCACCGCAACGACCAGTCGCCCGAAGCACCGCGTCGAGCGAGATGCCCGGGCTGGTGTCCGAGGACACCGAGGCCGGAGAGTTGCTGGTCCGTCTGCGCAGCGCTTCGCCCGACGAAGCCGCCGACCTGGTGGAAGCCTTGGCCGAGCGGCGATTCGGGTTGATCCAGGCCGAACGGTCGCCCGGCGTGGCGCTCGATCCGCGGGCCCAGATCGCGTGGTCCGGAAGTGACGCGCTCAACCGTGAGGTCACAGCTCTGGCGCCCGACACGAGACAGGCCATCGCTGCCCGGCTCGATCGCCTCGCCCAGGCCCGGCTCACTGCCGCAGGCGATGACGCCTCAGCCTTGTCCGCGGTGGTGCTGCGTCACCCCGGCAGCGCAGCGGCCAGTGCCGGGGCGGAACGCCTGGGAACGGCGGCGTTTCTGCGCGGCGAACCCTTGCTGGCGCTGCGCTGGTGGGGCTTCGTCGCAGTTGCCGCCGAAAAGGATGCCGCTGCGCTGCGCGGTCGTCTGGTGCTGGCCGCGGCATTGGGCGGAGACCGCCGCGAAGCCGACCGCCTGGCCGGCGCCGATCCCGACTTGGCCCGGCTTGCCGCGACCAGGCCGTTGGCCGTTGCCGCGCCTCCTGCCTGGGCCGTGCCTCCGGCCTGGGCCGCGCCAGCGGACCGCAAAGCTCCGGCCGTCACTCCGGCGTGGTCAGCGACGATCAGCGCGGCCAGCGGCTCCGGCGTGGCGATCGGTTCCGGATCGGCGCCGACCGTCGTGGTCAGGACCAGCGACGCGATCACCGGATTCCGGCTCAGCGATGGGCGCCAGAGCTGGACCACGCCGCTGGCGCTGTGGCGCGGTGACGATGCCGCCGACCAGGCGATCGCTGGTGATCCCGGCCGTATGGCCGGCGATCAAAGCCGTATGGCTGGCGACCCCAGCCGTCTCGCTGGCGACCAAGGCCGTCACGGGCTCAGCGTTGGCGGTGGACGGGTCTTCGCCCTGGCCGGGTTCCGCCACGTCGATCCGCGCACCTGGCGCAAGCATCAGGGTTCGGCCGGCGGCGATGGCAGTGATCTGGTGGCGCTGGATGCGACCAGCGGCGCCGTGCAGTGGCGGATCGGCGGGGCAAGCGCTGCCGGCGATGACCTGTTCAAAACCGCCTGCGTGCTGGCGCCGCCAGCGGTGGACGGCGACGCGGCCCAGGTCCTGCTGGTCCAAGGCGGCAGCTATCATCTGGCGGCAGTGGCGGTCAGCGACGGCGCGCTGCGCTGGAGCGTCGAGCTCGGCCCGGTGCCCGGCCTGGATGGTGAGCTCGGCACCTGGCAGGCCGCGCGCACTGCGGATTGGCTGACCCGGCGCGGTTCCATGCCGGCCCTCACCGACGATCTGGTGGTGGTCTGCACCAATGCTGGCCTGGTGGCGGCGGTGGAGCGCAGCGGACAGCCACGCTGGGCGACGCGCTATGCCAGCACCACGGCCGGCGATCCGGGCAGCCGACCGCCGTCGCTGGCCGATCTCACCTATCTGATGGAGGTCGCCCGCTCGCCGATGGCGACACCGGTGGCGCCGATCATCGCCGCCGGCCGGGTGGTCGTGTCGCCAACCGACAGCGATCGCCTGCTCGCCTTCGATCTGAACAGCGGTCGGCTGCTGTGGGACGTGCCGCGTCGCCGCGGAGCCCGCTGGCTGGGCGATCTCGGCGGTGGCCGGCTGTTCTCGGCCGGCGAAGACACCTGCCTGATCGACCTGATCGACGGCAGTGAGCGTGGCCGATTCCCGGCCTCGTCGCCCAGGCCGCCGGCGATCCTCCCCGGACTGGCGATGCTGTCTGGTCAGGGCCACCTGCGCGCCGTGGTGCCCGGGCAGTTGCGGGCCGAGGTGCCCTGGCAGTTGCCGGCGCCCGGCCCATCAGCCGAACAACCTGCTGCTGCGGTGATCGACCTGGGCCAGGCCGACGACGCGGCCTTGGTGATGACTCCGGGCTGGCTGATCGCCGTCGGCGCCAGCACCTGCTCGGCCTGGACCCTCGGAACCGCCCCATGATCCGGATGATCTCCCTGCTGCTGTGCAGCCTCGTCTTTGGCGGCGAGCCGGCTCCGGCGACCCGGGTCGCGGTGCAGGCCCCGGCTGTGCCGGCCCCGCCAACGGCTGTGCCGGCGTCGCCAGCGATGCCGATGGCCCCCGCCGTCCGTCAGGCGGTCGATCGTGGCCTGGCCTACCTGGTGCAGGTCCAGCAGCCCGACGGCACCTTTCCGGCGAAATGGGACGCCAAGAGCTATCCCGCGACCATGACCGCCCTCGCTGGGCTGGCGCTGCTCGCCAGCGGCAGCACGCCCCAGGAAGGTCCCTATGCCGCGCCGCTGCGCCAGGGAATGCAGTGGCTGATCCGGCGCAGCGAGACCCATCCCGATGGCCTGATCGCCGGCGAGGACGAGCAGCGCTGCACCTATGGCCACGGCTTCGCCATGCTGTTCCTCGCCCAGTGCGCCGGCATGGAGCTGACCAAAGACGACGCGCCGCGGGTGCGCCGGGCCTTGGAACGGGCCATCGCCCTGGTCGCCCGCGGGCAGAGCCCCCAGGGCGGCTGGTTGTACAGCCCGCTGCAATACGCCGACGAAGGCAGCACCACTGCCTGCGTGCTGCAAGGTCTGCGCGCCTGCCGCAATGTCGGGATCAAGGTCCCCGCCGAGACCATCGACCGCGCTGCTGGCTACCTGCGCCTGACCCAGAATCCCGATGGCGGCATCGCCTATTCCGCGGTCCATCGCGGAGCCAGCCGCCCCGCACTGGCGGCGGCGGCGTTGGCCTGCTGGGCCAGCCTCGGCCACTACGACCGCAAGGCCGGCGGTGACGGCCCCGAAGCCGACAGCGTCGCCCGGCTGTGGCGCTATCTGAAGACCGCGGCCAAGGACGAGGACGTCAAAGGCCATTATTTCTACCATCATTTCTACCTGAGCCAGGCGACCTGGGTGCTCGGCGGCAAGGATTGGGACGACTACCTGAAGGCGATGTCGCGGGACCTGCTCGCCCGCCAGGCCGCCAATGGCACCTGGGCCGGCGACGACGTCGGCCCGACCTATGGCACCGCCATCGCCTGCCTGATCCTGCAATTGCCGCTTGGGCACCTGCCGTTCGCGCAGCGGTGATCGATTCCCGGATTCAGAAGCCGTTGCCCGGCATCAGCGTGGGCAGCCGCCTGGCTCTCCCCAATAGATGACAAAACTGGCCAGGGCGTACAGCGCCGGAGCGACGGAATAGGTGTCAAGCGCTCGACTGGCGATCTGGCCGAAGTTCAACTGGTCTTTTTCATCCTGGCTCGGGCAGCGTCCACCTCGGGTCCAGCCATGGAGCGCGTCCAACTGACGCTTCACGGAATCGAGGGCGCCATCGTCAGGTTCCATCGTGAGCAACGCATCGACCTCTGCACGAGTTGCTGAAAGCAGTTGATCGAAATGGTCGAACGTTTTGAGAGCGTAGCGCATAGCCTTGTAGACCAATCTCAACGGAGCAGGAGCATCGCCGGGTTTTTCATTTTTTCTCCAATACGGAACGAATCGCATCCAATCGGTTGGTCCCTTCGGAAATGGTGGGGCAGATCCAGCCGCCTTCGTCAAATTCGTTCCAAGCATAGATGATGACGGCATTTGCCTTACCCGCATCGGGATTGGATTTGTTCCATTCGAGGGCCGATGCTACTTTTCCGGCAATACTGGTTGCGATTTCTTTTGGTGTCTTCCGGGGGCCGACCTGCACTGGTTTCCCCTTGCCGCCGCCCTCCCAAGGGACCGGATTCTCAACCCGAGGGTCGCGGTTGTCTTCGCCGGTTATGGATGGAATCACCAGACGACCTTGCTTCTTTTGCTTATCCCAGTCATTCTTTTGGGTTCCCAAGTACGAACTCACCGCGTCAAACGTGATACCGGACTGATTGTTGCCCATATCGACGAGAAAAGGAGGCTTGATTCCGGCTTCGCCAAGTGCCTTGCTGAGTGCATCGAAAAACGCCCGTTTTGCTTTGCACTGAAAGACATAGACCAGCGGTCTGTCGTCAAGGACACGCACATGCTGCGGATCTTTGATATAGCCAACTAGTCTTTCGACTTCCTCTGGCGACTCGCGAATATGGTGACATATCAGGCAAAATTTCATCTTGGATTTCAGAGAACTCGAAAGGTACAGTTGCATACCAATGCTCATGGCTGATTTTGGCGCATAGGTAAGGAACGCCCAGTAATCCAAGTGAGCGTTACTGGCATAAGTGATCTCTTCGTCCATGATCTTTTGCGTATTGGCCCGTGCTTCCACTGTGTTTTCACCCACGACCTTGGCAAAAAACGGGAGTCGATAATGCCAATGTGCTGGTCCAAGAGAACGTTCTACGGCCAATCCAGGTGAACCTGGCCCGTCGACATCACCATGCCAAGCATCCCAGCGAATTGCCCCAACAAGCGATCGTGGGCGTACGTCTTCTTGAGCTGACATCTGGCATGATCCGCAAATAATTATCAACCATAAAACAATAGAGAAAATTTTTAGTATCAGATTTTCCATATGATGACCTTTGATTTGGTGGCTGGAAATGGATTAATGCGCAGGTGAGGCCAAACCTACTAACTTAATACTGCCACTGTTCCCGTTCCATTAACTCGCGAATTTGAATGCACTTTACCCCGAAATGAGTACAGACTTCGGGCATTTTTGAATTTTCCTGTGACACAACAATGGTGTTTTGCAATATAGCACCCGCAGCAACAAGGAAGGGGTCGGCAACTGGAGCACCGTCCAGCCATTGTTTTTTTCTCACGAAATCCTTGAATCTTGAATCTTTCATTATTTTAGCGACAATTTCCATTTGCGCGCTGCATGGCTTTTGGAAAATGTCGATATTTTTATCAATGTAGGCTTTCATGTAATCTTTCCACCCCGATCTTAATATTTCCCTGTATACTTCCCTTACGCTTATTATCCGACTGCTGGCCGTTAGAGAATTAAAATCTGACCAAAACGAGGCAAATCGGTCGGGATAATAATGTTCAACGACCCTAAAAACATTGGTGTCAATTATGTAAATCATTTATGCGCCAATAAGTCTGTCGAAATTTTCATATTTAACTTTGAGATTTCGAGCGGCTTCATTTTTGTCCAATTTACCTTCGATGTAATTTTTTACAATTAAAGAAATATAACTTTTACCGAGGTACAATCTTTTGTTGTAATAATAATTCCCAGTACCATTGGACCGGGCGGCCTTTCGGAATTCTAGGTTCCAATTTATAAGATTGGTTTCATTTTCCGTGCCTAAAATTAAGCCCATTTCTGAAAGCTTAATTGAAATAACATGGCGACTTACGCCAAAATAATCAGCCAGCTCTTGGTATTTTTCCGCAGTGATGTCTGAACGCCTTAAGTTAAGTCGTTCTAATTCGCTGAAGGGAACAAGTATTTCAGATGCGACTTTATTGCAAAATATTTCTTCTGATCTTTTGTTTTTGTCAAGATTTTTTATGTTCCCCTGGTCCTTGAACTCGATACTTGGCGTGCCCAAAAATACATGAGTTAACTCGTGAAGCAATGTAAATATCTGACGATTCCCAGTCGTCGAATTGTTGATAGATATAACCGGAGCTGTTTCGGAGGGCAGGCAAAATCCTGAAATTATTTCGCTCTTGTATGCGTCCTTAAAGACATAAATCTTAATATTTGACAAGGCCTCGCGTAGTGCCTCAAGTCTAAGATCAGGGGATTTATTGTCTTTTTTTATCTTGTCCCATCTTATTATTGATTTGATAATCAAGGCAGAATCACTGGCATTACTATTTAGTATGTTATTTAAGTTAAATTTTTCGCCAATGCCAATTATTTCTTCAATGACCGATTGAAAATAATTCGTTTTTTCGATGACATCGAAGACTGATTTTTCAATGATATCAAAATCAGACTTAAATAAATATCTAAATTTTCCGCGCACGTCCAACTCTTTTGGCGCTTCGTCGGTAAAAAGCCCAGCCAGTGGAATGTTCAATAGATCGTAGGCAAGAATTTCCATTTGGTCATAGCTTGGTGTCGATATGCCTGATTCCCATTTATTTATTTCTTCTTCGCTTATTTTAAGCCGCTTGGCAATTTGTTTATTGGTTAGACCGGCGCGCGACCTTGCCCAAATAAAAATGGTAGGATTCATCCCTTTAGCCTTAACTTAACGGAGGTGATTCCATGGTCATTGAGCTTCACGAAGTCATAGGTCTCTACGGTTAAAAAACATTTTTTTACCTGTCGCTATTAGTATTCTACAGGCAATCCTGAATCGTCGCCACCCTCAAATCTTCGGCACATCCAGCCACCGCCGTTCGGCCCAGCTTTGCAGGCCGAGTTCGGCGAGTTGCACGCCTTTGGCGCCTTCGCGCAAGGTCCAGCGGAAGGGCGTGTCCAGGCAGACGTGCTTGATGAACAGTTCCCACTGAATCTTGAAGGCGTTGTCGTATTCCATCGGGCTGGGGACTTCGCTCCAGTGGGCGAAATGGTCGATGGGGCTGTCGATGTCGGGGTTCCACACCGGCTTGGGCGTGGCGGCCATGTGCTGGGCGTAGCATTTGCGCAGGCCGGCCACCGCCGAGCCGTCGGTGCCGTCGACCTGCACGGTCAGCAGGTCGTCGCGGCGGACCCGGACGCACCACGATGAGTTGAAATGGCAGACGATGCCGTTGTGCAGCTCAAAGGTGGCGTAGGCCGAATCGTCGGTGTCGCAGATGTATTTCTTGCCTTTTTCGTCGACCCGTTCGCCGATGTGGATGCCGCCGAGGCAGCTCACGGCTTTGACCTCGCCGAACAGGTTGTCGATCACGTAGCGCCAGTGGCAGAGCATGTCGATCATGATCCCGCCGCCGTCGGCCTTGCGGTAGTTCCACGACGGGCGCTGGGCCGGCTGGTCGGCGACGTGGCCGGTGAACACCCAATAGCCGAACTCGCCGCGCACCGACAGGATTCTGCCGAAGAAGCCCTGTTCCTTCAGCATCTGCAATTTGCGCAGGCCGGGCAGCCACAGCTTGTCCTGGACCACGCCGTTCTTCAGGCCGGCATCTTCGCACAGCTTGGCCAGGCGCAGGGCCTCGGCGGTGGTGACGGCGGTGGGCTTTTCGCAATAGATCGATTTGCCCGCTTTGACTGCGGCCTCGATGAATTCGGCCCGCTGCAAGGTGCCCGACGAATCGAAGAAGATCGGATAGGCCGGATCGGCGATGACCTTGGCGACCTCGGTGCTGTATTTCAGCGGGCCGGATTCCTTGGTGGAATGCTTGTCGGACAGCGCTTTGAGCTTGGCCTCGCTGCGTCCGGTCAGGATCGGGTCGGGCATCAGCACCAGATCGTCGCCGACCTTGATGCCGCCCTGCTTGATGATCCCCAGAATGGAACGCACCAGATGCTGGTTGGTGCCCATGCGTCCGGTGACGCCGTTGAGGATGATGCCGACGCGCTTGATGGCCATGCCAAGGTCCCTGATGGAAAGGTGGGGTTGGTGGGTGAAGGTGCTGACGCTGAATCAACGATGCCTCTGCGCAAGGGTGATCGCCCGTGACCGCTGAACTTCGAGCATTCCACCACTCCATCCCATGTGTGCCTGCCTGGGCATCGGGTTCGTGGTCCATCGCGCCGCCGCGTTGCATACATATGCGTGCGGATATGCTCCGGACATGCGCACCACGATGATCCTTGATGACCGCCTGCTGGTCCGCGCCAAGCAGCTTGCCGCGGCGTCACATCGGTCGCTCAGCGCGATCGTCAACGATCTGCTC
Organism: Planctomycetota bacterium; assembly: GCA_014193115.1. Classification (GTDB taxonomy): domain Bacteria; phylum Planctomycetota; class UBA11346; order UBA11346; family UBA11346; genus BJHQ01. The sequence continues at coordinate 190,792 of BJHQ01000001.1, read as the reverse complement.
AGGCAATATGTCGAGCAGGCGGAAACCAAGCCCAAGCCGGCCCGGTTCAAGATGCTGGTCTACGGGAATCCCAGTGACAAACCGATTCCCCTCGATCCCGCGCGCTTTTCCGAGGCTGAGGATGACGTCGAAATCTGGGCAGGTCGCATCTGATGTTGATGCCGGATGTCAACATCCTGGTCTATGCCCATCGGTCGAAAATCCTTGGGCACGGTCAGTATCTGGATTGGTTCGAGAAGATGACGGCGGGGCCAGCCCCTTTTGCGCTCTCATCCCTGGTGGCCATCGGCTTCATACGTGTGGTCACCAATTCGGCTCTTACCGAAGGCAAACCGTCTCCCCTGCCAGTCGTCCAGGCGATCATCGATAATCTGATAGCCCTGCCCACCTGCCGGGTGATCGAGCCCGGGGTCGGCCATCTCGCACTGACCCTTGAGCTGATCCGCAAGACCAATTCCCGGGCGAAGCTGGCGGCGGATGCTCAGCACGCCGCAGTCGCCATCGCCCACGGCTGCACCTGGGTCACCCGCGACAGCGATTTCGCCCGATTCGTTCCCCATGGCCTCACCTGGCACCACCTCGTCTTCGATCGCACCTGATGCCTTTCGCCCCCATTCCCGACGCCATCGCCGCCCTGCGCGCCAAGCGCATGATCATCCTGGTCGATGACGAAGACCGCGAAAACGAAGGCGATCTGGTGATCGCAGCGGAGTACGCCGATGCCCAGGCGGTCGCGTTCATGGCGACCAAGGCCTGCGGCCTGATCTGCCTGGCGATGGAAGGCGCGCTGCTCGACCGGCTCGGCCTGCCGCTGATGACCAGCGTCAACGCCTCGCGCTTCGGCACCGCGTTCACCTTGTCGATCGAAGCCCGCGAAGGCGTCACCACCGGGATCAGCGCCGCCGACCGGGCGCGGACCATCCAGGTCGCCATCGCCGCCGATTCCCGGCCCCAGGACATCATCACTCCGGGCCATGTGTTTCCGCTGCGCGCCCGGGACGGCGGCGTGCTGGTGCGGGCCGGCCAGACCGAGGCCAGCGTCGATCTGTGCCGGTTGGCGGGGCTGACTCCGGCGGCGGTGATCTGCGAGATCATGAAGCCCGACGGGACCATGGCCCGGGTGCCTGATCTGATCGTCTATGCCCAAGAACACGGTCTTCCGCTGTGTTCGGTGGCCGATCTGATCGCCTGGCGCGAGCGCAAGGAACGGCTGGTCGAGCTCGTCGCCCAGTCCCAGGTCACGACCGAGGCCGGTCGCTTCACGGCGTTCGCCTATCGCAGCACCGTCACCGGCGACCACCATCTGGCCCTGGTCGCCGGCGATCGGCTGGGCCCGGGCACCGAGGTCAACGACCCGGTGCTGGTCCGGGTGCAGCAGGAATCCACGCTCCGCGACCTGTTCGGCTGCGAGGGCGCGCTTCCGCCCCAAAGTTTGCTCCGCCAGCTCGCCGCCAGCGGCGACGGTGTTTTCCTGGTGATGCGCGATCCAGGAGGACGCAGCCTGCCCGCGGCCCTGCGCCGCCTGGCCGATCCCAGCCTGCCCCAGGTGTCCGGCATGGACACCCGCGACTACGGCACCGGAGCGCAGATTTTACATCATCTCGGTGTGCGCAAAATGCGCCTGATCACCGGCGCCGACCGCCACCTGACCGCGCTCTCGGGCCACGGCCTGGAAGTGGTCGGCCGAGTCCGGCCAGGGGAATGACCCGGAGCGCCGTGGGCTGGGAGCGCCGAGCGCCTGCTCGGCTGGGCTGGGCTGGGAGCGCCGAGCTCCTGCTCGGCTGGGCTTGAGCTAGGCTGGGCCGGGAGCGCCGAGCGCCTGCTCGGCTGGGCTTGAGCTGGGCTGAGCTTGGCTGGGAGCGCCGAGCGCCTGCTCGGCTGGGCTTGAGTTGGGCTGGGCTTGGAGCGCCATACAACGGCTCGGCTGGAATGGAGTTTGAATACCTCGTTCGGGCCGAGCTGGCGCTCGGCGCTCCCAGGAGCTTCCGGCCAGCTCAGGTCAGCAGCAGCAAATTATCGCGGTGGACCGCCGCCGGAGGCAGCGCATAGCCGAGCAGCTGGGCCGCGCTGTCCAGGCGTTTCCCTGCGATTTTTCCGAGCTCCTCAGCCGACAGGCTGGCCAGGCCGCGGGCCAGCTCGTCGCCGTCGGGGCCGAGGATCGCCACCGTGTCGCCGCGTTGGAACCGGCCGTCCACCGCGGTGATCCCGGCGGGGAGCAGGCTGCGGCCACGGGCGGTCAGAGCGGCGACCGCGCCGGCATCGACGTGGATCCGGCCTTTGGCCTTGCGCGCCACCGCCAGCCAGCGCCGCCGCGAATCGGCGCGCTGGCCACGGCCGGGGATGCGGGTGCCAACCGGTTCATCGCCGAGCAGCCGGGGCAGGATCCGCTCGGCTCTGGCCAGGGCGATGTGGGTGGTCACTCCGGCGCCGGCAGCCAGGCGGGCGGCCTCAAGCTTGCTGCGCATGCCGCCCCGGCCCCGAGCCGAGGCTTCGCCAGCGGCGGCGAGCACCGTCGGCGTCACCGCCGGGATGACCTCCATCCGTTTCGCCTGGGGATGGGTGCGCGGGTCGGCGTCGTACACCCCGTCGATGTCGGTGAGCAGCACCAGGCGATCGGCGCCGAGCTGGGCGGCGATCAGGGCGCTGAGCCGGTCATTGTCACCGACGGTCAGTTCCTGGACCGCGATCGGGTCGTTCTCGTTGATCACCGGCACCGCCCCGAAGGCGACCAGGGCATCGACCGTGGCGCACAGGTTCAGGTAGCGCTCGCGCTCGGTGAAATCGTCGTGGGTCAGCAGCAGTTGGGCCGCCACCACGCCCTGGGCGGCCAGGGCGGATTCCCAGCGGTGGACCAAGCCGATCTGGCCGATGGCGGCCAGGGCCTGGCGTTCGGCCAGCCCGGGCGGCCGGCGGTCGAGACCGAGCCGGGCCACTCCGGAGGCCACCGCGCCGCTGGTGACGATCGCCGCCCGCCAGCCGGCAGCCCGCACCGCGGCCACCTGGGCCGCCAAGGAGGCCAGGAATTCCTGATCGATCCGGCCATCGCCGCCGACCAGGGCGTTGCTGCCGATCTTGAGGACGACACTGCGCGGGGTCATGTCAGACGGATCGGCTCATTCGGCGTTTTCCCGTCTGGCCACGGCCCGGGCTTTGCGCCGGGCATCCCAGTCGATCAACCAGGCGAACAGCAGGCCGATCTCGAACAGCGCATAGAGCGGCGGGGCGACGATGGCCATCGACATGGCGTCTGGGGCCAAGGCCCCGGCGAGAACCACCGCGCCGAACACCGCGAATCGCCGCTGCCGGCCGAGGAAGGCGACGGTCACGACCCGCACCCGGACCAGGACCATGATCGCCCACGGGATGTCGAGCAGACCACCGAAGATCAGCGTCCAGTTGAAGAACGTGGCCTGATAATCGGTCATTCGGAAACGGATCTCGTTGACGATCGGGTCCGCCGCCGACCACGAGATGAACCAGGCGATGGCATAAGGGATGCCCACCAGATAGCCGAACAGGCCGCCACAGTAAAAGAAGATCACGCCCATCGGCAGCAACAGAAATCCCAGGGCGCGCTCGTTGTCGTGCAGGCCGACGGCGATGAACCGCCAGAGCTGCCAGAGGAAGATCGGCAAGGTCAGGGCGAGCGCCGCCATGGTCGCGAGATGGACCGAATTCCACACGCTTTCCCCGATCGACAGGACATCGAGCAGGTGCAGCCCGGCAGGGTTCCACGGGTCGATGGTGGAGGGCAACCCGCAGCGTTCGACGCCAGCGGGATCCCAGCCAGCGGCGATCTGGATGCCCCGGGCCAGGGGCCAGACATAGATCATGCGCAGCCAATGGAGCAGGCTGAACGCGGCGACGAACAGCACGCCGAAGGCGATCAGCGGCGTCCAGATCAGCCGACGCAGCTCGTCGAGGTGATCGCCCAGCGGCATCGGAACATCGAGGGGCAGCCGGATCATGAGCGAGCAGCGCCGAACCTGGCAGCGCCGAACCTGGCAGCGCCGAGCGCCAGCTCGGCCTGCGAAACTTGGCGTGATCCAACGCCGACGCCGTCGCCGGCCGGATGCCGAAACCTGGGAGCGCCGAGCGCCTGCTCGGCCTGCGAAACCTGGCGTGATCCCACTCCGACATCGTCGCCGGCCGGAACACGGAAACCCAACCCTGCCGAGCTGGCGCTCGGCGCTCCCAGCCAGCGCTCGGCGCTGCCGCGCTCACTCCTGCGGCGCTCCCGCCAGGGGCGGATCATGCGCCGCCCACCGCGTGCACCGCCGCCGCGAGTTCACCGGCCCGGCGCGACACGATGTCGACCAGGTCGCGGTCGCGGCCATGGCGTTCGATCAGCCGCACCAGATGGCTGCCGACGATGGCGCCGTCGCCGTGACGAGCGGCGTCGGCGGCCTGCTCCGGGGTCGAGATGCCGAAGCCGATGCACACCGGACAGATCGCGACCGCCTTCAGCGTGGCGACCTGGGCGGCGAGGTCGTCGGGCAGCGCGGTACGCTCGCCGGTCACTCCCAGGCGGCAGACGTAGTATAAAAAGCCACGGCTTTGTTCAGCCAGATAGGTGCGCCGGGCCGGCGTGGTGGTGGGCGCCACCAGACACACGACCGCCAGGCCCGCCTGGGCCAGAGCGACGCGCAGCTCGGGCTGCTCCTCGGGCGGCAGATCGAGGGGCAGGACGCCGTCGATCCCAGCCGCCACCGCGTCGGCAGCGAAGCGCTCGATGCCATAGGCCAGCAACGGATTCATATAGGCATAGACCAGGATCGGCACGTCGCTGCGGGCGCGGATCCGGCGCACCGCGTCGATCACGCCGCGCACCGTGGCGCCGGCCGCGAGGGCGCGCTCGCTGGCTGCCTGGTTGGCCGGACCGTCGGCCATCGGATCGCTGTACGGGATGCCGAGCTCGATGATGTCGACACCCTGGGCCGCCATGCCGACGACCAGCTCGACGGTGGCGTCGAGGCTGGGATCGCCAGCGCAAATATAGGCGATGAATGCCTTCTTCTTTTGTGTCGCCAGCTCGGCGAACCGGCGGGCGATGCGGTTGGCGGCGGGCGCGGGCGTCACAGCTTCACCCCCTCAAGGCGCGCGATCTCGGCGACATCCTTGTCACCGCGGCCGCTGACGTTGACCACCACCACGGCGTCGTCAGGCAGGTCAGCAACGATCTCGGGTAAAACGCCGATGGCGTGGGCGCTCTCCAGGGCCGGGATGATGCCTTCGTTCTCGGCCAGCAGATGCACACCGGCCAGGGCCTGGGCGTCGCTGGCCCGGCGATATTCGGCGCGGCCCCGGTCGCGCAGCCAGGCGTGCTCCGGGCCGATCGAGGCGTAGTCCAGCCCAGCGCTGACCGAATGGGTGCCGACCACCTGGCCATCGGCGTTTTGCAGCACATAGCTCGACATGCCCTGGAAAACGCCAAAGGAACCGCCATCGAAGCGCGCCGCGTGCTGGCCCAGGCCGCTGCCGTTGCCGCCGGCCTCGACGCCGATCAGGCGGACGTCGGCGTCGTTGAGGAACGGGTGGAACAGGCCGATGGCGTTGGAGCCGCCGCCGACGCAGGCGACGCAGGCGTGAGGCAGGCGGCCTTCGGCCTCCAGCACCTGGGCCCGGGCCTCGCGGCCGATGACGCTCTGGAAATCGCGCACCATCATCGGATAGGGATGCGGGCCGAGGGCCGAGCCGATGATGTAGTGGGTGTCGGTGACGTTGGTCACCCAATCGCGCAGGGCCTCGTTGACCGCGTCTTTCAGCGTCTTGGTGCCGCTTTCGACGCCGACCACCTCGGTGCCGAGCAATTTCATCCGGAACACGTTGGGCGCCTGGCGGCGCATGTCCTCGACGCCCATGTAGACGCGGCATTGCAAACCGAGCAGCGCGCAGGCAGTGGCGGTGGCGACGCCGTGCTGGCCCGCGCCGGTCTCGGCGATGACCCGCTTCTTGCCCAGGCGCAGGGTGAGCAGGGCCTGGCCGAGGGCGTTGTTGATCTTGTGGGCGCCGGTGTGGCAGAGGTCCTCGCGCTTGAGCCAGATCCTGCGTTTCAGGCGCTGCGACAGCCGGGTCGCCTTGGTCAGCGGCGTCGGCCGGCCGACATAGCGGGTCAGCAGGCGGTGCAGCTCGGCCTGAAAGGCGGGATCGGTCTGGGCAGCGCGATAGGCCGCAACGACCTGGTCGAGGGCCGGGATCAGGGTTTCAGGCACATACCGACCGCCGTACCGGCCAAACCGCCCAGCTGCGTCAGGAACCACAGGAATTGCAGACATTTCAGCAGCATCCTGGGCGGCAGAGCGGCAGGTGCGAAGCGTCGAGCGAGGGGCAGGCCGGCGTCATGCTGCGATCGTCAGCACCGGCCGGGCCACTCAAGCCGATTCACCACCAGGAACGCCGGCGCAGCGCGCAGGATCGCCACACCGGTTGGCGATCGCCCCTGCCGTCGCATGCCCATGCCGTCCAAAACTGCTGGATTCCTTGGCGTCCAAGCCTGAACCGGTACCGTGACCACAGATATGGATGCTCCGCTCGTGGCCATGCTGGCGGTCTGCGTGGCGCTGGCCCTGTTCGCGCTCGCCCTGGGTATCGGTACCTGGCTGGTGCGGCGGTTCGCGCTGGTCGGCGATGCACTGCCGGAAGGACCGCATTTCGAGCCGCCGGCCCTGCCCGTGCTGTCTGCCCAGGGCGCATCGGCCCGGGCGGCATGGCGGCGACGCCTGTGGACGGTGGGTCAGGCGGCGCGGGAGACCATGCGTTTTGCCATGTCCTGCCGAGACGATGCGGCCCGGGCCGAGGGCCACCCACCGGCAGCGGCGGTCGCCGAGCACGCCGCTACCGCGCTGCTCGCCGCCCAGACGGCAGAGCGCGAGATGCGCGCCGCGTTCGCCGCTGCCATCGGCCATGAACCGGTGCTGCTGCTGGCCGAGACGACCGTCGCCGCCCACCGCGCCACGGCGGCGGCGGCGGCGGCGGCCTCCGCAGCGTTGACCGCTGAGCTGCCCGATCCGGCGGCGAGTCGCCGGAAATGGCTGCTGATCGTCATGGCCATCGCAATCGTGCTGTATGCGATGTTGTTCTTCGCCTGGTGAGCCCAGCGCCTGCCGCTGTATGTGCAGGCGCCGTTCAGGTCGCGGCTGGCTTCAGGTCGAGGCGAGGCCACGGGCCATCAGGATTTTTCCTGAGCGCACCATCTCGACGATGCCGTAGGGCCGGAGCAGCGCGACCATCGCATCGATCTTGTCGGATTCACCGGCGCAGCGCAGGATCATCGAGTCGGAACCGTAATCGACGACCTTGGCCTTGAAGTTCTCGGCGATCTGGAGCAGCGCGGTGCGCTGATCGAGCCCGGACTTGATCTTGGCCAGGCACAGTTCGCTCTCGATCACCGCCTCGCCGGTGTGGTCGATGGCAGTGACCACGTCGATCAGCTTTTCGAGCTGTTTGACGATCTGGCCGAGGTTGTCGGGATCGCCGGAACAGGTGATCGTCATCCGCGAGAATTCGCCCGGCGTGATCGGGATGCCGTCGTATTCGCCCTGGCCCATGGCCGGCGAAACGACCAGGGACTCGATGTTGTACCCGCGCCGGCTGAAGACCAACGCGACCCGGACCAGTACGCCGGGTTTGTTGCGGACGAGCAGGGAGATCGTGTGAAACGGAATGGTTGTGGCAGCAGTCATGGACACACCTTGGATGGTCAGAAGGGTCGTGGATGGAGTCGGCTCAGGTGCTGCCCGTCGGCTTATCCATCTTGACCTTCGGGCGTTCGATCAGCATCTGTTCATAGCCGGCGCCGGCGGGGACCATGGGGAAGACGTTGTCTTCCTTGACCACCTCGACTTCGACCAGGCAGGGACCGTCGTTGTGGTTCATCGCCCATTTCAGGGCTTTATCGACATCGGCGGCGCGCTTCACCCGCTTGCCCGGAACGCCATAGGCGTCGGCCAGTTTCACGAAGTCGGGGTTGCCCTCCAGGTCGGCGCCGGACAGGCGGTTGTCGAAGAACAATTCCTGCCACTGACGGATCATGCCCAGATAACTGTTGTTGATGATCAGGATCTTCACCGGCACCTTTTGCAGCGCCGCGGTGGACAGTTCACACAGGGTCATCTGGAAGCCGCCGTCGCCGACCACGGCCCAGGTCGGCGTACCGGTGGCCATGGCCGCGCCGATCGCCGACGGAAAGCCGAACCCCATGGTGCCGGCGCCGCCCGAAGACAGCCAATGGCGGTTCTTGGTGGTGCGGCAGAACTGCGCCGCCCACATCTGGTGCTGACCAACGTCGGTGGTGATGATGCAGTCACGGCCGCCGAGGCGGTCGAGCCGATCAAGCACGTACTGCGCCCGCAGCCCGCCTTTTTTGGCGTATTTCAGCGGATAGGATTTGCGCCACACCGCGATCTGCTTCAGCCACTCTGCGGAGTCGCACTTGCTGACCAGCGGAATCAGGTCTTCCACCACCAGCTTGGCGTCGCCAGCCATGCACACGTCGGGTTTGAGCACCTTGCCGAACTCGGCCACGTCCACGTCGATGTGGAGCTTGATCGCGTCGGGGCAGAACGTGGACAATTTGCCGGTGATGCGGTCGTCCCAGCGGGCGCCGATGGCGAAGATCAGATCGCAGTTCTGCACCGTGCGGTTGGCATACGCCGTGCCGTGCATGCCGAGCATGCCCTGGTGCAGTTCGTGGTCTTCGGCGCAGGCGCCCTTGCCGAGCAGCGTGTTGACGATCGGCGCGTTCAGCTTTTCGGCCAGGCGGAGGATCGCCGCGCCAGCGCCCGAGATCACCGAGCCGTGGCCCACGTACAGCACCGGACGCTTGGATTTCGCCAGATAATCAGCGGCCTTTTTAAGCAGGGCCGGATCCGCCCGGCCGGGCACCCGGTACCCGGGCAGGCGCACGGTGTCGACGAACGGCGCGGTGCACGGCCCCTGGGTGATGTCCTTGGGCAGGTCGATCAGCACCGGACCGGGCCGGCCGGTGGTGGCGATGTGGAACGCTTCTTTCATGATCCGCGGGATGTCCGCGGCGTTCTTCACCAGATAACTGTGCTTGACCACCGGATAGGTGATGCCGGTCACGTCGGCTTCTTGGAAGGCGTCCTTGCCGAGCATCGAGGTGATGGTCTGGCCGGTGAGCACGATCATCGGCACCGAGTCCATCAGTGCGGTGAGCAGTCCGGTCACGCAGTTGGTGGCACCGGGTCCGCTGGTCACCAGCACCACGCCGGGCTTGCCGCTGGCCCGGGCATAGCCGTCGGCCATATGCGTTGCGCCCTGTTCGTGCCGCACCAGCACGAACTTGATCTTGGAATCGACCAATGCGTCGAAGATCGGCATGGCGGCGCCGCCAGAATAGCCGTACACATGCTCAACGCCCTCGCGTTCCAGGCACTGGATGACGATTTCGCCTCCGGTTGGGGTCTTTCCTGCCATGGGCGCCTTTCAGATGCTGTGGATCGCGGCATTTCGGCGGATGATCCCGGCCGACTGCCCACGACACCGTGGTTCGTGTTCACATCTTGACGATTTATTCCGCAAGTCAACCGGGAACATCAGACGTGGTAATAGAAATCGAATAGAATTCATACGACTATCGTGATAGTATTATTTTCATTCCTCAATCATGGTCGTCTATGCTGTGATCCTGCGGTGTCGATCGGATCCAGACCGAGCATCACGCACAAATTTTGATGAACTTCGCTTTTTGGATCGTGCGCCGATTCCCGATTCCAGGCAATCGCAGGGCGATGCGCACCACGGCCCGTTGGCCACTAACCTCTGGCCTTGGCCCCAGGCCCTGGCCCTGGCCCCTGGCCCCCAGTCCGTGGTCCCTACAGATACCGCCATGGCCGGCGGCCCGGACAACCTGAGCCCCGGCGCCGCTGATCCGGGCGGATCCAGCAGCGTCGCCGAGGTCGGTGAAGCCGGCGAACTGGGCCAGGGCGGCGACCTCGCCTGCACCGTCGCGCTTGATGTGTTCAGCGGTCCCCTGGATCTGCTGCTGTTCCTGGTCCGGCGGGCCGAAGTCGACATCAACGACATCCCGATCGCCGACATCGCCGACCAGTTCGTCGCCGCGGTCCACGGCTGGGCCGATCTCGATCTGGAGATCGCCGGCGATTTCCTGGTCATGGCGACCTCACTGCTGGAATTGAAGGCACGGACCATCGCCCCGCCCCCGGAAGGCCGGGTCAGCGCCGCCGAAGAGGAGCGCTTCGACGATCCCCGAGCCGACCTGGTCCGGCGGCTGCTCGCGTTTCGCGCCTTTAAAGACGCCGCCGAGATCCTCGACCGCTTGGAGAATGACCATCACGGCCGGATCGGCCGCCAGTTCCGCGAGCAGGTGCCTGATGATCCCGAGGAGCTGGCCGGACTGGATCTCGGCGAGCTGCACGCCGGGGCGCTGTTCGACGCTTTCGACCTGCTGATGCGGCGGATCGGCGGAGCCCGGGAACGCACCGTCGCGGTCGATGACCTGCCGCTGGGCGTGCGCATCGCCGAACTCGAAGCCGAGCTGGCCCGGCGCCAGGAAGCGACCTTGGCCGAGCTGAACGCCGACCGGCCGAGCCCGCTCCACCGCGTCACCACCTTGATGGCCAGCCTGGAGGCCGCCCGCCAACGCCTGCTGCGCATCCGCCAGCTGGAGCAGTTCGGCCTGATCCAGCTGCGGTATCGTCACCCGTCCGACCGCCTGCCGCCGGTGGACGAAAAACTGGAGCCCGAGCCGTTGCCCTGGCGGCGCCGTTCTTTGCCGTTGGCGAGCTGGACCGCTCCGCCGGGTTGGACGCCAGCCCCAGCCGACGAGACCGAGGACACCAGCGACCCGGAGCCGGCCCCGCTCACCGAGGTCGATCGACTCGTCGCCGAACTGGACGCCGCCTGCGCCATCGACCCGCTCCTGCGCCAGACCGCGGATCCCGAGGCGGCGTTCCTCGCCCACTGGTTCACGCTGCATCCCGAATTGCGCCCGCCGGAACCACCGCCCGTGGTCGTGGCGGTGGCGGAGCCTGCTGCGGAACCTGCCGCCCCGGCACAGCCGCCAGCGGCCACGGTGCAGCCGCCAGCAGCCACGGACAACGCTGCGCTGGTAGTGGCCACAGAAAGTGCTGCGGTATCGGATAGCAAAGCGTTGGTTGAAAGCTCTGCGCCAGCGGAAAGTACGGCGACGGCTCAGCCAGCGGTGGCTGCGGAAAGCGTGGCGCCGGTGGAAATCATGGTGCCGGCGGAAAGCGCCACGACGGCGGAAAGCACAGCGACGGCGGAAATCGCAGCGCCGACACAGCCTGCGGTGGTCGTTGCGCCAGCGACACTGGAGCCATCGGCCGGAATGCCGCAGCAGCCCTCCGAACCGAGCTTGCCAACCGAGGTTATCCTGTCCGCAGGAGGTGGGTCAGACGCCGCGCCGAAGGCGCTGTGGTTCGGGCCGCACAGAGTGCGGCGCTCCGGGCTGGCTGCACCGCTGTTCGTGGTTCCGGAAGCGCTGTGGTTTGGGCCGCACGGAGTGCGGCGCTCCGGGCCGAAGGCACCAGCGACATCTTCCAGCGATGCCAGCGAATCGCCTGAGATCGCGCCGCTTCAAATCAACGAGCCACCAGTTGATCCGCGTCCCACCGATCGCGAGGAACCCGCTTCGCTGATCGGACCGCTCAACTCTACCCAAGCCGAGCTGGCGCTCGGCGCTCCCAGGACCGAACTCGGAGCGCCGGAGACCGAACTCGGAGCGCCGGAGACCGAACTCGCAGCGCCGGAGGCCGAACTCGGAGCGTCGGAGGCCGAACTCGGAGCGCCGGACTCCGTCCGGCCAGACACACCAACGACATCGCCAAGCGATGCCAGTGAATCGTCTGGAATCGCGCCGCTTCAAATCAACGAGCCACCAGTTGATCCACGACCCATCGATCGCGAGGAACCCGCTTCGCTGATCGAACCGCTCAGCTCGCCAACCCAAGCCGAGCTGGCGCTCGGCGCTCCCAGGGCCGAGGCCGAGGCCGGATCACCGGAGGCCGAACCCGGAGCGCCGGACTCCGTCCGGCCTGGCCCACCAGCGACATCGCCCAGCGAAGCCAGCGAAACCAGCGAAGTCAGCGAATCGCCTGCGATCGCGCCGCTTCGTCTCAACGAGCCATCGGTTGATCCGCGTCCCATCGATCGCGAGGAACCAGCTTCGCTGACCGAACCGCTCAGTTCGCCAACCCAAGCCGAGCTGGCGCTCGGCGCTCCCAGGGCCGAGGCCGAGGCCGAACTCGGAGCGCCGGACTCCGTCCGGCCAGACACACCAACGACATCGCCAAGCGATGCCAGTGAATCGTCTGGAATCGCGCCGCTTCAAATCAACGAGCCGCCGGTTGTTCCGCGTCTCGCCGATCGCGAGGAGCCCACTTCGCTGATCCAACCGCTCAGTTCGCCAACCCAAGCCGAGCTGGCGCTCGGCGCTCCCAGGGCCGAGGCCGAGGCCGAGGCCGAACTCGGAGCGCCGGACTCCGTCCGGCCAGACACACCAACGACATCGCCAAGCGATGCCAGTGAATCGTCTGGAATCGCGCCGCTTCAAATCAACGAGCCACCAGTTGATCCACGACCCATCGATCGCGAGGAACCCGCTTCGCTGATCGAACCGCTCAGCTCGCCAACCCAAGCCGAGCTGGCGCTCGGCGCTCCCAGGGCCGAGGCCGAGGCCGAGGCCGAACTCGGAGCGCCGGACTCCGTCCGGCCGAAGGCACCAGCGACATCGCTCAGCGAAGTCAGTGAATCGTCTGGAATCGCGCCGCTTCAAATCAGCGAGCCGCCGGTTGTTCCGCGTCTCGCCGATCGCGAGGAACCCGCTTCGCTGATCCAACCGCTCAGCTCGCCAACCCAAGCCGAGCTGGCGCTCGGCGCTCCCAGGGCCGAGCTCGCAGCGCCGGAGGCCGAACTCGGAGCGCCGGAGGCCGAACCCGAACCGCCGGAGGCCGAACCCGGAGCGCCGGACTCCGTCCGGCCTGGCGCAACAGCGACATCGCCCAGCGAAGCCAGCGAAGTCAGCGAAGCCAGCGACGTCAGCGAATCGCCTGCGATTGCGCCGCTTCAGATCAGCGAGCCGCCGGTTGTCAGCGAGCCACCGGTTGTGACCTCGCCGCCGCCCGCAGCACGGCTGCCGGATCCACTCGAGCCGCCGCCGGATCCGCCGCCGCCGGGGGCGGCTCCACCACCCGATCCCCTTCCACCATTCACCGCCACCACGACGCAACCCCAGCCAGCACTCCGACCCATGCCCGCCCCTCCCCGAAACCTCCGCCGCTGGCAGCTCGCCGCGGGCCTGGCCGCTGCGGCCGGGATCGGGGTCGGCGCGACGTGGCTGCTGTCTCCGCCGCGGGCGGTGCTGACGACCATCGATCCGCCGGCCGAGGGCACGGTGCTCAGCGGCAGCCAGCCGGTGCGCCTGCGCTTCAATCTGCCGATTCTTCCTGAAAAAATTGAGCAACCGGCGCCATTGGCGGCGCGTTTCGAGCCAGCCATCGCTGGCGCTTGGCGCTGGATTGATCGATCCACAGCGGAGTTCACTCCGAGCCAACCGTGGCCTTTGGCGACGCCGATCGCGGTGACGGTGCCCGCCGATCCGGTGCGTACCGCCGATGGATTCCGGCTGGCGACGGATCTCTGCTACCGGATGCGCGGCGAATTGTTTGCCGTGCGCAGTGCGACCGTCACCGGCTTTACCGCCGATGGCGCTACCCGGGTGCGGATCGCCGCCAACCAGCCGATGTCGCCTGCCCGCTTGGCAGCGGGGCTCAGCGCCAGCGGCTGGCAGACGAGCGCGGTGACCTCGGCGGAATCCGCCGCCATCGATCTGGATCTCCGTCCGCCCAGCAACGGATCGCCGCGCGGATCGCTCACCCTGGCGCTTCCTGTCGGTTTTGCCGGAGCCGCAGGACCGATCGGTCTGGAAACTGCTTGGAGCGCCACCATCGCCGCCGGCCATCGCCTGGTGCCCACCGCTGTCGCCGCGGCCTCGCCTGCCCACGGCGATCCCACGGTCCATCTGGTGTGCGCGGGGACCTTCGCTGATCCGCAGGTGATCGCCAAGCAGATCTGGATCGATCCACCGGTGCCGTTCCAGGCGGTGCAGGAGGGCGGTGGCCTTGCGCTGCGCGGTCCGTTCGTGCCCGGCACGGCCTATCAGATCTCAGTCGCGGCCGCTTGGCCAGCTGACCATCCCGAAGCCAAACTCGATGATTTGCCAGCGGCGGCGGCGCTGACGGTGGCTGTACCGCACCGGGACAGCGGGCTGTGGATCGCGATCCGCGGCGGCGCCCTGGCCGCCCGGGCCCACCGCTGGCCGGGCGCCACGGTGCAGTTGCAGGATGCCGCTGGTGCGACGGTGGCGCAGCTGGTGGTGGGCGAGCCGGGCGATTGCGAGCCCGCCGAACACGGCCTGTCCCGTTCGTGGCCGGTGCCGCTTACCGAGTGGATCGCTGGTCGATCACCTGGCGACTACCGGTTGGTGCTGACCGCTGGTGGCGATCGGGCTGAGGCTGTGCTGCCGGTGCGCGAGGTCGCGACCACGCCCGTCGCCCTGTTCGAAGCCCTGGCAACGATCCCGTCAGCGAGTCCGTGGAGCGACCGCACGGGGCGTTTGCGGACCTGGGCCTTGACCGATAAGTAAACCTATGTTTACTTATCGCCATGCGCTTTCTTCCACTCCTGGTCGCCGCCCTCGCTGCCGCTCCTGCTTCCGACAACGCCTGGCTTGGATTGGAGCTGGGCAGCGGAGCGGCCGCGTTCGCCTGGCACGATGAAGACAGCCAGGGCCGCCGGCAGGATCTGGCCGGCGCTTTCACCAGCGTCTACTCCGGTTCGCTGCTGATCGGCGGCGGGGATTTCGGGGACGCCGGATTGGGCGGACGGATCGGACTCGGATTACGCCTGCGCCAGCTCAGCAGCCAGGACTTGCAGCTCACCGAAGCCGGCTGGTTCGTGCGTTTCGCCGGCGCCTGGGAACCCTTCCCCTGGTCCGAGCTGGACGTGGCGATCGATGTCGGCAGCGGCGTGATGGGCGCCAGCCTGAGCGGCATGGGCGGCGAACGCAGCCACAACGGTCAGTACGGCCAGGCAGCGGCCCGGGCTGAGCTGCTGTTCGGACCGCGCCGTCACCGGGTCGGGGCTTTCATCGCCGGGGAGATCACCGGAGGTGGTCGCGAGGCCGATGACTGCGGCTGCGATCGCAGCGCCTTCAGCTACAGTACCGCCGGTTGGTCCTGCGGCTTCGTCGCCCGGATCGTGCCGTGACCTGATCCGCTCAGCCGGCTGCCATCTTGGCCGCGGATGGCGTCCACCATGATCCGTGCCATGAACGGCGTCGCGGTGGACTGCGGCCCCTGCCCCTACCTGCCGAACCGGCATTTCCGCGCCTTCCACCCGATCCCCGCCGACCAGGGGATCTCCTACCGCCAGCTGATGGACCATCGATTCCGCCGGTCGGGTGGGCAGTTCTACCTGCCGATCTGCGCAGGCTGCGAGGAATGCAGGCCGATCCGGGTCGATGCGTTCGCTTTCGTTCCGCGCACCGACCAGCGCCGCTGCGCCCGGCGCAATGGAGACCTGGTGGTCAGCTTCGCGGCGCGCGGCTGCGATGCCGAACGGGCTGGATTGTTCAACCGCTACCAGCGCGGAGTCCATGACCGGGAATCGTCGGCTGACCCGGCATTTCTTGAAGACGATGCCGGGGTCGCCGGTGGCGAGCTGCACGCCCGGGATGGCGACGGCCGGCTGCTCGCCGTCAGTGTGGTGGATGTATTCGACGACGCTCTGTCCAGCGTCTATTGCTATTACGATCCTGACCAGCGGCAGCGCGCCTTGGGCACCTTCATGGGCTTGGCCGAACTTGCCTGGTGCCAGGCCAACGGGCGGCGCTGGTGGTACCTGGGCTTCCTGGTCTCGGGCTGTCGCAGCATGGAATACAAGGCGCGGTTCCGGCCCCACGAAGTGCTGGTCGCCGGCCAGTGGCAGCGCTCCGGCTGACCTGGATCACCACCAGTTGGATGTGCGGATGGTATTTCCCCGACGTGTCGTTCTGGAGGTTCCCCAAGGTTCCGATGCGCATTCAACCGCAATAAAACCAGATGAACCGCCAAGGCGCCAAGAAAAAAGCGGGGAGATTCTCCGCTGACTGGACGCTGACTGAAAAACCTCCGGGTGCTGATCGACCTTCCGCCAACCTCTCGCCTCTTGGCGCTTTGGCGCCTTGGCGGTTCCCCGCCTGCGTTTTTCAGGTTCAGCCGTCGTTGAGCAGAAGCGACTCGAACAGTTGCAGCTCTTCCAGCTCGTCGAGAGTCCGGTTGAGCACGCGTTCCAGATCCGTCCGCCCAAGACCAAGCATTTCTGCTGCTTTTTCGTCGACCGGATCGAGCCAAATGTCGCCCGGCGCGTGGAAGCCGAGAGCCCGGGCCAGGGTCCGTGAGAGATGGACGAGGGCGACCAGGTCGATCCATTCGCTGGGCGCGGAGAGCGGCTTGGCGTGCCACGTGATGACCGTCGAGTACGGCGGTGGAAGGTT
This sequence comes from Planctomycetota bacterium, assembly GCA_014193115.1. Lineage (GTDB taxonomy): Bacteria > Planctomycetota > UBA11346 > UBA11346 > UBA11346 > BJHQ01. The sequence goes on along the minus strand of BJHQ01000001.1, from coordinate 174,255 downwards.
CCAGCAGCCTGCCAGGTGCCCGCCCAGGGCGCAGGCGTCGAGGCCGAGGATCTCTTCGAGCAACCGCGACAGGGGTCCTTCACCGGCCGCCAGCCGGCGGCAGGCGCTCACGTATTTGTCGGTGAAATGCAGGATGGCGATGACCGTGCCCAGGTCATGCAACAATCCGCAGATGTGCAGGGTCTCGTCATCGGGGCGATGCGGCAGGCGGGTGCTGCGGTAGTCGGCGATGATCCGCATCAGCACGGCGGTGGCGTTGCCCAGGGCGAAGCAGGCGGCCAGCGGCTGGCACTGGCGCTGGGAGACTTCCCGGGCATCGCCCAGCACGGTCTCGATCGAAGTGAAGCCGAGGCTGACCAGCGCCTGGGTCGGACGGGTGACCGGCGACGGGGCGGCCAGGTTGGCCTGGCCGAGCAGGACCGCGGTCAGCAGCGGGTCATGGGCCATCGCGTCGGTGATGGTGGTCAGCGAGGCATTGCCGTCGGCGAGCAGCCGGCCGAGGCGGGCCTTGGTCCTGGGCAGGACGGCCGCCTGCAACGTGAACAGCCGGGCGGTGATGGATTCGTGGGCCATGCCGCTTACGTGCCGGCCTGACGGAGGTCGCAGTGGCGGCGACTCAGGGGCGAGCCATCGAGCCGTTCCAGGCACCGGTCCATCACTGCGCCCACCGCTTGCGCATCAGCCGCTCCACCGCGCGTTGCAGCTCGATCATCGCCGGCTGGTCCTGGACCCGCGAGAACCGCTCGGCCAGCTTGCGTTTTTCCTCGTTTTTCTCGGCCTGGGTCGGACCGGCGATGGGCCGGCCCTGGACCACGATGCGCTTGATGCCGCGGATATCGAGCTGCTGGAGCAGGTCGGTGGTCAGCACCGTACCCTTGCCGCACAGCTTCACTTGTGCGCCTTGGTTGACGTCCCGGGCCAGCACCATCCCCGGCTGGGCCTGGAGCAGCAGGATGCGCTGTTCTTCGATCGCCATGGGTTTCAGTGTAAGCCCGGTTGCCGTCCGGCGCCACCAGCGGAGCGAGCGACGCCTCAGCCCAGACTCAGCATCCGCTCGATCGGCAGCCGTGCTCGCGCGATCAGCTCAGGGGCCAGGCGGATTTCCGGTGCCCGGTTGCGCAGGCTCCACCACAGCTTTTCCAAGGTGTTGCGACGCATGTGCGGGCAGGTGTTGCAGCTCGTGCAGGCGCCCTCCTGACCGCGCACCGCTGCCGGCGCCATCAGGAACGTCGCCTCAGGCGCGACCTTGCGCATCTGATGGATGATGCCCGGTTCGGTCACCACGAGATACGTGCCGAGCGGATCGCCGCGGCGCACCGCGTCGAGCAGTCCCTTAGTCGAGCCAACCACGTCAGCGAGCAGGCGCACCGCATGGGGGCATTCGGGATGGACGAGCACGGTGCACCCAGGATGCGCTGCCTTCAGATCGGCGATGGCCGAGGCGCTGAACAGCTCGTGGACCTCGCACGAGCCGTCCCACAGCACCAGGTCGCGGCCGGTCTTCCGCGCCACCCAATCGCCCAGGTATTTATCAGGCGCGAAGATGATCGGCACGTCACGGGGAATCGCCTCGACCACCGCCACCGCATTGGAGCTGGTGCAGCACCAGTCCGACAGGGCCTTCACCGCCGCCGAGGAATTGACGTAGGTCACCACCTGATGACCGGGATGGGCGGCGACGAAGGCGGCGAAGGCCTCGGCCGGTGCGCTTTCCGACAAGCTGCATCCCGCCGCCAAATCGGGCAGCAGCACCTGTTTGTGCGGGCTCAGGATCTTCGCTGATTCGGCCATGAAATGGACGCCGCAGAACACGATCACGTCGGCGCTGGTCTGGGCAGCCTGGCGGGCGAGCTGAAGGCTGTCGCCGATGAAGTCGGCGACGTCCTGAATGTCGCCTTCCTGGTAATAGTGGGCGAGGATCACTGCGTTCAGCTCGCGCTTGAGGTCGCGTATGCCGGCCGCCAGGTCGACCGGCGGAGTGACGGAGGCGCGCACGGGCAGCATGGCGAGCAGCGTAGCCACCATGCCAGGACGGGAAATCGCCGGAGCCCGCCAGCTTGGACCAGGGAAACGTCAAGGAGCCGGCGGCGCGAGGAGCCGGCAAGCCGCGAGGATTACAGCGGATTGACTGGTGGCTGGCAGTCCCTTGTTTCCAACATTCCAGCCAGCGATGCGCCGCTTCTGCTCTTTATTGGGAGTGCTGAGATCTCGTTGGCAGGTCCGATGGATCGCAGCGCGGTCAGGTCTTGGTGTCGTCCTGGCCGGTCAGCCGGGACCACAGCCCTTTGATCCGACCGGTCAGACCGCCTTCCGGCGGCGGCTCCGGCGGCGTCAAATCCGTCTCAGATTGCTTGCGCTGGCGCTCGATGCGCGACTGCCGGCCGGCTTCGGCCAACAGTTCGGTCTCGCGTACCGCCTTGGCGATGGCGTCGGAGATCTCATCCGGCGGAATCTCCCCGGCCGGATTCGGCGCGTGGTGCGAAGCGCTGAGCCGCCGGGTCCCACGATGGGTCGACGGAGGATTGCCCGCCGCCGACGGCGGCGTCCTGGGCGGCCCACTCTGGTTGGCCGGCGCACGCTGGATGGTCGGACCGCTCTGGGTGGCCGGCCCGCCGGTCCGGCCGGCCGCGGTCGGCGTCGTCGGCCGGTGCCGGGTCGTGGTCGGGGTCAGGGTGGGAGCGGATCCAGGCGGGGTCATGGGCATCCGCTGACGCGGCGGAGCCGGCGAACGGGACGTCAATGGCTGCTGCGGCGGCAGGATCGCCGCCGGACGGGCTCCGGACGACAGGTCGCCGAACACCGTCGCGTCCGACGGCCTGGCGATGCCGAGGGAGCTGACGCCGACGATCTCGGGCAGCACCGGCGGACCGGTAGGGAGCTCAGGCCGCAGGTTGTCGTCGTTCGCTTGATCGGTGCCGGAGGGGAATCCCGGCGGCAGATCCCGCGGCCGGACCGGGGGCTTGGCCAGTTCTGGCGGCAGTGGCAGCGGCCCCGGCCCCGGCCGGGCCCGGACCGCTGGCGGTACAGCGGGTGTCGGCTGGCGGCTTCCGACCGGCCTGGCCGACAGGATCGGCTCTGGCGGTCGGCCCACATGGAGCTCATCGAGCGGGACATCGTCGATCTGGCCGGATTCCTCGGATCCCGACTCTTCGTCAGACAGGAGTTCCTGCTCAACTTCCTGGACCTGGTCAGCCAACTGGTCGTGAGCGGAAAAAGCATCGACGCCGCCGCTCTCTTCGCGGTTGCGATCCAGGGCAGACGGCCGGCCGACCAGTTCAGAGGTTGGTTGGGGCAGGTGCCTGGCAGCGATCTCGGAAGGCGACCGGATGCCATTTTGCACCTGGTTCTGCGGACCTTGGACTGCCTGTGGGCCAGGCGGGATCGACGCCGGCAGCGGCGGAAGGTCCGGCAGCTCCGGAGGATCGCTGGCTGCGCCAGAGGGAGGTGTCCGAGTGGTCTTGGTCACCTGACCGCCAGGTCCGGCCGCCGGCGTGCGCGCCTGGGGGGGAGGCGGCGTGCGCGCCTGGGGGGGCAGATCGCCGGCACTGGCCCGGCGGTCGGTCCTGGCGGTCAGCGCGGGTGGGATTTCTCCGGACGCCCGGCGGGTGGTGGGATCGCGGCTCGGTGGTGATTCCCGGATGGTGGCGCCGGTCATCGGCTGGGGGTGCGTCTCGCTGGCCACGATGGCCGGGTGGGTTCCGGTGCTGCGCCGATCAGTCGGGGTCTGGACCGGAAACGGCCCGCTGGTCTTGCGTTGGACCTGGTCGGTCGGAGTGCGGGCGACCCGATCGGTGGTACGTGGCTGGCCGTGCAGGGTCCGGGTCGGCGGTGCGAGGGTCGCGGATGCACCGGAGTCGTGACCGACGTCGGTCCGTCGTGAGCGCAGGCCGCCAGTGGCCACGTTGTAAGCGGTGCGCGCCGAACGGGTGAAGGCCTCCCAGGTGGCGAAACGGCTGTCGGGCAGTTTAGCCATGGCCCGCATGACCAGTTGCCGGGTCGCCGGCTTGAGTTCCGGAACCAGATCGCCGGGATCGGGCACCGGCGCTTTGCAGTGGGCTTCGAGCAGGGCCTCGACATCGTCCAGCGGGAACGGCGGCCGGCCGGTGAGCAGGTGGTACAGGGTGGCGCCGAGGCCATAGATATCGGCGCGGAAGTCGATTCGGTCGCCCTTGATGATCTGCTCCGGGGCGATGTAGAGCGGCGTACCGACCACCACCCGGGATTCGTCGAAGTGGCTGATGCGCTTGTCGGTGGAACCGAAGATGTGGTCGTTCTCGCCGCGCATCCGGCCGAGCGACAGGCCGAAATCGATGAGCTTGACCTGGGACTGGTCATCGACCTCGGCCCGACCCCGGCGATCCACCAGCATGTTGGCCGGTTTCAGGTCGCGGTGGATGACGTCGGCTTTCTTGTGCGCATGATCGAGGCCGCTCGAAGCCTGCACGGCGATGCTCAAGGCCAGGGATTCATCGAGTCGGCCTCGTTTATTCAGGATCGTCTCGACCGATGGTCCGTCGACCACCTGCATCACGAAATAAGGCCGGTTGTGGAACCAGCCATGGCCGGCATAGAGCGCGATGTTGGGATGGTCTAGGGACGCGAGCAGGCTGATCTCATGGGCAAACCGCTTGCGCTGGTCGGCGGTCGGTTCATTCAATCCGCCCATCAACTTCAGTGCGACATCCCGTCCAGTGATCGATTCGAGCGCCAGCCAAACCTCTCCCATGCCGCCAGCGCCGAGACGGCGACGGAGGGTGTACTGATCGAATGTGATTCCCGGCTGGAGGTCGGGGGTGGGGGAGGCCATGGTGGGCTCTGGTGGTCAGTATGCCTGAAGACTGTACCAAAGGAAGCTGAAGAGGCGGGTTGCGAAGTTTGCGTCAAGCGAACCTGGTGCACGGCTCGGGTCGGTGCTCGTAACCCAGGTCAGCAGCATGGAGGACCTCAGGTCCTGGCGCGCGCTGGCATCGCGCCACCTCGCAGGGTACTCTGACCGGTGGCAGCACTGCGATGGACTCCAGCCGTCACTGGCGGCCTGGCCGCGATGGCGGTGGCGATCCTGGCGGCGATCGCCGTCGCGGTGGTCCTGGTGCGCGAACACCGCGCGCAGCTGCGCCGGCTGGAGGACGCCGCTGACGTTTCGGCCAGACTCTTCGCCTACCGGTCGGCCCGGCTGCTGGCGCTGGCCAGCACCGGTTCCTCGTCGTACCTGCCGGAGATGCGGCTGGCCCGCCTCGACGATGCCCGCGCCGGATGGAGCCCGGCCGTGGCGGCCCTGGCGCGCGCGGTCCGGCCAGGGCTCCCCCGGCTGATCCGCGATGGTGATCTGATCGCTGCCATCGCCGCCCGGGATGACGGGACCCATGTGGCCGCGATGCAGCTGGATGCGATGGTCCGACCAGATGGGATCAACGATGCCTGGCAGCCGTTGGTGACCGTCGATCCGGCAGCCCGGGAGGACGCGCCGAGCCGTCCCCAGTTGGCCCTGATCCGGTCGCTGCCGGTGGCGGGGTCGGATTGGATCCTGGTGGTCTCGCCCTCGCCGGCGTGGGTCGCCAGCGCGCCACCTTCTGCGGCCTGGATCGTGGCGGCTTTCGGCGTGCTGGCTTCCGCTCTGATTGGCTGGCTGGCGGCTGGACGGTTCCGCGCCGAACGCGCCCTGGCGACCTTCGGTGCGGAGCGCGATGCCGTGCTCGACCAGGAGATCACGGTGCGCCGGCGGACCGAAGGCGAGCTCGGCCGGACCCGGGGTCAGCTCGAACTGCTGGCCGCGGCGGTCGCCAAGACCAGCGTCGGCGTCATCCTGGCGGAACGGATCGGCAACGGCCGTCTGCCGGTCACCTTCGTCAATCCCGCGTTCACCGCCATCACCGGCATCGGAGCCGACGCCGCGCTGGGCCGGGATCTGCGTGAATTGCTCGCCACCGGCAACCCGGTGGTCCGCGAAACCCTGGTCGAGGCGATCAATGCTGGAAGCCAGTTCCGCGGCGATCTGGAGCTGGTTGGCCGCGACGGCGCCCATCAGTGGTCGGCCCTCGCCTTGTCGCCCTTGGCCGATGAGCATGGCCGGATCAGCCATTTCCTGGTGATCCAGACCGATGTCACCGCCCGCAAGGTGGCTGAATCAGCGGTGCGCGAGAGCGAGGAGCGGTTCCGTCGGCTGGCCGATGCGGCGCCGGTCATGATCTGGCTGACCGACACCAACGGCCAGATCGAATACCTCAACTTGCAGCTGCTGACGTTTTCAGGCGGGACCCTGGACGGGCACCGAGCCGCCGGGATCGAGACCGGGGTCCATCCCGACGACCTGGCCGGCTACCGGCAGACGGTCAACGAGGCATTCGCCGCCCGCACCGCGTTCAAACTCGAATACCGCCTGCAGCGCGGCGACGGCGCTTGGCGCTGGGTCTTCGACCATGGGGTGCCGCGCACCGCCGGCGACGGCAGCTTCGCTGGATTCGTGGGCACGATCCGCGACATCACCGACCGCCGGCAGCTGATCGAACGGCTGCGCGCTGCCAAGGAATCAGCTGAGACTGCGGACGCCGCCAAGAGCGCCTTCCTGGCAATGATGTCCCACGAGATCCGCACCCCGCTGCACGGCATCCTGGGCATGGCCGACATCCTGCTCGATGAACCGTTGCTGGCCCACCAGCGCGAGATCGCCACCACGGTCCGGACCTGCGGCCAGCATCTCCTCGGCATCGTCAACGATGTCCTGGACTTCTCCCGCATCGCCGCAGGCAAGCTGGTGCTGGAGGTCGACGAGTTCGATCCGTTCACCGTGGTCGAGGACGCCCTCGCGACCCTGGGCGAGGCCGCCCATGGCAAGGGCCTGGAGCTCGCCTCGCGGATCGACCGTGCGGTGCCGGTCAGGCTGCTTGGCGATGCCGGTCGGATCCGCCAGATCCTGGTGAACCTGGTTGGAAATGCCGTGAAGTTCACGACGTCCGGTTCGGTCGTGGTGCGGCTGACGTGGAGCGGGCCGAAGCCCACCCTGCCGGCCCGCGACTCGCGCCGGGCGACCAACAGCTCGGTCCAGACCGGCGAGCTGGTGATCACGGTCGAGGACACCGGCATCGGCATCCCGGCGGAAACCTTGCCCCAGCTCTTCCAGCCGTTCACCCAGGCCGACAGCAGCACCACCCGGCGCCATGGCGGCACCGGTCTCGGCCTGGCCATCACCCGGAGGCTGGCCGAGCTGATGTCAGGAACGGTGATGGCCGAAAGCCAGGTCGGACGCGGCACGACCATGACCTGCCTGCTCCGCCTCCTGCCGGTCCACGGCACCCGGCGCAAGGATCCGGCTCTGGCTGGCGCCAGGCTCCTGGTGGTGGATCCCCGTCCCCACGAACGGGAGATGATCTGCGATCTGCTGGCCGAACTTGGCGCGATGGGCATCGCCGCGACCGGCGCGGACCAGGCCATCGGCATCCTGTCCATCGGCCATGGCTTCGCCGCTGTGCTCACGGAATGCTCGCTGGTCGCCGCCCTGGTAGATCCGGTGCGCCTGTCACCAGGCCAACCCACCCTGGTCGTGCTCGCCACCCGCGGCGAGATGGCCGCCCACACCACCGGAAACCGCCCGGTGATCGCCCGTCCGGTCCGGCGGGCGGCGCTGCGCGAGGTGCTGGCGCAGGTGATCGGCACCGAGCAGACCAGCGAATAGTTCCCTGGATCCAGTGCTGTCGCTACAGGTTGCGGTGGTCACCTTGGTTGCACCCCCAGTTCAACGCTTCCGCCACCACCAGCCGGACCTAAGGTGATGCTGATGCGGTACCTCGTCACCGGCGGCGCCGGTTTCATCGGCAGCCATCTGGTCGATGGCCTCCTCGCCCGGGGCGACTCGGCGGTGGTGATCGATGATGGGTCGACCGGCGATTTCAGCCGTCTCCAGCCTCATGCCGGCCATCCGCGGCTGACCGTGATCCACGGCTCGGTGTGCGACGAGCTGGCCGTGGAAGAGGCCTGCCGCGGCGTCGACCGGATCGTGCATCTGGCCGCAGCGGTCGGGGTCCGCCGGATCCTCGAACGCCAGGTGGCCTCGATCGTCACCAATGTCCGCGGGACCGAGACCGTCCTGCGCGCCGCCGCCCTCCATGGCGACCTGCCGGTCTTCCTCGCCTCGACCAGCGAAGTCTATGGGAAGGCCACCCAGGTGCCGTTCGCCGAGGACGACGACTGCGTCATGGGGCCGAGCTCGATCCATCGCTGGAGTTATGCGTGCAGCAAATTGCTCGATGAATTCCTTGCTTTGGCTCAACACCGCGAGCGTGGCCTGCCGGTAGTGATCGGCCGGTTCTTCAATGTCACCGGCCCACGCCAGACCGGCGCCTACGGCATGGTGCTGCCGCGGTTCTGCGCCGCCGCCCTGGAGGGACGGCCCCTGGAGGTCCACGGGGATGGCGGCCAGGCCCGCTGCTTTCTGCATGTCGCCGACGCCTGCACTGCGATCCTCGCCCTGTTTGACACCCCGGCAGCCCTCGGCCAGGTGGTGAACGTCGGCCACCCTGAAGAGGTCACCATCGCCGACCTGGCGGCCCGGGTGATGCGTTTGGCCGGGAATCCGGCCGCCTCGATCCGCCCGATCCCCTATTCCGAAGCGTTTCCCGGCGGCGGGTTCGAGGACATGCGCCGCCGGGTGCCGGACACCAACCGGTTGCGCCGGCTGACCGGCTGGGCTCCAAAGTACGACCTGGACCGAATCATCAGCGACTGCCTGGCCCATCTCAGGAAGCCCGCGTGATCAGGTCACGGGCCCTGCCGGCTTTGGTGGTCGCGCTCGCCATGACCGGCGCGCCCGGCGCGGACACACCCGCCCACGCCCTGGCCCGGGAGCGGGAAGCGCAGCTGCGCGCCGCGGGACACGCCCGGATCGCCGATCTGCTCGCGGACGGCATCCTACTGGTTCCGCAAAACCTTGACGCACCCCAGAGACTGGCCGCCCTGGTTGCCCTGGCTGACGCTGCCGCCAGGCCGCCGGCTGTTTCGGCTGCCACGGCTGCCCCTGCCCGACCGATCGATCCGGTGACAGCATCCCGCGCCGGCGCCCGCGCAGCGGCGATCCTGGACGGAGCTCCGAGCGATCCGCCAGAGGCGCCCAAGCCATCTGCCGGAACCACCTCGGCGCCAGCTCAAGCGGCCGCCACGTCTCCAGCGACGGCCACCGCAGCATACTTCGCACCGCTGGCTCCTGCGGCCCAAGCGCCGCCAACCGTTGCGCCAAGCCTGCCGCCGACCCGGGTGGCGATCGTCGGCACCGCCCCGGATGGCAAGGTCGACGCCGTGATGCTCGACGCGGAAAAACGCGGCGATCTCGCGTTCGGTCAGCGCTGGCGGATCGTGCGCGACGGCAAGGCGCTGGTCACCGTGGAAATCACCCGTCTGAGCGGCGGCTTCGCCGGCTGCCGGCCAGACCCGGCCACGTGGAGCGACCCGCCGATCACTCCGAAAACCGGCGATCTGGCCGAGTTCGTCGCCGAACCGTGATCCGGAGCGACGGGTGTCACAGCGTCACAAGATGATATCCCCTGTGTCGATGAGGATTTCACGCAAGGACCTCACTCCGACGGGATCAGCTTCATCGTTTGCTGGATCATGCCGGCGTACATCGAGATCACGGTGATGGCGGTGGCCAGCACGGCGAGACCGTAGAACGCCCCGCACAGGATCCGCACCAGCCAGTCGAGGCGGAAGGCGAAAGCGGCATGGGCATCGTCGGCGATCCGGTTCAAGGTCGCCTCACCCCGGCCAGCGATCTCTCCGGAGGCGGCCTGATTGAGCCACACGGTCGGCCAACCGATGTCGCGCAGGGCGGCGGGAAGATCGTCCAGCCGGTTCTGGCGCAGGGCCTGGGCAGCGAGATGCGAGCGTTCGCGGATCTGCGGCAACAGCGCCGCGTCGGCCGCCAGATCGAGGCAATCCGGCGCGAGCAGGCCGGCAGCATAGCCGGCGGAGATGATCCGGGACGCGATGGAAATCTCCCACGGCCACAGCAACCAGGACAGCGGCGAGGCCAACGCGATGCGCTCCAGCCGTTCCCGCACTGCCGGCAGGAACCAGACCACGCCGACCACGGTGGCGAGCAGCCCCCAGAACAAGAGCGGCGGGCCGAACACCGCCCAGATACTGCCATTGCCGGTGACCAGCCCGGGAACACCGGGGACTGCCAAGGCGCAGGTGATGACCAGTGCTGGATAGGCCGCCTGGCCGAGCGCACGATCGCGCAATTCGATGAATTTCTTCGCTGTTTCCGCGAGATGCTGGCACAGCTCGGGCAACCGCCCGCTGTGTTCGCCGGCGCGGATCATCGCTACCGCCAGCGGCCATTCTCCAACCAGGCAATCGGCCAGACGGTCGCCACGCTGCAAGCGATGGGACCACGCCGGGCCATGCCGGCCGTGCCAGCCGCCGGCCGCGTCCGCGGACAGCGCCACCGCCTGGGCGATGGGCAGCCCGGACCGCACCGCAGTGGCAAGGTGGGCATAGAACCGGGCGGCGCTGTCTATGGTGGCTCTCCAGGTCAGGTGCAGTGAATCTGGATGGCGGTGCCGTGCCACCGGTGATCACCGGCGGCCAGATCAAAGGAATACACCGGGGAGATGCTCCGCTTGCTCAGTATCCTGAGTGGCTTGGTCAAGGATCTCCTGAAAATTGTTCAAGACGTCGTCCCGTGGCGGGGAGGCGAGCCGAGCGACGGCTGCGGCTTGCCGCAGCCTGGATTTCCAGATGATGTGGCCCCGCATTGATCGGACCGTAGCTCAGCTTGGCTAGAGCGTCTGCCTTAGGCGCAGAAGGGGAGCGAGGGCAGGACGGCAAAGCCGGACCTCGACTCCCCAGGCGGGGAGGCGAGCCGAGCGACGGCTGCGGCTTGCCGCAGCCTGGATTTCCGGATGATCCGGCCCCGCATCGATCGGACCGTAGCTCAGCTTGGCTAGAGCGTCTGCCTTGGGCGCAGAAGGGGAGCGAGGGCAGGACGGCGAAGCCGGACCTCGACTCCCCAGGCGGGGAGGCGAGCCGAGCGACGGCTGCGGCTTGCCGCAGCCTGGAGAGCGAGGGCAGGACGGCGTAGCCGGACCTCGACTCCCCAGGCGGGGAGGCGAGCCGAGCGACGGCTGCGGCTTGCCGCAGCCTGGAGAGCGAGGGCAGGACGGCGAAGCCGGACCTCGACTCCCCAGGCGGGGAGGCGAGCCGAGCCACGGCTGCGGCTTGCCGCAGCCTGGAGAGCGAGGGCAGGACGGCGAAGCCGGACCTCGACTCCCCAGGCGGGGAGGCGAGCCGAGCGACGGCTGCGGCTTGCCGCAGCCTGGATTTCCAGATGATCCGGCCCCGCATCGATCGGACCGTAGCTCAGCTTGGCTAGAGCGTCTGCCTTGGGCGCAGAAGGTCGCAGGTTCAAATCCTGTCGGTCCGACCAGCTTCTCCTTCACTGGCCAGCTTGCGCAGCCATTCGCCGGTCAGGCGGTAGGTGGTCCAAGCGCTGTTCGGGGTGGCGCCGAGGGTCTCGAAAAATTCGATCGCCACGGTGTTCCACAGCAGGACGGTGAACTCCACCCGCCCGAGGTCGCGCTCCACTGCCAATCTGGCGACGTGGCGGAGCAGGGCGGTGGCGATGCCGCGATTGCGGTAGGTTTCGCGCACATAGATGTCTTCGAGGTACAGGCCGCGCCGGCCGGCAAAGGTCGAAAACGAATGGAAGAACACGGCGAAACCGACGGCGGTGTCGCCGATGAAGGCGAGGGCGGCCTCGATCACCCGGTCGGGGGCTGCGAGTTCGCGGCGCAGGGTCTCGGCGGTCGACTGGTGGGGCAGGCGTTCATAGGCGGCGAAGGCGGCGACCATCTCGGCCAGGGTCCCGGCATCGTCGGGTGTGGCCATGCGGATCGTCAGGCCCGGGTCCGGTTGCTTGGTCACGGGACCTCCAAGGGTGTCACTAGACGACTGAGCCGAAGGTGCGTCAAGGATCACGCGTTGATCAGAATGCCGCTCACCGGTCGGCGGTGCGCGGACTGCGCCGAGGCCGGCCGCACGGTGCTGCTGGATCCGGTCGGTCTTTGCCGTCTGATCCAGGCCAGATGTCCGACCGGCACGCCGCCCTGATCAGCCTTGGCTGTTCCAAGAACCTGGCCGATTCCGAAGATCTGGTCACGACCCTGCGCACCACCGGGTTCGCCCTGACCGACCAGCTGGAGTCCGCCGATCTGGTTCTGATCAATACCTGCGCGTTCATCGAGGACGCCAAGCAGGAATCCATCGACCATATCTTGAAGGCCGCCGAAGGCCGCCGCCCCGGAGCCAAGCTGTTCGTCGCCGGATGCTTGACCGAGCGCTATCTGGCCGAGCTCCAGTCCGGCATGCCCGAGGTCGACCAGTGGGTGACCTTCAAGGATTACGACCGGTTCGCGGCGGTGGTGCGCAAGCATTTCCCCGACGGCCCGGCCCACCGCCTGCGCCACGATCAGCGCAGCCAGCTCACCCCGCCCCATTTCGCCTATCTGAAGATCGCCGAAGGCTGCGATAACACCTGTAATTTCTGCGCGATACCGCAATTCCGCGGCAAGCACAAGTCGCGTCCGTTCGACCAGCTGGTCGAGCAGGCGCGTACCCTGGGCAAACGCGGGGTGCGCGAAATCAACCTGATTTCCCAGCATCTCGACTATTATGGCCAGGACAGCGATGGCCGGCGGCGCCTGCCCGAACTGGTCCGGGCGGTAGCGGCGGCGGCCCCGGAATCGTGGATCCGCCTGCATTATTGCTATCCCAACGATTTCAGCGACGAGCTGATCGCGGCCATGGCCGAGACCCCGAACGTGGTCAAATACGTCGATATGCCGATCCAGCACGGCAGCGACCGCACCCTGGCGGTGATGGGCCGGCGCACCACCCGCCGGCAGATCACCGAGCGCCTCGACCGGATCCGGGCGGCGATGCCCGAGGTCGTGCTGCGCACCACGTTCATCGTCGGCTTTCCTGGCGAACGCGATGAGGATTTCCAGGAATTGCTCGCGTTTTCCGCCGAGCAGCAGTTCGATTCGGTCGGCTGCTTCCCGTACAGCGACGAAGACGGCACCACCGCCGCGAAGATGCCTGACAAGATTCCGCCGGCGGTGATCAAGCGCCGGCACAAGACCTTCATGACCCGCCAGGCGAAACTGCATCGCGAACGGCTGAAGCGCTGGATCGGCCAGGACATGCAAGTCTTGGTGGATTCCCAGCAGAGCTTCGACCGTTTCCTGTGCCGCCATGCAGGCCAGGCCCACGAGGTCGATGCGGTCACCCGGGTCGAGGCCGATGGCCTGCGCGTCGGCGACTGGGCCCAGGTGAAGGTCACCGGGATCGACGGTTACGATCTGGTCGCCGCACTGGTGGCGCCGGAAGGCTGATTGCGATTGCGCGACGCGCTGGTGCTGGTGCTGGCCTTGGCTGCCTTCTCCGGGTCGGCCTGTTCGCCGCGCCGGACCGGCTGGGATGATCCGGCGGCCCAGCGCCAGGCCGATGCCCTGCTTCGCCATTATGGTTTAGCCGGCGATCTCACCGCCCAACTCGCGGCCCGGGTGGTCCAGCCCGGAGTCGATCCGCTGTCGATCACCATCCACGTGTGGGCCGCTGCTGACGGCCGGGTGCGGGTGGCGGTGCGTAAAATCGATGTCGCGGTGCTGACCGCAGTGATCGCGGCCGATGGAACCGTGATCGCCAAGGCCGAGCGCACCGGCGGCTGGTATCGTGGACCGGCCCCGGACCTGCTGGAGGAGCTCCATCGGTTGGTGGCCGAACTGCGTCACGGCCCGCTCCGCCATGGCGTGCCGGTGACGGCGGACAGCGCTGGCGGCCTGATCCAGCAACAGGACGGACAGCTGGCCACGCTCCGCCTGGCACGAGGCCTCGTCGCGACGAAAATCTGGGCGGACCGCACGCTGACCTATGGTGCCGACAAGGAATTCGCCGGGTTGTTCCGGTCCGAGCAATTCTCCATGCAGGCCAAGGACGGCGACGAACTGGGCGCCCGGCTGGTGCGCTTCGAAAGCGTTCCGGCCATCGATCCAAGCCGGCTGGTGCTGACGCCACCGCCAGATGCGGTGTGGCTGGATGCCGCGGGTTTCGCTGACGCGATGCGCTGAGGGCTCTGGCCTCGCGCCGACCCGGAAAGTCGTGCTTGCAGTCACGGGCAGGCCGGGGCTCGAAAGGCTGCGCCTTTCGCGCTGGCGCCGTCCCCGGCGCGCGCCGGGGCCCCTGCCCCGTACGCAGGCCCTGCCCCGCGCGCCGGTGAGTCGGGTCGTTCTTGCAACCAGGGACAGGCCGGGGCTACTCGCCCGAAAGGCTGCGCCTTTCGGGCTGGCGCCGTCCACGGCGTGCGGGGGCCCTGCCCCGCGCGCCGGTGAGTCGGGTCGAACGCCCCGCAGGGGCGTTCTGTCCTGGGCGGCTTTGCCGCCCAGGACACCCGACTCACCCCTTCACCGCTCCCACGGCGATGGAGTTCACGATGGTGCGTTGCATGACGATGAAGATGGCGATCACCGGTAAAACCATGATCGCCGCGGCCGCCGAGGTCAGGTGCCACAGTTCCGGGTTCTGGTCGCGGAAACCGACCACCGCCACCGCCAAGGGTTGCATCTCGGGGCGGCTCAGGGTGCAGAGGAAGGGGACGAGAAAATCGTTCCAGGCGCCGAGGAAGCTGAACAGGCCGACGGTCATGACGATCGGCCTGGCCATGGGCAAGGCGATGTCGAAGAAGGTCCGGAACGGGCCGGCGCCATCGACCGACGCGGCCTCTTCGACTTCCTTGGGCAAGGTCAGGAAATAACCGGCCATCAGGAAGGTATTGCCGATCGAGACGCCTGACATCCACAGCACCATGCCCCACAGGCTGTCGAAGGCCCCGAGGGACTGGAACATCATGAACACCGGGATGTAGCCGGCATCCTTTGGCGCCACCGTGCCCACGATGAGCAAGGACAGCACCAGCATTTTTCCGGGAAATTTCAAGCGAGCCAGGGCATAGCCGAGCATCGATGACAAGAGCAGGGCGATGGCCACCACCGCCGCCGTCACGATCAGGCTGACCGCGGTATGCATGGCGAAACGCAGGTCCCGAAGGACGAAGGTGTAATTCTCGGTCTGGAACCGGGCGGTCTGGAGCTGGCCGCGGGCGACCAGCCGGTCGAGTTCGGCCGTCGCCGTCTTCAAGTCGAGGCCGCGCACGATCTTGCCGGCGCTACCGGCGCTTTCCGTGACCAGGTTGAACCGGCGGGCGTACTCGTCGCTGCTCACCCGGGCCGGGACGAAGGTCCGGCTGATCGACCTCGCCCGATCGTTTTCGCTCTTGAGGTCGGCGAGCAGCTTGCTGGTGCGCTCGCTGAACGGATCGGCGGGGTCGGCTGCCGGGATCGCGGTCAGGCCATCGCTCAGCTGGTACTTGAGCACCGGCAGCAGTTCGGTCTTGTGGATTTTGGCTTCGCTGTCGGTCTTCAGGCTGGTGCTCGCCATCCACATGAATGGATAGATGTTGGCCAGGCCGAGCGTGAGCAGCAGCAGGTGGGCGGTCAGCCGCCAGCCGATGCGATTCCAGAACGAGGTCATTTGGCGCCCTCCGCTTCCTGCAGGCTGATGCGCCAGCGCCGAGCCAGATACCAGACATTGCCGAAGGTCAGGATCAGCAGCAGCAGAGCGTACACGATGCCGAGGGCCGAGGCATAGCCGACATCCGGGACATTGCCCAGGCTCTTGTCGATGCCCATGCGGAAGATGTAGGTCGAGACCACCTCGGTGCCGTTGTTGCCCCGGGTCAGGGTGTAGACGGTGGTGAAGGCCATCGCCGCTCCGACCAGGGCGTTGAACAGCACGATGGTCATGATCGGACGGATCTGCGGGATGGTCACGTCGCGGAACCGCCGCCAGGCGCCGGCTCCGTCCAGTTTGGCGGCCTCGTACAGAGCCGGATCGATCGACTGGAGGCCGGCCAGGCAGATGATGGTGTTGTGGGGCAGGGCATACCAGATCGCGACCCCCATCACTGTGAAAATAGCGACCGATGCGGTGTTGAGCAGATCGACCGCCCCGGACGCCGAGATCAGGCCGATCCCGATCAGCGCCTGATTCAGGATCGAATCCTTGCCGCCGAGCAGGCAGATGATGATCACGTTGACCGCCGCCACGCTGGTCACCATCGGGACGAAGAACATCGTCCGGTAGACCTTGTTGCTGCGCAGCGGCAGATTGAGCAGCAGCGCGAGCAGCAAGGCGATGAACACGGCCCCGACCGCCACGATCACCATATAGAGCAGGGTGCGCGGGATGATCTCGGACAGGAATCCCGGCGCCGACCAGATCCGGATGAACTGGTCGAAGCCGACGAAGGGCATGGCCGATACGTCGATGCCGTCGCCGCGATGCACCGCCAGCCAGAACTGGAACAGCGACGGATACAGGATGAAGGCGAACAGCGACACCATCGCCGGCAGCACGAACACGTAGGCGAACCAGGATTTCCTCATATCGGCCAGCGTGACATGCAGCCTCCCGGCGGCGGCCCGTTGGGCGAGAAAAGCCGCGACGGTCACAGCGATCAGTCCGCCGATCAGCACCACCGGCCAGCCCCACCACGGCGGGCGGAAGCCGAACACGATGCCGCGCTTGTCCTCGGGCAGTTCGGCCAGCAGCCGGCTGCGCTCGGCGTCGGCCATGGCCAGGGCGCTGCGCTGGGCGACGAAGGCTTTCTCCGGCACCGCCGGATCGAAATCAGGCAAGGTCCAGACCTTGGGATTCTCGTCACCATCGGCCACCCGCCTGGCCAGCGACGCGTTGGCTTCGGCGGTGAAATCGGCCAGCTGTTTTTCCGCTGCGGCCAGGGAGCTGTCGATCTGCGCGGTCTTCGCTTCGGGCCTGGCGTTCTGGACCAGATTGAAGGCATTGTACAGCACCTTGTCGTAGGCTTCCGCTGCAACCGCGCCGTATTGCGGCGGCTGCGGCCAGGGCCGGGCGACCTGGGCGATCTCATAGACTTCCTGCTGGAACGGCACCATGCGCTCGGCGCGATAGGCCACCCATTTGGGATCTGTGCTGTAATAGATGACCTTGGCGATCTCAGGATCGAAGGTGTAGGAATAGGACCTGGCCATGTCCTCGGCGAATTCCTCGGCGGATGGGCGCTTGGTCATCCACTGCCAGGCGGCGGCGGGGTGCCGGCTGCCGGCGGTGATGCATGGCACGAAGCCGCCGAATTCCCGCGGCGGCACACTCGGCACCAGGGTGGCGCCGAGCAGCTTGGCGGCCTCGGGATCCGGCGCCGGCAAGATCGCGACGCCGATGTCCTGCTTGAAGAACGGAGCCGACTGGGCGCCTTTCATGCCGGCATGGGCGCCATCGATCAACATCGCCGCCCGGCCCTGGGCGAGCAGGGTGCGGGGCTCCTCGAACTGGCGAGAAGCGGTGCCGGGCAGGACCAGCCCACGGGCTTCGAGCAGCATGAACAGCCGGGTCGTCGCCAGGTGGGTCGCGCCGTAGGCGAACTGGCCGGTCTTGAAATCGAAGCCACTGGTACCCGCCATCGCCGACAGGGCCACCACACCCCGCATGAAATCCGATGGTTTCTGGCCTTGGACGACGATGCCGTAGGGCCGCTGGGCGGGATCGGGGAAGGTCGCCCCATAGGCCGAGACGATCTCGGCGCAGCGCAGCAGGCCGCTCCAGGTGGTCGGAGCCTTGGGCTGGCCGGCGTCGTCCACCAGTCCGGAAGGTTCGGTGTGCTCGCGCCGCCACCAGGTGTCGGCCTCGCGGAACAAGCGGCGGTTCCAGGTCAGCGCCGGGGTGCCGCCTGCGCTGACGAATCCGAGCAGCTTGCCATCCATGTTGAGCAGGCGCGCTGCCTGCACCGGATACTCCTTGCGATGGACCAGATAGAAATCATCGGGATTGGCCCGGAACCGATACGGCGCCAGTTCTCCGCCGGGCAGCTTGGCCAGCCACTGGGGATCGGTGGCGAGCTGTTCGGCGAGCAGATCGTCGATCGGCCGCAGCAACCCCTTCACCACGTAGTCGCGCAGCTCGTTGGTCCGCAGGTCGAGCACATCAGGCGGATTTCCAGACAAAAAGCTGACATTGATGACACTGCCGAAATTGCCGGAGTTGGTCGAGTTGAAATCGACGAAGATGTCCGGATGGCGGTCCATGAAATCCTGGGCACGGCGCTTATCGAGTTCAGGCGAGCCGCTGTTGGTCCAGATGGTGATGTGCTGAGGACGGCTGCCGCCGGCGCCGGAAGACATGCACTTCGCCACCCACGCCCAGTTGCCCAGGACCAGCGCAACGCCAAGCCCGGACAGCAGCAGCGCCCAGGAACGCAGGGTCATCGCAGATTCTCCGTGGCAGTCATGGGAAGGGCGCAGGTGTGGGACGCCCCGGGCCGGAGGCAAGCCCTGATTCCTCTCCCGCAGGCGAAAATCCCACCATGAATGTTCCATGTGCCACACAGGTCCGAGTCGCCGACGGCACACAGGCCATCCTCGCCTTGCTGCTGCCAACCCCCATCCCCATGCTCTATGCCTCGCCCTTCGACCGACTGCGTCCCGGAGCCTCCCATGCGCCTCCCCGTCCGTGCCTCCAACCTTGCCGTGCTGGCCCTGCTGATCGCCGGCACCGGCGCGCTGCTGGCCGCGGAGCCCGGAGCCCAAGCGGAGTCCGGCAGCCTGCTGACCATGATCATGCACGGCGGCATCGTCGAGCTGATCCTGATCATCCTGTCGCTGATCAGCTACTCGCTGGCGCTGCAGTTCACCTTCACCATCACCCGCACCAACATGGTGCCCGACGGCCTCGCCGACGAGATGCACAACATCTTCGCCGAAGGCGCCACTGACGAGGCGGTCGAGAACGCCCGCAACGCGGTGACCGGCGACCCGTCGATGCTCGGCACCATCCTCGCCGCCATGCTCGACAAGAAGGATTTCGGCTATGACGCGATGCGCGAGACCGCCGAGCAGGTCGGCGCCGCTGAGAACTACCGCTACATGGCCAAGGTGAACTGGCTGTCGCTGTTCGCCAGCACCGGCACCTTGCTCGGCCTGCTCGGTACCGTGACCGGTATCATCGGATCGTTCATGGCGATGGCCGGAGCCGCCGGCGGCGCCGATCCCACCGCCCTGTCGCGCAGCATCGGTGAAGCCCTGGTCTGCACCGCGACCGGCCTGATCGTCGCCATCGGCGCCCTGATCTTCTTCTTCTTCCTGCGCCAACGGGTCAACCAGGCCTCGATGGACAGCGCCGTGGTCACCGCCGAGATCCTCGACTACTTCCGCCCCGCGAAGTGACCCCCGGGAACGGGATTGAACCCTCGCCCGCCACCCGCGTTCACCTGTTGTCGCCCTCTCGGAGCTGACCATGTCCCGCAGTCGACGATTCAAGCCCGAGGCCGATGACGGACACCTGGATCTGGTTCCGCTGATCGACTGCGTGTTCCTGATCCTGCTGTTCTTCATGCTGGTTGGCCGGATCAGCTACGATCAGCGCAATGAGCAGATCACCGTGCCGCCGACCAAGACGGCGCTGAAGATGATCGAGAACAAGGATTGGACCCGGGTGGTGATCAATGTCTTCGGCAGCACCGCCGCCGGCAAGATCCCACGCAATTCCATCGCCTGGAACGCGGACAAGCCGTGGGTTTCGTCGGGCCGGGATGAGCAGGCCTTCGTCGGCTATCAAAAGCTGCGCGACAAGCTCGACCTGGTCTATGACAGTTCGCGCAAATTCGACGATCCCAACGGCACCAAGGTGCCCGGCGGCGGTATTTTGCAGCTGCCCTATGTCATCGTCGAGGTCCGCGCCGACGCGGACACCGAATACCGCGTCGTCCAGGAAATCCAGATGCTGCTGGTCGATTCGGTCAACCCGCGGCCTGACCAGAGCGGGGCGTCGATGCAGCCCAAGGTCCCGCAGAAACCGTTCGTGAACCTGGAGTTCACCACCCGGAAACCGGGCGAGAAGTAACCCCGCCCAGAAAGCCCAGCCATGTCCAGCGACTCAGATGACACCATCGAAAAGGGCCGGATCGATCTCGTCCCGATGATCGACTGCATCATGCTGCTGCTGCTGTTCTTCATGCTGACCACCAAGTTCACCAGCGAAGAAAAGTCGATCTCCAGCATCCTGCCGACCAACAAGGGCACCTCGCCGGCCAAACCCGACAAGGTGGTCGAACCGCCGCAGATGGTCCAGATCGTGATCACTCCGGCCGGGCTGCCGATGATGAACACCGAACGCGAGTACCAGACCTGGTACGACCAGAACGTGGGCGTCGGACAAGGCATCATCCCGGCCGCCGAGCTGCGCATGGGCGGCAATCCGGCAACGATCAAACTGGAAAACCGCAAGCTGTCCCAGCGCGACAATCCCAACCTGGCGGGCGAGGTCGAGAACATCCACGCCTTCATCCATGAAGCCCTGAAGCGTTATGAAATTCCTGGGAAACCGCGGAAAGAGCAATCCGAGATCGTGGTCAGCTGCTTCTCGGCCCTGTCCTGGCGCTACGCCCTGATCGCCTACGACGCCGCCCGGTCCTACGAAGTCAAGCAAGGCGCGATCTTCGATGCGAAGGATCCCAACTCCCTGACCAACGCCCGCGCCGTCAGCTTCGCCCCGCCCCGGGTGCGCAATTACAGCGTCAAGGAGATGGGCGCGGAATTGTTCGAACTGCACCGGCTGAAGTAATTCCTGCCGTCTGCGGCGATCCTCACCAGAGGTGGTCCCCAGCGCCGATCACTGGTTGATGTAGCGGCCACTTTCGAATGTGAAAACGCCAGGGATCTCCCTGGCGTTTTTCATTTGCTGAATGATGGCGATCGCCAAGTTGTCCCCGCCCGTTTGATTCCTGGTGCCGTGAACCTTGGCTCGTCGGCCGCGTTCTTCCGGGAACCGCTTCCCGGAGACGCCCATGCGCCGACCACGGCACTTGCTCGCCAGCACCGACGATGGGCACCTGGACCTGGTGCCCCTGATCGACTGCGTGTTTCTGATCCTGTTGTTCTTCATGCTGGTCGGCCGGATCAGCGTCGAACAGCGCCATGAACAGATCACTGTACCGCCGACCCGGAGTGGACAGGTGCCACCACCACTCGGTGCGAATTGGATCCGGGTGGTGGTCAACGTCTTCGGCAGCACCGCCGCCGGCAACATTCCGCGCAATGCCATCGCCTGGAACTCGGACCAGCCGTGGATCTCGTCGGGCCAGAACGAACAGGACTTCGTCGGCTATCAGAAGCTGCGTGACAAGCTCGACCTGGTCTATGACCGTTCGCGCACGTTCGACGATCCCAATGGCGCCAAGGCTCCCGGGGGCGGAGTTTTGCAGCTGCCCTCTGTGATCGTCGAGGTCCGCGCCGATGCCGATACCGAGTACCGCGTCGTCCAGGACATCCAGATGCTGCTGGTCGATTCGGTCAACCCTCGGCCTGACCAAAGCGGGGCGTCGATGCAGCCCAAGGTCCCGCAGAAACCGTTCGTGAACCTGGAGTTCACCACCCGCAAACCTGGCGACAGGTAACCCCGCACAGAAAGCCCAGCCATGTCCAGCGACTCAGATCACGCCATCGAAAAGGGCCGCATCGATCTCGTCCCGATGATCGACTGCATCATGCTCCTGCTGCTGTTCTTCATGCTCACCACCAAGTTCACCAGCGAAGAGAAATCGATCTCTAGCATCCTGCCGACCAACAAGGGCAACTCGCCGCCAGCCAAGCCCACCCAGGTGGTCGAACCGCCGCAGACGATCCAGGTGGTCATCACCCCGGCCGGGCTGCCGATGATGCACACCGAACGCGAGTACCAGATCTGGTACGATCACAACGTGGCCGTCGGCCAAGGCATCATCCCCACCGCAGAACTGCGCATGGGCGGCAATCCGACAACGATCACCCTGGAAAACCGCACGCTGTCCCAGCGCGACAATCCCAACCTGGAGGGCGAGGTCGAGAACATCCACGCCTTCATCCATGCAGCCCTGAAGCGTTATGAAATCCCTGGGAAACCGCGGAAGGAGCAATCCGAGATCGTGGTCAGCTGCTTCTCGGCTCTGTCCTGGCGCTACGCCCTGATCGCCTACGACGCCGCCCGGTCCTATGAAGCCAAGCAAGGTGGACTCATCGATGCGATGGATCCCAACTCGCTGACCAACGCCCGCGCCGTCAGCTTCGCCCCGCCCCGGGTACGCAACGAAAGCGTCAAGGAGATGGGTGCGGAATTGTTCGAACTGCACCGGCTGAAATGATCAGAGGCCGAGACGGCGAACCAAGGATCGCTATTCAGTGGTCCTCCGGGTTCGCAGTGCCAACACCACGCCTGTCGCGCCGTATCGTTCGGCATGCGTTGTGCGCTCCTCTGCTCCGTCGCCTCCCTGCTGCCTGCCGGCGACAGCCTGGCCATCCAGTTCGGCCTCCATGCCCAGACCCGGCTGGAGGTCGCCCGGGCCACCAGTCCGACCGGCGGGGCTTACGATACCAATGATGGTACGGCGTCGCAGCCCGACGATGTCGATGGCTACTTCCGCCGGCTTCGGCTGTCGGCAGCTGCGGCCATGGGCGAGCACCTGCGCTTCACCCTGATCCTGGCGGCGGACAACAGCGAGCGCGGCGGCCTGGGTGCCGGACGCACCATCAGCCCGCTGATCGCCAGCGTGGCCTGGGTCATGCGCGACGGCGAATTCGAGCACCGGATCCACGGCGGGCTCGATTATCCCTTTTACAATCGAGCGAGTTTCGGCCCCCAGTCGGCGCAGCTGCTGCCCGGCGACCGGCCCACGTTGCTGCCCTTGTGGCCGCGGAGCTTCGGCCTGGGCTGGCTGACCAGCGGACCGGGCCTGACCGCCGGGTTCGACGTCCAGCAGAACAGCAATAGCGGTTTCCCCGGCTATCCCGCGGCCACCGGCGCTCCGGCCAATGCCGGGGATTCGGCCGGGAATGGCCGGGACGGCGAAGGCCTGTGCTACACCGCCCGGATCGAATGGTCGCCACCGGGTTGGGAACTGGGCCCGTGGAACGAGAGCTTCGCCGGCGCCAGCGGCCGGGGGCTGGGCATCGGCATCGATTGCGGTTTCAACGATGATGACCGGGTCGCGTATGGCGGAGCCGCCATCAACGCCGGCATCGACACCTGGTGCTGGGGCGTCGAAGCCAACCTCCACTGGGACGGCCTGTCGGCCATCGCCGAAGCCCGCTGGCAGCAGACCCGCACCAGCGGCGATCCGGGGGTGACCATCGCCAGCAGCGATCGGGTGATCGACACCGCGGTCTACCTGGTCCAGGCGGGATATGCCGTGGTCCAGGGCGATGCGACCTGGGAGCTCGCCGGCCGCCTGTCCCGGATCGATATCGATTCCGCGAATTCCCACGAATCCCAGCCGTTCGGCACCGCCGATCACGGCCAGAGCGGTTGGCAAGGTGATGTCGGCGTGAACTGCTACCTCGACCGGCACCACCATAAAATCCAGCTGTCGTACACGAAATGGAAGGCCGAATCCGGCCCGGCCGACGCCGACATCGTGCGCTTGCAGCACCAGCTGTCGTATTGAGCCCAAGCGCCGAATTCTTGGCGGCGCCGAGCGGCTGCTCGGCTTGAATTGGTTGGGCTTTTCACGCCACTGGAGCTCATGAGCCGCACGGAGTGCGGCGCTCCGGGTTGTCGCGTAGTGACGAGCGCCTGCTCGGCTTGATTGGGCTGGGCACTTCACGCCGCTGGAGCTCACCAGCCGCACAGAGTGCGGCGCTCCGGGTGGCCTGGGAGCGCCGAGCGCCTGCTCGGCTTGATTGGGCTGGGCACTTCACATCGCTGGAGTTCACCAGCCGCACGGAGTGCGGCGCTCCGGGTTGTCGCGTAGTGACGAGCGCCTGCTCGGCTTGGTTTGGCTTGTGCTGTCGTTGGGTTCGTGTTGTCGTTTGGCCTGGTCTTTCACGCCGCTGGAATTCACAAGCAGCACGGAAGGCTTCAGCCCGCGCCCCCGGCTGCCGTTTTCCCACGGCCTGCTAGGGTCGCGAACGATGAACGCCGCCTTGCGGATCGTGTGGGCCGTGCTGCTGCTGCTGGCTGCCGGTTTCGTCCTGCTGTCGCTGCTCGACTATTCGAGCGACCAGATCTACGGAGCTCGGCCGGCAGCGGGCAATCTGATGGGCGTGGTCGGAGCGGCCCTGGGTCATGCCCTGATCCTGTCCTGGGGACTGGCCGCCCTGCTGGTTCCGGTGGTGATGGCGGGCTGGGCCCAGGCCTTATGGCGGCGGTACGATCTGTCGGATCCCGCCCGGCGGGTGACTGGCGCGATCCTGCTGCTGCCCGCGGTCGCCGGGCTGATCCATCTGTTGCCGGTCGGGGCGACCAATCCGCTGCTGTTGCGCTGGAGCCAGACCGAACTCGGCGGCCTGGGAGGAGCAGTCGGACGGCTGCTGACTGGCCGCGACGAGCGCGCCGGCCTGCTGTCCCAGGCCCTCGGCGTCCCGGGAGCGGCTGTCCTGCTTACCCTGGTCCTGCTCCTCGCGATCTGGCTGATGCGCCTAGGTGTCGGCCGGTGGTTCCGCCGGCTTGGTTCGGCCCTGCGCTCGTGGTGGGAGCCGGCGGTAGAGACCGATCCGGAATCCGAACGGCTGGTCAACGAGGCCTATGTGCCGCCGCAACCGGGAACCGGCAGCGGCAAGCGCAAGGTGACCTCGGTGGAAGAGCTCTCGCGGCGCCTGTCCGATCCGGATATTCCGGCCGATGCCGCATCGCTGGTGGAGCGCATCCGCGCCCACCGCGAAGCCCTGGAGCGCAAGGAGCTGCCGCCGACCGGCAGTCATCCGGCGCCTGACGAGGCCATACCAGCCAGCACGGAAGCAGCGCCGACCACGCCCGTACCGGCGGCGGAGCAGCCGCTACCCCAGATCAGCGACGCCCAGCACAACCAGCCGCACGCCGATCCGCCTGCGCCGAGCCCACAGCCTGTGGCCAGTCCCACGGCGCAGGCACCTCAGCCGCCGTCGCCCCGCCCCAGCCCGGCGCCGCCAGCGCACCCTGGCCCCTTTCCGTACGTGCTGCCCAGCCACGACCTGCTCGATGCCGCGCCGGTCCGTCAGGAGGCCCAGCACGAAGCAGAAAAGAACACCACCGCCCGGGCAATCGAAGAGGTCTTCGGCCATTTCGACATCGGGGTCCAGGTGGTCGCGGCGACCCGCGGTCCAGTGGTGACCCAGTACGAAATCCGCCTGCTCGACCAGTCGCTGCGGGTCAACAAGGTCGAAGGATTCGAAAAGGATTTGCAGATGAAATTGGGCACCGAGGGCATCCGCATCGTCGCCCCGCTGCCCAACAAGACCACCATCGGCATCGAGGTGCCGAACAAGGTCAAGGCGATGGTCAGCATGCGCGAGCTGGTCGAGGCGGTGGATCCGTCGAAGCAGATGCTGCCCCTGGTGCTTGGCCGCGACGCCGTCGGCCGGCCGCTGATCGCCGATCTGGCGAAGATGCCCCACCTGCTCGTCGCCGGCTCCACCGGCATGGGCAAGTCGGTGTGCATGAACGCGATGATCTGCTCGTTGCTGCTCTTCCGCAGGCCTGACGAAGTCAAATTCATCATGGTCGATCCGAAGATGGTCGAGCTGGCCGGATACGAGGACATCCCGCACCTGCTGGCGCCGCCGATCACCGACATGACCAAGGCCCACGCCGCCCTGGAATGGGCCTGCACCACCATGGATGAGCGCTACGAGGCGCTGAAGGCCGCCGGGGTCCGGGACATCGCCGGGTTCAACGCCCTGGGCGATGCCGAGCTGCGCTTCCGCCTGGCGAAAAAGGAGATGAAGCTGGAGGACCTCAGCCACGATTCGGCCTTCATGCCCTATATCGTGGTCCTGGTCGACGAATACGCCGACCTGATGATGGTCAACAAAGAGGTCGAAAAATCCATTGTCAGACTCGCCGCGAAATCCCGGGCCTGCGGCATCCACGTGATCCTGACCACCCAGCGGCCCAGCGCCGACGTGGTCACCGGCTTGATCAAATCCAACCTGCCCAGCCGGATCTGCTTCCGGGTGGTCGACAAGAACAATTCACGGGTCGTGCTCGATGTCAGCGGCGCCGAGAACCTGCTCGGCAAAGGCGACATGCTGTTCCTGCAGCCGGGCACCAGCCTGCCGGTGCGCGCCCAGGGCCTGATGCTGAAGGATTCAGAGATCGCCGCGATCGTCGACCACGCCAAGGCCCAGGCCCGGCCGGTGTACGAGGACGCCGTCGTCGACGTCGGAGCGGTCGCCCAATCAGGCGACGGCTCCGGCGCGAAACCCGGCGAGGCCGGCGGCGAATGGCTCGGAGACCGGGATTTCCACGCCGCAGTCCAGGCGATGTACCGCTACAACCGCACCGGCGCGGATTTCTTCCGCCGCAAGCTGAATATCGGCTACAACAAGGCCACCAGTTATGTCGAACGGCTTGAGGATCTCGGCTTCGTCGGCCCGCAGAAAGGCACCGCGCCGCGGGAAATCCTCAAGACCTGGGACGACTGGATCGACACCTTGAAATCCCAGGGCGCCACCTGGGAGGAAGGCGACGATACCTATCTGAATCCGGTGGAACTGCGGACGTGACAGAGGCGGCCGCCTAAGGGTAGATGGCTTCGTTCGTTAGGGCTTGCGCAAGATACTACCAGGAGCCATATTGGACGTAATCCTGGTGCGCCCGAAATACCTATGAAAGGCGGCCATTTTTCGCAACGTCCATTTCGTCCAAAATGGCCCCTATTTGTAACACCTCATTGCCGGTGAGCGTCCCGTAGGGACGCTGCGATACCAGCCCGGGGCTTCAGCCCCGGTAGGGTTCACCGGACTGGACAAGTCCCGTAGGGACGGCTGAACCTTTTGCGGGCTTCAGCCCGCCGGCACCGCGTCGTGCGAGGTTGATATCACGACTCGACTCAGCCGTCCCTACGGGGCTCGGCTGCGCCCCCACTTGGCTCGGCTAGCTGCCAAAAGCCTCCACAGCTGCAATATGCTCACGTTATACGTACTCGAGCCCATTGTGAGCAGGCTGCTGAAAAGGCAACCTAAGGGATTGAAGGGTGGCGTGACGACCCCTGGACAGAGCCCCCCGATTTCTCCAGGAAAACAGAGCGACCGCAGGTCGCCCCTGATGGAATCGAGGGCAGGAAGTCTACCTGTCAGATCAGCGGTCCGTGCCCGCCGGTGCCGGTGAACGCCGCGATCAGCGCCAGCAGGAAGGCGAAGAACGCCATGTAGAACAAGGTGAACAAGACCGACAGGGTGGTGCCGACCACCGTCAGGGCGGTGGCCAGCCAGGCGGTGGGTCCGAAGACGTAGCGTTCCGGATCAGCCACGGCGAAGGAACGCGCCCGGATCAGCAGGACGATGGCGACGAGCGCGCTGCTCAGGCCGACCATGAAGATCGGGCTGAAGGCCACCGCCAGCAAACCAAGCAGCAGGCTGCGCAGGGACCCAGGAGCGCGTGTCGGCATGGGTGGGTTGTGGGTGGACTGGAGAGAGGGGCAAGCCGCTCTGGGGCACCGGCCAGCCGTAGTGGCGAGCCAGCCAGCCGCTGGGAGCGCCGAGCGCCAGCCAGCCGCTGGGAGCGCCAGCTCGGCTGGACTGGGCTGGTAGCGTTGAGCGCCAGCTCGGCTGGGTTTGATTGTGCGCGACGTGCCGACTAGAGCGTTGTGCCCAGCTTGGAGCGCCGGCTTGGCAAGGACGAGGCCGGGAGCGCCGAGCGGGTCGAATTGACCAACCCGGCCGCCAGCGCGGCGACCAGTCAGAAGACCTGCTGAATCGACGTTGATTTGCAGGAAGATGCGGATGCAGCAGGGTTCTCGCTACCATCCGGCTTTGGCATGCCCGGTGCTCACCTAACGTCGGATCGCCCCGCCATGTCCCACCGCATCCTGGTCGCTGATGACGATCGCCTGGTGCGCGAATCACTGTGCGAGATGCTGGACGCCTTCGGCGCCGTGGCCTCCGCCGACTGCGGCCAGGCCGCGATGGCGGCGATGCGCCGGCAGCGGGTTGACCTCCTGGTCAGCGATGTCGATATGCCTGACCTGACCGGCTTCCAGCTGCTCGACTGGGTCCGTTCCCAGCCGCCGCCACCGCCGGCTGGTGCGGTGCTGCTGCTGTCGGCCCGGGCCGACGACGCTCTGGCGCATCGGGCGATGGCCTCCGGAGCCGTCGCCATGCTCTCAAAGCCCTTTGCGATGGAACGCTTCCATGCGGTCCTCCACCACGTCTTCTCCTGATCAACCTGCTCCAAATCATCACACCTGAAAGGCACCACGTATGGCCAAAATCATCGGCATCGACCTCGGCACCACCAACTCCTGCGTCTCCGTCATGGAAGGCGGCGAACCAGTGGTCATCGCCAATCAGGAAGGCGGCCGCACCACTCCGTCGGTGGTCGGCTTCGTCGACGGTGGCGACCGCCTGATCGGCCAGATGGCCCGCAACCAGGCCATCACCAACCCCGAAAACACCGTCTATTCGATCAAGCGCTTCATGGGCCGGCGCCACGCTGAGGTCGGCTCCGAAGAGAAACTGGTGCCCTACAAGGTGGTCGGCGGCGCCAACGAACTGGTCAAAGTCGATATCCGCGGCAAGTCGTACACTCCGCCCGAAATCTCGGCGATGATCCTCCAGCACCTGAAAAAGGCGGCTGAGACTTATCTGGGCGAGGACGTGACCGAGGCGGTGATCACCGTCCCGGCGTACTTCAATGACGCCCAGCGCCAGGCCACCAAGGATGCAGGCACCATCGCCGGCCTGAACGTGCGCCGGATCATCAACGAACCGACCGCAGCGGCCCTGGCCTATCACCTCGACAAGGGAAAAAGCGGCAAGATCGCCATCTTCGACCTCGGCGGCGGCACCTTCGACATCTCGGTGCTCGAAGTCGGCGACGGAGTGGTCGAGGTGCTCGCCACCAACGGCGACACCCATCTGGGCGGCGACGACTTCGACGACTGCATCATCAATCATCTGGCTGACGAATTCAGCAAGGCCAATAGCGGCAACGATCTGCGTAAGGACAAGATGGCCCTGCAACGGCTGAAAGAAGCCGCTGAGAACGCGAAGAAGACCTTGTCCCAGGCGGTGTCGGCCCAGATCAACCTGCCGTTCATCACCATGGGCAAGGACGGCCAGCCCAAGCATCTGACCACCACCCTGACCCGGGCGACCTTCGAGAACATCTCCAAGGGCCTGATCGACCGCTGCCGTACGCCGTGCGAGGCCTGCTTGCGCGACGCCAAGCTGTCGGCCAAGGACGTCGACGAGGTCATCTTGGTCGGCGGTTCGACCCGCATGCCCTGCGCCCAGCGCGTGGCCGAGGAGATCTTCGGCAAAAAGCCCAAAATGGATGTCAACCCTGATGAGGTCGTCGCGGTCGGCGCGGCGGTCCAGGGCGGGGTGCTGACCGGCGAAGTGAAAGACGTGCTGCTGCTCGACGTCACTCCGCTGTCCCTGGGCATCGAGACCGAGGGCGGGATCATGACCGTCCTGATCGAACGCAACACGACCATCCCAACCACCAAATCCAACGTGTTCAGCACCGCTGCTGACAATCAGCCGGCGGTCGACATCAAAGTCTTCCAGGGCGAGCGCAAACTCGCCCGGGACAACCGCCTGCTCGACCAGTTCACGTTGTCGGGCATCCCGCCGGCACCCCGCGGCTTCCCGCAGGTCGAGGTCACCTTCAGCATCGACGCCAACGGCATCCTGGAAGTCAAAGCCAAGGACAAGGCCACCGGCAAGGAGCACAAAGTTTCGGTCAAAGGCAGCAGCGGCCTGTCCAAGGCTGATGTCCAGCGGATGGTCGATGAGGCCAAGGCCAACGAGACCGCCGACCAGGCCAAGGCCGACCTGGCCCAGGCCCGGAACCGCGCCGAGCAAGTGGTCCACCAGATCCGCGACCTGAAAAAGCAGCACCCCGACCAGTTCCAAGGCAATGAGGAGCGCGAGATCGAGGACGCCTTGACCAAGGTCGAGACCGCCAAGCAAGGCGAAGACCGCACCGCCATCGAATCCGCAGTGACCGAGCTGGAGACCTTGTCCCAGAACTGGGGCCGGCGGATCCACGAGGCCAGCATGAAGGCCCAGCAGGCGGCCGGTGCCGCCGGCGCGGGCGGCCAGCCGCAACCCGGACAAGGCGGCAACGCCAGCGCCGGCAAACCCGAAGACAACATCAAAGACGCGGATTTCACCGTCCAGAAGTGACTTTTTTCACGGGGGGCTGCGCTCCTCCGGCACGGGATGGCTACGCCATTGTCCCCCGTGCCTGCGGGCTCCAGCCCTCCCCGGTCCCCCCTATTCTCCATCGTCCACCACCTCCACCAGGAGTTCCCCACCATGGCCAAGTCCAACCTCAAACCCATCGGCAGCCACGTCATCGTGCAGCGTTCCTCCGCTGCTGACGTCTCCAAGGGCGGCATCATCATCCCCGAGAAGGGAAAAGAGAAGCCCAAGGAAGGCAAGGTCCTGGCCGTCGGTAATGGCAAAATGCTGGAAGACGGCAAGCGCCAGGCGATGCAGGTCCAATCCGGCGACCGCGTGCTGTTCAGCAGCTATGCCGGCACCGAAGTCAAAGTCGGCGGCGAAGATTACGTGGTGATGGAAGAGTCCGACATTCTCGCCGTCATCGCCTGATTTTTTTCAGCCGGTTGAGCCACCGGTCGGAGTTCGCTCCGATCGGTGGCTTTTTCGTTGATCCTCAGGAACCATCCGGGCTGCCGAGCCCTGGGAGAGGCGAACTCCAGTTCGCCTCCGCGCAGCGGGGAAGCTCGATAGCGAGTGCGGTCGGCTGATCCACGTCGGATGATCAACTCGGCACGGTCGACGTTGGAATACTACCCGCACGCTGAAGCCCTTGCCTCGGACAAGTCAGAGCCAACGGGCATCCCGCACACCGAGGGTTTTGTCGCCGGCAAAATTCGCGGCCGCAGCGGATCAGCTGATGGCACAGCTTCACCCAACGCTCGGGCGGAAAGCGGTCGACCAAGGCCGTTTCGGCCTCGCGGGGATGTTCCCGGTTTGCCCAGCCCAGGCGATGGGAGAGTCGCATCACGTGGGTGTCGGCGGCGATGGCGGGCACCGCAAAGGCATTGCCGACCACCACCGCGGCTGTCTTCGGGCCGACGCCTGGCAGCGTCGCCAAGGCCGCCCGCTGCCGCGGTACCTGGCCATTGTGCCGGCGCAGCACCGCCCGCGCCGCCTCGACCACGGCCCGCGCCTTCTGCGGATAGAGCGGCAGCGAACGCAGCGGTTTGACCAGCTCTCGCGGCGCCAACACGGCGTACGCAGCTGGCCCGACCAGGCGCTCGTTGAGCACCGCCATGACCTTGTTGACCTGGGTATCGGTAGCCCGGGCCGACAGGATCGCAGCGACCAGCAGCTCCCACGCATCCCGGGCGAACAGCTCGCACGAGGCATCCGGCCAGTGACGGTCCAGGGCGGCGGCCACGACAGCAGGATCGGCTGACATCTGCCGCAGAATAACGGCACAAACACGGTGCCGCCACGCCAGAGAGGCAAGCGGCTGCGCCGTCCTTTGCGCAATCAGCGTCGGATCAGAACCGCTGCCCGATCTGCAACGTCGCGGTCAGGCCGCTGGCGCTCCAGGTACCGTTGCGGGTGTTGGCGAAGCGCAGATCCACCGTCGATTCGGAATAGCCCACGGCCAGGCCGGCAGTGAGGCCATCGCCCAGATGGACATGCCCGGCGAGTTCGGCGCCATAGGTGCCATACCATCCCCACGACGACCACGGACCACCAGCAATCCGGCCCCGGGCGCCGCCGCCGCCGAGATGCCCGGTAAGCTCAAACTGGAGCAGCCGCGGGAAAACACGCAGCAGATCATCATCGTCGTCCACCCGCAGCACCGGACCGACATGGACCACCACCGACGCAGCATCAAGCTGCAACTGGCCGCCGCTGGCATAGGCCGGGCCGGTGTTGCCGGCACCCGTGCTGCGCACGCTGTCCACGGTGCCGAGATGCCGGTCATAGGCACCCTCGACCCCGACCAGCCAACCCCACTTGCCGAGCTTGAGGCCGATCCGATCCACGCGCAGTCCGAGATGCGGCCCGGCCAACCATTTCGCGTCCAGCCGCTGATCGGCCGAGGCTCCGGCAGTCGCTGGCAGACCGCGCACATCCGCGCCGTCCACTGCCGTCGCCAGACCCACCACCACTCGGGCGTCATAGTCGATCAGCCAGCCATCATGCAGACGATTGGGTGATTCGCCGCCGACGGCCAAGCCGACAAAGCAGGCCAGCAGCGAACCCACCGGACGAAAAAGTATGGAACGCACAGGCATTACTTGATCTCCAGCACCAGCCGGAACCCGGCCAGGGCGTAAGGAACATTGGCGGGCAGGTCCAAACGGTTGCCGGTGGCGGCGCGCTCGACCTGATCGAACCACGATCCACCGCGCAGGCAGGGCGATGCTCCGGTGCCGCCGCCATCGCTCACCCATTCCCAGACATTGCCGTGCAGGTCGTGCAGGCCGAAGTCATTGGCCAACCGCCCAGCCACCGCATCGGGTCCGGCATTGGCCGTAGCGTCATCAATCGATTTCAGACGGACCCGGGCGAACGTGCCGACCACCGTGTCATTCGTGGTCTCGCCCCAGCCGAATCGCGCGCCGCTGGTGGCACCGTTGCGGCAAGCGATCTCCCACTCCTGGCTGGTCGGCAGCCGTAGACGCGCCGCCGTATTGCGTCCATTCCAGGCGGTCAGCACGGTTTGAATCTGGTCGCCTGAAAGGTTGTACGCGGGCTTGTCGAGGTCTGTGGCGGTGCTGAACAACGTTCCTGAGGGAAGCATCGAAACGCCCGTCCAAGGGGTCAACGGGCCGGACAGACCCGAACCGGCAACCAACGCCGACCATTGTCCTTGGGTCACCTCGACCATTCCGATGGTGAAGGGAGCCGGCGACACCAACGGTGTCACCGCTGATGAAGACGCCGTCCCATTTTCGGTGATCGCATCGGCGCCGGACACCACCGTGGCGGTCGGCGCCACCCGCCGGAAATAGCACTGCGAGCCGCCATGTGCAGCTCCGACTGGGCTTGGCGGGGATGCGGTCGGTTCCCCCGTGCTCAGATTCACGCTCCAAAGAGACACGACCGGTGGAGGTGGAGGCGGAACCGGATGCGGGAAATCGCCGGATGATCCGCCTTTGCACGAAAGCAGACCACCAGCCAGAGCCAACGCAGCCAAGATGCATTGCAGGCGTATCATCCCTTGCCCTCCCCGGCTGGTGCAGGTGTTGGCGGCGGCACCACCAACATCAAATACTGGTGCATGGTTTGGAAGATCACTTCTCTAGTGGAATCGAGCAGTATCACTTCCACGTTGATGGGGTGGTGACCAACGGTTCCGGACGTCGGCCGGGCTTCCAGTCCCATGGTGATCACTCCATTGGCACCAACCACGGGATCGTAGGATACAATCCAATCGACCACGTTGATACTCCCAACCGTGAATATTTTCCCGTCGGCTTCCGTCGCTCGCGGACCAGGGCCAATCGGTTCGGCGCGGATGGTGGTCGACCAGATTTCGCCGGCACGGACTACCGGATTGGCGGGTTCGCTGGTGATGGCATAGGTCGCCAACGGATCAAAGATCCGCACCGTGGCGTGGTCGCCGGGAGCATTCGCGACCCGGTAGCTCGTACCGGAGGCGATGGTGATGGTCACCGTCTCTCCGTTCGGTTCATCAACCGTGTCGGTGAACGCCGTGATCGCCAGGTCGATGGACTGCGTATAGGCGCGGATCGGCAACGATGGGGCGATACCCGGACCGGTTGCAGTCATGATGGTCGCCAGGTGAGCATTGATCTTCGCCATGAGATCGATTGCAGTATCTTCGGGTGATGGGGATATGGGCACTACCACCACGTCAGTCCCGGTTATTTTTTTGAATGCGAAACGCTTATCGCCGAGAGAAATGACAGCGGTATCCGCCGGATTGCGGGCCAGGATGATCCGACCGGTTGCAGGTGTGAGGCTGCTTCCGCCGCTGAATCCCTGGACCAAAATTGTGTGCTCCGGATCGCCCTCGACGGTGATCTGAACATTTCCGGCTGCGCCGATGTCTTTCTGTTGAAGGTCGATCTGGGACAGCAGCGCGATGTCGCGGCCAGTGCCCGCTCGCGTGGCGCTTCCGGAAAGAGTCAGTCCTACCACGATATCCTGGGTCGGTTTGGGAAGGAAGGCCAAATGCCAGGCTTGATTAACGACGTAGCCTTCGGCGGTCAGAGCCTTCAGGGCTGTGATCTGAACGGTTGGTTCATTATCGAGGATATCGACGCTGTCGCTGGCGACGATCCCAAGGCGATAGGCCGGATCGGGTTTGATTTCCACCGTGAGTGTTTCAGTGTTTTCGACCTCCAGGTCATCCACGACCTTGATCGTGAAAGTGCTACTGGCGGCGAGGGGCAGATCGCTGGTCCACTGCACCGCTCCAGGGGTCAGCGATAGGGTGCTCGGAATTTTACTCATCACAGAGGTCAGTGTTGCAGCGATCGTGGTTCCGATCGGAACCTGAATCTGATCAGCGTCAGTGCCGGGGTCGGTTTGATAGAATCGGAACACCGCATTGGTGCCCATGCCATCGTTGATCGTCCAGGTTTCCCTATCCGTCGGCTGGCGTAGAACCACCAAGGCCACGATTTCGGCGGAAGTCGCACTGCCGGTTTGCTGACGATGGATGGCGATGGCATCCGTTCCCGAAGACATGACCTGAAGCAACGGACGGCTGTCGAACGAACCGGCGGTCAGCAGTGCCATCGGCAGCGTGGCGATGTCGGAATTGCGATCGACGCCGGTAAAAGCGAGGCGTGCCAGAAACGGCTTTTTCGGTGCAGGAGCACAGGTGATGGTCGCCGAAATAGTCGCACCTTCCGTCACCGACGCGGTCGAGCTCATCGACAGTGACAACGTTGGTTCATTATCCTTGACCGTAACCGATGCCGTGGATGGGAATCCGGGTGTGTACGTCGCCGGGACCCGATCGGCAATCCTGACGGTCAGGGTGCGCGGATCGGGATCGTTGGTGATCAGATCGTCGACGAGATACAGGGTGAAAGCCGTCGTCGTCTTGCCGCTTGGAAAGGGCAGGCTGGTTCCCCAGGCCACATTGGGGTTTGTGGAACCGGGCACCACGCTCGGGACCAATCGCACATCACTCAGACTCGAAATCAGGTTTTGCAGAGATGCATCGATCGTACTGCCGATCAGAATTTGCTGGGCGGACGTCTTGGTGCTGACAAACGTCCGCGTAGCTACCGTCGCACTGACCCCATCATCAATGTTGACGACATCGCCATCGTTCGGCTGATGGAGCATTACCAGATCAAGACGCGCCTTGGTCGAAGTCGAGCCCACGTCGATATTCCAGGCTATCAAATCGGCAGCCGTCGAAGATGCTGTGAGGGTACTCCGGAGCCCGTTTTGGTCGGCAGCCAGAATCGCCTGGGGCAGAGTGAACACATTGGTATTTCGATTGCTTGCGTCGCCGGTGAATTCCATGGAAAGCACGAGCGGTTTGGTAGGAGCCTCTGCGGCCGATATGATGGCGGTAATGGTGTCGCCTTCGTCGATGGGACCGGTAATGGCGGCATTGTTTTTCTTCAGTGCCAGCGTGAAGGTCGGTTCGTTGTCATGGATGATGATGGCGGCCGTGGTCGATGAACCGAGGGTGTACCCAGCTCCGGTTGGTGGTGTCGCCAAGAATACTTGCAGAATCTCGTCCCCTTCCTTCAAGGTATCGTCCACAGGCATCACGGTCAGGGCGGCCGTTGCCGAGCCGGCGGGCACCTGAAGCGAAGCAAAATTAGCGCTAAAGCTCACGACGGAAGCGGACGTCCTGCCGGTCAAAGCAAAATCGGTGTTGACTGTGGCGGCAGTGCTACTGCTGCCAAAGGCGAGCGTCACCACGGTATCCTGCTGCGGTACTGGAGTGAACGTCAGATCAAACACTGCCGCATGCGCGCTTTCGCCCTCGGTTGCACCGGTTGCTGCCGCGGTGGCCGAAACCGTCAGACCGACGACAGGTTCGTTATCGGTGATCCCCATGGTCACCACGTTCGTTCCCACCAAGGTGTACTGCGATCCAGCGACCAACTGCAATCCGGCGGTTTCTGCAGTTTCGCCGATAACATCGTCGATGGCCTCGGCATCGATGAGCAATTCGAGGGTGTTGGCAGGGATGGGAATTCCCTGGGCGATTTGCAGGGCTGCCAATGGCGCGGCGTCGAACCGGAGGACGCTCGCGGCGATCTTCGCCCGCAGATTCTCCATGGTCTGTTTGGGATGATTGTCAACGATAACGACTTCATTTGTCGCAGGGGCCGAGGCTGAGCTCGACACGAAAGTAAAAATGACCTCGTGAATCGTTGTGCCGGTTATCGCATCTTTATCGGCATCTTTTATCTTAACGGTTTCGCCCGCAGTTGGGTTAACGAGGCAGATCAGTTCAGCCTGTGCGATCCCCGACACCGGATCGGCGCCAGTCGCAGTCGTCACCAAGTGGTGACTGGTGGTCGCCGAGCCGGTGATCGCCGAGCCAGTGATCGTGATGCCTTGGTTGAGATCGACATGTTTCAAGGTCACCCCGGTCAATGCGATCCAATCCGCGCCGGAGGTCGCGGTGGGCGGCTGGGCGGTCACTCCATTCGTCGGGGAAGGGCCTGGGAACGCCACCCCGACCACGAACGGAGTTTTCACCAGGGGTGCAATCTGTAGCCGGAACGAGCCGACATCGTTACCTTCGGTTGCATCTTTCGTCTTGGTCAAATTGACCACCGGATCATTAGCGGGAATGGTAATGGTCGCCGCTGTCGACGCCGAACCAAGCTTGTATCCAGATCCCGCGGCCAGTACCAGCGATACCGTTTGATCCGACTCCGTCGTCGTGTCGTCGGTTGCCGAAAACGTCAACGGAACACTGGATACTCCCGCCGAAACCGCGATCGTGAGAGCGCCAGTGCCAGAAACGCCGGGGCCGGCCACCGTCATTTGATTCAACGGGCTGAGGGTGGCAGCAATTGTTCGCGCGGACGACGTTGGTGCCGGCGATAGATTCAATTGGATGGTGCCACTGGTTCCTTCAAGAATCTCGATTGTTGTCTGCGACAACGTGATGGTCGGTTCGTTGTCGTTTATGGTGATCGTGGCGACCTTGGATGTACCAACCGTGTACCCGGTTCCGGGAACGACGGTCAGGGTCACGGACATCGGATCTTCGACCACTGCGTCATCATCCGGCGTCAACGTTAGGTCAACCGTCTTCGCTCCTGATGGAAATGCGATGGTTCGGGTTGTTCCACTGCCGCTGGCACCACTCAAGACATATCGCGACGTCGGTGCGACTCCGCCGAGGGTCAGGTTTATCGTCTTACTGACCACCAGCGTGCTGCTGCTCGTCAAAGTGACGATCGCGGAGCTACCTTCGGTGACACTCGCCGACGCTGGTCCGATGGTGATCGTCGGCCCGAGATCTTTGATCGTGGTGGTTTGGGTTTTGGCACTGCCCAACGTATAGGCACTGTTGGCAACCACGGTCACCACCACCGTTTCATCGCCCTCGTCGAGATCATCCGTCCTTGCCGTAATGGTCAGGACGAGATCGGTCTGGTTCGCGAGGATCGAAACCGTCGCCGATCCACTGGCAATCGTCACATCAGCGCTGCCCGCTTTCGCGGTGAAATCGATACTGTCAGCGGCTGTCCCAGTGAAAGTGAGCGCGACATTAAGTTGGTTGGCGCTAGTCGAATCCCGTTTCAAGAGAAAGGTAGCGGTATCTGATGCATCCCCTTCAGTGGCGATGGCGTCTGGAACGGCGGCTGGCACCAAGGTGACCACCGGCAATGCCACGTCATCGCTGACGAAGGTCACGACCACCGAACTGCTGCCGGTTACCGGAAGATAACCGGTTCCGCTGGCCAAGGCGAAGGTCCCAACTTCGTTCGATTCAATGATGGAGTCGTCAACGGCTTCGATCATCAATTGGACGGGCTCGGCACCTGCCGCGATGGGCAACGAGGTGGCCTTGCCCATGGCGCTGATCGACACATTCAATTCGTCAACGATCGCCAACGCTTCCAGCTTTGCACGGAGATTCTCCATCGTCTGGCTGGGATGATTCGCGACAATGGCGACATCGTTCTGGGAAGTATCGGCGTTGGTTTTGAAGGTCAGCGTTTTTTCTGCCGCTGGTCCCGCCTTAATATTGATATTGGTGTCCTCATTCGGATTTGCCACCATGACGAGGCGAAGGGTAGCGGGAACGCCGATTCCATGGTTGATCTTCTGGTACAGGATGGCCCCCGTCGCCGTGCCGTGGGTGGCGGAACCAGTGAATGTATCGATATTCTCGCCGGCAGTCAGTCTGGTCAGGGTGAATTCCGCGAAACCGGCCCAGTCTACGGCTGTCGCCGTTCCTGATGAAAACGTCAGATTGACCAGCCGATCCTCACCGGACAATGGATTCAACGTCAATCGGAGCTGGGCAGGAGATGCGTCCTCGGTCGCACTGCCTTTGCCAGGCAAAGGGAGCAAGGTTGCATCGACGACATCGATGATCGTCGCTTTGTGGACCACCTGTGTCCCCAGCGTGTAACCGGCTCCGACCCCCGGGGTGCCGAACGTCAGCAGTACGTCCTCGTCAGACTCGGAGGCCGTGGAATCACGTACAGCGGTCAGGGTCAACGTTCCCGAAGTCGCTCCCGCCGGAAGCACCAGCGTAACGGCATCGCCCGAACTGCTGATGGTGGCGCCAGCAGGCGAACTGACCGTGAGATTGGCATCCGTGCCCAATGTCGCCGACGTACTGCTGGCGGTGATGTTCAGCGTGATCGCAGCGGCGGAGCTTCCTGAAAGAGCTAAACTGATCGTGGTGCTGTTCCCCTCAGCGACGCTGCTTGCTGTAGCGGACCAGGACACCACCGGGTCGGCGGACATCGCGACGCTCGCCAACAACCACAGGAACAGCCACGTCCGCATGCTGGTACCCTGACGATGGCCGGGTTGGGAATCTCGATCCATGGGGCTGGTTGGACGCCGGGCTGCGATCCGGGTTCCGCGGATGCAACGACCGCAACAGCGGCGCGGCTGGCGGACTTGCCGAGAGGCCAGCGGCTGGGCAACGGGATCAAGCACCCTCTGCCGGCCCTGGCGTGGCGCGGTTGGCCTTGCAGCATCCGCCCGCGGCGCGGCTGTGCACCGCGCTCCGCCGGAGTCCGCCATGCGTCATGTCCTGCTGTCCGCCGCCCTTGTCTTCGCCAGTGCGTTGGCGGTGCCGGGATGCGGACGCACTCCGCCGCCACCGCCGCCGCCGGCTCCGGTGAGCAGTTGGTCGGCCAAGGACAGCACCGCGGTCGCGCAGGAGCTGGTGGATGCCTACCTGTCGCAGCCGTGGACCAGCCAGTTCCGCGACCGCAACGGCCGCGCCGCCAAGATCGTGCTCGGCGACATCGAGGATCGCAGCGGCGATCACGTCGATACCGCGGCCCTCGGCGCGGCGATCGCAGCCCGGCTGGCGGCCAGCGACAAGATCGCGGTGGCGACCCAGGGTGCCGATTATCGCTTGGGCGGCGTCGTGACAATGACCGCTGACACCAAGGATGGCGCCAAAATCCACTATTTCCGGGTGTCGCTGCGCCTGGCCGCCACCGCTGACGGCGCCACCCGCGAGGATCTGCCTCCGGTCGGCGTCGAGCGGGCGGTGGATCCGACCACGGCGAAGTGATCCGCCGGAAGCGCCGCAGGCTGGTGCAGCCAGACTCGGAGCGCCGCACTCCGTGCGGCTGGTGAACGCACGTTCGCGGAACGGCTCCACCCAAGCCGAGCTGGCGCTCGGCGCTCCCAGGTCGAGCCCGGGGCGCCGCACTCCGTGCGGCTGGTGAGTGCAAGTTCGCGGAACGACTGCATTCAAGCCGAGCTGGCGCTCCATGCCTAGCCGAGCTGGTGCTCGGCGCTCCCAGGCTTGATGCGGCTTTATTGTGCGCGGCTTGGTGATGGCCTAGCGGGGTTCCGGAGTCGCTGCCGATGATTCGCCGTGGCCATGGGGAGAGCGTCTCTGGTGGTCTGGGCAGCACGGAGTGCGGCGCTCCGAGATCTGGCCGTACGGAGTGCGGCGCTCCGGTGGAGCGGCGCTCCGGGGGACGGCACTTCGGGGCGCGGCGCTGAACTCAGGGTTTGTTCAGCTCGGCTTTCGGCGGCGCGGCGGGATCCTTCGCGGCGGCCGGATCCTTTTCCTTGTTCGGCTTGGATTCGTTTTTGGACTCGGTCTTCGGATCGATTTTGGGCTCGATCTTGATCGGGTCAGAGGCCGTCGCGTCGCTGGCGATGTCGATTTCGAAGGTGATCTTGAACCGGCCTTGGGGGAACTGCTCGCGGAACTTTCCGGCGGCGTCGGGCAGGCCGTCTTTCAGCTCTCTGGCGGTGTCGGCCAGCTCGCCGAGCAATTCGACCAGGGTGCGGCGGGGTTTGGCTTTCAGCTCGTCCAGCTCACGGCGCAGCTTGGCGAGCTGCTCCTGCAAGTCCTGGATGATGGCGCCAGGGGCCTTGGGCTGGCTGAGGGTGCCGCGGGCGGTGATCCGTTCGGTGCGGCCGTCGCTGGTCTTGCGCATCAGATCGACGGTCAGGGTGTCGCCGAGCTTGGTGGTGGACAGGAACCGTTTGAGATCGTCGAGCTTGGCCAAGGGCTGGCCGTTGATCGTGGTCAGCCGATCGCCGGCTTGCAGCCCCATCATCGACGCGGTCGAGCCCGAGGTCACCAGGGTGACGTAGACGCCGGCGCCATCGAACGCGTCGGCGGCGGACTTGTCATCAGCCCGGATGCCGAACTGCGGCGGAGCCTGGGTCGATACCGCCGGAGCGGTGGCCGACGGGGCGGCGGCCGGTTCGCCGGCAATCGCCAGGGCGGCGCTCAGAACGATGCAGACGGCAGAAAAACGCATGCGGATTCCGTGGGGGGAAGTTCGGATGGCCAGTTCGATGGACCTGCTCGAAGGACCAGCTCAGCGGCTGGACAGGCGTAGGCGCCAGGCGCCTGCGACCGGATGGAGGTCGGCCGATGGCGCCGGAGCAACCGGATCGACCCTCGCCACCTGGGCGGTGGCGGTCAACCGCCAGGCTCGGCGGACGCCGGCGCTGGACTGAAGCGCGGCGCTCGGCGATCCGGCCGCGGCCTGCGCTCCGGGCAGTTCGCCTTCTGGTTGCGTGGCGTTCTTGAGCTGGTCCAGCTGCTCGGCCAGCGCCGCGGTCTGCTGGCTGGTCTCGGCGAGCTGATCGACCTGGCGTTTGGCGCGCTGGGCCTGGTAGTCGCGGAAGCGCTTTTCCGCAGCGGAATCGATCGGTTCCTTGGGGATCTGGGCCGGCCATTCCTTCAGGCTGTCGCTCAGGTGCAGTTCCTGGTCGCCACGGCGCACGACCACGTTGACCGGATCGCCGGTGGCGCTGCTGCCGACTTCGTTGCGCAGATCCATCATGCTGGTGATGGGCTGGCCGTTGATCTGGGTGATGACGTCGCCGCGCTGGATGCCCATGCCCTGGGCGGCGGTGTTGCCGAAGACCTCCTGCACCATCACCCCGGTGTGGGCGTCGATGCCGAGGCGATCCTGGACGCTGGTCGGCACCGGGCTCATTTCGACCCCGAGCATCGGCGGGGTGCTCGGTTTGCCGCCGCCCTGGCCGTAATCGGCATCGGCGGCGGTCAGGCCGGCGACGATGAGGGAGGCCGAGAGCAGGGCGGTCAGGGGCAGACGCATGGGGACCTCCGGCGCTCGCCGCGAGGTGCGGACCAGGCGCGTCAGGGCTTGGACGGCGCTGACGGCAGGCTGGTTCCGGCTGGCGCCGGGGCGGTTCCGGCAGCCTCTGCAACCGCGATCGGCAGGGTCAGGGTCGCCGTTGCGCCCAATCCCGGACCCTGGCTGGCCAGATGCAGGCTGCCGCCCATCCGTTCAGCCATCGCCCGGGCCAGGGCCAGGCCCAGCCCGGTACCTTCGCGGTGCTGGTTGGCCGCATCGCCCTGGACAAAAGGGGTGAACAGCCGGTCCAGGTCGTGGCGGCTGATCCCTGGTCCGGTGTCGATGACCTCGATCCGCAGCCACTCACCGGCCACGCCAAGGCGCAAGGTCACGGTGCCAGCGTCGGTGAATTTCACCGAGTTGCCCATGAGGTTGATCAGGATTTGGCGGATCAGCCCTGGATCGCCGCTGGCCATCGGCAGGGCCGGCGGAGGCGGAGCCGACACCAGGGTCAGCCCTTTGGCCAGCGCCCGCGGGGCGAGCAGGGCGCTGACCTCGGCCACGGCCTCGGCCAGATCCACCGGCTCCCGTCGCACGTCCATGCGGCCGGCTTCGATCTTCGACAGATCGAGCAGGCCATTGATGGTTTCGAGCAGCCTGGTCCCCGACAGATGGGCGGTGCGCAACAGATCCTCGATCTCGGCGCCATCCTTGCAGAAGCCGTCGAGGACCAGGTCGAGCGCGCCGAGGATGCCATTGAGCGGAGTGCGCAGCTCGTGGCTGGTGTTGGCCAGGAAGGCGCTTTTCGCAGACGACGCGGCCTCGGCGGTGCGCCGGGCGTCGTGTTCTGCGGCCAGCCGGCGGACCTGGTCAAGGCGAACCGCCACCAGTGCCGCCACGGTTTCGGCCAGGGCCTGGTCGCCCTCGGGGAAGGTCCGCCCGGGATCGGTGGTGCCGGCCACCAGCAGGCCGAACACGGCATTCCCCACCGCCAGTGGCTGGGCGAGCTGGGCGCGCAGCCGGGGATGGCTGCGGGTGCCGCTGCTGCGGGTGGTGGCGCGGGCGCCGTGGGCCGCGTGGAGGCCCGACAGGCGCTGATCGGCCCGCGGGTCGGCCACGATGATCCGCTGGCGGCGGCGGATGATCGCGGCCAGGTCGGGATGGTCGCGGAGATGGAGCACCGTGCCGGCGGCGGAATGCTCTCCGGGACCAGGCCGATCGGCGACCACGGTCAGCCGTTCCCCACCGTGATCGAGCAGGGCGATGGCGGTCTGCTCGACCTGGAGCAGCCGGGAGGCGCCTTCGACCGCGGATTGCAGCAGATCGCCAACCTGCTGCTGGAGGCTGATCGACGCCGCGAGCTCGGCGACCAGCTCGAGCCGGGCGGCCCGGTCGTGGGTCTCGGCGAACAGCCGGGCGTGGGCGATGGCATTGCCGGCCTGATCGGCGAAGGCGGCCAGGCGGACGGCGTCGGCCTCGACGAAGGGCGCGCCGCCGGCCCGCACAGCGCACATGATGCCCTCGACCCGGCCGTGGGATTTCATCGGCACCGCGACCCATGAACGCATCCAGGCGAACTCCGGCGGATGAACCACCGCCAACGCGTCCGGGACGACGACATTCCGGCCTTCGGTGTAGACCGTCAGCAGCGGGCCGAGCTCGCTGACCGGGATCCGCGCCCGGTCGAGCCATTCGCCGGCGCCGCGTTCGGCATAGCCGCGGTGGCGGGGGAAGGAGGCGATGCCGTCGCGGACCTTCATGTACGAGGCCGCATCGTGGGCGACGACCCGGCCGGCGTGATCGAGGACGGCTTCGAGCACCCGGTCGAGGTCGAGGGTCGAGCCGATGGCGGTGGCGGTGTCGCGGAGGGCTTCGGCCTCGCGCCGGGTGGCGGCCTCGGCCAGGCGGGCTGCCTCGACCGCGGCCAGCGCCGTGCGCAATTCGGTCACGGTC
The DNA here is from genome assembly GCA_014193115.1 of Planctomycetota bacterium. Taxonomy (GTDB): domain Bacteria; phylum Planctomycetota; class UBA11346; order UBA11346; family UBA11346; genus BJHQ01. The sequence goes on along the minus strand of BJHQ01000001.1, from coordinate 130,550 downwards.
CGATCGAGTTCGGCGGTACGCGCCGCCACCCGCTGCTCCAAGTCGATCTTCGCCGCCCGCAATTGGCCTTGCAGACCGAAGGCGTCGCTGAGCACCACCGCCACCCGGACCATGACCAGCAGCAGGGTCAGGGCGGCCAGGCCAGGGGTGACCGGCGGGATCTGGCCCCACAGGTGCACCGCGGTGATGACCAAAGCGGTCAAGGCGCCGGTCCCAGCCAGCATCAGCGAGCGCGGCGAGAGCAGACCATCGGTGCTGCCGCGCAGGCGGGCGTCGGGCATCGGCTGGGCGGCGGAGCGGGCTCCAGCCACGGTCAGCAGCGCCGTGGCGATGCCGACGGCGATCCAGGCCGGATCGCCGCGGTCATAGCGGCCGATGGTCATCTGCGAGGCCAGCCAGATATCCGCCACCACCTGGACCACTGCCGCGGTGGCGAGCAGGAACAGGCACAGCGCGGGCAGGTGGATCGGCCGGCTGGCGATCAGCCGCATGGCGGTCCACAGCAGGACGATATCGATCACCGGGAAGATCAGGCCGGCGCCAGCGATCAGCGGGTCGGTCGACAGCTGGGCGAAGATCGGTTCGGCGACCAGCATCCATTCGACCAGGAACACCGCCGAGGCGAGGATCGCGAGATCGAGCCAGATCCGTCGTCGTTCCCTGGGTCCGGGGGGACGGGCGGCCAGGGACAGGATGCCGGTCACCAGCAGCGGATAGACGCCGAGGAAGGCGAATTCGCCCACGGCCAGCTGCTGCCGGCTCCACCCCGCCCACAGGCCGAGCAGGAACACGCCATCGACCACCCCGGCCCAGCCCAGCCCACAAGCGAGCAGAAGCCAGCCATGGCGCCTGATCCGACCGCTCCGCCGCCAGGCCCAGAGCAGGGTCACGACCCCCAGGACATCGCGCACCACCGCCAAGGACTGTGCCGCCAACGCACGCTCGTGGCCGGAGAGCAGCGCGACCACGGCGATGTGGGCCACGACCAGCAGCACGGCGGTGACCGCGACCGCCCGCCAGCGCGGGTCGGCGGGGGCCATCATCAGGGTCGTGTCACCCGGTTGCCTGTCGCCGCCCGGTTGCATGAGAGAGTGTGACGTGGATTCGATGTTTGAACAAGGAACGCGGCCGGCGCTGTCTCAGCCAGCGGTGACGGCGTCGGCGAAGCGGAGCGCGTCCTCGGCGGTATCGAGATTGCGCACCGCCAGTCCCTTGACCGTGCGTTCGACCATGCCGCTCAAGGTCTTGCCGGGACCGAGCTCCCAGATCTGAGTGACGCCGTCGGCCTGCATCCGCACCACCGAATCGGCCCAGCGCACCGGACTGGTCAGCTGGCGCGCCAGCAATCCGGGCAGATCGGCCGCCTTGACCACCGGCGCGGCGGTGACGTTGGCGTACACCGGGACCTTGGGGTCGCGAAAGGCGACACCGGCAAGGGCGGCGCCCAGGCGCTCGGCGGCTGGCGCCATCAGCGGGCTGTGGAAGGCCCCGGCCACGCTCAGCGGGATGGCGCGACGGCAGTTGAATTCCTTGGCCTTGGCCACCGCCCGGGCGCAGGCGGACTTGGTCCCCGAGATCACCACCTGACCGGGGCAGTTCAGGTTGGCCACCACCAGCACCTCGCCCTCGGCGGCGGCCGCGCACAAAGCGGTGGCAGTCGCCTCGTCCGGTCCGACCAGGGCGACCATGCCGCCGGCCACGGCATCGGCTGCCGCCTGCATCGCTTCGCCGCGGACCTTGACCAGGCCCAGGGCGTCCTCGAACGACAGCGCCTCGGCCACCACCAGGGCGGTGTATTCGCCCAGCGACAGGCCCGCCGTGGCGGTGAACGCCAGGGTTCGCCCGAAGTTCGAAAACTGCTGCTTCACGACGGCGAAAGCCATCATCGAGGCGGTCAGGATCGCAAGCTGGCTGCGATCGGTGCGGGTCAGGTCGGCCTCCGGCCCGTTGGCCATGATGTCCGACAAGGCGAAGCCGAGGGCGCGATCGGCGCGGTCGAGGATGTCGCGGGCAGCCGGGTGCTTTTCGGCCAGGGAAACCCCTATGCCGACATACTGGGCGCCTTGACCGGGGAAGACGAGGGATCGTGACATGGGCAGGCGATCGTGCCGCCTGGCGAACCCGAAATCCAGCGGCGATCCGGCAGCGCAGGCCGGTGGAAATCCCGCCATCGGTCCCCCCGGAAGCGAAGGAGCGACCGGTTCCGATCCGGCTGAGCCCCGCGATCGTCGAGCCATGGCCCGGATGCTCGCCCTCGACTACGGCCGCGCCCGGATCGGCGTGGCGGTGAGCGACTCCCTCGGCATCACCGCCCAGCCCCTGGGGTTCATTCCGCGCAGCGACGACCGCCAGGCCGCCGCGGTGGTCGCCGCCCTCGCGAAAAAGGAAGGCGTTGGCGGCATCGTCATCGGCCTGCCCCTGCACGCCCACGGCGCGGCCGGCGAGAACGTCGCCTGGGTCCGCGCTTTCCTCGTCGAATTGCAGGCGGTCTGCGCGCTGCCGGTGCACGAGTTGGACGAGCGCTACACCACCAGCGAGGCCGAGGATCGGCTGCGCCGGCGCGGCGAATGGCCGGCTCCGCCGGGCCGGGTCGATGCGATCAGCGCGGTCATTCTTCTGGAGCGTCATCTGGCGGGGGAGCGCTGAGGTCGGCCTCCTTCAGCACTTCACGCAGCAGCACCGCGATGTGGGTCTCGGCGGGCAGGTCGCAGGAAATGCGGATCGCGCTACCTTCGACCAGCACCTGGACCTGACGGGGCTGGATGCGGTAGGCCCGGCGGTGGCCGCCGGGCAAGCTGGCCAATGCGGCCGGGGCGACACCGAAAGCATCGATCAGCCGTTCCTCGCGCTCGGCGGCGGCGGCGGCGGGGGCCGGCATGTCGCCGCCGAACCACGGGCCGGTAGGATGGGCGTCGTGGTTGTCGAGCCGCCCACGCCAGGAGCCGGGATCGGCGACCAGGTGCAGCTCACGGGCAGCGTCGGCGACCAGATCGCCGGGGATGGCCGAACCGAGCAGGCCATCATGCACCCGTTCGGCGCAGGCCGCATTGAACAGCCAGGCCTGCACCGCCCAGCGCGCCCGGGACGGATCGGCGGCGCGCCGCCCGGCCAGCACCTGGCGGCCGTGCTGGACCAGTTCCGGTGTGACCAGGACCGGATCGATGTAATTCGCCAAACCCAAGCGGCGCAGACGGTCGAGCACCGCCTTGGCCCGCAGATAGCCGGTGCCAGGAGCGCCTTCGATGCGCAGGGACCAGCGCAAGGTGTCCACCGACGACGCGGTCACCGGCCGCGGGCAGCCGAGGACATTGACCACGGTCAACTTCCCATGGGCCCCGGCGAGCTTGAGCTGGTTCGGGTGGTCGACGACCCGGGCCGGCACCGACAGCCATTGGACCACCGCCGCCTGACGATCGCGGTGGCCGGCGCAGGCGACCAGATCCTCCGAGCAGCGCGCGGCCCGGGCCACCGCTTGCCGCGCCTGGGTCGTGCCGAGGCCGACCTTGCGCACCTGCACCCACCAATGGCCATTCTCACCGGCCTCGCCCCCGGGGTTGGCGGTGAGCAGCTCGGTGCATTGCCGGGATCGGGGCGGACAGGCGCCACCGGCCCCGGGCAGGTCTGACGTGCAATAGGGCAGCATGCCAGGAACATCGTCAGGCAACCGGAAACTCCAAACGATCTCCGTTCGCACAGCTCGGAGCGCCGCACTCCGTGCGGCTGAGGACCAATCGCACGGCTGCCAACGCCGATTCAGCAGCAGTTCGTCAATCACTCGCCGGATTCACGCTACTCGGAGCGCCGCACTCCGTGCGGCTGAGGACCAATCGCACGGCCGGCAACGACGATTCAGCAGCAGTTCGTCAATCACTCGCCAGCCGCACGGAGTGCGGCGCTCCGTGGAACCCAGCCGCACGGAGTGCGGCGCTCCGTGGAACCCAGCCGCACGGAGTGCGGCGCTCCGTGGAACCCAGCCGCACGGAGTGCGGCGCTCCGTGGAACCCAGCCGCACGGAGTGCGGCGCTCCGTGGGGAGTCGCGGAGCGCCCAACAGGCCGGCGCTTGCCGGAAGCGCTGTGATTCCGCTCGGTTTCCTGGGCTCGCGCCGGCTGCAGGCAGCTACCTGGCGGTTCAGGAGGTGCAAACAGCGCTGCGAAGCCTGCTTGTCCGACGTTCGAGCCCGGCATAAGCTGTAGACGTGAGCGACGCGCGACCGGCTGCAGCGACACCGCCCGATCCGGGTGGCCAGGTCCGCCCGACCAGCGGATCAGGGGGGACCAGGCCCGGGTCCGAAGCCAGATCGGTGCAGACCGCCTCACCGCCGAAAACCTATCGCTCGCCGCAACCCCAATCGGTGGCGCCGCCACGCCCCGACCCGCTGATCGGCAAGACTTTCGGATCGGTGCGCCTGACCGAAAAGCTCGGCAGCGGGGCGATGGGCACGGTCTATCGCGCCTGGCATGACCGCTTCGCTCAAGAAGTCGCTGTGAAATTGCTCAAAGGCGGCAATACCGGCACCGCCCGGGAGCGGTTCCTGCGCGAAGGCCGGGCCGCCGCCAAGATCAAGCATCCCAACGTCACCCGGGTGATGGATGCCGGGGAAATCCACGGCGCCGCGTATCTGGTGATGGAGCTGGTCGATGGCCACAGCCTGGGCTCGATCCTCGATGATCAGGTCGCCAAGGGCGCAGCCGGGTTGTCGCCTGAATCGGTGCGGGCGCTGGGCATCGGCATCTCCCGCGGCCTGGCCGCGATCCACGCCCAGGGCATCGTCCACCGCGACATCAAGCCCGACAACATCCTGGTCGGCAAGGACGGCACGCCCAAGATCACCGACCTCGGTCTGGCCAAGCAGCTCGACGATCCCGAACTGCTCCGCCTGACCGGTACCGGCATGGTGGTCGGCACGCCGCTCTACGTCTCGCCGGAAGGCATCCGCGATCCCCAGCGCATCGGCCCGAAGAGCGACGTATACGGCCTGGGCTGCACGCTTTTCCATCTGCTCACCGGCCAGCCGCCGTATCCGGGCAGCTCGGCCTATGACGTGATGCGCGGCCATTTGGAACAGCCGGTGCCCCAGGTCCGTTCGAGCCGCAACCCGATCCCGTCGGATCTGGCGGTGCTGGTCGAGCGCTGCCTGAGCAAGCAGCCCGATCGCCGGCCCTCGGCGGACGACCTTGCAGATCTGTTGGAGCGCGGCGGTGCCACCCGCGGCGGCCGCTGGGCCCTGCCCGCGGTGATCGCCGCGGTGATCGCCGTCGTGCTGGGCGGAGCAGCCGGGGCCTGGTCACTGCTCGACGCGTCGCCGGCTGCGGCAGCTGAGGCGCCGAGCTCGGCCCTGATCATCGCCGCCAACGCGCCGGCGGTGGAGATCCGCCTCGATAGCGGTCCGTGGAAACCCCTGCCCGACGGCGGCGTGGTGCCCGCCACGGGCAAGGTCGCGCTGGCCGTACGCGCCGCCGCCAGCGGCCCAGGAGCGCTGCGCGCCTGGCGCGGCACGGTCGATCTGGCGGAAGGGGAACGGCGCAAGCTCGACGTGGTCCTCGACCGCATCACCGTGCCGGCGATCCGCCAGGCGGTGTCGGGTTCGGGCATGCTCCACCGCAACGGCGAACCGGTCGGCCTCGACCGCGAAACCGTGCTCGACGCGGCCGGTTCCTGGCACCTCGGCCGCTGCGGCGGCAAGGTCTGGACCAGCCGGATCGTGCTCATCGATCTCGACGGCACCGCCGCCGCCGGTCCTGAAGAAATCCTCGATCATCCGTCGGGGCCGGCGTTTTTCCGCTTTGCCGGCGACGCCCCGCCCCACCTGGTGGTCAGCTGGTGGCTCGCTGACCAGGCCCGCCAGGTCGCCCAATTGCCCGAACCCGCCGGGTGGAGCCGCCAGGCCTTGCGCCCCGAACAGCCCGCGGTCGGGCTGAACCCAGCGCTGCTCGACGCCGTCCTGGCTTTTTGCGGCAATCGGGTCCGCCTCCCCGATCCGGCCGGTGCCAAACGCCTGGCGGTGCTCCACCAGGCAGCGGCCGTGTGGTGCGGCGATGGCGAGCGCAAGGACGTGATCGGCGGCGCAGCCAACACCGCGATCGCAGCTGTGGTGCCGAGCAGCAGCGGGCCGTGAGCATCCTGTGAACAGCCCCCAGAGCGACGATCTCGACCGCGCCCTGGAGGAGATGCTGACCCTCGGCGGCCAGCTCGCCCGCAATCTGCTCGGCGCCGGCGGAGCGACATAGGAGCGCGCACGCAACAACCAGGAGCGTGTCGCACCGGCGATGCCCGCATCGCCGGTGCGACGCGACGCCGAGCCATTCCGACGATGAGGGCCTCGCCGCCCCGGACCTGCGCAAGGTCATCCTGCGCGAACCCTGTCACGGTTCCCACGCAGAGCGGGGACCTGCCGAGCTGATGCCCGCAAAGCGGAGGCCCGCAAAGCGGAGGCCCGCAAAGCGGAGGACAACAAAGGAATGGACCGCGGGGCAGACGCCAACAGCGCGGACCGGTCAGCTCCTGGCCCGGCCGGCGTCTCCGGAGATGATCCTCCAGGAACTCCCGCCATGTACCGTCCCTGCGCCTACCTGTTGTCTGCGGTTTTCGCCGGAGCGTGCCTGGTCGGGGCAGGCGTTGCCGGGGAGCAGACCGTCGATCAAGCCCGGACCGAATTGCGTTCGATCAACCAGGGGCTGATCCAGATCGGCCGGGTGATCCATCTCGTCCATGAAGTGGTCGCGCCAAGCGTGGTTGCGGTGCGGACCAAGGAGCGCCAGGCGCGGCGCACCTGGACCCAGGTCGAAATCCGCGAGGTCGAGGTCGGCGAGGGCTCCGGTTTCATCTTCCACAGCGACGCCAAGGCCAGTTACGTGCTGACCAACGCCCACGTCGTCTACCAGGTCGACCGCGACCAGACTTTCATCCGCGACGCCGCCAACCAGGCGGTGGGCTTCGACCGGGTGCGGGTGCTGCTGTCCGACAACCGCGAGGTCGATGCGACCTATGTCGGCGGCGACACCCAGGCTGATCTGGCGGTGTTGCGCCTCGACATCCCCAACCTGCCGGCGGTGGAATGGGGCGACAGTGATCGCAGCCAGGTCGGTGACTGGGTGGTGGCCTTGGGCTATCCCTTCGGCGTCGGTTACAGCGCCACCGTCGGCAATGTCTCGGCCACCGACCGCTCCACCGGCGTCTATGAATCCAATCACGGCTTCGAGTCGTTCATCCAGACCGATGCCTCGATCAATCCCGGCAACAGCGGCGGACCGCTGGTCAACATCGACGGCAAGATCATCGGGGTGAACTCCAATATTGTCTCGCGCTCGGGCGGCAGTGTCGGCCTGGGTTTCGCCATCCCCAGCCGGCTGGCCCGCCGGGTGGCCGAGGATCTGGTCCAGTTCGGCGCCGTGCAGCGCGGCATGATCGGCGTCCAGATGGAGGAGCTCACCGCCGACCAGGCGGCCGGCCTCGGCCTGCCGGCGATCCAGACCGTGCGCATCGCCGGCGTGATCCCGCTTTCACCTGCCGCCGAGGCCGGCGCCAAGCAAGGTGACCTGATCCAGTCGGTCGATGACCAGAAGATCCGCAGCCAACATCAGTTCCGCGCCCGCCTGGCCGCCTTCCGCCCCGGCCAACCGGTGCGCCTGGGCCTGTGGCGCGACGGCAAGGCCCTGACCCTGACCATGGCGCCGATCGCCCAGGCCGAACTGGAAAAACGCCTGTCGGCCGCTGCCGCGGACGCCGGCGAGGCGCCCCGCGGCCAGGGCGTCGCCTGGCCGGCCTTCGGCCTGCGCCTGGCCGATGATGATCAGGCCGGCCTGGTGGTGGTCGCGGTCGATTCCGGATCGGTCGCCGACCGCGCCGGTCTGGTCCGCGGCGACCGGGTCCTCGGTGAGCGCAAGTTCGGTTCCCTGGATGACCTGGCCGGCGCCAGGCAGCTGGCCACCGCCAAGGAGGTCCAGCTGCTCGTCGCCCGCCGCGACGGCCGCCATTACTGGATCCGGATGAGCCGGCGCTGATCGGCGCTGGGCTCATAGCGTCAGCCTCGCGCTCGCCTTGCCGACCTCGGCGCCGATTCGACTCTGCACGTCGTGAGTGCGTCCCCCGATCCCCGATCCCCGATCCCCCGGGCCCTGGCCCAGATCGAATCCGTGGTCCTGGGCAAGCCCCAGGTGGTGCGCCTGGCGTTGGCCTGCCTGATCGCACGGGGCCATCTGCTGATCGAAGACGTGCCCGGAGTCGGCAAGACCACCCTGGCCCGGGCCCTGGCCGCGACCCTCGGCTTGAGCTGGCGGCGGATCCAGTGCGTCGCCGACCTGCTCCCCGGCGACATCCTCGGCAGCAGCGTCTACGACAGCGCCAGCGGTGGTTTCCGGTTCCATCCCGGCCCGGTGTTCGCCTCGATCGTGCTCGCCGACGAGCTGAACCGGACCAGCCCGCGCACCCAGTCGGCCCTGCTGGAGGCGATGGAGGAAGGTGCCGTCACCAGCGAAGGCGTCCGCCATCAGCTGCCCGAGCCGTTCTTCGTCATCGCCACTCAGAATCCCCGGGAGCAGGCTGGCACCTGGCCGCTGCCGGAAAGCCAGCTCGATCGCTTCTTGATGGTGCTGTCACTCGGCTTCCCGAGCCGCGATGACGAGCGCCGCCTGCTGGCTTCGGCGGCAGTGCGTTCGGCGGTGGAATCGCTGTCGCCGGTGCTCACCGCCAGCGACCTGGTCGCCGCCCAGGCCGCCGCCGCCTTGGTCCACGTCAGCGAACCGGTGCGTGAATACCTCCTCGATCTGATCGAGGCGAGTCGCGGCGCTGCCGCCAGCGGGGTGGCGGCGCAGACTGCCAACGGCTTGTCGCCCCGGGCGACCTTGGGCTGGCAGCGCGCCGCCCAGGCCTGGGCCCTGCTCAGCGGCCGGGACGCGGTCTATCCCGAGGACGTGCAGGCGGTCGCAACCGCAGTGGCCGCCCACCGCATCGGCGGTCCAGCCCGGGTCGAACGCCTGCTCCGCGATGTGCGGGTGCGCTGAACCGAGGCCGGGACGCTCCTGGTCAGCGCCGGGCGAGCTGCCTCACCCGAGGAACAGTCGCGCAGCGAGTTGCCTCGCGCAGGTTGCTTTGCTCATTCCGGTTCTGCATAATCATCATGGAGTCCCTGCCATGTCTCTCGCCGCCCCCGCCTCCGTCCATCGTTTCGCACTGCTGCTCGGCCTGGTCCTGGTTGGTGCCGCCGGCGGTTTTGCCGCCGATCCCCGTGAGAAATTCATCGGTCAGGGGGCGAACCTGTATTTCGTCAAGGATGGCCAGACCCTCGAAGGGCGGATGTCCTTCACCAACAAGGAAATGCGCATCACCGGGAACGTCACCAGCATCGGCCTGATCGGCGGCCCGTACACCCCCGATGAAAGCGGCAGCTTCACCTGCACCGTCACCCTGGCGGCGGGGACGATCAAGTGGAGCGGCAAGCTGGGCAAGGCGCCAAGCAAGGAAGAATCGTCCCCGATCTCCGGCAGCGTCACCGTGGTTCCAGCCAAGGCCGGCGAGAAGACCGCGACGATCAGCTTCACCAGCGACAAACCCGTCAAGCCGAAGCATTGATCGGCATCGGCGCAGATCGCGCCACAGGATTCCCCATGCACCGCCTGCTCATCGTCCTCGCCCTGATCGCCGCGTGCTCCGCCGAGGACACCACCCGGGATCGTTTCACTGGCCAAGGATTCACGGTCAGCACGGTCAAGGACGGCAAGCCGATCACCGGGCGGATCTCCTTCAGCCATGCCGACCTGCGGGTCAGCGGCGGCCTGTCCGATCTGGGTTTGGTCGGCGGTAAGTACACCCCGGGTGGCGATGGATCGTTCAGCTGCACGGTCACCGGCGCTCAGGCGACGATCCGCTGGAACGGCGCCTTGACCAATGGCAACGATGAGACCCCCGCGACCTTGAGCGGTTCCGTGACCATCGTCCCGGCCAAGGAAGGCGGCAAGGCCAAGTCCATGACCTTCCAGTTCACGTCGGTGGTGCCGAGCAAGGCAAAAATCAAGGCGAAGTACGAAGAGCAGCCCCTCGCCGCCATTCCCCAGCTGGACAACCAGGTCGCCGTCTGCGCACCGGCCCTGCTCGGCTGGTAGTTCTCACCGCCCCAGCAGGCGCTTGCGCCAACGCCTCCCCGGACGCAGCATCTCGTCGGAGGATCTCCCATGCTGACGATGGAGGAGCTGCTGCGCACGATGGTGGAGCGTGGGGGATCGGACCTGCACATCTCCGCCGGCAGCGCCCCGCGGGTGCGGGTCGATGGCAATCTGGTCGAGCTGCCCCAGACCGAGGTGCTCGGCCCGGATTTGACCAAGCGCATGGTCTATTCGGTGCTCGACAACCAGCAGATCGCGCGGTTCGAGCAGGACCTTGAGCTCGATATGAGCTTCGGCCTGGCCGGAGTCGGCCGGTTCCGGGTGAATGTGTTCTACCAGCGCGGCGCCGTGGGATCGGTGATGCGTACCATCCCCTATGAGATTTTCCCGTTCGAGAACCTGGGCGTCCCCATCCAGATCTGCCGCAAGCTGTGCGACCTGGGTCAAGGCTTGGTGCTGGTGACCGGGGCGACCGGCTCGGGCAAGTCCACCACCTTGGCGGCGATGATCGATTACATCAATCAGAGCCGGCAGGAGCACATCGTCACCATCGAAGACCCGATCGAATTCGTCCACCGCAATAAGCGCTGCCTGGTCAATCAGCGCGAGGTCGGCACCGATACCTTGGGCTTTAATCAGGCCCTGCGCCGGGTGCTGCGCCAGGATCCCGACGTGGTGCTGATCGGCGAGATGCGCGACAAGGAGACCATCGAGGCCGGGCTGACCCTGGCCGAGACCGGGCATCTCACCTTCGCCACGTTGCATACCAGCAACTGCGTGCAGACCATCAACCGCATCATCGACGTCTTCCCCAGCGGCCAGCAGAACCAGATCCGCACCCAGCTGTCGTTCGTCCTCGAAGGCGTCTTCTGCCAGCAGCTGCTGCCCAAGCTCAACGCCCGGGGCCGGGTGCTGACCTGCGAGATCATGGTCCCCAACAACGCCATCCGATCCCTGATCCGCGAAGATAAATGCCACCAGATCTACAGCCACATCCAGGCCGGCGCCAAGACCGGGATGCGGACCATGAACCAGTCTTTGTTCGAAAGCTACAAGGCCAACCTGATCAGCTGGGACGACGCCTGCAGCCGGTCCAGCGATCTCGAAGACCTCAAGCGCACCGCCCAGCGCGATGGGGTGGCGGTGTGATTTTTCTGCTTCCGATCGACCGAATGTCCGTGGGTCCGCGGGTCGCACTGCGCATGCAGGGATTGTTGGTCGAAGCCAAGCCTTCGGACGTCCGGACGCTCGGACGCTCGGACGTTTAATCCATGGTCTCCCTCAATCGTCTCACCCGCAAAAAGCTCGGAGAAATCCTGGTCGAGCAGGGCCTGCTCACCGAGCAGCAGGTCCAGGACGCGCTGCGCCTGCAACACCAGACCGGGATGATGCTCGGCGAATGCCTGGTCGCCAACAAGCTGATCACCGAGGACAAGATCGTGGCCGTGCTGGTCGCCCAGTTCGGCATCCCGTACCTGCGCCCGAGCCAGTACAAGACGCCAAAGGATCTGCTGGAAATTTTCGATCCGGCGATGATGCGGCGGTTCCAGTTCGTGCCGGTGGACATGATCGGCAGCGTGCTGGTCATCGCCATCGCCGGACTGATCTCCGACGACATCCTGAAGCAGATCGAGACCCAGACCGGGTGCAGCCTGCAAGTCTACCTGACCCGGATGAGCGAGATCGGCGACGTGCTCAAGGCCAACGGACTCTGAACGGTACCCACAGCCATGGCCAACCTCGTCGGATTCAATCGCAAGCTGGTCGCCCTGCTGAAAAAGCATTCGTTGATGGACGATGCCGGCTTGGCGCCTTTGAACGATCAGGCGCTGAAGGAATCGAAGCTGCTGTCGTCGCTGGTGGCGGGGAACAACATCGTCGATGAGCTGACCCTGATCGGACTGATCAGCGAGGAGAGCGGCCATCCCTGCCTTGACCTCGACAAACTGACGGTCGACATCGACGCCCTGAAGTCGATGAACAAAGGAAACGAGTTCATCCCCGAGGACATGTGCAAGCGCGAGCTGGTGTTGCCAATCGCCGCGATCGGCGAGTTCGTGACTCTGGCGATGGCCAACCCCTATGACGTGGTGCTGCTCGACAACCTGAAATTGCAGCTCGGCCGCCAGATCCAGCCGGTCGTGTCGTGCGAGCGGGCGATCCTCAAAGCGATCGAGAAGTGCTTCCACGCCCAGGACCAGGCGATGGCCGCGGTCATGGCCGAGATTCCCCAGGACGACGACTTGCAGCTCGAAGACGGCATGCAGGACGACAAAGATGATGAGAAAAAAGGGGACAAGGACGCCAAGAGCGATGCGGATCTGTCCGCGGGCGGCGAGGATTCCCCTGCGGTCAAGGCAGTGAAGCACATCATCTCGATGGCGATCAAGAAAGGCGCCAGCGACATCCACATTGAGCCCTACGAGAAGCGCACCCGGATCCGTCTGCGCATGGACGGCATCCTCCACGAGGTCATGGACCTGCCCAAGAAGCTCGAACGGGCGCTGTGCAGCCGTATCAAGATCATGACCGACACGATGAACATCGCCGAGCGCCGCAAGCCGCAGGACGGACGCATCGCGGTGCAGATGGAAGGCAAGAAATGCGACATCCGCGTCAACTCGCTGCCACTGGTCTACGGCGAGAAGATTTGCATGCGTATCCTCGCCAAGGGCAACCTGAAGGACATGAAGGAGATCGGTTTCGAGCCCCAGGTCTATGACATCCTGCAGCGCTCGCTGGCCGCGCCCCAGGGCATGGTGCTGGTCACCGGGCCGACCGGTTCGGGCAAATCGACCACGCTGTATTCGTGCTTGAAAACGGTGATGACCCCCACCGAAAATGTGAATACGGTGGAGGATCCCGTCGAATACGAGATCGAGGGCATCAACCAGTGCCACGTCAATCCCAAGACCGGATTGACCTTCGCCGCGGCCCTGCGCGCGCTGCTCCGCCAAGATCCCGACACCATCATGATCGGTGAGATCCGTGACCAGGAGACCATCGAAATCGCAGTGAAAGCCGCGCTCACCGGCCACTTGGTGCTCAGCACGCTGCACACCAACGACGCGCCGAGCACCATCACCCGCATCATCGACATGGGCATCGATCCGTTGATGGTGGCGAGCACGGTCAACGCGGTCCTCGCCCAGCGACTCGGCCGCCGGCTGTGCAAGAGCTGCAAGATCGAGATGCCGAAAGAGGAATACCCTCCGCCCGACGAGCTGATCAAGATCGGTTTCCTGCCCGAAGAGATCGATACCCTGAAACTGTGGAAACCGGTCGGGTGCAGCCTGTGCAGCCACGGCTACAAGGGCCGTTACGCCATCATCGAATGCCTGGAAATGAACAATGAAATCCGCCGGGTCATCATCGGCGGCGGGAGCGATCTCGACATCCGCAAGATCGCCCTGGCCACCGGCATGATCGGCCTGCGCCGCTGCGCCCTGCTCAACGCCATGCGCGGCGTGTCGACCATCGAGGAAGCCATCGGCCAGACCGTCGCCGATGAAAAGGAAGTCCCGCCGCTGCCCAAGAGCGAAGGCGCGGCGGCCACCACCGAATTGGCAGCAGCCGCGAACTGACTGGTCAGCCCACCTCAGCTCGGCGGCGGCTGAGCTGGCGGCGCTGCCTGAGCTGGCGGCGGCTGAGCTGGAGCTGGCGGCGCTGCCTGAGCTGGCGGCGCCGTCTGGGCGGCTGGCGGCAGCGGCCGCTCCAACTCTTTTCGCAGCGCCTGCTGAGCATTCTTGGCGGATTCTTGCCGGCTGTTGGGCGCCTTGGCCAACGAGAGCGCAGCCGCAGCCCGAGCCTTGTTCAGCACCGCATCCAGGGCCTGGGCCTGGACACCACTGGCCCGTTCACGAATCCGGCGGAGCAGCGCCAGGCTGCCGGCATCGACCGGGTTGCGGTTCACTTGCAGAATCAGCGCAGCGACGGCCTCATCGAACCGGTTGAGCTGACCGAGGTACATCGCCCGCATGCCGTCCAGCGTGTCGAGGGGGCCGAGATCAGCGCGCAGCCGGTCCAGCGTGGCCAGAGCAGCCGCCGGATCGTTGCTCTGATCCGCCCGGCGCACCTGACCCATGGCTACGACCCAGCGCACCTGGGGCGGTCCTCCACCGCGGAAATCCTGGGCAAACACCACGGCCAACCAGACGCCGCCGGCCAGAGCCAGCAATCCCAACCAACGGGCGGGTCCGGCCGTCGATGGGCTGGGTGCCTCCGCGGCGATCGCTGGTCCCGGTGCAGCAACGTCTCCGCGCGTGGCCGCTGCCCACGAAGCGCCGGCGAGCAGGGCCAGGCAGAACAGCGGCCCTGGCTGGGACAGATGAGACTCGATCAGCGACAGTCCTCCGGCCACCGCCCAGGCGCCGAGCAGCCCGGCGCACACCGGATCACGGCGCCGTTTCCACAGCGGCACCAGGGTGGCCACCAGCGCCACCGCGAGCAGTCCGATCAGCACCAATCCACCATCGACCAGCACATCGAGCACTTCGTGGTGGGCATGCTCAGGGAAGCTCGGGACCGACAGCCAGGCCCCGCCGAAGGAGGTTTGGGCAGGCAGCACGGCGATGGCGGTGGCCGGGCCGTGACCGCACAGCAGGCTCACCGGATCGCTGGCGGATTCGACGGCGCAGCGGGCGAACCACAGGCGCTGAGCAGTGGAACCTTCGGCCCCCCGGATCAAGCCAGGATCGTACACCAGCGCCCCCTGGGCGATGATCACGGCCAGTCCGCCGAGCAGCGCCGTGGGCAGATGCCAACGCGCCGGCAGCCAGGTCCAGACCAAGACGGCGCCGATCGCGGCCAGCCCGATCCACGCACCTCGGGCCGGGTCCCCGGACGGAAGGCCGAGGGCCAGGCACAGGCTGGCGGTGACGCCAACGGCGAAAACCGCCACTGCTGCCGTCACCTGCTGGACCGACCACGCTGGTCCAACGACCTGATCGGCGGAGCCGAGACGGCGGGACAAGGGGCCGTCCTGGTGGACCTGGTCGGGTCCGGATCGCCCGGGAAAAAACAGGTTTCTGACGGCGAGTCCGGCCAGGATGACCGCGGCGGCCAGCAACGGCATGGCGCCGCCGACCGCGAAGTTGGTCAGGCCGAAGGGCGTCGAACGCCCGATGCCAAGGCTGTCGCCGAGCACACCGCCCTCGGCAGGAAGATCGGCAAGCACCGTGCACCCCAGGATCGTCGCGCCTGCGGCGCCAAGACCGATCACGATCCGGCTGTCGATCCGCCCGATCAGCAGGGCCGATACGATCAAGGCCATGCCGAGGGCTCCGCCCCGTTCGCTGACCCGGATCAGACCGGCCGCCGGAGCCGGCGACCCGGCCAGGTACCAGGCGAGCAGCCAGAGCACCGCCAGAGCGGCGAACCACGCCGGATGGAACCAGGCCATGATCCGGCGACGAGCGCTGCCTCCGGTGATGAGCAGCCACAGGCCGCCGACGATCGCAATCAGCGCCATAAGGCCGGCGGCGCCTCGCCCAGGCATGGTCACCACATGCTCCGCCCGGCCGTACCCGAGCAGCATGGCGCAAAAGGGCAGGAGCAGCAGCGGCAGCCCTGCGAGGAGCATGCCGAGGACGGTGGCTGCGCCGGGGTGGCTGTCGTCCGGCGCGAGCTCAGGCCGAGCTGCGCCGGGGTGCCGTTGATTGCGAGTGGTCCCAGCCATGCGCGATCAGCCGACGATGCCGCCATCGGAAATCGAGATGCCGCGCATCGACATGCGCAGCTCCTCCGGATTGTTCACCGAGGCCAGGGCCGTTTCCATGGTGATCATGCCGGTCTTGTAGAGCCGGGTCATGACCTTGATATACGATTCGCTGCCTGAATCGATGTCCTTGGCCAGGGCGTCGGCGACTTTGTGGTCTTCGCCCTCGATGATCATCTTCTTGATGATCGGGGTGATGAACATCATCTCCATCGCAGGAATCTGCCGGAATTCGGGCTTGGCGCCGGTCAGCAGCTTCTGGTTCACCACCGCCCGCAGATTGAAACCCAGGCCGCTGCGGATCTGGGTGTGCTTCGACGGCGGGAACAGCTCCAGGATTCGGCCGATGGTGCTCGGGCAGTTCGAGGCATGGATGGTGCCGAACACCAGGTGGCCGGTTTCGGCGGCGGTCAGAGCGGTCTCGAAGGTCTCGGCGTCGCGCATCTCGCCGAGCAGCATCACATCCGGATCCTCGCGCACCGCGCTGCGCAGGGCCTCGGCAAAGTTGACCACGTCGAGCCCGATTTCGCGCTGGTTGATCAGAGCCTTATCATCGGTGAACTGGTACTCGATCGGATCTTCGATGGTCAGGATGTGGCAGCGCCGGCGGTGGTTGATGTCGTCGAGCACGGCCGCCAGGGTGGTCGATTTGCCGGCGCCGGTGATCCCGCCGACCAGCACCAGCCCCTGCTCATAGGTCGCGAGCTGGGTGATGGTCGGGGGCAGGTTCAGCTCCGCGTAGCTCGGCACCTTCGGCTTCACCCGGCGGATGGCCGCCGACAGCCGGCTGTTGGAGCGGAACACGTTGCAGCGGAACCGGCCGCTGCCGTCGGGCAGGGCATAGGCGAAATCGGCGTAGCCGCGCTGCTCCAGGTCGTGCTGGGACCGGGCATTGCACAAGGGCAGCAGCAGCGCATCAGTGCCCTCAGCGGTGAGCGGCGGCGACTTCAGCCGCACCAGATCGCCATGGATGCGGAAGATCGGCGGCTCGCCGACCTTCAGGTGGAGGTCGCCGGCGCCGTGCTTGCCCATCGCCGCCAGCAGTTCGTCGATCTTGTTGGCCATGCGCGGATGCTGACGGCCACCGCCGGCGCCACCACCGCCCTGGACGAGCGGTTCCCGGACCCGGGTGCGACGGTACCGTAGCGCCATGGTCGTCGCCGCCCCCCGCCGCTTCGCCTTCGGCGTTGAACGCTACCACCAGCTGATCGAAGTCGGCGCGCTCGCCCCCGACGACAAGGTCGAACTCATCAACGGAGAGATCTTCCACATGGCTGCGATGGGCAACCGCCACTTGCTGGCAGTCCAGGATCTTGCGACTTGGCTGATCCCTGCGATCGACCGGACGCGTTATGTGCCGCGAGTCCAGCTTCCCATCGTCCTCGATGCGTGCAGCGAGCCGGAGCCCGACCTGAGCGTGCTCCGCGCCCGCGCCGATCGCTACCGGTCGGGCAAGCCCACCGCAGCCGACACCGTGCTGGTCATCGAAATCGGCGATTCATCCATCGACTTCGACCGCACGGTCAAGCTGCCGATGTACGCCGCTGCTGGGATCCCTGAATTTTGGCTGGTGGATCTCGCCGCGGACTGCGTCGAGATCCACACCGAGCCGCTGCCCAAGGGCTACCGCCTGTGCCGGACCCTGCGCGATGGCGACCTGCTGGTTCCGCCCGGTGGCGGCGCCGGCTTGGCGGTATCCGAGCTGCTCGCCCGCTGATCCTCAGGGTATATCCAGGTATTTGTGGATCTGCAGGCTGAGCCGGCAGCCCCGCTTGAGGCACAGGTCGAGACACCGGGCGAGGTTGGCGGCATAGACTGCTCCGCTTGGCCCGCCGTCCGGGCAGGTCGGCTGGACGAACACCGGCTTACCGCTGGCCAAAGCGTGATCGAGGAAACGCTCCTGGTCCGGGATGAGGACCTTCCACCAATCGGGTTCGAGCACGACGTCTTGGTGGGGCAGCCGTTTCGGGCTGCACGACAAAAAAACATTCGCAGGCCGGGTCGGGCACAGCCGGGTGCCGTTGGTCTCGACATCGACCCACGGGAACGCCGCGCCGAGGGCTTCCAGCAAAGCGCGGTCGGCTTGGAGTAGCGGCTCGCCGCCGGACAGCACGCAGCCGAAGTGCCTGCGCCCCGTCGCCGCCTGTCCAGGTCCGGTCAACGCCGACAATCGCTGGAAAATGTCCGCGAGGGTCAGGGCGTCGCCGCCGAGGAAATCGGTGTCGCAATAGGGACAGGCGCTGGCGGCGCGGGTCGCCGGTCGCCCATCCCAGGCATTGCATCCGGCCAGGCGCAGGAACACGCAGGGCATCCCGGCATGCAGGCCTTCGCCTTGCAGGGTCGGACCGAAAATCGTTTTGACGCGGTAGGTCATGGTGATGTCCCGCCGACCAGCCGGACTCCGATCAGGCAGCCGCCAAGAGCGATGCCGGTTCCCAGGCAGAACCCGACATCCGCGATCCACGGCCAGGTCGGCACCCCGAGCGTATATCCCCAACCGAAGAGGATCATGCCCGTAACGACCTGAAATACGGCCAGCACGGCGGCGACGGGACCGGATCCTTTGGGATCCACCGCCACCCATCCGGCGAGCGTCGCGATGAGCAAGCAGACGCAGGCGGCCATCCGCACCCAGTACGCAAGCGTCGGTTCGTACGGTAACGGTGATCCTGCCAGGATTCCAAGCCACTCCCACAGCGCCGCATCCGGCATCAACAGCGGAAGACCGCCCAATCCCCAACCGAGTGCGACGGTGGCAGCGGCCAGCCGCAACCCGGCGGTCAGCACGATCTGGGACAGCGATCCGGAGACGCTCATCCGTGCCCCCTGCTTCCGCTCAATCGCGCAGGATCAGATAGTACATCTTGCCTTCGGCATACTGGGCGCCGGCGCGGGTGGCGTTGGTCTCGCCTTCGCCCATGTACAGGTCGCAGCGGCCGGGAGCGCGGATGGCGCCTCCGGTGTCCTGATCGAGGCGCAGCGCCGCGTAGTTCGTCGGATCGACACCTGGCGGCACGATCATCCGGGTCTCGACCAGCACCGGCGCACCGGGCGGGAAGATCGACTTGTCGGTGGCGATGGAGATGTCGCCGGCGACCTTCTGGCCGATCGAGCCGAACGGCCCGCCACCGACTTCGCGGAAAAATACATAGCGCGGATTGCGCCGGGTATAGATCGGCACGTCCTCGGGATGGGCGCGGAAGTGGCCGAGCATGGTCGAGAAGGAAAGCCTGCCGCCAGGAATCTTCCCGTCTTTGACCAGCTCCGGACCGATCGAGCGGTACGGATGGCCATTGGTGCCGTCATAACCGATTTCGACCAGGTTGCCTCCGGCGCCGCCGCTGCCATCGGCCAAGCGCAGCCGGGCCGATCCCTGGACCTGGACCAGATAGGCATCGAAGGGATCCGCCAACCAGAAGATCTCCAGGCCCTTCAGCATGCCGGATTCCTCGATCACCGAGCGCTCCGGATAGGCCTCGGTGGAGCCGTCAGCCTTTTTCCGCAGCGAAATGGTGACGGCGGCCGACTGCGGATCGCCGGTGCGGACCAGGTCGGCCGGGCGGCGGTAGAGCGGCCAGCGGTATTCCGCGGTCTGGGTCCGGCTGGCGGGCAGGATCGGCGTGTAATAGCCGGTGAACAGCACCGTACCGCGGTCATCGCAGCCCACCGAGCGCCAGGCACGGAACTTGGCCTTGATGCGGTCGTTGAGTTCGCCATCGCTGGCCGCGGTGGCCAGGATCCGGTCCAGCTCGGTCAGGCTGGCGACGATCTGCTCGCGGGTGAATCCGGCCACGCCGTTGGCATAGGTCTTCGTCGCCGTGCCGCTGGCGAGATAGGCCAGGCTGCGCCGGATGCCTTCGCGCAGCTGCTCGCGGCCAGCGGTGGCGATGGTCAGCTCGGGCAGTTCATCCGCCGAGACCGCTTCCAAGGCGTTGCGTCCCGGGGGCAGCGGCCTGGCGTAGTCCTTGGACTTGGCTCCGCGGTACTGGCAGCCGGCGAGGGCCAGGAGGACGAGCAGGAGAACCGAAAAGCGCATGGTGCGAAGTAGCGATCGGGGACGGACCGTGCAACCCTTCCGCCAATCCGGGCTCGATCGGCAGCCTGTGGACCCGGGCATAAAACGCGGTGGCTCCGGAATGGGCCTGGAATTTCCAGGAGATCCCGTCGCGCTTGGCGCTGGCGCGTTCCGCCCGGCGCTGGCGCGTTCCGCCCGGCGCTGGCGCGTTCCGCCCGGCAGGTTGGACGAGCGGATCTCCCCTGTTTCCCAACGCCCGTCGGTTCGACGTCTCGGCGGTTCCCGGCCGCTGCCTGCTACCGGATGAACCGCTCCCATTCCCACTTCGCCAGCCGTTCGCGATGGGCGGCGAGCCGGGCCCAGGCGTCGCCGGGCGGGGCGGCGGTCGGGACCGTCTGGGGTGCGGTGCGGGTGAGCAGGCCGAGCACGGCGTGGCGGATCATCGGATCGCAGCCCGGATCGGCGGCCCGTCGAGCCAGCTTCTCGCCGTCGGCTCCGGGTGCCCAGCCGGGCGTGCTGGCGAGGGCGGCCGCGGCGGACACCGCGAGGCCCCGGGACCCGTCGATGGCGGCGGCGAGCAGGGCGGCCATGACCGCCGGTCCTGAGCGTTGTTCCGGCAATTTCTCCAGGTTCAAACGATCGAGGGCCAGCACCCAGGCCTCCAATGCCGTTGGATCGGCCGGGCGAGCATCGCCAGCGAGGCGCAGCTCGTCCGCCAGGCGGAGCACCGCCATC
This sequence comes from Planctomycetota bacterium, assembly GCA_014193115.1. GTDB lineage: Bacteria > Planctomycetota > UBA11346 > UBA11346 > UBA11346 > BJHQ01. The sequence continues at coordinate 109,985 of BJHQ01000001.1, read as the reverse complement.
GTGACCAGCTCGGGTCGGGCGCCGTCCGGGATGCTGTTCAGCGCATGGATCCGTTCGCCTCCGCTCGCCCGGGTGCAGGCCCAGTCGAGCGGGCCTTGCAGCATCTGGTCATCTGCGCCGCGCAGACCGAGCAGCAGATCGAGGGCGGTGGAGCGCACGGTGGGGTGATCGGCAGCCGGCAGACGGGTAGGAGCCACCAGCCGCGGATCGGCCAGGCGCTGGGCCAGCTCCTCGATGCCGACCGGGCGCAGCATCCACAGGGAGATGAGCAGGTCGGTGGCGACCTTGGGATCGGCCTCGGTCTGGAGCAGGCCAGCCAGGAGCGGGGCATAGACGGCTTCCCCCGAGCAGCGCATCTCGCGCAGCACCGCCAGCTTGACTTCGCGATTCATCGGCTGCCATTGCCGCGCATTGACCGATCGGCCACGGCCCCAGGGCTCGCCGCGATAGACCAGCCGCGACGCCAGCAGGGTGAATGCCTGATCGCCGGCCCGGCGGCCGAGGTACGCGACCTGGCGGGCGCTCCAGATCGGCGGCGCCTCGAACAGGCGCTCCCACCGGGTCCGCAGCGTGGCGTCGCGAATCCGGATCGCCTGGGGGTTGTCGATCACGTCCCAGCCGATGTCGGCGGCGCCGCACAGCGCCGTGGCCAGGCAGAGAAGCAGCCATCGCGCCATGACCGCAGTCTGGCGGATCGCGCCAAGGAACCAGGGACGTCCTGCCCGCACCGCACGGTGCTTGGCCTTCCGCACGGAGAGCGGCGCTCCGGGTAGCGCATCCTCACACGGAGCGCCGCGCTCTGCGCGGCCAGTTCCTCCAATGACGAGCGGGTCAGCGCATGGACCGATCGTGTCGACCACCTGCCGCACGGAGTGCGGCGCTCCGGGGGCCGCGGAGTGCGCCGCTCCGGGGGGCCGCCCAGACCTGGCTTGGCTGGCGCGAGGCTTGCCGGCGGCTGGCCGCGGCTAGGACCCCACGCGGAGGCAACGCCATGTCCGCCGTCTTCAAGTTCCTGGCCCTGGTCGTCGTCATCGCCATCGGCTTCGCCCTGTGGGAGGGGCTCGGCGAGGCGCCCTCGGCCCAGCCGGCTGACCAGCCCGCCGCGGCGGGCAAGTCCGCCCAACTCCCGCCTCCGGCCAAGGACGAAGTGCGCGTGGTGTTCACCTATGGCTCGGAAAAAGAGAGCTGGATCAAGGCCGCCACCGATGAGTTCAATGCTGCCGCCAACCGCCAGGACGGCCGGCGGATCACCGTCGAGGCAATCCCGATGGGCTCCGGGGAATGCGTCGACGAGGCGATCTCCGGAACCCGCCAGGTCCACCTGATCTCGCCAGCGTCAAAGGCGTTCATCACCCTCGGCAATGCCCAGAGCCGGACCAAGACCGGCAACGATCTGGTCGCCGAGACCCGCGATCTGGTCCTGTCGCCGGTGGTGATCGCGCTGTGGAAGCCGATGGCCGAGGCCCTGGGCTGGCCGGGCAAACCGGTGGGCTGGGCAGAGGTGCTCGCTCTGGCCCAGCATCCCCAGGGCTGGGCGTCGGTCGGCCAGGCCCAGTGGGGCGCCTTCCGCTTTGGCCACACCCATCCTGAATACAGCAACAGCGGGATCATCAGCGTGCTCGCCGAATGCTATGCCGGCGCCGGCAAGACCGCCGGCCTCAGCCTGGAGGATCTGGCCAAGCCGGAACTCGCCGCCTTCGTCAACGGCATCGAGCGTTCGGTGGTCCATTACGGTCGTTCGACCGGGTTCTTCGCCACGCGGCTGGCCGCTGGCGGCCCGGCGAAGCTGTCAGCGGCGGTGCTCTATGAAAGCTCGGTAATCGAAGCCAACCAGAAATCCGACGGCAATTTCCCGCCGCTGGTCAGCATCTACCCGCGTGAAGGGACCTTCTGGTCGGACCATCCCGCCGGCATCGTCGAGCGGCCCTGGGTCACCCCAGCCCACCGCGCCGCAGCCAAAAAGTACCTGGATTTCCTGCTTGGCGAACCGCGCCAACGGGCGGCGCTGGCCCTCGGCTTCCGTCCGGCAGCAGTCGAAATCGCGATCGGCGCGCCGATCGACGCCGCCCACGGCGCCGATCCCAAGCAGCCCACCACCACCCTCGAAGTCCCGCCAGCGCCAGTGATCGACGCCGCCCTGCGCCTGTGGCGCGACCACAAGAAGCGGAGCAGCGTGGTCCTGGTCCTCGACACCTCGGGCAGCATGAAGGACGAAGGCCGGATGGCCGGAGCCAAGCTCGGCGCCGCAGCGCTCATCAACCAGTTGGGCGATGAAGACCGCCTGTCGCTGCTGACCTTCAACGACCGCATGACCTGGGTGATCCGCGATCAGCCGGTGGCCGGCTCCCGCACCCAACTGCTCGGCGCGGTCCAGGGGCTCTACCCCGATGGCGGCACCGCGCTGTACGACGCGGTGGCAGCGGCCTACACGGCGGCCAGCGCCATCGACCGCGGCCGGATCGCCGCGGTGGTCGTCCTCACCGACGGCGCCGACACCGACAGCCAGATCAAGCTCGGCACCCTGGAACAGACCTTGGCCGGCGACAGCGAACGCTCCGCCACCGTCCGCGTGTTCACCATCGCCTACGGCAAAGGCGCGAACAAGGACATCCTGAAACGCATCGCCGAACGCACCCAGGCCAAATCCTATTCCGGTGGTTCAGGCGAGGTCGAAGCACTGTTCAAGGACATTGCGACGTTCTTTTGACGCGTGTTGAGTGAGATCGCGCACGAATGACGTGTGCATGTTCCTCCTAGGGAGGCGTTTGGCCGTAAGCCGAGTCCCGTAGGGACGCCACAAGCTGAGCCCGGGGTTTCAACCCCGGGTATGGTGGCAAGCGAGAACAGTCCCGTAGGGACGGCTGAGTCGTGTCGTGCTACCAATCTTCGCACGATGCGGAGCCTGCAGGCTGAAGCCCGCAGACATTCAGCCGTCCCTACGGGACTTCACCAGTCCGGAGAACCCTACCCGGGGCTGAAGCCCCGGGCTGGTATCGCAGCGTCCCTACGGGACGCGACGGGACGCTCACCGGCAATGAGGTGCGCAACGTATCCTTGCGCGAGCCCTCGTATTCCTGAGCGAGCCCTTAGGTAACGCACTTACTGCTTCGCGTAGTCTATTTAGCCAACGAAGCGAGGATTGTCCGGGCCGCTGATCTTTGTCGATGGCTTTGTCGATGGCCACGGCGGACAGGGCAGAGCCGGCCCTCGGATCTCCCAACGTTCACGACACCAGGTTCGGCACCACGTTTTTATGCGCACAGCGCGGGCAGACCTGGGTGTCGCCGGCGATGCGGTGGGCGATCGACAGCCAGGCGCCGCAGCCGCCGCAGGGTACCGCCTCCGGCGGATCCTCGGCACCGCGGCGGCGAACCGGGCCGTCGGATCCTTCTTCCAAATTGAGATCAACCGCGGCCTCAACGTCCTTTTGGTTGCCGGCGTGGAAGGTCATCCGCGCCTGGCCGCAGGCGATGATGTCCTTCTCTTTCACCGGTGCGGTTTTGTCGATCTTGACCTTGTTGATCTGGGTGCCGTTGGCGCTGCCCATGTCCTCGACCTGCCACGCCTCGCCCTGGCGGACCAGGGCGCAGTGCTCGCGGCTGATCGAGGAATGCTTGATCACCACGTCGCAGGTGGCGGCCCGTCCGACCACCAGCCGGTCCTTGTCGAGTTGGCTCTTTGAATAGCCTTCGACGCCCTTGATGCGCACGGTCAGGTAGGCCATCGCCGTCTCTCCGCCTGGCAACGATGGGGCCGGGCGGATCGGCGTGCAAGCCAGGTCGCCGCCGCCACCAGCGCATTACGCACACACCGCAGCGGAGCCCCGACATGGACCAGTTCACCACCATCGCCGACCAGCGCGCCTGGTCCCGGGCGCAACTCCTCGCCGGCAAACGCATCGGGTTCGTCCCGACCATGGGCGCCCTGCATGAAGGCCACCTCAGCCTGGTCCGTGTCGCCCGGCAGAAGTCCGACGTGGTGGTCGCGTCGATCTTTGTGAATCCCACCCAATTCGATAATCCCGAGGATTTGGAGCGCTATCCGCGCACCCTCGAAGCCGATCTTTCGATGCTCGCCGGGGCCGGCTGCGCCGCGGTGTTCACCCCGACTCCCGCCGAGATGTACCAGGAAGGCCACGCGACCTTTGTCGAAGTGGTCGGCCCGCTCACCGACAAGCTGTGCGCCGCCACCCGCCCCGGCCATTTCCGCGGCGTCGCCACGGTGGTGACCAAGCTGTTCGGGGTGGTCCGGCCCGATGTCGCGGTGTTCGGGCAGAAGGACCTCCAGCAGGTGCTGATCGTCAACCGGATGGTCACCGACCTCAATCTGCCGGTCGAGGTGGTGGTCGCGCCGACCGTGCGCGATCCCGATGGCTTGGCGATGAGCAGCCGCAACCGCCGGCTGTCCGCCGCCGGTCGGGCCAAGGCCCTCGGCCTGCCCCGGGGCCTCGAACTCGCCCGCCAGGCCTTTGGCGCCGGCGAGCGCCAGTCGCTCAAACTGATCGAACTGGTGGCCAATGAGCTCCTGGTCCACGAAAACGTCGAGCTGGATTACTGCGATGTGATCAACCTGAACGGTTTCGCCGAGGTCACGACCGCCGACCACCGCTGCGTCCTGGCGGCCGCGGTCTTCGTCGACGGCGTCCGCCTGATCGACCACATCCATCTCGACGGCCGGGCGATCGCAGTCGCCGACGTGGATGTCTGAGAAGCCAAGTGTTTCCTGAACAACGCGGATCCACCCCGGAGGTACGAAGCTCCTTCCGCGCGGTTGCGCGGCCTTCACCCATGAGCGCGCTTTCGCATCCCTAGCCCCTGGCCCCTGGCCCCTGGCCTCTAACCCCCAGCCCTTCCATGGATCTCCCCGAACTGACCGACGACGACCGCGCCACCTTCGCCTGGCAGATGTGGGTGGATGGCGTTGGTGAGGTCGGCCAGCGCCGGCTGAAAGGCGCCAGCGTGCTGGTCAGCCGGGCTGGCGGTCTGGGCGGAGCGGTGGCCTATGAGCTCGCCGCCGCCGGTGTCGGCCGGCTGATCATCGCCCATGGCGGCAACCTGAAACCGTCGGACCTGAACCGCCAATTGCTGATGACTCACGACTGGATCGGAAAACCCCGCATCCAGTGCATCGAACGCCGCTTGAAAGAGCTCAACCCGCGGCTCGACGTGGTCGCGGTCGGTGCCAACGTCAGCGAGGCCAACGCCGCCGAGCTGGTCGCCCAGGCCGACGTGGTGGTCGATGCGGCGCCGCTCTTCCCCGAGCGCTACGCGCTCAACCGCGCGGCCGTGGCCAAGGGTGTGCCGATGGTCGAATGCGCGGTGTACGACCTTGATCTGCACGTCACCACCTTTGCCCCGGGGCGGGGCTGCCTGGCCTGCCTCTACCCCGAACCGCCGCCGACCTGGAAACGCCAGTTCCCAGTGTTCGGCGCAGTCAGCGGCACCGCCGGCTGCCTCGGGGCGGCCGAGGTGATCAAGCTGATCACCGGCATCGGCGAACCGCTGATCGGCACCTTGCTGATGGCCGATCTGCGCCGGATGCGCTTCCGCCGAGCCGCAGTGCCCAAGGATCCCGCGTGCCCGGTGTGCTCGGCCCAGGCCGCCGGCGGCAGTCCTGTCTTGGCGATCGGCCCGCAGCCCTAGGCTGGTCACTCCACCAGGGAAACTCCATGGAATACGAACCGGTGATCGGGCTGGAGGTGCACTGCCAGCTCGCCACGACCACCAAGATGTTCTCGGGCGCCACCACGGTGTTCGGCCGCGAACCCAACAGCCAGGTGGACGTGGTCAGCCTTGGCCTGCCCGGCGCACTGCCGGTGATCAACGCCAAGGCGGTGGACCTCGCCGTCGCTGCTGCGTTCGCCCTGGGCGGCGCGGTTCAGGCCCACAGCAAGTTCGATCGCAAGCACTATTTCTATCCTGATCTGCCCAAGGGCTACCAGATCAGCCAGTTCGACGAGCCGTACTGCATCGGCGGCGCGGTGCTGATCGACCACGCCGATGGCACCACCAAGTCCATCGGCCTGACCCGCATCCATATGGAAGAAGACGCAGGCAAGCTGATCCACCAGGACAACGGCCTGTCCGAGGTCGACCTGAACCGCGCCGGCACACCGCTGATCGAGATCGTCTCCGAACCGCAGCTGCGCTCCGCCGCCGAGGCGTATTCCTATCTGATGGAGCTCAAGCGCGCCCTGAAATGGGTCGGCGTCTCCGACTGCGAGATGCAGGAAGGTTCCTTGCGCTGCGACGCCAACGTGTCGGTGCGGCCGGTCGGCCAGACCAGATTCGGCACCCGGGTCGAGATCAAGAACCTCAACAGTTTCCGCGCCGTCGAGTCGGCGATCGAACACGAGATCGCCCAGATGATCGCCCTGCACCGCGCCGGCCGTCAGGGCGAGATCGTGCAATGCACCAAGCTGTGGGATCCCGACCACAAGGTCACCCGGATCATGCGGCTGAAGGAAGACGCCGCCGATTACCGGTATTTCCCCGACCCCGACTTGCCGCCCCTGGTCCTGACCGAGGCCCATCGCGAGCGCATCCGCGCCAGCCTGCCCGAGCTGCCGCGGGTCCGCGAAGCCCGGTTCCAGCAGCAGTACGGTCTCGACCGCACCGCCGCTCGCGACCTCACCGCCGATGCGGCCATCGCCGATTATTTCGAAGCGGTGGTGCAGCTCGGCGCCGCCCCGCGCCTGGCCGCCAACTGGACCCGCGAAGAAGCCATGCGCCTGGCCCACGAGCAGCACCGTTCCCTGACCGAGGCGGCTCCGCCTGCGACCATGGCCAAGCTGATCGGCCTGGTCGAATCCGGCCGGGTCGCCCGGGTCGAAGCCAAGATGTCCTCCACCGATTTGTTCGCATCGTCTGAGGATCCCGAGGCCTATTTCACCCGTCTAGGCAAGATCCAGGTCCAGGACGCCGGGGCCCTGTCGTCCTGGGTTGCCCAGGGCATCGCCCAGGAGGCCAAGGTCGTCGCCGACCTCAAAGCCGGGAAGATGGCCGCCATCGGCCGCCTGATCGGCGCGACCATGAAGCTGAGCGGAGGCAAGGCCGATCCCAACGCCATCCGGGCGGAGATCATCCGGCAGCTCGGCCTCGGCTGAGCGGGCACGTTCCACGCAAGCAGCGATGGTTTCTTACAGCAACCCGGTCCTGCCCGGTGCTTTTCCCGATCCCGCGGTGTGCCGGGTCGGCGGCGATTTCTACCTGGCGTGCTCGTCGTTCGAATACTGGCCGGGCTATCCGGTGCTGCACAGCCGCGACCTGGTCCACTGGCGGATCATCGGCCACGCCTTCGGCGCCGACAGCGGCATCGCCCTCGACCAGGCGCCCCATGGGATGGGTCTGTGGGGCGGCGGCCTGCGCCACATCCGTGGCCGGTTCTGGTGCGTCACCACCACCAGCGAGGACGGCCAGTCGCTGCTCAGTTCGGCGGTCGATCCGGCCGGACCGTGGACGCCGCCGGTGCGTCTGGGCCGGCTCGGCATGGATCCCGATTTGTTCGAAGACGTCGATGGCTCGACCTATTACTGCTTGCGCGCCTATGGGCCGGGGCGCAGCCAACCAGTTGGTGCTCGCCTGGCCAGGATCGATCTCGACGCTGGAAAATTACTGGAAGATCTCCAGCTCATCCTGCCCGAGACCAACCAGTTCGGCATCGAAGGCCCGCGCATCCTGCACCATGACGGCTGGTACTACCTGCATTGCGCAGCCGGCGGCACCGAGCACGGCCACTGCCAGCCGGTCTGGCGGTCGCGGACCCTGCGCGGCCCTTATGAGCGCGGTCCCCACGACCTCATCCCCAATCAGGCCAGCTTTTGGGGCGTGCCCCAATGCATCGGCCACGGCGAGCTGATCGACGATGCCCAGGGCCGATGGTGGGTGCTGTTCCACGGCAATCGCATCGGCCCGTCCCATGGGACTCTGGCCGGGCGCGAACTCTATCTGGCTCCGGTAACTTGGCGCGATGGCTGGCCCCAGGCCGCAGCCGGCGACCTGATCCGCTGGCAGATGGCCGCCGATCTGCCGTCTGTGCAGCCCTGGCCCAGGACCGATCGGGATCTTTTCAGCGATTCGCCGCTGCCGCCGCACTATCAGACCTTGCGTCAGCCGCCGGCAGAGGCCTGGTCGCTGAGCTCAAATGGGCTGGTCCTGCGCGGCACTGCAACGGCGCTGCACGACCCATTGCCGGCACCGGCCTGGGTCGGCCGGCGCCTCGACGTGGTCGAGGGCTACTTCCGGGCCCAGGTCGAGGTCGAACTCGGCGCAGCGAACGACGAAGCCGGCCTGGTCGCCTGGCTGAACGAACGCCACTTCGCGGCCCTCACCTTGGTCCGCCGCGATGGCCGGCGGTTGGCGGTGCTGCGCCGGCGGGTCGGCGACCTGCAGGACGAGGTCGGAGCGGTCGCCGTCGCCGACGGTCCGGTGGTGCTGCGTTTTGATTTTGATCCTGCCACAATCCGTGCCGGAATCGAGGTCGATGGCGTGGTCCTCCCCGTCGGCATCCACGATCGTCACCTGATCAGCTTCGAGGTCGGCGGAAAGTTTTCCGGCCCGTACGTGGCGATGTACGCCAGCGGCAACGGGCGGCCGGCGTCGGCTGCGGCGACCTTCCGTTGGTGCGACCGGCACGGCACGTAAGCGCGCCGACTGGCAGCCCGCGTTGCGCCAGACGCCCGCGCTGCGCCAGCCCGCGCTACGCCAGCCGCCTGCGTTGCGCGAGGCGCGTCCTGGCCGACGCTGTCCAGGGATGACCAAGTCGACTGTCGATCTTCCGGCGTTGGCCCGGCGGCGCGGCCGCTTCCCCGCAGAGGCCTATCGTCTGGTGATTGAGGGCCTCGGCCGGGCGCGGGCGCTGGCTCCGAGCGAGGCCCGCCATCGCACCGCCTTGGAGCTGGTGGAAGGTGTCTGCGATCTCGCCGCCGAGCGCTACTCAGCCTTGGCCGGCCTGGTGCTGGCAGATTGGGGCATGACCACCAGCGCGGCGATCGGCGAGGCGACCTTCCATCTGGTCGCCGAACAGGTCCTGCGCGCGGCCGATGACGATGATCCTAACGATTTCAATGCCGGGGGCGATCTGGCGCCGATGCTTGAGCGACGGCTGCGGATCCGCCTGCTGGAGACCTGATGTCGCTGCCGCCGACGCCTGGGCGCCCGGACGGGCAGGACGACGCCCCATCCGCTTCGGATCGCGGCGACGACGCCCAGCGCTTGGCTGTGGATCGGGGCTTCCTGAATCATCCGTGGGTCAAGGTGCTGCTCATCGCCACCGCCGTGGCGATGGTCTCCTTCGCTTTGCGCGAAACCGCCGGCCTGACCCTGCCGGTGTTCGCCGCCTTGCAGGAAGTGTTGATACCGCTGGCGATCGGTTTCACCGTCGCCTATGTGATGACGCCGATCGTGGATTGGCTGTGCCGACGCGGACTGAGCCGGCTGGTGGCGACCTCGTTGCTGTACCTTGGCGCCACCGCGCTGCTGGTGGCGACCCTGGTGTTCGCGGTGCCGGCGATGGTGTCCCAGGGCAAAGATCTGATCCAGCGCACGTTTTCCGGCGAACCGTTGCAGGATGCCGATCGCAACGGGCGCTGGGATCCAGGCGAATCCTATACCGATCTGAACCGCAGCGGGTCGTGGGACCCCGGCTTCATCATCCAGGCCGGAGCGTGGCTCCAGGCCCGGCAGCGCGATCTGCGCGACGCGGTGCAGGGCGAACTCGACCAGCGTGATCTGGTGTTCCTGGCCCGCTATGCCGCAGCCACGTCCCAGGCCCGGGCCGAGCTCGACGCGATCCTCGGCGATGGACCGCTGCCGCCGTCGGCCGGGACCAGGCCGACCGAGATCGCCTTGGCCTGGCCGCAGGATGCGCCCGGCGCCAGCGCCGAACGGATCGAACGCCTGGCCCATACCGCGCCCGAGCGCCATGCCTTGGCGATCCTGGCCGGGCGGCGCCTGGCCGAACTGCATACCCAGATGCTGGCCGAATTGCGAGCGGCCCGATCCGGCAGCGAGGCCGGCAAGGCCCTGCGCGAGGCCTGGTCGGCGCCGATCGACGCCGCAATCCAGCAGGCCGGCCGGGCCGCCGCCGACGCCCTGGCCAACGACGACCGCTCCGGCATCCCGGCAGCCGGAGCGCTGCTCTCGGAACTGCGCGGAGCCGACGCCGCCGCGTCTCGGCCCTTGCTGAAGATGGTGGACGACATCGAAGGCGCGTCGCGCGGGTGGGTTGAAACCCTGCCCGGCCGGATCGGCGAGTGGCTCGGCTCCGCCTTCGGATCCGTCGCCGGAGTCGCGTCGTTCGCCTTGTCGGTGCTGCTCGTCCCGATCTATGCGTTCTTCCTGACCTTGGCGATGCCCAAGGTGCGGATCGCCTTCAAGACGTATCTGCCGACCCGCCACCATCAGCGCATCCTGCGCATCGGACGCGATATCGAGCTGGTGGTGTCGGCGTTCTTCCGCGGCCGGCTGATCATCTGCCTGGCCTGCGCTGCGGTCGGGGTGGGCGGGTTCTATGCCTGCGCCCTGTTCGGCGTCCATGTTCCCTATGCCTTCCTGTTCGGCATCGCCATCGGCCTGGTCACCGTCATTCCCCTGGCTGGGCTGATCTTCCTGGCGCCGGCCCTGGTCATGACCTTGATGGAGCCCGGCGCCGGAGTGTTCCACGTCAGCCTGGTGCTGACCGTCTATACCCTGATCCAGGTGACCGAAGCCGTGCTGATCCCGGTGATCATGGGCCGCGAGGTCGAGCTGCATCCGGTGAGCCTGATCGTCGCCCTGCTGTTGTGCGGCAAGCTGCTCGGGGTGCTCGGCCTGATCCTGGCGGTGCCGATCTTCGCCACCGCCCGCATTCTCGCCCGGGAGTTCCTCTGGCCGCGGCTGCGGGCCTGGGCCGAGGGCCTGCCGGATCCATGATCGGCCGCTCTGCGCACCGGATGATCGACGCCAACCGCAATCGCGCCGCCGAAGGGTTGCGGGTGCTCGAAGACGTGGCGCGGTTCCTCCTCGACGACCCGACCCTGGCCCGCCGGGCCAAGGACCTCCGCCACCAGGTACGTGCACTGCCGTCAGATCCCGGCGACCGCGACACCCCGGGTGACCTGGGCACGGCCATCAAGGCCGCCGACGAAGGCCGCCGCGGCGACCTGATCGGCCTGATCCGGGCCAACGCGGCGCGGGTCCAGGAAGCGCTGCGCTGCGCCGAAGAGGCGTGCAAAGTGACAGCGGTTGCCGGCGCACACGTGCCAGGTACCGGCTCCACCTGGGCAACCCTCGAAGCCGCCCGCTATGCCACGTACACGCTGGAATCCGACCTGCTCGCCCGGCTTCCCGGGTGGAAGCTGCGCTCGGTGCGGCTGTATGCCCTGATCGATCCCGCGCTGTGCGCTGATCCGCTGGCGGTGGCCGCCGCGGTCGCCCGCGGCGGCGCCGGCGCGGTGCAGTTGCGGGCAAAACTGCTGACGGTGCGGGCCTATCGCGAGCTGGCGGCGCGGATCCAAGACGCGGTCCGCCGCCACGGCGCGCTGTTCATCGTCAACGACCACGTCGCCATCGCCCGGGCGATCGGCGCCGATGGCGTCCACGTCGGCCAGGACGATCTGACGGTGGCCGATGCCCGCGCCGTGGTCGGGGCCGGTTGCGCCATCGGCTTGTCCTGCCACACGCCGGAGCAGGTCGGCGAAGCGCTGCGCATCGGCGCTGATTACCTCGGTCTCGGCCCGATCCACGGCACGACCACCAAGCCCCACGAGCCGGAGCGCGGCCCCGGCCTGCTCGACGCCGTGGCCGGCACCATCGATCGGCCAAGCTACGCCATCGGCGGACTCGACCGCGACCGGGTGCTCGCCCTCCGCGGCCGGATCCCCCACGGCATCGCCGTCGCCGGAGCGCTCTGCCGAGCCGCCGAGCCGGAACAGGCCGCCGCCGAGTTGCTGGCGGCGCTGGGATGAGCCACGCGCCGGCAGATCACGCCAACAGCCAGGCGATTCCAGCGGACCCAGGAAAACCGGGACAATCGGCCGTGATCCGCACCTGGCCGCGCCTGGCGCTGGCCGCCGGCTTGCAGCTTCCGCCGATCGCCATCGCAGTGTGGGGCCAACCGCCCTGGGCCGCCGTGGTCGCCGGGCTGATCGGCGCGTCGGTCTGCATCGCCGCCACCGACAGCCGATGGCGCTGGCGTAACCGCCTGCTGGTGCTGGCCGCTGGCCTGTGGCTGCTGTGGGCGATCAGCCCTGTCTGACCAGCCGCCAGCTCTGGTGGATTTTGCGGTTGCGGAAGTCCTCGGGGACGGTCCAGGCCGAGGCCTCTTCCACCGCGAATTTCGGCAATGCGGAAAGATCCAGGCGGAATCCTCGGCAATTGGTGCTGAACCAGACCGTTCCGCCGGGGCGGACCAGGGTCCACAGCCAGGTCAGCAGCCGGCCTTGATCGCGTTCGATGCTGAAATCGTGGCGCATCGCGGTCGATGATGAAAAAGTCGGCGGATCGCAGACGATGACATCCCAGCGCGGGCCGTTGGCGGCGGCTGCTGCCAACCAGGCCAGGCAGTCGGCGCGGACCAGGTCGTGCTGCGCCCCGGCTGGGAAGCCGTTGAGCGCCAGGTTCCGCTCTGCCCAGGCCAAATACGTCTTTGACAGATCGACGGTGGTAGTGGCGGCAGCGCCACCGGCGCGGGCGTGGACGGTGAAGGCTCCGGTATAGGCGAACAGATTGAGCACCCGTTTCCCTGCGGCCTCAGCGCCGACCCGCTGACGCAGGGGGCGATGGTCGAGAAACAGTCCCGTATCGAGATAATCGCTGAGATTCACCTCAAACAGCAGCGTTTCTTCACGCACGGTCTTGAGCGCGGCGCGCTGGTCGAGGCGGTCATACTGCCCGGCGCCGGCGTGGCGGCCCTGCTGGCGGGCGCGGCGTTTCAGCCACAGGCGGTCCTCGGGCAGGTCGAGCCCGCGGCGCACCGCGGCCTGGATGCCGTCGAGCCAGGCCGTTTCCTGCTCAGGGGTCTCGTTGCGGGTGCGGTCGAGGGCCCAGACCACGACGTCGCCATCGTACCAGTCCACGATCAGCGGCTGATCCGGCAGATCTTTTTCGTAAATCCGCCAACAGGTGGCGCCGATCCGCTTGGCCCATTTTCGGCGCATGCGTTGGACCCGGGCCAGGCGGTTGGCGACCTGGTCGAGGTCAGGCGGCAGGGGCTGAGGTTCGGCGGTCACTGCGGCAACGGCGTCCTGGTGGCCATCAAAGCAGCCGCAGGAAAACCGCCAAGGCGCCTGGACGCATGGATTTGAGGGAGATCTTCCAAAAAATCCCCAAGGATTTGTGGTGTCTTGCGTTCTGGTCGGCAGGGTTCGGGTTCATCGGTTCTTCATCCAACTGGCCGCGCCGAGCGATTGCACCCTGCGGAAATCCTGGAAACTCCCACGCATCACAGGAGCCCAGCCATGGCCGTCCTCCGCAACCGCACCACCGGCGAAGTCATCAGCGAACTCACCGCGGTCGAGTCCGCGATGAAACGGGTTGGCGTGATCTATGAGGTGTGGGGCACCGACTTGCTGCCTGCCGACCTGTCGAGCCGCAACCTGTCCGACGCGGAAAAACAGGCGGTGCTGGCGGCGTTCGAGCCGCGGTTGGCCAAACTGAAGCAGGAACGCGGCTACAAGACCGCCGATGTCGTCACGCTCTATCCGGACACACCGAACCTCGACGTGATGCTCGCCAAGTTCGACAAGAAGCATCTGCACACCGATGACGAGGTCCGCTTCATCGTCCAGGGCCGCGGAGTGTTCACGCTGTATCCGGCCGGTTCCAAGGATGTGATCGATGCCGAGCTGTGTCCTGGCGATTTCATCACCGTGCCCGCCAACTACCACCACCTGTTCACCTTGACCGGCGAACGTCGGATCACCGCCATCCGGCTGTTCACCGATCCCGCCGGCTGGGTGGCGAACTACGTCTGAGCGCGCCTTTGGCGCTTCATTGCGGTTGAGCGTCCCGTCGGGACGCGGCGATACCAGCCCGGGGTTGAAACCCCGGGCTCATCTCGTGGCGTCCCGACAGGACGGGCTTTCCGCCAAACGCCTCTTTATCTTGCGCGAGCCCGGGGTTGAAGCCGGTCGCCCCCTGGGGGGATTCAGGGCAGCAGGCCGATCGAAAACGCGGTTTTTCGGCCTGTGGGCGATCAGAACCGGTAGCCGACGAACAGGCTCGCCGAAAAATCGTTGTTGTAGATCTCATAGGTCACGTCGTAGCCTTGCAGCTTCATTTTGTGCAGGCTGTAGCTGGAAATGCCGCCAACCGACAGTCCGATGAAGGGGCTGTCGGTGCCATCGGCGATGATCAGGGCCAAGTCGGCGCCGGATTCGTAGTACGGATTGGTGGAGCTGGTGGCGACACCCTGAAACTCGATGGCGAAGGTCGCGGCTCCGATCCCGGCGTGGAGCAGGAGTTCCAACGTGCCCCAATCCCCAAGGCGCAGGGTCGGTCCAGCAGAAATGTGCCCCTGGTACACATTGTACTTCATGATCGGGCCTTTGTTTTTCCCGCCCTTGAAACCGGGCGGGCCGGCGCCGTCGGCCCGCGGGCTGCGCCGGCGGTCTTCAAAAGCGAGACCACCGCCGAAGGTCAGTCCCAAAATGCCCGGCTGCCAAACATGGTCCACATCGGTGAAGACCCGACCGGTGACGTCCCAGGCATCGGAATAGGTCACGGTCGAGCCATCGATGGTCTCATCGACGATGCCGCGCTTGCCGGGAAAGGTGTAGCCGATCCGCCAATCGGTGTACGAGGTGTCCTCGGCGTGAGCGGCGATGGTGCAGCCGGCGAGCAGGGCCGCAACGATCAGTGGACGACGCATGTGGGCTCCAGGCGACTGCCGGCAGCGGTCGCCGGGCGTCTCGTCAGGATGGCGCGGGTGCTTCGCTGGTCCGCCCTGTCGCCCTCGGCCGGGAATTTCCGCGTGACACGCCCGGCCCAGGGCTGATCCGGCGTTTGGCTCAGAACCGGTAGCCGAGCAAGCCAGTCACCGTCCAGTTGCCATTGATGACTTTGATCGCGGTGGACGTTCCCGAGCCGGAATCCAGATCGTGTTTGCTGCCACCATAGACGTAGCCGCCGGCGACGCCCACGACCAGACCGACCACCGGGATCGCCACGTCGATGGTCAAATCGCCGCCATATTCGACGTAGCCGCCGCTGTCGGAAGTTTCCTTGCCGGCGGCCTTCGACCGAACGGTGGCCAGTCCATAGCCGACCTGGCCGGTCAACTCGATGTTCAAGGTCTCCAGCAGGCTCCAGTACGGACCTGCCCGCACATGCCCGGAATAGGCCTGATATTCCAGGGATCCGGTGCTGGTGTCGTTCTTGCGCAGATCCGCCGTGACGCCGGCGCCGACGACCACACCGATCAGGGGGATCGACCAGCCGCCGACGTAATCCAGGTTGATCCGATTTGCAGAATCCCAGGCATCGGTGGTCGTTGCCGAGCTGCCGCCGGATTCGACCGTGGTTTTTGCCTTGCCTCCCGGATAGGTCAGCGACAGACGCAGATCGTCGAAGCCTCCGATCACCGCCGCCTGGGCGGGCATCACGACGGCAAGGGCGGCGAGGCAGGCGAGGCGCATGGATGGCTCCTGATCCTGACAGTATCGCTGCGACCCATCGCGTCTCGCTGATTCCCTCGGCACGCCCGAGGACCGCTGAGTGAGTCACTTGAATGCCGGATCGGTCCGCGCCAAGCGTGATGGAGCAGGTCGCGGCCGTTCCTTCACGGACCCGAGCCGCGGCGTGTGGGCCCGGGCAGCCCGCTTGGCGGCGCCCGTTCCGCCCCACGATCGCAGCATGGAATCCTTCGTCATTGAAGGCGGGCAGCCCCTCGCCGGCACCATCGCGGTCAGCGGTTCGAAGAACGCCGCCCTGCCCATCCTGGCGGTGTCGGTGATGACCGACCGACCCTGTCGGTTCCGCAACATCCCGCTGCTGCGCGACGTCCAGACCCAGGTGAAAATCCTCAATACCCTGGGGGTCGAGACCCATTGGCAGGGCCGCACGATCGAGACCCGGATCGCCGACGACTACAACAGCACCGCTCCGTACGAGCTGGTCAAGCAGATGCGCGCCGGGATCTGCGTCCTCGGCCCATTGCTGGCCCGCCGCGGCGAAGCGGTGGTGTCGCTGCCCGGCGGCTGCGTCATCGGCGAACGGCCGATCGACCTGCATCTGCGCGGCCTGGAGGCCCTCGGCGCGGAAATCCGCATCGAAGGCGGCTATGTCCACGCCAAGGCGCCTAAGGGCGGACTGCGCGGCGCCGAGCTGTACCTGGGCGGAAAGTTCGGTTCATCGGTACTGGCCACCGACAACGTGATGTGCGCTGCGGTGTTGGCCAAGGGCACGACGATCATCGAGTGCGCCGCCTGCGAGCCCGAGGTCGTCGATCTCGCCGACTGCCTGAACCACATGGGCGCCCGCATCGAAGGCGCCGGCAGTCCGCGCATCACCATCCGCGGCGTGAAATCCTTGAAGGCCGCCGACTGGGCGGTGATCCCCGACCGGATCGAGACCGCGACCTTCCTGGTTGCCGGCGCCATCACCCGATCGCCGATCACCGTCACCGGCGGCCGTCCCGATCACCTGATGGCGGTGCTCGATGTCCTGCGCCAGCTCGGCGTCGGCGTGACCCGGAAGGGCCAGGCGATGACCGTGGTGCCCTGCGACCGGCCCAAGGCCTGCGAAGCCACCACGCTGCCGTACCCGGCGTTCCCCACCGACGTGCAGTCGCAGATGATGGCGCTGATGAGCATCGCCACTGGAACCTCGGTGCTGACCGAACGGATCTATCCCGACCGCTTCATGGCCGCCGCCGAACTCAAACGGATGGGTGCCAACATCAACGTCGGCAACGGCCAGGCCATCGTCCACGGCGTCGAACGCCTGACCGGCGCCGAAGTGATGGCCAGCGACCTGCGGGCCAGCGCCGCCCTGGTGGTCGCGGCCCTCGCCGCCAAAGGCACCACCAGGATCAGCCGGGTCTATCACATCGACCGCGGCTACGAAAAGATCGAAGAACGCCTGCGCAAGCTGGGCGCCAGGATCACCCGGGTCGACGAAACCGGCGGCGATGCCGCCACCGCAGCGGCGGTCGGCGCGGGGATGTGATCGGACGGCACATGACCGCAGCATCGCTGCCTGAGCTGCTGACGGCGCTGGCCGCGCGAACGCCCACTCCCGGCGGAGGCGCGGCCGCGGCGTGGGCGGCAGCGCTGGGCTGCGCCGCTGGCGCGATGGCGGCGCGCTACACCAGCGGTGCGAAGTATGCAGCGGTCGCTGAAACCGCCGCCAACTTGGCGACGGAGCTCGACCGCAGCGCAGCAGCGGCGCTGGAACTGGCCGAGCGCGATGCCGCAGCCTATTCCGCCGTCACAACAGCCAGGAAAAATGGTGGAGACATGGCCCTGGCCGAAGCTGCTGCTGCCCAGATCCCTGCGGATCTGCTGGCGTTGTGCGCGCTGCAAGCCGGCGCCCTGGCGGCGTTCCTGCCGACCTGCAATCCGAACCTGGCCAGCGATGTCCGGGTCGGTGTCCATCTGCTGGCCGGCGCCGGGCGGGCCGCGTGGGCGACCTTGCTGGTGAACCGGCCAGGCGCCGAGCTGCTGGCGGTGGCGGAATCCCATCGCGCTGCGCTCGATGCGGCGGAACTGGGCCTTCGCTGATGGTTGCGACAGGCGTTCAACTTGGGCAGACCTCAGAAATCTCCAAGCATTTGCTTGGCGCCTTGGTGTCTTGGCGGTTCCTGGCAGTGGTCCTGGCGGCGGCTCTCTGCTTGGCCATCGCCGGCGAGGAACAGCGCCCGCCGCCGTGGCGGATCACCGCCGATGGCGCGGTGGTCCATGCCAACGCCGTCAGCCTGCTCGGCATGACCTTCGGCGATGTCATGGCCAAGCCGGTGATGCGCAGCGGCGACCTGGTTTTCCAGGACCTGTCGGCCAGCGGCTACGGCGGACGGCTGACCGGCCAGGTCGAGCTGCGCGGCGCCCGACCTGCGACCGGGGACCGCGCGGTCTATGCTGGCCGCCTAGCCGTCGAAGGCGTGGATTTCAACGCCTATCTGCGCTCCCTCGGCCTGGGAGCGGACAGCATCGGCGGAACCCTGTCCGGCAAGGTTACCTTCACCGTCCCCGAAGGCCGGATCGACGACCTGGAGGGCGAAGGCGAGTTCCTGATCCTGGGCGCCAACCTGATCCAGCTGCCGTGGCTGGCCAATCTGCTGGTTGGCGACCCCACCAACCGGCGCGACAACGACCGGGCCCAGGTGCGCTTCGAACTCGGTCCCGACAAGACTGATGGCAAAGGACGCATCCGGATTCTCGCCGCCAAGATCGAAACCCCGGCGGTGAACGTCGTGGCCAGCGGTGTGATCGATTTCGATTGGCAGCTCGACCTGCGCCTGCGGGCCAGCCCGGACGGCGGCATGCTGAAGGAGATCGACCTGCTGCGCTGGACCTTCGGCCCGGTCCTGCGTCCGCTGTTCGGCAACATCCTGCAATACCGCATGCGCGGTCGGATGACCGAACCGGTGCTGATCCTGCAACCGTTCTCCGAGTGATCGCACCCTCAGTTGGGGGCGGCGTCGAGAATCTCCAGGGTGACGCTCACGGTTTTGTCCCACGACGAAGAGACCCGATAAGTTCCCATTGGCACGGGAACACCATCGGGTCCACCGCTGTTGTGGGTCGTGAGATCCCAGTCCAATTCCCTGCTGGCGGCGATGGCTCCGGCCGGAATCACCTTGTCGTCAGGACCAAGCAACCCGGTGCGGAAGTCTTGATAGACCGCGTGACCGGCTCCATCTTCCACGTCGAGCACCAGGCTCGGGTAGCCGCGGGGTGCACGCAACGTCACGCCAGAACGATTGGTCAGACGGGCAGTCAAGTGAGCCCGCTGCCCGAGCCTGACCTGGCCGCTGCCGGCATCAATCACGAGCGCAAAATCGTCAGTCTGGGCTTCCCGCGGCGTGTTGGAATTGGCCGAGGAATCAGTGCAGCCGCAGGTAAAAAGCAGTGCTACGAGAACCGAGGTGCGATGGAGCGTGCGCATGGCGTTTCTTTACTTGGCCAGACGCAAAGGTGGCTTCCGAAGGTCGATCGGCTGGGCAACTGTGTCGGTCGGTGTCTGGCGCTGCTCAGCGCCGCGCCGGCACCCCGATTGGATAGATGGTCAGACCGTATTCCGCGGCCCGCTGGTCATCGTACTGGTTGCGGCCGTCGAAGATCACCCGGTGGCGCAGCTCGGCCGCCAGGCGGCGGAAATCGGGCCGGCGGTATGGCCGCCACTCGGTCATCAGGCACAGGACATCGGCGCCGGCAGTGGCGTCATACGGGTCGTTGACATAGGTCACGCCAGCCAGGGCGCCCACGGCCTTCTGAGTCTCGTGGACCGCTTTGGGGTCATGAGCCCGGATCGTGGCGCCGGCGGCGGACAAGTCGCGGAGCAGGTCCAGGCTCGGCGATTCGCGCACATCGTCGGTGTTGGGTTTGAAGGCCAGACCCCACACCGCCACGGTCAGCCGGTCGAGGCGGTTTCCGGTCAGCTCGCACCACGCCGCCAGCTTGCGCTGGATCACCCGTTTCTGGCGCTGATTGATCGCATCCACCGCCGCCAGCAGCTCGGGGTGATAACCGGCGACCTCGGCGGTGTGGACCAGGGCGCGCACGTCCTTGGGGAAGCACGAACCGCCGTAGCCGACGCCAGGATGCAGGAATTGCAGGCCGATGCGGCTGTCGCTGCCGACCCCGAGGCGGACCTGGCGGACATCGGCGCCGACCCGCTCGCAGACGTTGGCGATCTCGTTGATGAAGCTGATCTTGGTCGCCAGCATGCAGTTGGCGGCGTACTTGGTCATCTCGGCGGAGCGGATGTCCATGGTGTAGAAACGCAGGCCATTGCGGATGAACGGGGCATAGATGTCGCGCATCACCCGTTCGGCCCGGGGATCGGCGATGCCCACGACCACCCGGTCGGGCTTCATGAAATCCTCGACCGCCGAGCCTTCCTTGAGGAATTCCGGATTCGATGCGACCGCGAAGGGCAACGGCACGCCGCGGCGATCAAGTTCGGATTGGATCCAACCGCGGACCTGGTCAGCGGTGCCCACTGGCACGGTCGATTTGTCGACCACCACCAGCCATTCGCCCAGATGCCGTCCAATGGCCCGGGCCGCAGACTCGACATAGCGCAGGTCGGCTTCGCCATTGTCGGCCATCGGCGTACCGACGCAGATGAAGGCCGCTTCGGCGCCAGCCAGGGCAGCGGCCGGATCGGTCGTGAACGTCAGCCGATGCCCGCGGCAGTTGTCTTCCACCAGTTCGTGCAGACCAGGCTCATAGATCGGCACCTCGCCGCGATTCAGCCGCTCGACCTTGGCGGCATCGACATCGACGCAGGTGACGGTGTTGCCCATCTCTGCGAAGCAGGTGCCAGTGACCAGACCGACGTATCCAGTGCCGAAGACGGCGATGCGCATGGAGTTCCTTCGGAGTCAGGGCCGGGCGACAACAGCCGCAGCGCAGGTGGACTTTCAGGATGTGCCGGCGCGTTGATTGTGCCAGCGGATAGCCTGCCCGCGCTGCGGTTCAGGCCCGCTCCTTGCGCGTCCGCCAGCTTGCCAGGGCGCCGCCGATGAAGCCGCCAAGGTGCATCTGCCAGCTGATCGGAGGGTCGCTGTCGTGGCTCGGGAGCACGCCGTACAGCGCGCCGCCGAACAACAGCAGGACTGCCACCGCGATCACCAGGGCCAAGCAGCCTTTGCGGAAAAGACCGTTGAACAGCAGGAATCCGATCAGGCCGAAGACGATGCCGCTGGCCCCGATGTGGACCTGGCCGGCGCTGCCGAAGATCCAGGCGAAAACGCCAGCAAACACGCCGGCGGTCACCACCGCCACCGCGGTCAGCGAACGGCTGTAGGATGAAGCGACCAGGCCAAGGATGCCCAGCCCAATGGTGTTGGCGATCAGGTGGCCGAGATCGGCATGGAGGAAATGGGCGCCGACGATCCCAGTCAGCCCCCACCAGTTGTGGGGGCGCACTCCGCCCCATTCAGCCAGCTGGATTTTGAAGGCCACGCTGGCCACGACCTCGAGTGCGAAGATCAGCCACAACAAGGCCAGCCAGCCGATGGTGGCGCCCAAAGCGGTGGAATCGTCGCGCTGGGCCATGGGTCAGCGGTCAAGACGGGGCGCAGGCGCAAGCGCAGACCCATTGGTCCCAAAGGTCCCCGGAGCAAAGCGACGAAGGGTGGTCCCCGGAGCAAAGCGACGGGGAACGGCCGACCGAGGAGCAGGGGTCCCCGGAGCACAGCGACGAAGGGTGGTCCCCGGAGCAAAGCGACGGGGAACGACCGACCGAGGAGTAGGAGTCCCCGGAACAAAGCGACGGGGAACGGCCGACCGAGGAGCGGGAGTCCCCGGAACAAAGCGACGGAGAACGGCCGATCGAGGAGCAGGGGTCCCCGGAGCAAAGCGACGGGGAACGGACGATCGAGGAGCAGGGGTCCCCGGAGCAAAGCGACGGGGAACGGCCGACCAAGGAGCGCTGGGCGGATAGAATGGGCGAAGCCCATCCGCCCACGTTTTCCGCAGGAAAACGAGCGCCGACCGAGGCCGGGGGGCACGGGGGGCGAAGCCCACCGAAACAAAAAGTGCCCGGGGGGCGAAGCCCACCGAAACCAACGTCACTTGGGGATGACGACGATCTCGACCCGGCGGTTCTTGGCCCGGGCGGAATCGTTGGCGTTCGGCGCCAGGGGGCGCTGGTCGGCGTAGCCGGCGTAGCCGAGATCCTTGGTGGCGATGCCCTGCTTGTTCAGGTAATGCAGCACGCCACGGGCCCGGCCCCCGGACAGATCCCAATTGTCATCCCATTTGTCCTTGGAGCGGGAGATCTTCTCGTCGTCGGTGTGGCCTTCGACCCGGACGAAATGGTTCGGATATTTCTGCTTGACCAAGGCGGCGACGCGGTTGAGCACCGACTTGGCGTCGGTCGACAGGTCGGCGCTGCCCGGCTTGAACAGCACGTTGCTTTCCACCGAGATCACCAGCTCGCTGGGTCGGGTGCTGACGCTGGCCTTGTCGCCGACGGCCTTCTGGGCGGTGTCGACGTCGGTCGCGGTGGATGGTGCCTGCCTGACCACCTCGACCACCCGCTCGGTGTCCTTCTGGGCGAGCTTGGCCTCAAGCTCGGCGTTGACCCGGCGGAGCTCTGCCAGCTCGACATCCTTGTAGCCCAGGTCGCGTCCTCCGCAGCCGGTGAGGACGAGGACGGAACCGACGGCGGCGATGGCGGTCAGACAGAGGGGCGTGCGCATGGTCAAGGCGTATATCGTGGCCGGGCAACTCCCGCAAGTTGGCACGTCGCCGCGGCGGCAAGCCCGATTCGGGGTCCTCAGCGTTGCGGAAGCAGGCCGCGCTGACCGGGAAGCGTGCCGACATAGGGCAAGACGGGCAGGAATTCGCCGGCTTTCCAGGCCCCGCCTGGGGCGAGATCGATCAGCGCGTCGCCTGCCGCGGCGGCGATCAGGTCGCCGCTGCCGTTCCAGCGGATCGGGCCGACTTTGCCGCCATCGATCCGCGCCGGCAGGAACAGCCGCCGGGCGCCACGGTGCTGCCACGGCTCGGCCAAAGGCAGGCGGAACCACGTGGTGCCGCTGGCAACGCCGAGCTTCCGCAGCACCGGGAGCAGGAACAGGTGGGCGGTGGCGAGCACGCTGACCGGATTGCCGGGGAGACCGACCAGCCAATGGCCGTCGTCGCGACGGGCCACCAACACCGGCTTGCCGGGTTGGATGTCACAACCGTGGAACAACGTCCGGAATCCGAGATCCCTGGCCAGGGCGGGAACCAGATCCCGGGAGCCGGCACTGACGCCACCGGTGGTCACGGTCACGTCGCTCGTGCTGGCGCTGGCCAGGGCGGCGCGCAGGGCAGCCTCGTCGTCGATGACCCGCTGACGACGGCAGGGTAGGCCGAGGCTCGCGGCCAGGCCGGCGAGGAACGGTCCATTGCTGTCGGCGATGCTGGCCGACCCGGCCGGGACGGCCTCGCCGCCGGCGCTGAGCTCGTCTCCGGTGGCGACCACGGCGATCCGCGGCAGGCGGCGCACCGGCACCTGGCTCTCTCCTGCCATCGCGGCAACCGCGCAGGTGGCCGGGCCGAGGCGGGTTCCGGCGGCGACGACGATGGCTCCGCGGCGGCCGTCCTCACCGCATTTCGCCACATTCCGACCCGGGTCGAGCAAGGTCCCGGTCCGGATCGTCACCTGTGTAGTGCCCCGGTCGGTCTGCTCGTGGGGCACCACCGCCGTTCCTGACGGGCACGGCGCACCGGTCATGATCCGCACCGATTCCCCGGGACGGACAGCTGACGGCCACACCTGGCCGGCCAGGACCGTCCCGACCACGCGGAATACCAGCGGATGGGCGGCTGCCGGGGGATGGGGACACACCGCATAGCCATCTAAGGTGGCGCGGTCGAAGGCAGGCTGGTCGCGATCGAGCCGCAGATCCTGGGCCAGCAGCCGCCCGCCGGCAACGTCGAGATCGACCGCCTCGACGCCGGGATCGGTTTCGGGAACGGATTCGATCCGCGCGATGGCTTCATCGAAGGTGATGGGTTCCATGCACTTTCAGTCGTGGGGATGACGGGTGAGCTGGCCGCTGCGCCCGCCATCCTTGGCGAGCAGCTCGATGCCGGTGATGACCAAGTCGTGGCTGACGGCCTTCAGCATGTCATAGACCACCAGCGCGGCGACGCTGGCGGCGGTCAGCGCCTCCATCTCGACCCCGGTGCGTCCATGGCAGCGGGCGGTGGCGCTGATCTCCAGGCGGGATCCTGCAAGCCGCAGATCCACCGACACGCCATCCAGCGGAATCTGGTGGCACAGCGGAATCAGATCGCTGGTGCGCTTTGCCGCTTGGATGCCTGCGATCCGGGCGACCTGGAGGACATTGCCCTTGGCGGTGTCGCCACCCTTGGCGAGGACCTCGGCACAGGCCGGCGGAAGCATCACCACCGCCCGGGCGGTCGCGGACCGGGCCGTGATCGGCTTGGCTGCGACATCGACCATCCGCACGTCGCCCTGGGCGTCGAGGTGGCTGAGCTCCGGCATGGCGGGAGGTTCCGTCCCGCGCCAGCCGCTGCTAGCGGGGCTCGCACCCCGGCGCGACCGCTCGACCTGCGGCGCCGCGGGTTTCCTGGGCTTGATGCCTCACGATCCCTTCAGCCATTCGCTGGTGCCGTCGGCATAAGACTCGCGTTTCCAGATCGGCAAGTCCTCTTTGATCCGCTCGATCAGATGACGGCAGGCTGCGAAGGCGGCGGCGCGATGGGTGCTGGCGGTGTGAATCGCCACCGCCACCTGGCCGGGAACCAGATCCCCGGTGGCATGGACGACGATGGCCGCCACATCGTCGCCATGCAGGGAACGGGCTTCGGCGACCAGCGCGCGCAGCACCGGCTCGGCCATCGCCGCATAGCATTGATAATGCAGCGCAGTCACCGTCCGGCCGTGGTGGTGGTCGCGGACTACGCCGAGAAAAGAACAGCAGCCACCGTGGGCCGCCGAGAGGATCGCGGTCGGTGCGTGGAATTCCGCGGGGACTGGGCCGGAGACCAGGGCAAGGTGATCGGGCACGCCGGGATGGTGAGGTCGTCAAGCCGCAACGAAAGCACGGAAACACGACCGCCGGGATGCCCGGCACGGCGCATGCCCAGTCCGCCGGCACGGCGCATGCCCAGTCCGCCGGCACGGCGCATGCCCGATCCGCCGGCACGGCGCATGCGTCAGCACCGGAACCGGCCATGTCTGATTCCTTGCTGATCGCGTTGAGCGCACTGTCCACCCAGCAACGGGCGATGGAGGTCACGACCCACAACATCGCCAACGCGGCGACCCCGGGCTACACCCGGCAGCGGACCGAACTGACCGCGATGCCGGCGGATCAGGGCGCCAGGCCAGGGCCAGCCGGGCGCGGCGTGCTGCTTCAGACCATCCGCCGGGTCGCCGACCAGGTGGTCAATGACCGGGTGCGCCAGGCCCAGGCGGAAAGCGGCCGGCTGGAGGTGCTCAAGCAGCAGCTGTCAGCGGTGGAGCAGGCCCTCGGCGAACCCGGGGAAGGCGGACTGAACGCGACCCTCGGCCGGCTATTCACCCAGTTCGACGAATTGTCCAGCGATCCCGGTTCAGGCGGGGTGCGCAGCGCGGCGGTCAGCCAGCTGCAAGGCGTCACCGCAACGGTGTCCGAGGTCGGACGGCGGCTCGAAGCGCTGAACGCCGATGTGCGCTCGGCCTTCGCCACGACCGTCGATCAAGTGAATGAATTGACCGCGCAGCTCGCCGGCCTCAACGGTCAGATCCGCACCCAGATGGTGACCGGCGGCCAGCCCAACGACCTGATCGATCAGCGCGACACGCTGCTCGGAAAATTGTCCCGGCTGCTCCAGGTCGACGCCCGGATCAATGCCGTGGACGGCACCGTGCAGGTCAGCGCCGGCGGCTTCCCGCTGGTTGGCACCGATTCGGCCCTGGCCGTCCATGTCTCCGGCGCCGACGATCCCGACACGCCGATGCAGCTGCTGTCGCCAAATAATTTCGCGGTGGCGGTCAACGGCGGTGAGCTGGCCGGGATCGACGATCTGCAGCGCAACCTGATCCCGGGTCTGATCGCCACCGTCGACGCCCTGGCCACGACGGTGGCCAAGCAGGTCAACGCCCGCCATGCGACTTCGACCAGCGCCACCGGCCGGGTCGGCGAGTGGACCAGTGCGGTGACCTTCGCCCCCATCAGCACCAGCTTGAACCTCGACGATCCGGCCCTGGCCAAGACGACCGCCTCGGTCACCGGGATCCCCGCACCGTTCGCTCCAGCCTTCACCGATGCCAGCGGCAATTCGGTCAGCCAGTCGATGGAGCTGAACCTGCTCGACAACGCCACCGGCATCGCCCGCAAGCACCTGATCCGCTACGATCCCGGCGCCGGCCCGACCCCGGCCTCCCGTTCGGTCGAGGATCTGGTCGCAGCGATCAATACCGGTCGCGGCGGCGGCTTCACCGCCGAGCCGTCCGGCGCGATCTTCGGCGTCACCGCCCGGCTGGTCTCGGTCAGCGACGGATTCCAGCTGCAACTGAAGGCTGATCCTGGGCTGAGCATCGATTTCAGCCCGGCGCTGGATCTCAAACCCACCGCCACCGCCTGGACCGGGCCGGCACTCACGGTCGCCGGCGCCGACACCACCCTTCCACCGCTGTATCCCGACAACCGGCTGGCGATCCGGGTCAACGGCAATGCGGTCGAGGCGGTGGTCCGCGATCCCCAGACCGGGGCCGAGACGGTGCTCGGATCGGCGGCGATCCCGCCATCGGGGGTCTCGGTGCTGACACCGATTCCCGGCATCACGGTGAGCATCCCCGCCGGGATCTATCGCGATGGCGACCGGTTCGCGGTGGCCCTCGATGCGGCCGGAGCGGTGGTCAGCTCGGGATCGATCCTGGCCAACACCCACGTCGAACCTTCCACGTGGCCAGCCGGGGACGCGGGCATGACCATTAAAGGCCGCTACACCGGCGGACATCCCTTCGATCCCGCCCAGCCGTGGTCGATGCAGGTGGTCACGCCGGGTTTCATCGGCGCCAGACCGACCACGCCCTCGCCCGGCAACCCGCCAGTCGTCCAGTTCACCTTCCTGTCCGGACCGCCGGGCGCCCCGATCCGCCAGACGGTGCAGAAGACCCTCGATGCATCGCTGCCCGCCGGGTCTCCGGTCGAGATCGCCGACGGCGTCTTCGCGGTATTCTCTGCCGGGGTGCTGAGCAAGGCCGGATCGTCCGCGGAATTCATCGTCGATGGACGCGGCGACAGCGCCGGATTGCTGCCTGCGCTGGGCATCAACAGCCTGTTCACCGGCTCCACCGCCAAGGATTTCGCGGTCGAGGGCAACATCGCCGCCGATCCGCGCCGCCTGGCCAATGGCCGGACCCGGTCGGCCGGCGATGGCTCGACCTTGGTCGAGCTTGCGGGGCTGCGCGACGCCAGGATCGGCGCTGGCGGCCTGACCCTGGGCGAGGGCTGGCAGACCACCGCGACCGCCATCGGAATCCGCCGCCAGACCGCCGAGCGCCAGGGCGACATCCAGGCCTCGCTCCAGAAATCCGTGGAAAGCCAGCGGGATTCTTTCAGCGGCGTGAATATCGACGACGAAGTCGGCACGCTGATCCAGCAGCAGCAGGCCTATTCCGCCGCGGCCCGGGTGGTGACCTTCGCCCGGGAGAACATCCAGACCCTGCTCGACCTGGTGCGGTGAGCGATGGCCCAGCGCACCCAATTCTGAGGATGACTCATGGACCGTATCGCCACCGCCGGACTGCACCGTTCGATCCTGGCCTCCAACCAGGACAATCTGGCCCACATCGCCTTGTACCAGCGCCAGCTCGCCACCGGCAAGAAGATCGAGCAGATCAGCGACGATCCCAGCGCTGGACGGCAGCTGCTGCGCTATCGCAACGACAGCGCCGCCGCCACCACCTACCTCGCCAACGTCGACCGCACGACGACCCTGCTCAATGCCAGCGAGAGCGCCATCGACCAGATGTCGGCCACCCTCGATCAGGTCCGGGCAGCGGCGGTCCAGGGCGCCAACGGCGCCACTGATGCCGCCGGCCGCGCCGCCCTGTCGCGCTCGGTCGACGGCATGCTCGGCCGGCTGATCGATCTCGCCAACACCAAACACGATGGCCGCTATCTGTTCGCCGGGGCGGCGGCGTCGACCCGGCCCTTCGCCCGCTCCGCCGATGGCAGCCATGTGGAATACCAGGGCGATCTCGATTCGCTGACGGTGCGGATCGGTCCTGACACCAGCGTGACCCTCGACCACGACGGCCACGCGCTGTTCCAGGGTGAGAACGATGTCTTCGCAGCGGTCATCAGCCTGCGCGACGCCCTGGCCCAGGGCGACGCCGCGGCAGTCGCGGATCGCTTGGCTGCGGTCGATGCCGCCCATGGCCGGATCAACCGGGCCCAGGGCGATCTCGGCGGGGCCACCCAGCGCTTGCAGATGACCCGCGACCAGCTGGAGCAGAGCCGCACGTTCCTCGATACCCTGGCCAGCGCCGCCGAAGACGTCGATATGACCGACGCGATCAGCAAGCTCCAGCTCGCCCAGATCGCCCTGGAAGCCGGCATGCAATCCGGAGCCAAGGTCGCCCAGCGCAGCCTGATCGACTTCCTCCAGTGAGCCGGCCTGGGGCCGTGGCGGTGGTGCCGCGACCGCCTTCGGGACCGTTCGCCAGGCCGCGGAATCGCGAGGGTGGTGGACATTCCCATGACCGCTATAACCCCTCGCCATGATGCACTCTGCCGCCACGTGCTGCCTGGCCAGGACCCGCCAGGCGCGGACGCGGGCGCAGGAAGGCTGAGCCGTGCCGCGGGTCGCCATCGTCAGCGACATCCATTCCAACATGCCGGCGCTGAACGCCGTGCTGGCCGACATCGACGAACAGCACGTCGATGCGATTTTCTGCCTCGGCGACGTCGTCGGATACGGCCCCGAGCCGGTCGACGCGATGGTCAAGATCCTCGACGTGTGCGAGCAGGGCCGGGTGATCTGCGGCAACCACGACCACGCCAGCATCTACGAACCGATCGGCTTCAACGCCGAAGCGCGCAAGGCCGCGGTGTGGACCAATTCGCAGATCAAGGCCGGGCTGTTCGGCTGGCTCACCGGAAAAAAGAAGCGTTTCGAATGGCTGAAGGCGCTGCCCAGCAGCTTCGAGATCGGCGATGTGCTGTTCACCCACGCCAGCCCGCGCAACAATCTTGAGGAATACATCCTGGAGGAGCACACCCTCGGGCGCAGCTACCTGGGCGAGGATCCCCGCCAGCTGCTCGAAGAAAATTTCGCGCTGGTCCGCCACACCTGCTTCGTCGGCCACACCCATCGCCCCGGCGTCATCACCGGCGACGACTTCAAGTGGCACTCGCTCCAGCACCTTGGCTACCGCTGGGAAGTCGACCACCGCAAGACCATCATCAATGTCGGCAGCGTCGGCCAGCCCAGGGACGGCGATCCCCGCGCCTGCTATGTGGTCTTCGATGGCGGCGTGGTCGAATGGCGGCGGGTGCCGTATGACATCGAGAAGACCCGCAAGTTGATCTACGACAATCCCAACTTGGGCAAGAATCTCGGCGATCGGCTGCTGGTCGGCCGCTGAGCTCGTCGCCGGCCGCGCGGTCGCGGCGATGTCTCACCCACTGGCGTCGAGCCGTCGTCTTGGCCGTCACAGCCGGCTGATCCGGGACAAGCAGGTGCATCCCCCTGCCTGGATCGCGCCATGCCCCATCACCTTCGTCGCAGTCTTGCCGCCTGTTGCTTGATCGGCAGTGCGGCCGCCGCGGAAAACACGGTGGAATACGTCCGGCTCGATGCCGTTCCGGCCCCGGCCATGGGCTATGGGTATTGGCTGCCGGCCGGGTTCTCGGCCACCACCGCGACCTATCCGGTGATGGTCCACCTGGGCGGAACCGGCGAGCGCGGCGACGGCAAGACCCAGCTCGGTCTGGTGTTGAACAACGGGCCGCTCAACCTGCTGAAGAATCCCAACGCCCAGAACCAGGCGTTCCGGGAGTTCTTCGCCAAGCACCCGTTCATCGTGGTGCAGCCCCAATTGCTGTCGGCAGATGGCGGCTGGGCCTATCCTTCGCCGGCCAGCGGCAAGCTGCACACCCTGATCAACCAGGATCTGGATGCGAAGTTTCCCGGCCGGATCGACCATCAACGGGTGTGGCTGAGCGGTTTCAGTCTTGGTGGCGGCGGGGTCTGGCTCTATTCCCAGCTCTACGCCAGCGAAATCGCCGCGAGCATGCCCATCGAAGGCGCGGCGTCCTCCGGTTCGAGCCAATCCCTCGAACGCTTCATCGGGCTGCCGGTGTGGGCCTTCCAGAACTTCAACGACCAGCCGTATCGCGATTTCACCGGCAGCTGGCTGAAGAACATCGTGGCCCGGTGGCAGGGCGCCGCACCGACTGATCCGTACGCCAACTTCCCGAGCACGGCCGGCGATCATTCCGCCGGCTACCGCATGGCGTCCGGGTACGTGTGGAGCGATGGCCTGGTCGCGCCCGGCGCCGATGTCCCGGCCATGACCATGTTCGCCGGCGGCGGCCACAACTGGACCCAGGCGATGCTGCCCACGGCGAGCTGGCAATGGCTGGTGACCCAGAACCTGGCCAACCGGCCATTCCGCGCCGGCTTGGTCGTGGACAACTTCGATCCGGCGCGGACCAGCAAGACCGGCAACTGGCAGCTGGAAGCCCCGCCATTGAACTCGCCGGCGTCGCAGCTCGCCTTCCTCGACAACGGCCATCTCGGCAGTTCCGGCGCCCAGTTCACGTTTTCCCCGGTGATCCCGGCCAGCGGCACGTATCAGGTCCAGCTGCGCTGGACGACGCCTGCGACCAACCCGGCCGCCACGAGGAACAGCGCCGTCCCGGTCGACATCACCAGCCCGACCGGGACGGCCACCGTGACGGTCAACCAGCAACAGAACGGAGCGACCTGGGTCACCCTCGGACAATACCGCTTCGCCGCCGGCGGAGCCTGTGCCATCACCCTGCGCACCGCAGGCCTGACCTCCGCGGTATCGGCCGACGCCGTGCGGCTGCTGCCGGTGGACGTGCTTGCGGTGGATGGCCTGTCGCCGATCGACGGCCCAGCCGCTGGCGGCACCGTCGTGACCCTCATCGGTTCCGGCTTCGGCGCCGGCACCGCGGTGAGCTTCGGCTCGGCGCCCGCCACCGTGACCGCAGTCACCGCGACCACCATCACTTGCGCCGCACCAGCGCTCCCGGCCGGTCGATGCCCTATCACCGTGACCAGGGATGGGGCGGCCTACACCCGGTTCGGCGCCTACACCGCGATCGGCACCGGGGCTCACAGCCGCCTGATCCAGATGAGTCCGTTGCCCGGCCCGCGTTGGTGGGAGGCCGACCCGCCGTTCACAGCGATGGCTCCCAACCTCGCCACCCAGACCCAGAGCATCACCGGGTGGTCCAACCAGACGGCGGTGATCACGGTGGCCCCGGCCTCTGCCATCCAGTGATCCGGAGGTTCGATCCGGCGGCCCGGCCAGCACATTGACCATGCCCGGGCCGGTCCTACCGTGCCCGGCCCTTCCGAAGGTCCCCGCCGATGCCCGCCTCAACCCTTCCGCGCAGCGCCCAGATCCTCACTGGCACCGACCGGCCGACGATCGCCCAGATCCGCGCCCTGATGCGCACGGCTCGCCAAGATGTCGAAGAACGCACCCGTCTGCTGGCATTGCTCCAGGACGGCCTGCCCGGCAGCAAGGACAAGGTCCGCACCGCCATCCTCGCCCTCGCCCTGGAGCGCCACGGCGACGCCGACGAGGCGCTGGACCTGGCTGACAAGAAGGATCCCTATGTGCAGGCGGTGCTGGGCATGGTCCACGCCGACCTCGACGACCACGCCGAAGCCAAGGCGATCCTGGCCAGCGCGGCCAAGAACCTGCCCTCGGTGCGCGGCGAGCTGGTCCGCTCATTGGTCGCAGGCGGCACCCTCGACGAGGCCGAAAAGCACATCAACGGCCCCGGTCTGGACAGCTCCGAACAGGAATTCCTGCACGGCCTGGTCCTGGAAGCCAAGGGCAACGTCGAAGCTGCGATCAAGGCCTATGAGGCTGCCCTCGACAGCGACGGACCCCAGGTCGAAGCCGCGTTCAAGCTCGGCGTGCTGCTCGACCGCATCGGCGACGACGACCTGGCCGCGGAGCAGTACCTGCTCTGCGCCGACGCCAGCCCGGCTTATGTGCCCGGCGTGGTCAATCTCGGCATTTTGTACGACGAGCGCGGCGAAGCCAACGCCGCGATGGACTGCTTCCGCCAGGCCCTGGCCTACAATCCCCGCGACAAAAAAGCGCTGACCCTGCTCCGCGACGCCCGCGCCAGCCGCCAGATGTACTATGACGAAGTGGAGGAGCGCGAGCGGGAAAAGATGGAAAAGATCATGCGTACCAGCGTCAATGACTTTGAACTGTCGGTGCGCAGCCGGAACTGCCTGGCAAAAATGAACATCTTCACCCTCGGCGACCTGCTCCGGATCTCCGAGCAGGAGATGCTCTCGTACAAGAACTTCGGCGAGACCTCGCTGAAGGAAGTGCGCGAAATGCTCGCCGTGCGCAACCTCCGCCTGGGCATGTACCGCGACGAGACCGACCGGGCGATCAGCAAGGCCGACCAGAAAGTCCTGTCGGAATCCATCGAACGGCTGGAACTGACCGCCCGCCACCAGCAGGTCCTCGAAGGCATCGGCGTCGCCCGCATCGGCGATCTCGCCCAGTACAGCGACCTCGACCTGTACAAGGTCCCGGGCAGCGG
Organism: Planctomycetota bacterium; assembly: GCA_014193115.1. GTDB lineage: Bacteria > Planctomycetota > UBA11346 > UBA11346 > UBA11346 > BJHQ01. The sequence goes on along the minus strand of BJHQ01000001.1, from coordinate 77,561 downwards.
CCAGAGCTTCATCCAAGAGCTCGCCACCGCCCTGGGCGCCTATGGCGTGGCGATCCGCAAGCCTGAGATCCGCTCCTGACCGAGCCGAAGCCATTCTGTCGTCGATCCGGTTGACGTCTGAGGTCAACCGGAATCGGGAAATCACCGAGAAAAACGTCGCCAATCGCTGCGTCCGTTACGAGCCGGTCTGCTTTCCCTCCCTTGTGAATTGATCATTTCTGCGTCAAATGGCTCTTGGAAGGCGGCGGCATGCACCAGCTCTACGAGCTGAACGTCCGTACCTGGAGGACTGAACGGTCTGCCGTGATCGGCCGATCGGCGACGCTGGATGATCTGTCTGATGATTTCCTCGACGAATTGGTCGAAGCCGGTTTCACCTGGCTGTACCTGCTCGGGGTGTGGCCGACCGGCCCATTGGCCCGCAAGGTCGCTCAAGATGACCGCCATCTGACCGGCTACCTGCGCGGCGTGCTGCCCGATTTCGGCGCTGACGACCTGACCGGCAGCCCCCAGGCGCCCCTCGGCTATGCGGTGGATCCAGCCCTGGGCGGAGACGCTGCGCTGGGCCGCCTCCGCCACCGCGCGCGGGCCGCGGGCCTGTCGCTGATGCTCGACATCTTCCCCAACCAGGTCGGGCTCGACCATCCCTGGACCGTGGAACATCCCGACTGGTTCATCCGCGGCGATGAACGGGCCCTGCGCGAACGGCCCGACGCCCATGTCCGGCTCGGCGAGCACATCTTCTGCCATGGCCGCGATCCGTTCTTCGCCCCGTGGCGGGCCACGGTGCAGCTCGACTACGGCAACGACGCGGTCCAGCAGGCGATGCTCGAAGACATCGCCGCGGTCGCCGCCAAGTGCGACGGCCTGCGCTGCGATCTGGCGATGCTGCTGCTGCCCGATGTCTTCGGCAGCACCTGGGGGCGCAAGATCAAGCCGTTCTGGCCGTCCTGCATCGAGCGGGTCCGGGCCGAGCATCCCGGCACGCTGTTCGTGGCCGAGGTCTACTGGAACCGTGAATACGACCTGCAGCAGGCCGGCTTCGATTTCACCTACGACAAGATCCTCTACGACCGGCTGCTCGCCGGCGACGCCGCCAGCATCCGCGCCCATCTCGGCGCCAACCTCGACTACCAGCGGCGCTGCGTGCGCTTCCTGGAAAACCATAACGAGCAACGGGCCGCGGCGCGCTTCCCCCACCCTGACCACCATCGCGGCGCGCTGTTCATCACCGGCATGGTCCCGGGCATGCTCCTCTGCCATCACGGCCAGGAGGACGGCCGGGTGCTGCACGCCTCGCTGCCCGCCTGCCGCCGCCCGCCCGAGGACGGCCGCGATGAGCACCGGGCCAACCACCGTGATCTGCTGCATCTGCTCGGCGAGTCGGCGCGGATGCACGGCGAATGGAAACTGCTCACCGCCCGCGGCGATCAGCGCAACCCGGTGGTCTGCTGCCTGTGGACCCAGCAGGCCCACGTCGGGCTGCTGGTGGCGGTGAACGCCTCGTGGCAGCCGTGCCGCTCAGCGGTCGACGCCGGACCGCTCGCCGGCCGTGACCAGCGCTTCCAGGAAGTCTTCGGCGGCGCCGACTGGGAACTGAGCGCTGCCGACCTGCGCCACCACGGCCTGATCGTCGACCTGCCCGCCTGGGGCACCCTGGCGGTGCGGGTGTGCACCCGCTGCTGAACCAGGGCTACGGGCCGGAAACCGCCGCGGGCCGAGAACCGCCGTTGGCGGCCAGGAGATCGTACTCCGGTCGGTTTTGCTTGGCCCGTGGCCGCGCCTCTGTTTCAGGCTGAATCGGCTTCCGGTCGCGCGCTGAGCCTTGGCGACGACGCGGCGGGCCGATCCTCGCTCCATGCCGCTGCGCACCCGACTGCTGCTGGCCTTCGTCGCGGTCCACCTCGCCCTGGCGATCGGGGTCGGCCTGGCCGCCTGGCAGTGGGTCGATGAGGCCCTGCGCGCCCAGGCCGAATCCAGCGCCCGGGCGGTGGGCCGGGTCCTGACCCAAGGCGGATTCTCGCCGACCCCGGCGGTGCTCGACCGGATGCGCGAGCTCACCGGTTACGAGTTCGCCGTGCTCGCAGGCCCCGCTCCGCCCGCCCCAGGCACGGTCCAGGTCGCCGCCGGCGGGCTGACCATCGCCATCGCCTACCGCACCCCGGTCTATGCCCAGGTCCGTCAGGAGATCGCCGTCATCACCGCGCTGGTGGTCGTGGTCGGCTCCGGCGCCTTCGCCGCCGTGGCGGTGCTGCTCGCCCGGCGCTTCTCCCGGCCGGTGGAGCGCCTGGCCGCGGCGGCGCGGACCATCGGCGGCGGCGACTGGACGACCCCGGTGGCGGTGGACCGCGCCGGACGCGAGCTCGACCAGCTCGCTGGCGAGCTGGAGGCGATGCGGGTCAGGCTGCGCGACCTCGACGCCGCCAACCGCCGAGCCGAACGGCTGGCGACCCTCGGCACCTTCACCGCGACCATCGCCCACGAAGTGCGCAATCCGCTGTCTGCGGTCCGGCTGGCGGCGCAGATGCTCGGACGCAGCGGCTCCCAGATCGACCGCGACGCCGCCGGTCTGATCCACGACGAGATCGAACGTCTGGATCTGGTGGTCGATGAGCTGCTCGGCTTCGCCCGGGGCATGACCGTCAATCTGGCTGATTGCGACCTGCGGCCGGTGGCGGACGCGATCTGCGGACTGCTCGCCCGCCAAGCCGGTCACGCCGGCGTCGCCATCACCGTCGACGGCGGCGGCAAGGCCAGGGCCGATCCGCGCCGGTTACGCCAACTGGCGCTGAATCTCGTGCTCAACGCCATCCAGGCGATCCAGGGCTCCGGCATCGGCAGCCAGGTGACGATCCGCATCGGCGATGGCCGCCTGGCGGTGGAGGACGACGGGCCGGGCATCGATCCTGCGGTGCTGCCCCGCCTGTTCGACGCCTTCGCCAGCGGGCGGCCCGAGGGCACCGGACTCGGCCTGCACCTGGCCCGGGCCATCGCCGAGGCCCACGGCGCGCGGCTGGCGCATCAACGCACCGCCGGGCGGACCGTGTTCACCGTGGCTGGGCTTGTCCCGGTCCGGCCCGTGGACGAAACCGCTTCAGCGCAGCGTTGATCCCACGGGGTCGGTGAATCTGCTCAGCTGTCGCTTGGCAGCGTGGTGTTCCGGGCGAGCCTACACGCATGGCCCAAACTGCCAGCTCGGTCCTGGTCCTCGATGACGACCCCGCCGATCTGGCGGCGATGGCGGCGCTGGAAGTCGGGGCCGGCGTGGTCCTGCACACCTGCCGCGACCCCCAGTCGGCAGAGCGCCTGCTCAGCCATATCCAGGTCGATGTCGCGCTGGTCGCCCACGATCTCGGCACCGCGTCGAGCGGCTTGCATTGGCTGGCCGGGCAGCGCCGGCGCGATCCGGACTGCTTCCGGATCATCACCAGCGCCAACGCCGACCTGGCCTTTGCGGTCAGCGCGATCAATCACGGCGGAGTCGATGGCTTCCTGCCCAAGCCGTGGCCGCCGGCCCTGGCCTTGCAGCTGATCCATCAGGGTTGCGAGGCGGCTCTGATCCGCCGCCACAACCGGTCGCTGGTCTCAGAGCTGGGCGAGCGCAACAGCCAGCTGCTCGAACTCACCACCAAGCTGGAGGACCTGGTCGAGCAGCGCACCCACCACCTGCGCGAGGCGATGGACCAGCTCCGCGCCGCCCACGAGGAATTGCAGACCCAGCAGGGCCAGCTGGTCGAGCTGGAGACCCGCGGCGCCATCGCCCAGGTGGTGCGCGGGCTGGCCCACGAACTGAACAACCCGCTGGCGGTGATCCTCGGTTACACCCAGCGCCTGCAGCGGACCTTCGCCAAGGACGATCCCGAAGCCCAGCGCCGCCTCGGCGTGATCCTCGACGAGGTCGGCCGCTGCGTCGGCCTGGTCGACCAGCTCGGCAACCTGTCCCTGCCCCTGTCCGAGGAGCTGCGCCCGTGCCAGCCGTCCGACCTGCTCGCCCAGGCCGAGGCGCGGATGCGCGCCAGCGGCCGCAAGGTGCCGTTCTGCGCCATCGATGGTCCGCTGCCGCGGGTGCTGGCCGCCGAGCGCGCCCTGGTCCGGGTGTTCGAGCAGGTCCTCGACAACGCTGTGCTCAACGGCGCCCAGCGGGTCGAGCTGAGCGCCTTGCAGCATGGCTCGCGGGTGCGCCTCACCCTGGTCAACGACGGCGAGACCCCGAGCGACGAGCAGGTGCGCAACGCCCTGCGGCCGTTCTACACCACCCACGCCCAGCGCGGCAACCGCGGCCTCGGCCTGCCCATGGCCCAGGCCCAGCTGCGCGACCAGGGCGGCACCCTGGAGCTGCGCGCCCGCGGGGCCGGCGCCGCCGGTGCCGCCACCCTGATCGATCTGCCTGCCGCCGAGGCCCATGTTGCAGCGCCGCCAGCCGCAGCCGGGACGGTGCTGGTGGTCGATGACCAGCCGCTGGTCGCCGACCTGCTCGCCGACGCCCTGGCCGAGCTGGGCTATGCCACGGAGATCGTCGGCACGGTCGCGGCAGCCCGGGCTGCGCTCGGACGCCAACCGTTCGCCCTCGCCCTGATCGATCGCCATCTGCCGGACGGCGATGGTCTGGCCCTGGCCCGGGAACTGCTCGGCAAACCTGGCTTCGCCGGCAAGGTCGCGGTGGTCTCCGGCGATGCCGGCGATGCCGACGGGCTGCCGGTGCTGACCAAGCCGTTCCACCTCGACGCCATCGCCCGGCTGGTGCTGTCGTTGTCCGATCCCAGCGGTTCCCGGGTCGCCAACCTCAGCGGTTCTTGACCCCGGCCGGACGCACCGCCGCCGGCTTCGGTTTCAGCCGGGCCGCCTCCGACTGGTACAATGCCGCGCCAAAGCCGAAGGCGTCGAGGGCCGCGGCCCGGTCGAGCATCATCAGGGCCTCTGGGACCTGGTTGTTCGCCGCCAGGAGCAAGGCCCGAACGTAGTCGTTTTCGTGCCCAGGGCCAAGATCGTCCGCCACCGCGAGGTGCTCGCCGGCGGCCGCGAGATCCCGAAAAACCGGGTCCGTGGCCACGGTGGCGATCTCGGCCAGGCTCCGGTAGGCGCTGGGATCGGCCTCATCGGCAGCGATCGACTTGCCGCACAGCTCCACCGCCCGCTGGCAATCGCCAGGGCCGCCGCCTCGGGCCAGGGCGATGGCGTGCTCGGCGGTGATCGCCAGATCGGCCAGCGCCGGCTTGCCCCGCTGCTTGGCCAGGGCGGCCTCGCGCTCGGCAGAGACAGCGCCGAAGGCAGCGGCCGCCTGGTGCCAATGCTCGATCCGGCCGCTGAGCCGGGCCTGGGCGAACAGTACCCGGGCCCTGACCAGCTTCGGTTTCCAGTCGGTCGCAGCGCTGGCGATGGCCTGGTCGGCGAAGGCCAATCCCTTGCGCAGATCGTAGCGGTACCGGGCCGCGGCCAGCGCCGCGTCGCACAGCTCGCTGGTGGTCTTGGGCTCCATCGCCGCGAACTGCGAACGCCAGGCGGGCAGCAGATCGTCGGGCGCGACGCCGAAAGCGGCGCGGAACGCGTCCACCGCCATCCCCGGCGTCTGCTTCTGCTGATAGAACGCCTCCAGTTTGGGCCGGTACTTCCCTTGGTCGGCGTAGAGCAGGAACCACACCAGGCCCCAGCCCTGAGGATAGTACTGGACGGTGTATTCGCCGCTCAGCGCGGCCAGGCGGTTGAGCGAAATCTGGTCTTTTTCATCGAGCATGTCCTGGAGATGCCACAGCCGGTCCCAGGGCACGGTGCGGATGTCGATGGAGGTGCCGCTGACCTTAGCGAACTCCATGAAGACGGCCATGCCTTCGTTGGCCCAGGTCGGCACCTGGTCGCCGAAGGACTGGTAGACCATCAGGTGGGTGCATTCGTGGAACAGCACGCCCAAGGTCCGGTCGAGGCTGCCGGCATGGAAGCAACGGATGCCGAGGTCGCTGCCGCGATAGAAATAGCCCAGGGTGCCCTGGCCCACCGGCATGCCGGCCACCGCGCTGGCCCGGGCGAACTCGGCCTGGGTGGCGTACATCTCCAGGGGAATGCGCCGCGGCATCGACCGCGGCCTGAAAATCTTGGCCAGGGTGTCGACGCACAGGTCGAGGGCCCGGCCGGTCTCCTCGACGATCCGCCCCGGGGCGTTGCTGCGGATCTTGAAATAGCGGGTCTCGCCCTGCCAGGCGTTGGACCAGTCGGCCCGGGCCCGGGCCAGATCGCGCAGCCGTTTGCGCCGCGATTCCTCGGCTGCGACCTCGGCCGGCGCCATCCATCGACCGAGGTGCCGCACCCAGCCCTTGGCCTTGTACAGCTCCTCACCGCGCAGCCATTTCGTTCCCATCCGCTCAAAACCGAGTCGGCGCCGCGCCTCCAAGTGATCTGGGCTGAGAGCGATCACCTGCTCGCAGGCGACCCGCTCCTCATCCACCAGCGCGCGGCTGCGGCACCACACCGCGAGATCCCATTGGCCGTCGGCGGTCGCAGGCACCTCGGCCGCTTTCTTCGCGTATTCGGTCTGGATCCTCTGGCTTACGACGCTGGCCGGATCGACCTCGCCGGCGGCGGCCAGAACGCAGGACAGCACGACGAAGAACAGCGGTCGGCGCAGGCGGAGCGGCATGGTGTCGGGAATGGTGGAGCAACGCGGATCGCCCGCAACCTTTGCCGTCATCGCCTCGCGCCACCTATCCCACAGCGTGTCATCGAACCGTGGGAACGGGCGGTGGTCCTGCCCCTGGTCAGGCCGGGCCTGATCCCATGCCCCTAGCCCCAACGACCTCCAGGCGCAGGATCGACCTCATGCTGACCGCCTACCGCTCCGCCGCCGCCGACCGCGAAAAACAGGGCATCCCGCCGCTGCCCCTCGATCCCAAGCAGACCGCCGACCTGTGCGCGCTGCTCATCGCACCGCCAGCCGGCGAAGCCGATTTCCTGCGCTTCCTGATCAGCGAGCGGGTCAGCCCCGGCGTCGACCCCGCGGCCAAGGTCAAGGCCGAATGGCTCGGCGCCGTCGCCCATGGCGAACTGACCAGCCCGATCATCAGCCGCACCGACGCCATCGAACTGCTCGGCGCCATGCTCGGCGGCTACAATGTGCCGTATCTGACCCGCGAACTGGAAGGCCCCCACGCCCAGCTCGCCGCCGACCAGCTCGCCCGGACCGTGCTGATCTTCGACAATTTCTCGGTGGTCGCCAACCTGGCGAGCGCCGGCAACGCCATTGCCGCGACCCTGATCGAGCGCTGGGCCGCAGCCGAATGGTTCACCAGCCGTAGCGCGATCGAACCCGAAATCACCGGCGTGGTCTACAAGATCCCCGGCGAGACCAACACCGACGACCTGTCGCCGGCCCAGTCGGCGGTGACCCGCCCCGACATCCCGGCCCACGCCCTCGACATGTACAAGGTCAAGGATCCCGGCGCCATCGCGACCTTGCGCCAATGGCGCGCCGCTGGCAAGCAGCCGATCATCGTTGGCGATGTCTATGGCACCGGATCATCGCGCAAATCAGCGACGAATTCGGTGATGTGGTACACCGGCCGGGACATTCCTGGGGTGCCCAACAAGCGCACCGCCGCGATCCTGCTCGGTGCGATCATCGCGCCGATCTTCCTCGACACCTTCCGCGACGCCGGAGGCATGGCCTACACCATCGACGTCGCCCAGCTCGCCACCGGCGACGTCATCACCATCCGCACCCGCACCGGCGAGGTGCTGAAGAACGGCGTGCTGATCGCGACCGGCAAGGTCAAATCCCCGACCGTGTTCGACGAGTTCCGCGCCGGCGGACGCACCAACCTGATCATCGGCCGGGCCTTGACCTGGAAGGCCTGCGAGCATTTGAAGCGGAAATATCCAGCCAATTTCGCCAAGCCTGAACTGCCCGACGGCGGCAAGGGCTTCACCCTGGCCCAGAAGATGGTCGGCCGGGCCTGCGGCGTGCAGGGCGTCCGTCCGGGCATGTCGGTGGAGGTCAAAGCCACCACCGTCGGCAGCCAGGACACCACCGGCCCGATGACCGCTGACGAGCTGAAGGAGCTGGCCTGCCTGCGCTTCAGCGCCGACCTGGTGATGCAGAGCTTCTGCCACACCGCCGCCTATCCGACGGCAAAAGATGCGAAGATGCACCGCTGGCTGCCGGAATTCATCGTCGAGCGCAACGGCGTCGCCCTGCGCCCGGGCGACGGCATCATCCATAGTTGGCTGAACCGCATGTGCCTGCCCGACACCGTTGGCACCGGCGGCGACAGCCACACCCGCTTCCCGATCGGGATCAGCTTCCCCGGCGGCTCGGGCCTGGTCGCCTTCGCCGCCGCCATCGGTTACATGCCGCTCGACATGCCGGAATCGGTGCTGGTGAAGTTCACCGGGAAATTGCAGCCCGGCGTGACCCTGCGCGATCTGGTCAACGCCATCCCGTGGGTGGCGCTGCTCAGCGGCGACCTGACCTTGGAGAAAAAAGGCAAGAAGAACGTCTACAACGGACGCATCCTGGAGATCGAAGGGCTGGAGCATCTCACCGCCGAACAGGCCTTCGAGCTGTCCGACGCCAGCGCCGAGCGCAGCGCCGCCGCCTGCGCCATCAACCTGTCCGAGGGATCCGTCGCCGAGTACCTGAAATCGAATATCGCCTTGCTCGAAGCCATGGCCGCCGACGGCTACGGCCACCGCGAGACCATCGCCCGCCGGGTCGCCGCGATGCGCGCCTGGCTGGCCAAGCCCGAGCTGCTCCGCGCTGATCCCGGGCTCGAACTGGTTGGCGCCAAACCGATCATCGACGGCCGCGGCAAGACCGTGGGCAGCGCCGCCGATGCCAGCGACAAGCGCTATGCCAAGGTCTTCACCATCGACATGGGCGCGATCGACGAGCCGCTGGTGGCCTGTCCCAACGACCCCGACCGGATCAAAACCCTCAGCGAAATCGCTGGCGAACCGATCGACGAAGTGTTCGTCGGCAGTTGCATGACCAACATCGGCCATTTCCGCGCCTTGGCCAACGTCTACAAGAACAGCAAGGTCGAGTATCTCGATACCGTCACCTGGATCTGCCCGCCGACCCGGATGGACGAGGCGGTGTTGCAGCAGGAGGGCCTCTACGGCCTGTTCGGCCAGATCGGCGCCCGCCGCGAGATCCCCGGTTGCAGCCTGTGCATGGGCAACCAGGCCCGGGTCAAACCCGAGGCCAAGGTGTTCAGCACCAGCACCCGCAACTTCGACAACCGCATGGGCCGCGACGCGCAGTGCTATCTCGGCTCCGCGGAACTCGCCGGCGTGGTCTCGATCCTGGGCAAACTGCCGACCGCCCAGGAATACCGCGAAGTGATGGCCAAGTGCGTCTCACCCTTCGAGAAATCCATCTACAAATACCTCGATTTCACCCAGATGAACGCCCGGGTACCGAGCTTCGCGTCGCAGGCGTGAACGCATGACGTTCAGCGTTGATGCAGCGCAGCTGCTTGAGGATGACGATCATCCCTTGGACACCAAGCCGCCCATCGACGCGGAGGGCATCGCAGACTGGGAGCGACGTTTCGGCCTGCGTCTTCCGGTGCTTGTGAAGGACATGTTGCTGGCGAAAAATGGAGGTTCCTTCCGTCGTCAGCATTATCGTCGAAAGATGGAATTATTCGAAATCCATTCATTCACTGGTATCGGTATGGCGGAGAGTTCAGAATTGATGCCCATGGCCAATTTTCTACCGCCTGATTATTTCACCGCTGCCGATCAATCGCGACTGGTCCCGTTTTATGACATTGATGGCCACAATAGCTTTTGCCTAGACTACTCACCCGGAGCTGACATTGAGCCAGCTATTTCACTGGTGGATTGCAATGAAAACATAATTCGGACGCTTTGGCCATCCTTTCAGGGCATGCTCGCGGACGCATATGACGGCGACTCGACCCCGGATTTCGACGTTGGAATGTCGAGCAGAACGAATTATTGGGACGTGATCTGCACCGCTGCCGGCATCCGCTCGGCCGGCTTCGTTCTGCACTGCACGACCTATTTTCGGTTCTTCGGTGGTTCGTTACTGATCGATCATGATCTACGGCAAAATTGGCATGTGACCTGGACACGCCAGGTCCTACCCCTGCAACGCATGCAGGTGAGAGACGTCCAATTAGACCAAGCAAACGGTCGATATCTCCCGCGCATCTATGAACTCCACCTTTCCGCGGACTATCCTTTTTCGGGACGGGCGAGACAGGCCAGCACCTCCACACATGAATGGATCTGGTTCAACGAAGTGACCATCGGCGGCGAAGTCGTGGTCCTCGACAATTCCATGTCGCGCCTGCAAAAGCTCCGCGACCGGTTGCTCAAAGCCGGCGTCCGGGAGTACGGAATCGGGTGACGCTGTTTGAATGGGATTTGGCCGGAATTGCAGGCGCTCGGCTGTATGATATATTTATCACATATGAGCGCACTCACCATCTACCTCGACGGCCCGACGGAAACCCGGCTGCGCCAGGCGGCGAAGCGGACGGGTGAGCCGGTCAGCCGGTTCATCGCCCGGTTGGTGGTGGAACGCACGGCCGATGGCTGGCCCGACGACATCATGGCCTTGGCCGGAAGCTGGTCCGACGCTGACGACCGGCCGGTGCAGGTCGGCGCCGACAGCCCGCGAGTCGCCTGGTGAGCCTGCGCTATCTGCTGGATACCAATACCGTCGTCTTTTTCTTGAAGGGGCATCCGGCGGTGGTGGAGCGCTGGGCGCAGGTGCCGCCAGCCGAGATGGCGATCTCCGCCATCGTCTGGCACGAACTGATGGTCGGAGCAACCGCATCCCAGGCGCCGGAAGCCCGACTGGCAGGATTGCGCCGCCTGGGCGAGGTGCTCGAAGTGCTTCCGTTCACCCGCGAAGACGCGGCTGCATCGGCCACCATCCACGCCGAATTGCAGGCCATCGGAACCCCGATCGGCCCCCGCGACACCCTGATCGCCGGCACCGCCCGCCGCCACGCCACGATCGTGGTCACCAACAAATCCCGCGAGTTCCTCCGAGTCGGTGGACTGACGGTCGCCGATTGGACCCTGACCGCTCAACCAGCTAACCAGAAAAAGAAGAAGCGACCATGACCGGAGCGGCGCTGCCCTCATCGCCGGCGAGATGCTGCTCAAGCACAATACCGCAGCCTTGCTGCCCTGACGCTCCGCCCGAACCTTCCCCCATGCTTTCCTTCCAGCCGATCCTGTCCGCCCTGCTCGCCCATCCTGGTCACAGCCCGGCCAACGGATTCGTCGCCGGACTGATGCACCCGCTGGGTGGCCTCGACCATCTGCTGGCGATGGTGGCCGTCGGCCTGCTGGCGGTGCGCCTGCGTTCAACCGCGCCGGCGGCGCTGTGGGTCCTGCCTGTCGCCTTCGTCGCCAGCCTGCTCGCTGGCGGCGCCCTCGCTTTGGTGGTGCCCTCGCTCCCGGGCATCGAATTCGCGATCGCCGGATCGGTGGTGCTGCTCGGAGCGCTCCTCGCCGTGGCGTGGCCGATTCGGTTGTCGATGGCCCTGCCGCTGGTCGCGATCGCTGGCGCCGTCCATGGCCACGCCCATATCGCTGAACTGCCCGCGGAGAGCGGCGTCGCCGGCTATGCCCTCGGGATGTCCTTGATGACCGCGATCCTCCACGCCGCGGGCATTGCGGCCGGTCTGGCGGCAGGCCGCCTGCCGAGCTGGACCGCAGGCCGGTTTCCGAGCGGCGCGACGGTCCGCGTGGTCGGCGCGGGCATCGCCGTGGTGGGAATCGTGTTGGTCCTGAGCTGAGCGTTTCGGATCAGCCGACGGTGATGGTCTCGCCGGCCGCCGCCCGCACCCGGTCGCCGGGAATTAAAATTCCTGTGTAGTTGAGGGGATCGGCGGCCGACAGCGCGATCGGCTCGGCTGGTGGTGCATTGGCGACCTGGCGCAGGGTGGCAGCAGCGGCGGGCAGGGCGAACTGTTCGCCGCCCAGGCCGGCGACGAACCGGCCACCGAGACATTCACCGCGCAATTCCATGACGCGCAGGGCGCGGTGGACCTCGCGCCAGGGCAAGCGGATACGTTCGCGGTCGTAGAGCCGGCGCATAACTACGCCGGTGCGGCCGAGCAACGTTTGCGCCACCAGAGCGGCGTCGGCGTCGTTCGCCGGAGCATCACTGGTTGGATCAGCGTGCGATTCCGCCAACTCCCCAGACCGGAACCGGCACCACCGCCCGGCAGGCGGCCGGGCCTTGGCCCGGCGCTCGCTCGGCAGCAGCAGCCAGCGTAACGCGGCGAAGGAATCGGCGGTGATCAGCCCGGCGGCGATGGCCTCACCCAGGCCGCGCTCAAGGTGATCCGGCAGCAGCCGGGTGCGCTCTGCCAGATCGGCAGTGAACAGCGCGCCGCCGCGATCGATGGCGGCGACCACCGCCTGGCCGTACCCGGAAAGCCCGGCGGCATCCGCTGGCCCGGCTAATCGCAGCCAGGCCGGCAATTCGCTGCGCGGGATCAGCGTGATCGGAGTGGTGCGGATCAGCGGCGGGCTGCGCGCCGGCCGCGCGTCCGGATCGGCCTGGTCGGCGGGCTCGCTGCCGCGCCACAGCCGGCCCCAGGCGAACTCGCCGGCCAAGGTCAGTTCGTCGAGCCATTCCGGACGGACATCGCTGATCCGCGCCGGCATGACCAGGCGGCACCACGCATCGGCGGGCAGCTCCAGGGCGGCCAACTGGCGCAGGGCGTCGACCAGGCCATCGCGACCGGTGCGGCGATGCCCACCGACGCCTTGCCACTGGGCGAGGAACCGCCAGCACGCCTCGGCGCTGGCCGGCGCCTGCCAGTTGCCGCGCCGGGTGTCGAGCATCCGGCGATGGATGCGATGGACCAGGTGCTTCAGGCACCAGTGGGGTTCGCCGGCCACGGTGCAGCGCATCAGCACGCCACGGCCCTCGAGGGCCAGGGCCGCACCGTGATCCGCCGGCAGTTCGGTGAACGGCACCGGGCCGAGCGCTTCAAGCCGGCCGTTCCAGCGTTCGGTATCGTCAAGCATTCTGCCGGCCGCGACCCAGCCCGGTGGACGCTGCGGACCATCGGCCCGATAGCCGCCCGGATCGCTGGATTCCTGCGGATCGGCGAAGGCGTCGAGGCCGGTTCCTCCTGGGAGCGCCTGGCGCCAGCTCGGCCCGGTCGCGTTTCCGGCCGAGTCGCCGGCCCCGCGTATCGCGTCGCCTGCATAGCACAGCTCGCCGCCGCCGTACCACTCGGCCCGGCCGGCAGTCACCAGTTGGTCGAGCCAGGTCCGCCAGTCCGGTTCGGGTTCGATCTCGGCCTCGGTCAGCCAGCCGATCCATTGCAGGACTTCATGCAGTTCTTCGCGATCCCGCGGCACCGGCCAGATCTCGGCGCGGATCGCGGCCACCGCTGCCGGTTCGAGATCCCCCGGCACCGGCGGCAGGCGGCGCGACGCTCCGGCCGGAGCGACGGTCCGAGAGCGGCGTTCCTCAAACGGCACATCGTCGAGAAATGCATAGGGTTTCGCCGCCAGAATTCCGCGGGCAAGGGGACTGGCCTCGGCGGTCTCGACGGGGTGGACCGCAATCGACCCCGACCGGATGCCGGCCAGGACCTCGGCCAGGCCGGCGGCATCGAAGGTGGTGAGCAGGTCGGTCACCACCTGGGCCACCACCGGATGCTCGACCGGGATGACGATGCGGTCCGGCGGCAGGTTGTCGGGACAGGCGGTGGCCTGGGGAAAGGCCGCGAGCAAGGCGTCGGCGGCGCGCACCCGTTGCAAAAAAGCCGGAACTTTCCCAGCGGTTCCGGAGCGCTCGACGAGCAGCGCGAGCTGCGCCGCCTGACGCCAGCCGGTCTCGAACTGGCCGCCGGTCAGGCAGGCCACGAGCAAGGTCTTGCGCAGCGTCTCCGGGCTCAGGAAGGCGAAGACGTCTTCGAGCGGGAACGACGTGGTCGGCGCCAGCGACAACAACAACGCCTCGTCGTTTGCGGCGGCTTCGAGCTCGTTGCCGAATCCGGCGCAAAAGCGTTTGCGCAGAGCCAGACCCCAGGCGCGCAGGATGCGCGTGCCGAACGGCGCATGGATCACCAAGTGCTGGCCGCCGGCCTCATCGAAGAAACGCTCCGCCACCACCTGGCGATCGGTGGGTAGCGCCCCCAGGCTGCGCCGGGCTTCATCAAGATAACTCCACGCCGCCGCAGCCGTTCCGGCCGATAAACCGCAGTGGTTTTCCAACCAGGCGACGCCATCGCATTCCCGGCGCAGGCGTCCGACCGCGGCCGACAGTTCGCGGGTGCGGCCTGGCGCCTCGCCGAACCAGAACGGGATGGTCGGCGGCGCGCCCCGGGCATCGACCACCCGGACGATGCCGGTGCGGCCCTCGACCCGGGTGATCCGCCACGCCGTGGTGCCGAGCTGGAACACATCACCCGGGCTGGATTCCAAGGAGAAATCCTCGTCGAGGGTGCCGACCAGCAGATCGCTGGCATCCTCACGGACCTGGAACAGCGCGGTGTCGGGGATGGCGCCGCCATTCATCAGCGCGGTCAATCGCGCCCGGCGGGTGCCGCGCACCGTGCCCGCCACTGGGTCGTGGTGGAGCAGCGCCCGCCGGCCGTCGGCGTGCATCGCCACCACCCGGCCGAACGTTGCGGCATCGACCGCGCGGTAGGGCTCCGCCCCGGTGAGCACGCGGCGGAGGTCGTCCACGTTCCAGGTCTGCCCGACACAGGCCGCCACGATCTGTTGGGCGAGCACATCCAGCGGCGCCAGCGGGATCGGTATGGCGTCGAGATCGCCACGCCGGATCCCGTCCATCAGGGCTGCGGCCTCGATCAATTCATCGCTGGTCAGGGCGAACAACCGGGCCTTGGGCGTGCGCGACGGTCCATGCCCGGCTCGGCCGAGACGCTGCAAAAACGTGTGGATCGCATGGGGAGATCCGACCTGGACCACCAGATCGACCTCACCGATGTCGATGCCGAGCTCCAAGGTTCCGGTGGCGACCAGGCAGCGCAGTCCACCGGATTTCAGCCGCTGCTCGGCGGCGAGCCGGCGGTCCTTCGATAGCGAGCCATGGTGGCAGCTCACCGCATCTTTTCCCAGGGACTCCTCAAGCCGCTCGCCGAGGCGCAGGGCCAGGCGCTCGGCCATCTTGCGGGTGTTGACGAACACCAGGGTGGTGCGATGGGCCAGGACCAGCTCGGCGATGCGCTGATAGATGTCAGCCCAATGCTCGTGGCTGCACACCGCCGCCAGGGGCGACTGGGGAATCTCGATGCCGAGATCGGTCACCCGGCGGCCGCCGGCATCGATCACTTGGATCGCCCGATCCACGCCGCCCTCGGCACCGGCCAGGAACCGGGCGATGCCAGGCAGTGGCGCCGCGGTGGCGGACAGGCCGATGCGCTGGATCGGCGCGCCGACCAGGGCGTGCAGGCGCTCCAACGACAGCGCTAGATGCGCGCCCCGTTTATTGCCGGCCAAGGCGTGGATTTCATCGACAATCACCGTGCTGATGCCGCTGAGCAGTTCCCGGCCACCGGCGCTGGTCAGCAGCACGTACAATGATTCCGGCGTGGTCACCAGCAGATGCGGCGGATGGGTCCGCATCTTCGCCCGGTCGGCAGCATCGGTGTCGCCGGTGCGCACCGCGACGTGCAGCCGGGGCAGCAGCGCGTCGCTGCCGGCGATCGCCTCGACCGGACGCAGCAGATTTTTCTGCATGTCATTCGACAGCGCGCGCAGCGGCGAGACATACAGCACCTGGCAGCGCTCGGGCAGCCACGGTCCCTGGCGGATCAGCCGATCGATCGCCACCAGGAATGCCGCCAGGGTTTTCCCAGTCCCGGTCGGCGCGCTGATCAGCACATGGCCGCCGGCACGGATCGCCGGCCAGCCCAACCGCTGGGCCGGGCTGGGTTCGCCGCAGGCCGCCGCGAACCATGCGGCCACCGCGGGATGGAACTCGCTCAGCGGCATGGGTCCATAAGAACATACCGCAGCATCCGGCCAAGCCGCCACGACAAAAGGCAGCGCGAGACCGGCCAGTCCGCAGGAGAGGCGTGCCCCAGCTCGCCTGGGTTGCAGCCGTTATGGCACCCCGACCACCTCGCAGCGGCCGCGCAAACCGCACAGGATGTCGTATGGAATGGTTCCGGCGAGGCGGGCGAGTTCGACCACGCTGATCTGCTCCGCACCTTGCCGGCCACAGAGCACGACCGGCTCGCCCGGAGCGACCAGCGGTGCTTCCAGATCGGTGCAGTCGACGATGCAGTAATCCATCGTCACCCGGCCGAGCACCGGGCAGCGCTGGCCGCGGATCAGCACCGCGCCGCGATTCGACAGCGCCAGCGGATAGCCGTCGGCATAACCCACCGGCAGGATGCCGGCGAGGGTGTCGCGGGCCAGGATCCGGGTCCGATTGTAGCTGACCCCGTGACCAGCCGGCAACCGTTTGACCAGGCTCAGCGACGACACCCAGGTCATGGCCTGCTCGACACCGGGATCACGGCAACCGTCCGGGACGATGCCGGCCAGGAGCAGTCCGCAGCGCACGGCGTTGCCGAGCAACCCCGGCCGGACCAGCACGCCTTCGCTGTTGGCGACATGGATCAGGCAGCCCTTCGGCAAGGCGGGCAGCTGGGCGAGGACGCCAGCGAACAGCCGTTCCTGGGCCTCGGCCAAATCCGGTGCGGTGGCCATCGGATAGTGGGTGGCGATGCCGGCCAGCCGCAGCCGGCGATCGGCAAGCGCCGCAGCCGCCACCGCGACGGCCTCGTCCGGACCGCAGCCGAACCGGCCCATGCCGGTATCGATCAGGACATGCACCGGATGCGGCGCCCGGGGACTGGCCAAGGCGGCAAAGGCGCGGACCTCGTCGGCGCCAGAACAGCAGACCTCATACGCCGAAGCCACCACTGCCGGACGTTCCTCGGGCAAAGGCGACGACAGCAGGATGACCCGGGCCTCAGGCACTGCCGCCCGCACCCGATCGGCCTCGCTGAGGGCGGCCACGGCGAAGGCGCCAACGCCGGCCTCGTGATAGATGCGCACACAGCGTTCGAGACCCAGGCCATAGGCATCGGCCTTGACCACCGCAACCACGGTGCGGCCGCCAGCGGCGGCGCGGACCGCGGCGGCATTTCTGCGCAGCGCGCGGTAGCTGACTTCGACCCGATTACGCCAGGTCATGAACCTGATCCGCACACCGCTGCGCATTCCGTGTGGCAGGACAGCCCTGAACGCCACACTCCGTGCGGCAAGCCAGCCCGGAGCGACGCACTCCGTGCGGCAAACCAGCCCGGAGCGCCGCATGCCGTGCGGCAGGACAGCCCGGAGCGACGCTCTCCGTGCGGCAAACCAGCCCGGAGCGCCGCATGCCGTGCGGCAGGCCAAGTAACCTGAGTCCGCTCATCCCCAGAGAAAAAAGCCGCACGACATGCGGCGCTCCGGGTCGTGGAGCGCCCCAGCCTGGTTGGCCGGGTCATCGGTCTGGTCGTCGGGCGCATGGATCAACTCACGCCGCGCTGGCGTTGCAGCACGGGGGCCGGCTCCTGGCCATACGCCGGAAGCAGACGATCCCACGGCACCGGCGCGACTGACACGGCCGACGCGACTGACACGGCCGACGCGGCCGACACGGCCAGGCGGGCGACGCCGCGGGCCGTGGGCGCGGTGGGGCTGCCCGTGGGCCTGCCATGAACCAGCGCTGGCTTGGCGACGATTCCTGGCCCGATGGCGATGGCGTCATCCGGCAGCGCGGGGGGCGGAGCGCCGTCATCGATCGCGACTGACGCCAGCACGGTCTCGATCCGATCACCTGAAACCCGGAAAACGCCGTGAAACGTCGTGTCTTTCTTCAGCGGTAGCAGCACCCACCAGCAACCATCGCCAGCCATCGCCGCAGTCGCCGCCAGGCTATCCACCGGATGGACCTCGACTTGGTCGAGCCAAGCCAAGGTGCGGGCCGCGGTGATGCCGGTGCGCAGCCCGGTGAAGCTGCCCGGCCCGACCGCCACCGCCAACCGATCCGGCCGGCCGTGGGCAGAGATCAACCGATCGATCAGCGGAATCAGCTGCGCCTCGGTCGGCGCCCCAGCAAGATCGGCGAAGGCCAGCTCGCGACCATCGTCAGCGAGCACGCAGACGCTGCCCGAGCGGTCGACCGTGGCGATAGCAAGAAGCATGCTCCCAGGATCGTCGTCATCCTGGCCGAGGCGAGCCGGGAGCGGACGCGAACACATTCCGAGGTCTCCTGCGCTCAGGATCACAGACGGCACGGGCAGCCTGAGTCAACTCAGCCGCCAGCACTATAAGCAATGATGCCGTAGGCCGCGCAAAGATTGAGAAATTCTTGGGAATAGATGAAGCCATCAAGCACCTGTAGCCGCGTGCTCGACCCCAATTGTCCCAGCCAAAAGGCTTGGCCGTCTGGGTCCGAAGCGCGGCTGAAGAAGGTTGCGTAGAGGATATCGACGAACTGCTCGTCGCCCAGGCCGCGATCGAGGAATTCCTGGCTCAAGAAAAAGTTGTGGGCCAAGGATGATCCGATGAGCGATCCATTGATCAGATGTTCTGTCCAATAAGCGATGCCGCCGGCGTCTCCTTCGCGTTGCAGGCATTGTACATAGAACCTGCGGACAAATCTGCGCACCTGCAATTCCTGCCTGGTGCTATCAGACATGGCGACGATTCCCGCGTTTGCAGAGAGACTGGCGAATTCCGCCGAATCGAGGAATCCCCACAGAACATCCTCACGCAGAACTCCTGAGGCGAGCAGGCCAGACCAATAGGCGATTCCGCCTGGATCACCTGGGCGGTCGAAGAAAGCGGTGTACAGGACGTCGATGAATTGCAGGTCACTGAGATTGCGATCGGTGAATTCCGGCGTGAGCACAAATCCTAGCGCAAGACGTGCTCCATCCAGGGTTCCCAAATGCATGTTGTTCACCCAATAGGCCAATCCGCCTGCGTCTGGCTCGCGCTGAAGAACGAGGCGATAAAAACGATCGACGAATACGGCGATCGGATCGTATGAGGTAATGAGAATCGTATGGCTTGGGTTGAGAAGAGTCGCACTACCGGTCGGATTGGCCAGGACGATGGAAAAGGTCTCGTCAGATTCGATTTCGGTGTCGCTTTGGATTTGGACGGTCACGATTTTGTCAGCGGTGTCGCCATCGGCCCAGCTCAGGAAACCCGTGGCACTGAGATAATCGGAGGATGATTGCGTCGTCGTCCGGCCGGAGTAATTGGCACCCCAAGCCGCTACCGTGCCATCAGTCTTCAGCGCTACCGTGTGAGCACCACCCGCCGCAATCGCGCTCACTCCGCTCAAGCCGACGGGAACTGTGGTCTGGCCGTAATAATTATTTCCCCAGGCAACCACCGTGCCGTCGGTCTTCAGCGCCACCGTGTGATAACCGCCTGCCGCGATCGCACTCACGCCGCTCAGCCCGACGGGAACCGTGGTCTGGCCAGATGAATTATCGCCCCAGGCCACCACCGTGCCATCGTTCTTCAGCGCCACCGAATGATAATATCCCGCTGCGATCGCGCTTACTCCGCTCAAGCCGAACGGAACGTCGGACTGGCCATAGTCTTTGTAAACACCTCCCCAGGCCACCACCGTACCGTCGGTTTTCAGCGCCACCGTGTGAGCAGCACCCGCCGCAATCGCGAGTACTCCGCTCAAGCCGCCCGGAACCGAGGTTTGACCATAATTATTTCCACCCCAGGCCACCACCGTGCCGTCGGTCTTCAGTGCTACCGTATGGGTCTCGCCCGCCGCTATTGCACGCACGCCGCTCAATCCACCCGGAACGCCAATACTCCAGGACACCACCGTACCGTCGGTCTTCAGTGCCACGGTGTGAGAAAAACCCGCTGCAATCGCGCTTACGTCGCTCAAGTCGACGGGAACTGTGGTCTGACCGTAGTAATTATCACCCCAGGCCACCACCGTTCCGCCGGCCTTCAGCGCCACCGTGTGAGCATATCCAGCCGCGATCGCAGTAATCCCGGTGGTCGTGAACGGCAATGCCGTCCCATGCTGCGTCCTCCAATCGACGCTCACTGCCCCGATTGAGCCCCCGGTGCGACGAACCGGGATGGACACCGGTACCGTGCCGCTGGCTGCCTCGGTGATTCGCGTCAAGTCACTGCTAAAGTTGAGTTGTCCGGCCGAGTCATCGTTGGTGATAGTAACGGTATGGATCGCGGTGAGAAAAAGGGCGCCACCGATGGGATCGTACAGGATAACAGAAAAATCCTCGCTCGGTTCAATAATCCCGTCTCCTTGGACTTGAACTACAACCATCTTGTCGGTGGTGTCGCCATCGGCCCAACTCAAGGTGCCCGCAGCACTGTTGTAATCAGAGGAAATATTCGTCGATAATATTCCATGATAATTTGTTCCCCAGGACACCACGGTACCGTCGTTCTTGAGTGCCACCGTGTGATAATAAGCCGCTGCAATGGCGCTCACGCTGCTCAAGCCGGCGGGAACCGCAGCCTGGCCAATGCCATTTGAACCCCAGGCCGCCACCGTGCCGTCGGCCTTCAGCGCCACAGAGTGAAAGGTTCCCGCTGAAATGGCGCTCACTCCGCTCAAGCCGACGGGCACCGTGGTCTGGCCATATTCATTATTACCCCAGGCCACCACCGTGCCGTCGCTCTTCAGCGCCAACGTATGACCCTTTCCGGCTGCGATGGCGCTTACGCCACTCAAGCCAACAGGAACCGTCGACTGGCCAGACTCATTCAAGCCCCAGGCCACCACCGTGCCGTCGGTCTTCAGCGCCACCGTATGACCATATCCCGCTGCGATGGCGCTTACGCCGTTCAAGCCGACGGGAACGGTCGTTTGGCCTGAAAAATCAGAACCCCAGGCCACGACCGTACCGTCGGTCTTCAGTGCCACCGTGTGATCAGAACCCGCTGCGATGGTGCTTACATCGCTCAAGCCGATGGGAACCGTCGTCTGGCCATCGTCATTCCTGCCCCAGGCCCACACCGTGCCGTCGTTCTTCAGCGCCACCGTGTGATATGAACCCGCGGAGATGGCGCTTACGCCGCTCAAGCCGACGGGAACCGTGGTCTGGCCGTAATAATTGTCACCCCAGGCCACCACCGTGCCGTCATTCTTCAGTGCCACGGTGTGAGCGTTTCCCGCTGCGATCGCGCTGATCCCGGTTGTCGTGAATGGCAGTGCCGTTCCCTGACGCGTCGTCCAATCAACGCTTACCGCCCCGATTCCGTCCCCAGTGCGACGGACCCTGATGGCCACCAGCACGGTGCCGCTGTTTCCCTCGGTGACGTTGGATGAGGCACTGATAAAGCCGATGAAATCCGCCGCCGCGCTCGGCGCGGCCAGGAACGCCAGCATGACCAAAAGCAGCGTCGCCCCGCGGATGGCGGGCGAGACGCATGCAATTCCCCTGCGGACCATGGCCTGGGCGGAGGAAGCATGTGCCTGGGTGGGAATCTGACGGGGGCTCTGCCGGTTCATGGTGGCACATGCTCTGTGCCGATCGACATGAGCAATGACTATTTTGACAAACAAATCTCTGACAATCTCGCAAGGAGCCGCACCGAGCCCTTATCGCGATAGCCAATGTACCATGACGAATCGGCGCTCAGCGCGGTCGTTTGCGCGCCAGTTGCCGGTAGTATGCGGCGGCGAGGTGGTTGTTGGCGGCCACCAGGTAGCTGGTGCAGAGCGTGCGGTAGACTTCTCCGCGGGTGATCTTGACCTTGTGGCCGGGGTCGAGCAGGCGGGGATCGCGGGCGGCCAGGCCGAGGGTGCGGACGGCGAAGTACAGCGGGACCAGGCAGAACAGCCGGGTGCGCCAGGCGCTGCGCGGCAGGGCGCAGGAATAGGCCAGGGCGTCATCCAGGTGGCGCCGGGTCTTGGCGATCAGGAAATCCATGACTTTCCTGGAGCGATCGGCGTGGGCCGGGTCGGTCAGGCGCTCGGGGTCGGTGCCCATCAACTGGCAGAGCTGGCGCGGGACGAAACTCCAGCCGCGTTGGCGGTCGTCGCACACGTCCTTGATGATGTTGGTCATCTGCAGGCCGAGGCCGAAGCTGGTGGCGAGGGCCTTCATCTTCAGATAGTGGCGCTGGCGGACCCGGGGATGTTCGATGCGGAACAATTCGGTGAGCAGATGACCGACAGTTCCGGCCACGTAATAACAGTAGCGGTCGAGGTCGGCCACCGAGTGCAGCGCCGCCAGCCGGCCGGAATCGACTTCCGCCTGGATCGCGACGAATTCGGCCATGCCGTCGCACATCTCCTGGACCCACGGCCGGATTGCCGCCTGGACCGGCGCCGACAGCCGGCGGTACTCGGCCAGGGTGCGGTCGGCGTGCTCGGCGAGTTCCTCGTCGGGCAGGCGATAGGCGCCGCCGCCGCGCAGCTTAGCAAAGATCTCGGCCAGCGGCGTGGCGTCCGGCCCGCCGGCCTCAAGGCAGGAATGAAAATGGGCGAGCAGCCGGCGCTTTTCAGGCACCGGCAGATCGACGGTGTCCTCGACGGTGTCGGCGACCCGGCAGAGCAGGTAGGCCACCAGCACCTGATGGCGCAGGCGCGGACCGAGCAGGCGGATGGTCAGGGCGAAGGTACGCGACACCGCCGGCAGCATGCGGACGCAGAATTCGCGATCGGTTTCGGAGGAGGACATCACGGCACCTGGCGTCTGGCGAAAAGGCTTGGCCTCGTCGGTGGAACTGGCCTTGTCCGTGGAACTCGCATGGCACAGGGAGCCAGCTCGGCAGCAGGCATTATGCTTAAAAATGCAGATGAACCGCCAAGACGCCAAGACGCCAAGGAAACATCTGAGCGAGGCTCCGTTGCCTGGACGACCAGCCAGGTACGGATGGATCTTCCGCTCGCCTTCCACCACGTGGCGTTGTGGCGCCTTGGCGGTTCCCCAATCGCGTCATCCAGGATCATGGCCAGGCCACCGTGCCGTCGGTGGTGACGACACGTTGCAGAACCAGGCTCATGCCCGAGGCCGGCACATCGAGGCGGAGCACCGTGCCGCGCTGGTCGATCCAGGCGATGGCGGTGCCCGCAGCGCCGGTGGATTCCACCCGCACTGCCGAGGTCGGTCCGGCGACGGTGGTGATGGTCTCCTTGGCGGTGGCGTGGTGGACCGTGGTGGCGGCCGCCAGCACCGGGCCTTTCGCGGAGAATCCGCTGACCGTCAGACTTTTTGTGGTCCAGGCCGAGCCGGGCTGCACCCCCGGCGGCAGGGCGAGGGTCAGCTCCAGGCCGGACAGGGCCGCTGGATCAAGGTCGATCGCTACCGCCTGGCGCAGGCCGGCGAAGCCGACCACGCCGGTGACTCCGCGGTGGTCGAGGACCAGGTCGGCCTTGAACGATAGATCGAAGGCCAGGCCCGAGATCGCCACGGCGCAGGGCCGGCAGCGGTCGTCGAGGGAGAGCTCGATGACTGCGCCGATCCCGGTTGGTTCGGGCCGGTTGGGCCGTCCGGGGTGGCTGATCCCGGTCGCCAGTACTGCCAGCCGGGCAGCCTCGATCCACGGCGTTCCCGGAGTCAGGGTCACGTTCAATTCCTGCTGGAAACGTGCGTCTTTCGACTGGAACGAGCACGACAAGGTGCCGAGCGCGGCGCCTCCGGATTCGATCCGGTAGAACAGCGTGCGGTCGAGCTGGGCGGCGACGATGACCGCGGGATCGCGGCGCTCGACCAGGCCGAGTCCCGGGGCGGCGTGGTGGACGACGTGGATCGCCAGCACCGTCGCCCAGGTGAGCAGGATGGCGGCGCGCAGGATCATCGCCATCCAGCCAACCGCCGGCTGGCCCAAGCGCCACCGGGAAGCCTCATCGGACCGCCCAGACGTGTTCGCTGGGCAGGCCCTCCTCGGATTCCGACGATCCGTGGTTGCCGCCGAGGGTGAAGCGGATGCCGAACCGGCGATCGACCAGGCCGCCACCTGGGCCATACAAATATTCGGTGCTGAGCAGCAGGTCGCCGTCGACCATGGTGCGGACCAGGCCGATCCGCCACGAATCCACCGGACGGCCGCCCGGACGCAGGGTCGTGCCGGCGGAGAAACGGTAGCGTTCCGCCTTGAAGGTCGCGCCGGGCCGATGTTCCCAGCGGCGGTCGGCGCCGCTGTTCGGCAGCCGTCCGAGCAGCGACGCGCCATAATTCAGGGTCAGGCGCTCATGGGCCGCCCACCACGACCACACATCGAGCGTCCGCCAGCGCCCCGGACGGGCGTCCCAGACGCCTTGGCAGCCGAGTCCGGCGTCGCTCCACGGCCGGCCCTCGGCGCTGAGGGTGACATCGGCCAGCGGCGTCCGGCTGCGCTGCTGCTGGCCGTCATCGTCGAAATAGGTCCGTTCGCGGCTGCGCCAGCCCCAGCGGGCGGTGACGTCGGCGCGGAAGGCGGTCCAACTGCGGGCGACGGTGGTGCCCAGCCCGGTCACCAGCCAGCGCTGGTCCTCGGTCAGGACATCCCGGGCATCACCGAAACCATAGGTGGGAAGGGTCAGGCCGATGCCGTCGCCGTCCAACTCGAAGCCGACCCGCGGGGTCAGGGCGTGGACCACCGGCGGCCGGCCGTCGTCGGTGACATAGGTGTTCTCCAGGCGCAGGCGGGCTCCGGCATCGAGGAACCCGAGGTGCCGCTCCTCGGCATGGCGCTGGCTTTGGGCGGCGATCTGGCCGTTGAAATACGACAGCGAGCGCACGCCGCCGCGGGCATCCAGGCCGAGGCCGTCGAACCAGTGGACGAAACCGAGGGCGGCCTCGGCGGCGATCCGGGTCGCTTGGGTGTCGACGGTGGGCCGGCGCAGGGCCTCGGCCCAGCCGTGGCCATCGAGATACAGCGGGCCGACCGCGGTCCGCGGGATGGCGATCTCGCCGCCCCACCAGCGCTCAGTTCCGGTGGAAAAATCGTTGGGATTACGCTGGGTGTCGGCGGCGGCCTCGATCCACGGCAGACCCCAGGCGGCGGCCAGGCTGCGCCGCGCCAACGGTCGCTGGTCGAGATCCCGGCGCAGGTAGTCGGCGCGGAAGCGCTCGTCCGGCGGGCGTCCGGCGCCGTCATCGCCGGGCTGGGTCGGATCGGCATTGGGCAAGGCCGTCCAGCGCGCCGCCAACGCACCGGCGCCGAGATCGCTGCCTTCGACGCCGATCCCAGGCAGGCGCAGCCGCTGTTCGACATCGACCACCCGGGCCCGGCGGGTCGCCAGCCCGTCCTTGCCGCCGGAGCCGCCAAGCACGTGTTCACGGGGCATCTCGTACCAGGTCGCCTCGCCGCGACCCAGGGCCGGGTTCACCCAGCGCAGGTACGCACCGAACGCCGAACCGCTGGCGGTGTGCTGGTCGCCGCGCAGCTCGATCCGCGGCCGCCAGCCGAAGATCTCGGGCAGATCGCTGCCCAGCCACATCCGGGCGAACCAGCCTTGGCGGCGCGAGCTGCCCAGTTCGTAGCGGGTCCACGGCCAATCATAACGGAAATCGCGATACAACCACGGCAGCCACAACACCGGCAATCCGGCCACAGTGGTGGTGGCGGAGTACGCCTCGATGCCGTTCAGCCGCTGGTGCAGCGGATCGTCTTTGACCGGGCGCCACGGCACGCCGATGCGCTCGGTGTCCTTCGGGTCGCGCAGGTGGATCACCACGGTCGGCGCATCGAGACCGACCAGGCCGCCGTGGCCGAAATCGAGATGGACCTGGCTGAGGGTGATCCGGTCGGCCTCGAACCGGGCGTGGGCGGCGGTGGCGCGCACGGTCCGTCCGCCGGCGGCGCTGAACCGGGCGTCGACCTGCCACGCCTCGCCAGCGGTCGGGACCAGCCCGAAACTGCGCAGGCCGAGGCGGTCGGCCTCGATCCGGATGCCCGGCTGGACATAGAGCACCCGGCCGCTGACCCACAGCGCCACCGCGTTTTCAGCACCCCGGGCGATCCGGGCAGCATCGGCCATGATCAGCCGTTGACCGAACCGGGCGACCAGACCGCGGCGATAGGTCATCACCGCCTGCCCGCGGTCGATCTCGAGCTGGCCGTCGCCGTGGAACTGCCATGGATCGGCGGTGCGGGTCGGCGTGCCGTCAGCTGCCGCCGGAACCACGATCGGAGCCGGAACGTCCGCCGCCGGTACAGCCAGGATGACCACCGCGACGAGCACGGCTCCAGACCATGGACGGAGGGCGCGGTTCACCGGTCGGCGATGCTGCTGCTGATCATTCCCGCGTCCACGGCAGCAGCGCCTCCAGATCGCCTGCCCGCGGCCGGGTTCGAGGCGTCAGCCCTGGGGCAGGCTGGCGAGGTCTTGCACGGTC
Organism: Planctomycetota bacterium; assembly: GCA_014193115.1. GTDB lineage: Bacteria > Planctomycetota > UBA11346 > UBA11346 > UBA11346 > BJHQ01. Next base: position 51,255 of record BJHQ01000001.1, on the reverse strand, counting down.
AGGGTGCCCTTCAGCTCCCGGGCTTTCAGCTCGCGGGCCTGGGTCCGGGTGAGCGGGCCGACCCGCCGGCCGAGGACCGTGATGTGGAAAGTGCGGGCCTCGTCGCCGGCCGGGGCGGACGCAGCGGCCGCTGGCGTTGGAGTGGCCGGCGACACCGCAGCTGGCGATGGAGTGGCTGCCGGAGCCGAAGCGGCCGCCGGCGGTGGCGTGGCCGGCGCGGACGCTTGGGCTGCGGTGACGGTGGCCGTCGGCTTGGCCGAGATCGCTGCGGTGCGCGAGGTGCCGAGCACCGCTGGCACAGTCGGGATGGTGCCGATGGCCAGGGTCGCCTCGTCGTCGCCCGGTGCGATGACCGGCGGTTGCTGCGGGGCGGCGGGCACCGGCTTGCGCGCCTCGAGCGCGCTGCTGGGCGACAGAGCCTTGGGGATGGCGGCGGTCTGCGGCCGCACCGTGGCCTTGGTCACCGGCTCCTCGACGACCGGCGCCGCCGGGCTGGCATCGTCTTCGCCGACTTCGTCCTCATCAAGAATCCGGTGGACGGTCAGGGTGGTCTGACCCATGTCGATCCGGGTGCCCTGTTGGAGGATCGCTGAACCGGCGATGTGATCGCCGTCGATCTTGCAGCCGTTGGTGCTGCCCAGGTCGAAGGCCCGCCATTCGCCCGTGGTGTATTCGATGGCGCAGTGCTGGCGGGACAGTTTCAGGTCGAGGATCCGCACTTCGCAGGTCGAACCCCGGCCGATGGTGTAGCGACGCCCGGATTTGAGGTGATAGGTATCGAGCTCGCCGTCGGGACGCAGGTGCTGCAACCGCAGGATCATGGTGAAGACCATGGGCGGTCGCTGGGGTTGGGGCAAGTACCTGGCAGCGTCCCGACCGAAGACCAGTTGCCACGCCTGCTGGATTGGCAGCGCCGGGGCGCGGACCAGCCTGGGTCCATGGAACCCTGGGATGTGGTCCAGGCGACGGATCCCCGGCTGTGGTCCGCCGTGGCGGCCCACGCGGTGCTGGTCTGGCGGCTTGGTGCGATGGCGCCGGCGCTGCTCGGCCTGGGCCTGTCCGCCGTGTTCTGGCATCTGCTCGGCCTGGATGGCTCGGCCTGGGCGCTGGCCGCCTTGGCTTTGGCCGTGCCGCTCGCCGTCGGCCAGGCCGCGACGATCCGCGCCGGCCATCGCGCCGAACCGGATCTGGCGCTGACCACCGCCCTGTGGCTGGGCACGGCGGCGGTGCTCTGGCTGGTCCTGCCGGATGGGCTCGAACTGCCGTTGACCGCAGCGGCCGCCGGCGCCGGCCTGCACACCGCCCTGGCCCAGACCGTCGCCCGGCTGCTGGTGCCAGCAGCCCCGGATCCACCGGTGTCGGGCTGGACCCTGCTCAACTCGGCCTTCGGCTATGGAAGTTTCATAGTGTTTTGCCTAATTTTACCGCTTTTTGCGCCGCTGCTGACGGTGGCTGGAACCCGGCGCCAAACCTGGATCATCCGCCTGATCGGCTGGGCCATGCGCCGGGTCTATCAGGTCACCCCGACCGTCGCCTGGCGCAGCGCGGGCGCGCTGGAGGTCCTCGAACAGCCGGGCGTCGTGGTCAGCAACCATGAGGGCATGCTCGACATCCTCAGCCTCGCCTGCCTGCCCGGTCGGCCACGGATTCTGCTGGCGAAAGGCTGGGTGTTCCGCAATCCGGTGCTCGCCCTGCCGGCTCGCGCCGCCGGCGCGCTGAATGTCGATGACCTGGACGACGAGGAATATCTTGGCGCCCGGATCGCCGCCGGACCGGTCGGCATGGCGATCTTCCCCGAAGGCCGGCGCAGCCGCGACGGCGCCCTCGCCCGATTCCGGCCCGGCGCTGCGGTGATCGCCCGGGCCCAGGGTCTGCCCTTGCTGCCAGTGGCCCAGGCCGGTTCACGCCTCGGCATCGCGCCGGGCTCGCTGTGGATCCGTCCGACCGCCATCGATTCGGTGGTGCTGCCAGCCCTGCCGGCCTTGGCCGACGAGACCAACCGGGCGTGGATGGCCCGGGTGCGGGCCACCATCGCCGCGGCGCGGCATGCGGCGCTGGTCGCCGGCCTGGGCCGGGCCCAGCCGCGCCTGGCCCGGGCCGAACGGTTCATCGGCCTGCCGCCGGGCCTGCGCGCCCGTTGCCGGAATGCCGAATCGGCGCTGATCCCGGCATTGCTGACGGCCTTGGCAGCGGCCGACACCGAGGACGAGCGCGCTCCCTGGCTGGTGGTCGGTGCTGCCGGCGGGGCGGTGCCGGCGGTGCTCCAGCAGTTCCGGCCGGCCGCGTCCATCCTGGTGCTGCCCAGCGATGCGGATGAGGCCACCGCCTGCCGGTTCCTCGGCTGCCGTCTCGTCGGTGAGGGGCGACCTGGCGGCGATCTGCCGCCGCGCCTCGGCGGCTTGGTGCTGTTGCCCGCCGGGCTGCGTCTCGGTGTGGATCCTGCCTGGTTGGCCGATCGTCTGCCGGCTCCCGGCCTGGTGGTGGTCCCGGCATCGGCCGGCGAATCGTGGGCTACAGCCCTGAACCGGAGCTTCGGTCCGCAGCTGCCTGCCGGCCTGATCCGGCTGACCTCGCCGGCGGAAGCACCTGCGTGCGCTCGCTGATCGCAGCGATCCGTTTCCTCACCCGGCTGCGGGCGCCTGGCCCGCCGACCCGGGCCGAGGACCTGCCCGGCAGCGTCGGATGGTTCCCGCTGGTCGGCGGCGCAGCCAATGCCGCGGTGGCCGGATTGGCCGTGGCGGCAACGCTGTGGTGGCCGCCGACCATCGCCGCGGTGGTCGCCATCGCCGCTGGGCTGCTGCTCACCGGCGGATTCCACGAAGACGCCGCCGCCGATGCCGCCGACGGCCTGGGTGGCGGCGCCGATAACGACAAAATCCTGGCGATCATGCGGGATTCACGGATCGGCGCCTATGCCGGCATGGCGTTATGGGTGGTGCTGACCCTGCGCTGGGCGGTGCTGGTCCACCTGCTGTCCCTGCCCGGTCTGTCGGCGGTCGCGATCTGGGCGGCCGCCGGCGCCTGGGGCCGGTGGACGGCAGCGCCGCTGCTCGCAGCGCTGCCGCCGTTATCAGCCGGTCTGGCCAAGGATATCGGTAGCGCCGCCAGTTGGCCGACCATCGCTCTGGCCACGTTGCTGGCCCTGGCGGTGGCGGCCTTTGCTGGCTGGCTGATCGGCCCGCCGGTGTGGATCGCCGCCGGCGTGGCCGTCGCCCTCACCGGGTTCTGGGGAATCTATCTGTGGCGGCGGCTGGGCGGCCAGAGCGGCGATCTGCTCGGCGCCGGAAACCTGATCGTCGAATTGGGCTTCGCCCTGGCCCTGATCGCGGCCCAGCGCGCGTTGGCCGCATGAAGCCGGCGCCTGCTCGGCGAGCTCCAAGGCGATGCGCTCGACGAGCTGGGGCTCGCCGCTCCCAGGCGCTCCCTGGGTCGCTCAGGCCGTGATCACAACGTCTGGCTCTTGCGCGCCATGAACAGCATCTTGCTGGCTTCCATCAGTTTGACCTCCAGCGATTCGCTGCCTTTGCCGCCGGTGATGACCTTGCTGTACAGCGCCTTGGCCTGGGTGAGCAGCGGCACGGCGTCGTGGTAGACCTTGTTGCGCGCTGCGGTCGGCGGCATCTGCACCGCCTGACCCAGCATTTCCCGGGCTTTGGCGGTCAGTTCGTCGGCTTTGGCCTCTTCGCCGCCGACCGCCACGACCGGCGCTCCGGGTTCTGCACCATGGGCCGGCGCCGCAGGTGCCTCTGGCTTTGCCGCCTGTTCCAGCTCGGCTGCCTTGGTCGCGTCCCCGGCGGTGCGGGCGGCGGCGGCTTTTTCGGCCAGGCGCCGCGAGCGTTCCGCCTCTTCTTGGCGCTTCAGATCGGCGGCGGCCCGGGCCAGGGCGAGCATCTCGGCCTGATTGCCCTTGTACTGCGCGATGGCCTGTTTGCCTTCGTCGGTGTCGGCATAGCGCTTCTGGATCTGGACCACGAACGGGGCGGCCAGGGTCTGGTTGCCGTTCTTCAGGTGGATCATCATGGTGGCGGCGATGATCGCGGCTTTTTCCTCACGCACTGCCCGGGTCAGCTTGGGATCGAGGGTCACCGCCCGGTCGAGCAGCTCGGCCACGCGGTCATCGGCGCGGTTGCGGTAGGCATACCGGCCGGCTTCGTACCAGGCGGTCGCGTCAGAGGCCCGCTCGCCGTTGCGGATGCGGGCGACCAGGGCTTCGAGCTCGGTCCGGCGCTCAGCCACCACCGGCGCGACATCGATGGCGGCGACCGTCCCGATCGCGTCGTCGCCAAGGGATGATTTGATGAAGCCCTTGCCCCCCTGCATCATGAACCACACCGGTCCGCGCTTGCGGGCGGCGCCGATGAAAGCCACCGGATCGCTCTCGACCGGTTCCGGCGGCGCGGTGTCGCCATGCAGCGGCACGGCCTTGGTCGGATTGCCGGTGCCGGTCAGCTCGACCAGAGCGGGGTGCACGTCCCAGGAACGGCTGAGCTCGTCGGGTTCGGCGAGCTTGGCGAACAGGGTTCCGATCAGCGGCGCGGTCCCGGCGAGATCCTCTGCCTTGGCCCTGAGCGCAGGCGCGCAGTTGAGGGCGGCGACCCGGCGTGCGGTGCTTTCCGCGGCCTTCCAATCGAGGGCCTTGAAGCGGGCTTCGGCCTCGTTGACCAGCTGGGTGGCGCGGGCGTCATCGGCGAAGGGCTGGGCCAGCGGTTTGGCCGGCGTGTCATTTGCCGCGGGCTTGACGGCGGCGGTGGGTGCCGCCGTCACTGCGAAACCCCGGGGAGCGAAATCGATGTCGGCTCCGCTCGCGGCGCGGTCGGCGCCGTCAGCGACTTTCATTCCGGCCAGCACCTGGGGCCGGTCGCCCTCACTGCTCGGAGGCCTGGACTCACCGAATTGCTTGCGCAGGACATCCGGGGCAAACACCACTGCGCCGAAGGCCCCGGCCGCCAGGGCTGACAGCAGCAGCCAGCCAAAGCCGGAAGAACCGGTCGCTGGCGGTGCGGTGGAATTTGCAGGCGCAGGGCGGGGCATGGCGGAGCTCCAAGTTGGTGAACGCGCCCGGCGGGGGATGGTTCACTTCAACTGCCGGCCGAGTTGTAGCGCGCCAGGCCGGCCCGCCACACCAGCAGGGCCAGCCCCAGGGACACTGCGCCGACCACCGGGGTGAGCAGGCCAGGATGGAACGGCCAGTCAGGCGCTGGTCCGCCGACGAACAGGCTGGCCGGATACCAGGCGACGAAGGCGAAGGGGATGGCGCAGGTGATCAGAATCTGCAACGCCGGGTGGTAGATCTGGGTCGGCCAGCGGCCGAACTCCATCAGGTTGTAGACCGGCGGAACCATGCCGATGCGGTCCTCGAACCAGAAGCCGGTGGCGGCAAAGGCCATGAACACCGCCACCACCACCGCAAACGCCGAGGCCATCATCACCGCCAGCAGCAGCAGGTGGCCGGGATCCCAGGCGAACCCCGGGATCCGCGCCGCCGCCACCGCCATCACCGACAGGCCGAGGATCGCGCCCGACAGATCCTCGATCCCCAAGCGGTCGAAGCAGATTTGCAGGAACACCGGATAGGGCCTGAGCAGCACCCGGTCGAGGTTGCCATCGATCAGGTAGCGGCTGCTGAGCTGATACAGGTTGCCGCACAGGCAGTGGAACAGCGCCACCACCACCAGGCTGAATCCGACCACGAACAGCAGCTGGTCGCCGGTATAGCCGGCCAGGTCCTGGGACTTGCTGGCATAGACATGGAGCAGGACCAGGGCGAGCAGACCGCGCAGGACCTCGTCGAGACCCTGGACCAGCAGGTCGCCACGATACGCAAGTCGGCGCTTGACCACGATGGCGACCAGCACGAGGGCGATGCGCAGGACCCGCATGACCGCATTCCAGGAGCCGTCTGTCCGGCGCAAGCATCGCATGGTATCCTGGTTGGGTGCTCTCTGCTTGCCGGCGCTTGCCGGCGCTTGCCGGAGCCAGCCCGCTTCTCGGCGCCACCGTTGCCAGGAAACTTCCGCCATGACCAAGCTGCTGCTGATCCTGATCCTGTTTTCCGACCCGACCTCTGAGCCGGCGGCTGCGGCCTTGGCGGCGCGACTCGGACCCGCCACCGGAGCGCGCATCGTGGTCGGGCGGGAAGCGGGCGAGGAATTGGCCAAGCGCGGGGTCAGCGATGGCGATGTCGCGACCGCATCGGCCCGGGCTGCCGCCGCGACCACCATCGACCGCGGCCTGGCCATCGTCCGCTTCGAACGCCGGGATGTCGGCGACAACCGGGTGCTGGAAGCCCGTCTGGTGCTGTTCGGCAAGTTCGAGGGCCACACCGCCCTGGCCGGCAAAACCGCCAACGAGCCGCCCACCGCCGAGACTGACCTGGCGACGGCGGCGGCGGTGGCGGTGTCCCGGCTGCTGGCGCCGCACCTGCCCGCGAACAGCGGCGCCGAGATCGAGGAGCCGGCCCTGGCCGAGCTGTCGCGCAAGGCCAACTGGACCGGCCTGGCCGAGGTGGTCGAAGCCCGGCCAGCAACCGGGCGCAGCCCCCGGGCCTGGCATTTCCTGGTGCTGGCCGACTGCCGCCTGGGCCGGATCGAGGCCGCCAAAGCCGCCCTGGCCGCGATGGCGGTGGCCCATCCGGGGCATGTCCTGCTCGCCAGCGCCAAGGAATTGATCGCCGGCGCCGAAGAGCCCCTCGGACCCAAGCCGGCCGCCGGCGACGATGGCGGGAACGTGTTGCGCTGAGCTCTGCGCTGGGCACTGAGCGCTGAGTGCCGAGTCCTACCGCCGGGAACCGGTCCTGGAGCGGAATGCGCCCCGGCCAGCGCCGGCCGCGGCCCGGTCATTCGTTGACTGACTGATACAGGCAGTGATACAGTCCGCCGTCAAACGCCGCCTCAGTGCTGAGCGACAGGCTCCGCCTGCGTCAGTGGAGAGACCCTTCCTGGAGGCCCCGTGCTGCGATCCTGCCTGCCCTTCGTCGTGGCCCTCGCCCTGGCCCCTGGCTGGTGCGCGGATCCGGCCCTGGCCACCCAGACCCCGGCCCAGGTCCAAGCCCTGGCCTCCGAGGCCCAGGCCGAGGCTGAAAGCGGCTTGGCGAAGCTGCGCGCAGCGGAAACCGACCATCCCAAGATCGTCGAAGCGGCTCTCGCCTACACCAGGGCGCTGAAACTCTTTGAACAGGCCGGTGACGTCGAGAAGATGTGCGAAATGCAAGCCAACGTGTTCTGGTGTCGCAAGAAGATGGACGTCAACGACCTCAAGGCGTTCGTCGCCGCCACCAGCAAGCCAGGCAATGAGGCCGCGGTCGCCAAGGCCGTCAAGGAGATGGAGCAGGTCGCCGACCACGCCGTGGCGATCAGCGAGGCCGAGACCTATTTCCAGCGCGCCACCAATTTCGCCAAGACCAATCCGGACGCGCCGATGCAGGTCGCCATCCGCTGGTTCGAGGTCGCCGACCGGTTCAAGGGCACGGAATGGGCGCAACTTGCGAATGACCGCTTTTTGCAGGCGATGCTGCGCTATTCGAAGGCTGCCGACCCGACCGCGGCCAAGACCGCCGCGCCCAGCCCGTTCCGCAAGCCGGTGAGCGCCAGCGGCACCGCCAAGGTCCCGGACGAGGACGCTGGGCGAGCCGCGGTCGGTGAAGTCCAGAAATTGTGGAAGGACGCCTATGCCAGCAGCAAGCCGGAGGATCGGCGCGACCTTGCTGAAAAGCTGCTGCGCGAAGGCCGCAACAGCCCGCGTGACCACCTCGGACGCTGGGCCCTGCTCAACGAGGCCTGCCGGCTGGCGGTGGAATACGACCACTGGCCGGTGCTGGTGGCCGCCTGCGCCCAGGTCGCCACCACCTTCGCCGATCTCGACCAGGCGACCCTGATGCGCACCTGGCTGGCCAAGGCCGGACCCAAGCCGGTGGCCCAGGCGCTGGTGAAACTGCTCGACGATCCCGAGCATCCCGCATCGAACCAGATCGCCGGTACGGCCTACATCCTGCGCTGCGAGGATCTCGAAGGCGGGCTGCCCTTGTGGTCGCGATCACCTGACCCGGTGCAGAAACGAGTGGCCGAACAGGAACTCGCCAAGCCCGCCAATGGCGACGAGATGGCCGAACTGGGCAATGGCTGGTGGGAATTATCGAAGCGTCAGCAGCCAATCGCCGAACGCGATGTCTGCCTGGTCCGGGCTCGGCTGTGGCTTGGCCAGGCTCGGAATAAGGTCGATGGTCTGGCCAAGGACCGGGTCCTCGCTCACCTGCAGGACATCGACAAGATCATCCCCCCGCCGATCGATAACTGGGATGCGCTTACCCCACAGCAGTGGGATGGTTTGAAAGCCCGGGTCGTGACCATTCCCAACCGCGGCGGCGCCAACGATCTGGCCGTCGCCGTTCCAGACGGCCTGTGGCGGCTCGTGCCCCATCCCACTGAACAATGGGGCTTTTTCGCCGCGGCCCAGGTGGTGCAGTGCGATTGGCGCGGCACGGTTCCACCCCGGCTGCGCAGCGGCCGGTTCGGTTACCTGGTCCTGCGCCTCGATAACCGCGAGGTCCAGCCCGGAGCGGTGGTCAAGGGCCCGGGCCGGTTGTTTGGCGGCGCGTACATCGAATCGGTCTCCCGGAACAGCACGGTGAAGTCCACCGGCGCCATCCGGCTGAAACTGGTGCCAGCCACCGAGGCCGACGCCAACCGGGTCACAGAGCCGCCCGCCCCACGCTGAACCGGCCGTCTCGACGCTATTCGACCTCATAGGGGAAATTGGCGAAGGTCGCCGCCAATTCGAGGCAGCCCATCGGCTGCAAGCCGTTCGGCAGCCAGTCAGCGCGGATTTCCTTGGCCATCAGCTTGCGCTGCTCCTCGGTCGCCGCCATCAGGCCGAAGCTCAACTCGCGGGCCAAGGCCTGTGATGAGACGAGCGGATGGGCGTCTTTGATCACCGGACGGATCCAGCGGGTGGCCAGGCTGTGCCACGGATCAGGGTCGCCGGTCGATCCGAGCAGGCGGTGGAGCGGTCCGAGGAACAGCCAGCTTGACCCGAATCCAAAATTCGAGTTGCCTTTTTCCTGCCATTGTTCCGGACTGTATTGGCGTTCCGCCTCGACCTGGTTCCGGCAGGTCTGGCGCAGGCCGCTGCGGCATTGGCGGATCATCAGCGCCAAGTCGCCATAAGCCTGTTCCTTGTTCCAGGTCGCCTTGGCCGCGTCGAACCGGGCCTTGAGCACCTGGTAACGCGCGGCGGCCCCGATCCGGCTGCGCGCCGGGGCCTCGATGAAGCGCGGCACGCAGGTGCCGCGGACCTCGACCGCCACCCGATGGACGCCCGGAGGGAGGAGGATGGCGGCATCGGGTTCCACCAGCTGGCCATCGATCCAGATCCGCGGGTTGGCTCCCATCAGGTGCTTGAAGTCCGGGACGCAGCCCGATTCCTCTGACACGTCGAGCAGGCAGAGCAGCAGGGCGCGGTCGCCTTCGGCGGCCTGGGGTGGCGCCAGGTACTGGCCCTGGTCCTTGAGCTTGGCCGAGGATTTTCGCGCCTCATCCGGCAACGGCGCGACCAGGAACGACCGCCCGTCGAGGGTCAGGTTGCTGCCCGCTGCGGGTAGCGGCGCGTCAGCGCCCAGTGCCGCCACCGGATCGGCCAGCCCACGGGGCAGCGGCCCGACCACCAGCCAGTCGGGGATGAACTCGGATGGGGAGTAACGGTTGCGCGGCGCCATCGCCTCGCTTGGGCTCAAGGTGATCGTCTTACCGATCACCAGCGGGCCGGACGATTGCGGCTCTTTCATGGTCAACGGCCCGGTTTCGCCGAGCAGCACCAGGGCGGGCAGGCCGTGCTCTGCGTACGTCCTGGCCATGTTGCCCATGCCGCCCTCTTCGACATTCCACGCCCAGATCGCGTTGTTGCGCACCAGCCGGGCAGACATGGCGCGCTGCTCGGCGTCGAGCAGCGGATGGACGATGTCGAAGCCCAAGGACAGATAGGGAATCTGCGGAACCAGCACCTCGCCGTGCTCACCGCCATAGGGCGGCGTCTCGGCCCGCGGCAGGAACAGCGCCGTGGCCCGCTCACGCTGCACGGGGTCATCAAAGACCAGGGCGAGGACCGCATGGCCGATCGCGGCGTCCATGCCGGAGGTCCAGTTGGTGACATGGTCGAGCTTGGTCCGGTAGGCCAGTCGCTGCTGGGTCAGGCGCTGACCGATCTGGGCGAGGATCTGGCGCCCGACCGGATGGCGGGCGCGGGCCCGGATCGATTCAAGCTCGTCGGCCCGCCACAGGATGCGCGGGTGCTCGCCGGGCTGGATCGGCGCCGGCGCCGTGATCGTCGGCAGGGGATAGGCCCTGGTCTTCACCGACCCTTGGAAAGGCAGACCGTTGTACGAGCCGGTCCAGGTTCCTCCGCTGCCGTCGGCAGCCAAGGTCACGGCGTATTCGCCCCAACCGCCCTGGATCCATTGGTCATCGAGGACCGCGACCTTCAGCGACACCCCATCGCTGGTGGGGGTGACCTGGACCAGGTGCTGGCGCTTGTTGATGCCGTGGCCTTCGGCGGCGGGCAACCATTGGCCATCGCGGCGGAGCAGCTCGACGGTCAGCGTGTTCTTGCGGCCGATGGCCTCCACAGCATCCGCCAGCTCGGCGCGGATGATGGCGGTCGCTGGCAGCGGACCGGCCGGCAGCGCCTTGCCGACCTCGAGTCCGGTCGGCCCGAGCCGAGGCAGCGCCCCGGCGCTCGGCGCCGCCGGCGGCAGGGTCGCACCGCTGGCCTTGGCCAAGGCTTCAGCAGCAGACACCAGAGCCGGTTCCCCTTGCAGAACCAGGTTGGCCAGGATCGGAGCCACCGACGCCGCGGCTGGTTTCCAGCTCGTCAGCAGACCAACCCAGCGGACGGTCTTGACCGGATCCTGGTGGAACCGGGCCTGTCCGAGAGCCGCTGCCAGGGCCGGTGCGGCCTTGGCCCCGACCCGGCTCAGCGCTTGGAAAGCGATGTCCTCGACCGTGGTTTCGGCTTCCTCGACCACGGCCAGCTTGCACAGCGGCTCGGCAATGCCTTCGCCCAGTCCGGACAGGGCGAGCACCAGGCCTTCCTGAACCGCCGGTTTGATGACCTTCGGCTGGTACCGCGACACCAGCTCGCCTTCGACCCGGCGGAGCAGCATCGGCACCGCGCTGATGTCGGCGAAGCGGCCGAAAGCCTTGGCCAGGGCTTCGCGCTGGGCGGGGTCAGGAAGCCCGGTCAAGGCGTCGGCAGCACCGGAAGCCAGGGCCGGGCGGTGGGCGGGGACCTTCCAATGGGCCGCCAGCGCGGAGATCAATTGCTCGGATAAACCGGGTTCGGCAGTGGCCAAGGCCCGGACCACATCGTCGAGGGCCTTGGCGTCATCGAGATGGCCGGACAGGGCGAGGGCCGCGTGGTTGCGCACCGCGGGTTCCTTGTCGGCGAGCAGCACCCGCAGCCCGCGACCGGAATCCTCGCCGTCCCAGCACGCGCCCAGCGCGGTGGCGACCGCGCTGCGCACCGTGGCGTTGCCGTCCTCGACCATCGCCCGCAGCAGGGTCGCATCGGCGGGCTCGGCCAAGGCGCCCAGGTACCCCGCCGCTGCCGTCCGGACCGCCGGATCGCCATCCTTGGCCAGCTCACGGATCCGTTCCTTGATGGGAACGAATTTGTCCTTGGCCAGCTGTCCAACCGCCACCGCCCGCTTCGCCGGATCGTCGAGTCCGGGCAGCGCGGGGTGGGCCGGCGGCGGCGGCAAATTGATGAAGGTCACCAGCACGACCCAGAACACCAGCACGGCCGCGATGCCGATGATGATCAGCCACGGTGTGCGACGAGGTGCAGCGGCGGCGTCAATGGTCGGGGCGTCAGGCATGGTTGGTACAGCTGGATCGGGAAGGAGAGGAAGCCGGTCGGGCGGAGGATGCGCTCACATCCCCATGTCGATGAGCGAGAAGATCACGGTGAAGCCGGTGGTGCCGCGGTTGTTGTCGAGCTTGAACAGCAGCGAATTGGTACCGGCCCGGACCTTCAATTTGACGAACTGGCGGGCGTCGAGGATCACCCACGGGCGGGGCTCGACCGAACTGCGGTAGATCGGCTCGCGTTCGCCATTGAGCCAGAGCACGCCGTAGTCGTCGCTGGCGACGTTGGCCCACACCTCGCGGTCGCTGTCGCTGTTGAATTCGGTATAGAAATACCAGATCGATTCCCGGGTGACGTCGCGTGGCTCCATCCGCACCTGGGAAAACGGGCTGTAGAACCAGCCGAGTTTCCGTCCGCCTTTGCCTTCATAGACGGCATCGAGGTCGACACCGTATTCGGGCGGATAGGCGTGGTTGAGGCTCTGGGTCGAGCGGCTGCCGTCGAGATACGGGAACGGTCCGATCTGCCACCAGGTGTCGATGGCCAGCCAATCGACATTGCGGCCGGTCTCCTTCGACCCGAGATTCTTGCCGAAGGAGACCTTGGCATTGGTGTCGAGGGAGCGCAGCTGCGACGGCACCATGTCGATCGGGCGCAGCTGGTCGCCCTTGTATTCGTTGTCTTCCTTCCATTTCTCCTGGCCTTTCGGACCGCCGTGCAGACCGCTGCTGCCGCTATCGATGACCATCAGGATGTTCTCGATCACCTGCATGATCCGGTCGCAGTTGTTGGCCATGATCTCGGCGGTGTCGCTGGCCCGGGTCATCTCGGCGCGGAACGCCAGCCAGGCGCCGTCTTTCAGGTCGGTGAAGGTCCCGCGCAAAGTCGCCTGGTTCAGCTCGGTGCGTTCCGGCCGCTCCAGTTTCACCAGCTCGAGGGATTGGGCGAGCGGCTGCGGCGTGGCGGTGCCATCAGCACCTTTGGCCACCGTCATCAGGCTGAGCCCGACGGCTTTGTATTGCTCGTAGACGCCGATGACGTCCTGCTCCCAGGCCCGGGCCCGGGCATAGAGCGGCGGGACCTCTTCGGCGGTGGTGCCGGGGCCGTCGGGAGCGGTCGGCAGCTTGGGCAGGCCGCCTTGATGCATGGCCGCGAAACCGGGATTGTCCCGGCCGCGGTCGGCAACCTCGTCCCAATGCTTGCGGCGCAGATTGCTGATCCGCTTGCTGACCTTCTGCATACGATCGCTGCATGCGATGATCCGCTTGCGGGTCAGCTGGTCGATGGCGTTGCGCGCCGCTTGCAGCTGCGACGAGCTGATCGTCTCCTCCTTATTTCCGTTCAAGCTGCTGAACAGCCAATTGCGCAACTCGGGAGAGACCGCCAGAGCGGCGCCGGCGAACAGGTGGATCGCCACCGACAAGCTGATCCAGAACACCAGCCGGGCCCGCAGTCGGACCGGACGGACATCGACGAATTCGTCTTGCGGAGATTCGGTTGGTTCTGGCATAGGTCCCACGCTTCCTGGTCGCATACCGGCGGTCAGGTCCAACCGTTGATGGAGAGGTGTTCGGGATGGTTCCGCGGCATGCGCAAGTCGCTCACCTGAGGACGCGAACGCCTTCGCACCCGCGGCGGACCTGGGAGGCTGTTTCGAACCCGCCTGCCAGGCCGCTGCGCGGACGGGTCCGGGCAGTGATCCGCCTCGGGTTGTGGCGGGCGGCTTTGGGTCTAGGTTTCCGACCCATGCCCGCCCACCGCGCACCGCGCCGGATCCTCCGGCCGCGAACCGGTGGCGCCGACGAGCCCGCCGCGAACCGGCCCTGGAACACCTGAGCACATGACCCCGTTGCGCATCCGGCGCGAAGACCATCCGGTCTCGCGCAAGTCCATCGACCCCGACACCCTGCGGGTGATGTACAAGCTGAAGGATGCGGGGTACGAGACCTACCTGGTCGGCGGCGCGGTACGCGACCTGCTGCTCGGTCGCCAGCCCAAGGATTTCGACGTCGCTACCGATGCCCGGCCCAACGACCTGCGCCGGCTGTTCCGCAATTCGCGGGTGGTCGGGCGGCGTTTCCGCCTGGTCCATGTCTTCTTCGGTGGAAAAAACGTCGAGGTCGCGACCTTGCGCAGCCTGGTGGAGCCACCCGATCCGGAAGGCGATCTGTACTGCGAAGATGACAACCAGTGGGGCGACATCGAAAGCGATGCCTTCCGCCGGGACTTCACCATCAATGCCTTGTATTACGATCTGCGGGATTTCTCCGTAGTCGATTTCACCGGCGGAGTCCACGACCTGCACGAACGGGTGGTGCGGGCGATCGGCAATCCCGGCGTTCGCTTCCAGGAGGATCCGGTGCGGATGCTGCGGGCGCTGAAGTTCGCCGGCCGCTTCGGTTTCGACCTCGAGACCGAGACCGCCCAGGCGATCATGGAGCACGCCGGCGACATCCACAAAGCCAGCCGGTTCCGGGTCACCGAAGAGATCTTCCGCATCCTGTCCCAGACCAACCGCGCCGCCGGATTCGACCTGTTGTGGCGGGGCGGGTTCCTCCACCAGCTATACGGCGGCTGGGTGCGTGAACTCGGCGATCAAGGGCTTGAAGAGACGCTCTCGTACTACCGCGCGGTCGATGCCGCAGCTGAACAGGATCGTTTCTATCCGCTGGAAGTCCTCTGTGCCGGGCTGTTCGTCCCGCTGATGGACGACCTCAATGTCGACCGCCAGCATTTCAACGCCGCCGCCGCCCGGCTGACCGCCGATATCCGCAAGCATTCCATCGCCATGGACCTGCCCAAGCGGCTGACCAACAGCGTGGTCGAACTGCTCCGCGGCCAGCTCTATCTGCTCTTCTTCCCCAATCTCCAAGGCCGGGTGCGGCGGTTCGTCGAATCGCCGTGGTTCGATCCGGTGTGGCGCGTGCACGAGCTCGCCTTCGGCCAGACGCCGGAGCTGGCCCAGGTCCGCGCCACCTGGCTCGCCGCCCGTGAGAAACTCGGCCGGCCGATCGGCGGCCTGGTCGAATCGCCAGATCGGCGCGACATTTTCAGTTTCCGCGGCAAGACCGGCGGCGGCCGCCATCCCCACGGCCGAGGCGGCGACGAGCCCGAGGACGACGCCGAGTTCGCCGAACCGGAACTGGTGGACGCTGGCGAATAGGGACTGATGCCGCGCTTCGCCCTGACCCTCGCGCTGGATGGGCGGGGCTTCAACGGCACCCAGGTCCAAGGGAAAGGTGAGCGCACCGTCGCTCCGGTCGTAGCCTCGGCCCTAGCGGCGTTGGCGGATCCCGGAGCCCAGCACGAACCTGCCGTCAAGCTGTCGAGCCGGCTCGACGCCGGCGTGTCGGCTGAGGGTCTGGTGGCGGAGGTCGCCCTCGATCGCGGGTGGCCGCCGGTGGCCCTGGCCCACGCACTCAACCAGCGGCTGCCCGCGGATGTGGCCTGCACGGCCGCTGCGCTGGTCCCAGATGATTTCGATGCGATCCGCTGGGCGGTGGCCAAGACCTATCGGTTCACGGTGCGGGTCCGCGCGGTCCGCCCGGTGCTCGACCAGCGCTGCTGGTGGGTGCGCCGCCTCGATCATCCTGAGTTGCTGCCCGGACTCGCCGCCCACCTCGTCGGACATCACGATCTGTCGGGGTTCGCCGCCCTGCGCCACGACGGCCGCGACGGCAACGATCCGCACCGCACCATCCATCGCGCCGAGTGGACCGTGGCCACCGACGGCGAAGGCCGGGTGCTGACCTTCCGCATTTCCGGCAGCGGATTTCTCTACCGCCAGGTCCGCGGCCTGGTCGGAGCGATGGTGTTCACCGCCCAGGATCGCGGCGCGACCCCAGCGGATTTCCAGGCCGCCATCGCCGCCGGACGCAGTGCCCGGCGGATCGGGAAGACCGCTCCGCCAGACGGCCTGGTGCTGGAACGGGTGGAGTACGGCGAACGCGAACCGCCGTGGCAGCGAGCAACCGGCTAAGCGAAAGGCTCGCGCCAAAATACCGACCGCATATCCGGTGCGGCGATCTCCCATCGCCAGAATTGCTCATCGTCGCGGAACCAATCCCATATGCAAAATCAGCGGCCACGTTCTGACCATGCTGCCAAACGAACCGGTGTTACGCCGGCGATGAGGGCATCGCCGCTGAGAAACGCGCGACGTGTCGTTGGGTGCGCCTTCGGCTGCTCGCCGACGGCGATCGGTCAGACGTTGACCAAGCGGTGTTCGCCTGGTTCAGCACCGTCCACCGCCTCGATCAGGACCCGGCCCAGCCCTGGCCCGTGCTGCCAGATCGCTTGGATCACCGACATGATTCGATCCTGACGGGTCCCGTCGCGGGGTTTCAGCCAGCGCGCCAACGTCGCCGGCGCCGGGCGCTCGGCAGCGCGTCGGGCACGACGGGCGAGGCCCGCGGCAAGTCGCTCTCGTTCGCGGCCCAGCCGCCGCGCCGCGCCGGCGCGGATCGGCTCAGCTCCTTGCAGATGGGCGATCGCTTGATCGAGGAAACCAAGCGCCGGTTCTTCCACAGGCGGGTCATTCGGCAGGAAACCGGCATCGATCCTGGTCGGTGTCGTTCCCCAGGCGGAACAGGCCCGGCGGTACCAGGCGGGAATCAACGTGGCCGACGGCCGGGGCAGGATGATCGGCGGTGGCACTCCGGCAGCTGAATACAGCGGCGCCAAAAAGCGGTGGTAGGCGAGCTCCCCGGGACCGGCGACGAACACCAACGTGGGCAGCGCCGCTTGTTGCAGGATCGGCCGGATGGCGGCGCTCGGGCTGAGCTGATCGGGAGCGCTGTCGATCAGCGCCAAGGTTGCTGACGGTTCCAGGGCGGTCCGTCCGCTGGGCCGATCAGCGAACCAGGTCGGCCGGGGCAGCTCGCCGAACGCATCCGCCGCGCCCTCAGCCAAGCGCTGCTCACGCAGCGACGCCAAGGCCGCTGCCGGCCAGGCCGTGGTCAGGCGGCGGGCCTGCTCGACCCACTGCCCGCGCAGGCGGTGTCCTTCCACGGCCACCAGCCCAGGGAAAATCGCGCGCAGGAAACGGCAGAGCCAGGCGCCAAAACCTTCATCGGCATGTGGCTGCTGCTCGCGGATGAAGGTTGCGCCCAAGGCCGTGCCGGGAAGCGCCGCAAGCGCGCTGAGCACCTCGGCCCAGCCCGAAATGGCCGGGCGATGGCGAAGGGCTGCGCGGCCCGGTCCGAGATCGGCGTTAACCCGGCGGATGATTCCTGAGCGATCGACCAGGTCGGCGTGGCCGGCTTCACCCAGATCGTGGTCTTCGCTGGCGCACCAGAAGACCGCCGCTGCCGGTTGGCCGGCCGCGGTCAGCCTGCGGGCCACGGCGCAGGCCGTGGCGCATTTCACCAGGGTATAGAGCGGACCTCCGCCCACCGCCGGCTGCTGCCCGGCGACCACCGCCACGGTGCGCGGATCGGACAGGGCGGTGGTTCCGAGGATGGTAGCGAGTTCCCCGCGATCACCGGTCCAACCAGCCAGGAATCCCGGCCCATGTGCCGCCACCGCCGCCAGGCCCGGCCAAGGCCCTGGCCAGCGGGAATCTTCCGGAGTGACGATCATTGCGCCCCATCAACCGCCGGTGAAACGCCGCGCCAAGGGTCCGGCGTGCGATCTGACCAGACTGACATCGGATCCAGGGTCGCGCCGGCGATGTGGGCCTCGCCGCTCCGAAACCTTGGTGCGTGCGCCCTCACCCCGCCAGCGGCACGCCCAGCCGTTTGGCCAAGGCCGCGGCCTGGGCGGCTTGCCGGGCGCAACCAGCCCAGGTCGCCGCCAAGGGATGCGACAGCAACTGGTCGCCGTCACGCCAGACCAGCTCGACCGCGAGCGCGGCTCCCCGCTCGGCGGCGCGCAGCCGGACCGCCACCACCGCAGCAGCCGGGATGGCCAGCGGCTCCGGATCATCGGCCCTCCGGCGCAGGGTCAGGGTATCGCCCTGGCCATGGAGCCTGGGCTGCTGAGCGTCGCTACGCGCCATCTGCGGCAGCAGCCACCACAGCGCCAACATGAGCAGGCAGAGCAGCCCGGCGCCGAGCAGCGCGTCCATGGGCAAGGATCCAATCGGACGGATCCATAGCACCGCGACGACCACCGCGGGAACCTGGGCCAGCACCAGCAGCCAAGCGAAGCGCCGGGCCTCGCCCTCGTCATCGGGATGCCAGTTCCAACCGGCGCCGTCGTCTTCGAGGACCTGGACTGGACGCATCCGCACCAACCCTGAGATCGCGGGGGGCGCAACCGGCAGCTCCGGCATGATCGTCCGCGGCGGTCCAGGTCCGCGCCTGATCAGCGCCAGGACCAGCAGGACCGCGCCGCCGGCGCCCCCCATCAGTCCCAGGTTGCAGACCGATTGCAGCAGTTCCACCACCGGGTCATCGCTGGTCAGGCCGTCGGCGACGAGCAGTCGGGGCAGCGCCAGGGCGATGCCGAAGGCCAGACCGGTGGCGCCAAGGATCACCGCGGCTCGTCGCCACGGACGCGGGAGCTCAGGAGGAATGCCGCTTGGCATGGCGTGAAGAGTACGCAGCCTGCCGCGCCTTCGGAAGCGTCACCACCCCGGACCGGACCCATGCGTTACCAGACCGACGACCTGCGCATCGAGACCGTCCGCCCGCTGCTGTCCCCGGCCATCCTGATGGACGAGCTGCCGGTGAGCGAGCGGGCCAGCACCATCGTCGCCCTCGCCCGCCAGGCGATGGCGCGATGCGTCGCCGGGACCGACGACCGCCTGGCGGTGGTGGTCGGACCGTGCTCGATCCACGACCTCGACGCCGCCGAGGACTACGCCCAGCGCCTGAAAAAAGAGGCCGACCGCTACGCCAGCGACCTGCTGATCGTGATGCGGGTGTACTTCGAGAAGCCGCGCACCACCGTCGGCTGGAAGGGTTTCATCAACGATCCCAACCTCGACGGGTCGTTCTCGATCAACCAGGGCCTGCGCCTGGCCCGCACCCTGCTCCACGATCTGGCCGAGCTCGGCCTGCCCGCCGGCTGCGAGTTCCTCGACCTGATCACCCCGCAGTTCTTCGCCGACCTGGTGAGCTGGGGCGCGATCGGCGCCCGCACCACCGAAAGCCAGGTCCATCGCGAGCTCGCCAGCGGCCTGTCGATGCCGGTGGGCTTCAAGAACGGCACCGACGGCAATGTCCAGATCGCCGCCGATGCGGTGCGCGCCGCGGCCCATCCCCACCGTTTCCTGTCGGTGACCAAGGACGGCGTCGCCGCGATCGTCGCCACCCGCGGCAATCCCGACTGCCACGTCATCCTGCGCGGCGCCGGCGCCGGCCCGAACTATTCGGTCGAAGACGTGGAACGGGCCTGCGGGGTGCTCAACAAGGCCGGACTGCCCCACCGCCTGATGGTCGATGCCAGCCACGGCAACAGCGGCAAGGATGCCGCGCGCCAGCCGGCGGTGTGCGCTGAGATCGCCGACCGCATCGCCGCTGGCGAACAGCGGATCTTCGGCCTGATGCTCGAATCCCACCTGGTCCACGGCCGCCAGGAGCTCCCCAACGGCAGCAGCCCGGCGGTGATCCGCAGCGCCTTGACCTATGGCCAGTCGATCACCGACGCCTGCCTGGCCTGGGACCACACCCTGCCGGTGCTCGACCAGCTCGCCCGGGCGGTCGCGTCGCGCCGCGCCCGGCGCTGAGCCGGATCGACCCGCGGCCTGCGTTGCCTGGGAGCGCAGGCTTCAGCCTGCCCAGACCGTCAGCGACAAACAAAACGGCAGGCTCAAGCCTGCGCTCCCGGGACAGACAAATCGGCAGGCGAAAGCCTGCGCTCCCAGGGTGCGCACCTGCGCTTCACAACGCCTGGTGGATGCGCTTCAGCGCTTGGATCAGGTAGCCGTTGCCGAGCTGGGGCAGGCCCTCGCCCCAGCGGTCGGCTTCGTTGATCCAGAACACGCCTTCGCCGCCGTCGGGCAGTTTGGCGGTCTGGGCGCGCTTCTTGATCGCGGCGAACAGCTCGGCCCGCCAATCGACCTTGCCCGCCTTGGTGTCGAGCTGATCGATGTCGAGCACGTCCAGCGTCCGGGCCATGATCGTGTAATAGTACAACAGGCCCTGTTTTTCCTTCTCTTTGACCATGCCGGGATTGGCGTCGAGGGTCCAGTTGGCGGCGATCCAGTCGCGGGCGGCTTTGACCCGGGGATCGTCCTTGCCAACATCCAGCGCCAAGTAGCTGCTGATCAGGGAATAGGTCATGGTGCCATAGCTGGCCAGCTTGGGCGCGGGCTTGTCGGGGGTCGGGGCCTGGCGGTCCCAGGATCCGTTGACCTTGGATTCATCGGGGGAATACACCGCGCCGCCGTCGCCGGTCACCCACGGCAGCGTATTCACCGCTGACAGATTTTGGCATCGCTCCAGGAACTTCACCGCCGCCTGCATCCGCGGATCGCTGGCCGGCACCCCGGTGTTGCGCAGGGCGAGGATCGAAAAAGTGGTGTTGTT
Organism: Planctomycetota bacterium; assembly: GCA_014193115.1. Lineage (GTDB taxonomy): Bacteria > Planctomycetota > UBA11346 > UBA11346 > UBA11346 > BJHQ01. Next base: position 30,925 of record BJHQ01000001.1, on the reverse strand, counting down.
GAGATCTTCGTTGCCGGCGCCGCGGGAGCCGTAGCCGATGCCGCCCTGGTTGATCGAACCGGCCTGGGCGTTCTGGATGCCGAACAGGAACTCCTGGGCCGCTTTGATTTCTGCCGGAGCGCCGGTCGCTGTAGCGGCGAACACCTGCAATTGCAGCGAGGTGCAGTAATTCGCCAGGCCTTCTTCGGGCACCATGAAGCTGCCGTCGGTCTGGCGGAACTTGGCGGTAAAAGCCAATCCTTTGGCGATGGCTGGTTCCGTCGCCTTGAGTGCGAGGGGCTGGGACGCCAAGGCGACCAGCGACAGCTGGGTCACGCCGAGGGTGAACTTGTTGCCTGGCACGAACGCGCCGGAGGCCTGCTGCTGGGCGACCAGCCAGTTCTGAGCCTGGCCGATCAGGCTGGCGACCTGGTCTTTGGTGGGCAGCGGTTCGGCGGCGCCGAGGACGGCGGCGGCCAGGACCAGGGAAGCGGAGCGGAGGGCGATGGTCATGGGGATCTCGGTTGGCGGCACCTTATCGGCCACCCCGCGGCCTGACGAGCCCTCCTCGCCGGGGATGGCTGCCGCTGTGATCGGCAGACGCTGCCAGTGGTGGCGAACAAACCGGCAGCGCTGCTGCGAGCGACTCCGGTGGCGGCTGTCCGGAGCAGGCTGGCGTCGGCGGGCTGCGGAGCAGGCTGGAGCCATGTTCGATTTCCTGCGCGGCACCGTCGCCAACCTCGACGCAGGCGGGAACCTCAGCCTGGATGTCGGCGGGGTCGGCTACCGCATCCGGGTCAGCGGAGAAACCCGCAAGCGCATCGCCCTCGACGGCAAGCCGGTGACCCTGCACGTCCGCTTGTTGGTGAAAGAGGACGATCTGGTGCTGTTCGGCTTCGCCGATCCCGCCGAGCGTGCGGCCTTCGACTTATTGACCTCGGTGCAGCAAGTCGGGCCGGCGGTGGCGATGGCGGTCCTGTCGGCGATGGGCGTGGGCGAATTGCGCCGGATTCTTGCAGCGAAAGACACCGGAACCCTGCGCAAGGTCAAAGGCGTCGGTCCGAAGAGCGCCGAACGCATCGTGCTGGAACTGGCCGACCGGGTCGAGCGCATTCCGGCGCCCCTCGACGATGCCGGCCCGGCACCGGCCCGGGTCGCCGAAGAAGCAGTACGCGCCCTGGTCGTGCTCGGTTTCGGCGCCCGCGAGGCCGCCGACGCCGTGGGCAAGGCGCATCGCCCAGGAATTTCCGCTGAGGATCTGCTGCGCGCCGCGCTCGGTCTGCTGCGCTGAGTCACCCGGAGCGCTGCACTCCGTGCGGCTGGTGAGCGAACGATGGGCCGGCGCACGGCACTCGGAGCGCCGCACTCCGTGCGGCTGGTGAGCGAACGCTGGGCCGGCGCACGGCACTCGGAGCGCCGCACTCCGTGCGGCTGGTGAGCGAACGCTGGGCCGGTGCACGGCACTCGGAGCGCCGCACTCCGTGCGGCTGGTGAGGGAACGCTGGGCCGGTGCACGGCACTCGGAGCGCCGCACTCCGTGCGGCTGGTGAGCGAACGCTGGGCCGGCGACGGCGATTTCGCACAGGATCGGCAACTGGCCGCCGGCCGCACGGAGTGCGGCGCTCCGTGGGCAACTTTCCGGCCGCACGGAGTGCGGCGCTCCGTGAGGTGGCGCTCCGTGAGGTGGCGCTCCGTGGGGTGGCGCTCCGTGGGGGTGGCGCTCCGTGGGGGTGGCGCTCCGTTGGGAGCCGCGCGCATTGGCAGGACGCCATGGGCAGCTAAACACCGCCATGCGCTCCATCCCACGTCTTCTCGCCCTCTCCTTCGCGCTCTCCTTCGCGGCCGCGGGCGAGGCCCCCGCCATCGGCCTGCTGCTGGCTGGCTCGGCCACTGACCAGGGCTGGAATCAACTGGCGAAGGAAGGCCTCGATGCGGTGGCCAAGCGCAGCGGGGCGCGGGTGGCGATGCTCCAAAAGGTCGCCCAGGACAAGGCCGGCGATGAGCTGCGCGCTTTCGCCGCCGACGGCTGCGCGCTGGTCATCGCCCACGGCTACGAGTTCCTGACCCCGGCTGCCGAGGCCGCAAAAGGCGCCAAGTGCAAATACGCGGTGAGCGGCGCCGATGTCGCCAAGCCGGGGATCGCGACCCTCGATTTCGATCTGTCCCAGGCCTCGTACCAGGTCGGCCTGATCGCCGGCCGGCTGACCACCACCGGCAAGCTCGGTTATCTGGGCGGCGCGCCGTTCCCGTCGGTCCAAGCCTGCTTGCGCGGCTTCACCGCCGGGGCCAAGGCCGCCAATCCCAAGGTCGAGGTGGTCAGCGCCTACACCAGTTGGGACGACCGCGAGAAGAACAAAGCCCAGGCCGAGGCCTTCATCGGCCAAGGCGTCGACGTGCTCTATCCCAACGTCGACGCTGCGGCCACCGGCGTCCTCGAAGCCGTGGTCGCGGCAAACGCCAAGCGCACCACCGGCAAGGTCCTGGCCTTCGGCTGCGTCGGCGACCGCAACGGCGGCGAGGCCGGCGCATTCGTCCCGGCCAGCGCGGTGATCGCCTTCGAAGCGGCCTTCCAGCGCCTGGCCGACGAAACCGCCAAGGGCACGTTCAAGGAAGGCGTCCGCCGCGAAGGTCTGGCCAGCGGGACCTGCGTACTGCGCTGGAATCCGGCCTTTGTCATTGCCCCGGCGATCAAGGCCGAAGTCGATGCCGCCGCCGCCCCGCTGATCGCCGGAACGATCGCCATTCCGGCCCAGTGAGCCATGGCTGAACGCCTCTGGCTTCAGCGGTGCTGAAGGAACCTGCCATCCGGCTGCACGCCGCAGGCGTCTGCAAACGCTACGGTTCCACCCAGGCGCTGGACGGGGTCGCGGTGACCATCGCCGCCGGGATGATCCACGGCCTGGTCGGCGAAAACGGCGCGGGAAAATCGACCCTGCTCCGCATCCTCGCCGGGCTGGAGCCCCGCGATGCCGGCTCGGTCCAGGCCGAGGGCCGGGCGATCAGCACCGCGACCGCCGCCAGATCCGCCGGGATCGCCCTGGTTCATCAGCATTTCAGCCAGGTGCCGGCCTTCACCGCGGTGGAGAACGCCGCCCTGGTCGCCGGCCATGGGCTGGGCCGGATCGATCGCGCCGGGCTTGCCCAGCGCCTGGATCAGGTCGCACACGACCTGGGTTTCGCGGTGACCCTCGACCAGCCGGTCGGTGCGCTGGCGGTCGGTGACCGGCAACGCCTGGAGATCGTCCAGGCGCTGGTCGCGACCGGCGGCCGACCCCAGGTCCTGCTCCTCGACGAACCCACCGCGGTCCTCGCCCCGAGCGAGGTCGATGCCCTGATCGGGTTGCTCCAGCGGCTCGCGGCGAGCGGCACGGCGGTGGTGTTCACTGGGCACAAGCTGGCCGAAATCGCCCGGCTGTGCGATGCGGTCACGGTGCTCCGCCGCGGCCGGGTCGTCTATGCCGGCGCGGTTCCGGGGCCGGTGCGGTTGACCGAGTTGATGGTCGGCAGCGGGCAGCAAAGCGCCGATTCGCCGGCCCACACGCGTTCGGATGAGCCCGGCAGCGCCGCAACGACGAGCCGCGCCGCAACGTCGAACCGTGCCGCAACGTCGAGCCGCGCCGCATCGACGAGCCGCGCCGCCGCGCCGGTCCTGCGCCTGAGCGGAATCTCCGTCCCGGCCCATGACGGACGTTGCGGTTTGGATGATGTGTCGCTGGCGGTCCATGCCGGCGAGGTCGTGGCCATCGCCGGTATCGACGGCAATGGCCAGGACGCGCTGATCGAGGCGGTGCTCGGATTCCTACCCGGCACCGCGCAGGCTCGTCGTGCCGCGCAAGTGCGCCCACCCGGCGGCTTCGCCGCCATCGGCGTGATCCCCGAAGACCGCCACCACGACGGCTTGGCTCTCGACCGTGAAGTGGAATGGAATCTCGGCCTGCGCCACCACCGCCGTCCGCCATTGGCGTGGCACAGCCGGTTTTTTCCTGGCACCTGGCTGGCACCGGCGGCGTGGCTGGCCCACGCCCGGCGGCTGATCGCCGGCCATGCGGTGCGACCGCCGGAACCACATCTGCTGGCCGGGTCGCTGTCCGGCGGCAACCAGCAAAAGGTGGTGGCGGCCCGGGCCTTGGCCGGCGATCCGGCACTCGTCGTGGCGGTCAATCCCAGCCGCGGGCTCGACGTCGCGGCGGCAGCGGCGGTGTGGGACGATCTGCGCGCGGCCCGCGATCGCGGCGCGGCGATCCTGCTGATCCATCACGATCTGGATGAACTGCTTGCGATCGCCGATCGGGTGCTCGTGATCCATCGCGGCCGACTGGGCGACAGCGGCTGGCCGAACAGCGATCGTGGGCGGATCGGGGCGATGCTGCTCGGGGCTCCTGAGGGAACTCCGCCAGGCGAACTTGCCTCTCACGGAAACGCATCGGCCGGTTTGCCCACGTCACCACCAGGCGAGCTGGGGCTCGCCTCTCCCGGGGCATCTCCGCCAGGCGAGCTGGGGCTCGCCTCTCCCAGGCTTGCCCCTCCCAGGGCGGTGGCGGCGTGGGTTCCGGCGCTGGCGGTGCTCGCAGCGGTGGCGGTGGTCACGCTGGCCGGACTGTGGCTGGCCGGGTTCCCGCCGTGGGTCGTACTGCCGGTCGGCCTGGCCGGAGTCTGCGGCACGTGGCTGCGCCTGGCTCAGACCATCCAGGATGCGGCGCCACTGCTGTGGTGCGGTCTGGCGGCGGCGCTGTGTCTGCGTGCCGGCGTGCTCAACGTCGGCCTCGAAGGCCAATATCTTGCGGGCATGGCCTTGGCCGCGGCCTGCGCCACGACTTGGCTGATCGCCTTGCCTGGGGTGCTCGCCATCCCCGCCGCGCTGGCCGCCAGCGCCGCGGCCGGCTGCGCCTGGGCGGCCCTCGCCGGCGGCTTGGAACGCTGGCGGGCGGTGCCCCTCGTCCTCGGCACCTTGCTGCTCAATGTCCTCGCCGTCCATCTGCTCGGGTTCCTGGTCGAAGGTCCGCTGCGCGATCCCGCCACCACCGCGCCGCAGACCGCGGCGGTGGCCGAGCACCTGCGCCTGCCGGTGGTGGTGGAGGGCACCCGGGTCCACCTGCTGGTGCTCGGCGCTGGACTGGCCGCGATCCTCGCCTGGCTGGTCTTCCGCCGCACCGCCTGGGGTTTCGAGCTGGACGCGGTGGGCACCGCCCCCGGCGCCGCCCGGCTGGCCGGCATCCCCGTGGCCCGCCGCCAAGACCAGGCGCTGGCCCTCGGCGGCGCTCTCGCCGGGCTGGCCGGTGGCGCCCAGGTGCTGGGCGTCATCCATTTCCTCGGCGCCGATCCCATCGCCTATGGCTATGCCGGAATCGCCGTGGCGCTGCTCGGGCGGCTCCACCCGGCCGGCGTGGTGGTCGCCGCGGTGCTGGTCGCTGCCCTCGGCGCTTGCTTCCGCAATCTGGAGCGGCGCTGCGACATCCCACGGGATCTCGGCGACGCAGTCCAGGCGGCGTTGGTCCTCGGCGTCCTGGTCGCCGCCGCCGTCACGCTGTGGAAGGCGCGGCGATGACTTCAGACTCTATAAAGCAGGTGAACCGCCAAGGTTCCAAGACGCCAAGGAAAAATCAGGTAAAATCGCAGCTGGCTGATCCGAAAGCCCGATGCGGGTGGATCTTCCTCCGACCCTCAACCCCTTGGCGTTTTGGCGTCTTGGCGGTTCCCCAACGGCGCCATCTGACGGGCGGGTATGTTTGACCAGCTGATCGCAGCGACCCTGCTGGCGGCGACGCCGCTGCTGCTGGCGGCCCTCGGCGAAATCATCGCCGAGCGCAGCGGCACGCTGAACCTCGGTATCGAAGGGCTGCTCCTGACCGGCGCCGGCGCCGGGTTCACCGCGGCGGTGCTCACCGGCAACGGCTGGATCGGGCTGGCGGCGGCGATCGCCGCCGCGATGGCCGTGGGGCTGGTGTTCGCGGTGGTCACGGTGTGGGCCAGGGCCGACCAGATCGTCGCCGGAACCTCTGTGAATCTGCTGGCCATCGGCGGCACCGGCGCGGCTTGGGCCGCGCTCCAGGCCCACGGGCTCGACCGCTTGCCGGCCGGCGCGGGATTCCAACCGGTGGCGATCCCCGGCCTGCCGGAGTCCTGGGCCAGCGCCCAGATCCATCCGCTGACCGTGCTCGCCTTTGCCGCGGTCCCGGTGCTGGCGTGGCTGCTGCAACGCAGCCGGATCGGCCTGATCGTGCGGGCCGTGGGCGAGGACCCATCGGCCGCGGCCGCCGCCGGCATCGCGGTGCGGCAGTGGCGGGTGGGCTGCATCCTGGCGGCGGCGGCCTGCGCCGGGTTGGCCGGCGCCTGGCTATCGCTGATCCGCACCCACGGTTTCCAACCCGGAATGTCGGCGGGCAAAGGCTTCGTCGTCCTCGCCCTGGTGATTCTCGGGCGTTGGCGGCCAGGTTGGGTATTGGCCGCCTGCCTCGGCTTCGCCCTGGTCGAGTCGGCTCAGCAGTTGGCCCAGGCGAGCGGAGCTGGCAGCGGGCTGAGCTGGCGGCTGTTCCAGGCGGCGCCGTATGCCGCGGCCCTGCTCGCGCTGGCCATCGCCGGCCGGGCCAGTCGCGGCCCGGCGGCCCTGGGGAAACCCTGGTGAATCCCGGAACCTGCCACTCCTGACGACGGGTTGTCATTGCGCCCCGGCGATCGCCGGGTCCATTGTCCCCATGGTCACCCTTGCCGACATCGCCGCCGCCGCCCAGCGCATCGCCGGCCACGTCGTGCGCACGCCGTGTCCGGCCTCGCCCGCCTTGTCGCGGCTGACCGGGTGCGAGGTCTTCTGCAAACTCGACCAGTTCCAGGCCACCGGCAGCTTCAAGGAACGCGGCGCCGCCAACCGCCTGGCCCAGCTCAGCGCTGACCAGCGCCAACGCGGCGTGGTCGCAGCCTCGGCGGGCAACCATGCCCTCGGTCTGGCCCGCCACGGCGCCCGGCTGGGCATCCCGGTGACGGTGGTGATGCCGGTGTGGGCTCCGCTGGTCAAGGTCGCCAACTGCCGGGCCCTTGGCGCCAACGTCATCCAGCACGGCGAGCGCTTCGCCGATGCCCGGGTCCTGGCCCAGCAGTTAGCGACGGACCGCGGCCTGACCTTCGTGCCGGCCTTCGACGATCCGGCGATCATCGCCGGCCAGGGCACCATCGGCCTGGAGATCCTCGCCGATGTGCCCGAGGTCGACGCGATCCTGGTGCCCGCCGGCGGCGGCGGCCTGGTCGCCGGCATCGCGGTGGTGGTGAAGGCGCTGCGCCCGGCCTGCCTGGTGATCGCGGTGGAACCCAAGGCGGCGCCGACCCTGCACGCCGCCATCGCCGCCGGCCGCCCGGTGGCGGTGGAGGTCCTGCCGACCCTGGCCGACGGCCTGGCGGTGGATCAGGCCGGCCAGCACTGCCTCGATGCGCTGGCTGGCCGGCTCGACGGCATCGAGCTGGTCGACGAGCCAGCCATCGCCACCGCCATCGTCCGGCTGCTCGAACTCGAAAAGACCGTGGTCGAAGGCGCCGGCGCCGCCGCCCTGGCTGGCTTGCTGCAACGCCCCGACCTGCGCGGAAAACGCGTGGTCCTGGTGCTCGGTGGCGGCAATATCGACCTGACCCTGCTCAACCGGGTGATCGAACGCGGCCTAGCCGCAGACGGCCGGCTGTGCCGGATCGTCTGCGAACTGCGCGACCGTCCCGGCGAACTCGCCCGGCTGCTCGGCCTGGTCGCGGCGGCCGGAGCCAACGTCAAAGAGGTCGACCACGACCGCAATTTCGGCCCGGAAGATCCTGCCCGAGTCGCGTCGGTGCTGACCTTGGAGACCCGCGACCACGACCACATCCGCGCCATCCACAAAGCCCTGGCCGAGGCCGGCATTTCCGGCCGACCGGGGTGAACATGTGGCACGGGGACTCGCCGTAAGCAACGACCGCATGGGCGAGCCGCCAATGCCACGACACGATCCTAGCCAGCGAAGGTCTGCGGGGCCTAACATCCTCCGGGAAGTTAAGGATTGATCGGGAGGAACGACGCCCCTAACCTCCTGCTAGGGGTCAATAAGGCAGGCGCTTGCCATGCTGACCATTCAGGGGGAACGGTTGAAGAAGGCCATTATCGAGGAACTCCTCCGGATCTGCCGCTCACTGGAATACGAGCAGGGCGATTCGGAGGAGGATAATGACTACCTGGCTCGCGTGCTGCCAAAGCTAGCAAGCGCCCTTGTGCCTGATCGGCACATGACGCCGACAGAGGCCGTCTTTTTCGAAATGGCCGATATTACCCAAAAGCTGTTGTTCAAGGAACTGGGGTTTGAGCCAAAGGAGATCCAGAAATTATTCAAGGATTCCACACCCGAGGCGCGAGCGAAGCAGTTGGCCCTACTTTTGGCGGGCAACGCATCGGACGCCGGTATTATCCACGAACGCATGTTTGCCAGCCAGTTCACGGTTCATCAGGTCGAGATAACGCAGGCCCCGTACCCGAAGGAGATGGAGCAGGCCTTTCAGCGTGTTCTCAAGATCAACCCGTTCAAAGGAGAAGGGCCAAAGGAAATAGGCAGTAAATACACTCCGATCATGGCGACTCAACTTGATGAAAAGTCAAAAATCTACTGCATTACCATGGCCCGCACGGTTATTGTCGACACCCACATCAACAATGCCTTCATCGCCGAAGATGTTGAGCGTGTTCAGGCGGTTCACATCATCATTGATCCGCACCGAGAGACGGCCGAGTTCCGCGGGCCGATCAGTCAGAAGACCAACGCAATAAAGGCATTCTTGGAACTGGCAAAATCCGTGAAGCCAAGTATCCAGGCAGTGGATATCACTTTTGACCAGGATGACGCACACGACCTCATTGCTCGGCTGAAAGCTCGTGGGCGCGAGGTTGTGATCAAGAACGACGCGGGAGCACAAAGCGGGGTAGGGACTACTATCATGAAGGTCGATCCGGCGTTCAAGGACGTGGCCGGAGAGAACGACCTCTATAAATCAGATGACTACAAGCGTGCATTGAGTGAAATGAGTGACGAACAGCGCATATTCAGCATGTCTGTCGAGATAACGTATGAAGGACAGAGCTACAAGATGGACATTAGCCCGGATTCATCGTCGATTCGTTTCCCCGAAGCGAATGTTACAAGCTCTACGATTCGGACCGTCACGGGACTGCTTAACGCTATCCACAGGGAGAAATCGGCCAAGAAGAAGCCGTCATCAAAGTCCGCGCCGCAGGTGAAAGTGTCAGAGTAGTATCTTATGGCGACATACGCAGACATTCGGGCGGTCGATCTCTTCATATCGGACAGGATTGCTAAGAATCGCTGGGTTATAGCGCCATCCATGATTTCCAGTGCTCTGGACTGGGACATGACTCGCACAGTTGAGGCGCTTTCTGAAATCTATAGGCAGCAGGTTTACAAGCTCAAGCCAAGCCTGGTTGTACTCTGTGATCACTGCCTTTCAGAGATGCTTGCAGATTCGATGGCCCAGGCTATTTTCGATGGCAAAGAACCAATTGCCCAGTGCAATACCTGCGGAAAGCCCTTTCACTGCACAGAAGATAACACGCGGATTTCCTTCCATGTGCTTCCTTCAGATTGCGGTGACGCGCTTGCCGCGCCAGCAGGGAAGGAGTATTCGGACGGTCTGTCAGCAGACGTCCGACAGTAGCGTATTTCGCGCAGCGCCGAATTCTTCGACATGCATGGACAGCTTCGCGACACGCTTCGGGTCTTAAAGGAGGCGGGAGTTCCGCTTCAAAATCTCAATCTCTACTACAGGCCAACCATGACGACAGAGCATACCAATATCACCGATTCCACAGTTGCAATAAAAGGAGGTACGGCTGTCAACGCCCCTGGAAATAGTGGAAACGTCGCCGGCGCGACCAACAGGAGCACCGTCACTCAGACATCGACAGTTGGGACCAAGCCCGGTGATCTTCAAGCCCTTATCGAATTATTGCGTCAGGCGCAGGTTCCTGAGCCGGATCTCTCCAACCTCCAAGAAGCCATCAAGGCAGAACCGAAAGCCAAGGAGGATGGTGTGCTTGGCGAGAAGGTCGGTGGATGGATAGGCGGAATGGCTCAAAAGGCCGTGACCGGAGTTTGGGGGGTCGCTGTTGAGAAGGGGACGGCACTCCTTTCTAGAGCCATAAGGGCCTACTACGGACTGCCTTGATGCCTCCTGCGTCGAATCCCCGAGAAAAGCGATCGAGAAGTGCCTCGGGGACATCGCCGGCCGTCAGTCGCTCGGGAACAACGTCTTTTGTTGGCCGGGCAGCCCGTTTCGTCAGATCGCTTCGATCGTCCAACCCAACCCGCTGGCGGCTGCGGTTTCAGGATTGGAAACGCAGGCGGCGGTGCCGCCATCGGGCGGCAGCCAGCGGCGGGCGGCGGCGCGCAGGTCCGCGACCGTCGCCGCAAGCACCTGGTCGCGCAGCGGATCGGCCACCGCCGGACCATGGCCGGTGAGGTCGGCGATGAACCGGGATCTGGCCTCGCCGGCCGGGCTGCCCGGAGCGTCGAGGCCGGCGATGATGCCGAGCTTGCTTTCCTTCAGCAGTCGCGGGTCGTCGGGGCAGTCGGCCAGCCAGGCGAGACCGGCGCGCAGATCGGCAAAGGTCCCGTCGAGTCGCGGGTCACGGTAGCTCGACAGAGTGATGGTCGCGGTGCCTGCCGACCACGCGGCCTGGGCGCCATAGGCTCCGCCACGTTCGCGGATGCGGGTGTGCAGTTCGACGTTGGCCAGCAATCGGCAGCCCACCGCCAACGCTGCGGCATCGGGATCGATCGCGGGTGGTCCGGTGAAGACCAGCGCGGTGTGGTTGACCGCCGCGGCGGTGGTGAAGGCCGTAGCCGGCGGTGCCGGCGTGACCGCCAGACGGAAGCGGTCGCCTGGCGATGCGTCTGCTCTGGGCGCGGCGTCTGCATTTGGCAGAGCCAGCAGGCGGACCGGATCCTGACGCCATGACGCGGCGTCAGCGATCGCCGCCCGGCGCCGGGGCAGGGCGGCGAGCCGGTCGCGCAGCGCGGCCATCGGCGCGCGCAGGCAGTCAGGTTCCTCGGTCAGACGCTGGGCGAGATCTTCGAGCCAGGCCAGGCGGCCGAATCCAGCCAGGCGATGGGCCAGGCCGGCAGCGCCACGTTGACCGCGCATCGCCGCCCGTGCCGCCAGGCCGCTGCCCGATCCGGTGATCCGGCTGCGCATCCGTGCGACCTCCTGATCGACCAGCTCGGCCCAGCGGTCGTCCTCGTCGCAGCGCAGGCGCTCCACCACCTGTTCGGGCAATTCCAGGAATCCGCTGCGGCGCGCGGCCAGACCGCGGGATTCGACCAGCAGCCAGGCCCGGACCAGGCCCGGGTCAGCGGCATCGCAGACCAGCTCGGTCCACGCCGAGACCCCGGCGCAGGTGCCCGCCAGGCGGCTGGCGAAGGCGGCGTAGTCCTCAGCCGGTTGGCCGTCGCCGGCGGCCAAGCCGACCTGGCCGACCGCCATCGCGAACAGCGGCAGCAGGTCGAGGTCGGCTCCGGTGACACCGGCAAGGCCGGGAGAACACACCGCACCCAGGGGGATGGCGACCACCTGGTGGAGCAGGCCGTTGGTGCGGGTGGTGAAGACCGTGGTGCCGCCGTGGGGCACTCCGACCGCCCACGGCCGGCGCGCCGGGACCTCGGCCAGGTCGAGGTCGGGCAGCAGGTGGGCGTCGTCTGCCCGGGCCTGCCAGGCGACCAGATCCGCCGCGCTCTGGCGCAGGGCGGCGCGTCCGGTGTCACCAGCGTCGGCCGCTGCCAGATCCGCGGCGGCCGCGGCGGCGTGGGCCATGCGTTGGGCGAACCGCCGGTCCGGCCGGGCCACGACCAGCGCCTGTGACGGATTGGCGATCAACCGGCGCTGGATCTGGGCCGGCAGCCAGCCCGGATCCTGGGCCGCCGCCGCCAGCCGGGCGATCGCCGGGGCCTGGTCGAGGAACGGCAGCGGATCGACGCCCCAGGCCCACGGCGGGACCAGGCGCAGGCACAACTCAAGGCCGAACGGCAGATGATCGCCGCCGACTTCGCGCCGGGACAATTCCAGTTGATGTAGCGCGGCGGCGGTCTCGGCGGGCGGCAGACCGGTGGCGGCGACCTGGGCGATGGTGGCGTGGACCAGCGTCTCCAGCGCATGCAGATCACCCGGCGCGATGCCTTCCAGCTCGGCGCTGAACAGCGCCGAACGGGCGCCGCCGTGCAGGCCGGTACCGGCGATCGACCGGCCCAGCCCCGACGATTCCAGGGCCAGGCGCAGCGGGCTGCCGGCGTGGCCGACCAGCAGCCGATCGACCAGCTCGGCGGCCAGGGCCTCGTCGAGGTTCGCGAGATCGCCCCACAGCCAATGGATTCCGGCCAGGCTGGCATCGGCCAGCTCGGCGTCCTCGCCCCACGGCACGGCCAGGTCGATCCGCCGCGGCCCGGCCCACGGCGCCTGCGGCGATGGCGCGGGCAGGGCGACGCCCGGATCACTGAGATAGGGCTCCAGCGCGGCGTGGATCTCCGCCGGATCGACCGCGCCATAGGTGCAGACCACGGCGTTGGCTGGGCGATAGCAGCGGCGGTGGAAAGCGCGCAGGCGGTCCGCCGTCAGCGACGGGATTTCGCTGGGATCTCCGCCGCTGTCATGGGCCCAGCAGGTGTCGGGCAGCAGCCCGGCGCTGAGGGCGCGATCGACCAGCGCGGAGCTGCCGTCGAGGGCGCCCTGCATCTCGTGATAAACCACTCCGGTGCGCCGCCAGCGGCCGCCGTCGGCAGGTTCCAGACGATGGCCTTCCTGGGCCAGATCGCGGTCGTCGAGCCGCGGCGCGAACACCAGATCGGTGTACACCGCCAGCAGATTGGCGAAGTCCCGGGGCGCCTGGGTGGCGAAGGGATACGCGGTGAACTCGCCATAGGTCATGGCGTTCATGAACGTTTGCAGCGAGCGGCGGAGCATCGCGAAGAACGGATCGCGCACCGGGAAACGACGGCTGCCGCAGGTCGCGACGTGCTCCAGCACATGGGGCAGGCCCGAGGAATCGGTCGGCGGCGTGCGCACCGCGATGACGCAGCCGCGGTGGGCGTCGTCGTTGCCGAGATGCCAATGGATCAAGCCGCAGGGATGGGCGAAGCGCTGGGCCGACAAGGCCAGCTCAGGCAGGTCGGTGGCGAGCGTGGCGGTCCAAGAGCTCATCCGCGGCGATCGTGCCGCCGCCCCGGACGGCCGGAATGGCTCGGCCCAGGCCAACTGCCATCCGCGCTGAGGCAGGCAATCGCGGGAATTCCATCAGGAGGCGCGTCTCAAACCACTCAAAGCCTGGTTGACATGCCCTGGTTGCGCCAGGTACTATCACCACGACAGCCACCTTGCGTGGCGAGCCGCCGCGTGACCGACATCCCACCCCATGAATCGCCGACCGACCGCCTGGTCCGCCTCGCCAGTTGCGGCGGGACGGAATATGGCGCCCGGTTCGAGATGCACCTCGAACGGCGCAGCCAAGGACCGACGCTGGTCATCCGCGGTTCGTTGGTCCAGGACATCCCTGACGGTTTCGCCGATCGCGTGAAAGAGGCGCTGCACAAGCTGAAAGCGCCGGAAACCTTCATCGATTTGCAGCGCTGCGAGAATGTCGCCAGCACGGCCCTGGCTTTTCTGGTCCATTTCCACCGGGTGTCGACCACCGCCGGCGCCAAACAGGTGGTCATCCAGCACGCCCAGCCGCGGGTGATGACCTTGCTCAAACTGCTCGGATTGCACGAGATTTTCACCATCGCTGATCCGCCGCGGCGCACCCCGCGGCCGGCCTGAAGCCGCCCGATCAAGCAACGGCGCCGCCAGGCGCCGCGTAACATAGGCATGGCTCAGCGACTTGTTTGAGACGATGGCCCGTCAGCAATCCGCGCCTACGAGGTCATTCCCGCGGTCGGCCTGGTCCAGGCGGACCGCTACCGTCATGCCTGGCATGAGCTGGCGCTGATCCTGAACGGGCAGTATCAGGTCGAGGTCGCCCTCGATGACGGCTACCGGGGCGCAGCGGCGCATCTGGTCGAAGCCATCCTCGGCGAGGCCGCCCGCCTGGGCGCGACCGACACCGACCAACTGGCCGCCGATCCGGTCCGAGAGACCCAGCGACTGATCGCCGCCAACGTGGCTCTGCTCTGGCCGCTCGATCGGCTCGCCAAGGCCGTCAGTCTCAGTCGATCCCAGTTGGTGCGGCGATTCCGCGCCGCCTGCGGCATGGCTCCGGCTGCCTACCACTACTGTTGCGCTGCCGGGATGGCCGATTGCTGGCCCTGGGTGAATGACTGGTCCAATGGATCGGAAGGCACTCCCCCTGCCGATCCGTCACCGCGCGTCGCGGCCGACCTGAGATTTTGGAAGCCGTGCATGACCGCATGGCGGCTCCCCCATGGCGACGGGCAGGCCAGCGATGAAGGCGCGGATTTCGTCGCGCACCCGGCGGTAATGGCCGAGGGCTTCCTCGGGCGTCGCCGCTGTTTTCTCCAATTCCGGCGGATCCTCGAAACCGACGTGGACGACACGGGTCTTCCCGCCGGGGAAGATCGGACAGGTCTCGTGGGCGTGACCGCACACCGTCACCACCAGATCGAGGTTGACTCCAGCGGCGAGCACGCTGGCCAAAGTCTTCGAGGTCTGATGGATGGTCGGGTCGAGACCAAGTTCGCGCATGACCAGGACCATCTTCGGATTCAGCCCCTTGGCGATGGTTCCCGCAGAAAACGCCTGGTAGCGATCGGAGTGGAAGACCCGGCAGAACGCCTCGGCTATCTGGCTGCGGCAGGAATTGCCGGTGCACAGGAAAAGGATGTTCGTCATGGATTTGCCCGAGGAGGCCCGAGCGCCAGCTCGGCTGGAGTCGTCCTGGGAGCGCCGAGCGCCAGCTCGGCTGGCGTCGTCCTGGGAGCGCCGAGCGCCAGCTCGGCTGGAGTTTGCGCGCCCAGTGTAGCCAGCGTCTTGCCGAGCTGGCGCTTAGCGCTTTTCGGATCCAAAGCGCGCATAACTGCCAGTGCGGCGAGGCAGCCGGCGAGCTCCGCGAGCAAAAACGGAGGCACATCGACCGGGCGGATGCCGCTGAAGCTGTCGGTCCAGGCCCGAGCGATGGCGACCGCAGGATTGGCGACGCAGGTCGAAGCGGTGAACCAGTAGCCGGCGGTGACATAGCAGGCCACCGCGAACGGCGTCCACGCCGACTGATGCCGCGACACGCCGTGGATGGTCAGCAGCAAGCCGCAGGTCGCGACCATTTCGCTCAGCCATTGTCCGCCGCCGGTGCGGATTTTTCCTGAGATTTCCCACGCTGCGTGATCGAACATCAGATTCGCCACCACCATCCCGGCGAGGCCGCCGGTAATCTGGGCGATGGCATATCCCGGAACCCGCGGCCACGGGCAGGCGCCGCGAACCGCCAAGGCGAGGGTCACCAGCGGATTGAAATGGGCGCCGCTGATGCCGGCAAAGGACAGGATCAGCGCCACCAGCCCGGCGCCAGTGGCCAAGGAGTTGGCGAGCAGCGCGATGGCGACGTTCCCATCGGCCAGACGTTCCGCCATGATCCCCGACCCGACCACCACCGCGACCAGCCCGGCGCTGCCGAGGAACTCGGCGAGGAGCCGTTGCCCGTCGCTCCAATCATCGTGAATTGACGATATATCGCTCATAAACAGGCGACCAGGATCTTGAGCTGCTTGAGTACCGCCGGATTCACGCAGTAGCACACCCGCGGCCCGTCGATGGTCCCCTGGACCAGGCCGACATCCTTCAAAAATTTGAGATGGGCCGAGATGGTGGATTGGGACAGCGGCATCTCTTCGACAATTTCCCCACAGATGCAGGCGTTTCTGGCGACCAGCAGACGCAGAATCCGGATCCGCACTGGATTGCCCAGGGCCTTGGCCAGCGCAGCTAGGGTATCCTCGGCGCCGTCCAGCGGCGTCGCCAGCAGCGCTCCTGGGGTGCATTCCTGCGGCGGACAACAGGGCGATTCCATCGTCATTTAACGATAGGATAGGCACGCACCGCGGTCAATCAGTCACTCTGGCCGACAGGTGGCAGCGCAACCGCAACTGGAGCAGCAAAAGTGTCGCCGCGCACCCAGCGGCCAGCCAGAGGCTTGGGAAGCCGTGCATGACAGCAAATGGCCACTCCCGTTTTCTTGATTGGCGAGGCCGTTTCGCGCAACCACGCTGACCCCTTCATGGTCAACCGGTCGCTGAGCTGCTGCGCCGTGGTTCTGGCGATCCTCCTCGTGATCGGTCAATCTGCCGGACTCCAGTTGATGGCGTGGACGGGGATGGTGATCTCGCGCGCAAACACGCAGGGCCTGTCCCACGCCATGGCAACCACCTTTGATGGCCGGCACCCGTGCGGGGTGTGCGTCCTGGCCGAGGCGTTGCGCACCAAAAATCTTGTGGTTCAGGACGGAAAGCCAGGGAAACCCGACCAGAAAAACACCGTAAAAGTTCAGTTGGCGATGCCTGCGGTCTGGGATGGCGAATCGGTCGGTGCCGGCGCGATGTGCCGCGTGGCGTTCTGGCCGGCGCGGACTTGGACGGAACAGTCCCGTCCGATCCCTGATCCGCCGCCGCCGAAGGCGGCCTGATCTCCTGAAGCCTGCATCAGCACCTGCCAAGTGGCAGGTGCACGGTTCCCGCTGTCGTCCCTGAGCGACGGCGCCGGCGGCATCAGGATCGCGCCATTCCCTGTTTATCCGACGCACCGCCTGGCAGGCAGGCGGTGCGTCCATGGCCCATGAACAACCACCCGAACCACCTCCACCTTTCCCTCTGGCTCGCCTCCGCTCTGGTCGGCGCCGGCGCTGCCGAGACCTTCACCCTGACCGACCCCGTGATCAAAGATCTCCTGACGAATTGCGGTTCGTGCAAGGTCGACCTCGATTGCGGCTGGGATCTCGGCCACATCGGCATGCCCGCTGGTGTCTACCTCAAACCCTGGGCGCTGTCCTTGCGCTACGACCAGTTCGACCAGGACCGGATGAACAGCGGACGAAGCCGGATCGACCTTCCTCCCGGAGCCACCGGAATCCAGCACCGCAACGTCACCCTCGATCTCGATTACCATCTCACCGCCCAGTGGACGGTGAGCGTCAGCCTTCCCTGGGTCTACCGCAAGCAGAACGAGGTCGAAATCGACGAGGATGATCCGGCGACCAGGATCGAGAAACGCGGCCGGTTCAGCGGGATCGGCGACACCCGCGTCGATACCCAGTTCCTGTTCGACGTGGCGCCAGCCCAGCGCCTCGGCGCCGTGATCGGGGTCAAGCTGCCCACCGGCAGTACGACCAAGCGCACCACCGAGACGACCATCACCAATGACGTCGTCGTCGATCAAGGCGACGAGCCCACCACCTGGACCTTGAATCCGGGCAATGGCAGCACCGATCTGATCATCGGTGGAATCTTGCGCGGCGATCTGCTCGAACACACCCTGGTGCTGTTCTTCCGCCCCCAGGTCCAGTTCGCGCTCGCCCATCGCGACGCCTTCCGGCCGGGAAATCGATTTACGGTCAATGCCGGCGGAAGGTGGCAACCGGTGCGCTATGTCGATATCAGCCTGCAAGCGACCGGGGTGATCCTACGCCGGGACTCAGGCGAGCGGGCAGAGGCGGAGGAATCCGGTGGGGAGTTCCTCACGGTCAGCCCGGGCATCAGCTTCTATCCGCTCCCCGATTGGCAGATTTACGGCAACTACCTGTGGCAGCCCTACAACCGGGTGAACGGCGAACAATTCGTCGTTTCCCAGGGATTCTCCTTCGGGACCGCTGCCCGCTTCTGACCAGCGGCAGGCCGCCAGCCGCAACCCTTCCGGGGCGCACGGCTGGCGGTTCTGACCGCTCCGCCTGATCCACCGATGGCGACGCTGCTGGCGCGCTCAGCCCAGCGCCGGCCGGGCGATCGCCAGGCCCTTGCCGACCAGGTAGTCGCGGCTCTGGCGCACCGCGGTCAGCATGTCGGTGCCGCAGGCGTCGAGCTCGACGATCAGCGCCCGGGTGACCCGGCCGTTGGCGGCGGCGACCACCGCCGGGACGTTGATCTTGCCGCTACCGACCGCGACATGGGGCTGATCCTTGACCAGGCTGCCGTCCTTGATGTGCAGGAACAGCGCGCGGTGGGCGAAGTGGCGGACCGCGGCGACGGGGTCTTCGGCGCCGAAATTGGCGGCCCAATAGGTGTCGATCTCGAACCACACCCGCGGGCAGCGCTCGGCGAGGATGGCATGGCCCCAGCGCGGTCCCTGGCCGTCGCCGGCGTCGAACCGGTCGAATTCCCAGGCGTGGTTGTGCAGATACAGGCGGATGCCGTGGGGTTCGAGCTTGTCGCAGATCGCGTTGACCTCGTCGCAGGTCTTGGCGATGGCGTCGAGATCCTTGAAGTTGTCGCGGCCGAAGCCGCCGGCGACGACATCCAGGCCGAGTTCCTTGGCGGTGTCGATCGACTGGCTCACCGACGCGCTGGTCGTCCACGGGCTGTGGGAGGCGGTGATGCGCATGCCGAGGTCTTCGACCCGGCGGCGGAACTCCTTGGGCGACCAGCCCCAAAAGCCGGCGCTTTCGACGCCGAGGTAGCCCATCGCCGCGATCGCGGCCAGGGTGCCCTGGGGATCGGCTTTGGCGGCATCGCGCACGGAGTAGAGCTGGACGGAGAGCGGGTAGGCGGACATGGCGGACTCGGGGTTGTTGGGGTTGGATGGCGGTCGGGGAATCAGCCGAGGCGGACTTCGCGTCCGGTCCGGGTCGATTCGTAGATCCCGTCGATGATCTTCTGCACGACGAGCGATTCGGCCACGGTCACCGCCGGGGCCTCCTTGCCGAGGATGGCGAGGACGAAATTGCGGAAGCGGCTGCCGTGGGCCCACAGCGGCTCGGCGAACGGGTTCTGGTCGACGCGGTACGAACCCTTGCCGTCGCCGAAGCGGAACAGCTCGCAGGGATTGGTGGTGGCGCCGCCTTCGCTGCCGTGCAACTGCACGCCGTTGCGGTCGCCCTCCTTCTGGTGCAGCACCCAACTGGCGTCGAGGGACAGGGTCGCGCCGTCGGCAAAGGTGATCAGCGCGGTGGCGAAGTCATCGACATCGAACGGCGCGTCGGTCTTTTCGCTCATCCCCCAGCCGCCCTCACCGAGGCCGCGCTGGCCGAGCTTGGTGTAGGCCCGGCCGGTGACCGCCACGGGTTTCCAATTGCCCATCAGCCAGCAGCCGAGGTCGAGCACATGCACGCCGATGTCGAGCAGCGCACCGCCGCCAGCCAATTCCTTGCGGGTGAACCAAGTGCCCTGCTTGGGGCTGCCGGCGCGGCGCACCCAGAACGCCTTGCCGTGGTAGACCTCGCCGAGCACGCCATCCATCACCAGCCGGCGGATCCGCTGCATCGGCTGGGCGAAGCGCTGGTTCATGCCCAGCATCAGCAGTTTCCCTGAGGACTTCGCCGCGGCGGCAACGCCTTCGGCTTCGGCCAGGGACAGTGCGAAGGGCTTGTCGAGGATGACGTGCTTGCCGGCCTTGAGCGCTGCGGCGGCGAGCGGGGCGTGGAATTTGTTGGGCACGGCGACGTAGATCGCGTCGATGGTCGGATCGGCGATCAGCTCTTCACCCGAAGCGTAGCGCTTGGCGATCTTGGCCTTGTCGGCGAGGGCGTTGGCGCGCTCTAGGCTCGGATCGGCGATGGCGACCACTTCGACCTCGGCCATGCCGGCGAGTTCGATGGCGGCGCCCTGGCTGATCGCGCCTGCGCCGATGATGCCGAATCGGATTTTGGACATGGTGGGTCTCGCCTGGGAAGGAGGTTGGTGGCGCAGGGCCGGAGGGTTCGCCTATGCGGATCCGCGTCGGAAGGCGGATCCCATCCAGGCTTCTTGCCCGAGGTCAATATGCGCCGATTCTTCCGGCTATGCGGATCCTCGCCGAGCGCACCCGCCATGTCCACGGCCTCGCCCACAGCCAGCTGTTCGAAACCCGGCCCGGCGTCGCCGACAACCACGGGCGGATCATCGCCGCCGGGCTCGAAGAGGTCGAGATCATCACCGCCGGCAAAGCGTTCTTCGCCCATGGCGGTCGCGAGCATGTGCTCGGCCCCGGGGCGATCTGCTGGCATCTGGCCGGCGAGCGCACAGTCCATCGCGCCGATCCCCGGGACCCCTACCACTGCGTGGTGGTCGGATTCCGGGTCTCGGGACCTGCGCCGCACCGGCCGCCGCGGCTGACCTTGCCCGCCGACGGCGCCGACAGCCGGGCGTTTGCTTTGCAGATTTTCTCCGCCTGGTGCAGCGGCGGCGGCGACCGCGACCTGCTCGCCGGCCATGCCTACCTCGGCCTGTTGTGGCGGGCGGTGCGGGCGCCGGCGGCCACCGCTGGCGCGCCTCCGGCGGAACTGCGCCGCGCCCTCGACGAACTCGACCGCCGCCATGCCGAACCGCTGCAGGTCGTGGATGTGGCCACGGCCGCCGGCGTGTCGGTGGCCCACCTGCACCTGCTGATGCGGCGCCATCTGCGTTCGACCCCGTGGCAGGAGCTCGCCGCCCGCCGGCTGGCCGCGGCCCGCCAGCTGCTGGCCACCACCGATCAGCCGGTGGCCGGGATCGGTGCTGCGGTGGGCTGGCCCGATCCGGTGCATTTCGGCAGGATCTTCCGGCAGCGCGAAGGCCTCAGCCCGGGCGCCTGGCGGCGGCGGCACCGGCTCGGCTGAGTTCCGCCAGCAGCGGCCTCAGGCTCAGCCCGAGCGGCGCTCGCCCACCACCTGGCCATCGCGCAGGAATACTTCGGTGCGACCCCACGGCTGGCCCGACGGCTTGGTGATCACCGAGCGGGAATACTGGATCAGGTAGGTCCGCCGCTGTTTTTCCGTGCGGTTCATGCCGCTGCGGTGGAGGGTGCAGCTGGTGAACAGCGCGATCGACCCGGCTGGGCAGCACACCAGGTCGCCGGGATCGGGTCCGTCATAGCCGACCAGATCGTTGAGCACCGGATCCTGGCGATGCGGCAGCCGGGCGCCGCGGCCCGGCGCACGGCTGAACGGCAGGACGCTGATCGTGCCGTTGGCCTCGCTCATGTCGTCGAGGGCGACCCAGCAGGTCAGGTAGGGTTCGTGCTCGTCGCCGACATAGCCCGAATCCTGGTGCCAGGCGAAAGCGTGGCCGCCGTCCCCGGCTTTGATCACGTATTGCTCCCAGAACACCCGCACGTCCGGTCCGATCAGCTGCCGGCAGATTCCGGCCATCAGCGGCGAGTAGATGAAGCGGTAGAGATCGGGCTGCTGGAGCGACGGATGGGCGGTGAAATAGCGCTTGTTGCGATGATTGATGCCGACGGTGTCGGTGCCCTTGGCGTCCATCTCGGCGTGGATGTGGTCGATGGAGCGCTGGGCTCCGCCGCGCAGCAGATCCAGGTGCGCAGCGGGCACCACCGACTCGGCCAGGGTCCAGCCCTGGCTGCGGTACTGCTCGACCTGTGCGGCCGAGAGCGGGAGGGCGGTTTCGGACAAGGCGGCGGAAGGCTGGCTCATTCCTGCCAAGATATCGGTCCCGGATCCGCCGGCTTCTCGCCAGGTTCCAAGAAGTTATCATTTTGTGCATGGTCGCCCGGCCCCGCTCGACCTACGATGACCTGGCCCTGCCGAGCGGCCGGGACGGCTGGGTCGCGACCTATCGCTGGACCGGGAAACCGTATCGGCGGCACCGCCACGATGAGTTGGAGCTGAACCTGGCGGTGTCCGGCACGGCGGTCTACGAGCTCGACCAGCGCCGCTACGACCTGGGGCCGGGATCACTGATCTGGCTGTTTCCCGGCCAGGACCATCAGCTGGTCTCGGCCAGCGCCGATTGCACGTTGTGGATCGCGGTGTTCCGCAGCGCCTGCGTCCGCCGCTGCGCCGTCGGCCCTGAGGACCAGGTGCTGCTCCAGGCCGACCCGCCGGGCCATCACTGCCGGCGGTTGGCAAGCGACGACGCCCGGGATCTGACCCACCACCTGCGGGCGGTGCGCAGCGTCCAGCACGATGCGGCCGCGCTCAATCTCGGGCTCGCCTTCCTGGTCCGCGCCGCCTGGCTGATGTTCCGCCGGGCTCCGGTCCAAGCGGTGGCGGACGCCCTGCATCCGGCGGTGGCGGCGGCGGTGCGCCTGATCGCTGAGCGTCCCGAGCGCGGCGGCGACGAGCTGGCAGCCCGGGTCGGCCTGTCGCGCACGGCGCTGTCACGCCTGTTCCACCGCGAACTCGGCGAGACCATCGTCGCCTATCGCCAGCGCCTGCGGGTCGAGGCCTTCCTCGATCAGCCGGAGGGCAAGCCGGAAGGCGACCTGATGAAGGCCGCCCTCGCCGCCGGCTTCGGCAGCTATGCCCAGTTCCACCGCAGCGTCCGCCGGGTCACCGGCGTATCGCCCCGGGAATGGCGGGCGGGTCACCGCCTCGGGCACGCTGTTCCGCGGTGATCGGGCCGCTGCGCGGTCATCACGTCGCATTTCGAGGGGAATCTGCCGCAATCCAGATCGCTGGGGCAAGGTAGCATCCCCGCATGCGCTTTTCCCCATTCGCGGTTGCCGCAGGTCAGCCAGCGCACCGGTCGGTCGTCGGCTCTGATCCGTGCGTGGTGCGGGACCCAGAGGTACGCTCTGCAATGCGCTCGACGGTCCTCATCCGCTGCGCCCTGGGACTGCTCGCCTTGGCCGCCGTTGCGGGGGCAGACACGGCGGGCGACGCCCGCCACCTGGCGGACTACCAACGCCAGGTCGCCCCATTCGTGCAGCAGCACTGCCTCTCCTGCCACGGCCCGACGAAGCAGAAGGCCGGGCTGCGCCTGGATGGGCCGCCGCCTGACCTGAGCGATCTGGCGGTGGCGGAGCACTGGCTGTCGGCCAAGCGGCTGGTCGCCCAGGGCGACATGCCGCCGACCAAGGAGCCGCGGCCAGCCGCCTCCGACATGGTCGAGTTCATGGCCTGGATCGACGCCGCGGCGGTCCGCGCCGCCGTGGTCACCCGGGGCGGCGTCGGCCGGCGGGCGCTGCGCCGGCTGACCCGCGAGGAATACGCCGCCACCGTGACCGATCTCCTCGGCCTGACGTTCCCCGGCGCCCACATCGATCTGGCCGGCCGCCTGCCGAGCGATACGGTGCCCAATGCCTTCGCCAACGACAGCAACCTCCAGACGACCCAGGCGCTGCAATTGCGGCGGAGCTTGGATTTGGCCGAGGATCTGCTCGATATCGCCCTGCC
Source organism: Planctomycetota bacterium (assembly GCA_014193115.1). Taxonomy (GTDB): domain Bacteria; phylum Planctomycetota; class UBA11346; order UBA11346; family UBA11346; genus BJHQ01. The sequence continues at coordinate 7,695 of BJHQ01000001.1, read as the reverse complement.
CCGGCCGGGCACCATCGTGCCGCTGCGCTACGACATCGATCTGTGCGCCCTCGCCGCGAAGGCCCAGGCCACGGTGGCCGCTCTGCCTGAGGACAAACGCGCCAAGGCCGTGCCGCAGATCTCCAATGCTGCGGTGCCTTCGGCCCTCGCCGGCGCCAAGCCGGCCCAGCTCACGGTGTTCGGCCTGCGTCAGCCCGCGACCCAGATCGATCCGGCGCGGGGCGTTTTGATCGGCAGCAACCCGGTGATCACCGGCGGTGGCGTGCAAGGCATCTCGGTGATCTTCCCGAGCGCTCCCGAGCGCGGCGTTCTGCGCCTGCGGGCCATCGCCGGGGCGACCGCCGAAGCCACCGACGGTGCGCCGCGGTTGCGCCTGAACCTGGCCGAGGTGTCCTACAACCTGACCGGCGCCACCGTGCTGTATCCCTGTGCTGAAGTCGCGGTGACCGCTCCGGCAGATGCGCCGGTCGAGTACGTGCTCGACATCCCGCTGGCGCTGATCAACGCCGAATGGTCCTTATTCCGCCGCGCCAAGGCGTACCGGGTGCAGCTCGACAATGCGGCGGCGATCCTCGGACCAACCCCGCCGCCCGCGCAACTGGCGAAGGATGCCAAGCCGTCGCCGCCGCCGCGCAGCCTGCTGCTGATCCGCTCGCTGAGCCTGGAGATCGTTGCCGAACCGGCCTGGCCGGCGGGCAGCGAGACCGTGCTCGCCCCGCCCAAAACCGGCGAGGACGAATCTGCCCACATCCGTCGTTCGCTGATCGACTTCCTCGGCCGCGCCTTCCGCCGACCGCCGCGCGAGGACGAAACCGCCCGGTATCTTGCGCTTTATCAGACCAACCGCAGCGGCGGAGCCGATCTGCTCAGCGCCTACAAAACGACCATCGCTGCGGCACTGATCGCTCCCCAGACCTGGTATCTGATGGAGCGCAAGACCGCCGAGCGCCAGCCCCTCGATCCGTGGGAGCTGGCCGCCCGCCTGTCGTACCTGATGACCGCGGGTCCACCCGATGCCGAGCTGCGCGCCAAGGCCGCCGACGGCAGCCTGAAGAGCGAGGCCGAGCTGCGCCGCCAGGTGCGCCGACTGACCGACCACGACCGGGCCGCGGAGTTCTGCCGCCAGTTCTCTCGGCAATGGCTGGATCTTGACGTCATCAGCCACCTCGAACCGGCCTTCACCAGCATCCGCGGGATCGACCAGGGCAATGAAATCGAGTGGTATGAACGGGCGATCCGCGCCGATGTGCTTGAAGAACCGGCCCAGACGCTGCTGTCCGCACTGCGCGGCGATGTTCCGGTCGCACGGCTGGTCGAAAGTGACCAGGTGGTGGTCAACGACCGGATGGCGCGGTTCTATGGCATCGATGGCGTGCGTGGGCCAGCCTGGCGCCAGGTGCCAGCACCGGCCGACCGTCGCGGCGGACTGCTCACCGCGTCCAGCTGCATCGCCGCGGCCACCGGTGGCAAGAAGCGCGGCGAGATCAAGCGCGGCGTCTACCTGGCCCGGCACTTCTTCGGCCTCGACATCCCGTCGCCACCAGGCAACGCCGACATCAAGCCCCTCGACATCCAGCTCGCCGAGGATCGTAAGCTGGCCGACATCAGCACCCGCCAGCACGTCGAGCGGCACATCTCGGTCCCGACCTGCGCGGTCTGCCACACCCGCACCGATCCCCTGGGCTTCGCCTGGGATTCGTACGATAGCTGCGGCCGGGTACGGCGGACCAAGGACGGCGTGCCGGTGAAGGCGGACACCTCAGGCCGTCTGCCCGACAGCACCGCCTTCGCCGATCTGGATGCCCTGCGCCGCCATCTCGCCGGCGACGGTTCTCCGTTCAGTGAGACCTTCGCGAAACGGCTGTTCGCCTACGCCCTCGGCCGCGGGCTCGACCACGGCGATGGCGCCTATCTCAAGCAGATCCAAGCGGCCGCGGCCAAGGAGGGCGGCGGCCTGCGCGCGCTGCTCACCGCCATGGTCCTCTCCGAACCGTTCCGCACGAAATGAAGGCGATCGCCATGCCGAACATGACAGCACCAGTCCATTCCACGGGGATCAGCCGGCGCACGTTCCTGCGCGCCGCCGGCGTCTGCCTCGCCCTGCCCTGGCTGGAATCCGGCGAGCCAGGCGCTGCGGCGACGGCGCCGCCCAAACGCGCTGTTTTCGTGTTCCTCCCCAATGGTGTGAACATGTGGAAGTTCCATCCGGAAACCGCCGGCAAGGACTTTGCGCTGAGCGACACCTTGCAACCCCTCGCCCCGGTGCGCGACCGGCTGAGCATCCTCTCGGGGCTGCAACACCGGAAAATCAAAGGCGGCCATGAGGAATGGGCCTATCTGCTGACCTGCAACGCCACAGGCGTCGGGGTCGCCAGCAAGCACACCGCAGTCCGGCCCAACACGATCTCGATCGATCAGCACATCGCCAACGCCATCGGTGAGAAAACCCGTTGGCCGAGCCTGGTCCTCGGCGCCGATGGTGGGCGGATGACCAGCTCGTTCGACGCGACCGGCCAGCCGGTCCTCGCCGACTTCGATCTGAAGGCGATCTTCGACGACCTGACCGGCGCCGATCCCAACGGGCGGATGGCCCACCGCGGCAGCATCCTCGACCTGGTCGCCGACCAGGCCAAAGCCAAGCGCGCCGAGCTCGGTGGATCGGATCAGCGCAAGCTGGATGAATACCTGGATTCGGTGCGCTCGATCGAAAAGCGGGTGCAGGCCGATCAAAGCTTCAAGCAGCGGGCGCATGGCGCGATCGATCAGACCCGGCTGCACTTGCAAGCTGATCCCTTCAAGGACGCCGACCACACCGCCTATGTCGACACCCTGTTCGAATTGGTCGTATTGGCGTTTCAGTTCGACTGCACCCGCGTGGTCAGCATCACGACCACCCGCTCGGAAGGTGGCGGCCCGCTCAAGGCCCTGGACGGAGGCAAGGACTGGCACGGCCAGGGCCACGCCACCAATGACGAAATCGCTGAAAAGAAGCCCAAGGAATATGCGGTACTCGATACCTATGACCGGTTCTGGCATTCCCGCCTGACCACGTTCCTGCAACGCCTGGCCGGGACGTCGGAAGGCGGCCAGGACCTGCTGCGCAACACCGCGGTCTTCTTCGGCCGCGGCATGTCCTGGCCGGCGATGCACCGCAGCGACAACCTGCCGCTCATCCTGGCCGGCGGCGAAGGCCTCGGCTTCGTCCAGGGCCGCCATCTGGTGTTCAACAACCACCCACCGCTCGCCCCAGTCAACGCCGCGGCACCGCCGCCGATCAAACTCGCGCCCGACGCGTCCAGCGTCTCGGACCTGCTGCGCACGATCAGCGAACGGATGGACGTGCCGGCGGCGGGCTTCGGCGAAAGCCGACGGACGCTCGACGAACTGGCGGCCTGACGATTCGCTTTCGCGAAGAACGAATCCGCGAAGCGGATTTTATCCCGCGGATCTCGATTCGCGACGTGCGCGGCATCCTGGCCGACCTGATCGCCCTGCAATCCGAGTCCCGTAGGGACGCCCCGAGATGAGCCCGGGGTTTCAACCCCGGGTATGGCGGCAAGTGAGGACAGTCCCGTAGTGACGGCTGAATCGTCTCATGATACCAACCTTCGCACGACGCGGAGCCTGCGGGGTGAATCCCGCAGAACATTCAGCCGTCCCTACGGGACTTCCACCTTCCGGTGAATCCGACCCGGGGCTGAAGCCGGCTGAAGCCCCGGGCTGGTATGGCATCGTCCCTCCGGGACGCTCGACCGTAAGGCAGTTCGCAACGTATTCTTGCGCGCCTTTTACGATGAGTGCGTTGCGTGATAGACATATTCCAGACCATCTTCGTCATCCATTCTCGTTCCTATCCTGCGGAATCCGATCCGCCGCAGTCCCGTAGGGACGCCACGAGATGAGCCCGGGGTTTCAACCCCGGGTATGGTGGCAAGTGAGGACAGTCCCGTAGGGACGGCTGAGTCGTCTCATGATACCAACCCGCGCACGACGCGGAGCCTGCGGGCTGACGCCCACAGAATATTCAGCCGTCCCTACGGGACTTCCACCTTCCGGTGAATCCGACCCGGGGCTGAAGCCCCGGGCTGGTATCGCTGCGTCCCTCCGGGACGCTCGACCGTAAAGCAGTTCGCAACGTATTCTTGCGTGCCTTTTACGATGAGTGCGTTGCATGATAGACATATTCCAGACCGTCTTCGTCATCCATTCTCGTTCCGATCCTGCGGAATCCGATCCGCCGCAGTCCCGTAGGGACGCCACGAGATGAGCCCGGGGTTTCAACCCCGGGTATGGCCGCGAGTGAGAACCGTCCCGTAGGGACGGCTGAGTCGTCTCCTGTAACCAATCTTCGCATGACGCGGAGCCTGCGGGCTGACGCCCACAGAATATTCAGCCGTCCCTACGGGACTTCCACCTTCCGGTGAACCCGACCCGGGGCTGAAGCCCCGGGCTGGTATCGCTGCGTCCCTCCGGGACGCTCGACCGTAATGCAGTTCGCAACGTATTCTTGCGCGCCTTTTACGATGAGTGCGTTGCGTGATAGACATATTCCAGACCATCTTCGTCATCCATTCTCGTTCCTATCCTGCGGTATCCGATCCGTTCCGCCATGGCCAGCGAGGGGCCGTTTCGGTGTCCGATGGTGAGGATGAACGACTTGATTCCTTCCCGCGCATACGCCCAGGACATCATGGCCTGGACGGCTTCGGTGGCAAAACCGTTTCTCCGATGGTCTGGTTCGATGGCGTAACCCAGTTCAACCGCATGGCCAAGCGTTGGATCATAAAAACTACTCAAATCCGGATCCGGCGGTCGATGATGGAAACTGATGTATCCCACCATGGTGTTGTTGGCCTGGTTGATGATGGCCCGGTACATCCAGGCATGCTGGTCAGCGTCTTGGTCAATCAGTTGAAGACGTTTCCCCACCCTGGGCAGATTGAATAAGGGGCATTGGTCGCTGATGACAAAGTCAGCATTCTTCCTGGCGCCGGGCCGATCTCCGCTGGCGAAGCAGCGAAGCACCTCCAATCCAACCAACTGGAGAATCAGCCGGTTGGACACGATGCGATCCGTGCGATCGTGCATCTCGCTGCCCACGGTCAGCGTTCACCCGGCCGGCGGAAATGAGGATGCAGAAGGGGAATCGTTCGACACCGGCTCCGATGGATCGCCCGGTTGGACGGCCGGCTCGCTTTCCTGAACGTCATATTTATAGACATGCTCATATCTGCGGATTGGTCTTGTTGTCGACGTTACCTGGACATCAGAAACCGTCACTTTTGTTTGATGATGAAAGCACATCCTTACCAGAATTCCCGGACTCACCTGATATTCGGTTACGGTTATTCCACCACTGGTGCAATACATCTGCGGTTCCATGGACGGGAGCCGTAATGCAACTGCCTTGACCTCTGATCCGAGCGGAAAAGTGGAGGCTATGATTTGGTAGGCATGCAATGATTTGTCATCTGATGACACCCTTGTGCACGATCCACAGCAGGTGAGCACGCCTGTGACGAGGAGTACCTGATGAATCGCGTTCATGATGAAGAGTGTACTATCATTTCACGGCCACAGCCAATGATCACCCGGCCGGGATGTGATGATCATGACGTGGTTATTGTTCGGCTCCCGCACATCGACCTGTAGGGCGGATTGCGAGAATGGAACAAGCATACAATATAATGGTTATTTTGACGATCCAATTTCATAGGTAAATTCAGGAATGTCGAAATTTACCTTAAAAGGAGTCGTGTTTCTATCCAATACCGATAGCCCTAAGCCATTCGATGAAAATCTGATCCTGTATGAACCCGGATTCAGCTTTGCAATTCCTTCATCCCAATTCAGATTTTCGCCAAGTCCCTCATCGCGTATATTAAAATAAATCCCTCGAAAAGGAATTTCGAGGTTCGATTCCGGTGACAATATGGTTATTACTTCATCGTTTCTGGGTCTTGCGCCATTGGCCACAACGAATTCTTTCGATTCGTTTCCCCTGACTCTGATGTTATCTTTGTAAATGGACACAGCAAGTGATGTGTTATTTCGAATGGCCAAGGTAAAGCGGCCTTTATTTTCTATTCGCAACATCGGTAATTTACTATCCAGACCGATTATTTTCATTCTTACCCCACTTTGCTCGTTTGAATATTCGGTGTCCAGACAGAAAGCAGCACTTAGCGTGAGAGAGAGAATAATGATGGCGTTTGTTTTCACTTACTTTTTCCGTTGTTATGTGTTGATCGCCTTCACCAAACAGTTAAGAGCCCAGCGTCAAAGCTCAGCGGGTCGGCGGGATGGACGATTGCGTTTCAGAACCGGGGGCCGGCGGGATGGACGATTGTGTAGCAGAACCGGAAGCAGGCGAGATGGACGATTGTGTAGCAGAACCGTCTACCGTCGCCGGCTCCGGTACAGCGCCTTGTTGGGCGTTAACGATTTTCTTCACTAAAATTGTTTCTATCATTTTCTTGCCTTCGTCACTACTGTATTCCTGTACCATTTCATTGGTCATATTTCCAAACATAAACTTGTCGTAGATGATCACGCCCCTTAATCCAACGATGACATTGCCTTTGAATTCCTTGATTTCTTCTGAAATGGTATTCTTAGCAAGTAGCCATGCGTATTGATTTAACGAACCCTTTGCCTCGGAATCGAATTTTCTTAATTGCGGTACATGACATAGATAGATGACCGTATCATTATTTGTGTGGCAATAGGTCATGAAATTTCCCGATGTTAATGACAAAGCGCTTTCTTTCCCTTTGGAGAACATTTCATTTCTAATAACGGTTATCTTATCGCTAAATATTTTCGCCATTTTAATGGCGGCAGGGTTATTTCCAAATCCATTTTCGCCATGAAAACTTGTTATGCGATTATTTATATCATTAAATAGCATTCCCCTTTTGTCCGATACGGTATCATTTTTTGTTATGGGACCTTTTCTTGCAAAATTCGCCAATCCCACAGCACCAAATATTACTATTGATGCAATGATAGTTGTGATGACAATGAGTTTTTTCATGGTTTGCCTTGTCTTGGGTTGGCGCTCAGCGTCACCCGGTTGGGTTTAGACCACTTTTTCCGTTAAAATCCGATACTACCCCAGGCGCATCGACTTGTCAGGCATTCTTTATAATCGCATTTTCTAAATTTCGTTTAATTAAATTATCCCTCATATGCTCTATCATACTTGAACTGAGTGTCGTTCTAATTGGTGTTATAATATTTTTTAGTCTAATTACATCATTAAAAATATCCAATGTGAAATCATTGAAAATCATATTGCAGTTCAATACGATGTCAAATCTAAAATCAGAATCACTTGGAAAGTCATAACGTTTTGCAATTTGCACACGTAAATTATTCAAACTGGGAAACCCCGATAATTTAGCCCCCTCCGGATCCGCGTCAATTGTATATCCATGAATTAATACGTGTCTTAGTGTGAAAATATTCTTTACCGTGTCGATAATCTTAACTTCATTTAATCCTATGCTTTTAATTCTACATAATCGTACTCAACGAAACTCCAATAGTTCAGTATAATATCAAGCAAATGCACCACCCGCTCCACGGAGAGCCGCCATGATCCCCAGGTCCATCCCCTGTCGTCGATCCCCCGTGTCTTCACGCAAGACTGCGTGATCTGGTGGATCGCCTCGATGATTTCGCGGCGCGGTA